>NZ_CP192072.1:9600000-13772903 GCF_050942315.1 Nonomuraea sp. CA-143628
GGGCGCCACCGTCGCCGGGACCGATGGCCCGGTCGACGATGACACCGATGAAAATCGGTACGAGTGACTCGCACACCTGGTGGAGGCTGATGAGAGCGGTGCCCAGGCCCAGCCGCCGCCGGTTGCGGGTCACCGTACGCAGGAGAACGCGCCACCCCGTCCGGGGCCGCGCCGTGGCTGACGTGTTCAGCTGTCGTTCACCTGGGCCGACGCGCGGGCCATGCTCTCACGCAGGCTCTTGGGACGCAGGTCCGTCCAGTTCGCGTCGACGTAGTCGAGGCACTCCTGCCGCTTGCTCTGGCCGCCTTCGCCGAAGACGATTCGCCAGCCGCCGGGCACCTCCTTGAAGGTGGGCCACAGGGAGTGCTGTTCCTCGTCGTTCACCAGGACGTAGAAGGTGCCGTTCTCGTCGTCGAAGGGATTGTCGGACACTGTGCCTCCTCGGCATCGGGGGTTGGTGGGGGTGACCAGGGTCATCGGCTGCGCGCCTGCCTGGCCAGCAGCCAGGCGAAGTAGACGCCGCCCAGCGACACCGTGACGATGCCGACCGGGAGCTGGGTGGGGGCGAAGGCCCGCTGCGCGAGCCAGTCGCTCGTGGCCAGCAGCAGCGCGCCCGTGACCGCCGACGGCATCAGCGCGATGCCGGCCGTACGCGTCAGCAGGCGGGCCAGCTGCGGGACGGCGAGCGCGACGAACGAGATCGGCCCGGCGGCGGCCGTCGCCACCGCCGTCAGCGCGACCCCGATGACGAGGTACGCCAGGCGCGACCGCTCCGTCCGTACGCCGAGCGCCGCGGCGGCGTCGTCCCCCATGGCCAGCAGGGACAGGCGCGGCCCGAGCGCCACCAGGAGCGTGGTCGGCAGCGCGACCGAGACGGCCACGGGCAGGACCTGGTCCCAGGTCAGGGTGTTCAGGCTGCCTTGGCCCCAGATGGCGGCGGCGACGGCGGTCTGGAGGTTCACCTTGATGACGAACCACTGGTTGGCCGCGCCGAGGATCGCGCTGACCGCGATCCCCACGATGATCAGCCGGAACCCCTGGACGCCCTTCCGGTAGGCCAGCAGGTAGACCGCTGCGGCGGCGAGCAGGCCACCCGCCAGCGCGCCGGCGGCCGTCTGGTAGTAATCGCGGCCGACGAACATCATCGTGACCAGTACTCCGGTGTAGGCGCCGGTGTTGAAGCCGATCACGTCGGGGCTGCCCAGGGGGTTGCGCATCAACGACTGGAACACGGCGCCGCTCAGCCCCAGGGCCATCCCGATGAGCAGGGACAGCAGCACCCGTGGCAGCCGCCACTCCATGATCACCAGCCGCGCGGGACCCGGCTCGCCGCCCAGCAGGACGCGGACCACCTCCCCCACGGGCACCTCGAACTCGCCGGTGCCGAGAGCCAGCACACCCACCGCGAGGGCCGCCAGACCCAGCACGCCGCAGATGACCGCCGTCCGCACACCGAACCGCAGCGACACCGACGCCCCACGCACGACCACGACCCTCCGGCCGACCGCCGGGCCGGTCACTGGCCGCTCACCGTTCTGCGGCGGATCAGCCAGATCAGCACCGGCCCGCCCACGAACGCGGTCACGATCCCCACCTGCAGCTCCGCCGGCCGGATGACCACCCGGCCGACGACGTCGGCGGCGAGCATGAGAACCGGCGCGCACACCATCGTGTACGCGAAGATCCACCGCTGGTCCGGACCGACGACCCAGCGGACGGCATGCGGCACCATCAGGCCCACGAACCCGATCGGGCCGACGGCCGCGGTGGCCGCGCCGGCCAGCAGGGTCACCGCGACCATGGACAGCGCCCGCGCCCGCGCGATGTTCGTGCCCAGGGACCGGGCGAGATCGTCCCCGAGGGCGATGGCGTTGAGCGAACGCGCGACGGCCAGTGCCAGGACCAGCCCCGCCGCGACGAACGGCGCCACGGCCCCCGCGATCGACAGCGGCCGGCCCGCCAGCGTGCCGACGTCCCAGAACCGCAGGTAGTCGAACGCCCGCGGCTTCAGCAGCCGGATCCCGGCCGAGACGCCCTCCATGACCGCGCCCAGCGCCACTCCGGCGAGCGTCAGCTGGATCGGCGTCGCGCCCCTGCTGCCCACCGACCCCAGGGCGTACACCAGGACCATCGCGACGGCGCTCCCGAGGAAGGCGAACCACACGTACGACCAGATCCCGGTGAGCCTCAGCACCCCGATCGCGAAGACCACGAACAGGCCCGCGCCCGCGTTGACGCCGAGGATCTGGGTGTCGGCCAGCGGGTTGCGGGTCACGGCCTGGAGGAGCGCGCCCGCGATGCCCAGCGCCGCGCCGACCAGCAGGCCCAGCGCGGTCCTGGGGACGCGCAGCTCGCGTACGAGCACCTGGTCGTCGGTGTTGGTGAAGTGGGCGAAGGCGTTCCAGACCGTGTCCGGCGCGATGTTCTTGGTGCCGATGACGATGCTCAGGACGCAGGCGACGGCCAGCAGCACCAGGCACACCGCCAGCCACGCGCTGCGGCCCGCGTTCGTCGCGGCGACACCGCCGACCGGCTGCTTCGGCTGCTTCAGCAAAGGTTGTGGGCGCAGGGATACCACTAGCTCGTGGCTCGCGCGCGGTTGGCGAGCAGCGAGTCGCGGATCTCGCCGGCGCGGACGGCCGTGGTGGACAGCAGGGTGGAAGTGATGCCGTGCGTGTGCTCGCTGGCCCCCTGTACGTAGATGCCGGCCGACACGTGCCAGGGCACCTCGACGCGGTAGTCGCGGCCGATCCGGACCTCGTCCTCCTCGTCGCGCAGGCAGAGCTTGGCCGTCTCGCCGAGCACGGCGCCGATGTCCTGGGGGCGGTAGCCGGTGGCGTGCACGAGGATGTCCGTGGCCAGCACCTCCCGTTCGCCGGTGGGCAGGAACTCCACCGTGACGTCCAGGCGGTCGCCGTTGACGCTGACGTCCCTGATGCGGGAGACCTTGAGGATGCGCAGGCGTTCGTTGCCCTGGACCTTCTCGCGGTACATGGTCGCGTACAGGGCCTCGATGAGGTCCATGTCGACCACCGAGTAGTTGGTGCCCCGGTGATAGTCGTGGAGCGCCTGCTTGACCGGGGGCGGAGCCTGGAAGAAGGTGTCGACGGCTTCGGGGTCGAAGATCCGATTCGCGAAGGGGCTGTCGTCGGCCGGGGTGTAGCCGTACTTCGCGAACACCGCGCACACCTCCGCACCGGTGAAGGTCCGGTGGAGATAGTCGGCCGTCTCCGCCGCGCTCTGCCCGGCCCCGAGCACCAGGATCCGGCGCACCTCGACGCCGGCCTCGGTGAGGGCGGCCACGCGCGGGATCAGCTCGCTGTTGTGCCACACCCGGTCGGACAGGGCGGCGTCCGGCGGCAGGTGGGGTTCGAGGCCGGTGGCGACGCAGATGTTGCGGGTCCGGCGGACGATGACGCGCTCCGGGTCGCCGGGGTCGCGGCTGGTCACGTCGAACAGGGGGACCTCGCCGTCCTCCGTGACGACCGGCTCGATGGACAGGACCTCGGCGGAGTACTCGACCATCTCCCGCATCCGGGCCGCGGCCCACTCGAAGTAGCCGTGGAAGTCGATCCGTAACGGGAACAGCGTCTTGTGGTTGAGGAAGTCGACCAGCCTGCCGCGCTCCTTCAGGTAGCACAGGAAGCTGAAGTCGCTCGCCGGGTCCCGCATGGTGACCAGGTCCTTCAGGAACGACACCTGCATGGTGGCGTCGTCGAGCAGCATCCCCCGATGCCAGCCGAAGGCGGCCTGCTTCTCCAGGAACCCGGCGCGCAGCCGGTCCGCTTCCGGGACCCGCGCGTTGTGCTCGTCGACGGCTATGGCCAGCGCCAGGTTGGATGGCCCGAATCCGACTCCCAGGATGTCGTAGATCGTGTCCGGACCACTCGGCAGGGTCTCCACCGCGGCATCGCCTCCCTTATCGGGGCAATAGTAGATAAGGTAAGGCTAACCTTTCAAGAAACATGACAGAGAGGATCGATCATGCGAGTGGTCATGTTCGGGTACCAGACGTGGGGCCATCGGACATTACGCGCCCTGCTCGACTCCGGCCACGACGTGGTCCTCGCCGTCACCCATCCCAAGAGCGAGCACGCCTACGAGAAGATCTGGGACGACTCGGTCGCGGAGCTCGCGGAGCGGCACGACGTGCCGGTGCTGCTGCGCAACCGGCCCGACGACGACGGCCTCCTCCAGACGCTCCGGGACGCCGCGCCGGACATCATCGTCGCCAACAACTGGCGGACCTGGCTGCCGCCGGAGATCTTCGATCTGCCGCCGCACGGCACGCTCAACATCCATGATTCGCTGCTTCCGGCGTACGCGGGCTTCTCGCCGCTGATCTGGGCCCTGATCAACGGCGAGCGGGAGGTCGGCGTCACCGCGCACCGCATGAACGCCGAGCTCGACGCGGGCGACATCCTGCTGCAGCGGGCCGTACCCGTGAAGGACGACGACACCACGACCGACCTCTTCCACCGGACGGTGGACCTGATCGAGCCGCTCGTACGGGAGTCGCTGGACCTGATCGCCTCCGGCCGTGCGCGCTGGGTCCCCCAGGACCGTACCCAGGCCAGCTTCTTCCACAAGCGGTCGGTCGAGGACGGCCGGATCGACTGGTCCTGGCCGGCGGAGGATCTGGAGCGGCTGGTCCGCGCCCAGTCCGACCCGTACCCGAACGCGTTCACCCGCCATCGCGGCGAGCGGATCCAGATCGTCTCGGCCGCGGTGTCGCAGGCCCGCTACGGAGGCACCCCCGGACGGATCTTCATCCGGGAGGGGGATGGCGTGGTCATCGTCGCCGGCGCGGACGCGCGGACCGGGCAGCGACGCGGGCTGGTGGTCAAACGGCTGCGGACACCGGACGGCGCCGAGCACGCGGCCACCGACTACTTCCGCACCATGGGCGGCTACCTCGGATAAAGCAACAGGTGCGGCTACCTCGGACAGCGCCACGACATGCCTGGCTGCCGGAGGGTGTCCGGTTTTCGTGGGGGCGGCTCCTAGTATGGGGTGATCATCTGACTGGCGGTCGCCAGGTTCTTCCCGGCTGATGGTGTCCGGATCGCACTGCACCCACCGCCAGTTGGAGGAGCCCTATGCGTACCGTCATGCGCGGGGGTGTCTACCGCGCCCTCACCGTGGTCGCGGCACTCACCCTCGCCCCCGTCGCCGCTCACGCCGACGCCGCCCCCGGCCCTGCCGAGGGGAGGCTGGTCGGTTTCGGGGCCCTCACGGCGGTCAAGGAGCACCTGCGGGCGTTGCAGGCCATCGCCAACATCCACCGCGGCACCCGCGCGGCGGGCACCCGCGGCCACGACGCCTCGCGCGACTACGTGGCCGCCAAGCTCAAAGCCGCCGGTTATCAGGTGACCGTTCAGCCATTCGACTTCCCCTTCTATCAGGAGAGATCCACCGCGCTGATGGAGCGGGTCGCCCCGGCGCCCAAGGTCTACGCCCCGACCCCGCCCGACGGCTCCAGCCTCGGCGACTTCGCCACGATGAGCTACTCCGGGCGCGGCGACGTCATCGCGGCCCTGCAGAACGTCGACCTGGTCCTGCCGCCCGGGCCGACACCGGGCAGCTCCACCTCTGGCTGCGAGGCCGCCGACTTCGCCGGGTTCACGCCGGGCAAGATCGCGCTGTTGCAGCGCGGCACCTGCACCTTCCTCCTCAAGGCGCGGAACGCCCAGGCGGCGGGCGCCGTGGCCGCGATCATCTTCAACGAGGGTCAGCCGGGCCGTACCGAGACTCCGCGGGGCAACCTCGGCGAACCGGTCTCCATCCCGGTCGTCGGCGCCTCCTTCGCGGTCGGCCAGGAGCTCGCCACGGGGGCGACGGTCCACCTGAAGACCGACACGATCAGCGAGGTACGCACCACCTCCAACGTGATCGCCGACTCCCCCTGGGGCGACCCGAACAAGGTGGTCATGTCCGGGGCGCATCTGGACTCCGTCCTGGAGGGGCCGGGCATCAACGACAACGGCTCGGGCAGCGCCGCGCTCCTGGCCGTAGCCGAGGCGCTCGGCAAGATCCCCACCCGGAACAAGCTCCGCTTCGCCTGGTGGAGCGCGGAGGAGCTGGGCCTGCTGGGCTCGAAGTTCTACGTGGAGCACCTGACTCCCGCCCGGCGGAGCAGGATCAAGCTCTACCTCAACTACGACATGATCGCCTCGCCGAACTACGCCCTCAAGATCTACGATGGTGACGACTCCGACGCCACGGGCGAGCCCGCCGGCCCGCCCGGCTCGGCCGAGATCGAGAAGCTGTTCGAGACCTACTACGACCTGCTGCAGCAGGGCCACAACGGGACCGACTTCGACGGCCGCTCCGACTACGGCCCGTTCATCGCGGCGGGCATCGCCTCCGGTGGCCTGTTCACCGGCGGCGAGGGCATCAAGACGGCCCAGGAGGCGGCCCTGTTCGGAGGTACGGCCGGACAGCCGTACGACGCGTGCTACCACAAGGCCTGCGACACCACGACGAACATCAACGACCGGGCGCTGGCGTTGAACACCGGCGCCATCGCCACCGCCGCCCTGGTCTACGCCTTCAAGCCCGTCCTGCCCGGCCCGGCCGCCGCCACGGAAACCGCCGCGGAAACCGCCGCGATCACCGCGATCGCCGACACCGGCGCCGAGCTGCGCGGAAGAACAAGGCGATAAATCCGTCCCCGGCGGCCATCGAACCACCACAGAGACGCGGACGTACCCGTCGATAGGGGGACGCTTACCCAACGGAGGGACACCCCCTGACAAAGGAGGACGCTGGTGCTGTCATCCGGGCGTCGGGCGCTGTTATACGCCGGTGTCGCCGTCGCAGTCGGCGTCCTGGCGCTGGTAGGCGCGTTATGGGTCGGCGGAGGCGGAACGCCGCCGCCGATCAAGGGACTCCCGACACCCGATCCGCTGACCGTCTGGGGAGTACCGCTGGCGTGGCTGGCGCTGGAGGTGTGCTCCGTCGGCACGGTGGGGACCCTGGTCGCCGGGGTGGTCCTGACCCGGCGCGACGCGCCGGAGGCGAGCGCCTGCGTACGCGCGGCGGGCGGCTGGGCACTGGGCTGGGCGGTCTGCGCGCTGCTGACCTACCTGCTGACGCTCGCGAACATCCTCAGCCTCCCGGCGAGCCACGTGTTCGGCGACTTCACCCTGCTGAACTTCGGCACCGCCCTCCCCCAGACGCAGGCCATGCTCGTGGTGACGTGCACGGCCACGGTCGTGGTGCTCGGCTCCTCGCGGGTACGGGACGGCCGGCGCCCCCGGTGGGCGGTGGCCCTGCTCGTGGCCGCCGCGTTCGGCCTGCTGCCGCCCACCTACGTCGGTCACGCCGCCTCGGCCGGAGACCACGACGTCGCGGTCTCGGCGCTGATGACGCACCTGCTCGCGGCGGCCGTGTGGGCCGGCGGCCTGGTGGCCGTGCTGATCCACTTCCGCCGCTCGGACCGGCTGGCCGGCGTCGTCGCCAGATTCAGCACGCTGGCCCTGTGCTGCTTCGTCGCGGTGACCGTGTCCGGAGTGGCCGGCGCCTGGGTCCGGCTGGACTCGGTGTCGCAGTTGTGGACGACGAGGTACGGCACGCTCGTCCTGGCCAAGGTGACGGCGCTGGTGGCCTTGGGCGTCATCGGGTGGACGCACCGCCGTCGGACCGTCGCCGGGATCGCCGGACGCTCCACGCGCGGCACGTTCGTCCGGCTGGCCACCGGCGAGATCGTGGTGATGGCGGCGGCCATGGGCCTGGCCGTCGGCCTGTCGCGCTCCGCGCCGCCGACCACCGGCAGCCACGACGACCTGCTGGGCTACAACCTGGCGCCCTATTCGATCGGCCACCTGATCACCGAGTTCCGGCCGAACCCGCTGGTCCTGCTCGCCCTGACGCTTCCGGTCATCGGCTATCTGGCCGGGCTGCGCAGGCTCGCCCGGGCCGGCCTGCCGTGGCCGGTGGGCCGGACGATCGCCTGGTTCGCCGGGGTGGCGGTGCTGGCAGTGGTGCTCGCCGGCGGCGTAAGCGCCTACGCGCGGGCCATGCCATCGGCGCACGCGCTGCAGTTCACGGTGCTCAACGTCGTCGGCCCGCTGCTGCTGGCCTTCGGGGCACCGCTGACGCTGACCGCGCGGGCCATCACACCCCGCTCACAGTACGGCGACGTCGTCTCCGCCATCCTGAACAGCCCCCTGGCCAGGCGGCTCACTCATCCGACGACCCTACTGGCCGTCTACGTCCTGCCGGTCCTCGTCCTGTACGGCACCGAGTGGCTGGCCTGGTCGGTCACCAACCAGGCGGTCCACCTGCTCACCCAGGGCCTGTTCTTCGGCACCGGGCTGCTGTGCTGCTGGGTGCTGGCCGGGGTCGACCCGCTGCCCCAGAGGATCACCCGAAGCGATCGCACACGGCTGCTCGCGGCCGTCGCCGCGGCGCAGGTGGTGGCCGGCCTGCTCCTGCTGTACGGGCCGGTGCTGGCCGGGGACTGGTTCGCGCAGGTGACCCCGCGCGGCGCGCCGGGCGTGGCGGCCGGGCAATGGCTGGCCGGCCTGATCTACCTGGCGCTGCCCGTGCCCGCCCTCGCCCTCCTGGCCGTACGAATGACCCGGTCGCGAAAGACCGCGAGGCGGAAAGGCTCAGTCCCACGGCTGCCGGTACGACGGCTGGTAAGCGTGCAGGCGCAGCCGCAGGGTCAGCGTGACGGTGGTGCCGGCCGGTAGCTCCACCGTGAGGTGCGGGCCGCCGACCGTGAGCTCGGTGGCCGACGGCACCGGCCGGTGGTGGATGTACTCGGTGTCGTGGCCGGTCCAGCCGGGTTCGGCCCCGGTCGCGACGGCGGTGGCGATCTCGTGCTCGCCGAACGCCCCCGCCTGGACGATGAGCACCCGGTCGTCGGTGGCCGAGAGGTTGACCAGCGTGACCACGGTGGCCTCCGGCTCGATCGCGCTGACCAGCGCGGCGACCTGCTCCGGAACGCCGGGGCGGCGGCGTTCGGCGTCGAAGTAGCGGACCCTGGCCTGCTGCAGGCCGCCGTTGTAGACGACCTGCGGGCCGCCCCACATCGTCTGGGCCAGCGCCTCGGTGACCACCGGGTTGACGTTCTGCCACAGGTGGATCGCCTCCTCCGGCAGGTCCCGGTCGGCGTTGGCGAGCAGCAGCGCGATGCGGCGCCGGGCCTGGGCGTGCGCGGCGGCGAGGATCTGCTGGGGGTAGTCCGGGTTGTCGCCGCACAGGTAGGCGTACCACGGCTCCTCGTGCCCGGCCTCCTCCTTGTCGCGGAACGGCCGCACCGTCGCCCAGTCATAACCGGCCGCGGCGCGCAGCGCGTCCAGGCGCGCCCGGTCCTCGGCCGCGCCGGTGTGGTGCCAGAGCGCGAACGGGACCGAGGTCTGGATCGGGTTGTAGTCGAACCAGCCTCTGTCGCTGTGCCGGTAGGGCACGAGCAGGGTGGAGGTGTCCACGTCCGAGCCGAGATGAGCGCGCCAGCGGCCCTGGTTGGCCGAGTCGCTCTGGCTGAACGGCAGCTTGACGCCCAGGCCGATGATCGCGTCCAGCAGCGACCGGAGCAGGTCGAGGTAGCCGTCGTCCCGCGTGGCCAGCGCGGCACTGAGCGCGCCGACGGCGCTCGCCTGGCCGACGCTGTACATGCCGTGCGGCCAGGTCCAGCCGTAGTGGCCGCCGTACCAGCGCCCGTCCAACCGGCTGCCGACCACACCGTCCAGGCCGACGTTGTCCGGGACGATCCCGCCGTTCTCTTGGGCCCGGCGCTGCCAGGCGCCGACGTACTCGCGCAGCCATGCGGCATACCGCTCGTCGCCGGAGACCAGGAAGGCGTTGCAGACCAGGCCGGCCACGCTCAGGTTGCCGACCGCGTCGCCCCGGCCCAGGCGCTCGCGCATCTCCGCGCCCAGCCGCGGGTCGTCGGCGAGCGGCGGCACCGGCGCGTCGGCCGGGACCAGCCAGTCCAGCGGGTAGCCGTACTGCGCGGCCTCGGCCTCGGTCCAGGGATAGGCGGGCGTGTCGGACAGCCCGTCGCGGGCTCCCCCGCTGCCGTTGTGCGGGGCCTTGATGATGCGATGGTCCGGGTCGTAGTTGGCCGGGCCCAGGTAGAGATCGGCGAACCGGGTCGCCCGCTCCGCCCAGGCCGCCGGGTCGGCGGCGGTGAGGAAGTAGGTGAAGAGCAGGCTCTCACCCTGGTGGAACCAGTCGTAGCCGATCTCGAACTCGTCGGCGAACATGCCGAGCTCGGTCATCTGCGCCGCCACACCCTCCCAGTGGTGTGCGCACGCCGGGAGCAGGTCGTCCGCGCCGCCCAGCAGGTAGAGCTGGGGCCAGTTGAAGAACGGTTCGAAGAAGTCGTCCGCGCCGTCGCGGCTGGACAGCCGGCCGGAGTAGCGCAGCGAGCCGTCAGGGCGGGTGTAGCGGGAGGAGAACAGCCGCCACCCGCTGTCCAGCAGGTCGAACAGCGCGCGCTGGGACAGCGCCCAGGCCGGTGGCTCGATGACGGGGACGCTCGCCGTGACAACGGGCGGGCGCCGGGCGGAGCTGTCGGTCATATACTCCTCATCCTTTGGTCGCGCCGGCGGTCAGCCCGGCGACCAGGAAGCGCTGAGAGAACAGGAACACCAGCAACACCGGCGCGATGGAGAGCAGGGTGGCCAGCACCAGTTCGGGCGGCTGCACCTCGGCGTTGGCACCGACGACGGGGTTGAAGGTGGGGGTCGCGGCCAGCATCTGCGTCAGGCCGACCTGCATGGGGTAGTTGCCGCTGTTCGGCAGCATCACGTACGGCAGGAAGAAGTTGTTCCAGTTGTTGACGAAGCTGAAGAAGGCGACCAGCGCGACGACCGGCTTGGCCAGCGGGAGCGCCACCCGGAAGAAGGTCGCGCTCTCGCCGCAGCCGTCGAGCCGGGCCGCGTCCAGCAGGTCGCCGGGGACGCTGGTGGAGAAGTAGATGTAGGTCAGGTACACGCCGAAGGGGAAGAACGACATCGGCAGCACGACCGAGGCCGTCTTGTTGACCAGCCCGAGGTAGCTGAGCTCCAGGAAGATCGGCAGCACCAGGGCGGTGGCCGGCATCAGCATCACCACAAGGGTGACGATGAGCAGCAGGCGGCGTCCGCCGAACCGCATGAGCGCCATCGCGTAGCCGGCCGGGATGCCGACCAGCAGGGTCAGCGCCACCGAGAGCGCCGAGTAGACGACGGAGTTCGTCATCCACGTGAGCACCGCCCCGTCCTGGAAGGACATGAGGTGCTGCCAGTTCGTGACGAGCGAGCCGATCGAGCCGGGTGACAGGGGGTTGGCATGGATCAGGTCGGCCGGGCTCTTGGTCGAGGCGAGCAGCAGCCACACCATCGGCAGGACGAAGAACAGCGCGAAGGCCAGCAGCAGCGCGGCGATCAGCCCCCGGCCGACCAGCCGGATGACGCCGGGCCGTTGATCAGTCCGCATCGAAGAGACCTCCCCGCGCGACGAACAGCCCGGCGCAGCACAACGCCACGATGAGCAGGTCGATCGCGATCGCCGCCGAGCCGTTGAAGTCGTTCTGGTCGAAGGCGTACAGATAGGCGAGCTGGTTGAGCGAGTAGTCGGTCCCGACCACCCCGAACCCGGCCTGCGAGACGAGCTGCGGCTCGACGAAGAGCTGCGTGCCCGCCGCGAGGGACAGGATGAGCATGTAGACGATCCACTTGCGCAGCATCGGCAGTTGCACCCGCAGCGCCGTCTTCACCGGTCCGGCGCCGTCCACCCGCGCCGCCTCGATCACCGTGTACGGGATGCTGTTCAACGCGCCGTACATGACCGTGATCCAGCCGCCCGCGCCGGTCCAGAAGGCGATGATCGTGAAGATCCACGGCAGGTGGCCCGGCGCGATCACCTGCACGAACGTGTCACCCCACAGCGAGCGGACCAGGCCGTCGACCGGGCTCACCGAGGGATCCAGCATGAACAGCCACAGCAGCACACTCGACGCCCCGGCCAGCGCGCCCGGCACGTAGTAGACGAACCGCAGCGCGGCCCGCGACCAGCGCGAGGCGAGCCGGTGCACCACCAGCGCGAGCAGCAGCACGAGCACGGTCAGGGTGACCAGCCACAGCACGAGGTAGGTCGCCACGTGCCCGAGCGCGGCCACGAACCGGTAGTCCTGGGCGGTACGCAGGAAGTTGCCGATCCCGGCGAAGCGCCCCTCGCCATCGGTGAAGGCCAGGTTGAGCGCGTACACCGTGGGCGCGATGCCGAACGCGACCAGCAGCACCACGTACCCGGAGACGAAGACGTGCCCGGCGGCAGGCCGCCAGGAACGACTCCGCACGTGCGTAACGCTCACTTGGTGACCTGGTATCCGGACACCTGAGCCTGCTGCTCGATCGCCGTCTGCCAGTCCGGCAGCAGCGACTCGATGGTCTTGCCGGCGGTCTGGGCGGGGATGACGGTCTTGGCCCAGACCGCCTCCTGGCTGAACTCCGGCGAGCCCCAGCCGGGCCAGACCTGTCCGGCCGCGGCGGCGATCGGGGCGGCGATGTCACCGGCGTAGTAGCCGCTGTCCTGCTGCTTCTTGATCCACTTCGTCGCGGCGGCCGAGAAGGCGGGGTAGCCCGGCGAGAGGGCGACCTGATACTCGTCGGCGGTGGCGACCCAGCTGATGAAGTCCTTGGCCGCCTTCAGGCGCGCGGTGTGCCGCGACAGCCACCAGGTGCCGCCGCCGACGTTGCCGGTCACCGGCTGGGTCTGGTCCGCCCAGTGCAGCGCGTCGCCGACCGCGAGCTGGCCCTTCGGGGTCTTGATCGTCCCCTGGAACACCGCCCCGCCGTACCAGGCCGGGCCGGGCAGCATGAGCACCTTGTCGCCCTGGTTCTTGACGAAGTCGGGGCCGAACAGCGGCAGCATGGACATCGTCTTGTTCGCGACGAGCTTGTCCAGCATCCGCGCGGTCCGTACGCACTTGGCGTCCGTCGCCTTGACGGTGATCGCCTTGGCGCCGGTGACCTGGTTGGCCGGGCACTCGCCGCCCCACATGTAGATCTCCGGCGCCCACGCGTCACCGGCCGTGCCGATGATGTATCCCGGGTGCTCGGCGGCCACCTTCTCCCCCAGCGCGGTGTATTCCTCCCACGTCTTGGGCAATGTGTAGCCGAACTTGTCGAGCAGCTTCTTGTTGTACCAGAGCACCACCTGGGCCAGGTCGTTGCGCAGGCAGTAGACCGTGCCGTCGATGGCGCACACGTCGAGCGCGCCCTTGGCGAAGCCGCTCAGCGTGGCGTCGTCGAGCAGGCCCTTGTTGAGCGGGGCGACGAAGGCGTCATCACCCTGCGAGGCCCAGGAGGCGGTGTTGTTGTCGGTGGTGAACACGACGTCCGGCCAGCCCTCGCCGGCCCGGTTGAACAGTTGCACCTTGGTCTTGAGGGTGTTGGAGCCGTTGGCGTTGCCGTCGTAGGTGACGATGTCCAGCGGCACGTTCGGGTGGGCCGTCTGGTAGGCCTTCGCGGCGTCGAGCCGGGTGGAGTCCACCCAGACCACGAGCTTGCCGTCCTTCTGCTCGGCTGTGCTGAACCCGTACTGGGAGGCGGCGCCGGTCGGCTTCGACGAAGCCGTGGGGTTGGGGGGACCGCAGGCCGCGACGGCGAGAAGAACCGCCGCGGCGGCGGTGGCCGCAGGTACCGCACGGCGGTACGCGGCATGACTGCGTCGTCTCATAGGGCCTCCGTTAACGGCATGTTTCGAGATATGACATCATACGAATGACGTCGACACAATGGCCTATACTCAAGGCGCTGTCGTGATCAAGGGAGGGCACGTTGACTCAGCACGCGGAGGGTCCGTGGACGGACGACGCGGTGCGGCCACCCGCGAAGCGGCCCCGCCGCGAGCGCGCCCCCAAGCTGGGCACCACGGTGGTCGAGCAGCTGGTCGACGACATCATCCGCGGCACGCTGCGCCCGGGTGCGACGCTGCCGCCCGAGGCCGACCTGTGCGAGGAGTTCGGCGTCAGCCGCACGGTGATCCGCGAGTCGGTCAAGGTGATCCAGGAGAAGGGCCTGGTCCGGATCGAGCACGGTCGCGGCACCCAGGTCACCGAGCCGAGGCAGTGGAACCTCCTCGACGACGTCGTGCTCACCTCAGTGATCGCGCACGACGAGACCGCGGCCTTCCTCGACGAGCTGGTCACCGTACGCACCGCGCTCGAAGCCGAGATGGCCGCCGCCGCGGCCCTGGCCCGCACCCCCGACGACGATCAGCGCATCGCCGAGGCGCTGGGCGTCATGCGGTCGAACCTCGCCTCTCCCCCCGATTTCGGCGCGGCCGACGTCCGCTTCCACGACGTGATCATGGCGGCCTCCCGCAACCGGCTCGGCCGCGCCATCGTCAACAGCATCCACGACAAGGCCCGCACCAGCATGCGCTACCACGGCCAGTACAACGAGGAGGTCATGCGCCAGACGCTGGACGAGCACCAGGCGATCAGCGACGCGATCTCGGCCGGCGATCCCGAGGCGGCGGCCGCGGCGATGCGCACGCACATCCTCGACTCCTGGAACCGGCGGCGTCCCACTCCGGCCCAGTGACCACGCTGGGTCCGATGACCGCCTGACATGACGAAGGCCCCGACGGCGATGCGTCGGGGCCCAGGTGTCGCTGCCGAGACGTTGCGGCTATCCGCAGTGCTCGGACGGGCTGTCGTAGGTGGACGCGCCGGCCTTGCCGCCCCACTTGACGCACTTGCCGGCCGCGTTGGCCCGCACCGGACCCGCGTAGTAGGCGAAGTTACCGCTGTCGCTGAGGCGCGCCTGGTCCTCCACCTCCAGGTAGGCGCTGGTGGCCGAGGCCGTACCGAGCTGGGTCTGCTTGATGGTGGCCACGCAGTTGTATCCGGTGGTCGAGTTGTAGGTCAGGTAGACGGTGCCCGCCGTGCCCAGAGGCGCCGAGTCGATCACCTTGAACCCGCTGCCGCAGACCGACTCGGCGGTGTGCGGGTTGGTGGGGCCGCTGCCACCGGTGACGTAGTTCATGTACGTGGTCCAGTTCCAGTTCGGACCCGGGTCGGTGTGGTCGGCGCCGGGCACCTCGCTGTGGCCGACGATGTGCGCCCGGTCCTTGGGGATGCCGTACCGGTCGGCGATGTTGCGGGTCAGCGCCGCCGAGGAGCGGTACATCGCGTCGGTGAACCAGGAGGCGTTGTCCACCCAGCCCTCGTGCTCGATGCCGACCGAGCGCCTGTTGTAGTCACCCGCGTGGAAGGCCCGGTCCTTCTCCCTGACCATCTGGGTGATGGCGCCGTCGGACGAGCGGATGACGTAGTGCGCCGACGTGGGGTTCGGCCGCGGCCCGGTCTGGAACCAGTCGATCGTCCCGGCGTAGGTGCCCTGGGTGACGTGGATGACGATGCGGTCGATCGCGTCGCTGGTCGGGCGGTTGGAGACGGCGAAGTTGCTGCTGTGCGCCGCCGCCCACGTCGCCCCCGGGTAGTCGACCGCCGCCGCGAGCGTGTCGGTCTTGCCCAGCTCCTGCGCCTTGGCGTACGAGCCGCGCTCGGGCTCGACGACCCGCGGCGCCGCCGTGACGGCCTCCCCCTCCGGGGTGGTGGCGCGGATCCCCTGGGCCATCAGGTCGTAGACGGTGTCGGCGTACAGGCGGGCGACCTCCGGCGAGGAGGCGCCGCCGTACTTGGCCACCGCCTGATACCACTTGGCGGCGTCCTTGCGGGCCTTGGCGTCCAGCCCCAGCTCGTCGGCGTAGGCGCGCAGCACGGCGGCGCCGCCGGTGATGTTGGCCGCGGCGTCCGCCTTCAGGGCCGAGACGGGCTGCTTCGTCAGCGTGGCCGCGCGCTCAAGAGTTTGCTTGACGGGGTTGCTGACCAGGTGCATCACGCCGTAGCCGCCGGACGCGCTGGGCTGGCCGCGGTGGCCGTCCAGGTGGGTTTCGGAGTAGGCGAGGGACACCAGCAGGTCGCGGGGCACCTCGTACGTGGCGGCCGCGCGGGCGAACGCGTCGGTCAGGGGATCGGCGGACGCGGCTCCGGCCGGTTGGCCGGTGAGCAGCGAGAGGGGGATGAGCGCACCGGCAAGCAGCGCGGCCGAACGACGGAGTCGGGCCTGCACAGGTTTCTCCTCAAGAACAGTTCCAGGGGGGCATCGAAAGGAGTGGAGGCCGCACGCGGCACCCGCTGATGATCAGCCTGCAAGCGCGGCGTACAGAATTCGTACAGGTGCCGGTGCGCTCCGAACCTCAGCTGCCGGGCTGGTGGCTGCTCCAATACTCGTCGGCGGCACCCTGGATGTCCTCAAGGACCTTCTGGTAGCTGTCCGGCTTGACGAGGAAGGCGCCGAAACCGTCCAGCGCGGCCGTGAGCACGGGCGGCGGCGTGGCCTCGAAATAGCGGTTGACCAGGCGATACTGTCCGCTGCCCGCCGCCTTGCTGACCTCCGCGATGGCCTGGTCGGTGATGGCGACCTTGGGGTTGGCCGAGACGTCTCCCCTGGCGGTCGCCCATTTCTCCTGCGCGGCCGGCGTCACCCACCACTTGAGATACTTCGTGCTGGCCTCGGGGTCGGGCGCCTTGGCCAGCGAGCAGAGCGGGCCGCTCTCGAAGATCATCGAGGTCTTGGGCAGCGCGGGGTTGACGTTCGGGATCGTGAAGTAGCCGTAGTCGGTGCCGGCCTTCAGATCGCGCTGCGTCATGCTCGTGTTGAACCACGTGCCGAACGACACCATCGCGGTCTTGCCGGTCTTGAGCACGTCACCCGGGTCGGTCTTGTCGCCGGCGTTGTTGAAGTATCCGGCGTCGATCATCGACTTCCACCGCTTCATGACCTCGACCACGCCGGGATCGGTGTACTTCGCCTGGCCGGTGGACAGGCGGTCGTACAGGTCGGGGTCGGTGCCGGCGAGCAGTTGCTCGAACCAGACGAAGGAGAACAGCACCGAGGTGTGGTAGAACGCGGGCACGCCGTTCTTCTTCAGCGTGTCGGCGATCTTGATCAGCTCGTCCCACGTGGTGGGGGGCTTGAGACCGTACTTGTCGAAGACCTTCTTGTTGTAGAACATCCCCCAGTAGGCGGCGTTCAGCGGCACGCAGTACTGCTTCCCGCCCACGGTGTAATACTTCGCCAGGTCAGCCGACAGGTCGCCGTTCTTGATGGCCTCCTGCCAGAGGGCGGTCGTCTCGGCCAGCTGCTTCTGGGCGACGACCTCGGCCAGCCCGCCGCCGGTCGTCCAGGTGAACAGGTCGGGCTTGACGTCGGTGCGGAAGGACGCCTTGATGAACGCCTGGTACGTCGGCTCGTCGGTGTAGCCGACCGGCTTCATCGACAGCCCGATCTGCTGCTTGGACAGGGCGCCCATCTGGTCGAAGTATTTGCTCCAGGCGCCCTTGTCGTTGTACAGCTTCAGCTCGGTCTTGCCCGCCTCCTTCGCCGTGTCACCGCTGGAGGAGCAGCCCGTGAGGGCGAGCGGGGTGACGACGGCGCAGATGGCGGCCATGCACAGTAAACGCGACCGGATCATGCCCGGCCTCCTGTTCGATCTTGGGGGGCGTCTCGTACGTGGGCGTCGAGTGGGAGGGCGTGCTCGTGTCCGCCGGAGGTGGATCGGGCGGCCGCACCATGCGTCCTTCGCCCAAGTGAAGTCATCTAATCACTTGATGTGTGGGGTGTCCAGGGCCGCAGGAACCACCGCCCGCCGGGTGGCCTCCCGATAGTCGCGGGGCGCCAGGCCGTATTTCTCGTGGAAGAGCCTGCCGAAGTACGACTGGCCGGAGAAACCGCAGCGCTGGGCGATCCGGCCGATGCCCTCGGTCGTCGTGGTGAGCAGCAGCGCGGCATGCTCCAGGCGGCGCCCGGCGACGAACGCGATCGGCGTGCACCCGTAGTGCGTACGCATGGAACGGGCCAGATGCCCCGGGCTGACCGCGGCCATCGCGAGCAGCCGGGGCAGCCCGTCGCGCAGGTTCTCCTCGCGGCTCATCGCCACACAGGCCGCCACCAGCCAGCCCGGCCGCTGGTCCACGGCGGTGCCGTCGGCCCGTTCCAGGAGCGGGACGACCGCCGTCCACAGCCCGACCAGGTCGAGTACGCGCGGCACGCCGGAATAGACGGCCAGCACGCGGGCGAACTCCGCCGCGACCGGCCCGTCCAGGTCGGTACGCGCCGCCAGGGGAAGGTCGCGCCGCTCCCATTCCGCCGTGCCCGCCAGCCCGGCGAGATCGGCGAAGGCACGCCAGCGCCAACTGGGGAAGGCGATGTTGATGAAGCGCATCCCATCGGCCGCCGTACCCGCGAACTCGTGCCGGTCGTGCGGCCGGACCAGCACCACGTCGCCCGCGCGCAGCGGCATCTCCGCCTCGCCGACGCGCTGCGCGCCGGCCCCCGCGGTCACGAAGACGAACTCATGGAAATCGGCATGACTGTGCGGCTCGGGCCGGTCACGACGGCCGCCGCTCACCGGCACCAGCGCCGCGTGGTAGGGCAGGCCGTACGCGAAATCCACCCAGCGCAGCACAGTCGGCATGTCAGGAAATTAATAGTTATGGGGCGGCGAGTGCTAGTAAGTCGGGGCGCGGAGGCCGAAAAATCGGGATCGATGTCCATCGCTCCCGCGCACAGGAGAACATCGTGACCCAGGAAGCCGACCGCACCCTCCCGGACTCCACCCGCCTCCAGGACCCCACCCGCCTTCAGGACCACGACCGTCTTCAGGACTCCACTCGCCTTCAGGACCGCGACCGTCTTCAGGACTACGACCGCGACGGCTACACGATCTTCCGGAACGTCATAGACCCCGGCCTGATCGCCGAGGCCGGCGACCACGTCGCCTGGCTCCAGGCCAAGCACCCCGAACTGCTCGGCGAGGACCTGGGCACCGAACTGGTGGCCGACGACCCGTTCTGGGTGCGGCTGATCTCCGACGATCGGCTGCTGGACATCGCCGAGCTCTTCGTCGGCCCGGACCTCGCGCTGTTCGCCTCGCACTACATCAGCAAGCCGCCCTTCTCCGGCAAGGCGGTCCTCTGGCACCAGGACGGTGCCTTCTGGCCGCTGGAGCCGATGCGGGTGATCACGCTCTGGCTGGCCGTCGACGAGTCCACGCCGGAGAACGGCTGCATGCGAGTGATCCCCGGCTCGCACAAGGAGGCCCTGCACGAGCTGCGGCAGCGCGACGACGTCGCCAACGTGCTCGGCTCGGAGAGCGCCGTGACGGTGGACGAGTCCCAGGCCGTGGACCTGGTGCTGTCACCCGGCGACGTGGAGGTGCACCACCCGAACATCCTGCACGCCTCCAGCGCCAACACCTCCCCCAAGCGCCGCTGCGGCCTGACCATCCGCTACATCCCGACCTCGACCCGGATCACCAGCGAGGAGCAGCCGTTCGTCTCGGCGCTGCTGCTGCGCGGCCAACCGGGCGCGAACGTCTACCAGCCGTTCCCGAAGTACGTGGAAGGCGAGCACATGCCCTTCACCGGAGCCACCGAGCCACGCTGATCCGACCTCTCCTCCCCCGCCCGCTCGTCCCCCACCCGCCCCCTGACTTCGCCAACCTCGTCTGCCCACCCTCCCCCTGACTTGGTCAACATCCAGGTGATCTATGTTGTTGGAGGGATGTTGTCCGTGCTCAGGCCGGACCCCATCGGGAGGAGAGAGCAATATGCAGGCGACGGCGCCGATCGTGGTGGTCACCCGGCCTACCTTGCCGGGCACGGGTCTCGAACGGCTCGGCCGCGTCGCCCAGCTACGCCAGTGGTCGGAGGTCACGCCGCCGCCGCCCGAGCGGCTGGGCGACCTCCTCAACGGCGCGGACGCGCTGCTGTGCCAGAACTCCGACCACGTCGACGCCGCGGTGCTCAAGGCGGGCGAGCGGCTACGGGTGCTGGCCCTGCCGAGCGCGGGCTACGACGGCACCGACGTCGCCACCGCGCGGGAGCGCGGCATCGTGGTCACCAACACCCCGGGTGTCCTGCACGAGACCACCGCCGACACCGCCTTCGCCCTCATCCTGATGGCCCGGCGGCGGCTGCTCACCGCGGCCGACAGCCTCAGGAACGGCGAGTGGACCGGGAGCCGGCTGGACGCCTACCTCGGACTCGACGTGGCGGGGGCAACCCTGGGTCTCATCGGTTATGGCGAGATCGGGCAGGCCGTCGCCCGCCGGGCGGCCGGGTTCGGCATGACCGTCCAGCACACCTTGTCCCGTAAACCCGATGACGAGCTCTCCCAGGCGGTCTCCCTGCCCAAGCTCCTGAGCACCAGCGATGTGGTGTCTCTGCACGTACCGCTCACCGATCAGACCCGCCGCCTCATCGGCGCGGACGAGCTCGCGATGATGAAACCCACCGCGACCCTCGTCAACACCGCCCGTGGCGGCGTCGTCGACGAGGCCGCGCTCCTCGCCGCCCTGCAGGCCGGGCGGCTCCATTCGGCCGGGCTGGACGTGTTCGGCCGCGAGCCGCGCAACGGCGTCGGCGACCCGCTGATCCAGCACGAACGTGTAGTGGGGCTCCCGCACATCGGCTCGGCTACGGAGGCGACCAGGGCCCGGATGGTGGACCTCGCCGTCGACAACATCATCGCGGTCCTGAACGGCGAACCACCGCTGACGCCCGTCCCCTGACGCCCATCTCCTCCGAACGCCCGCCCTCTGACGCCCACCCCTTGACGTCCGCCCGTTGACGCCCGCCCTCTGACGCCCACCCCTCGGCGTCCGCCCGTTGACGTCCGTCCTCTGGCGTCCGCCCCTCGACGCCCGTCCTCTGGCCTCGCGCGATGACTCTCTGCGCGACCGACCTCGGCGCTCACAGACGCCGATCGGCTGCGGCGATGTGCGGGATGGCCTCAGCGAGCCGGTCATCCCGCACATCGCCCCGAAACAGTCAGCCGGACAGGATCGTCAGCCGGCCACGCGCAGGCGCGAGCCGACCGGGACGGGCTCGGGCGCCGGTTCGAGCCCGCAGTGGTGACCGCAGTTGTGGCGGTCGCGGTGGTGATGATCACGGTGGTGATCGGGTGTGCTCGTCCTGGAAGTGGATGTCGCCGTGGGAGTGGACGTCGCGGTCGCCGTCGGAGTCGACGTCACCTTCGGAGTCGCGACCGTTTGAGGAGTCACAACCGTCTGGGGAGTCGAGACCACCTTCGGAGGCGTAACCACCTTCGGAGGCGTAACCGTCTGGGGAGTCGAAACCGTCTGAGGCGTCGGCACCGCCTTCGGAGGTGCGTCCACCTGAGGCGTCGAAACCACCTTCGGCGTCGGAGTCGGCTTGACCGGCTGGGCCGGGGTCGGCCGCTCTATCGGAGTCGGCACCGGCCGCACCGGCGGAGTCTCCGCGCATGGCGGGAGGGCGGGCGGCGTGACCTGGTGCGCCAGAGGGCAGTCGTCCTTGACGGCCGTCTCGGTCCCGGGCCTCCCCTGATCCTCCTTGACCTCCTCGTCGACCTCTTCATCGACCGGTACGGTCACCTCCGGCATGGCGCCGGTCGTCACCGTGTTGCCCACCTCCCAGAAGACGTTGCAGTCCTGAGCGCCACCGACGAGTTCGACGTCGCTGTCCGGGCCGGTGAAGAACGTGGTGCCGATCTGGAAGATGAAGACGGCGTCGGGATCGCCCTGAGCGTCGAGGGTGACCGTGCCGGTCAGCTCGATCGAGGACGCGGCCGTGTAGACGCCCGGTTCGAGGGTCATGCCTTCGAGATCGCCCGAAATGCTGGTGGCCGGGCTGTCGCAGACGTCCTCGTTTTGGTGGCATGACCGCGGCTGGGCCGCCTTCGCACCGGATGGCCATGTGGTCAGCAGAGCCCCGGCGACGACGAGCACGAAGGCCCCCGCCAGCAGAGAGACCCATCGCGACCGGTGGGAAGCGCGACCAGAGATTACTTCCATGTAGTGAATCTTTTCTATAGGGGAGCGCGCTGGACACAGCCGGCTTCCACCCGCGCAGCGAGGTGAAACGGCAAGCAACTCGGCATGATATTCGGGGAGATCAACGACCGCTGACAACCGACCGGTAAAGGCGCGACAAAGCCTCTTCCACTTATCGACCAAGACCCGAGACCATCCGATAGAACGACTTATCCCAATTCTCGGACCAAGACGCTCAAGACTCCGCCGTAAACTGCCTCTGCTCACCCCGGAAATAGTGGAGGCCGCCTTGCGCGATCGCATGGAACTGGACAGGAACGGCAATGCGCGGCCGATCGCGTGGAGCACGGCATTGGCCGCCATGACCATGGCCGCGGCCTGCGGAACGACCGCCCCGCCACCGGCCACCGCACCGCTCGCCGCCCCGATCCAGCAGGTCGCGCCGGTGCCGGTGTCAGCCGCGCAGCGGGCTCGGCTGACTCGCTCCACGACGTACACGAGATTGCGCGGCGCGCCGAAAGACACCGCTCCTTTCGAGCCGGGAAATGGGCACGTGACACATCCCACGCAACCACAGGTGGTTTATGCCAGTCCCGGCGGCGCACCGGTGGGGATATTGCCGACCACTTCAGTGGGCGGCCCGGCTTGGGTGCCCATAGTGGAAGAGCAGCCGGGATGGGTGCGCGTTATGCTGCCGAGCCGCCCGAATCTGTCGACGGGCTGGATTTATACCGCGGGCGGCGGGTTGCGGAATGCATACAGCCCTTATTACGTACGCATCGATTTGGCCGCTCATCAACTCACGGTGGTCAAGTCCGATCGCAGTCTGGGCACGTGGAAAGTCGCCACCGGCGCCCCGTCGACCCCCACGCCGACGGGACGGACGTTCCTGCTCGCCTCACTGACTCCTGAGGACGCGACGTACAGCCCGCGCATGCTCGCGCTGGGCTCGCACTCGGCCGTCCTCCAGACCTTCGACGGCGGGCCCGGCACGATCGGGCTGCACGGCTGGCCGGACGAGAGCGTGTTCGGGCAGGAGGTCAGTCACGGTTGCGTCCGCGTCCCGGCCGCCGCCCTGCGCGTCCTGGCGCATGTCCCGTTGGGCAGCGCGGTCGTCATCAACCCATGAATGCTCGAAACTCAACCTGGGTCGTCCTGCTTGTTCCGGACCACGGCGAGCGGGCACGGGGAGTGGTGCAGCATGGCCTGGCTGACCGAGCCCATGACCATGCCGGCGAACGCGCCGTGCCCGTGCGAGCCGACCACGAGCAGGTCGGCGCCCTCGGCGGCCTGACGCAGCACCTCCACGGGGTGACCGTGCACGGCCTCCTCGATCACCTCGACGTCGGGATGGTCCTGACGGTGTCCGGCCAGCGCCTCGCGCAGGACGAGCCGCCCGTCCCGCTCATCCTCCTCGCTCGTGGGCTGGAACCCGCTCCAGGCGTGTACGGCCCGCAGGGTCACCCCCCGCAGCTCCGCCTCGGAGAAGGCGAAGTCCAATACCCGGCGGCGGGTCCGCGGCGAGCCGTCCACCCCCGCCACCAGCTCGCCACGAGGAAGGGACGGCAGTTGGCGCACGACGACCACGTCGCACGGCGCGTGCCCGGCCACCCCGTACGCCACGGACCCCACCAGCAGCCCGCGCACTCCCCCGAGCCCGTGACTGCCGATGACCAGCAGCTCCGCCTCCTTCGCGGCCTCGATCAGGGCGGCTCGGGGATCTCCGGGCAGCAGCATCGTCCTGATGCCGATCTTCGGGTGCTCGCCGCGCGCCCGGTCCTCGGCCGCGGCCAGCGCCATCTCGCCCCCGTCGCGCATCCACTTGGCCACGGCGGCATAGCGGCCGGACGCCGTCTCGCAGGCCCATCCCGGCATCGCGTGCACCACGGTCAGTGGCACCTCGCGCAGCGTGGCCTCCCTGGCGGCCCACCCGACGGCCTCGAGGCCCGCCCGCGAGCCGTCCACCCCGACAATGATCATGATCCGCCCCCGTCCGACGTCCCCTTCCCCGACACCCCTACCCGGCGAGCCGAAGTTTCCGCAGGTCAAGCCGGTGGAGCTCATGGGGCCACTCCCCATTACGGCGTGATCGAACCGAGACGTCCGCTGGGCCGTATCTGCACATGTGAGCGGTGATCGCGCGTGAGCGCCGATCAGAACGAGCCCGCCGGACGCGTCGTGCGCGCGGCGGTGTTCGCCGTCGTCTGCGTGTACGCCGCGCTGGGCATGCACGTGCTGGCCGGTGGCACCGGCGCCGGGCTGGGGATCGTCGCCGCCGCCACCGCCGTGACCGGCGCGGGGGCGTACGTCCTCGCGCGTCGGCGCCGGAGCATGGGGACGCTGCTCGTCGCCTCTTTCGCCGCGCAGTACGGCATGCACCACCTCTTCGGCCCCGGCCCCGGCCTTCCGCTGACGGGACACCACCTCGGCGGGCTGTCCGCCGGGGTCGGGATGCTGCTGGCGCACGTGCTGGTCGCCACGGTGTCCGCCTGGTGGCTGGAGCGCGGGGAGACCGCGCTGGCCACGCTGCTGTTCCTGCTGGCCTGCTCGCTGCGCGACCTGTGGCGCCCGCTGACCGACCTGCTCGTGCCGCCCTCGACGCCGCGCCGCGTGGCGCCGGTAGTGGAGGTCACGCCGGGGATGCTTGCCGCCCAGGTGCTGGCCTGGGAGCTGTGCCGCCGGGGGCCGCCTCAGTAGGCGACGCCTGCTGAAGCCGACCATTTACCGGCGCCGCGTGCCGCCGGGACCGACCGCGTGCATCGCCGTCGTACCCCCGGAGCCGCAACGTCCGGTCCGTCATGACCGCACGACGATCACGGCCCTCGCGGCCCGATCGTGCGTCGAAGCCCCGATCGCGCCTTGAAGAGCCGATCGGCCGGTCATGACCGCCCCCGCTGTTCGCGCGCCCTGAGACGGGCGCGTC
The DNA here is from genome assembly GCF_050942315.1 of Nonomuraea sp. CA-143628. NCBI lineage: Bacteria > Bacillati > Actinomycetota > Actinomycetes > Streptosporangiales > Streptosporangiaceae > Nonomuraea > Nonomuraea sp. CA-143628. The sequence goes on from NZ_CP192072.1 coordinate 9,624,749, forward strand.
TCCAGAATGGAGAACCCATGACCTCTGTAGAGGTACGGCCGCCGACCGTCCAGCCCACCCCGGCCCCGTCGTCCCAGCGCTATCGCATCATCTGGCGCTGGCATTTCTACGCCGGGTTGTTCGTCGCCCCCGTTCTGCTCATCCTCGCCATAACCGGGTCGATCTACCTGTTCAAGGAGCCGTTCGAGGAGTGGCACTACGCCGACGTCCGCACGCTCGCCGCGCCCGTGACCGCCGCGAAGCCCCTGTCGGAGCAGATCGCCGCCGCCCGTCAGGCGCGGCCCGGCGCAGCCGTCATGTCGATCATCCCGCCCACTGCCCCGGACCGGACCACCCGGGTCATCCTCCAGGGCGCCGACACCGGCCCCTTCGCTCAGGGCGTCTCGGTCTACGTCGATCCGGCCACGGCCCGCGTGGTGGGGCAGATCGACGACGGCACCACCTTCATGCGCGTCATACGCACCATCCACGGTGAGCTGATGGCGGGCACCATCGGCGACCGGGTCGTCGAGATCGCCGCGTGCTGGGCACTGATCCTCATCGCCACCGGCACGTACCTGTGGTGGAGCGGCCGGCGTACCCACAAGCGGGCCAAGCGGTCGGGGCGCGGCCGGCTGCGCCGCCTGCACACCCTCACCGGAGTCGGCGCCGGGGCGGTGGTCGTCTTCCTCGTCCTGTCCGGCCTGCCCTGGTCGGGCGTGTGGGGCGATGGCCTGCAGCGCATCCAGGACAGTACGGGCTCGACCACCCCCAGCGCGGACTCCTTCCCGAACACCTCGACGCTGTCCGGAGACCTGTCCACCAACCCCGACGCCAAGGTGCCCTGGTCGGCCGAACGACTCCCCGTACCGCAGTCCGAGGGTCACGCCGCGCACGAAACGGCGGGCGGCGTGCTGCAACCGGGTGCGGTGCCCATCGAGCGGGCCCTGGCCGCCGCCCGTCCGGTCCTTCGTGACTGCGCGCCCGCCGAGTGCGACGTCAAGGTCCTGCTCCCCAAGGACGCGAAGGGCGTCTACACCGTCGTGACCGACAACCGCCGTGACCCGGCCGCCGCGCAGACGCTCCACGTCGACCAGTACAGCGGCCGGGTGCTCGTCTCCTACGGCTGGGCCGAGTACGGCATCATGGCCAAAGCCGTCGAACAGGGCATCGCCCTGCACGAGGGCCGCCGCTACGGCACCGTCAACCTGCTCGTCATGCTCGCCGCCTGCCTGTCCCTGATCACGCTCGTGGTCACCGGCACGTGGATGTGGTGGAAGCGCCGCCCGCGCGGGCGGGCCGGAGCGCCCGCCCGCGCCACCAACAGGCGCGACGCGTACGGAGTGATCGCCGTCATGGCGGTGCTCGGCCTGCTGTTCCCGCTGGCGGGGATCACCATGGCGGCCGTGCTGCTGCTCGACTGGCTGGTGCTCCGGCGGATACCGGCGGTGGCGCGGGTGATCGGCTGACGCCCCGGCACGCCCGGCCGCCGCTGCGGCCGGGCGTGCGAGACGTGCTCGTCACGGCTCGCGATAGTCGGCGGCGACCCCGATCAGCGAGATGAGGCCGGAGGCGAACTCCATCGCCTCCGCGTGCCCTTCGCTGAACGGCGGCTGGAATCCCACTCCCTCCCACATCCGTGTCGTGGGGTTCCACAGGTCGCTGCCGACCTCGAAGTCCCACCCGAAGACGCCGTGGTCGTACCAGAGCTCGTCCGCGGAGTTGCCCGCCGCCGAATACAGCACGTCGGTCACCGGCCCGGTCTGCTGGGGCCAGGTGACCGTGCCGCGTTCGGCGGCGATGGCCTGCTCAATGGTGCGGGCCGAACGCAGGAAGTACGCCTCCTGCCGGGGTGTGGGCCGGGGCAGGGTGACGCGGCCGTCGAGTTTGTAGGCGCCGGGCGGCCACATGAAATAGCCGCCGTAGCTGTGGACGTTCATCGCGAACTTGATGTTGCGATACCGCTGCGCGAGCCAGATGACGTTGCGGCTCTCGGGTTCGGAATGCTCGGCGGGACCGGCGTACGTACCGCTCTGGCAGCTGGCCGAGGCGCCGAAGTACCCGTCCGACAGCGAGCCCACGGCGTAGTTGCGGTTGACGTCCACGCCCCAGGTGTTGCGGAGCGCCGGGTCGGACTGCTGCGCGGGGCAGTGGTTGGTCATGTTCTTACGCTGGGAGTTGAAGTCGTAGAAGCTGTAGTTCGCGCCGTCGGGGTTGACCGTGGGCACGATGAAGATGTCGGTGCGCTTCAGCAGCTCGCGCGTCGCCACGTCGCGCGCGTAGTTGCGCAGCAGCCGCTCGGCCGCCTCGATGGTGACCAGCGGCCCCACCCATTCCCTGGCGTGTTCCTGCGCGTAGGCGAGCACTCCAGTGCGCGAGCCGTCCCGGTGCACGCCGACGCGCAGGGCCAGCACCCGCCACGGCGCGCGGGGGACGTCGGCCGGCGCCTTGAGGAAGTCGCTGAGCTGGGTGAGCGGGGCGGGCGCCATGACGCCCTGTCCCGCGTCGGTGCGGTAGGTCGTGGCCTTGACGGCGATGCCCGGCGTCGCGTTGATCGCCGCGACCACCTGGGCCGCGGTGCTGGTGGGCGTGCCGGAGCCGTCGGTGGCCAGGCTGACGGTGATCTGCTTGCCGTTCACCGTCACCAGCAAAGGGCGGTCGGCGGCGCCGGGGGTGACGAGCTCGATGGCCAGGTCGTTGCCGCCCTCGGAGCCGTAGGCGTTCGAGGTGACCACGACGGCGGCCCCGGGCGAGGTGCCGATCAGGGCCTGGGCGTTGCGCCGGTAGCCGTTGGTCGGGTTCGGCAGCGTGATGATGTCGGTGAGCTTGGGGAAACGCCGGTGCAGCGCCTTGACCCGCTCGTTGAGCTGGGCCGGCGGCATGTACTGGCTGACGAAGTCCTTCTCGTAGCCGGGGCCCTGCCGATCGGGCCGCTCCCCGTCGGGCCACTCCTGGACCCGCGCGTCCGCCTTGCCACCGGCCGCCGACGTGACGGTGACCCACTGCGGCCGGCTCTCCGCCGGCACGGGGGTGCTGAGCTGGTGGCCCAGGTACGCGCCCGCGTCGACGTACGGCACCATCGGCGCCTGACCACTGGCACCGCCCTTGCCCGTCCAGCTCACGCTGAGCGTCGCCGTCGCCCCCGCGCTGCTGGACGCCTCGACCGACAGGAAGTACCCGTCACGGCTCTTGAACCACACCGCCCGCTCGATGACCAGCTGATCCGGCACGGCGGCGCCTTTCGGCGTCGCCCGGGAACCGGGCGGCGTGCCGGGCGCCAGGGTCGCGCCGAGCGCGGCGAGCGCCGTCAGCTGGCTCGGCGTGACGACCGCGTCGACCTGGACGCTGCCGTCCGCCTGTGGCCGTACCCGCTCGGTGAGGTCCGCCCCCGAGGCCGTCAGCCGCTCCATCGTGGCCTGGTCCGGCACGGAGAGCGTGACCAGCGAGGCCGGCTCCGGGTCGGACGGCCCGGCGACCGCCGGGACGGATTGCCCCGAGGTCAGGAACGTCGTGAGAAGAACGATCGCCAGAACGACTGCGGACGCCCGTAAGCCACGCATCGGCCCCTCCTGGATCACCGGTATGGAGATCAGTGAAAGCCGACATGACAAAACTGGCAAGACCCACTCGAAAGCCGCAATACGCCAGGCGACCTACCGCAGGAGTTGTACGCGGCCCCGGCCCGCGGCGTGAAGGTTGACCGCTTTCTCCACCCGGCGGTTGACGCGGAAATCGGCACTGCTTTGTAGCTTGATGCCCGGTTTCCCACTTGGAGGAGGAAACGATGCGAGGTTCCCCACGGTGGTTGTCGCGCGCATTGACCGGGCTGCTGCTGATCACCGGAGCGGTCGTGGTCCCGGCCGGGACGGCGCGGGCGCAGACCTGCTCGACGACCCTGCCCCACCCCGACGGCTACGGCATCACCTGCGTGAGCGTGGACCGGCACCTCCAGGACAACGGGTCCGAGCTGCGGGACATCACCATGACCTCCACGGCGATCTTCCAGGCGTCCGGCGGCACTCCGGCGATCGACCCGCTGGCCCGTCCCATCACCGTACGGATCTATCTGCCCAAGGACTACGACCCGGCCAGGAGCACCCGCTACCGCTCGCTCTACCTGCTCAACGGCGGCGGGGACAACTACGACGAGTGGACGACGAAGACCGATCTGGTCTCCCTGGTGGAGCAGGCGCGGGCCTATGACGGCATCGTGGTGATGCCGACCGGGGGGATGACCGGCTGGTACAGCGACTGGGTCGGCCGCACTGACGGATATTTCGCGCCCAAGTGGGAGACGTACCACATCGCCCAGCTCATCCCCTGGATCGACGCCAACTTCAACACCATCGCCAATCGGTCCGGGCGCGGGCTGGCCGGGCTGTCGATGGGCGGCTTCGGCACGCTCAAGTACGCCGCCGCGCACCCCGACGTGTTCTCCGTCATCGGCGCCTTCTCCCCCGGCATCGACCTGCGGGGCATGCCCGCCCAGCGGACGATCTCCGACTCCATGTGGGCGTCCGGCGCGGCGATCATGCCGCTGACGGACTGGGGGGCGTTCCGGGTCAACAAATACGAGGGCGGCATCCTGGTGCTCGACCAGGACAAGCAGCGGCGCTACCGGCTGGAGACCCTGTTCGGGCCGTACACGAGCACCGTCTTCAACGGCAAGACGGTCGACGACTGGCCGTCGGCCAACCCGGCCGAGCTGGTGACCCAAGGCAAGTACGCGCCGTACAGCGGCCGGTTCGGCCTGTACGCGGGCGGCTGCAAGGCGCTGCCGGGCGCTCCCGGCAATCCCGAGCTCGCCGACGGCCACCACCCGGCACCGGACGAGTGCGCCTACAACAGCGCCGCCCATGACGACGCCTTGACGGTCGACGAGAGCATCCTCGGCTCGTACGCGAGCGACTTCGACAAGACGCTGACCAGCCTGGGCGTGAACCACCGCTACTGCTACGGCACCGGCGGCCACGACTGGAACTCCTGGCCGGACGACCTGGTCGACTTCCTCCAGTACGCCTACGGCACGGCCCCGGCCCACTGCCCCAACGCGTAGACCCATCCCCCCAGGGAGTCTCTCTGGGGGTACTAGCGCTCAAAGATGTTAATCGTTTAACATCACACCGTGATGACCAATCAGGCACTACGAGGTCAGAGGTCTGGAGCTCCAGCGCGTTGTGTTAATCGACTAACATGAGACCCACAGCGCGACAGGTGGCCGAGCTGGCGCAGGTGTCGGTGGCGACCGTGTCCTATGTGCTCAGCGGCCGCGACCGTCCCGTCGCCGCCGAGACGAGGCAGCGGGTGCTCGACGCGGCCAGGCAGCTCGGCTACACGCCCGACCAGGCGGCCAGGAGCCTGCGCAAGCGCCGGACCCAGCGGGTCTGCCTGGTTCAGGCGTCACTCGGCGGAAATCCCAGCGACGAGCGGCTGGCCAGGGACCTGCACGAGATGGCCGACGTACACGGTTACTCCGTCATCACGCTCGCCGTCTACTCCGAGGGCCGCGCGCGGGCGGCGGCCGACGTGCTGCGGAGCGGGATCGCCGATGGCGCGCTGGTCAATCAGACCGGTGACCACCTCACCCACGATCTGCTGGCCGAGATCATCGCCGGCGGACTGCCGATGGTCGTGGTCCGCAACGAGAACGTGCCGGCCGGCTGCGACGTCGTACGGACACCGGAGACCGAGGTCAGTGCCGAGGCGGTCGAGCATCTGCTGGCCGAGGGCCGCACCCGCATCGCCTTCATGGCCCACCGCAACGAGCTCTACCGAGACCAACCCACCGGCAGGCTGCTGGGCTACACGACCGCCCTCGACCGGCACGGCGTGGACCGGCGGATCATCGTCTCCGGCGCGGACGACCGCGTGGCCGCCTACCAGTCCGCCACCGAACTCCTGCGCTCCCCCGACCGGCCGGACGCGATCTTCGCGGCTTCCGATCGGGCGGCGATCAGCGTGATCAACGCCGCCAGGGACGCCGGGGTTGACGTGCCCGGCGACCTCGCGGTCATCGGTGTCGGCAACATCGACGAGGGTCTCATCAGCAACCCGCAGCTCAGCACCGTCGGCCCGCTCAGACACGACTACACCGACGTCGTACGCCTGCTCTTCGACCGCCTCCAGGCCGATGGGCCCCTGCCCGCCCGCGAGGTGGTCCGTCCCTGGACGTTCCTGCGGCGGGGCTCTTCCTAAGGGCTCTTCAAGAAGGGAAACCCGAGATGTCCCCCGATCTCTCCCGCCGCGACCTGCTCCGCCTGGCCGGGGCGGCAGCCGCCGTACCGGTCCTGTCGTCCTGCGCCGGAGCCCCGGCCACGCAGGGCGCCGCGCCCGGAACGTTCACCGTCTACTGGAACGCCGGACACGACTACCAGGCCTACCGCAAGGTGATCGCCGAGTTCGAGCAGGCCAACAAGGTCAAGGTCAATCTGCAGAAGTACCAGTGGCCCGACCTGCGCACCCGGCTGCTCGCCGACTTCGCCTCCGGAACCGCCCCGGACGTGGTCGAAGAACCGGGCGGCTGGGTGCAGGAGTTCGCCATCTCCGGCAACGCCCGCCCGCTCCAGGACTACGTCGACCGCGACGGCGGCGCGATGGGCTTCCCCGCCGACTGGCGCCCGGCCACCGTCGAACGCAACTCCTACCAGGGCAAGGTGTACGGGGTTCAGCTCCATCTGACCTGCAACACGCTCTTCTACAACAAGGCCATGCTCCGGGACGCCGGGCTGGAGCCGCCCACCACCTGGGCGGAATTCCTGGCCGCCGCCCAGAAGCTGACCAAGGACGGCGTCTACGGCGTGGCCCTCAACCAGGACCACACCTACATCTGGCCCTGGCTCCTGCAGGCAGGCGTCACCCCATACGACCCCAAGACCGGAAAAGTCATGACCCCGGTGGCGGACGCGGTCGCCGCCCTGCAGTTCCAGGCGGACCTGATCCACAAGCACAAGGTGGCCCCCGTACCGGTGTCGAGCACCGACTACTCGGGCCCGCAGAAACTGTTCTCGGCCAAGCGCGCCGCGATGATCCTCACCGGCCCGTGGGACCTCGGCCCGATCAAGAAGACCAGCCCCGACCTGGAGCTGGGCGTGGCACCGCCGTTGAAGGACAAGCGACAGGTCACCCAGGCGGCGGGCGTCAGCATGTTCGTCCCGGCCAAGGCGGCCAGGCCCGACCTGTCGTGGGACTTCATCAAGCGCGTCACCACCCTCCAGACCGAACAGGCCGCCACCAAGGAGGTCGGCATGCTGATGCCCCGCACCTCCTGGGCCGACCTGCCCGAGGTGCAGGCGGACCCGGTCATCAAGGTGTTCGCCGACGCGCTCGGCTCCGCCGTCGACCCAGGGCAGCAGGTACGCCTCACCGGCCAGTCCGGCAAGTACGAGGAGCAGCTCAAGGTCATGTACCAGGAGGTGCTCATCCAGAACCAACCCGCCGAGTCGGCGCTGCGGAAGTTCAGCGAGGCGGCCGAGGGCTTCCTGCGATGACCCGCCTGAAGAGCCGGCGCAGACCCCGCGGCGAGACCCTCTCGGGCCGGTACGCCAGGACCGCCTACCTGTTCCTGACCCCGGCGATCCTGTTCTTCGCGGCCTTCTTCTACCTGCCGATCGGCAACGTGGTCGCCACCAGCCTGCGTACCGGCCCGCAGGCCGACCAGTTCGCCGGACTCGCCAACTACGGCCAGGCCCTGACCGACCCGGCCGTGCGCCACTCGTTCCTGGTCACAATCGTCTTCGCGGTGGCCGTGGTGATCGGCTCGATCGTCCTCGGGTTGATCCTGGCGATGGCGCTCGACCAGCCGCTCAAGGGGCGGGTGGCCTTCCGCGTGCTGCTGCTCGTGCCGTACCTCACCTCGGTGGCGATCGTCGGCCTGCTCTGGCGCAACATCCTGGATCCCGAACTCGGCGTACTGAACCGGTTGCTGGCCGCCCTGGGACTGCCCGAGCAGCAGTGGCTCAACACCGCGCCGCTGCTCACGATCGCCGCGATCACGCTCTGGCAGAGCGTCGGCTACACGATGGTGCTGTTCCTGGCCGGGTTGCAGGGCATACCCGAGACCTTCCACGAGGCGGCGAAGATCGACGGCGCCGACGCCTGGCTCCGGTTCTGGCGGATCACGTTGCCGCTGCTCGCTCCCACCACGCTGTTCGTCTCGGTGATGGCGGTCATCTCCGGGCTGCAGGCGTTCGGTCAGGCGTACATCATCACCAACGGCGGGCCAGGCGACGCCACTGACCTGTCGGTCTTCCACATCTTCAACGTCGCCTTCCGTACCAGGGACTTCGGCTACTCCTCGGCGCAGTCGGTGCTGCTCCTGGTCGTGATCGTGGCGTTCACGCTGGTCCAGCTCCGGGCCGGACGGCGCGGGGAGGTCCAATACTGATGCGGCGCGCTCTCCTCTACACCCTGCTCGGGCTCGCCTCGCTGGTGACGGTCGTGCCGCTGCTCTACATGCTGTCACTGTCGCTGCAGACCGAGGCGGAGACGCTGTCGGCGCACGCGGTGCTCTGGCCGGACTCACCCCAGTGGGGCAACTACGCCGAACTGTTCGCCCGCGCGCCCTTCGGGAACTTCATCGTCAACAGCCTCGTCGTGGCGGGCGCCATCACGCTGGCGCACCTGCTGTTCGACCCGCTCGTCGGCTACGTGTTCGCCAAGTTCCGCTTCCCGCTGCGCAACACGCTGTTCGTGGCGCTGCTGGCCACGCTGATGGTGCCGTTCTTCGTGCGGATGATCCCGCTGTACGTGCTGATGGCCAACCTCGGCTGGCTCAACACCTATCAGGGGCTGGTCACACCGTTCCTCATGGACGCGTTCGGCATCTTCCTCATGCGGCAGTTCATCCAGCCCATCCCGGACGACCTGATCAGCGCCGCCCGCATCGACGGCGCCTCCGAACTGGGCATCTACCGGCGCATCATCCTGCCGCAGACCAGGCCGGCGCTGGCCGTGCTCGGGCTGTTCACCTTCATCTTCCAGTGGAACGAGTTCCTGTGGCCGCTGGTCGCCACCACGACCCCCGAGATGCGCACCATCCCGGTCGGGCTCACCCTGTTCAATCAGGAGTACTTCACGCTGTGGCACCTCACGGCCGCGGGCTCGGTGATCCTGTTCGTCCCCACCGCCGTCCTGTTCATCTTCACCCAGCGCTACTTCGTGCGCGGCATCGCCCTGACCGGCCTTCGATAGGAGCTCCTTCTTGCGCCCGAACGTGATCGTCGTCTTCACCGACCAGCAGCGGTGGGACACCGTAGGACCCTTCACCCCGAACCTCGACCGGATGGCCCGGCACGGCACGCAGGCCACGGTCGCGCTGACCCCGCAACCGGTGTGCGCGCCCGCCCGCGCGGCCCTGCAGACGGGCCGCTATCCGACCACGACCGGGGTCTACCGCAACGGCCGCGCCCTGCCCGCCGAGGAGCGCACGCTGGCGCACCACTTCGGCGCGGCCGGATACGCCACCGGCTACATCGGCAAGTGGCACCTGGCCGCCACCGAACCGGTGCCCGAGGAGCTGCGCGGCGGCTACGGGTCGTGGCTGGCGGCCAACGCGCTGGAGCACACCTCCGACGCCTACCGCACGATCGTGTACGACGAGGCGAACGACCCCGTCTTCCTGCCCGGTTACCGATCCGACGCCCTGGTCGACGCGGCCGTCCGGTTCGTCGCCGACCACCACGACGAGCCCTTCTTCCTCTTCCTGTCCTTCCTGGAGCCGCACCACCAGAACGAGGTGGACAACTACCCGGCCCCCGACGGCTACGAGGAGCGCTACCAGGGCCGCTGGACGCCGCCGGACCTGACCGCGCTGGGCGGCACGGCCGCCCGGCACCTGGGCGGCTACCTGGGCCAGGTCAAGCGCCTGGACGAGGGGCTGGGCCGGCTGCTCGACGCGCTGCGGAGCATGGACCTGCTGGACGACACGATCGTCGCCTACACCTCCGACCACGGCAACCACTTCAAGACCCGCAACGGCGAGTACAAACGGTCCTGCCACGACGCGTCGCTGCGGGTGCCGCTGGCCGTGCGCGGGCCGGGGTTCGACGGGGGCGGCGCGATCTCCCGGCCGGTCAGCGTCATCGACCTGCCACCCACGCTGCTGGACGCGGCCGGGCTGCCCGTACCGGAGAACATGCAGGGCCGCTCGTTCCTGCCGCTGCTCAGCGACGCCCGCGCTCCCTGGCCGGACGAGGTGTTCTTCCAGGTGAGCGAATCGGAGGTGGGGCGCGGCATCCGTACCTCGCGCTGGAAGTACTACGCCGTCGCCGAGGACGCCGACCCGGTGGCCAGCCCCGCCTCCGCCCACTACCGCGAGCAGGCCCTGTACGACCTCGACAGCGACCCGCACGAGCTGGTCAACCTGGCGGGGCACCGGTCCCATCTGGAGGTGGCGGCCGGGCTGCGCGCGCGGCTGCTGCGGCGGATCGTGGCGGCGGGCGAGGCCGAGCCGGTCATCGAACCGGCCGTCGAGGTCGAGGCCCGGGACCAGGCGCTGACCGACCCGGCCGTCCGGCTGCGCGGCCCTGAACCGGTCAGGTTCGGCCACCAACCGGCGGCCTCATAGCGCCACGGTCGGCTTTCCGGCGGCCTCATAGCTTTCCGGCGGGCCTCACAGTGCCACGGTGCGGAAGCCGGCGTTGGCCATCGAGGAGTCGGGCGTGTTCGAGGACCGCGCCGCGTTCCGGTAGCGGTTGCAGTAGGAGTCGTGGCACAGGAAGGAGCCGCCGCGCAGCACCCGCGTCGTGCCACGGAGCGGGCCGCGCGGATCGGCCGACGGCGAGTAGGCGTAGTAGTCGGGGGCGTACCAGTCCGAACACCACTCCCACACGTTGCCGACCGTCTGCCAGAGCCCGTACGCGTTCGGCTCGAACGTACGGACCGGAGCCGTGGTCAGGTAGCCGTCGGCCAGCGTGTTCCGAGTGGGGAAGACTCCCTGCCAGATGTTCACCCGCCACTCGTCCTCGGGCAGGTCGTCGCCCCACGGGTAGCGGACGCCGTCGAGGCCGCCACGGGAGGCGTACTCCCATTCGGCCTCGGTCGGCAGCCGCCGGCCCGCCCACGAGCAGTAGGCGAGCGCGTCGTTCCAGCTCACGTGGACCACGGGGTGGTCGGCCTCCGCTGACGACAGGGCGCCGCCGGGGTGCCGCCAGTCGGCACCGTGGACGCCGACCCACCAGGGGGTGCCCGGGACGGGGTTCATCACGTCTTCCGGGCGGGCGCGCAGGGCCAGGTGGAAGACGGCGGAGAAGCCGTACTCCTCGGCCTCGGTCCGGTAGCCGGTCGCCTCGGCGAAGGCGGCGAAGTCGGCCGTCGTCACGCAGGTCGCGTCGATCGAGAACGGTGCCAGGACCACCGGGTGGACGGGCGTCTCGCCGTCGCCCCGGTTGCCGTCGCCGGTGGCGTCGCCCATCTGGAACTCGCCGCCGGGCAGGTCCACCTGCTCGATCGCGTGTGTGCCCTGTGCCGCGAACCGGGTCGGCTCCAAGGGTGCGGCCGGGGTCGCGGGTGTGCAGCAGCTACCCGACATGTCACACCCCGCCGGGGTGCAGCTGGCCGGGGATCGGCTGGCTGGGGTGCGGCTCGTCGCCGAGTGCCGCCTGCGCCTGCCACATGCGGGCCTTCATCTCCTCGCGGACCGCGAGATAGTCCGGCTCGAAGTAGACGTTGCGCAGCTCAGCGGGGTCGGCCTCCAGGTCGTAGAGCTCCCACTCCCCGCTGTAGGTGAACGGGCCCGTGCCGGGCAGTCCCATGCCGTCGTTGTAGAAGTAGATGATCTTGTAGCGGTCCGTCCGGTACCCATAATGCGCCGGCGCCTTGTGGAAGACGTCATCGTGCTCCCAGTAGCGGTAGTACATCCCCTCGGCGGGAGCAGGGCCGGGCTCGCCGGTCAGGTCTGCCAGGAAGCTGCGCCCCTGCATACGGGGATGGTGCGCCACCCCGGCCACGTCCAACACGGTCTGCGCGAAATCCACGTTCGTCACGATACCGGGGTGTACCTGACCAGCCGGTACGCGCCTCGGATAGCTCAGGACGAGCGGCATCCGCAGCGACTCCTCGTACATGAAGCGCTTGTCGAACCAGCCGTGATCGCCCAGGAAGAAGCCCTGGTCGGAGCAGTACATCAACAGCGTGTCATCGAAGTCGCCACGGGCCCGGAGCCAGTCGACCACCCGGCCGACGTTGTCGTCGACCGAGGCGACGACGGCCAGGTAGTCCTCCATGTAGCGCTGGTACTTCCACAGCGCCAGCTCCTCGTAGGACAGCCCCTCGGGCGGATCCTGCTTGAGGTCCTCGGCGTTCAGGTGCTCGGCGATCCGCATCGCCGCCCGCCGCGCCGAGGACGAGCGCGTCGCGTGGTCGTCGGTGAACGTCGCCGGCACCGGGATGGGCTCGGCGTACATCCCGGCGTGCTTCTCGTCGGGCTCCCACGGGCGGTGCGGCGCCTTGTGGTAGATCAGCAGGCACCACGGATCGTCACCGTCGAGCCCGTCGGCCCACGACAACGCCAGATCGGTGATGAGATCGGTGGCGTAGCCGGGGACGGTCCGCAGTCCCTCCGTCGAGAGGAACCGCGGATCGAAGTACTCCCCTTGCTCGATCAGCACGTCCCAGTAGTCGAACCCCTGCGGATCATGACCGAGCCCGTCCCCCATGTGCCACTTGCCGACGATGGCGGTCCGGTACCCGGCCTCCCGCAGCAGGCTCACGAACGTCGGCTGGGCGGCGTCGATGGGCGTCACAAGCGTCGAGACGCCGTTGACGTGTGAGTACGTGCCGGTCAGGATGCTGGCCCGGCTCGGCGAGCAGAGCGCGTTGGTCGCGAAGCAGTTGTCGAACCGGGCTCCGGACGCCGCGATCTCGTCGATGCGCGGCGTCCGGTTGACCACCGACCCGTACGCGCCGACGGCGTGCGAGGCGTGATCGTCGGTGAGGATCATGACGATGTTGGGCCGTCTCACCGGTAGGTCGCCTCGTCCAGCCCGCTCATCGTCGGGTCGTAGGAGACGTCGCCGACGTCGTACATCGACGTCATCCAGTGGTAGAAGTTGTCACCCCGATCCCGCAGCACCTGGTACAGCCGCCGCATCAGCCGGCCGCGCACCGCCTCCATCTCGGGATGCGCGTAGACGTTGAGCAGCTCGTCCGGGTCGGTGAACAGGTCGTACAGCTCGTTCGTCGAGTCCGGGTTGACGACCAGCTTGTAGCGGTCGGTCCGGATCATCCGCTGCGGGTACGGGAAGTGGTGCCCGTGGAACTCGCAGACGATGTCCTGCTCCCACGCCACCTCGTCGGCGGAGGCGAGCGGCACGAGGCTGCGCGAGTCGACGGCGGGAGCGGGGTCGATCCCGGCCAGGTCGAGGATGGTCGCCGTGCAGTCCAGCAGGCTGACGAACTCCGACCGGACGACTCCGGGCTCCTGCCCCGGGACGCGGAGCAGGCCGGGCGTGCGGTAGATGTCCTCGTACATCGCCGGGCCCTTGTCGTGCAGCCGGTGCGCGCCGGTGAACTCGCCGTGGTCGCAGGTGAAGAACACGGCCGTGTCGTCGACCAGCCCGAGGCGCCGCATGGCGTCCATGACCCGGCCGATCTGGGCGTCGATGAGCGCGACGTACCCCCAGTAGACGGCGATGAGCTTGCGCGTCACCTCCAGCGGCATGGTGTCGAACGTCCAGTGCGCGCTGTAGTTGGCCTGCACCGCGGGCTTGCCGGCGAAGGTCTCGGCGATCGACTTGGGCAGCTCGACCAGCTCGGGGTCGAACATGTCGAAGTACTCGTCCGGCACGATGTACGGCAGGTGCGGCCCGAAGAAGTTGAGCTGCAGGAAGAAGGGCCGCTGGTCGGCCGCGTACCGCTCCAGCATCTCGATCGTCCGCGTCGCCAGGTAGTGCTCGAACGTCGCCTCGACCGGCTGACGCAGCCGCGCGGCGAGCAGGTTGCCCGGCCCGCCGTTGGGCAGCGTCCCCCGGATGTGGTCGTGGATCTCGTACGGCGGCAGCCCGTTCTCGGCCAGGTAGTCCAGATAGTCAGGATGGTCCACGGGGTTGTGCCACCCCGGCAGGTCCGGCCCGTCGAAGCCGAAGTCGGCCGCCCGCCGGTGGTGCCCGACGTGCCACTTGCCGATGAGCCCGCAGTTGTACCCGGCCTCCCGCAGCGCTTCGGAGAAGGAGTACTGCCCGTCGGGCAGGTCCTCCATGTAGCCGACGTTGCGCTCGTGGTTGGCCAGCAGCTTGTGCCGGAACGGCGCCTGCCCGGTGAGCAGGCTCGCCCGCGCGGGCGTGCAGATCGCGGTCGGGGTGTACCAGCGGTCGAACCGGGTTCCGGTCCTGGCCAGCTCGTCGAGCACGGGGGTGGCGGCCAGGCGGTTGCCGTACGCGCCGAGGGTGTCGACCCGGTGCTGGTCGGTCATCAGGAACAGGATGTTCACTTGGCGGCGCCCGTGAACAGGTCGGCCGTGTAGTAGGTCTTGGGGGCGACGGCGCCGGTGAGCTTGCCCGCGCCGACGAAGTAGTCGTTCATGCCGGTCAGCCACTTGTCGATCGTGCCGTCCTTGGTGTAGCCGTCCAGCTCGGACAGCGACAGCACCTTGGAGTTGGCCGCGTCGGCCTTCACCTGCTCGGCCGGCTGGTTGAGCATCTTGGCGGTCGCGGTGATGGTCTCGTCGAGGTGCTCGCTGCGGTACTGGATCGCGTCGCGGAGCACGGCGATGACCTTCTGGGCCTTGTCCTTGTCCTTGGCGACGACGTCGTTGCCGGCGACGAACGCGGTCGGGAAGGACACCGTGTCGGCGAAGTCCTCGTTCTTGGCCAGCTCGACCAGGTCCGGAACGGACTTCTTGATGGTGGCGATGGCCGGATACCAGAAGCCGGCCGCGTCGATCTGCTTGGAGGTGAACGCCGAGACGATCGTCGCCGCGTCCATCGGGACGATCTTGACGTCGGTCTTCGCCAGCCCGGCCTTCTTCAGGGCGAGCGTGAGGATCATGTCGCCGGAGGTGCCCTCCGGCACGCCGATCGTCTTGCCCTTCAGGTCGGCCATCGAGGCCGTACCGGCCTGCGCGATGACGCGGTCGGCGTTGCCGAGCGTGTTCATCGCGACGACCTTGGCCTTGCCGGTGGCCGGCAGCCACATGGCGCCCGGCCCGATGTAGCCGAAGTCGAGGTCGCCGGTGCCCAGCGCCTGGATCTGCAGCGGGCCGTTGGTGAAGACGCTGGTCTTCGCGTCGACGCCGTGCTTCTTCCACAGGCCCTGCTGGTCGGCGACGGCGAGCAGGCTGGCGCCGTTGAAGTCGCCGATGTAGCCGAAGTTGACCTGGGTTCCGGCGTCGCCCGACGAGCAGGCGGCCGTGCCGAGCGCCAGCATGAGGGCGGCAGCGGCGATGGTTGTCTTTCTCATTGCGCGGGCTCCTTGACTTGCCGCTGGTGGTACACCGAATGCCAGACGCGGTTGCGCAGGTTCCCGAACTCGGGGCTCAGGCGCATGTCCTCGTCGCGTGGGTAGGGGAGGTCGACGTCGATGACGTCGGCGATGCGGCCGGGCCGCGCGGCCATGACGATCACCCGGTTGGCGAGGAACACCGCCTCGTCGACGTCATGGGTGATGAACATGACCGTCCGCCGCTCCTGGCTCCACGTCTCCAGGAGTTGCTCCTGCAGCCGCACCCGGGTCAGCGCGTCCAGCGCGCCGAAGGGCTCGTCCATGAGCAGGATCGACGGGTTCACCGCGTACGCGCGGGCGATGGCGCAGCGCTGCTTCATGCCGCCGGACAGCGTCTTGGGCAGCGCGTCCGCGAACCGTTCCAAGCCGACCAGGCCGATGAAGTGCTCGGCCCGCCGTCGCCGCTCGTCCTTGGGCACCTTGGCGGTGCGCAGACCGAACTCGACGTTCTCGCGGACGGTCAGCCACGGGAACAGCGCGTACTGCTGGAAGATCACGCCGCGCTCGGGACCGGGGCCGGAGACCGGCTTGCCGTCGACGAGCGCGGTGCCGCCGGTGGGCTGCTCCAGCCCGGCGAGGATGTTGAGCAGCGTGCTCTTACCGCAGCCGGAGGGCCCGACGACGGTCACGAACTCGTTGTCGGCGATGTCGAGCGAGACGCCGCCGAGGGCGACGAAGTCCTCCTTGCCTACGGGGTAGACCTTCTCGATGTCGCGTACGGAGATCTTGGGGGTGGTCATCGGCTCTCCTGCCAGGCCGTGAGCTTGTTGCCGGCCAGCATGAGCAGCCGGTCCATGATCAGGCCGAGGATCCCGATCGTGATGATGCCGACGAAGATCGTCGGCAGGTCGTAGTAGAGCTGCGCGTTCTGCATCCGGTGCCCGAGCCCCGCCTGCGCGGCCAGCAGCTCGGCGGCCACCAGCGTGCCCCAGGCCGAGCCGAGCCCGACCCGCATCCCGACGAGGATGAACGGCGTCGAGGCCGGCACCACGACCCGCGCGAAGATCGTCCCGTCCCCCGCGCCGAGGACCCGCGCGGCGTTGACGAGGGTCCGGTCCACGTTCACCACGCCCTGGTAGGTCGAGATGACGCAGGCCAGGAACGCCGCCAGGAAGATGACGAAGATCTTCGGGCTCTCGCCGATGCCCATCAGGACCAGCACCAGCGGCAGCATCGCCAGCGGTGGAACGGTCCTGAAGAACTGGATCCACGGCTCGAACAGGCCGCGCGCGATCGTGTACCAGCCCATGAGGAAGCCGATCAGGACCGCCGCGACCGAGCCGAGAGCGAACCCGGCCAGCACCCGCCCGAGCGAGGCGCCGACGTCGGTGACGAGCGTGCCGTCCAGGAGCATCCGCCAGGCGGCCGCGACGACCTCCCCCGGGGTCGGGAACTGCAGCCCGGCCAGGGACAGCCCCCACCAGATCGCCAGCCCGGCCACCACCGAGCCGATGTTGAGCATCAGCAGGGTACGGCTCTTGCGGGGGCGGACCTTCGTGGCCGCCGCCGCTTCCGTAGTGATCACGGCCACCTTTGGCCTCCGTCCGTTGTGACGTTCGCTTCGTATCCGGCCAGCAGCGGGGACTCGTGGAACAGGGCCGCGATGGCCCCGAGCGCGCCGCCGTCGTCTGCCAGCAGGGCGGCGCGGATCACCGGCGCCGCGTCGGTCAGCCACGACAGTTCGTACGTGACCGTGGCCGCGACCTGCTGCACCAGCGTGGGCGCGATCGTGACGATCTCGCCGGCCAGCACGATCTCGCTGGGGTTGAGCGTCATCGCGGCGGTGCCGAGCACCCGGCCGACCGCCGCGCCGGCCGCGCGCAGCACCTGGTCGACGACCGGGTGCGCGATCTCCACGGCGGCCCGCAGGTCGTCGAGCGTCCGCATCGGCAGGCCCAGCTCACGGCAGCGCCCGAGGATCGCCGGGACCGACGCGACGGTCTCCACACAGCCGCGCTTGCCGCACCGGCACTGCGCGCCGCCGGGCACGACGGTCACATGGCCGAGCTCTCCAGCGTAGCCCTTGGAGCCTCGTACGAGCTGGCCGCCCACCACGAGCCCGCCGCCGACGCCGTCGGACAGGCGCAGGTAGATGAGGTCGCGCACGGAGTCCGACTGGGCGTGCAGCGCCTCGGCCAGCCCCGCGAAGCGCACGTTGTTGTCGACGATCACGGCGGTGTGGAAGCGCTTGGCGAACAGCTCCGCCACCCCGTCGGCACGCGAGCGGTCACCCCAGCCCGGCACGCCGATCCCGATGGCCTGGAGTGCGCCGTAGTGGACACCGGTGTCGGCGCTGATCCGGTCGATCAGCGCCAGCCCGGCCTCGACCCGCTCAGGCCACTGCGCCGACTCCTCGTAGCGCGAGGTGCCGGACGCGATGATGTCGTGCGCCGCGTCGGCCACCAGGACGTTCACCCGCCGGTGGCCGAAGTCGACGCCCATGTACTGTCCCGAGCCCGGATCCAGCGCGAGCCGCTCGGCCGGCCGGCCGCTGCCGACGCGCTCGACGGCGTCGGTGTCGACGACCTGGATCGCGCCGCGCCCGATCAGGTCACTGGTGATCTCGGAAACCGTGGTGCGCGACAGGCCGACCCGCGTCGCGATCTCGCTGCGGCTCTGCGCGCCGTGCTGGCGTAGCAGGCGCAGCACTCGTTCCTCGTGGGACCGGCGGACGAGTGCGTGCGCTCCAGGGGGCATTGACACGCTGGAAACTTATGGTTCGTCCATTTTTTCCGTCAACCTTCCGGCAGAAAGAATCCGGAAATCTGTCGTGAGGCCGACGAAAACACCTGACCAGCCTTTTCCTCGCTCCGGCGACGGCTCAGAGGACGCGGCGGGCGGCGAGCCCTACGCCCAGGTGGGCGCGCATGCCGAGCAGCCAGGCCGCGCTGACATACACGGAGAAGGTGGAGCCACCCTTGAATCAAGATAGTATTCTTGATTCAAGAAGGGAGGCGGCCATGGATATCCGCGCCATCGGCGAGCGTGTCCGCGCCGAACGGGAGCGGGCCGGACTCAACCAGCGGGACCTGGCCGGGCCGGCCGGGCTGTCGCAGCCCACCCTGGCCCGGATCGAGCTGGGCACCCGCACCCGGCTGACCGTCGCCGAGCTTGACCGCATCGCCACTGCCCTCGGCATTCCCCTGGCTGATCTCACGCGCGGCAACCCGGTTCGCGAGCGCATCCGCATCGCCGCACGCATCAGCCAAGCCGAGCCGGAGGCAACCGCGGCGGCGGTAAGGCAGGCCGTCGACATCCTGGTCCTCGACGACCGGCTGGACCAGTTGGCCGCACCGCACCGCACCCCCGTCACAGCAGCACCAGGACTGCCGGATCCCGGCCTTCCACCAGATGTGCAGGGGCAGGGGCTTGCTCGCACGGTCCGCCACCTCCTCGACCTCGGCGGTGCTCCGCTGGCCGACCCGGGAGAGCTGGCAGAACGGCTGACCGGTGCCGACACCGCAGTGCTCGACTTCCCCGCTGGAATCGACGGGTTCACCATCACCGATCCCGTCCGCGGCGTCGTCCTCATCACCGTCGGCTCCCGGGCCGTCGCCGAACGGCAACGCTTCACCTTCGCCCACGAACTCGGCCATCTACTCTTCGGGGACGGCACTCACAGCGATGCGGTCAGCGCCTGCCGTACCCCCGCCGAAATCCGTTGCGACGCCTTCGCCCGGCATCTGCTGGCTCCGCAGGACGGGATCCGCGCCTGGCTCGGTCCCGCCCACGGCCCGCTCGACGAACGGGCCTGCGCCCTGCTCGCCCGCCACTTCGGCGTCAGCCTCATGGTGATTCTCATCCAGCTGCAACACCTGGGCCTGCTGACCGCAACCCAGGTGGACGCGCTGCGAGGCCCGACCGGGGCACAGCTCGCGCGCCGCTACGGGTGGAGCCGGCAGTACGAACGCGAGCAGGAAACCGCCCGCACCCGGCGTCCACCCCGCCGGGTCCTCGAACGCGCCACCATCGCCTACCGTGCGGACCGGCTCGGCATCCGGGCCTTGGCCGGACTCGAAGGCCGCGACCCTGATGACCTTGAAATCGGCCTCGCCGACGCCGGCATCAGCCCATGCCCCGCCAACATTCGCCACGCCGATCTCGGACGGCTCCTCACCCGTGCCCGCACGAGCGAGGAAGCCTAACCCACGTGTCCGATCCCGACGACGACATATGCATCCTCGACGCGGTGATCTGCGTCCACTTCACCGGCGCCAACCTGCACCCGATCCTGATCGACGTGCTCACTCGGGCCGGGCTTGTCCTCCTGGTCCCCCAAGAGGTCTGCCGTGAGATCGCCGGAAAGGACGGGAAATACCCAGGCCTGCGACAACGCTGGGCCAGGCTGGAAGCAAGCGATCGCATCCGCGTACTCCCCGAACTCGAATTGACAACCGCGCCACCTCGTGTCGTCGAGGTGATCGAGGAGATCCGCGGGCTCGAACTCGAACAGGCCATCCGCGCCCGCCGCGATCTGGGCGAGGTCGTCGTGGTCGCTCACAGCGTCCACCTCGCCGAGCAGGGCCATGAGGTCATCGCTGCCATCGACGACCAGGAAGGACAGCGACTCGCCGCGCGCTGGCGTATCCCCGTCCTCAGCATCGAAGACGTCCTCAGCCTCGCCATCCAGCTCGGCCACTTCCCCGCACTCACCGACCTCCGCCAGGCATACACACGACTCCGCCAGTACGGCGACGGGCTCTTGCCCCTGGAAAAGACCGGCCTACTCGATATTCATCAGCAATGGCTCCAGACCTCCTGATCGCCGATGTGATCGAGCGTGCAATCGGCCTGCCCGGCGTCGATCATCCGCCACAGCACACGCTCTCGTCGGGAAGACCTCGGGATAGGTGCGCATCTCGCCGTGCTGCTGGTCTCCGGCGCGAACTGGGAGGGCACCGGTGTGCAGCCGGACGTCCCTTGCGCTGTCGCAAAATCCCTCGACCAGGCACACGCACTGGCCCTCGCCCGACTGGCAGGTTGACGCAGTCCCCGGAACACAGCCCGCCGACAACCCGAGAGGCCGGGCAGCCCCTGGGTGGCGCGGACATCCTGATCGTCACCGAGCCCCTTCACGGACAGGAAGATCGGGCGAGGCGGACGTACGGTACCGGCCCGGCGCCACGCCGAAGGTTCGGGAGAACGCGCGGGAGAAGGCGAACTCCGAGGTGTAGCCGACCTCCCTGGCGATGGCGGCCAGCGGCTCCCCGCCCTCCCGCAGCCGGCGTGCGGCCAGTTCCATGCGCCGCCGTCGCAGGTAGCCCAGCGGCGGTTCACCCATCACACGGGCGAACCGCCGCATGAGCGATACTCGCGACAGCCCCGACAGGCGGGCCAGGTCCTCCAGTGTCCATGACCGGGCGAGATCCTCGTGCATGGCGTGGACCGCTGCGGCGACCGCGAGGTCACTCCACGGTTTGATCCGAGGGGGCCGCGCTGCCAGAGGGCAGCCAGAGCCGCACGGCCTGGACCCACAGGATGTCGGCGAGCCGGTCGACGATGGTGCGCGAGCCCGGTAGGTCTTGGGCGGTCTCGGTCATCAGCAGCCGCAAGGTGTCCGACAGGCCCGCCAGCCGCCGAGCGGGGACGTACAGCATGGCGGGAAGCAGAGCCCGCACCGGGGCCGGCAGGGCGCTGCTCGGCGGATATCCCGCGCAGAGCGACCGCATGCGTGGGCCCGCACCTGGGATGTCGATCTGTGGTGTGCCGGCACGACTTCGTGACCGGCCGCCGAGCAGGTCCGTGTCGAGGACGAGAGGGCCCCGCGGATGGCTGGACAGGGCATGCCCGGCTCCGTCCGGCAGGAGCACGAAGTCACCGCTCGCCAGCCGCAGCGGCTGCTCTCCCGGTACGCGCAGCCAGCAGTCACCCTGCGTCACCAGGTGAAAGCCCATGGAAGAAACCGGCGCCCGCTGAACGCCCCAGGGAGCGGCGGCGGTCAGTGTGACCGTTCGCACCTCGCCCGCCCGCGTTGGCGACAACATGTCGATCACGTTCATACGTGAGCGTATCAATCGGATGCATCGCTCCTGCGGCTGAGCCGTTCGGGCATCAACACGAGCATTTCGGCCATGGCCCTGCTGACCTGCGTACTCGTAGCGTCGAGGGGACAAAGGCAATCACACGAAGGACACTCTGTTGACCGAGATCACTCATCGTTTCGTCCAGGCGGGCGCGCTTCGGATGCATGTCGCCGAGGCCGGCTCCGGGCCGCTGGTCCTGCTGCTCCACGGTTTCCCGGAGACCTGGTACTCCTGGCGTCACCAACTCCTGGCGCTGGCCGAGTCCGGCTACCACGCGATGGCGGTCGACCAGCGCGGCTACGGGCGCACCGACCGGCCGGACGGGGTCGCGGAGTACACGATCCTGCACACCGTAGGCGACGTGATCCGCCTCATCGACGAACTCGGCGAGAACCATGCCGTGCTGGTCGGGCACGACTGGGGCGGGTCGGTCGCGTGGAATGCCGCCCTGATGCGGCCTGACAGGGTGCGCGCGGTCGCGTCCTTGAGCGCACCCTTCCAGCCGCGTCCCGACCGTCCGCCGCTAGGCACACTCCGAGCGAGCGCTGGTGACAACTATTACTCCGTCTACGTTCAGGAGCCAGACGTCGCCGACGAGGAACTCGCTCGTGACCCACGCGCGACCGTACGCCGCGCCCTGTACGGCGCCTCCGCCGACGGCTACCCGTGGAACCCTGTCATCCCCGACGGCGGCCGGCTACTCGACATCTGGCCCGAGCCGGCCAAACTACCTGGCTGGATCACCGAGGAACATATCAACACCTGCGCCACCGACTTCGAACGCACCGGTTTCACCGCCGCCCTGAATTGGTTCCGCAACTACGACCGCAACTGGGCCCTCACCAACCCCTGGCACGACGCCGTCGTCCAGCAACCCGCCCTCTACATCACCGGCGATCGAGACCTGGGCGGCATGGGGCAGGGCGCCGCGGCACTGATCGCCGGCCGGACGGCCGCGGTGCCTGATCTGCGTGAGGCGATCGTGCTGCCGGGTTGCGGTCACTGGATTCAGCAGGAGCAACCCGATCAGGTCAACGCGGCATTGATCGCTTTCCTGCGATCTCTGTGAGGCCTGACAGGTGCTCAGACGCTCGCTCCTTGTCGCTTTCTGAACGTCGCTTTCTGAACCTCGCTTTCTGAATGCGAAAAACGTCAGGACCTCGTACTACGAGCGATGCGGTACAGCACGTTCGGACGCAGTGGCCCTTCAGGCGCGGTGGGGTCGTCGAAGTCGTCGGCCGGATCCCGGGTCATGCCGATCCGGCGCATCACCGCCTGGGAACGGAGGTTGGTGGCTGTTGTCACAGCGAGGATCTCGGGAAGTTCGAGGGTGTCGAAGCCGTGGGCCAGGACTGTCAGTGCGGCCTCGGTTGCGTAGCCCTGCCCCCAGGCCGAGCGGGCGAGCCGCCAGCCGATCTCCACTCCCGTGAACGGCATGCCGTCGTCCACCGGATCCAAGCCCGCGAAGCCGATGAACTCACCGGTGGTCCGCACCTCGACCGCCCACCACCCGTAGCCTCGCTGATCGAACTCGGCCTGGAACCGAGCCACGGAAGCATCGCTCTGCTCGCGGGTCAGCAGGTCGCCCAAGTGCTGCCGAACCTCGGGATCGGCGTTCATCGCCGCCCACGGCTCAAGGTCGGAGTCGCGCCATCGACGGAGGGTGAGGCGATCGGTACGCAGTTCAGTCATGCGGTTCAGCCAACCGAAGCCATGTGTCCGAGGCAATTCCTTTTCTTCAGGGTGACACCGCCACGCAGAAGGCTGACGAAGCGACCACCGACCCGGCACACGCTAGGCGGCGGGGATCATCACAACTGCGTGCCGGGCCACCATGGCGGCGGCCGTGCCGGCCAGGACGAAGAGGGCGGCCAGGCCCATCCAGCCCGCGGTGCCGTGTTCGACGGCGGTGGTGGCGAGGATCGGGGCGAACATGGCGGCGATCGCGTAGCCGGTCTGGCTGAGGCCTTGGTAGGCGCCGGCGCTGCGTTGGTCGGCCAGCTCGAAGGCCATGCCCCAGCCGCCCGCCTCGCCCAGGATCTCACCCATGGCGTGGGCGAACGCGGCCAGGACGAGCAGGACGCAGGCGACGATCATGTTTCCGTAGCCGGCCAGGGCGTACAGACCGCATGCCGTCGCGAGCAGCCACGACGCGCGCCTGACCGTGCGCCCGGCCTTGCGCACGTCGTCGGTGCCGCGTGAGGCGCGCACCTGGAGTGCGGCCACGACCACGGTGTTGAGGACGAGGAGCACGGAGACGATGGCGGTGGGCGCGCCGGTGGTGGCAACCCAGAGCGGCATGCCGATGTTCAGCAGGCCGAACTGCGTGGCCACGACGGCGTTGCACGCCACGCTCGCGATGTACGTACGGTCCCTGAGCGGCGAAGGCCCGGTGGACGCGGTGCGCTCCCTGACGGCGCTCATCCTGGCGGCGAGCTCCGGCACCTGACGCCCGAGCCCGGCCAGCGGCACGGTGGCCGCCAGCAGCAAGACGCCGGCGACGACCATCGCCACACGGTACGCCGACGCGGTGCCGATCAGGAGCGCCGCCGCGGCGGCCACCGTACCCAGGCCGATGAAGACGTTCGTGACCACGCGCATCCGGGCCCGGACCTCGACCCGCTCCGGGCCGGTGTACCACCGCGCCAGCATCGTCTGCTTCGCCGAGGAGCCCACCGAACGCGTGATCACGGCCAGGCAGGCGATCAGGGCGAACACGACGGCGTCGGAGACGAACGCGTAGGCGAGCAGCGCGATCCCGTTGAGCCCGGTCGCCACCGTCTGGACGTGGTGCGCGCCGACCCGGTCGGCCAGCCATCCTCCCGCGTACGAGGCCAGCACCCCGGTGCCGCCCGCGATGCCCAGCCCGAGACCCACCGTCGTCGCGCCGAGCCCGATGACGAGCGTGAAGTACAGCGTGCTGACGGTGTAGAAGACGCCGCTGGAGAGCGCGAACGCCATCGTGCTGACGGTCAGTGAGCGGGCGACGCGGTCTTGAGGGAAGAAGGTCTGGATCACGGGCGCCTTTATCCCGTAATAGGGCCTTTGTCGCCAATTGATGTAGCGTATGGCTTCATGGCCGGGCTGATCGAGTACGAGCTCGCGGGGATGGACGTGGCCGACGTCCGCTTCGCCATCTCGCCGCTCAACGAGCTCACGTTGTCGTTGCGCACGTTCCGCGACCCCGGTCGCTATCCCGTGCACCTGCCCTGGCTGCGCCGCACGGAGCAGGCCCGATCCACGCTGGACTTGCCCCTGCTGCACGCGCTCACCAACGACGACATGTGGACACCGGACTACCTGTCACCCCGCCCCCACGCCCCGCTCACCCGCATCGACGACGAACTCGCCGCAGTCGCCCGCGTCCCGGTGGACCGGGTGCTCAACGACCTGCGCACCCTCCACCCCCGGCTCCCCGAGCCGCTGCGCGGCGACCCGTCGGCCCGCATCCTGGACGCGCTGCGGGACTACTGGCGCACCTGCTTCGCGCCCTGGTGGCCCAGGATGCGCGCGGTCCTGCAGGCCGACGTGATCCACCGCGGCCAGGTCATCTCGGCCCACGGCCTGGCCGCGATGTTCGCTGACCTCAGCGAGCGCGTTCAGCTGAAGGACGGCGTCCTACGCATGAGACTGATCAGCCACACCCGCTACCGGCGCTCCACCAGCGGCGAGGGCCTCACCCTGGTCCCGACCCTCTTCAGCCGGGCCTCCACCGTCCCCATCTCCCCGTCCGAGCCCCCTTTGATCATGTACGGCACTCGGGGCGCCGGCACACTCTGGCAACCGGAGCCCCGTCACTCCCCAGGGGTGCTCACCGACCTTCTGGGCGCCACCCGGGCAGGGCTGCTCACCATGCTCGAGACCCCCGCCTCATCGACCGAACTCGCCGGCCGCCTGGGCGTCACCCCCTCGGCCGTCAACCAGCACCTCCGTACCCTCCGCGCCGCCGGCCTCCTCGCCAGCGCCCGCCACGGCCGCTCGGTCCTCTACCTACGCTCGGAACTCGGCGACGCCCTCGTCACCGGATCAGGCCCCCGGGCCGTCGGCGTCGACCGCGAAGCGGAGGACGCCGCCGGCCCCGGCCCCGGCCAGTAGGTTCAGCCGGTGACCCGGGCCAGGAACTGGCCCTTGGCGTGCTCGTCGGTCTCCCGGGTGCCTAGGCCGGTGGCCCACAGGCCGCCGCCCGGCACAGCGCCGAGCTGCTTGATCCGGTAGTCGTCGAGCAGCGGCGGTTTCGGCGCCTGCTGCCAGGCGGTGCCGTTCCAGCGCAGCAGCACACCGACGCTGCGCGCGGTGTCGTCGTCCTGCCCGCTGCCTCCGGCCCACAGCTCGGTGCCGTTCCAGGCCAGCGAGGTGATGGAGGATCCGTACCAGCCGGTGATCGCCGGGGTCGGCGTCGCCGTCCACGCGCTGCCGTTCCAACGCATGGCGAACGCCTCGCGCTTCTTGACCGAAATGCCGTTGGCCTCGTAGGTGGTCCGCTGACCGGCCGCCCACACCTCGCCGGACCGCGCGGCCACCGCGTCCAGGGCCGTCTCGACCAGTGCTTCCTTCGGCGGATCCGGCAGCCGGGACCAGGTGCGGCCGTCCCAGTGCAGCACCAGGGTGTGCGCGTCGGTGCCCGACCCGTAGCGGTTGGTGGTGCCGACCGCCCAGACGTCGTCCGGCGCCAGAGCATGCACCGCGCTCAGGTCGGTGTTGCCCGCGAGCGGCGGGAGGCTCATCTTCTGCCAGGCGGTGCCGTTCCAGCGGATCACACCCGCCGTGGAAACCTCACTGCTCGGCTGGTACGACCTGCCGACCGCGAAGGCGGTGCCGCCCACCGCGGCGACATCATCAAGGTAGAAAGGGTTGTTCTGGTCGGTCGGGTACGGGGTGAGGGTCCAGGCCGTACCGTTCCAGTGGTAGGCGATGCTCGAACCGATGGCCCACACGTCGTTCGCCGCGGCGGCCGACACCGAGGTCAGCGCGCCCCGGCAGTTGATATCCGGCCGGTCGTTCACCCATGTCTGACCGTTCCAGCGGAACAGGTCGGGACAGACCGTACCCGGCGGGTTCGGCCAGCTCTCCATCCGCACCTGCCCCACAGCCCAAGCTTGGGTGCCGCTCAGCGCGGCGACATCGTTGAGTTCCTTGAGTTGCTTCTCGGATTCGACGTACCCGTAGGGAAAGGACGGCTGGTCCCAGACCGGCGCGAGTGTCGCGCCCGCCGGGGTCGCGGTCGCCAGGCTCGCGGTCGTCAGGCTCGCGGTGAGCGCGACCGCGCCGAGAATTCTGCTGGATGTCAGGGATAATATCTTTCGCTTGGTCACGAACGATTTCGTACCATCGCCGGTCAGCCGCGCCCATGGCCTGGGGAATGCATAGGGGACCCTCGAGAAACCATAGGGGTCCTAGGGGGTGCTCCACTGGCGCGCCCATTATCGATAGGCATTGGCCAATGACGTTTTCTCGCTGAATTTCAGCTGATCTGCCGGTGTTCGAAATGGAGGAGAACCACAGGCCGCCGGGCACTTCGTGCCTGATACCTACTCCCTTTGGTGTAGCTCGTACAGCGAAAGGTGCAAGGCCAAGTGACGATCAACGGACGACGCGCTCCCGCTGCGGTCCGGCCTACCGTTTCTCGTCGAGATAGCCGGATGAGAACTGGAGGAATCGCCATGAGCAAGAGAGTGATGACTGCGATCACCGGGCTGAGCTTGACCGCCGGTTTGCTGGGATTGGCCGGCGTGCCGGCTGGTGCCCAGGCCGGCGCGGCCACCGCTGCGATGGCCGCGCCGAATCCGCCGAAGGGCGCCAGGGCGGTGGTGCAGGTCAGCCCCAATCCCACTACCAAGCGAGGCCAGGAGGTGACGATCACCGGCAACTGCGGCGGCGGCAAAAAGCTTAAGGCCGTGCTCGCTGGGATCGACAGAGACCGCCCGACGCTGGAGAACATCCGCATCATTGACGACAACTCGCAGGGATTCGTGGCGAAGGCGGTTCTCCGCCCCACGATCGGTAACGGCGTCGGTCCCGTATTCGTCGACTGTGGCGGCGAGGCAGGCGTGGCCCTCCTGGTCACCCACGTCTGATCCGAACCTTCCCACCCGGGCTGGTAAACAGATCCAGAGCTTCCGCGGTCCTTGAGCCCGCCGGTCCACGCGACTATGGAAGCCGAACATCCCGACGGCGTCGCCCATGTGACCACCTGGCCGACGCCGTCCGGTACGCCCCGGCCCGGCGTTAACACCCGTCGCCCCTCGAGAAAGAGTTTCCGCATGGCCGAGCCGCCCGCACGACGCGAACCCGCGCCTGTCCGGCACTTTGCCCGGATCATCGATATCGCGCTCGCTGCCCTCACCCTGGTCTTCTTCGTCGCCGTAGCCCTCGCCACCGGGGTGCATTCCCCCTGGCGGGGCACGATTCCCCTCGGGCTGCTTCTCGGAGCGCTCCTGCTGGTCAGACATCGCTGGCCGATGGCCGTGCTGCTGCTGTCGATCGGCGGGATCTTCGTCTATCACCTCACCGGACATGGGTCTCCCGCCGGTTGGATCTGGCCGGCCGCGGTCGCCTACTTCACCGCCGCCACCACACCACGTGTGCGCTGGGTTGCCGCCATCGGCCTGGCCCAACTGGTCTACTCCGCGGTCGACGCCCGCTGGATCCTGGACAGGAACCTGACCCGGTACCTGACCCACGTCGCGGGGGAAGGACTGCTTCTGGCGATCCTCATCGCCGCGGGCCTCACCTACGTTGCCGCGATGCGCTGGCGCGAGCGGCTGCGCGAAACCGACAGCCGTGTGCACGCCGCCGAGGAACGGCTGCGCGTCTCGCACGAGGTTCACGACGTCATCGCCCACACGCTGGCCGTCGTCGGCGTGCAGCTCAATGTCGCCGCCGACTCTCTGGAGGAGGACCCGGCAGCGGCCGCCGCCGCGCTGCGCCTGGCGAAGGACGTCAGGAACCGGGCGATGGCCGACCTTCGCTCCCTCATCACGGTCCTGCGCGACAACCCCGCTGACACCGCGCCCCAGGCGGATCTGGCCTCCCTGGACACTCTCATCGCCGACGCCCGCGCCACCGGGCTCGAGGTGACCCTCAACGAGCATGGCGACCGCGCGGCTGTCCCCGCCATTACCGCCATCGCCATTCACCGTGTCGTACAGGAGTCCCTCGCCAACACGCTCAAGCACGCGGGAGCGAGCAAGGCCGAGGTGACGATCGACTACCAGCCCCGCTCGATCACCGTCGAGATCACCGACGACGGCCGCAACGTCCCAGGCGGCGCCGAGGTCGCTGAAGGCCATGGCCTGGCCGGCATGCGCGAGCGAGTGAGCGCACTCGGGGGCGCGCTCACCGCAGGACCGATCGCCGGCGGCGGCTTCGCCGTGCGGGCCGACATCCCTGTGGCAGGCTCGACGGCATGACGATCAAGGTGCTCCTCGCCGACGACCAGGCACTCGTACGGGCCGGCTTCCGCAGCCTGCTGGCCCGCTCCCGGGACATCACGGTCGTCGGCGAAGCCCAGGACGGCGATGAAGCCATACGGCTGGCCGCGAGTACCCGCCCCGACGTGATCCTCATGGACATCCGCATGCCCGGCACCGATGGGATCACCGCCACGCGCCGCATCATCACCGGCTCGACCACTCTGAGCTGTCGCGTCATCATCCTCACGACGTTCGACACCGACGAACACGTCTTCGCCGCCCTGCGCGCCGGCGCCAGCGGCTTCCTCACCAAGGAGGTCGAACCCGCCGAACTGCGCCGGGCGGTCGCCGCCGTCGCCGACGGAGACGCGCTCCTGTCTCCGGGCGTGACCCGCCGCGTCATCGAGCAGTTCGCCCACCGGCAGGACCTCACGCCCAGCGCGGGGCAGCGATTGGCCGCTCTTACCGTCCGGGAACTGGAGACGGTCAAGCTCGTGGCGCTCGGTCTTTCCAACAATGAGATCGCCGAGCGGCTCGTCATCAGTCCGCTCACCGCCAAGACCCACATCACCAGGGCCATCGCCAAGCTGAACGTGCGCGACAGGGTCCAGCTGGTCATCCTGGCCTACGAGAGCGGCCTGATACGGCCCGGTGCGTGACCTCG
Organism: Nonomuraea sp. CA-143628; assembly: GCF_050942315.1. Taxonomy (NCBI): domain Bacteria; kingdom Bacillati; phylum Actinomycetota; class Actinomycetes; order Streptosporangiales; family Streptosporangiaceae; genus Nonomuraea; species Nonomuraea sp. CA-143628. The sequence goes on from NZ_CP192072.1 coordinate 9,654,262, forward strand.
GGATCAAAAGTCAGCCACCAACGCCGGAACCAGGCATCCATCTCCCTTGGTTCGCTAAACATGCGTCGCTCCTGGCAACTGTGCGTGGCGACGGCGGCGTCCAGAACCAGGCTCTACATTCAGTCGTGATCTACCGCCACAAACCTGTCAGCTCGATCGCGTGTTCAGGACTATCGGCGTAATGAATGCCTGGAATCGGTTGCCCAAAGCGATCTTGAATGCGCCACCTCCGAGCTGGACAACGGGGCTTCGTCCTCTCCTCATCGCCAAGGCCAATTCGGAAAGCGTTCCCCAGGAGCCGCCGACCACAATCACGGCGTCACCCGAGTTGACGATGACGTTATTACGAGCTTCGCCGATCCCTGTAGGAATGACGAGGTCAGGTCGGGGTTGATGTGCTCTCGGTCAGCGCGGGAGGATACCCACCACCGTTCCACCCGCGGCGACCGCCGCCATGACGCCTGTGTATCCGCCGCATATCATTACCGCTCCACGTTCGGCCAGCATGCGACCCAAGTCGCGGGCATTGCGACGGTCATCTTCGGTACAGTCACGCGGCCCACATACCGATACCTGGATAGCCACCAAAGACCTCCTACGCCGTGACCTCACCCAGGGGGCGCTGCGGCCCTTCCATGGGAGGCCGCCCCCATACTGCGACTGACCAGGAGCTATTGATCAGGGTTATACACCCCCTGCGGCGCCCGTCACACGCTGCCCTGCCTGTTCATTCCGTCTGTCAGGGGCGCGGCAGACGAAACGAACAGGCCACCACCTCAGCCGCTTACGAAAATCCCGTTCGGCGCGGACTCAATCACTCTGGAGACCGTCCCCGCCGGAGGCGGATCTTGGTTCAAAGCATCAACACCACGGGGTCAGGGCTCCGGCGTTCTCGCGATAGATGCTTGAACATCCGATTCCCGTCGTAGAAGGGTCACCGTGCTTTGACACGCCACCGGCGTAGCGGCTGACTTTCGCCGCTGGTCACCCATGTGCCGTCCCGACCGCCGACAACTCCGCCTCGTTGGTCGTCCGTATAAGGGGCCGGATAGCGTATCCGCCCGGCCACTCGCAGCGTTTATACATCCAGCAACGCATGCTCGATCTCGTGCTGCTGTCGGCGTGGTACCAGTACTTGGTGCTCTGATGCGAAACAACCGGTGCCGTAGTCGAAGGGATCATCGTCGTCCATGACGTCGTAGAACCTGATCGGGTCGGCGCCGTCGAACCGGCCGATGACGGGGCGGCCGAACTCGCTTGCCAGCCAGCGATTCCGGTCCTGGTGGAGGTCCACGGGGATCGCGTCGGCCTTGGCGATCACCTCCGCGTCCGAGTCTGTCCAGCGCGTCCAATCGCCGTACTGCATGTGTCCGTCGGACGATCCGGTGCCGAGAATGCGTCCGCTGGAGTGGATCACCAAGCCTGGTTCGAAATATCCGGCGTACATCCGGGACAGCACGCGGCCTTCGGCGAGATCGATCACCCAGCGTTCGAGGAACTCCGCGCCGTCCTCCTCATCGTTGCCTCCTTGAACCGGCACGAATGCCCAGAGCTGATCACGGTCGGCCGGGAACACCACTGCACCGGGGAAGGACTCGGACCATGCATCTCTCATGTGGGGATGACGTGTCTGCCATACGATCTCACCCTCGACACCGACCGCTGCGATTTGCCCGAAACCCGCGAATGCCGCCCACCGGCCATCTTCGCTTACCACAGACTCATGCCCGCGGAATATCTCCTCATCCTCGGATGCACCGGTCAGGTCTACTCCATCGGGTGGCGCAAAACGTGCGGCTACCTGTAAGTCTTCATCGAGCAGCAACGCAGAGTCATCGATCCCGGCAACGCACCAGCCTCCCCGGATCCGGGTCGGCGACCCTGTCGTGTCACCGGGCCCCTCAGCGATCAAGGCTGCCGTGAAATCGACATGTTCAACTTCCGCTGGATTCGGCATTCGGCGATGTTAGCGTCTCGCTTCGCCAACCGGCCTTGGACGACTGCTTGGCTCCCGCAACCAGCGCCGCGCTCCCCGCTATGAACTGGGGACGGTCAACAAGCGGCCCACGGCCCTGACCGACAAACGCGACCCCGAAGGTTAAAGAACAGACTTAGGGCCCACGCGGTGCAAGAAGTCTGCCACCCCGCGAGCTCCGAGATCACCTCAGTCACCGTCTCCCGCGTCACCCGCTCGACCTCCAGACGAGCGGTCAACTCAGCGATCCGGGACTCCAGCTCCTCCACCCGAGCACGAGCCGCAGTCTCCCGCGCCTACAACTCTGCGACCAACGAACCCACCGTCACAGCCTCCTCCACCCCACGGTAGAAGAACGTCACCCCGGCCACAGCCCCCATCAGCGAACTTGCAAATCAGCGCTTCCGACGGGAGGAGTCGCACTCTCCCTGGAAGGTTTGTTGGTCAGTCAGCCGGTGGTAGGCCAATCCCGAGGACTGGCAGGCAGTCGTCGACGGCGACGAGTTCGATGTCGTCGCGCCGCCGCTTGATCCACTGCTCCCGGGTCAGCCGCCACCGCTTGATCTCTGCCGGCTCGCCGCGCCGGGTGTCCCAGTCGACGCCGTTCGGCACGTAACCCAGTGCCTGCGAAACGCGGTTCGAGGCGTGGTTGTCGACGAAGGCATCGCTGCCCGCCTCACGGGCCCCGAGCCCGTCGAACGCCAGCTGCAGCACCGCCTGCCGCATCTCCTTGCCCAGACCGCCGCCCCGGACGTCCGGGCTGAGCCAGGAGAATGTGGTGACCGTGCCGAACGCGGCGAAGTCGCGGCCGATCAGATCCTGCATGCCCACCGGTTCGCCGTCGACGACTACAACGAAGTACAGACGCCACAGGCTCTCGCTGACCTGGCCCCGGCCCCGCCACACCGCCCGCAGCCAGCCCCACTCGCGCTCCGGGCTGTCCGCATAGAGGGACATCGGATCGTCGAAGGGCCACGGGGGCTTGATGGCCACGCCCTTGCGCACCGTCGGGACCAGGCGTTCAAGGAGCTCATCTGTCGCTCCGAGCAAGGACAGCCGAGGTGTGTGCACCTGCACGTTCAAGGGGGGATACGCGGACAGAGGCGAGCCAGTCGTCGGCATAGGCGCAACCGTACGGGCCGACCGGCACGGCGCGCATCACATATTCGGCCTGGCCCCTGAGCAGGTCGTTCGCCTCGTGCACTCTCACAGGCCATCCGCAGTCGAGACGCTTCCGCGCACGGGAGCTGACCCGCCTGGTCTAGCAGCGACAGGCTCAGGGCCAGGTCTTGGCCTCGGACTCGAACACCGCGCGGTCGCTCTCCACGGGCAGCACGCACATGAGATGACCGCCGGGGACGCGCAGGGTGCGGCACTCCTGCCACCGCGCCACCTCACTCGCGCCCAGGGCGAGCAGACGCCGGGTCTCCGCCTCGACGTCGTCGGTCTCGACGTCCACATGGAAGCGGGGAGCGTCGTCGACCGACTGCACGGCCACGAGCGGGCCGGGCTCGGGCAAAGCGCCGTGCAGCGAGATGAACTGCTCCTCGGAAGGCAGCGAGCGAGCCGTGGCCCCCAGCGCCGCGGCCCAGAAGGCGGCCGCCGCCTCGGCCTCCGACGTGGGGGTGTCGATCAGGAAGGCGTAGACACGACTGCGATGCATGGTGATCATGCTAAGCGGTCGACCTCATAAATCCTTCGGGGGGTGACGTGAGAGCCGATCGTGCGGGCGCTCAACCGACCATCCCTGGCGTCGGCCGACGGAGCTGTGACTCTCATCACATGCCGGGCATGTCACGCTCCCGGCAGTTCAGCTCGTCCGTGTAGTGCGCAACCGGCCTATCACTCGCACGGACAAGGGGACATGGTGTTCGCCGTCTACCTCGTGATCACTCTCCTCGCCTCGGCCGTCATCGGCCTGGCCGCCATCGCCAACTTCATCGGCCATGAATACCCCAAGAAGCAGGCGGACCAGCTTGGCGTGCCCCGTTCCTGGATGCTCCCGCTGGGCGTGATGCTGGCGGCGGGCTCGCTGGGACTGCTGGCCGGGTTCGCCGTTCCGCTGCTGGGCCTGCTCGCCGCCGCCGGCCTCGTGTTGTACTTCCTCGGCGCGTTCTGCGTTCATCTGCGGGCCCGTGACCACCACTTCGGCGCCTGGTCCCTGTTCTTCACGCTGGCGGTGGCCGCCCTGGCCGTGAACGTGACCTACTACTGAGTTCCGGGTCGGCGCTCCCGATGGCCTCGCCGCTGTGAGAGCATCCGTACCGCCAGCGTGCCGGTGGGGTGGCGTCCGAGAGTCAGCCGGTCTGATCATCGGATCGGACCAATCGGCGTTCCCAGGCCAGGGCCACGACCACACCGATGGCATAGGCGACCAGGTCCCATGGGTCGGGGAACGCGCCGACCAGCACACCGCCGATGCCCGGCGGGGTCATGCCGACTATTTGGTAGAACTCGACGGCGGCGGCGATCGCGGCCGTGGCCAGGGTCCGGCGTGCGGCGGTGGTACGCCACAGCAGCCCCAAGAACGCGTAGACCAGCATGGTGGCGCCGACGTCGCTCACGTAACCGCGGATGAACGGTTGTCCCGGGCCCCGGTAGAAGAGGGTGAACGCGCCGACGGCGAGGGCGACGACACCCAGAACGACCATGGCGCGGCGCATGAGATTGACATCTTCTCCGAGCCTCAACGATCAGGACGAACTGATCATAGAGCTCGTCCCCTTATAGCGGCATGCTGATTGCGTCAGGTCAGCGACCGCGGTGGAGTGCCATGGCAGCGGCATGTCAGTAGTGGTCCCGCTGGGTCAAGCCGCTGCCGGCCCGAACAGGCGGTCCAGATGATAGTCGATGATCTTGGTGGCGGCCTCGTGGCTGCGCTGCCCGCTCAGGACGCTGGAGGTCAGGCCGTTGGCGAGAGCCAGAAGGCTGGCCACTTCGGTACGCGGGTCACGATCGGGGGCGATGTCCCCGGCCTGCTGCGCGGCGGTCAACCGTACGGTGAGAAAGTTTTCCAGTGCGTTGGGCAGGGTGAGCCCGACGGCGGCGAGCGCCGGGTCGGTGAGGGCGGCGGTGTAGTAAGCGGTCCAGGCCATGGAGTCCAGGCGGCTCTGCTCATCGGAGGGCAGGGCCGCGTCGAGGACGGCGGTGAAGACGCCTCGCGGTGTCAGCTCGCCCGCGGCAGCGGCGGCCCGCTGCTTGACCCGGCGGTCCATGCGAGCGCCAAGCTCGGTGAGGCCGGACTCGAGCAGGGCCTGCTTGTTGGTGAAGTAGTACTGGACGACGCGCAGCGAGACCCCGGCCTCGGCGGCGATCTCACGCATCGACACTGCCTGCAGGCCGCGGGTGCTGGCGATGCGCAGCAGCGCCTCGGTCAACTGGCGCCGCCGCTCGTCATGATCCACCTGTTTGGGCATGCCGGTTTCCTAGCTGTGCTTCGGCGTTGCTGTGCCGGGCCGCGCCTGGCTGGGAAAGGTAAGGATACGCTCGGCGACCAGGTCCGGAGCTTCGACGGGCAGCGAGTGTCCGGTGCCGGGGACGATCTCCACGCGCCAGGACGGCGCGATGTCGGCCAGCCGCGCGGCCACCGCTCGCGCGTCGAGCAGCGCACTGCTGGCGCCCAGCAACACCTGCACGGGCACGGACACCTCACGTATCTGCTCGTCGGTGTAGGGGGGTGGGATGAGCACGTGCCGACGGAAGGACCATCCGCCCGCCCGCGTCAGCCTGATCAGCCCATCCTCACGCAGCGCCCCGTTGCCTACGACGCCTGCCATGCGGTGTCGCAACGAACGAGGAAGCATGGAGGCGATGGCACAGAGGGTGGCCCATCGGATGAACCGCCCGGTTATCGGCGCGAAGCCGCCCGGGTCCACCAGCGTCAGCGCCGCGACCCGGCCGCTCCCGCCGAGTTGCTGCTCCGCCGCGGCCCATACCGAGGTCCAGCTGCCGGCAGAGAAGCCCGCCACATGTGCTCGCTCGGCTCCAACTGCGGCCAGTACGTCGGTGAGCCAGCCGCCGACCTCGGCAGTGCTCGCGAGCCTCCGCCTCTGGACCGAGCGACCTGGCTCGCCGAGCGGGTCGAGGGCAAGGACCGGGCGCGTGCGCGCCAGCGGCTCGATGTAGCGGTACCAGGACAGTGCATTCCCGCCGGCGCCGGCCACGAGGACCACGGGATCCCCCTCGGCGGGCCCGGCCCGGTGGATCCGCACAGTGCCGGCGCGGGTCTCCACGTCGAGGGCGTCCACCGGCACCGGCCACAGCTCCCCGAGCACTCGGTCATAGATGGCGTAGTACCTGTCGCGGGCAGAGTCGCTGGTGAAGGCGGACGGCCGGTCAGGAATGCGCATGGTAACCCCATCTCCCGAATGGATACAGTCGTATCCTAACGGATGGCGGTGCACGCGGGCCTGGTACGGGCTGTACATCTCGACATCGTCAGCGAGGACGGCTTGGATCGGACCTCCGCGAAGAACCTGCTTGGCTGAGCCGCGTCCTCACGCTGTCGTAGGAGTTCGCAACAATCAGCCCCGGCGATCAGTCTCCCGAAGCCGATCGGGCACCGGTGTCAGTCGATGACCGTCGCCGAGCGCCCCTCGTCCACGATGTACGCGCCTGCGGAGATCGCGCCGAGGCTCGCGGGGTTGAGGGTCAGCGAGACGACGCCGCCAGGCAGTACACGTGAGCACTCTTCGACGGTTGTGAACGCCGCGGGCGTCGATCCGTCCGGGAACAGGCGCTTCCCCCTCCCGACGACGACCGGGTACTGGAGTAGCCGGTAGATGTCGACGAGTCCTGCCTGGTGCAGAGTCTGCACGAGCTTCCAGCTTCCGTGAACCTGGAGCTCCTTGCCGGGAAGCTCCTTGAGGCGGCGTACCTCGTCGACCAGATCACCGCGTAGGACCGTCGTCGGGCTCCAGTCGGCTTCCTCGTCGGTCAGCGTCGAGCTGACGACATACTTCGGCAGCGTGTTGAGCTTGGTGGCGATCAGGTCGTCAGGTTCGGTGACCTTCGGCCAGTACCCGCCGAGCAGGCCGTAGCTCGTGCGGCCGAAGAGAAACGCGTCGGCCTCACGGAACCAGCCCTCGACGACCTCGTTGGTGTGCGCCGAGGCGTGCGGGACGAGCCAGCCGCCGCGGTCGAAACCGTCGGAGCGGTCCTCGTCAGCGGCTCCGGGTCCTTGCATGACGCCGTCGAGACTGACGAAGGTGTTGACGCTGAGCAGCACGGTTCTCCTCCGGAATTCGGATCGCGGACAGCCGGCCAGGGCCGGCCGACAGGCGGACGCTAGCTGCCGGGCCGAGGGCGGGTCTTGTACAGGAACGACATCGCGGCATGATCGCCCGCTCGCAGCTCGCGCGCGGTGCGCCCGACGTAACGACGTAGCGCATGTGCGAGGTGGGCTTGGTCGAAGTACCCGAGCGTCTCGACGACCGTGCGCCAGTCGTGGCCGTCGCGCAACATCGTGGCTGCGGCGTTCACGCGGTCGATCTGCCTCACGGCGGTTTGCGATAGTCCAGTGATCGCGCGGTAGCGACGCTGACGGGTACGCTCGGTCGGGCCGGCCTCGGGATGCTCGGCGACATGCTCCTCGTCCCCGAGGCGTGATCGCACCAGCAGACCCGCGTCCCGCAGTCGCCGCACGAAGTGCTCGATGTTCTCGTACGTCGGCACCTCCCAGTCCTCGCCGCCGATGACGATCCTGCCTGAGTCCGTCACTGGGAACGGCACGTACCCGTCGATGATCGAGGCCACGGAATGCGGCCGGAGAACCGTGCCGAGTGCGAACCGGACCCCGAGGAACTCGGTGTCCGGCGGGACCGGTGCGGTACTCGCCCTCGTCTCCGGCCCGCGCAGGCCGGCGAGCAGGCGTCCCTGCGTCCGCGAGAGGATCAGCTGCCAGCAGGTGCGCGCTGCCGACGTCATCGTGTCCTCGGCGTCGCTGCGGGTGCGCCACACGCGGTCGACGATGCTCGCGTCGTTTTCGGCGTCGCGATGCTCGAACCGCAAGCCCGTGGCCTCCTCCGTCTTCAATCTGCTGAGGTTCCCCGGAGCGTAGAGAAAAATCGACAGCCTCATCCAGGGTTTGACGTCAAAGCGATACCTAGCAGGGATTGTGGCGGGGTTGGGGTCCTCCTCGTGATCGAAAAACGTCGTGATCGGTCGCTATCCTGCCGTCTCGCTTATCGAGGAGGAGGCGCATGAGTCCGGTCACGCCCGAGATGATCAACTACTACATAGAGCTCCTAAAGGATCTGGAACGGGTGAAGGGTGGCAGCACCGACGCGCTGTTCTGGATGGTCGTGCGAGGCCGTGAGGAACCCATCACGGTCGCCGATGTCGCTCGCCGGCTGGGCTCTGGCCCCAACGCGGAGGGGCTCCGAATGGTGCTGGAACCGGCGGAACATGCCGTGTTGGAACAGAGCGACCACGGCGTGATCGTGCTGGCGGCCAACGTCTATATCGACGGCCCCGACATCTGGGCTCGCCTGACCGAGAACGCGCAGGCGTGGGGCTTCTGGTATTTGATCAACGCTGCGAACAGGTTGTTCTACGCGGCCGATGGGCAACTCGTCACCGAGGTGGACACCCTTTATCCCGAGCCTTCAGGGTGCTGGGGCCAAAATCCCCGTGCTCTGGATTCTTACCTGGAGACCCTACGCGCTCTTGCCGATCAGAAGCGGACAGACGGCCAGGCCGGTGTGACACCCTCCGCTCCTTACCCTGAGTGGGAGACCGCGCTGGCGACCGTGGAAGCGATGACCGGCGTGCGCTTGGACGTAGACCGATTCGCCCGGGAACAACAGTGGGTCCGCCCTCTCGGAGGCCGGTTGAATGTGATCTCCACAGAGTGGTAGTCGAGGGAGCGCTCAGCCCAGGCGAGGTTGGGCAGGATGGTGCTGACCATCGGATTTCTCCTGGCCGTCCACCAGGAACCAGGTGGCCATCTACCTAGACCGACATGGCCGCCAGCCAGGATTTGCTCATGACCGCTTACACTCCGCCGGACGGCTGGTGGACTGGGCTCGGGCACGCTGTGGACCACCATGGAGATCGTCCGCAAGTCTGCTGTCCAGCGCGGGTTCAACGTCATCTCGCGCAGGTGGGCGGTGGAGCGGACGCTGGCCTGGCTGACCGCCTGCCAGCGTCTGGCCCGCGACTACGAACGCGATCCCGCTGTCTCCGAGGCGATCGTCCGCTGGGCGGCCATCGCCGGCATGGCCCGCCGCCTCACCCGGAGAGGACCCGCTCGACGACAACCGCGCTACAGAACGGTCTCCTCAAACGCGCGCTCAGCGAGGGTCTCCCCGCCGTCATCGAGGCCGGACGCCCCACCATCGGTCGTCGGCCCTGGCGAGCGGGACGCCTGCGGTAGCCTCAAGCCCTTTCCTTCCCTTCGCTGGGCGTGACCGGCCCTGTCCTCGGGTCTGAGGAACGGAAAGGGCGACGCGAGCACATGACGGCTGGCCGATGCACTCACAACCTCGAATTCAGCGACGACGTCGTGATCAAGCGCTACACATCATGGGGACGAGGAGAGCCCCACCGGGAGTGGGCAGCACTCACACTGCTCGCCGAACACGCGCCTGACCTCGCACCCATGCCTGTGGAAGCCGCTCTAGACGCTCACCCACCCATGATCGTGATGACCAGGCTCCCCGGCGGTGTCCTGCGCGGCGAGCATGCCACCGACGAGCAGGTCAGCACGCTGGCCACCGCTATGAACCGATTGCACCAGGCAATCCCCACTCGGGTGGTGGAAGGAGTCGCCCCCGCCCTCTGGAGACCCGCCGCGGCTCTGAACAAAACCCGCGTCTGGGCCGACAAGCGACCCGACCTCGGCGCGGACCCCCTTGTGCGGCACGCCCTCCAAGCGGGATCCGCCTGGCTGGCATCCAGCGACCCAGACCAGCTTGTGACGAACCCCCATCCGCCCGTCCTCGGGCTGGCGGATGGCAACCACGCGAACCTGCTGTGGGACGGACACGATCGACGCGTGCGGCTTATCGACTGGGAAGACTCCGGCCGCAGCGATCGCGCCTTCGAACTTGGCGAGGTAACCGAGCACATCTCCCGCATCGACGGCGCCCTGGACGCCGAGCAACTGCTGGCCCACATCGACCTGGCCCCGGGGGAAGCCGAGCGGGTGCGGGACTTTCGCCGCCTGATCGCGTTGGGCTGGTTTCTCCAGCTCGGCCCCGATGGGCCGGCGACACCTCATAACCCGATAGGCACCCTGGAGCGCCAGGCCGAGAGGGTTCTGCGACTTTTCCGCTAAGTCGCGTACGTCTCCACATTGATCGGGACTGCCCCGCCATGGTCCGCTCCAACCAGCCGACCGAGCGAAGCGTTCTTGGAAGGCTAGAGCGACATGGCCTCGACGGCGAGGCGGCGCATCGTCAGCGCCTTGATCCCCTCCGCATCCGCCAGGACGACCGCCGCCGCCAGCACGCGCTCGCGGCTGAGCGGCTCGCGGAATGCCTTCGCTGCCATCGGTCTTCCACCCCCTTGTCGGCGTCTTACATCGTAAGTTACCTTACGAGGTAAGGTACACAGTCGATCTCTCGCGGCCGCCGCGCCGGCACAGCCCTCAAGGAGAGCCACCATGCACGCGCTGATCCGCACCGCCCGCATGACCGGGCTGCTCTACCTCGGCCTCGCCGTCACCGGCGCACTGGGCTTCCTGCTCATCCGGCCGCGGCTCTTCGCGGCCGGCGACCCCGGTGCGACGCTCGCCCACCTGGTTGACCACGAATCGCTCGCCCGCGCCGGGGTCGCCTTAGAGCTGCTCATCGTCGTCACCAAAGCCCTCACAGTGGCGTGGTTCTACCGCCTGTTCCGCACCGCGCACCCGCTTGCGGCCAGCGGTATCGCCGCCTTCGGCCTCGTCAACGCGGTCGTGGTTCTCTCCAGCGCGGCGCTGCTCGCCACAGCGGTCCAGGTCGCGCTCGCCCCGATCGGCGACGCGGCGGCCGTCGTACAGGTCCTGTACCTGGTCAGCGGCAACCTGTGGGGCGTGGGAGCAGTGTTCTTCGGCCTGTGGCTCATCCCCATGGGCTTGTGTGTGCTCCGCTCGGGCTGGATGCCCCGCCCGCTCGGCTGGATTCTCATCGGCGGCGGCATCGGCTACCTGCTCAGCGCGTTCGTCGGATACCTCGTCCCCGACGCACAGGGCATCGTAGACGCTCTCACCGTCCCCGCGACCGTAGGGGAGTTCTGGATGATCGGCTACCTGCTGATCCGCGGCGTCCGCCGTCACGCACTCGACCAAGCCCCGTCAGGTGCGCCCACGGCGGCACCCGCAGCGAGGCGCCGATGATGACGACTGTTGGCCCGACCCAGCCACTGGGCCAGCTGGGCGTTGAAGTCGCACGGGCCGGTAAAGGCCCGGCCAGGCAGAAACGAGGTTTCCAGATAGCCGTTGGCCCGCTCGACCAGTCCCTTGGCCTCCGGATCGGCGGGCTTGAACTAGCGGATGCGCACCCCCAGTGTGCCGCGGAAGGCATGCGCCTCGGCCGTCAGCTACGGCCTGCCACCCCTCCACTGCCCGATCGCGCCCTCGTTGTCCCACACCAGTGTCTTGGGCACCGCCCCCAGAGCGCGGATCATGCCCCACATCCCGACGAACAGATCCCGGCGGATTCGAATGATCATCTCCACGGGGTCAGTTTCACCCGTCGTCGACAGCCGACCGGGCGGAGCGTTCTTGGAAGGCGGTCCGAGCGTAGCGAGGTCCTCCAGGGGGCGGGCGTCAGCCCGCCTGGGAGAACGTCCGGAGCGAAGCGGAGGCCCTTTGGGGGAGAGCACCGATCGGCGCCCACTCGGCAGCGCAGACCCCTAATATCACTTCTGTCCGCATAGACCCCGATAGCGGAGGAAGCAGTGGGCAGCCCCGGGACCGAGAACACGGCAGGACGTGCGCGAAGCGCGGCGGTCAGGTGACGCTGCTCGCGGGCCGCTACCGGCTGCTGTCGCAGCTCGGCCAGGGCGGCATGGGCACCGTCTGGCGGGCGATGGACGAACTGCTGCGGCAGGAAGTGGCCGTCAAGGAGGTCCGGCTGCCTCCGGACCTCGACGAGGCGGCACGTACTGAGCTGGCCGAACGCACGTTACGCGAGGCGCGGGCCGCGGCGCGGCTGCGCTCCCACCCGTCGATCGTCACCGTGCACGACGTCGTCCTCGACGGCGGCCGGCCGTGGATCGTCATGGAGCTGGTCCGCGGACGCTCCCTCGACCAGACCGTACGCACCAACGGCCCGCTGGCCCCGCGCCAGGTGGCCTGGATCGGCCTCCAGATGCTCGGCGCGCTCGGTGCCGCGCACGCGTCGGGCGTACTGCACCGGGACGTCAAACCCGCCAACGTCATGCTCACCGACGACGGGCGGGTGCTGCTGACCGACTTCGGGATCGCGACCGTCGCGGGGGACGCCGCGCTCACTCAGACCGGCCTGCTCACCGGCTCGCCCGGCTACATCGCCCCAGAGCGCCTGCGCGGCGAGACCGATGGCCCGCTCGCCGACCTGTGGTCGCTCGGTGCCACGCTGTTCACGGCGGTGGAGGGCGGGCCGCCGTTCGCCCGCGCCAACCAGGCCGCCGTGATGGCGGCCGTCCTGATGCAGGAGCCCGCCCCGGCCCGTCTGGCCGGCCCGCTCGGCCCCGTACTCGCGGCGATTCTGGAGAAGGATCCGGTACGGCGCTGCGCCCCCGGCCAGGCGGCCGACTGGCTGAACGCCATCGCCCAGGGCACCGTGCAGCCCCCGTCGGAGGTGGGCCCGGCGCCCGTTGGACCCGCGTTCAGGACAGGACCCGCGTTCAATACGGGACCCTCGTCCAGGACGGCCGGCACCGACCCGGCCCTGCACCGCGAGCGGACCCAGGCGGGCGCTGTGCCCAGGCGCAGCCGCCTGCCCCTCATCCTCCTGGGCGCCGGGCTGGCGGTCGTGCTGGCCCTGGCCGCAGGGGTGGTGGTCTTGGTGCGGGTCCTGCCGAACTTCACCGCCACCTTCAGCGAGACGATCGGCGACACCTCCACCCCGGCCCCGACGTCCCGCTCGACGGGGGCCGCCCAGGCGCTGTTCGGGCGCGACTTCGAGGCGTGCGGCCTGCTGACCAACGCCCAGGCGCGCTCGCTGCTCGGCGGCGCGGTGAAGCGCCAGTTCCAGACCGCCAGCGCCTGCATGTGGACCAGGCCCGACAACGGCGCGTTCGTGAGCGTCACGGCGAACCGCCTGCAGGACGCCTCGGTCGCGCGCCTGACCCAGAAGCAGGAGGTCAAGACCATGAAGGAGGAGCCGAAACGCTATCCGGGGACCAAGGTCCGCAAGGGCCCGGACGTGGGCGACGAGGCGTACAGCTTCACCAGGGGCGAATCCGTCGTGGGCACGATCTACCGGACCCAGATCTCCTTCCGCCTGTCGAACGCCTGGGTGATCATCTACCACACGGGTCGGCAGCCGGGCTTCACCACCGCCGACCGTACGGCCAAGCTGGTAGTCAAGGCCCTCGACCGGCATCGCTAGTCCCGAAGAGGACCCCGGCCACGACGGACCGTCATAGTCTCACCCCATGGCGATCAAGAACTCGCACTGCTCCTTCTGTGGCAAGGCGTTCGCACCCGACCAGACGTGGCCGCGGGCCTGCGCCGGCTGTGGCAACACCGTCTACCTCAACCCGCTGCCCGTCGCGGTGCTGTTGCTGCCGGTGGACGACGGTCTGCTGGTGGTCCGGCGTGGTATCGAGCCGCACCGGGGTGAGCTCGCTCTGCCCGGCGGCTTCATCGACGTGGGCGAGAGCTGGCAGCAGGCCGCCGCCAGGGAGCTGTACGAGGAGACGGCCGTCGTCGTCGACGCGGACCGCGTGCGGCTGTTCGACGCTCACAGCGCTCCTGACGGCACCCTGCTGGTGTTCGGCCTGGCGCCGCCGACCGTCTCGGCCGCCTTGCCGCCGATGGTGCCGACGGCCGAGACCATGGAGTGGTCGGTGATGGGCGAGCCGCGGGAGCTGGCCTTCCCGCTGCACACCCGGGTCGTCTCCGCGTACTGGGAACGCCGCTCAGCCCTTCACTGATCCGGCGAAGCTGAAGGAACCGGCCAGGTACTTGTTCACGGCGACGTAGAGGACCACGGCCGGGGTCGTGTAGATGATCGAGAACGCGGCCAGCTCACCATAGGCGACCTGGCCGTACTGGGAGAAGAAGGTGTAGATGGTCACCGCCGCCGGCTGCTTCTCCGGCGTGTCGAGGAGGACGAACGGGGCGAAGAAGTTCCCCCACTGGCCGACGAAGACGAAGATGGCCACGACGGCCACCCCGGGCGCCATCAGCGGCCCGACGATCCTGAGCAGCGACTGCACCCAGCCGGCCCCGTCGACCCAGGCCGACTCCTCCAGGCTCACCGGCACGCCGTCCATGAAATTCTTCATCATCCAGATGGAGAACGGCAGCGAGCTGGCGGCCAGGAACAGCACCATGGCCGGGATCGACCCGTACAGGTTGAACCGGAAGAACATCGAGTAGACCGGCACCATGATCGCCGTGACCGGCAGGCCGGTTGTGAAAAGCAGCGTCAGCATGAAATGCCGCTTGAAACGCAGGGTGTAACGCGACAGGGGGTAGGCGGCGAGCCCGGCGACGATCACGGTGAGGATCGCCGTGCTGCCGGAGATGAGGATCGAGTTGATGATCGGGTGGTAGATGGTCTCCCAGGTCAGCACCGCGCTGAAGTTCTTGAGCGAGAACTGGAAGGTCGGCTGCGCGGCGAGGTTGGCGTCGGGCTGCAGCGAGGCGAGGATCACCCACAGGAACGGCCCGAGGAAGGCCAGCGCGATCACCGCGAGCGAGATGAGTGCCGCGCCACGGGCGGCCAGGCGCGTCATCAGGTGTCCACCTTGATCAGTCGCAGGTACACGAGGGAGAACGCGGCGCCGATGACCAGCATCACCAGGGCCATCGCGCTGCCGTAGCCGATCTCGAAGTAGCGGAACGCCTGCTCGTACATGTAGAGCGGGGTGGTCTGGCTGTCCGTGCCAGGACCGCCGCCGGTGAGGGCGTAGATCAGGCCGAAGCTGGCCAGGGTCTGCAGCGTGATCAGCATGAGGTTCGACAGGATGGAGCGGCGGATCAGCGGCAGGGTGATGTGCACCAGGCGCCGCCAGGTGCTCGCCCCGTCCACCGCCGCCGCCTCCAGCAGTTCTCCCGGTACGTCCGACAGCGCGGCGGAGTAGACCAGCATGGAGAACGCGGTGCCGCGCCACACGTTGGCCAGGATGATCGCGATCATGGGCGCGCTGTAGAGCCAGTCCTGGGAGAAACCGAGGGCGGAGAGCGCTTCGTTGAGCGTGCCCTCCTCGGCCAGGAAGGAGTACCAGCACGCCGCCGCGACCACCTCGGGCACCACCCAGGCCGCGATGACGATGCCGTTGACCACGCTCCTGACCACTCGTCCCCGGCCCCGCTGGAGCAGCGCGATGATCAGGCCGAGGGTGTTCTGCCCGATGACGGCCGAGCCGATCACGAAGACGAAGGTCAACAGGAGGGAGTTGCGGAAGTCCTCGTCGCTGAACATCTTGACGAAGTTGTCCACGCCGACGAACTGCGAGTTCACCGACGCGGCGCCGGTCAGTGTCTCGTTGGTGAAGGCGATGTAGACGCTCCACAGGATGGGCCCGACCATGAAGATCACGAACATGATCAGGGCGGGCCCGAGCGGCAGCAGCCAGCGCAGGGTGCGCCGGGCCCGCCGGCGCGGCTCCCCCTTGTCAGGGGAGCCGGCCAGCCGTGGCGGCGTCACGGACGTGACGGTCATGAGCCGGGGATCACCTTGTCCGGGCCGCCGACGACGCCGGGCAGCGCGTCGGCGTACTCCTTGGCCGCCGCCTCCGGGGTCTTGGAGCCGGTCGTCATCGCCTCCATGACCTTCTGCACCTCGGCCGAGACCTTCGGATAGACCTCGTACGCCGGGCGATAGTGCGTGACCGACGCCAGATCGGACCAGAACTTCACGCTCGGGTTGTCAGCGCTGTACTTCGGGTCGGCGGCCACGTCCTTGCGCGGAGCGAGGTCACCCGTGCCGACGGAGTACACCAGCGTGTTCTCCTTGTTGGTCGCCGTGGCGATGAAGTCCCACGCGTCCTTCTTGTCCTTGGCGTAGGAGCTCATCGCCATGACCCAGCCGCCCGACATGCTGACGGCGCCGGGCGCCTGGCCGTTCTGGGTCGGCATGGCGGTCCAGCCCATCTTCTCGGCCCACTGCGGCCACGGTTTGGTGCTGGTGGGCCGCCAGCTGCCCGACATCCAGGCTCCGTCGAGGTCGATGCCGATCTTGCCGTTGGGGAACCAGTCGAGCCCGATCTTCTCCCCCAGCTTGGGGTTGAACGCGTCGGCCTTCTTCGGGCCGAGGTCCTCGCGGTAGATCGTGTTGATGAAGGCGAGCGAGTCGGTGAACGCCTTGCCGGAGGAGACCCACTTCTTCTGGGTGTCGTCGTAGAGCGTGCCGCCGGGGGTGCCGTAGAGCAGCATCTCGAAGCCCTGCATGGTGGCGGCCTCGCCGTGCGGCTTGGTGGAGTAGATGCTGAAGGGGACGACGCCGGGCACCTTCTGCTTGATCGCGCGGGCCGCGGTCAGCACGTCCGCCCAGGTCTTGGGCTGCCACGGCAGCTGGATGCCGGCCTTGGTCAGGATGTCCTTGTTGTACCAGAGCCCTCGGGTGTCGGTGCTGATCGGAACACCGTAGATCTTGTCGTCGGGGCCCTTGGCGGCCTGTTTGACCGAGTCGGGGTACTGGGTGGCCCAGTCGGGCCAGGTCTTCAGGTAGTCGTCGAGCGGGGCAAGCTTGCCGGCGGCGACGTCGGCGTTGACCTGGAAGGTGTCGTGGAGGTACACGTCCGGAGCCGACTCGGCCGAGCGGTTCAGCAGGGCAAGCTTGGTGTAGTAGACCTCGTTGCCGCCCTGGACCGCGGTCAGCTTGATCGTCACGCCCTTGTGCGCGGCTTCGTACTGCGTCTTGGCCTGTTTGAGCATTTTCTCCAGGTGCGGCCAGGAGGGTTCCACTTTGTAGAGGACCTCGATCTCCTTGGCCCCGTTGGCGCTCTTCTGCGGCGTGTCCGCACCACATGCGCCGGCCGTGGCGGCTAACGCGATTGTCAGGATCGAGGCCACCATCGCTCGTCTCATGGGACTCCTTCTCACCGGCCCACAGAACTGACTTGACGAGACGGTAAATCTTTTTGATTTATTAAGTCAACGATGGAAGCCCAAAAACACGGGGAGCAGTCGTACATGCAGAAAGGGACAAATCTCCCGAAAGTAGGCCATTTCAATCGGGCCGTGGTCCTGGAGGCGATCCAGGTCTCGGACGGCATCAGCCGCGTCCAGATCGCCGGGCGCGCCGGGCTCACCGCCCAGACCGTCTCCGTCATCGTGCGCAGACTCCTGGAGGAAGGGCTCGTCATCGAGGACGGCTCGCTCCCGTCCCGGGGCGGCAAACCGCGCACGATCCTGCGGGTGGACCCGACCGCCGGATACGCCGTCGGCATCCACTTCGACCCCGGCGAGATCTCGTACGTGCTGGCCGACCTGGCGGGGCAACCGGTCGCCAAGCTGCACACGGCCGTACGGCCCGGTCTCGCGCCCGACGCGGTCATCCGCCAGATGGCCCGCACCGCCCGCAGGGTGCTGCGGGAAGCGGGCGTACCCGACCGCAAGGTGCTGGGCATCGGCCTGGCCTGTCCCGGCCCGCTCGACGCCGAGGGCATCATGAACGTCCCGCCGCGCCTGACCGGATGGGACCACGTACCCATCAAACGCCTGCTGGAGCAGCACGCCGGTTTCCCGGTGACCTCGGACAACGACGCCACGGCAGCGGCGATCGGCGAGCGCTGGGCCGGGGTGGCACGGGCCGCGCCGAGCTTCGCCTACCTGTATCTGGGGACCGGCATCGGCGGCGGGCTGTTCCTCGACAACCAGATCTACCGCGGCCGTTCCCTCAACGCCGGGGAGTTCGGCCACATCACGGTGGCGCCGGACGGCCCCGACTGCTATTGCGGCAACCGCGGCTGCGTCGAGGCGGTCTGCTGCCCGAGCGCGATCGAGGCGACCGTACGGGCGCGGCTGGCCGAGGGCGCCGAGAGCACGCTGACCGCCGAAGGGCTCGACCACGCGGCGATCTGCGCGGCGGCCGCGGCCGGCGATCCCCTCGCCGGTACGGTCATCGGCCAGGTCGCGGCCCGGCTCGCGGACGCCGCCGTGAGCATCGTCAACATGCTCGACATCGACCTGCTGGTGCTGGGTGGCCCGGCGATGCACGAGGTCGCGGACGTCTACCGGCAGGTGGTCGCGGCGGCCGTGGCCACCCGGCCCCTGGCCCGCCGCCTCCACACGGTCCAGGTCGAGACCTCCCCCATCGCCGCCGACGCCGCCGCGATCGGCGCCGCGTCGCTGGTCTTCCACGCCACGTACGCCCCCCGGCTCAGTACGCTCCTGAACCGCTGACCTCCAGGCGTCCGTACGGTTGCGTACGGGCGCGAACCACGTGACCGGCGCGGATCTCCACGTCCAGCAGCGCCGCGTCGTCGTCGAGAGGGCAGCTCAGAGCGAAGGCCGTGTCGTCGAACCGGCCCGCCTGCCGCGCCCATTCGAGCCGGACGACCGCATCGGCGGCGAGCGCCGCGGATCGGGGTGGCGGCACGGACGGGCCGTCCAACGGCCGGCCCCACTGCGCGCTCACTCCCTCGACGCGCGCCAGATAGAGCCGTCGCAGCCACACCGGCGTCGCGAGTTCGGCCAGTACGGCGAGCGCCGCCGCCTCGTCCGGCACCAGCACGACGGCCGCCGCGTCCGGCAGCGCCGCGTCGACCGCTTGGTCAGGCACGACTACGTCGACCGCCGCAGCACCAAGGGCGGGGCTTGGCGGCGCGAGGGGGTCTACGCGCAGGACGATCCCCATACGGCCGTCCGCCGCCGGGACCGACAACCGCCCCGAGGCATGCGCCGGGTCGGGCCAGGTGATCGAGCCGAACGACGCGGAATTCATCGCACCGGCCATCTCGCCACCCGAGGGCTGGCCCAGGTCCGGCCCGGTGGCGGAGCCGGACGACGCGGAACCTGCCACACCGGCCAACTCGCCGCCCAGGAAGCGGCCCAAATCCGGCCCGGAGGCGGCGCCGGAGCCGGTGCCAGTGGCGGAGGACGACGACGCGGAGCGTACCGCCGCGACCAGTTCGCCGAGCGTGGCGCAGACCACGGCGCCACCGGTGGGACGGACGACGAGCCAGCCACCGCCGGAAGGCGAGACCCGCACCCCTGGCGACGGCCGTACCCTGGTCACCGCGCGAGCCACCGCCGCACGGGCGCCCGGCCCGGTGACCCAGGGCCGCGCCCAGTCCGCGTCCCCGCGTTCACCGCAAGCACCGCAAGCACCGCACATCAGCCATTCGCTCTTTCCAGAAGGCTTGCCACACGGATCACGGCATGACGTCGCCGGAGTTGGGGCCCAGGGTCTGGCCGACGTACAGGTTGCCGCCGGGGTCGCTGGCGAGCAGGACCGCCGTCGGCGCGATCTCCTCCGGGCGGCCGAACCGGCCCAGAGGCAGCTCCGCCCGCTTGGCGGCCTTCCATTCCTCGGTGATCCCGGCCACCATCGGAGTCTCGATGGGACCGGGTGCGATCGCGTTCACCAGCACATTGTGCTCGGCGACCTCGAGCGCGAGCGACTTGGTGAGCCCGATGACCCCGGCCTTGGCCGCCGCGTAGTGGCTGAGCGAGCGGCCGCCCTTGATGCCGAGCTGGGAGGCGATGTTGATCACCCGTCCCCAGCGCCGCTCGACCATCTGCGGCACGACGTACCGGCAGCACAGGAAGACCCCGGTGAGGTCGACCGCGATCGTCTCCGCCCACGTCTTCGGGTCCATCTCGACCAGCGGCGCCTCGGTGAGGATGCCGGCGGAGTTGACCAGGACGTCGATCGGGCCGAACCGGTCCAGGACGCTGGAGACGGCCCCGGCGACGGAGCCGGGATCGCTGACGTCGACAGCGACGTGCCCGGCCGCCCCGATGTCGGTGGCCGCGCGCTCGGCGTCCAGGTCCGCCAGGACGACCTGGACGCCCTCACGGAGGTACGCCTCGGCGATGGCGCGGCCGATGCCGCTCGCGCCACCGGTGATCAGCGCGGTCCGGTGTTCCAGAGCGGGCATGGGGTCCTCCTCAGGCGGGCATGCGGACCGTGAGCCCGCCGTCCACGACGATGTTCTGGCCGGTGATGTAGCCGGCGTCGGCCGAGGTGAGGAACCGGATGACGGAGGCGACCTCCGCCGGCCGGCCCACCCGGCCCCACGGGATGTCCTGTCCGGCTCGGGCCAGGCCGTCGGGGCCGAGTGAGTTCACCGGGTCGGACGACTGCGGGGTTTCGATGAGGCCGGGGATGACCGAGTTGACGCGGATCTGCCGGGGGGCGAGCTCCACCGCGAGGCTGCGGCACAGGCCGAGCACTCCGGCCTTCGCGGCGGCGTAGTGCGCGTGCTCGCCCCAGCCGTACACGCCGCCCGCGATCGAGGACACCGCGACCAGCGCGCCGGGACCGGAGATCCGGGCGGCCGCCGAGCGCAGGGTGCGCAGGACGCCGGTCAGGTCGACCTGCAGCATGTCGTCCCAGGCCGCGTCGGTGAGCTCCGCGAGCGGGGCCCGGCGCAGCACGCCGGCGTTGGCCACCGCGATGTCCAGGCGGCCCCACTGGTCGAGCGCGCGCTGGGCGAACGCCTCCACCTGCGCGGCATCCCGTACGTCGACCTCATGCACCACGCCGGCACCACCGGCCCGCTCCACCTGACGGAGGGTCTCGGCGGGGTCGTGCGGGTCGCCGGGGAAGGTGCCAATGACCGTACGGACGCCGTGGGCGGCGTACGAGACGGCCAGCGCGCGGCCGATCCCGCTGGCGGCGCCGGTGATGACGGCGACCTGCCCGTCCGTGTCAGAAAGGGTCACAGCGCGGGCACCTTCCGCGCGCCGAACATCACGAATCCCGACAGGAACGTGCCCAGCGCGCCGACCAGCAGCGCGCCCTGGTTCCAGTCCGAGCCCGCGACCAGCATCGCGGTGATGATCGCGCCGGCCGCGATGGCGCCCGGCTGGCTGATCGCGTTGATGAACGAGGTCCCCGTGGCGCGGCAGCGGGTGTCGTAGCACTCGCCCATGAAGAACAGCATCGCCGAGTACGGCCCCACCAGGAAGAACATGCCCAGCGAGTACAGCACGACCACGGCGAAGGTGCCGCTGGCGACCAGCAGCATGAGCGCGAAGATGACGCCGGAGGCCATCCAGCCGAACGCGATCACGTTGCGCCGCCCGAACCGGTCCCCGGCCCAGCCGTGGAAGACATACCCCACATAAGCGACCGCGTTGATCACGATGAACATCAGCAGGGAGTTGGTGAAGCTGACGTTCTTGCCCTGGGTGAGCACCGTCGTGCCGAGCACGCTGAACACCTGGATGCCGAACCAGTTGACGAACCAGGCGAACCCGAGGACCAGCGTGTTACGCAGCGCGGACCCGCGGAAGATCTCCAGGAACGGCGCCGACTTGGCCTCGGACACGCCGTACTCGCGGGCGAGGACGGCCGCCTCTTCCGTACGGCCCTCCTTGCGCATCCGGTCCATCTTCTGCTGCAGCTCGAACTGCGGCGTCTCACGCAGGCCGCGCCGCAGGAGCGCGATCACGATCGCCGGGAACGTCGCCAGCAGGAAGCAGCCCCGCCAGCCGACCAGCGGCAGGAACAGCGCGATGAAGGCCGCGGCCAGCAGCGTGCCGAGCGGCCAGCCGCCCTGGACCAGGCTGTAGATCAGGCCGCGGCGCTTCTTGATCTTCTCGTCCTCGGTGACGGCGTAGATCTCGTTGAGGTACGTCGCGTTGACCGACTGCTCGGCGAGCCCGAGCCCGCCGATGGAGCGCACGCCGACCAGGTAGGCGGCGTTCATCGTGGCGGCCGAGACCGCCGAGGCCAGCGCCGTGCCCGACACGGTGATGATCATGCCCTTACGGCGGCCCAGCCGGTCGACCAGCGGTCCCACTCCGAGGACCACGATCGCCGTCCCCACCGAGATCAGCGTGGAGATCAGTGACGCCTGCGCCGGGGACCACTGGAACTGGCCGGAGATCTCCGGCAGCAGCGTCCCGAACATGATGTAGTCGTAGACCGCGAAGATCCACGCGAACAGCGCGATCACTGTGGCCTTGCGCGTCTGCCGCACCCCGACTCGTGGGAAAGGCCGGGTGCCCGATTCCGGGATGCCCGATGAGGTGGTTGTCATGGAGATGCCCTTTCGGAGAAAGAGAGTGGGGGGTTTCGCGCATGCGTCATCACCGGACCGGCATGGACAGGCGCGCGGCCGCTACCGGGGTGAGCGGGCCTTGAAGTCGTCGGCGATCTCGTCGAAGGTCACCCAGCGCACGCCCTCGTGGCCGCTGATGTACTCGATGAGCCGCTCGTGCATGAGCAGGCTCTGCGGCCTGCCTGAGACGTCGGGGTGGATGGTCATGGTGAAGACCGCATAGTCCGATTCGCGATAGACCCAGTCGAACTGGTCTCGCCACATCTCTTCGAGGTGGCGCGGGCTGACGAAGCCGTGGCTGTTCGGGCTGGCCTTGACGAACATCATCGGCGGCAGGTCGTCGAGGTACCAGTTGGCCGGGATCTCCACCAGGTCGGTCTCCTGGCCGCGCTCCAGCGGCTTCATCCACTCGGCCGCCGGGCGCGAGTAGTCGATCTTCGTCCAGGAGTCGCCGACGCGGACGTAGTACGGCGTGAAGTCGTTGTGCATGAGCGAGTGGTCGTACTTGATGCCCCGCTCCAGCAGGAGCTCGTTGGTGACGGGCGAGAACTCCCACCACGGGGCGACATAGCCGGTCGGCCTGCTGCCGGAGTACTTCTCGACCAGGTCGATGCAGTGGTCGAGGATCGCGCTCTCCTGCTCCCTGCTCATCGCGATCGGGTTCTCGTGCGAGTAGCCGTGCACGCCGATCTCGTGACCGCCGGCCACGACCTGGCGGGTCTGGTCGGGGAAGGTCTCGATGGAGTGGCCGGGGATGAACCAGGTGGTCCGCAGGTCGTACTTCTCGAACAGGCGCAGCAGCCGCGGGACGCCGACCTCGCCGGCGAACAGGCCGCGCGAGATGTCGCACGGCGAGTCCTCCCCGCCGTACGAGCCCAGCCAGCCGGCGACGGCATCGACGTCCACGCCGTACGCGACGAGAATCTCCTTGGGCATGGTCACTTCGTCCTTTCGATCGGAGAGGTATTCCAGGTCCGCGCGCGCAGCTCCTCGCGTACCCGGGCCGGGTCGCGATGGCCGCCGAGCAGCGCGCTCAGCAGGACGCGCGCCTGCGGCGAGCGCAGGGTTCCAGTGGGGATGGCGCCGGCCTCGACGAGATCCGCGCCGCCGCCGTTGCCGTACAGGGCGGCGACGGGTCCGGCGTCGACCCGGGTGGACAGGGCGACGACGACGCCGGCCTCGGTGATCCGGGCCACCTCGTCCCTGATCCGGGGGTTGCCGTTGCCGGCGCCCAGCGCCTGGAGGACGACCCCGGTGGCGCCCGCGTCGACCACCGCGCGCAGCGCGGCGGTGTCGCAGCCCGGGTAGAGGGCCACGATGTCGGTACGGACTCCGTCGAGGTCGAACGTGTCGAGGTCGAGCGGCTTGGCCCGCGCGGGCGTCATCACGATGTTGACCTGGCCGTCGCGTACGCGCCCCAGCGGCCCGCTGTCCGGCGCGGAGAACGCCGACGAGGCGAGCGTGTGCGTCTTGCGGGTGCCGGAGGCGGCGAAGATCTGGCCGTCGAAGCCGATCAGCACCCCCAGCCCGCAGGCCCGGCCGCCCGCCGCCACCGCGATCGCGTCGGCGAGGTTGCGCGGGCCGTCGCCGTCCACCGCGTCGGCCGGCAGTTGCGCCCCCGTGAACACGACCGGGCGCGGGTCGTCATGGAACAGATCGACCAGGTAGGCCGTCTCCTCCATGCCGTCGGTCCCGTGGGTGACGACGACGCCGAGCACGTCGGGGTCGGTGAACGCCTCTCGGGTCCGCAGCGCGACCTCGCGCATGTCCGCGAGCGTGAACAGGTAGCTGCCCGCGCAGAGCACGTCCCGCCCGACGAGTTCCACCCCGGGGTCGGCCGGGAGCCGGCCGAGCAGCTCGCCCGCCCGATCCTGGGCGAGACCCACCCCCTGCCCGTCCCTGCGGGTCGCGATGGTCCCTCCTGTGGACAGGACGATGACCTTGGACACTCGACGGCCTCCTCAGTTACCCAAACGTTTGCGCCAAACGTTTGGTAGCATCTGACCTGCGCCTACGAGATGTCAAGAACTTCACGTTAAAATCAAGAAAACCCCAGCCGGAAGCCGAGGGACATTGGGTGCGAAGAGGGCGCGGCCGGTTACGCTGCAGATGATCGCCGACCAGCTCGGGCTGCACGTCTCCACGGTGTCGCGAGTGCTGCACGCCAAGCCCGGCGAAGGTCTGCGGGCGGCGTCGAGTCCTACCGTGGAACGCGTGCGCAAGCTCGCCGACGAGCTCGGCTACCAGCGCAATCCGCACGCGATGAGCCTGCGCACCCAGCGCAGCAACCTGATCGGCGTGCTGGTCCCCCGGCTGTCCGACGTGGTGCTCGCGACCATCTACGAGGGCATCGAGGAGGCCGCGGCCGAGTCGGGGCTGTCGACGTTCGTCACCAACACGCGCGACCTGTCCGACGTCCAGCGCGCCCGTACGGAGATGGTCCTCGGCCGCCGCGTCGACGGCATGATCTTCGGCGACGCGCACGCGGACACGGGCTTCCTCGACGAGGTCGCCGCCCGCGGCGTCCCGTTCACGCTGGTCAACCGGCGGGCCGGGCGGCACCCGGCGGTCGTCTGCGACGACCGGCTCGGCGGCCGGATGGCCGCGGAGCACCTTCTGGAGCTCGGGCACGAGAAGGTGGCGATCGTCGCCGGTGAGCCGTACGCGAGCACCGGCATCGACCGCACCAGCGGCTTCGTCGAGAGATTCCGCGAAGCCGGGCTCCCGATCCCCGAGCACCGGATCGTGCACTCGCGCTTCGACGCGCGCGGCGGCCACGAGGGGGCCGAACGCCTCCTCGCGACGGGCCCGCTCCCGTCAGCGATCTTCGTGGTCAACGACTTCGGCGCCATCGGCACGATCGGCGCGCTGCGCGACCACGGGCTGCGGGTCGGGGCGGACATCGCGGTCGTGGGCTTCAACGACACCCCGCTGGCCGCCGAGCTGCCGGTGCCGCTCACCTCGGTCCGCTCCCCCATGCACGAGATGGGCCGGCGCGGGCTGCGCCAGCTCGTCCGGGTCCTGGAGGGCGAGCAGGGGGAGACCGAGCTGCTCCGTCCGGAGCTCATCGTCCGGGCGTCGAGCGACCCGGAGCTCTACGCCGCCCTCACCCGGACGGCGGCCCGCGCCTGACCTCAGAGGACCTTGCTGAGGAAGGCGCGGGTGCGCGGGTTCTGCGGGTTGTCGAGCACCTCGGCGGGCGGCCCGGCCTCCACGATGACCCCGCCGTCCATGAACACCACCCGATCGGCCACCTCGCGGGCGAAGCCCACTTCGTGCGTGACGACGATCATGGTGAGGCCGTCGGTGGCCAGGCCCTTCATGGTGGCCAGCACCTCGCCCACCAGCTCGGGGTCCAGCGCGCTGGTCGGCTCGTCGAAGAGCATCAGCTTGGGCTGCATGGCCAGCGCGCGGGCGATGGCGACCCGCTGTTGCTGGCCGCCGGACAGCTGGCGGGGGTAGCTGTCCTTCTTGTCCGCCAGGCCGACCCGCTCCAGCAGGGCCAGCGCCCGCGTACGGGCCTTCGCGCGGGATTCGCCGCGCACCCCGACGGGCGCCTCCATGATGTTCTGCACCACGGTGAAGTGCGGAAACAGGTTGAACTGCTGGAAGACCATGCCGATCTCCCGGCGCTGGCGGGTGATGTCCCGGTCGCCCAGGTGGTGCACCCGCCCGCCGTTGGCGCGGAAGCCGATCAGCTCGCCGTCGACGTGGATGGCGCCGCCGTCGATGGTCTCCAGGTGGTTGACGCACCGCAGGAACGTCGACTTGCCCGACCCAGAAGGACCCAGGATGACGACGACCTCACCCCGCTCGACGGTCAGGTCGATGCCTTTGAGCACCTCCAGGTGGCCGAAGCTCTTGTGTACGGCCCGGGCGTGCACCATGGGCATGCTCATGATGGCGTCTCCTCGCGGGTCGGGGCCGGCGCCGACCGCCGGCGCCGGAACAACAGGAAGCTCCAGAAGCTCTGTGGAGCGTTCCGCGTGGCGCCGCGCGCGTAGTAGCGCTCGATGAAGGACTGGCCGACGTACAGGATCGACGTGATCACCAGATACCAGACGCAGGCCACGATGAGCAGCGGGATCGTCTGGAAGGTGCGGTTGTAGATCGCCTGCACGGTGTACAACAGGTCGGCGAGGGCGATGACGCTGACCAGCGAGGTGGCCTTCAGCATGCTGATGACCTGGCTGCCGGTCGGCGGCACGATGAACCGCATCGCCTGCGGCAGGACGATCCGGCGGAACGTCCGCCCCCGGCTCATGCCCAGCGCCGACGCGGCCTCGGTCTGGCCGGGGTCGACCGACATCAGGCCGCCTCGGATGATCTCCGCCATGTACGCCCCCTCGTTGAGCCCGAGCCCGAGGATGGCGGCCAGCAGCGGCGTGATCAGCTTGTTGGTGTCGGCCGTGAGGAACTCCGGGCCGAACGGGATGCCGAACGAGATCTGCGGCATCAGGGCGGACAGGTTGTACCAGAGCACGAGCTGCACCAGCACCGGCGTACCACGGAAGAACCAGACGTAGAGCCCGGAGACGATCCGCGCGATCGGGTTCTGGGAGAGCCGCCCCATCGCGACGATCACCCCCAGGATCACGCCGACGGCCATGGCGATCACCGTGAGGTAGAGCGTCGTGATGATGCCCGCCCCGATGACCTGCGCGTTGAAGTAGCGCGCGACCACGTCCCACTTGAAGTTGTGGTTGGTGATCAGCAGGTTCACCAGCTGGGCGGCGAGGACCAGCAGGATGATCGAGGCCACCCAGCGCAGCGGGTGCCGCGTCCGCGCCGCCCCCGCGACGTCCACTTCAGGGGGCGAGTGCCGCTCGGTGGCGGTCGTCACTGCTTCGCCGCCAGGTTCACGCCGGCCTGCTTGAGCATGTTTCCGCTGGTCCCCCACTTGGCCATGACCTTCTCGTACGTCCCGTCGTCGATCAGCTTCTGGATGCCGTCCTTGATCACATCCCGCAGCGGCGAGTCCTTGGCCACGACGGCGCCCTGGTAGAGGGTCTCGAACCCGTTGGGCTTGCCGGTGGCCGCCAGCTCAAGCTCTCCGCCCGACTGCTTTACGAAGTAAGTCAGCGGCGCCTGCGAGGAGAAGAAGGCGTCGGCCCGGTTGGAGCGGACCGCGAGGATCGAGGTGGGCTGGTCCTTGTAGGACTGGACCTCGACCTTCTTCTTGCCGTCCTTGACGCAGGTGTCGGACTGCGCCTTGATCACCTTCTCGGCCGACCCACCGGCCATCACGGAGATCCGCAGCCCGCAGGTGTCGGCGATCGACTGGATCTTGTGCGGGTTGCCCTTCGACACGGCGAAGACGACGAACTCCTGCACCCAGTCGACGAAGTCGTTGGAGACCTGGCGGTCGGGGAAGTCGCCCACCGGCCCGAGAGCCAGGTCGTAGCGGCCGGCCGCGATGCCGGTGAGCTGACTGGGCAGCCCGTCCACGGTCACGTGCTCGATCTTGACGCCGAGCAGGCCGCCCAGCTCTTCGGCCAGTTCGGCCGCGGCACCGGTCATTGTCTTGCCGTCGGTGCCGGCGATCTCGTACGGCGGGAACGAGCCGTTGTTCACCGAGACCAGCTTGCCCGCGCTCTTCACCTTGTCGGGCAGGCGGTCGAACAGGGCCTGGTCCTTGGCGTGGCTGGCGGCGGCCGGCGCTGAGGGGGTGTCCCCGACGGCGCCCTGGCTCTCGGTCGGGTTGGCGCCGCATCCGGCCAGCAGCAGGGCGCCGGCCATGACGGCACCGGCGGCTTGGGTCTTACGCATTACACTCCTTGGGCGTTCGAGGTCGAGGGACCGGTCGAGGGGGTGGTGGGGAGGGGATTGACGGTGAAGCGCCGGTTGGCGAGGACGGGCAGGCTCTCGCGGGCCCGGTCGAGCTCCTCGGCCGAGGCTTCGGACCAGAGCAGACCGGGCGTGTCGCCGTTGAGCTGGGCTCGGGTGATGCCGAGCGGGTCGACGAACATGCTGTTGCCGATGTTGCGCCGGCCGCACTCGCCGGACGCGGCCACGTAGTAGGTGTTCTCCAAGGCGCGGGCGGTGACCATGACCTCCCAGTGCCACTCCTTGGCGGGGCCGCGTACCCAGGCCGCGGGCAGCGCGACCACCTGCGCGCCCTGGTCGGCCAGGAGCCGGGCCAGCTCGGGGAACCGGACGTCGTAGCAGGTCATCAGCCCGACCTTCCAGCCCGCGCAGTCGAAGACGACGGGGCTGTCCGAGCTGGCCACCACGTTGTTCGACTCGCGCCGGCCGAAGGCGTCGTACAGGTGCAGCTTGCGGTAGATGGTGATGATCTCGCCGTCGCGGAGCGCGACCAGCGTGTTGATCACCCGGCCGTCCTCGGCGGGCTGGTGCATGCCGACGACCACCGTGGTGGACGTCCCGCGGGTGCGCTCGGCCAGCCCGGTGACGAACGGCCCGTCGAGCGGCTGGGCCGCCTCCCGGATCCGTACCGGATCGTCGATGAACATGGCCATCGCCCCTTCGGGGAGGACCAGCAGGTCCGCGTTCCCGGCGACGGCCTCGTCGAAGAGGTCGCCGCAGGTCTTGAGGTTGGCCGCCCAGTCCTCGGCGGTGGCGAACTGGCCGACCGCCACACGCAGGTTGTTCAGGTTGCTCATCGGGTGAAGACCT
The DNA here is from genome assembly GCF_050942315.1 of Nonomuraea sp. CA-143628. Classification (NCBI taxonomy): domain Bacteria; kingdom Bacillati; phylum Actinomycetota; class Actinomycetes; order Streptosporangiales; family Streptosporangiaceae; genus Nonomuraea; species Nonomuraea sp. CA-143628. The sequence goes on from NZ_CP192072.1 coordinate 9,683,189, forward strand.
CCTGGGGGTCGATGGGGGCGGGGGCGATCCCCTGGGCGTGGAGTTCGGTGCAGAAGGCGGCGGTCATGGCGGCGTTGGCGTCGACGCCGTACGGCATCCAGTCCGCGCCGAAGACCTCCCGGGTCCGGCTCAGGTCGGCGAGCAGCCACGGCGTGGTGTCGGTCAGGAGCCGCCGCCGCGCCAGCCAGTGCCGCTTGGAGCGTTCGAAGAGCTCCTGTACGGCCTGCGGCAGGAAGGGGTGGCGCTCCACGACCTCGCGCTTGAGCGTCACCAGGTGGATGCCGGGGACGAAGCCGTTCTGGCGGTAGTAGTCGAGCTCGGCCGCCGGGTGGTCGGGCAGAAGGTGACGGAACCGGTTCTCCGGGGTGAAGAAGCCCTCGGGCATGAACGGGGTCATGATCGCGTCGAGCGTTCCGGCCTCGAGCTGCTCGGCGAGCGAACCGTCGGTCACGCTGACGTTGTCCGGCAGCTTCGCCGTGCCGACCCGGTCCTTGCCCGGCTCGGGCGCGTCCACGGCGCCGACCGTCCACTGGATCCCGGTCAGGTCCACCCCGGCCGCCCGCAGCAGCGCCCGCGTCCAGGTGTTGCCCGAGTCCGGCCAGCCGGTCAGGCCGATCCGGGCCCCCTTCAGCTCGGCGAACTCGCGCAGCTCACTGTCGCGCCGCACCAGCACGCACCGCTGCCGGAAGCCGCGCATCACGAAGACGGGCAGTCCCACCAGCCGGTCGTCACCTTTGCCCCGGCCGAGAACGTACCTGCTGAAGGAGGTCTCCCCGCCGTCCAGCTCGGGCTCGCTCAGCACGTCCGGCGTGATCGACCGGGAATCGAGATCCAGGTCGAACGCCTCGGACGTCAGAGTCCCGGTCGCCACGGGCACGAGGTGATCCCAGTCCCGGAGGCCGAGCCGAATGCGAGGTTTCGTCACAAAAACTCCCTTTAGCGATGTATTGGGCTGTACCTTATGTTCAGCGAAATCCGCTACACAAGCTGCTCTTTGTTCCTGAACAAAGCTTTGTCAGATGGGAGTTCTCGTGGAGGTCGATCCCGCCTGGCTGGGGCAGCAGGTTCGCGAACCGAGCGCGCGTGGCATCGCCACCTCTCTCATCGACCTGATCCGGCAGGGCGCGCTGCGGCCCGGCGCGCGGCTGCCGACCGTGCGGAGTCTGGCCCGCGCGCTGGGCGTCAGCCCGAGCACGATCGCCGAAGCCTGGGCCGAGCTGCGCAAACACCGGATGATCGGTACGGAGGGCCGCCGGGGAACCGTGGTGCTCGGACCCCCTGGCGTGCCGCACCCGGCGCGCTACGAGCGGATCGGCCACTTCGGCAGCCGGCTGGCGATCGACCTCGCCATCGCGGCGCCGGACCGGGCGCTGCTGCCGCCCCTCGACGCCGCGCTCGCCACGGCCACCTCCGCCGAAGGGTTCAACGGCTATGTTCGCGAGACGATCACCCCGCGCCTGCGGGCCGCGGTGGAGCCCACCTGGCCGTTCGCGGCGCAGAGCTGGCTGGCGCTCGGCGGCGGATACGAGGGGGTCCAGTTGCTCTGCCAGACGACCGCCCTGCCCGGCGACCGCATCGCCATAGAGGAGCCCACCGCGGCCAGGCTGCTCGACATCCTGGAGATGATCGGCGTCGAGGTGGTCCCCGTCGCCTGCGACGAGGACGGGCCCATCCCGGCCGCGCTCGCCGAAAGTCTGCGCTCCAGCCCGGTGGCGTTCGTCTACCAGCCGCGCGGTCACTCGCCGTGCGGTTATGCCGTGCCTGAGAGCCGCTCCGCCGAGCTGGCCCGGCTCCTCGCGCCCGCTAACACCCTCATCGTCGAGGACGACGGGATCGGCGACCTGTCCACCGTGCCGCTGAGCAGTATCGGCACGCAATTGCCCGACCGGACGGTGCTGGTGCGCTCGTACTCCAAGTCACACGGGCCCGACCTCCGGCTCGCGATCATCGGCGGGGCGGCGGAGGCCGTGGAGCGGGTGCGGGTGCTGCGCAGCTACGGAACCGGCTGGACCAGCAGGATCCTCCAGGACGCGCTGGCCCACCTGCTCACCGACCCGGGCACGCAGTCGATCGTGGAGCAGGCCCGGACCGCCTATGCCCGGCGGCGGGCGAGCCTGGCCACACTGCTGTCGGCTCGGGGCGTGCACACCGGCGGGCGGGACAGTCTCGTGTTGTGGGTGCCGGTCCACGACGAGTCGGAGGCTCTGGTCACGCTGGCCGCCCACGGCATCTCGGCGGCGCCGGGCAGCCGGTATCGGATCCGGCCTGGTCGGCCGCATCTGCGGCTGGCCATCGCGGCGCTCACTGAGGAGCCTGCTGAGCTGGGGGAACTCGCCGATGTGATCGCCCTGGCCGCCAAACGACCGGGGGCCGACCGTCACTGAGGCGGTGGAGGCTGTGACGGTCGGTTGTGGCTGAGGTCCCTTGGAGAGATACCCCCTTCGGGGGGAGCGGAAGAACCGGCCCGCCGTGGCTAGGGCCCTTCGGGGGTGGAAGGAGCGGGCCCGTTGTGGCTGGGGTCTCCAGGAGAGATACCCCCTCCGGGGGCGCGGAGGCAGTCGGTCCGTCGTGGCTGAGGAGCCTAGGGAGGGACCCCCTTCGGGGGCTCGGGGTGCTCGGGGGCGGGGAGGGGGTACGGACGAAGGCGCGGCCCGCCGGGGTCAGGTCGCGAAGCCGTCCAGGGCGGCCATGACCTGCTTGCGCATGGTGCCGCTGCCGGTGTGGCCTGAGTCGTCCACCACGACCAACCGGGCGTCGGGCCAGCGTTGGGCCAGGTCCCAGGCGGTCTCCAGGGGTGAGCCCAGGTCGAAGCGGCCATGAAGGAGGACGCCGGGGATGCCCGCCAGCTTGTCCGCCTCGCGCAGCAGGATGCCCTCCTCCAGCCAGGCGCCGTTGGAGAAGTAGTGGGCGCAGATCCGTACGAAGGCCAAAAGGGCCAGGGGCGGCCGGTCGCTGTAGGCGTTCGGTGAGCCGTTGACCTCCATGGAGATCACCGTGTCCTCCCAGGTCACCCAGTCGTGGGCCGCCTTGGCGCGGACGGCGGGGTCGGGGTCGGACATGAGCCGCGCGTAGGCGGCCAGCACATCGCCGTCGCGGTCGGACTCCGGGACGCCCTCGCGGAAGCGCTGCCGCTGCTCGGGGAAGTAGCGGCCGACGCCGTTGTAGAGCCAGTCGATCTCGGAGCGGCGGGTCATGGTGACGCCGCAGATCACCATCTCCGACACCCGTGCAGGGTGCGCCTCGGCATAGGCGAGCATGAGTGTGGACCCCCACGAGCCGCCGTACAGCAGCCAGCGGTCGACGCCGAGGTGCTCCCGCAGCCGTTCCATGTCGGCGATCAGGTGCGGGGTGGTGTTGGTGGACAGGTCGGTGGCCGGATCACTGGCGTGGGGCATGCTCCGGCCGCAGTTGCGCTGGTCGAACAGGATGATGCGGTAACGCTCGGGATCGAACCCGCGCCGCTGGTTCTCCGAGCAGCCCGAACCAGGGCCACCGTGGACGACGAGCGCGGGCTTGCCCGCCGGATTCCCGCAGACCTCCCAGTAGACGAGATGGCCGTCGCCGGTGTCGAGATGCCCATGGTCGTAGGGCTCGATCGGAGGATACATAGATCAACGGTACGGCCTGCGCCCGGTCGTGAGCGCAAGCCGTACCGTCTCCCCGGATCAGTGCGAGAACGCCTGGAATTCGGCGGCTCGGGCCTGGTCGCGCGTCGGGCTGGCCGTGGCGCAGTCCGTCGAGGAGTTGGGATCGTTGTCCTGCTCACCGGCGTAGAGCGGGTTGCCGGTGCACTGGGTGGTGAGCGTACGGAGCATCAGGTGGGTGGCGGTGGTGGCGGGGACGGTGAACGACTTGATGAGCAGGTTCGCGCCACGGGGACGGGGCAGCGTGGTCTTGAACGCGTCCGCCGGGCTGGTGTAGATCTTCCGGAAATTGGCCGGGTTCGCGCAGTCCTTGGCGCAGGCGAGCACCTCGAAGGAGCGCAGGGCGGTGAACCGGTTCTGCGCGCCGGGGTCGGCCGGGTCGTTGATGTTGGGTCTGAGCATCGCGCTGACCTGGACTCTGCGGATCTTGACCGGGCTGTCGCCCGCCAGGTCCACCGTGACCGACTTGCCGGCCGGCGCCCCGGTGAGTGAGGCCCAGTTCGTGGCCTCGGTCTCGTCGATCAGCTTGGCCTGGTTGACGCCGTCGCCCGAGGCCACCGCGCCGGCCGTGGCCGAGGCGAGGTTGCGCGACAGCGGCAGGGGAAGCGGCAGCTTCGCGCCTCCGACCACGGGGAACTTCAGCCGCGTGTGCCCGAACCCGTTGCCCGCCACCACGAAGTCGTACAGGCCGGGCGTCATCTCCACCGTGTCACCGAGCGGCGTCGCGGGGTCGGTGTCAGCGACCGGGACCACCCGTCCCTCGTAGTCGCCCACGTACAGGCGCAGCGCCGCGCCCTTCGCCTCGCCCAGCGGCTTGAGCTGCAGCGAGCCGTTCTTGCCGGCCGGGTTGACGAAGCTCGGCGTGGGGTCGGGGTCGTTCGGGCCGACGCTGGCCGCTGTCGCGCCCAGGCCGTGCTCGGCGAACGCGCGCCACATGATGTCCTGGTCGGCGCCGTCGAAGCGCATCGCGTCGGCCGCGAGCAGCGCGTCCCGGTGATCGACGTAGCTGACCGCGCCCGAGGCCATCAGCAGCAGGGCGTCGAGGGAGAGCTGCGCCCAGCGCCGGTTGCCCGGGCACTTGGCCAGCGGTGTCTTGCCGTCCGCGCAGGCCCGCTGCTGCTTGGCGCTGCCCTTGCCGTACCGCTTGACGAAGGCGTCGCGCACGTCGAACTGCGTGGCCGACCAGATCTCGCCGTCCGCGTGGACCTGCTGGCCGACGAGGTCGTAGGCGATGTCGCTGTAGTTGAGCGGCGACTTGGACATGTCGTAGTTCCGGATGCCCCGTTCGCGGTCGCCGGTGACGTAGCCGCCCGTGACGTACGGGGTCTGGCCGGAGGGGCGGAAGCCGTACTCGAACAGGTACTCCATCGCCATCAGGTCGGAGGTGCTCTCGTTCATCGCACCGGCCTGCGCGCCGCTCCAGCCGGCGTTCGGGCCGCCGATCATGCGGCCGGAGATGGCGTGGGTGTTCTCGTGGCCGATGACCGACATGTCGTAGTCGCCGTCCACGCACGGGGAGTAGAACGAGCCCGCGATCGGCTGCCACAGGTACATGTTCGTGATCGGCGCCACCCCGTCGGGCCCGGTGATCTGGTTGGCGTTGTCGCGGACGGTCAGGTCGCGGGCGCCCGCCTGGGCGTTGCCCTGCTCGGGGTCGTTGCCGAGCCCGCCACGGTCGCCGTTGTCCACCTGCATGTTCCACGCCGTCTCGGTGAAGCCGAGCCGGTATGACCAGTCGTGCATGCGGTTGTGCATGGCGTTCAGGTTGGCGATGGCGGCCTCGAGATCGTTCTCACCGCTCTGGTCGAAGACCGCCGGATTGCACTTCGCCTCGTGCCACTGGTTCCGCCACGGGTAGCGGTAGTTGCGGCTCGGCGTGAGCACGTTGCTGCGGGTGCCGACCGAGAACGGGTCGGGGTTCGCCCGGTTCTCGACGGTCTTCGCCGCGTTGCCGACGCTGGTGGTGGACGACGTGTTCGTGGCGTGGTCGACGTCCCACGCCTTGCCGGTCGGCGGGTCGCCGCCGGTCACGTAGTCGCAGCCGGGGGCCGCCGCGAAGCACCAGGTCTGGCGGGTGTCGGTGGAGGAGTAGTCGTCCGGCGGGTTCGACGGGAACGCCGACCAGGTCGGGTTGTCCGGGTCGAAGTGCTCGACCAGGTTCTCCCGGACGAGGATCGCGCCGGTGACCGCGTCCACGTGCGTGGTGTATCCGGCCGCCTCGCCCTGACCGCCGATCAGGACGACCTGGTACGCGCTGTGCACCCCGTCGGGCGCCGGTACGGCCACCGCGCTGACCTGCTTGGTGACGGCCGTGGCCAGGTCGATGCCGTCGTCCCTGGCCGCGATCTCCATGGCCCGCTGCGCGGTGATCGTGGCGGCCGGGGGCGCCGCCGTGTCGCGCGACAGCGAGGAGGTCACGTGCCTGATCTTGCCGCCGGCCACCCCGATCGCGACGAGGCCGTCCACGCCGGCCGGCAAGCCGCCGAAACGCTGGCGCAGCAGTACGGCGTGACCCGCGCCGATCGGGTTCACCGCGACCTTCTCCAGGGCGTCGACCGACGCGCCGGACAGGCCGAAGAGCCGCTCGTTGTTCTTGAGGTAGGCGCGCGCGGCCTGCTCCGGGTCGGCACCCAGCCCCTCGGCCAGCGGCTCGGCGCTGGTGATGGCGGCGGGGGTGCCCAGAGCGTTCCAGCGGATCTCGGCCGCCGGTCCCGCACTGCGGGCGTTGATCCCGACCGGCGGCGGGACTCTGCCTTGCCGGTTGTCCAGGTCGGGCTTGCCGGGCTCGCCCTCCTGAACGCCTTGGACTTGGGGAGCCGTCGCGCCCGGTTCACTCCGGGCGGCTCCGGTGAGGGGTAGAGAGGACGCCGTGATGGCGAGGACGACGACAGTGCTGCGTAACCAGGGTCTGCTCGACACCTTTTCCTCCTGCACGTCTTTCTCCTGGACGTCTTTCTCCTGAACGTCTTTCTCCTGAACGTCCAGAGGCGCGGGAGCTCGTGTCCCGCGCCTCCGCAAGAGTTAACACTGGTTTTATGCGCTGACAAGATCTTGTAAAGCCCGAAATATCGGCGTATGGGGGTCTGGGCGGGGGTCCGCGTCAGACGTCCCCGAGCCGATATGCCCGGCGGGCCGTACCGCCGAAGACGTCCGCGCGTTCCCCCGCCGACAGCCCCGCGCACAGCTCCTCGGCCGCCGACACGACCCGCTCGTAGTCGGCCGCGAGCAGGCAGACCGGCCAGTCCGACCCGAACATCACCCGCTCCGGCCCGAACGCCGCCAGCACGGTCTCGGCGTAGGGCCGCAGGTCCGCCACCCGCCAGGAGGTCCAGTCGGCCTCGGTGACCATCCCGGACAGCTTGCAGTACACGTTCGGGTGTGCGGCCAGCTCCCGGATCCGGCTCGCCCATGGTTCGAGCTGCCCCGAGGTGATGGGCGGCTTGGACAGGTGGTCGAGCACGAACGTCAGCTCGGGCAGCGCCGCCACCGTCTCGATGGCCGCGGGCAGCTGGTGCGGCAGCGTGAGCATGTCGTAGGCCAGGCCCGCCGATGCCACCGCGGCCAGCCCACGGCGGACGTCGGGGCGGGTGAGCCAGCCGGGGTCTGGCTCGGCCTGCACGCCGTGGCGGATCGCCACCAGCCCGCCGGACCGACCTGCGTGGCCCACCCTGCCTGGCTGACCGCCGGGCCGACCTGACTGGCCTGCCTGGCCTGCCTGGCCAGAGGACAGGCCGGCCAGCGTCTCGGCGACGGCGGGCGCGGTGAGATCGACCCAGCCCACGACCCCCGCCACCAGCTCGGACTCCGCGGCCAAAGCCAGGAACTCCACGGTCTCCGCCAGGTCGGGCAGCACCTGCACCAGCACGGTCCCGCCCACTCCCGCCGCAGTGGCGTGCTCGGCGAGCCGGTCGAGGGTGAACGTGCGGCGGATCGGCGCCAGTTTCTCGGCATCGAGCCAGCCATGGGCCCGGACCCCGAGATCCCAGACGTGGTGGTGCGCGTCTATCCGAGGCGCCTCCATGCCGGTCATCGCGGCTCGGCGGCGAGTACGAGGCGGAACCAGCTCTCGGTCGTGCTGACGTGCATCAGCGCCGCCGCCTGGGCCAGCGGGGCGTCCCGTGCGGCCAGAGCGTCGTAGATCGCCTGGTGCTCGGCCAGCGTACGGTCCGCGCTGCCCGCCACCACGCTCCCCCGCCACACGCGCATCCGGGTCGTCCGGCCCGAGATGCCGTCGAGCAGTGTGCACAACGTCTCGTTGCCGGTCGCGGCCACGACCGCGCGGTGGAAGGCGGCGTCGAAGTGGTTGAGCTTCTCCACGTCGCCACTGACCTCCCGCATGGCTGCCAGCTGCTCTTCGATGACCGCCAGCTGGGCGTCGGACACCCGGGTGGCGGCCAGCGCCGTGGCGACCGGCTCGAACAGCCGCCGGGTCTCGATGACCTCCATCAGCGTGTCGTCGCGCAGCAGCTCGATGGCGATCCCGAGCCCTTCGAGCAGGAGCGCCGGCTCCAGGCTGGTGACGTACGTGCCGTCGCCCCTGCGCACGTCGAGGACGCGCGCGACGACCAGCGCCTTGACGGCCTCGCGCAGCGGGTTGCGCGAGACGCCGAGCTGGGCGGCGAGCTGCGGTTCTGGCGGCAGCCGCGAGCCGGGCGGCAGGTCTCCGGACTGGATGAGCCGCCGGATCCGGGCGATGGCCTCGTCTGTCAGGGACATTTGATCCTTTCGTTCGCCAGCTGGAATCTAACAAACGTCCCATGTTCTGGCCAGCCCTATGCGCCGGACGTGGGGAACTAGACAGCGGACGATGATCGAGCGTACTAATACATCCCACGTCCGCCTTGGCCCATCCGCGTTGACCATCGCGCAACAACCTCCACCTCCGCGGACCACCCTCCGCGCAACAACCTCCACCTCCGCGAAGCAACCTCCGCGAAAACAAGAGGAGTATTGGTGACCCACGGCTACACACGCAGGGGCGTGCTCACGACCGGGCTGGGAGCCGCCGCCGGATCCCTGCTCACGAGCGGCATCGCCGCAGGACCCGCGCGGGCCGAGCCGTCCGCGCGGGACAACCCCCTCACTCTCTGGTACGGCAAGCCCGCCGCCGCCTGGCTGGAGGCGTTACCGGTCGGCTGCGGGCGGCTCGGCGCCATGGTCTTCGGCGGCGTGGCGACCGAACGCCTCCAGCTCAACGAGGACAGCATCTGGGCCGGTGGCCCGCACACCTACGACAGCCCCGAGGCGCTGGCCGCCCTCCCGCAGATCAGGCAGCTGGTCTGGGAGGACAAGTGGCAGGCGGCGCAGAATCTGGCCGACCAGAAGTTCCTCGGCCGGCCCAGCGAGCAGGCCCCGTACCAGGTGCTCGGCGACCTCACGCTGACGTTCCCGGGGTCGGCGGAATTCACCGAATACCGCCGTGAGCTCGACCTGACCCGCGCGGTCACCACGGTCACCTACGTCCGCGACGGCGTCCGCCACACGCGCGAGGTCTTCGCCAGCAACCCCGACCAGCTCATCGTCGTACGCCACACGGCCGACAAACCAGGCGCGGTGACGTTCCAGGCGGCCTTCTCCAGCGTGCAGAGCTCCACGACGGCCGCGGCCGGCCGGGCCACGATCGCGCTCGACGGGGTCAGCGGCGACACCCAGGGCATGAAGGGCGAGGTGCGCTTCCAGGCCCTGGCCAGGGCCGAGGCGAAGGGCGGCACGGTCCGCACCGACGGCGGCACGCTGGTGGTGGAGGGCGCCGACGAGGTCACGCTGCTGATCTCCATGGGTTCGAGCTACCGGAACTTCAAGGACGTCGGCGGCGACCCCGCCCAGGTGGCCGAGCGGCATCTGAAGCGGGCGAGCGGGCGACCGTACGAGGTGCTGGCGCACCGGCACGTACGGGACTATCAGCGGTTGTTCGGGCGGGTGGCGATCGACCTGGGCACCTCGGAGGCCGTCGCGCTGCCGACCGACGAGCGCATCGCCCGCAAGCAGCTCGACACCGACCCGCAGCTGGCGGCGCTGTACTTCCAGTACGGCCGCTACCTGCTGATCTCCAGCTCCCGCTCCCCCGGCTACGCGGCCAATCTGCAGGGCATCTGGAACGACTCGCTCGCCCCCGCGTGGGAGTCGAAGTACACCATCAACATCAACTGCGAGATGAACTACTGGCCTGCCGCACCGGCCAACCTCACCGAGTGCATGGAGCCGCTGTTCGACCTGATCAAGGACCTGGCCGAGTCGGGGGCCAAGACCGCCAGGACGCAGTACGGCGCGGGCGGCTGGGTGGCCCACCACAACACCGACGGCTGGCGCGGCACCGCGCCCGTGGACTTCGCCTTCTACGGCGTGTGGCCGAGCGGCGGCGCGTGGCTCTGCCTGACGATGTGGGAGCACTACCTGTACACGGGCGACGAGCGGCGGCTGCGCGAGCACTTCCCGCTGATCAAGGGCTCGGTCCAGTTCTTCCTGGACACGCTGCAGACCGACCCCAGAACCGGCTATCTGGTGACCAACCCCTCGCACTCCCCCGAGGTCGGCCACCACGAGGACGGCGGCGAGAACGTCAGCATCTGCGCCGGTCCGACCATGGACATGCAGATCCTGCGGGACCTGTTCGGCGCCTTCGAGGAGGCCTCGACGATCCTGCGGCTGGAGGAGGGGATGCGGGAGCGGGTGAAGCAGGCCCGCTCCCGGCTGGTGCCCACCCAGGTGGGTCATCTCGGCCAGATCCAGGAGTGGCAGGAGGACTACCGGGGCGACGCCGCGTTGTCGCGCAGCCGGCACATCTCCCACCTGTGGGGCCTGTTCCCGAGCCACCAGATCGACCCGCGCCTGTCGCCCGAGCTGGCCACGGCCGCCCGCCGGACGCTGGCGCTGCGCGGGGAGGCGGGGGCGGGCTGGTCGCTGGCCTGGAAGATCAACTTCTGGGCAAGGCTGCTGGACGCGCCCGAGGCGTACAAGCGGCTGAGCAACCTGCTGCTGCCCGCCAGGACCGCGCCCAACATGTTCGACCTGCATCCGCCGTTCCAGATCGACGGCAACTTCGGCGGGACCTCGGGGATCACCGAGATGCTGCTGCAGAGCCACGGCGACCAGGTGCACCTGCTGCCGGCGCTGCCCTCGGTCTGGCCGGCCGGGTCGTTCCGCGGGCTGCGGGCCAGAGGCGGGTTCGAGATCGACCTGGAGTGGGGCGGCGGAGCCGTACTGCGCGGGAAGATCTGCTCGGATCTGGGACGGAAGCTCACGCTGCGTACCGCGAAGGAGGTCACGGTGACCGAGCACGGCAGGCCGGTCAAGGCCGAACGGCCGGAGCCGGGAGTGATCGTCTTCGACACCCGGCGCGGCGGGGTCTACGAGGTGGTTACGTCCGCCTGACCAGGCCGGGTGCGGGGCGGGGTGCGGGACGCCTCGCCCCTGGCGTGGGCGGCGAACAGGCGGGCCGCCTCGTCCGGGTCGCCGGAGGCCAGCGCCGCCACCAGGTCGTCGTGGTGGCCCGCCATCGCGCCCCAGTCGCCACCGTAGAGCGGGTTGCCGACCACATGCAGGCTCCACAGGTTGGACTCGATGGTCCGCCACAGCCGCAGCAGGAAGGAGTTGCCGCAGGCGGCACAAACGCGCCGGTGGAAGGCCAGGTCGGCGTCCCGGAAGGCGCCGATGTCGCCGTCGCCCGCCGCCCGCCGCATCGCCTGCACGTCGGCGGTCAGCTGCCGCAGCGTCTCGGGCCGGACGCGGGTGGCGGCCTCGCGGGCGGCGTATTCCTCCAGCAGCACCCGGATGTCGCGGACCTCGCGGGCCTGCTCGTCGGAGATCTCCGCGACGTAGCTGCCCCGGTTGGGATAGGAGATGACCAGGCCCTCGTGCGCCAGCCGCTTGATCGCCTCCCTGGCCGGGGCCTGGCTGGTGCCGACCCGGCGGGCGATCTCCGACTCCACCAGCCGCTGCCCCGCCACCAGCTCACCGGCGACGATCCAGCCGCGCAGCAGCTCGTAGACCCGGTCCGACAGCAGCTCTCTGGGCACGAGCCGGGCCGCGGGCGGCGCGACCTGCTGCTCCTGCCAGATGCGGGCCACCGTGGACTGCGAGAGCCCGAGCTGCCTGGCCATCGTGCGCGTCGAAGGGACGGCCGGCCCGGTGGCCGCGGCGGCGATCACTCGTTCGGCCTCCCGCCGCTCCGCGGTGCGCGGGCGGCCGGGGCGCGGGGCGTCGGCCAGGCCGTCGAGGCCGCGTTCGACGAACCGGTCGCGCCACTTGGCCACGGTCGCGGGGCTCACCGCCAGCCGCGCCGCGATCTCGTTGCGGGGCAGGCCCTCGGCGCAGGCGAGCACGATGCGGCTGCGCAGGCTCAGACTTTCGCCGGCGCCCTCAGCCCACGCCCGCAGGGCGGCCAGCTCCTCCGCGCCCAGCACCAGCCGCTTGCCGTCCTCGCGTCCAGCCATCCGCCCATCCTAACGTATTTATGACTCAGGCAATCTGCTCGCAACCTATTTACGTGGCTCTTGACGAGCATATGTGACCTACGTATTAAATAATCGTTAATCGAGTGACGACCCATTAAAAGGCGTCTCCCCTGGAGGTGCGATGCGCTCCCCACGTCCAACCCACGCCCTGACCGCGCTCGGCGGCCTGCTCCTGCTCGCCGGCTGCGGCGGGGGCGGCTTCGCCGGCGGCTCGCAGGCGCAGCAGAGCGAGGGGGGCCAGGTCACCGTACGGATGCTGGTCAACATCACCCCGAACCTCACCCAGGCGTACTGGGACGGGCTGGTCAAGCCGTTCGAGCAGGCCAATCCCGGCATCGACGTCAAGGTCGAGGCGCCGACCGGCAAGGGCGTGGCCGACACGCTGCCCCAGCAGCTCGCCGCGGGCAACGCCCCCGACGTCGTCGAGACGCTGACGGCCGACGAGACACTCTCCAAGCAGATGCTCGACCTGACCGACCAGCCGTGGGCGAAGGACACGCCGCTGGTCAAGGAGGCGAGCCTGGGCGGCAAGATCTACACGGTCGGCGTCGGGGTGCAGGCGCAGTCGCTGGTCTTCTACAACAAATCCACCTTCGAGAAGGCCGGTATCGACAAGCCACCGACCACGCTCGACGAGCTCGACACGGTCATGGGCAAGCTCAAGGCGGCCGGGACGCTGCCGCTGCAGACCGGCGGCGAGTTCCTGACCGGGCTCCAGCTGCTGGAATTGTCCAGCCCCTCGCGCGCTCAGGCGCACCCCACCTGGCAGCAGGACATCAAGGCGGGCAAGCTCAAGGCGGGCGAGTCGCTGCTGCCGTTCCTGGAGCGCTACCGCACCTGGATCGACAAGGGCTACGTCGACAAGAACGCCCTGGGCATGAAGTACGCCGACGCCGAGACCGCCTTCCTGTCCGGCAAGTCGGCGATGTACGTCATGGGCAGCTGGTTCACCGCCGCCGAGGCCAAGTCCAAGAAGGACTTCGAAGTCGGCGTCTTCCCCGCCCCGGTCGACAAGGGCCTGAGCTACCCGGGCCCGCAGGGCGCCACGATGGCGGCCCCGTACATGATCCTCAAGTCCACCCCGCAGAAGGACGCGGCGCTCAAGCTGGTGAAGTGGCTCGTCACCGACCCGGCGGCGGTCAAGAGCCAGCTCAAGCAGGACGGCAACTTCCGCAACGGCGTGGAGCGCGAGTTCACCCCGTTGGAGAAGCAGGTGCAGCAGATCCTCGACGGCGCCCCGTCCGGGGTTCCGCAGGGTGAGGGCTACGGCGACGCGACCCTGCCCAAGGGCTTCAACGCCGCCTGGAACACCGAGGTCCAGGGCCTGTACGTGGGCAAGTCCCCCAAGGAAGTTGCCGAGGGCGTGGACCGCTGGCTGGCCGGCCGTTCATGACGCTCACCCAAGAAGCACCCGTCGTCACCACCACGGTCGTGCGGCGCAAGCCCGGGAGCCGCGACGGATGGGCCACCGCGATCATGGTCGCCCCCGCCACCGTCCTCTACACCGTGATGCTGATCATCCCGGTCGGCCTGGCCCTCTACCTGAGCCTGACCGACTGGGACGGCTTCAGCGCCAACCCCGCCTTCGTCGGCGCCGCCAACTACGTCAACCTCCTGGACGACCCCGAGCTGCGCCGCGCCGCCCTGGTCACCCTGCTGGTCGCGGCGGCGGGCACGGCCGGGCTCAACCTCCTGGGCCTCGGCTTCGCCCTCCTGGTGAACGGCGTCTCCAGGGCGAACACGTTCTTCCGGATCGTGCTGTTCTACCCGCACGTGCTCAGCGCCCTCGTGGTCGGCTTCCTCTGGTCGGCGATCCTCGGCACCTCCGGCGCGGTCAACAACCTGGTGACCACCTGGGGTGGCGAGGTGCTGCCGTTCCTGTCCGATCCGACGTGGGCCACGATCACCATGATCGCGGTGCTGGTGTGGGCGGGGTTCGGCGTCAACGTGGTGCTGTACCTGGCCGGGCTGCAGGCCGTACCGCACTCGCTGATCGAGGCGGCGCGCATCGACGGCGCGACCCGATGGCAGGTGTTCAGGAACGTGACGCTGCCCGCCCTGGGCCCGTCCGTGACGGTCAACATCGTGCTGTCGCTGGTGACGCTGCTCAAGACGTACGACCTGGTGGTGTCGCTGACGGCGGGCGGCCCGGCCGGTCAGACGCAGACCGTCGCCTACCTCATCCTGTGGAACTCCTTCCACGACGCCCGCCTCGGCTTCGGCTCGGCGCAGTCGGTGCTGCTGATGCTGGTGACGGCGGCGCTGGCGTTCGTGGTGACCCGGCTGCGCAGGCGCGGCGAGCTGGCGGTGCACCAGTGAGAAAGCCCTTCCTCTGGGCGACCGTCGCCTTCATGCTCATCCCCCTGTACGTGCTGACCGTCAACGCCTTCAAGGGCCAGCAGGACATCCTGGCCAACCCGTTCGGCCTGGGCGGCCTCACGCTGGAGCCCCTGGGCAGGGCGCTGACGAACCCGCAGTTCAACGTGGTCAAGGGCTACGCGGTCACGCTGCTGTTCGTGGTGGCGGTCAACCTGCTCTCGGTGGTGCTGGCCGCGCCCGCGGCCTACGTGATCGCGCGCAGCCCGAAGCGCCGCTTCCGGGTGCTGATGCTGTTCTTCCTGGCCGGGACGTTCATCCCGGGGCAGGTGCTGGTCATCCCGGTGGTCTACGTGCTCAAGACGCTCGGGCTGATGGGCACGATCCGCGGGTTCGTGCTGTTCGAGACCGTGCTGACCTTGCCGTTCTCGATCTTCCTGTACGCCGGTTACATCGCCACCGTCCCGGCCGTGCTCGACCAGGCGGCGGCGGTGGACGGGGCCGGGCGGCTGCGGACGTTCTGGCAGATCGTCTTCCCGCTGATGCGGCCCGCGGTCGCCACGATGGTCATCCTCAACACCTTCTCGGTGTGGAACGACTTCGTGAACCCGCAGATCATCCTGGGCCCCGGCAGCGGCCTGTACACGGTGACCACCGGCGTCTACGCGGCGGTCAGCCAGTACTCCACCGACTACACGGTGGTCTTCCCGACACTGCTGCTGGCCATCGCCCCGCTCCTGGTCTTCTTCGTCTTCATGCAACGGCACATCATCAGCGGCCTCACCGCCGGGGCCACGAAAGGTTGACATGCGGGAGATCACCGCGACTGTCCCTCTTGGCGCGCCGCCCGCCTGGGCGGTGCTCGAACGCCGGCTGTTCGACGCCCTCGACGAGGCGTGGCGGGCCTTCGCCGCCCGCTACTGCGGGCCCGACGGACGGCTCATCTACCACGGCGCCACCGAGGACCGGGACGGCGCCGACGACTTCTACGAGGCGTTCTTCAACTGGCCGGCGCTCTACCAGCTCGGCGGCGCCGACGACCTGCTCGACGCGGCCAAGCACCACTGGGAGGGCGTGACCGCGCAGCTCACCGAGCTCGGCTACCTGGTGGACGAGTTCGAGCGCGGTTACGACTGGTTCCACCAGGGCGAGTCGCTGCTGCTGTTCTACGGCATCTGCGCCGCCGACCCCCGGGACGAGCGCTACCGCGAGCGGGCCCGGCGGTTCGCCGAGCTCTACCTGCCCGGCTCGGCCAACTACGACGCCGATCTCGACCTCATCCGCGCCCCGCACAACGGCGCCGGCGGCCCTCGCTACGGCATGCAGCGGGAGTGGGCCTCCTATCACGCGGGCCTGACCAGCATGCGACCGTACGGCCTGCCGCTGCGCGACCTGCCGGGGATCACGACCTGGACGGACCTCGCCGACCCCGGCAACGCCGCCCGCATGGGCGCCGCGATGAGCGAGCGGATCGGCCGTGGCGACGTGGCGGTCAACCTGGCCGCGACCAGCCTGGCCGTCAACGCCTGGCTGTACGACGGCGACGACCGCTACCGCGACTGGGCGCTGCGCTACATCGGCGCCTGGCAGGAGCGGGCCGCCGCCAACGACGGCGTGCTCCCCGACAACGTCGGCCCGTCGGGCAAGGTCGGCGAGCTGCACGGCGGCCGGTGGTACGGCGGCAACTACGGCTGGCAGTGGCCGCACGGCCTCTACAGCGTCGGCGCTGCCGCGGCCGTCGCCGCGGTCAACGCCCACCTGCTGACCGGCGACGACGCCACGCTCGCCATCGGCCGCGACCCCCTGGAGAGCGTGTACGCCCACGCCAGGCAGGCGAGCGTGACCGGGACGGAGATGAGCACCAGCGACCGGTGGCTGGCCGAGCTGGGCGAGGAGGCCGGGCAGCCCACCATGCTGGTGCCCAACCGGCACGACGACGGCGGCTGGTTCGACTTCCAGCCGCCGCAGCTCGGCCTGCCCGTCTGGTTGTGGCAGGCGAGCCGGTCCGCCGCGGACGCCGACCGGCTGGACCGGCTGCGGGCGAGCTCGGGCTACGACTGGACCACGGTGCGCCCGTTCCGCAACAAGGAGGAGGCCGGGCACGAGGCGCCCTGGCTGGAATACCTGCGCGGCGCCAATCCCGGCTTCCCCGAGGCCATGCTGGCCACCGCGCTCGGCCAGGTGCAGCGGCGGATGACGCTCATCGACGCCGACCAGGCGGACCTGGCCACCGTCCACGTGCACCACTGGCAGCGGCTCAACCCGGTGCTCACCGAGGCGCTGCTGCAGCTGGTCACCGGCACGCCGCAGGTCCTCTACAACGGCGGGCTGCTGCCGACGCGGCTGGCCTACTTCGACGCCGACCGCCACCGCCCCGGCCTGCCCGCCGACGTGGCCGCGCTGGTCGACTCGGTACGGCCCGACGGCGTCCGCCTCGAGCTGCTGAACCTCGGGCTGAGCCGGACCCGCCGGGTCGTGGTGCAGGCGGGCGCGTTCGGCGAGCACGACATCGACCGGGCGCTGGTGACCGGGGCCGAGCCCGGTTATCCGGGCGATCCGCGCTCCTACACCGCTCCCGCGATCAGTGAGGCCGAGCGGGAGGTGGCGGTGGGCGGTCCGCGACTGCTGGTGGAGCTACCGCCCGGCCGCCGGATCCGGCTCGACCTGCACACGACGGCGCGCGTCCGTAACCCGTCGCACCAGCACTACTGAGCCCTTCCCCTGGCCCTGCCGAGTCACGGGCCCTACCCCGAGCCGCATCGAGCCCTTCTACCGAGTCCTATCGAGGAGTTTCATGGACGACCCCATCTGGGACCTTCCCGTTCGCGGGCCGCTGCCCGCCGAACCCGATCCCGCCCTCGTGGCCGGGCTGTCCCGGATCAGCTCGGCCACCGCCTGCGCGAAACTGCACGCCCAGGGCATCCGGCGGACGTTCGTCGAGGGACCGCTTCCGCTGTCGCGGGGGCAGAAGATCGCGGGGCGGGTCCGGACCCTGCAGTTCATGCCGCAGCGCGAGGACATCGCTTCGGGCCTCGGCCAGGAGTACGTCGAGCGGCACACCGCGCTGTGGGCGGTCCTGGAGGAGGTGCGGCCCGGCGACGTGCTCGTCGTCCAGGCGTACGGCAGCGCCTACACCGGCTGCTTCGGCGACATGCTGGTCCGCTACTTCAAGCGCAAGGGCGGCGCGGGCATCGTCGTGGACGGCCGCATCAGGGACCTGCCCCGGGTCGCCGAGCTGGACGTGCCGATCTGGTCCACGGGCGCGACCCCGCACTACGCCTCGCAGGCGGAGCTGTTCCCGTGGGCCTATGACGTGCCGGTCGCCGTCGGCGGGGCGCTCGCGCTCCCCGGTGACCTGCTCGTCGCCGACGACGACGGCGCCGTGGTGGTGCCGCTCCGATTGGCCGAGTCGGTGATCGACGCCGCCGCCGAACACGAGCAGTGGGAGCGCTACAGCCGCGCCCGCATCGAGGACGGCGGAGCCCTGTCGGACTACTACCCCCTAACCCCCCAAACCCGCGCCGAGTACGAGCAGTGGCGGGAAGCAAAGGAGAGCTAGTGATCTTCAGATCCTTGGGTGCGGTCGTCTTATTGCTGGGCAGCCTGACCGCTCCGACGACGGCGGCATCGGCGGAGAAGGCCACGTGCGACTACTACGTGTCCCCCACGGGCGGTGACCGGGCCGACGGCAGTGCCCAGCGTCCGTGGAAGTCCATCGAGCAGGCCCGTGACCAGCTGCGCGCCAAGAAGAAGCACCAGAAGTGCGACATCGTGGTCAACGTCAAGACCGGTGACTACGTCGTCGACAAGACGATCACCTTCACCGAGGCCGACTCCGGCGAGAACGGCCACAAGATCACCTACCGCAGCGCCGACGGCCCCGGCAAGGCCAGGCTGCTCGGCGCCAAGCCGCTGACCGGCTGGCAGAAGTACAACGACACCATCTACAAGACCAAGGTCGACCGCAACTTCTACACCCTCTTCGAGGACGGCAAGCGCGCCACCACCGCCCGCTACCCGAACAGGACCAGCGACGACCTGTGGTCGCCGTATCTGTTCTCGGTGACGCCCGAGGCGGAATACCAAGCCGTGCACAACTGGCTCTTCTTCGACGCCAAGGACATTCCGAAGGAGTGGGACGCCGACTTCGACAAGAACGCCCAGATGGTCGTCTGGTCCGGCGGTTCGTGGAGCTGGTTCTCCGACACCGTGCCGCTCGGCGGGGCCGACTTCCGCAAGAACTTCTTCACGCTCAACCACGACGCCCGCTTCACCCTCGTCAACAGCCGCAGCGGCTCGCGCTACTTCCTGCAGAACACCCTGCGCTTCCTGGACCAGCCGGGCGAGTATTACTTCGACTTCGCCAACAGCGAGGTCTACTACTGGCCGAAGGGCTCGATCGACAAGGTCATGGCCCCCACCGTCAAGACGATCATCTCGCTGGCCGGGTCCTCCCCCGACCGGCGCGTCCAGAACCTCGCCTTCGACGGGCTGCAGCTGCAGTACTCCGACTTCGTCGACTGGTATCGCTATGCCTGGAACGCCCCGGGCGACTCGGGCTACGAGCACAAGTACCCGATCTACGACCGGCAGATCGAGATGCCGCGCAACAGGTTCGGCATGATCACCGTGACGAACTCCCGCGACATCGACCTGACCAGGCTGCACCTGTCCGACAGCGGCTTCACAGGCGTCTTCCTGCTCTTCGCCAACGAACGGGTCAAGGTGTCGGACAGCCTGCTGGACAACCTCGGCGGCGACGGCATCAAGGTGGAGGGCGGCTACCCCGGCGAAGGTGATATCTCCGGGCATCACACGATCACGAATAACTACATCTACCACGTCGGCGAGCTGGTCCCCGGCGACGCGGCCGGCATCGAGCTGATGAGCACGGGCAACAACACCGTCAGCAACATCGTCGTCAAGCACAGCGCCCGCTACGGCATCAGCCTCGAGGTCCGCCCCGAGATCAAGAACGAGGACAACTACGCCCGCAACAACAAGTTCTCCTACATCCGCCTGGAGGAGACCGGCCTCGACAGCGGCGACATGGGCGCCTTCTACACCTACGGCGTGCACAACGTCGAACCCCACCCGATCGACAACTACGTCACGCAGATGGTGATCGGCGACGTCATCAACGACCCCGCCGGGCAGATGCCGGACTCCGGCACCCGCGGCGTGCACATGGACGCGGGAGGATGCGGCTTCGCCATCTCCAACGTCGAGGTGGGCAAGGTCAGCGACGACAAGTACCAGGCGTACAAGTGCAACGAGGTCACCAACGCCAACTGGGCGGACGGCTTCGACACCTCGAAGATGGAGTACGACAAGATCGGCGTGACGAGCGCGTTCCCGTACCCGATCCCCAGCTGAGCGCGTTCCCTCAAACCGATCGTGAACCGGACGACGATCGGTGGAGCCGGGCCTCGCGGCGATTGCCGCGGGGCCCGTTCCCATAGCACCGCGATATACGCGGATGGTATGCCCCTCGCTGATCGGCCCCGTCATACCGTGACGGCACCGTTCCTAGGGACTGACCAGGAAGCGGTCATGTACCAGCGGCTGCGGGCGGCGTCCAGGTGGATGCGGTAAGCGACGGCTCGGTTGGCTTCCACCCGGTCGGCCCACTCCTGCCCGCGGTGCGGAAAGCGCACCTTCCCGGCGAGCACGTACCGGCCGTGCTCGGCGTTGGCGTAGGCGGCGAGCGGGGCCGGAAGCTTGAGGGAAACCTCGCCGTTGGGGGTGATGCGGATCGTCTCGTTGCCGTACCGCTTGCCCGACTCGCCATCGGCCTGCCACCGATCGCGCCACTCGGCCTCGGTGAGCTGGGCGGCGGCAAGATGGTGCCGGTTGCGGGCGAGCCGCTTGCCGCCCCGCACCACCCGCACCCTCCCGGCCTCGTAGTCGGCCCGCTCCCGCTCCAGCCGGTGGGTCAGCATGTGCAGGCGGCGGGTTTTGGCATGCCACTCCCGCCTGCTGCGGTAGCCACCCGGCGCCTTCCTCGAACCCTTCGCGCCGATCGGTTGAGCCAGCCGGTGCGCGATCGTCCGGATGGCCGCCTCAAGCGAGCAGATGTGGGCCAGCCCGGAGCGGCGAGCCAGCGCCCACTGATCATGGGAGGCCTTCGTG
Organism: Nonomuraea sp. CA-143628; assembly: GCF_050942315.1. NCBI lineage: Bacteria > Bacillati > Actinomycetota > Actinomycetes > Streptosporangiales > Streptosporangiaceae > Nonomuraea > Nonomuraea sp. CA-143628. Next base: position 9,703,734 of record NZ_CP192072.1, read on the forward strand.
ATGCTGCCCGCCCACCGCGACGACGACAGCGGCGTCAGTTCCCGCTTGCGGGCCGCCCACGCCTGGGGGGAATGCTCCAGCCCAGCACGGCAACGCACTGCCAGATCCCGCGAAGCCAGCACGCCGAGATGCGCACCCACCAGCCGCAGCACCTGCTCATCCTGCGCCGTCAAGCCCTTGAGCCGGTCGCGGATCGCCACCCCGGACGGCCCCAGAGCGACGAACGGCGCAGCGATCGCCCGCAGCGAGTCAGCCATGCGTGCAGCCTCCAACGCCGGGCGGATAAGGTCACCAGCATTCGGGTTGTGCTAGCTAGAACGCATGAGCGGCACTTGGCCACCAGGCGCTTATGATCCATGCACCTACCACGGCTGATATCCGGGCCAACTATTGCTCGGCAGCCTCAACCGCGTATGAGGCCGGCGAACGAACACAACACCACAACCAGGGCATTCGGTACGCTTGCCCATGATGATCCCCTCGCGCTACAGCGTCCTGGTCATGAACGCGCTGTTCGGGTCGGGCTGGTAGTCCGCGAACGGCTCGCAGTAGGCGAACCCGAACTTCTCGTACAGCTTCCTCGCCGGCAGGAAGAACTCGTCGGAGCCGGTCTCAAGGCTGAGCCGGGTGAAGCCCATGCGCGTGGCCTCGGCGATGATGTGCCCCAGCAGCAGGGACGCCACCCCGCTGCGCTGGCGCACCGGCCGGGTGCGCATCGACTTCACCTCGGCGTGGTCCGCGTCCAGCCGCTTGATCGCGCCGCAGCCGACCAGAGCGTCTCCGTCGACGATCGTCCAGAACGTCACCTCGGGCGCGCGGAGCGCGTCGAGGTCGAGGGCGTGCTTGCTCTCCAGCGGCGTGATCGACCGCATCTGCTGGAGATGCTCGTCGAGGAACGCGGCGATCTCCGGACCGGAGAGGTCGTCTACGGTGATCTTCATGGACTCGGTCTCCTTCCCAGGCGAGCTTCGGGCTCGTCGAACAGGTTACCGGGAGGCTGGTCTGACCAGGCCGCAGTCATAGGACAGGACGATCGCCTGGGCGCGGCTGGTCAGACCCAGCTTGGCCATCAGGCGGTTGAGGTGGGTCTTGACGGTGCCCTCGCTCACCGACAGCCGCTCGGCGATCTCCTTGTTGGACAAGGCGTGCCCGACCAGGCCGAGCACCTCGGTCTCGCGGCTGGTCAGGCGATCGAGGGCCGGTGACGGGGTCTCGACGGACGGCGGCGGGTCGACGAACGCCTCGATCAGCCGCTTGGTGGCGACCGGGGCCAGCAGGATGTCACCGGAGACGACCGTGTGGATGGCGGCGATCAGGCGTTCGGGCGGCGTGTCCTTGAGCAGGAAGCCGCTGGCGCCCAGCCGCAGCGCGTTGAAGACGTACTCGTCCAGGTCGAATGTGGTGAGGATGAGCACCTTGGGCGGCGCCCCCTCGGCGGCGGCCAGGATCCGCTCGGTGGCCGTGATGCCGTTGATGCCCGGCATCCGGATGTCCATCAGGATCACCTCGGGCTTGACCGTGGCGGCCAGGCGCACCGCCTCCTCGCCGTCGGCGGCCTCGCCCACCACCTCCAGGCCCGCCGCGCGCAGCAGTGCGGCCAGACCGGCGCGGATGAGCACCTGATCGTCGACCACGAGCACTCTGATCATGAGCTCGCTTCTTGAGGCTGATCGTCGGGCGGGGACAGCGGGAAGATCGCCAGCACCTCGAATCCGCCCAGCGGCAGCGGCCCTGCGTTGATCGTTCCCTGGTAAAGCCTGACACGTTCGGTCATGCCGATCAATCCGTGGCCACGAGAACGGGAGCTCCCGGTGGCCGCGGCGCCGTCGTTGGTCACGCGAAGGGCCAGTGTGGCGGGGCCGTACGTCACCCGGATCTCCACCCGGGCGCGACCGGCGTGCTTCAGCACGTTGGTCAGGGACTCCTGGACGATGCGGTAGGCGCACATGTCCAGGCCGGGCGGCAGCGGCCTGACCTCACCCTCGACGATCACCGTGAGCGGCAGACCGGCCGCGCGGATCCGCTCCGCCAGGGGTTCGAGATTCCGCAGGCCGGGGGCTGTGGAGTAGAGCCCTTCGTCCTCGTCGTCGGCCTCGATCCGCAGGATCGACAGCAGCCGCCGCATCTCGGCCAGCGCCTCGTGGCTGGTGTCGGCGATGACCCCCAGCGTGGCGTGCGCGGTGGCCGGGTCGGACAGGGCGACGTAGCGGCCGAGCCCCGCCTGCACGGAGATCACCGACATGTGATGGGCGACGACATCGTGCAGCTCGCGGGCGATCCGTACCCGTTCGTGGGTGACGGCGCGGCGGGCGGCGGCGTCCTGCTCCCGGTGGAGCTGGTCGGCCAGCACGGCGAGCTGCCGGGTACGTTCGGCCAGCAAGCGCGTGCTCGTGCCCGCGCCCACGGTGTAGGCCGCCACCAGGAGCGACTGCCCTAACGCCGACCACAGCGCGACGCCGGGCTGGCGGACCGACGCCTGCGTCCACTCCGTCACGATCAGCGCCGCCCCGGCCAGGGTGAACGCCCAAGGCCGGTGGGCGGCGAGGGTGTAGAGCGTCACCAGCGGCCCCATGCTGTTGAGCCCGAGGTGGTAGCCCAGCATGTGGTAGACCAGCGCCGCCCCGGTGGAAACCACCAGGACGGCGACCGGCGCCCGCCTGCGCAGTGCCACCGGCGCGTTCACCAGCACGGTCAGGGACAGCGACAGCGGGTCCGGGGGCCGACCCTTGCCCGGGTCGTACATCTCCCACAGCCAGGTCCCGACGACCAGCGCCAGGGCCAGGGCGCCGTCGAGGAGCAGGGGGTTGACCGCGGACACTCGCCGGACGAGCGATGCGGCGCTGATGGGCATCCGCCACGCTAACTCCAGGACCGGCCGTTACGCATCTACCTGGGGTTTACCTCGGCTGCCGCGGAAGTTGCAGCCCAGCTCGCGACGGAAACCCCGGCGGGCACGCCCCGCACGTCGCGTACGCGAGAAGCCCGTCCAGCGGCCGGTGACCGCGGGCGCCATCCCGTAGCAGAATGTCATGGGGGGAAGTTTCCGCAGGTGAGAGCGAGTGAGGCGGCGTGCTGAACAACATTTGGCCCCGCTCATATGCCATGAACGGCTTGCGGATGCTTGGCGTCGCAGGCGCCTATTTCGCTGCTGCGAAGGTGGGGTTGGCGCAGGAGCTGGTCGGCGGGCAGGTCACGCCGCTCTGGCCGCCGACGGGCATCGCGCTGGCCTGTCTGCTTCTCATGGGCGTCCGGGTCTGGCCCGGGATCACTCTCGGTGCGTTCCTGGTCAACTTGACGCTCGGGCCGTCGTTGCCAGCGGTCGTGGCGATCTCCGTGGGCAACACCTTCGCTCCCGTGTGCGCTTACTTCCTGCTGGTCCGCGCGCGTTTCTGCATCGAGCTGGACCGGTTGCGGGACGCGCTGGCGCTGGTGTTCCTCGGCGCCTTGACCGCGATGCTGATCAGCTCGACAGTGGGCAGTGCCGTGCTCCTGCTCGCCGGCGCACTGCGAAGCGGTGACTTCTGGCCGACGTGGTCGGTGTGGTGGACGGGCGACGCGATGGGCGTGCTCGTGGTAACGCCCATTCTGCTCGTGCTGCGCACATCCCGGACTCCGTGGGACGCTCGTCTGTCCCGTTGGGGCGAGGCTGTGGCCTTGGCCGTGGGCACGCTCCTCGTCACGGTGCTGGCGACGGTGAGCACCATCAACCTGCTCTTCCTCGTCTTCCCGTTCCTGATCTGGGCCGCCCTGCGTTTCCAGCTGGCGGGCGCCGCCGCCTGCGCGCTGATCGTGTCGACGGTCGCGATCGTCGCGGCCGCGCAAGGTTCCGGCCCGTTCGCCGAGCACGAGCTCTTCACCAACATGGTCACTCTGCAAGCGTTCAACGGGGCCGCGTCGCTGACCGCCCTGTTGCTGGCGGCGATCATCGCGGAGCGAAATCAAGCCCATGAGCGGCTTGAGCACATTTGCGCACGCCTTACCGAGGTCGCGGACCGGGTCGACCGGCAGCGGACCGCGGCCCAACGGTTGCCGCCTGAACCCGAAGTACGCCACGAAAGCGGCTGATGTCATAACGATCTACCGCACGTAGACATTCGGCTGTGCCGGGGTGGACATGCCGTTGCCGATGAAGTAGCTCGGGTGCGGCGGCTGGTTGTAGGCGGTGTTCTGCCAGGCGATCGCCACCCGATACTGCGGGTCGTGCATGAGGGTCCACAGCCGCCGGGTCGTCACGGTGGGGGTGCTGTAGATCCGCAGCGCCGTCTCCGACGTCGTCGGCCAGACGACCTCCTCGCGCCAGTCGCCGAACAGGTCTGCGGACAGGGACGGGGTCGACTTGGTGCCGTTGTTGGCGTGCACGCCCGAACCGGTGAGCAGGCGGGCGTCGGCGCTGGTGCCGTACTTGTCGATGTGCGTGCCGTCGAGCAGCTCGCGGACCGGGTCGGCGTCCCACCAGATGAGGAAGTTGGTCGAGCCGGGCTTGCGGCCGATGTTCGCGCCGGAGGTGTTGAGCAGACCGGAGACGGCCGACGACCACGATTCGGCGCCCGCGCTGCCCGCGTACACGTCGTCGGACACGCCACGCCCGTTGTCGCACCCGCAGGAGGGGTTCGTCCAGATGACTGCGCCGGTCCGGGCGTCGACCATGGAGGTGGCCGGCTGGTTGGTGTTCTCGTGCGGCTTGAACACCTCCAGGCCGGAGCGGGCCGGGATCAGGTCGCCGACGTGCAGCGCGTCACCGTGGAACAGCCGGGTGTTCCACAGCGGGCTCCCGTTGTCGTCGATCGCCTCCGAGCCGTAGATGATCTCGTCCCTGCCGTCGGCGTCGGCGTCGGCGACCGACAGCTGGTGGTTGCCCTGGCCCTCGTACTGGGAGCCGGACACGTTGGAGTCGAACGTCCATCTCTGGGTCAAGGCTCCGTTACGGAAGTCCCACGCGGCGATCACCGTACGCGTGTAGTAACCCCGTGCCATGATCAGGCTGGGCCGCTGCCCGTCCAGGTAGGCCGTACCGGCCAGGAACCGGTCGACCCGGTTGCCGTAGGAGTCGCCCCAGCTGGACACGGTCCCGCGCGGCGGGTTGTAGTTGACGGTGGACATGGCCGCCCCGGTCTGACCGTTGAACATGGTCAGGAATTCCGGCCCGGACAGAACGTATCCGGATGAGTTCCGGTAGTCCGCGGACGCGGAGCCGATGACCCTGCCGGTGCCGTCCACACTCCCGTCGGCGGTCTTCATCGCGACCTCGGCCCTGCCGTCGCCGTCGTAGTCGTACACCTGGAACTGGGTGTAGTGCGCCCCCGCGCGAATGTTGCGGCCCAGGTCGATGCGCCACAGCCGGGTTCCGTTCAGCCGGTACGCGTCCACGTACACGTTGCCGGTGTAGCCGGACTGGGAGTTGTCCTTGGCGTTGGACGGATCCCACTTGAGCACGAACTCGTAGCGGCCGTCACCGTCCAGATCACCGACGCTCGCGTCGTTCGCGCTGTAGGTGTAGGCGACCCCGTCCGGCGTGGTGCCGCCGGCGGGCCGCTGGATCGGCACGTCCAGATACCCGTTGGCGAACTGCGTCGCCGCCGCGGAGGGCGCCTGCTCCACCCCGCCGACCACGGCGCGCACGGTGTAGGTGGAAGTCGCCGCGGCGCCGGAGTCCAGGTAGTTCGTCGAGCTCGTGATGGGCGACGAGGTCAGCAGGGTCGAGCCGCGGTAGACGTTGAATCCCGTGCTCATGCTCTCGCTGCCGAGCAGCCGCCAGGACACCAGGTTGCCGCTGCCGGAATGGACGCTGATCAGGCCGCGATCCAGGTTCTCCACCTGCCTGGCCGCGGCGGCTGAGGCGGTGCCGACGTTCATGGTCCCGATCAGGGCGAGGATCACGGCGGTCACGAGAGAGAGGGAGCGCCTTCGCGCGGGAAGCATGCCTGCTCCTTTCCGAACCTGATCAGTAGACGTAGGGCCAGCCCGCGCTGTCGTAGGCGATGAGGTTGATGCCCAGCAGCGAGGCGCCGTTGTCGGCGTAGTAGTGGTAGAAGAGGACGTCGGCGTCGCTGTCCGTGATCACCGCCTGATGCCCCGGCCCGTGGACGCTGCCGTGCCCGGCGAGGACCTGCGTGCCGCCGCCGGAGGTCATGGCGGTGCCGTTGCGGTCCACGTACGGGCCGGTGACGCTGGCCGACCGGCCGACCATGATCCGGTACGTGCTGGACGCGCCCCGGCAGCACAGGTCGAACGAGACCCACAGGTAGTAGTACGACCCGTGCCGGAAGATGAACGGCGCCTCCACGGCCGTGCTGGCGCCGGTGCGCTGGGCGATCGAGTAGAGCGCGGTCCCGCTGCGCAGCCCGGTCGAGGAGTTGAGCGGGATCAGCTTGATGCCGGTCCAGAACGAGCCGAAGGACAGCCACCAGTTGCCGGCGGCGTCCGTGACCAGGTTGGGGTCGATCGCGTTGTAGCTGCTGGAGGAGGTGGTGGAGATGACCAGGCCCTGGTTGGCCCACGTACCCGAGGCGCCGGTGGCACTGGTGGCCAGGAAGATCGCCGAGTTGCGGGACCCGAACGTGGAGGCGGCGTAGTACATGTAGTACTTGCCGTTGTGGCGGGAGATGTCCGGCGCCCACAGGCTGGCACTGCCTCCGGTGTACGGCAGCGTCCATGACGCGCCGCCGGGGAAGGCCACACCCGCGTCCCGCCAGGCCGTGCGGTCGGTCGAGGTCTTGAGGGCGATGTTGTCGCCGGTATTGGCCAGGAGGTAGCCGCTCGACGTCTTCACCACCGCCGGGTCGTGCACGCCGATGCTGCCGGTCACGTACCCGGGGTTGGGGTACGCCGCCGCACCGGCCGGGAGCGCGGCGATCACCGCCGTGACCAGCATGGTCACCAGAGAGACGAGAAATCGCGCCATGTGCCACCTCGCTGTTATCGCTAACACTTGAGGGGATCGCCGGTGAGTCTTCTCGGCCGTACGGGGAGCGTCAAGGCGCGGGCTCGGGGCCTTCGGGTCTTGCCGGGTCAGCTCGGGTGTGGCCGGTGAAACGTTCACCACGTGATCGCCGCGAAACGCGTAAAACGACCAGCGCTCCCCCGTACGCCACGGCGTACCAAGCGGGCGGCCACGCGCCTCCGGCAACGGCGGCGGCGAGGCTGAGCGCCGAGATCGCGGCGATCAGCAGGACGGCGGCGGCCCACTCCCGGGCCGCCAGCACCGCCAGGGCGGCCCCGCCCAGGACGCCCGAAGCGGCGAGGAGATCCAGCAGCAGCCACGCGTCCAGCAGGCCGGCCCGGGTCAGCAGGTGGAGCAGTGGGAGCGGCAGCGACGGTGTCCAGATCCAGGTGAGCCCGCAGGCCAGGTTGACGGCCGACGGGAGCACCAGCAGCGACGCCGCCGGCACCGCCCACCGGTGCGGGCGGGCCGTGCCACCGTTCAGGGCCGTACTCCGGGCTTGTCGGTGATTCCGATGGCGAGGCGGACCGAGAGAGACATGACCGTCCCCTTCTTGATCGTGTGAGAAGCGGTCTGCTGATTCCCCTCCGGGGAGGGGACTTGCGCGGCGGACGTGTGGTCGGCGACGGCGACGGCTCGCTCGCCCAGATAGGTGTAGGTGGTCCGGTCGAGCAGGATCTCGTGACCCACCCAGCCGTCTTCGACGCAGCCCACGGCCAGCGCCGGACGTCCTGCGACGTCCACCGCGTCCTCGTTCACCGTCACCCCGGGGATCTTGGCCATCGCCTGGTAGACAGCGGCCTCCTGAGCCGGCGGGACGAGGTTGTCGTTGAGCAGGGAGCCGAGCAGCCGGTAGGCGACGACATCCTCCTTTTGGCTGCCGCCCAGGTTTCTGTACAGCCAGGCCAGGAGCGCGTCCGGATCCGTCGGCAGCGCCGCCACCGTGGCGTAGTCGACAGGTGGCATGCCCCCTCCGGTGGACGAGCGGACCAGCTTTCCGTCTTCGAACATGGCCAGCACCTTGCCGTCGGCCCTTGTCCAGGCCCGATCCACCGTGGTCTTCATCGGCGTCTTCGGGGTCTGCACCTCACCGGGGGCGGCATTGCCTGGTCCCTGAATGCGCGTCTCGATGTAGACCCACTGGTTCGGGCGGGGCGCGGTGAAGGGCCGATCCCGGGCGACGGCGGCCGCCTTGTGGAGCAGTACCTGCGCGTTGGCGGCCGGCAGCGCCAGCCCGGGGACGATCGGGCGCGGTGTGTCTCCCCCGGGGATCCCGACGACGGACGCGACCGCCGTGATCACGACGGCCAGCGCTCCCGCCGCGAGGACGCGCCCGCCCGCGCGAGGCAGGCGGAAGCGGCGCGCACGCCGGGGAACCGCCGCGGTCGCCTCCTGGAGGAGCGCGGCCCTGGCGACGGAACAACTGTCATGGGAGGGCGGGGCGGGCTCCGGCCAGGCCCGGCGCAGCGCGTCCAGATCGGTGTCCGGGTGTTCGTTCATGATCAACTGCCCTTCCTGGTGAGTGCCGGGTCCAGCGCGGCGCGGATCTTCGTCCGGGCCCGGTGGAGCCGGGACCGGACCGTGCCCGCCCGAACGCCGAGCGCCTTGGCCGCCTCTTCGGAGGTCAGGTCGGCCCAGGCGACCAGCAGCAGCACGTCGCGTTCCGCTGCGGGCAGCTTGGCCAGCGCCACCGCCAGCCAGGGGCGGTCCGCCAGCTCACCGGCGATCCGGTCGGCGTGGTCCTCGCTGCTCTCCTCGACACCGGCCCTGGCCAGCGCGCGGTACTGCCGGAGCTCGGCCCGGTGGTGGCGGGAGATCAGGTTCGAGGCGATCCCGTACAACCAGGGCCGGGCGTCCGGCCGGGACAGGTCGTAGGTGTCGCGACGGCGGAACGCGATCAGGAACGTCTCGGCGGCGATGTCGTCGGCCAGGGGCCGGGTGAGCCGCCGCTCGGCATAACCGTGGATCGGCCCGTGATAGCGGTCGAACAGCTCGGCGAAGCACTCCGGCTCCCGTAAGGACCGCTCGATGATCGCGGCGTCCTCCGCCCGCTCCGTCATCGGGGCCATGTCGTAGCTCTTCGAGTCATCGCCTGTCTTCCGTCGCGGGGGGATCGGTCCTCCCTCCTTCACCGATCGCCCCAAAAGTGTTCGCTCCGCATAGCTTGGGGGCCATGAGACTTCTGTCGGTGAACGTCGGCCGCCCCATGCCCGTGGACTACACCGATGCCCCAGGCGGGATGACAGGCATCGACAAGCGCCCGGTGACGGGGCCGGTCCAGGTGTCACCCGTCGGCCCCAAGGGCACGGCGGGCGGCGGCGTGGCGGGGGACGCCGTCTGCGACCGCCGCTTCCACGGCGGCGGTGACAGGGCGGTGTACGCGTTCGCGCGCGAGGACCTGGACGCCTGGGAACAGGCCCTCGGCCGTACGCTCGCCAACGGCGCCTTCGGCGAGAACCTCACCACGTCCGGGCTGGACGTGACCGAGGCGCTGATCGGCGAACGCTGGCAGGTGGGCTCCGACCTGGTGGTCGAGGTGACCGCCGGCCGGATTCCCTGCCGCACCTTCGCGGGGTGGGTCGGAGAGCAGGGCTGGATGAAACGGTTCATCGAGGTCGGCCGCACCGGCGCGCTGCTACGGGTGATCGCGCCGGGAGAGATCCGCGCGGGCGATCCGATCACCGTCGTCCGCCGTCCCGACCACGACATCACCGCGGCCCTGCTGCTCCGCGCCGCCACCACGGAGCGCCACCTGCTCCCGCGCACACTGGCCGCCGCCGAGTGGATGGAGTCCGAACTGCTGCGCGTCGCCCGTACATATACGGAGAAGTACGGGCAACGCAGCTGAACCCCTAAACGGCAGTCAGTTCCTCCAGTTGGTCGGGAGTGGCGCCCAGGCGTTCGGCGGCGGGGAGCAGGGCGGCGATCTCGTCGGCGCGGCCCTCCTGGCGGAGCATGTCGGCGTAGGAGTACACCGAGCTCAGCCAGCCTGCCGCGATGCTCTCCTTGAAGTGCTCCTCCGCGGCTCGGACGGCTCCATTGCCCAGGTAGATGAAGGCGAGCCGTTGGTGGGCGGCGTCCGATCCGTCTTCCACGGCCTGGTCGTAATGCTCCACCGCCGGGCCCACACGATCATGCGCGGCGAGGAATTCCGCGTAATAGTAGTGGGCTCCCTCGTCGCCGGCCTCCACGGCGGCCAGGAAATCGGCCTCCGCCGCCTCCGGGTCGTCATGGTCGGCGAGGAAGTTCGCGCGGGCCACATGGGCGTCGGGCAGGCCCGCGTCGACCGCTCGATCATGCAGAGCGCGGGCCTCGTCGAGGTTGCCCAGCCGCGCTTCGGCGTCGGCGAGTTTCAGCAGGGCCGTGGAACCGGACTGGTCCTCCAGTTCCAGTCCGCGCCGCAGCCACTCGGCAGCGGCCTCAGGGGCGTCGCGGTCCAGCTCCATCTCACCCAGGTTGCTGAACGCCAGGGCGTCCCCCTGCTCGGCGGCCTGGCGGAGCACGTGTTCCGCCTCTTCTAGGCGGGAGTCGTCCTCGGCGAGGAAGGTGCCGTAGTCGTTCAGCGCGCCCCGGTCGCCGCGGTCGATCGCTTTCAGGTACCACTGCTCCGCCCGCTCGCGGTCGCCCACGGCGTCGGCCCAGATGGTCGCGGCCCGCAGCGCTGCCACGGGGTGGCCCTGACCGGCGGCCTGCTCCATGAGCATGGCCGCCTCGGCGGGGCGTTCGGCCGCGACCAGGGTGTCGGAGAGCCACCCGTAGGCGTCCGTCTGGCCCCCGGCCAGCGCCGCGCGGAGGACGCGCTCCGCCGCCGGGTAGTCGCCGAGGTGGAACAGCATCTCGCCCTGATATACCGCCGCTTCGGGCAGACCCCCCTGGGCTGCCTGGCCGTACAGGGCGGCCGCCTCCGCGTACTCCTCCGTCTCGGCCAGCTCGTCGGCACGGGTGATCAAGTCAGTGGCGTTCATCCGAACCTCCTCTCCGCGGTCCTGCCAAGGCTACTTCGGCTTCTTCGGCTTCTTGTTCGGGTTCTTCGGGATCTTCCGACGGCCGCCGTGGGCTGCGGCGTTCTCATGCTTGTTCCTCTTCGATTTCGAGGGTTTGCTCGTGTGCGGGTTCCTGTTCTCCTGGTTGAGCGGCGGCTTGTCCTCCTTGGGCTTCCTCCAGGCTCTCGCGATACCGGGGTTCTCGTCGAGACGGTCGCCCTTGAAGGCGGGCGAACGCGTCGGAACGTTCCGGCCGCCCGCGCCGGCCAGCCTCGGGCCGCCACCACCACCTCCGGGGCGGCGCAGGTTCTGGACAACGCGGCGGAACGTCTCGGTAGCCCTCCTGCTGAGGACCGGAGCCAGCCCTCTGCCGGTGCTTTCGCCACCCTCTCTGAGGATCTTCGCCATCGTCCGCCGGGCGAAGAACATCTCCGCCGAGGCGAGCGAGCCGCCAAAGGGACCGCCGGCCAGCAGGGCCCGCCCAACCTTCACGGCCGTGAAGGCGGCCTGCGTGCCCACGGCCACCTTCACGGCGGTCACCACCGCGGCGGTGCCGTCGAGGGCCACAGGGGCGACCTTCGCCGCGGACGTGACCTGCGCGAGGTGGCCGTCGCTGTTTCCGGCCGCGCTCCAGTGGGCGGCGAGCGCGGTCCCCGACTCGCCCCCGTACACCTGCTGCGTCCGCCGGACCTGCGCGTCAGCCGCGGCCCCCGCCGGGACGGTTCCGGCGAGCACGGTACGCCAGGCGCTCGCGTCTTTCCTGATCTCGTCCTCGTCGACGTTCGGCCACGGTACGCCGAGGATCGCCAGCATCCCGCTCGCCTCGGGAGGAAGCGTCACACTCATGTCGTGCCGTACATGCTGGCGGCGTCGGCCTCGCTCGCGTTCCTGGCCGCGGCACGCAGGCCGTCACCCGTTCCGCCGATCACCTCGGACAGGCCGCTCAGCGCCTCGACCCCGAGCCGGCTGCACTCGGCGTACGCGGAGGCGAACATGCCGATCAGGCCGACGTCGCCCCATGCGGAGGCGCCGTCGCCGCGTTCCTTGAGGCGCTGCACCGCGGCCTCATAGTCCTCACTGTGCCCCTGTAGCCGGGAAGCGTCCTGACCAACCGCTCCCCAAGCGATCTCTAGCCCTGTCATCCGAGCGACACTAGTGGTAAACGATCAGGAAATTTACCGATTTGCTGGCTTTCATTAGCATAGTCATCTACCCACGTCAAGATCTGTCTAGACTTGACGGCTTCATCAGCATCCTCGACCGCCGGAATCCGATATGCCGACGATGCCCGCGCGCGAAGACGCCCTCGAATGCGCTCTTCTCCAACCAGGAGGCAATGTGTACGGAGCACACATGGACCCGGGCTACATCCGGGACAAGGACCTCGACGAGGCCGCCGATCATGGCGAGAAACTACTGACGTGGATGGAGGAGTCCGAGGACGCGATCACCGAGATCGTCGGCCTCGGCGAAGGACTTTCGGGCCGTGTCAAGGCGAAGGTAGGTCCAGACGGCCGGGTCCTGGAAGTCACCTACGACCCCCGCGCCATGAAACAGGACAGCCAGAGCCTCGCCGACGAGACCCTCGTGGCCGTACGGGCGGCGCGACAGCACGCCGAACAGCAGACCAACGACCTCATGCGCGAGGCCCTGCCCGGCTTCGACCCCGAAGAGGCCCAGTCGCAGCTCGAGCAACTACTGAAGGGGCAGTGGCTGTGATCTCTCGCCGCTGAGGTGCGATTACGGGGCGCCGGGGAACGGCCTCCCCGTAACGCCATGGGGACCGTCAAGTCGACCCCATCGGAATCACCCCAGGACGCCCTCGCGGATGCGGGCCGCGTACCAGAGGGCGGAGTCCTTCGGAGTGCGCCGCTGGGTGTCGAAGTCCACGTGTACGAGGCCGAACCGCTGCCCGTACCCGTGGGCCCATTCGAAGTTGTCCAGCAGGGACCAGGCGAAGTAGCCCTTGAGCGGGACGCCGCCGTTCACCGCCTCGGCGCAGGCGTTGATGTGGCGTTCCAGGTAGTCGACGCGGTCCGGATCGTGCACCGCGCCGTCCTCGCTCACCTCGTCGGAGAAGGCCGCGCCGTTCTCGGTGATGTAGAGGTCGATGGCCGGGTAGTCCTTGTGCAGCCGCTGGAGGAGGCGCAGCAGGCCGTTCTCGTCGATCTCCCAGTTCATCGTGGTGTGCTTGCGGCCGCCGTCCACCCAGCGGACGTTCTCCGCGCCGATCCACGGCGTACTGCCGGGGGGTACGGGCTCGCCGGCCGCCACCAGGGCGGGCGAATAGTAGTTGACCCCGAGCATGTCGATCTTCCGGGAGATGAGCGCCAGGTCCCCGTCCAGGACGTGGGAGAAGTCGCTGTGGAGCGCCAGGTCGCGGACGACGTCCTCGGGGTAGGAGCCGCGCAGCACCGGGTCGATGAACAGCCGGTTCTGGATGCCGTCTATCCGGCGGGCGGCGTCCGTGTCCGCCGCCGACGCCGTGGCGGGCGTCACGTATGACATGTTCAACGTGATGCCGATATTTCCGGACAAGATGGGGACGGCTAGGCCGTGGCCCAGCAGCAGGTGGTGCACCGCCTTGACGGCCTCGGACGGCTCCTGACGCCCCGGCGCGTGCTCCCCGTTGGCGTATCCGAGCAGCCCGGAGCACCACGGCTCGTTCAACGTCGTCCAGTTCGCCACCCGATCACGCAACGCCGTATGCACAATGTCGGCATATTCCGCGAACCGATAGGCCGTGTCCCGGTTGGGCCACCCGCCCGCGTCCTCCAAGTACTGCGGCAGATCCCAGTGGTAGAGCGTCGGCCACGGGGTGATGCCGTGCTCCAGCAGCGTGTCCACCAGGCGGCGGTAGAAGTCGAGGCCCTTCTGGTTGACCACCCCGCGCTCCGGCACGATGCGCGGCCACGCGACGGAGAACCGGTACGCCCGCAACCCCAGCTCCGCCATCAGCCGCACGTCGTCGGCGTAACGGTGGTAGTGATCGCAGGCCACGTCACCGTTCTCGGCGCCCCGCACCTTGCCGGGGACGCGGCTGAAGGTGTCCCAGATGGACGTCCCCCGGCCGTCCTCCGCGAACGCGCCCTCGATCTGATAGCTGGACGTCGCCGCGCCCCAGAGAAAACTCATGCCTTGACGGCCCTCTCCATGATGCCGCCGAGGTGATCCGGCGGCGTAATCCGCTAAAGGTCGTGACCACCGGCTCGATCGTCCCGCCCGCAACAGCCGTCGAGCCGGCGATCTGTCGAGCCGTCACCGCCGCCGCAGGCGGCCTCGGCGTCCGGTGCGCGGTCGCGGCTCTCTTGGGAACACACCTGACCAGTGCCGATCGGCGCCTCAACCGCCTGGGAGCGCTCCCAGAAACGGTAGACCATCACCTGTCCCGGAGAGAAGAGGGCCCATGGGATGGATATTTACCACTACCTAATCCCTTGACCGTATCTAAGGTGGTCAGTAATGATCACGCCGACGCCGCGGTACCGCACCGAGAGAGGTCCGGCATGCCTGTTCGAGTGCGGCCGGCGTGTGCGCCGGCCGTGGTGACCCTCCCCCTCCAGCGCCTCCGTCGACAACGCTCTCCCTGGTGCGCCAAACCCCACCGAGCTCTTCGGCGCACCACACCCCACTGAAAGGTGATTTAGTGCGATTTATCGCAGCAAAAGCCGCCGCAGCGTTAACCGCGGTCGTGGCCGCTGTCCTGGCCGTACCACCGCCCGCCTCAGCCGCCGCCCAGCTGATCGGCAACGGCGCCTTCACCAGCTCGACGGCCCCTTGGCAGGCGATCGGCCAGACGACGGTCACGGCCGAGTCCGGCCGAATGCGGGTGAACGTGACGTCCGTCGTCGCCAACCCGTGGGACGCCATGGTTACCAGTCCGACCACGACCGCCCTGAACGCGGGCAAGAGCTACACGCTCTCGTTCGACGCGTACTCCACGACGGCCTTCAAGGCCACCACGACCGTGCAGTACGTGGCGACGCCCAGCTCCAACCAGTCGCTGGCCGCGCCCGTCCAGCTCACGACGGGCAGCAGGCGCTACAGCATCCCGTTCGTGGCCGCGTCCGCCACCAACACCGCCGCCGAGGTGACCTTCCAGCTCGGCGGGTCCGGCGGCACCCCGACGGTCCGCTTCGACAACGTCTCGCTGATGGAGACGCAGACGACCCGGCCGACGGCCCTGTACGTATGGGACCAGTCGCACCCCGCCCAGTACGCCACCGCCCACCAGAACACGAACGACGGGCAGGCCATCGGCTCGAACATCGGCAACAAGCCGATCTTCGAGTGGTTCGGCGGCTGGTTCACCGACCTCACGCTGGCCGTGGACACCTACGTCGGCGCCGCCCAGGCCGCGGACAAGCTGCCGATGCTGGTGGCGTACAACATTCCGTACCGCGACGCGTGCGCGACCCAGTCGAACGGCGGCGCGGCCGACGCGGCCGCGTATCACGCGTGGATCACCGAGTTCGCCAAGGCGATCGGCACCAGGCACGCGATCGTCGTACTGGAGCCCGACGCCGTCGCCGCCGCCAGTTGCGTGACCAAGGTCGGCGGGAATCCGGAAGACCAGTACGAGATGCTGCTGGACGCGACCCAGGTGCTGAGCGCCCAGGCGCCGAACGCCTGGGTGTACCTCGACGCGGGCAACGCCACCTGGATTAAGGCCGTCGATATGGCTCCGCTGCTGGTCAAGTCGGGCATCGCCAACACGCGCGGCTTCTCCGTGAACGTCTCCAACTACATCACCACCGCCAACTCCGAGAGCTATGCCGTCGCGGTCAACGGCTACCTGTCGGGGACCGTCGGCGCCAAGAAGTACGTGATCGACACCAGCCGCAACGGCAACGGCCCTTGGACCGGCCAGGACAACTGGTGCAACCCGCCCGGACGCAAGCTGGGCACCCCGCCCGCCAAGCAGACGAGCGGCGCCGAGTACGTCTTCTGGGTCAAGGTCCCCGGCGACTCAGACGGCAGCTGCAACCTGGGCGAGGGCATCCCGGCCGGCACCTTCAGCCCCGAGCTGGCCATGGCCCTGATCAACGGCACCTCCTAACCCCTCAGTATTTCTGGAGTAGCTCTGGAGGGTGACGTGCCCCGGCCGGCCACGGCGGGCCGGGGTTCACGTGGCGCCGCGTGTGTGGGCCAGATCCGCTTCCATACGTGCGGCGGCCTCGGTGAGCGGGGGCAGGACGTCGCGGATCAGCTCGGCGGGGGTGGCGCGGCTGGCGTGCGTGGCCACGTTGACGGCCGCGACGACCCTGCCGCTCCGGTCGCGAATCGGCACCGCGATGGACCGCACGCCTTCCTCGAGCTCCTGGTCGACGAGGGCGTACCCGTCCACGGCCGCCTGTCGTACGGCTGCCGCCAGGTCGGCGGGCGCGGTGAGCGTGTGGCGGGTCAGCGGGGGCGAGGGCATCCCGGCCAGCCGTTCCCCGGGCAGGTCGGCCAGGAGAACCCGGCCCATCGAGGTGGCGTACGCGGGGAAGCGGGTACCCACGGTGATGTCGACGCTCATGATGGCGACGGTCGGCACACGCGCCACGTAGACGACATCGTCCCCGGACAGCATCGCGACCGAGGCCGACTCGTGGACCCGCGCCACCAGGTCCGCCAGGTGCGGCTGGACGATCTCGCCGAAGGTCCGGCCCGACAGGTGGGCGTACCCCAACTCCAGCACTTTGGGCAGCAGGACGAAACGCGCGCCGTCGGTGGCGACGTACCCGAGGCGGTCGAGAGTCTGGACGGCCCTCCGTACGGTGGCCCGCGGCAGGCCGGTGGCTTTGGCCGCGGCGGCCAGGGTGAGCCCGCCGCGCGCCGAACCGAGCGACACCAGCACGGCCAGGCCCCGGGCCAGCGACTGAAGATACTCCGCGCCCAGCTCCTCCTTCCTGGCCCGCGACGTGTCCACACCCATAGCACTCGGCACGGGCGGAGCACCCGGCACGGGGGCAGCGCCCGGCACGGGAGCAGCGCCCGGCACGGGGGCAGCGCCCGGGACAGGCGCGGCGTGCGGGCCGGTCGGCGCATGGTGCGGGGCGGGCGCGACACTCGGGGCAGGGGCAGCCGGGATCGGCGCGGACTGCGGGCCGGTCGGCGCGTGATGCGGGGCGGGCGCGACACTCGGGGCAGAGGCAGTCGGAGTCGGCGCGGACTGCGGGCCCGTCGGCGCGTGATGCGAGGCGGGCGCGGCAGGCTGCGGAGCGTGGTGCGCCGCGGCCTGCGCGGTAGACGCGGCAGGCTGGAGGGGCGTGGCCGGTGGCGGGAGCGGCGGTTCGGTCAGGGCAGCGGCCATGTCCGCCGCCGTTTTCAGCAGGCTGGGCAGGGCGTGGTCGCGCAGGCCGGCGGCCGTGTGCCTGCTGGTGTGGCTGGCGACGGTCAGCGCGCAGACCGTCGTCCCGTCCGCGTCCCGTATCGGCACCGCGACCGCGACCAGGCCGGGCTCGGTGAGCTGGTCGTCCTCGGCCCACCGCGCGGCGGGGTCGAGCAGGATCAGACCGGCCGCGCAGCGGTCGGCGGGCAGCAGGTCGCCGACGCGGAAGGCCACCGACATAGTGCGCCGCCGGACGAAGCGCCCGACGAAGCGGACCCCGTCCCCGTCCCGTACGGCCAGCGACACCGACTCGTCCAGCTCGTCGGCGAGCCGTTCGGCATACGGATCGAGCGCCCCCAGACCGCCGCACGTCAGGTACGCCTCCCCCAACTCCATCAGGCGCGGCGCGAGCAGCACGTCGCGCTCTTCGGCCCGCGCGTAGCCGAGCCGGACGAGCGTGGCCACGATCCGGTCGACCGTCGACCTGGCCAGGCCCGTGGCCCGCACCAGGTCCGTCGCGCGCATCGGCCGCCTGGGACCGGCGGCCAGCGCGCGCAGCACGGCCAGCCCGCGTTCCAGAGTGCCCGCCGGTTCCATCCGCCCTCCTCCGACCTCAACCAACCTGTCTCCTCCAACCTCACCCCAACCCGCTCTCAAGCCGCCCCCACGACTTTGACAGGGAGCGATGCGGCTCCGCATACTCGACCAGGATAATGAACTGAAGTTCACCTAGCGAACACTACGAAACGGAGTGTCGTGCGGAGAGACAAAGTGGTGGCCACCGCCCATGAGGCGCTGGCCGATGTGCGGGACGGCGCGTCGTTCGCGGTCGGCGGCTTCGGTCTCTGCGGCATTCCGAACGTGCTGATCCAGGCGCTGTACGACTCCGGCGTACGCGGCATCAGCGTCGTGTCGAACAACTGCGGCGTGGACGGCGGCGGCCTGGGCACCCTGCTGGCCGATCGGCGGATCGCCCGCGTGACCGCCTCCTATATCGGCGACAACAAGGAGTTCGCCCGCCAATACCTGGGCGGCGAGCTGGAGGTGGAGCTGACCCCGCAGGGCAGCCTGGCCGAGCGGCTGCGCGCGGGCGGCAGCGGCATCCCCGCCTTCTACACCCCGGCCGGGGTCGGCACGCCGATCGCCGAGGGCGGCCTGCCGCTGCGCCACGCGCCCGACGGGTCGGTCGCGCTCGCCTCGCCTCCCAAGGAGGTCCGCGAGTTCGGGGGCCGGCAGTACGTTCTGGAGCACGCCATCACCACCGACTTCGCGCTGGTCCGGGCGGCGAAGGGCGACCGGCACGGCAACCTGGTCTTCAACAAGGCCGCCAGGAACTTCAACCCGCTGGCCGCGATGGCCGCGCGGATCGCGATCGCCGAGGTCGAGGAGCTGACCGAGCTCGATCCCGACGAGGTCCACCTGCCCGGCGTGTTCGTCGACCGCGTCGTGGCGCTCACCCCGGAACAGGCCGCCGCCAAGTCCGTCGAACGGCGTACCACCTCCACTCCCCCCGAACAGGCCATCACCAGGACCGTCCGCACCCCCTCCGAAGGGACCGCGTCATGAGCTGGACCCGCGACGAGATGGTCGCGCGCGCCGCCGCCGAGCTGCGCGACGGCGACTACGTCAACCTCGGCATCGGGCTGCCCACGCGCATCCCGTCCTTCCTTCCCCCTGACGTGGACGTGATCCTGCACTCCGAGAACGGCATTCTCGGCGTCGGCCCCTACCCGACGCCGGAGGAGATCGACCCGGACCTGATCAATGCGGGCAAGGAGACGGTGACCGTACGGCGGGGGGCGTCGTTCTTCGACTCGTCGTTGTCGTTCGGCATGATTCGCGGCGGCCACATCGACGTCGCGGTGCTGGGCGCCATGCAGGTCTCGGCTCGCGGCGATCTGGCCAACTGGATGGTTCCCGGGAAGCTGGTCAAAGGCATGGGCGGGGCCATGGATCTGGTCCACGGCGCCCGCAAGGTGCTCGTGATCATGGATCACACCGCCAAGGACGGATCCCCCAAGATCGTCCAGGAGTGCTCGCTGCCGCTCACCGGCAGGACGTGCGTGCACCGGATCATCACCGACCTCGGCGTCCTCGACGTCACCGGCAAGGGCCTCACGCTGGTCGAGACCGCGCCCGGCGTGAGCGCCGCGCACCTGCGTGAGCGTACGGATGCGGAGGTCCTCGCGTGAAGGCCGTTTACGTCCTCGACGCCGTACGCACTCCCTTCGGCCGCTACGGCGGGGCGCTGTCCGGCATCCGTCCCGACGACCTGGCCGCGCACGCCATCAAGGCGCTGGTGGAACGCAACGGCGAGACCGTCGCCGACGAGGTGATCCTCGGCAACGCCAACGGCGCCGGCGAGGAGAACCGCAACGTGGCCCGGATGGCCGCGCTGCTGGCCGGGCTGCCGGTGAGCACGCCGGGCGCGACCGTCAACCGGCTGTGCGGCTCCGGCATGGAGGCCGTCATCCAGGCGTACCGGGCGATCGCCCTCGGCGACGCGGCCACCGTGATCGCGGGCGGCGTGGAATCGATGACCCGCGCGCCGTGGGTGCTGCCCAAGCCGGACCGGGCCTTCCCCGCCAAGGGCCAGGAACTCGTCTCCACCACGCTCGGCTGGCGGCTGGTCAACCCCAAGATGCCCGCCGAGCACACGGTCGCCCTCGGTGAAGGCGCCGAGCTGATCGCCGACAAGCACGGCGTCACCCGGGCCGAGCAGGACGCGTTCGCGCTGGCCAGCCACCAGAAGGCGGCGAAGGCGGCCTTCGACCGCGAGATCGTCCCCGTCGGCGGCCTCACCCGCGACGAGGGCATCCGCGAGGACACCTCGTTGGCGGCGCTGGCCCGGCTGAAGCCCGCGTTCCGCGCCGACGGCACCGTCACCGCGGGCAACTCCTCCCCGCTCAACGACGGCGCGGCGGCGCTGCTGCTCACCGACGAAGCCGGGCTGCGTGGTCGCGAGCCGCTGGCCAGGATCACCGCGAGCGCCGTGAGCGCGCTCGAACCCCGCTACTTCGGCCTCGGCCCGGTCGAGGCCGTCAAGAAGGCCCTGGCCAAGGCGGGCAAGGGGTTCGGCGACCTGACGACCGTCGAGCTGAACGAGGCGTTCGCCGCGCAGGCGCTCGGCTGTTTGGCCGAGCTGCCCGAGCTCGACCCGGGGATCGTCAACCCCCGCGGCGGGGCGATCGCCCTGGGCCATCCCCTGGGCGCCTCCGGGGCCCGCATCACCGGGGCGGTCGCCCACCAGCTGGCCGTGGCCGGGTCCGGCACCGGTCTCGCCTCCCTTTGCATCGGGGTCGGCCAGGGGCTGGCCGTCGTCCTCGAAAGGTAGGCGGCTCAGCCGTCCACGCGGAGCACCCGGAGCTGCGCGGCCAGCAGCCGGTAGTAGCCGACCAGGGTGATCACCTCGTACAGGCGGGTCTGCCCGAGCGCGCCGATCGACGCGGCGAACCTGTCGTCGGTCAGATCCCCCGTACGCAGCAGTTCGCGGGCCGCCTCCAGGACCGCCCGTTCGGCCGGATCGTCGAACGGGCAGTCCCCGCCACCCCGCAGGCCGGCCAGTTGCGCCTCGGTCAGGCCCTCCAGCCGGGCCGCGTGGCTGTGCACCTTCCACTCGTAGTCCGAGCGCTCGTGCCCGGCGACCGCGAGGATCGCGATCTCCCGCTGCCGGGAAGTGAGCCCGGTCCGGTAGCGTACGGCGCCGCCCAGTTCCTGAAGGGCGTGCCCGAGGTCCGGGTTGAGCAGCATGGCGTTGAACGGCCCGCGCAGACGCCCTTCCTCGTCGGCCAGTGGAAAGGGCCGTGGGGCGCTCGCCCGCGGGCTGTCGAGCAGGCGATCGTAGAGTCGTCGCTGTTCGGCGGTCAGGTCGCCGGGGCGGAAGGCGGCGAGGCGGGCGGGTGGCGGAGAGCCTGGCAAGGTGTTCCCCCGAACGTGAGGTGGTGGGCGAAGAGGCGGCGTTCGCTCTTCGTGACCGAGGCCATCACCCTGGTCCGCCAGGGCGTGCCGGTGGCCGCGCGATAGGCGTCGGTGTCGAACGGCTCCGTTCCGCTGAGCTCGTGCAGGGCCAGGAAGCGTGGAGCGTTCCCGTCGCGCAGGACATAGCGCCGGGTACGCAGCCAGCCGGGGATCTCGTGCAGCGCGGGGGTGTGCTCCTCGGTGTACCAGGCGTGGAAGTCGGCCTCGGCCTCAGGGCTCACGGTCAGCGACCGGGCCAGCAGGATGGGGCCGCTACCACCGCCGTACTCGTCGAGCGGCTGGTAGACGCGCCGGTCAAGCGTGCGCAGGCGAGCGATGACAGCGCTCTCGCGCGGGCTGCGCTCCTCGCGCAGGCGGTGGTAGCGGTCGGTGTCGAGGACGTCGAGATCGAGGTCGTAGCAGGCGAGCCAGCCGGGCACGGCACCGTCGATCGCCCGGTAACGGTGGCCGCTGTGGACGCCCGGCAGGGCCAGGCGGGCCGGGCCGTGTTCGGTGTCGTACCAGTCGTGGAACTCCGTCTCGTCACCGTCGCGCGGCTGCGACAGGACGAAGAGCAGGCCGGCCAACCCTCACCTCCCGAGGACAATGGAAGCTGAACGCCCACCTTGTGCGACGGGCGAACATATGTGCGCCCGTAGTCTAGATCGCGAGGTTCAAGATATGTCAAGGCAGGATCCCGACGTCATCGACTCCGTCGAGAAGGCGTTCCTCGTCCTCCAGGCGTTCTCGGCCAGGAACCCCTCGCTCACGGTCAGCGAGGCGGCGGAGCTGACCGGGCTCTCCCGCGCCACCGCCCGCCGCATCCTGCTCACCTGCGTGAAGCTGGGTTTCGCCGAGAGCGTGGACCGCCGCTTCCGGCTCACCCCGCGCGTGCTCCGCCTCGGGTACGGCTACCTGTCGTCGTTGCCGATCTGGGAGCGGGCGCAGCCTCACATGCGCGCCCTGGCCGACGAGGTGCGCGAGTCGTGCTCCGCGGCGACCCTGGACGGCGACGAGATCGTGTACGTCGCCCGCGTGCCGGCCAACCGGAGCATGTCGATCGTGTTGAGCGTCGGATCCCGCCTGCCCGCCTACCCGACGTCCATGGGCCGCGTACTGCTCGCCGCCCTGCCGGAAGACGCCCTGCGCCGCTACCTGGACTCGGTGGAACTGACGGCGCTGACGTCGCACACGATCACCGACCCCGCCGAGCTGGAGAGAGAGCTCCACCGTGTCCGCGAGCAGGGGTACGCCCTGGTCGACGGCGAGCGCGAGGAGGGCGTCCGCTCGGCGGCCGCGCCGGTCCACGACGGCACGGGCGCGGTCATCGCCGCCATCAACGTGTCGGCCAACGCGGGCCGGGTCTCGGTCGCCGAACTGCGCGAGCAGTACGTCCCGCGAGTCATGGCCGCCGCACACGCCATTTCCGGAGATGTCGGCTTCGCCGGCCCCTGATGCCCGCGGCGCCTCTTGCCGCGCGAACTCTTGACCGCGATGAACACGTCATACACACTCGCTGTTTAACCGACGCACACTTGTGCGTCAGACGAACGAGGTGTGTGATGTTGAGAACCGCTTTCACCACC
Organism: Nonomuraea sp. CA-143628; assembly: GCF_050942315.1. NCBI lineage: Bacteria > Bacillati > Actinomycetota > Actinomycetes > Streptosporangiales > Streptosporangiaceae > Nonomuraea > Nonomuraea sp. CA-143628. The sequence continues at coordinate 9,726,516 of NZ_CP192072.1, forward strand.
AAGCTCTACGTGACGGTGCTGGTGGCGCTGGTGCTCGGCGCCGCACTCGGCCTGGTGGCACCAGAGGCCGGCATCGCCATGCAGCCTCTCGGCGACGGGTTCATCGCGCTCATCCGGATGCTCGTCGCACCCGTGATCTTCTGTACCGTCGTCACCGGCATCGCCTCGGCCGGCGCGCTCACCAGCATGGGCCGCGTGGGCATCAAGGCGCTGGTCTACTTCGAGGTCATCACCACCATCGCCCTGATCATCGGCCTGGTGGTGATGAACGTCCTGCGGCCGGGCGACGGCGTGCACGCCGTGCCCGGCACCATCAAGATCACCGGGGTGGCCGGCCAGTACGTCACCCAGGGCGAGGAGCAGCACTGGTACGACTTCCTCGTCAACATCATCCCCAAGAGCCTGGTCGGGGCGTTCGTCGACGGCAACGTCCTGCAGGTGCTGCTCGTCTCGGTGCTGTTCGCCATTGCCGTCGTCATGCTGGGCACGCGCGGCACCGCGATCACCAAGGGCGTGGAGCGGATCGGCGAGGCCGTGTTCGGCATCGTGCGCCTGGTGATGTACCTGGCCCCGATCGGCGCGTTCGGCGCGATGGCGTACACCACGGGCAAGTTCGGGGCGAGCACCCTGTCCAGCCTCGGCGCCTTCGTCGGCCTGTTCTGGCTGACCGGCCTGTTCTTCTGCCTGGTCGTGCTGGGCGTGGTCGCCCGGCTCTGCGGAATCAACATCCTGCGCCTGTACCGCTACTTCAAGGACGAACTGCTCATCACTCTCGGCACCGCCAACTACGAGGCGGTGATGCCCCAGCTGATCGCCAAGCTGGAGCGGCTGGGCTGCCCCAAGCCCATCGTCGGCCTGGTCGTGCCCTCCGGCTACGCCTTCAACTCCGACGGTGTCTGCCTCTACATGGGCTTCGCCGGGCTGTACATCGCGCAGGCCTTCGACATCAACCTGTCGATCTGGCAGCAGCTCGGGCTGCTGGCGGTCTTCCTCATCACCTCCAAGGGCGGGGCGGGCATCGCCGGCGCCGGGTTCGTGCTGCTGGCGGCGACGCTGTCGACCACGGGGACCATCCCCGTCGCCGGCATCATGCTGATCTTCGGCGTGGACCGGTTCATGTCGATGGCCCGCGGACTGATCAGCCTGTGCGGGCAGATGCTGGCCAGCATCGTGGTCAGCATCTGGGAGCGCGCCTTCGACCGGGAACGCGCCCTGGCCGAGCTGTCCGGCCGACCGGCCACCGAGCCGGTGGCGCTGTGAGGGCCAACAGCGCAGCGGTGTGGACGGCGGACGTGGGCGGGCGGCTCGAAGGCAAGGTCGCGATCGTCACCGGCGCGGGCAGCGTCGGCCCCGGCTGGGGCAACGGGCGGGCCATCGCGGTGCTGTTCGCGCGGGCGGGCGCGGGGGTCCTGGCCGTCGACCGGGACTCGGGCCTCATGGCGGGGACCCTGGACCTGGTCGAGGAGGGTACGGCGGTGCCGTACGAGTGCGACGTCACCAGCGGCGCGTCCGTCCGCGCCATGACCGCCGCCTGCCTGGAGACGTTCGGGCGGATCGACATCCTGGTCAACAACGTCGGCGGGTCCCACCACGGCGGCCCCGTCGAGCTGGACGAGCAGACCTGGCACGCCCAGCTGGACACGAACCTCAAGAGCGCCTACCTGACCTGCAAGCAGGTGATCCCGATCATGCGCGAGCAGGGCGGCGGCGCGATCGTCAACATCGCCTCCACCTCGGGCCTGCGCTACACGGGCGCTCCCCAGGTGGCCTACGCCTCGGCGAAGGCGGGGCTGATCCAGCTCTCGCGCGTCACCGCCGTGCAGCACGCCCCTGACGGGATCCGGGTGAACACCGTCGTCCCCGGACAGTTGCACACGCCCATGGTGGAGGCCCGTCTGGCGGGCCAGCGGGCCGGCGGCGACGTGGCGGAACTGCTACGGCAGCGGCAGAGCCGCATTCCGCTGGGTTTCATGGGGGATGGGCGCGACACCGCTCACGCCGCGCTGTTCCTCGCCTCCGACGAGGCCAGATTCATCACCGGAACCGAACTCGTCGTCGACGGCGGCATGACCGCCCGCTGCGACTGAAGGGGCTCGACCATGGCCACGACCACCCCGCCGCCGCACCCCGACCCCAAACCGCCCGGCCTCAAGTTGCCCCCGGCGAGCTGCGACGCCCACTGCCACATCTTCGGCCCCGGCGCGCTCTTCCCGTACGCGGAGAACCGCACCTTCACCCCGCCGGACGTCTCCAAGGACGATCTGCGGCGGCGGCACGACTTCCTGGGGATCGAGCGGGCCGTCATCGTCCAGTCGTCGTGCCATGGCGGCGACCACGCCGCGTTGCTCGACGCGCTGGCGGACGGCGCCGGACGCTACCGGGGAGTGGCCCTGGTGACGGCCGGGACGCCGGAGGCCGAGATCGCCCGGCTCGACGCCGCGGGGGTGTGCGGCGCGCGCGTGCACTTCCTGCCCCACCTCGGTCCCAGTCCCTCCCCCGAAAGCGTCGACGCGGTGATCCGCCTGATCCGCCCGTACGGCTGGCACCTTGCCGTCCACGTGGCCGGCCGCGGCATCCTCGACCTGGCCGACCGCATCCGCTCCGCGGCGCTCCCCGTGATCATCGATCACATGGCCCGCGTGGACGTTCACGACGAGCGGGCGACGCGGACGCTGCTGCGGCTGCTCGACACCGGGCACGTCTGGGTGAAGCTCAGCGGCGCCGACCGGCTCTCCACGGCGGGGCCGCCGTACGAGGACGTGGCTCCGTTCGCCGGCCGGCTCGCCGCGCACGCTCCGGAACGGGTCCTGTGGGGGACCGACTTCCCGCACCCGAACATCTCCGGCGACATGCCGGACGACGGCCTGCTGGTCGACTTCCTCGGCCGGATAGCCCCTACCGAGGCCCTGCGCCGGCGCATCCTGGTCGACAACCCGGCGGCCGTCTTCGGTTTCTGATTCTTGGGTGGCTGATTCTGAGGTGGCTAGCCGCCGTTGACCGGCTTGCCCAGCGCGCTGCCGGCCAGCCAGTCGTCCCAGGACTTGGCCCACGGTGTCGGGCCGTTGCCGAACCGCAGCTTCCGCGACGTACCGCTGACCTGGATGATGTCACCCCGCTGAGTGAACTCGAAGAACCAGCGGGCATTGGCCGGACTGGCGTTGACGCAACCGTGGCTGACGTTGGAGTTGCCCTGCGCGCCGGTCGACCAGGGGGCGGCGTGGAAGAAGGTGCCGCTGTAGGTCATCCGGACGTTCCACTTGGTAGGGATGCGGTATTCGCCCGGGTGACCGGTGGTCGCGGAGTCCATGATGATGTCCGCGGCCTTCTCCTGGGCGATCATCGTGCCCGAGTAGCTGTCGTCGCCCGGTCTGCCCAGGCTGACCGGGATGGTCTTGACGACCTTGTCCCCGTCGCTCACCTCCGCCTCGTGGGTGCGGGCGTTCACCTTGGTGATGTGCTTGGCGCCGACGGTGAAACTCAGGCTGCGGTCCTTGGTGCCCCACACCCCCTCGCCCGCCTGTACGCCGGCCAGATGCGCGACGACCTTGACCTTCTCCCCGGTCGGCCAGTACTCACGCGGCCGGAACTGGACCTCCCGGTCGCTCACCCAGCTCCACGCGCCCTCGACCGGCTCGGACATCTCGACCACCAGGGCCCGCTCGATCGCGGCCCGTTCCTCCTTGCCGGTCACCGACCGCGACAGCAGGAGCTGGACGGGCATGCCGACGCCGACCTTCTCGCCGTCCAGCGGCGACATGCCGCTCTCCAGCGCGCGCTTCGGCTTCAACGTGGTGAACTTCGCCTGCGTCGTGACCTCCTTGCCGTCCGTGCCGGTCACCTGGGCGCTGACCGTGTACGCCGTCGAGGGGCGCAACGGCCACTTGGGATGCCAGGTCCCGTCGGTGCCCACGGCGCCGCTCACCTCACGGCCCTTGGAATCGGCGACGGCCAGCCGGGTGACCTTGCCGTCGGTGACCTTGACGCTGACCCCGGTGTCCGGCGCGACCTTCTTGGTCCCGTCCGCCGGGGTGATCGCCACCTTCGCCACCGGGCCTTGTGCCGTCTGGGGAGCGGCGCCAGGAGTACGCGCGCCGCCGCTGGAGGTGCATCCGGCTGCCAGGACCGCCGCCAGGGCGAGGGTGCTGGTCAATATCGTTGCGCCGGTCTGGCCGTTCCGCATCCTTGATGCCTCCCGTGCCTGACAAGTAGTCAAATTTCACTCTAATCGGCTTTACCAATGGACCGTAGGGCTTTTGCCCTTAGCAGGGGGGATCATGCACCTCCCCCAAGATCCGGCCGAGTCGCCCTGAAAGCGGGTGATCGCTACTCCCGTAGATCTGTTGACAGCGATTACCAACCAAGCGCATGCTTCATGCTGTGACGGGGGCCACACACCCCCCAGCTCTTCCGTAGCGTCGCACCGGCGCGAGGTGCCACCACGGTTGTTCCTCCGACCACCTGTGCTGCCCGCAGCGCACGCACGTTGAAGGGATCCGATCCACCATGGCCGATTCGACGCCCGCAACGCCCGCCATGCCCGCAGAAGGACCCAGCCGCCGCACCCTGCTGCGCGGCGCCGCCATCGCCGGCGGCGTCCTCATGACCGAAGCGGCTCTGGGCCGCGCACCCGCTTACGCCGCCGACATCGAGTACGACGTGGTGATCGTCGGAGCAGGCGCGGCCGGGATGACCGCCGCGCTCACCGCGGCCAAGCGCGGCCTGCAGTGCGTGGTGGTCGAGAAGGCGCCGACGTTCGGCGGGTCGGCGGCCCGGTCCGGCGCCGGGATCTGGATCCCGAACAACGAGGTGATCCTGGCCGCCGGAGTCCCGGACACCCCGGCCAAGGCCGCCCAGTATCTCTCCCGCGTCGTCGGCGACACCGTGCCCCAAGCCCGGCAGCAGGCCTTCCTGACGAACGGCCCGGCCATGATCTCGTTCGTGATGCGGAACAGCCCGCTGCGGTTCCGGTGGATGGAGGGATATTCCGACTACTATCCGGAGTACCCCGGCGGCATGCCGAACGGCCGCTCCATCGAGCCCGACCAGATCGACGGGCACATCCTCGGCGCCGAGCTCGCCCACCTGAACCCTCCTTACATCCCCACCCCGGCCGGCCTGGTCGTCTTCAGCGCCGACTACAAGTGGCTGAACCTCACCCTGGTCAACCCGAAGGGCCTCGAAGTGAGCGCCGCGTGCCTGGCCCGAGGCACGGCGGCCGCGCTACGCGGCGAGAAGCCGCTCACCATGGGCCAGTCCCTGGCGGCGAGCCTGCGCGCCGGACTGCTCGCGGCGAACGTACCGGTATGGCTGAACACCCCGCTGCTCGACCTGCGCGTCGAAGGCGGCCGCGTCACCGGCGTGGTCGTGACACGGAACGGCGTACAGACGCTGATCAAGGCCCGCCGCGGCGTCATCGTCGGTTCGGGCGGGTTCGAGCACAGCGCGGCGATGCGCGCGGAGTTCCAGCGGCAGCCCATCGGCACCGGCTGGACGGTCGGCGCCAAGGAGAACACCGGCGACGGCATCGAGGCGGGCGAACGCGCCGGGGCCGCGCTGGACCTGATGGACGACGCATGGTGGGGACCGGCGATCCCGCTGCCCGACGAGCCGTACTTCTGCCTGGCCGAACGCACGCTGCCCGGCTGCATCCTGGTCAACGGCAAGGGCGAGCGTTTCGTCAACGAGGCGGCGCCGTACAGCGACGTGGTGCACGTCATGTACGACCGCAACACGGCGGCGTCACCGCACATCCCCGCCTGGCTGATCGTCGACCAGAACTACCGCAACCGCTACCTGTTCAAGGACATCGCGCCGCTGCTGCCGTTCCCCCAGTCCTGGTACGACAGCGGCGCCGCCTTCCAGGCGTGGACCATAGAGCAACTGGCGCAGAAGATCGGCGTCCCGGCGGGGACGCTGCGCGCCACGGTCACCCGGTTCAACGGCTTCGCGGCGACCGGCAAGGACACCGACTTCCATCGTGGCGACAGCGTCTATGACCGCTACTACGCCGACCCCGTCGTCAAGCCCAACCCCTGCCTGGCGCCCCTGTGGCTGGCGCCCTTCTACGCGTTCAAGATCGTCCCAGGCGACCTGGGCACCAAGGGCGGGATGCGTACGGACGCGCGGGCGCGGGTGCTCCGGGCGGACGGCTCGGTCATTCCCGGGCTGTACGCGGCCGGCAACGCCAGCGGCGCCGTCATGGGACACAGCTACGCCGGCGCCGGCTCGACCATCGGACCGGCCATGACCTTCGGCTACGTGGCGGCGAACGACATCTGAGCCGTGGCAGCGACGCCCCAGTCACACGGGGATAGATTCTGATCACCTTCCGTAGATGTCCGGACGTGGCCGCCGTCGCCGGTGAACGATGGGCGGATGGTCGGCAAGCTCGTCAGGTGGCTCCTGGCGGCCATCGTTCCCCCGTCGGTGGCGGTGGCCGCGTGGGGACAGCAGATCTGGGACGACCCGGTGGTCACCGGCATCCTGCTCGCGCTCTACGAGGGCCTGCTCGCGCTCGCGCTCTTCGCCGGGCAGATCGCCGGGCAGGTCGTGGAGCGCTGGCGGCAGCGGATCGTCGACAGCCTCGACCGGGCCGTGGGGCGGCGCGTGTCCCGGTTCGACAAGCGCTACCGGGAGTCCCTGCTGGGCAGCCTCCGCTACATCGATCTCAAGGGCCTGCCGACCATCGGCTACTACACCCCCGAGCTGGACGAGGTCTTCGTCGACGTGAGCCTGGCCTATCGGGCGCCGCGTGACGTACGCCAGGACGTGCTCGCCCAGTTGCCCGCCGAGGTGACCGACCGCCATTCGATCGGCGACTTCCTCGACCGGCGGCGGCCCGTGGTGCTGGCGATCGTCGGCGTTCCGGGCAGCGGGAAGAGCACCCTGCTGCGCCATACCGCCCAGCAGATCTGCCGGGCCGGGCGGGGACGGCGACGTAGCGTGCCGATCCTGCTCTACCTGCGCGACCACGGCGCCGAGATCGTCGCGGCCCCGACGGTCACGCTGCCGCAGCTCGTACGGAACACGGTGGAGCCGGGCGTCAAGGAGCCGACCGGCTGGTTCGAGGAGAAGCTGCGTGACGGCGACTGCGTCGTCATGCTCGACGGCCTGGACGAGATCGCCGGCCAGGACGACCGCAGGAGCGTCGCCGACTGGGTGGAAACCCAGATCAGGCGCTACCCCAAGAACGACTACGCGATCACCTCACGGCCGCGGGGCTACCTGTCGGCCCGGGTCGACGGCGCGACGGTCCTCCAGGTGTGCGGTTTCACCGACGAGCAGGTCAACCGGTTCGTCCGGGGCTGGTACACCGCCGTCGAGAAGCACGGCGAGGCGGGCGAGGACGCGCGGCGGCTGGCCGAGGCCGCGGCCGACGACCTGCTCGACCGGCTCAACCACACCCCTGAGCTGTACGAGCTGACGATCAACCCGCTGCTGCTGACGATGATCGCCAACGTCCATCGTCACCCGGGCGCCCTGCCGGAGAGCCGCGAGCGTCTCTACAGCGAGATCTGCCAGGTGATGCTCTGGCGGCGGCAGAAGGCCAAGAAGCTCCCGCTCGAGCTGAGCGGCGACAAGAAGGAGGTGCTGCTGCGCCGGGTCGCGCACGCGATGATGCAACGCGGCGTCCGCGACCTGCCGAGCACCGCCGTACTCGCCGAGATCCGGCCGGCCCTGCGCCGCATGGCGACGCGACTCACCGCGGAGGAGCTCCTGTGCGACGTCCGCTCGAACGGCCTGCTCATCGAGCGCGAGAGCGACCTCTACTCCTTCGCCCACCACACCTTCCAGGAATATCTGGCCGCCGCGCACATCCGTGACAAGGGCCGGCCCGACGTGCTGGTCGCCGCCGTCGACGACGTGTGGTGGCGGGAGACGACCCTCCTGTACGCCGCCCGCTCCGACGCCGACCCGATCGTGGCGGCCTGCCTGTCCTCGGGCACCGTCACCGCGCTGTCCCTGGCCTTCGACTGCGCCGAGGAGGGCAGCGAACTCGACCCCGCCCTGCGTGGACGGCTCGACCGGCTCCTGGGCTCCGCCTTCGCCCCCGACGCCGATCCCGAGCGCCGCCGGCTCATGGCCGGCGTCCTGGTCGCCCGCCATCTGCGCCACCTGACCAGGACCGGCGCCGGCGGACGCGTCTGCGCCCGCCCGATCACCGCGGGCATCTACTGGCTGTACGTGCTGGACACACGGGCTCCGGAGCCGGACGGCCCGACCAGGGTCGAGCCCATCGCGTACGGGCCGTGCGGCGATCACCCGATCACGGGCGTACGCGCGGGTGACGCGGCGGCCTTCGTCGACTGGGTCAACGGAGTGACCGGCAACGAGCCCGTCTATCGGCTGCCGACCCATGACGAGATCGAGAATCCGGTGGTTCAGCGCTCGCTCAACCCCGGGGCGCCGGCGCTGAGCGTCTGGAGCGAACCCGGCGATCACCGCGCTCCCCGGCTGTGGACGCCTCCCGACGCCGGGCAGCCCTACGAGGTGGCCGCCGCGACGCTGATCCGGCACGTCAACGATGACGTCCGTCGCTCCATGCCCGCCTTCGTCCGCCTGCTCCTGCTGCGCGCCATCGTGGGAGTCCGCGTGCTGCGCCGCGGTCTCGACCTCGTTCCCGTCTTCGACCCGGCGCTCGACCACGTTCTCGACCACGCCTTCGACCTGAGCCGGACCATCAGTCACGTACGAGGGATCGGCGACGCGTTCGGCCTCGCCCACCCGGCCGGGCTCGACCAGATGGAGGCGGACGTTCACGCGCTCAGCCAATGCCTCGACCGCGAACGGGACCGCGCCCGCGCCCGCGTCATGGCCGACGCCCTGGCAGTGTCCTTCACCCGCGCCCGGACCGCGGACCCTGCCGACGGACGGACGTTGGGCCCCAGTAGCAGCCGGACCACGGACTCCAGTGGCGGCCGGACCACGGACCTCAGCGGCGGCGCTGGGATCACCGACCCCAGCGGCAGAGCGATGGCGGATTCCGGTGGTGGATCGACGAAGGACTCCTGCGGCGGGTGGACGGCGGCCGATGCCCTTGACGTCGTGCTCGACCCCGACCTCGTGCTCGATCACGCGCTCGACCTCGATCACGCCTTCGACCGGGCCCTCGACCGGGTCATGGGACGCGCGCTGTCGCACGCTCTGGCGCGGGTCCTGCGCTTGGACACGGCCCCCGCCGACTGGCCGGCCCAGTTCGCCCGGGCGTTCCTCAAACAGACCAGCCTCCCGGCCGGCCCGTACGTCGTGCCGCCGGACACGCTGATGAGCAGGTTGAACACGGCGGACGAGGCGCTCAGGAGCGTCCTCGGGCCGCTCGACGCGGGCACGCCGGCTCCGTGGGCGCACCGGATCGCGGACGGACTGCGCGCGGCGGCCGTGCCGCTGTTCACCCGCCGCGAGCGGCTCACCTCAGGCTCCGCGACGACACTGCGGCTGGCGACCCTGTGCCTGGCCGCCGAGGCCGACACCCGCGGCGCCAACGAACTCGCCGTCGCCTTCCGCGAGCTCGCGGCCGGGATCACCCTTCTCGAACGACGCTCCAGCGGAGAACTGCCACCCACAGAAACCATCATTCTCGCGACCGTGTGACAAATATGTGTCACACATAATAACCAATATTGTCATCATAAATCGCAGAATGTCGCTTTTTCCCAACCGCCCTATTACGCCGACGACCCCAGCACAGGTCGCGAATCCCGCCCAGAAAGACCACGTCGCGCGTGATACTGACACAATGCGCCATTCCCCCGTCACCGCCGGCCATTTTCGCCGGGTGTCGCGCCGCGGCCTCGTCGCGGCCACGATCGGCCACGCGCTGGAATGGTTCGACTGGAACGCGTACGCGATCTTCTCCGTATTCTTCGCCGGCCAGTTCTTCCCCGCGGACGACCCCGCGCTCGCCCAGGTCAAAACCATGATGATCTTCGCGATCGGCTTCCTCTTCCGGCCTCTCGGCGGCATCCTGCTCGGCAGCTACACCGACCGGTTCGGCCGACGCGGCGGCATGACGCTGGCCGTGCTCCTGGTGTCGGGCGGCAGCCTGATCCTGGCGGTGTGCCCCACCTACGCGGAGATCGGGCTGCTGGCACCGGCGTTGTTGCTGGTGGCGAGGATCGTGCAGGGGCTGTCCACGGGCGGGGAGATGGCCGCCGCCGCCACCTATCTCGCCGAGATCGCCCCACCCGACCGCCGGGGGTTCTACTCCAGCTTCGCGTACGTCACCGGCACGCTCGGCCCCCTGACCGCCACCTTGCTGGCGGAACTGCTCTTCACTGTCCTGGGCGAATCCGGCCTGGCCGAATGGGGGTGGCGCGTGCCGTTCGCGATCGGCGCCGTGTTCGGGGTCTACGGCCTCCAACTGCGGCGCACCTTGCACGAGACCAGCCCCTTCCTGGCCGGACGGGACCTCAGAGTGCGCCGTCCCACCTGGGAGGTGCTCCGCAGGCATCCGGTCAGTGGACTCCGCGTCGTCGGATTCACCGTCGGCGCGACGGTCGTCTACTACACCTTCCTCGTCTACCTGCCCAGTTACGTACAGGACAACTTCGGCATGCCGGCGGAGTCGGCGCTGTGGGCGTCGGTGATCGCGCAGTCCGTCATGATCATGGTCCTGCCCCTGTACGGCGCTCTGTCCGACCGGATCGGGCGCAAGCCGTTGCTGTGCGCCTTCGCCGGGGGCTATGTCGTGCTCATCGTGCCGCTGTTCACGCTGCTGAACTCGACGCCCGAGTCGCTGGTGATCGTGATGACCGTCGGGCTGCTGCTGTTCGGCTGCTACGCCTCCGTCGCGCCGACCGCCATGGCGGAGCTGTTCCCCACGCAGGTGCGCTCGGTCGGCCTGGGGATGCCCTATTCGCTGACCGTGGCGGTGTTCGGCGGCACGTCACCGCACCTCGTCGAGCGGCTGACGGACAGCGGCCACGCCAGTTGGTTCCCCTGGTATCTCGCGGGGCTGTGCCTGATCAGCCTAGTGGTCTTCCTGACCGCTCGCGAGACGAAGGGCATCAATCTCGACCAGTGCTGACCGAGGCCGGACAAGGATCGGCGCGACTCTCGGCCGCGTCTCAGCGCGGCCGAGAGCGCGGCAGCGTCGCCAGTGCCGCCGCGTACGCCAGGCCGTACCAGAGCGACGGACACCCTTCCGGCCCGGTCGGGACGGCGGCGAGGCTGACCGCCGCGACCAGGCCGAGCAGTGCGCCGGCGACCGCCGGGCGCCGGGCGGCCACCGCCATGATGGCGGCGCCACCCAGCACCCCCACGGCGGCGAGGAGGTCGAGCAGCAGCCAGGCGTCCAGCAGTCCGGCCCACGTGATCGCGTGGAGCAGGGGCCCCGGCAGGGATCGGGCCCAGATCCAGGTGAGCCCGTCGTCCGCCAGGTTGACGGCCGTGGGGAGCGCCACCAGCACGATCATCACCCAAAGGCGTCTGATCAACGGACCCGCGCCAGGCGGTAGGAGGTGCCGTCGTTCCACAGGAGCCAGTCGCCGGCCGCGTACGCCAGGCCCTTGAACGCGAACGACTGGCCGCTGCGCGGGTCATAGACCACGGACTGCCAGCCGGGCCCCTCATCAAGCTCGCCGAGCCCGGTGTACACGATGAGCCGATTGCCCGCGGTGAGCTGCGCGCCCAGGTGGGCGTACATGGCTTGAGAACGTCCGTTCTCCAAGGTCGCAGTCCCGCCCCAGTTGAACTCCACCGCCTGGCCGACACGCGGGCCCTCGGTGACCTGCCAGTCGGCGCGGTCCGCCGTCCTGAGCACGCCGTCGACGACCCAGGCGAACGTGTCACGGTTGGCCGCGGCCAGCCAGAGCTGCCACCGGTCCGCGCCGGTTCTCCGGACGTTGACCCCCTCGGGCAGCGGGCGCTGGGCGGCCACGTCCCCCGATTCGACGTTCACCTGGCGCAGGCCCTTGGCGTCGAAGGGGTCGGCCACGAACAGATCGGGATAGGAGAACGCGACCGCCTGGCCGACGGCGCCGGGCACTTCGGCCCCCTTGGTGCACCCCTTGGCCGCCCACGGCCGCAGCGAGGGGTCGCTGCCGACGATCGTCCCCCCGCTGACCCAGAACGGAGTGCCGACCAGGTTCACCGGCATGACCGGCGTGGTGCCGCTCTGGTCCTGGCAGTAGAGCGGGGCGACGATATTGGTCCCCGGCCATGCGCGGATACCCGATCCGGTAACCGGTGTCGCGCCCGCGTCCACGTTCAGCGGGCGCAGCGGACCACCTTCCGGCCCTGTCTCCCACAGCTTCTTCGCCTTCTCCGACCTGCCCAGCACGGACCCGTCCTCGCCCAGCGTCTCGGGAAAGAACTCACCGGCGTCCTTGGTCTCCTTCTGCAGAGCGACCGAACCAGGTATGTCGACCAGGTCTTCGAGCCCGTCGACGGAGGTGGCGACCGTCTGGTCCCCTCTCCCGGCCTGCCGCCACGCCACCGGTACGCCGACCACCAGCACGACCGCGCACACCGCCGCGGCGTACGCCAGGGCCCGGCGCCGCCGCCGCCTGACCGCGACGCCCCGGTGGACGCGGTCGGCGAGGTCCGCGGGCGGGACCGTCCGGCCGGGGTCGCCCAGCACGTCGCCGAGTCGCGACTCCACGTCATCCATGATCGACCTCCTGAGTATCGAGAGCGGTACGCAGCCTGGCCAGCGCCCGTGACGCCTGGCTCTTGACGGTGCCGGTGCTGCAGCCCAGCAGGCGGGCGATCTCCTTCTCGCTGCGCTCCTCGACGTAGCGCAGGACGAGGACCGCGCGCATGCGCGGGGGCAGCTCGGCGAGCCGCGCCCTGAGGCTCGCGTCGGCGAGCAGACCTTCCAGTCCGCTGTCCTCCATGGCGGGCTCGGGCGGCTCGGCCACGGCGACCTCCCGCCGGGGGCGCCGCCAGCGGTTGGTCATGATGCGCAGCATCGCCGTGCGGACGTAGCCCTCCGGGTCGTCCTTGCGGACGATCCTTCGCCAGTGCACCCCCGTCCTGGTCAGCGCCTCCTGCACCAGGTCCTCGGCGTCGTGCCGGTCGCGGGTCAGGACCATGGCGTAGCGGTACAGCGCCGCCAGCCGAGCGGCCACGAATGATTCGAACGACCTCTCGCCGTCCTGCGGATCCTCCACCCCTACAAGGACACACAAGGGCGGAGGAAGGTTGCGTCCGCCTCTATTTTTCTTTTTCCACCATAATTCGCGGGCCGCCCATTAAACGGAAAGTACGCGTACCCATGAGCTGCTAAATTCCATGCCATCGATCCCGACCAGAAAAGAGGAGAGAGCAATGAAGGCCATCCGCCGCACCATTACCGCCGCCCTTTCAGCGCTGACCGTGGCAGGCGGTCTGCTGGCCTTCGGGGCGCCCGCCGAGGCCGCGTCGCAGTGCACGTCGACGGGCGTGGGATATTTGTGTGTAAATATCGACCCGCGCGGATACGACGCCTCCTACCAGAAAGTCGGGGGAAACACGGCGCATGTGGACTTCAACCTCGTCTGCGCCAACGGGCGCTGGTTCGGCGACGAGGGCTCGTTCTACATCTCGGCCGGCGAGACCCGCACCTACACCTTCGCCGTGGGGTCGCAGGGCAGCTGCTTCCTGAAGCTGATCGACATGAACACCGGGGCGACCTGGCAGACGCCCAGCATCAGCCGGTGACCCGCCGGGCCGGTTGACGGCGCTCCCGATGGCGGCGCCCTCCGAGGCCGCCGCCATCGGGAGTGCCATGGCCCCGACGCTGGACGGATCGACCAGAACGCAAGCGGGCGGTTACTGAATGGAGGCGGCGAAAAGGCTCCTCTATGACAGATGTCTTGACGCTGGCGAGCAGGCCGACATAGCATCGCCCCGAAATCGCAAAGCGGGACATTAAACATCTTACGCAGCGAGGCCCACCGCATTATCGGAAATAACGGCAGTGGGCGTTACGCCGCGTAAGTAAGCTGGAGGAATACAACTTGTCCTGTTCGGGCGCCCTGACCTGGCTACTTCACGAGAAGCTGTTATGAACCGTCCCACCGTTGCAATTACCGGTGGTGCCGGTTTTCTCGGTTCGCATCTGTGCGAACGGTTCCTGGCCGATGGTTATCAGGTCGTCTGCGTGGACAACTTCCTCACCGGGTCGCCGGCCAACGTCGAGCACCTCATGGCCGAGGAGCGGTTCCGGCTGGTCCGGGCCGACGTGTCGCTGCACCTGGTCGTCCCCGGTGACCTGGACGCCGTCCTGCACTTCGCCTCCCCCGCCTCGCCGACGGACTACCTGCGACTGCCGATCGACACGCTGCGTGTCGGCTCCAACGGCACGTTCAACGCGCTCGAACTGGCCAGGGAGAAGGGCGCGCGGTTCGTGCTCGCCTCGACCTCGGAGACGTACGGCGACCCGCTGGTTCACCCGCAGCCGGAGAGCTACTGGGGCAACGTCAACCCCGTGGGCCCGCGCGGGGTCTACGACGAGGCCAAGCGGTTCGCCGAGGCGATGACCATGGCCTTCCGCCGGGCCCACGGCGTGAACACGGCGATCCTGCGGATCTTCAACACCTTCGGCCCCCGGATGCGGCCCTTCGACGGGCGGGCCATCCCCACCTTCGTCCGCCAGGCGCTGCTCGGCCAGCCGATCACGGTGACCGGCGACGGCACCCAGACCAGGTCCATCTGCTACGTGGACGACCTGATCGAGGGGATCGTCCGGCTGTGCAACTCGGACCTGGACGGCCCGGTCAACATCGGCAACCCGCACGAGCTGTCCGTGCTCGCGCTGGCCGAGTGGATCAGGCAGCTCACCGGCTCGGCATCGGGGATCGAGTTCACGCCACGGCCCCAGGACGACCCGACCGTGCGCCGCCCCGACATCACACTGGCCAGGACCCGGCTGGGCTGGGAGCCGCGGACGCCGATCGAGGAGGGGCTGCGGCACACCATCGCCTGGTTCCAGCGGCATCCGCAATTATGGCGGGCCACTGACACCAGCCCTGTCGACGACCATGCCGGCCTCACCGCCGCGGCGTCCTAGATGGAATTCTCACAAGCACTCGCCGCGCATTTGCGCGCGATAGAAACCCGTGACCTGGCCGGATTCATGGCCACCGTCCACCGGGACGCCACGGTGATTCTGCCCAACGGAAAGCTGCTCACCGGAAAGGACGCGATCGGCGAGTTCCATACCGCCTGGTTCGGCGATCCTGATTGGTCGCTCCAGCCGACGGTCATCCGGACGGAGACCTACGGCGAATCAGCATTGGCGGTGCTGTCCGTCGCTTATGCCGACCTGGATCCCGAAGGCCGGCCGTACGAGAAGTCGTACTTCCTCACGCTGTACTTCGCCGGAATCGACGGACAGTGGCTGCTCGTGCACGACCAGAACACCTTCAGTTGAGCGAGGTGGCCCCCTGAGCAGGCTTCGATCCACGATCAATCTCGCGCCGGTCGCCTATCATCTGGCCCGGATCCGGCGGCGGGAGCGCCTCGACCACGCCGCGCAGTCACACCTCCAGGCCATGCTGTTACGCACCCTGGTCCGCCACGCCTACGACAACGTCCCCCACTACCGGCGACTGCTCGACCCCGCGCTGGTCCGGCGATTACAGAGCGCCCGGGACCTGGCCGACTTCCCCGTGCTGGACCGTACGGACCTGCACGGCAAGGCCGGCGACGAGCTGCTCGCGACCGGCTTCACCCCGGACAACACCCGAGCGGCCACGACCAGCGGCTCCTCCGGCATCCCGATCACGATCCGCAACTCCGAGCGGGATCTGGGCTACCTGCGCGCGACCTACCTCCAGGACATGCTGTCCAACGGGCTGCGCCCCACCGACCGGATCGCCTACTTCCGGGTCAATCCGTTCCTGCGCCATCCTCTGGAGCGGTTCGGCGTCCTGCGTAACTTCCACATCCCGACCGGCCGCTCGCTGGACGAGCAGGTGGCGGCGTTCCTGGCGGCCAGGCCGACCTTCCTGATCGGGTTCCCCAACGTCATCCGCAGCGTCGTCGACGAGCTGCGGCGGCGCGGCGTCCGGCATCGGGGCGTACGGACCGTGCTGTTCGGCGGCGAACGGCTGTCGCCGACGGCGCGGGCGCAGATTCTCCACTATTTCGGCGCGGCCCACCGGGAGGTGTACGCCTCCGTCGAGGTCTTCACCATCGCCCGCACCTGCCCGCGAGGGGCGCTGCACCTGCGCTCGTCCGACCTGGTGGTGGAGGTGGAGCACGAGGACGGGACCGTCTCGGTGGAGGACGGCGAAGGTGACATCCTCATCACCCGCCTGCACAGCGAGGCGATGCCGTTGATCCGCTACCGGCTCGGCGACCGGGTCCGGATCGGCCCGAACGACTGCCCGTGCGGGGTGGCCACGACCCCGATCGTGCGGGAGGTGATCGGCCGCAGCCAGGACCGGATCGCCGGCGCCGACGGCAGGCGCTACTACGGCGACTTCATCACCTTCCCCGTGCAGAGCTTCCCCGAGGTGAGCCGGATGCAGCTGGTCCAGGACCGGCCGGGGTCCCTTGAGGTGCGGGTGGTGCTGGCCCATGACGCCCGCCCCGGCGTGACGGCCGACATCCGGAACGCGGTCCTGCGCGCGGTACCCGACCAGCAGGTCACCGTCCTGCCGGTCGAGGAGATCGCCCCGGAACCCAACGGCAAGATCAAGCTCGTCAAGGTGCTCGATCCCTCCGGGAATCCCGCGCCGCCAGAGAAAGGGGCCGCGGCGGATGTCTGATTCCACCCTGAGGGAGAAGCCACCGGTCACGAAAGCGGCGAACCGCCCCCGGCCCGCCATCACCGCCATGATCCCGTGTTACAACGAGATCGACTGCGTCGAGCGGGCGTACCGGGAGATCCGTTCCGAGCTGGCCGCCTACGACGACGTCGAGCTGCTCTTCGTCGACGACGGGAGCACGGACGGCACCCTTGAGGCGATCAAGGGCTTCGCCGCCGAGGACCCCCGGGTGAAGTACCTCTCCTTCGCCCGCAACTTCGGGCTGGAAGCGGCGTTCTCCGCCGGGTTCAAGTACGCCTCGAAGCCGTGGACCGTGCAGTTCGACGCCGACCTCCAGTCCCCTCCCCAGGAGATGCACCGCCTGGTGGACAAGGCACTCGAGGGCTACGACGTGGTGTTCGCGGTCCGCGAGAACCGGCAGGACGCCTGGTACCGGCGGCTCGGCACCAGCGGCCATCAGACGATCGCCCGCCGCTGGCTGGGCATCGAACTGCCGCCCGGCGCGTCGGTGTTCCGCATCGTCAAGACCAGCGTGGCGCGCAAGGTGGTGGACAGCCGGCTGTCCACGCCGTACTTCATCGCCACCGCGCCGCTGCTCGGCGCCCGCTACACCACGCTGCCCACCTCGCATCGCCCGCGTCTGGACGGCCAGGGCAAGTGGAACCTGCGCAAGCTGGCCGCCCACGCGATCGAGCTCTTCGTCGGATTCTCCTTCCGGCCGCTGGTCTGGCTGAGCGCGCTGGCCACCGTCGTGGTGGTGCTCGGAGCGGCGATCCTGGCGCTGGCGCTGGCGGGCCGGTTCGGCGCGACCGAGCTGGCGGAGGCCAGTCTGGTCACCGGCCTGGTCACGCTCGTCACGCTCGCCGTCGTGGCCCGCTATCTCGTACGGATGATGCGCGTCCAGGCGATCGGCGCGCCCCGCTACCAGATCAGGGAGGCCAACATCCCGATCCGCGCGGACGAGGCCCTGTACGGCTACGAGACCCCCTATGTCGCCACCGAGCTCTGGGAGAACGCCCCATGAGAAACCTCATCGTGCTCGGCGGTGGCGAGGATCAGCTCCCCGCCTACCGCGAGGGCCGCCGGCTCGGCTACCGGGTGATCGGCGTGGACCAGCGCCCGGACGCCCTGGGCGCGGCCGAGGCCGACCAGTTCCTCTGCATGACCAGCCGGGATCCGGAGGGTATCGCCCAGGCGCTGGGCCCGATCGACGTGGCGGCGGTCATCTCGCCGGCCAGCGACGCGGCCCAGGAGGCGGTCGCCGAGCTGAGCCGCCTCTACCGCACCGCCCACCAGCCCGCCCCCGACGCGCTGCGCTGCTCGGTGGACAAGGGGTTCTTCCGCGAGGTGGTCGGCCGTCTGGGCCTGCCGACCTACCGCCACGCCCAGCACGACAGCATCGACGAGCTCACCGAGGCGGCGGACCGCCTGGGCTATCCGCTGATCGTCAAGCCGGCCGACTCCTCGGGCAGCAAGGGCATCACCGTGCTCGACGGTCCCGCCGGGCTGGTGGGCGCCATCGAGCACGCCTGGAAGTACTCCTTCTCCCGGCAGGTGATCGTCGAGGAGCTGGTGGCCGGGCGGCACTGCGCCGTGGAGTCCTTCTTCGCCGACGGCGAGCTCGCCTTCATGGCGGTCACCGACCGCGTCATCACCGGGCCACCGGCGATGATCAGCCTGTCCCACGTCGTCCCCGCCGACCTGGACGACGACGTGCACGCGCGGCTGAGCGCGGCGGTCGCCGCGATCTGCGCGGCCGTCGGCCACCGGCACGGGCCGGTCAACTTCGACTTCGTCCTGACGCCCCGCGGCGACATCTGCTTCATCGAGATGGGCGCCAGGCTGGGTGGCAACGGTATGCCGCTGATGGTCCAGCACGCGTTCGGGCTGAACACCGTCGAGGCGGCCATCCGGCTGGCCCTGGGCGAGCCGCTGCGCATCAGCGTCTCGCGCCGCAGGACGGCCGTGCTGCGCATCCTGGCCGCCGACGTCGACGGGGTGCTCACCGCGATCGAGGGCCTGGACGCGCTCCGGCGGATGCCCGAGGTCGTCGACGTCCAGGTGTTCAAGACGGTGGGCGAGCACGTACGCGCCTACACGCAGGCCGGCCACAAGCTCGGCTACCTGGTCATGGTCGCCGACACGCGTGAGCAGCTGGAAACGGCTCAGGACGAAGCACTGCGCACCCTCCGGTTCGTGATCGAGCCTGATACGAGAGGTTCAGAATGATCCCCCGCAAGCATGTCGGCTTCCTGATCTTCGCGGCGCTGGCCGTCCTGGCGGCGGCGTTCGTCTGGTTCGGGCTGCCGCACGACCGCCAGGTGAAGTCGCTGTGGATCTTCCTGGTGAAGCTGCTGCCCTTCGTTTTCGCCACGGAGGCCATATCCCGGCTCGACGTGGAGTGGGCCAGGCGCCTCAAGCTGCACGTGCTGGTGATCCCGGCGGCGTTCCTGGTGTACTTCCTCTACTTCGTGCCCAAGATCTTCTTCTTCGGTTCCGAGGTGGCCGGCACCAGGGAGGCGTACTACGACCTCTACTACCACGTCCTCACCCTGACCCCGTTGATCATCGTCTCGCTCGCCATGGCGTTCCGGCTGGGCGGCGGCTCGGCGGGGACGGTGCGCAGGCTCGGCTACGGCATGCTGTTGCTGATGCTGTCCGGCCTGGAGGATCTGGCGTTCCTGACGGTCAACAACCACGTCGATCCCGCGTTCATCACCATCCCCGAGGTGTGGGACTGGGCCACGCACATGAGCGTGTTCATCGGCCACGCGCCGACCAAGTACGAGGCGTACGCCTTCATCGCCGTGCACGTGGTGCTGGCGCTGATCATCTTCCTCAGCCCGCAGCGCTGGTGGGAGTCGCTGGGCCGCAGGCTCACGCCGAAGGCGCTCCAGGCCCGCTCGGAGAGCGCGTAGCGATGATCATCCGCGAGGCGGGTTACGTCCCGCTCAGCATCGCGCGGCAGTACGGCGGCGCCGCGGGGCTGCGCCGTCACCAGCTTCGCGGGCTCAACCGGATACTGGAGCTGGCGCGTACCCGGGTGCCCTACTACCGCGACGACCCCCGCTACGCGCGCGGCGGCCCGCTCCGTGACCTGGCCGAGCTGGCCGAGCTGCCGGTGCTGGACAAGCGGGTGCTGCGCGAGCAGCCGCTGGAACGGCTGCTCGCCGACGGCGTCGACCAGGATCGGTGCCTGTCCTTCCAGACCAGCGGCAGCACCGGCCGCCGGGTCCGGATCCTGCACGACCGCGACAGCCACGACTACCACATGGCGGCCTGCGTACGGCGGTTCCTGGCGACGGGCCGCTACCTGCCGACCGACCGGCTCAGCCATATCCGGCCGTTCGCGCCGCCCGCCCGGATGTTCGAGCGGTTCGGGCTGTTCCGGCGGCACGTGATCCTTTCCCACCGGCCGATGCGCGAGATCAAGGCGGAGCTCCTGGCCAACCGGCCCAAGGTGCTGATCGGCTACCCCGTGCACCTGCGGGCCCTGCTGCGCGCGCTCACCCCGGAGGAGCTCGGGCGGCTGAAGCGGACCCTGCGCATCGTCCTGACCGAGTCGGAGCTGCTGCTTCCCGAGCACCGGGCGATGTTCGCCGAGCGGTTCGGCGCTCCCGTCTTCGACGAGTACTCCGCCTTCGAGGTGCTCAACGTCACCTACGACTGCCGGTACGGCCGCGCGCATCTGGGCGAGGACCGCGTCTACTGCGAGATCGTCGACGCGGCGGGCGATCCGGTCCCGGACGGCGAGGCCGGTCAGGTGGTCGTCACCGCCTTCATGGAGCGGGCGATGCCGCTGCTGCGCTACAGCCTGGGCGACATCGGCCTCATCGAGCCGGGCCGCTGCCGTTGCGGCCGCCGGTTCCGCACTCTGCGGCTCACCACGGGGCGCAGCAACGACTACGTCACGCTTCCGTCGGGCGAGCGGCTCTACCCCGACGCCTTTCTGCACCTGGCCGCCACCCATCCGGGCATCAGCGAGTGCTTCGTCCACCAGGACACGGCGGGCCTGGTGCGGGTGCACGTCGTGCCCAGCGCCGACCCGCCGGGCGAGGTGCTGGCGACCGTACGGGACAAGCTCTTCGGCCTGGCCGGTGGCGAGTTCCCGCTGGAGGTGGTGCCCGCCGAGACCGTCGAGATCACCGCCGGCGGCAAGGGCAGATTCGTCACCTCCGACTACGGCGCACCGCCCGCATGAGGCTCGCGGCACCCAGACAGCTGATGGTGCTGCTCGGCGGGCGGGCCGCCTTCCGGGGCACGCTCCTGCTGGCCAACGTCGTGCTGCTGGCGGTCTGGAGCTCAGGAGACTACGCCGGATATGCCCAGGCGATGGGCGGCGCGGCGTTCCTGACGCCGCTCGCGTCGATCGGCATCGAGAAGTGCGCGCTGAAGCTGATCCCGCGCGCGCGGCACACCGTCGGCCTGCTGGTCGGCGTCTTCGTGGCGCTGTCCGGGCTGCTGCTGGTGATCGCGATCGCGGTCCTGGCGGGCGTGCTGCTGTTCGGGCACAACGGGCCGTGGCTCCTGGCCGGGCTGGCCGGTCTGTACGCGATCGGCATCGGCGGCAACCAGGTGCTGGTCGGACTGAGCCGGGCCATCGGCCGGCCGGGCCGGGACGTGGCCAACCATCTCGTCCTGGCCACGGGACTGGCCTGCTGGACCGGGGCGGCGGCGACCGGGCACGCCTCGCCCACGGTGTTCCTGGCCCTGTGCCTGACGAACGTGTCCGTGCTCAACGTGGTGCTGCTGGCCGGGTTGCGGCCGAGCTTCGCCGGGCTGCGGCGCCGGGTCCTCGTACGCGTCGCGGTGGGGACGTCCCTGCTGATGGCGATCCCCGACGTGGTCGCGGGGGTGTCGATGAGCCTGCTGTTCGTGACCCTGTCGGTCAGCGGAGCGCAGGCGGAGAGCACCGGGCTCTACATGGCCTCCGTCGCCTCGGGGACGCTGCTCAACGCGTTCGCCTACCTGCTGCGCGTCCTGCAGCCCGGCGTCTCCCAAGCGCTGCACCAGCGGGACCTGAGCGCGGCCTACGACCGGCTGTCCCGCTGGCTGCGCCTGCTGCTGCTCGCCGGGATCCCCTACATCGCGGCCGTCTCCTGCGTGGCGCCGCTCCTGCTGCGCCCGCTCGGCGGACTGGGGGTCGTCGTCCTGTACGTGGCCTGTGTGCCGATCATCTTCGCCGTGGGCAGCGCCAGCTACCTGATGGAGAACGCCACTCCCCTGGCGCTGCGCGTCACCGCGGCCGGCGCGGTGGTGTCGCTGGCGGCGGTCGTGGTGCTGGCGGCCGTCGTCGTGCCCTGGGCCGGGGCGCTCGGCGCGGTGGGCGTGCTGGCCGCCGGCGCGCTCGTCCACGCCGCGGTCCTCCTGCGCTGGCTCCGGCCACGGCGCACGCTCTCCCCTCAACCTGTACCGAAGGAGTCCCTTACATGACGTATACCTCGCTGGTCACCGGCGGCGCGGGCTTCATCGGCTCGCACGTGGCGGCCGACCTGCTCCGGGCCGGCCATCGCGTGGTGGTGCTCGACGACCTCTCCGGCGGCGATCCGGCCAACGTCCCGGAGGGCGCCCACTTCCACCAGGGCAGCGTCTGCGACCCCGAGGTGGTGGACGCGCTGTTCGCGGAGTGGCGCTTCGACTACGTCTTCCACCTGGCCGCGTACGCCGCCGAGGGACTGAGTCACTTCATCAAGCGCTACAACTACACCAACAACGTGATCGGCAGCGTCAACCTCATCAACGCGGCCGTCAACGCCGGGACCGTCCGGTGCTTCGTCTTCACCTCCTCCATCGCCGTGTACGGCCACGCGGAGCCGCCGATGACCGAGGACCTGACCCCCGCGCCCGTGGACCCGTACGGCATCGCCAAATACGCCGTCGAGCAGGAGCTGAAGGTCACGCACGAGATGTTCGGCCTGCCGTACGTCATCTTCCGCCCGCACAACGTCTACGGCGAGCGGCAGAACATCGGCGACCGCTACCGCAACGTCATCGGCATCTTCATGAACCAGATCCTGCGCGGCGAGGAGTGCACCGTCTTCGGGGACGGCGAGCAGACCAGGGCCTTCAGCCACATCGACGACGTCGCGCTGCCGATCGCCCGGTCCATCGGCAACCCGCGGGCCTACGGGGAGACCTTCAACATCGGCGGCGACCGGCCGTACACGGTCAACGAACTGGCGGAGGCGGTGGCGGCGGCCATGGACGCGCCGCTCCGGGTCCGGCATCTGCCCGCGCGGCACGAGGTGGTGCACGCCTACTCCTCCCACGACAAGGCCCGCGACCTGCTCGGCGTCGGGACGGGGTCGGTGCCGCTGGCCGACGGGCTCGCGCAGATGGCCGCCTGGGCGAAGAAGCACGGTCCGCAGGAGCCGTCGGTGTTCTCGGGGATCGAGGTGGCCCGCAACATGCCGCCGTCGTGGCAGGCGCTCATCGTCCCGTGATGGCTCACTGACGGGACAGGGCCCGGGTGATGCCGGTGACGATGGTCGTGACCAGGATCCAGCCCGCCAGCACCAGACCGTAGGCGACCCACTGAGCGCCGCCGGCCGGCTGGAACGCCTTCTCCTGGCCGAAGTCGATCAACGGGAAAAGCAGGTCCAGGGCGTACACCACGGCGTTGAACACCGGCCCCTTACCCGCCTCGGCGGGCGGCGGGCGGTCGAGCGCGAACACCGTGGCCCCCACAACCAGCAGCGCGACGAACCAGGCGGCGGCGCGCAGCGGCCGGTAGCCGTAGCCGACCGTGACGTCCTGCAGCACGCCCCACGCGCGGGCGGGCCTGGCCAGCGTGGCGCGCCGCCGCCGCTGCTTGGCCAGCAGGACCGTGCGGGCCTCCTCGTCGTGTCCGAGCCGCCGGTACGTGCCGGCCAGTTGCTCGTACGGCTGCGGCACGTAGCCGTCCACGCCCTCCTCCAGCCAGGCCAGCCGCTGTGCGGCGGGCAGCGTGGGATCCAGTGCCTCGTACGTCAGGCCGTCCTGCCTGCGCGGCGACCAGGTGGCGGGGTCGTCCCGCAGGACTCCGATGCGGGCGTGCCGCAGGTCGACGGTGCCTTCGGGGGCCGCCTTCGGGCGTAGATACAGCTCACTGGCTTGCAGTTGCCAGGCCGCCAGCGCCCGGCCGCCGGGGTTGGCGAGGGTGGCGTCGTTGAGGTAGACATGCCGGCGGACCTGGGTGCCGATCAGCGTGAGCTCGCCGTCGGAGGTGAAGCCGCGCCCGCAGAACAGCCCGCCACCGATCGTCGCCGCGGCCGCGTCGAGCGTCTTGCCGCTGGGATTGCTCAGGCGGGCGCCGTTGAAGCTGGCGAACGTACCGATGGTCGCGTCGGCCAGCCGTACCGCGCCTTCGGACCGGAAGCCGTCGACGCAGGCCAGCGCGCCGCCGATGGAGATGCCGTCGGCGTCCAGCGCCACCTTGCCCGGGGCGGAGAGGTCGGCGCCGGCCAGGCGCAGGGATCCGGTGACGCGGGCCTGGGACAGGTCGACCCGGCCGCGTGCCGTCAGCCCGCGCGCCTCGATCGTGCCCTCGACCTGGATCTCCTCTGCCTGGAGCGCGTCGCCGCCGGGGTTGTCCAGGCGGGCGCCGGTCAGGTTGAGCTCGCGGTCGACGCGGGAGTCCGCCAGCCGTACCGTGCCGTTGGCGCAGAAGGTCCCGCCCAGGTACAGGCCCCCTTCGGCGGTGATCCGCGAGCCGCGTAAGGCCATCTCACCCGGGTGGTCGATGGTGGTGCCGGTCAGGGCGAAGGGCCCGGTCACGCGGGCGTTGCGCAGGCTGATCATCCCGGTGACCGTCAGGCACCTGCAGAACACGTTGCCGTCGGCGACAAGGCCGTCCAGCGTCAGGGCGTGCCGGTCGGTCGCGGTCAGCCGGGCGTCGTCCATGATCAACGTACCGCCGACCTTGACGTTGGACAGCCGCACGTGGCCCTCGGCCCGCAACTCGATGGCGGCGATCCCACGGTCGGCCTGGAGCCGGTCGCAGTCGATCGCGAGCCCCGGCGCCCGCACCCGGGCGTGGTCGAGTGTGAGGCTGCCAGCGATGTGGGCGCCGCGCAGCTCCACCCGCCCGGTGAACAGGCAGCTCTCCAGCCTCAGGTGACCGCCGATCTGGGCGTTCGACGCCGACAGGCCGGGCAGCCGGGACCTGGTGAAGCTCAGCTGCTGGCAGCGGGCCCAGTACAGGCGCGGCACCTGCTCGAAGTCGCAGGAGAGGAACCGCGCCGGGTGGCCGATGGTGGCGTGGGCCAGGTCCAGGAGTTCGGTGACGCGTGCGCCCTTGAGGCGCAGGGCCGGTAATCGCGCCGATTCCTCCCACTGAGCGGGGACTCGCGCTGGTTCCTCCTGCGGAGCGGGTGACCGCGCTGATTCCTCCCACCTGGCCAGTGACCGCGCTGATTCTTCCCGCAGGAGAAGCTCGGTGATCACTCCGGCGCGGACCGTACGCTCCGGGCCCCAGCTCGCGCCGGTCGCCGGGTCGTCCTCGTCCGGTTTCCCGGTGCGGAAGTCGACCAGCTCGCCCCGGGGGAACGCCTCCCACACCCGGCGCTCGGCCGCGGACAGCTCCTCGACGCGCATGGCTGAATTCTGCCGCAACGCCGGCCGCCACCGATCATTTGCCACCGACAAGGCGCCGTCCTTTGACGCCGGTCATTTGACGCCGATCGACATCTCCACCTCGGTGCCGGTGCACGCGGACGCTCCAGCGGGTGGGCTCAGGGCCGCCACCTTGCCGATCCAGTCGGGTCCCTTCCGGTAGCCGACCTTCACCGTGAAGCCGGCCTTCTCCACGGCCGCCTTTCCCGCGTCGAGCGGCCAGCCGCGCGCGTCGGGCACGCGGGCGCGGGCCGCGCTCATCACCAGGTCGACCGTGCTCGTGCCCGGTCGTAGGGCGGCGCGCAGGACCTTGCCGGGCGGGCCACCGGTGGAGCAGTCCGGGGTGAGCTTTCCGGGGGTCAGCCCGGCCTGCTGGAGTCTGGACGTCGCGTCCTTCTGCCGCAACCCGGCCACGACCGGCACCGTCGGACTGGGTGTCACGCTGGGGGCGGTTGGGCTGGTCCCGGTCAGGCCAGTCGTGGTCAGGTTGGTTGTGGTCTGGCTGGTCGCGCTCGGACCGGTCGTGGTGAGGCCGGTCGTGGCCGGGCCGGTCGCGGTCAGGCTTGGCGTTGGGGTTGCGCTGGCCGAGGAGTGGGTGGTGACGGCCGCGCCGGTCCGGGTGTCCGCGCTCACCGTCCGCGGGGCCCACGGCCGTACGGCTGCGGCGCCCGCACCGGCACCGACCAGCAGGGCGGCTGCCACAGTGAGCGCCACGCGACGCCGCGGCCGGGCACCACCAGGCGGCCCGGCGGGCGGCTCAGCAGACGGCCCGGCGGGCGGCCCGGCGGACAGGGCGGCGGGCGAGGCTGCGGGCGGGGTCGCGGACAGGGCGGCGGGCGGGGCCAGGTCGGCGGCGGCCTTGAGGTCGCCCGACCTGCCCCCGAGGAGCGTCAGCAGGAGCTCCTGCGCGGTGGGCCGCGTCGCCGGATCCTTGGCGAGGCATCGCTCCACCAGTTCGCGCAACGGCAGCTGGATCGACGACAGATCGGGCGTATCGTTCAGCACGCGGTTGATCACCGCGGGAATCGAGTCCTGCCCGAACGGCGCCTTCCCCATGGCCGCGAACGCGATCGTCACACCCCAGGCGAAAACGTCGGAGGGGGCGCCCGCGGGCAGGCCCGCGAGTTGCTCCGGCGAGATGTACGCGGGCGTGCCCATGATCTGACTGGTCGCCGTGGCCGTGGTGTCCGCCTCACGGGCGATGCCGAAATCGATGACGCGTGGACCGTCGGGACCGATCAGCACGTTTCCCGGCTTGAAGTCGCGGTGCACGATGCCGGCCTGGTGGATGGCGGTCAGGGCGGTGGCGGTCCCGATCGCGAGCCGCTCCAGCGCGCCCCCGATGACGGGCCCGTCCGTCGCCACCCGTTCGGCCAAGGAGGGCCCGTCGATGAACTCACTGATCAAGTACGGCTGACCGCCGAGCATTCCAGCGTCTACCACTTGGGCCGTACAGAATCGGGCCACCTGTTTGGCCAGGGCCACCTCGCGCATGAACATGCGCTGCGCCCGCTCGTCGTCCCACGACCCGGCGTTCAGCAGTTTCGCGGCGACACGCTGCCCGGTATGCCCGTCCGGCCCGTCCGCTTCCGCGAGGTACACCTCGCCCTGGCCGCCTCTGCCGATCCGGCCGATCACCCGATAGAGGCCCAGCCGGCGTGGGTCACCCGTACGCAGGGGTTCGATAGCGCGCATCGCTTCCTCCCGAGAGAAGTCACCCCTTATTCGCGTCAGCCCGACACGCGGATTGCGCGAAGTACTAAAACCCTTATTTCCTACCTGTTGTGTTGACTATAGAAGCGCTCCGATCTACGGTGAGAACCGTGACGCCCATGGTTCTCACCATCCGAGGTCACGTGGACTTCTGCCGCGTGGCCAGCGCACTCTGTCCGTCCTTCCCTTGATCGGCCACATCCCATCTCCTGGAAGGACCACATCCATGTCAAACCTGCACATCGACCCCGTAGCTGGCCGGATCGGCGCCCAGGTCGGCGGTGTACGGCTCGGCGGCGACCTGCCCGCCGACGTCGTCGCCGAGATCCGCCTCGCGCTGCTCGCCCACAAGGTGCTCTTCTTCCGCGGCCAGGACCACCTGGACGAGGAGCGTCAGGTCGCCTTCGCCCGGCTGCTCGGCGACCTGACCACCGCGCACCCCACCGTGCCCGCCCACGACGACAACGCGCACATCCTCGACCTCGACTATCGCAAGGGGCACAAGGTCGACCGCTGGCACACCGACGTCACGTTCGTCGACCGGCCGCCGCTCGCCTCGGTCCTGCGGGCCATCACCGTTCCCCCGGCGGGTGGCGACACGCTGTGGGCCAACACCGTTACCGCCTACGAGTACCTGCCCGCCGAGTTGCGCGACCTGCTCGACCGGCTGCGGGCCGTACACACCAACCAGTACGACTACGCGCGCATCGCGACGTCGGAGGACCCCGCGCGGGCCCGCGAGTACGCCGAGGTCTTCGCCGCCACCGTCTACGAGACCGAGCACCCGGTGGTGCGCGTCCACCCGGAGACGGGCGAGCGGGCCATCCTGCTGGGCGACTTCGCCAAGCGGCTGACCGGGCTGTCGGCGCAGACCTCCGCCTCGGTCATCAAGCTGATCCAGGAGCAGGTCACCCAGGTGGAGAACACCGTCCGCTGGCGATGGGCGCCCGGCGACGTGGCCATCTGGGACAACCGCGCCACCCAGCACCGCGTCGTGCACGACTTCGGCGACCAGCCGCGCCGCCTGCACCGGGTCACGATCGCGGGCGACGTCCCGGTGGACGTGGACGGACGGCCCAGCACGGTGCTGACGGGGGACGCGGCCGCGTACTCACCTGTCGCGGCCTGACCCCGCGAACGGCCCGTCGTCCAGGGAGACGACTACGCGACCTGGCCGAGCGAGACCGCCGATCGACCAATAGGAAACGCACGCCCGGCCAGGCCGAGCGTGCGTTTCCTATTGGTCGCGTACCGGGATCGGCTCAGCCAGCGCGGCCCGGCTGGGAGGCGCGGGAAAGGGGTCGGCGAAGTATTGGGTCTCGTGCGTAACGAGACCATCGGTGATCTCCATGACGCTGAGCGAGTGTGTGGGCACGCCGTCATAGGTGATCACGCACTCGCTCACCCAAACGTCGCCGCCGCCCAGGATCCGGCGGATGGTGAAGTGGCGTTCGGCCGGGTGCCCGCCGCGTTGTGCCTGGATCCTCGACCGGCCGCTGAAGCGCTCGCCCGACTGCGGGTAGTCCAGGATCGCGTCCGCCGCGTAGATCGAATGCTCGGCGTCGACATCGCCGCGTTCGGATGCCTCCCAATGCTCCTGAAGCCGAGCCCGGATCTCGGCCTCGGGATCCCTTGCGCTGTTCACCCGCCTGCACCCCTCATGACCAGTGGAAATGTCGCTCGGCCCGCACGACAGATGCTACTTGAGGGTTCTCCCGCGGCTCGGGACGGCTCAGGTCAGTTCGTCGGCGAGGGCCCGTTCGATGCGCTGCCAGGTCTCGGCGTGGTACGGCGAGTCCTCCTGTGCCAGGAAGGCGTGCGGGGCGCCGGTCAAGACGACCATCTCGTGCCTGATCCCGTCGGCCTGAAGGCGCTCGGCGGATGACGGCCGGATGCACGCCGTCCCCGGCGGGGCGTGCGAGGTATCCGCCCATGGGACCGTCGCTGGTCCGCACGATGATGTCCGTGTGGTTCGCGGGTGTCGCGCCGGAATCCGCCGCCCGGTCACTCACAATGTCCCCCCTGTACCGCTCCGGAATACGCCGTTACTCTCCGCGCCGGCGCCTGCGGGGACGTCGGCCAGTGCGGACAGGATGGCTTCGGCCACGCCTGAGGCGGAGGCGGGGTTCTGGCCGGTCACCAGGCGGCCGTCGCGGATCACCTGGGGCTGGAAGTCGGGGGCGGGCACGTGCTCGGCGCCCAGTTCGCGCAGGCGGGAGGCGAGCAGGAAGGGAACCACCGAGGTCAGCCCGACGGCCTCCTCCTCGGCATCGGTGAAGGCCGCCACCCGGCGCCCCGCCACCAGCGGCGTGCCGTCGGACAGCGTCACGCCGACCAGGGCGGCCGGGCCGTGGCACACGGCGGCGACGACGCCGCCGTTCTCCCAGATGGTACGGGTCAGAGCGGCCAAGGCAGGGTTGTCGGGGAAGTCCCACATCGTGCCGTGCCCACCGGCGAACAGGATCGCGGTGTACCCGGACGGATCAACATCCTCCGGCCGAGGTGTGTCGCCAAGTGATGGCAAGGCGAGGAAGCGCCGCTGGACGGGGTCGTCCAGGTCCACCCCGTCGCGCGGCGGCTCGCCACCGGCGACGCTCACGAGGTCGACCTCGAAGCCGGCCTTGGTGAAGACCTCCCACGGATGGGCCGCCTCCGGGACGTAGAAGCCCGTGTCCCTGCCGGTGTCACCCAGTGCGGCGTGGCTGGTCAGTGCGATCAGAATGCGTTGGGTCATGACCCCATGCTCATCCTCGGAGGCCATAGGCCGCCAATAGTCCTTTGGGGGTGCATCCATCAGCATTCTGATAGGCACGCCGCGTACCGTTCCCGGGCGGCGGAACGGCGTACGCGCACTACCCCAGGTGGACGACGGTGTCCGTAGCCCTGGCTCGTTCCGCCGCCCAGACGACGCGGTGGGTCGCGAGGCTCTCGGTGGCGTCGGAGTGGAGCAGCGCCGGGTCGCCCGTGGCGACCGCGGCGAGGAAGGCGTCCGTGAGCGCCTCGTCCCCGCCCCCGTGCCCGTCCCCCGCCGACGGACCGCCCTCGGCGTGGGGGTCGACGACCTCTTCCAGGCCGGTACGGAAGTCGGTCAGGCGCAGCGTACAGCCGTCGCCGTCGATGTAGCCGTGCGTGCCCAGGAGCCGGGTGCGCCGGTGCTCCATCGGAGTGAACGCGCTCATCGTGAACGAGCAGGTCGCCCCGTCGGGGAACTCCATGTTCACCACCTGGTGATCGACCACGTCGTTGTCGCAGGCGTACACGCAACGGCCGTAGGGCCCGGTGCGCAGCGCCTGGAGCACGCCCTCCTCGGTGCGCGCCTGCGTGACCGCCGACAGCGGCCAGAACTCGCTGTCCGGATCGCCGAGACAGTCGAGATACAGCCGCTTGGCCGAGTACGGGCAGCTCGGCTCCAGCGGGCACTCGACGCAGCGGTCGGCCGCGCCCTCCGGGCGTTCGGAGGCGCGGAAGTGGGTCAGGTTGCCGAACGAGCTGACCTTGGCCGGGATCCGGCCGAACAGGTGGATCAGCCAGTCGATGTCGTGGCACGACTTGGTCAGCAGCATCGGGGCCGAGGTGTCCTGGCGGCGCCAGTGACCGCGGACGAAGGAGTGGGCGTGGTGCCACCAGCCGACCGGTTCGAGATGCTGGACGCTGACGAGCCGCCCGATGCGGCCGCCGTCGAGCAGCCGCTTCAGTGTCCTGGTGTACGGGGTGTAGCGCAGGACGTGGCACACCGCCAGCATGATCTTGTTGCGTTCGGCCGCGTCGGCGATGGCGGTCGCCTCCTGCTCGCTGGGTGCCATCGGCTTCTCCAGGAGAATGTGATAGCCCAGGTCGGCCATGCGTACGGCCGGGTCCATGTGCAGCTGGTCCTGGGTGGCGATGATCGCCGCGTCGGCGACCCGGCCGGCCGCCGCGAGCTGCGTCCAGTCGGAGTAGACCCGGTCCGGGGAGATCCCGAACTCCGCCGCGGCCGTTTCGCGCCGGTACGCGTCCGGCTCGGCCACCGCGGTCACGCGCCCCAGGCCGGCCACCGTCGCGTGACGCGCGTACGACTGCCCGCGCAGCCCGGCGCCCACGAGGGCTAGAGTCACCCCAGACATGGGTTCCTTTCCCGAAATTAGCATGGAGTCCCTCATTATTAGCCGTGAGGGAGGAGACCTCAAGGGGGTGTGGTGACCGAAGATCTGGGCGGAGGGGATCTCTCCCGGCTCCGCCAGCTCAACGCGCTGGCCGTGATCCGGACGCTGCGCGGCGAGCCCGGGCTCACCGTGACCGAGATCTCCCGGCGCACGGGCCTGTCGCGCGCCTCCACCGAGGACGTGGTGCGCGAGCTGCTGGGGCGCGGCTGGGCGGTGGAGACCGAGCCGACCACCGGCACGGTCGGCCGCCCGGCCAGGCGTTATCGCTTCCGCGCGGACGCGGGCCACGTCCTCGGCGTGGACATCGGCGGCCACAAGATCCTGGCGATCGTGGCCGACCTGGACGGCGAGCCGCGGCACAGCCGCCGGGTCGCGGTCACCCCGGAGATGGGACGCAGGGAGCGGCTGGCCGCGGTGGACCGGACCGTCAAGGAGTGCCTGGCCGGGGCGGGACTGACGGCGTCCGACATGTGGGCGACCGGCGTGTCCACCACCGGGCTGGTCGACGGCACCGGGCGGGTCATGCTCTCGGACGCGCTGCCCGAGTGGACCGGCGTCGATCTGGCCGCCCACCTGGGGCGGATCGTGGCCGGGCCGATCATGGTCGAGAACGACTGCAAGCTGGCCGCGCTCGCGGAGTCCTGGCGGGGGGTGGCGCGTTATGCCAAGGACGTGGTGTTCCTGCTGGCCGGGCTCCGTACCGGCACCGGGCTGATCATCGACGGCAAGCTGCACCGGGGGTTCGCGAACGCCGCCGGCGAGATCGGCGCGCTGCCGGTCGCGGGCTGGATCCGCGCGCAGGAGCAGCTCAAGTCATGGCCGGGCGAGCCATCCGAAGCGGCCGGAGCCGCCGGAGAGTCCGGCGCTGCCGGAGCCGCCGGAGCGGCCGGTGATCCCGACTCGATGGCCGCCGAGCTGTTCGCCGCCGCCAGGAACGGCGACCGCCGAGCCGCCGCGGCCGTGCGCCGCTACGTCAAGGACCTGGCCGTCGGCGCCTCGGCCCTGGTGCTCACCCTCGACCCGGAGCTGGTCGTGGTCGGCGGCGGCTTCTCCCGCTCTGCCGACCTGATCGTGGAGCCGCTGCGCCGCGAGCTCGACCGCTGGTGCATCCGTACGCCCGAGGTCAGGGTGTCCGCCTTCGCCGACGAGGGGGTCGCGCTCGGCGCCGTCCGGCTGGCGCTCGACCACGTGGAGCAGGCGCTCAGGGGCGGCGGCCAGCTCGCCTCGCCGGACCGCTTCCCCCGGGCCTGAGTCGTCTCGTAATCGAATCGATGCTTGACTTAATTTCCATGGACTCCATGATTATCCCCAAGTTCGAGACCGTGGCGCCGGACGCGCCTCGCTCGTCAGGGAGGTCCAGGATGCGGAAGTCGGCGCGGCTCGGCGCGGCTGTGTTCGGGGTGGTGCTGGCCGTCTCCGCCTGCTCGGCGGGCGGTGACGAACCAGGCGCCGCGGGTGGCCAGGAGAAGGTCACGTTGTCGTACGCGATGTGGGACAACAACCAGAAACCGGTGATGGAGGAGCTGGCCAAGACGTTCACCGCGACCCACCCCAACATCACCGTGAACGTCCAGCTCACCCCGTGGGAGGGCTACTGGACCAAGCTCAAGGCGGCGGCCACGGGCGGCGCGGCGCCCGACGTCTTCTGGATGAACGGCCCGAACTTCCAGCTCTACGCCTCCAACGGCGTGCTCCGCCCGCTGGAGGAGGAGATCACGAAGGACAAGGTGGACCTGTCGGTCTATCCCAAGCCGCTGACCGACCTCTACACCTTCGACGGCAAGCACTACGGGCTGCCGAAGGACATGGACACGATCGGCGTCTGGTACAACAAGACGCTCTTCGACGCCAAGAAGGTGCCCTACCCGGCCGACGACTGGACGTGGGACGACTTCAAGTCGGCGGCGGCCAAGCTGAGCGACCCGGCCAAGGGCGTCTACGGCACCGCCGCCCAGCTGACGAGTTTCCAGGAATACCAGTACAACACCATCGACCAGGCCGGCGGATACGTGATCTCCCCGGACGGCAAGAAGTCCGGCTACGACAACCCGCAGACGATCGAGGGCCTGCGTTTCTGGACCGACCTGATCAAGAACAAGCAGTCCCCCGACCTGAAGACCATGACCGACACGTTCCCGCTGCAGCTGTTCGAGGCCGGGAAGATCGCCATGTACTGGGGCGGCTCGTGGAACGTCTCGGAGTTCGCCGCCAACGACTACACCAAGGACAAGGTGGACGTCGCGCCGCTGCCCAAGGGCCAGAAGCAGGCCACGATCATCCACGGGGTGGCCAACGTGGTGTCGGCCAAGACCGAGCACCCGGCGCAGGCTTGGGAGTTCGTCAAGTTCCTCGGCTCCAAGCAGGCCGCCGACATCCTCGGCAAGAAGGGGCCGATCCCGGCGTACAACGGCACCCAGAGCGCCTGGGTGGCCGCGCACCCCGAGTTCAAGCTGCAGACCTTCCTCGACGCGGTGGCCTACGCGGCGCCCTTCCCGGTCTCCAAGAACACCGCCGCCTGGAACGAGGCGGAGCTGACGTACCTCACCAAGGCCTGGACCGGCGAGCAGCCGGTCGAGAAGGCCGCCACCGAGTTGGCGGCGGCGATGAACGCCCTGCTCGCCAAGGAATGACATGACGCTCACCACCCGCCGCGGCGCCACGAAGCCGGCGCGGCGCAGGGACCGCGTGGTCGAGGCTCTGTGGGGGTACGCGTTCATCGCCCCGATCGGGCTGGGCCTGGCCGTCTTCTACCTCTGGCCGGTCCTGCAGACCGCCTACTTCTCCTTCACCAAATGGGGCGCCTTCGGCGGCCACACCTGGACAGGAGCGGAGAACTACCTGCGCCTGATCGCCGACCCTGAGATGGGCCGGGCGCTGGTCAACACGCTGACCTACACCGTGCTCGGGCTGCTCGCCATCCCGCTGGCCATCGTCTTCGCCGCGCTGCTCAACACCAAGGGGCTGCGCGGGGTGGGCGTCTACCGGACGATGTTCTTCCTGCCGGTCGTCACCATGCCGGTCGCCATCGCCATGGTGTGGCGATGGCTCTACAACGGCGAGTACGGCCTGGTCAACCTGGTGCTCTCACTGGTCGGCATCGACGGCCCCAACTGGATCGCCGACCCGGACACCGCGCTGTACGCCCTGGTCGTGGTCGGGGTCTGGAGCAGCGTCGGTTACAACCTGATCATCTTCCTGGCCGGGATGCAGGCGATCCCCAAGGAGTACTACGAGGCGGCCGCGATCGACGGCGCGGGCCCGGTCCGGCAGTTCTTCAAGGTCACGCTCCCGCTGCTGTCACCGACGGCGTTCTTCGTCTCGGTGATCTCGGTGATCGGCTCGCTGCAGCTGTTCGACCTGGTGTACGTGATCGGCGGCTCGGGCTCGTCGGCCCGGTCGAATCCGGCCTTCCCGCGTCTGGAGACGGTGGTCCAGCTCTTCTACGAGCGGGCCTTCGTCACCAACGACCGTGGCTACGCGGCGGCGATCGTGATGGCGCTGCTGGTGCTGATCATCGCGCTGACCGCGTTCCAGTTCCGGCTCCAGCGAAGGTGGGTGCACTATGCCTGACACGGGAGCGACTACCCGCCGTATCGGGCTGCACGTGGTGCTGGTCGCCGCGTCGCTGGTGATGGTGACGCCGTTCGTCTGGCAGATCATCACCTCGCTCAAGACGCTCAGCGACGCCACCAAGGTGCCGCCGTCGGTGCTGCCCGGCGGCCACTGGGAGAACTACGGCCAGGTGTTCGGGCTGCTGCCCTTCGGCCACCAGTTCCTCAACACGGTGCTGATGGCCGCCGGGCGGACCGTCGGCCAGGTGCTGCTGTGCTCCATGGCCGCCTACGCCTTCGCCCGGCTCCGCTTCCCCGGCAAGGGGCTGCTGTTCGGGGTCTTCCTGTCGGTGCTGATGGTGCCGCCGCAGCTGTTCATCATCCCGCAGTACCAGATCATGTCGTCGCTGGGCTGGCTCAACAGCCTGCAGGCGCTCATCGTGCCCGGCCTGTTCAGCGCGTTCGGGGTCTTCCTGCTGCGCCAGTTCTTCCTCGGCCTGCCCCGCGAGCTGGAGGAGGCGGCCCGGCTGGACGGCGCGGGACCGCTGCGGATCTACTGGTCGATCATGCTGCCGCTGGCCAGGCCGGGGCTGGTCGCCCTCGGCGTCCTGGTGCTGCTGTGGTCGTGGAACGACCTGTTCTGGCCGCTGGTGGTCAACACCGATCCGGAGCAGATGACGCTGTCGGCCGGGCTGGCCTCGCTTCAGGGGCAGTTCCAGACCAACTATCCGGTGCTGATGGCGGGCTCGCTGCTCGCCTCCCTGCCGGTCATCGCCGTCTTCGTCTTCCTGCAACGCCAGTTCATCCAGGGCATCGCCCACACCGGCATCAAGGGCTGAGCCCGCCGACCACCGTCCCCCCAAGGAGAGGTCCGCCCATGTCCCGCCTGTTAGCCGGCCTGGTGTTCCTGTGCGCGATTCTCGTCGCACCGCCCGCGTACGCCGCCATCACCAGCCCGTCGGCCACCAACGACGCCACCAACGTGACCTACCAGTTCGGCTACACCGGCACGCCCGCCTACCTCCGGACGTACATCGACACCGACCGCAACGCCGCGACCGGGTTCGCCCAGGGCGGCATCGGCGCCGACTACCTGCTGGAGAACGCCACCCTGTACCGCCACAACGGCGGCGGCTGGAGCTGGACGACCGTCAAGACGGTCACCTTCTCCAGCGCCTCGGGCACCGCCCGCTGGACGGTCGCCCGCGCGGACCTCGGCGAGAGCGCCACCCCCAACGACGCCGACCTGATCTTCCAGGCCGAGGCGCCCCTGGAGACCTCCGCCAAGCTCACCCACGTCTACACCGGGGGTGGCGGCGCCACGGTGACCTACACCCAGACGAACGCCGCCTTCCCCAACCCCGAGCGCGGCTTCTACCACCACAACGGCGACTGCGACAAGAACGACTTCTCCCTCGCCACCCTCCAGAGCTACCGCGCCTCGCAGAACATCTCCCTCGTGATGTGCGTGTTCTACCTGGCCGAGTTCAAGACCAGCGCGATCAGCCAGGCCGCGCTCACCCGCTTCCAGAACCAGCTGACCACCGTACGGGCCGCCGGGCTCAAGGCCATCGTCCGCTTCGCCTACACCGAGTCCACCACCGGCGACGACGCCGCCAAGGCCCGGGTCCTGGCCCACCTCGACCAGCTGGCCCCCTACCTGAGGGCCAACAGCGACGTGATCGAGGTCGTCCAGGCCGGGCTCATCGGCGCCTGGGGCGAGTGGTACTACACCCAGAACTTCGGCAACGAGGGCACCGTCACCGCCGCCGACTGGGCCAACCGCAAGGCCGTGACCGACAAGCTGCTCAGCGTCCTGCCGTCCTCGCGGATGATCCAGGTCCGCACACCCAAGATCAAGCGCACGATGTACGGCACCACCGCGCTGACACCCGCCCAGGCGTACAACGGCTCCGCCCAGGCCCGGGTCGGGCACCACAACGACTGCTTCCTGGCCAGCCCCGACGACTACGGCACCTACGAGAACACCGCCGTCGAATACCCCTACCTCCAGGCCGAGACCGCGTACCTGCCGATGGGCGGGGAGACCTGCGGCGCCAACCCGCCGCGTTCGAGCTGCCCCACCGCCATGAGCGAGATGTCGCTGTTCCACTGGTCGTACCTGAACACCGACTACCACCCCGACGTCATCAACGGCTGGAACACCGGCGGCTGCCTGCCCGAGATCACCCGCCGCCTCGGCTACCGCTTCGCCCTGCAGACCGGCACGTACCCGAGCACGGCGACGCGCGGCGGCGCGCTGCCGGTGCGCCTCACGATCAGGAACGACGGCTGGGCCGCGCCCTTCAACCCGCGCGACGTCGCGCTGGTCCTGCGCAACACCGCCACGTCGGCCGTGTACCGCTTCCCGCTCAACGCCAACCCCCGCCTCTGGCTCGCGGGCGCCACGGCGACCATCGACCAGAGCGTGACGCTGCCGGCCAGGATGCCGGCGGGCACGTACGCGCTGCTGCTCGACCTGCCCGACCCGCAGCTGTCGTCGCGTCCGGAGTACTCGATCCGGCTGGCGAACGACAACGTCTGGGAGGCTTCCACCGGGTACAACAGCCTGCTGCGGAGTGTGACCGTCAACTAGATGGCCCATCACGCGACCGTCTCGGAGTTTGTGACGGTCGCGTGGTGGCGGGGGTCCTTCTGGAGAGATACCTCCTCCGGAGGAGCAGGAAAAGAGGGTCCGTCGGGGCTGAGGTCCTTAGGCGGGACACCCCCTCCGGGGGAGCAGAAGAAGACGGTCCGCCGGGGCTGAGGTCTCTGGGATGGGACCTTGCGACTTTGGTCGGTGTCGGAGGCTGCCAAGGATCGATGTGCCGGGGAGCTCGGCGTCTCTAGCGTAAGGATCATGACTCTGACCGAGGCGCCGGGCTCGCGGCGCGTGCACGAGATCGACGCCGTCCGGGGGTTCGCACTGGCGGGCATCCTGGTGGCGAACATCGGGTTCTTCGCCGATCCCGGCTACTCCGTGGGGACGGGCACGATGCCCATCACCGAGGGGCCGGTCGCGTACCTCATCAGCACGCTGGTGCTGACGAAGTTCTACATCCTATTCTCCTTCCTGTTCGGCTACTCCTTCACGCTCCAGACGCGCGACGGGGTCGACGTCAAGGCCAGGATGCTGCGGCGCTGCCTCGGGCTCTTCTTGATCGGGGTGCTGCACGGGTTCCTGCTGTGGGTCGGCGACATCCTCACGCTGTACGCCACGCTCGGGGTGATCCTGCTGGCGATGCGCGGCATCTCGCCCAGAAAGGCCATCATCACCGGTTGCGCCATCATCGGCGTCATGTCGGTTATCTGGCTGCTGCTGGCCGGGCTGACCCTGCTCGACCCGGCGACGGGCGCGGCGACGGTGACCGACGCGGCGGCCGGGGCGCGGGCGGAGGCGCTGGTCACGGGCGGGCCGCTCAGCTTCCTGTCGTTCCAGGTGGAGACGTACCCGGCGCTGGCCGCGATGGTGTGGATCGGGCAGGGGCCGATGGCGATGGCGATGTTCCTGTTCGGGCTGGCGGCGGGCCGGTCGAGGCTGTTCGAGGAGAAGGAGCGCTGGGCCCATCTCGTGCCGCGTGTCCAGTGGGTGGGCTTCGGCGTCGGCCTGCCCGCCGCGGTCTTCTTCACCTGGGCGTCGTCCTCATCCGGGGACGGGCTGGACCTGGTCGCGCTGGCGGTGAACAACGTGGGTTCGGTGCTGCTGACCGCCGCCTACGTGGTCACCCTGCTCCAGGTCCTCAAGCGCTTTCCCGCCGTCATCGGCGTGCTGTCGCCGGCCGGACGGGTGGCGGCCTCCAACTACATCGGGCAGTCGCTGCTCTGCTGCCTGATCTTCACCGGCTACGGCCTGGCCTTGGCGGGCAGGCTGTCGCCGCTCGCCGTGATGGGCGTGGCCGCGGTGATCTACGCGCTCCTGCTCGGGCTGAGCTGGTGGTGGCTGCGAAGCCATCGTTACGGCCCGATCGAGTACGGCCTTCGCCGCCTCACCGCGGGTCGGGGTTGACGCGGATCAGGGCCTGGTCTTCTCTGCAAGGAAAAGGGCGGACCCGAGGGGGCACGGCATGGCCACGGTTCGACGATTCACACTCGCCCTCGTCGTATCCGCCGCGTTGGCCGGGCTGCCCGCCGCGCCCGCCATGGCCCGGGGTCCCGCTCCGGCCGGGCCGGGCGTGGCGTCCCACTTCGGGTCGGCGCGCAAGGACTGCGTCGGTACGGCCGCGGGCCGGGCCTCCAAGGTCTGGTACACGGTCGCGGGCGGCGTTCTGTCCGACGTCTACGAGCCGACCATCGACAACACCAACGTCGAGACGATGCAGTTCGCCGTCACCGACGGCACGACGTTCACCGAGTTGCAGTCCCGCGACACCACCTACAAGGTGAGCACCGACCGCTCCGGCATGACCTGCACGATCACCTCGTCCAGCAAGACCGGCCGCTACCGCCTGACCACCACCTATCTCACCGATCCGGACAGCGACGCCGTCGTGGTCAGGACCCGGCTCCAACCGGCCGGACTGCGCCTGTACGTACGGCTGGACGCGAGCGTCAACGGCAACGGAGGCGGCGGCACGCCGAACGGCGGGGCCGACAGCGGCGTGGTCGACGGCCCGACCGGCGCCCCGGTGATCTCCGACCCGAACACCGAGACCTCCGCGCCCGCCCGCGACTACGCCGTACCCACCCACCTGGCGCTGCGCGCCGAGCGGCGGCTGCCGCAGGCGGGCGTCGGCTACGCGGGCACCCCCAGCGACGGCGCCGCGCAACTGGACGCCGACCACGCGCTGACCCCCAACACCAGCGCCCCGGACGGCAACGTGGTCGCCACCGCCCGGCTGCCCCTGGACGGCTCGGGTGCGGTGACCTTCGCGCTCGGCTTCGGCCGTACGGCGACCGCCGCGTTGCGGACCGCGGGCGAGGCCGCCGCCCGGCCGTTCGAGACCACCCGAGCCCGGTACGAGGCGGGCTGGGCCACCTACGACGCCGGGCTGCGCAAGCCGCCCGCCTCGCTGGCCGACGCCTACCTCTTGTCCGCCAACGTGCTGAAGGCGAGCGAGGACAAGACCTTCCCCGGAGCCGTCGTCGCCTCGCTGGCCAGCCCATGGGGCCAGGCGGTCGGCGCGGGCGAGAAGGTGGGCGGCAAGGCGGTCTATTTCGGGTCGTACCGCGAGGTGTTCGCCCGTGACCTGTACGAGGCGTTCACCGGTTTCCTCACCGACGGCGACCTGGCCACCGCCCGCGCCACGGCACGCTTCCTGCTGGAACGCCAGCAACTGCCCGACGGCCGCCTGCCGCGCAACTCCCTGCTGAACGGCCGGCTCGCCCCCGACTCGGGCGGCGACCAGCTCGACGAGAGCGCGTACCCGATCCTGATGGCCCACCAGGCCGGGATCGGCCCGGAGCTGTGGGAACACGTCCGCCAGGCCGCGGACTTCCTGGTCGCGCACGGGCCCGCGTTCGGCGTCGAGCGGTGGGAGGAGCAGCAGGGCTACTCGCCGTCCACGATCGCGGCCGAGATCGCCGGTCTCGTCGCCGCCGGCGAGATCGCCGCCGGCCGCGACGACCAGGGCCGGGCCAGGCTCTACCGCGCCACCGCCGACCACTTCGCCCGCTCGGTCAAGGGCTGGACGGTCACCACGACCGGCCCGTACGCCCCCCGCTACTTCCTGCGCCTGTCACGCACCGGCGACCCGGACGCCGCCGCCCCGTACAACCTCGGCAACGGCGGCCCGACGGAGGACCAGCGCCGGGTGGTGGACGCGGGGTTCCTGGAGCTGACCCGGCTGGGCATCCTGCCTGCCACCGACCCCGATGTCCTGGCCAGCCTGCCGGTCTTGGACCGGGTGATCGGGCGTACGACGCCGAACGGCCGGGGCTGGTACCGCTACGGCTCCGACACCGCGGGCACCGAGGACGGCTACGGCGACTGCTATGAGCCCGACCCCACCTCCTGCGCCCCGTCCGGGCGCCCCTGGCCCACCGCGAACACCGGCTCGGGCCACCTGTGGCCGGTCCTGTCCGGCGAACGGGCCGAGCAGGCGTTGCAGACCGGCGACCCGCGTACGGCGGCGTCCCTCCTGGCGGCGATGCGGGCCATGTCCTCCGGCACCGGCCTGGTCCCGGAGCAGGCGTGGGAGAACCCGGACCTGGCCGCCGCGCCGTACGGCACCGACCCGGCCACCGCCTCGATCGGCTTCCGCGACGGCGAGCCCGCCGGTTCGGCCTCCCCGCTGACCTGGGCGCAGGCCCAGGAGGTGCGGCTGATCCTCTCGCTCGCGGCGGGCCGCCCAGCCGAGCAGCCCGAGGTCGTACGCCGCCGCTACGCCGCCCACGGCATGCCCGGGACGGCGCCGCTCACCGTCACCGCCCCGGCGGAAGGGAGCACGGCCACCGGCACGTCGGTCACGGTCGAAGGGACCACCGCGCCCGGCGCGCGCGTGGATGTCGCGGCCACGCCCATCGACATCGGCGCCGCCACCAAGGTCGTCTCGGTACGGGCCGGAGCCGACGGCCGCTTCACCGCCCAGGCGCCGGTCTCGTTCGGCGAGGTCGTGCTCACCGTGACCGCCACAACCCCCGACGGCCACACAGTGACCGCCACAAGCGCCGCCACCTCCGACGTCGACCGCACCGGGTACGCCCGGCGGTCGATCGTCGGCGACATCACCGGTGCCACCACCGTGCTCGACGTCACCGACCCCGACGGCGACGACGACGGGCCGGGGACCTACGCCTACCCGACGGCCGCCGACTTCCACGCGGGCGCCTTCGACCTGCGCAGGTTCCAGGTGATCACGGACGCGAGCACCGTCTACCTGCGCGCCGAGATCGCCGACCTCACTCCCACCTTCGGCAGCCAGATCGGCGCCCAGCTGCTCGACGTCTACGTCCAGGACCCGGCGGTGACCACGCGCTCAGCTGATCCGGCGTTCCCGCAGCGCAACTACCGCATCGCCGAGCAGGACGCCTGGTCACAGCGGGTCGAGGCGCAGGGCTTCGCCGCCCCGGTCTGGGTGACGGCCACCGGCGCCGCCCGGACCGGGGCCGCCGTCCGCGGCTCCGGCACCACCCGCACGATCACGATCGCCCTGCCCAAGGCGGACTTCGGCACGCCGGGGCCCGGCTGGCGGTTCGCGGTCGTGCTCGCCGGTCAGGACGGGTTCAGCGCCGACCAGGCCAGGGGTTTCACCGCCACTCCCCAGCCGTACCAGTTCGGCGTGTGCGCCCCCGGCGGGACCGCTCCCCTGTGCTCCGTCGACCCGGGCGGCGTGCCCAAGGCCGTGGACGTGCTCACCCCGGCCGGACAGTCGCAAGCCGACGAGCTGAACCCGCTCCTCGGCCCGGTCACTCTGCGGGCGGTTCCGGTCCCCTGAGGCTGAGGAGAGGCAGGTCGGGGAACAGGTGGCTGACCAGGAGTGTCGCCGTGCGCATCGCGGCGGTGACGATGTCGTCGTTCGTCGCCTCGGTGCCCTGGGCGGCCAGCACGGCGCTGTGCACGCTGAGCAGGGCCAGCCGGACGCTGAGCTGATCCTGCACTGAGGCTGCGGGCCCCAGGATGAGCCGGGTGGCCCGGTCGGTCCGTTCCAGCGGGCTGCTCTGGCCAGTCGGCATGGCCGTCTTCAGCGCGGTGTGGTTGGCGACGGCGAACCGCATGTTCCGCACCCCCTGCCGGCTGCTCATCGTGAGCCACCGGCTCAGGAGCTCGGCGGCCAGCTCCGGGGAGTGCGGCTGCCCGGCCGCCCAGTCGAGCAGCTCGTCCATCGCGCGCATGTGGTCGGTGAAGAGGCTGACGATGACGGCCTCTTTGCTGTCGAAGTGGTAGTAGAGCGCCGCCTTGGTGATGCCCAGTTGCTCGGCGATCTCGCGCATAGAGGTGGCGTCGTAGCCGTGCTCGGTGAACAGGGTCAGCGCGGCCTCCTGGATCTCGGCTCGCGTCTGGCTGCCCTTGCGCCGCGCACCCGGCGCCGACTCCGTCTTGGTCATGGCTCTTCCCTCTTGCTCCAAAACTGTTACACAGCCTATTTGCCTACCGGCCGGTTAGCAAGTACGCTTGCCGACCGACAGGTAAGTTCTATGGAACGACAGGAGTTCACGTAATGGCCAAGGACAGCGCGGACACCGCCTCGGGAGCGGAAGAGCAGGTCGGGTTAGGGTTCACCCACCGTCAGATCCTGGTGACCATGAGCGGTCTGGTCGTCGCCATGCTGCTGGCGATGCTGGACAACATGATCGTCGCCCCGGCGATTCCCACGATCGTGGGCGAGCTGGGCGGCCTCAAGCACCTGGCATGGGTGACCACCGGCTATGTCCTGGCCTCCACCGTGGCCACGCCGATCTGGGGCAAGCTCGGCGACCTTTACGGCCGCCGCGTGATCTTCACCACCGCGGTGGCGATCTTCCTGCTCGGCTCGGTGCTGTGCGGCGCGTCCCAGGATATGGCACAGCTGATCGCCTTCCGCGCCGTCCAAGGGCTGGGCGCGGGCGGGCTGATGGTCGGCGTGCTGTCGATCATCGGCGAGATGATCCCGCCGCGCGACCGCAGCAAGTACCAGGGCGTCATGATGGCCGTCATGCCGGTCGCGATGATCGGCGGCCCGCTCATCGGCGGTTTCATCACCGACAACCTGAGCTGGCGCTGGGCCTTCTACGTCAACCTGCCGCTCGGCCTGGTCACCCTGGTCCTGTGCTGGATCACCCTGGCCAAGCTGCCCAAGGGCACCGGCAAGGCCGTGATCGACTGGTGGGGCACCGGCCTGCTGACGATCTGGATCACCGCCCTGGTGCTCGTCACCAGCTGGGGCGGCACCCAGTACGAGTGGGGCTCGGGGCAGATCCTCGGGCTGATCGCCCTGGCCGTGGTCGCGTTCGTCGCCTTCATCTTCGTCGAGCGGCGCGTGGCCGAGCCGATCATGCCGCTGCGGGTCTTCAAGAGCCTCAACTTCTCGCTGTCCGGCGCGGTCGCCTTCATCTCGGGCTTCGCGATGTTCGGCGCGATGGGCTTCCTGCCGCAGTTCCAGCAGTTCGTCCAGGGCTCCTCGGCCACCAACAGCGGCCTGCTGCTGATGCCGATGATGATCGCCTCGATGGCCGTCAGCCTGGCCGCCGGCCAGCTGATCAGCAAGACCGGGCACTACAAGTCGCTGCCGATCGTCGGCTCCATCCTGGTCACCGCTGGTCTCGCGCTCTTCGCCACCATGGACACCGGCACCTCCACCACGGTGACCGCCCTCTA
Source organism: Nonomuraea sp. CA-143628 (assembly GCF_050942315.1). Lineage (NCBI taxonomy): Bacteria > Bacillati > Actinomycetota > Actinomycetes > Streptosporangiales > Streptosporangiaceae > Nonomuraea > Nonomuraea sp. CA-143628. Next base: position 9,770,443 of record NZ_CP192072.1, read on the forward strand.
CATGGTGGTGCTCGGCGCCGGCATGGGCGCGCTGATGCAGACCAGCACCCTGATCGCGCAGAACAGCCTCGCGCTGCGTGACATGGGCGCGGGCACCGGCGTGTCGACCTTCCTCCGCAACATGGGCAGCTCGCTCGGTGTCTCGCTGCTCGGCGCCGTCTACACCAGCCACCTGGCCGACACTCTCACCGGCACTCCCGCCGTAGCCGGCCAGGCCGCCTCGATGACCCCGCAGCTGCTGCGCGGCCTGCCCGAAGCGGTCCGGCACCTGTTCCAGCAGGCTGTCACCAACGGCATCACCGCGCTGTTCACCTGGGGCGCGGTCGTGGCCGCCATCGGCATCGTGGCCGCCCTGTTCATCCGCCAGGTCCCGCTGCGCGGGGCCGTCAAGCCGCAGGCGGCCAGCACCGAGGCCGAACCGGTCGCGGTAAGCAGCTGACCCGAAGGTGACCGCCCCCTGGGCGGTCACCTTCGACCGGCCGCCCAGGGGTGCGAGAAAGGCGAAGGCTGACCCGGAAATCTGAAGGATCGTGCCGGCGGCCCCAACGACTCGGACGCACCCGCCTGGCATCCCTTTGCTCCGGCATGCCCTCATTTCCAGTCCCTGGGCCCCCGGCGACGGCATTAAGCCCGCCAACTTCGCCCGCGACCACCGCTACGACTTCCCGCACGCCTTGTCGCTGGTCAGGTGCGTTCGATACGCGGGTGGTCGGTGTGGTCGTGGGTGGCGGCCCAGGAGGCGAGCAGGCGTAGTGCGTCTTCGGAGGGGGAGCCGGGTTCGGCGGCGTACAGCGTCATGGTGAGGTCGGGCTCGGCGCGCAGGTCCATGCTTTCGTAGGCGAGGGTGAGGTCGCCGACGACGTGATGGCGGACGTGCTTGACGCCGGTGCCGTGGATGAGGACGTTGTGGGCTCCCCACCGGCGGCGGAAGTCGTCACTGCGGGTGGACAGCTCCCCGACCAGATCGTGCAGGCCCTTGTCATGCGGGTCCTTGCCGGCTGAGGTACGCAGGTTCGCCACGCACATGTCGGCGGCCAGGTCCCAGTCGGGGTAGAAACAGCGGGCCGAGCTGTCGAGGAAGGTGAACCGGCCGAAATTCGGCGGTCTGGTGGGATCGGCATAGACATCGCAGTACATGGCCCGTCCCAGGTGGTTGGCGGCCAGCAGGTCCATCCGGTTGTTGCCGATGATCGCCGGGGCGGTGGTGATCGTGTCGAGCATCCATTGCAGGCTGGGCCGTGCCGTCGGCTGCTTGGGGCGGCGAGGACGCAGGATCGCGTTGCTGCCGTCGGCCTCGTGCGCGAGGCGGAGCAGATGGACGCGTTCGGCGTCATCCAGCTGCAGGGCGCGGGCGAGCGCGTCGAGGACGCCGGACGAGACTCCGGCCAGGGAGCCGCGTTCGAGCTTGGCGTAGTACTCCACGCTCATCCCGGCCAGGGCGGCGACCTCACTACGCCGTAGTCCGGGGACCCGGCGCCGGCCGGCGGCGGGCATGCCCGCCTGCGCGGGGGTGATCTTGGCGCGCCGCGAGGTGAGGAATTCGCGCACCTGGAGCCGGTTGTCCATGACCCGACGGTACGACAGCCGCCGACAAGTTGGGATGTACTGACAGTGCACCCATCAGGAGTGACTTCCTCACCCGGGTCGGCTCCGACTTTGCTGGCTGCCATGACCGATGCCGCTTGGGCCCGCTGCCTGGCCGTTGCCCTGCTGACCGCCTCGGTGGTCGGATGCTCTGTCCCGGCAGACCCGCCCATCACCGGATTCGGACCACCGTCGGGTTCCGCGTCGGGGATGCCGGTGGTCCTGCGGTTCGGTGACCATGCCGTCGCCGCGACATTGACCGACACGCCGCCGTCGCGGCAGTTCACCGCGATGCTGCCGATGACCGTACGGCTGACGGACGCGTGGGGGCAGGCGAAGGCGGGGCGACTGCCGCGGGCACTCACGGCCGAGGGCGGCACGCCGGTCCATGTTCCGGCCCCGGGCGGCATCTACTTCTGGCCACCGAGCGGGGTGATCGCCATCTACTACGACGACCTCGGCCAGGCGGTGCCCGACCCGGGCCTGATCCGCCTCGGCGCCGTCGAGGCCGGCCTGGACAGGCTCGCCGACGCGGGCGACCGGGTCACGGTCCGGATCGAGTCGGCCGCCACGACCGACTCCTGACCTGGTCGACGCATCCCGTACATGGAGGGAACCGGCGTGACCCCCACGCCCACGAACGTTGACCTGACGGCAACCCCGACCGGTCGCCAGTCGCCAGGAGCGCGCGAACAAACTGTCGGCCGCGCCCTCGCGGTCGTCCTGGGCCTGCTCACCATCTTCGGTCCGATCTCCATGGACCTCTACCTGCCCGTCCTGCCCGCGCTCACCGCCGAGCTCGAATCGGCCACCTCGACCGCGCAGCTGACCATCACCGCTTGTCTGCTCGGGCTGGCCCTCGGACAGCTCGTCGCCGGTCCCCTGTCCGACCGATACGGTTAGCGCCGCCCCCTGCTGGCCGGCGTCGCCGCGTACGTGCTCACCTCGGCGTTGTGCGCGATGAGTCCCACTCATCGCCACCCGGTTCGTCCAGGGCCTGGCCGGCGCCATCGGCATCGTGATCGTGACGTCGGGGTACGTGGCCGTCTCGCCGGACAGCCGAGGTGCCGGGAGCCGCCCTTTCCACTGCAGAGTGACCTTGGCGGCGCCTTCGCCCACCGTGATCAGGTCGGCATGACCCGACCCGCCGTCCGAAGTCAGGCTCGCACGGTCCGACCCGCCGTCCGGGGCCAGGCTCGCACGGTCCGGCCCGCCGTCCGCGGTCGGGGCGGGGCGGCCCGAGCCAGGCATGGGTGCTCCGGAAAGTGTGCGGGTAGCGTGGTTCACCGTCTGGATGAGCGTCATGCCCTCCACGCGGTACGAGGTCGGCACCGCGTTGCCGTTGGCGTCCTTGGCCCAGGGCAGGTCGATCTCGGCGAGGTAGATGTCGTTGTTGTAGATCAGGACGGTGCGGTCGTCCTCCTCGACCTCCAGCTCGCTGCCCTCGGGGGCGGAGATCGGGAATCGGTACTCGGTCGGCGCCGAGGCGTCCTTGATGATGGTCATCGCCCGGGCGATCTGGCCGGTGCGCTGGTGCGCGTAGGCGACGCTGGGCTGCTTGGCGGCGTAGGTGACCAGGCCGGGCAGCGGCTGGCTGCCGTCGCCGGCGGCCTCCGGCATGCCGATGCCGATGTCGGTCTCGCTGACGGTCGCGACCAGGGTGCGGTCGGGGTCCGTCGCGATGGCGAAGGGCCGCTGGACGTCGCCCTCGGGGATCTCGGTGGGCGGCGTGGTCCTGGCCTCCTCGACGATCTCGGGGACGACCTGGGTGAGCGCGGCGAGGGCGGGGTCGGTGTCCGCGAAGGCCGGGGTTCCGGCGGAGTTCACGGAGCTCAGGGCAAGAATCGCCGACATGACGGCGACGACGGCCCGGGTGGGGATGCGGACGAATGTCCTTCCACTATCGGTGGGGGCAACGCACAAACGCCGCAAACGTAAAGATCATTATTGGCCGGTTAGGTGATCTTGGATGGCCGGACGGTAAACGTTTGCTGTCGTCAGCTGTCCCGCCACGGAACGCGATGGAACGCCCTCCTTTTGGAGAACTCACAGGAAGGGACGTCTCAATGATCAGATCCAGCCGCCCGCGCGGCGTCGGCTTCGTCCTGGCATGGGTGCTGGCCGTCCTCGTGGCCGCCGCCGTCGCCGCCGCGCTCACGCTGCTACCGGCGAGCACCGCGTCGGCCTCGGCGCCCGTGCCCGAGCCGACGACCTTCATCTCGACTCCCCCGGGCGGAGGCGACGTCCTGCTCGTCATGGACTACTTCGACGGGAACGACAAGCTCGTCGGCCAATTCTGGCGAGGCTGCGGCCAGCCGTCCGGAGGCTGGGGCGTACGCCAGGGGATCCTGCGCATCTTCACTCCGCCCTGCGGACCATAATCACAACGACGACGGGCCGGGCACCGAAGACGGTGCCCGGCCCTGGTCATGCGTGCCCGTCTCAGCCCATGGCGGCCAGGCCGTGCACCACGGTGCTGGTCAGCGTGCCGATCTCGGCGATGCCGATGGTCACCGTGTCACCGTCGCGCAGGGTGAACGGCAGGTCGGGCACCAGGCTGGTGCCGGTGGAGAGCACCGCCCCGTCGGGGAAGACGTCGGCGCGGAACAGGTAGCCGGCCAGGTCGTCCAGGCGCCGGTGCAGCTCCGAGGTGGACGCCTTGCCGTCCCACACCGTCTCCCCCGCCCTGGCGATGGTCAGCGTGATGTCCAGCGCGTACGGGTCGGCCACCTCCCACACGGGCCGGATCGCCGGGCCGACCGCGCACGCGCCCAGGTAGATCTTGGCCTGCGGCAGGTACAGCGGGTTGACCCCCTCGATCGTGCGCGAGCTCACGTCGTCGACCACCGTGTAGCCCGCGATCTCGCCCGCGGAGTTCAGCACCAGGCCCAGCTCCGGCTCCGGCACGTCGATCTCCGAGTCGGCGCGCACGGCGATCCGGCCGCCGTCCCCCGACACCTTCCAGGCCACCGACTTGAAGAACAGCTCGGGCCGTTCGGCGTCGTAGACGAGCTCGTACACGTCGGCCGCCCGCTCGCTCTCGGTCACCCGCGCCTCGCGCGAGCGCCGGTAGGTGACGCCTGCGGCCCACACCTCCATCAGCCCGTCCACGGGCGCGAGCCTGCGCACGGACGCGGACGGGTGGCGCGGGCCGGCCGCGGCGGCGCACCGCTCGCGTAGCTCCGCGACGGGCAGGCGGAGCAGCTCTCCGACGGTGGTGACCCCGTCCAGCTGCGTCACCTGGTCGCCGTCGTCGACGCCGACCGCGTCCGTGCTGGTCAGCGGGCTGACAAACCGTACGATGTGCATGACACTCCCAGCTTCATCTGATGAAGTCCGAACTTCATCAGATGAAAGTCTATGAAAAAACCGACCGTCCCGATACTGTGCCAAACATCCGAATACGGAGGAAACCGTGGCAACTGATCCTTACCCGGACACGGCTCGGCACGCTCACGTCGTGCACGCCCTGGGTGCCCGGATCGTCGACGGTTCGCTGGTGCCCGGCACGCCCATCCCGATCGAGGAGCAACTGGTCAACGAGCTCGGCGTGGGCCGCTCGGCCGTACGGGAAGGCGTGAAGGTGCTGGCCGGCAAGGGCCTGCTGGAGACCAGGAGAAGCGCCGGGACCCGCGTCCGGCCGCGCGAGTCCTGGAGCCTGCTCGACGCCGACGTGCTGAGCTGGCGGTTCGGCGCCGACGCCCAGGCCGGGGACATCCGGGTGCTGGCCGACCTGCGCGTGGCGCTGGAGCCCGGCGCGGCCCGGGTGGCGGCCGAGCGGGCGGACGCGGCGGCCATCCAGCGCATCGACGAGGCCCTGGCCGCGCTGCACGCCACGGCCGACGACCCCGACCCCTTCATCGACGCCGACCTGGCCTTCCACCGGGCCGTGTTCGGCGCCGCCGACAACGACCTGCTGCTCTACATCTACGACATGATCAGCATCGCCCTGCGCTCGGTACGGCAGGTGCACACCCGATCGGTCGCGCACAACAAGGAAACGCTGCCCAACCACGAGCGCGTAGCCGTGGCGATCCGGCGCCGCCATCACCGCAAGGCCGAGGAGGCCATGCGCGAGGTGGTCGAGGTCGCCCGCGCCGACGCGCTCCACTGCTGAGGGAATCCATGGACGTCCTGCTCGACGTGGACGGCGCGGTGGCCGTCATCACCCTGAACAGACCCGCCAAACTCAACGCCATCACCCCTGAGATGGCCGGCACGCTGCGCGCCTGCCTCGACCGCGTGGACGCCGACCCCGCCATCCGGGTGGCCGTGCTCACCGGCGCCGGGGAGCGCTCCTTCTGTGTGGGCAGCGACATCCGCGAGCTCGACGCGTACGCCACTCCGTGGGAGTTCCGCAACCGCGGCGACTACGGCGACGCGGTCCGCGCCCTGCGCAAGCCCATCGTCGCCGCCGTCAACGGCTACGCGTACGGCGGCGGCCTGGAGCTGGCCATGGCCTGCGACATCCGGCTGGCGGCCACGACCGCCACGTTCGCCGCGCCCGAGATCAAGCTCGGCTGGATCGGCGGCAGCGGCCAGTCCGCCCTGCTCGCCCACTCCGTCGGCCCCGGCAACGCGGCCACCATGCTGCTCACCGGCGACCCGATCGACGCCGCGCGGGCCAAGGACTGGGGGCTGGTCACCGAGGTGCTGCCTCTTGACGAGCTGCTGCCGGCCGTACGAGAGCTGGCCGGGAAGATCGCCGCCCGGCCGCCGATCGCCGCCCAGACGGCAAAAGCCAACCTCAAGGCGGCGTACACCATGCCGCTCGACCAGGCCATCCAGTACGAGCGCGACCTGCAGACCGTCTGCATGGCCACCGCCGACGCGGCCGAGGGCCGGGCCGCGTTCGCCGCCCGCCGCGAGCCGGTCTTCGAGGGGCGCTGATGGGCGTTCTCGACGGTTACCGCGTGGTCGACCTGTCCATCGCCATGGCGGGCCCGCTGGCCGCCATGCGCCTGGGCGACCTGGGCGCGGACGTGATCAAGGTGGAGCCGGTGACCGGCGAGTGGCAGCGCCACGCCCCCGCGGGAGGCGCCACGGGCAACCGGGTCAACGCCTCGTTCCTGTCCCTCAACCGCAACAAGCGCAGCCTGGCGGTGAACCTCAAGTCGGACGAGGGCCGCGACATCGTCCACCGGCTCGCCGCGACGGCGGATGTGTTCCTGCAGAACTACCGGCCCGGCGTCGCCGAGCGCCTCGGCATGGACCACGACACCATCAGCGGGCTCAATCCGCGCGTCGTCTACGTCTCCATGTCCGGGTACGGCGAGAGCGGCCCGTACGTGACCCGGCCGGGCCAGGACCTGCTGCTACAGGCCATGAGCGGCGCCATGCTCAGCACCGGCCGCGACGGCGACCCCCCGGCGCCCGCCGGCACCTACGCGATCGACGCGATCACCGCCTACAGCGCCTTCGAGGGCGCCCTGGCCGCGCTGCTGCACCGCGAGCGCACCGGCGAGGGCCAGCGGGTGAGCGTCAACATGCTCGACGCGGCCATCGCCGTGCAGATGCAGGAGCTGTCGGTCTTCACCGTCGGCGGGGTCCCGCAGCGGCGCGGGCGCGAGCCGCACGGCCACACCTACATCCGCGCGCCGTACGGGGTGTTCGCCACCAAGGACGGCTACCTCGCACTCGGCATGCCCAGGCTCGACGGGCTGGCCGTCGCGCTCGACCTGCCTGAGCTGGCCGATATGGACGGCCACACGCAGCGTGACGAGATCACCTCGACCGTCGCGCGGCGGCTGCCCGAGCGCACGACCGCCGAGTGGCTGGACATCTGCGCCCGCCACGACCTGTGGGCGGGCCCGGTGTACGGCTACGCGGAGCTGGTGGCCGACCCGCAGGTCCGGCACAACGGCTCGTTCGTCACCTACGACCATCGCACCGAGGGCACGGTCACCACGCCCGGCTTCCCGTACGGCCTCAGCGCCGCCCCGCCCCAGGTACGCAGGGGCGCGCCGCTGGTGGGCGAGCACACCGCGGAGATACTCGGCGAGCTGGGCTACCCGGCGGAGCGCGCCGCCGAGCTGGTGGAGAAGGGCGTGCTGGCGTGCGCGGACTGACCTGGGACCACCCCCGCGGCCACGCCCCCCTCGACGAGCTCACCCGTCTCGACCTGGCCGGGCCGAACCCGTACAGGGATGTGCCCGAGCCGATCGAGTGGGACCGTCAGCCGCTCGAAGGCTTCGAGTCCGAGCCGATCGCCAAGCTCAGCGCGTCGTATGACGTGCTGGTGATCGACCACCCCGGACTGGGCGCGGCGCTGGACTCGCTGGTGCCGATGGACGAGCTGTTCGCGCCGCCCGAGCTGGCCGACTTCCGTGCCCGCGCCGTCGGCCGCTCCTATGAGAGCTACCACCTGGACGGGCGCCAGTGGGCGCTGCCGCTCGACGCGGCCGCCCAGGTGGCCGCCGCCTGGCCGGGCACGCACATCCCGGAGACCTGGCCCGAGACGGTGGAGTTCGCGCGGAAGGGCGGGCGGCTGGCACTGTGCCTGGGCGGGCCGCACGCCTTCCTCATGTTCTGCGCGCTGTGCTCGGGCGACTTCCTCGACCGTGAGGCGGGACTGCGGGCGCTGGAGCTCATGGCCGAGCTGCTCGCGCTGGCCGACCCCGAGGTCTCGTTGCGCAACCCGATCGGCGTCCTGGACGCCATGGCGGCGGGCGGGCCCGACCTCTGCCCGCTGGTGTACGGGTACGCCATCTACCCGCTGGCCTTCGCCGACGCCCCCGCCTGGCCCGGCCTGGCGCCGGGGAGCGTGCTCGGCGGCACCGGGCTGGCGGTCTCCAAGAGCCGGGTGCGCGACGCCGGCACCAGGGACGCCGTACGAGCCCACCTGCGCCGGTTGCTGTCGGAGCCGGTGCAGACCGGGCTGTTCCCCGCCACCGGCGGCCAGCCCGCCGCCCGCTCCGCCTGGGACGCCTCGGGCTTCTACCGCGACACCCGCGACACCGTGGAGGCGGCCTGGATCCGGCCGCGCTTCCCCGGCTACATCGGCAAGCAGGAGCGGACCTCCGCCTTGCTCCGCGACGGGCTGACCGCCCGCAGACCGGCCAGAGACCTGCTCGACGACCTGCACAGGGAGTGGACATGACCACGGCGCTGGTAACCGGCGCGGCCGGCGCGCTCGGCCAGGCGATCGTGCGCCGCCTGACGGCCGACGGCCACCAGGTGGCGGCGCTCGATCTCGACGCCGGCTCGCTCGGCGGCGCGCTCAACCTGACGGCCGACCTGCGCGACCCGGCCGCCGTCGAGGACGCCTTCACCCGTACGGCCGCCGCGCTCGGGCCGGTCGGCATCCTGGTCAACAACGCGGCGATCTATCCCAGCAGGCCCTTCCTGGAGGTGCCGCTGGCCGAGTACGACGACGTGCACGCGGTCAACCAGCGCGCCTACTGGCTGGCGGCCCAGCACGCGGCCAGGCAGATGACCTCGCTGGGCGCCGGCGCGATCATCAACATCGCGTCGATCACCATGCACGGCGGCTGGCCCGACCTGGCCGCCTACGTCGCCACCAAGGGCGCCGCCACCGCCCTGACCAGGGCTCTGGCCCGCGAGCTCGGGCCGCGCGAGATCCGCGTCAACTGCGTCTCGCCCGGCGCGTTCCCCACGGCCGCCGAGGAGATCCATCCGGATCCCGAGGCGTACAACCGGTTCGTCCTCGAACGGCAGGCGCTCCAGCGGCGCGGCCGCCCGGAGGAGCTGGCCGCCGTGGTGTCCTTCCTGGCCGGCCCCGACGCGTCCTTCGTCACCGGCCAGACCATCGAAGTCAACGGAGGGTGGGTGATGGCATGACGCCGACCCGCAGGCAACTGGCGGAGCTCACCGGCGACCCGGCCGCCATGGGCGGGGTGCGCCTGGTGACGCTCGGCGACGGCGCCGAACGCGGCATCCGGACGCTGGAGTTCCGCACCGGCTCGGGGCTGGCCTTCGAGGTGCTGGTCGACCGGTGCATGGACATCGGCGCGGCCGAGCACGCCGGGCGGTCCTTCGGCTGGCGCTCCCCCACCGGCTTCCGCCATCCGGGGCTGCACGAGAACAACGACGAGGACGGCCTGTCCTGGCTGCGCTCCTTCTCCGGGCTCATGGTCACCGGCGGCCTCGACCACACGCTGTTCGGCGGCGAGGTCCCCGCCGGCACCTACCGATATCCGCCCCGCCAGTCCGTACGGCACGGCCTGCACGGCCGCGCGGGCAACCTGCCCGCCCGGCTGACCGGCTACGGCGAGCGCTGGGACGGCGACCGCTGCGTCCTGTGGGCCGAGGGAGAGGTACGGCAGGCGGCGGTCTTCGGCGAGAACCTGACCCTGACCCGCCGCATCGAGGCCGACCTGGGCGGGGACGAGATCCGGCTGACCGACACCGTGACCAACGCCGGGTTCGAGCCGACGCCGCACATGTTCCTCTACCACATCAACCTCGGCTGGCCGCTGCTCGACGAGGGCGCCCGGTTCGAGGCGGACATCCGCGAGACCCTCTGGCGGAGCGACAGCGTCGCCGAGCAGGGGGCCGACCACCTGACGCTGCCGGGGCCGGTGCCGGGCTTCGTGGAGCAGGTGTACGAGCACGCGCTGAACCCCGGCGCCGAGGGTCTGCACCGGGTCGCGGTGGTCAACGACCGGCTGGGCATGGCGGTCAGCGTGGAGTTCCGGGCGGCGCAGTTCCCGTGCTTCTTCGAGTGGCTGAACCTGCGCTCCGGCAACTACGCGATCGGCCTGGAGCCGTCCACCCACCACGTGGGCGGCGACGCGGCGGCCCGGGAGGACGGCAGCATGATCTGGCTGGGGGCTCAGGAGTCGCGCACCTACCAGACCACATTCAGGGTCGAAACGGCCTGAGTTCATGAGGAGGACCCGGTCCGCACCTGACTTTCGGTGCGGACCGGGTCCTCTGCTTTTCCGCCGGTAATTCACGAATTATCGGTTAAATCAGACGTACTTGGATGGCCGAATAGCCAGAGCGAGCCATTGATTGGCCGTGGAACGGCCTTTAGCATCGAAGACGCCTCGACCGGACCACCAGCGTGAAGGCGACGAGAATTTCGATGACCGAGAATTCGATGACAGAGCCGCTCACATTCCGCGCCACCACGACCGAGGAATTACCCGCGTCGATCTGGTGCTCTCCGGAAGAGATTTCCCACCCGTGCTCTCAAAGCCGCCGAAATCGGCCCGCTGATCCGACGGGTTTCATTCCATTATTCAGAGAGTGTGAGGAAACATGCCCCCCGAGCAAGCGGAACACCGGCTGAGCCTGGACACCCGGGCCGCGCGCAACCTGGCCACCACGACCAAGACCCGTCCGCAGATGCAGGCCATCACCTCCCGCTGGCTGCTGCGCATGCTTCCGTGGGTGGACGTGGCCGGGGGCACCTATCGGGTCAACCGCCGGCTGACCCACGCGGTGGGACGTGGCCGGGTCAGCGTGGTGCAGAACGGCGCCGACGACGTGTGGATCATCTCGGAGACGCTCACGGAGCTGCCCGCCCTGCGCGGGTTCGGCGACCTCGACGTGCTGAGCGCGCTCGCCTCGACGTTCACGGCGCGGCAGTTCCAGGCCGGGGAGGTCATCGTCGAGGCCGGGACGCCGGTCACCGAGACCTTCGTCATCGCCCACGGCCGGCTCAACCGGCTGTCCACCGGCCAGTACGGCGGCACGGTGGTCCTCGGCGTCATCGCCGACGGTGACCAGTTCGGCGACGAGGTCTTCGCCCAGGACGATGCCCGGTGGCCGTGCTCGATCCAGGCCACCACCGCCGGGACGGTCATGGTGTCGCCGCGCCGGGAGTTCCGGCGGCTGCTCGACCAATCGCCCGCCTTGCGGGAGCACATCCAGCGTTACCTGGAGGGCACCCGCAGACCGGTCAACAAGCGCGGCGAGGCGGCGGTCCACGTGGCCGCCGGGCACGTCGGCGAGCCGGACATCGGCGGCACCTTCGTGGACTACGAGCTCCACCCTCGCGAATACCCCCTGAGCGTCTCGCAGACCGTCCTGCGGGTGCACACCCGCGTGGCCGACCTCTACAACGAGCCGATGAACCAGTTCGACGAGCAGCTCCGCCTGACGATCCACGAGATCCGCGAACGCCAGGAATGGGAGCTGCTCAACAACCGTGAGTTCGGGCTGCTGCACAACGCCGACTACAGCCAGCGGATCAACACCTGGTCCGGCCCCCCGACCCCGGACGACCTGGACGACCTGATCAGCATGCGCCGCAAGACCCGCCTGCTGCTCGCGCATCCCAAGGCGATCGCGGCCTTCTTCCGCGAATGCAACAAGCGCGGCCTGACCGTGGGCAGCGCCAACGTCAACGGCCACGAGATCCCGGCCTGGCGCGGAATCCCGATCTTCCCGTGCGGCAAGATCCCGATCACCGACGGGCACACCAGCTCGATCGTGGCCATGCGCACGGGCGAGGAGGACCAAGGGGTGGTCGGTCTGCACCAGGTCGGCCTCCCCGAGGAGTACGAGCCCGGCCTGAACGTCCGCTTCATGGGGATCAACAGTCAGGCGATCATGTCCTACCTGGTCAGCGCCTATTACTCGACGGCGATCCTGGTGCCCGACGCGATCGGAATCCTGGAGAACGCCAACATCGCCGCCCCCCGCTCCTGACGATCATAGGAAGAGCGCCCCATGCCCGCAGACGACACCGCGGAACCCCCGGCCGCCATCCCACTGCCGACCGGCCCGTCCATCCGCCGACCCGCCGAACCCCGGATCCACGCCATACCCGACAAGTCCACCGAACCGGACGCGCTGGCCCGGATGGTGTGGGGTCCCACCGGCCTGGGCACCTCGGCGCTCCGAGTCCGGTCCGCGGACCGGTGGCCCCCGCACACGTTCTGCGAGCACGACGGGCACGAACCCCCGCAGCCGCGGCTGACCCCGGCGAGCACCGCGCTCACGTGCGACCTCGATCCGCTCGCCTACCGGGAGCGGGAGTGGGGCGATGGGTCCTATCCTCCGCTGTACTGCCCCGAGACCGTACGCGTCGACGAGGACCTGGGCGAGGAGGTCAACCGGCGCCTGGTGGCGTGGGCGGAGCGGATCGGGCTCCACGAGGGCCGGATGAAGGAGTTCAGCGACACGGGCTACGGCCGGCTGGCCATGCTCACGCACCCCGACGCCGACGACCCCGACATGCTGCTGATCGCGGCGCAGACGAACGCCGCCTGGTGGGCGGCCGACGACTACTACGCCGACGAGACCGACCTGGGCGCGACGCCGACCGAGCTGCCACCGCGGCTGGCCCTGGTGACCTCCGCCATGGACCCGCCGCCGCCCGCGGGCGACTACACCCGCCAGCTCGAGGAGGCGATCCTGGCCGACCCTGTCCTGGTCTCGCTGAGGTCGAGCATCAGCCACATCTCCCGCCACGCCTCCTCGTCACAGATCGGGCGCGTCTGCAACATCACTTCCCAGATGTACGTGAGCTGGGCGGCCTACGCGGCTTGGCGCTACCTGGAGACGCCACCACCGGTCTGGCGCTACCTCGCGGCACGTCAGCACGACAGCTTCTACACCTCCATGACCCTGATCGACATCGTGGGTGGCTACAACCTGCCCGCCGACCTGTTCTTCATGCGGCGCTTCCACACCGCGCTCATGCAGGCGGGCACCGCCAGCGTCCTGGTCAACGACCTGTATTCCGTCGAGAGGGAGGCCGCGGACGAACTCCCCGACTCCAACGTGATCCTGCTCATCGCGGCCGAGGAGAAGTGTTCCATCCGCGAGGCGACCGAACGCGCGGTCGCCCTCCACAACGATCTCGTCAAGGGCTTCGAATCCAGCCATCGCGCGCTCCTTTCCCTCCGGTCTCCCGAGCTCCACCGGTTCCTGCGCGGCGCGCAGGCGTGGATGGCCGGATGCCTCGAATGGCACGGCTCCACCAGCCGCTATCAGTCTTGACCGCACCCCCGGCAGTTCATTGATGAAGGGAATCCCTCAGGTGACCGCAACGCAGGACTCCTCCGTTCTCAGCAGCCTCTACCAGCGATCCGTCGCCGACTACTGGAACACCGAGCAGAATCCCGTCAACCTCCGGCTGGGCGAAGTGGACGGCATCTACCACCATCACTACGGCATCGGCGAGGTCGACTGGACGGTCCTGGACGGCCCCGCGGAGACCCGGGACGAACGCGTGATCAAGGAGCTCCACCGGCTCGAATCCGCGCAGGCCGACTTCCTCATGAGCCGGCTCGGCCCGCTCGAACCCCACCACCGGGTCATGGACGCGGGCTCGGGCAGAGGCGGCTCCAGCATCGTCGCCAACCTGCGGTTCGGCTGCCAGGTGGACGGCGTCTCCATTTCCGAGTCGCAGGTCGCCTTCGCCAACGAGCAGGCCAGGAAGCGCGGCGTGGCCGACAAGGTGCGCTTCCACTTCCGCAACATGCTCGACACCGGCTTCGAGTCTGGAACGTTCCAGGCGATCTGGAACAACGAGAGCACCATGTACGTCGAACTCTCGCTGCTGTTCGCCGAACACGCCCGGTTGCTGAGCCGCGGCGGCCGATACGTGTGCATCACCGGCTGTTACAACGACGCCTACGGCCTGCCGTCCCGGGCCATCAGCCAGATCAACGCGCACTACATCTGCGACATCCATCCGCGCAGCACGTACTTCAAGGAAATGGCGGCCAACCGCCTCGTCCCCATCAGCGTCGTGGACCTCACGCCCGCGACGATCCCCTACTGGGAGCTCCGCGCCCAGACCGCCCTGGCCACCGGCATCGAACAACCCTTCCTCGACGCCTACAAGAACGGCAGCTTCCAGTACCTCCTCATCGCCGCCGATCGCGCCTGACAGACGCGCCGTCCCGGCCGCCGGCGACGCGAACGTCGCCGGCGGCACCCCTCTCTGTGGCGGCGCTCAGAGGCGTGTACCGCGCGGTAAAGTGGTGTGATCGTGGTAACCCGTAACGACGTGGCGCGCCTGGCCGGGACCTCGCCCGCCGTGGTCAGCTATGTGATGAACAACGGCCCCAAGCCGGTGTCCGCGGCGACCCGGAGCCGGGTGCTGGCGGCCGTCGAGGAGCTGGGCTACCGTCCCAACGCCGTGGCCAGGTCCCTGCGCGCGCGGCGGACCTGGACGATCGGCGTCATCGCCTCCGACAGCGCGGGCGGCAAGAGCCCGTTCTTCGGCGAGTTCACCAGATCGTGCGAGGACGTGGCCTGGGAGCGCGGCTACTCCGTCCTGCTCGGCAACTCGGCCGAGGACCCCGCACGCGCCGAGGGCTATGTGCGCTCGTTCCTGGAGCGGCAGGTCGACGGCCTGGTGCTGATGCGGGTGCGCCCGTCGCCGCAGCAGGTCAAGGAGATGGAGGGCGGCATCCCGGTCGTGACGATCGACCACGAGGCGCCCCCCTACTTCTCCAGGCTGGCCGTGGACGATGAGGAGGGCGGCCGGCTCGCGGCCGCGCACCTGGCGGGGCACGGCCACACCCGGCTCGCGTTCATCGGAGGGCCGCTGGACATCGCGGCCGTCGAGCTGCGGCTGGCGGGGTGGCGCGGCGGGCTGGCCGAGGCCGGGCTCGACAGCTCACTGGTCGCGCTGGGCCCGCTCAGCATGGAAGGTGGCTATTCGGCCGCCGTCGAGCTGCTGGCCGAGCGGCCGACGGCGGTGTTCGCCACCACTGACCATCAGGCGATCGGCGCCATGCGCGCCGCCGCCGACCTGGGCCTGCGGGTGCCCGGTGACCTGGCGATCATCGGATTCGACGGGGCGCGCGAGTCGGCGTTCACCGTGCCGGGCCTGACGACGATCAGGCAGCCGATCGACGAGATGGCCCGCTTCGCCACGGAGACGCTGATCGCCGGGGTCGAGCAGGGCACCCACCAGCCGGTGACGAAGATCTACCCCGCCGAGCTCGTGGTCCGCGGCTCGTGCGGCTGCCAGGAACGGCAGACGCCTTAGGTGGCGTGACCCGCCGGACCGGCTGGCACCGGCTCTCCTGGACGCCTTAGGTGGTGTGATCCGCCGCCACGGTCCTGGCGACGATCTGCGCGGCGATCTCGTCCGCGCGCGCCGCCACCGTGATCCTCGTACGGCCCGCGCCTTCCGTGAACACGCTCCCCCCATCGGGACCGATCGCCACGTGACCCTCCGGCGTGAAACCGAACAGATCGGGCGCCAGCATGGTCAGCACCGTGATCGGGTCGTGCGGGCTGTTCCACTCCTCGTTCCAGAACCGCCACCACTGCTCGATCTCCGCCTTCAGCGCCTGCCCGAACTCGCCCGCCTCGGCGATCCTGGCCACGTCGCCGGCGTCCAGCCGCACGGTCGTGGTGATCTCCAGCCCGGTCACGGTGATCGGGGCGCCGGAGTCGAACACGATCTTCGCCGCCTCGGGGTCGCACTTGAAGTTGTGCTCCGGCTTCGCGGAGTCGAAGCGCCCGCCCATGATCCACAGGTGCCCGACGTTCGCCGCGAACTCCGGGTCGGCCTGGATGGCGTTCGCGATGTTGGTCAGCGGGCCGATCGCGACGACGTCGATCTGGCCCGGTGCCTGGCGTACCAGCTCGGTGAGGTAGGCGGTGGCGTCCGGCCCGTGGGAGATCCGCTCGGTGTCGAGGTCGGGGAAGAGCTTGCCCTCGTGGCCCGCCCACCAGACCTCGCGGTCGGTGAGCGTCTTCTCCGCGCCGGGCACCACGGTGAGGGTACGGCCGGCCAGCCGTACCAGCCGCTGGGCCAGGCGCGCCCGCAGCGCCGTGTCACCGTAGACGGTGACGCAGCCGAGCAGGTCCACCTCCGGCGACCCGAGCAGGACGGCCAGCGCGAGCGCGTCGTCCACGTCGGAGCCGAGGTCGGTGTCGAGAACGATCTGACGGTCAGCCATGATGGCCTTTCTCTATTTGAGCCCGGTCGTCGCGATGGACTGGGTGAACTGGCGCTGGAAGCGCAGGATGATGACCAGCGGGATCACGGTCAGCACGACCGAGCCGGCGAACAGCTGCCCGTAGTCGATGGTGAACTGCCCGCGCATGTTGGCCAGCGCGATCGGCCCCAGCTGGTGCTCGGCGTCGGTGCCGATGAGCAGCGGCCAGACGTACGCCTGCCACTGGAAGATGAACAGCGTCAGACCCGCACTGACCAGGGCGGGACGCGACAACGGCAGATACAGCCGGGTGAACACCCCGAACCACCCCAGCCCGTCGATCCGCGCCGCCTCCACCAGCTCGGCCGGGATGGCCAGGAAGAACTGACGCAGCAGGAAGATCGCCAGGCCGTGACCGAGTCCGGGCAGGATGAGGCCCGCGTAGGTGTTCTGCAGGTTCCAGTCGCGAAACAGCGTGGCCAGCGGGATCGCGATCGCGTCGAACGGGATGAGGAAGCTCAGCACGACGAGGCCGAAGAGCACGCCCTGACCCCGGAACCTGATGGCCGACAGGCCGAACGCCGCCGCCGCGGAGATGGCCAAGCCGATCAGGACCGTGGCCAGCGCGACGAGCAGCGAGTTGGCGATGGCCCGGCCGAAGCCGCCCGTCAGCAGCGCCAGATAGTTGGCGAGCGTCGGGTCGGCGGGGATCAGCGAGTTGCCGAGGTTGCCCGTGCCGCGCAGCGAACTGCTGAGCGCCCACAGCAGGGGCAGCGCGAAAGCGAGGCCGACGACGCCGGCGAGTGTCTTTCTGAGCATGCTCAGTCCTTGGCGCGCAGCAGGCGGAACTGGACGATGACGACCGCGAGCACGACCAGCACCAGCAGCATGACCTCGGCCTGGGCCAGGTTGAGGTCGCCGACGCTGTAGGCGCGGGTGAAGATGTCGAACATGGTGACGTTCGTGGAGCCCTGCGGGCCGCCGTTGGTCAGCATCTGGACCGGGGCGAAGACCAGGAAGTTGGAGACCGTGTCGGCCACCAGGACGAACGCCAGCGGCCTGCGCAGCAGAGGCAGCGTCACGTGCCAGAACTTGGCCCAGGCGGAGGCGCCGTCGATGCCCGCCGCCTCATAGAGCTCCTGCGGGATGTCCTGCATGCCGGCGATGAGGAACATCATCCAGTAGCCGACCCCGATCCACGACAGCAGCACGATCAGGCACCACAGCGCCTGCTGCGGCGAGGTCAGGAACGGCTGCTGCGGGATGCCCAGCACGTGCAGCACGGCGTTGAGCATCCCGTCAGGCCGGTAGGCCACGCTCCAGATGGCCGCGGACACCGCGGGCGGCACCGCGATCGGCAGGATCACCAGGGAGCGCAGGAAGCGCGCCCCGGCGAACTTCCGCGTGTAGAGGACCGCCAGCGCGAGGGCGACCGCGATCTGCAGCGGGTTCACGATCAGGCTGAACACCAGCGTGACCTTGACGCTCTGCAGGAAAGTCGGGTCGTCGAACAGCGTCGCGTAGTTGCCGAGGCCGACGAACGACGTCTCGCCGGTGACCAGGCTGGTGTGCCGCAGGCTGCTGCCGACGGCGATGGCCGCGGGGATCAGCCGGAGCGCCAGCAGCGCCACCAGCGCGGGCGCCAGGAAGGCCAGCGCGACCTTCATCGAAGCTGCTTCCAGGCGGTGGTGATCTCCTGGGTCGCCTGGTCGAGCCGGGCCTTGGGGTCGGCGCCGTTACGGATGTCGGCGAACGCCTTGGTCATGATGTCCTCGAACTGGATGTAGCCGACCGACCGGGGCCGCGCCACCGCCGTGTTCTGGGCGTCGTACTTCATGATCTCGCCGACGCCCTTCGCCTTGGCGTCGAGCAGGGGTACGTACTTGTCGAACGCCGCCTTGTTGGACGGGATGATCGTGGTGTTCTGCGTGGTCTGGAGGTTGCCTTCGGGGTCGAGCGCGGCGTACTCGATGAACTTCTTGGCCGCCGCCTGCCTCTTGGAGGCCGGGTTGACGCCCCATGACCACGAGCCGGTCGGGGTCACCGGCTTGCCGCCCTGGAAGTAGGGGTACGGCGCCACGCCCCACTTCAGCCCCTTGGCCGCGGCGAAGTTGCCCACGTCCCACGGGCCGCCGGCGAAGAAGGGCACCTTGCCCTCGGTGAACAGCGGCGAGGTCTGGAAGGAGCCGACGCCGCGCGGGGCCAGCTTGTTCGCGAACAGGCCGTGGTACCAGGTCATCGCCTTGAGCCAGCCGTCGGTCGTGATGGCGGGCGTCAGCATCTCGGGGCCGGTGATCCCGGATCCGCCGCCGAGCGACTCGGCGAGGCTCTGCAACTGGTAGAACTGCTCGATCTGCTCAGGGATGACCGCCCACTGGGCGCCGGCCTTCTCCTGCGCCTTCTTGCCGGCCTCGACCGTCTGCTCCCACGTCCACCGCTTGGCCGGGTCGCTCGGCGGCGGCTGGACGCCCGCCTTCTCCAGCAACTCGGTGTTGTAGAAGAGGAACTGGTCGGAGGTCCAGATGGGCAGCGCCCACAGCTTGTCCCTGAAGACGTTGACCTCGTACTGCCCGGGGAGCGCGGCGCTCTTGACCTTGTCCGTCAGGTCGCTCAGGTCGGTGAGGAAGCCGCGGGTGGCGAGCGCGGCGACGCGCGGCTGGTCGACCGTGTAGACGTCGATCGAGTCGTCCTTGGCCGCAAGGCGCTGCTGGAGCACGCTGTTGAGCTGGTCGAAGGGGACCTGGGTGTAGTTGACCTTGGTCCCCGGGTTCTTGGCCTCGAACCCGGCGATGACTGGGGCGAAGGTCTTGGGGTCCTCGGGGCCGACGAACTGGATCGGGCCCGAGGCGTCGGCGGCCTGGCTCGCGCCGCCCGACCCGCCCGGCCCACCCGACCCACCTGAGCCGCAGGCGGCCAGGGCGCCGGCCAGGGCTGTCGTGGCGATAACCACCCTGAAGAACTTCATCCCCTAGCTCCTTCTGGACTGAGGTCTACACGTGTCACCTTCAGGCGGCCAGGATGCCACCAAGCGCGGAGAAGGACAAGGGCCAGGTCAGGCGGCTCGTACGCCGCCCGACTGGACATTTAGGACGCATCACCTAAAGACGTTGACATATCCGCAAACCGGGCCATAGATTTTTTGCGAAACGTTTTCACCGACTCGTCTCGGCCCACTGCTGCGCCGAGCCGCCCCAGGCCGGAGTGGAATGACTTCGTTAGGCTCGGGCCCGGCGCGACGGAGCAGGCATCTGACGGCCTCGCCGCGACTGGGCACGCACACCCTCACCGCCGGGCGCGGGCTGCTCTTCGGCGGCGACTACAACCCCGAGCAATGGCCCGAAGAGGTCTGGACCGAGGACGTCGAGCTGATGCGGGCGGCCGGGGTCAACCTGGTCACCGTCGGCGTGTTCAGCTGGGCGCGGATCGAGCCGCAGCCGGGCGCGCGCGACTTCGGCTGGCTGGACCGGGTGCTCGACCTGCTCGGCTCGGCCGGGATCGCGGTCGACCTGGCCACCCCGACCGCCTCGCCGCCACCATGGCTGGGCCACCGCTGGCCGCGCACCCTGCCCGTGGACGAGTCGGGACACCGGCTCTGGTACGGCTCGCGCAACCAGTTCTGCCCGTCGTCCCCGGTGTACCGGGAGAAGGCGCTGGCCATCGTCACCGACCTCGCCGACCGCTACGCCGGGCACCCGGCGCTGGCGCTGTGGCACGTGGGCAACGAGTACGGCCAGGTCTGCCACTGCGGTGACACGGCGGCGGCGTTCCGTACCTGGCTGCGGGAGCGCTACGGCGACCTGGACGCCCTGAACGAGGCGTGGGGCACCAGCTTCTGGAGCCAGCATTATGGCGAGTGGGCCGAGATCGTCACCCCGCGCCGCGCCCCGTACATGATCAACCCCACGCAGCAGCTGGACTTCTGGCGGTTCTGCTCGGACGCGCTGCTCGCGCACTACCGCGCCGAGCGCGACATCCTGCGCGAGCGCACCCCGGACGTGCCCATCACCACGAACTTCATGGGCCTGTTCAAGCCCGTCGACTACTGGGCGTGGGCGCCAGAAGAGGACATCGTCTCCAACGACTGGTACCCCGACCCCGCCGACCCGCTCTCCCCCGCCCGCTCGGCGCTCACCCACGACCTGACCCGCTCACTCGGCGGCGGGCGGCCGTGGCTGCTGATGGAGCAGGCCACGAACGGGGTGAACTGGCGCCCGCACAACCTCCCCAAACCGGCCGGACAGCTACGACTGGAGTCGTTGCAGGCGCTCGCCCGCGGCGCCGACGGGCTGTGCTACTTCCAGTGGCGGGCCTCCCGGTTCGGGGCCGAGCGCTTCCACGCCGCGATGGTGCCGCACGCGGGGCCGGAGACCCGGCTGCACGCCGAGGTCCGCGCCCACGGCAACGAGCTGCGCGGGCTGGCCTCGGTGGCGGGCACGCCGGTGCCCGCCAAGGTGGCGATGGTGCACGACTGGGCCAGCTGGTGGGCGCTGGAGGAGCGCGGCCGGCCCAGTGACCGGCTCACCCTGCCCGACCAGCTCCTGCGCTTCTACCGGCCGCTGTGGGAGCGCGGCGTGACCGTGGACCTGGTGCCGCCGTCCGCGGACCTCACCGGGTACGCGCTGGTCGTGGTGCCGAACCTCTACCTGATCAGCGATGGGGACGCCGCGGCCCTGACCGAGTACGTACACCGCGGCGGTGTGCTGCTGGTCGGCCCCTTCTCCGGGGTCGCGGATCCGCGGGCGCACGTCCGTACCGGCCGCTTCCCCGCGCCGCTGCGCGAGGTGCTGGGCGCGTCCGGCGAGGAGTGGCTGCCCGCGCCGGAGGACCGGCCGGTGCGCTGCCACTGGACGGACGGCACCGGCTTCACCGCGCGGATCTGGACCGAGCTGATGGCCGCCGAGGGCGCCGAGCCGGTGGCCACGTTCGCCGACGGCGACCTGGCCGGCCGCCCGGCGGTGCTGCGGCACGAGAGCGGCGCGGGCGTCGCCTGGTATGTGGCGACGGTGCCCGAGGCCGACGGGCTCTCCGAGCTGACCGCGCGGGTGCTGGCCGACGCGGACGTGACCGGGGCCCTGCCCGAGCTGCCGCCCGGCGTCGAGGCGGTACGCCGGGGGTCCGTGCTGTTCGTGCTCAACCACGGCGCCGAGACGCGGCGCGTGCCGATCCCCTATCCGGCCGAGGACCTGCTGACCGGGTCCACGGCCGACGGCATGGTGACTCTGACGCCGCGCGGGGTCGTCGCGCTGCGGCCTCTCGACTGATCCCGCCTGAGCTGATCCCGTCAGAGCTGATCCCGTCAGAGCGCCAGACGGGCCGGGAATCCGCCGGTCGCGATCGGACTCCAGCGGTCGATATGGAGGCGGATGAGGGACTTGCCCTGCCGCTCCATGGCGGCCCGATAGTCGTCCCAATCGGGGTGCTCGCCGGAGATGCACCTGTAGTAGTCCACCAGCGCGTCGAGCGCCTCGGGCATGTCCAGCACCTCGGCCCGCCCATCGACCTGGACGTACGGGCCGTCCCAGTCGTCGGACAGCACGCAGATCGACGCCCGCTCGTCACGGCGGGCGTTGCGCGTCTTGGCCCGATCGGGATAGGTGGACACCACGATCCGGCCGCCTTCGTCCACCCCACAGGACACGGGCGAGAGCTGAGGCCGCCCGTCGGCACGGGTGGTCGACAGCAGACCGTGATGCCTGGGACGGAGGAAATCGAGGAGTTCGGGCAGTTCGACACGGTTGGCGGTCGCGATCCTCGGAGCCATTTCTTCCCATACCTTTCCGCGCCCGGCCATCGGCGGCGGCCGGCGCCAAGACTCCGATCCTTTCACCTCCCCGGGTCAGGCGATGGTTCGCGTTCCGCTGTGGCGCTCGGACGGCTCAGATAGGTGCCTACCGCGACGCAGACCGCCGCAAGAGACAGGACCAGCAGTCGCACCGGATGGGTCGGAGCCGCCTCCAGGGTTTCCGGCCCCCACTGGGAGAGATTGGGGAAGGAGTTGTAGTAGTAGCCGACCCCGTACAGTAACCCGACGATCATCGAGAGCCGCGCGGCGGCCAGGATGTACGGTCGTGGCCGCGCCGACAACGCGGCGATCAGCAGCATCACGAGCAGAGCGGGCTGGTAGGCGGCGGCCAGCTGGTTCCTGCCGGTGGTCAGGTGATACACCTCGGCCAGGTCGTACGTCACGAGCAAGGTCGCGGCCAGCCCGAGCGCCATCGGGACCCACGGCAGGCCCTGGCGTACGTGACGGACGAGGTGGAGGACGGCCAGCACGACGAAGCCGCCGGCGAGGGCGACCGTGGCGATCCATGTCACGCTCTCCCCGGGACCACGCGTGATGCCTTCGGGGGCGGCGAGATGGGCGATGATCGCGCCCAGAGCCAGGACGGCCACGAGCCGGTCGAGGAATCTCCACCGGCCGGGGGCGGCGGATGTCGTCTCGAACAGCACGACCGCGAGCACCAGGACGCCTCCGGCCGCCGCCACCCATCCGGCTACGGGCTGCGGTCCCCGTGCCCAGGAGAGGACGGACAGCTCACCGAGGTAGACGGCGGCGAGCCCGAACGTGGCGCCGATGGCCACGTCGCGCTCGAGGCGGCCGGGCGGCAGCAGGCCGACCAGGACGGCGGCGGTCACCAGAAGCGCCAGCCAGATCGAGGCGATCGGTGTGGCGAGCGCGATCAACGGTGTACTGACCAGCAACAGGGCCGCCACCAGCACCGCGGCCCGCACGGGAACCGGCCACCGCGACGGCCCGGCCGCCGGTGAGGCGGGCACGGACGGGGAGACCGTGCTGGTCGCAGGCGTGAGTGTCGGAGGCGTCGGTTTGGGTGTCGGTGACGCGGGTGAAGGCGACGGCGACGCGGGTGTCGCGGGCGCGGGCGTTGGTGATGCGGGCGTGGGTGTCGGTGTCGCGGGCGTCGGTGTCGGCGACGGCGACGGCGACGGCGACGGCGACGCGGGTATCGCGGGCGCGGGCGGGGGTGTCGCGGGCTTCGGTGTCTTGGGTGCTGTCCCGACAGGCTCGGCGGGCCCACCGGCCCGTTTCGCGACCCGGGGAGCCGGAGCCTCCGGGCCCAGGGCCTTGGTGGCGGCCCCCGACACGAGCCGGCTGTCGTCGTCGGCCAGCGCCTCCAGGGCCAGCCGTGCCGCCAGGGCCAACCCTTCGTGCCTGCTGTGGCGCAGCCGTTCCAGCTCCCCGACCGCACCGGCCCTGATCTTGGCGATCGGGTGGTCGATCGCGTGCTGGAGTTCGTCCGGCAGCGACACCGGCCGGCTGACGGGCCGCGCTCTCCTGGCGATGTACATGTCGCCCTGCACGTCGAACGTCCACTTGCCCGGTGTCTGGCTGGGTGTGGTGCGCCGTACGGTGTCGTAGACGTGGTCGTACAGCTCGTCGATGGCGACATAGCCATCCGAGTCCCGGTCGGCCTCGCCGCTCTCCAGCCCTTCCACCAGGGCACTGGTGAAGACGGAGGGCGACAGCTCCTGGGTGTCCGCCAGTTCGGTGCCGTCGAAGGCGTACTCCATGGCGTTGGAGGCAGTGATCACCACGCGACCGCGCCCGCCGAACTGCTCCTCGACGTTGACGCCCAGTCCGGCGCGCGGCAGCGCCCCGCGCGCGAAGGCCCCCGCGTAGCAGCAGTCGAGCAGCAGGACGATGCGGCGCGACCGGCTGCGGCTCATCCGCCGGTTGACGAACTCGGCCGGCACCGCGGTCGCCGCGAGCCGGTTGAGCTTGGTGGTGGGCGTGGCGAAGTACAGTTCGCCGGATTCGTCCTTGACGCCGTGGCCCGAGAAGTGCAGCAGGAGCAGATCGTCGGGATCGCGGTCGGCGAAGAACTCCTCCACCGCCTCGTTGACGTCCTGAGTGGTCTCGTTGAGCATCGTACGGACGTCGAACGCGCCGATCCGGCGGTCTCCCAGCACGCGGGCCAATGCCTGGGCGTCCAGCGACGGGGCGCGCAGCCGTCGCAGCCCGGGATCGGCGTACTCGTCGCTCGCCACGATCAGCGCCATCCGCGTGCCGCTCAGCGGGCGCTCGCCGGCGCGGCCGGCGCGCCGGCGCAGCCACTCGTCGGTGAGCCGCCGCTGCTCGCGGGACGGTACTCCGGTCAGTTCGAGCAGATCGCCGTCGACGCCGAGCTTGACCGAGCGGTTCTGATCGCGCTGCAGCCAGGCGGTCACCGCGTTCACGACCGCCGCGAGCAGGTCCATGCCCGCCAGCGAGATGACCAGGCCGCCCACGGCGAATGACAGGATCGCCCTGGCGCCCGGCGGCGGCTCACCGGTCTCGGGCGCGACGTCCAGTATGTCGAGTTCGAGTAATTCGCCGCGTAACCCGGCCGTCAACCGCTCCAGCTCCTGCGTGTCCGCGCCGCCGTCGACCACGTGCACGGTCAGCCGTGTCACCTCGTCGGCCATCCACTACCCCCCGCCCCGGAGCGTGTCGAGCGCATCATAAGCCTGGGGATCGACCCTCGAACAGCCCGGATATCGTGAGCGTATGGACATGATCGAAGCCCCACGGCTGGTCCTGCTGCCCCTGCGGGTCGAGCACGCGGACGAGATGGCCGTCGTGCTCGCCGATCCCGCCCTGCACACCTTCATCGGCGGTACGCCCTCGACCGCGCAGGAGTTGCGCAGCCGCTACGAGCGGCTGGTCGCCGGGCCGGCCGGCTGGCGCAACTGGGTGATCCAGCTGCGCGAGGACGGCGGTCTGGTGGGCTACGTGCAGGCCACGATCGACCGCCGCACCGCCGAGCTCGCCTGGGTGGTCGGCACCCCCTGGCAGGGCCGCGGCCTGGCCGGGGAGGCCACCAAGGCGCTGGTCGGCTGGATCGCGGGCCAGGAGATCGACACGATCGTCGCGCACATCCACCCCGACCACGCCGCCTCGGCCGCCGTCGCCGCCTCCGTCGGGCTGCGCCCCACCGACCGGTGGCAGGACGGCGAGGTGCGGTGGGAGGCGCCGGTATGAGAGTGGCGGTCCTGTCCGACACCCATGCCCCCCGGCATTGGAAGTCGTGTCCGGACCGGGTGGCCGCGCGGTTGCGGGGGGCCGACGCCATCCTGCACGCGGGCGATGTCTGCACGGGTGCGGTGCTGGCCGAGCTGGCGGCGTACGCGCCGGTTCACGCGGTGAAGGGCAACAACGACGGACCCGACGTGGACGCGCCCGAGACGCTGGAGCTCGAGCTCGCCGGGCTCCGGGTGGCGATGATCCACGACAGCGGTACGGCCAAGGGGCGGTGGGAGCGCATGCGGCGGCGTTTCCCGAACGCCGAGCTGGTGGTGTTCGGGCACTCGCACATCCCGCTCGACCATCACGAGGACGGACTGCGGATCTTCAACCCGGGCTCTCCGACCGACCGCCGCCGCCAGCCGCACGGGACGATCGGGCTGCTCGTGATCGAGGAGGGGCGCCTGGTGTCGACGGAGATCGTGCCCGTCACCTGATGGCGCCGCGCCTCCCCGATCCCGGATCAGTCGCTCAGGGCCTTGTTGATCACTGCGGTGTAGGCGTAGAACGCCTTGGTGCGGTTCGCCGGATTCTCGATCGAGCTACGGGTGAGATCGCCATCGGCGAAGAACCGCTTCCGCTGGGCGCTGCTGATCTCCAGCTGAAGGCCCTTGCCACGGCGGTTCTTGTTGGCGATGTTGTCCGGGCTCGACCCGTCGAGACCGTCCGGGACCTCCCGCGCCACCGTGAACCCGGCGGCGCGCAGCCCGGCGGTGACCCGCTCGACCAGCGCCGTGTCCCGGCCGCCGACGTACGTGCTCGCCTCGGTGCTGTCGGAGTAGCCGTGCCAGGAGACGGTCCGGTCGACCTTGGCCAGCAGCGCGAGCGCCCGCGGCTCGTCGAACCGGCTGGCGGTGATGTGCAGGGTGCCGTTGCCCGTGGGCTTGATGCCCTCGAACGCGTAGAAGGCGGCCTGGCTCGCCTGGGCGCTGTAATCCGCGAGCTGGGACGTGCCGGCCTCGATGCTCCCCCCGTGGATGGCGATGTGCGCCACCGTCGCGCCCTGAGGGAAGCGCTTCACGCGCCGATAGTCGGTGCCCTCGGTCTCATGCGCGGCGAGCTCGGCGTAGTTCGGGTACGTGTCGGCTGCGCGATGCTGGGCGGAAGCAGAAGCAGAAGCAGGCGCCGGAGCAAGCGCAAGGCCGCCCGCGATGACGGCGACCCCGGCGCGCGTCAGAACCGACGGTAGTAAGACAGCCATGTTCATGCCCCCGGGCCTAGGAAACGCTTGACCCGTCCAACGATAGTCCGTCGGCGGGGACGGGCCTGTACGACCGCTTTCGGGCCGCCCAGGACTACGAGCGCACGTTCGCGAAGAACTCCCGGGCCGGCTTCGCCACACTGACATGATCTCCGTGACTTCCGGTAGGCGGAAGCCCGGAACGCCACACTCGTTCTACCGGACTCGTCCGGACAGCAGCTCTGTCCAGGTCACCCGGGCTTCAGCGATCGACCAGCGGGGAGTTTCGTGAATCCGGTGACCGGTTTCTCGCTGGACAGTCCGCCGGATGAACGCCTGTCCCCCGCCCTCACACAGCTCATACACAGTGGCCCGGCACCCGCAGGTCCACTCCCTCGACCGCACCCGCTCAAACGTCTGATGCGGCTTCCGCTAGTCCAGGCGCACATGATCGCGCTGTGCCATCGCCACGCGCGGACTCAAGCACTCGTCGAGTGAGAGCACGGTGTGTCCTCGGCGATCGGCTCAGACGACGGAGGCGTGTCGCGAAGGTCTCTGTACCGGAACGCGACCCGACTGGCGGCGCGGGCCGGATCCATCGCCGGATGCCAGGCATAGATAAAGCGCTTACGCCGATCGTCCCATCCGGTGCGCCACCAGAACCGGTCGCCGTCGCACCACACGACCAAGCCCACCCAGACCGACACCAGCGCCAGGCCGTAGCCATCGTGCACATCAGCGGAGATCTTCCAGCGATCGAGCTCGGATCACAAAGTCTCGGCCGTCTCCAACGGCGAGACGCCATCCGCGCCGAGGGCCGCATTCATGACGATCGTCCGTGGACCATAAGGCTTCGCTCCTTCGAATCCGCCGCTTCCCACGACTCCAAAGCAACAGCTCCAGACGTCTACTCGTCTATAGGAGTTTGCCTGCACTCCTTTATGGCTCCTCTAGAGGAGTTCGTCAAGCGTTATCGGGCGGGAAGTTCGTACGAGAGCAGGTAGGCATCGCTTGACATCACCGTGTCGCACACCTCCACGGCGCGACCATCGGTGGCATATGCCGTACGGACCAGGTGAAACACCGGAACACCCGGAGCCAGCCTGAGCGCCCGCGCCTCGTCGCGAAGCGGCATCCGAGAGCGGATCTCCTCCACGAAGTGATCCAGCTGGTAACCCAACTCCTCCAGCCGAGCATAGATCCCACCCGGCCCGCTGTCCGGCTGCGCGATCTGGGTGTCCCGAGCGATCTCCACAGGAATGTACGAGATGGCCGTCTCGACCGGCTGACCGTTGATCAAGTACCGGCGCGACCGGACAATGACTGGATCTTCCGAGGTGATCCCGAGCTGCTCAGCCACGTCGGCCGAAGGCCGCTCTTGGGTGATCTTGACGGAGTCGACGGTTGGGCTCCCACCTGCCGCCTCGGTCTCCGCGATGAATGCGGCCTTGCCCCGCTCGCGATGACGACGGGCGAACCGGTCAGAGGCCAACCGGCGGACCGGCGGGTGAGAGCGGACGAAGACGCCACGCCCATGTTCAGCGACCGTCAGGCCCTCGCCCTGGAGGACCTGGAGGGCATTGCGGATGGTCATCCGCGCGACATCGTAATGTTGCATGAGCCGAGCCTCCGAGGGCACCTTGTCACCTTCGGCGAGGACGCCCTGCTCGATCGCGTGCCTGATGTGATCGGCGATCTGCCGGAAGACGGCCCGGTCGCTGGTCGGGTCCAGATCCGGCAATGGCAGCTCGGCCACAACCACTCCTCAACTCGTACATACATGTACCGCCTGAGAATAGCGATCAGCGGCCCCGGAGGTAATCCGATGGATCACCACAGCACGCAGCACTCCGTCAGCGTGGCAGGCGTGATCATCGACGACCAAGGCCGCGCACTCCTCACCCAGCGCAGAGACAACGGCCGTTGGGAAGCACCCGGTGGAATCCTGGAGCGCGACGAGGACGTCACCAGCGGTCTGCTCCGGGAGGTCCACGAAGAGACCGGCCTGCAGGTCGAGCCCATCGCCCTGACCGGCGTCTACAAGAACATGACGCGCGGCATCATCGCTCTGGTCTTCCGTTGCAAGGTCATCGGCGGCCGGCTCACCGAGACCGACGAGACCCGCGCCTTCCGCTGGGTCACCGCGGACGGGGTCCAAGAACTCGCATCCGAGGCATTCGCCATCCGCGTCCTCGACGCCATGCACCACGACCAAGCGCCGGCTATTCGCAGTCACGACGGCGTCCGCCTGCTCAGGACGACACAGCCCCACGCGCATCCAACTCGCCGATCGGCTACAGGTACGTAAGGAGGCGGCGGCCCGATCGCGTGCGAGACTGCTGGCATGGCCCATTCGCATGACGCCCACGCGCATGACGCGGACGCGCTCTGTGACGTCGCCCATGGCGAGGCGGCGGCCGGTGCCGAAGGCCGCACCCTCGTCGCCGTGTTCGCCTCACCGGTCGCCGACTACCTGCTGCGTTACGGCGCCGACCTGGGATTCCGCGGGATCCTCTTCGAGCCCGACCCCGGCCGGGCCGCCGCGCCGGAGGGGTTCGAGGTCGTCACCACGCCCCCGGCGGACCTGGACGGCACCGCGGACATCGTGCTCACCGACCACCACCGTCCCGAACTCGCCGCTGTGCTGCACGAGCTGCTCGCGCACAAGTGCCGGTGGATAGGGGTTATGGGCAGCCCGCGCCATCCGGCGCCCTATCTCCAGGCGCTGGCCGAGCTGGGCGCGACGGAGGAGGACATCGCCCGGGTGCACCGGCCGATCGGGCTCAACATCGGCTCGCGCACGCCACCGGAGATCGCCGTCGCGACGCTGGCCGGGCTGCTCGCCGACCGCAACGGACGGCCGGGCGGCTTCGCCTTCTGAAACCACCCGGCCACGGTGCCTGGTTCAGCAGGGGGTCTCGACGAAGTCCTTGTAGATCGTGCGGGAGCCCCATCTGGACTCGGCGCCTTCACAGTCCTCGTACATGGCGCCCACCACCGTGGTCCAGCTGGAGTCCGAGTAGTACGTGGTGACGCAGTGGTAGCCGAGCGCGCAGACCCGGGCGTACGCGGGAGCGCTGGTGAAGGTCGTGAGGGTGGCGAGGGCGAGGAGTACGGCCAGCAGTACGCGGCGAATCATGAAGATCCTTCCCGATCGAGGAAGCGGCACTGCCGTCGATGATCGATCACCGGGGGCCCGAGCTCAAGACGCGTGAGGATCTTGACTTCTACTGTCCTGAGCTCGGGTGGCCGACGGTCATGAAAAAAGGCGGCAGCCTCAGCCGAGGGTGGCGCGCAGGGCGGGCTGGAGGCGGTCGGCGTGGGCCCGGACCATGTCGTCGCACAGCTCCCAGATCCGCTCCACGGGCAGGGCCGCGGCGGTCGCCGGGTCCGTCATGGCGGCGTGGCGGATGTGGCGTGGATCGTCCTCCAGCGCGGCCCGCACGACCAGGTCGTTCATGCTGAGGTAGGTGCGGTTGAGCGCGGCCAGCTGCGGGGGCAGCTCACCGACGCGGGTGGGCTGCACGCCCATCGCGTCGACCAGGCAGGGCACCTCCACGGTCCCCCGGGCGGGGAGGTTGCTGATCAGGCCGTGGTTGGGCACGTTCCCGTAGATGGTCCTGGGTGTGCCCGTGGTGATGCTGTGGATGATCTGCGGGGCGTACTCCATCGTCCCGTCGACCGGCAGCGGCTCTCCGGCGGCCAGGGCGTCGCGGGTCCGCTCGTAGATGGCCACGTTCTCGTCGACGATGTCCAGGTAGGCGCCGATGGGCAGGCGCAGCCGCTCGATCTCGCTGTCGTGACCGAGGTACCAGGGCACGTACTCGGAGGAGTGCTCGCTGGTCTCGGTCGGGTAGTAGCCCAGCCGCCGGTACATGTCGACGCGGACGCGGCGGCGCAGTTGCTCGTCCGCGGCGATCAGGGCGTCGAGCCGGGGGTACAGGTCAACGCCGTCGTGCTCGAACCGCAGCACCCACGCCTGGTGGTTGACGCCCGCGGCCCGGTAGGTCACCTCCTCGAACGGCACGCCCACCAGGTCGGACAGGTCGCGCATCGTCCAGTAGACCGAGTGGCACAGCCCCACCACGCGGGTGAGCCCGGTGGCCTCGGCCAGGTATTGGACGTTCATCGCCATCGGGTTGGTGTAGTTGAGCAGCCATGCCTCGGGGCAGACGGCGGCGATGTCCTCGCCCAGGGCCTTCAGCAGGGGGAACGTGCGCAGCGCGCGGAAGATGCCGCCGACGCCGAGGGTGTCGCCGATGGTCTGGCGCAGGCCGTACCGGGCGGGGATCTCGAAGTCGGTGCGGGTCGCCTCGCCCATGCCGACCTGGACGATGTTGATGACGAAGTCGGCGCCGGTGAGCGCTTCGCGCCGGTCGGCGTGCGCGGTGATCCGCGGGCTCGCGCCGCGCTCGGCGGCGATGTGCCGGGCGGCGGCGGTCGCGGTGCTCAGGCGCTCGGCGTCGATGTCGTGCAGGGCGATGCGGGCCTCCTTCAGCTCGGCGAACGCGAACAGGTCCGCCAGGAGGCCCTGGGTGAAGACGACGCTCCCGGCGCCGATGAATGCGATCTTCGGGGTGTTCATGTGGGCTGCTGTTCCTTGGTGGGGACGTGTGCGACGGCCTCATCCCAGGTGGGCTGGGCCGGGGTGCCGCCTTGGGCACGGGTGGACAGGGCGCCGCAGACGGCGGCGAGGTCCAGGGCGCGGGCGGGGGGCAGTCCGGCCAGGATCGCGGCGATGAAGCCGGCGTCGAAGCTGTCGCCCGCGCCGACCGCGTCCACGGGTGTGACGGTGATGCCGCGGGTGGTGACGAGCGTGTGCCCGTCGTGGCAGAGGGCGCCGTCCGCGCCGTTCTTGACCACGACCAGCGGCCCCCGCGCGGCGAGCGCGGCTGCTGCCCCCTCCAAAGCCCCCTCCAAAGAGTCGTCCTGGGAGCGCGCGAGGTGGCGGGCCTCGTGCGCGTTGGGGAGCAGGATGTCGGTCTCGGCGAGTACGGCGGCCAGCCCGGACGGATCCCACAGCCCGGAAGGGTCGTCGTTGGTGTCGAGCGAGGTCGTGGCGCCGTGGGCCCGCGCGGTGCGCAACAGGCCGGGCAGCGCCTTCGCCAGCCCCGGCATGAGGAAGTAGGAGGCGGCGTGCACATGCCGGGTGGCGGCCAGCAGCGACTCGGGCACGTCGTCGCCATCGGTGGCGGCCAGGGTGCCGGGTGCGGTCAGGATCGCGCGGTCGCCGCCGTCGCGGGTGAGCACGACGGTGACCGGGGTGGACAGCGCCGGATCCACGCGCAGCGCCTCGGTGTCGACCCCGCGGGCGTTCAGGACGTCGCGGACATAGCGGCCGGCGTCGTCGTCGCCGACGCGCCCGGCGAACGCGACGCGCAGGCCCAGGCGCGCGGCGCCGCAGGCCATGATCGCCGCGGAGCCGCCGAGGGTGAGCGCGCCGGCGCCGACCAGTTGCTCGCGCTGCTCGAAGGCGAGCGGGGCGTCCAGGGGGCCGAGGATGACGTCGGGGTTGGCGTCGCCGATGACAAGCAGGTCGAACATGGACTTCCTGTAGCTGGAGATGGGATTTCAGCCCTTGAGGCCGCTGGAGGTGATGGACCGGATGAAGGACTTCTGGGCGCCGACGAAGGCGAGCAGCACCGGCAGGACCGTGATGACGTTCCCGGCCATGACCGCCGCCCACTGCGTGTGGTGCTTGCCCTGGAAGGTGGCCAGGCCCAGTTGCAGGGTGTACTGGGTGTCGTGGTTGATGGCGATCAGCGGCCAGGTCAGATCGTTCCAGGTGGACAGGAACGTCAGGATCGCCACGGTGCTCAGCGCGGGCCGCGACAGCGGCAGCACGATGCGGAACAACACCCGCAGTCGCGAGCAGCCGTCCATCCAGGCGGCCTCCTCCAGCTCCCTGGGCAGCGAGAGGAAGAACTGCCGCAGCAGGAACACCGCGAACGGCGTGACCAGCGACGGCACGATCAGCGCGCCCAGCGTGTCGATGAGCCCGAAGCTCTTCATGACCAGGAACGTCGGGATCATCGTCAGCTGGAACGGGATGGCCATCGTGGCCAGCATCAGCACCAGCAGGACGCGGGAGCCGAAGAACCGCATGCGGGCGAAGGCGTAGCCGCCGAGCGCGCCGAACACCAGGTTGGAGGCGACCGCGACACCGGAGACGATCAGCGAGTTGAGGAACCAGCGCGGGAACAGCGCGTTGTTGAGCACGTACCGGTAACCGCCCAGGTTGATCCCTGACGGCCACAGCGCGGGCGGGAACCGGTTGATCTCCGCGTTGGTCATCACGGAGCTGATCAGCAGCCAGACCAGCGGGATCGCGAAGATCAGCGCGAGCGGCGCGAGCAGCAGGTGCCAGGGGCTGAAGGGCAGCCGCGCGCGGCCCGGGCGGCGCACGCCCGCGTGCGCGGCGCGGCGTTGGGTGGTGGCGGTCGCCGTCATCGGGTGGCTCCTTCGAGGCGCTGGCGCTCGCGGCCGCGGATCACGCGCAACCCGGCGGCGATCACGAACAGGGCCACGGCGAGGACGTATGCGGCGGCGGCTCCGTAACCGGCCGTGAAGTTCTTGAACGCCTGCTCCCAGATGAAGTAGACGATCACCGTGGTGGCGCCGAGCGGGCCGCCCTTGGTCGTCACGTACACCAGGTCGAAGACCTGCAGGGCGTTGATGGTCTGCCAGAGCACCAGGAACACGCTGACCGGCGTGAGCGTGGGCAGGGTGACGTGGCGCAGCAGGTGCCACCGCCCGGCTCCGTCCAGCCGCGCCGCCTCGATCAGCGACTGCGGTACGTCCTGGAGAGCCGCGAGGTAGACCACCACGCAGAACCCGAGGCCGCTCCACAAGCTGACGGCCACCAGGACGGGCAGCGCCTGAGCGGGGTCGGTGAAGAACCCCTGGGGAGAGATACCGAGCCAGTGCAGCACCGAGTTGGCCGCCCCGAACTGCGGGTCCAGGATGAACGAGAACAGCGTCCCCTGGGCCGTGGCCGAGATGACGAACGGCACGACGAACAGCGTGCGGTAGAGGCCGACGAACCTGATCCGCCGGTTCAGGGCGAGGGCGAGCGCCAGTCCCAGCACGATGCTGAGCGGTACGTACAGGGCCGTGTAGATCAGCGTGTTGCGTACGGCCTGGCCGAAGTGCGGGTCCTTGGTCAGCGCGTAGTAGTTGTCCAGCCCCACCCAGCGGCTGGGCGTGACCAGGTCGTCGGCCTGGAAGGACAGCAGGAACGACCAGACCGTGGGCACGATGCTGAGCCCGAGGATGATCAGGACGGCGGGGGTGATGAACGTCCAGGCGGTGGCCGACTCCTGGCGGCGGGCCTGGCGCCGGGCCCGTTGCCGCAGCTCGTGGCCGGAGATGGTGATGGGGGTGGGCAGAGACGACATGCGAGGCTCCTCAACGCGGGATGAGCAGGGCGGCGTTGGCCTCTTCGGCACAGGTGCGCAGCGCTTCGGCGGGGGTGCTCTTGCCGAGCAGCACGGCGACGACGGCCTGCCCGAGCGCCTGGGAGATCTGCGGGTAGGCGGGGTGCGTGGGGCGTACCCGGGCCGTCTCCAGCGTCTTGACGAACACCGGCAGACCCTCGGTCTCCGCCTCCGGCTTGCGCCAGGCGGGCAGTTGCTGGGTGGAGCGGCTCAGCGGCAGGCTGCCGGCCTCCACGTCCCAGCGCACGTCCTGCGCGGGTTGCATCAGCCAGGTCAGGAAGGTACGGCTGGCCTTCACGCGCGCCGCACCGTTGTCGAACATGGTCCAGGTGTCGGGGCCCGAGATCGTGATCGGCCGCCCGCTGAAGGTGGGCAGGGGCACCACCTGATAGTCGATCTTGGCGGTCTGGATGTCGGGCAGCTGCCACGGGCCGGTGATCGACATCCCCATCAGGCCGGACAGGAACACCTGGTACATCTGCTCGCTGCCGGGCTTGGGGTCGATGTAGACGCTCTTGTCCTTGGCGAGCGACTCCACCACCTGCAATGCCTGCACGCCCGCGTCGGCGAACCCGATGCCGCGCCCGTCCTTGCCGATCACGTCGCCGCCCAGGTCCCAGATCAGCGGCCACAGCCGCCAGACCGTGTCCTCGTCGGCCGCGCCCGGCCAGCCCGTGCCGAACCGGCCGCGGCCCGCGTCGGTCAGCCGTTTGGCCGTCTCGATGAACTCCGGCCATTTCCAGCCCGGCTGGGGCAGCGGCACCCCGGCGTCGCGGAACACCTTCTTGTTGCAGACGACGGCCAGCGAGTCGAGCAGTGCGGGAGCCGCGCGGACCTGGCCGTTGACCGTGACAGCGGCCCGCGCCGGCGCCCAGAAGTCCTTCCACGGCGTGGGACCGGACTCGACCATGCTGGTCAGATCCACCACCTGAGGGCTGCGCGCGACGTTGGCCAGGTCCGACCCGAAGATGTAGGCGATGTCAGGGTAGGAGCCGGACGCGAGAGCGGCGGTGATCTTCTGCAGCATCGCGTCGGCCAGCACTCCGCCGCCCATGTCCACCCGGATGTCGGGGTGGGCGCGCTCGAAGTCGGCCACCAGTCGGGCCATGGCCTCTTTGGCGGTGTCGGTCTGACCGTGCCAGAGCTCGATCGTGACCCGCCCGTCGGCGCCGACACCGTTGCCGGCGCCGCTCGCGCACCCGGCCAGCGCCGTTCCCGCCACCGCCGTGAGCGCCAGGGCATACCCGCCGCGCAACACGTCCCGGCGGGAGGGCGGTGGGGCAACGCGCTCCATCTCTACCTCCAAAAACCGTGGGTCAAAAGACCCAAACCGTGGGACCCGAAAACCGTGGGTCAGAAGACCGTTTCAGCAGGTCTTGCGGACGTATCCGCTGGAGCCCTTGGGCGAGACGTCGACGTCGCGCTGGACGATGCTCAGCTTGGTGCCCCAGCCCGAGCACGCCTTCTTCAGGCCCGAAGCGGTGTACTCGATCACGATCACGTTGTTGCCGAACGCCGCCGTGTAGTCCCCGCACTCGTCCCAGGTGCCGCACTCTTCGGCGACCGCGAAGTCGAGCCCGTTCGCGACGCGCGATCCGGCCAGTTCCGAGGTGTTCTTCTGGGCGATGGCCACGCCCTGGGCGTGGGCGTGGGTGCTGAGCAGCCGGATGTACGCCTGGGCGTTCGAGGCCGTCAGCAGCTTCTTCGAGCGGGTGTAGCTGTCGTAGTTGTCGGGCTCGATGGCCTGGTAGCCCTTGGCCTTGCAGCCGTCGATCCAGCCGTTCACCTTCGCGGCGACCCGCTTGCGCTTGGCGTCGGTCCGCAGGTCCAGCAGCGCCTCGCCCCAGTCCTCGTCGATGACCACCTTGCCGTTGGCGTCACGCAGCAGCAGGTCGGAGTCCCAGTCGTCCTCCTCGCCCGGCTGGACCTGGAAGGCGTTGACGTAGCAGATGTTGTACAGCCCCGCGGCGGGCGCGGCGCCCCGGTCTCTGCTGACCACGGCGACCCCGGTCGGCGGCGTGTACGCGCCGCCGATCTGGTAGTCGAACCCGGCATGTACGGGGGGCAGGGTGACCGCGGCCGCCGAGGCGGTCGAGGGGACGGCGACCAACGCGGCCGAAAGGGCCACGGCAGCGCCTAAGCATCTACGGGTGGGGCTCATCGTCGGCATCTCCAGACGATAGGGGGCACGTCCCCGCCTCGGACGCTGACAGCGATCCTGGCGACTTAGTCCGGGCTTGTGGCGGTGGCCACTTACCGGCTAGGCGTACCTCTGGGGCCGGTGCTCGATTCCGGCGTTCCTCGGAGTAAATCGAGCACCAACGCTCCTGTCAAGAGTCCGGAGCTGCTCACTTCTGGCACATTCAGCGCAGCATTGCACAGGGGATACGTCACCGCAGTGCGGAGCAGCCTATCGGTGCGCGGAAGCCGGGGCGGGGCGATCAGCCCGCCCGCACATGCCACTCACATGTCGTCAGATCCGCCCGTTGCGGAGCAGGATGCCGAGGGCGCCGACGGTCACGTGGCCGCGCCAGTCCAGGACGCCCGCCGGTGAGATCTGGGCGTAGTCGACGGTCCAGCCACCGTCGTCCTTCTGCGTCCTGGCCAGGCGGTCGAGGTCGGCCTCGATCGCCTCCGGGGTGAACAGGGCCCGCACCGGACGGTCCGGGAACGGCGCGAAGTCCAGCGGGCGCAGCCTCTCGTGCTCGGTGCCGCCTTCGACTGGCACCTGGCCGCCGGCCGGCAGGTAGGCGCCCAGCCGCTCGAGCAGCCCGGCGGCCTCCGGGTGGGTGTCGTGCACGGCGTCCAGGAAGCGCAGCGCGAAGGCGAGTATGTACGCGGGCGGCTGCCGGTCGAGGGCGGCGATCGTGTCCAGGCAGTAATGGGTGGCCCGCTCCAGCCACGGATGCGCGGCCACCTCGGGCAGATGCACGGCGACGCGGTGCGCGACGGCCGCGGTGACGGAGGTGATCTGCAGCGAGGACTCCTTACTGTCGGCACCCGCCCACCAGGGGGCGTTGCCGGCGTTCGAGGCGCAGGGCAGGGCGAACGGCAGCCCGCCGTCGGGCAGCGAGACCGACTCCAGCCAGTCGCACAGCTCGCTCGCCCGCGGGCAGGCGGCCGGTGCGACGTCCTCGAACACCTCGAAGGCGTGCGCCGCGGCCCCCGGCTGGCTCTCGGGCGCGCGCAGGTCGGGCTCCAGGCCCCAGCCATAGCCGCCGTCCGGATTGCGGTAGCCGTCGAGTGCGGCCAGCGCGGCGGCCGGATCGCGCTCGCCCGTCAGGAGCTGGAAGCGGCGGCGGTCCAGGACCCGTGCGTGGGTGGCCATGAAGTCGGCGGCCACGGAAAGATCGATGTTCATGCGTTCATCATGACCCGGTCACCGTGCCACGGTCTTGCAGGAAACGGCCATGCTCACGCCTGGTCTAGCATGGGACAAAAGGGGCTATAGGTGCCTCTGTGTCTGCATGAGGGTGACCGTTGGGCCAGGAGCTTCTCTTCGACCACGCAGCATTGAGCGGCGCCGGGCGGCACATGAAGGACTCCGCCGCCCTGTTCCGGCGCCATGCCGACAGCCTGCTCCTGTCCGTGGGCGGCAGCGGCGGATCGGCGTTCGGCGGCACCCTTCTGGGCACGGCCGTGGACCAGCTCAACGAGCTGCTCC
The DNA here is from genome assembly GCF_050942315.1 of Nonomuraea sp. CA-143628. Lineage (NCBI taxonomy): Bacteria > Bacillati > Actinomycetota > Actinomycetes > Streptosporangiales > Streptosporangiaceae > Nonomuraea > Nonomuraea sp. CA-143628. The sequence continues at coordinate 9,808,151 of NZ_CP192072.1, forward strand.
ACCAGGCGTGCGGGCAGACGCATCACAACCTGCACGCCACCGGCACGGGCATCGAGGTGATGGCCGACGACCTGCGCAAGGGCGTGGCCGCCGCGGAGGAGGCCGTCCGGGCGACGGGTTCGTGAGGCGGGCCTCATGCCGGTGACCCTCACGCCCGAGCTGGAGCCGGGGTTCCGGCTGCTCGGCGTGGAATGGCCGAAAGAGGATGAGGACGGCATCCGTACGTGCGCGACGGCGTACCGTACGTGCGCGATCTCCCTGCAGCGCGAGGTGAGCCCCGCGGCGCACGGGGCCGTCGCGCGCGCCGGCACGAACAACGCCGGCGACCACATCGACGCGGTCAACGCCTACTGGGCCGACTACAGCGAGCCCGGCTCCGGGCACCTGGACAGCCTCGCGGCCTCGCTGCACGCCATGGCGGACGCCCATGACCTGCTCGCCCGGCTCATCGAGATACTCAAGCTGCTGCTGAAGCTGCTGGCGATGTACGTGCTCATCGCCCTGACCTGGGCGCTGGCCTCGGCGGTGATCTCCGGCGGGCTCGCCGCGCTGCGGGCGCGGGCCACTGTCGGGATGCTGCGCACCTTCGCCCGGCAGGCCGTGGCCACCCTGCGCCGCAAGCTGGAGCGCTACTTCGGCCGGACGCTGATCCGGGCGCTGGAGACCCGCCTGCGCCGGCTGCTCGGCGCCAAGCCGCCCAAGTTCCCGGCCGTGGCCACGGCCTCGCGGCTCAAGAAGGCGCTGGGGCCCGCCGGAATGCTGGCGGCGTCCGGAGGCGCCCTGTTCCTGGACGAGGAACGGCCGGAGCGCCACCCGCACGACTCACCGATTCCCCCCAAGGGCGCCCCGTTCACCGGGAAATACCGCATCGGCCCGCCCCAGGACCCCGGCATCCACTTCGACGATCCCTGGCCGTACGACCCCGACGCCAAGCCCACGACCGAGGACTACGCGAACTGGTACAAGTGGCGGGGCCTCATGCATGGCGAGGAGGCGATGCCGGGCTGGGACGACGCCGCCGCCACGGTCAAGCACTATCTGGATGGTTCCGGCACCGACTTCGAGGTCGACTACCAGAAGGCGTACGACGAGGACAAGAGCGTCCGCCAGTCGGTCGACGGGGCGGTCCGCCAGGCCCAGGAGCAGGCCGAGCGGCTCTACCGGGAGAGCGGCAGGTCGGAGTTCCAGATGACCGGCCAGCCGCTCAAGGCCGAGACCGAGACGGACAACTGGAACGGCGCCCTGGGCAGCCACTCGATCTGGGGCAGCGGGAACGTCCGGATCGACGGGAACCAGGCGACGATGGAGATCACCGTCCACGCCCACGACCGGTACAACTTCAACAAGTACGACGACAACGGCGCCAAGACCGGGTGGATCAACCAGGAGAACGGCCGTTTCGAGGAGCTCGGCTGGGCCAGGTCGTACACCACGCGCGGGCAGCTGACCCGCACCGTGACGTGGACCATCCCACCCCGCTGACCGCTCACCGCGGTGACCTGGCGACCGCCAGACCGAGGTCGCTTGGATCTTTCCGCCCCATTGACGGACCTATTTATTCTTAGGAAACTTTCCTAAACGATTCTCGCCGAACCCAGGAGATTGGTATGAACGCGAGAAAATGGTCCGCCTCGGCGGCGACGCTCACCCTCACCATCGGGCTGGTGCTCGGCCTGGGACCCAGCGCCTTCGCCGCCCCCACCGGCTGCAGCTACCAGCTCAACACCGCGGAGCGGTGGGCCTCCAGCTACTGCACCTCGGGCACCGGTGAGCACCGGATCCACGTCCTGCAGCGGCACTTCCTGCCGGAGGTCGGGCTCATCCCCATCGAGGGCCCGTGGGCGCCCGCCGGAGCCACCTCCTACACCGGCATCAGCCCGCACACGACGATCAGCGTGTGGATCGACACCCAAGGCTGAGGCCGTGAAGGGGGCGTGCCCCGAAAGGCACGCCCCCGCCGGTCACGGTCCGTACGCCTTGACCTCCAGGAGGCCGACGGAGCTGGTGCCGTTGCCGGTCATCAGCACCCGCAGGCGGGTGGTGTTCGTCGCGGTGAAGTTGACGGTGTTGTACTGGTTCTTGGCCAGCCCGTACGCGCTCGCGCCGGGCACGTCGACGTAGGCGCTGCCGTTCCAGTACTGGAGCTTCCAGGACGCGGGCATGTCGATGCCCTCGTCATCGTCGAAGAAGTACACCTCCGCCTTGTTCAGGTTCTGGGCCGAGGACCAGGTCAGGTCCACCCACTGCTGCCCGGTCTCCGGCCAGCAGCCCCAGCGCGGGTTCACGGTGTCGTTGGAGGAGGGCGGGTCGATCCCGTCGTTGACGGCGGCGACGCTCTCCCAGGAGGAGGTGTTCGACGCCGACGGGGTCGCCGAGGCGGCCAGGTTGCCGCTCGGCGGCTGCTGGGTGCCGCCACGGTTGAACATCTTGATCTCGGTGAGCCCCGTCTTGGCTCCCGAGGCGTTGTTGGCCAGCACCCGTACCCGCTGGGCGCTGATCGCCGGGAACTGCACCACGTTGTAGTTCGCCCGTGGCGCCGACGGGCTCTTGGCCTGGCTGGGCACGCTGACCCAGGCGCTGCCGTTGTAGTACTGGATGTCGTACGAGGCGGGTGCCCGGTAGGTGGCGCTGGCCGGGCGGCTGTCCTTGAAGTAGAGCCGGACCTCGTTGAGCGTGCGGGCGGCTCCGAAGTTCACCTCGTACCAGTCCTGGCTGGCGCCCGTGCCGCCCCAGAACGGCTCGTTGATCGGGAAGCCGTCGACCGCGCCCGCGGCCGTGCTGCCCGACGCGGTGGAGGAGGTCGAGACGCTCGCCCCCTGGGCCAGGTTGGTCAGGTTGGCGGTCAGGTCGACCCCGGCCTTGGCCAGCAGGTCCACCATCCGGGCGCTGCTCTGCGTCACCTGCGCGGGCGCCTGCAGCCCAGGCGAGGACACGTGATAGGTGACCGTGCCGCTCGTGGTGACGTCACCGGTGGCCGGATCCCAGGTGAACGGCACCAGCGAGTTGACCGTGGCGACCCTGCTGCCGTTGATGAAGATCGAGTAGCCCTCGGGTACGCCCGGGTAACGGACCACGCCGTCCGCCGGGTCGTCCCAGACGATGGTCAGGTCGGCGTTGCGGTAGCGCAGGTTGTTGACGGTGAAGTTGGGCCAGCCGATGTTGATCGGCGAGAGCTCCACCTTCGCGTCGTTGCGCGGGCGCAGCCCGGCCACGTCCTCGATCACGGTCCAGTTGCTGCTGCCCAGGATGTTGTGGTGGATCCAGGAACGATAGGTGATCGAGGAGCCGTTCCAGTCGGCCCAGAACTCGTTGGCGTCGGGGTATTGGGTGTTGCCGTTGATGTACTGAGCCCAGGCGTTCCAGTACAGCAGCTTCTTGTACCAGGTCGCGTCGATCCACGAGTTGGAGTAGTTCCGCAGCACCGAGGAGAGCAGGCGGAACTGCACGGTGGAGTTGATCGTGGAGAAGTTGTTGCTGCCGGTGCCCGAGGCCGCCTTGTCGGCCTGGTTGGCGGTGTAGAAGGGGAAGATCGGATACTGCGCCGGATCGTCGAACAGACGCAGCGCCTGCTTGTACGTCGACGTGTTGGGGATGGCGCCGACGGCGAACGGGTAGTAGTTGTTGATCTCCTTCCACGGCACCCACTCGTTGGTGGACTTCAGCCGGTGCTCGAACAGCTGCCGGTTGGGGTTCCACAGCACGTTGACGATGGCGTTCTGGATCTGCGTGGCGAGCGTGCGCATCTCGGTGGCCTTGGCGGTGTTGCCGACCGCCTCGTACGCCTGCGCGGCGGCCAGCGCGCCGCTGTACTGGTAGGCCGACTCGGCGCGGTCCATGTTGCCGGGCTTCCAGTGGAAGGAGACGGCGTCGGCGTCGTTGCCGGTCAGGGCGCCCCAGTCGTACTCGATGAGCTTGTTGTTGTCGTGGTCGTAGTACGACAGCTGGCCCTTGACGTCCCCCTCGGCGTAGCGCGCCAGGTTGGCGGCGATCGCCGGCTGGCCGCCGTGGATCTGGTAGCTCTTCCACGCCGCCTCGGCGATGTACTGGGTGTAGCTGTTGGACCAGTTCTCGGGATCGCCTGGATTGTCGAGGAAGCGGCCGTTCTTGGAGATCTGCCCGACGCTCAGCCAGTCGCCGTAGGAGTAGATCGGGTTGCGTAGATACTTCAGGTCGTCGATGTGCATGGGCTGAGTGAGCGCGATGGCGTTGTTGTAGCCCAGCACGCCTTCGGTCGAGGTGGGGAACTGGAACGTCTGCCCGGGAATGTCGGCGTCGAGGTTGTTGAAGCGCATCAGCCACCAGCGGTAGTAGATGTTCTTCTTGATGGCCGGCTCGGGCACGTCGATGTAGGGCACGTTCTGCGCCCACCACAGGTTGTAGGCCCGTACGTGGGTGGCGAAGGCTGTGGCATTGGTGTAGCCCGCGTAGGCGTCATACTCGGTGCGCGACTCGGGGATCTCGTTGGTGACGAAGCCCATGACCACCTTGGCGGTCACGGTCCCTCCGGCCGGGATCGTCACGGACCTGTTCAGGCCGCCGCTGGAGACGGTGAAGCCGTCACCGGTCAGCCGGGGATAGATCGTGGTGAGGTTGTTGTAGGCGTTGACCTGCCCGGTCAGCTCGCTGCCGCTGCCCGAGGTGGCGTACGGGGAGGTCGCCCGCAGTTGCAGGGTGGTCGAGCTGGAGCCGCCGTTCGTGATCGACAGGTTCGTCACGGCGACGTTGTTGTTGGTGATGAACTTCGTCTGGTTCACCGTGATCGAGCCGCTGGTGTGCACGCTCTTCCAGTAGCTCGGCGCCTGCCAGCGGGAGTTGACCTGCTCGGTGAAGGTGCCCGGGGTGATGGCGACGGTGTAGGCGTTGTTGTTGCTGATGCTCTCCCAGTACGCCACCTGGCCGGCGAAGCCGAGCGTGCCCGGTGTGTGGGTCTTCATGAACAGGGCGCGTCCCCGGGACATGAGCCAGGTTCCGGCCGGGTCGTTGCCGGGGCGGGCCAGCAGCCGGTCCATCCAGAAGTCCGTGCCCGAGCTCTCCGCGTCGTAGATGGCCTGCATCATGTTGCCGGTCGTGTACGAACCGGGCGCGGCCGGGATCGACGGGCCGTTGAAGGTGGGGTATCCGATGGTCTGGGCAGCCTGCGCGGGAGCGCCTAAGACGAGTGATCCCGCGATGAGCAGGAGGGCCGTGATGATTCTTCTCATGCAGAGTGATCCGATCCGATCGAACGCTTGGGGGGAGTGATCGAACCTAGCGCTTGGTTGTGGTAGCGCTAACAATCCTTTCTGTCGAATCGGCGATATAAAAGGTTTTCGGCAACGTAAACCGATATAAGGGCCATGTCAATCGGCGCGACGGCCTGCCTTGGCGAACGTTGCGAAAAGGTTTTCGGCTGATTTCGGCTTTCGGCAGGTCGTCAGGCCAGGCGAGCCAGCTGCTCGGCCGTCACCCGGCCGCGCATCGGGCGTCCCCGCATGAAGTGTTCAAGGTCGGTGATCGCGTACGCGCCGAGCCGCCGCAACTCGCGTCCCTGCGCGCCCGCCACATGCGGGGTGACGAGCACGTTGGGCAGGCCGAAAAGGGGATGGCCCGGAGGCAGCGGCTCGGGTTCGGTCACGTCGAGCACGGCCGAGATACGGCCGGACCCGCACGCCCTGGTGAGCGCCTCGGTGTCGATCAGCGAGCCGCGGGCGGTATTGATCACGACGGCCTGATCCGGCAGGAGGCCGAGACGGCGCTCGTCCAGCAGGTGGCGGGTCTCGGCGAGGGCCGGGGCGTGCACGGTGACCAGGTCACCACGCCGGCACAGCTCGTCCACGTCCACCAGTTCGGCCCCCATTTCGGCCGCCTCCTCCGGCGAGACGTAGGGGTCGGACAGCAGGACGTCGACCTCGAAGTCACGCAGCCGCCGCAGCACGTGCCGGCCCACCCGGGAGGCCCCGATCACACCCACGGTGCAGTCGTACAGCCCGGTGCCCGCCCCCTGCTGCCAGGCCGACCGGTCGGCGCCGGCCGCGTAGTGACCGGCCCGCTCGAAGGCCCGTTTCGCGCCGAGCACCAGCATGGCGATGGTGTACTCGGCGACGGGCACGGCGTTCGCCGCCGCGGCGGACGACACGAGGATCCCCCGCTCGAACACGACAGGATCGACGATCGCCTTGACGGAGCCGGCCGCGTGGACGACGGCCCGCAGGCCAGGCGCCGCCTCCAGCACCTCGGCGTCGATCCGCGGGCAGCCCCACCCGGTCAGCAGGAACTCCGCGTCGGCCAGGGCCCGCGCCGCCGCCTCTCCCTCGAACGAGGTGAACGTCACCGTCGCGTCGACCTCCACCGACTCCCGCAACCGGTCGATGAGGTCGACGGGGAAGACGTCGTGGAAGGCCCAGGGCGCGATGGCGAAGACCGCGACGGGTGGCCGTGACATCAGGCAGGCTCCTCAGGTGGGTGAACGGTTACGCGGGGTGCCACTTCACGTGCGGTGTCGGTGAGGCGGACGCAGGTGGAGGTGGTCTCGGTGAGGCGGACCGTCGCCGTGTCGCCGCCCGGCAGACCGAGGGTGACCTGGTCGCCGTCGACCCGCACCTCCGGGGGCGGCGGCTCGGCCGTGCCGGTGAGCAGGACGAGGCTGACGTACACGGCGGTTCCGCCCGGGTGGGCGTCCGCGAGCACGTACGGGGTGGCCGAGTGCCGCCCGAAGGCGTTCGCGCCCGTCGCGGTCGCCACCCCGGCCGTCGTGTAGCCGTGCAGCCCGCGCACCACGCTGACCAGCCCGTCCGCCCGCCGAGCCGACGCCCAGAGCTCGCCGCCGCGCGCCGTGGGCGGCGCCTGCCCGGCGATGGCGTGGCCACCGTCCCTGACCTGGTGTCCGGCGGGCGCGGTGACCCGGTGGATCCGTACCTCGGCCGCCCCGTCCACCACCGAAGCCGTCACCACGTGGACCGGCCCGGCCGGGAGGTCGTCGCGGTAGGCGGAGGCGGCGAACCGGTCCCCCGCCGTGAGCGGCTCGATGCGGCGCCTACGGGAGACGGCCCCGTCCGGCGCGACGACGACCACCTCCCCGTCGACACCCACCACTGCCCTGTCGACACCCACCACTGCCCTGTCGAAACCGACCACTGCCCTCTCGAAACCGACCACTGCCCTGTCGAAATCGACCGCCTGCCCTTCGGCTCCGGCAACCTTCCCTTCGAGACCGGCTCCCGCCCCTTCGCCGCCGGTCACCTCTCCTTCTTTGCCGACCGCCTCGGCCAGGTTGGGGCCGGTGTGGCTGGTATAGGCGAGCTTGAGGTAGTGCGGATCCGGCACCCCTGACGGGTCCTGGATCCGGTCCCGGTCGCTGCCGTGGTTGACCAGCCGGACCACGCCGTCCTCTCGGGTGGCGTGCAGCAGCCACCCCGGCGGGCGCATCGTCACCGCCTGGTCCGCCAGGTCGATCGGCGCCGGGACCTCGGCGTCCGTCCATACCGGGTGTTCGGCGGGCAGCAGCAGACCGAGGAACGCCTTGCTGGCCCAGTAGGGCGAGCCCGGCCCCGAGTAGCTCTGCGTAACCGGCAGGAACGTGTCGTACCAACCGAGCGTCAGCAGCCCCCGCTCGTCTGGCACGCCCCGCTCGACGAAGTGGCGCAGCACCCCGGAGGCGATCCGCCGGGTCCGGCCGGGCGGGAGCGGCGAGGAGCCGGTCAGCGCGCCCAGCCAGAGCGGCGCGACCGTGGCGAACCGGTAGGTCAGCGACCGCCCTTGGTGCACGGGCCCGCCGTCGGCGGCGAACAGGTGCTGGTACTGGCCCAGGAAGGCCCGCAGCCGCTCGCCGTAACGCTCCAGGCGGGCCGTGTCCCCGGCCATCCTGGCCCACAGCAGCGGGTAGAGGTGCAGGGCCCAGCCCGCGTAGTAGTCGAAGTTCTTGCCCGCGCCGTCGGAGTACCAGCCGTCCCCGACGTACCAGTCCTCGATCCGCTCCAGGCCGCCGGTGATCTCATCGGCCTTGTACGGCCCGCCCACCTCGGCCAGGAACTGCTCGACGACCACCCGGAACAGCACCCAGTTGTTGTCCGGCGTCCGCCTGCCGACGAAACCCGCCAGCCAGGCCACCACCCGCTCCTGCTCGGCCGGGGACAGCCGGTCGTACAGCCAGGGCCGGGTCTCGTGCAGGGCCAGTGCGATCGAGGCCGCCTCGACCAGCGGCTGGGACATGTCGGTCAGCGGCGGCCAGGCATAAGGGTGCGCCGGGTCGGTCCCCGCCACCAGCCCCCGCGCGTACCGCTCAAGGAGAGCGGGCGGCACCGCGCCGCCCGCCCCGGCGATCCGGAAGGCGGCCAGCAGGAACGTGCGGGCGTACCCCTCCAGGCCGTCACTCACCGGCCCCGACCGGCTCTCCCTGCCCGGCATGCGGTACTGCGCGAAGTCGTCGGTGGCGTATGGCACCACGGATTCCAGCAGGTGATCCGCCACGGCCTCCCAGTGCGCCCGGGTCCAGCCGGTGTAGGCGGACAATGCGGTATCGGCAGGTGGGAGGCACAGCGATGACATAAGCGGATAATACGGCTCGCGATCAACGAGCCCGGGGAGGGGTACTGTCGCGAAGGATCACCCGCGTCTCGATCCGCACGGAACCTGAGCCCTCGGACCCCTCGAACTCTGCGCCCGCCCAGCACCACCCCGGCGTGGCGGAGGCCGCATCACGCCGGTCGCCATCACGTCGTTGACAGCGAAGACGACCTCGGTCCCTTCGAGCCCACGTCCGGCCAGCTCACGGGCCGCCTCGTAGCCGCCGACCCGAGTGAACTCCGTCTCCAGCAGGAACCGGCCGTCCAGGGCGATGCCCGACTCCAGCCGCCCTTCGGTGAAGCCGTCTGCCCGGGTGCAGGAGGCGCGGACTCGGGCGCGGGAGACGCGCACCCGGGCGGAGGCGTGGATGACCGCGAACCGCCGGTAACCCGCCCTGGCCGACGCGCGGGCGAAGCGGCGAGCTCGGCAGTGGTCGCGCCGGGCGGGGTCGGTGAGGAGCGGGGTCGGTGAGGAGCGGGGTCAGCTGGGGGCAGAGTGGACGTGCGGGTGGGCGACGTCGTGGGTGTGCAGGTGGCCGCACATGCCCCAACGGGCTTCGGGCGGGGATTCGAGCAGCGTGGCCTCGCCCAGGTGCGTCCCGTCGCCGCGTTCCAGCGCGTCGAGCACCTCGGCGGTGTGGCGGGTCTGCCGGGCGACGGTGTCCTCCCAGGTACGCCGCCAGCCCGCGACCCTGGGACGTACCAGCGCCACCGCGCTGTCATAGAACTCCCGCAACGGTCCCGGATCCCCGTCGGCCAGGCTCTCGGACAGCCGCAGGAACCCCGCCACCGCCAGATCACGGCGACGCCGCACGGCCTCCTCCGCTCCCGCGCCCGAAGGCAGCGTGGCCGCCTCCCGGTAGCGGGCCGCGTCCGCCACGATCTCCGGCGGGAACGTCATCACCGCGTCACCCGCCTCGGGCAGCCCGGCGTTCTGCATCACCACGACCACCTCCAGACCGCCCCGGTTGATCGCCCGGTGGATCGTGCCCGGCGTGAACCACACCGTCGAACCGCCGCTCAGCTCAGTCTCCCGGAAACCGCGCAGGTCGAGGGTCTGCAATGCGCCGCTGCCGCCGATGACGACGTACGCCTCGGTGGAGGCGGTGTGCATATGCGGCGTACCGCCCTCCAGGCCGTCAGAGCACGCGCCCGAGTAGACCGACAACCGGGTGACAGAAGTCCCGCCGGGGAACGTCATGCTCTCACCCCCAGCGCGGCACACCCCTGGTCGGCCAGGTGCCGGACGCCTTCCTCGACGTGGTCTCCGGCGGCCACCACGACCGCGTACCGGAAACTGACCGTCTCTCCGTCCGCGACCCGCACGGCGGTGGCGATCCCTCCGGTTCCGACGATGGCGGTCCGGTGGCTAGGTGGGGGCATGGGCGCCTGGCCTCCTGGGCGGTTCGACGTGGGTCCGCAGTTCGCATCGTGCAAGGTGACGGTGGGTCTGGCCGCATGGGGCATTCGATGTTCCTCTCGCGCCTGGCAACCTGCCGATCGACCCGACCATCGCGGTTCCTCTCGCGTCAGGCAACCGGCCGATCGGCCCGACCATACTGGATACGCTCACACCCGGCTGGTCGCCGTCCGGCCTGCCACGCGCTGTTGCCGCCCCACCGTAGATCCGGTCGCACCGCGCCTCAGGACCGGAGCCGCAGGATGGTCGGTGCCACGGGAGCGCTCGGCGCGCGCCCGGCTGCCGGGCGCCGTCGGCAGCAGCGGCTCGCCCGCCTTGACCGCCGCCCCGTCTGTGTGCGGACGCGGCGGTCCTCTCTCCACACTCTTCGCCGACAAAAGCGCGATTTCTACCTGCCAGCGGTCCAATTGCCCGTGCTATCTGTACACCAGCCGGGCCCTGTAGCCGCCGGGTGCGGCATCCACCACTGCAGTGATGATCGAGTATCCCGCCGCAGCGAGGAGTTGATATTGATGCGCCATGATCTGCAGAGCGATTATCTCTGACGGCGTTACGGCCGAAGTCCATGTGCAGGGGTCGCATTGCTGAGGCAGCGCCGCGACTGATTTCGTGGCTGCCTGAGCAACCACAGGTGCGTTTGTCGCGTTGGCGGCACTTGCCCCGGACAGGGTGGTCACTGCGACAGCGATCGCTATAGCGATGGCCGACTTCACGCTTCTCATGGATTAACCTTTCTCGTCTTGAGCTGAGGATTACTGGTAATGCACGCTTTCCTCGCAGGCCCGCTGCGTTTCGTTGCAGAATTTACTTGCGCGTCCTTGCGGATATCTGTCGCAAACCTGTCGTTGCTTCGGAGGCTTGAGCATTGCCAAGACTCGGATAGCAGCAATTGTGTTAGCGCAGGCCAGCAGGGTTCTTGCTCATTGGCCTCACAACCCTCGCCGCAAGAGTTCGACACGAAGGCCGCGTGGTGAGCCTCGGAAGCCGACAGGTCCGCCGCGCAGAGGGATGCATGGCGAGCCCCTCTTCATGCTCGGGGCAGCCGTGGATGTGCTCGGCGACCTTCGCCCGGAACGCCTCGTCGTGGCCGAGCGACCACGACTCCTCCAACACCGGGCAGCGGTAGTTGCTGGTCAGCGTCGTCGGCGTTGGGCGGCGCGGGGCACGGTGGAGCGCGAGCGGGCGGTTACGGGACCAAGTGGCCCTGACCGCGGTTCTGGAGCTGGACGCCAAGCCGCCCGGCTAGCTCGGCCGTTGCGCCAGGGTGCAGGACCAGCGGCCGTCGTGCCAGCCGCAGGTCTGCTCGTATCCGGAGCGGAACGACCCAAGCCAGGGGATGTCGTCCTCGTAGCGCGTGGGCGGCGGGGTCGGTGCGAAGTTCGCCGCGTCGTCGACGCTGCCGCTCCCGTCGTAGCGTGCGACGGTCGGATAGGGGTAGACCGGCCGGGTCCGTACGACGGTGTCGTCCTGGCGCTTCGTGGCGACGAGCTGGTCGGGTGCGACGCCGTTCTCGACCCAGGCGATGGTGGGGGTGAGCGCGTCGATCGCGTCCGGCCCCTGACCGTCACCGCAGTGGGCGACGCCCGGCAGCATGAACAGGCGGGCGAACCGCTGCGTGGCGTCCGTCCCGCCCATGCGCTCGGTGAGGGCGTGGTAGTAGGCGATCGTCCCGTAGGGCGAGATTGCCTGGTCTGCCCAGCCGTGCCAGAGGAGGAGCTTGCCGCCCGCGGCGCGGAAGGGCGTCAGGTCGGGGTCGCTCGCGTCGTAGATGCCGGCCTGCCGGGAGATTTCGCGGAACGTCGCCGAGTCGTAGCGCAGGTCGCGCAGTGTCGCCGACGGCCGGGCAGACGGGTAGGCGAGGTACTTCAGCGCGCTCGTCGCGTTGCCCTCGGCCACGGCCGGGGCGCCGGTGGCGGTCGGGGTGACCCAGCGGGCCCAGTTGGCTTCCGAGCCCACGGGCTCGCCCCCCGGGTACATCCGCCGGCCCCGCTCGTCGCGTGGCCCGTCGTACAGCTTGCGTACGGCATCGATCTGCGCGTCGGTGAGGCAGTCCGCGCTGTCGGTTCCTGTCGGGCAGCGCAGGCTGCGCGGATCGAACGCGCAGGCGCGCGGGTCGTCGATCTGGCCGTCGGCCAGGCCGTCCCGTGCGTCGCACTCGCGCATGACGGCTGTGTGCAGCGCGGGAAGCTTGGCGGCGGTCATGATGGGCCGGCCCTGCGCGTCGGTGTTGGCCGTGGCGTGCCAGCCCGCGGACCACACGATGAGCGAGGTGAGCAACGACGCCGGGGCGCCGGCGATGATGCCGTCGAAGTCACGCGGGTAGCGCTGCGCCTCGGTCATTCCCTCGTGGCCGCCCTGCGAGCAGCCGTCGAAGTAGGAGTAGCGCGGGCCTTGTCCGTAGTAGAGCGCGATGAGCCGCTTGGCGACGAGCGCGACGACGTGGTCGGACCGGTAGCCGAAGTCGACCCGGAGCTGCGGATCGGCACCGAACGTACCGTCGAAGCCGGAAACGCCGACGTGCCCCCCGTTGCCGGTGGCTATGACGAAGTCGCCGCGGGTCAGCGGCACGCACCCGTCCGTCGCGTCGGCGAAGAAGTCGACGCTCCCGCAGAACGCCCCGCACCCGGTCTGCAGATACCGCTGCCGCCACGTCTCGGTGGGGAGGAGCACGTCGAACTGGATCTGCGGCGCCGCGGTTCCCTTGACCTCGCAGACCGCCCAGCCGCCCGGCGAGGTCGTCGCGGTCGCGGACCCGATGACCGCCGGAGCGCCGGGCGTCCCAGACAGGTCCTGCCCGGCGAGGGCCGCGCAGTCGATCTTCGGCAGCACCACGGCAGGGCCGGAGGACGAACCGCGCGCCTCGGCGGGCACCCCGGCCACGGCCGTACGGGCCGCGGCCTGGCCACCGCCGGCCATCACGAGAACGGCGAGGACGGCGAGCACAACCGATAGCGCCCGGACTCCAGCGGTGCGGCCGACGCGGCTCAGCGTCCGGCCCCGTACACAAGCGAGCGGTTCTTGTGTCATCGCCATACTTGATCATGACTGAATGCGGGGATCGGCGGCAATGGCTTTGGGGGCCCACTCCAGGTCGAGGTCGGTCGACCCGCGTCATCCGCGCGCGGTTGATCATGCCAAAGAGATGACCAAGCCAGTCACAGCCATCGCGGATCAGCGGGTCGGCGTCAGGTCCCACAGGTGGACGGCGCTGTCCGACCTCGAAGTGACGGCGACCGGCGTGCCCGCGACCTCGGTGGCCGACTCGAGGAAGTGGCCGGTGAGCGGCTCGCCGATCTGCTCTCCGCGCGCCAGGTCCCACACGAGGATCGTGGTCCCGCGCCGATCGTTGAGATCGCGGTCACCCCCGGTCAGGGCGATTGCGCGGCCGCCCACGGTCGCGGTGACCACGCGCTCGATGTCGCCGGTGTGCCCGGTCAGCGGCGCCCCGATCGGCTCCTGGGTCGCGAGGTCCCAGGCGCGCAGCCGGGGGCCGTCGGCGGCCAGCACCACGGTGCGGCCCTCCACCTCGGTGATCGCGATGCCGCCGACGGGAGACTCCAGCCCCGGCAAGTCCGCGCCGAGCCGCTCGCCGCTCAGGACGTCCCAGGCCTGAAGGAACGGATCATCCCCGCCGGTCACAGCGACAGGGCGGCCGTCGACCACGGCGGCGGCCATCTCCCCGTTGTAGGCGCCCTGCCGCTTGATCACCTTCACACCGGTGGTCAGCTCCCAGGCCAGCAGCCGGCCCGTTTCGCAGGTGCTGATGGCGAGGAGACCGCGCTCGGACCGGACGGTCGTGAGCGAGCAGACCCCGAGCACGTGACCGATCATGACCGAGCCGATCCGCCGCCCGGTATGCAGGTCCCAGGCCCGCACGATCCCACCGCTGACGTCGTCGCCGTCCTCGTAGCGGAAGTCGAACCGGCCACCGCCGGTAACGACCACGGGCCGCCCGTCGACCTCCGCCACGGTCACGCGCCCGGCGATGAGGGAGGGCTCGGTGACGAGCCTTCTCCGCTCGTCCTCATCATCGTCGTCGTCCCAAAGCCCGTTCTCGATGTACCAGTTGTCATCGGGCCCGGCCGCGTCGAGGTCCAGCGGGCGGCTGACGCATCCGCCGCCTCGGAGATCACACGTCCACAGCACCCCCTCCTCATCGACGCTGACCGTGATGGGGGCGCCGTCCAGCTCGATCACCGGCGTACCGGAGTAGGTGGCACGGCCATGCGAATGGCCCGCATAACCACGCATCATGCGCTCATCGGACATACACCGAATTCTAATGATCTTCACCGACAAGAACCCAGATAACACTGGTTTCGTTCTTCGACACCTCGAGCCGGTTCGCTGGGCCCACGCCAAGATGCGGTGCGGCGTCCTGTTTCGTAAGCGAACACCGCTTCAGAACGGCTCTGGAAAACACGATCCCCGAACGCGACTACAGAGAGTGCTCAGGGCCGGGGGTCGGTGGTCATGACGGTGATGTGCCGGCGAGCGCAGATGATGAGGTGTCCGGCCGGGGTGAGGGCGAGGGCGGTGACGGGTTCGAGGGCCTTCGTGGCGGGGCCGATCTGCCGTAGGGCGGTCAGGTCCCACACGGCGACGGTGTCCTTGGCACCGGTGATGGCGACAGGGTGGCCGTCCACGACGGTGGCCGCCAGCGCCTGGACGCCATGGACGGGCAGTTCGCCGATGAGGTGGCCGGTGGTCACGTCCCACAGTTTGACCGCTTCATCGAGGTCGGCGCTGGTGGTCAGGGCCAAGGGGGTACCGTCGGCGCCGGTGGTGAGGGCGATTTCGCGGATGAGTTTGCCGTGGCGGCCGGTGGGGTGGGGGGCGATGTCGTGGCCCGTGTGCAGGTCGCGGACGCGCAGGCCGCCGTGGAGGGTGCCGCTGACCGCGATAGGCCGGCCGTCGGGGGTGGTGGTGGCGGCAAGGGCACGGACTCTGTGGCGGGCTGCGGGCGGCGAGCCGAGCCGGGTGCCGGTGGTCAGGTCCCAGCCGTGGATCGTCTTGCCGGTGCCGGCGGTGACCGCGATCGGCCGGCCGTCTACGACGACCGTGTCCAGCGCGCAGATCTCATCGGCCGGGTCACCGGCAGGGATGGTGCCGGTCTGCTGTCCGGTGGCCGGGTCCCAGCTTCGCAGGGCCCCGTCGGCTCCGGCGCTGAGCACGGCGAGCTGCTGGTCCACCATGGTGGCCGCGAGGTGATGGATGGGGCCGGCGTGCCCGATCAGCGGGCTGCCCACCGGGTCGCCAGAGTCCAGGTCCCACACCCGGATCGTGGCGTCGGCGCCGGCGGTGATCGCGACCTGTCGGCCGTGCAGCGTCCCGGTGGCCACCGACTCGATGACCCCCGCTCCGGCGACGTCGTCAACGGTGGTCAGGTCCCATACTCGTACGGTCCGGTCGTTGCCGGTGGTGACGGCGACGGGGCGGCCGTTCACCTCGGTTGTCGCCACCGCCCGCACCTTGTCGGTGTGGGCGGTCTGTATGACCCGGTCGAACGTCCGCCGGCCGTTGCCGCATCCCGTCCACCGCGTGCTCCAGCCGGCGGAGTCGACGAACGGGACCTTGATATCGGGTAAGGGCTGGATTGACATGACCCGGCAGTGTAGCCACCGGCACCGACACCACGATCACCTTCCTGGCGAGGCCGGCGGCGGTGTGCGCAGGCCGACCGTCGGCGAGATCACGAAAATCCTTGCCAGCTCGCTCGGGGAGCGGGCGACCAACGCTTGATCGTCCACGAGGACATCGCTGACCGGCGACGTCGCGCAGACACGGCGGTTACCCCGTTGTAACCCCCGGCGGGGCATCCTGAGGAAATCATGAGGGTGCTGATGGTCGAAGATCACGAGGAACTGGCCCAGACGGTGGCCGCGGGGCTCCGCCGCGAGGGCATGGCCGTTGACGTGGTGCTGGACGGCGACGACGCGCTCGAACGGACCTCGGCCAACCACTACGACGTGGTCATCCTCGACCGCGACCTGCCTGGTCTGCACGGCGACGACGTGTGCAGGTCGCTCGTGGGGGCGGGCTACCCGGCGCGGGTGCTGATGCTCACCGCCGCCGGGACGATCGATGACAAAGTGACCGGGCTGGGCGTCGGCGCCGACGACTACCTGCCCAAGCCGTTCGCCTTCGCCGAATTGGTCGCCCGAATCCGGGCGCTGGCCAGACGGTCGAGCCCGGCCCTGCCGCCGGTGCTCGTCCACGGCGACCTGCGGCTCGACCCGGCCACCCGGATCGCCACCCGCGACGGGCACCGGCTGCCGTTGAGTCCCAAGGAGTTCGCCGTACTGGAGCTGCTGCTGGCCGCCAGGGGTGCCGTGGTCTCCGCCGAGCAGCTCCTGGAGCAGGGCTGGGACGAGTTCGCCGACCCGTTCACGCAGACGGTGAAGGTGACGATCAGCCGGTTGCGCCGCAAGCTGGGCGATCCACCGCTGATCGAGACGGTCCCGCAGGCCGGGTACCGATTGTGAGGCGGGCGGTTGCGGGACGGGCGGTTGTGAGGCGGGCGGTTGTGAGGTGGCGTTTATGAGGCGGACGGCCCGGCTGCGTCTGACCCTCCTGTACAGCGGTCTGTTCCTGCTGACCGCGGTGGCGCTGGTCGCCCTCATCTACTTCCTGGTGGTGTACTCGCCCTTCCCGGGCCCGCCCACCGCTCCCACGGCGCCTGGCGGGATCGACCTGCCCGTACCGGAGCCCCAGGTGAAGGGGCAGCAGGCCGAGAGCCTGCGCCGGCTGCTGGTCAACTCACTGATCGCGCTGGCGGTGATGGCATTCGCGTCGGTGCTGCTGGGCCGGCTCACCGCCGATCGCGTAC
The DNA here is from genome assembly GCF_050942315.1 of Nonomuraea sp. CA-143628. Taxonomy (NCBI): domain Bacteria; kingdom Bacillati; phylum Actinomycetota; class Actinomycetes; order Streptosporangiales; family Streptosporangiaceae; genus Nonomuraea; species Nonomuraea sp. CA-143628. The sequence continues at coordinate 9,824,940 of NZ_CP192072.1, forward strand.
TGCGGCCGCTGCACGACATGACGGCCGCGGTCCGGCACATCACGGCCGAACAGCTCGACCGGCGGCTGGCGGCGTCCGGGCCGGACGACGAGCTCAAGGAGCTGGCCGACACCTTCGACGAGCTGCTGGATCGGCTGGAGGCCGCGTTCACGGCGCAGCGGCGGTTCGTGGCCAACGCCTCCCACGAGCTGCGTACCCCGCTGACGCTGCAGCAGGCCATGGTCGAGATCGCGCTCGCCGACCCGGCGGCCGACGTCGGTTCATTGCGGACCGTGCTGGAACGGCTGCTGGCCAACGGCAAGCACCAGGAACGACTCATCGAGGCCCTGCTCATCCTGGCCCGCAGCCAGCAAGGACTGCACCACCGGCAGCCCCTCGACCTGGCCGCGATCACCGGGCAGGCCCTCGACCAGCGCGGCGACCAGGGCGTCCGCGTCGAGTGCGCACTGCACCCGGCTCCCGCCTCCGGCGACCGCGCCCTGCTCGACCGCCTGGTCGCCAACCTCCTGGACAACGCCGCACGACACAACATCCCAAACGGCTCATCCCCGGACGGCCCGACTCCACGCGGCTGGATCAAGGTGGCGACCGCCATGGAGTCCGGTCGGCCCACCCTGAGGATCTCCAACAGCGGCCAGGTGATCCCGCCCGACCGGGTCCAGACGCTCCTGCGGCCCTTCCAGCGTCTGGAGACCGGCCGGAGAGCCACGGGCGACGGCCTCGGGCTGGGCCTGTCGATCGTCGCCGCCATCGTCGAAGCTCACCACGGCACGCTGGAAGTCCACGCCCTACCGGCCGGCGGGCTGGAGGTGACCGTCACCCTGGCGGGCTCGGTTTCCTAGGGACTCCTCAGCCGCAGGCCATTGTCCGCGAGGTTCCTCAGACCAAGGCATTGTTCCTAGCGGCCCAGGTCATGTCACCAGAGGTTCCTCAGCACCGGGTCACGCGGGGGCGGCCAGCCAGCGGCGTACGTCGGCCATGGCCGTACCGTCACTGTCGGCGTCGATGCCCGCCGCGAGGTCCGCGATCGTGATGCCCGCCAGCGCGCCGGACCAGGCCTCCTGTGCCGAGGCCATCGCGCGGGCGATCGCGCACGGCCGGTCACACCGTTCGGCCGGTACGGCCAGCGGCCCCTGCTGCCGGATCTCCGTGCATCGGTAGGCGGGCGAGTCGCCGTCGATGGCCTGGACCACCTCCAGCACGGTGATCGCCGCGGCCGGCCGGGTGAGGAGGTAGCCGCCGACCTGCCCGGCCGTAGACCGGACGATGCCCGCTCGGGAGAGCGCCTGGAGGTGCTTGGCCAGGTACGCCGGCGGGGTGCCGTGCAGTTCCGCGAGCCGCGCCGCCGGCACCGGATCCTGGCTCTGGCTGAGCGTGACGCAGCTGTGCAGCGCCCACTCCACCCCGTTGGACATCTTCATGCCAGGCAGCCTACCCATTCCGGACAACGAATGTCCGTGATACAACTCGGATGGAAAATGTCCGAGATCAACTTGGAGCCCCCATGACGCGTACCGCTCTAGGCGCGGCCGCCGTCGCGTTGTTCGTCGCCGCGGCGAACCTGCGACCGGCGATCGCCGCCGTGTCCCCTCTGGTGGACCGCATCCGAACCGACCTCGACCTGTCCGCCACGGGAGTGGCGCTGCTGACGACCATCCCGGCGCTGGCCATGGGGGTCTGCGCGCCCCTGGCCGCCGTGGTCGGCCGCAGATTCGGGCTGCGGCTCGGCGTGCTGCTCGGGCTGGCCGTCATCGCCGTGGCGACGGCGGCCCGCGTCTTCGGCGGCTCCGCCTGGCTGCAACTGACCTGCGCGGCGGCCGTCGGCGCCGGGATCGCGATCGCGCAGACGCTGCTGCCCGCCGTGGTCAAGACGCGCTTCGCCGACCGCGCGAGCCTGGTCACCGGCATCTACACCGCCGGCCTCGGTCTGGGCGGCGCGGTGGCGGCCGGGGTGACCGCGCCCCTCGCCGACGCCATCGGCTCCTGGCCGGGCGCGCTGGCCTCCTGGTCGGTGCTCGCGGTGGCGGGCATGGCGATCTGGTCGGCCTCCCGCACCTCCCTGGCCCTCGACAGCACCGACAGCACCCCAGCCTTCGCGGGTACGAACCGGGCCGGCACGGACCGGACAGCAACTCCGGCGGGGACAAACCAGACCAGGGCAGGCCAGTCCAGCCTGAGCCAGACCAGCACGACCCAGACCGGCGCGCGCCAGACGGCGGCTCCAGCGGGCCCTGTCACCAAAGGGCTGCCCTGGCGGAGCGGTTTGGCCTGGCGCATCACCGTGCTGTCCGCCGTCAACTCCGCCCTGTACTACTGCGAACTCGCCTGGGTCGTCCCCCTGCTCCACGAGGACGGGCACCGTGACGCCACCGGCGCGGGCGTGCTGCTGACCGCGATGATCTCCATCCAGGTCGTCGCCATGCTGGCCGTACCGGCGCTGCTGGGTGAAGGGCGGGACAGGCGCGCCGGATTGGTCCTGACGACGGCGTTGACAGCGATCGGGTTCGCGGGGCTGGCGGCGGCTCCGGCGACGGCCACCTGGGTGTGGATCGCCGCCCTGGGCGTGGGTCACGGCGGGCTGTTCACGCTCGTCCTGACGCTGCCCGTAGTGGTGAGCCGCGACGCCGCCGAGGCCGGGCGGATCAGCGCGATGGCGTTCTTCGTCGGGTACGCCTGCGCCGCGCTGGCGCCTGTGCTGGTGGGAGCGCTACGTGACGCCACAGGAGACTTCCACCTGGCGTTCGGCCTGCTCGGCGGGCTGACCGCCGCGATGCTGCTCCCCATCGCGCGGCTGCGTGAACGCGAGCGTACGGGAGCGACCAGCACACGCTGAGGGAACCGGAGAGAAGCGGAGAGAGGCGGCCCCACGGCGAGCCGCCCGCGAGCGGACGGCCCAACAGCGAGCGGCCGGGATTTGTGAGGCGTCACAGATTTGACAGCGCGGATTTACCGCCTGGTCCAATTCACAGAATGACCTTCGCGGCTCATCGTTTGTCTGCACCTCGAACTCCTCACCCCCCACTAACCCCTCGCCGAAGGAGTCTCCATGGTCCGACGGATGTTGACCGTGCTCGCAGCGGCCGCCCTGGTGTTAGGTCTCGCCCCCGCCGCCCAAGCCGCCCAGAGCGACGTGTACGTGGCCCTCGGCGACTCGGCCGCCTCGGGACCGCTCGTGCCCGACCAGGTCATCCCCGACCTCGGCTGCTGGCGCTCCGACCACAACTACGCCCACCTGACGGCGCAGGCCATCGGCGCCCGTACGTTCCGCGACGTCACGTGCTCCGGCGCCGACACCGGCGACATGTACGAGCGGCAGAGCACGGACCTCGGCTCGGTCGCGCCGCAGCTGGACGCGCTCAGCCAGGACACCACCCTCGTCACCGTGCAGATCGGGGCGAACGACGTCGGTCTGACGGGCTTCATCGAGGACTGCCTGAACCTGCTGCCGCCGCCCGTCGGAGACGCCTGCAACGACGACTACATCGTGGACGGCCAGGACAGCTGGCGGGTGAAGACGGACGCGCTGCGCTCGCGTCTGACCACCCTCATGGGCGACATCCGGGCCCGCGCCCCGCAGGCCCGGATCTTCATGGTCGGCTACGCCACCTACGCCCCGCCGAACGGCTGCTACCCGCGCGTCCCGATCATCAAGGCCGACGCCAACTACATCCGCGCCACCCTCCAGTACTTCAACCGGATGCTGGCCGAGCAGGCGTCCGCCGCCGGCGTCGGCTTCATCGACCTGCAGACCCCGAGTGTCGGCCACGACCCGTGCGCGTCGCCGGGTGTGCGGTGGATCGAGCCGTACGTACCGGCCGCGCCCGCCGCGCCCTTCCACCCGAACGCGCTCGGCATGAGCAACTTCGCCACCGTGGTCACGGCAGCTGTCTCAGGCGTCTAGCCAGTCCAACCCGAGCCTGCGTCGGGCGGCCAGCGCCGCACCGATCCGCTGGAGGTGCGCGGGGTCGACGGGGTCCAGCCCGGTCAGGCTGACTGCCCTGCGCAGGCGGTAGTCGACCGTGTTCGGGTGTACGTGCAGGAGTGAGGCCGACCGCCGCCGATCGAGCCCCGTGTCCAGGTACACCTTGAGCGTCCTGAGCAGGTCGGGATTGTCCAGCAGCGGATCGAGCAGCCCGGCCAGCGCCGCCGTCGCCTCGCTGGACCGGGTGAGCTGGTATTCGAGCAGCACGTCGGCCAGCCGGTACGCGCCGGGCGGCCGCTGGAAGAGCCGCACCACCTCCAGCACCTCTTCCGCGAGCTTGGCCGCGGCCGGCACTCCGGCGGGCGGCGCGAGCTCGGCGGCGACCCACACCGGCACCCCAGCGGCCTTGCTCATGTCGGCGCGAGTAGCGGCGGCCATCTCACCGACATGGGCAAGGCGCCCGTCAAGCGGACCGCAGGGCACCAGCACGAGCCCACCCGTGGTGTCGAGCACCGACAGCACCGGCTCCGCGGCGTGCCGGCGCAGCGCGGTGGTGATCCGGTGCAGCTTGCGGCGCCCGGCGATGGACCCGCCCGGTTCGTCGGAGTCCTCGTCGGCGTGCCGGCCCGCCGCGACGGCCAGCACGAGGTAGCGCCGCGCGAGCCGTACTCCCGCCAGAGCCGCGCTGTCGCCCGCGAGCAGCGCGGACACCGTGGCGTGCATGGTGTGCCGCTCGTGGCTGAGCATGCTCTCGCGCTCTTCCAGGTACGCCGTGCACACGGCGCCCGTCACCGCCTGCGTGTAGACGAGGATGAGCCGGTTGGCCGCCAGGACGTCCTCGAAGTCGGCCGGTGTCGCGGCGGCGAACAGGTGCTCCCACACCATCCGCGCCCCGCGGGCGTAGGCGTCGAGCAGGTCGTCCAGCGGCACACCCTCCCGGGCCCGGCGCGCGGACGAGGAGCGCAGCGGCGCCAGCTCCGCCCTGGTCGGCGGGCGGCCGTCGCGGAACATCCGGGAGATCAGCCGCAGGTTGTCCTCGGTGATCCGGGTGATGTCGCCGTCGAGCTCTTCCCTGGGCAGGCGCCGGTAGATCGGGATCTCCTCGGCGAAGCTCCGCACCAGTTGCCTGGCCAGTTTGGTGGTCTGGCGATCAAGCGTCTCATGTACGGGACGGCCGGCCAGGGTGAGGGGGCACGCCACCGTCAAACCATGCCAAAACGGACGCATTTCCGCAATGGACAGGGCTTCACGAGCTCTATTGCAAGCCCCTGACCTTGACTGACTTTGCACTGACGGCCATTAGTCACATACGTTTACAGACTCATGCAAGCGTAAGTAAAGGCGGTCACTCTATGAATTTCAGCGAGTACGTCGTCTCACGCTGGGACACCCTCTCGCTGGCCGCCGGGGAACACGCCCTCGTCGTCGGCGTCGCCATCGGCGTCTCCACGGCAGTCGGCGTCGGCATCGGGCTGCTCGCCCACGACCTTCCGAAAACCCGGGGATTCTCGCTGGCGATCTCCGCCGCGATCCTGACGGTCCCCTCCCTCGCCCTGCTCACCCTGCTCATCCCGATCACCGGACTCGGCTGGGGATCCACGCTGGTCGCGCTGACCGCGTACGCGTTCCTGCCGATCATCAGGAACACGGTGGCCGGACTGCGCGGCGTCGACGACGCCATGGTGGAGGCGGGACGCGGGATGGGCATGAGCCGGACCCGCGTCCTGCTGAAAGTGCGGCTGCCACTGGCCTGGCCGCTGATCCTCACCGGGGTGCGCGTGGCCACGCAGATGCTCATCGGCATCGCGGCCATCGCCGCCTACGTCGACGGCCCCGGCCTCGGCACGCAGATCTTCGAGGGCCTGTCCCGGCTGGGCTCGGTGAACGCGCTCAACGCGACGCTCGCCGGCACGCTCGGCATCGTGGTCATCGCAGTCCTGTTCGACCTGTTCTTTTTCGCCGTACGTCAACTGACGATTCCTAGGGGGCTTCGTGTTCGATCGTGACACCGGAGGCGCAAGCATCGAGCTGCGGGCATTGACCAAGCACTACCCGGGACAGCCCGCGCCGGCGGTGGACCACGTCGACCTCGACATCCCCGCCGGTGAGCTCGTGGTCTTCGTCGGCCCGTCAGGCTGCGGCAAGACGACCACGATGAAGATGATCAACCGCCTGGTCGAGCCCACGTCGGGCGAGATCCGCATCGGCGGTGACGACGTGCTGAGCCTGCAGCCCGACGAGCTCCGCAGGCACATCGGCTATGCCATCCAGCAGGTGGGACTGTTCCCGCATCTGACCATCGGCGAGAACATCGGCCTGGTGCCGAAGCTGCTCGGCTGGACCCCCGCCAAGACCGCCGACCGGGTGGAGGAACTGCTCTCCCTGGTCAACCTGGAGCCGTCGGCCTACCACGACCGCTACCCCCGCGAGCTGTCCGGCGGGCAGCAGCAGCGCGTGGGCGTCGCCAGGGCGCTGGCCGCCGATCCCCCCGTGATGCTGATGGACGAGCCCTTCGGCGCGACCGACCCCATCACCCGCGAGCACCTGCAGAACGAGTTCGTCAAGCTCCAGAAGCAGCTGCGTAAGACGATCATCTTCGTCACGCACGACTTCGAGGAGGCCATCAAGCTCGGCGACCGCATCGCCGTACTCAAGGAGCGATCGCACATCGCCCAGTACGACACCCCCGCGAACATCCTGGCCAACCCGGCGGACGACTACGTCGCCGGCTTCATCGGCCAGGACGCCACGCTCAAGCGCCTCGCGCTGCTGCGCGTGGCGGACGTGGAGTGCCGGCAGCAGCCGGGCAGCGCGGACCTCCCGCAGATCACCGCGGACGCCAGCCTGCGCGAGGCCCTGGACCTCATGCTCGCGCACGGCACCGACCGCTGCGGCTCGCCGTCCGGCATCCTCACCTACGGCGCGCTGTGCGAGGCCGTGGGAACCGAACCCGCCCCCGCCCCTCGGCTGACGTCGGTGGGATCCGGACCGAAGCCGGTGAGCGCCGCGCCCGTGCCGGACACCGCCCGAGAGGAGGCGGTCGGCAGGTGACCACCGCGACACTCGGCGCGGACCGGACCCGCCCACTCGGGCACGTGTCAGGTCTGCGGTATGTCATAACCCCTATCGCCCTCTGCGGCGTACTGATCGCCCTGTACGCCTGGCTCGGCGCGCAGAACCTGGACTCGATCGAGAGCCGCAGCCTCACCCGCGAGGTCCTCTTCGCCAAGGCCGTCGAGCACATCGAGATGACGCTCGTGGCGACCGCGCTCGTGGTGGTCATCGCGATTCCCCTGGGCATCGTCGCCTCGCGGGCCCGCAACCGGCTGATCACCCCCATCATCCTCACCCTTGCCAACCTGGGCCAGGCGATCCCGGCCATCGGGCTGCTCGTGCTGTGCACGTTCCTGCTGGGGGTCGGCTTCCAGACCGCCCTGGTCGGCCTGGTCGCCTACGCGGTGCTGCCCGTACTGCGCAACACGATGGTCGGCGTGCAGCAGGTCGACCCCGCGCTCATTGAGGCCGCGCGCGGCATGGGAATGACCAAGGGACAGGTGCTCCGCCGCGTGGAGCTCAAGCTGGCCGTGCCGGCCATCCTCGCCGGGCTGCGGACCGCGCTCGTGCTGACCGTCGGCGTCGCCACGCTCGGCGCGTTCGTCGCCGCGGGCGGCTTCGGCGAGCTGATCATCAACGGGCTCAAGCTGAACCGCATGCCCGTGACCATCGCGGGCGCCGTGCTGACGGCGAGCATCGCCTTCTTCATCGACTGGCTCGGCGGGCTCGCCGAGAACCTGCTCAAGCCGCGCGGCATCTGACTCCCCCTCTCAGACCGCAATCTCCGTAAGACCAGCTTCAAGAGGTGTTTTTCGTATGCGTGCCCCCAAGACGTTCACCCTGCTCACCGCCGCCGCCCTGACCCTGACCGCCACGAGCGCCTGTGGCTCGGGCGGGGAGGTCGAGGCCGCCAGCGCGGGCAATGAGCTGTCCGGCGCCAAGTTCGTCGTCGGGTCCAAGGACTTCACCGAGAACATCGTGCTCGGCCAGATCGCCGTACAGCTGCTCCAGGCGCACGGGGCCGAGGTCGTGGACAAGACCAACCTCGGCGGCACCGTGCCGAACCGGCAGGCGCTGACGTCCAAGGCGATCGACATGTACTGGGACTACTCGGGCACCGGCTGGATCGAGCACCTGAAGAACGCCACCCCCATCCCGGACTCGGCCAAGCAGTTCAAGGCCACCGCGGAGGAGGACCTGGCGAAGAACAAGATCCGCTGGATCGGGCCGACCCCGCTGAACAACACCTACGCCCTGGCGATCCGCTCCGAGAAGGCCCAGCAGCTGGGCGTCAAGACGGTCTCCGACGTGGCGAAACTCGCCAAGACCAACCCGAACGAGGCGTCGTTGTGCGTCGAGTCGGAGTTCTCGACCCGGGACGACGGGCTGCCGGGGCTGTCCAAGGCGTACGACCTGAACATCCCGAAGAACAAGATCAGCCAGCTGGACACCGGCGTCGTCTACACCGAGACCGACAAGGGCCAGACCTGCAACTTCGGCGAGGTGTACACCACCGACGGGCGCATCTCCGCGCTCGGCCTGACCGTGCTGCAGGACGACAAGCGCTTCTTCCCGATCTACAACGCCGCCGTCAACGTACGGGACGAGACCTACCAGAAGTACCCGGCGCTGGAGAAGGTGCTCAAGCCGGTGATCGCCAAGCTGGACGACACGACCATGCGCAAGCTCAACGCCCAGGTCGACGTCGACGGCGAGGAGCCGAAGAAGGTCTCGGCCGACTGGCTCAAGACCTCCGGCTTCCTCGGCAAGTCAGCCGCGTAGCGAGTCATCGCCACCGGCCGCGCAGCCAGCCGATCGTGGCCCGGCGTGAGCGCTCGCGCCGCTCCCTCAGGTGCGGGGCGTGCGCCGGGCCGGGCTGGGCCGAGGTACGGGTCCAGTAACCGGCGAACGCCACCAGCAGCGCGTCCACCCGCTCCGGCTCGGCCGCCCGGCCCAGCGGGTGCGATCTCCGGCCTACCCGATGGCCGCCCCGAGCACCCCTCAGCCCAGCAACTCCACCGTGCCCGCCTCACCGTCCACCCGGACGCGGTCGCCGTCGCGCAGCCGCATCGTCGCGTTCCCCGTGCCGACCACCGCCGGTATGCCCAGCTCGCGGGCCACGATCGAGGCGTGCGACAGCGGCGCCCCCATGTCCGTCACCACGGCGGCGGCGCGCGGGAACATCGGCGTCCAGCCGATGTTGGTCAGCGTCGTCACCAGGATCTCGCCGGGCTTGAGCCGGTCGCCGTCCTCGGGCGAGGAGATCACCCGGGCGACGCCCTCGACGATGCCAGGCGCGCCCGGGAAGCCGGTGACCGTGTCGCTGACGAGCGCGCTCCCGCCGCGCGCGTCGTAGATGTCGGCGCGCCGGTCGGGGTCGGCGGCCCAGCGCACCGGGTCGAAGTGCCCGACGATCAGCGCCGGGTACGGCGGCAGCGCCGCGTACATCTCGTAGGTCGCCCGCCGGGCCGGGACCCGCTCCAGCGCGGACCCGTCGCCGCGCAGGAGGCCGAGGATCTCCTCCAGGTAGAGGAAGAACAGGTCGTCGCCGTGCCCCGTGAGCTCCCCGGCCCGCAGCACGAAGGCGCGCAGCACCCAGAACGCCCGCATGTTCTCCGACCGGGCGGTCTCGCGGTCGCGGACGACCTTGTTCCACCGGGTGACCCGGTCGCGCATCTTGGCTTCCTGGCGGGGGTAACGCTGGGCGAACCGCGCCCACGCCTCCTCGCGCGCCTTCTTCTGGCGGGCGAGCAGGGCGTCCGTGTCGGCGCTCACGTCACGGAGCCCGGCCAGCTGCGCGTCGATCCACGCCGGATCTTCGCCGGGGCGCGGTATGGAGACCTCGAACTCGTGGGGACCCCGATGCCCGTACAGCCGGGCGAAGGTGTCCCGGTCGATCTCTCCCCTGGCCAGCCTGCCCAGCCCGATGACCGGGCCGAGGCTGGCCAGCTCGCCGTCGGTGTTGGCGCCGGTGAGCATGGCTTCGGCGTCGACGTCGCCCATCATCTTGCGGAGCTTGTCGCGGGTGTAGACGAGCGTGGCACCGCCCTGCCGGCCGGCCGCCTCCAGCGTGCGGCAGCAGGTGATGACGTACGGCTCGATCTCGCGCTCCCACAGGGCGGCCAGCTCGGGGCCGGTCTCCGTGGTGGCGACGCGGGCGCGCAACTCCTCCGCGCGCCGCTGCGCGGTGGCGAGGAAGGCGGACATGCCCTTGAGGTTCGTCCGGACGCGCCGCTGGATGTTGATGACCATCGGCACCATCTTCTTGACGACCTCCCAGCGGGAGACCTTCAGCAGCGGCACGTCGAGGCCGGGCGGCAGCTTGCCGAAGACCTGCTCGACGGCGCTCAGCCGCTTCTGCATGCCGACCGATCTGGCCAGCGAGTACAGGACGCTCAGGTTCATGTAGAAGCGGCCGCCGATGTTGCCGACCACGTCGAATCCGGGCAGCGCCGAGGCGGTCATCGCCTCATGGATGAACATCTCGACGAACGACCAGGTCACGGGCGTCATCACGTCGGGGATGGCCTCGCCGAGGTTGCCGCCGGTCCACAGGGAGTCGCTCTTGAGGCTGTCGTTCCACTCCTCGACCGGCTGCTTGAGGCCGGTGATCGGACGGGCCTGGACGATGAAGAACGAGCCGTCGCGCCTGGCCCATTCGACGTCCATCGGCGTGCCGTACAGCTCCTCGATGCGCGAGCCGATCCCGGCCAGCTCGGCGGCCTGCGCCGGGTTGAGGACGGCCCGGCGCCGCAGCTCCTCGGGCACGGGCTCCTCGTGCGTGCCGGACGGCGTGCGTACGGTCATGACGGTCTTGTCGCCGATCCGCGACTCGGTGACGGCGCCGTGGCGGACCACGACGGTGTCGGGGGTGACCTGGCCGCCGACGACCGCCTCGCCCAGGCCCCAGGAGGCGTTGATGACGATCTCGTCGCGGGCGCCGGTGACCGGGTGCGCGGTGAACATGACGCCTGCCGCGTCGGCGTCCACGAGCTCCTGCACGACGACGGCCAGCGCCACATCGTCGTGCGGCACGCCGTTCTGCTCGCGGTAGGCGATGGCGCGGGCGTTCCAGAGCGACGCCCAGCAGCGCTTGACGGCGTCGAGCAGCGCGTCGCCCCTGATGTTGAGGTAGGTGTCCTGCTGCCCGGCGAACGACATGCCGGGCAGGTCCTCGGCCGTGGCGGACGAGCGGACGGCCACCGGCACGTCGTCGCCCATCGCCTCGTATGCCGTGCGGATCTCCGCGGCGACGGCGGCGGGCAGGTCGTGCCCGGCGAACAGGGCGGCGATCCCGGCGGCGTCGCCGGCGGCGGCCGCGTCGAGAATCCGGTCGCGGAAGTCCGCGACGAAGGCCCGGTATGCCTCGGTGGTGATGTGGAAACCGCCGGGAACGGGCAGTCCTTCCCTGGTCAGCCTGGCCAGGGAAGCGCCCTTTCCGCCCGCTGTCGCGAGGTCCGCGGCGGCATCGTCAAGGGGGAGAAGAACCCTCACGTGACACCCTCCTTAGCGCCCAGGGAGAGCGCGAGCTTCCGCTCGGCGATCTCCTCCATGGTGTCGAGGTAGCCGAGAGTGGCCAGCCTGACGGCCCGCGCGTCGTCGTCGGACAGCGTGGCGCCGGTGCCCATCGCGCGGACGCCGGTGTCGGCGACCAGCTCGACGAGGCGGTCCTCGGGCGTCCGCATCTGCTCGGGCATCATCTTCTGGGTGAACAGGAACCCGTAGATGACCGAGGCGATGGTCGCGAGGTGCTCGGCGGGAGTCAGGTCCGAGCGGAGCACTCCCCGCCCGGCCAGCTCGTGAAGGTACGTCCCGAACGCGGCGCCCAGGTCGAGCGTGGTCTGGCTGTTCTTCTTCTGCCTGCTGAGCTTGCCGAACACCTCTGAGTCGTCCAGGATCAGCGCCCTCATCAGCGGCCGGCGCAAGAGCCCGCCGACCAGCTCCCGGAGCAGCTCGCGCAGGTCCGCGGGCGCGCGCTCGCGGACCTCGCGCATCAGGAGGACCCGCTCCCGGCGGATCAGCGCCGCGAAGAGCATCTCGCGGGTCTTCCAGTGCAGGTAGATCGTGCCCTTGGCGACCTCTGCCTGCCGGGCCACGTCGTCGATGGTCGTCTTGTCGTAGCCCCAGCGCAGGCACAGCTCGGCGGCGGCATCGAGGATCCGGTGCGCCCGCTCCAGCTGGCGCGCGGGGTCCTGCGGGGGCCGTCCCACCCTGGCCATCTCGTCTCACCTCAAATGTTTGACTAGATGAGACTATGCAGTCATTTAATTAACCGCAAGTTCACCCGAGCTTCGCCAGGAGCTGTTCGGCGTCGGCCGCGAAGGTCGAGTCGTCGGTGCCGGCGGCGAGCCGGAGCATCCGCCTGGCCACGGTGAGGTCGCCGTGGGCGTACCGGATCTCCCCCAGGCGGAAGGCGGCCTCGGCGACCAGCTCGGGCTGCTCGGTCAGCCCCAGGGTGAGCTCGTAGTAGCGCACGGCCCCGTCGCGGTCGTTCAGCCAGTAGCAGAGCTCTCCCAGGTGCGCGGCCGCCATGCCCGACTCGGTGTCTCCCGAGTCGATGACCCGCTGGTACCAGCCGAGCGCCTCAGGGAAGTCCCGCTCCCGCTTGGCCAGCGCCCCCAGGTACATCGCCCCGAGCGCGCTGACGTGCCCCGTGCCCGAGTTCACCGCCTGGATGTACCACTTGCGAGCCTCGTCCTCGTCCTCGTCGTGGTAGCTGTGGCCGAGCGCGACCATCGCCCTGGCCGCCAGCTCCTCGTCGCCCGCGCCCAGCACCCGCTCGTACACCCGCCTGCCCTCGGCCACCTCTCCGGTCCCGACCAGGGCCTGGGCCAGCACGCTCAGGGCGGTGGGCTCACCGCTGTCGGCCGCCTCCCGCAGCGTGCGCAGCGACGCCTCGGTGTCGCCCTGACGGCCCTGGAGCATGCCGAGCAGGCTGCCGAACACCGACCGCACCGGGCTGTCGGCGTCCCCCGCCTGCCGTTCGGCCAGGCTGTAGAAGGCGGCGGAGTCGTCCTCGGCGTCGAGGAGCGCCAGCAGCCTGCCGCCCGCGACGAACCGCACATCGGGGTCCTCGTGTTCGTTCAGCCGCTCGTAGACGGCCCGCGCCCGCTCCGTCTCACCGAGCTCGGCGAGCCGCTCGGCCACCCCCAGCTCGGTGAAGGCGTCGGAGCCGACCAGCTCGTAGTAGAGGTGGACGGCCTCGGGGTCGTCGCAGAGCTCCGCCAGCTCCCTGGCCTTGGCGCCGGCGTGCGGCCCCAGATGCGCCAGCACCTGTACGGCCAGCGCGTGCTCGCCCCGCTCGTACGCCTGGTAGGCCAGGGTGTTCAGGTTGTCCAGGGCGGTCTGGGCCAGCGCGGACCCGGTCCCCGCGGCGGCGCCGAACGCCTCGGCCGCCCCGAGCGCGTCACCGTCCTCGTGCAGCCAGCAGCCGAGCTGGATGCCGCCCCTGGCCGCGGCGTCGGCCTCACCCGACTCGACGGCCAGCCGCGCCTGCCCGACGGCCGCCGCCTTGTCACCCAGCGCGTGCAGGGCCTCCGCGAGATCGGCGCGCATGCCGGGGATCTGCTGACCGGTGTCGATCCCCTTGCGGTACATCTCGACCGCGCCCGCCAGGTCACCCGTCGCCTTGCGCGCGTCGCCCCACACCCAATAGCCCATGGCCACCGTCTCGGGATCGCCGGTGCCGACGGCCAGCTCGGCCTCGGCGGGGATGGCCGCGTACTCCTGCCGCTGGAGCAGGTTGACGAGCAGGTGGCACCGGCAGGCGAGATCGCCGGCCGCGGCGCCACGTTCGAGCACGTCACCGGCGCCCGTCAGGTCGCCGCGCTCCTCCAGCAGGGCAGCCAGTTCGACGGCGGTGGCCGGCAGCGCGGCCCGCAGCGCCTCGGCGGCTCCGTCCAGGTCGCCGCGCCGGCGCCGGACGACGGAGACGTTGCGCCACGCCATGAGGGCGATCTCGTCGTCGCCGCTCTCGGTCGCGGGCAGGAAACACAGCTCGGCCTGGCTGTGCTGACCGTCCCCGGCCAGCTCGGCGCCGAGCCCGAGACCGGCGCGCGCAGCCCACTGGGGCCCGCCCACCTCGATGACCAGCTGGTAGAGCGCCCTGGCGAAGTCCTCGTCGCGGCTCGCCCTGGCCATCTCCAGAATCTCGGCGAACGCGTCGTCGGTGGGGAACCCGCTCGCCTCCGTCAGCAGGCGGCGTACCTCGCCTATGTCGCCGCCGTCCAGCGCGAGCAGCAGTCCCGCCATCGGCGCCGACCCGGTCAGCTCGGTCAGCGCTGCCAGCGCGCCCTGCCGGTCGCCCTCGGCGGCCAGTACCCACGGCCGTTCCTGCGGCGACGCCGTACCGAGCCGGACCCGGGCCGTGGCCGCGACCCGCTGGTCGGTGTCCTGGGCCGCAGCGCGCTCGTAGACCGAGCGAGCGCCCTCCGGGTCACCCGCCTCCTCCAGGTGGCGCCCAGCCTCCAGCAGCGTGGCCCCCGCCGCCTCAGGATCGGCCACCACGGCCCGTTCGAACGCCGCCCGCGCCCCCTCGAGGTCGCCGGTCCGCGCGAGGAGCCCGCCCAGCAGGCACTCCGCCTCCGCCGCCGTCTCGTCCGGCGCGGTCCGCACCGCGGTGGCCGCCTCCACGAGCGCCCCGTCCAGGTCGCCGCCGTCACGCAGGAGCCGGGCCAGCCGCGGGGCCGCCGCCACCTCGCCGAACGCCTCCCGCAGCACCTCACGGGCCTGTCCGGGCAGGCCGGTCGCGACCAGGATCTCCCCCAGACGCAGCGCGGCCTCGGCCACATGCGCCTCGTCGGCCCAAGCCACCGTCTCGCCGCCTCCGGCCACGTACGCCTCGTCGGCCCAAGCCACCGTCTCGCCGTTCCCGGCCGCCATCCCTTGGTACGCCTCCGGCCGCCGCGCCTGCGCCGCGCCGTACCCGGCGATCACCTCTTGGTACGTCCGCGCCGCCGCGTCAAGGTCGCCGAGCGCGTGCCAGGCCCGGCCGAGGTCGCGCCGCGCGACGGCGGCGAGGCGCTCGTCAGGACCGGCCACCGCCTGCTGCCAGGCGGTGATCGCACCCTGCGTCTCACCGGCGTCGTGGCGCAGGGCGGCGAGGTAGCAGGCCGCCTCCTGCCGGAAGTCCGGGTGGCCGACGCCGACCAGCAGGGACAGCGACCCGTCGGCCGCGGCCGTCTCGCCCTGCCGCCGCCACGCGTGCGCGGCCTGCAGGGCGAGCATGGACGCCATCCACGACCTGCCGTCATCAGAGATCGCCTCGAACGCGGCGGCCGCCGCACGGAAGTCACGGTCGAGCAGGAACCGGGCGTAGCTCCCCGTCTCCCCCTCTTCCGGGTGCGCCTCCGGAACGCGGCCGAACGCGGCCCGCGCGCCGTCGAGGTCGTCGATCCGCACCCGAGTGAGCCCGAGCAGCCACGCGTGACGCGGCGCCTGGACCGGGTCGCCCTCGGCGACGAGCCGTTCGTGCAGGCGGCACGCGGCCAGCAGGTCACCCTGGCGCTCGAACAGCCCGAGCAGCGCGCCCACCGCCTCCAGACGGAGCCCCCGGTGGCCGGTCTCCATCGCGGCGGTCAGCGCGGCCCGCGCCTCCGCCAGATCACGCTCGCGCGTACTGGCGCCCTCGCCGAAGTCCTCGCGGCCGTCCAGACCGAAACCCTCAGCGGCGCCCTCGCCGGACTCGCTCACGTGGTCACCGAGCAGCTCACCCAGCCCGTACGCCACCCACGCGGCCAGCACCGGATGCCCGTCGGCCCGCGCCCGGCGCAGCAGCGCGACCGCCTCCTCGCTCTGGCCCTGGTTCACCAGGACGTCCTTGAAGATGGTGGCCGTATAGGAGAGCGCGAGCGGGTCACCCGAGTCGGCCGCCGCGTGGAACAGCCGGGCCGCGTCCGACAGGTCGTACCCGATGGAGGCCAGCACCTGCGCGAACACCGCGGTGCCGATGGCGGCCGTCGCGGGGTGTTCCATGGCCTCGCGGTAGCGGACCAGCCCCTCCTCCCTGCCCAGGCGCTGGTGGTCGATGACCGCCCGGAGTACCGGGTGCGGTTCGTCGCCCGATCCACGCAGCAGGTGCAGGAAGAATTCTGCGCTGAAGCCCTGCAGCAGGTCGTCGCCCTCGGCGACGTAGGACAGCAGCTCGTCGGCCTGCTCCCGATCACCTTCGCCCAGCTCCAGCTCGGCCAGCGTCATCATGGCCCGGACCGACTGCGTGGCCGCGCCGGAGTCTATGGCGCCGCGCAGCAGCCGCCGCGCCCCGGCCAGGTCGCCCGCCTGCAGGTGGCGCAGCGCCTCGTCGACGTCCAGGAGCGCCTGTTCCTCCACCGGGTCGGCGAGCGGCTGCTGCCGCGCCGCGTGGTCGAGCAGCAGCGCGGCCTTGAACGCCGCGTCGGGGTCGTCGTGCTCGGCCGCCTCGGCCACGAGCGTCATGACGCTCTCCCGCTCGTCCGGGTGCCGGTCGAGCAGCAGGCCGAGCAGCGTGATGGAGATCGACGACCAGTCCGAATCCCCCGCCTCCAGTACGGCGCGCAGCGCCGCGAGCGCCTCGGTCACCTCTCCGGCCTCGGTGTGCATCTGCGCCAGGCACGCCTGGGCCTCGACGGCGTACTCCCGCTGGCCGCTGGCGACCACCCGGTGGAAGATCGCCTTGGTCGCCGCCACGTCGCCGAGCTGAGCGGTCACCTTGGCCTGCTCGATGAGCGCGGGCAGCCGCTCCTCGGGCCTGGGGTCCTCGGCGGCCTCGGCGTAGGAGGCGGCCGCCTCGGCGTACTCGCCGAGATCGACAAGGACCGCGCCGAGCAGCCGGTGGGCGGTGGCCAGGTGGTCGGGGTGTCCCACGGCGATCGCGTGCTCGCACACCTCACGGGCGGCCGCGAGGTCCCCCTCGTCGGCGTGGATCCGGTAGAGCCGGAACGCCGACAGCGACACCACATCGGGATCGCCGCAGGTCAGCAGCTCACGGTAGTCATCCTCGCTGTCCGCCAGCTCGAACAGGTCACGCGCCGTACCCGGATCTTGGGGGGCGAAGTCGGGCAGCTCCAGCTGGGCGGCCATCGCGGCCACGGCGGGACTGTCGCACCGGCGTGCCCGCTCCAGCGCCTCCTTCGCGCCCTCGACATCGCCCAGCTCGGTCAGGACGAGCACCAGTGCCGTCTCGGCGAGCGCGGCCACCTCGAAGTCGGCGCCGTCGCAGGCGATCATCAGCACCCGGTGCGCGGCGGGCCACTCGCGGGCGGCGACCAGCATCATGCCCATGGCGATGGCGGAGCGCTGCCCGAAGACCGGGTCGCCGGAAAGGATCACCGACCGGTGCGCGGCCTCCGCGCCGTCGAGATCGCCCTGCTCCTCCAGCAGGCAGGCCAGCAGATGGGACGCCTCGGGATCGCCGGTGGCGGCGATCTCCCTGAACAGCACGGCCGCCGCGTCGGGATCCCCCGCTTCCCAGCACTTCATCGCCGCGGCCAGCTGCTCTGACTCCATAGTGCACTCCCCAGTCATTTAATACTGTGAAAAAGCTACACATGTGTCGCTCTGGTCACAGCACGTTCCCCGATCTCGGGACCTTCCGACCATCCCGGTTCGGCGCGCCGTAGCGTAGGGGCCATGGCTAAAGCGTTCTGGATCGACCAGGAGTTCGACAGGGATCGTGACGGGCGCTATGCCGTACACGTGCGCAAGAACCTCGAAGAGTTCGAGTGGGGCGACATCGCGCCGGTCAGGTTCGCCTGCGCGGCCTGGCGGCTGGCCACGCCGCCGTCGCTGAACCCCGGCTACGTGCGCTGGGACCGCCGCATCCTTGAGGCGACCTGCCACCGCAACACGTGGGACGGCACGCTCAACGCGCGGATCCGGCTGGTCTCACCGCTGCCCGAGGAGCTCACCCGCTCACGGGCCTGGTGGCGCGACCGCGGCTGGCTGGGCTGGCAGGAGACGTTCGGCCAGTACGTCGAGCCGACGCAGCAGGACCTGGCCAGGATCCCGTTCCTGCGGGCGACGCTGCTGGTCGAGGTGCCGGTGCCGCTCGACGACCTGCCGCCGGAGCCCGAGGGCCCGCATGACGAGGTCGAGCAGAGCGCGGCGCGGGCCCTGGCGGTGCTGGTACGCGAGCTGAACCAGCTCGTCACCCCCATCCTCGACCAGCTCGGCTGACAGCATGCCCGCCGCATAACTGGGTAGCGGGGGGCGCATGAGGATGGTGCGCGCCGTGCTGTCGATTTCGCCGCTGGCAGGCTGTGTCGTGCTGTCGATTTCGCTGCTCGCGGGCTGTGCCGTGGACGCGACCGCCCCGGCTCGCACGGCCGAGCGCTTCCACGCCGCCCTCGCCGCGCACCAGGAGGACGCCGCCTGCGCGCTGCTCTCCCAGCAGACCGCGAAGCGGCTGCCCGACCGCGGCCAGACGTGCGCCGACGCGTTGCGCGAGCTCAAGCTGGGCGCCGCCGGGCCGGTCACCTCGGCGCAGGTCTGGGGCGACGACGCCCAGGTACGGCTGGCGGGCGACACGCTCTTCCTCCACCGCTACCAGGACGGGTGGCGGGTCACGGCCGCGAGCTGCCGCCCGCAGGGAGACCGCCCCTATGACTGCGAGGTGGAGAGCTGATGCGGGTGATGTTCACGATCACGCTCATCGTCATCGCGACGGGGCTGATCTGGTTCTTCACGACGGGGCTGGCCCGCCTATGAGGCAGAAGATCAAGGAGAACGGGCTGTCGCTGGCGTTCCTGGTGATGTTCCTGCTGACGCTGGCCGGGCAGGCCATCGCGGGGACGGGCCAGTTCAACGACCAGCAGCTGGTCAACGGCGGGGAGCCGGTGTCGGTCTTCACGTACGTGACGTCCTCGGACTTCGCCGTGGACGTGGCCGAGAACTGGCAGTCCGAATACCTGCAGTTCTTCCTGTTCATCACGATGACGGTCTGGCTGGTGCAGAAGGGTTCGCCGGAGTCCAAGGAGCCCAAGGAGGCGGGTCTGGAGTCGGACGAGAAGCAGCTCGTCGGCCGCCACGCCCGGCCCGACTCCCCGGCCTGGGCGAGGGCCGCCGGGTTTCGGCTCCAGCTGTACAGCAACTCGCTCGGGCTGGTGATGGGGATCGTCTTCGTGCTGTCGTGGCTGGCGCAGTCGGTGGCCGGGGTGGCGGCGTACAACTCGCAGCGGCTGCTCGACCTGCGGGATCCGGTCTCGTGGGGCGCGTATTTCACCTCGCCGGAGTTCTGGAACCGGAGCCTGCAGAACTGGCAGTCGGAGCTGCTCGCCGTGCTGTCGATGGTGGCGCTGTCGATCTATTTGCGGCAGCGCGGGTCGCCGGAGTCCAAACCGGTGGGCGCGCCGCACTCCTGGACCGGCGTCGAGGGCTGATTGCTTACCTGGGTCGAGCTCTGATCGGCCGCCGGGCTCTGCGGCTGATCAGTCACCGCGCTCCCTAGCTGATCGGTCGCCGGGCTCCACGGCTCACCGGTGACGACCGCGACGATGCGGGTGCCTGGCGGGAAGGCGCCCTGCCGTACCAGGTCGAAGACGCCGTAGAGCATCTTCCCGACATACACGCCCTCGACCCGATATTTCGCGATGAAGTCGTCGAGAACCGGAGTCGAGCGGGCATAGCCCCCGAAGTGGTAGTCCAGATTGACCGACCAGTTCGGCCACACGCGCCCGTAAGCCTCACGCTGCAGACGCGCCACCTCATCGTCCAGGAACCCGGCCCCCTTGAGCACCGCGAACCCGATCGCCCGCCGGCCCTCCGGCAACCCGGCCGCGATCCCGGCCAGGGTGCCGCCGGTGCCGACCGCGCAGCAGATCACGTCGTAGTCGCCGCCGATCTCGCCGGGCAGCTCGGCGCACCCGCGTACGGCCGCCGCGTTGCTGCCTCCCTCCGGCAGGATCGCCACGTCACCCCACTGCTCGCGCAGCGCGGCCTGCACCTCGGGCGTGTGCTTGCGGCGGTATGTCCCCCGGTCGAGATAGGTGAGCCGCATGCCGCAGGACACCGCGTACGCCAGCGACGGGTTGAGCGGCAACGTCTCCTCACCGCGAATCACCCCGATCGTCGCGAACCCGTCACGACGCCCGGCCGCCGCCAGAGCCCTGATGTGACCGGAGTAGGCGCCGCCGAACGTGAGCACGCGGGGATGGCCCAGGTTGTACTTGAGTTTGCGTGCTTTGT
This sequence comes from Nonomuraea sp. CA-143628, assembly GCF_050942315.1. Lineage (NCBI taxonomy): Bacteria > Bacillati > Actinomycetota > Actinomycetes > Streptosporangiales > Streptosporangiaceae > Nonomuraea > Nonomuraea sp. CA-143628. The sequence continues at coordinate 9,845,074 of NZ_CP192072.1, forward strand.
TGTCGTCGCGGACCAGGAAGACCCGGACAGAGGCGAGCGCCGGATCCACCAACTCCTCCATGGCGCTAGTCTACGGTCGGACCAATGTTGAGGAGTGTTGGATTATGCGCGTTGTCGATGCTTTTCGGACCGCCTTCGGTGCCGACCCGCGGACGGTCTGGCACGCGCCCGGCCGCGTCAACCTGATCGGCGAGCACACCGACTACAACGACGGCTTCGTCCTGCCCTTCGCGGTGCCGTGGGGCGTCACGGCGGCCGTCAGCCCGCGCGAGGACGCCACGGTCCGGCTGCTGTCCCTGCAGTCGTCCGGCGACCCGCTGGTGATCTCCAGCCACGAGGAGTCGAAGGGCTGGAGCCGCTACGTGGTCGGCGTCCTGGCGATGCTGGGCGACCGGGTACGCGGCGCCGACATCGCCATCGACGGCGACGTGCCCCAGGGCGCCGGACTCAGTTCGAGCGCGGCGCTGGAGGTGGCCATCGCCTCGGCCCTCAACGACCTGTACGACCTGGGCATGACGCCCATGGAGCTCGCCCTGCTCAGCCAGCGGGCGGAGAACGACTTCGTCGGGATGCCGTGCGGCATCATGGACCAGGCGGCGTCCGCGCTGAGCGCCGAGGGCCACGCGCTGTTCCTCGACTGCCGCTCGCTCGGCTCCCGCAACATCCCGCTCGACCTGGCCGCGCACGGCCTGACCATCCTCATCATCGACACGCAGGTGCACCACGAGCACGCGGGCGGCGAGTACGCCAAGCGCCGCGCGGAGTGCGAGTCGGCGGCCCGCAAGCTGGGGGTCGCGGCGCTGCGCGACGTCACGGACCTGGCCGGGGCGCTCGATCGGCTGCAGGGCGCCGAGCGCAAGCGCACGATGCACATCGTCACGGAGAACCACCGCGTCGAGGCGCTCATCGGCCTGCTCAGAGCCGGGGCGATCACGGAGATCGGCGCACTGCTGAACGCCTCCCACCTGTCGCTGCGCGACCAGTACGAGGTGTCGTCGCCGGAGCTGGACCTGGCCGTGGAGGCGTCGCTGCGCGGCGGCGCCCGGGGCGCCCGCATGACGGGGGGCGGCTTCGGCGGCTCGGCGATCGCGCTCGTATCCGACGAGCGCCTGGAGGCCGTGAAGGAGTCGGTGAGCGCGGCATACGCCGAGCGCGGCTGGCAGCCGCCCCGCTTCCTGCCCGCAACCCCCTCCCCAGGTGCGCGGCGCATTTCCTGACCGGGTGGCTGTGGGCGCGTTTCTTTGTACAGGCCCGCACTTCTCTTAACGGCGACATTCTTTGTTACGGCAGGCCCGGTGGGCCCCACCCGCCAACCGGGGCCGGGGCCTGTCCAGGGGAACGCTCCTCCGGTGGAGACGGCTTGGCACCGTGACGTGCGTCTTCTTGGCCCCGGCCGTGGTCAGTCCCACCCACCGCACATAGCCGGGCCCGTCCAGGGGCACGCTCCCCCGGTTCACCGGCCCGCCGCCGCAACGTGCGCACGGACACCATCTGGGCGGCCGTCGGAAACCCGTCTGAACTTCCCGGCTGACTACAGAGGCGGGAAGTTCGGCGGGCGGCGTTCCAGGAAACTGGCGACGCCCTCGGCGAAGTCCGGGCGGTTGAAGGAGGCGAGCATCTCCTGGGTCGCCGTCTTGGCCGCTTCGTCCAGGGTGATGTTCCAGTCGTTCCAGACCTGACGCTTGATGACGGCCATGGAGGCCGGGGAGCTGTGGGTGGCGAGCTCCAGGGCGTACTCCTGGGCCGTGGCGAGCAGCGCGTCGCGTGGGACCGAGCGGTTGGCCAGGCCGAGCTCGTGGGCCTCCGCGCCGGTGAAGACCCGCCCCGACAGGAGGATGTCCATGGCCCTCTGCTGGCCCATGAGGCGGGGCAGGATCCACGACAAGCCGTATTCGGCGATCAGGCCGCGGCGCGGGAAGGCCGTGGTCCATTTGGCGTCCTCGGCCGTGAAGATCAGGTCGCAGGCCAGCGCGTGGACCACACCCAGACCCGCGCAGGCGCCGTTGACGGCGGCGATGATCGGCTTGGCGATGGTCGTGGGGAAGGTGTTGGGGCGCGGGTCCGGCGTCTCGTCGTAGTCTCCGGTCTGGATGGCGCTGAGCGTCTGGAAGTCGGCGCCCGAGCAGAATCCCTTGCCCGCGCCGGTCACCACGATGGCCCGCACGTTCGGGTCCTTCTCGGCCTCCTGGAGGAGGTCGAAGTAGCACCGGCCCATCGCGTCCGTCCAGGCGTTGAGCCGGTCGGGACGGTTGAAGGTCAGGGTGAGCACGCCTTGATCGGCCGAGGAGAGAACGAGTTCCGACATAGGGCAACAGAATCATATTCTAGTGATGGAAGGCAAGACAACCCTCCGACCAGCGGACGTAGTGAACGAAAGCAAAGGTCAGAGGGGGTTGCTGTACTTGGGGGGAGATGAAACACAAGACAACCCTCCGGCCAGCGAGCAGTGTCAGCCGGCGTGGCGGGCAAAGGCGAGGGTCAGGCGGTGTGGTGGACGAAAGCTGGGGTCAGCGTGGGGTTGTCGTAGTAGCGGTGGAAGACGCGCGTTGCGCCGCCGGAGATGGGCGGCACGATCCACGACCAGTCGGCCGGGCACACGCGCCCCGCCTTCTCCTCCCGTCCCAGGTGCGTCAGGAACCGGTTCGACTCCGTGTGGTGGTCGGTCATCGTCACCCCCGCCTGCTCGAACGAGTGCAACACGGCCACGTTCAGCTGGACCAGCGCGTGGTCCCGCCACAGTGACCGGTCGGAGGCGGTGTTCAGCCCGAGCCGCCCGGCGACCACGGGCAGCTGGTCGTAGCGGTCGGTGTCGGCGAGGTTGCGGGCGCCGATCTCCGCCCCCATGTACCAGCCGTTGAAGGGCGCGCACGGGTAGCAGAGCCCGCCGATCTCCAGGCACATGCCGGAAATGGCCGGCACGGCGTGCCAGCGCAGCCCCAGGTCGGCGAACCACGGATGGTCCGGATGCGTGAGGGGCACCTCCAGCACCGCGTCGCCCGGCAGATTGCACAGCAGCCTCTGCCCGCGCCCCGGCTGGATGACCAGGGGCAGCACATCGAACCTGCCGCCCTTCCCGCCCCGCCAGCCCAGCCGCCTGACCTTCTCGGTGAAGTCGACGTAGCGGGGATCCCCCACGATCGACCCGTCGCGCATGCGATACCCGGCGTACCGGATGAGCTGCTCGTTCAGCACCCGGGGTCCGCGCCGCTCGGGCGTGTCCGGCGGGAACACGGTGATCGTCGGCCGGATCCTGCCCTCGCCCGTCGCGTCGCGCAGATGAGCCACGCACTCGAGGGCCACGCCCTCGGCGCTGCTCACCTGCCTGCGGTCGCGCACCCGTAACGAGCGCCAGTAGAGCCGCCCGATGCAGCGGCTGCTGTTGCGCCAGGCCACCCTGGCGCCGAACTGCAGCTCTTCGAAGGTATGGGCATAAGTCCCATGACGGGCGATCTCCTTGGCGACCTCACGCAGACGCGCGTGCACGTCACCCGCGCCGGGATTCTCGGTGTGGAAGAGCCTGATGAAGCGCTCCGCCTCGCGGATGTCGATCGTTCGCTCGATGAGGGTCTGTACGGCGATGGCATCGAAGGGACGTAGGGACCTGATCCAGGTACGCACGCAGTAACCAGCACTTTTCCATCAACGGAGCGCCCCGCCGATTCCGGGTCGGCGGCACCTCCTGGCAGGCGGCGCCCTCTCCACACCGCCTTCACGACGTGCCCGCAGCTCCTGCCATCCTTCACCGTCCGCAGCCGTTTGTCCCGGCAAATCGAAAATCCCGTGACCTTACGACTACAAAGCGTGAAAGACGCTATCCGCCGGGCCGCCGCACCAGGTCGAGCCGCATCGCCACCACCACCGCCGAGGTCCGGTCGGAGACGCCCAGCTTGCCGTACGCCCGCAGCAGATGCGTCTTGACCGTGGCCTCCCCGATGAACAGCCGCCGCCCGATCTCGCCATTGGTCAGCCCCTCCGCGACCAGTTCCAGCACCTGCCGCTCCCGCGCCGACAGGCGCCACCCTTCGGGTCCGGCCTTGTGCCAGGTCGCCAGGCGGGCGGACACCGACGGCGACATGACGGTCTCACCGCCCGCCACCGCCCGTACGGCGGCCGCCAGGTCGGCTCGTGACACGTCCTTCAGCAGGTATCCGGCGGCGCCGGCCGACATGGCGCGCTCGATGTCGGCGTCGTTGTCGTACGTGGTCAGCACGATCACCCGATAGCCCGCGCCCAGCCGCCGGATCGCGGTCACGCCGTCGCAGCCCGGCATGCGCAGGTCCATGAGGATCACGTCGGGGCGCAGCCGTGGCGCGACCGCGAGAGCCTCCTCACCGGATCCGGCCTCGCCGACCACCTCGATGTCCGGTTCGGCGACGAGCATCCCGCGCAGGCCCTCGCGGACCATCGGGTGGTCGTCGACGATCAGCACGGCGAGCATGGCACCTCCACCGTGACCGTCGTGCCCATCCCAGGGGAGGCCGCCACGGTGACGGTCCCGCCGAGCCGTTCCACCCGGACCCGCATGGTCCGCAGGCCGTACCCGTCACGGGTGGCGGACGGCTCGAAGCCGCCACCGTCGTCGCTCACGGACAACCGCACCGTTCTATCCCCGTCGTCGCTCACGGACAGCCGCGCTGCCGCTACCCCGTCATCGCTCACCGACCACCGCTCTACCGCGCCCCCGGAGTCGCTCACCGGCTGTCGCACCGCCGCACCCCCGGAGTCGGCCACCGACGGCCGCACTGCCGTGTCCCCGTAGTCCAGCTCCAGCCGCGCGGACCGGGCGCGCGCGTGCTTGCGCACGTTGGCGAGCCCCTCCTGCGCGACCCGCACCAGCACCGCCTCGGCCGTGGCGGGCAGCGCGACGGGCTCGCCCCTGACGGTCACCTCCACCGGCACCTCGAACCCCTCCCCCAGCCGGCGCAGCGCCTGCCCCAGTGACGTGCCGTCGAGCGCGGGCGGGGCGAGCGCCGCGATGAGCGCCCTCGTCTCGGCCAGGTTCTCCTTCGCCGTCTGTACGGCCAGCGCCACGTGCCGCTCGGCCCCCCGACCGGCCTCAGCGGCCTGGAGGAGCATGATGATGCTGGTGAACCCCTGGGCCAGGGTGTCGTGGATGTCGCCCGCCAGCCGCTCGCGCTCCGCCAGGACCCCGGCCTCCCTGCTGACCTCCGCCAGCTCCTCCCGGGTGCGGTCGAGCTCGTCGATCAGCTCGGCGCGTTCGCGGTTCTGCTGGTACAGCCGGCTGATGAACGTGCCGAGCAGCGCGCTCGCCGACAGTCCGACGGCCAGGGCGAGGAGGATCAGCAGCGGGTCCGCCCCGGCCGTCGTCAGTCCGTTGATCATCGGCGCGGCGAAGAACGCCGCCGTCAGCACCACGGCGTGCGCCACCCGCAGCGACATGAACGCCATCGGCACCAGCGCGGACAGCGCTATCGCCGCCGCCGACTCCAACAGCCCGGCCCCGGTGACCAGGACGAGCATGCTCGCCGCGTACCACCAGCTCTCCCGCACGGGGATGGCGTCCGCGCGGACGGCCGTGCGGCCGAACAGAGCGTAGGAGAGAGCCAGGAGGAGCATCAGTCCGACGGCGATGGGCGGGCCGCCGTCCGCCACCATCGCGATGACGGTGGTGATGAGCACCACCGCGAAGTACGCGTCCCAGAACGGATAGGAACGCAGCCAGGCGTTCTCCGCCCGCGCCGCCACGGGACTCCCCATGATCTGCAGTTTTACCCTCTTATGGCTAGATGTCCACCGATCGGTGGATACCCCGGCGGCGCCGGATCCGTGATCGTCATGGTCATGAACAAGCACATCTACCGCACGGTCATGCTCGCCCTGTCGCTCGTCTTCGCCGCGCTGATCGCCATTCTGGCCCTCCTCGGCAGCGACGCCATCGGCCTGGTCGCGGGGGTCGGCGGCGTCCTCCTCGGCCTCGGCTGGTCACTCTCCGGTTTGCTGACCGGCAAGAAGAACTCCGCGGTCTAGCCGCAATGCGAAACCCCCTCCCCGGAGACCCGGGAAGGGGGTTCTGTGTTGCTCCCGCGATAGGACTCGAACCTATAACCTGCCGGTTAACAGCCGGCTGCTCTGCCGTTGAGCTACGCGGGATCGAACGTTCGCGCTGATCGGCGGGCCTTGCGGGCCGCTCCCCTGGGCGCAGGAATAGATTAGCGCACTCGAGGAGTGCGTGTCGCATCGTCATTCGGGTAGGCCCGGAGACAGCGGAGGTGCAATATGCGTTATCGGATGACATTCGCCATTGGTCTCGCCGTCGGCTATGTCCTGGGCAGCCGGGCCGGCCGCGAACGCTATGAGCAGATCAAACGGGCCGCCCAACGCGTTGCCGACAGCCCCAGGGTCCAGGAGACCGCGGGCGTGATGGGCGCCCAGCTGTCGAAGGCGGCCGGGGTGGCCAGGGCGAAGGTGGGGGACACGCTCCAGCATCGGATCCCGTTCCTCAACGGCCACGACCACCACGACACCGGCACTGGCTGGCCGGGCGAAGAGGTCGAGCAGGCCGGCCAGAAGAAGACCGACCAAACCGGCATTCCTCACTAACGCGGAACTTGACGCGGGCAACGCCGGCAACGCCGGGCCCCGGGCATGAGCGTAGGACGAACCACCGCCCATGCCCGGGGCCTCGCGTGCCACCCCACTCACAAGCCCGGGGTCTCGCCCCGCTCACAAGCCCGGCGCACACTCATGTCCGCGCGATCCGGCTCCTCAGACCCCCATGCTGCGCCGTACGCCCTCAAGGGCCTGTTCGGCCTGTGCGCGTACGCCCGGGTCGTTCGGATCGAGGCCGTCGTCGAAGACGAGGGTCCACCCCAGCACCTCACCGCCGGGCGGGCGCCTGGCCACCAGCCGCACGCCGCCACGGCCGGGCAGGTCCACGTGCTTGTTCACCACGATGGTGGCGTTTACTCGCTCCCGGACCGTCTCGGGCAGCAGCCGCGGCTCCGGCAGCTCCACGCGGTGCCGCTCGCCGGACATGGTGAGGATGTTCAGACCCTCCTCGTCCCAGGCGGCCCGGTCGATCGTCTCGTACGGCACGCGGATCCCGCCGGGCAGGTGCAGTGCCAGATTGGTGGCCACCACGTGCCCGTCGCCGGTGGCGGCGAAGGTCAGCACCCGCTCCCCCGGCTCGGTGACCAGGGCCTTGCGGACGTCGGCGGGCAGGCGGCGAAGGAAACTCATTCCTTCACGCTATCGGCGAGCAGGTCGAGGGTGAGCGCGGCACTCCAGGAGAAGTCCCGACAGCCCCGGCCGCTGCCGTCGAACGGATCGAAGCACTCGCGGAACCCCGCCTGCCTGACCAGACGGAGCGTGCCGTTGGCGAGCTGCTGGCCGAGCGAGCCGAGCGAGTGCGCTTCGGCCGCGCGGCGCAGCAGCCAGTTGGTGTTCACCCAGGACGGGCCGCGCCAGTAGCGGGTGCGGTCGAACTGGGCGGCGCGGATCTCGCAGCTGGGCACCGGATAGCCCGTGGCGCCCATGAACCTGGCCGATTCGAGCATCTCGACGGCCGCGTGGACGCGGTCGCTGGGCAGCTCGGGGTCGAGCAGCGGGCCGAAGCCGCCGACCGTGCAGACCCGGATCAACCGGTCGGCCCGTAGGTCGCGGGCGTAGAAGCAGCCGTCCCACAGGCGGTCGAGGAGCGCCTGCCTGATGCGCTGGGCCTGTTCGGCGTGGGGCACCGGGTCGGCGCGGGCCAGCGGCGCCAGCTCGGCCATGGCCTGGCAGGAGGCGAGCCAGATCCCGTTGAACATCGGGTCCTCGATGGCGAACGGGTGCTCGTCGCGCAGGTACTCGGCGCGGTAGCCGGCGTTGCGGTAGCGCAGCGCCAGCCAGACGTAGCGGTCGTGGTCGCTGTCGGGGTGGCGCTCGTCGAGTTCGACGGTGCGGTAGCCGTACCTGATCTCGGGCAGCGCGGCGAGCGGCTGGTCCCAGGCCGGGCTGTCGTCCATGCCCGACTCCCAGGGGTGCACGATCGCGGCGAGCCCCGAGCCGCCCAGGTCGCGCGCGGCGGCCAGGTAGGCGTGCTGGGCGGCCAGCGCCGGAAACGCCCGCCTGACGAAGTCGGCGTCGCCGGTGTGCCGGTAGAGCCACCACAGGGCCAGTGCGTGCAGCGGCGGCGAGGTGAGACCCGAGGTGAGCACGCGCGGCGCGGCTTCGTGGTCCTGCGAGCGCCAGACCGAAGGGCCCGGGAAGTACGCCTCGGGGGTGTGGAAGACGATGTGCGGCACCATGCCGGTCGCCCACTGCCCGGCCAGCAAGCTGAGCAGCTCGGCACGAGCCCGGTCAGGCCGGTGCCTGGCCAGGCCGATCACCACGAACGCCGAGTCCCAGCTCCACTGGTGCGGGTAGAGACCTGGGGCGGGAACGGTGGAGGTTCCCGTCCAGTTCGCCTCGAGCACGGACAGTGCCTCGCGCCCGAGCGCGGCGTCGTCAACCGCGGGCCGCGCCTCCATCAACCCACTATGCGCCGCTATGCCGTTGGAAAGCTACGTCCGGGCCCACTTGGAGACGAGCATGATGCCGAAGGCCACGGCTCCGATGATGAGTCCCCACTTGATCAGCGTGAAGACGAAGCCCACGAGGGGGCCGATGAGGATGAACACGGCGATGATCGCCAGGATTGCGAGAAGTATGCGTCCCATGCCTCCGACGTTACGAGATCGTTCAAGCGGATTGCAGGTGAGACAGGGTTGAATCAGGGACAAGTCAGGGTCTCCCCTAGCTCTCGGAACAACCGGCATACTCCCGGAACCAACCGGTCGGTTTTGCCGTTAAGCCGGTAGACAACGGGGCTCGGGGGCCCGTATCACGGGGAGCGTGATGAGTCTGGGACCACCCATGAGCAGGGAGGGCGCGGAGTACGCGCTACGCGCCCGAGCCGACGAGCGCGACCGCATCTCCGGCGACCTGCTCGATCTTGAAGCCCACACCACCTACCAGTTACTCAAGGGCGCCTCCTTGCGCGGCCCGACCCAGACCCGCTGGGCCGCCGCGCAGGGCGCCATCGCCGCGCTGTGGGCGCTTTACGACACCTATCGGGGGGTGTTACGCGCGGCCGAGCAGGTCAAGGGCGCCCGCGGCCGCCTCGGGGCGGAGCAGCTCGCCACCCTGACCGAGCTGCTGTCGGGCCGCTCGGTGGTGCTGAAGGCCGCCGCCAAGCCCGTCGAGGAACGCTCCCTCCTCCCCCAGGCGGACGAGCGGCTCACCCTGGACGAGACGGTCGCCCGGATGGACGCGGCCTTCCAGCAGGCCACGGACGTGCTGACGGAGATCGACACGGTCTGGTCCGCGGCGTTGCCCCGCCTCGACGCCGCCGACGCCGAGCTGCGCGCGGTCGGCGATCTACAGAGGCAGCTCGGCGAGACCCTTGACCTGACCCAGACGGAGACCGATCTGCGGCGGATGCGGACCGCCGTACTCGAAGATCCGCTCGGCTCGGCGCCGCCGGAGCACGAGCTGGAGCGCGTCACCCGCCTCCTGGCGAGCACCCGCGCGGACCTGGAACGCGCGCTGCGGGTCAGTCAGGAGTACGGCAGGCGGCGCGAGGAGCTGGTGGCCGCGCTGGACCGGGTACGCGCGGCCGAGAGCGAGGCCAGGGTGGCCCACGGCAGGGTCGTGGTGAAGATAGCCCTGCCGCCGCAGGCGCAGCCGCGGAGCAAGGTGGACGCGCTGGCCGGCGAGCTGGACGCGCTCGACGCCGCGCCCGGCAGCTGGCTCGACCGGGCCGCGCGGCTGACGGCCCTGGAGCAGGGCGCCCAGCAGGCCGCCCAGCAGGCGCAGGCCACGGCGACGGCGCTGATGGGGCTGCTGGGCAGGCGTGACGAGCTACGCGGGCGACTCGGCGCGTGCCAGGCGATGGCGGTGCGCAGGGGCCTGGCGGAGGACCCGGACGCGACTGAGCTGTACGAGCGGGCGCGGCTGCTGCTGTGGAGCGCTCCCTGCGATCTGACGAAGGCGGCACAAGCCGTCGACCTGTATCAGCGTGCGATCCACGGAGGTGGCCGATGACCCGATGCGCCCAGCCAGGCTGTACGGGCACGATCGAAGATGGCTACTGCGACCTGTGCGGCCACGCGGCGGCGTCCGCCGCGCCCGCCGCGGCCTCGACCCCGGCGACGGCGTCGAGCCCTTCGGACTCCCCTGACACCCGGCCGGTGAGCAGGCAGATGACCGGCCCGCTGAGCAGTGGCCGGTCACGGCCGGGCGTGCTGGGCGAGCTCGCCGACCTGCCGTCGGTGCCCTACCGGGACCCGGCCACCGCGATCATGGCCAATCCCATGGTGCCCGAGGAGAAGCGGTTCTGCGCCAACCCGGCGTGCGGCGAGCCGGTCGGCCGCTCCAGGCAGGGGCGCGCCGGGCTGCCCGACGGATTCTGCCCGCACTGCCGTACCTCGTTCTCCTTCACCCCCAAGCTGGCCAAGGACGACCTGGTGGCCATGCAGTACCGGGTGCTGGGCTGCCTGGCGCACGGCGGCCTCGGCTGGATCTACCTGGCCGCCGACGAGAACCTCGACGGCCGCTGGGTGGTGCTCAAGGGCCTGCTGAACACCGCCGACGCCGAGGCGCTGGCGGCGGCGGAGGCCGAGCGGAAGTTCCTCACCACGGTCGACCACCCGAACATCGTCAAGATCATCAACTTCCAGCGCTCCGGCGGCCTCGGCTACATCGTCATGGAGTACGTCGGCGGCCAGTCGCTGCACGAGCTGCGCCGCCAGGGACCGCTGCCGCTGCGCGAGACGCTCATGTACGGACGGGAGATCCTGCGCGCGTTCGGCTACTTGCACCAGCACGACCTGGTCTACTGCGACCTCAAGCCGGCCAACGTGATCAGGGTCGGCAATCGGCTCAAGCTCATCGACCTGGGCGCGGTCCAGCGCGTCGGCTCGCCGCCGGGCACCTCCTGGGCCACGGTCGGCTACCACGCGCCCGAGCTGGAGACCCGGCCCTCGTCCGTCGCCTCCGACCTCTACACGGTGGCCAGGACGCTGGCGGTGCTGACCATCCCGTCGTTCAGCCCGGCCAAGGGCGGCGTGGAGAACCCGCTGCCGGCGGACTGCGGCAACGAGTCGTTCGCGCGGTTGCTGCGCCGGGCGACCGCTCCCGATCCCGCCGCCAGGTTCCAGAGCGCCGAGGAGATGGAGGAACAGCTCGTCGGCGTGCTGCGCGAGATCAGCGCACTGGCGGAGGGGGTGCCGTACCCGGCGCAGTCCGCGCTGTTCGGGCCCGAGCGACTCGCGGCGGGGGCGGCGCTGGCCGCCGACCGCGGGCGGGTGTTCGCCGGGCTCGACCCGCTGGAGGCGGCGGCCGCGCTGCCGGTGCCGCTGGCCGACCCCGCCGACCCGGCGGCGGGCGCGCTGGCGGGCCTGGTCGGCCGCGACCCCGACGCGCTGGTCAGCCAGGTCGAGGGGATGGCTCGGACTCCCGAGACGCTGCTGACCAAGGCCCGGCTGCTCGCCGAGCAGGGCTCTGACCAGGCGCTCCCCGCCCTGGACGAGGCAGGGCGGACGCTGCCCGGCGACTGGCGGGTGACCTGGTACCGGGCGGTCCACCTGCTGGCCTCAGGGCAGGCCGACCGGGCGGCGCCGATCTTCGACGAGTGCTTCTCGCTGCTGCCCGGCGAGTGCGCGCCCAAGCTGGGGCTGGCGTTCGCGCTGGAGTGTATGAACGGCGACCCGGTTCGCTGGTACGAGAGCGTGTGGCGTACCGACCGCTCCTACGTGAGCGCCGCGTTCGGGCTGGCCAGGGCGGGCCGGATCGCGGTGCTCGACGAGGTGCCGACCACGTCGAGCCATCGCGTGGCCGCGCAGCTCGCGGTCGTGGCCGCGGTGGCCAGAGCGACGGGGGCGGCCGACCCGGGCAAGCCGAACGAGCTGTCGGCCGCGGCCGACCGCCTCGACGACCTCACCGACCTCGACCCGCGCCGCCGCGAACTGCTCACCGCCGAGCTCCTGGAGAGCGCGCTGACCTGGCTCGACGCCGGCAAACCGCCGGGCGGGCTGAAGCTGGCGGGCGCCGAGTTCACCGAACCCGGCCTGCGCAAGCGGCTGGAGGGCATCTTCCGCCGTCTGGCCGTGGCCGCGAGCTCCCGCCAGGAGCGCCAGGCCCTCGTCGACCAGGCCAACGCCGTCCGGCCCCGGACGTGGGTGTGATGGACGACACCGCCGCCCCGAAGGCGGGCGTCCGGTGCCCGGTCTGCGAGACCCCGGTGTTCGCCGGCGACTCCTTCTGCGAGGCATGCGGCCATCCGCTCGGAGCACCTGCCTGTACGTCCTGCGGCGCCCCCGCCGTGGACGCGGAGGGCTACTGCGAGCGGTGCGGCGTACGCCAGCCCACCAGCCGCGATCACTCGGAGCTCGAACTCGACGGCGGCACGGCGGGCGTGACCGACAAGGGCTTGCGCCGCAGCCGCAACGAGGACGCCATGGCGCTGCTGTCCACGGGCACGCGGACCGTGGTCGTCGTCTGCGACGGCGTGGGCAGCTCGCCGCGCGCGGACGAGGCGTCGGCGGCCGCGGTGGAGACGGCCTGCGCCGCCCTGGCCAGGGGTGTCTCCACCGAGGAGGCGTTCGGCCTGGCCGGGCGGGCCGTGGGCAAGCTGGCCACTTCGGTGGACGACGCCCCCGCCTGCACCTACGTCTCGGCGGTGGTCGAAGGCGGCCGGATCACGCTCGCGTGGGCGGGGGACTCCCGCGCGTACTGGCTGTCCACCGGCCCCCGGCCGGCCAGAACCAACCCGTCCGCCGACACCCAACCGGTCGAAACCGACCTTCCCAAGCCGGTCGAAACCGACCTTTCCGCAGACAGCCCGCCAGTCGAGGCGAGCGCCGACACCCGGCCGGTCGGGGTTCTTCCGGCGGCCGCCATCCGGTCCGCCGTGGCCGGTCAGATCGTCGGCACCCAGTTGACCGTGGACGACGCCGCGCCGACGGGTGAGATCACCGCCTGGCTCGGCGCCGACTACGGCGACGTGCGCCCGCACGTCCGCGTACTGGAACCGGAGACCCCGGGCCTGCTGCTCGTGTGCAGCGACGGCCTGTGGCGCTACCTCGACGGCTACACCTTCCCTTCCACCGGCAGCCCTCTGGACATGGCCCGCGCGATGCTGCGACACGCGCTCGACTCCGGCGGGCAAGACAACGTGACCATCGTCCTGATCCCTCTAGGAGACGCACATGGGTGACCAGCCCACTTTCACCCTGCACATCGACCAGAACAAGTACCTCCCGATCGACGGGCGCGAGGTGCACGCCATCCTCACGATCAACTCCACCGGCACCGTGACCACCGAGTCCGCCGTCCCGGCCGAGGCCGCGGAAGTGATCATCATCGACACGTCCGGGTCGATGAGCGGCGGCAAGATCAGGGAGGCCAGGCAGGCCGCCGCGACGGCCGTGCAGACCCTGCGCGACGGCGTGCACTTCGCGGTCATCGCCGGGACCGACCGGGCCCGCGTCGTCTACCCGCGCGGCACCCAGCTGGTCAGGGCCAGTGCGGCCACCCGGTCCGAGGCGCAGCGGGCCATCGGCCAGCTCTCCGCCGGCGGCGGCACCTCGATCGGCCAGTGGCTGCAGCTGGCGGCCCAGATGCTGTCGGCCCACCCGAACGCGATCAGGCACGCCATCCTGATGACCGACGGCCAGAACAACGAGCGCGCCGACGTGTTCGCCGGCGCGCTGGCCCGCTGCGAGGGCGCGTTCGTCTGCGACAGCCTCGGTGTCGGCGACGACTGGGTGCCCGCCGAGCTGCGCAAGGTCGCCGAGGCGCTGCTGGGTACGTTTGACTTCGTCCGGAACCAGGGTGACCTGGCCGACTTCTTCCGTAAACTCACCCAGACCTCGATGAGCAAGACCGTGGCCGAGCTGGTGATGCGGGTGTGGGTGCCGCAGACGGCGACGCTCAAGTTCGTCAAGCAGGTCTCCCCCACGCTGCTCGACCTGACCGGCAAGCGCACCGACGTGAACCCGCTGACCGGCGACTACCCGACCGGCTCGTGGGGCACCGAGGACCGCGAGTACCACCTGTGCGTCGAGGTGCCGCCCGGCCAGATCGGCAGCGAGATCCGCGCGGGCTGGGTGAAACTGCTCCGTCCCGACACCCAGGAGGTCTTCGCCAGCGGGAACGTGCTCGCCCAGTGGACCGACGACCTGGCCCAGTCCACCCGGATCAACGGCAAGGTCGCCCACTACACCGGCCAGGCCGAGCTGCACGAGCTGATCCAGGACGGGCTGAGCGCCCGCGCGGCCGGCGACGTCGACAGGGCGACGGCCCGCCTGGCCAAGGCCAAACAGCTCGCCGTCGACTCGGGACGCGAGGACACGGCCCGGCTGCTCGACAAGGTCGTCGAGGTGGATCCGGCCTCCGGCACCGCCCGGCTGCGCAAGAACGTCGACAAGGCCGACGCGATCGAGCTCGACACCGGCTCGGTGCGTACCAGCAAGCTGCGCAAGAACGGGGAGGGCAGCTGATGGCGACCTGCCCCCAGGGCCACACGTCGGGCGACGACGAATACTGCGACGTCTGCGGCCTCCAGCTGGCCGCCTCACCGCCACCGGTCACGTCGTCCGCCGCGCCGGCCGCGCCCGCCGGTGCCGACGCCGTGGTGGAGAGCTGTCCCGTCTGCCAGACGCCGCGTGCCGGGCAGTTCTGCGAGGTGTGCGGCCACGACTACTCCGGCACCGCGCCCACCATGGCGCCGCCGGTGTCCGGAGCGCGCTGGGAGGCGGTCACCGCCGCCGACCGCGCCTACTACGAGAAGGTGATCGCCGAGGGCGGCCCCGATGCCGACGCCGTCGCCTTCCCGCCGTACTGCCCCGAACGGTCCTTCGCCCTGTCGGGCGAGCAGGTGCGCATCGGCCGCCGCAGCCGGGGCCGCGACCTGCGGCCGGAGATCGACCTGACCGGGCCGCCCGAGGACCCCGGCGTGTCCCATCTGCACGCCGTACTGCTCGCCGGGCACGACGGCTCGTGGACTCTCGTCGACCCGGGCTCCTCCAACGGCACCCAGGTCAACGGCAGGCCGGTCACGGTCAACGTGCCGGTCCGGGTGGGCGCGGGCGACCGCATCCACGTCGGCGCCTGGACCGTCATCACGATCCGCGAAGGCACGCCATGACCGGCGAGGGGGCCGCCACGACTACCTTCACGACCTGCGAGGGGGCATTATGACCATCGTCCAGGCCAGGCCGCCAGGCCAGGTCGGGCTGGCACCGCCGGGGGCTCCGGCGCGCCGGAGTGTGCCAGGGAGGATCCGGGTCATCTCCGGCATCACCGTGGCCTCCCTGGCGCTGCTCTTCGCCGCGCTGGCGGCCGGGAGCGTGAGCGCGCGCGACGGGCTGACGGTGATCGGCCGCGACGCGGGCCCGCAGGTCGTCGCCACCGCCGGCCTGTATCTCGGGCTGAGCGACATGGACGCGCAGGTCGCCGACGCGCTGCTGATGGGCAAGGACTACGCCTCGCAGCGCCAGGCCGCCATCGCCCAGTACGAGCGGCGGCGCTCCGAGGCCAACCAGGCGCTGCTGAAGGCGTTCGAGCTGTCCGGCGACAACCCGGCCGAGCGGCAGACCGTCCAGTCCGTGCTCGACGGCCTCGGCCGCTACGAGCGGCTGGCCGGGCAGGCGCTGCTGCTCGACACCCAGTCCGGTCACTCGGCCGGGCCGCCGCCGCAGAAGGTGGTCGAGGTGTATCGGCAGGCCACCGACCTGATGCGGCTGGTCCTGCTCCCCCAGGCGTACAACCTGACGCTGGAGAGCGGCACGATCGTGCGGAGCACCTATGACGAGAAGAGCGTCATGGTGCCGATCGTACGGTTCGCGGTGATCGTGGCCGGGCTGCTGGCCCTGGCCTGCCTGATCTGGCTGCAGGTCTTCCTGGCGCGGCGCTTCCGCCGGGTGTTCGGGCCGGCGCTGCTGGCCGCGACCGTCGTGACCGTCGTCGCGCTGCTCGCCGGGGTGAACGTGCTCGGCCGGGACATGCAGGAGCTGCGCACCGCCAAGGCCTACGGCTTCGACTCGGTGCTCACGCTGGCCAGGGCCCGCGCGATCAGCAACAGCCTGCACGGCGACCAGAGCCGGTTCCTGCTCGACAAGGGCCGGGCCGACACCTACGAGCACACCTTCCTCGACAAGTCCCAGTCAGTGATCTACCTGGAGGCCGGGAACCTCGACACCTACCAGGCCAAGGTGGCGCAGGGCCCCAAGCAATTCCTCGGCCTGCTGGGCACCGAGCTCGGCGGGGACGACGGCGAGCGGGCGCTCCAGGCGTACACGCGCTTCCAGGACGCCGACGACAAGTTCCGCGCGCTGGCGGCCAGCGGTCAGGCGAGCCAGGCCGTGGCGGCCAGGCTGGGGACGGTGCGCGAGTCCTTCGACGCCTACGACCAGGCGCTGCTGAAGCTCGCCAAGGAGCATGAGGCGGTGTTCAAGCGGGCCACGGACGCCGGCGAGAGCGCGCTCGACAACCTGTGGCGGCTGCTCCCGTTCGCGATCGGCGGCCTCGGCCTGCTGGTCATCGCCGGGGTGTGGCCACGGCTCAAGGAGTACCGATGAAGCGGCTGCTACCGGCGGTGCTGGTCCTGACCGCGCTGCTGGCCGGGGCGTGCGGCATGGGCGGCCAGGAGTCGATCATGGACAAGGACGCGATCGTCATCGGGGTCCGTCCCGACCTGCCGTCGGTCGGCGTACGCAAGTCCGACGGCAGCTTCGAGGGCTTCGACGTTGACGTGGCGCGCTACATCGCCCAGAAGCTCGGCAAGGACTTCACCTTCATCCCGGTGCTGGCATCCGACCGGGAGAAGGTCCTGCTCAACGGCAAGGCCGACCTCGTGCTGGCGACGTACACGATCAGCCAGGACCGTAAGGCGAAGGTCCTGTTCGCCGGGCCGTACCACATCTCCTACCAGGACATCCTGGTACGCCCGGACGAGCCGTCGATCAAGAACGTCCGTGACCTCAAGGGCCGCAAGATCTGCCAGGTGAAGGGCTCGAACGCGACGCAGCGGGTCCTGGAGGAGCGCAAGGTGGCGGCGGAGGTGGTGCCGGTGGACGACTACGCGGCCTGCCTGGCGGCGCTCAAGGACCGCCGGTTGGACGCGATCACCACCAACGACGTCATTCTGGCCGGCCTGGCCGTCCAGGACGGCAGCGGGCTGCGCCTGGTCAACGCCCAGTTCAACGAGCAGCGGACCGGGGTCGGCATGCACAAGGGCGACGTCGCGGGGTGCGAGGCGGTCAACCGGGTGATCACCACCATGTACCAGGACGGGACGGCCTCGAAGCTGCTGCACAAGTGGTTCGGCAAGGCGGGTCTGAACCTGAGCACCATCGCGGTCCCGCAGTTCGAGGGCTGCTCCTGAAGGATGTGGAGAACGACGGCGGGCCCGGGGAGAACCCCGGGCCCGCCGTTCTTCGCCGCGAGTCAATCCAGATAGTCGCGCAGCATCTGCGCCCTGGTCGGGTGGCGGAGCTTGGCCAGCGTCTTCGACTCGATCTGCCGGATGCGCTCCCGGGTGACGCCGAATTCCCTGCCCACCTCCTCCAGCGTGCGCGGATGCCCGTCGGCCAGGCCGAAGCGGAGCTGGATGATGCGCTGCTCACGGTCCGACAGCGTCGCCAGGATGTCGTCGAGCTGGTCCTGCAGCATGATGAAGGCCGCCGCCTCCATGGGCACGACCGCGTCGGCGTCCTCGATGAAGTCACCGAGGTCGGAGTCTTCCTCACCGATCGGCGACTGCAGTGACACCGGCTCCTGGGCGATGCGCTGGATCTCCACCACGCGATCGACCGGGAGGTCCATCTCCTTGGCGATCTCCTCGGGCGCGGGCTCACGGCCGAGGTCCTGGTGGAGCTGCCGCTGCACTCTGACGAGCTTGTTGATCGTCTCCACCATGTGTACCGGAATGCGAATGGTGCGCGCCTGGTCGGCTATCGCACGGGTGATCGCCTGCCGGATCCACCAGGTGGCATAAGTGGAGAACTTGTATCCCTTGGTGTAGTCGAACTTCTCCACTGCGCGGATGAGCCCGAGGTTGCCTTCCTGGATGAGATCGAGGAAGAGCATTCCACGGCCCACATAACGTTTGGCGATCGAGACGACGAGCCTGAGATTCGCCTCGATGAGGCGCTGTTTCGCCCGAGTGCCCTGCCAGACGAGCTCCCTGAACTCGGGAAAGGCCAGACGCGAGACTCCGCTGGCCAGCTTGTCCTCGGCGAACAGACCGGCTTCGATCGATTTGGCGAGCTCCACCTCCTCTTCGGCTGTCAGCAGCGGCACCCGGCCGATCTCCCGCAGGTAGATACGGACAAGATCGCTGGTCGGCGCCCGCTTGCCTACGTCTTCCTCGTCGGCGCGGGTGGTCTCTTCCTCTCCCTGGGGTTCGAGAACCTCCACGCCGTTCTCCGCGAGCATCCGCACGACGCGTTCCAACGCGTCGGACGGCAACTCTGAGCGGTCAAGCGCGGCTGCGACGTCATCGACGGTTACGCTTCCGCGCTCCCTTCCCTTCGCGACGAGGTCCGCCACTTGATCTACGGATGGCGGTCCACTTGGCAGTACCGATGCACCCACGGGACACAGTCTGCAGTATTGGTTCCGTAAAATGGCAGACCCATTTTTGTAACCGAAGGTAAGGCCGTGGCCCTTACCAAATTGAGATCGCTTAAAGGTTTAGCGGCAGTTTGATCAGGAAAGTAAAGTCAATTACGCGGTCGAGTAAGGAGTGTCCGGGGCGGGGTTGTCGCCGGACACCACGCGTAGCCTGCCCGGATGCCTTGTGACACCGCTGTCCTACGCGGCCGGTGAAGGATTTCGCCACGGCCATCTGGATTCAACAAGTTCCCGACATCTTGTGCTCGGCAACTCTCGAACGAGCCGTTACAGGGGCCATTCGCGGCTCATCATCCGCCGGCGGGCGACGCCAAAGCGAGTGCGCACGGGCCCGCCGAAACCCTCAGCTGGTTACCGCGGCTGCCCGCGAGACGTCCTCAAACCCCTCAGCTGCCTGTGAGAGCGTCCCCAAACCCCTCAGCTGCCCGCGGCCCGGTCCCGGAGCACTCTGCGCTGCTGCTCAAGCGCCACCAGCTCGCCGAACAGCCGGTTGTAGTCCTGCTGCTCATCCACCGGGTTGAGCCGCTGGATGCGCGACTTGACCTGGGCGATCGCCCGGTCGACCGCGATGGCCTCGATCGCCGCCAGCATGGCCGCCCCGTAGCGCTCCTCGGTGTGGGAGTCGGCCTGGATCGCCTCGACCGCGAACCGGGTCACCAGCGCCCGCGTCACGTCGTCGTGGCACTGCTCCAGCAGCCGGTCGACCCACTCACGCCCGCCGTGGCCCGCCGACGCGGCGCCGCCCGCCGCGGTGATCACCTGGTGCACCAGCACGTGGTCGGGCGCGGTGAACGCCCGCGGGTCGAGCGCGTCGAAGCGGGGACCGAGCAGCGCGGGCCGCTGGATGGCCAGCTTGAGCAGCTCGCCCTCGACCCGCACGTTGGGATCGACGGGCGCGGCCTTCGGCGCCCGTCGCGGGCGCCCCTGCTGGGCGCCGCCGACCTCGGCGATGCGCTGCATGACGAACCGCTCGTCCATGAAGCCGAGCCACCGGTCGAGGTCGATCGCGTAGCGCTTGCGCAGGCCGACGTCCTTGATCCCGGCCACGATCGGCGCCGCCGCGTCGAGCGCGGCGATCTTGCCCTCGTTGCTGCGCAGGTCGTAGCGGGAGATCGTGCTGCGGATGGCGAACTGGAACAGCGGCTCGCGGCTGGCGATCAGGTCGCGCACGGCCGCGTCGCCCTGCTTGACGCGCAGGTCGCACGGGTCGAGCCCGTCGGGCTGCACGGCGACGTAGGTCTGGGTGACGAACTTCTGCTCGTCGGCGAACGCCCGGAGCGCCGCCTTCTGCCCGGCCGCGTCGCCGTCGAAGGTGAAGATCACCTCGCCGCGGAACTCCGCCTGGTCGAGCAGGAAGCGCCGCAGGATCTTGATGTGCTCCTCGCCGAACGACGTGCCGCAGGTGGCGACCGCCGTCGGCACCCCGGCCAGGTGGCAGGACATGACGTCGGTGTAGCCCTCGACGATGACCGCCTGGGACCGCTTGGAGATCTCCCGCTTGGCCAGGTCGATGCCGTAGAGCACCTGGCTCTTCTTGTAGAGCGGGGAGTCGGGGGTGTTGAGGTATTTCGGGCCGTCGTCGGAGTCGAGCAGCTTGCGGGCTCCGAACCCGATCACGTCGCCCGTCGCGTCGCGGATCGGCCAGATCAGCCGCCCGCGGAAGCGGTCCATCGGCCCGCGCCGCCCCTCCTTGGCCAGCCCGCCCTTGACGATCTCGTCGGCGGTGAACCCGCGCCCCAGGAGGTGCCGCGTCAGCCCCTCCCATTCGTTGGGCGCGTAGCCCACGCCGAACATCTCGGCGTCGGCCCGCTCGAACCCCCGCTCCGACAGGAACCGCCGGCCGGGCGCGGCCTCCGGGCCGAGCAGCTTGTCGGCGTAGAACTCGGCGGCGGCCTTGTGCGCCTCGATCAGCCGGGCCCGCTCGCCGTGGTCGCGCCGCGGCACGTAGCCGCCCTGGTCGTATTGGAGCTGGATCCCGGCACGCTGGGCCAGCCGCTCGACCGCCTCACCGAACGTCAGGTGCTCGATCTTCTCGACGAACGTGATGACGTCGCCGCCCTCGGTGCAGCCGAAGCAGAAATACATGCCGCGCTCGGGCGTGACGTTGAAGGACGGGCTCTTCTCATCATGGAACGGGCACAACCCCTTGAGGTTGCCGCCACCCGCGTTGCGCAACTGGATGTGTTCGCCGATCACATCGGCGATGGGTGATCGCTCACGAACGAGCGCGATATCGACGTCACGGATCCTGCCAGCCACGCCGGTGAGTCTATTCCTGAGCTACGACAACCGTCCCCACCCGGGCTCATGACTGCCCTCCGTGAGGTGACGGTGACCTGGCGGTAAGAGGATGTCACCGTCGCGTCGCGAAAGGCGGAAATCTGTCGGGAGCACTTCCCTGGTCGGCTACAAAGGTAAATGTTTGCGGTGGACACGTCGACACGGGTGGAGATCATGCGAGCGGGGCATCTCGGATGTTGGGCGGCTTTAGCGGGCGCCGCGCTGCTGGCGAGCGCCTGCTCGCCGCAAGCCACCGGAGTGGCGGGGGTCAGCGCACAGTCACCGGCCACGCCTCCGGCGAGCGCCAGCCCGTCCGTCACCGCCACCATCCCCTCACCAACACCGACCGCCGACCCCCAATCGGCCGAGACGCCGCCCAAGGGTGAGGACCCGGTCAAGATCCCGCCGCCGAAGCTGTCGAAGTACACCTACGCCTTCCCCGTCCAGGGCTGCCGGACGACCTACCAGCGCCAGCTGCTCGTGCTCCCGAAGACGGTGATCTGGGCGGGCAAGGGCTGCGCGTTCGTGGCGCCGGTGGACGGCGTGGTCGACGAGGTCAACACCCTGAACAAGTGGTCGCCCACCACCGACGTGGGCGCCTACCGCGAGGGCCGCTTCGTCACGATCATCGGTGACGACGGCGTCCGCTACCTCGGCGGGCATCTCGACGCCGTGGCCGACGGCCTCAAGCCGGGCGTACGGGTGAAGGTCGGACAGATGCTCGGCCGGGTCGGCAACTCGGGCAACGCCCTCAACACCGCCACCAACCTCTACTTCGCGATCTCCTGGAAGACCGGCCCCGCCTACTGGTGGGTGCGCCGGGGCATGGTGAAGCCCTGGGACTACCTCGACGCCTGGCAGTCCGGCAACAAGACGCTGTCGCCGAAGAAGGAGACGCTGAAGATGCGCGGCCGGCTGGGCGAGACGCCGCCGTGCGCCGTTCAGTGCGCGTCGAAGAAGGTCGTGGAGCCCAAGAAGAAGAAAAAGAAGACCCACCCCACGCCGACTCCTACTGTGATCATCGTCAACCCGACGTGAGCTCCTTCGGGTCTACGGTCACTCCGGAGCGGATGAGCTGCTTGATCTCGCTGGCGACGTCCCAGACGTTGACGTTCATGCCGGCGACGACCTTGCCCTCCCGCAGCCAGTAGGCGACGAACTCCAGGTCGGGGACCGAACCCCGGTAGACGACCTCGTCGTAGCCCTGGATGTCGCCGGAGAACTCCATGCCCAGGTCGTACTGGTCGGTATAGAAGTACGGCACGCGGTCAT
Source organism: Nonomuraea sp. CA-143628 (assembly GCF_050942315.1). NCBI lineage: Bacteria > Bacillati > Actinomycetota > Actinomycetes > Streptosporangiales > Streptosporangiaceae > Nonomuraea > Nonomuraea sp. CA-143628. The sequence continues at coordinate 9,867,244 of NZ_CP192072.1, forward strand.
AGGAGACCTCCTGGCCCAGCATGGACCTGGCCGCGGCGGGGCCGCCGTTCAGCGCGTTGGCCCAGTGCTCGACCCGGATGCGCCGGCCGTACAGGGGATGGAACGCCTCGGCGACGTCGCCCGCGGCGAACACGTCGGGATGCGAGGTGCGCAGCGCGGCGTCCGTGAGGATGCCGCCCCCGACCTCCAGTCCGGCGTCCCGGGCCAGCCCGACCTCGGGCTCCGCGCCGATGCCGACGATGACGAGGTCGGCGGTCAGGCGCTCGCCGGAGCTGAGCCGTACGCCGGTCTCGGTGATCTCCGCGGCGCCGGTGCCGGTGCGCAGGTCGACGCCGTTGCGCCGGTGCAGCCCGGCGAAGACCTCGCCGAGTTCGGGCCCGAGCGGCCGATACAGCGGCGTGGGGTCGGGTTCGACGATCGTGACCTCGCACCCGGCCTTGCGGGCGGCCGCGGCGGTCTCCAGCCCGATCCAGCCCGCGCCGACCACGATCACCCGCTCGGCGTCGGCCAGGCGCGCCTTGAGCGCCTCGCTGTCCTCGACCGTGCGCAGATAGAGGGCGGGTCCGGGCAGACGCCGCGGCCTCGCCCCCGTCGCGATCAGCAGCTTGTGGTACGGCTGGCGCGAACCGTCGGAGAGCCGGACCGCGTGCTGGCCGAGCTCCAGGCGCGTGACCCGCAGGCCGGTCCTGAGGTCCACGCCGTTGTCGGCGTACCAACCGGCGCCATGGACGAAGATCTTCTCCCGCTCGCTCTTGCCCAGCAGGTATTCCTTCGACAAGGGCGGTCTCTCGTAGGGGCGTTCGGACTCCGCGCCGATCAGCACGATCTCGTCGTCGGAACCCTCTTCCCGCAGCGTCTGCGCCGCCTTGGCCCCCGCCAGTCCCGCGCCGACGATCACATATGTAGCCATGGCCGCAGTATCCGCCCGCCGGGGGTCATCGGGAAAGACGCTTGTGCCAGGCGATGGCGGACGTGTCGGTGAGAGAGGCGATCTGGTCGATGACCACCCGGACACGGGCGGCGTCACCGGGCGCGGCGAGGTAGGTGGGCCGGAAGGCGGGCTCCAGGGTGGCGGGCGCGCCGAGCGTGATCAGGGAGGCCAGCTCGGTGATGAGGTCGCGCTGCCTGGCCTGGTTGGCGTGGTGGTCGTCGGTGGTCATCACGTAGTGGGCGGTGATGCCCTTGAGGATCGCGCACTCCAGCCGCGTGGCCGGGGGGACGACGAGCTCCGCGCGGTGCCGCGAGGCGTACGCGTCCTTGGTGGCGGTCTGGGCGGAGCGGCAGAAGCGGCCGATGAGACCGCTCGTCAGCGCCTTGAGCCCGGCCAGGTCGGCGAAGGTGGCCTCGAAGCGGCGCGGCCAGAGCGGGGTGGCGATCAGTGCGGCGAAGACGGCTTCGAGCTCGGCGAGGTCGGCACTGGGCGCGTACCAGGTGCGGGCGGTCTCACAGACCGCGCGGCGCTCGGCGGCCGATAGGAGCGCCTCGGGTGTGACGTGGCCGGAGTGCAGCGCGTCCTCGAGGTCGTGGACGGAGTAGGCGACGTCGTCGGCCCAGTCCATTATCTGCGCCTCGAAGCTCACCTGGCCGTCGGGGGCGCCGTCCCTGATCCACTCGAAGACCGGCAGGTCGTCGTCGTAGACCCCGAACTTCGGCGATCTGTCGCAGGTCCACGGATATTTGATGGAGGCGTCGAGCGCGGCCCTGGTGAGGTTGAGCCCGGCGCTGCGGCCGTCCTCGGTGAGGACCTTGGCCTCCAGCCGGGTGAGCAGGCGCAGGCTCTGCGCGTTGCCCTCGAAGCCCCCGCACGAGGTGGACAGCTGGTTGAGCGCCACCTCGCCGTTGTGGCCGAACGGCGGATGGCCCAGATCGTGCGCCAGGCAGGCGGTCTCCACCAGGTCGGGGTCGACGCCGAGCGTCGCGCCCATCTCCCGGCCGACCTGGGCGCATTCGAGCGAGTGGGTGAGCCGGGTGCGCGGGATGTGCTGGCCGCCGCCAAGGGTCTCGCCGGGCCCCACGACCTGCGTCTTCGCGGCCAGTCTGCGCAGCGCGGAGCTGTGCAGAACCCTGGCGCGGTCGCGTTCGAACGCGCTGCGCTCCGGGTTGCCGGGAGGTTCCGGCACCCACCGCTCCTGGTCGTGCTCGTCGTAACGGGCCATAAGAGCTGTGATTTTATCCAGTTTCCGGTCTCCGCTAGTGTCGACCCTCGCGAGAACCCCATTCCCCGGGAGCCCCTCCTCCATGACCACAGCGTTCCGGGCCGTGCTGGCCTTCGCCCTGCTTGCCGGCTTCTACGTGCTGGTCGGCCTCGTGCTGGTCGCGGCTGTCTTCTTCGATGTGCTGCTGCTGGTCGACTACCACGTCAACGGCCTCAAGTACGCGGTCATCCTGACCCTGGCGGGGGCCGCGCTCGTGCGCGCCCTGATCATGGTCAGCCGCCGCGAGGACGGCGAGCAGCCGGGCGTGCTGGTCGCCCGCGAGCACGAACCCGCGCTCTGGCAGGTGGTCGACGACCTGTCCCAGCGCGTCCGTACGGCGCCGCCCGACGAGATCCGCCTGGTGCCCGAGGTCAACGCGGCCGTGGCGGAGGACACCCGCTTCCTCGGCATGAAGGCCACCAGACGGCGCATGTACATCGGGCTGCCGCTGCTGCAGACCCTCACGGTCGACGAGATGCGCGCGGTGCTCGGCCACGAGCTGGGCCACTACAGCGGCGCCCACACCCGCCTGGGCGCGCCGGTCTACCGGGGCCGTGAAGGGCTGATCGCGACCGTCGAGGGGCTCGCCGGCAACCCGTACGTCCAGCGGCTGTTCAAGTACTACGCCAAGCTCTACATGCTCGTCTCCCAGAGCGTGTCGCGCGGGCAGGAGCTGGAGGCCGACCGGTTCGCGGTGGCCATCGGCGGTCGCCAGGCGATGTCGGAGGCGCTGCGCAAGATCCACAGCACGGCGACCGCCTGGAAGATCTACGCCGAGGGCTACCTGTCGATGACCGGGGCGGGCGGCAACCGGCCCGCGGCGGTGTTCGGCGGGTTCCACGCGCTGATGAGCGACCCGGCCAGGCAGGCCGAGGTGGCCAAGCTCGGCGAGGAGCCGCGGGAGACCTCCCTCTACGACTCCCACCCGAGCCTGGCCGACCGGCTGGCCGCCATCGAGCTGCTTCCGGAGCCGGAGCACGTACCCGACCCGCGCTCGGCCCTCACGCTGCTGCGCGACGCGAACGTGGCGGTGCAGGCGGTCGAGCAGTCGATGTGGACGCCGGAGGCGCTCACGGGGCTGCGGGCGGTGTCGTGGGAGGAGCTGGTGTCCCAGGGCATGTACGCGGCCCGCAACGCCGAGGCCCTCAACGACCTGGCGCTGGCCGGGCAGCGGGTGCTGGGCGCCACCCGGCCCTACCTCGACGCGGCCTTCGAGGTGATCGCCAGGGGGCGGCGGCCGGAGCTGGAGGAGAAGCTGCGCGAGCTGGGCTGGAACCCGTCGGAGACGTTGCTGGCCGGGGTGCTCGGCCAGGCGCTGGAGGCGGTGCTGATCCAGCACGGCCAGGCCCGGTGGACGCTGTCGTGGGCGGGGCCGGCGCGGCTGCTGTTCGACGACGGCGAGGAGGTGGCGCTGTCGGAGTACGCGGCCCAGGTCGCGGCCAGCCCGTCCGCCGTTCCCGGGCTCCGGAAGTGGCTGGGCGACCTGGGCATGCGTCACGACTACGTGCCCGCCACGCTGGAGCAGGCGGAAGCGACCGTCTAGCCCGGCCGACCGCGACAGCCCCCGAGGCGCCCTCCACCAGGACGGACCGTCACCATCCCCTCCCCCGGAGGAGGTATCCCACCCAAGGGACCCCCACCACAACGGACCGTCACCATCCCTGAGGCCCCCCACAGGGACACCAGCCACAACGGACCGTCACCACCCTCTCCCCCCGGAGGGGGCATCCACCCCAAGGGACCCCCACCACAACCGACCGTCACCACCCCCTCCCCCGGAGGGGGCATCCACCCAAAGGACCCCCACCACAACCGACCGTCACCACCCCCTCCCCCGGAGGGGGCATCCACCCAAAGGACCCCCACCACAACCGACCGTCACAGGGATCGAGGCGGTCGTGTGACCTCCTTCGGGGGGAGGAAGATCTGACAGTCCGTCGTGGCTGGTGTCTGGGGTCAGCTGCCTACCGGGTGTCGGAGTCGCATTCGGCGAAGGCCGCGCGGCCGGCCTCCAGCCGGGCGACCGGGATCCGGAACGGCGAGCACGAGACGTAGTCGAGCCCGGCCTGGTGACAGAAGTGCACCGAGTCGGGATCGCCCCCATGTTCGCCGCAGATGCCGAGCTTGAGGTCAGGGCGGGCCGCCCGGCCCTCCTCGACGGCGATCGTGACCAGGCGCCCGACGCCGTCGCGGTCGAGGGTCTCGAACGGCGAGACCCCGAACATGCCGAGCTCCAGGTAGCGGGAGAAGAACGCGGCCTCCACGTCGTCCCGCGAGAAGCCCCAGGTCATCTGGGTCAGGTCGTTGGTGCCGAAGGAGAAGAACTGGGCCGCCTCGGCGACCTGGCCCGCGGTGAGCGCCGCCCTGGGCGTCTCGATCATGGTGCCGATCAGGGCCTCGACGCCGAGGTCCGCGAGGATCCCGGCGGCCTCCTCGCGGACGGCCTCCAGCTCCTGTACGGCGGCCACGAGCGGGATCATGATCTCCGGTTTGGCTCCCGGCACCTCCTTGGCCGCCTGGGCGATGGCGCGTACCTGCATGGCGAACAGACCGGGGATGACCAGGCCGAGCCGCACACCGCGCAGCCCGAGCATGGGGTTCTGCTCGTGCAGCCGCTTGACGGCGCCCAGCAGCTTGCGGTCCTTGTCCGTGGCGTCCCCCGTGGCCACCTTGACCGACAGGTCGGTGAGGTCCGGCAGGAACTCGTGCAACGGCGGGTCGATGAGCCGGACCGTGACCGGCTGACCCTCCATAGCCTGAAATATCCCGACGAAGTCGGCTTTCTGGAGGGGCTCCAGCGCGTCCAGCGCCGCCTGGCGCTCCTCGTCGCCCGAGGCCAGCACCAGGTCCTCGACGAGCTGCCTGCGCTCGCCCAGGAACATGTGCTCCGTACGGCACAGCCCGATCCCCTCACCGCCGAAGCGGCGTGCCCTGGCAGCGTCCTCCGGGGTGTCGGCGTTGGCCCGCACGCCCAGCCGGCGTACCTCGTCGGCCCGCCGCATGATCCGGTCCACGGCACGGACCAGGTCGTCGCCGGGCTCCCCGCCCTCGAAGTACTCGACCACGGCGGAGTCCACCACGGGCACCTCGCCCAGGAAGATCTCGCCGGTCGTGCCGTCGATGGAGATGAGGTCGCCCTCGTTCACCACGATGTCGCCCGGCGCGGTGAACCTGCGCTCGCCGATCGACACCTCCAGCTCCTCGGCGCCGCAGACGCAGGTCTTGCCCATGCCGCGGGCGACCACGGCGGCGTGTGAGGTCTTGCCGCCGCGGCTGGTCAGGATGCCGCGCGCGGCGATCATCCCGGACAGGTCGTCGGGGTTGGTCTCGCGGCGCACCAGGATGACGTCCTCGCCCTGGCCGGCCAGCTCGACGGCGCGCGCGGAGGAGAACACGGCCTTGCCGACGGCGGCGCCCGGCGAGGCGTTCATACCCTTGGCGATCTTCTTCTTCTCGGCGCCCGAGTCGAAGCGCGGGAACATCAGCTGGGCCAGCTGGTCACCCGTCACCCGCGTGACGGCCTCGTCGAGCGTGATGAGGCCCTGGTCGACGAGCTGGGTGGCGATGCAGAACGCGGCGGCCGCGGTGCGCTTGCCGACCCTGGTCTGCAGCATCCAGAGCTTGCCGCGCTCGATCGTGAACTCGATGTCGCACAGGTCGCGGTAGTGGTTCTCCAGCGTCTCCATGATCCGCAGGAGCTCGTCGTACGAGCTCTTGTCGAGGCGTTCCAGCTCCTGGAGCGGGATCGTGTTGCGGATGCCGGCGACGACGTCCTCGCCCTGGGCGTTCTGCAGGTAGTCGCCGTAGATGCCCTGCTGGCCGGAGCCGGGGTCGCGGGTGAAGGCGACGCCGGTGCCCGAGTCGTTGCCGACGTTGCCGAAGACCATGGCCACGATGTTGACCGCGGTGCCGAGGTCGGCGGGGATGCGTTCCTGGCGGCGGTAGAGGATGGCGCGCGGGGCGTTCCAGGAGTCGAAGACGGCCATGACGGCCAGGCGCATCTGCTCGCGCGGGTCGGCGGGGAAGTCCTTGCCCGTCTGGTCGCGCACGATGCCCTTGAACGTCTCGACCAGGCCCTGCAGCTCGGCGGCCCCGAGGTCGGTGTCCTGCCGGTGGCCCTTCAGCGATTCGAGCGCGTGCTCGAACAGCTCGCCGTCGATGCCGAGCACGGTCTTGCCGAACATCTGGATGAGCCTGCGGTAGGAGTCCCAGGCGAAGCGGTCGTTGCCGCCGGCCTGCTTGGCCAGGCCGTGCACGGACTCGTCGTTCAGCCCGATGTTGAGGACGGTCTCCATCATGCCGGGCATCGAGAACTTCGCGCCGGAGCGGACGCTGACGAGCAGCGGGTCGTCGGCCTGGCCGAGCGTCTTGCCCATCCGCTTCTCCATGGCGCCGAGGTGCTCGGCCACCTCCCGCTCCAGGCCGTCGGGGACCGCGCCCTCGGCCAGGTAGTGGCGGCATGCCTCGGAGGTGATCGTGAACCCGGGAGGAACGGGCAGTCCGAGATTGGTCATTTCGGCAAGGTTTGCTCCCTTGCCGCCGAGAAGATCCTTGAGATCCTTGTTGCCCTCGGTGAAGTCGTAAACGTACTTGGCCACCACAGCTCCAATCAACGCCTCTGGTTCGGACTCTACCGGCGATAATCATGATGAAACTGCACCCACCGGTTAAGTCAACGTTTCCGCTGGTGAAGGGCATATGACCGGTCTAATCCAATTTATATTCTGTTTGGGGAAAAATTGGTTTATACCAATTGGTATAAACCAATTTTAAAGATCCGGATGATACAATCGGATCACCGTCTAGCAGGAGGCGCCCGATGGCCACTCCTACCAAGCCACAGCGTCGCGCTCGCCTGGTCACCGGATCGGCCAAAGCCGCGCAGGGCTCCGCGAGTTTCCTGGACGAGCGCCTCGGCCTGGCCCGCTGGCTCCGCCCCAATCTCCGCAAGCTCTTCCCGAGCCACTGGTCGTTCCTGCTCGGCGAGTTCGCCCTGTACTCGTTCGTCCTGCTCGTCCTGACGGGCACGTTCCTGGTCTTCTTCTACAAGCCCAACCCCGACGTGGCCTTCACCTCGGTGCGCGAGATCAGCCTGGACATCAGGGGCGGCCTGCTGATGCGCCAGATGCACCATTGGGCGGCGACGATCTTTGTGCTGTCGATCGTGGCCCACCTGTTCCGCGTCTTCTTCACCGCCGCCTTCCGCAAGCCGCGCGAGCTGAGCTGGATGACCGGCGTGGTGCTGTTCGCGCTGGCGCTCTTCGAGTCGTTCCTGGGCGTCTCGCTGCCCGCCGACCAACTCGCGATGACCGGCCTCCGGGAGGCGCAGGGCCTGCTGCTGTCCATCCCGCTCGTCGGCAGCTACCTGTCGGCGTTCATCTTCAACGGCGACTTCCCCGGCCAGGTCATCCCGCGCATCTTCGTGACGCACGTGCTATTGGTGCCGGGCATCCTGCTGGCGCTCATACCGCTGCACGGGATCGTCCTGACCTGGCGGCAGAAGCACACCGAGCACCGCACCCCGACCTCGGACGAGACACGGGTCACGGGCGGCCCGTTCTTCCCGTACTTCGCCGTCAAGAACGGCGCCACCACGCTGTTCACGATGGCCGTCATCGCGCTGCTGGCCACTTTCGTCCGGGTCAACCCGGTGTGGGAGCACGGGGCGTACCGGCCCGGCGGCTGGCCACCATCGGCTCAGCCGTTCTGGTATTTCGGCGTCCTGGAAGGCGCGCTACGCCTGACGCCACCGTGGGAGATCACCGTCGGCGGCTTCGTCCTGCAGGTCGGCCTCTGGATCCCGATGCTGGCCCTGGCCGCCTTCTTCACGGTCCTGCTGTTCTATCCGTTCCTGGAGCGCCGCTTCACGGGGGACCGCCGCGTGCACAACCTGCTGGACCGCCCCTCGCACGCGCCCGTCCGCACGGCGCTCGGGGTGGCAGTGATCACGTTCTTCACGGTGCTGTGGGCCGGGACATGGGTCTCGGAGACCCCACCGGACCCGAAGGCGCCGCTGCCGCTGCTCACGGCGCCGCACGAGACCTACCTCTGGATCGTGTACGGGCTGCGCGTCGCGATCTTCGTCCTGCCCCCGATCGCGTACGCCATCACCCTGGCGGTGTGCCGAAGCCGCGCCCGCCGCTGAGCCTCTTGCCGGGAATTGACCTACTTGGCTGCTGTTGATTCTTTGCCACCTGCCCTGACGACGTTGACCCCGCCCACGGTCTAGGAAAGACCGCGAACGGGGTCAACAATGCGCACGTCACGGCGGCCAGCCCCGTAAACCGCAGGAGCGTGCCCCTGGACGGGGCCCAGCCACGTATGGCGGGTGGGGCTGGCCACTGCCGGCCGTAAAAGAAAACTAGTCGTTCAGGTGCTGGCGGAGGTAGGAGTCGACGGCGTCGAGCGAGATGCGCTGCTGAGCCATCGTGTCGCGCTCGCGGATCGTGACCGCCTGGTCCTCGAGCGTGTCGAAGTCGACCGTGATGCAGAACGGCGTGCCGATCTCGTCCTGGCGCCGGTAGCGGCGGCCGATCGCGCCCGCGTCGTCGAACTCGACGTTCCACCGCCGGCGCAGCTGCGCGGCCAGGTCGCGGGCCTTCGGCGACAGGTCGGCGTTGCGCGACAGCGGCAGCACCGCGGCCTTGACCGGGGCGAGCCGGTGGTCGAGCCGCATCACCGTGCGCTTCTCCATGACCCCCTTGGCGTTGGGCGCCTCGTCCTCGCTGTAAGCGTCCAGCAGGAACGTCAGCGTGGCCCGGTCGACACCCGCCGCCGGCTCGATGACGTAGGGCACGTAACGCTCGCCCGTGTCCTGCTCGAAGAAGCTCAGGTCGACGCCCGACGCCTTGGAGTGGGCGGTCAGGTCGAAGTCGGTGCGGTTGGCGATGCCCTCGAGCTCACCCCACTCGCCGCCCGCGAAGTTGAAGCGGTATTCGACGTCGACCGTGCGCTTGCTGTAGTGGGACAGCTTCTCCTTGGGGTGCTCGAAGAGCCGGAGGTTGTCCTTGTTGATGCCCAGATCGGAGTACCAGCGGAAGCGCTCGTCGATCCAGTATTGGTGCCACTCCTCGTCGCTGCCCGGCTTGACGAAGAACTCCATCTCCATCTGCTCGAACTCGCGGGTGCGGAAGATGAAGTTGCCCGGCGTGATCTCGTTGCGGAAGGACTTGCCGACCTGGCCGATGCCGAACGGGATCTTCTTACGCGCCGACTGCTGCACGTTGAGGTAGTTGATGAAGATGCCCTGCGCGGTCTCCGGGCGCAGATAGGCCAGACCCGACTCGTCCTCGATCGGGCCGAGGTAGGTCTTGAGCAGGCCGCTGAACTGCTTCGGGTCGGTGAAGGCGCCCTTGTTGCCGCAGTTGGGGCAGGTGATGTCGGCCAGGCCGTTTTCCGGCGCCTTGCCGTTCTTCTCCTCGTACGCCTCAAGGAGGTGATCGGCGCGGTAGCGCTTGTGGCACGACTGGCACTCGGTCAGCGGGTCGGTGAAGGTCTCCACGTGACCGCTGGCCTGCCAGACCTCGCGGGCCAGGATGACGCAGGAGTCGAGGCCCACCACGTCGTCGCGCGACTGGACCATCGACAGCCACCACTGCCGCTTGACGTTGTTCTTCAGCTCGACGCCCAGGGGACCGTAGTCCCACGACGCGCGCAGTCCGCCGTAGATCTCGCTCGACGGGTAAACGAGCCCGCGGCGTTTGGCGAGGCTGACGATCGTGTCCATGACGTCTGTGCGTCGTGCCATTTTGGTTGCGTCTCTTTCCGGCTGGAGGTCGGCGAAGGGAATGGGTGAGCTCCCAGCTTAGGGGACGCTCACGAGCCCTCGCGCGCGAGTATTTCTACTCGCCGTCTTGAAGATAGACGTCCTCGAACGCGCTTGGTTCATTGACCATGAGGATCATCAGGGGATACATCGCCATTCGCGCCGCGGACAGGGCCCGGCGGTAGAACCCGGCGCCCTCCCACTCACTGACCAGCGCCCACAGGTTGGGCTCATCGACCGAGCGGGCCAACCGGCCGCGCAGGAATCCGGGCTGGTCGGCCAACGTCTGAAGGATGACATGGGCTTGCTTGACGAAGTCTTGGGACTGGGACTCTGGGACGGTGTAACGGATGACGGCGAGCACGCACACCAGGATGTCAGACGATTACGTACCGCTGGGCGATTCCAGCCCCTGACCTGCCCGCACCCGGTGTCCGATTCGAGCACTCCGACCGCCCACCTGCTGTTCGATGGGGACAGGGCTAGGCTCGGGCCGTGGCCACCAATGACAACCGCCGCGGGAACGCCCGGCGGCCGCTTCCCGCCGGCGAGCAGTTCTTCACACCTGGCGCGACCGGCCTGCGCAAGGCGGTCGAGGAGCGCAGCGCGACCCCGATGACGTTCCTGTTCACGCAGGTGCCCAAGTGGGCGGCGCCGGCCGTGCTGGTGGTGCTGCTGCTGACCGGGTTCGCCGTGGACAGCTGGCTGGGCGGCGTGGCGGTGCTGCCGGTGCTGGGGTTCGTGGGCTGGCTGGCGTACCTGTCCTGGCCGTCGCTGGGGCTCGGCGGGCGGCTGCTGCGGGTCGTGATGCTGGCCTTCCTGCTGGTCCTCGCGGCCGACCGCTTCGGAGTGTTTTAGCCGGAGATTTTGACAATCATTTTCATTTTCCCCATAATCGAGGGCGTGATGTCCCGAACGCCCCTAATCGGTGCTGCCATCCTCGCGACCGCTCTGACGGCCACCGCGTGCTCCAACACCGGCGATGCGGAGACTACGGCGCTCGGCAAGCCCGCCGTGATCGCCGCCTTCTACCCGCTCCAGTGGCTCACCGAGCAGGTCGGCGGCCCCGACGTGAGCGTGTCGGTCCTGACCGCCCCCGGTGTCGAACCGCACGACCTGGAGCTGGGCGCGCACCAGGTGGCCCAGCTCCAGGACGCGACCCTGACCGTCTACATCAAGGGCGTCCAGCCCGCCGTGGACGACGCGGTCGACCAGGACAAGAGCTTCGACGCCGCGACCTCCGTCAAGACGCTGCCCGCCGGCGAGCACGCTGAGGGTCACGACATCGGCTACGACCCGCACCTCTGGCTGGACCCGTCCCGCCTGGCCACCGTCGCCGCCAAGCTCGGCGAGCGGCTGGCCGCCGCCGACCCCGCGCACGCCCAGGGCTACCGGGACCGCGCGGTCAAGACGGCGGGCGCCCTGGGGACCCTCGACCAGGAGTACGCCAAGGCCCTGACCACCTGCGGGACCAAGACGCTGGTCACCGCCCATGAGGCGTTCGGCTATCTGGCCGACCGCTATCACCTCAAGCAGGTCGGCATCACCCTGGACCCGGAGACCGAGCCCTCCCCCGCCCGCATCGCCGAGGTCGCCAAGCTGGCCAAGGACGAGAAGGTGACCACGATCTTCACCGAGGCCCTGGTCAGCCCCAAGGTCTCCGAGGTGCTGGCCAAGGAGGTCGGCGCGCGGACGGCGGTGCTCGACCCGCTGGAGAGCAAGCCGTCGGGCGACTACCTGTCGGGAATGCGCGACAACCTGAAGACCTTGCAGACCGCATTGGGGTGTACGGCATGACCGGCGGCATTGGGATGTACGAGATGAGCGGCACATTGGGGTGTGCGACATGAGCGAGACCGCCTTCGCCATGACCGGCGGCCGGGTGAGCCTGGACCGGCGCGACATCCTGCGCGGCATCGATCTCACGATCTGCCCCGGCGAGGTCGTGGCCCTCATGGGGGCCAACGGCTCGGGCAAGTCCACGCTGGTACGCGCCCTGCTGGGCCTCACTCCGCTCTCGGGCGGCCAGACCCTCCTGTACGGCTCACCGCCCGCGAAATTCCGCGACTGGTGGCGCATCGGCTACGTGCCGCAGCGCCTGGCCGTCGGCGGCGGGGTGCCCGCCACGGTCCGCGAGGTCGTGACCTCCGGCCGCGTGGCCAGGCAGAGCCGGCTGCGCCGTACCAGCGCCGCGGACAAGGCGGCGGCGGCGAGCGCCCTCGAGGCCGTCGGGCTGGCGGACCGGGCGGGCGACCCGGTGCAGTCGCTGTCCGGCGGCCAGCAGCAGCGGGTGCTCATCGCCCGCGCGCTGGCCGGCGAACCCGACACCTACGTCATGGACGAGCCCACCGCGGGTGTCGATGCCGACACTCAGCAGCTGCTCGCCGATACGCTGGCCACGCTGGTGCAGAACGGCAAGACCATCGTGCTCGTCGCCCACGAGCTCGGCCCGCTCGAGCCGCTCATCACCCGCGGCGTGGTGGTCCGTGAGGGCCGGATCGCGCACGACGGCAGACCACCACGGCCCGAGGGCGACTGCGCCCGTCCGGGACACGAACACGTGCACCCGCACGCCACCGAGGCGAGCGCGGGACCGCTTTCCGGATGGCGGGGAGAGCCATGATCGAGTTGTTGGGCACACAGTTCTTCCAGCTGGCGCTGATCGCGGCGCTGCTGGTGGGGCTCTGCGCGCCCGCCGTCGGCACGTTCATCGTCCAGCGCAGGCTCGCGCTGCTCGGTGACGGCATCGGGCACGTGGCACTGACCGGTGTCGCGCTGGGCTTCCTGACGGGCCAGGCGCCCGTGCTCACGGCCGTGGCCGTGGCCGTCATCGGCGCCGTGGCCATCGAACTGGTCAGGGCGCGCGGGCGCACCAGCGGCGACGTGGCGCTGGCGCTGCTGTTCTACGGCGGCATCGCGGGCGGCGTCATGCTCATGGGCATCGCGCCGGGTGGCAGCAACGCCAAGCTGAACTCCTACCTGTTCGGCGCCATCGCCAGCGTCACCACCGAGGACATCTGGGTCATCGGCGCGCTGGCCGTCGCGGTGATCGCGGTGGTCGTGATCTTCGGCAGGGAGCTGTTCGTGCTCTGCCAGGACGAGGAGATGGCCAGGGCCAGCGGCCTGCCGGTGCGCTTCCTCAGCCTGCTGATCGCCGTCACGGCCGCGCTGACCGTCGTCATCGCCATGCGCGTGGTCGGATTGCTGCTGGTCAGCGCGCTGATGGTGATCCCGGTGGCGACCGGTCAGCAGCTCACCAGGGGATTCCGCTCGACGATGACGCTGGCCATGCTGTTCGGTGTCGTCGCGGCGGTGGGCGGGCTGCTCGCCTCGACGCTGTCCGCCAGGGTGCCGCCGGGCGCCGCGATCGTGCTTCTCGCCCTCTGCGGCTTCGTCCTGGCCCTCGGTGTCGGTAAGTTCGTACGGCGAGGCAGACCCCAGGAGTCCACAGTGAGCGAGCGATCCAGCATGCGCGTCGAGGAGGTCGCACGATGATGTCCACGAGACGCGACGCCGTGCACGACACCCTCCGCCAGAGCAAGAGCTTCCGCAGCGCCCAGGACGTCTACGCCGAGATGCGCGCCCACGGCGCCAAGATCGGCCTGACCACGGTCTACCGGGCGTTGCAGGCGCTGGCCGACGGCGGTCAGGTCGACGTGCTGCGCACCGACGACGGCGAGTCCGTCTACCGCGCGTGCGCCAGCGGCGACCACCATCACCACCTGGTGTGCCGCCGCTGCGGCCGGACCGTCGAGGTGGCCGGTCCCGCCGTCGAACGCTGGGCGGAGACGGTCGGCTCCGAGCACGGCTTCACCGAGATCACTCACACGGTCGAGGTGTTCGGCACCTGCTCCGGCTGCTCGGCCTCGGTGCGGGCGGGCTGAGCGCGCCGCGAGCCGTACAGGACGCCCAAGACGATCACCCCGCACCCGGCGAGCTGGAGGGGCGACGGATGCTCGCCGAGCAGCATGGCCGACAGACCGACCGTCGTCATCGGCTGGATGAGCAGGAGCAGCGCGGTGAGCGCGGCGGGCTGCCTGGGCAGCGAGTACGAGATCAGCGTCCAGCCGATCACCTGCGGGCCGAGCGCGAGCACCAGCAGCCAGCCGTGCGCCGGCCAGCTGGGCGTGAAGTCGGCGCCCCCGAACAGCGGGCTCAGCGCGGCCATCGCGACCGTGGCCACGGCGGTGGCGTGCGTCAACGGCCCGAACGTACGCCCCGAACCGCCCTTCAACACCAGCAGGAACGCCGCGTACGAGATCGAGGTGGCCACACCCGTCACGACCCCGAGCACCGGGTTCGCCCCATAGGCGGCGCTGTCGAAGATCCCCGAGATCAGCACCACTCCGGCGAACACCACCGGAGTGGCCCGCATCAGCCGGTTCGACGGCCGCTCGCGAAAGAGCGCCCACGCCGCGAAGGCCACGATGAAGACCTGCAGGTTCCCCAGTACGGTGGCCAGGCCCGCGCCGACATACTTGATAGCTTGGTGCCAGAACAGCAGGTCGAACGCGAACAGCACGCCCGCCAGCCACGCCAGATTGCGGCTCCGGGCAGGCATGGGGCCCAGCCTCCGCCGTTCGAGCCAGGCCAGCACCAGCATCGGCGGCAACGCGTACGCGCATCTGAAGAAGGCCGAGGTCGCCGGTGAGACTCCCGACAACCGGACGAGCGGCCCGGAGGTGGAGATGATCAGCGCACCCGCGATCGCAATCAGCACGATACGACGATGTGCACCCACAGAAACCCCCGATGTCCTTGGAGCGAGATACGCTGCGACCACGCTAAAGCCGGTCGTCGACAGGAGTCAACATGCCGTTTGGCCATGACATGGTGCATTCGCTGGCCACGGTTGTAGAGCTGATCAACACGTCCCCGTCGACCGGCGGAGACGACGGTCTGGCCGAGCTGGCCGACCTGCACGCGTTCGTCGAGTCGCGGCAGGTCAGCGGCATCGGCGCGCTCACGGCCCGCGACCTGGGGCAGGTGCGGCTGGTGCGGGAGGCGTTCCACCGCGTCTTCACCGCCCCGGACCAGCCGACGGCCGTACGACTGCTCAACGCGCTCCTGTCGGGGACCCGCATCACGCCCCGGCTGACGGAGCACGACGGGCATCCGCTGCACATGCACTACTTCGCCCCGGACGCGACGCTGTCGGAGCACCTGGCGGCGGACTGCGGGGTGGCACTGGCGCACCTGGTGGTGGACGAGGAGTGGGAACGGCTGCGAACGTGTTCGGCACCTGACTGCGACCGGGTGTTCGTGGACGAGTCACGCAATCGGTCCCGTGTCTACTGCGACAGCCGTACGTGCGGAAACCGGATGCACGTGGCCGCCTACCGAGCCCGGCGGCGAGCCTGACAAGCTCGGTCATCGCCGCTTGGCGCGCTACGCGCGAGTGGCACTCAGCCGTGCTTCCCAGGGGGCTCCGCCCCCTTCGACCCCCAAAAAGCGCGGTCCTCGCTGACGCTCGGGCTGTGCTTATCGGGGCTCCGCCCCGAACCCCGGGCAGGGGCCTGCCGGCCCCCGCACCCCCGGCCCTGAGCCATTGTCATGGAGCTTGGCTCGCCCCCGAGGACATCCGGCTGAGGGCGATCGACGGTCAACGGCTTCGCTCCTCAGCCCTGACCCATCGCACTACTCGGACCTCTTACCAACCATGCGCAGGTCGGGCAAGCTCGCGCGCTGGTGTAGGCGAACGGAAGAGACAGGCCGATCAACGGCAAGGGATAGGCCGCATCGCCGCAGAGGCCGGTTTCCCCGCCGTCTCGCATTGCATGCTGTAGGGCCTCTCGTTCAAGGCCCGAGAGTCCCATCCAGTAGGCAGGCGGCGGTTCGGCACACCGCTCTGGGCGCGGAGTGAGATCATCCCAGTGCACCGACCAACGCCGCACCCCCTGCGGAAGACACCACTGCGGGCCATCGAGTTCGATCAAGGCGACCACATCAGGGCGGAAATGAGCGACCACCCGGCCCGTGGAACCGATGAGCCGCGACCCGAGCGCCCGTGTAGTCGTCGGGCTGTGCTCCATGCTCGTGATCTCGATTTGGCATCCCGGCTGCCGCCACGAGCCATCCGCCGTCACGCCATCCTCGGCCCAGAGGCGGCATCCGCCTCGTACATGAGAGTGCGCAGTTCGAGGGCGTCCCCGGCGTCCAGGACAAGGGGGCATGGGGACGGCCAGGCAGCGATCGCGTAAAAGCGACGACTGTATGGGCCATAGAACACGGCCCACCCGGGCGCGGAACGGTCCAACTCCCACGCGGCGCGCCTCTCGTCCGGATCCCAGTCCCGGCGTCTTGGGGGAGGCTGCTGATTGCTCCGACCGGCTTCGTCGGTCGGCCCACTCGATCTGGTTGACGCCCTACGTCGTCTCACCCGTCCTCCAAGGTCGCAGCCCTGCTGATCTTGTGTGCGAGGGCCGTGGGTCTCGCATCACAGCGACCGTAGAAACGGGGAAGGGGGCCAGTGTGCACAGCAAGTGCACACGAGCCCCCTTGACAGACTGTCGGCTAAATGCCCATGCGGCCCGCCAGCAAGCGCAACGACTCGGGAGGCTTTCGGTAACTGCGTTGGAGTTGGCGGACGGTCTCTCTGGCAGAGGGGTGGATCCGGGTCATCTGTGGCGCGACACGCTCCGCGTGAAGGACGCGCTTGAGCGACCTTTCGTGATCATTTCCGCACAGGTGGACACGAGACATGTCGAGTTCGTGATGAGCCCGCCGCTCACCACCAATGGAACGCTGTCCCAGATCGAGTTCGCGATCCAGCCTGATCGCCTCATCGGCGTCCCCCAGTTCGACGGCGACCGCGCAGCCATGAATGGCGGCGTTCTGGGGATTCATCTGGAGGCCGTAGGGATCGCGGCGGTCTCGCGGGCTGATCTGAGCCGCAGCGTCCGAAGCCGCGCCGTGATGCTCCCAGGCGTCCGGAGCCTTACCGGCCCTCGCGGCGGCGATGGCGGCGCTGAGGTGGAGGGAGCCGAAGACCTCCATTGAGACCGGGTTGTCCTGATCGATCTTACTCGCCGCATTCTTGATCATCTTGAGAGCCACGTCCCACGCTCCGAGCGTCATGAGCAGCCTCGCCCGACCGAGCGAGACCAGGCAGGGAAGGTGCTCGTCCTCAGCACGCTGCGCGGAGACAGAGGTCCGCTCGACGATGACCTGAGCCAGATCGTTGTAGCCCAGCCGGCGTGCCAGCGATCCGGCCAAGGCCTGGGCGCGGTTGAGCATGCGCCATGTCCGCGCGACATCCGTCTCCATGGCGTGGACGGTCAGCTCCTCCAGAACCGCGGGCAGGCGAGCGCCGAGACGGACATGCGATGCCGCTTTCTGAAGCTTTCGCAGCTCGGCTATCTCAGTGCGCAACTCGTCCAGGGTCCGAGGAGGCGCGTCGAGCTCGGGAGCAATATCCACATATGCCAAAGCCATCCGAATTGCCGGAATGGTCGCGTGTACGGCATCGCTGTTCTTGTCGTTACCTCGGTATGGCTGGCCGTTGATCTCCGCCGGGTCCACGGCGCACGCTCTCGCGACGGCCGCGACCAGGGATGGGCTGGCGGGTTTCGCTCCCGTCTCAACCTTGGCGAGCAGGCTGCGTGACACATTCGCTCGCATGGCCAGGCCCTCTTGGGTGAACCCTCGGAGGTTCCGCGCTTTCGCTATTCGGATGCCCGCATGCTCACTGCGAGGGGTGGTTACTGGTTCGGGATTCCAGTCAAATCCGGCCATATTTCTTCCCCCTTTTCCGGTTGCGCGACTTCTCCACCATAAACCGTTTACCCAGCTCAACAGAGGTGGTTCTTGGGACCATCACCATGGCGCCACTCAACGCCAGCCGCCTGGAGCCACATCGCGATCCATGTTCCAGGAGAGGGCGTGCTGTTCACCGGGGACACTGTGGCGCAGGTGGGCGGACAGGTCATGCCGGACAGACCGGGGGATTCTGCGAGACGGGTTCATCGAACGGTGCGCGACGTTGGTCACTATTCTCTGGCGCTGTGACCGATTCGACACCACCGCCATGGGTTGACGATCTCTTTCCGTTCCCCACTCCGCCCGCGCTCCGCACGCTGATCGACATCGCCTGGCAGAGCGCGTACGAGTTCTACCGGGAGAATGAAAGCTATGACTACACCGTGCTGATGTCCCACTACGACTTCATGTTCGACCTGGCCATGATTCCGCGCCCGCCCGATGGCTGTCACGCCTACCCGGAGTTCACCGAACAGGATCGGCAGCTGTCGCTCCCGCACTTCGCGACTCCGGAGTTCGTGCCCTTCGGCTCCCTCGGCGATGGTGGCGACGTCGGCTGGCTGGTACCCGCGCCGGAACTCGGGCGGCTGGATCATCCGGTCGTCCTGGCCAATGGTCATGACCATGGCGTGACCCTGATCGGCGCGGACACCCGTGCCGGTCTGGAGTTCATGCTGTCGTGGGCCCTACGACGGTGGCGTGAGGACCCGGTCCCGGAGCCCCCGGCGTGGCGCGACCCAGAAGTGTGGCTTGCCCAGAACCAGTGGCGCATCGACGCGCGCGCCAAGGACCGGAGACTTGTTGACCGGCTGGCCGCCGAACTCCGCGTACGCCCGGACCCGGACAGGACTTTTCCCGGTTCGCGGTGGAAAGGCACGACCGTCTGCGCGGACACCGAGTTCGAGATCGTGTTTGATGTACCGGACGGGTGGCGGCACGAGCCGGGCGCGGACGGCATCGGCGTGCTCGCCCCAGCTGACGCGTACGCCGATCGGAAGCCGGTGGTCGCGGACCGCCCATCGCTTGAAGCGGAGCTCATCGCTGCCGCATGCTGGCTCGATGCCGGATACCCAGCGACCGCGTTGCTCGCGCTCAAAGATACTTTCGTCAATGGACCGGGCTGCTACTTCGCTGATCTCAAACCGTTGTGGGCGCACGCCTACCGAGATCTCGGCCGACCCGAATACGCGGGCCGCCTCGAAGGGATGACACCCTGCTACCAGGATTCGTGCTACTGCCCTGTACCCCACTGAAACAGCAGGCGGCACGGATGGATGTGTGATCATGGTCGGCGGTTCAGGCCTTCGTCCCAGCGGTGAATGGCACATGCCCGCCGGATCAGACTTCCACTTCCTGACTCATAAGTATCCGCAAGGGCGCGAAGTGTGTAGTCCAGCCGGCGGCGGACACGGCCCACTTCGGTGAAGCCGCGAAGGAAGGTGTCGAGCAGCGGGTGGCGGTGGGACTCGCGCCAGGCCATCGACCACGCATACAGCGGGCTCGGCTTTCCTGCTCTTCACGCCGGTTGGAGGCGAGCTCGCCGCGCTTGCCGAACCGGATGTAGTAATTGACTCCGTTGTAGTTCTCCACCACGTCCGGCCGGGCTCGGTCTCCCGCCGCAGATCCCGATCCCGTAGCCAGCGTGCCAGGAAGATCGACGTGCCGATGAGGCCATTCAACAGCAGTGCGTTCGGCGAGCTGCAGTGATCAGCACGGTGCGCTTCCCGACTCGGTAGCTGCCGTCAGTGTCGATCTTGACTTGAACGAAATCCCGAGCGGCCGACCGCTGCGCTGGGGTGAGCGGCTCGCCGACCACGCTGTCCAGGTAAGCGAGCACTGGCTCAGCGCTGAGGATGTCAAGATCGCACGGATAGGGTTCGACCACGACATCGGAGAAGTAGCGGGCCACACGCGCGGGCCCGGTTTCCGCGGTGAAGTCGTTCTGACCAGCGACCAGCGCCAGGTCGGGGCGGCCGATCGCCGGCCCGATGGCGTCGAGCTCGGCGAGGTGGTCGATACCGTTGACGGCGATCGCCAGCCGCCCGCTGGGGCGCAGCACCCTGGCGAACTCGCGCAGCGCGGCGTCGGGGTCGTCCAGGTGGTAGAGCATGTGGTTGGCGATCACGGTGTCGAAGCCGGCGTCGCCGAATGGCAGGTCAGCAGCATCACACTGCTGGACAACAGCGCCGGGAATTGTGCGCAGTTGCTCGCACATCGCGGGCGAAAAATCAGTCAATGTCAGGGCGAGTCCCCGCGCGACGTGGTCGACGTGGTTCCACAGCTTGCCAGTGCCTGCGCCAACTTCCAGGACCTCACCAAAAAGCGGAAGTTGCTCGTCAAGCCAGGAGAACCACCCCTGTGGGTTCGTACCGTAGGCGTGCAGCGCGATACGCGCGGAGAGATTATCGGTCGTGGTCGCGTACTGGCTGATGGCATGGGCTGACGGTGTCAATGGCACCGTAAGATCGTAAGCATCGTTGACCCGCTGTGGAATAGATGGGCCCGGTGCTGGCCGGGGTTGCCGTGCTGCTCGGCGATGACGGGCGCTGCCATGCTGGTGGGCGAGGGGGCCCGTTGGGTCAGCGGCCAGCCCGGTTCATTTGCCAACGTCGACGGACAAGAACAGCTCCTAGGGAGAGAGCGACGCCCATACCGAATATGGTCAGTGCGCGGCCCGGGTTCGATCGCTCAACGGGACGAGGAACTGGACGCTTCGATGGAGAGCGCTGCGCTTTGAGCCACTCGTCGTCCACAATCTTCGTGAAGGCGTGATGGCGGCGGGCTTGGCTACCCCATACATATTCGTCTCGGTGTGCTCGCCAGTGCTCTCTGGCGATCTCTCCCTTGAAGGCGCTTCTAACGTTGAAGCGAAGCTCTTCTTCAGTGATCTGGCGCAGGTTGTAGAGGCTCCGCCACATGACCATCCACTGGTTGTAGTAGATGTACAGTCGCAGCTCGAAGTCGTCTTGCGGACCGCTCCATAGCTCCCCATCGGCTTGGAGCAGACTTGGATCATCCATGGCCCAGCGGATGAGTTCCATGTGCAGCATCCTGGTCGTCTGTTCGTTCGCGACGTGGGTGGTGCGAGCCTGCACGAACACAGAGAAGGCAAGGCCCGCTAGAGACAAACAGGTAAGAATGGTGGCTACAGGCCCGTATGCCTGCCCCACGTCGCTGAGCAGGCTCCACTGAGACACAGGGATGAGGCGCGCTAGGCCACCTAGCGCGACCGGCGATAGGACCAGCATCCCTGCGAGCGCGACGCTGAAGATCAGTGACTCTTTTTCATCCTCAGGCCGCCTGGGCGACGCGGTGGTTCTGAAGGACGGCGATGGCCTTGCAGAGGTGGCCGGCCTTGGACGGGCTACAGCGTAGCTTGCGGAGGATTTTCCAGCTCTTCAGCTGGGCATTTGCTCGTTCGCCGGGGCCGCGAAGGTGGGCGTGGGCGCGGTTGGCCTGCTTCTGGGAGGCGGGCTTGTTCTTGCCCTTGTATGGGGTGCGGACCGGGCCCTCTGCTCCTTGATACGCCTTGTCGGCCAGGGTGATGATCCCGGCCTGCTCCAGCGTCCGCAGGATGCCCCAGATCCGGGCGGCGCTCAGATCGTGAGCCTTGCCGGGCAGCGCGCCGGAGGTCCACAGGATGGTTCCGTCCGGTGAGGCGATGACCTGCACGTTCATGCCGTGCACGCGGTGCTTGCCGGAGAAGTAGGGCCGGTCGGCCTTGACCCGGTCGGTGTGGATCAGCGTGCCGTCCAGGACCAGGTAGTGCAGCCCGTCCTGCTTCGCCTTGCGCAACGCCCCCGTGAGCTTGGGCGAGCGGGCCGACAGCAGCGCGATCGTCTCCTCCACATACCGCCACGCGGTCGCCGTTGACACGCCGAACCCCGCTCCGAGCTCGGTGAACGTCTCGCTCTTACGCAGGTAGACCAGCACCAGCAGTGCCTGCTGACCGGGGTTGAGCCGGCGCCAGACCGACCTCATGGACTTACGGTGGCGCCGGATCACCCCGGCGACGTAGTTCAGGGTCTGATGCGACAAATCGACGGCGGCACGGTAGAACAGCACCTGAAGCTCCTGGTTGCGACGGTGTGGGTTGTGGTGATCAACCCGTCTACCAGGAGCTTCTTCATGTCACCGGCCGAACACCGGCATCGCGATCATGCTGTGACCAGGGCGCCCGCCAAGGAGCCTGAAAAAGGTTCAGTATCAAGGACGCCAACAAGGTTCGCTGTGCTAACCGGCTCATTCGATTTCCCCCAGACGCTGTAGCACCCAACACTCGAGCTCGCCCGAATGCTAAGTACCCCGCTCCGGCCGTGACCCGTGAATGGATTTGGAGTGAAGGGCTCCGCCGATTGCCGAAGCGCTGCGCGTCGGGAAGGCCCGCGCCGACGTTGTGCACACGGCGACCGCGTGCGGCGAGGACATGGTGATGGCCGTCCGCCGGGCGGCGGGGCGGCGGCGGGAGCTTCCGCCAGCGTCTGATCGCCTACTCCCTCAGTCGGGCTGATCTGCCCCGCATGGGCGGCACCCTCATGTGGTCCACCCCCAACGGCTCGATCCGCTGGCAGCTCCCCACCAAGAACACCGGGGTCGCCACCCACAAGGCGCTGCTCGACGCCATCAAGGACTACCGGGGCGAATGAGTCAGGCAGCGGCCTGGCGATGCGGGCCGACACGCTTCCTCGCCAGGCCACCACGCTCACCGGCGTGGATGCTGCCGGAATCTACGACGTACCACCTCCCACCTGAGATGGGAGAGGGCATGGCGAAGCGCCCGCGTCTTGGCGAAGAGGAAGTAGAAGACCCTGTCCTTCGCTCGGCTGCGCCAGACGGCGCCAGCGAGGAGCGCCCCACGAGGAGGAGGGCAGCGGGGAGACAGGTAGCTTTCCCGGGTACGAGCGTAGCGATGAGTGATCCATACCCGCCGGATCAGACTTCCATTTCCTGACTCATAAGTTTCGCAAGGGCGCGAAGTGTGTAGTCCAGCCAGCGGCGGGCGCGGCCCACTTCGGTGAAGCCGCGAAGGAAAGTGTCGAGCAGCGGGTGGCGGTGGGACTCGCGCCAGGCCAGCGACCACGCCTAGAGCGGGCTCGGCTCGACGAGCGGGATCGAGGGCAGACCCGCGTGGTCGGGGCAGCGGCGCGTCGGCGGGGATCAGCGTGAAGCGCGAAGTATCGGCGCGGACGTGCTGGACGAGATGATCCAGGCCCAGGTTGGGGCCATCCTGCCGCCGCGTGATCTGGAACCGATCTGGCGAAGCGACGTAGGAAGTCCAGGCGAGTCAGCTCGGCCGGGCACCACCGGGCGTGGTCGCGCAGATCGGCCGGGCGCAGTTCGTCGGCGCCGGCCAGAGCCACCCCGAACTGGTCGAACTCACCGTCGCGGCCTGAGGCGAGTTAACCAGCAGGGTCACTTCACAGACCAAACGAATTGTCACACCGGAGTTGAGGATCCGGCTGCCGGGGCGTTGGGCGGCTACGGCGATCAGATCTGGCCGAGGTCGATCTCCACCGAGAAGGGGGCCGCAACCTTGACCACACCGGTGAACAGGTCGCCCTCCCGGTAGGTCTTCGTCGCAGGATCGAGGACGTAGGTGTACACGAGGGGAACGCCCGTTACGGCCTGCTCGATCCGCCAGTAGAAGCCGATGCCGGCCTTGGCGTATTGGTCGACCTTGACGATCCGGTCGGTGGTCTCCGAACCGGGCGAGACCACCTCCGCGACCAGCAGTATGTGCTCGGGACGAGTGGGCGTGACATCGATCGTGTCCGCGCGATAAACGACGACATCGGGGCGCCGGTTCGTGAGCGGTACGTCCTGGAGACGGACATCGAAGTCCGTGTCGGCGTTCCAGTCGGGACCTGCGGCGCCATCCAGGGCATTCGCCAGAATCCGGGCCAGCCGATTGTGCCGTTTGGAGGCGCTCGGACTCACGACGACCATCCCGTCCACGATCTCGATCCCAGCACACTGCTCCTCGGACCAGGAGTCGTACTCCTCTGCTGTGATCTGCTCATGCATCCACGAAGGAGCCACCATCTTGGCAGTCATCGCGCACCTCCCGGATACTGTGCGACGGGGCCGCTCCCGCCGAAATCAGCCTACTATCTCCCACCGTTCCACGGCCGACTCACCATGGTCCTCGCTGTCGCTCGGGCTGTACTTATCGGGGCTCCGCCCCGAACCCCGGGCGGGGACCTGCCGGCCCCCGCTCCCCGACCCTGAGCCATTTGATAGACCTGCCCGGAATCGCAAGATCATCGGCGAACGTCTGGGGTGATTCCAAGACACTGGACAGCGCCTCGCCCTGTCCGGGTGCGCCACCGTGTCACTGCATCGGCTCGATTCCCGGCGCCAAATCGCCTTAACCGGCCGCAGCAAGGTCAACAATGCCCTTGAGCTGGGCTCTCACGTCGTTGACATGTGCGCGACGTGGCAGGTCGGCGCTCGCTCGTCGGACGGTGCCCGGTGTCCTGAAGAGCACGTGAGATCTCCGGAATCCTTCTGCACACGACGCCCTGGTGCAAGGTCCAGGCAGGAAATGCGAGGCCGAGGAACCAGCGGAACAGTCGTTATCTAAAGAGTGATCGGTTGCGTCCACGGGAGTGGTGTATGAGTTTGGCCTGGTGACAGGCGTGGCGTCGTGAAATGGAGACGGCCATCGCGTGATCCTTCGAGTGCGCAGTTCAAGATCGAAGGAGAACAAGGCGATGGCCGCAGACAACAGTGTGACGCCCGGTGAGTGGCTGGCGAGGCAGATCGAGACCGATGACCCGGACATGTTGCGATCCATGGTCAAGACCATGGCCGAAGCGTTGATGTCGGCCGAGGCCGACACCCTGTGCGGGGCCGGCTACGGGCAGCGCAGCAGCGAGCGGAGCAACTCGCGTAACGGTTACCGGGCGCGCGAGTGGGACACCCGCGCAGGCACCGTGGAGCTGGCGATTCCGAAGCTCAGGTCCGGCTCGTACTTCCCCGACTGGCTGCTGGAGCGCCGCCGCCGGGCCGAGCAGGCGCTCATCAGCGTGGTGGCGACCAGCTACCTGCTGGGGGTCTCGACCCGGCGCGTCGACAAGCTGGTCGAGCAGCTGGGCATCAAGAACATCTCCAAGAGCCAGGTCTCGCAGATGGCCAAGGTGCTGGATGAGCAGGTCGAGGCGTTCCGGACCCGGGCGCTGGACGCCGGCCCGTACACCTTCATCTGGCTGGACGCGTTGACGCAGAAGGTGCGTGAGGGCGGCCGCATCGTCAACGTGCACTGCTTGGTGGCCACCGGCGTGAACGCCGACGGCAGGCGCGAGGTCCTCGGCCTGGAGGTCACCAGCGCCGAGGACGGCGCGGGCTGGCTGGCGTTCCTGCGCAGCCTGGTCGCTCGTGGCCTGTCGGGGGTTCAGCTGGTCGTCTCCGACTGCCACCGCGGTCTCGTCGCCGCGATCGGTGCCACCTTGGCCGGCGCGTCCTGGCAGCGGTGTCGCACGCACTACCTGCGCAACTTGCTCACCGTTGTGGTCAAGTCCGCGCAGCCGTTCGTGGCCACGCTGGTGCGCACCATCTTCGACCAGCCCGACGCCGCCTTGGTGCGCAGCCAGCACGCCTGGGTGGTGCAGACCTTGGAGGCCAAGCATCCGGCCGCGGCCGAGCACCTGGACGCCGCCCGCGAGGACCTGATCGCCTTCGCCGCCTTCCCGCGCGAGATCTGGACGCAGATCTGGTCCAACAACCCGCTATCTGTTAACCGGCCTTCCAGCGGCCTGATCTGGGCTGTTACTGGAATTCGGCCCCGGCGATCTCGCTGGGGGTGGATCCTGCCGGGTGAGGACCGACAGATGGGGCCAGGTGATGACGGTTCATGCGCGACTACTCGACGGAGGGCACCGGCTGACCGGCGCTTGGGACGGTATCGAGGCAGCGAACGCCTTCTTGGCGCACCTGGCCGCGCGGGCGTTCAGTCCGGCCACGATCCGGGCCTATACCTACGACCTGGTGAACTTCGCCCGTTTCCTCATCGAGCAGACGCTTGCCGTTGACGCGGTGACCGCGACGGACGTCTTCGCCTGGGTGGATTGGCAGGGCGTCCGTCGTGACAGTGGCGGCAGGGTGGTGCGGTTGGCGCGACGCAGCGCGGCCCCGTCCACGATCAACCGTCGCGTCGCGGCGGTCCGGGCGTTCTTCGAGTATCAGGTCATGACCGGAGTCCGGGCAGGAAACCCGGTTCCCGCGCCCCGGCGGGGGCAGGGGCTGCGGCCGCAGGCCCGCGGGCTGCTGGGACATCTGGGGCCGGGGCGAGTTCGCGGGGGTGGCCGTCTGGTGCGGCAGCCCCGCCGCCTGCCGGAGTCGCTGCCGAGCGGCGACGTTGAGGCGTTCTTGTCGAGCTTGGGCACTCACCGCGATCGGGCGATGGCGTTGGCGATGCTGCTGGGCGGGCTGCGCTCGGCCGAGGTCCGCGGGCTGAGGCTGGCCGATGTCGACATGGGCGCACGGCGGCTGCGTGTGTTCGGGAAGGGGAACAAGGAACGCGTGGTCCCGGTCGACGCGGCGTTCTTCGCCGAACTGGCTGCCTATCTGCGCCTGGAACGCCCGCCGCGGTTGGGGACGGCCGAGTGTTTCGTGGTGCTGCGGGGCCCGACAGCGGGCGCACCGGTGAGTGAGGCCGGGCTGCGCAGCCTGTTTCGCCGTCATCGGCAACTCTCGGGCGCGCTGCGGGTGCGCCCGCATCGGCTGCGGCACACTTACGGCACCGAGTTGGCCGCGGCCGGCATCGACCTGCTGGCGTTGCGCGAGCTGATGGGCCACGCCAATCCGGAGACCACCGCCGTTTACGTCCACCTGTCGGTCGAGCAGTTGGCAGCCGAGTACGCCGCCGCCCGCTTCCGCCAGATCACAGGTGGTTCGCGATGACCGCCCTCGCTCGCCAAGCCTCAGCCGAGCACAGTCTGCTGAAGGACTACCTGGCCCACGTCGCCGTCCTCGGCCTGGGTCAACGGGCGGTGCGCGATCGCATCCGAATCGCCCGCGCGTTCCTGGCACGTCACCCTGATCTGGATATCTGGATGGCCGGTCCAGCCGCAGAGCGCCACCTCGAGCTCAAACGAACCGGTGCCTGGCCGCTGATCTGCTACGCGATCGGGACCGGCTGCCTGCGGCTGGACCTGGATCTGGCCGGGATCAAGCAAGTGACAGGGTTGGCCGATGCCATCCAGGCTCGCGATCCCGACGGGTTCGCCACAGTCAGGCAGGCCGGGCTGCGGCTCGGTTGGACGGCTGATTGGGTGGAGACGGTGCTCGGCGAGTGCCTGGCCGTGCTGCTGGCCTGGCACGGCGGGACGGTCGCCGACGTGACCAGCGAGTTGGTGGACGCCTTCGACGCCGCGATCGCCTCGGCCATGACCATCCCAGCAAGCTCACGCCGCGCTTACCGCAACCGGATCGCCGGCGTCCGCCAGATCTTGTTCGAGTCCCGCATGATCGACACACCGCCCCGACGACGGCCCTGGGCGCGCACCCTGGAGCAGCGTTTCGCCCAGGTGCCGATGGCCGACCAGGTCCGCCAGGTGCTGCTGCGCTATGTCGACACCCGCGCCGCGGTCCTGCGACCCCGATCGGTGGAGAGCCTGGTCAACGACCTGCTGCCGTTCGCCGAATACCTCACCGACCATCATCCCGACGTGACCTCGCTGCACCAGCTGGAGCGGCCCCACATCGAGGGCTACCTCATCTTCAACCGCACCCGGTCATGGCGCGGCCGGCGCGCCGCGGCCGGGGCAGGCCGAAGCATCTCGGCAGCAGTCGCTCAGGCAGCGGCACTCAGCCTGCGCAACATGCTCGACGACATCGCCGCCTGGGGCTGGGCCGAAGCACCCACGCGCCGCCTGGTCTTCGCCGCCGACATCCCCAAACTCGACCAGCCGCTGCCCCGGGCGCTGCTGCCCGACATCGATGCCGCCCTGATGAATGCCGTCGCCCGCCTGAGCGACGATTTCGCCCGCCTGACCCTGCCCGTCCTTCGCGGTGCTGGGCTGCGCGTCGGCGAGCTACTCGACCTGGAGATCGGCAGCATCATCGACTACGGCCCCACTGGAACGTGGCTGAAAGTCCCGCTCGGCAAACTCGCCACCGAACGCATGGTCCCCCTGGACGCCGACACCCTCGCCGCGCTGGATGAATGGGCCACGCTGCGCGGCGTTCACCGACCGCTGCCGCATCCACGCACCGGAACACCGACCGACTTCCTGTTCACCCAGCACGGCCGCAGGCTCGGCGCGACCCGGCTGCGCAATGGCCTGCTCGCCGCCGCCGAACTGGCCGGACTCCGCGCGCCCGACGGCGGAGTGCTCGTCGTCACCCCACATCAGCTCCGCCACACCTGGGCCACCGGCCTCGCCAACGCCGGGATGAGCCTGCAGGCACTGATGGCTCTGCTCGGGCATGTCACCCCGCAGATGACCATCCGCTACGTGACCTTGGCCTCCCCGACACTGCGCACCGCCTACGACGAGGCGATGGGCAAGATGCGCCGCCAGTTCACCCTGACCCCGGCCGGCAAGCCGATCGTTCCGGACAAGGTGACCTGGCTGAACAGCGAAATGCTCAAGACCCGCGTCGCTCACGGCTACTGCTCCCGACACGAAGCCGCAGGCGCCTGCCCCTACGCCAACATCTGCGAAACCTGCGACAACTTCGTGACCGGCCCCGAGTTCACTGACGCCCTGCGCAGCCAACTCACCGATGTTCAAACACTCCAGGCCGACGCCGACAATCGCGGTTGGGACAGCGAGACGGCCCGCCACGCCCGCGTCGCCGACGCACTCACCGACCACATTTCCCGCCTCGAGGGCTGAACTGCAACTTCCGCAACTGCCTTGCTCTGAGGGCCAGGGCCGGTTAAAAGAGCGACTGAACAAGGAGATCCGCCGCCGCACCGACGTGGTCGGCATCTTCCCCGACCGAGGAGCGATCATCCGCCTGATCGGCGCCGTGCTGGCCGAACAGACCGACGAATGGGTCGAAGCCCGCCGCTACATGGGCCTGGACGCCCTGGCCAAGGCCCGTCTGCGCGTGATCGCAGGCGACACACCAGCCCAGAACCCGCTGCCACAGGTACTTACCGCTTAATCTGCAGAAACAGGATCACGCGAAGATCCACTCATACACCACGTCCGTGGACGTGACCGAGTGATCTTGAGTTGCAGGTCCCGGAATCCGGACGGCCGTGCTCCCGCCCGCCTGGCCATGACCTCCAGCCCGGCCGGTGACGGCCCGGAGCATCATCTGTCAGATCTGCCCTTGGACCCGATTGGGCTCGGGTTAGCGTGACCCTCGTGAATACGATCGTGACGGGCACCTGCTCGCTGGTTCTGGCGTTGCTTGGATGGGGTGAAGTAGAGCACTGGCGTGCGTCCAAACGTCGTCTCGGTTCCGCCGTACCTAGGCATGGGACGAGCGAAGCTATTGTCGTGCTCGGATTCCGCAACCGAGGAAACCGGATCAACGCGGTGAACCGGTGGCGCGTTCGTGCCGGGTTGCGATCACTCGACAGGGCGGAGGGCCGTCTCGTCCTGAGTGGAGGCCCGGCGGGTGGCGGACGACCGGAAGCGGAACTGATGGCCGACTACGCACGCGGGGTATGTGGATACAGTGGCGAGCTGCTTGTCGAAACCGAGAGCCGCTCTACCTGGGAGAATGTCAGGAACGTCATACCGCTGATCGAAGACGCGGACCGCATCAAGCTTGTTTCCCATTCCCTGCACGCCGAGAAGGCGCGTGCATACCTCTGGCGACAGCGTCCCGATCTCGCGACCCGCCTGGTAAAAGCGCGAGATTACCGTTTCGGAGAGTGGCTCCTGATCAAGCCAGCCCTCGCGCTGCTCGGCCTGCGAAACTTGCGCCGGATCGCCAGGTCGTCGGTTGGATAGAGCCCGAACCGGTTGATGTACTCGGTGAAATAAGGCGACATCTGCGCCAGCAGCTCGGCGGTGACCTCCAAATCTTAGGCGATCAGCTCGCGGATCACCTCGGCCCTGGGTGCACCGCGCCGGTGCCGTGCGTGGACCAGTCGACCTTCCACATCAACGCGTGCCCGGTGGGTGTCTCGCCGTCGTACAAGGTGACATAGGGATCGGCTCCGGCGAGCAACGGGGCGCGGGTCACGTAGCCGGTGGCGGCCCGCGCAGCCGCGTCAGTGGTCACGACGGCGGCCGCAGCCTCGTCAGTGGTCACGACAGCGCCCGCGGCGGCCAGCCCTGCCAGGGCGCCTGCCCGCAACGCGCCTCTCCTGTTGGTCGCGGCACTGAGCATGAGGCGATCCTGGGCGTTCCAGCCCCAGGAGGAACAGGCGGTTGCGGGTTCCCGCAACAGGCTCGACCTCAGTTGATGTAGCGAAAGTCAGTGTGGGACTGGTGACATTTGCAGCTGTTGGCCGACGCGCCCTCCGGACATGATGGGTGTCCACAAGCTGATCTATGGAGGAAACGGAGTGCCTGACATGGCCAAGCTCGTTGTCTGCAACATCATGTCTCTTGACGGCTTCTACGCGGCGGCGGACGGCAACCCGCTCGTGCTGCCGATGGACGCCGCGTTCGACGCCTACAACCTGGAGCGGATCCAGGCCGCCGGCTCACTGCTGCTCGGCGCCGACTCGTACCGGATGTTCATGGGGTTCTGGCCCGCCCAAGCGGACAACCCAGAGGCGTCCACGGTGAACCAGCAGTTCGGCGCGATCTACGGGCGGATCGAGGTCAGTGTCGTCTCCGACTCGCTCATGGACGAGGACATCGCGCAGTGGGCGGACCGGACGACCGTGGTCAAGCGCGCCGACGCCGAGGGGTGGGTCAAGGAGCTCAAGCAGCGCACCAGCGGCGACATCGTCACCTTCGGCAGCCGGATCACCTGGAACGCCCTGCTCCGCGCCGGGCTCGTCGACGAGCTGCACCTGATCGTCGGGGCGAAGGCGCTCGGCGAAGGGACGCCGCTCTTCACTCAGCCGGTCGAGGGGCTCACCATCGCGGAGGTCCGCAGCCTCGACGGCTCCGACAACGTCCTGCTGCGCTACGCCGCGACCGGCTGACCGGCGAAGATGTAGGGTCGTCCGAGGGAGATCCTGCCGGGCGGCCGGGCTTCTGATCGTGTGGCCCACCCAACGTGGGCCGATCTACTGCGCGATGATCGCGCCCGCTATAGTTTGCCGATCGCGTCGGATGTCGAGGCCGTACTTGCAGGAGGTGTGCAGCAGATGCGCAGGACCGTTCAGCGGCAAGACCGCAGCTCTGCTATCCCCCACCTTCCTTCAAGCCGGAGACACCGTGTCGATTCGCATCACCCCTCTGATTGACCCCAAGCTCACCTCATCCAGCCGGCGCGTCGCCTGGCTGGCCACCCGATCCACCGGCGTTCCCGTCGGGTCGGCATTTCTTCGTCTGTTCACCGGGGCGGGCCAGGAGCATCTGGCCGCGCTCGATCTTCACGTCCACCCGGCCGAACAGCGCGTCGGCGTTGGTTCTCTCCTCCTGACGGCCGCGCTGGCCACGGCCCGCGACGAAGGCCGACGCTCCGTCATCGCGGAAGCAGAGCCCGGCTCGCCGGGAGAGGTCTTCCTGTCGGCACACGACTTCCGCAAAGTGCTGACCCTGACCTACACGCGACTGCCGCTCGCGCAGACCGACCTCCCCGGCCTTCGGGAGATCGTCAGCAGCCCGCACCTCGGGTATCGGCTGGTCGCGTGGGACGGGATGGTGCCCGACGAACTGGCCGAGACGTTCGCCGCGGCCCGCCGCGCCATGGACGACATGCCGATGGACGACACCGACTACGGCAGCGTGCATTGGGACGTCGACCGCGTACGGGAGGCGGTGCGGACGATCGAGAACCGAGGCGACCTGCTGCACACCGTGACCGCCGTCGCCGAGTCGGACGGCTCCATCGTCGGCTTCACCGAACTGGTCGTTCCGGGGGACGGCAAGGGCGATGCCCAGCACTACGGCACCGGCGTGCTGCCGGAACATCGCGGGCACGGCCTGGCCCGCTGGATGAAGGCCGAGTCCATCCGGCAGGCCCGCGAGCGCTACCCGTACCTCGATGGCCTGCTGACCGATACGGCCGACAGCAACCGCCCGATGCGCGCCATCAATGACGCGCTCGGCTACCTGCCGACCCATCAGAAGGTGACACTCCAGCTCGCCCTGTAGCGGCGGTTGAAGCGGCTGTTTGCCGCTGTTGTGCCGGGCGCGCCGGCTTGCGCCGTCTGATGACGTGAGCCGGCCGCGTCCTGAGTCGCACGCCAAAGGTGCCCGTCTTGCCGTTGTCGTCGACCAGCATCGACGTGAGGTGCACAGCCGCTGACAGCACCCCCGCGACCGTGACGGAACGGACGATCCAGCGAGCGGAAGCGAAGGAGAAGTTTTCCGGAAGCCTTGGCTGCGACGCTTTTCGGCGTACTCGAGGGAAGGCAAGTTTCTCCATGCGGAACAACCACATCCCGGGTTCGCCACGGCCGCGTGTCGGGTGGGATCGGGGCGCCCTGCCGTGATTAGTTCCGGTGGATTTCCCGGATCACCCGCCGCCCCCGACTCAGTACAGCTGCCTCCAGCTTCATCCCACCGCTGAGGCAGCGGGGAGACGGACGGTCTTTCACCTCTATTCGGCCAAACAGCGCCTCGTGGCGCACTGGCCAACGTGGCACCAGCCGCCAAACAGGATCTGACCTGGGGGATCGGCTTCCTGGGATCGGAGCCGACCGCGTCAGGGCGTGATTTGGCCGGTCGTTGAGTACGGCTTCGGGCTCCGCCGATTCTGGGGACAAGATTGAGAACGCGCATGCCCGGCTCTTCCAGGCTGGTCGTTGCCGGCCCGGCCGTGATCGCCATGGCCCTGGGACTGTGGCGGATCGACGGACCCTCCTACTGGGCCGACGAAGGGGTGTCGGTGGCGATCGCCAGCCGTTCGCTGGCCGACCTGCCCACCATCTTGGCCCACATGGACCTGGCGCACGGTCTCTACTACGTGCTGCTCCATTTCGTCGCCGCAGTGGCGGGCACGAGTGAGCTCGCGATGCGTCTTCCCTCGGCGCTCGCCACCGCCGCGGCGACGGCCGTCCTGGCCATGCTCGGCCGCCGCCTGCTCTCCCCGGAGGCCGGCCTGTTCGCCGGGCTGATCTACGCGCTGCTGCCCGTCGTCAGCCGGTACGCCCAGGAGGCCCGGCAGTACGCGCTGGTCACCGCACTGATGGTCGGTGCCACCTATCTCCTTGTGATGACGATCGACGCAGACCGGGATCGACGGTACCGGTGGCGGCCGTGGGCGGCCTACACGATCGTGCTGGCGGCCGCCGGGTGGCTGCACTTATACGCGCTGTTCATCCTGCCCGCCCACGCGGTCATCCTGCTGTGGAGGAGGCCGCGGGCTGCCGGGTGGCGGGACTGGATCGTCTCGGCTGGAGTCGCGGGCGTGCTGGTGGCGCCGCTGGCCTTGGCGGCCCGTACCCAGTTCGGGCTGGTGTCCTGGATTCCCCGGCCGGATCTCGGCACCGTCCGGCACCTGGGATGGCTCGTCTTCGGGGGAAATCCCGTAGCGATCGTCGCAGTCCTCGCGCTCGCCGTCGTGGGACTGTCCCGGCGTCGGCACCGCGACGGCCTGGCGACACAGTGGGCGATCCGCCGCGGCACGGCCGGTCCGCCGACGCTGGATATCGTGCCGGGTTCTCGCCTACCGAGGATGGCGACACTCGACGTCGCCACCCTCGAGGTCGCGCTGACGCCGCGTGAGTCGGCCCGGCTGACCGTCCGGACGGTGGCCCTGCCGTGGCTGCTGGTTCCCGGCGGCCTCATGGTCGCCATCTCCCTGATCGGTCCGCCCATCTTCTACCCGCGTTACGTGCTGCACAGTGTCGCGGCCCTGGCCCTGGCGGCCGGCGCCGGCATCGCGTACGTCGTCGCCTGGGCGGCTTCCCGAATGCCCCACGCCCGCCTGTTGATCCCCGCGGCGGCGCTGGCCGTGCTCATCGTGTTCACCGGACCGGCCCAGGTAGCCATCCGGCAGCCGTTCAGCAGGCCGGACAATCTCCGGGCCCTGGCCTACACACTGCGAGACAACGCCCGGCCCGGTGACGCCGTGCTCTACGTCCCTGCGGGGAACTGGATGTCCACGCTGCCCTACCCAGACTCCATCGCCCGGCTCGACACCCGGAGTCTGAACGCCGACGGATTCTTCGGCGAGTTGTCACCTGGACAACTGCACCGGGCCGCGGGGCGGCTGTCCCGCATCTGGGCGGTGGAGGGCGCGACAAGCTACGGCAATGGCGTACAGATGCGCGACGATCCCCGATTCCGGCGAATCGGCTACTGGTCGTTCCGCACCAGACAACTGTCCTTGTACGAACGCGTGCCGCGCTGAACGAGAACGGTCGACTGATGACATTCCCGCTGGTTTCCGCATAGCGGCGCAACGAGCCCGCGCCGCAGGGCGAGCGCTTCGTCATGGGCGCGATCGGCGCGCTGCAGCCTCGGCCGACGGCAACCGCCCGAATCGCCGCCCCGTGCTCAGCGGTGGTGCACCGATGCGACGGCGTACAGGTGCGGGTCGAATCCGTCTGCCAGCGCGGCGGCCTGGCGCATGTGCACCTGAGCGGCCGGGGTTTCGAGCATGGCCTGGAAGGCGTCCGCGGTCTCCCACTGGGCGTAGTTGACCACCCTGGTGCCGTCGTCGCTGGCGTGGATGTTGGCGGCGACGAATCCGGGCAGGTGCTGCATGACCTCCTCGGTGGCGGTGACCAGCAGGTCGACGAGCTCACGCTGACGGTCGGCCTGGACGGTGAAGACATTGATCAGGGTCGCCACCGGGGCGTCGACGGTGATGGTGGTGGTGGTGGTCGCGGGCATGACTACTCCTCATGTCAGGTTCCTTACAAGGAGGATTATGTGTAAGGTTCCTGTCATGAGTCAAATGGATGTCCGTCAGCACGTCGGCTATCTGGTCAAGCAAGTGAGCCAGGCCTTCCGCGCCGCGTGCGAGGAGCGTCTGCGCGAGTTGGGCGTGTCCATGTCCCAGTACGCGGTGCTGCGGGCACTGGCCGACGCGCCCGGCGCCCCGGCCGCCGAACTGGCCCGGCGCACCTTTGTCACTCGGCAGTCCCTGAGGGACGTGCTCGCCGGGCTCACCCGGGCCGAGCTGGTCTCCGTCGCCACGCAGCCGACCTCAGGTCGAGCCCTGCCGGTCACCCTCACCGATGCGGGTCGATCCCTCCTCGACCAGGCCCACAGCGTCGTGCTCGACGTGGAGGAACGCATGATCACCGACCTTCCGCCAGGCGAGGTGGAACAGCTGGCCTCCCTGCTCACCGCCTGCGCACGAAACCTGGCCTGACACCGACACCGGCACATCGGCCTGCCCGCAAAGTGAGCTGATCAAGCGCCCGATCGCCTGACGGTTGCCACAGCTGGCGTCGCTATTCCTGCCATGCTTTCGTCATGTTGGGGTGTGCTCGGCAGGGGATCATCGGCCCCTGTCGGCGCCACCCCCGCGAGGCGGGCCCGGTAGTTCGGGCAGGTCGTGATGTCCTCGTGTGAGCAGTTCATTCCGGCTTCGAGGAGATCTAGTGCTGAGCGCAGCGCCGCCATCCTGAGCTGCAGCGCGCGGTGGTTGCTGCGCAGCACGTCCTTACGGGCGGCCGGGTCGCCCGCGGCGAGAAACCTCCGGATGTCCGGCAGTGGCAGGCCGGCCTGCTTCGCGATCACGATCGACGCCACCCGGAACAGGTCGTCGCGGGTGTAGCGGCGGCGGTCGCCGGCGACGCGGGCGGGCGAGAGCAAGCCCACCGACTCCCAGTGCCGCAGTACGTGAGTCTGCAGGCCGAAATGGTCGGCCACCTGGCCGATTGTCATCGGATTTGACTTCATGTCGAAATTAAGTCGGACCATGGCAGGCATGTCCAATCTGCTTGCTGTTCTCGACGCCGTCGACGCGCAGCCCATGTCCATCGAGCTGCGCACACGTTCCTACGAGTTGCTCGGCGACCTCACCGGCCGAACCGTGGTCGACGTCGGCTGCGGCGGTGGCCGCGGGGTCGCCGAGCTGGCCGAGCGCGGGGCCCGCGCGGTCGGGGTCGACCTCGACCCCGAGATGATCGCCATGGCCCGGAAGCGCTGGCCGGCCGGCGAGTTCCACGTCGGCGATGCCTGCGAACTGCCGCTGGAGTCCGGGTCGGTTGCCGGCTACCGCGCGGACAAGGTGTTGCACACGCTCCATGACCCGGCGCGAGCCGTGGCCGAGGCCCGCCGGGTGCTCGCGCCGGGCGGCCGGGCCGTGCTGCTCGGTCAGGACTGGGACACCTTCGTCATCGACTCGGACCAGCCGGAGAGCACCCGCCGACTGGTCCAGGCGATGGCGGACTCGGTCCCGTCCCCGCGCGTCGCCCGCCGATATCGCAACCTGCTGCTCGATGCCGGGTTCACCGACCCGGTCGTCGAGGTGCGCACCAGCGTGTTCACCGACGGCACCGCGCTCGCCCTGCTGCACCGGATCACCGACGAGGAGAGCTGGCTTGCCGAGCAGGCCGAGCGCGCCCGCACGAACCGGATCTTCGTCGCGGTGCCGATGTTCCTCGTCGCCGCGCGGGGATGACCGACCGCTATGACAACGATCATGAACCGAGCGACGGAAGGAGCCCGGTGATGCACGGGTTACAAGATCCGACGCATGACACGGACAAGCCGCAGGAGCCCGCGGACCCCCGCCGTTGGAAGGCGCTCGCGGTGATATGCACGGCACAGCTCATGCTGATGCTGGACCTCACCGTGATCAACGTCGCCCTGCCCGACCTCGGCGCCGATCTGGGCCTGAGCCGTGGGGCCTTCACCTGGGTGGTCAGCGTCTACGTGCTGTTCCTCGGCGGGCTGGTGCTGCTCGGCGGCCGGCTCGCCGACGTCTTCGGCGCGCGTTCCATGATGCTGACCGGTCTGGTGGTCTTCATCCTCGCCTCGCTGGCCAGTGGTTTGGCGCAAGACGAGAATCTGCTGATCGGTGGCCGCCTCTGTCAGGGCATCGGGGCCGCGATGCTGTCCCCGGCCGCGCTGCGGGCCCTCACCGGGATCTTCCACGGCACCGAACGCAACAAGGCGCTGGGCGTGTGGTCCTCTCTCGGGGGCATCGGCTTCGCCGTCGGGGTGTTCGTCGGTGGACTCCTTACCAGCGGCCCTGGCTGGCGCTGGGTCTTTTTCATCAACATCCCGATCGGTGTCGTCGCTCTGGCCGCCATCCGGGCCCTGGTGCCGGCGGGCCGGACAGAGGGCGCCAACCGGCGCATCGACGTGCTGGGCGCGGTGACCGTCACCGCCGCCACCGGTTCGTTCATCTACGGCATGATCAACGCCGGTGACCACGGCTGGGCGGATCCTGGCACGCTGGTGCCCATCGCCGCCGCCGTCGTCTTGTACGTGGCGTTCACGGTCGTCGAACGCACAGTGCCGAGTCCCTTGATGCGCCCGGACATGCTGATACGTCGTCCGGTCGCGACCGGCGCTTTTCTCATGCTCATCGCGGCCGGCGTGACCGTCGCCGACCTGTTCATCACTTCGCAGTATCTGCAGCACCTTCGCGGCTACAGCGCGTTGGAGACCGGCCTGTTCTTCCTGCCCACAGCCCTGGCCACCGTGGTCGGTGCCATCGTGGGCGGCCGCCTGGTCGGCACCATCGGCACCCGCCTCGTGGCCGTCGCCGGCCTGGCCCTGGTCGCCATCGGGAACGGACTTCTCATCGGCCTGTCGGCGAACGGCAACGTCTACACCCAAGCCCTTCCCGGCGCCGTACTGTTCGCGCTGGGCGGCGCCCCGGTGTTCGTCGCCGCGACCACCGCCGCCCTCGGCCGAGTCACTCAGCACGAGGCCGGGTTGGTATCGGGCATGGTCTACACCTTCAATCCAACCGGTTCCGCCATCTTTGTCGCGGTGGGCTCCACCGTTGCCGCCCCGGGCCTGACCAGCACACCCTCGATCGAGGGGTTCACCAACGTCTTCACCATGTTCACTGTCGTCGCCGCCGTAGCGGCGGGGGTCTCGCTGGTCCTCGCACCGTCCGGAAAGCCACAGATGACCGGCGTCCCGGGCGTCCGCTGATTCGGCGGGGATCAGGACACGCCCGAGAGCGCCGGGTATCCTCCGACAACGAAGGAGCTCATGTGGCAGAGATGACCAGCACCGCCGTGGGACACATCCCCTTCCCCGCCGAGGTCCGCCTGTCCGGGCTCGGCATCACCCTGCGCGAGTGGCGCGACGGCGACATTCCCGCGATGGCGCACCTGTTCGATGATCCCCAGGTCGACCGATGGACACCGTTGCACTCACCCTTCGACGAGACAGCCGCCCGCGCCTACCTGGGCCAGGCACGTCAACGCCGCGCGGACGACCAGCGCATGCAACTGGCCATCACCACCGACGGCGCCGCTCCGCGAGGCGAGATCCTGTTGTTTCGCACCGGCAGCCCCGGCGAGGCGGAGCTGGCGTACGCGATCGGTGCCGACCACCGCCACCAGCGCCTGGCCTCGCGCGCGGTACGGCTGATGATCAGCTATGCCTATGACGTACTGGCGCTCACCCGGTTGCTGCTGCGCATCGCCGAAGACAACCTCGCCAGTGCCGCCGTGGCCGGCAGCTGCGGCTTCCAGCTCACCGACGCCGCACCCATTAGCCGTCAGGCCGCCCGGGACCCGCTCCTGACCTGGCGGCACGCTCCACCCATCACCCCATGACGCGGGTCGCGGTCGCCATCGTGACCGCGACGGCAACGCCCGCGCCTGCAAGAAGAAACCTCACACCCGCTGGTGGTCGCCTCCACGGCCTCGCCCGTCCTGGCCCGGCACACGCCGAGCGTCTGCGGGCCGGGTTTCCTCGGCCTGTCCCAAGGCTGCCCGACTCTCATCACGACCGCTCCTTCCTACCGGGAGGTGACGTACGCACTTCGAAGTGCGTACTTCCCGTTGGAGAGCTACCTGCCGATAGTGAAGCAGGTAAATCATCCAACACCCGCCATGGGGAGCGAAACCATGAGCATCTCTACTTTCCGTACGGCCGCCGTCCGCACCCCGGCCGGGCCCGACTCGATTGAGATCATCGACGTTCCCGTCGTCGAGCCTGGGCCCGGTGAGGTCCGGGTCATGGTCGCGGCCGCGTCGGTCAATCCCGTGGACCTCGCGGTCGCCCGTGGCCTCTTCCATTCCATGGGGCTGGTCAACCAGCCCGAGCGCACCGGCCTGGGCTGGGACTTCTCCGGGACTGTCGTCGCGACCGGCCCCGGCGTGAACCTGGAGGCCGGTACGCCGGTCGCCGGCCTGGTGGACGGCTTCGACCGCGATTTCGGCACCTACGCCGAACAGCTCGTCGTGCGGGCCTCCGACGTCGCCGTAGTTCCCGACGGGCTGGACTTGATCGCGGCCTCGACGGTACCGCTCAACGGGCTGGCGGCCGCCCAGATCGTCGATCTCCTTGGCGACGCACCCAGCGACGGCGACCAGTTGCTGGTGACCGGGGCGGCCGGCGCGGTCGGCGGGTACGTCGT
Organism: Nonomuraea sp. CA-143628; assembly: GCF_050942315.1. Taxonomy (NCBI): domain Bacteria; kingdom Bacillati; phylum Actinomycetota; class Actinomycetes; order Streptosporangiales; family Streptosporangiaceae; genus Nonomuraea; species Nonomuraea sp. CA-143628. The sequence continues at coordinate 9,906,502 of NZ_CP192072.1, forward strand.
CTCGCTCGCGCGGGACCGCGGCTGGCAGGTGACCGGTCTGGCCAGAGCCGAGGACGAGGAGTTCATCCGTGGCCTGGGTGCCGGGTTCACCACGCAGGCGGAGCCGGGCTGGGACGCGGTCGCCGACGGTGCGGCGCTGCAGGAGCGGGGCCTGGCCCTGGTCCGCGATGGCGGGATCTTCGTCGGCGTCCAGCCGAGCGCCAAGCCGGCCGCGGAGCGCGGGATCACCGTACGGGTCGTGGTCGCGCATCCCGACGGCGCTCGACTGGGCGACCTGCTCGCCCGCACCGCGTCCGGTGAACTGCCGGCCCGAGTGCACACGGTCATGCCGCTGGACCAGGTCGCCGAGGCCCACCGGGCCATGGCCAAGGGCGGAGTGCGCGGTCGCTACGTGCTCATACCCTGACCAGCTCACCCAGCCGCCGGGCTCCGGGTGCCCAGCAGGCTGGAAAGAGGCAATGCCGCGCGAACACGCCCGGTGTGAGGGCCGCGACGCGGATCTGTGTGAGAGCATGCCCGGCCAATGGGACAGAATCGGTGCCGTGCAGTTCGGGATCCTTGGGTCGCTTGAGGTGCGGACGGCCGCCGGTGAGGCGGTCGCCGTGGGTGGGCCGCGCCCTCGGGCGCTGCTCGCGTTGCTGCTGCTCGACGCCGGGCGGCTGGTCAGCGTGGAGCGGCTCATCGACGGTCAGTACGGCGACGACCCGCCCGCCGGGGCGGCCAACGCCATCCAGGCCCACGTCTCCCGGCTGCGCCGGAATCTGCCGGCCGGGCTGGTGGAGTTCCATGGTGCCGGTTATCGGCTGGCGGTGGAGCCGGAGGACATCGACGCGCATCGGTTCGAGCGGCTGGCCCGGGACGGGCGGGGGCTGCTGGCGGCGGGGCAGCATGAGCCGGCCGCGCGGGTGCTGAAGGAGGCGCTGGCCCTGTGGCGTGGGCCCGCGCTGGCCGATGTGGCCGACGCGCCGTTCGCCGCGCCGCAGGTGGCGCGGCTGGAGGAGGCGCGGCTCGCGGCCAGGGAGGATCTGGCGGAGGCCGAGCTGGCCCTGCCCGGAGGGACCTCGGTCGCCGAGTTGCGCGAGCTGGTGGCGGCCCATCCGCTGCGTGAGCGGCCGCGCGGGCAGCTCATGCGGGCGCTGCACGCCTCAGGGCAGCAGGCCGCCGCGCTGGCGGTCTACGACGAGGTACGGCGGCTGCTGGCCGACGAGTTGGGGGCCGATCCGGCTCCTGAGCTGGCGGCCCTGCACCTCGCGATCCTGCGTGGCGAGGAGCGGCGGGAGCAGGCTCCCCGGCGGCGGGTGCCCGTACCGCTCAACCGGCTCGTCGGCCGGGAGGAGGAGCTGGCCAGGATCGCCGCGCTCGGCGAGGCCCGGCTGATCACCATCGTCGGCCCCGGGGGCATGGGCAAGACGCGACTCGCCGTCGAGGCCGTCAACCAGGCGGGTCCGGGCCGGGAGGTCGGGTTCGTCGATCTGTCCTCGGTCGACGACGGGCTTCAGGTGGCCCCGGCCGTGCTGGGCGCGCTCGGGCTGCGCGAGGCCGGGTTGCAGGTGCCGGCGCTGGACCGTCCCGACCCGGTGGACCGGCTCGTCGCCGCCCTCGCCGACCAGCCGTCGCTGCTCGTGCTCGACAACTGCGAGCACGTGGTGGCCGCCGCCGCCGAGCTGGTCCGGCGGCTGCTGGACGCCTGCCCCGGTGTCGCGATCATGGCGACCAGCCGGGAGCCGCTCGGGCTCACCGGCGAGATGCTGGTCCCCCTCGCGCCGCTCGCCGTGCCGCCGCCGGGCACCGATCCCGCCGACGCCCTCTCCTACCCGGCCGTACGGCTGTTCACCGAGCGGGCCGCCGCCGTCCGGCCCGGGTTCACGGCCCGTCCGGAGGCCATGTCCGAGGTCATGGAGGTCTGCGCCGGGATCTGCGCCACGCTGGACGGCCTGCCGCTGGCCATCGAGCTGGCGGCGGCGCGGCTGCGTACGTTCACCCCGGCGGAGATCGCCGACCGCCTGAACGAGCACGGCCGCTTCAAGCTGCTCTCCCGCGGCGACCGTACGGCGGCGGCCAGGCACCGCACCCTCCACGCGGTGGTCGAGTGGAGCTGGAGCCTGCTCACCCCGGAGGAGCAGGAGGTGGCGAGGCGGTTCTCGGTGTTCGCGGGGGGAGCCTCGCTGGAGGCGGCCGAGTCCGTCTGCGGTGACGGCGACGTGCTGGCCGACCTGGTCGACAAGTCGCTCATCGAGGCCGACGGCGGGCGCTACAGGATGCTGGACACGATCCGCCTGTTCTGCGCCGAGCGGCTGGCCGAGGCGGGAGAGCAGCGGCGGGCCCGCGACGCGCACGCCGCCTGCTTCCTCGGCCTGGCCCGGCGGGCCGACCCGTGGCTGCGGCGGGCCGAACAGCTCGACTGGCTGGCCCGGCTCTCCGCCGAGTACGACAACCTGCGGGCCGCGCTCCGGCACACCGTCGAGGAGGATCCGGAGACGGCGGCGCGGCTGGTCGCGGCCCTGTCGGTGTACTCGTGGCTGAGCGGGCGGCGCGAGCAGATCGCCTCGTCCGCGCTACGGCTGCTCCATCTGATGGGTGGCGAGCCGGTCGCGGGGCTGGAAGAGGAGTACGTCATGTGCGTGCTGCAGGCCGTGCCGGAGGTGTCCCCCGAGCGGTGGGAGCGGGCCGCGGACATCATGACGACGCTGGACGGCGAGCTGCGCCACCCGTTCCTGGCCGTGCTGTGGGGCATGACGGCGGGCCCGGCCGACGCGGTGTCCACCCGGCACCGCGGGCGGCTGCTCGGCACCGACCCGTGGAGCCGGGCCGTGTCCATGCTGGGAGAGGGGCTGATCCACCTGCACGGCGGCCAGGTGGCCGAGGGTGAGCGGCGGCTGGAGGAGACGCTGACCCGCTTCCGCGCCCTCGGCGAGCGCTGGGGGATGGCGCAGAGCCACGAATGGCTGGCGATGATCGCGAGCCGGCGCGGCGACTGGGCGGCCGCCAGGCGGCTCTGGGGCCAGGCGGTGGACCTGAACGGGCAGCTCGGCGCGGCGGACGAACTGGTGGACCTGCTGTGCCGCCGGGCGGCGGGGCTGATGCGGGAAGGCGACCTGGACGGGGCCCGCGCCGATCTCGAACGCGCCGCCGAGCTGGCCCGCCGGACGGGCATGGCGCGCGGGCTGCCGTTGCTGAACATGGCGTGGGGCGACCTGGCGCGATTCTCGGGTCAGTACGACGAGGCGCGGGCCCGCTACACCGCCGTACTGGACGCCGCCGTTCCCGGTTCGTACGCGACGGAGGGCATGAGGCCATTCGCCTGTACCGCGCTCGGCCGGCTGGCCGCGACCGAGGGAGATCTCACCGAGGCCAGGCGCAGGCACGGGGAGGCGCTGGAGCTGGCGCGCACGGTGGTGCCGACGGACGCGGCCGAGATCGCCGAGGGCCAGGCGGGTCTGGCGCTGCTCGACGGAGCGGCCGAGCGGGCGGCGTACCTGCTGGGCGTGGGGGTGGCGCTGCGCGGTACGACCGTCGCGGGTGATCGGGACGGCGCCATGGTCGCCGCGGCGGCGACCGAGCGGCTGGGCGCGGACGGGTTCGCCGCCCACTTCGCCAAGGGCGCCGCGCTGAGCGGCGACGAGGCGCTGTCCGTCCTCGTCGGCGGTTGAGCGGCGACCAAGCGCTGTCAGTCCTCGGCGGTCGACAGGTCGCACTGTCAGCCGGTTGTCCTCAGGGTGTCAGCGCGCCCCGCGAGAGTCGTGGACATGCAGAACACCAACGTCCTCATCTCCGGTGCCAGCGTCGGCGGCCCCGCCCTCGGCTACTGGCTCGCCCGCTACGGTTTCCGCGTCACGATCGTCGAGAAGTCCCCCGGCCTCCGCCCCGGCGGTCAGGCCGTCGACTTCAAGGGCGACGTCCACATGACGGTCCTGCGCCGCATGGGCATCCTGGACGACGTACGCCGCCTGCAGACCGGCGGCACCGACCAGACCCTCGTCGACGCGCGCGGGCGGGCGCGCGCGGTGATACCGGGCGAGTTCACCGGCGGCGAGATGGAGATCCACCGCGGCGACCTGGCCCGTCTGGTCTACGAAAGGAGTGCCGAAGCCGGCTGCGAGTACGTCTTCGGCGACTCGATCACCTCCCTCACCGAGACCCCCGGCGGGGTGCACGCCACCTTCGAGCGCTCCGCGCCGCGCACGTTCGACCTGGTGATCGGGGCCGACGGCATCCACTCGAACGTCCGGCGCCTGGTCTTCGGCCCCGAGTCGGACTACGTCGAGTTCCTCGGCCACTACTACGCCCTGGCCGAGGTGCCCGAGCGGTTCGGCGCGAACGCGCAGATGTACAACGAGCCAGGCAGGATGGTCACCGCCGGCGGTCCCAAGGCGTCGGCCTTCTTCGTCTTCGCCTCCCCGCGCCTCGACTACGACCGCTACGACACCGAGGCGATGAAGCGGGTCGTCCTCGACGCCTACGCCGGGATGGGGTGGCGGACGCCCGAGATCTTGGACGCGGTGCGCCGCACCGGCGACTTCTACCTCGACTCGATCAGCCGGGTGAAGATCGATCGGTACTCCCAGGGGCGGGTGGCGCTGCTGGGCGACGCGGCCTACGCCAACACGCTGGGTGGGTTCGGGTCAGGGCTGGCGCTGGTGGGGGCGTACGTGCTGGCGGGTGAGCTGGCGGTGGCCAACGGCGACCATCGGGTGGCGTTCCGGCGGTATGAGGAGGGCTTCCGCGAGTACGCCAAGGTCTCGGAGAAGGGGAACGCCGGTCCGTGGCTGGCGCCTCCGTCGAAGGGGCGGATCAGGATGCGCAACTGGATGTTCAAGGTGGGCTTCCTGCTCAAGCTCATGATGAAGATGACGGACGACTTCGCCGAGAACATCACCCTGAAGGACTACCCGTCGCTGGTCCGCGACCTGGCCAGGTGAGCGGGCGCCGCGGTGAGAGCACGGCTGAGGGCCCCGTCGGGAGCCACTCAGCCGTGGCGTCCGGTCAGCAGCCGGACTGGTCCGTCGCCGTACCCTTCTCGCAGGCCGACTTCTGGGCCCGGCCGCGCAGCTGCGCCAGCGGGGAGTCCCCGGCGGACCTGAGCTGCGCCTGCCGGCCGTCGGTCCCCAGGAGCTGGGCGGCGCGGTCCTCGTCCGCGAGGGGGGCGACGAGCGCCGCCCCCGGCTTCTCCTCGACGAACACCCCCTGGCCGATCGGGAGCTGCACGGACGCCTGGTACGCCTGCGCCCGCGGCGACGCGGCCCGCCGCTTGACCCGGTCCAGGGCGCTGTCCACGTAGAACAGGCCGCGCCCCGCCGTGCCGATCGACTGGCGCAGGCCGTCGAGCGTCGTGCCGGTGGGCTGCTCGACCCGGAGCCGGATCTGTCCCCCGGTGTACCCGCGGCCGAGCTTGCCGGCGAGGACCTTGTCCACCTTGACCACGACGCTGGCCCAGCGGATCGCGGCCTCCTCGCTCTCGTAGGGCACGACCCGCGGCATCGGCGAGTCGTTGTCCGAGGCGTACGCGATGCCCGGCTCCACGCCGACGACCGTGCCCTCGACCAGCGCGGCGGCCGGGCGGAACGCGCCGGACGGCCGGGCGCCGGGGGTGATGTCGTCCAGGGAGTCGAAGAGGTACTGGCCCGTCGCACCCGCGTCCGTGTGGAGCTGGGACCAGAACGAGCGCTGCGGCTGCTGACCGGCCTGTGGGGCGGCCTGCTGCGCAGCTTCCGGTGCGCAGCCGGTGAGCACGGCGGTGGCGCAGGCGGCGACGGCCGTGACGAGTTTGAGGTTTCGCATCGCCGGTCTCCTAGTAGCGGCCGTTGATGTGGGCGACATCGTGCGCGCTGTATTTGATGATCTTGTGCGAGCCGGTCTTCAGGCACGACGTCGACTCGGTGGAGTGGTCGAGCCCGACCGTGTGCCCGACCTCGTGACACGCCAGGGCCTGCCGCTGGGTCGCGGTCATCCAGTCGATGTCGGCCAGATCGTAGCGGGCCTCGTACTGGTCGCAACGCCACGGCTGGCTGCTGTCGGCCGGGGCGATGGTCTTGACGCACTTCGAGTACGCGAACAGGTTGTAGCCCGTGCTGGAACCGTTCCAGTCAAGGTCCCAGTAGTCGACGTAGTACTGGTCGAACGACTCGACGTCGGTGCTCGGGTCCGGGGTGGTGTCGGCGGCCACGGTCATGTCGGTCTGGGAGTCCAGGTTGAGCAGGGCGGCCTTCACAGCGGTCCTGGTACGGGTCTCCAGGGACGCGTAGTTGTACCAGTGCTTGCCGTTGTCGGCGAAGGGGCAGCAGCCGTTGGCGTTGCCGAAGCCGTTGGCGCTGGCCGGAGGCGCGGCGGTGGTGGTGACCGCGACAGCGAGGATGATCGCTGGCAGGAGCTTTCGGTATGACATGTCATCCGTAAATTGAGGGTAAAGGGCGTCCGGATATCCTGCCGGGTGCCAAAGAAGGGATCAACTCGGGCCGCCGCACAGCATCGGCACTCAGCGGCCGAACTTCCAGCCCGGCGGGAAGATGAGCGCCCGCAGGCCGTGTCCCTCCACCTTGCTCGCCCACTCCTCCGGCGTCGCCATGATCTCGCCGTCGCCGTCCACGGCGCTCTTGACCGGCGTGTAACCGAACCCCGAGCCGAACAGCCGCGCCACCAGCTCGCCACCCCGCGTGGCGGGACCGGGCAGGCCCAGCTTGGCCACGTCGTAGCCGAGGATGTAGCCGGTGTTCCCGGCGACGATCCCGCCGAACTCCCTGGTGTTCTCGCCCGCCGACCTCGTCGGCCGGCCGTGGGCGGCGTCGCTCACCGCGTCCAGCGTGAGCGAGCCGGCGGCGTAGGCGGGGCCGTCGATGGCGGCGTAGTTGAGTGTGGTCAGCACGTACTTCGGCAGGCAGATCTGCAGGATCCGGCCGACGTTGACGCCGAAGACGGCCTTGACCGTCTGGGCCAGCTTCACCAGCCGCGCCATCTGGGCGGCGGCCATCGCCTGCGCCACGCCGTACAACATGGTCGTGAGCGGCTGGAAGCAGACCAGCCACAGGAGCTGCACGATCGCCTTGTCCAGCTCGGCGAGCTGCTTGCGCACCCCCTCCACCAGGTCGGCGTAGGCGTCGCAGCCGGCGGCGAGCACCCGGCAGTCCTTGGCGAACGCGGCGGGGAAGCCCATGATCCGCAGGATGTAGAGCTGGGCGAAGGCGTCCACCGCCTGACCGCCGTTGTTGTTCCACACCGAGGCGGCGGCGCTGTCGGCCATCCCGGCGACGCCGCCGGTGTGGCCGTGCGGAGGAGCCTGCTCCGGGCCGGTCAGGTCGTCGGCCAGCTCGCGGAAGGCGGCGGCGGCCTTGCGCAGCTCCGCCGGGTCGATCTCCGGCGCGGTGACCCCGGCGTAGACGCGCAGGGCGACCATCGTCCCGGCGGAGGCCAGCAGCAGGGTCGTCATCAGGGTGGCGGGTGACAGGACCCTGGCCCCGCTCAAGGCCGTCGGCGACAGCATCGGCCTGATGGGGATCACGGGGTGTCCTCCACCGGCCAGCTGTAGACCGGCACGTCCGCGATCTTGATGTCGTCGGCGATGCCCCAGTCGACGGTGGCCACGTTGCGGCGCATGGTCAGGATGCCGTCGGCGATGTCCCCGTACACGGCCGCGAAGTCCTCGATCATGCCGAGCATCTCGTCGCGCTTCGGCTTGTACCACTCGACGAACGCCTTGTCGGCCGGCTCGTTCACCGGCCAGCCGCCCAGCGCGCCCAGCGCGTCGGCGGCCTTCCTGACGGCCCGCCGCAGCGCCTCGGACGCGTCGTCGAAGGCGGGCGCCGCGTGCTTCCTGAGCTGATCGTGATCGATGTCGAGGGGCGGCCGTGACGGCCCGTCAGGAGAGGCTTCTGCCATCGGTCACCGTTGATCGCGAGGACGGGATCGTCATGCGATCACTTTCACGGTCTGATATGTCCGAAGTGTCTCTCTGTCGTTACGATCACATCTACGCATTTCCGACATCCGGCGTTCACCGGGTGTTCGCCCGGGAACGCCGTGTCAGAACTCGCATCAAGGGGTCTCAACGGCGGCGAACCGGGCCTCGACCCAGGCGAGGATGTCGGGCATGGCGCCGTCGTCGATGCCCATCGTGGTGCCGTACGTGTCGTGTTCGAGCCCGTCGTACACGCGGTAGGTGACGTGCGAGCCTGTGGCGCGGAGGCGGGCGGCGACCTTGGCGTTGACCGGCTCGGGGGTGACGGTGTCGGCACCGCCCTGCAGGAACAGCACCGGTCCGGCGACGCGCTTCCAGCCGAGGCTGTTGTCGCGCAGGTATTGGGTGAAGCGCGGGTCGCTGGAGTAACCAGGCTGGACCAGTGCCGGGCCGGTCAGATCCGCGTAGACCGCGGTGGCCACGCCCAGGCAACCGTTGCGGGCGGCGTCCAGGCGGGACAGGGCGGCGGGGGTCAGGAGACGTCCGATGTCGATCTTCGGATCGCTGTAGGCGGCGCCCTGCGCCAGCAGCGGGGCGAACCCGCCGTACGGGACGGTCGTGGCGACGTGGGCGGCCAGCGCGGGCAGGTCGGCGGCGGGCGAGGTGACGACCACGCCCCGGTAGCCCGGCTCGGGGCGCGTCACCTGGCGTTCGGCGAAGCCGAGTGCGGCGCCGCCGCCCTGAGAGTGGCCCCACAGCACCCAGTCGCCCGACAGGCCCGGAACCGCCTGGCGCGCGGACCGCACCGCCCCGGCGATGTCCTCCGCCTCGGCGGTCTTGTTCACCAGTTCCGGACGGCCGGTCGTACCCAGGCCCGCGTAGTCTGGGGCGACGACCGCGTACCCCTGCTCCAGGAAGCGGACCATCTGGTTGCCGTGGTACAGATCGCGCATCAGCGACGGCGCGCAGTCCGCGGCGATGCCGCTGGCGCCGTGCGCGTCCACGACCACCTTCCAGCCGCCCGCCGGGCGCGGGCGGTCCTGCGGCACCAGGACGACGCCGGAGACCGCCATGTCCCGGCCCCGGGAGGTACGGGAGTGATACAGCACGCGGACGGCCTTGACCGGCTTGTCCTCCACCACGTAGTCGGAGGTGGCCGCCGCGCGGATCAGGGTGCCGCTCGGCGCCCACGGCAGTGGGTCGGGGGCGTCGTAGAAGGAGGTGCGAGGCAGGGCGTTCTGCCGCTGGGCGGTCCAGGCCCAGTCGATCTGGCAGGCCTGGTCGCAGGTATCGGCGTTCGCTTGCGGGCCCGTGGCGGGCGCGGTGGCCAGGACGGCGCCGACCGCGATGACCGCCGAGAGCCGGCGGGCTCTCGCCAAGAAGGCATGACGAATAGACCTCATGGGAGGCTCCTGTTTCAAAAGGGGTGAGTCAGCCGCCCGGCTGACGCGAGGCCGGTGGGCCGATCCGGCCCGGCGTCGCGCTTATCCGACAGGGCGGCCGTCGACCAGCTTTCCGCTGGGTCCGTAGACGAAGTCGGTGGTGGTGTCCATGATGAACTCCATCGGGAAGCCCAGGTCGATCGAGGCGGCCTGCTCCAGCCGCCGCACCGCTTCTTCGGGCAGTTCCAGGTCGATGGCGGCGAGGTTGTCGGTCAGCTGGTCCAGGGTGCGGGCGCCGAGGATCGGGTGGATCCAGGGCCGGTGCGCCCGCGTCCAGGCGATGGCGACCTGCGAGGAGGAGACACCGAGCTCGTCGGCCACGGCGTCCACCGTACGCGCGACGCTCAGGTCACGTTCGGAGATGGTGGCGCGGTCGACCCGGGACGGACCGTCGGCACCGGACCGGGTGAACTTGCCGGACAGTACGCCGCCCGCCAAGGGCGACCACGCGGCCACCGACAGCTCCAGAGCGGCGGCCATGGGCAGCAACTCGCGCTCGATGTCGCGTTTGACCAGGCTGTAGGGCAGCTGGAGGCCGGCGAACGGCGTCCAGCCGCGGAACTCGGCGATGGTGTTCGCGCGGGAGATCAGCCAGGCGGGCGCGTCGGAGATCCCGACATACAGCACCTTCCCGGCCCGTACGAGATCGTCCAGCGCCCGCATGGTCTCCTCGATGGGCGTGCTGGGATCCCAGATGTGCACCCACAGCAGGTCGATGTAGTCAGTGTCCAGCCGGCGCAGGCTGGCCTCGACCGAACGGACCAGGTTCTTGCGGTGGTTGCCACCGGCGTTGGGGTCGGCGCCGTCCATGGTCAGGGTGTACTTCGTGGACAGCACGAAGCGGTCGCGGTCGGTGCCGAGCAGTTCGCCGACGATCTGCTCGCTGCTGCCCTCGGTGTAGCGGTTGGCGGTGTCGATCACGTTCCCGCCCGCTTCGGCATAGGCGGCGAACATCTTGCGGCACTCCTCGATGGAGGCGCCCCATCCCCAGTCCTGCCCGAAGGTCATCGTGCCCAGAAAAGCCTCAGACACCCTCAAACCGGTGTGACCAAGCAGTCGGTATCGCATAACAGAATCTCCTTCATATTCGCGCCGAGTCGGCGTCATGAAGGAACCTATCGACCGTGATCGGCATCCGTATTGCACGTTCTTGCCCCGTCCACTCGCCCTGCCCGGGGTCAGCGCGAGGTCCAGGTCGTACCTCGATAGGTCGACTGATATATGGCCGGGGTCATCCCATAGGCTCGGGCGAACACCCTGGTCAGATGGGGCTGGTCGTGGAACCCCGTCTCGTACGCGACCTCGGCGATCCCCGCGCCGTGCCGGAGCAGCTCCCTGGCGCGATCCAGCCGGAGACGCAGATGCAGCTTGTGCGGCGGCAGGCCGAACCGCGCCGTGCACGCGCGGACGAGCCGATACTTGCTGAGGTCCGCCATCGCGCTGAGCTCGTCCAGCGTCACGTTGCGGGAGAGGTTCGCCCGCAGATACTCACGTACGAGCTCGGGGGCCCGCTGCCTGATGTCCCTCCCGCCCTCGGCATCGTAGGCGTGCCGAGCCAGCGCGGCGACGAACTCCAGCACCCCCGTCTCCTGCCGCAGCGCCGAACCGGCTTGCCCCGGCGGCAGGTAGAGAGAGCTGTGCACGGACCGGAAGCGGTCGGCCAGCCCGCTGTCCCGGATCACCGGATCCCCGTAGCGCACGGCGTCAGGCGCGGCGACCTCGGCGATCAAGGACGGCGACACGCACATGATCTGCCAGTGCGCCGACCCGGGATCGTCCGGCTGCCCGGAATGGGCGTCGTCCGGATGGAGAGCGAGCAGTTGGCCGGGAGCGGCGTGGAATGTCGTGCCACGTCTGCGAACGGTGAAGCCGGAGTCGAGCACGAGAACCACTTTGAGCTCTTCATGGACGTTGCCGCTGTAGGACTGCGCCTGCCCGTCCACGACCACGACGTCCGGCACGTCCTCGGACACCCGTGGAGCTTCTAACTGAGCCACACCTGACACGGTCACAACCATAGCCAACGACGCTTTGCCGGGATTTCTGGATCTCATCGCATACTGGAAGAATCTCCATGACAGGCGACGGACCGGAGGACTGATGGCCGAACGACCCGGCGAGGCACGTGCGGAGGAGCCTGCGGTCAAGCGCAGGAGGCCCCGCGCGGGTAGCGGGGAATCGCTCGGCGACCAGGCTTACGAGCACATACGCGCCGCGATACTCCAGGGAAGATACCGGCCCAACCAGCGGCTTCCGGAAGACGAGGTGGCGGCGCGGCTCAACAGCAGCCGCACTCCCGTACGCGTCGCGCTGATGCGGCTGGTCGATCAGGGGCTGGTCGTCCGGGAGCGGCAGGGCTGGGTGGTGCGCGAGCACACGCCGGACGAGATCCGCGAGATCTACGAGGTGCGGTGCGCCCTGGAGTCGATGGCCACCGGGCTGGCCGCCGTGCGCGCGTCCGAGGAGCAGTTGGACACCATCGCCGCGTTCTACGACGGGCCGATGGCGGACTTCATCCAGCGCCCACGGGCCGAGCTGGGGCGGATGAACCGCGATTTCCACGAGGCCATCGTGCGGGCCTCGGGCAACGGCCGGCTGCTGGACGAATGGCTGCGCAACCGCGACTTCGGCATCACGTACAACATGGCCGTCCTCTTCACCCCGGACGAGGTGGTCACCTGCGTGGCGGGCCATCAGCGCATCGTCGAGGCGCTGACGAACCGCGACCGTGAGGGCGCGGAGCGGCAGGCGCGGATCCACGTCGAGGACGTCCAGGCCGCGGCCAGTCGCCGGCTCGACGCCCTGGGGATGTCCGCCGGGCTTTACCTGTCCTGAAGGCCCGGTCACGGCGAAGCGCGGAGATGGGTGCGCTCTCCGTCGTGCTCCAGGATGGTCAGGATCTCGGCCGGACCGTCGTGGGCGCCGAAGGCGTGAGGGATCATGGTCGAGAACTCCGCCGCCTGACCGGTCTCGACCACGATGGTCCGCTCCCCCAGCAGGAGCACGACGGCTCCCGACAGAACGGTGAACCAGTCCCTGCCGGGGTGGACCTTCAGCTCGGCGGGGTCTCGCGGGGGCGGCTTGGTGAGGCGCATCTTGGCCACGGTCATACCGTTCGGCCCCGGCTCCCGGCTCAACGTCCACATGGTCATCCCCCGCGCCTCGTTGCGCTGGGGCCTGATCACCACATCGTCGTCGGTGACCGACTCCACGAGGTGGTCGAGGGTGGTCTCCAGGGCGCGGGCGATCGCGGTCAGCTGGTCGAGGCTGATGCGCCGGTGGCCCGTCTCGATCCGGCTCAGGGTGGACGGGCTGAGGTAGCAGCGGGCCGCCAGATCGTCGAGCGACCAGCCGCGGGCCGTACGCAGTCCCCTGATCCGCTTGCGGACCAAGCCGTCGAGGTCTCCGTCTTGCTTCATACGCAAGACCTTATGCCAACAGGGCAAGGCGGACATAGTCTCCGAACATGGCAACCCACCACGACCACTCCACGGCCGGATCCGACGACGCCGTGATGACCGAACTCCTGGATCTCGACGCGGAGGTGCTGCACGCGTACCTGTCAGAGGTGACCGCCTGGGTCCACCGGCTCGCCGGCGACCCGGCCCCCAGCCACCTCCTCGACCTCGGCAGCGGGACCGGCACCGGCACGTTCGCCCTGCTGGAGCGCTTCGAGAAGGCCGACGTGACGGCGCTGGACATGTCCGCGCCCTATCTGCACCACCTCCGGAACAAGGCCGACGAACGGGGCGTGGCCCACCGTGTCCGCACCGTTCAGGCGGATCTGGACGCGACCTGGCCCGACCTCGACCCCGTCGACCTGGTGTGGGCGGCCTCGTCCTTGCACCACATGGCGGACCCCGTCCGCACGCTCACCGACGTCCGCACGACGCTCCGCCCCGGCGGGCTGCTGGTGGCGGTCGAATTGGAGTCCTTCCCGCACTTTCTGCCCGACGACCTCGGCATCGGCCGCCCCGGGCTCGAAGCGCGCTGCCACGCCGCGATGGCCGAGGAGCGCAACGCCCGGCTCCCGCACATGGGCGCCGACTGGGGCCCGCTCCTGACCCGGGCCGGGTTCACCGTCGAGACCGAACGGGTCTTCACCGTCGACCTGACGCCCCCTCTGCCCGCCGCCACCGGCCGCTACGCCCAGCTGTGCCTGCGACGCATGCGGACCGGCCTGGAAGGGCGGCTGAGCGCCGACGACCTGGCCGCACTCGACGCTCTTCTCGACGAGGAGGGGCCCGACGGCCTCCTGCGGCGGGGCGACCTCCACGTCCGCACCACGCGGACCGCCTGGGCGGCACGACGCCCCGACCGCCGATAGCCGACCGCGCCGTAGGCCAGTCGGCCCATCCCCCGCGACACGCTCCCGAACAGGCTGGGAGCGTGTCGCGGGGGAATCGGCAACAGATGTGAAACGGTGATGAAACACCCTCTTGAGCGATTGGATCCAAATTTGTACCCTACGTTGCATGCAATCTTCGAAGAGCTCCTCGTCGGTCGGCCCGCGGACTGAGGCGATCATCACGACGGAGCCCGGCGATGCCGCCCGTGGCGCGGTGCTCCTGCCGTCGCTGCCCGGCAAGCCCGAATTGACCCCCGAAACCGCCCAGGTGATCGAGGAGATACCGGGCTACCTGGGCGTACCGTTCGTCAGCCCGATCTTCCAGGCGCTCGCGAACTACCCCGACTACCTCGTCCCGGCCTGGAACCGGTTCAAGCCGGTCATCGGGTCACCCGAGTTCAAGCAGGCCGCGGCGGGGCTGAGCGTGCCGGCCCGGCTGCTGCCCGCGCCGGAGGAGTCGTCGGCGGCCGGTGGCATCCGCCGTTACACGATCACGTTCCACCGGCTGCTGCCCGAGATCCTCCTGCTGGCCTCGTGCTGGTACCGAGGGCTGACCGTGGGCGCCCCCGCGGCCCTCGCGCTCGACGGCACCACCCCCGATCCGGGCCCGCGTGGTATCGCCCCGGAAGCGGTCAACATCGTGCCGGACGGCACTCCGCCCGGCGAGGAACTGGCGCGGGTGTACGAGGAGATCCGCACCGTGCACGGTCATCCCCGGGTGCTGAGCTACTACCGCGCGATCGGCGGCTTCATGCCGCAGGTGTGGCGGCGGCTGGAGCCGATCGCCCGCAGCGCGGAGTACGCCGCGGCGCGCGAGCAGGTGCTGGCCGACGCCGCCGCCGCTGCCGCCCGCCTGCCCGTCCCGGTGATCGACACGGCTCACGCGGACGAGGTGGCGGCTATTCTCGCGGTGTTCCGGGTCCGGCTGATCCCCTCGCTGCTGCTCGACACGGCGGTCGTTCTCGCGCTTCTGGGGGAGAACGCGGCGATCGTCACCGCCTGACGCTCCGGCCGGCTTTCGCGGCATCGGGGGATCGCCGCTCCACACCCTCCATCCCCGGTGACCCCGTGTCAGGGGCCATCTCGATCCCGCTGAGGGGTTGTGTCCATGTACCAGCAGATCTTCGACCCTGTCCTCGGACAGCTCGGGCTGTCCGCCCTCGTCGCCGCGATCCCGTTGCTCATGTTCGTCCTACTCGGCGTCTTCCGGTGGAGGGCGCATTGGGCGGGTCTGGCGGCGCTGGTGGCGGCTGAGCTCGGCCGCGATCGAGTTCGACTGGCCCGAATTGTCCATTCCCGGCTCGACGGGCAAACCGGTCGCCACGCTCTTCTCGTTCAACTTCCTGCCGACCGCCGCACGCTCCTTTTCGTCTCCGGAGTGCTCACCACCCTGATGCTGAAGGTCTCGGCGGGCCGGGCGGCTCGCATCAACGCCGTCACGGTCAAGCAGCTGACCTGGACGATCGTGTGCGTGCTCTGCGTTCTCGCGCTCGCCTACGTGATGAACCTGTCGGGCCAGACCGGCTCACTGGGCCGCGGCCTGGCCGCCCTGGGCGCGGTGTTCGCCTTCTTCTCGCCGGTCATCGGCTGGATCGGCGTGGCGATCACCGAGCCGGACAACTCCTCGAACGCGCTGTTCGGAGCCGTACAGGTCACCGCGGCGCAGCAGACGGGGTTGTCTCCGCAGATGATCTCCCCGCAGAGCGTCTTGAATTCTCTGTAGTTCCCTGAAGGAATCAGGCAACCCGGACGGGCGTGGTCTGCTTTGGGCTGTCCCGGTGCTCGGTGAGTGTGAGTACGGGGGTGGCTTTGGCGTGGTGGAAGCCGGTCCGGTGGTGAGAGTTCCTGACATGCCCTGTCCGGTACGGCTGGTGCCGTCCCGGCTTGGGTGCATGGCCCGCCGGACGCTGTCCACCGCTGGCAGGCGGTGGGACGGGCACCGTGCGCCGGTCGGGCACACGGCTGGAGGTCATTGCTTGGTCGGCCGGGTTGTTGGCTGAGCGGCCGGCCGAGGTGTTGGTCAGGTTGTTGGGGGTGCGGGTGGGGCGTTTCGGGGTGGGCCGGTTCTTGGACCGGTCGCGCGCGGCTGGTCGGGGGTGCAGGTCGGTTCGGGTGCGGCGGGCGCGCCGGGCGGCGCGGGTGGGTTTGCGCGGTCGGCGGGCGCGGGCCACGTTGCCTTCCACGACGGTGACGATGGTGCGGGCGCCGGTGGAGCGGTGGGTGCGGGTGGCGTTTTGGCCGAGCAGGCCGCGCGAGACGATCCGCTCGGCGGCTGCCCGGTCCCGGTCACACGACAGGCCGCAGGCCGGGCAGTATGCCCAAGTCCAGCCCTTCTCGGTGAGCCGGTCGGGGGCCGGGCAGTGGGTGAGCACCGACGTACCCTGGCCGCAGCGGGGGCAGCAACGGGAGGTCCCGCGCGCCGGGACAGTGACCACCGCGACGGCGTGCTTGGCGGCCAGGTGCCGGATCGCTTCGACGATCTGCCCGCGTACCTGCCCCGACAGGCGCGCGTTCGCCCGTCCTCGGCGGCCGCGCGCTTCCAGGGTGGCCAGGTCTTCCAGATAGATGACCGTCGCCCCCGCAAACACCGCCTGGTCGACCGCCCAGCGTGACGCCGACCAGGCCAGCGCCTTGTTCAGGTGCCGGATGCGGGCGCACAGGCGTTCGTGTTCGACTCCGATGCGCTGACAAGCTGCGGCCAGCCGGGCGAAACGGGGGTCGGCGGGCGTGATCTGCGCCAGGAGCCGTTCCTGGTGGCGGTGCTTGGCGGTCAGGTGCTGCCGCTCAGCCCGCAACCGGTGCAGCTTGGCGCTGATGCCGCGCGCGTCGTAGGCTAGCGGGCGCCCGTCGCCGATCACCCTGCCGTCGGAGGTCTCCCGGCCCTCGGCCAACTCCCCTACCGTGCCGGTCAGCAGGGTGTTGAGGCCCCAGTCGAAGCCGCACCCGACCGTATGGCCGGTAGCGGGCGCGACAGTGATCGGGATCTGGAACGGCAGGTCGACGCGTACCCGGCCCTTGCTCACCCGCACAGTGGGGGCGCACAGCTTCGCTTCCGGCGCGACGGTCGGCGGCAACGCGAGCGGCAGCACATGCCACGCCCAGTCCCTGGCGGAGGCGGGAAACTCCACCAGCGGAAGCCGTACCCGCAACAGGGCGCCGCGCTCGCCTGTGCGCTCCAGGGTGAGCAGTTGCCGGTCGGCCGCCGCCAGCACCACCTGCGTCGCCACCTTCGGCGGGTCCTCCAACTCGGTCAGATCAGCCGGGAACACCTCATGCGCGTCGAGGTAGGCGCGGATCTGCCGGGTTCGGTTACGGATCTCCGCCGCGCTCACCCCGCCGGGCAGCACAGCGCGCAGTGCCGCCCATTCGGTGTCCGTCCGGGCACCCGGATCGCGCGGCCAACTCGCCACGATCGCCGACACCATAACGCGCCGGTGCAGTGCTAGTCGCAAGGCGCGGGCGGCCTGCTCCTGCGCACACCGCAGCACCCGATCGCACACATACACCCCCGGCCGCGGGCCCACACCCCAGCCCAGTCGACGGACAGCCATCCAGCCCTTCGACGGCAACACCCGCCCGTCCAACCCCCGCCCGGACACCAACGCATCCAAATCTGCCACACTCCACCGGGCAGCGACGATACGGGCGGTGATATCCCGGGCCAGGCCGGTCAGCCAGGCGACCCGCTGCGCCAGGAGCGGCTGAGCAACGACCTCACCGGTCTTCTCCACCGTGGCGGCATGCGCGGTGCAGGTCGCGGTCGCGGTTAGCGTACTCACGCGCCGCCCCCGCTGCCAGATGGCATCGACGCGAGACGGCATCGATGCGTGTCCCGCACAACCTGCATCCCCGCCACCCCCACCCGCACGATGCGTAACGGCAACACTACCAACAGTTCGCCGCGCGGGATAGAACATGTGAGCGATACCCAGCCGCCGGACACCGTCCACCCTCTCAACCCACCACGAGCCAACACCCCACCCGCGCTCAGACCGCACAGCGCAACGACCACTCGCCCGCCACGGCTGCGACCCTGCGTGCCACCTTCACGGGCACAGCGTGGACAACGAGATCGAGACCAGCCTGGGGACACCCCGCCGACCGCGCCGAAAACCGATCCACAGCGCCTCCGGCCAAGGACACGAACATGACCGCCACATGCTCATCCACACCAACCCAAGCCGGGTACACCTCCAGACGCCTGACCGCCATCAACCTCAACAAAACCACTACGAGGTCACAGCAGAACCTTAGGTTCCCTAGGGAGTGCGAAGGACCGTTCGCACCCTGGCCATCGCGGCCGCCGTGGTCGGCCTGCAGGGCAAGGAGGGGGACATCTTCCGCAAGGTCATCGGCTACAGCCTCGCCCTGCTGGCCCTGATCTCCCTGCTGGTCCTCCTCCAGTCCACTCCCGTACTGGGCTGGATGCTTCCATAGAACACTCTCACTGACACTGGAGACAGAAGATGACCAACCGGTACCGTGCCCTGTTCGATCTCACCGGCAAGCCGGCCCTCGTGATGGGGGCGGCGTCCGGCATCGGGCAGGCCACGGCCCAGATGCTCGCCGGTCTCGGAGCGCACGTCGTCTGCGCCGACCTCGACGGCGCGGGCGCCGCGGACACGGCCAAGACCATCGTCGCCGAGGGCGGCACCGCCCAGGGCCTCACCGCCGACCTGGGCAGTCATGAGCAGGTCGCGGAGGCCGTACGCACGACCGTGGACGCCTATGGCCGGCTGGACATCGCCGTGTCCACGCCCGGCATCAACATCCGCAAGCGGATGGCCGCCTACACCGAGGAGGAGTTCGACCGCATCGTCGGCCTCAACCTCAAGGGCACGTTCTTCTTCCTCCAGGAGGCCAGCGCGGTCATGGCGGAGCAGGGCGGAGGCAGCATCATCGCGTGCTCGTCCATGCGGGCGCTGATGGTCGAGCCCGGTCTCGGGGTGTACGCCTCCACGAAGGCGGCCATCCTGCAGATGGTGCGCGGCCTCGCCACCGAGGTCGGTCCCCGGGGAGTCCGGGTCAACACGATCGCCCCCGGAGTCATCGACACCCCGCTCACCCGGCCGCTGTGGGACGACGTCAAGGCCAGGGACGCCTACAGCGCGCACACCGTCTTCGGCAGGTGGGGCAGCGCCGACGAGGTCGCCTCCGCGGTGGCCTTCCTGGCCAGTGACGCGGCCTCGTACGTCACCGGGACCAACCTCGTCGTCGACGCGGGCTGGACCGTCATCGACGGCCGCTTCGACCCGGGCCGCTGACTTCAGGCCCGGCTGACCAGGCGCGGGACGCCGGCCGGGGCTCGGGATAATCGGTTGCCCCTGCCGGAACACCGTTGAAAGGATCCACGCCATGCCTGCCTTCTCCGCACCTGACGGAACCACCCTGGCCTACCAGGTGTCCGGAGCGGGCACCCCGCTGATCTGCCTGCCGGGCGGCCCGATGCAGGACGCCGACTACCTCGGCGAGCTCGGCGGCCTGTCGGCGCATCGACAGTTGATCATGGTGGACCCTCGGGGCACCGGCCGGTCCGCGACGCCGGAGGACGCCACCTCCTACCGCTGTGACCGGCTGGTCGACGACGTCGAGGCACTGCGCGGGCACCTCGGTCTTGACCGGATCGACCTGCTCGCGCACTGCGCCGGCGCGAACCTCGCGGCCCTGTACACGGCCCGGCATCCGCGACGCGTCGGCAAGCTCGCGCTGATCACGCCGAGCCCCTTCGCCGTCGGCCTCGCGGCCACCGGTGAGGACCGGCTGAAGATCGCGCGGCTGCGCGAGGACGAGCCCTGGTTCGCGGCCGCCTTCGCGGCCCTTGAGGCGATCATGGGCGGCAAGGCCACCGACGACAGCTGGACTGCCATCGACCCCTTCTTCTACGGCCGGTGGGACGCGGCCGCACAGGCCCACCACGCCGCTCAGGAAGGTCATCGAAACGATGAGGCCGCCGCCGCCTTCGGCGCCGAGGGCGTCTACGACCCGGCCGCCACCCGCGCGGCACTGGCCGCGTTCGACGCGCCGGTGCTGCTGCTGGCCGGCGAGGTCGACCTGAACACGCCCCCGAGCCTCGTGGCCGAGTACGCCGGGCTGTTCCCCAAGGCCGAGTTCGTCGTTCAACCGCGAGCGGGCCACTTCCCGTGGGTCGACGGCGCCGACCGGTTCGTGACGACGATCGCGAAGTTCCTGGGCTGACACCTGCGGCCTTGCTCGCCGCCCCTCTGACGATCGGTCAGTCGCCGACAGCCCCTGTCAGCGAAATGCAAGGCCCGTCGGCCACCCTCCTATGGAGCGCTCCAACGAGCGGCGCCGGACTTCGGGAGGTAGTGCCATGGGGGCGGACGCGACCATTCTGCGCGACCTCGTGACCGACGAGCTGGCCCGGTCCGGCGACGGCGACTGGGTGATCGAAGCGGCCGATTTCTGGTGCCGGGTCACTCCCGACGGCTACCCGATGCCCGATCAGGGATGGAAGCTGCACCTCTCCGCCACGATGCTGTCGGCCCCCTTCGTGCTGACCCAGGTCGCCCGGGTGCTCATCGAGGCGGGTTGTGCCTTCAAGTTCCCCGACCGGCTCGGCGACTACTGGGAGCTGCTCGCCCCGCACTGCGCGCGGGCGCAGGCGGGCAAGTTCGTCACCGCCTACCCGGCCGGCGACGCCGAATCCGTACGCCTGGCCGCCCTCCTCGACGAGGCCACCAGGGGGCTGCCAGGCCCGGCGATCCTCTCCGACCGGCCCTACCGCGCGGGCGGCCTCGTCCACTACCGCTATGGCGCCTTCTCCGGGCACCGGACACTGGGGAACGACGGGTTCTACGAGGTACGGCTGCGCGCTCCGGGAGGACAGCTGGTCCGCGACGAACGGGCGGCCTCCTTCACCCCGCCGAGCTTCGCGACCTGCCCCTTCCCCCAAGCAGCGAAAAGGACGGGCTCGGCCGCGGTCATGCTCAACGACCGGTTCGTGGTGCGGGAGGCGATCAGACACGCCAACAGGGGCGGCGTGTACATCGCCGAAGACACGAAGACCGGCCGCGAGGTCGTCATCAAGGAGGGTCGCCCGCATGCCTCCTCCGACCTCAGCGGCCGGGACGCCAAGGACCGGCTGGCTCTCGAACGTTCGGCTCTCGACGACCTCGCCACCACCGGCGGCGTACCGGCCGTCGTGGACTCCTTCGAACAGGGCGGCCACGCCTTCCTCGCCGAGGAGCTGGTGCCGGGCCACACCGCGCACCGATGGGCGGAGGCGCACGCGACGTCTCTCGGCCGGGACGGCTTCGGCTGCCCGGCCGAGCAGGTCGTACCGGTCGTCGCGCGCCTGGTCGACCTGCTGCGAAAGGTGCACGAGCAGGGCTACGTCTTCCGGGACCTCTCCCCCGGCAATGTCATGATCCTGCCCGACGGCCAGATCCGGCTCGTCGACCTGGAGTACGCGGCCAAGCGGGACAGCACCGTCATGATCGGCGGCACCCCCGGCTATCTCGCGCCGGAGCTGGCACCGTACTCCGGAGCCTTCCGGCAGGCGCCCACGGCGGCGGCGGACCTCTACAGCCTCGGCGCGCTGGTGTACTTCCTCGCGGTCGGCGCCGAGCTCGGCCTGGCGGAGGACGAGGAGACCGGCCCGGCTTGGGGCGCCCGCGTCGGCGATCACCTGGCCAGGGTCGCCGCGAGCAACCCCGCGCTGGCGCGGCTCCGGCCCATGGTGGCGGGCCTGCTGGCCGAGCCCGAGCACCGCTGGACGCTCGATGCCTGCGCGCGTTTCCTGGCCAAGCTCCAAGAGCCCCTCGCGCGACGTGTTCTCCCGCCTCGCGTGAGCGCGGACGACCTGGTCGCCGACGGGCTCGCCTGGCTGGCCGAGACCATGGACGACCGCCCCGACAGCCCGTCCCCCTGGCCCAACATCACCTACGGGCTCGAAGCCGACCCCTGCGCGGTGAGCGCCGGCGCGGCCGGCATCCTCCCGGTTCTCCCGCCCGAACAGGCCGGCACCGTCTCGCGCTGGCTCCGCCGCCGCCTCGCCGAGGAGGACGTCTGGCCGTCCGGCCTCTACGCCGGGCGATCCGGCGCCCTCTGGGCGTTGTACGAGGCGGCGCGGGACGCGGAGTCGAGGGACTTCGCGGTGCGGGCCGCGTACCGGCTGCCGACCGACCATCCCAGCCCGGACATGACCCACGGCCTGGCCGGGTGCGCCATGGCCACCCTGCGCCTGGCCATCCGCGCCGACGACGCCGCGCTGCGCGAGCGGGCCGCCCGGATGCTCCAGAACCTGCACGACGCGCGGTCCTCGCTGGACGGGCGCCCGCAATGGCTGACACCGGCCTCCCATGACTCCAGCCTCGCCGGCACCAACCACTTCGGCTTCGCCCATGGCCTGGCGGGAATCGGCACCGCCCTGCTCTACGGGGGCGTCGCCTTCGGCCAGGCGGAGTGGCTGGAGACCGTGCGCGAGGTGGCCCACACGTTCTACGCGTACGCCGATGTCGAACGGGGTGCGGCCTGGTGGCCGTACCGGCGTGACGAGCCCGGGTCCGTACGGCCGCGCCGCCCCCATTGGTGCAGCGGATCGTCGGGCGTCGGCTCGTTCCTCATCCGCTACTGGCACGCCACCGGCGACCCGATCGCGCTGGAACTCGCCGAACAGGCGGCGGTCGCCGTACACCGGACGAGGTGGCAGTCGGGCTCGGTCCTGTGCCACGGCCTGCCGGGCGAAGGCGACTTCCTGCTCGACATGGCCGAATTCACCGGAGACGCGCGGTACCACCGACGGGCGGAGGATCTGGCCACCTGCCTGACCACGCGAGCCGTCAGGCGCGCGGGGCGGCTGCACGTGCCCGACCGCCTGGGCCGGATCCTGCCGACCTACCTGGGCGGGACCTCGGGCGTCCTCGCCTTCCTGCTGCGCCTGCGACACGGACATCAGCGCCTGTGGATGCTCGACGACGTCATCGGGCGCCCAGCCCATGAGCTCACCGTGCTTCGAGCACGGTGATACCGAAGGAACGGAACCAGAGAGAGGGGGAGAACATGTCTTTCGACGTTCAGGACCTGCAGAACCTGCAGGAGCGTGAGCCGAGCACCTCGGAGTCGGCGCTGCTGAGCAACTGCATCAAGCACCCGGGTTGCACCGACACCAACTGATGAAGAGAGCGGCGTGCGGCCTGGCATCGGCCGCACGCCGTTTCCAGATCTCCGAGAGGGCAGGCGTCGTGACGATCCGCAGGATCATCCGGCTGTTCACGCCGTACCGTCGGGCCGTCCTGCTCGTCGTGCTGCTGGTCGCGATCTTCTCCGCGCTGAACGCGGCCGTGCCGCTGCTGACCCAGGTCGTCTTCGACCGCGCCCTGTTCGGGGCGGGCGGCCCGCGGCCGGGCCTGCTGGCCCTGATCGCCGCTCTGGCGGCGGTCGTCGCGGCCGGGGCGGCGGGTGTCGACCTGGCCCAGGCGTGGATCTCGGCCCGCATGGCCCAGCGGGTCATCCATTCCTTGCGTACGCGGCTGTTCGGCCACCTGCAGCGGATGCCGCTGGGCTTCTTCGCCGCCGCCCGGAGCGGCGAGATCCAGTCGAGGCTGGCCAACGACACCGACCAGATCGAGGACGCGATCAAGGACACGCTGCCCAGCCTGCTCGGCAGCCTGCTGGGGTTCCTGTTCGCGCTGGGGGCGATGTTCTCGCTGTCGTGGCGGCTCGCGGCGGTCACCCTCTGCCTGGCGCCGACCATCCTGTGGGTCACCGCGCGTTCGGGACGCGCGCTCAAGATCCTCTCCGCCGCCGGCCAGCGCGCCCGCGCGGAGATCGCCTCCATCGCCGCCGAACGCCTCTCCCTGGGCGGCATCACGCTCGCCAGGGTGCACGGGCGCGACGACCACGAGGCCGAGGTGTTCGCCGCGGAGAGCGAACGGCTGGCCGGGCTGGGCGTCCGCGCCAGCCTGGCCGCTCAGTCGGTGCTGAGCGCGGGGCACATCTTCTTCGTCCTGACTCCGTACATCGTGTTCGTCGCGGCCGGGCTCATGGACGGGATCACGCCCGGCACGCTCATGGCGTTCGTGGTCCTGCAGTCGAGGCTCTACCAGCCGCTCTGGCAGATCCTGCACATCTCGACGGAGTTCCGCACCGCCCAGGCGGCCTTCGAGCGGGTCTTCGAGTACCTGGACCTGCCCCCGGGATCGCCGCCGCCCGTGGGCGGAGCAGGAGCGGGTGAGGTGCGCGTCGCGGACGCCTCGTACGCCTACGCGGGGCCGGAGGGCGAGACCCGGTGGGCGCTGCGCGAGGTGACCCTCGACCTGCCCGCCGCCTCCGCCACCCTGATCGTCGGCCCGAACGGATCGGGCAAGACGACGCTCGGCCACCTGCTCGCCGGTCTGTACGAACCGGCGGAGGGCTCCGTACGGACCGGCGGACGCGTCTGCCTGGCCCCACAGGAGGCGCTGCTCTTCCAGGGCTCCATCGCCGACAACCTCCGCTACGCCGCCCCCGACGCCGGCCTGGACGACCTGGTCGCGGCCTGCGCGACCACCAGGATGCACGAGCGGATCATGGCCCTGCCAGACGGCTACGACTCCGTGGTCGGCGAGCGCGGGGCGCTGTTCTCCGGCGGTGAACGCCAGCGCCTCGCCCTGGCCCGCGCGCTCCTGAGCGACGCGCCCGTCCTGGTCCTGGATGAGGCGACGTCCGCGCTCGACCCGCTGACCGAACGCGAGGTCGTCAAAGCGGTTCTGGAACGCCGAAGGGGGCTGACCACGGTGATGATCACCCATCGGTTCGGGGGTCTGGACGCGTTCGACACGGTCGTCGTCCTGGACGGCGGACGCGTGGCCGAGTCGGGCACGCCCCCGGAACTGCTCGGCGACCGGCACGGCCTGTACGCGCGGATGGTCCGCGCCCAAGCCGTCCAGCGGCGCGCGGAGATCGCCGCTAACATGCGCTGATGCGGGTAAAGCTGCTGTCGTCCCTCAGACGGCTGGCCGCGATGAACCCTTTCATCGTCGACCTGGCTTTCGGCGCGGCGGTCGCCGCCATCACCTTGACGTTCATGTTCTCCGTTGGCGGGGCCGAGGCGGGCTACGCGGAGCGTCCCCTGGATGCCGTCGGTGTGGCGTTGACTCTGGTGGCCAACCTCGTACTGGCCTGGCGGCGGCGCGCGCCCATCACCGTGCTGGCGATCTCCTGCGCCGCGGCGCTCGTCTTCCACCTGGCCGGTTACGACTCCAGGTTCAACGAAGTGGCGCCGCTGCTGGCGCTGTACACCGTGGCCAGCCGGTGGCGTCCGGCCGTGTCGCTCCCCTGCGTGCTTCCCATGGCGGCCGGTTGGTGGCATGCCGCCTTCCTCGCCCCGCCCGACTTCGCCTGGCCGAACATCCTGCAGGTGAGCATCATGGTCGCCGTCGCCTGGACGTTCGGCAACAGCACCCGGATGCTGGTCGAGCGCAACAAGCAGCTGGCCCACCTCACCGGACGGCTGCGCCAGGAGCAGGAGGACAAGGCGCGGCGCGCCGTCACCGAGGAACGGGTGCGCATCGCCCGCGAGCTGCACGACGTGGTCGCCCACCACATGTCGGTCATCGTGCTCCAGGCGGGGCTCGCCCGGTACGTCTTCGGCACCGATCCCGCCACCGCGCGCGGCGCGCTCACCACCATCGCCGACACCGGCAGCGAGGCCATGGGCGAGATGAGACGGCTGCTGTCCGTCCTGCGCATAGAAGCGAACGACGACGCGGACGGTTATGACCCGGCACCTGGCCTGCAACGGCTCGAACAGCTGGTGGAACGGGTGAACTCGGCCGGCCTGCCGGTGAAGATGTCGATCACCGGCGCCGTACGCCCGTTACCTCCGGGAATCGACCTGTGCGCCTACCGGATCGTCCAGGAATCCCTCACCAACGTGCTGAAGCACGCGGGCCCGGCGACGGCGACGGTCTCGCTCCATTACGGCGCCGAGCTGGAGCTGCGCGTCACCGACGACGGCAGCGGCCCGGCCGTCACCCCGGAGGGGGATGGTCACGGCCTGATCGGCATGCGCGAACGCGTCAAGCTCTACGGGGGAACGGTCACGGCCGCCTCGAAGCCGTCAGGCGGATTCGAGGTCTCGGTCACCCTGCCCCTGGCCTCCCCGACTGTGGACGATCATCCTTCGGAATCCAGTTCACAATGACGGCGAACCTGCGATACTGCACTGAAAAGCCTCCCGGGCCCGCCTTAGAGGCGGGCCCGGGTCATTTCTGGCTATTTCACGAGACCTTGTCGGGCCGCTCCGAGACGCGGATGGCGTTGACGATCGTCATGCCCTGCCGCGTGGCGAAGCGGACGTTGAGCTGGCCGTCGGTGACCTTCACCGTGTACTGCCTGCTGACGGCCGTGTACGTGCCCGCCTCCAGCGCCAGGTCCAGCGCCGGGATCGCGAGCTGGCCCTCGACGAGCACGTCGAAGACCCGGCGACCGATCTGCGTCGACTTGACGTCGGCGAAGTCCAGCTCGACGGTGTACGTCCCGGCCGGCACGTTGTCGAAGCGGTATTCCAGCATCCCTTCGCGAGCCGTCTTGAACAGCGCCTGGTCGTCGGTGCCCTTGATGGCCTTGGACGAGGTGGTCGTACGGGTCGAGGTGGCGATATACCCGTAGCCGCCGGTGCTGTACTTCTTGTCGGCCGTCCACGCGTCACCGGCGGTGTCGGTCACGGCCTTGGTGCCGCCGGCCTCCACGGCCACCTGGAGCTTGGGCACCACGACCGTCACCGTGACCTCGATGATCGGCTGCCGCCCGCTGGCCGACTTCACGATCAGCTTGCCCGAGCGGTACGTGCCCGGCTGGACGCCGGTGCTGGACACGCTGACCTTCAGCGTGACCGCCTGCCCCTTGGCCAGATCGCCCGCCGTCGGTGTGACGCCGATCCAGGTCTGCGCCGGGTCGGTGGTGACGGTGTACGCCGTGGGCGAGCCGAGGTTGGTCAGCTCCATCGTGCGGGTCCTGGCGGCGTTGGTGGGCATCACCACGGTCAGCTCACTGACCGAGGCGCTGACCCGGCCGGTGACCAGCGCGGTGTCGATCCTGGTGACCGTCGTCGGCGCGATCGTCACGGTCTTGGTGAAGGTGCCGTAGTTCTCCTTCGACACCACCACTTCATAGTCGCCGGCCAGGACCTGCCCGTAGAAGGCGCCGTCCTCGCCGGTGGTGTAGGTGGCCACGTCGCCCACCTTCACCGTCGCGCCCGCCAGCGGCTTGCCGTCGTTGGCGTCGGTGACGGTGCCGGTCACCAGGCCGTGCCTGCTCGCGACGAACGTCACGCCCTGCCCGTTGGACAGCGCGGCCTCCTCGTTGGCGTACTGGAGCGCGTCGGTGCCCGTCGCGTTCTCGATGCCGATCGTGGCGCTGGTGCCCTTGTCGCGCTCGCTCTCGATGTCCTTGTAGCGGTAGCTCATCGTGCCGTCCTCGCCCAGCAGGGCCGCGAACGAGACACGCTGATCGGTGGCCGAGTAGAACTTCACGTTGCGCCACTCGACCACGAACTGGCGGTGCGGCGCCGTCCCCGTGACGCCGGTGTAGACGCCGCTGTCGGCGTCCACCACCAGGTCGTCCCAGTACGGGTAGACGGCGTTGTTGGGCGTACCGGCGCTGGGCAGCTTGCCGTTGCTGCCGGTGACGACCCTGTCGGTGGCGAAGGTGGCGAACCCGTTGGTGCTGATCCACGCCTTGCTCTGCCCCACCCCGTAGAACGGGACCGGGAACGGCAACGTCACCTGCTGCGCCTCGTCGTCGCCCGAGAGCGCGAGCTTGTCGGTGCCCGCGACGTACGGGGCGGCGGCGCTGCGGCAGGTGTAGCCGAAGTCGTCACCGCGCAACGGCAGCTCGACGTCCTTGGTCACGTCCCCGGCCACCGTGACGGACGCCGTGGCGCCGCTGGCACACCGGGAGGCCGGAGTGATCGTGAGGTCGTAGGTGCCGTTCGGCAGCGTCATCCGGTAACGGCCGGCGGCGTCGGTGACCGCGCTGACGGGCGTGCCGGCCGCCTCGACCTTGGCGCCCGGCTCCGGCGTGCCCGCCGTGGTGACCGTGCCGGTCACCACGCCCGTGGCCTTCTGCGTCATCGTCACGTCGGCGGTGGTGCTCTGGTCGGCCGCGATCGTCGCCGTCGCGCTGCCCTTGTCGTAGCCGAACTTCTCCGTGGCGATCTGGTAGTCGCCCGGCAGCAGGCGCGGGACGGCGTACGTCCCGTCCGTACCGGTGACCACCGTACGGCTCAGCGGCCCGGACAGGGTGACCGTGGCACCCGACACCGGGCTGCCCGCGGCGGTGACCGTACCCTTGAGGTCGCCGAGACCCCCGCGCGGCGCGGCCGACACCGCGGCGAAGGAGTCCAGGCGGCCCTCGCCCCAGACGTTGTTGTCGGCGGCGGTGCCGCCGCAACTGGTGTCGTTGACGTCGATCGCGGTGCTGTCGAGCAGCGGCCGGGTGGCGGCCACGTCACCCTGGAGCCCCGGTGAGGCCGACCAGATCAGCGCCACCGTCGCGGCCAGGTGCGGCGAGGCCATCGATGTGCCCGTGTAGCTGTCGTAGCCGTTGCCGGGCACCGACGAGCGGACGTCCACGGCGGGGGCGGCCAGGTTCGGCTTGATCTCGCCGTTCTCGCCCTCTCCCTTGCTGGAGCGGGCGTACAGGACGTTGTTGACGTCGAAGCCGCCCGCGCTGTAGCTGTTCACGTACTGGCCGGGCGAGCCGCTGGTCCGGCACGCGGGCCCCTCGTTGCCGTTGGCGAAGGCCGGGAAGATGCCGGCGGCGATCCACGCGTCGACGATCTCCTTGTACCAGGGATCGAAGCCCACGCCGCCCCAGGAGTTGTTGACGATGTCGGGGGCCAGGTCGGGGCGCGGGTTGGCGCCGTTCAGGTCGGTGGGGGCGAGCATCCACTGGCCGGCGGCGAGCAGCGAGGCGTCCGTGCAGGTGTTGACCTCACAGCCCTTGGCGGCGATCCACTTGGCGCCGGGCGCCACACCGATGCCGTTGACTCCGACCATGGTGCCCATGACGTGCGTGCCGTGCCCCAGGTTGTCGCAGGGCGCCGCGCTCGGGCAGATGTGCGCCGGGTCGAACCAGTTGTAGTTGTGGTCGACGGAGCCGTCAGGGCTCCTGCCGCGGTAGGCGGCGGCCAGCTCGGGGTGGTCGAACTGGGCGCCGGAGTCGATGGTGCCGACCACGATGCCCTCGCCGCGGTCGCCGAGCTCGTTCCAGACGCGCGGGGCGTTGACGCGGTCGATGTTCCACTCGACGGCGTTGACCTTCGCCTCGGCCTTGCCGGGCGCCGGCTTCGGCAGCGACACGGTCCGTACGGGGTCGATGCGGTCCACTTCCGGCAGGGTGGCGATCTCGGCCGCCAGCTTGGGGCCGGCGGTCACCCTGACGGCGTTGACGATCCAGTACGGGGTGTAGTCGGCCTCATGGGAGTCCAGCAGCTTGCGCAGGGCCGCCTGCGAGCTGCCCGCCTTGGCGGTCTTGGCCTCGAAGACCTGCTCGGCCTTGTCGTCCTTGGTCGTGGCCCGGCGGGCACCGCTGAGGTCGGCGGTGCCCTTCAGGCGTACCCAGAAGGTGGCCTTTCCGTCCGCTGCCAGGTCGGCCTGGACGGATTGATTGATCTTTCCCGGATCGGGCGCGGCTTGGGCCACGCCCTGGGGGAGGATGAGGGTGACAGCGGCGGCGACCGCGATCAAGATCGCACGCCAATGGGGGGTGGACGGCACACGCTCTCCTTCACGCCATGGAGTAGAGCTGATCTTTACGCCTATGGGGAGAAGAGTGAAGAGAACGTGTCAGCTTTGCAAGGGCCCGACCATAACAAGACATGACTTGTCATGAAATATCGTCTGATGGGGCATTTGGTGGGGCTAGACCTGGTTGGGGATCTGGTTGGGGATCGCCCCTCCGTAGCGCCTGTCGCGCTTGGCGAAGGTCTCGCACGCCTCCCAGAGATCGCGGCGGTCGAAGTCCGGCCAGAGCCGGTCGAGGAACACCATCTCGGCGTAGGCCGACTGCCACAGCAGGAAGTTGGAGAACCGCTGCTCCCCCGACGACCGTACGAACAGGTCGACCTCCGGGATCTCCGGCTCGTCCAGATAACGGGCGAACACCTTCTCGTTGACTTTCGACGGCTTGACCCGGCCCGCCGCGATGTCGTCGGCCAGCCGTAGCGCCGCCTCGACGATCTCCGCCTGGCCGCCGTAGTTGACGCAGAACTGCAACGTCAGCTTCCGGTTGTCCTTGGTCAGCTCCTCGGCGGTCTGCAGCTCGGAGATCACGCTCTTCCACAGGCGGCCCGGCTTGCCCGCCCAGCGCACCCGTACGCCCATCGCGTGCAACTCGTCACGGCGCCGCCGGATGACGTCGCGGTTGAAGCCCATGAGGAAGCGGACCTCGTCGGGCGAGCGCTTCCAGTTCTCCGTGGAGAACGCGTACGCGGACAGGTAGGGAATGCCCAGCTCCAGCGCGCCCTCGATGACGTCGAACAGCGACGCCTCGCCGGCCTTGTGCCCTTCGGTGCGCGGCAGCCCGCGGGCCTTGGCCCAGCGGCCGTTACCGTCCATGATGATGGCCACATGCTTGGGCACCAGGTCACGCGGGATCGGCGGCGCGACCGCGCCGGACGGATGCGGGGTCGGGGGTCGGACGTTCACACAGGCTCCCTTTCGACGTGTCGGAGAGAGCGTATTCCGTGTTCGAGGTGCCATTGGAGATATGCGGCGACGAGGCCGCTGCATTCGCCGCGATGCCGTGACTGCGAGGCGTCGGCCGTGGCCCAGTCGCCGCGCAGCAGCGCGGTCATGAGCCCGATCGTCTCCCCCGCGGGCACCACCGATCCGGACGGTTTGCACGCACCGCACACCACGCCACCGGCCACGATGGCGAACGCCCTGATCGCCGGGGCCTGACACCGGGCGCACGCGTCCAGCGCGGGGGCGTAGCCGGCGACCGCCAGGGAGCGCAGGAAGTAGGCGTCGAGCACCAGCCTGGCCTCGTGCTCGCCGTCGGCCAGTGTGCGCAGCCCGCCCACCAGCAGCAGGAACTGCCTTAGCGCCGGCTCTTTCTCGCCCTGCGTGAGCCGGTCGGCGGTCTCCAGCATCGCCGTGCCCGCGGTGTAGCGGGGATAGTCGATCGCCAGCGCCTCGCCGTAGGGCCTGATGGTCTCCGCCTGCGTGACGACGTCGAGGGTGCGGCCGGTGTGCAGCTGCAGGTCGACGTGGGTGAACGGCTCCAGCCTGGCCCCGAAGCGCGAGGTGGTGCGGCGCACGCCCTTGGCCACGGCGCGGACCTTGCCGGTGCGCTTGGCCAGGATGGTGACGATGCGGTCGGCCTCACCGAGCTTCTGCGTGCGCAGAACCACGCCTTCGTCACGATAGAGACTCACTCGCCCATCCTATGGCGCGCCAAGGTCATGCTCGGGTGGAGCGGCTCCGCAAAGGCCGGGTGGAACGGCTTCGCAGAGCGCGGATGGAGCGACTTTGCGCAACCCTCACTAGACTTTGACGTCCGTCCCCGCTCTACCCGTTGTTCAACCCCCCGCAACCGCCTCGAAAGGGAGTCATGACCCGCGTGGTCCTGCTGGGCTCTTCGCCCGGCCCCGACACCGCTCCGACCGGCCTGAGGCTGGCCGCGCTGCCTGGCAATCCCACCGTGGCCGAACGGCTGCGCAGCCAGATCCTCTCCCTGGATCCGCAGCCGGCCACGATCGAGCCCGGCGACGTGGCCTCCGCTCTGCGCGCGCTGGCCGACGTAGCCGAGTCCGCAACGGAGAACCTGTTCCTGATCCCGGACAACTCGATCGTCCACGACGAGCTGATCTACCAGATCACCAAGGCCAAGCGCGGCGCGCTGGCCCTCGTCGCCAAGGAGCCGCGCCCGGACGTGGTCGACCAGGCGCAAGAGGACATCGTCCCGATCGACGAGGCGGAGCCCGAGATCGGGCTCAACAAGCTCGAAGGGCTGCCCGTCCGCGCCCGCGCCGGCAAGTCCCGCATCATCTCCGTCGGCACCGCCAACCACGCCGTGACCAGGCCCAACACGGTGCTGCTCGGCCCCCTGCACGTGAGCGCGCGCAACGCTCCCACGCTGGCGGAGACCTGCCGCGAACTCGCCGACATGGCCGGCTCGTTCGGCGCCGACGACGACCTGGTCCAGCTGATCGTCTTCGGCCTGGTCCGCAAGGGCGTGTCCGTCGGCATCCGCGGCCGCCGCGACCTCTTCTACCGCCGGGTCATCACCCAGGAGGAGGTCAACGAGGCCGGCACCGAGATGTCCGGCATCGACGAGGACCGGGCCAGACTCAACAACGCGGTCAAGGGTGCGGATGGCTTCTTCACCACCTATTTCGTCTCCACCTACTCCCGCTTCATCGCCCGCTGGGCCGCCCGTCGCGGCCTGACGCCCAACCAGGTCACGCTCATCTCGATCACGCTCGGCGTGCTCGCCGCGGCCTGCTTCGCCACCGGCGCCCGGCCGTGGATGGTGGCGGGCGGCGTGCTGATCTACTTCGCCTTCGTCTTCGACTGCGTCGACGGCCAGGTCGCCCGCTACGCCCGTAAGTTCGGCGTGCTCGGCGCGTGGCTCGACGCCACCTTCGACCGCTTCAAGGAATACGTCGTCTTCGCCGGCCTGGCCATCGGCTGGGTCGTATCGGGCAACGGCGATGACATCTGGATTCTCGCGCTGGCGGCACTCGGCCTGCAGTCCACCCGCCACCTGCTCGACTTCTCCTTCGGTGTCTCCAACCGCCGCAAACCGCCCGCCCAGCTGCCCACGCTTCCCCTGGACGCCCCCGACGACCGCGCCCTGCGCAAGGCGCTGGAGCGTCGTAAGGTGGAGCGCAGTCAGGGCATCCGGGGCGTGCTCAAGATGTGGACCCGCGCCGGACGGTTCCGAGCGGTGCACTGGGCGCGTAAGATGATCGTCTTCCCCATCGGCGAGCGGTTCGCGGCCATCGCGATCACCGCCGCCCTCTTCGACGCCCGCATCACCTTCCTCACCCTGGTGATCTGGGGCTCCGTCGCCGCCGCCTACACCCTCACCGGACGCCTCATGAGGTCGCTCGCATGATCACCGCACCACTGGCCGCAGCAACTCCCACGCCGGATCCCGACGAGGAACGCCGCCGCATCCAGACCGCCCGCCTACTCGCCTACCGCGACGACGGCCCTCTCGTACACGCGCTGGCGGGCCGCATCGGCAAGGGCATCCCGCCGGTCCCGGCCACGCTCGTCGCCCTACTGGCGGTCGTGGCCGTGACGGTCACCGGCGTGCTGAAGCCCGGTCCCATCCTGCTCGTGCCCCCGCTGATCGTGCTCCTGCTGGTGCTGCCGACCGCGCCCCGCGACCACCTGGGCCGCCTCGACTGGCTCACCCCGCCGCTGCTGCGCGGCGCCGAGTTCTTCACGATCATCGCGGTGGGGCTGGCGGCCGACGTGCCGAAGTGGCTGCTGTTCGTGCTCGTGTACGTCGTGGGTTATCACACGTACGACACCGTCTACCGGACACGGCAGAGCATCTGGCCGCCCGCGTGGGTCTTCCACGCGGGGCTCGGCTGGGAGCTGCGCCTGCTGATCATCGGTGTCGGCGCGGCGCTGGGCGTACTGACGCCGGTGCTGGCGGTGCTGACGGCGTACCTGTTCGTGCTGTTCGCGGTGGAGAGCGTGACGAGCTGGGTCCGCCTGGACAAGGCGTCCGCCCAGGCAGGCGCCGACGCCGAACAGGACCTGGAGGCGTCTCCGGAGGACGCCATGGAACAGGCCACCGGCGAGGCCGAGAAGGGCTGACTCCCCTCCCTCCCCCCTGCACCACCCCTGCGTGTCATGCAGGGGTGGTGTTTTCTTCTGTGCGAGTCAGCAGACCCCGCTCGCCAAGGGGACCGTCGCGCCGCACCCCGGCGCTCGCACCCTGAACCGCCCCCGGCCGCCGTCGGCCACCAGGCGCTCGACGACGTCCAGCAACCGATCGAGATCACGAGGGCGGCAAAACCATTCACGATAACAGAGCAAGCGCTCCAGAATGGAGTATCTTGTGAATGTCGTCCTGACCGGAGCAAATACCGAAAGTAATGAGGCGATCTTGGTACGCGGGCGGAGCGGTCACGTGAGCATCCTCGCCGGCGGAGCTGAGGGCCCCCTGCGCTCGCAATGGAGCCGATCTCCGGACTCGTGCGGCATCCCACCCCTGTGACGACGTCAAGTCAGGAGTTTTCGATGTTTCGCAGATCTCTGTCGGTCGTTCTTGCGACGGCCTCCGTCATGACCCTGCAAGCACTCGCGTCAGCACCGGCGAACGCGGGCGCGTACGGCTGCACCGGATCGCTGGTGCGCAGCTGGCCCCTGCCGCTGAAAGACGCCATTACCCGAAAGACCTATTACCGGAGTGACGTCAAGCTCTACTACAACGCGAGAACCGGCTGGAACTGCGCCGTCCTCGCCAAGCGTCCCGGCAAAGCGCGGTACGGCGTGCGAACTCCGATGAATATATATATGGAAAACGACCTTATGGGCGATGACAACGTGAAGAACGTGAAGAACAAGAGAGACTACGATGGTGGGGATTTCAAATTCTACGCGGGTCCGGTGAAGGTCTACGGCAGGAACCTCTGCGTGACCATCAAGGCCGAACACGATGACGCCGAGGGCAACGGCAGCGAGCCCACCAAGTACCAAGGTCGTCTCTGGCTCCTCAGGGTGGGTTGCCGCTGATCCGCTCCTACCGCTGAACCACCGATCCGCCCCGCCGGTGACGTCGGCGTCGCGCAGGTTCTGCCTCAGGTGCTCGGGGTGCGCGGCCCCAGCAGGGCGGTGCTCGCCGGGGCCGGAGGATTTCTATGCTTGGGTCCGTGCACGATCACTCTGGCCATCAGCATCCTCTTGACCGATGGGGACGTGCGCTGCGCTACGTCGCGGCACTGGCGCCGATGCTCTTTTACGGCGCGCTCTGGGTCTGGCTCGTCCCGCAGGAGCCGGATCGGCTGCCACGCGCCCTGCTCGACGTGGGCCTGAGCGTGGTGGCGCTGGTCCTCATGAGGTGGCGGCACCGGTGGTCGTGGCAGATCGCCGCGGTGACCGCGCTGCTGACCGTCCTGTCCAGCATGGCGACCGGTCCCGCTTATGTGGCGTACGTGTCCCTGTGCGCACACCGCCGCTGGCGGCAGATCATCCCGATCGCGGCCCTGTTCTGGGCCTGCGCGGCGGGGTACGCGTTCGCGGGCGGCCCCACACAGCAGGCCATGATCAGCCTGGTCACCAGCACCGCGATCCTCGGCGGGCTGACCGTCTTCGGCATCTATCTCCGCTCCCTGCGCGACGCCGACCTGGCCGCCAAGCGGGCCGAGCTGCAGCACATCGAGCAGGCCAAGCTGGCCGAACGCGCGAACATCGCCCACGAGATGCACGACGCGCTGGCCCATCGCATGTCGCTGCTGGCGATGCTCGCCGGCGGGCTGGCCTACCGAACAGACCTCGGCCCGGAGGAGATGCGGCAGACCGCGCAGGCCGTCCAGGAGAGCGCCCACCAGTCACTCAACGAGCTTCGCACCGTGCTCGGCACCCTCCACTCCGAGGGCGATACCGCGGGCCCGCAGCCGACACTGGCCGACCTGCGAGAACTGTTCCATGAGGTACGGGCCGCCGGGCAGAAGGTCGACGTGGCCGACACCATCGAGCAGCGCGACCTGCTGCCCACACAGACCGGCCGCAACGCCTACCGGGTCGTTCAAGAGGCGCTCACCAACGCGCGCAAGCACGCGCCAGGCAGCAGCGTGACGGTCGAGCTGAACGGGCAGCCGGGCGACGCGCTGTGCATCCGCGTGACCAACCCGACGCCGCACGAGGCTTTCGCCGGTCCCGGTAGCAGGCTGGGCCTGGTCGGCCTGGGGGAACGGGTCCGTATGGCGGGCGGCACGATAGCGCACGCCAACCAGAACAGGCACTTCGTCCTCGATGTCCGGCTGCCGTGGAAAGCTTGACTCCTGAAAAGTTGCCGCTCAGGGCCTCTGCGTCCAATGGCGATCGAGTTCGCCATAACACGCGGCCGACGCGCGGTAGTGCGCAGCCCAGATCTGGGCCGCGGACCGCGGCGCGCCGGTCGCGTGCAACGGCGAGATCGATGTCTTCGATCCCGCGAGCCAGAGGGGCGCCGGTCGGCGTATCGGGCTGCCGGGTGTGCCGCCAGGCGGTGGGCCGCAGATGGCGGACCGCTACCAGCGGGGCCGGCGCCATCATGGCGCCAGCCCCTACCTGAGCCCCCTGATCACGCTAGGCCCGGACAGCGGCTCGGTGGTCGGCAGTGCTCAGGGGTAGACGTACGTGTGGACGCGGATGGCTCCTAAGAGGCAGGTGTTCTCGTAGTAGAAGCTGCCGGCGGGCTTGTACATCTCGCCGCTGTCGGCCCAAGGAGCGAGGTTGCACTCTGTGACGAGGCGTACATGGCCGGCGGCGCCGTTGCACCACATCTGTCCGCGACGGCCTCAGTCGGTACCTCCCCAGCAGTTGGGCAGGGCCGCGGCCGAGGAGGCGGAGACGGTGCTGGTCGCAGAGGTCGCGGAAGCCGGTGCGGCGACGAGCGTGAGGCTCGCGCCTGCCAGTGCCAGGGCCGCGATGAGCTTTTTCACGTGGGGATCCCTTTCGTTCGCGGAGAACTTGCGAGATCTTCTTAAGGGCGCGTTTGTCCAGGCCATAGCGTTTTGGACAATCTCTCGCGGTGCCGTTGTCCAAACATCTCGAAACGGATTTTGGACAGAAAGGAAGATGCGACGTGGGACGGCGGATGCGTGCATTGAATCCCACCGCGAACCCAGTTCAGCGGTTTGCCTGTGACCTGCGCGTTCTACGGGCCCTGGCCGGAGAGCCACCTTTCTGGAAGATGGCACGACGATGTGAGAGTGCGTTCCGCGAGTTGATGTCCCTTTCGCCGGTGCGGTTGGGATAGATCGGCCGGTTGAAGGGTCGTCGCTGGGGTTATGGGCGAGGCTGGGTGAACAATCCTGGCTCGGTCTCGACGAGTATGCCGCGGCTGGCCAGGCGTTTGAGCTTGGCGCGGACGTTCTGGATGTTGTTCTGGCTCAGGGGCAGGTCCATGGCCAGGGCCAGGTCGCGGGCGCGCAGGGAGCCGTCGGCCTCGTCGAAGGCGGCGAGAATCTGCTGGTAGGCGGGGTGATCGGGGACAGTCGGCGGCGGCGCGACCGGTTCGGCCGGGGCAGGATCTTCTTCGGCGAGGGAGAGGAGGGTCTTGCGGCTGATTCGCAGGTGTTCGACCTGCTCGCTGAGTTCGGCCAGATGCGCGGTGAGAGTGTCGATCTCCGCCTGGGTCTGCTCGATCTGGCAGGTCAGGGAGTGCTCGCGGGCGTCGATCCGGTCCAGGAGCCAGGTGCCGGGGTCGGACTGGCGCACGTCGGGCGGCTTGGGCGCCGTCATGTCCACCGCTCAGGCGGGGTTGTGCCACGGGTCAGGCGGCGGGACATCACGTCCGTCATCGCCCAATACACCCGGGATTCGGAACTGGCCGGCAGGTGTTCGAAGTCGCGGACCAGACGCCGGTGGAACATCAAGATGCCGTACGTTTGCTCGACGACCCATCTCTTGGGCTGGGGGACGAACCCTTGCCGGCGGGGTTACGTTCGACGATCTGCACGTCGATGCCCAGGCCGGCGCCATGCTCGACGACGGCGTTCTTGAACCCCTGGTCGGCCAGCGCCTTGGTCACGGTGCCCTCGGTGGTGGCGGCGACCCGGTCCAGCAGGGCGATCCCGGCGGTGTTCTCATGCGCCGAGGCGGCCAGCATGACCACGGCGATGACCAGGCCCAGCACGTCTACCGCCAGGCCCCGCTTCCTGCCCGGCACGCGCTTGGCGGCATCCTTGCCGGTGGTGGAGGCGGGGACCCCGGCTGCGACGTGGATGCTCTGGGTGTCCAGCACGACCAGGCTGGGGTCGGCTAATCGTTTCTTCTTCTCGCGCAGATGCCAGCGCAGCAGGTCGTGGATGGTCTTGTCGGTGCCGTCGTCGCGCCACTTGGCGAAGTAGTAGTACGTCGCGCTCTTGGGCGGCAGGTCGTGCGGCAGGTAGTCCCATTGGACGCCGGTCCGTCCCTGGTAGCGGATGGCGTTGACGATCTGGCGTAGCTCGTAGGTGCCCTCGTGGCCGCTGACGGACGGGTGCGCGGCCTTCCACGCGGTGAGTACCGGTTCGATCAATGCCCACTGCGCGTCGGTTAAGTCGCTGGGGTAGGGCTTGCGCTCAGTCACTCGACCATCACAGCACGACCGGACCCGCCAACCGGCGGTAACGCTACAAATCCATACGATCACGCTGGGACATCACGGGCACTCACTCGCGAACCGCACTCTCAGAGGCAGGGCCCGTCGGGAACGATGGCGACTCCGCCCTTCCATCTCAACGACGGCTACGGGGACAGGCTGATCCACGACGTCTACAACGTGGTGCCCGCCGACAACCTGCTAAGGAGCCCGTGGCGGGAAGTGTTCGTCGGTTATCAATCCCTGATCTGCAAGAATATGGCGGTCATCCAGTCCTACGGTTTCGGCTCGCCGAAGTCTCCCTGCGGCGCGGGCGATCGACCGCTGGACACCAGTCTGGCCCAGACTGCCGAGCAGAAATCCGCCGTTCAGACGCTGAAAACCGCCCAGGCGGCGAAAACAGCCGCCGCGAGCGGGTGGGTCTCCGCGAAGTTTCCGACGCGGCAGGTCGTCGTCACACACGGGCGATGCAAGTTCGTGGGCTACTGGTGGATGGGGAGTCTGGTCGTCCCGTCCGGCTATTGGCCGTCCGGCAGCACGATGGACGTCACCGGATATGTCGAGGGACCCAAATGCGCTGTCTCGATCAACCTTCAGGTGGTGCACTACCAGCAGCGAACTCTCACCACGTACACCATGGACCACTATCGCGACGACAGTAAGCCGAGCGGCAACGGGAACGGCGAACGCTGGATGAAATTGGGCTGGCTCCCGGGCGGCAGCTACTCGGGGAAAGTAGGCAACGTCATCCATCTGGTCAATTTTCAGGTGAACGACTTGACGATGGGGTCGTCCCTCGGCTCTGTCGGCCAGATCTGGGGGCCGCCAGCGAACTGGTGCGACAATTGGAAAAAGGGACTGCCTCCCGGTTGCACGGCATAGCGCTCACCTGGGAGTCAGCGCCGGAGGGCTCGGCGGGTACGACCAGTCAAGCGCAGGTTCAGGCCGTAGCCGCTGCGCGGCGGGCAGTCGCAGGGGCGTCATCTCAGCCTGATCAGTCTGGCGACCTTGAGCCCGAGGTGCAGGGCGAGGCGGTCGTCCCCGCTGGACAGGTCGACCGAGGCGATCTCCTCGATCCTGCGTAACCGGTAGTACAGGCTTGCGCGGTGGATGCACAGGCTCGCGGCGGTGCGCTTGACGTCGCCGGCGTTGCCCAGGAACGTCTCCAGCGTGGTGACCAGCGCGTCGTTGCCGCCGTCGTGGTCGAGCAGGCGGCGCAGCCCGGGATGGAGGCTGCGGCCGAGGAGGTCGGCGGGCAGTTCGGCCAGCAGCCCGTAGACGCCGAGGCCGGAGTGCCAGACGACGGGGCCGAGGCTCCGGATGGTTCCGGCGATGTCGGCGGCCCGTTTGGCCTCGGCGTAGGAGAGGTGGACGTCTGTCAGAGCAGGGCGGTGCTCGCCGACGCCGACCCAGCACTCCTGAAGTGTCCTGCCGCTCTCGGCGGTGATCTGCCGGTGGATCGCGGTGGCCAGGTCGTCGGTCTCTGCCCGGGAGGGGACGGGCTGGACGAGGATCAGGATGCCGTGGTCGGGGCGTTCCAGGTGGATGGCGCTGCGCGGGGGGAGGCGGCGGCGCGCGTGGTCGAGGCCGACCGTCAGGGCGAGCCTGCCCTGGTCGCCGAGCGGCCGGCCAGGTTCGTGCGCGACGATCGCCACCAGCGCGCGCACGGGACCGGCGGTGATGAGTTCTTCTTCGATCAGCCGCTGCGCCGCGTCGCCACGCAGCCGGAGGTCGGGCGAGATCAGGTCGCGTACCAGCTCACGCTCCCGTCCCCGGCTCAGCTCGCCGATCAGGAAGTCCCGGTGGAGCGTGTGCGCGGCGCTCTCGGCGGCCTGCCGTACCGCCGTCGCCTCCTGGTCGGTGACGAAGCCGTCCGACAGCAGCAGCCACACAAAGCCCAGCAGGGTCTGCTCGTGCCGGACCGGCATGCCTGCGCGGGCCACGTCGAGTCCGAGTTCGGGCCGGGCGGGCACGATGAACAGGCCGCGTGCCTCCAGCGCGCCGCTTGCGTGGATGTGGGCCACCAGCTCGGGGGAAACGCGCCTGCGCATGATCGACTCGACTCGGGCGGGGTCCACGTCGCCGGTGTGCGCGGTGTAGGCGAGCAGGCGGATGTTCTGGTCGTCGAGTGCCACCGACCTGCCCAGGCGCGCCCCAAGGCTGTCGACGAGTCTCTGGAGCTCCGATGCCATGGCGACCAGGCTATGCCGGGATCATGCTCAGCTCCCGCATGAGGAAGGCCAGCAGTTCGGCGGCGTGGTCGCTCACCTGCGCGCTGTCCAGGGCGGCGTGACCGGCGCCCTTCCAGACCCGCAGCAGGATGGGGTGGCCGGAGGTGCTCGCCGGCGCGAGCTTGGCGGTGAACAGCCGGCCGTGGAAGGGCTGGCAGCCGAGGTCATGCTCGCCGAACGCCTGCAGGATGGCCGGGTACGGGGTGCCGGGCGCGATGTTGTGATGGGGCGAATAGGCGCGGATGATGTCGGCGTCCCCAGGCTCGTCCGGATCTCCGTAGTCCTCCAGGAAGACCGAGCGCACCGCCTGCGGCGCCGGGTGGCCGGGGCCGAGCGGCTGGAGCATGTCGAACAGCGGCACCTCGGCCACCAGCGCCCGCCACAGGTCGGGACGCTGGACGAGGGCGACGCCGGCGAGCAGACCACCGTGGCTGGCTCCGTGGAAGCCCAGCCGCGCGGGCTCGGACAAGCCGGCCGCGATCAGGTCCTCGGCGATGGCGAACAGGTCGTCGAAGGTGTTCTGCTTGCGCGACAGCCGGCCGTCCTCGTACCAGGTCCGGCCGTACTCCGCGCCGCCCCGGAGGACGGCGTGCACGTAGATCCCGCCGGCACGCAGGAACGGCGCGTAGTTGCCGAGGAAGCGCGGCAGCCAGGCCACGTTGAAGCCGCCGTAGCCGTTCACCACCGCGGGGCGGGGCCGGTCGAGGTCCAGGTCCGCACGGTGCACGACGAAGTACGGCACGCGGGTCCCGTCCCGGCTGGTCGCGAACCGGCGCGCGACGGTCATCCCGCCCAGCCCCGGCTGGCGGGGGCCGGTCGGGACCGGCTCGCCGCGGTCGGCGTCGTAACGGTACGGCGTCAGCGGGTCGACGAACGTGTTGTACGAGAACGTCAGCACCTCCGAGCGCTCGAAGCGGCGGCTCACCATGGCCGTCGGCGAGCTACCGAGACCGGGCGTCGCGATGCGCTCGACGGGCTTGCCCTCTCCGGTGACCAGCCGGAAGCCGGCGACGGCGTCGGCCACCTCGCACAGCACGAGGCGGTCACCGATCTGGGTGACGCAGCGCAGCACCGCGTCGGACTCGGGTACGAGCTCGCGCCAGGTCCGTACGTCGGTGGAGGTGGCGACCGGGATCGCGACCAACCGCCCACGCGGCGCATCGCCGGTGACCACGGCGACGTAGGTGTCGTCGTCGTACCAGACACCGTGGCACTCGCCCTCATAGCCGTCGGGCATGAACCTGCGCCACGCGCCGGTGAGCCGGTCGCCGAGATGACCTGCCACCTGCTCGTGCTGCCCGGTGAGGGTGATGACCCAGCGGCCGTCCGGCGAGACCTGCGGAGTCAGCCCGGATGGAGAGGTGGCCAGCTCGTGGCGGCCGATCACGTTCACCGGCGCGCCTATCTCGCCCGCCGGCTGCACCGGCACGAACCAGACCCGATGGTCGCCGGTCTCCGAACGATCGCACACGTAGAACCCGCTGCCGTCCGGCAGCCAGCCCGGGACAGCGCCAGTGAGCAGGTGCCGGTGCGATGCGATCGGCAGATCGCGGCCGGTCACCGCATCGACCGCGCGGAGCTGGCCGATCATCTCGCCACCGTGGTAGACGCCGAACACGACGCGGGTGCCGTCCGGCGTGGGCTCGTACCAGACCAGCTGCGCCGGCTCACCTTCACGCAGGTACTCGCCCGCACGGGGATCGACGAGCAGCCTGCCGGGCTCGTCCGGAACATCCGACACCCACAGACCCAGCGCCGCCTGCCCCGGCGCCACCGGAGCCAGCCGGAACCATCGGCCGCCGAGGCGGCGAGGCGTGCTCGTCCCAAGGCTGTCGGAGGCGTTCTGCGCCGCGGGACCGGTTGCGAGTTGGTCGCGTACCCGGGCGAAGTGCTCCCAGTCGCGCACATACGAACGAGCAGCGGCGTCCTGCCGCTCCTGCCAGGCGAGCGACTCGCCGGTATCCGGCCGCAGCCACTCAAACGGATCGATGGTCATCAGCTCTCCATTCCGGTTGCTCCACCGGCCTGTCCCAGCACAGCACGGCGTACAGCTCGATCTGCAGTTTGTCGGCCTTTACTCGACGTGTCGGCTGGGCGTGACTACAGGCGCGCTCATCGAACTCCTTGCCTGGCGGGACCTCTGCACCGTACCGACGCGGTCACCCCTCTCGACATCGACAATCGTCAAACCAGGCGCACGCTTCCTCCGGCAAACGTCAGAGCTCAGGAGCCGATGCGGATTCGGATGGACTGACTCCCCTATCTGCAGCCTGGCCTGTGTGCTCCACGAATATCCGATGAGTGTGGCTCTATCTGGGGAAGTGGCTGGGCCGAGCGGTTACCATCTGGCTGCCTCGACGGGTGGTCGTCCACCGCGTGAGCAACTGCGGGAGACGGGTCTGCGCTTGGACTACCGCATCGACGTCAGCGTGCGCCAGGAGTAGGCGGTGGATCCGGCCAGAATAGTAATTCCGGACAGCACGCCGCTCACGACGGGCACCCACTTCAGGGCCGTGGCGATGGCCAGGGCAAAACCGGCGACGATGAGGAGCATGCCAGGGATCAGAAGGCCACGTTCTCGCCAGACCGGCACAAGCGCGATGAAGTGCACACCCGCCACGAACGTCAGCCACGCCATGTTGACACCCTGAGGCGCCCAGCAGATTCCGGACAGTCGGCTACATGAGGAGCCGCAGAAAAATTACTAGGCGCTTTGATCTGGTTCGGCTGTGGTTTGGGCGAGGGTTAAGAGATCCGCTAGCGAGACTGATCGGGTGTCGATGGATTTGATGCGCATGTGGTGCTGGCTCAGCAGGGGGCGGATCTCGTCGAGAGCGCGGTAAGGATCATGGTCCGCATCGCCGTCTCCGGTCATCGGGGTTTGCCGGAGGAGACTGCCGTACTGGTCGATCGGGCGATACGTGGGGCGCTCGCGGAGTACCTGCCCGACATCAGTGGGTTGTCCTGCTTGGCGGATGGAGCCGATCAGATTTTCGCTCTCGGGGTGCTCGACCTCGGTGGAGTACTGGAGGTCGTGGTTCCGGCCGAGGAGTACCGAGACGGGCTGCCGAGCGAGTGCCATGCGGCTTACGACGAGTTGCTGGGCCGGGCGGTCCGAGCCCACCGGCTGGACTTCAAGGAGTCGACCTCGGAGTCCCACATGACAGCCGGCGCACGCATGCTCGACAACGCCGATGTGTTGTTCGCCGTCTGGGATGGGCAGCCCGCCCGAGGCTATGGGGGAACCGCTGACGTGGTGGCTGAGGCCCGCCGGCGGGAGGTGTCCGTCCGGGTGATCTGGCCCGAAGGAGCCC
Organism: Nonomuraea sp. CA-143628; assembly: GCF_050942315.1. Classification (NCBI taxonomy): domain Bacteria; kingdom Bacillati; phylum Actinomycetota; class Actinomycetes; order Streptosporangiales; family Streptosporangiaceae; genus Nonomuraea; species Nonomuraea sp. CA-143628. Next base: position 9,949,983 of record NZ_CP192072.1, read on the forward strand.
GACGAGATTAGGAGCCTCTAGACATGAGATAGCACCAGGTCTTCGGCGTCGTGCCGGTCGCCGGTCTCCGAGAACACCGGCGGGCTGGAGGAGGGCTTCAGGGAGTCGCGACCTCCATGTCCCCGGAGTCGCTGGACAGCGCGATCGAACGCTGGGCCGAGGTGTCACTGGCGGTCCTGATGACCTTGTTCCCGGAGTCTGTTCTGGCGTCGATCCGGTACGGCCTCTGCGGCACGTGGATCACGGTCTTGCCCGAATCGGTGACGGTCGTGACCTTGTCAGGCGGCCCGGTGAAGGTCAGGGTCATGTCCCCCGAATCGGTCTTCGCGGCGACGTACTTGCCTGTCAGGCCGCTGGCCTCGATGGCCCCGGAGTCGCTCGTGGCCTCCAGCGTGCCCGACAGCCCCTTCAGTGTCAGGTCCCCCGAGTCGGAGCGGACCTTGACGCGCAGGCCCTTGGGCACCTCGACCTGGTAGCTGACGTCGCAGGTCACGCCCCAGGCGCCCAGCCCCCAACTGGTCGGGCAGTCGAAGGCCAACTCCAGCGTGTCACCCCGTACCTCGCGGCGGGTCGTCGGCTTGTTCTTGCGCCAGTTGAGGCGCTCGATCACATGAATGCCCTGCCGATCCGACTCGACCACGTCCACGGTGCCGGCGTCGGCTTCGATGTGCAGCGCTGCCACCTTGTCGGTGAGGTCGTACGACTTTGTGTCCGCCTCGGACGTAATACCGGCGCCGCATCCGGTCAACACCGCCGCGAGCCCGAGCAGGCCCGCGATCATCGCCGTTCTCTCGATCTTCATGGTGCTCAATTCTGCGCGATCCGCCCCGTACCCGGCCTCAAGGCGATCCCTGATTTCCCCCTGATGACATCACTGATTGAAACCGGCGATCACCAAGGCCAGCGCCTTGCGAACGGTCTGGTTGTGGTCCACGTCGCCCGCGTCCGTGAGGGTCTGCGTCGCGCCGCGGGAGCGCAGGTGGCTCTGGCAGTACAGGGCGTTGTCGTACGCGACGTCGGAGTCACCCTTGGCGTGGTGGAGGCGTACCGGGACGTCCGGCTTGCAGGCGCAGGTGGGAGTCGAGCGCGGTCATCAGCTGCTTGAGCTTGCCGGTCGGCTTGCCTCCTCCGCGATTGTCACCAGCGTCCAGTGCGCGCGTTCTGGCGCTTCCAGCGCGATGCGTTGGCTGGTCTTGTGTTGAGGAGAGGGCTGCTTTGGGTGGGGATTGAGCGATTAGGGTGGTGAGCCAGGGCACTCTAGCCGGGTAGCGGTTCTCTGCCGGGAGACGCGGATGGCGTTCTGGTCGCGGCTGTTCAAGTGGGGGGCGGGCGATCCGCTGGCCGAGCGGGAGGATGCGCGCCGGCAGGGGATGCGGGATGCCCGGCAGCATCCGCTTGGGGAATTCACCGATCCGGAGTTCCAGCCTTCGTACGTGACCGAGGTGCGTGCTCTTGCGCGGGAGCGGATCACCGAGGTTGATCGGCGGCTGGCGGCCACCAGGACGGCGCTGCTTGAGCGGGCTGTGGGGGCTCGGGAGACGATACTGCGCGAACTCGGGCGGTCCGATCTGCGGCCGGACGGCGGCTACGGTAACGGGTCCGCGCCAAGGTCGGGGTCGGCGTCGGCGTCGGGGGCCGCGTCGGGCCAAGGGTCGGGGTCGGGCTCCGGGTCCATTGCCAGGGCTGGGGCTGGCGTAGAGGGTGCTGGGGCGGCGGGTGATTCCGCTGCTGCTTCTGCCGATGTTTCGGCGCGGGCCTCGGCTGGTGCGGAGGATGCGTTCATTTCCATCGCGGAGGCCAGGCGGCGGCGGGGTGAGGCGCGACGCAGGGTGGTGTTACAGGAGGCCAGTGACACGGTGCATCGGGCCAGGGCGCAGATCGAGCGGCTCACGCAGGAGTGGGAGAGCGCACTGATCGAGCGCAACCACGCCGTGGAGACCGTACACGCCAGGGCCGAGCAGCTCATCGCCGCCTATCGGGGTGGGGTGATGCGGGCCCATCCGCGCAAAGAGGAGATTCCTTCGCTGTGGAAGGGCGAGGTCATCGCGATGGACTCCTCGGGGGGCAGCGCGGCGGCGGTCTCCGGGCGGGAGGAGATCGGGCGAATCATGGAGGAGGTCGAGGCGCGGATCGAGGTGTGGCACGCCGAGGTCGTACCGCGGACGCTGCCTGGCGAGGTGCGGCGTTCCCTGCCCAGAGAGGCAGCTCCCGATGCCGACCTGGATCCGGAGGATTCCGAAGGGGATGTCGGTTCGGACGCCATCTCCGATTCGGACGCCAGTCCCGGCACGAACGCCGACATGGGTTCCGACGCCAGCCCCGATGTAGGCCACCACCCCGCTTCCGACTCGGCCTCCATACTGGGCCGCGTTGAAGAAATGGCGCCTGATCGGAGCGTCAGGTCGGAGGGTGACGAGCCAGGGGCTGGAGGAAGGCGATGACGGGCGCAGGTGGAGGCGACGCCGGGGGGCGGGGGGAGCCCCTGACGCAGGCGGCCAGGCGGCGGGCAGGCGTTGGGGGGCGGTCAGCGGCTCGGGCGGGCACCATACTGCGGACGAGGGCTCCGGTGGCCTGGGCAGGCGTCGGACAGCGGGCTACGGCTTCGGCGGCCTGGGCGGACAATGGGCGGCGGGCTACGATTTCAGCGGCCTGGGCGGACGTCACGCGACGGGTAATGGCTTCGGTGTCCGTGGTGGTGCTGGTGGTGGGCGGGGTCGCGGGGTGTGGGACCGAGGCGAAGGCCGTGTGCGGGGTGGTCGTGGACTCCACGAGTTATGCCGATCCGGCGACCTCCCGCAGTGATGTCACCTCCAAGTTGCCCGCCTTCGCCCAGGGCTGTGACTGGATCGCGTACGCCGCCGTGACCGGGAGCTCCGAAAGCAGTACGTGCCGCCAGGACCCGGTGTCCATCGCCGCGACCAAGGCCGAGAACCCCAACGCGAACCCGGTCGTCGAGGACCGCATCCGGGCCCATCGGATCACCGAGGTGCTCCCCCGGGCGGTGAAACTGTTCGACTGCCCGACCGAAGGCGAGGGGTCGGACGTGCTGGGGGCGCTCCGGTACCTCGTCAAGCAGATGAGCGCCCAGCGGCAGCCGGACAAGGCGCATCAGATCATCGTCTTCAGCGACCTCATCAACAACCGGGGCGAGCTGAACATCAACAAGCTCGACCTGAGCGAGACCGCCAGAAAGCAGAAGGCCAAGCAGTTGCGGGAGTCGCAGTTGATGCCTGATCTGGCTGGTTACGGGGTGGTCGTGCATGGGTTTCTGCGGGAGAAGACGGCGAGCCCCGATCGCTTCCCGCTGCTGGAGGACTTCTGGAAGGAGACGTTCGAGGCGGCGGGAGCGAGCCCGGTCGACCTCCTGTAGCGGGGGGGGCGTTTGAGAGCGCTCTCCGTCTGCGAGGGGTGGTCTTTCTCGCCGCCGTCAAGGCTGTGAGTGCGGTTTGTTGACACGACGTTACGCCTGTGTTTACGTCTCGTTGAGAGAGCGCTCTCTAGCAACGATCTCTCCTCCAGCCTCCGCATCCCCCAGGAGCAAGGAATGGCAGCACAATCACCTGGCCGCAGGCGCTTGGCGGCGATGGCCGTGGCGCTGGCGGTGCTCTCCGCCCTCCTCGTGCATGTGGCCGTGAGCGCGTCCGCGGCCGTGCCCCCAACCCCTTCCGGCTGGTCACTCGTCTGGTCGGACGACTTCAACGGCAACGCGGGCGCGCCGCCCTCCTCGGCCAACTGGATCGTGGACACCGGGCACGCGTACCCCGGCGGACCGGGCAACTGGGGCACCGGCGAGATCCAGAACTACACCGGCTCCTCCTCGAACCTCGGCCTCGACGGCGCCGGGAATCTGCGCATAACGCCCCAGCGCAGTAGCTCCGGCGAATGGACGTCGGCGCGCATCGAGACGACGCGATCCGACTTCAAGCCGGCCGACGGGCGGGTGCTGCGCATCGAGGGCCGCATCCAGATGCCGAACGTGACCGGTCAGGCCGCCCTCGGCTACTGGCCGGCGTTCTGGGCGCTCGGCTCGCCGTACCGGGGCAACTACTGGAACTGGCCGGGCATCGGCGAGTTCGACATCATGGAGAACGTCAACGGCATCAACTCCGTCTGGGGCGTCCTGCACTGCGGCGTGAGCCCCGGCGGGCCGTGCAACGAGACCACCGGCCTGGGCGCCAACCGCGCCTGCCCCGGCTCGACGTGCCAGGAGGCCTTCCACACCTACCGCTTCGAGTGGGACCGCAGCGTCAGTCCCAACCAGTTGCGCTGGTACGTGGACGGCCAGCAGTTCCACAGCGTGAGCCAGTCGCAGATGGACGCCACGAGCTGGGCCAACATGACCGGGCACGCCGGCTACTTCCTGCTGCTCAATGTGGCCATGGGCGGCGCGTTCCCGAACGGGGTGGCCGGCAGCGGGACGCCGGTCGCGGCCACCGTGCCGGGGCGGCCGATGGTCGTCGACTACGTGGCGGTATGGCAGAGCGGCAGCTCCGGACCGACCAACCCGCCCGGCGGCGTGGACGCCCGCTCGACCATCCAGGCCGAGAGCTACCAGGCCCAGTCGGGCACCATCGTCGAGACCACCACGGACACCGGCGGCGGCCAGAACGTCGGCTCCATCGCCAACGGCGACTGGCTCCGCTTCGACGGGGTGAACTTCGGCTCCACGGCCGCCGGGCAGTTCAAGGCCAGGGTGGCGTCGGGGGCGGGGGCCGGTGTGAGCGGGCTCGTGCAGGTACGGCTCGACAGCCCCACTGCCGCGCCGATCGGCGACTTCGCGCTGGCCAACACGGGCGGCTGGCAGAGCTGGCGGACGGTACCGGCGAACATCTCTGGAGTGACCGGTACGCACACGGTCTACCTGACGTTCAGCAGCGGGCAGCCGGCCGACTTCGTCAACGTCAACTGGTTCACGTTCTCCACCACCTGACCGCGTCAGATGATCAGAGCGGTCCCGCCTCTCGGGGAGATGGCGGGACCGCTCTGATCACCTGGCTAGGGTTGGCGTCATGATTCTGCGCCATGTGACGATCGACTGTGCCGAACCGTACGAGCTGGGGACCTTCTGGAGCCAGGTGACCGGGTGGCCGGTGTCCGACGGGGACGAGCCGGGTGACCCCGAGGTGCTCGTCGTGGCGCCCTCGCCCGTGCCGGGCCTGCTGTTCATCCGGGTGCCGGAGGGCAAGACGGTGAAGAACCGGATCCACTTCGACTGGATACCGACCGGCCAACGAACCCGCGATGAGGAGGTGGAGCGCATCATCTCCCTTGGGGCGAAGTTGTACGAGGACCACCGGACCGCTGACGGGCGCGGCTGGGTGACGCTGCGCGATCCTGAGGGCAACGAGTTCTGTGTTGAGCGCAGCGAGGCCGAGCGCGCGAGCTGATCAGACGCTCAGCTTCCCTGGGCGCTGCGGCGTCTGACCACGATGCGTTCGGCCCAGCTCGCCGCCTCCGGGTCGTGCAGGCCCTCCACCACGCCGCCCAGGTACGCCGTGCCGAGGCTGTCGAAGCCGCTGTCGAGCTGCCTCATCCTGCTGGCCTGACGCCGTTCGACGGCCTGGAGATACTGGGCGACGCTCTCCGCGTACCCGGCGTCTCGCTGGTAGTCGGCCTGGGCGGCGGCGCAGGCCGACGCCTCGGCGTCGCGTTTGGCGCGCAGCTCGCGCAGGCGGCGGTCGTTGGGGTTGTGCATCCTGCGCCCGAGGTCCGCGGCGATCAACGCGGTGGCGACGAGCAGGGCGAGCAGCAGGATCATGGTGGGCAGGAGGCCGACGCCGGAGGAGGTGGGCCCGATCTCCTGTCCGTCCACGACCAGCGGCTTGACCAGGGCCTCGCGGCGGAGCACGGCCACGGCGACGATCAGGCCGAGCCAGACGAGCGCGACGCCGATCAGCAGCCAGCGCCCCTTGGCGGGGCTGCCGTTCTCCTGCCAGGCCCGGAACGACCTGCCGTACATGTGCGGTGCGACCAGCATGATCAACGCGGCGCCCGCCGCGAGCAGGGCGGTCATCGCCACGCTGTCGCCCCAGTTCAGGATGACCTGGTAGAGGATGGGCACCTCGACGATCAGCAGGAGCAGCAGGAGCAGCGCGGCGGGCAGCCAGCGGCGGACGACCGGCCAGCGGCTGCCGGACAGCGCGATGGAGCTGGGGCGGCCGTCACCGGGGCGCCTGCTCGGCTGCTCCAGCTCGCGCACCCGGCGCTGGGTGTCGTCGAGGGCCTGCCGGGCCTCCCCGAACGTGCGCTGCGACTCGGTCAGCTTGATCTTCTGCGCCTCGAACTCGGCGCGGGCCTGCTGGATCTCGCGCTCGGTGAGGTTCTCGATCTGGGCCAGTTCGGCCAGGCGCTCGTCCTCCAGCTCGTGGAAGCGCGGCACGCTGCCGGTTTCGAGGGTGAGCGTGTCGATCTGGCCGTCGGTGGCGTGGGCGCGGCCCAGCTCGCGTTCCTCGCGGCGGCGCCGCACCCAGTCGGGCAGGTGGTAGAGGTCTCCGTCGTACGCGACGGCGGGGGCGATACGGGCGACCTGGCGTGGCTCGTCGGATTCGTCCCCGTGCTCGTGCTCGTTCCGGCGAGTGAAGCGCATGCGGCCTCCAACGCGGTCCTGTCATTCGATGCTAATCGCCGGGAATGCGGAACAATGGCGTCGTGAGTGAATTGCCGGTGATCGATATCTCACCGCTCCTGCTCTCCAAGGACACGGGTGCTGTGGCGGAGCGGATCGGCGCAGCCTGCCGGGACAGCGGATTCTTCTACGTCTCCGGCCATGGGGTCTCCCCAGAGCTCGTCGCCCGCCTCGACGCGGCGGCCAGGAGGTTCTTCGAGCTGCCGGTCGAGGTGAAGAACGAGATCTCGATGGAGCGCGGCGGCCGGGCCTGGCGCGGATTCTTCCCGGTCGGCGACGAGCTGACGTCCGGGCGGCCGGATCAGAAGGAAGGCGTCTACTTCGGCGCCGAGGAGCCCTCGAGTGAGGTGCCGTTGCACGGCCCGAATCTGTTCCCGGGCCAGGTGCCGGAGCTGCGCGCGGCCGTACTCGACTACCTCGGCACGATGACCGGCGTCGCCCAGGCCGTGATGTCGGGGATCGCGCTCAGCCTGGAATTGCCCGAGGACTATTTCCGCACCGGCTACACGGCCGATCCGACCATCCTTTTCCGGATATTTCACTATCCGCCCGCGGTGCCGAACAAGGACGAGTGGGGCGTCGGCGAGCACACCGACTATGGGCTGCTCACTCTCCTGCTCCAGGACGGCAACGAGGGGCTCCAGGTCCACACCTCTGGCGGCTGGATCGACGCGCCACCGCTGCCGGGCACGTTCGTCTGCAACATCGGCGACATGCTGGACAAGCTGACCGGGGGCCTCTACCGGTCCACTCCGCACCGGGTGCGCAACCTGAGCGGCAACGAGCGCCTGAGTTATCCGTTCTTCTTCGATCCCGGGTGGGATTGTGAGGTGCCGCCGCTTCCGTACACACCGGGGGGCCGCGCGCGCTGGGACGGGCAGGATCTGCGGGCGTTCAACGGCACATACGGGGACTATCTCCTCGCGAAGGTGTCCAAGGTCTTCCCCCATCTCGCCGACGCGCTTTAGCCCTCGCACGCACGGCCCCCTCGGTGGAGCCGTCTAAGTGGATTCCCGCACCACGAGGCGGGTCGGGACGATGACCGACGTGGTGTGCCTGCCTTCCAGCCTCGACAACAGCAGCCTGGCCAGCGCCATGGCCTGCTCCGCGACCGGCGCCTGGACCGTGGTGAGGGACGGTGTGGTGCAGGCGGCCGCGTCTATGTCGTCGAAGCCCGCGATCGCCAGGTCCTCAGGCACCCGGCGGCCTGCTTCCCGGGCCGCGCGCAGCGCGCCGATCGCCAGGTGGTCGGAAGTGGCGAAGACGGCGTCCAGCCGGGGGTTGTCCGCGAGCAGGCGTCGCGCCGCCGCCGCGCCCGACTCCAGGGTGGGGTCGGCGGTGGCGATCAAGGGGTGCGCGCCCGCCCGTTCGAGCGCGTTCCGGTGGCCCGTCAGGCGGTCCTGGACGGTGACCAGGTCCAGGGGGCCGCAGATGATGCCGAGGTCGCGGCGGCCGGCGGCCAGGAGGTGGTTCGTCGCCGCCGCCGCGCCGCCGATGTTGTCCACGTCCACGTAAGGGACCAGGGAGGCGACCGGCGGCTTGCCGAGCAGGACCAGCGGCAGGCCCGTACGGGCCAGGCTCTCGGTCAGCGGGCCGGTCCGGTCCGGCATGGCGAGGATGACACCGTCCACCAGCCGGGCCTCGACGTGCTGGACGATGCGCCGGTGGCTCTCCGCCGTGTCGGCGAGCATGAGCGTGATCCGCTTGCCCGCCCCTTCCAGGACGCTTGTGACGTACTGGACGACGGCCGCGGTCAGCGCCTCGCCGCCGGGCCTGGGCGCGGACAGGACCAGCGCGATCGACTCCGTGCGGCGCGTGACCAGGCTGCGGGCCGCCGCGTTGGGGACGTAGCCCAGCTCCTGTACGGCGCGCAGCACGCTGGCGCGGGCCTCGGAGCTGACCGACGCCTCGCCGTTCATGACGCGGGACGCGGTGGCCCTGGAGACCGAGGCGCGGGCGGCGACGGTCTCCAGCGTGGGCCGTTTCGGGCGGCTCTCGCCCAGGCCGTTGCGCTTGATGACGTCGCGGTACCAGTGGGCGCTGTCCTTCGGCCGCCGCCGCTGGGTGGCGAAGTCGACGTGGTAGACGCCGAACTTGCGCTGGTAGCCGTCGGCCCATTCCAGGCAGTCGAGCAATGACCAGAGCAGATATCCGCCGACCCGCGCGCCCTCCTCGATCGACGCCCGGAGTGCCCGCAGGTGCTCCTCGATGAAATTGATCCTGTCGACGTCGTGAATGCCGTCGCCCGATATCACGTCGATGAAATCGGCGCCGTTCTCGGTGAGCATCAACTGGGTGTCGGGATATTCCCGGGAAAGGCGGCTGAGGAGCAGCGTGAGTGCGTCCGGGACAATGGGCCAGCCCATCGCGGTCACCGCCGTCGGCACGGTGCAGAAGAGAATTCCCGCGCTTCCCGGATAGGCCGGGTCGGCGGGCTGACTCGGCTGGGCCTGTACGACGGTCGGCGCGTAGTAATTGACGCCGAGCAGGTCGATCGGCTGGGAGATGACGGCCAGGTCGCCGTCCTGGACATGGTCGAGGCCCGCGGTCCGCTCGATGACCGGAAGCAGTTCGGCGGGATAGGCGCCGCGCAGCACGGGCTCCAGGAACTGCCGGTGCATCAGCGTGTCGATCCTGGCCACCGCGTCCGCGTCCTCCTCCGGCAGCTCCATCGACAGGTCGCCGACCTGGCCCGGCGTCATGACGGGGCCGAAGTTGAGCACCAGCCCCACCTTGGACGGGCGCAGCGCCTGGGTCGCGAGCCCGTGCGCCAGCAGCAGGTGGTGCGCGCTTCTGAAGGCGTCGGCCGCCGAGGTGCGGCCCGGCGCGTGAATGCCGGAGCCATAACCCAGAAAGGCCGCCACCCACGGCTCGTTGACCGTGAACCAGGTGTCGACGCGGTCGCCCAGCCGATCGTGCACGACGCGCGCGTAGTCGGCGAAATGCGCGGCCGTGTCGCGGACCGCCCAGCCGCCCTTGTCCTCCAACGCCTGCGGGAGATCCCAGTGGTAGAGCGTCGCGTACGGCTTTATGCCCGCGCCGAGTAATTCGTCGACCAGCTTCTCGTAGAAATCCAGCCCGGCGGCGTTGATCCGCCCCGAGCCGCCGGGGACCACCCGCGGCCAGCTCACCGAGAAACGGTAGGCGGTCACGCCCAGGTCTTTCAGCAGGCCGATGTCCTCGACATATCTGTGGTAATGGTCGCAGGCGGCCTGCGAATCGGAAAAGGTGTCCCATATGGACGGTCCCCGGCCGTCGGCCACATTGGCGCCCTCAATTTGATAGGCGGACGTCGAGACGCCCCAGACGAAATTATTGGGAAAGAAATTCGCGGGAAAGGCTGCGCTGCTCACTTGCCCAGTATCCTCCGGTGAAAGATCGAGCGCCCAGTCTCCCCCGGCGCGCTCGTCGCGCGCCAGCCGGGACAGGCTGTATACAGGGCGCGTGGAACTGGACCGGCTGGATCGTGACATCATCGCGGCGCTCGTCGACGACGCCCGCCAGACCTATGCGGAGATCGGGCAGCGGGTCGCCCTGAGCGCGTCGGCCGTGAAGCGCCGGGTCGACCGGCTGCGCGACGCCGGGGCGATCACCGGGTTCAGCGCCAGGGTGGCGCCGCAGGCGCTCGGCTGGACCACCGAGGCGTACGTCGAGCTGTTCTGCCAGGGCAAGACCAAGCCGTCCGACATCGCGCTGGCCGTGGCCAAGTGCCCGGAGGTCGTCGCGGCGGCCACGATCACCGGGGAGGCCGACGCGCTGGTGCACATCCGGGCCACGGACGTGCGGCACGTCGAGCGGGTGATCGAGCGGCTGGCCGCCGAGGCGTTCGTGGTGCGGACCAAGAGCTCGATCGTGCTGTCGCGGCTCGTCGACCTGCCGCCGGGAGCCATCCCCGAGGTGCCGCCCACCGGAGGTGCCCTGCCGGATTCGGACCCATTCGGGGGTGCCGCACCGGATGAGCGCAATAGAACGCAGGTCGGTGGTTGAGACGCGCAACAGACCCGCGCGTACACGCAATGTCAATCCCTTGGCCTGCGCAAACATAAATTTCTAGGCTGTCTTCGTCCCCTCCGGGGACATTTCCCGACGACCCCGACGGAGACCTGCATGCCCAAGCACTTCCTCATGTGCCGCCCGGAATACTTCACGGTCGAGTACGCGATCAACCCGTGGATGCATCCCGAGGCCGACACCGACCGCGATCTCGCGATCCGGCAGTGGGAGGGCCTCAAATCGGCTTACGAGAGCCTCGGGCACCAGGTCAGCCTCATCGATCCCGTCGAGGGGCTGCCCGACATGGTGTTCGCCGCGAACGGCGCCCTGGTCGTCGGCGGGCGCGTCTACGGCGCCAGGTTCGCCTTCCCGGAGCGGGCCGCCGAGGGTCCGGCCTACCTGCGCTGGTTCGCCGAGAACGGCTTCCCGGTCAAGGAGCCGGTGCACGTCAACGAGGGCGAGGGCGACTTCCTCACGCTCGACGACGTCATCCTGGCCGGCACCGGCTTCCGTACGAACCTGGCGGCGCACCAGGAGGCGCAGGAGTTCACCGGCCGGCCGGTGATCTCGCTGACGCTGGTGGACCCGCGTTTCTACCACCTCGACACGGCGCTGTTCCCGATCGACGGCCGCAACGTCGCCTACTACCCCGCCGCCTTCTCCGAGGGCAGCCGCGCGGTGCTGGCCCGGCTGTTCCCGGACGCGGTGCTCGCGACCGACACCGACGCCGAGGTCCTCGGGCTGAACGCGGTCAGCGACGGCACCCACGTGGTGATCAACGCCGAGGCGGGCGACCTCCAGTTGGAGCTCAAGCGGCGCGGCTACGAGCCGATCCCCGTCGACCTGTCAGAGCTGCGCAAGGCAGGCGGCGGCCCCAAGTGCTGCACGCTGGAGATCCGGGGGGAGAACTGAGATGAGCACCACCCAAGAGCTGATCGAGGTAAGCGAGCGCCGTAGCGCGCACAACTACCACCCGCTGCCCGTGGTCATCCACGAGGCACACGGCGCGTGGGTGACCGACGTCGAGGGCAAGCGCTACCTGGACTGCCTGTCCGGCTACTCCTCACTCAACTTCGGGCACGGCAACCCGAAGATCATCCAGGCGGCTCAGGAGCAGCTGAAGAACCTGACGCTGACCAGCCGAGCGTTCTATCACGACCAGTTCGCCACGTTCTGTGCCGGGCTCGGCGACCTCACCGGCAAGGACATGATCCTGCCGATGAACACCGGCGCCGAAGCCGTCGAGACCGCCGTCAAGGTCGCCCGCAAGTGGGGCTACGAGGTCAAGGGCGTCCGGCCGGAGCAGGCCAACATCATCGTGATGGAGGACAACTTCCACGGCCGCACGACCACGATCGTCAGCTTCTCCACCGACCCCGACGCCCGCGACAATTTCGGGCCCTACACCCCGGGATTCCGGATCGTGAAGTACGGCTCGGTCGAGGCGATCAGGGAGGCGATCGACACCGACACGGTGGCGGTGCTGCTGGAGCCCATCCAGGGCGAGGCCGGAGTGCTGGTGCCGCCGGACGGCTACCTCACGCAGGTGCGGGAGCTGTGCGCCGCCGAGGGGATCCTGATGATCGCCGACGAGATCCAGTCGGGTCTCGGCCGCACCGGCAAGACGTTCGCCTGTGACCACGAGGGCGTCGTGCCCGACATGTACGTCCTGGGCAAGGCCCTCGGCGGCGGCGTCGTACCGGTCTCGGCGATCGCCGCCAACGCGGACATCCTCGGCGTGATCAAGCCGGGCCAGCACGGCTCCACCTTCGGCGGCAACCCGCTGGCCTGCGCGGTCGGCAACGCGGTGATCGAGATCCTCAACACCGGCGAGTTCCAGGCCAGGGCGAGCGAGCTCGGCGAGGTGCTGCACGCGCGGCTGCGCGAGCTGATCGGCCACGGCGTGGTGACGGTACGCGGGCGCGGGCTGTGGGCGGGCGTCGACATCGACCCGTCGCTGGCCGGCGGGCGCGAGCTCTCCAAGGCGCTGATGGCGCGCGGAGTGCTGGCCAAGGACACGCACGGCTCCACGATCCGGCTGGCGCCGCCGATCGTGATCTCGGAGGAGGACCTGGTCTGGGCGGTCGACCAGCTCGCCGACGCCCTGGCCTCCTTCGGTCAGAGCTAGAGACCACATCTGGAAACAGGTACGGCCCGCGCATCTACTCCGGGGCGCGGGCCGTACTGGTTCAGCCGGTCTTCGTAGGGACAGGAGCCGTCGGCTCAACGGTGGCGGTCGGCTCAGCGTTGGCCGAGTCGGTCGGCTCAGCGGTGGGCGGGACGGTTGTCTCGGCAGGAGGCGCAAGGGTGACCGTGGCGGTCACCTCGACAGAGGGCGGGGCGGTCGGCTGTCCGGTGGAATCCGCCGTCGCGCCGGGTTGAGGCGTGCAGGAGGAGTCCTTCCGCGCCTTACCCGCTTGCTCCGGCAGCCGGTCCCCGACACTCACCTTCAGCTGGGCCGTCAGGGCGAGCACGCTGCCCACCGGCGCGCCGGCCGCCTTGGCGTCCACGACCGTGTGCCGTTCCCCCAGCAGCATGTGCGTGTCCCGATCGAAGATCAGCTGCTCCAGGATCCCCTGCGACTCCCTGCCCAGGGCCACCCCCTTGCGCCCGGCGGAGTCCTCGACCCCCTCGGCCACCTGCACCCCCGGGATCTCCTTGGCCGCCTCGAACAGCGCGTCACGCTGCGCTCTGGGCATGTACGTCTCCCTGACCAGGTCGCCCGCCACGACGAACGCCTCCCGGTCGGCTTCCCCCTTGCCGGCCTCCTTGCCGCCGGACTGCGCGGCCTGCCGCTTGTAGAGGAAGGCCCGCATCGCCGCCGGGTCGTTCGGCAGCGTGCTGAGGTAGGCGTAGTCGACCCGGAAGTTCGCGAGCCGGTCCGGGCAGGAGGCGAGTTGCATCCAACTCTCCCCCTTCCACTTCTGTGCCTCCTCGGGCAGCGGCTCGCCCGGCCACGGCTTGGGCGACAGTCCCGCGATGAGCAGCACGCCGTCCGCGCTGGCATCGGCCGACTGCCAGATCTCGCGGTGCGTCCGGTAGAGAAAGCGGGTCATCTTGCCGTTGGCCTGCGAGAACGAGCTGTACATCGTGTCGGACGCGACCACGATGAACTGCCCCGGCCTGGGCTGCAGCTCACCATCCGACACAGCCGCCGACTGGGTGGCGGCCGACGTGGCCACCCCCAGCTTCGGCTGCTGCGCCGACAGAGCCACGGCCACGCCCCCGACAAGAGCGACCGTCACCCCGAACGCGGCCGCGGCCTGCCAGCCCAGCTTCGGCAGACGAAACCCGCGCCCCTCGCGGGCCTCGCGCAGCAACCGTTCACGCGCCTTCGCGCGGGCCTCCTGCGGGTACGGCGAAGCGGCCGGCCTCCCGTCCGCGAACATCCGGATCTCGTCATCCATGCTGGGGCTCCTCTGCGAAGGGGTCGATTCCGCCGAGAGCTCTGCGTACCTTGACGCGGAGCCGGTGCAGCCTGGACCGGACCGTGCCCACCGGCACGCCGAGCGCGAGCGCCGCGTCCTCGTACGTCAGGTCCGCCCACGCCACCAGCAGCAACAGGTCGCGCTCGGCCGCGCTGAGCCTGGTCAGCGCCCGCGCCAGCCTGGGCTGGAGCTGCTCGGCGGTGACCCGGTCCGCGCTGCGGTCGTCGAACGAGCCCGGCCGATCCGCGCTCACCTTCGACATCGCGTGAATGCGCCGTCGCTCCGCCCTGCGATGCTGGGCGACGACCTTGGTGGCGATGCCGTACAGCCAGGGCCTGGCGTCCGGCCACGTACGGTCATAGCGCGCCCGGACCCGGAAGGCGACCAGGAACACCTCGCCCGTCACGTCCTCGGCCGCTTCGGGACCGAGGCGCCTGGCCGCGTACCGGTGGATCTCGTCGGCATGCCGGTCGAACAGCACCGCGAAACGTTCCGGATCAATCACCGACTGCGCGATCAGCGCCGAGTCGTCCAGCGTTTCAGGTTTCTCCTGAACACCCACCACGTGCCGGTCCTCTCTCATGCGGTCACCCTGTTGTTGACCGCACGCGGGACCTCGGTTCCACCTATTTCACGCTATTTCTTTCGCGCTATTTCGATCAGCCGCCGCTGAGCCGCCACGCCAGGAGGCCCTCCGAGGCCCGCTGGGCCGTGAAGCCGGCCGCGTCGAGCTCGGCGTCGAGCCGCTCCCTGCCGGGCCGATGGCTGACGCTCACCACCTCGTCCTCGCTGATCAGCACCCCACGCTGCCTGATCTGGTAGAGGAAGCGCCACCTGACGGTCTCGCCGGCCGCCTCCAGCACCTGTCCCCAGATCTCGTACGCGTGCCTGCCGACCTGGTACGACCCCATGCGCTCGAGCTCGCCCGGAACGGCGGGAGGCGGTTCGCGGTGGTTGAACACCAGCAGCCCACCGGGTTCGAGCTGCCTGGCCAGCACCTCCCAGAGCCGCTCCCGCTCGGCGGCGTCGAAGCCCTGCAGGACCGAGATCATCACGATGGCCTCGACCGGCTCGTCGACCTCCACGTCGAGCGCGCCGCACGGCAGGACGGTCACGCGGGACAGCAGGTCGGCGCGCTCGGCCAGGCGGGAGACCAGGACCGAGCGCATGCCCAGCGACGGTTCGACGGCGTAGATCTCCGCCGGCGTCTCCCACGCGATCAGCTCGGTGATCAGGCCGGTGCCGGCCCCGATCTCCATGATGCTCCGGCCGATGCCGCTGATCAGCGGCGGGAGGAGCCGGCGTATCTCCGGGACGTGTCCGTCCTCGTGCCACAGGTCGTAGAAGGGCACAGCGACGGAGTACTGGTCATGGTACACAAAAGCCAACGATAACCGTTTTCACGGAATCCGTACAGAATCGATGCGCTTGACCGAGTCACCGGATGATTCGTACCAGTCCAGCTCGCCAGGCAGCGTCAGCGTGGCCACGGCGTTCTGGAACCACGGCCCGGCGATGACCTCCCAGCGGAACGGCGGGCGCGGAATGCGGGCCAGCCGCGCCAGCAACCCGCCGACCAGCGTGGCCAGGCCGAACTGGCTGAACACGTTGGCCCAGCGCAGCAGCGGGCTGAGCGGGTTGCGGATCGGCGAGCAGACGACCTGGTAGATCGGCCGGCCGTTGACCTTGGCCAGGTAGGAGTAGTGCACGTCGCCGGACAGGAGCAGCACCGGCTTGCCGACCTCGACCAGCAGCCGGGCCAGGTCCTCGAACGAGCGGCGGAAGGCCGCCCAGTGCTCCAGGTCGATCGCCTGCCGGAACCGCTCCGAGAGTCGCGCGACTAACCGGCCCCACTTGCCGTCGCAGAGCGCCTCGTTCCAGTTCTGGACGAAGTGGACGCCCTCGGGCAGCAGGAACGGGATCGACGAGCCGATGACCAGCCGCTCGGCCGGCTTGGCGACCTCCTCCAGCAGCCAGGCCCACTCGACCGGGTCGAGCATCCGCCGGTCGCCCGGAGTCAGCTGCCTGGCGCACCGGGTGTCGACCATGATCAGGCGGGTGTCGCCGAGTTCGCGGGAGTAGCTCCACCGGTTGCTGCTCGGGTCGGCGTCGGCCCGCTCGGCGAAGGCGTCGAGCGCGTCGCCGCCCTCGCCCTTCAGCAGGCCGGCCAGCAGCGCGTCGTCCGCCCGTTCGGCCGGCGACAGGTTGCCGAGGTGCTGGTAGACCCAGTAGGCGCCGAGCCCGGCGATCACCCGGCGCTTCCACCAGGAGGTCGCGGCCATCTGCTCGCGCCACGTCTGGGAAGTGTTCCAGTCGTCGCGCAGGTCGTGGTCATCGAAGATCATCGCGGTGGGTACGGTGGACAGCGCCCACCGGATCTCCGGCTCGGTCCACGCCTGGCGGTAGAGCTCGGCGTACTCCTCGAAGTCGGCGATCTCCTTCTGCGGCTCGCTGTTCCTGCGCGCGGCGATGAACTCCAGCATCTCGGGCGACGGGTTGTCGGCGTAGACCTGGTCGCCGAGGAGCAGCAGCAGGTCCGGCCACTCTTCGGGGCCGGCGTCCTTCAGGTGCGAGCCGTAGGTGCGCAGCACGTCCTCGCCATGGGTCAGGACGTACGTGCCGTCGTGGGGCACGCTCGTCCGGCAGGAGCCGAACGCCAGCCGGCTCGGCCCCTCCGCCGGGAACAACCTGATCCGACTGGGTGGCCAGCCTTCCAGCGGCCAGACCCGCTCTTCCCCTATCTTGACCACGTACGAGTCGACGTCCTCGGTCAGGCCGAGCAGATCGACGATCGCGTAGTGGTGTCCGTGGACGGTGAACGTGGACGAGGTGAAGGCCCGGCCCGCGGCCTCCACGGTGACCACGCCGGGTTCGCCGACCTCCACCCAGATCGAGGCGCTGGCTGAATCGACGTAACGCAGCATGGGCCCGACGACCAGTGCGGGCATCAGTCCCCCAGATTCGACAGTTCGGCACACTTGCCGGGGCAAGCCTGCCAGAGTGGCGCGTTTGCAGCATCCCGCTCAGCGCATGTAATTGATGACAGCAGATCGCCTTAGATACGGCAATCCGAAAACCGTAGGCGGCGATAAACGCCGCGCTCTAGGATGATCGTGACACGAACGCCCAAACAAGGCAGGCAATGGCGCCTGCCTTACGTATGGGGCGTAGACAACAGGAGGACTCCCTTCCATGACCGTCATGGTGCCGTCAAGGACGCCGGCCCTGATCACACCTGGCCGCCAGGCCCTCGACTCGGCTCTCCACCAGCTGGACCAGGCCGCCGAACACCTCCGGCTCGACGCCGGGCTCCGTACGATGCTCGCCACACCACGCCGCTCGCTGACCGTCTCGGTCCCCGTGCGCCGCGAGGACGGGCACATGGACGTCGTCCAGGGCTTCCGGGTCCAGCACAACGTCTCACGCGGGCCCGCCAAGGGCGGCCTCCGCTTCCACCCGAGCACCGACATCCATGAGGTCACCGCCCTCGCGATGTGGATGACATGGAAGTGCGCGCTGGTCGGCATCCCGTACGGCGGCGCCAAGGGCGGCGTGGCCGTGGACCCGACCGAGCTCACCCAGCGCGAGCTGGAGCGCGTGACCCGCCGCTACGTCAACGAGATCCTGCCGATGATCGGCCCGGAGAAGGACATCCCGGCCCCTGACGTCGGCACCGACGAGCAGACCATGGCCTGGATCATGGACACCTACAGCGTCAACACCGGCTACTCGGTGCCCGGCGTGGTCACCGGCAAGCCGCTGACGCTGGGCGGCTCCCTCGGCCGGACCGGCTCGACCTCGCGCGGCGTCCAGATCGCCGCCATGTGCGCGCTCGGCCGCTCGCCCGAGGGCGTGACGGTGGCCGTACAGGGGTTCGGCAAGGTGGGCGCCCCGGCCGCGCAGTACCTCTCCGACGCCGGCTGCACGGTGGTCGCCGTGTCCGACGCGACGGGCGCGGTGTACGCCCCCGGCGGGCTCGACATCGCCGACCTGCGCGCCTGGGCCGCCGAGTCGGGCGGCGTGTCCGGCTACCGCCACGCGGACGCCCTGGACCACGCCGAGCTGTTCGAGCTGGACGTGGACGTGCTGGTGCCCGCGGCCCTGGAAGGGGCGATCACCGCCGAGAACGCGCCGCGGATCCGCGCCCGCCTGATTGTGGAGGGCGCCAACGGGCCCACGACGCCGGAGGCGGACGAGATCCTGGCCGCCAACGGCACGATCGTGGTGCCCGACATCCTGGCCAACGCGGGCGGGGTGATCGTGTCGTACCTGGAGTGGGTGCAGAACATGCAGGCCTACTCCTGGAGCGGCGGCGAGGTGGAGCTGAAGCTGCGCGAGCTGATGGAGGGCGCCTACGCCGAGGTGCGTTCGCTGGCCACCGCCCGCGACCTCACCCTGCGGCAGGCGGCGCACGTCATCGGCGTCGGCCGGGTGGCGGAGGCACACCAGATGCGCGGCCTCTACCCGTGAGACTTTAGTAGGCCCTGAGGTATCCCTAGGTTCGATGCCCGTGCCTCCACCTGCCCGCCATGGTGGAGGCATGAGGGGATTTCTGGGCGTGATCGCGGTCATTCAGGGGTTGGGCGGATTCGTGGCGCGAGTCTTCTTCGACACCGAATGGGGTCTGCTGCACAGGTTGTTCGACATCCCGACCCCCGCGTACCTCGCGGTCGCGGCAGCCGGGGTCGCCCTGCTCATCTGGAGCGACCAGGACCAAACCCCTCAGAGGGACACCAGCGACGACGGCCCTCCTCCCTCACCCCAGCTATAACGGACCGTTCTCTTTCTCACCCCCGCAGGGGGTATCCCCCATGGGGACACCAGCCACCACAGACCGTCACAGAGATCGAGACCATGGCGGTCACAGACCCTCATAGAGACGGTAGGTGGCCAAGATGTTCAGCCGGTGCAGGTCACGGCAGAGCTGAAGCATCCCGGCCTGGGCCATTTCCCGTGGCACCGCGTAGGCCGTGAGCGCCGCCGACAGCGCCGGGTCCAGCCGCTCCGCCCACGGGTTCGAGCAGGCGCCGAACGTCTCCTCCAGACTCCGCCCGGCCGTCACACTCGCGGCGACCTCGTCGTGGAGCACCTCCAGGTAGCCGACGAGCGCGTCGATGGCGGCGTGCCCGTCACCCATCGGCCCGTGACCCGGCACGATCGTGTCCAGCTCGGGCAGCGCCTCGCGCATCCGGCGCAGTGAGGCCAGGTAGGGCTCGGGTCCGCCCTGCAGCAGCATGTGCGCGGTGCCCGCGTGGCAGAGGAAGTTGCCGGTCCACGCGGTACGGGTGTCGGGGACGTACACGACCGTGTCGCCGGGGCCGTTGCCCGGACCGAAGTGGTGGAGCTGGACCAGCCGCCCGCCCAGGTCGATCTCGGCGTAGGAGTCGAACACCACGTCCGGGGTGCGCCACCGGCTCACCTCGTCGAGCAGCCCGCCGTCGCCGTACATGTTGGCGGACCTGATCTCCTTCTCGTACGCGAGGTCGGACATCTCGTTCTTGTTCCGCCGCGACGAGACGACGACCACCTCGGCCGGGAACGCGGCGTTCCCGAACGTGTGATCGCCGTGATACGTGGTGTTGACCAGGTAGCGCACGGGTTTGGCCGTCAGCTCGGTAGCGAGGTGCTGGATCTGGTGGGAGATCGCGGGCGTGATGCCCGCGTCGACCACCAGCGCGGCGTCGCGGCCGGCGATGAGGCCGTTGTTGTCCTTGGGCGGGATGCCCGCCATCAGCGCGTACGCACCGTCGGCGAAGGCGTGCGGAGCCAGCTCCAGGCCGACCGGTGACAGGTTGGGCCCGCCGTATCCCTCGGGCCGCTCGGCGATCTCGCGTGCCGGAATTCTGGACTTGGACATCTTCTGCTCCTCTCGGCTGCTGCTAAAATAATAGAACACTCGATTATTTTGCAAGTGATTGGATGGCCCTTGTGGAGACGACGACAGGCCGGCGCGGCCCGGGCCGCCCGCCCAAGGCCGAGGCGGGAGACACCAAGGCGGCCCTGCTCGACGCCGCGTTGCGGCTGTTCGCGCGGCACGGCTACGCGGGCACCTCGATCAGGGCGATCGCCCGCGAGGTGGGACTGAGCGAGAGCGTCCTGTACGCGCACTTCCCCGGCAAGCAGGCGATCTACGAGGCGGCGATGTCCCTGGCCGGGCCGCAGGTGGCACTGGTAGCCCTGGGCGGCGAGGGCTCTGTCGACGATCCGGCGGAGTTCGTCCGCGCGTTCGCCGACCGCGTGCTGGCCGCCTGGGACACGCCTCAGGCCAGGCAGAGCATCAGCCTGGTCTCCCGCGACGGGCTGATCCACGACGAGATGCTCGGCCTGGGCATCGAACGGGCGCTGGCGGGCTTGGCGGAGGTGTTCGCGCGCTGGCTGGCCGAGGGGCGGGTGCGCGACGATCTGGGGTCGCCGGACGATCTCGCGTACTCGCTGCTGGGCCCGATAGCGCACGCCCGCGTGCTGTGGCTGCACGACGGGGCCACGCCGGAGCAGCGCGAGCTGGCCCGGCGGCGGATGACGGCGCACGCCGCCCTGTTCGCCCGCGCGATCACGCCCTGATCGGCCCGCCCGCGGCGAAGCCTGTTCAGCCGGAGGTTTTGGATCTACCGTGCGAATTGCCCCCTGCATCAAGGAGCCGTCCATGAGCAGCGTCGAGCAGTTCGGCTACCGCCAGGAGCTTCAGCGTTCCCTGGGCTTCGCGGATCTGATGATCTACGGTTTGATCTTCATGGTGCCGATCGCGCCGTTCGGCATCTTCGGCAACGTCTTCGCCCTGTCCGGTGGGATGGTGGCGCTCGCCTACCTGATCGGGCTGGTCGCCATGGCGTTCAGCGGGCTGTCGTACGCGCAGATGGCCAGGGCCTTCCCGATGGCCGGCTCGGTCTATACCTACGCCGGCCGCGGCATCGCGCCGCCCGTCGGGTTCATGGCCGGGTGGGCGATCCTGCTCGACTACCTGCTGGTCCCGGCGCTGCTCTACCTGGTGGCGAGCACGGCCATGAACTCGTTCGTGCCGGCGGTGCCGGTGTGGCTGTGGCTCGTCGCCTTCGTGCTGCTCAACACCGTGGTGAACTATTTCGGCATCCAGATGACGGCGCGCATCACCCGGATCATGCTGGTGGCCGAGTTGCTCGTGCTGGCGATCTTCCTGGTCGTCGGCGGCGTCGCGCTGGCGCAGGGCAAGGCCACGACGGGCGCGCTGACCCCTCTCTACGACTCCTCGAGCTTCTCCTGGACGCTGGTGTTCGGGGCGGCCTCGGTGGCGGTGCTGTCGTTCCTCGGCTTCGACGGCATCTCGACGCTGGCCGAGGAGAACCGCGAGGACGCGCGGCGGCTGGGCCGGTCCATGGTGGCCGCGCTGGCGCTGGCCGCGGTGCTGTTCGTGGTGCAGACCTGGGTCGCGGCCCTGCTCGTGCCCGACCGGGCCGCCCTCCTGGCCCCGGGGGCCCAGCTGGGCAATGCCTTCTACGACCTGGCCTCGTATGCCGGTGGTGCCTGGCTGGGGGTGTTGTGCGCGGTCGCGACGGCCATCGCCTGGGGTTTCGCCAACTCGCTGGTCGCGCAGGCGGCCACCTCGCGGCTGCTGTTCGCGATGGCGCGGGACCGGCAGTTACCGTCGTTCCTGGCCCGTATCGACCCCAAGCACAAGGTGCCGGTGAACGCCACGTTCGCGGTCGCGGTCGTCTCGCTGCTGCTCGGTGTCGGCATGAGCCTTTACGACAAGGGCATCGACCTGCTCAGCACCATGGTCAACTTCGGCGCGATGACCGCGTTCCTGCTGCTGCACGTGGCCGTCGTGGTGCACTACGTGGTGCGGCGGCGCAGCCGCGACTGGCTGGCGCACCTCGTCGTGCCGGTGGTCGGCTTCGCCGTGCTGGTCCTCGTCGTCATCAACGCAAACGTCGCGGCCCAGCGGCTCGGCTTCATCTGGCTCGGCATCGGGCTGCTCGCCACGATCGCGCTCTATGTCCTGGGCCGCAAGCCCGTCCTGCCCTCGGAGGTCTCGTGAACGTCGTCTCCTATCGTCCCTCTTCGGAGGAGTTCGGTTACACCTTCGGCGGGCGCGCCCCGGTGGGCAAGGTGACGCCGGGCACGATCCTGGAGCTGTTCACCGAGGACTGCTTCGGCGGCCGGGTCCGCACGGTCGACGACCTGCCGTCGCGGGTGTGCGAGTTCCCCTACCTGAACCCCGTCACCGGCCCCTTCCACGTGACGGGCGCCGAGCCCGGCGACACGCTGGCGCTGCACTTCGTCTCGATCACCCCGGCCAGGGATTGGGCGGTCTCCACCACGTTCCCGCACTTCGGCGCGCTGACCGGCACGCACACCACCGCCATGCTGCAGCCGCCGCTGGAGGAGCGGGTCTGGCGCTACGACCTCGACACCGCCAAGGGCGTCGCCGTCTACCACGCCCGCAACAGCGACTACAGCGTGGAACTGCCGCTCGACCCGATGCACGGCACGGTCGGCGTCGCGCCCGCCGCGAACGAGTCGCGGATGACGATCACACCCGACGCGCACGGCGGCAACATGGACACCCCCGAGCTGCGCGCCGGCGTAACCGTCTACCTGGGCGTCAACGTGGCGGGCGGCCTGTTCTCCATCGGCGACGGCCACGGCCGGCAGGGCCACGGCGAGGTGTGCGGCACCGCGGTCGAGGCCGCCATGAACACGGTCGTGGCGGTCGAGCTGATCAAGGGAGTGACGACGCCCTGGCCGCGGCTGGAGGATGATCTGCATCTGATGTCCACCGGATCGGCCCGGCCGCTGGAGGACGCGTACCGCATCAGCCAGCACGACCTGGTCACCTGGACGTCGGCGCTGACCGGACTCGACACGCTCGACGCCTACCAGCTGGTCAGCCAGGGCGGGCAGGCACCGGTGGGAAATGTGTGCGACACCAACTACACGATGGTCGCCAAACTTCCCAAGTCCTACCTCGGCACCCCGGCCGCCTACGATTCGGCGCACTCGCGACTGCGCGCCCTTGGAGCTCAGTACAGGGTTAGGTAAACCTTCATGTCGCAGGTCAGAGCGCTGATGATCATCTGCCTAGAGTGTACGGGTGCTCAGGATGGTGCTCTCTCTGGCCCTGCTCGATCCGACCGGCCTCGCGGAGGTGCCCCAGCGATCGGTGCCTTCGCGCAGGGTGCTGACACCGGACGGCGACCGCCTGGGGTACGCACTGGTCCCCCGCCCCTACACCGGCGTCCAACGGCTCATCGGGGTGCTGCTCGGGCGTGATCCGGCGACCGGTACGAACGTGATGTGCGGGGGCACGGTGATCAGGTCGCGCAGCCGCAGCCTGGTGCTGACGGCCGCGCACTGCCTCTACCACGACGGCCGGCCGCTGCGGCAGGTCGCCTTCCTGCCGGGCTTCGACCGGGGGCATCCGCCGTTCGGCGTCTGGCCGGCCGTGCGGACCTGGGTGCCCGATCAGTGGCGGGGCCGGCCGTACTCCGCCGAGCTGCTGCCGTACGACGTCGGGCTGGTCGGGGTGATGCGGCGCGGCGGCACCCTGGAGGACGCGACCGGGCCCGGGCTGCGCACGCTGGCCACCCGCAGGGGTACATCGCTGCGCGGGCTCGACCTGCTCGGTTACCCGGCGGGACGGCGGTATCCCGGCACCCAGATGTACCACTGCGTGGGGGACGCCAAAGAGGCCACCGCCCAGGGGCCGGGTGTGCTGGTGACCCAGAACTGCCACGCCCCGTCGGGCGGCAGCGGCGGTCCGGCCGTGTACGGGGAGGAGGTGGCGGGTGTCGTGTCGTCCTCCAGCCCGATGAGTGACGCGGGCGGGTTCACCGTGCTGGCCCGGGTCGGCGGCCGGCCGTTCAGCCGCCTGCTGGCCGGCGCCGACACCTGGATGCGCCACAGGCAGAGCTCGTGACGGCGGGGACTGGCTATGAGGCGTTCGCGACGATGTTATGAGGCGTTCGCGACGATGTCCTCGCAGATGGCGTGGCTGATCAGCGCGTCGTCCGCGCTGATCGTGCGGCCGTCGCGGACCGCGGTGAGGAACTCCAGGCAGATGCGCTCGATGCCGCGCTGCCGGGCGACCGGCACCCAGTCGGGCCGCCTGGTGAGCGTCTCGCCGCCCGCGTAGTCGATCACATCACCCAGGTTGACCACCCGGCGCTTGACGCCGTCTCCCATGACCTCGCAGGTCTCCTCCGTGGCCCCGCTGACCCGGTTCATGAGGCCGATGGCGGTGAAGCCGTCGCCGGACAGCTCCAGCACGATGTGCTCGATCAGTCCGTCCTGGACGCGGGTCCTGATCCGGGTCCCGGTGACCTCGCCGGGCGCGAGGAAGCGGAGCGTGTCGACCACATGAATGAAGTCATCAAATATCGCCCGCCGGGGCACGTCGGGGTATGTTTCGCGGTTCTTCGCCAGGACAATGAGGTGCCGAGGGAGGGCGAGAAGCCCGGTGTAGCCGGGGGCGTACCGGCGGTTGAAGCCGACCATCAGCGAGCGCTTCTTCGCCTTCGCCAGCCGTACGAGAGCTTCGCAGTCGGCCAGGTTGTCGGCGATCGGCTTGTCCACGTAGACGTGCGCCCCGGCATCGAGCAGCGGCTCGACGATCTCGCGGTGGGCCCCGGTGGCGGCGTGCACGAACGCGACCTCGACCCCGCTCTTGATCACGTCGTCCACCGAGGTGGACCGGGCGGCGATCCGGTAGGTATCGCCGAGCCGGTCCAGGGTCTTGCTGTTGCGTGTGCAGAGGTGCAGGTCGAGGCCCGGCTGGGCGGCGAGCACGGGCAGGTACGCCTTCTCCGCGATGTCGCCCAGGCCGATCATGGCTGTTTTCACGCCTTGAGCGTAGCCGCGAGCGCCTCGTCGATCGGCGTGGGCGCGACATCGAACGTCCGCTGGAAGGCCGAGGAGTCGAGCACGTACGGCGCGGTGAACTGGTAGCGGACGTGCTTCAGCTCCCTGACCATCGGCGAGAACAGACCCATCGCCTGGACCAGCGGCCACGGCAGCGTGGCCAGCTTGGGCGCGGGCCGTCCCTCGATGGCCGCCATCCGCTCACCGATCTGGCGGAAGCTGAGCGGGTCGCTGGTGGGCACGTGCCACGGTCGTCCCCAGGCCCGCTCATCGGTGCCCGCGACGATCAGCGCGTCGGCGACGTCGGGCAGGTAGGTCCAGCTGTGCGGGATGTCGGCGGGGAACACCAGCTGGATGGTCTTGCCCGCCCTGAACGGCACCAGGAACCGCCCGCCCAGATGCGACTGGTCGGTGGCGCCGGGGCCGAAGTAGTCGGAGCCGCGTACCTCGGTCGCCCGGATCCGGCCCACCTTGTGCGCGGCCAGCGCGTCTTTCCAGATCTTCGCCCGCACCTGAGCCTTCGGGGTGGCCGAGGCGAGCGGCAGATCCTCGGTCATCGGGCCCTTGACCGGGCCGTAGGGATAGAGGTTGCCCAGGATGACCAGCACCGCGCCCGTGGCCTCCGCCGCGCCGAGAAACGACGCGGCCATCGGCGGCCAGTCGGTCAGCCAGCGGTGGTATTGCGGGTTGACGCAGTTGTAGAGGACGTCGGCGCCCTTGGCGACCTCCGTCAGCCGCGCCATGTCGGCGACGTCGGCCGCCACCTTGTGGACCCCGGCGGGGCCGCTGCCCGAGCGGGTCACCACGGTGACCTCGTGCCCCTGGGCCAGGAGCTTGGTGGCCAGATGCGTACCGACCTGGCCGGAACCCACGACGACGTGCTTACCCATGATCAGACCTGCTTCCAGACGATGCGGAGGACCGCGTTGAGGACGAAGACCGCTGCGAAGACGGCAGCCGGCGTGGCCAGGCTCGCGGCGTAGAGCGCCAGGGCGCCGCCACCGAACCAGAGGATCTCCAGGGCGGCCCTGGCCAGGCCGGTCAGCGGGAACGTGGCGTTGGCGCCGCCGCCCGCACCGAACAGGGCCCAGACGGCGATGAACAAGGCGGGCCCGCCGAGCCCGGCGAGCAGCTTGATCGCCCAGTTCGGGCTCACCGTGAAGCCCCAGTAGCCCACCGAGGCCAGGACGCCGAGCTCCAGGAAGAACATCAGAGCCGCGTTGGCCCCTTTGGCGATGGTCAGCATCTCGAACCTCCGCGTGACTGCCGTTCGCTTACGAGAGCAATGCTCTCTCATTGGAGCGACAGTCGTCAAGAGCAGTGCTCTCGTTTTTTCGCAGTGCTCTGATATGGTCGGGACATGACTGCGAGCCGTACCGCGAGAGAACGTGTCCGGGCCGAGCTGACCAAGGAGATCACCGACATCGCCCGCCGCCAGCTGGCCACCGAAGGCGCGGGTGGCCTCTCCCTGCGCGCGGTGGCCCGCGAGATGGGCATGGTCTCGTCGGCCATCTACCGCTATTTCCCCAGCCGCGATGACCTGCTGACCGCGCTGATCATCGACGGCTACAACGCGCTCGGCGCGGCGGTGGAGCGCGCCGACGCGGACAGCCCGCCCGGCGACTTCGCGGGGCGCTGGCTGGCCGTCTGCCATGCCGTACGCGACTGGGCGCTGGCCCATCCGCACGAGTACACGCTGCTGTACGGCTCCCCCGTGCCCGGCTACCAGGCGCCGGAGGAGACGATCGCGGCCAGGCTCCGCGATGTGGCGGTGTTCGGCCGGATCACCGCACAGGCGTACGACGCGGGCGCGCTGACCCCGCCCAGCCTCGCGCCGCCCGCCCCCGCCGCGCTGTCGGCGGACGCGGCGAACCTGCGCCAGATCATGCCCGGGGTCCCCGACGACCTGATCTTCCGTGGCCTCACCGCGTGGACCGGCCTGTACGGCTGGGTCAACTTCGAGGTGTTCGGCCAGTTCGAGAACACGATCGACGACAGGCGTGGGAGCTTCGAGCAGTCGGTGCGTACGTTGGGCGCGGTGCTGGGCCTCAAGCCCGCATGAACGCTCTGTTCGCCTGCCGGGCTCAGGACCGGGTGAAGAGCGGGACCATGACCTCGTCGGCGATCTGCACAAGAAGCTCGTCCGGGATGGGCAGGCCCTGGAAGAGGAAGTGCTGCCGGAGCAGCGCCTGACCGGCGTCGAGCCGGCGCGGGGTCACGTCCTCGGGGGCGACCTCGCCGCGCTCGACCGCCCGGCGGACGATCTCCCGCATCAGCCGTCTGCCGGTGCCCTGCGAGTTCTCCCGGAACGTGGCGGCCCGCGACTCGTCGCCCAGCGCCTCGCTGAGCAGCCCGCGCATCGCCTCACCCGCGGGACCGGCCAGCGCCTCGGCCGTCCGCCGCAACGCCGCCAGTATGTCGCCGCGCAGGCTGCCCGTGTCGGGGACGGACAGCGCGTCGGGCAGTACGTGATAGACGGCGTCCATGACCAGCTCGATGCGGGTGGGCCAGCGCCGGTAGAGCGAGGCCTTACTGGCCTTGGCTCTCTCGGCGACACGCTCCATGGTCAGCCGGGCGTAACCGACCTCGGCGAGTTCGGCGAGGGTCGCCTGATAGATGGCGACGTTGAGCGCCTCGCCGCGCCGTCGCGGCAGCTTGCGGTGGTCGGTGACCATGACAGGCATCCTATGAGGCCGCGGTGATCGCGCCCGTGCCCGCGCCCTCATCTGAGCCCGGGGCGACCGCATCCCCGCCAGAGAGCGCGGTGGCGGTGCCCGCGTGGCCGCCTGAGCCCGCGAGGTCCGCATCCCCGCTTGAGTGGGCGATGACGACGGTGCCCGCGTCCCCGTCGACGGTCACCACCTGTCCGTCGACCAGCGTGGACGTGCCTCCGGCCGTACCCATGACGGCCGGGATGCCGTACTCCCTGGCGACGATCGCGGCGTGCGAGGCGGCGCTCCCGGTGTCGACGACGACGGCCGCCGCACGCTGGAACAGCGGGGTCCACGACGGGTTGGTGTAGGGGCAGACGAGCACGTCCCCGCCCGTCAGGCTGCCGAACTCGGCCGGATCCCGGATGACCTTGACCGGCCCGGTGGCACTGCCGCCGCCCGCGGGCGTCCCGGTCACGATCGCGTCGCCCGCGTCGCGGACGGGGAAGATCGCCCTCGGGTCGATGAGCCGCACGCCCGAGAGCTCCTCCCGCTTGGCCGCCCGCTGCCGCACGGCCGCCCGCAGGCCGTCGAGGCATTCGTCGGAGCCGGCCAGGCCCTTGATCGACTCCAGCTCCTCCAACCGCAGGTGGAAGACGTCCTCGGGCCGCTGGAGCACGGCCGCGTCGCGCAGCCGCGCCCCGATCTCCAACAGCGACCGGCGCAGAATGGGCAGCGGCAGCGTGAAGTAGAAGTGGCTGTCCTCGCGGAACGCGTGACCCGCGCGAGCCGCCTCGACCCAGCGCACGACCCGGGCCCTCCGGCGCCCGGCCCGCAGCAGGGGGTGCCGGAGCAGCCGCTCGAACGCCCCGCCCGCTCCCGCCGCCGCCCTGTCCGTGGCCGCCCCGTCCGTGGTGGTCGTGGTGGTCGCGGCGGTCGCGGCAGTGGGTGGCTTGGCCGCGAGCACCCTGATCGTTCCGAGGACGATTTCCGGGGCCTCGCCCCAGGTCGGCGGGGTGACCAGAATCGGAGTCACAGTCTCCCGATGCCCGTATTCGGCGAGGAAGTCGCGCAGCTTCGCGGCGAAGCCGGCGGGCATCGGATCCGCGTCGAGCGCTCCGGTCGCCCGAGCCTCCTCGGCCAGCTCCTCCAGCGCCTGGTTGGCGTCGGAGGTACGAGTACGCGCGCCGGTCATCAGCTCGCCGAACAGCGCGCCACGCCGCAACAACTTGACCGCCACCAGCAGCCGCAACAGGGCGAGCCCCGTGCCAGGCAGGTAGTCGGTACGCAGGTCAGTCACCGGCCGGACCAGGTCCAGTGCCTGTCTGGGCACCCGAATCAGCTCCGGCCAGGACATCGAGGCCAGGTCACGGGCCGCCAGCTCGCGGTTCGCGGCAAGGAATGCCTGGAAGCGCGGATCCTCCGTCCACCGGGCGGGATCGTAGCGCCTGGCCCGCCGGACGAGCCGGAACGGGATGGTTAGCAGACCGGCTGTCACACGTGGAGAGCGTGGCACCAACCGGTAGACGACACCGTCCTCCTCCTGCAGAAAGTCCTCGAACACCCCCTTGATACCAAAGGCCGCCGCGACCTTGGCCATCATGCCCGCCGGACCGTACGGCAGCCAGGTCGTCATATCAATCGGATAGGGACGTACGGGCAGATACTCCAGCAGAACGCTGCCGACCTTGCGCTGGACCGGGTTGAGCGACCCCACCGGCGCCGGCGGGAGCGCGGTCATGGGACGGGCCTGGACCAGGTTCACCCGGCCGCCCGCGTACGCCCACTCGATGTCCTGCGGGCGGCCGAACCGAGCCGCGACCTCGCTCGCCAGCCGGGCCAGCTCAGCGAGCGCCGCGCGGGGCAGCGCCTCGCCGGTGGCGGGGTCTCCGGTCTCGTGTACGACGCCGCCGCCGGCCGTACCTCGGACGACCACCTCGCGACGGCCCGGCGTGAAGGAGGCGACCCGCCCCGAGGCGTCGAGCACGTAGTGGTCGGGCGTGACGAGTCCCGAGACGACGGCCTCGCCGAGCCCGCTGCTCGCGTCCACGACGGTCTGCGTACGGTCGCCGGTGACCGGGTTCGCGGTGAACAGCACGCCGGCCGCCTCCGACTGGACCATGCGCTGCACGACCACCGCGATGCGCACCTCGGCCGCGTCGACGCCCCGCTTCTCGCGGTAGGCGACGGCCCGCTCGGTCCAGAGCGAGCCCCAGCACCGGCGGACCGCGTCGACCACCGCCTCCGCGCCCACGATGTTGAGGTAGGTGTCCTGCTGCCCGGCGAACGCCGCCCCCGGCAGATCCTCCGCCGTGGCACTGGACCGAACCGCCACGGGCCCGCCGCCGAGCTCGGCATAGGCGCCGGTGATCGCCTCGCGCAGGTCCGGGGGGATATCCACGTTCTCGAAGTACGTACGGGTGTCGTGCCCGTCCGCGACCAGGTCGTAGGCGGCCGTGGTCACGACGAAACCGCCCGGGACGGGGAAGCCGTTCTTGACGAGCTCGCCCAGGTTGGCGCCCTTGCCTCCGGCCAGAGCCAGGTCGCCGCGGCCGAAGGCGTTCAGGGGTGCTACGAGTTTCACTGGCCCTCCTCGGCTTTCACTTGGTTCTCAACAGCTTTCACTTGGTTCTCCTTGGCGTAGGCGGTGGTGCGGAGCGGTCGCGCCGGCAACGCGAACGCCAGGACGAACGCCACGGCGAGCAGCGGCGCCATGGCCGCGAACACCGGCGGCACAGCCGTGGCGAAGGCGTCCCGCACGCTGCCGGGCAGGTCGGCCGTCTCCGTGGCGGTGATGCCGGACCTCCAGGTGATCAGCGCCCCCACCAGCGCGACCCCGGCCGAGGCGCCGATCTGCCGCGTGAACGTCACCGCCGAGGTCGCGGTGCCGAGGTCGGCGTAGTCGACGGCGTTCTGCGTGGCCAGCACCATGACCTGCATGACCAGCCCGACGCCGAGCCCCATCAGCAGCATCACGGCGGCGATCGCCACCGCTCCCCCGCGGTCGCCCACGATCCCGAGCAACGCCAGCCCGGCCGCCGTCATCGCCGTGCCCGCCACCGGGTACGGCTTGTAGCGCCCCGTCCTGGTGATGAGCCTGCCGGAGACGATGGTGGTGGTCAGCACGCCCCCCATGAGGGCGGTCACCAGCAGGCCCGCCTGGGTGGCGGTGGAGCGCAGGGCGATCTGCAGGTAGGCGGGCATGTACGCGATGGTCCCGAACAGGGTGAATCCGATGAGCAGGCTGATCGCCACGGGCACAGCGAAGGCGCGGTCGCGGAAGAGACGCAGCGGGAGGATCGGATCGGCGGCGTGCCGAGCGCTCACCAGCCACGCCGCCCCACCCGCGACGGCCAAGGCGAGGAAGGCCAGGTTCCTGGTCTGTCCCAGCATGACCACACCGACCACGGCGACCGCCAACGTGACCGCACCGGCGAAGTCGATCGGTGCGCGATTCTCGACCGTGAGCTCGGGTTTGGGGAGCCGCAAGGTCGCCGTCAGTACGACAAGGGCGAGCAGCCCGAGCGGCGGGTAGATCGTGAAGATCCACCGCCAGCTGAGCCGGTCGATGAAGAACCCGCCCAGCAGCGGTCCACCGACCGCGGCGACCACGTACGCGGCGCCGATCAGCCCCAGATAGCGGCCGCGCTCACGCGGGCTGACGACCTCTCCGATGATCGCCTGCGCCCCGATCATCAGCCCGCCGCCACCGATGCCCTGCACCGCACGGAACGCGATGAACTGCGGCATCGAGGCGGCCACCGAGCACAGCACGGCACCGGTGACGAAGATGACGATCGCCGCCTGCATCATCGGCTTACGCCCGTACCGGTCGCCGAGCTTGCCGTACAGGGGCATCACGACGGTCGCGGCGACCAGGTAAGCGCTGATCACCGCCGGCATCTGGTTCAGCCCGCCGAGACTCCCCGCCACGGCGGGCAGAGCGGGCGCCATGATCGTCTGATCGAGCGCGCCCAGCAGCATCGCCAGCAGCAGACCCGGCAGCACGAGGCCCATGACAAGCTCCTTAGAGAACAAAACGTTCTCTAAGGAGCATACGATTCACCCCATAGAAACGCAACGTTCACTAACAACCGCGAGCGCGCGCTGCGTTATCGCTTCGCCGTGGACCCTACGACGCTCTGATCCTCCTGCCCCGGCGGGAGGTCGTGAGCGGCGAGCACTTGGGCCGCATGGTGACGGTGGGCGGCGAACAGCTCCAATGCCGCGTCGGCGTCGCCGGCACGCAGAGCGTCCGCGAGCAGGCGGTGTTCGTCCGCGATGTGCTCAAGATAGCCGTCGGAGCTACGGCCGATCCGAGTCAGCAGGAACAGGTGGATCTGTGAGCGGATCGCCTGCCAGGCTTCACTCAGACGCCGGTGGTGGGCGGCGTCGTAGACGGCGTCGTGGAACGCGAGGTCGCAGCGGACCATCGTGTGCGCGTCCGCCGCGCGCCTCATGCCGTCGACCACCTTGTCGATCTTGACAAGGTCCTCCTCTGAAGCATGGCCGACCACCCGCTGCACGGCCAGGTGCTCAAGCGCGCCGCGCAGGCTGTCCAGTTCGGCGATGTCCTGCGGAGACAGGGTGATCACTGTGGCACCGCGATGCCACTGGCTGCGGACCAGACCCTCGCGCTCCAGCAGGAGCAGCGCCTCGCGTACTGGGCCACGGCTCACGTCCAGCGCCTGGGACAGCTCGACCTCGCGCAGCTGGGCCCCCGGGGCGTACACGCCGCCGAAGATGGCCTCCCGTACGCGATCGGCGACCTCGTCGGCCAGCCCTCGACGACGGGCGGGAGCCACTGCACCCCGTTCACCCATGACGTTTAACCTTCCGATGATTGTCTCAATGTTAACAACTTCCCCCATCATGTCGTAATGTCGACATTAGGACATTTCCTCCTTTAGTAGAGAGGCCCACCCGCCATGAGCGTGTTGAACTCCCCGATCCCGCGCTTCCACCTGGCCATGCCGGTCGACGACCTGACAGCCGCCCGCCGCTTCTACGGCGAGGTTCTCGGCCTGCTGCACGGCCGCAGCGCCGAAACCTGGATCGACTGGAACATGTACGGCCACCAATTCGTCACCCACCTGGCGCCGGCCCGGACCCAGCAGATCCACAACCCGGTCGACGGCCACGACGTCCCGGTGCCGCACTTCGGCCTGATCCTCACGATCGACGACTTCCACGCGCTGGCCGACCGGCTCCGTACGGCAGGCGTCCTGTTCGTGATCGAGCCCTATGTGCGCTTCGCCGGGCAGGCCGGCGAGCAGTGGACGATGTTTCTGCTCGACCCGGCCGGCAACGCCCTGGAGTTCAAGGCGTTCGCCGACGACGACCAGGTCTTCGCTACCTGACCGTACGTACTGCCCGCCTGCCTGCCACATCGCCCCCCGACGGGCGTTTCGCCGCTCACTCGGCCGGCAACCCCAGCATGGCCGCCATCGGCGAGCACGTCCTCGGCCAGGTGCTTCTCACCTAGAGGCAGGCGCGTTCGATGTCCTCGGGTCCAGATCGCGCAGCCCGGTGCGGTAGGAAGCCGATGGTCAGGTCCGCATGCGGCGCGGCGGCCAGCCGCCTCAGGGATGCCACGGTGATGTCGCCACCACCCGTCTCCAAACGGGACACCTGCGGCCGGGTGACCATCCCGGACCGCATTGTCGCCGCCGTACCACCAACCGGATGCTTTCGCTCGCGGCATGCGACCTCGTGCCGCACCTTGTCATAGCGGACGGCGTCACAGCGGACGGCGTCACAGCGGGCGGCGCAGCCCGTCCAGCACGAGGGTGATGACATCGTCGGCCTCGGCCCGCCACTCGGGGCGGTCATGGGCCGCGCCGATGCCGTGCAGCGCCATCATCACGGCACCGGCGTCCACGTCGTCGCGAACGGCGCCCTCCTGTACGGCGGCGGCCACCAGGTCGGTGACAGCCTGCTCAAGCGCCCGGCTGCCCTCGGCGAGGGCACCCGAACGATCGGCCATGAGCGTGGCCAGCGTCCGGGCGAGGCCCTGATGGGCGTCCATGTGGTCGACCATGCCGCATAGGAAGGTCGCCAACGCCTCCGCCGCGGGCAGTGTGGCCTGTAGCCGGCGGGCGCGGTCGCACAGCGTGGCGACTTCCCCGTGGTAGACCGCCTCGGCCAGTGCCTCCCGGGTGGGGAAGTGGCGGTACAGCGTGCCCGTGCCCACCCCGGCCAGGCGAGCGAAGTCATCGAAGCGCAGGTCGAAGAAGCCTCCGGCGTCGAAGACCTCCCGGGCCGTGGCGAGCAGGGCCTCGCGCTTGCGCCGGGCGTCGGCACGCAGCGGCTTGTCGGCGGTCATGCGCTGCCCCTTGTTGACAAATGGAGATTATCTCCATATTTTCGAAAGTGGAGATGACCTCCAAATCGATCGTACCCCACGAGGTGCAGCGTGAAGATCCTGATGTTCGGCCGAGGCGTGATCGCCACCGTCTACGGCTGGGTCCTGCAACAGGCGGGACATGACGTCGAGTTCTACGTCCGGCCGGGCCGCGCGGCGACGTACGGGGACGCAGTCGGCCTCGACCTGTTCGACATGCGGCGCCGGGTGTGGGGGCAGCGCGTCGTCGAGAAGTGGCCGGTGCGCTACCGCGAGGCGCTGGAGCCGGACCACGACTTCGACCTGATCGTGCTCAGCGTGCCGCACCACCGCCTCGCGGAGGCGACGGCCTTTCTGTCCCCGCGTGTCGGCGGGGCCACGGTGCTGATCTTCGGCAACCTCTGGACCGAGCCGCTCGCCGCGATCGGCGCACTCCCCCGCGACCAGATCGCCTGGGGCTTTCCCCAGGGCGGTGGCGGTTTCGGCGCGGACGGCGTGCTCCGTGGGGGGCTGCTGCCGTCGGTCATCTTCGGCACCCTCGGCCAGCCCCCGACCGACCGGGAGCGGGCCGTGCGCCAGGCGTTTCGCGAGGCCGGACTCCGGCTCAAGGAGCGGCCTGACTTCCGCGGCTGGCTGTGGGTCCATTTCGTGTCGGATGCCGGCCTGTTCTCGCAGGGCCTGCGACTGGGTTCCCTGTCCAAGCTGGCCGGGGCAACGGGCGACCTGCGCGAGGCACTGCTGACCGGCCGCGAGCTGCTGCCGCTCCTCAAGGCGCGCGGCATTGACCTGCGACGTCACCGGGTCGGTGTGCTGCCGTTCCGGGCGCCCACCTGGCTGATGGCCCCCGTGCTCGCCTGGCTGACTGCTCATGTCACGCCGCTGCGCGTGAATTTCGAGGCGCACTCCGATCCCGACGCCGAGGAGCCGCGTGAGGTCTGCCGGGACACCCTGGCCGAAGCACGACGGTTGGGCATCCCGGTACCGCGACTGGAAGCGGCGGAACCGGATTTCGCCCGTGTGGGGACAGATCGAGCCTGAATTCACCGATGTCGTCGGTCCCGGCCGTCGTGAGACGGTGCAGGTAGACGAACACCGAGTCATGATGCCGGTGGCCCAGCGGCAGTTGCAGCCGCGCAGTGGGTCCCCGATCAGCAGGCGCTTGACCCGCTGGCTCAGCGGAGTCTCGCCCGGCTCCATCCGCAACTGCCGGACCGTCTCCCGCAGCAACAGCCCGAGTATGTGCACCGCGAACGTATCGCGCAGGGTGTTGCGGGTGGACGTCGAAGTCCAGGCCGAACCGCGTGCACCGCTGGTTCGCGCGCCGGAACACCGCCTGCCAGGTGGCGCGGCTGAGCGGCATTCCATTCTCACCCAGCCACCACCACAACAGACCGCCCGGAGCGGCCTCGTCGCCGGCCCACCGCAACCCACGCCGCTGCGCGATGGTGAGCTGCGCGTACGGCCGCGACTGGCTGCCCGCCGCCAGCGTCAGCGAGGAGCGGCCAGCGGAGCGTACGTACACCCACTGCCCGCGGTCGACGGACGGACCCGCGGCGTGCTGGCGCGCGACCAGTTCGTCCCGCTCGATCTCCACGTACTGGTGCAGGGCACACAGCACGCGGCGCGACACGTACACCGTGCGGGCTCGCCGCCGCTTGGTGATCGTCGCCGGCAGACGCAGGTCGCCGGTCAACCCGCGCTGCGCCACCGGCGGCAGTTCGGTCACCAGGAGGCTGGACGCTTCCCGAAGCCGCATCCCCGTACAAACCAACAGATCAGCGAACACGGCGTTGCGCTCACCGTGTCGGCCGCGCCATGCCAGGTCCGGTGCGCCACTGGGCAACTGGCCACGCAGGCCGACGTCCCGCCACAGCAGATGGTCCTCGTAGGACAGGAACCGCACTTCGGTCGAGTCCTCGTCGATCTCGCGCTCGGCGTTGTACTGCACGGTGTCACTGACAACGCCCGAAGTCTTGTACATCAACAAGCCTTGACGTCCCTTCCAACTGCGGCAATCCGGAAGTTACGCCAAAATGGTTGAGTCATCCCCGCACGCTCAGCCAACTCCGCCTGCGACAGACCAAGAGCGACCCGCGGTCGTAGACAAGCCGGCCAAGTCGCTGCTCAGCTTCCGGCGAAGTGGCGATACCGGATCGTCTGCCACTTACTTTGCCCGCTCATTCTGTGGATGGCCCCCGATGAGGGCCGAAGCGGGTGCACTCATCGGGGGCCTGCCCGGCTTGGAGCCACGGGGGGAAGATCCCTGCCGGACGTTCTGCGGCGGCTCCCCCACTCCCCCTCCTCGAGAAGGCGGAGCCGCCTGACCTGGGCTGGCTCCGCGTTCAGCCAGGGCCACACCCGCCAACCGATCCGGAGACCGATTCGGGAGCGGACGGGTCAGGGGAAGATGGGACGGCCCGGATGGCGCACCAGACGGTACGGCCAAGCCCACGGCCGTGCTCTCGGGTTCCCCAGTCTTGGGAGATCTCACGGACGATCAACAACCCACGACCGTCCTCCGCCTCCGGCTCCTGCCGAATGTGCGGGCCGGAGAAGGCGGAACCGGGGTCACGCACCTCCACATAGACCATCTCGTCCGTCGCGGTGACGGTGAGGCCGATGAAGTCGTACGGTTTGGCGGCGGAATGCCGGAGCGCGTTCGTCACGAGCTCGGACGCCACCAACACGGCGTCGTCCACAGAAGGATGATCGTCTCCGAGCCATCTGCGTACTTCGGAGCGGGCGTGCGAGACGGACTCACGAATGCCCACGAGCTGGATCGAGCCGATGACCCTCGGCTCCGCACTCGCTGCTTTCATTGCTTCACCCACCCGAAGAAGTCGGCCTCGATCGGCCTTCCAACCATCCCAAGGCTCGGCTACATTGAGTAGTCGATTGACTTCGATAAGCCATCAACCGTTTCGCTGAAAGTCGTGTTGAAACGGTGGCCATCCCCCTGGAGGTCAGATGCCCAAGGAAAGCGAGCTATGCCCTACTGACTCACCGACCGCACTGTTCGGCTTCGAGCTGCGGCGACACCGCAAGGCCAGAGGCTGGTCCCAGATTCGTCTGTCGAAAGCGGTGTCCTACTCCGTCGGCACGATCAGCATGATCGAGACAGCCAGACGGTCACCCACGGAGGAGTTCGCCCGCCACTGCGACGAGGCACTGGAGGCGGAAGGGGCCCTGATGCGGCTTTGGCCGATGGTCAGTCATGCACAGGCTCCTTCTTGGTTTCGGCCCTGGCTCGAAGTGGAGGCCACGGCGGAGGCGATCCGGACCTGGGAACCGCTGGTCGTGCCCGGCCTGCTGCAGACCGAGGACTACGCCAGGGCCATCCTGAGCGGTGATGTCGGCGTGACGTCCGAACAGGTCGAGGAACATGTGATCGCTCGAATGGAACGCCAAAGCATCCTTAGGCGTCCCAAACCGCCATTGTTGTGGATCGTGATCGACGAGGCAGTTCTGCACCGCCCGATCGGCAGCCCTGCCGTGATGTCGGCGCAGCTCACTCGCCTTCTCGAAGATGGCGAAGCTCCCCGGATCACCATCCAGGTTCTTCCCCTCAAGGCCTACTCCACGACTGGTCTTGCCGGCGGGTTCGCCATCGCGCAGGCACATGGCGTCTTCGACACAGCGTATGTCGAATCCGCTGGCGTCATGAGTCGGGTAACCGAGCGACCAGAGGACGTCCGCGTCCTAACATATAGATATGAGGGGATTCGCTCAGAAGCGCTGCCCCAACGCGAATCCCTAGACCTGATCAAGGAGACGCTGCAGCGATGGACGAGCTGACCCGCGAACTCGACACAGCTACCTGGCGCAAGTCCACCCGATCGGGGCCCGACGGCGGCAATTGCGTTGAGGTTGCCGAACTGTCCGGAGGACGCCGAGGCCTCCGCGACAGCAAAAACCCCAGCGGTCCGGCCCTCATCTTCACCCCTGGCGAATGGAGCGCCTTCATCGGCGGCGTGAAGGACGGCGAGTTCGACTTGTAAATATGTTCGCAGAAAGGGAAGACTCTCCGCTCATGCGGGGAGACTTCCCTTGACCCCTAAGACGGGCAGGCTCCGCAGCGAGGATTTCGGCGCGTCCCATTGAACGCAGCGGTTAGCAGCGATGCTCGCAAGCATTCCACGATGATGAGCCACGCCCCGAACCCACTTTAACTGGTGGTAGCGCCTACAATTCGACTGACGAAGAGTGGTCGTCGACCTCCGTGCCAAGCCCCGCGTCGAGGCCGATCTCATGGACCTGGACCCGTTCGTCGCGTACGCGAAGGGCGCCTGGAGCTTCCCGGCGTATCGCTTGGCCTGCTCAATGCCCTCGTCGTCGTTGATGGGCGTCCGTCTTAACTCCACCACCGCGACAGGCGGGCCCGGCCGGGAGTTTGAGTGTGTAGTCGGCGCGTAGTTGCACTCCCCGCCCCGACCTGCCTCCGGCGGCCATGATCTTCCCGTCCGCGACGGTGCACTCGCCAACCATCCCGCTCTGGCCCCATCTCGGCCGCTTCAGCAAATCCTCAATGAGTTTCATTCTCGCTGGCGGAAAGACCCGCAGGTCACAGGCAGTTCTCACGCGACAAGATCGAGCCTGGCAAAGCATCTCATTGCATAACAAAATTCCGACGCTCCATACCTTTCACTGCGCTTAAACTTGTTTTGTTGATGCGATGTTGATTACCGTGTGACCACGTGAGGGACGCCGCCTCCTGATCTGTTCTGGTGCAGCGAGCCGTACAAGGGGATCATCTTGGCCAACCTCGACCGCGAGGCGATGCGGGCCGTGGCGGAACGGATCCAGCGACTCTCGGACGAGCACTGGTGGGCGCTCGATCCCTCCTGCCGCCTGATGGAGAACGACACGTGGGTGGGTCCCACGGGCGCCCGGTTCGACTCCCAGGTCCACGCCGACCGGCGGGAGTTGCAGGACATGCTCACGCAGGCCGTACACAGCGCAAACCAGAAGCTGGCCTCCCTTCAGGACAAGCCATGACGGAGTTCACCGGGGTGAAGCCGTCTGAATTCGACGCGATGGCGGGCAAGCACACCGAGGCCGCCAGGCGACTGGAGGAGCTGGCGCAGGCCCTGCACAGCGAGCTGCAGAGCGCCGGGCTCCACACTTCTCCGGCGGCCCGGCTGCGGCAGTTGGCCGGACGTGTGACCACGCAGGCCGAGGACCTGCGGCGGCGGCAGAAACTGGTTCACGAGCTGCAGCGGCAGAAGGTCACCTTCGGCATGAGCACGGCCGCCGGGAGCTTCCTCGAGATGCCTGACGGCCTGGAGGCCGCCAAGGGCCTGCTGGACGGAACCCTGGCCGGTCGCGCCGCGCTGAACGCTGCGGAGGGGGACGCCAAGGCGCTGGCCGAGCTGAAGAAATACGCGACGCGGACCGGGGACGCCGAGTTCGTCAAGGCGTTCCTGGGCACACTGGGCGCCCAGGGCGTGACACGGCTGCCTGGCTCGCTCGCCGCGCGACTGCGCGACGCCGGGACCCACGGGGACTCCGATCGCCTGGCCCAGCTCTCCGGCCAGGGCAAGGACGCCCTGCGCATGCTGAGCGCGGCTCTGGCCCGGGGGACAGATCCGAAGAATCCCGCGTACGTGGGCGCCGAATTCCTCAAGGACTTGGTGAGGGAAGGCCGAGCCCAGCAGAAGGCCGGCGACACGAAGTACACGGGCTACCAGGCTCAGGCGCTCATCTGGCGTGCCCACGACGGGAAGCCGCCTTACTCGAAGGAGTTCATGGAGGCCGTCGGGCGTGACGTGATCGTCTATGAGTACGAGCAGCGTAAGGACGAATGGGCAGCGAGTAAGGACCTGCTGGGCCGGATGTTCGCGGGAGCCCAGGTTCCCGTAGTCGACCTGGCGGGCGCGCTCGGCCTTGGCACCATGCTGAGACCGGGAACGCATGCGGGCAATCCAGGCGCGAGGGCCTCATCGTTGGTGGACGATCTTTTCCAAGCAGCGAAGTCCAGCCGGGAGGCGTCCCATGCTCTGCTGGACCAGACCCCGGCCGGGTGGAAGGAATCCGTGCTGCACTATCTGCTGACGACTCGGTGGGGCGCCTCTCGCTATCTGGGTGACTACGCGCCGTTCAATGACCTGCTGGTGACGGCGACGACCGGCCGGGATGAGACTTCCCAGAAGCTGGCTGCCGAGATGATGAAGACCGTCGCCGACGAGGTCCGCCCTGCCTTTGGCAAAGGGGAGAGCGGAAATCTGGAGATAAAGAACAGAGAGACGTTCGATCGTTTCGCTCCCCTGAGCTATCCTCTGGCCCGCGCGATCGCGGCCAACATCGACCAGGTCTCCAAGCTCCTCCTGAACCATGCGGTCTTCCACCAAGTCGCGGCCACGGACATGGCCTACGCGCTGGCGCTGGCCACTTCCCACGACGCCGGGTTTGAGGCGCTGGTTAGAGCACAGACTGAACACATGCGAGCGGCGCTGGACACCGTGCCTCCGGTCGGTCTCAACGCTTCCAACGCTGAGCGGTTCGGTTTCACCAAGGCCGACGTCAAGGCATTCGACTTCGATGGGGATGGGCGAGTCGACAAGGCTGACATCAAGCAGTTCCTGACAGACCGGACCGTGGATGAGGCGCGTTCCTTCTCCCACATCGTGGAGATCCGCCGTCAGGTACTGATCGCCCAGGGGTTGGACGACAAGAAGGCGGACGAGTCGCTGAAGACCATGGTGAGCAACGCGATTGGACTACTCCCCGTGCCGGGAGCCAAGCAGGTGGGCGAACTAGCCGCCGGAGCCTTCGGCAAGTTGATCACTACGGAATATGACAAGCTAACCGGTGCCGCTTATGACGAGATTGCCAAACAGGTCGCCCAGCAGATGTCTGAACATCGGCGGGGCTTGGATGAGACGTACCGGACATTGGCGGACAACCGACTGGCGGTCGAGAGGCTGGCAGAGCAGATGCTCGCCACAACCATGCTGAATAAGGGCCTGCTGGACGACACCAATATGAATGATCGGACATTCGCGACTGGAACCCCGCTGACGATCAAGCCCTTTGCCGAGATGAGTCCGCAGGAATACAGCGACTTCCTTGAATGGGTTCGGAAGAAAGGGGGAGGCAGCGATGTTTTCGATCGCTTCAGCGGTACCTTTCGCAGGACCAGCGAGGTGGACGATTATCTCGGTCTTGAGATCCGGTCCGGAGGCGGAAAATGAGGCATTACTGTCTGCCCGGCGCTCTGGCTGGCCTCGCGTTGCTCACCGTAGCCTGTACCCCGGAAAACAACATCGTCTCCACACCGGCCCCAGCCCCTCAGCCGGTCATGGATTCCGCACCATACGTCTGCAAGCTCATTCCTGAGCAGGCGTTTCGCTTGGTAAGCGGTGCGCCTGGCTCTCTCGTCGAGAAAACTAGTGGCGGCGAGAAGAGCGGTGAGTGCTGGACCCCTGATACAACCCCTCGCCATCTAGAGGTGGGCTGGCTCCAAGTGGGCGGCGGGACTAGCCCGGAGAGCTTGGACTTCGTCATGGACGACAGGCGCCAGGTCTACACGAGGTATGGCGGAGTCGCACTTCCTACCGACCTCGGCGACGGCCTGGCCGCATACCTGCCGAATACATCGTTTGCCGACCAACCGTACCGAGTGAGTGCCAAGTTCCGCTGCGGCGGCAAAGAACGAATGATTGACATCTACCTAGCCCAGGTCGCCAAGGGCAGGGACGCGATCAAGGACATGACCGAGCTCATGCGTATCGCCCAAAACCGCTACGGCCACCTGTACAACTGCACTCCCGGCGCCTAGCAAACCTAACCCTCCCGCTACCAAAACCTAGCCAGCCCGTAGCGTCCCAGAATGTCCCACTCAGGACACATTCACTTGAGCCCAAAATCGGACTCAGATGCATATCTGCCACACCGCGACGAATAAAACCACACCCGAATTCCGATGACCGTGCGTCATCGACAGCAACTTCTTGCGACGATGTACTCACACACAGTGATCTCGGCCGCCAAGGCCGAGATCCTTCCAGCTACCGAAAAGGTAGGGGTACATGAACGAAGAGGCGGAGACTCGCGACGCGAAACTTCGCGCGGCAGCCGTCGAAGCGACAGCGCGTTCCCGTAATGGGGCCTATCGCGGCCCTCGCGCGCGGCGTCAACATGCGAGCCTCCCGACAAACGGCTGCCCATGCCTGGAAGGCATACACGCCGCCATCGCCTCAACGGCGGTCGCCGTTGAGCGGATAAGAGTTGAAATCGCCAGCATCAAGGCGGAAACGTCCCAGGACTTCGCAGCTCTCGGAGACGAGATCGCCGGCCTTCGCCGGCACACCAAGGAGCAGCTCACATCCGCTCAGCGCCAGATGCTAGACAGACTCGACTGCCTGCAGCGCACAATGGCCGACGTGGAACGCACGCTCCATCGGCTGCTGGACAAGGACGGCGCCTAGCGACGAATAGGTCCTGAGTCGTTCGGGAAATGACACAGGGTGTTGAGGATTGATCTGTTGTCACAGACCGATCATCAACACCCTTATCACGGACCGTACGTGACGATCGATCGGGCGAGCGCTGAAACTGGCCGAGGCCCAGTTGCTGACCCTGGCAGTGACCCAGGACCCGCTCGGCCTGCACCCCGAGGCCCGCGCCCCCATTCCAAGGCCCGTCGACCGCACTTCCCGAACGAACGCCTGCACTTGGCCGGCCTGGCTACATCACGTACCTAAGGCTTACCGAAAACCGCTGCTCAAACGCGCGATCTGGGCTCTGGCCCGGCAATACCCACCTGGCAGCACAGGTCCGGCGTCAGCGCGAAGCGCGGAGATGATCCCCCTGGGCGAGGCCGTATTGGTGACGGCGTCCAGGCCGGCACCCCACAGCGCAAGCCGGCCCCCGTCACCCGGCCAAGGTCGCGTGACGGAGCGACTAGCTGGCGAAGCCCGTGATGAGCCCGATGGTCAGGGCGGTGCGTTCGGGGATGTATTCGACGATGGTGTGCTCCCCCCGAGAGTGGGATCCCGCTCCCACGGGACCGAGTCCGTCGAGGACGGGCCGGCCCAGGGCTGAGATGAAGTTGGCGTCGCTGGCCCCGCCCACACCCGCCTCGCGGAGGTCCCAGCCGTGCTCGATCGCCACCTTGTACGTCCTGGCGTAAAGGTCCTGGGAGGCGGGGTTGGGCGTCATGGGCGGCCGGTTCCATTCGCCGGAGAGCGCCACGGAGACCCGAGGGTCGGGGGCGCGCAGCGAGGTGAGTGCGGCGTCCACCCTGGCCATCTCGGCCGGGTCGGACACGCGTACGTCGATGCCGCAGGTTGCCTGGCCTGCGGTGACGTTGGTGCCGGTGCCGCCGCTGACCAGGCCGACGTTGACCGTCGTGCCGAGCGAGGGGGCGCCCAGGGCGGCGATCTGGGTGATCAGGTCGGCCATGGCGTGGATGGCGCTGGCACCGGCGGTGGGGTCGAGGCCGGCGTGGGCCTCGATCCCGGTGACGGACACCTGGAAGATGCCGACGCCCTTGCGGGAGGTTTTGACCGCGCCGTCTATGGCGCCTTCGAAGACCAGGCTGGCCAGCGCCCCGGCGCTGGCCGCCTCGATGCGGGCGCGGGAGGCCGGGCTGCCGATCTCCTCGTCGCCGTTGAACAGCAGGCGGACCGTGGGATGCGGCAGGCCCAGCTCGCGCAGCCCGCGTACGGCCCAGACCGCCTGGACGAGGCCCGTCTTCATGTCGAAGACGCCAGGTGCGCTGATGACGCCGTCGGTGATCTGCCATGGCCAGTCGGCGAGGGTGCCGACCGGCCAGACAGTGTCGTAGTGGCCGACCAGCAGGACGAAGCCGGGGGCGGTGCCCTGGTAGGTCAGTTCCAGCACGTCGCCGTACTGGCCGCCGTCGTGCCGGGTGAACTCGTCCGGCTCCCCGGCGCGGTCCACCGCCCAGCGGAAGATCGCGTCGAGTGCCCCGTCCAGGAGCTGTTTGTCGTTGCTCGGGCTTTCCAGCTCGACGAGCATACGCAGGTCGTCGAGCATGGAGGGGAGCGCCTGGCGGGTCCACGTGGGAGCCGGTGTCACTGAAGGATCCTTTCGCTAAGAGTGAGGAGAGTTAGGAGGGAACGCCGGGGCCCAGCGGGATGCCGAGTGCCCACCACGCCAGGAAG
Source organism: Nonomuraea sp. CA-143628 (assembly GCF_050942315.1). NCBI lineage: Bacteria > Bacillati > Actinomycetota > Actinomycetes > Streptosporangiales > Streptosporangiaceae > Nonomuraea > Nonomuraea sp. CA-143628. The sequence continues at coordinate 9,993,983 of NZ_CP192072.1, forward strand.
AACAGCGTCCAGACCACGAGCATGATCAGGCACAGCGGCATGGTGAGGGCGATCAGCGTGCCGATGCCGGCGGATTTGCGGTAGCGCTGGATGAAGCCGAGGACCAGCACGAAGTAGGGACTCATCGGGCTGAGGGCGTTGGTGCAGGAGTCGGCGATGCGGTAGACCGCCTGGGTGGCTTCCGGCGAGATCTTCAGCAGCATCAGCATCGGCACGAAGACCGGGCCGACCAACGCCCACTGGGCGGAGCCGCTGGTGATCAGCAGGTTGATGAAGGTGACGATGATCAGGATGCCGACAAAGATCATCGGGCCGTTGATCCCGGCCGACTTCAGCAGGTCGGCGCCGTTGATGGCGACGATGGTGCCGATGCCGGTCCACTTGAAGTAGGCCAGGAACTGGGAGATGGCGAAGAACAGCACGAGGACCGGGGCCATCTCGCGCATGCCGTGGGCCATGAACTCGGGCACGTCGCTGTTGCTCTTGATGGTGCCGACGACGCGGCCGTACACGATTCCGACGATGAAGAAGGCGATGCCGAGCATGATGGAGATCGCGTTCAGCAGCGGGCCGGTGACCAGGCTGCCGCCCTCGCCGCGTAGCGGGGAGTCGGCCGGGATGATGGACAGCGCGATCAGCCCGGCGATCACCAGCAGCGCGATGCCGGACCAGCGCAGCCCGCGCCGCTCCTGGGCGGACAGCTCCAGCGAGCCGAGGTCGCCCACCTCGGCGTCGTCGTCGATCGGCAGGCTCGCGGCCCGCTTGGTCAGGATCGTCTCCGTCACCACGGTGATGACGATGGACAGCACGACCGAGGAGCCGATGGAGAAGAAGTAGTTGGCGAGCGGGGTGACGGTGTAGCTCGGGTCGATGGTGTGCGCGGCGTCGGTGGTGATGCCACCCAAGATGACGTCGAGCGGGGTGACCACCGGGCTGGCGTCGAAGCCGGCCGCGACCGAGACGAACGCGACCACGACGCCGACGATCGGGCTGCGGCCGACCGCGTAGAAGGCCAGCCCGCCCAGCGGGATCAGCACGATGTACGCCGAGTCGGCGGCCACGTGGGAGACCATGCCGGTGAAGGCGAGCGCGAAGGTGACCCACCGGGCCGGCACGCGGGAGACGCCCCGGCGCAGGACGGCCGAGAGCAGGCCCGCCCTGTCGGCCACCGCGACGCCGAGCATGACCACCAGGACCGTGCCCAGCGGGGGGAAGGTGGTGAAGCTCTTGATGGCGTCGCCGAGCATCAGCGTGACGCCTTCGCTCGACAACAGGTTCTTCACCGCGACGGTCGTCTTGTCGGCGGGGTTGACCGCCGACACTCCGGCCGCGGACAGGATCCAGCTCAGCGCCATGAGCACGACGCTCAGGATGATGAAGAGCCAGAACGGATGAGGCAGCTTATTACCGGCGCGTTCGACGCTGTTCAACACGCGCATGGTCACGTTTAAGGCACGTGATTCTTTCTCAGCTGACACGGTCGTCATGGAGACCCGGTCATCCTTTCTTGGTCGTTTCGCCTGAGGCGCAGACCGAACGCGAAAGATGCCCCGTCTCTTTATTGCGAGTCCGCACCTGCGGGCCATACTTTAACGGCGGCAGGATCATCCCGCAATAGCTGATTGTCAAGGATGTCTCACCAGTTGAGAGCAGGCAAAAAAGGCATGCGAAATCGCCCGAACGATGTCGGGTGTCAAATGAATTTCGACAAACTTAAGACGCCTATAACATTCAGCCGACGAGCCAGCGAGTGAGATAGAAAGCGACAATTCCGACTGCTGTCACAAGCAGGAACCTTTTCGACACCAGACCCACGGCGAAGGTGACCGCGCCGCCTATCAGATAAGGGTTCGTCAGGGTCAGCTCGACGCCGTCCCCTGAAGGCACGAGAACGGCCGGGAACACCAGTGCGGCCAGCACGGCCGGCGGCGTGTACCTGAGCAGCGTCTCCGCCAGCGGCGGCATCTCCCTGTCGGCGAAGAGGGCCAACGGGAGGTAGCGCGGCAGGAAACTGCACAACCCCATGCCGAGGATCAGCAGCGCCATACTCATCGGGCGATCTCCTTCGTCCTCGACTTCGCCGCGTACTCGCACGCGGTCCCCACCACCGCTCCCACCACCGCGGCCAGCACGACGCCGAGGTTGTACGGCAGGCCCCGCGCCAGCATCACGGTCACCCCCGCGGCGCAGATGGCCGCGGTCACGCGCCAGTTCGCCAGCCCGATCGCGAGCATGGCGATGAACATGGCGGTGACCGGGAAGTCCAGTCCGAGCCCCCGCACGTCCGGGACGGCCGAGCCGAGGGACATGCCGATCGCCGTGCACAGCATCCAGGTGACGTACAGCAGTGAGGACGCGCCGAGGAAGAACATGTGCTTGTTGTGGGTGAGCTCGCCCTTCCTCAGCCGTTCGATCGCCACGAAGAAGACCTCGTCGATCAGCCCGAACCCGAGCAGCACCCGCCACCGCTGGGGCACTTCCTTGATGTACGGGATCAGGATGGTGGAGTAGAGGAGCATCCGGAGCCCCAGGATGAGCGTGGTGAGGATGATCGCGGCCCAGCCCGTGCCGTTGGCGATGAGGGCGAAGCCGACGAACTGGGCGGTGCCGGAGTTCACGGCCATCGCCAGGCCCAGGGTCGCCCAGCCGGAGAGCCCGCTCGACAGTCCGAGGACGCCTCCGGCGATGCCCATGGGAATGGCGGAGGCGAGGAACGGCACCATGCTCCTCGCTCCGGCGAGGTACTGCTGGCCGGGGGTCAGCGGGGTGACCGCCTGGGGGGTGTTCGTGGTGGTCATCTCAGTGCGTTTCGCTCCGTTGATCTTCCATAGGGGGTACCAGCCCGTGCAGCAGCGTGGCCACCGCGTCCGGGGCCGTCCGGCAGAAGTAGTGGCCGAAGGGCCCGAGCTCCGCGAGCCTCGGCCGATCGGCGAACAGCGACCAGTCCTCGTACCTCCGCCGGTGGTCAGGGGTCAGCGGATCGTCCGAGGCATGGACGACCGTGAGCGGCGCGCGCAGCCTGGCCACGGGCCCCCGCTCGGCCGCCGCCAGCAGATAGCCGTTGGCCGAGCCGGAGTCGTGCCGGAACGTCCTGGTGACGAAGGCCGCCTGCTCGGGTGAGAGCACGTCGAGCCCGGAGTACCCGGTCGCCTCGACGAGCCAGCGCACGATGTCCTCGTCCGTCATCGCGTCCACCTGCTCCATGGACTCGCGAGTGATCCGGGCGTCGTGCAGCAGTTTTCCGGCCACGAAGACGTGGAGCGGCGCGTTTCCGCCCGCCTCCATCAGGCGTGCGGTCTCGACGGCCAGAGCCGAGCCGACGCAGTGGCCCCAGAGCACCACGGGCCGGTCGGCGAGACCGCGGATCTCCTCCGCCACCCGCCGCGCCGCCTCCTCGATGGACAGGAAGGGCTCGTCCGGATGGCCGGGATCATGACCCGGCAGCTCCACGCCATAGACGGCCACGTCGGCGCCCGCCTTGTCGAGGGCGGTGGCCAGCGGCTCGAAGTTGACGGCGTTGCCGGCCGCGTAGGGAAAGCACACGAGGACGGACCGGGCTCGGCCGGGGTCGGACGAGAGCGAGCGAAGCAGACCGAGGTCGGAGTCGGCCGACGGCGAGCGCAGCAGACCGGCCCGCGGCGAGCCGGGTGCGTCCTCGTTCAGACGAGCCTCGGCCACCTCACACAGCGGTCCCAGAGTGGAGTTGCGCATCAGGTCGGTGAGCGACACGAGCCCCTCCAACTCCATGACCACCCGCATGGCCGACAGCGAGCTGCCGCCGAGCTCGAAGAAGTTGCCGTCGAGGGTGATCTGCTCCAGCGGCACGTCGAGCACCCTGGACCACGCCTCCGCGATGCGTTGTCCCACCGCTCCGGTGGGCCGACGGCCCGTCTCCCCCGCGGCACTCCGCTCTTCGGAACGGTGAAACGTCAGGCTTCGGGGTGCCTGGAACAGCTCAAGGCCGCCGGGCATGCGGCGTCCGTACACACCTGTGGTGGGGATCGTGGCCCCGTTGGCGAGCAGCACGATCCGCCCCGGCGTGGCGAAGGGCACCCGCAGGCCGTGTTCGTCGACGACCCGCGCCCGATAATGGTCTGCCAGCTTCGGCAGGACGCTCTCGCTCTGTTCCATCTCGATCAGCGCCGCGCTCTCCTCGCCGGGCAGCAGATCGGCGAGGTGATGGAGAGCGGCCGGATCGTCTGCCATCTGCTCGAACGCGGCGATGTAGTACGCCCCCATCCGCGCCACCTGCCAGGGCTCGAAGAGGTGGGCGTGGTAGTGCAGGCTGAGCCGTACCTCGTCGGTGATGAAGTGCCGGGAGAACTCGGCGCGCAGCACGAACTCCGTCTCCGAGTTGGCCCGCACGTCGAGCAGGGAGAAGCCGTCGAGCGCCTCCAGCTGCCGCAGCAGATAGAAGTGCGTGAAGTTGAAGGCCGTCTCGAACAGCGCCTGTTGTGTTCCCAGGTCGTGCTTCATCCGCGCCATCGGGTATCGCCGCGCGGGGAGCAGTTCGACCTCGGCCTGGTAGACGTCGCGCACGAGGCTCTCCCAGGAGCCCTCGCCCGTGCGCACCCGGAAGGGCACCGTGTTGAGGAACAGGCCGATCGAACGGGTGGCGCCCTCCGCCTCGGGCCGGCCGCTGTGCTCGTACCCGGTCATGACGTCGCGCTCGCCGGTGATCAGGGACAGGACCTTGACGTGCGCGGCCATCGCGACGTTCTTGACCGGCACGGACAGCGCCCCGGCCAGCGCCACGATCCGGTCGGACAGGCCGCGCGGGAACTCCACCTCGTGGAACACGACGGGGAAGACGTCCGGCGCTGCCGATTCCCTCGTGCGGGGCACCTCGGTGAAGGTGCCGCCTTCGAGCACGTCCGCCCAGTAGGAACGGTGGCCCTCGTCGGCGAGGGACCGGCGCTCCAGTGAGACGTAGTCGCGCGCGTACCCGTCCGGCTCCACCTCCGGCAGCGGCCGTCCGTCGAGCAGCCGGTAGTAGGTGTCGAACAGCGTGGTGTGCACCAGGGTGATGCTCCAGCCGTCCAGTGCGGAGTTGTGCTGGCTGAGCGTGTAGCGGAACAGGTCGTCGCCGAGCACGTGCACGTGCAACCGGACGAGGCCGGGCTCGGTCCAGGTGAAGCGATGAGCCTTCTCCCGCTCCGCCCATACGTGGTACCAGGCGTCCTGTTCGTCCTCGTTCATCCCGCGCAGGTCGGTGATGTACAGCGGTGACGGCGCGTCCTCGTGGACGAGTTGCAGGTACTCGCCGTAGCCGGTGAGGTGGTAGCTGGTACGGAAGATCGGGTTCGCGGCGACGACGTGCCGGACCGCCCGCTCGAAGCATCCGGCGTCGAACGGGCTCTGGATCGTGTAGCTGATGATGTCGTGATATTCGACTGTGTTGTGTGACAGTTCGCTCTGAAAGACCAGTCCCGCCTGGAGCTGCGTCATCGGGTAGGCGTCGGCCACCCCGGCCGGGATCTTCGCCCGGTCCTCAGGCGTCAGCAGCTCGAACGGCCGGAGCGGGCGCGTCGCCGGATCCGCGTCCCGCGCGAGAGCGACCAGACCCGCGATGGTCGGATTCTCGAAGAGCTGCTGGAAGGTGAAGTCGAGGCCGCACGCGCGTGCCCTGGCCAGCACGGTGACGAAGTGGATCGAGTTGCCGCCGAGCGCGAAGAAGTTGTCGTGCACACCGACCGATTCGACGCCGAGCACCTCGGCCCAGACGCGGGCCAGGTCCGCCTCCTGCGGCGTGCGCGGGGCGACATGGTCCACCGTGCGGTCCGGTTCGCCGGGGTCGGGCAGCGCGCGGCGGTCCAGCTTGCCACTCGGGCTGAGCGGGAACGCGGCGAGCGTGACGAGGCGGGCGGGGATCATGTACTCCGGTAGCGTGCGCCTCAAGTGCTCCTTTAGGTCATCCTCGGGCAAGGGCTCGGCCGCCACGACGTAACCGCACAGATGATCCTGTCCCCGGGGGATGACGACGGCGTCCCGCACGGCGGGGTGCTGCCGCAGCCGCTCCTCGATCTCACCCGGTTCGATGCGGTATCCCCGCAGCTTGACCTGGTGGTCGATGCGGCCCAGATACTCGATGCCGCCGTCGGCCAGCCTGCGGGCCAGGTCCCCCGTACGGTAGACGCGCTCCTCGCCCGCTTGGGGCGCGGCGACGAAGCGTTCGGCCGTCAGTTCGGGGAGACCCAGGTACCCTCGGGCCAGCTGGACCCCGGCGACGCACAGCTCCCCCGGGACGCCGACGGGCTGGGGTCGCAGGTCCGCGTCGAGCACGTGGACACGCGTGTTGTCGACCGGCCACCCGATCGGCACCATGTTCTCGCCGCCGTGGCAGGCGTAGTGGGTGACGTCGACGGCCGCCTCGGTGGGCCCGTACAGGTTGATCAGCCGGCAACCCGTGAGCATCTCGTGGAAGCGTCGCACGTGGTGCGCCGGCAGCGCCTCACCGCTGGCGAACACCTGCCGCAGGGTGCCCAGCCGCCACTGCTCGCCCGTTCCCGAGCCCGTTCCCGAGCCCGTTCCCGAGCCCGTTCCCGAGACGAAGGCGAGGAAGGCCCCGAGCATGGACGGCACGAAGTGCATCGTGGTGACGCCGTGCCGCTCGACCGCGGCGGTCAGCGCCTCCGGGTCCCGCTCCGCGCCGGGCTCGGGCAGGCACACCGACGCCCCCGCGAATGTCCACCAGAACAGCTCCCACACCGAGACGTCGAACGACGTGGGCGTCTTCTGCATGATGACGTCCGTAGAGCTGATCGGGTACGCCTTCTGCATCCAGCCGATGCGGTTGACGACCGACCGGTGCTCGATCCGCACGCCCTTGGGAGCGCCGGTCGAACCCGAGGTGTAGATGACATACGCGAGGTCGCGGGCGCCGCCCTCGACCGGCGGCGTGCTCACTTCCTGCGCGTAGGCCCCCTCGTCCATGAGGTCGAGGACGGCGACGCCGTCGCCGACCAGCTCCTGGTGGCGGGGCTGGGTGAGGACGAGGCGGGCGGCGCTGTCATGGAGGATGTACGCGATGCGGTCGCGCGGGTTGCCCGGGTCGATCGGCAGGTACGCGCCCCCCGCTTTCAGCACGGCGTAGACGGCGACGAGCATCTCCGGCGAGCGATCCGCCAGCACGGCCACGAGGTCGTCGCGGCCCACGCCGCGGGCGCGCAGCGTGTGCGCCAGGCGATTGGCACGCGCGTTCAGTTCGGCGTACGTGAGCAGGAAGCCGTCGCCCACCACGGCCACGGCGTCAGGCGTCGCGGTGACCTGGCGGCTGAACAGCTCGTCGAGCCGCACCGTGTCCTCGAAGGCGGCGTCCGTGTCGTTCGCCTTGTCGATCAGCGCCAGATCGTCGTCGGATCGCAGGTCGAAGGCGGCCATCGCCGTGTCGGGCGAGGCGGTGGCCTGGTCGAGCAGCATCACGCAGTGCGTGAGAAGCCGCCGGGCGGTGTCGGGGCCGTGCGTGCCGGTCCGGTGCCGCAGTTCCAGAGCCAGCCCGGCCGGCCCGCGTACGAAGGCGAAGGCGAGCGGGAAGCCGGGCCGCCCGGCGGGATCCGCCTCGTCGCGTACCGCGTCCACGAGCACGTCGGCGAACGGGTCGTCCCCCTCCCCCGCCGCGGTCCCGAACTCGTCGGCGAGCAGCTCGATCGGGTAGTCCTGGTGTTCGATCGCGGCCCGCAGCCGGTCCCCGACCTCGCCCAGCAGCCCGCGCAGCGTGGTGTCGCGGGTGACCGGCAGCCGCAGCACCAGTGAGGTGGCCAGCGGCGTGGGTCCGGCGGGCACGGGGGCGGGAGGCGTGGCCAGCACGGACTCCGCGCCGCCGCCGTAACGCTGGAGCAACGCGCCTGTCACGGCGATCAGCACGGAACGCAGAGCGATGTCCTGGCCTCGGGCCAGCTTGCCGAGTCTGGCGGTCAGCTCGGGGCCGAGGTCGAGCGCGGCGACCGCCGCCTCCCCTGGCGAACCACCGTGCGTGTCGGACGGGAGGCCGGACTGTCGGCCGGGCTGGACATCGGCCGGGAAGCCGGTGCGCTCGGGCAGCGCCGCGAGCTGGGCGCGCCAGAACACCCCCTCGCGGCGACGCTTCGCGGCCGCGACCTTGAGCCTGCCCAGGGTCTCGATGGACTGCATGGCCCCTCCAGTTCAGAAGTCGAAGTCGAACGCGAGCGCGGGCGGGCCGGGCCGGGCCGAAGGCGCCCGGCCGAGCTCGCCGAGCGGCGTGTCCGGCTCGGCGAGTGCCGCGTCGAGCAGGGACAGGAACTCGTCCCGGAACGTCTCCACGGTGGGGCGCAGGAAGAGGTTCGTGGCGTACGCCAGCCGGGCCTCGTACCCTTCGGGTGCGTCCTCGACCTGCAGGTCCAGGTCGAAGATCGTGCGCCGGGTGGCCTCCGGCCGCCACCGGGGCCGGCCGCCGAGGAAGTCCACCTGGTCCAGCCCCGTGTCCTGCATCGCGAAGAACGCGTCGAAGAGTGGGTGACGGCTGAAGTCATGCTCGCCCCGCATCGCCACCAGAGCGTCGAACGCGTGATCCTGGTGGTCGCCGGCGGCCACAGAGTGCCGGGCCACGGTTCGCAGATACGCGCGGAACAGCAGCTCAGGGGCCGGGTACGCGCGCAGGCACAGGGTGTTGACGAACATCCCCTGGACCCGGTCCACCCCCGGCAGGTGCCGTCCGGAAAAGGGCGTCCCGACCGTCACGTCGTCGGCCCCGCTCACCTGTCCGAGGAAGACGGTGTACACGGCCAGGATCACCTGGAAGGCCGTCACCCCCTCAGTGCGGGCCAGCTCCCTGACCGCCTGGCTGCGCTCCGCACCGAACGCGAACGACAGGTGGTCCCCCTCCGTCCGGCGGACCGCCGGACGGGGCAGGTCGACGGGCAGATCGAGAGGTTTGACCGGCCGCGCGAACGTCTCGGCCCAGAAGCCACGCTGGGTCTCGGACAGCGCGCCCCGCTCCGGCCCGTTCGCCCACTGCGCGAAGTCCCGGTAACGCAGCTCCACCTCGGGGAGCGGCTCGCCCCTGAGCAGCGCCGCCCACTCGGCCATCAGGAGGGCGAGCGAGCGGCCGTCGGTGAGGAGGTGGTGAATGTCCAGCACCAGCCGGGTCCCATGGTCGTGCCGCGCGAGGGCCGCCCGCCACAGGGGGGCCTGATGGACGTCGAAGGCGCGGATCCACCTCTCGGTCCAGCCGTCGAGATTCGCACCGCGAAACAGGCCGACCTCATCCAGCGTCGTACGAAGCACCTCGTGAACGCGCTGGTACGGCTGCCCGTCGTCGCCCACGGCCACGTCGGTGCGCAGGATCTCGTGCCGCTCGACGAGGGTCGCGAGAGCGGCGCGCACCCGGCCGGCGTCCATCCGGCCGGGGAGGTCGACGACGATCGGCAGGTTGTACTGGGTGCTGGACGGGTCCTTGACCTGCTCGACGTAGACGCCCTTCTGCTGGGGTGACAGCGGGGTCCGCTCGCCGGCCTGGCCCGGACGCGGCCCCACCACGTCGGCGCCGTCCGCGGCACGGACCAGGTCGGCCAGCGCTGACACCGTGCGGACCGCCAGCACGGCCGAGACCGGGCAGGCCACGCCGAACCTCTTCCGCACCCTGGCGGCCAGCCGGGTCGCGGTGAGCGAGCTGCCGCCCAGCCGGTCGAGCGGGTCGTCGACGCCGATCCCGCGCACGCCGAGGACGTCCTCCCACAGCTCGACGAGCTCTCGCTCGAGCTCGTCCCCAGTCCTCCCGCCGCCCGTGGGGATCGGCTCGGGCAGCGCGGCCCGGTCCACCTTCCCGTTGACGTTCAGCGGCAGCGCGGGCAGCACCACGATCTGGGCGGGCACCATGTGAGCGGGCAGCACGCGCTCGATCTCCGTCCGCAGCCGCTCCGGTTCCAGGGACCGCTCACCCGAGACGTACGCGCGCAGGTGGCCGTCGGACGAATCCGGAGCCCGTCGCTCCACCACCACCGCCTCGCGTACTCCGGGGCGGGCCAGTAACGCGGCCTCCACCTCGCCCGGCTCGACGCGCAGACCGCGCACCTTGACCTGGTGATCCGTCCTGCCGAGGAAGTCGATCGACCCGTCGGGCAGCCTGCGCGCCCGGTCGCCCGTCCGGTAGAGGACCTGTCCTGGCCGGAAAGGGTGGGGGACGAAGGCGACCGCGGTCAGGTCGGGGCGCCCGTGGTAGCCGAGCGCCAGCCCGTCGCCGCCGACGTACAGCTCGCCGGCGACGCCCGCTGGAAGCGGTTGCCGGTCCTGGTCGAGCACGTACGCGGTGGTGTTGGGCACCGGGCGGCCGATGGGCACGCGGTCGCCGATCGGCTCGCGGACCTCGTGGCAGGTGGAGATGACCGCGTTCTCGGTCGGCCCGTACGCGTTGACGAGCCGCAGGCCCGGATTGGCCCTCAGCACGGACCTGGCGTGCTTGGCCGAGAGCACGTCACCGCCGACCAGCAGGTCCCGCAGCGGCCCGAACACGGTCGGGTCCTCGCCCGCGAGCTGGCCGAACAGCGCGGAGGTGAAGAGCGCCGTGGTGATACCCCCGTCCGTCAGCGCCCGCCTCAGCTCCGCGCCGTCGAGGAACGTCTCCCGGTCGAGGATGTGCACGGTCCCACCGCAGAGCAGGGCGGCCCAGGTCTCCCAGACGGAAGCGTCGAAACCGGTCGCCCCGATCTGCGCCACCCTGGCCGTGGAGTCGAGCCGTACATAGCCGACGCCCCGCACCAGCCGGACGATTCCGCGATGCGGGACCAGGACACCCTTGGGCCGTCCGGTGGTCCCCGAGGTGTACATCAAGTACGCGACGTCCGACGCGCCGCCCGGCGCGGGGACGTCCGCCTCGGGTTCGGCCGACCAGTCCTGGGCGTCCACCGCGATGGCCTGACCGCGGGCCGGCTCTCGCGCGGAAAGCTCTCGCGTGGTCAGCAGGAGGCCGGCGCCGCTGTCCTCGATCAGCTGGGAGATCCGATCCGCCGGATGGGCGGGGTCCATCGGCACGTAGAACCCGCCGGCCTTCAGCACGGCGAGCGCCGCGACGATCAGGTCGGGGGTACGCGGCAGCAGCAGCGCCACGGGTTCGGTGGGACGCAGCCCATCGCGGCGTAACCTCTGGGCCAGCAGCGTGCTGCGGCGGTGCAGTTCGGCGTAGGTGAGCGTGGTGTTTCCGTGCACCACGGCCGGGTGGCCGGGCACCGCCTCGGCCTGCTCGGCGAAGAGCCGCTCGACACGGCTGTCTCGGGCATAGTCCGTGGCCGTGTCGTCGCGGCCGTCCAGCGGCCGATCACTCATGGGAGGTCACCCCCGCGAGGCCGTTCACCGTCGGGTGCAGGTACAGCTCGCGCATCGGAAAGGCGGGCAGACCGCGGTCACGCATGGCCGCCGCCACCCGCATGGCGTACAGGGAGTTGCCGCCGAGCTCGAAGAAGTTGTCGTCGGGACCGACAGGCACGCCGAGCACCGACTCCCACACCGCGGCGATCGCGCCGGCCAGCTCACCTGACGGAGCCCGGATCGGCGCGGCGGGCGCGACGACCGGCACGGGAAGCGCCCGGACGTCGAGCTTGCCGTTGGCGGTGAGTGGCAGCGTGTCGAGGGGCGTGATGGTGACGGGCAGCATGTGCTCCGGCAACACCTTGGCGGCCCGTTGCCGCATCGCCGCCGGATCGCCGCCGGCCGGCACCACGTACGCGTCGATGCGCGCTCCCGCGGCGTCCCGCTCGCCGTTCAGCACCACGGCGGCCGCCGTGACGGCGGGGTCGTCCAGCAGGACGTTGCGGATCTCGTCCAGCTCGACGCGGAATCCGCGCAGCTTGACCTGGGTATCGAGACGGCCGAGGTGCTCCAGCCGGCCGTCGGGCAGCAGCCTTCCCCGGTCGCCGCTGCGATAGACGCGGCCCATGGTGAAGGGGTCGGGCAGGAAGCGCCGCGCGGTCAGCTCGGGACGGTCCAGGTACTCCAGGGCGACCCCGTCTCCCCCGACGTGGATCTCGCCGGGGACACCGCACGGCACGGGACGGCCGCGCTCGTCGAGGACGTACAGGTGCCAGCCGGGCAGGGCGTGCCCCACGGACCGCGACCCGGTCATCGCCTCACGGCGGGTCACGTTCTGCGCCGTCACGTGCACTGTCGTCTCCGTGATGCCGTACATGTTGACCAGCCGGCACTGATCCTCCGGATACCGGTCGAACCAGGCCCGCAGCGGGCGAGCGTCCAGCGGCTCGCCGCCGAAGATCACCAGCCGGACCTTCAGCCGCTCGTCCCGCCGCCGGTCGGCCTCCATGAGCTGGGCGAACGCCGACGGCGTCTGGTTCAGCACGGTGACGCGCTCGCGCGCCAGCAGCTCGTGGAACTCCTCCGGCGAGCGAGAGACCCAGTACGGCACCACGACCAGCCGGGCACCGGTGAGCAGCGCTCCCCAGATCTCCCAGACGGAGAAGTCGAACGCGCTGGAGTGGAAGAGCGTCCAGGTGTCACCGGGACCGAGCCCGAAATCATCACGGGTGGCCGACAGCAGGGCGATGACGTTGCGATGCGGCACCACGACGCCTTTCGGGCGCCCGGTCGAGCCCGAGGTGTAGATGACGTAGGCGGCCTCACCCGGCCCCCGCCGCCCGGGACCGGCACCGCCTGCCTCGCGCCCGTGGGCCTCCAGCTCCTCGGGCCTGACCACGCTCGCCGGTCCGCCGCCCGGGAAGTCCCCGTCCGCGATGACGACGCGCAAGGCCGCGTCCTGAGCCGTGAACGCCAGCCGGTCGGCCGGGTAGGCCGGATCCATGGGCACGTACACCGCGTCCGCCTTGAGCACGGCCAGCATGGCGACCACGAGATCGGGCGTGCGTCCGAGGCAGACGCCGACGCGCTCCCCCGGACGCACGCCCCGGTCGAGGAGGGCGGCGGCGAAGCGGGCGGCGCGCGCGTCCAGTTCCGCGTAGGTCAGGGAGCGGCCCTCGCAGGTGAGCGCCACCGCGTCGGGACGCTCCGCCACGCGGGAGGCGAACACGTCGTCGATCCGCTCCGGCCGCCAGTCCAGCCGCCGTGCCGGACGGCCGAGGGCCACCACCTGCCGTGTCTCCGCCTCGTCCAGCAGCTCGACGTCGGCGGGGACCAGGTCGGCGGGCGCGTTGGCCAGCTGCTCGTAGGCGCGGGCGACATGGCGGGCGAAGCGCCTGGCCGAGTCGGCGTCCACGTCTTCCAGCCGGTGGTGCACCACCAGCTGAAGGCCGCCGTCCGGGGTGCGGCCGGGCACGATCGTGAGCGGGAACGGGGCCGTCTGGCAGGGAACGTGCGTACCGGACCCGCTCTCCTCCGGCCCGTCGGTGAGCAGACCGGCCACGACCCGGCCGCCGGTCTCGGCGAGGAGTTCGGTGTACTGCCGCCCGTCGCACCGCCCGTCGGCCGAGGCCAGGGCTTGGGCGGTCTCGGCGACCAGCTCCCCCGCGGTGCGCGCGCCCGAAAGGTCCAGCGCCAGCAGGAGCCCGGCGTCGAACGCGCCCAGCGCTCCTTCAGGCCGCTCTGGCACGGGGCCGAGCACGCCGACGACCGGATTCTCCTGGTTCTCGTACCGCCCGAGCACCAGCCCGACCGCCGCCGCCATCGTGGCCGGCACGTCCGCTCCGGCCTCGCTTATCGCCACGGTGACCAGGCCGGTACGGTCACCCGCCGTGTCGTCGCCGCTGGCCCACGCAATACGTCCGGAAAAATCCGCTTCACGCCATCTTTTGAGCGTTTCAGCGTCAGCGGCGGTGTGACCTGCCTGCTCGTACGTGGCCTCCTCATACCGAGCCCGCCCGGTGAGTACGTCGGCCACGGTGCGCAGTGACAGTGCGTCGAGATTGGCGCGATGGGCGACGAGCACGAGGTCGGCGGGCCCGTCCGCGTACCGCAGCAGCACCGCGCGCAGCAAGGCGCCCTCAGCGTCCAGAGGACGGTGCAGTTCGGCCTCGACGCGGCGGCCCGCCACCGCGGAGTCGCGGGCGGCCGGAACCCGCTCGTCCCAGAGCCGGGGCAGTCGGTCAGGCGAGTCCCCCCACCAGGTGCGGACCGCGCGTTCGAAGAGTCCCGCCAGCCAGGTGGCATCAGCGCCATCGGCCAGCCTGAGGCGCCGGGCATGGCAGTGTGCGGAGGGCGAGCGGTCTGGGGGGATGAGATCGGTTCGGGGCACGCGATGATCTCCAGAGCGTGGTCGTGGTGAAACGGGGGGTCAGCGTGCGGTGAAGCCGCCGTCGACGGTGAGTACGCTGCCGGTGACCTGCCGGGATTCGTCGGAGGCCAGCCATACGGCGGCCGAGGCGACGTCGTCCGGCTCGATGAGGGCGTTCATGGGCTGGGCCTGCACGAAGGCCTCCTCGTGCTCGTCCGCCGGCACGTCGAGCGAACGCGCGATCTCCGCCAGCATCCGGCCCTCGACCTGCGAGTCATCGCGGACGGAGCCAGGGCACAGGGCGTTGACCCGGACCTTGCGCGGGGCGTAGTCGAGCGCGACGGCCTTGGTCAAGCCGATGAGACCGTGCTTGGCGGCCACATATCCGGCGAAGTGCCGATATCCCACCAGCCCGGCGGTCGAGGCGATGTTGACGATGCTGCCGGAGCGCTGCTCGACCATCAGTTTGCCGACCGCACGGATGGCGCGCCACGCGCCGGAGAGGTCGACGTCGATCATCAACTGCCACTCGTGCTCGTCGATCTCGTGCGCCACCTTGCCGGAAGGGGCGGCGATGCCGGCGTTGTTGACGAGGACGTCGATGCGGCCGAAGCGCCCGACCGCCATGGACACCGCGGCCTCGACCTCGTGCGTCTCCCGCACGTCGGCTTGCCTGGTCACGACGGAGACGCCGGACTCCCGGCAGAGTTCGGCCGTGTATTCGAGCTGACTGGCCGAGCCGAGCGCGTACGGCACCCCTGGCAGGTCGCGCGCGACGTCGAGCAGCACCAGGTCGGCGCCCTCCCGCGCGAACATCCGGGCGCTGGCCCGGCCCAGCCCGCGGGCCGCGCCGGTGATGACGGCCGTCTTCCCGGACAGGCGCATCGTCACCGCTCTTCCGGCGTCGCAAGCTCGGCGCCGATGACGCGCAGCAGGGGAGCGGGATCATCGGCCAGGTACATGTGGCCCCCGTCGAGCTCGACGGTGTTGAACCCGGCGCTGGTGGCCCGCTCCCACTGGGCGATCATCGCCATGTCCACCAGCTCGTCGTCGAGGCCGTGTACGGCGGTGATCGGTGTGGAGAGCGGCTTGTCGGACTGGGGACGGTAGCTCTCGTGCAGTTCGACGTCGGCGCGCAGCATGGGCAACAGCAGCGCCCGCATCTCCGGGTCCTCCAGAGCCGGATGCGAGTACCCGGCGAAGGAACGGATCCGCGCCAGGAACGCCTCGTCATCCAGGCCGGTGGCGCGGCTCTCCCGCCCGCTCCACGGCCCGGGGGAACCGCTGACGTACAGGCGGGCGAGCCGCAATCCGGTCACGCCGCTGAGCCGGTGCGCCAGCTCGTACGCCAGCACCGCCCCGAGGCTGTGACCGAAGACGGCCACCCGCGAACCGGGGCCGATCCGCTGCAGCACCTGCGAGCACGCCTCGTCCGCGGCGCGGGCGGCATCGGTGTGGGGAGGCTCGACGAAGCGCTCCTCACGGCCGGGCAGTTGCACCGGCAGGATGCTCAGCCCGTCGGCCAGGTAGCGCTGCCATCCCTTGAAGAAGGAGGCGCCGGCCCCGGCGAAGGGCAGGCAGATGAGGTAGGTGGGTTCCATGATCCGTTCTCCCGTCTGTAGACGGTGTCTCGGCTGTGGGGGGGGCGCATCGACTGGCACAGCGTCGATGGTCACGGCGCTGCGAACAGTCGCGAAACGTCACCGAACGTATGCATCCTTGATCGACACCGTCAAGATCCACATCTCCGATCTAACAAACACTTAAGGTTCGGATGTGATGCGCGGGGCCATACTCGTCACCGGGCGACCTTGATCTTCGGATCTCTGGCCGAACATCCGTCCGCATGCCACAATGCGGGGCACCGCAGCGATCATGACCACATGACCCGATGCCGCCTGCCCAACCGGGAGCCGCATGGGAGGGGGACCTGGAGCGCTTCCCTGCGTCTGCGGATTGTGCACAGCGCGACGCATGAAGGGGAGTACATGGACCTAGCCGCTGAGGGCGACGCGCTGTCGCAGCTCATCACGACGATCATGAACGCCATGAGGGCCGCGGGCAACGACAACGACGAGCGTCAGCTGGCGCAGATGTCCGAGGCGTGCAAGGAGCTGGCCGCCAGCCTGGATACCGTCGGCGACAAGAACATCGACCCGGCCGTGCGGAAGGGCCGCAAGCAGTGGACCGGCGACGCGGCCACGCACTACCAGGAGATGGTCGACACCTACTTCGACCCGGCCGAACGGAAGGCGCTGGTCAAGAGCCTCGGCCACGTGTCGGAAGTGCTCCTCATGGCCAAGGAGGCGACCCACGAGACCAAACGGGCGTTCCGGGAGCTGCTGAAATCCATCCTCCAGGCGTTGGCGATCAGCGTGGCCCTGTCCATGTTCACGGGCGTGATGGGCAGGTACGCCGCCTGGGTCGCCAGAGCCAAGATCGCCGCCCAGGGCGCCGGCCTCGCGGCCACCATCCTGGCGCGGCTGATCTGGTTCCTCAAAAAGGTCGCCGTACCCCTGCGCAAGCTGGCCGAGCTGATGAAGCGGAGCAAGGCGCTCAGGAGGGGCCTGACGGTCTTCAAGTCGCAGAACTGGGTGCTGAACGGCACGCAGGGCATGAGTTTCGGCAAGACGGCCCTGACGTCCTTCAAGAGCTACGCCAAGATGTTCGGCCTCCAGTTGGGCGCCGGCCAGTTCATGTTCGTGGGCCTGGGCCGGGAGCTCAAGGGCCAGTCGTTCTTCGCGCCCTTCGGCCTCCAATACGCGCAGATGGTGAATTCCGCGGCGATATCGTCGGCCTTCCCCTGGGGCCGCGTCGGCTGGGACAAGGCGAAAAAGGCGTACGGCGCCAAGGCCCTCTTCGCGGCCGGAGCCATGACCGGAACAGGTTACACGATCATCAACGACCGGCTCGAAGGCAAGACGCTGGGGCAAATGGTCAAGGACATCGGGAAGGTGGCGGTGCTGAACGGCGGCTGGGGCGCCCTGAACGGTGCCGCCCTCAAAAAGATCGGCATCACCGGCGACTTCCAGGTCCAGCTCTTCAACTCCACCGGCGCGATCATTCCCGGCACCGCCCTGCGCAACCTACCCCCACCCATCGGCGTCCCCTTCAAACAGACGGAGCCGCCGGCACACATCGACCATAAGAAGTACCCGGAGCCTGATGCTCCCCCATTGATGGACTACCGGCCGCAGGACCCCGCCACGACCGCCCCCCAGGCATCGTCGCACCAGGTCAGAGGGGAAGACACGCTGGCAGACATCGCCAAGCGGGTCTACGGCAGCGAAAGATTCTGGCCCCAACTTTACGAGGCCAACCGCGACGTCATCGGCCCGGATCCCGGGGTCCTGAAACCGGGCACGCCGCTGAAACTCCCGAAACTGAAGTGACCGACTGGAGAGTGCGATGACCGGAAAAAGCCAGGAAGTCGGATATTCCGCGGACGACCTGAAGAAGGGCGGAAAGGCCACCGACGAATCGATGAGCCTGCTGTCCACTCCCCGAAACGCTTTCGCCGAGGCGGCCAGGCCGACGTCCACCTGCTTCGGTCTGCTCCCCGAGGGATCCAAGGAACTGACCGACGACTATCTGAAGTTCTACACCAACACCATCGACTGGATGGACTCCCTGATGTGGAACCTGAACAACGCGGGCCTGACTCTGAACCAGACCGGAAAGAACTACGACCGGACCAACCCGACCGGATAAGTCCCCAAAGGGAGAACATGAGTTCCGACGATCCCAAAAACATCTACCAGGACGAACTCCACCGAATCTCAGAACAAGCCGAACGGGCACACAGCCGCCTGAAGAAAGCCGGTGGCGGCTTCAACGACGTCTACGGCGTCGGCGAGAGCGCCGACGGCAAGATCAGGGCTCGCACCGACTCCGGCGGCCGCATCACCGAGGTGCGCCTCGACCCACGCGCCATGAGACTGAGCAGCCAGGACCTCGGCGAGGAGATCACCCTCGCGGTGCGGCGCGCACAGGACGACTGCGAGAGGAACCACGAGGAACTGCTGCGCGACGCCGTCGGCCGGACGCCACCGTCCCCTGACGCGGCCATGGAACAGTTCGAGGAGGTCATGCACTCCTTCAACCGCGCCATGAACAATCGAGAGAGCCGAATCGACCAGATCCTGCGGGAAATGGACCAGTAGGTCGACCGCGCCGCACCGTGCTCAGCGGGCGCGGCCGACCGAGAACGTCAGCGCGAGGCGCGGTTGACCGCCGAGATGATCGCCTTGAGCGAGGCCGTCGTGGTGTTGGCGTCGACCCCCACGCCCCACAGCACCCGGCCGTCGACGTCGCACTCCAGGTAGGAGGCGGCCTTCGCGTCGCTGCCCGCGCTCATCGCGTGCTCCACGTAGTCGAGCACCCGCACCCGGATGCCGACCTTGGCGATCGCGTCGATGAAGGCCGAGATCGGGCCGTTGCCGACGCCCTCGATCTCGCGGATCTCGCCGTCGAGCCGTACGTCGGCGCCGATGCGGTCCTTGTCGTCGCCCGCCGACTCGTGGCGGTGGGCCATCAGGCTGAGGCGGCCCCAGCGGTTGGCCGGGTTGGGCAGGTACTCGTCGCGGAAGATGGAGTACATCTCGGCCGAGCCGATCTCGCCGCCCTCGGCGTCGGTGCGCGCCTGGACGACCTTGGAGAACTCGATCTGCAGCCGTCGCGGCAGGTCCAGCTGGTGGTCGGCCTTCATGATGTAGGAGACGCCGCCCTTGCCCGACTGGCTGTTGACCCGGATGACCGCCTCATAGGTGCGGCCGATGTCCTTGGGGTCGATCGGCAGGTAGGGGACGGCCCAGGTGAACTGGTCGACCGGCACCCCGGCCGCGGCCGCGTCGGCCTCCAGGTGGTCGAAGCCCTTCTTGATGGCGTCCTGGTGGGAGCCGGAGAAGGCGGTGTAGACCAGCTCGCCGCCCCACGGGTGGCGCGGGTGCACGGGCAGCTGGTTGCAGTATTCGACGACGCGGCGGATCTCGTCGATGTCGCCGAAGTCGATCTGCGGGTCGATGCCCTGGGAGAACAGGTTCATGCCCAGGGTGACCAGGCAGACGTTGCCGGTGCGCTCGCCGTTGCCGAACAGGCAGCCCTCGATGCGGTCGGCCCCGGCCATGTAGCCCAGCTCGGCGGCGGCCACGGCGCTGCCGCGGTCGTTGTGCGGGTGCAGCGACAGGACGATCGAGTCGCGGTACTTCAGGTGGCGGTGCATCCACTCGATCTGGTCGGCGTAGATGTTGGGCGTGGCCATCTCGACCGTGGCCGGCAGGTTGACGATGACCTTGCGCTCGGGGGTCGGCTGCCACACGTCGTTGACCGCGTCGCAGACCTCGACGGCGTAGTCCAGCTCGGTGCCGGTGAAGGACTCGGGCGAGTATTGGAAACGTACGTCCACGTCGGTCGCGTCGGCGAGCTTCTTGACCAGCTTGGCGCCCTCGACGGCGATGGCGGTGATGCCGTCGCGGTCCTGCCCGAACACCACCCGGCGCTGCAGCGTGGAGGTGGAGTTGTAGAGGTGCACGATGGCCTGCTTGGCGCCCTCGATCGACTCGAAGGTGCGCTCGATCAGCTCGGGCCGGGCCTGGGTCAGCACCTGGATCACCACGTCGCCGGGGATCCGGTCCTCTTCGATGATCTGCCGGATGAAGTCGAAGTCGGTCTGGCTGGCCGCGGGGAAGCCGACCTCGATCTCCTTGTAGCCCATCTTCACCAGCAGCTCGAACATCTGCAGCTTGCGATGAGCGTCCATCGGGTCGATCAATGCCTGGTTGCCGTCACGCAGGTCCACCGCGCACCATCGCGGCGCTTCGGTGATGACCCGATCAGGCCAGGTGCGATCGGTCAGCCGGATCGGCTCGAACGGCTGATAACGCTGGAAAGGCATGGGGCTGGGCTGCTGAGCGGTCATGTCGGGAGCTCCTCGTCGGTCGAAAGAAAAGCGGCCGACGCGCATGGCTCGCTCCGCGGCGAGGGAGCCGGCCTCAGTGGCCCCCGCCGCGGCAGCTAAGAAGGAGGCCACGCAGCATGCCTTGCAGGCTACCAGACGTCTCGCGGCGAACCGTCCTTGATCTCAAATGATGAGATCTCACATGATGAGAACCGACAGGCAGGTGACGCAGCCTTCCAGCTTCTCGAACTCCGAGATGTCCACCAGCGTCACCTCCAGCCCGCGTTCCTGAAGCATCTCGCAGGTCCGCGGCGCGGAGGCGGCCATCAGCACCCGGTCGCCGCCCAGCGGCACCACGTGCGCCCCCGACTCCTCGGCGGGCACCAGCAGTCCCGGCAGGTCCGCGCGGTCGGGGTCGCCGATGAGCGTGCCGTCCGGCAGCGCCGTGACGGCCGACTTCAGGTGCAGGACGCCGGTCAGGTCCACGGGCACCACCTGCCGCTCCGGCAGCAACGCGGTGAGCTGGGTGATCCCCTCGTCGTTGGTCCTGCCCGACCTGCCGACGTACACGGTCCTGCCGACCTGAAGGACGTCGCCGCCGTCGAGCGTGCCGGGCCGCGCGATCCTGACGGACTTGACCCCGAGCTCCCGTACGAGGGCCGCCACGGTGTCCACCTCGGGCCGTCGCTCGATCGCTCCCGGTCTGGTCAGTACGGCCAGCCGGTCGCAGACGACGACCATGTCCTCGACGAAGGGCCCGTCGGGCAGGTCGTCGGCGGCCTCCACGTGACGGACCTGCCACCCGGCCCCCTCCAGCGCGGCGACGTAGCGTTCGTGCTGGTCAAGGGCCCGTCCGGCGTCGACCGGTTCGCGCTCCACATGCGTGACGATGCCCTCGGCGATCCGCGGGCCGGGCTTTCTTACCAGCGCAATACCAGGCATAGGCCGTGTTCTATCACGTAGTAACTACAGTCTTGGACATGCGTGACAACGAGATTCTCAGCAAGATCAGCGATCTGGTCACCGAAGAGCACGAGCTGCGCAGCAGGCTGTCGGCGGGCGAGGTCAGCTCGGACGAGGAGCACGCGCGGGTCAGGGAGCTGGAGACGGCCCTCGACCAGTGCTGGGACCTGCTCAGGCAGCGCAGGGCGAGGAGGGACGCGGGCGAGAACCCGGACGGCGCCAAGGCCCGGCCGGTCGGCGAGGTGGAGAACTACCGGCAATGACGGGAAAACGGGCCTGATCTCACCTCTCCGTTTCCTTGATGTTAAGCGGACGTTAGATCTAGCCCGTCTCCCCTTGTCGGAAGAACCTTCTGCGGAGAGGCTCTGGCCTGCACCTACTCCCCCCAGGCCCCGCACAGGAGGTAATCCAGTGAGCCAACCCCGCGTGCCGTGGAAAGCAGTTATCGGCGGTTCCGTCGGCAATCTGGTCGAGTGGTACGACTGGTTTGTCTACAGCAGTTTCGCCATCTATTTCGCCGCTTCCTTCTTCCCCGAGGGAAACAGCACCGCGCAGTTGCTCAACACCGCGGGCATCTTCGCCGTGGGCTTCTTCATGCGCCCGATCGGCGGCTGGCTGCTCGGCAAGTACGCCGACACGAAGGGCCGCAAGGCGGCGCTGACCATGACGGTCACGCTGATGTCGTTGAGCGCCTTGCTGATCGCCATCGCGCCGACGTACGGGGCTGTCGGCTACTTCGGCGCCGTGGTCCTGCTGATCGCCCGCCTCCTGCAGGGCATCTCCGTGGGCGGTGAGTACGCGGCCAGCGCCACGTACCTGACGGAGGCCACTCCGGCGGGCAAGCGCGGCTTCGCCTCCAGCTTCCAGTATGTGTCGATGACCGCCGGTCAGCTCGTCGGCCTGGGCCTGCAGATCATCCTGCAGAACACGATGACCAAGGAGGCGCTCAACTCCTACGGCTGGCGCATCCCGTTCGTCATCGGCGCGCTCGGCGCGGCGGTCGTGTTCTACCTGCGGCGCAACCTCCTGGAGACCGAGGCCTACGACGAGGAGGAGCAGGACAAGGACGGCGAGAAGAGCGAGCGCGGCACCATCAAGGCCCTGCTGGCCCACAAGAAGGAAGCGCTGCTCGTCATCGCCCTGACCATGGGCGGCACGGTCGCGTACTACACCTACACGACCTACCTCACCAAGTACCTGGTCAACACCGCGAACCTGCCGAAGGAGACCGCGTCGCTGGTCAGCTTCTCGGCGCTGTTCATCTTCATGTTGATCCAGCCGCTCGCCGGCGGGCTGTCCGACCGGATCGGGCGCCGGCCGCTGCTGATCACGTTCGGCATCGGGTCGATGCTCGGCACCGTACCGCTCATGACCGCGCTGTCCAGCGTCTCCGGCTTCGTCGGCGCGTTCATCCTGTCGCTCGTCGGCCTGATCATCATCACCGGCTACACCTCGATCAACGCGGTGGTCAAGGCGGAACTGTTCCCGACCCACATCCGGGCGCTCGGCGTGGCCCTGCCCTACGCCATCGCGAACGCCCTGTTCGGCGGCACCGCGGAGTACGTCGCGCTGTGGTTCAAGTCCTCGGGCATCGAGTCCGGCTTCTACTGGTACGTCTCGGGCTGCGCCGCAGTATCGCTGGTGGTCTACCTGACCATGCGCGAGACGCGCGACGTGGCGCTGTCCCGCTCGGAGCGAGAGGGAGCGGCGGAGTCGGTCTCCGTCCGGGCCTAATCTGGCCTGATGCGAGTTCTCCTGGTCGAAGACGACGATCGACTCGCCTCCGCGCTCACCACGGCCCTCGCGCGCCATGGCCACCAGGTCGCGCGCGCGGGGCTGGCAGTCGACGCCCTCCGCCTGGCGGGGGGCGTCGACTTCGTCCTGCTGGACCTGGGCCTGCCCGACATGGATGGCCTTGAGGTGTTACGCCGCCTGCGCCGGGTGTCGGCAGTGCCGGTCATCGTGGTGACCGCCCGCACGGAGGAGCGCGAGGTGCTCCGCGGCCTGCGGTCCGGGGCCGACGACTACCTGGTCAAGCCGTTCCGTACGGTCGAGTTGATGGCGCGCATGGAGGCCGTGATGCGCAGGGGCACCCGCCCGATGCCGACGCGCGACCACGTGGTGAGCGTCGGCGATGTGCGCATCGACCTGGAGGCCAGGCAGGTCACCGTGTCGGGTGAGCAGGTGACGCTGACCAGGCGCGAGTTCGACGTGCTGGCGCTGCTGGCCCGCGAGCCGGGCGTGGTGCGCAGCCGCGAGGAGATCCTGGACGAGGTCTGGGGCGATCCGCTGCTGTCCGCCTCCCGCTCGCTCGACGTGCACGTGGCCGGGCTGCGGTCCAAGACCGGCCGCCCACACCTGGTCGAGACGCTGCGCGGCACCGGCTACCGCCTGGGTTCCACGGCGTGAACTCCCGGCTGGTGGTCACGTTCACCACGCTGATCGTGTTCCTCATCGCGGCGCTGGCGGTGCCGCTCGGCCTCGCCTACGCCTCGCACCGTACGAACCGGCTGCTGCTCGACCGCCGCGCCGACGCCACCCGTTTCGCGGAACTGGCCGACCAGGCCGCGCGCGACGACGACCGTACGGCGTTGACGGCCGAGGTCGTCCGTTACGCCGACCTGTACGGCGCGGCCATCCGCGTCCGCGACAGGGACGGCATGATCGTGGTCACGGCCGGCCGCTTCGACGGCGACGACCAGGCGGAGACCCGGCTGGCCCTGAGCGGCCGCACGACCGAGGACCTGCCCACGATCAGCCCCTTCGGCCCCGCGAAGGTGCTGCTGGCCGAGCCGGCCGGCCGGGACGCGCAGCTGTCCGGCGTGGTGCTGCTCCAGGCCCGCACCGACCAGTCACGGCTGGACGTCTCGCTCGTCTGGGGCGCGCTGGCGCTGGGCGCGCTGATCGCGCTGGGCTACTCGGTGCTGGCGGCCAGGCAGCTGGCCCGCTGGATCCTGCGCCCGGTGACCGAGCTCGACCGCACCACCCGGGCCATCGCGGAAGGCCACCTCGACGCCCGGGCCAATCCCGGCGGCGGGCCCTCGGAGCTGCAGCGGCTGGAGGAGCGGTTCAACGCGATGGCCGACGCGGTGTCGGGGGCGATGGAGCGGCAGCGGGCGTTCGTGGCCGACGCCTCGCACGAGCTGCGCACCCCGCTGACCGTGCTCGGGCTGCGGCTGGAGAACCTGGAGCCGCACCTGCGCTCCGACGGCACCACCGAGTTCGAGGAGGCCATGGCCGAGCTCGACCGCCTGGCCCTGCTGGTGGAGGACCTGCTGGCGCTGGCCAGGGTGGAGGCGGGCGCGGGCACCGAGGCCAAGGAGATCGAGCTGCGGCCCCGGCTGGCGGTGTGGCGGGAGGTCTACCCCGCCAAGGACCTCACCCTGCGGGTGGACGTGCCGGAGATGTCGCTCGTGCCGGAGGCGGCGGCCAGGGTGGCGGACATCGCGCTCGACAACGCCCAGAAATTCGTGCCCGCGGGCGGCACGGTGACGGTCACCCTCTCCGACGGCGTCCTGCGGGTCGCCGACGACGGGCCGGGGCTGGCCGAGGAGGAGCGGGGTGACGCGCTGGGCCGGTTCTGGCGGTCGGGCGCGCACGCGAACGTGCCGGGCAGCGGGCTGGGACTGGCCATCGCCACCGAGCTGGCCAAGTCGTGCGGGGCGACGTTGAGCCTGCTGCCCGCCGTACCTCATGGGCTGGTCGTGGAGTTGCGGCTGGCCGCTGAGCTCTAACGCTCAGCCGTAGACGGACCTGTAGTAGCGGGCGGCGCCGGGGTGCAGGGGGACGATGCCGGTGCCGATGGCGTAGCGCTTGTCCAGGAGGCCGCCCGGCGCTGAGGGGGCCTGCAGGCGGTCGCGGGCGCTGAAGAGCGTCTCGGTGACGGTGTAGGCGACGTCGTCGGACAGGGCCTGGCGGCAGACCAGGTAGCTGGGCGTGCCGACGGTGGGGACCGGTTTCGCGGCTCCGTACGCGCCCGCGGGGACGGAGGCATGCTCATAGACCGGCCCGTAGATGCGGCGTAGCACCGGCACCAGCGGTTCGAGCGGGACCAGCTCGATGTCGTCGAGCGAGGAGAGCGCGGGGGTCGGCACGCCGCCCGACCAGAAGAACGCGTCGATCGCGCGGTCGTCGAGCGCCCTGATCGACATGTCCAGGCCCAGCCGGACGACGGCGTGATCGCGCACGCCCGCGGCGTCGAGCACCCGCTCGGCGGTCACGGCCGTGCCGGACCCCTCCGCGCCGATGGAGACCTTCCGGCCGGTCAGGTCCTTGGCCGCCGAGATGGCCGAACCCGCGCGCACTACCAGGTGGACGTAGTTCATGTACATCCTGGCCAGCGCGGCGACGGGCTGGTGGCGCACGCGTACGGCGTCGTCGGCGCTGTCCGCGAGCGAGAACCCGAGATCCGCCCGGCCGTCGGTGAGCATGGTGAGATTCTGGACGCTGGCCGCGGTCTCGATCACCTCGACGGTGAACCCGTCGTGCCGTAACTCGGCCGCGAACCGATCGCCGAGCGCCCCGTACGGCCCACCGGCCAACCCGGTCGCCAGCCGCAGCGAGCGTTGCTCCGAGGCGGTGACCGAGCAGCCCGCAGCGTTCAGCGCGGCGAGCGCGAGAAAGACACGGCGGGACATCGGCACAGGGTCACGTTATCGAATCAAGCAGAATGGACAATGTGACCGAACGGGACGCACACCTCCGAATCTCCGCCGACCTGATGATGTTCCTGCCCGCGAGCCGGCGCCGCGAGCGCCACCGGATCGCCATCGGCGGCAGCTCGACCCTGGGCCACCACGTGGAGTCGGCCGGCATCCCGCTGACGGAGGTCGGGCCGATGACCGTCGACGGCCGCGGCGTCGGCCCCTCCTACCAGCCCGCGGCCGGCGACCTCATCGAGGTACGCCCGGTGCCCAGACCTCAGCCCCTGCCCCGCGAGCCCCGCTTCCTGCTGGACGTGCACCTGGGCACGCTCGCGCGACGGCTGCGCCTGCTCGGCCTGGACACGGCCTACCACAACGACATGGACGACCCGGCGCTGGTCGTGCAGGCCAACGAGGAGCGCCGGGTGCTGCTCACCCAGGACCGCGGTCTGCTGCGCCGCCGCGCGCTGTGGCTCGGCGCGTACGTGCGCGGCTCCCGCCCCCACGACCAGCTGCGCGACCTGCTCGAACGCTTCACACCGCCGCTGCGCCCGTGGACGAGGTGCACGGCCTGCAACGGGGAGCTGGCGCCAGTGGAGAAGCGGGAGGTGCTGCCGGTTCTGGAGGCGGGCACCCGGCACGCCTTCGACGCGTACGGGCGGTGCCAGGAGTGCGGGCACGTGTACTGGCACGGCGCTCACAGCGACCACCTGGAGGAGATCGTGGCGACGGCACGGCAGTGGGCGGCTACGGGGTGATGCAGGGTCGATTGGGTCGCTCAGTCGGTGGCTTTGGGGTGTCCGGTGCCCGCGTAGGTGATCCAGGCGGTGGCGCGGCTCGGTCCCCGCGCTTGGGGCTCACTCGCTCACCTGGGGCATGGGGACGGGGCCGAGGGTCGCCTTCCGGTTCTCGGGTGAGGATGGCCAGCAGGGCAGGGTCCGCGTAGATCTCCGCGCTGTGCCGCCACTGGGCCAGTAGGAGCGCGATCGGGGCGAGGTTGTCCAGGGCCACCGCGCCGCGTGCCGTGTCCACCAGCTCGGTGAGGAACGTGTCCACGTCTTCGGCGGGCAGGAAGGTGCTCCACGGCAGAGCCTCGGGCAGGGCTTGGCGCAGGGCCTCGATGTTTTCGGTGCGGACCAGCCCGGCGAGCAGGCGTGAGGTGAAGTCCACAACTGTGGCGTCCCGCTCCATCTGGTCGACCCGCATCAGGGCGAGGTCCCCGGCGTCGCGCCGCCGCAGCCGCAGCGCCCGGACGGCGTCGAGCCTCCGCGTGGTCGCGGCCGGGTGGTGAAGCAGTTCGCTGAAGGGCACGTCCTCGTAGGCCTCGGCCATGACATCCACAGTAGCTCGGATGTTGGCTGGGCAATGGAGGAAACGCAAGGCACGCCCGCAGATTGGTCTGGTCCTCGACGGTGACGGCAATACCCCCGGGCCTCGGCGTACTCCCGCGGACCTCAACAGTGGGCTACCGGCTGACGCAGGGGGTCGAACGGCTCGATCTCGGGCAGATACCGCCGCCAGTCGGCCGCCCTCAGCGTGCCGCCCGCTCGGCGGCAGACCTCAGCCAGCGCCCGGTCACCGTCGAGCGCGAACCGCTTGACCGCCCCTTCCTGGGTGGCGGCGTAGAGCATCCGCCCGTCCCGGCTGAAGGCGATCGACGCGTCCGCCGAATCTCTCTGCCGGTCCAGCCCGTCGTACACAACTCCCAGGTACCCGCGACTGGCAGCGTCCCAGAGTCGGATCCGGTCGTCGGAGCCGTAGGTGGCGATCGTGCTCCCGTCAGGCGACCAGACGGGGTCGCGCCGCAGCGCAACCAGCGGGCTGTGATTAGACGGTGAAGCCAATGTCACAAGAGTCAGAGAAGGTCATGGACGGCCAGCTCCGGTGTAATTAGACGCGCACCATGGATCGGACAAAGAGTGTACGGCCACTTGAGTCCCAGTGTGGCCGGCATCGATTAATTTATTTCCTCCTATGTATATGCCGACGTAGGAGGCATCGGCAAAGAAAACAAGATCCCCTGGCTGCAAGTCGGATCGCGCGACTCTTTTAGTAGAATCATACTGAGCACCCTCCGTACGTGGCAGTGATACGCCGCCAGCAGCCCAGGCCTTAAGCGTCAAACCGGAATTATCGAAACACGAGGGCCCTGTTCCGGGATAGCAGTAGGGTTTGCCTAGCTGATTTGTAGCGTACTGCACGGCCGCGCTTGCGCTATAGGCCATCACCCCGCGAGCTTCAACCGGAGCGATGGAAGCAACTGCCGCCTGCGAAGGAACGGTCAGCGCTGCTAACAATGCACCAACAAAATAGGCGGAACGAACACCGTTGAATCGCATATACGCTCTCCTCTCCCGAAGTGAACAATAAAGCAGCTTTACCCCCACCACACGAAGGCGGCGATTGATGCACCGATTAATTCGGCGGCACCCGACCCCCGCTCCTCGCGATCAGTTTCGAGGGATCGAACGCTACTGTAATTAAAGAATCACACCAATGCGAGAGCGGTCAAGATGCCACTTGTGTGGCAATACCCTAACGGAGAGTGCATATTCACCTAGTGCGCAGGCCGTAGGGTTACGATCGCGATGTGACCGTCTGTTACTTTGACCAATCGGGTGGAAACTGATATGCCTTCAGTTATCCGGCTGGAGAAGATGTTCTCGCGAGGAGCTGATAGCGCGAGCTGCTCTGACTCAGTCCATCTCAAGCGGCCGTTCTTCCTGAATAACAAGGTAGACGAATGGTTCAAGTCCTCCCGGGACCGCCGCTGCTCCCGTGAACGAGGCGTATGGCTTGGAATGGCGAGCTGGTACTGGCACGGCGTGTACGGGCATCTGGAGGAGATTGTGGCGACGGCCCAGCAGCGGGCTACAGGTTGACGCAGGGGTCGAACCTGTCAGATTCCGGCAGGTAGCGCTGCCATTCCCGGTCGGTCAGCGACCGGCCGACGCGGCGGCAGACCTCGGCCGCCACCTTGCCGCCGTCGAGCGCGAACGTCCGTACAACGCCGTCGGGCATGGCACTGTAGAGCGTGCCGCCGTCGGCGCTGAAGGCCAACGACCCCCGGCCCAGCGGGGTCGTCTTCTGGCCGTCGAAAACCAGGCCCAAGGGCAGCCTGCTGGGCACGTCCCAGAGCCTGACCCGGTCGCCGACCTCGTACGTGGCGATGGTACGGCTGTCAGGCGACCAGGTGATCTCGTCGATCTCGCTGTCCGGCACGGCGGGGAACGCGGCGACGGGCGCCTTCAGGTTCGCGTCCCACAAGGTCATCCTGTCCGGCCCGGAGAAGGCGACGAACCTGCCGTCTGGGCTGAAGGCGTGGGTGCCGTCCAACCGGCCGAACCCCTCAGCGATGGGCAGCGGGGCAGCGGTGACGGGGTCTATGGGTGCCGAGCCGCCCAGGAGCAGCCTGCCGTCGGGACGGAAGGCGAGCGTGCGGAATGAGGGCACGGAGGCGCGGGTGACGGTCTCCTTCGCCAGGTCCCACAGCTCGATGGGCCCAGGGGTGCCGTCGGACTTGACGGGGGCGGCGGCCAGCGTGCGACCGTCGGGGCTGAAGGCCAACTCGTCCACGCCCGCGACCTTCAACGTGCCGAGCACGCGGCCCGAGCGCGGGTCGACGATCCGGGTACCGGTCTCGTCGCCGACGGCCAGCCGCCCGCCGTCCCGGCTGAAGGCCAGCGCGGGGTCACGGCCGATGACGCCTACGGCCGGCCCGAGCGGTCGCTTGGTCGCCACATCCCACAGTTGGGCCTCCCCGGGCTTCGTGACCGCAACCGTGCGCCCGCCCGGGCCGAGGAGCGCCTGCCCTTCCGGTGTCCCCTGGGTGATCGGGGCATCGAACAGCATGGACACGTCGAGTGTGTTGACCACTCCGCCGTCCGACAGATAGCGCAGGGCTCGGTCCGCTCCGTCGAAGTGGAGGTCAATGACGTCTGCGGGCAGACTCCGCTGCAGGACAGTGTCCCACCCGTGACGCCGCCAGACCCTGAGCGGCTGCATCCTGGTCCATGCCGCGACGTAGCGATCGCCGAATCCGATGGCGACGCTCGTACCCGCCGCCTCGCTGAAGTCTCCGCCGATCGTTGCTCCGCCTGGGATGGTCCACGCCCGCATGCGGGTCTTGCCCTGCTCGGGGAGGTTCTCGGTGACCGCGAGGGTGCGCCCGTCGTCGCTGAAACTCGCGTTCAGCGTGTACTCCTTGGCCGGGAGCCAAGGCATGGGCAGGCGCCGGCCAGTGCGCAGGTCCCAGAGTTCGGACTTGCCCCGCCCGCCGGTGGACACCAGGCCGTAGTGGCGCCCTGAGTCCACCGCGTCAAGGCTCGCCCCGGATCCGGTCGTAAGTCTCCTGCGCGTGGTCACGTCCCACCAGTGCTCGACAGCGGGGCCCTCGGACACCGACAGCAGACGACCGGTGCGGTCGAAGGCGACCGTGCCCGCGTCCCCTGCGGGCACCCCGAACGTGCCGCCGATCGCCGTGCTCGCATTGACGTCCCACAGCCGCACGCCCTTGTCGTCCTGCGTTGCGAGCATCCGCCCATCGGGGCTGAGCGCGGCCTTGCGCACGGTCGCCCCCACACCGGAGAACTCGCGGAGCAGCCTGTGCGTGCGCACGTCCCAGAGCCGTACCCTGCCCCCTTGGACCGCCGCCAGTGTGCGTCCGGTGTCGTCGAGGCCGTAAACACTGTCCAGGCCCGCGTACGGGTCGGTGAAGACACCGCTCACGGGCCTGGACAGCGACTCGTATAGCGCGCCGCGCGTCTCCGGCAGGCCGGGGCTCAGCCGCCAGCCCGCCACGGTCAGCAGCCGCGCCAGGGGCGGGTCGCTCTCCCGCAGGTCGGCGGCTTCCAACGCGAGCGACTTGGCCAGCGCGTCGTCACGCTGCCTGCCGGACTGCCTGCGCAGGTACTCGGCCGTCCCCAAGCCGCCCAGAGCCGCCACCAGCAGTACGGCCAGCGCCGCCGCGAGCAGCCCGCGCCTCCTTGACTGGCTCCTGGTCTGCTTGGCCGCCGCGTCGAGGAACTCGCGTTCCCTCCTGGCCAGTGTGAGGTCCTTGCGTTCGGCGGCGGCCCACTGGAGCGTCCGGTCGAGGCTGGAGCCGTGCAGCAGGTCGCCGGGTTTCCGGCCGTGACCGTCCCAGAGGCCGGCCGCCTCGACCAGGCGCCGGTGCACCGGCAGCCCCTCGCGGTTGTCGGCCACCCAGGTCCGCAGCCGGGGCCACGCCTGGATCAGGGCGGGCTTGGCCAGCTCGTACGTGGTGCCGGTGCTCGTTACCAGGCCCGCCGCCTCGAAGAAGGCGAGCAGGGCGGACACGGCCTCGGTCTCGGGCAGCTCCTCGCGGGTCACCGGCCTGAGCGAGCCGTCGCCGTCGAGCATGCGCAGCAGCACCTCGGGGACGGCCGCGCGCTCGGCCTCGGACAGCTCGTCGTACAGCTCCTCGGCGATCGCGCCCAGGTCGGGCTCGGCCGGACTCCTGAGCGGGCTGGCCAGCGCCCCGCCACGAGAAAGCGGATCGCCGTCGGCGCCGATCAGGTCCAGCAGGGCCGCGCGCGCCGAGGGCCGCGCGGCCGGGTCCTTCGTGAGCGCGCTCGCCACGAGCCGTCCGAGCGGGTCGGCCAGGTCGGCCGTGTCGGGCCGGAAGTCCATGACCTCGCCGATGACCGCGACCGGCTCGCGTACCTCGATCGCGTCCTCGCCCCGGGCGGCGAACAGCACCACCAGCCCCCACGCCCACAGGTCCGCCGCGGCCGTCGCGCCCCGCCCGGCCAGGACCTCCGGCGCCATGTAGTTGGGCGTGCCCATGACCGGGCCGGTGGTCGTCGGCCCGGCCTCGCGGGCCACGCCGAAGTCGATCACCCGGGGACCGTCGGGCCCGAGGATGATGTTGTCGGGCTTGAGGTCGCGGTGCACGACGCCGGCCTGGTGGATGGCCGTCAGCGCGGTGGCCACCCCGATCGCCAGGCGCCGCAGCGTGTCGCCCTCGTAGGGGCCGTGCTCGGCGATCACCTGCCGCAGGTTGGGGCCGGGCACGAACTCACTGACGATGTACGGCTCGGCCACCTCGATGATTCTGGCCGTGCAGAACGAGGCCACCCGCGCGGCCGCCGCCGCCTCCCTGGCCAGTCTGGCCCGCGACTCGGGATCATCGAACCTGGGCACCTTGACGGCGACGCGCTCCCCCTCCTCGCCGTACGCCTCATAGACGACGCCCTGGCCACCGGCGCCCAGCCGCCCGGCGAGCCAATAGCGGCCCAACCGGTGCGGGTCTGAGGGAGTCAAAGGGATCATCAAGTGTGTAATTGTGGTCGAGTTCGCTCTGCTGAGGAAGGCCGCGTGGAATTTCGCATCATGGGACCGCTGGAAGTGCTCGACGGCGACGACGACCGCACACCGAGCGCGCCCAAGCACCGCGACCTGCTGGCGATGTTCGTGCTCAACGCGCGCCGCCCGCTCACCGTGGGACGGCTGCGCACGCTGCTGTGGCCGCGCGAGGGCGGCGACCGGTCCGACTCCCTGGTCCGGGGCTATGTCGGGCAGCTGCGCCAGCTCATCGGCAAGGACGTGATCACCACGGTGTCCGGCACGTACACGCTGGCCATCGGTGCGGAACAGCTCGACGTCGACCGTTTCAGGTCGCTGGTGGAGCGGGGCTCGTACCAGGAGGCGCTGGCCCTGTGGCGCGGACCGGCGCTCGAGGACCTCGACCCCGACGGGGACCGCTGGGTGGAGACGCGGCGGCTGCGCGAGGAACTGGAGGAGCTGCGGCTGTTCGCCCTGGAACGCCGGGTGCAGCTCGACCTCGACGCCGGCCGCCACCGCGAGCTGCTGTCGGAGCTGCGGCGGCTGGCCGGGCAGCATCCGCTCTGGCAGCGCTTCCGCGGCCAGTACATGCTCGCGCTCTACCGGAGCGGGCGGCGGGCGGAGGCCCTCGACGCGTACGCGGCGTTACGTGAGGCGCTCGACGACGGCCACGCGATCGAGCCCGACTCCGACCTGCAGCTGCTCTATCACCGCATGCTGCACGACGACGTGTCACTGCACGTCTCGGCGGGGCCGCCGGTGCTGCTGCCGCACGACGTGACCGGGTTCACCGGCCGCGCCGACCTCCTCGATCTGGTGGTAGGCGGGCAGGTCGTCGTCCACGGGCAGGCGGGCGCGGGCAAGTCGGCGCTGGCCGTGCACGCCGCCTGGCGGGAACGCGAACGCTTCCCCGACGGGATCCTGTACGCCGACCTGCGCGAGACGACGGCGCCCGCGGCGGTGCTCGAGGACTTCCTGCGCTGGCTGGGCTGCCCGGCCCAGGCCGTCCCCGCCTCACTGGACGGACGAGAGCGACTTTTCCGTACGTACGCGGCCAACCGCCGGCTGCTGGTGCTGCTGGACAACGCGTCGGCCGAGAGCCAGGTGCGGCCGCTGCTGACGTCCTGCCCCACGGTCATCACCAGCCGATCCTCCCTCGGCGGCCTGTCCGGCGCGACCCGCGTGTCCGTGGGCGTGCTCGGCGAGGAGGACGCGCTCGACCTGCTCGTCCGCACCTCCGGCCGGGTGGCCGACGAGGCGCTGGGCAGGCTGGCCAGATTCTGCGGCGGGCTGCCGATCGCGCTGCGCATCGCCGGGTCCCGGCTGGCCGCCCGGCCGGGCTGGACCGTCGACTACCTGGTCGGCCTGCTGGAGGACGAGCACGAGCGGCTCGACGGGCTGCGCTCCGGCGACCAGGCCGTACGCAGCGTGCTCGCCATCGGCTACGACGGCCTGCCCGACCCCGCCAAGGCCACGCTGCGCGGGCTCGGCGCGCTGTCGGCGCCGGACTTCGCGGACTGGGTGGCGGAGCTGTTCGGCGGGCAGGCCGAGGCGCTGGTCGACGCCGGGCTGCTGGAGACGCACGTGGTCGACGTGGCCGGGCAGGTGCGCTACCGGCTGCACGACCTGACCCGCCTGTTCGCCCGCGAGCAGGAAAGTCAGGGCGCGCTCGTACGGCTGATGGACGTGGTCCTGGCCAGGGTACGGTCCTCGCGCTTCTCGCTGGTCTCCGGCGATCCGGGCACGCTCGTGGCGACCAGGGACATCAGGGAGTCGGTCGAGTGGCTCGCCGCCGAGCGGGCCTTCCTGGTCAGCCTGGTCTCCGACCTCCATCAGGCCGGCCTCGACGACGGCTGCCGGCGGCTCGCCCACCTGCTCGGGCCCTACCTCGAACGCCACCGTTTCCTCGACGACTGGCGCCACGTCACGGCGGCGGCGCTGGAGTCGGCGCGGCGCGCGGGCGACGCCATGGGCGAGGCGCTGATCCTGCGTGACCTGGGCGACCTGCACCTGGCCGAACGGGAGTGGGACCTGGCGCACGACCGGCTCAGGCTGGCGCTCGGCATGTTCCTGCGCGAGGGACGCACCCGCGACGTGAACCAGACCAGGCGGCGCCTCGGCCGCGTCCACCTCGAACGCGACCGGCTGCCCGAGGCCGAGCGCGCCCTGCTCGGCTGCCTGAAGGCGGCGGAGAACGATCGCGACGCCGCCGAAGCGCTACGCGTGCTGGGCGTGGTCCTGCACCGCGCGGGCCGCCTCGACGAGGCCGCGGACCGCCTCCGGTCCGCCGCCGCCCACCTCGACGCGCTCGGCGACCGCTACCGGCAGGCCGACACGCTCCTGGATCTTTCCTCGGTACGGCTGGCCCAGCACGCGGTCCCCGACGCCAGGACGGCCGCCGAGACGGCCAGAGGGATCGCCGTACGGCTCGGCGACCAGCTGCTCGACGCGTACGCCCTGCTGGCCCTGGCCCGGGTGAACCAGGCGGAGGGCGCGGCGGAGCGGGCCAGGGAGCTGGCGGGGTCGGCGCTGGCGGTCTTCGAGGCGCTGGAGGACGATCTGGGCCGCTCCCAAGCGCTGCCCATGGTGGGGTGAAACATGGCGGGCTGAGACGGGTGGGCCGACCGGAAACCGGCTCGACATCGCCTGGCAACATCGCGGAAACGGCCGGTTCCTAAGGTCCGGCCATGCGGCTTACCCCACACGAGCAGGAGCGCCTGCTCATCCACGTCGCCGCCGGAGTGGCGCGGCAGCGTCAGGCCAGAGGCCTGCGCCTCAACCACCCAGAGGCCACCGCGATCATCGCGTCGTTCCTGATGGAGGGGGCCAGGGACGGGCGGACCGTGGCCGATCTGATGGACGCCGGACGCTCGGTGCTCGGGCGGGACGACGTCATGGAGGGGGTGCCCGAGATGCTGGACTCTGTCCAGATCGAGGCGACCTTCCCCGACGGCACCAAGCTGGTCACCGTGCATCGGCCGATCCCATGACCACTGATGAAGCCGACCCCGTGGCCACTGACGAAGCCACTGACGCAGCCTCTGACGCGGCCGATCCCGTGACCGTTGACGCGGCCTTTGACGCGGCCGATCTCGTGACCACTGACGAGGCCGATCTCGTGACCGTTGAGGCGGCCTCTGACGCGGCCGGTCTCATGACCACTGACGAGACCGATCACCGCGCGGTCGCCCAGCGCCAGGACGAGCCGCTGATTCCGGGCGAATATCGGCACCCCGCCGACGACATCTCCCTCAATCCGGGACGGCCGAGGGTGACGGTCCGGGTCGTCAACACCGCCGACCGGCCGGTCCAGGTCGGCTCGCACTACCACTTCGCCGCCGCCAACCCCGGGCTGACCTTCGACCGCGCCGCCGCCTGGGGGATGCGGCTCGACGTGCCCGCGGGCACCGCGATCAGGTTCGAGCCGGGTGTCGAGCGCGACGTGACCCTGGTGCCGATCGCCGGGCGCCGCGTGGTGCCCGGCCTGCGACCGGAATGGGCGGGCCCCCTCGATGGCTGACATCTCCCGTGCTCGATACGCCGCCCTGTACGGCCCCACCAAGGGTGACCGCATCAGGCTGGCCGACACCGACCTGTTCGTGGAGGTCACCGAGGACCTGTCCGTGGGCCCGGCGGGGGCCGGGGACGAGGCGGTGTTCGGCGGCGGCAAGGTGATCCGCGAGTCGATGGGCCAGGCCAGGACGACCCGGGCCGAGGGCGCGCCCGACCTGGTCATCACCGGTGCGGTGATCCTCGACCACTGGGGCGTGGTCAAGGCCGACGTCGGCGTCACCGACGGCCGGATCTCCGCCATCGGCAAGGCCGGCAATCCGGACACCATGGACGGGGTCGACATCGTCATCGGCCCGTCCACGGAGATCCTCAGCGGCAACGGCAAGATCCTCACCGCGGGCGCCGTCGACTCCCACGTACACCTCATCTGCCCGCAGATCCTCGAGGAGGCGATCGGCGCGGGCGTCACCACGATCGTCGGCGGCGGCACCGGGCCGGTCGAGGGCACCAAGGCCACCACGGTCACCGGCACCTGGTACCTCTCCAGGATGCTGGAGTCGCTCGACTCCTACCCGCTCAACTTCGCGCTGCTCGGCAAGGGCAACACGGTCAGCGCCGAGGGCCTGGTCGAACAGCTCGAAGCGGGCGCCTCGGGGTTCAAGCTGCACGAGGACTGGGGCTCCACGCCGGCCGCGATCGACGCCTGCCTGACCGTGGCCGACGCGCACGGCGTACAGGTGACGATCCACACCGACACGCTCAACGAGGCCGGGTTCGTCGAATCGACGCTGGCCGCCATCGGCGACCGGATGATCCACGCCTACCACACGGAAGGGGCGGGGGGCGGGCACGCGCCCGACATCATCAGGATGGCGTCGTTCGCCAACGTCCTGCCCTCCTCCACGAACCCCACCAGGCCCCACACCATCAACACCCTCGACGAACACCTCGACATGCTGATGGTCTGCCACCACCTGAACCCGTCGATCCCCGAGGACCTGGCCTTCGCCGAGTCCCGCATCCGGCCCTCCACGATGGCCGCCGAGGACGTCCTGCACGACCTGGGGGCGATCTCGATGATCGGCTCCGACTCGCAGGCGATGGGCCGCGTCGGCGAGACGATCATCCGTACCTGGCAGACGGCGCACGTCATGAAGCGCCGCCGCGGCGCTCTGGGCGGCCCCGCGGACAACCTCCGCGCCCGCCGCTACATCGCGAAATATACGATCTGCCCGGCCATCGCCCACGGCCTCGACGCCGAACTCGGCTCCGTCGAACGCGGCAAGCTCGCCGACCTCGTCCTCTGGGACCCGGCGTTCTTCGGCGTCAAGCCCACGCTGGTGCTCAAGGGCGGCGTGGTGGCCTGGGCCCAGATGGGCGACGCGAACGCCTCCATCCCCACACCTCAGCCGGTGCTGCCCCGCCCGATGTTCGGCGCCGCCCCGGCCACGGCCGCCGCCACCTCATTGCACTTCGTCTCACCCCTCGCCCTCGACGCGGGCCTCGCCGACCGCCTCGCGGTGCGCCGCCGCCTGGTCCCCGTGGCGGACGTACGGGGGCGGGGCAAGGACGCCATGCCGCTCAACGACGCGCTGCCCCGGATCGACGTGGCCCCGGACACGTTCGAGGTACGCGTGGACGGCGACCTGATCGAACCCGCGCCCGCCGAGACACTCCCGATGACCCAGCGCTACTTCCTGTTCTGATGGCCATGAACCCCGCACTCCTGCTCCTCACGGACTCCCGCCTCCCGGCCGGGGGCCACGCCCACTCTGGCGGCACCGAACAGGCGATCGCCACGGGGGCGGTCCACGACCTGACCTCCCTGGCCGCCTTCCTGAGAGGCCGCCTGCACACCTCCGGGCACGTCGCCGCCGCCCTCGCCGCAGCGGCCTGCGCCTTGGGTGAGGAGATCTCGCGTACGGAGGGTTCCGCACGGACTCGGCCGGAGACACCGGGCGAGTCGCCGACCCAGTCAGAGGCGCTGGGCAGGTCGCGGGCCCAGCCGGAAGCGCTCAGCGCGTTGTGGATCCTCCTTGACGCGGAGGCCGACGCCCGAACCGCCTCCCCGGCCCAGCGGGCCGCCTCCAGGACCCAGGGCAGACTCCTCCTGCGGGTGGCCTGCCGCCTGTGGCCGTCGCCCACGCTCGACGACCTGACGGCCGGACCGAATCCTGGTCATTCCGTCGTGCTCGACGACCTGGCGCTGGCCGTACCGAATCCCCACCACCCCATCGCGCTCGGCGCGGCGGCGCACGCGGCGGGAGGGTCGCCCGAGGACGCCGCCCTGGCGGCGGCCTACCACGCGATCACCGGCCCGGCCACGGCGGCGGTCCGCCTGCTCGGCCTGGACCCGGTAGCGGTCCACGGCCTGCTCGCCGACCTGGCCCCGGACCTTGCCGCCACTGCCTCTGACACCACCCCGTCCGCCCTCACCGCCACCACTGCTTCTGACACCACCGCATCCGACCTCACCGCCGCCGCTTCTGATGCCACGCGGTACGGCCGGCTCTGGGCCGAGCTGCCCGCCCGGTCCGCCCCCGCGCTGGACCTGCTGGCCGAGCGGCACGCGGGGGCCAAGGTCAGACTGTTCGTCTCCTAGGAAGGACACGCCATGGGCGCCAATCACGACGACCATCACCACGCGCCCGCCCACCACGGCAGAGCGCTCCGCCTCGGAGTGGGCGGGCCGGTGGGCAGCGGCAAAACGGCCCTGGTCGCCGCCCTGTGCCGCGCGCTCGGCGGCTCCCTGCGGCTGGGTGTGGTGACCAACGACATCTACACGACCGAGGACGCCGACTTCCTGCGCCGGGCCGGGGTACTCGACCAGGAACGCATCCTCGCCGTCGAGACCGGCTGCTGCCCCCACACCGCCATCCGCGACGACATCGCCGCGAACCTCGACGCCGTGGAGACCCTGGAGGACCGGTTCGGCCCGCTGGACCTGGTGATCGTGGAGAGCGGCGGGGACAACCTGACGGCGACGTTCAGCCGTGGGCTGGCCGACCGGCAGATCTTCGTCCTGGACGTGTCGGGTGGCGACAAGGTCCCCCGCAAAGGCGGTCCGGGAGTGACCTCCGCCGACCTGCTGGTGATCAACAAAACGGACCTGGCACCGCTGGTGGACGCCGACCTGGACGTGATGGCCCACGACGCGGCGGCGGTACGCGGCGACAAACCCGTCCTGTTCACCTCGATCCGACGGGACCCCTCGGCGTCGTCCGTGGCGGCCTGGGTCTCCGAACAGGCCTTTTCCTGGCCCCACGAGCCCGTCTCAGCGGCATGAAGGCCGTCGCCCTGTGACTGGCACCGGCTTGCCAGAGACAGCGTCAGAGACCTCCTCAGACGCTCAGGAGAGCACGTCGGCGAACACCCTCGCGGCCGCCGGGCAGCAAGCGACGCAGGCTCCAGCCGACGTCAGGCAGCAGGCCCAGACGAACGTCAGGCGGGCGACGCAGGATCGGGCGGCCGTCGGGCGGCGGGCGATGCGGGCTCGGGCGGCCGTCGCGACCTCCCTGGCCGGTGGCCGGACGGTCATCAGCGGGCTGAGCTCGGCACCGCCCCTGACGTTGCGGCAGACGGGTCCACAGGCCGTGCACCTGGTCTCCACGGCGGCCGGTCCGCTCGGTGGCGACCGGCTCGAACTCGACCTCGACCTCGCACCCGGCACCAGCCTCGAGGTCGGCTCGGTGGCCGCCACGCTGGTGCTGCCCGGAGACGGCGAGTCCGTCATGGTGATCTCCGCGCACGTCGGGGCGGGCGCGACACTCCGCTTCGCGCCGCAGCCGACGGTGCTCGCCGCCGGATGCGCCCACCGCCTCGTGGTACGTCTGACGCTGGCGGCGGGCGCGCGGGTGTTCTGGCGCGAGGAGATCGTCTTCGGCCGGTACGGCGAGGCACCGGGCCGCTGCCACGCACGCTTCGACGCCACGTACGACGGCCGCCCCTTGCTCAGGCAGGAGTACACGGTCGGCGACCCGGCCATCGACGCCTCCCCCGCCGTCTACGGCGACGCCCGTTGTGTCG
Source organism: Nonomuraea sp. CA-143628 (assembly GCF_050942315.1). Classification (NCBI taxonomy): domain Bacteria; kingdom Bacillati; phylum Actinomycetota; class Actinomycetes; order Streptosporangiales; family Streptosporangiaceae; genus Nonomuraea; species Nonomuraea sp. CA-143628. The sequence continues at coordinate 10,033,455 of NZ_CP192072.1, forward strand.
GCACCACCCTGATCACCCCGCCCCAGATCATCCCGCCCCTGACCGCCGCTCCATCCCTGTCCACCCCGTCCCTGACCACCGCCCCGTCAGAAGCCACCCCAGAGGCCGTGGTCGCGGAAGGGGTGGCTGTGTTGCCGCTGGCCGGACCAGGTGTGCTGGTGTCCGCCCTGGCCGCCGACGCCGTCGCGTTGCGCCGGCGTCTGGAGTGGGGCGAGAGTGTGGCCCTCGGTAACCTGGCCGGGGCAGCGCGCCCCACCTAAGGTGATCGGGTGGCCGACTCTCTCTCACCGAGCCCCGCGAAGCCCAAGGCACGGCGCGGCTACGCGTTCGTCATCGCGGTGGCGGGGGCGCTGCTGGTGTTCTGCGCGTTCCTGCCGTGGACGGGGATCGAGGCCAGGCTCGGTGCCATCGGCGGCGTGTCCAACGACATACGGGGCATCGACGACAGTCTCGGCGTGTACGCGCTCATCGCGGGGGTCGCCACGCTGGCGCTCGGGGTTGCGGGCGTGTTCGGGCGGCCCAGGGTTGCCGCGCTGGCCGTCATTCCGGGGGCGGTGGCGACGATCGTGCTGGTGATGTTCGTGGTCGATCCGCCCGGTGTGGGCAACGGGGTCTCCGTCGATCTCGGGTTCCTGTCGATCGAGCCGGGGATCCGTTACGGCTGGTTCGCCGCACTGGCCTGCGCCCTCACCGCGGTCGCCCTCGCCGTCCTGTCGCTAATCCGCGGCCGTCAGTCGTAAAAGGCCCGTGGGCCGCGAAAAGCTCGTGGATCGCGAAAGGGCCCGTGGCGTCCGTCGCGAAAGGGTCTGTCAGTCGTAGAAGCCCAGGCGGCGCAGCTGCTTGGGGTCGCGCTGCCAGTCCTTGGCCACGCTGATCCGCAGATCGAGATAGACCCGGGTGCCCAGCAGCCCCTCGATCTGGGCGCGTGCCCGCGTCCCGACGTCGCGCAGGCGTTCGCCCTTGTGGCCGATCACGATCGCCTTCTGCGACGGCCGTTCGACGAACATGTGCGCGTAGATGTCGAGCAGATCATCCCGCCCTTCGCGGGGCATCATCTCGTCGACCACCACGGCGATCGAGTGCGGCAGCTCGTCGCGGACCCCTTCCAGCGCCGCCTCCCTGATCAGCTCCCCCACCAGCACCTGCTCGGGCTCGTCGGTGAGCTGCCCGCCCGGGTAGAGCGGCGGCGACTCCGGCAGGTGCTCGATCAGCACCTCGGCCAGCACGTCGAGCTGGTCACCCGACTGCGCCGACACCGGGACGATCGCCGCGAACTCCGCCACCTGCGACAGCGCCAGAAGCTGCTGCGCGATCTGCTCCTTGGAGGCCAGGTCGCACTTGGTGACCACGGCGACGACCGGCGTCTTCTTCACGGCCGAGAGCTTGTCGGCGATGAAGCGGTCGCCCTTGCCGATGGGCTCGTTGGCGGGGACGCAGAAGCCGATCACGTCGACCTCGGTCAGCGTGGACAGCACGAGGCTGTCGAGCCGCTCGCCGAGCAGGGTGCGGGGGCGGTGCAGGCCGGGTGTGTCGACGATGACGATCTGGGCCTCGGGCCGGTGCACGATGCCCCTGATGACGCGCCGGGTCGTCTGCGGCTTGGACGAGGTGATCGCCACTTTCTGGCCGACCAGGGCGTTCATCAGCGTGGACTTGCCGACGTTCGGCCTCCCAACGAAGCAGGCGAATCCGGCGCGATGGCTGTCTGGCGAAGTCACATAGTGCATTGTGGCCTATCAAACGCCCTGTTGACGCCACCAGGCAAACGCCTCGGGCAGCACCAACGGCATCCAGGTGGTCGTGGTCAGGCCGGCGATCTCCGGCTCGGTCGCCCATCTGGCGTCGGTGATCTCCTCGCCGTCGGGGGTGGGCGTGCCCGACTCGATGACGCAGCCGTACACGGCGATGACGTACGCGCACTGGTGCCCGTTGGGGTAGACGGTGCGGAATTCGGGCCCGCCGTACACACCGATCAGGCCGCGCGGCGCGACGTCTATGCGGAGTTCTTCCTGGAGCTCTCTGACCAGGGCGTCCTCGGGGCGTTCGTCGGGGTCGACGCCGCCGCCGGGTGCGGCCCAGAGACCCACGTCGCCGTGACACGCCATGAGTGCCCTGCCCGCGGAGTCGAACACGAAGCCGCAGACCGACGGAAGCATCAGCAGATCGGAACCGACCTTGGCCCGCACCCCGGCCAAATGCGGTGAAATGGCCACGTCAGCCCCTCAGCGTGCCGTCGGGCCGGGCCACCAGCAGCGCCTTGACGCCCAGCTCGGCGGCCACCGCCTCGTCCTCGGCGCTCGGCCCGTCGCCCGCCGTGACCAGCGCCGCCGCCTCCAGCGTCTGCGCGCCGCTGGAGACGGCCGTGGCGACCGCCACCTGCACCGCGGAGAGCGTGAGGGAGGAGAGCGCGACGTTCGTGGCGGAGTAGGTGCGCCCGGTCTCATCGCGTACGGCGGCGCCTTCGGCCGAGCCGTTGCGCGCCCTGGCCGCCCGCGCGAGCGTAATGATCTTGCTGTCTTCTGGATCGAGAGTCACGAACTCTAGGTTAGGCGCTGACCATCCCCACAGGTTAAGCACTGACCATCCCCACGGCGGCGCTGAGCACCTGCCGGGTACGCTCCGGGTCCACCTTGGCGATACCCGTGTGCACGACGGACACCAGCGTGTCACCCGAGCGGGCGAGCATCACGTCCAGCGCGTACGGGTAGCCGTTCAGCCGTCCGCGCAGCTCCGCGCCCACCACCTCGTCGCCCACGTCCTCGACCGGCAGCATCGTCAGCCGCAACCGGGTGCCGCCGCCCGCCCGCACCGCCCGGCACGCCTCCAGCGCCTCGGTCAGCTCCTCGATGCGCCCTTCCGCCTCCGAGCCCGCGTAGCGCGCCAGGCCCACCCCGGCCACCTCGCCCAGCTCGTCCCCCTCGAAGCTGGCCGCCGCCTGCGCCGTCAGCGCCAGTGCGGGCGCCCGCCCCGCGGCCGGATCCAGCGCGGCCCGGCAGTTGTGGTCCGCCGCCGCGAACGGGACCCGCCACGGCTCCTCGGACCGGGCGGAGAAGCCGTCGGGCAGCTGCGGATCCTTGTTCAGCACCTCGCGCAGCCGGGCCATGGCCTGGACGTCGACGTAACTCTTGGCCGGCCCGCCGCCGCATCCGGCGAGCAGCCCACCCATGATGGCCAGGACGATGATCCCGCGTTCCATGATTCCCCCCGGTTCGCAACGTCCCCGGGCGACGAATACGGCAATCCACCAGAGTCACCAACAAAGCCCCAAACGCTCAGAGGCAGGCACGCTGCTATCAGATCTCTTCGAGGACGTGCACCTGGGGGAGATCGCGGTGGCGGTGGTGGGCTTGGGCGATCGCCGCGAGGTTGTCGCGTCCCAGGGCACGGTAGGCCATGGTGAGCAGTTCGTTCGCATGGCGTTCGAGCTCAGGGTCTCCCGCGCTGATCCAGTGCAGGTCACGGCCGAGGGTGAGAGCGTCAGCGGGGTGTCCGGCGGCGCAGCGACGCCGTGCCTCGGCGATGCGGGCTTCGCGGGCGACCAGATCATCGGTCAACTCCTTCTGCAGGGCTGTGCAGAAGTCGTAGTCGTCCCAAGGTCTCTGCCGGCCGCGCTCGATCAGGGTGTCACCGTCAACGAGCGCGCCGCCGCCGTCCAGGGTCTCGATCCGATCCGGGTCTCCGCGCTCGAGCAGTTCTGGGGAGTGTCTGTAGGCGTTGTGGTAGTCCTCGCCCTGCTCATCGCGGTCGCCGGTCTCGACGGTCATCAGGGCCTCGCGCAGCAGCCGTAGCCGATGCCGTCGTGCGACCACGTCAAGGTCCATGGGATCGGCCGGCTCATCATCCTGATCTCCGACGTGGCGCCATCCCCATTCGAGCGTGTCCCGGACGACCTCGAGGGGTGTACGCGACGGGAGGCCCACGCCGCCACCGTCGTTGTTGTAGTAGGAGGCGACGCCGGCGCAGGTGCGGCCGTCGTCGTACCAGAGCCCGAAATGCAGCCCGTCGCTGCCGCCGTGCATGAACGTGAGGAACTCGGGCGGGTCACGGTAGTAGCGGCCGTGTACGCGTACATCGATGCCGGCCCGGGCATTACGAGCGGGATCATCGAACAAGTCCATGATCCCGAAGGGGACCAGCTCCAGGTCCTCGAGGGCCTGCTTTTCGGCCGGGCCTAGGGACAGGAGGAAGCCCCGAAACCGGAAGATCGAGTCGGGCAGCCGGAATCCCCAGTCGCGGGCAAGGCGTTCCTCGATCGCGGCGCGCTCGCGCTCCACCTGGGCCACAGCGGCCGAATGGTCCTGTGGAGGGTTCGTCACCTTCCACACCGCGTAGTCCCGCAGCTCGGCGGCGGAACGCGCGGCGGCCCGCCGACGGTCGGCCCGCTCCCACAACGTCGGTGGCGGATCGGGCTGCCCGAATATCGTGGCCAGCAACCGTCCTTCGGCATCGGGGCGATCGATGGCCGGGTACCGCGACCGGCGCTCTTCGCGGGCGGCCGCAGCAGGCAGCCAGCGGCCGGAGTCGGCCGCCATCCGCCTTCCCGCCTCACTGATCGGCAGGGGAGCGATCTCCTGATCGAACGCGCGCAACGCCACTTCCTTACGCCGCCGCACATCGGCACACAACGCGGCGTAAGCGTCCCACTCCTGGGCCGGATCCTCCTCAGGACGATCGGCACGTTCGAGAAAGAACTCGAACTTCTCCCCATACCCGACGTCGTCGAACTGCGCCGCCACCCGCTCCCGCAACCCCGCGAGGACCTGCCCGTCATCCTCCGCCCCGCTGAACCACAGCTCGGGTATGTCCTCGGGATGCTCCAGTTGGTCCCGGTGGAGATCCACCGTTGTCTCCCGCCCGAAGATCGTCACACGCGCGGTCAACCTGACGCCGTGCACAGAGACGAGCTCCGCGTCGAAGTCGGCGAACGGGCCATCGACAATCCGCACAAACTTCCGCTCCACAATGATCCCCTGTCGCCACGGACGATCTCTGGGGCAGCATGGTAGAGATCACCACGGACATTCGGGGGCTTGCGCTCTCATCGCACCTGCTGAAGGGGAGCAAGCTAAAAGGGGGTTCTCGTCCGGCTTACCGGACGTGAACCCCCCTTACGCCGAGCAACGTCACGATCGGCTAGCAGACCGAGACGTTGTCGTCCCCCCAGGAGCATCCTCCCGCCGCGAACCCCACCCGGCGTTCGGATGCTTCCCCTGTGACACCCACCGCACTGGGGTGCCGGGATCAAGACTGTCGTACGCCGCTTGCAACAGACTTGTAGAACACTTGCCACATCCATCGCAAAGCGGTCAACGCGCTGTCAGTCGTGCTCGGCAGCTGCGGGCACGACATCACCCTCCTGCGGAGCCACCCTGCGCACGACCACGGTGCTGATCCGGTTACGGCGCCCAGCGAGGCTCTCGGCCGTCAACTGGAGCCCGGCCATCTCCGCCTGAGAGCCCGCGATCGGCACCCGGCCCAGCGCGTGGGCGAGCAGCCCGCCGACGGTCTCGACGTCGTCGACCTCGATCTCGGTGTGGAACAGCTCGGCGAGCTCGTCGACCGGCATCCGGGCCGTCACCCGGAGCCCGCCGTCGGGCATGGCCTCGACGCGGGGCGCCTCCCGGTCGTATTCGTCGGCGATCTCGCCCACGATCTCCTCGAGCACGTCCTCGATCGTGACCAGGCCGGCCGTCCCGCCGTATTCGTCGATGACGATGGCCAGGTGGATCTGCCTGGCCTGCATCTCGCGCAGGAGCTGGTCGATCGGCTTGCTCTCGGGGACGTAGGTGGCCGGGCGCATGATCGACTCGACCTTCTCCTCGCCGCCGTCCTCCCCCGAGTCCGACTCGTGCACCCTGCGGGTGACGTCCTTGAGGTAGGCGATGCCGATGACGTCGTCCTCGTTCTCGCCCACGACGGGGATGCGGGAGAAGCCGCTGCGCAGCGCCAGCGACAGCGCCTGGCTGAGCGTCTTGCCCCGCTCGATGAAGACCATGTCGGTGCGCGGCACCATGACCTCGCGCACGAGCGTGTCGCCCAGCTCGAAGACCGAGTGGATCATCTCCCGCTCGTCGGGCTCGATCATCCGTCGTTCCTCGGCCAGGTCGACCAGATCGCGCAGCTCCGCCTCGGAGGTGAACGGGCCGTCGCGGAACCCCTTGCCGGGGGTCAGCGCGTTGCCGAGCAGGATGAGCAGCTTGGGCAGCGGGCCGAAGATCCGGGTCAGGCCGTAGACGATGGGGGCGCTGGCCAGCGCGATCGGCTCGGCGTGCTGGCGGCCGAGAGTGCGGGGCGAGACGCCGACGATCACGTAGCTGACCACGATCATCACGGCGGCCGCGCACACATACGCCCAGCCCTGGTCGTGCATCAGGTCGATGAACAGCAGCGTCGCGATCACCGTGGCGATCAGCTCGCAGCTCAGCCGGAGCAGGAGCAGCAGGTTGAGATAGCGCGGCGGGTCGTTGACGATGGCCCGCAGCCGCTCGGCGCCACGCCGCCCCTCGCGCACGAACTCCTCCGCGCGCACCCTGGAGATGCGCGTCAGTGCCGTTTCCGCACTGGCGATCAGGCCACCGATCACCACGAGGGCGATGGCCAGAGGCAACCAGGCGTTCACCGCGGGCTGCGCACCTCCCGCCACGACTCGAGGAGCCGGGCCTGCAGGCCGAACATCTCCTTGTGCTCCTCAGGCTCGGCGTGGTCGTAGCCGAGCAGGTGGAGGATGCCGTGCGTGCACAGCAGCTCCAGCTCCTCCTGCGCGCTGTGACCGGCCTCCTCGGCCTGCCGGGCGGCCACCGGCGGGCAGAGCACCACGTCGCCGAGCAGCGCCGGGTCGGCGGCGGTGTCGGCGTCGCCGCGCGCCCCGCCTCCCGGTCGCAGCTCGTCCATGGGGAAGGCGAGCACGTCGGTCGGACCCGGCTCGCCCATCCACTTCTCGTGCAGCTCGGCCATCGTGCGCTCGTCGACCACCACGATCGACAGCTCGGCGAGCGGGTTGATGCCCATCTCACCCAGCACGTGCGTGGCCAGCTCGACGAGGCCCTGCTCGCCGACCTCGGCGCCCGACTCGTTGTTGATCTCGATACTCATCGTCTTTTACCCCGATGCTGGATCTGCTTCGGCTCCTGAAGCGCGTCGTAGCGGCCGTAGGCGTCGACGATCTCGCTCACCAGCTTGTGGCGGACCACGTCGGAGCTGGTCAGCCGGGAGAAGTGGATGTCGTTGATGCCGTCGAGGATCTCCTGGACCACCCGCAGGCCGCTGACCGTGCCCGAGGGCAGGTCGACCTGCGTGACGTCACCGGTCACCACGATCTTGGAATTGAAGCCGAGCCTGGTCAGGAACATCTTCATCTGCTCGGCCGAGGAGTTTTGCGCCTCGTCGAGGATGATGAAGGCGTCGTTGAGCGTGTTGTGCGTCAGCAGGAAGTCCTCGGTGACGTACAAGGAGTCTTCGGCTGCCACCTGGATGCACACACACTCCGCGCTCCCCGCAGGCTCGATCTTGTCGACGAAGCGCGCGGGCCGCCCGCCGCCCGCTGCCCGATACTTCTCTGCCTTCCGCTTGAGCCGGAACGGCTCGACCCCCTGAGGAAGCCGCAGGTCGAGGATGTACGAGTCATGACGGTGATGAACTTGCCGCCCTCCCGCGAACCCGGGCCCACGTCCCTCCGCCGGACGAGTGCGCCAGTAAGCCACTCCCCCCAGCGACCGCACAAGGAAGACCACATCGTCCCGCAATCGTGACGACGTTGTGCCGAACTGGATCCGGCAGGTTCGGCCGCGTTGGGTGACAGGACCGCCATCCGAGTCAAGCAGTCCCTGAAGGACTGCGGTCCTAATCTCCGGGGTGTTGCTGAGGTAGAGGTCCGGCACGAATTTCGTCTGTGATCTGCAACCGGCCAATCCCAGTTCACGCATCACAGCGGTGACCGGATTGGCGATCGTGACGACGTCTCCAGGCTGCCTCACCCGATTGAGAACATAGTCGGGCCCGCTCTTCCATCTCACTCGAACCTCAGGCAGGGCAGATGCGAGTGCCTCGGCGAGCTCTGGATCGTTCGTAGCGAAGCTCGGCGTCGTCGTACCAGTGACGCAGCCGTCGCCGAGAATCAGGCCCAGCGCATAAGGATCCATAGGAACCTCACGCGCCGGGAACTGGATCGGTGCGGTCAGCAGCGGCAGCTCGTACTTCCGGTAGTGGGCGCTCCGCAGATCACCGATCATCTCCTTGGTTTCCAGCACGCGGTAGGGCTTACCCCGCCTGGAGTCGTCGCGCGTGCGCACGGACCAGAGGTGGTCTTCGGAGGCGAGCACCGAGGCGCCATCCTGGCTGTGGACCCGGTAGATCCTCTTCTCTCCCTGAGGATAGACGCCAAGCACAGGAGTGGGCTCACCGTTCGACCCGACCACGAGATCGCCGACCTTGAGCTTCCCGATGGGGCGGAACCCATCCGGAGTCAGGACATTGGTGTCGACCGGCTGCGCGCGTCCGCGCATATATGCGAGCGGCGCCACCTCGATCGTGCCCGCCGCCATCAGCTTGGGGATCGACTCGGGGTCCAGCATGTCGTGCAGCGCGTCGTACAGGGGGCGCAGGTAGGGGTCGATCTTCTCGTAGAGCGTGCCCGGCAGGAAGCCGAGCCGCTCCCCCGCCTCGACGGCCGGCCGCGTCAGGATGATGCGGTTGACCCGCTTCTCCTGCAGCGCGCGTACGGCCTTGGCCATCGCGAGATAGGTCTTGCCGGTGCCCGCGGGACCGATGCCGAACACGACCGTGTACTGGTCGATGGCGTCGACGTAGCGCTTCTGGTTGACGGTCTTGGGCCGGATCGTCCGGCCGCGTGAGGACAGGATGTCGAGCGACAGCACCTCGGCCGGGCGGTCGGACGTCATGCGCAGCATGGCGATGCTCCGCTCGACCGCGTCGGCGGTCAGCTCGCCGCCATTGCGCAGCACCTCGACCAGCTCCTCGAACAGGCGCACGACGGCACCGCTCTCGTCGGGGCTGCCGGTGACGGTGATCTCGTTGCCACGCACGTGGATGTCGGCCCTGAACGCACCCTCGATGACGCGCAGCAGCTCGTCACGGGAGCCCAGGAGGCTGACCATTGGGTATTCGTCCGGTATCAGCACCTTGGCTTGAGTGCGCGAGGGAGGTGCCGTTCTTCGGGATTCATGTAGTTCGGACATGGGCAGGCCAGCGGCCTGATGCCTCCCGGTCTGTTCGGATGTACTTCTCCGCCCATCGTAGCCGGGACCAGGCTGATTGCTCGCGCCAATATCACCACGGCGGATCAGCCGGGCGGCCACCGCAGATCGCGCCCGCCGAGCACGTGGGCGTGCACGTGGAAGACCGTCTGCCCGGCGCCCGGCCCGGTGTTGAAGACCACCCGGTAGCCGCGCTCGGCCACGCCCTCCTGCTCGGCCACGGCGTGCGCGGTCTTGAGCACGTCGTCGGCCAGGCCGTCGTCGGCCTGGGCCAGGGCGGCCGCGTCGGCGTGGTGCTCCTTGGGGATGACCAGCACGTGCGTGGGCGCCTGCGGGTTGATGTCGCGGAAGGCCAGCGCCCGGTCGTTCTCGAGGACGATCTCGGCCGGGATCTCCTTGGCCACGATCTTGCAGAAGAGGCAGTCGGTCACAGGCAGCACCCTACCCACAGGGCTCGCCCTCCTCGGTCCTGCCCAGCTTGGCCGCCTCCAGTTCGCCGGCGATGATCCCGATGTCGTCAAGGGTCGGCTCCTCCGCGGCGAAGACGTACTTCGTCACGCAGGCCCTGAACACCTCGCTGAACCGGGTGTAGTGCTCCAGCTTGGGCCGCGTGGCCGTCGGCAGCGACTCCTTGATCGCGGAGGCCAGTCGCTGGAGGTCGTCGCGTGTCGGCGGGGTGCCCGTCTCGCGCGCGTCGGCCTCGGGGCAGACGGCCACGTCCTCGTAGGCGGCCTCGACGACCGGGGCGTAGCCGCCGCAGGCGAACAGCTGCCGCTGGTTGTCCGGCTGGAGGAGGTATTTCACGAACTTGAGGACGCTGTCGTACTTGGTGGATCTGGCGGTGATGGCGAGGTTCGAGCCGCCGAGCGTCGCCGGGCCGGGCAGCTTCGACAGCTTGACCGGCGTCCTGCCGTCGGTGATCAGCTGCAGATCCGCGTACGGCCAGTGCCGAAGGTATCCGGCACCGCCGTCGGCGAAGGCGGCCAGGCTCTCGGCCTCCTTGTCCTTCCAGGAGTCGCCCAGCGTCTGGTCGCTCTGCCACTGCCGCATCCATCGCAGCGCGTCGAGCGCCTTCTGACTGTTGGGCTTCTGGTCGAGCACGATCTCGCCGTCGTCGTCCACCACGGTGGCGCCATAGGCGCGGAGCAGTTCGAGCAACCCCACGGTCCGGCCCTCGAAGTCGCCGAGCTGCGCCAGGTAGCCGCCGCGGCGGTAGGTGGCCCCGGCCTGGCGGGCGGCGGGGAAGAGCTGGTCCCAGCTCGTCGGCTCCGGCAGGTCGGCCCTGCGGTACAGCAGCCCCACGTCCACCGCGAACGGCAGCGCGTACTGCTTGCCGTCCCACTGGCCGCTCTCGCGCGCCTGGCGTACCAGACCCGAGGGGATGTCCTCGGGCCGGATCTCGCTGAGCAGGCCGGCGGCGGCGAACTCTGCCGTCGAGGCCATGTCGATGATCAGCAGGTCGTACGCCTGGCACGGGTCGGCCTGGGCGGCGGCCAGCATCTCGTCGCGCTTGAGATCGGCCACCCTGGAGATCTCGATCATCTGGACGAGCGGGCCCTTCCAGCGGCGGATCAGCTCCCTGCGCGCGCCACCGACGCTCACGTCATCGCCGGTGGCGACCCTGATCACGTCGTCGTCCACGCACTGCTCCGCGGGCGCCGGCCGCCCCTTGACGCCGGCCACGCCGAGCGTGAGCAGCACTCCCGCCGCCGCGCCCACGGCCGCGGCCCGCCACCGCCGCGCCGTCACGGGCTCTCCCGCCACAACTCCGTCAGCTCCTTGTCGACCTCGTCGACCTGGTCCTGGTACGGCGTAACGGCTTCGGCCCGGCTGATGGGCGCGCACTTGACGACCTCACCGGCGGCCTTGACCAACCGCGCGATGTGGTCGGCGTCGCACCGCTGCTCCCCGGTGAGAAGCAGCCGTACCCTGAGCCCCTTCACCTTCCGCAGGGCGGCCACCGTACGGCCGAGGTCGCCCGCCTCGTGACCGCCGTCGGTCAGCATGACCACGACCGGGTTGGGGGTGTCCGCGAGCAGGGGCGCCGCCCGCGCCAGCACGTCCCCGAGCGGGGCGTCGCGCCCGTGTACGGCCAGCGCCCCCAGCCGTCCGGCCACCTGAGCCGAGCCCGTCACCAGGGTCTCGCCGATCCCGCCGGAGTCGGAGAAGGTGGCCAGCCGGACCGTGTCGCGGCCCTCGCGCAGCCGCCTGAGCAAGGTGCTGGCCCCTGAGCTGGCCCGCTGCAGCGCGGTGCCGCCGGTGATCGGATTGCCCATCGAGCCCGACGCGTCGACCAGCAGCAGGAACGACGTCTCCGGATGCGCCTTGCCGAGACGGTCGATCAGCCGGGCCGGTTCGACGGTGGCCGGTTCGGCGCTGTCGGCCTGCCCCGAGTCGAGCTCTTTGCCGAGCGGCATGGGTTCCTTGCGGTCGGACACGCCCGCCGAGTCGCGGTAGCCGTAGGGGGCGAGCTTGTCCTGGGCGAGCCAGTCGTGGAAGTCGATCGCCGCCCGCTCGCGCGCCTCGTTCCACTGGTCGGCCCACTTCAGCCGGACGTAGCGGTAGCTGAGGGTGGGCAGTCCGTCGAGCCGGTGCCAGGACAGGCCGGCCGTCTGCCGCCCCGGAGCGCAGGCGCCCAGGTCCTGGTGGTTGTTGACCGCGTAGACGAGGTGCTCAGGCACGATCATGGCCAGCGATTCCTTGACGGTGTCGAAGCGGTCGCGGGCGTAGCAGAGGAGACTGGCGGCGTCGGAGAGCGGGAGGTTCGGCGGGGTGTAGGCCATCTCGTCGGAGATGTCCTTGGAAGTGTCGGCGCCGTAGAGCCCTGCGCTGGCGATGAGCCCGATCTCCGACAGGTCGGCGCGCGGCCTGGCCAGGGGTGCCCCGACGGTCTCCAGCCAGGCCCGCATCCCGGGCAGGTCCGTTGGCGGGGTCTGCGTGCCCAGCCGTGCCTCCAGCGTGGGCGTGAACGCCACCAGCAGCGCGGAGGTGGCCACCGGGGTCATCCGGTCGAAGGTGACCTGGCCCAGGTTGGCGAACGCCTGGCGGAGATATTCCTCGGTGGCCGCGCTGGAGGGGATCCAGATGTCGGGATGGACCGCGATCAGCGCGCGGTAGGTGCTGCTGTTCCAGGAGGCGGGGTCGTTCCACTCCTTGTTGGCGGCCTGCGACATGGTGGCGAGCGGCGGCTGGGGGGTCACGGAGAACCGCACGCGCGGGCAGCCGCGCAGGTCGGCGCTCTCGTCGGCGTAACGGCGGCCGGCCGCCTGGAGGGCGGCCACGTTCTCGGCGGAGGTGAGCACCCGCAGCTCCAGCGGCTGGTCACAGGGGGTGGAGAGCGCCCAGCCCAGTCCGATCCGTACGAGCGGCCCGCCCTGCAGGACGAGCACCACCGCGAGCACCCCGGCGACGAACCCGAGCGCCCCGGCCGTCAGCGGCCCGGTGCGCCGGCTCACCCACTCGACGGTGGCCCTGACCAGCAGCGCGACGAACACGACCAGCCGCCACACCCCGCCGAAGAACGCCCGCAGCAGGGTGCCGAGCCACGCGACGGCCGTCCCGACGGGGCCGAGCCGGGCGCCGAGCAGGACCACCACCACGAGGACGGTCAGGACCAGGATCACCAGGGAGGCCACGACGAACACCACGCGCCCGGCCGCGCCGCCGCCCAGCAGTGGCGCCGCCACCGCCCCCAGGAAGGCCCACAGCGGCGTCACGATGGCAGCCACGTCCTTCAGCCGCTCGCTGCGAGCGGCCGGGGCGGCTCTGCGGGGTGTCTGGGGGCGCCGCATTCTCCCTCGATCCTAGATCGGCCGGAATCTGCTGTCTCCGTTGCGAATCGGTAATCCGCCGTGCCGTGCGTCCGAAGATCCTCGCGGTTAAGGTTAGTGAGCGAGACTGCCGAAAAATAAGACGATTCAGGGTCGGGCGAAGCCACCTGGCGAGGACACGACTGGCTAATGCCCTCTAAGGAACCGCAAGAGCGTAAACCCTCCGGGAAGGCCGCGCGTCCCAATGATGTGACCACCGAAACCCTCTTGGCCGACAGGTCGCTGGGGGCGGTGCCGGTCGGGTGGGACGCCGACATGGCCGTGACCGCGCTGTACAGTGCGCACTTTCGGTCATTAGTGCGTCTCGCTGTGTTGCTGGTGCGAGACATGGCAACCGCGGAAGAAGTCGTGCAGGACACGTTCGTCGCCATCCATGGCGCTTGGCGTAGACTGCGTGACCCCGACAAAGCACTTGCCTACCTGCGGCAATCCGTCGTCAACCGGTCCCGTTCCGTGCTGCGTCACCGCGCGGTCGTCGAGAAGTACGCGCCCAAGGGCCTGCCCGATGCTCCGAGCGCCGAGAACGGCGCGATCGGCGAGCTCGAACGCACCGCCGTCATCGAAGCGCTAAGGTCCCTGCCAACACGTCAGAGAGAGGCACTCGTCCTTCGCTACTACGGTGATCTGTCCGAGGCTGAGATCGCCCACGCCATGGGCATCAGCAAGGGTGCGGTCAAGAGCCACACAGCTCGTGGCATGGCCGCCTTGCGATCCGTCCTGGAGAAAATGTCATGACCCAGTCCCCCGACGAGTACGGCGACGTCCTGCGCCGTGTGCTCCGCGCGGAGGCGGACACGGTCGTGCCCTCGCCGGAAGGACTGGAGATCATCCGCGCCCGCATCGAGCGGCGCGGGGTGCGCAACCTGTTCTGGTGGCGAGCGGGCGCCGCCGCCGCCAGCGCGCTGCTGGTGGCAGGCACGATCGTGATGGTCGTCCCCGAGCTGCGCCACAAGGTCATGCAGCAGGACACCATCGAGCAGGTCAGGGACACCAGGTCCAAGCCGCCGGCCAACTCCTCGACCAGCCGGCCGGCCTCGCCCAAGCCGAGCCCACCGTCGGACGATCCGCCCGCCGTGGTGCCCGCCCCGATCACCTCCGCGCCGGTGCCCGCCTCGGAGACCGCCAAGTCCACCAGCAAGCCGACACCCAAGGCGACACCGACCCCCAAGTGCCCGACCCCCACGGCTCCTGCCGAGGAGCAGCCGCCGGAGGACTGCCCCACGGACGAGGCGACGCCCACACCGACGCCTACGCCGACCCCCACGCCGTCGGACACGAGCATGCCCGGCGGGCCCTGTCCGCTCGAGGAGTGCCCACCAACCGACATCGACGCGACGCCCGACACCTTCGCCAGCCCGCTCGGCGGCACCCCTCTCGCCACCACACCATGAGCGGCTGAGAGCTCACCAGCGTCCGGTTCGCGCCGGTCAAGCAGCCTCACTCACCAGCGTCCGGTTCTCGCCAGGAGTACGGCCGCCGCCGCCACCCCCGCCGTCGAGGTACGCAGCACCGTAGGGCCGAGCAGCACCGGCACCGCCTTCGCCGCCCTGAACCCGGCCAGCTCCGCGTCCGAGACGCCCCCCTCAGGTCCCACCACGACGACGATGTCGCCCCCGGCGGGCAGCGCCACGCCCGAGAGCGGCTCGGCGGCCTCCTCGTGCAGCACCAGACCGAGCGCCGCCCCGCCCAGCAGCGCCTCGACCCCGGCCGTGGACACCGGCGCGGCCACCTCCGGCAGGTGGAACCTGCGCGCCTGCTTGCCCGCCTCCCGGGCCGTCGAGCGCCATTTGGCCAGCGACTTGGCCGCCCTGTCGCCCTTCCACTGGGTGACGCTGCGAGCCGCCGCCCAGGGCACGATCACGTCGACGCCCGCCTCGGTCATCATCTCGACGGCCAGCTCGCCCCTGTCGCCCTTCGGCAGCCCCTGGACGACGATCAGCCTGGGCTCGGGCGGCGGCACCTCGTAGCGGCCCAGCACGTCGAGCCTGAGCGCGTCCTTCAGCGCCTCACGTACGACGCACTCGGCGACCGTACCGGCGCCGTCCGTCAGGTCGATCCGCTCTCCGGCGCGCAGGCGCCGGACCGAGGCCGCGTGGCGCCCTTCAGGACCGTCGAGGACCAGCTCCGGCCCGGTGCGGTCGGCGAGGCCGTCGGCCAGGAATACCGGCACGGTCACCGGCGATCACCCCAAAGATTTTCACGTTCAGTAGCCATAGGATCACGAAACGATTAAGGTTGGCCGAGATCGCACCTTCCTGAGATCACTCTACGAGGGGTCAAGAGCGGTCAACGACCCCCTCCTGAAGGAGAAGGCTTGAGGTGCCGCCAGGTGCTTTGAAGCCCCGCGTTGACCAGCCCTAGTCATCACCGTTGGAGGTGTGATCCAGATGGCTACCTTTCACACAGGACCGCAGACCCACCAGCGAATGCTTCCTCAGTTCGCTGCTCTGGAATCCGTGGGAGCAGACACGCCCGAGGGTGGGCACGAAACGGCTCACGGACGCGCGGCAGGCCGCGCACCCGGCGTGGAAGCTGGGCGAGGGGAGACCCGCCGCACCGCACCAAGCGGCGGGCGTCACCCCGACCCGGAACAATCCGGGAAGGGCGGAAGGGTCCTTACAGACCACCCACACATTTTCGTGACAGACGCACACGTTTTCGTGCTCGATCGCGACGGGAAACCGTTGCAGCCCTGCCGGCCCGGCCGCGCCCGGCAACTCCTCACAGCGGGCCGGGCGGTGGTGGTCCGGCACACCCCGTTCGCCATCCGCCTGACCGACCGTACGGCGGCCAACTCCACGGTCCACGGGGTTGAGGTCGGCCTCGACCCCGGCTCCCAGCACACCGGCATCGCCGTCTTCACCGAACGCGGCGGCAGCCGTACCGGGAAGTACAGCATCCAACTCGACCACCGGGGCACGGCGATCCGCGACACGCTCACCACCCGCTCGAACCACCGGCGCGGCAGAAGAACGCGCAAGCTGCGCTACCGCGCTCCTCGATACCTCAACCGCACCAAACCCAAGGGCTGGCTCGCGCCATCCCTACGGCACCGCGTGGACACCACCATGTCATGGGTGACCCGGCTGAGACGGTGGGCACCCGTACGCGCCATCCACATCGAGCGTGTCGCCTTCGACACGCACGCCATGTCGGCGGGCAAGTCGCTGGAAGGCGTCGAATACCAGCAGGGGACCCTGGCCGGATACGAAATCCGCCAATACCTGCTGGAGAAATGGGGCCGAACCTGCGCCTACTGCGGCAAGGCGGGTACACCGTTGCAGGTCGAGCACATCCACCCCAAGGCGCGCGGCGGCTCCGACCGGATCGCCAACCTGACGTTGGCGTGCCGGCCGTGCAACCAGGCCAAGAGCACCACGCCCGTCGAAGAGTTCCTGCGCAGCAAGCCGGCACTGCTGGCGCGCATCCTCCAGCAGGCCAAGGCCCCGCTCCGGGACGCCGCCGCGGTCAACGCCACCCGCTGGGCACTGTGGCGAGCACTCACCGCGACCACTCTGCCCGTGGCCACCGGATCGGGTGGACGTACCAAGTGGAACCGCTCCCGCACGAACGCGCCGAAGTCCCACACCCTGGACGCCCTGCACGTCGGCGAACTCGAGCAGGTGACCGGATGGCCAGGCCGCGTCCTGGTGGTCAAGGCCACCGGACGCGGCACCTACAGCCGAACCCGCACCGACCGGTACGGGTTCCCCCGCCTGCGACTTCCCCGCATCAAGCACGTCCACGGCTTCGCCACCGGCGACCTCGTACGCGCCACCCTCGCCACAGGCAAACACACCGGAGTCCACACCGGACGCGTCGCCGTCCGCACCACAGGCTCCTTCAACATCACCACCGCGAGCGCCACCCGCCAAGGCATCAACCACAAACACATCCGTCTACTCCAAAGGGCAGACGGCTATGGCTACACCACGAGCGAGGAGAGCACCATTGAACGGTGAACCTCAGGGCACACTCAGGCCCTCGAGAACCTTCACGCTCCTGATTCCTCCCCAGCGTGAACACCGGAATATCCACGGGAGGTTCTGATGACGTTCATGTCCAGGAACACCCGCCGCGCCCGGCGCTGGCCGTGCGCGCTGAAGACCCGGCTGACCGTCCTGCTCACCGTCCCTGCCACGATCGCCCGCGCGGCGCCGCGCCGGCTCGCCTGGAAAGCTCCGGCCACGACGGGGCCCGCCGCCGAGGAGCCCCACCGGCCCGCCACCGGCCACCCGCGGCGCCCGCCCGATCCCGTGGCCGTACGCGACGTGCTCCGCTCGGCCCTGAGCGCGGCCGGGTCGGGCCGCGCGGTGCTGGGCGAAGTGGACGACGCCCTGCTCAGGGGCACGGCCGTCGCCGAGATCGCGCACCTGGTGACCGAGCTGGTCGACAACGCGCTGACCTGCTCGGCGCCCGACACCGAGGTGGAGATCCGGGCCAGCACCCGCGAGGGCGAGTGCCACATCGCGATCGTCGACCAGGGCGTGGGGATGACCGAGGGAGAGCGCGCCGCCGCGAACGCCCGGCTCCGTGGCGAACGGCGCTTCTTCGCCGCCCCCACCCGCTACCTCGGCCACTACGTGGTGGGCAGGCTGGCCGAGCGGCTCGGTGTGCGCGTGTGGCTGGACGAGTCGCCGCCACACGGCATCACCGCCCGGGTGGCCCTCCCGGGCGAGCTCCTGGTGCCCTCACGGGTCAGCGGCCGTTGAAGGTGTCCCGTTCAGCGGCCGTTGAACACGTCCCGTTCAGCGGCCGTTGAACACGTCCCGTTCAGCGGCCGTTGAACACGTCCCGTTCAGCGGCCGTTGAACGCGTCCCGTTCAGCGGCCGTTGAACGCGTCCCGCAGCCGCGAGAAGAACCCCTGCTGCCCAGGGGCGAACTTCCCGGGCGGCCGCTCCTCGCCACGCAGCTTGGCCAGCTCGCGCAGCAGCCCCTCCTGCGTCTCGTCGAGCCGCAGCGGGGTCTCCACGTTGACGTGGATGAGCAGGTCGCCACGGCCCGTCTCGTTGAGCCGCTGCACGCCCCTGCCGTACATCGTGATGACCTGGCCCGACTGCGTGCCCGGCCGCACGTCGACCTCCTCGGAGCCGTCGAGCGTCTCCACGGCGAGGTTGGTGCCGAGCGCGGCGGCCGTCATCGGGATCTGGACCGTGCAGTGCAGGTCGTCGCCGCGCCGCTCGAAGATCTCGTGCGGGCGCTCGACGATCTCCAGGAAGAGGTCTCCGGGCGGGCCGCCGCCGGGGCCGACCTCGCCCTCGCCGGCGAGCTGGATGTGCGTGCCGTCCTCGACGCCCGCGGGGATGCGGACCTTGATCGTACGGCGGGTGCGCACGCGGCCGTCACCCGAGCACTCCTGGCACGGGTGGCGGATGATCGTCCCGAAGCCGCCGCACTGGGGGCACGGCCTGGAGGTCATGACCTGGCCCAGGAACGACCGGGTGACCTGGGAGATCTCGCCGCGCCCGTTGCACATGTCACAGGTGTCGGGGTGGGTGCCGGACGCGGCGCCCGCGCCCTGGCAGACCTCGCAGAGCACGGCCGTGTCGACGACCAGCTCGCGGGTGGTGCCGAAGGCGGTCTCGCGCAGGTCGAGCTCGACGCGGATGGTCGCGTTGCGCCCTCTCCTGGCCCGCGAACGGGGCCCGCGCGCGCCCCCGGCCGTGCCGAAGAAGGCGTCCATGATGTCGCTGAACGGGAAGCCCGCGCCGAAGCCGGCCGCTCCCTGACCCGCGCCGGCGCCGCCGAAGGGGTCGCCGCCCAGGTCGTACATCTGACGCTTGTTGGCGTCGGACAGCACCTCGTAGGCCTGCGTGATCTCCTTGAACCGCTCCTGGGTCGCGGGGTCCGGATTGACGTCGGGATGGAGTTCGCGGGCAAGCCTGCGGTAGGCCTTCTTGATCTCTTCCTGACTGGCGTCACGGCGCACCCCGAGGGTGGCGTAGTAGTCGCTGTTTGCCACTTATCGACCTCTTATGATGCAGCCAGGATTTGGCTGACGTAGCGTGCCACCGCGCGCACGGCGCCCATTGTCACGGGATAGTCCATCCTCGTGGGGCCTAGCACGCCTAGCCGAGCCAGTTCGTTGTCGCCAGAACCGTACCCGGTTGCGACGATCGACGTGCCACGGAGGAACGGGTTCTCCGAGCCGATGCGCACGGTGAGCGTGGACGGGGTGTCTGTGGAAGTCTCGCCGAGCAGCCGCATGAGCACGACCTGCTCTTCCAGTGCTTCGAGCACGTCGCGCAGCCCGGTCGAGAAGTCGGCCCCGGCGAGGTTGGCCGCACCGGCGAACACGATCTTCTCATCATGGCGCTCGACCAGCGTCTCGAGGAGCACCGACAGGATAGTGGCCACCACGGGACGGTCTTCGACCGGCAGCCGCTCCGGCAGGTCGGCGACCTGATCGGGGACGTTGACCAGGCCGCAGCCGTCGAGGGAGGCGTTGAGCACCGCGCGCAGGTGCGCGATGCGGGTGTCCTCCACCACTTCGGGCAGCTCGACCACCCGCTGCTCGACGCGGCCCGTGTTGGTGATCAGCACGAGCATGATCCGCCGGTCGTGCAGGGGCACGAGCTCGACGTGCCTGACCGTCGAGCGGGTCAGCGTCGGGTATTGCACGACCGCGACCTGCCGGGTGAGCTGCGCGAGCAGCCGCACCGTGCGGGTGACCACGTCGTCGAGGTCGACCGCGCCGGCGAGGAACGTCTCGATCGCCCGGCGCTCCGCCCCGGAGAGCGGCTTGACCTGCGAGAGCCGGTCGACGAACAGGCGATAGCCCTTGTCCGTCGGCACGCGGCCCGCGCTGGTGTGCGGCTGGGTGATGTAACCCTCCTCCTCCAGGGCGGCCATGTCGTTCCTGACCGTCGCTGGGGAGACCTTCAGGTTGTGGCGTTCGGCGAGCGCCCTGGAGCCCACCGGCTCATTGGTGGACACGTAGTCTTCGACAATGGCGCGGAGCACCGCCAGCTTCCGATCGTCGAGCACGCGCTCACCTCCTACCTCTGCCTTTCGGGAAACGACAGGTCTAGCACTCTGTGTTCCCGAGTGCCAAGTGTACGGCTCCCGCCCACAAGGTGCGATAACACCGGAGCTAGCGAGTGGCCGCCCATAGGGCGCACACTGGCCGATATGACCGATGACTCCCAGCCCCCCTCCTACGGTCCACCGCCGGGACAGGGTCCGTACCAGGGGCAACCTCCCCAGTACGGCCCGCCGCCGCCCCAATATGGTCCGCCGCAATACGGCCAGCAGCAGGGTCCGCCGCAATACGGCCAACAGCCGTACCAGACCGGCCCCTACGGGCAGCCGCAGCCGTACCAGCCCGGACCTTACGGCACGCCGCAGCGGTTCGGCCCGCAGGTTGACCCGAAGTTGATCAGACCGCGGTTGCGGTCGATCGCGGTCGCCTGGGGCCTGGCGCTGCTCGCCTGCCTGGCCGGGGTGGGATTGTTCGTGAGCGGCATCCTGAACACGGTGGGCGCGGTGGCCCCGTCCAAGACGTTCGCGGCGGGCCAGACCGTCACCGTGCCGCTGGACCCGGCGGACAAGCCGGTGGTCTATCTCGCCAGTGCGAGCCAGGTCCACTACATGTGCCGGATCGACGGCGGTCCCGGTCAGGCCAAGCTCGCCAAGACGTCGGGCATCGAGCGGGTCACCGTCAACGGCACCCAGTGGCAGCTCGTCCTCGTGGTCAACGCGCCGGTCAAGGGCGACTACCAGTTCACCTGCACGACCCAGGAGCAGGTGAACGCGCGCTTCGGCGTCGGCCGCGACTTCGCCGCCGCCGCGGGCGCCGCGGGCGGGCTGGTGGGCGGTGTGGTGGCGCTGCTGGTGATCCCGGGGCTGGGCGTGCTGGCCGCCGTCATCGTGACGATCATGGTGGTGACCCGGCGCAGCGCTCATCGCAAGCGCCTTGCGGCGGGCGGGTGATTTGCTACGGTCCCCGTGTGTACGAGGGCGATGTTCTAGCGGGAAATTGGCGGCGGCCGGGCAAGGGCAAGATCCCCCAGGTGCCCGCCGAACTCGATCTGGTCGTGGAGGACGCCGAGAGCGGCTTCTGCGGCGCCGTGGTGGCCTGCGACAAGGAGGCCGTCACGCTGGAGGACCGCTTCGGCAAGCGCCGCCTGTTCCCGTTCGCGCCCGCCGCGTTCCTGCTGGACGGCAAGGTCGTGACGCTCGTACGGCCGGCCGCCACGGCTCCCGTCGCGCCCAGGCGGAGCGCGTCCGGCTCGATAGCCGTCGAGGGCCTGCGGGCCCAGGTGGCCAAGGAGAGCCGCATCTACGTGGAAGGCGTCCACGACGCCGCCCTCGTGGAGAAGATCTGGGGCCACGACCTCCGGGTGGAGGGCGTCGTGGTCGAGTACCTGGAGGGCGTGGACGACCTGCCCGCGATCGTGGCCGAGTTCGGCCCGTCGCCGGAGCGTAGGCTGGGTGTGCTGGTCGACCATCTCGTACCGGGCTCCAAGGAGAGCCGGATCGCCGCTCAGGTGACCTCACCCCACGTGCTCGTCGTGGGCCATCCCTACGTGGACATCTGGCAGGCGGTCAAGCCCTCCGTGCTGCGGATCCCGGCCTGGCCCGACGTGCCGCGCGGGGTGCCGTGGAAGGAGGGCGTGATCGCCGCCCTCGGCTGGCGGATGGAGCCGGCCGACGCGTGGCGGCGCATCCTCGGCGCCGTCTCGGCATTCACGGACCTGGAGCCCGAGCTGCTCGGCCGGGTCGAGGAACTGATCGACTTCGTTACGGAGGCACCATGAGCCAGGATCCCCCGCAGCCGCCGCCGGACGATGATGCGACGCGGCGCATCTCACAGTCGGACATCAACCCCGAACCTCCTCGGCAACCGGAGTACGGCGCCCAGCCCGGCTCCGGTCCGACGCCCGGATACGGGGCTCAGCCTGGATCGGGTCCCGCGCCTGGTTACGGAGCTCAGCCAGAGTCCGGTCCCGCGCCCGAGTATGGCGGTCAGCCTGGGTATGGCGGTCAGCCCGGCTCGGGACCCGCGCCTGGGTATGGCGGCCAGCCCGCGTACGGTTCCGCCCCTCAGGGCGGTCCTGGGCCGGGGCCGCAGCCTGGTTACGGTTACGGACAGCCTGGTTCTGGCGGCTACGGACAGTCGCCCGGTTACGGTTACGGGCAGCCGCCCACGCCGCCGCCCGGCTACGAGCAGCCCGGCTACGGCTACGCGGCCCCGCAGCAGCGTCCGCCGCACGTCCCCGGCGTCTATGGTCCGCGGCCGGGCAGCGACGACACCACGATGGCCATGCTGGCCCATCTGCTCGGCCTGCTCGTCTCCTGGATCGGCCCACTGATCATCTACCTGATGAAGCGGGACGAGTCACCCTATGTCCGCGACCAGTCGGCCGAGGCGCTGAACTTCCAGATCACGATGTTCATCGGCTACGTCGTCGCGGGCCTGCTGACGGTCCTCATCATCGGGCTCTTCCTGTTCCCCATCATCTGGATCGTGTCGCTGATCTTCCACATCCAGGCCGCCGTCGCCGCCAACAAGGGCGAGAACTACCGCTACCCGATCGCCATCCGCATGGTCAGCTGAGCCCGTAACCAGGGCAACTGAGCAGATCGCGCACCAAGGCCATCTCCATCCGCATGGTCAGCCGAGCAGATCGCGTACCAGGGCGTCGGCCAGGAGCCGGCCGCGCAGGGTGAGCACCAGCCGCCCCGCCTTGAACGGCTCCGGCTCCAGCAGGCCGTCGCCCAGCGCCACCGCGACGGCCGTACGCGCGCCCGGAGCGACGTCGGCGAGCGGATAGCCGGAGGCCAGCCGGAGCTCCAGCATCAGGCGCTCGGCGTCGCGGTCGTCGTCGGCGAGCACTTCGCGCGCGTGCGCGGGCGAAGTGCCGGCGGCCAGGCGCTGGGCGTAGGCGGCCGGATGCTTGACGTTCCACCAGCGGGTGCCGCCCACGTGGCTGTGCGCGCCGGGGCCGGCGGCCCACCAGTCGCCGCCGGTCCAATAGAGCAAGTTGTGCCGGCACCGTGCATCGTCGTCGGTGGCCCAGTTGGACACCTCGTACCAGCGCAAGCCCGCCTCCGCCAGCAGCGCGTCGGCGATCTGGTAGCGGTCGGCGGCCACGTCATCGTCGGGCATCGGCAACTCGCCGCGCCTGATCCTGGCGGCCAGCCGGGTGCCCTCCTCCACGATCAGCGAGTAGGCGGAGACGTGGTCGGGCTCGGCGGCGATCGCCGCCTCCAGTGACGCCCGCCAGTCGTCGTCGGACTCGCCGGGCGTGCTGTAGATCAGGTCCAGGTTGACATGCTCGAAACCGGCCTTCTTGGCCTCGTGTACGGCCTGCGCCGCCCGGCCGGGCGTGTGCTGCCGGTCGAGCACCTTGAGCACGTGCTCTCTGGCGCTCTGCATGCCGAAGCTGACCCGGTTGAAGCCGCCGTCCAGCAGCCTGCCGAGGTAGGCCGGGTCGACCGACTCGGGATTGGCCTCCGTGGTCACCTCGGCGCCCGCCTTGAGCCCGAACTCCGCGTCGATCGCGGCGAGGATCCTGCCCAGGTCTTCGGCGGGCAGCAGGGTGGGCGTGCCGCCGCCGAAGAACACGGTCTCGACCGGGAGCTCCACGTCACCGAGGACACGTCGTGCCAGCCGTACCTCCTCGATGGCCGTGTCGGCGTAGTCGCGGTGCGAGGCACCGGGGCCCAGCTCGGCGGCGGTGTAGGTGTTGAAGTCGCAGTAGCCGCAGCGCGTCACGCAGAACGGGACGTGCACGTAGAAGCCGAACGGACGCTCGCCGAGGCCGCGCAGCGCGCTCTCAGGCAGGTCGCCGGACGGGGGCGCGGCGTCGCCGTCGGGCAGGGTGGATGGCACGCCTCCAGTCTGCCCGCTGCCATTGACTGCCTGATCCAGCGGCTCTACGATCCGTGAAACTTATAGGAAAGTTTCCTAATTGGGGATCGCCTGGTGAAGACGAAGATCCTGATCGCGCTCTCGCTCCTCCTCGGCCTCTCGGCGATCACGGTGCCCGCCGAGGCCCATACCGGCTTCAAACGCGTCGCCTACTTTATCCAGTGGGGCGTCTACGGCCGCAACTTCCATGTCAAGGACGTCGAGGCCAGCGGCGCCGCCGCCAAGCTGACCCACCTCAACTACGCCTTCGGCTTCGTCAACGCGGAAGGGACCTGCTACTCCGCCGATCCCTGGGCGGACTGGCAGCGCCCCGTACCCGCCGAGCAGAGCGTGGACGGCGTGGCCGACGCGCCCGGACAGGCCCTGAACGGCAACCTCAACCAGCTGCGCAAGCTCAAAACCAAGCACCCGGGGCTGAAGGTGCTGATCTCACTGGGCGGCTGGACCGGCTCCCGCTACTTCTCCGACGCCGTACTCACCCCCGAGTCCCGGGCGAAACTGGCACAGTCGTGCGTCGACCTGTGGCTGCGCGGCGACCTGCCGGGGGTGGCGGCGGGCGCGGGGGCCGGGGTGTTCGACGGCATCGACCTCGACTGGGAGTGGCCCGGTTCGTCCGGCGCCGACGGGAACGTCATCAGGCCCGAGGACAAGCGCAACTTCACCCTCTTCGCGGCGGAGCTGCGGTCGCGGCTGCGAGCCTTCTCCCCGTCGTCGCAGTTGACGGCCTTCCTGCCGGCCGCGACGGCCAAGATCGACGCCGGGTTCGAGGTGCGGCAGGTGTTCAGGCAGCTCGACTTCGCCACCGTCCAGGGGTACGACCTGCGGGGCAACTGGGAGCCCCAGACGGGCCACAACGGCAACCTGCTGACGGACCGCCACGACCCCAACCCGATCCGGTACAGCGTCGACCAGACCGTACGCGACTACCTGTCCCGCGGCGCGCCGGCGAACAAGATCGTGATCGGCGTCCCCGCGTACGGCCAGGGCTGGACCGGGGTGACGGCCGGCGGCGACGGCCTCTACAAGCCCGCCACCGGCCCGGCGCCCGGCAAGTGGGGGGCGGGGACGGAGGACTACAAGGACCTGGTGACCAAGCCCGGCAAACGGTATCGGGACCTGCGCACGGGGACGTTGTGGCTGTACGACGGGAACGAGTTCTGGTCGTACGACGATCCGAAGGTGATGCTGGAGAAGGCGGCCTACATCCGGCTCAAGGGGCTGGGCGGGTCGATGATGTGGTCGATCGACCAGGACGACTCCCGCGCCTCGCTGACGTCGGCGCTGTACTCAGTGCTGCGATGATCATGACGCTGTTCGTGAGGCGCGGACGATCGTGGTGTGCGGGCGTGCGTCCTGCCGCGCCCGCACACCGCCTTCACGTCTGACCCGCACACCGGTCCTCTGACCCCACCACACACCACCCACATCGGACCCGCAACTCCCGCACCTCACGTCCCCGCGCACTAGACCATCACCGCGCCCCGCCCCCCGCAGTCCGCGCGCCGCAGTCCGCTGGGTGCGGGAGTGCGGGAGTGCGGGAGTGCGGGAGTGCGGGAGTGCGGGAGTGCGGCTGCACCCTTGCATCGCGCCGCGAACGCCGTCCATGCTCGCTTCGCGCCCGGATGCCGCGAACGCCGTCCGTGCTCGCGTCGCGCCCGGATGCCGCGAGCCGGCAGACGGTAACCGAGCCCCCATGACCGATCCACTGCCCGCACTCTCCACCCCAGGGTGGAGATCCAGGACTCAACCCCCAGTCCGATCCGCCGCCACACCGCTCCTCCCTACCGTCAGACACATGGATCCCCTGCTGAGCGCGCTGCTCATCCCCGCCGTCGTCATCTTCGTCGTCTACCGGCAGATGATGACCCGCCCCACGGCCAGAAACGGCATTGTCTATGTCTCCGCCGCCCTGGTCGCGCTGGGCCTGCTCACCGGCGGCCTCATCGACGGCGCCCATCTGGCCCTCAGCCTGGCCTTGGCGGCTGTGGAGGCCATCGCCGCCGTGGTCTTCGGCGCCGTCCGCGCCGCGACCGTACGCGTCTGGATGGACAAGGCCGGGGTGACCTGGTCGAAAGCCACCCCCTTGACCCTTCTGGCTTGGCTGGCCTCGGTCGCGAGCCGCGTGGGCCTGTACTTCGCCGGCACCGCCCTCGGCCTGCACGTCTCGACGTCCGGCGTCCTGTTCTTCGTCGGCCTTACCATCGGTGCCCAGGCCCTGCTCGTCGCCCGTCGCGGCCGCGCCCTTTCCGGTACGACCGTGCGGGCGGATAGCTTCGTGGAGTGATGCCGGACCCGTCAAAGATCGCCCCCTTCGCCCTGCGACTGGGGGTGATCGTCGTGTTCGTATGGGCGCAGGTACGGTCCAAGCCGGCGCTCGGCTTGAGCGGCTCCGGCCTGACGATCACCGGATTGACCGCAGCCATAGTGATCCTGCTGGTCGTCGCCCAACTCCCCATCACCCGGAAAGCATCAGAGCTCCCACAACCCCGCAAAGCGCCCCAACTCCAACCAGACCAGCCACCGCCCCCGCCCCGGTTGGCCCGAGCGACATCCCCGACACCACCAAACCAAGCGCCCTCCCCACCGCCACTGGATCGAGCGTCTCCCCGACCCCCGCTAGATCAAGGGATGTCGCGTATGTCCGAACCCATCGATGTGGCACGCAAGGGGGCCACGTTCAGCGCACTGACCAGGGCTGTCATGTCCCGCATATCCCGCATGACGACCGTGTTCCGCCGGTTCGGCAGAGCGATCACCTCCCGAGCGCCTGACGCAGCGAGCCCATCCGAGCTGTCTGCCACAGCGACCACGTCCCAAATGCCTGCCACAGCGGCCACGTCCCGGCTGTCCGCACTGGCGGCCAGGTCCCGGGTGCCTCTCCTGGCGATCGCGCTCGGCGCATCGACCGCCTTCGCGATCGCTCTCGACTTGGTGGCCGACGGCGGGCCGGCGTTCGCCGTGCTGTTCTACAGCCTCGGCATGGCGGCGATCCGGCTGCCGTTGCGCCAGTCGGTGCCGATCGGGGTGCTGGCCATTTGCGCGCTGCTCGTGGAGGGGGCGATCGCCGGTCGGCTGAGTCGCGATCTGAGCCTCATCCTCAGCCTCTGCCTGGTGTTCCTGGTGGCCTACTCGGTCAAGGAACGCCGGGCGGCCAGAGCCGCCGAAGGCCGCGAGGCCGTACTCGCCGAGAGGGCACGGATCGCCAGAGAGATCCACGACATCCTCGCCCACTCGCTGTCGGCGCAGCTCGTACACCTGGAGGGCGCCAAGCTCCTGCTCCGCGCGGACAAGGCCGACGAAGCACTCGACCGCGTCGTCCGAGCGCGCGACCTGGCCAAATCCGGGCTCGAGGAAGCCCGGCGCGCGGTGTCGGCCTTGCGCGAAGACTCGCCCGCCCTTCCGCAGGCACTTCGGACGCTGGCGGAGGAGTTTCAAGCGACCACCGACCGGGCGTGCACGCTGCAGATCTCAGGCACAGAGCACCGCCTGCCTCCGGAGACGGAACTCGCCCTGCTGCGCACAACCCAAGAGGCGCTGACGAACGTACGGCGGCACGCTCCCGGTTCTCCGGCCACGATCAGACTGGTGTACGAGCCCGGCTCATGTGACCTCCGCATCACCAACCCCGCCGCAGCCGAGCGAGGCACACCTGGGGGAGGATATGGCCTCGTGGGCATGCGCGAACGAGCCGAACTTCTCGGCGGCACCCTGTCGGCGGGCGAGACGACCGACGGTTTCCGCGTCCATTTGTGGGTCCCAGCGTGAACCAGCGCACGGGTGAGACGAACGGCGGCTTCCGCCAACCCGCCAGTCTCCTGAGCTTCCGCGTCCACCTCGGGAGTCCCTGCGTGATCTCCCTCGCGTCTGGCAGCCCCGCCGGTCTCGCCCGGTGGGTCGCGGTGGCCGGATCATGAGCGTCACGGTCGTGGTCGTCGATGACCAGTCTGTCGTCCGCGAGGGGCTGGTCCTGCTGCTCGGGCTCCTGCCTGGGATCGAGGTGGTCGGTTCGGCAGGGGACGGCGAGGCTGCACTCCGCCTGGTCGCGGAGCGGCGGCCCGATGTGGCGCTGATGGACCTCCGGATGCCGCGCATGGACGGCGTCGAGGCCACCCGGCGCATCCGCGCCAAGCACCCGGACACGCAGGTCGTGGTGCTCACCACGTATTCGGACGACGAGTCGGTGTTCGCCGCGCTCAGGGCGGGGGCACGCGGCTTCCTCACCAAGAGCGCGGACTCGGACGAGATCGCCAAGGCCATCGCCGCCGTCGTCAGCGGTAACGCCCAGCTAGACCCCTCCGTCCAGCGCCGCCTCCTCGACACCATGACGGCATCCGACGCCGGCCGACCCCGGGGTGAGCAACCGGGGCGGCCCGATCCCGCGCCCCCTGGCGGCGGCCGGGCCTGGGATGAGCAGCCTGCCCCCGACCCGCGCAAACAGTCCAACCCCGACCCACGCGACCAGCCTGACCGCGATCCGCGCGAGCAAACTGACCGGGCCGGTCCGACGGCCCTCGGCGAGGGTGCCGCCTCCACCGGCCGGGGCGTGCTCGGCGACGATCTCTCTGTTGCCCAGACCGCTCCCCGGAAGCAGCAAGAGCCGCTCCTGGGCAGTCCGGATGCGACAACCGAACGGCGTACTCCCGGCAGCGGAGACGCCGCGACAAGCACTGGCGGCGAAGCACTCGCCGGCGCGCGTGACGGTCTGACGCCACGCGAGGTCGAAGTGCTGCGACTCATCGCCGACGGCCTGTCGAACACCGAGATCGCCACCCGGCTCTTCATCAGTGAGGCCACCGTCAAGACCCACATCAACAACCTCTTCGCCAAGGCCCGCCTGAGAGACCGCGCGCAGGCCGTCACATACGCCTACCGCCACGGTCTCGTCCGCCCGAACCCGTGACCTCCACATGGTTGAGCTGGGACTCTTCATCGAAGCCCGCCAGCTGTAAGACCGTCTCCAGGGCGGCCTGGCGGGTCTCCTCGACCGAATCGCCACGTTCGCCGAAACAGTCGGCGGCCACGTCCAGCACGGCCACCACCACGGCCGCGTCTGGGTAAGGCACGTCAACCAGGACAGTCCCGTCACCCGCCTCCTCGGCCGGAACCGCGTGGAGTCTCAGCAACCGCCGCATCTCTTCCGCCACGGCGACCCCCAGCACAGCAGCACGCTCGAATTGCTCAGCGGCAAGCATGTCACCCTCCTATCGCACAGGTGTTCGGACAAGAAGGTAGCGGGCGCCACCGACAGAAACCTCGGCGTGGACGGGGATCCAGGACTGCGCGTCCCGCGCGACCGAACCTTGAGTGTGGGCCATCGGAACGGGATGGACAGACGCCGGAGAGCACGGGTAACGGCCTCGGGCGAGGATCAGAGGAAGATCGTCGGCAGTCACTGGCGGTCGCGGCGGCCCCCCACCCCGTTACCGAACATGAACGCGAACCGACGGATAGCTTAAGGATCTTCGCCACCTGTTCCCCATATTGATCACGCCTCTTACGATCACGCCGCAACGATGATCAAACCTCTCCCCAGAGGCGCGCGAATCGGAGATCGAAGAGTGGCTTTAGACCGCACCCGCGTCCGTCGGACGACCCCGGCAGACCGGGCCATCGCGGCCGTGCTGTCCGTCGCACTGGCCGTAACCGTCGCGGACATCCCCACGGCGTACGCAGACACCCCCTCACCCCAACCCACACAGGCGGCCACCCCGCCCGACCCCTCCACCGCTCCGGCCGGGCCCAGCGCGCCCGACGAGAGCTCGGCCAAGCTCACCGCCCGCCTCACCGGCAGGCGGGTCGAGATCGAATCGGCACGTACCGAGGCCTCATCCACCTATGCCAACCCTGACGGCTCCCTCACCGAGGAGATGTTCGCCGGGCCGGTCAGGGTGCGCGACGGCGCCGGGTGGAAGCCCGTCGATCTCGGGCTCACGGCGGCCGCCGACGGCACGGTGACCCCCAAGTCGCACGGCAGGGCGCTGCGCATCGGCGGGCGCGCGAGCGGCGCCAAGCAGGCCGGGGCCGCCGGGACCGACCTGATCAGCGTGGCCGCCGGGGACTCCCGCGTGACCCTGCGCTGGCCGGGCGCGCTCCCGTCACCGCAGGTGTCGGGCCAGAGTGTCACCTACCCCGGCGTGCTGCCCGGCGCCGACCTGACCGTCACCGCGACCAGGACGGGCGCCGAGCAGTTCCTGCTGCTCAAGCAGCGACCTGCCGCCCCGCTGTCCTATCGGCTCAAGGTGGACGCCCCCGGGCTCACGGTCCGCCAGGCCAAGGACGGCGGCGCCGAACTGGTGGGCAAGGGCGGCAAGGTCGCCGCGACCGTGCCTGCGCCCGTGATGTGGGACGCGCGGGTGGACCGGTCCTCCGGCGAGCACACGCATCGCGCGCCGGTGAAGATGGCGGTGTCGGGCAAGGACCTCGTGTTCACGCCCGACCCCGCCTTCCTGAACGACCCCGCCACCGTCTACCCGGTCACCGTCGACCCGTCGGTCAACGTGGGCGAGGTGTTCGACACGTTCGTGCAGCAGGGCTACAACACCGACAATTCCGCCTCCACCGAACTCAAGCTCGGCAACAACGGCAGCGGGCAGATCGCCAAGTCGTTCATCACCTGGAACACCTCCGGCCTGGCCGGGCGGAAGATCCTTTCCGCCACGCTCAACCTGTGGGAATTCCACTCCTGGTCATGCACGGCCAAGAACTGGGAGGTGTGGAGCGCCGACCAGGCCTCCACCTCCAGCCGCTACCCGGGCCCCACCATGGCGGCCAAGTACGCCACCTCCAGCCAGACCAAGGGCTACGGCTCCGCCTGCGCCGCAGGCTGGGTCAACGCCAACGTCACGTCGCTGGCCCAGTACTGGGCGGACAAGGGCTGGGCCAAGTCCGGCATGGGGCTGCGCGCCTCGGACGAGTCCGACCCGTACGGATGGAAGCGGTTCAACTCCGGCAACGCGACCTCGCACACGCCGTACATCTCGGTGACCTACAACGGCAACCCGAGCACCCCGCTGTCCGTCTGGACCAGCCCGAACAGCGAGGTGAACAGCACCTTCTACACCAACTCGGTGACGCCGCGGCTGTTCGCCCACGTCGGCGACGCTGACGGCGGCAACGTGCGCGCCAAGTTCGAGGTGTACGACGGCAGCACGGCGGTCATCACCGGCCTGTACGGCGCCTACGTGGCCTCCGGCGGATTCTCGGATGCCGCGGTGCCGGCCGGCAAGCTGACCAACGGCCGCACCTACACGCTCAAGGGCTGGGGCAACGACGGCTCGCTGGACTCCCCGCAGCCCCAGTCCCGGCAGTTCACCGTCGACACCGTACGGCCGCCCACGCCCAAGCTGACCAGCGGCTCCCACCCGGACTCCGGATGGCACGGCGACGCCGGTGAGGCGGCCTCGTTCACCGCCACGCCGGCCGACTCCGACGTCGCCAAGATCGCCTACCGGCTCGACGACGGTGACACGGCCACGGCGGCCACGACCGGCGCGGCAGTCACGTTCACGGTGACCCCGCAGGTCGCGGGGCCGCACACGCTGACGACGTACGCGCTTGACCGGGCGGGCAACGCCTCGGAGGCGGTGACGTACCGCTTCAACGTCGGGGCGGGCGCGCTGACCGCACCGGCCGACGGCACGCGTACGGCCCGCCGCGCCGAACTGGCGGCGACCGGGCGCGGCGAGTACGACCGGGTGACCTTCCAGTGGCGGCGCGCGCAGACCGACGCCTGGGCGGACATCCCCGCCGCGCAGGTGCTCGGCGCCGACGGCAAGCCGCTGACGGGCTGGCCGGTCACGGCGAAGGTCGCCGACGGCACCGCGACGGTTTCGGGGCTGACCTGGAACCTGGTCGACCAGCTCGGCGGCGACGGCGCCGTCCAGGTCCGCGCCGTGTTCGCCAATGTCTCGGGCTCGGCGAGCACGCCGGCCGCCGACGTGGTCGCGGACCGGCAGGCATCGGGGGCCGACACGCAGAACGTGGGGCCGGGCAGCGTCAATCTGCTGACCGGCGACTTCCGGATGGAGGAGAGCGAGGCCGAGCTGTTCGGCCTGGCGCTGTCGAGGACGATCTCCTCGCGCGACCCCAAGGCCGGCGCCAAGATCGCCTCCCAAGCGTCTCCGTTCGGCCCCGAATGGTCGGCCGGCGGCGTCTCGGACGTCGCCGACTCCGAGTACGCGGCGCTGCGCGAGACCTCCGCCAGCTCCGTCGAGATCACGCTGGTGGACGGGACGCCCATCCAGTTCACCAAGACCGGCAGCGGCTGGAAGCCGGAGGAGGGCGCTGAGGACCTGGCGCTGACCGGCTCCTACACGCTCAAGGACGCCGACGGCGTGGTCACCACGTTCACCAAGCCCGCGGGCGCGACGTCGTACCTACCGGCCACGACGACCCCGCCCGGCGCGAACAACATCACCCGCTACGTCTACGAGGCCGCGAGCGGCGCCCAGCGGCTCAAGGCGGTCATCGCGCCCACCAGCGCGGTATCCGACCCGGGCGCGGACTGCGCGCTGCCCTCGCCCAAGTCCGGCTGCCGGGTGCTGGAGCTCGTCTACGCCACGCAGACCGGCGGCGGCGACTACGCGGGCCGAGTCAAGCAGGTGCTGTTCCACGACTCCGGCACTCCCGTAGCCGTCGCGCAGTACGCCTACGACAGCGCCGGCCGCCTGGCCCAGTCGTGGGACCCGCGCATCGCACCGGCGCTCAAGACGGCCTACGGCTACGACACCGGCGGCCACCTCACCTCGCTCACTCAGCCGGGACGGCTCCCGTGGACGTTCGTCTACGACGCCGACGGCAGGCTGACCAGCGCGGTCAGGCAGGCGCTCAAGCCGGGCACGGCCGACCAGGCGGAGGGAGAGAACCGCACCTCCATCGTCTACAACGTGCCGCTGGACAAGGCCGCCGGTGGACCGGCCGACCTGCGGCCGCAGCACACCGCGGCCTGGGGGCAGCACGACAACCCCACCGACGCCACCGCCGTCTTCCCCGGCGACCAGATCCCCGACGGCCGCTCCTGGACCAGGGCCACCGTCACCTACCTCGACGCCAACGGGCGGCAGGTCGACCAGCTCACGCCGGGCGGTCACCTGTCGGCCACCGAGCACGACAAGTTCGGCAACGAAGTGCGCGAGCTGTCAGAGGGCAACCGCGAGCTGGCGCTCGGCACCTCGCCGCGCCTGGCCGAGCTCGGCATCTCCGGGCTGCCCACGGCCGAACGGGCCGAGCTGCTGTCCAAGCGTTCGACGTACAACGACGACGGCACCCGTGAGCTGGAGACCCTCGGTCCGCTGCACGTCGTGTCGGTGGGCGGCGAGGACGCCGCGGCCAGGGAGCACACCGTCAGCACCTACGACCAGGGGCGTCCCGGCGACGCGCCCACCAAGGACCTGGTGACCAGGACCGAGGTGAGCGCACGCCTGCTCAGCGGCGAGGACCGGGACACGCGGGCGACCGCCACCGAGTACGACTGGGCGCTCGGCAAGCCGCTCAAGACCGTCAAGGACCCCGGCGGGCTGAACCTGGTGACCGCCACGTCGTACGACGACGAGGGCAACCCCGTCAAGAACGTGCTGCCCAAGGGCAACGACGCGGCCACCACGATCACCACGTACTACACCGCCTCCGGCAGCGCGCCGTGCGGCGGCAAGCCCACGTGGGCGGGACTGGTGTGCCGGACGGCGCCCGCCGGGAAGATCACCGGAGGCGGTGACAACCCCGACGAACTGCCCACCGCCATCACCACCTACGACCGCTACGGAAACCCGCTGACGGTCTCCGAGACCGCCAACGGCGTCACCCGCGTCACCAACACCGCCTACGACCAGGCAGGACGTCAGATCCGCCAGTGGATCACCGGCGGCGTGGGCGAGGCGCTGGGCGCCGTGGCCACGGTGTACGCGCCCGACTCCGGCGAGGTGGCCGAGCAGCAGCGTCTGGACGCCGCGGGCAATGTCACCGAGCGGATCGTCCTGGCCTACGACCGGCTCGGCCGGCGGATCTCCTACGCCGACGCCGACGCCGGGGTGACCAGGACCGAGTACGACCTGCTCGACCGGACCACCAAGGTGACCGACTCCGCTCCGTCCACCGTCACCTACGGCTACGACAACGCGACCGAGCCGCGTGGGCTGGCAGTGACATTGACGGACTCGGTGGCGGGCACGTTCACCGCCCGGTACGACGCCGACGGCGAGTTCGCCTCCGGCGACCTGCCCGGGGGTCTGCACGTGAGCGTGACCGACGACGAGACCGGCACCGATGTCTCGCGCGTCTACACCAAGGACGGGCTGGACCAGCCCGTGCTGAGCGAGCAGGTCACCGAGTCGGTGCACGGCCAGTGGGCCGCGGACGCGCGCGGCGACGCCGGGTACGAGCGGGCCTACGGCTACGACAAGGCCGGCCGCCTGACCTCGGCCATGGAGTCGGCGGGCGGCGTGTGCGCGCTGCGCCGCTACGCCTTCGACGACAACTCCAACCGGACCCGCCTGGCCACCCAGTCTCAGGCGGACACGTGCCCGGAGGCCGACGACGCCAAGGCGACGATCACCTCCTACGCCTACGACTCCGGCGACCGGCTGGTGGGTGACGGCTACCGCTACGACGCGCTCGGCCGTACGACCGCGCTGCCGGGCGGGACGACGTTCGACTACCACGTCAACGACCTGGCCCGCCGGCAGACCGCAGGCGGCCAGACGATGACCTGGGCGCTGGACCCGGCCGACCGGTTCAGGTCCACCGCCGGCGCGGCGGGCACCGTCGTGAACCACTACGGCTCCGACGGCGACTCGCCACGCTGGACCACCGAGTCCGGCGGCCAGGTGCTCAGGAACGTCTCCGGCTTCGACGGCGACCTGGCGGCCATCACCGGCGCGAACGGCGACATCCGCCTGCAGCTGACCACACTGCACGGCGACGTCGGCACCGAGTACACGCTCGGCACCGCGACCGCCACCGTCGTGGACGCCGACGAGTACGGGGTGGCGCGCGGCCCGGCCCGCAGGTATGGCTGGCTGGGCGGCAAGCAGCGCGCCGCCGACACCCTGGACGGCACCATGCTCATGGGCGTCCGGCTCTACAACCCGTCGCTGGGCCGGTTCCTGCAGCTCGACCCGGTGCCGGGCGGCAGCGCCAACGCTTACGAGTACTGCTCGGGCGACCCGGTCAACTGCACCGACCTGGACGGCAAGTGGGGCTGCGGCTGGTGCCGCAAGCTCCGCCGCAAGGCCAGGCACGTCTGGCGCCGGGCCAAGGTCCACTACCGGGCGTTCCGGTACGGCTGGAACACCCGCCGGGGCTTCGGCGGTTTCGTCCATCGGTGGGCGAGCAGCGGCCGGCGCTGGGTCAGCCGGGGGTCCTTCATCGTCGGGGTGGGCTTCGGCACCTATGGCTGTCTCCGCAAGCGCACCTTGAGGGGCTGCGCCAACGCGTACTGGCAGAACAGCGCGATCGGCGGCCTCTCCGGTGCGCTGTACGGCATCGGCCGAGGGAGCTGGCGGTGGCGCCACTGGTGGCGCCGCACACACCGGTGACACACATGAGTGAATGAGGCAAGGCCGCTGAAGATCTACGGAAGTGCCTTTCCAAGCCAGGAAAGGCACTTCCGTTACCGGTGTTCCCCCGGCGGATGGCGCCGGGCCCGGCCACGTTCGGCGGCCGCGACCCGCTCGCCGGTCTCACGCTCGAGGCGTTCGAGGTCGGAGCGGGGATCTTGCGCGTCGCTCGCGGGTCAGCCGTCGGTGACCCAGTCCATGTGTTCGATCCAATGGTCGAACAGCGCCCGATCGCCCTGCAGCTCCAGCGCAGAAGCCGCATTCGGCGAGCGACGCCTGCTGAGCACCAGCAGTAGTTCGGCGGCTGGGCCGCGTACCACGACGTCCGCCTCGGCGTGCGCGCGTTCCAGCACGATCATGTCCGCTTCCCGGCGTGCCACCCACTCCCCGGGTGCGTCGGTCGCGTGGAAATGCAGGGTCTGGCCGCTGCCGCGCATCGCGTCGGCGAAGCCCGGCTTGTTCTCCCAATAGCCGCGGGAGGTCATCGTGTCCAGCCAGTCCTCGGTGGCCGCGACGGCAAGCTCCGGCGCCAGCTCGTACCGCATGCCGAGCGCCGCGGCCGCGTCCGCGCGATGCACGCAAGCCTCGCCGAACAGCCGACGCGACCAGAACGGCACGCCGGCGGCGCCGCCGGACGGATCCCACACCGGCGTGTCATCGGCGACCGACGCGAACGCCCGCTTCGCCTCGGCCGCGCCGTCGCTCAGCCAGGCCCGCCACTGGCCCGGATCGGTCGGACCCGGAACGTAGCCGGCGAACGCCCTGCTCGGCTCGGTCATCCGCTCACCTACGAGCATTGCCACCATGCGCTGTGTCCCGCCGACATGGTTGACAAGATCGGCCAGCGTCCACTTCGGACATGTCGGCACCGAGGCCGCCGCATCCCTGCCGTCCACCCAATCGGCGAACATGCTCGTCTGTTCGACAACAGCCTTCAAATACGCGGACGTGTCCATCAGCACCTCCTGGACGCGGATCATGCGAACCGATTCTCACCTACGGACATGCGCGCGGCCAGGACACTGATCGGCCATCTTCCGGACATTGGCGGCAGTCAAGGCAGTGGCCGTGCGCGGTTCGCCGAAACAGTCGGCGGCCACATCGAGCACGGCCACCACCACGGCCGCATCGGGATACGGCAATCATGTCACCCTCCTGTCGCACAGGTGTTCGGACAAGAAGGTAGCGGGCGCCACCGACAGAATCCCCGGCGTACACGGGGATCCAGGGCTGCGGACCGGCCGGAGCGTGTTGGAAGGCAAGTGGCTACATTCGAACGGTGCCCGAATCGATGGTGATCGTCCGCGACCTCAGGGTTGAGCTCGGCGGCAACGAAGTCCTGAACGGAATGTCTCTGACGGTGGCCTCCGGCGAGATCGTGGCCATAGTGGGGCCGAACGGGGCGGGGAAGTCCACCCTGCTGCGCTGCCTGGCCGGGCTGCAGGCTGTCACCGGTGGTGAAGTGGAGGTGTTCGGGGCGCCGCCCGCCGACGACGCCGCGTTCTGGCGGCGAGTGGTGCTGATGGGTGACGAGCCCGCGTGGTACCCGGGGCTCACCGGGCGCGAGCACCTGGAGCTCGTACGGACTGTGCACGCCCGACCCCGCATGACCGTGGACACCGCGCTCGACCTGTTCGAACTGCGAGAACGCGCCGACGCCCCACCGCTGAACCTGTCCACGGGGCAGCGTCAACGGCTCTCCCTCGCCGCGTCGCTGCTCAGGCCGAGCCGCTTGCTGCTGCTCGACGAACCCGAGCGCGGGCTGGACGCGGGCTTTCGCGAGCGGCTGGCGGGGCTCCTGACCGAGTACGCGGCCGAGGGCGGGACCGTGGTCATGGCCACGCACGATCCTGGACTGGCGAAACGGGCGCGCCAGATCTCACCGACCGCCGCCGGGGTCACGGCATGAGCACTCTCACGGCTACCCGCAACAGGATGGTGCACCAGTGAGCCCGCGACTGAAGCGCGGTACAACGGCGACGCCCACCGCCACCCCTGCGACCGGCGGCCCCGGTGAACCGTCCGCCCGGTCCGTGCGCGCGTTCGTCAAATCCCGTACCCGGGGCCCGTCCACCCTTCTGGACCGCTATGTGGCCATGTTCGGGTTGGCCATAGTGGCCGCGGTCGTCGGAAAGCCCGTCTCCTCCGCCATCGCGGGCATGGCCGGGCAAGCAGAGGCCGCGCACGTAGGCGCCGGGATGGCGCTCATCGTGCTCGCCTTCGCGGGCGTGGTCGCCGCCGCCCGCGCCGGCGGTCCGATGCTGGTGTCCGCCGCCGACGCCGCGTGGCTGCTCCTGTCTCCGCTGGACCGGCGCGGCGTACTGGGCCGTACGGCACGCGTCCTACTGCTCGTCGCGATCGTGGCGGGCATGGCGCTCGGGTTGGGGTTGCTGGCCGTGCTAGGCGCCCCGGACCAGCTGATCTGGCGACTGGCCGGTGCGATGGTGCTGGGCGTGTCGGCGAGCGTGGGCGCGATGGCGATGGCAGTGCTCGCCCAGATGTCGCAGACATGGAACGCCTGGCTGAGCGCGGCACTGGTCGTACTTCTGGCGATGGCCGTCTTGGCGGCGAGCGGGACGGTGCGGAGCGTTCTCGTCGCCGTGGCCGGGGCACCGCTGAGCGCTGTGTCCTCCGTCGCCGTCGGCTCCGCGACGGCCGCCACCCTCCTCGTACGGCGGGCATGGACCACGCTCGACCGGATACCCTCCAGGACCATCCTCGCCACATCCACCCGGGCCGGACACGTGGCCACGGCGGCCGTGGCGGTGGATCCCGGCGCGCTGACCTGGATCGCCGAGGACAACCACTGGCGGGCCAGGAAGCTGCGCTCGAGGGCGTGGCCGTCCCTCCCGGCGCCGTTCGCGCTGGCCTGGCAGGACTGGCGTCGCGCCGGACGCCGCCCCGGACGGCTGGCCGTAGTGTTCGCCGCCACGGCGCTGCCGGCCGTACTCGCGCAGGCGGGAAACGCCGGGGCGGCGGAGGTGAGCGTACTGGCCGGAGCGCTCTGGGTGGCCGCGGCGAACACGTCCGGCACGCGCAGGGACGGCGACAACCCGAGCCTGATGAGGCTGATGGGCATCGGCCCGCGTGCGGCGATGGCCGCACGGGCGCTGCTCCCCGCTCTTCTGTGCGGCGCCTGGACGGCGGCGGCGCTGACGGGTCTGACCATGGTGGGCGGGCTGCCCGCTGGGGCGTGGTGGTGGCTGTTCGGGCCGCTGATCTCACCGGCCGTGGCGGCGGCGGGGCTGCGGATGGCTCGGCGGAGACCGGTCGACCATTCGATGCCGGTCATCGACACCCCCGGAGGTGCGATCCCGACGGGCCCGCTCATTTGGGCATTGACGGGCCCCGACCTTGCGTTGATCGGCTGCCTGCCCTTGATCGCGGCGCTGACGACCCGGCCCGCCGGCCTGGCGGAGTTCCTTGGGGCGCAGGCGGTACTGGGGGTGGTCGTGCTCGCGGGCTATCTGGCACGGGTGCGCCCAGATCAAGAGCTACGCGGAGGCGATCGTCAGCGATCCACAGTTCCGCGATGCCCGCGTTTCCTGGGTTTTCTGGGTCGTATCCACCGAGATGGCGGAGATCGTCAGACGTGATGCCGGCGCGCCGAACCGTCCACCTGGCGGCATCGCCGAGTGGGAGGGAGGGGTTCGTATCTGGGCCCGTACGTGGAGCGAAATCATCGATGATTGCGAGGGTCGGCTCCATTTCTACCGGGACCGGCTGAACCATGACCCGGCCACAGAACACGCCGTGGAATACCTTCGGCGAGTGCATGGGAAGGTCGCGCCCGAAGCGGTCGTGGTGGGCTGCGCCCGACGGGTGACGGCTGAATGTCGGTGAGGTCCGATATGAATCGGCCATGGGCACATGGGATGTGGGACCGTTCGACAACGACTCGGCTGCCGACTGGTGCGGTGATCTGCACGACGCAGCCCCGAAACGGCGTCCGGCTCTGATCCGCAAGGCGCTCAAAGGCGCTGCGGGTCGCGCGAAATATCTGGACAGCGATGAGGCAGTAGAGGCGATCGCGGCAGCGGCCATCGTCGCCTCTCAACGCGGCGGCGCGCCGATCACCTCGCCTTATGCGCCGGATTTCCTGCTGGAAGGCGGCAGGGTGGAGGTCGATGACGAACTCGTGGCGCTGGCCGTGCGGGCGCTGGACCGGGTGATGGGCGCAGACTCGGAGTGGCTGGAACTCTGGGAGGAGAGCGGCTCCGCTCCGGAGGCCGTGGCCGTCATTGAAGGCATTCGCGGTGCTCTGGGGAGCATGTGAGCGACCTCTGAATGCCTTCCGCATGTGACAGTCGCCTGCCGCTCTGCGATGTCGGCGGCATCTTACCTGTGGTCGCGGAGGAAGGCGGAGATGTCGGCTCGGGTCGGGTAGTTCCGCAGGGGCGACGGCTCGCCCTGGAGGAACGCGGTGATGACGGCGGCGGCTCGCTCGTTGTTGTCGTCGAGGCCGTTCCACATACGGTGTCCGACGCCGGGCATGTACTGGGTTCGCTCGATTGCGGGGTCGGCGGCGAGGATGGCGGTCTGCCATTGGCGTATCTGTGAGGAGCATTCGGCGATCATCAGCATCGCGGGGGTGCGGGAGCGTTTCAGCTCTGGGGCGATGGAGGGTGAGTCCCTGATCGTCTGCTGGATGCGGAGGCTCGCGGCGGCGTTGAAGGAGAAGTTCTCCGCGGTGTCCTCGGTAGGAATGCGGCCGGCGTCCCGCGCGCAGTAGGCGGAGGCGGTGTCGCTGCCGAGATCGGCGGCCTTGAAGGCATTGACGCCTTCGGCCTGCGTGATCAGGCCGGTGTCGGGCGGGAGGAGCCCGAGTTGGATGAGGCCGAGCGCGACGGCGTAGCGGGGGACGCCAGTTGCCCGCGCTCCGGTCGGGGCCGGCGCGAGGCCGCGCGCGGACGGTCGTCCCTGTTGCCCGCTGATCAGCGCGGTGGGACCGTCCATGGGGCCGGGCTCGGCGATGATCGCCCGGTGCACGCGGGCGGCGGTGGCCGGGGTGGCCAAGGCCCGGGTGAGCACGATCGCGCCTGCGGAGAATCCGAGGACGTCGACCGGACCCTTGTCCAGGCGATCGATGAAGGCGGCAAGGTCACGTTCGGACCTGGAGATCGTGTACTGATCCATGGACAGCAGGTCGCTCCGCCCGCCGCCGGGGTGCTCGTAGGCGTACACGTCGTAGCCCTGTCCGGCCAGGAGCCGCAGGAATCGGTGGTCGAGCACGGAGATGGAGCGGACGGGCCCGCCGTGGAGATACACGAGCGGTGTGGGGCGGCGAGAGGCGCCGGCGGCGGGGGGATAGTGGTAGACCGCGACCCGGCTTCCCGTGCTCAAGCTCCAGTGTCTCGTCGCGACGAATGGCAGGTCGGGCGGATACTGCCGGGTCGTGGGGACGGTGGGGACGCAGATTGACGCCGTGAGCGCCGCGGCGACGATCACCGGCGTGATAGGCCACAGCCGGCCCCGCCAAGGACGGCCGCGGCCTCGCCACAGGGCGGCGATGATTCCGCCGCCGAGGGCCGTCAGCCAGGCGGCGAGCCCGGAGCGCGCGCCGTCCGTCAGAACGATCAGGGCGAGGAACAGCCCGGCCAGCCCCACGACGGCGAGCAGGGCCAGAATCAGGCGACCGACGAGGCGGAGAGGAACGGGGAGAGCCATAGTTTTTCCAAACGCTGTTTCAGAACAATGTTTGGATACGCTATCAGCTCCGCTAGGCTGGTCGTCGTGGGAAGGCCGAGAACCAACGACGACACCGTGAAGGACCGCCTCATCGAGACGGCGACCGAGATGTTCGCAACCCGCCCAAAGGAGTCGATCACCATCCGCGCCCTGGCCGCCGCCGCCGGGACCGCGACCGCCGCGGTCTACTCGCTGTTCGACGGCAAGGACGGGCTGATCGCGGAAGTACGCGACAGGGCTGTCGCCGGGCTGTCCCAAGAACTGTCGGCGGTACCGGCCTCCGATGACCCCCTTGCCGACCTTCATGCGCTCGCGGTCGCGTACCGGCATTGGGGGCGTGAGCACCGCCACCTCTACACGGTGTTGTTCGGCGGCGTGCAGAGCTTCGACCCGTCCGGCGACGTGGGTGCCGCAGATCCCATCAAGCCACTCATCGAGGCGATAGACCGCGCTCGGTCGGCCTCCGTACTCTCTGGCGACGCGACCTCCATCGCGCTCTCACTCTGGGTGGCCCTGCATGGCCTGGTGACTCTCGAACTGGCCGGGGCCTTCGACACCGCCACGGCCGAGACCACGTTCCGCTCGACGATCCCCGCCGCGCTGCGTGGCTGGGCGGCTTGACTCCGCAGCGTCGGCCTACGCAGCGCTCTCGGCCTTCCCTCGCCTGACGGAGCTACGCGGCCGTGGCCCGGCGGGGACCGGCTCATGGCGCTCGGGCTGGGGTTGCCGGCCGTGGTCGGCGCCACGGATCAGCTGGTCTGGCGGCTGGCCGGCGCGATAGTGCTGGGCGTGTCGGCGAGCGTGAAGGCGCGTGGTTCCACGAACTGCCGACTACCGCTTGAGGGTGACAGCGGACGGGTGAACGTGCTGGTAGCGGCAACAAGCGTGACACCATGTGCGACGCTAAATGCATGCACCTTTCTGGCCGCGAGCGCGCCCCGCAGCACGGTCACGCGTTCGTGCGGCGGCTCTGGTGGTCTCGCCACCCAGGCACGCCCGCGGACCACGCGGACGTAGCCGAGCTGGATGAGGGGCGGCACGTGTGGCGGGTTGCGTGGTGGGGCGAGAGTTGGGGCGTATGGCCCGGCCGGAAGCCGGACGTCACAACAATGCCCGCCTACAGCACTGAGGACATCCCCCAGGCCAAACCTGAGGTTGCGGCCCATTGAGCGTTTGAGGTGGTGCCGCCGCTCGGCCGTACGGTGATCGAGTGCCCGCCGTGGGGAGTGGTGAGCGGCAGCCGGCCCGCCCTCAGGTGATCGGTTCGGGGTGGTCGCACTCGGAGGATCTCGCATCGGCGATCACGTCGCCGTCAGGGAGTACCCGGTTCGAGCAGTGCGGGGCCGCCCAGTCGGCATCACCCGGCGGCGCTCAGCCGCGCACCCATCGGATGGGCCACCACCGCCAGTCGGCATGTACGCCGAGCTGATGACCTACGTTTCGGACAACCCGTGCTCTTCTACACCTGAGCTGCTACAGCCCTTTCATGTCCTACGCCCCCAGGCCAGCTACCCCGAGCGCGTGCCCGACGGCCGCCTCGTTGAACGCCCGGATCGCCGTCGTCTCCGCCGACTTCACCCAAGCCAGGCCGAGGATCGAGGCAGGCAACCCCGTGACGGGGACGAAGCTGATGTCCGGGCGCCTGTGGTGCGCCGCCGTGGGGGTGCAGAACAGCATGCCGCCCCGGTTGAGTGCCACCTGGGTCAGGCCCTCCTGGCTGGTGGCCACCGTACCGGCCAGGGGAATGGGACGGCCGGAAGGGGTTGCGGACGGTGTGACGCGCTCGCGCCACGTGCGCGGAGCCGGGCCGTTCAGGCCGATCAGAGGCAGGTCGGCCAGTTCCTCCGCGCCGATGCTCGCACGGGCGGCCAACGGGTGGCGCGAGGAGACGCCGAGCTGGTACGAGACCCGGTTCAGCCCTTCACCCGTCGCCAGATCGGGCTCGTCCACCGGGAGCAGCGTGAACACGATGTCCACTTGCCCGGCCCGCA
This sequence comes from Nonomuraea sp. CA-143628, assembly GCF_050942315.1. Classification (NCBI taxonomy): domain Bacteria; kingdom Bacillati; phylum Actinomycetota; class Actinomycetes; order Streptosporangiales; family Streptosporangiaceae; genus Nonomuraea; species Nonomuraea sp. CA-143628. Next base: position 10,076,605 of record NZ_CP192072.1, read on the forward strand.
ACTTGCCGAAGGGGTCGGAGAGCGGGATCTCCACCAGCTCCGCCTCGCACTCCGGGTAGCGGCGCTCGAAGGCGCGCACGCTGCCGGTGACGACGTCCGTGGGCGTGGCCAGGAAACCGACCCTGATCACGCCGGTCACCTCGCGGGCGGCCGCCTTGGCCCGGCTGACCGCGTTCGCCAGGCCGTCGTAGGAGGGGCGCAGGTCGGCCAGGAAACTCTCGCCCAGGGGCGTGAGGCGTACGCGCCTGCTGGTCCGGTGGAAGAGCCGGCCGCCGACCCTGGTCTCCAGCGAGCGCATGAGCTGACTCACCCGGCCAGGTGACAGGTAGAGGCGCTCGGCCGTACGCGCGAAGTGCAGCTCCTCACTGAGCACGACGAAGCATTCCAGCTCCCTGAACTCCATCCCCATCTCCATCTGATCGCTTAGCCCTCCTAAACCAAGCCTTCGACCTTCGCCATTGTTCCCGCTGGTGGCCGGCAGAAAGCTGGTTGGCATGACCATGACTGATGTTTCCGCCGCCACCCGGGCGCGCTGGCTCGCCGTGTTCTCGGTCGCGGTGGGCACCTTCACCATCGTGACCAGCGAGATGTTGCCCGTTGGCCTGCTGACCTCGATCGCCGCCACCCTCGGCGTCTCCGACGGGACGGCCGGGCTGATGATGTCGGCGCCCGGACTGGTCGCCGCCGTCTCCGCGCCCGTGCTGGCGATCACCACCCGACGGCTCGACCGGCGCGCCATGCTGCTGGGGCTGATGGCGCTGCTGGCGGTGGCCAACCTTGCGGGCGCGTTCGCGCCGAACTACCCCGTCATGTTGGCCGCCCGGGTGCTGACCGGGGTGAGCATCGGCGGGTTCTGGGCCTTCGCGGCCGGACTCGGCCCGCGACTGGTGCCCGAAGGGGCCGTCGGGCGGGCCACGTCGATCATCTTGGCCGGGGTGTCGGTGGCGTCGGTGGTGGGGGTGCCCGTGGCGACGTTCATCTCGTCGTTCGCGGGGTGGCGGGCCGCGTTCATCGCCATGGGGGTGCTGGCCCTGGCCCTCCTCATGCTGCTGGCCGCCTGCCTGCCGCCTCTACCCGGCGAACCCCGAGCCCGCGCGTCCGAGTCGTTGCCCCACGAAGCCCCGGCCCGCGCGTCCGAGTCGTTGCCTCACGAAGCCCCGGCCCGCGCGTCGGAGGGACGGCTCGCGTGGCTGTCCGGCCCGCTCAAGGTCGTCCTCGTCCTGACCGTCTTGATCGTGTCCGGCCACTTCGCGGCTTACACCTACGTCCGGCCGTTCCTCGAGCAGGTCTCGCACGCCGGTCCCGCCCTCGTCAGCACCGCCCTCCTCATGTACGGGGCCGCAGGCGTGGCCGGCAACTTCGCGGCAGGCGCATGGGCGGCCAGGAACCCCAAGCCGGTCCTGGTCACGCTGGCCGTGCTCATGGCACTCTCCACAGCGGCGCTGCCCCTGATCGGCCTGCCCCTGATCATGCTCGTGGTGTGGGGCCTGGGCTACGGCGGCGTGGGGGTAACCCTGCAGCTCTGGATCATGCGGTCGGGCGGCGGCGAAATGGGCACGGCGCTCTTCGTCGGCGCCTTCAACGTCTCCATCGCGCTCGGCTCGTTCGCCGGCGGCCAGGTCGTGGACAGCGTGTCGATCTCCGCCGTGATGTGGGTGGGAGCGGCGCTCGCCGTGGTCAGTGCGGCCACCGTCGGCATCTCGGGCATCTCGGGCATCTCGGGCAGGAGTAGGACGATCGCTTCATGAAAGGAGCACGCCTGATCGGGGTTCCGCAGCGGGAGTAGAGCAGTGGGCATCAGATGGCCAACCACCGAATCGGGTAAGGGGTGGGCTGAACAGGACGCCCGGAGCGGAGCGAAGGCTTTTTGCGGCAGAGTCCGACGGGGTAAGATCGGTTAGCAATTGGAATCAATTGGTAGGCGATGAGAGATGGACGTCGCACGTACGCAGGCCGCGCTCCGGCTGATCGCCCGTGGGTTCGAGGAGCTCGCCGCCGCCCTGGGCGAGGAGGAGGCCGGGGAGGACGAGCGGACCGCCCGAGTCATCGAGGAGTGGGGCCGGCGAGGGCTGACGCAGAAGGAGGCGTCGGTGCTGTTCCAGCGGCACGGGTTCGCCCCGCAGACGACCGGCGGGTGGGCCAGGGGCGACTGGATCGAGATCGGCGACGACGGCCTGCGCTATCTCACCGCCAAATCGCACACCTGGCTGGAGGAACGGGCATGACCTTTTCCGTGCGCATCGCCGTACGCGGCTATGAGCTCGACACGCAGGGCCACGTCAACAGCGCCGTCTACCACCAGTACGGCGACCACGCCCGCTGGGAGTGCCTGCGCGCGGCGGGCATCTCGGTCGACGACATGCTGAGCTCGGGCGTCGGCCCAGTGACGCTGGAGAACACCATCCGCTACCTCGGCGAGCTGCGCGGCGGTGACGAGGTGGAGGTGACGTGCGCGTTCGTGTGGGGCGAGGGGAAGACGTTCAGGATCGCGCAGGAGTTCAGGCATGCCGACGGGCGGGTGGCGGCCGAGATGACCAGCGTGGGCGGGCTGCTCGATCTGGAAGCCCGCCGCCTGCTGGACGACCCGGCGGCCCGCTGGCGTTCCCTGGCCGACGCACCGGACGTACTCGGCCTCTGAGACCACCGGCACACCCACCGGACATGCTCGGCCGCCAAGACCACTCATCTCGCGCGTCCCACAAGCAGAGCGCTCCACATGGCATTTGCCGCATGAAAGGACCAGCGATCACTCTCGTGGACGACGGTCTTCCCGGCCCGGAGAGCTGTGCAGCGGATGAACCGCAACCCACCGAGCGCGATCAGTTCGTAAAAGATCTCCGTGCAGTCGCAGGTCCACCGCAGGACCCGACCGGGCGGCTCGCCCTCGCGCGGGACGTGCCATGCCAACTCCTCGTAGTGCGGCTGCACAGCCAATACGTGTGGCGCCGAGCAGTGAGGGGGAAACCGCCAGTGGCCGAACACCCAGCTCACCTCTTCACCTCGGGCTCTCCGCGCGCGACCTCGGTCGTCACGCCTTCCCCGGCACAGGAAGGCACGGCCTGACCCGTGAACGTCTCCGCCCAGACCGCGCGCTGCCCCGCGCCCAACAGGCGCACGCCCCACTTGAGTGAGACCTGCTCGACCAGCCACAGACCCCGCCCGTGACAGTCGTCACCGTCGGACGCGCGTGCTCGTGGAATCGTGTCCGCCCCGTCATCGGTCACCTCAACGCGAACGATCTCGGCATCAACGGCGACGGCCTCCACCATCACCACCCCGCCATGCAGCCCCGAAGCGGTGTGGGTCAGGGCGTTGCCAACCAGCTCGCTCACGATCAACCGCACATCGTCCACGACCCGATACCCTGCGGCCGCCAGCATCGCCCCGACACAGTGACGAGCTACCGCCACCGACTGCGCCACCCCCGGCAACACGACTTCACCAAGAAATCGCTCGTTCACCGCGCCACCTCCCAGACCCGCGTAGCCGCATCCACCTCGTACGCACCCACCCAGCCACCGACCCCGACCATGACCCCACATGAAGATCCACTGCTCGCCCCCCAAAGCGACCCTCACGCCCAGAGGACCCCGCGCCATGCGTAAGGCGATGAACGACTCACCTTTCGGCGGCCACTGCACCGCCAGCGCCACTCCGAGCTGAGACAGATCCCACGCCGATCGCATTAAGTGAACGAACTGTTCCTCTTCGTGATCGAAGTACGGCATGACGAACCCCCTCTCCGTGCCGAACGACCGCAGATCCCACGCCAGCCGCACGTGTTGCACGTACAGCTGCTCCGAGCTGAGGGCGGATCCCGCATTGGTCGCGCCCGTTGAGAACTGGTCGCGCTCTCGGACTTGTGTCGCATTGAGTCCAACCCCCTCAGGGATTGGCGATCCTTGCAGGCTCCGCGCCGATACCATCGTGCCGTTGGCATGTTGGTTCTGGCAAGATGCCAATCGGAAAGATTCCGAGTTGCTTAGGTCCACCCAGTGCGGGAATCTCGACAGGTTCGAGGTGTGCACTCAGAGTGTCGAGGTGAGTACGGTATGACTACTGGGAGCAGCCCCACCGTGAGGCGCCGACGCCTTGCAAGCGAGCTTCGCCGACTTCGTAAAGAGTCCGGCATGACTGCCGATGCGGTCGCTGAGCGACTTGAATACGATCAGTCATGGGTAAGTCGCATCGAGTCGGGGCGACGGGGAATCCGCGTCAACGATCTCCGCGCGCTTCTTGACGTGTACGAGATTCACGGGTCCGCCCGCGAGGAACTCCTCTTGCTGGCACGGCAAGCCCGCCAGCGAGGCTGGTGGCACTCCTACGGCGACGTCATCCCAGAGTGGTTCCAAGTCTTCGTTGGCTTGGAGGCCGAGGCGTCAGAACTGCGGAGCTACGAGCCGGAGTTGGTACCCGGCTTGCTCCAAACCCCCAATTACTACCGCGCCTACCTCAGCATCGCTCCCATGTCGGAAAGCGCAGAGGAGATCGACCGCAAGATCGAGTTCCGTCAAGCCCGGCATGATCGGGTCACGGGAAATGATCCGTTGCGGCTGTGGGTGATCATGAACGAGGCTGTCATCCGTCGCCCGATCGGCAGCCGCGAAACCATGAAAGAGCAGCTTGGCCACTTGATCGAGATGTCGCACAAGGCCAATGTCACGCTCCAGGTCCTTCCCTTCTCCGCTGGACCACACCCCGCAATGGACGGCGGCTTCGTGGTCATAGGATTTCCGGAGGCACCAGATCCCGATGTGATCTACCTGGAGAGCCAGGTTGGCAGCCTTTATCTGGAAGAACCACCCGCCGTAGACCGGTATAACCTGGTCTTTAACCACCTGCGAGCCAAGGCGCTCGACCCAGATCAAACCCGCACCCTACTCGCATCGGTGTTGAAGGAAGTGTGATGATCACTAACCAGGATGGTGCAGAGATGGGGATGAAGGCTGAGCTTTCGCGCGCGTCATGGCGCAAGAGCAGCCACAGCAACAACGGCGGCAACTGCGTGGAAATAGCCATCGTCTCGTCGGATAAAGGGCCGAAGACGGGCAGTCGCTTGTTCGCGGTCCGAGACTCCAAGGACCCGAACGGTCCTGCGCTGATCTTCACCCCAAGCGAGTGGGACGCCTTCGTGTCGGGAGTCAAAGACGGCGAGTTCGACGAAACCGTCTAAAACTGGAAGCACCTCCCAGCAGAGCGCTCCTCACCGGGATACGTCGGCCCGCCGACGTGATGCTCGATCAAACCGCCGGCGGGGGGTTCCACTCTGGAATGATCTGGTCCGTGCCGAGATGAAGCGCCATAGGCGGCTGAGGCTAGCCTGATCGTCCCGCTTGGCTCACCCCGCACGAGGCAGGCGGAAGATCAGGCTAGGCAGCGCGCGATGAGCGCCGCAGGGTGCTGATCACCCTGACCCAACACCGTGCTTGCCGGCAAAGGATGCACCCCTTCCGAGGGGGCATATAACCCGGACAGGCGGCTGTATAGCCCTGATAGGACCAGTGCCGCCCCACCAAGTAAGAAGACCCTGACGTGACCAGCGAGCGCCACAAACCGAACGGACAACGTGCGTTCCTGCGTCGCCTTCTCAACGAGAGCGCGACCCGGCTCGGTGTAGCCCCAACTGGTGACGTGGTGTTCGGCTGGCGCGACCGCACTATCGGATCGGCCGCCACCTCCGGGGGTGGCCGGTTCTGGCTCCGCGCCACCGCTGAACACGAGGACTGGGCGCAGGGCGAACCGTGGACGGGCAACCGCGACGCGGCAGAGATTCGAGGCATACCGAAGCCGGATGTTGTCGCGCGTGTGGAGTGGGATGAACCGCCTGTCGGCATGTACGCCGAACTGATGACCTACGTTTCGGACAGCCCGTGCTCTCCTACACCTGAGCTGCTACAGCCCTTCGCCGCTGCTGATACCTGGTGGCTGGATCTCCGCGCGGCGCTCGACAAGCTTGCCACGCATAGCACCGACCGGGGGGAACACGATCCGGATGCCGTTGTGCGGGAGCTAGAGGACCTGTACGCGCGACGCTTGAACCTGCCAAGTCCTGCTTTGCGCACGGAGCACATGGACCTGCACTGGGCCAACCTGACCAGTCCACGCCTGTGGATCTTGGATTGGGAGTACTGGGGAACCGCTCCTGCCGGGTACGGCGCGGCCCTGCTCTACCATCACACCCTCCTCGCGCCCCAGACAGCTGAGAAGGTGCATGAAGTGTTCGCGGACCTGCTCGATACTCCCAGCGGCCACGTTGCCTTGCTCAGCGCCGCTGCTCACATTCTCGGACGTGCCCATCGCGTGGATGACTACGCTGAGCTGCAACATCCCGTCCGGGTGCACGCTCATCGGCTTCTCGATGAGGCGGAAACACTGTAGAGCTGCTATTGACCCGGTTTGGGGGCTGGGGTGTCGCGGGAGTATGTGAGGTCGGGGACGGCAGGACCAACGGAATGCCGTAGGCACCCTGGAGGGGCGACCGTGAGGGAGTTCGGCCAGCGCTGACATGGGCAAGACCCGATGTTGGCGTTGCGCATGCGGCAGGAGCACGGGCAGGTGTCGGCGAGCATGGTGGCCAGTTCCATGAAGCGCATCACCATGTGCGGCATCTGAAGGTCAAGGTGGACCTCCCTCACATCGTCGATCCGCGCTCGCGATCACGTCGAGGGTGAACTCGCCCACCAGGCGAGGCAGTCTGCGTGAATCGGTCGGGGACGCATCGACGCTGACCGGCGCCGGCAGTCCGAGACGACGTGCCAGCGCCAGACGGATCAACGGATGCCAGCGCGCCTCGAAGGTGTCCAGCGCGTACTGCGCCGCAGCCTCCTTCGAGATCACCTCGCCTGTCACGATCGTGTGGTGTAGCCGGGGAGGAGCCAGCACCCTGGATATCGCCACCCGATGAGCCGGCTGCAGCGGTTTGCGCGGGGGTTTCCCCGACAACGCTTTACCGGCCCACGTGGCAAAGTGGCCGTGCAACTGCTGCAGATTCCACTCGCGCAGCTTGCTCGGCTCCGGGTCGAGGCCCAGTTCGTTCGGAGCTGGCCCCCGCACCGTGACGCCTCTTTCCAGCAGCACCTTCCACACCACCGGATTCACCTCGAATCCTCGCCCCCGTTTGAAAGACGGCCCACTGTGGGACGCAATCGGACGGATTTGCGTGACCGGCTTACCCAGATCGCTCACCGCGACGAAGACGCCATTCACCGTGCCTGGGATGGACGGCCGAGCCCGAACCAGGGCCTGCCAGGCCGCTGGCACGTTGCCCACCTTGTGTAGGAGCGCAAGCCGACGCATATCCCGTTCGCCGAGGTCACCATCCACTGCGGCGACGAAATCGATATCGCTGCGTCCCACCCGCCAGGCGCCCAGTGCGATCGAGCCGACCACGTAGAAACCACAGATCCGCCCCGGCACCACCTGGTCGGCCACGGACAGATAACGGGAAACCGCACGCGCCACATCCCCTGGAAGCATGGGACAAAAGCTTCCACAACCGGCGCCACGCCGTGACCTGATCAACTCAAGCAGCGTCACCCCAGAACTGACTGTTGAATAACCATCGCGATGCCGGGCCTCGACGATGTTGCCGCCAAGGTCAGTCCACTCCAATCAGCCAACCCGGCGAAGCGTTCTTGGGAAGGCAGTCCTCGCGCAGCGAGGTCCCTCAGGGGGCGGGCGTCAGCCCGCCTGGGAGGACGTCCGGAGCGAAGCGAAGGGCCGTTGTGGGCGGGTGGGCAGCAGACGGCCAACCACCGAATCGGGTAAGGGGTGGGCTGAAAGGGACGTCCGGAACGAAGCGAAGGGCCTTTAGAAGCGGTAATGGAGGACCACGTTGCCCCAGCGGGAAACGGCCGCGCTTTGGGCGCCCAGGCGGGTCCACCAGCGAAGGACCGGCGGAAACAGCGCGACCTCGGGCTCCCGGGTGCACAGGATCTCTTTGACCAGCTTCAGCTTGGGGTGCCAGCGTTCGGCGTCGCGGGGGTCGTCGAGGCCGGAGAACTTGGTGATGTCCCTGACGGCTCGGGTGGCGCCCATGGGAACGTGCCGCTGCGCCCAGACGTGGAATCTGCTGTAGCCGTTGAAGGCGATCTCCCCGCTGGGGAAGTGGTCGATGATGCGGCCCACCAAGGAGATCATGTCTTCCATGGAGAGGAACGCGATCACCCCGTCGGCGACGATCACCGCGGGCCGGTCGGTGGGCAGGGTGTCCAGCCACGCGGGGTCGGTCAGGTCGGCGGCGATGCCATGAGGGGTGGCGCGGGCGGGCAGCAGTTGCCGCCTGGCGGCCATGACCTCGGGGAAGTCGATGTCGTGCCAGTCGGCCGTGGGCGGTGGGGAAATGCGCAGCACCCGGCTGTCCAGGCCGGCTCCGAGGTCGAGGCCGACCCCGTCGGGGTGGCGGGCGAAGAACCGTTCGGCCACCTCGTCCAGCTTCTTGGCCCGGTGCGCGATGTTCATCGCGGCGCTCGGGATGAGGCCGAACTTCTTGTAGTCGTAGCCGGCCTCGCGCACGATCTCGTCGGCCATCTCGTCGCCGAGGATGGGGCGGGGCAGGCGGTTGTCGAGGGCCCGGCCGCACAGCGTCAGCCACAGGGTCTCCTGAAGCGGCGTGAGAGCCGGAAGGGTATTTGGGGGCATGGGTCGTCAGTCCTCTTCCCATCGGGTATCGATCGGTGCGTCTTCTGATCGGCTGTCGGCCGGACCGTCTTCCAAGGTGTCCGCCGGACCGTCTTCCAGGGTGTCGGTCGGCGCGGCTGCCCAGCGGGGGTCGGTCAGTGCGTCACCGGTCGCCTTGAGCAGGGAGTCGTCGGCGTACAAGCCGTGCGTGTAGACCTCGAGCGTCGGCAGCGCGAGCCGCCGCAGGGCCTCGGGGCCGAACGTCTCGTAGCCGAGGGCGCGCGCCAGTGACGGCGCCATGGTGAGCGTGGCGAGGCTGGTCAGCACGCTGAGTACGGCCAGCGCCCGCACGTCGGACGACGGGCGCATGGAACCGTCGGCGATCCCCGCCCGCAGGGTCGCCTCCGTCTCCTCCACCATCGTGGTCACGAACGTGGCGCCGGCGGGCGAGTCGTCCTCGATGGCGCGGCCCATGTACCGCACATACAGGTGGTACTCCGCCGGGTCCGCCAGGTATTCGTGCGCCAGGTCGCGCAGGCCGGCTGGGTTGCTGGCGCGTCCCTTGCGGGCCAGCGTCCGCAGGACGTGCTCGTCGCAGACGGCGCGCAGTTTGTCCTTGCTGCCGAAGTGGTGGATGACCAGGCCGGCGCTGACCCCCGCCGTGGCGGCGACGGCCCGCAGGTTGGTCTTCTGGAAGCCGTCGTGGGCGAAGTGGGCGATGGCCGCGTTGCGGATCTTCGCTTGGGTGGTCAGATCAGACTGCGCTGAACACATGTTTAGTACTATAAACACGCGTTCAGTCCTGAGGCAAGCGGACATGAGAAAGCCCCGCACCCAACAAACGGGTGCGGGGCCTCCGAAGGGGCTACTTCTTGGCCTTGTCGGCGCTCGAGTCGGTCGACAGCGCCGCCACGAACGCCTCCTGCGGCACCTCGACCCGCCCGACCATCTTCATCCGCTTCTTGCCTTCCTTCTGCTTCTCCAGCAGCTTGCGCTTACGCGTGATGTCACCGCCGTAGCACTTGGCCAGGACGTCCTTGCGGATGGCGCGGATGTTCTCGCGGGCGATGACGCGGGCGCCGATGGCCGCCTGGATCGGCACCTCGAACTGCTGCCTGGGGATCAGCTCGCGCAGCTTCTTGGCCATGTCGACGCCATAGGCGTAGGCCTTGTCCTTGTGGACGATGGCGCTGAAGGCGTCGACGGCCTCGCCCTGGAGCAGGATGTCGACCTTGACCAGCTCCGACTCCTGCTCCCCGTCGGGCTCGTAGTCGAGCGAGGCGTAGCCCCGGGTGCGCGACTTGAGCTGGTCGAAGAAGTCGAAGATGATCTCGCCGAGCGGCAACGTGTAGCGGATCTCGACCCGGTCTTCCGACAGGTAGTCCATGCCGCGCAGCTGGCCGCGCCGCCCCTGGCAGATCTCCATGATCACGCCGATGAACTCGGCCGGGGCCAGGATGGTCGACTTGGTCACCGGCTCGAAGACCTGCGAGATCTTGCCGCCGGTGGGGAACTCCGAGGGGTTGGTGACGGTCAGCTCGGAGCCGTCCTCCATGACCACCCGGTAGACGACGTTGGGCGCGGTGGAGATCAGCGACAGGCCGAACTCGCGCTCCAGCCGTTCGCGGACGATCTCCATGTGGAGCAGGCCGAGGAAGCCGACGCGGAAGCCGAAGCCGAGCGCGGCCGAGGTCTCCGGCTCGTAGACCAGCGCGGCGTCGTTGAGCTGGAGCTTGTCGAGAGCCTCGCGCAGCTCGGGATATTGGTCGCCGTCGATGGGATAGAGGCCGGAGAACACCATCGGCTTGGGGTGCTCGTAGCCCGCCAGCATCTCGGTGGCGCCCTTGGCAGCCGAGGTGACGGTGTCACCGACGCGTGACTGGCGCACGTCCTTGACGCCGGTGATCAGGTAGCCCACCTCGCCTACGCCCAGGCCCAGGTCCGACACCTTGGGCTCGGGCGAGATGACGCCGATCTCCAGCGTCTCGTGGGTGGCTTGGGTCGACATCATCAGGATGCGCTCGCGCTTGCCCAGGTGGCCGTCGAAGACCCGGACATAGGTGACGACGCCCCGGTAGGTGTCGTAGACCGAGTCGAAGATCAGCGCGCGGGCCGCCTCGTCGGCCTCGCCCACTGGCGCGGGGATGGTCTGCACCACGTGGTCGAGCAGTTCGCGTACGCCCGCACCGGTCTTCCCCGAGACCCTGAGCACGTCGGACGGGTCGCAGCCGATCAGGCCCGCGAGCTCCTCGGCGAACTTCTCCGGCTGCGCGGCCGGCAGGTCGATCTTGTTGAGCACCGGGATGATGTGCAGGTCGGCGTTCATGGCCAGGTAGAGGTTGGCCAGCGTCTGCGCCTCGATGCCCTGGGCGGCGTCGACCAGCAGGACCGCACCCTCGCACGCCTGCAGCGACCGGGACACCTCATAGGTGAAGTCGACGTGGCCCGGCGTGTCGATCATGTTGAGGACGTGGCCGTCCCAGGGCAGCCGCACGGCCTGCGACTTGATCGTGATGCCGCGCTCCCGCTCGATGTCCATCCTGTCGAGGTATTGGGCGCGCATGGACCGGTCGTCGACCACGCCGGTGATCTGCAGCATCCGGTCGGCAAGGGTCGACTTGCCGTGGTCGATATGCGCGATGATGCAGAAGTTGCGGATCAACGCGGGGTCGGTCTGGCCAGGCTGAGTGCGCACCGAAGTCCGTTTCGACAGGGTTGAGGTCAAGCGTCTTTCATGGTGACATGCCCGGGTGATTGCCCGAACCGCCATTCGCCGTGGCCTGCGCCTTGTCGCGCTGGCCCTGGCCGTCGTCGTCGCGCTGCTCGGCCTCCTCGCCGGCGCGCTCCGCGTTCAGTTTACCGGTGACCCGGCGGCCTGGGCGAAGAGCACAGGTAACGACGCTCTCTGGCTCGGCCACGCCTGGGTCGACGGCCGCCGTACGGAGAAGGACGTGGAGCGGCTCGCGGTACGGCTACGAGCTACGGGCATCAAAGACCTGTACGTCCATTCGGGCCCGTTCGAGATGGATGGCCGTCTAGATCCCGCCAAATACCCCAGAGCCCGAAATTTCATCCAATGGGTGCGCCAATATCTGCCCGGCCTCCGCGTCTCCGCCTGGCTCGGCCAGAAGGTCGATGGCGGCCTCGACCTCGACAACGCCAAGTCCCGCGAGAACGTCCTGGCCGGAGTCGCCGCCATCATGAAGACCGGCTTCGACGGCATCCACTACAACTTCGAGCCGATCGGTGACGGCGACCGCGAGTTCCTCGACCTCCTCGGCAGAACCCGCCAGTACACCAAGCTGCTGTCGATCTCGACGCCCCAGATCGAGCCGTACCCCCTGATACGCCTGCCCGCCCGCGCGGTCATCGGCCACGACAAATACTGGTCGAGCGGCTACTTCAGGGAGGCCGCCGAGCGCGTCGACCAGGTGGCCATCATGACGTACGACTCCCTCACGCCCCTGCAGTCCCTCTACGGGGGCTATGTCGTGCGGCAGGCCACGCTCGCCCTCGACCTGGTCCCGGAGACGAAGCTGGTCCTCGTGGGCGCTCCCGCCTACCACGACCACGGCCTCGCCTGGAGCGACGCCGCCGAGAGCGTGGCCATGGCCGCCCAGGGCGCCAAGCTGGCCCTGACGGAGCATGGCAGGCGGGAGCGGTTCGGCCTGGCCCTGTACGTCGATTTCGCCGCAACGGAGGAGGATTGGCGCGAATACACCACCGAGTGGTTCTCCTGAGGCCGTACACTGGTCCGAGACTCCAATTCCCAGGGTGTTGATTTGAGCTGTCCTCTGGGTTATTGGTAACCTGTTCAACTGCGTGTGGCGCGCCCCTCTCACGAGCCCGCGCGCCCCATCCATCACTCAGACTTTACCGAGGCTTCTTCGTGGCGAACATCAAGTCCCAGATCAAGCGCAACAAGCAGAACGAGAAGGCTCGCCTGCGCAACAAGGCGGTCAAGTCGTCGCTGAAGACGGCCGTGCGCAAGTTCCGCGAGGCCGCCGAGCAGGGCGACGTCCAGCAGGCCGCCGAGCTGCAGCGGGCCGCCGCCCGCCAGCTCGACAAGGCCGTCAGCAAGGGCGTCATCCACAAGAACCAGGCTGCCAACCGCAAGTCGGCGATCGCCAAGCAGGTCGCCACCCTGGCAGCAGCCAAGTAAGACCCAGCCGAGCTCGACCGAAGAGCGAGGCGCCAGAGCGCCGCACCACCGTCAAGGGGTGCGGCGTTTTTTGTGTCACGATTTCGATATCACACCGCCGCATCAGGTCTGTCACCGTTGCGAAGATCACCTTGCCCTCCCCCAGCTGAATGCCCAAAGGTTCACTAAACGGGGCAAGGGGGGCACATGCGGGGGCCGTTGGTCGTCAAGCGGGCGTTCAGCGAGCCGTTGCTGTTGCTGGCCGCGTTCGGGTCGATCCTGCTGGCCACCACGACTCTGGTCGCGCTGACCATGTACGCCTCCACCATCGCCGAGGTGGGCGTGCGCCGCACGATGGAGACCGCGCCGCTGGGCCAGGTGGCCGCGACCATCGCCGCGCCCGTCACCGGCGAGACGTTCCCGGCACTCGACCGGGCGATCCGCGCCGAGCTCGCCAGGGCCTACGCGGGCGCGCCCGCCGCCATCACGACCGCCTTCCGGTCCGATTCCTACGTCCGGCCGGGCCAGGAGAGCCGCAAAACCCCCGAACTGCTCAGGTTCGGCAGCTATGACGGCCTCGACGCCCACGCCAAACTGGTCTCCGGCACCTGGCCGAACGCCACCGAACCCAAGACGGTCGAGGCCGCGATCTCCTTGTCGGCGGCCACGGCGATGGGCGTCAAGGCGGGTCAGGAGCTCACCACCGAAGGCCGCCTCGACCACAAGGCGGTCACTGTCCGCATCACCGGCGTCTTCCAGCTCAACGACCCGTTCGGCGACCGCTGGACCGGCGAGCAGCTGCTCACCAGGGGCGTCGAGACGGGCGAGTACACCACCTACGGCCCGCTGATGGTCTCCCGTGAGACGTTCCTGAGCCGCTTCGCCACGAACGTCAACGCCACCTGGACCGCCGTCCCCGACCTGCGCGCTCTGTCACCGGAGCAGCTGCGGCCGTTCGCCGCCCGGGTGACCGAGCTGCGCGACCGACTCCACGCGAACGGCTGCGCGAGCTGCACCGCCACCAGCCGCCTGCCGGAAATGCTCGCCCAGCTCGGCACCGCCGCCCTGGTCGCCCGCTCCACCATGCTGATCCCGGTCCTGCAGTTGCTGCTGCTGGCCGCGTACGCGCTCATGCTCACCGCCCGCCTGCTCGCCGACCACCGCCGCATGGAGGTGGCGCTGCTGCGCTCGCGCGGCGCGGGCACGCTGCGGCTGGCCGCGCTGGCGGGCGGCGAGGCGCTGCTCGTGGCCCTCCCGTGCGCGATCGTCGCGCCCTTCCTCGGCCCGCCGCTGCTGGCCCTGGTCAACGCGCTGCCCTGGATCAGGGCCTCCGGTGTACGGCTGACGCCCTCGCCCGATCTGGGCACGTTCGCGGTCTCGATCGGCGTGGCCCTGGCCTCGGCCGTACTCCTCATGCTCCCGGCTCTCGCCGGCGCCCGGCGTACCTACGTGGAGGAGCAGTCGGCGCGTGGCCGCGGCGGCGGGCGCGGGCTGATCGAGCGCGCGGGGGCGGACCTGGCGCTGCTGGTGGTCGCGGGGCTGGCCATCTGGCAGCTGCGGCGCTACGGCGCGCCCGTCACCGGGACCGCCGCCGGCGACCTCGGCATCGACCCGCTCATCGTCTCGGGACCGGCCCTGGCGCTGCTCACCGGCGGCATGCTGGGCCTGCGCCTGGTGCCCCGCGTCTCGAAGCTGGCCGAGCGGATCACCGCCAGGCGGCCCACGCTCGCCCCGGCGCTCGGCGTCTGGCAGGTCAGCCGGCGGCCGCTCAAGTACGCCGGGCCCGCGCTGCTGCTGACCATGGCCATCGCGATCGGCATCGTGTCCATGGCCACGGCCGCCACCTGGCGTGGTTCCCAGCAGGACCAGGCCCGCCATCAGGCCGGGGCCGACCTGCGGATCTCCGGGCCGCCGGACGGTCCCGAGCTGGGCACGTTCGGGCGCGGCACCGCGTTCGCCGCGCTGCCGGGCGTCACGGCGGTCTCGCCCGCCTTCCGCGGCCCGGTCCAGCTCAGCGGCGAGGGCGCGGTCCTGCTCGGCCTCGACGCCGGCAAGCTCGACCGGCTCTTCCAGTTGCGGCCCGACCTGTCGGCGCGATCGGTCGCGGAGATGGCGCGGGTGCTCGGCTCGGGCCGGCCGCGAGGTGCCCCGCTGGAGCTGCCGGGCCGGCCCACGACGCTCACGTTGCACGCCCGCGCCGACGCCGCGGTGACACTGCGGATCATGGTCTCGGACGCGCTCGGCGTATGGCGCGAGCTGCCCTTGGGCCTGCTCCGTCCGGGCGACAACCGGATCGACCTCGACCTTTCGGAGATCGCCGGGCGGACCGGGAAGATCGCCTACCCGCTGTCGGTCCACGGCCTGGTCGCCAATCCGCCCGAGAGCGGCAGCGCGCAGGTCACGGTGACCGGTCTGAGCGCGGATCGCCCGATCTCGCTCAAGGCGACCGGATCACAACCGGTCGCGGTCGCCTTCGGCGAGTTGTCCGGCCCGCTGCCCGTGGTGCTCACGACCGACCTGGCCGCCTCGCTCAAGCTCTCGGCGGGCCAGGTGGGCCGGGTCAACCTGGACCGGCGGATCGTCGAGGTCAAGGTCGCGGGCCTGGTCGACCGGATGCCGACGACCGCCGCCGACCAGCCCGCCGTACTGGCCGACTGGGCCACCCTGCAGGCGTACGGCCTGGCGGCGGGAGAGATCCCCAGACCGGCCACCGAATGGTGGCTCGCCGCCCACGACGGCGACACCGGGCCCGCGCTCGCGGCGCTGAAGAAGCGGCCGGAGTGGGACGTCACCGCGATCGACCAGCACGAGCTCACCGAGCGGCTGCGGGACGACCCGCTGGCCAGCGGGCTGCAGGGGGCGCTGATCCTGGGTTTCGCGGCGGCGCTGGCGTTCGCCGCGCTCGGCTTCGTGGTGAACGCCACCGTCGCGGCGCGGGAGCGGATGGCCGAGTTCACGATCCTGCGGGCGCTCGGGGTGAGCCACCGGCAGGTGTTCGGGCTGCTGGCGGTCGAGCAGGCGTTCGTCATCGGGTTGTCGCTGGTGGCGGGCACGGCGCTGGCGGTCGTCGTGGGCGTCCTGGTCGTGCCGCACATCGTGCTCACCGGGCAGGCCGCGGCCGTCACGCCGGACGTGCTGCTCGACATCCCGTGGGCGGCGACCGCGGCCATGCTGGCGCTGGTGGCCGCGGTGCTGCTCGGCATCGTCGCCGTACTGGCCCGCAATCTGCGTGGGCAGCGTCAGGAGGACCTGTGAAGATCCTGCGCCTGGCCCAGGCGTATCTGGGCGCGATGGCCATGCTGTCCCTGCTGACGTTGAGCGCCTGTCTGCTCCTGGCGGGGCTGCCGCGGGTGCTGCAGGGCTCGTACGACGAAGCGCTCCACCAGGCCCTCCAGGACGCGCCCGCGCAGCAGGCCGACCTGACCGTGCGGACCAGGTCACGCGGAGGGCCGGACGACCTGCGCGAGCCCGGCCAGTTCGCCTCCAGGGACGCCCGGCTCCGCTCGCTCGTACCGCCGCAGCTGCGGCCGCTCGTCTCGCCCACCGGCCAGATGAGCGCGAAGACGTACGACACGCCGGTCCATCTGTCGGGCGGGCAGACCTACATCAACCTCGGCTGGCTGTCGGACAGTGAGCGGCGGGTCGAGTGGGTCGACGGCCGGGCGCCGGGCAAGCCGACGACCATGCGCTGGAGCGGGACGGAGATCCCGCTGTTCGAGGTGGGCATCGTGGAGGAGGCCCGCACCACGATGCCGCTGAAGATCGGCGACGTGCGGATCCTCGGTGAGAGCGACTACGCCGCCGTCAAGATCGTGGGCGTGTTCAGGGCGAAGGACCCCGGCGCCCGCTACTGGAGCCACGACACCGACGTCCTGCACGTCACGCAGATCCAGCCGCCCGGCAAGCTGGAGCTGGAGCGGCGCACGACCGCGCTGATCTCGTCCGCCGGCCTGGCCGCCCTGAGCGGCGCCGACCGCAACCTGCTCTACAGCTGGATCCTGCCGGTCGATCCCACCGAGGCCGCCTCTCTCGACCTGCCCGAGCTGCGTGCCGCCATCGAGGACTACGGGCACGTGGTCACCCTGCAACCGGCGGGCGCCGACGGTGAGTATCGGCTGGAGACGGAGCTGCCGGGGTTGCTGGACAAGTTCGGGACCGCGCTCGGCACCGCGCAGACCGTGATGTTCCTGGTGCTCGGCGGCCTGCTGGTCGTGGCGCTGGGGGTGCTTGTACTGGCCGTACAACTGCTGGCCGAGCGGATCGATCACCCGCTCGCGCTGGCGCGGGCGCGCGGCGGGTCGCTGCGGCAGGTGGCGGGTGCCGGTACGGCGCTCGTGGTGATCGCGGTGGTGCCCGCGGCGCTGGCCGGGTGGGGGCTGGCCTTCCTGGTGCCGGGGCCGGTGCCGTGGCTCGCCCACGTGGGGCCCGCCCTCGTGCCCCTTACCGCCATCGGCTACGCGGCCGCGCGGCTGGCCGTGACGCACCGCACGCCCCTGCACGAGCGCCGCGACGACGTGGCCGCCGCCCGCCCGTCGGCCCGGCGGATCACCCTGGAGGTGCTGGTCGTCGGTCTGGCGCTGGCCGGGGCGTACCTGCTGCGCACCCGCGGCCTGACGACCGGCGTCCAGGACCCGTTCCTCATGCTCGTACCGGTCGCGCTGACGGTCGCCGCCGCGCTGATCACCATCCGCTGCTATCCCCTCCCCCTCAAGCTGCTCGTACGGCTGACCGCGCGCGGCCGCCTCGCCGTGCCCTTCCTGGGCCTGACCAGGGCGGCCCGGGCCAGATCAGCCAGCGTGCTGCCGGTGCTGATCCTGCTGCCCGCGCTGGCAGTGTCGGTGTTCGGGACGGTGATCTCCGGCGGGCTGTCCACCACGCAGCGCCTGGCGTCCTGGCAGAGCGTCGGCGCGCCGATCAAGCTGACCTCTCCTGTGGAGCTGCCTCCCGACGCCATCGAGCGGGTACGGAAGGTACCCGGCGTACGTCTGCTCGTGCCCGCGCAGACCGCCACCGCGCAGATCGGCTACGGCGGCGAGCGGGCCGAGGTCATCGCCGTCGACGTGGCCCAATGGCGGCGGCTGCTGGACGGCGCGCCGGTCAGCGTGCCCCTCACCGCCTCGGGAGCCTCAGGGATCCCGGTGCTGGTCTCCAGCGAGCTGCGCGGACGCGGCACGTTCGAGATCGCCTGGTATGAGCGGATGAAGGTCACCACGGCCGGCGAGATCGCCTCGCTGCCCGGCTTCTACCCGCGCGGCAAGTTCATCGTGCTGCCCTTCGCGACGAACAAGCGGCCCGGCGTCAACACCCTGCTGATCATGGGTGAGCCGGATCACGCGGCGCTGCTGGCGGCCACCGGACAGCCCAAGGCCGAGCTGATCTCGCAGGAACAGGCCCTCGCCGCGATCGAGGACGACCCGATGACCGGCACCGTCCAGAACATCCTGCTCATCACCACCATCGCGCTCGCGGTCTACGCGTTCATCGCCGTGCTGGTGACGCTGGTGATCGGCGCGGCCGACCGGGCCAGGGCACTGTCGTTCCTGCGCACGCTGGGGCTGTCGGACCGCCAGGCGCGGGGCCTGACCGTGCTGGAGATCCTCCCGCTGATCCTCATCACCTCGCTCGCCGGGCTCGCGCTCGGCCTCGGCCTGCCCGCGGCGCTCGGGCCCGGCATCGACCTGTCCGCCTACGCCGGTGACCTGGCCGTCGGCGACTACTCCGCCGACCCGGTCATGCCGGTCGTCCTGGCGGCCGGGCTGACCGCCGTCGCCGTGCTCGGCACCTACGCGCACACCGCCATCAGCCGCCGCCGCAGCCTCGGCGCCGTACTCCGAGTGGGTGACCTCATATGAGTCCAACGTTGTCCGAGCTGGAAGCCAAGGCCGCCGAGAAGAAGGTCGCGTTCGGCGGGGACGCGCACATCGTGTGCGACAACCTGGTGCGCATCTACAAGACCGAGGGCGTCGAGGTGGTCGCCCTGCAGGGCCTCGACCTGCTCATCCAGGAGGGCGAGCTGGTCGCCGTCGTCGGCGCCTCCGGGTCGGGCAAGTCGACGCTCCTGAACGTGCTGTCCGGCCTGGACGTGCCCACGGCGGGCGTGGCCCGGGTGGCGGGCACGGACCTGCTGTCGATGACCGCGAAGGACCGGCTGCGGTACCGGCGCGACATCGTCGGGTTCGTCTGGCAGCAGACCGCGCGCAACCTGCTCCCGTACCTGACCTCCCGGGAGAACGTCGAGCTGCCGATGAAACTGGCCGGTAAGGCACGGCGGGGACGCGCGGCCGAACTGCTGGACCTGATGGGCGTCGCCTCCTGCGCGGACCGCAAGGTGCCCGAGATGTCCGGCGGCGAGCAGCAGCGGGTCGCCATCGCCGTCGCCCTGGCCAACTCCCCGCAGCTCGTCCTGGCCGACGAGCCCACCGGTGAGCTGGACAGCGAGACCTCGGAGGAGGTGTTCGGGGCGCTGCGCAAGGCCAACGGCGAGCTGGGCGTGACCGTGGTCATCGTGACCCACGACCCGCTGGTGTCGGAGCGCGTCGATCGTACGATCGGCATCCGCGACGGGCGGACCAGCAGCGAGACGCTCCGCCGCGAGGGCGTCGCCGAGGAGTACGCCGTGCTCGACCGCGTGGGGCGGCTGCAACTGCCCCGCGACTTCATGAACGCCCTGGACATGGAACGCCGGGTGCGCCTCGAACTCGAATCCGACCACATCGGCGTGTGGCCGGCCCGGGAGGAGCCCTCCAATGAGCAGTGAGCCCCTGGTTGTCGTCGAGGGGGTGCGCAAGACTTATCGCACCGGGCCGAAGGAGGTCGTGGCGCTGCGGGAGGTCTCGTTCTCGGCCTACCCCGGCGAGCTGATCGCCATCCGCGGCCGGTCGGGGTCCGGCAAGACGACCCTGCTGAACCAGATCGGCGGGCTCGACCGGCCCGACGCCGGGCGCGTCGTCGTGGCGGGGGCCGAGGTGACCTCGATGTCCGAGGACGACCTGCTGGCGCTGCGCCGAGACGTGGTGGGGTTCGTCTTCCAGTCGTTCGGGCTGATCCCGGTGCTGTCGGCGGCCGAGAACGTCGGCGTACCGATGCGGCTGGCCCGCACCCCGGCCGCGGAGCGGGAGACGCGCGTGCGCGTGCTGCTCTCCCTCGTCGGGCTGGAACAGCACGTCAACCAGCGGCCGTACGAGCTGTCCGGCGGCCAGCGGCAGCGGGTGGCGATCGCCAGGTCGCTGGCCAACCGGCCCCGGCTGCTCGTCGCCGACGAGCCCACCGGACAACTCGATTCACAGACCGGGCGGCAGATCATGGAGCTGCTGCGCGCCCTGGTCCGCAGCGAGGGCGTCACCGCGCTCGTCGCCACCCACGATCCGAGCCTCATCACGCTGGCCGACCGGGTGCTGGAGATCAGCGACGGAGTCCTGCGGGAGGCCGCTCCTCTGGAGAGCCGGTCCTTGGAGGCTTGACGGACGTGATCGCGGCCAGGTTCGCCACGGCCACGGCGACCGCTCCCGCCAGCAGCAGCCCGGTCATGCCCACGAAGCCCGCGAGCGGCGCCGCCACGGCCAGCCCGAACGGCCGCGAGGCGAACGAGATGAGCTGATCGAAGGCCCGCACCCGCCCCAGCGCGCCTTCGGGGATCTCCTCGGCGACGACGGTCTCCCACAACGGGCTGAGCAGCCCGAGCCCGAACATCGCCACGAAGTACGCCGCCGCGATCAGCACCACGTTCGCCGTCAGCGCCAGCGCCACCAACGGCAGCAGGTACAGCGCGGCGGCCACCTGGACGACGACCAGCGGCCGGCGAACAGGCAGCCTCGGCACCAGGAACACCCCCGCGACCAGCCCGACCGTCCCGCACTGCACGATGAGCACCCAGCTGGCCTCGCCGCCGAGGTGCTTGACCGCGGTCAGCGGGCCGAGGGTGAGGAACAACCCGGCCATGAAGTGCCATACGCCATGGCCGAGCACCGACTTCAGGAACCACGGCCGTGTCCTGACCTCGCGCCACCCCTCGGCCAGGTCCTTGGCGAAGGTGTTCCGGGCTCTCTCGGATTGCTTGGCCGTACGGACTCCGCCAAGGGTGAGCGCCGAGCAGGCGAACAGCGCGGCGGTGAGCAACGCCGCCCACCCCGGGCCCGCCACCAGCACCACGCCGCCCGACAGGGCGGGCGCGAGCACGCTGGAGGTGCTGGTGGCCACGCCGATGCGGGCGTTCACCCGCAACCGGTCCGGGCCCGGCACCACGGCCGCGACCAGCCTCGGCACGGCCGGCATGCCGAACGCGATCGCCACCCCCGCCACCGCGGACAACACGGCCAGATCGAGCACGCGGCCGACGCCCATCAGCAGCTCGATCCCGATGGCGGCCTGGGAGAGGCCGCGGACCAGGTCGGCCACCAGCGCCACCCGCTCGGGCCGGAACCGGTCGGCCAGCACCCCGCCGACCGGGAGGAGCAGGAGGAGGGGGATCAATTCGCAGGCCAGGACGAGACCAAGGGCCTCGGCCGAGCCTGTGGTGCGGAGGACGGCCAGGGTGAGGGTGGTGGGGATCAAGGCGGTGGCCAAGGCGGAGATGGCTCGCCCGAGCAGAAGTCTCATGGGGTGCGACATTAATTCGCTGGCTAATGTTTCGTCAACTAAATACTTGCTGGCTTAAGATTGACGGGTGGACTCGATGAACGCGGGCTCCGGCTCTAGCTCCAGCTCCGACTCCAGTGACTCTGTCGATCGGCATCTGGCGCGGTGGCGGGGCAGGGCGCCGTACGACGAGCGGGTGGAGGCGGTCGTGACGCGGATGCAGTTCCTCGTCAAGCACCTGCATCAGACGAAGGAGGCGGCGCTGGCGGAGGTGGGGATGCAGGACTTCGAGTTCGAGACGCTGCATCGGCTGGTGGCCAGGGCGGGCTCCGCGACGCCTTCGGAGCTGGCCGCGGAGCTGATGCTGTCGCCGGCCGGGATGACCGGCCGCCTCGACACGCTGGAGAGGTCGGGCCTGGTACGCCGCCTGCGTAGCACGGACGACCGCCGCCGGGTCGACGTGGAGCTGACGGACAGAGGGCACGAGCTGTGGATGGAGGCCATGCGGATCCGGGGGGAGGTGGAGGCCGCGATGGTCTACGTGCTGGATCCGGCGGAGCAGGCGACCCTGGACGGCCTGCTCAAACGCCTCCTGGTGAACGTGGAATCCACCCGCTGACGCTGGTCAGGTGCGGCGGAGCTCGCGGAAGGCGCGGCCGGTCAGGAGCGGCGGAGCTCGCGGAAGAAGCTCGTCAGCTCCTCTTGGAGGAGGGCCGGTTCCTCCAGGGGCAGGAAGTGGCCGCCCCTGCCGGGCTCGCTCCACTGCCGGATGTCCGTGAGGGCCCGCTCGGCCATCGACCGCGGAAAGTCGGCCATCAACGGCTCGTGGCTCAGCGTGACCGCCGCCGGCACGGTGATGGGCGGCCGGGCGGTGTTGTGCTCGAAGTCGAAGTATTGCCTGAACGATGTGCCGATCGAGCCCGTGGCCCAGTAGAGGGTGAGGATCGTCAGCAGGGTGTCGCGGTCGAACCGGGTCTCCACCTCGCCGTGACAGTCGCTCCAGTCGCGGTATTTGTCCACGATCCACGCGGCCAGCCCGACCGGCGAGTCCAGCAGCGCGGCGGCGATGGTGTCGGGCCGTGTGCCCATGATGGAGCTGTAGCCGGCGTCACCCTCGTCATAGACGGCTTCCGCGTCGAGGAACGCCTGCTCCTCCGCCGACAGCGGCGGATCCTCCAGCGACGCCGGGAACGGCGGATGGATCAGGTGAATCCCGATCACCCGCTCCGGATAGAGCGCCCCCAGCCACCCGGTCGCCGCGCCGCCGATGTCACCGCCGAACGCGCCGTAACGCTCGTAGCCCAGCGTCTCGGTCATCAGCGCGTGCAGGATCCGCGCCATCGCCGCCCTGGTCAGCGGCTCAGCGGGCAGCTCCGAATAGAGGAAGCCGGGCATGGACGGGATCACCACGTCGAACGCGTCCGCCGGATCACCCCCGAACCGTCCTGGATCGGCCAGCCGGGCCGCCAGCGGCAGCATCTCCATGAAGCTGCTCGGCCACCCGTGGCTCAGCAGCAACGGCATGGGCGCGGGCCCGTTGCCGGGGATCTTCAGGAAGTGCGTGCGCGTGCCGTCGATGTGCGCGATGCCGTGCGGCAGAACGTTCAGCTCGGCCTCATGCGCCCGGAAGTCGAATCCGTCGGCCCAGTAGCCGACCAGGTCACGAAGATAGCCGGGGTCTGCGCCGCCCTGCCACGCCTGCTCCCCTGGCCGCGTGGGGTCGCCGAACCGCGTGTTACGCAGCCGACTCCGCAGATCGTCCAGCACGTCGTCCGGCACCTCGATACGAAACGGCGACCAGCTCACATACCCTCCAGCAACCGACAGGAGGCGCGCATCGCCCTCCGACGCTTCGCGACCTTACCGGGGCGCCGGCTATCGGACCATTGGTTATCGGAGCGGGTGGCACCCATCAGTCCGTACGGGCAGCTACCGGCCCGTGCGGTTGGCGACGATCACTTGCACCGTGTGTTCGAGCGCGTACGCCGGGTCGGCGCCGCCGCCCTTGACCTGCTCGTCGGCGTCGGCCACCGCCTGGATGGCGCGTGACAGGCCCTCCGGACCCCAGCCGTTCAGCTGCCGCTTGACGCGGTCGATCTTCCACGGCGGCATGCCCAGGTGGCTCGCCAACTGCCCGCCCCTGAGGTTGCGCGGCGCTCCGCCGACCTTGGCCAGGCCCCTCAGCCCGCCCGCCAGCGCGCTCACCAGCAGCACGGGGGCCACCCCGGTGCCGAGTGCCCAGCGGAGCTGCTCCAGCGCCTCGGCCAGCCGCCCCTCGAGCGCCGAGTCGGCCACGTTGAACCCGGTGACCTCCGCCCGCCCCTTGTGATAGCGGGCCACGGCCGCCGCGTTGATCGTCTTGTCTTCCGTGTCGAACACCAGCTGGTTGCAGGCGGCGGCCAGCTCCCGCAGATCGTTGCCCACCGCCTCGAGCAGCGCCTGCGCGGCATCGCCCGAAATGCCGCGCCCCGCCCGCTTGATCTCGCCCTTGACGAAGTCGAGCCGCTCCCCTGCCTTGGTGACCTTGTTGACGGTGACGACTCGCGCCCCCGCCTTCTTGACCCCGTCGACCAGCGCCTTGCCCTTCACCCCGCCCGGGTGGACCAGGATGAGCACGGTGTCGTCGGAGGGCTGCGCCACGTACTTCACGACCTCGGCGATGACGTCCTTGACGAGATCCTGCGCGGACCGGATCACCACCACGGAACGATCACCGAAGAGCGACGGCGAGGTCAGCTGGGTCAGCTCCCCCAGCGCCACCTTCCCGCCGATGAGATCGTGCACCTCCGCACCGCTCTCGGCCGCCCGCGCCGCCGCGACCACCTCGCTGACCGCGCGCTCGGCCAGCAGCTCCTCGTCGCCGACGACCAAGGTCACGAGTGCTGGATCTGTTGCCGCCATGTCGTGCAGCATGCCATGCGGCACCGACAAGCGGGTACTCGATCACGTCGTCCCCAGTCCTCGCAGGTACGCCGCCGCGCGGTGCATGCCGCCGTGTTCGGCCCAGCCGAGCGGGGTCGCGTCGTACTCCGTGTCCTTGATCGCCGGGTCGGCGCCGAGCTCGATCAGTGCCCTGGCCGTCTCGACGTCGTCGTTCCAGGCCGCGGCGTGCAGCGGGGTGGACTCACGCAGGTGGTTCACGCCGAAGCCGAGACCGGCCAGCAGCCGTACCGCCGCGGGTTTGCGCTGCTCGGCGGCCCTGATGATCAGCCCGGGGAATCGTTCGAGCGCCCGCGCCAGCGGTTCCGGGCCGAATCCGGCCACCGCGTCGGCGTCGGCGCGCATGCAGGCGGCGGTGAACGCCTCCATCTCGTCCAGTACCGCCGAGGCGCCTGCCGCGGCGAGCAGCTCGGCGATCTCGGTGTGCCCGTTCAGCAGGGCGAGCTCGTAGGGGGTGTGTCCGCCGTACGCCGGATGCCCGCCCAGGCCGTCCACCTCCGCGCCGTGGGCCAGGAGCAGCCGGGCTCGCCGCGGGCAGCCGCGCAGCGCGGCGGTGGCCAGTTCGTCGCGCAGCATCTGCTGCGGGGACTGCAGTGTGGGACCCATCCGGGCATGCCACGGGCCGCCCGCGCCCCGGCCCAGGCCGAACTCCAGCAGCAGCTGAAGGTGGGCGGTGTCGTCGGAGCGGGCGCCGCCGAGCCCGAGGTTGTAGAGCGTCTGACCGTCATTGGGGTCCGCTCCGGCCTCCAGCAGCAGCCTGGCCAGCGCCAGGCCCTGCGGATGCGGTGGCTGGTGGCCCTCTCCTCCGCCGAACGCGCCGGTGAGCACGGTGAACGGTGTGGGCAGTCCGTCCCACAGGAATCCGGCGTTCGGATCGGCGCCATGGTCGAGGAGAAGCCGGGCGGCGGCCACGTACCGGCCGGGAGCATCGAGCCGCGCGTAGGCCAGGTAGAGCAGCGGCTCCCACCCGAAGGGGCCGCCCTGCTCGCGCGCGAGCCCCGGATTTTCGGCCAGTACGCCGGCCAGCGCGTCGGCCGAGCCGGTGGCCGCCATCGTGAAGACGTTCGCGGTGGACAACCGCGGATGCCGGGCGAGCAGCAGGTCGGCGTCCGCGGTCCGGCCCGGGTAGTCCGTGCCATAGGTGAGGCAGGCGAGCCGCAGGAACTCCTCCGGCAACTCCTCGCTCGGCGCGACCCGGTGCGGCGAGCGGGAGTAGCGCTCGACGGTGCCGAGGTGTTCTTTGAGCCTGGGCCAGCTCGCGAAGCCGTACATCCGGGCGGTGACGAGTTGCGCGTCGGCCAGCTTGAGCGTCTCCGGCGGCCGGGGATGGAACTCGGCGACGAGCCCGAGCGCCTCGGGAACTCCCGCCTTCGCATACTGAAGCAGCGTCTTGGCCTGCTTGCGGAGACGTTCGAGGCTGGGGTTGTCGGGCAGGCGATGGATGGGCACGAGGGCCTCCTTTCCGTCTGGCCTGGCGTCCGCATGATCAGGCCGGGAAAAGAGGTCGGGCCGGGTCGTTCGATGAGCATCAGGTGGGCTTAGCCCTGTCCGCGGACCGGTGGCGCCCTGAGCGCGCACCACCCACCCTACGCCGTCGGTCGTCGGTCACGCCGTCTACCGGCGGCCACATCGCGTCTTTCCGACTCAGGTCAGCTCTAGGACGAGCCCGGCTACGACATTCGGCTGGGCCAGGAAAGGGTGGTGACCCGCGACCACCTCGACCACGCGCGTGGCCCGCTCGGCCTGGACACGCTGCGACGCCGGAGGAGTGCCGTTGTCCTGCGCGCACACGACGTAGGTGGACGGGATCTGTTTCCAGGCGGCGGCCTGGACCGGCGCGGTGATGACGGCGGCGCTCTGCCGTACCAAGCGCGCGTGCGCCCCCTCCACCGCCTCCTGATCGCAGTCTTGCAGGAAAGTCCGCGTGGCGAGCTCGGCACGCACGCCAAAGGTGCCGTCAGGGCCGAAGTCGAGGTACGGCGCGGGTTTCCCGTCGCCGAACGATGCCAGGCTCTCGCCCACCTCAGGGAGGAAACTTGCGATGTACACCAGATGCCGCACCTGGGGCAGCCCCATCGCCGCGGCGCCGGCCACAACACCGCCATAGCTGTGGCTGACCACGATCGTCGGCTCCTTGTCCGCCGCCAGCCATTCGCGCACGGCCGCCACGTCGTCCTCCAGCGTCGGCCCCTTTTCGCTGGGCGTGCGCCCCGTCTCCCCGCAACTCGGCAGCGGCGGAGCGGAACTCCGGACGCCGCGCGCCTCCAGCTCTCCAGCCGCCCGGTGCCACCACCATGCCCCGTCACGTACACACGCCCCGTGGACGAACACCACCCGCACCGTGACCTCCCGGATCTTCCCTCGTGGTTGGGCACGATAATATGCGTAACGCGCATTACGTCAAAGGAGGGTCATGGGACGCAAGCCACAGCCCGGCATCAGAAAGGCGCTCCTCGACGCCTGCACCGACCACGTGCTGGCCCGCGGCTTGCCTGCCAGCCTGACCCCGCTCGCCGAAGCCGCCGGCACCACGGCGCGCATGCTGATCTACCACTTCGGCACTCGCGAACGACTGCTCCGTGAAGTGCTCGACGAGGCCCGCCGACGACAGCTCGGCTTCTTCGGGAAAGCGCTCGCACCCAGGGACGAACCGTACGAGGAAACCCTCGCCCGAGCCTGGCGGGTGCTGACCGGCCCTGAGGGCGCGCCCTACCTGCGCCTGTTCGGCACCGTCCACAACACGCCCGACGGGCAGGCCCTTTGGCCCGACTTCCGCAGAGCTGCCACCACCGACTGGCTCACGGTCCTGGAGGAGGGGCTGCGCTCCCACCACGGCGCGGCGGCACCCGCACTGGCCACCGCCGTGCTCGCTGTTGTCCGCGGGCTCCTCCTGGACACCGACGCCACCGGCGACACCGCCCGCACCGATGCGGCCTTCACCGCCTTCCTCGGCCTGCTGCGCGCCAGGTGAGCCGTGGGGGTCCTTCCAAAGGACAGCGTCGAACTGGAGACGATCGACCGGCAGGCGGACCGCTGACCTGAGTGGCTTCTGTTCCGCCGGAAGCAACGGTCACATCCGGCCGAACCATAATCAATGGTTTCTCCATGATTTTCAAGAAACCCTACAGACGAGGGTCGAACCCGGGCGTAGCTTCAAAGCAAACTCCATCACCCGAGCTGAGGTGGCCCATGACAAGTCACAGCACAATCATGGAAGCGCGAATGTCGCTCGCTATCCGGCTCAAAGATTTACGCACCGCGCACACAGCAGACGGTCGGCGCATGACCGGCGAACGCCTGGCCGAGGCCATGGGGTGGCGCGGACGCAAATCCCGGATCTCCAAAATCGAGAACGGCCAGCAGGTCCCGAGCGACGACGACATTCGCGCCTGGGCCACTGCGTGCGGAGCCGAACACGAAATACCCGACCTGCTCGCCGCCGCCCGCCATATCGACACGCTCTACACCGAATGGCGGCGCCTGGAGCGGAATGGACTGGGCCAGGTCCAGGAAGCGTTCATCCCGCTGTACGAGCGCACGACCCGATTACGCGTGTGGCAGCACTCCACCGTGCCCGGCCTGCTGCAGACCGAGGCGTACGCCCGCGCCCATCTGTCCACGATCATCGCCTTCCGCGGCATAACCGATGACCTGGACCGAGCCGTGGCGGCGCGCATGGCGCAGCAGCAGTCGCTCGGGGGTGTACGGCGCTTCGTGTTCGTACTCGGCGAGCAGACGCTACGCACCCCCATGGTGAACCCCGCCGGGATGAACGCCCAACTCGACCGGCTGGCCACCTACACCCGGGACAATCCCTACGTCAGCCTCGGCATCCTGCCCTACAGCCGCAAACCGCCCGTCATGCCGCCGGAGAACTTCTGGCTGTACGACGCCACCGAGGTCCGGGTCGACGGGGTCGCCGCGCAGTTCCGGATCAAGAAACCGGACGACGTCGCCGTCTACGAAAAGGCGTTCACCGCACTGGCAGAAGTGGCCGTCTACGGGCCGCTCGCGCTGTCTTGTATCGACGCGGCTCGCCCAGATCTTTAAGAAACTTTTCGAAACTTACTTGAGCGGCCACAACGCTGATTCGTACCTTCAAGGCGGACCACTTCGCGGCGGTCGGAAGGCTCCCGTACTTCCAAACCCCGGCCGCCGCAAGCAAGCACCACCTCCGTGAGGAAGTCGCTGTGTCCCCCACCGCCTCACCTGCGGACACCTCCGCACGCCGGCCCGCATTACCTGTGAACATCTCCGCACGTCCGATCGCGGTACCCGCGGACGTCACCGCACACCCACCCGCGTTCCGCACGGACGCCTCCACACGTCCGATCGCACTACCCGTGAACGTCACCGCACACTCATCCGCGGTACCCGCGGGCACGACCACACACCCACCCGCGCTACCCGCGGACAATCTCCGCGCGTCCGCCCATAGCTGGAGCACGGCAATGATCCTCCTGCTGGACCCGCCGGCCCTGACCCACCCGTGCGACCTCATCAACCAGGGCCCGCTCGATCAGCCGGTCGAGCGAGTCGCACGCGACCACGGCACCGACGACCTGGCCGGGGAAGCGCTCCGCCCCGCGACCGAGCGAGCCGGCGCCACCGTACGAACCTTGCGCACCCCCGCTCCCCCGCTCGACGCCGAACCGCTGATCTCAGACGGCGGACGCGGCCAGTGGTACCCGGGCTGCGCCGACGTCTCCGGAAATGGAGGATTACGATGACCCGGCAGCAATGGGAAGACCTCCCGGCGAGCGTGCGCGAAACGGTAGAACTCGAATGCGGCGGCCCGGTCATCAAGGCGGAGCCCGCCGGCGAAAGCACCATGCCCGGCATCTCGGCCCGGTTACAGACCGAGAATCACAGCGTGTTCATCAAGGCCGTCGAGGCATCCGGGCCCGCTGCCAAGGCACACCGTACGGAGTCATGGACCGCGAACGTGCTGCCCGACGAGACTCCCGCACCGCACCTGCTGTGGCGAGGGCAGCAGGATGGGTGGCTGGTGGCCGTGTTCGAGTACATCAACGACAACAGCCGCCACGTCGACCTGACGCCCGGCTCCCCCGACCTGCCCGCCGTCCTGGACACGGTCTCCCTGCTCGGCGCCCTGCTCACACCCTGTCCCAGGGGAGCGGCGCCGGTCATCGACAACATCCTCCCGCTCCTTGCCAAGCACTCCCACCTGCGTGACAAGGGCGTCCCGGCGGACCGTGACCTGTACGACACCGCGATCGAACGCTTCGAACCGCGCGACCTCCGCGGCAACACGCTGCTCCACTACGACCTCGGCTCGAACAACATGCTCATCTCACAGGGCCGTGTGTACGCGATCGACTGGTCGTTCTCCGCACGGGGCGCGGCCTGGATCGACGCGGCCATGCTCGCCCCCCACCTCGTCGAAGCCGGCCACACCCCGGCAGAGGTGGACGAACTGCTGTCCCACATACCGTCGTGGTCGTCCGCGCCGCCGGACGCGGTGATCGGGCTGGCCGCACTGTGGACGCGATTCCGCACCTACAAGGCTCGGTACGGGCCGGAGGAGAGGCGCGAGTTCCGGGCCAGGACGGCGGGCGCGGGAAGGACGTGGCTCGCGTACCGGCAATCACTGTGACGTGCCGGCCCACTGACCAGCCGGGCCACCGACGTAGTGACCCACTGATGTAGTGATCCACTGAGGTGCTGAGCCGTTCACGTGCCAAGCCGCTGAGCTCGTGAGTCACTGACACGCCGAGCCATTCGCCTGCCGAGGCACTGACGTGCTGAGCCCTGTATGCGGTGAGCTGCTGATGCTCCGCGTACCTGCTAAGCCGTTTTACGTGCTGAGCCAATTTCCCGCCTGAGCCCGCGCCGGAGGCGCTCGCCCAGACAAGGGGCGCTCGCCGGGAGGGGGGCGAGCGCCCTTCGCCTGGACGGGCGCCTCTTCACGAGGCCGGGGGCGACGCCGTTCGCCTTGCCCTCGTCCAGGCCAGGTGACGCAGCACTGCGCCCCGTCCCGTCCCGGCGTCCGCAGAACGGCACACTGGAACGGACCGGTGCCGGCTACGGGCCGCGGGCGACCACCGCCAGTTGTCCGTCCTGGTCGATGACCGCCAGGTCGCCCGAGCGGTCGGTGCGGTAGACGCGGGCGCCGAGGCGGTGCAGGAGCGCGATCGTGGACGGAGCGGGATGGCCGTAGTCGTTGTCGGCTCCTACGCTGATCAGCGCCGCGCGAGCGCCTACGGACGCGAAGAAGGCCGGGTCCAGTCGCCGCGAGCCGTGGTGCGGGACCTTGAGTACGTCCGCTCGCGGGGCGAGGCGCCGCAGCAGCGCGTCTTGAGCCTCGGTTTCGATGTCGCCGCTCAGGAGGGCCGAGCCCGCTCGCCAGCGTACGCGCGCCACGACACTGGAGTTGTTGATCAAGCTGCCTTCCCCCTGCCCCTCGGCGTCACCCTGGGCCGGGTCGGGGGCGAGGATGGTCATCTCGGACGGGCCCAGTTGCCAGCGGCTGCCCGAGGGAGGTGTCCATTCGGGGATCCGGTGGCGGGCGAGGATGGTCGCGATGCGGTTGCTCTCCTGCGGGGCGACGCGTCGCGGGCTGACGATGACCGCGCCGACACGCCTGTTCCTGAGCACGCCGGGGAGGCCGTCCACGTGGTCGGCGTGCGGGTGGGTGAGGAGTAGCAGGGGTACGTCGCGTACGTCCAGCCTGCGCAGGCAGCGGTCCATGACGACGGGGTCCGGGCCGGTGTCGACGACGATGCCACGACCGGGACCGGCCGCCAGCACCATGCCGTCGCCCTGGCCGACGTCGCAGACGACCATGAGCCAGTTCGGGGGCGGCCAGGGCTTGGCCATGGGGCGAACCACGAGCGCGACCACGAGAGCCACGGCGGCCATCGTGAGGGCCGCTGTTCTCCAGGTACGGCGTCGGAGCACGGGGATCGTCACGGCCACGGCGACCATCAGAAGCCCGAGTCCCGGAAGACCGCCCGGCCATGGGAGCGTGGCGAGTGGCATGCTCACGGCCCACTGGGCGACCAGGATGATCCAGCCCACGGCGTACCCTGCCGGGATGACCAGCCACTGAGCTGCCTGCGGCCAGAGGGGAGCCACCAACGCGGCGACGAACCCGAGGATGGTCGCCGGAGCCACTGCCGGGCCCGCCAGGAGGTTGGCGGGTATGGCCACCAGGGTCAGCTGGCCGGACATCAGCACGAGAACCGGTGTCACAGCGACCTGCGCCGCCGCGGACACAGCCACCGCCTCCGCCGCCCACCGAGGCAGCCGCGGACGGCGCCGACCTCGTCCTGGCGATGAGCGAATCGGGCTAGAGGGCGGCTCCTGGGACTCGAGGACGACATCGGGTGTGTCGGCATCGGCGCTGTGGGGTGCCGAGTCGCTGAGACGGCTGGCATCGTCAGCCCAGGTGGGAGTGAGGTTCTTGGCAGCGAGGTCGTCGTGGGCGGGGGTTTCTTCCGGGTCGGGGCCTGTGAGGTGGGTTCGCCAGCGGGGAGCCAGGAGGAGGATTCCGGCGGTCGCGAAGACGGACAGGGCGAAGCCGTACGAACGAGCCAGTTCGGGGTCGAACAGGATGAGCAGCAGGATCGACGCGGACAGGGCCGCCACGCCGTCCTTGGTCCGGCCGGTGCCCAGGGCTACGGCGGCGCTCATACCCATGAGCAGGGCTCGCAGGACGCTGGGCGAGGGTCTGGCCACCACGGCGAAGGCGAGCATCGCGATGGCGGCGAGGACGGCTCTCAGGGCGAGCGGGAGGCCGGCCAGGCGGGAGAAGGCCAGGACGGCGCTGGCCACGATCGCGAGGTTCGCGCCGCTTACCGCGTTGAGGTGGCTCAGGCCTGCTTCGTTGAGGTCGGCGGTGAGTTGTGGGTCCATGCGGGAGACGTCGCCCACGACCAAGCCGGGGAGGAGGCCGCGCTGGTCTGCCGGGAGTATGTCTGCGGCCGTTCGTAGACCCGCTCTGAGGGTGCCTGCCGCGGCCTGGGTCCATGACGGGGAGGTGAGGACGCGTGGTGACCCCCGTACGAGGAGGACGGCGCCGATCAGGTCACCGGGGGTTGCCGGTGCCAGGCGAGCGGTTACTTCCAGGCTCTGGCTCGGGAGGAGGCTGCTCCACTCGGGGCCCTGGGCGAAGACGACGACAGGGGTGTTCACGATTGCTCTGCCGGCCGCACCTCGCCGAAGCGGTGGCCCAAGGCCGGCTGGAGTTTGGAGGACGGTCAGGGTGGCGGGGACGACGATGCGGTCCTGGGTGAAGCGTCCGCCTCGGTGGCGTCTGATCTTCGGATCGTCGGTGAGGGTGATCTGGGCGGTGACCTGTGCTCCGCGGGTTGCCAAATCAGCCACCGGGCCTGTGCTCACGGCGTGGACGCGCAGGGCCACTGAGGCTGAGGTCGCGGCGACGCAGGTGAGGGTCGCGATGGCCACGTTGCGCCAGAGCCGCCGGGCGGACCCCTGAACCACTCCCGAGAAAGCGCGAGCGAACACGATCCCAGTGAGCGAGCCCGTTTGGAGAACGCGAGAACGCCTGGGGAGGGTCACGAGCGCGGACACGGCGGCTACGGCGGAGACGATCAGGCTCGTGGTCGGCGAGAAGTTAAGGACGGTCACGAGCACGGCCACGATGGCGGCAGCGGAGACGATCAGGCTTGTGGTCGGCGAGAAGTTCAGGAGGGTGAGGGTGGCGGCCCAGGTGGCGAGGGCGGGCAAGGTCAGGGACCAGGAGTGAGGTGAGGTGCGGAGGCCGTGGGGCATGTCAGACGCGGACCTTTCCCTTGATCTCCTCGAATTTCTTCGCGCCGATGCCACTGACCTCGCGCAACTGGTCGACGCTGGTGAAGCCGCCGTGTGCGGTACGGAAATCGGCGATGCGCGCCGCCAGGACCTCGCCCACGCCGGGGAGTTGTTCGAGTTGGTCGGGGGTGGCCGAATTGAGGTCGAGGGTCGTGGTGGCGGGGTCGGCTGAGGCGAGGCCGGGTGCGAAGCCTGGTGGGGCGCCTACGACGATCTGTTCGCCGTCCACCAGGCGTCTGGCCAGGTTGACCGAGGACATGGCGGTGCTGCGGACAGGGCCTCCTGCGGCTGTCACCGCGTCGGCCACCCTGGCGCCCATGGCGAGGGTGTAGAGGCCCGGCTTGCGGACCTTGCCGGTGATGTGGACGGTCACCTTGGCCGTGGGAGATGGGGTGGCGAGTCCCGGCGGGCTGGGAGGTGGGGCGGGGAGGGGTTCTGGGGTGGGTTGGGAGCGCCACGCGATCACGCCCGCCACCACCGCGGTCAGGACGGCCAGGGCTATCAGGATGCGCAAGCCCGGCCTGCCGGGGTCGAGCGAGGCGGGCGGCTTGGCGGTGACAGCTTGGCGAAAGGCCTCGAACGAGGGCGGGATCGGGGCCGTCATTCGGCCCGGCCTCTGCGTCGGATCGTCAGGGACCGCTTCTCGGCCTGACCTCTGCGTCGGATCGTTAGGAACTGCCGCTCGGCCCGGCCTCTGCGTCGGCTCGTACGGGGTGGAAGCGCGGCCTGATCTCATGGGCGCCCCATGCGAGGCTCGGCCTGCCCTCACAGGTGCCTCGCGCAGGGCCGGGACCGACCCATGGGACAGGGTTGGGCCTGGTCTCTCGGCCCCCTGGCCCAGGGCTGGGACTGGCCGGACGGGCGCCTCGCGCAGGGCACGGTTCGGCCGCGGAGGCGGGTCGTGCGGGCGTTGGAGTGCGCCGCCGGGCAGGCTGGGGTTGGTGAGCGACCGTAGGCGGGACTCGGCGATGGTCCGCTCGGCTGTCGCATCGTGGTTGCGCACGCCGGCGAACGTACGAGACCGGCAGGGACCCGCAGGCGGGTGAACGAGGTTCTGGGGACAACCGAACCACGGTCAGCCGGCCCTGTGGACGAGACAGGGTTTGAGCTTGGCCGTTGTCCAAGGCGGAGACGGTGTCAGGCCCGATCCCGTCCGGCTTGCCATACCTGAAGCTGGTCTCGGCGAGCAGGTTGTCCGGGCAGCAGTGACGAGAGTGAGGCGTGGGTGTCGACACGGGTCCGCGTGCCCGACGCCTCTCACAGGCCGCATCTCCCGGCGGCGAGTGCCGTGATCGCGCACTCGGCCGCGTGCCGTGCCGCGAGCGCGGAAGGGAAGGGTCCGCGACCGTGGGAGGCGCGGCCGGCCGGTCTCCTCGTGATACGCCACTGCCAGGTGGTGTGTGCGGCAGGGGGCGAGGGGTGGTGCGAGACGGACTGCGCTGCAGGAGGCGCGTTCTCCGCTTTCTGGACCAGCACGTCGTGGGCCACTCCGCCGATCACGGTTGAGGCGCGCCTCCCATCGTGGTCGGTGGTCCAGTCCAGGGGTGTCGGGGTCGACTCCGACACCTCCAGGAGGGCGTCGGCGAGGTCGGCCAGCGTCCGATACAGCGTGGCGCGTACCGCGTCGGCGTGAGACCGTCCCCACTGGCATGGGGTCCGTTCGGCGATCTCGTCCACGAGGGTCCGCGCAGCGAGGTCGTCCAGGAGGTCTGACTGCTCCATACGCCCCTGTACCACGATTGCCGCGGCGCCCCACGCGAGGTCGTCGAGGGTCATGGCGGTGCCGCGGACCAGCGCCCACAGGTCGGCGGGCCCCAGGGCGTCGACCGTCTGCTGGATGCACAGGGCGGCCGCGTCTGACAGGGGTGGGACGTCAGCGTTCAAGAGGCCGACGCGCACCTCCGCGGCCGCGCTCACGTCGCCCGGCTGCAGCACGCCCAGCGGCAGCGACGCCACCGCGAGGAGCACCTGCCCGTAGACGCGACGTACCGGATGAGGCGCCGAGGGTGGCGATGGGCGCCCCGACAGTGCGCACATGGCGTCCAGCAGGTCCGTCGGCGACACCCTCAGGCTGGCGCACGCCCTCGAGACACGACCGTCCATCCCGCCCTCCTTCGCCTCTCAGGATTGTGCGGCCGGCTCAGACGACGGTCCGGCCTTGCTCTGTGCCGAGGTCAGTCGTCCAGCACTGCCAGTGCGTCGACCTCGACGAGCAGTCCCGGCGGCAGCCGCATGTAGACGGTGGTGCGGGCGGGGAACGGCTCCCCGACGGCAGCGGCGTACGCCTCGTTCATCTCGGACAGGTGGCCGGGATCGGTGAGGTAGACGCGGAGCATCACGACGTCCTCCAGTCCCGCGCCGCCTGCCTTGAGCACTGCGGTGACGTTGCGCAGGGCCTGTGTGGTCTGCTCCGCGACCGTGGTACCGACGACCTCGCCCGTGTTCGGGTCGAGCGGGAGCTGCCCGGAGACCTGCAGGACGAGGCCCTTGCGGATGCCCTGGGACAGCGGGGCGGGCAGAGCGGGTGCGTTCTCTGTGGTGATGACGGTTCTGGTCATGGTGTGCCTTTGAAGGAGGTGTGCGACGGGGTCAGGTCCAGTGAAGGAGGTGTGCGACGGGGTCAGGTCCAGTGAAGGAGGTGTGCGACGGGGTCAGGTCCAGGCCCGTCGTTCCTGCCCGCGGGGGTCGTCGACCTGGGTCCACTCGACGTCGATGCGCATCGTGGCCCGGCGGTCGGTGCCGTACGGGTCCCAGCCGGGGGCTCCGGTTGTGGCGAAGCGGACCCAGGTGCCGTGCATTCGGGAGGCGAGCTCCCCAGGGGGCTCGTCGGGGCCGAGCAGGGCGGCTGCACCCCGCAGCTGAGGGAGCCGCACGAGATCGAAGACGAACGGGAGCTCCACCGCGTGGGTGGCGCCGAGCTCTCCGTCCAGGGCCCGCGACCGCCAGGCGAACTCGTAAGCGTAGGTGGCGGACTCGGAGTGGGCGGCGTGTGCGCCGGCCAGAGCCCAGCTGCCCGCGCCGAACAGGGCGTCGCCCAAGACGGCGGATCGCAGCTCGCCGAAGGACGCCTCGGGGCGGGACTTCCGGTAGGTCTCGACGAGCCGCGCCGGATTCGGGTGTGAGCGCGCCGCCGTGTCGTCGACGTCGGCGGCGGTCGAGGTGGCGTACTTGTCCACGGGGACCAGATAGAGGTTCCCCTCCTCGGTGTTGGTCCCGATGAGCAGGTCGACGTCGGCGCCGAGTCCGGCGGCGACGGATTCGGCGGGCTGGGTGTCGAGGACCAGGCTGAAGGGGCTGAGGCCGACCAGCGGGTCGTGGTGCGTGTCGGTCCGCAGGTCGATGCCCGCGAGCCGGGAGGCGGCCTCGACCAGGCGCTCGTCAGAGATGTCCGCGAAGGCGTCGACGCGGGGCTCGATGCCGAGATACTCGGCGGCTGCGCTGGTGACGCGGGCGGCCTGTTCGGTCGTGAACGCCCCCAGGCCGCTGCCGCTTTGCACGATCGCGCGGCGAAAGAGGCCCTTGGCCTCGGGGGTGGCGAGGACTCCGCCGACGATGGTCGCCCCCGCAGACTGGCCGAAGAGGGTGACGTTGTGCGCGTCACCGCCGAAAGCGGCGATGTTCTCGCGGACCCAGCGCAGTGCGGCGACAACGTCGAGCAGGCCGCGGTTGGCGGGCGCCCCGGGGATGTCGAGGAAGCCGGCGATGCCGAGCCGGTAGTTGAGGGTGACGAGGACGACGCCGTCGCGGGCGAAGGCGGAGCCGTCGTACAGCGCGGAGCGTGTCGATCCGGCGACGAATCCGCCGCCGTGGACGAACACCATGACGGGCAGGTCGCCGTTCGCGGCTGCGGGTGTGAAGACGTTGACGGTGAGGTAGTCCTCCCCCCGGCTCCAACCGGCGCCGAAGTATGGGGACATGTCCACGCTGCCGAGTTTGCGCTCGGACTGGGGTGCGTTGGGTCCCGGCACGGTGGCGTCCCGTACGCCGTCCCACGGCTCGTGCGGCTGTGGCGGGGCGAATCGGCCGGCGCCGCGGGGAGGGGCGGCGTAGGGGATGTTCAAGAAGGACGCGGTGCCGTCGTCCTGGTGCAGACCGCGGACGGCCCCCTGCACGGTGGTCACGATGTGGTTCACAGTGATGCCTTTCCGAGGGCCTCAGCCCTGCTCGGTGTACGGGGCGAAGGGGGCCCATCCCTTGATGGCGAACTTGGTTCCCTCGCGCACGACTTCCGCGGCGCCGTGGCCACCCAGGTGCGCGGGGATCACCAGCGCGTTGTTGTCGGCCGCCCACCCCAGCACCTTTCGCCGGGTAGCGCGGGCGCCCGCGGGGTCCTCGCAGAAGCAGCTGTTGGTGTCCGGTTCGAGGATCTGCACCGGGTTGTGCAGTATGTCGCCGACGAACACCGCGCGGTCCGGCCCGGAGGCGAGGGTCAGCACGGAGGAGCCGGGAGTGTGGCCGGGAGCCGCGTCCAGGCGCAGGTCGGCGTCGATCTGGTGGCTGTTCTCCCACAGCTGTGTCTGGCCGGCCCGGTGCACCGGGGCCACGCTGTCCTCGAAGACGTTCTGGTTGCCGCGGCCGAGCATCGGCTTGTGGCCGTTCTCCGGGTTCCAGAAGTCGAAGTCGTCCTTCGGCATCAGGTAACGGGCGTTGGGGAAGGTGGGAACCCAGCGCTGACCGTCCAGGTAGGTATTCCAGCCGACGTGATCGATATGGAGATGCGTGTTGATCACGATGTCCACATCCTCGGGCTCGACGCCGGCGCGCGCGAGATTGGCCAGGAAGTCTGTTTCCAGGTGGCTCCAGACCGGCGCGTACGGGCGTTCCTTGTGATTGCCCACGCCGGTGTCGACGAGGATGGTCTTGCCCTCGCTGCGCAGCAGCCAGGTCTGGATCGCGGAATTCACGATATTGGTCGCTGAATCCAAAAAATGCGGGGCCAGCCACGGAGAACCGTCTTCCCAGACTTCCTTCGGACTTTCCGGGAAGAAGGTGTCGGGCGTCATTTCGACGGAACCGTAGTATTCCCAGACCCGGGTGATGGTCACATTGCCGAGCTTGATCTGTTCCATGGGTACTCCTGGAGAATTCGAAGCTTTCCTGGAACCGTACGAGCGCCCCTTGTGCCTGCGGTATCCGTCACGTGACTGCACCTCCGCACGCGGTCCGGCACCGGTCGAGACCGCTTGTAGCCTGGGTGCGACAAGGCACGACGGACCCGATCTAAAAGCCAGAATTCCTGGAGACGCCGTGGACGAGCACGCAGACGACCCCGGTGCGGTCGCGGGACCGGAGCCGGATGTGGAAAAGCCGATCGTCGGCCGGGAAACAGAACTGGCACGCCTCTTTCGTGCGGTGGACTCGGCGACCGCGGAACCGGCACTGGTGCTTCTCGGTGACGTGGGCATGGGAAAGAGCGCGCTGCTGGACCGCGCGGTGCGTCGGGCCGAAGCGAGCGGCTCGCGCGTCCTGCGCGCCGAGGGCAGCGAGTCGGAATCGAGCCTGGCGTTCTCCACCCTGCACCAGCTGCTGCGGCCGGTGTCGGCTGAGGTGGACCAGCTGCCGGAGAGGCAGCGCGCGGCGCTGCACGGCGCCTTCGGCGTGGGGCCGGCCACGGCGGAAGCCGACCTCATGCTGATCGGGGTTGCCGTCCTGGGCTTGCTCTCAACCCAGGCGGACCGAGGGCCTGTGCTCGTGGTCCTGGACGACGCGCAGTGGTTCGACCGTGCGTCCCTGGACGCCCTGTCCTTCGCGGCCCGACGGCTGGCAGGTGAACCGGTCACGATGCTGATCGCGGCCCGCCTCGGCGACCGCCTCCAGGGCTTCGACCGGCACGTGCCGACGCTCACCCTGGGACCGCTCGGCAACGCCGCGGCCGGTCGGTTGCTGGACCTTCAGCCACGGCGACCGACCGGCCGGATGAGGACGCGGATCCTCGAGCAGGCCGACGGCAACCCGCTGGCGCTGACCGAACTCGCGAGGGCGGCCACCACACACGAGGCGTCCGCCGGTCCGCTGCCCCTCACCGATCACCTGGAGCAGATCTTCGCGGCCCGCCTGAACGGACTCCCGGCCCCGACCACGCGGGCTCTGCTGCTCCTGGCCGCCGTGGACACCGTCGACTCCGCGATCGCCATCCCGGCCCTCCCGCCGAACGCCGAGGACGACGCCTGGATGCCCGCCGAACAGGCCGGGCTGATCAGGCGAACCGGCCGGGATCTCCGGTTCAGCCACCCCCTTGTCCGGTCCGCCGTGTATCACGCCGCGCCCGTCGACGTCCGGCGCGAGGCCCACCTCGCGCTCGCCGAGCTGCTGCGGGACGAGCCGGACCGGCGAGCCTGGCACCTCGCCGCCGCGGCCACACCCCCGGACGCGCCCGTATCGGCGGAGCTGGAGCAGACCGCCGACCGGGCCCGCCGCCGCGGCGGCCACGCGGCGGCGGCCAAGGCCCTGCAACGCGCCGCGGACCTCGCGCCGCGACGCGAGGACAGTGCCCGGCTACTGGTCGAAGCCGCCGGGCAGGCCGTGCTCACCGGTGACCTCGCCTGGGTCGAGGAACTGGCCACCGCCGTACGCGCGCGTACCAGCGACGCGTCGCTCCTGGCCAACGCCGCCGCACAGGTCGGACGGCTGGCGACGCTGACCGTGCGCCACACCGTGGTCTTCTCCCGGCTGACCGACGCCGCCGAGGAGCTGGCTCTCGCGCAGCCGGCCACCGCGCTGGACCTTCTGGCAGGCGCCGCCGTGGTCCGCTTCTACTGCGGAGAGGACGTGCAGCGGCAGCGCGTCCAGGCCGTCCTACGGCGCCTTCCCCAGGACTCGTCACAGGCATGGTTGCGCACCTGGGTGCGGGCCGTGTCCGACCCCTTCGGCGACAGAGCCGAACTGCTCTCCCTGCTCCCGCAGGTCGCCGCCGAAGCGCGACGCCGCCCCGACCGGCTCACGGCCTTCGCGATCATGGCCTGGCTGCTGGACGAGACCCCGCAGGCCGTCCGCGCCTTCGACGAGGCCTTCGACCGCTGGGGGTTCCGCGGACCGCTGCCGGACGGTCTGGGCGGCGCGGCCGCCTGGAGCTATGTGGAACAAGGAAGATGGGGGCGAGCCCAGGAAGCCTGCGCCCGCAGCAGTGCGCTCGGTTCGACGGTCGGGCTCGACCACGCGGTGGCATGCGCGGCCGCGGTGGAGGCCACTGTGCTCGCCTACCAGGGGGACGCGACCGCGGCCCGCGCCCGGGCCAAGGACGCGCTCGACCTGATCGACCCGCTGGAGAGCCGCTCGGTAGCCGTCTACGCCCGGCGTGCGCTCGGCGCCGCGGCCCTCGCGGAAGGCGCGCACGAGGCGGCGTACGACCACCTCCGCACGGTCTTCACGGCAGATGGCGCACCTGTGCACTACCACGCCTCCTACCCGGCCCTCGCGGATCTGGCCGCCGCGGCTGTGCGCGGCGGACGCCGCGACGAGGCCGCCACGATCGTCGAGCGTTCCGCACGCACCCTCGCCGGCAACGCCTCCCCCCGGCTGCGCGCGCTGATCAGCCGGGCCCGTGGACTGCTGGCCGACCCCGAGGACGCCGAACCGTACTTCCGGGCGGCCCTGGCCGGCCCGGCCCTTGAGCACTGGCCCTTCGAACACGCCCAGGCCCTGCTGGACCTCGCCGAATGGCTGCGGCGCCGTCGGCGCATCGCTGAGGCGCGAGCGCCGCTCACCGAGGCCCTGGAGACTTTCCGGCGTCTGGGCGCGCGCCCATGGATCGAACGCGCCCGGGCCGAAGGGCGCGCCGCCGGCCTCGACGTCACAGACTCCACCCCCGACGCGCTCGCCGAACTCTCCCCGCAACAGCAGCAGATCATCAGGCTCGCCGCCCGCGGACTGACCAACCGCGAGATCGGCGAGAAGCTTTTCCTCTCCCCGCGCACGGTCAGCTCGCACCTTTATCGCAGCTTCCCCAAGCTGGGCATCACCGCCCGCTCCCAGCTGCGCGACCTCATCGAGGGCACCCTCGCGACCGCCGACCACCAGGGCTGAGGCCACACCGCCTTAGTCGGCCGAGGTGACCGTCAGTCCCAGCATCCCTGGACCCACATGAACCCCGACAACCGCCCCCACCTCCACCACTCGCATCTCCACCACCCCAGGCAGCCGCTTGGCCAGCCGTTCGGCCAGCCCCTGCGCCCGTCCCAGCGCCTCCAGGTGCTGTACGGCGACCCGCACCTCCGCCTTGCCCGCCGCGGCCGCCACCGCCAGGTCCTCCAGCCGGGCGATGGCCCGGGTCGCGGTCCGTACCTTCTCCAGCAGCGAGACCCGCCCATCCACCAGGTGCAGCAACGGCTTGA
The DNA here is from genome assembly GCF_050942315.1 of Nonomuraea sp. CA-143628. Classification (NCBI taxonomy): domain Bacteria; kingdom Bacillati; phylum Actinomycetota; class Actinomycetes; order Streptosporangiales; family Streptosporangiaceae; genus Nonomuraea; species Nonomuraea sp. CA-143628. Next base: position 10,118,005 of record NZ_CP192072.1, read on the forward strand.
TCAGCAGCGCCGAGCCCACCAGCGAGGCCGCCGTCCCGACTCGGCCGCCTCGCCGCAGGTACTCCAGCGTGTCGGCGTAGAAGTACGTCCGGGTCCGTAAGGCGCACCGCCGGGCCGCCGCCGCCACGTCCGCCGGCGTTCCCCCGTCCGCGGCCGTACGGGCGGCGGCGAGGACGGGGTAGCCGAGGCCCATGGCGATCGAGCGGCTGTCGATGACCTCCACCGGCACCGGGGACTCCTTGGCGGCCAGCAGGGCCGCCGAGGCTGTGCCGGAAAAATCGCCGGAAAGGTGTATTGAGACCACGGCCGAAGCGCCGCCGGCCGCCAGCGATGAGTAGCACGCGGCGAAGCGCGCGGGTGCGGGTCTGGACGTGGTCGCCGACGACAGGTCACCGGTGAAGGAATCCTCGTCGTACGAAAGACCGCCGGAAGTCACCTGTACGGGTACGACGGCGATACCAGGCAACGGAGGCAGGTAAGCAGTTGAATCCGTGACCACGAACACCGATGGCGAGATCAACTACTGGACCGGAGTGCCACCCCGCCAGACCCGGCGCGGCTTGAGGCCGAAGGACCAGGCGAAGGCGCCCTCGTGGTCGGCGTCCCACTGGACGATGTCGGCGAGGCGACCGGGAGCCAGCACGCCGCGGTCGGGCGCGCCCAGCACGGTGGCGCCGCCGAGCGTGGCCGCCCGCAGCGCGTCGTTGACGCTCATCCCGAACGCCGACACCGCCATCGCGATGACCAGGGACATCGAGGTGATGCCGCAGTAGCCGGGGTTGTGGTCGCTGCCGAGCGCGATCTGCACACCGTGCTTGATCATCTGGCGGACCGGCGGCAGGTGGCCGCGCTGGAGCGCCGTCGCGGGGCAGACCACGGCGGGCACGCCGTAGCGGGACATGATCGCGATGTCCTCTTCGGACATGTGGTGCAGCCCGTCGGCGGAGGCGCAGCCGAGCTCGGCGGCCAGTTGGACGGCGCCGCGGCGGCTGTAGAGGCCGGCGTGGATGCGCGGCAGCAGGCCGACGTTGCGGCCCGAGGCGAGCACCCAGCGGGATTCCTCGGTGGTGAAGTGGCCCTCGTCGCAGTAGACGTCGACGCTGTCAGCGCCGGCGGCGGCCGCGTCGGCGCACCAGGCGCCCACGGCCTCGACGTATTCGCGCTGCCGGCCGAAGTATTCGGGCGGGACCACCTGTGCCGCGAGGAAGGTGACGTGCACCCGCGGCATCATCGGCTCCTTCTCCAGCTCGCGCAGGAGCCGCACGTCGGCGAGCTCTCCGTCGCGGGTGAGGTGGTAGCCGGTCTTGGCCTCGACGGTCGTGGTGCCGCTAAGCAGCCAGCCGCGCAGCCGCTCGCGGACGCCGTTGCACAGGGTCCACGGGTCGGTGCCGCGCGTCACGGTGACGGTCGAACCCACGCCGCCGCCCGCCGCGGTGATCGCCGAGGAGGTGGAGCCGCCGGTGCGGATCGCCAGCTCGGCGTAGCGGTTGCCCGCGTAGACGGGGTGGGTGTGCGCGTCGATGAGGCCGGGCGTGACGAGCGCGCCGCCCAGGTTTTCGACGTGGTCCACATCGACGATGTCGTCGACAACGCCGGGCACGCTCTGCGGCAGGTCGGGCGCTCGCCCGACCCACGCGATCCGGTCGTTGTGCACAAGGATGGCCGCGTTGCTGAGGACCTCGTTGCCGGTCCAGAGGCGGCCGATGTTGGTCAGGAGCCGAACGGTCACCGCATCACCGCCCCGCGGGATCCCCCAGCTGAGCACAGTGCACAGCAGCGCACGGCTGCCGCCGCGCCCACTGAGTCGGCTCCGGGTCCGGACGACATGGGGGGTCTCCTGATCTCATCCGCGTATGGCTGTGCGGTGACCGTATCGCCAGACTCATGATCCGGCGATTTCAGTTCAGTTACGTTATTTCACAGCTGGGCTTGCTGTACAGGGTTATTCGGAAAGAAGCCCACTCATCCCAACCGCCACTCAGCCCCATCGATCCCCTGTGGCCCCCGCACGCGACCTGACTCGCAGCAGCGATCATCTGAAACCCGTGCCATTAGTGTCGTAAGACTCGGCTTATCCTAGCAATCCCAGCGTTCAGGGACCACTGCCGCCGTTGGGCAGCTCCGCAGTGATTTCAGGGGTTCTGGCCCCATCCATGATCGCTAAGAGCTGCCCGATACGACCACTAAGAGACGCGTTCGACCGGCTTGCCGGCCCGCTCCAACTCCTGGAACAGGCTCGGGAGCACGCGCGCGTGCAGGACCGTGCCCTCCGCGACGTGGTCCACCGAGAGCACCTCGCCCTCCTTGTGGGCCCGCGAGATCAGGTCGCCCCTGTCGTACGGCACGAGCAGCACGACCTCGTGGTCGAGCCTGGGCAGCTCACGCTCAATGAGCGCCATCAGCTCGGCGATGCCGGCACCGGTGCGCGCCGAGACCACGATGCTGCGGCGCTCGCGCCTGGCGATGCGGTCCAGCACCTCCTGGTCGGCGGCGTCGGCCTTGTTGATCACCACGATCTCGGGAATGTCCAAGGCGCCCTCGATGTCCGCGAAGACCTCGCGTACGGCGGCGAGCTGGCCTTCGGGGTCGGGGTGGGCGCCGTCGACCACATGCAGGATCAGGTCGGCGTCGGCCACCTCCTCCAGCGTGGATCGAAAGGCCTCGACCAGCTGGTGCGGCAGGTGGCGCACGAAGCCGACCGTGTCGGCGATCGTGAACAGCCTGCCGTCGGGCGTGTGCGCCCGGCGTACGGTCGGATCCAGGGTGGCGAACAGGGCGTCCTCCACCAGCACACCGGCGCCGGTGACGCGGTTGAGCAGCGAGGACTTACCGGCGTTGGTGTAACCCGCGATCGCGACGGCCGGGACCTCACGGCGACTGCGCCGGTGGCGCATGGTGTCGCGCGAGGTGGACATGCCGCTGATCTGGCGACGCAGCTTGGCCATGCGCTCGCGGATGCGGCGCCGGTCGAGCTCGATCTTGGTCTCACCGGGGCCACGGCCGCCGATGCCGACGCCGCCCGCGGCGCGTCCGCCGACCTGCCGGGACAGGTTGCCACCCCAGCCACGCAGGCGGGGCAGCAGGTAGCTGAGCTGGGCGAGTTCGACCTGAGCCTTGCCCTCACGGCTCTTGGCGTGCTGCGCGAAGATGTCGAGGATCAGCGCGGTGCGGTCGATGACCTTCACCTTGACCGTCTCCTCCAGCTGGCGGAGCTGGCCAGGGGCCAGCTCGCCGTCGCAGATCACGGTGTCGGCGCCGGTCGACTCGACCACGTCGCGGAGCTCGAGCGCCTTGCCCGATCCGATGTACGTGGCGGGGTCGGGCTTCTGGCGGCGCTGGATGAGGCCCTCGAGGACCTCCGAACCGGCCGTTTCGGCCAGGAGCTTCAGCTCAAGAAGGGAGTTTTCAGCGTCCTCCGCCGTGCCTGAGGTCCAGACGCCGACCAGGACGACCCGCTCGAGCCGCAGCTGCCGGTATTCGACCTCGGAGACATCCTGGAGTTCGGTGGAGAGGCCCGCCACGCGGCGTAGTGCCTGGCGCTCCTCAAGGTCCATCTCGCCGGTCTCGAACTCGTCAAGCGCGGAGTATTCGTGCATTCGTGTCATCTCTAATAGGCAACGTCTGAACACCGGAGTGTCTTCCCCGATGGTGGCATGACATCCCTCATGCCATCACCTGGTTATCCCGGGCGACGTTATCCCGCCAACATGCTGATGTCTCCCGAGCCCGCGGTCAGCGACACCTTGTGCGGAGAAGCCGGGTCCTTGTCGACCGAGACCTGCACGTCGCCCGATCCGACCTGGGTCTTCACATCATAGGCACCGGCCGGAACCCGCAGGGTGGCGTCGCCGGAGCCGCACTCCAGCTCGACGCTGTCGGGCGCGACGGCGAACTTCAGGTCGATGCTGCCGGAGCCGGCCTCGGCGAAGATCTTCTTGGTCCCGAGACCGCTGGCGTCCAAGTCTCCCGAGCCGGCGCTCGCCTCGATCTGCCCGGTCAGCTGCCTCATGGTGATGTCGCCCGAACCCGTGTCGGCGTCGATCTGAAGGCCCTTGGGGACCTCGATCTTGTAGTCGACGCTGCAGCTGTCCCAGCCCTTGGGGCAGTTGTAGAACACGGAGAGCGTGTCGCCGTCGACCTTGTGCTCGGCCTTCGGCTTCTCGTTGCGCCACTGGAGGGTCTCGGTGACCCGGACGGCGGTGCCGTCGTACTCGGTGAGCACGGTGTCGCCGGAGCCGCTCTTGAGCTGCAGCTTGGCGACCTTGTCCGTGACCTGGTACGTGACGGTGTCCTGGTTGGTCGGGCCGGCCAGGTCCTTCAGCCCGCAGCCCGTCAGCAGTAATGCCGAGGCGAGGAGGCCACCCGCGATCACGATCGTCTTCATGAGACAGATCCTCGCGTGCACAGGGGATGCCGTACATCGGGGTTTCCCCCTGACCCTCCCCCAGGGGACCCCCACCTTGAACCGGGGACCAGCCATGAAGTAGCTTCACTTCCATAATCCAGAACCAATTTTCCACATCATGGAAGAAGGGGCATATGGAGATCACCGGCCCGATGCTCGACCGCTTCGACGAGGTCCTCACTCCGGAGGCGCTCGCCTTCGTGGAGAGCCTGCAGCGGGAGTTCGACGCGACCCGCCAGGAGCTGCTGGAAGCCCGGCGCGTACGGCAGGCGGAGCTGTCGGCGGGCGGCCGGCTCGACTTCCTGCCGGAGACCAAGGAGGTCAGGGAGAGCGACTGGAGCGTCGCGCCGCCGGCTCCGGGGCTGGAGGACCGCCGGGTCGAGATCACCGGCCCGGTCGACCGCAAGATGACGATCAACGCGCTCAACTCGGGGGCCAAGGTCTGGCTCGCCGACTTCGAGGACGCCAACTCCCCGCTCTGGGCCAACTGCGTCAGCGGCCACCTCAATCTGCGCGCCGCGCTCGACCGGACGATCGACTTCGAGACCGGCGGCAAGACGTACGCGCTCAAGCCCGACGCCGAGCTGGCCACCATCGTGGTCCGGCCGCGCGGCTGGCACCTGGACGAGAAGCACGCCCTGGTGGACGGGCGGCCGGTGTCGGCCTCGCTGTTCGACTTCGGGCTCTACTTCTTCCACTGCGCCCAGCGGCAGCTGGACAAGGGGCGCGGCCCGTACTTCTACCTGCCGAAGATGGAGTCGCACCTGGAGGCGCGGCTCTGGAACCAGGTGTTCGTCCGCGCCCAGGACCTGCTGGGCATCCCGCAGGGGACGATCAGGGCGACCGTGCTGATCGAGACGTACCCGGCGGCGTTCGAGATGGAGGAGATCCTCTACGAGCTGCGCGACCACTCGGCGGGGCTCAACGCGGGTCGCTGGGACTACCTGTTCAGCGTGATCAAGAAGTTCCGCACCCGGGGCCGGGAGTTCCTGCTGCCCGAGCGCAACGCGGTCACGATGACCGCGCCGTTCATGCGCGCGTACACCGAACTGCTCGTCCGGACCTGCCACAAGCGGGGCGCGCACGCGATCGGGGGGATGGCGGCGTTCATCCCTTCGCGGCGCGACGCCGAGGTCAACGCGACGGCGCTGGAGAAGGTGCGGGCCGACAAGACGCGCGAGTCGGGCGACGGCTTCGACGGCTCCTGGGTCGCGCACCCCGACCTGGTGCCGATCTGCCGCGAGGTGTTCGACGGCGTGCTGGGCTCGCGGCCCAACCAGCTCGACAGGACGCGCGAGGAGGTCTCGGTCTCGGCCGCCGACCTGCTGGCGGTCTCCGAGACGCCGGGTGACATCACCGAGGCCGGGCTGCGCGGCAATGTGGACGTGGCGCTGCGCTACCTGGCCGCCTGGATGGGCGGGCTCGGCGCGGTGGCGATCCACAACCTCATGGAGGACGCGGCCACGGCGGAGATCTCCCGCTCGCAGATCTGGCAGTGGATCCACAACGACATCACGCTCGCCGACACGGGCGTGACGGTGACGAAGGAGCTGGTCGAGCGGATCATCGCGGAGGAGCTGGCGAAGATCGCGGCCGAGCCGGGCTACGACGAGCTGCTGTACGCGCAGGCCACGGCGCTGTTCAAGGAGGTCGCGCTGGACGACGACTTCGCCGAGTTCCTGACGCTTCCCGCGTATGCCCGCATGCCGTAATCACGAAATTTCCGGATATATCCGGTGCGTCAGCGCCGGATATATCCGGAAAGCTAGGGCTATCAACCGGGTATGACCGAGGATGGCGGAGAGAAGGGGGGCGCCATGGTCGACAAGCCGCTCGACGAGCTGACGGCCGCGCTGCGCGCGCTGCTGCCCGCCGACTCGGTGATCACGGATCCGGTACGCCTGCGCACCTACGAGTGCGACGGCCTGACCTACCACCGGGCCACGCCGGGCGTCGTCGTACTGCCCGAGACGGCCGAGCAGATCGCCGCGGTGGTCCGCGCCTGCAACGACTTCGGGGTCCCGTTCGTGGCCCGCGGTTCCGGCACCGGTCTGTCCGGCGGGGCCCTCCCCCGCCAGGACGGGGTGCTGATCGTCACCTCCAAGATGCGCCGCGTCCTGGAGATCGACCTGCCCAACCGCCGGGCCGTCGTCGAACCGGGCGTCACGAACCTGGCGATCACCGAGGCGGTCCGCGACCAGGGCTACTACTACGCCCCCGACCCGTCCAGCCAGCAGGTCTGCTCGATCGGCGGCAACGTGGCGGAGAACTCCGGCGGCGCCCACTGCCTCAAATACGGCTTCACGGTCAACCACATCGAAGCCTGCGAGATCGTCACCCCCGACGGCGACCTGGTGACCCTGGACCGGATGGATCCCGGCTATGACCTGCTGGGCGCGTTCATCGGCTCGGAGGGCACGCTGGGCATCGCCACCAAGATCACGGTACGGCTGAGCCGCGCCCCGGAGGCCGTCACCACGGTGCTGGCCGCGTTCGAGAGCATCGAGCAGGGCGGGCAGGCGGTGTCGGCCATCGTCGGCGCCGGCATCGTGCCGGCGGCGATCGAGATGATGGACGCGCTGGCCATCGAGGCGGCCGAGGCGGCGGTGTCCTGCTCCTATCCCGAGGGCGCGGGCGCGGTGCTGATCGTGGAGCTCGACGGGCCGGAGCGGGAGGTCGTCCGGCAGTTCGCCCGGCTGCGGGAGATCTGCTCGGGGGCGTTCGAACTGCGCACGGCCGACGACCCGGCCGAGCGGGCGGCGATCTGGAAGGGGCGCAAGTCGGCGTTCGCGGCCGTCGGCCGCATCAGCCCCGCCTACATCGTGCAGGACGGCGTGGTGCCCCGCACCTCGCTGCCGGAGGTGCTGGCGGCCATCGACCGGCTGTCGGAGGAGTACGGGATCAGGGTGGCCAACGTCTTCCACGCGGGCGACGGCAACCTGCATCCGCTGGTGCTGTTCGACGACGCGGAGCCGGGGGCGGGCGAACGGGCCGAGACGGTCTCGGGCGCCATCCTCGACCTGTGCATCGAGCACGGTGGGTCGATCACCGGCGAGCACGGGGTGGGCGTGGACAAGGCGAAGTACATGCCGAGGATGTTCTCCGCGGACGATCTCGACACCATGCAGCTCGTCCGCTGCGCCTTCGACCCGAAGGGCCTGTCGAACCCGGGCAAGGTGTTCCCCACGCCGCGGCTGTGCGGGGAGGTGCCGGGGGTGCGCAAGGGCGTCCATCCGCTGGTCGCCTCGGGGCAGGCGGAGCAGTTCTGATGAAGATGGACGGGCTGGAGCGGACCGGCGTGACGGTCAGGGAGGCCGGGCCGGACGACGTCGTGGGTGGCGTGCGGCCGGGTGTGGTGGCGCTGCCCGAGTCGGTCGAGGAGATCTCGGCCGTGCTGCGCGCCTGCGCTGAGGGCGGCTTGACGGTCGTGCCCGTGGGTGGCGGCACCAAGCTGCACTGGGGCCACCCGCCTGAGCGGTGTGACGTCCTGCTCGACCTGTGCTGCCTGAACGAGGTGGTCGAGCACGCCGCGGGCGACCTCGTGGTCAAGACCCAGGCCGGGGTGACCATGGACGCGCTGGCCGACGCGCTCGCCGAGCAGGGGCAGGAGCTGGCGCTGGACGTGCCGTTCGCCGAGGGCGCCACGATCGGCGGCACGCTGGCCGCCGCGACGGCCGGGCCGCGCGCCTTCCGCTACGGTACGGCCCGCGACCTGCTCATCGGCATCACCGTCGTGCTGCCGGACGGGACCGTGGCCAAGTCGGGCGGCCGGGTGGTCAAGAACGTCGCGGGCTACGACCTCGGCAAGCTGTTCACCGGCTCGTACGGCACCCTGGGCGTCATCGCCGAGGCCACCTTCCGGCTGCACCCGCTGCCCGCCGACCACCGCTATGTCGTGACCGAGCTCGCCCAGCGGCACGTTCAGGAGGTGACCGCGATGCTGGCCGCCTCCCAGGCCGAGCCGAGCGCGGTCGAGCTCGACTGGCCCGGCGGGGACGCGCCGATCACGCTGGCCGTGCTGGTCGAGGGCTCGGCCGCCGGGCAACGGGCCGAGGCACTGTGCACGGCCATCGGCGCGGGCGCCGTCACGGACGAGGCACCCGCCTGGTGGGGGCTGATCACCGACGACGAGGTCCTGATCGAGCTGCGGTTCCCGCCCGCGCGGACGAGCGACGTCCTGGCGGAGGTACGCGACACCGGGCTCTCGCTCCGCGGCTCGCCCGTCGCGGGCCGGGTCTGGCTCCAGCCCACGGCCGAGCCGCCTGCGGACTTCGCGGGTGTCGTGTCCGGCCTGCGGGAGCGCTTGACGCCGGTGGGCGGCCGGGTGACCGTGCTGGCCGCGCCGCACGAGGGCGTGGACCGCTGGGGGCCGGTGAGCGCGCTGCCGCTGATGCGGCGGGTCAAGGAGCGGTTCGACCCGGAGCGCCGGATGTCTCCCGGCCGGTTCATCGGCGGCATCTGAGCAAGCGGCGACCAGGAGGCATTCTGAGTGAGCGGTAACCAGGAGGCATCTGGCATGACGTCCGGCGGCATCGACCCCAAGCTGATCAACGACTGCGTGCACTGCGGCTTCTGCCTGCCCACCTGCCCGACGTACACGCTGTGGGGCGAGGAGATGGACTCGCCGCGCGGCCGGATCCACCTGATGAAACAGCACGTCGAGGGCACCCCGGTGACGCCGGAGATGGCCGGGCACTTCGACGCCTGCCTCGGCTGCATGGCGTGCGTCACCGCCTGCCCGTCGGGCGTCCAGTACGACCGGCTGATCGAGCAGACGCGGGCCGAGGTCGAGCGGGTCCACGTGCGCGAACCGCGCGAGCGGGCGGTCAGGGAGATCGTGTTCAGCCTGTTCCCCTACCCGCGCCGGCTGCGGCTGCTGCGCCCCGGGATGGGGCTGGCCGAGCGGATGGCGCCGTTCCTGGGGCGCGTGCATCCCAGCCTCGGGGCGATGGCCGGGCTGGCACCCCGGGTGGAGCGCAGGCAGCGGATACCGCGGCTGGTCCGGGCCAGAGGGCCGCGCCGGGCCGTGGTCGGCATGCTGACCGGGTGCGTGCAGGGCGAGTTCTTCCCCCAGGTCAACGCGGCCACCGCGCGGGTGCTCGCGCTGGAGGGCTGCGACGTGGTCATCCCGCCCGGCCAAGGCTGCTGCGGGGCGCTCAGCGTGCACTCGGGGCGCGAGGAGCAGGCCAGGCGGCTCGCGCGGCGCACGATCAGGACCTTCGCCAAGGCGGGCGTGGACACGGTCGTGGTCAACGCGGCCGGGTGCGGGTCGTCGATGAAGGAGTACCGCCAGCTGCTGGGCGGTGAGCCGGGGTTCCGCGTGCTGGACCTGTCGGAATTCCTCGTCGAGCTGGGACCGGTGGCGGACCGGCATCCCCTGCCCGTCACGGTGGCCTATCACGACGCCTGCCACCTGGCCCACGCACAGGGGATCCGGGCCCAGCCGCGCGAGCTGCTGAAGGCGATCCCGGGGCTGGACCTGCGCGAGGTGCCGGAGTCGGCCATCTGCTGCGGCTCGGCGGGGACGTACAACATCTTCCAGCCCGAGGCCGCCCGCGACCTGGGCGATCGGAAGGCCAAGTCGGTGGCCTCGACGGGCGCGGAGCTGCTGGTGTCGGCGAATCCGGGCTGCACGATGCAGATCGCCGCCGCGATGCGGCGCGGTGGCGCGCGGATCAGGGTGGCGCACACGGCCGAGGTGCTGGACGCCTCGCTGCGCGGGGTTTCTCTTTGACCGGACGGGGGTTGGGCGGGTGAGCGTGCAGTCTGTCGAGCGGGCGCTCGACGTGCTGGAGGCGCTGGCCGAGCACGGTGGCGAGGCGGGGCTGTCGGAGATCGCGGCCAAGACCGGGCTGCCGTACGGGACGATCCACCGGCTGCTGCAGACACTTCTGGCTCGCGGCTACGTACGCCAGGAGTCGGACCGGCGCTACGCGCTGGGCGGCGGGCTGGTGCGGCTGGGCGGCATCGCCGAGAGCATGGTCGGGGTGTGGGCGCGGCCATATCTGTCGAAGCTGGTGTCGTTGTCGGGAGAGACGGCGAACCTGGCGGTGCTGGAGGGCGACTTCATCGTCTACGTGGCGCAGGTGCCGTCGCCGCGCAGGCTGCGCATGTTCGCCGAGGTCGGGCGGCGGGTGCTGCCGCACAGCACGGCCGTGGGCAAGGTGCTGCTGGCCGGGCGGCCGGCGGAGGAGGCGGTCGCGGTGTTCGTACGGACCGGCATGCCGCGCCGCACCCCCAACACGATCACCGACACCGACGGCATGCTCACCGAGCTCGGCCTGGTCAGGGACCGCGGTTACGCCATGGACCTGGGCGAGGAGGAGCTCGGCGTGCACTGCCTGGCCGTGCCCGTGCACGACGGGAACCGGGTGGTGGCCGCCATGTCGGTCTCGGGCCCGGCGGAGCGGATCGACGCCCTCGACCGGGAGGAGCTGGCCGGGGCCATGCGGAAGCTCGCGCTGGACTTCGGCGCCGAGCTCAGCCCCGTGGGCGGCGCAGGCTGAAGAAGCCGCCGCCGCCCGCGTGGTGGATGACCGCGATGCGCCCATAGGGCGAATCGAACGGCGGCACGGGCACCTCCCCGCCGAGCTCGGTGACCTTCGCGGTGGCCGCGTCGAGGTCGGCCACGTCGAAGTAGACCATCCAGTGCGGCGGCACGCCCGCCCAGTGCTCGTCCATCTGGAGCCGGCCGCAGACGGGCTCGCCGCCCGCCTTGTAGACGGTGTAGTCGAGGCCCCCTTCGACGCGCTGCAGGTCGTAGGGGAAGAGCGCGCCGTAGAACGCGTCGGCCGCCGCGCCGTCGGGGGCGTTGACCTCGGCCCAGCTCATCGCGCCCGGCTCGGCCAGCACGCCGGCGCCGATGAACGCGCCCGGCTGGTAGAGCGCGAACCTGGCGCCGGACGGGTCGGTGACCAGGGCGTAGCCCGCGACGGGGCCTTCGAGGATCTTGCCGCCCGCCGCCTCGGCCTTCGCCATCGAGGCGGCGAGGTCGGAGGTGGACAGGTAGACGGTCCAGGCCGCCGGGTCGGCCGCCTCAGGGTCGGGGGTGATCGCCGCCACGGGCTTGCCGTCGACGTGGCACATGCTCCAGCCACCCTGGTCGCGGCAGTCCCAGCCGAGGAGTTCGCCATAGAAGCGCTGGGCGGCGACGGCGTCGCGGGTGAGGAGCTGGGCCCAGCAGGGCGCGCCGTCGGGATAAGCGGTTCGGTCTGCCATGACGGCAGCGTGTCACAGGGCCCCGACAGATTAGTCGGTTGCGCTATGAGCAACACGTCCGGCGACCGCCGCGATCAGCGGGCACAACTGGGTGGGCCAGCGCATCGGCTATTACCGTTGACGGCATGTGTAGAAGCATCAAGACCCTGCGCCCGCCGTACACCGAGGACGTGACGGAAGACGACGTACGGGCGGCGGCGCTCCAGTACGTACGCAAGATCTCCGGCTTCCGCGCGCCGGCCGCGCACAACGCCGAGGCGTTCGACCGGGCGGTCGAGACGATCACGAAGGCGTCGGAGGAGTTGCTCGCGGCGCTGCAGGTGCGCGGAGGGCGTTGACACGATCCCCTGGTGAGAGAAGTCTCCCCTGTAACCGCATCCATCTCGCCAGGGGGCACCCCGTGATCAGTGGGCTGTATCAGGGTACGGACGGAGACTCGCGCCTCGAACTCCGGGTGGACGTGGACGGGGCGCGGCCCACGGGGCGGGTGAGCGGGGACCTGTTCACCACGGCCGGCGCGACCACGTCCTACGCCGGCTCGTTCGTGGTGAACACGGCGGCGGCGACGGCCGAGGGCGCGGGGACGAAGATCACCGGGCGCGGGGCGTTCTCGTTCGACACCCCGGCCAAGGACGTGACGGTCGCGATCAGCGGCACGGTGGGCAGCGCCCAGGTCGCCGGTCAGACCTATCAGCTGACGTTCTCCGGCCGCCACTTCCGGACCGTGCTCCTGGAACAGGACTCGGTGGCGGGCACCGAGCCGTTCGAGAAGTACGACACCGGCACCCTGCCCGGCCCGACCGGCTCGCCGGCGAGGGAGCTCAGCGTGGCGGCCGCCTACGACGAGGCGGGGATCCGCCTGACCGTCAATCCGCCCGGGGTGATCCCGGTCGACGGGTCGGGCGCGGACCTGGCGTGGGACGACGCCGAGCTGCATCACGCCATGACGCAGCAGTTCAGCGCGTTCGGGGACGTACCGGCCTGGCGGGTGTGGCTGCTGGTGGCCAGCAAGCACGTGGGCGGCTACCGGGGCATCATGTTCGACTACGACGACGCGCACCAGCGGCAGGGGTCCGCGGTCTTCTACGACGCGATCAAAGGCCGGACCCCGCAGGCGCAGCGCGCGCAGCTGCGCACGTACGTGCACGAGCTCGGTCACGCCTTCAACCTGCTGCACTCGTGGCAGAAGAACCTGGGCAACCCACCCCAGCCGCTCGGCCCGAACGGCGGCTTCGGCGACCTGTCCTGGATGAACTATGTCCAGAACTACCAGCCCGGCGGCGAGCCGGGTTACTGGGCCGCCTTCCCCTTCCAGTTCACCGACCCAGAGCTCGTCCACCTTCGCCATGGTTTCTACCGGGACGTGGCCATGGGCGCGAACGCCTTCGGCACGGGCGCCGCCGACATCGCGCCCTTCGAGCAGCCGGTCGTGGACCAGTCAGGGCTGCGGCTCGAACTGCGGGCCAAGGAGTCGTTCGGCTTCGGCGAGCCCGTCGTGGTGGAGCTGAAGCTGTCCACGGCCGGGGAGCCGCGCACCACGCACGGCCACCTCCACCCGGACACCGAGTTCACCCAGGTCACCATCACCCAGCCGACCGGCAGGACCGTGCTCTACCGGCCGATGATGCGGCACTGCGTCGACACCTCACCCGACATCCGGCTCGACTCGGGCAACCCGGCCATGTACCGGAGCGCCTACATCGGGCACGGCCGCGACGGGCACTACTTCCAGCAGCCCGGCGAGTACCAGGTGCGCGGCCAGTACATCGCCGCCGACGGATCCCGCATCGTCTCCCCCGCCTGCCTGGTCAAGGTGCGCTACCCGGTCGGCGCGGACGACCACCGGGTGGCCGAGCTGATGCTCGGCGACGAGCAGGGCAAGCTGTTCTCGCTGCTCGGCTCCGACTCACCAACACTGAGCTCGGGCAACCGGGCACTGGACGAGGTGATCGACAGGTACGGCGGCCACCCGCTGGCCGTCTACGCCCGGATGGTCAAGGGCCTCAACGCCGAGCGGGAGTTCAAGGCGATCACCGCCGCCAAGCACGTACGGGTCCGGCCGCCGGACCTCAAGCAGGGCATCGAGCAGCTCACCGCGGTGGCCCGTGACGCCAGCGTCGACAACATCACCCTGAACATGGTGCTGCGCCGCCTGGCCAGGGCCGAAGCCCGGCAGGGCGACCTCGATCGGGCGAACGCGGTGATGGACAAGATGGTCGCGCTGTTCCAGGCCAAGGGGGTCAACCCCATCGTCATGGGACAGATCAGGCGGCAGGCCGAGCTCACGAAGGCGGCCCTCAGCGCGGAAGCATGACCGGCTGGTCGCCCGAGCAGCCGATCCGCACTTCGACGTCGGTGCCTTCGTCCTCGTCGGCGTCGAACTCGACCTTGGCCTCCTGCCGGGGGCCCGGGTCGACATCGTCGACGGAGTAGCCCTGGGCGGGGCTCCACGAGCGCAGTGTCACCCGGCCGCCCGCGCAGGAGGCGATCACGGTGCCGCCGGCCGTACGGATGACCTTGTCGCCACGCGGGCCCGCGGACGCCTTCGGGACGGCGGTCCCGGGCGCCCGCGCAGTAGCGGTCGCGAGGGCGGCGCGGATCTCGCTCTGGCTCAGCACCCGCCCGGACGTGCCGGTGAACACTCCGCCGAGCAGCCCGAGCACCGCCACGGCCGCACCCGTCGCGGCGAGCGCGGTGGCGGCCCAGGCCAGTACGAGTCGCTTCACCACGCCAGCTTCCCCCCTCTCCGGATAAGGCCGGGTTAACGCCACGATAAGGCGACCCCGCGCATCTCCTGGCACCGTCTACCGTTGCCGTATATGGCTGACATCCTGCTCATCGAGGACGACGTGGCGATCCGCACGGCGCTGAGTCGCGGGCTGCGGGAGCTCGGTCACGCGGTCTCCTCCTCCCCCACGGCCCTGGACGGATTGCGGCTGGCCGTCGAGGACCGGCCCGACCTGATCGTGCTCGATCTGGGGCTGCCCGACCTCGACGGCGTGGACCTGCTGCGCATGCTGCGGGCGGTGAGCCGGGTGCCGGTGATCGTCGCCACCGCCCGTGACGGGGACGCCGAGATGGTGCCGGTGCTCGACGCGGGTGCCGACGACTACGTGGTCAAGCCATACAGCTCCGCGCAGCTCGACGCCCGGATCAGGGCCGTGCTGCGCCGCGCGGGCGACTCCGCGCCCGAGCCGCTGGAGGTCGGCGCGCTGCGCGTCGACCCGCGTGCGCGGGTCGCCACGATCGGCGGCGAGGAGCTGGACCTGACGCCGCGCGAGTTCGACGTGCTGCGCTACCTCGCCGCCCGGCCCGGCGAGGTGGTCACCAAGCGGGAACTGCTGACCGAGGTGTGGCAGCTCCCGTACGGCGGGGCGGACAAGACCGTCGACGTGCACCTGTCGTGGCTGCGCAGGAAGCTGGGCGAGACCGCCGCGGAACCGCGTTATCTGCACACGGTGCGAGGTGTCGGGGTCAAGCTGGTCGAACCGTCATGAGGCGCTGGCTGGCGCTACTGGTGGCCGCGACCACCTCGGTCGTGCTGATCGCGCTGCTGGTGCCGATGGCGCTGCTGATCCGCTCCGTGGCCCAGAACGGCGCCATGAACCGCGCCACCGTCGCCGCCGAGTCGGTCGCCGTAGCGGTCGGCACGCCCGACCTGGAGCTCGCGGTGGCGAAGGTCTCCTATCCCGTGACGGTGTTCATGCCCGACGGGCGGACGCTCGGCCGGGCCGCGCCCCGCTCCGACGCGGTACGGCTGGCCACGACCGGCCGCAGCGTCACCGCCGAGGCCCCGGGCGGCAGGGAGGTGCTCGTCGCGGTGCGTTCGCCGGAGGGAACGGTGGTGATCAGGGCGTTCGCGGACGAGGCGGAACTACTGCGCGGGGTTCGCGAGGCGTGGCTGGCGCTGCTGGTGCTCGGCCTGGCGCTGGCGGTACTGGGCATCGTCCTGGCCGACCGGCTGGCGCTCGCCGTGACCAGGCCGATCGACGGGCTGGCCAAGGTCTCGCACCGGCTGGCGGGCGGCGACCTGGCCGCGCGGGCGGAGCCGGGCGGCCCGCCGGAGGTGCGCTCGGTGGCGCTCGCGCTGAACCACCTGGCCGCGCGGATCGACGAGCTGCTGGCGGCCGAGCGGGAGTCGGTGGCAGACCTGTCACACCGGCTGCGCACCCCCCTGACCGGTCTCAGGCTGGACGTGGAATCGATGCGCGACCCTGAGGAGGCGGAACGCGTCGGGGCCCGCGTGGATGCCCTGGAGCGGGCCGTCAGCGCGGTCATCACCGACGCCCGCCGCCGCGCGGCCGACCGGGAGGGGTGCGACGCGGCGGCGGTGGTGCGGGAGCGGGTGCGGTTCTGGTCGGTGCTCGCGGAGGACCAGGGACGGGCCGTCGAGGTGGACCTGCCGCCCGGCCCGCTCCCCGTGGTGGTCCGCGCGGAGGAGCTCGCCGCCTGTGTGGACGCGCTGCTCGGCAATGTGTTCGCGCACACTCCCGAAGGAGCCGCCCTGTCCGTACGGCTGGCCGCCCGCCCTCCCGGAGCCGTGCTGACGGTCGCCGACGAGGGCCCCGGCTTCGACCAGGCGCTCCTCGAGCGGGGCAACAGCGCGGGCGGATCCACCGGGCTCGGCCTGGACATCGCCCGGCGCACGGCCGAGGACGCGGGCGGGCGGCTGTCGGTCTCGGCCCCGTCCGGGGGCGGGGCGGTGGTGGAGGTGACGTTAACCGGGGCTTAGCGCGGTCTTACCGGTGATCGCGATTGCGTAGGGGCATGAACACAATCACCAAGTTCGTCGCAGCAGGTGCCGGAGCCGTCGTCCTCGTCGCGGGTGGCGGCGCCGCCTACGCCGCCGCCACGACCACCGCCGCGGCTCCCAAGGTCACGGCCGAGCGGGCCATCGAGATCGCGCACCAACAGGTTCCCGGCGCGTGGGTCAAGGAGGTCTCCTACGACCGCCGCGGGAACCGGCCGGACGTGTGGGAGGTGGAGGTGGTCAAGGGCGGCGTGGACCACGAACTCGACGTCGACGCGGCCACGGGGAAGGTCCTGAGCCAGAACACCGACCGCATGGACGACGACGACTGACGCATCGGCCGGGCGCGCCACTTCTTCGAGGCGGCGCGCCCGGATCGTCAGCAGGAGTCCAGGATGCCGGTCATCGCGTCCTTCTCACCGGTGGTCAGCCACAGGTCGTACTTCGCCTTCACGTCGATCTGCTTGGCGATGTAGGTGCAGCGGTACGCCTTGCGCGGCGGCAGCCAGGTCGCGGCGTCGGAGTCGCTCTTCTGGCCGTTGAGCGGCCCGTCCACGGCCATCAGGTTCATCGGGTCGTTGGCGAACTCCTTGCGCTTGTCCGCCGTCCACTGCTGCGCGCCCTTCTGCCAGGCGTCCGACAGCGGGATCAGGTGGTCGATCTGCACGGCGGTGCTGGTGTCCTGGCCGCGCTTGAACGTGATGGTCTTGCCGCTGTAGGGGTCGTTCAGCACTCCGGTGAGGACGATGCAGTCGTGCGTGCCCGACTTGAACGTCTCGTCCTTCAGGTCGCGCTTCAGAATGTCGTTACGCGTGTCGCAGCCGTTGTGGTCGACGTCCGCCCAGGCCGGGCCGAACTTCTCCCGCTCGAAGCCGGTACGCGGCGCGCGGCCTTTGACGGCGAGCTTGGCCAGCTTCTTGCGGGCATCCCCGACGTCGGCCGACGAAGCCTTGCCCGTGTCGGCTTTGGGTGTCTGCGCATCCAGCTGCCCGCATCCCGCGAGCAATCCCACTGTGGCCAAACCGGCCAAACCCACCCGAAGCCGCACGCTCCACCCCCAGACTCAAGTTTTCGTAAAGTCTAGGTAGAGCAATTACCCCTAAGCGCCTATTTATCCCTCAAGTGCGTCAAGCAACCGTTCGGCGAGGTAAGCGGCGTAGGACGACCGCACGTAGATCCCCCGGACAAGGCCCTGGCAAGGACACATGTCGCCCGGGGAGGGGCATACCGAATCGCCACCAGCTCTCGGCCGGACCACGGACGGGGCCCAGAGCGCGCACGTCACGGCGCCCAGCGCGCTCCACCGGAGGAGCGTGTCCCTGGACAGGCCCCGGCCCCGTGCGGGGGGTGGGGCCCACCGTGCTCTGCCGTAAAAAAAGAGGATCCCGCCTTAAAGGCGGGACCCTCACGATGGGGAGAAATCCGCCTCGGAAGGCGGGACCCCTCACGATGGGAGAGCCGGGCGGCTACGAGCGCCCGTACGAGTCCTCAAGGCGCTCGATGTCGTCCTCGTCGAAGTGGCCGAAGGCGATCTCGAGGATCCGCGTCGCGGGCCCGGACGAGCTGAGCCGGTGCGTCTGCCCCTGCTGGATCAGCACCCGATCCCCCACAGCGGGCTCGATGCGCTTCCCGTCCACCTCGAACACGCACCCCGGGTCGAGCGCCACCCACAGCTCGGAGCGGTGCTCATGACGCTGCAGGCTCAGCCGCTGCCCCGGCGAGACCTCGATGATCTTCACGGTGGACACCTCGTTGAGGGTGAACCGCTCGAACCCACCCCACGGCCGCTCATCACGAATCACAGCCGCCAGCCTGTCGATGTCCTGCATCGCCCCTCCATGGAAAAGTCACGCCATAAACCCGCGCTCAAACTACCAGGCGTCCCCTGATCAGGCGGTAAGCGGTCCGGCGCCGCAGCCGGACGACGCACAGCCCAGAGACGAACGACCGACCTACTCCCAGGCCGGCGATACACGACCGGCCGACTCGCAGCCCGACGACGCACGGCCGGACGAGTTGGTCAGGTGATGAGGATGCCGCCGTCGACGGGCAGGACGACGCCCGTGATGTACGACGACGCGTCACTCGCCAGGAAGACCGCCGCGGCCACCAGCTCCGCCGCCTCCCCCACCCGGCCCATGACCACCCGCTGCGCGACCATTCGCTCCATGTAGTCGGCCTTGAACTGCACCGTCATCTCCGAGGCGAAGAACCCGGGCTCCAGGCAGTTGACCCGGATCCCCCGCCGCCCCGTCCACTGCTGCGCCAGGTCCCGGGTCAGCCCGATCACCGCCGCCTTCGACGCGCTGTAGGCGGCCTGCGGCAGCCCGGCCGTCGTCTCCGCCAGGATGCTGCCGATGTTGACGATCGACGAGCCGGGCCGCATCACCCGCGCGCACGCCTGCGCCATCCAGTAGGTGCCGTGCAGGTTGATGTCGACCACCTGCCGGAACTCCTCCGGCGTCTCCCGCAGCGCCGGCACGGCGGTGCCGACCCCGGCGTTGTTGATCAGCACGTCGACCGCGCCCATGGTCTCCACGGCCGCGTCGACCAGCGCCTGGCAGTCCTCGACCTTGGCCACGTCGGTCCGCACGGCCAGGCACCGGCGGCCGGTCTCCTCGACCAGCCGCCGTGTCTCGTCCAGCCGATCCTGTCGCCGGGCTCCGATCACGATGTCGGCCCCGGCCTCGGCCAGCCCGCGAGCGAAGGCCACGCCCAGCCCCGACGACGCGCCGGTGACGATGGCGACCTTCCCGTCGAGGCTGAAGCGTTGCAGCATCCTAGAGACCGTAATCCTTGTCGAGGCTCAAGCGTCGCAGAATCGTAGAGACCGTAATCCTTGTCGGGGCCGAAGCGTCCTAGAGACCGTATTCCTTGACGATCCGCTCGTGCCGCTCGACCTCCACGTCGACCTCCTTGGCCAGGTCGAGCCAGGCCAGCGGGTGCGACCAGCGCTCGGTGGCGTCGTCGAGCAGGGCGTCGACCTCGGTCGCCGACACGTCCGGCGGCACCGCGACCCAGCCGAACACGCCGGGCAGCGGCTCGCCGCCGGTCGGGTGGGTGACCATGTAGTTCTCGTCGCTGTAGACCCACATCGGCCAGCCGCGCTCGGCCATGACCTCGGTGAACTCCGCCCAGTCCTCCTCGCTCGGCGCGGCGCCGTCGAAGAAGTAGCTGGTGTAGCCGCCGGGGCGGAGGACGCGGACCGCGGCGAAGGGCGGCACGAAGTTCTGCTGCTCTTCGGGGTCGTCGGGGACCGGCTCCAGCAGCTGCGGGTCGAACACGACCAGGTCGCCGGCGTTGTAGTCCATGCCGCGCGGCTGCGGCAGGGCGAGCCGGGCGGTGGCCGGGCCGGTGCGGATGGACAGGATCTGCCGCTGGCCGCCGTCGGGCGCGGGGAGGATGACCCGGATCAGGCCCATCTCCTCCTCGATCGGCCCCTCGGTCGACTTGACCGGCATGCCGATCTTGGCCGTGCCCTTGCGGACGATGTCCCAGTCCTCGCTCGAGGTGGCCATGACGATCATGCGCCAGGTGTCCTCTTCGGTGATCTCGTCGATCACTTCGAGCAGCGCCTTGGCGCCCTTGGCGTTGTCGTCGAGCTGCTGGGCCGCGGTGGCGACCAGGCGGCGCGCCTCGACGCCGCCCCCGGCGGCCACGGCGTGCTCGGCCGCCTCCAGCGCCTCCGGCCAGCGCTCGCGGGCGCTGTGGAGACGGGCCATCGCGAGGTATTGGGTGTCGTGCGGCAGCAGCGCCGCCATCTGCTCCAGCCGCTCGTCCTGGCGGGCCTCGATGAGCAGCGTGGTCAGCGTGGAGACGTCGTCGGGGTCGGCGGTGGCGATGTCGCCGGAGTCGACCAGCAGCTTCCAGTAGATGTCGGCGCCCGTCGCCGGGTAGCCGAGGAAGCCGAGCGTGGTGGTGTGGCGACGAGTCGTCTCCAGGTCCTCGCCGGAGCGCGGGGCCAGCCAGCCGGTCCACCGCTCAGGGTCGGCGTTGTGGCCGTCGGCGGCGTCGAAGTAGGCGACCCGCTCCTCGACCGGGCAGGGCGCGGGCGGCTCGGTCGTCGCGTCGGCGGCGGCGCGCAGGGCGGCGATCCGCTCGGCCACGCCCGTGCTGTCGCGCAGCTCGGCGGCGGCCGACTGGGCGATGTCGGCCAGCAGCCTCGCCTGCCAGACGCCCTGCCTGCCGATGGCCAGCTCGCCGGCGACCAGCGAGAGCTCGAAGCGGGCGCGGTAGCCGCCCATCATGCCGTAGTAGTCGATCCACTGGCGCAGCACGCGGCCGAGCTGCCAGGTGTTGGTGATCTGCGAGGAGCCGGCCAGCTTGGCGACGGCGTGCGCCCACTCCACCCACGAGCGCGGGTGCTCGCCGACCACGTCGAGGTCGGGCAGCGCGTCGACGGCCTCGGCGATGCGGCCCAGCGTGGCCAGGATCAGCGCGCGGCGTACGCCGTCGTTGCGCTCCTTGGACACCGGGTCGTCGGCCTGGAAGTCGGCCGCGGCCTGAAGCGCGGCCAGCGCGTCCTCACCGCGCCCGGCGGCCAGCAGCGCGCGGGCGCTCTCGGCGCCGAGCTCCCAGCTGGCCTCGCGGTCGGCGGCGCGCAGCCGCTCGACGGCGGTCTCGGCGTAGGTGACGGCCTCGCCGGCCCGGCCCGCGTCGATGAGCGCGGCGACGTATTGCGTCACCAGCCCGGTGTAGGCGGGGTTGGCCGGCTCCAGGTCCTGGATGACCGCGTCGAGCGTCTCCAGGCGCTCGCTCGCGTAGCCCGGACCGTCGGCGTTGGCCCACGCCAGGGCGAGCGCCTCTACCGCGGCCGGGGTGGCCGGGCAGTCACGCACCTCTTCGCGCTGAGCGAACGACAGCAGGTGCTCGGCGTCACCGATCGCGACGGCACCCTGCGCACGGTCGCCCACGCGGCCGAGCAGGTGCCAGTAGCGGGCGTAGAACTCGAGCCACGGCAGCTCCAGGGCCTCCGCCTGCTGGGCGATGGCCGGAGCCATCACGTCTAGCTGGGGGTATCGCCCCTCGTAGGCCTGTGCGGGCAGGTCTCCCAGCGCCATGGCGAGCCCCACGTTGCCCGCCTCAGAAAGCTGCTGCTGGGTTTCACCGACCCAGGCCCAGATGTCCACGTCCATGAGCAGTCAGTCTGCCAGGTCAATCACCGTGCCCAAAACGCAGAAGCTCGATGAGCTCGTCCGATTCGTCATTGTTGAGTACCGAAAATACAGATGCCAGCAGATCATCGGTCGCCTCTTCGACCGCCACCCTTTTCGCGACGACAGCGGGGCTCGGCTTCTGGTACGGCTCCGGCCACGTGAAGAACTTCGCCATCACCTCACCCGTGGAGTGTCCGAAAGGCGTGCCGTCGTGGTCGGCCGCCAGCATCGCCTCCAGCGGGTCGAGGCCCGCCGCGATCACCGCGTTGGCGTGCAGCCCCCCTCGCAGCTCCCGTACGACGTGCATGAGCTGTGTGGCCCGCGCGGGCGCGTCGTCGGGCAGGGGTACGGCCCGCCACCCGGCGAACAGCGGCGCCCCGGCGGCCGGGGCCTGGGCGACGACCGGTTCGAGCAGCTCCGCGAGCCTGGCGCAGCCGTCGAAGCCGCCGAGCCGGCGCCGCCCCCACTCGTGGCAGATGTCGGCGTAGACCTCGACGGCCCGCTCGACGCTCAGCTTGCGCCCGCCGTACCAGCTCTCCTCGACGTGGGCGGCGGGGAAGAAGACCGCGACGGAGGTGACGACGTCGGCCGCGCACTCGCCGAGGACCCCGCAGCGCCCGCGGAAGTAGAACTCACGCGGGCCGAGGCCGTACTCCTCGCAGCGGGCCTTGGCCTCCCTGGAGACCATGAAGCCGCCGCCGTATTGGCCGATGGGGCCCTTGACGCGCGCCGCCGTGGTTCTGGGGTCTGCCATGTCCACCATCCCTCAGTTCGCCAAGTGGACTCAGCATCCCTCAGGAGAACATCATTCTGCAAGCATCAGGTTCCCGCCCGCGACGATCACGGCGGGGCCGGTCAGGTAGCTGGTCTCCTCGGTGAGCGTGACGACGACGGTGCCGCCGGGCACCTCGATCGTCCACTTGCCGGTGGTCTCCCCGCTCAGGCCCGCCGCCGCGACGGCGGTGGCGACCGTGCCGGTGCCGCAGGAGCGGGTCTCGCCCGAGCCGCGCTCGTAGACGCGCATGACCGCGCGGCTGGGGCCGACCGCGTTGAACAGCTCGATGTTGACGCCGCTGGGGAAGACCCCCGGGTCGAAGCCGGGCTGGTGGGTCAGGTCGAGCTGGACGACGGGGTCGCCGATGGGGCAGGCCAGGTGCGGGTTGCCGATGTCGACGTGGACGCCTTCGTACTCCTGACCGGCGACGGTGGTGACGCTGCGGCCGCGGACGACGGGCTTGCCCATGTCGACGGTGACGTCGCCGTTGTCCTCGATGCGGATCTTCCTGACGCCGCCCCTGGTCGCCACGCTGAACTCGCGCTCGCCGACCAGCCCCGTCTCGACGAGGTAGCGGGCGAAGACGCGCGCGCCGTTGCCGCACATCTCGGCCATGCTGCCGTCGGCGTTGCGGTAGTCCATGAACCACTCGGCCGTGGCGGCCTGGTCGGCCACCTCGGGGCTCAGCTTGGTGCGGACCACGCGCAGGACGCCATCGGCGCCGATCCCGGAGCGCCGTTCGCAGATCTTGGCGACCAGCACGGCGGACAAGTCGAGCTCGCCCTCGGGGTCAGGGAGGATGACGAAATCGTTCTCGGTGCCGTGACCCTTAAGGAAGCGCATTTGACCATTTTATGCGGAGCCTTGGCCGGCGATCCGCGCCAGGGACCGATCCAGCAGGTCAGGGGCGTCGTAGGGCAGCCAGTGGACCCGCGGATCGCGGCGGAACCACGACTCCTGGCGGCGGGCGAAGCGCCTGGTCGCCCGGACGGTCTCGGCGAACGCCTGCTCCTCGGTCCACTCGCCATCAAGGAAGCGCGCCACCTGGGCGTAGCCCAGCGCCCGGCTCGCCGTACGCCCCTCGGCCAGGCCCTGCCCGAGCAGCGCTCGCACCTCGTCGACCAAGCCCGCCGCCCACATGCGCCCGACCCGGACCTCGATCCGCTCGTCGAGCTCCGGCCTGGGCACCTCCAGCCCGATCTGCACGCTCGGGTAGAGCGCCTCGAACGACGGCATGGTGGCCGAGAAGGGGCGGCCCGAATGCTCGATCACCTCCAGCGCGCGCACGATGCGGCGGCCGTTGCTCGGCAGGATCGCCGACGCGGCGGCCGGATCGGCCTCCCGCAGCCGCTCGTACAGCGGGGCCGGGCCGCGTTCGGCCAGCTCGGCCTCCAGCCGGGCCCTGATCTCCGGGTCGGTGCCGGGGAAGTCCAAGTCGTCGATGGCCGCGCGCACGTAGAGCCCGCTGCCGCCGACCAGCACCGGTGCGGCGAGTGACTCGATGAGCGGCCTGGCCAGCTTCTGGTATTCGGCCACGCTGGCGGTCTCGGTGACGTCCCAGATGTCGAGCAGATGGTGCGGCACCCCCCGCCGCTCGGCCGGGGACAGCTTCGCCGTGCCTATGTCCATCCCTCGATAGAGCTGCATCGAGTCGGCGTTGATGCACTCGCCCCCGAGCCGGAGCGCGAGATCCACGGCGAGATCGGACTTTCCGGCGGCCGTGGGGCCCACGACGGCGATGACTGGTTGGTGACGCACACCGACAAGTGTGTCAACTGTCCGCGTATGGACAGACCGGCTAGAGATCGAGAAGCGTCGGCTGCAGGTATCCCTCGTGGGTCAGCAGCCAGCGCTTGGTCTCCACGCCCTCACCGCCGCTGAAGCCGCCCAGCCCGTTGCCCGCGACGACGCGGTGGCAGGGCACCACGATCGGGATCGGGTTCGAGCCCATGATCGAGCCGATGCCGCGGGCCGGCACCCGTGAACCGCTCCGCTCGGCCAGCTCGCCGTAGGTGACGGCGGTGCCGTACGGGATGCCGTGCAGGGTTTTGAGCACCTGCCGCCGCGATCCGGCGGTCAGGCGCCAGTCGATCGGGGTCTCGAACGTACGCAGGTCGCCGGCGAAGTAGGCGTTCAGCTCGGCGACGGCGAACGCCGTGCGCTCGGGGTCGTCCACCTCGGTCAGGTCCGCGAGCCGCTCCCCCGGATGCGTCCGGGAGCCCCATCCCGTGGCAGCCAGGCCGACCTCGGTCACCGCCAGCACGAACGGCCCCACAGGCGTCGGCACTTCGGCGAACGCGACCGTACCCATCATGTCCTCCCCCGGGGGAATTGCTCCCGGCATAAACACTAGGCGACTCCGGGATGGCCATGTGGCAAAGGCTCTTCAGGGCCGGGAATCCGTGTTGTTACCGTCCCACCATGTCAGCACCGAACGCCGCCGCACTTGACCGGATCCCCGGCTGGTTCTGGCCCGCCGACCAGCGCCTTTTCGGCTGGTTTCTGTCAGCCGACGCGCCGGGCGACCTCCTGGAACTCGGGACGTACCTCGGCAAGAGCGCGGTCCTGATCGGCGGCCACCTGCGTCCGGGCGAGACGTTCACGGTCTGCGACCTGTTCGAGTCGGAAGCTCCGGACGCCGCGAACGAGGCCGAGACCACCGGCTCCTACTCCACCCTCACCCGGCAACGCTTCGAGCAGAACTACCTGAGCGTCCACGACAGCCTGCCGCAGATCGTGCACGGGCCGACCTCGGTGATCCTGAACCACGTCAAGGCGGACTCCTGCCGGTTCGTCCACGTCGACGCCTCCCACCTCTACGCGCACGTCAAGGAGGACGTCCTGGCGGCGCGTACGGTGCTGCGGAGCGACGGGATCGTCGCCTTCGACGACTACCGCAGCGAGCACACACCGGGCGTCGCGCTGGCGGTCTGGGAGGCGGTCGCCGGGCTCGGACTGTCGCCGATCTGCGTCAGCTCGCAGAAGTTGTACGCCACATGGGGCGATCCCGCCCCCGTCCAGCGGCGCCTGCTCGCATGGCTGGCAGACACCCCCGAGCTCTGGCACACCACGGACATACTCGGCGAACGCGCACTCGTCCGGGTCAACCAGCGCAAGAAGCCCGCCGCACCGGCCGGTGAGCTGGGCGAGCTGGGCAGACTCAGCGCCGAGCTCCGGCGTACGGCGGCGGACCTGAAGAAGACCGCGGCCGAGTCCCGCACCACCGTCCAGGCGCTGAAGACGGCCACCAAGGAGATCAGCCTGGTCGGTCCCGTCGTCCACCGCGCGGTCCGCTGGACCCGCAGACGCCTCACCCGGCGCTGACGGTCTACCATCGCGCTCGTGTCATCCCGTGAACTCGTCATCCTGGGAACCTCCAGCGCGGTTCCCACGCGCCACCGCAACCACAACGGTTACCTACTGCGTTGGGACGGCCAGGGGTTCCTGTTCGACCCGGGTGAGGGCACGCAGCGGCAGATGGTGCACGCGGGCGTCAGCGCCAACGACGTCCACTGGCTGTGCCTGACCCACTTCCACGGCGATCACTGCCTGGGCGTGCCCGGTGTGGTGCAGCGCATCGCGCGTGACAAGGTCCGGCATCCCGTACGAGCGGTCTATCCCGCCTCCGGCGCCGGCTACTGGCAGCGGCTCCGGCACGCCGCCGTCTTCGCCGACACCACGGTCATCGAGGAGCAGCCGGTCAGCGGCGAGCAGGCCACGATCGGCCCGCTGACCGCCCGCCGCCTGTCCCACCCCGTCGAGTCCTACGGCTACCGCCTCCAGGAGGCGACCAGCCGCCGCATGCTGCCCGACAAGCTCGCGTCTTTCGGCATTCGCGGGCCGGAGATCAGCGAGCTCCAGCGCACCGGGTCCGTACGCGGCATCACGCTCGACCAGTGCAGCGTCCCCAAGCCGGGCCAGAGCGCCGCCTTCATCATGGACACCCGCCTGTGCGACGCCGTCTTCGAACTCGCCTCCCGCACCGACCTGCTGGTGATCGAGTCGACGTTCCTGTCCGCCGAGAGCGCCCTGGCCAAGGAGTATGGCCATCTCACCGCGTTCGAGGCCGGTCTCGTGGCCGCCGACGCCGGTGTGCGCCGCCTGGTGCTGACCCACTTCTCCGAACGTTACGGCTTCGCCGACGAGCCCGCCTTCCTCAGCGACGTACGGCGTAGCTACGACGGCGAGGTCATCCTGGCCCGTGACCTGATGAAGATCCCCGTGCCGCGACGACGGCACCCGTAGGTCACGGGACCAGCGGGCGCACCTCTTCGGCCACGAACCGGACGAACCCCTCGATGTCGGGCTCATCGGCCGTCGGCTGAAGCACCACGGTGTCGCCCCCGGCATCCGCCAGCCGTTGTACGGCCTCGGCCACCGTGCCCGCGTCCCCGGCGACTCCGAAGTCCGGTTTGCCGGCGTCGCCCCAGCGCTCGAGCTCGGCCTTGAGCCGTCCGGCTGCGTCCGGCCCGGTCGCCGTGTGCAGATGGACGATCACCTCATGGCGGTCGGTACGCCCGGCCGCCGCCCGCCCCTCGTCAATCAGCCCGCGGGCCCGCCGTACCTCGTCGGGCGGAGTCCCGGCGACGAGAATGGTCCCGTCGGCGGCCTCGCCGGACAGGCGCAGCGAGCGCGGCCCGATCGCCCCGGCGAGCACCGGGGCCGCCGTCTCCGGCGGCCAGTCGAGGCCGACGTCGTCGAGCCGCACGTAACGGCCCTCCACGGTGACCCGCTCACCGCGCAGCAGCGCCCGCAGGGCCGCGAGGTGCTCGCGCAGCAGGGTCACGGGCGAGTCCACCCGCGCGCCCGCCTGCGCCATCCACTCCTGTACACCGTGGCCGACGCCCAGCACGACCCGCCCCGGGAACAGCCGGTGGAGCGTGGCCACCTCCATGGCGGTCAGAGCGACGTTCCGCAGAGGCACCGGGAGCAGTCCGACACCGACACGCAGCCGCTCGGTCCAGGCCAGGGCCGCGGCCGCGCTGGCGATGCCGCTCTGGGAGAAGCAGTCCTCCCAGAGCCACAGCTCATCCAGTCCCGCCTCCTCCGCGGCGCGGGCCACGCCGCGCATCCGTTCGGGAGGTAGCTGAGGCCGGAACACGGCACCGAGAGCAGTCATGAGATCTTTCCTACCCGCCCGCCCCCGGTCCGGACAACAGCCGCTAGACCAGGATCCGGGTGAGCAGGGCGTGCAACTGGTCGCGCTCGGCGGCGTCGAGGGGGGCGAGGAGCTCGTCCTGGATGGCTCGCGCCTCCCGCGTCAGGCGGGTGAGCTCGCGCCGTCCCCCGGCGGTGATGGTAACGGTGGTTCTGCGGCGGTCGGCGGGGTCGCGAGCGCGGTCGACGAAGCCGGGCGCCGAGAGCTCGTCCAGGACCTTGACCACGTCGCTGGGGTCGATGCCGAGCCTGGCCGACAGGTCGCGCTGGGCGTGCGGCCCGAAATCCGCCAGCGCCGCCAGCACGGCCATGTGCCACATGCGCAGCCCATCCGCCGCCAGCCGCGCGGCCAGCCGGCCTCTGGCCGCCTTCCCGGTCTTCGACAGCAGGTACGTGGTGAGTCCGAGCAGGCTCGGCGGCAGCGCTTCCATCCTGAATATTGTAGGGTCAGCCCCAATAATAGGTCTCCACCCACTATTTCAGGAGATTTCCTGATGGACGTGCTACATCCTCGGCTGCTGGTCTCGGCGTTCGCGGAGTGCTTCGCCTTCTATGACGCGGTCCTGCCGGAGCTGCTCGGGGCGAGCCTGGTGAAGGGCGACCCTGACGGTCCCTACGCGCACTGGGATGTGGGCTCTGAGGGGGTGCTGTCGATGCTCGACCGCGACCTCATGCCCGAGGCCGCCGGCGCCCTGCCGGTGAACGCCGCCGCCCAGGATCGCGTCATGCTCGTCAGCCGGGTGGCCGACGTCGACCGGGCGTACGCCGTCTGCCTGGCCCACGGCGGCCGGTCCGTCACGGAGCCCGCGGACCGGCCCGGCTGGGGCGTGCGGGCCGCTCACATCCGTGACCCGGAAGGCAATCTGGTGGAGTTCCAGTCCTACTGAGCGGGTACGCGGTCACTCACTCGTACGGGCTGCGACCCTCGTCGATCGCCTGGATCAGCCCGCGGGCGTAGTCGTACGTCGCCCGGTGCAGACCACCCCCGTAGCTGACCCTGGCCACCCCCAGCTCGGCCAGCCCGGCCAGATCCGGGACGCCCGGCCGGAACAGCACGTTCACCGGGCCGCCGACCTCGTTCACCACGGCGCGGATCTCCTCCGCGTCGCCGAGGACGATCGGGTAGACGCAGTCGGCGCCAGCCTCCAGATAGCGCCGCGCCCGCGTCACCGCCGCCTCCCGAGACCCGTCGCCGTGCAGATAGGTGTCGACCCTGGCGTTGATCACCAGCGCCGGCCCGGCGGCGGCCCGCACACCGGCCAGGAACTCCGCCTGCGCCTCCACGTCGACGAGCACGTCGGTGCGGGGGTCGGAGTCCTCCAGGTTGCAGCCCACCGCACCGGCCGCGACCAGGCGTTCGACCAGCTCGGCCGGCTTCAGGCCGTAGCCGCGCTCGACGTCCGCCGTCACGGGCACGTCCACCACGCGCGTGATGCGGGCCACGGCGGCCATCATCTCGTCGACGGGGGTGCCCTCGCCGTCCTCGTAGCCCAGCGCCTGGGAGACGGCCGCGCTTCCCGTGGCGATCACCGGGAAGCCGGCCTCCTGTACGGCTCGCGCGGACGCCGCGTCCCAGACGTTGGGCAGCACCAGCGGGTTGCCGGGCACGTGGAGAGCGCGCAGCAGAGCCGCCTTGTCAGTGGTCATGCGGGCAGCTTAGGAAGGAAGTGGCTTCCGCCAAAGGGCCAATGACGCGGGGAACCGCCAAGCCACTTGACCCGGGAGCCGGGGACCGCCGAGCCGCTTGGCACGGTCAGCAGCCGCTCTTCGAGCACTGTCCGATGACCTGGCCCGCCGGGCCGTCCGCCGGGCTCTCACCCGCGGATTCCTGCGCCGGCTTGGTCGGCGCTGACGTGGGCTTCTTGCCGTTCTGGGTCGGAGGCGTGGTGCGCGAGTCGGTGCCCGCCGACCCCTTGTCGAGGCCCTTGTCCGCCTTACCCGTGTTGTCGGTGTTACCCGTGTCGGTGGCGCCCGTGTCGGTCAAGGGCTCGTCGGCCACGTCGGACGGGGTGCCGGCGTCGGGGGCGTCCGTCTTGGCGTCGCCCATGGACGCCTCTTCGTCCTGCTGCAGTTCGTCGGCGGTGGCGGCCTGGCTCGACTGGCCCGCCTGACCGGCCGGCGTCGTCGGCCGGTCGGGGCCACCCGCCAGAGCGAAGCCGATGCCGCCCGCCGCGAGCACGGCGACGAGGGCCGACGCGGCGATGACGACGGTCTTGTTGTTGGTGGACCTGGCTTTTCTGGCAGGTCTCGGCATATCGCCCGGCCCGGTGAGGATCTCCTGGCGATCCGGCTCCATCGGATCTTGCATGGTGGTGCGACTCCCTGCGGTCGTATCGGGAAAGCTCGCCGGCTTCCGCGGGTGATGGACCACACTAGCCGCAGGAGTGGAATGCTCGCGCACCAATCACAAAGGAATCACGACTTGTCACCACTTCATGCCATTCGGCCAGGTCGTCGTGACCGCCTGGCAGCCGCGGCAGGTGTGGCCGGGGTGATCGTCATCGCCGCGCTCGGTATTTTCCTGGCGTTCATGGGATCGCAAAGTCCCGAGCGGGAAAAGGCGCCGGAAAATGATCAGGAAAACGGGCTTTCCCATGGACCGAGCATTACGCCGGCGAGTCGTCCACCGCTCCCGACGTCGTGGCCGTCGAGCCCGGCCTCGGCCGACGGCCTGGCCGCTGACAGCGGCCCACCCCCGGAGAACGGCCCGACACCCGAGAACGGCCCGACACCAGAGGAGGGCCTGACGCCCGGCAAAGACCTCGCACCCGAAAAGGACCTCGCGCCCAAGGAGGACCTGGCGCCCAGGCAGATCGAGGCCCGCCCGCGGCCCGTGCCCTCACCGAGCCCGGGAGTGGGCGAAGCGCTCTCGCCGCCCACGCGGAGGGACAGCGCCACACCGAGCGGCCCGGCGGGGAGAACGCGGGCCCCCAGGTCCTTGCCGACCCCGCCGAAGAGCACAGACCCCGAGCCGGCCGCACCGGCGACCGTGACCACCGCACAGCCGACCCTGGCCACCGCGCAGGCCCCCCGCACAAGCTCGTCCACGCAGAGACCGGCGCCTTCCGTACCCCTGGGCGCCGACCCGTGCGCGACCTTCCTCGACTTCCGTCGCGACTACTGCAACCGACTCCTCAACCACCTCGGCCGATGACTCTCTCCCCCGAAGAGGGCATCCCTGGACAGGCACAACGGCCCAGCGTCGTCTGCTCCCCCGAAGGGGGATCCGCCCAAAAGGACCCCCGCCACGACGGACCGGCTTCATCTGCTGCCCCGAAAAGGGCATCCCTCCGCAGGGACCCCCGCCGCGACGGACCGCCCTCATCCGCACCGCCGAAGGCGGGCAACCCCCACAGAGACCCCGCCACAACGGGCCGGTCCGTTACACGACCGTCTCGATCCCTGTGGCGGTCCGTCGTGGCTGGGGTCCTTTTGTGGGATACCCCCTTCGGGGGGCGGTTGAAGGCGGGCCGTGGAGTCCCTGCGCGCGGATGCCGCCATCGGGGGCGCGGATGACGACGGTCCGCTGCAGTGGAAACCCTCCGAGCGGATACCCCCATCGGAGGCGCGAATGACAACGGTCCGTCGCAGCGGGAACCCTCCGAGCGGATGCCGGATCGAGGCGGACGTGTAGCGGACCGCCCGGGGATCCTTGTGGTCACCGCGCCAGAAAAGCTCTAGGAAGCCGAGCACGCCCCAGCCGCGGGCACGGCCGGTGGCCGGCCGATGGTGGGCATGCCGAGCGAGACCCCCTTGGCCGGAGCCGGGGCGCCCTGCCGCGCCTCCCAGGCGTCGCCCGCCCGGGTACGGCGGACGGAGACCGGCCCGTCGGCCACCAGGTGGTGCGGAGCCGCGTACGTGACCTCGACCGTGACCATGTCACCCGGCCGCGGCGTGTGGTCGCCGACCGCGAAGTGCACCAGGCGGTTGTCGGCGGCGCGGCCGGACAGCCGCCGCGTGGCGTCGTCCTTGCGGCCCTCGCCCTCGGCGACCAGGACCTCCAGCGTCCGTCCCACCTGCTTGCGGTTCTCCGCCCAGGAGATCTCCTCCTGCAGGGCGACCAGGCGCTCGTAACGCTCCTGGACGACCTCCTTGGGGATCTGGTCGTCCATGGTGGCCGCGGGCGTGCCGGGCCGGATGGAGTACTGGAAGGTGAAGGCGTTGGCGAAGCGGCTCTCGCGTACGACGTCGAGGGTGGCCTGGAAGTCCTCCTCCGTCTCGCCGGGGAAGCCGACGATGATGTCGGTGGAGATGGCAGCGTCGGGCATGGCCGCGCGGACCCGCTCGATGATGCCGAGGTAGCGCTCGGCCCGGTAGGAGCGGCGCATCGCCTTCAGCAGGCGCGAGGAGCCCGACTGCAGCGGCATGTGGAGCTGGTGCATGACGTTGGGCGTCTCGGCCATGGCGGCGATCACGTCGTCGGTGAAGGCGGCCGGGTGCGGCGAGGTGAAGCGGACCCGCTCCAGCCCGTCGATGCCGCCGCAGGCGCGCAGGAGTTTGCCGAACGCCAGCCGGTCGCCGAACTCGACGCCGTAGGTGTTGACGTTCTGGCCGAGCAGCGTGACCTCGAGAACGCCCTGATCCACCAATGTCTGGACTTCGGCGAGAACGTCGCCGGGACGCCGGTCCTTCTCCTTGCCCCGCAGCGACGGCACGATGCAGAACGTGCAGGTGTTGTTGCACCCGACCGAGATCGCGACCCAGGCGGCGTAGGCGGACTCCCGCTTGGTGGGCAGCGTCGAGGGGAAGACCTCGAGCGACTCCTTGAGCTCGACCTGCGCCTCACCCTGGATGCGGGCCCGCTCCAGCAGCACCGGCAGCGCCCCGATGTTGTGGGTGCCGAACACCACGTCGACCCATGGCGCCTTGCGGACGATCTCGCCCTGGTCCTTCTGGGCCAGGCAGCCGCCCACGGCGATCTGCATCCGGGGGTTGCTCACCTTGGCCGGTCGCAGGTGGCCGAGGTTGCCGTAAAGGCGGTTGTCGGCGTTCTCGCGTACGGCGCACGTGTTGAACACCACGACGTCGGCGGTATCGCCCTCGGCCGCGGCCACGTAGCCGGCGTCCTCCAGCAGGCCGGAAAGGCGTTCGGAGTCGTGCACGTTCATCTGGCACCCGTATGTGCGCACTTCATAGGTGCGGGGGCTCTCCTGGGTCACAGTCATCGCACGTCCAAGGGTAGTCCTTGTCCGGCTTGCGGCGGTCGTAGGATCTAAAACACCAGCTTGATGGCATGATGTGATCGGATCGGTACCGCTCAGTTAGTGACGAGCGTCCTAATGGCCCCTAGGTTTTGCACATGACGGAGAACGGGGACGTCACTCCACTTGTAAAGTTGGAGCACGTCAACAAGCACTTCGGGGCTCTGCACGTCCTGAAGGACATCAACCTGACCGTTTCCCGTGGCGAGGTCCTGGTCGTGATCGGCCCTTCGGGTGGCGGCAAGTCCACCCTGTGCCGGGCCGTCAACCGGCTGGAGACCATCGACGGCGGGCAGATCATCTTCGACGGTCAGCCGCTGCCGGAAGAGGGCAAGGCACTGGCCAAGCTCCGCTCCGAAGTGGGCATGGTCTTCCAGTCGTTCAACCTGTTCGCCCACAAGACGATTCGCGAGAACGTCACGCTGGGGCCGATCAAGGTGCGCAAGAAGGCCCGCGACGCCGCCGAGACGCGCGCCATGGAGCTGCTCGAACGGGTGGGCATCGCCGCGCAGGCGGACAAATACCCGGCGCAGCTCTCCGGCGGCCAGCAGCAGCGCGTCGCCATCGCCAGGGCGCTGGCCATGGACCCGAAGATGATCCTGTTCGACGAGCCTACGTCGGCGCTGGACCCGGAGATGGTCCAGGAGGTGCTCGACGTCATGATCGGGCTGGCTCGCGACGGGATGACGATGATGGTCGTCACGCATGAGATGGGGTTCGCGAGAAGAGCCGCGAACCGGGTGGTGTTCATGGCCGACGGGCAGATCGTCGAGGAGAACACCCCCGACGAGTTCTTCACCAACGCCCAGACAGACCGGGCCAAGGACTTCCTTTCGAAGATCCTCACGCATTGATGATCCCAGTCCGCAGCAGGAAGATTGAGGTAACCACTATGCAGATGCGTCGAACTGGGGCCGTGTTCGCCGTCACGGCCATGGCGGTCGGTCTTGCCGCGTGTGGCGGTGGCGGCAGCTACACCACCGTCGTGGACAAGCTCAAGGGAGCCAAAGAGATCACTATCGGCACCAAATGGGACCAGCCGAGCCTGGGCCTGAAAAAGGGTGGCGGTGACCCTGAGGGCTTCGACGTGGACGTCGCCAAGTACATCGTGAAGGAGCTGGCCGGCGGCCAGGATGTGAAGATCACGTGGAAGGAGTCGCCCTCGTCCAACCGCGAGGCGCTGCTCGCCAACGGCACCGTGGACATCATCTTCGCCACTTACTCCATCACCGACGCGCGCAAGCCGAAGGTCACCTTCGGCGGCCCGTACGTCGTCGTCCACCAGGACACCATGGTCCGTGCCGACGCCGCGGACATCACCAAGGCGACGGACCTCAAGGACAAGCGGATCTGCCAGGCGCAGGGCTCCAACTCCTACAAGCGGATCACCGACCCGCCGCCGGACGGCAAGCTCAACCTGCCCGCCAAGCTCGTCGGTGCCAGCAACTACTCCGAGTGCGTGCAGAAGCTCAGTGGTGGCAACCTGGACGCGGTCACCACCGACAACCTGATCCTGGCCGGCTTCTCCAGCCAGGACCCGGGCAAGTACAAACTGCTGAACGACCCGTTCACGGACGAGAAGTACGGCATCGGCCTGAAGAAGGGCGACAAGACGACCTGCGAGGCCGTCAACAAGGCCGTCGCCAAGATGTGGCAGGACGGCACGGCCACCCAGCTGCTCACGAAGTGGTTCGGCAAGACCGGCCTGGACCTGCCCAAGGAGGCCCCACCGGCCGAGGGTTGCGCCTGATCCTCAAGCCCGCGGCGGCCGGTGACCCGGCCGCCGCCGCCATTCTCTCTGGTGGAGCACGATGGACGAACTGATTCAGTATGCGCCCGACCTGGGCGAAGGATTCCTGAACAACATTAAGCTCTCGCTGATCATCGCGGTGTTCTCACTGATCGTCGGCACGATCCTGGCCGCCATGCGGGTCTCGCCGACCCCGGTCCTGCGGGCCGCGGGCACGGTGTACGTCAACGTGGTGCGCAACACCCCGCTGACGCTGGTGCTGGCCTTCTGCTACCTCGGGCTCAGCGACACCCTCGGGTTGATCTTCTCCACCGAGGTGCCGCTGACGAACTCGTTCTGGCTGGCTGTGCTGGGCATGTCGGCCTACACCGCGGCGTTCGTCTGCGAGGCCCTGCGATCCGGCATCAACACGGTGCCGATGGGACAGGCCGAGGCGGCCCGCGCGATCGGTCTCACCTTCAGCCAGTCGATCACGCTCGTCATCTTCCCGCAGGCCTTCCGGGCGGTCATCGCCCCGCTCGGCAGCGTCCTGATCGCCATGATCAAGAACACGACCGTGGTGGCGGCCGCGGGCTACACCGTGGACGTCGCCGCCAAGATGAGGGAGACGTTCGACACCACCGGCGTCTCGATCCCCATCTTCATCGGCATCGTGCTGTCGTTCCTGGTACTCATCCTGCCGATCGGCTGGTACACCGGCTGGCTGGCCAGGAGATTGGCGGTGGCCCGATGAGCACGTCCGTCCTGTTCGACGCCCCCGGCCCGCGCGGCCGGGTGCGCAACCATCTGATCACCGGGATCTCCGCGCTGGCCCTGCTGGCGATCCTCGGCTGGGTGGTGCTGAAGTTCAACGAGAAGGGCCAGTTCGACGGCAAGCTCTGGGAGCCGTTCACCACCGAGACCGTCTGGGTGGACTTCATCCTGCCCGGACTGGTGGGCACGCTCACGGCCGCCGTGCTGGGCGCGGTCTTCGCGCTGCTGTTCGGCGCGGTCTTCGGCATCGCCAGGCTCTCCGACCACCGGTGGATCAGACTCCCCGCCGCCTGGATCGTGGAGCTCTTCCGGGCGATCCCGCTGCTCCTGCTGATCTTCTTCATCTGGTTCCTGTCGCCCGACCTGTTCGGCGGCGGTGACTACGCGCTCTTCGCGATCGTGCTCGGGCTCACGCTCTACAACGGGTCGGTGCTGGCCGAGGTGGTCAGGGCGGGCATCAACTCGCTCCCGAAGGGCCAGTCCGAGGCGGCGTACGCGATCGGGCTGCGCAAGGGCGGTGTGATGCGGCTGGTCCTGCTGCCGCAGGGCCTCACGGTGATGATGCCGGCGGTGGTCAGCCAGCTCGTGGTCCTGCTCAAGGACACCGCACTGGGCTACTTCATCGTCTATGTCGACCTCCTGAACATGGGCTTCAAGACGCTGCCGTCGGTCTACCCCGGCACGAAGCTGGTGTCGGCGATCGTCATCGGCGTCATCTACATCGTCATGGCCATGGCGCTCAGCGCGTTCGCCACGTGGCTGGAGAAGCGCAGCCGCCGCAGCCGCAAGACCACGGCCGGGCCGCTGGAGCCGCCGGGCGCGATACCGCTACCCCCGGGGCAACCGGATATGGGCGGCGGCGTCCTGACGCAGTAGCCCACGTCATCAAGCAGGTCACCACGGTGAACGGGTGACCGGAGTGGGGTGGTCACCGGACTACGGTGATCGAAGCGGGGTGGTCACCGGAGTGAGGTGATCACCCCGCACTCTTGCCGATCTTCCGGCAGGATGCGTCTATGCCCTTCTGGCGCTCCCCCATCTCGACCACCGACGTCGCCCGGTCCGGCCGGCGGCTCGGCTGGCCGACCGCGCTCGACGGCCAGGTGTGGTGGACGGAGGACCGCCCCGACGAGGGCGGACGCACCACGATCATGCACCGTGCCGCCGATGGCGTCTGCCGCGAGCTGCTGCCCGAGCCGTGGAGCGCCCGCACCCGCGTGCACGAGTACGGCGGGCGGCCCTACGCGGTGACCCCCGAGGGCGACGTGATCTTCGCCTGCCTCGCCGACCAGCGCCTCTACCTGCTCACCAACCAGGCCGGCCGCACCGACCTCGCTGACGGTATCAACCGCACCGACGAGCCCGTCCCGCTCACCCCCGACGGCGACCGCTACGCCGACCTGCTGGTCCGTGACGACCAGATCTGGTGCGTACGCGAGCGGCATACCGACGACGGAAAGACGACCAGGGCCGTCGTCTCGGTCCCGGTCGGCGGCGGTGAGACGCGCGAATGGGCCACCGGCGGCGACTTCTACGCCTCCCCCTCGATCTCCCCCGATGGCCGGCATCTCGCCTACATCACCTGGAACCATCCGCGCATGCCCTGGACCGGCACCGAGCTCCGCGTCACCCGCCTGTCCGACGGCACATCGTGGACCGTGGCCGGCGGCCCGTCCGAGTCCGTGCTCGCGCCCAGCTGGAAGGACGGCGGCCACCTCTACCTGATCTCCGACCGCTCCGGCTGGTGGAACCTCTACCAGAGCGGCCTCCACGACCTCTCGCCTCAGCCGCTCCATCCCCTGGAGGAGGAGTTCGCCTGGCCGCCGTGGACGCTGGGCGGCCAGCCCTACGCCGTGCTCGGCGACGGACGGCTCGCGGTGCTGCACGGGCGCGGTGACCTGCGGCTCGGCATCCTCGACCCCGAGACGGGCCGGCTCGCCGACCTCGATCCGCCGGGCGACGGGTGGGATCCGGCACTGGCCGCCGACGGCACCTACGTGACCGGCATCGCGTACGGCGCCACGCTCCCGAAGTCGCTCATCCGCGTCGACACCGTCACCGGCCAGGCAGAGACCCTCAGGCGCGGCCTCGAGGAGCTGCCCGACCTCGCCTGCCTGCCCACGCCCCGGCCGGTGGAGATGGGGCACCGGGTGCACGGCTTCCTCTATCCGCCGTCCAACCCGGCCGCCGAGGACTCCGAGGACGCTCCCCCGTACGTGCTGTTCGTGCACGGCGGTCCGACGGCGCACGAGGGCACGGCGCTCGACCTGGAGAAGGCATACCTCACCTCACGCGGCATCGGCGTGCTCGACGTCAACTACGGCGGGTCCAGCGGCTATGGCCGGGCCTACCGCGATCGGCTGAAGGGGCAGTGGGGCGTCGTCGACGTCGAGGACACGATCGCGGCCGCCGAATGGCTGGTGGCCGAAGGGCTGGCCGATCCCGGGCGCATCGCGGTGCGCGGCGGCAGCGCGGGCGGCTGGACCGTGATGGCGGCCTGCTGCCGTTCGGAGGTGTTCGCGGGGGGCGTGTCCTACTACGGCGTCAGCGCGCTGGCCCCGCTCCATGCCCACACCCATGATTTCGAGTCGCGTTACGTGGAGTGGCTGGTCGGTCCGGAAGACCCGCGGCTCTACGCCGAGCGCGAGCCGCTGGCGCTGGTCGACGGCGTCTCCTGCCCGATGCTGCTGCTCCAGGGGCTCGACGATCCCGTGGTGCCGCCCGAGCAGTCGGCGGCCTTCGCCGACGCGCTGGCCGAGCGCGGCGTCCCGTGCACCTATCTGGCCTTCGAGGGCGAGTCGCACGGTTTCCGCCGCACCGAGACGCGGGCCACCGCCCTGGCCGCTGAGCTGGCGTTCTACCAGCAGATTTTCAGCTGATTCTCGCTTTCGTCGCCATCAATCACGGTTCTTAGACAGAACCGGTATCACTCGGCGGTCGCTACTCGCCAACGGTTGAATAACCGTCCTCGACACCGCCCTCCCCAAGTGGATTGCTCGAAGGAGCAGCACGTAGGGCGCGCCTCGCGGCCACGAAGCGCGCCCCACTGGCCAGCCACACATCCCCATCTCGGCACGAGGGAGGGCCAGATGGCCAGCTTGCGCCATCTCAGCATCGCCGTGGTGGCCGCGGCAAGTCTGCTCGCCGCCGCCTGCGCCACGGACACCGGTACGAACGGCTCGGCACCGCCGACAGCGGCCCAGGACACCGGCAAGCCCTTGTCAGGTGGCACGATCAGGCTGGTGGGCGGCGGCGACGTCGACCACCTCGATCCCACCAGCGCCTACTACACGGTCACCAACGGCATCATGCGCGGTTACGCGCGCCAGCTGTTCAACCTGAACGGCGTGGCCAAGGAGTCCGACACCACCAAGGGCTTCGCCGTCGTCCCCGACGTCGCCACCGAGCTGCCGACGACCGCCAACGGCGGCCTCAGCGCCGACGGCCTCACGTACACGATCAAGCTGCGGGACGGCGTCCAGTGGGACACCCAGCCGCCGCGGGCGGTGACCGCGGGCGACTTCGTCCGCGGCTTCAAGCGGCTCTGCAACCCGGTGGCCGGAGCGGGCGCGCCCGGCTACTACACCAGCACGATCAAGGGCATGGCCGCCTACTGCGCGGCCTACGGCAAGGCGTTCGAGAAGGCCAAGCCCACGGCGGCGGCGCTGGCCGCCTTCCAGAACTCGCACGACATCGCCGGAGTTCAGGCCAAGGATGACAAGACGATCGTGTTCACGCTGGTCCAGCCGGCGGGCGACTTCCTCAACATCCTGTCGCTGAACTTCTCCTCGGCCGCGCCCCGGGAGTACGACCAGTACGTGCCGGACGACGCCACCTTCCGCCAGCACGTGATCTCCGACGGCCCGTACAAGATCACCCAGTACGTGGCGACCAAGTCGATCAGGCTGGAGCGGAACCCCGCCTGGACGCAGGCGGCCGACCCGATCAGGCACCAGTACGTCAACGCCGTCGACGTCAAGATGGGCGTCACCGAGCCCGACGCGGTGCAGCAGCAGATCGAGGCGGGCAGCGCCGACCTGTCCTGGGACCTGCCGGTGCCGACCGCCCAGATCCCGCGGCTGAAGAGCGGCGACCCCGACTTCAAGATCTTCCCGGGCGCCGTGACGAACCCGTATCTCGTCTTCAACCAGCAGAGCAAGAACGAGAACGGCGCCATGGGCAAGGTCAAGGTCCGCCAGGCCATCGAGTACGCGATCAACAAGGTGGCCATCGCCAAGATCTACGGCGGTGCCGACGTGGCGACCCCCCTGCACACGGCCATCCCACCGGGCAACATCGGCTACCAGGAGTACAACCCGTACCCGACGCCCGGCGACCAGGGTGACCCGGCCAAGTGCAAGCAGCTGCTCTCCGAGGCTGGCTACCCGAACGGGATGACGCTCATCGGCGCGTTCCGCAACGCGGGCAACCACCCGGCCAACTTCCGATCCTACTCGGCCGACCTGCAGAAGTGCGGGATCACCGTCAAGGGCCTGCCTGTACGGCAGGGCGACTACTACGGCGCGTTCCTGCAGAACCCGACCATCGCCAAGGACAGCAAGTGGGACATCTCAGCCCCCGGCTGGGTGCCCGACTGGTACGGCAACAACGGCCGCGCCGTCTCCCAGCCGCTGTTCCAGACCAACTGCACCCCGGGCACGAGCAACTACGGCTGCTACAGCAACCCCAAGGTGGACGCCCTCATCAAGCAGGCACTGGCCGAGCCCGACGCGGCCAAGGCGGCCGGACTCTGGCACCAGGTCGACCAGACGGTGATGGCCGACGCGGTGATCGTGCCGTTCAACAACCAGAACACGCCGATCTACAAGAGCAAGCGGGTGCGCAACGCGCTGTACCTGCCCGCGTTCCAGCTCTACGACATCACCAACCTCTGGCTGGACCCCAACTCGCCATGACGGTGCGGCGCCCCGCGGGACTCCCGCGGGGCGCTGTGAGGGAGGAACATGAGCCTGCTAGAGGTGACGGACCTGAAGGTGACCTTCCCCACCTCCGACGGCCTGGTCCAGGCGGTGCGGGGACTGTCGTTCACCGTCGACCGCGGCCGGACGCTGGCGATCGTCGGCGAGTCCGGGAGCGGCAAGACCGTGAGCACCCAGGCCATCCTCGGCCTCTCCCCCGGGGCCGACATATCCGGCACCGCCCTGTTCGAAGGGGTGGACCTGCTCGAACTGGACCGCGAGCAGCTGCGCCGCATCCGCGGGGCGGAGATCAGCGTCGTCTTCCAGGACCCGCTGACCAGCCTGCACCCGCTCTACAAGGTCGGCCGGCAGATCGAGGAGCTCTTCCACGTCCACCGGCCCGGCACCAGCCGCGCCGAGGCCCGCAAGCGCGCGATCGAGCTGCTCGGCCTGGTCGGCATCCCCCGGCCGGACCGGCGGGTGGACGACTACCCGCACCAGTTCTCCGGCGGCATGCGGCAGCGGGCGATGATCGCCATGTCGCTGGCGCTGAACCCGAAGCTCATCGTCGCGGACGAGCCGACCACCGCGCTCGACGCGACCGTCCAGGCGCAGATCCTCGAGCTCATCGGCCGGGTCCAGGCCGAGTTCGACATCGCGCTCATCCTCATCACCCATGATCTTGGTGTCGTGGCGGGTATCGCCGACGAGGTGCTGGTCATGTACGCGGGCCTGGTGGCCGAGCGGGCCGACCGGCGTACCCTCTACTACCGCCCGCACCACCCCTACACCAAGGGTCTGCTGGAGTCGATCCCGAGCAGCACCGGGACCCGAGGCGACCGGCTGCGGCCCATCCCCGGCTCCCCGCCGTCACTGATCGACCTGCCCTCGGGCTGCGCCTTCCACCCGCGCTGCCCGTACGCCATGCCGGTCTGCGCGGCCGAGCGGCCGCCGCCGGCCAGGGTCACGGGCGGCGGCGGGCACGCCTCGGCCTGCTGGCTGCCCCACGAGGCGGTCGGGCTCGGCCCGGAGGCCGACGCGCTGCGACGGCACGCGAAGGAGGCCTGATGCTCCTCGAAGTCGAGAACGTCGTCAAGCACTTCCCCATCACCAGCGGCCTGCTGGTCAAGCACACGGTCGGGCAGGTGCGAGCGGTCGACGGAGTGAGCTTCGACCTGTCGCCGGGCGAGACGCTCGGGCTGGTCGGCGAGACCGGCTGCGGCAAGTCGACGCTCGCCCGCTGCGTCGCGGGCCTGCATCCGATCACCTCGGGCCGGGTCCGCTTCGACGGCGACGACATCACGAACCTGCCCAGGGCCAGGATGCGGGCCTACCGGCGCGACATCCAGGTCATCTTCCAGGACCCCTACGGCTCGCTGAACCCGCGCCGGCGCGTCGGCTCGATCATCGCCGACCCGCTCGTGGTCCACCGGGTGAGCCGCGGCGCCGAGCTGCGCCGTACCGTGCAGGAGCTGATGGAACGGGTGGGGCTCAACCCCGAGCACTACAACCGGTTCCCCGCGGAGTTCTCCGGCGGGCAGCGGCAGCGGATCGGGGTGGCCAGGGCGCTCGCGCTGCGGCCCCGGCTGATCATCTGCGACGAGCCGGTGTCGGCTCTGGACGTGTCCATCCAGGCGCAGATCCTCAACCTGCTGAAGGATCTGCAGGACGGCTTCGGGCTGACGTACCTGTTCATCGCGCACGACCTGTCGGTGGTGCGGCACATCAGCGACCGGATCGCGGTCATGTACCTGGGCAAGATCGTCGAACTCGCGGGGGCCGACGAACTGCACGAACATCCCCGGCATCCCTACACCAACGCCCTCCTTTCCGCCACGGCGGTGGCCGACCCGGACGAGGCCGAACGGCGGCGGCGCATCATCCTCACGGGCGACGTCCCCTCGCCGATCGACCCGCCGCCGGGCTGCCGCTTCCATCCCCGGTGCCCGAAGGCGCGGGACCGCTGCTCCGCGGAGGAACCGCC
Organism: Nonomuraea sp. CA-143628; assembly: GCF_050942315.1. Taxonomy (NCBI): domain Bacteria; kingdom Bacillati; phylum Actinomycetota; class Actinomycetes; order Streptosporangiales; family Streptosporangiaceae; genus Nonomuraea; species Nonomuraea sp. CA-143628. The sequence goes on from NZ_CP192072.1 coordinate 10,160,073, forward strand.
GCTGGCGCTCCGGGATCACCTGGTGGCCTGCCACTTCCCCGTCGAGACGGGCGAGGACCTGACCACTTCCGATTCCCGTTCTGGGGGGCGGCCCGCATGACGCTCACCGAGATCAGACCGGACGCGGTCAGCGACCGGACGATCGCCGGCCGCGGCCCGTGGCAGCTGGCCTGGGCCAGGATCAGGACCGACAAGGTCGCGCTGGTCTCCGGCCTGATCGTGGTCCTGCTCTGCCTGCTGGCGCTGGCGGCCCCGCTCATCGCCGCCTGGAACGGCCACGACCCGGACGAGCAGTTCCGCGACATCGGCATCACCGCGCAGGGGCTGCCGATCGCGCCGAACGGCACGTTCTGGTTCGGCACCGACCGGCTCGGCCGCGACCTGTTCATCAGGGTTCTGTACGGGGCGCGCGTCTCGCTGCTGGTCGGCGTGGTCGCCACCGGGCTGGCGGCGCTGGTGGGCGTCGTCGTCGGCCTGCTGGCCGGCTACTACGGCGGCGTCATCGACACCGTGCTGTCCCGGCTCATGGACGTGGTGCTGTCGTTCCCGTACCTGATCTTCGCCATCGCGGTCGTCTCGATCGCCGGGCCGTCGCTGACCGCGACGATCGGGGTGATCGCCTTCTACTCGTGGGCGGCCATCGCGCGGGTCGTACGCGGCCAGACGCTCTCGCTGAAAGAGCGCGAGTACGTCGAGGCCGCCCGGTCCATCGGCTGCGGCGATCTCCGGATCATGTTCGTCGACATCCTGCCGAACCTGCTCGCCCCGGTCATCGTCCTGACCACGCTGCTCGTGCCGGCGGCCATCGTCTTCGAGTCGACGCTGTCGTTCCTCGGACTCGGCATCGTGCCGCCCACCCCCTCCTGGGGCAACCTGCTCAGCGAGGCGCAGGGCTTCTACCGGGTCGCCTACTGGTACCTGGGCTTCCCCGCGGCCACCCTGCTGCTCACCACGCTCGCCTTCAACCTGGTCGGCGACGGCATCAGGGACGCCATCGACCCGCGCATGGAACGCCTGTTCAGCCGCCGTGGCCGTCGCTCTCGCCGTCGTCGTAGGGGGGCCTGATGCTCCGCAGATTCCTGATCCGGCGGGCGCTGCTCGGCGTGCTCGTCCTATGGCTCGTCACGCTGGGCACGTTCCTGCTGTTCTTCGTCGCCCCCAGCGACCCCGCCAGGACGCTGGCCGGCCGCCAGGCCACCCCCGAGCAGGTGGAGCTCATCCGCCACAACCTCGGCCTGGACCGCCCGATCCTCGTCCAGTACCTCGACTACCTGAACCGCCTCATCCACGGCGACCTCGGCCAGTCGTACTTCTCCGGCGAATCCATCGGCAAGCTCCTCTCCCAGGACTTCCCGCCCACGGCCTCGCTCGTGATCGGCGGCGCGATCCTCTGGGTCGTCATCGGCGTGGGCGCCGGAGTCATCAGTGCCACCCGGGCGCGCTCCCTGCTGGACCGGGTCGTGACGTTCCTGGCGCTGGCCGCCGTGTCCATGCCCACCTTCGTGGTCGGCCTGCTGCTGTTGTACTTCCTGTTCTTCCAGCTCTCCATGGCCGGGGCGCCGCTGCTGCCGCCGGACTCGTACGTGCCGCTCACCGACAGTCCCGGCGAATGGGCCCGCCACCTGATCCTGCCCTGGATCACGCTCGCCATGGTCCAGGCGGCCTCCTACGTACGGCTGACGCGTGGGTCGATGCTGGACATCCTCGGCGAGGACTACATCCGCACGGCCCGTGCCAAAGGCGTCCCCGAGGGCCAGGTCATCTACCGGCACGGCTTACGCGCCGCCCTGACGCCGGTGGTGACGCAACTCGGCGTCGACGTGGGCACGCTGATCGGCGGGGTGGTGGTGACGGAGTCGGTCTTCGGCCTCGGCGGCATCGGGCAGGCGGTGGTGCAGGCGTTCGTCAGCGGCGACCTCCCGGTCATCATGGGCGTCGTCGTCCTCGCCACCACGGCCGTCGTCGTGGCCAACCTCCTGGTGGACATCACCTACGGCCTCCTGGACCCCCGCATCCGCCTGGCCTGAATCCGACGCGTAACCGCGTCAGCTGCCGAATTCCTGGTCGACCTTTTGATCGATGGCCTCCAGCTTGGGGGTGTAGACCCGGTAGAACTCCTTGCCGCACTCCAGATCGTCGAGCGCGGCCTTGACCTCCTTGGCCAGGTACGGCTGGGCCTGGGCGGGCGTGAGCGTGGCTCCGAAGCTCCGCTTGACCTCGCCTTTCTTGGGAGGCGACGGCACGTCGGGAACGTCCTCGCGCTGCTTGCGGCCGAGCTCGTCCTCCTGATCGAGGAACGCGAGGCGGCCGCGCTGCGACAGTTGCGACGGCCTGGTGTCGGAGACCGTGTATCCCTTGCCCGTCAGGCACGTGGCCATGCTCGATGCCAGCTTGACCAGCTCGGCGTCGCCGTCGATCTCGCGCTCGACCGCCCTGGTCGAGATGGCGTCGGCCTGCTCCAACAGGTCAAGCCCGGAACTCACCTTCTTGCCGAGGACCTGCTTGGCCGCGACGACGTCGCAGGCGTCCACGGTCTTCCAGTAGCTCTTGTTCTGAGCCGGGGAGAGCTTCGTCCAGATTTCGCCGTTGGGGTCGGCCCCTGAGAGGTCGGGCATGCCGTCGGGCGCGTCTGGGCCCTTCGGGTGGACGTATAACGAGAAGACCCCGAAGCCGTACTTCGCCCGCTGGGCCCTCAACGCCGCATAGTCGCCGGCCTTGCGCTTGCGCTCCTCGTCGGTGTCGGGATCTTCCTGCGGCACGTAGGCGACGTACTTGAAGCCCTTCTGCTTCATGCAGTCCGCCTTGACGGATTCGAACTGGCGCCTCTTCTCCTGCGCCGTCGCGGCCGACTTCGCGGGAGGTGAGGCGCTCTTCCCAGCCGGCTCGGCGTTGCCCCCGCAGCCGCCGAGCACGGCCGTCACAGCCAGGACTAAGGCGGTCTTTCTGATGGTGTTCATGGTCGGTCTCCCCGTGTTCAACCTCACGCGCGCACGCGACAGCCGAGGCATCTGGACGGCTGGTGGTGGCGTCCGGCGCTCTCGTCGGCGCGCGTGATCTGCTTCTTCCGTGGCTCGCGTATGAGCCGCCTACCGTCCGATCTGGCAGGTCGTGCGGATCCGGCGCAGGCGACCCTTTGCGGCCAGCGCCGAGCGCTGCCGCAACAGTCACCCGCCTGGACGTGCTGCGGCCCGTCCCCTGTGCCCCGCGGTCGGAGGCCGTGGACGTGACTGTCACGATCAGCGCCAATGTGGATCTTTCTGGCGCCCGGCAACCATACTCTGTTTAATGAAGTATGGTCAATCGCGGCGGCTTCCACAGCCCCGCTCGCGTCGCCAGAACTCAGGTCCGCCCTCGATGAGGGCCGACAGCCTCAGAAACCCCGTGGACGTCCTCGACCACCGTGACGCGCATCGGCACCCACCGCTCGCCTTGGGGACGGCGAACGGGAAGGCGGGCCGCACAGCACCTACCAGCTACCCGCGCAAGATGATCATGGCCATCCCAGAATCTGAGCCCCGCCGGAGGCGGGGTCATATCTGTACTGGTCTGCATCGGTCTACGGCGAGCCCAGCGGGCCAACGGCACGCAGTGCGGCGATCAGCCCGAGGGGGTTCCCAAAAGAGCCTCTAAAACGCCAGGTCGGGCATACAGGTCGCCCCCACCCCACTCCGCACAGAGAACTGATCGTGACTTTCAGCACGGAAAGCACTGATCGCGCACCTCAGCGCGCGAACTCGGTCGCTCGCGACTCCCGGACGACGGTGATGCGGATCTGCCCCGGATAGGTCAGCTCCTCCTCGACCTGCTTGGCCACATCCCGCGCGATCACCTGCGCCTGGATGTCATCGATCGCGTCCGGCTTCACCATCACCCGGATCTCCCGGCCCGCCTGCATGGCGAACACCTTCTCCACCCCGTCGTACGACTGCGCGATCTCCTCCAGCCGCTCCAGCCGCTTGACGTACGCCTCCAGCGACTCCCGTCGCGCACCCGGACGGCTGCCGCTGATCGCGTCGGCCGCCTGCGTGAGCACGGCCTCGACCGTGCGGACCTCGACCTCGTTGTGGTGCGCCTCGATGGCGTGCACCACGTCCTCCTGCTCGCCGTATCGGCGGGCGATCTCCGCCCCGATCAGCGCGTGGCTGCCCTCGACCTCGTGCGTCAGCGCCTTGCCGATGTCGTGCAGGAGGGCGCAGCGCTTCATCAGCGACTGGTCCATCTTGAGCTCGGCGGCCATGATTCCGGCGATGTGCGCGGACTCGATGAGGTGTTTGAGGACGTTCTGTCCGTAGGAGGTGCGGTATCGGAGCTGGCCGAGGAGCAGCGTCAGCTCGGGGTGCATGTCCGTGATGCCCAGCTCGACCAGCGCGTCCTCACCCGCCCGTGCGCACAGGTCCTGCACCTCCGCACGACTGCGCTCGTGCGCCTCCTCGATGCGCTGGGGGTGAATGCGGCCGTCGAGTACCAGTTTCTCGAGCGTGAGCCGGGCCGTTTCCCGGCGTACCGGGTCAAAACACGACAGCAACACCGCTTCCGGTGTGTCGTCGATGATCAGGTTCACGCCGGTCGTCGACTCGAACGCCCGGATGTTACGCCCCTCACGGCCGATGATCCGGCCCTTCATCTCGTCGCCGGGCAGGTGCAGCACGCTCACCACGGACTCGGCCGTCTGCTCGGCCGCCATCCGCTGCACGGCCAGCGTCACGATCTTGGTAGCGCGCTTCTCGCCCTCCTTGCGCGCATCGCCTTCGATCTCCCTGACGATCAGCGCGGCCTCGCGCTTGGCCTGGTTCTCGATCTCGCGTACCAGCTCGTTCTTGGCCTGCTCCCCGGTGAGCCCGGCGACGCGCTCGAGGATCACCCGCCGCTCGTCCTCGACCTGCAGCAGCTCCGCGCGCCTGTCAGCCAGCTCGACCTCGGTCTCGCCCAGCTTGCGATCGCGTTCGGCCTGCCGCCTGGCCTCCTCGTCGAGCCGCTGCTCGCGCTCGGCCAGCCGCCCTTCCCTGCGTTCGAGGTCCGCCCGGAGCTCCTTGAGCTCGGCCTTGAGTATCCGCCCCTCCTCCTCGACCTCGCGCCGCAACTGCGCCGCGTTCTCGGCGGCGGCCGCCGACCTGCGCAGGATCTCCTCGGCATCGGACTCGGCCTTGCCCCGGATCGCCCCGGCCTCTTCACGAGCCAGCTCAAGCTCCTCGTGTACGGCCTGCAACTGCTCGGGGCTCGGCTTGAGCACCCGCGAACCGCTGCCCGATGTGCGGCGGACGACGATGAGCAACGCGGCGATCATCCCGAACGCCAGCAGGAGCACCGCCACCGACAGCACCACGACAAGCGGCCCCATGTACTCCCCGCCCTCCTCGCGTCGTCAAGACTCGTAACGCGCCCTCAAAACGGGAGGGGTCACATGCGCGGCGCTGATCGCCCAATCGGCATCTTCACCACGACCGATATCCAACCAAGACTGACCGGGCGTCGACTGGGGTAGCCGACACCTCGCCTGCCTCGATCCACCGAGCTCGTTCGTCCGTCAATCACCGGTATGGCAATCCGCACTGCGCGGAGTAACTCCTCGCTGCCGTCGAGGTTATGCGTCGAACAAGTCACGAGCAAGCAAACGAGTCATCAAGCGTGTCTTAAGGGCTTGCATCTCTTCATTGAGGCAGATTTCCCGCTTCTGCCCCGAAATGCCGCTCCACGCGCAACTACGCACGCCTTCCCACCGAGCCCCAGCCCCACCCGGAAACAGGACCACCGCTGGCCCAGGCTCGGCACTCCGTACCGGAAGAGACGCAGCAGCCCCCACCGGCACAGGCCAGGCACCTGTACCGAGACGCCCCAAGCACCCCTGCCCGACAGGACGGAACAACCTGGGGCGGGGTCTGAACGCCGAGCGGGTGGTGTGGGCCACTCGTCTACGGACTGCTCAGCCCTGGAACAGAACCACGCGCCCCTTACCGAAAGAACCGGCCGAGCCGAGCCGCCGAACCAGCCCAGGAGGCGCCCAGCGGAAAGGCCGGAGCGGGCGGAGCGGGCGGAGCGGAGCGGGCGGAGCGGAGCGGACACAGCAGACGGGGCGGCCTGGCAGCAGACGGAACTCGTGGGGGTGTGATCCGGTGCGGGCAGGGCCGCGTGGAGGTCAGGAGAAGTCGTCCTCGATCTCGACGCCCTCCGTCTCCAGTGCCTCGCGGATGACGCGAAAGGCCAGTCCCGGGGCGTACCCCTTTCTGGCCAGCATCCCGGCGAGGCGGCGAGTTCGGACCTGGGGGTCGAGACCACGGGTGGAGGACAGCTTCCGTTCGACGAGGCGGCGCGCCGTTTCGAGCTCCTGGTCGGGCTCAAGGCGGTCCACGGCCTCGTTGACGGTCTCGGAGTCGACGCCGCGGTGGCGAAGCTCCGCGGCCAGAGCGCGTTTGGCGAGCCCACGACCGTGGTGGCGGGAGTCGACCCAGGCTTCGGCGAATGCCTCGTCATTGATCAAGCCCAGCTCGGAGAAGCGATCGAGGACCGCCTCCGCGGCTTCATCCGGTACGTCACGCTTACGGAGCGCCTCGGCCAGTTGGGCTCGCGTCTTGGGAGCCATCGTGAGCAGACGGAGGCAGATGGCCCGAGCCACCGACTCAGGGTCGGCGTGGGGAGCAGCAGCGGCGGCCGACCCCTCATCGGGCCCGTCGGGAAGCCACCCACCACGCCCCCGAGAGCCCGCCGAACGTGCCCCCTTCCCACCCCGCCCACCTGATCGCCGTCCTCTACCGGAACGCCTCTCCCCACGTCGGCCACCCTGGTACGGATCATCTTGGTACGGATCATCCTCGGCCTGGCCACCGGTATAGGAACCGCCCTCGAACTGACCGCTGTCGGTGCCCGCACCGGACGACAGCCCGTCCTGGGAGAACGGCATGGCGCCTCGGGGAGAGGGGTTGTCCGCAGTGGACGATGAAGTGCCTTGGGCAGGCGGAGGCACGTCCTGGCCCCAGGGAGACGCCCTGCCTGCGCTGGGCGGTGAGTGATCCTGGGCAGGCGGCCAGACGGTTTCTTGGGGCGCGGTTGAGAGCCGCTCATCGTTCTGTCCGCCGCCCGACTCGCTGCCCGAATCACCGGACGACTCATCGGTCGACGCTGCGCCCAACTCGGAGTTCGGCTCAGTAGGTGCGTGAGCGGGCTGGGCCGAAGGTGGGTCGGTCGCGGGTGGGTCGGCCGGAGGGCGGGACCGTTGGCGCCATTCGCTGAGCGAGGGCCACCCTGCCGACGGCTCCCCGCCGGACGACTTTCCACTGGATAGTGCAGCGCCAGACATCTTCCCACCGGACAGTTCGCTACCGGTCAGCTTGCCACCTGACGGTTCGCCACCGGGTAGCCCACCTGATGGTTCACCCCCAGACAGCCTCCCACTGGACGACCTCCCACCGAACGACTTCCTACCGGACGGTTCGGTGCCGAGCAGTTCCCCGCCAGACAGCTCACCGCCAGGCAGCCTCCCACCAGACGAGTCGCCGCCGGGCACCCTCCCGTTGGACCGTTTCCTCCGGGATGGTTTCCGGCCTCGGGGTGAGTCGTCCGAGGAGGACCCGGAGGGCCAGGTGTCCTCCGGGGTTGATGACCGCGGAGAGAGGCTGGCGCTGGAGTTGCGGCGGCGGCCCGGAGGCGGGGTGGGGAGGTCTGGCCAGGCGCCCCAGTCATGGGGGTGGGGCGCCTGCGACGGGTCCGTGTCACTCATTCCGACGACCGATCAGAGTCACTCATGCGGCGACCGATCAGACGTCACCGGGCTTCGGCGTGGCGGCGGCCTTGGCGCCGCGGCCCGAGGGAGCGGCGGCTGGGGCGGCCGGGGCCGCGGGTGCCTCGGCGGGGGCGTCCAGGCGGGGGCCGACGCCGAGCTTGTCCTTGATCTTCTTCTCGATCTCGTTGGCCATGTCGGGGTGGTTCTTCAGGAAGTTGCGGGCATTCTCCTTGCCCTGGCCGAGCTGGTCGCCCTCGTAGGTGTACCAGGCGCCGGACTTGCGGACGAAGCCGTGCTCGACGCCCATGTCGATGAGGCCGCCCTCGCGGGAGACGCCCACGCCGTAGAGGATGTCGAAGTCGGCGACCCGGAAGGGCGGGGCCATCTTGTTCTTGACGACCTTGACCCGCGTGCGGTTGCCGACCGCCTCCGTGCCGTCCTTGAGCGTCTCGATGCGGCGGATGTCGAGACGGACCGAGGCGTAGAACTTGAGCGCCTTACCGCCGGTCGTGGTCTCGGGCGAGCCGAACATGACGCCGATCTTCTCGCGGAGCTGGTTGATGAAGATGGCGGTGGTGCCGGTGTTGCTGAGCGCGCCGGCGACCTTGCGCAGGGCCTGGGACATCAGGCGGGCCTGGAGGCCGACGTGGCTGTCGCCCATCTCGCCCTCGATCTCGGCCTTGGGGACCAGGGCGGCCACCGAGTCGATGACGATGATGTCGACGGCGCCCGACCTGATCAGCATGTCGGCGATCTCGAGCGCCTGCTCACCCGTGTCGGGCTGGGAGACGAGCAGGGCGTCGGTGTCGACGCCGAGCTTCTTGGCGTATTCGGGGTCGAGGGCGTGCTCGGCGTCGATGAACGCCGCGATGCCGCCCGCGCGCTGGGCGTTGGCCACCGCGTGCAGGGCGATCGTGGTCTTACCCGAGGACTCCGGGCCGTAGACCTCGACGATCCGGCCACGCGGCAACCCTCCGATGCCCAGCGCGACATCCAGGGAGATCGAACCCGTGGGGATCACCTCGATGGGGGCTCGGGCGTCGTCGCCGAGGCGCATGACGGAGCCCTTGCCGAACTGCCTCTCGATCTGAGCGAGGGCGGTCTCGAGGGCCTTCTCGCGGTCGTTGATAGCCATGGGAACTCCCCCTGGAGGGTTGTGGTCCGATCAGTCGAGTGAAAGCTACGGCCTGCCACCGACAGTTTTGCGGAGTCGTCGCTGGGAGGGCGCGTGGCCCGGCGGACTACATCCTAGCCGAACGGCTGTTCGATCACAGCAGGAACACGCGCTAATACCCCACGCAACGGCTCCTGCCCCCTGTCATCGAAGGCTGACCGTTGCTACTGGAAGTTGATGACCATAAGGTTCATGCGGCCATGGTTTGGCCGAGAGCCTCCAGTCGTCACGAGCGTAGGTGGAGAACTCCCTGACGATCAGACGAGAGGGGATGGCTCCTTGTGGGAGGGGTTCTGTGAGGCGCGTTCATGTGATCACCATTGTCGCGGGAACGATCGTCACTCTTGGGCTGGCAGCCGTCATCATCTTCACGACGGCCAGAGTGCTCACAACGATGACCGGAGCGCCCCGATCTGAGCCACACGCGACATCTTTTGCGCTGCTGCCCGTACTTGAGATGTCCTCCATTCCCTGCGCCGCGGGTACGGTGGGCGCTCTCGACGGCACCTCGTGTTACAAGCTCGGCCAGGGCATGACCGGCATCAGAGCAGAGAAGGCGACAGCCGGCTTGTCCGGGGGGACGACCTGGGTAGTCCAAGTCACGCTCAACAACTCCGACAGTGCCAAGTTCGCCGCGCTGACATCGGCCCTGTACCAGTTGCCCGCCCCACGGAACCAACTCGCCATCGTCATCGACGGCAAAGCGATCACCGCGCCGACCATCACACAGCCGATTTCTGGGCCCGAGCTGGAGATCAGTGGCGCCTTCACCCGGAAGGACGCCACCGACCTGGCAAGACGGCTGGCCGGCGGGCCTAACTGACCGACGCCTTCCGCCGACCTATGTGATCACGCGCTGTCAGCTTCTCGGCTGTAAGCGACCGAGCTTGCAGCTCCTCGCCGTCGATGGCTTCGACGGTCTGGTCCGCGTCAGGCAGCGTGACTCACTGCCCAGCCCGTAACGCCGCGTGTGGCGATGTTGCGGGCTGCGTTGACGTCGGCGTGCTCAGCGAAGCCGCACGACGTACAGCAGAAAGAGGCTTGATCGAGCCGGTTCTTGCGGTCCACATGCCCGCACGAGGAGCACCGCTGGGAGGTGAAAGCCGGGTCGACGTGGATGAGCGCGACCCCAGCTCGGGCCGCCTTGTAGCCGATGAACGCTCCCAGTTGGTGGAAGCTCCAGGAATGCAGCGTGACCCGCTGGGGCTTGCGAAGCCGTACCCGGTCCCGGATGCCCTGCAGGTCTTCCAGGGCGATCCCTTGGCTGGTGCGTTCTGTTGGCGTGGAAGGCGGCCAGAGCGGCGACGACGCGGTACATTCCGCGCGCTCGCATGTCGTCGGTGCCGAGCCACCTGGTGGCCGGGGAGCGCGGACCACGGCATTCAACAGGTCGGCGACCGGCCGGTGTGGGACGAGGTCGTCCAGGCGTACGCCCAGTGGGTCGCCTGGGGCGAGCCGAGCCAGCGGCGGTACGGCATCACCGTCACGCCGGAGGGCCAGCGGATCTGGCTGGACGATCCGGAGCGTGTACTGGGCAGCGCAGGCCCCTGAAGGCCCGCCCTTCCGAGGGCCTCTCTGCTCCGACACCCAGCGGACGATCACGCGGGTGTGGACGCTCTTGTGCGGATCCTCATAGACGCCGCCGCGTAACCTCCAGACCCCGTCAAGTGATGTTCACGCGGGTTGGCCTCCGCGTGTTGTCAGGCGCGGTGAGCTGGGGAGACTCATTGCAGGGGCGAGGGTTGGAGGCGGCTTGACGAGCGGCTACACCGGGGAACGGCGCACCCATCTGGAAGCACTCGCCGAGTTGTTGCCCGGTCACGGGCTGGCGAGTCGCATGATCGGCGGTGAGGAGCCGGTGCTGTGGGCGTGGCATCTCCGCACCGGCAGGCAGACGCTCGTTTTCGCCACCCCCGCCGGTCGTGGGTGGCAGTTCCTGTGGTCACCCGGGGGTCAGGGCACCGCCGACGACCTGCATCTGACGGCCCGCTCGCTGAAAGAGAGCATGGAGGATGACGAGCGGGGAGGCCGGCCGGGGCCGTGAGGTCAACGGAGCTTGGAGGAGACGTTCTCGACCTGGCAGACCGCGCGCCAGACGGTCTTGGCGCTCTCGCCGTCGGCCAGCGCCTGGTCGACCGTCCGCCCTTCGAGCGGGGCGAGCACGTAGTCGCGGGCCCACGAGTCGGCGTACGACTCCCCGAAGTGGGCGCGCATCCGTCTCCAGAACTCGGTCAGCCGCATCACACAAGTATGGAACCGCCGGAAGGGTGGGTAGGACACCCCCATGGCAAAGACCCCCAAGTCCTCCAAGTCCTCCCCGCCCAAGTCCGCCGAGTGCAAAGCCAACCGGAAGAAGCGCCGCCAGCTCCGGTTAACCCAGCGCATAGCCGTACAGCAGGAGAAATCGGAAAGAGCCGAAAGGCACGCTGGCATCAGGCAGGAACCTCGGGCGGGCACGCCGCGTACGCGTAGAGCGTCGCGACGGTAGATCACATCACGCGCGAGCCGTACATCTCACCCAGATGGTCGGCGAGCAGCTCCAGCCGGGCGCCGTCGGGGTCCTTGAAGTAGATGGAGGCGCCGCTCTCGATCTGGTGCGGCACGCCGGCCACCTCGAGCTTGCCGCGCAGCCGCTCCCAGGTGGCGGGGTCGACGGAGATCGCGATGTGGTGCAGCCCGCCGAGCACCTCCCGGTAGGGGCCGAGGTCGAGCCCCGGGAAGTCGAAGAAGGCGAGGAGGTTGCCGTTGCCGATGTCGAAGAAGAAGTGGTTGGAGCCCTTGAAGTCACGGTTTTCGAAAATCTCCGTCAAGGGGAACTCAAGAAGCTCCTGGTAGAACTTGACCGTCCGCTCCACGTCCGACGACAGCAGGGCGAAATGGTGCAGGCCGCGCGCGCTGCTGGATGGCCGGTGCGCTAAGAGGTAGCGCTCCCTGATGTCCTCGCGGCGGCTCTCAATGGCTGCGTAGTCGATGCCCACGCTCGCTCTATGTCCGCAGCACCCCCGCCTCAATCTCGCACCGCCGCCACAATGAGTTTTCTGTCGGTGCGGCGAGGCAGTATGTGCTGGTGAGCTCGCTAGAACATTTCTCCCACACCACCAGGCAGTGGTTCGCCGGAGCGTTCGAGGCGCCCACGAGTGCGCAGGAAGGCGCATGGGAGTCCATCGCGCGCGGCGACAACACCCTCGTGGTGGCGCCCACCGGGTCTGGCAAGACGCTGGCGGCCTTCCTTTGGTCCCTCGACCGCCTGGCCGCCGCCGACCGCTCCACCGCTCCGGCGGATCCGACGCAGGTCGAAGCGGGTCCGAAGCGAGGCGGCGCGGGTCCGAAGCCGGGGCCGAAGCAGGGTGACGCCAGTTCCAAGCAGGTCAAGAAACAGACCAAAGTCCTGTACGTGTCACCGCTCAAGGCGCTGGCCGTCGACGTGGAGCGCAACCTGCGTGCCCCGCTGGCCGGGCTCAAGCAGACCGCGCGCCGGCTCGGCCTGCCGGTGCCGGAGATCTCGGTGGCCATCCGCTCCGGCGACACCCCGGCCGAGGATCGCAGGCGGTTCGCCGCCCACCCGTCCGACATCCTCATCACCACGCCGGAGTCGCTGTTCCTGCTGCTCACCAGCCAGGCGCGCGAGGCGTTGCGGGGCGTCGAGACGGTGATCGTCGACGAGGTGCACGCGGTGGCCGCCACCAAGCGCGGTGCCCACCTGGCGCTCAGCCTCGAGCGGCTCGACGCCCTGCTCCAACGGCCCGCGCAGCGGATCGGGCTGTCAGCGACCGTACGCCCGGTGAGCGAGGTCGCGGCGTTCCTCGGCGGGTCACGTCCCGCGACGGTCGTGCAGCCGCCCTCCGACAAGGTCATCGAGGTCGAGGTGGTCGTCCCGGTCGAGGACATGACGGAGATGGAGGGCAGGCCGGGATCCGCGAACGGCGGGCCGGGGTTCGCCGACAGCGGGCCGGGGTTCGCCGACGGCGAGGAGCCCGAGCCGTCCAGCCGGTCGATCTGGCCGCATGTCGAAAACCACCTGTTCGAGCTGATCGAGGCGCATTCGTCGACGATCGTGTTCGCCAATTCCAGGCGGCTGGCCGAACGCCTCTGCACCAGGCTCAACGAGCTCGCCTACGAACGCGTGCAAGGGCCCGAGGCCGTCGATCTGTCGATCTGGGAGACGCCGTTGCCGGGAGATCCGCCCCGGCCGACGCCCTTGTCGGAAGATCCATCCCGGCCGGCACCGCTGCCAGGAGATCCGCCCAGGCCAACGCCGCTGCCGGGAGATTCGCCCAGGCGTACGCCGCCGCCTGAAGACCCACCTCGGCGGGCGCCCGCCGAGATGATGGCGCAGGCCGGGGCGAGCAAGGGCGTGGTCACCGAGATCGTCCGCGCGCACCACGGCTCCGTGTCGAAGGAGGAGCGGGCGCAGATCGAGGAGGCGCTCAAGTCCGGCCGGCTGCCCGCCGTCGTCGCGACGTCCAGCCTGGAGCTGGGCATCGACATGGGCGCCGTCGACCTGGTCGCGTGCGTGGAGGCGCCGCCGAGCGTGGCGAGCGGGCTCCAGCGCATCGGCCGGGCTGGTCACCAGGTGGGCGCGGTGTCCAAGGGAGTGATCTTCCCGAAATACCGTGGCGACCTGATTCAGACCGCCGTAGTGGCCGAACGCATGATGAGCGGCCAGATCGAGGAGCTGCGCTACCCGCGCAATCCGCTCGACGTGCTGGCCCAGCAGATCGTGGCGATGACCGCGCTGGAGGAGTGGACGGTCGACGAGTTGGAGGCCGTGGTCAAGCGGGCCGCTCCCTACGCGACGCTGCCGCGCACCGCGCTGGAGGCCACGCTCGACATGCTGGCCGGCCGCTATCCGAGCGAGGAGTTCGCCGAGCTGCGGCCGCGGGTCGTCTGGGACCGGGTGACGGGCACGTTGCAGGGCCGTCCGGGCGCGCAACGGCTGGCGGTGACCAACGGCGGCACGATCCCCGACCGCGGGTTGTTCGGCGTCTTCCTGGTGGGCGAGAAGGCCTCCCGGGTGGGGGAGCTCGACGAGGAGATGGTCTACGAGTCGCGGGTGGGCGACGTGTTCGTCCTGGGTGCGACCTCGTGGCGGATCGAGGACATCACGGCCGACCGGGTGCTCGTCTCCCCCGCGCCCGGCCAGCCGGGCAAGTTGCCGTTCTGGCACGGCGACGCGCCGGGAAGACCCGCCGAGCTGGGCAAGGCGATCGGCGAGTTCCTCCGCGAACACGCCGGAAACACCTCGACCGACCGCATGCGGGCGGCCGGGCTCGACGCGTACGCCGCCGGCAACCTACGCGCCTACCTCGACGAACAGCGTGAAGCCACCGGCTACGTCCCCGACGACCGCACCCTCCTGGTCGAACGCTTCCACGACGAGCTCGGCGACTGGCGCGTCGTCATCCACTCCCCCTACGGCGCGCGGATCCACGCTCCGTGGGCCCTGGCGATCAACCGGCGGCTGCGCGAGCGCTACGGCCTCGACGTACAGGCCGTGCACTCCGACGACGGCATTGTGCTGCGGATCCCCGACACGCTGGCCGAGCCGCCCACCGACGTGGCGGCGTTCGACGCCGAGGAGATCGAGCGGATCGTCACCGAGGAGCTGGGCGGCTCGGCGATGTTCGCCTCCCGGTTCAGGGAGTGCGCGGGCCGGGCCCTGTTGCTGCCGCGCCGCACGCCCGGCCGGCGCAGCCCGCTCTGGCAGCAGCGGCAGCGAGCCGCCCACCTGCTGGGGGTGGCCTCTCAATACGCGTCGTTCCCGATCGTGCTGGAGACGATGCGCGAGTGCCTCCAGGACGTGTTCGACGTGCCCGGGCTGGTGACACTGATGCGCGACATCGCCGCACGCCGGGTGCGGGTGGTGGAGGTGGAGACGTCGCAGGCGTCGCCGTTCGCCACGTCGCTGCTGTTCCACTACATAGGCGCGTTCATGTACGAGGGCGACGCGCCGCTGGCCGAGCGCCGGGCCCAGGCGCTGGCGCTGGACATGACCCTGCTGGCCGAGCTGCTCGGCGAGGCCGACCTGCGGGAGTTGCTCGACCCCGACGTCATCTCCGACACCGAACGCGAGCTGGCCAGACTCGACCGGCCGTTGCGCGACGCCGAGGACCTGGCCGACCTGCTGCGCTCACACGGGCCGCTGCTCGTGCCCGACGTGAGCCTGCGCGGCGGCGATCCGGCCTGGCTGACGGAGCTCGAACGAGCCCGCCGGGCGATCAAGGTGCGGATCGCGGGCGAGGAGCAGTGGGCGGCGATCGAGGACGCGGCCCGGCTGCGTGACGCGCTGGGCGCGCCCCTGCCGGTCGGGATCCCGCACGCGTTCCTGGAGCCGGTCGCCGACCCGCTGGCCGACCTCGTGGCCCGCCATGCCCGCACTCGCGGGCCCTTCCATGCCGGCACACCCGCCACCAGGTTCGGTCTCGGCGTGGCCGTGGTGACCGACGCCCTGCGCCGGCTGGCGGCGGCCGGGCGGGTGGTCAACGGCGAGTTCCGGCCGGGTGGCCGGGGCGAGGAGTGGTGCGACGCCGGTGTGCTGCGGATGCTGCGGCGCAGGTCCCTGGCGCGGCTGCGCAAAGAGGTCGAACCGGTCCCGCCCGAGACGCTCGCGCTGTTCATGCCCGCCTGGCACGGCATCACCGGCTCGACACCACGCGGCACCGACCGTAGCGGCGCGGCCGGCGCGGCGCGGGCGATGGACGCGCTGATCCACAGCGTCGAGCAGCTCCAGGGCGCCGCCGTACCCGCGTCGGCGCTGGAGACGCTGGTCCTGCCGTCGCGCGTGCCCGGCTACCACCCGGCACTGCTCGACGAGCTGACCTCGTCGGGCGAGGTGATGTGGGTGGGCCAGGGGTCGCTGCCCGGCGGCGACGGCTGGGTGTCGCTCTACTTCGCCGACACCGCTCCCCTGCTGCTGCCCGACCCCGGCCAGATCACCATGACCCCGGTGCACGAGCATGTGCTCGACGTGCTGGGCGGCGGCGGGGCGCTGTTCTTCCGGGGGATCTCCGACCAGCTCGGCTCGCTCGACGACGCGGCGCTGGTGTCGGCGCTGTGGGATCTGGTGTGGTCAGGGCGCGTGTCCGGCGACACGCTGGCGCCGTTGCGGGCCACGCTCGGGTCGGGCCGGCCCGCGCACCGGCCGGCCACCACTCGCCGGCGGCGGGCCGTGCTGCCGAGCAGGAGCGGGCCGCCCACGGTGGGCGGGCGCTGGTGGCTGCTTCCCTCGCCCGCCGAGGACACCACCCAGCGGGCGCAGGCTCAGGCCGAGGTGCTGCTCGAACGGCATGGGGTGGTGACGCGCGGGGCGGTGACATCGGAGCGGCTGCCGGGCGGGTTCACACCGGTTTACCAGGTGCTACGGGCCTACGAGGAGAGCGGGCGGTGCCGCCGGGGCTACTTCGTCGAGGGGCTCGGGGGCGCGCAGTTCGCGCTGCCGGGGGCGGTGGACCGGATGCGCGCCATGGCCCCGAGCGCCGCGCCGGCATCCGGCGACCACGATTTCGGGCGGGCCGCCGCCGGTGATCGGCGGGCGGTCGTCCTGGCCGCGGCTGATCCGGCCAACCCCTACGGGGCGGCGCTGTCGTGGCCGGCGCATCCCGGCGAGGTGGGGCACAAGCCCGGCAGGAAGGCGGGCGCGCTGGTGGTGCTGGTGGACGGGTTCCTCGTGCTGTACGTGGAGCGGGGCGGCAAGACGCTGCTGTCGTTCGCCGATGACGAGCGGCTGCGGCCGGCCGTGGACGCGCTGGCGCTGGCCGTACGGGATGGGGCGCTCGGGAAGCTGACCGTCGAGCGGGCCGACGGCGCCTCGATCGGCGAGTCACCACTGGCGGCGGCGCTGGAGGAGGCCGGGTTCCACCCGACACCGCGAGGTCTGCGCCTGCGCGCCTGACCAATCGCGAGACCCGCCCGGCCGGAAGGCCCGCACGCCCGACCGGCCGAGAGACCCGCCCGGCCGGAAGGCCCGCACGCCCGACCGGCCGAGAGACCCGCCCGACCGAGAGACCCGCACGCCTGACCAACCGGGAAGCCTGACCGACCGAGAGGGCTGCCCGGCCCGACGATGTGTACGGGTTCACCCTCCCGATTCCCCGACGACACCGGAAACGGCCGTAACTTTGTATACGATTCCCTCAAATGACTGAGCTGACACTGGGCGGCGCCCACCTCCCCCTTCGCGACCAAGTGACCGCGGAGATCCGCCGACTCATCATCTCCGGCGAGCTCCCCCAGGGTGAACGCCTGGTCGAGGACCGGCTGGCCGCAAGGCTGGGCGTGTCGCGCAACCCGGTGCGCGAGTCGATCCGGGTGCTCGCCGCCGAGGGTTTCGTGCAGGTCATCCCCAGGATCGGCGCTACCGTGGCCCGACTGTCGCCGGCTGAGGCCGAGGAGCTCTTCGACGTGCGGATGGCGATCGAGGGACTGGCGGCCCGGCTGGCGGCGCGCAAGCGGACCCCGGAGACGGCCGCGCGGTTGCGGCGGGTGCTCGACTCGGCCAAGGAGGCGGTCGAGGAGGGCCGGCTCGAACGGGTGGCCGACCTCAACACCGCCTTCCACCTGGCCGTGGGTGAGGTGGCGGGCAATTCGTACCTCAATCTGATGATGGCGCCGATGCTGCTGCGGGCTCAGTGGGTGTTCCGGCAGACCGCGGCCGCACGCGGACCGCACTCCTGGTCGGAGCACCTGAGCCTGTGCGAGGCCATCGCGGCGGGCGACGAGGACGAGGCCCAGGCCAGGGCGGTCGCGCACGTCGCCGCGGCCAGGCGGTCGTTCCTGGCCGCCGTACGCCCAACAAAGCCTCAGCACGACGAGAAAACGGTCGGATAACAACACGCGGTGACGAAACACCGTTGAAATCCAGGTTCTTGTATACAGTCTCCTAAAGCTCGTCCCCCCGGAGGCATCATGAGACCCAGGCTGGTCTTGACGCTCGCCGTACTCCCCATAGCCCTGACGGCTTGCGGTGGAGGCGGTTCGAGCGGCACCCCCGTCGCCCCGTCAGTGGCCGACGCCACGTCCGACAGCCGCGCCGTCAAGAGCGGCGGCACCCTGAACATCGCGCTCAACGCCGACCCCGACGCGCTCGACCCGAGCGTGTCCACCACGCTGGTGGGCCGCGAGGTGTTCGCGAGCATGTGCGAGAAGCTCTTCGACATCGACGCGAAGGCCACGCTGGTCCCGCAGCTCGCCACCGCCCTGCCCGAGGTCTCGGGCGACGGCAAGGAGGTGACGATCAAGCTGCGCGAGGGCGTGAAGTTCAACGACGGCACCGCCTTCGACGCGGAGGCGGTCAAGAAGTCGCTCGATCGCCACCGTACGTGGGAGAAGTCGGCCCGCCAGGCCGACCTGGCCGCCGTGTCGAAGGTGAGCGTGGTCGATCCGGCCACCGTCAAGCTCACGCTGGCGCGCGCGTTCACGCCGCTGACGGCGCAGCTCGCCGACCGCGCCGGGATGATCATGTCGCCCAAGGCGCTGGAGGCGGCGGGCGACAACTTCGGCGCGAGCCCGGTGTGCGTCGGGCCGTTCAAGTTCGCCGCCCGCACCTCCGGCAGCCAGATCGTGCTGGACAAGGCGCCCGACTACTATGACGCCGCCAAGGTGAAGCTCGACAAGCTCGTATACAAAATCATCGTCGACCCGAACGTCCGGGCCGCGAACCTGAAGTCCGGCGACGTCCAGGTGGCCGACCAGCTGGCCACGACCACGGTCAAGGGCGTGCAGGCCGACCCGAACCTCACCGTCGTGTCCGGCGGCGGGCTCGGCTATTACGGCCTGACGATCAACACCGGCAACGCCAACGGCTCCACCGAGAAGCCGGGCACGGTCAGCACCCCGCTGGCCAAGAGCCCGCAGCTGCGCGAGGCGTTCGAGCTGGCGCTGGACCGCGACCAGATCAACAAGACCGTCTACAACGGCCTGTACGAGGCCGACTGCTTCCCGCTGCCCGCCGACAGCCCCTACCGCTCGCCCTCGCTCCAGTGCGCCAAGCGCGACCTGGCCAAGGCCAAGCAGCTGGTGCAGGCGTCCGGCGTGCCGACGCCCATCCCGGTCACGCTGACCACGCCCAACGACGCCACCAACCAGCGTCTGGCCCAGGTCATCCAGCAGATGACCAAGGAGGCGGGCTTCAACGTCACGGTGCAGACGGCCGAGTTCGTCAGCACGCTGGAGCAGGGCAAGGCCGGCAAGTTCGACACCGTGCTCAACGGCTGGTCGGGCCGGGTGGACCCGGACGGCAACCTGTCGAACCTGATCACCAGCCGCGGCAGCAACAACTACAGCGGCATGTCCGATCCCGGCATCGACGACCCGATCAAGGAGGCCGCGGCGGCCACGGAGCCGGCCCAGCGCGCCGAGCTGTACGCCAAGGCGCTGCAGCGGGCGGCCGAGGTGCGCGGCGTCGTGTACCTGTATCACAACAAGTACTACCTGGGCATGAACAAGACCGTCGCCGGTGTCCAGTACTTCAAGGATGGCCTGCCCCGCTTCGTCACCGCTGGGTTCGCCGCCTGATGGTCTGGTTCATCCTCCGCAGAGCGGGCTCGGCGGTGATCGTGCTGTTCCTGGCCAGCGTCCTGATCTTCCTCGGGATCAGGGCGCTGCCCGGGGACCCGGCCGTGGTGATGGCCGGCGAGGAGGCCTCGCCGGCGATGGTCGAGGCGATCCGCCACGAGTTCGGCCTGGACAAGCCCCTGCCGGTCCAGTACCTCGACTACGTGGGCCAGACCCTGTCCGGCAACCTCGGCCGCTCCACCCAAGATCAGCTGCCGGTGGCCGACATCCTGGCCGAGCGGCTACCGGTGACGCTGGAGCTGTCGGCTCTGGCCCTGCTGGTGGCGATCGTCGTGGGCCTGGGCGCGGGCATCGTGGCCGCGATGAAGCGGGGCAGGCTGCCCGACTACGTGGCCACCGGCTTCGGCCTGGCGGGGCTGTCCGTGCCGCACTTCTGGCTGGGGCTGCTCGGCATCCTGCTGTTCGCGGTGACGCTGCGCTGGCTGCCCGCCTCCGGGTACGTCCCGTTCACCCAGGACCCCGGCCAGAACCTGCAGCGCATGATCCTGCCCGCCCTGGTGCTCGGCACCGGGTTCGCGGCGATCCTGATGCGGCAGACGCGCTCGGCCATGCTGGGCGCGCTGTCGGCCGACTATGTGCGGACCGCCCGGTCCAAGGGCCTGTCGGAGGCGAAGGTGGTGGGCGCGCACGCGCTGCGCAACAGCCTCACGACCGTGGTGACCGTCCTGGGCCTGCAGCTCGGCGCGCTGATCAGCGGCGCGGTGGTGACGGAGCAGATCTTCGTCATCCCCGGATTCGGCAAGCTGACCGTGGACGCCGTGCTCACCCGCAACTATCCGGTCATCCAGGCCGTGGTGCTGATCACGGTCATCGGGTACGTGCTGGTCAACCTCCTGGTGGACATCGCGTACGCCTTCCTCAACCCGCGCATCCGGCTGTCGGGAGGCGGGCATGGCTGAGGCACTGGCCGTACCGGTGACGACGGGCCGCGCCGATCGCCGCCGCAGGCTGTGGCGGCGCTTCAGGCGGCGCCCGATGCCGATGGCGGGCCTGGTGCTCGTCGCCGGGTTCTTGCTCCTGGCGCTGCTCGGACCCCTGCTCACCGGCGATCCGTCGGCGCAGGACTACACCGCCACGCTCGCGCCGCCGTCGGGTGCGCACCCGCTCGGCACCGACGATCTGGGCCGGGACGCCCTGGCCAGGATCGCGCACGGGGCGCAGGTCTCGCTGCAGGCCGGCGTGCTGTCCACACTGCTGGCCATGGTGGTCGGCATCCCGATCGGGCTGGTGGCCGGGTTCTACCGGCGCTGGCTGGACCCGGTCGTGATGCGGCTGGTCGACGTGACGCTGGCCTTCCCGTTCCTGGTGTTCGCGGTGGGACTGGCGGCGATCATCGGCCCCTCGCTGAAGGGCGTGGTGCTGGCGCTCGGCTTCTCCCAGCTGCCGGCGGTCATCCGGATCACCCGCGGCGAGGTGCTGTCGATCAGGGAGATGGACTATGTGGCCGCGGCCATCGCCGACGGCGCGACCGACCGCCACATCCTGCTCCGCTACGTGCTGCCGAACTGCTCCAGCCCGCTCATCGTGCAGGCCACGGTGGCGATCCCGGCGGCGATCATCGGTGAGTCGACCTTGTCGTTCCTGGGCCTGGGGGTCCAGCCGCCGACGCCGTCGTGGGGCGTGATGCTCACCACCGCCCAGCAGTACCTGGACGTGGCCCCATGGCTGGCGATCTGGCCGGGACTGATGATCGCGCTGGCCACGCTCGGCTTCAACCTGCTGGGCGACGGGCTGCGTGACGTTCTCGACCCGAGGAGCGGCCGATGAGCCTACTCGAGATCACCGACCTGACCGTCGACTTCGACACCGAGGACGGCCTGGTGCAGGCGGTCAGGGGCATCTCGCTCGAACTGGGCGAGGGCGAGATCCTGGCGCTCTGCGGCGAGTCGGGCTGCGGCAAGTCGGTCACCGCGATGTCCGTGCCGAGGCTGCTGCCGCCGGACACGACCAGGCTGTCGGGCTCGGTCAAGCTCGACGGCCGCGAGCTGACCACGCTGCCCGAGTCGCGGATGCGGCAGATCAGGGGCAAGGACGTGTCGGTCGTCTTCCAGGAGCCGATGACCTCGCTCAACCCGTCGTTCACGGTCGGCTACCAGATCACCGAGGTGCTGCGCCGGCACGAGGGGCTGTCCCGGAAGGCCGCGCGGGACCGCGCGGTGGAGCTGCTCGAACTGGTCGGCATCCCGCTGCCCGCCCGCCGGATCAAGGAGTACCCGCACCAGCTCTCTGGCGGCATGCGCCAGCGGGTGATGATCGCGATCGCGGTGGCCTGCTCACCGCGGGTGCTGATCGCCGACGAGCCCACGACCGCGCTGGACGTGACGATCCAGGCGGGCGTGCTCGACGTGTTCCGCGACCTGCGCGACCGGCTCGGCACCGCGGTCATCCTGATCACCCATGACCTGGGCGTGGTGGCCGACATCGCCGACCGGGCCGTGGTCATGTACGCGGGCCGGGCCGTCGAGCAGGCGCCCGTCACCGAGCTGTTCGCGCGACCGCGCCATCCGTACACGCTGGGCCTGATGAACGCGCTGCCGTCGGCCGCTGTGAACGGCCGGCTCGCCGAGATCCCCGGCATGGTGCCCTCGCCGCTGACGGACCCGGACGAGTGCGCCTTCCAGGCGCGCTGCACCCGCGCGCAGGACGACTGCCGAAGCAAAAGACCCCAGCTCGAGCCCCAACGGCCGGACGATCATCTGGCGGCCTGCTTCCACCCGGGAGGGCAGTCGTGATCCTGGAGATCGACAACCTGGTCAAGCACTACGGCCAGGTACGCGCCGTGGACGGCCTGTCGCTGAGCATCGGCCAGGGCGAGGTGCTCGGCCTCGTCGGCGAGTCGGGCAGCGGCAAGTCGACCGTCGGCAAGTGCGTACTGCGGCTGACCGAGCCCACCTCGGGCGGCATCCGGCTCGACGGCCGCGACATCACCCACCTGTCGCGCCGGGCCATGCGCCCGCTGCGCAGGGACGTCCACATGGTCTTCCAGGACCCCTACTCCTCGCTCAACCCGCGTTTCACGATCGAGCAGATCGTCGGCGAACCGCTGCTGCACCACGGGATCGCGAGCCGGCGCGAGGCCGGCGGGCGGGTCGCCGCCATGCTGGAGCAGGTCGGGCTGCGCCCGGAGATGAGGTCGCGCTTCCCGCACGAGCTGTCCGGCGGGCAGCGGCAGCGGGTGGGGCTGGCCCGCGCGCTGATCCTCGAGCCCAAACTGGTGGTGGCCGACGAGCCGGTGTCCGCGCTGGACGTGTCGGTGCAGGCGTCGGTGCTCAACCTGATCACCGACCTGCAGCGGGAGATGGGCTTCTCCTGCCTGTTCATCACCCATGACCTGTCGGTGGTGGAGTTCCTGGCCGACCGGATCGCGGTGATGTACCTGGGCAAGATCGTGGAGTCCGGGCCGACGGCGCAGATCTTCGCCGAACCCCGCCACCCCTACACGCAGGCGCTGCTGTCGGCGGCGCCGGTGGCCGATCCGGTCAGGCAGCGCGAGCGGCGCCGGATCGTGCTGGGCGGCGACGTGCCGAGCCCGGTCGATCCGCCCGCCGGCTGCCGCTTCCACACCCGGTGCCCGCTGGCGTACGACGCCTGCCGTACGAGCGAGCCGGCACTGACGGACCCCCGTACGAGCGGCCATCCGGTCGCCTGTCACCTGGTCACGGCGGACCACGTGCCCGACGCGGCCGCCACCCGATGAAGGGACGCACTTTGTTCACCACCAGGCCCGAGCTGACCGGAGACTTCGGCATGGTGGCCAGCACGCACTGGCTGGCCTCCGCTACCGGCATGAGCGTGCTCGAACGCGGCGGCAACGCCTTCGACGCGGCCGTCGCCGCCGGGTTCGTCCTTCAGGTGGCCGAGCCGCACCTGAACGGGCCCGCCGGCGAGGTGCCCATCCTGCTGTGGAGCCAGGATGAGGAGCGGGTGTCGGTCGTGTGCGGGCAGGGCGTCGCCCCCGCCGCCGCCACGATCGACCGGTTCACCGGCTTGGGGCTCGACGTGGTGCCCGGCACCGGGCTGCTGGCGGCCACCGTGCCCGGGGCGTTCGGCGGCTGGATGCTCATGCTGGAGCGCTGGGGCACCTGGACGCTGGCCGACGTGCTCGAACCCGCCATCCACTACGCCACCCACGGCGTCCCGGTGATCGACCGGATCGCCGCCACGGTCACATCGGTCGAGCGCCTCTTCCTCGAGGACTGGCCGACGTCGGCCGCGACCTGGCTGCCGCAGGGGAAGGTACCGGGAGCCAAGCTGACCAATCCCGTGCTCGCCGCCACCTACCGCAGGCTCGTCTCCGAGGCGCGGGCCGCGTCGAGCAGCCGCGAGGGGCAGATCGCGGCCGCCCGCGACGCCTGGTACCGGGGGTTCGTCGCCGAGGCCATCGCCCGGTTCAGCGCCGAGACCGCCTGGCGCGACAGCTCGGGCGAGGTCCACGGCGGCCTGCTCACCGGCGACGACCTGGCGAGCTGGTCGGCGTCGGTCGAGGAGCCGGTCACCTTCGACTACCACGGGCACACGGTCTGCAAGACGGGCCCGTGGGGGCAGGGGCCGGTCTTCCTGCAGCAGCTCGCCCTGCTGTCGGGGTTCGACCTGGACACGATGGGGCAGCTCAGCGCCGACTACGTGCACACGGTGATCGAGAGCGCCAAGCTCGCCTTCGCCGATCGCGAAGCCTGGTACGGCGACGCCGAGGTGCCGATGGCCGACCTGCTCGACGACGAGTACAGCGCGAAGCGGCGCGCGATCATCGGCGTCGAGGCCAGCATGGAGCTGCGGCCGGGCGCGCCCGGCGGGCGCCCGCCTCGGCTGCCCGTGTTCCCCGGTCCCGGCACGGTCAGCACGGCGCCGGGCATCTCGGGCGTACGGTCCGGTGTGGGCGAGCCCACGGTCGGCTCGGGCGGCTCGGTGGGCGAGCCCACGGTCGGCTCCGACGGCTCCACCCGTGGCGACACCTGTCACGTGGACGTCGTGGACCGGCACGGCAACATGGTCTCCGCCACGCCGAGCGGCGGCTGGCTGCAGAGCTCGCCCACCATCCCCGAGCTGGGCTTCTGCCTCGGCACCCGGGCGCAGATGTTCTGGCTGCAGGAGGGGCTGCCCGCCTCGCTGCGGCCGGGCACGCGCCCGCGCACCACGCTGTCGCCGTCGTTCGCGCTGCGCGAGGGCAAGCCGTGGCTGGCGTTCGGCACACCCGGCGGCGACCAGCAGGACCAGTGGAGCCTGAACTTCTTCCTCTCCCTCGTCCACGGCGGGCTCAACCTGCAGCAGGCCGTCGACGCCCCCATGTTCCACTCCGAGCACTTCCCCAGCTCGTTCTTCCCGCGCGGCTCCCGGCCGGGCGTCATGCACGTGGAGAACCGTCTGGACCCGGCGGTGGTCGCCGAGCTACGCAGGCGTGGCCACCAGGTGGAGGTGCAGGGGCCGTGGTCGCTCGGCCGGCTCAGCGCGGTCGCCCGTGACGGCGGCTTCCTGAAGGCCGCCGCCAACCCGCGCGGCGCCCAGGGCTACGCGGCCGGCCGATGATCGAGCTGTCCGAGCTGGCCTTCCTGGCCGGGGCGGGCCTGCTGGCCGGGGCGGTCAACGCCCTGGCCGGCGGGGGCACCCTGATCTCCTTCCCGGCGCTGCTGGCGCTCGGCTATCCGAGCATCACCGCCTCGGTGACCAACGCGGTGGCGCTCTGGCCCGGCTACCTGGGCGGCGTCCTGGGTTACCGGGCCGAGCTGAGCGGGCAGCGGCGCCGGGCCACGGTGCTCGCGGCCACCACCGTGCTCGGCGCCATCGCGGGCAGCTCGCTGCTGCTGCTCACGCCGGGGCGGCTGTTCGACTCGCTGGTGCCGTGGCTGGTGGCCTTCGCCAGTCTGGCGCTGCTCGCTCAGCCCTGGCTGCGCAGGCGCTTCGAGGGCGACGGGCGGCAGGGCACCAGCGGGCTGGTCCACATCGGGGTGTTCCTCGGCGGCTGCTACGGCGCCTACTTCAACGGCGGCATGGGGGTGCTGCTGCTGGCGGTGCTCGGGCTGTTCCTGCATGACGACCTGCATCGGGTCAACGCCGTGCGGGCGACCCTGTCACTGGTGATCAGCACGGTGTCGGTGGTGGCGTTCTCGCTGTTCGGGCCCGTGCGGTGGGAAGCGGTGGCGGTGGTCGCGCCGGCGAGCCTGGCGGGTGGCTTCCTCGGCACCCGTCTGGCCCGTCTCATGCCACCCGCCGTGTTGCGCGGCGTGGTGGTCGTCTTCGGACTCGGCGTAGCCACAGTTCTGGCCCTGCGCTGACCGGTCAGGCGACCGTGGCCTCGATCAGGTCGTCCACGACCGCCGCCAGGTGCCCGGTGCGGGCGTGCGCCCTGCGCTGCCGCTCCGCTCCGGAACCCCGGCCGAGCAGCCGGTCCAGCCCTTCTTCGACCAACGGCAGGTCACCGGCCTCGGCCGCGGCCTCCCGTACGTGCTCCAGAAGACGGCCCGCCATCACCCGCGCCGGCACCAGCACACCCTCACGCACGTCGAGACTGTCGCCGCCCAGGCCGTCACGGGCGGCACGCCAGTAGGCGGCCCGTATGACCTCCGACGGGATCGGCAGCCCGCGGTCACCGTGCGCCACGGCGGACAGCGCGGTCACGACCAGGCTGCGGATCAGCCCGATGATGGTGAGGCTGTCGCTGACGTCCAGCGGCACGTCGGCGACGCGCACCTCGATGGTCGGCAGCGAGGGTGACGGGCGCGCGTCCCAGTACACCGTCTTGGGGTCCATCAGCGCGCCCGACTGCGACAGCGCGCGCAGCGCCAGCTCGTAGTCGGCGTACGACGGGAAGTACGGCGGAGCACCCGAGACCGGCCAGCGGCCCCAGCTGATCACCCGCCAGGACGCGTAGCCGGTGTCGCGCCCCACGAAGAAGGGCGAGTTCGCGGCCAGCGCGATCAGCGTGGGCAGCCACGGGCGTAGGTGATTACCGACATAGACCGCCTGTTCCTCGTCGGGGACGTCCACGTGCACGTGCAGGGCGCAGATGCTGAGGTCGTCCTGCAGCGCGCGGTAGAGGATCCGGCCCTGCTCGTAACGGACGTCGTCGGTGAGCGGAATCGGCACGATGTCACCCAGTACGGGAATGCCGCTGGCGACCACGGCCAGCCCACACGAGCGGGCCGCCTCGGCCACCTCCTTGCGCGCGGCCCTCAGCCGCGTGTCTAACTCACCGAGGTCGGCCGAAGGGGCGGTACGTGCCTCGACCTGGAAACGGGTGATCTCGTGGACGACGTCTAGGACGTCCGTCGCGGCGGCCAACACATCTGCCGCCCGGGGAGCTACGTGGCGCGACCAGGGATCGACGATGAGGTACTCCTCCTCGATCCCGATAAGAGGAGTCACATCCCTTTTATGCCCCTTTTCCGCTAGGCAAAGCGGTGCGGGCCATAGAGTGCGTACGGCCTTCCCTCGGCGAGCGCCCAATACCGGTCGCCGAAGGACCAGTGCCACCACTCCGTCGGGTAGTTGACCAGGCCGACAGGCTCCAGGGCGTCAGCGAGGATCTTGCGATGGGCGCGGGCGTCGGCCGAGATGTTCGTGGCGTCCATGTAGCAGGCGCCGTCGCTCTCCTCCGGGTTGTCGTCGACCTGGGTGCCCATGTCGTACTCGGTGCCGTCGGGCGCGCACAGCGTCAGGTCGACGGCGGCACCGGCCGTGTGCGGGGCCACGTCGACCGGCGACACATACCGACTTGCCGCGATATGTGCCTCGTCAGGCGACATTTCGGGGAAAGCGGCGCACAGCCCGTCCCGGTACTCCTCGAAGATCCGGCGCTGCGTGTCGATCGGCCGGTAGCCCTCGACGACCAGCAGATGGAAGCCGTCGGGCAGCCGCCGCTCGGCCCGCTCCAGCCGCGCCAGCAGCCCGGACCGCAGGTGCGCGTAGGCACCCGCGCGGTCGGCCATCCGCTCGTCCATACGCAGGCGGCCGCGCACGTCCGCCAGTTCCTCGCCGTTCTCGCGCACCGGGATCGCGGCGACGCGGGGATCAGAGATCAGCACGATGTCGCTCGTGGGCTGCCACATAGGCAGAAATTCTCACACAGTGTCGGAGAAAACCTGATCTCGGGCCTGCGCCAAGGCCGCGACCAGGGCGCCGCGCAGCACCGGATTGCCCGCCACCCCCGTCGTGACGACCTTGGGCCGGGTCGGACAGAACCGGGCGACCGCCTCCTCGACCTTGGCGGCCAGGCGCTCGCCGCCCGCCCGGCCGACGTCGCCGCTGAGCACGATCAGCCCGGGGTCGAGGACGACCGTCACGGCCGCCGCCCCCACCGCCAGGCGCGCCGCCACCTCGTCCAGATACCCGTCGCAGCCGTTGCGCACCTGGTCGGGGACCGTGGTGCCGAGCACGCCGTGCGTGGTGGCCAGCCCGCTCAGCGCGTCGTGCCCGACCAGCCGCTGGAAGGAGCCCGAGGTCGGCTGCGTCACGTCGAGGGGCAGCGGCTCGCCCGGCACGGGCAGCCAGCCGATCTCGCCCGCCGTCCCGGTGATGCCCCGGTGCAGCCGCCCGCCGAGCATGACGCCCAGCCCTTGACCGACACCCGCCCAGATGACCACGAAGTCGTCGTGTCCTACGGCGGCGCCGTAGCGGTGCTCGGCCAGCGCGACCAGGTTCACGTCGTTCTCGATGATCACCGGGACGCCCAGCGTCTGGCGCAGGCTGGCCAGCACGCCGACGTGCCAGGCCGGCAGGTCGCAGGAGAAGCGCACGTCACCGCTGCCCGGATCGACCACGCCCCTGGTGCCGATCACGAAGGCACGCAGCTGTGACAGGCTGACCCGGGCCGAGGCGCAGGCCCGCTGGACAGCGGAGTGCACGGCCTTGACCGGATCCCCGTCCGCCGGGTTGACGGTGACCTCCACCACGATCTGTCCTGTGATGTCCGCCACACCAACGGTGAGGCTGTCGGGCAGTACTTCGAGCCCGGCGACGTACGCGCTGGACGGATTGACCGCGTACAGGGCCGCGTGCGGACCCCTGCCTCCGGCCCGCTCCCCCGCCACCCGGACGAGCCCCCGCTCCTCCAGCCGGGCGAGCAGCTGACCTGCGGTCACCTTGGACAAGCCGGTCCGCTCACCGAGCTCCGCACGGGTCAGCGGCCCGTCCTCCAGGAGGAGTTCGAGTGCCGTGCGGTCGTTCAACCGGCGGAGCAGCCGAGGGATCCCCGGGCTTCGGCTCATCGACGCGCTCCCTCTCGTCACGAATGGCTAACGGGCGTTTTTTTTAAGAAAGTTTCTTGTTAGTTTAGCAGCAGTCGTTCGGACATGCAGATCAGCCTGGTGCGGACCGCAAGCGAGCACCCGGGAAGGGAGAACCCTGTGAGGATCGCGCAGATCACCGCCACTACGGTCACCACGGCCGCTCTGGCCCTGGGCCTGGCCGCTTGTGGTTCCGGCGGGACGCCCGCGGCTTCGCCGAGCGCGGCGGCCTCCGCCCCCGCCGCGTCCGGCCCCAAGTACGCGGGCAAGGAGCTGACCTTCTGGCGCCTGGGCGACAGCAACCCCGCCGCGCAGAAGTACACCGACGAACTGGTCGCCGCCTTCGAGCAGCAGACCGGCGCGAAGGTGAAGGTCGAGTGGATTCCGTGGCCGCAGGTGAACGACAAGTTCACCGCCGCGGCGGCCGGTGGCACCGGTCCCGACGTCACCGAGATCGGCAACGACCAGGTGCCGCTGTGGCAGAGCCAGGAAGCCCTCGAGCCCGTCACCGACATCGTCGGCTCGGGCGACCAGGCGCAGATCCCGAAGAACCTGATGGGCCTGGAGACGATCGACGGCGAGACCTACGCCGTGCCGTGGGGCGGCGGCAGCCGGGCGGTCCTGTACCGGGCCGACTGGTTCAAGGAGCTCAAGATCGAGGTCCCGAAGACCTGGGACGACCTGGTCGCCGCGGCCAAGAAGATCCAGTCCAAGAAGGGCAAGGACGTCGACGGGTTCGCCTTCAACGGCGGCTCCGACGCCAACCACCTGCTGGGCGCCCTCGCCTGGACCGCCGGCGGCGACTACGCCGTCAAGGAGGGCGACAAGTGGGTCGGCAAGCTGACCGACCCCGCCTTCAAGTCCGGCTTCGCCCAGTACACCGGCCTGGTCACCGACGGCCTGTCGAGCAAGTCGCGCCTCACCCAGAACACCACGGACATCCGCACCCGCTTCGCCAACAACAAGGTGGGCATGTACCTCACCGCGTCGTGGGACCTGCCGGGCATCGACGAGGACAGCAAGGGCAAGCTCAAGGGTGACAAGCTGGCCTTCTTCCCGCTCCCGTCCAAGGACGGCGGCGAGGCGCAGTCCTTCCTGGGCGGCAACGACATCGCCGTGTGGGGCGGCGCCAAGGAGAAGGACGCGGCCAAGGAGTTCGTGAAGCTGGCCTCCGGCAAGGAGTGGGGCGTCAAGTACGCCAAGGACGGCGGCCTGCTCCCCGTCTACCCGGACGCCCTGGCCGCGCTGGCCAGCGACCCGGCCCAGGCGCCGTTCGCCGCCGCCTTCGCCAAGGCCAAGGCCTTCCCGGCCAGCCCGCACTGGACCGAGGCCAACGAGACCAAGGCGGTGCTGCAGAACGCGGCCCGCACGGTCATCGAGGGCAAGTCGTCGGCCGACGACGCGCTGGCCAAGGCCAACAAGGAACTCGAAGACATCCTCAACGCCGCCTCATAGCCTTATGACGAACACCTCGACGCTCGCCAGGGGTGGCGGCCAGTCCTCCACCCCGCGGCGGCCCAACTCCCACCGCCCGGCCCGGGCCAGCGGCCTGCCCACCTGGTCGGTGCCGTACGTGCTGCTGATCCCCGGCCTGCTGGTGATCGGGGCGCTGCTGCTCTACCCGCTGTTCCAGGTCGGGATCATCGCCTTCCAGAAGGTGGGCCTGGTCCAGATCAGCGGCAGGAAGCCCGCCACCTGGGTCGGCTGGGACAACTTCACCCGCATCTTCGACAACGAGATCTTCTGGTCCTCGCTGCGCAACACGCTCGTCTTCGCCGTCGTCGCGGTGTCACTGACGCTGATCGTCGGCACGGCGGTGGGCGTCCTGCTCAACAAGCTCGGCCGGAAGATGTCCACGTTCGTGGTGGTCGGCATCATGTTCGCGTGGGCCGTGCCGCCGGTGGCGCAGGGCATCATCTGGAAGTGGCTGTTCGACGCCGAGGCCGGCATCGCCAACTGGGCCCTGAACGCGCTGCCCGACTGGCTGTCGAACCTGCTCTTCGGCCGGGCCGACTGGACCGGCCAGCCGTGGCTGAACGACGCCTGGTCCATCTATATGGTGCTGATCATCTGCGTCGTCTGGGCGAGCTTCCCGTTCGTGGCCGTCTCGGTGCTGGCGGGGCTCAAGGGCATCCCGGCGGAACTGTACGAGGCTGCCCGGGTGGACGGGTCGCCGCCCTGGCGGACGTTCAGGAAGATCACGTTTCCGCTGCTCAAGCCGGTCTTCGCGGTCCTGACCGTACTGTCGATCATCTGGGACTTCAAGGTCTTCGCCCAGCTGTACGTACTCATGGGCTGGACCGCGAACCGTGAGGCGTTCAACCTGTCGATCTACTCCTACACCGAGGCGTTCCGCGCGCCGCCCAAGATGGGGTCAGGCGCGGCGATCGCCCTGGTGCTGACCCTGATCCTGCTGGTCATCACCGCGGTGTACGTGAGGCAGCTCGTCAAGCAGGAGGAGATGTGAGCCCGCTCGCGCGCAAACAACTCGGCAAGATCGCGCTGAACGCGGCTGGGCTGCTGGTCTTCCTGATCGCGATCTTCCCCGTGTACTGGATGGCCTCGACCGCGTTCAAGGCCAACGACCAGATCTTCACCACCGACTTCATCCCGTTCCCCACTCATTTCACCTTCGAGCACGTCGACCGGGTGCTGAGCGAGGGCGTGGCCGGGCACTCGATCTGGCTCTACATGCGCAACAGCGCCATCGTGGCGGGGGGCACCGTGCTCATCGGGGCGGTCTTCTCGCTGCTGGCGGCGACCGCGGTGGCCCGCTTCAGGTTCAAGGGGCGCAACACGTTCCTGATCCTGCTGCTCATCGTGCAGATGATCCCCTCCGAGGCGCTGCTCATCCCGCTGTTCCTGAGCGTCAAGCGGCTCGGCCTGTACGACCAGCTGGCCGGCCTGATCCTCGTCAACGTGGGGCTCACGCTGCCCTTCGGCATCTGGATGCTGCGTACGTTCGTCGCCGCCGTGCCCAAGTCGCTGGAGGAGGCGGCCTGGATCGACGGCGCGGGGCGGATGACCACCTTCTGGAAGGTGCTCTTCCCCCTGGTCGCGCCGGGTCTGGTGGCCACCAGCATCTTCTCGTTCATCACCGCGTGGAACGAGCTGATCTTCGCGCTGGTCCTGATGAGCGGCTCGGAGGGCTACACGATGCCGGTCGCCATGCAGTACTTCTTCGGGCAGAAGGGCACCGACTGGGGCGCCATCATGGCCAGCTCCACGATGATGACCATCCCGGTCGTCGTCTTCTTCCTGCTGGTTCAGCGCCGCATGGTCTCCGGTCTGGTGGCCGGGGCCGTCAAGGGCTGACCGATCCACAGGTCTTCGTGCGGCCTCGCCGTGCCCTGACCGTGCCTGAAACCCCATTGATTGAGGAGCTATGAGTCAGAGTGATCGGGGGCTGCGCCGCCTCGCGGCCGGCACGCTGCTCGTCGCCTTCCAGGGCACCACGGCGCCCGACTGGGTGCTGCGCGAGCTCGAGAACGGCCTGGGTGGTGTCACCCTCTTCGGCTTCAACGTCGCCGCCCCGGACCGGCTGCGGGCGCTGACCGCGTCCCTGCGCGCGGCCGGCGAACCCGTCATCTCCCTGGACGAGGAGGGCGGCGACGTCACCCGCCTGGCCTACCACGTCGGCAGCCCGTACCCGGGCAACGCGGCGCTGGGCGCGGTGGACGACGCCGAGCTCACCCACCGGGTCTACCGGGCCATCGGCGGGGAACTGGCCGCCTGCGGCATCAACCTGGACATGGCGCCCGACGCCGACGTCAACACCGAGGCCGACAACCCGGTGATCGGCACCAGGTCGTTCGGCGACGACCCCGAGCTGGTGGCCAGGCACACGGTGGCCGCCGTCCAGGGCCTGCAGTCGGTGAACGTGGCCGCCTGCGTCAAGCACTTCCCCGGCCACGGCGCCACCCGGGTCGACTCGCACGTCTCCGTGCCCGTCGTCGACGTCACCCTCGACGTGCTGCGCGAGCGCGAGCTGGTGCCGTTCCGGGCGGCGATCGGCGCGGGGACCAAGTCGATCATGACCGCGCACGTGGCGGTGCCCGCGCTGACCGGCTCGACCCCGGCCACGCTGTCGCCCGCCGCGCTGACCGAACTGCTCAGGGGCGAGCTCGGGTACGACGGCGCGGTCATCAGCGACGCGATGGACATGCACGCGATCACCAAGAGCGTCGGCCTGGCCGGTGGCGCCGTGCTGTCGCTGACCGCGGGCGCCGATCTGCTCTGCCTGGGCCCGCTGCCCTCCTACGACGACGTGCGGCACATCGTCGACGAGATCGTCACGGCCGTACGGGAGGGGCGACTGCCCGCGGCCCGGCTGGAGGAGGCCGCGGCCCGGCTGGCGGCGCTGCGCGAGTGGTTCGGCTCGCCCGCTTCGCCCTCGGTCGAGCAGAACGGGGTCGGCCTGCACGCCGCCAGACGCGCGGTGCGGCTCACGGGCGTGACGGAGCCGCTGGTCGAGCCGCTGGTGATCGAGGTGGACACGCCGCCGACGATCGCCGTCGGCGACGTGCCCTGGGGCGTGGGGCCATGGCTGCCCCAGGCCGAGATCATCCGGGTGAAGCCGGCCGACGCGGACGTGCCGGTGCTGCTGGCGAAGGCCACGCACCGGTCGCTGGTCCTGGTGGTCAAGGACGCGCACCGCAACGAGGCCAGCCGCGAGCTGGTCTCCGCCCTGGTGGCGGCCCGGCCCGACGCGACGGTGATCGAGATGGGGCTGCCGGTCTGGCGGCCGGACAGCGCGGCCTACATCGCGACGTACGGCGCGGCCCGCGCGAACGCCCAGGCGGCCGTGGAACTGCTCACCGTCTGAGCCGGGCTGATCGTCACCCTCGGACTGGCCATGGGCCGCGTCGGGCCGGTCGTGGCCCGCGTCGGGCCGGTCACGGCTTGAGGAGTGCCTCGCGGGCCTGGTCCAGGGCCGCGAGGACGGCGCCGCGCAGCACCGGGTTCTTGTCGGTGACCGTGGTGGTGACGACCTGGGGGCGTACGGGGCAGATGCGGGCCACGGCCTCCTCCACCCGGGCGGTGAGCGCGGTGCCACCGGCCTGGCCCACCTCGCCCGCCAGCACGACCAGCCCAGGGTCGAGGATCACGCAGACCGCGGCCACGCCGAGCGCGAGCCGGTGCGCGATCTCGTCGAGAAAGGGCTCGCCCTCGGCTCCGGCCGCCATGGCGACCTTCACGCACTCCCCGGCGCTCTCGGCCGTGAACCCGTAGCCCTCCGCGAGCTCGCCCACGGCCTCGGCGCTGACGAGCGACTGCAGGCCGCCCGCCAGCGAGGGCAGGCGGCCCGGCTCGTTGCGGATGTCCTCGGGCAGGGGTACGCCGGGCACCGGCAGGTAGCCGATCTCGCCCGCGCTGCCCGAACGGCCCCGGTGCAGCTTGCCGCCGAGCATCACCGCGAGACCGAGGCCACGGGCGGACCAGAGCAGCACGAAGTCGTCGAGCCCCTGGGCGGCGCCGTCGGCGCGCTCGGCGATCGCGGCCAGGTTGACGTCGTTCTCGATCGTCACCTCGCGCTTGAGGTCACCGGCGAGCGCCTCGTGGATTCCCTCGTGCCAGCCGGGCAGGTCGAAGGAGAAGCGCACGTCGCCGCTGCGCGGATCGACCACGCCGGGGGTGCCGATGACCACACCGCGCAGCCGGCCGATGCTGATCTTGGCGCTGCGGCAGGCCTTCATGATCGCGCCGTGCACGACCGAGACCGGATCGTCGAGGTCGGCGGGGTCGACGGTGACCTCGGCGATCGTCCGGCCGTGGATGTCGGCGACGGCCGCCGAGATCAGCTCGGGCCCCACCTCGAGCCCGGCAACGTAGGCGCTGGAGGGGATGACGGAGTAGAGCGCCGCGTTGGGGCCGCGCCCGCCGGCCTGCGTGCCGACGACCTCGACCAGCCCGCGCTCCTCCAGCCGGGACAGCGTCTGCGAGGCGGTGACCTTGGACAACCCCGTCCGATCGCCGATCTGCCCCCGCGTCATCGGGCCCGTGGCCAGCAACAACTCCAGTGCGGCCCGGTCGTTGATCTCCCTGAGCAGTCTGGGCACACCAGGGCGTCGCTCCACGCTGAATCCCACCGTCAAATCGAAAAGGTTGTTGGAAGTTTAGCGCCCTGGACCTTGCTTATCACCGCAGGTGAACACGAGGATGTCTCACGATCATCCCCTCTGTCCTGCGCCGCCTCGGCAGCCCACTGATCGCGTTGTCCGTGCAGGCACCGCGCCTGCCGCGTCCGGATCGACCGCCCATTCTGGCGACGTTGCGCATAACCAGTGTTGACCAGGAGGGATAATCGACAACATGCGCCTTTCCGCTCGTGTCGACTACGCCCTCCGTGCTGCCGCCGAACTCGCCGCGGCCGGCGCCGGGCCGACCACCGTGGGCGAGCTCGCCAAAGAGCAGGACATGCCCCCCAAATACCTGGAAAACATCCTGCTGCAGATGCGGCGTGCCGGACTGGTCCGTGGCCAGCGGGGTCCGGAAGGCGGCTACGTCCTGGCCCGGGCCGCCGCGGACATCTCTCTCGCCGACGTCATCAGAGCGGTGGACGGGCCACTGGCCAACGTACGTGGTGAGCGTCCCGAGCACGTGGGCTACCGGGGGCCGGCGGAGTCGCTGCAGCAGGTCTGGATCGCGCTGCGGGCGACCGAACGCGCCATCCTGGAGGAGGTCACATTGGACCAGGTGGCCAGCGGCGCCCTCCCCGACCGCGTCCGCCAACTCGCCGCCGACCCCGCCGCCTGGGACTGACCCCACCCACCGGACTCGCCCGGCACCCTGGGAGCACTCCCCAGAAGGCGAGCAACTCGCCTTCCTATATCGACCCCACCCGCCGGGCCGATTCGCCGCCCTGGGAGTCACTCCACACAACGCGGCCAGCTCGCCGCTCGGGGAGTTACCCCACCTGGCGGCTCAGCCGGGACGCCGCCTTCAGAAGGGGATGCCAGCCGATCCGGCCGGGTTTCTAGACTGGGAGCATGCCCGAAGGAGATGCCGTCTACCGTACGGCCGCGCGCCTGCGTGGCGCGCTCGACGGCCGGGTCCTGACCCGTTCGGACTTCCGCGTCCCCCGGCACGCCACGGCCGACCTCACCGGCCGGACGGTCCTGGAGAACCTCTCACGCGGCAAGCACCTGCTGACCCGCGTCGAGGGCGGCCTGACCGTGCATACGCACCTGCGCATGGACGGCAGCTGGCGAGTGCTGCCCGCGGGCCGTCGCACCGCCCCCGGCGACCAGGTCCGGCTGGTGCTGGCCAACGAGCAGTGGCAGGCCGTGGGCGTGCGGCTGGGGGTGGTGGACCTGCTGAAGACCGCCGACGAGCATCGCGTCGTCGGGCATCTGGGGCCCGATCTGCTCGGCGACGACTGGGATCCGGCAGAGGCCGTGCGCCGTCTGCGCCAGGCGCCGGAACGGACGATCGGGGAGGCGCTGCTCGATCAGCGCAATCTTTCGGGAATCGGCACCATCTATCGCGCCGAGACACTCTTCCTGCGCGGCATCTGGCCGTGGCGGAAGGTCGGCGACATCGAGGACCTGGACGCGCTCGTGACGCTCGCCCAGCGGCTTCTGGCGGCGAACAGGACACACGCCGCCACAGTGACCACGGGCGACCGCAGACCGGCCGGCCAGACGTGGGTTTACGGCAGGGCAGGCCGACCCTGCCGCCGATGCGGCGCGCGCATCAGTCGCGGCGAGATGGGCGCACAGCCACAGGAACGCCTGATCCTGTGGTGTGGTGACTGCCAACCGCGTTAGGCGGCCACCATGTCCTTGACTTCGGGAAACACGGAGTCGGCGATCGACCCGGGCACCGTCTCGGGAAGAGGGATGCGCTCGTGCTCCGGCGCGTCGGCGAGCACAGGGGTGGCCTGGAGCTCCGCCAGCGCGAACTGGTCGGACACCTCACGCAACACCTGCGACAGCGGCACCCCGAGGGCGCCACAGATCGACGCCAGCAGCTCCGATGACGCCTCCTTCTGACCGCGCTCAACCTCGGACAGGTAGCCAAGCGAGACACGCGCCAGCGTGGACACCTCACGAAGAGTGCGTCCCTGCCGCACCCTCAATCGCCTCAGCACGTCGCCGAGCAGCTGACGCAGCAGAATCATCTGTCGCTCCCTCCCCGGCGTGGATGGCTTCACCACCACGCCCCGCGCGGTCGGATCGTGCCGTCCATTCTTCTTCTTCGGCTCGTACATGCTCCTCGCCGTCATCATCGGACGTCTCCGTCCCTGCCCCGCCGCGCTTCCTTCATTGCGCAATGGCTCAGTGCGTGACAGCTCATTACGTGAAGGTTCGTTACGTGACTCGTTAGGCCCGCCTGCCGGGCGCTCGGTGCTTGCAGATGGCTCACGGACCTCACTCACAGCTCCACCGTACCCGTATCAACCGACACCGTGTGAGACCGTGCCTCGGATGTTCGCTGGGGACGTAACACGGTAATCACCCGGTATGTTCCCCATTGTTCCCCTTCAGCACACTTGCCAGTAGATCGATAGCCTCGTCCACCGTCTCTACCCTGATACGTTCGCGAGACCCCTCAAGTCTCAACTGTCTCCGCCAAATCTGATCACCGGGTCCGCTGACGGCCACGTGCACGGTGCCGACGGGCTTTCCGTCCTGTGGCTCCGGCCCCGCCACACCGGTCACCGCCAGGCCGTATGTCGCCTCGCACAGCCGGGCGACCCCCGTCGCCATCGCCGCTGCGACCTCCGGGTGCACGGCCCCTTCCCGGCGCAGCAGCTCGTCCGGCACCTCCAGCAGCCGGTGCTTCAGATCGGTGGCGTAGGAGATGACCCCGCCCCTGAACGACTTGGAGGACCCCGAGACCGAGGTGAACGCCGCCCCGATGAGCCCGCCGGTCAGCGATTCGGCCACGGCGAGCGTGGCGGCCCGGCGTACGAGCAGGGAGAGAACCTCCGCGGCACCAACCATGATCACTCCCCGCGGGCCCGTCTGGCCACCTGCCGTAGCTTGATCGCGCGCACCACGTAGTCGACCCCCGTGGCCACCGTGACGACCACGGCCGCGCCCATCACCACCCAGCGGACCGGGTCGAACTCGCCGGGCAGGATGTAGAGGACGATGGCCGTGATCTGCAGCACGGTCTTGACCTTGCCGCCGTAGCTGGCCGGGATGACCGCGTGCCTGAGCAACACGAACCGCAGGGCGGTGATGCCAAGCTCGCGGCCCAGGACGGTCACCGTCACCCACCACGGCAGCTCGCCGAGGATCGACAGGGACACCAGAGCCGCACCGGTCAGCGCCTTGTCGGCGATCGGGTCGGCGATCTTCCCGAAATCGGTGATCAGCCCGTAGCGCCTGGCCAGCTCGCCGTCCAGATGGTCGGTGAACGAGGCCACGCCGAACACCGCCAGCGCACCCAGGCGCCAGCCCATGCCCGGCAGGAAGAGACAGACGACGAAGAAGGGGACGAGCACCAACCGGAGGACCGTGAGGATGTTGGCGATGTTCCACGGGCTCACCACGCGGCGCTCGTCCTTGGTCATGGACTGGCCTTGATGCGCGCGATCAGGTCAACCCCCTCGGCGTCGACCACCACCGCGCGCACGATCTGACCGCGGACCAGGCCGATGCCCTGGACCGTGACGGACCCGTCGACCTCGGGACCTTGGTGGGCGGCCCGTCCCTCATAGCCACCGTCGCCCAGGTCGTCGTCGATGAGCACGTCGACCTCCGTGCCGATGCGCTCCTCCGCGCGCTGCGCGGTCAGCTCCTCGGCGAGCTCGGTCAGGACACGCACACGCTCGTCGATGACGTCCTGGTCGAGCTTGCCGGCGAAGCCGGCCGCCTCGGTGCCGTCCTCGTCGGAGTAGCCGAACACGCCGATCACGTCGAGCCTGGCCTGCTCCAGGAATCCGACCAGCTCGCCGAACTCCTCCTCGGTCTCACCGGGGAAGCCGACGATGAAGTTGGAGCGCACACCCGCCTCGGGCGCGCCCTCACGGATGGTGTCCAGCAGTCCCAGGAAGCGCTCAGGGTCGCCGAAACGGCGCATCCGGCGCAGGACGGTGCCACTGGCGTGCTGGAAGGACAGGTCGAAGTAGGGAGCGATGCCCTCGGTGCCGGCCAGCACGTCGATGAGCCCCGGCCGCAGCTCGGCCGGTTGCAGGTAGCTGGCCCGCACCCGCTGAATGCCCTCGACCGCCGCCAGCCGCGGCAGCAGCTTCTCCAGCGCCCTCAGGTCGCCCAGGTCCTTGCCGTAGGACGTCGAGTTCTCACTGACGAGGACGAGCTCACGGACGCCCCGGTGGCCCAGCCAGTCGGCCTCGGCCAGGAGCTCCTCGGGGTCGCGGGAGACGTAGGCGCCGCGGAAGGCCGGGATGGCGCAGAACGTGCAGCGCCGGTCGCAGCCGGAGGCCAGCTTGAGCGAGGCCACGGGGCTCTCGTCGAGCCGTTTGCGCAGCACGCGCGGCCCGCTGGCGGGCGCCAGCCCGTCGGGCAGGTCGCCGTGGCCGGGGATGGCGGTCTTGCCCGCGCTGGCACG
This sequence comes from Nonomuraea sp. CA-143628, assembly GCF_050942315.1. Taxonomy (NCBI): domain Bacteria; kingdom Bacillati; phylum Actinomycetota; class Actinomycetes; order Streptosporangiales; family Streptosporangiaceae; genus Nonomuraea; species Nonomuraea sp. CA-143628. The sequence goes on from NZ_CP192072.1 coordinate 10,199,272, forward strand.
GTCCACGGGCGAGATGGGTAGTAGGGTGCGGCGGTCTCTTGGCGTGTGCGGCTTGAGCGGCCGACCGGCGAGCACGTCGTCGAGTCGGCCGCCGATCTCGGTGTAGTCGTCGAAGGAGATGACCGCGCTGGCCTCGGGCAGAGCCTCGGCGAGCTCGTTGCCGTAGCGCTCGGCCATGCAGCCCGCGGCGACCACCTTGGCCCCGGAGTCGGCCGCGGCCAGCAGCGTGTCTATGGAGTCCTTCTTCGCCGAGTCGATGAAGCCACACGTGTTGACGACGACGACATCGGGGTCGTCGTCGCCCAGCTGCCAACCGGCAGCCTCAAGTCGCGCGGCCAGCTCCTCGGAGTCGACCTCGTTGCGCGCGCAGCCCAGAGTGATCAGCGATGCGGTTCGGCGGGATGACATGGTGAACACTACGGTATCGGCAGTTGGCCACCACCGGGCGCACGGGCTACCTAGGTTGTGCTTTGGAAGGCTTGAACGAGCGCGTCACCATCTCCCCGTCAGCCCCCGGATGACCTAGATCCTTGCCGTCGACCTGCAGCGACACGGCGCCCGCGTCACCGATCAGAAGACGGACCTCGATGTCGGACCGGTAGGTCTTGCTCTTGCCCGCCTGCAACGTGCCCGAGAACAGCTTGTGTCCCTTGACGTCGCTGACGTTCAGGTAGGACGGGCGCTTGGCCTTGACCTTGACGACGACGCCCTTGGCGGCCGCTTTGGACGCCTTCCCCTTGGCGTGCGACGCCTTGGGAGCGTGCTCGTTGATCGGGATGTTCGGCGGGACGAGGTGGGAGTCGGCGGTGCGCATCTCGTCCGTCGTGCCGCCGCCGAGCACTCTGACCGCCCCGAAGACCATGGTGATGGCCAGGGCCACGCCCAGCGCCATCGTCCAGTTGAGACCGCGGCGCTCGTTGATCCTGATCTTGCGTTCGGCCTGGAAGACGGCGGCGGCCCGGATGGGCGTGGCCGCCCCGCTGTGTTCTTCGTCATAGAGGTGGACGGTCGCCACGGGATCGAGCCCGACGGCCTTGGCTACGGCCCTGACGTGTCCTCTCGCATAGAAATCACCACCGCACTGCGAGAAGTCGTCGCGCTCGATCGCGTAGATGATCGCCTCACGAATGCGGGTGGTCTCGCTCAGTTGCGCGACGGTCAGCCCGGCTGACCGCCGGGCCGCCGCGAGCATGGCCCCTGTGCTCTGTTCCGGCATGGCTAGCGCCTTCCGTCCCACGACGTTCTGTAATGATTCACATTCAATCAGTAGTCGTCGGGCGAACGTGCATTGGGGTCATTCGCCACGCAAGTCAGCTAGCAAACCGGGCAGATCATCGGGCTTCACGATGACTTCGCGAGCCTTCGAACCCTCGCTGGGGCCGACCACGTTGCGGCTCTCCAGCAGGTCCATGAGCCGCCCCGCCTTGGCGAAGCCGACGCGGAGCTTGCGCTGCAGCATCGAGGTCGAGCCGAACTGCGTGGTCACGATCAGCTCGGCCGCCTGGACGAGCAGGTCGAGGTCGTCGCCGATGTCGCCGTCGATCTCCCGCTTGACCGGCGCCGCGGCGACGTCGTCGCGGTATTCGGCCTGCATCTGCGTCTTGCAGTGCGTGACGATCTCGGCGATCTCCTTCTCCGAGACGAACGCGTTCTGGATACGGATGGGCTTGCTGGCACCCATCGGCAGGAACAGCGCGTCACCCTGGCCGACCAGCTTGTCGGCGCCCGGCTGGTCGAGGATGACCCGCGAGTCGGTGAGGCTCGACACGGCGAAGGCCAGCCGCGAGGGCACGTTCGCCTTGATCAGGCCGGTGACCACGTCTACGGAGGGCCGCTGCGTGGCGATCACCAGGTGGATGCCGGCCGCGCGGGCGAGCTGCGTGATGCGCACGATGGAGTCCTCGACGTCACGCGGGGCGACCATCATCAGGTCGGCCAGCTCGTCGACGATCACCAGGAGGTACGGATAGGGCTGGTAGACCCGCTCACTGCCCGGCGGCGGCTGCAGCTTGCCGGCCCGCACGGCCTTGTTGAACTCGTCGACGTGCCGGAACCCGCTGGCGGCCAGGTCGTCGTAGCGACGGTCCATCTCCCCCACCACCCATTCGAGGGCCTCCGCGGCCTTCTTCGGGTTGGTGATGATGGGCGTGATCAGGTGAGGGATGCCCTCGTAGACCGACAGCTCCACTCGTTTGGGGTCGACCAGCACCATGCGTACCTCGTCGGGCGTGGCACGCATCAGGATGGAGGTGATCAGGCCGTTGACACAGACAGACTTACCGGCGCCGGTGGCGCCCGCGATGAGCAGGTGGGGCATCTTGGCGAGGTTCGCCACGATCGTGCGACCCTCGACGTCCTTGCCCAGTCCCACGATCATCGGGTGGTGGTCGCTCTGCGCCACCTGGGACTTCAGCACGTCGCCCAGGGAGACCAGGTCCTTGTCCGCGTTCGGGATCTCCACCCCGATCGCCGACTTCCCCGGAATCGGCGACAAGATCCGGACATCTGCCGATTTAACGGCGTACGCGATGTTCTTGGTGAGCGCCGTGACCTTCTCCACCTTGACCGCGGGGCCCAGCTCGATCTCGTAACGGGTCACGGTCGGGCCGCGGGTGAACCCGATCACCTGCGCGTCGATGACGAACTGCTCAAGAACGCTGGTCAGCGCGTTGACGACGACGGTGTTGGCCTTGGTCTGCGGCTTGGGCGCGCTGCCCGGCTTGAGGAACTGCAGATCAGGCAGACTGTACGGCCCGGCCTGGGGCGAGAGCACCAGCTGCTCGACCTTACGGGGCGCGGGAGTGGGCTCCGGCGGCTCGGTCTTCTTGACCGGCGTGGCGGGCGGCTCCTCCTCGTCCGTCAGCCCCGGCACGATCTCCGGCGAGTGCTCGGCGCGCTTCTCCTGCTCCGAGAGCACCGGCGTGTCGTACGGCTTGACCAGATCGACCTTCTCGCCCGTCTCGCCCTTCTTGGCCCTGGGCCGCTTCTTGACGGGCGCGGCCTGCTCGGCGAGCGCGTGCCGTTCGAACAGCAGGTGCGTGAGCTCGGCCAGCCGCTCCGGGACGCGGTGGACGGGAGTGGCCGTGATGACCAGCACGCCGAAGCCCGACAGGATCAGCAGCAGCGGGATCGTGATCCAGGCGGGCAGGATGCTCATCGGCGGCGCCGACACGATGAACCCGATGATGCCGCCCGCCTGCGACACCCGCTCCATGCCGTCGTTGGCGGTGCCGGCGGGGTAGGGCGTGTCGTTGGCGACGTGGATGACGCCGAGCACGCCGACCAGCAGCGCGCTCCACCCGATCACCATGCGGCCGGTGTCGGCGTTCTGGTCGGGGTGGCGCAGGTAGCGCCAGGCGAGCAGGCCGAGCAGCAGCGGCAGCGCCCACGCCAGCGACCCGAACACGCTGTGCACGGTGACGTTGACCACGCCGGAGACCGTGCTGTCGGCCTGGCGCCAGGTCATCGCGGCCAGCACGATGGCGCCGGCGAGCACGGACAGGCCCACCCCGTCGCGCCGGTGCGCCGGATCGAGGTCGCGCGCGTTCTTGCCGAGTGCCCGGGCGGTGCTGCCGATGCCGTTGGCGAGCAGCATCCAGAGCCCGACGATCAGCTTGCCGATCATCGTGAAGACCCACGTGATCGGGTCATGGTGGGTCATGCCCGGCTTGCGGGCCGACCCGGCCCCCTTCGCCCTCGGCCGCCCGGTCGAGCTGGATGCGCGCTTGGCGGGGGTCGAGCGGGCGGAGGTCGACCGCTTCGCCGGCCCCTTTGATGCGCTTTTCGGCGTACGGGTGGCCATGATGCCAAAGGTACGACGGAGACACCGCGGAACGCACACAGGCTCGCCGAACACACGTGAAGGCGGCGTGCGAAAGCTCTCTTACCCCGGAGCCGTCACATTCGAACCGTGTCGAAGGCGGCCTGCATGCCGGCGACCAGCTCGGCCATGTCCTTGATCGCTTCCCTCAAAGTCTCGTCGCCGGCGCAGGAGCCGGCCAGTTCGCCGAGCCGCGCCTCGATGGCGCCGAGCCGCTCGGACAATCCGCACAGCACCCGCGCGTTCCTCGACCGCGCCACGTCGTTCCGCACGAGGTCGCCCAGCAGGGCCGTCTGCTCGCGCAGCACCGCGTTCTTGCGGAACAACTCGGCGAAGACCGCGACCTTGGACCGCACCACCCACGGATCGAACGGCTTGGCGATGTAGTCGACCGCCCCCACGGCGTAACCCCGGAACGCGGCGCCGGATCCCGGCTCGGTGCCGGTCAAGAAGATGATGGGCACTTCACGCGCCTGGTCGAACCGCTTGATGTGCGTCGCCGTCTCGAAACCGTCCATGCCGTCCGTGCCGGGCATGAGCACGTCGAGCAGCACCACCGCGAAGTCGTGGCGGAGCATCAGCTTCATGGCCTCCTGCCCCGACCTGGCCTTGAACAGCTGCTGCTGAAGCGGGCGTAAGACCGCCTCAAGTGCGACCAGGCTCTCGTCGTTGTGGTCGACCAGCAAGATCTTCACCTGGCGATTCATCACAACCTTCCTTCTCCCCCGAGACCACCTGAGACCCGCCCATACCTCACCTCCAGGGGGTCCAAAAGCACGACCATGGAGGGCCTTCTTTGCAACTGGGGGGTATTGGAGCCGTCCAGTCTGCCACTCTGAGAGTGACCGAACTGCCACATCGAGTGATGTTCTAGGACGCATAGTGGACACGACCCGCGTGTCGAGCACGGCCTTCGACGGCACCCCGCAGGCCCCCGCGGCCGCGCGGCGCTTCGTACGTCAGGTGCTCGGCGAATGGCAACTGAGCCACCTGACCGAAGACGCCGTGCTGCTGACGAGCGAACTCGTCACCAACGCCGTGGTGCACGCGGGCACGGGGCTGGAGCTGACCTGCCGGCTCGACCCGAACGCCGTCCCGACCAGGCTGGAGATCGAGGTCGACGACCATCACCCGACCCTGATCGTGCCGGCCGCCGAGTCGCCGCCGCCCGATGGCATGGCCACGAGCGGGCGCGGTCTGGCGCTGGCGGGCATGCTCGCCGACGCCTGGGGCGTCACGTACACGGGCGCCGCCAAGCGCGTCTGGGTCCGCATGGAGCTCGACAAGGGGTGCGGCCACGAGAGCGCCTCCGGCATCCCCGCCACGAAGGCCGCCTCGATCGCGGCCTCCACGGAGACCCTGCACGTCGCCGTCATCGTGAGCGACCTCGACGGCCGGATCGTCACCTGGAACGCCGAGGCGGAGGCACTGCTCGGCTGGTCCGCCGCCCAGGTCGTCGGCGAGCCGCTGGCGGACCTGGTCGCCTGGCGCAGGCACGGCCCGTGCGCGCTGTCGCTGTCGGACACGCTCGGCCTGGGCCGCTGGCGCGGCGAGTCCAGGATGCGGCACCGCGACGGGGACCTGCTCCCGGTCTACATCTCCCACCTGCGCACCGACGGCCGCGCGCAGGATCGCCGGTCGATCTGGATTGTGGTGTCCAGCGACCACCGCTATGTCCTGGCCTCCCCGCCCGCCCCGCTCAAGCGGGAGCAGGGCGGCCGCATCAAGGACCTGCTCGACCACGACATGCCGCTGGACGAGTTGCTCGACACCGTCGCGCAGATCGTCCAGCTGTCCAGCGCGGCCGACGCCGCCTATGTGCTGGTACGAGCAGAGGGCGGCAACCGGTTCGGCGTCGCGGCGGGCACCGGGGCGACGGCGGGGCTGGTGGGGGTGGTGGCCGCGGGCGTGTTCGGCGTGGAGCGGCAGGCGCCGGTGATGTTCGACGACCTGCTGGCCACCGACGTCGAGCTGGCCCAGCGGCTCCAGGCCAGGTCGCTGGCGTGCGCGCCGCTCGTGGTGGCGGGCGAGGTGACCGGCTACCTCGTGGCGACCGCCGCCGAGCCCGGCCGGTTCGACCAGGCGCTCACCGCGAGCCTGCAGCACATCGCGGACCAGGTGGCGGTGACCGTGCAGCGCGAGCGGCTGGCCGAGCGGGACCGGGCGCACCGGGGCCGGCTGTCGTTCCTCGCGGAGGCCGGCGAGCTGCTGGCGGGCGTGCACGACGAGGAGCTGATCGCGGCTCTGACGGCCCAGCTGGTCGTACCCAAGATCGCCACCTGGGCGGCGGTCTACCTGACCGACCTGGCGGGCATGACCAGGCTCGCGCACGTGTGGCACAGCGAGGAACGCCACAACGCCGACCTGCGCCAGGCCCTGCCCGTCATCCCGCGCTCGGCGCTGGGCGAGGTGACCTGGCCGGTCGGGCCGGAGAGCGTGCTGTCGTTCCCGCTGCTCACCCAGGGCCGCTCGCACGGCGCGCTGGTGATCGGGCGCGTCGAGCCGACCCTTCCGCTGGAGCTGGCCGACCTGCTCGCCGACCTGTGCCGCCTGGTGGCGCTCAACCTGCACACGGCCATGCTCTACTCGCGGCAGGCGACCACGTCACGGGTGCTGCAGCGCAGCCTGCTGCCCATGCGGGTCGCGCCGATGCCGGGGCTGGAGTCGGCGGTCGTCTACGAGCCCGCCGAAGAGGGCGCGCACGTCGGCGGCGATTTCTACGACCTGTTCACCGTCGGCGACCACTGGTGCTTCGCCCTCGGCGACGTCTGCGGCAGCGGTCCGGAGGCCGCCGCGGTGACCGGGCTGGCCCGCCACGCCGTACGGCTGCTGGCCAAGGAGAACTACACCGTGTCCGACATCCTCGACCGGCTCAACCAGACGCTGCTCGACGAGGGCGAGGACGGCCGCTTCCTCAGCCTGCTCTGCGGCGAGCTGACGCCGCTGCCCCAGGGCGGCGCGCTGTGCACGCTCGCCTCGGCGGGCCATCCCCCGCCCCTGCTGCTGCGCGCCAACGGCGAGGTCCAGCCCGTCGCCACCTCGCAGCTGCTGCTGGGCATCGACGGCGACGCGCGGTTCTACACCGAGACGTTCGAGCTGCTGCCCGAGGAGCTGCTGCTGTGCGTCACCGACGGCGTCACCGAGCGGCGCGACGGCAACCGGCTGCTCGATGACGACGACGGGCTGACCGCGATCCTGTCGGGCTGCTCGGGGCTGAGCGCGCACGCCGTGGCCGAGCGGATCCGGCAGGCGGTCGAGTCGTTCGCCACCGAGCCGTCGAACGACGACGTGGCGCTCCTGGTGCTCCGCGCCACGACCGCGCTGCGGGCAGCAGGCGGTCAGGTGGTGAACCGGTAGGAGGTCGTGGAGGTGCGGGTCTCGCCCGGCCTGAGCACCGTCGAGGGGAACTGCGGCTGGTTGGGCGAGTCGGGGAAGTGTTGCGTCTCCAGGCACAGACCCGCGTGCGGTCCGTACGGCGTGGCGACGCCGTCCAGCATGCCGCCCGCGTAGAACTGGACCCCCGGCTCGGTGGTCGTGACCTCCATGGTCAGGCCACCGACCGGCTCGGTCACCCGGATGCCGCCGTCGAGCACGAAGCAGTGGTCGTAGCCGCCGTCGTAGCGCTCGCCCACCGCGTGCGGCGTGGTGAAGTCGAACTCCGTGCCCTTGACCGGCGCCGGCTCGCCCGTGGGGATCTTGTCCTCGTCGACGGGCAGGTAGTGCTCGGCGTCCATCTGGATCACGTGCCCGAGCACGTCACCACTGCCGGCCAGGTTGAAGTAGGAGTGGTTGGTGAGGTTGACGACGGTCGGCGCGTCGGTCTCGGCCGTGTAGTCCAGGCGCAGGGCGTCGTCCTCGAGCGTGTAGGTGACCGAGGCGGTCAGCGTGCCCGGATAGCCCTGGTCGCCGTCGGGGCTGGTCAGCGTGAGCGTCACGGAGGAGTCGGTGGCCTCGGAGACCGTCCACACCTTGCGGTCGAAGCCGCGGTTACCGCCGTGCAGGCTGTTGGGCCCGTTGTTGAGCGGCAGACGGTGTTCGACGTCGTCGAGGGTGAAGCGGCCGCCGGCTATGCGGTTGCCGTATCTGCCGACGACGGCGCCGAAGTAGCGGCTGCGGGTGAGATAGTCCTCCAGCGTGGGCAGTCCGAGCACCACGTTGACGCCGGACACCTCCAGCGACTGCAGAATGGCGCCGTACGTGAGCACGCTCGCGCGCAGCCGTCCCGAGGACAGCTCGACGCGCTCGACCTGTTCACCCGACGGCAGCGTTCCGAACATCATCTGTGTGCCTTTCCCGTGGACTCGCGGACGATCAGGGCCGTCTCCAGCATCGTGGCGGCGGCGGTGGCCGCCGAGTCGACCGACTGGAGCAGCAGGTCTACGGCGATGCGGCCGGCGGCGGCGGTGGGCATCGCGATCGTGGTCAGCTTCGGGCGGCTCAGCCGGCCCGGCACGATGTCGTCCACGCCGATCACGCTGACGTCGCCGGGGACGCTCTTGCCCCGCTCGGCGAGCCCCTCGATGAGGCCGATGGCGACCAGGTCGTTGTAGGCCAGCACGCCCGTCGCGCCCGAGGCGATGACGTCGGTGGCCGCCGCCAGGCCGCCCAGCTCCGTCGGCGGGTTGGGGCCGAGGAAGACGACGTCCACATCGTTCATCGCGGCGGCCGCCTCCTGCATCTCCTTGCTGGTCCACGACCCGCTGGGCCCGGTGACCAGCGCGATGCGCCGGTGCCCGAGCGCGGTGAGGTGCTCGACGGCCTGCCTGGCCCCGCGGCCCACGTCCATGAGCACGGTCGGCATGCCCTTGGCCCGGCGGTTGACCACGACGAACGGCACCTCCTCGCGCAGCCGCTCTATCGTCCGGTTCGTCAGGCGCGGGCTGCACAGCAGCACGCCGTCGACCTGCTTGGTGAGGGTCTGGATCAGATCCTCCTCCACCTGCGGGTCCTCGTCGGTGTCGGCCACGAACACGTGGTAGTCGCGGAGCCTGGCCTGCGCCTGGGCGGCCTTGATCAGCGGCGGGAAGAAGGGGTTGGCGATGTCGGCCACGATGAGGCCGATGTTGTGGGTGCGGCCCGTGGTCAGCGCCCGCGCGGCGCGATTGGGCCGGTAGCCGAGATCCTCGGCGATGGCGAGCACGCGGGTGCGCGTCTCGGGATTGACCAGGTGGGGCGCGGAGAACGCCCGGGACACCGTGGAAACATGCACGCCCGACGCCTCAGCCACGTCACGAATCGTCACCGCCACGCTTGGCCTCCTCCGACCGTACCTAGTACTTTAGTGCAATCGTTTGTATCACTGTCAATCAGCCATCCCCGCCGGATTTTTCACCTAAATCCCCACCATATCTCTTCATATGGCCAGACCGCCTGGGGAGAGAAGGCCATGCCGCTTGACGTTCTCCCGGCCCCGCCTCGATACTTTCTGCAACCGGTTGCCGTATCCCAAGCAGGAGTGGTGAACGACCGATGACACGAACACTGGTGACCGGCAGCGCCGGCCGGCTAGGGCGCAGCGTGGTCGCCTCATTGGCTCAGGCCGGTCATGAGGTGATCGGCATCGACGTCACACCGGGCACTCCCCCCGAGGCCGCGGTCACCCTGCCCGCCGACCTGACGAACCTGGGCGAGGCGTACGACGTCATGGCCCGCTTCCGGCCCGACGCCGTGATCCACCTGGCCGCCATCGCGACCCCGTTCAGCCGTACCGACGGGCTGACCTTCCGTACCAACACCCAGCTCGCCTTCAACGTGTGCGCGGCCGCGAGCAGCACCGGGGTCGGCAAGGTGGTCGTCGCCAGCAGCCCGACCGTCATCGGCTACGGCGCGCCCGGCGGCTGGACGCCCAGCTATCTGCCTATCGACGAGGAGCACCCCGTCGCGCCGTGGAACGCCTACAACCTGTCCAAGGTCGTGGCCGAGCAGACGATGGCGTCGTTCGCGCGCAGCTCGGAGACACGGTTCGCGGCGGTGCGGCCGTGCTTCGTGGTGGCTCCCGAGGAGTGGTCGGGCGCGCCCACCCAGTCGGGCCACACGATCGTCGAACGGCTGGACCGGCCGGACATCGCCGGGGCCTCGCTGTTCAACTACCTGGACGCCAGGGACGCCTCCGACCTGATCTCGGTGCTCCTCGAGCGCCTGCCCGACCTGCCCAACGGCGAGGTGTTCTTCGCGGGGGCGGCCGACGCGCTGGCCCGCGAGCCCCTGGCGGAGCTGCTCCCCGCCGTCATCCCCTCGACCGCCGCCGCGGCCGCGCACCTCACCGGGACCTCTCCCGCCTTCACCTCCGCCAAAGCCGGGCGGATGCTGGGCTGGACGCCCAAGCGCTCGTGGCACACCGAACTGGAGAACGGATGAACCTCAGCGGAGTCCTCTTCTTCCCCGTGACCCCCTTCGACCCCGACCACGGGCTGGCCGAGGAGGTGCTGGCCGAGCACATCAGGCGCGGGCTCCAACACCGCCCTGGCGCGGTGTTCGCGGCCTGCGGCACGGGTGAGTTCGCCGCGCTGTCGGAGGCGGAGCACGCCGTGGCCGTCCGGGTCGCCGTCGAGACCACGGCCGGCCGGGTGCCGGTGTTCGCGGGCGCCGGCGGCCCGCTCGGCGCGGCGCTCGGCCAGGCCCGCGCGGCCCGCGAGGCGGGCGCCGACGGCCTGCTGCTCATGCCCCCTTACCTGGCCAAGGGCCCCAGCGAGGGGTTCACCGCCTACGTACGCGCGGTCGCCGCGATCCTGCCGGTCATCATCTACCAGCGTGACGCGGTGGCGCCCACCCCCGAGCAGGTCGTGGCGCTGGCCAGGATCCCGGGCGTGATCGGACTCAAGGACGGCCTGGGCGACATCGACCTCATCCAGCGCACGGTCCTGGCGGTGCGCAGGGAGATCGGCGAGGAGTTCAGGTTCTTCAACGGGCTGCCGACGGCCGAGCTGACGATGGGCGCCTATCGGGGCATCGGCGTGGAGCTCTACTCCTCCGCCGTCTTCGCCTTCGCGCCGGAGATCGCCACCGCGTTCCTGAACGGCGCCGACCACCTGCTCACCGAGTTCTACGAGCCGCTCGTACGGCTGCGCTCCAAGGTCCCCGGCTACGCCGTCTCCCTGGTCAAGGCCGGCGTACGACTCGGCGGCCTGGACGCGGGCCCGGTGCGCCCGCCCCTGGTCGACGCCTCGCCCGAGCACGTGGCCGAGCTGAAGGCCCTGATCGAACACGGGCGGTCGCTGGCAGGCGTCTCATGATCCGTGACCTGAAAGTGAGCGCTCACACCGCCGAGTTGTCCAGGCCGTGGGGGCCGGACGTGCCCGTCAACCACGTCATGGTCGTGGAGCTCACGCTCGACGACGGCCGCACGGGCACCGGTTTCTCCTGGACGCCGCAGATCGGGGCGCGGGCCGTACAGGCGCTGCTGGAGAACGACATCCGCGAGGCCGTCATCGGCCTGGACCCGCACCCCGAGGTGGTGTGGGACCGGCTCTGGCGGCACCTGCGCGAGGCCGGGCCCGGCGGGATCACCACCGTCGCGCTGGCCGGGGTCGACCTGGCGCTGTGGGATCTGCGCTGCGGCGAGCGCGGCCTGGCCGACGTACTGGGGCGGCGCAGGGACACGGTGCCGGTCTACGGCAGCGGGGTGAACCTGCACTACTCGCTGGAGGAGCTGGTCGCCCAGGCCGAGCGGTGGAAGGCCGCGGGCTATCCCGGGATCAAGATGAAGGTGGGCCGGCCCGACCTCGCCGAGGACGTCGAGCGGGTGGCCGCGGTCCGCGAAGTCGTCGGCCCCGGCACACTGCTGATGATCGACGCCAACCAGCGCTGGGACCTGCACCGGGCCCGCCGCGCCGTCGAGGCGCTGGCCCCGTACGACCTGCACTGGCTGGAGGAGCCGCTGCCCGCCGACGACGTCGCCGCGCACGTGGAGCTGCGGCGGTCCGTGGACGTGCCCATCGCGGTCGGCGAGAACGTCTACACCGTCTACGGCTTCCGCGACCTGCTGACGGCGGGGGCCTGCGACATCGTGCAGCCCAATGTGGTCAGGGTGGGGGGAATCACCCCGTTCTTGCGCATCACGGAGCTGGCCCGGACGTTCGACGTACCGGTCTACCCGCACCTGCTGCCCGACCTGTCGGCCCAGCTCGCGCTGGCTCTGCCGCTGCCGTGCATGGCCGAGGAGGTCGAGGACGCCTCGTTCGCCGCACTGGGGCTGCTGGCCGAGCCGTATCCCGTCCAAGTGAGCGACGCGAAGGTGCGCGTCGGTGAGCACCGGGGGCTCGGCCTCCACTGGAGATGACCATGCGGGTCGTACTCGCCGGAGCACACGGGTTCGGCGCCCACTACCTCAACCGGCTGCGGAAGCTGGCCGGCCAGATCGAGCTGGCGGGCGTCTGCGACGTGCGGCCGGTCTCCCCCGAAGACCTCGACGGGCTCGGCACGCCGGAGTTCTCCACCGACCTGCCCGAGCTGATCAAGCGGACCGGCGCGAAGATCGCCATCCTGGCGACCCCGATCCCGACGCACGCGGACCTGACGCTGGCGGCTCTGGCGGCCGGCGCGCACGTGCTGGTGGAGAAGCCGACGGCGGCCACGCTCGCCGACTTCGAGCGCATGGAGCAGTCCGCCGCCGAGGCCGGTCTCGCCTGCCAGGTGGGCTTCCAGAGCCTCGCGTCCGCGGCCCTGCCGGAGGTGCGCCGGCTGATCGCCGAGGACACGATCGGCCGTGTGACCGGCATCGGGGTGGCGGGGGCGTGGCCGCGGCCCGCCTCCTACTTCACCCGCAGCTCCTGGTCGGGACGGCGCCGGCTCGACGGCGTGGACATCGTGGACGGCGCTCTGACCAACCCGTTCGCGCACGCCGTCGCCACCGCCCTGGCCGTGGCGGGCGCCGAGGAGCGCGGCGCGGTCACGTCGGTCGAGGCGGAGCTGTTCCACGCCAACGCCATCGAGTCGGACGACACCTCGGCCATCCGCGTCCACCTGGCGGACGGGCCGCCGATCGTGGCCGCCGTGACGCTCTGCGCCACCGGGCGGGACGAGCCGTACGTGGTCGTTCATGGTGAACGGGGCACGATCACGTTCACGTACACGGTGGACGAGGTCCGCGTCGGCGATGGCCCCGTACGCCGCTTCCCCCGGGCCGACCTGCTGGAGAACCTCGCCGAGCACGTACGCACCGGAGCCGGGCTGATCGTGCCGATCCACCGGACCGGGGCGTTCATGGAGGTCCTGGAGGCCATCAGGGTCGCGCCCGATCCGCTGCCGATCTCCCGGGACCACCAGGACCCGTCCGGTGATGGGCCGGTGCTGCCCGGCATCGCCCAGGTGGTCGAGTCCTGCGCGGAGCGGCTGGAGCTCTTCTCCGAACTGGGCGTGAGCTGGGCCGTGCCGCTGATGGTGGCCGACCAGGTGGTGGCCGAGTACGTCACGCGGCCCGACCTGCCGATCACCGCGGCCCCGCGGCCCTATCTCCACCCGGTCCGCACGCTGGGCGGCACGGTGGTCACCGAGTTGCAGCCCGCGGACCATCCGCACCACCTCGGCGCCGGCGTGGCCGTCACCGATGTCGGGGGGCGCAACTTCTGGGGCGGCCGGACGTTCGTCAGGGACCAGGGGCCTCAGTGGCTGGACGACCACGGGATCCAGCGGCATGTGTCGTTCACCGGGCGCGATTCCTCGGGTTTCGCCGAGACCCTGCTGTGGCAGCGGCCGGACGAAGAGCCGGTGGTGCGTGAGGAGCGGACCGTCCGGGCCGTCCCGCTGTCGCGGGGCTGGGCGCTGGACTTCGGCTTCACCCTGCGCAACCTCACGGGCGCGCCGCTGACCATCCAAAGCTCAGCCACCAAGGGCCGGGATGGGGCGGGCTATGGCGGCTTCTTCTGGCGGGCGCCGGCGGGGTCGCGGGGGTTGCGGGTGTTCACCACGTCCGAGGAGGGCGAGGAGCAGGTCCACGGCTCCCGGGCGCCCTGGCTGGCGCTGGCGGGCGAGGACTGGACGCTGGTGTTCGTCCGGGCGGGGGACGACCCGTGGTTCGTCAGGGTGGCGCAGTATCCCGGTGTGGGCACCGCGCTGGCCTGGGACACGCCGCTGGTCTTCGAGGACGAGCTGACCAGGGGCGTGTCCGTGGTCGTCGCCGACGGGCGCCTGTCCGCCGCCGAAGCGGCCGGGCTGGCCGCTGAGGTGCCTGTCTAGCCAGGTGAAGGCGGCCGGGCTAGCCGCCGAGGTGGCGCTCCAGCCAGGTGAAGGCGTGCTCCTGCATGGGGACGTCGAAGGCGTGCGGGGCGTCGAAGAAGACCCCCTCGTAACCGCCGTCCGGGTGGCGGCGCGCGATGGCCTCGTGCGCCGCGCACATCCCGGCCGGCGGGAACAGCTGGTCCCGCTCGCCGTACATGACCAGGAGCGGTTCGGGCGCGCGGGCGGCGACCAGCGCCGGCCAGTCGCAGACGCGTGACAGTCCGGGCGGGAAGAACATCCAGGTGTGCCCGGCGACGTAGCCGTCCAGGAGCTCGCGGTAGGTGGAGACCATCGCGGCGACGGCGACCGCGTCGATGCCGGGGTCGAACGCGCCGAGCAGCGCCGCGCGCAGGCCGCCCCCTGACAGTCCCACGCAGCCGATCCGCCCGACATCTGGGCGCGAGCGCAGGTAGGCCGCGGCGGCGAGATCCTCGCCCGCCACCACGCCGGCCAGCGAGGTGCCGAGCAGGGTGCAGTACTTCTCCAGCACATGCTCGTGGTGCCCGGCCGCGACGTCGTAGCGGTCCGCCTCGGACATATCGGGGTCGTTCGCCTGGGCGAGCACGCGCTCGGGCATGTCCGCCGGGTCGATCCGGCGGCTGCCCCAGCCGATCACGTCGGGGACGAGTACGGCGAAGCCCCGCCTGGCCAGCTCGCTCGCGTAGGCCCGGCCGCCGTAGATCTGCTCGCGCAGCCGCAGCACCTCGGGCGTGGCCGGCTCGGGGCCGTCCGCGATCTTCTCCTTGCCCGCCCACTTCATACCCGCGTGGCAGTGCAGCGCGAGTACGCCGGGCAGCGGTCCTTCCGCGTCGCGGGGCTTGAGCAGGTAGGCGTGGGTACGCGGGCCGAACCCCACCGACCAGGAGAGCTCCTCGCCGCTGAGGTCCGGCGTCGTCCAGGAGCGCTCGACCCGCACGTCCTGTACGGCGAGGTCGAGCGTCCCGATGGCCTCGCGGGCGGCCTTCCTGAGCGCGGGGCCCGGCGCGGCCTCGGGGAACAGGCCGTACCGGCGCTCCGCGAGCTCGGCCAGCCCGGAGAACGGTCCGAGGTGGCGAAGCTCACGCATCGATCACCCCAGAGAACGGCCCGAGACGGCGCAGCTCACGCATCGGTCAGGCGCCGACGAGGCGGGTGCCGTCGGCGGCCAGGCGGACGGGCGTACCGGTGCTGGCCGAGCGGGTGGCGGCCACGCCGACCAGCACGCTGCGGATGCCGTCGCGGTAACCCGCCGGGCGCCCGAGCGGGTCGTCGCCCGGGCCGCGAAAGACGTCGTCGAGCAGCAGCCGGTCGCCGCCGCCGTGACCGCCCTCCCCCTGCTCGATGGTGATCTCCTCCGGCTCCTGCCAGTGCCGGTGCAGGATGAGCTTCTCCCCGGCGCCGGCCATGTGCTCCTTGCCCGCGGCGCTCGGGTCGATCGCGGCGTGCTCCGGGGTCCAGGGCCGCTCGAGGACGTCCAGCTCGATCCGGCCCTCCGTGCCGTTGAAGACGACGCGGTAGCCCTCGTACGGGGCGTGCGCGGTGAGCGAGTACGTGAGCATGGCCCGGTTCGCGTAGCGGACCAGGACCGACATGTTGTCGTCGATCGTCACGCCCGGCCCGAAGACGTCCTGGTCGCGGATGTAGCCGTCCTCGTGCTCGGCGTCCAGGTAGAGCCGCTTGAGCCGCTCATCGGTGGAGATGTCCAGGATGAACGGATCGGTGCCGAGGCCGGGCGCGCCCTGGCCACGGGCGGGCCGCGGGCCCCGGGGCAGAGCCTGGCCATAGAAGCGCAGGTCGGTCTGGGCGAAGACGAGCTCAGGAGCCGCCGCCAGCCACCAGTTGACCAGGTCGAAATGGTGGGTGGACTTGTGCACCAGCAGGCTGCCCGAGTTGGCCTTGTCGCGGTGCCAGCGGCGGAAGTAGTCGGCGCCGTGGATGGTGTCCAGCGCCCAGTCGAAGTGGACCGAGGTGACCTGGCCGATCGCGCCTTCGCTGATCAGCTTCTTCACCGCCGAGTTGCGCGGGGAGTAGCGGTAGTTGAAGGTGACCACCAGTTTGCCCGGGTTACGCTCGGCGGCGGCGGCGATGGCCTCACAGCCTTCGGCGTCGATCGTGAGCGGCTTCTCCACGATGACGTCGAGACCCGCGTCGAGCGCGGCGACGACATAGCGGGCGTGGGTCACGTCCATCGTGGTGACCACGACGGCGTCGGCCAGCTCCAGCAGCTTGCCGAACTCGTCGGGGGCGAAGCACGGCACCTGCCGGCCGATGCGCTCGACGTAGTAGTTCATGCGCGTCTGGTTGGTGTCGCAGAGGCCGACGATCGTACCGGTGTCCCGCCAGTCACCCAGCAGGGCGTCGACGTACATCTGGGCGCGATGGCCGAGTCCGACGAAGGCGTACCTGGTGCTCAACTTCTCTCCCCGAGTCGTGGAGTGGAGGCTGGGGGCTGTCATGCCCCCAGCCTGGATCAGACCTCAGCCGGCGATGGCCGCGTTGGCCTCGGTCAGGAACTTCTGCGCGCCGGCGTCCGGTGTCGTCTTGCCGAAGAGGACCTCTTCGCTGTTGCGCTTGAGGATGTCCTCCATCTGCAGCGCGCCCTTCGGCGGGGCGACGATCGGGCTCAGCTCGCCCTTGACGGCGTCGATGAAGGTCAGCGTCTTCTGGTCGACGGCCGGCAGCTTGCCCTTGACGGCCGCGAGCACCTTGGCGTTGGTCGGCAGACCGCGGTCACTCAGCAGGATCGAGGCCGCGTCCGGGTCGTTGACCAGGAAGTCGATGAACTTGCCGGCTTCCGCGGGGTGGTCGGACTTGGCGGAGGCCGTGTAGAACATCGACGGCTGCAGGAACATGCCGCCGGTGGTCGCGCCCGCCGTCTTGGGCATCCGCATCAGGGTCAGTTCCTGGCCCGACGCCTTGGACAGGGCGTTGAGCTGATTGCTCCACCACATGCCCATCGCGCCCAGGTTGGTGGCCAGCAGCGACTGCTCGGGACCCACGGAGATCAGTTCGGCGCTCTTGGCGGCGTCGGCGGAGCCCTTGGTCTGGATGAGCTGCTGGTGGATGCCCCACCACGCCTTGAGCGTGTCGGCTGTCACCCCGATCTTGTTGCCGTCGTAGAACTTCTCGCCGCGCTGCGCCGCGAAGATCTGAAGCCAGGCGGGGTTGTAGTTGTACTCGGCTCCGTTGACCCCGTTGCCGGCCGCGCTGATCTGCTTGGCCAGGTTGATCCAGTCGTCCCAGGTCCAGGACTTGTCGTCGGGCAGCTTCTGCTTGGCCTTGTCCAGCGCCGACTTGTTGACGAGCATCGAGAAGGTGTTGACGCCGCTCGGGATGGCGTACTGCTTGCCGTCGACCTGGCCGCTGGTGAGCACCTGCTGGTCGAGGTCGGCGGTGTTGACCTTGCCCGCCAGGTCGGCCAGGGCGTTGCGGCCGGCGTACTCGCTCAGGCCGCGGATCTCGATGCTGATGACGTCGGGCGAGTCGTTGGCCGCCACCTTGGTGGCCAGCTTCTCGTAGTAGCTCTCCCAGTTGGAGAAGTCGCCTTCGACGTCGATGGTCGGGTTCTTCTCCTCGAACTTCTTGATGACCTGTTCGGTGAGCTTCTGCCGCGCGTCGCTGCCCCAGTAGGAGAAGCGGAGATGGACCTTGTCGCCGCTCGCCTTGTCGCCACTACCGCCGCCACAGCCGGCGGCGGCCGTCATGACGGCCGCCGACAGCAGGGCGACGGTCCACATCATCCTAGGCTTCACAGCTCTACCTCCTGGTGAAGAGTTGCGGGGGGTGTTACTTCAGTCCGGTGGTAGCTACACCACGAATCAGATATTTCTGACCGGCAAGGAAGAAGCCGAAGATCGGCCCCAATGACACGATCGACATCGCGAACATGGGGCCCCACGACGACTCGCCACTGGAGTCTAGGAAGGAGCGGAGCGCAACGGCCACTGTGAGATTGTCCGAGTTTGTCAGGTAAAGGTTCTGACTGAAGAAGTCATTCCATGTCCAGATAAAAGTGAAGATGCCGGTCGTCGCGAGCGCCGGGGTGCAGAGCGGGAGAATCACCTGGAGGAAGACCCTCCAGTAGCCCGCGCCGTCGATGGCCGCGGCCTCGTCCAGCTCCCTCGGCAGGGTCCGGATGAACTGGACCATCAGGAAGATGAAGAACGCGTCCGTGGCCAGGAACTTGGGCACGATCAGCGGCCAGATCGTGTTGATCCAGTCGAGCTTGGAGAACACGATGTACTGCGGCACGACCGTCACGTGGTACGGCAGCATGATCGAGCCGAGCATGACCGCGAACCAGAGCTTCTTCAGCGGGAAGTCCAGCCGGGCGAAGGCGTACGCGGCCAGCGAGCAGGCGACCAGATTCGCCACCACGGTCAAGCCCGTAAGGACGGCGGAGTTCCACAGGTAGTAGCCGAAGGAGTGCTTGAGCGAGGTCCAGCCGTCGCTGTAATTCTCCAGCGTGAAGGTGCTCGGCCACAGGCCGGGCTCGCGGAAGATGAGCTCCTCGGGCTTGAGTGAGCTGGACACCATCCAGAGCAGCGGATAGAGCATGACCAGGCCGAACCCGATCAGCAGGAGGTGCTTGAGCAGCCGACTGCCCCGCGGAAGCGGGCGGAACAGCAGCGGGACGGCCTTACTTGGTGTCGCCATAGAAGACCCAATACTTCGACGCGAGGAAGTTGACGCCGGTCAGTCCGGCGATGATGAGCAGCAGCACCCAGGCCATGGCTGCCGCGTAACCCATGTCGTAGCTCTTGAAGCCCTTCAGGTAGAGGTAGAGCGTGTAGAAGAGCGTGGAGTCGACCGGTCCGCCGGTGCCGCTGCTGACGATGAACGACTGGGTGAAGGACTGGAACGACTTGATCACTTCGAGTACGAGGTTGAAGAAGATAATCGGGGTGAGCAGGGGCAGCGTGATCGAGCGGAACTGCCGCAATTTGCTCGCCCCGTCGACAGCCGCCGCCTCGTAGTAGCTCTGCGGGATCTGCCGCAGTCCGGCCAGGAAGATCACCATGGGCGCGCCGAACGTCCAGACGTGCAGGAGGATCAGGGTCCCCAGCGCGGTGTCGGGGTCGGAGACCCAGCCGGCGCCCTGGATGCCGAAGACGTCCAGCACGGAGTTGACCAGACCGTCACTGCCGAAGAGCTTGCGCCAGAGGATGGCGATCGCCACGCTGCCACCGAGCAGGGACGGCAGGTAGTAGATCGAACGGTAGAACGACAGACCGCGCAGTCCCCGGTCGAGCGCCAGCGCCAGCGCGAGCGCGAAGGCCAGCTGTAGCGGCACCGACACGACCACGTAGATCGTGGTCACCTTCAGCGAGGTGAGGAACCGCGTGTCGACGGTGAAAAGCTTGCTGTAGTTGTCCCACCCGACCCACTTGGCCGCTTCGAGCAGGTTGTAGTCGGTGAACGACAGGTAGAGCGACGCCAGGATCGGGCCTATGGTGATGACGAACAGGCCGATGAACCATGGCGCGAGGAAGACGTAGGCCGTCCGGGCCTCACGCCGTTTGTGAGCGTTAACGGGTGAGATGCGGCGACGCCCACCGGGCGGTTGCGCGCGTGGTGGCACGGTCGCGACCGCGCTGTCCGGGGTTACAGACATTCATGCACCCCTCGTATCAGGGCTTGCCCGGCTCGGCGGGATGGGATAGCGCCTTCCTATAGGTGTGCCAAAAGTTTCGTCAACCCTTTGCAGGCGTTACATAGCTGTTATCGATATATCGTGATCTATGTTCTGCCAGTTCAGTGAATGGTCGAGAGCAAAGGGTCGGATGAATGTTTGGTGGCTGAATACAACCGGTTGCACAGCACTTTATGAGGGCGTCACGCTGGCGAAACGTCCTACCACTTGCCTCCGAGGTCCTTCAGCGTGAAGACGCCGCCCGCGCGGTCATGCAGCGGCTGGCTCAGATCGGGCTCGCCCTGCTCGGCGATCAGCGCGGCGGCCTGGCCCTCCGAATCGTCCTGCGAGACGTACCCGATCGACCGGGCCTCCTCCAGCGACCACCAGCGGCGCGCGTTGTCGGAGACGCCCCAGACGACGTGATAGCCGGGCGCGGTCAGCGCGGCCTCCACCAGGCGGGCGAGGTCGTCAGGGGAGATCCAGGTGGCCAGGCCGCGAGTGTCGCCCGAAGCCTCGTTGCAGGTGCCCAGCCGGATCACGGTCACGTTCATGCCGAACCTGTCGTGATAGAGGCTGCCGAGGGCCTCCATGACGACCTTGCTCACGCCGTAGAAGGTGTCGGGCCGGGGGAAGGCGTAGTCGGGCAACTTCGCGCCATCGGCCGGGCGGGTGTGGAAGCCGGCCGCGTGATGGCTGCCCATCAGCACGAGATGCTCGACGCCCTCCCGCCGCGCGGCCTCGAGCAGGACGTGCACGCCGTCCATGTTGGCCCGCACGATGTCGGCCCACGGATGCTCCCGGCTCTGGCCGCCCAGGTGGATCACCGCGTCGACGCCCTTCATCGCCTCCGCCATGGCCGCCTCGTCGGCGAGGTCGGCCGTCACCATCTCCTCGCCGGGCGCGGTCTCCAGCGGGTGGAGGTCGGATAGGCGCAGCGTACGCCCGTCACGGGCGAGGCGGGGGCGGAGCAGCGTGCCGACCTTGCCGGCGGCGCCGGTCATGAGAATGCGCATATGGCTCATTGTTGTACACAACTCTGGTCCAAATTCACATTCCTGAATATTGACCGTGACCTACGTCACTCGTTACGTTCACACGGACAGGCTCCACGTCTGCGACAGGTGTCCATATATGTGAACGGGAGGCGGTCTGATGTCACGCCAGCTGCTCGGGGCCGCGATTGCGACGGCCCTGGCCGTAACGCTGACAGGCTGCGGCTCCGGGGGATCAAGTTCGGACAACGCGTTGGAGATCTGGATCAGGCAGGCGCCCGATTCCGACTCCGCGAAAACGGCCGTGAAACTGGCCGAAGCGTTCACGAAGGCCAGCGGTATCAAAACGAAAGTCGTCGCGCTCTTCGACGACTTCGAGACGAAGCTTCAACAGCAGGCAGCTCAGAAGAAGCTACCCGACATCGTCATCAACGACACGGCCCAACTCGGCAACATGCACACGCAGGGCTGGCTGATGGAGGTCGACAAGGCCAAGCTGGCCGGCGGCGACAAGGTGTCGGAGCAGGCCTGGAAGGCCGCTCAGGGCTCCGACGGCAAGTACTACGGCACGCCGTTCTCCGCCCAGGCCTTCGCCCTGATCATCCGCAAGGACTGGCGGGAGAAGGTCGGCATGGAGCCGCCCAAGACCTGGGACGACCTGGCCAAGCTGGCCGCGGCCTTCACCGACAAGGACCCGGACGGCAACGGCCAGAAGGACACGGCCGGCTTCGTGATCCCCGCGGGCACCAAGCGCGGCTACGCCTCCTGGTACGCCTCCTCGCTGATCTACGCCAACGGCGGCGACTTCGTGAAGGCCAACGGCGGCGGCAAGTTCAGCCCTCTCGTGAACGACCCCAAGACCGTGGAGGCGGTCCAGTACCTGCAGGACCAGTTCTGCAAGGCCAAGACCGTCAATCCAGGCGCGGTCAGCAACGACACGACCGTCACCCACGAGGTGTTCGAGAAGGGGCAGGGCGGCATCTACCTGGTCGGCCCGTACGTGCTCGCCAGGTTCGTCAAGAGCATCGGGACCGACAAGATCGAGGTCGTACCGGTGCCCAAGGGCCCGTCGGGCGGCCCCGGCACCCTCGGTGAGGGCGAGAACGTCTACCAGATGGCCGGCTCCGACAACGTCGAGGGCCAGAAGAAGTTCGCCGAGTTCGCGGTCTCCCCCGACGGCCAGCGCATCGGCATGAACAAGGACGCCAACGGCGCCATCGTCCGCCTGCCGGTGAACTCCCAGGTCGACATGGCCGCCGAACGCCAGGATCCGCGCTGGAAGGTGTTCCAGGAGGCCTACGCCAACGCGGTCTACGCGCCGCCGGTGCCGAACTGGGCGCCGATCCGCCAGGACTCCGCCGACTCCATCAACACGGTGTGGGCCGACTGCTCAGCCAACGTCAAGACGGCGATGGACACCCTGAGCACCAAACTCACCCAGGAACTGCAGACCCAGAAAGCATCATGACTCCGACGCTCACCCAGGCGCGGAGCCGCACGGAGACCCCCCGCCGCCGTCCAAAGCGGATGCGGCGGCGGGGGACCCTCCTTGCGTGGGCGTTCCTGTCGCCGGCCTTGCTGCTGTTCCTGTTCTTCAAGTTCATCCCCATGTTCGAGGGCCTGCGGATGAGCTTCTTCGAGGTCCGCTACGTCGGTGATCGATGGGTGGGCCTCGACAACTACGCCACGATCATGACCGACGACGCCTTCGTCTCGGCCATCTGGCACAGCATCGTGCTGGCCCTGGGCACGACCGCGGGCTCGCTCCTCCTCGGCCTGATGTTCGCGCTGCTCATCGAGGGTCCGGCACGCTATCTGTGGTTCATCAGGACCGCGGCGTTCCTGCCGGTGGTGACCACGATGGCGGCCGTGGCCGAGGTCTGGCGGATCATGTACCACCCCGCCGACAGCGGCATGATCAACACCATTCTCGGCTGGATCAGCCTGGACCCACAGCCCTTCCTGGCCAGCGAGCACTCCTCGCTGCTGTCGATCATGGGCATGAGCATATGGCGCGGCACGCCGTACGACATGATGATCTTCCTGGCCGGGCTGGTCGGCGTGGACCGCACGCTGTACGAGGCCGCCGCCGTCGACGGCGCCACCACCTGGCACCGGCTGCGGCACATCACGCTGCCCGCGCTGCGCCCGGTGTTCTGGATCCTGTTCACCCTCGCCGCCATCCGCGGCATACGCGTCTTCGTCGAGGTGTACGTGCTGACGAACGGCGGGCCGAACGGATCGACCGAGGTGCTGATGACGTTGATCTACAAGCTCGGATTCCAGAAAGGTGAGCTGGGCATCGCGTCGGCCGGCGGGATCGTGCTGTTCGCGGTGACCCTGCTGCTCACGGTGCTGACCCAGATCATGCGCAGGAGGCAGAACGCATGATGAGATTCGACAGCGCACTCGGCCTGGAGTCCAGGCGGGGTCCCCTGGCCACTGTCGGCAAGATCCTGGTCTACACCTTCATGGTGGTCGTCTTCACCGGGCCGCTCGTCGGACTGCTGGTCAGCGCCTTCAGCAAGACGCTCGACCCGACCAGGTTCTCGCTCTGGCCCGACGACTTCACCCTGGAGAACTTCATCCAGGCCGGCAACAAGAACGTCTACCACTACCTGTTCAACTCGTTCGTGGTGGTCGGGTTCGGGCTGCTGCTCCAGATGCTCGTCAGCGTCTTCGCCGCCTACGCGCTCGCGCGCAAGAAGTTCAGGGGCATGGCGTTCGTGATGCTGATCATGCTGGCGACGATGATGCTGCCCGAGGAGATCATCGCGATCCCGCTCTCGCTGGTGCTCGCCGACATGCCCATCATCCACGCCGATCTCATCGGTACGTACGCGGGCATGATCCTTCCGGTGGGCGCCTGGGGCTTCTCCATCCTGGTCATGACCGAGTTCATGAAAGAAGTGCCGGTCGAACTGGAGGAGGCCGCGCGCATCGACGGCGCGGGCGAACTGCGCATCTTCTTCGGCATCATCCTGCCGCTGTGCCGGCCCGCGCTCGGCGTCATCGGCGTCTTCGGCTTCACCATGATCTGGGATCAGTATCTGCTCCCGCTGATCGTGGCGCCCGAGTCCAGCATGTGGACCCTGCCCATCGCGCTCCGCTCGCTGCGCTCCGACGAGGAGGTCGGCATCGGCGTACTGCTCGCGGCATCACTGCTCGCGCTGCTGCCGTCGATCATCGCGTTCCTGGCCTTCCAACGGCAGTTCATGCGCGGCCTGACCAGCGGCGCCATCAAGGGTTAGGCGTCCATGTATCTGTCCATGTATCTGGATGGAATCCCATATGCTGACACTCTGAAGCCTCTGTCAAGATGGGATGAGTATGGAGCCCCAGCTAGTCAAGTCCGCCGAGCGGACGGTCCGCATCCTCGAGACTCTGGCCGCCTCCCACGAGACCCTGACACTGTCGGAGCTCCAGCAGCACACGGGCTTTCCGCGCAGCTCCCTGCACGCCCTGATGCGCACCCTGGTCGAGCTGAACTGGGTCGAGACCGACTCCGCCAGATCGGCCTTCGGCATCGGGCCGCACGCCCTGCTGACCGGCACCGCGTACCTCGACAAGGACCCCGCCCTGCCCCTGGCCCAGGAGACGCTGGAGGACCTGCGCGCGGAGACCGGCCAGACCGCACATTTCGCCCGCCGCGACGAGGCACACGTCCTCTACCTGGCGACCAGGGAGTCGCGGGAGGCACACCACGTGATCCCGAGGGTGGGCCGGCGGCTCCCCGCCCACGTCACAGCGCTCGGCCAAGTGCTGCTCGCCCAGCTCACCGACGACGAGGTCGCGGCCCTGCTGCCGGACCCGCTGACACCGATCACCGAACACACCTTCACCGACCCGGCCAAGCTGATCGGGGAACTGGACCAGGTACGCACCCGGGGCTGGGCCTACGAACGCGAACAGGGCACACCGGGCGTGGCCTGCGTGGCGGTGGCGGTCGACTACCGGATCCCCGCCACGGACGCGATCAGCTGCTCGATGCCGGCGGGCCTGGCACCGGCCGAGATCGAGAAGGTCACGGACGCGGTGACCAGGCATACGCGGAAGCTGGCTGCCACGCTTCGCCGGGAGGGCATCCGCTGATCGGCTGCGGGTCATCCGCTTCCGCTGATCCGTATCCGGTCCCCCGCTCGTCCACTGCCGCTCCGAGCTCATCCGCTTCAGTTTCGGGCTCACCCGCATCCGCCGCTGAGCCGCAGCCATGCCACCGCTCGTCCGCTGCCACTTTGGGCTCATCCACTTCAGCTTCGCGCTGCCCCGCAGGCGCTGATCCGCATCCCCTTCCCCGCATGTCCGCTTCAGTTGCGGGTCCCCTCGGATCCACTGACCCACATGCACGCCCTCGCACATCCGCTTCCGCTTCCGCTTCCGCTTGGACCCCACCCGGATCCACCGATCCGCATCCCCTCCCCCACGCATCCGCTTCAGTTGCGGGCCCACCCGGATCCACCCACCCCATCCACGCCCCCGCACATCCACATCCGCCTCTGCTTGGACCCCACCCGGATTCACCGATCCGCATCCACCCACCCGCACATCTGCTCCCCCGCGCATCCGCTTCGGGCTCGCCCGCACATCCGCTTCGGGCCCGCACATCCGCTTCGGGCTCGCCCGCACATCCGCTTCGGGTTCCTCGGCTTCCGCTTATCCGCTCATCCGCTAGGAAGGATTGTTGATGCGGCTAGATGGTGTTCTCTTCTTTCCCGTGACCCCTTATGGCGCTGACGGCGACATAGCCGAGCAGACAATGGCCGAGCACGTCGCCAATGGGGTCGCCGCCGGAGCCGGAGGAGTGTTCACCGCGTGCGGCACAGGCGAGTTCAACGCACTCGACGTCGCCGACTACACCAAGGTCGTGGCCACGTCAGTGCAGGCCGTAGGCGGCCGGGTCCCGGTGTTCTCGGGCGCCGGCGGCCCACTGCCCACTGCCAAGGCGTTCGCCCGCGCGGCGGCGGACAACGGGGCCGACGGCCTGCTGCTGATGCCCCCCTACCTGGTAACCGCTCCCCCGGACGGCCTGGTCCGCTACGTGCGTGAAGTGGCTTCAGCCGGCGGGCTGCCCGTCATCATCTATCACCGCGCCACCGCCCGCTTCTCCCCCTCGGCGGTGGCCGAGCTGGCCCAACTGCCCGAAATCATCGGCTTCAAAGACGGACTCGGCGACTTCGACCTGCTCCAGCGCATCATCCTGACCGTACGGCGGTCTACGGACCGGGAGTTCACCTTCTTCAACGGCCTGCCCACCGCCGAACTGACCGTCCCCGCCTACCGAGGGCTGGGCGTGACGCTGTACTCCAGCGCCGTCTTCGCCTTCGCACCGGAGATCGCGCTGGCCTTCCACAAGGCGGTGACCGGGGACGACGAGGTGCTGGTGCAACGACTGCTCACCGACTTCTACCTGCCGCTGGTGGAGCTACGGGACCGGGTGCCAGGGTACGCGGTCTCGCTGGTCAAGGCGGGGGTGCGGTTGCGTGGGTTGGCGGTCGGTGGCGTACGGGCTCCGCTGGTCGACCCCTCTGCGGAGGACCTGCGGGAGCTGGAGCGCATCCTGGCCATCGGCTTGGAGATCGCCGGAGCCTGACCGGCCTTTGCAAGACGCGCCCTTCCACCCCAGGCCAGGGCCTGTCTCCGCTAAACCACCCAGACAGCAAGACGCGCTCACACCACAGCCCGCCCCCGCCGCACCACCAGACAGCAAGACGCGCCCCTCCACCCCCAGACCAGGACCCGCCCCCGCCACACCACCCACACAGCAAAACGCGCTCACACCACAGCCCGTCTGTGCCGCACCACCCAGACAGCAGGTCGCGCCCATACCAGGGCGCGTCCCTGCCACATCCCGTCCCTGACTAACGCCCCAGCACGCCGTCCACCCGTCGCGGGACACCCAGCGGGTTGTCGTCCCTGAGCTCCTCCGGAAGCAACTCACCCGGCCAGTCCTGGTACGCCGTCGGCACCAGCCACCGGTCGATGGCCGTCGCGCCGACCGACGTGTGCGCTGCCGACGTCGAAGCCGGCCAGGGACCGCCGTGATGCATCGCCCAGCACACCGCCACCCCGGTGGGCCACCCGTTCCAGATCAGCCGCCCGGCCTTACGCCCGAGCACCTCGGCGACCTCACCGGCCTCGCTGGGGTCGGTGGCGTGCACAGTGGCCGTCAGCGACCCTTCCAGCCGCTCCAGCACGGCCCGCAGGTCCGAAATTTCGCGATAAGTCACGACGATCGACGCCGGACCGAAGCACTCCTCGTTGATGCCCGGCAACTTCGCCGCGAACGAGTCGAGATCCGTGGTGAACACCGTGGGCGTGACGGCCAAGCTACCCTCTCCCGCCTTGCCCTCGGCCAGCACCGGCAGCTCGCCGAGTCGCCGCAGCCCGCCCAGGTAGCCATCCCTGATCCGCTCGCCCAGCATCGGCCCGCCGCTGGTCCCCTCTACGGCCGCGGTCAGCGCCTTGCGCAGCTCATCGTCTTCGGGCACGAACATCAGCCCGGGATTCGTACAGAACTGCCCGACCCCCATCGTCAACGACGTAGCGAACCCGGTGGCCACCTCCGCCATGGGCGCGGACGGCAGTACGACGACCGGGTTGACGCTGCCCAACTCCCCGAAGAACGGGATCGGCACCTCTCGCTGGTCGATCAGCCCCTGGATAGCCTTGCCGCCCGGGACCGACCCGGTGAACCCGGCCGCGACCACGCGCGGGTGCTGCACCAGGTCGGCGCCCGCCTGCATGCCCTGCACCAGCCCCAGCAGGTCGGGGTACGGCAGGGCCTTGCGGACGATGCGAGCGACCTGCTCAGAGGTGTTGGGGTGGCCCGGATGCGCCTTCACCACGACCGCGCAACCGGCGGCCAGCGCCGATGCGGTGTCGCCACCCGCTACGGAGAACGCGAACGGGAAGTTGCTCGCCGCGAACACCGCGACCACGCCGGCCAGCGGCTGCTTCATCCGGCGCACGTCGGGCCTGGGCGGGGTGGCCGAGGGGTCGGCGTGGTCGACGATGGCGTCGAGGTAGCCACCATCCCTGATCACCTGAGCGAAAAGCCGGAACTGGCCGGCCGTACGAGCAACCTCGCCGCGCAGCCGCACCTCTCCCAGCGCCGTCTCACTGTCGGCGGTCTGCCACAGCTCGTCCACCTTCGCGGTGAGAGCGTCAGCGACGGCCTCCAGCGCCTCGGCCCGCTCGGCGGCGGGAGTCGCCCGCCAGGCCGCACCTGCGGCGGCCGCGGCGGAAACAACCATGTCGACCCCGGCGCGGTCGGTTTCAGGCAGGGCGCTGCCCACGGTCTCGCCGGTCCTGGGGTTGTGTCCGTAGATCATCGAATGGCCCTTCGGAGTCTTGACACTTCTTCATATTGATTCTTACAGTTGCGACAACCTGTCCACAAACCTGGCACTTGTTCACATATATGGACGGCGGTCATATGATCATCAGGCAGATCCACGTCACCCCCGTAGCCTTCAAGGATCCGCCGCTGTTGAACGCCGCCGGCGTACACGAACCCTGGGCGCTGCGGACGATCGTCGAGGTGGTCACCGACGAGGGGCTGAGCGGCCTCGGCGAGACGTACGGTGACCTGGGGCACCTCACCAAGGTACGCGAATGCGCCGAGGCACTGGTCGGCGTGGATGTACATGCCACGAATGAGATGTATGTCAGGATCAGCGCGCTCGTCGGCGACGTAGTGACCGATATGCACGGCTTGACCGGGGCCGCGACCCAGGAGAAGAGCATCGATCGGGTGTTCGCGGCCTTCGAGGTGGCTTGTCTGGACATTCGAGGCAAGGCAGCTGGCGTGCCGGTCTTCGATCTGCTGGGCGGCCGGGTACGCGACGCCGTGCCCTACAGCGCCTATCTCTTCTACAAGTGGGCGGGACATCCGGGCGGCGAGCCCGACAGGTTCGGCGCGGCACTCGACCCGGCGGGGCTGGTCGAGCAGGCGTCGATGCTGATCAAGGAATACGGTTTCGCGTCGATCAAGCTCAAAGGCGGCGTGTTCGCACCTCAAGAAGAGGTCGAGGGGATCATAGCCCTGCGGGAGGCCTTCCCGGGCGTGCCCCTCCGCCTCGACCCGAACGCCGCTTGGACCGTCGAGACCTCGATCCAGGTAGGCCAGGCGCTCGAAGGCAGCCTGCAGTATCTGGAGGACCCCACGCCCGGAATCCCCGGAATGTCGAAGGTCGCCAGCGAAGTCCCGATGCCTCTGGCGACGAACATGTGCGTGGTGACGCCCGAGCACCTTCCGCCCGCCATCGCCACCCAGGCGATCGGAGTGCTGCTGCTCGACCACCATTACTGGGGCGGACTCGTACGTTCCTCGCATATCGCCGCACTGTGTGACACGTTCGGGCTCGAGCTGTCCATGCATTCCAACTCGCACCTTGGGATCAGCCTGGCCGCGATGACCCACCTGGCCGCCGCCACGCCGAACCTCACCCACGCCTGCGACACCCACACGCCATGGCAGAACGGGCAGGACGTAGTCGCGCCGGGCGCATTGCGGTTCGTGGACGGCGCCGTAACCGTGCCCGACGGGCCCGGTCTCGGCATCGAACTGGACCGGGACGCCCTGGCTGTGATGCATGAGCAGTATCTCGCGTGCGGAATCACCGAGCGCGACGACACCACCTATATGCAGCGCTTCGAGCCTGCTTTCTCTGCGAGGAGACCGCGCTGGTGAACGTGGCCTACGCCTACCCCTGGGACATCGTCGGCGACCCGTCGGCCCCTTCGCGCCTCGCGGAGCTGGGGGTCGAGGCCGTCGCGTTGGCGGCCAGCTATCACTCCACCCGCGCGGCAACGCCGTATCACCCCGCCCACCGAGTGCTGGATGTCCCACAATCGGCTTTCTACCTGCCGATTCGGCCCTCCTCCTGGGGGCGCCTGACACCGGCCTCCCCAACCTGGACACCCACGGACGCCTACCTGCAGGCCCGGGACGCCCTGAAGGCCGTCGGACTTCAGGTACACGCATGGACGGTGTTGACGCACAACTCCTTCCTGGGCGGTATGCACCCTGACCTGGTAGTACGTAACGCATTCGGGGACCCCTATCCATATGCGCTGTGTCCGGCTTTCGAGGACGTGATCGAGTACTGCGAGCGTCTGGTCAGCGAGATCCTGACGGTCGGCGAACCGGATGGCCTCATCCTCGAGGCGTGCGGCCCCATGGGCTTCGGGCACCAGAGCGTGCACGAGAAGACGGCCGGCGCCGACTGGACTTCCGTACACAGTGACCTGCTGACGCTCTGCTTCTGTACGGCCTGCGCTCCCCGTTACCCCGAGGGCACAAGGGAACGCGTACGCGCGGCCATCGACGGCCCTCCCGCTAGGGACGTAACCTCGCCCGCGTCGAGCAATAACGACCAGGCATCGCCGGCGCCGACCTCTTCCGCACCGTCTGCTTCCTCATCAGCACCCGCATCGCCGTCTGCCGCCGCGCAAGCAGCCGCGTCACGGACTTCTGGCTCATCAGCAGCCGCATCGCCAACTGCTGCCTCACCAGCGAACGCGTCGCCGGCTTCTGGCTCGCCATCATCTCCCGAGACCGTGGAAGCCGCCCTCGGTCCATTCGCCGACGATGTCCGAAACGTACGCGTAGAACTGTCGGCATCATTGCGCACCCGCCTCATCACCGTGGCCCACGAGACCGCGCCGAACGTACCGATCACCCTGCACGCCAACCCCGACCCTTGGGCTGCCAGCTCGTTCGCCGCCCTCCCCGCCGGCGAGCCCGGAGCGGAGGTGCTGGTGGGCAATTGCTGGGGCGACCCGGCCTCGGACGCCGCCCGCCTGGCCAGACTGGGCGAACTCTGCGGTCCCGGCCAGCGAGTGGGCGCATATGTCCTGGCTCTTCCTCCACGCCCCGCCGACGGCCAGGCACTCGCCGAGCAACTCAGAACGTACGCCAAGGCAGGCGCCACGGACTTCCACCTCTACCACGTCGGCCTCGCCTCCCCCCGCCGTCTGGCCGCCATAGCCGAAGCCCTACGCCTCATCCGCTGACCGCCCACCGCTCAGCTCGTCCTGCCACCACCCTCTTGATCAAGGGAGTGGCCGCCACCCCTGGTCAAGTCGTGTGCCTGCCACCCCCTTGATCAAGCCGAGTGGCCGCCACCCACTTGATCAAGCCACCTCGAATGCGCACCCCCGAACGGCCCTTGCCGTCCGCCCACTGCGCCCATCAACCACCTGGCCGTCTCCTCGGCCTGGTCGATCATCTGTTGCGGATATCCCAGCAGTACCTGGTGATCGGCGAACTCGTCCTCATCGTCCAGAATCAACCGCCCGTCACGCATCCTGATCACGTCGAGGTCGAGGTCGAGCATGGTCACCTCACCATCACGCCACTCGGGAACGGTAGTGACATCCACATACACCTCAGCCCGATGCGGCGGCGCGTTGAAAGACGCTGTCCACCACCCGTCCCGCGGGAACAACATGATGGCCGCGGTCTCCCACACAACCGGCGGCCCCTCCCCTTTACGAGCAACCGTCCCGCCCGGCACCGCGACCCACACTCCGTGCTCATCCTCGCCGAGCACCTTCGCGGAATGGTTCCAGTGCAACGCCCCGCCGTACTTCCGGAAGACAATCCTCACATCGGTCACTCCAGGGACGCTACCGGACCATCACTCAGATCCTGCGCTCCCCAAACCTCCGACCACATCCCCCGACGCATCACGTTCCCTCACTCACCGACCAACATCCCGCTCTTCCCTCGCACCCCGACTACAGCCCCCACCCACCTCACCCGCGTTCCCTAGCCCACCAACCAGCACCCCTCACCTCACTGACCCCACCGGCCACCAGAACCCCGACCGCTCCGCACTCACCGCTCCATCCCTTGGCAACGACGGCCGAATTCTTCATGCGTCGTCGACATCCCCGATCTCACCCGCGTGCTCTCCCACCCACCACCCCCCTGCCCCTCCTTACGGCTCCGACCACAGCCCACCAATTCACCCGCGCTCCCGAACCCGCCAACCAAAAGCCTTCACCGCACCCGCATCCAGCGCTCCATCCGCGGCCTCACCCGGACTCCCTAGCCCACCAACCAACAGCCTTCACCGCACCGCACCCAGCGCTCCATCCGCGACCTCACCCGGACTCCCTAGCCCACCGACCAATACTTCCGGGCCTTCCGCCCTCAGCTCACTCAGCAATAACCCCGCCCCACGCACTCCCTAGCCCACCGACAACATCCAGCGCCAGGCGACCCTTCCGCGCCACCCACTCATCGAGGCCCCCAATAGCCCGATGCCACCTGCACTCCCTAGCCCGTCAACCAACACCCCGGCTCCGTCCGCTCCTAACCCGCCGGCTGATGAACCAACCCTCTGATCAACGAACCGCAGAAACGAGCCCACTCTCGTACGCCACGATGACAAGCTGTGCCCGGTCCCGAGCATCGAGCTTGGCCAGGAGCCGCCCGATGTGGGTCTTGACCGTGGCGAGGCTGAGGTGAAGATGGGCGGCGATCTCGTTGTTGGAGAGACCCCGAGCGATCAGGATGAGAACCTCCCGCTCCCGCTCTGTAACGCCATGCAGCCCCTTGACCTGTAACGACGCAGGTGTGCGGGTGAACTCCTCGATCAGCCTGCGCGTCACCCTCGGAGCCAGCAACGCCTCACCAGCCGCAACAACCCGAATGGCGGCGACCAGATCGGCCGGCGGGGTGTCCTTGAGCAGGAAGCCGCTGGCTCCAGCACGGAGTGCGTCGTAAACGTAGGCGTCGAGGTCGAACATGGTCACGATCAAGACCCTCGCCACATCTCCGATCTGCCTAGTGGCCTCGATGCCATCCATTTCCGGCATGCGCACGTCCATGAGGACCACATCAGGCCGCTCCTCCAGGGCAACGGCCACCGCCTCGGCTCCCGTCGCGGCCTCACCCACAACGGTCAGATCGGGCTCCGAGTCGACCAATACCTTGAAGCTCCCCCTGAGCAGCGCCTGGTCATCGGCGACAAGAACACGGATCACGAAGTGCTCCCATAAGGCAACCGGGCCGACACCCGAAAGCCTCGCCCAGGTAGATGCCCGGCCTCGAACACTCCGTCGTACATCATGACCCGCTCCCGCATTCCGATCAGTCCGTGTCCCGTTCCCTCCACCGGCAGTGTGCGACGGCCAGGACCGTCGTCAATCACCTCGATCCGCACCTCCATCACGTCGGCTACCACCGATATCCGGCACCGGGCCGGTGCCGCATGCTTCACCACGTTGGTGAGCGCCTCCTGAACGATCCGATAGACCGACAACTCCACGCCCTCAGGCAGCCCTGCCCCGAGCCGCGAGCCATCTTCTCCCTCGCTTATGCCAAGGCCGCTCTCGCCTCCGTTCCGGGCCCTCCGGCTGGCTCTGTCCTGGCCCTGTTGGCCTGCTCTGTCCTGGGCCTGTTGGCCTGCCCCCTCTTGGGCCCGTTGAGTGGCCCCGTCCTGACTCCACTGGCCAGCCTCACCCAGGTCCCTCTGGCCGGTACCACCATGGGTCCACTGGCCGGTCCCACCAGGGGCCGTTTGACCAGTCCCAGCCTGGAAGCCCTGACCAGCCCCGCCCTGGAGCCTCGGGCCGATACCGTCCCGGGCCGTTTGACCAACCCCACCCCGGAAGCCCAGACCAGCCCCGCCCTGGAGCCTCGGGCCGATACCGTCCCGGGCCGTTTGACCAACCCCACCCCGGAAGCCCAGACCAGCCCCGCCCTGGAGCCTCGGGCCGATACCGTCCCGGGCCGTTTGACCAACCCCACCCCGGAAGCCCAGACCAGCCTCACCGTGGACCCGCTGGCCGGTGCCGTCCCGGGCATCTGTCCGGCCACCAACCCACTCCTGGTCTCCCCCACCGTCCCTGGTCGCAACGTCGGCACCCTCCATAGCGGCACTGTCCCGGTCTGCACGATCGGTACTAGACCCAGCCGCGCGATTGCCCTTGTCGTCCTTGTGATCAGTTCGCGAATGCGGTGCGACATCATCTCCGCTGTTCCGGCCTCCCCCGGTCGCCAACCGGAGGTCCAGCTCTACCTCCACGCCCGCCAATCTGGCCTGCTCGGCCAGCTGTGGGAGGCCGGTGAGGTCCGGTGCGGGGCCACGGTCGGGCGTCTCGTCTGAGCGGAGGACGCCGAGCAAGTGGCGCATCTCGACGAGCGCGCTCCGGCTGGCGGTCTCGATCACCCGCAACGCATCGTGTGCCTCTTCCGGTCTCGTGGCCATCACATGATTGGCCACGCCCGCCTTGACCGCGATCAATCCCACGCTGTGCGCGACGACATCGTGCAGCTCACGGGCGATGCGCAACCGCTCCTCCGCCACGGCCTGTCCAGCCAGGCGCTCGGCATCGCGCGCCGCATAGTGTCTTCGTTCTCGTACGGCTCGCCCAACCGTCCACGCGCCGCCCAGCGCGGCGATGCCGATGAGCGGCTGGTCGAGATTCGTCAGCCACGCGGGGCCCGCCGGCTGCGGCGCACCGCCGGCGACCACCATTCCGACCAGCGTGACCAGGGTGAGCACACCGATCGCCGAGGTCGGAACCCATGCCCCCCGGGCATCGGCCAGGGCGACGACATAGAGCGCGTAGGCAGGCGAGATATAAGCGGATGAGACCCCCAACACCGCGGCGACCACGATGGAGACTGTCAGCACGAAGCAGAAGACGGGCAATGGCCACACTCTGCGCATCGCCAGCGGCAAACCCAGCCCCAGGATAAGAGCCAGCCTCGCCCATGGCGGCAGCGCCCACCCACTCGTCGCCGCCGTGAGGAACATGAGACAGAAGCCCAACCCTGCCAGCAGGTCCAGCCCGATCAGCTGGCGACGGCTCAAGCGAGCGGTGAAGAGGGAGGGGGATTCGTTCACGCGTTGACCGTAGTGGTTGAGGGTGGGCCTGCACGTCAGACTGGGGTCTGACCTTGAGGTTCGGACCGTGGTCCGATGTGGCGAACGCCCGCCGTACCTCATTCTTTACCGCGTGATCGAACTCAACCGCCTGACCAAACGCTACGGCGACACGCTCGCCGTCGACAATCTGTCCTTCAAGATAGAGCCCGGCCACGTGACCGGTTTCCTGGGCCCAAACGGTGCCGGCAAATCCACCACGATGCGCCTGATCCTCGGCCTCGACTCCGCCACCTCGGGCCAGGCACTCGTCAACGGGCGACGATACACCTCGCTGAGCAGGCCCATGCGTGAGGTGGGCGCGCTGCTGGACGCGAGCGCCGTGCACGGCGGGCGCAGAGCCTACGACCATCTGTTGTGCCTGGCGCGCACCAATGACATCGGTCCGACGCGAGTCGCCGAGGTTCTCGAACAGGTGGGCCTGGCCGGGGTGGCGCGCAAGCGGGTGGGCGGCTTCTCACTCGGCATGAAACAGCGTCTCGGCATCGCGGCCGCCCTGCTCGGCGACCCGGGCACGCTGATGTTCGACGAACCGGTCAATGGACTCGATCCCGACGGGGTGCGCTGGATTCGCGACTTAATGCGCTCCTTTGCCAAGGAGGGCAGGACCATCCTGCTCTCGAGCCACCTGATGAGCGAGATGGCGCTGACGGCCGAGCGCATCATCATCCTCGGCCGAGGCAAGCTGATCATGGAAGCCACCGTGGCGGAGCTCACTGAGCGCTACCCGTCGCTCGAAGACGCCTACCTTGCCCTGACGGCGAGCAGCGTGGAATACGGAGCCGCACGATGAGGACGATCCTGTCTTCCGAATGGTTGAAGCTGCGCTCGGTCACCTCGACGTATCACGCACTCGGAGTCGCTGCGCTCACGGTGGTCCTCGGCATGATCTGGACTTTCTACGTCAGCGGCCTGGCGGATGAACGCGGATCACTGCGAGCGGCGGCCCCTGAACAGGGCTTCCTGCCACTGATCCAAATCAGCCTGGCCGTCCTCGGCGTGCTGGCCATCACTGCGGAGCAGGCCAGCGGCATGATCCGCACAAGCCTCACAGTCGTTCCCAAGAGAGGGACCTTACTGCTGGCCAAGGCCGGAGTGGTCGCCGCTGTCACCTTCGTCGCCGCCAACTCGATCATTATCCTCACGTACGTGACGAGTCGCCTCATAGCGGGCGAGCACCACTTGCAGTTCAACGAATCCTCTCTGGCCAACGACCTGCCAATGCTGCTCGCCTCCGGGCTGTCGGTAACTGTGCTCGCATTGGTGGGCCTCGGCTTGGGTGTAGCCACTCGGTCCACGGCAGCAGCGATCGTTTCGGTCGTGTCGCTACTGTTCGTCCTGCCCGGCATCGCCAATTACCTGCCAGCCCCGTGGAACACCCGCGTGGCCGCCCTCATGTTGCCCAACCTCGTGCCTCAGATCGCCGACCAGCGGCTTTCCAGGCGACTGGGCGAAGGTTTTCTACCTCCCTGGGCCGCGCTCGTGGTGCTCGCCACGTACGCGATCGTCGCACTCGCGGCGGGGTTCTACCTGTTCAGAAGGAGAGACGCGTGAGTGTCCTGGCATCGGAGTGGCTGAAGGTCCGCACCGTTCGCTCCAGCTATCTGATGCTGGGGCTGAGCTTGGGCGGCATTCTGCTGGGCGTAGCGGTCGCCTGGGCGGCGGTCGGGACGTACGACAACGCCACCCCGGCGCAGCAGGCTCATGCCGCCATCGCGGATCTGGAGGAAGTGGTGCTGATGGTGCCACAGCTCTGCATGGGCGTCCTCGGCGTCCTCACGATCACGTCCGAATACACAACAGGACTGATCAGAACGAGCCTCGCCATCGTGCCGAAACGCTGGCCGGTCCTGGCGGGAAAGTCCGTGATAGTCGGTCTGCTCGGTCTGGTCACCGGTCCAATGGTGGTGTTCGGGACATACGTCGCCGCCCGTTGGATGATTGGCGATCGCTTCGGCGGCTCCTACACGACTCCCTTCCTCGACAGACTGCCAACGCTTATTACGTCGAGCCTTACGGTGGCGGTATTCGCACTGCTCGGGCTGGGACTGGGCGCCACCTTACGCTCCACGGCGGGAGCGATCACGATCCTCGTGGGTCTCGTGTACGTGATCCCCATAATCGTGGGCAACCTGCCCGAGCCCTGGAGCGAACGCCTCGGCTCGGTGATGATCGGAGCGCTCCCGCGCGAGATTGCCGGCGACGACCTCACGCACTCGGTGTACGGCTCGCTGCTTTCTCCTGTCGCCGCAGCCATGGTGCTGATCGCCTATGCCGTGCTGCCGTTGCTCGTCGGCACATGGCTAATGCGCCGGAAAGATGCCTAGGCCGCCAACATACGCAGCGCGGATGACATCCCGCAGAGCGGCGTAGTTTCTCACCACTCAGCTCTGTTCGCCCACATAGGAAACGCACAACGAGATCGTTGATCCACCACTGGGCGGGACACCACTTCAGTGAGTGTGCATAGGGTGCGGAGCGTCGACGGGATGATCCGTCTTGATGACGCCGAGGAATGTCGGCAAAGAAACGGGTGTCGCCGGGAACGCCAACAGTCGGCGGAAGTCAGCTGGACCGCCGGGTATCCGGGGCACCGAGAACCGGCGGAAGTCCACGGGACCGCCAAGTGCCGGCGCAGCCGGGCATTCGGGGCACCGGATGCCAGCAGTGGCCGCAGAATCAGCGACAACGAGAGGCACCGATGCGACTCCCAACAGTCGGCGGAAGTCCGCAGGACGCCGAGTGTCCGAGGCACCGAGAACCGGCAGAGCCAGCCGAACCGCCGAGTGTCCGAGGCACCGAGAACCGGCGGAAGTCCACGGGACCGCCAAGTGCCGGCGCAGCCGGGCATTCGGGGCACCGGATGCCAGCAGTGGCCGCAGAATCAGCGACAACGAGAGGCACCGATGCGACTCCCAGAGGTACGGCAGGCGCGCATGCCTGCCGTACCCGTACGGAGGTCAGACCTCGAGGACCACGGGGATGATCATCGGACGGCGGCGGTAAGTGTCGCTCACCCAGCGCCCGACCGTGCGGCGGACCACCCGGCGGATCTCCTGCATGTCGACGACCCCGTCGGCGGCCTTCTCCTCGAGTGCCTTCTCGATCTGCGGAATGAACTCCTCGAACTGCGCCGGGTCGATGCCGGAGCCACGCGCGTGGATCTCCGGCCCACCGGTGAGCTTGCCAGTGCTGGAGTCGACCACGACGACGACGGAGATGAAGCCCTCGTCGCCGAGAATCCTGCGGTCCTTCAGGGAGGTGTCGGTGATCTCGCCG
The DNA here is from genome assembly GCF_050942315.1 of Nonomuraea sp. CA-143628. Taxonomy (NCBI): domain Bacteria; kingdom Bacillati; phylum Actinomycetota; class Actinomycetes; order Streptosporangiales; family Streptosporangiaceae; genus Nonomuraea; species Nonomuraea sp. CA-143628. The sequence goes on from NZ_CP192072.1 coordinate 10,237,096, forward strand.
ACGGATGAGCCATCGACGTAGACGTACCCGGCGTGGACCGCACCGACGATCTTGGCTCTGCCGTCGACCAGGTCGACCACGACGCCGTCCTCCGCGATCACGATGTGATCGTCGGGCACGCCGGTGAGCGCGGCGAGCTTGGCGTGCGCACGCAGGTGCCGCCATTCGCCGTGGACGGGCATGAAGTTCGACGGGCGGGTCAGGTTCAGTACGTAGAGCAGTTCGCCGGCGGCCGCATGCCCGGAGACGTGCACCTTGGCGTTGCCCTTGTGCACGACTCGGGCACCCCAGCGGGTGAGGCCGTTGATCACCTTGTTGACGGCGGTCTCGTTGCCCGGCACCAGCGAGGACGCCAGCAGAACGGTGTCACCCTCGGCGATGCGAATTGGGTGATCCCGGTTGGCCATCCTCGACAGTGCCGCCATGGGCTCGCCCTGCGAACCCGTGCAGACGAGCACCACGTCTTCCGGCGGCCACTCCTCGATGTCGCGCGAGTCGACGATCAGCCCCGGCGGCACCTTGAGATAACCGAGATCGCGGGCCACGCCCATGTTGCGCAGCATCGAGCGCCCGACCATGGCGACCTTGCGATTGTGCCTGGACGCCGCATCCATGACCTGCTGGATGCGATGCACGTGCGACGCGAAGCTGGCCACGATGACCCGCTGCTCCGAGGTACGGATCACCTCGTCGATGACCGGGCCGATCTCCCGTTCGCTGGTGACGAACCCGGGCACTTCAGCGTTGGTCGAGTCGGACATCAGCAGGTCGACGCCCTCGGTACCAAGACGGGCAAACCCACCGAGGTCGGTGAGGCGGCCGTCGCTCGGCAACTGGTCCATGCGGAAGTCGCCGGTATGCAGCACGATGCCGGCGGGTGTCCTGATGGCCACCGCCAGCGCGTCCGGGATCGAGTGGTTGACCGCCAGGAACTCGCAGTCGAACGGCCCGAACCTGTGCCGTTCGCCCTCGACCACTTCGATCTTGGTCGGCTGGATCCGATGCTCGGTGAGCTTGGCCTCGATGAAGGCCAGGGTCAGCTTGGATCCGATGAGCGGGATGTTGCGCCGCTCGCGAAGCAGATACGGCACGGCACCAATGTGGTCTTCGTGCGCGTGGGTCAGGACCACGGCCTCGACATCGTCGAGCCGGTCCCTGATGTATTCGAAGTCAGGCAGGATCAGGTCGATGCCCGGCTGGTCCGGCTCGGGGAAAAGCACCCCGCAGTCGACGATCAGCAATCGGCCGTCGTATTCGAAGACGGCCATGTTCCTGCCGATTTCACCCAGCCCGCCCAGCGCGACAATGCGCAGGCCGCCCTCCGGCAGCGCCGGCGGGGGGCCAAGCTCCGGATGTGGATGGCTCATAGCCGGCCCCCATGGTCAAATCGTGTTCTCAAAACTCCCGGTTCCTCCCCGTTCCTATGCGTCTGTCAACTTCACCCCGCCGGCTACCAGGCAAGCACGCAGCTCGGCGATCTGCTTCTCTGTCGCGGCCACCAACGGCAGCCGCACTGGCCCGACCGGCACTCCTACCATGCCCAGTGCCGCCTTGGCCATGATCGCGCCGCCGGCGCTCATCATGATCCCTTCGACCACGGGCGCCAGTTGGCGGTGCACCGCAAGTGCTTGAACGACGTCGCCGTTCCTGTACAAGTCGATCATGCGCGCCAGGTCGGCGCCGACCACATGGCCGACAACGCTGACGAACCCGGCCGCGCCAACCGAAAGCCAGGGCAGGTTGAGCAGATCATCGCCCGAATAGAAGGCGAGATCGGTCATCGCCATGATCTGGCTCCCGAGGAACAGATCGCCCTTGGCGTCCTTCACGGCCACGATGCGTTCGTGCTGGGCAAGCCGGATCAGGGTTTCGATCTTGATCGGCACGCCACTGCGCCCGGGGATGTCATAGAGCATCACCGGAAGGCTGGTTGCGTCGGCCACAGCGGCAAAGTGCTGATACAGGCCCTCTTGTGGGGGCTTGCTGTAGTACGGCGTCACGACGAGCAGCCCGTGAGCACCCGCGCGGGCCGCGGCCTTCGCGAGCGAGATGCTGTGGTGGGTGTCGTTGGTGCCCGCCCCGGCCACCACCGTTGCCCGATCACCCACCGTCTCGAGAACAGTGCGCAGAATGCGCTCCTTCTCCTCATCAGAGGTGGTGGGCGACTCGCCGGTCGTCCCGCTGACGATCAGGCCGTCGTTGCGCTGCTCGTCCACCAGATAGGTGGCCAGGCGCCGCACGGCGTCGTAATCGACCGCACCGTCAGGTGTGAACGGCGTGACCATGGCGGTCAACATACGGCCGAAGGGCGCGTCGGTGGTTCCAGTTGGCGAAGCCATAGTGCGAACGCTACCTGGATTCGCAAAAGCGGTGGACGCCGCCACCCCGCTTTGCCTGCCTGGGGCCGCGTATTGTCATGCCGTTTCCCGGCATCTCAGGGCATGTCCGGCCGCACTCGACACGTCCCTGGCGTGCCCTCCCGGCCACCGGACGGCCCTCTGAGCCGAGTCGCGAGTCCGGCACCGGATCACCGACTCGCCGCTCGCAGTGAACACTGGATTCCACACGGAGCCACGTGCCTGCCGTACGACCGCAGCTCGACATGCCGTGCACAGACGCCATGACCTCTGCCGACATGTCGTACATATCCGGCGAACCACCACCGTCGAGGAGCACCGTCGGCGCGAGCGACTTCGCGCCACGCATGGGAAGAGGCCGCCGATATGTGCTCGGGGGTACACACATCGACGACCTCTACCGAAGAATCGGTCGCTCTTACATCGGCGTTACAGGGTTTCTTTGATAATTTTCTGCCGCCGCAAAGTTGGGGCTCCAAGTGACCTCGATGACGGTCGGTTACCTGTCGAATACGGCAACATAGGGCAACGCCTCACACGAACCCCCAGGGATGGACTAGTGGCCACCTCAGATCCGGTCTACCTGCGTGTCGTCGAAGACATTCGGCGGCAGATCACCGACGGCACCCTTCCCCCCGGTGCACCCATTCCCTCACGGGCGCAACTGACCCGCAAGTACCAGGTCGGCGAGACCGCAGCCCGCCACGCCCTGCGCGTGCTGGCGAGCGAAGGACTCATCATCGGCCGCGTGGGATCGGGTCATTACGTCAGAGAACGCCCAGACCTTTCCCCATTGCACCGATGGCGCTTCCTCGATCATCCTGCGCCGTTCGCCGCCGACCTGCAGTCCCAGGGTCGGCGCGTGACCTGGGATTGGCACAGCGAACCCGCCGAAGCTGGACCCGACATCGCCAGACGGCTGCGGCTCGACGAATCGACCACCCTGACGAGGACGCACTACGTCTTCCGCGGCGATGGCCGGCCGCTCCAGCTCGCCACCTCGTACGAGCCTCTGGAGTTCGCCGCCCACACGGAGGAGGAACGGCGCAGCTTGGTCGCCAGGGTGTACGCGCACGGGATAAAGATCACGGAGGTAGTCGAAAGCGTACACACCCGCGTGCCCCGCCCCGCGGAGAGCGACGCCCTCGATCTGCCCGCGGGCATCCACGTCCTGCACGTGGAACGCACCCATTGGGCAGGCGACCGCCCGGTGGAGACCAGCGACATCATTATCCCGGGAGACCGCTTCCGGATCATGTACAGCATGCCTGTTTGACCGAATCTGAGAGCTCCGGGCCGATACCCGCCTCTTCGGCCTGGAGCTCAGCCGGATGACCACCGGGCTTACCTTTCGTGGCGGCACCGGCCGACCCGTCGGCACAGCGTCGACGGCTCACCACCGGAGCCCATGCTCCTGGCGCGCGGCGCGGCTGATCGCGCCCCCAAAGCGGTGGAATTCCGATGACCTTCGCGAGCGGCGAGGGCATCGAGCAGTGATCACCTGGTGCAGCTCGATGATCAGCTCCAGCATCGGCAACCCGATGGCGCCCCACCGGTCGTGCGCCTGTGAGATGTTGGCGATCCCCGGAGTAGGCGATGAACCCTATAAGGCGATCATCGAGATCAACGGAACGTGATCTGGACGACGCCATAGATCTTCCACCCAAGGACGCAATTCCATCACGCGCTGGAACGTCATCCCAGACGGCGTTCCCCCTCCCCCGCTCGGCCGCATACGGCCTGGTCAGCGCCGTTCCTCCTCCCCTGCCCGGCCCTAAACGGCCTGCTCGGCGGCGTTCCACAGAAAACCTGGTTCAGGGCTGGAAGGAGCCAGAACACGGGCCGCGATTTCTCACGAGCGGCCGCGGAACGCGTCGTCCTGGGCGCCCCATGTGTTGCCCCGTGGGCTATGCCACGGGGCCGAGATCTCCTTCGAGGACGGTCTGGATGATCTGGGGCCGGTCCCAGAGGGCCAGGATTTCGTTTGCGATGTCCACGATGGGCAGGGGGTCCTGGATGCCGTGCACCACGATGGCGGCGGCCGACAAGCTGCGTGGTACGGCTCCGGCGTCGAGCAGGACGCGCCACTCTTCCGGGCCGAGCTCCAGGAACTCCAGTCTGGTGAGCTTGGTGATCTCTAGGGGGTCGGCCAGCGTGCCGGGGTAGGCAGTAAGGGTGCGCAGGCGGGGCAGCCCGGTGACGGGGGCAAGGCTGAACGGTGCACCGTGCCACACCCCGATGGACAGGACTTCCAAGCCGGGGTGCGCGGCGGCCTGGATGCTCTCCAAGCTTGCGATGTTGACCCATGCCACGGCTGGTGGCTGCTGCTCGTGCGGACTGCCGGGCTCTACGCCGGGCTGGCCCAGCACCAGGTCGGTGAGGGAACCGGCAACGAGCGCGGCGCCGGCGTTCTCCTCGTGGGAGAGCATGATGACCTGTCCCATGTGTCCGCGGGGGCCGGGTGTCAGATCGACGGCCAGCCGGTCTCCGCCGCCATTGTCGCCGAAGGCGATCCAGCCGGGTGAGCCGACGAGGCCCTGCACCATGGCGTCCGGCGGGGTAACGACCGCCTCCATCGCCGCGAACTCCCAGCGGCAGTGGCGGGACGACGCATCGGCGATGTACAGGCCGTCGAGGTCGAAAAGCTCAAAGCCGACCGCTGCATATTCACGTTCCGCTGCCTCGTAGTCGTTGCCCAAGTCCTCCCACCGTGCCCGTGTCACCCGGTAGAGCACCTTGAGCTCATCGGGCAGCGTGACGCCGAGGCGCGCTTCAGCGTCGGCGATCTCCTCCTCCGTCGCGCCGATGGCGTGCGGCAACCGCTCGCGCAGCGTCCGCTCAAGCAACTCCAGGTCCGCTGAAGGGGCCGGAACTGCCCCGGGCACCGGATCAGGGAGACGGTGCCAGGGCTCGGGAAGGGAGCCGTCGACCAGGATGAGCGCCCCCGGGTGCGGGCTGCCGATGCCGGGTTCCACGGCCGGGCTGGGCCCGAGCAGGCGGAGCGTGGTCTTCCCGGTCGGTTGAATCTCCGCCGTGAACGAGATGTCGTCGACTCCGGCGTCCGCGAGCGCGCTCTGCACCCGCTCCACCGCGTCGAACTTCTCCTGCATGTCCTCCACCTGGGCGGCACGGCCCGGCGGCCGCATCCGTCGCTTCAGGGCCAGACTCGAGCTATGCCGGCCAATACGTCCCGTCACACGGACAGACCGGGCAGCATGCCTCTGCGGGTGGTCGGCCAGCAGGAGCCGCAGCACGGGCTCCCAGGTCACGAAGTCGAGTATGGATGCCACGGGGGGCCTCTGATCAACCATGCGCAGACCGTACGTGGAACCACTGACATCCGAAGTCACCGGGTCCCGCACTGTCAGGGGCCAACAACGCCACTCAGCGTGGCCAACCAAAACGCTCGCAGGCCAGCTGTAGAACGCTCAGTCACAAATCCCCAGACTGATCACGACTCGATACGCGCCCCGATCGAGGCTCCACCACTCACGGACCACCACCCGAACCGGCGAGCGCCTTTGTCCAGCGCCGCCACATGAGCTTCGGCTCGAAACAACATCAAGCTAAGGGGCCTCACCTGGAAGTCTCTCGGGGGTTGGCTTTCGGATGTGATGCACCAGCCCACTGAGGACGGCTTACTAGCATGAGTAGGCATGGAGCTTACGGAGCGATTCGAGTGGCATGGGAGGCAGATCGCCTGGGGACGCGCGGGTGCCGGTCCGGCCGTGGTGTTCTGTCATGGCACGCCGTTCTCGTCGGTGTTGTGGCAGCCGTTCGCGGAGGCCTTGAGCCGCGACTTCACCATCTACTTGTGGGACATGCCCGGATATGGCCAGTCCTCCAAGCACGCCGATCATCCCGTGGATTTCGGCGCGCAGGCCGATGCGTTCGCGGCGCTGCTCGCGCACTGGGGGCTGGACCGGCCACATGTGATCGCCCACGACTTCGGCGGCGCCGTATCTCTGCGCACGCACCTGATCCTGGGCGTCGATTACGCCTCCCTCATGCTCGTCGACGTCGTGGCCATCCCGCCCAGCGGCTCGCCTTTCTTCAAGTTCGTGCAAGATCATCCTGACGTACTGCCGCAGCTACCGGCCTACATCCATACCGCCATCGTCCGCGCCTACATTCAGGGCGCGAGCCACCGCGGCCTGCGCGACGACGACCTCGGCGCCCTGGTGCAACCGTGGACGGGAGAGGAAGGCCAGCCCGCCTTCTACCGGCAGATCGCCCACTATGACGAACGCTTCCTCGAAGAGAACGAGGAACAGTTGGGCCGCATCAGCATCCCCGTACGGATCCTGTGGGGCAACAGCGACGCGTGGATCCCCACCGATATCGCCCGACGACTGCACAGCCTGATCCCCACCGCCGACCTTTCGCTGATCGACGCCGCCGGCCATCTGGTCCACCATGACGCGCCCGTCCCACTCATGGACGAAATCCGCGCATGGCTCACCGTCCGCTGAGGCTCCGCACGCGGGCGCGATCTGGCTTGTGAAAGGGCCGGCGTACGAGGTCGCGATCACCCTTACGGACTGATCGCATCGCATCTGAGAGTCAACTCCGGGCGAGACCGCCAAGTCAGCCCGATTGGAGCTCAAAAGACGTTCCCCGCGACCTTCCAGGCGATCCCTCCTGGCCAGGCCAAGGTTGTCAGTGCTCGTTGATACAACCATTCTGGAGGTTGCGGATGCGAGTCAAAGACCTGCCCATGCGTGAGCGGCCACGCGAGCGGCTGATGGCAAGCGGGGCCACGGCGCTGGCCGACCGGGAGCTGCTGGCCGTGCTCCTCGGTTCCGGTTTTCGAGGGGCGAGCGCGATGGATCTGGCAGCCCAGGTGATCGCGCACTGCGGCGATCTTGACGGGCTGGCCCGATCCGAGCCGCACCGCCTGCTCGCCGTGCCTGGCGTCGGGCCCGCCAAGGCGGCGCGGGTGGCGGCGGCTTTCCATCTCGTACGGCGAGCGCAGACAGATCCTGAGCGAACCAAGATCAGCAGCACTTCCGACCTGGCGACGGTCGTCGCTCCGCTGCTCCGCGGCCACTCCCGGGAGCGGTTGGTCGTGCTGGCCTGCGACGTTCGGGGGGCCGTGCTGCGCCGAGTGGTGTTGACCGAGGGTGGCTCCGACCACACGACGGTGCCGATTCGGGACATCATCACTGCGGTGCTCACGGCTGGTGGGGCGGCATTCGGGATCGCGCACAACCATCCGAGCGGCTCTCTCGATCCGAGCGAAGCGGACCTGCTGGCCACGGCGCGTCTCGCCGAGGCTGCGAAGACGGTCGGGCTGCAATTCCTCGATCACTTGATCGTCACGGAAACGGCATGGCGTCGGGTGCCCTTCTGACCGTCACGGAGAGTGGTCCGGGACCAGGCCACTCTCCGTCCGCCCTGATGGGCACCGCCCCCGAGCCGACCACCAAACCCGTACCACCGGGACCTCAAGCCCGACCCGACCGCCGCCGAGGTGGTGTCCCACCCAGTGGTGGATCACGATCTCGTTGTACGTTTCCCCCATAGGCGAACAGGGCTGGGCGGGTGAAAACTTGCACCGCTCTGCGGGACATCGTCCGGACCCCCGCCGAACCCCAGGCGCGCCCCAGATGGCCGAATCCCAACCGCCCGGCCCTTCCCCCAAGCACCAGATCGTCGGGGCCAGCGCAAACCAGACCGCCGGATGCCGAGCCCGACGCGGGCCCGACATGGCTAAAGGCTTCACTGCCTCCCACTGCCATAAGGATCAGCCGGCCGCGGCTGGGTGGTGTCCCGCTGTGGTGGATCCACGATGTCTGGCCTCTACAAGGGACGAACTGAGCCGAGTGGCCGAGAAACTACACCACTCCTTGGGACGTCATTTCTGGCGGCCGCCCCGCCTGCGCATTCGCTCGACGCGCTCTCCTGCCTCGCCGAGCCTTTATGCGGCGTTCTGAGCACCCCTAAGGGTGCTGATCCACCGCAAGCCCAGCGAAAGGCATGTTTGCGTTGATAGCTCTGAAGGCAAGGCTTCCCTCAGCAGAGCGTGAGACGCTACCTCTGCGAGCAGGTCGACTTGACGTGAGTCGGCCAACCGCTCGCACCAGCGTGGTCCCGTGCCTCCCGGAGGGCATGGGACCACGTCTACCCGCTACTGGGTCCGTCCACAACGCGCGCCAGCGCAGTAACACCGTGGACGGTCGGACTCCCTGCGCGGTCTACCCAGTAGCGGGCGTGTGGGAAAGGCTCAGCATCCCCCGCGCGGGTTCTCGGAGCGTCGGCGAACTGCGATCACCGGCGATCAGGGAACCCGTAGTGCACGAAGACTCTCTGAAATCGCAGCCGCTCGACTGTAGAGGGCGGCTGCCTCGTCGCTGGCCCCGTATCAGACGCGGGATGCGGGGCCAGCGCGACCCAGTCGATGACGCCCCTCCAAGTGGCAGCAACGATCAGACACTGGGCTGCGCCATCGTGTGACGGCCAAAGGAAAATGCCGGAAGCCTTCCCAGAAGGACACGTTCATGATGGCTCTTCCCCAGTCGGACCTAACCGACCCGGGTCAACCCCCTCAGTGCGGACAGCGGGAGCTTCACATGCAAGGTCCCGTGGATACGCGTCGGCCCGGATAGCGAAACCGCGGCGTTCCGCGAGCGGCCGCTCGAACATGTCGCCTTCCGCAACTCCAGCGAAATGGCCCACCAGAAGGTCGTCGCAGGTCCCAGCCGCGGAAAGGGGACCTGCGCGAACGGGTGGGGCCCCGGCAGAACGCGGAGCTCTTGGGATGACGTCTGCCGGGAGAACGGACAGGCTGAGCGCGCCCGGTCACGGATGTCGCACAGCCGAGCGAGAAGACACCCGAGGATGCTCCGACGGCGTCTCGCGATCATCGAGCGTCTCCCCACAGCAACAGAGACCACAGGATGTCCGTTTGAGAGGCGTTCGTTCGGACGCTCTCCTCCACCACCACTCGCCCACCCTTTCTCGTCGTCCTGCGGATGTAACGCTGACCGCCTGCCTGACACAGCTCGTAGAACACCGGCTGGCAATCACAGGTGTGGCCCCGCACACGCATCCGCTCAGCACAGGGCCCCACTGGATCCCAGTCGATGCGTATGCAGTCGTCGTGAGCCGCCTCAACGTGACGCCCAATGCAGCCGCCGTACAACTTTCGCTCTGCGCGAGCCATGCCTGCATCTTATGTCTAGTTGTATCACTCTGACTAGTCAGAACGTTCGAGACCTCTATTTAGACCGATGGATATGGGATGGGTCGTACCTCTTCGCCTATCTTGCGTATGTGCTCGACTACGATGGAGACACCCATCCCTACCTTCAGATCGCCGAGATCCTCCGCCACAGACTCTCCGGTCTCGCCTCGGGGCAACCCATGCCGAGCGAGGCCGACATCCAGGCCGAGTTCGGAGTCGCCAGGACCACCGCCAGACGAGCGATTCATGTGCTCCGCGAAAAGGGCCTCATTTACACCGTCCAAGGCGAGGGAACCTTCGTCGGCGCCCCGAATGAGGCGCCGCGCCAGCAGCGCAAAGTCCCGCTTTATCAGCAGATAGCAACAGACGTAACGGAACAGATAAAGGCAGGCAAGTATCTGCCGCGACGTCCGATCCCTGGCGAAACAGCGCTCCTTCAGCAATACGACTGCGCCCGCGAGACCGTACGGCGGGCCATGGCGCTTCTTCGTGAGCGTGGCTGGATTTACACGGTTGCCCAGCGTGGCAGTTACGTGTCGCCCAAAGAGTCGTGGCCCGAGAACTGAAGTTGCTCGACCGCTGCATAGAGACATCTAGAATGTAGGCATGATCGATCGTGAAGGACCTACTCCGATCTATATGCAGGTCGCCGACATTCTCCACGATCGAATCCGCAAGGGCGAACTGCTGGCCGGACAGGCTCTGCCGAGCGAGGCTGCGATGGAGGCAGAGTTCTACATCGGCAGGACGACGGCACGTAGAGTCGCCCGAGAGTTGCGCCACCGTCAGGTGGCCCACACGGTGTCGGGCGAGGGCACATTCGTGGGCACGACTGGAGGTCTGCGGCAAAGACGAAAGACACCGGTTTTCGAAGATATCGCGGATGACATCGTCAAGCGAATCCGCAGCGGTGAGTTTCGACCCAACCGGGCGATATTCAGCGAAAAGACGTTGATGCGGCGCTACGGGGTCGCCAAGGTCACAGCCCGAAGCGCGGTCGAGTCCCTGCGGAAGCGAGGCTGGGTATTCACCGTTCCTTATCGAGGCACATATGTGGTCGCCCAGGAAGACTGGCCGGAATAGCCGAAAATTCCCAGGCGCCCCCTTCGCCCCGCAAGCACTTCCAAGCAGTTCAATGGTGCTGCTTCGCGGCAAGGGTGACCAGCCCACGAGTACGCGGCGAGGGTGACCGGCCTACGAGCACCCCGAAGAGCGCTCGCCTAGGGCGTAACGAGGCGGAAGGTCAGGCAGACAACCGTCGACGAGTCGGTCACCTCGCGCCCGAGACCGGCCCAGTACCGTGCATGAACCTCACGCCAGTGCTCGACAGAGCGGTACCCCTCCCCCTCCGCCTGCGCGAACTCAAAGCTCACCGCCCCGAACGGCACCTGCTCCACCCCCACCACCTCAAGCAGAGCCGCCCGTGAGCCCTCATCGTCCACGAGCACCAGGCGCTCGCCGACATGTTCCAGTGGCTCATCCTCGGCTTCGTAGTCGAGCTCCAGCAGACCCGCCGTGGCCGTCTTGGCGCCGGACAGGACCAGATCGGTCAGCCAGGTGCGTTGCTCGCCAGGCATACCGAGTTCGACCACGCGGAACCCATCGATGCGTCCCCACATGGCACGGATCGTACGTCTGAAACGGATGGACGTCGCTGCGCGCCACGACGGCGCGCTCGGCGCCGTGCTCAGAAGACCGGGATGCTCAGAAGACCGGGATGATCTCCTCGGGATCGATGAAGTCGACCTGTACGCCCTCCAGGTCGAGTTCGGGGATGGCGGGGAAGGCGATGCCCCAGCGTTCGACGATGGCGCGGATGCGGGCCATGGCGAGCCGCCAGTTCTCCGCCTGCTCCTCATACGACAGCACACCCAGCCCAGCCTCCCGAGCGTGGTCCATCAAGACACGGTGATTGGCCAGGAAGTACGGCGGCAGCTCCCAGAAGCCCTCCGGCGGCTCCCAGAGGATCATGGACAGGAAGACGAAGCCGGCTCGGAGTTGGCGGGTGATGAGGGCGCGGGTCTCGTCGGTCAGGCCGGGCCACTCGTTCTCCAGAATGACCATGCAAATCTGGAGATGTCGGGACTCGTCGCGGCCGATGCGCTGGAACATCTCGCCGAAGACGGGATGCTCGGTGCCCGAGGCCATGCCCCTGAACAGGGTAGAGGCGGCCATCTCGCCCATCATGAAGCTGGTGAAGAGCACGGGCAGCGTGTACTTGCCCACGGCCACGTTGTAGCCGGTCCAGTAGCGGCCGCCGTTGTGATAGAGCCAGCCGATGTTGTTGTGGGCGGCCTTCTCCAGGTCGTCGGACGGGGTCCAGTCGAGGGGGCCGCCGGGCCAGAGCTTGGCGATGGTCCGCTGGCAGCACTCCTCGTGGTTCATCTCGTCGCGGGTGATCGAGAAGAAGCACTTCCGGACCGGATCCTCCTCGTGCTTCTCGAACGCCTGGATGGTGGCGCGGGCGAACACCGCCGGCCCCGAGGCGTCGAAGTTGGCCAGCACGGCGAACCAGTACATGATCCCGAGACGCTGCTCACGGGTGAAGTCGTCCGGGTTCAGCCCGTCCCAGGGCAGGTCGGCCGGGTTCCAGATCGTCCGTTTGGATTTCTCGTAGATCGCCGCGAGCTTGGCCGTCTCGACCCGCCACTCCATCGGGTAGATGTTCGGCTGCGGGATCTCCGGAGCCGGCCAGAAGCCGCCTTCGGGAATGGTGAGGTCTGCCATGTGTGACACCTCCGCCTCCTATCCTGCGGGGCGGCGTCATGTCTTTCAAGTACGCCCTCCTGCCGTGCGGGGTTGTGCCATGGCGGGCAAACAAGCATGGCATTCACACAGGTACGGGCTCATCGGGCGACGGCCACACGAACGTCACCCGCCTTCGACTACGGGGCGAGTCGGGCGACGGCCCCCACACGCCACCGCCCTCAACCACGAGCGCATCCGGCGACAGCCCCCGCACATCACCGCCTTCAAGTGCGTGCGCGTTGAGTGACAGCCACACAGACGAGTACGGCCACCGCGGCCACCACAGTGGCCGGCCCGTACCTCTCCCCCAGCAGGAACCACGCCCAGGTGAGCGTCAACAGCGGCTGCGTGAGCTGCGTCTGCCCCGCCCTGGCGATGCCGCCCCTGGCCAGACCGGCGTACCAAGGGACGAACCCGAGGAACATCGAGATCACCCCCACGTACGCGAACCCGGCCAGAGCCTCGGGGGATGGGTGGACGGGGGTGGTGAGAAAAAGTACAGCCGTCACCGGGACCGTGAGCGGCAAAGAGAGGACGAGAGCGTAGGAGATGACCTGCCAGCCGGGAGTCTCGCGGGAGAGCCGGGCGCCTTCGGTGTAGCCGACGGCCGCCGAGACCAGGGCGCCGAGCAGGAGGACGTCGGGCCAGGCGGCCGTGCCCTGCCCACGGGTGAGGGTGAAGGCGGTGATGGCGATGGCGCCTGCCGCACAGGCCACCCAGAAGAGAGGGCGCGGCCGCTCGCCGGCGCGCACGACCGCGCAGACGGCCGTGGCGGCCGGGAGCAGGCCGATGACCACGGCGGAGTGGGCGGTGGTGGCGCCGAGGTCCAGCGCCAGGCCGCTGAAGACGGGGAACCCGAAGACCACGCCGAGCGAGATCGCCCCGTAGGAGCGCCACTGGTGGCGGGGCGGGAGCAGGGGAAGACGGGCGGCTTTGAGGCAGATGAGCGCTATGACGCCGGCGATCACGGCCCGGCCGATGGCGACCAGCCACGGGTCGAAGCCGCGCATCGCGTAGGCGGTGGCGGGAAAGGAGCCGGAAAAAGCGAGAACGCCGAGGAAGGCGAGGAGAGTACCCCGGCCTCGTGGAGACCCCGGGGAAGCGACCACCGCTACTCTGTCGCCAACGATAGCGCTATTCTTATCCGTCATGGAACAGGATAGCAGTATCGCCCAAATCACCGCGATCCTGCGCCAAGAGCTCAGCCGTCTGCGGCCGGGAGACCGTCTCCCCTCCTCCAGAGAGCTCATGCGCCGCCACAACGTCAGCCCGGTGACGGTCTCGCGGGCCATCGGGCAACTGGCGGCCGAGGGCCGGGTCGTCACCAAGCCGGGCATCGGGGCGTTCATCGCCCAACTGCCCGCAAAACCCAACGAGCCGCCGGACTTCTCCTGGCAGACCGTCGCCCTGGGCGATCGGGTGGTCGATGAAAGCCCGGTGACCGGGCTGCTGACTCCGCCGCCCGAGGGGGTCATCCCGCTCACCGGCGGCTACCTCAACCCCGGCCTCAGGCCCGACAAGCAGCTGGCCGCCGCGGCGGGGCGGGCGGTGCGCAGGCCGGGGGCGTGGGCGATGCCGCCACTGAGCGGGCTGGCGGAGCTGCGCAGGTGGTTCGCGACACAGGCCGGGGGCGACGTGACCGCGGCCGACGCGCTGATCGTCAGTGGCGGCCAGGCCGCGCTCACGCACGCCTTCAGGGCGCTGGCCGCCCCGGGCACGCCGGTCCTGGTCGAGACGCCGACCTATCCGGGCGCGCTGGCCGCGGCAAGGGCGGCGGGGCTGCGGGCGACGGCCGTGCCGATGGACCGGGACGGCGTACGGCCCGATCTGCTGGCCGAGGCGTTCGCTGTCACCGGCGCGCGGGTGTTCCTCTGCCAGCCCACCCTGCAGAACCCGACCGGCGCCACCCTCACCCACGAGCGCCGGGAACAGGTGCTCCAGGTGGCCAGGGCGGCGGGCGCGTTCGTGATCGAGGACGACTACGCGCGTTACCTCAGCGACCGGACGCCGCCGCCCATGGTGTCGATGGACGCGCACGGCACGGTCGTCTACATCTGCTCGCTCACCAAGATCCTGTCACCGAGCGCGCGGGTCGCGGCCGTCATCGCGCGCGGCCCGGCCTCCCACAGGCTGCGGGCCAGCCAGCTGGTGGAGTCGTTCTTCGTGGCGCGTCCGCTGCAGGAGACCGTGCTGGAGTTCGTCGAGTCGCCCGGTTGGCGCCGGCATCTGGCGAACGTACGGAGCGAGATCCTGGTCCGCCGCGACACGCTCGCCGCCGAGCTGGCCGCGCGGCTGCCCACCGCCGAGTTGCATCTGCTGCCGAAGGGCGGCATGCACCTGTGGGTACGGCTGCCACCGGAAACCGACGAGAACGCCCTGGTCGAAGCCGCGAAACGCAACGGCGTGCTGGTGAGCCCCGGCAGGATCCATTACCCGTCGGAGCCGCCGGGACCCCGCCTGCGCGTCACGCACATCGCGGCCGCCCATCTGGCGGAGCTCGCGGAGGGGGTGCGGCGGCTGGCGCAGGCGTTGGCGAACACCTCGTAGCGCTCCACTGGCGCAGGCGCTGGCGACACCTCGTAATGCTCCACTCGCTCAGGCGCTGGCGAACACCTCGTAGTGCTCCACGGTCCGCTCCCTGTCGACCAGGAACGCGTCATCCTCCGGATAGAAGACCGCCACGCCCGGATCGTCGCCGGCGAACGCCCTGATCGCCTCCCACGACTCCCACAGCGAGATCAGGAAGAACTCGGTCATGTCCCCGCTGGCGCGCCTGGTGAAGTAGGCGCCGCGGTTGCCCGGCGTCTCGGTGTAGCCGGGAAATCCGGTGCGCAGGAGGTAGTCCTCGTAGGCCGCGGCATCGGACTCCCGGGTCCAGCCCCGCCAGGTGCGAACGATCATGCGCCCCATGATGGCGCAACCTGCTATTGCCGTACAGTGGTGACATGCTGGCGCCCGCGGAGCTCGTGCGCGACTTCGTGAACACGTACGCTCTCGATTGCGATGCCGACGAGCTGGCCTCACCCGCCGAGCTGGCCATCTGGCTCCGGGAGCGGGGTCTGATCGGCCCGCGCGACCGCGCGACCGACGAGGACCTCGCCGCCGCGCTCACTCTGCGGGAAGTCCTGCGGATGGGGTTAAGACGCGAAACTCCGGAGATGCCCGGACTGCTGGCCTTTCCGCTGCTGGTACGCGTCGGCGCCACGCCGGATCTGATCCCCGTCGAGGACGGCGTCCGAGGCGGTCTGGCCAGGATCGCCGCCGCCGTGACGGATCAGTCGTGGCACCGGCTGAAGGTCTGCGCCGAGAGCATGTGCCAGTGGGCGTTCATCGACTCCTCGAAGAACCGATCACGCTCGTGGTGTTCCATGCGGGTATGCGGCAACCGCACCAAAACGCGCGCCTACCGGGCGAGGAAGCAGGGTTCGCGTCATCTCCAAGGCTCAAACACCGATACGGTGTAACTCGTGCCTTGTGGCATGGACGGCAGGCGAAGGAGCGGGCCGAGATGGCAGACGTAGGCGTCCGGGCGGCCCGGCGCGAGGATGTGCTCCAGGTTGCGAATACTCAGATCCGCGCCTGGCGCTACGGCTATCGGGAGTTCCTCCCCGAGGGGCCGCTCGAGCAGATGACGGGGGCCGCGGCGGAGAAGATGTGGCTGCGGCAGTGGGACGAGGCGATCGTCGCCCCGCCCACACCCATGCACCGGGTGCTGGTGGCGGTGGAGACCATCCTCGACACCGAGGGCTTCCCGGCTCTAGGCGTGGGCGGTAGCGCCGCCCTGGCCACGCCGCGCGGCGGTGAGCGGGTGGTCGGCCTGGCCTCACACGCCCCCGCCGAAGACCCCGACCTCGACCCGACCATCGTCGCCGAGATGCTGACCCTGCTGGTCGATCCCGACTTCGTCCGGCGCGGGCATGGCAGCCGGCTGCTCAACGCCACCGTCGATCACCTGCGGGAGGACGGTTTCCGGCAGATCGTCACCTGGGTGTTCGCCGACAACTACGCGGTGCTGGGCTTCCTGGAGTCGGCCGGCTGGGGCGAGGACATGGCCGAGCGCGTGCTCGACATGGGGCGTCCCATCCGCATGGTCAGGCTCACCACCGACATCAGCTAGAGGATTCGTCGATATGGCAACCCCCGGCCAGTGGATCGCCGGCGCACGTCCCCGCACCCTGCCCAACGCCATCGTGCCCGTCATGGTCGGCACCGGCGTGGCGATCGGCGAGGACGGCTTCGTCTGGTGGCGCGCGATCGTCGCGCTGCTCGTGGCGCTGTCGCTGCAGATCGGCGTCAACTACGCCAACGACTACAGCGACGGCATCCGCGGCACCGATGACCAGCGGGTCGGCCCGATGCGCCTGGTCGGCTCGCGGGTGGCCACGCCGCCGCAGGTGCTCGCGGCCGCGCTCGGCTGCTTCGGCGTCGCCGCGGTGCTCGGGCTGATCCTGGTCCTGGCCACTCGCGCGTGGTGGGTCCTGCTCGTGGGCGCCGCCGCGATCGCCGCCGCCTGGTTCTACACCGGCGGCAAGTCTCCGTACGGCTACCGCGCGCTCGGCGAGGTCGCGGTGTTCACCTTCTTCGGCATCGTGCCCGTGGTCGGCACCGCGTACGTGCAGGCCGAGCACCTGTCCTGGGCCGCTCTGGTGGCCTCGATCCCCGTCGGGCTCCTGTCGTGCTCCATGCTCGTCGTGAACAACCTGCGCGACGTGGCGACCGACGGCGAGTCCGGCAAGCGGACGCTGGCGGTCGTGCTGGGCGCGGCGCGCACTCGTACGCTGTACGCGACGTGCCTGATCGTGCCGTTCGTGATCGCCCTGGCCATGATCCTGGTCGCCCCGCTGGCCGCGGCGGCCGTGCTCGCCGCGCCGCTGGCCATCGCGCCGGTCAAGACGGTCCTGAACGGCGCCGTCGGCCCGGCGCTGATCGGCGTCCTGCAGCAGACCGGCAAGCTGCAGCTGGCGTACGGCCTGCTGCTCACCCTCGGCCTCGCGATCACCCTGTAGGCGGTTACGGCGACGTGCGAGGGCCGGTAAGAGCCCCCGCACGCGCCATCAGCCTCAGCTCGCGGTGAGTCTCAGCCGCCGGTTGTCATGGTCGACCTCGTCGATCCGTACCGAGACGCTCGACCCGACCTGTCGCTGATCCCGCTCGACGAGCAGCCCGTGGATGCCGTCGGCGACCTCTATGAAGGCGCCGAACGGAAAGACACTGACTACGCGCCCGTCGAGCACGTCACCGACGGCGTGCCGCGTGGTGAAGCCTTCCCAAGCACTGGACATGCGATCACCTCCTTCCTCTGCGATCTCCGCTTGGGGAACGCGAGAGGCGGCGGGCCACGGGCCCGCCCGGTGATCAAGGCGTGACCGGGCGCCCCGTCTCGTCATGGCACTTGGCCGACCCGGCAGTCACGGTCGCCACCCTACTCCGCTAGGGGACGGCCGTGAACAGCTCGTAACTGTGACCGTTGGGATCGCGCACGTAGACGCCACGTCCGCCGCCGAGGTGGTTGATCCTGCCGTCCCAGCCGTGGCCCGGGCCGGAGCCGTACGAGATCGACGGGGACTCCTGGAGGCGGCGCAGCACCGCGTCGAAGGTGTCGTCGTCGATCAGGAACGCGTAGTGGCCCGGCTGGACCTGGTGCCGGTCGTCGAAATCGAACGCCAGGTCGTCGTTGACCCTGACGGGCACGAACGGACCGGACGGCTCGGAGAGCGGCAGCCCGAGCAGGTCGGCGAGGAACGTGGCGGCGGCCGTCTTGTCGGCCGCCGGGACGATCAGGTGGTTCAGGACGATGGACATGTCGCTTCCCTCACGAGAGACAATATATGCGATTCGCACACACTATATGTGCATATCGCATCCATCCGGGGGTACAGTGTGGACATGAACGCGCACGGCGTTACCCCCGCTGACGGCGACGGCGGTCCCGCGCTCTTCCGGCTGGTGCGCTTCTGGTCGCGCCGGTGGATCAACAGCGCCTCGGAGGAGCAGACCGGGGAGACTCGCCACGTGCAGCACATCCTGGCCGTGGAGGCCGTCGACACCGGCAACGACGCCACCGAGGAGGCCACTGTCGGCACCGTGGCCCACCAGCTCGGCCTCGACCACTCCGGGGCCAGCCGCATCGTCAAGGACGCCACCAAGGCGGGCTACCTGACCCGTGCCTCCTCCGAATTTGACCGCCGGCGCGCGTCACTGCAGCTCACCGCGCATGGCGAGAATCTCCTGGCGGGCTCGCGCCAGTGGCAGCGCCGCGCCTTCGACGAGCTCACCGTGGGGTGGGACGACTACGACCGCCGCCAGTTCGCCTCGTACCTGAAGCGGCTGGCCGACGAGCTCGGCGTCTAACCTGCCACCATTTGGCCTACGACGGCACTTGTCACGGCTCCTGGCACGACTTAAGCCGCTACGGCTTAAGCTGCCACGACCGTCCGCATGACCACGCGCGGCGCCACCTCGATGCCCAGCTCGCGTTCGTGCTCGACCAGCGCCCGCAGCTCCGGCCCCCACTCCCCCTCGGGCAGCACGGAGAAGCCGTGCCGCGCGTACCAGGGCGCGTTCCACGGCACGTCCCGATAGGTCGTCAGCGTCACCGCGGGCGCGCCGCTCGCGGTCGCGTGGTCGCGCACCGCCGCGACCAGCCGCCCGCCGATCCCCTGCCGCATCCACGACGGGTGTACGGCCAGCTGGTCCAGGTGCAGGTTGCCGTCGACCCAACCGATCAGCGCGAACCCGGCAGGCGGCTCCCCTTCGACCAGCACTGCGGACGGATCCGTGACCTCTTCGATCATGGTCGTGCCCGGCGGGAAGACGATCCCCACCTGCTCGAACAGCCCGTCGGCCGCCAGCTCCACATCGACCAGTCCGGGCAGCTCCCCCGGCTCGACCCATCGCGCCATGCCGACACGGTCTCATGTTCGGCCTGCTCGCGCCCCTGGATATTAATGTGGTGGGCACAGGCTCGGCTGTGCGGTGCCGGGATCCCCTCCTCACGTCGTGCCCATGACCCGGGTCAGGTCGTGGGCATGACGTATGTTCAGAGGTCGAGCAACCGCTCCAGGCCAACGGTCAGGCCGGGCAGCTCGCGCACCCGGCGCACACCGAGCAGCACGCCCGGGGTGAACGACGAGCGGCTCATGGTGTCGTGCCTGATCGTGAGGATCTCCCCGTCGCCGCCCAGCAGCACCTCCTGGTGGGCGATCAGCCCGCTCAGGCGTACGGCGTGGACGTGGACCCCGCCGACGTCGGCGCCGCGCGCTCCGTCGAGCTCGGCGGAGGTGGCGTCGGGCATCGGGCCCATCCCGGCCTTGGCGCGCGCCTCCGCGACCAGCTCGGCCGTGCGGCGGGCGGTGCCGGACGGCGCGTCGGCCTTGTTGGGGTGGTGCAGCTCGACGATCTCGACGGAGTCGAAGTGCTTGGCCGCCATCTGGGCGAAGTGCATCATGAGCACGGCGGCGATGCCGAAGTTGGGGGCGATCAGGCAGTTGGTGCCGGGGAACTTGGCCAGCCACCCGCGCACGGTGTCGAGCCGCTCGGCGCCGAAGCCGGTGGTGCCGACCACCGGATGGATCCCGTGGGCAATCGCCCATTCGAGGTTGCCCATGACGACGTCGGGATGGGTGAAGTCGACGACCACCTCGGCGCCCTGGAGCCCTTCGATGGCGTCGTCCTTGTCGAGCGCCGCCACCAGCTCCAGATCGGGGGCCGCCTCTACCGCCTTGCACACCTCGACGCCCACGCGACCGCGCGCGCCCAGCACACCTACCTTAATCACAGGTCAACCCTATACCTGCCGAGGCGCGTGGGCCCTCCGGGAAGGGAGGCCCCACGCGCCTCAGCAAGGCAGCGGCCCCGCGAAACAGCGAGGCAGTGTCATCAGGCGATGGCGCTGGAGAAGTCCTTGTCGCCGTACGGACCGATCACGGCGAGCGTGAGCGGCCGGTTGAGGACGTCGGCCGCGACCTCGGCGATCTCGTCCGGAGTGACGGCCTCGATCCTGGCCAGCACCTCGTCCACGGACAGCAGCTCGTCGTAGACCAGCTCGTTCTTCCCGATCCGCGACATGCGTGAGCCGGTGTCCTCCAGGCCGAGCACCAGCCCGCCCCGCATCTGCCCCTTGCCGCGCATGATCTCGTCGGCGTCGAGGCCGTCGTCGACCACCCTGACGACCTCGTCACGGCAGATCTTGAGCACGTCGTCGATCTTCGACGGCAGGCAGCCCACGTAGATGCCGAACTGGCCGGTGTCGGCATAGGCCGAGGTGTAGCTGTAGGCGGAGTAGGCCAGCCCGCGCTTCTCCCTGATCTCCTGGAAGAGCCGGGACGACATGCCGCCGCCGAGCGCCGCGTTGAGCACGCCGAGGGCGAAGCGCCGGTCGTCCGTACGGGACATGCCGGTCGTACCGAGCACCAGGTTGGCCTGTTCGGTAGGACGGTCGAGCACCTTGACCCCCGACCGCGTCCGGGCGCCCGGCCCGCTCGTGCGGGGCGGCTCGGCCTCCAGCGGTCCGCCGAGCACGCCCGCCCGCTCGTAGGCGCGCACGACCAGCTCGACGACGTCCTCGTGCCGGATGTTGCCGGCGACGGAGACGACCGTGCGGCGCGGCTCGTAGTGGTGCTGGTAGTAGTCGGCGATCCGGTCGCGGGGGAGCTCGTTGATCGACTCGACCGTGCCGAGGATGGGCCGCCCGATCGGCGAGTCTCCGTAGAGCGCCGCCGCGAACTGCTCGTGCACGACATCGGACGGGTCGTCGTCGTGCATGGCGATCTCTTCGAGGATCACCCCGCGTTCGGACTCGACGTCGTCGGGGGTGATCAGCGAGCTGGTCACCACGTCGGCGAGCACGTCGACCGCGACCGGCAGGTCCTCGTCGAGCACCCGGGCGTAGTAGCAGGTGTATTCCTTGGCGGTGAAGGCGTTGATCTCCCCGCCGATGCCCTCGATGGACGCCGAGATCTCCATGGTGTCGCGCGTGGGCGTGCCCTTGAAGAGCAGGTGTTCGAGGAAGTGGGTGGCTCCCATGTGCCGGGAGTCCTCATCACGCGAGCCGATGCCGACCCACATGCCGACCGCGACACTACGCACGGTCGGCATGGTCTCGGTCACCACGCGCAGCCCACCGGGAAGGACGGTGCGCCTTACCACCCCGGCCCCGTCACGGCCGGGGTGCAGCGTGGTGGTTCTCACGAGTTGCGGTCGTCTCCATCGGCACCGTCGGCGCGGGGCGCCCGCACCCGGGTGCGGGTACGGCGGGGACGGTCGTCGCGCGGCTTGTCGTCCGAGGCGGCCGCGGCCGGAGCCTCGGCACCGGAGCCGTCGGCGGAGTCGCCCTCGGCCTTGGCGGCCTTCTCGGCGGCCTCCTTCTCGATCACCTCGACCGGCACCAGGGACAGCTTGCCCCGGCCGTCGATCTCGGCGATCTCGACCTGGACCTTCTCGCCGACGCTCATGACGTCTTCCACGTTCTCGATGCGCTTGCCGCCGTGCAGCTTGCGGATCTGGGAGACGTGGAGCAGGCCGTCCTTGCCGGGCATCAGCGAGACGAACGCGCCGAAGGCGGCGATCTTCACGACCGTGCCCAGGTAGCGCTCGCCGACCTCCGGCATGTGCGGGTTGGCGATGCCGTTGATCACCGTGCGGGCGGCCTCGGCCGACGGGCCGTCGGTGGCACCGATGTAGATGGTGCCGTCGTCCTCGATGGTGATCTCGGCGCCCGTGTCGTCCTGGATCTGGTTGATCATCTTGCCCTTCGGGCCGATGACTTCGCCGATCTTGTCCACGGGGACCTTGATGGTGATGATGCGCGGTGCGGTCGGGTTCATCTCCGCCGGAGAGTCGATCGCCTCCTGCATCACGTCGAGGATGGCCAGGCGGGCGCCCTTGGCCTGCTTCAGCGCGGCGGCCAGCACGGAGGCGGGGATGCCGTCGAGCTTGGTGTCGAGCTGGAGCGCGGTGATGACGTCCTTGGTGCCGGCGACCTTGAAGTCCATGTCGCCCATGGCGTCCTCGGCGCCGAGGATGTCGGTCAGCGTGACGTACTGGTCACCCTCGCCGATCAGGCCCATCGCGATGCCCGCGACCATCTCGCGCAGCGGCACACCGGCGTCGAGCAGCGCCATCGTGGAGGCGCAGACCGAGCCCATCGAGGTGGAGCCGTTGGAGCTCAGCGCCTCCGAGACCTGGCGGATGGCGTAAGGGAACTCCTCACGCGACGGCAGGACGGGGATCAGCGCCCGCTCGGCCAGCGCGCCGTGACCGATCTCCCGGCGCTTGGGCGAGCCCACGCGGCCGGTCTCACCGGTGGAGTAGGGCGGGAAGTTGTAGTTGTGCATGTAGCGCTTGGTCCGCTCGGGGTTGAGCGTGTCGATGACCTGCTCCATGCGCAGCATGTTGAGGGTCGTGATGCCCAGGATCTGGGTCTCACCACGCTCGAACAGCGCCGAGCCGTGCACCCGCGGCACCACGTGGACCTCGGCGGACAGCGCGCGGATGTCCTTGGTGCCGCGGCCGTCGATGCGCAGGCCCTCCTTGATGACCCGCTCGCGCATGAGCTTCTTCATCACCGAGCGGAAGGCGGCGGAGATCTCCTTCTCGCGGCCCTCGAACTCGGGGAGCAGCTTCTCGACGGCCAGCGCCTTGACCTTGTCGAGCTCGGTCTCGCGCTCCTTCTTGCCGGCGATGGTCAGCGCGGCGGCCAGCTCGGTCTTGACCGCGCTCTCCAGGGCGGCGTAGACGTCCTCCTGGTAGTCGAGGAAGACGGCGTACTCGGCGGTCTCCTTCGCCGCGACCTGCGCGACCCGCGACTGCGCCTCGCACAGCACCTTGATGAACGGCTTGGCGGCCTCAAGGCCCTGCGCGATCGTCTCCTCGTTGGGCGCGACGGCGCCCTCGGCGATCAGCTTCAGCGTGTCCTTGGTGGACTCGGCCTCGACCATCATGATCGCGACATCGCCGTCGGCGAGCACCCGCCCGGCCACGACCATGTCGAACGTGGCGCGCTCGAGCTCGTGGTGAGTCGGGAAGGCGACCCACTGGCCGTCGATCAGCGCGACGCGGACGCCGCCGATCGGGCCGGAGAAGGGCAGCCCGGCGAGCTGGGTGGACAGCGAGGCGGCGTTGATGGCGACCACGTCGTAGAGGTGGTCGGGGTTGAGGGACATGACCGTGGCGACGACCTGGACCTCGTTGCGCAGCCCCTTGACGAACGACGGGCGCAGCGGCCGGTCGATCAGGCGGCAGGTGAGGATGGCGTCCTCGGAGGGACGGCCCTCACGGCGGAAGAACGAGCCGGGGATGCGCCCCGCGGCGTACATGCGCTCCTCGACGTCCACTGTCAGCGGGAAGAAGTCGAGGTTTTCCTTGGGCGACTTCGAGGCGGTGGTCGCGGACAGGACCATCGTGTCGTTGTCGAGATAGGCGACGGCGGAACCCGCCGCCTGGCGCGCCAGACGACCGGTCTCGAACCGGATCGTGCGTGTGCCGAATGAGCCGTTGTCTATGACGGCTTCAGCGGTGTGGACACCCTCCACGGGGGACCTCCTTGGTCAGTCAGTCTCCCGCGCCCTCTTTCTCACCGGCACCCTCGTTAGGTGCAGCGCCGGTCTTCGATCGAAGCGCCCGGTCAGAACTGTCACTGTTACCGGAAGCCACTACCGAGGACCGGCCCGCATGCGTCGCGGGTCGCTTGGTGCTTGTGCGGACGCGGGGGCTCTTAAGTGTGTCTCGGATATTCAGTTGTACGGCGCTCGACGCGCCGGTGGTGCAATGAGAAGGGAGCGACGCGGACGCCGCTCCCTCTCACTCTATCGGCGCAGGCCGAGGCGCTCGATGAGCGCACGGTAACGCGCGATGTCGACCTTCTGCAGGTACTTCAGCAGGCGGCGCCGGCGCCCGACGAGCAGGAGCAGGCCACGACGGCTGTGGTGGTCGTGCTTGTGCGTCTTCAGGTGCTCGGTCAGCTCGCTGATGCGCTTGCTGAGCAGCGCGATCTGCACCTCGGGCGACCCGGTGTCGCCGTCAGCCGTCGCGTATTCAGCGATGATGGTCTTCTTGGCAGCGGTGTCGAGGGACACGGCTCTCCTTTGAGCTACAGGCACGCGCGAATAGATAAGTAATGCGAGCGACCGTGCGTGCCTACAGTCGCCGCGGCGAAGGCCGTCAGAGCAGCGCGCAGCGCCGCCGTCACTGGACCGACATGCAAGGTTACCATCGCGGTCAAGCGCCGCGTCATCAATCCTCAGCCCGAGGTCAGCCGCCGGGCCTGGTCGACGTCGGTGTGGATCTGGGCGATGAGCTCCTCGATCGAGTCGAACCGGGTGTTTCCCCGCAGTCTCGCCGCGAAGTCTACCGCCACGTGCACGCCGTACAGCTCCAGGTCGTCGCGGTCCAGCGCGTACGCCTCGACCGTGCGCGGGACCCCCTCGAAGGTGGGATTGGTGCCGACGGAGATCGCGGCGGGCCAGCGCTCACCCGCGTAGAGGGCGGGCAGGTTGGCGACGGGCACGCACTCCAGCCAGCCCGCGTAAACCCCGTCGGCGGGGATGGCCGTGTGGGGCGGCGTCTCGACGTTGGCGGTGGGGAAGCCGAGCTGGCGGCCGCGCTGGTAGCCGCGCACGACGACGCCCTCCACCCGGTGCGGGCGGCCCAGGCCCGCCGTGGCGCCCTCGACGTCACCGGCCGTCAGGCGGCCGCGGATCTCGGTTGAGGAGACCCCGTCGAGCAGCGGGACCACCTCGACGGCGAAGTCGTACTTCTCGCCGAGCGCGACCAGGGTCTCGGTGGTGCCGGCCGCGCGGTGGCCGAAGGTGAAGTTCGCCCCCACCACGACCACGGCGGCCCGTAGCCGGTCGGCGAGGATCGACTGGGCGAACTCGCCGGGGCTCATCCTGGACAGCTCCAGCGTGAACTCCTCGACGCACACCTCGCCCACGCCGAGCTCGGTCAGCAGCTCCGACCTGCGCCTCGGCGTGGTCAGGCGGGCCGGGTGGGACCCGGGCCGGACGACCTCGGCGGGATGCGGCTCGAAGACGACCGCGACGCCGCGCAGACCGCGCTCCCGGGCGGCGGCCACGGCCCGCTCGACCACCTGTTGGTGCCCGCGGTGGACGCCGTCGAACACGCCGATCGTGACGGCGGACCTTTCCGAACCCTGCACGCCCGGCCCCATTCGCTTGTCGCGGATCAATCCTCCACCAGCCTGCCATGCGCCGCCGCGTCGGCTCCAATCGAGGGGGTACGATCGGCCGCACCATGCCTCGATACGCACTTCTGATCCTGCCTGCCTTCAACCGTGTCTACGGTGAGAGCGCGGTCCGCCTGACCCTCGCCGAGCTGGCCTTCTTCGGCCGGCGGGCCCTGGAGACCGAGGTGTCCGACCTCGGGGAGAGCGTGATCGGCGGCCTGCCGTACGTGACCTTCGAGACGTCCGAGCCGCTCGGCGCCGGCGACGTCGCGCTGCTGTCCAACCTCTCCTCGGTCTACGCGCTCTACGGGATCGAGGGCGGGCTGCTGCGACCGCTCACCGTGTCGCCGCTCGACCGGCTCAGCAGCGATCTGATCACGATCCAGAAATACGCCGGCAAGACGAACGAGCACTTCACCAAGCTGCTGCTGAACGTCACGGTGCTGGCGAGCGACCGACGGCTGGACGAGCGGTTGTCGGTGTTCGACCCGCTGTGCGGGCGTGGCACCACGCTCAACCAGGCCCTCGTGTACGGATATGACGCCTATGGGGCTGATGTCGACAGCAAGGATTTCGAGGCGTACACCGGCTTCCTCAAGACCTGGCTGAAGAACAAGCGTTTCAAGCACACCGCCGAGATCGTGCCCGTACGCCGCGAGCGGGCGCTGGTCGGCCGCCGGCTGAACATCTCCTTCAGCCGGTCGAAGGAGGAGTTCAAGTCCGGCGACACGCAGCGTGTCTCCGTGGTCAACGCCGACACCCTGCGCAGCCGCGAGTTCTTCAAGCCGCGCTCCTTCGACGTCGTGGTGACCGACGCCCCCTATGGCGTGCAGCACGGCAGCAGGGGCGGCGGCGCTGGGCTGTCGCGCAGCCCCCTGGAGCTCATCAGGAAGGCCGCGCCTGTCTGGGCGGAGCTGCTGCGGCCCGGCGGCGCCCTCGGCATCTCGTGGAACACCTATGGCGGCACCCGCGACGACCTGGCCGAGATTCTCGCCAAGGCGGGGCTCGACGTGGTCGATCTGCCCGACTTCGAGCACTGGGTCGACCAGGCGATCGTCCGCGACATCTTGGTGGCCCGCAAGCCATAAGAGGTCGGACCTCTCCCCGCTTCCGACAGCTCACATCACATCCCTTGACGAGTGAGTGTGGTAAGTGCTCCCACGAATCCTGTTAGGAAAGTTTCCTAATCGGGAGGAACGATGCGATTAGTCACCACGGGCGCGCTAGCGATCGGATTACTCGTCCCAGCCCTGCCCGCCGCGGCCGACCCTGTCGAGTCGGGACCTTGGACCTCGTACGAACCGACCTTCACCGTCCAGGAGCGGGGCTGCGGTGACGTCAACGACCTGACCTTCAAGCTGAACTGCTCCACCGACAGCGGCGACCAGCGGGCCGAGCGGCGCTACGCCACCTACTCCAGTGGCACCCGCCAGTTCGAGGGCTACTTCAAGATCACCAGTCTGGAAGGCACCCGCATCAGCCTGAAGCAGACCTTCAAGACGACCGGCCCGTTCTTCATGCTCGCCGTCGAACGCGGCGGCCGGCTCTACTCCGTGCACGGCGGCGACACGATCGCCACCGGCGCCACCATCGGCACGACGGTCCGCGTCAACACCGTTCACGTGGTCGGCAGCACCCATCGGACCTACATCAACGGGTCGCTGAAGCACACCGTGTCGAGTGAGAGCGGCAGCTTCTACGACAAGTTCGGCGCCTACCGGACGGGCAGCGGCAAGGGTCCCGCCACGGTCGAGTGGAGCGGCATCCAGTTCTGGCGCAAGTAGGGACCATGAAAGCAGCGGCGATCGGAGCAGCGCCGATGAGAGCAGCTCTGGTGGCATTGCTCCTGCTGACGGCCGCCTGCTCGGCACCGCGTCAGACGCCGGTCCAGGCGCCGGTCCGTCTGACGGCCACCCTCGTGTCGCCGACCGACATCACGCTGCGCTGGGAGGGCCGCGAGCCGGGCGCCTCCGGGCACATCCTGGAGTTCGCCACCGAGCCACAGGGGCCGTACACGATCCTGGGGTTCCTGCCGCCGGAGCAGAGCACGTACACGCATCCCGATCTGATCCCGCGCACGCCGTTCTACTACCGGTTGCGGCCCTACTACGGCCAGGCCTCCGCGCCGGTGGACGTGGCGCTGGGCGGCGGCCCGTACTCCAAGCCGGAGCCCGGCTGGTCGGAGCCGCGGACGATCCCCGGCGGTCCGAAAGGGGCGCGGCCGGTCAGGAGCGAGGGGGCGGCGCCGTCGGATCTGCGGGCCATCGTGACGCAGGCCGACGGCGTGGCGTTCCGGTGGACCGACCGGACCTCCGACGAGGAGGGCTTCCTGCTGGAGGACCGCCCGTCGGGCCGGCCGGACTTCCGGGTCGTCGCCGCCCTCGATCCGGACGTCAACGCCTTCGGCCTGGTCACGCTGCCCGAGGAGAGCCGCGCGTCCTACCGGGTGCGCGCCTTCCGCTACGGGCAGCCGTCGAACGTCGCTCACCAGACGACTGGCGGTTCTTAGGAAATGACGTCTAGGAAATGACGTTTAGGAAATGAACACGGCCAGGGGCTTGGCGATGCGGCCCTGCTCCTCCACCAGTGCGAGCAGCTCGCCCTCCGGCCCGAACACGCCGATCGGGCCCTTGCCGTGCCCCGCGGCGGGCAACCGCCCGCCGTGGCTGACGACCCTGGCCTCCTCGGCGGTGAGGTCCCAGCGTGGGAACGCCGCCGACACCGCCTCCCCGATGGGCAGGACCACGCATTCCTCGGCCAGCCGGTCGATGGTCCTGGCCCGCGACAGGTCGTACGGGCCGACCCGGGTGCGGCGCAGCGCCGTCAGATGCCCGCCGACGCCGAGCCCGGCCCCCAGGTCACGGGCCAGGGCCCGGATGTAGGTGCCGCTGGAGCAGGTCACCACCGCGTCGATGTCCATCACGTCGTCGTGCGCCCTGATGTCCAGCACGGAGAACTCGCTCACGGTGACCGGCCGCGCGGCCAGCTCGACGTCCTCGCCCGCCCTGGCCAGCTTGTACGCCCGCTGCCCCCCGACCTTGATGGCGCTGACCTGCGGCGGGACCTGCATGATCTCGCCGGTGAGCGCGGCGATGCCCTTCTCCACCTCGGCGGGGCGCACCTCGGCCGCCGGGGCCGTCGAGGTGACCTCGCCCTCGGCGTCGTCGGTGTTGGTCGTCACACCAAGCCGGATCGTGGCCTCGTAGACCTTCTCCGTCAGCGCCAGGTGCCCGAGCAGCCGGGTCGCCTTCTCCACGCCGACCACGAGCACGCCCGTCGCCATGGGGTCGAGAGTGCCCGCGTGGCCCACCCGCCGGGTGCCGGCCAGCCGCCGCATCTTGGCCACCACGTCGTGGGACGTCCACTCGGCCGGCTTGTCCACGATGATCAAGCCACTTTCGGCCATCAAGCCTCTCCGTCTCGACTCGGCAGCAGCGCCCGGAACGCCGCGATGGTGTCCTCGACGCTGAGGTGCGAGGTGAATCCGGCCGCGTTGTGATGACCGCCGCCGCCCAGCACGGCGCAGATCGCGCCGACGTCGACCGCGCCCTTGGACCGGCTCGACGCCTGCCAGGCTCCCTGGTCGTCCTCCTTGAGCACCACCGCCACCTCGGCCTCGTCCGTGCGCCGCACGATGTCGATGAGGCCCTCCAGCTCGGTGTACGGCAGGCCGTAGGCGGCCCGGTCGACCCGGGGCACGTACGTCCAGACCAGGCCGTCCTCCAGCGACACCCGCTCAAGCGCGGCGGCGAGCACCTTGAGGTAGCCGAACGGAGACCGGTCCCACAGCTCGCGGGCGATCTCGTCGGTACGCAGCCCCGTGGCGACCAGCCGGGCGGCCATCTGGTGCACCTCCGGCGTGGTCGAGGCATGCCGGAACGAACCGGTGTCGGTCACCAGCCCGGCGTACAGGCAGGTGGCGATGTCACGGTCCAGGCTGCCGCCGAGACGGTAGATCAGCTGCTCGGCCAGCACGGCCGTCGCGGCCACGTGCGGGTCGATGAGGCTGAGCGTGCCGAACCCGGTGTTGGACAGGTGATGATCGACCACGATGACCTCATGGGCCTTGGCCGTGTTGGGGCCCAGCAGGCCCAGCCGGTCTGGCGTAGAGGAGTCGAAGGTGATCATCAGCTCCGGCTCCGCCGGGAAGTCCGCCGGCGGCACGAGCAGGTCCTGGCCGGGCAGGAAGCGCAGCAGGCGCGGCACGTCGAACTGCCGGTCACCGAAGGAGGCGACGACCCGCTTGCCCTGGGCCCGCAGGACGGAGCCGGTGGCCAGCATCGAGCCGAGCGCGTCGCCGTCGGGTGACACGTGGCAGGCCAGCGCGATCTCGTCGGCCTTGCCGATCAGGTCGAGCGCGCGCCGCCAGGCGGGCTCGGGGATCACCGAGCCGGACGGCGGCAGCGCGCCGTCCGCGCCGGTGAGCGGCAGAGCCTGAACACGGCCCTGCCCCGATGTGCCCTCAGCCGATGCGCCCGGACCCAGGTGGGGCGGGCGATCGGTTCTGTCGCGCACGTCGGGCGTCACGTCGCCGGCTGCCCGTCCTCGTCAGGCTTGCCGATGGGCTCCGGCTCCTCGTCCTCCTCCGGCTTACGGTAGGGGTCCGCGTCGCCGGCGTAAGCCGCGCCCTCGGCCTTGCGCGCCACCTCGGCGTCTCGCGCCCTGGCGGCGTTGATCAGGTCGTCCAGCTGCCGCGCGCTGTCGGGCAGCGGGTCGTGCTTGAACTCCAGCGTCGGAGTGAAGCGGACGCCCGTCTGACGGCCCACCTCGGAGCGGATGATGCCCCTGGCGCTCTCGAGCGCGGCCGCGCTGTCGGCCCGCTCGGCATCGGAGCCGAACACCGTGTAGAAGACCGTGGCCTCACGCAGGTCGGCGGTGATGCGCGTGTCGGTCACGGTGACGAAGCCCAGGCGCGGGTCCTTGATCCGGCGCTCCAGCATCTCGGCGACGATCTGCTGGATGCGGTCGGCGAGCTTGCGCGCTCGTGCTGCATCCACCATGTTCGCTCCCCCTCACGCACGGGCCCGGAGGCCGTGCAGTCGTTCAGTCTTCGTCGTTGTAGAGCCGATGTCTCGCCGACAGCAGCTCGATCTCAGGGCGGAAGGCCACCATGCGCTCGCAGGCGTTCAATATCTCTTGGCAGTTGCCCGCCGAGCCCGAGACTACGGCGATGCCGACCTCCGCCCGGCGGTGCAGGTCGAGGTGACCGGTCTCGGCCACCGCGACACCGGGAAAACGCCTGTGCAGCTCGGCGACCAGCGGTCGCACGACGGAACGCTTCTGCTTCAGCGAATGTACGTCGCCGAGCAGGATGTCCAGGGTCAGAGCACCCACATACATCGTTGGCAACCACCGCTTGTCCTGGTGTGTGAAGGCACCCCGGCCCCGCTGCGGTGGAAAGCGGGCCCGGGCGTGCGAGAGGCGCCCGGCGGATGGTCCGCCGGGCGCCCGGCCGCGTGTTATGCGCGCGGCTTCTCCCGCATCTCGAACGTCTCGATGACGTCATCGATCCGGATGTCGTTGTAGCCGACCCCGATACCGCACTCGAAGCCCTCGCGGACCTCGGTCGCGTCGTCCTTGAAGCGACGCAGCGACGAAACGGTCAGGTTGTCGGCGATGACGACGCCATCGCGGATGATCCGGGCCTTGCTGTTGCGCACGATCGTGCCGGAGCGGACCAGCGAACCGGCGACGTTGCCGATCCTCGGCACCTTGAAGACCTCGCGGACTTCGGCGGTGCCCATCTGGACCTCTTCGAACTCGGGCTTGAGCATGCCCTTGAGCGCCGCTTCGATCTCCTCGATCGCCTGGTAGATGACCGAGTAGTAGCGGATGTCGACGCCCTCGCGCTCGGCCAGGTCGCGCGCCCGGGGCTCAGGCCGGACGTTGAAGCCGATGATGACCGCGTTGTCGTCGGCGACGGCCAGGTTGACGTCGTACTCGGTGATCGCACCGACGGCGCGGTGCAGGACACGGAGCCTGACCTCGTCGCCGACATCGATCTTGAGCAGGGCGTCTTCCAGGGCCTCCACCGAACCGGACACGTCACCCTTGATGATGAGCTTGAGCTCGTCGACGCGACCCTTCTCGAGGTTGCTGAACAGCTCCTCAAGGGTCAGGCGGCGGCTCGACCTCGCCATGTCGGCGCTGCGCTTGCGCGCCGCGCGCTGCTGGGCGATCTGACGCGCCATCCGGTCGTCGGTGACGACGATGAAGTTGTCACCCGCGCCCGGCACCGCCGTCAGACCCATGACCAGGACCGGACGGGACGGCGTGGCCTCTTCGACCAGGTCGCCGTTGTCGTCGAGCATCGCCCGGACGCGGCCGTAGGCCTCGCCACAGACGATGGAGTCGCCGACGCGCAGCGTGCCGCGCTGGACCAGGACGGTCGCGGTCGGGCCACGGCCCTTGTCGAGGTGCGCCTCGATCGCGATGCCCTGAGCGTCCATCGCCGGGTTGGCGCGCAGGTCGAGCTCGGCGTCCGCGGTGAGCAGGATGGCCTCGAGCAGCTGCTCGATGCCGGTCCCGTTCTTGGCGGAGATGTCGACGAACAGCGTCGAGCCACCGAACTCCTCGGCCACCAGGCCGTACTCGGTGAGCTGGGCACGGACCTTGTTGGGGTCGGCGCCCTCCTTGTCGACCTTGTTGACCGCGACCACGATCGGCACGTCGGCCGCCTGGGCGTGGTTGAGCGCCTCGATCGTCTGCGGCTTCACACCGTCGTCGGCCGCGACCACCAGCACCGCGATGTCGGTCGCCTTGGCACCACGGGCACGCATGGCGGTGAACGCCTCGTGACCCGGGGTGTCGATGAAGGTGACCTTGCGCTCTTCGCCCTCGTGCTCGGTGGCGACCTGGTAAGCGCCGATGTGCTGGGTGATGCCACCCGCCTCGCGCGCCACCACGTTGGTCTTGCGGATGGCGTCGAGCAGCTTGGTCTTACCGTGGTCGACGTGACCCATGACGGTCACGACCGGCGGACGCGCGGCCAGGTCGGCCTCGTCGCCCTCGTCCTCGCCGAACTCGATGTCGAAGGCCTCGAGAAGCTCGCGGTCCTCCTCCTCCGGGCTGACGACCTGGATGTTGTAGTCGAGCTCGGAGCCGAGCAGCTGCAGCGTCTCCTCGTTGACCGACTGGGTGGCGGTCACCATCTCGCCGAGGTGCAGCATGATCTGCACCAGCGAGGCGGGATTGGCACCGATCCGGTCGGCGAAGTCGGACAGCGACGCACCGCGCGGAAGGCGGATCGTCGCGCCGTTGCCGCGAGCGACCTGCACGCCGCCGATCGCCGGGGCCGACATGTTGTCGAACTCCTGGCGCCTCTGGCGCTTGGACTTGCGGCCACGCGTGGGACGGCCACCGGGACGCCCGAACGCGCCCGCCGTGCCGCCACCGCGGCCACGGCCGCCGCCACCGGGACGACCGGCGAAACCGCCGCCGCCACCGGGACCACCGGTGCTCGTGCCCGGACGACCGGCGCCACCGCCGCCACCGGGGCGACCGGCGAAACCGCCGCCACCACCGGGACGACCGCCGCCGCCACCGCCGCCAGGACGGCCACCGCCGCCACCGCCGCCGGGACGACCGCCGCCACCACCGGGACGGCCACCGCCGCCGCCACCGCCGGGACCGGCGGGACGACCCTGAGGCATCATCATCGGGTTGGGACGCGGACCGCCGGGACGGGGACCGCCCGCACCGGGACCGGGACGCGGGCCGGCCGCACCGGGCGGACCAGGACGCGGACCGGCCGCACCGGGCCTGCCGTCGCCGCCACGACCCTGCGGGGGACGCGGGGCCGCGCCGTCGCGCGGCGGACCGTCACGACGCTCGCGCTGGCCGGGACCGGTGCCGCCACCGTCGCGGTTGGCACCGGGACGCGGCGGCCGGGACTGGCCCATGCCGCTGGCGTTGGACGAGAACGGGTTGTTGCCCGGACGCGGGCCGCGCGGACCCGGCTTGGGACCGGGACCCGGACGAGGACCGCCACCGGAGGGGGAACGGTCGGACGGGCCACGATCGGACGGACCGCGGTCGGGACGCGGAGCCGCCGGGCCGCCGCCACCGGAGGGCGCGCCGGGACGCGCCGCGGGGCCGGGCTTGGGACCCGGACGGGCGGCGGGACCGGGACGCGGACCCGGCGTGGGGGCGCCCGGAGCGGGCGCGGGACGGGTGCCGCTGTCGAAACGCGCCTGCGGAGCGCCGGAGGTGTCGGCACGCTCGGGCTCAGGCTGCGGCTGGTGCGGCATCGGCACCGGCGGGCGCGGCTGACCGCCGCCCGCGGGACCTGCCGGACCCGGACGCGGGCCAGGCCTGGGACCCGGACCCGGACCCGGACGCGGAGCTGATGTTGGGGTCGGCGCCTCCGCGGCGCCGTTACCGGCCAGGCTGTCCGCCGGCCGGGGAGCAGCCCTTGGCGGCTGCGGCTTGGACGACGAACCGCCGCCCCTCGAGGACCCACCCTTGGATGCGCCCAATGCTTCGGTGAGCCTGCGGACCACCGGCGCCTCGATGGTGGAGGACGCCGAACGGACGAACTCCCCCATCTCCTGGAGCTTGGCCATGACGACCTTGCTCTCTACGCCGAACTCCTTAGCGAGCTCGTATACCCGGACCTTCGCCACTGCACTCCCTTACTCGGCCCGGGAGGCTGGCTGTGCCGTCCGGACCGTCGCTACCTTGACATCTTCATCGCCGCGTGCTCATCAGGCGCTCATAGCAATCTGACTCCGCCCATCAACTCGGCGTCCTACATGACATTTCTTGGTTCCCCTTCTCCAGGTGCACCCGCACGCGCGAGACGTCAAGCGGCCCCGGCACGCGGAACGCGCGCGGAAACGCTCGGCGACGCTCGGCAAGCTCCAGACACTTCTCGGACGGATGCAGTGACGCACCTCGACCAGGAAGCCGTCCTCGCAGGTCAGGGATCACGTGATCCTCGACCCGCACCAAGCGGAGCAGGTCGGACTTAGCCGTACGGACCCTGCAGCCCACACAGGTGCGCTGTGGAGCCGCGTGGCCACCATATTCCAGCTTACCGTGTTGACGCATCTACGGAACCGGCAGCATCCTCGGCCTGGGTGTCAGGCCTGATGTCAATCCGCCATCCGGTGAGCCTCGCGGCAAGCCGGGCGTTCTGTCCCTCTTTGCCGATGGCCAGGGAGAGCTGGTAGTCGGGCACGGTCACCCGCGCGACCCGGCCTTCGAGATCGAGGACCTCAACGTGGGAAACGCGGGCCGGCGACAGGGCATTCCCTACGAACTCGCCGGGGTCCTCGGACCAGTCGATGATGTCGATCTTCTCGCCGTGCAGCTCGGTCATCACGTTGCGCACGCGCGAGCCCATCGGGCCGATGCACGCGCCCTTGGCGTTGACGCCCTGCCTGCGCGACCTGACCGCGATCTTGGTGCGGTGACCGGCCTCGCGGGCCACGGCGGCGATCTCCACCGTGCCGTCGGCGATCTCCGGCACCTCCAGCGCGAACAGCTTCTTGACCAGGCCGGGATGGGTACGCGACAGCGTGACCGAGGGGCCCTTGTGGCCCTTCTTCACCTGCACCACGTAGGCGCGGATGCGCTCGCCGTGCACGTAGTCCTCGCCGGGCACCTGCTCGTTGTGCGGCAGGACGGCCTCGATCTTGCCGAGGTCGACCAGCACCACGCGCGGGTCCTTGCCCTGCTGGATCACACCGGAGACCAGCTCGCCCTCACGGCTGGCGAACTCGCCGAAGTTGATCTCGTCCTCGGCGTCGCGCAGCTGCTGCAGGATGACCTGCTTGGCGGTGGTCGCCGCGATTCTGCTGAAGTTGCCCGGCGTATCGTCGAACTCCCTGACGATCTCGCCCTCGTCGTCGATCTCGGCGGCGAAGATGGTCACGTGCCCGCTCGTCCTGTCGAGCTCCGCGCGCGCCTTGGGCGCGGCACCCTCGGTGCGGAAGTAGGCGATCAGCAACGCGTCTTCGATCGCCTTGACGACCAGGTCGAAGGAGATGTCCTTCTCCCGCTCCAGGCTGCGCAGGACGCTCATGTCGATGTCCACGAGGCTTTCCCCTTAGCCTTCGTCGCCGTCGACGTCTTCGTCGTCGAACCGGCGGAACTCCACCTGCACCCGTCCGCGGGCCAGGTCCTGATAGTCGAATCGGCGCCCGGCGCCGTCGACGTCGAGCTCGACGCCGCTCTCGTCGGCGGAGCGCACGCGGCCCTCCACCACGGAACCATCTCTCATCTCGGCCTTCACCAGCCGCTTGGCCGCGCGCCGCCAGTGACGCGGCTCGGTCAGCGGGCGGTCGACGCCCGGCGAGGAGACCTCCAGCGTGTAGGCCGACTGGCCCATCGCGTCGGCGTCGTCGAGCGCCGCGGAGACGGCCTGGCTGACGTCGGCCACGTCGTCGAGGCTCACGCCGCCGTCGCGGTCGACGATCACACGCAGCAGCCGGCGCTTGCCGGCCTGGGTGACCGTGACGTCCTCCAGATCGAGGCCCTCCGCGCCGACGACGGGCTCAAGGAGCTTCATCAGGTGGTCGCGGGGTGATGCGCTGCCCATATCGACCTCCCTATTGTCATGTCTCAGCCGGGCGGACCTCGCCTCTGGCTCTCAAGTCGCCTGGCCGCTCAGCCAGCTACGACAGTTGACACCCTATCTGTACGAGGGCACGAAGAGAGCGCCACTCGGCACGTGCGAATGGCGAGCGTCGCCTGACACGGGGAGCGAGCGCAAGACCGTACGATGCTATCTGCGTTCCGTTTACAGGAGGTCCCTGCCCGTGCGCCCGCGTTCTCTGTCACGGCGAGCCGTGCTGGCGGGCGGAGCGGCCGCCGCGGCCCTGTCGGGATGCGACGCGTCCGACACCCCCCAGCCGTCGCCCACTCCGTCGGAAGATCCTGAGCGGGTGCTGCTGCGGCAGCTGATCGCCGACAAGGAACACACGATCGCCCTCTACTCCGCGCTGATCGCGGGCGGCGCGACCAAGCTGACCCCGTTCCGCGACCGTCACCAGGCTCACCTCGACGAGCTGCGCAAACGCTTGCCCAGCGGGTCCTCTTCCTCTCCCGCGCCTAAGACGCCCGCTCCCGCGCCCAAGACGTCGGTGTCGCGGCTGCGTGAGGCCGAGCGCCGGTCGGCGGCGTTGCGCGTCCGCCAGCTCGCCGGCGTCTCGCCGCAGCTGGCCCAGCTCATCGCCTCCATCGGCGCCTGCGAGGCCGCCCACGCCCTGGCCCTGCCGAGGTCGACGTGACACCGGCCGATGTGGAGAAGCTGCGCAAGGCGCTGTCGGCCGAGCACGCCGCCGTCTTCGCGTACGGGCTGATCGGCGCGCGCACCACGGGCTCGCTGCGGTCCCGGGTCACGACCGCCTTCGACGCCCATCGAGCCAGACGCGACCAGTTGCGCACCGCCATCACCACCCGGGGCGGCACGCCGACCGAGCCCGAGGGGGGTTACGCCCTGCCGATCGTGCCGTCCACGGCGGCGCAGGCGGTCCAGCTCGCGGTCCACGTGGAGAGTGGCGTCACGGCCGCCTACCTGGAGTTGGTGGCTTCGGACGACGCGTCGCTGCGCCGCTATGCCGCGCTGGCCATGCAGGAGTCGGTGGCGCGCTCCTACTCCTTCCGGCCTGCGATCACCACGGCCTTTCCCGGCATGTCGGGGCCCACCGGCTGAGAGGCGGCTCTCCCGGGTGGTCCGTCCACACGATCGTCTCAGTCCCTGTGACGGCCTGTTGTGGCTGGGGTCCTTGGTGAGAGATACCCCCTTCGGGGGAGCGGAAGAAATCCGTCCGTCGTGGCTGGGGGCCTTGGGAGGAGTACCCCCTCCGGGGCGAGGAAGAAGCCGGTCCATGGTGGCTGAGGTCCTTGGGCGGGGCTCCCCCTCCGAGGGCGAGGAAGAAGCCGGTCCGTCGTGGCAAAGGTCCTTGGGAGGGGGACCCCTCCGGGGAGCGGACCGCCCGTCGTGGCAGAGGTCCCCAAGAGAGGGCCACCCCCTGCGGGGGAGAAAGCGGACGCCCGTCGTGGCAGAGGTCCCCAAGGGTGGGGAACCCCCTCCGGGGAGCGGAGGGAGCCGGTCCGTCGTGGCTGAGGTCCTCAGAGAGGGCCTCCTCCGGGGGCGGAAGTAATCGGCCGCGAGCGGCTCAGCGGTAGAGCACCGTCAGTAGGTCGGTGCCCAGGCGTTCGATCGCCTCGGCGTCGAGTTGGTAGTAGACGACCGAGCCGCGACGGTGCACGTGCACCAGCGCCGCCTCCCTCAGGTGGCGTAGGTGTCTTGAGACCTGGGGGGCGGTCATGCCCAGTTGGTTGGCGAGCTCCGAGGTGGCCACCGGGTTGCGCAGGATGGCGTAGCAGAGCTTGAGGCGGGTCGGGTGCTGGAGGACGGCCAGCCGCTGCCGGGCGGTCTCCAGGGAGACCCCGGCGGAGGTGCCCACGCCGTACTGGATGACCACGGGGTAGCCCGGGTAGTGCTTGACCACGAAGTGCGGGCGGCCGTACAGGCTGGGGACGAGCAGGCAGGGCCGGCCGGCGCCGATGCGGGCGGTGGCGTTGTAGAGCTTGTCCAGGACGATTCGACGCCCGCCCTCGACGGCCGTGGCGGTGGGGAAGTCGGCCAGCGCCATGGGGCCGTGCACCGCGATCGCCCGCTCGCGCACCGCGGCCTCGGCGGCCAGCGCGGTCCGCAGGCCCGGCCAGTCCGCCTCGAAGGCCGCGGCGGCGAAGTCGGCCAGGAAGCCGGTCAGTTCGCGTCTGAAGCCCCAGGGGTCGTTCTGCACTCGGGTGCCCAGCTCCACCCTGCTGGAGGAGATCAGTCTGAGGCGCTGGAGCACGTCACCGCCGACGCCGGCGCTGTTCTTGCCGATGAGCGCCTGGAGGGTCATGGCGGTGAAGTCGCCGATGGGCAGCGCCTCGATCTCGGCCAGCTCGTCTTCGAGCGTCCTGGTCCGGCCGGCGGACAGCGGCAGCAGGTAGCGGGCCCGGAAGGCGCTCCACAGGGGCGCCCACGCCGTCGCCCTGGCCAGCAGGTCCTCGTCGGTCTCCGTGTGGACCCTGGCCACCCAGCGGGCCGCCGCGGGGTGGTGTCCGGGCTCGTCGAGCGCGTGCAGGCAGGCGCAGAGCTCGGCCAGCGGGGAGACGCCCATGGTGATCGAGGCCGGGCCGGAGGAAGACAGGAGGAGCGTGACGGGCACGTTGCACATTACCGCGTTGGCGGCAATCTCCTTGTCCGAAACTAGATATATGTCCAGGCTGTGGCGCCATGGCCAAGGCACCCCTACACGAAATCGGCGGCGGAGTTAAGCACCCTCGGGAGTTCTACTTCAGCGGGTCCACCACCATCTTCGCCTCCCGATACGACCAGCGCTTCTCCTACTGCCTCTACGTGCCGACGGCCCACTCCCCCGAGGGCCCGCCGATTCCGATCGCCGTCATGCAGCACGGGACGGGACGGCGCGGGCCGCAGTACCGCGACAACCTCGCCGAATGGGGTGAGCAGCAGGGCTGCCTGGTCCTGGCGCCGCTGTTCCCCGCGGGCATCGAGGACGCGGACGACCTGCACGGCTTCAAGTTCATCAACTACCGCGGCATCCGCTTCGACCACGTGCTGCTGGCGATGGTCGAGGAGGTCGGCGAGCGCTTCAACGTCGACACCGAGCGGTTCCTCCTGCACGGCTTCTCCGGCGGCGGCCAGTTCGCCCATCGGTTCGCCTACCTGCATCCGGACCGGCTGGCCGGAGTGTCAATTGGTGCACCAGGGCGGATATCGTACATCGACTGGGACAGCCCGTGGTGGATCGGGCTCAAGGGGTTCGAGGAGGAGTTCGGCCAGCCGCCCAGGATCGAGGAGCTCGGGGCGGTGCCGGTACAGATGGTCGTGGGTGCCGAGGACGTCGAGACCTGGGAGATCAACAACCAGGGCGACGCCAACTGGATGGACGGCGCCGACGCCTACGGAACCACCCGTGTCGAACGGCTGGCGGCGCTGCGTGACAACTTCGGCGCGCACGGCATCAACGTCAGGTTCGACGTCGTGCCAGGCGTGGCGCACCAGCCGATGAGCGTGCTGGAGCCGGTCAAGGACTTCTTCACCTCGATTCTCACCCCCCGGGAGACCTCATGAAGATCATTGTTGCCGCCGCCGCCCTGACGGTCCTGGCCACCGGTTGCGCGGTCGGCGAGAGCACCGAGGCGGGCGCCGAATACCCGAGCAAGCCTCTGACGATCATGGCGCCGGGCAGCCCCGGCGGCGGCTGGGACACCCGTGCCCGCGGCATCGCCGGTGCGCTCAGCCAGTGCAAGATCACTACCGCGAAGGCCACAGTCATCAACGTCCCCGGCGCGGGCGGCACGATCGGGCTGGCCCAGTTCGCCAAGAGCAAGGGCGACCCCTACCAGCTCATGGTCATGGACAGCGCGACCATGCTCGGTGGCATCGTCAACAACCACTCACCCGTCGACCTGACCACCCTCACCCCGATCGCCGGGCTGAGCAGGGGCCCGAGCGCGATCGTAGTGCCGAAGAACGCGCCGTACGCCGACCTGAAGTCGCTGCTGGCCGCGATGAAGAAGAACCCGCACGGCATCAAGTGGACCGGCGGCTCGCTCGGCGGCCCCGGGCAGATGACGGTCGCGGGGCTGGCCAAGGGCCAGGGCATCGACGCCAAGCAGGTCAACTACGTGCCCACGGCGGGCGGCGGCGAGTCGATGAACCTGCTGCTCAGCGGGGCCGCCACCGCGGGCATCGACACCGTCGCCGAGCTTCGCGCGCAGCTCCAGGCCGGAGAGCTCAAGGCCCTCGCGGTGGACGGCGACAAGCGGATCGAGGGCATCGACGCCCCGACGCTGAAGGAACTGGGGCTGTCGGACCAGGCCATCTCCACGATGGCCGGCGTGCTCGCCCCGGCGGGGCTGTCGGCCGAGCAGCAGCAGGACGTCGTCAAGATGATCGACAAGATGCGGCAGACGTCGTGCTGGCAGCAGGTCCTCAAGCAGAACAACTGGGTCGACGCCTGGACCCCGGGCGACTCGTTCAAGCAGGTGCTCACCGAGCAGCGCGGGCAGATCACCACAATCCTCGGCGAGTTGGGACTGGGCAAGTGAGCACCCGGCTCGTCTCGGCGGGGTTCCTGGCGGTCGCGCTGGTCGTCCTGGCGCAGGCGTTCATGATCCCTGACGGCGGCGGTTACCAGGCCGTCGGGCCACGGGCCTTCCCGCTCCTGGTCGGCATCGGCATGGCGGTGGTGGCCGTGATCGGGGTGGTGCAGGCGTTCCGCGCTCCGGTGACCCGCGAGGGCGGCGAGGACGAGGGCGTGCACTGGCGTCCCGTGCTGCTCCTCATCGGCGCGCTCGCTCTGTACGCGGTCCTGCTCGCGCCCGTGGGCTACTGGCAGTCGACCACGCTGTTCTTCGTCGCGGTGGCCCGCGTGCTCGGCAGCCGCAAGCTGGTGCGCGACCTGGTCGTGGGCCTGCTGCTGGCGCTGGCCACGTATCTGCTGTTCGACCGGGTGCTGGGCATCACGCTGCCTCCGGGCCTGATCAGATTGGCGATCTGAGATGAGCGTACTGGGCCACCTGCTCGACGGCTTCGCGCACGCGCTCACCCTGCAGAACCTGCTGCTCGGCCTGCTCGGCGTCACCGTCGGCACACTCGTCGGCGTGCTGCCGGGCCTCGGCCCGGCCACGACGATCGCGCTGCTGCTGCCCCTGACGATGGTGTTCGACCCGGTGGGCGCGTTCGTGATGTTCGCCGGGATCTACTACGGCGGCATGTACGGCGGCAGCACCACCGCGATCCTGCTCAACATCCCCGGTGAGACGGCGTCGATCCCCACCACGATCGAGGGCTACCCGATGGCGCGGAAGGGCCGGGCCGGGGCCGCGCTGGCCACGGCGGCCATCGGCTCGTTCGTGGCGGGCACGATCTCCACCGTCGTGATCACGTTCCTGGCGCCCGGGATGTCGGCCATCGCCAAGTCGATCCAGCCCGCCGAGTACTTCTCGATCATGGTGCTCGCCTTCGTCACCGTCACCTCGCTCATGGGCGACTCGATCGTGCGCGGCCTGTCCAGCCTCTTCCTCGGGCTGGCGATCGGCATGGTGGGCATCGACCAGATGACCGGCCAGCCGCGCCTGGCCTTCGGTGTGCCCGACCTGTATGAGGGGCTGCCGGTCGTGGCGCTGGCCGTCGGCCTGTTCGCCGTGGCCGAGGCGGTCGCCACCGCGGCCCAGCGGAACCGGCAGGAGCAGCCGCCGGTGAAGGTGACCGGGCGCATCGGCATGACCCGCGACGACTGGCGCAGGTCCTGGCGGCCTTGGCTGCGGGGCACCGCGTTCGGCCTGCCGATCGGCTCGCTGCCCGCGGGCGGCGCCGAGCTGCCCACCTTCCTCAGCTACAACGTCGAGAAGCGGCTGGCCAAGGACCCCGAGGAGTTCGGCAACGGCGCCATCGAGGGCGTGGCGGGGCCCGAGGCGGCCAACAACGCGGCCTTCTCCGGTGTGCTGGTGCCGCTGCTCACGCTCGGCATCCCCACCTCGGCCACGGCCAGCATGCTGCTGATCGCCTTCCAGATCTACAACGTGCAGCCGGGACCGCAACTCTTCGACCAGCAGCCGGTGCTCGTGTGGACGCTGATCGCCAGCCTCTACATCGGCAACGTGATGCTGCTGGTGCTGAATCTGCCGCTGATCCGGCTGTGGGTGAAGCTGCTGAGCGTGCCGGCGGCGCTGCTGACGGCGGCGATCCTGACGTTCGCGACGCTGGGTGTCTACGCCACCTCGCAGAGTGTGTTCGAGATCCTGGTGGCGTACGGGTTCGGGCTGGTGGGGTTCGTCCTGCGGCGGGCCGGTTATCCGGTGGCGCCGCTGATCCTCGGGGCGGTGCTCGGGCCGCTGATGGAGGTGCAGTTCAGGCGGGCCCTGGCCTTCAGCGAGGGGGATCCGGCGGTGTTCTTCACCCGGCCCGTGTCGCTGGCCATCCTGGTGATCGCCGCCGCCTGCCTGATCGGGCCCGTGGTGCTCCGCCGCCGCGGCAAGATCTCCATACCCGCGGCCATGGACTGACGGCCCCCTGGCAGAGCAGCACGGCTCCCCCCCCTGAACGAAGGGGGAGCCGTGCTTCGCGTTTACGAGCAGGCGGCCAGCACGCGGTCGGCGGCCGTGTCGAGCGG
Source organism: Nonomuraea sp. CA-143628 (assembly GCF_050942315.1). Lineage (NCBI taxonomy): Bacteria > Bacillati > Actinomycetota > Actinomycetes > Streptosporangiales > Streptosporangiaceae > Nonomuraea > Nonomuraea sp. CA-143628. Next base: position 10,279,717 of record NZ_CP192072.1, read on the forward strand.
GATCTCCTCCTTGACGCCCGTGGCCCGGTCGCGGAGCTCGACCACACCCTGAGCCAGCCCGCGGCCCACGACCACGATCGTGGGCAGGCCGAGCAGCTCGGCGTCCTTGAACTTGACGCCGGGCGAGACCCCGGAACGGTCGTCGACGAGCACCCGCAGCCCGCGGGACTCCAGCTCGGCGGCCAACTGGAGGGCCACCTCGACCTGGTTGTCCTTGCCCGTGCCCACGATGTGCACGTCGGCGGGCGCGATCTCGCGCGGCCACACCAGCCCGAGCTCGTCGTGGGCCTGCTCGGCGATGACCGCCACAGCGCGCGAGACGCCGATGCCGTAGGAGCCCATCGTGATGCGGATCGGCTTGCCGTCGGGGCCGAGGGCGTCGAGCCCGGCCGCGTCGGCGTATTTGCGGCCGAGCTGGAAGATGTGCCCGATCTCGATGCCGCGGTCGATGGACAGCGGCGAGCCGCAGCGGGGGCACGGGTCTCCGGCGCGCACCTCGGCGGCCTCGATCGTGCCGTCGGGGACGAAGTCACGGCCCGCGACCACGTGGGCGGCGTGCTTGCCGCGCTCGTTGGCTCCGGTCACCCAGGAGGTGCCGGTGACCACGCGGGGGTCGACGAGGTAGCGGATGCCGAGGTCGCGCAGGACCTGCGGGCCGATGTAGCCGCGGATCAGGCCGGGGTGCTTGGCGAAATCCTCGGCCTCGAAGATGGCGGGCTCGCCGGGGGCCAGCGCGGCCTCCAGGCGCTTGAAGTCGACCTCGCGGTCGCCGGGCACGCCGACGATCAGCGTCTCGACCTTGTCGGAGCCGGGCGTGGTGACCTTGACGACGACGTTCTTCAGGGTCTCGGCGGCGGTGATCGACAGGCCGTGGTGCTCGTTGACGTAGGACACCAGCGACTCGATGGTCGGGGTGTCGGGGGTGTCGAGGACGCGCTGGGGCTCCAGCCCGTCGAGGGCGCGGGCCGGGGGCGCGGTCGTGGTGACGGCTTCGGCGTTGGCCGCGTAGCCGCAGGAGCGGCAGGCCACGAAGGTGTCCTCGCCGGTGGGCGTGGGCGCCAGGAACTCCTCCGAGGCCGAGCCGCCCATCGCGCCCGACGTGGCGAACACGATCTTGTAATCGATGCCGAGCCGGTCGAACGTCCGGATGTAGGTCTCGCGGTGCTGCTCGTAGGAGTGCTTGAGTCCTTCGTCGTCGAGGTCGAAGGAGTAGGCGTCCTTCATCAGGAACTCGCGCCCGCGCAGGATGCCCGCGCGGGGCCTGGCCTCATCGCGGTACTTCGTCTGGATCTGGTAGAGCGTGACCGGATAGTCCTTGTACGAGGAGTATTCACCCTTGACCATGTCGGCGAAGAGCTCCTCGTGCGTGGGACCGAGCAGGTAGTCGACGCCCTTGCGGTCCTTGAGCCGGAAGAGCGTGTCACCGTATTCGGTCCAGCGACCGGTGGCCTCGTAGTATTCGCGCGGCAGCAGGGCGGGGAAGAGCACCTCCTGGCCGCCCATCCGGTTCATCTCCTCGCGGACGATCTTGGCGACGTTTTCCAACACCATCTTGCCGAGGGGCAGCCACGAGTAGATGCCGGGCGCCACCCGCCGGACATAACCGGCGCGGACCAGGAGCTTGTGGCTCGGCACTTCCGCGTCTGCCGGGTCGTCCCGCAGGGTGCGAAGAAACAACGACGACATGCGCAGCGACACGGCTACTCCTTGTTCGGCCTGGATATGAGGATTACAGGCTATCGACTCGGAGCGACTCGCCGCGCGGCCTTATCCCGCGATGGGGACCCAACCGCCCAGCGAACCGGCCACCGCGACCGCGAACAGGCCGACCAGGACCGCCGCCAGCAGCAGCGCGCGCACCCGGCCCGCCATGCCGCGGCGTAGGGCCAGCACCAGCACGACGGCCAGGGCGCCGACCACGGGCGCGGGACCGGGCCAGAAGGCGGGGTCGCTGTGGATGAAGCCGGGCGTCGCGCGGTCGATCACGTCGGCGAGCAGCAGGGCGCCGATGAGGCCCGCGGCCAGGTCGCCCCAGACATCCGACCGCCTCGTCACGTAGGCGAGCAGCCCCAGCCCGACCAGCAGGCAGAGCGACCAGTTCAGCCCGGCCGCGGAGCCGCCGACGCCGACGCCGCCGATGTCGGGCGCGCCGCGCAGCATGCTGCCGCCCAGAGTCACGACGATCATGGACAGGGAGGCCAGGAACGTGGTGAGCAACGCCCACCCGAAGCCCGCCGCGCTCGCTCCGACGAGCAGGGCCAGACCCAGATACATGTAAGGGTCATAGACCTGGCCGAGCCATTGGGGACCGCGACCGTCGGCGAGTATGCCCACGAGCCCGACGACCAGCCCGCCGAGGAAGGCCCCCAGCACATGGCGTTCGATGCAGCGCTGTCCACGGTCGTAGGCGGCGAACTCCGCGTAGTCGATCGTGCTCTCTTTTACGTCCATTGCCTGGTCAACCCTCCCTTCGCAGCTTGTCGCAATACCACAACCAGATTATGTGGCCGTCCAGAAAAGGCAAATTTCGGCCAACCAAATGCAACGAAGCAATCGCTTGGTTAAACTGGCTCGGTGACCGTCACAGACGAGCTGCGCTCCGTCGTCCGCGCCTATCTCGCCGACCGCCCCGCCGCGCCCTGGGCGGCGTTCGCGCGCGAGCTGGGCACCGCAGGGCTCGCCGTCCCGGAGGAGTACGGCGGAGCGGGCTGCGGCCCGGCCGAGACCGCGGTCGTGGCGGGAGAGCTGGGCAGGACCCTGTCCCCCTACCCCTTCCTGCAGAGCGCCGTCCTGGCCGTCGAGGCGCTCAAGGCGGGCGGCGACGAGGCGGCGATGGGCCGGCTGCTGCCCGCGCTGGCCGACGGCTCGGCGACGGCGACCGTCGTCCTGCCGGGCGATGGCGACCTGACACTCCGGGACGGCCTGCTCACGGGCGTCGTCCCGTACGCGCTGGAGGGCGACGTGGTGCTCGTCTACGCCGACGGGCTCCTGGTCGAGGCGGTGCCGACGCGGCGCGTGGCGTACCCGACGATGGACGAGAGCCGGCCGCTGGCCGAGCTGTCCTTCGACCACTCCCCGGCGCGGCCGGCGGGCGACGGCGCCGCGTGGAGCCGGGTGCGCGACCTCGGCATCGCGGCGCTGGCGGCCGAGCAGGTGGGCGGGGCCGAGCGCTGCCTGGAGATGGCCACGGAGCACGCCAAGCTGCGCCACCAGTTCGGCAGGCCGATCGGCTCCTTCCAGGCGATCAAGCACAAGCTGGCCGACCTGCTGCTGCTCGTGGAGTCGGCCAGGTCGGCGGCGCTGGCGGCGGCCGGGTCGGAGTCCCTCGCGGCCATCGCCGGGTCCTACTGCACCGAGGCGTATCTCACGGCGGCGGGCGAGAACATCCAGGTCCACGGCGGGATCGGCGTGACCTGGGAGCATCCGGCTCACCGCTACCTCAAGCGGGCCACCTCCGACGCCCAGCTCTTCGGCCCGCCACAATCGCACCGCGAGCGGCTGAGCGCGCGGGTCTTCCAGGGCAAACTAGCCGCCCAGTAGCGTTTCCCAGGGGCGCGGGGCGTTCGTGGCGCGGGTGGTGTCGAGCGCCTCGGCCAGCCGCCAGAAGCCCGGCTTGTCGCGTACGCGCTCGCGGCCCAGCGGATCGATGGCCCGCAGCTCGAAGCGGACGCCCATCACGTCGAGCACCGCCGACCGGCTGTCGCCCGGACCGGCGGGCTCGCCGAGCTCGTCCTCGTACGCGGGAGCGCGCACCTGCTCGGCCAGCAGCGCCGCCACCTCGGAGGCGTACGGGCCGTCGCGCCACTCGATGTGCCAGCTGTGGTCGGCGCCCCGCCACCAGGTCAGATCCCGGCAGGACTCGATGAACTCGGCCTCGGTGGCGAGGGCGGCCATCACCCGGCCGAACGCCTCGTAATCGCGCCCGCTCGTGAGCGAGAAGTCATCGGCCCCCGTATCGGGGAGCGTGCCATCTTTCGGCCGCCTCAGCGCGTGCTTTCGCCTCACGTGCATCACTCTGATCGCGAACGCGCCCTTCCCGCAAGTCTTTGGTGCTGATAGTCTCTACCAAGCGAGCGCTTGGTTTACTACTTTTCGCCGGAGGCGCGATGACGTCCCTACGGATCAGCCTGGGCTACGAGCTGGAGGTGCGCGGGCGCTCCCGAGAGGTCGAGCAACAGGCGTTCCAGAACGTGATCGACCAGGTCGTGCTCGGTGATCGGCTCGGCTTCGACACCGCCTGGTTCGTCGAGCACCACTTCACGCGGGGGTTCTCCCACTCCTCCGCGCCCGATCTCGTGCTGGCCGCGATCTCCCAGCGGACCGAGCGGATCCATCTCGGGCTGGGCGTGGTGCTGCTGCCGTTCCAGTCGCCGATCCGCACCGCGGAACGCGTGGCCACCCTCGATGTGCTGAGCGGCGGCCGGGTGGAGTTCGGCACCGGGCGGGGGGCCTCGCCCCTGGAGTACCAGGCCTTCCAGCGGCCCTTCGAGAAGTCCCGGCAGATCTGGGAGGACTCGCTGGACGCGACGCTGGCCATCTGGCGGGCCGACGGGGAGCCGGTCAGCCGCTCGAACGAGTTCTTCGAGATCCCGGACGTGGCGGTCTACCCGCGTCCCGTGCAACAGCCGCATCCGCCGGTCTGGGTGGCCTCGACGTCGCTGGAGGGCTATCTGGCGGCGGCCGACCACGGCTACAACCTGCTCGGCATGACCATGGTCAAGGGCATCGACGACGTGGCGGACGACATCGCCCAATACCGTGAGCGCCTGGCCGCCGCCGGGTTCGACCCCGACTCCCGCCGGGTCGCGCTGATGATCCCCTGGTTCGTCGCGCCCACCCGCGACCAGGCCAACGAGACGGCCGCCGACGCCGTCCTCTGGTACATCCGCCGCCAGGTCAACCTCGTCACCCCGCCCGACTACTACGACGCCCGGCACGCCACCCACCGCGTCCTCGGCCAGCTCGCCGCCGGGATGCCGCCGGAGGAGGCGATGGCGACGCTGCGGGAGCACCTGATGGTCGTGGTGGACGACGTAGCGGGTTCGCGCAAGGCCCTGGCCAGGATCGCGGAGGCGGGGGCGACGGATCTGATCATCCAGGCGCAGGTGGGCGGGCTGGCGCACGAACGGGTCTGCGAGGCGATGAAGCTGTTCATGACCGAGGTGACCAAGTGACCACCCCGGACACCGGCCCCAGCTCCGGGTCCGTGAGCGGCCGGGACGCGTCGGCGGAGGCCGCCGGCGCCCGGTGGCTGACGCGGGACGATCTCCGTACGGGCGCGCGGTCCGCGACAGGGCTGCTGCAGGTCGCCCCCGACGCCTCCAGCGCCTTCCCGATGGCGCCCGGCGACCGCGCGGCGGCGCAGGAGCTGACCGGGGCGGCGCTGCGGGCGGCCGGAGTGGGCGACCGCGACCGTGTCGTGGTCGCGCTGGCCGAACCGGCGGGCGCGCTCTGGGCCGCCGCCGCGGCGGACGTGGCGTCGGCGGCCGCCTCGGTGGGCCCGCGAGGCCGCATGCGGTTGATCCACACGCTGTCCACCCTGGGAGCCACCACGCTGGTCGCCACCCCTACGGGCGCGATGGACCTGCTGGCCAGGCTGCACCTGGAGTTCCTGCTGGACCCCCTTGACCTGGGGCTGCGGCACATCGTCCTGACCGGGGAGATCGCCTCGAAGCGGACGCTCAGCCACCTGGCGGGCGAGTTCGACGCCCACGTGACCGAGGTGTACGCCGACCCGTTCGGCGGCGGTGCCCTGGCCTGGCGGGCGGCTGAGGGCGACCCGCTCACCCCGCTGACGGACGGCCTGCTGCACCTGGCCTCGCTGACCAAGGACGTGCTGCGGCCGTCGGAGCCGTCAGGGGTGGCCGAGCTGGTGATCACGCCCCACGGCCACTCGGCGCTCGGCGACGCCGTCCTGCGTACGGGCCAGGTGGTACGCACCGACTCGCCCGCGACCGACCCCGGACTGCCCGCTCCCGTCCACACGGTCGGCGAGCACGTGCTGGTGCGGGGCGTGTGGCTGTCGCTGCCGCGCGTCGAGAAGGCCCTGGCCAAGATCGACGGCGTGACCAGGTGGGAGCTGGTCGTCAGCAGGCAGGGCACGCTCGACGCGGCGGTGCTCACCGTCACGTTCGGGAGGGAGAGCCTCGTGCGCAACCCGATGTGGCGCAACCGGATCCAGCAGGCGATCCAGGGGCTCACCCCGATCTCGCTCGGCGTGGAGATCGCGCCGGAGATCGCCGAGACGCCGAGCCCCGGCGTGCTGACCGACCTGCGCGGCCACCACCTGGGCCGCGACCGGGCGCTCATCGTGTAGCCGCCCACCCGCCCGTCCAGGGTCCGTACGGGAGCCGAGGTCTGTACGACAGCCGGGCGCTCGGCCTGTGGAGCAGGAGGCGCGAACCGATGGGACCCATGCCGGACTGGGGAACGCTCCCCCGCATGCTCCGTGACCAGGCGGACCGCCATCCGGACACGGTGGTGATCGTCGACGGCGACACGCGCGTCACCATGGCGGAGCTCCGCGCCGGAGCCGCCCGCGTGGCGCACGAGCTGATCGAGCTCGGCGTCCGGCCGGGCGACCGGGTGGCCCTGTGGGGCGTGAACGACCCGTACTGGGTGAGGCACGCCTTCGGCGTCTGGGACGCCGGGGCGGTGATCGTGCCGCTCTCCTCGCGCGCCAAGGGCCTGGAGGCGGCGGCGATGATCGAGAAGACCGGCGCCGCGGTGCTGGTCACGGGCGAGGGCCCGCCCGGTGTGGTGCTCGCCGATCTCCTGCCGCCGGACGCCGCCCCGCGCCACGTCCTGAACCCCGGGCGAAGTCTCCACATGGAGCGGCCGGGCGTCGAGGAGCGGGCGCTGGCCGTACGGCCCGGCGATCTGTGCGAGATCATGTCCACCTCCGGCACCACCGGCACCCCCAAGGGCGTGATGCTGGACCACGCCCAGGTCCTGCGCGGCTACTGGGACTGGTCCGAGATCGTCACCCTGGACGAGCACGACCGCTACCCGGTGATCGCCCCGTTCAGTCACGGCTTCGGCCTCAACGCCGGGATGATCGCCTGCGTGCTCCGCCGGGCGACCATGATGCCGATCAGGGTCTTCACCCCCGACGCCCTGATGTCCCTGATCTCGGCCGGCCGGGTGAGCATCCTGGCGGGCCCGCCCACGCTGTTCCACCGGCTGCTGGACGAGCTGGACCGCGCCGACTGGGACGTCTCGTCGCTGCGCGTGGCCATCTGCGGGGCCGCCGCCGTGCCCGCCGCGCTGATCACCCGCCTGGTCGAACGGGTGGGGCTGGAGCGGATGATCAACGCGTACGGCCTGATGGAGGGCACGGTCGTCTCCATGACCAGGGCCGGCGACCCGATCGAGGTCATCGCCGCGACGACCGGCCGGGCGGTGCCGGGCATCGAGGTGCGGATCGTCGACGACGACGGCAAGGAGGTGGCAGCCGGGGAGCGCGGGGAGATCCTGCAGCGCGGGTATGGGGTCATGCGCGGCTACTGGGACGAGCCCGGCAAGACCGCCGAGGTGGTCGATCGGGACGGCTGGCTGCACACGGGCGACATCGGCGTCCTCGACCCGGCGGGCAACCTGGCCATCGTGGACCGCAAGAAGGAGCTCTACATCGTCAACGGCTTCAACGTCTCGCCCGCCGAGGTGGAGTCGCTGCTGTTACGTGAGGGCTCGCTGGCGCAGGCGGCCGTGATCGGCGTGCCCGATCCGGTCTCCGGCGAGGCCGGTTGGGCGTACGTGGTGCCCAGAGCGGGGATGACGGTCGATCCGGGCACGCTGCTCACCTGGGCGAAGGACAACATGTCCAACTACAAAGTGCCGAAGCGGGTCATCGTGGTCGAAGCTCTGCCGGCCAACGCCAACGGCAAGATCGACAAGAGGGCCCTCCGTGCCCGCGCGTCCGCCTCCTGACTGCCCCGTACTGACACCATTCGCGAAAGATGGGTTCATTCGTACCGGCGATCGGGGATACATCGATCACAGTGCCGGGTTGCACTGGTGGGACGCATGCCCCGTGTAACAGAATCGCCCACATAGAGGAGGCAGCGTGACGTTGCGCGTGGCGGTCATCGGGTCGGGCCCTGCCGGTATCTACACGGCCGAGGCCCTGGTCAAACAGGCGCAGGAGGACGTCCAGGTCGACGTCGTCGAGCGGTTGCCCACGCCTTATGGGCTCGTCCGATACGGCGTCGCGCCCGACCACACGTCGATCAAGTCGATCGCCAACTACCTGCGCCGGGTGCTCGAACTCCCCGAGGTCCGCTTCCTCGGCGGCGTCAGGCTCGGCGAGCACCTGTCGGTCGAGGACCTGCTGGGCAGCTATGACGCGGTCGTCTACGCCACGGGCGCGATGGTCGACAGGAAGCTCGGCATCCCGGGCGAGGACCTGCCGGGCAGCGTGGCCGCCACCGACTTCGTCAACTGGTACTGCGGCCACCCCGACGTCTCCGCCTCCATGTTCACCCTCGACAGCCCCGAGGTCGCGGTCATCGGCGTCGGGAACGTGGCCGTCGACGTGGTCCGCGTCCTGGCCAAGACCGCCGAGGAGCTCAGCTCCACGGACGTACCGCACGACGTGCTCGAACGGCTCGGGGAAAGCCAGGTCAAGGCGATCCACATGATCGGCCGCCGGGGTCCCGAGCACGCCAAGTTCACGCTGAAGGAGTTGCGGGAGCTCGGCGAGCTGGCGAACGCCGACGTCTGCGTACGCGAGGACGAGGCCGTGGTGCTGGGCGGCGACTTCCCCCGGCAGATCCGCGGCAACATCGACGTCCTGCAGTCGTGGGCGGGCCGCAACCCCGTCGGCCGCCCGCGCCGCCTCGATGTGCGCTTCTGGCTGCGCCCGGTGGAGATCCTCGGCACCGACCGGGTGGAGGGGCTCAAGCTCGAACGCACCCGGCTGTCCGAAGAGGGCCGGGTGGTCGGGACGGGCGAGTTCGAGATGATCCCGGTCGGTATGGTGCTGCGCTCGGTCGGATACCAGAGCGTCCCCCTTCCGGGGGTGCCGTTCGACGAGCGGTCGATGACCGTGCCCAACGAGGCCGGCCGGATCCGCGAGCGCGAGTACGTGGCGGGCTGGCTCAAGCGCGGCCCCACCGGCGTGATCGGCACCAACAAGTCGGACGCGGCGGAGACGGTCCGCACCCTGCTGTCCGACCTGGCCGGCCACGAGCGGCTGAAGTCCGCGCCCATCGACGCGGTGCTGCACGAAAGAGGCGTAAGGCCGGTGACGTACGACGAGTGGCTGGCCATCGAGGCGGCCGAAGGCGCCCTGGCCAAGTCGCTGGGCCGCGGCGAACGGGTCAAGCTCGCCGGCCTGGAGGCCATGCTGCGGGCCTGCCGGCCCTGACGGCATGCGTGTCATCGTGACGGACCAGTCCCTGCCAGGCTTCGCAGAGACCCACCGGATCCAGCGGGCCCGCTACCCGGCCGCCGAGCCCGGTTGGCAACCTGTGCACACCGTCTATGTCCCGGCCGACCGGGTGTCGCCGAGCACGGTCGCGGGGTGGGGCGCGCAGGCGCTCGACCTGGTCAAGGAGCATCTGAGCGGCCCAGCCGAACTGGCCCACGTGTTCGGGCTGCCTGACGCGCCGGCGCGGGACGTACACGAAAGGCTGCTGCGCAAGCTCGCCCGCGAGCCGGTCGAGGACCTGCGGATCGACTTCGAGGACGGCTACGGCGGGCGGCCCGGCGACGAGGACGGCCACGTCGAGCAGGCGGTCGTGGCCGTGGCCGTGATGCACGCGGCCGGAGCGCTGCCGCGCCGGTGGGGGCTGCGGGTCAAGTCGTTCGCCGACGGGGACCCTGGGCGGTCGGTGCGGACGCTCGACGGGTTCGTCACCGGGGTCGTCGAACGGGTGGGCGAGTTGCCGCCGGGGTTCGTGGTCACCTTCCCGAAAGTGCTGATGGAGTCGTATCTGGGCCAGTTCTGCGGCTTCCTGGAGCGGCTCGAACGGGAGCTGGACGTCCGGCTGCGGTTCGAGATCCAGGTCGAGGCGCCGCAGACCGTGCTGTTCCTGCGCGGTGAGCTGGCCGAGTCGTTCGGGGGGCGGCTGGCGGCCGCGCACTTCGGGGTGTTCGACTACACGGCCGCTCTCGGGCTGCCGCCGCACGAGCAGCGGCTCGACCATCCGGCCTGTGACCACGCCCGGCACGTGATGCAGACGGCGTTCGCCGGCACGGGGGTCGAGCTCTCCGACGGCTCGCTGGCCGCCTCTCCCGCCTCCAGGTCGGCTGCGGACGTGCACGCGCTGTGGCGGCGGCACGCCGAGCTCGTCCGGCACTCGCTGGGACACGGCTTCTACCAGGGCTGGGACATGCACCCCTCACACCTGGTGAGCCGGTTCGCCACGGTCTATGCCTTCCACCTGGCGCACTACGACTCCTACCGGGATCGGGTGCGGGCCTGGGAGGAGCGGCGCGCGGCCGGGGGCGGCGTCATGGACGAGCCCGCCACGATCAAGACCCTCGCCGCCGCGCTCCACCGCGCCGACGCGGCGCTCGCCCTCCCGGACTGAAGCCGCCCCAGGCCGAGGCCCCTCGGCGGCCTTGGGGGCGAATCACAGGCCGCTCGGCGGCCCTCGGGTCAGTCGCGGTCGACCAGGCTGCGCCACTGACGGACGCGCCGCTGGTCGACCTGCAGTGACCAGCTCTCCCGTACGGCCGAGCCCACGTGGAACGCCCGGATGCCGTAGTCCAGCAGCGACGGCACATAGGCCGGTTTGAGCCCGCCGCCCGCCAGGATGATCGAGCCGTCGCCCGCGTCGGCCCGGCTCTTGAGTATCGGCAGCCCGTAGCGCACGCCGGCGGGTGAGCCCGCCGTAAGCACCGTGGCCAGGTTGGGCAGCAGCCGCACCGCCCGCCACGACGCCTGTACGTCCGCCGCGTGGTCGACGGCACGGTGGAAGGTCCACGGCAGCGGCGACACGGCGTGGATCAGCGCCTCGGTGGCCGCCAGGTCCACCACGCCCGCCTCGTCGAGGAAGCCGAACACGAACCCCGCGGCGCCGGCCTGGGCCAGCGCCTTGACGTCGAGACGGAGCCGGTCGAGCACCTCGGCGTCGGCGGTGAAGTTCGCGGCGCGGCGCAGCATCACCATCTGGGGCAGCGGGCACTCCGCGGCGATCGCGGCGACCGTCTCCGGAGCGGGGGTGAGCCCGTCGGCGCCCATGTCGGCGACGACCTCCAGACGGTCGGCTCCGCCCTGCTCCGCGGCGACGGCGTCGCGCACGTTCAGCGCGATCACCTCAAGGAGGGATCCGGTCATGCTGGAGAGGTTATATGGTGCTGTGTCCCTTTGTGCCGGAAAGCACCAGGTCACCTGGCCGGGGAACGCGACCGCGGGCCGTGCCCCGCCGGGGAGCGGGGCACGGCCGTACCGGCCGGGGCCGGTCAGGGCGTCAGACGCCGATCAGCTCGGCGACTGTGAGGTCGCGGAAGGCCGTCGTGGCGGCCTCCTCCGCGGGCCGCTCGAAGAGGGCGCCCGAGGAGCGATGCGGCAGATCGACCGTCCGAACGTGCCGGAAGCCACGGCTCCGGTAGTACTCCTGCAGCCGCGGGTTGTTCTTGGCGCAGTCGAGCCGGAGCTTGCTCAGCCCGGAGGCGTGCGCCGCGGAGCCCGCCCAGTCCAGCAGGGCGTCTCCGAGGCCGAAGCCCGCCCAGGGCCGGGCGACGGCGAGCTTGTGCACGTACATGGCGGCGCCCGGGTCGTCGGACCGGCGCCAGAACTCCGGGTCGGCGTGATCGTCGAGAGCGATCGTGGCGACGGGCGGGGCCTCGTCATCCAGTTCGAGATACCGGAGCTCGTCGTCCACGAGGTAGAGCACCCGCTCGGCGATGAGAGGCTCGATCCGCTCGGGCCCGAAGCCGCCGCGCGGCCACTGCCGCACGCCCTGGGAGTACAGCCATTCGGCCGTGTCGGCGAGCAGGGTCAGGACGCCCGGCAGATCGGAGGCGTCGGCGCGGCGGAGAGCGAGCGGGTGGAGCAGGGTGTTGGAAAGCACGGTTCAGCCCTTCATTACATCGGGTGTCCATGCAGCCACAGAACGTAATGATTGGAGCGCGCGCTGGGTCGCATGGGGGGTTTGAGGCGACATCTATCGATAAATCGCGCATGGAGGGAGTGCGCAGGACTCCCTCTGCCCAGCGAGGCGGGAGGCTCGTCTTAGGCGGCCGGTGGGATCACCCCCAACCGAGCTCGCTCAGCGGCGATCGAGCTCGTATCTGATCAAGTGCTTGTCGGCGGGGAGCACCGACACGGCGACACGCACTGGCATGTCGCCGTTGTCGTAACCGACGCGGACGTAGACCACGACCGGTGTGCCGAGCTCCAACTGGAGACGCTCGACCTCTTCCTGGTTGGGCATCCGCGCCCAGATGTCATCCACCACCCGCACCTGCTCGTGACCGAGCTCTTCCAGGACCCGGTTCGCCCCCCGCGGAATGTCGCCCGGCCGGGCGATCTCCGTGTTGGCCACCAGGTCACGTGGATAGTAGGAATCGTTGGTGTTGTACGGCTGCCCGTCGACGAACCGCAGACGCCGTCGGACGACGGCCAGTTCGCCTTCGGCCAGCTCGAGTCGGCTGGCGATCTCCTCGACCGGTGAGACGGTCAAGACCTCTATGTACTGGCTGGGGGCACGACCTTCCTGCGTCACGGCGAAGGCGAACGCCTCTCGCAGCTCGCCGGATGGTTGTGGCTCCAGCTCTCGCTGCGGGTAGATCAGCAGCGGCCGGCGGTCCCGGACGACCGTGCCACGCCGTGGGGTTCGCGTGACCAACCCTTCGTTGACCAGCTCCCCTAGGGCGAGTCTGACGGTGTTGCGGCTCACCCCATGGTCTTCCATGAGCTGCGCCTCGGTCGGCAGCTGCGCCCCGGGGCCGAGTACACCGGAGTAGATGGCTCTCCTCAGCTCCGAGGCCACCAGCTGGTACAGGACCGACCTTGCCACTTTCACCCCTTTTGTTCCAACAATTTAGACGATCTGGTTCTAACAGGCCACAACCCCTTGACCGATGGCCATTGACAGCCGCATCATCCAATCGTTGGTACAAATCCATCGAAAGGCCGGTGAGGGGGTGAGGGCCCGGTGTTACCGGTCCACGCGGGTACGCCATACCTGCCCTGGCAAGACCCTTGTGAAGCAACACGTTTACTGCGTTACGCGTTGCCTCGCCAGGGACTCAGCAACACCTACCAGAGCAACGACAGTGGCATGTCCGTTTTATCCGTGTTGACCGAGGTAACTGTGTGGTGCAAAGACGGTTCCTTCATCTGGAATGAGGAGGATGCCACCGTCTCACATCCCATCGATGACCCCCTCGGTGCGGCCCAACGCATCGCAGACCACTACCGACATCCGGAGTCCTCGCAAGAGGGTCGCTCCCCCATGAACTCCGTGTGCGAACACTCGACCTAGGACTCCATCCCTCGCCGGAGTCCTGGCGTCGCCGCACACGGGGCAGGAAGCGCGTCCTGGCGGGTCCCCCACGCCCGCCAGGGCGCGCGTTCCTCCTTTTTCTCATGATTTACGGCGCTTCGCGCCTTTTCCCACCATTCTTTGCGCCAAGTCGTACCCGCGCCGTAGACCGTCCCCAGTCGAGCCTCGCCCAAGGGACCGGCGTCCGGCGGGCGTGGCCGGCCGCAGGGATGAAGCGGCCGGACCGGGATTGGCCTTCAGGCCCATTGGTACCTATCGTTCCCGACTTGGTGCCGCCGCGAAGGATTTCACGGGGATGCGTGCCACTCTGTCGGCCGCCAATTGATGAGCGTCAGCTCGTCGCCCATGTCCTCGTACACACCTTCGACCGCCTGACCGTACTCGGGCTCTCGATCGCCGTCCCACCCGCCGTGGATCAGGCAGCCGGGCACGGCGGCGAGCCGGACCAGCACCACGACGTACGGCTCGCTCGCTCCGGGCATGAACGGCCGGCGGTTGACGATCCAGCTCTCCACCGTGCCGGCCGGCTCGACGGCCTCCCAGCGCCAGTCCTCCGTACGACAGGCCGAGCAGAAGGCCCTGGGCGGGAAGCGGGCCGTGTGGCAGGTGTCGCAGCGCTGGACCGCGAACTCGTGGCCGGCCAGCCGGGCCCACCAGTCCCTGGAGTCGCGATCGGGCGTCGGCCGCACGCCTTGGGGCGGCCTGCCGTACCGGTCGGGCATGGATCAGCCCCTTCTGAGGTCGGGCATGGGTCAGCCTCTTCTGAGGTCGGGCATGGGTCAGCCTCTTGTGAGCAGGAGAGCCGAGGTGGCGGGGAGGATGTAGCCGGGCTGGGCGGTGGACAGGGCCACCTCGGCGCCCGCGACCTGCCGGTCACCCGCGTCCCCGCGTAGCTGGGAGACGGCCTCCGCTATGTGGTTGACGCCGTGGACGTAGCCCTCCGACAGGAAGCCGCCGTGCGTGTTGACCGGGAGGGCTCCGTCAAGGGCCGTGGCGCCCGAGGCGACGTACGGGCCGCCCTCGCCCTTGGCGCAAAAGCCGTAGTCCTCCAGCTGGACGATCACCGAGTAGGTGAAGCAGTCGTACAGCTGCGCCACGTCGATGTCGGCCGGGCCGAGTCCGGCCTGGGCGTACAGGCGCGGGGCCAGCGCGGCGGCGGCCGTGGTGGTGGGGTCGGCCCGGCCGCCGGACAGGTGCGAGTCGCCACCGCCCCAGGCCGCGCCGGAGATCAGCACCGGCGGGCGGCGCAGGGAGCGGGCGCGCTCGGCGGTCGTGATGACCAGGGCGCACGCGCCGTCGGTCTCCAGGCAGCAGTCGAGCAGGCGGAACGGCTCGGCGATCCACCTGCTGTCCAGGTAGTCGTCGAGGGTGATGGGCGTACGCATGAGGGCGCGGGGGTTCTTGACGGCGTTCGCCCGCTGGGTGACGGCCAGCTGCCCGAAATGCTCCGCCTTTGTGTCATATTTCTGCATGTGGGCGCGGGCGTACATCGCGTACTGCTGGGGCGGCGCGAAATAGCCGTAGGGCGCTTGGTACTGCACCTCGGGACTCACCGGAAGGCCACGGCCGGTGCCGCCCATGCGGAACTCCGACCGGGCGTTGATCGCCCGGTAGCACACGACGGTCTCCGCCACGCCGGCCGCCACGGCCAGCGCCGCCTGCGCCACGACCGCGTGCGAGACGCTGCCGCCGCCGAACTGGTCGAGGTACCAGGTCGGATCGGCCAGGCCGAGCGCGGGCCCCACCAGGGACGGGGCCGCCGAGTCGCCCACGCGATGGGTCGCTATGCCCTCGACGTCGCCGGGGCCGAGGCCGGCGTCGTCGAGGGCGGCCAGGATGGCGCGACAGGCCAAGGTGAGTGTGCTGACCCCCGAGTCCTTGGTGAAGGGCGTGTACCCGACGCCCACCACAGCCGTACGATCCCGGAACTCAAGCAAGCGCTTGGCCATCCTGAAACGCTAGATCGGACCGTCCACATATGTCAACCGGGGGGTATGCCCCGGCATTTCGCTTGACACCTTTTCCGTCGCACGCCTACCGTCCAAGCAAGCGCTTGGTAAGATACGATGCAGACGGCGAGGAGGAGGAGACCATGAGCACACACGCTGCCCGGCTGATCACGCCGGACGGCTGTGGCGGCCCCCCGGTGCCGTACCAGCGCAGGACTCTCAACGGAGCCTCGATGCCGAACGGCCAGTCCCACGCGAGCGGCAACGGCCAGCTCGACAGCCGGAGGTTCAGGTCGGTGCTGGGCAGGTTCGCCACCGGCGTGGTGGCGATCACCGCCCTCGACCCGGCCAGCAACGAGCCATGCGGCCTGGCGGCCAACTCCTTCACCTCGGTGTCGCTGGACCCGCCGCTGGTGGCGTTCTGCGTGGCGCACACGAGCACGAGCTGGCCCAAGGTGCGCGGCGCCAAGGTCATCACCGTGAACGTGCTCGCCGAGCACCAGCAGCACGTCTGCGCCCAGCTCGCGAGCCGGGGCGGCGACAAGTTCGCCGGGCTGCGGTGGACCGGCTCGCCCGGCGGCAACCCGGTGCTCGAAGGAACCCTGGCCTGGATCGACTGCGTGGTCGAGGCCGAGCACATGGCCGGCGACCACGTGATCGTGGTGGCCCGGGTGCTCCAGCTCGACACGCACGCGGACGGCGGCCCGCTGCTGTTCTTCCGCGGCGGTTACGGCGGCTTCGTTGAGCCCACGTGACGGTGAGCCCGAGTGGTGGCGTTTCCGTTGAGCCTGCGTGAGGAGGCGCGCGCCTGGCTGGCCGCGAACCTCACCGGAGACTTCGCGCATGCCCGCGGCCTGGGCGGCCCCGGGCGCGAACACGAAGGTCACGAGGTACGACTGGCCTGGGAGCGCCATCTCGGCAAGGCGGGCTGGACCTGCCTGGGCTGGCCCGTCGAGTACGGCGGACGCGACGCCTCCCTGGCCGACCAGGTCGCCTTCCACGAGGAGTACGCCCTGGCCGACGCCCCCGCCCGCGTGGGCCACATCGGCGAGGGACTCATCGGGCCGACGATCCTGGAGTTCGGCACCGAGGCGCAGAAGGCCCGTTTCCTGCCCCCGATCCAGCGGGGCGACGAGCTGTGGTGCCAGGGCTACTCCGAGCCGGAGGCGGGTTCCGATCTGGCCAACGTCCAGACGAAGGCGCACCTGGCGGGCGACGAATGGGTCATCACCGGGCAGAAGGTGTGGACTTCGCTGGCCCACGTGTCCGACTGGTGCTTCGTGCTCTGCCGTACGGAAGCGGGCTCCCAGCGCCACCGTGGGCTGTCGTACCTGCTCGTGCCCATGGACCAGCCCGGCGTCGAGGTACGGCCGATCGTGCAGATGACCGGGACGTCCGAGTTCAACGAGGTGTTCTTCGACGGGGCCAGGACCGCGGCCGAAAACGTGCTCGGCGCGCCCGGCGACGGGTGGCGCGTCGCGATGGCCACTCTCGGTTACGAGCGCGGAGTCTCCACGCTGGGTCAGCAGATCGGGTTCCGGCGGGAGCTGGCCCGGGTGATCGAGGTCGCCGAGCGAACGGGCGCGGCCGACGACCCGGTGCTGCGTGACCGGCTGGTGCGGTCGTGGCTGGAGCTGGAGATCATGCGGCTGAACGCGCTACGGGCCGATCCGGGGCCGGTGGCGTCGATCGCCAAACTGTACTGGTCGGAGTGGCATCGCCGGCTGGGCGAGCTGGCCCAGGCCGTACAACTCAAGTCCGGACTTGTCGCCCGCGCCGGCGAGCTCAACGACCTCCAGCGGCTGTATCTCTTCAGCCGGGCGGACACGATCTATGCCGGTTCCAGCGAAATCCAGCGGAACATCATCGCCGAGCGCACCCTGGGACTCCCCCGCTGACGGACCTCTCTGATCGGAGCACTATGGCACCGCCGTACCCCAGAGCGCACGGGCTGCTCGACGGCAAGGTCACGCTGGTCACGGCCGCGGCGGGGGCCGGGATCGGCTACGCGACGGCCAAGCGCTGCGCCGAGGAGGGGGCCACGATCGTCGTCTCCGACCGGCACGAGCGCCGCCTGTCCGCCGCCGCCGACTCGCTCACCGAGCTCACCGGTGTCAAACCGCTGGCGGTGCCGTGCGACGTGACGTCGGAGGCCCAGGTGCTGGCGCTGTTCGACGCGGTGGTGGAGGCGCACGGGCGGCTGGACGTGGTGGTCAACAACGCCGGGCTCGGTGGTACGGCGTCACTGGCCGAGATGACCGACGAGCAGTGGCACACCGTCATCGACGTCACCCTGAACGGCACCATGCGCTGCACCAGGGCCGCCCTGAAGCAGATGATCGCCCAGGGCTCCGGGGTGATCGTGAACAACGCCTCCGTGATCGGCTGGCGGGCCCAGCGAGGGCAGTCGCACTACGCGGCGGCCAAGGCCGGGGTGATGGCGCTGACCAGGTGCGTCGCCCTGGAGGCCGCCGAGCACGGCGTCCGGGTCAACGCGGTGGCGCCTTCACTGGCCGTCCACCCGTTCCTGGCGAAGGTGACCAGCGAGGAGCTGCTGGCGGAGCTGGCGGCCGCCGAGGCGTTCGGGCGTTCGGCGGAGCCGTGGGAGGTGGCGAACGTGATCGTCTTCCTGGCCAGCGACTACTCCTCGTACATGACGGGCGAGGTCGTCTCCGTCTCTTCTCAACATCCGTGACTATATCCTGAGAGACAGGATATGGTGGGCGGGTGAATATAACGGAGCCCATGTTCCTGGCGCTCACCGCGCTGGTGGACGAGCCGCGGCACGGCTACGGCATCGTCCAGGAGGTCGATCGGCTGTCCGGGGGGCGGGTGCAGCTCAAGATCGGCTCCCTCTACGGCGTGCTGGACCGGCTGGCCGGGGAGGGGCTGGTGGCGCTCGACCGGGAGGAAGTGGCCCAGGGGCGGCTACGCCGCTACTACCGGCTGACCGACTCGGGGGCGGGGGCCCTGGAGGAGGAGGCGGCCCGGCTGGCGGCCAACGCCCGCGCGGCGACCACCCGCCTCCGGGACCGGACCACCCGCCTGCTCCCTGGAACGGCCACCGCGCTCGCCGGAGGTGCCTGGTGAACGAATTGCTCGAACAGCGCTACCGCACCGTCCTGCGGCTGCTCCCCCGCTCGTACCGAGCCGAGCGGGAGGAGGAGATGGTGGCCGCGTTCATGGAGGTCTCCGGCGATGTGCCGGATGAGGAGAACCCTCGACCGCGCTGGGGCGAGATCGCCAGCGTGCTCGCCCTCTCGATGCGCGTACGGGTCGGCGGAGCGGGCGCGACGCCCCGGCTCGTCGCCTGGGGCGCGGCCGTCAGGCTGGTGGCGACACTGGGGCTCGCCTTCCACGCGGCGGCCGGCACTTTAACCCTCGTCTCCCTCGCCTTCATGGGGCCCGACTCGACGACGCGGCCACTCGATGTACTCGCGGCGGCTCTCTGGGTGACGGCGTTCGTCCTGCTGATGCGCGGTCATGTCCAGCTCGCCAAGCCGGTGGCGCTGGCGGCCGGCGCGGCGGCTCTGGTCGAGCTCGCCATCTGGGAGAACTTGGCCAGCCAGTTCGTTGCTCTGGACACGGTGCCACCGGCACTGAATGTCGTGGTACCGCTGGCGGCCCTGCTCGCCGGCTTCCACCACGACGTCCCGCCGGTGCGGCGAGCGTGGCAACTGACCGTCCTGCCGCTGGCCGTCGGGCTGCTGTTGAGAGCCGTCATCCTTGCCCTGTTGGCGTCCGGCTTGGGGGATGTGCCGCTGGTGTGGCCGTGGGTGGACCTCATGGGTCTGGCCACGGTGGTGCTCGTGGTGGCCGGGATCGTCTGCCTCAGGCGCGACCTGCCCGCGTACGTGCCGCTCGCGCTGGCGATCCTCGGGACGTTGATGCTGCCGTCGCGACTGGCGATGGCGGACAACAGCTACCTGAGCATGGGACTTGGAGAGCTGTGGGTGTCCAGCGTGGGCCAGTGCGTGGCGCTGGTCGTCATGGTGACGGTCCTCGCGGTCGCGGGCTTCCGCGGTCTTCCGTCCGTACGACAGGGGCGCGCTACGGCCTAGCGTCAGGTCTCCTCCCAGTGAGGGGTGTGCGATTCGATGTCCTCCGGCAGGCGGATGCGGCCGTTCAGCAGAATGAGCGGGGCGATCTGAACGCTGGTGCTGAAGCGGAGGTAGCCGACGAAGAACTCGATCCCGGCGACCTCCGCGTTGACCGAGCGCGGGCCGAGCCACTCCAGCAGTGCCCGGACCTGGTAGAACTCGTCGGGGTGGAGTTCTTGGCGTACCGTCAGCGCCCAGCCCTCCGCCTGCTTCCTCTCGACCAGCTCCGCGACGAGTGCCCCACCCACGCGCATGGCGGGGAAGCGCCGCGCGAACACGGGCTCCGGATCGCTGTCCTCCCACTCGCAGTCGGGGTCGTCGGGGTCACCGAGTGGATAGGTCTCCCGGTAGTCGCCGGTGCCGATCGGCAGCCGCTCAGGTCGCGGCCCTTGTCCCACATGCCACCGCAGCTCGGCGAGCTCGTCGTCGCCGAGTTCGGCGCGAAGGTCCATGGTCAGCACGAGTTCGTAGATGTCTCCCACGGGCGCACCCTACCGATCATCGGCCGGCCACCCTGACAGGGAAAGACCAGGGTAGGCGCGCGAGCTGGGACGACTTAAGGTCCGAGACATGGGCACACGCGCTTCCCACCTGCTAGATGTCCTCATGACGGAGTTCGGCGAGTCGATCAAGCGAGACCCCGCGGCATTCAGGCGGAAATTTCGGAAAATGGCGGCCTCCCCTTTTGCGTTCTACCGGGGCAGCGCCTGCCTGTTCTACGCGGACCTCACCGAAGGGTTCGCGGACTCCTCATACCTTGACGAAGCGACCAGCCGGGTGTGGATCCACGGCGACCTGCACGCCGAGAACTTCGGCACCTACATGAACGCCTCGGGCGTGCTGGTCTTCAACGTCAACGACTTCGACGAGGCGTACGTGGGACCGTACGTCTGGGACCTCAAGCGGTTCGCCGCCAGCGTGGCGCTGATCGGGTACGCCAAGGCCCTGTCGGACGAGGCGATCAGCGGGCTCGTGAGCGACTTCGCCGGCGCGTACCTGGCCGAGCTGGGCGGCATCGCGCGCGGCGGGGACGACGCGATCGGGTCGCTCACCCTCGACACCACCACCGGCGTGCTGCACCGGGTGCTCCAGACGGCCAGGCTGAGCACGCGCGTGGCGATGCTGGACGTCGAGACGCTGATCGACGACTACGACCGGCGGTTCGCCATCATGGACGGGCGCGAGCCCGTCGACGCGGCGACCCGCGACTCCGTGACGGCGGCGTTCGAGGACTACCTGACGACGCTGCCCACGCAGTCGAACCCCGTCGAGCACGTGATCAAGGATGTGGCGCTGCGCAAGGGCGTGGGGATCGGGTCGGCGGGGCTGCCGTCGTACAACCTGCTGCTGGAGGGGCGGTCACAGGCGCTGGAGAACGACGTCATCCTGTACATGAAGCAGGCGCAGGTGCCGGCGGTGGCCCGGCACGTCCCCGACGAGAAGGTCGCCCGTTACTTCCACCACCAGGGGCATCGGACCGCGGAGTCGCAGCGGGCGCTGCAGGCGTACGCCGATCCGTGGCTGGGCTACACGACGCTGAACGGCGTGGGGCAGTTGGTGGCGGAGGTCTCGCCCTACTCCGCCGACCTGGATTGGGACGACGTCAACGAGCCGGCGAAGCTGCGGTCGATCATGCGGGATCTGGGGCGGGCGGTGGCGCGCATGCACTCGGTGGCGGACGACGAGTCGAGCCACGACCTGGTGAACTTCTCGACGGAGGAGTCCATCATGGCCGTGGTCAACGGCGACAGGCCCGGATTTATCGGGATGTTGGTGGATTTTGCGCACCGTTATGGGGCACAGGCCCGGGAAGACCACCAACGGTTCGTCGACCTCTTCCGCAACGGCCGCCTTCCGGGGGTGTGACCGCCCCGGCCCGTGCGGGTGTGGCCGCCTCGCCGCGTTCAGGTGTGGGCGCCTCGCCCGTACGGGTGTAGCCACCCCGCCGCGTTCAGGTGTGGGCGCGCCTTGCCCGTGCGGGTGTGGCCACCCCGCCTCGCGGGTGTGGCCGCCGACTCTCCCGGCACGGTCCTGAGCGCGTGGCCCGGTCCTTCGGACGCGGTTCGAGCAGAGACGTGGGCTGAGACGTGGGCTGAGACGTGGGCTGAGACGTGGGCTGAGACACGCAGGGACTCAGGCAGGGACATGGAGGGAGCATCGTGAGGCGTCTGGTGGGGTTGCTGCTGGGGACAGAAGAGGACTGGCCGTCGGCGTTCGAGACGGTGCTGAGGCGGTTGGGGCCGGTCAAGGGGGTCGGCGAGTTCGACGTGGAGCGCATCACGATCGAGCCGTTCGACCTGCGCGACCGCCCCCGGCACGATCTGGTGATCGACCGGCTGGCGTACTGGTACTACCACCCGCGCGAGTGGCTCAAGAAGGTCGCCATGATGGACGACGTCTATCTGCTGAACAGCCCGTTCACCTTCCAGTCGATGGAGAAGCACGCCGCCTACTGCGCCATGATGCGCCTCGGGCTGAAGGTCCCGAAGACCGTGCTCGTGCCGTACAAGAACCCGCCCGACAACACCAAGTACGCCTACACGGCCTCCCGCTACAACCAGCCGTTCGATCTTGACGCGGTCGCGGAGGGGATCGGGTATCCGCTCTTCATGAAGCCGTACGACGGCGGCGCGTGGCGCGGGGTGTCGCTGGTACGGGACCCCGACGAGCTCCATCGGGCCTATGACCAGAGCGGCGAGATGCTCATGCATCTGCAGAAGGCGGTCGAGGGCTACGACGCGTTCGCCCGTTCGCTGTCGATCGGGGCGGAGACGATGGTGATGCGGTTCCGACCCGAGGAGCCGATGCACGCCCGGTACGTCGTGGACCACGAGTTCCTCGCCCCGACCGTGGGCGACGAGGTGGTCACGATCGGGCGGCTGGTGAACGCGTTTTTCCGGTGGGAGTTCAACTCCTGCGAAACCCTGGTCAAGGGTGCGGATGTGCACCCGATCGACTACGCCAACGCCTGCCCGGACGTGGCGCTGACGAGCCTGCACTACTACTTTCCCTGGGCGATCAAGGCGCTGGTCCGGTGGAGCGTGTTCTGCGTGGGCACCGGGCGGCGGCCGCGGCTCGATCTGGACACGCGGGAGTACTTCGCGGTCACCGGATCGTACGAGGAGCGGCTGGCGGCCTATCGGCAGCTGGCCGACACCTACTTCGAGACCGACCGTTACCAGGACTTCTGCGACAGTCGGCTGCGCCACCTCGACGAAATCGTCCTGGACTGGGTGGCCGGGCCGGACTTCGACCGGCTGCTGGTCGACACGGTGACGGCCACGTATCCCGCGCACGAGAAGGACCGCTTCGTGGAACACTTCCGCGGCCTGCTGGGGATGTGGGTGAAGGACTCCGGCTAAGCGCCGCACCTTCGGGGCGGGCTAGCAAGGCCAGCGGGCTGGCTACCGACCAGTCGGTATGGCATGCTTCCGGAACATGACTCTGTTCTCGGTGGAAGGCAAGACCGTCGTCGTCACCGGCGGCTCCCGTGGTATCGGACGCATGATCGCGACCGGGTTCGTCGAGGCCGGGGCGACTGTGTACATCTCCGCGCGCAAGGTCGCCGAGGTGGAGCAGACCGCCAAGGAGCTGGGCTGCGTGGCCGTACCGGCCGATCTGTCCACACCCGAGGGGGTGGGCGCGCTGGTGGAAGCGGTGGACGGGCCGCTGGACGTACTGGTGAACAACGCGGGCGCGGCGTGGGGCGCGCCGCTGGAGGACTATCCGGTGCACGCCTTCGACAAGCTCTGGAACATCAACGTCAAAGGGGTATTTTTCCTGACCCAGCGCTTCCTGCCACAGTTGCGGGCGGCGGCCAGCGCGGAGAATCCGGCGCGGGTGATCAACATCGGGTCCATCGACGGGATCCGGGTGCCGTCCGTGGAGAACTTCGCCTACTCCGCGTCGAAGTCCGGTGTGCACATGCTGACCCGGCACCTGGCCAGGCAGTTGGCGCCTGAGCACATCACCGTGAACGCCATCGCGCCGGGGCCTTTCGACTCGAAGATGATGGCGTTCGCCCTGGATGATCCGGCCATTCGGGAGAGCATCGCGGCGAGTGTGCCGATGGGCCGGATCGGCCACCCCGACGACATGGCCGGGGCGGCGATCTACCTGTCCTCACGTGCCGGGGCCTACCTCACGGGCACGGTCATTCCGGTCGACGGCGGCATCTCCTGCTGATCCCGACCCTGTCGGGCGTGGATCCAGTCGGGCGCGAACCCCATCGGACGCGGATCCAGTCGGGCGTGGATCCTGTCGGGCGTGGATCCTGTCGGACGCGAACCCCGTCGGACGCGGACCCCGTCGGACGTGGATCTCAGAGGAGCTCACGGGGCGCGGTGGCGAGATTCGCCGCCGCGCGGGGCTCGTGGCGCAGGAACAGGTACGGCTCAGTGAGCTCGACCTCGATCACCACCGGGATGCCGTCGGGGAGCCGGACCAGGTCGATCCTGGCGTACAGAAGGGCCTGGGGGATGGCGGCAAGCACCTTCTCAGCGAGTTCGACCTGGTCCGGGGCCGGTGTGCGCGGTTCGGCCCGAAACCTGGTCCGCGCCCGTCATTCCCGGAGACAGCATGGAGTTGCGCCGGACGGCTAGGATCCTTCGGCGCGACAGATCGGGCTTCTACCCCTCCCCGAAAAGGGTCCCTCCCACAGGGTCCTTCGGCGCAATGAACCGGGCTTCCACCCCTCCCAAGAAGGGTCCCTCCCACAGGGTCCTTCGGCGCAATGAACCGGGCTTCCACCCCTCCCAAGAAGGGTCCCTCCCACAGGGTCCTCCCCCGCACGGACTGGGCTTCTACCCCTTCCCGAGAGGAGACCTCCGCCGCGACGGACCGGGCTTCTTTTCCTCCCCCGAAGGGGTATCCCGCCAAAGGGACACCAGCCACGACAGACCGTGACAGGGATTGAGACGGTCGCGTGACGGACCGCCCGGGGAGCCATCGCGGTCATCGCATTAGTTGGAAGTGGTGCTCACACCCACGCCACTACGGTGCGTGGCCGTGGCGGCGTTGCCGTTGATGTTGTTGACGTTGGTGCTGGAACCGGCACCCCTGTTGCTGGCCTGAACGTTGCCGAAGGTGTTGCCCGACTGCGCGGACGCTGAGTTGGTGCTGGAGCTGCTGTTGCTGGTGTCGGTGTCGGCATGGGCCGGAGCGGCCAGCAGGGCCGTGCCGGCGGCGATGGCGACGATGGCCGTGATGCCAAGCTTCTTGATCATGTCGGTGTCCTTCCAGAGGGCTTCTCATGGACTTCGGGCTCCGCCGGACGGCGGCGACCGGGGCGCGAGGAAGGGGGGATCAAGGGGGGGATCAAGGGGGAGGATCAAGGGGCAGATCGGGGTCAGTAGAAGATGTAAGTCACCGTGGTGCTGCCGTTGGTGGCGGTGGCGGCTATGCCGTTGATGTTGTTGACGTTGGTCGACCGACCGGCACCCTCGTTGACCGCTGCGATGTCGGCGAGACTGTTTCCGGACTGCGACGAATAGGTGTTGCCGCTCCAGGCGTCGGTCCAGGTGTCAGCGTGAGCGGGTGTGGCCAGCAGGATGGCGCCGGCGGACGCTGCCACGACGGCACCGGTGACGCACAGCTTCTCGATCACTTCAGCTCCTTCGCCGGTGGGCGTCTCGCATGAGACAGCACCGGCCCAAGAGCACACCGCCATCCCCGTTGACCTTCTTTGACCTTTGAGGATCAAAGCCAAAGCGATCATATAACTAAGCGTAGTGTTCGTGTGACTCTTAGCAATCAGAACATTCTTCTGGACCGCATCGCTGACAGCCGGTGTCAGTGATCGGCTCGTAGCATCCGCGCATGATTTACGAGTTGCGAAACTACACTCTGCATCCCGGCCAGCGGGACACACTGATCGACTTGTTCGAGCGTGAGTTCATCGAAGGGCAGGAGGAGGCCGGGATCGGGGTGGTCGGCCACTTCCGGGACCTGGACGAGCCAAACATGTATCCGTGGATGCGGAAATTTCCGGACATGGAGGCTCGGCGGGCGGCCCTCACGGCCTTCTACGGCGGCCCGATCTGGAAGGCCAACCGGGACGCGGCCAACGCGACGATGATCGACTCCGACAACGTATTGCTGCTGCGCCCAGTGCCCGTGCCCTCTGCCGACGTGCCGCACGGGTCCTCTCCCCGCCACTCCGACCTCTCGCGCGGGACTACTACTTCCACTTCCGGTCTCCTGAGCGGGTCCACTCCCGACCTCCCGGCCGGGTCCACTCCCGACCTCCTGAGCGGATCCACTTCCGCCTTCTCCCCCGAGCCCACTCCCGACCTCCCGAGTGGATCCGCTCCCGTCCTCTCCCCCGAGTCCGGTCCTGGCCCCACTCTCCAGTCCTCTTCCGGCTCCTCTTTCGATCCCTTTTCCAGTACGGTCCGGCCGCCCGTCGGCGCCACCGTTCTGCCCGAGTCGCTGTACGTCGCGATGATCTACCACGTCGACGACGGGTTCGCCGAGTTCTTCGCTCAGGAGGCCGTACCCGTACTCAGAGAAGCCGGGGTGCCGCCGGTGGCGTGCTTCGAGACCGAGGCCGCCGAGAACACCTTTCCCGCCCTGCCCGTACGTACAGGGGAGCAGGTGTTCGTGTGGTTCGCCCGATTCGATCGGCCCTCGGACGAGCGTGAGGTGGCGTTGCCCGGACTGGAGTCCCGGTTGACCTCTCCCCCGCAGCGCCTCCGCCTGGCTCCCGCGGCTCGATCAGCGCTTCGCTGAGGCTCCGGGCCACACGGGTCGGTCCGGGCGTTGGGCCAAGGCGCGGACAATGGTGGGCATGGAGGTAGTGATCGTGTCCGGGCCGCCGGGGGCGGGGAAGTCGACCGTGGCCCGACTGCTGGCCGATGCCGTCACGCCTAGTGTGCATCTGCATACGGATGACTTCTGGGCGTTCATCCGGCGAGGGGCCATCGCGCCGTACCTGGCGGAGTCTCGCCATCAGAACGAGACCGTCATGAGCGTGCTGGCGGACGCGGCGTTCGGGTACGCCGACGGCGGCTATCACGTGGTGGTGGATGGCGTCGTCGGGCCGTGGTTCGTCGGCGCCTTCGCCAAAGTACGGCGCGCTCCGCTGCACTATGTGGTGCTCCGGCCCGATCGGGAGACGACCCTGGTCAGGGCGACGGGGCGAGGGCTTGACGCGCTCACGGATCCCGAGCCGGTGTTGCAGATGTACCAGCAGTTCGTCGACCTGGGTGAGCTGGAGCCGCATGCCTTCGACTCCAGCGGCCTGACCGCCGAGCAGACGGCCGCCGAGATCCGCACCCGGCTGTCCGAGGGCGCCTACCTGCTCAAAACGCCGTAGCCGATTCCAGAGCCCACCTCGGACCATGGACGGGCCTCACGACGGGGATGCCGCTCATGGCGGGCCACACGTCGGAGATGGGCGCGCCCCGTAGGCGGGCCACATGCACGACGAGACGGACCCGTGCCGGAGGCGGGCCTCACGACGGAGGGGGTCCTGCTCCGTAGACGGGCAGTGGGTCGGGGGCGTCTTTGAGGAGTTTCGCGACTGCGTCGCCCACCTCCCCCGGGGACCAGCGGGCGCCGCGGTCCGCGCGTGGACCGTGGGTCCAGCCCGTGGCCAGGGAGATCACTCCGCCCTCCACCTCGAACACCCGGCCCGTCACCGCCTCCGACGCCGCCGAGCCGAGCCAGACGACCAGCGGTGACACGTTCGCCGGGTGCATTGTGTCGAAGCCGGAATCGGGCGCGGCCATGGTCTCGGCGAAGACCTCCTCGGTCATGCGGGTGCGGGCGGCGGGGGCGATGGCGTTCACCGTCACGCCGTACCTGCCCAGTTCGGCGGCGGCCACCTGGGTCAGCGCGACGATCCCGGCCTTGGCGGCGGAGTAGTTGGACTGGCCGACGCTGCCGAGCAGGCCCGCGCCCGACGAGGTGTTGATCACGCGGGCGGCCGCGGGTGCGCCGGACTTGGCTCGTTCTCGCCAGTACGCGGCGGCGTGCCGCATCGTCAGGAAGTGGCCCTTGAGGTGGACTCGGATGACCTCGTCCCAGTCGTCTTCGCCCATGGAGACCAGCATGCGGTCGCGGACGAATCCGGCGTTGTTCACCAGCACGTCGAGCCCGTCGTACGCGGTGACGGCGGTCTTCACCAGCCGAGCCGCGCCGTTCCAGTCGGCCACGTCGTCGCTGCTGGCCACAGCCTGGCCGCCGAGCGCGCGGATCTCCTCGGCCACGGCCAGCGCGGGACCGCCGGAGCTGCCGTCGCCGCCGAGGCCGGTGCCCAGGTCGTTGACCACGACACGGGCGCCCTGCCTGGCGAACTCCAGCGCGTGCTCCCTCCCGATGCCCCGCCCGGCTCCGGTCACGATCACGACGCGGCCGTCACAGATTCCCACACGGACCTCCCAGGAAGATCAGGCAGAGATATCAGGAAATATCGCTTGAAGCCAGGTTTTGCCAGGCGGGAATCTCGCCGCCTCCGTGTACGTGTACCTGCGCACCTGTCACATAACCGGGCGCGGCCAGCCACAGGCAGACCGAGGCCACGTCGGCGGGCGTCGCCATCCGTCCGGCCGGGATGGTGGTCCCCACGTCCTTACCGCCGTAGTGGTCGGCGGAGTCCTCCGTGGCGGCCAGTCCGACGACGACCGTGTTGACGCGTACATCAGGAGCCCACTCGGCGGCCAGGCAGTTCGCCAGGTGATGCAGTCCCGCCTTGGCCGCGCCGTACGCCGAGGTGCCCGGCGAGGGCCGCACGCCGCTGGAGCTGCCGATCATCACGACGGAGCCGCCCGAGGCGGCGAGCAGCGGGTGGGCGCGCTGCGCGACGAGCATCGGGGCGATCAGATTGAGCTCGACGACACGTGTGTGCAGGCGTGGTGAGGTGCCCTCCAGCGGCGCGTACGGCGAGCCGCCCGCGTTGTTGACCACCACGTCCAGCCGGTCGAGTCCGGAGAACAGCCGCTCAAGGTCGTCGGCGTCCCGCACATCGGCCCGCACGAACCGCACCCCGCCGACCGGCGCCGGCGTGCCCACCGGCGCAGGTGGCGGGTCGTGGCGGGCGCAGACGATCACTTCGGCGCCGGCCGCGGCGAAGGCGGTGGCGATGCCCGCGCCGATCCCCCGCGTCCCACCGGTCACCAGGACGACCTTGCCCGTGTAGTCGTAAGTCACCGTCACGGGTGCTACCGTACCAAGCAAGCGTTAGGTGCAACCAGGGAGCGGGATGGGAATCACGCTGCGGGACGGCCCGATCGCCGAGGTCGTCGTCGACGTCCCACCGGTGAACGCGCTGCCGGCGCGAGCCTGGCACGAGCTGGCCGGCGCCGTTACGGCCGCCGGGCAGGACGAACAGACCAGGGTCGTCGTACTACGAGCCGAGGGCCGGGGCTTCAACGCCGGTGTGGACATCAAGGAGATGCAGGCCACCGAGGGCCACACCGCCCTGATAAACGCGAACAGGGGGTGCTTCGCGGCGTTCGCGGCCGTGTACGACTGCCCGGTGCCGGTGATCGTCGCCGTGCACGGCCACTGCGTCGGCGGCGGCGTGGGCCTGGTGGGCAACGCGGACATCGTGCTGGCCAGCGAGGACGCCTACTTCGGCCTGCCCGAGGTGGACAGGGGCGCACTCGGCGCCGCCACCCACCTGTCCCGGCTGGTGCCGCAGCACCTCATGCGCGCCATGGTCTACACGTGCCGGAACGTGACGGCGGCCGAGCTGCACGCGTTCGGCTCGGTGCTGGAGGTGGTGCCGCGTGACAAGCTTCGGGACGCGGCGCTGGAGGTGGCGGGCCAGATCGCGGACAAGGACCCGTACGTGATCCGCCGCGCCAAGGAGTCGCTCAACGGCATCGACCCAGTGGACGTGAAGCGCTCCTACCGCTTCGAGCAGGGCTTCACGTTCGAGCTGAACCTGATGGGCGCGGGCGACAGGCACCGGGACCGCTTCGTGGAGGGCTCGTGAGCAAGGTCATGTCCGTCGAGGAGGTCGCGGCCCAGGTCGAGAGCGGCATGACGGTCGGCATCGGCGGCTGGGGATCGCGCCGCAAGCCGATGGCGCTGGTCGCCGGCCTGCTGCGGTCGAACGTCCGGGATCTCACCCTCATCTCCTACGGCGGCCCGGACGTCGGCATGCTCTGCGCCGCCGGGAAGGTGCGCAGGGTGGTGGCCCCGTTCGTGACGCTGGACTCCATCCCGCTCGAACCGCACTTCAGGCGGGCCAGGCAGGGCGGCACGGTCGAGTTCGCCGAGTATGACGAGGGCATGTTCATGTTCGGGTTGCTGGCGGCGGCGCACCGGCTGCCGTTCCTGCCCACGCGGGCCGGTCTCGGCTCCGACGTCATGCGGGTCAACCCCGATCTGCGCACGGTCCGCTCGCCGTACGAGGACGGGGAGGAGCTGGTCGCGGTGCCCGCGCTGACCATGGACGTCGCGCTGGTGCACCTCAACCGGGCGGACCGGCGCGGCAACGCGCAATACCTGGGACCCGATCCGTACTTCGACGACCTCTACGCCAAGGCGGCGGGCCGGTGCTTCGTGTCGTGCGAGCGGCTCGTGGACACCGCCGACCTGCTGAAGGAGGGGCCGGTGCAGTCGCTGCTGATCAGCCGGTCGATGGTGAGCGGTGTGGTCGAGACACCGGGCGGCGCGGGGTTCACCGCGTGCGAGCCGGATTACGGCCGCGACGAGCAGGAGCAGCGGCGCTACGTGGACACGCCGTGGGAGGAGTTTCGTGAGCAGAGCTGACGTGTCCGTGGGAGGAGCTCCATGAGCAGGGCTGACGTGTGCGTGGTCGCCTGCGCGGAGGCGTTCAGGGGCGACGGGGAGATCCTCGCGGCCGGGATCGGCGGGGCGGTCACCGTGCTGGCGGCCCGGCTGGCCAGGCTGACGTTCGAGCCCGACCTGCTCACGCATGACGGCGTCTGCCTGCTGACGGGCGACGTGCCGGCGCTGGGTGAGCGGCCCGAGGTGGTGGAGGGCTGGCTGCCGTTCCGCGATCACCTGTGGCTGGTGCTGAACGGCCGGCGGCACGTGATGCTCGGCGCGAGCCAGATCGACCGCTTCGGCAACACGAACATCTCCTGCATCGGCGACTGGGCGCGGCCCAAGGCGCAGCTGCTCGGTGTACGCGGCGCGCCGGGCAACACGCGCTGCGGCCCGACGAGCTACTGGATCCCCCGGCACTCCCCCAAGGTGTTCGTGCCGCGCGTGGACGTGGTCAGCGGTCTCGGGACCGACAAGGGAGCCTTCGACCTACGGCGGGTGGTGACGAACCTGGCCGTGCTCGACTTCCGCACGCCGGACGGGTCGATGCGGCTGGCCTCGGTGCATCCGGGGGTGAGTGTCGCGGAGGTGGTCGCGGCGACGGGGTTCGAGTTGACGGTCCCTGAGGACGTACCCGAGACCCGGGAGCCGACCGCCGAGGAGAGCAGGCTGCTGAAGGAGGTGCTCGACCCGCGCGGGTCCCGTGAGCGCGAGGTGGCCGCATGAGGAGAGCGGGCAAAAGCCTGGCGGAAGCGGCGTGAAAACCGCGCTGACCGACCTCGTGGGGTGCCGGTATCCGATCGTGCAGACCGGGATGGGGTACGTCGCGGGCGCCCGGCTCGCCGCGGCCACCTCGGAGGCGGGCGGGCTCGGGATCATCGCGGCCGCCACGATGTCCGTCGGCGAGATGACCGAGGCGATCGGCAGGGTGCGGGAACGGACGGACGCCCCGTTCGGGGTGAACATCCGCTCCGACGCCGACGACGCGGCCGAGCGGGTGGAGGTGATGATCCGCGAGGGCGTGCGCGTGGCGTCGTTCGCGCTGGCGCCGCGGCGGGAGCTGATCGACCGGCTGAAAGGCGCGGGCGTGGTGACGATCCCGTCCGTGGGCGCGCGGCGGCACGCCGAGAAGGTGGCCGCCTGGGGCGTGGACGCGGTGATCGTGCAGGGCGGCGAGGGCGGCGGCCACACCGGGCCGGTCTCGACGACGCTGCTGCTCCCTCAGGTGGTGGACGCGGTGGACATCCCGGTGATCGCGGCGGGCGGCTTCTTCGACGGGCGCGGGCTGGTGGCGGCACTGGCGTACGGGGCGTGCGGCATCGCGATGGGCACCCGGTTCCTGCTGACGAGCGACTCGTCGGTGCCGGACGAGGTGAAGAAGGTCTACCTGGCGGCGGCCGACACGCTGGTCACCACCCGGGTCGACGGTGTGCCGCATCGGGTGCTCAGGACGCCGTTCGTGGAGTCGCTTGAGCGCTCCCGGTTGCTCAGGGCCGTGGTCAACGGCGCCAGGTTCAAGCGGCTGTCGGGGCTGACGTGGGCCCAGATGATCCGCGAGGGGCGCCGGATGCGGCACGGCCGCGAGCTGACCTGGGCGCAGGTGCTGCAGGCGGCCAACACGCCGGTGCTGCTACGGGCCGCGATGGTCGAGGGGCGGGCCGATCTGGGGGTGATGGCCTCCGGGCAGGTGGTCGGGGTGCTCGACGACCTGCCGTCCTGCCGGGAGCTGATCGAGCGGATCATGTCCGAGGCGGAGACCGTGATGGACCGGCTCAAAGCACGGTGATGGACCGGCTCAGAGCACCGTGATGGACCGGCTCAAAGCACCGTGATGCCGCGGGCGGCCAGGATGGCCGCCGCCTGGGCGGGGTTGATCGTCGCCCCCTGGAAGGCCCGCAGTTTGGTGTCGTCGGGCTCGCCCAGGTCGGCGCCACGCAGGTCGGCCTTGGCGAACACGGTCTTGAGCAGCTTGGTGCCGCGCAACCGGCAGTCGCTGAACGTCGCCTCGGTGAAGTCGCAGCCCGACAGGTCGGCGTCGTCGAAGCGGACGCCCTCGATGAGCTCCCCGCGCAGCGAGCAGCCGCCGAGGTTGGCCATGGTCAGGTTGGAGCGGGAGACCTTGAAACCGGTGCCCCGCGCCGCGGTGAGCGACGCGCCGATCATGCGGCATCCGGTGAAGGTCACGTCCGTCACCAGCGCCCCGCCGAACTGGGCGGAGGACAGGTCGACGTCGGTGAACATCACGTCGATGAGCTCGGCGTCGTTGAACCTGATCCGCATCCCGCCCCCGCCCATGAACACCGCACCGTCGAGGTCGGCCCGCCGGAAGTCGGTCTGTTCGAGCACGCACGACTCGAAGCGGGCGCCGGCCAGCGGGGCCCGGTGGAGGTCGGCCTCGGTCAGGTCGCAGTTACGGAAGACGTGGGTCTCGTCCGGCGCGAGCCGGTCGGTGAGCGTGGTCTGGGAGAGGTCCTCGCCGTCGAAGTTCACGGTGTCAAAGGGTACCGGTGATCAGCTCGGCGGCGGCCTGGCCGCAGACCCTGGCCGAGCCGTACGTGGCGATGTGCACGGCGCCCAGGTCGGACCGGGCGGGCAGGCCCATCTCGACCACCACGGCGT
This sequence comes from Nonomuraea sp. CA-143628, assembly GCF_050942315.1. Lineage (NCBI taxonomy): Bacteria > Bacillati > Actinomycetota > Actinomycetes > Streptosporangiales > Streptosporangiaceae > Nonomuraea > Nonomuraea sp. CA-143628. The sequence continues at coordinate 10,312,582 of NZ_CP192072.1, forward strand.
CGGGGCGGGCGCTGAGCAGGTGCCGCAGCGCCTCGCTCTGCCAGGGGTGGCGGTGCGCGTCGCGGACCACGACGACGAGGGGGTGCCCGGCCGCGGCGGCGATGAGCCGCTCCAGCACGGCCCCGGTCGCCTCGCCGGCCGCGAGCCGGGTCACGGCGGTGCCGGGCAGCAGCCTGCCCAGGGGCTCGCCGACGCCCCATGGCGTGTTCTTGTCGATGGCCAGGTTCATCTCGGGGGCCAGCTCCACCACGTGCGCCGCGGAGGTGAGCGGCAGGACGGGGTCGCTCGTGCGGCGGGTGATCCGGAGCGCGCGGCGGGCCGCGACCAGGCCGAGGTGGCCGTCCTCGGGGTTCGGGGTGCCCGAGGCGGCGGTCCAGGCGGCCAGCTCGCCGACCCGGCGCGCGGCGTCGGCCAGGCGCTCCTCCGGCAGCAGGCCGTCGCGCACGGCCTGAGCTATGGCGTCACGCACCTCGACGGCGGTCGCCTCGCCTGAGTGCTCGCCGCCGACGCAGATGGCGTCGGCCCCGGCGGCGATGGCGCGGGCGGCGGCGCCTCCGATCCCGTACGGCTCTGAGACGGCGGCCATCTCGATGCCGTCGGTGACGATGAGGCCGTCGAAGCCCAGCTCCTCGCGGAGCAGCCCGGTGAGCACCTTGGGGCTGAGCGTGGCGGGCAGGACGGCGTCGTACGCGGGCACCAGCAGGTGGCCGGTCATGACGGCCTTGACGCCTTCCTGGATCGCGGCGCGGAAGGGGCCAAGGGCGTACTCGATCTCGTCGGTGGCGATCACGGGCACGCCGTGGTGGGAGTCGATCGAGGTGTCACCGTGGCCGGGGAAGTGCTTGGCGCAGGCGGCGACCCCGGCGGCCTGCAGGCCCCGGACGAACGCCCTGGTGTGCCGGGAGACCAGCGCGGCGTCGGCCCCGAAGGAGCGCAGGCCGATGACCGGATTGTCGGGGTTGGAGTTGACGTCGGCCGAGGGGGCGAAGTCGATCGTGATGCCCGCGGCCGCCAGGTCCGCACCGAGGTTCCTGGCCACGGCCTCGGTCAGCGTCACGTCGTCCACGACGCCGAGCGCGTAGCCGCCGGGACGGCTGCTGCCGGTGGCCACCTCCAGCCGGGTCACTTCGCCCGACTCCTCGTCGATGCCGACCATGACGGCGGGGTTCTCCGCGCGCAGGGCGGCGGTCAGTTCGGCCACCTGGGCCGCTCCCGTGATGTTGCGGGTGAACAGCACCACCCCGGCCAGCCCCTCCCCCAGGCGGCGGCGGAGCCAGTCGGGCGGGGTCGTCCCCTCGAACCCGGGCAGGATTACGGCATCGGCAAGGCACAGCAGGTCACCGCTCTTGAGCATGACCCGCAATCTAATAGGAAAGTTTCCTATTTGCTAGTGGCATCGCCGGACGTCATAGGCGTTCGATGATGGTGACGTTCGCCTGGCCGCCTCCTTCGCACATCGTCTGCAGGCCGTACCGGCCGCCGGTCCGCTCCAGCTCGTGCAGCAGCTTCACGGCCAGGACCGCGCCGGTCGCGCCGAGCGGGTGGCCGAGCGCGATCGCGCCGCCGTTCGGGTTGACCCTGGCGGGGTCGGCGCCGCTCTCCTTCAGCCAGGCGAGCACGACCGAGGCGAACGCCTCGTTGATCTCCACGGCGTCGATGTCGCCGATCGTCATCCCGGCCTTCCGCAGCGCGTGCTCCGTGGCCTGGATCGGCGCCGCGAGCATCATGATGGGGTCGCCGCCGCGTACCGACAGGTGGTGCACGCGGGCGCGCGGGCGCAGCCCGTGCTCCTGTACGGCCCGTGGCGAGGCGATGAGCAGGGCGGCGGCGCCGTCGGAGATCTGCGAGGCCAGGGCGGCGGTGAGGCGTCCTCCCTCGACCAGGGACTGGAGCCCGGCCATCTTGGCCGGAGTGGTGTCGCGGCGCGGACCCTCGTCGGAGGCGACGCCCTCATACGGGGTGATCTCATCCGCGAAGCGGCCGGTGTCGATGGCGGTGATGGCCCGGCGGTGCGACTCGTAGGCGAACGCCTCCATGTCCTCTCGGGAGATGTCCCACTTGACGGCGATCTGTTCGGCTCCGGTGAACTGGGAGACCTCCTGCGTGCCGTACCGGGAGAGCCAGCCCTTGGAGCCGCTGAAGGGGGTGTCGTGCCCGAGAGGTCGGCCGGCGAGCATCGCCGAGGAGATGGGGATCATGCTCATGTTCTGCACGCCGCCGGCCACTACGAGGTCGCTGGTGCCCGAGAGCACGGCCTGGGCGGCGAAGTGCAGCGCCTGTTGCGAGGAGCCGCACTGGCGGTCGACCGTGACGCCGGGCACCTCCTCCGGCAGGCCCGCGGCCAGCCAGCAGGTGCGGGCGATGTCGCCGGCCTGCGGTCCGATGGTGTCCACGCAGCCGAACACCACGTCCTCCACGGCCGCCGGATCGGCGCCCGTGCGGGTCATCAGCTCTTGGAGTACGTGCGCGCCGAGGTCGGCGGGGTGGGCGCCGGCGAGGCCGCCGTTCCTGCGCCCGACCGGGGTCCTGACCGCGCCGACGATGTATGCCTCGTTCACTCTCGCATCGTAGCAAGCGCTTGGTCGCACGCGGAATGCCGGGTGAGCTGGGCGGGTTCGGTGAACAAGCGATTGTCTGAGGGCTCATAATGGGAGGCGTGACAACGCGAAAGAACTCCGGGCAGAGCGCGGCCGCCCCGGCGAAGCGCCAGCGCGCGACCTCGTCCGGGCCGGCATCGGAGCGCCGTGACCACCTCGTCAAGCTCGCCGCGGAGCTCTTCGCCCGCAAGGGCTTCCAGGCCACGACCGTACGCGAGATCGCCGACGAGGCGGGCATCCTCTCGGGAAGTCTCTATCACCATTTCGATTCCAAGGAGACCATCGTCGACGAGGTGCTCTCCACCTTCCTCGACGACCTGGTCGCCCGCTACCGTGCGGCGATCGCCTCGGGCTCCGACCCACGCACGACTCTGTCGGAGATGGTGCGCATCGGCTTCGGCACGCTGGAGCCGCACCGGGCCGCGATCACCGTGATGCAGAACGACTGGAACTATCTGCGGCAGTTCGAGCGGTTCAACTACCTGGTCAAGGCCGAGGACGAGGTCGAGCAGATCTGGGTCGCGCAGATCAAGGCGGGCCAGGCGGCCGGGCAGTTCCGCGCCGATGTGGACCCGAAGCTCACCTACCGGATGATCCGCGACACGATCTGGGTGGCGGTGCGCTGGTTCCGTCCTGGCGGGCGGCTCAACACGACGGGTCTGGCCGAGCACTACATCACCGTGCTCTTCGACGGCCTGGCCACGGGTGAGCGGACCAGCCAGCAGGCATGACGCTTGGTACGGCGGTGCGTCAGGCACTGCGGGAGGCGGCGGAGCCCGAGAAGGCCGCCACGATGCGCGCGTACATGAAGTCCGACATGCCCTTCCTCGGCGTCCAGGCGGTGCCGAGGCGGGCCGTGCTGCGGCGGGTCTTCTCGGCCCACCGCATCGGCACGGCGCCGGAGTGGCGCCGGGCGGTGCTCGGCCTGTGGCGCGAGGCCGAATACCGCGAGGAGCGCTATGCGGCGATCGATCTGACCGGCTATCACCATTACCGGGAGTTCCAGACTCTCTACACGGTGCCGATGTATGAGGAGATGATCGTCAGCGGGGCCTGGTGGGACCTGGTCGACGAGCTGGCCACGCACCGGATCGGCGGCCTGCTGACCGCCTTCCCCGACTCGATGCGCCCGCTCATGCTGGACTGGGCGCGCGACGGCGACCTGTGGAAGCGCCGCACCGCGATCCTGAGCCAGAACCGGTTCAAGGCCCGCACCGACACGGCCCTGCTCTACGCCTGCATCGAGCCGAGCCTGTCGGACAACGACTTCTTCGCCCGCAAGGCGATCGGCTGGGCGCTGCGTGAATACGCCAAGACCAACCCGGCCGAGGTCATCCGCTATGTACGCGCCAAGGGCATCTCGGGCCTGAGCCGCCGCGAGGCCCTGCGCAACTTACCGGCTACCTAGTCCACAAGGCATCCTGTACGGCCTGCACCAGGGCCATCAGCTCGGGCGTGACGCGCTCCCTCGCCCAGGCCAGCGCGTACGTGATGCGCAGGTCACCCACGTCGAGCGGGACGAACCTCAGGTCGTCGCGGCGGATCGTCCGGGCCAGCAGCTGCGGGATCGGCAGCACCCCGGCACCCGCCGCGACCAGGTCGAGCGCGGCGGCGAAGTCGTCGTCGGCCACCATGCGCGAGCGCCCCGGCAGCCCGGCCCACGCCCGGCTGCCGGGGGTCAACAGCACCTGCCCGGCCAGGTCACCGGCGACGACCTTGGCCCTCGGCTCCAGGGCGTGCCCCAGCGGCACCGCGAGCTGGTCCACCGAGACGTGGAACCTGGCGGCGGTGACGAACCGCGCGGGGGCGGGGGTGGACAGGATCGCCGCCGACACCTCGCCCCGCTCCAGCGCTTCGGCGGCAGCCCCGCGCCCGGCGACCGTGAGCTCCACACCGATGGCCGGGGTGCGGGCCGCCAACCGGCGGGCGACCCGGGCCGCCAGTGCGCCGACGAGTGGTGGATAAGCAAGGTGAATGGTAGGCCGGGCCAGCCGGGCGGCTTCGGCCGCGAACGCGGCGGCGGCGGCCAGTAGCTCGTCGGCGTGCGGAAGCAGCGCCCTGCCCTCGGCGGTCAGCCGCACCGCGCGGGCGGACCGGTCGAACAGCCTGGTCCCGGCCGCGCGCTCCAGCCTGGTGATGGCCTGGCTCATGGCGGGCTGGGACATCCCCAGGTCCGCGGCGGCGATCGAGAAGCTGAGCCGGGCCGCCACGCGGGCGAAACACTGGACCTCCTTGAGCATAAGCAGCACGAATACAGGATGCATCAGGTGGGACCGGTGTGGTGAATTCTCGGCGTTCGATCAAGTCAACGCAGGGAGCAGTCGATGTCGTCATTTCCCCGGTCCACCGTGCTCGGGTACCCGAGGATCGGCCCGCGAAGGGAGCTGAAGCGGGCCCTGGAGTCCTACTGGGACGGCCGATCGACCCGGGCGGAGCTGGAGGAGGTGGGCGCCGAGATCCGGGAGCGGACCTGGCGGCGGCTCGACGAGCTGGGCCTGGCCGGGCTGCCGTCCAACACCTTCTCCCTCTATGACCAGGTGCTCGACACGGCCGTGCTGCTCGGCGCGGTGCCCCGGCGCTACCTGGAAGCGGAGGACCCCTACTTCGCGATGGCCAGGGGCACCGCCGGGCTGGCGCCGCTGCGGATGACGAAGTGGTTCGACACGAACTACCACTACATCGTGCCGGAGATCGGCGCCGAGACCGTGTTCGAGCTCGACCCGGCCAAGCCGCTCGCCGAGCTGCGGCAGGCTCGGGAGCTGGGCTTCGAGACGCGGCCCGTGGTGGTGGGGCCGGTGACGTTCCTGCTGCTGGCCGGGGCGCTGGAGCGGCTGGATGAGGTGCTCGGCTGCTACGAGGAGCTGCTGGCGATCCTGGCGGCCGAGGGCGTGGAGTGGGTGCAGCTCGACGAGCCCGCGCTGGTGGCCGACCGGACGCCCGAGGAGCTGGCCGCCGTCACGGCCGCCTACGAGCGGCTGGGGGCCGTACCGTCGCGCCCCGGGCTGTTCGTCGCCTCCTACTTCGGCGATCTGGGCGAGGCGCTGCCTGTCCTGGCCGCGACGCCGGTGGAGGCGATCGGGGTGGACCTGGTGCGCGGCGGCCTGGACCGGCTGCCTGCGCTGGCGGGCAAGACCGTGGTGGCGGGCGTGGTGTCCGGGCGGGACGTGTGGCGTACCGCTCCCGGGCGGGCCCTGAGCCTGCTGCGGGCGGTGCGGGAGCACGCGTCGGACGTGGTGGTCAGCACCTCGTGCTCGCTCCTGCACGTGCCCTACGACGTGACAGGGGAGGAAGGGCTCGACCCGGCGCTGCGGGCGCGGCTGGCCTTCGCCGAGCAGAAGGTGGCGGAGGTGGTCGAGCTGGCGCGCACCGACTTCCGGGGCGCCGAGGCGCCGGCCGCGTCGGTGGCGCTGGCGGACCCGGTCGTGTTCGAGGGGCGCGGACCGTACGCGGAGCGCGCCGCGGCCCAGGCCGCGCACCTGCGGCTGCCGGTGCTGCCCAGCACCACGATCGGGTCGTTCCCGCAGACCGGCGAGCTGCGCGCGGCCCGCGCGGCCGTGGCGGCGGGCACGCTGGCCGAGGCCGACTACGAGCGGCGGGTCGAGGCGGAGATCGAGCGGGTCGTCCGGCTGCAGGAGCGACTCGGCCTCGACGTCCTCGTGCACGGCGAGCCGGAGCGCAACGACATGGTCCAGTACTTCGCCGAGCACCTGGACGGCTTCGCGGTGACCGGCAACGGCTGGGTCCAGTCCTACGGCTCCCGGTGCACCAGGCCGCCGATCCTGCACGGCGACGTCGGGCGGGCCGCGCCCATCACCGTACGGTGGGCACGCCACGCGCAGTCGCTGACGGACAAGCCGGTCAAGGGCATGCTCACCGGGCCCGTCACGATCGTCGCCTGGTCGTTCGTCCGCGACGACCTGCCGCTGCGCGACGTGGTGTTCCAGGTGGCCGACGCGGTCCGGGACGAGGTGCGCGACCTGGAGGCGGCGGGTGTGTCGATCATCCAGGTGGACGAGCCCGCGCTGCGCGAGCTGCTGCCCCTCAGGCGGGCCTCCCAGGCCGACTACCTGGAGTGGGCCGTGGCCGCGTACCGGCGGGCCACCTCGGGGGCCAGCGACCGCATCCAGATCCACACGCACCTGTGCTATTCGGACGCCGACCAGATCCTCGCGGCGATCGACGGCCTGGACGCCGACGTCACCACGATCGAGTCGGCCCGCTCCGGGGCCCGGATCCTGGGGGCCGTGGGCTCCTTCGGCCGAGGGCTCGGGCCGGGTGTCTACGACATCCACTCGCCGCGGGTGCCGAGCCAGGCCGAGGTTGAGGAGTTGTTGCGGGAGACGCTGAAGGTGCTGCCCGCCGAGCGGGTCTGGGTGAATCCGGACTGCGGGCTGAAGACGCGTACCTATGAGCAGGTGGAGGCGGCGCTGGCCAACGTCGTCGGCGCGACCAGGCGCCTGCGCGACGAGCTCAGCGGCACGTGATCAGCTGAAGGTCCATTCGAGGTGGGCCAGGGCGGCGTCGGCGTAATGGCGCGGGCCGGTGCTCAGGCCGTAGGCGAGGTCCTCGATGAGCGCGCACCTGGCGTAGAAGACGACTCTGGCCCGGTCGAGCTCGTCGAAGTCGCGGTCGTAGTGCGCCAGGGTCCGCTCGAAGACCTCGGGGCCCAGGTCGCGGTAGATGAGCGCGAAGTCGTGCGCCGGGTCGGTGAGGGCGGCGTCGGTCCAGTCGATGACGCCCGTCAGCGTGCTGGTCACGGCGTCGGCCAGGAGGTGCTCGCTGCCCAGGTCGTTGTGGCAGAAGCGCGGGTCACGCGGCTCGTCGGGCGGTGTGTCGCGTAAGAACCGCTCCACCAGCGGTCGCTGCTTCGCCGGCACGTGCCCCTCGACGTCGCGATAGTCGAGCCCGGCGTCCACCAGCAGGGTGGGCGCCGGGTAGAGGTCGGGCGGCGCCAGCGCGCGCAGGTCATCGACCGGGGCACTGTGCAGGGCGCTCAGCAGGCGGCCGAGCGGGGCGGCCAGCGCAACGGGGTCCGGCACCGGGTGCTGGTTGAGCGGCTCGCCCGGCAGCTTGCGGTAGGCGATCACGCCCTGCTCGTAGTCGGCGAAGACCACCTCGGGCACCGCCACGGTGGCCAGCTCGCGGACCGCGGCCAGCAGCTCGACCTCACGGCGGGTGGCCACCGGATCGGCCGCCTTACCGCCCCGGACGATCAACTCCCCGTTGACCTCGTAGACCTCGTGGTCCAGGCCCTGCCCGGACTCGGTAACAGAGCGCACCTCGACGTCGGGGAGGTGGCGGGCCAGCAACGCGCGGATGTCGCCGATCACACCAGCAGCCTAGGCCCGGCGGGTCGGGTGCGCGAGAGGGTAATTACTTGAGCGCCCCCGCGGTCAGTCCCGACTGGATCTGGCGCTGGAAGACCGTGTAGACGACCAGCATGGGCAGGATGGCCAGCGTCAGGGCGGCGAACAGGGCGGACCAGTCCTGGTCATAGCCCGCGGCCGTCGAGATGTCGGCGATGCCCTGCGTGAGCACCCACTTGTCGCGCTCCTGCAGCAGCACCAGCGGCAGCTGGTACTGGTTCCACTGGCCGAGGATGTTGAAGATCGTGATGCTGACCAGGCCCGGTCTGGCCATGGGCAGCATGATCTGGAAGAACACCCGGGTGTGCGAGGCGCCGTCGACCATGGCCGCCTCCGCCACCGCCGTGGGCAGCGTACGGAAGAAGGCCGACAGGAAGAACACGGTGAACGGCATCGAGTAGGCGATGTAGACCAGCACGAGGCCGGCGTGGGTGTTCAGGCCGATGAACGGGCCGATCAGCGGGACGTTGCCCATGTTCTGCACGACGAAGAACAGCGGCGACAGCGCCAGGTAGACCGGGAAGGCCAGGCCCGACACGAACAGCAGGTAGACGACCCGGTTGCCGCGGAAGGGGTAGCGCGACAGCACGTACGCGGCCATCGAGCCGAGCAACATGGTGCCGAACACGCTGAAGATGACCACGATGACGCTGTTGAGCATGTACTGGCCGATGTGCGCCTGATCCCAGGCCCTGGCGAAGTTGTCCCAGCGCAGGCTGGCCGGCAGGGACCAGGCGTCGCCGAAGATCTCGTCCTCGCTCTTGACCGAGGCCAGGAACGTCCACAGGATCGGCACCACCGTGAGCACGGTCCACAGCAGCAGCGCGACGTGCGACAGGATCGCCAGCGGCCCGAGCCGCCTGCGGCTCTCCTGACGGGCCAGCTGGCGCGAGGTCGCTATGGTCCAGGGCATCAGTACTCGATTCGTTCACGCCGCGTAAAACGCAGCGAAAGGATCGCGAACCCGACGGTGAAGAAGAACATCACGACGCCCAGGGCCGAGGCGTATCCGAAGCGGAAGTATTGGAAGGCATTGCGGTAGACCTCGGCCGCCATGACCGTGGTCGACCAGTCGGGCCCGCCGTGCTGGTCGGTCATCACCCACACGATCGCGAACACGTCGAGTGCCAGGATGCCGAGATAGACCCAGGCCACCTGGACGGTGTCCCAGAGCAGCGGCAGCGTGATGCGGAAGAACAGGCTCAGCCGCCCGGCGCCGTCGATCTGCGCCGCCTCGAACATGTCCTTCGGGATGGAAGCCAGGCCGGCGGAGAAGAGCACCACGTAGAACCCGACCGCCTGCCACACCATGACGCCGAGCACCGACCAGAAGGCGACGCCCGGGTCCGACAGGAAGCCGATCGGCTTGCCGCCCAGCGCCATCAGCGGCGCGTTCAGCATCCCGCTGCCGTCCGGCCGGAACACCTGCTGGAACAGCACCGCCACCACCGCGACGGCCAGCACCTGCGGGAAGAAGAACACCACGCGGTAGAACTTGGAGCCCCTGATACCGCCCACGGCCCGCCCGCCGCCGCCCACGTTGAGGAGGAAGGAGAAGAACAGGGCGATGATGATCGTGACCAGGGGCAGCAGGACGAGCAGCGCGGCGTTGTGCGTGACCGCTTTCCAGAACGTCCCGTCATCGAGGAGCCGGCGGAAGTTCTCCAGCCCGATGAAGGCCGGCGTGGCCGAGACGCCGCGCCAGTCCGTCATCGAGATGTAGAACGCCTGGAGGTACGGGGAGATCACATAGATCAGGTAAAGGGTCACCGGGGCTGCCAGGAACGCGGTGATGAACAGCCCTCGGCGATACCTGTTGAACAACATCAGCGCTTGTACTTCTTGATCGAGGAGTCCTTCTTGATCTCGTCGGCCTTCTTCTGGATGCGCTCCAGATACTTGTCCGGCGTGAGGCCGCCGGTCATCAGCTCACCGGTGGCGGCGACGGCCTCGTCCTTGAGCTGGAGATACCACGTCTGCCAGCGGTAGTAGACGATGTTCGCGCCGGCCTCGGTGTAGGCCTTGGTCGCGCTCGCGGCACCCGGGGACAGCTGGCGGCCCTCACCCGCGCCCTTGACCGTCGAGACGGTCTTGACCATCTCGCTGAACTCGCCGGCCGCCTTCTTCGACAGCATGGCCCGCAGGTACTCCATGCCGCCCTGCGGGTTGGCGCCCTTGGCGGGGACGATGAAGTTCTCGCTCGGCTGGCTGTGCAGCGTGCCGTAGGGCATCTTGTCGGAGCTGGTGAAGTCGGGGACGGGGAACATGCCGTACTCGAAGTCGGCCGGGGTGGTGGTCTTCTGCTCGTTCTCCAGCCATGAGCCGGAGGGCAGCATGGCCACCTTGTACTTGTTCTGGGCGGTCTGGGTCTGCACGTGGTCGAGGCCGGCGGTGCCCTCCAGGAGGTACTTGGCGCCGATCTCGGCCCAGGCCGTGGCGGAGGTCTTCATGGCCTCCGTGGTCCAGGCGCCGTCCTCGAGGTTGTCGATGTTGACGAGGACCTCGGGGCCGCCGATCTTCGCGGCCATGGTGAGCAGCACTTCGTACAGATATTGCGGGAATTTTCCGGCGTAGGTGAAGGGGGCCATCTTGCCGGACTTTTTGATCGTCTCGTTGAGCTTGAGGAACTCGTCCCACGTCTTGGGGGGCGCCCAGCCGTTGTCCTTGAACGCCTTCTGCGAATACCAGATGCCGAAGATGTAGTTGACGTAGCCGAGCACGCTGAACGTGCCGTCCATGGTGCCGATGTCGATGACGGCCGGGTCGATGGTGTCCCTGACCTTGGTGCCCGGGTCGTCCCAGCTCGGCGCGTCGAGCAGCGGTGTGAGGTCCTGGAGCTGGCCGTCCTGGGCGAGCGCGCCGAAGTCCATGGCGTTGGCGCCCGAGTTGTCGATCACGTCGGGCGGGTTGCCGCCGGCGAACCTCGGCTGGAGGACCTTGGTGATCTCCTTGGTGGCGTTGTGCTTGATCTCCACCTTCGGATACTTCGACTTGAACAGCGGCTGGTGGATGTTCTTGGCGTAGTCCTGGCCGAAACCGCCGTCGAAGATCCACACCTCGAGCGGCTTGCTGTCCGAGACCCCGAAGGGGTTGGCCGCGCTGGTCGCGACCGGGGCGGCCGACGACGAGGCTGACGGCTTCGCGGCCGGGGTCGCGCACGCGGCGAGCGCGCCCGCCACGGGGACCAGCGCGGCGCTCCGGAGAAGCTCGCGCCTGGTGAAACGGGGGGTGTTCGGCATATTTCTACTCCTGACTAGTCATGCTCCACGTCGGATCCGCCCTGCGTAGCGGCTCTCCAGGGCCTTGTTGTGCTCGTCGCCGCCGGCCACGTTGACCGACAGGTAGATGGGCGGCGTCTCGCCGAGCGCCACGAGCTCGGCCACCGCCTCGGTGACCACCATCTGCGCGAGCAACGCCGAGGTGACGGTCGAGATCGCGCCGTAACCGCCGCCGCCCGGCAGTTCGAGGATCGCGTCCCCGTACGGCGCGCCGTTGTCCAGCACGACGTCGGCCAGGTCGAGCAGCTTGCGGCCCGACGGGTGGCGCGAGGTCATCTGGCTGCTGTGCTGGACCGAGGTCAGCGCGATCAGGGGATGGCCGCGGTCCTTGACGATCGTGGCCAGCTCGACCACGGCTCCGTTGATGCCCGAGCTGGAGATCAGCACGAACACGTCCTGCGGCGCGACGGGCGCCAGTTCGTAGATCCGGTGGGCGATCTCCGGATCGCGTTCGAGCTCGGGGGTGAGGACACTCGGCGGCCGGCCGCCGTACAGGACGAGGTCGCGTGGGGTGAGCCGGTTGCTGGGGACCAGTCCCCCGGCCCGTCCGGCGATCTCCATCGCGATCGCCTCGGAATGCCCGGATCCGAACGCGTTGACCACGCCGCCCGCCCGCAGCGACGCGACGAGCAGCGCGGCGGCGCGGCGTACCGGCTCCGCCTGTGTCTCCACGACCTGGTGTGCCAGCTCCAGGGCCTTCGTTGCGAACGTCATTCAGCCTCTCTCCACCCGATGGCTCTCCACGGCGCTGATCGTGAGCCCGAACGCCTGGTTGGTGCGCTCGTAAGTGCGCTGGGCCACCGCCACGTAGACGGCGTCGAGCACGAACAGCTGCGAGTGGACGGCCGCCAGCCCGCCGAGCCGGAAGGTGGTCTCCCTGCTGGCGGTGGTGAGCACCAGGTCGGCCAGCTCGGCGAGCGGCGAGCGGGCGAACGAGGTGACCGCGACCGTGGTGGCCTCGTGACTGCCGGCCTCGGCCAGGGCCTCCATGACCTCGCGGGTCCGGCCCCGATGGCTGATGCCGATCGCGACGTCGCCCGGGCCGAGCAGCGCGGCGTCCGACAGCGCGACGTGCGCGTCGCCCGCGCTCCAGCCCGGAATGCCGATGCGGCGCAGCCGGCCCTCGAACATGGTGGCGACGTTCCCGCTGGTGGAGACGCCGACGAGCAGGACCCGCCGCGCGGCGACGATGGCGTCGGCCACCTGGGCGACGATCTCCGAGTCGAGCTGGGCGGCGGTGTCCTGGATGAGCCGGGCGTCGGCCGCGGCCATCACCTCGATCGCCGAGTCGAGCGGGTCGTCGGGCCCGATCTCGTGCCCCACGCCCGCGCCCCAGCCCGCCTGCGCGGCCCGGCCGGTCTCGGTGGCCAGTGCCACGCGCAGCTCGGCGTAACCGGAGAAGCCGAAGGCCCGGCAGAACCTGGTCACGGTCGCGGGCGAGCTGCCCGCGCGCTCGGCCAGCGCGATGATGGTCGACCGGGCCGCCTCGGCCGGATCGCCGAGGATCACCTCGCCGACTCTGCGCAACGCCTCCGGCAAACCGGGTAGTTCTGTTTCCACACGCCCGAGGGCCCCTGAAGTCACGAATATTCCTTCCGGATACCCGGTCTTCCGCCGAAAATTATTCTTGCTTCTCCGCGGAGTCAAGTCCCACAATCGGACCGTGACCATTTCGCTCTCCATTGGGGTCGACGCCGGGGCCACCTCCACCCGTGTCGCCGTGCACGCGCTCGACGGCACCCGCGTCGGGTACGCCAGGGCGGGCGCGGGCAATCCGAGCGCCCACGGCCTGGCGAACGCGGTGGCGGCGATCGAGACCGCGCTCGGCGGAGCCCTGGCCGGGCTGGACGCCTCGTCGGTCGTCACCTCCCTGGCCGGGATCTCGGGGTTCGTCGACGAGATGGAGCCGGCGCTGGCCAAGGTGTGGGCGGGGCACGGCATCGCCTCGGGGCCGCGGCTCATGGGCGACACGGTGATCGCGTACGTCGCGGGGTCGCCCGAACCGGACGGCTCGCTGCTGCTCTCGGGGACGGGAGCGGTGGCGGCCCGCATCACCGGCTACGAGCTCGACGTGATCGCCGACGGGCTGGGCTGGCTGCTGGGCGACGCGGGGTCGGGCTTCTGGATCGGGCGCGCGGGCGCCAAGGCCGTCATCGCCGAGCTGGATCGCGGCGCCTCGGAGGGTGTGCTGGTCGAGCTGGTCGTCGAGCACTTCCTCGGGGCCGAGCGCGGCCCCACGCCGCGCAAGGTGGCCGATCGGATCGTCCGGCTGGCGCAGGCCGACCACATGCGCCTGGCCGCCCTGTCGGCGCTGGTGACCCAAGCCGCCGAAGCGGGCGACCCGCTCGCGCTCGGCATCGCCCACCAGGCCGCCGAGCACCTGGCCGCCACGGTGCGGCGGGTGCACCGGTCGGGGCCGGTGGTGCTGGCCGGGAGCGTGCTGACGAGCGAGGGTCCGGTACGGCAGGCCGTACGCGAGCTGCTGGCCGGTGAGAGCGTGGCCACGGCGCGGGACGCGGCGGGGGCGGCGGCCTGGCTGGCGGCACGCGACCTGCTACCGGAGGCCGACCGGCGGGCGCTGCACGCGGCGTTCACCCTCAGCCCTTGACGGCCCCCGCTGTCATACCCGTGCCGACGCGGCGTTGCAGGAACAGGAACAGCAGCAGGGCGGGAAGCGCGAACAGGCTGGCCGCGGCCATCGTCGCGCCCCAGTCGGTGCCGAACACGTCGCGGAACGACGACAGCCACACCGGCAGCGTCCGCCGGTCCTGATCCTTGATGATCAGCACGTTGACGAACGCGAACTCGTTCCACGCCGTGATGAAGCCGAACAGCGAGGTCGCCATCAGCCCCGGCGCGAGCAGCGGGAACACCACCCGCCGGAATGCCATGAGCCGGCCGCACCCGTCGACCTGCGCCGCCTCCTCCAGCTCCAGCGGGATCGCCTGCAGGAACCCGCGCAACGTCACGATCGTGAACGGCAGCGTGATCATGAAATAGACGCCGGTCAGCATGGTCAGCGAGTCGAGCAGTTCGGTGTCCCTGGCGATGATGAACACCGGCACCAGCAGCGCCTCCCACGGCGCCATCTGGGCGGCGAAGACGGCGAGCACGAAGGCCCCCTTGCCCCGCCAGCGCATCCTGGTCACCGCGAACGCCGCCAGCAGCGCCACGACCAGCGCGAGCAGTACGGCCGCCACGGTCACGACCAGGCTGTTGCGCCAGTAGGTCCAGAAGTTAGGCGCCGAGATGGCCGTGGCGAAGTGTTCGAGTGTGGGGTGCGCCGGCCAGAAGGTGGGGGTGGCCGCCTGAATGTCGCTGGTCGGCTTGAACGCGGTGAGGAACATCCAGTACACCGGGAAGATCGTCATCGCGAGCACGGCCAGCGCCGCCGCGTTGAGCGCGAGCCGTTTCATGAGCGGACCATTCTGCGCAGGTTGCTGACCAGGGCGACGGCGAGGATGACGACGGTGAGCATGGCGACCGCGGAGCCCAGGTCGTACCTGTGCAGGACCCTGGCGATCTTGAACGCGTAGACGGGCAGGGTGGTGGTGGCGCCGTCGGGCCCGCCCTGGCTGAGGACCCAGATCTGCGGGAAGCACTTGGCCACCCAGATCACCTCCAGGGAGGTGACCAGCGCGAAGAGCTGCCGCAGGATGGGCACCGTGACCTTCCAGAAGACCTGCCGGCCGGTGCCGCCGTCGATCCTGGCGGATTCGTACAGCTCGGCCGGGATCGTGGTCAGCCCCGCGTAGAGGGTGAGCGCGGCGAACGGCACCGACTGCCAGACGACCAGGACGACGAGTACGGCGAACGTGGCGGTGCCGTCCGCGAACCAGGCGTAGCCGCGGAACGAGTCGAGACCCAGCGTGACCAGCAGCCAGTTGACCACGCCGAGCTCCGACTGGAAGAGCCACTGGAAGATCGTGGTGGCCGCGATGACCGGGGTGGCCCAGGCCAGGGCGAGCCCGCTCATCACGGCCAGGCGCAAACCGCGGCGCAGCCGGACCAGCATCAGGGCGACGCCGGTCGACAGGACCACGATGAGCACCACGTTGATCGCGGTCCACCCGAGGGTACGCAGCAGCACCTGCCAGAACTCCGCGCCCGTCAGGAGTTCCCGGTAGTTCTCCAGGCCGGCGAACGCGGCCCCGCCCCTGATGAGCTCGCCCATACGGAAGTGCTGGAACGAGATCAGGGCTGCCTTGAGCAGGGGATAGAGCAGGAGAAAGGCCCCACCGGCCACCGTGGGCGCGATGAGCAGGTAGGGCCAGAGCGAACGCGACCTCACTTGCTGTTCAGGGTCGTCGTGATGTTCTCGGAGACCTTCTTCGCCTCGGCCGCCGGGTCGGCACCGGTGAGTACGGCGGTCATGTACTGCTTGATGACCGAGGTGGCCTCGACGGCGGCCCAGTTGGGGGTGTTGGGGGTGGCCCGGCCGTTGGCGGCGGCGGTGGCCATGGCGGCGGTGCCCTCGTCGCCGGCCAGCACTCCGGCGAGCGAGGTGCGGTTGGGCACGAAGCTCATCGCCTTGGCCAGCTCCGTCTGGAACTGTTCGCCCGCCAGCGCCTTGACGACCTCGTACGCCTGGTCCTGGCGCTGCGAGGCGACCGGGATGATCAGGTCGGAGCCGCCGGTGAACACGGTGCCCGGCTTGTCGGCCGTCTTGCCGGGGATGGGGAAGAAGCCCATCTTGTCCTTCATCTTCGGCTCGACCTCAAGGACCCGCGAGGCGATGCCCGGGACGGCGATGATCTGGGCGACCTTGCCCTGGGCGAACACCTCGTGCTGCGGCGGGTTGGCCTCGTCGGCGTCCTTGGGGCCCTTGCCGAGGGCTTGGAGGCGTTTGTAGAAGTCCATGCCGGCCATGGCCTGCGAGCTGTCGAGGGCCCCCTTCCACTTGCCGCCCTCCTGGATCGCCAGGTCGCCGCCCTCGTCCCAGACGAACCCGGCCAGGGCGTACCAGGTTTGGCCGGTGAGGTAGATGCCCTGGTCCTGGCCTTTATTAAGCTTCGTCGTGATATCTAGCCATTCATCCCTGGTTTTTGGGGCTTTGATACCGGCTTTGGCGAATATGTCCTTGTTGTAGACGACGACGCGATTGGCTGCGTACCAGGGGATGCCGTACTGCTTGCCGTCGATGTTGCCCGGCTGGGCCAGGCCCGGCAGCCAGTCCGCACCCTTGAGGTCGGCCACCTTGCCGGTCAGATCCTGTACGCCGCCGCTGGCCGCGTACTGGGCGACCTGGGTGTTGCCGACCTCGATCACGTCGGGGGCGTCGGTGCTGGCCAGCGCGGCGGTCACGCGCTCACCGATGCCGTCCCATGCCTGGATCTGGATGTCGAGGTCAGTCCCTTGGTGCGCGGCCTCGTAGCCGGTCTCGAACTTCTTCAGCAGCTCCTTCGTGACGCTGCCGTCCATGATCCAGAGGGTCAGCTTGGCCGGGCCGTTCGCGGACGGTCCGGCGGTCGGCTCGGCGTCGGAGCCGCACGCGCCCAGCGCGAGAACGGCCGCCAGAGCAAGGATGCGGTACTTCATCGTCGTTCACCTTCTGGGGGGGTATGTGTCGGTACGGCCGACACCGGCCTTACCTCGTCGCGGGGGTGTCAGGAGCTGGGGACCGTGTCCTGGAAGGCGGTTCCGGCGGCGCGGAAGGTGCTGACCCGGCTGAGCACGTCAGCGGGCGAGACGACCTCGTTCTTGCTGTGGTAGACCCAGTCGACCTGCTGCCGGTAGCTCCGCGGGGTGGTGCCGCCCTGCAGATCGATGAACCACTGGTTGAACATGAGCCACATGGGCGTCTCGGGGTAGTAGATGTCGCCGTGGTCGGCGAACAGCCGCCCGTCGACGTAATACTTCATGCGCCCGCCACCGACCTGGATGACCAGGTCGTGCCAGCCGTTGAAGCTCGCCCGCTCCTCGGTGTGGGTGTTCACGGCCTGCCAAGGGTCGGCCTGGTAGGTCTCCCAGCTCGTGGTGTAGAGGATGTCGCCGGGCTCGCCCCAGCCGCCGTTGGGCAGGTACTCGAAGTCCAGCTCGCCGTAATCGGGGTCCATGTCGAACCTGAGCGGGGTGATCGTGAAGAACGTCTGCACCACGTGCTCGCCGTCCGGGCCGCTCGTCGGGGCGTCGCTGAAACGCACCCTGGCCGCGTACGTACCCTCGTGGAACTTGCGGGCGGCGGTGGACAGCTCCGTCTGGACGGTGCCCGAGGCGGTGCCGTTGGTCGAGGAGTCGAGCGTGAGCAGGCCGCCGGGGAACGTGATCGCCGACGGCGACCAGGTGGCACCGGGTACGCCGGGGCCGCCGGAGCTGGCGCGGACCGTCCAGCCACGCTGGGACAGGCGCGGGTCGGCCGAGTCGGTGTAGCTGAAGTCGTCGAACAGCACGCCCTTCGCACCGGGCGGGGGGACGGTCGGCGTCGGGGTGGGCGTCGGGTCGGCGCCTGTCGGCCGGCCCCAGGCGAGCTGGCCGTTGACGTAGACGGTCACCTTGTCCCAGTCGCCGTACGCGGTCTGGGAGCCGTAGGAGTAGTCGTCGCTCTGGGTGAAGTTCTGCCAGTCGGCGCGGTAGAAGCGGAGCTGCATGTCGCCGGTGTTCGCGCCGGCCGCGAGCGTGCCGGAGGTGAAGGCGACCTCCAGGTATTGGTCGGCACCCGACTGGCGGACGAACTGCCCTGTCACCGTCGAACAGCTCACCACTGCCCATGAGCAGGCGAAACGGTAGGTCTCCGCGCCGGTCAGGTAGTAGCGGATCTTGACCTGGTTGAGCGGGATCGACGTGGTGCCGTCGTTGTAGAGCTGGAGCCAGGGCTCGGCTTGGGCGGTGGTGGCGCCCGGAGAGCTGGTCTTGTACTGAAGGTGTACGGCCTGCTGGGCGTTGGCCGGGGCGGTCAGCTCCAGGGCCACCAGGATGAGGGGGAGGGTCAGGCTGAAGAGGATCCTCACGGCATTCCGCGTCATGGCGGGGTTCTCCTTGTTTCGACGGCCCCCGAATTTCTGCATGCCGAACAGTGCTGTCGTGCTCTGAGGTGTGGGTGCTCAGGCGCCTCGGCGGATGCGGCCCGCGTACAGCGCTTCGAGCTTGAGGTTGTGGACGTCCCCCTCGGGGACGTTGGCCGAGAGATAGACCGGTGGGACCTGGCCCGCGTCGAGCAGGTTGCCCACCGTCGCGGTCACGACGAGCTGGGCGAGCAGGGCCGAGGTGATGGTGGAGACGGCCCCGGTGGCGCCTCCGTCGGGCAGGGCGAGTACCGCGTCGCCGTACGGTGCCCGGTTGTCGAGAACCACGTCGGCGAGGTCGCTCAGCTTGCGGCCCGAGGGGTGGCGGGAGGTGGCCGCGCCGCTGTGGGCGCGCGAGGTGATCGCGACCAGGTCGTGACCGCGCTGCTTGACGAGGGTGGCGAGCTCGACGACCACGCCGTTCACGCCGGAGTTGGAGATGATCACGAACAGGTCGTCGTCGTGGACAGGGGCATGGTCGAGGATGGTGTGGGCGACGGCCGGGTCGCGTTCGAGGTCGTAGCGGTCAAGCTGGTCGCGCGGCGCTCCGCCGTACAGGACGATGTCCCTGAGCGCGAGCCGGTTCGTGGGCACCAGGCCGCCCGCCCGCCCGGCGATCTCCATCGCGACCGCCTCGGAGTGGCCCGAGCCGAACGCCTGGATGACGCCGCCCTTACTGATCGCCGCGGTGAACAATGTGGCGGCTCTGGCGATCTCCGGATCTTTCGGAATGTCCTGGACGAGCGTGGCGATGTGGGCGACGTAGTCCTCAGGATTTAACGCCATGTATCCCCTTCTTCTGGGAGTCGGTGTCCGGCCACCGCTCTGACCGTCACGTCGAAGGCTTCCTTGGTACGTTCGTAGGTCCTCTGCGCGACCGAGACGTACACCACGTCCAGCACGAGCAACTGCGAATGGATCGCCGCGAACCCGTCCGACCGGAACGTCGTCTCTCGGCTGGCCGTGGTCAGCACCAGCTCGGCCACCTCGGCGAGCGGTGACCTGGGATGCGAGGTCACGGCCACGGTGATCGCACCGTGGCTGCCCGCCTCGGCGAGCACCTCGATGACCTCGCGCGTCCGGCCGCTGTGGGAGATGCCGATGGCCACGTCGCCTTGCCCGAGCAGCGCCGCGTCGGTCAGCGCGCTGTGCGCGTCGGACCTGCTCCAGGTGGGTACGCGCATCCGCTGCAGCCGGTACTCCATCTCGCTGGCGACGGCCGCGCTGCTCGACACCCCGAACAGCAGCACCCTCCCGGCTCGCGCGACGGCCTGCGCGACCTTGCCCACCACGGCCAGGTCGAGCTGGTCCCCGGTCTCCTGGATCAGCCGGATGTCGTTGCCGGAGACGACACCCAGCACCCGTTCGAGGCTGTCGTCGGGCAGGATCTCCTGCCCGATGTCGGTCTGCCAGGTCTGCCGCGCCACCCGCCCGGTCTCGGTGGCGATGGCGATGGCGACCCGCAGCTCGGCGTATCCGGCGAATCCCAGCGCCCGGCAGAACCTCGTGATCGTGGCGGTGGAGGTGCCGCTCCGCTCGGCCAGATCGACGATCGTCAGCCGCGCGGCCTCGGCAGGGCTGTCGAGGATCGCGTCCGCCACTTTCCGTAGCGCCTCGGGCATGTCGTGCTGCTCGGTCCTGATCCGGGCTAGTAGGTCCACGCGGTGAAAATTATGCTCAGACTCTCCCCTCGTCAAGGAGTTTGGGCAATAATTTTTGACATGGAGCTGGTTCTGGGCATCGATGGGGGCGGCACCTCGACCCGCGCCGCACTCTTCACGCTGGCGGGCACGCGGGTCGGCTATGGGGTCGCGGGCGGTGCCAACGCGGTCGCACTCGGCTTCCCGACGGCTTGCGCCAACTTGGCGGCAGCGGTGCGGCGAGCGCTGGCGTCGGCGGACAGCGGGCCGGCGAGCGGTGGGGTGGCGTCTTCGGCAGGGGTGGCGTTTTCGGCGGGGGCGCCGATCCGGGCGGTGGTCGTCGGTCTGGCGGGTAACGCGTCGATGCGTCAGGCCGTGGTGGAGCGCGTTTTCGGCGTACCGGGGACGGCGATCCCCACGTGTGCGGACGTGATCCGCACGCTTGGAGACGTCGTCACGGCATTCGCCGCGGGTACGGCGTCGCCGTCGGGCACGGTGCTGATCTCCGGCACGGGGGCGATCGCGGCAAAAATTACCGACCACGCTCAGGTGGGCACAGCGGACGGCTACGGGTGGCAACTGGGCGACGAGGGTTCGGCCTTCTGGCTCGGCCGGGCCGCCGCCCGGGCCACCATCCGCGCCCTGAACGCCTCCGCCCGCGACTCACCCGTCACCACTCGCTTCCCGGTCCCGCCCATCCCCGACCCGGACGCGTCAAGTCCCCGAAGAAGGCGGCTGACGGAGCTCGTCGTCCGTCATCTGTTACCCGACGGGCCATTTGACGATCCGGTGGGCGAGCTGGCGGCCGTGGTGCAGGGGCAGTCGCCGCTCGCGCTGGCCGAGTTGGCGCCTCTCGTGAGCGAGACCGCGGCGGGCGGCGATCCGATGGCGCTGGAGATCGTGAACGAGGCCGCCGTCCGGCTGGTCAGGACGGTGATGGAGGTACATGTGACCGGTCTCCCCATCGTGCTCGCGGGTAGCGTCCTCACCGCGGAAGGTCCCGTACAGCAGGCCGTCCTGGCACTTCTTCGGGACGAAAGGGTGAGCATCGCCGGAGACGGTGCGGGAGCGGCGGCCTGGCTGGCCGCTCGCGTGTACCTCGGCCGGCGAGAGGCCGAGCAGCGCCATCCGCGCTTCGTGTCGCGGGACACTCCTTCGCCACGCCGGGACAGCGCTTCGTGACGCCGGGGCAGCGCTTCGTGACGCCGGGGCAGCGCTTCGGGCGATTCAGCCCACCAGTAGCGCCGCGCTTCCGTAGCTGCCGCCGAAGCCCGTCGCCAGCGCCACCTCACGGCCGCCGCGCACCTCCCGGACCGCCTGGGCCACGTTGTTCAGGCCGTGCACATAGCCCTCCGACAGCAGGCCGCCGTGCGGGTTGATCCAGGCGTGGCGGCGCTCCAGCAGGTACGGGCCCAGGTCCTCGGGACGGACCAGGCCGAAGTCCGCCAGTTGCCGTGGGACCAGCCAGGAGTAGGCGTCGTACGGCAGTGCCGCGTCCACGTCCGACGGCCGCATGCCCGATGCCTCCCACAGCATGGGGGCCACGTACTCGGAGAAGACGACGCTCACGTCCGGCGCGCGGTCCATCGCGGAGCAGCCGGGGCCGCCGCCGCGCACGACGGCCTGGACGCGCGGGCCGCCGAGCACGCCGCTCACCAGCAGCGCGCACGCGCCGTCGGTCTCCTGGCAGCAGTCGACGGTACGGAGTGGCGTGCAGACGTACGGCCTGGCCAGGTACTCCTCGTACGACAGCGGCTCCCGGCGCAGGGCGCGGGGGTTGGTCTTGGCGTTGTCCCTGGACTGGGCGACGACCGCGTGGAGGTGTTCGGGGCCGAGGCCGGTGTCGTGCAGGTAGCGGGTCGCGGCCAGGGCGAAGAGCGGGATCGGGCCGGCCATGCCGTAGGTGAACCGCTCCTGGGGACCGGTGGAGACGGTGTTCATGCGCTTGCCGGAGCGCCCGTTAAGCGCCCGATAGATCAGGATATTTCGCGCTAAACCGGCGTGTATGAGCATGGCCGCGTCGCCCAGGATCGAGGCGGCCTGAGTGCCGCCTCCGGCTATGTCGTTGTGCCAGCCCAGCCGGTCGATGCGCAGCGCGCGGGCGACCTGGGTGACCGGGGCCGAGTCGTTCATGTGGTAGCTCAGGACCGCGTCCACCTCCGTGGGCGCGATGCCCGCGTCGGCGCACGCCGTACGGCAGGCCTCGACCGCCAGGTCCAGCTCGGTGCGGCCGGACTCGCGCGTCAGCGCGGTCATGCCGACACCGGCCACGGCCGCCCGGCCGGCGAAGGGCTGCATGCCCACCTCCTGCCTCGCTGAAGGCTGCCCGGCTGACGGCTGCCCGGCTGACGGGCGTCGGGTCACTCGCCGGGGCGGGGCGCGATCCACCCCGGCGGGTGACGCATGTGGTGCTCGCCCGTCACGCTAACGCGGCGGCGCTGTCTGCACAAGCGCTTGCTCGGCATGTCTCCCTGGGCGACCGCGAGGCCCACTCACCGACCGACGGCGGAAACAGTCACCCCACGGCAACCTTCACAGCGGGTAGTCCGTTCTGTAATACGGAGGTGCGACGATAGCCCATCCCCATCACCCCGAGGTGAGCGATGGATCTACGCCACGTACGCCACGCGATCACCATCGCCCGTGCGGGCAGCCTGCGCCGTGCCTCCACCGTTCTCCACATCGCCCAGCCCACCCTTTCCGAGCAACTCAGGGCGCTGGAGAAGGAGGTCGGCGTCGAACTGTTCACCCGCTCGTCCAGCGGGGTGCGGCTCACCGAGGCGGGTGAGGTGTTCCTGGCCCAGGCCACGGTGGCGGTCGACGCCTTCGAACGGGCCGTGGCGGCCGCCCGGGGAAAGGGGCAGACGGTCCGCCTGGGGGTCGCCGACGGACTGGGGGACGTGGTGGCGCGGCTCCTGTCGCAGGTTCAGGAGTCGCGGCTGCGGGTGGCGCCCATGTGCACGGCCGAGCAGATCGTCTCCCTCATGGACGGAACCCTTCAGGCCGGGATCGGCTACGCCCCCGGCTCGCTGCCCCGAGGCGTGGCCCGGATGCTCGTCCAGCGGGCCCAGGTGCTCGCCCTGCTCCCCCGCGATCACCGGCTGGCCTCGGTCGAGCGGCTGCGGCTGGCCGATCTGGCGACGGAGCCGCTCGTCATGCCGGAGTCCGACGCGGTGGCGGGTGCGCGCCGGTTCCTCGAAGGATTCGTCCGGCTCGGCCTCCACCCACGGCTCGGCCCCGGGGCGCCCACCCATGACGCGGCCGTCGCCATGGTCGAGTCGGGCGCCGGCTACACGCTCTGCGTACGCGGCGGCCTGCCGGTGCCGGAACGCCTCACCTTCATCCCCGTCGCCGAGGAGATCCCGCCCCTTGAGGTGGTGTTCCTCTGGAACCGGCAGGCCGACGTGGATGATCTCGTGCACGCCGCCCGGCACCTCGCGCGCTCTGGATAGCGCTATTATCTAGCGATGCGCGTTTCGGAGCTGAGTGTCGAGTCCGGTGTGGCGATCGCGACGATCAAGTACTACCTCCGCGAGGGCCTGCTGCACCAGGGCCGGCAGCTCGCGGCCACCAGAGCCGACTATGACGACTCCCACCTGCGCAGACTCCGCCTGATCAGGGCGTTGCTCGAAGTGGGCCGGCTGCCCGTCGCGGCCATCAAACAGGTCATCGAGGCGGTGGACGACGAGTCGCTCTCGGTGCATCACATGCTCGGCACCGCCCAGTACGCCCTGGGCCCCACCATCGAGCCGGAGCCCGGCGAGGAATGGGACGCGGCGCGCGCCCAGGTCGACCTGCTCATCGGGGAGCTGGGCTGGGACGTCGCCCCCACCGCCCCGACGCGGGACGAGCTGACCCAGACCGTCGTCAGGCTGGGCCAGCTGGGCCTGTCGACCGACCTGACGGTCTATGCCCAGACGGCTCAGCGACTCGTGGCCGAGGTGGAGATGGACACGGTGCCGTTCGACGGGCCGCGCGAGGCCGCCGTCGAGGCGCTGGTGCTGGGCACGGTCCTGTACGGGAGGGCCTTCGACGCCC
Source organism: Nonomuraea sp. CA-143628 (assembly GCF_050942315.1). Lineage (NCBI taxonomy): Bacteria > Bacillati > Actinomycetota > Actinomycetes > Streptosporangiales > Streptosporangiaceae > Nonomuraea > Nonomuraea sp. CA-143628. The sequence goes on from NZ_CP192072.1 coordinate 10,336,502, forward strand.
TGCGCCGCCTGGCCCACGAGTCGGAGTCGGCGCGCCGGGTCGGCGGCGTTCCGAAGAATGTGGATGGAAGTGGTCAGCCGGGGTAGGCGCGGGCGGATGTTCGACGACTTCGTGACCGACCGGATCGACGTGGGCCAGGCCGAGCTGTTCGTGCGCCACGGCGGCAACGGCCCACCCGTCCTGCTGCTGCACGGCCACCCGCGCACCCACGCCACCTGGCACCGGGTGGCCCCGCTGCTCGCCCCCGACCACACCGTGGTCTGTCCCGATCTCAGGGGGTACGGGCGCTCGTCCAAGCCGCCGACGACCACCGATCACGAGCCGTACTCCAAGCGCGCGATGGCCGGGGACATGGTCGCGCTGATGCGTGCGCTCGGCCACGAGCGGTTCGCCGTCGTCGGTCACGACCGCGGGGCGTATGTGGCCCAGCGGCTGGCGTTCGACCATGCCAACGTGGTCACGCGGCTCATCGTGCTCGACAGTGTGCCCATCGGTGCGGCCCTCGCCCGGTGCGACGCGGGCTTCGCCGCCAGGTGGTGGCACTGGTTCTTCCTCGGCCAGACCGCCAAACCGGCCGAACGCGTGATCAACGCCGACCCCGACGCCTGGTACCGCACGGGGCCCGAGCAGATGGGCGCGGAGGCGTACGAGGACTTCCGCCGGGCGATCCACGACCCCGAGACCGTACACGCGATGTGCGAGGACTACCGGGCGGGCCTGGGCGTCGACCGGGCGGCCGACGACGCGGACCGGGCCGCCGGGCGGCGCGTCGCCTGCCCGGTGCTCTTCCTCTGGGCGACAAGGGATGACATGGAGGATCTGTACGGCGACCCGCTGGCGGTCTGGCGCGAGTGGGCGTCCGACGTGCGCGGGCACGCCCTGGACAGCGGCCACCATCTGGCCGAGGACGTCCCGGACGAACTGGCCAAGGCCATCCGCTGCTTCGCGGCCGACGCGACCGACGTGTAAGAGCCTTGGCGTAAAAGCGCTCAGTCGGTCACGGCCACCGGGCGTTTCAGCAGCCACAGGGCGGCCCGTTGCAGCAGCGTGCGGTGGATCTCGTTCTCGTAGGACCTGACGTCGTGTCCCAGCGCGTCGTACACGACCCGCCCCCGCCGCACCGGCCGCGCCCACACCAGGGGCTGCCCACTGGCCGACGACGCGAGCGGCTCCACGTCCGGCAGCACGTCGAGGTCGCTGTAGACCTCGTCCACCAGGTCGAAGTCGCGCAGCCCGTCGACGATCTCGTGGCCGCCGTGCACGCGCACGCCGGTCCAGCCCAGCGGCGGGTGGTGGGACTTGGGCCAGGTCCAGCAGCCGCCCAGCACGCGCGGCCACCCCTGCCAGTCGTCGAAGCAGATGGACGCCGAGTGCATGCACAGCAGGCCGCCACCCCGGTCGAGGTGGTCGAGAAGCGTGGTGCGGGCCTCGGCGGGCAGTTCGAAGCGCCACTCGTCACGCAGGTCGGCGAAGCGGTCGAGGCCCATCTGCCAGCGCAGCGCGTTGACGGTGATGAGCTGGACCTCCGACGGCTCGCTCAGCGCGCCCGCGATGTCCTCGGTGATGTCGGATTCGATCCCCACCCCGGCGAGTACTTCGGCGAGCGCCGCCGACGTGGCCTCGAAGTCATGGAACAGGCCTCCCGAAAGAATCAGATTTCTCGCCACGTCCCAACCTCATCATGCTTGTCGCGGCATTTCTACCCGCGGACTGTCACATCGCCAGAGGCTGTCCCGTCCTGATGACGAGATACACCGATCTTTGGAGTGATCATGAGAGTTCTCGTCGCCGGGGCCACGGGCGTCATCGGCCGCCGCCTCGTCCCGCTGCTCGAAGCCGTGGGTCACGAGGTGATCGAGCTGTCCCGGTCGAAGAACGCCGACGCGCTCGACCGCGACGCGACCCGCCGGTTCGTCCGGCAGGCCGCCCCCGACGCGGTCGTGCACCTGCTGACCGCCATCCCCAGGACGATCGACCCGAGGCGCATCGGCAAGCAGTTCGAGCTGACGAACCGGCTGCGCGTCGAGGGCACCCGCAACCTCCTCGACGCGGCCCCGAACGCTAGGTTCATCGCCCAGGGCCTCGCCTACGCCTACGACCCGGCCCCGGGGCTGGCCGACGAGGACGCGCCGCTGTGGCGGGACCCGCCCAGGTCGTTCGCGCCCGTGGTCCAGGCGCTGCGTGAGCTGGAGCGGCAGACCGCCGACGCCGGTGGGCTGGTGCTCCGGTTCGGCCACCTCACCGGCCCCGGCTCGGCGTACGACGAGGACGGGTCCACCACCGAGGCGGTCAGGGCGGGCAGGATGCCGATCGTCGGCGACGGCGGATCGATGCTGTCGTTCACCAGCGCGCACGACGCGGCCACCGCGATCATCGCCGCGCTCGACCGGAACGTCACCGGCGCGCTCAACGTGGTGGACGACGAACCGGTCAGGATGGGCGACTGGCTGCCCGCCTACGCCGCCTCGCTGGGCGCTCCGGCCCCCAAGCGGGTGCCCGCGTTCCTGGCCCGGCTGGCCGTCGGCCCCTTCGGCGTCGCGTACATGACCAGGCTGCGCGGCGCCGACAACAGCCGCGCCCGGCTCGCGCTCGACTGGCGGCCCCGGCGGCCGTCCTTCTTCGACGTCCCGGCATGATGCCGTCGTGGATTTCGAGGAATACGACTTCGAGGAATACCGCCCGATGCTGCTCGGGCTGGCCTACCGCCTGCTCGGCAGCATGTGGGACGCCGAGGACGTGGTGCAGGAGGCGTGGCTGCGCTGGCAGGCCACGGATCACGCCGAGATCAGGGAGCCCCGCGCGTTCCTGGTGACCGTGGTGTCCAGGCTGGCGCTCGACCAGCTCCGCTCGGCCAGGGTCAGGCGCGAGAGCTATGTCGGCCCCTGGCTGCCCGAGCCGGTCGCGACGGCCGAGGCCGGGCCGCTCGACACGGCCGAGCTGCGCGACACCGTCTCCTACGCCACGCTGCACCTGATGGAGCGCCTGTCGCCGCCCGAGCGGGCCGTGTTCGTGCTGCGGGAGGCGTTCGAGCTGCCGTACGACCAGATCGCGGAGATCGTCGGCTGCTCGCTCTCCAACGCCCGCCAGCTGCACCACCGGGCCTCGGCGCGCCTGGCGCAGGGCCGTGACCGCTTCCAGCCGACCTCGGAGGAGCATGCCGAGCTGCTGCTGAAGTTCGTGTCGGCGGCGTCGGGCGGCGACCTGGGCGCGCTCACCGACCTGCTGCACGAGGACGTCGTGGCCTGGAACGACGGCGGCGGCAAGGTCCGCGCCGCGCTCCGCCCGATCCTGGGCCGCGAGAAGGTGGCGGCGTTCGTCGGCGGGCTGGTGTCGCGCTACGACTTCGGCCGCACCGAGCTGGTCGAGGTCAACGGCCACCCGGCCGTCTTGACCAGCGTCGCGGGCAACGAGCAGCTCGTCGCGATCGAGATCCGCGACGGGCGCATCCACAGCCTGTACGGTCTGCTCAACCCGGACAAGCTCTCACGGGTACGGACCGCCTGACGACCTATAGTCACCCTCATGGATCTGGGCATCAAGGGCAAGGTCGCGTTGGTCACCGGAGGCAGCGCGGGCATCGGTCTCGCCGCGGCCAAGAGCCTGGCGCGAGAGGGCTGTGCCGTCTGCGTCAGCGCGCGCAATCCGGAACGGCTGGCCGACGCGGTGGTCGAGCTGCAGGAGTTCGGCGGCGTGGTGCACGCCGTGCTCGCGGACGTGGAGGACCACGACGCCGCGGTGCGGGTGGTCGCCGAGACGCGTGACGTGCTCGGCCCCGTGGACATCCTGGTGGCCAACGCGGGCGGGCCGCCCCCGGGCCGGTTCGTCGACGCCGGCCTGGGCGACTGGGACGTCGCGGTGCAGCGCAACCTGCTCGGCACGGTACGCCTGATGTACGCCGTGCTGCCGGAGATGCGCGCCCGCGGCTGGGGCCGCATCGTCACGATCACCAGCGGGTCGGTGCGCCAGGCGATCGACGGCCTGGCCCTGTCGAACGCGACCCGCTCCGCCGTGGCCGGGATCGTGCGCACGCTGGCCCGCGAGGTCGGCGGCGACGGGGTCCTGGTCAACAACGTGCTGCCCGGCCCGATCGACACCGAGCGGTTGCGTGAGCTGGCGGGCGGCGACGAGGGCCTGGCCGCGCGGGGCGGCGGGGTGCCGGTGGGGCGCGTCGGGCGTCCCGAGGAGGTGGGGGACGTGGTGGCGTTCCTGGCCAGCGAGCGGACCTCGTTCGTGAACGGGATCTCGATGCTGGTCGACGGCGGGGAGAGCCGCGTCATCGCCTGACCGCGACGCTGGTCGACGGCCGGGGAGACGCGCGTCATCGCCGGATCAGGGTCGCGACGATCGCGGCGGCCCACGCGTCGGCCGGCTGCCGCGGGTCGGCGAAGAAGGCCAGGTGGGCGCGGTGGAAGCAGGCGCCCATCAGCAGCGAGGCGGCGGCCCCGGCGTCCATCGCACTGTCCAGCCTGCCGAGCTCCTGCTCGGCCCGCAGGATCTCGGCGAGCACCTCGATCGGCATGTGCGGGCCGCTGCCGGTCGTGGCGAGCATGCGCCTGAACCCATCCAGCAGCGACGGATCGGCCATCATCCCCGAGCCGATGGCGGCCGCCCGGCCGTAGAAGTCGAGGGCAGCCAGCGCGAACTCGGTGAGGTGGGCCGCCAGGTCGCCCTGCCCGACGCGCTCGCGCAGCGCGGCCAGCGCGGGGGCGAGCGCGGGCAGCCGTTCGAGCAGAACCGCCAGGATCAGCGCCTCCTTGCCCGGAAAGTGCTTGTAGAGCAGCGCCTCGGAGCAGCCCGCCTGCGACGCGATGCGTTTCGTGGTCGCCCCGGCCATGCCGAACTCGTGAATGGCCTGCTCAGCGGCATCGATGATGCGATCGCGGGTGTTCATGGGCGCATCTTAGTAGTGAGCGCTCACTGACTTGGCAGAACATGACATCCTTCCTTAAGGGACATACGTGGGGAAGGTAGGGCCATGGACAAGCCGGTCATCGTGACGGTGGACGACGACCCGGGCGTATCACGGGCGGTCGCGCGCGACCTGAGACGCCGCTACGGCCAGCAGTACAGAATCGTCCGGGCGGAGGCCGCCGACCAGGGCATGGAGGCGGTGAAGGAGATGCGGCTGCGCGGCGACGACGTGGCCGCGATCTTGGCGGACTACCGGATGCCGCAGATGAACGGGGTGCAGTTCCTTGAGGCGGCGATGGACATGTATCCCTATGCCCGCCGGGTGCTGCTGACCGCCTACGCGGACACCGACGCCGCGATCCAGGCGATCAACGTGGTCGACCTCGACCACTATCTGCTCAAGCCGTGGGATCCGCCGGAGGAGAAGTTCTACCCGGTGATCGACGGCCAGCTGGACGCCTGGCACCGTACCGAGCGCATCGAGGTGGCCGAGCTGCGCGTGGTGGGCGACCGGTGGTCGGCGCCGTCGTACAAGGTGCGGGAGTTCCTGGCCCGCAGCCACGTGCCGTACCAGTGGCTGCTGGCCGAGGACCCGGAGGGCGCGGAGCTCGTCGCGGCGGTCGGCGCGGACTGCCGGCTGCCGCTGGTGGTCACCGCCGACGGCGTGTCGATGCAGTCGCCCGACCAGGCGTCGCTCGCCTCGGCCGTGGGCCTGTCGACCACGCCGGCGACCGACTTCTACGACCTGATCGTGATCGGCGGCGGCCCGGCCGGACTGGGCGCGGCGGTCTACGGCGCCTCCGAGGGGCTCAACACCGTTCTCATCGAGGCGCACGCCTCCGGCGGGCAGGCGGGTCAGAGCTCCAGGATCGAGAACTACCTGGGCTTCCCCGACGGCGTCTCCGGCCAGCAGCTGACCGACCGGGCGCGCAGGCAGGCGCTGAAGTTCGGGGCCGAACTGCTGAGCGCGCAGAAGGTCAGCCATCTGGAGCCGCGCGGCCAGGCCAGGGTGGTCGGGTTCAAGGATGGCGGCGAGATCGCCGCGCACGCGGTGATCCTGGCGACCGGCGTCACCTATCGCCGTCTGGAGGCGCCCGGCCTGGACGACTTCGTCGGCCGGGGCGTCTTCTACGGCGCGGCGCTGACCGAGGCGCCCTCCTGCAAGGACAGCGAGGTCTACATCGTCGGCGCGGCCAACTCGGCCGGTCAGGCGGCGGTCTACCTGGCGGGATTTGCGAGCAAGGTTCATTTGTTGGTGAGAGGTGACGGTTTGGAGAAGTCCATGTCGCACTACCTCATCGAGCAGATCAACGCGCTGCCGAACATCGAGGTGCACTTCCAGACGCAGATCACCAGCGCCGCCGGTGACGGGCACCTGGAGCGCCTCACGCTCTCGACCAAGGGCGAGGAGTGGGTGGCCGAGACGCAGTGGCTGTTCGCGTTCATCGGCGCCGAGCCCTTCACCTCCTGGCTCGGCGACACGATCGAACGCGACGACAAGGGGTTCGTGCTGACCGGGCCGGACCTGGTGCAGGGCGGCAAGCGGCCACGCAACTGGACGCTCAGGCGCGAGCCGTACTTCCTGGAGACGAACGTGCCGGGAGTGCTCGCGGCGGGTGACGTGCGGGCCGAGTCGATCAAGCGGGTGGCCTCCGCCGTTGGTGAAGGCGCGATGGCAGTCGCGCTCGTGCATCGTTACCTGGAGAAGCAATGACGATCGACATCGACGAACTCCGCAAACTCTTCCTGTTCGAGCGCCTGACGGACCACCAGCTCACCAAGCTGGCTCTCAGCGGCCAGATGCGCAACTACGCCCAGGACGAGATCATCATCCAGCAGGGCGACCCGGCGGAGTGCTTCGCCGTGCTGGTCGAGGGCGAGATCCAGATGATCCAGGAGACGGTCACGGCCGGGACCGTCGCCATGCCGCGCAGCTCCCAGCCGGGCGTCTACGGCGGGGCCACCAGCGCCTATCTCGGCGCCCGGGCCCCGGAGCGCTATCAGCACAGCCTGCGAGCCACAGCGCCCTCCCGGATGTTCCTGCTGCCGGCCAGGAAGTTCGCGCACATCGTGGCCGAGTGGTTCCCGATGGCGATGCACCTGCTCGACGGCATGATGTCGGGCGGTCGCATGCAGCGGGAGGTCATCGACCGGCGCCAGCGACTGACCGCGCTCGGCACGATCACCGCCGGGCTCACCCACGAGCTGAACAACCCGGCGGCGGCGGCCGTACGGGCGGTCAGCGAGCTGCGCACGCTCATCAGGACCTCCCGTGTGCAGCTGGCCCAGCTCGCCGAGGACGGCATCCCGCCGGAGCGGCTGCGGGCCCTGATAGACATGCAGGAGCAGTGCACCGCCGCCGTCGGCAACCTGCCGCCGCGCTCGCCGATGGAGATCTCCGACGCGGAGGACGACCTGGGCGAGGCGCTGGAGGAGCTCGGCGTGGACGACGCATGGGAGCTGGCCCCGGCGCTGGTCAACGCCGGATTCAGCCGCGCGCACCTGGAGAAGGTGCACAAGAAGGTGGGCCAGGAGCACGCGGGCGCCGCGGTGCACTGGCTGGCCGAGGCGGTCGAGATCTCGCAGATGCTCGGTGAGGTGACCGAGGCGACCGAGCGGATCACCTCGCTGCTCGCCTCGGCCAAGCAGTACTCCCAGATGGACCGCGCGCCGTTCCAGGTCTGCGACGTGCACGACCTGCTCGACAGTACGATCGCCATCTTCCGCGGCAAGATCCCGCCCGGCATCACCGTGGTCACCGACTACGACCGGACGCTGCCCTCCATCCCCGCCTACGCCGGCGAGCTCAACCAGGTGTGGACGAACCTCATCCACAACGCGCTCGACGCGATGGATGGGGAGGGCACGCTGACCATCCGCACCGCGCACGACGAGGACGAGGCGATCATCGAGATCGGTGACACCGGCCCCGGCGTACCGGACGCGATCAAGGACCGGATCTTCGAGCCGTTCTTCACCACGAAGACCGTCGGCCAGGGCACCGGTCTCGGGCTCGACATCTCCTACCGGATCGTGGCCGGCCGGCACGGCGGCGAGCTCAAGGCGCGGTCGACGCCCGGCGACACGTGGTTCGAGGTACGGCTGCCGCTGCGCGAGACCTCTGCTGCGGCGTCTCCGGCCGCGTAAGGAAACCGCACAAGGTGCCACAGGCTTGGCACCAAAGGCGTGGGAACTGTCACATTCAAGTCTCGTGTCAGGGTCATGTCTCCTGGAAAAGGGATTCATGTGCCCATCACACGCTGGACCAGCCAAGTCCTGCCCGCGATGCTCGACGACCTCAGGACGGTCGTCGAGCTGGAGACCCACAGCTACGACAAGGCCATGCTCACCCGAGGGCTGAGCACCGTCCGCGCTCTGGTCGAGGAGCGGCTCGGCGTTCCGGACCGGGCGGTCGCGCACGACGGCGGCCAGTACGGCGACGTCCTGGAGCTGACCTATCGGGGCACCGCCCCCGGCACCGTGCTCATGCTCGCCCACTACGACACCGTCTGGCCGACGGGGACGCTCGCGGATTGGCCGTTCACCATGGCGGACGGAAGGATCACCGGACCGGGCGTGTTCGACATGAAGACCGGGCTCGTGCAGTCGGTCTGGGCGCTCAGGGGCCTGCGCGAGCTCGGTCTGCCGCACCCGAGCCTGACCTACCTGTTCAACGGCGACGAGGAGATCGGCAGCCCGTTCTCCCGGCGGCACATCGAGGCCGCCAGCGCGGACGCGCTGGCCAGCCTGGTCTTCGAGGCGTCGCTGGACGGCCTGCTCAAGACGGCCCGCAAGGGCGTCGGAAAGTTCGAGGTGGCGGTCAAGGGCGTCGAGGCGCACGCCGGGCTCGACCCCGACTCGGGCGCGAGCGCCATCCACGCGCTGGCCGAGCTCGTCACCCGCCTCGCCGGATCCGACGCGCGGGAGCTCGGAACCACCCTGAACGTCGGGCTGATCAGCGGCGGCACCGGGTGCAACGTCGCGGCGGGCCGCGCCACCTGCGGCATCGACGTCCGGGTCGCGCAGGCGCCGGAGGTGGAGCGCATGAACGAGGTGTTCGCCGGCCTGCGCGCCTCCGACCCGCGCGTGACGGTCACGGTCACCGGCGACTGGAACCGGCCGCCCATGACGCCCAACCCGCCGTCGCGCCGGCTGTTCAAGGAGGCGCGGGCGGTCGCGGCCGGGTTCGGCTGGGAGCTGGAGGAGGCGGCGGTCGGCGGGGCCAGCGACGGCAACTTCGTCTCCGCGCTGGGCCGCCCGGTGCTCGACGGCATGGGCGCCGTCGGCGCCGGCGCGCACGCGCGGCACGAGCACGTGCTGATCGAGCACATCCCCGAGCGAACCGCCCTGACGATGGGGCTGCTCACCGCCCTCGCCTAGGAAACGGGGCCCGTGGTACTCTCCCAAGCGAGCGCTTGGTTTACCACTGAGGGGCCGCCGCATGAAGTTCTCGACCTTCCACCTCTTCCACCGGTTCGACGGGCAGAGCTTCAAGGACGTCTACGACTACCACCTGGAGCTCATCGAGCTGGCCGAGGAACTGGGGTTCGACGGGATACGGCTGGCCGAGCATCACTTCCGCGACTACGGCGTCGCGCCGAACCTGTTCACCATGCTCGCCCACGCGGCCGCCCGCACCTCGCGCATCCGCCTGGGCACGGGCATCGTCGTGCTGCCCCTGCACAACCCGATCCACGTGGCCGAGGAGGCCGCGCTGGTGGACGTGCTGTCGGGCGGCCGGCTGGATCTCGGGATCGGGCGCGGCTACCAGAGCTTCGAGTTCGAGGGCTTCGGCATCGACCTGGCCGAGGCCCGTGACCGGTTCAACGAGGCGCTGGAGGTGATCCTGGGCCTGTGGACCCAGGAGACGTTCCAGCACGAGGGCAAGTTCTACAAGACCGGCGCCGAGGTGTCCCTGACGCCGCGCCCCCTCCAGGCGCCGCACCCGCCGATCCACGTGGCCGCCGTCTCCCCCGAGACCGTCACCATGTACGGCGAGCGCGGGCTGCCCATCCTGGCCGACCCGGCGGCGACGTTCCGCAAGGTCGTCAAGGCGGCCGAGACCTGGCAGGAGACGGCCGCCCAGGCGGGGCACGCGAACGGGAGCGAGCTGGTGGTGGCGCGCAGCGTCTACGTGGCACCGACCGTCGAACAGGCCCGCGAGGACCAGGCCAGGTTCGAGGCGTCGTTCGACCGGTCGCGGATCTTCAACGAGCGCAGCGCGCCGATCGACCCGAAGACCGGCAAGGCCGCGCAGGGCTTCGAGTACTACCAGGACCGCTACCTCAAGGGCGGCTCCGTGTCGGCCGACTTCCGCTGGGAGCAACTGGAGGTGATCGGCGATCCGGCGCGGGTCATCGACCAGATCTCGCTGCTGCGGGACGCCGGGTTCGCCAACCTCCTGTGCGACTTCGGCAGCACCCGGCCGATGCCGCTGGAGGAGATGAAGAAGGTCATGCGGTTCTTCGCCGCCGAGGTCATGCCCGCGTTCCACTGACGTTCCCAGGAGCTGCGATGATCCACAGCCTGTCGCTGTCCGACGTACTCGCCGAGCACGCGCGCAGCCGCCCCCAGGTGACGGCGGTGGTGGACGGGGAGGTGCGGCTCACCTACCCCGAGCTGGACGAGCGGGTCGGCCGCCTCGCGGACGCCCTCGCCGGCGCGGGTGTGACGGCCGGCGAACGCGTGCTCTGGCTCGGCCAGAACTCGCACGCGGTGCTGGAGCTGCTGCTGGCGTGCTCGCGGCTGGGGGCGATCTTCTGCCCGGCCAACTGGCGGCAGTCGGCGGACGAGCTGCGCTTCGTGGTCGAAGACCTGACGCCGCGGGTGGTCGTACGGGAGCCGTCCGAAGCCACCATGGCCCTGACCGAGGGCACCGCGGCCTGGGTGGAGGCCGGACCCGGTTACGAGCGGTTCGTCGAGAGCGGCACCGCCAGGGACTTCCCGCCCGTCGAGGACACCGAGCCGGTGCTGGCCCTCTATACCGCCGCCTTCGACGGCCGCCCCAACGCGGCGCTCCTCAGCAGCGCGGCCCTGCTGGCCCACAGCGCGTCCCTGCTCGTGGTGCGCCAGATGGAGCCCGGCTTCACCTTCCTCGACAACGGGCCGCTCTTCCACGTCGGCACGATGATGTTCTGCCTGGCCACCCTCCAGATCGGCGGCACGAACGTCTTCACCCCAGCCTTCGACGCCGAGGAGGTGTGCCGCCTGATCGACGCCGAGCGGGTCACGCAGGCGTTCCTGTTCGGCCCGATGATCGACGCCGTGACGAAGGCGAACACCGACGGCAAGTACGACCTGTCGTCCCTGAGGTTCGTCTCGCACTCCGCGGAGTGGGACGCGATGATCACCGTGGACGACTCCCCCTGGTGCCGGTCCAAGATGGGCGGATACGGGCAGACGGAGGTCGGCGGCATGCTCACCTTCCTGGGCCTGGCGCCGGGCGCCACCGGGTTCGCCGGCCGGCCGTCGCCACTGGTCCAGGTCCGTATCCTGGCCCCCGACGGGGCCGAGCTGCCGGCGGGCGAGGTGGGCGAGATCTGCGCCCGCGGCAAGACCCTCTTTTCCGGATATTTCGCCCGTCCCGACTTAAATGCAGCAAAGTCGGCGTACGGCTGGCACCACACCGGCGACCTCGGCCGTCGCGAGCCCGACGGCACGATCACCTTCATCGGCCCCCGGCTGCGCATGATCAAGTCCGGCGCCGAGAACGTCTATCCGGCCGAGGTCGAACGCGCGCTCAAAGCCCACCCGGCCGTCGCCGACGCCGCCGTGATCGGCGTGCCCGACGCCACCTGGCACCAGGCGGTCAAGGCGGTCGTGGCGCTCAAGGAGGGTGCGGCGGCCACGGCCGACGACCTCATCGAGCACGTCAAGGGCGCGCTCGCCTCCTACAAGAAGCCGCGCGAGGTGGCGTTCGTCGACGCGATCCCCAAGCGCGGCTTCACCCCGGACTACGACGCCCTGGACGCCGCTCACGGCGGCGGCAACTATCCGGGCTCCTGACGTTTCACATACGCAGGCCCTCTTCCAGATGGGCGAGGGCCTTGTCGATCTCGGCGGCCCCGTCCATCTCGGAGTCCTTCGTCCAGTCGAACCAGACCGCGAAAATCACGCCGGTGATCGCCCCCGTGATGTTGCGGATCTCCGGATCGGACAGGTCCCGCCCCGCCCGCCTGGCCAGGATCTCCTGCATGGACCTGAGCGCCCCGGAGACGTTCGCCAGACTCGCCGCCCACAGCTCGGGCACCGTGAACATGAGCTTCTCCCGCTCCACCGATTCCGCGAGCTCCTCGGCCGTCTGAGCCGCCGTCACCTCCCGCAGGGCGACGCGGACCGCCCGTATCGGGCTCAGATCGGCCGGAGCGGCGCTCAGGGCCTCGGCGAAGGGCGGGAGCTGGTCGCTGAACACCAGATCCTCTTTCGCGGCGAAATAGCGGAACACCGTGCTGGGCGCGACCTCCGCCGCCTCGGCGATCTGCTCGACCGTGGTCGCGGAGTAGCCCTGCTCGCGGAACAGCCGCAGCGCCTCCTTCTGGATCAGCGCCCGCGTCTTGGCCTTCTTCCGCTCGCGCAGCCCCTGGGCCGGTCGATCGCTCATGTCGTCAATTGTCGGGCTTGCCGCACGCAGCCGTCCACTCACAAGATCCCATATTCCGCTATACAACTCTCAAATAGGAGTCTACTCTCAAAATATGCGACTTCCTATGGAGAGAACTCCCGGCTGCCCCTTCGACCCACCTCCCGAGCTGGCGAAGCTGCCGCCGATGGCGCGTCTGGACTACCCGGACGGGCACGCGGGCTGGCTCGCGACGGGCTACGAGGCCGCGCGGGCCGTGCTGAGCGACCCCCGATTCAGCAACCGCCAGGAGCTCAAGCACAGTGCGGTACGCATGACCTCGCAGTTCGGCCAGAACCAGCCCGCTCCGCCCGGCATGTTCGTGACGACCGACCCGCCCGTGCACACCCGCTACCGCCGCCTGCTCACCGGCCAGTTCACGGTCCGCAGGATGCGGCTGCTCGAACCGCGGATCGAGCAGATCACCGCCGACCACCTCGACGCCATGGCCGCGGCGGGGCCGCCCGTGGACCTGGTGCGGGCGTACGCGCTGCCGATCCCGTCCCTGGTCATCTGCGAACTGCTCGGCGTGCCGTACGAGGACCACGACTTCTTCCAGGAGCAGACCGCGCGGCTGGTCGCGATCGACGAGGAGGGCGCACCGGAGCTGGCGGCGCTCGTCGGCTACTTGGGCGAGCTGGTACGACGCAAGCGAACCGAGCCGGGCGACGACCTGATCAGCGGCCTGATCGGCGACCTCGACGACGAGGAGCTGGCGAACCTCGCCCTCGTCCTGCTCGTCGCCGGCCACGAGACCACCGCGAACATGCTGGGCCTGGGCGTCTTCGCGCTACTGGAGCACCCGGAGCAGCGGGCCCTGTTCAGCGGCGAGAGCACGAGCGCGGTCGAGGGTGCGGTCGAGGAGCTGATGCGCTGGCTGTCGATCCTGCACGCGGGCGCGCCGAGCCGGGTCGCGCTGGAGGACGTGGAGGTGGCGGGCGAGCTGGTCAGGAAGGGCGAGACGGTCGCGCTGTCGCTGCCGGCGATCAACCGGGACCCGAGCCTGTTCACCGACCCGGACGAGCTGCGGCTCGACCGGGCCGAGGCGCGGCGGCACCTGGCCTTCGGGCACGGCGTGCACCAGTGCCTGGGGCAGCAGCTGGCCAGGATCGAGATGCGGATCGGCTACCGCAGGCTCTTCGAACGCTTCCCCGGCCTGCGGCTGGCCGTGCCCGCCTCCGATGTGCCGCTGAAGGAGCGCTCGGGGGTCTATGGCGTCGAGTCCCTGCCTGTCACATGGTGATGATCGGGCCCGGTGGATCGGGTTGACCGGGCTCAGAGGATCGCCAGCGGGTTGAGCGGGCTCCCGGTCCCGCCCTCGATCCTGAGCGGGGCCGCGACGAAGACGAACTCCGTACGACCGGCCGCGCTCAGCTCCTCCAGCCAGAGCAGCTCGATCAGGTGGATGCCGTGGCGGTGGAGCAGGATGAGGTGGAGATCGTCGTCGAGCGGCTCGTCGGCGAGCTGGTGGGCGTTCAGGCCGCCGATCGCGGCGTTGTCGGCGGCCACCACCGAGACGTCCCGCTCGGCCAGCCACCGCCCCGCCTCGGCCGACAACCCCGGCTGTCCCGACCAGTACTCCTCACGCGAGCGCTCCCACACGGCGGGCCAGCCGGTACGGATCACCGCGACATCACCCGCACGCGGCACGGCGATCTCCGCCAGCAGCTCCGCCGGGATACGGAAGTCGGCGGGCAGGTGGTCGAGCCCGAGGTGGCGGGGCACGTCGAACAGGACTCCCCGCGCGACGACCCCGCCCACCTGCTCGATGCCGCACCGGGTGGCGCCGTAGGAGCGCACCCGCGCGGCGGGGTGGCCGTTGTAGAGCTCCTCGCCCGTCCACATGTGGCAGAGCGCGTCCATGTGCGTGGTCGTGCCGTGGTGGGTGACGATCAGCGCGTCGTCGGCCATCCGCAGCCCCGCGCCCACCGGCCGGGCACCGGCCGCGTAGTCACCGCCGTCGACCGACATGAAGTGCTGCGGCAGCGGACGCCCCTTCAGATGGGGCACGGTGCCGGGCGCGGGCGAGGAGGTGGCGCCCCTGATCGGCATGGACAGGCTGAGAACTTGGCCGGTCCGCGCGGTGGCCAATCCGGCCAGTACCAAGTTGCCAGTGAGCAGATTGAGCGTGCCCCGTTGATCCTCTGGGCCGAAACGTCCCCAATTGTTAGGCTCGGCAGCCAAGTACGTGCTCCCTTCCTGTCGGAGGTCTTGATGCACTGCGATCCCCGGTTCTCCCGCGTGCGCGAGGTGTTCGAACGCCATTTCGCCGACGGCCTCGAACTGGGGGCCGCGTTCGCCGTCTACCTCGACGGCGAACTGGTCGTGGACCTGTGGGACGGCGTGGCCGACCGCCGCACGGAACGGCCGTGGGAGGCGGACACCCCCGTCTTCGCCTACTCGTGCACCAAGGCGATCGCCGCGACCGTGCTGCTCCAGCTGGCCGAGCGGGGGCTGGTGGACGTGAGCGCGCCGGTGGCGGAGGTCTGGCCGGAGTTCGGGGTGCGGGCCAAGCAGCGCGTCACCGTCGAGCACCTGCTCAGTCACCAGGCGGGGCTGCCCGCGCTGGACGAGCGGGTGCCGGTGGCGGAGTTCGAGGACCAGCCCGCCATCGCGGCGCGCCTGGCCGGGCAGCGGCCGATCTGGCGGCCCGGGTCGGCGCACGGGTATCACGCTCTGACGTACGGGTTCCTGGTGGGTGAGGTCGTACGCCGGGTGACGGGCAAGTCGGTGGGTGAGCTGGTGGCGGCGGAGATCGCCGGGCCGCTCGGCCTCGACCTGTGGGTCGGCGCGCCCGACGACGTGATCGCGAGGGCCGCCCGGCTGACGGCGGAGCCCTCGCCCGGCAGCGAGAGCGACCCGCGCCTGCCCGCGCCCGACACCGGGAGCGGCCAGGGCCGCCGCGCCCCCGGTGCCCTGCCTCGCACGCCCATCGGGCCGCCGAAGGATCCGATCGCCGCGATCGCCATGGCCGCCAAGGACCCGAACAGCCTGATGAACCGCACCATGGGCAACCCTCGCATCCAGGACCTTCAGGGCGGGGCCAACAACCCGGTGATGCTGCGTGCCGGGTGGCCCGCCGTGGGCCTCGTCACGACGGCCAGGTCCCTGGCGGCGTTCTACCGCTCGTTGCTCGGCGGCGACCTGCTGCGCCCGGAGACGCTGACGGACGCCATCCGCCCCCGGGCGTCGGGGCCCGACCAGGTCCTGCTGTTGGAGAGCGCGTTCGGGCTCGGCTTCATGCGGCCCGCCATGTCGTTCTTCGTGCCGTCGGTGACCGCGTTCGGGCACACCGGCGTGGGCGGGTCCGTCGGCCTCGGCGACCCCAAGTACGGCGTGGCCGCCGGATATGTCATGAACAAGATGGCCGATGTCTTCTCCGGCAACCAGCGGGCGATCCGCCTCATGGAGGCCGTCTACCGATCCCTGTGATCGCGTCGTCACTGCATCGTCACGCCGCCGCTGACCGACAGCGTCTGGCCGGTGATGTAGGCGGCGCGTTCCGTACACAGGTAGGCGACCAAACCCGCCACGTCGGCGGGCGTGCCGAGGCGGCGCAGCGGTACGGTCCTGACGATCTTGTCGACCAGTCCGGGCTCGGCCGCGGAGACGCGCCGGAGCATCGGGGTGTCGGTGGGTCCGGGGCAGACCACGTTGGCGGTGACGTGCGCTCTGGCCGTCTCTCGGGCGAGCGTCTTGGCCAGGCCGAACAGCCCGGCCTTGGTGGCCGCGTAGGCGCCCTCGCCGCCGGAGCCCGCCCTGGCGCCGTCCGACGAGATGAACACCAGCCGCCCCCACCCCCGCTCGATCATGCCCGGCAGCATCAGCTTGGTCAGCAGCATCGGACCGCGCAGGTTGACCTGCCACATGAGATCCCAGTTCGCCGGGTCGCCGGCGATGAACGGCTCGACGATCGACACCCCGGCGTTGTGCACGAGGATGTCGACCGGCCCGGCCGCGTCACAGAACCGCTCGATGGAGGGGGGCGAGGCGAGGTCGACGGCCATGGCAGTGGCCCCCGGCAGCCCAGCGGCCACTTTCTCGGCTCCCGGTAGGTCCACGTCCGCGACCACCACCCCGGCGCCCAGCGCGGCGAGATCCCCGGCGATCGCCGCGCCGATCGCGCCCGCTCCCCCGGTCACGACGGCCGCGCGCCCGTCGAGCCGCATCCCCTCCATCACGGTTCGCCGCCCGCCTTCCACTCTTCGACCAGCTCGGCCGCGGTGGTGCGGGCGGCCAGCAGGGGGATCGTGTGCTTCAGTACGGCCAGCGCGTACCCGTCCGGTACGCCCGCGACGGCGTCGGTCACCACCGTGACCCGGTAGCCGAGGTTCACCGCCTCCAGGGCCAGGCCTGGGATGCCCAGGTTGAGCGAGAGCCCGACGGCCACCACGTGCGTGACGTCCAGCGAGCGCAGCGTCATGTCGAGCGAGGTCCCGGTGAACGGGGAGAACCCGTGGTGGCGCCGGCTCTCCAGATCTGTGCCGGCCAGCAGCTCAGGCAGCACCTCCACGGCGGGCGTGCCCTCCAGCATGTGGCCGGGGTCCTTGAGCAGGGCGGTGATGAACGGGCTGTTGTGGGTGTGGGAGCCGGCCCGGTCGGCGCGGAATGCCGCGGTGCAGTGGATCACGGGGAGGCCGGCCGTCCTGGCCGCCTGGAGCACGGAGACGGTGTTGCGTACGACGCCACGCTGCTGGCACGCGACCACCAGGTCCGGAAATTTCGTTAGATCGCCGACGACGCCCCGCTGCATCTCCATGACCAGCACGGCCGTACGATCCATGCGAAGCCTCCACTTAGCCGAGCGCTTGCTTGGCTTCGAAGATATCACCCGGGCCTCCGGGCCATAATCCCCTGACATCTGGCGAAATATCTGGAGTCGTGACAACCGGAACCCCGGATGAGACCGTCGAACGAGAGACGGCTGCGCTATGGGGGTTCGCCTTGGTCCCTGGTTAC
Organism: Nonomuraea sp. CA-143628; assembly: GCF_050942315.1. Taxonomy (NCBI): domain Bacteria; kingdom Bacillati; phylum Actinomycetota; class Actinomycetes; order Streptosporangiales; family Streptosporangiaceae; genus Nonomuraea; species Nonomuraea sp. CA-143628. The sequence continues at coordinate 10,353,990 of NZ_CP192072.1, forward strand.
CGAGAAGTACGCCAGCTCGGCGCGGGGCACACGGGCCGCGTGTTCCTCGCCACCTACCAGGCCACCGGAGCCTACGTCGCGATCAAATACCTGAACGCGACCCTGCGCCGGGACACCGAGTTCATGGACCGCTTCCGGGTGGACACCCCCTCACTCGTCGAGCTCGACGACCCGAACGTGGTCCAGCTCTATGAGTACGTGGAGACCCCGACCAGGGCCGCGGTCGTGATGGAGCTGGTCGACGGGGTGTCACTGCGGACGATCCTGGCCGAGCACGGCAGGTCCAGCCCGGAGGCGGCACTGGCGGTGCTGAAGAGCACGCTCCTGGCCCTGGCCGCCGCCCACGACAAGGGCGTGGCCCACCGGGACGTCAAACCGGAGAACGTGCTGGTCCAGGCCGACGGCACGAGCAAGCTGAGCGACTTCGGGGTGGTGGTGCACGCCGAGGAGCCGGGGGTGCCGGCGGGCAGCCCGCCGTACATGTCGCCCGAGCTGTGGACACAGGGGGACGCGGGGCCGTCCGCGGACCTCTACGCGGCGGCGTGCCTGCTGTTCGAGACCGTCAAGGGGCGCCCGCCGTACAAGGCTGAAGACGTCGCGTCGCTGCGGGACAAGCATCTGGTCGAGCCGGTGCCGCTGGAGGTCGCCCCCGACTCGCTGCGCGACCTGCTCCGGCGCGGGCTGGCCAAGGACCCGGCGGTCAGGTACGCCTCGGCCCGGCAGTTCGCGGCGGAGCTGGAGGAGGACGCGGTCGCCGGCTATGGCCCCGACTGGGAGAAACGCGGGCGCCGCCACCTCGGCGAGCTGGCCACGCTGCTCGCGCTCCGCTTCCCTCTGGCCAAGACCGACACGCCGACCACCACCCTGGAGGCGGTCCGCGGGCGGCGGATCACCGTGCCCAAGCTGCCGCCGCACCTGTGGATCGCGGGCGCGACGGCCGTCGCCGTGCTGATCGCGGTGGTGCTCTCGGACGGGCGGCTGGCGCCCGGCCCGGCGGGTACCGTGCTCATGCCGCAGCCGAAGACGTCCGAGCAATTGGATCCCACCCCGGTCGTCGACAAGACCCCGGTCCGCCGGACCTCGGCGACCAGCCGTCCCACGGCCAGGACGTCTACGGCCGTTCCCGTACCGTCGACCGCCGCCCCCACGCCGCCCCCTCCCACCGTGTCCCGCCAGCCCTCCCGGGCGCTGCCCAGTCCGGCCGTGCGGTCGGCGGACATCGTCCAGTGGACCGGCTCGGCGGGCGCGGTGCGCGTGGCGGCCGACGGGCGGGGGCCGGTGCGGCTGCACATCACGTACACGCGGCGCGACGGCGATGGCCAGGCCCGGACAGTCCACCAGGAGACCCGCACGCTAACCGGCAGGACCGCCTACACCGACCCCGTGGCCCGCGACCTGGGCGCCGTCGGGTGCGGCAAGCAGGCGCACTTCGGGCTCCTGTTATCGACCGAGCCGGCGGCGGCCAACGGTCCGCAGGTCAGTGAGGTGACCGTGGACGGGCCGCCCTGCCCGGCGCCCAGCCCCTCGCCTTCGACGTCGGCCACTCCCACCCAGGAGCACGCCACTCCGACGCCGTCTCAACCGCCCTTCGCGCTGCCCTCCGACCCGCCGCACACCTCCGACCCGCCACGCGCCTCTGATGTACCGGCCTTCGCCTCGCCGGACTCCTCCGACACGCCGCCCCTTTCCTCGTCTCGCTCCTCCGACGGACCGGCCTTCGCCGGGCCGAGCGCTGATTCGGTGGCCCCGACTCGGCTTCGCCGACCTCGGAGGAGCCCGTGGCCTCGCTCGCCGAGGAACCCGCCGACTAGGGTTGTCGAGCAACCAAGCGTGCGCTAGCTTGGCTAGCGATGACCTGTGACACCTCCGCCTACTGGGCCGCCTGCAGGCGCGGCGAGCTGGTCGTTCAGCGCTGTACGGCCTGCGATCGGCGGGTCCACCTCCCCGAGGCCGACTGTCCCGGGTGCGGTGGCGACCTCGTCTTCGAGCCGGTCTCCGGCGCGGGCGTGGTGCACACGTACACCGTGGTGCACCGCTCGTTCGCGCCCGGCTACCGGGGCCGCGAGCCGTACGTGCTGGCCTGGGTCGACCTGCCCGAAGGCGCGCGCGTGTTCGGTCAGGTCGTGGAGTGCGCACCGGAGGAGGTCCGCATCGGGATGCCGGTGCGGGTGACGTTCGTGGACGACCTACCGCATTGGAGGCCGGCGTGATCGTTGGCAACGTGCTCATACCCGTGGCCGACCTGGACGAGGCGATCGCCTTCTACGGGCTGCCGGTGAAGTTCCGTGACGGCGACAGGTTCGCCGCGCTGAACGGCGGTGGCGTCACCGTGGCGCTGGCCGGCCCCGCCGAGCATGTCACCGACTCGGCCGCGCCGTCGTTCAAGGTGGACAGCGTACGGCAGGCCGTACCCGATCTGGTGGCGCGCGGCGCCGAAGTGGTGCGCGAGCCCGAGGACGGGCCGCACGAGACGCGGGCCGTGCTGCGCGATCCCTCAGGAAACGTCTTCGTCCTCTACTCACCCCTCTGACGGCACCTACCGCTGATGACGGAGGCACCCCTGATGGCGCGATCACCGTACGGCAACTATGGCCACGCGATCCTGACCGCCGCGGCGATGAGCACCCCCGACCGGGTGGCGCTCACCTACTGCGGCGAGCGGAGCTTCACCTATGACGAGCTGAACAGGACCGTCAACCGGCGTGCGCACGCGCTGCTCGCGGCGGGCGTCACCCCGGGCCGGCGGGTGGCCGCGCTGCTGAACGAGACGCTGCACGTGGCGGAGGTCTACCTGGCGCAGGCCAAGATCGGCGCGGTGACGGCGGCGCTGAATCCGTACTGGCCGGTCGACACGCTGCGCGCGGTGGTGGAGCAGTCGGGGTGCACGGCGTTCGTGTACGACTCGACCGTGGAGGGGGTGGTCGCGGAGATCAGGCCGTCGCTGCCCGCCATCACCACCTGGATCAACGCGTCCGACCTCTCGGACGGTTCGGATGCTTCGGAGGAGGAACCGCCGCTCGGGGGCTTCCACGACGATCCGCTCGCGCTCTACTACACCTCGGGGACGACCGGGCTGCCCAAGCCCGTCGTCCACACGCACGCATCGTCGCTGGCGACCGCGCAGATCTGGCTCGACGTGCCGCGCGGGCCCGACGCGGTGTTCGGCACGGGCGCGATCATCTGGGGCATCGGCTTCCCGGCCATCGTCGGGCCCGCCCTGTACGCCGGGATGCGACTGGTGCTGGAGCAGGACTGGGGCCCGGCGAACTTCCTGCGCGTCGTGCCGCGCGAGCGGGTCACGCACGTGTCGCAGATCCCGTCGTTCTACGCGGCGCTGCTGGGCTCGTCGGAGCACGAGGCGGTGGACCTGTCGTCCATCCGGGTGATCATGCTGGGCGGCGAGCCGCTGACGGCCACCATGCTCGGCCGGATCAAGGACCGGCTGCCCGACGCGGGCGTCTACTCCTACTACGGCCAGACCGAGGCCCCCTACACCTGCATGGGCCGGGTGGACGACGGCTCCACACCGCTTGGCTCGTCCGGCCGGGCGCGCACCGGCAACGCCGTCCGGGTGACCGACCCGTCGGGCCGCCGCGTGGTGGACGAGGTCGGCGAGATCAACCTGTCCGGGCCGCACCGGATGTCCGGCTACGACGGCCTGCCGGACAAGACGGCGGAGGTGCTGCGCGGCGAGTGGTACGTCGGCGGCGACCTCGGCTCCGTCTCCCCCGACGGCGTGCTGCGCGTGCTCGGGCGGCGCGAGGACGCGATTCTCAAGGGCGGCGTCTGGACCCAGCCGGTCGCGGTCGAGGAGGCCGCCGCCGCGCTCGACGGCGTGGCGGAGGCCGGGGCGGTCGGGGTGCCCGCGCACGTCGACGGGCAGGACGCGGCCGAGCAGCGGATCCTGCTGGCCGTGGTGGCGCGTTCCGGGCACTCGCTCGACGCGGCCAAGCTCGCGCGGGCCCTGGACGACATCCTGGCGCCGCACCAGCGGCCGGACCACATCCTGGTGGCCGACGCGCTGCCGCACTTCGAGGACGCCTCCGGCGGGCCCGGCAAGCTCTTACGCAGAGAGATCAGAGAACGGCACGGCCACCTGCTGGAGACCTGAGCCGTGGTCGCCGAACACGAGGCCAAAGAACTGCTGCGCGAGGCCGGGGTACCGGTGCCGCGAGGCGTGGTGGTGCGCGACATGGACTTCGCCCCGGTCGCGGAGTTGCGCGAGCCGCTGGTGCTGAAGGCGTACGGGCCCGAGATCGTGCACAAGTCCGAGGCCGGGGCCGTGGTGCTCGGGCTGAGCCGGGCCGACGTCCCGATCAAGGCCACCAGGATGCTGGCCTCGGGCGTGGCGGCCGAGGGGTTCCTCGTCGAAGAGCAGGCCCCCGGCGGGGTGGAGCTGATCGTCGGGCTGGTCCACGATCCGGGCTTCGGGCCCGTGCTGCTCGCCGGGCTGGGCGGGGTGTGGACCGAGACGCTGCGGGACACGGCGCTGGGCCTCTGCCCGATCTCGGAGGGGGACGCGCGGCGGATGCTGGGCTCGCTGCGCGGGTCTCCGGTGCTGTACGGGCTGCGCGGGCGTCCAGGGGTGGACGTGGACGCGGTGGTGAAGCTGCTCATGACGGTCGGCGGGTCCGGCGGGTTGTGGGAGCGGCTGGAGCTGGGCGAGTTCGAGATCAATCCGGTGATCGCCACCGAGTCGGGCGTTGTGGCGGTGGACGCGCGGTATCTCCCGGCGGCCCACGCCTCGAACGGCGGTCAGGACGGCGCGCTCGGCGAGCCCGCCGACCTTGGGCCGCACTCCGAGCTCACGGATCTCGGCCCGCACTCCGAACCCACGGCCGGACCACGCTCCGAACCCACGGACGTCGGACCACGCTCCGAACCTGCGGACTTCGGGCCGCTCTTCGAGCCCAGGGCGGTGGCCGTGGTCGGGGCCTCCACCACGCGGCCGAACTTCGGGAACATGTTCCTCGAGTTCTACAAGGCCGCCGGCATCCCCCTGGTCGCCGTGCACCCCGAGGCGCCGGAGGTGGGCGGCGTGCCCGCCGTTCCGTCCCTGGCCGTGGCGGACGTCGACTACGCGCTGGTGGCGGTGCCCGCGGAGCGGTGTGCCCAGGTCGTACGCGAGGCGTCCGGCGTGCCGTACGTGCAGGTCATGAGCGGCGGCTTCGGCGAGGCGGGACGGCCGGAACTGGAGCGGGAGCTCGTCGCGGCGGCGCGGGCGGCGGGGACGCGGCTGCTCGGCCCCAACTGCATGGGCGTGTACTGCCCGCGCGGGCGGCAGACGTTCGTCGGCGGAGGGATCGGCCCGGCGGGGACGGTCGCGCTGATCTCGCAGAGCGGCGGGCTGGCCGGAGAGGTGATCAAGGTCGGCGAGCGTCGTGGGCTGGCCTTCAGCCGGGTGACCACCGTGGGGAACGCGGCCGACGTCACCCCGGCCGAACTGCTCCGCTGGCTGTCGGCCGACGCCGAGACGCGGGCCGTCGGGCTCTATCTGGAGGACCCGCGTGACGGGCGGGCGCTGTACGAGGCGCTGGCGGCCGCTCCGGTGCCCGTGGTGCTGCTGGTCGGCGGGCGCAGCGCGCAGGGGCAGCGGGCCGCGGCCTCGCACACCGGCGGGCTGGTGAGCGACGGGCGGATCTGGCAGGCGCTCGCCGACCAGACCGGGGCGACGCTGGTGGCCTCCCAGGACGACCTGATCGGCGTCCTCGCCTTCTTCCAGGCGCACGGCGCCCGGTTGGCTGGTCCGGACGGCGGGGCCGTGGTCTCGGGTGGCCAGACGGACTCCGGGGGCACGCAGGGGATTCCCCAAGGCGCGGCGGGCTACCGGAGCGAGGAGTCGCGTGGCGGGGCGCTGGTGATCGGGCCGAGTGGTGGGGCGAGTGTGCTGGCCGCCGACGCCTTCGACCGGGCCGGGGTGTCGCTCGGACCGCTGCCGGACTCGGTGCTCGGGGAGTTGCGCGGGCTCGGGCTGGGGACCGGCTCCTCGCTGGCCAACCCGCTGGAGGTGCCCGTCGGTCCCCGCGGCGCGCCGGACCTGGTCCGGCGGACCGTCGAGGTGATCGTGCGGCACCGGTCGTACCCGGATGTGGTGGCGCATGTGAACGTACAGAGCTTCTTCACCTATGGGACGCGGGCCGAGCCGCTGTTCGAGTACGCGCGGGCACTGGCGGCCGCACAGGACGCCCTCCCGGAGACCAGGGTCACCCTGGTCACCAGGAACGGCGAGTGCGCGCCTCCCGGTGTCGAGGACGAGGTCAGGGCGATCGTGGCGGCGGCCGGGATCCCCGTCTACCGAACTATGGAGGCGGCCGCGGTGGCCGTCGCGGCGGGAGGTCGCAATGGGACTGCTTGACGGCAAGGTGGCACTGATCACCGGCGGGGCGCGCGGCATGGGCGAGGCGCATGTGCGGCTGTTCCTGGCGGAGGGGGCGCGCGTGGTGTTCGGTGACGTACTGGATGAAGAGGGCAAGGCGCTGGCTGAGGAGACGGGCGCGACCTTCGTCCATCACGACGTCACCGCCCCGGAGGACTGGGACCGCGCGATCGCCACCGTGACCGACCTGCACGACAGGTTAGACATCCTGGTCAACAACGCTGGGATCCTGAAATTTCGGCGTATCAGCGATATGACGGTCGAGGAGTTCGACCGCGTGATCAACGTGAACCTCAGGGGCACCTGGCTCGGCGTCAAGTCCGCCATCGCGCCGATGCGGGCCGCCGGGCGCGGCTCGATCGTGAACATCTCCTCGATCGAGGGCTTCGTCGGCGCCGAGGGGCTGTCGGCGTACGCGGCCTCGAAGTTCGCTATCCGGGGCGTCACCAAATCGGCCGCCCGTGAGCTGGCCCGCTACAAGATCCGCGTCAACTCGGTACATCCCGGGGCGATCAACACCTCGATGGCCATGGACCCCGAGATCATGAGCGAGGTGGACGCGGACGCCTTCCTCCGCAGCATGGTCATCAAGCGCTTCGCCAAGCCGGTGGAGGTGTCGCACGTGGTGGCGTTCCTGGCCTCGGACCGGTCCAGCTACTGCACGGGCAGCGAGTTCACGGTGGACGGCGGCCTGCTGACCGGCGCCGGCTACTGATCTTCGGGGGCCGAAGGTATCGGGGGGCCACCGTTCAGCCAGGCGGTCGGGGTGATGAAGAGGCCTGTCGCCTCGGCCAGCAGCGTGCCGTCCGGCAGCGCCACGCGGGCGTCCGCCCACGCCTTGCGCCCCTCCGTACGCGTGTGCTCCGCCGTCACGACCACCGGTCGGTCGTACGGCACGGGCGCCCGGTAGCGGATGGTCAGCGTGCCCGTCATGCCCGCCAGCCCGGCGACGGCCACCGCCTGCCCCAGCAGATGGTCCAGGGCCATCGCGATGATCCCGCCGTGCACGTTGCCGGGCGGCCCCTCGTGCAGCGGCCGGAACGACACCTCTGCCCGCACTCCGCCACTCGCGACCCGCTCCACGACCAGCGGCACGGCGAACGGGTTCGCGGCGCCGATGGCGGCGTTGCCCAGGTGGCGTACGGTGCCGTCCGGCGCGATGTCGAAGGGCCGCGGTGACACGCGGACGGTCGCTTCGAGCCGTTCGGTCAGGGCGGTCAGCTCGGCGGCCACGGCCACCAGCTCGTCCTCCTCGACGCCAGTGGCCACCACCGCGTCCATCAGGTCTCTGGTCTGCTGCGCCAGGGCGCACAGGGCGGCGGTGCGGGACTCGCCGGCGGCGACGTCGATCGTCATGGCCGCATCTTAGAACAGGTTCTACCAAAGCACGTTGTAGACACCCAAAGGTAGATCTTTTACTATCAACCAGTCTTCTTTGGGACATTTCTGGCAAGCTTTTGACCTGCGGTTTAGGGTCGCATGACCTCTTGGAGCTCCGTTGACCCGTACCTGACCTGCCCTTTCGTCACGGTAGCCTCCTTCAGCACGGAAGACGACAGGCCACCGGTTTTGCCACATATGTCCCCTACCCAGGGCTGTGTGGGTAAACCCGGTCTTGCCCGGAAGGTTCCCTCGCACGTCAATGACGCCTGAGATGAAGAAGTACATCGACCTGCTCGAGAGCCAGCTCGGCTACTCCGAGAAGGCCGACGAGTACACCAAGTTCGGCCACTGGTACGGCAAGAACGTCGAGTTCGACGCCGACTACACCTCCGCCCCTTGGTGTGACATGTACCTGTCGTGGGCCGCTCACAAGCTCGGCTACCAGGACTGGATCGGCCAGTTCGCGTGGACCGTGCAGCACGCCGAGTGGTTCAAGGAGCAGGGCGCCTGGGGCCACAAGCCCAAGCCCGGCGCCTTGGTCTTCTACGACTGGAGCGGCTCGAACGACATCGACGCCATCGACCACGTCGGCGTGGTGACCAGGGTCGAGGGTGACAAGATCTTCACGATCGAGGGCAACATCGACGGCGGCGTCGCCAAGCGCAAGGAACGTGACACCAGCAAGGTCGTCGGCTACGGCTACCCGGAGAAGATCAAGACCCGCCTGGAGAACGAGGCCACCAAGAACCAGGTCGAGGGCGAGTGGGACGCGCAGCACCGGGCGACCGAGCAGACGTCCACCTCCGAGACCTCCACGACCGAGGTGGGCAAGCTCCAACTCCCCGACGGCACCCCGCTCGTCGACATGATCCCCCGCATCGGCCAGGGAGGGGCCCCGCTGGCCGCCCGCCCCAAGCAGGCCACTCCCCAGCAGTCTGCCGCCCCCGCCCCCACGGCCACCCGCAAGTCGTCGCCCGCGGCCACCACGAAGGCCGCCGAGCAGGCACCCAAGAAGGGCAAGCACGCCAAGCCGGCCACCGCCGACACCAACGCGGTCACGAACACCGCCCCCATACCCGTCATCGTCGACGCGTCGTCCAGCGCGCCGGTGCCCACTCTCTCGTCGCCCGCGCTGATCGGCTCCGCGCTGGTGGCCGCCCTCGCGGTCCTCGCCGTCGCCAAGACCCGGCAGTTGCGGGTACGCCCGGTCCGCGCGGCCGCTGTCGCCGCCCCGGCCGCACGCTCCACGGGCCCGGCCACCCGCCACCGCCACCGCCGCAAGGCCCGCACCGACACGGCCCCTGTGCTGGTAGGCGCCGGTACGTCCACCGACGTGCTGGTAGGCGCCAGCACATCCGTGGGCGTCACCACGCCGTCCACGGACGTCACCATCCCGGCGACGACCCACCTGGAACTGGTGGGGTCGACCGCCGTCCCGGCCGAACTGTCGGTGCTGGCAGCGGTCCGCCCGGAGCCGGTCGAGCCGATCGCCGCGTTGCTGTCCATCGCCTCGATCCCCATCCCAGAGGCGACGACGGCATTCGACGCCTTCTCCTCTACTCGGGAGACGACGACAGCGGCATTCGACACCGTCTCCGCTGTTCGGGCGACGACGGCGGCATTCGACGCCTTCGCCCCTGTTAGGGAGACGACGACACCGTTCGACGCTTTCACCCCTTCCGCCCGCCGCGCCGCCACCCCACACCACCTGGGGTCCCGCTCCGGGGCTCGTTCCAGTGCCACCGCACGACGTGTCAGCGCCGCGTCGCAGCACCCCGGCGGGCGGACGCCGTACACGAGGGCGACCGAGCCCTGGCCCGCGCCCGGCGAGACGCACAGCCCTCAGACCAGCGGCTACTACGGCCGGCGTCGCCGCAGCGGGCACCCGATCGAGGAACCGGCCCCCTTCACGTCCGAGGGCCCGCTGCGCGGCCGCCGCCACCGCTCCCCCGCCCCTCACCCCACGGAGGGGTTCACCCAGGACTCCGCGCCGCACGGCCGCCGCCACCGGTCTCCGCTGGCCGCCCCGTCCCATCTCGAGCTGTTCGGCACGGAGCCTTTCGACCCCACCCTCCACGGCCGCCGCCACCGAAGCCACGAGACCGTGGCGCCCACCTCCCTGGCTGTGGGAGGCGACGACGAGCGCGCGGCCAGGCGTACCGGCGACGACCGTCTACAGACGGCCGCACACACGCAAGGCAGCACCCTCGTCGAGGCACCGGCACCCCGCAAGCCGGGCTCCCGCAGGGGCCGCCACCGCGCCTGACGGCCTCCGGAAATGCCCGTCAGGTCCACACTTCCGGGGGATGGGCAGTGAGAAGCTGGGCGACGAACTCGCGTCGGCTACGGACACCCGCCTTGGTGAAGATCGATTTGAGATGGTCCTGCACGGTCAGGGCCGTGGTGCACAGGGCCTGCGCGATGTCCTCGGTAGCCCGGCCCTGGACGACGCGCACGGCGACCTCGCGCTCGCGGGGGGTGAGTCCGTACGAGGCGAACACCACCGGCATGATGTCGGCGGGCGAGGCCGGGGCGATCACCACCGCCGAGGCCCCATCCGCCTTGCCCCCCATGAGCGAGGCGTGCAGCACGAACCAGGTGCCGTCGCGGCCACGCACCCGAAGCGGAGGAGGAGTACGGCCGCCTGCCACCGCTCCCCTGGCCTGCTCGGCCACCATGACGAACGACGTCGGCACGGTGAAGATCGAGGCCGAGTCATCGGTGAACTCACCCAGCAGCCGCTCGGCCCGCTCGTCGGCGCTGACCAGGTGATTGTCCGGCCCGAGCAGCACCACTGCGGGCGGCATCGGCGCCGGCGGTGCGGGCGACCGTAAGAGCTGGCCGCGCTGCAGGGCGACACCCAGGTACCGGGCCGCGCGCTGGGCCAGCGCCAGCTCACCGGGCCGGTACGGACCCCGGTCAGGAGCGCGCATGAACGCCGCGCAGCCCCACATCCCGCCTCCGGCGTCGAACACGGCGCGGAGCTCGTCGCCGAAGCCCGCCGGCGCGATCTGCTCCCTGAAGCGCAGGCTGCGCCGCAGGACCCCGCCGGTGGCGCGGCTGAGGGTGTCGGCGCCACGGCCGCTGAGCCGGATCTCGGGGAACCGCGCGGTGTCGTCGCCCCAGATCTCCAGCTGCACCGCCTGGTGGAAATCGTCCAGCCTCAGGTCCTCGGTGAGCACCGAGTTGACCAGGCCCGTCGCCGGATCGGTCGTGTGCCAGCACACGGCGTCGAATCCGAGCGCGTCCCGCAGCACCGGATCGGCCTGCCGGAACACCTGCGCCGCGGTCAATTCCGCTCCGGCCAGGTCCCGTAGATCGGAGATCACCTGGCGCTCCACTGCCCTGCGCGAGATCACGGCGGCAGCCTAACCGGACGCCCGGAATATCCCAGATTTCTGGGATATTCACTGACTCCTCCGCGCTGTGATCATGAGCTGGTCACCCCCCGCCCGGACCAGGAGGTCTCATGACCCCTCGCAGAGTTCCGCGCCGACAACTCCTCGCGACCGTAGTCGCCACCACCTCCCTCCTCCTCTCCGCCCTCACCACGATCACGGTCGCCGCGACCCCCGCCTTCGCCGACGGCCCCTGCTCCACCAGCGCCGGTGGCGGCCCCGGCGGCAGCGGCCCCGGCGGCATCCCGGACGATCCCGACCAGGATCCGAGCCAGGAACCGCAGCTGACGCCCGAGCAGATGGAGGCGTACGTAGCGGAGAACGAGAGCCGAAACGGACTGTACGGAGACACGCACGTCTACATGGACAGTGCCGTCCCCCCGCACCCCACGGTGGGTGTGGGCTTCAACCTCGACCGCTCCGATGCGGAAGCCCTGCTGACGGCCGTCGGCGCCAACTACGCCGCGGTGCGCGCCGGAACCCAGGACCTGACCCCGCTGCAGATCATCACCCTGTTCAAGGGCGACTACCGGGCCGCCGTCGCGAACGTCGGCCGGGTGATCGACAACTTCAACACGCTGTCGTCGGCCAGGCAGGTCGTACTGATCGACATGATGTACAACCTCGGCCCCACACGCTTCGGGCAGTTCACGGGAGTGATCAATGCCGTGAAGTCCGGCAACTTCCTCGGTGCCTCGATACAGATGCAGAACTCGAAATGGGCGAAGCAGGTCGGCAACCGCGCCAAGAAGGGCATGAGGCTGATGTCTCAGGGCGCGGTGTGCGACCCAAGGGACATGCCACGTTATGTCCCCGTCTCCCCCGGAGGCGGCGGTGGCTGGACCCAATATCCGGGAGGCGTCGAAGCCATGCCGTGGAGCGGCGGGAACGGTGATTCCGATTTCTGGATGAAGCTCAAGAGCATCGCCAGCGAGGTTGTCTGCTACACCATGACCGTCACGGTGACCGGTCCAAACGGAACATATACCGCCTCGACGGTCCGCTGCGACTGACCTAGCGAGCGGCGGCGGACGGCACTCCTGCCGCCGCCGCTCCTCTCGGCTAGGACAGCAGATCGAGGAAGTGGGCGCGGAGTTCTTTCGGGCCCAGATCGGTCAGGGCGAGGACACCCGCGGCTCAGCCGACGGCAGCACCTGCGGCGTCTGGGGACAATGCGGTTAGCGGGTCAACATGCTCACGACGCGCCGCTTTCGGCGGTGTCCTCCATCAGCTCGCTGAGCAGCTCGTGCTGCCCGGACAGCTTCTCCGCCAGCAGCTCGCGGGCCGCGCGCAGCAGGCCGGCCACCCGGCCACCGGCCAGCGCGTAGACCACGGTGGTCCCCTCGCGCTGCGCGGTCACCACGCCTGAGCGTCGCAGGACCGCCAGATGCTGTGACAGCCCGGTCGGCTCCACCTCGATCTCGGCCAGCAGTTGGCGCACCGGCATCGGCCCGTTCTGCAGCAACTCCAGCACCCGGATCCGCACCGGATGGCCCAGCATCCGAAACAGCTCGGCCTTGGCCTCATACAGTGGTACCGACATCACACCCCCGCCTCACCCTGCGAGCCGGGCCCGCCCTACTCGATGGCGATCCCGCATGCCTGGGACAGCCGCCGAATATCCTCCCACTCAGCCTCGTCCACCAGCAACGGGTGCGCATCATCAGCGTCGTGGGCTGCCTCCAGCGCCTGCCAGGACAGGCCGACCCGTTCCCGCACCGCAGCGGCAAACACCGTGCCCACCGGCACCTCACATCCGCCGCGCGACCCGCCCGCGAACACCAGCTCCATGTAATTACGAATCTTCGCAATTACGCTAGTAGGAAAAGGTGGCCAGTTACCCGCATCGTGGGATCGGCACCGGGTGCTTACGCAGCGAGCCACCGTAGGGAGGAGGACCGTGGAGCCACGTTCAGGCAGACGCGCACTCAAGAAGGCGCCGCCGATAGCCGTGGGCGTCGTGCTCAGCGGGGCGCTGGTGTGGCAGGCGTCAAACTCGGCATCCTCACCGACCGGCATCGGGCGGGCCGGATCGGCTTCGATCAGCGATGAGGCGGCCGCGCGGGCGATGTCCCCAGGGAGCGGCACCGTTGCCAGAGCCACAGAGCCACGGTGCGTCCGGCCGCCCGTGACCGACCCGGCTTCCAACCGACCCGCGATCTTGGTCTCCTCCTGGGGATCGGCGGCCATCGACATCAGCCAGTACATCCTGCTGACGATCGAGACCGGCGTTCAAAGCGCGGCCGCCGCCGGCTGCGACGGGTTCGCCACCGACCGCGTCGCCTTTCAGGGAACCCTCGGCCAGCTGGTTTCCAGCTCCTCTTCTTGGGCCACGGGCGCGCATGGTGCACCGCTGGTTTCTCCTGATCTGACCAAATCTCTGCGCTATACCTGGACGACAAATCCGGCCATGCTGGGCAGCACTCAGGACGGCTCGATCATAGATGTGGCATTTGTCTATGCGGGGCAGAGCAGCTGAGACAGTGCCTGGGACGCCGCGCACGAAACGCTCGCCCATCGGCGTCGTGACGACATTGCCTGGCGTCAGTGGAGGCTCTTTTTGATGATCCGTGATCTGACGATGAGCCGCAGGATGTCGAGCTGGGCCATCGCGGCCACGACCGCGATCGTGATCACCCCTGGGGTGCGCCACCAGGGCCGGTAGTCAGTGAAGCCGGTCGTTTCGTCCATCATTGTTCCGACAGGTCGTACTGCCAGGCCAGCCAGAGGATCAGCCAGTAGAGCAACGTCAGTACGCCGGACGGGAAGACCAGTGCCTTGGCCCGGCTCCGCAGAAGCGAGAGGTCGATGGCGGCCAGGGCCGTGCCAAGGACGCCGAACACGAGCGCAATCCGCGAGGTCCATATCCACGCGGCCGCGATCGTCGAGTCGGTGCCATCACCTGGCCCTACTGACAGATCGGCCAGCCAGATGCCGGCGAAGTTGATCGCGGCATACGCTACCGCGCACGCGGGCCCGGTGAGCGCCAGGACCTTGCCACGCCACACGCCATCGTCCGCTGGATTCCGTCTCAGCGCCCTCGACCAGATCAGCAGCGCCAGGGAGCAGCGTGTCGCTGGTGAGGGGAAGGGCGGGGTCGAGCTCTTGGACCTTCCACAAGACGTCGTCGGCGACGGGGTTGCTCTTATGAACGTGCCACAACCAGAACACGTAGGTCAGGCTCAACGGCCCCACGAGCAGAGCAATCAGGTCAGATCGCTGCTGTCGCCGAATCAGCCAGGCGATGGCCCCGATGGCGAGCGCGGCCAGGACGAAGAAGACCGCGATCCCTTGCGTTCTGCCCCACGCGACGGCGTCGAAGTGGGCCATGCCGTAGTCGAGGTAGTCCCGGTTCTGGGACAGGGCCTTTCTGGCGACCGCTTCCACGCTGGCGCAGACGGCGATGTTCAGGGCCGTCACGATGGCTCCGAATGGGAGTATCGACCACATCAGCATCGTGGCCGCCCGCACCCTTCGGTTCATGGCGATCATGTTTGGTTAGACGCCACGCGACATGATCGGTTCCTTACGCCCTGAGACAAGCCCGGCTAACGCGACGTGACGCCATACTCGGCCGCAAACGTGGCCAGGCTGGATACGGCGTCGCGGCTGCGCTTCCACGGGCGGACGATCAACCGGTCCACACCCAGCTTCGCCCAGTCCGCCACCTCCTCCGGCGACCCCAGCGAGTACGCGTGCGCCGTCACCGAGCAACGCCGCTCCCCCCGCAGCGGCGCCAGCCGGGACAGCTGCGGCCTGATCGACTCCAGCGTGTGCGGCATGCTGATCCAGCCGTCACACAGCGTCGCCGCCCGGCGCAGGGCGGCCGGCGACTCACCGCCGCACAGGATCGGCAGCCGATGCTGTACGGGCTTGGGCTCGAACGCCACCTCGGGAAAGGAGTAGAACCGCCCCGAATGCGTGACCACCGGATCGCTCCACAGCCGCCTGGCCACCTCGATCGCCTCGTCCAGCCGGGCCCCGCGCGAGGCGAACGGAATCCCGGCCGCGTCCCACTCCCCCTGATACCAGCCCGCTCCCACCCCGCAGATCGCCCGCCCCGACGACACCACGTCGAGCGTGGCGAAGGCGCGGGCCGACACGAACGGGTGGCGCAGCGCGAAGAGGTGCACGGCCGTGCCGAGCCTGATCCGGGAGGTCAGCGCGGCGAGCCAGCACAGGTACGCCGGCGCGTCGAACAGCGGTGTGGACGGCTTGATGCCCGGCTCCGAGGTACCCGGGTAGAGGGCCAGTGACAGGTCGGTGCTGAAGACGAGGTGCTCGGGCAGCCACACGGACTCGAAGCCCAGCTCGTCGGCGGCCACCGCCACGTCCTTCCAGGCGGCCGGGTGGATGAGCCCGAGCGGGACGCCGTATCTCACGGGTACCGCCTCAGATCGCCGCCGATCACCGACTCTCGCACACGGGCCCGATGTACGGCGGAGCCACCGTACGCCGCTGACAGCGACCAGGCCCGCGCCAGCCAGAACCGCAGGTCCAGCTCCTCGGTGTAGCCGATCGCGCCGTGCACCTGCAGCGCCACCCGGGCCGCCAGCGCGGCCGCCTCACCCGCCGCGGCCTTGGCGGCACTGACATCCCGATCCACGCTCGGTACCACCGGCTCGTCCACTGACAGCGCCGCGCGGTGCACGAGTGGGGCGGCGAAGCCCAGTGCGATGGCCACGTCGGCCAGCTGGTGCTTGACCGCCTGGAACGACCCGATGGCCGCCCCGAACTGGGTCCTGACCTGGGCATGTGCCACCGCGGCCGCCAGCAGTTGCCTGCCCACCCCGATGAGCTGCGCCGCCGTCGCCACGGTGGCCCGCCGCAGGGCGGGGACGTACGAGCGGTCCAGCAGTACGGAGTCGTCGAAGGCAACGTCGAACAGCCTCCGGCACGGGTCGGCACCAGGCCGGGGCTCCAGCCGTACTGACTCCCTGGAGACCAGGTGCAGGCCGTCGGCGCGGGCGACCACGAGCAGGTCGGCCAGGTCGGCGTCGGGGGCGTATGTCTGGCCGGGCAGCAGCACGCTCACGCAGACCGACCCGGAGGCGAGCTTCGCAACGTCGTCCAGCAGGTACGGCGCCGCCACGGCGGTCTCCACGACCGGTCCCGGCAGGCAAGCCCGACCGGTCTCCTCCAGCGCTGGCAGCGCGTCCACCAGCCTGAGCCCGAGCCCGTCGGCGTCCGATGGCAGGAGCAGTCCGAAGAATCCGATTTCGGCCAGCTGCTCCCAGGCCGGGCGGCGTTCGGAGCGCAGCGCGGCGGGCGGGCAATGGGCGCGCAGGACATCCCGTACGGTCGCTCCCAGGGCCAGTTGCTCATCGGTGAAGGCGAAGTTCATGGAGCCGCCGTTCGTGGAACCAGAGTTCGTGGAGCGGAATTCGTGGCCACAGAGTGCGTCGAGCTGGAGTTCATCGAGGCAGCCCCAGGACTCGTTCGGCGATGATGTTGCGCTGGATCTCGTTCGTGCCCGCGTAGATGGGCCCCGCCAGCGCGAACAGGAACCCGTCGAGCCACGGCGTCTCCCCCGCCCGCTCGCCGAGCAGTTCCATGGCCAGGGTGTGCATCCGCAGGTCCAGCTCGGACCAGAAGACCTTGCCCATGCTGGAGGCGGACCCGATCTCGGCGCCCGACATGAGCCTGCGGGCGGTGGCGAAGGTGTGCAGGCGGTACGCCTCGGCATCGGTCCAGCAGCGGACCGCCCGGTCGACGAGCTCAGGTCCCGCGTCACAGGCCAGAAAATCGCGGTCCACGTCGTCACGGGACAGGTCGTCACGGGACGGGCGGTCGCGGGCGAGGTAGTCGCGGGCCAGTTGGACGAGCCGGTCGGCCGTGGCCAGGAAGCGGCCGGGGCTGCGCAGGGCCAGACCGCGTTCGGACGAGGTGGTGGCCATCGCGATCCGCCACCCCTCGCCAGGCGCGCCGAGCACCATCGAGTCAGGCACGAAGACCCCGTCGAAGAACAGCTCGGCGAACCCCGGCAGCCCGTCGAGCTGCGCGATCGGCCGAACCGTCACCTCGCCGAGGTCGAGGTCGAGCGGGAACATGAAGTACGTCAGCCCCCGATACCGACCCTCCTCCGAGGTACGAAAGAGGCCGAACCCATGCGAGGCGTAGGCGGCGCGGGAGCTCCACGTCTTCTGCCCGTACAGCCGCCAACCGCCCTCCACCCGAGTCGCCCGGGACTTCAGCGCGGCCAGGTCACTGCCCGCCTCCGGCTCGGACCACGCCTGTGCCCAGACCTCGTCGGCGCGGGCCATCCCGGGGAGCCAGCGCCGTCGCTGTTCCTCCGTGCCGTACGCCATCAGGGTCGGGGCCAGCAGGAAGATCCCGTTCTGGGTGACTCGGCCGGGGGCGCCCGCGGCCCAGTACTCCTCCTCGAAGATCAGCCACTCGATCAGTGAGGCGTTCCGCCCGCCGTACTCCTCCGGCCAGGAGACGGCGGACAGCCGGGCGGAGGCGAGCAGCGCCTCCCATGCGCGATGCGCCTCGAAACCCTCGGGAGTGTCCATCGACGGCAGCCCATGGGGGACGTGACGGGCCAGCCAGTCGCGAACCTCGGCACGGAAATCCTGTTCGGCCGCGGAGAAGTCGAGATCCACATAGACCAACCTAGCGCACGCTTGGTCGCGTCGCCAGATAGCGGTATTCGGACATACCCTGAAGCGGTGCAAGGACTGCTGCTCCGCCTGTCGACTCTGGA
Source organism: Nonomuraea sp. CA-143628 (assembly GCF_050942315.1). Classification (NCBI taxonomy): domain Bacteria; kingdom Bacillati; phylum Actinomycetota; class Actinomycetes; order Streptosporangiales; family Streptosporangiaceae; genus Nonomuraea; species Nonomuraea sp. CA-143628. The sequence continues at coordinate 10,371,853 of NZ_CP192072.1, forward strand.
CACCGACGCGGAGAGCGCCGTGCGCGTCATCGCCTATTTCGACTCGCTGGTACGCGACCACGTGAGCGTCCCGGTGCTGCTCTCGGCGACCGCCCATCTGACCCAGTGCCCAGTGGGCCTGCTCGACGCGGCCACCGGCAAAGCTACCCGCAGGCACCCCGGCGGTCAGGTCGACCACATCGACCCCGTCGGCCACCCGAGTGCGGTGCCCGACACGGTCCGGGAACCAACCACCGGTCTCGGCGCGGTCAGGGAACTGACTGCGGGGCTCGGCGCGGTCTGGATGGAGCGCGAGGGCACCCCGCACGGGCTGGACGAGATCGTCCTCGAACGGTTCGCCGCAGCGGCGGAGGTCACACTGGAGCGCGCCGTCGCGCTGACCCGGGAGGGCAAGGACCCGGCGCTGGTGGAGCTGGCGCTGTCTGCGGAGACCGGCGAGGCGGAGCGGGCTCGGGCGCTGCGGCTGCTGGGGTTCGATCCCGCGACGCCGCTGCAGGCGCTGGCCATCGCGGTCCCCGCGGACGAGGGGTTCGCCCTGGTGCCCGGCCTGCGAACGATGGGGCACCACGTACGCGCGGCCCGGATCGGCGACACGGAGGCGGTGCTGGTGGCCGCCGCGCTGCCACGCCTGCCCGACTCGGCTCGGGTCGGCATCGGTCCTGAGCTGCCCGGTTCGCGGGTGGCCGAGTCGTGGGCGGGCGCGCGTACCGCGCTGCGCTTCACCGGCCCGGAGGACCGCGTGGTGCGCTGGGCCGAGCTGGGCGCGCTGGCCCTCTACGCCGACGTGCCGGACGCGGCCATCGCCGAGCTGGCCGACGTGCGGTCGATGGAACGGCTCGGTGGCGAGGGCCGCACGGCCGTGCGGGCGCTCTGCGCCGAGGGCTCGGTCCGCCGGGCCGCCACTGTCCTGCACCTGCACCACAGCTCGATGGCCGTACGGATCGCACGGGCGGAGTCGGCCCTGGGCTTCTCCCTCGCCGACTCCGCCGGGCGGCTCCGCGCTCATCTGGCCCTGGCTCTTGTACGGCTGCGCGCCAATGGCGAGACAGGATGATCTTCAAAAGCGTGAACGGGTAACTCTCAGGAGCGGGAACGAGTGACCGAGAACCAGAACGGCCGGCCAGGACACTGGATCCCGCCCGGCAAGCCCACCGACATCCCGCCGGGCGTGCAACCGGAGTCCGAAGGCAAGCTCCTCTGCCTGGAATGCGGCTTGTGGTTCAGGCAGCTCGGCCAGCATGTCGTGGCGAAACACGACATGTCAGCCGATGACTACCGGCGCGACCATGAGCTGCCACGCGGCTTCGGCCTGCACTCCACCCCGGTCAAGGCGGTCCGCAGGCAGACGCAGCGCGCCAAGTGGGACACCGACCCGGAGTTCCGGGCCACGCTGCGCCCCAAACGTTCCCGGGAAGAGCTGGCCGAGCTGTCGAAGGTGGCCGGGCGGGACTCTCTGCGCCGCGCGGGCGTCCGGGCCGCGCGCCGCACCGGCGGAACCGTGGCCAAATACGGCCATCTGGGGACCGCGGCCCGCAAGGCCAAGCTCGCGGCCGAGATCGCCGAGCGGTGCCGGGCGGCGGGGTTCGCCGGCATCGAGGAGCTCTTCACCCGCCACCCGGAGCTGACCAACCAGGAGATCGCCTCGCTGCTCGGCATCACGAAGGGCCGGGTCGACAAGATGCGACGACGGCTGGGATTCGAGGCGCCCGGCCGCTGGGCCAAGGGCTATGTCGTGAAAAATCCGGCGCTGCTCCCGGCGATCCCGGCCGACGAGCTCGCGGCCGTGCCTCACGGCACGCAGCCCACCCGCAACGGTCACCTGCTGTGCCTGGAGTGCGGGCGCTGGTTCAAGACCCTGGTCCAGCACGTGTCGGTGATGCACGGCGTCAAGATGGCCGGCTACCTGGCCCGGCACGGCATCGATCCGCATGAGACACGGGCCCGTGAGCTCGGGTACGCCTCGCTGACCGACCTGCTCACCGCCACCGCCGACTGGAACGGCACCGACCTGGCCGAACTGCTGGGCGTCACGCAGCGCAAGACCCGTGAGCTGCGCCACCGGCACGGCTTCACCCCACCCAGGGGAGCGCGGCCGGTCGGCTTCGTGCCCCGGACGCCGCGCCCCCATCCACCGCTGTCGGCGGCCGAACTGGCGGCGGTGCCGTACGGCCGGCAACCCGAACGCGACGGCCAGCTCGTGTGCCTGGAGTGCGGTACGTGGACCCGCGGCCTGGCCGCACACGCCGTCGCCAAGCACCAGATCGGCGCGGAGGACTACCGCGCCCGCCACGGCCTGCCCTCCGACTTGAAACTCCACCGACGCCCGACCTCGACTCGGACTCCGTAGCCGCCCAGCGCTCAGCCGCGCCGCGAACCGCCCGACCGGAACGCCGCCCACCGATCAGCCATGCTGCGAGCCGCCCTGCCGGAACGCCACGTCTCGGTCAGCCGTCCTGCGAGCCGTCCAGCCGGAACGCCACGTCTCGGTCAGCCGTCCTGCCGGTACGCCCTCTGGAGCGCCGCCAGCCGAGCCGCCCGCGCCCGCCTGCTCAGCTCCGTGTCCGGAATCAGCCCGTCAGACCCGTGGAACGCCCCCGGGTAGAGATGGAATTCCGTCGACACCCCGGCCTGCACCAGCCGCTGCACATAGTCGATGCACTCGTCCCTGAACACCTCCAGCTCACCCACGTCCACGAACGTCGGCGGCAGCCCGGACAGGTCCGTGGCCCTGGCCGGAGCGGCATAGGGAGAGACATCCTCGGTCCCCGCCTTGTCACCGAGCAGGGCCTTCCACCCGAACAGGTTCGCGGCTCGGTTCCAGACCACCGCCTCGGCGAACTCGTGGCTGGACGGCGTGATGTTGCGGTCGTCGAGCATCGGGCAGACCAGCAGCTGAAACGAGATCTCGGGGCCGCCCCGGTCACGGGCCAGCAGCACGGTGGCCCCGGCGAGCCCGCCACCCGCGCTCGCCCCGCCCACGGCCAGCCGGGCCGGGTCGATGCCGAGGTCGCCGGTGTTCTTGGCGGTCCACACCAGTCCGGCGTAGCAGTCCTCGACCGGCGCCGGATGCGGGTGGTCGGGCGCGAGCCGGTAGTCCACGGAGACGATCACGGCGTCGAGCTGCTCGGCGAACCCGATCATCATGAGGTCGTCCATGTTCGGCGTGCCGACGATCATGCCGCCGCCGTGGATCCAGTACAGGCCGGGCCGGCCGGTGTCCGTCCCCGGCTTCCGGTAGATCCGCAGCCGTATGTCGGGCGCGCCTTCGGGCCCAGGCACGTACCGGTCCTCGATGACGACCTCGGTGTCCGGCCTGGGGGCGGCCGCGAGCATGGCGTTGATCTGCGCCCGGTGCCCGCTGAGATCGAGGGCCGGGTCGCTGAGATCCGTCGACGGCATGACCAACTGGTCGAGTGCCGCCCTCAGCTCCGGGTCGAGATTGGGATGAACCGCCATGTCGCTTCCCTCCACGAGAACTCACCGTACGTCTCGATGATGGAAGGGCGACGACAGGGGGACAACCGCCAAGCGGCGGCGTTTCCCCCTCCTCTGCCCGCCAACCGGCCAGCTTCGGCCTTGGCCATCCAGCGCAGAGCGGTGCTTACTCGACATTCCCGAATGACCGCTCCGCTCGGGCGTACAGCTCCAATGCGCTCATCAGGTCCGGCTTGCGGAAATCCGGCCACAGCACGTCGGTGAATACCAGCTCCGCGTACGCGGTCTGCCAGAGAAAGAAGTTGGACAGGCGGAAATGTCCGCCGGTCCTGATGAAGAGATCCACGTCGGGAGTATCCGGCCAGTAGAGGTGCCTGCGGAATGTCTCCTCGTCGAACTCTTCAGGACGTATCTCTCCGGCCATCGCGGCTCTCGCCAGGCCGACCGCGGCATCGACCAATTCCTTGCGGCCGCCATAATTGAGCCCGAACTGCAGCGTGACGTGGCCGTTGGCGGAGGTGGTCTTCTCGATCGCCTCCACCGTCCGGCGCAGGTCAGAGGGAACCTCCAGTCTGCTCCCGGTGAGCCGGAATCGCACACCGAGCTCGTTGAAGTCGTGCAGTGACAACTCAAGCACCCGGCTGAACAGTTCTATGAGCTTGCGGACCTCCGGCTCGGGCCGCCCCCAATTCTCGGACGAGAACACATGGATCGAAAGATAAGGTATGTTCAGCTCGACGCAGGCGGAAAGGACTGACGCGAAGGCTTCCCGGCTGGCATCGTGTCCCGCGGATCTGGGCAGTCCGCGACTCGTCGCCCATCTGCCGTTACCGTCGGCCGATATGGCGATGTGCCGGACGGGCCGAACTACGGGTTCCATCGCTGTACCTTTCTCATCGCTTTTGGGGCGCCGCGGTTTCCGAACGCGACGCTATCACGTGGAAATACTGGACCTCCCCCGCTTGGTACGCACCCAGCATGGCGGAATGAAAGTGCGCCGTTTCCCGCCGACGAATCTCGGTACGGTCGTTCTCGGCGAGGGCTGAATAGGCGAGGCTGAGCTGCCAGTAGGGGAGCTGACTCTCGGACGCGTCGACGACCAATCTGATCCGGTAGCCCGCCTGTTCGATCGCTGACAGACAGGTTCGCAGTTCCCCGATCGCGCTCACCCAGTAGGTGTTGTAATAGCGCGCGATCGAGCTACTACAACTGCTGACGAAGTGGTCCGCGATCGCGAGTACACCGCCGGCCGGTTGCATGGCCGCGAGCGAAGGGAAGAGGGTCGCCGGGTCCCCTATCTGACATACCGCGTCCAGCGCGATGACGAGGTCATACGCCGTGCCGTTCCACCAGGTGTCAGAGTGCGCGTCGCCGACCACAGGGACGACCTTGCCCTGCAGGGCCAGTTTCGCGGTCTGTGCCGCGATGAAGTCCACCTGCTCCGGCACTATGGTGAGCGACGTCACGTCGATTCCGTACTGATCAGCCAGGAGAAAAGACGTCCCGCCGAGCCCGGCTCCGCAGTCGAGCGCGCTGGATATGTTTCCATGCCATCGGCGAGCCCTTCTCAACAGCACGTGAACGTTACGCTCCTGCCCATCGTGCATCGTCGCCCGTAATCGGTCGGCACCTATTTCCGGGCGGATCCAACCCGGGGCGAAGAGGTTCTGCTCGGTTTCCGAGTCATGGCATCCGACATGCGCGTGGACCCGGCCGTTAACTCCGTACTTGCCGAGGTATTCTGCCTGTTTCCACCGATAGTACTCGATGATCTCCTCATGGCTCGGCAATGTTCTCTCCTTGGGTCAAGGATCTGCTCATCGACAGTGGCGCCTTCTTCGCGGCATCCGCCCACCTGCGGTCGAACCAATCGCGAACCAGCCCGACGAAAACCGCATCGGTGAATTTTATCGCGGTGTAGGTGGTGAGTGTGGGGAAAGCAATGACGACCTCTCTTCTCGACAACCCCTGCACGCGCAGGCGATTGTCGCGCAGGCCGGCCACGGAAGCAGACGCGATATTCTTGAACAAGGCGAGGAACTCGGGGACCGCCGGATGATCCAGCGTGACCAGATAGCGGAACGTCACGCCGCGGGACGCCGCCGTCATGATCCGATCGTGCACCTGGCCGGGAAAGTTCTGCAGGCCGACGGTCTGCGCCCATATATCATCGCCGTCGCCGGCGCGTTTGTACTGCTCGAGGAGCGAGTCGATCATGTCTTCCCGGCTCCAGAACACGACCACCGATCGATCGGAGTTCTTGGAGACGGACTTCCGTTCAAGATGGTAAGTCCTGCGCGCATAATGTATTGCGGCCATCGAGGTCAGGAAGCTTATAATACCGAAAATGACAGTCAGGATATTAGCGCCCGTGAAGAGGTCTCGCAAATGATGTCCCTCCTCCTAGGGAAGGATTGGGTTTGGGAGCCAGTATGTGGGCGCATGGCCCGGCGGGCAAGCGATCTACGGGCACAGAGTTGTTTGAGTGCCGGAAGTGAGCGTTGGGCCCTCGAAGAACGCCCGATGACGGCGCCTGGAATCCCATAAAGGCTGTTTTCCTCGTATGTACTAATCAGGGCTATTAAGGTTGGTCGGCCCCGTACGGGGTCACAGCTGCCTCGGGGCACCACCCGTATCCATCAGAATGCTGATATGTCCCTCTCGCTCGACCTGCTCAGGACCTTTCTCACGGTCCACAGGACCGGCTCCATCACGGCCGCCGCACAGACGCTCGGCCTGTCTCAGCCAGCGGTGACCGCGCAGGTCAAGGCGCTGGAGGAGGCGCTGGACCGGCCGCTGTTCGACCGGCTGCCGCGTGGCGTCGCGCCCACGGCCGCCGCCGACGAGCTGGCCCGCCGGGTAGCCGCCTCGCTGGACGCGCTGGACGCGGTCGTGGACAGCGAGCTGCCGTCCGGGGAGGCGGTCCATCTGGGAGGCCCTGCCGAGTTCCTCTCGGAGGTGGTGATCCCGTTGCTCGCGCCATTGGTGCGGGAGGGCCTGCGCCTGCGGACGACGTTCGGACTGTCTGACGGCCTGCTCGCCGATCTGGCGGCCGGACGGCTCGATCTGGTGGTGTCCACGATCCGCCCGCGCGTCCGGGGCGTTCAGGCGGAGCCCGCGTACGACGAGGAGTTCCTGCTGGTGGCCAGTCCAGAACTGGCCGCGGAGGCCGATTACGGGACCAGGCCGCTGATCGCCTACGCGGAGGACCTGCCCATCGTGCGCCGCTACTGGCGGACGGTCTTCGGCAAGCGGCCGTCGATGGCCGCGCAGGTGGTGATCCCCGACCTGCGGGGCGTGCTGAACGCGGTACGGGCCGGGATGGGCGTCTCCGTCCTGCCCGCGTACCTGTGCCGGGCCGACCTGGCGGCGGGCCGGCTGGTCACCCTCGCGGAGCCGGAGCTGGCGCCGATCAACACCGGCTACCTCGCGGTCCGCTCGGGCGGGCTGGCCAGGGCGGCCGTCGCCCGGGTGCACGCGCATCTGTTGGCGGCGCTCAAATCAGCCCCCGCTTACTAGCACAGGGCTTCATAGCCAGCGATAGTTGAAAGGCGTACGGTCAACGTATGGCTGAAAACCCCGAAACGGTGCACTGGCGGGGTGTGCACCACCTCGCCCTGGTCACTGCGGACATGGACGCCACTGTGCGCTTCTGGCACGGCGTGCTCGACGCCCGCCTCGTCACCACGCTGGCGATCCCCGCGTTCAAGCACTACTTCTTCGAGGTGGCGCCGGGTAACACCGTCGCCTTCTTCGAATACACCGGGCAGGAGCTCGACAGCTTCGCCAAGCCCGCCGGCGTCCCCTACGCCAAGGCCGCCCAGTTCGACCACCTGTCGCTGCACCTGCCCGACGAGGACGCCCTGGTCAGGCTGCGCGACCGGCTCAAGGCGCACGCCTGCGAGGTCACCGACGTGATCGACCACGGCTTCCTGCGGTCGATCTACTTCAGCGACCCCAACGGCATCGCGCTGGAAGCCTCCTGGTGGACGATCGACCCCACCGGCCGGCCGGTCGACTACGCGGACGAGCGCCTGTTCGCCGACCCCGACCCGGTGCCGGCCGTACGGGAGCTGCGCGAGAACGGGCGGCTGGACCACACGGTCAGCACCCGGCTGGTGGACGGGATCATCGAGGACCTCCGGCGTGAGGGGATCACCCTGGAGCCCTGACCTTGGCGGAGAGGCCCGGCCGACCGCGACGGCCTTGGGGCTCTCGCCCTGGGCGAGAAGCACGCTCGTGATCAGCGTCTGGTGGCCCGCCCCACACCCTGCTCAGCCAGTCCCAGCCGAGCAGGCCACACATGATGATCACGGCGCCGACGCCGACGGATAGACCGAAGGCGGACAGCATCTGCAGGTCCATTCGAAGCTCCTAAGAGGGGTTGTGAGAGGAGGTCTCCGCCACCGTCCCTCCAGATCCGGACGGAGACCCCGCGACCCCGGCGAGACCATCGCAGTGACGTACGGCGGGCTCGCAGGGGGCTTGAAGACCCGGCCCTTGCCGTCGAGGGGGCAGGGGGGCAAGGGCCGGGCTGTCTATGGGACCCGCTCGGGCAGCAGATTCGATACGTGCACGATCAGAGCCCTGGCAAGCGTGAATTCCAGCGTGTGGAGATCGGTCAGTGGGACGTCCTGGAGAGTCGGCCTGCCGGAGGCGGAGAAGACGATTCCCTTCACGCCCCACGGCTCATAGTCGGGCGAGGTATAAACGTGGGCTTCGCGCTGGAGATGCGGGCACGCGGCCCGCGCCTCCGGGATACACCGCAGGCACGTCGGCGGCTTGCTGAGCCGGCCGGACGCGGCGGGTAGCTCCTCGTGGAACACCCAGGACAGACGCCCGGTGCCGGGATCCATCGCAGAGCCCTCGCACACCTGGCAGAGCCGGTGCAGCATGCACTCCCGCTGCCGGAGCGTGTGCATCTCCTTGTAGTTGACCTTCCCGCGCCGATCGCACTTCTGCCGGGCCCACAGCACGCCCATCACCCAGTCGCTCGCCGCCGGGTCGGCGTATGACAGCCGACGCCCGTTCAGCGCCCAGACGTCGTGGATGACAGCAAGGTTGAGCGAGACGGTTTCGACTTCGTAGGCGACGACGTACGGCACCCGGATGGCGGTCGTGGTCATGCCGCATCGCCGCCGTCCACGTACGCCATGACCAGGTCGCACACGGCGTCGAGGTGCGTCACCAGGAAAGAGCCACGGTCCTGCCCGACAATGTCACAGTCCGGGACGTGCAGGGGGACAGCGCTGGAGGCCATGCCACGGAACGTTAAGGCGCGTTCACGTCCTAGTGTTTCCTCGCGGAAACCGACGTCAGATGAGGTTCATACGCCACGCCAGGCCGCGCAGATCACGCCCTCCATCCCGCTCCAGCAAGTCGAGAACAAGCTCTCTGACCAGCGGATGACTGTGAACCTGCGCCGGGGATAGCCGTTCCGCCTTCCGCAGCTCGCGCACGGCGTCAATGTTGCGGTCGAGCATGGCGTGCGCGCGAGCCTTCTCCATGAGCAGCGCGGCACGGCGGTTGTCGGATGCCAGGGCGCGCGGGTTGACGTTCCCCGCATGAGTCAGCGCCTCGCCGGGGCGACCGGCCTCGACCGCGAGCGTGGTCCGCCATACTCCGACATTGGCCACGCCAAACAGCTCGAACGCGTCAGACGCATCCCCGAGCGGTTCGGCGAGCCGCGCGGCCTCGGCCGCCTGATCGGCCGCGCCATCGTGGTCTCCCTGCACTACGCAGGCAAGGGCGGAGCTGAGCCGGAGCATGCCGTGTACCTGGTGCGCGAATGGGTCGTCGCCGATGTGCGCCTCTACGTCATCGGCGATGCGTGGCGCCATCATCAGCGGTTTGGGCTTGCTAGCCGAGCTGCGGGCGTGCGCCCGACCGTAGGCGGCGGCTCCCCGCCATACCGGATCGCCGAGCAGGTCGGCCGCCTGCTGGCCGCGCTCGCCGCTCAGATACGCCAGGTTCACCTCTCCCAAGTGCCGCAGCATGCACGACGCTTCAGACCCGCACGCGAGGATCAGCAGCTTTAGGGCCTCGCTTCTCGCTGGTTCGGAACCGGTCGCGACGTGAACGTACAGCTCCCCGATCAGGTCGGGCAGGAGCCTCGTCATCGTCGCGTACTCGGCCCGCCGGAAGGCGGCATCCACCTCCTCCAACATGGTGCGCAGGTCCTCGACCGGCCGCGCGGGTACGTCGGGTGGATCGTCTGGCGCCGAGTCCATGAGCAGGCGCTGCAATGGCATTAGGTTGTACCCACGCCGCTCGGGCCGGATTCCGGGCGCCGGGGCCCCCAACAGGTGATCCGCTGACACCTCCAGGGCTTCGGCGAGGGCGGCGATGTCGGAGCGCTTTTCGAGCCGGATCTTGCCGTTCTCGATCTTGCTCAGCCATCCCTTGGAGCGGCCGACGAGACCGGCGATTGCGTCTATCGATGAACCTCGGGCACGGCGGGCGGCACGCACGTTTGCGCCAATTCGCCGCGCTCCATCGTCACTGGAGCGAGACATGGCCTGGCCTCGGGAGAAGTTCCATCAGCACTACCCACCGTACGCTCTGCGTGCGCGCCCTGGGCAGGGAACGTACGTCTCCGGGGCCGGCGACAGTCCTGCATGGTTTAAATGTCAATATTCTCGATGGGGAATCCTTTCAGCCGAGGTAGGCGGCCCGCACCACGGGGTCGTCGCGGACCTGCGCCGGGGTTCCGGTGGCGATGACCCGGCCGAGGTCCAGGACGACGAGCCGGTCACAGGTGTCCATGACGAAGCCCATGTCGTGCTCGACCAGCAACACCGTGGTCTCCAGCGCGGCGACGACCGCGCGCAGCCGTACCGTCTGGTCCGCGTCCAGCCCCGAGGTGGGCTCGTCGAGCAGCAGCAGGCGCGGCCGGTCGGCGATAGCGCGGGCCAGCTCGACCAGCCTGCGCTGGCCGACGGGCAGCGCGGCGGCGTAGGCGTCGCGCAGCGCGGCCAGCCCGCACAGCTCCAGCACCTCGGCCACGCGCGCCCGCCGCTCGCGTTCGAGCCGCCGCCGCGCGGGCAGGCCGGTCAGGTCGGCCATCAGGCCGCCCCCGCCGCCGTGCCAGTCGAGCGCCGCCAGCACGTTGTCGGCCACGGTGAGCCGCCCGAAGACCTGGGTCCGCTGGAAGGTACGGCGAACGCCCGCGCGAGCCCGCCTGACCGGCGGCACCACGGTCATGTCCGCGCCCGCCACCCGAACCCGGCCGCCACTCGGCCGGCGCAGCCCCGACACCACGTCGAACAGCGTCGTCTTGCCCGCCCCGTTCGGCCCGATCACCCCGCAGACCTGCCCCTCGGGCACCTCGAACGACACCGCGTCCAGGGCCGTGACCCCGCCGAACGCGACCGACACGTCCCGCACGGCCAGCATCACATCACCGTCTTCCGCGACAACCGGCATCACGTCACCCCCAGGTACGCGGCGGTCAGGCGGTCGCCGTCCACCTCGGCGCGTGGCCCGGCCCACACGACGTGGCCGAGCCGCATGAAGGCGACCCGATCGGCGATCGCCAGCGCCTCGGTGGCCTTCTCCTCGACCAGCAGCAGCGCGACCCCGCGCTCACGCAGTTCGGCGAACACCTCGAACACCTGCCGTACGATCAGCGGCGCCAGGCCCAGCGACGGCTCGTCGGCGATCAGCACCCTGGGCGGCCGGGCCAGCGCGGGGGCGAGGGTGAGCAACTGCTGCTCGCCGCCGGACAGCGCGCCGGCGAGCACCGTACGACGGGCCGCGAGCTGGGGCATCCGCTCGTAGACGGCGTCGGGCTCGGCCAGCCAGGTACGCAGGTTCTCCTCCACGGTGAGACCGGGGAACACCCCCCGCCCCTCGGGAGCCAGCAGCACGCCCGCCCGGGCCCGGCGGTGGGCCGGCCAGGTGGTGACGTCGACGCCGTCGAGCAGCACCCGTCCGGCGGACACCGGCCGATCGCCGGCCGCGACGGCGCAGGTGGTCGACTTGCCCGCGCCGTTGGCGCCCAGCAGCGCCACCACCTCACCGGACCGCACGTCGAGATCCACACCCCGCAGGACCGTGCAGTCGGCGTACCCCGCCACCACCCCCTCGAGCCGGAACAGCGCCGCCGGGACGGGCGCGGCGGCGGTGGCCCGTCCCGGAGAGGCGGCCACAGGCTGTGCCGGAACAACGGACACGCTCGGGGTGACAGACGCGCTTGAGGTGGCGGCCACCGGTTGTGCCGGGGTGGCGACCGGAGCCCGCGCCTGACGCCGCCGGTGACGGGACTCGGCGAGCTGGGCCAGCACCCCGTCCGGATGCTTGGCCAGGATCATCCCCCCGGCCCCGAACAGAATGGCCCCTACCTGCGCCGACACCCCCCACGTGGCCAGCAGCTCGGGCACCGCCACGGCCACGAGCCCGCCCAGCACGGCCCCGCCGATCCGCCGTACCCCCTGCAGCACCACCACGGCCAGCCAGACGAACCCGGAGAAGGCCGGCAGGTCAGTGGCGGTGATGGACCCCTTGGACACGGCGAACAGCACCCCGCCCAGCCCCGCGATGGCCGAGGCCAGCGCGAAAAGCACGATCTTGGCTCGCGGTCCCGACAGCCCCGAGGTGGTCGCCGCGGCCGGAGCCGAGCGGACCGCCAGGATCGCCCGCCCGGACGCCGATCGTTCGAGGTTGCGCACCAGCAGCCCGACCAGCCCGATCAGCGCGAGCAGCAGCACCACCCGCACCCGTGGATCCGAGGTGTCGGCGAACCCGAAGCCGAGCGCCGGCAGCGCCCAGCCGATCGTCCCGTTGCTGAAGGCGTCCACCTGGAACAGCACCTGGTCGGCCAGCAGGGCCAGCGCCAGCGTGGCCAGCGTGAGGACCCGCCCGCCGAGCCGGAGCGCGGGCAGCGCCACCAGCATGCCCACCGCGCTCGCCGCCAGCACCCCGACCACGATCGCCGCGAACAGCGGCCACCCGGCCGAGAACGCCCACCCGCAGGTCAGCGCCGCCATCGAGGCGAAGGCGGCCTGGGCGAGGTTCACCATGCCGCCGATCCCGGTCACCACCACGAACGAGCAGAAGATCAGCGCCAGCACGAGGCCCTGGGCGGCCAGGCCCACGTAGTACTCGGAACCGGCGAAGGTGAAGCCGAGCAGCGCCACCAGCCCGGCCACCCACGGCAGCCGCCGTCGCCACAGCGGCACGCCCGCCAGGTGGTCGGGCGGCGGCGCGTCCTCGGCCGCGCTCCCGGCCACCCGTTCGCGCGACCGGTTCAGCAGCACCAGCCCGGCGAACAGCAGGATGACCGGCACCGCCGTCCGCAGCCCGGTGATCTCCTGGAGGAAGTCGGTGTATCCGGCGACCAGGTTCTGCACCACGCCGAGGGCCAGCCCGGCAGCGAACGTCCACGGGATGGACCGCAGCCGCCCGAACACCGCGGCCGTCGCCGAGGCGAACAGCAGCACGGTGTAGGCGGTGGCGTCCAGCCCGAGCACCGGCACGGCCAGCACCCCGGCGAGTCCCGCCAGCCCCGACCCGAGCATCCAGGCCAGGGCCGAGGTGGCGTCCACGTCGATGCCGCGCAGCGTGGCCAGTCGCCGCCGGTCGACGGAGGCCCGCATGCGCAGTCCGTACGGCGTGTGCCGCATGAACGCCCACAGCCCGAGCGCGGCCACCGCCGAGAAGCAGAACGTGATGAGCTGGTCACTGTCGAGCCGCGCGCCGAGCACCTCGAAGCCGAGCGCCGGATGCGGCCCGAGGCCGCGCGGCAGCGTCGTGCCGTCGACGCTCGGCAGCCCGAACAGGTCCACGACGAGCAGGCCGAGCGCGGGCAGCGCGATCGTCAGGCCGATCGTGCCGACGATCTGCGCGGTCTCCCCCGCCTGGGCGAGCCCTCTGAACATGGCCAGGTGCAGCAGGTAGCCCAGCGCGGGCGCGAACACCCCGGCGGCCAGCAGCCCGGCCGCCCAGGCGGGCAGCCCGGCGGCCAGGTTGAGCTGGTAGAACAGCAGGGCGGTCAGGAACCCGACGGCGCCGTGGGCGAAGTTGAACACCCCGGTCGCCGCGTACGACAGCGTCAGGCCGGATCCCATGACGGCGAAGATCGCCCCGGTGACCAGGCCGCTGAGCAGGTAGCCAAGGATCATTTGAGCGGCACGTTGTCGAAGCACTTCATGCTCTTGGCCACCTTGAAGGCGCCGCCCTCCAGCTTGACCAGGGCGCCACAGCCGTTCGGCTCGCTGTGGTCCTTGGGGTACCGGACCCGGCCGAAGCCGGCGTTCTCGTAGGTGTACGAGCCGTTCCCGACGGCCAAGAACTTCTCCCTGGTCAGGTCCTTGCCGGTCTTCTTCAGCATGTCGAGGAAGATGTCGGCCGCCCAGTAGCCGATGGCCATGTGCTGGGTTAGCGTGGCGCCGGGCGACACCTTCTCGACGTCGGCCTTGAACGCGGCGATCTCCGGCGCGGTCGACTCGAACGGCTCGAACATCGGCGCGGCCACCACGCCCTCCAGCGCCTGCGCGCTGGCCGGGTCCTTCAGGATGGCCGGGTCGTAGCTGGTGGCGTCGGTGAGCACGCCCTTGTAGCCGGCCCGTTTCAGCGCCGAGTAGAGGCCCACGTTGAACTTGGTGCCGGCGATGATCGACACCAGGACGTCGGGCGCCTTGCCGCCGTTGGACGTCATGATCTTGTTGACGTACGGCAGCCAGTCGGGCGGCGGCGCGGCGGCGGGCAGGCCGGAGTTGAGCCCGACCAGCTTGAACCCCGCCGCCTGGAAGGACTGCGAGATCGTGGTGCCGCCGTACTTGCTGCCGCTGGAGTCGGTGGTCTGCACGTACACGGTCTTGCCGCTCGCGCCGCCGAGCAGGTCGGCCATCTGGCTGCCCCACCAGGTCTGCGAGCCCGCGCCCTTCTTGGGCGCCAGGCAGCCGCTGTAGCCGAACCCGGTCTTCGTGCCGCACCACTGCGGCCCGGTCGCCCACCCGAACCACGGCACGCCCTGCTGCTCCAGGAAGGCGGCCCCGCCGAAGTTGGGCGCGTGCACCGGCACCAGCGCGAACACCTGGTCCTTCTGTACGAGCTTCTTGGCCGCGGCGTCGCCCTTGGCCGCGTCCTGCCCGTCGTCCTCCGCCCCGACGAACTCGATCTTCCGCCCGTTGACGCCGCCTTCGGCGTTGGCCCGCTCGAACCTGGCCTTGGCCCCGATCTCGGCGTCCTTGGTGGAGTAGCCGCTGGCGCTGGTCTTGGTGAGCACCCCGCCGACCTTCACGGTCGTGTCGGTGACGCCCGCCGTGCCACCGCCGGCGCTCTTCTGCTGGGCCGCGCACCCTGCCAGCAGTGCTGCCGCCAGCATCACCGCCGCGGCCCGCCGTTGATGTCGTCGCACCATCGTTCTCACCTTTGTACGGCAAGGCGCGCAGCCGCTTTGGCCTAGCGCTCGCTTGGTTTTTGGTCAGCGTAAATTTGCCCGCGAGGGGTGTCAACGGTGCCGAGCAATCGCTTGCTCACAATCGACCGCCCGGCTAGCGTGAGCTCCATGCTGATGCGCGCGGCCGTACTGACCGATTTCCACCAGCCCATGGAGATCCGCGAGGTGGAGATCGCCGACCCCGGCCCCGGAGAGGTACGCGTACAGATCAAGGCGTCCGGCGTCTGCGGCTCCGACCTCAAGGCCATCGACGGCAAGAGCCCGGTCGTCCACAAGCTCCCGTTCGTCCTCGGCCACGAGAGCGCCGGCGTCGTCGAGAGCGTCGGCACCGGCGTGACGGCCGTCAAGCCGGGCGACCACGTGATCATCTCCATGAGCGGGCCCTGCGGCAAGTGCCGCAACTGCGGCGCCGGCCGCTTCCCCCTGTGCTCCGGCCCGGCCAGGATGACCGCGATCATGGGTGGCGAGCCGCGGATCACCCTCGACGGCCAGGAGGCCCGGCGCTTCATCGGCATCGGCTCGTTCGCCGAGTACGCCGTGGTCCGCGAGGCCACCTGCGTGAAGATCCCCAGGGACGCGCCCTTCGACGCCATGTGCCTGCTGGCCTGCGGCGTCGTCACAGGCGTCGGCGCCGTCATGAACGTCGCCCAGGTCGCGCCCGGCTCCAGCGTCCTCGTGGTGGGCTGCGGCGGCGTCGGGCTCAACGTCATCCAGGGCGCGGTGCTGGCCGGCGCGACCACGATCGTCGCCGCCGACGTGGCCGACCAGAAGCTCAAGCTGGCCGAGCGGTTCGGCGCCACCCACACTCTGGTGCCCGAGGACCTCCCCGCCCAGGTCGGCGAGCTGGTCAGGGGCGGCGTCGACTACGCCTTCGACGTCACCGGCGTCCCCGGCGTGCTGGCGAGCGCGTTCGCGGCGACCGCGCCGGGCGGCACCACGGTCATGGTCGGCAGCCCGCCCGCCGGTCAGCCCGTCGAGATCGACCCGGCTCTGCTGTTCTCCTCGCGCCGCCTGATGGGCACCCAGGGCGGCGACGCCGCCCCGCACCGGGACCTGCCGATGCTGGCCGGTCAGTTCCTGCGCGGCCGGCTCGACCTCAACGGGCTGATCACCGAGCGGGTGGCGTTGGAGCAGATCAACGAGGCCGTCGAGCAGGTACGGCGGGGCGCGGTGGCCAGAACGGTGGTCGTCTTCTAACCTCGCATTCCATAAGGAACAGCGAGGAGTCACGACATGTCATACCCTGACGCGCGATACCTGGCCGACACCGGTGAGGCAAGCGGTGTCCTGCGCTCGGCCGACACGCCGCCGGACCTCCGCATGTACGCCCCCGGCGCCGACCCCCGGGGCACCGACGTCCACTACCTGGGCACCGGCGCGACGACCAACGGCGCCTTCGGCCTGTACCGCTGGGAGATGGGCCCGCGCCCTGGTGGCGCCAGCCCGCATTTCCACCGGACGATCACCGAGTCCTTCTACGTCCTGTCCGGCACCGTCAAGCTCTACAACGGCAAGGAGTGGGTGGAGGGCAACTCCGGGGACTTCCTGCACGTGCCGGAGGGCGGCGTACACGGGTTCCGCAACGAGTCCGGCGTGCCCGCCTCGATGCTGATCCTGTTCACGCCGGGGGCGCCGCGCGAGGCGTACTTCGAGGAACTGGCCGACATCGTCAGCACCGGCAGGCAGCTCACCGACGAGGAGTGGACGGACCTGTACCTGCGCCACGACCAGTACATGGTCCCGTGACTCCGCGTTTCACTCTCTCGGCCACGGTGCTGGAGTCCAGGGACGCCAAGGCCCTGGCGCTCTTCTACCAGCGACTCCTCGGCTGGCAGATCGGCGAGGACGAACCCGGCTGGGTGACCCTTCGCCCCCCGCACGGCGGCGGCGCCGGACTGGCGTTCAACACCGACGAGGCGCACGTGCCACCCGTCTGGCCGGCCGGCCCCGGCGACCAGCAGATGATGATGCACCTCGACATCGAGGTGGACGATCTGGACGAGGCCGGCGCCTACGCGGTGGCGGCCGGCGCGACATTGGCCGACTACCAGCCGCAGGAGGAAGTCCGCGTCTACCTCGACCCCGCCGGCCACCCCTTCTGCCTGTGGATCCGTTAACCAGCGGTGACGAGATCCTTGGCCGGCACCTCGGCGACAGCCTCCTCTTCATGCCCCTCGACCGACAGGTTCGGCAGCAGGCGGTCCAGCCAGCGGGGGCACCACCAGTTCAGGCGACCGAGCAGCACCATGGTGGCCGGGACGAGGAAGCCACGGATGATCGTGGCGTCCACCGCGACGGCCACGGCCAGCCCCACGCCGAACGTCTTGACCATCGGATCCGGATAGGCGATGAACGCGACGAACACCGCCACCATGATGAGCGCCGCCGACGTGATCACCCGTCCCGTCGCACCCAGCCCCTCGGCGACCGCGCGGCTGTTGTCACCATGCTTGAGGTACGCCTGCCGTACAGACGTCAGCAGAAAGACCTCATAGTCCATCGAGAGCCCGAACAGCACCGCGAACAGCATCAACGGCACATAGCTCTCGATCGGCACACTGAAGAAGATCGTCTGAAGGTACGAGGCGTTCGACGGCGCGTCCATGCCGACCAGCCCGCTCCCCAAGCCCAAGGAGAAGACCAGCGCCAGCGCGCCGAAGGCGGCTCCCAAGGAGACCAGGTTCATCAGCGCCGCCTTGATCGCGACCACCGGCGCGCGGAAGGCCAGCAGCAGCAACAGCGCGCTGAACAGCACGACCACCCCGATGACCAGCGGCGTCCGTTCGGCCATGAGGTCGCCCGCGTCCACCATGGCGGCCACCTTGCCGCCCACGTGCAGCCCGACGCCGGGCACGGAGATGGCCCGGACGTCCCGCACCACCTGGGCGGAGCGGGCGTCGCTCGGCGAGTAGTCGGGGATGGCCTGGATCATCACCGAGCGGCCGAAGGTGTTCACCTTGGCCGGGGCCACGTGCGCGATGCCGTCCACCGCGTCGATCTCCCGTGAGATCCGGTCCACGACGGGATCGGTGGCCTGGGCGACCTTGCCGGGCAGCGTGGCGATGACGATCAGCGGGCCGTTGCCGCCGGGGCCGAACCCGGTGGCCATGAGCTCGTACGCGCGCCGCGAGTCCGACCCCTGCGCGCCGTACCCCGCGTCGAGGGGTCCGAGCTTGAGCGCCAGGGCGGGCGCGGCGAGGGCGCCCAGCACGAGCACGCTCGACAGCAGCGCCCGCCACGGCCGTCGCGCCACCCACGAGCCCAGACCGGCCCACCCGGACCCCTCGGCCCGCTTCCTGCCGAGGAACGGGATCCGCAGCGAGTTGACGCGGTGCCCGAGCAGTCCCAGCAGGGCGGGCACCAGCGTGACGGAGGTGAGCACGGCGCTCACCACGGAGACACCGGTGATCCACCCGAGCGTGCTGAGCAGCGGGAAGCCGCCGAACATCAGCGCGCTCAGCGCGATGATCACCGTGCCGCCCGCGAACACGACCGCGCCGCCCGAGCTCGCCACGGTACGCCGGACCGACTCCGCCACGCCCACGCCGGACTCCAGCAGCCGGCGATGCCGCGACAGCAGGAACAGCGCGTAGTCGATGCCCACGCCCAGCCCGATCATCGTGGCCATGATGCCCGCCTGCTTCGGCACGTCCACGACGTACCCGAGCAGGCCGATCACGCCCAGCCCCGCCGTGACGCTGACCAGCGCGGTGAAGATCGGCACCAGCGCCGCCGTCAGCGTCCCGAACGCGAACACCAGCACCAGCAGCGCGCACACCACGCCGATGATCTCGCTGGGCCCGGTCTTGATCTCCTTGTCGGCCGGGGTCGAGGCGTCGGCGGGCACGACCTCCAGCCCGGCGGCCCGAGCCGGGTCCGCGGCCTTCGACAGCGCCTGCGTGGTCTCGGCGAGCTTGGTGTTGTCGTGCCCCTCCATGCGTACGGTGATGAGGCCGATGCGCAGGTTCGGGGCGAGGCCGCCGCGCGGGGACGGCGTGTCGACCTTCGCCACGTGCGGCACCGTGCGGATGCGGTCCGCGGCCTGCTCCATGGCCCGTTTCCTGGGCTGGTCGAGGAGCGTGCCCTTGTCCGCGTAGAGGACGAGCTGCACGGTGCCGCCCGGCGCGAAGCCGGGGCCGAAGCCCGTGAGCATCAGGTCGTGTGCCCGCTGCGCGTCGGTGCCGGGGATCGTCACATCGCTGCTCACCGGACGGCCGAGCGCCAGGCTGCCGCCCATCAGTCCGACCGCCGCGATCACCCATAACGCCAGCACGATCCGCCCGTGCCGCGCGCACCAGCCACCCAGTCGTCCAAGAAAGCGCGTCATCGCCAGATCCCCCAACTCGACGGCCGTCCTGTACGGTCGTACAGAGCCACGTTAAACACGAAATATCCGGAAAGCTGTAGATCACGGGGAAATGAGATGATGAACACACCCGACGACACGCGTTCCCGGATTCTGGCCGCCGCCAGGGAGCTGTTCGCGACCCATGGCTACGCGGCCACCTCGCTGGCCGACATCGCCGCCGCCGTGGGCCTGACCAAGACGGCCGTGGCCTACCACTTCCACCCCAAGGACCGGCTGGCCGCCGAGCTCACCGCGCCCGCCGGCGACGACGTCCTGGTCCTGCTGGACACCGACTTCGCGGGCGACAGGCAGGCGTTCGTCGAGGCGCTGGCGACCTTCGTGGTACGCCACCGCACGGTGATCCGCCTGCTGATGGAGGACATCGTCGGCGCCGACGACGCGCTGCCGGGCTCGCGGGGCGAGGCCATCAGGCCGTTCAGGGACGAGATCTTCGCCAGGCTCGCCGGTCCTGACCCCGACGCCGCTGCCAGGATCCGTGGCTGGGCCGTGATCGGCGCCCTGCAGTGGGGCGTCGTGCAGACGATGGACCTGCCCGAGGAGACGGTACGCGACCTGCTGGTCCGCACCGCCCTGGCCATCTAGCGGCCCGTCACTCGCTTTCTCCCGCGTCCTCGGCGGCCTGTGCCGCCCGCTCCCTGACGGCGATCGCTTCCTCCAGATATGTCGAGTCCGCGGTCAGGTCGTACCGCATCTCCAGCGCGAGACCGAGGTTGGACAGATACCTGACCCGATCAGGGTGATCGGCGGGGCAGATGTGAACGGCCTCCCGCCACAGAGCGATGGTCTTGTCCAGATCTTCAAGCGACTCGGTCCGGATGGCCCGCGTCAGCAACGCGTGCCCGAAGCCGGACAGCGATGCCGCTCGATGGGGAGACTCGGCGGGAAGAATCTGCGACACCTGCTCCCAGACGGCGATCGCCTCCTCCGCGTACGCGGGCTCCTCGGCCTCCCGGGACCACATCTGCAGCGTGTCACCGAGGTAGATCAGGTACGCGACCCGGTCGGGGTCGTCGGCGGGGGCGACCCGCACCGCCTGCCTTCCGGCGGCGACCGCCTCCTCCAGATCCGCCGGCTCTCCCGTGTTCCCGTACCGCATCAACAACGCGACCCTGAGGTTGTTCAGTGCCGAGGCCCGGATGAGGTTGTCGGCGGGCATGGCGGCCTCGATGCGTCGCCACGCGTCCACGGCCTGGTCGGCGAGGAGCGGGTCGTCGGAGGTCGCCATCCGCTGCAGGAGGTCGGTGGCCAGATCCATGGCCTCGTTGAGCACATGGGGAACGAGGTACTCCGGCAGGGGGTTGTCGGCATAGATCTGACAGCGGGCGAACGCCCTGACCGCCATTTCCATCTCGTCGGGACCCTTCCCGTCGAGCGCGAGAAAGCGGAACCAGTGGAAGACGCCCACAGTTGAGAGAACGTCGATGTCGGGCCGTCCGTCATCGTGGGCCGCGAACAGGCGGTGGGCGTGTTCGAGCAGCGCCGGATCAAGGGTGCGGGAGACGTCCTGATCGGCATAGACACGGTCCAGGCACTCGTTCAGCATGGCCAGCGATCCGTTTCCCAAGGGTTCTCTCCTTTGTCCCGTTATCCCGCTGTTTCATGATGCCTCGTTCGACGATCAGCGGCGGGTCACCGGCTAGAGGCCGAGCACCTCGCGTTCGACGTGATCGAGCGCCAGCCGTACCCCGCCCAGAGCGACGGACTCGTCGCCGAACGTCGAGGCGACCACCTCGGGCGCGCTCAGGCAGAGCGCGGCCAGGTGACGGCGGAGCGGCCCGAGCAGCACGTCGCCCGCCCGCGAGTAGCCGCCACCGATCACCAGCAGATCGGGGTCCACGGCGAGCACGAGCGCCGAGGCGCCGATCGCCAGTTTCTCGGCGTAGCGGTCCACCCGGCGCGCCGCGTGCGCGTCGCCCGCCTCCGCCGCCGCGAACACCTCCGCCGCGCCGCCCTCCTTGACCAGCTCGATCGCGGCGGTCGCCCAGCCGGCCTGGCGCAGCGTGCCGATCTCGCCCGCGGCTCCCGACCGGCCACGGTGCAGGCTCCCGCCGATGAGGATGGCCGCGCCCGGCCAGCGCCCGACCAGGATGTAGACGACGTCGGAGGCGTGCTGGGCGCTGCCCCGCCAGTGCTCGGCGAGCGCCGCCAGGTTCGCGTCATTGGCGGCCGGCGCCGGGCAGCCGAACCACCGCCCGGCCACCCCCGCCAGGTCCACGCCCGTCCACCCCGGCAGCGTGATCGACAGCGACACCCGCCCCGAGCGATCGACGACGCCCGGAGTCCCCACCGACACGGCCAGCACGCGCGTCCGTGAGACACCCGCGCCGTCGACGCAGGCCAGCGCGGCGCGACGAGCCGCCGCCAGCCGCTCGGGCGCGGCGGTCCGCTCGGAGACGGCGGCCCGCTCGCAGGCGACGACCTCGCCGTTGAGGTCGGCCACCGAGACCACGATCCGCTCGTGACCCACGTCGACGCCCACCACGTAGCCGGCGTCCGCCCGGAACGCGAACCGGCGGGCGGGCCGTCCCATGACCCCCTCGTCCGGCGGCACCTCCCTGACCCAGCCTCGGTCCTTAAGCTCGTCGAGCACCGTCTCGACGGTCTGCCTGGACAGCCCGGTGATCCGGCCGAGCCGGGTCAGCGTGGACACGCCCTCGCGCCGCAGGGCGCTGAGCGTCGCCTGGGTATTGACCTTGCGCAACAGCGAAGCGTCTCCCGGCCGGAGCTCGGTCAACTTTCGTGACCCTCTCTCATAACTTCCCACTTGACGACCAACTCTGCGGATCCTAGCATCGGCCGGCATACGATAACTAGTTACATAAGTGGAGGCGTAATGGTTACTCTCGCCATCGTCGGCGCGGGTTCTCGGGGCACCACCTACGCCGCTCATGCCGTCGAGTCCGGCGGGGCGCGGGTGGTCGCGGTGGCCGATCCGGTCGAGAGCCGCCGGGCCAGGCATCCCGGCGCGACGCCGTACGCGGACTGGCGCGAGCTGGCGGCGCTCCCCCGGCAGGCCGACGCCGTGATCATCGCGACGCAGGACGCCGATCATGTCGAGCCCGCGGTGCGGTTCGCCGAGCTGGGCTACGACATCCTGCTGGAGAAGCCGATGGCCGTCTCCGAGGAGGACTGCCGGGCGATCGTGGCCGCCGCCGAGCGTTCCGACGCGATCTTCGCGGTCTGCCACGTACTGCGCTACACGCCGTACACCCGCGCGCTGAAGGCGCTGCTCGACGCCGGCCGGATCGGTGAGATCGTCAGCATCCAGCACCTGGAGCCGGTCGGGTGGTGGCACCAGGCGCACTCGTACGTACGCGGCAACTGGCGCAGGTCCGACGAGTCGACGTTCATGCTGCTCGCCAAGTCCTGCCACGACCTCGACTGGCTCGTACACCTCACCGGCAGGCAGGTCACCAAGGTGTCGTCGTTCGGCGGCCTCAAGCACTTCCGGCCGGAGCACCGGCCCGAGGGCGCGGCCGACCGCTGCCTCGACTGCGCCGTCGAGGACACCTGCCCGTACTCCGCCAAGCGCATCTACCTTCCGCTGGCGGGCAAGGAGGCGTGGCCGCTGAACGTGGTCACCGACGACGTCTCCGAGCGCGGCGTCCTCGAAGCGCTCAGGACCGGCCCGTACGGCAGGTGCGTGTACGCCTGCGACAACGACGTGGTCGACCACCAGGTGGTGAACCTGGAGTTCGAGGGCGGCGTCACCGTCGCGTTCACCATGACCGCCTTCACCCCCGCCGCGCACCGCCAGACCCGGATCTTCGGCACCCGCGGCTCGATCGAGGGCGACGGCGACCGCCTGACCGTCACCGACTTCCTCACCGGCGGCACCGACACGGTCGACACCCGCCCCACGGGCGACGCCACCGCCGGCGGTGGGCACGGCGGCGGTGACGAGGCGCTGGTAGAGGCGTTCCTGACGGCGGTACGCACCCGCGACCGCGCCCAGATCCTCTCCTCGCCGAGCGAGAGCCTGCACAGCCATCTCATCGCCTGGGCGGCCGAGCGGTCCCGTCTTCGGGGCGAGATCGCGGAAGTCACACCCGGGGCCGTCAGTCCGGCGGAGGGGTCTCCACGGTGACCGTCGGCGTGGGCTCGGTCGGATCGGGACCGCCCCCGCCCTGGTCCACGACGCCGACGGTCACGACCACGGCGGCCCCCGCCTTGGCGCAGCTCCCGGCCGCGACGCTCTGCGAGAGTGCCACGTCGACTTGAGCGTCGTCCGTGACCACCTGCGTCTTGAAGCTCACGGCGAACCCGGCCCCCCGCAGCGCCGCCCGGGCCGCCGCCTTGGGCTGCCCGACGACGGACGGCACCGTGGCCCCGTTGCGGGCGACGACCAGCAGCACCTTCGTACCACCTGAAACCCGGCTCCCCGCCCCCGGCTCGCTGGACAGCACCTGCCCCTCCGGCCGATCGGAGCAGACGCTCTTCGCCGCGCCCACCACCAGCCCGGCGCTGACCAGCGCCGCCTCGGCCTGCTTGCGCTCCACCCCGGCGACCGCCGGCACCGCCAGCCCCGCCGACACCTGAAGCGAGACCGTACTCCCCCGCGCCACCGTGGCCCCACCGCTGGGACTGCTGCTCAGCACCTCGCCGATCTTCCGCCGCGAGTCGACCTGCGTGACCTCCCCCACCACGAACCCGGCCCGTTTGAGCGCCGCGACCGCCGCCGTCCGCCCCATCCCGGCCACCACCGGCACCCGCACTCCGGCGACGCCGACGGACGGTCCCTGGGTGGAGGGCACATGGCTCGCCCCTGCCTGCTCTCCCCGCTTGGTCGCCGCCCGGGTGGGCGGGGACGTGGTCGCGGGCGGCGCGGTCGTCACGACCGATGGCTGGACGGCCGCCGCCTGCGGACGGGCTTCCTTCTCGTCCCTGAACGTCGGCACCAGCACGCTGACCAGCACGGCGCCACTCACGAGGAGCGCGGCGGTGACCGCGAGCGCCGCCCGGCCCACCGCCTGACGGGTATCCTGCCGCCGCTCACCCGACAGACCTGTGGGACCACCACCGGAAGAGACGGCGCCGCTATCGGGAGAGAGGGCGCCGTCGTAGGGCGGACCGGCGTCCCCGGCATCATTCCGCCGGGTGTCCGGCTCACCAACGCCGTGCGGCCGGACGTCCGGTTCCCCAGCACCGTGCGGCCAGACGTCCGGTTCCCCGGCGCCGTTCAGCTGGGCGTCCGATTGCCCGGTGCCCTGCCGTGGGACCGTCGGCGACCGGGATGGGACGCCCTCCGACGCGACACCTTCCGCCGAGGCGCCCTGCCACCGGTAGCCACCGGCCGCCCCCGTCGCCTCCGGCTCGGCCATCGGGTAGGGCGGCGGCAGCCGGTCCGGCACCCCGCTCGCCACCGACGGGGCGGGCGTCACCCGCAGGATGTGCGACGGCGGCGAGCGCAGCACCTCCGGCGGCGCGGAGCCGGCGTCACCCAGCAGCGCCAGCAGCAACTCCCGGCTGGTCGGCCGGTTCCTGGCGTCCTTGTCCAGGCATGCCACCACCAGCTCCCGCAACGACCCGTCCAGCCGTCCGAGCTCCGGCGGCGCGGTCAGGATGCGGTGCAGCACCGGCGCCACCGAGTCCTGCCCGAACGGCGCCGACGCGTTGGCCGCGAAGCACATTGTGGCCGCCCACGAGAACACGTCCGCCGCTCCCGTGAGCGCCGACGCGGTGATCTGCTCCGGCGCCATGTACGCGGGCGTGCCCACTCCCCGCCCGCTCACCGTGGCCGCCGCGTCCAGCGCCCTGGCCAGCCCGAAGTCGATCACCCGTGGCCCGTCCGGACCGAGCAGCACGTTCTGGGGCTTGAAGTCTCGGTGCACGATGCCCGCCCGGTGGATCGCCGCCAGCGCGGTGACCGTGCCCACGGCGAGCCGTTCGAGCGCCGCGCCACGGCGCGGCCCGGTGAGCGCGACCTCACGCTGCAGCGACGGCCCGTCCACGTACTCGCTCACGATGTACGGCCGGCCGTCGTCGAACCCGGCGTCCATCACCTGGGCCGTGCAGAACCGCGCCACGTGCTTGGCCAGCTCCACCTCCCGCAGGAACGCCAGCTTCTCGTCCCCCACGGGCCCGTGCAGCAGCTTGACCGCGTAGACGTCCTCGGCCCTCGTCCCGAGGTACACCACGCCCTGGCCGCCCTCGCCCAGACGCCCGGACAGCTCGTAGGCGCCGAGCCGCCGCGGATCCCCCGTTCTGAGTGGCTGTGCCGTTGGCACGGGGCTGCCTCCCCTCGCCGCCACCCACCTTCTGCATCCAACTGAAGGCAACGGACGCCGGACAGTCAACGGTGATCGACGCAATGCCGCCTGACCGTGACACAGCCGGTCAAGAATGTCGTGAGAGCGTGCCTGAATAGGTAATGTCCGTGTCACCCTGACGTGTCATCTTGATGACCACCTGGTCGGGCTCCGGCGTCGGGAACACCCGCAGCGTCCCCGGAACACACCCCTCGCCCTTGACCCGGTCGAGCGTGAACACGAGCCGCCCCCTCGTCGGGCTGAGCCGCCCAGAACAACGCAACCCCGCGCCCCACCGCAGAGCCGAGCCGCCGTCCGCCAGCTCCATCGCCACCGGAAAGCCGGACCCCGTGTCCGTCGACCCTGTCCACTGTCCGGCCAGCCCGGGACTCTGCGCCCCCCGTAACCAGAGCACGAACCCGGCCACCCCCATGGCCAGCCCGACACCGGCCACGACCACCTGCCACGCCCGTGCCCGCCGCATCGCCTCGACCCCCTCCAGGAAGCCTCCGACAGTACGGCAGTCTCAGATCAACTGGGCGTACTGGTCGAGCAGCGGCAGGATCTCGTCGGCCGATCCGCTGGGCAGGTTGGCCACCGACTCCTCGATGCCCAGCTCGGCGTAGTAGTCGAGCTTCTCCCTGGTCGGCAACGTCCCGAAGGGGATGACCTTGGCCATCGGCCGGCCGGCCTTGTCGCAGGCTTCGCGCAGGGCGGGCAGTGCGGCCTTGATTCCCTTGCCGCCGATCGGGATCCAGCCGTCGGCCCACTCGGCGACGTGCGCGAACAGCTTCGGACCCGCCGCGCCGCCGATGTAGACGGGCGGGTCGGAGATCGGCTTGGGCCACGACCACGACGGCTCGAACCCGTCGAACTCGGCCACCTCGTCCCGCCACAGCTTCCGCATCGCCAGGACGTTGGCCCGCGCGACCTCGCGCCGCTGGTCGTACGGCACGCCGTGGTTCTCGATCTCCTCCACGTTCCAGCCGAAGCCGACGCCGACCGTCACGCGCCCGCCGGAGAGCTGGTCGAGGGTGGCGATCGCCTTGGCGGTCACGATGGGGTCGCGCTGGGCGGCGAGCAGGATGCCGGTGCCGACGACCAGCCGCTCGGTGACGGCGGCGGCGAACGACAGCGCGACGAGCGGGTCCAGCGTCCGCTTGTACTCGTCGGGCAGTTCGTCCAGCCCCATCGGGTGCGGTGTGCGCCGCGAGACCGGGATATGGGTGTGCTCCGGTACGTAGAGCGAGTGGAATCCGCGCTCCTCGGCAGCCTTGGCCAGATCCACGACCGGCATGCCCAGATCCGTGGTGAACATGGTGACACCAAGCCGCATGCGTCTCTCCTTGACGTCAACCAAGCGATTGCTCGGCTAAGATTTCTAGAGTAGCTTGCCGGTCAGAGAAGCGTCCCGCGGAAAGAGGTCTCCCGGTGAAGTTTTCCATCTTCCTGAATCCCCAGATTCCGGGCTCCGGATACGCGGCCGAGGAGAACGCCAAGGCCAAGCGGCCCATCGGACGTGACACGGAGTCGTACCAGAAGCTGCTGCACGAGGTACGGGAGATAGCCGTCCACGCCGACCAGATCGGCTTCGACGCGCTGATGATGACCGAGCACCACTTCCACTCGGAAGGCATGGAGTTCTCGGTCAACCCGCTGATGTTCCTCACCGACCTCGCGGCCAGGACCGAACGCATCCTGCTCGCCCCGCTCGGCATGGTGCTGCCGGCCTGGGACCCCATCCGGGCGGCGGAGGACGTGGCGCTGCTCGACCAGTTCTGCAAGGGACGGCTCCGGCTGGGCGTGGCCAGGGGCTACCAGAACCGGTGGATGAACGTACTGGGCCAGCGCTGGCACGCGGCGGCCGCCCGCTCCGACGGCTCGGCCTCCGACACGCGGAACTTCGACGTCTTCGGCGAGGTGCTGAAGATCATGAAGATGGCCTGGACCCAGGAGACAATCCGCTACAAGTCCGACGTACTTGACTACGAGGTGCCCTATCCGTTCGACGGCATCGAGGGCTGGCCCGCCTTGGAGTGGACCAAGACGTTCGGCGCGCCCGGTGAGATCTCGGACGACGACAAGGTGCAGGCCGTCTCGGTCTGCCCACGGCCGTACCAGAACCCGTACCCCGAGCTGTGGCAGCCGTTCACGATCTCCGACCGCTCGGTCATCAGGGCCGCGCAGGAGAACATCATGCCGTGGATGTTCACCCCGAACCCCGACGACCACGCCGCCAAGGCCAAGCTCTACCAGGAGGAGTCCGCCCGGCAGGGCCGCGACTACAAGCTGGGCGAGCACACCGGCATCCTCAAGATCGTCGGCATCGCGGACACGACCGAGGAGGCGATCAACACCTTCGGCCGGAGCATCCCCAAGGACTTCGCCGCCTTCTTCGGCCCCTTCGGCTACCTGGAGGTGCTGCGGAAGAAGGAGGACGAGAAACACAAGCCCATCTCCCCCGAGAAGGGCGACGCCAAGCGCATGAACGACGTCGAGATGGCGCTGTTCGGCACCCCCGACGACGTCAAGCGCGGCATCCAGCGGATGCTCGACCGGATGCCCGACCTGGAGTGGTTCGGCCTCTACATGCAGGGACAGCAGGGCGTGCTGCCGCTCGACACGGTCAAGCGGAACCTGGAGATGTTCGCCACCAAGGTCATTCCGGAGTTCCAGTGAGATTCTGGCTGGGAGCCTCGTTCGCGGACACCGACCAGTTCCTGGAGCTGGCCAGGACGGCCGAAAGGTGTGGGTTCGACACGCTCACCCTGTCGGACCACCTCTTCTACGCCGACTTCGCGACACCGTACCCCTATTCCAAGTCCGGCCGGCCGCGCTGGACCGCCGAGACGCACTGGCCGGACGTGTGGGTGACGATCGGCGCGATGTCCGCCGTGACCACCACGCTGCGCTTCGCCCCCAACGTCTACATCGCCCCGGCCCGCGACCTGTTCACCGTGGCCAAGCAGGTGTCCACGGCGGCGGTGCTGTCGCGGGACCGCGTCACGTTCGGGGTGGGCGTCGGGTGGTGCGCGGAGGAGTTCGCCGCCACCGGCCAGGATTTCCACACGCGTGGGCGGCGGCTCAACGAGATGATCCCGGCGCTCCGGGACCTCTGGACCGGCGATACCGTCACCATCGACGGCCTGCCCGAGCTGTCTATCTCACCCACCCCCGCCCAGCCGATCCCGGTCATGGTGGGCGGCGACAGCGAGGCGGCGCTGCGCCGGGCGGCGAAGCTGGGCGACGGCTGGATCGGCAACCGCATCTACACGGAGGAGCAGCTCGACACCGTGCTCGACTCCTTGCGACGGTTGCTGAACGAGAACGGCAGGACCGGGCCGTTCGAGATCATCGCCCCGTTGGCGGTGCTGCCGGACGCCGACACCTACCGGCACTTCGCCGCCAAGGGAGTCACCGGGACGATGGCCGCCCCGTGGTGGCTGGCCACCCCTGAGGAGAAGCAGCGGTACGGCGAGGGCACCCTGGAGCTCAAGATCGCCACCATGGAACGCTTCGCGGAGGAGGTCATCGCGAAGATGTGAAGGGCGTCGCCGGTGTGAGCCGCCTTCGTGAGAGGCGTCGCCTTTCTTGAAGGACGTCGCCTTTGCTGAAGGACGTCGTCGTCATGAGGGGGCGGCCGGGGGCAGGCCCAGCTCGGCCATGGCCAGATCGACCAGGGACCCCGGCACCTCGTCGACCGCCCCGACGCGCACGAGGGCGGCCAGCCCGAGGTAACCGCTGTAGGCCGCCAGCACCCGCCTGCGCGCCTCCTCCTCCGGCTGGCCGAGCTCCCGCAGTACGTCCTGCATGAATTCCAGGCGTCGTCGGCTCACCCGCCGCACCACCTCGCCGACCAGCGGATCGCCCACCTCGCTGATCAGCCGGAACGAGATCGCCGCGTTCTCCGCGTCACCGAAGGCCAGGTCCAGCAGGGTCCGCATGCGCGCCACGGGCTCGTCGAGCGACTCCAGCCGGGCGATGACCCGCTCGGTCCCGGCCTCCCAGTGCGCCAGCGCCGCCTCGACCAGTGCTCGGCGGTTGGCGAAGTGCCAGTAGAAGCTGCCCTTCGAGACGCCGAGCCGTACCGCGACGGGCTCCACCGCCACGGCGCCCAGGCCACCCTCCGCGAGCGCCGCCAGCGCGGCCCTCGCCCAGTCGTCGGGCCCCAACCGCTCGGCCGCCCCACGTTTCCCTCGCTCAGCCACCCCACGCCTCCCTCGCTCGACCGCACCCCGCTCCGACAGCGTGCCATACGGCGGCGTATAGTCTCCTCCATACGCAACCGTATGGAGGCCGTGAGCAGGCCCCGAGCGCGAGGAGCCCCCCATGCCGACCCTGGTAGACGACTTCATCCCCCGCCCGGACGCGGCGGAACGGCACTCGATCGTGATCAACGCCTCCCGTGCTGGCAGGCGATCACGCACCTGGACCCAAAGGACGTCCGCCTGGCCAAGCCGCTGTTCGCCCTCCGGCGGCTGATCGACCGCTCCCCCGGCGACCGACCGAAGCGGAACCTGCCCGATTTCACCCCGCTGGCCGAAGACCCGATGCGGGAGCTCGTCGTCGGGAAGGTCGGGCAGTGGTGGCGTCTGGGCCGTGCCGAGCACACCCCGGCGATCGACGACGTGGCCGCGTTCCGAGCCTTCGACCAGCCCGGATACGCGAAGGCGACGTTCAGCTTCCTGCTGGACGACGCGGGGCCGGGGCGCGTCCGCCTGGTCACCGAGACCAGGGTCCTGGCCACCAGCCCCGACGCCCGCCGCGCCTTCCGCCGCTACTGGATCGTCATCCGCCTCGGCAGCGGCCTGATCCGCCGCATCATGCTCTCCGCCATCCGAGCCCGCACCTGACCCACCACGTCAAGCTCCCCGCCATCCGAGCCCGCGACCGACCCTCACCACGCCGCGCTCCCCGCCAATCGGACCCGCGACCGACCCCACCACGTCATACCGTGCGCCACCCAAGCCTGCGCCTGACCGCCCACGCGAGGACACGCACGCGGCCATGGCCGTCGGCGCCGGTCGGTGAGGTAGCGGGGCGGAAGTGCTCACACAGGACGATAGCCTCGTGTCGTGCTGGAAAAGATCGCGGCGACCCGTTATGTGACGCCGTTGCGCGAGGGCGGATCTCTGCCGGGCGTGGTCGAGGCAGATGATCTCGGCACCTACGTGGTGAAGTTCCGGGGAGCCGGCCAGGGCCGTCGCGTGCTCGTGGCTGAGATCATCTCGGGCGAGCTGGCCAGGCGGCTCGGACTCCGCACGCCCGAGATCAAGCTGATCGACCTCGACCCGCAGATCGCCATCCGGGAGCCCGACGAGGAGGTGCAGGACCTGCTCAAGGCGAGCACCGGCCTCAACCTGGCGATCGACTTCCTGCCCGGCTCCCTCGGGTTCGAGCCGCTGACGTGGACGCCCGACCGGATGTTCGCCTCGCGGGTGGTCTGGTTCGACGGCCTGATCCACAACGTCGACCGCAGCTGGCGCAACCCCAACCTGCTCGTCTGGCACCGCGACATCTGGCTGATCGACCATGGCGCGGCGCTCTGGTTCCACCACAACTGGCGGACGGCCGACCCTCGACGGCCGTTCGATGTGGAAGACCATGTGCTGGCGCCGTTCGCCACTCACCTGGAGATCGCGGGGGCCGAGCTGTCCGCGAAGATCACTCCGGAGCTCCTGGAGACCGTCACCGCGCTGGTGCCCGACGAATGGCTCGACGACGAACCCGGCTTCGACTCGGCGCAGGCCGTCCGCGACGCCTATGTCGACCACCTGCTCCAGCGCGCGCGGGCACCGTACGAGTGGCTGAGACCGCCCCAGACCCCGGTCGGCGAACCCACGGGACCGGCCTCCGTCGGCGAGTTCTGGCGGGGAGGCGACCGATGAGCAGGGACGTCTACGAGTACGCGGTGATCCGCGTGATGCCGCGCGTCGAGCGCGGCGAGCTGATCAACGCGGGTGTGCTGCTCTACTGCCAGCCACGCGACTACCTCTGCGCGCGCGTCGCTCTCGACGCGACCCGGCTGCGCGCCCTGGACCCGGTGGTGGACATCGACGGTGTACGACAGGCGCTCAAAGCCTACGAGCTGGCCTGCGGCGAGGAGTCCGGACCGCTGGCCAAGGAGTCGCTCGGCGGCAGGTTCCGCTGGCTGACGGCACCGCGCAGCACGATCGTGCAGACCGGGCCCGTCCACGCCGGTCTCACCGCCGACCCGGACACCGAGCTGGCCAGACTCTTCGACAAACTGGTCCGGCTCTGACCCCTCCGTCACACGACCGTCCCCATCCGTGTGACGGTCCGTCGTGACTGGGGACTCCTTGGGAGATACCCCCTTCGGGGGAGCGGAGGAAGACCGTCCGCCGTGGCAGAGGCCCCAAGGAGGGACGCCCCCTCGCGAGGAGACGGTCCGTCACGGCAGATGCCCCCGTGGAAGGACACCCCTCCGAGCAGCGGAAGAACGCGTGCCCGGCGAACGCACAGCGACGCCGCGCTAGAACAGCACAGACATGAACGTGTCGACCTCGTGGAAGCCCACCTTCCGGTAGACCGCCCGCGCCGAGTGGTTGAAGTCGTTGACGTACAGCGAGACCACAGGGGCGAAGCAGTCCAGGGCGGCGTCCACGACCGCCGCCATCCCGGCCACCGCGTGCCCCTGGCCGCGCAGCGCGGGGTCGACCCACACCCCCTGGATCTGGCAGGCATGGGGAGTGACCGCGCCGACCTCGGCCTTGAACACCACGCGGCCGTCGTCGATGCGCGCGTAGGACCTGCCGATGCGGATCAGCTCGGCAACCCTGGTTCGGTAGAGGGCGCCGCCGTCGCCGAGGTTGGGTGAGACGCCCACTTCCTCGGTGAACATCGATACGCAGGCCGGCAGCAGGGTCTCGAACTGGTCCGGGCGGACCCGCCGGACCAGCGGGTCGGCGGGCACGGGCGACCTGCGCGAGGTGGCCATGACCGGCTGTGCCCAGCGAATCGTGCGGGCCCGGCCCCAGTACGGCTCCAGGCGTTCCCACAGCAGCGAGACCGCGTCGGCGGGACCCACGATGGACGAGCAGCGGCGGCCCTGCTTGCGGGCGCGGTCGGCGAAGGCGTGCACGGCTTCGGGACCGGCGTTGACCGGCACCATGTTTGCCCCCGCGTAACAGAGCGAGACGAGCCCGCCGCGCGGCCCGAACCCCCACATCTGCCCGCCCAGCCGCGCCGGATTGAGTCCGACGGTCCGCACCCGGGAGGAGACGAAGACGTTGGCGACCGGATCGAAGTCGAGCAAGGCAAGGGCTTCGTCCCGGTCGCTGTCATCGAGCACACGCGACGCCGATGTACGCAGCATCACATGGTCAGACTACGCGAACGACCACCGAATAGCTCATCTGGCGAGGAGCTCGGTGCGCCTTTCGTGACCTAGAGGCCTAAGGGCCGCCATATGGGCCGTTGGCTTGGGCGCCGGCAGTTTGTCGCAGTTGGCGGTGTGCCGCGGGACCGTGCCCTCGACCAGGTACGCGACCAGGTGCCGGTCCACGCACTGGTTCCCCGACAGCGAGGACCCGTGGTTGCCGCCCGCGTCGACGACCATGCGGGCGCTCGGGAACAGCTTGCGCATGTTCAGGGCGCCTTGGTACGGCGTCGCGGCGTCGTCCTTCGACTGGATCATCAGGATCGGGGGCAGCCGCTTGGACGCGTTGATCTTGACCGGAGTGCCGCCCGGCACGGACCAGAACGCGCACGGGGCGTTGTACCAGGCGTTGGACCAGGTGAGGAACGGTGCCTGCCGGTACACCCGGGTCATGTCCGTGCGCCACTTGTCCCAGGACGTGGGCCACTGGGCGTCGCGGCACTGCACGCTCAGGTAGATGGCGTAGCCGTTCTCCTCATCGGCGTCCGGCTTGCCGTACTTGTTGTAGACGTCGACCAGCGCCTTCCCGTCGCCCTGCCGCACGTACCTGGACCAGGCGGCGGCGAGGTCGGGCCAGATCCTGTCGCTGTAGCCGGCCACGGTGAACGTGTCGTCGAGCTCGCTCGGGCCGACCACCCCGGCGGCCGGGCGGTCGTGCAGCCTGGAGCGCATCGCGTACCAGGCGAAGGAGGTCTGGGTGAGCGAGCCGCCGAGCTTGTAGACGGCGTTGTTCTTGGCGGTCCAGGCCAGGAAGGCGCGGTGCCTGCGCTCGAAGGCGCGGTCCTGGGCCAGGTTTGCCTTGTACCAGACGCCGTCCGGGTCGACCGTGCTGTCCAGGACGAGGTGCTTGACCCGGTCGGGGAAGAGCGTGGCGTAGATGGCGCCGATATAGGTGCCGTAGGAGTAGCCGAGGAAGCTGATCTGCGACTCGCCGAGGGCCGCGCGGATGCTGTCCATGTCGCGGGCGGTGTTCTCGGTGGTCAGGTGGGGCAGCAGCCAGGCGTACAGGTCGCCGCAGCGGCTGGCGTATTCGCTGGCCCTGCCGAGTAGCACCTTCTCGTCTTCCTCATCGCGCGGCACCGCGTCGGGCCTGGGCGGGGCGTAGTAGACGGCGGGGTCGACGCAGTGCATGGCGGGCTCGCTGTTGCCCACGCCGCGCGGGTCGAAGCCGATGATGTCGTAACGGTCGGCGGCCTTCTGCGAGAGCGTCGCCGACACGTACTCGGCCAGCGACCGGCCCGAAGCGCCCGGCCCGCCGGGGTTGACCAGCAGCGGGCCCAGGTAGTCGCCGCCGTCACGCGGCACCTTGGCCTTGATCCGGTTGAGCGCCAGCGTGATCGACTGCCCCGCCGGCTCGTTGTAGTCGAGCGGCACCCGCACGGAGGCGCACTCGACACCGCTCACCCGGGGCGCGGACCGATTGACGACCGTCCCGGAATCGGCCGCGTCCGTCTCCGTCTTCGACGATGACGACGCCACCGGGCAGGCCCCCCAGTCCAGTCCCGAACTCACGACTCTCCCGGCGGCCACGGCGCTACTCGCTCCCCCGACCACCGGCACCAGCATCGCCATCCCGACGACCACTCTTACGACCCGCTTCACACGGCCTCCCATTCGATTGGCAGACCGATGGTCTCTGAGTAGCCGAGTCATGACGCTGGGTATGGAAGAACGCTTACCATTCTGTAATCGCCCAATTGCACGCCGTAACGTACTCGCAGACGGCCGGGGTGCCCGATTTGCCCCGCCACTGGCCAAGAGTGCGCACGTCACGGCGGCGCGCCACCTCCACCGGAGGAGCGTGCCCCTGGACAGAGCTCAGCCCGGTCGGCGTCTGGGGCCAACCGGGCTGAGCCGTAAAAAAATATGGGTCTAAATCAGCCGACGACAACCTCCGGCTCGCCGTCGAGCGCGATGCCCATCGAGTCGGCGATGCGCAGGGCCTCGTCGATCAGGGTCTCGACGATCTGCGACTCCGGCACCGTCTTCACGACCTCGCCCTTGACGAAGATCTGCCCCTTGCCGTTGCCCGAGGCCACCCCCAGGTCGGCCTCGCGGGCCTCCCCCGGCCCGTTGACGACGCAGCCCATCACGGCCACCCGCAGCGGCACCTTCAGCCCCTCAAGACCCGCCTGCACCTGCTCCGCCAGCGTGTAGACGTCGACCTGCGCCCGCCCGCACGACGGGCACGAGACGATCTCCAGCCCGCGCTCCCGCAGCCCGAGCGACTCCAGGATCTGCGTGCCGACCTTGACCTCCTCGACCGGCGGGGCCGACAGCGAGACGCGGATGGTGTCGCCGATGCCCTCCGCCAGCAGCGCGCCGAACGCGACCGCCGACTTGATCGTGCCCTGGAAGGCCGGACCGGCCTCGGTCACGCCCAGGTGCAGCGGGTAGTCGCACTGGGCGGCCAGCAGCCGGTACGCGTTGATCATGACGACGGGGTCGTTGTGCTTGACCGAGATCTTGATGTCGCGGAACCCGTGCTCCTCGAACAGCGAGCACTCCCACAGCGCCGACTCGGTCAGCGCCTCGGGGGTCGCCTTGCCGTACTTCTGCAGCAACCGGGGGTCGAGCGAGCCGGCGTTGACGCCGATGCGGATCGGCACGCCATGATCGGCCGCGGCCCGCGCGATCTCGCCCACCTTGTCATCGAATTTCTTGATGTTGCCGGGGTTGACGCGCACCGCCGCGCAGCCCGCCTCGATGGCCGCGAACACGTACTTCGGCTGGAAGTGAATGTCGGCGATGACCGGGATCTGCGACTTGCGGGCGATGACGGGCAGCGCGTCGGCGTCGTCCTGCGACGGCACGGCCACCCGCACGATCTGGCAGCCCGAAGCGGTCAGCTCGGCGATCTGCTGCAAGGTGGCGTTGATGTCGGCGGTCACCGTGGTGGTCATCGACTGCACGGAGACCGGCGCGTCGCCACCGACCGGGACACCGCCGACCATGATCTGGCGGGAGTGCCGGCGTTGGGCGAGCGGCTTGGGACGGACCGTGGGGATGCCGAGTGCTACAGAAGTCATTTCAACCCTTGAGTTTCGGTAACGGTATCCAGTGTAGGTAGCCCGTGGGACTGCCGGGCTGTGAGCTCCGTCCCAGGTCTCATCCGCCCGCCGCGACCCGTACGAGCTCGCTCGCGCGGGTGCGAGCCCAGGCGTCGGCGGCGAGCACCTCCTCGACCGAGTCCGCGGGGGTCACCCGGTGCTCTTCGACGACCTTGGCGACCGTGTCGACGATAGCCGGGAACCGCAGCCCGCCGCCGATGAACGCCTCCAGGCACGCCTCGTTGGCCGCGTTGTAGACGGCGGGCGCGGTGCCGCCCTCGGTGCCGACGTGCCTGGCCAGCGCGACGGCGGGGAAGGCATCGTCGTCGAGCGGCTCGAAGGTCCACTCCTGGGCCCGGGTCCAGTCGATGGGGGCCGCGGCGCCCGCGATCCGCTCGGGGTGGCCGAGCGCGAGCGCGATGGGCAGCCGCATGTCGGGCGGGCTGGCCTGGGCGATGGTGGAGCCGTCGATGTACTCGACCATGGAGTGGATGATCGACTGGGGGTGCACCACGACCTCGATCCGGTCGAAGCCGATGTCGAACAGCAGGTGCGCCTCGATGACCTCCAGCCCCTTGTTGACCAGGGTGGCCGAGTTGATGGTGATCATGGGACCCATGGACCAGGTGGGGTGCGCCAGGGCCATCTCGGGCGTGACGTCGAACAGGTCGGCGCGCTTGCGCCCCCTGAACGGCCCGCCGCTCGCGGTGATGACCAGCCGCTTGACCGCCTCGGGCCGATGACCGTCGGGACCACCGGCCCACAGGCACTGCTGCACGGCCGAGTGCTCGGAGTCGACGGGCAGGATCTGCCCCGGCTTGGCCAGCCGTTTGACCAGCGGCCCGCCGATGATCAGCGACTCCTTGTTGGCCAGGGCGAGTGTCCGGCCCGCCTTCAGCGCGACCAGCGTGGAGGTCAGGCCGAGCGCGCCGGTGATGCCGTTGAGCACCGTGTCGCACGGCCAGGCCGCCGCCTCCGCGACCCCTTCGGGGCCCGCGAGCACCGCCGGGCTCGCGCCGCGCGCCGCGAGCGCCTCCTTCAACGCCGGCACGGCCGCGGCGTCGGCCACGGCCACCACCTCGGCGCCGTGCTCGGCCGCCTGCTCGGCGAGCAGCTCGACCTTCCCGCCACCGGCCGCGAGCCCGGCGACCCTGAACCTGCCCGGATCGGTGCCGATGACATCTAGTGCCTGGGTGCCGACCGAGCCGGTGGAGCCGAGGACGATGACGGAGCGGAGGGTGTCTGCGTGCACCTGTCCATTGTCCCCGCTGCCGGAAGCGAGCAGGCACGCGCCTCTCCCGTCCGCCTCCTGCTCCGGCTCGGCCGTGACCAGCGCCAACAAGAGCGTGGTGCTCACCGCGGGCCACTGCGTCAAGATGGGCGGCGCTTTCCACACCAACTGGGTGTTCGTCCCCGGATACGACAACGGCAGCCGCCCGAACGGCACCTGGGCGGCCACCAAGCTGCTGACCACCCCGCAGTGGAACGCCGGCGAGGACATCGACTTCGACGTCGCCGCCGCTGTGGTGGCGCCGCTGCGGGGCAAAACGCTGACCGACGTCGTGGGCGGCCAGGACGTGGCGTTCAACCAGGCGCGGCGCCAGCAGATGTACGCCTTCGGCTACCCGGCGGCGGCCCCGTACGACGGCTCGAAGCTGACCTACTGCAGCGGCCGCGCGTTCGACGATTTCCTGATGTCCAAGGATCAGGGTCTGACCTGCGACATGACCAGTGGTTCGAGCGGCGGTCCATGGTTCCAGAATTTCAATGATGTTCGGCCCTTATTTCGGGTCAGAGGCCCAAGCCGTCTACCAAGCCGCCCAGAGCACCAACGCCCTCTGAAGCCATTCACCGAAAGTAGTCACAAGAACACATCTTGTGGTGCACACTCGGGGGTCATGAGCCTGAGCACCCCCTTGCTGACAGCCGTACCGCTCGTCACGGGGCTGATGGGCCCCGCACTCATCGGCGCCATGCCCGTCCAGCACCATGACCCCGCCCATCGCGTCGCCAAGCAGGTCGTGCACACGGCCAAGCGGACGGAGGTGGTCGAGCACGTCGCCGCCCGCAGCCCCGCCGAGCAGCGGCGCGTGCTCGACTACTGGACACCGGCCCGGATGGCCGACGCCCTGCCGATCGACATGCTCGGCATCGTGACCAAGCGTGACGGCCTGCTGGGCGGCCTCGCCAAGAAGACCGGGATCGCCGCGGCACCCGGCCTGACCGGTGAGAAGGCCACCAGCGAGAAAGCGACCGGCGAGAAGGTGCTCCGCGAAGGCGAGAAGGCCAAGATCCCCGTCCCCCGCTTCCAGTCGGCCCGACCCCTGACCACCACGTCCGGCTCCCGCTGGCTGACCGGCGGCGCGGTGACCCGCACCACCGGCCGCGTCTTCCTGACCGTCAGCGGCATCGATTTCGTGTGCTCCGCGAGCACGGTCAAGAGCGCGAGCAGGGACCTCGTGGTCACCGCCGGCCACTGCGTCAAGGACGGCACCGGCGAGTGGGCGGCCAACTGGCAGTTCGTGCCCGGCTACCGCGACGGCGGCGGCCACCCCTACGGCCAGTACGCCGCCCGCCGCATGTTCGTCACCGGCCCGTGGGCGCACTCCGCCGACGACAGCTACGACGTGGGCATGGTGGCCCTGACGACCGCCGAGAGCCAGCACGTCACGGACGTGGTCGGCGGCCAGCAGATCACCTTCAACGGCCCGCGCGGCGGCCAGACGTTCGGCTTCGGCTTCCCGGCCGACCCGCCCTACGACGGCGAGCACCTGGTCTACTGCGCGGGCCGCCTGCACGGCGACCCCTACAAGCAGACCCGCGACCAGGGCCTGGGCTGCGACATGACGGCGGGATCCAGCGGCGGCCCGTGGCTGTCCGGCTTCGACCCCGCCACGGGCACCGGCGAGATCACGTCGCTGAGCAGCTTCAAGTACAGCGACGACCAGCGCACCATGTACGGCCCCTACTTCGGCGACGCCGCCAAGGCCCTGTTCGACACGGCCCAGCGGGCATAGTCAGAGCGACAGCCCGGTCAGCACCATGACCTTCTCGTAGGTGTAGTCCGTCATCGCCGAGTGCAGGCCCTCGCGGCCGATGCCGGAGTCCTTCACGCCGCCGTACGGCATCTGGTCGGCCCGGTACGACGGCACGTCGCCGATGATCACACCGCCCACCTCCAGCTCCCGGTTGGCCCGGAAGGCCGCGTCCAGCGACCGCGTGAACACCCCGGCCTGGAGGCCGTACCTGGAGTCGTTGACCATCGCGTACGCCTCGTCGATGTTCGCGGCCGGCTGCAGGACCATGACCGGCCCGAAGACCTCCTCGCGCAGGACCTTGGCGTCGCCGGGCACGTCGGCCAGGACGGTGGGCGCGTACGTGGCGCCCTCGCGGGTGCCGCCCGCGAGCACGCGGGCGCCCCCGTCGACCGCCTCCTGGACCCACTGCTCGACGCGTTCGGCGGCGTGGATCGAGACCAGCGGTCCGACCTGCGTCTTCTCGTCGGCCGGATCACCGGTCACGAGCCCGCCGACGGCCGGGAGCAGGCGTTCGACGAAGGCGTCGTAGACGGGCCGCTCGACGATCACCCGCTGCACGGCGATGCAGCTCTGACCGGCCTGGTAGTTGGAGAACAGGGCGACGCGCTGGGCCGCCCAGTCGAGGTCGGCGTCGCTCAGCACGACGGCCGCGGCGTTGCCGCCGAGTTCGAGCGTCACGTGCTTGCGCGGGATCTGGTCGGCGATCGCGTAGCCGACCGGCGCGGAGCCGGTGAACGACACCACCGGCAGCCTGGGGTCTTCCACCAGGACGGAGGCGCGCTCGTTCTCGACCGGCAGCACGGAGAACATCCCGGCCGGCAGGTCGGTCTCGGCCAGGAGCTCGCCGAGCAGGAGCGAGGTGAGCGGCGTGGCGGGCGCCGGCTTGACGATGACGGGCGCGCCGACGGCGATGGCGGGCGCGACCTTGTGGGCGACCAGGTTCAGCGGGAAGTTGAACGGCGTGATCGCGAGCACCGGCCCGTACGGCAGTCGGGAGACGTACGCCAGGCGCCCGGCGGCGGCGGGTTCGGTGTCGAGCCGCTGCACACCGCCCGACCAGCGGCGGGTCTCCTCGGCGGCGAAGCGGAAGGTGGCGATCGCGCGGGTGACCTCGCCCCGGGCCCAGAAGATCGGCTTGCCGTTCTCGGCGGTGATCAGGTGAGCGATCTCGTCGGCCCGCTCCGCGATGCGGCGCGAGACGTGGGCCAGCGCTTCGGCGCGTACGTGCGCGGGGAGCGCGGCGGCCTGCCCGGCGACCGCGTGGGCGGCCGCGACGGCCTCCTCCACCTGGGCGTCTGTGGGCACAGAATAGCGGCCGACGTCGCGACCGTCGTGGGGATTGGTCACGGTGAGCTGGGAGTCGCCGGTGGCTGGCCGGCCCGCGAGCCAGAAGGTACGCACGTCCATGTTCTCGACGTTATGCCAAGGCGACGATCGGGGACGTACACCACCGTGCACAAGACCCCCACCAGACCTCACCGTTAAGTACAACCTCCCTTGCCTACCCAGGATGTAACAGAAGTAGACCTAATTCGGGATGTTTACCATGCAGGGCGGTTTGAACTTTCTCCCGGCTGGCTAAGTCATCGTGTGCGGGTCCTCAGCGCGGCGGGCCCCCGACGCAGAAAGGCGTGGCCCCATGACCTCCTCGGCGCCTCTCGGGCTCCAAGGCGCCTACTTGCTCGGTGAGCGGGCCACCCATGACGAACTGCGCTCCCGGCTTCTCGACGTCGCGGTCAACCTGCTGCTCAGCGACGGCCCCGAGAGCTTGACCATGCGCAGGATCGCCACGGAGGCCGGTTGCACGACGACGGTCATCTACACGATGTTCGGCAACAGGGAAGGGCTGGCGGAGGCCCTCTACCTGGAGGGATTCGAACGCTTCCGGCGCTTTCTGGACGCGGTCCCGCAGCGGCGGGACGCCCTCGAGAACCTCACCGCGCTCGGCCCCGCCTACCGTCAGGCGTGTCTGGCCGAGCCCGGCTACTACAGCTTGATGTTCGAGCGGGCGATCCCCGGTTTCGAACCCAGCGAGCGGGCCAGGACATTGGCCCGCGCGGCGCTCAACATCCTCGACCGGGTGATCGCCGACTGCATCTCCGCCGGGTACCTCGTCCCGACCCAGCCCCGCAAGATCGCCGACGCGCTGTGGGCCGCCGCCCAGGGCGCGATCAGCCTGGAGCGGGCCGGTCACCTGCGTGACGGCCGCACCTACGAGGCGGTCACGACGGCGACGATCTGCTGCTACCTGGTGGACAGGCAGAAGAAGTAGCCGCCAGCGCGATCCAGAGCTCGGCTCGCACTCCGGGATCGTCCAGGTCCCGGCCCAGCAGTTCGGTGACCCGCTTCATGCGGTAGCGGAGCGTGTGGCGGTGGATGCCGAGCCGCTGGGCCGCCGCGTCCCAGTGGCCGTTGCTGCCGATGTAGGCGCGCAGCGACTCGATCAGGTTGGCCCGCGAGCCGTACTTGGTGAGGGGCGCGAGCAGCGCCGCCGCGAACGCCTGGGCGGCGGCGGGGTCGAGCAGGGTCAGCAGCCCTTGGCCGGCGAGGTCGGCGAACCTGACGAGGCCGTCACGGCCGCTCTCGAACGCCCGCCTGGCCTGGTCGAGCGCGCCGGGCAGCTCACCGTACGCGCTGGGCGCGCTCATCCCGACGGTCCCCTCGGCGAGCGCGGCCACCTTCTCTGCCTCCGCCGCGGCCACGAGCACCACGACCGGCGACCCGAGCGAAGCGGCTTCAGGGACGCGGGCGGCATTGGAGAGGCGGGCAGCTTCACGGACGCGAGTGGCTTCAGGAAGGCGGGCGGCTTCGGCGAGGCGGGCGGTGAAGGCGTGCGGCTCCACCGCGTCGAGCGCGTCGCCCGCCACCGCCAGCACCACCACCGGTTCCTCCGGCAGCCGCCCACCGAGCGGCGCCAGCACCGCGCGCGCCCGCTCCACACCGGCCGGCCCCGCGCGCCCCTCCCCCTTACCTCCGTCCAGCAGGAGCCCCAGTACGGCCGAGCGCACCCGGCGCTCGGCCTCCCGCTGCGCGCCGCCCTGCTCGACGGCCAGCGTGAGCAGCGACCCGGCCGCGTTGATGACCGTCTGCGTGACGGGCGAGAACGCCCGGGACGCCCCGACCACGAAGAACCCGCGCGGCCTCGGCCCCCCGCCCAGCGGCTGCAGGACGACGTGCTCGTCCGGCCCGGACAGCGCCAGGCTCGCGGGCGGCCGCCCGTTGGCCGCGCCACCCCGCCACACACCGTGCTCACCGCGCAGCCGGGCCAGTTCGCGGGCCGCCGCCTCGGCCTTGGCGGCGCGGGTGGCGTGACGTACCTCGCCGTGCTCGTCCAGCAGCGCGGCCCAGCCGCCGACCTCCTTGGCCAGCCGGTCGATGACCGCGTACGGGCCCTCGCTCCGCAGGGCGGCCCGGGTGAGCCGGCCTTGGGCGGCGAAGGCGCGGGTGATCTCGTCGTACTGCTCGGCGGCGAGCAGGTCGCTGACCGCCTTGCCGACCTCGATGAACGGCGTCTCGCGCGGCACCTCCAGCAGAGGCAGTCCGGCCGCGGTGGCCGCCGTCAGCAGGGCGGGCGGCACCGCTTCGTGCGAGAGCCCGACGCCGAGGGCGAGCCCGGCCACGCCACGCGCCACCAGGCGGGCGACATATTGCGTAAAGTCGCCTTCCAGCCGCATGCCTGTGGTCAGGAGAAGCTCGTCGCCCTCCAGGTAGGGTGTCGGATCCTCCAGCTCGCTGACCGCCACCCAGCGCACGACCGAGTCCAAGGTGCCGACCAGCGGCCGCAGCCCGGTCCGTCGCACCACGGTCCGCAGCGAAGGCGCCATACGAGTTGTCCATTCCGGCAAAGACGGGCACTCCAGTGTGACATATCGACGCATCGGACCAGGTGAGCGCCCGGCGTAGCGTCGGGCCTATGAGCATTCCGCAGGAGCGTCGTCTCGTCACCGCGATCCCAGGCCCGAAATCGCAGGAGTTGCTGGCCCGCAAGCAGGCCGCCGTGCCCCCGGGCATCGGCACCGCGCTGCCGGTCTTCGTGACGCGCGCCGGCGGCGGCGTCGTCCAGGACGCCGACAGCAACTCGCTGATCGACTTCGGCTCCGGCATCGCCGTGACCAGCGTCGGCAACGCCGCGCCCAAGGTGGTCGAGCGGGTTCAGGAGCAGGTCTCCGACTTCACCCACACCTGTTTCATGGTCACCCCGTACGAGTCGTACGTGGAGGTCTGCGAGAAGCTCAACGAGCTGACCCCCGGTGACCACGAGAAGCGCACGGTCCTGCTGAACACCGGCGCCGAGGCCGTCGAGAACGCCGTCAAGATCGCCAGGCACGCCACGGGCCGCCCGGCGGTCGTCGTGTTCGACCACGGCTACCACGGCCGCACGTTGCTGACCATGACGCTGACGGCCAAGAACCTGCCTTACAAGCAGGGCTTCGGCCCGTTCGCGCCGGAGGTGTACCGGGTGCCGCTGGCCTACCCGTTCCGCTGGCCGACGGGCCCGGAGAACTGCGCGGAGGAGGCCGCCGCGCAGGCCATCGACATGATCGTCAAGCAGATCGGCGCCGAGAACGTCGCCGCCGTGGTGATCGAGCCGATCGCCGGCGAAGGCGGGTTCATCGAGCCGGCCAAGGGCTTCCTGCCGAGGATCGCCGAGTTCTGCCGGGACAACGGCATCGTGTTCGTCGCCGACGAGGTGCAGACCGGCTTCGCCCGTACCGGGCAGATGTTCGCCTGCGAGGACGAGGGCATCGTGCCCGACCTCATCACCACCGCCAAGGGCATCGCGGGCGGACTCCCGCTCGCCGCCGTCACCGGCCGCGCGGAGATCATGGACAAGGTGCACTCCGGCGGCCTGGGCGGCACGTACGGCGGCAACCCGGTCGCCTGTGCCGCCGCGCTGGGCGTGCTGGAGACCATCGCCGAGGAGGACCTGGTCGCCAAGGCCCGCCGCATCGGCGAGATCATGCTCCCCCGCCTCCACGCGCTGCGTGAGCGCTTCGACGTGATCGGCGACGTGCGCGGCCGTGGCGCGATGATCGCCGTCGAGCTGGTCCAGCCGGGCACGAAGGAGCCGAACCCGGCCGCGCTCGCCGAGGTCGTCCGGCGCTGCCACGCGGAGGGCCTGCTGGTGCTCACCGCGGGCACGTACGGCAACGTGCTGCGCTTCCTGCCGCCGCTGGTCATGCCCGAGCACCTGCTTGAGGAGGGTCTCGGCATCCTGGAGAAAGCTTTCGCTGAGCTGTAGGAAACGCGCGAAACGGGCATCCAGCTTGTGGCTGGATGCCCGTTTTTGTAGGTGTAAGGCGTGTGAGCCGGGTAGAGAATTCACCCGAGCTTGACGCTGCCCTAGACGATCAGGAGCGCGCCCGGGCTTATAACGGATCCGGTATACGAGTGGCCGACCGCTGCTGGGAGCATGATGAACTGGGGTCCGACAGGAACGGCACAGAGAATGTTGACGTTCGACCCTGATGGTTTGAGCCGGGCACAGCTCGAGGGCGAAGCCTGCGTGGTCTG
Source organism: Nonomuraea sp. CA-143628 (assembly GCF_050942315.1). NCBI lineage: Bacteria > Bacillati > Actinomycetota > Actinomycetes > Streptosporangiales > Streptosporangiaceae > Nonomuraea > Nonomuraea sp. CA-143628. The sequence continues at coordinate 10,416,307 of NZ_CP192072.1, forward strand.
CCACAAGAGATGGCCCAGGCCGCGCGTCCGCGTCGGGCGCTTCCCCGACGACTCTCCCGTGCTGGCCTGCGCCGACTGCGCCGAAGCGCTCATCCCGGCGCCGATGGCCACCGTAGTCGCTTTCCCCGCACGCTAGAGCCTTTCCGCGCGCCGGAGCCTTTCCCCCGCGCCAGAGACGGCGTCAGGCGGCCGCCTCGCGGATCCGCCAGGGCGAGCCGTACTCGGTCAGCAGATCGAGGAACGGCACCGCGTCGAACGCCTCCGGCCCCAGCACGCCCGCGCCCCTCCAGGCACCGCGAGCCAGCAGCTCCAGCGCGACCACGGGGTGGACGGCGGTCTGCCAGACGACGGCCTGCGAGCCGTACTCGCGCATCGACCAGGCGTTGTCGACCACGTGATAGAGGTACACCTCGCGGGGCCCGCCGTCCTTGCCGGTGCCCTTCACCCAGGTGCCCGCGCACGTCTTGCCGTGCATCCGGTCGCCGAGGGTCGCCGGGTCGGGCAGGCTCGCCGCCACCAGGTCACGCGGCGCCACGTCGGCACCGCCGACCCTGATCTTGTCGGCGCTGTCCAGCCCGAGCTTGCGCAGGGTCTTGAGCACGCCGATGAACTCCTCGCCGAGCCCGTACTTGAACGTCACCCGCTTGGCCGGGATCCAGCGGGGCACGAGCAGCACCTCCTCGTGCTCGACGTTCACGCACTCCACGGGACCGATGCCCTCGGGGAAGTCGAACACCTCGGGCTCACTGAACGGCTCGGTCGTGTGCCACCGCCCGTCCTCCCAGACGACGGGCGGGTTGAGACACTCCTCGATCGTCGTCCAGATGGAGAACGTCGGCGCGAAGTCGTAGCCGTCCACGACCAGGTTCGAGCCGTCCCTGACGCCGATCTCGTCGATGCCGTCGAACAGGTGGTCGGCGGCATAGCGGGCGAACACGTCGGCCAGCCCCGGCTCCACGCCCATCCCGACCAGCGCGAGCCGGTCCCGCGCCCGCCACTCCTCGTCGCGCGCGAACTGCTCGTCGCCCAGCTTCACCCCCGGCATCTCGTACGGCCGGCTGGAGTGCGGCCTGGACAGCGACATCGCCATGTCCAGGTAGTCCGCCCCGGCCGCCAGCGCCGCCTCGAACAGCGGCATCGTGAACCGCGGATCGACGGCGTTGAACAGCACGTCGCACCGGTGCTCCCGGAGCGCCGCCTCCACCGCCGCCTGATCGGCGGCGTCGAGGCTGATCGCGCTGAAGCGCGGATCGTCCACGCCGGCGACGGCTCGCGCCGCCCGGCTCTGTTGGGAGTCGGCGACCACGATGTGTTCGAAGAAATCTCGGCGCGCGGCGATGGGCACGACAGCGGAGCCGACGCCGCCGGCGCCGACCAGGAGGATTCTCATGAGCAGAACATACTCACTGACTGGTCATTCAGTCGAATTTTTGGCCAGTCCTCCGGAAAAGCGAGACGCCCCGGAGCGGGGGGGAGGCCCGGGGCGTCTCTGCAGGCACGGCCCAGCGGGGGGACGGGGCGAGCCTGCGGCAAAGGTCATGTGTGGGTAAAGCAGCCCCCGCTCAATTCACCAGTGTGCCCCACTGTTTGGTCCATGTGGCGTAATCAGTGCATTCCCCCTCAGATCCCCGGCAACCCCCTGGCGGCCGAGCGGCGAAGGCGACCCGGTCGAGCCACTTCGGCTTGTCGGCCCCGTACGCCTCGCACATCTGCTTGGCCCGCCCTTTGCACGCCTTGGGGTTGGCCGGCGCCAGACCGACCCAGGCGGCCGCGTCACGCTGGGCCGACGGCGCCGCCATCCAGCTCAGCCAGCGGTAGGCGCAGTCGGTGTTGGGGATGTTCGCGCCGAGCATCCAGGAGTCGAGCCAGCCGGTCATCTTGCGTGTGCCGACCGCCTTGATCGGCTTGCCGGCCTTCTGCAGGAGCAGGCGATAGTACGGCGTGGCCTGGGCGTAGTCGAGCGAGCCCGTGGCGAAGCCCTTGACCAGGTCGAGCGGGTTCTTCCAGTAGGTGCGGCCCTTGTGCTCGCCCAGCAGCGCCATCGCCCGGTCCAGCTGGCTCTTGGTCAGCTCGAAGGGGTCGTCCACGCTGCCGTCGGTGAGCGCCGCGTCGGCGATGGTCAGCGGGCCTTCCTTGAGCGAGACCCGGTCGGACTGGAAGACCTGCTTGAGGTCGGCGCCCTTGACCTTGGTCGAGTCGTAGAGGAACTCGTGGTACCCCCACAGGTAGGGCACACCGTAGACCTTGCCCGACACCTTGGTCATGTCGCGAAAGCGCTTGGTCAGGTCGTCGTAACCGGTGACCTTGGCCGGATCGATGGGCTGCGCCTGCTTGCGCTCGATCATCGAGGCGGCCAGCACCGGGCCCGCCGAGATCACGTCGTAGGCACGCTGGTCGACGTATTTCGCCATGTCGTCGGCGGTCTGCACGGTGTCGAGGCGGGCGATGCGGCAGCCGGTCGTCTTCTCGAAGTCGCCCACCCAGTTGACCCTGGGGCTGGTGCCGCCGTATTCGGCGTAGCCGCGGTAGGTGAGGATCTGCAGCGTGCCGTCGCCCTGCGTCGGAGTCGCCGACGGAGTGGGGGTCGGGGTCTTCTTCGGTGACGGGGCCGCCGCCCCCATGCTGGCGATCAGAGCCGTCATGGCCAGCGCCATGGCAGGTATGCGGCGATCCACGTTCCTCCCTCGTTCGTGTGCTGGAGTTTATCGGGCACACGACGGGGAGGGACGCGTGGCGCGTCCCTCCCCGGTGGAGATCGATCACCCGTTGGTGGGGAAGCCCAGGTTCACGCCGCCGTGCGACGGGTCGAGCCAGCGCGAGGTGACGACCTTGCCGCGGGTGTAGAAGTGGACGCCCTCGGTGCCGTGCACGTGCGTGTCGCCGAACAGCGACGCCTTCCAGCCGCCGAAGCTGTAGAACGCCATCGGCACCGGGATCGGCACGTTGATGCCGATCATGCCGACCTCGACCTCGTTCTGGAAGCGCCGGGCCGCGCCGCCGTCGTTGGTGAAGATCGCGGTGCCGTTGCCGTAGGCGCCGCCGTTGATGAGCTGCAGGCCCTCCTCGTACGAGTCGACGCGGACGATCGTCAGGACCGGGCCGAAGATCTCCTCGGTGTGCACCCGCGAACCGGCCGGCACGTGGTCGAGCACGGTCGGGCCGAGCCAGAAGCCGGGCGTCTCCGACGCCTTGCCGCCGCCTTCGACACGCGTGTCCCGGCCGTCCACGACCAGCTTGGCGCCCTCCTCGACACCCAGGTCGAGGTAGGAGGCGACCTTGTCGCGGTGCGCCTCGGTGACCAGCGGCCCCATCTCGGACCTGGGGTCGGAGCCGGGGCCGATCACCAGCTTGTCGACGCGCTCGACGATCTTCTGGACGAGCTCGTCGCCCACCGGGTCGACGGCCAGCACGACGGAGATCGCCATGCACCGCTCGCCGGCCGAGCCGAAGCCCGCCGACACGGCCGAGTCGGCGACCAGGTCGAGGTCGGCGTCGGGCAGCACGAGCATGTGGTTCTTGGCCCCGCCGAGCGCCTGCACCCGCTTGCCGTGGCTGGTGCCGGTCTCGTAGACGTACTTGGCGATGGGGGTCGAGCCGACGAAGGAGACACCGCGCACGTCGGGGTGCTCAAGCAACCGGTCGACGGCGACCTTGTCGCCCTGGACGACGTTGAAGACGCCGTCGGGCAGCCCGGCCTCCTGCCAGAGCCGCGCCATGAGCAGCGACGCGGAGGGGTCCTTCTCCGACGGCTTGAGCACGAACGCGTTGCCGCAGGCGATCGCGATCGGGTACATCCACATCGGCACCATGGCCGGGAAGTTGAACGGCGTGATGCCGGCCACCACCCCGAGCGGCTGGCGCAGCGAATAGGAGTCGACCCGCGTCGAGACGCCTTCGGAGAAGCCGCCCTTGAGCAGGTGCGGGATCCCGCAGGCGAACTCCACGACCTCCAGGCCGCGAGCGACCTCGCCGAGCGCGTCGGAGTGCACCTTGCCGTGCTCGGCCGAGATGAGCGCGGCCAGGTCGTCGCGGTGGGCGTACATCAGCTCGCGGAAGCGGAACAGCACCTGCGCCCGCTTGGTCAGCGAGGCGTCCCGCCAGGCGGGGAAGGCCGCCACGGCGGCGGCCACGGCCGCGTCGACGTCGGCGGCCGAGGCCAGCGCGACGTGCCCGCTGACCTCGCCGGTCGACGGGTCGAAGATCTCCTGGGTACGGCTGTCGCCGTCCGCCAGAGCTCCGTTGATCCAGTGCTTGACAAACTTCACTGCGTCGCTGCCTCTGCGTTGATGACTTCCAGTGCGTGAACGATGATGCTCAGGCCCTCGGCGGCCTCGTCGACCGTGAGGGTGAGCGGCGGGGCCATGCGGATGGCGGTGCCGTACAGGCCGCCCTTGCCCGCGAGCAGCCCCGACTTCTTGGTCTCCTCCATGAACCGCGCGGCCTGCGCGGGGCTCTCCAGCTCGACGGCGAACATCAGGCCCTTGCCGCGCACGGCCTTGATGATCGGCAGCCGCTCGGCCGCCGCGCGCAGGCCATCGGCGATGATCTTGCCGGTCCTGGCGGCGTTGGCCTGGAGATCGTGGTCGAGCACGTAGTCGAGCGTGGCGTTGGCGGCGGCCATGGAGATCGGGTTGCCGCCGAACGTGGCCAGGCCCACGGCGGGCAGGCTGTCCATCAGGTCGCCCCGGGCCACGACGCCGCCGACCGCGAACCCGTTGCCCAGGCCCTTGGCGAAGGTCATCATGTCGGGCGTCACGCCGTGGTTCTGGATGCCGAAGAACGCGCTGCCGGTGCGTCCCCAGCCCGTCTGCACCTCGTCGGAGATGAACAGGATGCCCTGCTCGTCCAGGACCTCCTTGTAGGCGGCGAACAGCCCGTCGGGGGCCATCGTGAACCCGCCCACACCCTGGATGGGCTCGGCGATCAGCGCGGCCACGTTGTTGGAGACGGCCGTGGCCAGCACGTGGCGCAGGTCGTCGACGCAGGCCGCGATGTAGTCGGCGTCCGACATCCCCTTGAACTGGGTCAGGTGCCGGTCGGCGCCGTGCAGGAAGTGCACGTTCAGCGGGGAGAGCGAGTTGTTCTTCCACGTCCGGTTGGAGGTGACGCTGATCGCGCCGAAGCTGCGGCCGTGGTAGCTCTGCCGCATGGCGAGCACCTGGTCGCTCTTGCGCGCGTAGGTGGCCAGCAGCAGCGCGGTCTCGTTCGCCTCGGTGCCGGAGTTGGTGAAGAAGACCTTGGCATCGGGGATGCCGGAGAGCCTGGCGATCTTCTCCGCCAGCTCGATCTGGCCGCGCAGCAGGTAGACCGTACTGGTGTGGACGACTCCCGTGGCGAGCTGACGCTCGACGGCCTCGCGCACCTCGGGCACGTCGTACCCGATCATGTTGGTGAGGATGCCGGCGAAGAAGTCGAGGTAGCTCTTGCCATCGGCGTCGACGACGCGATTGCCCTTGCCATTGACGATCTCGATCGGCTCGTTGTAGTTGAGTGCCACCCAGTTGGGGATCACTGCCCGGTGGCGGGCGAGAAGCTCCGACATGCTTCGAGTATCCCGGCTCGTCATCGCCACACCCACCTCCAACATGTCCACACGACACCAAATCCCCTTACATGATGTCATGCAAGCTCCGGCGCCAACTTCGACCATATGTCAGGACATAAGGACTTACAACTCCCGAGAACTCATATCCCGCTATCGGGTGAAAGGGGCTGACAGCATCGGCGACAGGAGTACCGGGTGGTTGTGGAAACAGAGTCGGCCGACGGCGGCGCGGCGTTGAGCGGCACAGAGTCGGCCGATGGCGCCGGCGCGGCGTTGACCGGCATGGACGACGCCGAGGTGATCCGGCGCTCCCACAGCGACCCGGGCGTGTTCGCCGCGCTGTTCGACCGGCACGCTCCCGCCTTACATCGCTACGTCACCCGCCGTCTGGGGGATTCGCTGGCCGACGACATCGTCGCGGAGACGTTCCTGGCCGCGTTCAGGCGGCGCGAACACTACGACCCCGGGCGCGCGGACGCCCGCCCCTGGCTGTACGGCATGGCCGCCAACCTCATCGGCCATCATCGCCGCCGGGAGGTCAGGTCCTACCTGGCGCTGGCCAGGACCGGGATCGACGAGGTCGCGGAGGGCTACACGGACCGGGTGGAGGCCCGCGTGTCGGCCTCGGCCGTGCACCGGGAGCTGGCCGAGGCGCTGGCCGCGCTCTCCGCCGACGACCGGGAGGTGCTCCTGCTGGTCGCCTGGGCGCAACTCAGCTACGAGGAGGTCGCCAGGGCGCTGGACATCCCCCTCGGAACCGTCCGCTCCCGGCTCCACCGGGCCAGGAAACGTACCCGCGCCGCGCTGGGCGGCGTCGACCCCACCGCGATCACCGACGAGGAGGCCGACCGTGGATGACCTGAACCTGCTCCAGGGGCTACGCGCGGACGCGCCGGAGCCCGACGCGGCCCGGCTCGCGGCCCTGCGCGACCGTCTCACCGCGGTCACGACCGCCACACTCACGACGGCCGCGACGTCCTCGACCAAGACGGGCACGACCGAGACGGCCACGACCCCCGAGCGGCGCCGGCTGTGGCGCCGGCTGTGGCGGCCTCTCGCCGCGCGCGTGCTGCTCGCCGGGACCCTGGCGGCCGGACTGGCGATCGCGCCGACGTTCATCAGGTCCGCGGACCAGAACCGTCCCGTGCCCCCGGCGCACAGCACGCGGCCGGGCAGCATCCAGCTCCTGGAGCAGGCGGCCCTGGTCGCCGAGCGGCGGCCCTTCCGGAAGCCGCGCCCCGACCAGTGGGTCTACACCAAGACCAAGGACGTCCAACCCGCCGACGGCCGCACCACGATCTACGAGCAATGGATGAGGTTCGACGGCAAGCAGGCCGCCTCGATCGGCGAGGACGGCGAGTTGCACGTCAGCGACCTCCCTCAGCTCGACCCGGGCGACGACGACCTGACGCCGCAGCAGTATTACGACAAGCTGGTGGCCCTGCCGATCGACCCCTACAAGCTGCTGGCCCACGTCGCGGGCGACAAGCACTGGCTCAAGCCGCTCATGGAAGACGGGGTGCCGGTACCACGCGGCACCCCCGTGCCCCGCGACGCTCAGGCATTCAGAGTGCTGACTCTCTATCTGGACCAAGGGGCCGTCATGCCGCCCAAGCTGGAGGCGACCATCTACCGGGCGCTGGCGAAGATCCCCGCCGTCAAGGTGGAGGTGGGGGTCCTCGACGCGGACGGCCGCCCCGGCATCGGCCTGTACTACGAGCCGAAAGGCCAGGAGATCACCACCCGCTACTTCGTGCTCGATTCCCAGACCTACCGCCTGCTCGGCGACCGGATGGTCTGGAACCGTGACCAGTATCTCGGCGACAACCCGGAGCCGGCCTTCCGCAAGGGGAGCGTCGGGCTGACAGCCACCCTGGCCGGCGGAGTCGTGGACCGGCCGGGCCAGATCCCCTAGGGGATCTCCCGTCCACCTGCGGGCGTACGACCGCCTTGATCACTACGCCCGCGGGGGCACCACGATTGCCCACCGGCGGTCGACGACCGGCCACCCCCCGCTCCCCCACCATCGAGTCATCACCACAGAAGACTCAGGGAGAGCGAACATGACCATCACCGTGGACCACCGGCCCGACGTGCACCCCGGCCCGCCGAAGCTCGACCGCGAGCAGTTGCTCCGCGCCGAGCGGGACACGCTCGACACCCCGCGCATGGAGTACAGCCTGCTGGCCAAGATGATGTTCAAGCCCGTCGACCTCATGTACGGCAAGCAGGGCTCGTTCACCAAGTTCGCCATGCTGGAGATCATCGCCCGCGTGCCGTACCAGGCGTGGGAGCGCATGGGCTACTGGGCCGTACACCGTCACGCGGGCCGTTCGGGCCTGGCCAGGCGGGTCTTCGAGCGCATCGTGGAGGCCCGCACCGATCAGGACAACGAGCAGTGGCACCTGCTGATCATGCAGGACCTCGTCCAGCGGCACGGTCTCAAGCAGAACTGGCTGCTGCACAAGGCGGCGCCGTGGCTGATCTCGTTCTTCTACTACCACGTGTCGTGGGTGCTGTTCCTGGTCCGGCCCGACTGGAGTTACCGGCTGAACGCGGAGTTCGAGGACCACGCGGAGCACGAGTACATGACGTTCGTGGCCGAGAACCCCGGCCTGGACTTCGTCCCCGACCCGGGCACCTACGCCGCCGAGTACGGCCGCTACCGCTCGGTGGCCGACCTGCTGCGGCAGGTCGGCCACGACGAGCGGACCCACAAACTGGACAGCCTGGAGGCCATGCGTGAGCCTCGCATCCGCTAGACCGGGGCGGACTCGGTGGTGTCGGCGGTGACGACGGGAGCGGCCGGCCGCAGCACCGCGAGGGCGAGCAGCGCGGCCGCCACGCAGAACCCGGCCCCGACCCAGGAGCCGAAGTGCATCGCGTCGGTGAAGGCGGCGCGGGCGGGCTCCACGATGCCCAGGTGGAAGGCGCCGCCGATCGACTCCCTGGCCGCCTCGGGCGCGTCGGCGGGCATCGCCGAGGTGAACACCCCGGCCAGCACGCTGCCCAGGATGGCGATGCTCATGGCCATGCCGACCTGCTGCACGGTGTCGTTCAGCGCGGAGCCGACACCCGCGTGCTCCATGGGGATGGCCCCCATCAGCGACGCGTAGGCCGCGGGCCCGGCGAGGCCGCCACCGACGCCCATGATCAGCAGCGCGGTGAGCACCGCGACGTAGCCGGTGGTCGTGGCCAGCACCACGAAACCGCCGCACATAACCACCAGTCCCGTGGAGATCAGCACCCGGTTGCTGGCCTTCTTGCCCAGTCCGGCGCCGACCACGTTGAAGACGGTCGCGGCGATGGCGTACGGCAGCAGCGCCAGACCGGCCTGCATGGGCCCATAACCGAGCACGAACTGCAGATACTGCGTGAGCATCAGCATCACGGCGCCGGCCCCGAACGACATCAGCAGGATCGAGAACGACGCCCCGCTGAAGTTGCGGTTCCTGAACAGTTCGAGCGGCAGCATCGGGTGGTCCGACCGCCGTTCCCAGATCACGAACGCGCCGAGCGCGACCACGGCGATGGCGATGCCGACCGGGTTCCACTCGCGCTCGATGATGACGTAGACGGCCGAGGTCAGGCCGATGATCGACAGCACCACGCCCACCGGGTCGATCTTCCGGCCCGCGCTGCGGGTCTCCGGCATCAGCGTCACGGCGGCGACGACCGCGACCAGCGCGATGGGGATGTTCAGCAGGAAGACCGAGCCCCACCAGTAGTGGTCGAGCAGGAAGCCGCCCAGCGTGGGGCCCGCGATCACCCCCACCATGGCGACGGCGCTCCACGCGGCCATGGCCTTGCGCCGCTCCTCCTCGTCGAAGACGGTCATCAGGATGGACAGCGTCGAGGGCATCAGCAGCGACCCGCCGATGCCCATGAGGGCCCGTGAACCGATCACCTGCCACGGCTCGGACGACAGCACCGCCAGCAGGGACGCGCCGCCGAAGAACAGCAGGCCGATGATCAGGAACCGCCGCCGCCCGAACCGGTCGGACAGACTGCCCGCGGTTAACAGCAGACCGGCGTAGGCCAGCACGTAGGCGTCAATGATCCATTGGATGTCGCCGGGGCTCGCGCCCAGATCCTTGATCAGTTTGGGGATGGCCAGGTTGAGGACGGTGTTGTCGACGACCAGGACCAGAAGTGACAGACAGAGGACGCCGAGGATCCACCAACGACGGGGATCTCGCACAGTGTTCGATTCCACTCGCACACCGTACGACAAAACTCGTACAGTGTGCGAGTGGAATTATCCTGGAGGCGTGACCAGCAAGCAGTACAACTCCGTGTGGTTCCGCGAGCAGCGCAAGCCGGCCAGCCCCGGCCGCAACCGCGCCGAAATCGTCGCGGCCGCCATACAGCTGCTCGACGACGAGGGCCTGGCCGGGCTGAGCATGCGCAAGCTCGGGGCGAAGCTCAGCGCGGGGGCGACCAGCCTCTACTGGTACGTGGCCAACAAGGACGAGCTGCTGGAGCTGGTCTATGACGAGATCTGGGGCGAGATGACGGCCCCCGACCCCGAGGAGGTGGGTTGGCGGGACGCCGCCTCGGTCATGGCTCACAGCATGCGCCAGGTGATCCTTCGGCATCGGTGGTCGGCCGACCTTCTCGGCCGCCTGCCGGCGTTGGGGCCCAACGCGCTCATGGTCGCCGACCAGACGCGCAAGACCTTCAAGCTGGCCGGGTTCACCGGGGCGGACATCGACTACGCCAACGCGGCGCTCACCGCCTTCGTGTTCGGCATGACGATCCCCGAGGTCGCCTGGGACACCGCGATGGCGGGCTACGACTACGACGGCGACGAGCTCCGCCAGACCGTCGCCAAGGCCGCGGCCGACTACCCCGACCTCTCGGAGGCGATCTACACCACCAACTACGAGGATCCGCGCGCGATGCGCGAGCTGTGCTTCGACTTCGGTCTCGTGTCGGTGCTCGACGGCCTTGAGAGGCGGCTGGCGACGTAGCAGGATCCCGAACATGAGCGATTTCCGTGCCGCACGTGACCTCCTCCTCGAAGCCGACTATCCGACGGCACGCCGCGAGTTCCGCTGGCCGGAGCTGACGGACTTCAACTGGGCGCTCGACTGGTTCGACGGCGTCCTGGCCGCCGAGACCCCCGACGCGGTCGCGCTGAAGATCGTCGGCAGGGTCACCTACACCTTCGCCGAGCTGTCCGCCCGCTCCAACCAGGTGGCCAACTGGCTGCGCGAGCAGGGCGTACGACGGGGCGACCGGATCCTGCTCATGCTGGGCAACCAGGCCGAGCTGTGGGAGTCGCTGCTGGCGGCCATGAAGCTGGGCGCGGTGATCATCCCGGCCACGACCCTGCTGACCGCCAAGGACATCGTCGAGCGCGTCGAACGCGGCGGCGTCTCGCACGTGATCGCGAACGCCTCCGACGCGGGCAAGTTCGGCGACGGCGGCTACACCAGGATCGCGGTCGGCGACGCCTACGGCTGGCTGCCCTACGCCGAGACCCGCGAGGCGGCCGCGGACTTCTCCCCCGACGGGCCGACCCGGGCCGGCGACACCCTGCTGCTCTACTTCACCTCGGGCACGACCTCACAGCCCAAGCTGGTCGAGCACACGCACGCCTCCTATCCGGCGGGCCACCTGTCGACCATGTTCTGGATCGGGCTCCAGCCCGGCGACGTGCATCTCAACGTGTCCTCGCCCGGCTGGGCCAAGCACGCGTGGAGCAACGTGTTCGCGCCGTGGAACGCGGGCGCCACCGTGCTGATCCACGACTACCAGCGCTTCTCCGCCGTCGCCCTGCTGGAGGTGCTGCGCGACGAGCGGGTCACCACGTTCTGCGCGCCGCCGACCGTGTGGCGGATGCTCATCCAGGAGGACCTGGCGGCGTGGCGGCTGCCACTGCGTACGGCCGTCGCGGCGGGCGAGCCGCTCAACCCGGAGATCATCGACCAGGTCGCCAAGGCGTGGGGGCTGACGATCAGGGACGGCTACGGCCAGACCGAGACCACCGCCCAGGTGGGCAACGTGCCCGGCGAACCGGTCAAGCCGGGGTCGATGGGCCGGCCGCTGCCCGGCTACGACGTCGTGCTGCTCGACCCGATCACCGGCGAGGTGGGGGACGACGGCGAGATCTGCCTGCCGCTGACCGACCGCCCCCTCGGCCTCATGTCCGGATATGTCGGTGGATCTAGTGAGGCGATGCGGGGCGGCTACTACCACACAGGCGACGTCGCGACCCGTGACGGCGACGGCTACATCACCTACGTCGGCAGGACCGACGACGTCTTCAAAGCCTCCGACTACCGCATCTCGCCCTTCGAGCTGGAGAGCGTCCTTCTGGAGCACGAGGCCGTCGCGGAGGCGGCCGTGGTGCCCGCGCCCGATCCGGTGCGGCTGGCCGTACCCAAGGCTTATGTGACTTTGGCGCCCGGATTCGAGGCGGACGAGGCGACGGCCCGCTCCATCTTCCAGCACTCGCGGCGCGAACTGGCGCCGTACAAGCGCGTGCGCAGGCTGGAGTTCGGTGAGCTGCCCAAGACCATCTCCGGCAAGATCCGGCGAGTGGAGTTGCGGGAGCGGGAGGCCGCCCAGGAGTTCAGAGAGGACGAACTGGGCTCGTGACCGGCATTCTGTAAATGGGTACCTATCCGATCTTACAGGCTGATCGGCTAGGCTCGGGCGCGTGCTGCCCACCATCGCCGACGTCCTCGCCCTGGACACCGTCCGCCGCGGTAGCCCGCGCGTGGTCGCGGGCGGCGACCGGCTGGACACCAAGGTGCGGTGGGTGCACGTCGGCGAGATCGCCGACATCGCCCACCTGCTCCGCGGCGGGGAGCTGGTGCTCACCACGGGAGTGGCGCTGCCCGAGGACCCGGAGAAGCTCGCCGACTACATCGGTGAGCTGTCCGCCGTCGGCGCCTCCGGGCTGATCGTCGAGCTGGGCCGCCGGTTCGTCCGCGAGCTGCCCCGCGCGGTGGTCAAGACGGCGGAGGAGCACGGGCTGCCGCTGATCGTGCTGACCCGCGAGACGCCGTTCGTGCAGATCACCGAGTCCGTGCACGAGCGGATCATCGACATCCAGCTGGAGGAGCTGCGCGCCTCCGAGCAACTGCACGAGGTCTTCACCGAACTGTCGGTGGAGGGCGCCTCGCCCGCCGAGGTGCTCGTCCAGGTGGCCCGGCTGTCCAGCCGCCCGGTCCTGCTGGAGAACCTCGCCCACCAGGTGCTGGCCTGCGAGTCCGCGGGCCGCGACGCCGGCGCGCTGCTGGCCGGCTGGGAGAGCAGGTCACGCGCGGTCGCACCGGCCGAGCGGACTGCCTACGACGCCGCCTCCGGCTGGCTGGTCACCACGGTCGGCGCGCGCGGGCAGGACTGGGGCCGGCTGATCCTGCTCTGCGAGAGCCCGCCGTCGCCCCGCGACCTGGTGCTCGCCGAGCGCGCCGCCACCACGCTCGCCCTGGGCCGCCTGCTCGAACGCCACCAGGAGTCCCTCGAACGCCAGGCGCACGGCACGATCATCACCGGCATCCTCACCCACGCCTACGCCGATCCGGACGAGGCCGCCGCCCGCGCCCGCGCCGTGGGCGTACCACTCACCGGGCGCAAACTGGTCAGCGTCGTCATCCGGCCGACCGAGCCCGTCGAGCAGGCGCTCGACGGGCAGGCGCAGCTCGGCGAGCTGGCCGAGGCCACCGCCGCCGCCTGCCGCGACGCCCGGCTGCCCGCCCTCGTGGGCGCGCTCGACCAGGACCGCGTCGGCGTCCTGCTCCCCCTGCCCCCGCGCTCGGGCGCCGAGCCCGCGCTGACGGCACTCGCCGATCGGCTGCGCGTGCTGTGGAAGCCCGGCGCCGCGTTCGTCCTGGCCTCGGGCTCGGTGGTGGAGTCGATCAGGGACGTACGCCGCAGCTTCCTCGAAGCCGAGCAGGTGGCCGACGTGGCCGTCCGGCAGCCCGACGGCCGGGCCTTCTACCGGCTGCCCGACCTGCGCCTGCGCGGACTGCTCCACCTGCTGCGCGACGACGCCAGGCTGCAGACGTTCGCCGAACGGGAGCTCGGACCGCTGCTGGCGCACGACGCGCAGCGGGGCGGAGACCTGGCCCGCATCCTGCGCATCTACCTGGACGCGGGGCGCAACAAGGCGGTGGCCGCCCAGAAGGCCCACCTGTCCAGGCCCGCCTTCTACGACCGGCTGCGCCGGCTCGAACGCATCCTCGACACCGACCTGGACGACGTCGAATCGTGCCTGTCCCTGCACGTGGCGCTGCTGGCGCTGGAGTCGTTCCGCCGGGACAGCAGATAACATTTCGGCTTACCGTCGCGATGTGCCTTTATTCGTAAACCCCCTGGAAGCCGCGGCGCACCGCCTGTCGATCCTGCCTCCCATGCTCGACTACTTCGGCGTCATGGGCCTGCACGCGCTGATCGCGGGGATGCGGCTCGGCCTCTTCGACGCCCTGCGCGGCGGCCCCGCGACTGCCGCCGACCTCGCGCGATCACTCGGCCTGGACCCGCACGCGACGGACGTGCTGCTGCGCGGGCTGACCGGGCTCGGCTACCTGCGCGCCAGACGCGGCCGCTACCGGCTGACCCGCACGGCGCGGGTCTGGCTCACCGCCGACTCCCCCGCCTGCCTGGCCGAGGGCCTGTACTTCTGGGAGCGCACCGCCTGCGTGATCTGGCCCCAGCTCGAACGGACTGTACGTGACGGATCGCCCATCACCTCGCTGTACGCGCTGACGGAGAGCGAGCCCGAACTGTCGCGCTCGTTCCAGGCGTGGACCGCCGCCGTGGCCGGCCGCCAGGCTCCCGCCATCGCGGCCGCCATCCCGGTCCCCGCGGGCGCCACGCGGATGCTGGACGTGGGCGGCGGCCATGCCCTTTACAGCGTAGAGCTGCTGCGACGGCACCCGGGACTGCGGGGCACCGTGATCGACCTGCCCGAGGCCCTCGCCTCGGCGGCGGCCCACCCCCGGCTGACGCTGCGGGCCGGCTCGTTCCTCGACGAGGACCTGGGCGGCGGGTACGACGTGATCCTGCTGTTCAACGTCATGCACAGTCTGGACGACCAGGAGGTGGGCACCCTGCTGGGGCGACTGGCCAAGGCGCTCAACCCCGGCGGCACGATCGCGATCGGCGACCAGTTCGGCGACAGCCTCATGCCGGGCCGGGCCAGCCGCACCCTGCTCCACCTGCTCCACCTCAACTACCTGGTGGCGGGCGGCGGCCGGATACGTGACTTCAAGGAAGTGGCCGGCCTGCTCAGGGAGGCCGGCTTCACCAGACCGCGGCACCGCCGCCCCCTGAGATCCCCGGCCACCGAACTGGCCATCGCCAAAGGCTCGCGCTTCGTACCTGCCCGCTAGAAGCCAGCCGCCCTTCCCCGTTAGAAGCCCATCGCCGCTCGTACCTCCCCGAGGGTGACGATCGCCCGCTCACGTGCGCGCCCGTTACCGTCCGTCAGCACCTGCCTGGCATCGGCCGCCGAGTACTCAAGGCGGCGCTTCCTCATCGGGCGCAGGAACTCGTTGACCGCCTCCGTGACCAGCCGTTTCAGCGCGGCGCCCCCGCCGTTCCCGATCTCCTCGGCGATGGACTCGGGCGAGCGGCCGAGGCAGAGGCCGGCCAGGGTGAGCAGGTTCGCCACCTCCGGCCGGTTCGCCTCGTCGAAGGTGATGAGCCGCTCGGAGTCGGTACGGGCCGCGCGGATCAGGGCCGCCGTCTCGTCCTCGGTGGCGGACAGGGCTATCGCGTTGCCCCGGCTCTTGCTCATCTTGCCGCCGTCGAGGCCCTTGAGCAGCGGCCGCGCACCCATCATCGCCTCCGGCACCGGGAAGACGGGCCCGTAGCGCTCGTTGAAGCGCCGCGCCACCAGCCGTGTCACCTCCACGTGGGGCAACTGGTCCTTGCCGACCGGCACCAGCGTGCCCTTGCAGAACAGGATGTCGGCCGCCTGATGCACCGGATAGGTGAACATCAGGCCGTTGACCGCCTGCTGCGTACTGTGCGCGATCTCGTCCTTGACGGTGGGATTGCGGCTCAGCTCGGCCACGGACACCAGGCTGAGGAAGGGCAGCAGCAGCTGGTTCAGCTCAGGGATCGCGCTGTGCTGGAAGATCGTCACCTTGGCGGGGTCGAGCCCGATGGCCAGGTAGTCGAGGACCAAGCTGGTGATGTTCTGCTGGATCGCGCCGGGAAGATCTCGATCGGTGATCACCTGATAGTCGGCGACCAGCACGTACATCGGGTGGACGTCCTGCAGGGCGACGCGGTTGGCCAGCGTGCCGAAGTAGTGGCCCAGGTGAAGCGGCCCTGTCGGGCGGTCTCCGGTGAGCACGACGTGGTCCATCGTGGGTTCCTTTCTTCAGGTCATGCCGCCCTGAAGAAGAACCCACGCACCGGGCCCGTCCTGAGGACGGCCCGAGCATGCGGAGATCAGCGGCCGTCTGTCGGCCGCCACCACATGCTGATGCGTGTCATGCGCTCCATTGTAGTTGCAGGGGTAGGCGCAAGCCGCACAGAACCCAGAAGCTGTGCGGCTTGCGCCGGCTCGTAGTCACTCGTGAGGATCGCGCGTCACGTCGGGACGGGTCCGGTCGTCGGGATACATCACCCATCCGCGCGGACGGGTGATGAACGCGCCCAGGATGAACCCCAGAACCACGCTCGCGATGATCACAAGGAGGATGCTCAGCCCCATCACGGCTGCCTCTCGGACTGGTACGCCGCTCGGTCGCGGCCTACCGCACGGTAACGCCGCGCCCACCGTGCGCGCAGGAAAATCCCCCGAGGGATGTCAATCTTGTAACCTCTCAGACCGTTTAGCGTGTTTCCCCGCCTCCGCCACCATGATCTCGCCAGGATGGGTCGGTTCCTTTGCCCGCCCTCTGGAGTTTTCATGTCTCGACGCACCCTCGCCGTCGGCTTCTCGCTAGCCACGGTCCTCACGGCGACGGCTGTCCCCAGCGCAGCCGCCGAGCAGGTTTCGGTCTCGTTCCCCTCGGCCAAGTTCCCGCTGGGCGTACCGGCCGTACCGGACAAGACGATGACCAGTGTGGCGCCGGGCATCGACCTTTGGAACGTGAAGGCGGGCAAGGCGACCGACGGCTTCACCGTCACGGTCCTGATGCCGAGCGGCCGCGACTACGGCATGCAGCAGACGGCCGAGGCCAAGGTCGCCGAGGTCGAGGCCACGGGCGAGACGGCCAGCCTGCAGAAGGTCGTCCGGCCGAAGGTCGCCGACGCCGACGCCCAGACCGTCTACATGGTGCGGGTCGGCCTCTGGAAGTTCGAGGAGAAGGACAAGGCCGCCGAGACGGCCAAGAAGCTCAAGGACGCCGGTCTGAAGGTCAGGGTCGACTACGTCGGCGACGACGGCATGAAGACCACCGGCCCCTGGGACGTCAAGGTGGTCATGATCGACGCCAGGAAGTTCCGCGGCTCGTACACCTCCACGCTCGGCACCAGCGTCGCCGCCCGCGAGACCGTCTCCTCGATGGCCAAGGCCGGCAAGGCGCTCGCGGCCGTGAACGGCGGCTTCTTCAACATCCACACCGCCAAGAACCTGCGCGGTGAGCCGGTCGGCATCTCGGTGGTCGGCGGCAGGCTCCTCAGCGAGGCCGTACCTGGCCGCTCGGCCGTCGTACTCAAGGGCCGTACGGCCCGCATCACCGAGCTCAAGTCGACCGTGACCGCGATCGCGCAGGACGGCCAGAAGCTGGTGGTCAACGGCGTCAACCGCGCCGCGGCGGCGGACGAGCTGATCCTCTACACCGCGGAGTACGGCGCCAAGACGCCTGCGGACAACGGCGCCGACGCCGTGCTCGACGCCAACGACAAGGTCGTGGCACTGCGCGCGCCGGGCGCCGAGGTGCCGGCCGGCTCCCGGGTCCTGCACGGCTCCGCCGGAATCGCCGCCGAATGGCTGAACGCGCACGCGGCGGAAGGCGGAACCGTCAAGATCGACACCAAGGTCGTGGACGTACGGGCGGGCAAGGCACTCAAGCTGACCCCCGACCTCAGCGTGATCGGCGGCAACGTCGGCCTGGTCAGGAACGGGCAGGTCAAGATCACTGCCAAGCGCGACGGCCACGACTCCGTGAACATGATCCTCCGCCGCCACCCTCGCACACTGCTTGGCACCACCCGCAACGGCAGCCTGATCCTGGCGACCATCGACGGCCGGCAGCCTGGCGTGTCGGTGGGGGCCAACTTCATCGAGGCGGCCCAGTTCATGCGCTGGCTGGGCGCCAAGCAGGCGGTCAACCTGGATGGTGGCGGCTCCACCGCGATGGTGGTGGGCGACAAGCTGGTCAACCGCCCGTCCGACGGGGTGGAGCGCGGCGTCGGCGACGCCCTACTGGTCCTGCCGAAGTAACCACCCACCCGCCCCCGGAAAGGGATATCCCGCCCAGGGACCCCAACCACCACGGACCGCCCCCTTCCGCTCCCCGGAAGGGGGAAACTCACCCAGGGACCCCAACCACAACGGACCGTCTCTTCCATTCCCCCGGAAGGGGGTACTCCTCCAAGCGACCCCAGCCACCACGAACGGCCACAGGGCTCCAGACGGTCGCGTGACGGACCACCCTAAAAACCAGTGGTCCGCACCAGCCAGGCAATCGCGCCCCGGCCAGGTGAGCGCAGGCTAACCCGCACCCACCCAGATCACCGGCAAAGCCAGGCACCAGCCCTTCAGCGTCCTGCGCCCCATCAACCCGCCGCGCGCTCCACCAGCGGCCGCCGACGCCGAGCGGGGTCCGACAGCGTCGGCGGGGTCCAGGCGCCGTCCGGGTGGTAGACGTTGGTCCCCGGCGGCACAATCTCGTCGATCCGGTCAAGAACCGCGTCGTCGAGCGTGAGCGAGGCCCCCTTCAGCAACGACTCCAACTGCTCCATGGTCCTCGGCCCAGTGATCACCGACGTGACCCCCGGATGCGCCGCACAGAAGGCCACGGCAAGCTCGGGCAGCGAGCACCCGAGGCCGTCCGCGACCTCGGTGAGCTTCTCCACCGCGTCGAACTTGGCCACGTTCCCAGGGATCGAGGGGTCGAACCGGGCCGGCGTGAGCGAGGCACGGCCGGTGGTGAGATCGACGTCCTGCCCCTTCCTGTACTTGCCGCTCAGGAAGCCGGCCGCGAGCGGGCTCCAGGTCAGCACACCCATCCCGAGGCGTTGGCAGACCGGCAGCACCGAGGCTTCGATCCCCCGGGCGAGCAGTGAATAGGGCGGCTGCTCGGTCCTGAACCTCTGGAGTCCCCGGCGCTCGGCGACGTGATACGCCTCGACGATCTCGTCGGCCGGAAAGGTCGAGCAGCCGAAGGCGCGGATCTTCCCCGCGCGCACCAGGTCGGTCAGCGCGGAGAGCGTCTCTTCGATGTCGGTCGTGTGGTCGGGTCGATGCACCTGGTAGAGGTCGATCCAGTCGGTCCGCAGGCGCCGCAGGCTCTCCTCGACCTCCTTGACGATCCAGCGCCGCGAATTGCCGCTCCGGTTGCGGCCCTCCCCCATGGGAAAGTGCACCTTGGTGGCGAGCACGACGTCGTCGCGGCGTCCCTCAAGCGCCTTGCCGACGATCTCCTCGGACTCACCCGCGGAGTACATGTCCGCGGTGTCGATGAAGTTGATCCCCCGATCGAGCGCGGCATGAATGATGCGGACACAGTCATCGTGGTCCTTGTTGCCGACAGCCCCGAACATCATCGCGCCGAGACAGTGGACGCTTACTTCTATGCCGGTGCCGCCGAGAGTGCGGTAACGCATGGTCATGCGCGGCATCCTAGGATCTGGAGTCGACTCTAGATCAAGCCCTAACCTGTACGACATGCCGGATATTTTGACCATTGGGCAGGTCGCGGAACGGACCGGGTTGAGCGTTCACACGCTGCGCTTCTACGAGCGCGAGGGCATCCTGCACAGTCCGGTGCGCCGCGGGGCCAGCGGGCACCGCGTCTACAGCGAGCAGGACATCGAGTGGCTGACCTTGTGCATGGTCCTGCGCGCCTCCGACATGCCGCTGGCGGCGATCCGCCACTACACCGAGCTCGTCAGAGAGGGTGCGGGGAACGAGGGGGAACGGCTCGCCCTGCTGAGACGGCACCGCGAGTATCTGATCACCCAGATGGCGAACCTCAGCGAGTGCATGGACCTGATCAACTACAAGGTCGGGGTGTACGAGGACCTCATCGACGAAGGCGCGCCCGACCACTCGTGCAACCCGGCACCTCTCCCTGCGGACGAAGAGCCAGGGTAGCGTGCGCTCCGGCGGCCCTCCCGGCGGACGAAGAGCCAGGCTAGGACACTATTGGGGAATCTCGGCGCCCGACGGCATGCCGTCCGCGACATAGGCGTCGTAGTGCTCACGCCACGACTCGGCGCTCCCGCTGTGCGGCCCGTCGGCCGGCTGCCCGGCCACGACCTTGTCCAGCTCGGCCAGGCAGACCGCCCATCCTGCCGCGTTGCGCGCCGCCGCGTCCCGCGACTGGATCACGTTGACCAGCGTGAACGTACACCCACCAGCTCCGTCGGGCGCCAACTCCAGCCGCAGCTCGTCACCACCCCAGGTGAAGGCGAAGCGCCGCGGCGGATCCCAGACCAGGATGGTGCCGGTGATGCTGTCCATATGCGGGTCGCCGGAGAACTCGATCTTCCCGCCTTCCCGCGCGTCCATCGTCACGTTCTGCGGGAACCAGTGAGTCAGCTCGCCCGGCTCGGTCACCGCCCGCCACACCCGCTCAATGGGGTGGGGGTACGTGCGCTGGAAGCGTACGGCCGGCCGGCCGTCGATCTCGACGTATGTTCCGCGGTCCATCATGACTCCTTGCCTATGTCTGCGTCTGTGCCCAGCTCATCGAGGTGGCGGCCGAGGGTGTCGAGCCGGTCGTTCCAGAGCCGCCTGTACGGGGCCAGCCACTGATCGAGCTCGGCGATCGGCTCCAGATCGATCGCGTAGATGCGACGCTGCGCGTCCTTGCGCACCCGGACCAGCCCCGCCGCCCGGAGTACCCGGAGATGCTTGGACGCCGTCGGCTGGGTGACACCGAGCTCGTCGACCAGCTCCGTGACCGACCGATCACGCTCACGCAGCAGATCGAGCACCGCTCGCCGATGGGGATCCACGAGAGCCGCCCAGATCACATCGCTCATACCAGCCAACATACCTCATGGCGTATGTACGCATCAAGGCATGTAGCACTAAGGCAGGCCGGGGAGGCTCTCCCTACCCACATCCAGAAACCGAGCAACCAGCGGATTCGCATCGTCCCGCCGCCAGCACATGGCCACCGTGGTGCGCGCGCCGTCCGGCTCGATCCGGCGATAGGCCACCCCCTTGAGCCTGATCCGCCGCACGCTCGCCGGGGCAAGGGACACCCCGAGCCCCGCCTCGACCAGCGCGGAGACCGTCGCCCACTCCACCGCGTACTGACCGATGCGCGGCTCGAACCCCACCGACCGGCACAGACCCACGATCCGATCGTGAACCGTCGGCCCCGCCTCCCGGTTCAGCAGCACGAACGGCTCCTCCGCCAGCGCCGCGACAGGAACCACCCGCCGATCGGCAAGAACATGACCAGTCGGCAGAACCACCACGAACTCCTCCGAGAGCACAACCTCGGCGGCCAGCCCCGGATCGTCAGGCGGCTCCCGCAGGAGCCCGACGTCGATCGAACGCTCAAGGAGCGCGGCCACCTGCGGCGCCGTCGTCATCTCCCTGATCTCCATCTCGACCCCGGGATAGCGATCCCGGTAGGCCCGCAGCATCCCCGGCAGGATCGTCAACGCCAGCGACGCCGCGAACCCGACCCGAATGCGCCCGGCCTCTCCCCCACCGACGCGCCGCGCCGCCTCCAGCCCGTCCGCGATCTCGCCGAGCGCACGCCGAGCCGCAGGCAGCAGTTCGTGCCCCGCCGGCGTCAGAACGACCCCACCGGCCCTTCGCTCGAACAGCGGATGCCCCACCCTCTCCTCCAGCCGCCTGATCTGCTGACTCAAGGGCGGCTGCGCGACACCCAGCCGTACGGCGGCCCGCCCGAAGTGCAGTTCCTCGGCCAGAACGGCGAACGCGTAGAGCTGATGCAGCGCGAGTTGAGGGCGTTCCATACGTGCAGAGATATCACATCATCCAGTGAAGCGTCTTAGACGTATCATGGCAGTTCGCCTACGGTACGGCGTATGACAGAAGCACGACGCGCGATCTTCAGCGGCTCCACCTTCGAGGAACAGATCGGATATGCCCGAGCCGTGGTGGACGGCGACTGGGTCCACGTCTCGGGAACCACCGGGTTCGACTACGCGACCATGACGATCTCCGACGACGTGGTCGAACAGGCCGAACAGTGCCTGCGCAACGTCGGGACCGCGTTGACGGAAGCAGGCTGTACGTTCGCCGACGTCGTCCGGGTCCGCTACCTGCTGCCCGACCGGGAAGACTTCGAGCCGTGCTGGCCGACCCTCCGCCGCTACTTCGGCGAGATCCGCCCGGCGGCGACGATGCTCGTGTGCGGCCTCTCCGACCCCCGCATGCGCTTCGAGATCGAGGTGTACGCACGACTCCGCGGAGCAGTTGCGGTATGAGCACACACGGCTCCGCGGAGCGGTTGCGGCGTGAGCGGGCACGACTCTGCGGCGCGGTACCAGTGCGGACCGCACGGTTCCGCCAGTCCGGTACCAGCGTGAGCGAACACATGGCTCCACCAGGTCGGTTTCAGCGTGAGCTGTGAGCGGTCATGTGGAAATCCTGGTAGACGGCGCATCATGCCTGGTAGACGGCCAGGTGCCTCCCGGCGGGCGGACATAGGAACTCCACGGAGACGGACAGCGATCGGGCACGATGGCCGCGAGTCGGACTGCGGCAAATTGCGTTGACAGCATGCAGTCAACCTCAGCAGTATCTCGACGAACAGTTGTGTGCGATCCACTCAGAAGGACAGGACAAATCATGCGCGGACTCGTGTGCCCAGAAGCCACCGCCGACCTGCACACGAGGAGCCATGAGCCGTTCGAATCCGCCGACGTCCGCAGGACCTGACGCCTTCCCCGAGCACCCGCACCTTGGACCCAGCGTCCTCGCCCGCCGCTTCCTGGTCTGGAACTTCCTGCGGGCAGTGCTACACCACGGCTGGTGGCTCGTCACCAGCCTCTATATGGCCGTCGATGCGGGCCTGTCCCCTGCGCAGCTGCTGCTCATCGCCGCCGCGCAGGGGGTGGCAAGCATCCTCTTCGAGGTCCCGGCCGGGGTTGTGGCCGACACCCTCGGCCGCAAGAAGGCGATCGTCGCGTCGCACGTCCTGATGGCCACCGCCATGGCGGTAACCGGCCTCTTCCCCAGCTTTGTCTCGCTGATGCTGGCCCAAATGCTGTGGGGCATCTCCTGGACCTTCACCAGCGGATCGGACGTTGCCTGGGCGACCGACGAGATTGACCAGCCCGACCGCATACACCTACTGATCGCCGCTCAGACCCGATGGCAGATGATCGGCGCAGGGGCCGGGATCGTCGGGTTCGGCGTCTTCGCGGCCATCGTGGACCGCCCGACAGCGATCGTCTGCGCGGGCGTCCTGATGCTCCTGCTGGGGACGTGGTTCACCGCGGCCTTTCCCGAGAAGAACTTCGTCCGAGTCCGCAAGAACCATCTCAAGGCCGCCCTCGGTATCGCCCGCCGAGGCGCACGCCTGGCGTTCACCGACCGCACCATCCTCATGCTGGTCGTAGTCACCGTCCTGGTGAACGGCGCGGCCGACACGTTCGGCCGGATCTACCCGGTACACCTCGCCGACCTCGGCCTCCCCCCGGGCACCTCCGGCATGGCCTGGTTCACCGCGATCAACCTGGCCGTCTACGCCACTGCGGCCCTCGCCCTCGCCGCCGTCCAGCGCCGACTCGACTCCGATGCCGACGCCCGCACCTCCCTGGCCCTTTCCTGTCTTACCGGGCTGGTCAGCCTCGTCCTCCTCGGCTTGGCGTCAAGCCTCCCCCTCGCGGTCGTCGCCGTGATAACCACGAACGGCATCGCCATGCCCCTAGCACGGACCGTCACCACCATCTGGGTCAACCGTCGCACCACCAGCGACATCCGGGCCACCACCCATTCCTTCCTGGCGCAGGCCGAGTACACCGGCGAGATCCTCTGCGCCGCCGCTCTCGCCGGCCTCGCTGGGACCTCCGGAACCGGCGGCACCATGCTCCTGGCCGCAGCACTCTTCGCGGCCGGCGCAGGGACCGTCGCCCTCAATTGGTCTCGAACGAAAGCCCGAGCGAGGGAGCGCCAACTTGAAGACTGATCTTGGTGGCTGGGTAGCGGAAATTGGCAACTGACGGACTGGGAAACGCCCGAAGTGCCGAAGTCAGCGATCGTGACGGCCTTTCCCGCCCCTGATCACCACGCAAAAGAGCCCCACACGCAAGACGTGAGACCCAGATAACGCGGAAGATGCGCCCCACGCACCAGGCGTGAGACCCCCACCACGCAGAAAAAGGCCCCACAAGGCTTAACGCGCAAGCCCCCTGAAACGCAGGAAGGGCCCACGCACAACGCGCAAGGCCCCACAAGCCACAACGCGCGAGGCCCCACCACCCGCAAACCCCTGAAACGCGAAAAAGGGCCCCACAAGCGTGGAGCCCTTTCCCGTAACCAAAGATTGTCCGGCGGTGACCTACTCTCCCACACCCTCCCGAGTGCAGTACCATCGGCGCTGGGAAGCTTAACTTCCGGGTTCGGAATGTAACCGGGTGTTTCCTTCCCGCCATAACCGCCGTAACCCTATGAAACTGTCAAACACACACGCGTTTGCTGTTTCAGAATCACATAGTGGACGCGAGCAAGATGCTTTGTGGTCAAGTCCTCGGCCTATTAGTACCGGTCAGCTCCACACGTTACCGTGCTTCCACCTCCGGCCTATCAACCCGGTCGTCTACCGGGAGCCTTACCCACTCTCATGGTGGGAGACCTCATCTCAAGGCGAGCTTCCCGCTTAGATGCTTTCAGCGGTTATCCCTTCCGAACGTAGCCAACCAGCCGTGCACCTGGCGGTACAACTGGCACACCAGAGGTTCGTCCGTCCCGGTCCTCTCGTACTAGGGACAGCCCCTTTCAAGTCTCCTGCGCGCGCAGCGGATAGGGACCGAACTGTCTCGCGACGTTCTAAACCCAGCTCGCGTACCGCTTTAATGGGCGAACAGCCCAACCCTTGGGACCTACTCCAGCCCCAGGATGCGACGAGCCGACATCGAGGTGCCAAACCATCCCGTCGATATGGACTCTTGGGGAAGATCAGCCTGTTATCCCCGGGGTACCTTTTAGCCGTTGAGCGACACCGCTTCCACACGCCGATGCCGGATCACTAGTCCCAGCTTTCGCTCCTGCTCGACCCGTCAGTCTCACAGTCAAGCTCCCTTGTGCACTTACACTCAACACCTGATTGCCAACCAGGCTGAGGGAACCTTTGGGCGCCTCCGTTACCCTTTAGGAGGCAACCGCCCCAGTTAAACTACCCACCAGACACTGTCCCCGATCCGGATCACGGACCAGAGTTAGACGTTCAAAACGACCAGAGTGGTATTTCACCAATGACTCCACCCGAACTAGCGTCCGAGCTTCCCAGTCTCCCACCTATCCTACACAAGACGCTCCAAACGCCAATGTCAAGCTGTAGTGAAGGTCCC
This sequence comes from Nonomuraea sp. CA-143628, assembly GCF_050942315.1. NCBI lineage: Bacteria > Bacillati > Actinomycetota > Actinomycetes > Streptosporangiales > Streptosporangiaceae > Nonomuraea > Nonomuraea sp. CA-143628. The sequence continues at coordinate 10,441,493 of NZ_CP192072.1, forward strand.
GGGGTCTTTCCGTCCTGCTGCGCGTAACGAGCATCTTTACTCGTAGTGCAATTTCGCCGGGTCTGCGGTTGAGACAGCGGGGAAGTCGTTACGCCATTCGTGCAGGTCGGAACTTACCCGACAAGGAATTTCGCTACCTTAGGATGGTTATAGTTACCACCGCCGTTTACCGGCGCTTAAGTTCTCACCTTCGCCAACTTACGTCGGCTAAGCAGTCCCCTTAACGTTCCGGCACCGGGCAGGCGTCAGTCCGTATACATCGTCTTACGACTTCGCACGGACCTGTGTTTTTAGTAAACAGTCGCTTCCCCCTGGCCACTGCGACCCCCACCAGCTCACAGAGCTAGCCTGATCACCAGCAGAGGTCCCCCTTCTCCCGAAGTTACGGGGGCAATTTGCCGAGTTCCTTAACCGCAGTTCACCCGATCGCCTTAGTATTCTCTACCTGACCACCTGAGTCGGTTTAGGGTACGGGCCGCCACAACACTCACTAGAGGCTTTTCTCGGCAGCATAGGATCATCCACTTCACCACAATCGGCTCGGCATCACATCTCAGGATTCATGCGAGGCGGATTTGCCTACCTCACTCCCTACATGCTTACCCCAGGACAACCATCGCCTGGGCTGGACTACCTTCCTGCGTCACCCCATCGCTTACCTACTACCCGATCGGATCGAGCGTTCAGCCTCACCCCTAGTCCCGAAGGACATCAGAGGACTTAAGGACTCTTAGCATCACGAGGTTCGATATGGGCGCATTGAAGCGGGTACGGGAATATCAACCCGTTGTCCATCGACTACGCCTGTCGGCCTCGCCTTAGGTCCCGACTTACCCTGGGCGGATTAGCCTGCCCCAGGAACCCTTGGTCATCCGGCGCGAGGGTTTCTCACCCTCGATTCGCTACTCATGCCTGCATTCTCACTCGCACAGCCTCCACAACTGGATCACTCCGCTGCTTCACCGGCTGCACGACGCTCCCCTACCCATCAACACAGACGAATCTGCATCAATGCCACGACTTCGGCGGTGTACTTGAGCCCCGCTACATTGTCGGCGCGGAATCACTTGACCAGTGAGCTATTACGCACTCTTTCAAGGGTGGCTGCTTCTAAGCCAACCTCCTGGTTGTCTCTGCGACTCCACATCCTTTCCCACTTAGCACACGCTTAGGGGCCTTAGTCGGTGATCTGGGCTGTTTCCCTCTCGACTACGAACCTTATCGCCCGCAGTCTCACTGCCACGCTCTCACTTACCGGCATTCGGAGTTTGGCTGACGTCAGTAACCTTGTCGGGCCCATCAGCCATCCAGTGCTCTACCTCCGGCAAGAAACACGCGACGCTGCACCTAAATGCATTTCGGGGAGAACCAGCTATCACGGAGTTTGATTGGCCTTTCACCCCTACACACAGATCATCCCCCAGGTTTTCAACCCTGGTGGGTTCGGTCCTCCACCCAGTCTTACCTGAGCTTCAACCTGCCCATGCGTAGATCACTCCGCTTCGGGTCTACAGCATGCGACTCAAACGCCCTCTTCAGACTCGCTTTCGCTACGGCTCCCCCACACGGGTTAACCTCGCCACACACCATAACTCGCAGGCTCATTCTTCAAAAGGCACGCAGTCACATCACACACCAGCAAGCTGATGTAAGCTCCTACGGCTTGTAGGCACACGGTTTCAGGTACTATTTCACGACCCCTCACCGGGGCACTTTTCACCTTTCCCTCACGGTACTCGTGCACTATCGGTCACCAGGGAGTATTTAGGCTTACCAGGTGGTCCTGGCAGATTCACACAGGATTTCTCGGGCCCCGTGCTACTTGGGATCCCCTCAAACAGTCGACAGATTTTCGCCTACCCGGCTCTCACGGTCTACGGCGCCCCTTCCCAGAGGCTTCGACTAACCCATCGATTTATCACTGTCCAAGAAAGCGGCAGCTCCCTTAAGAGGGTCCCACGACCCCGGACATGCAACGCCTGCCGGCTATCACACACGCCCGGTTTAGCCTCATCCGCTTTCGCTCACCACTACTCACGGAATCACTCTTGTTTTCTCTTCCTACGGGTACTGAGATGTTTCACTTCCCCGCGTTACCACCAACCGCCCTATACATTCAGGCGGAGGCAACACCACATGACTGGTGCTAGGTTTCCCCATTCGGACATCCCCGGATCAACGTCTGGTTGGCGACTCCCCGAGGCTTAACGCAGCCTCCCACGTCCTTCATCGGCTCCTGATGCCAAGGCATCCACCGTGTGCCCTAAAAAACTTGGCCACAAAGATGCTCGCGTCCACTATGCAAATCTCAAACAACAAACAGCAACCAACCCCACCCGCCACCAGACCAACCACCCCGCTCCCCCTGGAGGGAGAAGGATCGATGCGATGTGACAGAAGGCGGCCCTGCATGAGGTATCCACAAACCACGGGACTGCCCACCGCTCAAGGGCGCCGACTTCCGCCGACGTCCCACCCCGCCGACCCGGCGCCAGGAGGTCAGGCCCTTGCGGGCAACCACTGGCGTGGGTGGTGGGATGCGGTCGCAGTCCCAGGTCCGTTTCCTCAGGACCCAACAGTGTGTCCAACCAGTTCAGATCGTCTCAGGACGCGTCTTCCCACTCCGCTGTCTCCAGCGGCGGTACCAACGGCCCGGAAGACCGGAACCGGTTGAGTAGCCAGTGCTCCACTAATGAGCTTGCCGTGTGCGAGACGTTCGCTCGCAGGCACAGCGTAGATCGATGACTTCCGTCATCCGATCGGTGCTCCTTAGAAAGGAGGTGATCCAGCCGCACCTTCCGGTACGGCTACCTTGTTACGACTTCGTCCCAATCGCCAGCCCCACCTTCGACCGCTCCCCCCAGCAAGCTGGTTGGGCCACGGGCTTCGGGTGTTGCCGACTTTCGTGACGTGACGGGCGGTGTGTACAAGGCCCGGGAACGTATTCACCGCAGCGTTGCTGATCTGCGATTACTAGCGACTCCGACTTCATGGGGTCGAGTTGCAGACCCCAATCCGAACTGAGACCGGCTTTTAGGGATTCGCTCCACCTCACGGTTTAGCAGCCCTCTGTACCGGCCATTGTAGCATGTTTGCAGCCCAAGACATAAGGGGCATGATGACTTGACGTCATCCCCACCTTCCTCCGAGTTGACCCCGGCAGTCTCCCATGAGTCCCCACCACCCCCGAAGGAGCGTGCTGGCAACATGGAACAAGGGTTGCGCTCGTTGCGGGACTTAACCCAACATCTCACGACACGAGCTGACGACAGCCATGCACCACCTGTCACCCAGTCCGAAGAGGCGCACATCTCTGCACGTTTCCGGGTGATGTCAAACCTTGGTAAGGTTCTTCGCGTTGCGTCGAATTAAGCAACATGCTCCGCCGCTTGTGCGGGCCCCCGTCAATTCCTTTGAGTTTTAGCCTTGCGGCCGTACTCCCCAGGCGGGGCGCTTAATGCGTTAGCTCCGGCACGGAGATCGTGGAAGATCCCCACACCTAGCGCCCAACGTTTACAGCGTGGACTACCAGGGTATCTAATCCTGTTCGCTCCCCACGCTTTCGCTCCTCAGCGTCAGGTAAGGCCCAGCAAGCCGCCTTCGCCACCGGTGTTCCTCCTGATATCTGCGCATTTCACCGCTACACCAGGAATTCCACTTGCCCCTACCTACCTCTAGCCGGCCCGTATCCACCGCAGACCCGCAGTTAAGCTGCGGGCTTTCACGGCAGACGCGACCAGCCACCTACGAGCTCTTTACGCCCAATAATTCCGGACAACGCTTGCGCCCTACGTATTACCGCGGCTGCTGGCACGTAGTTAGCCGGCGCTTCTTCTGCAGGTACACGTCAACTTCGTCCCTGCTGAAAGAGGTTTACAACCCGAAGGCCGTCATCCCCCACGCGGCGTCGCTGCGTCAGGCTTCCGCCCATTGCGCAATATTCCCCACTGCTGCCTCCCGTAGGAGTCTGGGCCGTGTCTCAGTCCCAGTGTGGCCGGTCGCCCTCTCAGGCCGGCTACCCGTCGTCGCCTTGGTAGGCCACTACCCCACCAACAAGCTGATAGGCCGCGAGCCCATCCCCAACCGAAAAAACTTTCCACCACCATCCGATGCCGGAGGCGGTCGTATCCGGTATTAGACCCAGTTTCCCGGGCTTATCCCAGAGTCAGGGGCAGGTTACTCACGTGTTACTCACCCGTTCGCCGCTCGAGTACCCCGAAGGGCCTTTCCGCTCGACTTGCATGTGTTAAGCACGCCGCCAGCGTTCGTCCTGAGCCAGGATCAAACTCTCCAAACAATGTCTGAAGGGAAAGAAATCCCAACCATATAAAAGGAATCCACCACATCCACACCATAAAGGCGCAGACATGACGGGGTTGTGCATCATGCACTGGCTTTTAACACACTGTTGAGTTCTCAAGAAACGGACGCGTACTCCCCAACCTGCGAGAGGCGCACATTTCGTTTTTCTGTTTTCGTTGTGTCTTTATCTTTTCAGTCGCCCGGCCCGGTGTCAAATTGACCCGACCCGCTCCGACCTGCTGGAATAAAGACCGCCCCGTTTCCGGGACAACCCCTCTAACTTACCAGACCATCCAGAGTGATGCGAACACCATCCGAAAGGATCTGTTTGGGGGTTGTCCCCGAGTGAGGCCGACGATCATCGCCGTCCTCGTGGGACTGGTGAACTCTATGTACGCCTCCCGGAACCGTCAAATCAACGGCCTGCCGGTGTCATCCCCTGCCCAAGGGTAGGAAGCCACTGTGCCCCGAGCCCTCACCATCCTGCTGGGTATCGCCTGCGCGGTGATCGTCCTGTTCGGCATGCGCGAGGTCGCGTCGATCCTGGGCCCGGTGGTGCTCGCCCTCGTGCTGGTCATCGCCGTCGCCCCGGTGCGCGGCCGGCTCGCCCGCGCGGGCGCTCCCGGCTGGGTGCAGGTCGCCGTGCCCTTCCTCATCGTGCTGTTCGTGCTGCTGGGCATGGTCGCGGTGCTGACCGTCTCCGTCACCCAGCTCGCCTCGTTGCTCCCCGCGTACGCCCCGCAGTTTCAGCAGTTGCTCACCGACGCCCAGAACTTCGCCACCACCCACGGCGTCAGCAACGCCCAACTCGACAAGGCGATCCAGGCCCTCGATCCCACCAAGGTGCTCGGGCTGGCGCAGAGCCTGTTGTCGAGTCTGCTGGGGATCCTCTCCAGCCTGTTTCTCATCGTGGTGCTGCTGCTCGCGATGTGCCTGGACACCCCGGCCATCGTCAAGATCATCGCGTCGGGCAAGGCTGCCAAGCCGCACCTGGTGGAGGCGTTCGGCACGTTCGCACACAAGACCAGGCGCTATCTCATCGTCTCCACGATCTTCGGTCTCATCTGCGCGGCGCTGGACGTCTTGGCCCTGTCCATCCTGGGTGTGCCGCTGCCCCTTCTCTGGGGTGTCCTGGCGCTGATCACCAACTACATCCCGAACATCGGCTTCGTCCTGGGACTGATCCCGCCCGCGATGCTGGCGCTCCTCGACGGCGGCATCAAGCAGATGCTCCTCGTCATCGCCGCCTATATCGCCATCAACGTGGTGATCCAATCGTTCATCCAGCCCAAGTTCCTGGGTGACGCGGTGGGGTTGTCGACCACGATGACGTTCCTGTCACTGATCGTCTGGGCGTTCGTCCTGGGGCCGCTGGGCGCGCTCCTGGCGATCCCCCTGAGCCTGCTCACGCGGGCGATCCTCGTCGACAGCGACCCCAGCGCGGGCTGGGCGGCCGCTCTCATCTCCGGAGCTCCGCCAGAGTCACGCCGCTCAGGCGCTTGACCTCGTTGGCCAGGTGCGCCTGATCCGCGTAGCCCGAGACCACCGCCACCTCCACCGGCGCCACCCCCGCACGCGCCAGTTTCAGCGCCCGCTGGAACCGGACGACCCGCTGCAGGACCTTCGGCCCGTATCCGAACGAGGCCAGACTGCGCCGCAGCAACTGCCGCTCGCTGAACCCCAGCGCCCAGGCCACCTCGCCCACGCTCCGCCCCGTCCGGAGCGCCTCGGCTATCGCGGGCGCCGCGGCGTCGGCGGGCGCGGTGGCCCGAAGCCGGGCCACGACCGCGGCCCGCATGCTCGCGAGCCGCCGCCCCCCGGACATCGCCACATCCCGCCCGACGGAGAACTCCTCATCGGAGACGGAGAATCCCAGGTCCGCCACCGGCACCCGCTGGTCGCGCAGGGCGTGCGCCGGAACGCCGAACACGTCCCCGACCCCGCCCGGCTTGAACCGGATCCCGGTGAAGGCGTCCCCCGCGCGCACCCGCACCGGCATCGGCCCGGTGTCCGGGCCAGCCACGAAGGCCCCCGAAGGCCCCCAGATGAGGTCAACGCACCCATCGGGCACCACAAGCCGCGTGCTGTCGGCGTCGCTCACCTGCCGCCACACGCAGGTGACCCGTCCGTCGAAGCCGTCCCCAGGAGGCCGCTCTTCGTACATGCCTCCAAGCTACGCACCCCCACCGACAAGAAGTCACACCCGCCCGTACGCCTGGAGCGTCCGCAGCCGGTGCACGGTGATGTAGCCGCCCCACTCGTGCTCCACCACGGGCGTCCAGATCAGCCAGTTCCCCTGCCATCCGCCCTCCTCCGACTGGGCGGCGGCGAGCACGTCGAGGTGCCGGTCCAGGACGTCCTGCGTGAACAGCGGCAGCCGCAGCGGCGACGGAGCGAAGTCGAGGGGGAAATGCGCGTGGCCGGACGCGTCGGGGTCGAAGGTGACCGTGGCCAGCAGGGCCTCACGCAGCCGGGCGAACTCCGCCTCGGCCCGTGCCCGGTCGGGGACGAGGTCCAGGAACTGGACGACGGCCCGCGCCTCGTACGGGGTCGTGTCCGAGATGCCGGCGATCGCCGACCAGCAGAAGTCGGTGGCGGGTTCGAGCCATGGGTGGGCGACGCCGTGCTTGTGCAGGAGCCCGGCGATCGACGCGGTGGGGACGAGGTTGCCCGGAGGCTCGTCGCCGGTCTCCCACCAGGGCGCCCGCGGCGTGTCGCGAACGCTCGGCAGCACGAACGGCACGCCGCCGTCCTTCGCCGTGATCCCCAAGAGGTAGTCGCAGGCGGCGGCCACCATCGGATCGTCGAAGGCGTCCAGCTCGTCGAGGATCCAGAACGCCACCTCCACCGGCTCCGGCTGGCTGCCCGCCCCGCGCAGGTCCGGTTCGAGCGCGTTGCCGAAGCCGCCGTCGTCGTTCCGGTAGCAGCGCAGCGCGTCTAGCACACGCGTACGGGAGGCACCCCTGAACAGGGCCTCGAACCTGAGCCTGTCGATCAGCCGCCCGTGCAGCAGCAGGTATCTCTCAGCGCGGGAGACCGCCCGCGAATTCAGCTCCATAGCGGTGCAAGCTATCCCGGCCTGGCCAGGTTCTTCTTGTAAGAAACGGACACGTGGAGCGTCCGAGTGATGCCCGCCGGCCTGCGCGCCGCACGGGCATCTCGTCCGCCCGATGGTCACGTCGTGGCCAGGGCCTCCGTGGGCGACATGCGGGCGGCTCGTACGGCCGGATAGAACCCGGCGATCCCGCCGATGACCAGGGTGGCGAGCACACCGCCGAGCATGGCCCAGACCGGCACGACCGCCGGCCAGCCCTGGAAGCTCGCGTACGCGGCGGTGACGCCGATGCCCAGCGCGACGCCGCCGACGCCACCGATGGCGGACAGGAGCAGCGATTCGGCCAGGAACTGCAGCCGGATCTGCCCGCGGGTGGCGCCCAGCGAGCGACGTAGCCCGATCTCGGCGCGCCGTTCGAGCACCGAGATCACCATCGTGTTGGCCACGCCTACCCCGCCGACCAGCAGGGCGACGCCGCCGAGGCCGAGCAGGAGGGCGTTCAGCGTGGCGTCGGTGGCCTGTTTGGCGGCCAGCGCGTCCGACGGTCTGGAGACCTCGACCTCGTTGGGCTTCTCCGGGTTGGTGGTGGGGCCCAGCACATCGCGTACGGCGACGACGGACGCCTCCTCGGCCCTGGCGTAGATCGTGGTCGGGTAGCCGTCGAAGTCCAGCCGTTCCTCGGCGACGGACCAGCCGATCAGCGCCGCGGTGTCGAGTTCGGGGGCGAGCGGCGCGGGACCGAGCACGCCGACGACGGTGAACCACTGTCCGCCCAGCCAGACCCGCTGGTCGGGGCCCGCCCGTACGACGCCGAGCCGGTCGGCCGCCTTGGCGCCGAGCACGGTGGCCGGGTACCGCTGGGTGGCCTGGTTCAGCCAGGTGCCGCTGACGATCTGGGCGCCCACGTCGTGCGGCAGGTCGAGGCGGGCGGCCGTGACCGAGATGCTGCCCGACTGGGCCGCCGGGATGTGGTCGTTGCGGTAGACCTTGGCGGCCGTGGTGCCCGTGGCGGTGACCGATGTGACGGGTGCGATCCGTTCGATCATGCCCTCCGCCTCGGCGGGCAGGTGGGAGCTCTCGCCGAAGAGCGTCTGGCCGGGTGAGACGGTGAGCAGGTTCGTGCCGAGTGCTTCGAGCTGGCGGTTCAGGTCCTCCTGGCTGGAGGCGGAGATGCCGACGACGCCGAGCATGGCCGCGATGCCGATGGCGATGCCGAGCGCCGACAGGAACACCCGCAGCGGTCTGGCGCGCAGGCCCGAGCCGCCGACCCTGACGACGTCGCGCGGCCGCATCCGGGCGGGGGTCAGGATGGTGGCGGTCATACCCCGGCTCCGTCCGTGATGTCCATGAGGTCCACCACGAGCCCGTCGAGCATCTCGACCTGCCTCGGGAGCGAGGCCGCGATGTCGCGGTCGTGGGTGATGACGACCACGGTGGTGCCGCCGGCGTTCAGCTCGCGCAGCAGGTCCATGACGCCCGCGCCGGAGCGCGAGTCCAGATTGCCCGTCGGCTCGTCGGCCAGCAGCAGCCGCGGCCCGCCGACCACGGCGCGGGCGATGGCCACCCGCTGCCGCTCGCCGCCGGACAGCTCGTGCGGGCGGTGGCCGAGCCGGTGCCCGAGCCCGACCCGCTCAAGTGCCTCGCAGGCGCGCAAGCGGCGTTCGCGCAGGGAGGGACCCGCGTACAGGAGGCCGTCTGCGACGTTGTCCAGCGCCGGGACGCCCGCGGCGAGGTGGAACTGCTGGAAGACGAAGCCGATGACGTTCGCCCGCAGCGCCGACAACTGCTTGTCGGTGAGGGTGAGCACGTCGTGCCCGGCGATGCGCACGGTGCCGCTCGACGGGCGGTCCAGGGTGCCGATCATGTTGAGCATGGTCGACTTGCCCGAACCCGACGGGCCGACGATGCCGACGAGTTCGCCGTACTCGATGCCCATGGAGACGCCGCGCAACGCGGCCACCTCCCCGTACGACTTGCTCACGTCAGCCAGCTGGACGATCACTTGGGCACCGCCACGGTCGCGCCCTCCTGGACGCCGCCGACCTCCACCTTGCCGTCGGCGAACATGCCGATGTCGACGGCCGCGTACTGGGTGGTGCCGCCCGACACGACCTGTACGCCGTAGCCGCCCTCCGCGAGGGCCAGCAGCGCCCCGACGGGTACGGCCAGCACGTCCTCGCGCCGGGCCGACACGATCGTGACGTCGACCGGGGCGGAGTCGAACGGCTTCTTCAGGCCCCTCACCGACACCTTGACCTCGATCGTGGTGGTGGCGTCGCCGCCCGTGCCCGTCTCGGTCGCGACCTTGCCCACGCTGGTGACCTTGCCCTTCACGGTGGAGCCGTCCGGCAGCTCGACCGTGGCGCCGAGGCCCTTCTTGACCAGGTGCGCGTCGGCCACGTCGAGGTTGACGAGCACCTGACGGGTGGTGCCCGTCGCGGTGAGCACAGGCCCCGTGCCGCCGGCGCCGAGCGTGGTCTTGAGGCCGGCGACGCGGAGGGGTCCGCGCTCCACGACCACGTCGGTGGGCTGGACCTCGCCGGTGACGTCCAGACCGAGGTCGTCCTGCCAGTCCTCGACGGCCTCGCGGGTGGCCCAGGTGAACTCCTCGTCGACGTCGAAGCCGGTGTAGCCGAGCTTGGCCAGGTTCCGCTCCAGCAACTCGACGTCCTTGCCCTCGACGCCGTCCTTGAGCACGCGATAGAGGGGCATGCCGCCGTAGAGCAGGGGGCGGCGGTCGGCGTCGACGCTGTAGACGGCCTTGCCCCGAGTGATGGTGGCGCCTTCCTCGGGCAGCCAGGTGATCGTGCCCGGCGACTTCGCGGTGACCGTGATGGTGTCGCCGTAGCCGAGCGTGCCGTCGACGGTCTTGGTCTCGGTGAGCGTCGTACGGGTCACCTTCGCGGTGGCCGGGGGCGTACGGTCGGCGACGGCCGTGCCCGAGCCGTTGCCGCCGAAGCCGATGGCGGCGGCCGCGACGGCGGCGGCGAGCAGGGCGGTGCCCCCGGCCCAGGCGGCCACGCGCAGCGGCCGGCCCCGGCGCGGCTGGATGGCCAGGACCTCGGGGGCGGCCTTCTCGGGCTTCTCCGTCGCTTGTGTCATCGCGCCGGGCCCATCTTCGGGAACTTGTCCCGGCATGCCTCATACGCCTTCTTGAACACCGGGTCGTCCGGCTTGAAGTTGCGCGCCATGCCCTTCCCCATGATCTTGCCGCTGGCATCGGGGTCAGGCATGTCGACGCCGTTCTCGCGCATGCACGCGGCGAACTGGCGCAATTGCTCCGTGTCTTCCGGCTTGAGCTCCGCGCGGTTCTTGATCGGAGAGAGGGACCGGCAGGCTTCCATGGCCTTCTGGATCTTGTCCTTGTCGCCCTTGATGGAGGTCATGGCGGCGAGGCCGCCACCGCCGTCGGGGTCGGGGTCGGGCATGTCGACGCCGTTCTCCCGCATGCACGCGGCGAACTTCCTGGCCTGCTCCTGCGGATCGGCACTGGCCGTGGGCGAGGCGGTGGCGGCGGTGGGCGCGGTGGACGAGGCGGCCTTGACGGAGGCGACTCCCGTCGAACTCGGTTCGGTGCCGCATGCGGTGACGCCCAGAGCCAGCATCGCCGTCGCGGTCGCGAGGAGGATTCTCTTCATGCTTCGAACGTGCCGAGCGCCGATCAAAGGAGCCTGGGAGCCGCCTAGGAGCCGGGTAGGAGCACGCGGAAGGTGGCGCCCCGGCCCGGCGCGGAGTCGAGTTCGATCGTGCCGCCGTGGGCGTGCACGATCGCGGCGGCGATGGCCAGGCCCAGCCCAGCGCCGCCGTCGATCCTGGATCTGCCCTGGCTGACGCGGTAGAGGCGGTCGAAGACGTGGGGGATGTGCTGCTCCGGAACGCCGGGCCCGGTGTCGGCCACCTCGAACACCGCCATGCCGCGTGCCGTGCCCACGCTCACCGTCACCGACGCGTCCTCCGGGGTGTGGGTGAGGGCGTTGCCGACGAGGTTGGCGGCGACCTGGCGCAGCCGGGCCTCGTCGCCCACCACCGAGACGGGGGCCAGTGTCCCGCCCAGGCCGCTCAGCCTGACCTGCCTGCCGGGCACCCGGACGCGGGCGTCCCGGATGGTGTCGGCCGCCACCTCCAGCAGATCGACGGGGTGGCGGTCGATGGGGCGTTCCTGGTCGAGCTGGGCCAGAGTAAGCAGGTCGTTGACGAGCATGCCCATCCTGGCGGCCTCCTCCTCGATCCTGCGCATCATCTCCTGATCGTCACCGCCGCCCCGGCGGTAGAGCTCGGCGAAGCCGCGGACCGAGGTGAGCGGGGTGCGCAGCTCGTGCGAGGCGTCGGCCAGGAAGCGGCGCATGCGGGACTCGGAGTCGGTCCTGGCGGCGATCTCGTTCTCGACGCGGTCGAGCATGACGTTCATGGCCGCGCCCAGGCGGCCCGCCTCGGTGTGCGGGTCGAGGGCGGGGACCCGGCTGGCGAAGTCGCCCATGGCGATCTGGCCGGCCGTACGCTCCATCCTGGTCAGCGGGCGCAGGCCGAGGCGTACGACGGCATCGGCGGCCAGGCCGAGCAGGAGCAGGATGAGCGCGCTGACGGCGAAGGCGATGGCGACGAGTGAGGCGCGGGTCGCCTCCAGTTCGCCGAGGGACTGCGCGACCACCGCGGTGCCGCCGTCGCGGGTCGTGCTCACCTTCAGCCGCCAGGACGGCCCCGTGGTGCCGCTCACCGTGTAGGGGTCACCCACGTGGACGTCGTCGAGCACCGGGCCTGAGTCCGAGTCGCCCGGCAGCCCGCTGACCAGCCTGCCGTCGGCGGAATAGAGGTAGATCCTGGCCACGGAGGCGACCCGTTTGGTCAGCACCTTCTCCCAGTCCATGGTCTGACCGCCGGAGATCAGGCCGGCCATCATCGGCAGCTTGCCGACCGCGCCGCCCATCGTGTTGAGCTGGGAGTCCACGCGGCGCAGCAGATTGTCGCCGAGCAGCGCGATGCCGACCACGTTGGCCAGCACGAGCGCGACCGTGGTGAGCCCGAGTATCGCCATGACGAGCCGGGCGCGCAGCGTCCACCTGCCCGGCCTCACCGCGGGGTCCTGAGCGTGTAGCCGACGCCGCGCACGGTGTGGATGAGCTGCGGCTCGAACTTGTCGATCTTCTTGCGCAGGTAGTAGACGTACGACTCGACGATGCTGGAGTCGCCGTCGAAGTCGTAGCGCCAGACGCTGTCGAGGATCTGCGCCTTGCTCACTACCCGGCCGGCGTTCGTCAGCAGGTATTCGAGCAGGTTGAACTCGGTGGGCGACAGATCGACGACCACGCCGCCGCGGCGCACCTCGTGCGCGGCCACGTCGAGCTCCAGGTCGGCGTAGCGCAGCACGTCCTCGCGCCCGGTCTCGGTACGGCTGCGCCGCAGGATGGCCCGGATGCGCAGCACCACCTCCTCCAGGCTGAACGGCTTGGCCACGTAGTCGTCGGCGCCCAGTGTGAGCCCCTTGACGCGGTCCTCGACCGTGTCACGCGCGGTCAGGAACAGCACCGGGACGCTCTCGCCGAGCCGCCTGGCCACCTCGAACCCGTCGATGTCCGCCATCATCACGTCGAGCACCACGATGTCGGGCTCGAACTCCCTGGCGGCCCGCACCGCCTCGGCGCCGGACTCGGCGGTCCTGACCTCGAACGAGACCAGGCGCAACGTCTGCGAGAGCAGGGCACGGATGTTCGGCTCGTCGTCCACGACGAGCACCCTGGCCGGTCGATCCATGGTCAAAGGTCTACCCAAGCCAGTTCAAAGCCAGCTCAAAGTCACTTCATGAAGAAAATCGGCCCGCGCGGCCGGAACGGCAGCGAAGCGCCCTGTGGCACGAGGAAGGCGTGGTCGCGGCGGATGCGAATCACGTCGCACTGACCGTCGGTGATGAGCAGGATCGGCCCGTCCGTCGGGAAGTCGTCGGCCCGTTCCAGCAGGCTGACTCCGGGCTGCAGGATCGTGCCGCCCCGGCCGCGTACCTTGACCCGGTTCGCGATGTCCTCGACCGGCAGGTAGCCGGCGTCGTACGCGATGGCGTCGCAGAACACCACGCGCGCCCGCGGCACGTCGCGGACCGAGGCGTAGGAGGCGATCGCGCCGAGCGCCTTGCCGAGCAGCTTGACGTCCATCGAGCCCGAGGTGTCCAGCACCACGCCGAACGTGGCCTTCCTGACCACCTCCTCCGGCCGCACCCGGCCGGGGCGCGGGATGTGCGGGGTGGCGGCCTGACGGCGGGAGGCGCGGGCGTAGGAGCGCCGGGTCTCCTCCGGCTGGAAGTGCTCGTCGAACCAGCGGGCCAGCTGCGCGTCCCACGGCAGCGGCGGCTGGTCGAGCGCCCGGATCTCCTGCTCCAGCCCGGCCGGTACGAAGCCGCGGCCGTTGCCCTGGTGGAAGGCCAGGCCCGTGCAGAGTGCGCTGCGGTAGTACTCGTCGAGGTCGACGCAGCCGCGGGCCGGGCGTGGTGGCCGGTCGAGGACGTCGCCGAGGCCGCGTCCGCGCAGCGTGGCGAGCTTCCGCATCCGCCGCAGGTCGGTGACGATCGTGTCGTAGACCGCCTCGGCCGACATGCCGGACAGTGTCTGGTCGAACAGCAGCCCTTCGGGCATCTCGCCGACGCCCATCTCGGTGAGCCAGCCGTTGATCACGTAGTCGCAGGCGACGTTCCAGATGTACGGCTCGCGTGGGCCGACCCGTTCGCCATGGCGGAGCGCGGCGTGCAGCATCTCGTGGGCCAGCACGAACCGCCACTCCTCCTCGGAGTGCCGGGCGAGCGGGTTGATGTAGATCTCGCCGGCTTCCGCGCTGACCGCGGCGATGGAGATCCCCCAGCTCCTGGCCAGCTCCACCTCGGCGACTATCTTCATGCCGGCGGCGAGCGCGCCCAGCAGCGGGTAGGAGGAGACGAACCAGCGCAGCGCCGCGTCCCACGGCCCCTCTACGTGCTTGTCGCTCGCGACGCGCGGGGTGCCCGCCTGGTCGAGCGCGGCGGTGGCCGCCTCGGCGACGCCCACCGCGAACATGGACGGGAAGTCGAAGTGCTTGGCCATCTCCGCCGAGCAGATGCGGAAGTCCTCCTCTCCGACCGGTTTGTACGCCTCGGGGATGCCGAGCCTGCGCCAGCGCTCCGACAGTGTGACCTCGTCCTGCTCGGGCAGTTCGGCGGGCAGCGGCGCGGGGCAGCGGCCGATCTTGAGTGTGCGCAGGAACCGGTCGACGGCCAGGCAGCACGCGGCCCGGTAGGCGGGCTCGGGACGGTCGCCTTCGACGTCCTTCGGCGCGCAGGTGCGCGGGTCGGCGTGCCCGAAGCCGAGATGGAGCAGCAGGTGGGCGAAGATCCACGCCCACTCGGCCGCCTCGGCGCGGCGGCGGGGGTGGTGGCGGATGTCCCCGTCCTCCGTCACCACCGCCCAGGTGTCGGCCGACAGCTCCCCCTCCTCCGCCGCGTAGAGCCAGCTGTGGTAGACGGAGAACAGCGGGTGCCGGTCGACGAGCTGCCAGCCCTTGCGCACCTCGGCGCGCCACGGGTCGGTCTTGGCCTTGTTGCGGGGGCTCATGACCGGGCCGCCATCAGCCTGGGCACGTCCCTGCCGACCTCGACGAGGAACCAGGTGGGCAGCGCGGGCGCGCCGTTGGCGTCGGAGGCGATGACGAGCTGGGCGCACTCCAGCGAGATCTCGGCCAGCTCGACCAGCAGCGTCTTGGCGCGGAAGCCCAGGTCACGCCCTCTGGAGGAGGCGCCGCGCTTGTCCACGGGCAGCTCCTTGACCAGCCGGGCCCGGAACGCCTCGGCCAGGAAGTAGAGCAGGTCGCGCTCCTCCGGCCGGCGCGGCCACGGTGCCTCGCCCTTGATCACCGCGTTGAGGTCGTACGCGTGCCGGACGGTCTTGACGTAGGCGCGGAAGGCGGAGGCGTGGTTGGCGGTGAGCGTGCCGAACGCGAGCATGGCGAGCGTCTCGTCGGCGACGTCGTCACCGTAGGAGGTCAGCACGTCGGAGAGCATGTGCCAGGCACGCGGCGAGGAGAACGGCTCCTCGGTCTTGGGCGGCGCGCTCCACAGGTGGTCGGGCCGCTGCCCCAGGTAGTCGACGATCCACGGGTGGATGCCGTTGGCGGCGGCCCACTTGAGCCAGTCGTCGGGCGCGGCCCGCAGGTGTACATGGACCAGCCGGTTGATCAGCGCGGAGGCCATCGGGCGGGCGAGCGCGTTGTCGGTGGCCCGGTTGCCCGCGCCGATCACGACGGACCCGGCGGGCAGCTCGTACGCGCCGATCCTGCGGTCAAGGATCAGCGAGTAGAACGCCTTCTGCACCTCAGGCGCCGAGGCGTTCAGCTCGTCGAGGAACAGGCAGTAGGGCTCGGCGCGGGCGATCGACTCGGGCGGCGCGAACCGGCTGCGGCCATTGATCAGCTCGGGCACCCCGATGAGGTCCTCGGGCGCGAGCTGGGTGCCGAGCAGGGTCACGCAGTCGAGGCCGAGGGAGTCGGCGAACTCGCGGACCAGCGAGCTCTTGCCGATGCCGGGCGCGCCCCACAGGAACACCGGCCGGACGACGGCGACGTGCAGCAGCAGCTCGGGGAGCTGCTGCGGAGTGACCGTCACCGTCGCCTGCACGTCTATCAGAGTGGCGAACGCCGGGTGGGGCGCGCATCCGGTTTTTTATTGAGTTGCCCCGTCAACGACGGCCTCCCTAGCATCGAGCGCATGTATTGCCTCTGCTTCATGCGTCTGCGCAGCGACCGGGCTCGGGCCCGCTAGCTGACGCGGTTACGACCTAGGCGTCCGCCGGCGCGCCCCGGGCCCTTCGAGAGACCCATACATCTCGAAGACCCGAGAGGGCGGCTGTGGCGCAGAACTTCGCGCACGGAAACTATTCACACACCCAGAAGAACGCCAGGAACAGCGGCGGTCGCACGCCCAGAGACCGGGCCAGGCGCGCCTTGTCGCAGAATTTCCTGGTCGACCGGCATGCCGTCGAGCTGGTGGTCAAGGCGGCCGCCCCCGACGGGCTGGTGCTCGAACCCGGCTCGGGCGAGGGCGTACTGACCTGGGCGCTGGCCGAGGCCGGCGCCCAGGTGATCGGCTACGAGATCGACCCGCGGCTGGCTGGCCGGCTCGCCGCGCGCACCCGCGACGATCCCCGGATCGACGTGCTCAGAGCCGACTTCACGACCGCGCGGGCGCCGCGTGAGCCGTTCGCGGTCGTCGGCAACATCCCCTACTCGGTCACCTCGCGGATCGTCGACTGGTGCCTGCGGGCGCCGGGGCTCACGTCGGCGACGCTGCTCACCCAGCGGGAGTACGCCCGCAAGCGCTCGGGCGACTACGGCCGCTGGAGCCTGGTGACGGTGGAGTCGTGGCCGTGGTTCCACTGGCGGCTGGGTGACCGGATCGGCAGGGAGAGCTTCCGGCCGGTCCCGTCGGTCGACTCGGCGATCCTGCGGATCGAGCGGCGGCCCACGCCGCTGGTCGAGGCGCGGCGCGGCTACCAGAAACTGGTGGAGGTGGGGTTCGGCGGGGTCGGCGGCTCGGTGCGCGCCTCGCTGAGACGCCATTACGACGGGGTGGAGGCAGCCCTCGCCGCGGCGGGCATCGCCCGCGACACGGTGGTGGGCCACGTCCACCCCGACCAGTGGATCACGTTGTGGGAGCGGCTATGCCGCTGACGTGACCGTCGCCTTCCCCGCCGGCTCGACGGGCGGGGCGAGCACCTGGGCCGCCGGGGACCGGCGGCCCCAGGGCATCGCCATGAGCAGGATCGGCAGCAGCACGATCGACGCTCTCGACCAGTCGCGGTGCAGCAGCCACCAGGCGTTGTCGCCGAACTGGGTCATGTACAGATAGCCGTACGCCGACCACAACGAGACCCCGATGATCGCCGGCCAGGCGAACTTGGTGGGCCTGGCGATCAGGAACGGCATGAACCACAGGAGGTATTGGGCGCCCAACCGCGGCGTGACGACCATGAAGATCAGCAGGATGGCTAGGGTCATGTCGATCGGGTCGGCCCGTCGCCAGAGCAGCACCGCGAGGACGACGCAGATGTAGATCAGGTAAGTGCCGATCTTGGCCAGGCCGGGGATGAGCGCCCAGTCGCCGCCGGTGAAGTGCGGTGTCCAGCCCCACTCTCCGATGATCGGCCGGATGTCCTGAATGGTCTCGATGACCGCGGGGATCTGCTTGAGCGACGTGCCCGCGAAGATCGGCAGTGTGACCAGGAAGAACACCGGCAGCGCGCCGGTCATGAACAGCGCGGCGATCCTGGCCCGCAGGTTGGGCAGGAGGAGCAGCATGCCGGGGATCAGCCAGATCGGCCAGCTCTTCGCGCACAGGGCCAGGCCCATCAGCAGACCGGCCAGCGCACCGCGCTTCAGATCGGCGCGGTCCATCGGGCCGGGCATGAGGGCGCGGTGGAGCATGCCGCCGCGGCCCACGATCCGGCGCAGCGACAGCCGCCAGCCGTAGGCCGAGACGCCCCGGCGTACCTTGGCGACCACCTGGGTCGTGATGCCGGCCCGCTCGGGCGAGCCGGGGCCGCGGGCCACCACGAAGGCGGCCACGCCGAAGGCCAGCGCCACCGGCTCGACCTGGCCATGGATGCAGGCGACGAGCAGGGCGAGCGGGTTGAGCGCGTACTGCAGGGCGCGCAGCGACGCCTTGGGACCGCCGGCCAGCTTGGCGACCAGCGGGATCAGCACGATGTCGGCGACCACGGTGACCAGGCGTCCGGCGTAGACCCACGGGATGCCCAGCCACAGCAGGATCCCGTAGACGTAGGGGATGGTTGGCAGGAAGTGCCAGCCGCCCTCGCTGGCCAGGACCGGGTCCTGGCCGTTCAGCACCGCCTGGCCCGCTGGCTGGAAGCTCTCCATGAAGTCGACGGGCTGCCAGGAGTCGTGGGCCGCGGTGAACATCAGCACCACGCGTACGGCCACGCCGACCAGCACGGAGACAAGGAGAGGGGGTCGCCAGTCACGCCATTGGGCGATGAGAGCGAACAAGACACCTGCGACGAGGATCGTCCCCGTGAGAACTGCGTAATCCATGGCGGCTTCTAGCCTGCCGTACTCCTCTGAGTACTTCCACCGAGGGTTCCGATTCTTAACTCTGACATGGCGGGTCGTAACGCGATAGAACATGACCCTCTGTGCTGAACTTTTCTCATGGGGGGATCGCAGGTCAACCAGGCTCTGGTGAGGCTGTACTTCGAGGTGAAAGACGGGCTGCGTGACCCGGTCGCGGCGTGGGCGAAACTCACAGGAAATTCGCAGGTCTACCAGCAGGCCAGGGGTGGAAGGCGGGTTCCGCTGGACGACGGGACGGCGGCCGAGCTGACCGCCGCGGCGATCGTGCACACGGCCACCGAGCACGGCGCGGACCGGGTGGCCGCGCTGTCCACCTCGCCGCTCGCCGGGCTGATCGGCGGCCTGGGCGGCGCGGTGCTGACCGAGCAGTCCAGCGTGCCGGATCAGCTGCTCGGCCGGGGGTTCCCCGGCACGTCGCCGGAGGACTGGCCGCGGGCGGCGTATGTGCTGCTGTGGGGCGAGAACAACAGGCTCGTCCGCACGCCCGACATGCCCCTGGTGATCGCCGGGCGCTACAAGGGTCAGAAGGTCGTGGCGATCGGGCCGCATCCGACGCGCCTGTCGGACGAGACCCTGGTCGTCCGGCCGGGCACCGACGGGGCGCTGGCCATGGCCATGGGGCATGTGCTGCTCAAGGAGTTCTTCCTGGAGCGGGCGGCGTTCGCCGGGCACGCGATGGAGCGTACGGACCTGCCGTTCCTGGTGCGGCTGCGCGAACACGGCGGTGCCTTCGTGGCCGGCGGGCTGACCGGGCGGCCCGCCGAAGGGCTGAGCGTGTACGGCGGCGACTCGGTGGAGGTGCTGCTGCCGCGCTTCGACGACGGGCCGGGGCTGCTGCGCCGCGGGGTGCCGGTGGTCAGGGACGGCGACGAGCCGGTGACGACGGTGTTCGACCTGCTGCTGGCGGTGTACGGGGTGGCCCGCGAGGGGTTGCCGGGTTGCTGGCCGGACGGCTATGGGGATCGCGGTGAGCCGTACACGCCCGCCTGGCAGGAGGCGTACACGGGGGTGGCCGCCGCGCGCACGCTGAAGATCGCGCGGGAGCTGGGGGCGACGGCGGAGCGGACCGGCGGGCGGTGCATGATCGTGCCTGGGCGGCTGGAGACGAACCACGCCGACACGGCCTACCGGGCGATGCTGGCGCTGCTCGTACTGACCGGTTGTGGCGGCGGCTGGGCGCAGGCCGGGGCGGGGTCGGCCGTTCCGCTCGTGCCGTATCTGTGCCTGCACGCGTGCGGCGAGGACGGCACGGACGTGGGCGCGCTGAGCTGGCCGCTGGCCGAGGGGCTGTTCGATCGGCGGTCGTCGCGGTCGATGCTGCTCGAAGCGGTGCGTGACGGGTTGCCGATGGCGCCGTCGCCGCGCGTGCTGGCGATCCCGCGTCCGATCTATCCGCTTCCGCCCGAGGTGGAGTTGCTCATCGGGCCCGATGACCGGTGCGACCTCGCGCCGCCCGACGCCTACCTGGTGGCGGACGCGGTGGCCAAGCTGACCGTCGACCACATGGAGCCCGCCGCGCCGGATCCGGCGGCGGTCGCCGCCGGAGGACGGATGCGGTTGCTGGTCGATCACGCGTGGATGCACGAGTACGGGGAGGCCCTGCCGACGTATCGTCCGCCGGGGCAGGGCCTGCCCGTGAAACCGACCCAGTTGGTGCGTTAGCCGGCTGGTGCGTTAGCCGACCTCATCCGGCTGTGAAGACGCTCAACCGGTGAAGCCCTTGAAGATGCCGGTGAACTCGTACGCCGACTGTGAGATCCCGCTGCACGTCGGCGAGACGCTGCCGTTGGGGCAGCCGCCGTTGTCGCGGCCCACCGACCAGAAGCCGACGAAGCCGATGTGGTTGGTGTTGGCCCAGTCGCGCAGCTTGCGGGCGTCGGCCTGAGTGGTGGTCTGGCCCGTGTCGTTCTTGCCGATCATCGGTGTGACGCCGAGCATCCGCTTGAGCTGGGCATCGGTCTTCGACGGCCACACGCCCTTCATCTGGCCGAGCGTCGCCTGGGCGGCCGAGACCATCGCGTCGCCCCAGTTGCCGGTGTAGCCGAAGTCCATGACCATCGGGTTGACGATCACGTTCAGGCCCTTGGCGGCGGCGTCCTGGAGGATCTGCACCGAGAACGGGTCGAGGCCGTAGTCCTGCGCCTGGACGCGCAGCGTGTACCTCACCACGGTGCCGCGTTCGGACTGCAACTGCTTCAGCGCGCTGTTGACCTTGTTCACATCGATCGACGCCTCGACGTCGACGTCCAGCTGGTTCGTGCCGACCGCGTCGAGCACCTTCTTGTAGGCGGCGAGCAGTGTGGCGGTGGTGCCGCAGTTGTGCTCCAGGTACGGGCCCTGGGCGCCGCCGCTGGCGACGACCACCTGGCCGCCCTGGGCCTGAAGCGCCTTGACGTCGTTGATGATCCTGGAATCGGTGAGCGGGATGACCCCGCCCCAGGCCGGGTTGCAGCCCGTGCTGTCGCCGAGCACGAAGGCCAGCGTGTAGTTCTTCACCCCGGTCGCGGCGGCGGCGCCGGCCAGAGACGGGGTGTTCATGGTGATGTCGATGTAGGGCGCGTAGCGGATGTCGCCGGTCGGCGGCGGCGTGGTGTCGTTGGTGGTCTTCCCGCTGACGGACGCCGTGTACGCCGAGCAGTTGCCGGCGGCGTCACACGCCCGGACGCGGAACCCGTAGGTCGTGGTGGCGCTGAGCCCGGTGGCCGTGTAGGAGGTGCCGGTCACCGCCGTGGGAGCCGCGTTGTCCCTGGACACCTCGTAGCGGGCGACGCTGCCGGAGTTGTCGGTGGAGGCGGACCACGTCACGGTCAGGCTGGAGTTGGTGGCGCCGCCGACCGCCGGGCTTCCCGGCACGGTCGGCGCCTGGGTGTCCGGGGCGCCACCCGGGCCGTCGAGCACGACGTCATCGGCGTAGTAGGCGCCCTGGCCGTACCATCCATTGACGTAGACGATCACGCTCGTCACACCCGCGCCGGTGGTGAACGACGTTTTCAGCTGCTGCCATTGACCGCCCGGGGCACCCCAGGTGCTGACGTCGATCCCGGTGCCCGTCGCCCCCAGGAAGATGTAGTTGCCCTGGACCCACGCCGACAGCTGGTAGGTCGTGTTGGGCTGGACCGTCACGGTCTGCTGGCATCGGGCGTAGTCATTGCCCGCCGGGGTGGCTTGTAAGGCCCTCGTACCGCCGTGAACGGGCTGTGACACTGCTTGGGCGGCGGCCGAGGCCTGGCAGGTCCAGCCGGTCAAGGCGGACTCGAAGCCGGGGTTCGTCAGGATGTTGGCGGCTGAGGCGGGTGTGGCTTGGAGGGCTATGAGGCCCAGGGCGATGGCGGCGGTCGCCGCGAGTCCTCGCAGGTTCATGGAGGTCCCCTATGTTCTCGGGTATTCACGTTCTCGTCTTCGTGAAGCTCGGCTCTTCGTGAGAGTGCCGCCGCGCCCTCGTGGGCCACCCGCCGCACCGGCGGCGGGACGCCGGTGCGACGGGTGCGGTGGGCCGGTCCCGGTTCAGGAGCCGGCAGTGGGTCGGTTTCGGTTCAGAAGCCGACGGTGGAGCCGTTCAGAAGCCGGCGGTGATCCTGGTGAAGTCCCAGTTCGACTGGGCGATCCCGCTGCAGTTGGACACGACCCCGCCGCCCGGGCACGGCCGGTCGCGGTTGACGGCCCAGTACGCGAGCCTGGTCAGGCCGTTGTTCCTGGCGTAGTCACGGATCTGCGTCCAGGTGGCCGTGGAGGTGAGCTCCTGCTGGTCCGACAGGCCGTTCATGCCCGAGATGCCCATGTGCGCGTACGCCTGAGCGTCCGACCAGCCGAAGGCCGTCTTGAGGGTGTTCTTCAGCCCTTCGGAGGCGTTGACCGTGCTTTGGTACATGTTCGAGCCGCCGCCGAAGTCGAACGGCATGATCGTGTAGTTGTCGATCGGGACCGCGAGCTCCTTCGACCGGTTGATCAGGCGGGTGCCCCAGTAGGTGGGGCCGGTGGTCGAGGTGCCGAAGGTGACGACGACCTTGACGTTGGGGTTGTTCTGCTTGACGATCTTGAGGCCGTTCAGGATGCGGTCCTGGACCGCCTCGCTCTCGAACTCGTCGGTGTTCTCGATGTCGAAGTCGACGGCCGCGGGACCGACGGCGTTGATGACCGTCTGCACCGCGCCGGCGAACGCCGAGGGCGAGGAGCAGTTCGGGCCGAGCTTGTTGCCCGACCAGCCGCCGAAGGAGACCTGTACGCTGCCGCCGGCCGACTTGATGGCCGAGATCGCCTGCGCGTCGGCGCCGCCGGTGAGCGGACGGCTGCCGTCCCAGGCCGCGTTGCAGCCGCCGCTGGACAGGATGAAGGCCATCGTGAACGACTTGACGCCGGTCGCGCTCATCACCGTGGCGGGCGCGGGCGGGTCGCCCCAGCCCATGTAGAGGTAGGGGGCGCCGGGCAGCTTGCTGCCGCCGCCGGTACAGCCGGTGGTCGTCCCGGTGACCGCGGCGCTGGAGGCCGACTCGCCTACCGAGTTGTACGCCCTGACGGTGAAGGTGTGCGAGGTGCAGGTGCCCAGGGAGCCGATGGTGGCCGAGGTACCGGTGACGGTGGCCTTGACCGTGCTGCCCTCGTACACGCGATAGCCCGTGACCGTGCCCGACGACGCGCCCCACGACAGGGAGAGCGAGCTGTTCGTGGACCCGCTGACGCTCGGCGAGCCCGGCTGGCCGGGGGCGCCGGTGCCGGCCGAGGTGGTGGCGGTGACGGAGTTACTGGCCGCGGAGAGGTTCCCGGCGGCGTCACGGGCGCGGACCGTGTAGGTGTAGCTGGTGGAGGCCGCGAGCCCGCCGTCGGTGTAGGTGGTGCCGGTGGCCGTCGTCACCAGCGTCGAGCCCCGGTAGACGTTGTAGCCGGTGACGCCGACGTTGTCGGTGGAGGCGTTCCAGGCCAGCGAGACGCTGCTGGAGGTCGTGCCGGTCGAGCGGAGGTTGCCCGGCACCGAGGGGGCGGTGGTGTCGCCGCCGCCGCCCGAGACGGTCTTCCACAGGGCGGGCACGGCGTCCGGCGTCCAGTCGGGCTGGGAGGTGTGGGCCTGGATGCACTCGTAGTCGACGCCGTTGTAGGTGACGCGGGTGCCCACGGAGTAGGCCGTCCACGCCGCCCACGCGGGGTAGGCGAAGGCCACGGCCCCGTAGGCGCTGGTCGAGACGGTGGTGAGCCCGGCCCCCATCATGGCCAGGGCGGCGAGTAAGGCGAGGAACATGCGGCGAAATCTCATGGCATTCCCTGGTGGTGCGGCTGTGACGGGTCAGGTCCTTGTGGCGTGCCGTACGGCTCGCGCCGGGGGGTGAGAGCGCGAGCCGTACGGCATGGGCCCGCGTGGTGGGGCGGGCCGCTGGGGGGGTGGCAGCAGGAGGGGTTCGCTTTGCTCGGCCGGTCAGAGTGGGAGGGGAGCCGCCCATGTCGGAGGGTCACTTCGACGGCCCGCGACACTCTGGGTCAGAGTGGAGAAGGGCGGCGGAGACCGGGACATGGCTTCCTGATTCATGATTTCTTTTAGGAAAGTTTCCTAAGAGTTGCCGCGATCGTAGCCTTGACACCCGGGTCTTACAAGACCCAAAGAAATGGTTACGGCGGAGCAGCCGGATTCGCTGCTCCGCCGTGGTGACCGGCCGAAGGACGATCAGTTCTGCTGGGTGATGCGGACGTCGTCGACGCCCGCCTCGACCAGGGACGCGCCCGAGGCGTCGGCGGCGTCGATGAGGATGCGGACCGTCTGGCCCGCGTACGCGTTCAGACCGGCCGTGGCCGTGGCCCAGGCCCCGTTGCGGTTGGCCGCCGCGCCGGCCTGCTGGAAGACGGTCGTCGTGGTGTTGCCGACCACCCTGACCCGGAAGTAGTCGGCGCTGGAGGCGTTCGAGCCGTGCGCCAGGTACCACGACAGCGAGAGGCTGAGCGTGCCGGTGGCGGGCAAGGTGATGGGCGGCGACTGGATCGAGGTGATGCCGCCGTCGACGTCGAAGTCACCCGCGGAGGTGCCCGCGAGGCGGCCCGTCACCAGGTCGTTGGTGCCGCTGACCGTGGTGGCGAGCTGCTTGGCGCCGGAGGAGGTGGTGGCCTCAGGGACGCCGCGCTCCCACGCGCCGAGGGTGGCCGTGTCCGTGGCGCTCGGGTTGACGGTCCAGCCGGTGCCCGTCTCGAAGGTGTCGGAGTAGACGGTCACGGGCGGGGTGCCGGTGCCGCAGTACTGGGACTCCTTGCCGATGATCCGGTAGACGCAGTCGGAGTACTCGAGGAAGCGGAGCACCGCCTCCCTGTTCCGGGTGGTCTGCGGGACGATCTGCTCGTCCGGCGGGTAGAAGCCCGGGCTGGAGCTGACGGGGTACATCTCGAAGGTGAAGCTGAAGATCTTGTACGCGCCCCACAGCCAGTCGTCGATCGTCCCGTCGGTGATGTAGAGGTCGCTGGCCTGCTCCGGGGTGTAGTTGTTGGTGGAGGCCATGTTCCGGCCGAGTGCCGCGAACGCGTCGTGGTCGTCCTGGGTCAGGCCCGGAGCCGTGTCGTTGAAGGTGAAGCCGTAGGGCCACAGGACGAGTTCGGCGTAGGTGTGAAAGTCGATGTTCGACTTGATCTGCTGGACGCCGCCGACGACCCGGCCGCGTACGAAGTTGGCCACGGCCTTCACCTCGGGCGCCGACTCGGCCGACGCGCCGCGGTAGGTCTCGCTGGAGGTGCTGCCGGAGGAGCCGCCGCAACAGCCGAAGTTGTAGGCCCAGTTGCGGTTCAGGTCGGTCCCGACGGCCGACGAGCCGCTGTTCGGCTGGCGGTTCTTGCGCCAGGAGCGGTAGGAGCCGCTGGCGATGTCGTACTCGCCGCCGTCCGGGTTCAGGTCCGGCATGATCCAGATCTCCCGGGAGTTCACCAGGTTCGTGATCCGGGTGTCGGTGCCGTAGTTGTCCACCAGCAGGTGCATCAGGTAGAGCGCCATCTCCACCGTGAGGTGCTCGCGGGCGTGCTGGTGCGCGGTGAAGAGCACCTCCGGCTCCGCCTCGTCGGTCGCGACGTTGTCGCTGATCTTGATGACGCGCAGGGCTCTGCCCTCGTACGACGTGCCGTACGTGGAGACCGTCGCGAGGTTGGGATGAGCGGCGACGAGCGCGTTGATGTCGGCGGTCGCCTCGGCGTAGTTGTGGTAGCCGGAGTCCGCCGGCGGGAAGTCAAAGGTCCCGACGCCGCCGGACGGCGATAACGGGCGCGGCATCTCCGAGACCCGGTAACCGAGGCGCCTGATCGCGTCCACCTCGGCCGTCGTGGCGGTGATCAGGACCGACCCCGTGGCCACCTCGTCGATCGCGGCACCGGTCGCGGCGACGGCGCTGCGTTGCTGGGCGTTCGCCGGCCCCTCCACGCGATACTGCCGGTTCGGCGGCGGCTCGGCGGCGGCCCCGGCTCCGGTCATGCCGGTCAGGCAGACCAGGCCGAGGACGGCGAGCAGGATGACAAAACGGCGTTTCACCTAGTCCTCCTCGGGCGCGTGGGATGTCGTTGACACGCGCCTGAACCGAGGGTGAGGACGTTGCGGTGGTTGGGAAAGGCCCAACTTTCCGGCCCGTCCGGTGGGCCCGTTTCCTGCCGGCTCCAGAGCCTGACAGCTGAGCGACAGGTTAATGCCAGCTCTCTACCAGGGCGTTTCGACACGCTGAACGACATGAGCATCAGTGCTGAGGGCCTGCGACAGGAAGATCCCATGATCAAGACCACGGAGACCATGACCACCCGCGACGGCGTCACCCTCGTCGCCACGCTCTGGCGCCCCGCGGGGCCCGGCCCCTTCCCGGTGCTGCTGGCCCGCACGCCGTACGGCAGGACGGATCCGGGGCCCGGAATGCACCTGGACGTGCCCCGGCTGGTGGCCGCCGGATACGCGGTCGTCGTCCAGGACGTACGCGGGACCGGCGACTCGGACGGCGAGGTCGCCTTCATCACCGGCGAGGCCGCCGACGGCTACGACGCGGTGCGGTGGGCGGCCACGCGGCCCTGGTCGGACGGGAACGTCGGCATGTTCGGCGACTCCTACCTGGGCATCACCCAGCTCATGGCCGCCCAGGAACGCCCGGCGGGCCTGCGGGCCATCGCGCCGCACGTGGCGCCCGCGTCACTGCACGAGGTGGTCTACCAATCAGGCGTGCCCAACCTCAACGTGGTCCTGACCGTCAGCGCGGCCGTTCTCGCGCTCGACGAGCTGGAGCGCCGCATCAGGCGGGGTACGGCGCTCGCCGCCGACAGGGACGCCTATCTGGCGGCGCTGGGCTTCCCCGACCGGTTCCCCGAGACCATGCTGCGGCTGGCCGAGCGCCTGCCGCTCAGCGACCAGCCGCTCCTGACCGACCTCGTGCCCTTCTACGCGGACTGGATGGATCATCCCGACCCGGCGGCGGAGACGTGGCGGAACGGCGCCGTCCGCCACGCCGAGATCGAGGTGCCAGCTCTGGTGGGCACCGGCTGGTACGACTACTTCCGCGACGCCTCCATCGGCCACTACCAGCACCTGCGCGGCGGATCCCGGCTCGTCGTGGGCCCGTGGGCGCACTTCACGCAGGACGGCGACGTCTGCGGGCGGGACTACGGGGCAGGGGCGAGCCAGGACGCGATCGACTGGACCGGCCTGCACCTGGACTGGTTCGGCCAGTGGCTGCGCGGGGAGTCGCCGGCCGACCGGGCCGCGGTGACGTACTTCCTGATGGGCGCCGACGAGTGGCGCACCGCGACCGACTGGCCGCCGCCCGCCGCCCGGCGCGTGGCGTACCACCTGGGCCCGGACGGCACGCTCGGCACCGTCCCGGCGGGCGGCGGGGGCGGCGAGTTCGTCAGCGACCCCGGCGATCCGGTCCCCACGGTGGGCGGGGCGGTGATGACGTTCGACGCCTTCGGGCCGCTCGACCAGCGTCCGCTCGACGACCGCGGCGACGTGCTGCGTCACCAGAGCGCACCACTCGACGCCGCGCTGGAGGTGACCGGGGACGTCGAGCTGATCGTGCTCGTGTCGTCCACCGCGACCAGCGCTGACGTCGCCGTCAAGCTGATCGACGTGCACCCCGGCGGCCGGGCCGAGCTGCTGACCGACGCCATCACGCGGGTGACGGACCTGACGCCCGGCGAGGTGCGCGAGGTCAGGGTCTCGCTGGGCGCGATCTCGAACCTCTTCCGGCCCGGACACCGGATCAGGATCGACGTGGCGGGATCGAACTTCCCCAGGTTCGCCAGGAACCCCCAGAAGGGCACGACCACGATCCACGACCCCTCCTACGTGATGCTGCCGATCATCTCGTAGACCTCCTGCCTGGTCATGGCGGCGCCCTTTTCGTACAGGTCGTCGTAGCGCGCGTCACCGAGCGCGGCCCTGGCCGACGCCGTCCCCGCGACGGTGTCGCCCGACGCGTCGGGCGGCTCGACGGCGGCCGACGCGCCGAACAGGACGGCCGCGCGTTCCGGGTCACCGCCCGACAGCTCGGCCAGCGCGCACCCGGCCAGCACGATCGACAGGTACGGCAGATCCGGCGTGGTCCCCAGCAGGCCGAGCGCCAGGCGGTGCTGTTCGAGCCCGGCCGCGGGGTCGCCACCGGCCGTCAGCGCCCTGCCGTAGCCGGCGTGCACCGCCACCGCGAGCTGCGGAATCGGCGGCGCCTCGGCCAGCAGCGGGAACAGGTCGCGGTAGGTGGCCAGACTCTGCTCGACATCGCCGAGCCGGTAGGCCAGCGCGGCCTCCCCCAAGCCGAGCTGGATGAGGGTGAACGCCGAGATCTCCGCATCCGCACCGGCCCGGTCGTCGGCCCGGTCAGCGGTTCCGCGTCGGGCCTTGGCCAGGTCGGCGGCGGCGCCGTCGAGGTCTCCGCTCTGCGCACGGAGCGTCGCCAGCCGGGTCAGCGTCGAGATCGTCTCCTCCGAGCTCACCCACTCGCTGGTGAGCGACTGGGTCTCGGCGATCAGATCTTCCGTGGGCTCCCCGCGCGCGGCGCGCAGCGCGGCCAGATTCAGCAGCGCCTCGCTCAGCCCCCACCGTTCGCCCAGCTTCCTGAACCCGGCCACCGCCTGCTCCAGCCGCTCTTCGGACGCGTGCGGCCCGGCGAGCATCCTGGCCGAGCTGGCCAGCCAGAGGTCGTCGCTCTCGGCGAGGTGATCGAGCAGCGCGGCGGCCCGCTCGTCCTGCCCGGCCGCGCTCGCCATGACGGCCCGGCTGATCAGCAGCAGCGGGTGGACGGGCCCTTCCCGCTCCGCCGCCGTGATCAGCTCGTTCATCCGCACGGACAGGACCCGCATGGCCGCCCGATCACTGACGATCGACGCGAACTTGCTCACCCCATCCGCGAACAGACAGGCCACGTACGCCCTCACCAGGCCCGGAGGCGGGGTGTCGCCCGCCAGGTCGAGCACCTGCCCCGCCCAGTTCGCGCTCTCGTGCCGGTAGCCGCACATCCACCAGTACCAGTTGAGTGCCGCGCAGAGCCGCAGCGCGATCTCCACGTCGCGCTCGTCGAGCGCCCAGCGCAGCGCCACCGAGCAGTCGTCCCGCTCGGCCGAGAGCCGCTCGATCCACTCGATCTGCGCGCCGGTCCGCAGCTGGGGAACCGCCCGTTCGGCGAGATCGAGCAGGTGCACGGCATGACGCCGCCGGTACGCCGCCATCTCCCCGGTCTCGGCCAGCCGGTCGGCGGCGTACGCGCGGATCGTCTCCAGCATCGAATAGCGGCCCTCCGGCGACACCTGGACCAGCGACTTGTCGGCCAGCGCGCCCAGCACGTGGGCGGTGCCGCCGCACACCGCCTCGACGGATTCGAGCGTGGCGCCGCCCGCGAAGACCGCGAACCCGCGGGCCAGCTCGCGTTCGGGCTCGTCGAGCAGGTCCCAGCTCCACTCCACCACCGCTCTGAGCGTCTGCTGGCGGGGCAGCGCCGTTCGGCTGCCGCCCGTCAGCAGCCGGAAGCGATCGTCGATGCGGTCGGCGAGCTGCCGCGGCGTCATCGTCCGCAGCCGGGCCGCGGCCAGCTCGATGGCCAGCGGCATGCCGTCCAGCCGGCGGCACAGGGCCACCACTGCCGCGACGTTCCCCTCGTCGAGGGCGAACGCGGGCCGGGCCGCGGTGGCGCGGTCGAGCAGCAGGCGTACCGACGGGTATTCGGCCGCTCGGGTCGCGTCCACGCCGGGCGGGGGCGGCTCCAGCGGCGGAATGGGAACCAGCCGCTCCCCCGGCACGCCGAGCGGCTCCCGGCTGGTGGCCAGCACGTGCAGGCCGGGGCAGCCGGCCAGCAGGTCATCGGCCAGGCGCGCGGCGGCGTCGACGAGGTGCTCGCAGTTGTCCAGCACGATCAGCACCCGGCGCTCGCCCAGGGCCTCGACCACCTGCTGGAGCGGCCCGTCCCCGCCAAGCCGCCCGGCCCCTCCCGGTTCCCTGTCCCCTCCCGGTCGCCCGTCCGCCCAGGCGCCCGGTGTGTCCTGCCTTTGGTGCGGATAGTCGGTCATATCCGGCCGGTGATGCGAGTAGCCCGGCCGGTCCTCGCGCAGGCCGAGGGCGTCGAGCACCGCGCCGGGCAGAGCCGTGGGGTCGGTGACAGAGGCCAGCTCGACCATCCACGCCCCGTCGAACCGCGTGCCCATGCGCAGGGCCGCCTCGGCGGCCAGCCTGGTCTTGCCCGCGCCGCCCGGTCCGACGATCGAGACCATCCGGGCGTGACCGAGGACGGTGGTCAGCAGGTCCAGCTCGTCCTCGCGGCCGATGAACGTGGTCAGGGGGACCCGGACGTTGCCCTTGGGCAGACCCTTGGGTGGGTCCTGCCGTACGGGAACCTCGCCCGACACGACCGCCAGGTGGGCGGCGCGCAGCTCGGGCCCCGGGTCGACGCCGAGCTCGTCGGCGAGCGTCCGGCGGGTGCGCTCGAACAGGGCCAGCGCGTCGGCCTGCCGCCCGGCGGCGGCCAGCCCCCGCATCTCCAGCGCGCACAGCCGCTCACGGAGGGGGTGCGCGGCGACCTCCGTGGCCAGATCGGCCACCAGCCCGGCCGCCAGCCGCGCCTCGGCGCGGGCCTCGATCGCGGCCAGCCGGTCCTCCTCCAGCCCGGCGGCCACGTTGGCCAGGTACGGCACGGCGCCGAGACCGGCGAGCGCGGGCCCACGCCAGAGCGCGAGCGCCTCATCGAGCTTCGCGAGCCTGGTCGGATCGAGCTTCGCCAGACTGGTCAGGCGGCGAAAGCGCAGCGCGTCGACCAGGTCGGCGTCGACGGCCAGCGCATAGCCACCCGTCCGGCTCTCCACGATCTCGTACGGCCTGAGCGCCACACGCAGCCGCCTGACCAGCGTCTGCAGCGCGTTGGCGGCGTTGCCCGGCGGCTCCTGCGGCCAGAGCATGTCGATCAGCCGCTCCGAGGTGACGGTCCGCCCGGCTTCGAGGGCGAGGATGGCCAGGAGCGCCCGTAACCGGAACCCACCGACCGCGATCGGCTCCGCGCCGGTCACTTCCAGTGTCCCCAGGATGGATATCCGCACGAAACCCATCCTGCCGCTTTCCCCCGGATGGGCGCTTCGCCGAGGCTCTCTTGGTCAATTTTCGAACACTATGCGTAGTCATTCGATAACGTTCCGCGCATGGTCACCGCCCAACACGAGGCGCTTCACCGGATCTTCCAGGAAGACCCCTCTCTGTTCGCCCGTACCTTCGAGCGCCTCCTCGACATCCCCCTCCCCGCCGACTGTTCGGTCTCCGTCATCGACACCGACCTCACCGAGCTCTCCCCGATCGAGCGCCGGGTCGACACGGTGCTTCAGCTGAAGACCGACCTCGGAGACCACTTGGTCATCATCGAGGCCCAGACCGGCGCCAAACCCAAGAAGTCCAGCAGCTGGGCTTATTACGTGAGCTACCTGCATGCCAAACACCGCTGCCCGGTCATCCTGGTGGTGGTGTGCCTGGACGGGATCACCGCCCGCTGGGCCCGGCGCCCGAAGACGATCGGCCTGCCTGACAGGCCGACCCTGACCCTCCAGCCGATCGTGCTGGGTCCCGACAACGTCCCGGCGATAACCGACGTGGCCGAGGCGTCGGCCGACGTGTGGCTCACCGTCTTTTCCGCACTCACGCACGGGCGTTCGCCAGAGGTCGCTGACATACTTGAAGTCCTGGCCACAGCCCTGGACACGATCGACCCCGGCACCGCCGGCTACTGCGCCGAACTCACCGAAGTGGGCCTCGGCGACACGGACGCCCGACAACTCTGGAGAACACTGATGTCGACCAAGACGTACCGCTACCAGTCCGAATTCGCCCAGCAGCTCCGCGCAGAAGGCCATGCAGAGGGCGAGGCCAAGATGCTGCTACTGATCCTCAACGACCGAGGCATCACCATCTCCGAGGAGGCTCGCGAGCGCATCCGCACCTGCACCGACGTAGCCGTCCTCGAATCATGGGCCCACCAGGCCCTGACCATTACCTCCGCCGACGAGCTCTTCACCTGACAGAACCTCAGACCCGAGGCCGTCGGGGCTGTCGGTTTACACCGGTCGGCTTTCGTGATGGATTCGGGCAATGACCGTACAAGGGACGTGCGACCCCAGGTTCTCCCAGGTCGCGGACGAGTTCGATCGCAACCTCGCACTTCGCGGCGAGGTCGGCGCGTCGGTGTGCGTGGTGCTCGACGGTGAGATGGTCGTCGATCTCTGGGGTGGCCAGGCCGCGCCCGGCGTCCCCTGGCTGCACGACACCATCGGCCATGTCTGGTCATGTACGAAGGGCGCCACGGCGCTCTGCGCGCACATGCTGGCCGCGCGCGGTGAGCTGGATCTCGACGCCCCCGTCGTCCGCTACTGGCCCGAGTACGGCGCCCATGGCAAGCAGGCGACGCTGGTCAGGCATCTGCTCTCGCACCAGGCGGGGGTTCCGGTGTTGCGCGAGCCGCTGGCGCCCGGCGCGTTCTACGACTGGAAGCTGATGGTCGATCGGCTGGCCGGCGAGCGGCCGTTCTGGGAGCCGGGCAGCAGGCACGGCTATCACGCGCTGACGTTCGGGTTCCTGGTCGGCGAGGTCGTCCGCAGGGTGAGCGGGCGCTCGCTCGGCACGTTCTTCCGCGAGGAGGTGGCCGAGCCGCTCGGCCTGGACTTCTGGCTGGGCCTGCCCGAGGAGCAGGAAGGCCGGGTGGCGCCCACGATCCCCGCCGACCCGCCGTCGGACCCGCCCATGTTCTACGTCCAGGCGTTCACCGATCCCGCCTCGATTCCGGGGCTGCTGCTGGCCAACGAGGGCGGCTACATGACGACCCCCGGCGAGTCGGACAGCCGCGAGGCGCACGCGGCCGAATACGGCGCCGTCGGCGCGGTGACGAATGCCAGGGGTCTGGCGGGCATGTACCGGCCGCTGTCCCTCGGGGGTGGCGAGCTCGTGACCGAGGAGCAGCTGGCCGTCATGGGGCTGACCGCCTCGGCCGGGACCGACGCGGTGCTGGCCGTGCCGACCCGGTTCTCGACCGGGTTCATGAAGGCGGTCGACAACAGGTACCTGCCGCCCGCCGACAGCGAGGGCGCGCTGCTGTCGGCGACCGCGTTCGGGCACGCGGGCATGGGCGGCTCGCTCGGCTTCTGCGACCCGGCGGCCCGGCTGGCCTTCGGCTACACGATGAACAAGCAGGGCATCGGACTCGGCGTCAACCCGCGCGGCCAGGCCCTGGCGGACGCCACTTATCGGGCGCTCGGCTACCAGCAAGCGTATGGAGGTATTTGGTACGCGCCGAGGGATTAATCGCGCGATACCCTGGCTTGTCATTACGCATTCCAGGAGCGAGCGGCATGTTCTTCGGTATCACGGATCTCTCGACCTACGTCCTCGGTGCCTTCCTCATCATCCTGCTGCCGGGCCCCAACTCCCTGTACGTCCTGAGCGCGGCCGCCCAGCATGGGGTGCGGCACGGCTACCGGGCCGCGGCGGGCGTCTTCGTCGGTGACACGGTGCTCATGGCCTTCACGGCCGCGGGCGCGGCGTCCCTGCTGCGCTCCAGCCCGGTGCTGTTCAGCATCGTCAAGTACGCGGGCGCCGGCTACCTGGCGTGGATCGGCTTCCAGATGCTGCGGAGTGCGTGGCGCGCCTGGCGCTCCCGGCCCGGCATCGCCGAGACCGCTGACACCGCCCCGGCCGAGACCGCTGACGCGGAAATCCCGGGCAAC
The DNA here is from genome assembly GCF_050942315.1 of Nonomuraea sp. CA-143628. Lineage (NCBI taxonomy): Bacteria > Bacillati > Actinomycetota > Actinomycetes > Streptosporangiales > Streptosporangiaceae > Nonomuraea > Nonomuraea sp. CA-143628. The sequence continues at coordinate 10,475,115 of NZ_CP192072.1, forward strand.
CGGCTCCGCCCGTTCCGCAAGGCGCTGACGATCAGCCTGCTCAACCCCAAGGCGATCCTCTTCTTTGTCTCCTTCTTCATCCAGTTCGTGGATCCGGGCTACACCGCGCCCGTGCTGTCGTTCCTCATCCTGGGCGCGATCATCCAGGTCTTCAGCCTGCTCTACCTCACCGCGCTCATCCTCGGGGGCACTTTCCTGGCCACCCAGTTCCGCGCCCGAAGAAAACTTAGCGCGGGCTTGACCTCGGGTGTCGGCGCCCTGTTCCTCGGTTTCGGGGCCAAGTTGGCGACCACTTCACTGAGCTGAAACCGCGCGTACGGCGGGGCTCAAGCGAACTTTGGTTGAGTGACGATCGGCGGCGGCGCGCCACCCGCGCCGCACCGAGTCGGACAGCCACAAACTCATGGAACGTGGCAAAAGAGGCAGTGGCATACCGATTCGTCGGGTACGGTAAGCCACCGGCAGACCCGGAGTAACCAATTCGTAATCTCCACCGGTCCGTCCGGGAAGCCTGGTCTCCCGAAGCTCGGGTAGTTCGCTGATCGTCGGCCAATTTGCGGAGCAGTCGTGAATCACCCTCCCGTAACCCTGCCGCGTCTGACCGCTCTTGCGCGACAGGCGGTGCCTCGGCTGCTCGAAGGCGTGGTCGCGCCGCTCGCCGTGTTCTACGCCGCCCTGGCCGTACTGGGGCTCAACGGGGCGCTGGCCGCGGCCGTCTCCTGGGTCTACCTCGGCGTCGCCTGGCGGCTGATCAGGGGCATCCGGGTGCCCGCCACGATGATCCTGGCCGCGATCGCGATCACCGCGCGCGCCGCCGTGGGCTTCTGGACCGGCAGCTGGGTGGTCTACTTCATCCAGCCGGAGCTGGGCACGCTCTGCATCAGCGTGGCCTTCCTGGCCTCGGTGCGGCTCAACCGGCCGCTCGTGCAGAAGCTGACGCTCGACTACATCCACCTGCCGTCGGCGGTGCTCAAGCATGAGCGGGTCCGCAGGTTCTTCGCCAGGATCACACTGCTGTGGGCGTTCGTGCTGATGGCCAACTCGACGGTGAGCATCTGGCTCGCGCTGCACGAGTCGCTCAGCACGTTCATGCTGCTGCGCACGTCAGCAGTGGCCGTGATCAGCGGTCTCGCGATCGCCTTCTCGATCTTCGCCTTCAAGCGCCTCCTGCGCCGGCTGCACGTGGCCCACGCCTGACCGTTCGGCCAGCAGGAACGCCCCGCACATCGCCATCACCAGCCCGGTCAGCGTGCCGAACAGCTCCACCAGGCCCTCCACGCCGGTCATCCTCGCACCGAGCGGCCCGGCGGTGACCGTGAGGATCATCGCGTAGAGCCCCCAGCCGAACATGACGCCCGTGCCGAGCCAGCCCACGACCAGCGGGGGCCAGAACGCCCTGGGGCCGCGGCCTCCGACAAGAAGCAGCAGCGCGATCCCCGCCCCGAGCGCGAGCAGGCCCTTGAAGCCGTCCTGCAGCGCCTGCTCCGGCGCTGGATAACCGGCGGCCCAGTACAGGCGGGTCGCGCCGAGTACGGCCGACACCGGTAGCGCCCCTCTGGCGACGACGGTCTGGAACGACCTGGTCGGGCTCGCGTAGCCGTACCCCAGAGCCGTGGAGAAGACGACGGGCCACCGATCCCTGGCGTACAGGACGAACGCCACCATCAACCCCACGCCCTGCCCGATGAACCCGCCGTAGACCATCATGTACACCCAGGGCGCGATGGGCCCGTCCGTCACGAAGATCGACGGGCCGGAGACCAGAACGCTGACCGGCACCGTGACGATCACCACCGACAGCAGGCCGGTGCCGACCCAGAGGGGTAGCAGCACCAGCCAGGCGGGCAGCCGCATGCCCCGCCGCGTGGTGAACGCCAGCGCCAGCAGCAGCGCGACCGCGTCCATGCCGAACGTCATGACGTTCAGCCCGACCATCGCCGGATCGTTCATGAACGCCGGGTCGGAGACGCCCACCGGATGGCCGGTCAGCCAGAAGATCTTCAGAGTCAGGTACGGGAGCATGGCGGCCATCGCCACGACCGCCGCCGTGATGCGGCCGATTCCGGCCTTCTGGGGAGTCATGTGCCAACAGTGCGCCTCCCCGCTCCGGTCATCCCTCCCACGGCGGAGGGATCCCTCTCACCCGTCAGGGGGAACCGGGGTAGGGGAACTACCCTGACGAAAGTCAGGGTGGTGCTGGATAAACCATCCCCGGTGGTGTTAACCCCACCCAAAAGCCGCCCATCCACACTCCTGTGCTGGTAGCGGCGACCCGCTTTGATCGAAGAGTGTCGCCCGGAGGTCGTATGACCGCCCCTGACGAAAGTCGGGGGTCAAGTGTGCCGATCGACTGATGTGCCGTGACCTGCGGAGTTTCTAGCTTCAAAAGGTGCGGGCCCTGACCCCTGTCGGGGTGGGGCACGCGTTCGACCGGGGTGATCCCCGATGTCCCACGGCACCTCATGCGGACACGCTGTGAGGGCGCCTCAACGATCGGAGTACACGCAATGTCGCACGCCATTCTGGAACTGGTCCAGCAGGTGATGTCGTCACCTTGGCTGTACGTGGCGCTGTTCGCGCTGGCGCTGCTCGACGGGTTCTTCCCGGTCGTGCCGGCGGAGACCGCGGTGATCACCGCGGCCGTCTTCGCCGCCTCGGGGCAGACGAACCTGGCGTTGGTGATCGTGGTGTCCGCGCTGGGCGCCTTCGCGGGCGACCACGTCTCCTACCTGATCGGCAAGAAGTCGGGCGGGCGGCTGCGGCACCGCAAGGCGTTCGTGTGGGCCGGGAACGCACTGGCCGAGCGCGGCGGGATGATCCTCGTGGCCGCTCGCTACATCCCCGGCGGGCGCACCGCGACGACGCTGACCATGGGCGCCGTACGCCATCCGCTGCGTTCCTTCACCTTCTTCGACGCGATCGCGGCCGCCTCGTGGGGCCTGTACTCCGGCCTGATCGGCTTCTTCGGCGGGATGGCCTTCGAGAACGACCCGATCAAGGGACTGCTGCTCGGCCTGGGCATCGCCCTGTCCGTCACCGGCATCGTCGAGGTCATCCGGTGGTCGCGGAAGCGACGCGCCACCCAGGCTTCCCCGGAGCGCCTTCCGGTGGACACGTCTGTTTGACCTCGCCCGGTAACCATCTGTTTGAGAGGAGTGGGCATGACTGTCCTGGCCGCCGTTATCGCCCTGGTCGGTTCCCTGTTCTTCGCGCTCGGCGCCGCGCTTCAGCAGTTCGAAGCGGCCGGTACGACCAAGCCCACCCTGCTCATGCTGTTGCGGAGGCCGCGCTGGCTGCTCGGCGGCCTGTCGATCCTGTCCGGCGGCGGCCTGCACATCGTCGCCCTCGGCCTGGGCCCGCTGACCGTCGTGCAGCCGATGGGGGTGGCGAGCCTGCTGTTCGCGCTGCCGATCGCCGCCGCGCTGCACGGCCGCCGGCCCTCCCGCAAGGAACTGACCGCCGCGGGTGTGGTGGCGGCCGGGCTGATCGGCCTGGTCCTGCTGGTGCCCGCGGCCGAAGGCCCGACGTACCTGAGCCCGAACGGCGTACTGACGTTGCTGGCGGTCGCCGGCATCGCGTCGGTGCTGCTCTGGGCGGGCTCGAAGATCGCCTCACCGGCGGGCCGGGCGGCGCTGCTGGCCACCAGTTCGGGCGTGCTGTACGGCGCCACGGCCACGCTCATGCGGGCGCTGGTCGACGGCTCCTGGAACTGGTGGTACCTGCTGGCGATGCCGGTGCCCGCGCTGCTGGCGCTGATGATGCTCCAGCGGGCCTACGCCGTCGGTCACTTCGGCGTCTCCTTCGCCTCGCTGCAGATCGCCGACCCGCTCACGGCGGTCGCCTTCGGCGCGCTGCTGCTGGGCGAGCCGCTGCCCTCCGGACTGGCCCCGATCGCGGCGGCGGCGCTGACCGCGGCGGGGACCTTCGCACTGGCTCGCACCACTCCGCTGGAGGCGCGCCACTGACCTTCCCACCGGCTCGCACCACCCCGTTGGCGGCGCGCCACCAACCTGCCCCCGAATCTCCTACCCCCCACCACCTACTCCCGCACCGGCCTTCCCCAGCCGGTCGGCGATCACCCTTTCGACTGGAGTCCCTTGTCATGGTCATGCCCCTGCGCACCAACACCGCCCAGCGCACAGAGCTCGCGCCCGCCCCCGCGCGCCCGCGGCGCATCCTGATCTCCACCGACACCTACCCGCCCGACGTCAACGGCACCGCCGTCTTCACCTACCGCCTGGCCAGCGGCCTGGCCGCGCGCGGCAACGAGGTGCACGTCGTCTGTCAGTCGGACCAGGGACCGGCCACGGCCGACGTGGTCGACGGCGTGGTGGTGCACCGGCTGCGCTCGGCGCCCCTCCTGGTCCACCCCACCATGCGGGTCACCGTCCCCACCCGGCTGGACTGGCTGATGAACGCCGTCCAGCCCGACGTCCTGCACTCCCAGGGCCACTTCGTCGTCGGCCGGGCCGCCATCGCCGCCGCCCGTCGCCGCCAGGTGCCCATTGTGGCCACCAACCACTTCATGCCGGACAACCTCTTCCAGTTCGGCCACATCCCCGACCGGCTCCGGCAGAAGGCCGGTCAACTGGCCTGGCGCGACTTCGCCCGGATCTTCGACCGCGCCGACCGCATCACCACGCCGACGCCGCTGGCCGCCAAGCTGCTGGCCGACCAGGGCTTCGCCCGCGAGGTGGAGCCGGTGTCCTGCGGCATCGACCTGGCCCGCTTCTACCCGCACGCCGAGCCCAAGGCGTGGGCCCGCAAGCTGTTCGACCTGCCCGACCGCCCCACCGCCCTGTTCGTCGGCCGTCTGGACGAGGAGAAGCGCCTCGACGAGCTCGTCCGCGCGCTGCCGTACGTGCTCAACGAGACCGACGCGCAGATCGCGCTCGTCGGGCAGGGCAACCAGCGGCCGGAGCTGGAGCGGCTGGCCGAGCGCATCGGGGTCCGCGAGCGGGTGTTCTTCCTCGGCTACGTGCCCGACGAGAACATGCCGCAGGCCTTCGCCGCGGCCGACCTGTTCGCCATGCCGAGCGTCGCCGAGCTGCAGAGCATCGCGACTCTGGAGGCCATGGCCAGCGGGCTCCCCGTGGTCGCGGCGAACGCCATGGCCCTGCCGCACCTGGTGGCGGACAACGGCTACCTGTTCGAGCCGCGGGACGTCATGTCGCTGGCCCGCCACATGACCACCATCCTCACCGACGAGGACCTGCGTGCCCGCCTCGGCAAGGCGAGCCGCGACCTGGCCCTCACGCACGACCACCAGAACTCCCTGGCCCGCTTCGAGAAGATCTATGACGAGGTGACCCGATGACCCAGACGGACCTCCCAGGTCGCGGCGTGGAGCCGGTTTCGGTGACCGTGCCGGTGGTGAGCGCCGTGACCGGCGCGCTGGCCGCCGTTGCCGCGCTCGGCTACGCGCAGTTCGCGCTGCCCGGCCAGCCGCTGCTGAGCGACTACGCGCTGGTCCCCGGCGGGATGGCGCCCGTGCTGATCGGCATGCTCGCGCTGGCCGGGTCCTGCCTGTCCCTCGCGTACGCGCTGGCGACCCGTGAGCCCGCCCGCAGCGCGGCCGCCAGGGTGCTGCTGCTGGCCGCCACGGCCGGGTTGATGCTGAGCGCGGTCTTCCCCACCGACCCCGGCGACGCGGCGATCGGCTCGCTGGCGGGTGAGATCCACCGCTGGTCCTCGGCCGTCATCTTCACCACCCTGCCCGTGGCCGGCTGGACCCTGGCCAGGGGCCGCGCGCCCCTGCCGAAGTGGAACCGGGTCAAGGCGCTCAGCGTGACCTCGGTGGTGGCGCTGGTCGCCTACCTGACCGCGCACCCGGCCGCGTTCACCTCGCCGCTGATCGGCGGCGGCTCCTACTACGGGCTGCTGGAGCGTGGTGTGGTGCTGGCCGACATCGCGCTGGTCGTGTGCATGGCCGTGACCGCCGTGGAACGGCGCTCCTCGGTCCGGCCGGCGGCCCGGCCCGCCCCGACCGAGAACCCCGAACGCCCCGAACGCCTGGCGGCCTGACGCGCCGACGCATCGCCTCGCCCGGCGACCCGCCAGACGACGCTTCCCAGCGGCCCGCCAGTCCGACGCTTCCCGGCGGTCTGACGCGCCGACACTTCGCCCGGCGTCGAAGGGATTCCGGCCTAGCGTGGTCCCATGCTCATCACCCGCCATGCCGAAGCCGTATCGGTGCTGGCCGACACCCGTTACGTACCGCCTCCGGTGCGCCAGGACGCCCCCTACGGGACGCTCGCCTGGCTCCGTTCCCAGGTGTCCCGGTTCAGCACCGGCGAGGTCCACGCCGAGCGACGCCGTCTGGTCACCGAACGACTCGCCACGCTCGACCCGGCCGTGCTGAGACAGGCCGCCACGGCGAAGACGCTGGAGCGGGGCGGCGACTGGCCGGGCGTCCCGACGGCGGTGCTCGGCGCCGCGCTCGGGATCACCGACGAGAAGCGGCTGACGGGAGCGGTGACGGCCGCCGCCACGGGCTACCTGTCGGGCGAGGCCGGGCCCGAGGCCGACGCCGCGGTGGCCGAGCTGGTCGAGCTCCTGTCCGGCGCGGGCGACCCGATCCCCGGGCTCACCATTCTCCTGCAGGCCCACGCCGCCACGACGGCCCTAATCACGAACGCGCTCACCCACGCCGAACCCGGCGACGACACCGACGGCCTGCTGCACGAGACACTCCGCCATGATCCGCCGCTCAAGGCCAGCCGCAGGCTCGACCGCCGGACGGGCGAGGAGGTCACGATCGACCTGGTGGCCGCCAACCGCGACCCGGCCGTCTTCCAGCAGCCCGAGCGGTTCGACGTCTCGCGCGGCGCGACGCCCCACCTGACGTTCGGCTCGGGCGTGCGCCCCTGCCCGGCCTCCGCCCACGCGCTCGCCCTGGCGGCCGGCGTGCTGGAGGCGATCCTGCGACCGAAGGACATCCGATGAGCACCGCCTTCCGCGACCTGCACCGGCCGGGCGACCCGCTGCTGCTGCCCAACGCCTGGGACTACGGGTCCGCCGCCATGCTGGCCGCGCAGGGCTTCCCGGCGATCGGCACCACCAGCCTCGGCGTGGCCGCCGTGCACGGCAAGCCGGACGCCGCGAGCGCCACCAAGGCGGAGACGATCGAACTGGCCGAGCTGCTCAGGGACCTCGGCGTCCTGGTCACCGTCGACATCGAAGGCGGCTTCAGCGACGATCCGGCACAGGTGTCCGACCTGGTCGCGGCGCTCGCGGCCCTGGGCGTCGCGGGCGTCAACCTGGAGGACGGCCGGCCCGACGGCACGCTGCGGCCGATCGGGCTGCACCAGCGGATCATCGAGGCGGCCAAGGGCCACGGCGTGTTCGTCAACGCCCGGACCGACACCCACTGGCTGAAGACGGGCGACACGCGGGAGCGGGTGAGCGCCTACAGGCACGCCGACGGCGTCTTCGTCCCCGGCCTGCGCGAGCTGGGGGAGATCGCCGAGGTGGTGGCGGGCACGCCGCTGCCGGTCAACGTGCTCTTCCTGCCCGACGGGCCCACGCTGGCCCAGCTCGCCTCGGTGGGCGTCGCCAGGGTGAGCACCGGGTCGCTGCTGTACCGGGCCTCGCTGCACGGGGCGTTGACTAGCCTGCTGGCCGTACAGGAGAAGACGGCACCACCGGCGCCGACGTACGCGGAGATCGTCGCGATGCTGCCGGAACCGCGATAGCGGGCGGGCGCGGAGACCGTCGCGATGCTGCCAGGATCGCGCTGGCGGACGGACACGGAGACCGTCGGACCGCGACAGCCGTCACACCCGGAGATCGCCGCGATCTTCGCGGGGCCGCGATAATCGAGGTATGCGCTTCGAAATCCTCGGCCCGGCGCGGGCGCTGGGTGAGGACGGCGAGCCGGTCGCGCTCGGCGGCCCCCGGGTGCGGGGGCTGCTCACGCTGCTGGCGCTCGACGCGGGCCGGGTCATCGGCGCCGAGCGGCTGGCCGCCGCCCTGTACGGCCCGCAGCCGCCCGAGGGCGTGGCCAACGCGCTGCAGGCGCAGGTGTCGAGGCTGCGCCGGGCGCTGGGCAAGGACCGGGTGGAGTTCCACCCGGCGGGCTACCGGCTGACGGCCGACCCGCAGGACGTCGACGCGCACCGGTTCGAGCGGCTGGCCGGCGACGGCAGGCTCGCCCTCGGCGCGGGCGACCCCCGCCGCGCGGCGTCACTGCTGCGCGAAGCCCTGGCGCTGTGGCGAGGTGCGCCGCTCTCCGACGCCCCGCACGCGGAGGCGGCCGCCGCCGGGCTGGAGGAGCTGCGCCTGGCCGCCGTCGAGGACCGCGTCCAGGCCGACCTGGAGCTGGGCGCCCACCGCGAGCTGGTCGCCGAGCTGCGGCGGCTCACGGCCGCCCACCCGCTGCGCGAGCGGATGCGGGCCCAGCTCATGCGCGCCCTGTACGGCAGCGGCAGGCAGGCCGAGGCGTTGACCGCCTACGCCGACGCCCGGCGGATCCTCGACGAGGAGCTGGGCGTCGAGCCGGGAGCGGAGCTGGCCGCGGCGCACTTAGCCGTACTCAGGGCCGACCCTTCGCTGGCGGCCACCGCGGCGGCCGTGAGCAGGCAGGGCCTGCGCGCCCAGCTCACCAGCTTCGTCGGCAGGGCCGAGGAGCTGCGCCAGGTGGGCGCCCAACTGGAGACGGCCAGGCTCGTCACGCTCATCGGATCCGGCGGGGCGGGCAAGACCCGGCTCGCGATGGAGGCCGCCGAGCGGGCCACCGGCGACGTCTGCGTCGTGCAGCTCGCGCCCGTCACCGACCCCGCCGACGTACCGAAGGCGGTGCTCGCGGCGCTCGACATCCGCGACACCCGGCTGTCCGGCCACGACCGGCCCGCCGTCGACCCCGTGGCCCGCCTGCTCGCCGCGCTCGCCGACCGCGCGCTGCTGCTGGTACTCGACAACTGCGAGCACCTCGTCGCGGCCGCGGCCGAGCTGACCGACCTGCTGCTGGCCTCCTGCCCCGCACTGCGGGTGCTGGCGACCAGCCGCGAGGCCCTGGGCATCACCGGCGAGTCCCTGCTGCCCGTGGCGCCCCTGCGGCTGCCGCCGCCCGACGCCGCGAACCCCCTCGACTACCCCGCCGTCCGGCTGTTCGCCGACCGGGCGGCCGCGGTCCGGCAGCCGGTCGATGAGACGAACCTGGCCCAGGTGTCCGGCATCTGCCGGGCGCTCGACGGGCTGCCGCTCGCGATCGAGCTGGCGGCCGCGCGGTTGCGCACGATGTCGGTCGGCGACGTGGCGGCGCGGCTCGACGACCGGTTCCGGTTGCTGGCCCGCGGCAGCCGTACGGCCCTGCCCAGGCACCAGACGCTCCGCGCGGTCGTGGCGTGGAGCTGGGACCTGCTCGACGAGCGGGAGCAGCGGATGGCCAGGCGGCTGACGGTGTTCGTGGGCGGCGCCACGCCCGGGTCCGCGGAGCGGGTGTGCGGGCTGCCGGAGGAGGTGCTGTTCTCGCTGGCGGAGAAGTCGCTGGTCGAGGCCGTGGACGGCCGCTACTGGATGATGGAGACGATCCGGGCCTTCTGCGCCGAGAAGCTCGCGGAGTCGGGCGAGACCGAGGTGGTGCGCGAGGCGCACGCCGACTGCTACCTGGCGCTGGCCGTCGAGGCCGACGGGCACATGCGCAAGGCCGAGCAGCTGGAGTGGCTGGCGCGCCTCGACGAGGAGAGCGACAACCTGGCCGCCGCCGTACGTTGGGCGGCCGAGACCGGCCGGGAGGCGCTGGGCATACGGATCCTCGCCTATTCCGCCTACTACTGGTGGATGCGCGGCCACCGGGGCACCAGTGCGAGCCTGGCCGACGGGCTGATCGCCGATATGGGCAGCACCCCGCCCGAGGGGCTCGAAGAGGAGTACGCCATGTGCGTCCTGGTCGCGGCCTGGGGCAGGCAGCCGGGTGACGAGCTACGTGCCCGGCTGGACAAGCTCCGCAGCCTGCTGCCGGTCGCCTACCTGCCGATGCGGCTGGAGTCCCTGACGATGATGCTGCCGATGTTCGCCGGCCCGCCCGACGACTACGAGGGCCTCCAGAAGCTGGTGGCCCAATACTCCGGCACCATGACACCCTGGTCGCGGGCTCTGACGTACTGCGGCTTCGCGTTCATGCTGCAGATCATCGGCCGTGGTGACGAGGCCAGGGCCGAGTTCGAGCGGGCGCTGACCGCGTTCCGGGCACTCGGCGAGCGCTGGGGCGCCACGCTGGCGCTCAGCGGGCTCAGCGAGCTGGCCTACGAGCAGGGTGACTACGCGGCCTCCCGCGACCTGGCCGACCAGGGCCTGCGGGCGTCCGGGGAGCTGGGCGCCAAGGTGGACATGGCCGAGTGCCTGTGCCTGCGCGGGGACTCCGTGGCCCGGCTGGGTGACCTCGACGGGGCGCGGGCCGACTATCTGCGGGCCGCCGAAATGGCCCGTCGGATCGGCTCCGGCGACACGATGGCCAGGGCGCACGTGGGGCTGGGCGAGCTGGCGATGCTCCGGGGCGACCGCGACGAGGCCCGCGCGCTCATGGAGCAGGCCCTGACCGAATGCCCTGGCGACTGGTACAGCGCGGGAGAGGTCCGCGCCCGCATCCAGGCCGGGCTGAGCGAGCTCGGGGAGATCGTCAGCGAGCGGTAGGCGATCGGTCAGCGCCTCCGATCATGGTGGTCCGCATGCGCACCATCAATGGCAAATGGTCCTGCCTGGCCGTCGCGTGCCTGGCCAGCCTCCTCCTCTCGCTCGACATGACGGTCCTGCACCTGGCCCTGCCCAGACTGGTCGGCGACCTCGGCGCGAACGCCACGCAGCTCCTGTGGATCGGCGACATATACGGCTTCGCGCTCGCGGGGCTGCTCGTCACGATGGGCAACCTCGGCGACCGCGTCGGCCGCAAGCGCCTGTTGCTCATCGGCGCCGCCGCGTTCGGGGCGGCCTCGGCGGTGACCGCCTACGCCCCCAATCCGGAGCTGCTCATCGCGGCCAGGGCGCTGCTTGGCGTGGCCGGAGCGACGATCATGCCGTCGACGCTGTCGATCATCCGCAACGTCTTCACCGATCCCGGGGAGCGGACCGCCGCCGTCGGCCTCTGGAGCGGGATGAGCGCCGCCGGATTCGCCGTGGGGCCGGTCATCGGCGGGCTGCTGCTCGACCACTTCTGGTGGGGCTCGGTCTTCCTGATCAATGTGCCGATCATGGCGCTGGTGCTGGTCGGCGGCGTTCTCGTACTGCCGGAGTCACGCAACCCCGACGCCGGCCGCATCGACCTGCCGAGCGTGGCACTCTCCTTCGTCGGCATCGTGGCGACCGTCTACGCGATCAAGGAGGCGGCTCACCAGGGGTTCGCGCACGCCAGTGTGCCGGTGGCGGCCGTGCTGGGCGTGGCGTGCCTGGGGCTGTTCGGGTGGCGGCAGACCAGGCTGGCGGAGCCGCTGATCGACGTGCGGCTGTTCAGGAACCGGGCCTTCAGCGCGTCGATCGGCACCAACCTGCTGGCGATCTTCACGATGACCGCCATGTCGCTGATGTCCGCCTGGTACTTCCAGCTCGTGCTCGGCTGGACGCCGCTTCAGGCCGGGCTGGCGAGCCTGCCGGGCGGGCTCTGCGGCGCGATCAGCGGCATGCTGGCGGGCCGGGTCATCGGACTCCTGGGCAGGAACGGCGTCGTGGCGCTCGGCCTGGCGCTGGCCGCGGGCGCGTTCCTCTGCTACAGCACGTTCGGGCTCGACACGAGCCTGCTCGTCATACTCGCTCCGCAGTTCCTCAGCGGGATCGGGATCGGGTTCGCCTTCACCGTCAACCACGACAACGTGCTGGCCACCGCGCCCAAGGAGCGGGCCGGGGCGGCGGCCGCGGTGTCGGAGACGGCGTTCGAGCTGGGCGGGGCGCTGGGCATCGCCATCCTGGGCACCCTGCTGAACAGCTCCTACAGCGCCGGCCTGCGCCTGCCCGCCGGAGTGCCGGACGAGGCCGCCAGGGAGTCGATCGCGGGCGCGCTGCACACGGCCCAGGCGCTGCCCGCGCCACAGGCCGGGCAGCTCATTGAGGCGGCCCGGGTCGCCTACGTCGAGGCCGTCCAGGTCACGGCGCTGGCCACCGCCGCGATGCTGGCCGTGGTGGCGGTGCTCGCGCTGGTGGGGCTGCGCGGCGTGCCCAAGGTCATTCCCGAGACGGTGTCCGAGACGGCCAGGGTCTGAATGACCGTCACAGGTGCTCGCTCAGGAAATCCGCTGTCGCGTCGACGGCCAGCGTGACGTACGGCTCCTGGTCGTAGAGGTCGATGTGCTGCTTGGCGTCGACCCAGACGAGCTTCTTGGGCTGGTCGAGCCGCCGGAACGCCTCCTCCGCGCCCTCCGGCGAGCAGAACCGGTCCACCACGCCGTGCACGATCAGCGCCGGTTTGGGCGACAGGAAGTCGGCGCCCATCACGTTGTCCATGGTGATCAGCTCGCGCACACTGGCCCGGGTGACCTCGTTCGCCCAGGTCGCCGACGCGGCACGCGCGCCGCCGTAGTAGGCGTACGGCTCGTCGCCGGGCATGGCCGCCTCGCCCTCCTGCGCCACGGCGGGCAGGTATTCGACCGGCCCACCGAGGTCCTGACGCTCCAGCGCCTCGGTGAAGGAGGCCAGGGCCGCCTGGTAGTCCATGCCCGAGCGCATCGCGTAGGGGTTGTTGTAGGCCCCGGCGATCCCGGCGAAGACCTTCACCCGGGGATCGAAGGCGGCGAACCGCAGCGCGTATCCCCCGCCCAGGCAGATGCCGATCGCGCCGATCCGCGCCGCGTCCACCTCGGGTCGAGACCGCAGGAGAGACACCGCGGCCCGCAGGTCGCCCAGCTTCCCCTGCGGGTCCTCGTGGCGGCGCGGTTCTCCGCCGGACTCGCCCCAGTTGCGGTGGTCGAAGGCCAGGGTCGCGTAGCCCCGCGCGGTCAGCCGCTCCGCGTAGAGCCCGGTGACCTGGTCACGCACTCCGGTGAACGGTCCGGTGAACACCAGACCCGGCCACGGGCCCGTTCCCTCGGGCACCCGCAGGTCCCCGGCCAGCACGATCCCGTCAGCGGTGAACTCAACCCTCATAGGTCTATGATCCCGCCTTCCACGGGTTACGGGCCTTTGGCGAGTTATGAGCCTTTGACCGGGCTACCGGTCTTTGGCGGGTTATGAGTCGAAGCCGAGGCCCATCCGGTCGAGCGCGCGCAACCAGAGGTTGCGCCTGCCCTCGTGCTGATCGGCCTGGGCGATCGACCAGCGGGTGAACTGGATCACCCCGGACCGCACCGGCTCCGGTGGGAACGGGATCGGCTTCTCGCGTACCATCCGCAGCTCTGTCCGCTCGGTGCGCTCGCCCGAGAGCAGGTCGAGCATCACGTTCGCGCCGAAGCGGGTGGCACCGACGCCCATGCCGGTGTAGCCGACGGCGTAGGCCAGCCGACCGGCGTGCGCCTGGCCGTAGAAGGCGCTGAACCGGCTGCAGGTGTCGATCACGCCGCCCCAGCGATGCGTGAAGCGCACGTCTTCGAGCTGCGGGAACGTAGTGGCGAAGTGCCCGGCGAGTTTGACGAACGTCTCGTCGCGCTGGTCGTACTCCGGCTTGACCAGGCCGCCGTTGTAGTAGACGGCGTCGTAGCCGCCCCACAGGACGCGGTTGTCGTCGGTCAGCCGGTAATAGTGGAACTGGTTGGCCCCGTCGCCGACGCCCTGCCGGTTGCGCCAGCCCACCTCGGCGAGCTGCGCCTCGGTCAGCGGCTCGGTCATGAGCGCGTAGTCGTACACCGGCACCACGAAGTGCTTGAGCCGCCGCAGCAGCGGCGGGAACACGCCGGTGCCGAGCGCGACGCGACGGCCGGTGGCGACGCCGTGCGGGGTGCGCACGCTGATCGTGACGCCGTCGTCGACCAGCGAGCGGACCGGGCTGCGCTCATAGACCCGGACGCCGAGCGACACGCAGGCCTCGCGCAGCCCCCAGGCCAGCCGGGCGGGGTCGAGCATGGCGCAGCCGCCGCGGTCCCAGAACCCACCCAGGTAGGTGGGCGAGTTCACCTCGGCCCGCACCTGCTCCTGGTCGAGCGGCACGTAGTCGAGGCCGAGCTCGGAGATGAGATCCTCGGAGAAGAGATCGAGGTGCTCGTTGAGCGCGTCGAGCTGCCATGGCTCGGTGGCGACGTTCAGCTCGCCGGTCCGCTCGAAGGAGCAGTCGATGCCGTAGCGCTCCAGCGTCCGCTCGATCTCGTCGAGGTTGGCCACGCCGAGGCGTTCGAGCCGGTCGATCTCGTCGGGCCAGCGTTCGAGGCCGTTGGGCAGGCCATGGGTGAGGGTCGCCATGCAGAAGCCGCCGTTGCGGCCGGAGGCCGCCCAGCCGATCCTGCGGCCTTCGAGCAGGACGACGTCCTGGTCAGGGTCGCGTTCCTTGGCCAGCAGGGCGGTCCACAGCCCGGTGAAGCCGCCGCCGACCACGACGAGGTCGGCGCCGGTGTCTCCGAGGAGCCGCGGTCGCGGCTCCGGTCTGGCCGGACTGTCCAGCCAGTACGGCTTGCGCTCCGCGTCAGCAAGCGCCTTCAGCGGATCCACACATTCCACTTCCCCACAGATCAGGTTCGAGGATTTTCAGGCACGACGGCGAGCCGAGACCGAGGTGGCGATGGCGATCAGTACCCCGACGCCGAAGATCAGCGTACCCATGACGTTGACCTGCGGCGGGATGCCGGTCTTGACGGACCCGACGATCCACAGCGGGAAGGTGACGGTGGAGCCGTTGACGAAGCTGGTCACCACGTAGTCGTCAATCGACAGCGCGAACGACAGCATCGCCCCCGCCAGCACGCCCGGCAGGATCGACGGCAGCGTCACCTGCCGGAAGGTCCCCCAGCTGGTCGCCCCGAGATCCTTGGCCGCCTCCTCCAGCGCCGGATCCAGCACGATCACCCTGGCCCGTACGGTGACGACGACGAACGACAGCGAGAACAGCACGTGCGAGACGATGATCGTGTTCGCGTCGCGCGGCACGTTGCCCGAGACGAACAGCGACAGCAGCGACGCCCCCATGACCAGCTCGGGCGTCGAGATCGCGGCGAACACCAGGAAGTTCGTCACCCCCTGGCCCCGGAAGCGGTAGCGGCCGATGGCCAGTCCCAGCATGGTGCCGATCACGACCGTGATAAGCGTGCTGACCAGGGCGATCACCAGCGAGTTCTGCAGTGCGACGGTCAGGTCGGAGATGTCGAAGAGCCGGTCGTACCACTTGAGGGTGAAGCCCTGCCAGGTGGTGTTCGACTTGCTCTTCTTGTCGTTGAACCCGAACAGGATCATCACGGCGATCGGCGACGACAGCCAGACGATGATCAGCCAGGTGTAGGCGTGCAGCAGCCGGTCCCCGAGCCCGCGGCCCCTCATCGAGCCGCCGCCTCGAGGACGTTCTCGGTGCCGAGCGCCTTGGCGTAGATGAAGATGCCGACGAGCAGCACGGCCATCAGCGTGAATGACAGTGCCGAGGCCGTCGGGTAGTCGAGGTTCGTCAGATACTGGGTCTGGATGATGTTGCCGATCATCGTGTTGGACGTGCCGCCGAGGATCTGCGCGTTG
This sequence comes from Nonomuraea sp. CA-143628, assembly GCF_050942315.1. NCBI lineage: Bacteria > Bacillati > Actinomycetota > Actinomycetes > Streptosporangiales > Streptosporangiaceae > Nonomuraea > Nonomuraea sp. CA-143628. Next base: position 10,490,685 of record NZ_CP192072.1, read on the forward strand.
ACCGGGTCCGCCGTGGCGGGCACGAACGTCATCAGCACCCCGGCGAACACCCCCGGCAGCGACAGCGGCAGCACCACCCTGCGGAAGGCCGCCGTGCGCGAGGCGTACAGGTCGTAAGCCGCCTCGATGACCCGCGGATCGACCCGCTCCAGCGCCACGTAGATCGGCAGGATCATGAACGGCAGGAAGTTGTAGGTCAGCCCGCCCACCACCGCGAACGTCGTGGCCAGCACGTGGAAGCCGGCGGGCAGCACGCCCCAGCTCTTCAGCGGGCCGAACAGGACGCCGTCGTCGGCCAGCAGGAAGCCCCACGAGATCGTCCGCAGCACGAACGACACGAAGAACGGCAGCAGCAGCAGGAACAGGTACATCGACTTGCGCGCGCCGCCCTTGAAGGCGATCCAGTACGCCACGGGGTAGCCGATGACCAGCATCGCCACCGTGGCCAGTCCGCCGTACAGGAGGGAGCGCAGGAGCTGCGGGCTGTAGCGGCTGAGCGCGTCGGTGTAGTTGGAGAAGCTGAACGTCATGGCGAAGCCGTCGATCGCGTTGCCCGTCTGCAAGGACACCGACGCCATGGCGGCCATCGGCACGACCAGGAAGATTCCCAGCCACATCCAGCTCGGCAGCGCCAGCAGGTAGGGGGTGAGCCGCCTCATCGGCTACGCCTGCGTGATCGACTGGAAGATCGGGTTGAACACCTGCTCCTGCTTGGTGGTCAACTTGGTGTAGGTGCGCAGCTTGGCGTAGTCGGCCTCCGACGGGAACATCAGCGGGCTGTCGACCATGTCCTCCAGCGACTTCTTCGCTTCGCCCGTCGCCTTCCCGGCCTTCTCCCGCAGCAGATCCTGTACGGCCGGCACCGGCGTGACGTACTGGATGAACTCATCCAGCTCGGCGGCGACGGCCGGCTGGTAGAGGTAGTCCATGAGGATGAGCGCGTCGAGCGGGTTGGCGGCGTTCTTGGGGATGAGCATGTTGTCGGTCCAGATCGTGCCGCCCTCCTCGGGCACGACGAACTTGACCGGCTCACCGGCCAGCTGCCGCTGGAAGACGTCGCCCGACCAGGCCATGCTGATCCAGACGTCGCCCTTGGACACGGCATCGATGTAGCTCTGGTCGTAATATTTCCGGACAATTCCGGCGTCGCGTTGGGCCTTGAGCTTCGCCCCGGCCTTCTGCCAGTCGGCCTCGGTCGACTTCTCCGGGTCCAGGCCCAGGGCGAACATGCCGAAGTTGGCGATCTCCTGCGCGTCGCTCATCATGCCGACCCGACCCTTGTACTTCGGATCGAAGAGCGCCTCGATGCTCTTGGGCTCGTCCTTGACGTACTTGGTGTTGTAGGCGATCCCCGTCACACCCGAGGTGTACGGCATCGTGTAGACGTTGCCGGGGTCGTAGGCGCGATCCTTGTACTTGTCACCGACGTTGGCCAGGAAGTTCGGCATCTGCGAGTGGTCGAGCGCCGTGACGTAGCCCAGGTCGATCATGTGCTGGAGCTGGACGCCGTTGGTCATCACGACGATGTCGAAGCCGAGCGACTGGCCCGCCCTGAGCACGGGGTCGGCCTTGCCGAAGAACTCGGCGTTCTCCTGGATGACCTCCTTGTACTCGTACGAGATGCCGGTGGCCTGCTGGAACTTCTTCAGCGGCGCCTGGTCCTCGGGCATGTACTCGGGCCAGTTGGCGAAGACCACGCGGCCGTGCTTGGTCTGCTTGGCCCAGAACTCCTTGACGGCGTCGGCCTTGGGTGGCGCCGCCTTCTTGCCCTGCACGCCGCAGGCGGCCAGGGCGAGCCCGGCGGCGGACAGACCGGCGATCCTGAAGGCGTCTCGACGGGTACGGGCTTGGGTCATGCCCCTCAGGAGGGCTGGGTTGAGCGAGGGGTCCATGAATCAACTTCCGATCGCATAAGAGTGCTGCGCCCTCCACGACAGCCAGACGGGATCGCCCCGCTCCGCGGTGGTCGTCGAGTCGAGCGCGTTCTGCTGGAACACCGTGATCTCGGCCCCGTCCGCGAGGCTCACGGCGTAACTGTTGTAGGTCCCCAGGTAGACCACCTCGGCCACGGTGCCGGGCACGGCGCTGACGTCGCCGTCGGGCTGCTCCGTCGAGATGGTGATCTTCTCCGGCCGGACGGTCACAGTGACCTGGCCGTTCTGCTCGGGCACCAGCACCCGGCCGCCGCCGACGGTCAGCACGCCGCCGGCCGCCGTGCCCGCCAGCAGGTTGGAGGTGCCGATGAACCCGGCCACGAACGCCGTCGCGGGCCGCTCGTAGATCTCGCGCGGCCCGGCCAGCTGCTCGACCAGGCCGTCGTTCATGACCGCGATCCGGTCGCTCATGGTGAGCGCCTCGCCCTGGTCGTGCGTCACGTACACGAACGTGATGCCGACCTCGCGCTGGATGCGCTTGAGCTCGATCTGCATGGCCTGGCGGAGCTTGAGGTCGAGCGCGCCGAGCGGCTCGTCGAGCAGGAGCGCCCGCGGCTTGTTGACCAGGGCGCGGGCCAGCGCCACCCGCTGCTGCTGGCCGCCGGACATCTCGCGCGGCCGGCGCTTCTCCCGGCCGGTGAGATCGACGATCTCCAGGATCTCGCCGACGCGCTGCCTGATCTCCTGCTGCGGCACCTTGCGCTGCTTGAGCCCGAACGCCACGTTGTCCCACACGCTCATGTGCGGGAACAGCGCGTAGGACTGGAAAACCATGTTCACGTCACGCTTGTTCGGCGGGACATCCGTCACGTCCTTGCCGTGCAGCCTGACCACGCCACGCGAGGGGTCCTCGAACCCCGCGACCATCCGCATCGTCGTGGTCTTGCCGCACCCGGACGGGCCGAGGAGCGAGAAGAACTCCCCCTCGGCGATGCCCAGCGTTATGCCTTTCACGGCCTGGACGACCTCGCCGTGCGAGAGGTACTCCTTGACGACGTCATCCAGCTCGATCGCGTTCAACTCGGCCATGTCCCGGCACAGTCCTCAGTCGCCGATGTAGTGCATGACGTGCTTGACCCGGGTGTAGTCATGCAGACCGAACACCGAGAGATCCTTGCCGTAGCCCGAGTGCTTGAAGCCGCCGTGCGGCATCTCCGACACGAACGGGATGTGGGTGTTCACCCAGACCACGCCGAAGTCGAGCCGGTTGGACATGCGCATGGCGCGGCCGTGGTCGGAGGTCCAGACGGAGCCGCTCAGGCCGTACCTGACGTCGTTGGCCTTGGCCAGCGCGTCGGCCTCGTCGGAGAAGGTCTGGACGGTGATGACCGGGCCGAACACCTCGTTCTGCACCATCTCGTCGTCCTGCTTGAGCCCGTCGACGATCGTGGGGGCGAAGAAGTAGCCCTTCTCGCCGACCCGGTGACCACCGGTGAGCACCTTGGCGTGCGCCGGGACGCGCTCGATGAAGCCCCGCACCCTGGCCAGCTGGTTCTCGTTGTTGAGGGGGCCGTACAGCGCCTCGTCGTTGGACAGATCACCGGTCACGGTGCCGGCGGCGGCCTCGGTGAGCGCGGCGACGAACTCGTCGTGCACGCTCTCGTGGACCAGCACGCGGCACGCGGCCGTACAGTCCTGGCCCGCGTTGTACAGGCCCGCGGTGGCGATGTCGCCGGCGGCCTTGCGCAGGTCCTTGACGTCCTCGAAGACCACGACGGGCGCCTTGCCGCCGAGCTCCAGGTGAACCCGCTTGAGGTCGTCGGCGGCGGTCTTGGCCACCGACATGCCGGCGCCGACGGAGCCGGTGATGGCGACCATGGCCGCGGTCGGATGGCCCACGACGAGCGCGCCGGTCTCCCGGTCACCCGTGACCACGTTGAAGACCCCTGCGGGCAGCACCTCGCCGAGGATCTCGGCCAGCTTGAGCGTGGAGGCCGGGGTGGTGTCGGACGGCTTGAGCACGATCGTGTTGCCGGCGGCCAGCGCCGGGGCGATCTTCCAGACCGCCATCATCATCGGGTAGTTCCACGGCGTGACCTGCCCGATCACACCGATCGGCTCGTGCCTGATCACGCTGGTGTGCTCGGCGAGGAACTCGCCCGACGTGGGGCCCTCAAGCGTACGGGCCGCGCCGGCGAAGAAGCGGAAGTGATCGGAGGCGACCGGGGTCTCGTCCTCGGCCATGCGGGCCCGCGGCTTGCCGGTGTTCAGGCACTCCGCCTCGTTGATCTCGTCGGCGCGGGCGTCGATGGCGTCGGCCACCTTGAGCAGCAGGTTGGCCCGCTCACCCGGGGTGGTCCGGCCCCATGACTCGAACGCGGCGGCCGCGGCGGCGTAGGCGGCGTCGACGTCCTCGCTGCCCGAGATCGGGGCCTGCAGGTAGGCCTCGCCCGTGCAGGGGTCGATGACATCGGAGAATCGGCCGCTCTTGGCGTCCACGAACGCACCGTTGATGAAGTTCTGCAGACGGGTGCTCATGCGCTCTCCTTCGGTCGCCTGACCAAGGTGCTGTATCTATTGATGACCTCGACAAGCTCGGTCATATGACCTCCTGGTGAGGTGGCTGAGATGCCGAGACTCTTACAGAGCACACGCCTCACGACAAGGGATTTCGTGGCGAATATACCAAATTGCTACGAATTCGCTTGACAGAGCCAACAGAACTGACACCATGTCGCACCAGGACGGCAACACCGCGGGAATGCGCCCGCAACGCCGGACCGCTAGGAGGATCCTCGCAATGTCCACGCCGCCCCGCGTACGACGCAACAGTGACGCGCCCTCTGGGCCGTTCGTGCTCGACGATCTCTCCAAGCAGATCATCGAACAGCTGCAGAGCGACGGGCGCATGCCGTACGCGGCGATCGGCAAGGCCGTGGGCCTGTCGGAGGCGGCGGTCCGGCAGCGGGTGCAACGCCTGCAGGAGGCCGGGGTGATGCAGATCGTCGCGGTGACGGACCCCCTGACGCTCGGCTTCCCGCGCCAGGCGATGATCGGGGTCAACTGCGAGGGCGACCTGGAGTCGGTCGCGGACGAACTGGCGGCCATCGACGAGATCGACTATGTCGTGCTGACGGCCGGGTCGTTCGACGTGATCGTCGAGGTGGTGTGCGAGGGTGACGGGCACCTGCTGGAGATCCTCAGCAAGATCCGGGCCATCCCGGCCGTGCGGGCCACCGAGTCGTTCGTGTATTTGAAGTTGCGTAAGCAGACTTATTCGTGGGGGACACGCTGAGCTGACTGGAGGCGGGTATGTACGCCCGCCTCAAGTCATCGTCGTTTACATGTGGGGCAGACGAAGAGCTCCTCCACCGTGGAGACCAGAGCTACCCGATCCAGCCACAGCTCAAGCCGCGCAACGTTACCGCAGGTCGCGATGCGCTCACGGTCACTAGCGGACAACGCAACCCCGCGGGCCTCGAGTACCCTGAGGATCACTTTGACCATGCCCTTGATATCGCTCACGGTGAACCGATAGGGATCGGTCTCAGGCAAAGATTTCCTCCACTGTGGAGGCCAGAATCGCCCGCTTCAGCCACAGCCGGAGGCGTGCGCTGTCACCACAGGTCGTGATGCGCTCACGGTCACCGTCGGACAGCGCCATCCCTCGAGTCTCGAGCACCACGAGCAGGCACTCGATATCCTCCTCGACGCGCCCCTTGGCCACGCCCTTGGCGAGCAGGCTCTGAGCGTATTCTCCCTGGTAGAGGTAGGTCTCTGTGGCCATGAGTCGCTCCATTTCCTTCTGTGCGTTGCCTGTCAGCGCCACGGTGACATATTCAGCGTAGCGTCGGGCCACGTCCGAATCGAGGCTGTCCAAAGCCTCCGTCAGGGCGGCGAGGATGTCCGCGATCAGCGGATGCTTGCTCTGCGTGATCGCGGAGATGGCCGCCAGGCCGATGTTGCCGACGGCTTCGGCCACATCGGTGATGACCGGAGTGTTGTCGGGCCCGATCACCAACGGGGTGAGGGTCAGGCCCGGATGGCCGGTTTCGATGGGAAGCGACGCCCACTCGGCGGTGCTTCGCTTGGGGCAGATGACGACCAGACAGACGGGACAGTTGTCGCGGGCGCGGAGGTTGGCGATGTAGGCGAGCCAGGACAAGCGCTTCGTCTTGTCCTGCTCCAGTTGCACCTCGGCGATGACGCCCAGCTTGGTCTTGGCGTCATCGCCGTACAGCAGTGCCGCGTCCGCCCGGTAGACGGCCGGCACGCATTCTGACAAGTCGCAGGACACCTGGGTGCCCTTGGACTCGTCGGGTATCGGGAGGGCGAACAGCTCGCGCAGCATCCGCGCCGTATGTTCGGGGTCGAGAGTGGTGATCCCGACCAGCCCCTCGTGCAATGGGGTGATCATGGCCGGGATATTACTCTACGTTGTCATGAAAATACTCTCAGTTTCCAAGCTGGATGGTGGCGATCTCCCAAGGGCGCAGTGCAAGGCGGACAGTTCCGGATGAGACAGGCAGCGGGTCGCCTGGGCGGCCGCGGAGGTCGGCGTGGCGAGCCTGGGTGAACGCGCCAGAGATGACCGCGTCCACGGAGCTTTCCGACACAGCCACGACGCGCAGCTCGTGCCAGCCGTCGCGGACCCTGAGCGAGGTCATGACCACGCCATCGCCCGTCACCGACAGGCCGGAAGCCGCCGGAGGCAGGTCGAGTGACGGGTCGCCGGTGCCGGGCACCACGAGGAGGTCGTGCCGGAAGGTCTCGGCCGCCGGTGGCACCGCCGCCCACGACCCGCCGTACGGCATGAGCGCGAGACTGACCGAGCGCAGGCCGCGCGACTGGGCGGCCGGGGTCGGCAGCTGGGGACCGGCGGGCTCGGGGCGCATGACGTGCAGGTTGCGTGAGAGGTAGCCGACCGAGCGCAGCAGGGTGAGGGCGAGCTCCGCGCCGTCGTCCACCAGTTCGTACTCGGTGACATGCTCCAGCAGCGCCGCGACACCACCGGCGGCCACCCACCCGGAGGCCGGGAACGTGGGCAGCGGCTCCTCGCCGCAGCCGCCCTCCGAGGACAGGCCGCGTGTCACGACCGCGAACTGGCCTTCCGCATGCGAGGCCGTCGCCCGCGTGGGCAGCGGTACGTGCAGGCGTACCCGGTGGTCGGAGCAGCGGTTGTCGAACGAGACGTGCAGTCTGACGTACGGCTCTCCGGCCCGCAGTTCGACCCGCGTGTCGACGACGATCTCCTCGGTCGCCTCGGTCCTGGCGGCGGCCGGGATCTCGGGAGTGCCCTCGATGCCCTGGCCGGCGGCGGGCCAGCGGTAGGTGCGGCGGACGTCGAAGGCGGCCACCAGCGGGCCCGAGCAGACGAGCGTCAGCTCGGCCGACACCGGGTCCGACACGATCCGGTCCTCGGCCGGGGGCGCGTAGTTGTAGGTGTCGCCCACGTCGCCGCCGTCGACGATGCGGCCGGCGCCCGTGAGGGTGATCCCGTCGGCGCCGGTCAGCGCCAGCGTCCCGTCTTCCGCCACCTCGACGCGCAGCAGCCCGTTGTCGAGCGCCCGCTCCTCGGCCCGAACCCCGGTGACCGGCGCGCCCATCGCGGCGGAGGCACCGGACGTCGAACCCTCACCACCGGACGCCAAACGCTCATCACCGGACTCCGCCGGAGAGCCGACCGTCGCTTCCTGAGAGCCGCCGGACGCCGCCATGGAGCCATCGAGCCCCGCCACGGAGCCGTCGGGTGCCGGGCCGGTGTCGCGCAGGGTGTCGGGAGACGCTGGTCGGATGCTGGTGTGTCCCAATGGTGGCGTCTCGACGAGTGCGGCGACAGTACGGCGAGCCTCGGCGACGATGCGTACCCGGGTCACCCCGTCGAGCGCCCCGCGCAGCTGCGCCACGTTGAAGGCCGTCGCCGACTCCCGAGCCACCGTGAACGTCAGCGTGCCGTCGTCCACCGACCAGCCGGTGATGTGCTGGCCGTACAGCTCCGTGCCGTGGATGAACGTCAGCGCCGTGGCCGGGTCCATCTCGGCGTCCAGCAGCAGCGTGGGCGCGTACTCCAGGGTCTGCGCGGGCACCCGCGCGCCGGTCGGGTCCACCAGGGGATCCAGGCCCGCCACGTCCACCAGGACGACGCCGCGCCGCGTGGCGGGCGTCGGGTTGACGACGAGCACCCCGTCCGACGGGACGGTGGCGGACAGCCGGGCGGTCACCATGTCGCGTACGGCCTGCCCGAGGTGCTCGGCCTCGGCGATGCGCGCGGCGACCTGCTGGGCCGTGTCGTCGACGCCGCAGCCGGTCACCGAGTCGTGCCCGCTGGCGTCGACCAGCCGCCACCACGCCATATCGAGGAAGCGGCCGGGCCAGTCGCCGCCCCAGAGGGTGGCCAGCGGCTCGGCGTAGCGTTCGACCATCCGCTCGGCCCGGCCCATGGCCTGCTTGACGTGGGCGCGTACGGAGATGACGCCGGGCAGGATGTTCGCGCGGGCGTGGGAGCGCAGCTCGCCGGATACCCGGGGCAGCCCGTCCACATCACCCGAATAAGCGCCGATATATCCGGACAAGGTGTCCATGCGGGCGCCGATGTCCGCCACCATGCCGGGCAACCCGCGCACCGGAGCCGAATGGTCGGTCCCGTACATCGCCAGCAAGGCCCCCTCGGGCCCGTGCCATTCCCGCATCCGCTCGGTGAACTCGGCGGCCCGCTCCGGCAGGCGCGCCGGATCCTCGAAGAGGTGCGCCCCGTTGCCGTAGCCGCCCGCCGGAAGGTACTGGGTCCGCAGCGCCGTGCCGTCGGGCGCGACCCAGGCGAAGGCGTCGGTCACCACGGACGACGGCACACCCCGGTAGACGCAGGCGTGCAGCAGCCCGGCCCGCCGCAGGATCTGCGGCATCTGTGCCGTGTGCCCGAACATGTCGGGCAGGTACCCAACCGCCATGGCCCCGCCGAGTTTGTCGGCCCGGTTCATGCCGAGTTCGAGGTTGCGCACGATGTTCTCGCCCGAGCACAGGAACTCGTCGAGCAGGATCTGCCACGGCCCGACCGCCAGCCGCCCGGACTCGACCAGCGCGGCGACGCGGTCGCGGTTCTCCGGCCGGACCTCCAGGTAGTCGTCCACGCAGGCCAGCTGCCCGTCGAGGGTGAAGTGGTAGTCGGGCTCGCGCTCCATCGTGTCGAGCACCTCGTCGAGCAGCGCCACCAGCCGCAGCCGGAAGCGCTGGAAGGGCTCATACCACTCCCTGTCCCAGTGCGTGTGCGGGACGACGACGATTTCGGCGCTCACGCGGCTTCCCCTCCGATGGGCAGGTCATGTTGTACGGCATAGCGCGCGGCGATGCTCTGGGCCGTGACGATGTCGGCCAGCCCTCCGGCCGCGGCGGTGAGCGGCGGTTCGTCCTCGGTGACGTAGGCGTGGAAGGCGGCCAGCTGCACCTCGAACGCCTCGGTCACGTCGCGCCACTCGGTCCGGCTCTCGCCGCCCGAGCCGTCACCCGAGACCACGGTCAGCGTGGTGGGCGCGTTCATCAGGTAGGGAGAAGGGAAGACCAGCTCCAGCGAGCCCTTGTCGTGGTGGATGACCACGGTCTCCCGGTAGGCCGGGTAGTCCTCCAGGTAGTGCCACCGGATCGAGAACCGCCCGCTGACGGGGAGCGTTCCGGAGATCTCGACGGACCCGGGCCCCGGCCCCCACGTCTCAACAGCCGAAATTTCGGCGGGCGACCCGCTAAATCGCCTCAGGAGCGACAAATCGTGGCAGATCGAGCCGAGTGCTACCCCGTAGAGGGCCCGGACCGAGTCGGGAGCCGACTCCCCCAGCGCCGAGGAGACCAGTGAGTGCTCCGCCGCGCGCAGCGAGGCCAGCAGCGCCGGGTCGACGTCGCGGGCCGGCGTCAGGCTCGCGAAGGCCAGCTGGGACTCGGCGCTCGGATGCAGCACGGTCACCTCGACCGACCGGATCGCGGCCGGGCCGCCCAGCTCGGCCAGCAGCGCCTCGGCCCGGCGTACGGCCGGGTCGTACTGCTTCATGTAGCCGACCATCAGCCGCCCCTCGGGCAGCGCCTCGACCTCGGCCCTGGTCAGCGCGAGCGGCTTCTCACAGAGCACGGCGTAGCCCGCGGCCAGCGCCCGGCGTACCGGCTCGCCGTGGGAGCCGGAGGCGAGGATGAGCACGGCGTCGAACCCGCCCTCATCCAGCATGCTCTCCACGGCCGTGAAGCGCCCGGGCGCCCCCAGCCGGTCGCCGACGACGTCGGCGAGGGTCCGCGACAGGTCACAGACGGCGGTCACCTCGAACAGGTCGCGGCGTCTCGACAGCAGCGGCACGTACACCGCCTGCGTGACGGCGCCGCACCCGACAAGCGCGATCTTCAAAACCCGATCCTCCAGCGTGGGGTCAGCCTGGGGGTCACAGTCCCAGTTCTCTCAGCTTCTCGCGGTTGGCGGCTTGATCGGCGATGTTCCGCTCAACCGATCGGCGGCCCGGCAGGGTGTCCTGCTCGATGATGATCCAGCCCTGATAGTCGATCTCGTCGAGCGCGCGGACGACGCCCGGCAGGTCCAGCTCGCCCTCGCCCAGCGGCGCGAAGCCGCCCCGGCCCATGAGCTCGCGCAGGTCCACGCCGTCGGCGAGGGCCTGGCCGAGTATCGCGGTGTCGCCATCCTTGACGTGCACGTGGCCGACCCGGTCCGACCAGTCGCGCAGGGCGGTCACCGGGTCGCCGCCGGCCAGCAGCAGGTGGCCGGTGTCCAGGCAGAGCTGTACGTCGGTCAGCTCCAGCAGCCGCTCGACGTCCTCGGGCGTCTCGACGTAGGTGCCGAGGTGGTGGTGGAAGGCGGGCTCGAAGCCGCGTTCGCGACAGCGGTCGGCCGCGATCTGGACGCGGGAGGCGTAGCCGGGCCAGTCGCCGGCGGCCAGCCCCGGAGCGTTCCCACCGGGCCTGGCGAACCTCGCCGGAGAGCCCGAGCAGCCGAGCGTGGGCCGGGGCGCCAGGTGTTCGGGGCCGGCCGGCGCGGCGGCGAACACGTCGAGCGTCGCGTCCAGCGCGGCCAGCCCCTTCTCGAACTCCACGGCGTCGCTGTAGCGCAGGTCGGCCCAGCCGCCGGCGAGCAGCAGCCCGTCGAGGCGCGCCACCAGGTCCTCCCCGGTGCCGAGATAGCCGATGGGCCCCAGGTCGATGCCCGCGTAACCGGCGTCAGCGAGCGCGCGGACCATCTGGTCGGCGCTCAGCGGCGGCGGCGCGTCGGCCAGCTCGAACACGCCGAAGCTCACGGGGGCGTTGGCGACTCGTGTCACGCGCATATGGCGATCACCTCGTTCTCGTACGTTTCCAGGCGGTGCCGTCCCGCTCCCGCGGGGACCAGTACCCGCTCACCGCGGATGACCTGGCGATCACCGCCGGGGCGCACCAGGACGAGGCCGTCGGCGTCGAGCGCGAGCAGTTCGTCGCCCAGCCTGAGCAGCAGCGGCTCGCCGGGGCCTGCGGAGATCGCGGTACGGCCGGCGGCGACGGCGTCGAAGATCGTGCTGGTGTCCTCGGCCAGGACCCAGGTGGTCGGCGCGCCCGGCAGGCCGTCGTCGCCGACGCGGTGGAAGTCGCTGGCGCCGATCGCGACCAGGTCGGAGTCCCAGGCATCGGCCCAGGCCAGCGGTGCGCCCCAGCGCCGGTCCCACCAGCCGGAGTGCCAGACCTCGGCGATCCGCACGCGCTCGGTGAGCGGCTGGAGCCAGGCGCAGTCGCCGCCGAGCGGGTGGTTGATCGACATCAGCCCGCCCTCGCGCGCGGCGTGCCGGACCCAGGAGTCGGCGGGCTGCCGGAAGTCCACCCAGCCCACGTCGCCGAACACGTTGGCGTGGCCCCGATCCGTGGTCACCTCCTGACCGGGCAGCAGGGCGATACCTCGATCGTCCCCCAGCCAGGGGTGGTGGCTGACGGTGTTGTGGTCGGTGACGACCAGGAAGTCGAGGCCGCGGCTCTTGGCCAGCTCGGCCAGTTCAGGGATGGTCAGCACGCCGTCGCTGTGGACGGTGTGGGAGTGGAAGTCGCCCGCGAACCAGCGCAGGCCGTCGACGCCGGGCAGGTCACGGCGCGGCGGCCGGTCCCCGTTCGGCGGCTCCTCCATCACCGGCCGTGAGGGCACGGCGGCCTCGGTGCGGATCTCCAGCGCGTAGTCGAGACCCTGCGGCGGCACCCGGTGCAGCCGCAGCCACACCTGCCACGTCCCCGGCTCCAGCGCGCCGGGCAGGTAGCCCGGGGTCGCCCAGTCGGCGGTGATCGTGTACTCGTCGCGCGCGCCGCCCGACCAGCCACGGAAACCCTCCGGCGAGCCGCATCCCAGGTCGAGCACGCCCTGTGACCGGTCGAAGCTCAGCCGTACGGTCAGCGCGGCGGTGCCGGCCGGCACCTCGAAGGGCACCTCGCGCAGGATCCGCTCCAGCCGGTCGTCCAGGCTCCAGTGGCCGCGGATCACGGTCATGCCGACACCAGCTCGCCGTCCCGGTAGACCAGGGCCCGGTCGCGGCGCGGCGTGGCGAAGCCGTCGGCGCCGATCGACGGCTCGCCGCCCTCGGGCACGACCGCCTGCACGAGCACGTCGCCGACCTCCAGCGTCACCAGGTGGGACGCCCCCAGGTTCTCCACGATGACCACCTTTCCACCCAGCGAGCCCTCGGCGGGCTCGGCCGAGTAGGTGTTGTACTCGGGCCGCACGCCGTACACGATCCGCTCGCCTTCGGTCAATAAGCCCGCGGCCGAGACAGGGACCGGCAGTTTGCACCCGGCCACTTCCAGCGTGTCACCGCGGACGCTCCCGTCGAGCAGGTTCATCGGCGTCGAGCCGATGAAGCCGGCCACGAAGGTGTTGGCGGGCCGCTGGAACACCTCGGACGGTGTGCCGATCTGACGGATGTGCCCGGCCTCCATGACGGCCATCCGGTCGGCCATGGCCAGGGCCTCGGCCTGGTCGTGGGTGACGAAGACGGTGGTGACGCCGAGCTCGCGCTGCAGTTTCTTCAGGAACGTACGGGCCTCCAGGCGGAGCCGGGCGTCGAGGTTCGACAGCGGCTCGTCGAACAGGAACGCCTGCGCCTGCGTCGCCATGACGCGGGCCAGCGCGACCCGCTGCTGCTGGCCGCCGGACAGCTGGCCGGGGCGCCGGTCCATGAGCTGCTCCAGGCCCAGCCTGGCGCCGACCTCCTCGGCCTTGCGCTGCCGGGCGGCCTTGCCGACCTTCTTGATGCGCAGCGGGTAGGCGATGTTGTCGGTGACGTCCATGTGCGGGAACAACGCGTAGTCCTGGAAGACCATCGCGATGTCCCGGCCGCCCGGCTGGACGCCGGTGACGTCGCGGTCGCCGATGACGACGGCGCCGCCCGTGGCGGTCTCCAGCCCGGCGATCGTGCGCAGCAGCGTGGTCTTGCCGCAGCCGGACGGGCCGAGCAGGGCGAAGAACTCGCCGTCGGGGATGGCCAGGTCGAGCGAGTCGAGCGCTTTGACTCCCCCGGGGTAGACCTTGGTCAGGGCTCGCAGTTCGATTGCGGCCATCAGCGCTTGATCCCTCCGTGGAAGCGGAAGCCATACTTCTTGCTGACGAACAGGTACATGAGCACCACGGGGACCGAATAGAGCAGGCCGAACGTGGACAGCAGGGTGAGGTTGGCCTGGCCACCCTCGGTGTAGAGCGTGTACATGATGACCGCCGCGGGCTGCTTCTCGACATCGCTGAGCAGCAGGTACGGCATCAGGAAGTTGCCCCACACGTTGGCCACGGCCCACACCGCGATCGTCGCCAGCCCCGGGCGTACCAGGGGGACGACCACGTGGCGGACGATCTGCAGCGGCGAGGCCCCGAAGACGCGCGCCGACTCCTCGTAGGACTTCGGCGTGGCGTCCATGAAATCCTTGAGCATGAAGATCGCCGCAGGCAACAGGCCGCCGGTCAGGATGAGGATCACCCCGAACCGCGAGTCGATCAGGTTCAGCTCGACGGCCAGCTGGAACAGCGGCACCATCGCGGCCGTGCCGGTGATGATCGAGGACAGCAGCAGCAGCGCGTAGAGCAGCGCGTCGCGGCCCGGCAGCCGCACCCGGCTCAGCGCGTACGCGGCCAGCGCCGCCAAGACCACCACGAGCAGGGCCGTGCCGACCGCCAGCACCAGCGAGTTCAGGAGCGACGGCAGCGCGTACGGATGCTCCAGGATCGCCGTGAAGTTGTCCAGCGTGAAGTCCGGCACCCGGACCTCGTAGGTGGGATCCGAGGTGAACGGCGCGGCGGCCAGCCACAGCAAGGGGATGGTGAAGAAGGCCAGCAGCACCGCGATCAGCGTGTAGAAGCCGATCCGGCCCAGCACGAACCGCGTCATTTCTTTCTCCTGAGCAGGCGCAGGTAGAACACCGCCACGACCAGGTTGATCAGCAGGATGACCGTGGAGACGGCCGCGCCGTAGCCCAGCTCGCTGCCCTGCAGCGCGACCTTGTAGACGTGGACCGCCAGCACCTCGGTCTGGCCGTCGGGCCCGCCCGCGGTGAGCATGAACGGCGTGAAGTCGTTGAACGTCCACAGGCTGATCAGCAGGAGGTTCGTCAGGATGTGTCCCCTGATGTGCGGGAACACCACGTCACGTAACTGCTGCCAGCCGGAGGCTCCGGCCAGGCGGGCGCTCTCCAGGTGCGAGGGCGGCACGTTCCCGAGCGCGGCGCCGTACAACATCATCGAGAAGGCGGCGCCGCGCCAGGTGTTGAAGATGACGATCGACAGCATCGGGTGGTCGAGCAGCGGCGCGAATCCCGGGACGTGCAGCAGCGCTTGGAGCGTGCCGCCGTCGCGGTCGAGCAGCGCCACCCACAGGAACGAGACCACCGCGCTGGGCAGGATCCAGGCCAGGATGACCAGGCCCTCGACGGTCCGTTTGAGCGGTCCGGTGCGATCGCGCATCAGCCAGGCGATCGTGAACCCGAGCACGACCTGGCCGATGACGGCCGAGCCGAGCACGAACTGGACGGTCAGCCAGGTCGAGTTCCAGAACGCGGGGTCGGAGACCGCTTTTACGAAGTTGTCCAGGCCGACGAACTGGGGCTCGGCGGCGGCGGTGCCCGTGAGGCGGTAGTTGGTGAGGCCGAGGTAGAGGACCCAGAGCGCGGGGAAGACCAGGAACACCGCGATCAGCGCCAGCGCGGGCGCCACGAACGCACCCGCTCTCAGCCTGCCCAGGCCCGCCGCGTCCGAGCTGTAGCGACGGGCCGGTGCGTCCTCGGGAGCTTCAGGAGGCGATATTGCCTGCGCCACCGACGATTCCTTCGAGTTTCTTCTGGTAGTCGGCGGCGGCCTGGTCGGGTGCGGTGCCCCCGACGACGGCGGCCGTGGCCTCCTGGAGTGCGGCCGACACCTGCGGATAGACGGCGACCGGCGGCCGGTAGGCCGTCAGCGGCAGCACCTTCTCCGAGATGAACGTCAGCAGCGGCTCCCCGGCGAGGATCTCCTTGTTGACGTCGGTGCGCGGGGTGATGCGCACGTTGCCGTTCTTGGTCTCCTCCTTCAGGGCATCCGGCGAGAGCGTGAAGGCCAGCAGGTCGAAGGCCTCCTTCGGATGCTTGCTGTTGGGGTTGACGGTCCTCAGCGCGCCGCCCGACATGCTGACGAAGTCCTGGCCGCGCAGGCCCTTGCCGGGCTCCATGGCGGGGATCAGGGCGTAACCGACGGTCTGGTCGCGGTCTGCCATCTTGGCCACGCCGGTCTGGGGGTTGACGACGCCGCGCCAGAAGTAGTCGCCCTCCATCAGGATGCCGATCTTGCCACCGGCGAACTGCTGGAAGGACTTGTCGCGGCCCTTGGCCTCCTGCTGGAGCTTGGGGTCGCCGAGGCCGCTGCCGCCGTAGATCTTCTGGTAGAGGCCGAGGGCGTCCTTGAGCGGCTGGGACGCGCCGGTCCACTTGCCGTCCTTCTGCACCTCGCCGCCCGCGCCCGCCAGCAGCGGGAGCACGCCCTGCATCGAGGTGGCCTCGCCCATCGCGGTGCCGGCGTTGATCTGGATCGGCACCGGTACGCCCGCCGTCTTCAGCTTGGCGCCCGCGTCGAGGATCTCCTGCCAGCTCTTCGGCTGCCAGTCGGCGGGCAGCCCGGCCTTCTGGAAGAGCGTCTTGTTGAAGTAGAGGACCCGGCCGTCCGTGCCGACGGGCAGGGCGTACTTCTTGCCATTGAAGGTGGCCAGTCCCTGGACCGACTCGGGGATCTGCTGCCAGCCGTCCCAGCTGTCGGCGCTCGCCCCCACCACGTCGGACAGCGGCTTGATGTAGCCCGCCTCGGCGAACTCACCGGCCCAGATGCCGTCGAGGTCGATCACGTCCGCGCCCTTGCCTGACTTCAGGTCGAGGGAGAGCTTGGTCTTGTACTGCTCGTCGTCGACACCGCTGGGGATGAACTTGACCTTGACGTCCTTCCCCTTCGCCTTCTCGGCCGCCTCGAACTTGGGGGCGACCCAGTTGGCGAGGAAGTCGGCCGCCGCCGCGTTCTTGCCGCCCGCGATGGCGTTCTGGGCGATCGTTAACTCGATCGTCCCGCCGCTGTCGCCGCCGGACGACTGGCCGCAGGCGGCGAGCCCCAGCGCGGACACGGCGAGGACCGCGACCGCGCCTACCGATCTTTTCCGCAATCCCATGCAAACCCTCCGACATGTCCTTAAAGCCGGGAACTCGGCCAATATGTCATGACATCCAGATGACGTAAAGGCCTGCCGATATTTCAGGAGTGTGTCCGCATGCTGCATCTTTGTCACGAGGAGGTTTCGGTGGCGGTCCGACCCTAGCCGATCCACTTACTGGGGTTTCGGTCGGGGAAGAACTACCGGCATAGCGGACATCCGAATGTCATGACAATATGCCATAGTAGGCACGAAGGCTCCGTCACTGGAGGTGCGTTGTACGACCTGATCACGATCGGCCGCTCCGGGGTCGACGTCTATCCGCTGCAGACCGGCGTGGGCCTGGCCCACGTCGACACCTTCGGTAAGTTCCTCGGCGGGAGCCCGACAAACGTCGCGGTCGCGGCCGCGCGCCATGGGCTGCGCGCCGCCGTGATCACCGCGGTCGGCGCCGACCCCTTCGGGGAGTACGTACGGCAGGCGATCCGCGGTTTCGGCGTGGACGACTCCTTCGTGGCCACCGTCGAAGGTCCCCCGACGCCCGTCACGTTCTGCGAGATCTTCCCGCCGGACGACTTCCCGCTCTACTTCTACCGGGGCGAGCATCCGCCCGACCTGCAACTGACCGCCGAGTCGCTGGACCTGACCGCGATCCGGGACACGAAGCTGTTCTGGTTCACCGGCACCGGCCTCAGCCAGGAGCCGAGCCGGGCCGCGCACGCCGCCGCCCTGGCCGCGCGCACGTCCGGCTGGACCGTCTTCGACCTGGACCACCGCCCCATGCTGTGGGAGTCGCCCGAGGCTTCCCAGGAGGCGGTGCGCCAGGCGCTTCCGCACGCCAACGTGGCCGTCGGCAACCTCGACGAGGTGGAGAACGCGGTGGGCACCCGCGACCCGGAGGCGGCCGCGCAGGCACTGCTCGACGCCGGGATGCGCGTCGCCATCGTCAAGATGGGCCCCAACGGGGTGCTGGCCCGCAGCAGGGACGAGTACGTGGTGGCGGAGCCGGTCAAGGTCGACGTGGTCAACGGCATCGGCGCGGGCGACGCGTTCGGCGGCGCCGTCTGCCTGGGGCTGCTGAGCGGCTGGCCGCTGGAGCGGACGATCCGCTTCGCCAACGCCGCCGGCGCCTACGTGGCCGCCCGCCTGGCCTGCGCCGACGCGATGCCCACGACTGACGAGGTGCAGGCACTCCTATGAGCGACACGACGCTGCCCCGAACCGCCCGCTACGACCACCTGACCCACATCCGGGCCACCAGGCCGGAGGAGATCGAACGCGCCGCCGCCCGGCGGCAGCGCCGGGGGCTGCCGGGTGAGGGCGAGCGCCTGCTGATCATCGCGGCCGACCATCCGGCGCGCGGGTCGCTCGGCGTCCGCGACCGGCCGCTGGCCATGGCCAGCCGCCCCGACCTGCTCGACCGGCTCCAGACGGCGCTGGCCAGGCCCGGCGTGGCCGGCATCCTGGCCTCCCCCGACGTGCTGGAGGACCTGCTGCTGCTCGGCGCCCTGGAGGAGAAGCTGGCCTTCGGCTCGATGAACCGGGGCGGCCTGCAGGGCTCGGTGTTCGAGCTGGACGACCGCTTCACCGGTTTCGACGCGGCCGCCATCGACGCGATGCGCCTCGACGGCGGCAAGATGCTCTGCCGCATCGACCCGGCCGACCACGCCACGGTCACCACGCTCGAATCATGCGCCCACGCGGTCACCGACCTGGCCCGCCGGCGACTGCTGGCGATGGTCGAGCCGTTCTGGGCGGCGCGTACGGAGGCGGGCGTCCTGCGCAACGACCTGTCGCCCGAGGCGGTCATCCGGTCGATCAGCGTCGCCCAGGCACTCGGCACGACCTCCGCCTACACCTGGCTGAAGATCCCCGCGGTCGCCGAGATGGAGCGCGTCATGGCCGCCACCACGCTGCCCGCGCTGCTGCTCGGCGGCGACCCGCCCGACATCGACGCCGCCTACGCCGACTGGGACCGCGCGCTGCGCCTGCCGGGGGTGCGCGGGCTCGTCATCGGCCGCGCGCTGCTCTACCCTCCGGACGACGACGTGGCCGCGGCGGTGGACGGCGCGGCGGCTCTGGTTCGAGAGGTGCGCTCATGACATACCTTCCGTACGGCAAGGCCGCCGGCGGGTCGTGGCCGGTGGAGATCACGCCTGCCTTGGCCGGTTGGACCTACTCGGGGCTACGCGTGGCCGACCTCGGCGCCACCTCAACCGGCGCCACCTCGACCGCCGTCACCTTCTCGACCGGTGAGGAGGAGATGCTGGTCCTGCCGTTGTCGGGCTCGTGCACGGTGACGTGCGATGGTGAGCGGTTCGAGCTGGCCGGCCGCGCGTCGGTCTTCACCGGCCCCTCCGACTTCGCCTATATCCCGATTTCTACTGATGTGACGGTGGAGGGGACGGGCCGCATCGCGTTCCCCTCCGCTCGGGCGACCCGGCGGCTGGCGCCACGGTACGTCCCGGCCTCGGAGGTGCCGGTCGAGATCCGGGGCGCGGGCCAGGCCAGCCGGCAGGTGAACAACTTCTGCGCCCCCGGCGTCTTCGAGTGCGACAAACTCGTGGCCGTGGAGGTCCTCACGCCGGGCGGCAACTGGTCGTCCTATCCCCCGCACAAGCACGACACCCCCAACGAGGGCGAAGCCGTGCTGGAGGAGATCTACTACTTCGAGGTGGCCGACGGCGGCCTGGGCTACCAGCGCGTCTACTCCTCCGAGCGGGGCCAGATCGACACGCTGGCCGAGGTCTCCTCAGGTGACGTGGTGCTGGTGCCCTATGGCTACCACGGCCCGTCGATGGCCGCGCCCGGCTACGACCTGTACTACCTGAACGTCCTGGCCGGTCCCGCCGAGGAGCGGTCGATGGCGTTCTGCGACGACCCCCGGCACGCCTGGATCCGTTCTTCCTGGGACGCCCAGGCCATCGATGCGAGACTGCCGTTCGGGAGGACTTCATGACCCGTTTGACCGTGGCGCAGGCTGTGGTGCGCTTCCTGGCCCGGCAGTGGAGCGAGCGCGACGGCGTCGAGCACCGGTTGTTCGGCGGCTGCTTCGGCATCTTCGGCCACGGCAACGTGGCCGGGCTCGGCCAGGCGCTGGCCACCTCGACCGAGGACCTGCCCTACCGCCTGAGCCGCAACGAACAGGCCATGGTGCACGCGGCCGCCGCCTACGCGCGGGCCGCCAACCGGCTGTCCACGCTGGCCTGCACCACCTCGATCGGCCCCGGCGCGACCAACATGATCACTGGCGCGGCGGGCGCGACGATCAACCGGCTGCCCGTGCTGCTGCTGCCCGGTGACGTGTTCTCCACCCGGGTCGCCAATCCGGTGCTCCAGGAGCTCGAAGACGCCCGCTCGTACGACATCTCGGTCAACGACTGCTTCAAGCCGGTCTCGCGCTTCTGGGACCGGATCAACCGGCCAGAACAGCTTCCCTCGGCGCTGCTGGCCGCCATGCGGGTGCTCACCGACCCGGCCGAGACGGGCGCGGTGACGCTGGCGCTGCCGCAGGACGTCCAGGCCGAGGCGTACGACTGGCCGGAGGAGCTGTTCGAGCGCCGCCTCTGGCACGTGCCGCGACCGTGCCCCGAGCGGGCGGCCCTGGCGCGGGCGGCCGAGCTGATCAAGTCGGCGAGCCGGCCGCTGATCATCGCCGGCGGCGGGGTGATCTACAGCGAGGCAACGGCCGAGCTGCGGTCCTTCGCCGAGGCGTACGGCATCCCGGTCGCCGAGACGCAGGCGGGCAAGGGCGCGCTGCCGTACGGGCACCCGCTCGCGATGGGCGCGGTCGGCGCGACCGGCACCACCGCGGCCAACGCGCTGGCCCGCGAGGCCGATCTGATCATCGGCGTCGGCACCCGCTACAGCGACTTCACCACGGCCTCCCGCACGCTCTTCTCGGCTGAGGCCCGGTTCGTCAACCTGAACATCACCGGCTTCGACGCGGCCAAGCTGTCGGGGCTCCAGCTCGTGGCCGACGCCCGCGAGGGCCTGACCGAGCTGACCGGGGCCTGCGCGGGCTGGAGCACCACGGAGTCCTACCGCTCGCGCGCCGCCGAGTTGTCGGCGGCCTGGGACGCGGTGGTGGACGAGGCGTACGCGCTGGACGGCCGGCCGATGCCGCAGTCGGCCGTGATCGGCGCGGTCAACGCCGCGGCCGGCGACGACGGCGTGGTGGTCTGCGCGGCCGGCTCCATGCCCGGCGACCTGCACAAACTGTGGCGGCCGAGCGGCCCTGGCAGCTATCACGTGGAGTACGGCTACTCCTGCATGGGCTACGAGATCGCCGGCGGGCTGGGCATCAAGATGGCCGTCCCCGACCGCGAGGTGTTCGTCATGGTGGGCGACGGGTCCTACCTGATGATGGCCCAGGAAATCGTCACGGCCGTCTCCGAGGGCATCAAGCTGATCGTGGTGCTGGTGGACAACTCCGGCTTCGCCTCGATCGGCCGCCTCTCGGAGAGCGTCGGCGCCCAGCGGCTCGGCACCTCCTACGCCTACCGGGGCACCGGCCGCTACGACGGCGACGGCCTGCCCGTGGACCTGGCCGCCAACGCCGCCAGCCTCGGCGCCACCGTGCTGCGGCCCGACACGCTGACCGACTTCCGCAAGGCTCTGGAGGCGGCCCGCGCCGCTGAGGAGACGACCGTGATCTATGTCCGCGCCGACCCCATGATCGACAGTCCGTCGTCGGAGGCGTGGTGGGACGTCCCGGTCGCCGAGCTCTCGACCGCGCCGGAAGGCCCTATGGTGCGCGCTTCGTACGAGTCCGAGAAGAGCGCCCAGAAGCCGCACATCACACCAACCTGACCGATCGGCGGCGCGCGCCGGGGTCTCCCCTGGCGCGCGGGCCGCTCAGAGCAGGAGTTCGAGCTCCAGCTCATGCTTGATCGGGATGCCGTCGGATTCCAGGGGAATGCCCGGTTTGAGGCGGCGTGCGGCGTCCACTCCGTGCCGGTGCAGGGCCACCAGGTCGAACCCGTACCTCTGGTAGAAGCGCAGCGCGTGGGTGTTGTCGTTCGTGGTGACCAGCCGGAGCCTGGCGACGCCGTCCTCGGCCGCCGCGGCGCGCACGGCGTCGAGCAGCGCCTTCCCGACGCCCCTTCCGGGGATGACGGCGTCGATCGTGATGATCTCCACCGTGTCGTCCTCCCTCGCGTACGTCACGACGCCCGCCAGTTCGCCGCCGTCGAAGGCGAGGTAGCCGGGCAGCCCAGCGGCGTCGATCAGCTCGCCGCGCCCGAGCGCGACCACCGTGGCACCGCCCCAGCTGGCGGTCAGGACCCGCGTGACCGCGGCGAGGTCTTCGGGCTCGATCGCTCGCACAGAGATCGCCATGCCCCATTATGTGGTCCTGGACGCGACCGGCCGCTGAGGTCGTGGCTCGCCGGGTCAGGCGCGCTGTTGCAGGCGCGCTGCTTCAAGCACGCTGCTTCAAGCACGCTGCTTCAGGACGTCGGCGATGCCCGCCAGGAACGAGTCGACGTCCGCGATCAGGTAGCCGGGCCGCAGCAGCACGGTCGAGAACTTCGCCTCGCGCACGTCCTTGGCCGTCACCGGGTAGTCGGTGGTACCGCGCAGCGTGGCCACGATCCGGTCCAGGAAGGCGTCGACCTCGTCCTCGTTGTAGCCCGTGCCCATCCGCCCGGGCCGGAAGGCCACCCGCTCCACCCGCGCCGCCTGCGTCTCGAACCACTCCTCGCGCAGCATCTCACCGGTCGGCTCGGTCATGGCCAGCCGTACGGGACTCTTGGCCCGCGTCTCCAGCGCCACCACGAACGCCTCCAGCGCGAAGTCCACCGCGGTCTCCTGGTAACCGCCGCGCCTGGCCCGGAACGTCGCCCTGCGTACGTCGTCGGCCGTGACCTGCTCGATGTCGCGCGGCCCCCTGCCCAGTGTCGCCTCGATGCGCCCGATCAGGGCGTCGACCTCGACCGGGTCATAGCCTGAACGCATACCCATGACGCGTGGAAAGCGGTTCAAGCTCACTCCTTCTGCGGTGTGCTGGGGGCCCGCTCATATTGTGGGGCTCTTTATCCTGACAATGCGAACTGAGATATACCGTTACTGCACCATGCGATTGACCAAGGTCTCTTTCCGTTATCGAAGACGTGATCCTTCTGTCATGAAGGACGTGGACGCGCACCTTGATCCCGGTGACGTGATCGAGGTCACCGGCGTCAACGGTGCGGGCAAGTCCACGCTGCTCCGCCTGCTGGCCGGGCTCACCAAGCCGTCGTCGGGCACCATCACCGACCGCCCTGCGGTGGTCGGCTTCGCCCCCGACCGCTTCCCGCTGGAGCAACCCTTCACGGTCTCCGGCTACCTGCGCCACATGTCCCGGATACGCGGCGGCGCCCGCTGGGAGCCCTGGGCGGAGCGCCTCGGCATGGCTCACCTGCTCGGCCTGCGGCTGGGCGAGTTATCGAAGGGCAGCGCCCACAAGGTCGGGCTGACCCAGGCCCTGATGTGCGGGCCCGGCCTGCTCATCCTGGACGAGCCGTTCGCGGGGCTCGACGCCGACACCCGCGAGGTGCTCCCGTCCATCGTCACGGAACTCTCCGAGGGCGGCGCCATCGTGGTCGCCAGCGACCACCAGGGCGGCCTGCGCCACCTTCCCTCCATCCGGCACTGGACGGTGGTTGACGGCCTGGTCAAGGAGGGTACGGCGGGGCAGCGGGCGACCGTGCGGGTGGATCTGCCGGTGGACGAGGTCCGGTCGTTCGTGGCCAGGATGCGTGACGAGGGCTACCGGGTCCAGGACGTGTCCGTCGCCAATGTTGCGGACGTCGCCGACGTCACCGAGGAGCAGCGATGATCGCCCTGACCGTCTTCCGGGTCGCGGCCTACATCCGGTCCCACCGGATTTTCCAGGCGCTCCTGCTCATGCTCGCGCTGGTCGCGATCCTCTACGGCAGCCGCGCGCCCAAGGGCGCCGAGACCGAGGTCCTCACGGACGCCGCTGTGCTGGTGATCCCGGTCCTGGCATGGGCCAGCAGGAGCCTGCTCGACACCGAGCCGGATCAGCAGCGCGCCATGTCGGCGATCAGCGTGGGGGGCCGGTTGCGCGAGCTGAGCGCGGGCCTGCTGGCGGCCTTCGCGACGTCCCTGGTGCTCATCGCGCTGGCCCTGGGCTGGGGTCTGGCGCTGGGCGTCAGCACGGTCCCGGCGCCTGAGGAGTTCGCCGCGGTCCTGACGTTGTACGGCCTCGCGACGCTCGCCGGGGTCACGCTCGGCGCGCTCACCAGCCGGGCGATCCTGCGCTCCCCCGCGATCTCCATCATGTCGCTGCTGCTGGGCTTCCTGGTCATGCTGATGCTCAGCGCCTCGCCTCTGTACTGGCTCACGGTCCCGGTCATCACCTGGATGAAGTCCGCGAACTCCGCCGAACTGACCGCCCGGCTGCCTGAGCTCGCGACCATCTCGCTGGCGTGGTGCCTGCTCGGCCTGGGTTGTTACGCCTGGCTGCGCCGTACCCGGCCCTGAAAGACGAGGGGAACGTCACGCGCGCCCTCTTTTGCCATTAGGTTAGTGAGTACTCACCCACCTATGAGGAGTCAGGCGTCATGAAGGTGATCTGTGTCGGCGACAGCATCACGCGTGGTCAGGTCAGCGCGAACTACGTGAAAATGCTGGAGTCCAGGCTGCCGGGCACCACTGTGATCAACGCGGGCGTCAACTACGACGTCTCCGCCCATGTGCTGGACCGGCTCTCCGAGGTCGTCGACCAGGATCCCGACGTGGTCACCGTGCTCATCGGCACCAACGACGCCACCGCCACGCTGGGCGAGACGACCGCCCGCAAGCTGCGCGACCGGTGGAAGCTGGCCGAGGACATCAGCGCCGACGGCTACGCGGCGAACCTCTCCGCCATCGCCACCCGGCTCAAGGACGAGACGCGGGCCCGCATCGCGCTGATCTCGCCGCCGGTGCTCGGCGAGGACCTCGACTCAACCGCGCTGCGACGGACGTCGGAGTTCGGGGAGATCGTCCGTAAGGTGGCGGCCGAGCAGTTCGTGCAGTATCTCCCGCTCAACGAGCAGATGGTGGCGCACCTGGAGAAGGCGGACCGCACGCCGCGCGTCCACTACCGGGCGGACAGCCTGCTGGCGCCCACCGCCGCGATGCAGCACTTCTTTCTCGGGCGCGGCTTCGACTCGATCGCCAAGAGCCGCGGCCTGCTGCTGACCACGGACACCGTCCATCTGAACAGCCGCGGCGCCGGGATGATCGCGGACCTGATCGAAGGCGTCGTGCGCTCTTCCTGAGCTTTCCGCCGGAGCCCTCCCAGAGCTCTTCCCTGGGCTTCCGAGCTCTTCCCAGGGGCTATTCGGCGGCGGCGAGCTGGCCGCAGGCGCCGTCGATCTCGCGGCCGCGGGTGTCGCGGACGGTCACCGGCACACCGTGGTATTCGAGCCGCCGCACGAACGCCCGCTCGTCCTCCGGCCGGGAGGCGGTCCACTTGGAGCCGGGCGTCGGGTTGAGCGGGATCAGGTTGACGTGCACCAGCTTGTTGCGCACCAGCTTGCCGAGCAGGTCGGCCCGCCACTCCTGGTCGTTGATGTCCTTGATCAGCGCGTACTCGATCGAGATCCGCCGCTTGGTCTTGGCCGCGTACGCCCAGGCGGCGTCGAGGACCTCCGACACCTTCCAGCGCGTGTTGATCGGCACCAGCGTGTCGCGCAGCTCGTCGTCGGGTGCGTGCAGGGACAGGGCGAGCGTGACCGGAAGGCCCTCGTCGGCGAGCTTGCCGATGGCGGGCACCAGGCCGACCGTGGAGACCGTGACGCCGCGCGCCGAGATGCCGAGGCCGTGCGGGGCGGGCTCCACCATCCGGCGTACGGCCCCGATGACCTGCTTGTAGTTGGCCAGCGGCTCGCCCATGCCCATGAAGACCACGTTGCTCACCCGCCCCGTGCCACCGGGCACCTCGCCCGCGGCCAGCGCGCGGGCGCCGGAGACCACCTGCTCGACGATCTCGGCGGTGGACATGTTGCGGGTCAGCCCGGCCTGGCCGGTGGCGCAGAACGGGCAGTTCATGCCGCAGCCGGCCTGTGACGACACGCACATCGTCACCCGGTCGGGATAGCGCATCAGCACCGACTCGACCAGCGCGCCGTCGAACAGCCGCCACAGCGTCTTGCGGGTGGTGCCGGCGTCGGTGGTCTGCTCCTTGACCGGGGTGAGCAGTGATGGCAGCAGCACCGACAGCTTGTCGCGGGCCGCCGCGGGAAGGTCGGTCATCGCGTGCACGTCGGCGTTCAGGCGCTCGAAGTAGTGCCGGGACAGCTGGTCGGCGCGGAACGCCTTCTCGCCGAGCTCGGCCACCGCGGCGCGGCGGTCGGGCATGGACAGGTCCGCCAGGTGCCGAGCCGGCTTGGCCCTGCGCGGCGCGACGAAGGTGAGCTGGCCTGGCTGCTGGGACACGTTTCTGCCTTTGCTTGGGTGGTTACCGACCAGGGTAGTGAACGCTCGGCTCCCAAGTGACATTCCATGAGGGAGCTCCCGGTGGCGGTAGCCCTCGCATGAGGGTGGGGGCCGATCTAGAGTGCATCTCGTATGGCGATTTTCCGGTCGGCTTCTGGCGAGGGGCAGACCGAGGTCGTCCTCACCGCCGGCAACCCGTACGGCAGCCGGACGCTCGTGGTCGAGCGGGACGAGGACGCCTCGGTAGCTTACCTGTGCTCGCCTGACGGCGCCGTGCACGGCGCCGTGTGGCTGGCCAACCACCGCCCCGCGCCCGAGGTGGTCGATCTGGCCAGGCTCAACTCCGGGTTGCCGCCGCTCATGCCCCGGCCCAACACCACGCACCCGGCCGGGCGCCGGCCGCTCGGGCAGTTGACGACGCTGTGGTTCGAGGAGGGCGACGGGGTCGCGGTCTATGAGGACGAGGACCTGCTGGCGGTCATCCCCGGGTGGGCCGACATGAGCAGGGGCATGCCCGGCTACGCCCGTGACGCCGTGGGTGAGACGCCGTTCGCCTGGGCGCTGTCCGAGGCGCTCGAAGGGCTGCGGCCGCGCATCTCCAACGCCAGGTCCTACTGGCGCTGGCGGCATGGGGAGGGGGCCTGGGCGTCGTTCCAGGAGTTCGTCATGGGGCATCTCGAACGGGGGCTCGGGCCGGCCGGGCGCTACTGGGACGTGAGCGGGGAGCGGCTGCCGGCTGTCGGCATCACCGAGCGGCCGCCGTACGGGCGGCGGGGGTTCACGGTGCTGTCGACGGTCGGTATGAGCTGCCAGCGGATGCCCACCGTCGAGCAGTGGATCGACCGGCCGGGCGCGTACGCCCGGATCGAGCTGGCCGTGGCCACCCGCGAGGATCCGCGCGAGGCGGCGCTGCTGCTCGTGTGGCTGTCGCAGTATCCGTGGCACTCGGTCACGTGGCTAGGGCATGGGCATACTGCCAAGTGGTATCACGAGCCGGCCACGTTCCCGCTGGGCCCGCAGTACGCGGGAGTCATGATGGTCGCCGACCCACCCGCCATGCCGGATTTATCAGGATTCGCCTTCGGTGGTGAGGCCGTCCGCTGGCTCTGGCTCCAGCCGATCACCATCGAGGCGATGGAAGAACACCGCCACTAGCGTCAGGAACCATTAGTGTCAGGAACCATTAGTGTCAGGGAACACGGAGACGCGTCAGAAGAACACCGTCATCAGCAGCCAGACCGGCACCAGCGTGGTCACCAGCGAGTCGAGCCGATCCATGAGACCGCCATGACCCGGCAGGAGCGTGCCCAGGTCCTTGATGCCGAGGTCCCGCTTGATGATCGACTCGATCAGGTCACCGACGGTCGCCAGCACCGCCACGAGCGCGCCGATCAGGGCGCCCTGCCAGAGCCGCCCGTCCATGAGCCAGCTCACCAGCCAGGCGCCCACCGCCACGCACGCGATGATGGACCCGGCCATGCCCTCCCAGGTCTTCTTCGGGCTGATGACGGTCATCTGGTGCTTGCCGAACAGCACGCCCGCGATGTAGCCGCCGATGTCACTGGCCACGGTCACCGCGATGAAGATGACCACCCGATCACGGCCGTCACCGGGCGCCAGCAGCAACGCCGCGAACCCGGCCAGCAGCGGCGGATAGACCAGGATGAACACCGAAGCGGTCGTGTCGCGTACGTAGCCGTCGGTGCCGTCGCTGAACATCCGCCAGATCAGCAGGACGAAGACGACCACCACGAACGCGCCGAGCAGCCAGACGGGCCCGCCCCAGTAGGCACCGGCGAACATCGCGACCATGCCACCGAGCAGGGGCACGGCCGGCACCTTGATGCCGCGGCTCCCGAACGCCTGGATCAGCTCCATGACCCCGACGCCCACGGCGCCCGCCAGCACCAGGAGAAAGAGTTCTTTGACGGTGTAGAGCGTGCCGATGACCAGCGCGCCCAACCCCAAGCCCACCGCTATGGCGGCAGGAAGGTTCCGTCCGGTACGGCTGCCGCCGCTCGGGCTGGTGCCAGCCGTACTTTCGTCCACAGATCTCTTCCCGGGTCTTCCATGAGCCACGGCCCCCGCCACCGGGGCGAGGGCCGTGCGGCGCGCCGCTCAGACCTCGAGCAGCTCGGTTTCCTTGTGCTTGAGCAGCTCGTCGATCTTGGCGACGTGCTTCTGGGTGATGTCGTCGAGCTCCTTCTCCGCGCGGCGGACCTCGTCCTCGCCCGCCTCTCCATCCTTGATCATCTTGTCGAGGATCTCTTTGGCGGAGCGGCGGATGTTGCGCACGGACACCTTGGCGTGCTCGCCCTTGTTCCTGGCGACCTTGATGTACTCCTTGCGCCGGTCCTCCGACAGCTCGGGGAACGACACGCGGATCACCGCCCCGTCATTGCCGGGGTTGACGCCAAGGTCGGAGTCACGGATCGCCTTCTCGATCGCGGCCATCGAACCCTTGTCGTAGGGCTGGATGATCACCATGCGGGCCTCGGGCACGTGGAACGAGGCCAGCTGCTGGATCGGGGTCGGCGTGCCGTAGTACTCGGCATTGATCTTGTTGAACATCGAAGGGGTTACCCGGCCCGTCCGGATGCCCGCGAAGTCCTCCTTCGCGACCGCAACGGCCTTGTCCATCTTGTCCTCGGCTTCGAGGAGGGTTTCGTCGATCACAGCGGCTCCCTGTCTACTAGCTGGCGATATCGGGCGCGCTCCCTCATTTACCTGCGGGACTCACCAGCGTGCCGATTTTCTCACCGCGGACCGCTCGCAGGATGTTGCCCTCGCCCATCAGGTCGAAGACGACGATCGGGAGGTCGTTGTCCTTGCACAGGCTGATCGCGGTGGCGTCCATGACCTGGAGGTCGCGGATCAGCACCTCGCCGTAGTCGAGGTGGTCGAACCTGACCGCGTCGGGATTCTTGCGTGGATCGGAGTCGTAGACCCCGTCCACCTGAGTGCCCTTGAGCAGCGCCTCGGCGCCGATCTCCAGGGCGCGCTGGGACGCCGCGGTGTCGGTGGAGAAGAACGGCGAGCCGAGCCCGGCGCCGAAGATGACCACGCGCCCCTTCTCCAGGTGCCTGATCGCGCGGCGCGGCAGGAACGGCTCGGCGACCTGCTGCATGGTGATGGCGGTCTGCACGCGGGTCTCGACGCCGCGCCGCTCCAGGAAGTCCTGCAGCGCGAGACAGTTGATGACGGTGCCCAGCATCCCCATGTAGTCGGCGCGGGCGCGGTCGATGCCCTGCTCGGACAGCGCCGCGCCGCGGAACATGTTGCCGCCGCCGACCACCACCGACACCTGCACACCCTCGCGTACGGCCTCGGCGATCGAGTCGGCCAGGTGATCGACCACCAGCGGGTCGATGCCCAGCGGGTCGCCACCGGCGAACGCCTCACCTGACAGCTTCAGCATGACCCGCTTCCACCGGAGCGGATTCTGATACGAAGAAGCCGCCGACGTAGCTGGCTCCTGGTTCTCCTGCACGGCGGCGGCCTCCCTCTTAGGCGGTTCGATGGGCTGGAATTTCGTTCAAGCCTAAGCCTGGCCGACCTTGAAGCGAACGAAGGCCAGCACCTCGGCACCGTTCTCCTCGGCGTACTTGCCGACGGTCTTCTTGTTGTCCTTGACGAACGCCTGCTGGAGCAGGGTGAAGTCCTTGTACCAGCCGTTGACGCGACCCTCGACGATCTTGCCGATGGCGGCCTCGGGCTTGCCCTCCTCGCGCGTCATCTCCTCGAAGAGCTTGCGCTCCTTCTCGACGACGTCGGCGGGCACGGCGGCGGCGTTGAGGTATTGAGGAGCCATCGCGGCGGCGTGCTGCGCGATGTCCTTGGCGACCTCGGAGTTCGGCTTGTCGAGCTGGACCAGCACGCCGACGGCCGGCGGCAGCGCCGGGTCGGTGCGGTGCATGTAGGCGCCGATGTAGCCGCCCTCCAGCACCGCGAAGCGGCGGATCTCGATCTTCTCGCCCAGCGCGGCGTTGGCCTCGTCGAGGTGCTCCTTGACGGTCTTGCCGTCAACCGAGGACTCGAGCAGCGTCGCCACATCGGCCGGCTTGGTGGCCAGGATGTGCTCGACGACCTGACCGGCCAGCTCCTGGAAGCGCTCGCCCTTGGCCACGAAGTCGGTCTCGCAGTTGAGCTCCAGCAGCGCGGCGGCGGAGTCGCCGTCCTGCTTGAGCGCGACCAGGCCGTTGGAGGCGGTGCGCGCCTCGCGCTTGCCCACGTCCTTGGCGCCCTTGAGGCGCAGCAGCTCGATGGCGCGGTCGATGTCGCCGTCAGCCTCTTCGAGCGCCTTCTTGCAAGACATCATTCCGGCCGCGGTGATCTCGCGAAGCCGCTTGACGTCGGCCATGTTCACGGAAGCCATTGCTTTTTTCCTTGTGGGATTTCGTCGTGGATCGGGTGGGCGCCGACCTTCCGGCACCCACCCTATGGTTCGAACGGCCGGCGGCTGCCGTACAGGAGCTCAGCGTCTTACCTGGTGAGCAGCCCTGCCTTCGCGGCTTTCCCGGCTCTTCCGGCCTTGCCCGGCGGCGGGGGTCTTGACCCCCGCCGCCGGACTCAGCGTCTGCGATTTCCGCTCGGCCTCGCGTGCGGGTCACTCCACGGAGCCGGGCTCGGTAGGCGACTGCTCGCCACCTCGGTGTTTACCCGAGGTGTGAGCGGTCAGGCCTGCTGCTCGGTCTCGCCCTCGGCGGCGGCCGGAGCGGCCTCAGCCGCGACCTCAGCCTCAGGGGCAGCGGCCTCAGCCTCAGGGGCAGCGGCCTCGGCCTCGGGAGCGGCGGCCTCGGCGGCCGGCTCAGGGGCGGCCTGCTCGGCGGCGCCCTGCTCGATGAGCTCGCGCTCCCACTCGGCCAGCGGCTCGGCGGCAGCGGGCTTCTCGTCACCGCGGGCGGCGCCCGAGCGAGCCATCAGACCGGCCGCGACACCGTCGGCGACGACCCTGGTCAGCAGGCCGACGGCGCGGATGGCGTCGTCGTTGCCGGGGATCGGGTAGTCGACCTCGTCGGGGTCGCAGTTGGTGTCGAGGATCGCGACGACAGGGATGCCAAGCTTCTTGGCCTCGCTGATCGCGATGTGCTCCTTCTTGGTGTCGACGATCCACACCGCGCTGGGCACGCGGCCCATGTCACGGATGCCGCCGAGCGTGCGCTCGAGCTTGTCCTTCTCACGCCGGCGCATGAGGAGCTCCTTCTTGGTGAGCCCCGAGGCGGCGACGTTGTCGAAGTCGAGCTCCTCGAGCTCCTTCAGACGCTGAAGCCTCTTGTGCACGGTGGAGAAGTTGGTGAGCATGCCACCCAGCCAGCGCTGGTTGACGTACGGCATGCCGACGCGAGCCGCCTGCTCGGAGATGGCTTCCTGCGCCTGCTTCTTGGTGCCGATGAACAGGATCGTGCCGCCGTGGGCGACCGTCTCCTTGACGAAGTCGTAGGCACGGTCGATGAACGACAGCGACTTCTGCAGGTCGATGATGTAGATGCCGTTGCGCTCGGTGAAGATGAAGCGCTTCATCTTCGGGTTCCAGCGGCGGGTCTGGTGCCCGAAGTGAACGCCGCTCTCGAGCAGCTGTCGCATGGTGACGACGGGGGCCATGTGATGGTCCTCCAGGTCTGGGCGCCCGTGCGGGCGGGCGCGGTTCTCGGTTGTGCCGCGGCAGCCCAGTGGCTGTCGCCCTGATGCCCCGAACCCGTTCCAGCCGAGCCGTGGCTCGGACCGATGGCGCGGTCCGCGATGGGGCATGCGAAGTCGGCCTGTGATGCCCAGGCCACCCAAAAGTCTACCTCCCACGCCGCCCCGGCCTGACCGTCTCGGGTCAGCCCGCGTCGTGGTCCTCCGTGGGCAGCCCAGGCGCCGCCCTCCGTACATGCGGGAAGAGATTGACCTGGGCCTCGGCGATCCTGGCACCAGGAGGCGCCGCCCGCTCATCGCGATGGCGTGCCAGGTACGGCTCGAACAGCTTCTCGACCTCGACGTTGAGCCGCGCCATCTCCTCGGCGTCGAGCCGCAGCATCAGGCGGCTGAAGCGGGTCGCCTCGCGCCACTCCTCGGGCTCCTGGTCGATGTTCTCCAGCGCCCGCCGGGCCTCCTCGTCCGCTTCCTTGCGAAACGCCTGGATCAG
This sequence comes from Nonomuraea sp. CA-143628, assembly GCF_050942315.1. Classification (NCBI taxonomy): domain Bacteria; kingdom Bacillati; phylum Actinomycetota; class Actinomycetes; order Streptosporangiales; family Streptosporangiaceae; genus Nonomuraea; species Nonomuraea sp. CA-143628. The sequence goes on from NZ_CP192072.1 coordinate 10,522,757, forward strand.
CAGGTGCTTGGCCTCACGCACCTCCGGCTGGTCGCCGGGCTGGACGCCGACCGACAGGGGCGTACTCGTCGGCTTCCAGACCCGCTCCCGCCCGTCGCCGCGCGGGGGCGCGTCCTCCACGAACCCGTACTTGGCCAGCATGCGCAGGTGGTAACTGGCGGCACTCGGAGTGATGCCGGCGACCTCGGCGACCTCGGTGGCGGTGGCGCTGCCGTCGACACCCAGCCGGTTCAGGATCGCCAGCCGGGCCGGGTGCGCCAGGGCCCGCATCGCCTTGGGGTCACTGAGGCTCTCCCGCGTCATGGCACCAAGGTACCCGGAAGTGATGTGAAGCATTGCCTTCATAACCATGAAGGGTTACTTTCATAGTTATGAAGCATTCCCTTCACAAACCGGCGCCGGACCTCACCCCGCTCCTCAAACAGCGGGACTATCGACTGCTCTGGACCGCTCGCACCATCTCCATAACCGGCTCCGAGGTGTCCAAGCTGGCCGTGCCGCTGACCGCGGTCACCCTGCTCGCCGCCTCCCCCATGGAAATGGGCCTGCTCACCGCCGCGGCCTCACTACCCGCCCTGCTCCTCGGCCTCCAGTCGGGCGCGATCGCCGACCGTCTCTCGCGCCACCGGCCCCTCATGATCGCCTGCGAACTCGTCTCCTGCGCCGCCGCGCTGACGGTCCCTGTGGCCTGGCTCCTGGGCGTGCTCAACGCGTTCTGGCTCATCGTCGTCGCCCTGGTCATCGGCTCAGCGGGCGTGCTCTTCAGGGCCGCGAACTTTCCGCACGTGGCCGCGATCGTCTCCCCCGAACAGCGGACAGAGGCCATGGCCGGCTTCCACGCCTCCTACTCAGTGGCTTCCGTCGGCGGCCCCGGCCTGGCCGGGCTCCTCGTACAGCTGCTGACGGCCCCGCTGGCGGTGTTCACGGAGGCGCTGTCGTTCCTGGCATCGGCAGTGCTGCTGCGCTCGATCCGTACCCCGGAGAAGAACGAGCCGGCCCCCTCCCGAGGCATGTGGCGAGACGTGACCGAAGGGCTCCGCGCCGGCATCACCCATCCCGTGCTCCGCGCCCTTCTCGGCGCGGGTATCACGATCAACTTCTTCGCCATGGCCTATACGGCCGTCTACATGCTGTACATGGTGAACACACTCGGCATCCCCAGGGGCCTCATCGGCGCCCTCATCGCCCTCGGCGGCGTCGGCGGGCTCATCGGCGCCTGGATCACCACCCGCGCCGCCAAACGCTACGGCGAGAACCGCGTGCTCCTCGTCTCCGTACTCTTCTTCCCGATCGAAATCCTGGCGGTGGGCCTGCTCAGCGGGCCTCTCTGGTGGAAGCTGGCTCTGCTCACGCTCACCGGCGTCGTCACGGGCGGCATCGTTGTCGCGTTCGCCACCTGCATGGGCGCGATCGTCCTGCGCGAAGCCGCCCCGGAACTCCGTGGCCGGGTCAATGCCACCATGACGTTCGCCGTACAGGGCGTCATGGCTCTGGGCGGCCTCGCGGGTGGCGCGCTGGCCGAATTCGCGGGCCTGCGTCCCGTCATTCTCGTCTCAGGGGTCGGCATCGCGCTCAGTACGATCTGGATCTGGACCTCTCCCTTGCGCTCTGGCCGCCGCCATCGCTTCGCGGACCCCACTGACCCGGCATCGACCCAGCCCTCGCCAGAGCCCTCGAAGCCTTGACCCTTCCAATGGAGCATCCAGCGTTGCCATTCGTGACATACGACGGCTCAGGCGGCCGCACCCCGGCCTCAGCCACCAACCCTTCGAGCACAACCCTTCACCTGGCCAGACACGGCCCCTCGTCTGGCTAGATCAACTCGTCCGCCAGTAGGTCCATGAGCAACCCGTCGTGAAACTCTCCACTCGCCGGATCCCGCTCATAGGCGCGCATAATCCCCACCCGTTTGAACCCCACCCGCTCGTAGGCATTGATGGCCACCGTGTTGTGCGCCGCGGGATCGATGGTCAGCCGGTGATGCCCCCGCTCCTCGATCAACCATCGCGCCAACGTACGAACGGCTTCCTGCCCGAACCCGCGTCCATGCCACCGTGGTCCGAGGAAGATGTCGATCCCCGAGCTGCGATACATCGGATCCTCGACTTCCTCGTACTGGATCGCCCCGATCACCTCGCCGCCGACCGTGATGGCCAGCATGTCGTCGAACTCATCGACCGGCCCCCACCACTTGGCCACCTCCGGCGTCCCCGCGATCTCCCGCAGCCTCGCCTCGTCATCCCGTACGACGTCCCGCAGGATCACCCGGGACCCACGCAGCTCAACCATGCCGCCTCCCCAACCCCGCCCGCGCCACGATGCCAGCGGATATCCACAGGCTTACCGACCCGCGCCCTCCTTTTCCACAGAATTACGTTCGCCCCTCCGACCGGCCCCACCTCTCCCGCAAACTCACCGCATGCCCATCCACCTCACCCCCTGCTGTCCGTCACCTCTCACCTACTCCAGTCCCACCCCTCCATCACCGCATCGCCACCATCCGCTTCGCTGCCACCCCGACACTCCCAACAGCCACTCCAGCCCCGAATCCCCGCGGTCCCTCGGCTCCAAATCCCCGCACTCCTGCAATAGCAGCAGGTCAACCCATCCCCCGCCAACAAAGCCTCTTCGGCGAGGAGCACCCGCATGCCCGGTGACGCTTCTGGCCGCCCTCCTCGCCCTCGCCATTCCCCCGATCCTCTTGGCACTCGCGAGCCCCGCCGCCGCCGACCGCCTCACCTGGCGATGGCCGCTGGACGGACACCCCAGAGTCCTCCGCCAGTTCGCACCCCCACCCGAGCCATGGCTCTCGGGCCACCGGGGCATCGATCTCGGCGCCCCACCCAGCACCCCTGTCGTAGCCGCAGGCCCAGGCATCGTCCGCTTCGCCGGCCCCCTCGCGGGCCGGGGTGTGGTCACCATCGAGCACATGGACGGCCTACGCACGACATACCTGCCGGTCAACGCATCAGTGCGCCGGCACCAGCGCGTCACGCCCGGCACTCGCCTCGGAGTCATCGAACGCCCAACAGGCCACTGCCGACAATCCTGTCTTCACTGGGGCCTCCTGCGCGGCTCCCGCTACCTTGACCCCTTGCTCCTCCTTGGCCGAGCCCACATCCGCCTGCTCCCTTATTGGGACCTGGACGCCCTGGACACCGCCGCCCTCTGGACGCAGCCACAATCCTCAAGCACCGAACGCCTCCACCCGGCACCCGCCGACATGGCTCCCTCCAAAGCGACAACGGCAACCACCCGACCGCTGACATCGCCACCTCAGCCAGGTCGCACCCCTGCACCCGGCCCCACCGTTTCGGGCGAACCCTCCTGGCCTCCCGCCGCCAACCCCGCCTTCCGCTTCGCGGCACGTTCCGCCTCGACACCCGCCATCTCGGTCATCAGCGTGGGCACGCTGTTCAGCGCATTGCTGCTGTTCACCCTGATCCGCCGCCATCGAAGTACGCGCACGAAGCGACCCCGCCCCTCGCAAGGTCAGCACCGCAAACAGCCCCCACGAAGGCGCGGGCGCAGAGCCACGACCACCAAGCCGTGACCTGGAGCGGGCGTCTGCCTGGGGCCTTGGACAGCGCCCCGCTGAGCGGTGGATCCACGATTTCGCTGTATCGGTTCGCCGAACAGCATCTGATACCGGATCACACCCGGGGCGAACGCCCCTCACCCCACAGCGCTGTGCGGCGGGCGCCGAAGGGGCCTCGCGCACCAGGCCCGAGACCCCTCCGCTTACGCGTTATCGCAGGTTGTAAGCGCGGATGACGGTGTAGTCCACGGTGCTGCCATCGGCCCGCTCCGCGTGCGCCCGGAAGGACACCGACCCCTTGGCCGGATGGTTCAGCGGCGCCAGCCACGTGTCCAGCCCGGTCGGCACCAGGTTCGCCTTCCGCCAGGTGGCTCCCTCATCGTAAGAGACCTCGACACCGACTCGCCGCAGCGGTGAGGCGGCCGAGCCGGGCTGCGCCTTCAGGCTCACGGGCACCATCGACGGCTTGCCGGCCGGCGCGCTGTTGACCAGGTCGACCTTGGGCGTGAAGGAGAACGACGCCAGCGGCAGGTAGGTCCACTTGTCATTGCTCACCTCGCTGGACTTGAACGTCCAGGCACCGCTGATCTTGGTGGAGGCGTTGAACCCGGTCGTGCGGTCCACGTCGTACTCCAGCCGGTAGGTGCTTTCGCCCGCCGGCACCGGTCCGCTCGCGTCGTAGAAGTACTTCGGAATCTCGACCAGCTGGACGCCGTCGCGGTAGAACCCGACCCGGCCCTTGTCGAGCAGCGAGTAACCGGTGTGCCCGGAGTCGTCGCCGAACGGCGGGACGTTCAGCACAATGGTGTTGCCGACCCGGGCGACGTACGTGCGCGCGTTGAGCTTCGGACCGGCCGGCCCGCGCTGCCAGTCGACCACGTAGCGCCTGCCCTGCTGCCAGGTGGTGTTGTCATACCAGAACTGCGTCTGGCTCGCGCCGCTCTGCTCCCATCGGTTGTCCCAGACGACATCCTTCGCGCTGTAGTAGATCGTCCGCGTGCTGGGCAGGTCGTACATGATCGGTCCGGACATCGCGGCCCCGCCCTCGGGCGGGAAACCGAAGTTGTGCATGTAGCCCGTCTGCTTGCCCGCGGTCACGCTGTGGTTGCGGTTGACCACGGTCGCCAGCTCGCCGGGCCGCACGGTGTGGCGATAGCCGGTGAGGAAGCGGCCGCGGGTGAACTGCACGAGGTCGTACTCGTACGGCGAGCCGTAGAACGTGCCGTCGGCCGCCGGCTCGGCCCAGAAGCTGCGCACCTCCGACACCAGCGTGCCCTCGTCGGCCTTCACCTCGCCGCCCAGGTCGGCGGTGTACAGCTTGCCGAAGTCGCCGGCGACGATCCGCGCCGCCAGGCCGTACCCGCGCGGCAGGCTTCGGTAGAAGCCGGCGGCGGCCATCCGGGTCCGCGCCGAGGACTTCGGTACGGTCACCGACACCGATGTGCCCTGGCGCGCGTCGAGCGTGACTACCCCGTCATCGGTGTGGCCGACAGCGAGGTTGGGCTGCACCAGCAACGTCGAGCTGCCATCAGGACTGATCACCGTGGCCTGGACGTGGTAACGGCCCGGCCGGAGCTTGGCGGTAACCGTTCCCGAGGCGTTGAAGGGAACCTGGTAGACGTCGAGATCGAGGCCGACCACCGCCAGGTCGTAGTCACTCGCGGGCGAGCCCGCGCGGTCGGTGAGCTTGAAGGTGACGGTGCGTGACTCGTGGCCCTTCGTGATCGCCAGCGGGATCCTCACGGACACGCCCTGCGCGTTCGAGGCGAGCAACGTCCCGGTGAAGGTCCCGGTCGCCGACGGCACCCGGGTGTCGGCGGTCAGCGTGACGTCCGCGGTCCCGCCCGCCGGCACGACCACCTGGCGGGGACTGACCGTGAAAAGCCCGTCCGGACCGGTTCCCGTGGTCGCGAGGTCGAGTGTGACAGGCTCGGCGCCGTCGTTGCGGTAGGTGACCGTCTTCGTCACAGGCACGTCATCCTCGGCCGGCCAGGGTTGCGACCCGAGCGCGAGGCTGGTGACGTTGGGCAGGATGGCCTGCTGGACCGCACGGCCGACATCGACCCGGCCCGCGCCTTGCTGGAAGGCGTTCAGGTCCGGATTCGGCTTGGCCGCCGCGACCAGCGCCGCCTTGAGGTCGGGGCCGGTCCACTTCGGATGCGACTGTGCCAGCAGCGCCGCGGCGGCCGCGACGTGCGGCGTGGCCATCGACGTCCCGTTGAGCTGGGTGTAGCCGGGAGAGTACGCCGGATAGTCCGACCCCTTTGCCAGCGCCGCGACGATGCCGACGCCTGGAGCGGTGATGTCCGGCTTGATCTCGCCGTCGAGGCGGGGGCCGCGGTTGGAGAAAGAGGCAAGATTGTCCTGCTTGTCGACCGCGCCGACCGCGAGCGCGGCGTCCGCGGTGGCCGGCGAGGACACCCCGCCGTCGCGGCCCTCGTTGCCCGCGGCCACGACGAAGAGCGTGCCGGTGCTCGCGGTCAGGCGGTTCACCGCCTCCTCAAGAGGGTCGACGCCCGGGAAGTCGGTTCCGCCCAGGCTCATGTTGACCACCTTCGCCCGCCCGGCGGCCCACTCCATCCCCGCCAGGATCGCCGACTCGGTGCAGGTACGAGTGCTGCACACCTTGCCGTTCAGCAGCTTCGCCCCCGGCGCCGCACCACGGTACTTCCCGTTCGACGCCGCACCGCTGCCGGCGATCGTGGATGCGACATGCGTGCCGTGCCCGACGTTGTCGGCGGTGTCGGCCGCGTCGGTGAAGTTCTTCTCCTCGATGACCTTCCCTGCCAGGTCAGGGTGAGTGCCGTCGATCCCGGTGTCCAGGACGGCGACGGTCACCCCGCTACCGTCGTACCCGGCCGCCCAGGCGATGGGCGCGCCGATCTGCGGCACGCTCTGGTCCAGCGAGACCTCCCGCTTGCCGTCGAGCCAGATCCGCCCGATGCCGGCCGCCGTGCTCCGCTGGGCTTTACCGCCGGTCGTCGTCACCTCGGCCCAGAACTCGCGTGCCTTGGCCTTGCCGACCTTCACCGCGGCCGCGCCGATGCTCGGCAGCGTGCGGGTGACCTTCCCGGCCGACTTGACCCGCGCCGCGGCCTCGGCCTCATACGACACGATGGTGGGCAGTTCGGCGGCGTGCGCGTCGTCGTACCCGGCCTGGGCGAGCCCGGTCACGTCGAAAAGCCGCCGGTCGAGCCGGGCGGTCGACACCAGATTCAGGGCGTCGTTCGGCACGACGAACTGGTGATTGTCGCGTTCGTACGTGTTGAAACCGACCCTCTCCCGGCCAAGGGCCGGAGTGATCGAGATCCGGTTCCCCTCGACATAGACCCGGTCGCCCGTCAGCAGGGTGATCCACGATCCCCGGGGCGCGGCGGACTGCGTGCCGGCGGTCCACCGCGCGGGTGCGGGGTCGGCGCTCGGAGTGGGCTCCGCGCTCGCGACGGAGACCAGGCTGCCGGTCAAGAGGGTGGTGGTGACTAAGAAGACGGGCAGGCGCCAGCGCCAGGACGTCCGAGACATCGAGTTCCTCCCTGATGGTTCAGGGAAGATTCTCAAATCCGGATATTGGAGGAAGGTACTCTCAGTTAGGCATAACATCACGTTATGCAGTTGGAGATCCGCCACCTGCGGGTGATCGCCGCGATCGCCGACACCGGCAGCATCACCCGGGCGTCGGCCGTGCTCGGCCAGACCCAGCCGGCCGTCACCGCGCAGCTGCAACGGATCGAACGCGCACTCGGCGGGACGCTCTTCGCCCGTGACGGCACCGGCGCCACGCCCACGGCCCTGGGCGCGATGGTCCTGTCCCACGCCCACGGCATCATCGCGCTGCACGACGATCTGGTGCGCGACGTCCGCCGCCACGACGTCAGCGCGGACCTGACGACGCTCAGACTCGGCGCCACCGCCGGGCCGATGGCCGCCGGCCTGATGACCGCCGTCCGCCGGCTCCTACCGGAGGCCGAGGTTTCCCTGCACGTGTGCGACTCGGACGAGGAACTGGTCGAGCTGCTGACCGAGTCCCGGCTGGAGATCGGGCTGAGCGTCGACTATCCGGGATACGAACTGCCGATGCCCGAGGAACTGGGCGAGGCGGTGCTGGGCGTCGAGCCCGTCTTCATCGTGCTGTCGAAGGACCACCCGCTGGCGGCCGAACCCGAAGTGCCGCTGGCCGCGCTGGCCGGCGAGCGCTGGCTACCGGGCGTCGGCAAGGACCTCCGGATGCGGGCGATGTTCCATGACGCCTGCCGCCGGGCGGGATTCGCGCCGCGGCGGATCCAGCGCACCAACGCCAGCGTGGTCTTCTCCCTGATCGGCCAGGGGCACGGCGTGTCCCTGTGCCGGGCGATCACGGCCGGGCGCGAGAACGTGGTGGTCAGGCCGCTGGCCGGCGACCCGATGTGGGTACGCGAGCGGCTTCTGTGGCCGTCGAACGGCCCGGTCGCCGAGCACGTGCCCCGCATCAGGGACGCGCTCGTCGTGGCGTACCGGGCGCAGGCGGAGGCGATGCCGGCCTACCGGGCGTGGCAGCGCATCCGCCGACGATCCTGGTCGGAGCGCGATGCGGAGCCCCTTGGCTGGTGAGGGACAAGGCGGTGCAATCACGCACCAAGGCCACTCGCTGGATCCCAGCTCCGGCCCCATCCCCATTAGGCCCGGAACCCAGCCCTCCGCATAGGCCCCCACATCGATGTCCGGTCACGCCCTGGGGTGTGCCTGGCGGTATGCCGTGCGGAGGCGCTCGATCGAGACGTGCGTGTAGATCTGGGTGGTGTGCAGCGACGCGTGTCCGAGAAGCTCCTGGACGCTGCGCAGGTCGGCGCCGCCTTCGAGCAGGTGCGTCGCCGCGGTGTGTCGCAGCCCGTGCGGGCCCATGTCCGGTGCTCCCTCGACCTCACGCAAGCGAGCGTGCACCACCCGTCGCACCGTACCCGCGTCGATCCGCCCGCCTCGTACCCCAAGAAACACCGCCGCCCCCGAGCCGGCGCGGATCCACCGGGGGCGTCCGTGGACGCACCACCTGTCCAGAGCACGGAGCGCGGGCAACCCGAACGGCACCGACCGTTCCTTACGGCCCTTGCCCAGCACCCTGATGACGTGCCGATCCCGATCGACATCGTCGACGTCCAGCGCGCACAGCTCACTCACCCGCACCCCAGTTGCATAAAGCAGCTCCAGGATGGCCTGATCCCGCAATTCCTTGGGCTCTCCGTCCGAGGGCACTGCAAGGGTGGCCTGGGCCTGCTCCAGATCGAGTACGGCAGGCAACGGGCGGGGAGCCTTGGCACTGCCCAACAGTAGGCCGGGGTCGTCCGGCAACCAGCCTCTGCGATGGCAGTAGGCCGTGAAGGTACGTACGCAGGCGGTCCTGCGCGCCAGCGTCGCCCTCGCCTTGCCGTTGGCGTGCTGCTCGGCCAGCCATTCGCGCAACGTACTGATATCGAGGCCGTGGAGCTGACCGTCCAGGTGCTCGAGCAGGGCCGTGACGTCAGAGAGATAGGCACGCACGGTATGCGGGGACAAGTCTCTTTCAAACCGCAGGTACCTGCCGAATTCGGCTGTCACCTCGTCCGCTCCCAGCCACCCGTCGGCCACAAGCACCTCCCCTCTCACAGACGCCGACCGCTGCCGGAGCCACGCGCACCAGGCGATCAACAGCCCACGGCCGGGCTTGTACCCGTATATCGGCCTACCGTCGCCTCGTTTCTTTCACCTTTGCACATTGGTCCACGACGCACATTGGTCCACGGCCGCCAGCCGACCGATGGGGCGGTGTCTGGTTGGTCGCGGATCGATGACGACCCGCGGAGTGGCGCGGTTTCTCGGTCGCTCGGACCGATCCTCCCTGGTAGAAGCCAAGCCATGCGGCGACCTCGTGCATCCACCACTCGGTGGGGCGCCACCGGCGGATCAGCGACCTAGCCAAGCTGAAAGCCGAGATCGCGCGCTCGCACCGATGCGCCCACGTCATCGGCCGTTTCCACCTCTGGCAGGACCTGTCCGCTGCGGTCGGTCGTCGAGGATGACATCCCGCAGAGCGGCGTGGCTTCTGCGTGCTCAGCCCTGTTCGCCCACGTAGGAACACACAACGAGATCGTTGATCCACCACTGGGTGGGACGCCACCCGCCGTCCGCCCTGGCCGGAAGCGGCCCAGATCACGATCACGCGCCTACGCCGGCTTGGCCCACCCTCGGTGATCCCTTGCTCGCGACAGCGCCTCCCCCATGGAGGGATGAGCAACCCATGCTCCGCCGGCGACTGTCAGTGCCATCTGCGCCGGCCGCCCGGCAGCCCCAGCCAGAGACCTTGGATGCGTTGGAGTTCGCCGTTCTTGAGGGAGGGCTGTTGGGGTGCTGCCCCTCGGAGAGGCCCGTTGAGGTACAGCCCCCCGGAGAGGCCCCTTGAGGTACAGTCCCCTCGATGGAGGAAGGCGAGCGCCCTCCCCGCGGTGCTCAGCCGTGGATCGCGGGGCGGGCGCTAATTCGGGGGCTGCGGGCGGGAGCGCGTCCGCCCGCGATGGTGGCAGGGTCAGGAGCTCGCGACGGTCGTAAGGCCGGCAGCCTTCGACGGTGGGAAGAGTCGGGAGCCCGTGACGATGGGGAGGAGCGGGGAGCCCGTGACCGTGCGAAGGAGCGCGAGTTCGGGACGGTGGAAGGGTCAGGAGCAGGTGGCGGTGGTGGGCTGGGCGGCCGGGCCGTTGGCGGTGAAGCCGATGGCAACCGACGCGCCGGGGGCGAGGTTCTTGGCGTAGTCGGGGCCCTTGGCGGTCCACGTGGTGCCCGACTGGGTCACGACCGCGTTCCAGCCGTTGACCAGCGTCACCCCCGACGGGAACGCCCAGGTGGCGGTCCAGTCGCTGATCGTGCCGGTGCCGGTGTTCTTCACCGTCAGCTCGCCCTGGAAGCCGCCCTGCCAGGAGTTCGTCTGCTTGTACGACACTGCGCACTGCCCGGGAGGGTTGGGGGTGGGCGTATCGGAGGGCTGCCCGGTACCACCGGTCGGCGGGATCAGGTACGGCTGGAGGATGGCCTGTTTGGCCTGGTTGACGGTGGTCCAGTCGTCGTTGAGGATGCCCCCGGTGTCACCGGAGTTCGGGTTCCACGACCAGTAGGTGAACGACATCCCGTTCACCCCGGTACCCGTGTACTTCAGGAGCTCCTGCAGCCAGATCTTGTCCACGTTCGCGGCCAGGGTGGTGCCGAACTCACCGATCATGATCGGCGCGATGTTCTGCTTGTACAGGTAGCCCCAGTACTTGTCCCAGATGCCCGGCAGGTTGGCGGGGTAGTCGGGGGCGTCGAACCAAGTCTGGTGGTAGACCGAGGTCGCATAGTCGTGGGGTGAGTAGACCAGGCGGTTGGCCACGTTGAGCCGTACCGGATACTGGCCCGCCTTCGACAGATTCCCGCCCCACCAGCCGCAGTCCTCGTCGTTGCTGGGATCGCCGTCCCACACGTTGGACAGGCCGCCGCTCGGGCAGCTCACGCCCTCCACGAAGATCAGCCAGTTGGGGTTGACCGACAGGACCGCGTTGCCGGCCCGCTCGGCGGCCAGCCGCCAGTCGCGGGCCTGGTCGCCGCAGCCCCAGCAGGAGCCGGTCGCGTTGGGGTTGGTGCCCTCCGCGTGCGGCTCGTTGTGCAGATCGGCGCCGATGACGGTGGGGTTGTTCGCGTAGTGCTGGGCCAGCGCCTTCCAGTCGTTCATCCAGGTGCTCTCCGGCGTGGCGGAGACGTACCAGAGCGCGGACTGGCCCGCCGCGGTCGGGCGGTGGCGGTCGAGGATGATCCGCATGCCCTTGCCGCCCGCGTACGCGATGATCTTGTCCAGGATCTGCAGCGGCGACAGGCCGATCAGGTCGGGGTTGACGTAGTCGTTGATGCCCGTGGCCGTGGCGCCGGACTTGAGCGCGTCGTTGGAGTACGGCACGCGGATCGTGTTGTAGCCCAGCGAGGCCATCTTGTCGATGTGACCCTTCCAGGGAGTGCTCGACCACAGGCCGTGGAAGGTCCGGTTGTCGGTCTCCATGCCGAACCAGTTGAGGCCGGTCAGGCGCACGGTCGCACCCGTGCTGTCAACGATCTTGTTGCCGCTGGTGTGCAGGTAGCCGGTGCCCGTGCCGCCGGCTGCGCCCGCCGGGGCGGCCGTGGCCACCGCGACAGCGACTGCCGCTCCGGCCACCAGCGTGGCCAGCGCGGCCATCAGCGCCTTGGACAAGTGCATGGGGGTGCCTTTCGGAGAGGGAGGACGCGGCGTCATGCTCGGCTGCCGTCTTCACGCTCGTCAACGCACTGTGGGTTCTATGGCTGTGACCAGGCAGAATGCTTGAAAGTTTCACTGGGCCGACCAGCGCTCGGGAGCGGGGGACAATCGGCGTAGGCCCGCGGCCACCCTCCGGCTGATCAGGCCGCCAGGAGCTTGACGATCGCGACGACGCCGATGCAGACGATCACGCCGCGCAGGATCGGCGCGGGCAGCCTGCGGCCCAGGCGGGCGCCGAAGAAGCCGCCGATCATCGAACCCAGCGCCACCAGCAGCACGGCCTGCCAGTCGACGTCCGCGACCAGGATGTACAGGGCGGCGGCGGTGAAGTTGACCAGCAGGGCGAGCACGTTCTTGGCCGCGTTGATGCGCTGCAGTTCCTCGTCCAGCATGATGCCCATCAGGCCGATGAGCAGGATGCCCTGGCCCGCGCCGAAATAGCCACCGTACGCGCCGGCGGCGAGCGTGCCCAGCCACAGCCACGGCCCGCCGTGCGCGCGCCCCGGCCGGGCGGACAGCAGGCGGCTCAGCCTGGGCTGGATGATGACCAGCGCGCAGGACAGCGCGATCAGCACGCTCACGATCACGTTGAAGCTGCCCTCGGGCAGGGTGAGCAGCAGCAGCCCGCCGGCCAGGGAGCCAATAACGGAGGCCGGGGCCAGCCTGAGCAGCCGCTCCCGCTGGCCCTTCAGTTCGGCCCGGTAGCCCATGACACCGGTGAGGCCGCCGGGGACCAGGCCGATGTTGTTGGAGACGTTCGCCGTGATCGGCGGCAGGCCGACGGCCAGCAGCGTGGGGAACGTGATCAGCGACCCTGAGCCGACGACGGTGTTGATCGCCCCGCCCGCGACTCCGGCCGCCAGCACCGCGACCATCTCCAGTGGTGTCATGCTCGGAACTCTAGAGCCTATCTCTCTTGTTAAGACAGATCATTCCGACATGTGGGACAGGAGGGAGATCACGACCTTGCCGGATGCGTGGCCCTCCTCCTGATAGCTGACGGCCGCCGGGATCTCCGCTAACGGATAGGTCCGGTCGATCACCGGATGGATCTCACCGCCTTCGATCAGCTCGGCCAGCGTCATGAGGTTCTGCTTGGTCTTCGTGCAGGGCACCACCTCTGTCACGACCACCCGCTGGGACACGAACAACCCCGCCGCGAGCGTGGCGAACACATGGCCCGCGGGCTGGAACCAGCGGCCGGCCGGGCCACCGATGAGAACGTGGGTCGCCTTGCGGGTCATCACCCGCCGGCAGGCGGAGCCGGATCGGCTGCCCGCGATGTCCAGCAGCAGGTCGTAGCGCCGCCCGCTCCGGGTGAAGTCCTCCTTGGTGTAGTCGACGACCTCGTCAGCGCCGAGCGACCTGACCAGGCCCACGTTCCTGGAGCCGCACACGCCGGTGACGTGCGCGCCGAACACCTTGGCGAGCTGGACGGCGAACGTGCCCACGCCGCCGGAAGCCCCGTTGACGAGGACGCGGTCCCCGGGCTGGACGCGGCCGTCGTCGCGCAGGGCCAGCAGGGCAGTGCCGGCCGCCATCGGCACCGCCGCCGCCTCCTCGAACGACACGTTCCTCGGCTTGAGCGCCAACTCGCTCTCCGGCACGCACACGTACTCGGCGAAACCGCCCTTCTTGGGCATCGCGTACACCTCGTCGCCGGGCCGGAACTCGCTCACGTCCTTGCCGACCGCCGCCACCTCCCCGGCCACGTCGGCGCCCAGGACGCTGAATCGCGGGGCGCGCAGCCCCGGGCCGCCCATCACGCGGGCGATGTACGGCTCGCCGCGGAGGAAGTGCCAGTCGTAGGGCTGGACGGAGGTGGCACGCACCCGGACCAGCACCTCGTCGTCGCCGGGCACGGGCTGGTCGATGTCGGTCAGGACGAGGGGTGAGCCGTACGCGGGAAGGACGAACGCTTTCATGGCTTTCTCCTTGTGGGGACTCGCGACCAGTGTCGCCAGACCCACCACGCGCGCTCTACGGCCGAAAGTACGACCCCTTCCCTGGCCGATCGGCCCGATCAGAGCCTGACGCGCTTGGCCTCGTACGCCCACATGGCGATCTCGACACGATTGCGGACGCCGAGCAGCTTGAGCATGAGGCGGCCGAGCAGTTGAGCATGAGGCGCGCGATGTGGCTCTTGACCGTGCTGAGCGAGATGTGCGGGGCGTCGGCGATCTCGCTGCTGGTCCGCCCGCGGGCCACGGTAGCCAGGATCTCCTTCTCCCTGCCGATCAGCGCCTCGCGGGGCTGCGCCGGTGGCATGGCGCGCCCGGAGTAGGCGAAAGTCTGCAGCAGTCGGGCCGTGATGATGAGGGCGATGAGCGCGTCGCCGTCGGCCGCGGCGCGGACGGCCTGGGCGAGCAGGTCCGGGGCGGCGTCCTTGAGCGGAAGGCCGCGGGCACCCGCCCCGAGGGCGGCGTGGACGTACTCGTCGAGGTCGAAATTGGTGATGAACAACGACGGCGAGCGGATCGGCGCCGCCCGGCCCGGCCAGGCGGCGAGTGGCCTCGATGCCATCGAGGCGGAGCATGCGACGGCTGACCTCGACGCCGTCAAAGCGGGGCATGCGGATGTCGAACAGGCTCACGTCGCGACGCGACTGAACGGCCTGCTCAAGGTGGTGCGTCACTAGGGACTCGAACGCCGGCCCCGCCGCTTTGGGGCCGGTCGCACGAACCGAGCGGAGGGCCGTACAGGCAGACGGCAAACGCCCGATCAGTTCGGACATTTACAGTTCGGATCCGAACAGTTAGAGTCCTTACCATGGACGCACCGAAGAGTACGCGTAGCCGCAGCTTCGAGCTGATGCGCTGGATCGTCTGGGCTCAGCGGAAGGCCGGCGAGGATTGGATCCGGGCCCGCGAGCTCAGCTTCGAGCAGGCTTTCGTACTCGGCTATCTGATCGAGAACCCCGGTGCGATCCAGCGCGACATCGCACAGATGACCCACACGACCGCGTCGAGCGTCTCGGGCCTGTTGCAGGGGCTTGAGCGCGGCGGCCTGGTCGAGCGCCGCACGGAGCGCGGCGACGAGCGCAGTAAACGTGTCTACGCGACGCCGGTCGGCATCGAGCTCATCGCCGGGCTCGACACCGCGATGGCCGCCGCCGATGAGACGATCCTCGCCCCGTTGGACCAGGACGAGCGGGACACCCTGCACGCCCTGCTCGCGAAGATCACCGCGCGACTGCCACAACCGACCCGGTCGTAACCGCTGATGCGCGGCCAGGCCGCGCATCAGCAACGCGCGTATCCACAACCCGCGCCGGCCTCCGCCGTCGCGCGCTCCAACCTGCCCAGAAGCTCGAACTTGCCCAAGAGCTCCAGCCTGCCCAGAAGCTCCAACCTGCACAGGAGCTGGACCTCCCCAGAAGCTCCAACCTGCCCAAGAACTCCAACCTGCACAAAAGCTGGACCTGCCCAGAAGCCCCAACCTGCACAAGAGCTGGACCTCCCCAAAGGAGCCACCATGCACTCTCCCGTCACGATCATCGGCGCCGGTCTCGGCGGCCTCACTCTGGCCCGTGTCCTGCACGTCCACGGCATGCCGGCCACGGTCTACGAGGCGGAGGCCTCACCGACGGCGCGCGCTCAAGGCGGGATGCTCGATATCCACGACTACAACGGGCAACTCGCCCTTGAGGCGGCCGGCCTCATGGACGAGTTCCGTGGCCTTGTCCTGGAGGGCCGCCAGGCGATGCGGGTCCTCGACCGGGACGGGACCGTCCTGTTCGACAAAACCGACGACGGCACGGGTGGACGCCCCGAGGTGCAGCGCGGCGACCTGCGGCAGATCCTGCTCGACTCGCTCCCCGCCGGTACCGTCCGGTGGGGTCACAAGGTCAGCGGTGCACGTGCTCTCGGCGAGGGCCGCCACGAGGTGACCTTCGCCGAAGGCACCATCGTCACGAACCTGCTGGTCGGTGCGGATGGCGCGTGGTCCCGGGTCCGGCCGCTGCTCTCGACCGCCACGCCCGCGTACACCGGCATGTCGTTCGTCGAGACCTACCTGTTCGACGCCGACACCCGGCACCCCGCCACCGCGAAAGCGGTCGGCGGCGGGTCGATGGGCGCACCCGCGCCGGGCAAGGCGATCCTGGCTCACCGCGAGAGAGGCGGCACCCTGCACGCCTACGTGGCGCTCACCGAACCGCAGGACTGGTTCGCCGCCATCGACTTCACCGATGCCGCAGCGGCCGGCGCGCGGATCGCGCGGGAGTTCGACGACTGGGCGCCGGAGCTCACCGCGCTGATCACCGACAGCGACACCGCGCCGGTCCTGCGCCCCTTCTACGCCCTGCCGATCGGGCACCGGTGGGATCGGCTGCCGGGAGTGACTCTGCTCGGCGACGCCGCGCACCTCTCGGCCCCAAACGGCGAAGGCGCCAACCTGGCCATGTACGACGGAGCCGAACTCGGCCAAGCCATCGCCGCGCACGCCGACGACATCGAGGCCGCCCTCACCGAGTACGAGCAGGCCATGTTCCTCCGCAGCGCCGAAGTCGCCGCCGAGGGGGCGGAGATCTACGAGATACTCGCCGGCGACAACACAGCCCACAGCCTGATCAACGTACTCGTCGAAGACGAGCAGACCCCCATGAATCGCTAGGTCATGTAGGCGGTGCAGCCCTGTCAGCGGAGCCCCTTGGCGGCCAGCAACCGCAACAGCTCCAGCAAGCGCGGCCAAACCAGCGCCGAGGACGCCGCTGGGCCACGCGGCCGCCGAGCGGCGGCGCGTGTCCGCTTCCGGTGAGCCGCCGTTGACGATCCCAGGCCGGACAGCGACTCCCCGTAGCAAGACCCGGCAACCCACACTCAACGCCGCGTCCACTTCCGGCGAACCACCGTCCACAATCCCAGGCCGGACAGCAACTCCCCCGTAGCAAGACCCGGTGACCCGCGCCCGACCCGATCCGCATCTGGCTCAGCAGACCCGCCCGCCACACCATGCCACGCCGCGCCTCGGGCTCACGGGCGAACCGCTTGGCCGACCAGACCTGGTCGTCCTCCCCGGTCACCAGCAGCACCGGCCCGTTGATCCGCTCCACCGGAATCGCCGCCGCCGCAACAGCATCGGATCGGAGGCTGCGTTCGTGGATCGGGCGAAGCGGCGCGAGCCATCGTGAGTGGCGTGGTCATCCGGGACATAAGACAACGGGTGGCCGCCCAGGGGCCAGGTCGGCAGGCGTTTCGCCCCTTCGCCCCTTCGCCCCTTCGCCCCTTCGCCCCTTCGCCCCTTCGCCCCTTCGCCCCTTCGCCGAGGAGTATCGCTTGCGGTCACAGGCGGCTCGTTGGCACATGTGTGTGGGCTGCCCGCGGGAAGTTCACGGATCGTCGGGTGAAGGTGGGAGATCGTCGTCATCGGTTAGGTCTGAGGGGTACTGCCTAGGAGGTGCTGTTTCGTCGGCTTTCACGTACGCCCTTGATGGCGTTTTGCGGGTGCGCCAGCCCTTGGCCACTCGTTCTATGTAGCCTGCGGCGGCCAGGCCTCCCAGTGCGCTCAGGGCCGTGTCCAGAGAGACTCCGGCCGCTACCGCGATGGAGGCGGGGCCTGCGGCGCCGCGTGTGGGGATGGCGTCGAGGACCCGGCTGGTTGTCTCGCTCAGCGTGTCTCGTGGGACGACCGGGCCGCGGGTTTGGGGGGCTAGGTCGTCGCCTATCGAACCGACCAGTTCGATCACTTCCTCTGGCGAAGTGACGCAGACGGCCTTGCGCTCGCGAAGGAGGCGGTGGCAGCCGGCCGACATGGTGGAGGTGATCGGGCCTGGCACGGCCGCCAAGTGGCGTTGCAGTGACAAAGCGTGACTGGCTGTGTTGAGTGCGCCGCTGCGGAGTGCCGCCTCCACTACGACGGTGCCTCGTGACAGGGCGGCGATCAAACGGTTTCTGATGAGGAAGCGCGCACGGGTGGGGTGTACGCCGGGAGGGCACTCGCTGACCACAACGCCCTGGTCGCGGACGGCGGCGAACAGCTCGTGATGTCCGGTCGGGTAGCTGACGTCGACGCCGCAGGCCAGGACGACGACCGTCGGGGAGTCGGCGGCCAGGCTGCCACGATGGGCCGCGCCGTCGATCCCGAACGCACCGCCCGAGACCACGGTCCAGCCGGAGTCACTGAATCCCACGGCGAACTGAGCCGCGACGTGCACACCGTACGCCGTGGCAGCCCGTGCGCCGACGACGGCGATCGATCGCAGACAGGAGAAGCGCAGGTCGGCCGAGCCATGGAGCCACAGGCCGAGAGGGCGGCGCGGTCCGAGTTGGTCCAGCTGAGTAGGCCATTCCGGACTGCCGGGGATGATGAATCTGGCGCCGCTTCGTTCGCCGTTGGCGAGGTCGGCCGCGGGGTCGGCGGACTCCAGGCGGGCGCGCCAGGCGCGAAGTCGCTGGGTGAGCTCTGTTATGCGACGCTCTGTGAAGGCCGTGCCGAGTTGCTGGGCGGGGCCTGTGATGTGCTGCTGAGTGGAGTTGGGGATCCGTTGCTGAGGGATGGTCGTCGTTCCGGATTGCCCCCCGGAGTCTGTGGTCTGCCTCTGGGTGGGATTGTCTCCATGTTGTCGGCTTGGGTCATTTAGCTGACGTTGGGTGAGGTCGGCTGCGACGTGCTGCCACATTGGGTCCGGTATGTGTGGCTGAGTCGGGTCCGGCATGTGCTGCCGGGTGAGATCCGCCAACTGGTGCTGGGGGGCGTCCGAGATGTGCTGCCCGTTGAGGTCCGCCAGTCGGCGTTGGCTGGGGTCCGGGATGTCGTGGCCTTGGGTTTCCTGGGTGATGAAATCGGGTGGGAGGGTCTCCGTGCGTACAGCGTCGATTGCTGCCTCGGCGCCGCAGCAGGCGACGAGGCGACCCATCGTCGGGTCTCCAGCGTCGGCTACGCGCATGAGGGCGGCCCTCGCCTCCACTTCTACTCTCGTCATCGACGCTCCTGAGGGGTGGGAATGCGGGCTTCGGGTGCGCCGGGCCTCGGTGGTGGCTGCGCGGCGGGTTGAGGGGTCACGTGTTCACTCCCAGCCACAAGGCGAGGGCTGTGGACGTTTCCGTGTCTTCGGGGCGGGGTTTGCCTGCCAGGTCCGTAAGGGTCCACGCGACTCGTAGGACGCGATCTAGGCCGCGCGCGCTGAGGGTGCCCGAGTCGAGGGCGGTCGTCATGCACTTCATGGCGGCATCTGAAGGGCGGTAGTCGGCGTGGAGAGCCGCGGACGGGATTTCGGCGTTCGTGCGCCAGGCGGTGCCGGCCAGGCGTTTGGCGGCTCGTTGGCGGGCTGCCAGCACACGCTCGGCCACAATCTTGCTCGATTCGACGAACTGGCGGTCGGCCATGAGCTCGCGTCTGGACGTACGGGCGACAGTGACCTTCATGTCTACGCGGTCGAGAAGCGGGCCGGACAGTCTGGCCAGGTAGCGGCGTCTCATCGTGGGTGAGCACTGGCAGCTTTCCCCCTGATCCTGGGGCTGGGCGCAAGGGCAGGGGTTGGCGGCGAGAACGAGCATGAAGCGGGCCGGGAAGGTGACGGAGCCCGCTGATCTGCACACCGTCACGCGACCGGCCTCCAGGGGCTGGCGGAGGGAGTCGAGGATATGGCGGGGGAATTCGGGGGCTTCATCCATGAACAAGACTCCCCGGTGGGCGAGGGAGACCGCGCCGGGGCGTATGACGGTGCTGCCGCCGCCGATGATGGCCGCCGCCGTGGCGGTGTGGTGAGGGCTGACGAACGGCGGTCTGCTCAGCATGGGACTGCTGGCCGGGAGTACGCCTGCCACCGAGTGGATGGCCGTCACCTCAAGGGCGTGGTCCAGCTCCAGGTCAGGAAGAAGTGTGGGCAGGCGTTCGGCGAGCAGGGTCTTGCCTGTGCCGGGCGGGCCGAGCATCCAGAGGTTGTGGCCTCCCGCCGCGCATATCTCAAGTGCTCGGCGCGCGACCGGCTGACCGGCCACGTCGGACAGGTCGACGGCGGGCTGGATGGTCGGCTGAGGCGGCTCTGAAACGTCTTGGATGTGCCACTCGGGCAGGTCGTCTCCCCGTCGTAGCCACTCCACCAGTTGGCGCAGGTCGGTGAACGGCGCCACCTTGACGTCGGGCACCAGCGCCGCTTCCGCCGAGTTGGCCGCGGGGACGACCACAGTGACGTCTCCGTGCTCGGCCGCGCCCAGCACCGACGGGAGAACGCCACGCACGGGTCTCAGTCGTCCGTCGAGGCCGAGTTCGCCGAGGAAGAACGGCTCCGCGACCCGGTCGGCGGGGACCACCCCGGCGGCGCCCAGTATGGCGACGGCTATGGCGAGATCGAACTGGCTGCCACGCTTGGGAAGGCTTGCCGGGAACAGGCTCACTGTGATGCGGGCGTCTGGCCAGGGGAAATGGCTGTTGACCATCGCCGATCTGACCCGTTCTCTGGCCTCGCTGAGTGCCATGTCCGGCAGGCCGATGAGGTGGATCCCCGCCAAGCCGTTGCCCACGTCGGCTTCCACTTCCACGCTGCGGCCTTTGACGCCGACCAGGGCCACGCTGCGGGTCCTCGCGACTGCCATCTCAGATCGCCCCCCGTACGTGCTGGAGGGAGTAGTCGCCGGCGAAGCGCTCCAGGGCGATCACGTCGATTCTGACCGTGTCGAAGGCGCGGGGCTGGGTCATGAGCCACTTGGCGGCGAGCATGCGGAGCTTGGCCAGTTTGGCCGGTCGTACTGACTCCAGGGCTGTGCCGTGTGATCGGCTGGATCTGGTCTTGACCTCTACCACGACCAGATTGGGGCCGTCCTCGGCGATGACGTCGATCTCGCCGTGGCGGCAACGCCAGTTGCGTTCGATGATGGTCATTCCCTCGGCTTCCAGGTAGTTGACGGCGAGCTGCTCGCCGTGTTTGCCGAGGTCGTTCCTCGCGGCCATGTTGCACCTCCGGGCCCTGACTTTCGCGGATCGGGGATGGGCGGTTGGGGCCGAGCGAGGTTCTGTGGACAGAGCGGGGTGTGGGTCGGGGGGTTGTGGATAAGTCGGGGACGGGGTTGGGCATCTGGCACCGCGCCAGGCGCCGGGTGAGGTGTGCTGCCGCTCCGGGTGGCCTCGCTGGGTGGCTGCTCCGGATGGCCTCGCCGGGTGATCCACCCGCCCTGAGTGAGCCGACCCAGGTGATCCATCCGCCCAGAGTGAATCAGTCCAGGTAGCTCACTGTCCTGAGTGGCCAGTGGCAGGTGCAGGTGACTGGCCTGTGTCGGTGCGGGTGACTCGCTGCGGCTGCGGATCGGCCGTGACGGGTGACTGCGGGGAGTGCAGGTGGCTTATGGCGGTGCCGGTGACCGGCCTGTGTCGGTGCGAGTGACTCGCTGCGGCTACGGATCGGCCGTGACGGGTGACTACGGGGAGTGCGGGTGGCTTATGGCGGTGCGGGTGGCAGCGCCAGCGCGGAGAACGCGGGCGGCTTGTGGGGGTGCTGGTGGGTCTCAGTGCGAGCTCGGATGACTGTGCGCGTGCGGGTAACTGCGGGGAGTGCGAGTGGTCTGTCGCGGAGCGGGTGACCTGTGGCGGTGCGGGTGGTGTGATGGGTGAGCTGCGCTAGTTAGCGTGGGAGGCCGCCGAAATGCGCGAGCAACCGTCCGGGTACGTGAATCGGGCGTTCGATTACGCTTGTCCGCCGTTCCAGTCCGGCGTTACCGTGCCGCAGTGGATCTCTTCTCACGCTCTTGGACGGCGTTGCGTACGGCGGTCGCCGACATCCCGGATGAGGACTTCGAGCGGCCGTCCGGTTGCGTCGGGTGGCTCGTTCGAGACCTGGTGTGCCACCTGGTCATCGACGCCCAAGACGTACTGATCACGCTGGTCACGCCCGTAGAAACCGAGGCGACCGTGGACGCGGTCACCTACTGGAACCTTGTCGAGCCCCCGACCGGCGAGGACCCGCTCGACGCGCTGATCCCCCGGCTGGCCGCCGCGTATGGCGAGCCGCGGTTGCTCAAGTTCCATCTCGACGACGTCGGTTCCGCCGCTGGTCGTGCTGCTGAACTCGCCGATCCCGCGGTGCGCGTCAGTACTCGCGACGAGGTGCTGACCGTCGGCGACTATCTGTCCGCGTACGTGCTCGAATGGACCTTGCACCACCTCGATCTGATCGCGCATCTGCCGTCGGCCGCCGAGCCGCCCACCGAGACCCTCGCAGCGGCACGCGCGTCGCTGGAGAAGATCGGCAAGGCCTCGTTTCCCGCCTCGCTCTCTGACAAGGACGCGCTGTTGATCGGCACCGGACGTCGTACGCCGACCGACGCGGAGAAGGCCGCGCTGGGTGATTTCGCCGCAAAGCTCCCGCTTATCCTCGGGTGAGCGGTTCACCGTGAGCTGCGGCCCGCAAGGCCTACAGCTTGTGGGTTCTACGGTCCGCAGGGGTTACGGTCCGCAGGGGCGCCACGGCCCGCAAGGGTCTACGGCCTGTGAGGTTCTACGGCCTGTGAGGTTCTACGGGCCCTAGAGAGGGCTATGGGGGTGGCCGGGTAGGCGGCTGTGCTCAAGCCCATGAAGGGCTGGCCCCGTAGCGGGTGGCCATATGGGGATCCCGCGAGTGCCTATGAGGACGGGACTCGGGCGGGTGGCCAAGTGGTCGCGGTGCCCAATGGTTGGCTGCGGGTAGGCCCGGCGCGGCTATGGATCGGCCCGGTCGATGAGCCACGACGGCCACCGGTTGGCCACGGGCGGACGTGCGAGGAACCGGGGTGACTGACCGACCCCCGGGGGAGTGAGTGGCTCCCAGTTGGGCGAGTGGCCGAGCAGGTGGGTGGTCATGCTGGCCCGTGGGCGGCCCTTCAGGGCCGAGCCGGACGGTGACCCTTCGAGACGGGCCTGGACAGTGACCCTTCAGGGCAGGCCTGGACGGGCCTCAAAGCTGGCAGGGCCCCGGCCACGGGGTCACGGCCACGGGCGTTCCAGCCACGGGCGTTCCGGCCCCGCAAGGCACTGTCCTCACGCCGGACAGCCGCCCACAGCAACCCGCTCCAACAAGCCGAGCCGCCCCGAACGAACACCCTCAAAAAGCGCCTACCCCGAGAACCCCTCCTTCGGCATCTCCAGGTCGGCCTTGGCCAGTTCTTCGACGTTGACGTCCTTGAACGTGACCACCCGTACATTCTTCACAAACCGCGCCGGCCGGTACATATCCCAAACCCAAGCATCCTGCATCTTCACATCGAAGAACACGTCCCCGTTCTCCGCGGTCCGGACGTCGAGGTCTACCGAGTTGGTCAGGTAGAAGCGCCGTTCCGTCTCCACGACATACGTAAACAGCCCGACGACATCGCGGTATTCGCGGTAAAGCTGCAGCTCCATCTCGGTTTCGTACTTTTCGAGATCCTCTGCGCTCATCGCGGTCCTCCTGTCGTACCGGTCTTCCGGTTCGCCTGGTCAGGCAACCCCGGCCCCCATTTCATTTTCCCCCATCTCCCTGGCCACCGTGACGAAGGAGTAACGGTGGTGGGAGCACGGCCCGTTCGTCTCCAGCGCCAGCCGATGTCCTGGAGTGACGTACCCCTTGTGCTCGGCGAAGCCGTAGCACGGGAACTCGGCGTCCAGTTCGATCATCATGCGGTCCCTGGTGACCTTGGCCACGATCGAGGCCGCCGCCACGCAGGCGGCCACCCGGTCCCCCTTCCACACCGCCAGCGAAGGCGCCGGCAGGCCCGGGACGGGGAAGCCGTCCGTCAGGATGTACCCCGGGTCACAGGTCAACCGCGCGACGGCCCGGCGCATTCCGGCCACGTTGCTCTTGTGCAGCCCCCGCGCGTCGACCTCCGCCGGGGGAATGACGACGATCCCGACGTGCGCCGAGTCCATGATCTGGTCATAGAGCCGTTCTCGTACGGCCGGCACCAGCAGTTTCGAGTCGTTGAGACCCTCGATCGGCCTGCGCAGGATGGTCGCGGCGACCACCAGCGGACCGGCGCAGGCCCCCCGGCCCGCTTCGTCGACCCCGGCGATCGGGGTCAAGCCACGGCGGGCCAATGCCCGCTCATAGGCATAGAGTCCGGAATCACGCCGGACAACGCTGGGCCGAGGGCGGAACGCAACTGTCATGACAAGAGGCAGCGTACGCCCCAATCGCCGCAAACCGCGACCGGGAGCCGCCGCTATTTGACCTTGGCGAAGGTGTCAGGGTGCATGAAGATGCTGCCTCGCGACAGCGGCCAGTAGCGCATGACGGCCTTGCCGATCACCGCGTCCTCCGAGATGAACCCGCCCCCGGGCTCCTTGACGTGGCTGCGCGAGTCGGCGGAGGCGCTGCGGTGGTCGCCCATCAGCCACAATTTGCCCGCCGGCACGGTGTACTTGAATGGTTCGCCCGGATCCGATGGGAAGTCGCCCGGATAGAGGTAGGACTCCTCGTCCAGCGGCGTGCCGTTGACCGTCACCCGCTTCTTGGCGTCGCAGCAGGCCACCTTGTCGCCGCCGATGCCGATGACCCGCTTGATGGTGTCCTCGCCGTTCCAGCCCTTGAACACGATGATGTCGCCGCGTTCGGGCTTGCCCGAGAGCTTGTTGACGAACACCCGATCGTTGATCAGCAGGGTGTTCTCCATCGACTCCGACGGGATGTAGAAGGATCCGACGACGTACGCCTGCAACAGCAGCGCGATGCCGACGCCGAGGGCCAGCAGCAGGATCGTCTCGCGGAAGCCGCCCTTTTTCTTCTTCTCCCCCGCCGCCGCCCTCTTGGTGAAGGACATCAGGGCCTCCTGCTTCGCCTGCGCCGACGGATCAGCACCAAGGGTAGTGCTCCCGCGAACCCGGCGACCAGCGGGACGGAGCCGCCCACGGAGTCGCCCAGCGCCTGCAACGCCGGCTGCGCGAACGTGTCGGGGATGGGCAGCGTGGTCGCCCTGTTGAACGGCCATACGATGACGAACGCCCGCCCGACCACCTGGCCCACGGGAATCGAGCCGCCGCCCGGGTCACCCTGGTGCGAGCGGGAGTCGAGCGACACCGAGCGGTGGTCGCCCATCACCCACAGCCGCCCCTGAGGCACATTGATGTCGAAGAACTTGTCGGAGGGCACATTGCCCGGATAGAGATAGCCACCCTCGTCGATCGCCACGCCGTTGACCGTGATGCGCCCCTTGGGGTCGCAGCACTTGACGTGGTCGCCGCCGACGCCGATGACCCGCTTGATGTAGTCCTTCTCGCCGGGCACCACGCCGAACGCGGTGCCGACCCAGCGGAAGAACGCCGCGACCGGGTTGGACGGCTCCTCCATCTCGAACTCACCGTCCCAGGAGTCGACGCCCGAGAACACCACCACGTCACCGCGCTCGATGTCACGCGTGTGGTAGACCATCTTGTTCACCAGGACCCGGTCGTTCTTCAGGAGAGTGTTCTCCATCGACTCCGACGGGATGTAGAAGGCCTGGATCACGAACGTCTTGATGATCAAAGCCAACACCAGCGCCACGACGACCAGGACGGGAAGTTCTTTCCAGAACGATCCCTTTTTGTCCTTCTTGCCGCCCTTTGCTGGCTTCTCTGTTTCTTCGGCGACCACGTCCACCTCGTCCTTGACAGGGCGGCGCGACGCGCCGTGCTCCTGGCTCTCGCTAGTCATCGCTGACGAGCCTAGATGATGCGTCGGCTCGACAAGTCTCGACCGACGTTACACCCGCGCCCGAGTCGCTCCACATAAAGGAAATGCCCCTGCAAAGCCGAATGGCCCGCGCAAGACGCGGGCCATTCGGAAAGGTCTGTGTCACTTGGCGGGCACGGCCTCGCGCTTCTCGCGGATCCGGGCGGCCTTGCCGCGCAGATCACGCATGTAGTAAAGCTTTGCGCGACGCACGTCACCGCGGGTCACGAGCACGATCTTCTCGATGATCGGGCTGTGCACGGGGAAGGTCCGCTCGACGCCGACGCTGTAGCTGACCTTGCGGACCGTGAAGGTCTCGCGGGCGCCGCTGCCCTGCCTGCGCAGCACGAAGCCCTTGAAGACCTGGACGCGGGAGCGGTTTCCTTCGACGACGCGGACGTGAACCTCGAGCGTGTCACCGGGGCGGAAATCCGGCACGTCTCCGCGCAGGGTCGCCTTCTCGAGCTCCTGGATCTTCGTGTGCATGAGAGCTGTCCTCAAGTCCTCGCGAGCACGCGGAGGTCCACCCGGCCTGAGCTCGCGGCGGACGCGCCTGCTGATTCGATGAACCCGGGACTGTCCCCCGGGCATGGCAGACCAACCACATGATGGTCGGTAGCGCTTCAGTTTGCCATATCTTCCGGCTGGAAGCGAAACGAGAGCTCCTCCAGCAGCCGCCGGTCGTGCTTGTCGAGCGTCTCGGGGTCGAGCGCCGCCGCCAGCTCGGGCCGGTTGGCGACGGTACGGCGCAGCGCCTCGTCACGCCGCCACCGCGCGACCTTGCCGTGATGCCCGGACAGGAGTACGGGCGGCACCTCGTGCCCCCGCCAGACCGGCGGCTTGGTGAAGACGGGGCCTTCGACGAGGTTGCGCATGGCCCCCGGCGCGAAGGAGTCGTCGACGGCCGAGTGGGCGTTGCCGAGCACGCCGGGCAGCAGCCTGCCGATGGCCTCCACCATCACCAGCGTCGCGACCTCGCCGCCGGCCAGCACGTAGTCGCCGATGCTGATCTCGTCGACGCGCAGGCGCGTGCCGTACTCGGCCATGACGCGCGAGTCGATGCCCTCGTAGCGCCCGCACGCGAACAGCAGCCAGGGCTCGTCCGCGAGCTCCTGGGCGAGCTCCTGGGTGAACGGCCGCCCGCTCGGTGTGGGCACGATCAGACGCGGCAAGCCGCCCCCAGCGACGCCACCCGGCGAACCGCCCCCAGCGCCAACGACAGACGGGCCGTCATCGGCGGTCACGGCCGATGAGCCACTCTCAGCGGCCGGCGAGCCGCCGGCGATCACCGCGTCGATGGCCTCGCCCCACACCTCGGGCTTCATGACCATGCCGGGTCCGCCGCCGTAGGGCGTGTCGTCCACGGTCTTGTGCACGTCGTGCGCCCAGTCGCGGAGCTGGTGCACCCGGACGTCGAGGGTGCCGCGCTCGCGGGCCTTGCCGATGAGGGAGACGTCGAGCGGCGCGAAGTATTCGGGGAAGATCGAGACGATGTCGAGCCGCATCACAGCAGCCCTTCGGGCGGGTCGACGACGAGCCGGCCGCCTTCGATATCGACCTCGGGCACCAGCGCCCTGACGAACGGGATGAGCGCGTCGTCCTGACCGCTCCGCCGTACGACCAGGAGGTCCTGACCGTGATGGAGCACGTCGGTGACCTCGCCGACGGCCTCCCCGGCGACGGTCACGACCGTGAGCCCGATGAGCTGGTGATCGTGGAACTCGTCGGGGTCGTCGGAGGGCAGCACCTCGTCGGAGTCGATGACCAGCATCGTGCCGCGTAGTTCTTCGGCGGTGTCGCGTTGGGTCACCCCGGCGAAAGTGATCAGCAGCGCGCCCTTGTGCCAGCGGCGGCTCTCGATGACCAGCGGCCCCCTGTCGGCGGGGTCGGTGGCGACGGCCGCGCCGACGGCGAAGCGGAGCTCGGGATCGTCGGTGCGTACCTCCACGGTCACGTCACCGCGTACTCCGTGCGGGCGGCCTATCCGGCCGACGACCAACTGCACCCTGAACCCACCTTTTCTAAAGCAAGCGCCCCCATCGGCAAGAAACCGATGAGGGCGCAGGAACCTGACGCTAACGGACGGCTTCGTCCAGGTCGAGCAGATCGACCCGGACGTACTTCCCGTCGGCCAGGGCATTCACGACAGTGCGCAGCGCCTTGGCGGTGCGCCCACCGCGACCGATGACCTTGCCCAGGTCCTCGGGGTGCACCCGGACCTCCAGGACGCGCCCGCTGCGAATGCGGCGTGCGCGGACCCGGACATCGTCGGGATGTTCGACGATGCCCTTAACGAGGTGCTCGAGAGCCTCCTCGAGCACGTCAGGCCTCGCCCTCGGTCTTGGTCTCGGCGGCAGCGGCCTCGACGGGGGCGGCCTCGGCCGTCTCGTCCTTCTTGCGGGCCTTCTTCGGCGTGGTGGCGGACGTGCCGGTGTCGCCACCGGACAGCGTCTCCTTGGCCGCGGCCTCGTAGAGGGCGTGACGGTCGGGCGCCGCCTCGGCGACCTTCATCGGCGCAGGGGCGGCCTCGCCCTTGAACTTCTGCCAGTCACCGGTCAGCTTGAGCAGCTTGAGCACCGGCTCGGTCGGCTGCGCGCCGACACCGAGCCAGTAGGCCGCGCGCTCGGCGTTGACCTCGATGCGCGAAGGGTCTTCCTTCGGGTGGTACAGGCCGATCTCTTCGATCGCCCGGCCGTCACGCTTGGTGCGGCTGTCGGCGACGACGATGCGGTACTGAGGGCTACGGATCATGCCGAGCCGCTTGAGCTTGATCTTGACTGCCACTGGTGTGGTCTCTCCTGCATTCGAGCGTGGGTGAGCGGCATCACATCGAGTGGGGCACGATGGGAGTCCGCTCCAGGGACAGGCATGACCGGCGGGAGATGAGAGGGCACCCACCTGGCCACGGTGTTCCAACATGTCATTGTGCCAGACGCACAGGACTGCGCACGACCCGCGGGCGCGGGTCGCCGCACTCTTAAACCCGGAATATCCAGAAAAGTTGCTACTTCTGGCCCGGGAGATTGAACTTGCTGGGGTCGAAGCCCGGCGGCAGCTCCATGCCCGGAGGCAGCTTCCCGCCCAGGTTGCCCAGCAGACCACCCTTGGCCGGCTGCTGCGGCTCGGCGGGAGCCGAGTCGCCCTTGCCCAGAGCGGCCTTGCGCGGGTCGCCGCTCACGCGCCGCCCCTTCTTGGCCTTCTTCTGAGCCTTGGCCGCCTTGCCCCGGCCACCCGGCATGCCGGGGATGCCCATGCCGCCCGCCATCTTCTTCATCATCTTCTGGGCGTCGAAGAACCGCGTCACCAGGTTGTTGACGGCACTCACCGTCACACCCGAACCGGCGGCGATGCGGGCGCGGCGGGAGCCGTTGATGATCTTCGGGTCCTGGCGCTCGCCCGGCGTCATCGAGCGGATGATGGCCGCGATGCGGTCGAGATCGCGGTCGTCGATGGAGTTGAGCTGGTCGCGCATCTGCCCCATGCCGGGCATCATGCCGAGCAGGTTCTTGATCGGGCCCATCTTCTGGACCATCATCATCTGCTCGAGGAAGTCTTCGAGCGTGAAGCTCTCGCCCGAGGTGAGCTTGCCCGCCATCTTGGCGGCCTGCTCCTCGTCGAAGGTCTTCTGGGCCTGCTCGATCAGGGTGAGGATGTCACCCATGTCGAGGATGCGGGAGGCCATCCGGTCGGGGTGGAAGGCGTCGAAGTCCTCGAGCTTCTCACCGGTCGACGCGAACATGATCGGCCGACCGGTGATGTGCCTGACCGACAGCGCGGCACCACCGCGGGCGTCGCCGTCGAGCTTGGTGAGCACCACCCCGTCGAAGCCGACGCCCTCCATGAACGCCTGGGCCGTGGTCACGGCGTCCTGGCCGATCATGGCGTCGACCACGAACAGGACCTCGTCGGGAGAGACCGCGTCGCGGATGTCGGCGGCCTGCCGCATCATCTCCTGGTCGATGCCCAGGCGGCCGGCGGTGTCGATGATGACGATGTCGTGCTGCGCGCGCTTGGCCTCGTCGATCGACGCGCGGGCGACCCGGATCGGGTCGCCGACGCCGCTGCCGGGCTCGGGCGCGTAGACGGCCACCTGCGCGCGCTCGCCCACGACCTGGAGCTGCTGCACGGCGTTGGGGCGCTGGAGGTCCGCGGCGACGAGCATGGGCGCGTGCCCCTGCTCGCGCAGCCACCTGGCGAGCTTGCCCGCCAGCGTGGTCTTACCGGCGCCCTGCAGGCCCGCGAGCATGATGACGGTCGGCGGGGTCTTGGCGTAGCGGAGCCGGCGCGTCTCGCCGCCGAGGATCTCGATCAGCTCGTCGTTGACGATCTTGACGACCTGCTGCGCCGGGTTGAGCGCCTGGGAGACCTCGATGCCGCGGGCGCGCTCCTTGACCTGGGCGACGAACGCCTTGACCACCGGCAGCGCGACATCGGCCTCGAGCAG
The DNA here is from genome assembly GCF_050942315.1 of Nonomuraea sp. CA-143628. Lineage (NCBI taxonomy): Bacteria > Bacillati > Actinomycetota > Actinomycetes > Streptosporangiales > Streptosporangiaceae > Nonomuraea > Nonomuraea sp. CA-143628. Next base: position 10,552,596 of record NZ_CP192072.1, read on the forward strand.
CGCGATGCGGATCTCGCGGGTGGTGGCGTCGATGTCGGCCTCAGACAGCCGACCCTTGGAGCGGAGGGAGGAGAAGACCGATGTCAGCCGGTCGGAAAGCGTCTCGAACACGTGGTAGGCCAGTCCTCGAAGCGAATGTTGGTCTAATGGTTCAGCCTATCCGCTCCGGCAGCCCTTCCAGCCTGGCTCGGCCATCCGGTCTGTCAGCATGCCCCAGACGGCGACATCCCGGACGGCAACCTGCCAGGTAGCAGGCGAGGTCAGCTACCGCTCCAGCCCGGCACCGCCATCCGGACCGTCAGCGCGTGTTCGACCAGGTTGATGAGCGCGCTCTTGACCGAGTCCTTCGACCGGGCGTCCAGCCGCACCAACGGGATGTGCGGCGCCAGTGTGAGAGCGTCGCGCACCTCCGCGTCACTGTGCGGGTATGACCCATCCCACCCGTTCACGCCTACGACGAACGGCAGTTGCGCCTCTTCGAAGTAGTCGATCGCGGGGAAGCTGTCGGCCAGCCGCCGCGTGTCCACCAGCACCACCGCGCCGATCGCACCACGCACCAAGTCATCCCACATGAACCAGAACCGGTGCTGTCCGGGCGTACCGAACAGATAGAGGATCAGGTCACGGTCGAGCGAGACCCGGCCGAAGTCCATGGCCACGGTCGTGGTGGACTTCAGCGGCGTCATACCGAGGTCGTCGATGCCCGCCGAAGCGTCGGTCATGACGGCCTCGGTCGTCAGCGGCATGATCTCCGACACCGCGCCGACGAACGTCGTCTTGCCCACCCCGAACCCTCCGGCCACCACGATCTTCGTCGAGGTGAGGCCGGGGCTAGAGCCTGCGAAGTCCACTGAGCACCCTTTCGAGCAGGTTTACGTCTGGCCGTCCGGACTCCAGCGCTGGCTGGTGTACGCGTACCAGACCTTCGGCCGCCATGTCGGCGATCAGCACGCGCACCACGCCGAGCGGGATCCGCAACAGGGCCGATACCTCGGCCACCGACCGGACCTGCCGGCAGAGCTGGCTGATCGCCTGATACTCCGGCGTGATGTGGGAGAACTCCCGGTGCTCGGCCGTCGCGGACGAGACCAGGGCCTCCATCGCCAGCTTGACCCGCGGCGCGGTCCGTCCTCCCGTCACGGCGTAAGGACGGACCGGCGACGCGGGATCTGAGCTCAGCTGCGGCTGGGGTTGCGGATGGGGATCCCAGCCACCGCTGTTCCACCTTGGGTCCGTCACCTACATCACCTGGTCTGGCTGGCGCGCAGCTCGGCGCGCACCGCCGGAGTAAGTACCTGACCGGCACGATCGACCATAAGCGTCATTTGGTACGCGACCAGGCCCATGTCGCAGTCGGGCGCCGCCAGCACGGCCAGGCAGGAGCCGTCGCTGATCGACATGATCAGCATCAGCCCGCGTTGCATCTCGACGATGGTCTGGTTGACCGCGCCACCCTCGAAGACCCTGGCCGCTCCCTGCGTCAGGCTCACCAGGCCGGACGCGATCGCGGCCAGTTGATCAGCCCGGTCCACGGGGAAGCCCGACGATGCCGCCAGCGGCAGACCGTCAGACGAGACAACGACCGCGTGGGCGACACCTGGAACGGTACTGACGAAGTCGGTTATCAACCAGTCGACTCCGCGTGCCGCGTGGCTCAGGTCGTTCATACGCCCTCCTCCCTGCTATCAACGGGCCTCGAGCCGGCGGGGTACGCCCTGCCCTCGCTGATGTCGTCACGTGCCGCGCGGAAGCCCTGCTGGAAGCTGGACAGGCGACTGCGGACACGATCGGGCGAGACAGAGGGCATCGGGGCGACGCCCTTCGGCGCCGAGGCAGTGTCGGCGGAACCCGGTACGAGGTTGGCCTTGGGCACCCGTTTGGGCAGCCCGGCGGCCGTCGCGCCGTCACGTACCGGCTCGGCCGCGGCCGCCGCCGCGTTCCAACCGGCGTCCGCCTTGGAGGAACCCCAGTTCGCGCTGCTTTCACCACCGTGCTCGAACCAGGCCGACTCCACCGAGGCGAAGATCGGCAGGTACTCGTCACCCGACGAGGACGGGTTGACGACGGGGATGGGGCCGGTGGCCGCCGACTCCGTCTCCGGGAAGTCGTACCTCGGCCTCGGCGGCAGGCTCTGCTCCACCGGCCGGTTGCCGAAGCTCCAGTCCGCCGGCGGCTGGAACGGCGGCTGGTCGCTGGTGGGCCGCTTGGGCAGGCCGTTGTCGCCGCCCCAGTTGCCACCACCCTGGCCTCGCGACGGCACCCATACGTCGGCGGTGTCGTAACCGCCGCTGCTGGCGCGCGGGTCGGAGGGCCAGCCGTTGACGTCGGACGGCCACTGGGGCATGGACGGCCAGGCGCCCGCGCCCGCACCGGCGGGCTCCGGGTTGGACGGGTAGGACGGGTGTCCCGGGCCCATCTGGTAAGTGCCGCCCTGCCACTGCGGAGGCGCGGGGGGCGCGGCCGTGGGAGCGGGAGCCGCGTAGGTCTCCTCGCGCACGGGCATGCCGCCCTGCGTCCCGGCGTAGGCCGGGGACTGGCTGCCGAGCAGGCTCTCGGGCACCAGGACCATGGCGGTCAGACCGCCGGAGCCGTGCGGGCGCAGTTGCACGCGGATGCCGTGGCGGTGCGCCAGCCTGGCGACCACGAACAGGCCCATGCGGCGCGACACCGAGACGTCCACGATGGGCGCGTCGGTGAGGCGGTCGTTGGCCTGGGCGAGTTCGTCCTGGGTCATGCCGATACCGGAGTCGGTGATCGACAGCATCACGCCGCCGCCGTCGATCCGGCTGCCGGAGACCGTGACGCGGGTCTCGCGGGGCGAGAACGACAGCGCGTTCTCCACCAGCTCGGCGAGCAGGTGGATGACGTCGTTGACGGCCTGACCCGCGACGGAGACGCCGTCGGGCACCTGGAGGACGACCCGCTCGTAGTTCTCGACCTCCGACAGGGAGGCGCGGGCCACGTCGACCAGCTTGACCGGCTGGCTCCAGCGGCGCGGCGGGTCCTGGCCGGCGAGGACCAGCAGGTTCTCGCTGTTACGGCGCATACGGGTGGCCAGGTGGTCGAGCTTGAACAGGTTCGCCAACCGGCTCTCGTCCTGCTCGCCCTGCTCCAGCCCGTCGATGAGGGTGATCTGCCGCTCGACCAGCGTCTGGCTTCTGCGGGACAGGTTGACGAACATCGCGTTGACGTTGCTTCGGAGCCGGGACTCCTCACCGGCCAGCCGGACGGCTTCGCGGTGTACCTCGTCGAAGGCCCGCGCGACTTCACCGATCTCGTCCTGTGACATGACGCCGATCGGCTCGACCTCTACGGGGCCGCTCGCCTCGGACTCGCGCAGCTGCTGGACCGTCTCCGGCAGGCGGCGGCTGGCGATGAACAGCGCCTCCCTGCGCAGCCGGCGCAGCGGGCCGCTGAGCGAACGCGCCATGAACGAGGTGATCACCAGCACCAGGATCAACAGGATGGCGATCGCGATCGCGATGATCATCGCGCCCTGCTGCTCCTGACCCTGCAGGGTGCGGCTGCGCAGCAGGATCGAGTCGGAGACCTGCTGTTCGACCTTGCGCATGCCGTCGATGGTCTTGCCGATGGCCTTGAGCCATTCCTCGCCGTCGCGCGTGAGGCCGACCTCCGGGTCGACCAGCTGCGCCCCCGAGTCCTGCAGGAACAGGGCGCGGGCCTGGATCAGCTCGGCCTTGTCGACGGCCGAGCCACTGACGACGTCGTCGTACGCCTGGCGGATGTTCAGCGGCACCTGGGCCCTGAACGTCGCCAGCTCACTGTTGCGCTGGGCGCGCGCGGCGATGAAGGCGTCGAGCTCGTCCTTGCTGAATCGCCTGGCGGCCAGCGCGGACACCAGGAGCGCGCGCTGCCTGGAGACGAACTGCTTGGCCCTGGACAGAGCGGCGAAGCCGGAGACGCTGTCGGCGAGCTCCTTGTCAGCGGCACCCAGGTCGATGTTGTCGTTGAGCCCGATGAAGTCGGAGATGCTCCGGTCGTACAGCTCGATGACGGAGCCGACGTTCAGTTGCGAGTCCACCGCGGTCTTGCGTGACTGGTCGAGCTCGTCCAGACGGTTCTTGATACGAACGGCCTGCGCGCGCTGAGGGCTGTCGGAAGCCGCGAGCGCTTCGACCCCGCTGCGTACGGCGTCGCGAAGCTTGTTGACCGTGGTGTATTGGGCGTCGACATCCGCCTTGCCGCTGCTTCTGCGGCCGAGGGCGACAAAGCTGGCGGTGAGGTCGCGCTCGAGCTCGACCTCGTGAGCGAGCGCGGTCAGCTGGCTCGCCAGGACGGCGACCTCGTTGACCCTCTCGTACTCGGTGGCGCTGCTGATCGAGGTGGCTACGCGGAAGCCGCCGAGGACCAGGGCCGCCAAGGTGGGAATGACAACCAGGACGAGCAGCTTCGAGCGCACGCGCCAGTTGCGCAGCGCGAGGCCGCCCGTCTTCTTCGCACGCCCGGCCCGTGCTTTGGGCTTTGACTTGGCGTGAAGTGCCGCAGGAGCGGGCGCTTCAGCAGTTAAGCCGGGATCCCCACCTGCTGGGGGGAATGCGTTCCTCACTGGCCTCCGCAACCTCTCCTCTGATGGTCTGGTGCAAGAGGATCACGTCATGCATTGTGTTTGCCGTGTGACGCCGACGCACCCATGGGGCGAGAGCTTATTTGAGCACAACAACAGGAGATCGGCCAATACCGCAAAGGTCGCAGTCAACCCATCTCTTCGCAGAACATGCCAAACCCGGACATATGCCACATCCTCCTGGTGGATGCCGGGCTGCCACCTCCCTGATTCGGACAATCATCCCAAACGTACATTGTGATCATCATTTCCGTATATATATTGGTAATTTCCAGAATCGGGGGACCATGCGCAAGAGTTAGCTGCGCTAGGGTGCGACCGTCGTCGATCACCCCCCGTTCGAAGGAGACGCGACATGAGGTTCGGTGCACTAGGGCGCACCGCCCTGATTGGACTTGTGGCCACCCTTGTCATTACGGGGTGTTCCAGCTCAGATAGCAAGACCGGAGGCGCCTCGAATGCCAACGGTCTTGAGAAGGCAGACCTCCTGATCGGCGAGTACCCCGGGGCGGACGCCGCCCCGCTGTTCATCGCGATCGAGCGTGGCTTCTTCAAGGAGCAGGGCCTCAATGTCAAGACGGAGGCCATCCAGGCTCCGCAGGCCGTACTGCCCAAGCTCGCCAACGGCAGCATGGACGTGGTGCTGGGCAGCTACGCCACCATCCTGTCCATCCAGTCCCAGGGGCTGGAGAAGTTCAAGTACATCGCGGACTCCTACCAGGGCGCCGCAGGGGCCTTCGGCGTGATGGTGTCGAAGAACTCGCCCATCAAGAGCGTCGCTGACCTCAAGGGCAAGAAGATCGGCGTCAACGCGCTGGTCGGCCTGGGCGTTCTCACCATGAACCCCCACCTCAAGATCGCCGGACTCGACCCCGCCAAGGACGTCAAGTACGTCCAGATCCCGAGCACCGACTGGCTCAAGTCGCTGAAGACCGGCGCCGTGGACGCCGTCTGGATGACCGACCCGTACGTCAGCCAGGCCAAGAACCAAGACGGCGCCACGATGCTGCTCGACACGATGTCCGGCCCCACGGACAGCCTGCCGATCACGGGCTGGGCGGCCACGGAGAAGTGGATCGGCAAGAACCCCAAGACGATGGCCGCTTTCCAGCGGGCGATGGCGAAGGCGCAGAACGTCGCCGCCACCGACCGCAGCGCCGTCACGAAGATCCTGCCGACCTTCACCCAGATCCCGGCCGCGACCGCTGCCACGATCAACCTGGGCAACTACCCGACCTCACTGAACGCCCAGCGCATTCAGCGGGTGGCTGACCTGATGGCGGAGTACGGCTTCATCAAGAACAAGATCGACGTCACCTCGATGATCGTTACGTCGCAGGGATGACCGCTGCCACAACACTGACGCGAGGCGGGCGTTCCGCGCTCGCCCGCGCCAGGGTCGGAAAGCTCATCCGCCACGCCATCGGCGTGGCGGTTTTTCTGCTTGTCTGGGAGCTCGCCAGCAGGACAGGCCTGGTCGAATGGCTGCCCCCGGCCTCTACCTGCCTTGCCAGAGTGATCGGCCTGGCGTTCGATCCCGAGTATCTCGCCGATCTGAGCTCCACGATGCTCGCCGCCGTCATCGGCCTGCCGCTGGCCATCCTGCTGGCCGTCCCTGTCGGGCTGCTGCTTGGGACCGTTCCCATCGTGGAGGAGATGACCCGCGCGATCGTCGAGTTCCTGCGCCCGATCCCCTCGGTGGCGCTGATCCCGCTGGCGCTGTTCCTGTTCCAGCCCGACATCAACGCCAAGGTCGCGCTCATCGTCTACGCCGCGTCCTGGCCGATCCTGATCAACACGCTCTACGGCGTGCGTGACGTCGACCCGCTGGCCGCGGAGACGCTGCGCTCGTTCAGCTTCGGCTCCGCGGCCGTCGTCTGGCGGGTGTCGCTGCCGAGCGCCGCGCCGTTCATCTTCACCGGCATCCGGCTGGCCGCCTCGATCACGCTCATCCTGGCCATCAGCGTGGAGTACGTCGTCGGCGGCGCCGGCGGGATCGGCGCCTTCCTCATCCAGGCGAGCACCGCCCTGGACGATTCGGCGATGGTCGACGTGATCGCCGTGCTGGTGTGGTCGGGCGCCATCGGATTGATCGTCAACACCCTGCTGCTGCGTGCCGAGCGGCGGCTGTTCAAGTGGCGGAACGTATGATCAAAACCCTGGTCAAACGGCTCTGGCTGGTGCCGGTGGCCCTCGTCGCGTGGGAGCTGATCACCAGGGCGGTGGACAACCCCTTCATGCCCCGCCCCACGGTCATCGTGGCGCGCATGTACGAGATGTGGTTCTCCGGGCCCCTCCTCCTCACCGACGAGGCGGTGGACAACTTCGTCCCCAGCATCATCAGGCTGGTCGGCTCGTGGAGTGTGGCCGTGGCCCTCGGGATAGCACTGGGTGTCGCGATCGGCAGGACCGCCTGGCTGTCCGACTACATCGACCCGCTGGTGGAGTTCGCCCGGGCCGTGCCGCCACCTGTGATGTTCCCCGTGTTCCTGGTGCTCTTCACCATGGGCACACAGGTCCAGGTGGCGACGATCGTCTTCGGCATCATCTGGCCGATCCTGCTGAATTCAATCGATGGCGCGCGTAACGTGGATCGTCTCCAGATTGAGACCGCTACCGTCTTCGGCGTCCCGGCGAGCCTGCGCCTGGTCCGGATCATCCTGCCCGCCGCCTCACCGAAGATCTTCGCTGGTCTGCGGCTGAGCGTCTCGCTGGCGCTGATCCTCATGATCGTCTCCGAGCTCAAAGGCTCCACCGACGGCATCGGCTATCTGCTGGCCAGCGCGAGCGACCGCTCCGACATGCCGGCCCTCTGGGGAGGAGTGGTCGTGCTCGGAGTGCTCGGTTACGTACTCAACACCCTGTTCCTCATGGTCGAGCGCCGGATGCTCACGTGGCACCGTGGCGCTCGCCGTACCGCGTAGGAGGCGGATGTGACTGACCTGTTGCTGAAGAACGTGCGTATTGTTACGCACGACCGAGACGAACCGGTCGTCGCGGACATCGCCGTGACCGACGGGCGCATCGAGCAGGTGGCAGCCGGCCTGTCCGCCGAGGGCGTCGAGGAGGTGCTCGACGGCGACGGGAAGCTGGCCTTCCCGGGCGTCGTGGACGCCCACCAGCACTGGGGCATCTACAACCCGCTGCCCGAGGACACCGCCTCGGAGAGCATGGCCAGCGCCCAGGGCGGCGTCACCACGGCGCTCACCTACATGCGGACCGGCCAGTACTACCTCAACCGGGGCGGTTCCTACGCGGAGTTCTTCCCCGAGGTGCTCAGGCAGGCGGAGGGACAGGCGTACATCGACTACGGCTTCCACCTCGCGCCCATGTCCAGCACGCACATCGGCGAGCTGCCCGACCTGGTGGAGAAGTCCGGGGTCTCGTCGTTCAAGATCTTCATGTTCTACGGTGGGCACGGGCTGCACGGGCGCTCGGCCGACCAGAGCAAGTTCCTGATGCTGCCCGAGGGCGAGCGCTACGACTACGGGCACTTCGAGTTCGTCATGCGTGGCGTGCAGGAGGCCCGCGAACGCTTCCCGCACCTGGCCGACGAGATCTCGCTGTCACTACATTGTGAGACCGCCGAGATCATGACCGCCTACACCAAGCTGGTGGAGGAGGCCGGCGACCTCAGCGGGCTGGCCGCCTACAGCGCCTCCCGGCCGCCGCACTCCGAGGGGCTGGCGGTCTTCATCGCCTCCTACCTCGCCCACGAGACCGGCCTGGCCAACATCAACCTGCTCCACCTGTCCTCGCGCAAGGCGCTCGACGCGGCCGTGCGGATGGCCAAGACCTTCCCGCACATCGACTTCCGCCGTGAGGTCACGATCGGGCATCTTCTCGCCGACATCGAGACCGCCAACGGGATCGGCGCGAAGGTGAACCCGCCCATCAGGCCGCGCGAGGACGTCGAGGCGCTGTGGGAGTACGTGCTCGACGGCACCGTCGACTGGGTGGTCAGCGACCACGCCTGCTGCCGCGAGGAGCTCAAGTTCGGCGCTCCGGCCGACGACGTGTTCCTGGCCAAGGCCGGGTTCGGCGGCGCCGAATACCTGCTGCCCGGCCTGATCACCGAGGGCCGCCGCCGCGGCCTGTCCTACGGGCGCATCGCCGCCCTCACCTCCTGGAACCCCGCCCGCAGGTACGGCCTGCGGAGCAAGGGCACCATCGCGCCCGGCTTCGACGCCGACTTCTGCCTGGTCGACACCGGCAGCACGTGGACCGTCCGGGCCGCCGAGTCGGAGTCGACGCAGGAGTACACCCCCTTCGAGGGCTTCGAGCTGAGCGCGAAGGTCACCGACACGTTCGTCAGGGGCAACCACGTCCTCGACGCGGGCAAGATCGTGGGTCGTCCGGTGGGCCAGTACATCTCCCGGCCGCTGGGCTGAAAGGAAACCCCTTGCTTGAGATAGACAACCTCACGCATGTCTATGGCGACGGCCCGACGCGGCACCACGCCATCGACGGCCTGAACCTGAGCGTCGCCGAGGGCGAGCTGCTGTGCATCGTCGGGCCCTCCGGATGCGGCAAGTCGACGCTCCTGCGCTCCATCGCGGGCCTGATCAAGCCCACGGGCGGCGCCATCAAGGTCCAGGGCGAGCTGGTCCGACAGACGCCGGAGAACCTGGCCGTCGTCTTCCAGGACTACAGCCGGTCGCTGTTCCCATGGATGTCGGTGGCGGACAACGTCGCGCTGCCGCTGCGCCGCAAGGACATGACCAAGCAGCAGCGCCGCGAAGCGGCCCACGAGGCGCTGGAGTCGGTGGGGCTGGCGGAGGCCGGTCGCAAGTACCCGTTCCAGCTGTCGGGCGGCATGCAGCAGCGGGTGTCGATCGCCCGCGCGCTGGCCTACCGGCCGGCGCTGATGCTCATGGACGAGCCGTTCGGCTCGGTCGACGCGCAGACGCGTGAGGACCTCGAAGACCTCGTCCTGAAGGTACGCGGGCACCACCAGATGACGATCGTGCTCATCACGCACGACATCGACGAGAGCGTGTACGTGGGCGACCGGGTCGTCGTGCTGTCCAAGGCGCCCGCGCACGTCGTGGGCGACCTGAAGGTGGAGCTGCCCAGTCCCCGCGACCAGATCAGCTCTCGCGAGCACCCGGACTTCGTCCACCTGCGCGCCGAGGTGGGGCGTCTGGTGCGCGGCGTGGCCTCCGTCTGAGCGTGTCTCATACGCGTCCGCCTGAGCGCGTCTCCGTACGCGCTCAGTACGCCTCTGTCTAACCCGTCCCCATAACTGGAACACAGGCCGAACCACCAGTGCCGCCGGGCGTCCAGCCCGGCGGCACTGGTGCAGAGGAAGTCAGGCCGGAGTGTGGGAGTGGCGGGTCAGGGCGTGTTCGACCAGCGTGATCAGCGTGCCCTTCACCGAGTCCCTGACTCGGGCGTCCAGGCGGACGATCGGGATGTGCGGGTTGAGTGACAACGCCTCCCGGATCTCCTCCTGCTGGTGCTGGAAGTTGCCGTCCCAGCCGTTGATGCCGATGACGAAGGGGAGTTTGGCCTCTTCGAAGTAGTCGATGGCCGGGAAGCTGTCGGCCAGCCGCCGCGTGTCCACCAGCACCACCGCGCCGATCGCACCACGCACCAGGTCATCCCACATGAACCAGAACCGGTGCTGTCCGGGCGTACCGAACAGATAGAGGATCAGGTCACGGTCGAGCGAGACCCGGCCGAAGTCCATCGCCACGGTCGTGGTCGTCTTGTTGGGCGTGAGGGAGACGTCGTCGACATGCGCCGACGCGTCCGTCATCACCGCCTCCGTGGTGAGCGGCAGAATCTCCGAGACCGCACCCACGAACGTCGTCTTGCCCACGCCGAAGCCGCCGGCCACGACGATCTTCGTCGAGGTTAGGCCGGGGCTAGAGCCTGCGAAGTCCACTGAGCACCCTTTCGAGCAAGTTGAGGTCCGGCTTTCCCGCGTCCAGCGCAGGCTGGTGCACGCGGATCAGGCCCTCCGACGCCATGTCGGCGATCAGCACCCGGACCACCCCAAGAGGCTGCCGTAAAAGGGCGGAGATCTCGGCAACCGACCTGACGTTCCGGGTTAGCTGAATGATCGCCTGATACTCCGGACTTAATAGTGAAATGTCTTTATATTCCGAGGTCACGGAGGACACGAGGGCCTCCATGGCGAACTTCATCCGTGGGGCCGTGCGGCCCCCTGTCACGGCATATGGCCGGACAAGGGAGCTCGGCTTCTGCGGACGCGGAGCCGACGGATGCGGCGGAGTGCTATCACCAGCCCAACCCTGACCTGACATCATGTTCTTCTCCTGTCACCGTCCCACTAACGCGGGCGGGACGCCTGCAGCTCGGCGCGCACGGCCGGGGTGAGCACCTGGCCCGCCCGTTCCACGAGCAGCGTCATCTGGTACGCGACCAGGCCCATGTCACAATCGGGCGCGGCGAGCACAGCGAGGCAGGAGCCATCGCTGATGGACATGATCATCAGAAGTCCGCGCTGCATCTCGATGACGGTCTGGGTGACCATACCGCCCTCGAACACACGAGCCGCGCCCTGCGTCAGGCTGATCACACCCGAGGCGACCGCGGCCAGCTGGTCGGCCCGGTCCTTGGGAAAACCCTCGGAGAAAGCCAGCGGCAAGCCGTCGGACGACACCACCACGGTGTGCGCGACTCCAGGCACGTTGTTGACGAAATCGGTGATCAGCCAGCTGATGCCACGCGCTCCCTGGCTCAGTTCTCTCATTGCTCCTCCTCATTGTCTTCTCCGCGGGTGAACGCGCGGCCTTGCCGTACCCCCTGCTGGAAGCTGGACAGCCGGCTCCGCAATCGATCGGGAGAGATCTGTGGCGCCGGTGACGTCGCCTGCGGCTCGGCCAGGCTGGCCGTACCGGGGACCAGGTTGGCCTTCGGCACGCGCCGCGGCAGGCCAGAGGCCGTCGTGCCGCCCATGGCCGGCTCGGTGGCGGCCTGCGCGGCCTGCCAGCCGGTGTCGGCGGGCGAGGACCACGTCGAGCCCGCGCCGGACTGGCCCGGCACGCGTTGCGGCAGCGAGGGCTTGTCCGACGTCCCGGCGGAGGCGGCGGACGCGGCGACCGGCGGGGGCGGGGCGGGCGCGGCCGCGGGAGGCACGGGGAGCTGAGCGTAAGGCTGGGCGTAGGGCTGCCCGGCGGGCTGCTGCGGGAGCTGGCCGATCGGCGGGACGGCCGGTATGCCCCCGATCTGCGTCTCCTCCTGTGCGGAGATCTCGGAGTACGGCTCCGGCTCCGGCTTGATCGGCTCGGGCTCCTGCTCCGGCCTGCGGAACCAGTCGGAGCCGACCGAGGAGAAGATCGGCAGGAAGTCGTCGCTCTGCTCCAGCGGCGAGCTGTCGCGCACCGCCGGGAGTGGGCCGGTCAGGTCCTTGGAGGAGTACTCGCCGGGACCGAACGGGTTGAACGCGCCGCGGCCGTTGTGCGTGAACGGCTCGACGGGCGGGATGGGCGAGTCGGCGAACGACGGCCAGCGCTGCTCCTCGAACCCGTACGCCGGCCGCGGCTCGGCGTCGAAGGACGGCTTGGGCATCGCGACGAACGGTGACCTGGGCGGCAGCTCCTCGGCCGAGCCGAAGGACGGCCAGCGCGTCTCCTCCGAGGAGGAGGGCGGGGGCGGCTCCGTGGCGAAGGACGGCCAGCGCTGCTCGTCCTGCGCCGGAGGCGGCGGCTCGGTGGCGAAGGAGGGCCAGCGCTGCTCGTCCTGCCGCGGCACCTCCTCGGCGAAGGACGGCCAGCGCTGCTCGCCCGGGGCGGCGGCCGCGGGCGGCTCCTCGGCGAACGACGGCCAGCGCTGCTCGTCGGGCTGCTGCCTCGGCGGCTGCTCCTCGCCGAACGGCGGCCAGTTGCCGCCACCGCCCGGCACGGGCAGCGTGCCCGGCCACTGCGTGTCGACCGGCGCGTCGTCACGGATGTCGGGGGTGTCGATCGTGCCCTGCGGCGCGGCGTAGACGCCCGAGCCGTTCGTCGAGGACGGCTCCAGCTGGCTCGGGTCGAAGGTGGTGAAGGCTTCGTACTGGCCGCGCTGCTGGGGCACCCCGCCGACGGCGGCGCCACCGCCGAGGAGCATGTCGGGCAGCATGACGAGCGCGGCCAGGCCGCCCGCGTCCCGCATCCCGAGCTGGACCCTGATGCCGTGGCGCAGCGCCAGGCGGCCGACCACGAACAGGCCCATGCGGCGGGAGACGGCCACGTCCACGACCGGCGGGTTGGCCAGCCGCCAGTTGGCCTCGGCCAGCTCGTCGGCCGACATGCCGATGCCCAGATCGGTGATCGTCACCTGGACGCCACCCTCGATGGGCGAGCTGGTGACCTGGACCTTGCTCTCGCGCGGGGAGAAGGAGATGGCGTTCTCGATCAGCTCGGCGAGCAGGTGAACGGCGTCGGTGACGGCCGGGCCGGCGACCTCGATGCCGGACGGGATCTGGATCTGGACCCGTTCGTAGTTCTCGACCTCGGACAGCGAGGCGCGGGCGATGTCGACCAGCGGCACCGGCTCGCTCCACTTGCGGGCGGCCTCCTGGCCGGCGAGGACCAGGAGGTTCTCGCTGTTGCGGCGCATGCGGGTGGCGAGGTGGTCCAGCCGGAACAGGTTCGCCAGCCGGTTCTCGTCCTCTTCACCCTGCTCCAGGCCCTCGATGAGCTGCAGTTGCCGCTCGACGAGTGTCTGGCTGCGCCGGGAGAGGTTGACGAACATCGAGTTGACGTTGGCGCGCAGCTTGGCCTCGTCGCCGGCCAGCCTGATCGCCTCGCGGTGGACCTCGTCGAAGGCCCGGGCCACTTCCCCGATCTCGTCGCGGGTGTTGACGCCGACGGAGGGCACATCGGGCACCTCGGCGCTGTCCCCGGACTCGCGCAGCAGGCGGACGGTCTCGGGCAGCCGGGTGGTGGCCACCTGGAGCGCCTCGGCGCGCAGCCGGCGCAGCGGGCGGACCAGCGAACCGGCCACCCGGGTGGTGATCACCAGGACGAGCAGCAGCAGGACCAGGATGGTCGCGCCGGAGATGATGGCGTTGCGCTGCTCGGTGTCGCTCAGGTCCCGGGTGGTGGCCACGATCCTGGTGGTCAGGCCGTCCTCGACCTTGCGCATGGCGTTGGCGGACAGCGAGGTGCTCTCGTACCAGAGCTGGAGGTCACGGCGAGTCGTGATGTCCAGGTCCCTGATGGTCTTGAACTCGCGCAGCTGGGCCAGGGCCCGCTGGCGCATCGCGTCCGCGCGGTCGATCTGCGGGCCGCGCACGCCCTTCTTGTACGCCTGGAGGTCCGCAGGGGTGGCTTCCTGCTCGAAGGCGGTCAGCTGCAGCTGCTGACTGTTCCAGGAGCCGAGGAAGTCGGACAGGTCGTCATAGTCCAGCCGCCGCTCGATCAGCGCCACGACGAGGATGCCCTGCTGGCGCAGCACCTGTTCCCTGGTCTGGTCGAGGGCGGTCAGCGCGGCCACGTCGCCCTGGAGGGCGTCGTCGCTGATGCCGTCGCCCAGGTCGTTCTGGAGGCGCTCGAGGACCTCGATCAGGGAGGAATAGGTGCGGATGGCGGCTCGGGGCGGCACGCTCGCCTCACCCGCGATCGACCTGCGCAGGCCGTCGAGTCCGGTCAGCCACCGGCGGATCTCCACGACCTCCTGCTGGACGCGGGTGGTGTGGGTGGCGTCGATGGACGCGGTGGCGGCGAGCACGCGCTGCTTGGCCGCGTCGGACGCCTCGCGCTGGGTCTTGAGCTGGCTCAGGCGGATGGGACGCCGGCGGTCGGCCATGTACCACGCGGTGAGCGTGCGTTCCTTGGCGAGCTCGTGCGACAGCGCGGAGGCGCGCTGGACCAGCTCGGCGACCTGGGTCAGCCGGCGGTACTCGGCGCTGGTGCCGATGGCGTTCGCGAGCTGGACGCCGGCGAGAAGCACACCCACGACCGTGGGGATGAGGATCAGCGCCACCAGCCTGGAGCGCACGCGCCAGTTCGCCAGCCGGAACCGTCCGCCTGTGTACTCCCCCGACCTGGTGTGCCTGGGGTTATCCGTCCTCACTGACTCTCGCAACCTCTCGCCGTTACGTGCTCGAAAATCTGACACGCTTGGGGCGCATGGGATTTCTGCGGGCTGGGTAATTGGAACACAACCCGTACCAGACGGCCAACCGTACATATCCCATCAAATACGACCAAACGTGCCCACAAGGTCGCATTTCGCCGCGCGCGTTTTCAGGCGGGCCGAAAGGAGTCTCGCTCCACCGGCGCCGCGTGCTTGACCATCAGGTGACGGGTCACCGAATACTCCTGCACCGCCTCCTGGCTCATGTCCTTGCCGAAACCACTGCCCTTGACCCCGCCGTGCGGGGCCTCGCTGGCTATCGGCAGGTGGTCGTTGATCCAGGTCACACCCACATCGAGGCGGTGCGAGACCCGCATCGCCCTGGCAACGTCTCGTGACCACACGGACGAGGCCAGACCGTAACGCGTGTCGTTGGCCAGCGTGACCGCCTCGTCCTCGGTGTCGAACGGCAGGACCACGAGGACGGGACCGAATAGCTCTCCCTGGACGATATCGCTGTTCTGTGACACTTCGTTAACAAGTGTCGGAAGGTAGTAGAAGCCGGGTCCGTCTACCGGGACGCCACCATGCACGACGCGCCCGCCGGAGCCGGAGACGAAGCCGTGCACCCGGTCGCGGTGGGCCGCCGAGATCAGCGGGCCGACGTCGGTGGCGGGGTCCCACGGGTCGCCCACGGTGATGCCGGCGAGCGTCTGCCTGATGGCCTCCACCGCGTCGTCGTACACCGGCCGGGCCACGTACACGCGGGTGGCGGCGGTGCAGTCCTGGCCGGTGTTGTACGTGGCGCCCATGGCCACGCCGCGAGCCGTCTCCTCCAGGTCGGCGTCCTCGAAGACCAGCGCGGGCGCCTTGCCGCCGAGCTCCAGGTGCACCCGCTTGAGCGTCTTGGCGGCACCGCTCATGACAGCTCGGCCGGTCTCCGTCGAGCCGGTGACGCTGACCATGTCCACGCCCGGATCGGTGACCAGCGCCTCCCCGACCTCGGCGTCGCCGGTGACCACTCGCACCAGGCCGGCCGGCGCGCCCGCCTGGACGAACAGCTCGGCCAGGCGCAGCGTGGTGCGGGGCGTCTGCGGGGCGGGCTTGATGACCACCGCGTTGCCCGCGGCGACGGCCGGGCCGAGCTTCCACACGGCCATCACGAACGGGAAGTTCCACGGCGCGATCGAGCCCACCACGCCGACCGGGCGGCGCAGCATGACCGAGGTGTAGCCGCGGCTGAACACCCCGGCGCCCGACCCTTCGAGCGAGCGCGCGGCCCCGGCGAAGAAGCGCAGGTTGTCGGCCGCGAACGGCAGCTCGCCGTCCCTGAAGACGGCCGCGGGCTTGCCCGTCTCCTCGACTTCCAGCCGGGTCAGCTCCTCGGCGTCGGCCTCGACCAGGTCGGCCAGCCGCAGCAGCACCCGGGCCCGCTCGGCCGGGGTGGCCTGCGACCACTCCTCGAAGGCGGCGCGCGCCGTCCCCACGGCCCGCGTCACGTCCTCGACGGGGGTGTCGGGGATCTTGTCGAAGACGAGCCCCGTCGCGGGGTTGATCAGCTCACGCATCGGACGGCTGCCCCAGCTCCTCGATGAGGTCCGCGGCCTTGCGCAGCCCGTCGAGGCCGCGGATCCGCTCACCCTCGGCGGCCAGCCGGGCGCGCAGCTGCTCGTCGCCGAGCAGGCGGTCGAGTGCGCCCGTCAGCTCCTCGTCGGTGAAGGCGTAGGTCGACAGCCGCACGCCGTAGCCGAGCTCGTCCACGCGCTGGGCGTTGTCGTACTGGTCCCAGAACAGCGGCAGCAGGATCATCGGCTTGCCGAAGTGCAGCGCCTCGGTGGTGGTGTTGTTGCCGCCATGCGTGATGACCAGGTCGCAGAGCGGGATGATCTTCGTCTGCGGCAGGAACTCGGCGCCCCACATGTTGTCGGCCAGCTTGATCTCCTCGTGCAGCGGGCCCTTGGAGACGATGAACTGGTGCGGGGTGGTGGCCAGCACGTCGATCACCCGCTGCATCAGCTCCACGTCGGAGGAGCCGAGCGAGCCGAGCGAGAAGTAGACCAGCGCCCCGCCGGTGCGCTGGAAGGACAGCTGGAAGTCCTCATCGGTCTCGCGCACCGAGGAGTCGAGGCGGTGCCAGGTGGGGCCGAGCGGGCGGGCGTCGGTGTAGTCGAGGATCTCCGGGAACACGTAGAGGTTCAGGTCGCCCTCGTGGATGAAGTCGAGGTCGGGCAGCGGCTCGGTGCCCTGCTCGACGCACCACTCGTTGAAGGCGTTCCAGATCTCCCGGTGCGTACGGTCGTACTCGGCGCGGAAGGCGTCCCACTCCGCGCGGTGGTCGGCGGGCAGACCCGAGAACACCGGCGCGACGTCGTCGCCGCGCACCTCCAGCGGGTTGCAGGACACGATGCGGACGAACTTCTTGCCGGTGGTGAGCAGCGCGGGGAAGGTGATGACGTTGTCCTCGACGATGACGTCCGGCTGGACCCGCTCGATGATCGCCTTGAGCTGCGGCTCGCAGTACTTGGCGCCGTCGATGAGGGAGTCCCAGATGGGCTTGGTCACCGTTTCGAGCTGCTCCAGCGTGCTCTTGCGGTATTCAGGGGCGGTCTCGCGGATGAAGTCCTTCCAGAACTGCCCCGCGTCCTGCTCCTCGTCCCCCTCGGCCGGCGGCGCCAGGTCGACGAGATCCTCCTCGAAGCCGAGCGCTTCGAGCTTGCCCTTCCACGAGGCCTCGGCGGCGAAGACGACGCGGTGACCACGGCGACGGAGAATGTCGCCGATGCCGATGCTGTTGTTCGTGGGCCCGTAGGCGCTTTCCGGCATGAACAGGATGGTGAGGGACATCACGCGCTCCGAGGTGGGCTATCAATTTGAAGGGGAATTCAAATACTCATCTAGCGGGCCGGTCAACTTCAAGGCACTATGGTCACGGCTTCCTGAACGGCAGACGAACAAGGCGGTGAGTGTGACCCAGCGAAAGAGCCGCAGCGACCGGCGCATCGACCTGATCGAGGCGGCCCGGCGGGCCATCATCCGTCACGGCATCGACCGCGTACAGCTCTCGCACGTGGCCGAGGAGGCGGGGCTCACCTCGGGCGCCGTGCTGTATCACTATCCCGACCTCAGCGAGCTGCTGGTCGAGGCGCAGCACGCCGGGATGGAGCGATTCTACGAGCAGCGGATGAAGCAGCTCGCGGCGCTCACCGACCCGGCGGAGAAGCTGGTCATGACGATCAGGTCGGGGCTGCCGACCGGTCCGCTCGACCCCGACGTCCGGCTGCTCAACGAGCTGGGCGGGGCCGCGGGACGCAGCCGGGTCTACGGGGTGCTGCTCACGTCGCTCTATGACCGGCAGGTGTCGATGTACCAGTCGATCCTGGACACGGGGGCCGCGCTGGGCGTCTTCACGCTGAGCTCCGACTCGCTGACGATCTCGCGCAACCTGGTGGCCCTGGAGGACGCCTACGGCTACCGGATCACCGCCCGGCACCCGGTGATAGGCCCGCAGGAGGCGGCCGAGCTGATCCTGTCCTACGCGCGCACGGCGACGGGCCACGGCCTCGCGCACTGAGCGCCCCCCGCTCATGGAGCCGCTCCCCGGTCCGCCGGGATGATGACGGCGTCGTCGTGCCGCCAGTGCAGTTTGACCTTGGCGCCCTGCTCCACGGCGCTGACGCCCTGCACGGCCACGAGGACCGGCTTGACGCGGCCGGGCAGGTCGACCGAGACGTGGGAGACACCGCCGTAGAAGCTGACGTCGAGCACGGTCCCCTTGAGGCCGTGCGCGGCCGTCTCGTCGCGCAGCTCGATCTTCTCGGGGCGGACGCCCAGGAGCGCCTTGGTGCCCGTTTCCAGCTCCTCCAGCGGGGTGCCGGGCAGCAGGCCGAAGTCGTCGGTCCGCAGGGCCTCGGCGTCGCCGGCCGTACCCTCGAACAGGTTGTTGGCGCCGACGAAGTCGGCCACGAAGGGGGTGCGGGGCCGCTCGTAGAGCTCGACGGGCTGGTCCACCTGGCGCACGCCGCCGCGCTCGAAGACCGCGATGCGGTCGGCGAGCGACATGGCCTCCTCCTGGTCGTGGGTGACGACCACGAAGGTGATGCCGACCTCGTGCTGCAGCCGCTTGAGCTCCAGCTGCATGTCGGCGCGGACCTTCTTGTCCAGCGCGGACAGCGGCTCGTCGAGCAGGAGCAGGCGCGGGCGCTTGACGATGGAGCGGGCGAGCGCGACGCGCTGGCGCTGGCCACCCGACAGCTGGGCGGGCTTGCGGCCGCCGAGGTCCGACAGGCCGACGGTCTCCAGCACCTCGCCGACGCGCTGCTTGATCTCCTGGCGCGGCAGCTTCTCGCGCTCCAGGCCGTAGGCCACGTTCTTGGCCACGGTCATGTGCGGGAACAGCGCGTACGACTGGAACATCAGGCTGATCGGCCGCCGGTTCGGCTGCTTGCCGAGCAGGTCCTCCCCGTCCAGCGTCACCGTGCCGCTGTCGGGCGTCTCGAACCCGGCCAGGATGCGCAGCAGCGTGGTCTTGCCGCAGCCGGAGGGGCCCAGCAGCGCGAAGAACTCACCCTGGCGGATCTCCAGGGAGACCCCGTCGAGCGCGGTGACATCACCGAACCGTCGCGTGATCCCGTCAATCTTCAGCACGTGAAACTTCCCCGATCTTGGTCATCCTCTGGCCCACGATCACCGCCGTGAAGCTCACCAGGAGCAGGATGGCCGCCAGCGCGTTGATCTTCGGGGTGACCCCGAAACGGATCATCGAATAGATGACGATCGGCAGCGTCTGCTCGTTGTTGCCGATCGTGAAGAAGGCGATCACGAACTCGTCCAGCGACAGCGTGAAGGCCAGCAGCGCGCCCGCGATGATGCCGGGCGTGAGCTGCGGCAGCGTCACCTTCATGAACGTGACGACCGGCCCCGCCCCGAGGTCGCGCGAGGCCTCCTCCAGCGAGGTGTCGGCGTTCGACAGCCTGGTGCGCACCACCGCGGCGACGAACGCCATCGAGAAGACGCCGTGCGCGAGGATCACCGAGTAGAGCCCCAGCGTGAGCTGGATCATCCCGTAGAAGACCAGCAGCCCGATGGCCAGCACCAGGTCGGGCAGCACGGCGGGCATCAGGGCGAGCGCGTCGAGCGTCTTCGACCGGGTGTACCTGGCCAGGCCGACGGCCAGCAGCGTGCCGAGCACGGTCGCGACGACGGTCGAGCCCGCGGCCACGATGAGCGTGTTGACCACGCCGTCCCTGATGCGCTCGTCCTGGGCCAGCTCGCCGTACCACTTGAGGCTGAAGCCCTCGTAGGTGTAGGCCGACCTGCCGGAGTTGAACGACATCACGACGAGCACGATGATCGGCGCGTACAGGAAGACGTACGTCGCCCAGAACGGGACATGCAGCCACTTCGACCTACGCACGACGGGCCACCCATGACTGCGCGATCAGCAGCACCACCAGGACCGCCACGAGGGCCAGCGTCAGCGCGGAGCCGAAGGGCCAGTCGCGCGCCTGCAGGAACTCGGTGCGGATCAGGTTGCCCACCATGACCGACTTGCCCCCGCCGAGCATCTCGGGGATGACGAAGTTGCCGAAGCTGGGCACGAACACGAACAGGCACCCGGTCAGCACGCCCGGCACCGTCAGCGGCAGCGTCACCTTGCGGAAGGTGCTGAACGCCGACGCGCCCAGGTTCGCCGACGCCTCGCGCAACTGCGGGTCGAGCCGCTCGATCGCCGCGTAGAGCGGCAGCACCATCAACGGCAGGTAGGAGTAGAGCAGCCCGAGGACGATGGCGCCCTGGTTGTAGAGCAGCTCGTACGGCCCCAGGCCGAGCGCCTTCAACCCCGAGTTCAGCAGGCCGGGACCGTTGAGCAGGATGATCCAGGCGTAGACGCGGATGATGAAGTTCGTCCAGAACGGCAGCACGACGGCGACCAGCGCGACCGTCTTCCACTTGCGCGGCAGCTGCGCGATCAAGTACGCCGTGGGATAGCCGAGCAGCAGCGCGAGCAGCGTCGTGAGCCCCGCGATCTTCAGGGATGCGCCCACCACGCTGAGGTAGAGCGGGTCGATCAGGCGGGTGAAGTTCTCGCCGGTGACCTCGTAGACGACACCGCCGAACCGGCCGCGCTGGAAGAGCGTGTAGCTCAGCACCAGCACCAGCGGCACCAGCAGGAGCACCACCAGGTACGTCAGCCCGGGTGACAGGAAAACGAACGCGCCCAGCCGGCGTCCTCTGGAAGGGGACACCGGCCGGGATTCAGCTTCTGACTTCATCTTGGTGCTACGACTGCGCCTTGATCTCGGTCGCCAGGCGCGTGTACTTGACGCCCGCCTGGCCCAGGTCGATGAGCGACTCACCGTTGAGCAGCTCGGCCGGCTTGATGTCCAGCAGCGAGCCCTTGGCGATCTGCACCTTGTCCATGGCGGCCTTGTTGGGCACCTTGTAGTTGATGTTGACGGCGGCCCAGCTGTGGATCTCGGGGTCGAGGATGTAGTTGATCAGGGCGTGCGCCGCCTCCTTGTTCTTGGAGGACTTCATGATCACCATGGTGTCCACCCAGAGGTCGCTGCCCTCCTTCGGCACCACGAACTTGATGTTCTGCTTCTCGCTCGTGGTCGGGCACCAGCCGTCCCACGCCTCGACCATGACCGCCTCGCCGGAGGTGAGCTTGTCGCCGAAGGTCGTGTCGTCGTAGCCGAGCAGGTGCGGCTTGGCCGCGACGAGGAGCTCCTTGGCCTTGGCGATCTCGGCGTCCTTGTCGGTGTTGACCGAGTAGCCGAGCGCCTTGAGGGCGGGCAGGGCCAGCCAGCGCTCGGTGGTCATCATGGTGACCTTCTTCTCGGCCCAGGACGGGGGCTGAAGGATGTCCTTCCAGCTCGTCGGCGGCGTCTTCACCAGGTCGCTGCGGTAGCAGATGCCGGTCGTGCCCCAGGTGTAGGGCACCGAGTACTTGTTGCCCTTGTCGTAGGACAGCTGCGTCGCCTCGGGGTAGAGGTTCGACAGGTTCGGGATCAGCTCGGGGTGGATCGGCTCCAGCAGGCCCTGCTCGTTGAGCGCCTGGGCGTACTGGCCGGACACGAACGCCACGTCGATGCCGCTGTCGCCACCGGCGGTCAGCTTGGTCATGGCGGTCTCGTTGGTGTCGTGGATCGCGATCTTCAGCGGGAACTTGAGCTTGTCCTTGACCTTCTGCGGCAGCTCCTTGGGCGTGTATCCGTCCCACACGGTCACGTTGACCGACTGCTTCGACAGGTCGGCGTTCGGGTTGAGCTGGTCGGCGGTCGCCGCCGGCGCCGCGCCTGCGTTGGTCGACTCACCGCCGCACGCCGCGGCGGCGAGCGCGAGGCCGGCCACCGCTACGGCGGCCGGAAGACGACGGGTGAACCGGGTACGGAACACGGCCGCTTACTCCTTCAGGGTTCCGGTGGATGAGGGGTCGCGCGACCAACCGGGCACGGCAGACCAGACGAGGAGTGTTGCAGCAGAAATCAACATGAGCAAGACTTTTGCGGACACTGTTACCTGGATGTTTGGTATTCCTGTTGAACATGAATTCAATTTGGAGGCGGTTGCTCTCTCTCGGTGAGAAGCCCCTCACATCACGGGATCGCGGCGTCTCGGCCGCGCTCGTGACGGCGCTGAGGGGTGGGGGTGACGTGCCGCCGCCGTTCGCGGTCCGCCGCTTCTCCGCGCTGCCCAGCCTCTCGTACGAGGCTGGGGATCTCGACACTGGGGTGCCGGTCGAACGGGATTTCGGCGCACATGTCGACCAGACGAACTACTCCGTGATCGTGGCCGATCGGGTGGTCGTCAAGTGGCTGACGCCGTCGGCGGCGCTGCCGCATCCCGCTCCCGATCTGCTCGCCCACCTGGCCGGGTTCCGGGACACGGCTCCGCCGTACGCCGCCCTGACCCGGGTGGACGAGACGGGCGAGAGGCTGCTCGCGCTGGTCACGGGCTACCTGCCGGAGGCCAGGGACGGTTGGGAGTGGTGCGCTGACGAGGCCGCCGCCGGCCGCACCGCCTTCGCGGAAGCCCTCGGCCGCCTGGCCGCCGACCTCCACCTGGCGCTCTCCACTTTCCCACCCCCTTCCATCGTCGCCACTCCCCCAGCCGTTACACCCATTTCCGGTCTGGCGGAAAGGGCCGAGCAGGCGCTGGCCGAGGCTCTCGCCCTGACGGACGGCGAGGACGGCGCGTGGCTGGCCGGCCGGGCCGGTGCCCTCAGAGCCGAGCTGGCCCCGCTGACCAGGCCGATCAGCACGCCGCTGATCCGCATCCACGGCGATCTGCACGTCGGCCAGATCCTGCGGTGGCGCGACGGTTACGCCGTGATCGACTTCGATGGCAACCCCACCGTCATGGAGGCCGCGCCGTACCAGCCGGCGGCCAGGGACCTCGCCCAGCTCGCCACGAGTCTGGAGCACGTCGCCCAGGTGGCGATCAAGCGCCGCGGCACCCCGCCGCGTCAGGCGCTCGACTGGGCCGGCGAGGCCCGCGAGCTCCTGCTGACCGCCTACCGGAACCGCCTGGCCGAGTGCGGGCGGCCGGATCTCCTGGACGAGTCGCTGCTGCGCCCGTTCGAGATCGAGCAGGAGTGCCGGGAGCTGGTCTACGCCGCCCGCCACCTGCCCCGCTGGCGCTACGCCCCGATGGGCGTGCTGCGCGCCCGCTACCCCGAGGACACCCCGTGAACCCCAAGCTGTGCCAGGCGGATACCTCCGAGGAGACCCCCATGAACCCCAAGCCATGCCAGGCAGATACCTCCAAGGAGACCCCGTGAATTCCGAGCTCTACCTGGCCGACCTGGAGGCCAAGCCCGCGGCCCTGGCCACCCTCGCGGACACGCTGGCGGCGGGCGACCCGTTCGAGGGCCTGCCGGACGGTGTCCGGCGGGTGCTGTTCCTCGGCATGGGCAGCTCCCGCTACGCCGCCGGAGTGGCCGCGCTCCGCCTGCGCGCGGCGGGCATCGACGCCTACGCCGACTACGCCTCGGCCGCCGCGTCGTACCCGGCGGGACCGGAGACGCTCGTGGTGCCCATCTCGGCGACGGGCACCAGCCGCGAGACGCTCGACGCGGTTGCCCGCTACGCGGGCGGCCCGTCGTTCCTGGCGGCGCTCACCAACCATCCTGACTCGGCCCTCGCCGAGGCGGCCGACCTGGTCGTGCCCATGCACGCGGGCGAGGAGCGGGGTGGGGTGTCCTGCCGCACGTTCCAGCACACACTCGCCCTCCTGCTCGCGCTGGAGGCCCATCTCACGGGCGACGGGCGCGACCTGGCCGGCCTCGTACGACGCGGCGCGGAGGCGTCCGCCGACCTCCTCGACCGCAGGGAGGAGTGGCTGCCCCTGACGCTGGAGCTGCTGGACGGCCCGGACGGCGTCTACACCATCGCGCCCGTGGAGCGCCTGTCGTCGGCGGAGCAGTCGGCGCTGATGTTCCGCGAGGGTCCTCGCCGGCCGGCCGACGCCTGCGAGACGGGCGACTGGGCCCACGTGGACGTCTACCTCACCAAGACCCTCGACTACCGTGCCCTGCTCTTCCGCGGCTCCGGCTACGAGGACCAGGCCATGGACTGGGTGCGGCAGCGCGGCTCGACGGTCGTCACGGTGGGCGGGGACCTCATCGGCGGCGATCTGCTCGGTGGGGATCTCAAGGACGCCACGGCCGCCGTCCGCTACGCGCACGACGGCGACGCCGACGTGGCGCTGCTCACGGAGACGCTGGTGGCGGAGCTGGTGGCCGCCCACTGGTGGTCGGCCGTGTCCTGAGAGGCCCTGTCAGCGGGCGCCGGACGCGGCGCTGGCGTTCAGCGCGTGCTCGACCAGCGCGATGAGCGTGTTCTTGACCGGCTCGCGCGCCCGCGCGTCGGTGCGCACGATCGGGATGTGCGGGGAGAGCGTGAGCGCCTCCCGGACCTCGCTCTCCACGTGCGGGAACCGCCCGTCCCACCCGTTGAGCCCGACGATGAAGGGCAACC
Source organism: Nonomuraea sp. CA-143628 (assembly GCF_050942315.1). Classification (NCBI taxonomy): domain Bacteria; kingdom Bacillati; phylum Actinomycetota; class Actinomycetes; order Streptosporangiales; family Streptosporangiaceae; genus Nonomuraea; species Nonomuraea sp. CA-143628. The sequence goes on from NZ_CP192072.1 coordinate 10,577,190, forward strand.
CGGCGTTCTCGAAGTAGTCGATCGCGGGGAAGCTGTCGGCCAGCCGCCGGGAGTCCACCAGGACCACGGCCCCGATCGCCCCCCGCACGAGGTCGTCCCACATGAACCAGAACCGGTGCTGTCCTGGCGTACCGAACAGATAGAGGATCAGGTCACGGTCGAGCGACACCCGCCCGAAGTCCATGGCCACCGTGGTGGTCGTCTTGCCCGGCGTGTGCGCGAGGTCGTCGATGCCCGCCGAGGCGTCCGTCATCACCGCCTCCGTCGTCAGCGGCATGATCTCCGACACCGCGCCGACGAAGGTGGTCTTGCCCACACCGAACCCACCCGCGACGACGATCTTCGTCGAGGTGAGCCCGCTAGAGCCTGCGAAGTCCACTTAGTACCCTTTCGAGCAGGCCCGTGTCAGGGATGCCCGCCTCGAGCTGCGGCTGGTAGACGCGTACCAGCCCTTCCGACTCCATGTCGGCGATCAGCACCCGCGCCACACCGAGCGGGATCCGCAGCATAGCCGACACCTCGGCCACCGAGCGGACCTGTCGGCACAGCTCGCTGATCGCCCGGTACTCCCGGGTGTAGGCCATACCGAGCCGCATCGAGGTCGACGAGGAGACCAGCGCCTCCATCGCCAGGCCACCGCGTGGGGCGGTCCGGCCGCCCGTGACGGCGTACATCCGGACCAACGAGCTGCGCTCGGGCTCCGGTCCGCGGTCGTCCCACGCTGCCAACAGTCCGCTCCTATCACCGAAGTTCCCATCACCAGGTTCGCGCGGCCGAGAGTTCCGCGCGGACGGCGGGCGTGAGCACTTGCCCCGCGCGCTCGACCAGGATCGTCATCTGGTAGGCCACCAGGCCCATGTCGCAGTCGGGTGCGGCCAGCACCGCCAGGGACGAACCGTCACTGATGGACATGGCCAGGAGCAGCCCGCGGTCCATCTCGATGAGGGTCTGGGTGACTCCGCCGCCTTCGAAGACGCGCGCGGCGCCCTGGGTGAGGCTGACCAGCCCCGCCGCGATGGCCGCGAGCTGGTCGGCGCGGTCCTGGGGGAATCCCCGGGAGATGGCCACGGGCAGCCCGTCGGCGGAGACCACCACGGTGTGGGCGACGCCGGGCACCTGCTCCACGAAGCCGCTGACCAGCCAGTTCAGGTCTCTGGCCGCCTGGCTCAGGTTCTTCATGACTCCTCCTCCAATTCTTCGCGGCCCTTGCGCACGCCCTGCTGGTAGCTGGCGAGCCTGCTGCGCAACCGGTCGGGCGAGACCGGCGGCGCCTGCGCGGGCGTCGGCGGGGGCGCGGCGGAGCCGGGCACGAGGTTGGCCTTCGGCGTCCGCTTGGGCAGTCCGGATGTGGTCGTCCCGCTCTGCGCGGGTTCGCCGATCGCTCCCGCCGCCTGCCATCCGGTGTCGGCCGGCGAGGTCCAGGCGGGGTCGCGTTGGTCCGGTGTCGGCGTCGGCTTGGTGAACCAGCTCGACTCGAAGGTGTCGTGGAACTGGTTGTCAGCCTGTGCCGGTGGGGAGGCCAGGTCGGGCATCGGCACCTCCACCGAATGCGTGTGCTGCGAGCTGAACCACGACGCCGAATCGACCGGCTGGTCGAACGCCGGGTCGTACGACGGGTGGCCGATGCCGGGCATCGCCGGTGTGGCCTGCACGGGGACGAACGGCGGCGGCTCCGGCGGCGCCACCGGCCCGGGGAGCGCGGTGAGCAGCATCTCGGGGATCAGCACCATGGCGGTCAGGCCGCCGGTGTCCTGGGGCCGCAACTGCACCCTGATGCTGTGCCGCAGCGCGAGCCGGCCGACCACGAACAGGCCCATTCGCCGGGAGACCGAGACGTCGACCACCGGCGGGTTGGCCAGCCGCCAGTTGGCCTGGGCCAGCTCCTCCGGCCCCATGCCGATGCCGTGGTCGGTGACCGAGACCATCAGCCCGCCGCCGTCGATGTGGCTGCTGGAGATGATGACCTTGGTGTCGCGCGGGGAGAACGAGACCGCGTTCTCGACCAGCTCGGCGAGCAGATGCACGACGTCGCTGACCGCCTGCCCGGCGATGGCGGCCGCCGACTGCACCTGGACGCTGACCCGGTCGTAGCTCTCGACCTCGCCGAGCGAGGCGCGTACGACGTCCATCAGCTCGACGGCCTCGCTCCACTTGCGCGCCGCCTCCTGGCCGGCCAGGACCAGCAGGTTCTCGCTGTTGCGGCGCATGCGGGTGGCCAGGTGGTCGAGCAGGAACAGGTCGCCGAGCCGGGTGTCGTCGCGCTCGCCGCGCTCCAGCCGCTCGATCAGCGTGAGCTGCCGTTCGACCAGGGTCTGGCTGCGCCGCGACAGGTTGACGAACATCGCGTTGACGTTCGAGCGCAGCCGCGCCTCGTCGCCGGCCAGCCGGACGGCCTCGCGGTGCACCTCGTCGAAGGCCCGCGCGACCTCGCCCACCTCGTCCTTGGAGAAGATGCCGATCGGCGGCACCTCGGCGTTGATCGCGCCGTCGCGCGACTCGCGCAGATGCTGGACGAACTCCGGCAGCCGCCGGCCGGCGATCTCCAGCGCCTCGCCGCGCAGCCTGCGCAGCGGGCGGACCAGCGATCTGGCAACTCCGGTGGTGATCAGCAGGACGGCGATCAGCAGCGCGAGCACGGCGCCCGCGATGACGAGGGCGCGCTGGCGCTCGTCCGCGCCCAGCGCCTCGCTGCGGGTCAGGATGCCGGCCGACTGGCGCTGCTCGACCTTGCGGAAGGAGTCGACGACGACGTTGCCCGCGTCGTACCACTCCTTGGCGTCGTCGCCGCGGCCGGCCTGGTCGAGTCCGCGCAGCGGCAGCCCGGCCGTGGCCCGGATCAGCACCAGCTCGCGCAGGAACAGCATCCGGTCGGCGGGCCTGCCGTTGACGGTCTCGTCGAAGAAGCGGCGCTCCTCGGCGGTGGCCTCGTCGCCGAAGCTCTTGCGCTCGTTGCGCTCGCGCGACAGCTCGCCGAGGAAGCGCTTGAGCTGTTCCTGGTCGAGACTCCCCTCGACCAGGCCGGTGGTGACCAGCGCCTGCTGGAGCGAGACGCTCTCCTTGGCCTGGGCCAGCGAGTCGAGCATGCGGGTCTGCCGGAACAGCTCGTCGTCCTGGCTGCCCTTGATCAGCTCGTTGTGCACCGACAGCAGCTCGTTGATCACCGTGGTGTAGAGCTCGACGCAGGCACCGGGCAGCAGCTCGGCTTCGAGCGCCTGCTCGCGCAGGCCGGCCAGGTCGTTCAGGCGGCTCAGCATGTTCTCGATCTGGTCGGCGGTACGGCCGGTGACGTCGCCCACCAACTGCTCGGCGCTGGCCCGTACCTCCTTGGTGGACTCGTCCACCTGGTCCATCTGGTTGCGCACGGCGGCCAGCCCCGTCACGGGCCGGCCCCTGGCGATGAACCACGAGGTCCTGGCGCGCTCGCCGGCGACCAGGTGGGTGAGCGCGCCGACCTGCTGGGACAGCTGCGCCAGCCGGTTGGTACGGGTGTAGTCACCGGCGGCGCCTATCGAGGCGAACACCTGGAAGCCGCCGAGCAGGACGGCGGCGGCGGTCGGGATGACGATGAGGGCGACCAGCCGCGCCCGGACACGCCAGTTGCGCAGACGCCAGTTCGCCTCGTCCGCCTGCCGTTCACCCAACTGAGTACTCACCGAACGCAACCTCTCGCCCGAATCGGCGTATATGAAGGGCGCCTGAGGCCCCTGGGGAAAATCAGCAAGTGCCGGTAATTGGAACACATACCTACCAGCTCGGCCAAGCGAACATAAGGCCACAAAAGTTGAGTTGTGTGGCACATGGGGCGAGAACCTGGAGCCCCATTTATGCCGACCATTGGCCGAGAAATATTCCAATAACTGAACAAGTGTCCGCTTGTGGGCGTTTGTACCGTTCCAGGGCTGTAACACCGGAGAAGCGTAGATGTCTCCTAAAGGTCACAACGTTGAGATTTGCGTTATCCACCACATAGGTTGAGGCCCGGCAAAGCGAGGAGGCGAGTGTGGCGGTTTCTCCCGACAGTGCGGCCATCGAAGTCGACGGGCTGTGGAAGATCTTCGGCCCAAAGGCGGAAAGGGTCCTGGAGTGCGATGACAGGCATCTCGAACCCGCCGTACTGAGAGAGAAGACAGGTTGCACCGCCGCAGTCAGAGATGTCAGTTTCGAGGTACGGCCCGGCGAGGTGTTCGTCGTCATGGGCCTTTCCGGAAGCGGTAAATCCACCCTGGTCCGCTGCCTCACCAGACTCATCGAGCCGAGCGCGGGCGAGGTCCGGATCGACGGCGAGGACATCGGCCGCGCCGCCCCCGCCCGCTTACGCGAGATCCGCCGCCACCGGGTCAGCATGGTGTTCCAGCACTTCGGCCTGCTCCCCCACCGGCGGGTGATCGACAACGTCGCCTACGGCCTGGAGGTCCAGGGCCTGGCCAAGGCCGCCCGGCACGCGCGGGCCGGGGAGATCCTCTCCCTCGTCGGCCTCGACGGGCACGCCGACGCCTACCCCGACCAGCTCTCCGGCGGCATGCAGCAGCGGGTCGGCCTGGCCCGCGCGCTCGCCGTCGACCCTCGGGTGATGCTCTTCGACGAGCCGTTCAGCGCGCTCGACCCGCTGATCCGCCGCGACATGCAGGCCGAGGTGATCCGCCTGCACCGCGAGGTCGGCAAGACGATGGTGTTCATCACCCACGACCTGTCCGAGGCGCTCAAGCTGGGCGAACGCATCGCGATCATGCGGGCCGGGTCGATCGTGCAGCTCGGCACGCCGGAGGAGTTGGTGGGCGCGCCGGCCGACGACTACGTGGCCGACTTCGTCCGCGACATCCCCAGGAGCCACGTACTCACGCTGCGCTGGATCTGCCGCCCGCCCGAGCCCGGCGAGCCCCTCGACGGCCCGGCCCTGCCCGCGCACACGGTCATCAAGGACGCGATCGGCGCCATGTCGTCCTCCTCCCGGCCCATCCGGGTCGTCGACGGTGACGAGCTGGCCGGCGTCGTGGACCGGGTGGACATGCTCACCTTCCTCGCGGGGCAGGACGCGGCGACCGCCGTACAGGCGAGCGCATGAGCACCACGGCCGTCACGACTCCCTCCAGGCTGCGTGTGCCCAGGTGGGCGGCGCCGGCGGGGATCGCGGTGCTGTTCGCCGTCGCCTACCTCCTCTTCCGCGGCACGGGAACGCTCCCGCACGACAAGGAGGCGCCGCAGTTCCTGGCGCTCACCGACCTGCGCGAGTGGATCGACGACCACCGCAACTCCAACCCGCTGTTCCTGTACTTCCTGAACTACATCCGGATCTTCGTCGGCTCGGTCTACACGGCCTTCCAAGCCGGGCTGTACGCGCTCGGCTGGCCCGGGCTCATTGGCGTGATGGGCGCGCTGGCCTGGCTCGCGGGCGGCTGGCGGATCGCGCTGCTGGCGGTCGCTGGAGTCGGCTCGTTCGGGGTGCTCGGGCTCTGGCAGTCCAGCGTCGACACGCTGGCCCTGGTCGCGGCCTCGGTGCTGCTGTCGCTGGCGATCGGTATCCCGCTGGGGGTCTGGGCGGGGCTCTCGCCACGGGTGCGCAGGGCGATCACGCCGGTCCTCGACGTCATGCAGATCATGCCGACGTTCGCCTACCTGGCGCCGCTGGTGCTGTTCTTCCACATCGGCGCGCCCGCCGGCGCCATCGCGACGATGATCTACTCGATCCCGCCGGCCATCCGCATCACCGCGCTGGCCATCGAGCAGGTCTCCCCCACCGCCGTCGAGGCGTCGTCGTCGCTGGGCGCCACGGGCCGCCAGACGCTGTTCAAGGTCTACCTGCCGCTGGCCAGGTCGACGATGGCGCTGGCGGTCAACCAGACCATCATGATGGCGCTGTCGATGGTCGTCATCGCCAACCTCATCTCGGCGCCGGGCCTGGGCGGCGACATCATCCGGGGCCTGTCGCGCGCCCAGGTCGGCATCATGCTCCCGGCCGGGATCGCCATCGTCGTCATGGCGGTGGTGCTGGACCGGATGCTGGTCGCGCTCTCCAGAAAGGATCCACACCGCCGGCTTGGCTGGGTTCGGGGGATTCCCGCCGCCGTGCTGGCCGCCGCCGGCCTCGCGCTGACGCCGCTGCTGCCCGCAGAGTGGCCCGAGGGCTGGACGGTCAACTTCGTCGTCCAGGTCAACGACGCGGTGCACTGGGCCGAGACCAGCTGGTACGGCGTCACGACGTTCGTCAAGGACGTCACCACCGATCTCCTGCTCAACCCGCTGGAGGGCCTGCTCACCTCGGCGCCGTGGTGGCTGATCGCCGCCGCCGCGCTGCTCCTGGCCTGGCGGGTGAGCGGGGTACGACCGGCGCTCACGGCACTCGGCTGCCTGCTGGCGATCGCGCTGCTCGGCATCTGGGAGCACGCCATGCAGACGCTCACCACCGTCGCGGTCGCGGTGCTCGTCACCCTGGTCATCGGCCTGCTGCTGGGCGTGGCCGCCGCGCGGTCGGCCCGATACTCGGCCGTACAGCGCCCGATACTCGACGCCGCGCAGACCATGCCGGCCTTCGTCTACCTGCTGCCCGCGCTCGCCCTGTTCGAGACGACCAGGTTCACCGCGATCTTCGCCTCGGTCATCTACGCGGTGCCCCCGGTCGTCCGCCTGGTCGAGGACGGCATCAGGGCGGTGCCCGCGACCGTGGTGGAGGCGGCCACGGCCGCCGGGTCCACCTCGGGCCAGCTCCTGTGGAAGGTGCAGCTGCCGATGGCCCGCCGGGCGATCCTGCTGGCCGCCAACCAGGGCATCGTGATGACGCTGGCCATGGTCGTCGTGGGTGGCCTGGTCGGGGCCGGTGCCCTCGGCTACGACGTGGTCGTGGGCTTCTCCCAGCGGACCGACTTCGGGATGGGGTTCGTCGCTGGCATCGCGACGGTCCTGCTCGGGGTCATGCTCGACCGCATCACGCAGGGTGCCGACAGGCGCCCTTCCCCCCAAAGAAGGAAAACCACATGAAGATTCGCCTGCTCGCAGGCCTTCTCGCGCTCGGGCTCGCGGCTGCGGGATGCGGCGGCGCCAAGGTCGAGGAGCCGTCCAGCTCCGCCGCGCCAAAAGCCCAGGGCAGCGCCTCGGGCGCCGGAACCGTCAAGATAGCGATCAACCCGTGGGTGGGCTACGAGGCCAGCGCCAACGTGGTGGCGTACCTGCTGAAGAACGAGCTCCACTACGACGTCCAGCTCCCGGAGATCAAGGAGCAGCTCGCCTGGGAGGGCTTCGAGACCGGCGACGTGGACGTCATCATCGAGAACTGGGGTCACCCGGACCTGGCGAAGAAGTTCATCGAGGAGAAGAAGGTCGCCATGTCGGCCGGTTCGACCGGCAACAAGGGCGTCATCGGCTGGTACGTGCCCAAGTGGATGGCCGACAAGTACCCGGACATCACCGACTGGAAGAACCTGAACAAGTACGCCGGCCTGTTCAAGACCTCGGAGTCCGGCGGCAAGGGCCAGCTCCTCGACGGCGACCCCAGCTACGTCACCAACGACGAAGCCCTGGTCAAGAACCTCAAACTGGACTTCAAGGTGGTCACGGGCGGCAGCGAGGCGGCCCTGCTCAAGTCGGCGACCCAGGCGCAGGAGCAGAAGAAGGCGCTGCTGTTCTACTTCTGGACGCCGCACTGGCTCTTCGACAAGGTCGATCTCGTCCGCGTCAACCTGCCCGCCTACACCCAGGGCTGCGACACCGACGCCAAGAAGGTCGCCTGCGACTACGCGGAGCTGGACCTCGACAAGATCGTGAGCAAGAAGTTCGCCGACACCGGCGGCAAGGCCTACGACCTGGTCAAGAACTTCAACTGGACCAACGAGGACCAGAACGCCGTCGCCAACGACATGACCAACGCGGGCATGACCGGCGAGCAGGCCGCCAAGAAGTGGGTCGAGGCCAACACCGCCAAGTGGCAGGCGTGGATCCCCAAGTAACCATTTCAACCCCCTCTTGACCGCGGCCCCTGGGCGGGCCGCGGTCGTGGAGCCTCTCATGCCTCTCATGCGTACCAAGACCATCGCCGGGCCGCTGGTGGCGGCCCTGCTGCTGACGGCCTGTTCCAGCGGGGCGCCGTCGCCCGCCGCCGCGGCGAAGGGCACGGTGCACATCGACGTGCACGGCTGGGTGGGCTACGAGGCCCAGGCCGCCGTACTGGCCTACCTGCTCGAACACGAGCTGGGGTACAAGGTCCAGAGGCGCAAGATGAAAGAGGAGGACTCCTGGAAGGGCTTCGAGACCGGCCAGGTCGACGTGATCGTCGAGAATTGGGGACACAGCGATCTCAAGAAGGAGTACATCGAGGACAAGAAGGTCGCGCTCTCCGCTGGTCTCACCGGAAACAAAGGCGTGATCGGATGGTACGTCCCCGAGTGGATGGTCAAGAAATATCCGGACATCACGAACTGGCGGAGCTTGAACAAGTATTCGAGCCTATTTCGGACCGCTAAATCCGGAAATTTCGGTCAGGTGCTCGACGGTGATCAGTCGTTCGTCACCAATGACGAGGCGCTCGTGAAGAACCTCGGCCTCGATTACCGGGTCGTCTACTCCGGCAGCGAGGACGCTCTGATCAAGGCGGCACAGGTGGCGACCAAGAATCGTACGCCGGTGCTGATGTATTTCTACGAACCCCAGTGGCTGTTCACCAAGGTCAAACTCGTCAAGATCAACCTGCCCGCCTACTCCATAGGCTGCGACGCCGCCGCCACCAAGGTCGCCTGCGACTATCCGCCGTACCTGCTCGACAAGATCGTGAGCAAGAAGTTCGCCGAGACCGGCGGCCCGGCGTACGAACTGGTCCGCAACTTCACCTGGAGCAACGACAACCAGAACGCGGTCGCCAGTGACATGATCAACGGCAAGATGTCCGCCGACGAGGCGGCCAAGAAGTGGGTCGACGAGAACAAGATCGTGTGGACGGACTGGATCCCGCGTTGAGGTTCGACTACGTCATCGTGGGCGGCGGGTCGGCGGGGTGCGCCCTGGCCAACCGGCTCAGCGCCGATCCCTCGGTGTCGGTGCTGGTGCTGGAGGCGGGCCGGCCCGACTACTCCTGGGACGTGTTCATCCACATGCCGGCGGCGCTGATGTTCCCGATCGGCAGCCGGTTCTACGACTGGAAGTACGAGTCGGAGCCCGAGCCGCACATGAACGACCGGCGCGTCCACCACGCGCGCGGCAAGGTGCTCGGCGGCTCCAGCAGCATCAACGGCATGATCTTCCAGCGCGGCAACCCGCTGGACTACGAGCGCTGGGCCGCCGATCCGGGCATGGAGAGCTGGGACTACGCGCACTGCCTGCCGTACTTCAAGCGGATTGAGCACTGCCTGGCCGACCCCGGCTCGGAGTTCCGCGGCGACGACGGGCCGCTGATGCTGGAGCGCGGTCCCGCGAAGGGGCCGCTCTTCGATGCGTTCTTCGAGGCCGTCCAGCAGGCCGGGCACCCGCTCACCGACGACGTGAACGGATTCCGGCAGGAGGGCTTCGCCGCCTTCGACCGCAATGTCTTCCGGGGCCGCCGGCTGAGCGCCGCCCGCGCGTACCTGCATCCCGTACGGCATCGCCGCAACCTCACGGTCAGGACCCGGGCCTTCGTGGAGAAGGTGGTCTTCGAGGGCACCCGGGCGGTCGGCGTGATCTGCGACGGCCGGCGCATCCCGGCGGGCGAGGTCATCCTGTGCGGCGGCGCCATCAACTCCCCCCAACTGCTGCAGCTGTCGGGCGTCGGCCCCCGGGCGCTGCTTGAACCGCTGGGCATCGACATGGTCCACGACCTGCCGGGCGTGGGCGAGAACCTTCAGGACCACCTGGAGGTGTACGTCCAGCACGCCTGTGCCCAGCCGGTGTCGCAGCAGCCGTCGCTGGCCATGTGGCGCCGGCCCTTCATCGGCGCGAACTGGCTCTTCCTGCGCGGCGGCCCCGGAGCCACCAACCATTTCGAGGCCGGCGGCTTCATCCGCTCCAACGACCAGGTCCGCTACCCGAACCTGATGTTCCACTTCCTGCCGATCGCGATCCGCTACGACGGCTCGGCCCCCGCCGGCGGCCACGGCTACCAGGTGCACATCGGGCCGATGTACTCCGACGCCCGCGGCTCGGTGCGGATCAGGTCGGCCGACCCCCGGCGGAAGCCCGCGCTGCGCTTCAACTACCTGTCCACGGAGCAGGACCGGCGCGAGTGGGTGGAGGCCATCAGGCATGCCCGCGCCATCCTGTCCCAGCCCGCCTGGGCCGGTCTGGACGCCGGTGAGCTCTCGCCGGGGCCCGCCGTACAGACCGACGAGGAGATCCTGGACTGGGTGGCCAGGGACGGCGAGACCGCGCTGCACCCGTCGTGCACCTGCAAGATGGGCACCGGCGAGCAGGCCGTCGTGGACCCCGCGACCATGCGCGTGCACGGCCTGGACGGGCTGCGGGTGGTGGACGCCTCGGCCATGCCTTATGTCACGAACGGCAACATCTACGCGCCGGTGATGATGCTGGCCGAGAAGGCGGCCGACCTCGTGCTCGGCAACACACCCCTGCCTCCCGAACCCGTCGAGTTCTACCGCCACACTCCGTGATTTCCGTCGCTGGCGCGGCGTCCACGAACGTTCGCCGGATGTTGGTTCCCCTCTCCCCGGAGGGAGTGTCTGTCCCTTGGAAACCTCAGCCACGACGGACGGCTTTCCTCCTCGCCCCCGGACCTCCCTCAAGGACCTCAGCCACGACGGACGGTCTTCTTCCCTCCCCCGAAGGGGGTATCCCGCAAAAGACAACCCAGCCCCGACGGACCGTCACTCGCGTTACGACCGTGGTCGCTACCGGTCCAGGCGCTGGTAGAGGCGGACCGACAGGACGAAGAAGACGGCGGTGATCGCCAACGGCCAGACGATCGCCATCGTCACCGCGTGCTGGGCGACCCACGAATCGCCGCCCCAGCCGGGATTGCCGAACAGCTGCCTGGCCGCCGCGACGGTCGACGACAGCGGGTTCCACTTGGAGACGGCGCCCAGCCAGCCCGGCATGGTGGCCGGGGCGACGAAGGCGTTCGAGAGGAACCCGATCGGAAACTCCAGCGTCTGGATGACCGTCACCGCCCCCGGGTCCTTGGTCACCAAGCCCAGGTACATCCCCACCCACAGCAGGGCGAAGCGCAGCAGCAGGAGCAGTCCCACGGCCCCGAATGCCCCGCCGAGGCTCGCCGGGCGCCAGCCCACCGCGAAGCCGCAGGCCAGCAGGCCCGCCAGGACCAGCACCGAGTTGAGCAGGTCGGCGACGGCCCGGCCGATGAGGACGGCCGAGGGGGCCATCGGCATGGACCGGAACCGGTCGGTCACGCCACGGGAGAGGTCCGTGGTGATCGCGACCATGGTGGCACCGAGTCCGAACAGCATCGTCATGCCGTACATGCCGGGCATGAGGAAGGCGAAGTAATCGGCCCCCTCCGGCACGTCCACCGCGCCGCCGAACAGGTAGCCGAACGCGAGGGTGATCACCACGGGGAACGCGACCCCGAACACGATCGTCATGGGCTGGGCGATCCAGTGGATCAGGTCACGCCGCGCGACCGACCACCCGTCGGCCAGCGCCCAGCGCAGCCGGGAGAACGGCGGGTCCATTGTCAGTTCGGTCATCTTGGACTCCTGTCGTTGGAGGGATTCACGCGGCAGTCGCTGGGGGGATTCACGCGGCGGTGAGGCTCAGGAAGACCTCATCGAGCGTCGGCCGGCGCAGCGCGACGTCCTCGGCCTCGATGCCCGCGGCCGAGAACGCCGCCAGGACCTCGGTGAGCGCCTGGACCCGCTCGCTCACCGGTGCGCTGACGTGACGGGTGTCCTGATCGACTTCAGCAGGCGCGGCGGCCACCCGACCGACGATCCCGACGGCCTCGGCCAGCCGCGCCGCGTCCCTGACGACCACATCGAGCCGGTCGCCGCCGAGCGTGGACTTGAGCTCGCCCGGCGTGCCCTCGGCGACGACCCGACCGGTGTCGATGACCGAGACGCGATCGGCGAGCTGGTCGGCCTCCTCCAGGTATTGGGTGGTGAGCAGCACCGTGGTGCCGGTGGCGACGAGGCCGCGCACCGCCTTCCACACCTCGCCGCGGCTGCGCGGATCGAGCCCCGTGGTGGGCTCGTCGAGGAAGAGCACGGGCGGGGAGAGGATCATGCCGGCCGCCAGGTCGAGCCGGCGCCGCTTGCCGCCCGAATACTCCTTGACGGGGCCCGGATGCTCCAGGCCGAACGCGTCCAGCAGCTCGGCGGCCCGCCTCCTGGCCGCGCCGGCGTCCAGGTGGTAGAGGCGGCCGAACAGCTCCAGGTTCTGCCTGCCGGTCAGCGCCTCGTCCACCGCCGCCTGCTGGCCGACGAGGCCGATGCTCCGCCGTACCAGCCGGGGGCGGGCCGCCACGTCGAACCCGGCCACCTCCGCGCGGCCGCCGTCCGGGCGCAGGAGTGTGGTGAGGATCCTGACGGCCGTGGTCTTGCCCGCGCCGTTCGGGCCGAGCAGCCCGCAGACCGTGCCCTCGGCCACCTCCAGGTCAAAGCCGTCAAGGGCCGTCTTCTTGCCGTACGCCTTGCGCAGGCCCTGTGCGAGCACCGCCGCCATAACGCCTCCTTGAATTCCGTACGCTGTACCGTACAGCATACGATTCAAGCACGGCAACCGTACGGTGTACCGTACGAAGGTGACCATCGAGTACTCCGGCAAGGGCGACCCGGCACGCAGCCTGGCCTTGCTCTGGCGCACCAGCGAGCGGACCAGCCGCAAGGGCAAGCCCGACCTGAGCGTCGACCGGATCGTCCGCGCGGCCATCGAGGTGGCCGACGCCGAGGGCCTCCAGGCGCTGTCGATGCGCCGCGTCGCCGAGCGGCTGGGCGTCGGCACGATGTCGCTGTACACGTACGTGCCGGGCAAGCCGGAACTGCTCGACGTCATGCTCGACACCGTGTACGGCGAGACGGCCAGGCCGGAGGAATCACCCGGCGACTGGCGGGCCAGGCTGACGCTCATCGCCAAGGAGAACTGGGCGCTCTACCAGCGCCACCCCTGGCTTCTGCAGGTGGCGACCAACCGCCCGGTGCTGGGACCGAACACCACGGCCAAATACGACTACGAGCTGCGCGCCGTCGACGGCATCGGGCTGACGGACGTGGAGATGGACTCAGTGATCACCTTGGTGACCGGGTTCGTACACGGCACGGCCAGAGGGGCGGTGGAGGCGGCCCAGGCCGAGAGCCAGACCGGGCTGACGGACGAGCAGTGGTGGGCGGCGCACGCCCCGTTCCTCAGCCGGATCTCCGACGCCTCGCGCTGGCCCACAGCCTCCCGCGTCGGACAGGCCGCGGCGGAGGCCCTGGGCGGCGCCTACAGCGCGGAGCACGCCTTCGAGTTCGGCCTCGAACGCGTCCTGGACGGCATCGACGCCCTGATCACCCGACGGGCCGGATCGGCCTAGCCGGCCCCGTTCCGGAAGGGACACCCGGCGAGTCGGATCGGCCTGACAATCCAGATTCGGGTGGTTTTGCTAGTGGTCGGCCGCCTGCTTGGCGGCGGGTGCGGCGCGGCGCTCAGGCAGGCCCGCGGTGGCGAGCGCGCTGCCGAGTTGCCGCTCCGTAGGCGGTACGGTCCAGGTCAGGCCGGGGCCGCCGTTGGCGATCGCGCTCGTCAGCACGCTGCGGAGCACCACCTCGTCCGGTGCCCCCGGCTGCCGGGCCCGCGACTCTTCGTACTGGTCACGGATTCGGGCCAGGTCGAGCAGCAGCGTGGTGCCGGGCCGCCCGTCGTCGCCCGGCACGGCGACCCCTGGCGCATCCAGGCCGTCCCCAACCGGCACGGCGACTCCCAGCACGCCCAGAGAGCTCCCACCCGGTAGGGCGACTTCAGAGCGGACGATCGCGCGCACCCTGGCGGCGAAGCCCTCCCCATCCGTCCAGCCAGGCCGTAGGTGCAGCACCCCCGGCTCCTCGGTGGCCAGGAAGCCGGCCAGCAACGCGCCGACCGTGGTCTGCGGGTCGTGCATGGCCTCCTGCCCCCGGGCGGCGAAGCGGCCGGCGAGCAGGTCGAGTGAGATGAGCCGCGGTGGCCTGAACACCGTCAGGACATCCCCGTCCATCTCCACAGCGTTCCCCGCGTCGGCGTAGGCCCTCAGCCCCTCCAGCAGCGCGGTCGCGGCCTCTTCGTCCAGCCGCGCCTCCCACCCCGCCCTGTGCACGGCCCCAGGCACGCCGGATGAGCCGGATGATCCCGATACAGCGACACGGCGGGCCCACCAGACGGCCACGCCGAGCACCACGGCAGCGGCCGCGAGCGCGATCCACATGATGCCCGCTAGGAGACGGGCGCCGCACGCAGGCGAACGACGTGCTCGACGAGGGAGATCAGCGTCCCCTTCACCGACTCGCGGTTCCGCGCGTCCGTACGCACGATCGGCACGTGCGACGACAGCGCCAGTGCCTCGCGCACCTCTTCCTCCGAGTGCGGGAACTGACCCTCCCAGCCGTTGACGCCCACCACGAACGGCAGCTTGGCCTCTTCGAAGTAGTCGATCGCCGGGAAGCTGTCGGCCAGGCGCCGCGTGTCGAGCAGCACCACGGCGCCGATCGCGCCGCGCACGAGGTCGTCCCACATGAACCAGAACCTGTGCTGTCCGGGCGTGCCGAACAGGTAGAGGATCAGGTCACGGTCCAGCGACACGCGCCCGAAGTCCATGGCGACGGTCGTCGTCTGCTTGTTGGGCGTCATGCCGAGGTCGTCGATGCCCGCGGACGCGTCGGTCATCACCGCTTCCGTGGTGAGCGGCAGGATCTCGGACACCGCCCCCACGAACGTCGTCTTGCCGACGCCGAACCCGCCCGCGACGACGATCTTCGTCGACGTCAGGCCGGGGCTAGAGCCTGCGTAGTCCACTGAGCACCCTTTCGAGCATGTTGAGGTCTGGCTGTCCCTCGCTGAGACGTGGCTGGTGCAGGCGGACAAGTCCTTCGTCGGACATGTCCGCCACGAGCACTCGAGCCACGCCCAGCGGGACGCGGAGCAGGGCCGAGATCTCGGCGACCGACCGGAACGAGCGGCAGAGCTGCATGATGGCCTCCTGCTCGGGAGTGAGCATGGACATCTCGTCATCCGGTATGGACATCGACGAGATCAGCGTCTCCATCGCCAGGTGGTAACGCGGCTCTGAGCGGCCGCCGGTCACCGCGTACGGACGGAACAGGGGCTCATCGTCCCCGGTTCCGTCAATGCCGTACACGGCCCTCCCCCATCAGTTCCATTGCGTCACCGCGTCCTGGCCGCCTGAAGCTCCGCCCGCAGGGCCGGCGTCAGCGCCTGGCCCGCCCTGTCGACGAGCAGCGTCATCTGGTACGCCACCAGTCCCATGTCGCAGTCGATCCCCGCCAACACGGTGAGGACGGAGCCGTCGCTGATCGCCATCACGACGAGCAGCCCGCGCTGCATCTCGACGACGGTCTGCGACACGGAGCCGCCCTCGAACACCCGGGACGCGCCCACGGTCAGGCTCAGCAGGCCGGCGGACACCGCGGCGAGCTGGTCGGCGCGGTCCGGCGGGAAGCCCTCGGAGCTGGCCAGGCAGAGGCCGTCGGCCGAGACGACGACGGCATGCGCGACTCCGGGCGTGTTCCGCACGAAGTCGGTGATCAGCCAGTCGAACCTGTGGGCCTCATGGCTAAGGGTGGTCACTCGCCCTCCCCGGCAGGACGCTCAATCACTGTTGTTCCTCCTGTCCACGTACTTCCGCACGACCCCGGCGTACTCCCTGCTGGAAGCTCGCCAACCTGCTGCGCGACCGCTCGGCGGAGACTGGTGGCATCGGAGCCTGCCGCTGCGGCTGCTGCGGCTGGGCTGCCGTACCAGGAACCAGGTTCGCCTTCGGAGTGCGCTTGGGTAGCCCCGAGGACGTGGTGCCCCCAAGGCTGGGATCGCTCGCGGCGGCCGCCGCCTGCCAACCGGCGTCAGCGGGGTTTCGCCACGAATCCTCCACAGAGAGTATGGCTTGTGTGGGGGTCGACTCATCCCGGCTCGGCGAATCCGGTGCCCGCTCTTCCGACGGCCGGCGGAACCAGGCGGATTCCACGGCGGCGAAGATCGGCAGGAACTCCTCCTGACCGGGCTCCATGGGCGAGACGTCCACCGACGGCGGGGCGTCCTGCCTACGCGGCTCACCAGTGCTGTAGGGCGTCTGGAACGCACCATCAGAGCCGGGACCAGGGTAGGAGGGAAAGGCACCGGTACGTTCCTGGCTGGGGTACGACGGGGGCTGGGCCGGATACTGCGGCCCGGACGCCGGTGGCTGCACCGGATACGCGCGGCCGGGCGACCGCGACCCCTGATCCGGAGTGGGATACGACGGCGGCTGGCTCGGGTTGGGGTACGACGGCGACTGGCTCGGATACGACGGGTAACCGCCGCCCGAGTCGAAGGACGGCCGGTGCGCCCCGCCGTCGGTGTCGGCGGTGAAGGGACGCGACGGCGCCGAGCCGGTGTCGAAGGAGTCGAAGCTGGCGAACGACCGGAATGTGCCGTTGGGCGCGGGCACCCCGTTGGGCGGCGTGGCCGAAGGCACGCCGTTCGCGGGCGTGGCGGCGCCGAACGCGGGCCGCTGGGGCAGCGACGGCCGGGAGCCGTCGGGGATCAGCGACGGCGGCAGCAGCACCATGGCGATCAGCCCGGTGCCTTCGCCCTTGCGCAGCTGGACCCGGATGCCGTGGCGCAGCGCCAGCCGGCCGACCACGAACAGGCCCATGCGCCGCGACACCGACACGTCCACGACCGGCGGCTCGGCCAGGCGCCGGTTGGCCTCGGCGAGCTCGTCGTCGGTCATGCTGATGCCGACGTCGTTCACCGACAGCAGCGCGCCGCCGCCTTCGATGAGGCTGCTCGACACCACGACGTTGGAGTTGTTCGGGGAGAACTGGATGGCGTTCTCGACCAGCTCGGCCACCAGGTGGACGAGGTCGTTGGCCGCGCTGCCGAGCACCGAGGTGGCTCGGTGCACCTTGACCTGGACGCGCTCGTAGCCCTCGACCTCCGACAGCGCCGCGCGGACCACATCGACCAGCTTGGCCGGCTGGCTGCGCCTGCGGGTGGCCTCGTGCCCGGCCAGGACCAGGAGGTTCTCCGAGTTGCGCCGCATGCGGGTGGCCAGGTGGTCGAGCTTGAACAGGTCGGCCAGGCGGGCGCCGTCCTGCTCGCCCTTCTCCAGGCCGTCGATCAGTGAGATCTGCCGCTCGACCAGCGTCTGGGTGCGGCGCGAGAGGTTGACGAACATCGAGCTGATGTTGCTGCGGAGGTCGGCCTCCTCGCCCGCCAGCCGTACGGCCTGGCGGTGCACCTGGTCGAAGGCCCTGGCCACGTCGCCGATCTCGTCGTCGCCCTCGATCTCGATCGGGCGGACGTCGGCGGGGGCGTCACCGGTGACGCGGAGCTTGCGCACCACGTCGGGCAGCCGGAACCCGGCGATCTCCAGGGCCTCGGTGCGCAGGCGGCGCAGCGGCGTGACCATCGAGCGGGCGATCGCGACGGTGAACAGCAGGACGAGCAGCAGCAGCGCCACGATGAGCACACCGGCGATGATCGCGTTGCGGGTCTCGGAGTCGCGTAGCTCCTGGCTGCGCAGCGCCACCTTCTGGCTCAGGTCGCCCTCGATGGAGTGCAGGATGTCGATGGAGGTGGCGTTGTCGTCGAACCACTGGTCCGGCGCCGGCTTCTTGCGGTCGGTCTGGGCGAGCAGGTCGTCCCTGATCCGGACGCCCGGCGCCTTGCCGGCGGCGAGCGTGATGGCGCGGGCCTTGGTCAGCTCGGTGTTGTAGTACTCGGGCGCCGTCAGCGCCTTCGACAGCGCGAGACCGACGACCGGTCCGGCCTCCTGGCCGACGGAGGCGATCTCCGCGCGCTGCCTGGCGTTGGAGGCGATGAACCGCTCGACCTCCTTGGCGTCCACGCTCGCGGAGTTGTAGTAGCCCTTGAGCAGCTGGACGCGCTGCTTGGACACCTCCTCCTTCGCGCGCGCCAGCGCGCTCAGCGCGCGGAACTGGCCGATGATCTGCGAGTCGTCGCTGAGCAGGCTCAGCTCGTCGTGCAGCTTGAGCAGCGTGTCGAGCAGCGAGTCGTAGCGGGTGGTGTCCTTCTGGCCCTCGCTGCGGGTCCTGTTCAGGACGTTGAAGTCGTAGCGTGCCCGCTTGACCGCGTTGAGCACGCGGTCGCCGTAGGACTCGTCCATGACCGCCATGTCGGCCTGCACGGTCTTGACCAGCGCGTCGACCTTCGCCTTGCGCTCTTTGTACGGCTCGGTGAGCTTCTTGCGCACCCTGCTGGAGGCGGCCAGCCAGCCGCCGGTGTCACGCTCCAGCCCGAGCGCTTGTACCAGGTCACGGATGTGACCGGCCTGCTCCGCGGCGAGCGCCGTGCGGTCGTAGTCGCCGATGCTCTGAACCGAGCCCACCACGCGCGCTCCCCCGAGCACGACTCCCGCCATGGTGGGAACGAGGACCAGCGCGGTGAGACGCCATCTCACGCGCCAGTTACGCAGCCCCAGCCGGGGCAGCAACCGCTTTCCGCGGGCCTGCCTGGCGGTTGGGCCGCCTTCGGAGTTCCCCGTAGTCACTGCTTCCGCTACCCCTCAATCATCCCGTTCCGTCGGCGGGTCCAGCCCGTCCACTAGGTAAAGCACCCGACTTTCCCGGCAAAACGGGCACGTCGCTGCAAAACATACCCGTTACTCGTGTGTGCTGCTGGTTATCGAAGTGCCGCAAGCACCTGATCGCGGACTTGGGTCCGCTGGGCGCCGTCGCTGAGGGGCCGTCCGGCACGATCGACCACGTAGAAGACGTCCACCGCCTCCGCGCCGAGAGTCTCCACGCGAGCGGCCCTCACGTCAAGACCACATTCGCCGAAAGCCCGTCCAATGCGCCACAGGAGTCCCGGTCTGTCATGGGCCCTGACTTCCACGACGGTAGCGGTCGCGGAGGCATCGTCTACCAAGGTGACACGGGGTGGAGCGACAGGAACACGAGGGGGTCTCATAGACCTCGTACGGCGGGCAAGACGCTGCTCGATGTCAAGACGCCCAGCAAGGACCAGACGGAGATCGGCCTCCAGCGTGGCGGGGTCCGGCGGGGTGCCGTATTCGGGGACGACGGAGAACTCGATCACCGCGGTGGAGCCGGCGGCGGCGGACGAGGCGGAGCGGACGATCAAGCGATGCGCGGCCAGCACGCCGGCGGCGCTCCACAGAAGCCCGGCCCGGTCGGGGGCGACGACCGTGACGGCTCCCCCATGGACGCGGATGGCTGCGCCGCCGTGCCGGGCCAGCGCGGCCTGCTCGGCCGACAGGCTGGGTGCCTTGGGCGGCGGCGCGCCGGACAGCACGGAGCGGACGCGGCGTACGAGGTCGGCGACGAGCCCGGCCTTCCAGGCGTTCCAGGCGGCCGGGCCGGTGGCGTGCCCGTCGGAGACGGCCAGCGCGGCGAGCAGGTCCAGCACCTCGCGCGACCCGACCGTGCCGGCGACCTTCTCGATCGTGACGGGGTCGTCGAGGTCCCTGCGGGTCGCGGTCTCGGGCAGCAGCAGATGGTGGCGTACGACGGTGGCCAGCGTCTCGACGTCGGCGGCGGGCAGGCCGATGCGGGTCGCGATGTCGCGGACCACGACCTCGCCGGTCACCGAGTGGTCACCGGGCCAGCCCTTGCCGATGTCGTGCAGCAGCGCCGAGATCAGCAGCAGGTCGGGGCGGGAGACCTCGCGCGTGTGGCTGGCGGCGTTGGCGGCGGCCTCGATCAGGTGCCGGTCGACGGTGAAACGGTGGATCGGGTTGCGCTGCGGGCGGTGTCGTACGCGCTCCCAGTCAGGAAGCAGCCTGACCAGAATGCCCGCTTGGTCAAGCTCCTCCCAGACAGGCACGGCGGCGCGGCCGGCGCCCAGAATGGACACCAGCGCGTCACGAGCCTCCTCGGGCCACGGCACGGGCATGGGGGGCGACTGAGCGGCCAGCACGGACATGGTGGCGGGGGCGAGCGGCAGCCCCGAGTCGGCCGCCGCGGCGGCGGCGCGCAGCACCAGGACCGGGTCCTTGCGCGGGTCGACGCCACGCGCGAGGACCACTTCACCACCGTGCTCGACCACGCCGTCGGCCAGCGGCCGGCGGCCCCGTGGAGCAGGTCCCGACACCAGCCTGTCAACCGTGCGCCAGGTGGCGTCGAAGGCGTGGGAGATCGTCCGGCCCGCCTCGGCGAGCCTGCGCATCAGGGCCTCGGCGTCGAGCAGCCCGAGCAGCCCGGCGACGGCTTCCTGCTCCTGGAGCACCAGTCTGTCGGCGCCCCGCGCCGTGACGGTGTGCAGGGCGTGGCGTACGTCGAGGATGAACTCATAGGCCTCACGCGCCCGGGGACCGGGCGCGGAGGCGACCCAGGCCGCTGCCACGGCCTGCATGGCTTGGACGTCGCGAAGGCCGCCGCGGCCGTCCTTGAGGTCGGGTTCGAGAAGGAAGGCCAGCTCGCCGCTGGCCTGTGCGCGCCGGTCGGCCGCCTCACGCAGCTCGCCGAGCCGGCGGCGGGAGTCGGCGCGCCATTCGGCGAGCACGGACTCCCTGGCCTTCTTCGTCAGCTCGGGATCGCCCGCTATGTGCCTGGCCTGGATGAGGCCGAGCACGGCCTTGAGATCGTCGCGGGCGACCGCCACGGCCTCGTCCACGGTTCGCACCGAGTGGTCGAGGCCGACGGCGGAGTCCCAGATCGGGTACCAGACGCGGTCGGCGATCCGCGCCACGTCGTCCCTGCCGTTGTGCAGGAGGACGAGGTCGAGGTCGCTGCCGGGGGCCAGTTCGCCGCGCCCCAGGCTCCCTACGGCGACCAGTGCGACGTGCTCGCCGTCACTCGCGGTACGGAAGAGGTCTTTGAGCCAGCGGTCGGTGTCCGCGGCCCGCTCCTTGCGGGCCGCGGCGTAGGTACGAGCCTCACCCCTCACAGGGCCTCTGGACCCCGTTCTCCGGTGCGAACCCGGATCACCGTGTCGACCGGGACGGACCACACCTTGCCGTCACCGATCTTGCCTGTCTGGGCCGCCTTGACGATGACGTCGATCACGTCGTCGGCGTCCTCCTCCTCGGCCAGCACCTCCAGGCGCACCTTGGGGACCAGGTCCACCTGGTATTCGGCGCCGCGGTAGACCTCGGTGTGGCCGCGCTGGCGGCCGTAGCCGCTGGCCTCGCTGACCGTCATGCCCTTGACGCCGAACTGTTCGAGGGCGGCCTTCACGTCGTCCAGTTTGAACGGCTTGATGACGGCGGTGATGAGCCTCATGCTTCCACCTTCTTGGTTACCGGGGCCAGAGGGCCGTTCGGGGAGCTCACGCCCGAGGCGTGGACCGTGCCGAGGTCGTATCCCGTCTCGGCGTGGGTGGTGACGTCGATGCCGGTGACCTCGTCCTCGACCGGGATGCGGAAGCCCATCGTCTTGTCGATGATCTTACCGACGACCCAGGTCACGATGAAGGAGTAGCCGCCGACCGCGATCGGGCCGAGCACCTGGAGGCCGAGCTGGGTGAAGCCGCCGCCGTAGAAGAGGCCCTTGTTCTGCTGGTCCAGGAAGGGGTACACGGCCAGGAAGCCGAGCGAGACGGCGCCGATCACGCCGCCGACCAGGTGCACGCCGACCACGTCGAGCGAGTCGTCGAAGTTGAAGCGGTACTTCAGGCCGACCGCGTAGGCGCACACCGCGCCGGCGATCAGGCCGAGCAGCATCGCGGCCCAGGGGTCGATGAACCCACAGGCGGGGGTGATGGCGACCAGACCGGCGACCGCGCCGGAGGCGACACCGAGGCTGGTGGCGTGGCCGTCACGCAGCTTCTCCACCACGATCCAGGCGCCGGCCGCGACGGCGGTGGCGATCTGGGTGTTCATGAACGCCAGGCCGGCCGTGCCGTCGACCGCCAGTTCGGAGCCCGCGTTGAAACCGAACCAGCCGAACCACAGGAGGCCCACACCGAGCAGCACCAGTGTCAGGTTGTGCGGCCGCATCGGCTCCTTGCGCCACCCCTTGCGCTTGCCCAGCACCAGGGCCAGCGCCAGCGCCGCGGCACCGGCGTTGATGTGGACGACCGTGCCGCCGGCGAAGTCCTCGATGCCCAGGGCGTTCAGCCAGCCGGTGCCCCACACCCAGTGGGCCACGGGGAAGTAGACGATGGTCGCCCAGATGAAGCTGAACAGCACCCACGCGCCGAACTTGGCCCGGTCGGCGATGGCGCCGCTGATCAGGGCGACGGTGATGATGGCGAACGTCAGCTGGAAGGCCGAGAAGACCAGGCTGGGCATGCCGGTGCCGTCGGGCTTGGTGGCCGTCTCGACCAGGCTCTGCAGCCCGAGGGCGTCGAACCCACCGATGAAGCCGTTCAACCCGATGCCGTTGTCGGTGAACGCCAGCGAGTGCCCGTAGAGCACCCAGGCGATGGTGACGGTGATGATGCTGACGAACGACATCATCATCATGTTCAGGACACTCTTGGCCCTGGTCATGCCCCCGTAGAAAAACGCGAGCCCTGGTGTCATGAGCAGCACCAGCGCGGTGGCCGCTAGCATCCAGGCCGTCGTGCCGCTGTCGATCTTCACGACGCGACCCTCCTTACATGTGACGTGTGGCCACAGCGTGTTCGTCCGGCGTTTCGGGGCTCGACCGGGTGTGTTTCACATTCGTGAATCTCGTCCCACTGGTGTTTCGTCCATGTTTCGGACAGCGCGTGCCGAAAATTCGGGCATAGACTTAGGCTTGCCTAACCTAATCGATCAAGGGATCCCCCAATGCGTCTGGCGTTCCTGCTGCCCCTTCTCGCGCTCGCCGCCTGCGGCACCTCCACCACTGCCCAGCAGGCGGGGCCGACCAGGACGGTCACCCACGCCATGGGCCAGACGAAGGTGCCACTGGAGCCGAAGCGGGTCGTGGTGCTCGACACCGACAAGCTCGACACGATGGTCTCGCTGGGCCTGGCCCCCGTGGGCGCGGCCCAGGCCACCGAGAGCCAGGCGTGGCCGAAGTACCTCGGCTCGGCGCTGGCCGCGACCAAGGCGGTCGGCACCCTCCAGCAGCCGAACATCGAGGCCATCATGGCGCTCAAGCCGGACCTCATCCTCGGCACCAAGTTCCGGCAGGCGGCCTTCTACGACAAGCTCAGCAAGATCGCCCCGACCGTGTTCACGGAGAAGGTCGGCGTCACCTGGAAGCAGAACTTCCTGCTGGACGCCGAGGCCCTGGGCAAGAAGGACCAGGCGGCCGGGCTGCTGTCGGCCTACGAGACGCGGGCCAAGCAGGTCGGCGCCAAGTACGCGAAGCTGAAGGTGAGCATCGTCCGCTTCATGCCGACGGAGATCCGGATGTACGGCCCCGAGTCCTTCAGCGGCATCGTCGTCGGCGACGCCGGCATCCCCCGCCCGGAGGAGCAGCAACTGGCCACGCAGCAGGACAAGCGCTTCGGCAAGCTGAGCCAGGAGAACATCGCCCAGGCCGACGCCGACGCCGTCTTCTACACCGCCTACGGGGAGGCGGCGGCCAAGAGCCAGGCGTCGGTGACCGGCGGCCCGCTCTGGAAGAACCTCGGCGCGGTCAAGTCGGGCAACGCCCACAACGTGGACGACGAGGTCTGGATGCTCGGCATCGGCGTCACGGCCGCCGGCGGGATCCTGGACGACCTGGACAAGTATCTGGCCCCTCTCGCCTGATCAGCCCGCCCGCCTGATCAGCCCCAGAACCGGCGCAGGTGCGGCACCAGCTCGCCGGCCCGTTCGTCGGGGAAGAACAGCCGCCCGCCCTCGATCTCCACGACCTCCTTGACGCCCGGGATCGTGTCGCGCAGCCAGCGGGCCCAGCTCACGTCGAAGAAGACGTCGCCGGTCCCCCACACCACCAGCGTCGGCACGGCCAGCACGGTGAGCAGCGGCTCGATCGCGACCATGTCCTTGGCGTCGATCGAGGTCAGCAGCCGCTCGAAGGCGCGCGGGCCGTCGGGCTTGTCGAAGATCGGCCGCAGGTAGTGGTCGACCAGGTCCGCCGGATCGTCGATGCGCTCGTAACCGTCGCCGAGCGCCGTCTGGGCCAGCAGCTCCGGCTGGTCCAGCAGCGCGGCGGTCAGCGGCGCGAGCTCGCCCCGGGCGGCCAGGTCGACCGTGGGCTGGAACGACTCCGGCGGCGTGTTGGTGTGGACGTCGCAGTTGGTGAGCGTGAGTGAGCGCAGCCGCTCCGGGTGGCGTACGGCGAAGACCTGCGCCACCGCGCCGCCCGTGTCGTTGGCGACCAGGTCGACCTGGTCCAGCCCGAGCTCGGCGCAGAGCTCCTCCACCGCCTCGGCCATCGCGGGGATGGAGAGGTCGTCGCGCGGCGCGCTGCCGCCGTGCAGGGGCAGGTCGATCGCCACGCACCGGCGCTCGTCGCGCAGCTCGGCGATGACGTGGCGCCACAGGTACGAGCTGGTGCCGACGCCGTGCACGAACAGGGCGACCGGTCCGTCGCCGACGTCCACGTAGCTGATGTCGTTCATGGTCTTGCTCTCCTCATGCCCGGATTACAAACCGACTGTCGGTATACGAAATTACAGACCGACTGTCGGTTTGTCCATGGCCGATCGGCGGAGGTCCGCTCCTACAGTGGTTCCATGAACCTCAAGGCGGAACGCGGCGCGGCCACCCGCGACCAGCTCCTCGCGATCGCCACGCGACTGCTCGCCGAGCACGGCTACGAGGGCACCTCGATCGAGGCGGTCCTCCAGGAGTCGGGGCTGAGCCGAGGCGCCCTCTACCACCACTACGCGGGCAAGGACGCGCTGTTCGAGGCGGTGCTGGAGGCGACGGAGGCGGGGATCGGCGTCAAGATCGTCGAGGCGGTCGCGGGCATCACCGACCCCGCCGAGGCGCTGCGGGCCGGCGTTCTGGCCTGGATCAGGCTCGCGGGCGATCCGGTGATCCAGCGCATCGTGCTGATAGACGCGCCGTCGGTGCTGGGGTGGGAACGGTGGCGGGCGATGGAGGAGCGCTACTCCTTCGGCATGCTGAAAGCCGCGCTACGCGCCACGGACGCCATCCCCGACGGCTTCCTGGACCTGCACGCCCACATGCTGCTGGCCGCCATCAACGAGAGCGCCCTGCTGGTCGCCAGGGGCGGCGAGCGCGAAACGGCGGAGGCGGCGGTAGAGGAGTTCCTCAGGCGCATCCTGCGCCAGCCCTGAGGAGGGCTGGGGCGATCACGCGCTGAGGAGGGCCCTGCGATCACGGCCGGGGCTCGATCCACGGACCGGGGCCAAGAATGCGCACGTCACGGCGCCCAGCCCGCTCCACCGGAGGAGCGTGCCCCTGGACAGAGCCCAGCAGAGCACGGTGGGTGGGGCCCACCGTGCTCTGCCGTAAAAGAAAATGGTTGTTAAGCCGCCGCAGTAGCCATCTTGCGGAGGCGAGCGAGCGCGTCGCGCTCGATGCGGCGGGCGCGGTCGCGACCGATGCCGTAGCGTTCGCCCACCTCGGTCAGGGTGTGCTCGCGACCGTCCACCAGCCCATAGCGCCAGCGCAGCATGTCGCGGGTGTCACCTTCGAGGTCGGTGAGCCACTGGTCGAGCCGCTCGCGCTCCAGGATGTCGATCGCCTGCTGCTCCGGATCGGCCCAGGTCTCGTCGGCGATCATGTCGCCCAGCTCGGTCTCGTCCTCGTCACCCACGCCGAGCTGCAGCGACACCGGGTCGGACGCCCAGCGGCGCAGCTCCCGGACCCGCTCGATCGGCAGGTCGAGGATCCCGGCGAGGTCGTCGTCGGTCGGCTCGACGTCGAACTCCGCCAGCATGTCCCGGCGCACCCGCATCAGCCTGGTCATCTGCTCACCCGCGTGGGTGGGCAGCCGCACCGGCCGCGCCTGCTCGTGGATGGCCCGGCCCACGGACTGCCTGATCCACCACGTGGCGTACGTCGAGAACTTGTAGCCCCGCTTGTAGTCGAACTTCTCCACCGCACGGACCAGCCCCAGGTTCCCCTCCTGGACCAGGTCGATCAGCGGCATCCCGCGGCCCGAGTATTTGCGGGCCACCGCCACCACCAGGCGAAGGTTCGCCTGGATGAACTCGTCTTTCGCCCGCCGGCCGGAGACGGCGACCCGCTCCAGCTCCTCGTCGGCCGCGTCACCGATGCGCGGCTCCGCACCCCCGCTGTCGAGCAGTTGCTCGGCGAAGAGGCCCGCCTCGATGCGCTTGGCGAGCTCCACCTCTTCCTCCGCCGTGAGCAGCGGGACCCGCCCGATCTCCGCCAGGTAGGTCCCCAGCAGATCGCGATCAGCGACGTGCTGCTCCTGCGTGCGACTCCCCGTAGGCCTTGCCATCCCCAGGCACCTCGTTCCGCAGCTACGTTCTTATCCGGCCAACGTCCGGCCAGATGCAAAGATTCCCTAAAGGGCTACGACCAGGGGACGGTTCTGGATGTCCTCCTAAAGGAGGAGACCGCCGAGAAACACCTGGTGAACGAGGGGAACACCCGGCCGATAAGCGAGATGGACGTAGGAAGGAGCGTCGAGCACGACGAGGTCCGCGCGGGCTCCCGGCAGCAACCAGCCTACGTCCGTACGCCGCAGCGCGCGGGCCCCGCCACGGGTCGCGGCCCTGATCGCCTCCAGCGGCGTCATGCCCATCTCCCGCACGGCCAGCGCCACGCAGAACGCCATCGACGAGGTGTAGGAGGAGCCGGGATTGCAGTCGGTGGCCAGCGCGACGACCGCCCCCGCGTCGAGCAGCCTCCTGGCGTCGGGGTACGGCGACCGGGTGGAGAACTCGGCGCCGGGCAGCAGCGTCGCCACGGTGCCAGGGGCGTCCTTCGGGGCGCAGGCGGCCAGCGCGTCGACGTCGGCGGCGCTCAGGTGGGTGCAGTGGTCGGCCGAGGCGGCGCCCAGCTCGCAGGCGATCCGCACGCCCGGCCCCTCCCCCAGCTGGTTGGCGTGCACTCTGGCCTGCAGCCCCGCCTTGATCCCGGCCTCCAGCACCGCTCTGGTCTGGTCGCCGTCGAAGGCGCCGCGCTCGCAGAAGGCGTCCACCCACTTGGCGTACGGCGCGCACGCCCGCAGCATGTCGCCGGTGACCAGCCGCACGTAGTCGTCGGCCGCGATGCCCGACGGCACCACGTGCGCCCCGAGGTAGGTGGTCTCGTCGGTCAGCCCGGTGGCGATCTCCAGCGAGCGCCGCTCGTCCTCGACGGTCAGCCCGTAACCGCTCTTGATCTCCACGGTCGTGGTGCCCTGCGCCCGCATCTCGGCGACCAGGGCGGCGGCTCTCGTCGCCAGCTCCGCGTCGGAGGCCGCGCGCGTGGCGGTGACCGTGGTCCTGATGCCGCCACCGGTGTAGGGCACGCCGGACATGCGCGCCTGGAACTCGTGCGTCCGGTCACCGGCGAACACCAGGTGCGCGTGACTGTCCACGAAGCCCGGGATGACGGCCCGGCCCCCGGCGTCCACCCGTTCGTCGGCGTCCGGCGCCCGCTCCGCCGGGCCCACCCAGGTGACCAGGCCGTCCTCGACGACCAGCGCCGCGTCCTCGATCTCCTCCCGCTCCGGATCCCCGGTGTAGAGCAGCTTGATCCCGTCGAACAGCACAGAGGTCATCGAACCCATCCCATCGCCTCGGTCAGCATGGCGCCCAGCGTGTGCCGCCCGTCCGACACGACGCGCCGGCCACCTGAGGTCGTGCCGTTGCGGCCAAGCATGAGGCCGCCAAGCATGAGGACACTGTAGTGAATGAATCCATTCAGTTGACCGGGCCCGCGCTGGGCCGCAGCGTGAGCTCGGTCAGGTGCGCGTCGGGCCCGGCGTTGACGGCGGCCAGCACCGCGCGGGCCACGGACTCGGGCTTGAGGTATTTGTCGGGCTCGTAGTCGCCGCCCTCGTGCTCACGGACACCGCGCTGCATGTCGGTGTCCACCCGCCCAGGGTAGATGGTGGTCACCCTGAGCTCGGCCTCCTCCTGACGCAGCGCGTCGGCGAAGGCCCGCAGCGCGAACTTGCTCGCCGCGTAGGCGCCCCAGCCGGGGTTCGCCCGGAGCCCGGCGCCGGAGTTGACGCAGATCACATGACCGCCGGCCCCTCTGAGCGCGGGCAGCAGCAGCCGGGTGAGCTCTGCGACGGCGATCACGTTGAGCTCCATCGTCCTGCGCCACACGTCGGCGGCGGCCTCCTCGACCCTGCCGAGCAGGCCGATCCCGGCGCTGTGCACCAGCAGGTCGAGCCGCTCGACGTCCGCCACGTCGGCCTCGGTGACCTCGGTCAGCTCGACGGGCCACGCCCTGGCGTCGGGCAGTTCGGCCGCCAGCGCGGCCAGCGCGTAGCGGTCGCGGCCGCCGAGGATGACGTGGTGCGTGGACCCCAGCGCCCTGGCAATCGCTTCGCCGACACCACGGGAGGCGCCGGTGACCAGCGCGATCGGTCGTTCAGTCATGCGGCTCAGTTTATGACCTTGACATGGGTACAAATTTGACTACAAACTTGAATATGTCTTCTTCGACCCGTGTGCTCATCCTCGGTTGCCTCCTCGACAAGCCGCTCAACGGATATCAGGTCCGCCGGCAACTGGAGGTGATGGGCGCGGAGCACTGGGCCAACGTGGCGTTCGGCTCGATCTATCACGGACTGGGGAAGATGGCCGATGAGGGCCTGCTTGAGGTGATCGAGAGCGGCAAGGGCGGCAAAACGGTCTACGAGATCACCGAGGCGGGCCGCAGGGAGTTCCACCGCCAACTGCTCGAGACCTGGTACGACATCAGGCCGATCATCGATCCCTTCCAGGTGGCGCTCACGTTCATGGACCGCCTGCCCAAGCAGGAGATCCTCGACGCGCTCGACGGCAGGATCCGGCAGCTCAGGATGTCGATCGAGACGATGGAGAGCATCTACGGCGTCAAGCAGCGCTACGGCGCACCCCGGCATGTCGACGAGAACCTCCGCCTGACCGTCGCCATGCTCACCGCACACCTCGACTGGGCGGAGAAGGCGGTCGTCAGAGTCGAGAACGACGAACTACCGTAAGGAATCGCAAATGATCATTGACGCGCACGGCTTACGCAAGACGTTCACCACCAGAGGCAGGAAGGGCACCCAGACCGTGGAAGCGGTCCGCGGTGTCGACCTCGAAGTGGGCAAAGGTGAGATCTTCGGCGTCCTCGGCCCGAACGGCGCCGGCAAGACGACCACGATCAGAATGCTCGCCACGCTGATCACACCCGACTCCGGCACGGCCACCGTCGCCGGGCACGACCTGCTCAAGGCGCCCGGCGCCGTCCGGCGCAACCTCGGTTACGTCAGCCAGGCCGGTGGGGTGGAAGAGAGCACCACGCCACGGGCACAGATCATCATGGCCGCGAAGATCCACAGCGTGCCCGACCCGGCCGGGGCCACGGCCGACGTGCTCGCCAGGTTCGACCTGACGGAGATCGCCGACCGGCCCGGCCGTACACTCTCCGGCGGCCAGAAGCGGCGCGTGGCCATCGCGCTCGGGCTGGTGCACAGCCCGCCGCTGCTCTTCCTCGACGAACCCACCACCGGGCTCGACCCCCAGAACCGCGCCAACCTCTGGGACCGCATCAGGCAGCTGCGCGAGCTCGGCACCAGCGTGCTGCTCAGCACCCACTACCTCGACGAGGCCGACGCGCTGTGCGACCGGCTGGTGATCGTCGACCACGGCCTGGTGGTGGCCGAGGGCACACCGGGCGAGCTCAAGCGCGAGGTCGCCGACGACGTCGTCACGCTCAGGCTGGACGAGCCGGACCGGGCCGCCGAGACGCTCAAGCCGTACGCCCGCGAGACGCGCGTCGACGACGACGTGCTGCGCGTGTACGTCGACGACGGCGAGCACACCCTGCCCACACTGCTGCGGGCGCTGGAGGAGCAGCGCCTCGCCCTGTCCTCGATCGCGCTCGACCGCGCCACCCTCGACGACGTCTTCCTGGCCAAGACCGGCCGATCCCTGCGCGACACCGGAGCCGCCGCATGATCCGCCACACGCTGCTTTTCCTGGCGTACGAGCTGCGCAACACGTTCAGGAACCCGATCTGGCCGCTGTTCGGCATCGTCCAGCCTGTGGTGTACCTGCTGCTGTTCGGCCCGCTGGTGGCGGGTGCCGCCAGGCAGCCCATCTCCGCGCAGCTCACGAGCTTCGCGCCGGGCATGCTGGTGATCACCGCGCTGTTCGGCGCGATCGGCGTCGGCTACGGCATGATCTACGAGCTGCGCAGCGGCGTCCTGGAGCGCATCGCGGTCAGCCCCGCCTGGCGCCCGTCGATCGTGCTCGGCCGCACACTCCGCGACGGGGTAGTGCTCATGCTCCAGTCGGTCGTGGTGATCGTGATCGCGCTGGTCATGGGCATGCGCGCCAGCCTGCCCGGACTCGCCATCATGGTGCTGCTCATCGCGGTGACCGGCCTGTTCTCCTCCGGCATCGCGTACGGCCTGGCGCTGTCGCTGCGGGACGAGAACGGCATGGCGCAGATCATGCAGTTCTTCGCCCTGCCCGTGATGCTGCTGTCGGGGGCCTTGCTGCCGATGACGCTGGCGCCGGAGTGGATGCAGAGGGTGGCCGTGTTCAATCCGATGTACCACCCGGTGGTGGCGGGCCGGGCGCTGTTCGCGGGGGACCTGACCGACGCGTCGATCCCGATCGCGTTCGCGGTCATGCTGGTGCTGGCCGCGCTGACCGTGACCTGGTCGGTGCGCTCACTGCGCCGAATCGCCGGTTAGCCGGTCAGTCATCGCCGGTCACGAACGTGCCGGTCTCGTCGGTCATCCGCTCGTACTCCTCCAGCCGGGCCTGGGTACGCAGCGGCGCGGCGTCGGCCATGGCGTCGATCAGGGCCATGGCCAGGGTGAGCGGCGCCACATGGGAGTCGAACAGCAGCCGATCCCCCACCGGCGCGTCGAGCACCACCTCGGCGGGGAAATCGGCTTTGTCGCAGATGGCGGCGATCCGCAGCCCCAGCTTCTCGGCGTACTCCAGGGCGTGCATGACCTCGGCCGGATAGCGCGGCAGCACCACGGCGAGCAGCCATTCGGCGCCCGCCCGCCGCGCGGCGTGCAGCCCGTCGATCAGCTCGGAGCCACCATGGGTCAGCAGCCGCACTTCCGGATGGATCCGCCGCGCGTAGTAGGCGAAGGTGGTGGCCAGCCCGCAGGAGACCCGCAGCCCCAGCACCGGGAGCGGCTCGGCGGCGGCCAGCGACTCTCCCAGCTCCTTCAGGGGCAGGCCCGCCAGCCGCTCCCTGACGGCGGCCAGGTTACGGATCTCACTGTCGATGGCACCCTGGAGCAGGCTCTCCTCCGGCGGCCCGCCCAGCACCAGCGGACGCAGCGCCTGCCGCAGCTCCGGATAGCCGGCGAAGCCGAGCACCATGGCGAACCTCGTCACGGACGGCTGGCTCACCCCTGACCGCTCGGCCAGCTCGACGCTGGACAGGAAGATCGCCTCGTCGAGATGCTCGGACAGGTAGTGGGCGATCCGCCGCTGCACCGGAGAGAGCCGTCGCCCGTCGAGAAGCCCGGCCAGACCACTGTGGTATCCACCTGTCACAGCAGCTCCAACACCATCTATCCGACTTCTCATCCCTCCCGCGCCAGGTGGATCCACCTGGGAGGCGGCTCGTTGCCGGGGAACAGCTCCAGGATGGCCCGGTCGTCGCGCCTTGTGGTGCGTGGCTCCTGCGACTTTCTGAATGAACATATTCACCCATGTCACTCGCAGGGTACTAGCCAGGTTTTCCGCATGTCACTCCCGAACGGCCTTCGCTCTCTCCCCCGCCGTACTTCGGCTGGGGTCCTTCAGGGGAAGGAGCCGTCGGCGGGGGTCTCGCCGAGGAGGAAGCCGACGGCGGAGGTCTTTCGCCGGAGGACACCGTCGGCGGGGTTCCTCGCCGGAGGACACCGTCGGCGGAGGCTCCCACGGAACGACGTCGGCGGCGGGGGTTCCTCGCCGGAGGGAGGCGGGACGTGCCGGACTCGGTCACTCGCCGTGCCGCCACCCAGGCAGGGCTGGGCCCGCCAAGGGGCGGCACGCTCGGAAGACGGGACTAGCTCACCAGGAACTGGGTCGCGGCCAGTTCGCGGTAGAGGTCGTCCTGGCCCACCAGCTCGTCGTGCGTGCCGACCGCGCGTACCCCGCCCGCCTCCATGACCACGATGCGGTCCGCGTTGGTCACCGTGGACAGGCGGTGGGCGATGACGAGGACGGTCGTCTCGGCGGCCACCTCGGCGATGACCTCGCGCAGCCGGAGCTCGTTGACCGCGTCGAGCTGCGAGGTGGCCTCGTCGAGCAGGAGCAGCCTGGGCTTGCGCAGCAGCGCCCTGGCGATGGCCACCCGCTGCCGCTCGCCGCCCGACAGCAGCACGCCCCGGTGTCCGACGGCGGTGTCGAGTCCCTCGGGCAGCCTGGCGACCAGGTCGTCCAGGCGGGTGCGGGTGATCGCGCGTCGCAGCTCCTCCTCGGTGGCGTCCTGGGCGGCGAAGAGCAGGTTCTCCCTGAGCGTGCCCGCCAGCACGGGCGCGTCCTGCTCGACGTAGCCCAGCGTGGCCCGCAGCTCGGCGAGCGGCCAGTCGCGGATGTCCCGGCCGTCGACCGTGATCAATCCGTCCTGGTGCTCGTAGAACCGCTCCAGCAGGGCGAACACCGTCGACTTGCCCGCGCCCGACGGCCCGACGAGCGCGGTCAGCCCGCCGGGCGGCACCTCGAAGCTGACCCCGTCGTGCACGATCGGCCGGTCGTCCCCGTAACGGAACACCACGTCCTCGAACCGCACCCCCGCCGGCCGCACCGCGAGAAGGGGCGCCGGAACCAGGGCCGCCGGAACCGGGGCGCCGACGGGCTCGGCGGGCAGGTCCTCGATCTCCTTGATCCGCTTCATCGCCGCCAGGCCCTGCTGCAGCTGCACCATGCCCTCGACGATCTGCCCGATGGGCGCGACCAGGTAGAACAGGTAGAGCAGGAACGCGATCAGCGACGAGACCTCCAGCACGCCCGAGGCGACCCGCGCCCCGCCGACGGCCAGCACGCACAGGAAGGCGATCTGCACCGTCATCCAGGTCGCCACCCCGGCCAGCGAGGTCCATCCGGCCACCTGCAGTCCCCGGTCGCGAGCGCGCGTGGCGGCGCCGCCGACGACCGCGATCTCGCGCTCCTCCGCGCCACTGGCCTTGACGGTCCGGTACGCCTGCAGCGCCCGGTCGAGCACGGCGCCCATCTCGCCGACGGCCTCCTGGGCCTGCTTCTGCGCCCGCTGGATCCTGGGCATCACCAGCCCGGTCAGTCCGCCGATCACGACCACCACGAGCAGCGTGACCAGCAGCAGCACGCCGTCCATGGTCGCCATCATGATGATCGCGCCGGTCAGCATGAACACCGCGCCGATCGAGTTCACGACCCCGTTGGTCAGTACGGCGCGCAACAGCGTCGTGTCACCGGTCACCCGTGACAGCAGGTCGCCGGGCTTGAGCCGGTCCACGTCGGCGACCTTGAGCCGGAACATCCGGTCGATGAGCCGGCGCCGCGCGCCCAGCACGATGCCCTCGCCGGTGCGCTCCATCAGGTACGTGCCCAGAGCCGACACCACCGCTCCGACCAGCACCGCCACGGTCAGCCCGACCAGCGGCCCGGCCATCGACCGGTCCTGGCCGAAGGCGTCCACCACGTACTTGGCCAGCAACGGCATCGCCAGGCCCGCCGCCGAGCCGACCAGGCCGAGTAACCCCCCGAGCACCAGGATCTTCCTGTGCGGGCGCATGTAGGCGAGCAGCTCTCTGATCACCGTTTCTCCTCTCGCGATATATCCCGAAAACCCAACGAACGGCGGATCGCGATCCGCACCCGTCAACCTAAATTGACGACCAAAGTATGTCAACTTTCGTTGACGTCTCATTCTCGAGGAGGAGAAGACACATCCGTTCGCGGAGTTGCGACGAATACGCCGTCGAGGAACCCGGCCGGAACCTCTCGATCTCGATCAGCACTCTCGAAAGGACCGAACCATGGAGCTCCGGATCAACCGGCGCGCTCTAGTCGGACTGGGCGTCGCGGCGGCGTTGACCGCCTCCTCGTTCGCCCTGCTCCGTACCGACTCCGGCGACGCTTCCTCGCACCGCGAGGCGCCGATGATCGCGGGCGACCCGCGAAACGACAACACCGACGTGTACGCGTTCGTCAGTCCCGACAAGGCCGACACGGTGACGCTGCTGGCCAACTGGATCCCGTTCCAGGAGCCGCAGGGCGGCCCGAACTTCTACACGTTCGACACCAAGTCGCGTTACAACATCAAGATCGACAACGATGGTGACGCCAAGCCCGACATCGTCTACCAGTGGACGTTCCGCGATGAGGACCGGCGCGGCAACGCCACGTTCCTGTACAACAACGGGCCCGTCACCTCGCTCAACGACGAGAACCTGCTCTTCCGCCAGCGCTACACGCTCAAGCGGATCACCGAGCGAGGCAGCAGGACGCTCGTCTCGAACGGCATCGTCGCGCCGAGCAACGTCGGCCCCGCCTCGATGCCCGACTACGGCACGCTGCGCGCCCAGTCCCTGAAGCACCTCCCGAACGGCGGCAAGGCCTACGCCGGCCAGTCCGACGAGGCGTTCTTCCTCGACCTGCGCGTCTTCGACCTGCTCTACGGCGGCAACCTGTCCGAGGTCGGCCAGGACACCACCAAGGGCTACAACGTGAGCAGCCTGGCCATCCAGGTGCCCGCTCACGAGCTGGCGCTGAGGGGCGACGCCAAGCGCAACCCGGTGATCGGCATCTGGTCCACCACGGACAAGTGGAGCCCGAACGGCTACGTCCAGGTCTCGCGCCTGGGCAACCCGCTGGTCAACGAGGTCGTGGTGCCGGCCGGTCTGAAGGACGCGTTCAACTCGCTGCCCCCGGCCAAGGACGCCGACATCGCGGCCGTGGTCAAGCGCGTCACCGACCCTGAGGTGGCCAGGCTGCTGGAGGGCATCTACGGCATCAAGGCGCCCCCGACCCCGCGCGGCGACCTGGTCGAGATCTTCCTGACCGGCATCGCCAAGGGCAACGGACCGATCAAGGCCGACCTCAACTCGCAGACCCTCAACAGGGACGCCGGCAAGCTGCGGCCCGCCGAGATGCTGCGGCTCAACATGGCGGTCCCGCCGTCCAAGGACCCGAACCGGCTCGGTGTGCTGGCCGGCGACCTGGCGGGCTT
Source organism: Nonomuraea sp. CA-143628 (assembly GCF_050942315.1). NCBI lineage: Bacteria > Bacillati > Actinomycetota > Actinomycetes > Streptosporangiales > Streptosporangiaceae > Nonomuraea > Nonomuraea sp. CA-143628. The sequence continues at coordinate 10,612,387 of NZ_CP192072.1, forward strand.
CCCGAACGGCCGCCGCCTGTCCGACGACGTCGTGGACATCTCGCTGCAGGCCGTGGCCGGTGCCGCGGTGACCGGCAAGCTCATCCCGGGCCTGACGGACAAGGTCGACCAGAACGACAAACCCTTCTTCGACTCGTTCCCGTACATCCCGCTGCCCAGCAACGTGGCTGTGAACCAGCGGTGAGCCCCGACCGGTCGGCCTCCTCTCCGGGCCGGCCGGTCCCCCCGCGGCGGGCCCGTCTCCCAAACTCCCGTCGCGCCCCCGGCCGGCCGGCCTTGTCCCCCGTCAGGGCCGGCCGGCCCTCGACCCGTCTCCGCCGACCCCTTCCGATCTCCGGAGCCTTGGATGCGATCCCTCGCCCTTGCCGGTGGCCTCGTCGTGGCCGGCGCGCTGGCCGTCACGGCCTACGCCGTCTACGCCCCGCCGGCGACCTCTACTGGAACCACGCAGGCCGTGACCTTCACGGAGACGCTGCAGGCCCGCCTGAAGCGCCTGCCCGGCGACTACCGCGGCTGGGCCCAGCTCGGCCTGGAGTACGTCGACCAGGCCAGGGTCACCGGCGACCCGTCGTACTACACCAAGGCTCAAGGCGCCCTGGCCACCGCTGCCCGGCTGAACCCGGCCGATGACGCGGTCCTGACCGGCCAGGCGGCGCTCGCCGCCGGCCGCCACGAGTTCTCCGACGCGGTACGCCTGGCGCAGCGGGCCATCGACGCCAACCCGTACAGCGCGGCGGCGCACGGCATCTTGGCCGACGCGAAGACGCAGCTCGGCGACCTCAGCGGAGCCTCGAAGGCCGTGGACCAGATGATGGGGCTGCGCCCCGGTGTGGCGGCGTTCGCCCGCGCCTCCTACGCGGCCGAGCTCCGGGGCGACCGGACCGGGGCCCGCAAGTTCCTGGAGTACGCCCAGAAGGACGCCTACGCCCCGGCCGACATCGCCTACACCCGCTACTACCTGGGCGAACTGGCCCTGCACGCGGGCGACCTCACCGGCGCCGGCGGCTGGTACGCCAAGGCGCTCCAGGCCTACCCCGCCTACACCCCCGCGCTCGCCGGACAGGCCAGGGTCGCGGCGCTCAGCGGGCGGACGGCCGAGGCGCTCGACCTCTACCAGCGGGTGGTCGAGCGGCTGCCGCTGTCCCAGTACCTGATCGAGCAGGGCGAGACCCGGATCAAGGCGGGGCTGAAACCGGACTGGACCCTGCTGGAGGCCCAGCGGAAACTGCTGCGGGCCGCCGGGGTGCGGGACGACCTCACCTGGGCCGAGTTCGAGGCCGATCACGGCGACCCGGCGCTGGCCGTACGGCATGCCAGGACCGAGTACGCGCGCAATCCCAACCTCGTCGCCGCCGACGCGCTCGGCTGGGCCCTGTTCAAGGCGGGCAAGCCGCGCGAGGCCCTGCCGTACGCGAAGAAGGCCACCTCGACCGGCTGGCGCAACCCGCTGCTCGGCTACCACCGCGCCCGTATCGAGCGCGCGCTCGGCAAGACCGCGCGCGTGCCCTCGGGCTTCGATCCGTCCCTGCCCGCACTGGCGAGGTTCTCATGAGGGTGTTCCGGCTCGGCCTGCTCGTGGGCCTGCTGTTGTCGATGGGCGTGTCGGTCCTGTTCACGACCGCGGCGCGGGCGGAGACGGTGGCCCGGCATCCGCTCGGGAACTTCACCGTCAACCACTACAACGGACTGCGCCTGCGGCCCGACCGGGTGGAGAACGAGGCGGTCGTGGACGCGGCGGAGCTGCCGACGCTCCAGGCGAAACCGGGCGTGGACGGCTCGTACGCGACCAGGACCTGCGCCACGCTGGCCGCCGCCCAGCGGCTCACCATCGGGGGTACGGCGGTGCCGTGGCGGGTGTCGCGTTCGGCCTTCGCCTACGCGCCGGGGCAGGGCGGCCTGCAGACCAGCCGCCTGACCTGCGGGCTGGTCGCCGAGGCGCAGGTGTCGGGCGCGGTGTCCTTCACCGACGCGTTCGAGCAGGAGCGGATCGGCTGGCGCGAGATCACCGCCGTCGGTGACGGGGTACGGCTGACCCGGTCGTCCGTCCCGTCGGCCAGCGTGAGTGACGAACTGCGCAAGTACCCGCAGGACCTGCTGACCGACCCGCTCGACCAGCGCACGGCCGCCATCACCGTCGGTGGCGCCGCCTCCGCCCTGTCCGGCGGCTCCCCCGGCTCCGGTGGTACGCCTTCCGGGCTCGGCACGATCAGCGTCGGTGGACCGATCGGGGACGCGCTGGCGGCGCTGGACCGGACGTTCACCGGCCTGGTCGGCGCCGACTCGCTCACGGTGCCGCTCGGGCTGCTGGCCGTGGCGCTGGCGATGCTCCTCGGGGCCGGGCACGCGCTGATCCCCGGACACGGAAAGACGATCATGGCCGCGTACCTGGCCGGGCGGCGCGGCCGGCCGCGTGACGCCCTCGTCGTGGGGGCCACGGTGACGGCCACGCACACGGTCGGGGTGCTGGTGGTGGGCCTGCTGCTGAGCGCGTTCACGGCGCTGGCCGGGGAGGCGGTGCTGGGGTGGCTGGGGGTGGCCAGCGGCGTGCTGATCGCCTTCATCGGCCTGCGCCTGCTCCTGTCCACCCGCCGGGCCACCGGACCCGGGCACGGACACGGACACGGACACGGACATGGTCACGGTCACGGTCACGGGCATGCGGACGATCACGGCCATGCGCACGAGCACGAGCACGGCCACGGGCATGGGCATGGGCATGGGCATGGGCGCGAGGGCTCGACGCGGGCCGGACTGCTGGGGATGGGGGTGGCGGGCGGGCTGGTGCCGAGCCCGTCGGCGCTCATCGTGCTACTGGGGGCGATCGCGCTGGGTCGTACCTGGTTCGGGGTGGCGCTGGTCACCGCGTACGGCCTCGGCATGGCGGCGACGCTCACCGTGACGGGCCTGCTGCTGGTCAAGCTCGTCGACCGCCTCGAACGCCGCGCCTCACGGGGGCGGGGCCTGGCCGCCCGGCTGTCCACCCTGGCGCCGCTGGGCACGGCCGGCATGGTGATGCTGCTGGGCGCGGGCCTGGCCCTCCGCTCGGCCATCGCCCTCTAAGTCCTAGCCGACCTCCGAACCAAGATCCTCGACGACACCTATCCGGCGGGCGAACCACTGGGAAACCCGGTTCCTCAGCCGCGCGGCGGTCGTCTCACTCCAAGCGCAAATTTTTTACCATGACCGCAAACACCGGTGTTCCCGGCAACGGGTTCCGTTTCTCGCCGACCTTGTACCATCCCCATTTGCGATACGCAGCTACGGCGGGCGTAGCCGCTGGCAGCACGGTCAAAGTGGCCCGTTCTTCCGGTCTGCTAGTCAGCAGCATGTCATGGATGGTTTCGGCCACATGCTGGCGTCGCCACGGCGCGCGTACCAGCAGCTCGACCAACGCCCAGGTACGGCCGGGGCATTCGGCGGTGATCTCCTCGGGGAGCGGAGCCACAAGGTTGCGCCACCACGGCGTTGTCGGCTGTAGCATGACACCGAAACCAAAAGCAACGAGGTGGCCGTGCTCTCTTGCCGTGATGAGCCGGTACCCCTCTTGCTGACGCTGCACTTCAAAGCGTTCCCGGAATAGCCGGGCATGCTCCGACCCCCATGCATACGGCGGCCCGGCGTAGACCTCGCTGTACAACTCGGCGAGTTCCTCTAGTTGCTCGGCGGCCGATTCGCTGCTGAGCGACTGGTAATCAATGGCGGGCAACGAGTTCACGCTCCCTCGCCGGGGCAGCCCGCCGCAGGTAATCCCGCAACTGCTCGTGGAACGTGGCGACCTCGGAGCAATCGGGGTAGCGGCCCACCAGCGCGCCATCCAAGCGGATGAACCAATCCACCACCAGCGTTGAGCGTGCTTGCTGGGCCATCTGCAAGGATGTGTGCGCCACGATCGCGGCCTCCACCGGCTCACGCTGAGCCAGCCGCACTTTCGCCAGCCGGACTTCGTCGAAGATGCGGCTGCGGGTGTATCCCTCATCCCGGCTGGCGCGCGCACTCAGGGTGTGGCTTTCGGCCCGCGTCGCGTACTGCTGCCAACATGTCGGCTGCGTGCTTCGCAGCGCCAGCTCGGTGAAAGCGTTGGCCGCCAGACAATCCACCTCTGCCTGATTCATGTAATGGATCCAGTCCGGGCGGGCGTCACCTTGCGCTTCTTGCCAGATCTCAACGCAGGCATCGGCGCTGCGCGCGGCGTTCCCAGCTTCTCGTTCTCCCAGGTGGGCATAAGCGCGGGCTTCCAAGCCCAGCAGTTCGGCGCGTACCAGATCATTCGCACCGTGCGGCAGGCTACATAGCGCGGTGCGTATCAAGCTCAGGCTGTCGTTAAAGTTGCCCAGCGCGGTAGACAGCTGCGTCATATCGCCGATGATCTTTGCGCCCAGTGCCGGCGCAGCCGCTTCACGGCAGGCGTGCAGTGCCAGCAAGTAATAGCGCTGGGCCATGCCGTGCAGCCCCTGATCGTAGGCCATCCATCCGGCCAACTGTGCCAGCTCGGCAGCCACATGGAACAGCCGCCGCATAATCCCGGGGGAGTTGTGCTCGTTCAGGCTTTCAGTGACAGCGTTCAGCTGCCCGACAACGGCCTTCCGGCGCAAACCACCGGCACCGGAGGCATCCCATCGCCGAAACAGCACTACCGCCTGTTCCAGTTCTGCCAGCGTCTCCGGGCGCGCCTCACTGCTCACAGGTATGACCGGCAAGCCAGCTACCCACTGACGTAGAGGTTGCAGCAGAGCGGAGCCGGCCAGCAGCACCAGTTGCGCGACCACCTGTCGCCGAGACGCGATGTCGTAGCCCGTAAAGCTCTCCATGATCTCTACGGTGTGCTGATTTGTGAGCGAGAAATCCAGCGGCACCGACGAGTGCAAGATGTAGTCGCCTGACTTACCCGGCAGCGTAACGATGTCGGCCAGCAGTTCCTCCAGCTCAGCCGCTGTGACCTTGAGCAGGGCGGCGATCTTGGGATGCAACCACGGCTGCGGTTCGGTCTCGGCCCGCTCCCAGCGACTGGCAGTGGAACGCTCGACACCCAGCGCGTCGGCCAATCCCTCCTGCGTCAGCCCAATGGCCTTGCGCCTCTGGATGAACCGAACCCGCTTCAGTGCCACGCGCTGAGCTCCCTCCGCCACCACCAAGCGTAAAGCGCCAGCCATTCAAGTGCCCTGCTCATCGGGCATGGTGCTCCATTTCTGCCACATCTGATGCCGCGAAACCGCTCTGGAGCTACCTCGGACGGCTTGGTTTGCTGCTTGAGCGCGGGACCAGCCGAAGGAGACGGGCTATGAGCAGCGGCGGCGGAAACACAACCCCACGGCACCGCCGTGCCTCACTGCCACCCGGAGTGGATCCGAAGACGCCCAGCACGGTAGCCCCGCAGCACGTCGAGGACTTCCAGCACCGCGCTGGCGAGGTGCTGAGCGACGAGAATGCCCGCCTCCTGGCCGCGCAGTTGCAGGAGTCGTGGGGCGGCCGATGGCAGGTGATGTGGGAGCCCTGGGGCCGCAAGTTCAGGGCGTTCCCGGCGTACGACATGGCCGTCAACACGTCGGTAGTGGGCGGCAGCCTCCCTGAACTGTGGCGCAACGTCCTCAACGTCGATCAGAAGCTGGTGCTGGCCGTGGCCGAGGCCATCCCATTGCACCCTCCTACGGCCCTCCACATTCCCCCCGGCTTCTTTCAGGAGATGGCCGGGTGAGCAAGCGAGACGTGGCCCAGCACGCTGCCCACCGCAAGGTCCGGCAGCAACTCCCCCCGTCCCGGCGCGACCGGCCGGAGGGGCGTCCCCCTTCCCGGTCGTGCGCTCCGGCGCGGGCCGACCATCCGAACTCACCATTCCCTCGGACCCGCGCCGAGTCGTCTCGCGGCCCACGTACAGGGACACGCCCGGCCGTGGGCCGCGAGATCCACCTCTCGGTCGTCCTCTTCCCCACTGCGCGAGCCTGGCCGCTTCGCCGTGGTTGGGCGGCCGGGCCGGGGAAGGCGGGCACCTGGATGTGCACTCGTCCGTCTTCCCCGGGCCGCCAGGGTGCGTACAACGCCCCGACTCCCCACGCGAAGGTCATGTCATGTACGCAGGTAGCGCACTCACCTTCCTCATCCACAACATCTGGCAGGAGGGCCGACGACCACCGCTCACCAGCGACGACGCTGACAACCCTCCTCTTACCGCCCTCCCCACGGCACCAGGCAGTCAGATCCACGTGGAGAGAGCGGACGATGACCAGAACCCGACAACGGCAGAAGCGTGAGCCGGAGCACGAGCGAGATGAACCCGCGTTCGGGTGGGAGCCGTACAGGACGGTTGGCAGCCAGCTACGCGTCTCACACACCTCGTGCTGCGGCCTGTACGAGTGGGCGTCCGAGGGCGGCCAGTTCTTCGTGCTACGCCACACCGGCAACCACTACGAGGAGACCGGGCGCGGCCTCTACCGCCAGGCCCTCGACATCTACATCGCTCTCGCCGAAGCGCACCACGCCGAGCACCTGCGCCGCAGGGAGACGCCGGAGCCTGACACCTTCCTGCAGGGACGGGGACGGCGTGGCTGAGTCGTGTCGGGGTCGGGGTCGGGGTCGGGTACGGCGTGCCGCTGTTGGATCTGGATCAGCAGGTTGCCCAGCAGCGGCGCCATGTCGCCGTCCGCGACGCCGTTACGGTTGATGAGGTCCAGGCCGAGCAGACTCGACCGCCGGTTGATGCACTTGAGCGCGGTCTCGGCAGCATTGACCTCGCCCTTGAGGATCTTCGGCCACAGACTGGCCATGATGCGATCGAGCCGGTCGATCTCCAGCTAGAGAAGCTGCTCCGACGCCGTCTGCTCCTGCTTGGCGGCCTTGGGCAGCGCGCGGTCAATGTCCTTCGACACCGAGGCCGCGCCCGAGTAGCCCAGCCGCTCGGCGATGACCGTGGGGCTCACACCGGCGATCGCATCTGAACCGCCTGATAGCGGCGCTGGGAGACCTCGACCTGCCTCGCCTTGCTGACAACCATGAGGGGCCTCCCAATGCTAAAGCAGGCTTGATGGATGATCCGGAACAGCGATTGCCGTTTTGGCTGTTCAGCCGCCTCTTTACTAATGCCAGTTAGCTGACATTCAGCATCAAGTCAAGATCTTGTTTTCCTGGAGCCGCGAATGCGAAGATCACCGACGAACATTCATATCTGCGACGAAAGGGATGGATGTGAATTTATGGGTTCGTTATTTGCGGAGAGCAATTCTGGGAGTGGCGCTAACAGGCGCGTTACTCACTAGCCCACTCAGCCCCGCCGCTTCGGCGCAGACCGCCGACGATCTTGGAGCGGCAAAGTCGACAGCCACGACATCGTCCCCGGCCCCGTCACCGTCCACGCAAGCAGATGAGGACGCTGCCCGAATCCGGGCGGCCAACTCCTCCATTCGCGAGGACACAAGCGCCGGAAAGAAGTCAACCTCACCGAGCAAGGTCACCTCGTCCCGCCCCTGCGAAGAGGTGAAGAAGCAGCTGAACAGTCTGCGGGCCAGGGGCGTCGACAAGGTCATGTGCACCCTCCCGTCCAAGCCGAAGATCGCCGCAGAGGAGCCTCCCGGCGGTGTTCCCCCGGGCGTGCCCAGCTGGTGCAAGGACGAGACCACTGGTTGGTTCGGTCAGACCCGCTTCAACCAGTGCTTCTGGCAGATCGACAACATCGTATGGGTCATGGTCGACACCGGTGAGATCGTCGGCGGGATGGACTTCACCCACTACGTCGATATGGTCACCGTGTGGAACAAGGGCGAGCTCACCTACGGCGAGCACATCTATCCACACAACGAGTGGGGTGACTGGGATCCCACCATGCAGATCAGCTTCGGCGGACACTGCAACCCCGACTGTACGCAGGTGTCCGCCAGCGGCCCCAAGCCGCTGCAGCTTCGCACGTGGATGCAGTTCAACGCGACCCTCGCGGTCAACGTCCCCGCCAAGACGGATGAGAACATCAGCTTCGACTCACAGCTCACCTGGGCCGCCCCCGACAGCGGCGATTTCGACAAGGTCGAATACTTCACCGACGGCCCCGTCGACCTGCGCTGCGACAACGGCATGCTCAAGGGCTTTACGAACACGGGCTGCGTCTTCTCCGACACCTGGCCTACTCTCACCTACAAGCGCAGTGTGGTCGAGGACATCGTCGGTCACATCAGCCGCGCCCAGGCAAGGGGCAACCCTGGCGCCGTGGGCGACGTCCCACTCACCCGCATGTACGACGACGCGGACGCCGAGCAGAATCGCGCCGATGCGTGCAGCTTCCTCACCGGTTCACCCCCGACCGGGGCAAACTGTGACGAATATCCGATGGCGCACACCTACGAGGGCGCGTATACCGGCGGCGGCGACTACCCCGGCGACTTCTCCGTCGAATGGGTGGACGCCACCCAGAACAGCAGCGCTGGCGGTCAGTTCGGCAGCTTCGCTAACAACCAACGTCTGCTGGACAAGGACCCGTTTTACGTCTTCCCCGACATGAATTCCTAACCCCGGAAAGGTCTTCTCCCCATGACTGGCGCCGCGCTGTCGTCTTATCGGGCGAATGTCTGGCTGTCCTACCACCAGGTGCAGATCCGAGACGCGAACGAACTGGGTCCGCAGTTTCCGGAACGTTGGGACAACGGCTTGATCGCAGTGGCTGATGAGCCGGATGGCGCGACGATTCTCACGGGCATCTCCATCGGTGCCGTTGACGTCACGGTGCAACTGGCTGAGGGGCCTCCGCCTCTCGATCTGGACAGCTGGGAGGAGATCGTCGAGGTCTCCATCGAATCCACGAGCGGATCACTCATCGTTTGCGGGCTCGACGGAGACCTCCCCAAACTGCCGAACCTCGCCTGGGGGGGAAAGGGCTGCTACCGGCTTCGGGTACACGCTCGCGGGCGTGACACCAACCCAGACGGCTCGGCCGGCGCCACCCCGGTTGAGCACTATCTGATCACCTCATGGCAGGCGGAACCCCAGCCGGACATGCCCTTCAAGTACGCTGACGCGTTCGGCGCGGGGATCCGCCGGCGACACGGAGGCGCCTAGACGGCGTAGGCACGCAGAGCCGCCAGGACGACCTGCGCGGTGCTGACGTTGCCATCGTGGGCTCGGATGCGCCCGAGCAGGGCGTTCACCTCGTCGTGCTCAGTGGCGGTCAACGTGATGAGCAGGCGGCCGTCATGCCAGCCTTCGGTCGAGGCGGCGGGGAGTCGTCTTCCTCGCCGTCGTCGCGTTCGCCGCCTACGAGCGGCTGCGGCGCGAGCGGGTGGAACGCGTCGTCGTGCAGAGCCATCGCACCGGCGGCTGGAAGACGCTCGGTCCCGTCGCCCGCGTGCCCCGCGACCTGATCATGAGTCGCGCCATGAGACGCATGGCCCGCACCGGCGCCGACCCGAGCCGGTGGATCTACGAGCACCACATCGACTGGACGAACCCGTACACAGCGCCGGCTAGATCTGCCGGCGTCCGCGCCGGGTGGAGGGCAGGTCGTGCCGCCCCGAGACGAACTCCTGGACCGCGATCTTGGCCCTGATCACCGGCCGGCGCCACCGTTCCTCCCGGTGCGCGGCCGTGGCCAGCTTCCGCGGGCGCCGCTTCTGGTAGAACAGGTGGGCCCACGGAGACCCGGGCCTGGCCAGCCGCACCGCGCCCACCAGCAGCAGCACGGGCACGAACAGGCCCACGATCCCGGTCCAGATCTTCCCCTTCAACAGGGTGATCACGGCGAGCACCATGTTCGCCACGAGCAGCGCGCCCGGGTTGACCGGGGTCCCGTAGTCGAACGACAGCGGCCGGAGCCCGGTGAGCAGCAGCCCCGTCATCGCGACCGCGATGAACACCGCGTCGACCGAGGTGCGGCCCTCTTCCTCCCAGTACACGTCGTGCAGGTGCAGGATCAGCGCGAACTCGTCCAGCACCAGCGCCGACCCGATCCCGAAGACGGCGGCCGCCGCGGCGTAGGCCACCTGCGACGCCGAGGACACGATCAGCCCGCTGACCCCGCCGACCAGCATGAGCACGACCCCGAACACCACGTGGTGGATGTGCATCTCGCCCACGTTGACGTTGCGGAACCAGCCGACCTTCGCCCTGATCAGCCGCGAGGGCATCAACACCTGGGGTTTCGACGGGCTGCGCCGAGTGGAAGCCGATCTCGAACTCTCCCGACCCTTTTGCGATCGCTGAGGCCACCAGATGCGAGAACAGCCGGAGAACCCCAGATAACCATCGAAATGCCCCCATGATCGGCCCTGGTGGCACGGGCCGATTGTGTTGGGCAACTCAGAGCTTGTCACTTCAAGAGCCCTTGAAGTGACAAGCTCCTTCAAGCTGACCATGCCGGCCAGTCTCCGCCAACGCCAAGGGAGGACGGCTGACCACCCGCGCCGGAAAGTGGGAACCGTCTTGTGAGGTCTTGTCGAGTACGGGGTGACATCCGAACTCGAGAGGATCACATGATGAGCCCGACAAGGCGTGATACGTGTTGACCGCACCCCCAGCGACACACAGTGCCGCCGATGAGGTGACCGACGCGGCGGTGCTGGTGGAGTCGGTGCGGCAGCCTGAGCGGTTCGCGGTAATCGTCGATCGGCACAGTGATGAGATCCACCGCTACGTCGCCCGCCGGCTCGGCGTGGAGATGGCCGAGGATCTCGTCGCGGAGACGTTTCTGGCGGCGTTCCGGCAGCGGCACAAGTACGACCCGGAGCGGCCCGACGCGCGGCCGTGGTTGTACGGGATCGCGACGATCGCCCTGCGTGAGCATCGACGGGCGGAGGTGCGGCGGAACCGGGTGCTGGCCCGGACGCCCGCGCACGGGGCGGTGGAGTCGTTCGACGAGCGCAGTGCCGCGCGGGTGACGGCCGAGAGGCTGCAGCCGAAGCTCGCCGCGGTGCTGGCCAAGTTGCCAGCCGCCGATCGGGATCTGCTGTTGTTGATCGCGTGGGCGGAGCTGACGTACGAGGAGGCGGCCCAGGCGCTGGGGGTGCCGATCGGGACGGTCAGGTCGCGGTTGCACCGGATTCGGAAGAAGGTGCGCCGGGCGTTCGGCGGCACCGATCCCATGGGCGAGGAGGGGCTGGCATGAGTAGCAGGGACGAGATCGCAGTCTTCCGGGAGGGGCGTCCGGAGGTTCCCTCGTACGATCCGATGGCCAGGGAGCGGCTGCACGCCCGTCTGTTCGACCAGCCCGTGGACACGAGGGCGGGGGCTCGGCGGGGGTGGTTCGTGGTTGTGAGAGTCATGGGGGTCGGGGCCGCCGCCGCCGCGCTGGTGGCCGGAATCGTGGTCCTGAAGGAGACTCCAGGGGCGCGGCAAGGGCGGGTCACGGCCACGGCCAATGGCGGGACGCCGACGGTGGTGCGGTTGCGGCCGGTGGCCGACGCCCAGGATCTCGCCGGGAACGCGGCCGCCAAGGCTGCGGCGGACGACGAGCCAGCGCCTCGGCCCGACCAGTGGGCCTACGTCAAGACGGTGGTCGCCCAGACCAAGGTGGACGGGGGGCCGCCACTGTTCGGCCAGCCGAAGGTGACCAGAACGCACGAGATGTGGCGGCGGGTGAACGAGAAGGGGTTCGCGACCATCGAGAACGGCAGGCTGAAGACGTACGACGGGTCGGAGTTCGAGGTGACGTACCCGTACCTGCTGGGGCTGCCGACCGACCCGGATCGGTTGCTGGCGCGCATGTACGGACAGGTCGAGCGGGAGCACGACGCCCGCCCGGTGTCGAGGGACAGCACTGCGTCGCCGCCTCCGATGAGCGAGGAGGAGCGCGACACGGTCGCCTTCCAGCAGCTCGCCCAGGGCATGCGGGACGCGGCGTTGCCAGCCCGGCTGCGGGCGGCGATGTACGGGGCCATGGCGAAGATCCCCGGCGTCAAGTACAGGGCCAGCGCCGCGGATCTGGCCGGGCGGCCGGGGGTCACGCTGTACCGACTGCAGTACGGGTACCAGCGCGACGAGATCTTCATCGATCCGAAGACGTATGAGTACATGGGGTATCGCACCATCGTCGTCCGGGACCACGACGGGGGCGCGTTCGATTCGGTGAAGAAGGGCCAGGTGCTCGGCTGGGACAGCGTGCTCAAGGCCACCCTCGTCGACAAGGCCGGCCAGCGCCCCTAGAAACGCACAGTAGGACCCTGGTAATCGCGCCGGGCGAACTGCACGTCGTCTACTAGCTCGCCCCGGCGCCGCCGCGCTGCCGGATGAGTGTGTCCACGCCGTCCAGGATCCGGGAGAGCCCGAAGGAGTAGTCGAAGCGCCGCTCCGACTCGGCGGTGTCCGCCGGATAGTCGAAGGCACCCGCCTCGACCGCCGTACGCAGGGCCGGAAAGCGCCGCGCGTCGACGAGGTCGCCGAGCAGCGCGCTGTAGGCGGCGATCGACTCCCCCGAGGCGGCGGGGCCGAGATGCGCGCTCATCCGCGCGGTGGTGAGCATGTAGTTGGCGATCAGCAGGACCACGCCCGCCTTGTCGCTTTCGGGGAGCCCGGTGTCGCGCAGCGAGCTCAGGGCGCGATCGGTCCACGCCAGCTGGTTGGGGGTGATCGGCGGCCCGGTGACGGGCAGATCCACGATCCAGGTGTGGGCGCGCAGCATCACCCACTGCGCCGCGCACCAGCGCTCCAGGCCGAGCCGCCAGTCGTCGCAGGGCTCGTCGAGCTCGGCGGGCACGGCCGCGACCGTGTCCAGCATCAGCAGCAGCAGCTCGTTCTTGCTCTTGACGTGCCGGTAGAGCGACATCGTGGTGAAGCCCAGCCGCTCGGCGACCCTGGCCATCGACACGGCGTCGAGGCCGCCGGCGTCGGCCAGTTCGACCGCCGCGCGGGCGATGCGCGGCGGGCTGAGCCCCTGCCTGGGCTCCGGCTCCGGCTCGTCGAGTCTTCCCCAGAGCAGGTCGAGTCCCGGCGGCAGCTTGTCGTTCATCGCCCTCACCTTCGCACAGTCGGTCCGCCCCCAGCGCCGTCGCCGTCGTCCAGGAGCTCAGCCGCACGCTTGCGCTTCCGCCGAGTGTATGCCATACACTCAGTGTATGACATACACAGCATTGATCATCGGTGGTGGGATCGCGGGCTCGTTATGCGCGGTCGCCCTGCGCAAGGTGGGGATCACGCCGGTCGTCTATGAGGCGTACGACCGGACCGCGGACCACACGGGCGCCTTCCTGACTCTCGCGGTGAACGCGCTCGACGCCTTGCGCGCCCTCGACGTCGACCTCGGCGATATCGGCTTCGACACGCCGCGCATCGTGTTCACCAACGGCTCCGGCAGGCGGATCGGAGAATTGCCGTACGGCACCGCTTCGCTGGACGGCATGTTGAGCCGGACCGTCAAGCGGGCCGACCTCTACCGCGTCTTCCGTGACCGGGCCGTCGGATCCGGCGTGCGCGCCGAGTACGGCAAGCGGCTCGTCGACGCCGAGAGCACCGGCGACGGGGTGCTGGCGAGGTTCGCCGACGGCAGCTCGGTCCGCGGCGACCTGCTCATCGGCGCGGACGGCCTGCGGTCACGTACCCGCGAGATCATCGACCCGCACGCGCCGGACGCGCGCTATGGCGGGCTGCTCAACACGGGCGGCTACGCCCGCGGCGTCTCCACCGGCGGCGAGCCGGGCATGATGAACGCGATCTTCGGCAAGCGCTGCTTCTTCGCCCACACGACGCATCCGAGCGGCGAGGTGTGGTGGGCGGCGAATCCGGCCCAGGCCACCGAGCCCAGCCCCGCCGAGCTGGCCGCGACCACCTCCGAGCAGTGGCGGTCCCGGCTGATCGACCTGTTCCGGCACGACAGCGGGCCCGCCGCGGACCTCGTCGCGGCGACCGGCGAGATCTTCACGGGCTGGAGCACCTACGACGTGCCGACCGTGCCGAAGTGGCACGACGACCGGATGATCATCATCGGCGACGCGGCCCACGCGACCGCTCCCTCGATCGGGCAGGGCGCGGCCATGGCCATCGAGGACACCGTCGTGCTGGCCAAGTGCCTGCGGGACAGTCCGGATATCGCCGCCGCGTTCGCCGCCTACGAGCGGCTGCGGCGCGAGCGTGTGGAACGCGTCGTCGCGCAGAGCCATCGCACCGGCGGCTGGAAGACGCTCGGTCCCGTCGCCCGCGTGCCCCGTGACCTGATCATGAGCCTCGCCATGAGACGCATGGCCCGCACCGGCGCCGACCCGAGCCGGTGGATCTACGAGCACCACATCGACTGGAACGAACCCCTCCACAGCGCGGGCTAGATCTGCCGGCGTCCGCGCCGGGTGGAGGGCAGGTCGTGCCGCCCCGATTGGAAATGAGCGGATGGCCAGCGTCCAGGTGCATGGCAGCCACGCGCACGTCTGCCATTTCTGCCCCATGCGGATTAAGATCCACCATGGGAGAATAGGAGTGGGTCATGGCCCGAGTGATTGTTCTGACCGGCGATGCGGCGGAAGAGCTGGACTCCATGTACCCCGTCTTCCGGCTCCGGGAAGGGGGTCATGAGGCGATCGTGGCCGCCCCCACCACTCGTGCGGTAAAGCTGGTGGTCCACGACTTCGAGCCCGGCTGGGACGCCTACACCGAGAGGCCCGGCCATCAGCTGCCGGTGGATCTCGCATTCGCCGACGTGCGCCCCGAGGACTACCAGGCGCTGGTGATCCCGGGCGGCCGCGCGCCGGAGTACATCCGCACCGATCCCGACGTCGCCCGTATCGTGCGCTACTTCTTCGAGCGCGACCTGCCGGTGGGCACGATTTGCCACGGCCCGCAGGTGCCAGCCGCGCTTGGCCTGCTGCGCGGCCGTACCACGGCGGCATTCCCGCCGTTGAGGACCGACATGGAGATGGCGGGTGCGACTTTCGTGGACGCCCCCGACGTGGTGGACGGCGCGATGGTCTCCTGTCGTGGCTGGCCGGACCTGCCTGAATGGTCGCGTGCCTTCATGCGCGTGCTGGAGGGCGCGAACGTGTCGTTGTAGGCGGTTCGGTCGTGCTGACACCCACTGTCGATCATCGTCTTTGTGTTCGCGACTGGCCACCTCCGACCGGCCGGACCGGATCTTCGAGCGGACGGCCGATCTGCTCGTCCACCGCAACCGGCGCACCGGTGAACTCGCCTTCTATCGCTGCTACTCGGCGGCCCGCGCTAGGTGGGTCGGCGGCCGCGCCGGGTGGAGGGCAGGTCGTGCCGCCCCGAGACGAACTCCTGGACCGCGATCTTGGCCCTGATCACCGGCCGGCGCCACCGTTCTTCCCGGTGCGCGGCCGTGGCCAGCTTCCGCGGGCGCCGCTTCTGGTAGAACAGGTGGGCCCACGGAGACCCGGGCCTGGCCAGCCGCACCGCGCCCACCAGCAGCAGCACGGGCACGAACAGGCCCACGATCCCGGTCCAGATCTTCCCCTTCAACAGGGTGATCACGGCGAGCACCATGTTCGCCACGAGCAGCGCGCCCGGGTTGACCGGGGTCCCGTAGTCGAACGACAGCGGCCGGAGCCCGGTGAGCAGCAGCCCCGTCATCGCGACCGCGATGAACACCGCGTCGACCGAGGTGCGGCCCTCTTCCTCCCAGTACACGTCGTGCAGGTGCAGGATCAGCGCGAACTCGTCCAGCACCAGCGCCGACCCGATCCCGAAGACGGCCGCCGCCGCGGCGTAGGCCACCTGCGACGCCGAGGACACGATCAGCCCGCTGACCCCGCCGACCAGCATGAGCACGACCCCGAACACCACGTGGTGGATGTGCATCTCGCCCACGTTGACGTTGCGGAACCAGCCGACCTTCGCCCTGATCAGCCGCACGTTGACGCGGGTGGCCACGAAGGCCCCGATGAGCGCGACGAAGAAACAGAACAGCGGCAGCCGTCCCGTGTCGACAATGCTCAGCTCGAACCAGTTCCCCATGACCTTGAAAACGATGCTACGAGGCCAATCGTCATCCCTTGACCATTTGGACCGGGAAACGAACTCAAGACAGGAACGCGCGCAGCAGCGCAGCCGTGCCCTCCAGGTGTTCCGCCACTGCTCGACGGGCCCCTTCCGGGTCGCCCGCCAGGATGGCCGCCACGATCGCCTCGTGCTGGCGGGCGGAGTGGTCGAGGTTCACCTGGAGCATCGGGATGGCGTTGAGGAGGTCGCTGACCCGCAGGCGCGCGTCGGCGCAGGCGGTGGCGAGCAGGGCGGAGCCGGTCAGCTCGGCGATGGAGAGGTGGAAGGCCGTGTCCAGCCGCCGGTAGTCCCCGATGCCCGCCTTGTTGAGTGCCGCGAGCCGGCCGCGCAGGAGGGAGCGCTGGTCGTCGGTCAGCGTGGCCGCCGCCAGCACCGCCGCCGCTCCGCATTCGACCGCCATGCGGAAGGTCAGCGCGTCGGCGAGGTCGGCCGTGCCCATGTCGGCCACGATCCTGCGCAGGTCGCCGCTCTCCGGCGGGGGCGGGGCGTAGGTGACGAACGCGCCGCCATACCGGCCGCGCCGTACGTCGAGGTAACCCGCGTCCTGGAGCGCCCGGATCGCCTCCCGCAGCGTCACCCGGCTGATGCCGAGCTGAACGGCCAGCTCACGCTCCGGGGGCAGTTTCCGGCCCGGCGCGACCACGCCGAGCTTGATCGCCTGGAGCAGCCGTTCTACCGTCTCCTCGAAGGCGTTTCCTGCCCTGACCGGCCGTAACACCGTCATCAACCGCGCAGAGTCGTCCAACGTGTCCTCAGGTCTTGACAAGCGATCCCCATATGCACATCAATGGTCTAAGAGTAGCCCAATTAGCGGGAAAGCGAGCGAACTTCTGTGAGCGAGCGAGGTCTTTCACAGCCCGGACCACTGTCCGTCGACGAGTTGCGTGACGAGGTGGCCGCCGGGCGGGTCGACACCGTGCTGCTCGCCATCGCCGACATGCAGGGCAGACTGCAGGGCAAGCGGCTGTCGGCGCGTTATTTCCTGAACGAGGTGCTGGGGCACGGCTCCGAAGGCTGCAACTACCTGCTCGCCGTGGACGTGGACATGAACACGGTCGACGGCTACGCGATGTCGTCCTGGGAACGCGGCTACGGCGATTTCGTGATGAAGCCCGATATTTCCACGTTGCGGTGGGTTCCGTGGCAGGAGGGCACCGTCATGCTCATGGCGGACCTGACCTGGGAGAGCGGCGCCGACGTGACCGCCTCGCCGCGGCAGATCCTTCGCGCCCAGCTCGCCCGCCTCGCCGACCGCGGCCTGGCCGCCTTCGTGGGCACCGAGCTGGAGTTCGTGGTGTACGAGGACAGCTACGAAGACGCGTGGAAGCGCGCGTACCGCGACATGTCCCCCGCGAACCTCTACAACGTCGACTACTCCCTCCTCGGGACAGCTCGCATCGAACCCCTCCTTCGCCGGATAAGGCGGGACATGGAGGGAGCTGGGCTGTACGTCGAGTCCGCCAAGGGCGAGTGCAACCTGGGCCAGCACGAGATCGCCTTCCGCTACGACGAGGCGCTGAAGACCTGCGACAACCATTCCATCTACAAGAACGGCGCCAAGGAGATCGCGGCTCAAGAGGGCAAGTCGATCACCTTCATGGCCAAGCCGAACCAGCGCGAGGGCAACTCCTGCCACATCCACATCTCGCTGCGGAGCGTGGACGGCGACCCGGTGATGGCGGGCGACGGCCCCCACGGGCTGTCCGAGCTCGGCGCCCGCTTCATCGCCGGGCAGCTGGCCCACATGCGCGAGCTCACCCTCTTCTACGCCCCGAACATCAACTCCTACAAGCGCTACGTCCCCGGCAGCTTCGCCCCCACGGCCGTCAAGTGGGGCGTGGACAACCGCACCTGCTCGCTCCGGCTCGTCGGCCACGGGGAGTCGCTGCGCATCGAGAACCGGGTGCCGGGCGGCGACGTGAACCCCTATCTCGCGGTGTCGGCGCTGATCGCGGCCGGGCTGCGCGGCATCGACGAGGAGTTGCCGCTGGAGGACGCGTTCGGGGGCAATGCCTACGACTCCGGCGCCGAGACCGTGCCCCACACCTTGCGGGACGCACTAGCGCTGTTCGAGGGGTCGAAGCTGGCGCGGGAGACGTTCGGCGACGACGTGGTGGCGCACTATGCGAACAACGCCCGGATCGAGCTGGCCGCCTTCGACGCGGCTGTCACGGACTGGGAGCTGTTCCGGGGTTTCGAGCGGATGTGAGCACGATGCAGATCATCAATCCGGCGACGGAGGAAGTCCTCGCCGACGTGGAACTGGCCGACGAGGCCGAGGTCGACCGGGCCGTGGAGCGTGCCAGGCGGGCCTATCAGGGCTGGCGCGACGTGGCGCCCGGCGACCGGGCGCGGCTGCTGCGCCGCTTCGCCGACCTGGTGGACGAGCACCGGGAGGAGCTGGCCCTGCTGGAGCTCACGAACTCCGGCCACCCGATCGGCAACGCCCGCTGGGAGGCCGGCGCGGTACGCGACGTGCTGCACTTCTACGCCGGCGCCCCCGAGCGCAACCACGGCAAGCAGATCCCGGTGCCCGGCGGCGTGGACATCACCTTCCAGGAGCCGCTGGGCGTGGTGGGCGTGATCGTGCCCTGGAACTTCCCGATGCTCATCATGAGCTGGGGCGTCGCCCCGGCCCTGGCCGCGGGCAACACGGTGATCGTCAAGCCCGCCGAATGGACCCCGCTGACCGCGCTGAGGCTGGCCGAGCTGGCCCTCGCCGCGGGCCTCCCCGAGGGGGTGCTCCAGGTGCTGCCTGGGGCAGGGGAGGTCGCGGGGGCCCGCCTGGTCGAGCATCCGCAGGTGGCCAAGATCGTGTTCACCGGCTCGACCGAGGTGGGCAAGGAGATCGCCGCCAAGGCGGCAACCCAGGTAAAGCGGATAACCCTCGAACTAGGCGGCAAATCCGCAAATATCGTGTTTGCGGACTCGGATCTGGAAAAAGCGGCTAAAACGGCGCCATATGCCGTCTTCGATAACTCTGGCCAGGACTGCTGCGCCCGATCCAGGATCCTGGTGCAGGCGGAGGTCTACGACGCGTTCCTGGAGCGGCTGCTGCCGGCCGTACAGAACATCAGAGTCGGCGACCCGCTCGACGAGAGCACCGAGATGGGCCCTCTGATCAGCGCCGAGCATCTGGAACGGGTGCGCGGATTCATCGACGGCCCGCCGTACCTGCAGGGCGACTGCCCGCAGGGCAAGGGGTTCTGGTTCCCGCCGACCGTCCTGACGCCGGCGCTCACCGACCGGGCGTTCACCGAGGAGATCTTCGGGCCGGTGGTGTCGGTGGTGCCGTTCGCGGACGAGGCGGAGGCGGTGCGGATCGCCAACGACACGCCGTACGGCCTGAGCGGCTCCATCTGGACCCGTGACGTCGGCCGGGCGCTGCGCGTCGCACGGGCCGTGGAGGCGGGCGCGCTCTCGGTGAACTCGCACTCCTCGGTCCGCCACTGGACGCCGTTCGGCGGCTTCAAGGAGTCCGGCCTCGGCCGGGAGCTGGGCCCGGACGCCCTCATGGCGTTCACCGAGACCAAGAACGTCTTCATCTCAACGGAGTGACACACATGCAGCGTTTGCACAACCGCGTCGCCGTGATCACCGGCGCGGGCGGCGGCATCGGCCTGGCCACCGCGCGGCGGTTCGCCGAAGAGGGCGCCAAGGTGGTCTGCGCCGACGTCGACGAGGAGGCGGGCACCAAGGCCGCCTCCGAGGTGGGCGGGCTCTTCGTCAAGGTCGACGTGACCAGCGAGGACGACGTCGTGCGGATGTTCCGGACGGCGTACGACACCTATGGCTCCGTCGACATCGCCTTCAACAACGCGGGCATCTCGCCGCCCGAGGACGACTCGATCCTGGAGACCGGCATCGAGGCGTGGCGACGGGTGCAGGAGGTGAACCTGACGAGCGTCTACCTGTGCTGCAAGCACGCGATCCCGTATATGCAGCGGCAGGGCAAGGGCTCGATCATCAACACCGCGTCGTTCGTGGCGGTGATGGGGTCGGCGACGTCGCAGATCTCGTACACGGCCTCGAAGGGCGGGGTGCTCGCGATGTCGCGCGAGCTCGGCGTCCAGTTCGCGCGCGAGGGGATCCGGGTGAACGCGCTGTGCCCGGGGCCGGTCAACACGCCGCTGCTGAAGGAGCTGTTCGCGAAGGACCCCGAGCGGGCCGCGCGGCGCCTGGTGCACGTGCCGGTGGGGCGCTTCGCCGAGGCGTCGGAGATCGCGGCGGCGGTGGCGTTCCTGGCCAGCGACGACGCCTCCTTCATCACGGGCTCGGAGTTCCTCGTCGACGGCGGTATCTCGGGCGCATACGTCACCCCTCTTTAGGATTTTTCTGTACGGCAAGCACGGGCGGCCCCAGGCGCCGTACGGGGTCGGGGGCCTCCAGGGACACGGCCGCTGACCCCGCACGGGGCCGGGCGCCGTTACGGCGGAAGGGAAGTTGTGGAGCGACCCGTCATCGGGATCACGTCCTATGTAGAGCCTGCCCGTTACACCGTGTGGGAGCTGCCGGTCGCCCTGCTGCCGTACATGTACGTGGAGCAGGTGGTCCGGGCCGGCGGGCAGCCGGTGATCCTGCCGCCCGCCGGGTCACCCGCCCGGCTGGTGGCGCGGTTGGACGGGTTGATCCTGGCCGGTGGTGGTGACGTCTCGCCCGAGCGGTACGGCCAGGAGCCACACGACCAGACCGGCTACATCCGGAAATTTCGGGACACGGCGGAGTTCGCGGTGATCGAGGCGGCTCTTGAGGCCGACCTGCCCTATCTCGGGATATGTCGGGGCATGCAGGTCCTCAACGTCGCACTCGGCGGGACCCTGCACCAGCATCTGCCCGATGTGGTGGGACACACCGGGCACTCCCCCGCCCCCGGTGAGTTCGGCCACCTGCCCGTCCGGCCCGTCCCGGGGACCCGCGTCGGCAAGGCGCTCGGGGCCGAGCCGGTGGCCGTGCCGCACTACCACCACCAGGCCATCGACCGGCTCGCCTCCGGCCTGACCGTGTCCGCCGTGGCCGACGACGGCACGATCGAGGCGGTGGAGCTGGACTCCCGGACGTTCGCCATGGCCGTGCAGTGGCATCCGGAGGCCGCCAAGGACTGCGCGCTGTTCGAGGCGCTCATCGCCGCCTGCTGAGCCTCACCCTGGCGCCCCGTCACCTCCTGCTGAGCCTCACCCCGGCACCCCGTCGCCGCCTACTGAGGCTCCTTCCGGCGCCGCGTCGCCCTCCTCGGCCGGACGGTCCAGCAGGTTGGCGAGCATGCGCGCCAGCAGGCCCGTCGCCTGAGCCTGCTCCTCCGCCGAGAACCCGGCGAGCAGCCGCCCGCCCACCCGCCCGAACACCGGAAACACCGACGGCAGCAACGCCCGCCCCTGCTCCGTGGGCTCCACCACAATGGCGCGGCGGTCATCCGGGTGCGCCGATCTGACCAGCAGCCCCTTGGCCACCAGCCGGTCGATCAGCCGGGTCATGCCCGCCGTGTCGGTGCCCACCAGTTGCGCGAGCTGACGGGGGCTGCGCTCGCCCAGCGCGGCCCGCATGAGCACCGCGCCCTGCTGGGTGGTGATCCCCAGCGGCGCGAACTCGGCCTCCAGCGCCGTACGCAACTCCTTGGCGATCTGCGGGATGAGTGACGGCACGCCTTCACCGAGAGGTTTCATGTCTAGACAGTAACTGTCACGACAGCTATCGTCCAACTCATGCATATTCTGATCATTGGGGGTGGCATCGGCGGACTCTGCCTGGCTCAGGGCCTCAAGCAGGCGGGCATCAGCTCGACCGTCCATGACTGCTCCCCGACGCTCCGCGAGCAGGGCTGGCGCCTTTCCATCAAGGAAGAGGGCGTCGAAGCGCTGCGCGCGTGCCTGCCGGCCGCGCTGTTCGACCGCTGCCAGGCCAATGCGATCCGGCCGGCCACCCGGCTGGCGTTCATGGACCACCTGCTGGTCCCCAGGCTCACCAGGCCGATTCCGCCCACCTCCGGCGGCTTCGGCATCAACCGGTTGATCCTCCGCGAGATGCTGCTGACCGGCCTGGACGTCCGGTTCGGCGCACCGTGCACGGGCTTCACCGGCGCCACCGCCCACTTCGCCGACGGCACCTCGGCCAGCGGCGACCTCATCGTGGGCGCGGACGGCACCAACTCCGCCGTCCGCGCCCAGTTGCTGCCCGAGGCCGCGATGGAAGAGCTCGGCCGCTGCCTGTACGGCGTGACCCCGTTCAGCACGCTCGACTGGGTGCCGGACCTCCTGGTCGACACCTTCAACCGGATGACGCACCCCAGTGGCGCCCACATGGCGGTCGCGACCTGCCGTCCCGGCGACTACTTCACGTGGACGCTCTCCGGGCCGCGGCCCGACAGCCGGACGCCGTCCGAACCCCGCGGCGACCCGCACCAGGTGGCGCGCGACCTCGTCGCCGACTGGCATCCGGCACTCCGCCGCATCGTCGCTGACGCCACCACGATCTTCCCGGTACGGCTGCGCAGCGCCCTGCCCGTCGAGCCATGGGACGACCCGCACGTCACGCTCCTGGGCGACGCCGTCCACACCATGACGCCTGGACGCGGTGAGGGCGCCACCATCGCTCTGCGGGACGCCCTCCTGCTGACGAGTACGCTCAGCGACGTGGCCGCCGGGCAGGTGCCGCTCGCCGCCGCCAAATCGCGGTACGAGCAGGAGATGCTCAGGTACGGCTTCGCCGCCGTACACACCTCCCGGCACAGCCCTTTTGGCCCCAAGCGGCCGGATCCCCACGCGACAACTCCCCCATGACAGCACTAGGCTTGCGGACATCACCGTCGAAACCGTGCGGGAGAGCGTCCTGGCATCCGGCCAGGTCCCCTGAAGGAGCAAGCCCTCCCCGCGAACCTCTCAAGGCAAAGGACCGCACGGACGAGGTGTCCTCTGGAAAGCAGGCCTGGCGGCCTCGCCGAAGGTGAAAGTCCGGCAAATTACGGGCGAAGCTCTCAGGCACCCATGACAGAGGGGGAGGATGTCTGGCATCCGATCCTGCCCTGAGGTGCGCATATGTCACGTCCTACACCGCTCCGAGAGGTCCACGAGAGCCTCGGCGCGACATTGACCGATTTCGCCGGGTGGCTGATGCCGCTCCGCTACGGCAGCGAGTCCGCCGAGCACAACGCCGTGCGCCAGGCGGCCGGGCTGTTCGATCTCTCCCACATGGGCGAGATCTTCGTGACCGGACCGCAGGCGGGCCAGGCGCTCGACTACGCACTGGTGGGGCACCTGTCGGCGCTCGCGCCCGGCCGGGCCCGCTACACCATGATCGTGAACGAGCGTGGCGGGGTGCTGGACGACCTGATCGTCTACCGGCTCGGGGACGAGGAGTTCGGCGATGAAGAGTTCATGGTGGTGGCTAACGCCTCCAACTATGAAAAAGTCGGGGAAGAGCTGAAAAATCGCGCCAAGTCGTACAACGCGGTGGTCGAGGATCGCTCGGAGCAGTACGCGCTGATCGCCGTGCAGGGGCCGCGCGCCCAGGAGATCCTCGCCACGCTCACCGATGCCGACCTCGCCGGGCTCAAGTACTACGCGGGCCTGCCCGGTCTGGTCGACGGGCGGCAGGCGCTCATCGCGCGCACCGGCTACACCGGTGAGGACGGGTTCGAGCTGTTCGTGGCCAACCAGGACGCCGTGCCGCTCTGGCACGCGCTGAGCGAGGCCGGCCGGCCGTACGGACTGCGGGCGGCGGGTCTGTCCAGCCGTGACACGCTCAGGCTCGAAGCGGGCATGCCGCTGTACGGCAACGAGCTCGGCGTCGAGCTGACCCCGTTCGACGCGGGGCTGGGCAGAGTGGTGAAATTCGACAAGCCGGGCGACTTCGTCGGCAGGTCAGCGCTGGAGGCGGTCAAGGACACGCCGCCGCGGCGCCGGCTCGTCGGACTGGTCGCGCGGGGTCGCCGGGTGCCGCGCCACGGATACCCGGTGACCAAGGACGGCGCCGTCGTCGGCGAGGTCACCAGCGGGGCACCCTCCCAGACCCTGGGTAAGCCCATCGCCATGGCCTACGTCGACAATGGGGCCGACGCAGGTCTGGCCGTGGACATCCGGGGCAGCCATGAACCTATGGACCTCATTGAGCTGCCCTTTTACAGGAGGAACAAGTGAGCAACATCCCAGACGAGCTGAGCTACACCAAGGAGCACGAGTGGGTGGCCGGGCTCGACGACGGCATCACCGTGACCATCGGCATCACGGCCTACGCGGCCGAGGCGCTGGGTGACGTCGTCTTCGTGCAGCTTCCGGAGGTCGGCTCGACCGTCGAGGCGGGCGACTCCGTGGGTGAGGTCGAGTCGACCAAGTCGGTGAGCGAGATCTACACCCCCGTCGGCGGCGAGATCGTCGAGGTCAACCAGGCCGTCGTGGACGATCCGTCGCTGGCCAACAGCGACTCCTACGGCGACGGCTGGATGTTCCGCGTGCGCGTGGAAGGCGACCCCGAGGACCTGCTCACCGCCGAGGAGTATTCGGCGCTCACCTCAGGCGAGTCCTGACCCACCCGCCGGGGTCCTGCCGGACCCCGGCCCTTCTGAAGGGCGCCCATCAATGGCGATCAGCGTCTTCGACCTGTTCAAGATCGGCATCGGCCCGTCGAGCTCGCACACCGGCGGTCCCATGGCCGCCGCGCACCGGTTCGCCCGCGGCCTGCACGACGACGACCTGCTCGCGCGTACGGCCCGCGTCGAGGCGATCCTGTACGGCTCGCTCGGCCTGACCGGCAAGGGCCACGGCAGCGACAAGGCCGTCCTGCTGGGGCTGTCGGGCGAGAAGCCCGAACTCGTCGACGTGGACTCCATCGACGCGCGCCTGGCCGCGATGCGCGAGTCCGGCACGGTCCGGCTCTACGGCACGCACGAGATCCCCTTCGTCGTGGGCGAGGACCTCGTCTTCGAGCGCAAGATCTCCCTGCCCGAGCACCCCAACGGCATGCGCTTCACCGCCTTCACCGAATCCGGCGAGAAACTGCGCGAGAAGGTCTACTTCTCGGTCGGCGGCGGCTTCGTGGTGGACGAGCAGGCCACCGGCGCCGACCGCATCAAGCCCGACGACACCGTGCTGCCCTACCCCTTCACGACCGGGGACGAGCTGCTCAAGCACTGCTCCAACACGGGCCTGTCCATCTCCGCGCTGATGCTGGAGAACGAGCAGGCGTTCGGCCGCTCCGCCGCCGAGATCCGCGCGCGGATCCTGCACCTGTGGCAGGTCATGTGCGAATGCGTCGAACGCGGCATCGCCAAGGAGGGCGTGCTGCCGGGCGGCCTCAAGGTCAAGCGCCGCGCGAACCGCCTCCACCGCCGCCTGCAGACCGAGTCGCCGAAGACCGACCCGCTGCACGCCATGGACTGGGTGTCGCTGTTCGCGCTGGCGGTCAACGAGGAGAACGCCGCGGGCGGCCGCATCGTCACCGCCCCCACGAACGGCGCCGCGGGCATCATCCCCGCCGTTCTGACCTACTACTCCCGCTTCATCCCGCACGCCGACGACGACGGCATCGTCCGCTTCTTCCTGACCGCGGCGGCGATCGGCGTCCTGTTCAAGGAGAACGCCTCGATCTCGGGCGCCGAGGTCGGCTGCCAGGGCGAGGTCGGCTCGGCCTGCTCCATGGCCGCCGCGGGCCTCACGGAGGTCCTGGGCGGCACGCCCGAGCAGGTGGAGAACGCGGCGGAGATCGGGATCGAGCACAACCTGGGCCTGACCTGCGACCCGATCGGCGGTCTGGTCCAGATCCCGTGCATCGAGCGCAACGCCGTGGCCTCCATCAAGGCCATCGCCGCGGCCCGCATCGCTCTGCGCGGCGACGGCCAGCACTTCGTCGCCCTGGACCGGGCCATCAAGACGATGCGTGACACGGGACGGGACATGCTGGACAAGTACAAGGAGACCTCACGCGGCGGCCTCGCGGTCAACGTCATCGAGTGCTGACCCGGAGCGCGCTCGCGTGCTCTCGTTCGAGAGTGCTCGCGTTCAAAGCGGGTTTGCGTTCAAAGCGGGTTTGCGTTCAAAGCGGGTTTGCGTTCGAGCGCGCTCAAAGCCATAACGTCGCCGACATGACGACACAGACACAGACCTGGATCATCACCGGCGCGTCCCGCGGACTCGGGCGCGCACTCGCGGAGGCGGCGCTCGCGGCGGGCGACCACGTGGTGGCGGCGGTACGCCGGCCCGAGAGCGTGGCCGACCTGAAGGCCGCGTACCCGGACGCCTGCCTGATCGCGACGTTCGACGTCCAGGACACCACCGCCGCCGCGGACCTCGTACAGAAGACCCTCGACCACTTCGGGCAGCTCGACGTGCTCGTCAACAACGCGGGCCGGGGCATGGTCGGCGCGGTCGAGGAGATCGGTGACGCGCAGCTGCGTGAGCTGATGGACCTGCACCTGTTCGGCCCGGCCGCGCTCGTCCGCGCGGCGCTGCCCGCGATGCACGCGCGGGGCACCGGCACGATCGTGCAGATGAGCAGCCAGGGTGGGCGGATGTCCTTCCCCGGCGTATCGGCGTACTCCGCGTCGAAGTTCGCCCTCGAAGGCTGGTCCGAGGCCCTGGCCGGGGAGGTCGCGCCGCTCGGGATCCGCGTGATGATCGTCGAGCCCAGCCGGTTCAGGACCGGCTTCCACGCCGGCGACGTGCTGGAGTTCGTCGAGGAGTCCGAGACCTACCGGGATCTGCTCGCCAACGTCCGGGCGGACATGGCCGGGGCCGACGGCCTCCAGGAAGGCGACCCGGCGCGGGCGGCCGAGATCATCGTGTCCCTCGCGCACAGTGACGAGGTGCCGCTGCGGCTGCCGCTCGGGCGGGAGGCGGTCGAGCGCATCTCGGGCGCGTACCGGCGCGGCCTGGACGAGGTCGAGCGGTGGGCGGAGACTTCCCGCAGCGCCGACTTCGAGGGCGTCCCAGCCTCGGTACGACCGATTTAAGCTGGTAGTCATGGCCACGGACGAACTGATGACCAGGGCACTCGAAACGCTCGGGGACGACGGCCCGCTGTCGGTCGAGGCGATCCACCGCCTCACCGATCTGGCCGACGTACCCGAGTCGATGACGATCGCCGAGCTCGCCGACCTGCTCGACATCTCGCCGCACACGCTGCGCTACTACGAGCGGGCCGGGCTGGTCGAGGTGGCCCGCGACGGCAACGGTCATCGCGTCTACGACGCCCAGGCGGTGCGGCGCCTGGTGTTCCTCACCCGGATGCGGCTGTCCGGCATGCCGATGCGCGACCTGCAGCACTACATCTCGCTCGTCGACGCCGGGCAGCACACCACACCCGAGCGGCTCGACCTGCTGATCGAGCATCGCGACACCATCCGCCGCCGGATCCGTGAGCTGACCCTCTCCCTCACGGCGGTCGAGTACAAGATCGCCACGTATGGAGGCTCGACCGGGCCGGACGTCCACACCCTCGACTCCATCGCCGGCGCGGACCGCACCGCGCTGCCGCAGGAGCCGCCGCGACGGTCACTACCGGCGGACTGAGCGACACCAGCGGGCCGAGCGACACCGGCGCTCGCCCGCGGCTTTACGCCGGCAGCGCGCGCACGCAGCGCCCTCAGCGGCGGACGTGGACCCGGACCACGGTGCCGACCTCGTCGTCGCGGACCTCTCGGCGGATCCGGCTGACGATCTCCCGGTCCAGTTTGTGGACCACCGCGCCGACGTCGGCCGAGGCGGGGCAGCAGAGGGAGATGCGCAGGCGGGCGGCGTCCCCGACCACGCGGGCGCTGACCCCGGTGAGACCCTCCACGTCCTTCAGCCCGATGCATAGCATGGCCGTGCCCGTACCGCTACGGGTGCCGCGGCGGCCCCACCCGAGGCAGAGCAGCAGCCAGCGGAACGTCACCAACGCCAGCACCAGCATGACCAGCGCCACCAGCCACAAGGCCCAGGTCTGGTCGGCGATCGTCTGGGCGGTCTGGTCCGGCAGCACCTTGGCGCGCGGTGACATGCCCGGCAGCTTGTCCTTACCGCGCAGCCAGGCGTAGCCGCCCAGGAGCAGCAGCAACCCGCCGACCACGGCCAGGCCGATCCGGTTGCCCGCGTACTGCCGCATCACAGCCCCCTCCGGTCGCCCACGTACCGCTGCCGCATCACAGCCCTCTCCGGCGCAGTCGTACGACGACCTCGCCCGCCGCCAGGGTGCCCACGCCCGCCAATCGGTCACCGACCGCGGTGCCGACCTGCTTCAGCATCGAACCGGAGCTCTCCGGGCCGGTGATGACCACGACCTCGATCGTCCGCCTGCGCAGCCGTACCCGCGCTCGTTGCACGCCGTCGACCTCCTGGGCGACGGCCCGCAGCGTACGGCGGAGGCCGGCCCGGGTGATGCCGATGACGATCAGCGGGTCGGACGTCTCGACCGGCACGAGCCTGCACCGGCCGGGTACGGCGGCCAGCAGCAACATCACGACCCCCACGGCCATGGCCACCAGGGCAGGCAGGGACAGCTGCCCCCAGGCGCGATGGGCCGCCAGATCGAGGAGGTCGGACACCGGCAGCCAGCCGAGCGGCCGGCCCAGCAGGGCGGAGACCACCTCGGCGGCGGCGAGCGACAGCCCGGCGGTCAGCGTGAGTGCCACGACGGTCCCGGCGGGCGTACGCGCCGGTCTGAGCACCCGGCCCGACCTGCGCAGCGGGCTCTCCTGCGCGACGATCCCGGCGCCGGACAGTATCTGCTGGAGGGTGGTCACAACGCCACAGGTACACGGATCGGGCACGGCCCGGACCATGCCCTCGCCGCCGGTTTGCAGGATCATTACGAGGGCCGCGATTAAGATGAACTGCCCTCATATTAATTCGCCCGATATGTCGTTAAGCTGCCTTTATGAACGATCTCCGCCGCTATGACAGCGCTACCAGAGCACTCGAGCCGCCGTTGGCGATCCTCGATCTCGCGGCCATGCGCGCCAACGCGGCCGATCTCGTACGGCGGGCGGCCGGCAAGCCCATCCGGGTGGCGAGCAAGTCGATCCGCTGCCGCTCGGTCATGGAACGCATCCTGGCCATGGACGGCTTCCAGGGCATCATGGCCTTCACGCTGCCCGAGGCGCTCTGGCTGGTCGAGCGGGGGTTCACCGACGTACTCGTGGCCTACCCGACGGCCGACAGGCAGGCGCTCGCGACGCTGGCCGGCGACGCGCGGGCGGCCGGTGAGATCACGCTGACCATCGACGCCGCCGAGCATCTCGACTATGTCGACGACGCGGTGGCGGCGGTCCGTTCACGGGCGGAGATCCGGTTATCGATGGACCTCGACGCGGGATATGTCGCTCTGGGCGGCAGATTCCGGGCGGGGACCCTGCGCTCCACGATCCGCGAGCCCGAGCAGGCCGCCGACCTGGCCGGCGAGATCGCCAAGCGGCCCGGCTTCCGCCTGGCGGGTCTGATGGCGTACGAGGGGCAGATCGCGGGGGTCGGCGATGACCAGCCGGGCAACGCCGCGTATGTCCGGGCCATCCGGATCATGCAGAGCCTGTCGGCCCGCGAGCTGGTCCTGCGCCGCGGCCGCCTCGTGAACGCCGTCCGGCAGGTCTGCGACCTGGAGTTCGTCAACGGCGGCGGCACCGGCTCCGTCGAGCGGACCGTGCGGGAGAAGGCGATCACCGAGGTGGCGGCGGGCTCCGGGTTCTTCCATCCGCGGCTCTTCGACTTCTACCGCGCCTTCACCGGCCGGCCCGCCGCGCTGTTCGCGCTCCCGGTCGTGCGGCGGCCGGGGCCGGACGCGGTGACGGTGCTCGGGGGCGGCTACCTGGCCTCCGGGCGGCCGGGGACGAGCCTGCTGCCGCAGCCGTACCTGCCCGCCGGGCTCCGTTACACGCGGGACGAGGGCGCGGGCGAGGTGCAGACGCCGCTGCTCGGTCAGGCGGCCCGGGATCTGCGGGTGGGCGACCGGGTCTGGTTCAGGCACGCCAAGGCGGGCGAGATGTGCGAGCGCTTCAGTGAGCTGCACCTTGTCGATGGAGAGACCGTTGTGGAGACCGCCCCGACGTACCGGGGGGAGGGGCGGACGTTCCTCTGAATTCCCGGGAGGTTCGTTACACGACCGTCTCGATCCCTGTGACCGGTCCGTCGTGGCTGAGGTCCTTCGGGACGGAAACCCCCTCCGGAGGAGCGAAAGAAGATGGTCCGTCGTAGCTGGCGTCCCTAGGAAAGGACCCCTCCAGGGTTAGAAGCGGCGGCGACGGCGGCGCCAGAGGGTGATGGCCGCGCCGACCACCAGCACAACCCCCACGCCGATCAGCACCGGCGCCAGGCTGGGTCGCTCCTCGGCCCACAGCTGGTCGGGGTCCTCGGCGTACTCGACGGGACGCTGCGTCACCCCGAGCGCGTCGCCGACCGAGGTCACCAGGTTGCTCGCCCGCGTCTTCACGTCGGCCACCGTGCGCTCGGCGACCCGCTTGGGGCTCACCCGGTCGGCGATGGCGTCGACCGTGTCCGCCAACTCCGCGCGCGTCCGCGCGATCCGCCGCTCCAGCTCGTCGGGATCGGTGTCAGCCATGGCTCTCCTTTCGGCCGCGCTCCGTGCGAGCTCCGCCCGGTGATCGATGAAGCGCTCTTCGCTGATCAGTCTGTCAGGTCGGCGACCCGCCCGGCACTCCGGGCAGGCCGGTAGGTTTTGCACGACGAACTCTGGAGGTCCCCATGACCGAAACCAAGCTCGCGCCCGGCGACGCCGCGCCCGAGTTCACGCTTCCCGCCGCCGACGGCGAGACCGTCTCCCTTGAGACCTACCGCGGCCGGCGGGTGATCCTCTATTTCTACCCCGCCGCGATGACGCCGGGCTGCACCAAGCAGGCGTGCGACTTCCGTGACAACCTCGGCCAGCTGACCGCCGAGGGTTTCGTGGTGCTCGGCGTGTCGAAGGACAAGCCGGCCAAACTGGTCAAGTTCGCCGAGCGTGACTCGCTCACCTTCCCGCTCCTGTCGGACCCCGAGCTCGACGTGCACAAGGCGTACGGGGCTTACGGCACCAAGAAGCTGTACGGCAAGGAGGTCGTCGGCGTGATCCGCTCGACCTTCGTCATCGACGCCGACGGCAAGATCGAGCAGGCCCTCTACAACGTGAAGGCGACCGGTCACGTGGCGAGCCTGAAGAAGAAGCTCGGCCTGGCTTGAAAGGCCAAGGGCCCGTCCGGTCATGCGACGGGCCCCCAGCGCACTGCCGGGACGCTAAACTCGGCTCAGGCCCGCTCTGGCAGGGGCTGCGCGGGCGTGGCGAAATGGCATACGCGGCAGGTTTAGGTCCTGTTGGTGGCGACACTGTGGGGGTTCGAGTCCCCCCGCCCGCACCTCGACCAACTCAGCGGGGCGCCGGCCTCAAGTGCCGCCTGATGCCGGGCGGGCTTGCGGTCGCACTCCGCGATTGCGGCACCGGCGCCGGCGAGCAGCCCCTCACTCCTCGGTTGTGGGTGGGCAGCAGCCGTCGGTGCAGCCACTGGTCGCGCCGGCACCGGCCTCGCCGGCACCAATCGCGATGGGCAGGAGTGTCCGCCCGGCAGGGACGTACGGCGCGCCGGCCGGTTGCAGAACCGTGCGCGGTGTCGGTTGCGGGGCTGTGCGCGCGGTGTGGGCGCGGGCGGCGGTGCGCAGCGCGGTGTGGTGGGGCAGGCGGGTTCTGCGGCCGGCGCGGATGCCGTTGGCGATGACGATGACCTCGGCCAGTTCGTGGGTGGCGACCACGGTGGCCAGGCCGAGCACGCCGGCAGCGGCCAGCGGCACGAGGGCGACCAGGATGGCGCCGGACATGAGCAGGTTCTGGGTGAAGATGGCGCGGGCGGCGCGGGTGTGGGCGATGGCGTCGGGCAGGCGGCGCAGGTCCTCGCCCATGAGGGCGATGTCGGCGGCCTCGATGGCGACGTCGCTGCCCATGGCGCCCATCGCGATGCCGGCCTCGGCGGTGGCCAGGGCGGGAGCGTCGTTGATGCCGTCGCCGACCATGGCCACCGGTCCCCGGGCCTTCAGTTCGGTGACGATGGCGGCCTTGTCGGTGGGCAGGAGTTCGGCGCGGACGTCGGTGATGCCCGCCTGGGCGCCGATCGCGGCGGCGGTGCGGGCGTTGTCGCCGGTGAGCATGACGACCTCGACGCCTTGGCGCTTGAGCTGGGCGACGGCCTCGGCGGCCTCGGGGCGGATCTCGTCCCGGACGGCGACGGCACCGAGCAGGGTGCCGTCGTGTTCGACCAGGACGACGGTGGCTCCGGCGTCCTGCAGCCTCGTCACCTCCTCGGCGAGGGGGCCGGCGTCGATGAAGCCGGGCTTGCCGAGGCGGGCGGGACTCCCACCGACGGTGCCGCGCACTCCGTTGCCGGGAACGGCCTCCACTTCACCGGCTGCTTCGGGGGTCGGCCAGGCGGCCAGGATGGCGGCGGCGAGTGGGTGCTCGCTGCGGGATTCCAGCGCGGCGGCCACGGCCAGGACCTGGTCGCGGTCGCCGCCCGGTGCGGCGACGACGTCGATCACGGCGGGCTCGTTGCGGGTCAGGGTGCCGGTCTTGTCCAGCGCGACGATCTTGACCTTGCCCAGTGCCTCGACGGCCGCGCCGCCCTTGATCAGCACGCCCGCCTTGGAGGCGGCACCGATGGCGGCGACCA
Source organism: Nonomuraea sp. CA-143628 (assembly GCF_050942315.1). Classification (NCBI taxonomy): domain Bacteria; kingdom Bacillati; phylum Actinomycetota; class Actinomycetes; order Streptosporangiales; family Streptosporangiaceae; genus Nonomuraea; species Nonomuraea sp. CA-143628. The sequence continues at coordinate 10,644,902 of NZ_CP192072.1, forward strand.
CGGCGACGGGCACGGACAGAGCGAACGCGCACGGCGCGGCGGCGACCAGCACCACCAGAGCACGCTCGATCCACACATCGGAGTCGCCCAGCAGGCTGCCCCCGATGGCGATCAGTGCTGCCAACACGAGAACGCCGGGCACCAGCGGGCGGGCGAAACGTTCGGCCAGGCGCTGGCTGGACCCCTTGCGTTCCTGGGCCTCGTGCACGATGTGGACCAGGCGGGCCAGCGAGTTGTCCCGCGCGGTGGCGGTGACGGTGACCTCCAGCGCCCCGGCCCCGTTGACCGTCCCGGCGAAGACCTCCGCGCCGGGGCCGACCTCGACCGGCACTGATTCGCCGGTGACGACCGAGGTGTCCAGCGCGCTGCGGCCGGAGGTGACCACACCGTCAGTGGCGATCCTCTCGCCAGGCCGTACCAGCAGCACGTCGCCCAGGCGCAGGTCGGCGGGCGCGACCTCGTGTTCGGCGCCGTCGCGCAGCACGCGCGCGGTGGGCGGCACCAAGTCCAGCAGGGCGCGCAGGCCGTGCTGGGTGCGGGCCACGGCGTAGCCTTCCAGCCCTTCGGCGATGGAGAACAAGAAGGCAAGCGTGGCGGCCTCGCCGTACTCACCGAGGGCCACCGCGCCGACGGCGGCGATGGTCATCAGCAGCCCGACCCCGAGTCGTCCTCGCATCAGGGCGCGCAGGGCGCCAGGGACGAAGGTGGCCGCGCCGACCACCAGCGCCGCCAGTTGCAGCGCCGTCCCCAAGATGCCGGGTGTCGGCAGGGAGACCAGCAACAGCGCCCCAGAGGCCGCGGCGGCCTGCAGTTCCCGCACCTGCCAGATCGCGGCAGGAGGGGCCGTCTGGGCCTCCGGCGCGGCAGTCGGCGCTCCAGGAGCGCAGCAGGCGTCAGACATGGTCCGCCTCTTCCTGGGTGTCCTGCGTCGTAGAGGCGTAGTCGCCGGGCGTGCACGCCTCGTCGGCGGGGGTGCCCTCGCCCTGATCGACGAGGAGCACCAGGGAGGCCAGCTCGGCCAGCGCGTGCGCGAGCTTGGCGTCGGCCAGTTCGTAGCGCACCCGGCGACCCACCGGCACGGTGCGCACCAGCCCGCAGCCGCGCAGGCAGGCCAGATGGTTGGACACGTTGCCGCGGGTCATGCCCAGCCGCTCGGCCAGATCAGCGGGGTAGGCGGGCTCGTTCAGCAGTTCCAGCAGCAGCCGGCGCCGGTTCTCGTCGGCCAGCGCGGTGCCCACACGAGCCAGCGCCTCGGCGCTCACGGCCACCGCGAAGGCATGGGGGTTGGTCGTCTCCATACCAACGACAGTACAGTCAATCCTGAATCAAGCCAAGAATTGATTCAGGATCGACTGTACTGAAATTAGATGAGAGTGCTCCAGTAGAACCAGAACTGGATGCCGATCGCGGTGATGACGGCCAGGAACCAGAGGGTCAGCGGCACGGTGTGGTAGCCGATGGCGGCCTGGGCCGCGCGTAGCCGACGCAGGTTGTACAGGGTGACGTACCAGAACAGCGGGACGGTGACCGCCCAGACGGCCATGCAGTACGGGCACAGAGCGCCGATGACGTACAGGCTCTGGTAGATCAGCCAGTGTACGAACACCGCGCCGAAGGTGACCCCGACCTGCAGCCCCAGCCAGAACCACCGGGGCAGGCCCGCACCCGTCAGCAGTACGACGCCGACCGTGGTCACGATGGCGAAGCCGACCACGCCCAGCAGCGGGTTGGGGAAGCCGAAGGCCTCGGCCTGCGGGGTGTTCATCACCGATCCGCAGGACAGGACCGGGTTGAGGCTGCAACTCGGCACGTACGCGGGGTTCTTCAGCAGGGCGATCTTCTCGACCGACAGTGTGAACGCCGCCGCCAGGCCGACCAGCCCGCCGAGCGTCAGCAGCCAGGGCAGCAGCCGTGGGAACGGCGCCCTCTCCCCTGCCGGCGCGGCGCTCACCACCTGCGACAAGGGCTCAGCTTGCGAGTGCCGCATCGATGGCCGCCTTGAAGTCGTCAGCAGAACGTGGCTCGATCTTCTTGCCGTTGAGGAAGAAGGTCGGAGTCCCCTGCACACCGAGCGCCTGGCCGTCGGCGGCGTCCTTCTTGACTCGCGCCAAGGTGGCGGCGTCGTTGTAGGCCTTCTCCCATGCGGCCATATCCAGGCCGAGCTTCTTGGCCATCGCGCGGAAGAAGTCATCGGCGGCCACCTGCTTTTCGGCCCACTGCTTCTGGGTCTCGTACATCTGCTGGTACATCGCTTCGAACTTGCCCTGCTGGGCGGCGGCCTCGACCGCACGCGCCGCACGTTCCGCGTTGAAATGACTGGAGATGGGGAAATACCGGGCGACGAACGTCACCTTGCCCTTGTAGACCTTGCGCAGCTCCTCCACGGTGGGGAAGTACGCGCCGCAGGCCTCGCACTCGAAGTCGAGGAACTCCACCAGCGTCACCTTGCCGTCAGGCGCGCTCTGCAGGCGATGGCTGTCAGCACGCACCCACCGCGTCTCCCCCGCGGCCAGACCATCATTACCGGCGCCCTTCCCGCCGGAGACGAACCCGCTGATGACCAGCACCATGGCGACCACCACCGCGAACGCACCGACCACCGACACCGAGACGGTGACGTTTCTCTTGCGCGCGGATCGCTGCCGGTCTTCGGTCCGCATCGCCTCGATCTTGGCCCGCCGGTCAGCGGCCTTGTCCCGCTCCTGAGACACCTGCACCCCTCATCACATCAGCGACAGCTGAGCAGCTGTCGCGGGAGCCGGCACCTCCCGGATACCCCAAGCGACTGACCAGGGCGGATATGGGCCGGCATCAACGCACGATGCTCAGCCGAACGATCGCCGAGCCTTTCTTCTACGTATTGTAGAAGATAGCGGCAGCGCCCGTCGCAAGTGGTCCGTCCCAGTCGATCAGCCGCCCGCCTGGCGGGAGGTCGCGTCGCGCCCGCTCGTGCTGGAAGGCGACGATCTCGGCGGCCGGTGTGAGCGATTCGAGGAAATCATGGGCGGACAGCGCCGAGGAGGCGGGTGCGCCAGTAGTCGTCGAGGTCGACCACCTTGACGACATCGCCGGTCTGTGGGGCGTGGACCATTTTCCCGTTGCCCGCGTACATGCCCATGTGCCCCAGTCCTTTGCTGAAGAGCAGGTCTCCGGGCTGTAGTTCGTCCAGTGATACGCGGCGGTTGGCGCCCCAGCTCCACTGGGTGTAGGTCGTGCGAGTCAGCTCGACTCCCGCGGCCCGCCAGGCAGCCTGGGTGAGGCCGGAGCAGTCGTAGGAACCGGGGCCCGTGGCGCCGTACCGGTACGGCTTGCCGACCTGGGCAAACGCGAACTGCAACGCGACGCGAGCGTTGCCGGAGGCCGGCCCGGTGTACTTGATGCCGGTGCTGTTGGGGTCGCCGGACTGGAAGGCGCCCAGCCTGCGGAGGATCTTGGTCTGTTCGGCGACCAGCTTCTCGACCTCCGTCTTCTCCCCGCGCACCTTGTCGCGTGCGTCGTCGGCCTCGGCCAGGACGGTCTTGGCGTCATCGCGCCGATCGCGCAGATCCTTGGTTGTCGCCTCGTAGGCGCGGAGTTTCGCCACCCTGGTCTGCGCCATCTGGTCGAGCGAGGCCATGCCGCTCAGCGTCGCCTCAGGGGTGCCCTCGACGGCGAACCTCTGCCAGCCCGCGAACTCGCCGAACTGGTAGTTGCTCACCGCGACCGCGACGAGATCCCTCCGCAAGGCGTCGGCTTGGACGCCCTTACGGCCGACCTCGGCATTGAGGGCGTCGTACTTCTTCTTGGCCTTGGCGTAGGTCTCGGTGGCCTGGTTGTACCGCTCGACCACCTTGTCGGCTCGCTCGTTGAGCTTCACCAGCTTGGCCTTTGCCTTGGCCCTGGCCCGCGGACTGGTGGACGGTGGCTCGGCGGCGGCGCCACCTGGGGTGGCGGCCAACACGCCAAGCGCCAGCGCCAACGCCACTGCCATCCGTCCAAGCCTTGTCGGCACGGCCACTACGACGCCTCCTCGTAACTATCCAATCTGGGGCGTAAGAGTACAGAAGTGAACGGAGTGGTGACCCCTTGCCGCCCAATGTGGCGGACGGGAGTCGGTGCACGGCCTGTCCGACGCGCTTGACTCGCCGGCTACCGCCTTGATCGGTTTCGGGTTCGACGAGACGAGTCGCCTTGGAACAGCCCACCGACCAGAGCGCCCGACCTCGTCGATATGGTGGAACTTCTACCGATCGTAGAACAAGGAGATTCTCCTCCCGTGCGCGCGACGACTGCCTCCTTCTCCCTGCTGGCCCTGCTGGCTGCGGGTTACGCGGGCGACAACCAGAGTGGCCAGCCCCAGGCCGGCGACACCCGTTTCATCGCCGGCGACGGGAAAATACAGATCTTCGGCGCCACTGACCGCAAGCCGGCACCCGCTGTCGAAGGCCCGGCGCTCGACGGCGGCACCGCCTCACTCGCCGCTCACAAGGGCAAGGTCGTGGTGCTCAACTTCTGGGCGTCGTGGTGCGGCCCGTCCCGGGCGGAGGCGCCGGTGCTGAAGGAGGCCGCCGCCAAGGTCCGCGATGAGTGAGTCCACGCCGCGGTTCGGTCCGATGGCCTGGCTGCGGTGGGGCTGGCGCAACCTCACCTCGATGAAAACGGCGCTGATCCTGCTGTTCTTGTTCGCGCTGGCGTCGATTCCCGGCTCGCTGGTGCCGCAGCGCGGCGTCGACCCGGACAAGGGGCCGGTATCTACCAGAACGATCCGGCGCTGGGCGAGTGGTACGAACGGTTTCAGCTTTCCTACCTCCTCGGTCATGGCTATGCGCCGATCTTCAAGGTCACCGACGGCAAAGGGCAGGTGGCCTTCGAAGGACCGGTGCCCTGCCTGATCGAGTACCGGCCGACGATGGTGTCCGGTTGCGTGCTCAAGGCGCCGGACGCCCAGCCCGGGCAGCTCGGATTCCTCCTGCGCTTCCTGCCGGCAAGCGCGCCCGCACAGGGCGGCGGGTTCACCTCGGCCCGGGTGACTCCTTCGATTTGCCCGACGAACTCGGCAAGATCGAGTTCATCGAGGTCAAGGAGTGGATGACGCTCCAGATCACCTACGATCCCGGTCGCGTCCCCGCCCTGATCGCCTCGGGGCTGGCCACCGTGGCCATCACGCTGTCGCTGGTCATCCGCCGCCGCCGCGTCTTCGTCCGGAGCAAGGACGGCACCGCGGAGGTCGGCGGTCTCACCCGCACCGAAGGTTCCGCCGCGGGCTTCACCGAGGAGTTCGCCGGCATCGTCAGGGTCCTATCAACTGGAGACAAGAATGCCCGTTGACGCATTCGCCGGGCTGAGCGACCAGCTCATCCTCGGCTCCGTGCTCTTCTATATCGCGTCCATGATCGGCTTCGCGCTCGACCTCGCGTACGGCAAGGCCCAGTCCGGCACACCGGCCAAGGCTCAGCTCAAGCAGCTGGTCGCCGCAGGCGACCGCTCCGGCGCGACCGCCATCGAGACGCCGCCGCCCGTTGCCTCCGCCCCCGAGCCGCCGGCGTGGGCGCTCAGGGCGGGCAGGGTCGCCATCGTGCTCGGCTGGGCCGGCTGCCTGGCCAACCTCGGCGCCATCATCACCCGCGGCTTGGCCGTGGACCGGTGGCCCTGGGGCAACATGTACGAGTTCGTGGTCGCCATCTGCTTCGCCGCCGTGACAGCGTTCCTGACCACACAGCTCCGCGACAACGTGCGCTTCCTCGGCGCGTTCGTCATGGTGACGGCCGTGCTCGGGCTCGGCTTCGCGGTGAAGTTCCTTTACACTGCCGCCGGCCCGGTGATGCCCGCCCTCAACTCCTACTGGATCGCCATCCACGTCTCCGCCGCGATCCTGGCCAGTGGCCTGTTCATCGTGGCCGGCGTCGCCGGCATCCTGTACCTCCTGCGCGGCGACAATCTGTCACGCCTGCCCGCCCGGACGGACCTCGAAAGCGTCGCGCACAAGGCCATCGTCCTGGCCTTTCCGGTGTGGACGTTCGCCGTCATCGCCGGCGCGATGTGGGCCGACAAAGCTTGGGGCCGCTACTGGGGCTGGGACCCCAAGGAGATCTGGGCCTTCATCACGTGGGTGGCCTACGCCGCCTACCTGCACGCCCGCGTCACCGCCGGCTGGCGCGGCAAGGCTGCCACGATCGTGCAGCTGGCCGCCTTCGGCTGCCTGCTGTTCAACCTGATCGGCGTCAACATCTTCCTCGGCGGCCTGCACAGTTACGCCGGCGTCGAGTAGCCGCACCGACCGCATGGGCATTGCCGCGGGTTCCTGCGGACGCGGACGTCTCTTGCCACATCACGCGCATATCCCGCTAAAGTTATTTATATGAACAGTTCTTCAGATGTCAGCATGTTGGCGGTGGACGGCTGCGTCGCGAAAGTGGTCGATGGCGCCCGGGTCGCCGCCGTGTGCGAGCGCATGCCCGCCGCCGAGGACCTCAGCGATACCGCCGACATCTTCGGGCTGCTGTCCGACCCGAAGCGGTTGCGGTTGCTGGTCGCCCTTCTGGACGGTGAGCTGTGCGTGTGCGACCTGGCCGCGGTGACCGGCCAGAGCGAGTCGGGCGTCTCGCACTCGCTGCGCCTGCTGCGGGCGCACCGCATCGTCGCCGTACGCCGCTCGGGAAGGATGGCCTACTACCGGCTGGAAGATCCGCACGTACGGATGCTGCTCGATCTGGCGCTGGCCCACACCGAGCACACCGAGACCATGCACCCCGAACGCGATGGGACCACCTGATGGGCGCCGGACACGGACATGGGCAGGCGAGCGGACACGCCGGAGGGCGTCACCGCCGGCGGCTCGCGCTCTCCTTCGCCCTGATCGGCTCCTACTTCGTGGTCGAGCTGGTGTACGGGCTGCTCTCGGGCTCGCTGGCGCTGATGTCGGATGCCGGGCACATGGCCGCCGACGTGGTCACCCTCGGGGCCGCGCTGGTCGCGACGAGGATCGCCACTCGCCCCGACACCACCGGCCGCCGGAGCTACGGCTCCTATCGGGCCGAGGTGTTCGCCTCGTTGCTGGCCGTCGTGCTCATGCTCGGCGTCGCCCTCTACGTGGTCGCCGAGGCCATCAGCCGCATCGGCGGTCCCGCCGAGATCTCCTCCGGGCCGATGCTCGTGGTCGGCGCCATCGGCTTGGCCGTCAACCTCGTCGCGCTCCTTCTGCTGCGCTCCGGCGCCGACGAGAGCCTCAATGTCAAGGGCGCCTACCTGGAGGTCGTGGCGGACACCGCCGGCTCCGTCGGCGTCATCGTCGCCGGCTGGCTCGTCGCCACCACCGGCCAGGCATACTGGGACACCCTCGTCGCCCTGGCCATCGGCATCTTCGTCGCCGTACGCGCCGTCTCTCTTGGCCGCCAGGTTTTCGCCGTCCTCGGCCAGCACGTTCCCGAAGGCGTCGACGCCACCGCTGTCGCGGCCGACCTGGCCGCCATCGACGGTGTTCGTGACGTCCACGACCTGCACCTGTGGACCCTGACCTCCGGCATGAACGTCGCCACCGCCCACCTCGTCACCGGTAACCAGGATGACAACCACGCCGTCCTGGACCAGGCGCGCGACCTGCTGCGCCGGCGCCACGGCGTCGCCCACGCCACCCTGCAGGTCGAACCCGCCGACCACGCCGGATGCGACGAACTGGGTTGGTGATCACCGTCCGGCGTGATCGCGACATGCATCTGGCCGCGGTCGACGAAGAGCACCGGCCGTCTTCGTGCGGGACTCGATCTCGCCGTTAGGGCCGCACCCCACAGGGCCGGGCCGTCACATGGGGATCGATTGCCTGCGTGCGAAAACACCATCTGGCGCGGCATGCCTTTCTCCATTCCAGCGAACTCACCGGCGAAGGGGCAACGCCAATAGCGGACGCGTACGCGGATAATCGCACAAGCCCGCCATCGTCGAGTCGACCAGCGGCACCCTGGGCCTGGGCCTGGCGCTGGCCGGCATCGCGTACGGCCACCCGGTCGTGCTGGTGGCCGAATCCGGGCATGGAACCACTCAGGCAGCGGCTGCTGGCCTCCTACGGCGTGCGTCTGGAAATCGTGACCGCGCCGCACCCGGCAGGCGGCTGGCCGCCACGGACCGTCGCCGGGCTGGTCTCGGCGGCGGCCGTCGCGCGACGGGAACAGCGCGACCGGCTCGTACCCGCCACCTGTGTGGCCGCGGCCACCTGAGCCAGGCCCGGCGCACGCCCGAGGAAGGGATTCGTGCCTGGTGCGGCCGGCTCGGCCGCACCAGGCACACACGCGGGTGAGCGTGCTATTCAGACGCCGCCGCACCCCGCTTTCGGCGGCCACTCATGAAGAGCGCCGCCCCGGCCAGGACCAGCGCTGCGACGGCGATCCACAGCCAGCCGGGCATGCCGCCGGAGCCGCTGCCGGCGCTGCTCTCGCTTTGCGGGGCGGCGGCCGCCGCAGATGGCGGTTGGGAGGTGGCTGGTTGCGGCGCGGCCGAACTCGACGATGAGGGCGGGGCTGAGGATTCGGCCGGACTGGCGGAAGGAGCGGGCGCGGCGGCCGGAGCAGTGACGGTGAAGCGCAACTCTCCGGAGATCGGGTGACCGTCGGAGGAGACCACCCGCCAAGCGAGGCGGTAGCGGCCCGGCTCCAGCTTCTGCTGCGGGGTGGCGAACACCTCGTTGCCTTGGTTGCGCGGTTTGCCCAGCGGAAGGTTCTCGCCATTCGGGCGCTCCAGCACGAGAGTGGCCATGGTCATGCGGGAGGTGAATTCGAGTTCGATCGTCTCCACCTGGGCCACCTTGGCGCCATCGGCGGGCGAGCTGTCTTTGAGCCGATCGTGCGCCAAGGCGGGGGGAGCGGTCAGGAACAGCAGCAGCACGGCGCCGCCGATGCCGGCCACGGCATGGCGGATCGCCTTGATCGACTGACGCGTTGAACGAGTCAATGCGGGACTCCGAAAATAGGGGGGTCCGGCAGGCGCCGGACGGTGAGATGAGCTCCTGCCGGGGCGGTGGCCCGCACCGCGATGACACGGCGGGGCATACGCGCGCCAAGAGCTGGAGCTGGACGAACAGCTTCGTGAAGGTCGTGATGTGACGGGCGTCAGCCGCGCCCGGCGCGTTGGGGCGGGCCACGCCGCGACAGGACCGGAGCCAGCAGTGCGGGTACATGGCCTGCCAACTGCGGCCAGGACGGCCGGAAGTGGACGGGGCGGGACAGCGGCAGGGGGGCGAGTACGGCCGGCCAGGCGGCCAGGACGTTCCACAGTCCGGTCAGGGGTGTGGCGCTCAGGTGCAGCAGCGCCGCCAGCGCTGTCTCACCACGTGCCAGCCACCAGCTAGAGGCAGCCGCCACCGCCAGGTGGATCATCAGCATGCCCAGTCCCGAGCCGTGTTCGTGGCTACCGGGCAGAGCCGCGGGCATCCTCATCGTGGCGGAGGCGGAGTGCTCGGAGACCGCGAAGAGCTGATGCAGCCCGAACTGCGCGGCCACGCACAAACCCAGCAGCTCCGGCCAGCCGCGCGGGCGTGCGCCCAGGCAGAAGGCGGCCGTCCAGGTCACCGCTACCGCCGCGGCCAGCGGGCCCAGGGCTATCGCGGTGCCGCCGACCAGGACGTGCAAAGTGGCCGAGGCCAGCACGCACACGGCGGTGAACACCGCGGCGCGCAGCGCGCGGACCATAGGACGGCCGACATGCACCCCGTCATCGTGGCAGAGCCCATCGGCTCCGTCACCCGGAACATCACCATCGTGGTGTCGATGTACCAGTTCCCTGATCCCCACTCTCGCCTCTGGCGCCTCGGTGTTCGGCTGACGCCGCCCCCGGTTACCGTCGGGTGCGCACGCGAGCGGCGTCCCGCGTCCGCTCACTTCCTTGCCCTTGCGGATGCGGGCGGGTTGGGGATGTTCGTCATCATCGGCGTGCGTTCAGCTGACGCTCGTAGCTACTTCCGAGATACGCGGAATGTGCCACCGCATGGCGAGAGATCTGCCTGGTCCCACGACGCGGCCATGAGTTCAGTGATCGGCGTGGTCGTCGCCGTTCGCCGCCGTTTCAAACCTGCGGCCATGATGAGTGGGGCCATGCGGGTCGGCGCAATGACGCACGATGCGGCGTAGCGCGCCGTCTTCGTCGAAGGCGTGGCTGTTGGGCGCGGCGTGGTCGACCTGCACGGTGGTGTGCTCGATGCCGTGCCGGCCGTGCAGCAGAGCTTCGACCGCCAGTCGTGCGGCATGGCAATCGGCGCCGGGGCTGACCAGAATGTGCGCCGACAGGGCGGCATAGCCCGAGGTCACTTCCCAGATGTGCAGGTCGTGGACCTCGACCACGGTGTCCAGGGCAGCGATCTGGCGGCCGATCTCGGCGGGATTGATGTCGGCAGGGGCGGCTTCCATGAAGACGCGCCCGGCGTCGCGGACCAGGCCCCAGCCTGCTTTGAGCATCAGTACGGCGACCACCAGCGCGGCGATGGCGTCGGCCTGTGCCCAACCGGTCAGCCAGATGACCAGGCCCGCGACGGTGGTGGCGACGAAGGCGTACAGGTCGTTGAGAATGTGCTGAAAGGCACCTTCGACGTTGAGGCTGGAGCGGTTGGCCTTGGACAACAGCCAGGTCGCGGCCAGGTTGACGGCGATGCCGGCCAGTCCTGTGGCCATCACGAACAGGCCCTCGACCTGCGGCGGCTCGATCAGGCGGCGGATGCCCTCGAAGCTGAAGTAGGCCGCCAGCAGTAGCAGCGTGATGCCGTTGACCTGGGCTGAGACGATCTCTGCCCGCTTCAGCCCGTAGGTGAAGCCGCCCTCCGGCGGACGAGCGGCGATTCGCATCGCGACCAACGCCAGCACGATCGCCATCGCGTCGGTGAGCATGTGACCGGCATCGGAGATCAGCGCCAGCGACTGGGCGATCAGCCCGATCACCACTTCCACCGCCATGAAACCGGCGATCAGGGCGAGCGCCCCGCCCAGATAGCGCCGGTCAGCCTGGGCGCTGATCGCGTGACCGTGACCGGCGCCATGGCTGTGATCGTCACTGCGATCGTGATCAAGAGCCGGCTCCGCGCCCTGTCCTTTCCTTGCCCATGCCTGTGGTCGTGGTCGTCAGACATGCGCTCGGCTCCTTGAGCGGGTGTGGACGGGGTACGTGATGGCCGACGTCGATCAGGCGGTAGCAGACCAGCCGAAGATCTGGCGCGCTTCGTACCGCCAACAACTTCTACCACTGAACACCTATTCATATGTTTAAACAAGCTGTAATGTGTCAACTACTCAGCGTAGAAGTTGCAGGTCAGGATATGACCACCCCGTCAGTTCGGTTCCCTCAACCGGATGCGACGATGCGCGCAGGAAGGCGAATTCGCATGAGAATCGCGCACACCGCCCCCAGCACTCATCACCCCATCGCGACCCACCGTCGGGATCGGAGACCACCCTCACCACCGATGGCAGCCGCCGGGTCACGGTCGTGACGCTGCCCACCGTGCGCCGCGACGGCGACCGCGTCGTCACCCGCCCCTACTCGTCCTGAGCAGTCACCACATGCGAGAAAGGACCGGCATGACCGAACAGCAGCCGCACCCCCACTCCCACCACCATCACCATCACGAGGAGGCCACCTGCGCCTCCGACCACCCCATCGACACCGCGTCCGACACCGCAGCAGCGGCGGGCAACGGCCAGGAGTGCGATTCCTGCCACTGCCACGACGACGCCCAGCAGTAACCCCCGGCCTGCTGCGACCTGCCTTTCTCACGTAGACGGTCGTCTCCGGCACACTTCGGCCACCCTCAGGCCATCACCCGACGCACCCGAATGACGCACCCTCCTGGCGGCGCTCTCCCCGGCGGGACGCCGCCGGGAAAGGGCCGTGCCCGACGCTTCGGTACGGGCAGGCCCCACCATCACCAGCGCCGGCGGCGAAAGGTTTGGTGACAGCCCACCATGCATGTCGAACACGAAGACCACGACCATCACCCCCACCTCCCGCACAGCCACGCCGTAGCCGCCGATGGCACCACCACGTCGCCGGTGCAGGCGGCCGGCCCCGGCCAACTCGCCTTGCTGACCGCCGCCGCGGTGCATCATCAGGTCTTCACCGTGGTCCGGCTGCGGGCCGGCTACGACCTGGCCGAAGTGGACGCGTTCCTGGCCGGCGTGGAAACCACGCTCAGCCTGCTGTGGCAGGACAACACCCACCTGCGCGAACGCCTGGCCGCCGCCGCGTCCCAGAACTCGCGGAGCACAGCCGATGTGCTGGCTGAGGCGGAGCAGACGGGGCAGGAAACGATCAGAGCCGCCCGGCAGGAAGCCCGCCAGATCCTCGCCGCCGCCCATGCCGAGGCCGAGCAACTGCAACGTCAAGCCGCCGCGGACGCCGACGCGCTGACCCAGGCCACCCGCCTGGCCTACTGCGAGGCCATCGAGGCGCAGGTCGACCAACTCGGCACCGTCATCACCGACCACAGCCGGCAACTGCAACAAAGCCTGCACACCCAACTCGAGCAGCTGCGCACCCTGCTGGACGACCTCACCACGCCGAGCCACGGCGCCCACGAAGCCTCCAGCCTGCCCGCACGTTCCGGCCCATCGTCGACCCGCACGCACGCCGGTACCACCTCGGCCCCATGACGGCGGACTCCTCGACAGAGCCGGTCCACCCGCGGCCGGTTCCGTTCGCCCAACCGGCACCGCCGCTCCCACCCGCTCCTGCCAGAAAGGCCGTTACATGTCCTTGCCGCTCGGGGGGCCGGCGCTGCAGTCGGCACTGCAAGACTCGACTCTGGATGCCGCACTGCCGGCCTGGACGAGCTGGGCCGCTGTGGGCCTGGTCACGCTGTCCACGCTGGCCGGCGCCCGCTTGGCGCGGCACAACATTGCCAAGATCAGCCTCTGGCTCGCCATCGCCTCGGCTCTGATGCTCATCACCGCCTTGACCGACCTGCTGCCCGATGCCTGGCGGGAAGCCACCGCCACAGGCGTCCCGCTCTGGCTGGTGGCCCTGGCGGGGCTGTTCGGTTTCTCCGTCATCACCTACTTCACCCGCAAAGGCTGTGGTCACCAGCACGACAGAGCTCAAGTCGGCCGCCACTCACCTGGCCTGCACCGTCGCGTCAAACAGGCCGTCAGCGCAGCCGTGTACGGCGGCGTCGGCACAGCGGCCGCCCTGGCCCTGCACCGCATGATCGAAGGCGCCACCCTGGCGCTGGCCGCGTCAGCCATCGTCGTGGCCGCCTTGGTGATCCACTCGGCCAGCGAAGGACTGGCCCTGGCCGCCCTGCTCGATCTGGCCCGCAAGCCGCTCGCCCCCTGGCTGACAGTCGCCTGCCTCAGCCCCGCGGCAGGCGTCGTGCTCGCCACCGTGGCCCCCCTCCCCGCGCAGAGCGTGCCGATCCTGCTCGGCATGGTCACCGGCGTCCTGCTGCGCACCGCCGTGATCGGGCTGACGATGGCCCGCGCCAACAACGGCGGACAGTTGTCGCGCCGCCACATCGTCCTCACCACCGCCGCTGTGCTGGCCACCGGAGGCATGCTGGTCACTTCACAAACCCTGCTCGCCGCCGACCCGTCCCACTCGGCTCTGCCCACCGCTGCCGCGCATCGCCTGCCCGCACCGCCCACCCGGCCGCCCCAGACACCGACGCCGCTGACACAACCGGCGAGCGCTACCGAACTACGAGCCGCCGTGGCGACCGGGCAACTCGGCCTGGAAGCGCTACTGTCGCGCAGAGACCCGGCCACCATCGAGGCCGACGTCGCGTCGCTGCTGCGTGCCCTGCCCGGACGCACCCCCGCCCAGATCACCCAGACCATGCGGGAGGCGAAGATCGACAACAGCGCCCGCATCGGCGACCTCACCTTGCGCCAACGCCATCTCCTGCTCACCGCTCTCAGCCAGCCACCAGCAGCCCAGCCCCAGTGAGCCGACCAGAACGGCAACGCAGGCCCCACCTCGCGCCGGCTCGGCCCGCCCACCGACACCGACGCCTGCCACCTGATGAAGCAAGGGAGCCGCCACGAGCCGGCGGCACTGCCTGACGGCGATCTGGGCGGTAACCTTCTACCTCAGATAAAAGTTGGCGCGGCAGGAGGGCTACGGTGCAACTCGGCAATCTGGAGCGGTCGGTCATGGAAGCTCTCTGGGAGCACCCCGACGGCATGTTCGCCCACGATCTCGCGGCAGATCTGCCCTCGAAACCGGCCATCACGACGGTGCTGACGGTGTTGATGCGTCTGTCGCGCAAAGGCATGGTCTCGCGCGAGCGGATCGGCCGCGCGCACCTGTACAAGTCCATAGCCGACAAGGATGCCTTTGTCGCCGAGGCGATGCGCGCGGCCCTGGACGAGGCAGGCGACCTTGAGGCGGCCGTGCAGCGTTTTGTCGTCGGGGTCACCCCGGAGGTGGCCGCCGCCTTGCGCGAGGCGCTCGGTGAGCGGGACGGATCTGCCCCGTGATCGCCTGGCTGGTCGCCGCAGGAGTGTCACTGTTGCCGGTCGTGCTCGGCGACCGAATGGCCCGCGTGCTGGCCGGGGCGGCGTGGACGCACCGCTGTCCCCGCGCGGCGCTCGCGCTGTGGCAGGCGATCGGGCTGGCGGCAGGGCTGGGCGCGGTCGGCCTTGGGTTGGTGGCCGCGGTCGCCCCCTTGGCCGCGGTCTTCCCACATGGCATGCACACCTTGGGCCGCCAGATCGTGTCCGGGCATGGCCTGGACGGGCTCGGGCCCGCGCATCTGGCGGCCCTGGCCTGGTCGGCGGGCCTGCTGAGCTGGCTGCTGGCGCACACGATCCGCGTCACCACCAAGACCTTCCGCGAGCGGCGCCGCCAACGGCTGCTGGTCGACGTCGTCGCCGAGCACTCAACCGTGTACGACGCCTACGTGCTGCCCAGCGACAGGCACGTGGCCTACTGCGTGCCGGGCAGGCACCGACGCATCGTTCTCAGCCAGGGCACCCTGGACCTGCTGCGCCCTTGCGAACTGCAAGCCGTCCTGCAGCACGAACGCGCCCATGCCCGCGGCCGCCACGACCTGGCCTTGCTGCCCTTCCTCGCCCTCACGCACGCCTTTCCGTGGCTGGCCGCGGCGCGAACGGCACGGCACGCGGTCGCCATGCTGCTGGAGATGATCGCCGACGATCATGCCCGCCAAGCGCACGGCGAGTTGCCCCTGGCCCGCGCCCTGGTCCGGATGGCCGACAGTCAGGGAGGCCAGGGTCTGGCCACCTTCGCCCTGTCCGATGCGGGCGTCGTCGAACGTGTGCATCGCCTGCTGTCCAAGAGCGACCAGCCCGCCTGGGCGCCCACCGCGGCCTACTCGGCGGCCATACTGCTGCTGAGCGGACCCCTCACGGTCCTGTCCGCCCCCATCATCTGCAGCACCTTCTGACGAGCGCGTCGCCGCGACCGCCGTGGACGATGTTCCGCCGCGGCGTCCACCGTTTCCAGTGGCCTCTGCCTCAACCGTGATCGCGCCGCCCCTTACGGTTCTCATATTCGACGTACGGTAGAAGTTCTACCAGTCGTAGAAGATAAGGGCCGGGGGTAGTAGATGCACGAGAAGCCGCAGGGCACGATCAAAGAGCGGCTCTAGGCGTTGCCAGGCCAGCAACGGCGGGCCGAGCGTCGGCGCCGGACCATCTTGATCGGCGGCGACTCTCCCGCCACCCCCGCCCTGGCCGCCGCGCGCCTGGCCCCGCTGTTCCTTGCCGCGGCAGGCTCCGCCGTGGCCGCCCTGACGATCGCCATGCTGGCGGGCGGCGCGGCCTTCGCCGTCGTGATCAGCGGGCTCGCTGACGCCGGCCTTCTCACCCGCTGGGGACTGCCGCTCGCCAAGCTCGCCGCCGACCTGGCCGCGATCACGACGGTGGGCATGCTGCTCACGGCCGCCGTTCTGCTCCCCTCGGACAAGGGGCTGCTGCCGGGCCAGGCGAAACGCTACGCGCGCTCGGCCTCCTGGGCCGCGCTGGCCTGGGCTGCGGCGACCGCCCTGGCGATGCTGTTCACGCTGTCGGATGTCCTCGCCACCCCCGCCGCGCGCCTGACCGGCACCGAGGCGCTCAGCTTCATCAGCACCGTCCCGCAGGGCACAACAATGCTGCTGGTGCTGCTCCTGGCCGCGTGCATCGCCGGTTTCGCCAGAGACGTGGTGAGCCTCAACAGCGCCGCCGGCCTGCTCGCCGCCGCCCTGCTCGGGCTGCTGCCACCGGTCCTGACCGGACACTCGGCCAGTTCCCCCAACCACGCGATGGCCATCACCGGCCTGGGGCTGCACCTGGTGGCGCTGGCGTTGTGGGTCGGCGGCCTGGTCGCCGTCACCGTGCACGCCCAGCGGGGCCATGCCGATCTGCCACTGGTGGTAGGGCGGTTCTCCCGGCTGGCGGCGTGGTGCCTGCCGGGGGTCGCGGTCAGCGGTGTGGCCGGTGCCGCGGCCCGTCTGACCGAGTTCGGGCAGTTGGTTTCCTCCTCCTATGGAGTGCTCATCCTGGCTAAGGCCACTGCCCTGGCCGTACTGGGCGGGTTCGGGTGGCTGCACCGACGCCATACCCTGATGGCCCTGCGGGCAGGTCGGCCACGTGCCTTCGCGCGACTGGCAGTCGGTGAGGTGGTGGTCATGGCCGCCACTGTGGGGCTGGCGGTGGTGCTGTCGCGTACGCCACCACCGTTGACCGCGCTGCCCGCCGACCCCGTCCGTGACCTGCTGGGTTATGCCATGCCACCGATGCTCAGCGCCGCCCGGCTGGCGACGCTGTGGCGGCTGGACCTCTTCTTCGTCCTGCTGGTGGTCGTCGCCGCCCTGGGTTACGCGGCCGCGGTCGCGCGCCTACGCCGCCGGGGGGATTCTTGGCCGGTGGGACGGTCTGTCTCGTGGGCGGTCGGGCTCGTCCTCATCGTGGTCTTCACCCAAAGCGGAATCGCCACCTACGCGCCTGTGCTGTTCAGCGTGCACATGATCCAGCACATGGGGCTGGCGATGCTGACCCCGATCTTCCTGGTACTCGGAGCGCCCGTGACGCTCGCCCTGCGGGCGCTGAAACCGGTTTCCCACCGCGGTGACCGCGGACCGCGCGAGTGGATCGTCACGATCCTGCACAGCCGCTTCGCCGAGATCGTCTCGCATCCGGCGCTGGCGATGGCCGTCTTCATCAGCGGCTCCTACGCGCTCTACTACACCTCGTTGTTCGAGAGCGCCATGCGCCAGCCGGTCGGCCACATCCTCATGAACGGGCATTTTCTGCTTTCGGGCGTGCTGTTCTTCTGGGTGATCATCGGCGTGGATCCGGCGCCACGCCGCCTGCCGTACGTCGCCAAGCTCGGCACGCTGATGATGACCATGCCCTTCCACGCGTTCTTCGGCATTTCGATGATGATGACCGGCAAATCGATCACCTCATCCTGGTACGACCAGCTGGCCCGCCCCTGGGGAGCCAGCGTGCTGGAGGACCAGACCGTCGCCGGCGGCATGGCGTGGGCGTTCGGCGAGATCCCCACCATGATCGTGGTGATCACCATTGCCGCGCAGTGGGCGCTCAGCGATCATCGCCAAGCGCGGCGCCTGGACCGTCGTGCCGACCGGCTCGGCGAGAGCGAACTGGCCGCCTACAACGACTATCTGGCCCGGCTGAACAAGCGATCTCAGGATTAATGAGCGTGCCATTGACCACCCACCGCCGCCGCGCCCGGTTGCCTGGCGCGGCGGCAGAGTAAAGGCGGTCATCCCGCAGGAAGGCTGGGCTGCTTCAGGCCGCGGTAGAGATCCGGACCAACTCGATGCCCTTGTTGTTGTGGCGTTCCGCCCACGTGGTCAGGGCCGTGCGGCACGCGTGGTCGAGGTGGCGTACCCCGGCGAGGTCGAGCTCGATGGGCTGATCTTTCGGCAGTGTCTCCAAGGTGTCGAGCATCTTGGGCAGGCGCAGGAAGGTGGCGTTGCCGCTGACTTCCACGCGGATCGGGCCGTCGCCGCGGTGAGTGACCTGGATCTGCATGTGCGAGGTTTCCCACGCGGATTTGATGATCGAGAGCGCCAGCCCTATGAGCACGCCTTCGAACATGTTCACCACCACGATGGCCACGGCAGTGACCGCGAGGATCACCGCCTCGCCACGATGTGCCCGCCACAGCCGGATCATCTGCTTGATCGGGAGCAGCTTCCAGCCCGCGTGGACGAGGACACCGGCGAGCGCCGCGATCGGGATGACGCCGAGCACGGAGGGGACCAAGGCGGCGAACGACAGCAGCCAGACACCGTGCAGAACTCGCGACGTCTTGGTCTTGGCACCCGCGTGGACGTTGGCCGAACTACGCACAATGACCGCGGTCATCGGCAGGGCGCCGAGCAGCCCGGAGACGGCGTTGCCCATTCCCTGGGCCATCAGCTCCTTGTCGTAGTGGGTGCGCGGACCGTCGTGCAGGCGATCCACCGCCGCCGCGCTGAACAGGCTTTCGGCGGAGGCGATGAGCGTGAACGCCAGTACGGTGCCGATGACACCGATCTCGGCGAGCTGCCCGAGGGACTCCGCGCCAGGGAGCCGGATCGCGTCGATCAGGCCGGTGACCTGGATCTTTTGAACGATCCTGCGGTACATGTCGTACGCGACGCAGGGCCGTATCACGTCAAACGGCGCGGGCCGTCCGGGCCGTTCGGACGATCAGCGGAACGCTGGTAGGAGACGCCGGTTCGCTCGGTGGGCCCGATCAGCAGCGGAAGACCTGGAGCACTGCGGGAAGTGCGGCGCCACGTTGTCTGCGGAGGCCGTACGGCGGGCCTTCCACACCGCTCGCGGCGATGATCGGCGGCTGCGTCGCGGATGACGCCACCACGGTGTCGAACGGGGTCTTCGCCCGGGGGACCGCGACGGTCTGCTGCCGATCACGGGCCCACACGTGGTCGGACGCCTCCCCCGGCTGGGCTGAGCCTTCGTAGTGTTCGGCCCCGGCCGCCACCGCCGGCAGGACGTGCCGTTCGCTTGCCGAGGGCAGCCCGTGGGAGAGGATCAGGCACGCCAACAGAGCCATGGCCAGCGCCGCGCGGGCATTCTGGACCAGCCTCGTCACCGCCTCGCTCCCCCGATCTGAGTGGCTTGAGCCTGTGGCCCGGCCCGTTCAGGCCCCGGCGACATGACGTCCCCTGTGCACCTGACAACACCCACAGACTAGATGTCGCCACATAAAGTCAACGAAAGCCGGGGGGCCATAACCGCGCTGGGCCGTCAGGCCGAGCCCCGCCGCACAGACTCCCCACCGCCCCGGGCTTCGGCCCTTCAACCTGCTCGGTGACCCCTGAGGCCCACGCTCGAAAACGGGAAATTTCGATCTAAACATCGACTTGAGCGGACGTGATGGCTCATTTCTGGAAGGACCGAAAATTACCCCTCGGGGGTACTTGACGAAGGAGGGGGCCAAGAGGGACGGTGTAGCCGCAAGGGCATGTACCCCTCGGTGGTATGTGCAAGAGCATTGGGCCTTTGGACGTTACGGACAGCGTTCCAGGGGCTCGGGGGCCAGTGCCGACCGACCGCGCGCGTGCGCGCGAGAGGAAGGGTGTGGCGATGACTTCGCTCCTTCGGATACCTATATTGATCATCCTCGTGAGCGCCCTGGTCGGGTGCGGTTCCAGCCAGGCTCACGGCGATCTCCTGCAGCGAGTCAAAGCGGCGGGAGTCATCCGGGTCGCGCAGACCCAGGCCAACCCGCCGTGGAACTTCCTGGAGAACGGCAAGCCCGCCGGCTACGACGTGGACGTGGCCAACGAGCTGGCCAAGCGGCTCGGCATCGCGAAGGTCGAGTTCGTCGCCTCCAACTTCCAGAGCTTCATCGCCGGAGTTCAGGCGGGACGCTTCGACGCGGTGATCGCCGGTCAGACCATCACCGATGAGCGCGAGAAGCAGGTCGACTTCTCCCGGCCCTATGAGGTCAACGGCATCTCGATCTTCGTGGCGAACACCAACACCTCCATCAACGGCGCGGCGGATCTGCCGGGCAAGAAGGTCGCGGTCACCGCGGGCACCACGCAGGCGGCGTTCGCCAAGAAGTCGATCCCCGGCGCCGACATCAAGACCTATGACAACGCCACGCTCGGCCTGACCGAGGTGGGCAGCGGCCGCGCGGACGCCGCGCTGGTCTCCCGGTTCCAGGGCGCCTTCCTGGCGCAGAAGAACAGGCTGGCGGTCAAGCCCGCGGGGCCGCTGCTCGAGTCTGAGGTGAACGGCATCTCCTTCGCCAACGGGTCCACCTCGTTCAAGCAGGCCGTGGACAAGGCGCTGGGAGACATGATCTCCGACGGCACGCTCGCCACGATCTCCCGCAAGTGGCTGGGCGGGCTGAACATGGCCGAAGAGCTGGGCAAGCTGTGATGGACCTGCTCGTCGACTCGTTTCCCGATCTGCTCGCCGGCCTGGCCATCACGATCATGCTCGGCCTGATCTCGTTCGTTCTCGGCAGCGCGCTGGGTGCCCTGGTCACGCTGGCTCGCATCTCGGCCAGCAGGGTGTTGCGAGCACTGGCCGCCGCGTACGTGTCGGTGTTCAGGGGCACGCCGCTGCTCATCCAGATCATGATCGTCTACTTCGGGCTGCCGCAGCTCGGGCTGCAGATCCCGCCCATCCCGTCGGCGATCATCGCGTTCACCCTGTTCAGCGCCGCCTACCTCAGCGAGAACTTCCGCGCCGGAGTGCTCGGCGTGGACAAGGGACAGTGGGAGGCGGCGGCCTCGATGGCCATGCCGTACTGGAAGACGCTCAGACGCGTCATCTTCCCGCAGGCGATCAGGATCGCCACCCCCGCCGTGGGCAGCAGGTTCATCGCCTTGATGAAGGACACCTCGCTCGCCTCCGCGGTCACCGTGGTCGAGCTGACGCGCGTGGCCGAGGGCATCGGCACTTCGACCTTCCGGTACATGGAGGCGCTGCTGCTGGTCGGGATGCTTTATTGGCTGGTCAACACCATGCTCCAGATCGGCCAGCAGGTGCTGGAGAAGCGGATGAGGAGGGCCTACGCGTGACCGTCGTGAGCGTACGTGACCTGCACAAGCGGTTCGGTGACCTGGAGGTGCTCAAGGGCGTCGACCTCGACGTGGAGCGAGGCGAGGTGATCGTGGTCATGGGCCCGTCGGGCTCGGGCAAGACCACACTCATCCGCTGCCTGAACCTGCTGGAGGAGCCCGAGAAGGGCACGGTCAGCGTCTGCGGCACCGAGATCGCCTGCGGCAGGATCTCCCGGGCCCGGGCCAAGCAGATACGCGAGCTGCGCCGCCGTACCGCCATGGTCTTCCAGCAGTTCAACCTGTTCCCGCACATGACGGCCCTGCAGAACGTCATGGAAGGCCCCCTTTCAGTGCAGAACGCATCACGCGATGAGGCGGCCGAGCTGGGGCGGCGGCTGCTCGCACGGGTGGGCCTGAGCGACAAGTGCGACTGCTATCCGGCCAAGCTGTCGGGCGGGCAGAAGCAGCGGGTCGCGATCGCCAGGGCGCTGGCCATGCGGCCCGAGGTGATCTTTTTCGACGAACCCACCTCCGCGCTCGACCCCGAGCTGCACGGGGAGGTGCTCCAGGTGATGCGCGAGCTCGCGCGGGAGGGAATGACGATGGTGGTCGTCACGCACGAGGCCGCGTTCGCCAGGGAGGTGGCGGACCGGGTCGTCTTCATGGACGGCGGCAGGGTGATCGAGCAGGGGGCTCCGTCGAGCTTCTTCACCGCGCCCGCGCATCCCAGGGTCCGGGCCTTCCTGCGACTGGTGGCGTCGTGATCGACGTCTAGCCGGCCTGGTCACCCGCTCGGCGTATCGAGACGTCGGCTGCTGACCAGGCGCTGGGCAACCTGGTCTGTCCGCACCCGGGTCGGGGCTTCCTGCCTCAGCGAGACCAGCTGCGCGGCCAGCGCGGCCAGCGGAGCCAGTGGGACGAGCATGAGCAGGATTCCGGCCTGGCGCTGGTCGGCGAGGCTGTCATCAACGCCGAGCGGGGCCACAAGGGAGAACCAGTCGACCGCCGCGGCCGGTCCGAGCAGCAGGAACGCGCCGAGGACAAGGTGTACGGCGGCGACCGCCGCCAGCAGCCAGGCGCGGGCGGCCCACGGGATCGAGCGAGGCAGCGGATCGACGCCCACCAGCACCCAGAAGACCAGCAACCCGGCACCGAAGACCAGAGACACCGTAAGCAAGTGGGTGGCATAGCCGGATGCGGACCAGGACAGGTAGGGCGTGCCGTAGAGCAGGATGACCGGCAGGGTGCCGGCGATCAGCAAAAGAGCGGGACGGGTGATGCGCCGGCCACGAAGCCGTGAGCCGAACTCGCCGTACTGAGAGGCGGCAGTGGTGGCCTGGGCGGCGAGGGTGAGAGGCGCGCCGAAGCAGAGCAGGATAGGAGCGATGACGGCGAGCACACTGTGCTGCAGAACGTGGATCGACAGCATCGCCCGCGCGTAGCTGCCGATCCCCCCGAGCAGGGCCAGCGCGGTCAGCGCCAGGCCGGCGTACCAGGCCAGCGTGCGTCCGACCGGCCAGGAGGGCAGCCTGCGTACGCCCATCATGTAGCCGACGGCGGGCAGCGCCAGAAGCAGCAGGATCAGCGGGTCCAGGCGGATCTGGGTGATCAGCGCGCCGAGGCTGTAGCGGGCGAGTTGGTACTCCAGAATGAAGTGGCTGCCGTTACCGTCACCGCCCGTGGGTGGTGGGGTGCGGGACAGGGCGACGGCCAGCCCCATCGCCGCCGCCATCATGGCCATCTCCCCCGCGGCCAGCCGGGTGAAAGTACGGCGCACGCCGCGTTCGGCGATGCCCGCGACAATGCGGCGGCGGTGAATCCAGCCGAACAGGGCCAGGAACGCGAGCGCCACGACCTTGGCCAGCACGAGCAGGCCGTACCTGGTCTGCCAGAGGTCGGATGGAGTGTTCAGCCGCACCCACGCGCCGGCCAGGCCGGAGACGGCGACCGCCGCGAAGCAGCACAAAGCGATCGTGCTGAACCTGGGCAGCGCCACCTGCAGGTGATCGGAACGGCGGAAGTGGACGAGCACCGCGGCCAGCCCGCCGATCCACACCGACGCCGACAGCAGATGCGTCATCAGGGCGGAGACCGCGATGTCGTGGTCGGCGACAGAGGCGGCGTGACCTACGTAGGCGGGCGGCAGGATCGCGAAGGCGGCGATGGCCAGCGGGATCACTTTGGGCAGGCGCGGCAAGTGGGTGAGCACGGCCACCACGACGGCGGCGACCAGCACCACGAGCAGCGCCTGGGTCTGCGGGAACGACATGCCGAAGCTCAGCATGTCGGAAGAGCCGAGCAGGTTCGTCACGGGCAGCGGGATGATGTTCGACAGGGTCAGCAGGTAGCTCAGGACGGCGGTGGCCGCCCAGGCGAGCGCCCACCAGCCTGCCGCGCGGACGCAGGCCGCCGACTCGGGCGAGGCGGCCGGTGCGAAGAGCACGGCGGCGAGCAGCGTTCCCACGCAGGCGACCGCGCACAGGTTGTAGCAGAACCGGACCAGCGGCAGCCCCCAGTCGGTGAGCGGTCCCGCGGTGGGCAGCCCAGCGATCTTCGGTTCGCTGACGCCGCCGCCGAACCAAAGGGCAGCGATCAACACCACCACACCCGCGGCGACCACGGAGACGTAGACCCGTCCACTCTTTGTCATCGCGCGCCCACCCAACCACCGCCATGGGCAAGCTCACGCGGCGGCAATCGCCTGTCGACGAGCGCTGTCGAGACACCGGTAACCGTACTCACGCGACGACCGCCGTCCTCCATGGCATGTCATGAGGTACGCGGGATGCCGCCGGCTGGTTCAGCCCTCCGACATCTATATGTGACCCGGCGGCGGGCGTGGCCGTGGCACGCTGCAGTTGTTCCCCCAAGGAAGTGCCGCCGACAGCACCTCTCGCCGAACCCTCGAACCACACACACCCAACGGCAGAAAGGCAAGCGGATGAGCTCGAACCAAGGCGACGACAAGGCACGCTCTCGACACGAGGCGGAGGGCCCTGGGCTGACGCGACGGCACGCGGTGCAGGCCGCCGGGCTGCTCGCGCTGGGAACAGTAGGAGCGGTGGGAACAGCGGGAGCGGTGGGATCCGGGCCCGCCATGGCGGCATCGACCGGCGCCGCGACGCGCACGGGCGTGATCCGGCTCGCCAGCGTCCGGACCGTTCAGGAGGGCGGCCTGCTGCCGCGGTTGCTCAACGCGTTCCAGAGCCAGACCGGCCGGCAGGTCCAGGTCCACATTGGTGAGGACGTGTACGTGAAGGCCCGCGCCGGGGAGGCGGACCTGGTCTTATCGCATTTCGGGCACAAGGACGCGCAGGCCTTCATCACCGACGGGCTCGGGCAGTGGCCCCGGATGGTGCTGTTCAACTCCATCGCGCTGATCGTGCCCGACGGCGACCCGGCCCATGTCGCACAGCTCACGGATCCGGTGAAGGCGTTCCGCCGGATCGCCCGCACCCGCGCGCCGTTCATCGTCAACGCCATGCCGGAACTGGTCTATCTGGCCGACAACCTGTGGCATGCCGCCGGGCGTCCGGACAAGACAGGGTGGTATCGCGACACGGGGCTCCAGCAGGAGGCGGCCATGCGGGCGGCGGCCCAGCAACGGGGATACAGCATGTGGGGCGCCACCCCGTTCCTCGTCTTCCAGCAGGACAACCACCTTCCGCTGCGACCCGTGCTCTACACCGACGAACTGTTCCACCGGATCATGGCGACGGTCGTGGTCAACCCGGCCTCATTCCCCGGCGCGAACGTGGACGGTGCGCTGGCGCTGCAGAACTTCCTGCTCACTCCGGCGAT
This sequence comes from Nonomuraea sp. CA-143628, assembly GCF_050942315.1. Taxonomy (NCBI): domain Bacteria; kingdom Bacillati; phylum Actinomycetota; class Actinomycetes; order Streptosporangiales; family Streptosporangiaceae; genus Nonomuraea; species Nonomuraea sp. CA-143628. Next base: position 10,669,650 of record NZ_CP192072.1, read on the forward strand.
TCAGGCGCTGATCCGCAGCCATCGCCATCCCGATGTGGACCAGCCGCTGTTCTGGCCCGCGGGCCGCGACAACGCCACGGAGATCCTGCTGCCGCCACCATCCGGAACCGGGTGAACCACGGCTGCCGTGTGGCTCGCGGCGCTCATGGCGCGCTCGCCGCGGGCCTTCTGCTCCCCCGCCCACACTCGGCTACCTCAGCGCGTACGCCCTGATCACCTCCTGAGACAGGCTGGCCCCGCGCGTGTCGGTGGCCTTGAGGCGCAACGAGACGACTGCGGCGGACCGCGGCCGGTCCAGTGTGGCCTCGTAGGCGCCGTTCCCCTTCGAGGCCAGCCGCCGGACCGCGCGCCACGAGGCGCCGTCGTCGTACGACACCTCCAGCGACACGTCCTTGATCGGGGCGGCCGCCGAGCCGTCCTGGTGGCGCAGGGTCAGGCCGAGCCGCGGCGAGGTGGCCTGGTTCTTCAGGTCCGTCGCCACGTCATAGTCGGCGAGCAGCAGCGGGACCGTCGTGCCCGATCCGGCGTCGTGCTGCGACGGGAACGTCCACGCCGTCTTCGTCCTGGTCGACAGCCGGGCCCAGGTGGCGCGGTTCTCGACGTCGTACTCCATCCGGTACGTGGCGGCGGCGGCCGGCAGGAGCAGTATCCCCTGGGGGCGCCGCTCGGTCTGCGCCAGCAGCGTGTCCCCCTGGTACAACCGCCAGCCGGTCTTCATGCCGGTCGCGAAGTTGTCGGTCTGGGCGACGCCGGTGTTCCGCCCCGCGTCGATGAGCCCCCACATGTCGACCTGGAGCAGGTCGCCCTCCCTGCGCAGCGGCCGGACCCTCCCGGGGCCGGGCAGCAGCGGCTGCTTGAACCAGGTGCGGCCGATCCGCTCCCCGGCCCGGAAGGGCGCGTCATCGGGGCCCGAGACGCCGATGTGGGCCTGGTCGTGCTCCCAGGTGTAGTTGTACGGCCGCTCCGGCGTCTCCATGCTGCTGCTCCAGCGCACCCCGGGACCGGCGGTGAGGTAGTCGACCCGGTCGCGCGGCGTACGGGGGACGGGCCGGCCGGTGTCCCACGAGGTGGTCTCCCATGGCTGCCAGCCGAAGCGGTTCTCGGAGAGCGTCACGTCGTCGGCGAGCTGGCTGAAGAAGTCGGAGTCCACCCGGGCCAGGGACCTCGCCCGCAGGGTGTGGTCGGGCCGGTCCCTGATCCCGCCCTCCTCGCTGAGGTACAGGTCGTACACGTACGGACTGGCCACGACGCCCTTGGCCAGGACCGGCACCGGCAGCCTGCGCAGCCGTTCGGCCAGCCGGGCGCCCTCCTTGCCGGTGAGCGCGACGGTCGGGACCTTCAGCTTCACCCCGCTCTCGGATACCGGCAGGTCTCCGTACACCGCGACCATCCGGGCCCCGGCCGCCGCGGCGGCGTTGGACTGGGCGGCGACCGTCAGGTCGGCCGTGCGGCGGATCAGCGCGAGCCTGCCGCGCAGGTCGCGGCCCTTGAGGTCAGCGGGCGTAGCGGTCCCGGCGTCCACGGCCAGGAGCAGCGCGGAGCCGTCGAGGCGGGGGAAGTCGGCCGACACGTCGCTGAACCAGACGGGGTCGACGTAGTCGGGGTTCAGCTCCAGCCCGGCGGTCCGCAGGGTGATGGCGGGGGCCTCCAGGTGCCAGCGGGTGGCGACGGCGAACCGGCCCTTGGTGACGCGCTTCATGGGCTGCAGGTAGTACGTCTCGTCGGCGCTCTCGTCCTGCAGGATCGTCTCGGTGAGCGGCGTGCCCTTGACGGGCGCGCGGGTCCAGATGAGCTTGGTCGCGGTGCCCCTGTTCCGCTTGGTCACGTGGTCGGGCGTGTCGACCCGCATCTCGACCGCCCTGCGGGCGTCGAGCACGACCTTGGTGTCACCGGTGACCTTCAGCTCGGGCTCGCCGGTGAAGCTCAGGTTGAGCACGGTGCCGCGGTCGGCGTAGGCCATGCTGTCGACCGACGGGCGCAGGGTGTTGATGACGCCGAGCACGGAGTAGGTGCCGGGCGGAACCAGCACGCACGAGTCACCCGGGTCGCTCTCGCACCGGCGCACCGGGTCCCCGGGCATCTCGCGGCCGTCGCGGGTCCCGTCGTCCACATTCAGCGCGGCGGCGTACGCCTGCGCGGGGCGGCCGTCCCTGGCGATCCCGCTCACCCGCAGCCGGACCCGCTCGACCTCGACGTTTCCGGTCAGCGAGGTGCGGAGCGGCGGCCCTTGGCTCGGCGTCGCGACGAGCTCCGCGCGCTGCCGCCCCGCCTGCGCCTTGGCCGGGTCGAGGGTGAGCCGGACCGTGGCCTCCGCCCCGCCGGGCAGGGACAGCTCGGCGGGCGAGACGCTGAACGGGCCGCCGGTGGCCAGGCCGAGGGTGACGGGGGTCTTGCCGGGATTGCGGTAGGTGACCTCGCGGGTCACCGGCTGTCCGGAGGACACCTCGGACAGCCCGAAGTCGACCGCGCCCTCGGCGGTCAGCACCGGCTCCCCGAGCGCCGTGGCCACGTCCACCCGGCCGGTGCCCCGCTTGTCCACCGGGGTGTCGGGCATGGGCTTGGCCGTACCCATGAGCAGGGACTTCAGCTCCCCGGCCGAGATGCCGGGGCGTGACTGCCGCAGGAGCGCGGCGGCCCCGGCGACGTGCGGGGTGGCCATGGAGGTGCCGGACAGGCGGGTGTAGTACTCGTCCACCGGCTCGCCGAGCGAGGTGCCCTTGGCCCGCGCCGCGACGATGCCGACGCCCGGAGCGGTGATGTCGGGCTTGACCGCGCGCTCCAGCCCGACGGGTCCGAAACTGGAGAAGTCGGCCAGCCGGTCCTGGCCGTCGACCGCACCCACGGTCAGCGCGGCGGGGGCGTCTCCCGGGCTCCCGACGCAGGCTTCGCAGCCCCTGTTGCCCGCCGCCACCACGAACAGCGTTCCGTAGCCCGCGTACAGCGCGCCCAAGGCGTCGGTGAGCGGCCCGCCGGGGCTGGGGTCGCCCAGGCTCATGTTCACGATGTCGGCGTGCTTCTCCCCCGCCGCCCATTCCATCCCGTCGATGATCCAGGAGCTGAGCCCTTCGCCGTTGGCGTCCAGGACCCGGCCGTTGAGCAGCTTGACGCCCGGTGCGACACCCTTGCGCGAGCCGCCGGAGGCCGCGCCGCTGCCCGCGATGATGTCGGCGACGTGCGTACCGTGCCCGAACTCGTCGGTGGCGCTGCCGCTGTCGGTGAAGTCACGCTCGTCGGCGACCTTCCCCGCCAGGTCCTGGTGCCCGGTGTCGACGCCGGTGTCCAGGACCGCGACCGTGGTGCCCGCCCCGTCGTAGCCCGCAGACCACGCGGCCGGCGCGCCGATCTGCGGCACGCTGCGGTCCAGCGCCGGCTCCACCTTGCGGTCCAGCCAGATCTTGGTGACGCCGTCGAGCGGGCTCTTCGTACGGCCCGCGGCCAGCGCGGACAGCTCACCGCCGAAGCCCCGCGCCGCGGTCTTGGCCAGCCGGACGCCCGAACCGCCGATGCTCTCCAGCGTGCGGACCGCCTTCAGCGCGGGGACGGCCGGCATCACGCTCTGTTTCCCGTACGTGACGATGAGGGAGATGGCGTCCGACCGCTCGTCGGTGTAACCCTGCGCGGCGAGGGCGGTCACGTTGAAGAGCTCGGGGTCGAGGCGGCCGGGGACCAGCCCCTCCACGTCGCTGGGCAGCACGGTGAGCTGCCCGGCGTCCTCGGTGATCCGGAAACGGGCGGGTGGCCCGTCCCCGCGCGGGGCGGCCGTGACGCTCGCTTTCTGGCGGCCGTCGGCGGCGACGGCGACGTGCACCTGGTCGCCGGTGATCAGCGTGATGTCGTAGCCGTGCTTGGCGGGGTCTGGCGCGAGGGCTGAAGCACCGTTGGCCGGAGCGCGGTCGGCCCGCGCGGGCGCCGGAGCGTCGTCCGCCCGCGCGCCCGTACCGGTGATCGTGGTGACCGCGGCCACCGCCAGGGAGGCGGCCACCGCTGTCCAACGCCTGGGCCTCATCGGCCACCTCCAGAAGGCGAGAAATGTGCCGACCCAATTCCTAGTGATCTGGGGGCGTTCCGGTCCATAGGTCTCGTCTGGCGAGATCCCGACTTGTCGTAAACCCGCCTGGGCTACGCTCGCGTTCGAGACGACAGGACAGCGGGGGGCTGGCATGGCGCAACGGCGGTTACTGGAGGGCCTCGGCGTCAGCGTCGCCGAGGAGACGGCCTACCGCGCGCTGCTCCGCCACGGGCCCGCGACGCTGAGTCAGCTGGCCACCGAGACCGGCGCGTCCACCGCCGCCATCCGCCGGATGCTGCCCCGGCTGGAGGACCTCGGGCTGATCTCCCGGGTGGCCGGCCGACCCCTTCGGCTGATCGCCACGCCGCCGAACATCGCCATCGACGTGCTGGTGGCCCGCCGCCAAGAGGAGATCACGCACAGCCGGGCCGCCGCGGCGCTGCTCGCCACCGAGGTGGCCGACCGCACCGGACCGCATCCGGAGGAGGTGCTGGAGGTGGTGACCGGCCGTTACGCCGTCGCCCGCCGCTACCTCCAGCTCGAACGCAGCGTCACGGCCGAGATGCTCGTGCTGGTGCGCCCGCCGTACGCGGTCGACATCCTGGACGACCAGGAGAACCAGCAGCGCGCCGCCCACCAGGGCCCGGTCGTGCGCGGCATCTACGGGCCGCTGGCGTTCGAGGAGCCCGGCATGCTGGAGCACACGCGGCAGGCGATAGCCGACGGCGAGCAGGCCCGGCTGGGGCAGGTGCCCGTCAAGCTGGCCATCGCCGACGGCCGCACGGCCATGCTGCCGTTGGTGTCCGACGAGGACCGGGCGGTGGAGAGCGCGCTGGTCGTCCACCCGTCGGCGCTGCTCGACGCGCTGGTCGGGCTGTTCGAGGTGCTGTGGCAGGCGGCCGTGCCACTGCGGCTGTCAGCGGACCCGGCCGCGCACATCGAACGGGACGTGTGGCCGCAGCCGGGCGACACCGAGGTGCTCGCCCTGCTGGCGGTGGGGATGAAGGACGACGCGATCGCGCGGCAGCTCGGTCTCAGCCCGCGTACGGTGCAGCGGCGGGTGCAGGAGCTGTGCGAGCGGCTGGGGGCCCGTACGCGGTTTCACGCCGGGTTCCTGGCCGCGCAGCACGATCTGCTGGTCCTGGACCGGGGGCCTGGGCTACGGGCGCCTTAACCGGTCTTGGTGGGCATCGGCGTGGGCATGACGCTGGGGGGCATCATCGTGGGCACCGGCGTGGGCCACGGATACGGAGTCGCGGGCACCTGATACGGACCGGGGTACGGCGGCAGCCGCCGGCAGTAACTCCCGCCAGGGCCCGGACGACAGTCCTGGTAGCCGGGATAGCGCTCCCAGTCCTGCCAGTAGACGCGGGCGGTGTCGCCTCGGTGGACCATGCCGCTGATCACCGCCACGGCGCCGCCCCCGAGCACGCCGCCGATGATCAGCCCGATCAGGCCCGCACCGATGATCTGCGTGGGCTTCAGCCGGAAGAAGTCGCGGAAGCTGTCAGAGTGCGGAGGCGGTGGTGGAGCCCACCCGCCTCCGGGCGGCGGGCCCGAGACCCGGGTGGTCGCCGCTTCCGCTTCGGGGGAAGCGGCGGGCCGGTCTCCAGGGGTCGGGTCGCGCGGCGCTTCCTCTTCGCCACGCGACCCGGCGTCATGATCATGATCCGCCATCACGATCTCCCTTTACTCGCCCCTCAGGGCGCTCCCAACGACAAGAGTGCCCTATGTCTCGTAAGGCTGGTGTAAGACCTGAGTCGTACCCAAAACTCCCCCTTCAGGCTGACAAACCCATACCGAAGCCTCCGTATCGTAATGATGTGTTCGGCAGGGTAATGGAATGGTCAGGACGCCATGGCAGGCTCATGGACGCACTCCGGGCGGCACCGCTGGCAGTGTTCTGCCTGGTCCTGGCCGTGCCGTACAAGGCGATCAGCGACGCCGGCCTGTACGCCGGGATGGCCGGCTACCTCGGGCTCAGCGCGATACTGATCGTCCCGCTGCTGTGGCGGCGGGACTGGCCGCTGACCGTCTTCGCGATCATCTCGCTGGCCAGTTTCGGGCAGTGGCTGACCAACAACGATCCGATGCCGGCCAACATCGCGGTGCTGGTGGCGCTCTACTCGGTGGCCTTCCGGTGCCGATTCCCGTGGGCGATCGCCGCGGGCGTGGTGGCCGAGGTCGGCGTGGTGCTGGTCATCGTGCACTGGCAGGCGCCGACGTTCAGCCTCTTCTTCAGCGGCTCGATCCTCGTCGTGACGGTCTGGCTGACCGGCCTGTACGCCAAGACCCGCAGCCGCTATCTGGAGAGCCTGAAGGAGCGGGCGGAACGGGCCGAGCGCGAGCGCGACCAGCAGGCCCGGATGGCGGCCGCCGCTGAGCGCACCAGGATCGCCAGGGAACTGCACGACGTGGTGGCCCACAACGTCAGCGTGATGGTGGTCCAGGCCGACGGCGCCGGGTACGCCATCGACAGCGACCCCGACCAGGCGCGGCAGGCCGTACACGCCATCTCCAAGACCGGGCGCGAGGCGCTCGCCGAGATGCGCAGGCTGGTCGGCGTGCTGCGGGAAGACGGGTCCGACGGGACGGACTACACGCCGCAGCCGGGCCTCGCCCAGCTGGAGGAGCTCGTGCGCGGCGCGGGCGTGCCCGCGCGGCTGCGGGTCGGCGGCCCGCCGGGCGAGCTGCCCGAGGGGCAGCAGCTCGCGGTCTACCGCATCGTGCAGGAGGCGCTGACGAACGCGCTCAAGCACGGCGGCCCCGGCGTCCGCGCGCTGGTCGAGCTGCGGTACGCCGGGCGCGAGCTGGTCGTGCGGGTGACCGACGACGGCAGGGGCGCGGCGGCACCACGCAGCCCCGACGGGCACGGGCTGGTGGGGATGCGCGAGCGGGTCGGCATGTACGGCGGGGAGGTGGCGGCCGGGCCGAGATCGGGTGGCGGGTTCGAGGTGCTGGCCAGGCTGCCGGTGCCGGGCACGAGGGCGGCCTGATGATCCGGGTGATGCTGGTCGACGACCAGGAGTTGCTGCGCGCCGGGTTCAGGATGGTGCTGGGCGCCCAGCCCGACATCGAGGTGGTCGCCGAGGCCGGTGACGGGGTGCGGGCGCTGGAGGTGCTGCGCGAGGTCGAGGTGGACGTGGTGCTCATGGACGTACGCATGCCGAGGATGGACGGCGTGGAGGCCACCCGGCGCATCGACGGCCCCAAGGTGCTCATCCTGACCACCTTCGACCTCGACGAGTACGCCTTCGCCGCGGTCAAGGCGGGCGCCTCGGGCTTCCTGCTCAAGGACGTGCCGCCGGCCGACCTGCTGACCGCGATCAGGTCGGTGCACGCGGGCGACGCCGTGGTGGCGCCGAGCACGCTCAAGCGGATGCTCGCCAAGTTCGCCGCGCAGCTGCCGACGGAGGAGCTCGCGGCCGTGTCGGAGCTGACGCCACGCGAGCGCGAGGTGCTGCTCATGGTGGCCCGCGGCCTGTCCAACCTGGAGATCGCCGCCGAGCTGGAGGTGGCGGAGGCCACAGTGAAGACGCACCTGGGCCGGGTGCTGGCCAAGCTGGGGCTGCGGGACCGCGTCCAGGTGGTGGTCTACGCGTACGAGGCGGGCCTGGTGGTCCCGTCACGTCAGCCGAAAGGCTGACCCGGGTCATCTCAGGACCTATACGAAATCCCTCCTCGGGGCCCATATTTCCTGCATTTTCCGCTCCTAGGTTGGTCACGTTCCCGCAGACCAGAAGGAGTGAACGTGACCCTCACCGATACCCGCCGACAAGCCCCCGCGGCGGTGGTGGCCAAGGCACTGACCAAGGTGTACGGCCAAGGCGACGCGCGGGTCCACGCCCTGCGCGGCGTGGACGTCGCCTTCGCCACGGGCGCGTTCACCGCGATCATGGGCCCGTCCGGATCCGGCAAGTCCACGCTGATGCACTGCCTGGCCGGGCTCGACACCGCGACCTCCGGCACCGTGCACATCGGCGACGTGGAGCTCACCGGGCTCAACGACAAACAGCTCACGCTGCTGCGCCGCGAGCGGATCGGCTTCATCTTCCAGGCGTTCAACCTGCTGCCGACGCTGACCGCCGAGCAGAACATCCGCCTGCCCCTGGAGATCTCCGCCCGCCAGCCGGACCAGTTGCTCTTCGACCGCGTCATCGAGACGGTCGGGCTGCGGGACCGGCTCGCCCACAAGCCGACCGAACTGTCCGGCGGCCAGCAGCAGCGCGTCGCCGTGGCCAGGGCGCTGATCAGCAAGCCTCAGGTGATCTTCGCCGACGAGCCGACGGGCAACCTCGACTCGCGTAGCGGCGCCGAGGTGCTGTCGTTCCTGCGCACGTCCGTGCGCGAGCTCGGCCAGACCATCGTCATGGTCACGCACGACCCGGTGGCCGCGGCGTACGCCGACCGCGTGGTGTTCCTGCGCGACGGCGAGCTGGTCAGCGAGATCAGCGCGCCCTCACCGCAGTCGGTGCTCGACACGCTGATGAAGCTGGAGGCCTGAGTTGCTGAGGACGACTCTGGCCGGGCTGCGCGCGCACAAACTGCGGCTGCTGCTCACCTCACTGGCGATCACGCTGGGCGTCGGCTTCATCGCCGGTACGTTCGTGCTGACCGACACCATGAAAGCCGGCCTGTCGCAGCAGGCCACGGCCGAGGCGGACAAGGTCGGCCTGGCCGTGCTGCCCGAGGACCGCGAGGCGGTGCTACCGGAACGCCTGCTCGACCAGGTACGCGGCCTGTCCGGCGTGCTGGAGGCCCAAGGGCTCATCCGCGGCAGCGCGCCGTTACTGGGCAAGGACGGCAAGGCGGTCGGGAACGCGCCGACCACGGCCCTCTCGATCGTGACCGGCCGCCTCGACCGCACCACCATGATCAGCGGCACCGGCCCCGGATCCGACGACCAGGTGGCGGTGCTCGACAAGAACACCGCCAAGGCCCAGGGCCTTAAGCTCGGCGACACGATCACCGTGCTCGACTCCCGGCACCGCGAGCAGCGGTTCAGGCTGGTCGGCATCATGGACACCGGCCTGGACCAGATGCTGGCCTACACCGGCGCGATCGGCTTCACCCCGGCCACGGCTCAGCGGATGACCGGTGCCAAGGGCTTCGCCGAGATCGACATCGCGGGCGACGGCGCGGGGCTCAAGCAGGCGGTCGCCTCCGCCGCCGGGGCGGGAGCGAAGGTCAAGACGGGCGCGGAGCTCGCCAAGAGCCTGGCGGCCGACTCCGGCATCCAGATGGAGTCGCTGACCACCGGTCTGCTGCTGTTCGGCCTGGTGGCCATGCTGGTGGCCGCGCTGGTCATCTACAACACCTTCAACATCCTCGTCGCGCAGCGGGCCAGGGAGATGGCGCTGCTGCGCTGCATCGGCGCCACTCGCGGGCAGGTGTTCGGCTCGATCATCCTGGAGTCCACCGCCGTCGGCCTCCTGTCGTCCGCGCTCGGCCTGCTCGCGGGCTACGGCCTGGGCGCGGCCACGCTGGCCGTACTCGGCGCGCTCGACGCCCCGCTGCCCACGAACGCGGCCATCGCGCTGACGCCGGTCACGATGCTCAGCGGGCTGGGCCTCGGCCTGCTGGTCACCGTGGGGGCGGCGCTGCTGCCCGCGCGGGCGGCCACCCGGGTCGCGCCGATCGCGGCGCTGCGCACGCAGGTGGAGGAGCAGACGTTCCGTACCGGGGTCGTACGCGTGCTCCTCGCCACGCTCTTCCTCGTCGCCGGGCTCGGCACGGCCGGTTACGGGGCGCTGGCGATGGAGCCGGGCCAGATGGTGCCGCTCTTCGTCGTCATGGGCGGCGGCGCGCTGACCTTCCTGGCGGTACTGATCCTCGGACCGGTGCTGGTCAAGCCGCTGAGCGCGCTGATCGGCTGGATCCCGGCCAGGCTGTTCGGCGTACCGGGACGACTGGCCGTGGACAACTCCGGACGCAACCCCCGCCGGGCCGCCACCACGACCGTGGCGCTGACGATCGGCGTGACGCTCATGACGCTGATCTCGGTGGTCACGGCCTCGATGCGGGTGACGATGACCACCAAGCTCGACAACCAGTTCCCCGTCGACTACCTGGTGGCCACCCAGGAGCGCGACGCCGCCGTCCCCCGGTCGGTGGCCGACTCGCTGCGGCGCGGTCCGGAGCTGTCCTCGGTCGTACAGATCCGCACGGCCAAGGCCAAGATCTCCGGCTCCGGGAAATCGGTGCAGGTCGGCACCTTCAACGGACCGTTCAAGCCGGAGGTACGGTCCGGTTCGATGGACCGGTTGGAGGCGGGGCAGGTGGCAGTGGACGCCCCCGCGGCCGCGGAGTTCGGGCTACGGGTCGGCGGCACGGTCGCGGTGCGGACCACTGAGGCCGGGACCGTCACATTGCGGGTGGCCGCCGTTCTCGTGGGCGATGCGAACCTGCCGATGTTCACCGTGGCCGAGCGGTCATTCGACGAGTACTTCGGCCAGATACCCGACACACGGGTGATGGTGAACATCAAGGACGGCGTACCCACCGCACAGGCCCGCAAGGCGGTGGACGCGGCGACGGCGGCCTACCCGATGGTCCGGGTGACGAGCGCGACGGAGGTACGCGGGCAGTTCGACGACACGCTGGACATGCTGCTGATGATCATCACCGGGCTGCTGGGCCTGGCGATCCTGATCTCGCTGCTCGGCATCGCCAACACGCTGTCGCTGTCGGTACATGAACGGACCAGGGAGTCGGCGCTGCTGCGGGCCCTCGGGCTGACCAGGCCGCAGCTGCGGCGGATGCTCTCGGTGGAGGCGCTGGTGCTCGGGCTCATCGGGGCGGTGGTCGGGGTGGTGCTCGGCGGCGTGTTCGGGTGGGCGGCGATGCGGGCGATGATCGACGGCGCCTGGTTCGTGCTGCCGGTGGGACAGATCGTGCTGTTCGTGGCGCTGTCGGGGCTGGCCGGGGTGCTGGCCGCGGTGTTGCCCGCGCGGCGGGCGGCTCGGGCGTCGATCGTGGGCTCGCTAGCAACCGGATAAACCCCGACAAATCACGATAAGGACGGCAATTTACGGAAAGAAACTATGCGGGACGGCGAGCCGCATCCCTCGCCGTCCCGCACAGCCGACCTGGCGGACGGCAAGGACTGGGCCTTGGGTACGGTCAGCGGGGGGTCCGGCCGGGCCAGAGCTCGGCAACCGTTTCCGGATCGAGAAGCGGCCGGGTGACCACCTCGCCGGACACCTTGTCGATCACGATGCAGCCCCCGCCGACCGTACTGGGCAGGGTCGCCGGGTCATCGAGCTCAGGCTCTCGCACCCAAGCGACATAACCCTCATTGAACCCATGAATCCCCACCGAGACGGAATCATCCGCCCGCCGCACCCCGTTGAAGTACTCCTCCGCCAGCGCCCTGGCCTGGTCGAGGTTCATCGCGGTTGTCCATGCCTGTCGACGATCACACAGAACACCCCGGTCACGGTCGTATAGGGCGGTTCGACGGCCATGTGGCCCCGCTGGGCATCGATCCAGATCACTTCGCCGCCCGAGTTGACGGCGTTCCACGCATGAGACCCGCCACCGGGCCAGCGCACCACGATCACGGCCGCCGCCCCGTGCCCCGCCTCCAACAGCCGCCGCGCCACCATCGGATAGGCGTGCCGCCCCTGCCCCAGGTACTGGAACCGCTGCCCCACCCACCGCTCGATCCGCGCGGTGCCCCCGACCTCACCGGTGACCTGCGGCCGCCCGATCCGGTCGTACTCCGCCACCCTCGGCGCCGCCGCAGCAGGCTCGCCATGCCAGGTCGACAGTACGGCCAGCGCGCAGTCGGCGGCGTTGGACGCACGAAACGGATCATCGGCCGGACCACCGCCGTTGATCAGCCTGACCCACGTGCCGCGCGGATCGGGAAACCGCATACCGAGCGGAATCGCCAGCGCCAGATCGTGCTCCACCTGCGCGTCGGGCTTCGCCAGCCCTCCAGGGGCACCGTAGGGCCGGTAACCGACCAACCTCGGCGGCCGATGTGACCGCTCGAACCAGTCCCGCTCAGCGACCGTCTGCCGCCCAGCCGCCCCCGCCCCATTCCCCTGCCGCCCAGAACCACCGGTTCCGGCCTCCTGCCGAGCACCTCCGCCCCCAGCCCCGTGCCACCCGGAGCCTCCGGCACCAACCTCCTGCCGACCAGAACCTCTGGTCCCGGCCCCGTGCCGCCCAGAGCCGCTGGTTCCAGCCTCTTGCCGACCAGGACCGCTGGTCCCGTGCCACCCGGTTGTCCCGACCCCGGTTTCGCGCAGGGCATCCGGCCCGACCCCACCTCCCTGCGGCCCAAGCGCCGCAGTGCCCGAGGTCGTCGAAGCGCTGTCGGGCGGGAGCCCCAGAATGGCCGCCGCCGACCCCACCCCGGCTCCACGCGGGGCAACCGCCCCGACCCCACCTTCTTGGGACCCAACCGCCGCAGCGCCCAACCCCGGCGAAACGCTGTCCGGCGAGAGCCCCAGAATGGCCGCCGCCGACCCGCCGAACATCCCCGTCCCACCTGTCACCCCAGCGCCCGGTCCACCCGCACCGCCGCTGACCCCGACGCCGGTAACCCCTGCGCCCTCCACGAACGCCAAGCCACCTGCTGAGTCCGGCCCACTCCCGAAGCCCAAGCCGCCCCCAGACTCCAAGCTGCTCCCGGCTACCGAGCCCCGCCCGGAGACGGCACCGCTCCCGGAGACCGATCCGCCCCCAGGCCCCCAGCCGCCCTCAGACACCGATCCGGTCCGGGACACCGCGCCACCCCCGGGCAGCGATCCGCCCCCGGACACCCGGTCGCTCCCAGGCACCGCTCCGCCCCCGGGCAGCGAGCCACTGCGGGGCACCGAGCCACGCCCGGAGCCCGATCCGCCCCCAGGCACCCTGCCGCTCCCGGAGACCGAGCCGCTCGCCGGTGCGGGCCCGGGGGCCACAGCTGATTCCCCCACTTGTGCCGTGCCGCCCGGCACACCGCTCGAGGCCGAGCACCGGGGGGTGGCAGGGGCGCCGTGTCGCCCGACCGATGAGGCGCCCCGAGAGGCCCCCGACCGGGAGGACGCGGAACCAGCCGAGGGCGCGGGTGGGCGGGCACCCGACGACGCGACAGGCGGAGCACCAGACGGGTCGGCCCACGGCGCGACCGACTCCCCAGCCGACGGAGTGGCCCCCCGCTCAACCGACCTCCCAGCTCCAACTGACCCGTCCGCCACAGCCGACGTCCCCGCTCCGGCCAACCCACCAACCACTGCCGACGTCCCCGCTCCGGCCGACCCGCCAACCACGGCCGACCGTTCCGGCGGGGCCGGCCATCGCGCGGCTGACCGCCCGGTCGGCGGACCCGATAGCGCGGTCAGTGAGGCGCCCCACGGAGTCCCCGGCCATTCGGGTGGCGACTCGGGCGATGAGTGGGCGGAAGAGGGTGAGTCAGACGATGGGCGACCGGAAGACGGCGAGCTCCCCGACAGCCGACCCGAGGAGAGCGATGAGCGCCCAGAAGACGGCAAGCCAGACGATAGGCGGCCGGAAGACGGCGAGCTCCCCGATGGGCGGCCCGAGGAGGGCAATGAGCTGCCGGAAGGCGGTGAGCTAGGCGGTAGGCCCGGAAACGGGGAGTTCGGCGACAGTCGGCCAGAAAACGGCGATGGGTCGGCGGAAAAGGGCGAGCTAGGCGATACGTGGGCGGAAGAGGGCGGGGTCGGGGTCGAGAGAGGGGAGGCGAGTAGGTCCGAGTCGGCGGCGCGCTCATAGTCGCGCCACCTGACCCCATCACCCACCACAGGGTCGTACTGCCCCTCGGGAAGGACCCCCCGCACGCTGGACTTGCGGTCGCGGAACACGTCCTGCCTCCTGTCATGGCTCGACGACCGATCGTAGGGCGACGGGCCATGACAGGAGGGGAAGTCAGCAAGTTTTGGCGGTCCCGGCTAGCCCCCTTACCTGCGCAAACAGGGAGAAGGGCCGCGCTCAGGCGACGTTGACCTGGATGGAGTGCCAGCCGCTCGCGCCGTCAGGCGCCGGCGGCGCCTGCTGTTCGGTCTGGGTACGGCCGGCCGCGTCCGTGGCCCGCACCTCGATCGTGTGCTTGCCGGCAGCGAGGTCCCAGTCGAGCGACCACTGACGCCACGTGTCGGGGCCCGGCACCTGGGCCAGCTTCGCCTGCCGCCACTCGCCCCGGTCGACGCGTACCTCCACGGCGTCGATCCCGGTGTGCTGCGCCCAGGCCACCCCCGCGATCGTGGTACGGCCCGCCGTCACCGACGCGCCCGGTTTGGGCAGGTCGATACGGGACTCCGTCTTGATGGGCCCCTTGGCGGACCAGCCGCGCGGCGTCCAGTACGCCTCGTCCTGGTCGAACCGGGTCACCTTGACGTCCACCACCCACTTGGTCGCCGAGACGTACCCGTAGAGGCCGGGCACCACCTGGCGTACCGGGAAGCCGTGTTCGACGGGCAGGGCCTCGCCGTTCATCGCGATGGCGAACAGGGCGTCGCGCCCGTCCATCACCACGTCGACCGGGGTTCCGGCGGTGAAGCCGTCGTCGGAGGTGGACAGCAGCATGTCGGCGCCGGACTGGAGGCCCGCGTCGCGCAGCAGGTCGGCCATCCGGGCGCCGAGCCAGCGGGCGTTGCCGATGTACGCGCCGCCGACCTCGTTGGACACGCAGGTCAGCGTGACGTACGACTCGGTGAGGGGGCGCTTCAGCAGGTCGGCGTACGTGATCTCGACCGGCCGGTCCACCATCCCGTGGATGCGCAGCGTCCACTGCCGGGGATCGACATGCGGCACGATGAGCGCGGTATCGACCCTATAGAAGTCCTGATTTTTCGTGACGAATGGGGAAAGGCCGCGGATGCCGAAATCCGTTCCCTGGGGCAGTGGTTTGGCCGCCACCCTAGGTCTGGGCAGCGCGACCGCCACCCGGGCGGTCTCCGCCGTCTGACGCCCGCCGAGCACCCGCCCGGCCAGCGTGGCGGCTCCAGCGACCACCACACCACCCGCGACGCCGCCGAGCAGCCGCCGCCGGTCGAACACGTACGGCTCCGACCCGGTCCGCATCACGGCAGGCCGCTCAGCCTCATCCGCGGGAGCCCCCGAGGAATCAGTGGGGGATCCGCCGCCGCCAGACTCAACATCCGAAGCCGACGAAGCCGACCCCGCACTCGAAGCCGTGGCCGCGCCAGAAGCCGACCGAGCCGCCGCCCTGACGCCCGAAGCGCCCGAAGCGGACGAGCCCCAGGCCGCCAGCCCCGCGCCCTCGTACGACCCCTGTACGCCCCGCGCCAGCAGCCACGTGAGCGCCCAAGCCCCGACACCGACCCCCACCACGGTCGGCACCACGTCGAGCGCTCCCGCGCCCGGCCTGGTCACCACCGCCGCGATGCCCACGACGCCGAACACCCCGAGCCCCACCAGCCCGTACGCCACCCGGTGCCGCGCCAGCACCCCGATGACCGCCGCCACCACCGTGAGCACCAGCAGCACACCGGCGATGAGCACGTTCTTGTCGTTCGAGCCGAAGGTGCTGATGGCGAACTCTTTGAGCCACGCGGGTGTGTTGTCCACGACCACGTTGCCCACGGCCACCACGGGAAAGGCCGCGGGCTTCAACACCCCGGCGACGAGCTGCGCGACGCCGAGCGCCACGGCCCCGGCCACCACTCCCGCCAGCGCACCGGCCCAGGCCGGCATCACATCGTTCCTCTGCACGGTTCTGACGCTACGCCTCTGGCGGCCGGTGGTTCTTACACGATGGTTACGTCAGCTCGTGATGAGGTCGCGGACGATCGGGGCGAGGGCGCGGAAGGCGCGGCCCCGGTGGCTGATGGCGTCCTTCTCGTCGGCGGACAGCTCGGCCGCGGTGCGGGTCTCGCCCTCGGGCACCAGGATCGGGTCGTAGCCGAACCCGTTGGTGCCGCGGGGCGTCGTGACCAGGTGGCCCGCCAGCGTGCCCTCGACCACGCGCCACTCCCCCGACGGCAGCGCCAGCGCGGCCGCGCACGCGAAGTGGGCGGCCAGCTTGTCGGCGGGCACGTCGGAGATCTGCGCCAGCAGCAGGTCGAGGTTGGCCTTGTCGTCGCCGTGGCGCCCGGACCAGCGGGCCGAGAACACCCCGGGCATGCCGTTGAGCACGTCGACGCAGAGGCCGGAGTCGTCGGCCACCGCGGGCAGGCCCGAGCCCTGCGCCACGGCGTGCGCCTTGAGCAGGGCGTTTTCCTCGAAGGTGACGCCGGTCTCGGCCACCTCGCCGATCGAGGGGAACTCCTCGAGCCCGACGATGTCGAACCCCGACAGGATCCGGCGCAGCTCAGTGATCTTGCCCGTGTTGCGGGTGGCCAGGACGATCTTCATGCTCCCAGCGCCTCCTGCTGGATCAGGGTGAGCTCCTCGCAGCCGGTGACGGCCAGGTCGAGCAGCTGGTTGAGCGCGGCGCGGTCGAACGGCGCGCCCTCGGCGGTGCCCTGCACCTCGACGAAGCTGCCGGCGCCGGTCATCACCACGTTCATGTCGGTCTCGGCCGCGACGTCCTCGGTGTAGCAGAGGTCGAGCATCGGGACCGAGCCGACCACGCCGACCGAGACGGCGGCCACGGAGTCGACCAGCGGCTCGCCGGGGCACATCCGGCGCTCGCGCATCCACGCGACGGCGTCGGCCAGCGCCACGTAGGCGCCGGTGATCGCGGCGGTCCTGGTGCCGCCGTCGGCCTGCAGGACGTCGCAGTCGAGCAGGACGGAGTTTTCGCCCAGGGCCTTGTAGTCGACGCAGGCCCGCAGCGAGCGGCCGATCAGCCGGGAGATCTCGTGCGTGCGCCCGCCGATCTTCCCGCGGACCGACTCGCGGTCGTTGCGGGTGTTGGTGGCGCGCGGCAGCATCGCGTACTCGGCCGTGACCCAGCCCTGGCCGCTCCCCCGGCGCCAGCGCGGCACGCTGTCCTGGACCGATGCGGCGCACAGGACCCGGGTGCCGCCGAACTCCACCAGCACCGAACCTTCGGCATGGGTAATCCATTGCCTGGTAATGGTGATGGGGCGGAGCTGATCGGGGTTTCGGCCATCCTGTCGCGACATGCAGATCACCCTATCTCCGCGCCGCAACGCTCTTGACCGAATGTGTCCGACACATGGATCCTTACGCAATGACAACGGGGGTGTTGCGAAACCCTGACTTTCTCCGGTTCCTCAGTTCGCACGTGGCCAACGAACTCGGAGCCAACATTTCCCGCGTGGCGCTCCCTTTGGTCGCCGTGCTGGCACTGCACGCCGGACCCCTTGAGGTCGGCGTGCTCTCCGCGCTGCAGACAGCGGCGTTCCTCGCGATCGGCCTGCCCGCGGGGGTCTGGGTCGACCGATTGCGCAGGCGCCGCGTGATGGTGACCTCCGACCTGGTCAGGTGCCTGCTGCTGGCGAGCATCCCGGTCAGCGACGCGCTCGGGCTGCTGTCGGTCGGCATGCTGTACGTGGTCGCGCTGCTGGCCGGCACCGCCCAGGTCTTCAACGACGTCGCCGACCAGACGTACCTGCCGGAGCTGGTGAGCAGAGACCGTCTGAGCGACGGCAACTCCAAGCTCGAGTTCGTCCGGTCGGGCGGCTCGCTCGCCGGTCCCAGCCTGGGCGGCGCGCTCGTACAGCTGATCGGCGCCTCGCGCACGATGCTCGCCACGGCGATCGCCGCGCTGGGCTCGCTGGTCTTCCTGAGCGCCATCAAGACGCCCGACCAGGCGCCGGTCGCCGAGGAACGCCCGCGGATGCGCCAGGGCATCGCCGAAGGGCTCGCGTTCGTCTGGCGCGACCGGCTGCTGCGGGTGATCGTCGCCACGACCGCGGCGACGAACCTGAGTCTCAGCGCCGTGGTCAGCCTGTCGGTGCTGTTCCTGGCCGACGTGGTCCGGCTGCCGCCCGGCCTGATCGGCGTCATGCTCATGTCGGGCGCGGTCGGCGGGCTGCTCGGCGGCCTCACCGGGAGCCGGTTATTCAGCAGGTACGGCACGGCGAGGATGACTTGGCTGGCCATAGCCGTCACCTCGCCCTTCGGCCTGCTGCTGCCCATGACGCAGGCCGACTGGCGGGTCGCCTTCTTCGCCGTCGCCTCGATCGCGCTCTCCTGGGGCGCGATCATCTACAACGTCGGCCAGCTCACCTACCGCCAGACCGTCACGCCGGACGGCATGCTGGGGCGGGTCAACGCGACGGTCAGGTTCATCGTCTGGGGCACGATGCCGCTGGGCGCGTTGCTCGGCGGCATCGTGGCTCAGCACATCGGGGTGCGCGAGGCCCTTTGGGTGTTCATGGGTGCGCGGCTGCTGTCGTTCCTGCCGCTGCTGTTCTCGCCGCTGCCGCGGCTGCGGGACTTCTCGCAGGTTCAGGCCAAGTCGTGAGACAGGATCAGGCCAGGTCGTAGACGGCCCCGCTGCGGGCCAGGTCGATCGGGCCGCTGTAGCCACCCCGGCAGGCGTCGTCCAGGATCCGCTGCTGGTCGTTCCAGGGCACGAGGTGGGTGAGCACCAGCCGGCCCACCCCGGCCTTGGCGGCGTGCTCGGCGGCCTGGCGGCCCGACAGGTGCAGGTCGGTGGGTAGTTCCGGCTGGTCGAGGAACGACGACTCGCACAGCATCAGGTCGACGCCGGCGGACAGCCGCACCACTTCGGCGGACTCGCCGGTGTCGCCCGAGTAGGCCAGGCTCCGGCCGCCGTGCGTGACGCGGAAGCCGTACGCCTCGACCGGGTGGTTGACCTGACCGGCGACCACCGTGAACGGCCCGACCTCGAACGGACCCGGTGCGAGCGGTACGAAGTCGAAGGCCGTCTCCATGCCCGGCTCCTCCGGCATGCCGTAGGCGGCGGCCAGGCGGCGCGGCGCGTCGGCGGGCGCGTGGACGGGCACCTTGGCGTATGGCGCGGCCGGCCCGTAGGTCCGGGCCACGTGGTAGGCGCACATGTCGAGGCAGTGGTCGGCGTGCAGGTGGCTCAGGCAGATGGCGTCCACGTCGTAGAGCCCGATATGGCGTTGCAGCACTCCCAGGGACCCGTTGCCGAAGTCGAGGAGCAGCCTGAACCCCTCGGCCTCGACGAGATAGCAGGACGAGGGGCTGTCGGGGCCGGGAAAGCTCCCCGAACAGCCGATGATGGTCACCTTCATGTGGGCCTCCCGTTAGAGGTAGTACCCCCCACTGGTGTGACTTCGACCGCATCGATCTCCGGGCCGAGGAAACGTCGCCCGAGCCGGGCGAAGAGCAAGGAGTCGCCTGTGGCGCGGAAGCGATGCCGGGGGGTGGCCTCGCTCCCTGCCGCCATGTCACGGTCGTGCAGGATGCGGTAGACGTCCTTGGCCGTCTCGTCGGCACTGGAGACGAGCGTCACCCCGTCACCGGCGACATAGGAGATCGCGCCGGTGAGCAGCGGGTAGTGGGTGCAGCCGAGGATCAGCGTGTCGCACCCGGCCGCCCTGATGGGGGCCAGGTAGTCGCGCACGACCTCGATGAGCTCCTCGCTCGCCGTCTCTCCGCGTTCGACGTACTCCACCAGGCGTGGGGCGGCCACGCCGGTGAGCTGTACGTCGGGAGCCGCGGTGAAGGCGTCGTGATAGGCCATGGACTCGATGGTCGCCCTGGTGGCGATCACACCGACCCTGCCGGTGCGGGTGGCGCGCACCGCGCGCCGGGTGGCGGGCTGGATCACCTCGACGACCGGCACGTCGTAACGCTCGCGCGCGTCGCGCAGCACGGCGGCACTGGCGCTGTTGCACGCGATCACGAGCATCTTGACGTCGTTCTCGACGAGGTGGTCCATCACCTCCAGCGCGTAGGCCCGTACCTCGGCCAGGCGTTTGGGCCCGTAAGGCTGGCGGGCCGTGTCGGCCACGTAGGTGATGGATTCATGGGGCAGCTGGTCGATGATCGCCCTGGCGACCGTCAGCCCGCCAACCCCGCTGTCGAAGATCCCGATGCTCGCGTCCGGCACCTTTAGAGGGTAGGCGACCTGCGACATTCTCACTGCGTAAGAATGCTCACAGTTGAAATGCTCACAGTCAGCGCGTCACCCGCGCCCCACCCGCGCGAGCTGACGGCACTGGGCGACCAGCCTGCCCTCGGAGTCCCACGCCTCGACCTCTTCGTCGAACCAGCCGTCCGAAATGAGGCGGCCGCTGCCGATCAGTGTGAGCCAGCCGGGGGCGGGCAGCGCCCGCAGGTGCCAGGTGAGGTCCACGGTGGGCGCCCAGCCGCGCGCTCCGGCCGAGAACACCACGGGCGGCAGCGCGTCCACGGCCAGCGCGAGCACGTAGGGGTCGGGGTCCTGGGGCTCGGCCATCCTGAAGTACGCCCGGGACTCGGGCCGGCCGCTGGGCTCGCCGGTCAGCCAGCCGATCGTGGGTGGGTCGAAGAGCAGCTCCATCCGGGCGTTGAGCGTCATATTGGACTCGGGCTTGGGCTCGGGCAGTTTGGCGCATTCTTCTGGTCGCGGCATGACATAGATGGATTTATCGGCGTAAATGGGCTCGACGTCGTGCAGCGTGGCCGTGGTGATCAGGCTCTCGATCTGCGCCACCCCGTCCTGGACGAGCGTCGCCCGCGTGAAGGCCGCCGTCCTGCCCGCCTTGAGCTGCTCGATCCGGACCCGGGCGGGACCGGGCACGGGCGCCTTGAGGAACTGGGCGGACGTGCTCACCGGGTGCTCAAACGGCGACGCGTCCACGACCGCGCGCAGGATCACCGCCAGCAGGTAGCCGCCGTTGAGCGGGCCACCGATCACATAGCCGGGGTCGAGGCAGACGTCGTAGGTGGTCTCGTCGACCCGGATCGCCTGCGTGGCCTCGTCGAACTTGGTCATCGGTGCCGCCCTCGAATCAATCCGGAACTATATTCTAGTAGCCACACAGTCTATTGCAGACCGAGAGCATCGGACCATCAGCGTGCCTACCTGCGAAAACGCCCACTCGCTGAGAAAGTTCGATCATGGGAAGCGTTACCGAACTCATCGGGCAGTCGGTCTGGGACCCCAACGGGGTGTGGGTCGGCCACGTCGTCGACATCCGCGTGATCAAGCACAGGGGCGAGCTGCAGCAGAGCGCCACCGTCTATGGCCTGGTGGTCTCGGCATACCGCAGGCCCCTGCTCTGCCTGACGCGCGATTTGCACGGCCGCTGGGGCTGGTTCTCCCGGGCGCTGGCACGGGTGCTTTATGCGGGATCCACGTTCGTGCCGTGGTCGAGCGTCACCGATCACGGCGGCGGAGAGGTGCACATCAGCACTTCTCGAAAGGAACTCTCACGCGTCTAAGTACATTGCAAGCGTCCGTCTAGCAACATCAGCTACCGTCTCTGTGGTCATAAGTCCACATTGTGAGTTGAGTGATGTCTGCTAATAATCCCCCGAGTGGCCAGGATCCGAATCGGACGACGGCATACCGCTGGAACCAGGAGCAGCAGCCCGAGAACCCACCGACAATGCCATTGTCATCACAGGGCCAGCCGTATCCTCCGCAGCAGTCCTACCAGCAGCCCCAGTACGGCCAGCAAGCCCCGACAGGGCAGCAGCCGTCCTATGGGCAGCAGGCGTCTTACGGGCAGCAGGGCCCCCAGTATGGGCAACAGCCTTCATACGGCCAGCAGCCATATGGGCAGCAGCAGCCCCAATATGGGCAACAGCAGCCTTCGTACAGCCAGCAGGCCCCGACAGGACAGCAGCCTTCCTACGGGCAGCAGTCTCCCCAGTACGGGCAGCAACAGGCGTTTGGCCAGCAGGACCAGTACGGCCAGGCCGGTTGGCAGCAGCAGGGCCCCGAGGGCTTCGGCCCCGCCGAGCCCGCCAAGAAGAGCCGCAAGGGCTGGATCATCGCCATCGCCTCCGCGCTGGCCGTGGTCCTGCTCGGCGGCGGCGCGGTCTGGGCGGTCGGCGCGATCGGTGGCGGCGGCACGCAGCCGCACGAGGTCCTGCCGGCGAGCTCGATCGCCTATGTACGGCTCGACCTGGACCCGGCGGCCAACCAGAAGGTGGCGCTGTTCCAGATCGCCAGGAAGTTCACCGTTACCAAGGACACCTTCAAGGGTGACGACCCGCGCCAGGCACTGTTCGACCTGACGCAGGACAGCGGTTTCTCCAAGGTCGACTTCGCCAAGGACGTCGACCCCTGGCTGGGCAGCAGGATCGGCCTGGCCGTCGTCCCGTCGGGCGGCAAGGAGCCCGACTACGCGGTGGCCGTCCAGGTCAAGGACGAGACGCAGGCCAAGGCCGGCATCACCAAGCTGATGGGCAAGGAGAAGTTCGGCCTGGCCTTCCGTGACGACTACGCGCTGGTGACCTCCAGCCAGTCGCTGGCCGACAAGTACGCCGCCGAGACCGGCAGCCTGGCCGACAACAGCGACTTCAACGACGACATGGGCGCACTCGGCGAGCAGGGCGTGCTGTCGTACTGGGCGCACCTCGGCAAGGTCGGCGAGCTGGCGGTGACCGACAAGTCGGGCGCGGAAGCCAAGGCGCTCGAGCAGGTCAAGAACGCCAGGTTCGCCGGAGCGCTCCGCTTCGACAGCGCCTACGCCGAGATGGCCGGTGTCGTCCGCGGCGCTGAAGGCATGATCGACGGCGACCTGGAGCCCAGCAAGCTGTCGACGCTGCCCGCCTCCACCGCGGGCGCGCTGTCCTACTCGGGCCTCGACCAGATCATCACCAAGAAGTGGGCCGAGATCGAGCAGTCCGTCGCGGCGTCGCCGGCGGGGGCCCAGTTCAAGCAGTTCATCGACCAGGCCAAGCAGACCTACGGCCTTCAGCTGCCCGACGACCTGGCCACGATCCTCGGCAAGAACCTGACCCTCGCGGTCGACTCCGAGGGCCTGGACAGCGACAAGATCAAGGGCGGCCTCCGCATCACGACGGACCCGGCCAAGGCGCAGGCCGTCTACGACAAGATCCAGAAGGCCATGACGTCCAGCGGCCAGCCCGCTCCCCAGCTCGCCAAGGTCGCGGGTGACGGCACGTTCACCGTGGCGACCACCGACGAGTACGCCAAGGCGCTGGGCGGGGAGGGCACGCTCGGCGAGAGCGATACCTTCAAGGACGCGATCCCGGACGGCGACGATGCCACCTTCGCCCTGTTCGTGGACCTCGACAAGGTCGAGAAGTTCTACCTGCAGAGCATGGAGGGCGACGACAAGGCCAACGCCCAGGTCCTGAAGGCGGTCGGTCTGAGCGGCAAGCAGACCGCCACCGAGGCGACCTTCTCGCTACGGGTCCTGTTCAACTAGCAAGAAAACGAGTGGCCGCCCCCACGCGGGGGCGGCCATCGTCATGCGGTCACTGTCAGGCCCAGAGCTGGCCTTCGAGGCGGTGTTCGGCCTCGTCCAGGGTGCCCTCGTAGGCGCCCGTGGACAGGTACTTCCAGCCTCCGTCGGCGACCACGAAGACGACGTCGGCGCTCTCCCCCGCCTTCACCGCCTTGGCGGCCACGCCCAGAGCGGCGTGCAGCGCCGCCCCCGTGGACACCCCGGCGAAGATCCCCTCGGCGGCGAGCAACTCGCGGGTACGGCGCAGCGCGTCGGCCGAGCCCACCGAGAATCGCGTGGTGAGCACGGACTCGTCGTAGAGCTCCGGGATGAACCCCTCGTCCACGTTCCGCAGCCCGTAGACCAGCTCGCCGTATCGCGGCTCGGCGGCCACGATCCGCACGCCGGGCACGCGCTCGCGCAGGAAGCGCCCCACCCCCATGAGGGTCCCCGTCGTGCCGAGCCCGGCGACGAAGTGGGTCACGGTGGGCAGGTCCTCAAGGATCTCGGGTCCGGTCGACTCGTAGTGGGAGCGCCAGTTGGCCGGATTGCCGTACTGGTAGAGCATCACCCAGTCCGGGTGCTCGGCCGCGAGCTCCTTGGCCACACGCACGGCCTCGTTGGAGCCCCCCGCCGCGGCGGACGAGATGATCTCCGCCCCCCACATGCGCAGCAGCTGGCGGCGCTCCTCGGAGGTGTTCTCCGGCATGACGCAGATCAGCTTGTAGCCCTTGAGCTTGGCCGACATCGCCAGGGAGATGCCGGTGTTGCCGCTGGTGGGCTCCAGGATCGTGCAGCCGGGTGTGAGCAGCCCGTCCTTCTCGGCCTGCTCGACCATCCAGAGCGCGGGCCGATCCTTGATCGACCCGGTCGGGTTGCGGTCTTCGAGCTTGGCCCAGAGGCGTACCTCGGCCGACGGCGAGAGCCGGGGAAGCCCGACGAGCGGCGTGCGACCGACCGAGTCGATCAACGATTCGAAGCGCATGTCACCCGCCGGCGACGGCGGGCAGCACGGTCACCGTGTCGCCGTCGGACACCGGCGTGCCGAGGCCGCCGAGGAAGCGCACGTCCTCGTCGTTGAGGTAGACGTTGACGAAACGGCGCAGGGCGCCTTGGTCGACCAGGCGGTCCTTGATCCCGGGGTGCAGGGACTCAAGGTTGCTGATCAGCTCGTCGAGGGTGGCGCCCTCGGCGTCGACGGCTTTGGCGCCGGCGGTGTAGGTACGAAGAATGGTCGGAATGCGAACCTCGATGGCCATCGCGGTCAGTCTCCTCAGGTCAGGTCGTCGTCCCATCGGCAGCAACACCGACGGCTGAACACGGATTCCTGATCAGCGACAGTCGTAGACGACGACAGCCGGGGTATGCGCGAAGAGGTAGCTCTGCACCGGCCGGACCATCATGGTACGAACCTTACCTCTTCCTCCGTTATCGCCCCATCGAGGATCCGGTACGAGCGGAACTCCGTCTCGTCCTCGTCCCTCGTCGAGACCAGAACGTAGTGGGCGTCCGGCTCTGAGGCGTAGGTCACGTCGGTACGCGAAGGGTAGGCCTCGGTCGCCGTGTGGGAGTGGTAGATCACGACGGGTTCCTCGTCGCGGTCGTCCATCTCGCGCCAGACGCGCAGCTGCTCCAGCGAGTCGAAGCGGTAGAAGGTGGGCGAGCGCTCGGCGTTCTCCATCGGGACGAACCGCTCGGGCACCCCGCCCCGTCCCGCGATCACGCCGCACGCCTCGTCCGGGTGGTCGGCCCGCGCGTGGGCAATGATCTTGTCCACGAGTTCCTGCGAGATCGTCAGCATGTCGGGGAAATTACCAGAGGGCCCGGACCAGGGTGTCCTGCAGGTAGGTCAGCCAGTCGTAGGTGACGTAGGCCGGGTAGCGGGGGTCGTCCTCGGACATCGTGGCGATCTCGTCGTGGATCTCCTCGGTCACCTCGAGCTTGGTGCCGAGAGCGAGCCGCACGTCGTTGAGCGAGCGCAGCCACGCCTGGGCCTGCTCGGGCGACAGCTCGCTGCGGCCCGGCCGGGCGCTGTCGAGCATGGTCTGCGCGTCGGCGCGCTTGCCGTCGCGCAGCGTCGCCTCTGTGTAGCGGCGGAACTCCGCCGCCTCCTTCTCGTCCTGGTAGGCCGAGGGGAACAGCCGGGCGAGCACCGGATCGGACGGCGCCGCCCCGGCTCCGACGCCGATCCCGAGCGCCCGCTCCAGCGGGTCGTCGCCCGTCTCGCCCGGCGCCACCAGGCCGAGCACCTGGGTGACCAGCGAGCGCAGGATCGACACCTCCGCCGCCTCGAACACCGCGATGACGCCGCCGCCGTCCCGCGTCGAGAACCCCGAGTTCACGTGTGCCGCCTCACTTGACCGAATCCGGCTGAACCGTCGCCCACAGCCCGTAGGAGTGGAGGATCTGCACGTCGCGCTCCATCTCCTCCCGAGTGCCGCTGGACACGACGGCTTTGCCTTTCTTGTGCACGTCCATCATGAGTTTTTCGGCCTTCTCCTTGGAGTAGCCGAACACCGTCTGGAAGACGTACGTCACGTAGGACATGAGGTTGACCGGGTCGTTCCAGACGATCGTCACCCATGGCAGGTCGGGCCGGACGTCCGTTGACGGACGCTCGACGGCCATTGGAGCAGTGCTACCCACATCCCCCATCCTGCCCTACCCCGGCCGTAGTCTTCGAGTCGTGGCAATGACCATGAGCACTGCGTTGCTCACAGATCACTATGAACTGACGATGCTTCAGGCGGCACTGCGGAGCGGCGCCGCCCACCGGCGGGCGGTTTTCGAGGTGTTCGCCCGGCATCTACCGGGCGGACGGCGCTACGGGGTTGTCGCCGGGACGGGACGTGTCCTGGACGAGCTGGAGAACTTCCGTTTCGGTGACGAAGAGCTGACCTATCTGCGGGAGAACGAGGTGGTCGACGAGGCGACCCTCGATTTCCTCGCCGGCTACCGGTTCTCCGGAGACGTCTATGGCTACCGCGAGGGCGACGTCTACTTCCCCGCCTCCCCGATCATGGTGGTGGAAGGAACGTTCGCGGAGGCCGTACTCCTGGAGACTTTGACCCTTTCCATCCTCAATCATGACTGCGCCATCGCCTCCGCCGCCTCCCGGATGACGAACGCGGCGGGCAAGCGCCCGATCATCGAGATGGGCTCGCGCCGTACGCACGAGTGGGCCGCCGTGGCCGCCGCCCGCGCCGCCTACATCGCCGGGTTCGCCTCCACCTCCAACCTGATGGCCGGGCGGGTCTACGGCGTACCGACGGCCGGTACGGCGGCGCACGCGTTCACGCTGCTGCACGACTCCGAGCGGGACGCGTTCGAGGCCCAGATCGCCACCCTCGGCCCGGAGACCACGCTGCTGGTCGACACCTACGAGGTGGCCGACGCGGTCCGCACGGCGATCGAGCTGGCCGGCGCCAAGCTGGGCGCGGTGCGGATCGACTCGGGCGACCTGGCGGCGGCCGCGCAGGAGGTGCGCGAGCAGCTCGACGCGCTCGGCGCCTTCAACACGCGCATCGTGGTCACCTCCGACCTGGACGAGTACGCCATCGCCGCCCTGGCCGCCGCCCCCGTCGACGGCTACGGCGTGGGCACCTCGCTGGTGACGGGCTCGGGCGTGCCCACCGCCGCGCTGGTCTACAAGCTGGTGGCGCGCGAGACCGCGGCGGGCGTCATGGAGCCGGTCGCCAAGCGGTCGGTCGGCAAGCCGTCGCGCGGGGGGCGCAAGGAGTCCTACCGTCTGTACGACGAGAGCGGGCACGCCGACACCGAGCTGATCACCACGTCGGGACCGGCGCCGGAGGGCGGCGTGCGGCTGCTGCACCAGCTCGTACGGGACGGCGAGGTCATCGGCAGAGAGCCGTTGACCGCGGCCCGCGAGCGACACGCCGAGACGATCGCACGCCTGCCCCAGGAGGCGCTGCATCTTGGCAGGGGGTATGCGGCGATCGCTACGGAGTTCGCCTGACGTAGGGTGCTTCGTATGGGGACCGCGCTGATCATCGTGGACGTGCAGAACGACTTCTGCGAGGGCGGCAGTCTGCCCGTGGCCGGAGGCTCCGAGGTGGCCGCCGCGATCACCCGCTACGTGGACGACCACGGCTACAACCATGTGGTGGCCACCCGCGACTACCACGTCGACCCGGGCGGCCACTTCTCCGACTCTCCCGACTACGTGACGACCTGGCCCGCGCACTGCGTCGCGGGCACGCCGGGGGCCGACTTCCACCCGGCGTTCGACGTCTCGGCGGTGGAGGAGGTCTTCTCCAAGGGCGCCCACGCCGCCGCGTACAGCGGGTTCGAGGGCGCCTCCGGTGACGACGTGTCGCTGGCCGCCTGGCTGGACGAGCACGGGGTGAGCGAGGTGGACGTGGTGGGGATCGCCACGGACCACTGCGTCCGCGCCACGGCGCTCCACGCGGTCCAGCACGGCCTGGCCGTACGCGTGCTGCTCGACCTCACGGCCGGGGTGGCGCGGGAGACCACGGACCGCGCGCTGGCGGAGCTGAGGGCCGCGGGCGCCGTGCTGCAGGGCACACCGTCCGTGGGCTGACTCTCTTTCGCACGCTGGCTTTCTCTCGTGCGCCGTCCGTGTACTGCCCATCGCGGGCCGCCCGGTGCGCGGCCTTTCCCACGCCGTCCGCGCTCTCTGAGCAACGGCCACGAAGAGTACACGATGCGCGACGCTGCGGTCATATGATATCCAGAAGGCGAACGCTCTCCGCGCTCACCCCGCCACGGAGAGCGATATGACTTCTTCCTGGTGTGAGGTTCCCCATGCTCACCTTTTCCCTCGGCCTCGCCTGGCTGCTGCTCGCCCCGCTCAGCCTCTGGGTGCTCGTCCGCGGGCGCAACGGAGCCAGGGTCGGGGCCGTGGTGACGCTGGCACTGCTGGAGGCGGCCACGGTCGCGATGACCGCCGAGGAGCGGGAGGCCGCGGTCGTCGCCCATGAGGCGCCGCCGAGCGTGTTCTCGATGGCGTGCGCGGCGCGTACGCCGATGCCGCGGACGGCCCGCCTGAGCGGCGCGCGCGACGATCTCACGCTGTCCTGGCCCGCCGCACCCGACGAGTGCGCGACGGCGCAGGTCACGCTCCGCCCCAAGGGGCGCGGGTTGCGCGTCTGGATCCGCGAGGGGCCGACGGTCGGCGAGGGCAAGGGGGCGCGTACGGTGCCCGTACACGTCGCCGGAGGCGCCGCCTCGCTGCGGGTGCCGCTCGACCCGCCCGCCCCCGCACGGCTCAGCCCGGTGGACGGGCGCACCGGCCACCGCATCCCAGCCACGACCGACGACCGTCCTGGCACCTCGGCTGAACGTCCTGGGACCCCAGCCGCGACCGGCAGCCGACGCCCTATGAGATGACGGAGCCCTGCCGCAGCGCCTCGTCCAGATCGGCGTAGACCTCGAACACGTGCCGCAGCCCTGTGATGAACAGCACCCGCCCCATGACCCCCTGAACCCCGCCCAGCAGCAACCGGGTCCCTCTGGCCTCGCACCGCTGCAGCACCTCGACCAGCTCGTTCATCCCCAGGGAGTCGCAGAAGGTGATCTCCCGCAGGTCCATGATCAGGACGGGCATCGCCGGGTGCGCCCAGACGCGCTCCATGTGCTCCCGGAAGACGGGCACCGCGGAGGCGTCGAGATCGCCGTTCAGCCGGGTGACGATGGCGTTTCCCGAGAGGCCGGAAGTGACGACGAGCGTCGATTTACCCGTGGCCCCAGCTGACATGGAAGAAATCCTTCTGTTCATCCCAAGGCAGCCATCGTGGGTCGTAGCCGATGCGGCTGGGCGTGCGCCGAAAGGCCCCAAGCGCGTTACCGACCTATGAATCGGCGCCCGGCACGGCCATGAGCAGGGTCTTCGCTGCCGTGTCCTAACCGTGACACCATTCGGGGCCCAAGGCCACCGGATCGCGAAGATCCCTATCACGCCGACTTGGGGTCGCCCGGCGAGGCGAGTACATCTCCGCCTGCCTGGTCCAGAACGTGGATTATCACGTCTGCCTGGTCCGGGACGCGGACTTGGACGACCGCATCGGCCTGGTGGCCCGGCGAGGAGGGAACCCCTCGCCGGGCGGTGCGCTAGCGTCGCTGGGTGGCCCACTGGCGGATCTTGGCGATCCGTTCCTGGATCTCGGCGGCCGTAGCCTGGGCGATGGGCGGCCCACCGCACGCCCGGCGCAGGTCCGAGTGGATGACGCCGTGGGGTTGGCCGGTGCGGTGGTTCCAGGCGCCCACGAGGCCGTTGAGCTCCCGCCGGAGCTCGGCGATCTGCTCGTGCGGCGCCAGCGCGGGCGGTGCGCTCTCGGCCTTCTTGGCCTTGGCCGCCTGCTGATCCGACTGCCGCTTGCGCAGCAGCGTGGCCACCTGGTCGGGCTCCAGCAGGCCGGGCAGCCCGAGGAAGTCCTCCTCCTCGGCCGAGCCGACCTCCGCCCCGGTGCCGAACTCGCCGCCGTCGTAGAGCACCCGGTCGAACGTCGCCGAGGTCTCCATCATCTCGAACGGCAGCTCGTCACCGACGACGTCTGGATTGTCCTTTTTCCTGTTGGCCTGTTCGAGCAGGCTGTCGTCCAGCCCGTCCTCCGGCGGACGGCGGTTGAGCACGTGGTCGCGCTCCAGCTCCATCTCGTTGGCCAGGCCCATGAGGGTCGGCACCGAGGGCAGGAACACCGAGGCCATCTCACCGCGCTTGCGGGCCCGCACGAAGCGCCCGACCGCCTGGGCGAAGAACAGCGGCGTGGAGGTCGAGGTGGCGTAGACCCCGACGCACAGCCGCGGGATGTCGACGCCTTCGGACACCATCCGGACCGCCACCAGCCAGCGATCACCGGACGCGGCGAACTGCTTGATCTTGTTGGACGCCCCCGGATCGTCGGAGAGCACGACGGTGGCGCCCTCGCCGGAGATGTTGCGCAGGTGGCGGGCGTAGGCGCGGGCCGTCTCGTGGTCGGTCGCGATGACCAGGCCCCCGGCGTCGGGGACGCCGCGCCGCACCTCCGTCAGCCGCCGGTCGGCGGCCTCCATGACCTGGCGGATCCAGTCGCCCTTGGGGTCGAGCGCGGCGCGCCAGGCCTGGGAGAGCTGGTCCTTGGTGAGCGGTGTGCCCAGTGTGGCGGCGAGCTCGTCGCCCGCGCGGGTGCGCCACTTCATCTCCCCGGAGTAGGCCAGGAAGATGACCGGCCGGACGACGCCGTCGTCGAGGGCCGGGCCGTAGCCGTAGGAGAAGTCGGAGACGCTGCGCTTGAGCCCCTCGGTGTCCTCCTCGTAGCCGACGAACGGGATCGGGTTGTCGTCGGACCTGAACGGCGTGCCGGTCAGCTGGAGCCTGCGGGTGGCCGGCTCGAACGCCTCACGGATGCCGTCGCCCCACGACTTGGCGTCACCCGCATGGTGGATCTCGTCGAAGATGATGAGCGTCTTGCGGGCCTCCGTGCGCGCCCTGTGGAGGGCGGGGTGCATGGCGACCTGCGCGTAGGTCACGGCCACACCGGTGTAGTCGCGGGAGGTGGCGCCCTGGCTGTTCTTGAACTCGGGGTCGATGCCGATGCCGACCTTGCCGGCGGCGTCGGCCCACTGGCGCTTGAGGTGCTCGGTGGGAGTGACGATGGTGATCGCCCGGATCACCCCGTTGGCGAGCAGCTCGCTGGCGATGCGCAGGGCGTAGGTCGTCTTGCCCGCGCCCGGCGTCGCCACGGTGAGGAAGTCACGCGGCTCGCGCCTGAAATACAGGTCGAACGCCTCCTGCTGCCAGGCACGCAACTTGGGGGCGGTGCCCCATGCGGCGCGGTCGGGGTAGGAAGGCGAAAGGTGGGATGCGGCGAAGGTGCTCACCGCATCACCTCTGGGGTTCGTGTGCTTCGCTGTCTCACAGTGACCCAAGAGTAATCGGGCCCACCGACAAGACGTGCCGTGCACCGGGGATCCTGGCCAAGCTCATCCTTGCGTGCTAAGGGGCGTACGGGGCTTATCGCACGCTCGACATCACCGCATCGAGCGCCTGCCTTCTGGTCGTTTCTTCGGGTTGGAGCAGGCCAACGAGCAGCACTGCCTTGCCGTCCCGGGTGAGGAGTGTGACACGTAGGTAGGCGGGTGTGTTCGCCACATCCTGGTATTGCGCTCGTAGCGCACGCGTGTGCCCTTGCGGGAGAACTTTGTCCTCCACGATGTCGACCTTGTCGCCTTTGAGCAGCAGCCTGGAGTACAGCTCCGCCGCGTCCTTTGTGGCCTTTGTCACGTCGGCCGTGGGATCGGGGACCGGCCTGGCCATGACGAGCGCGCCACCGCTCCTGGCGGCCGAAGTGAATCCGGTCACAGGCGGCACCTCGGCCTCCTGCCACCCCGCCGGCAGCGTGATCGTCACCCCCGCCCGGGAGTCGCTCAGGCTCGCCGTCGCGGGCGTTGGAACGACCAGCCGCAGCACCACCATGACCAACGCCGCGATCAGCCCGGTGGCCAGGACCACTGTGAGCACCGCCCCTGCAGGCCGCCGCCACCGGCGCCCCCGTACCCGCCCTGACAGGCCGGGATCGGCGGGCACCCCGTAGTGGCGGGCGGACGGGGGCAGGGACTCCCAGGGCACCTGCGGATCGCCATCGTCCCGCTCAAGCCCTCGCCCGGCGGTGCGCCGCAACCGCGGATTCCAGAGATCCTCCGGCTCGTCCCCCTCCTCGCCCTCGGGATCGCCCCTGCCGTGCCACGAATCCCTCCCGCCGACCTCGTCATCGTCGCTCGCAGACCCCCACCGCACCCACCCGAGCCCACTGGCCAAGGGATTTCGCCGCACAGCCCCGCCATCGCGGCCCCGCCGTGAGGAACCGTCATCGTTGAGGGGGTCCCGCCGTGAGAAGCCGTCCTCGCGCCCGGGATCCCGCTGCGTGGGCCTGTCACCGCCCAGGGTGCCCCGCCGCGCGGCGCCGCCATCGCGTAGAGGGTCCCGCACCACCCCGTCCTCGCGTAGAGGGTCCCGCGCGGCCCGGCCATCGCGCAGGAGGTCCCGCGCCGTCCCGTCCTCGCGTAGAGGGTCCCGCGCGGCCCCGCTATCACGTAGGGCGCCCCGCCGCGAGGACCCGACATCGCGTACGGGCTCTCGCCGCCCGACCCGCGGGTAAGGATCCCCGCCCCTGCGCCCCGGGCTCGGCGCCTCCTCGCGCCGTTGAGACGCCGTGCCGGATGACCGCTTGGCCTCCGTGCCGGATGACCGCTGAGGCGCCGTGTCCGACGACCGCTGAGTCGCGGGGGCAGGCGACCGCAGGGGCGCCGTGTCCGACGACTGCTGAGTCGCGGGGGCAGGCGGCCGTAGGGGCGCCGTATCGGACGACCGCTGAGACGCTGTGCCGGATGACCGCTGGGGCTCGGGGTCAGATGAGCTTTGGGGCCCGGAGTCAGACGACCGCTGGGGCTCGGGGTCGTCGGGCGGAGACGCGGGAGGTGTGCGGCGGTGCCTGGCTCCCGAGCTCGGCGGCCAAACGCGGCGATCGTCCTCCATGACACCTCCTGCCCGCTGTCCTATCACTCCTGCCCGCGCGGGTCCGGCGTTCCGTGATCGCTGTGACAGGAGGGACAAGAATCACCCTTGAACCGGGTCAGTCGGAACGAGTGCGAGAGGCGAGAAGGGTCGCGCCGAGCGATATGGCCGACATCAGACAGCAGATGACCACGAAGCCCCGCGCGATCATCCCCGGGCTGTGCCCGATGACGTTGATCAACGCGCCGCCGAGCCCCACCGCCAGCGCGGACCCCAGCATGTCCGTCACCGAGAGCGCGGCGGAGTTGGCCCCCTGCTCGTTGACCGGCGACTGCTTGAGCGCCGTGACGCTGACCGTGGTCATTCCTATGCCCATCCCGAATCCCGCCACGATCCACGCCGGCACCGCGACCCAGCCGGTGACCCCGGGCAGGACCGACAGCAGCCCGAGCAGTACCCCCGTCATGACGCAGGCGGCTCCCGTCCGGATCCGCCTGTGCGGCTCGACCGAGCGCCTGCTCTGCAGGTAGGACCCGGTCGACCAGCCGAGGGCCCCGGTCGTGAGCGCGATGCCCGCCGCCGTGGGGCCGAACGACTTGACCTGCTGGAGGGCAAGAGGGATGAAGGAGTTCACGCCGAAGAAGGCCGCCGAGAACAGGCCGCGCATCATGATCGTGGTCGGCAGCCCCCGGCTGAAGCGCAGGGCGCCCGGCGGCAGCAGCTTGGCCAGGCCGTACCCGAGGCAGACCAGCCCGACCAGGACCGCGACGGCGCTCGGCACCGGCGAGACATGAAGCTTGTCCACGCCGTACAGCAACACGCCCGCCCCACCAGCTGAGGCGGTGGCGGCCACGGTCATCGCCAACGGCCTGGAACGCGCCCCTTCCACCGACCCACCACCCGCGCCAGACGAGCCGGATGAGCCGGACGAGTCGGGCAAGTCGGCCGAGCCCGCGTCCCCGGAGGCCTGGGACGCGTCCGGCTCGTGGGCGGGCTTGTTCAGTGCGGGGACCAGCATGACCAGGGCAGGCACCACGAGCGGGATGATCCCGAAGAACACCCACCGCCACCCCAACGTGTCCGCCACGAACCCGGCCACGGCCGGCCCGACCATGGCGGGCACCACCCACGCCGCCGACAGCCCCGCGAACACCTTGGGCCGCACGTCAGCCGGATAGACCCGGGCGATCATCACGTACACGGCGACGATCGTGCATCCGGCGCCCAGCCCCTGCACGGCCCGCGCGGCCAGGAACAGCACCTTGGTCGACGCCGCCCCCGCCAGCCCCATCCCGACCACGAACAGCACCACCCCGACCAGGAACGGGATCGTGTACCCCCGCCGATCCGACCAGAGCCCGGACACCACGTTCGCGAACAGGCTGGCGATGAGGAAGGCCGAGAAGCTCAGGCCGTAGAGGTCGAGCGCGTCGAGTTGCTGGGAGATGACCGGCATGACCACGCCCACCGACATGCCCTCGAAGGCGATCAGCGTGATCACCAGCAGGATGCCGATGGTGGCCGTCCGATAGGCCGAACCGAAGATGCGAGGTTGATCGTACGGAGTGTCGAGTGCCTTCGGTGCTGTCACCCAAACATCCTAGTTGTGCCGCTATTTCAGGACGACGCACCAGTCAGCGCGACGGGGCACGTCAACGCAGCGCACATGTCAGCGCGGCGCCCCGTCAGAGGGCGGACAGCGAGCCCCGGCCCCGGTAGACGGCCCACATCTGGTGCATGCGTTTCGCCTGCTCCGCCGTGAACTCCCACATGCACCGGTCATGCGCGTAGTCCATGTAGTTGTGGATGGGGTCCAGACCCCGCTCCGCGCAGGTCTCCTTGGAGTCGGGGCAACCTTCCGTGGGCCTGGCCTCGGGTGGGGTGTCGGCGATGCCGTCGCCCGGGTACGCGCAGCCGTTCTCGAAGGTGTGGAAGAGGCCGAGCCAGTGGCCGATCTCGTGTACGCCGGTGTAGCCGCGGTTGTAGTTGACCAGCGCGCCGCCGGGCAGGCTGCGCCAGTCGATGACGACGCCGTCGAGGGTGGGACTGTCCTTGTACCAGTAGGGGTAGGTGGAGAAGCCGAGGACGAGGTCGCCCAGCTGACCGATGTAGAGGTTCAGGGTCTCGGGGCCGCCCCGGCGCAGGGCGGACTTCATGGCGCGCTCGTTGCCGATCGGGTCGATGAACCAGGAGGCGTCCTCCTTGACCGAGATGCCGTCGAGGCGGAAACGCACCCCGGTGGCGGCGCCGCCCAGCGCGCCGCTGTAGGCGGAGTTGAGCGCGTCGATCTGCGCCCTGACGTCCGCGTTGGAGGCCCGCCTGACGCCGTCGGTGAGTACGTGCACCCAGGTAGGAACGATCACCTCGTCCGGGACCGTCACCCCGGCGAGCCGCTGGGCGAGCTCGGTCAGCACCTGGTCGACGTCCCGTGGCCGGGGCTGCCGCGGCCCCAATGACCGCGGGTCGTCCCCCAGCCCCGAGACCGGCCTCCGCGCCCCACTGGACCCACCGTCGCGGGCCACGGCGCCATCGTGGGCAGCGCGCAGACCCACCTCGCGCGGCGAGTCCGCGGCGGCGCAGTCAGGTGCGGCCGGGGCCCCCGAGGCGGGACGGAGCGGCGGTGTGAGCCCGGCCGCGAGCAGGCATGCCAACGAGACGGCGGTCGCGCGCCGGGCCATGCAATCCCCCGTTACGGTATGAGTAGGTCCGTATGCAGACCGTAGCTCTACCGTGGGTGATCACACGTGATCAACACTCACTCGTTGTTGTCGTCGCCGCCCGACGGCAGCCCCTCGTAGATCTCCTTGCACTCGGGGCACACCGGATATTTCTTGGGGTCGCGGCTGGGCACCCAGACCTTGCCGCACAGGGCCCGGATCGGCGTGCCGGTTACCATGCTCTCGGTGATCTTGTGCTTGTCCGCGTAGTGCGCGAACCGCTCATGATCGCCGTCGCCATGCGACGTCCGCGGGGTGGTCTCCTGCTCAGGGAGGATCTTCGTGCTCACGCCACCGAGTCTATGCCCGCCTCCGAGCGTGTCTTCCCGGTCGAGATCGTTCAGCCCACCCCTTGGACACGCGTACGGCCCCCGCCACCAGGCGAGGGCCGTACAGAGGAAAAGAAGGGTCAGCCCATGTGCACCGGCGCGCCCTCGGTCTTGCGGCCGCTCTTGACGAACAGCGCCAGAACCGCGGTGAGGACCGCGATGCAGGTGCTGACCAGGAAGGCCAGGTGCATGCCGTCCATGAACGCGTTGTGCACGGCCCCGCCCACCAACTGCTGGAGCTGCTGCGGGGTGCCGGCCGGGAGCCCGCCGAACGCGGCGGCCTTCTCCAGCAGCGACAGCTGCTCCGGCGGGATCCCCTTGGCCGCGGGGCCGAGGTACCCGGGCAGCTTGCCGGCGATCTCGGAGGCCATGACGGCGCCCAGGATCGCGGTGCCGAGCGCGCCGCCGACCTGCATGGCCGACTGCTGCAGACCGCCCGCGACACCGCTGAGCTGAATCGGGGCGTTGCCCACGATGATCTCGGTGGCGCCGACGAAGACCGGCGAGAGGCCGAACGCCAGTAGTACGAACGGGATGGCGCTCTGGACGAACGAGGCGTCGATGCTCAGCTGCGACATGAGGAACATCGCGGCCGCGGTGATCAGCAGGCCGGTGGCCATCGTGATCTTCGGACCGACCCTGCCGATCATCATGCCGGCCAGCGGCGAGGCCACGATCATGCCGGCGCTCATCGGCAGCATGCGCAGGCCCGCGTCCAGCGGGCTCAGACCGTGAACGCCCTGGAAGAAGAAGCCGAGGAAGAACATCGCGCCGAACATGGCGAACGCCACCATCATCATCAACACGGTGCCGATGGAGATGGACGGGTTCTTGAACAGCGACAACGGGACCAGCGGCTGCTTGGCCCTGCTCTGCCAGAAGATGAAGGCGGCGATGAGCACCACGAACCCGGCGATGAAGGCGAGCGTCGTGCTGTCGCCCCAGCCCCACTCGGGGGCCTTGATGATCGTCCAGACGAGCGCGAACATCGCGCCCGACAGCAGCACCACGCCGAGCCAGTCGATCCTGGCCAGCGACGGGATGCGGTTCTCCTTGATGAGGAAGATGCCCATGATCAGGGCGATGATCCCGACCGGCGCGTTGATGAAGAAGACGGACTGCCAGCTGACGTTCTCGACCAGGACGCCACCCACGATCGGGCCGGCCGCGCTGGACAGGCCGATGATGGCGCCCCAGGCGCCCATGGCCTGGTTCAGCTTCTCACCCGGGAAGGCACCACGCAGCAGAGCAAGGGCGGCGGGCTGAAGCAGGGCGCCGAACAGGCCCTGCAGCACCCGCAGAGCGATCAGCGCGCCGACCGGCGACAGGCCCGGAACGATGTCCGACAGCTGCTGGCTGAGGCCGATGCCGACCGAGGAGAGCGCGAACCCCGCGACGCCGATCAGGAAGACCCGCTTGTGTCCGAACAAGTCCCCGAGCTTGCCCGCCGTGATCAGGAACACCGCCAGCGCCAGCAGGTAACCGCTGGTCACCCACTGCAGATCGGACAACGACGCGCCCAGATCGTGCTGGATGGACGGGTTGGCGATGCCGACCACGGTGCCGTCGAGCATCACCATGATGACGCCCAGGCAGACAGCCAGAAGCACCAGCCATGGGTTGCCGCCCCCGGTCCCCGTCTCCCTGGGGCCGGGCGACGACGGCGCGTCGACCGTCCTCGCGTGAGCCATGAAGTCCCCCTCAATGCCGCCCCATAACGGGGCATAAGTCACTTAAGCCTCAGGTAATCTATGGCAGTCCATGACAGATGACAAACGAGTTTCATTTGTCGGACTATGACTTATGGCACACTATGACAGGAAGGTTTCTAGGGAGTGACGCAAGTGGGTCTAAGGGAACGCAAGAAGGAGAAGACGCGCCTGGCGATCCTCGACGCCGCGCTCGACCTGTTCCTCGAACAAGGGTACGACTCGACCACCGTGGATCAGATAGCGGGGTCGGTCGAGATCTCCCCGCGGACGTTCTTCCGCTACTTCACCAGCAAGGACCATCTCGTGCTGTGGTACCACGACCAGGGCGAGGAGATCATGCAGGAGACCTTGCGGACCCGCCCGGCCGATGAGCCCCCGTTCACCTCGATGATCCACGCGGTGCGCGCGGTCGCGCGCGACATGGAGGACTCAACACCCGAGGACACGGCGAGATTCCTGAAGTTGCGGCGGCTTCTTGAGGAGAATCCGCGCC
Organism: Nonomuraea sp. CA-143628; assembly: GCF_050942315.1. NCBI lineage: Bacteria > Bacillati > Actinomycetota > Actinomycetes > Streptosporangiales > Streptosporangiaceae > Nonomuraea > Nonomuraea sp. CA-143628. Next base: position 10,707,611 of record NZ_CP192072.1, read on the forward strand.
TGGTGGGCCTGTCCGTCGCCAGAGGCGCGGAGACGGAGCGGCGCCTGGCCGTCGAGATCGCCGCCCGCAGGGGCGTCGACGTTACGACCGATCAGCGTACGCACCTTATCGTCGCGTTCGCGATGTCGACGCTCCGGGTCGGGTTCGACTGCCCGCAGCCGGACGTGCCGGACATGCGGATCATCGTGGACCGCATGGAGGAGACCCTCGAACTCGCCCAGAACGCCTTCCGCCCCGGCTGGGACGTCTAGCTCGGCGCCGGGTCGCCCGGCTCGGCACCCCAAGGGCGTCGTCACACGACCACCTCAATCCCCGTGACGGTCCGCCGTGGCTGGGGCCTCTCGGAGAGATACCCCCTCCGGGGCTCCGTCGGCGAGATACCCCGCCGGGGGCGAGGAAGCTGACAGTCCGGCGCGGCACAGGCCACCAGGGGGATGCGCCCCTTCGAGGAGGAGGGACGGACACCGGCGAGCGTTCGCGGACTCCGCTAGTTCAGCGTCGGGTCGTCCGGGCAAGTCGCCACGAAGGCCAGTTCGCCCGGCTGGCGCCGCAGGACGTTGCGCCACAGGGAGCCGGGGTCGGTGTGGAAGGTGTCGCCTACTTCCGAGTCGACGACGTACCAAGCCCCTTCGGCGATCTCGCTCGCCAGTTGCCCGGACGTCCAGCCGGCGTAACCGGCGAAGATTCGCATCTGCGCGATCTCGCCCTGCAGGATCTCGGGCGGCGCGTCCAGGTCGACGGTGCCCAGGCGGGAGACGGCGGGCGTGCCCGCGTGCAGCCTGCGCCAGCCCAGCGGCTCCTCGCCGCTCGGCACCGCGGCCAGCGCCAGCGCGCTGTCGGTCTGCACCGGACCGCCCTCGAACAGCACAGGTGGCCCGGTCACCAGCGGGTCCCACACCGGCAGCACCTGCGTCACCGAGATGTCGCTCGGCCTGTTCAGCACTACGCCGAGAGTGCCGCCGTCGAGGTCGTGTTCGAGGATCAGCACGACGCTACGACGGAAGTTGGGGTCGTCGAGAAGCGGCGTCGCCACCAGTAAACCGCCGACGTAGATCGCTTCCGCCATACCTCCATCATGAAGGGTCAACCCCACATCTCGCTCCCCCACCACCTGGATGTTACTTTCTGTAGCCATACGGGCACTATAGGTACCAAAGATCGCTATCCTGCGGGCTCGGGAGGAGCTAATGGGCATCGTGAACCGTCGCACGCTCGCCCTCCTGCCGCTCGGCATGTGGCTGGTCCTCCCCGCCGCGGTGTGGGCAGGGGCGACGTCCGACGCCGGCGACCCGTTCACGATGTCCGCCGCGCGGCCCGCCTGCGGCAACGGGCAGACGCTGGTCACGTTGCGCAACCAGACCCGCCAGCTGGCCCGCTTCGATCTCAAGGCCGACTCGGCCAGTGTCGCCACCGGGTCCATCCCCGCCCGTAAGTCGGTGACCCGGAAGGTTCACGTCGGCCGGGGGCACAGCATGGAGATCGAGGCGTTCTCGGTCACCGCCGGCCAGCCCGACACGCTGATCGACTCGACGCGGGTACGCAACACCTGCTCCCGACGCCAGAGCCGCCATCTCCTCCATACGAGCCGCCACCTCCCCCGCACCGGCCCGCCGACCGACCTGCTCGCCAAACTGGCCACGGCGGGTGGACTGCTCCTCACCGGCGCGGTCTTCTGGTGGTACAGCGCCATCTGGCCACGCGGGTCCTTCTGATCCCGCACGACCCAAGCCCGTACGACCTGGTGGAAATCGGACATCAAGCAGTTCAGCCCAGGTCGCCGCCGAGCAGCCGTACCGTGCCGGAGGTGGCCCTGATGAGGCCGAGGAGGATTCGGATGTTCGTGGACTTTCTCGCGCCGTTCGGCCGAGGAAGCCGTGCACCTCGCCGCCGCGTCCGCTCAGGGTTTCAGCGGGAGGCCTGGTCGAGCACCTTGGCGAGGTCGGCGATGGCGGTCCTGGCCGACTCGATGCGCCTGGTCTGCGCCTCGTCGGTCCAGCCGAGCCGCAGCCCTTCCGCGGCCACCTCGTCGAACGCGGTGAACGCGGCGAGCTTCTGCCGGATGACCTTGGACCAGGCGTCGTCCTCGATCTGGTAGTAGACGGTCCGCTCCCCTGGCCTGCGGAACCTGCGGATGAGTTTGATGGACGTCAGGAGCTGCATGTTCGTCGTGAGCGACGCGCGGCTCGCGCCGATGGCGTCGGCGATCTCGCCCGCGGTCTGCGCCGGCGGGTCGCACGCCATGAGCCAGCCCAGGACGCGGCCGGTGATCGGGGCGAGGCCCCATTCCGCGGAGACGAACCCGGCCACCCGCTCGACCCATTCGAGCACCTGCTCGCGGTCGGGGCCGTCCTGCGTACTCATGCGGTCATCCTAACGTTCAGCTTCGTTGCCAGTCATTTCAGACTAAACTGAAACAACGGGCAATGACAAGCCGGTGTTTACTGGTCGCATGATCCTGGTTCTGGGCGCCACCGGCAGGACCGGGCGGCGCGTCGTCGCCGGTCTGCGGGATCGCGGCGTGCCGTTACGCGCCGCCTCCCGGTCGTCGTCCGCGCGTTTCGACTGGGACGACGCGCGTACGTGGGGCTCCGTCGTCGTGGACGTTTCCGTGATCTACCTGGTGACGCCCGAGGACCCCACGTTCTCGGCGGAGCAGGTGGCCTCGTTCCTGGCGCTCGCGCGGGCGGCCGGAGTGCGGCGGGTCGTGCTGCTGTCCGGGCTGAGCGCCGGGTACGGGAGCGCGCCGATGGCCTCGCGCGAGACGGCCGTGCTGGAGGCCGGGATGGAATGGACGATCCTGCGGCCGGGCGCCTTCCAGCAGAACTTCGCGACCGTGGGCAACAAAGGGGAGCTGCGGGTGCCGCTGGGGCCGGAGCCGTACACCGCGCCCATCGCCGTCGCCGACATCGCCGAGGCCGCGGTGGCCGTGCTCACCGGCGAAGGGCACGCGGGCCGGATCTACCCGCTGGCGGGGCCGCGCGCCCTGTCGTACCCCGAGCTCCTCGCGATCGTCTCGCGCGAGACGGGGCGTACGGTGGTGTACGTGGACGAGCCGGTCGAGCGATGGACGGAGCGGACCCGGGCCGCCGGCGTCTCGGAGGCGGCCATGAACTGGTCCCTGGAGACCTTCGAGGCCATCCGCCGCGGCGAGTACGCGCGGCTCCACGACGGGGTCCAGCGGATCCTCGGGCGCCCGCCCAGGGAGTTCACCGTACGCGAGACATCCGCCTGAGCCGCCGCTCCCACGCGCCTCCCCTCCTGCGGCTGGGCCATCGCGCCGGGAGCCCGCAACCTCCTCACCACCGCCCTGCACCCGACCTCAACGGGCTGGTACGGCCAAGTCGCGCACGGCCTCATCCCGCACGCCCTGATCTCGCGCCTGATCCCGTCCGGCAACGCGACCGGCAACGCGACCGGCAGGGCCGTCACCCGATGAAGGCCCCGTTGCGGGCCGCCACCAGAGCGCGCGTCGCCGACCGCTCGGCCGTCGCCTTGTCCACCGGCTCCTTGCTGACCAGCAGGCGGTAGTAGAGGGGGGCCGAGATCGCCCGGATGACCTCGTGGCCGTCGGTGCCCTCCGGGAGCTCGCCGCGCCCGATCGCCAGGTCGATTGATTTGCCCCACTCCGTGATCCGGCGCTCGTAGAAGGTGCTCAGGGCGGCCGCCGCCTCCTTGTCGCAGGTGGCCGCCGCGATGACGGCCTGCAGCGTGGCGCCCAGACGTTCATCCGTGATGGCGGCCAGGACGCTCAGGGCGTTGGCCCGCAGGTCCTCCTCGATCGTGCCGGTGTCCGCGTGCGCGGCGGACTGGTCGGCCAGCTCCGTCATGAGGTCGGCCACCAAGCCCGCCGCACCTGCCCAGCGACGGTAGACCGTGGTCTTCCCCACGCCCGCCCGGGCGGCCACCGCGTCCATGCTGAGGCCGTGGAATCCGTGGAGCACCAGCTCATCCTGGGTCGCTTCCAGAACCGCCGCCCGGACCCGGGCCGTGCGGCCACCGGGGCGCACCGTTCCAGCCAAACGGGAATCCTGTTCCATTAAGGCTCCTTAGCGTGCTAGCGTCATCTCATCTTAACGGAACTAGAGACCCATTAGGGGGATGACATGTCCGTGGCCATGCAAGCCGTCCGGATGACGGGGCGGCAGCGACTGGTCCTGGTGCTGTTGCTCGGCTCCCAGTTCATGCTCGCCGTCGACTTCTCCATCCTGAACGTCGCCCTGCCGGTGATCGGCGCCGGACTCGGGTTCGAGCTGGCCGACCTGCAATGGGTGGCGACCGCGTTCGCGCTCGCGGCGGCCGGGTTCACGTTGCTGTTCGGCCGGATCGCGGACCTGTTCGGGCGGCGCCGGTTGTTCCTGGGCGGGATGGCGCTGCTCGGGCTCTCCTCGCTGGCGGGCGGGCTGGCCGGCTCGCACGGCATGCTCCTGGTCGCCAGGGTGGCCCAGGGGCTGGCCACCGCCGCCGTCACCCCGGCCGCTCTGGCGCTGCTGACCACCTCGTTCCCCGAGGGGCCGCTGCGGGCGCGGGCGCTGGGGCTGAACGGGGCGCTGATGTCGGCCGGTTTCACCTCCGGCGCGATCCTGGGCGGGCTGCTGACGGATCTGCTGAGCTGGCGGTGGGCGTTCTTCGTGAACGTCCCGGTCGCGCTCGCCGTCCTGGCCGCCGCCCCGGCCCTGCCCGCCGAGAGCCGCCTCGCGGACCGGCCCAAGATGGACCTGCCGGGCGCGGTGACGGTGACCACGGGCCTGCTGGCCCTGGTGTACGGGCTCACCCGCGCGGGCGAACACGGCTTCGCCGACCCGGCCGGGATCGGCGGACTGCTGGCGGGGGCGGGGCTGCTGGTCGCGTTCTGGTTCGTCGAACGGCGGGCGCAGGCACCGCTGGTGCCGGTGACGATCCTGGCCAGGGCCGGCGTGAAGTGGGGAAACCTAGCGGGATTGGTCGCGTTCGCCACGGAGACCTCACTGGTCTTCCTCATGACCCTCTACCTGCAGAAGGTCCTCGGCTACTCGCCCCTGGCCACGGGGCTGGCGTTCGGAGTGCTCGGGCTCGGCACGGTTCTCGGCGGTCTCGCGGCCCCGCGCGTGCTGTCCCGCCTCGGCAACCGCAGGACACTGGCGACCGGCTTCGCGGTGCAGGCCGCGGCGACGGCGGCGTTGGCCCTGCTCGGCCCGGAGGCAGGCTGGATCTGGCTGCTCCTGGTGGCCACCTTCGTCGGCGGCGTCGGCAACATGCTGGCGATCGTCGCCTTCATGGTGACCGCCACCTCGGGCCTGCCCGCCTCCGAACAGGGCCTGGCGACGGGCCTGGCCACTATGACACAGCAGATCGGCATCACGATGGGCATCCCGATCATGAGCGCGACAGCGACGGCCGCCATGGGCACGATCCTGCAAGGAGTGACGACCGCGGTCCTGATCAACGCGGCCCTGGTCCTGGCGATGGCCGCCCACAGCGCGATCAGAAGGGACGACCTTTCATGACCGCCCCCGCCGCACAGCCGGCCGGCCGCTGAACGTCTTCGACGAGGCGGGCGCCAGGGATCGGTTACCGCCGCTGCGAGCGATAGCCACGGCCGACGCCCAGTCTCGCCCTCCGGGCGAACCACCGCGTCATCCCTGCGGTCACGAAAGAGCCACCACCGGCCGAGAAGAAGAGTCGGTACCAGCCCCGTCAGTGTGGCCACCGGCCCAGGAAGAGTCGGCACCAGCCCAGGAAGAGTCGCCACCGGCCCAGCAGGTGCCGCCACCGGCCCAGAAGACGCCGTAACGGCGCCCGGCCACGCACCGGTCAGCGGCCGTCTTCCTGGAGGCCCTCAACCCCGGTCGGCGGGTGGCGGTGGGTGCGGCTGTGCCGTAAAAGAAAAATCAGGCTTCTGTGAAACCCCTCGCCCTACCCCCCGCCGAGTCGCGGACGGCGGCGGCCACGGCCGTCGCCACGTCCGGGTGGAACACGCTCGGCACGATGTAGTTGGGCCCGAGCTCCTCCGGAGACACCACGGCCGCCAGCGCGTGCGCCGCCGCCAGCAGCATCTCCTGGCTCACCTCGGTCGCCTGGGCGTCGAGCAGGCCGCGGAACACGCCCGGGAACGCCAGCACGTTGTTGATCTGGTTGGGATAGTCGGAGCGGCCGGTCGCCACCACGGCCGCGTGCTCGCGGGCGTCGTCGGGCGACACCTCGGGCTCCGGGTTGGCCAGGGCGAACACCACCGCGCCGTCGGCCATCGTGGCGATGTCGTCGCCGGTCAGGATGCCCGGCGCGGACACCCCGATGAACACGTCGGCGCCCTTGACCGCCCCGCGCAGGTCGCCCGAGTAGCCTTCGGCGTTGGTGTGGTCGGCGATCCAGTGGAGCGACTCGTCGAGGTCGTCGCGGCCCTTGTGCACGGCGCCGAGGTAGTCGCAGACGATGACGTTGCGCGCGCCCGCCGCGAGGAGCAGGCGCAGCACCGCGTTGCCCGCCGCGCCCGCGCCCGCCATGGCGATCTTGACGCCCTCGATGGGCTTGCCCACCACGCGCAGCGCGTTGGTGAGCGCGGCCAGCACGCAGATGGCGGTGCCGTGCTGGTCGTCGTGGAAGACCGGGATGTCGAGCAGTTCGCGCAGCCGCCGCTCGACCTCGAAGCAGCGCGGCGCGCCGATGTCCTCGAGGTTGATGCCGCCGAAGCCCGGCGCGATGACCTGGACCGTGCGGACGATCTCGTCGACGTCCTGCGTGTCGAGGCAGATCGGCCAGGCGTCGATGCCCGCGAAGCGTTTGAACAGGGCCGCCTTGCCCTCCATGACCGGCAGCGCCGCCTCGGGGCCGATGTTGCCCAGGCCGAGCACGGCGGAGCCGTCGGTGACGACGGCGACCGTGTTGCGCTTGATGGTCAGGCGCCGCGCGTCCTCCTTGTTGCGCGCGATGGCCATCGACACGCGCGCCACACCGGGGGTGTAGGCCATGGACAGCTCGTCGCGGTTGCGCAGCGGGACCTTCGACACCATCTCGATCTTGCCGCCGAGGTGCATGAGGAAGGTGCGGTCGGAGACCTTGTGGATGACCACGCCGTCGACGGATTCGAGCTGGTCGACGATCTCCTGCGCGTGGTCGGTGTCCCTGGCCGCGCAGGTGACGTCGATGCGCAGCTTCTCGTGACCCGCGTTGGTGACGTCGAGCGCGGTGACCACACCACCCGCCGACTCCACGGCGTGGGTGAGCTGGCTGACGGCCTTGCCGCCTGCGGGCACCTCAAGCCGCACGGTGATCGAGTACGAGACACTAGGGACGGTCGCCACGTCAATTGCTCCTTTGGGACTGACCAAGAAGTTATCCCATGGTAGGGCGGGTTCGGTCAGTCGAGTGCCTCGGCCGCCGTCGCGATCAGATCTACGCAGGTCGCTACAGGAATGCTCGTACTATCAATAACCAGGTGATATAGGGACGAATCCGACGGATCCGCCCGATAGAAGTGGCGTACGTACGCCGTGCGCGCGCGGTCGTTGTCCTCGACGATCTTGCGCGCCTCACGCTCGCTGAGCTCGCCCAGCGTGGCGGTCTGCCGCACCCGGCGTTTGAGCGGAGCGTCGAGCCTGACGTGCAGCGCGCCGGGATGGTCGGCCAGCACGAGTGCCCCCGCCCTGCCCAGGAAGACACCGCCCCGGTCCCGCGCGGTGTCCACGAGCAGGCGTTCGGTACGGCGGACGAACTCCTCCTGCGCGATCGGCATCGCGCCGGGGACGTACATGTCGACGCCGCCGAAGGTGACCGTCGGCAGCCGCATCGCACCGGAGAGCAGCCTGCCGAGGCCGTGTTCGGCCCGGTCGTCGTGAGCCAGCGCCTCCTCCAGCGTGCAGCCGAGCTCCTCGGCGACGGCGCTGGGGATGGCCCGGTCGACGAAGGGCACGCCCAGGCGTTCGGCCACGGCCGGACCTATGTGGCTACCGGCCGTGCCATATGTCGCCGAGATCGTGACGACCCGCATATGTCCAGGTTAGAACAACGCGCTGGACAAAGCTCTACGTGCCTTGGCCAAAGAAGGGTCTTCGGCGGGTAGCGCGTCGAACAGGCCGAGCAGGTGACGCCGGGCCTTGTCCCGATCGTCGCCCGAGGTGCGCTTGACCACGCCGATGATCCGGTCGAACGCCTCGTCGATCGCGCCCGACAGCATCTCCAGGTCGGCGGCGAGCAGCTGGGCGTCGATGTCGGCCGGGTCCTGCAGGCGACGCTGCACGTCGGCCGGGTCGACGTCGGCGGTCCGCTTGATCAGGCCGACCCCCGCCAGCCCCATCTTCGCGTCCTCGTTGGCCGGCGAACGGGCCAGCAGCCGCTGGTAGGCCGCCTCGGCGGCGTCGAGGTCGCCCTTGTCGACGGCCTCCTCGGCGGCCAGCACGTCGGGGTCGGCGGGCGGGCCGGCGGGCTCGTCCTGCCGCTCCCCCACCTCGGCCGGGCGGGCGTCGGGGTTGGCCTGGTAGAACTGCTCGACGGCGCCCATCAGCTCGTCGAGCCAGCGGCGCACCTCCTGCTCGGGCAGCACCTGCTGGAAGCCGGTGACGGCCTGCCCCTGGAAGATGGCCAGCACGGTCGGCACCGCCTGCACCCGCAGCGCCTGCGCGATCTGCGGGCTGCCGTCGACGTTGACCTTGGCCAGGATCGCCCGGCCGCCCATCTCGCCGACCACTTTCTCCAGCACCGGACTGAGCTGGGCACTGCCGGGAGCACGTGGCGACCACAGGTCGAGGACGACCGGCACGCTCATCGAGCGGTCGATGACCTCGGTGGTGAACGTCTCCTCGGTCACGTCGATGATCGAGCCCGACGCGGCCGCCTGGGGACCCCCGGCCTCCCGCCGGGACTGTGCCTCGAGTGCCTGCTTACGCGCGCCCAGATCCACGGCTCCGTAGAGCGACCCAGGCCTAGAGAAGTCCGCCATGCTCCTCATCTTGCCGCATGGACGCGGCGGAGAAGTCACCCGCCGCCACCCTCAGCGTGCGCAACCGGTCAAAGAGCTGCCGCAGCTCGTCCTCGCCGTACATGGTGAGACCGAAGTCCGCAGCCATCAGATCGGCCGTGGCCCGCTGCACGACGTCACGTCCGGCGTCGGTGATCTCGGCGAGCACCCCTCGGCCGTCCTGCGGATTGGGCATCCGGCAGACGAATCCCGACTTCTCCAGCCGGTCGATGGTGTTGGTCACACTCGTCGGATGCACCATGAGCCGCTCGCCGATCTTCCACAGCGGAAGGGCCCCGGCCCTGCTGAAGGTCAGCAGCACCAGGGCCTCGTACCTGGCGAAGGTCAGCTCGTACGGCTTGAGGAGCGAGTCGAGTTGCGACAGCAGGATCTGGTGGGCTCTCATGATCGAGGTGACGGCGGCCATGGCGGAGGAGGCCCCGAAGTGAGCGCGCCAGGTCTCCGCGGCGCGGTCGATGGGATCGAACGGCAGGTTGAGCGGCTTGGGCTGCGACACAGCGCTACCGTAGCGCGCCGCTCGTCCTGATTAGTATGGTTACGGAGAGCGATCGGACTCACGGCTTGACCAAGAATCCGGACGTCAATCATCACGCTCCGTTATGGTTCTCGCATCGAATGGTGACGCGGAAGCCAAGTTCACTCGCCGTGGGGACCGGCCCGAACTGAATCGCTTCCGCCGCGCCGACACGGGGCACGGGGGGTGCTTGGTGATCTTCAATGGAAAAACGGGTGCGTGAGCACGCGGGCGTTACACGTGAGGAGTTGAAGCAGAGCGCGGCCGTCACGGTTGCCGTGCTCCTTGCGCTCGGCTTGATCGCGGCGTGGAGCGTCCTGATTCCTGGTGTAGACGCGTGGGAAAATATCGTGGCCGCGGTCATCGGTTCGCTCCGGCTGACCGGGCCCGTGGCCGCCGCCTTCGCCGCGTGGGTGGCGATGCGCAAGCGCAGGGCGCTGCGCGGCCGCTCACTGACGACCTGGCGGGCGCTGAAGGCCCCGCTGGCGATCGTCGTGGTGGTGCTGGGCTCGTTCAGCGCGACCGTGCTGGTGCTGGCCATCAAGACGGTGCTCACCGAGCAGTCGGGGCGGCTGAGCCTGGCCGGGCTCGGCGTGGGCATGGCCGGGCTGGCCCTCTACTCGGTGATCGGGTGGATCACCGGCTGGTTGCTGCCCAGGGCCTGGACGCCGCCGCTGGCCGGATTGGCCTGCTATGGCCTGTTCACCTGGCTGGCCGGCGGCCGGGGCTGGGCCGACAAGCTGGCGCCCGGCACGGGCGAGCCGTACGACCTGTTCCAGGGGCTCGGCGGCACGGCCTTCCTCGACCAGACGGTCTGGCTGCTGGGCATCACGGCGGCGCTGCTGCTCGGCTGGGCGGCGGTGGTGACCAGGCAGGCCCTGGTGCTGGCCTGCGCCCTGCTGGCCGTGCTCGCCGCGGGCACGGGGGTGGCCCGGCTGCTGGGCGCGACCAAGCCCGCCGCCGCCCAGGGGATCGCCTACAGCTGCCAGGACTGGCCGATCACGGTCTGCCTGCATCCGGGCATGCGCGCGGGCCTGACCGAGCTGGGCGCGGCCTTCACCAAGATCGCGTCGCGGCTGGCGGGCACGCCCGCCGGGTTCACCCGGGTCGAGCAACGGCCGCTGGAAGAGCCGCTGCAGCCGTCCGCGGGGCTCGCGCAGATCCACGTGCCCGACCTGTCGGCGGGCTTCGCCGACGAGGCTGTGTACGAGTACGTCGAGTCGCTGGCCGCCAAGTGCCCCGACACGCCCGCCGGCGGCTACCGCGAGATCGTGGTGGCCTGGCTGCGCGGCGAGCCGCTGCCGGGTGGGCCGCTGCCGGAGCACCAGTACGCGGCGGCCTGGTTCTCCGGGCTGAGCGAGCACCAGCGGCGCGAGTGGCTGCGCATGTTCTTCAGCGACTTCCAGGCGTGCAAACTGTCGAGTACGCACTTCGGCGGCGGGCCGGCGGGTGCCGCGGCGGCTCCGGTGGCGGCCTCGACGGGCTCGCCACAGGTCTATCCGGTCTATCCGAATCCCAGCGACGAAGAGCGCTCTACCGACTGGGGATCGGAGATGTCACCTAAAAGCTGGCAATGATGATCGATCGTCGGGTAGTCAACCGGCATGACGACTTCCCAAACGGCGCCCCCCGCGGTCACCCCGCAGCGGCGCCGCCGGTGGCGATATCTGGCCGGGTTCCTGGTCGTGGTGGTTCTGCTCGTGGTCGGCGGCCGCCTGGCCTGGTCCTGGCTCAACCCGTTCGGCGAGCAGACCATCGACCGCAGCCAGCCGGTGCTCCTGCAGTCCATCAAGGACCTGAGCCGGTTCGAGGCGGCGACCGGCAACTTCCAGGTCGTGGTCGACCTGGAGAAGGACGCCCGCTTCCTGCCCGACGCCATCAAGGGCAGCCGGACGCTGTTCGTGGGGGCGGGCAACGTGGACGCCTATGTCGACTTCTCCGGCATGGCGGCCAACGGGGTGACGGTTTCGAAGGACCGCAAGGAGGCCACGATCCGCCTGCCCCGCGCGCAGTTGGAGAAGCCGAACCTCGACAACCGGCGTTCCTACGTCTTCGCGCAGCAGCGCGGGCTGCTGGACCGCGTACAGGGCTTCCTGTCGTCGTCTCCGAACGACCAACGGGAGCTGTACGTCCTGGCCGAGACCAAGATCTCTGAAGCCGCCGCGGCCAGTGACCTGCGGGCCCGCGCCGACACCAACACCAAGGCCATGCTCGAAGGGATGCTCAAGTCGCTCGGGTTCGCCAAGGTGACGGTGAAGTTCGCCGACCAGCCCTAAGTGCCTTAGGTCCTCCGACCGGCGCCCTAGGTATCTCCTCATGTCGGCCTACGACCACAGATAGGGCATCCGCCCGATGTGGCGCCAGGGGCCTTAGGAGCAACCTGGAAAGTGCCAGGGAAGAGGACCGAAAGAAACACGGGAGCATCGGATGAACGCCGAACTCGAATACGTCGTCATGAAGAACCACGCGGACGAGCTGCGCGAGGCCGCGGCCGAGCACCGCCGGGTACGCGAGGCGCTGAAGGGACAGAAGGCCGAGCGTCGTCACCGCTCGGTGTTCGCCAAGTTCCTCTCCTCATGACCACCGCCAAGAAGCCCGGCCGCAACCTCCCTCGCGGCCGGGCCTACCTACCTCCGTAGGCCGAAGGGGTGAGAGCCGAGCTCTCACCCCTTCCGTCTGTGCGGAGGTCTGTCTATGCGAAGACCAGCTCTATGCGGAGACCTGGCCTCTACGCGGGTACGCGGATGATGAGCGCGTCGCCCTGGCCGCCGCCGCCGCACAGCCCGGCCGCGCCCAGGCCGCCGCCCCGGCGCCTGAGCTCGTGGGCCAGCGTGAGCACGATACGGGCGCCCGAGGCGCCGATCGGGTGGCCGAGCGCGATGCCGCCGCCGTTGACGTTGACCCGGTCGAGGGGCACGCCCAGCTCCTTCGCCGACTGGAGCACCACGCTGGCGAACGCCTCGTTGATCTCCACCAGGTCGAGGTCGCCGACGCTCAGGCCCTGCTTGGCCAGGGCCTGCTTGATGGCGTTGGCCGGCTGCGACTGCAGCGAGGTGTCGGGCCCCGCCACGTTGCCGTGCCTGCCGATCTCCGCCAGCCAGGGCAGCCCCAGCTCCTCGGCCTTGGCCTTGGACATCACGACCACGGCGCAGGCGCCGTCGGAGATCTGCGAGGCCGAGCCGGCGGTGATCGTGCCGTCGGCGGCGAACGCCGGCCGCAGCCCGGCCAGCGTGTCCACGGTGGTGTCGCCGCGGATGCCCTCGTCCTCCTTGACGACCACCGGCTCGCCGCGCCGCTGCGGGAGCTCCACGGGCACGATCTCGTCCTCGAAGACGCCGTTCTTGGTGGCCGCGGCGGCCAGCTGGTGCGAGCGGGCCGACACCGCGTCCTGCTCCTCGCGACCGATGCCCAGCCGGGCGTTGTAGCGCTCGGTGGACTCGCCCATCGCGCACTGGTCGAACGCGCAGAACAGCCCGTCGTGCGCCATCGAGTCGAGCACTTCGGCACCGCCGTACTTGACGCCCTTGCGCATGCCCGGCAGCAGATGCGGCGCGTTCGTCATCGACTCCATGCCGCCCGCCACCACGATGTCGAACTCGCCCGCGCGGATGAGCTGGTCGGCCAGGGCGATGGCGTCGAGCCCCGACAGGCAGACCTTGTTGATGGTGATCGACGGGACGGTCATGGGGATGCCCGCCTTGACCGCGGCCTGGCGGGAGGGGATCTGCCCGGCGCCCGCCTGGAGCACCTGGCCCATGATCACATATTCGACGTCTTCCGGCGACACGCCGGCGCGCTCCAGGGCCGCCTTGATGGCGATGCCCCCGAGCTCCACGGCGGGCAGCCCGGACAGGGCGCCCAGCAGTCTGCCGATCGGCGTACGAGCTCCGGCTACGATGACGGACCCAGACATGGCGACGGCCTCCTGTGCACGTGAGGGGTTCTTTGACACCATACCCACGAGTAGGTGCACGCTCGCTATGGAGGCAGGCCACACATGTTCATGCGGATCGACCACATCGGTATCGCCTGTCATGACCTTGAAGCCAAGATCGCGCTATTCTCGGACACGTTCGAGCTGACCGTCGTCGCGCGCGAGGTGAATGAGGAGCAGGGGGTCCGGGAGGCCATGCTCCACATCGCCGACGGCGAGGGCGGGAGCTCCTACATTCAGTTGCTGGAGCCGTTGTCCCCCGACACGCCGGTGGGAAAGTTCCTGGCGAGACGGGGCGAGGGGGTGCATCACGTGGCGTTCGGCGTGCCGGACGTGGCCGAGGCGATGGATCGGTTGGCGGGCAAGGGTGTGCGGCTGCTCGATGAGCGTCCGCGACACGGCTCGATGGGGTCGGAGATCGCGTTTGTGCACCCCAAGGACGTGGGAGGAATGCTCACTGAGCTCGTACAGGCCACCGAGTCCCCAGCAAACCCTAAAACTGCTCGTATGTAACTAGTCACGCAGATAGTCGGACGGGGCTTCTCAGGCGGCACTGGCGGAGTACGCTGGCTTTCCACCGGACAAGGCGCCTGCCGCGAGGCACAGGCTCCTGGCTCGGCTGTCCCGAACCCCCCGTCCGGCCCGTGTAGCCGTCTCGACAACCCAGGATCGAGCCTCCATGCAGTCCGACATCGACGCCCAGCTCAACAATTTCTTCGAGGATGCCCCAGCACGCGAGTTCGACGTCGTGCTGCGTGGTTATGACCGCCACCAGGTCCACGATCATCTGAAGCAGCTCGACGGCGAGCTTCGCCAGTCCCGCGAGCAGGTGACGTCCCTGCAGCGCGATCTATCCGACTCCCAGCGCCAGTTGCAGGAGCAGGAGCGCCCGACCTACTCCGGTCTCGGCGCCCGCATCGAGCAGCTGCTGCGCCTGGCCGAAGAGCAGGCCACCGAGCTCGTCCAGGCCGCGCGGTCCGAGGCCAACGAGATCAAGGCCGCCGCCAAGGTCGAGGCCGCCGACGTGCGCGCCGCCGCCGAGGCCGAGGCCGCCGACAAGCGGGCGCAGGCGACGCGTGAGAGCGACGAGATGCGCACCAGCGCCGAGCGCGACGCGGAGGAGACCCGCTCGACCGCTCGCCGCCTGGCCGACGAGCTGACCAACACCACCGAGCGCGAGGTCGCCAAGCTGCGGGCCACCGCCGACCACGAGGTGGCGGAGAAGCGCGCCGACGCCGAGCGCGAGATCGCCAAGCTGCGCACGACGACCGAGCGCGAAGTGGCGCAGCTGCGGGCCTCGACCAAGCGTGAGCGCGACGAGGTGCTGACCACCGCGAAGCGGCAGGCCGACGAGATGCGGGCGCAGGCGCAGCGGGTGCTGGAGGAGTCCGAGGCCAAGCGGGCGCAGGACGAGGCGGAGTTCGAGATCCAGCTCGCGTCGCGGCGTGAGGAGGCCGAGCGCCAGGAGGCCGAGCGCCACGCCACCGCGCAGGCCAACACGCAGAAGCTGGTCGCCGAGGCCGAGCAGCGCGCGGCCACGGCCGAGTCGAGGGCCACGAAGGCCACCCAGCAGGCCGACCAGACCAGGCGCGAGGCCGACCTGCACGCCAAGCAGCTGGTCGCCAACGCCCGCAAGAGCTCCGAGACGATCGTCGCCGAGGCCAAGTCCAGCGCCGACACCATCGTCACCGAGGCCAAGAACGACGCCGAGCGCACGCGCACCGCGATGCAGCGCCAGGTCGACGAGCTCACCCGCCAGCGCGACAGCATCACCAGCCACCTGGCGCAGCTGCGTCAGCTGCTCGGTGGCGCCGCTCTGCCGGGCATGGAGCCCGAGCCCGCCGTCACGGCGGCTCCGCCGAAGCCGGCGATCGCGGCAGCGGCACCGGCCAGCGAAAAGCCCGCCCAGCCCGCACCGGCCCCCGCCAAGGCGGAGTCCAAGGGCGAGGACGACGCGGAGTGGTGGCAGGAGTAACCGTCACACGACCGACTACACGGGGGTGGGCTGACGGCTGAAGAGAGCCTGGTGACCTTGGGGTCGCTAGGCTCTCTTTGTTATTCCGAACGGCATGTGTCGTGGTTTGTCGCAATTCCCAGGAGACCCCCGTGTCAGCAGAAGCCGAATCCCCTGCCGTGGCGGACGTCGCCAAGCCCCCGTCGTACGCGCTGCCGCTGTCGCGGGGGCCGTTCACGTTCGGGCTGATCGGCGGGCTGGGCGTGCTGACCGCGATCGCGATCGCGCAGATGGTCGTCAGCTCGTTGAGCGTGATCGTCCTGATCGTGGTGGCGATGTTCCTGGCGGTCGGACTGAACCCGGCCGTGGAGGCGTTGCAACGGCGCGGGCTGGCCAGGCGGTGGGCGATCTCGATCGTGTTCGCCGGGGTGATCGTGGCGTTCGCGCTGTTCGGGCTGGCCGTGGTGCCGCCGGTGAGCAAGCAGCTGGCCGAGTTCATCGCGGCCGTGCCCGGCTACGTGACCGAGCTCAGCAACCATCCGACGCTCCGGCAGCTCGACGCGGACTACCAGATCCTGCCGAAGCTGGCCACGTTCGTCACCAGCGAGCTGGGGCCCTCGCTGGCCAGCGGGGTCGTGGGGGCTGGGCTGGTGGTGCTGGACGGGGTGTTCACCACGGTGACGCTGCTGGTGCTCATGCTGTACTTCCTCGGCTCCCTGCACACCATCAAGTCGTACATGCTCAAGCTGGTCCCGGCCTCCCGGCGGGAGCGGACCGGTGAGATCACCGAGCAGATTCTCGACGGCATCGGCGGCTATGTCGCGGGCAACGTCCTCATCTCGGTCATCGCGGGCCTGCTGACCTGGATCTTCCTGTCGATCGTGGGCGTGAAGTACGCGCTGGCGCTGGCGCTGGTGGTCGCGCTCACGGACCTGATCCCGCTCGTCGGCGCCACCATCGGAGCGGTGCTGGTGACGGGGGTCGGGCTGCTCCAGTCGCTGCCCGTGGGGATCGCGTGCGCGGTGTTCTTCGTGATCTACCAGCAGGTCGAGAACTACCTGATCTACCCGCGCGTCATGAAGCGCTCCGTGGACGTGGCGCCGGCGGTCACGGTGATCGCCGCGCTGTTCGGCGGCGCGCTGCTCGGCATCGTGGGCGCGCTGGTGGCCATCCCGGTCGCGGCCGCCATCGCGCTGATCATCCGCGAGTTCGTCCTCCCCCGCCAAGCCCGCGCCTGACCGCCCGTCGGCCCGCTACCTACGGGCCGACGGACGCGGTGCGGGCCGTCAGCGAGGTCGGGTGGCGCCGCCGAGTTCGGTGTCGAGGAACTTCGCCACGGCCGCGTTGAACGCCTCCGGCTGCTCGACCGCCGACAGATGCCCGGCCTTCGGGATGATCTCCAGCCGCCCGTCGGGTACGGCCCGCGCCATCGCCTCCGCGTCGGCCACGGTCGCCAGCTCGTCCTCCTCCCCCACCACGACCAGCAGCGGCACCTTGAGCGCGGCCAGCGTGTCGAAGGAGTCGGGCCGCCCGGCCATGGCCCGCTGCGCCCACGCCACCGCGCCGGGCGGAGCCGACTGCACGAGCCCCTTGACCCGGCCGAACACCATGGCACGGCGCTCCTTGGTGGTGGGCCCGATCAGCGCGGGCAGCACCTCGGACACCAGCACCGCGCTGCCGTCGGCCAGGACCGCCTGGGCGATGCGCTCCCTGTTCGCGCGGGCGGGCTCGGGATCCGGGCTCGCCTTGGTGTCGGCGAGGATCACGCCCAGCACCCGGTCGGGATGGCGACGGCAGAACGCCATCGTCACGTAGCCGCCCATGGACAGGCCACCGATGACCGCGCGGTCGATCCCCTCCGCGTCGAGCAACCTGGCGACGTCGTCGGCCATGACCTCGACCGACGGCTCTTCCTCCCCCAGGCGCGACCCCCCGAAGCCGCGCAGGTCAGGCGTGATCACACGACATGACCTGGCCAATCCTTCGCGCTGTGCCAGCCACATGGCCGACGAGAGCGGAAAGGCGTGAAGCAGTACGACCGGGAGTCCCGTACCGGCTGATCTCGTGTAAAGCTGCACGGACGATACGGTAGACCTCTTCGCCCCGACAATCACTGCACGTCTTATGCCGATATTCGCCGCTGTGCTGACCGCTTTCTGTAACACCAGTCTTTTTTACGGCCGGCAGTGGCCGGCCCCACCCGCCATACGCGGCCAGGCACCGTCCAGGGAAACGCTCCTCCGGTTCCCCGGCTGAGCGCCGTGACGTGCGCGTTCTTGACCATCCCTGCCCTATCCGATGGCCGTGGCGCCCCCATCGATGAACAGCACCTGGCCCGTCATATAGCTAGAAGCCGGACTAGCCAGGAAAACCGCTGGATGGGCCATTTCCTCCACCGTCCCCCAACGGCGCATCGGGACATTGGACACCGTCGCCTCGTTCGCCGCGGCGTCTTCCCACAGGTTCCGGTTCAGGCCCGTGGCCGTCCACCCCGGGCACAGGGCGTTGACCCGTACCCCGGCCCGCGCCCATTCCACGGCCAGGGTCTTGGTCAGCGCCACGACGCCCGCCTTCGCCGCCGCGTAGGAGGAGAGGAACGGCGCGCCCAGCGCCGCCACCGACGCCACGTTGATGACCGTGCCGGTGCCCCGGCCCAGCAGGTGGGGCGCCACCGCGTGACAGACCGCCATGGCCGAGTCGAGGTTGAGCCGGATGATCTTGTCCCAGCCGGACAGGCGCAGATCCTTGAACTCGACCAGGAAATTCGACCCGCCGGCGTTGTTGACGACGATGTCGAGGTGGCCGAGCCCGTCGATCGCCCCCGCCACGGCGCCCACGGCAGCGTCGCGGTCGGTGAGGTCGGCGGGCAGGACGACGGCGCGCCGGCCCAGCGCCTCGACCTCCTTGGCGACCTCGGCCAGAGCGTCGGCCGAGCGGGACACGAGCGCCACGTCGGCCCCCGCCTCGGCGTAGGCCAGCGCGATGGCCCGCCCGATCCCCTTCGACGCCCCGGTGACCAGGGCCTGCTTACCGGTGAGATCGAACGCGCCCATGGGGGTCTCCTCGCCTCGGAACCGAACAAGATTCTAGGGCTCAGGGTCCGCGAACGCCACCGGCGCGGGGCTACGAGAGCCCCGCGCCGGCGGTCCATCATCGGCTGAGCAGAGTGCTGACCCCAGCCGTGCCAACCCAAAAGGTGCTAACCCAAAAGGTGCTAACCCAAGCCACCCAGGATGGTGTCGATCGTGTCGACGACGTTGTCGAGGATCTTCTGACTTCTGGCGCCCAGCTCGGCTATCGCGCCGGACCTCTTGGTCAGCTCGATCTCCTCATTCCGCCAGAGCTGCTTCTCCCCCTGCCCGGAGCCGCCACGCGCCGGGAGGTTCGTCGGCGGCCGGCCTTCGGGGTACATCCTGCCGTTGCCGTAAACGGAGTAGGACTGGGTCGGCTGGGTGGTGCCGTCGTTGCGATAGACCTGGCTCGGCCTTGGCTGTGCCGGCTGCCGGTTCGCCCTGGGCGGCGACTGCCGCTGTACCGCCCGTTGGCTGGTCGGCCGATGCGCCGGACGCTGCCGCGCCTGCTGGATTCCGCGCGGGAGCTTGCCCGCCCGGTGGTTTCGCGCCCTGGCCGCCGCCGCGGCCCGCCTCTTCGCCGCCGCCTCAGCGGCCTCCCTTCTGGCCTGTCGTTTCGCCGCCGCCGCGGCCCGTCGTCTCGCCGCCGCGGCAGCGGCCTTCTTGGCCTTCTCGGCCGCCTTCTTCCTTGCCGCTGCCAGCGCCTTCTTCTTGGCCGCCGCGGCGGCCTTCTTCTTGGCCAGCTCCAGGGCCTTCTTCCTGGCCAGTGCCGCCGCCCGGCGCTTGGCCGCCGCGATGGCCGCGCGTCTGGCCGCCGCCCGTGCCGCCGCGAGTGCCGCCCGCCTGGCCGCCGCCTGGGCCAGCTTCCTGGCGATGATCCGGGCCGCGATCCTGGCCGCGATGCCGACGGCGATCCAGAACAGCTGCCCGTCGGGGTCGCTCATGGTGACGGGGCTGTTGTTGGCGTAGGCGTAGGCGTTGAGCTGCTGCGGGTCCTCCTCATCGATGATGGGGTCGACCGACAGGAAGCGGCCGTTCTTGGCGTCGTACTCACGGGCGCCGAGGTGGACCAGCCCGGTCGTCGGGTCGTTGCCGCCGCCGACGAAGCCGCGCTGGCCGGGCCACCAGGGTGGTGCCGACCCCCGGTCCTCGCCGAACGGCGTCATCCTCCTGATGGCCAGCTCACCGGTCCCGGCGTTGACCGCGGCCTGCCCGGTGCCCTGGTGGTCGTTGGCCAGGAAGTAGACCTGGTTGTCCGGGGTGCGGACCGCGATGGGCTGGTCGTTGATGGTGTAGTAGCGGGTCTGCTCGACCGCGTCCTTGGCGAAGTCGAAGCGCAGCTCCATGTCGTCGACGTACAGGGTGGCGTCGGTCGTGGTCTTGCGGAGCAGCCGCTCGCCGTCCGCGTCGTACACGAACGAGGTCGTCTTGCCCGCCTCCGTCACCGACTCCAGGTTGCCCTCGGCGTCCCAGACCAGGGATTGGTCTGAGTTGCCGACCTTGCGCCTGGTGGTGTTGCCCGCCTCGTCGTAGGCGAACACGTCCGCCCCGACGCTCTGGAGCGCGTGCGGCTGCTTGCCGCCCGCCGCCGGGAAGGTGGAGGTGCGGACGGATTCGGCCGCGCCGCCCCAGGCGTGCTTGGTCTCCTTGGTGCGGTTGCCGGTGGCGTCGTAGGTGTAGCTGGTCGCGTAGGGCGCCACACCGCCGATCTTGTCCGACTGCGGGGTGCCGCTGGCGCAGTCGTCGGTGGCCGTCCACGCCGAGGTCATGCGGCGCAGATGGTCGTACTTGAAGCACTGCGTGTCCTGACCGCCCGCCTTCTCGGCGATCTTGGTGACGTTGCCCACGGCGTCGTAGGTGTAGTTGAGGTCGAGGTCGGTGGCGGCCGCGCTCTCCCTGTCCAGCCGCATCCTGGTCAGCCTGCGGGTGGCCTCGTCGTGGGTGTAGGTGAGCCAGGTCTTCTTCCCGCCGGCGCCCAGCTCGTACTGCAGGGTCTCGCCGAGCTTGGAGTAGCGGGTCGCGGTCACGTACGACGACAGGCCGGTGACCTTGGTCGGCTGGCTGAGCTCGTCGTAGGAGTAGACGACCGACTCCTCCGCCAGGCCGCCCGCCGCGGGGAAGCTGACGGACTGGACCTGGTCGTCGAGCGTGTAGCGGGTGTTGAGCTGGTACGAACCGGCCAGCTTGCCCTCCCGCTCGGGGACGGTGACGGTCTGGCGCAGCGAGCGGTAGCTCGAGTCGATGGCGTTGATCTCCGCCTTGTACGCCTGCCCGCCCGCGTAGCGGATGCTGGCGTTCAGGTGGCCCTTGGCCAGCGCGTCGTACTTCCACTCGGCCAGCAGCGGACCGGTCGCGGAGCCGTCACGCAGCTCCTTCTTGCGGCCCAGCTCGTCGTAGCCGTACCACAGGGTCTTGCCGCGGGCGTCGGTCGTGGTGACCAGCTCGTCGGCGTCGTTGTAGGTCATCGAGGTGACGCCCTTGTCGGGGTCCTCGGTCTTGATCTCCCGTCCGCGCAGGTCGTAGTGGTGGCGCCACACGTTGCCCGCGGGGTCGGTCACGGTGGACAGCTGTCCGGCGGGGTCGTAGGTGTACTTGGTCGACTCGTACTCGCCGGTCGGGGTCGCGCCCTTGTACTGGCGCAGCTCGATGAGGCGGTCGTCGGCGTCGCCGATGCGGGTCGTCGCGGTGCCGCCCGGCGGCGGCGTGACGTGGATCCGGTCGCCCTCCTGCGTGGCGCTGACCCGGTACTTCTCCACGCCCTTCGCCTTGAGGACCTGGGCGTTGACGTCGCCGGCGCCGTCGAAGGACGACACGACCTGGGTGGGCACGTCGGCGTCGGCCACCGCGAGCAGGTCGGTGGACGGTGTTCCGGTGGCGAAGTAGCCGGTGTTGGACTTGGCCGCCTCGCCGAGCGAGTTGTAGACGGTGTCGGTGATCGTGCGCCCGTCACGCAGCGCGGGGTCCTGCGTCTGGTCGTCGCGGGGCGCGGGCTCCTGGGTCTGGCGCTCGCGCATCAGGCCGTCGTACAGCTCGTGGCTGGTGGTGTAGCCGCCGTCCGCGCGCAGCGTCTTCGTGGTGACGACGCTGGGGCCGTCGTTGCGCATCAGGTAGGAGTACTCGGTGTTCGGCGTCTGCCCGGCCGCCTTGCTCCGGTCGGGCTGCCAGACCTTGACCAGGCGGCCGAGCGCGTCGTGCTCCATGTCGACGCGACGGTTGTTCGCGTCGATCTCGGCGACGGGCTCGCCCCAGGCCGGTTCGAGCAGGGTGCGGTCGACGTGGCCGAGCTGGTTGGTCTCCGTGATCTCCGTCGCGGGGGCGCCCGCGGTCGGGGTGTAGGCGGTCACGGACTTGGTGCCGACCGCGTCGGTCTCGCTGGTCTCGCGGCCGTAGGTGTCGTAGGTGTGGGTGCTGTCGGTGGTCGTCGTGCCGTCCCCGGTGGCGAGCTGGACGGCGGTCACGTCGCCCTTGCTCGGCGCCTGGCCGTACGCCTTGCCGTCGTACTGGACCCGCTGGTCGGAGATCACGTCACCGGCGGCCAGCGCGGACACTCCGGTGCCGCAGCCGGCGGCGACCTTCTGGATCCTGCTGGTGTAGTCGAGCATCCAGGCCGTGTCGTTGCGGGCGTAGGTGTAGCGGGTGCACTGGTCGTCGTCGGCGCTGGCCAGGTCCCCCTTCTCCTCCACCTGGGTCAGCAGGCCCTTGGCGTCGTACGCGCGCTCCTCGCCGGTACGCCGCCACTTGCCGCCGCTCAACGCGGTGCGGGTGACCATCGACTTGGGCTCGACCGCGTACGCGGCCTTGGTGACGCCGCCCTGCGTGGACTCGGCGGTCTTGAGCGACCACGGCTCCTCGGCGGTCGCGGTCAGGATGGCCCCGCCGTCGCCGTCGTAGAGGATCTCCTCCCGCTCGAACCCGGACAGCTGGTCGAGGTCGTCCAGCTTGCCGCCCTCGGTGTCCACGACCTGCGCGCTGCGCTTGGAGCCGTCGGCCTGACGGTCGCCGTCCATGCCGCGGAAGTACCTGAACTCCGTGAGCGTGCGCTTGGTGTCCTGGCCGTCGCCCTCGCGCACCCGTACCCGGCCGAACCCGCGCCAGTCCGACCACGTGCGGTGCTCGGGCTTGACCAGGATGTTCTCGGCGTAGCGCCAGGCGCCGCCGTCCAGATACTCGTAGTCGGTGACCACGTTCGGCGAGCCCGCGACCCGGTCGGCCTCCACCGTCTGCGTCACCACGTACTTGTGGAACCAGTCGGTGACCTCGGCCTCGTTCGCCGGGGCCCAGCGCTGCGGGAAGCAGCGCCTGGTGTTCTTGTCGGCGGCCGGCAGGTCGCCCGGCTTGCAGTCGGCCGGGGCGTAGTTGACGCGCAGCTCGCCGCCGCTCTCGTTGTTCACCGCCTGGACGCGCCACTTGACCAGCGGGGCGCGGCCCTCGGTGGCGTCCACCCTGTTGGGCAGCTGGACACCGGTGAAGGTGATCTTGGGCAGGGTGATCGTGCCGCCCACGTGGCCGCTTTGCTGGATCGAGGCCAGCCACAGCGACGGGCTGAGGCCGTCACCGGTAGCGGGGAACTGGTGCGTCAGCGTCCAGGAGTCCACCGGGCAGTACTGCGCGCCCCCGCACTTGGCGGTGTCGGTGTTGACCACCTGGGTGGTGACCTTGGTCAGCCGCTTACGTGTGAAGAACGTCGGCGACAGGCGGTCGACACACTTCACGCCGGAGTCACAGATCTGGTCGAACGGGACGTCCGGCCAGCTGCTCGCGGTCTCCTTCTTGAGCTCGGCGGCGGCGCAGGTGATCGTCCCGCTGGGCAGGCAGCGCTCGGCCACGTCGAAGACCACGCGGGCGGCGGGCGCCTTGGTGAACAGCTCGTTCTGCAGGTAGCCGTAGTCGATGCGGGTGAGGTAACCGCTGCGCGCGTACAGGGTGCCCAGCTCGGGCTTCATGTTGCGGCCGTAGTAGTTGTTCTCCAGGGCGTACCAGTAGGTGGTGGCGTTGCCGTGGGTGTCCACCGCGTAGTCCAGGTTCCACCGGTAGGCCTGCTGGCACCAGGCGTTGGCCGGGGTACTGTTGTAGCAGGGCTCGCCGCTGTTGTTGCCGAACACCGGCACGGTCTGGACCGACTTCGTCTCCGGCTTGCCGGTGGCCCAGCCGGGCAGGCGGTTCAGGCCGAAGGTGAACTGGGTGCCGTCGGCGGTCGTGACGCGCCAGTACTCACCGTTGTTGTCGCCGTTCACGGCTCCGGTGAGGTATTCGATCCGGGTGCCGTCGTCGCGCTTGGGCCGCCACTGCTTGCTGGTGGCGTCCTTGACCAGCTCGACGGCCGAGTTGCCGAGGGAGAGCGTCGCGTTCTCCTGGTCCCAGCACAGGTCGCCGGTCTTCTTGCCGTCGATCATGCAGGACTTGTAACGGCGTTCGACGTAGCCGCTGGGGTTGAGCTCGAAGCCCTCACCGGCCCAGGAGGGCTGGTTGTTGGTGGAGGCGGTACGGCCGTCCACGCTCTGGGAGGAGTAGTCGATCGACAGGTCCGGCTCGTCACCGCCCAGCGCGGGCGGCGCGCGCAGCTCGTAACCCCAGCTGAAGTCGCCGGACTGGGCGCCGACGCTCCACTGTGCCGAAGGGGCGAGCGAGGTGGCCGCGTGGTCGCCCGACGAGCCCGAAGGGGCCGCCGTCAGCGCGTACATCGCCGGCATGTCCACGTCGGCGGTCAGCGTGCCCGCCTTGGTGTCGTTGTCGCCCGGCACCGGCTGCGGCTGCGGGCAGCCGGTCGCGGTGGCGGTCAGTACACACTCGTCCAGCCGTACGAGCCGCAGCCGGGCGCCGTAGTCGCCGCCGGAGGCGTAGCGGAAGCCCGAGTAGTCGATCGCCAGGCGGGTCTTCCCGCTCTTGGCCGCCAGTCCCTGACCTGGCGAGACCCGCAGGGCCAGGCCGAGCAGGCCGGCCCGCTGGCTCTGGGCGGGGTCCAGCAGCTCGACGCGGGCGGGGGTGGGAGAGGCCGCCGCCTTGGCGGTTTTCGTGCCCGTCTTCGGGGCGGCCAGGCGGATCGGGAAGGTGTCGGCGCCGAGCGTTCTGGCCTGCGCGTCGTCGGCCGTGGTCAGCTCGACCGTCCGCGCCTTCGGCCAGGTCGTGCCTGGTGGCGCCTTCCACGCCTGTTTCTGCGCCGGATCGGCCTGCGGCGGCAGCACCGGGACCTTCTTCCCGGTTACCGGCGTCTCTTTCTGCACGTTCGGCGCGGATCGGGTCGCGGCCTGGGCGGGCATCCCCGACACCAGCGTCGAGACCATGACCACGGTCAGTGTGGCCGCCAGTCGGCGGGGCCACGACGACCGTTTCGCGGGTTGCTGTAAACGATTCCAGTAGGCTTCCGGCAGGTCTAACTCGCTCGGTTGATCCATTTCGACCTCTCCCGGTCTATGGGGGTTACTGGTCTATGGGGAGTTACTGGCCTATGGGGGGTTACCGGTCGTTGGGGGTGACCGGTCCTTAGGGACCGGTCATTGGGGGATTACTGGGCGGCTAGTTGGGAGATTTGTTCGGCGTTGAGCACACCGTCATAGGTGCGGACGTCGTCCACGGTCCCCGGCCAGTAGCCGGCGAAGACGCCCGCGGTCTTGGCCCGGCCGAGCTGCAGCGGGCCGGTGGCGTTCCACGCGCTTACGTGGTCGGTGATGGTGCTGGTCGACAGGCGGCCGTTGACGTAGACGCGCAGCTCGCCCTGGAGCGGGTCATAGACCCCGGCCAGATGGGTCCACTCCATCGGCGCGGGTACGGCGTCGGACCGCGTGCGCACCAGCGCGGCGGTGTCGGTGTCGGCGGCGGCCATGCCGAGCACCCACCGCCCCTGCTCCTTGTCGAAGCCGAGCTGGAAACCGCTGGCCCGGGTGCCGGACTGGGACACCGCTGCGGCGTCGCGGGTCGGCAGGTAGTCGAGCTGCGTCCAGAGCGCGACGGTGAACCCGGCCTTGGTGTTGACGGCGGGTGCGCCGGCCTGCGCGTGGCCGTTGACCCCGTCGAGCGCCAGCCCGCCGTCCAGCCAGCCCTCACCCCAGGTCGCGGCACCGGCCAGTGTCGCGGCGGTACCCTTGCCGGAGGAGTCGGCGGCGGTGGTGCCGGACTCCTCGTCCAGCTTCCAGTGCCCGACCAGCGTCGCGGCGCTGTTCACCAGGTCGGCGACCTCGTCGGCGAACATCGCCCGCCCATAGACGCGGACCTCGTCGAGGTCGCCGGGCCAGAATTCGGCCGCCGCCCCGTTGACCGTCCCCCTGCCGATGGCCAGCGCCCCGGTCGCGTCCCACGGCTGGGTGAACGGGACCGTCGACTCCAGCCGTCCGTTGACGTACAGGGACAGCTCTCTGGCCGCCGCGTCGTACACACCGGTGAGGTGGGTCCACTCGCCGAGCCTCGGCCCCGCCGCCGACAGCGCGCGCACGCTCTGCGCCCCGTCGGCGTCCGCGACGGTGCGGCTCAGCGCCCAGCGGTCGTCGGGCTTGGAGTACTGCAGCGCGAAACCACCGGCCCGCGCACCGCCCTGGCTGACCGCGGTCGCGGTGGCGCTCGCGTTGGTCAGCCGGGCCCAGGCGGTGACGGTGAAGTTGCCCTGGGTGGACACGGCGGGGCCGTTGGTCTGCGCCTGGCCGCTCACGCCGTCCAGTCGCAGGCCCAGCCCGGTCCTGCCGGTCGTCCAGGTGGCCTGGCCGGACAGGGTGGCGTGGTGGGCGTTCGTCCGGTCGGCGGCCACGGTGCCCAGACCCTCGTCGAGCGCCCAGTGACCGTCGGGGCCGGTGCCCGCGTTGACGTTGAACAGGTAGGTGCGGATCGGGCCCTGCTGTCCGGCGCGGTCCTTGCTGCGTACCGACAGCACGTTGGGGCCGTCGTGCCGCGGGGTCAGCTGGATCGTCGCCGTGCCGTCCGCCTGACCGGCCGCGACCTCCACCTTCGGCGTGGTGTCGAGCCCGTAGACGTAGGTGGAGACGTCGGAGACGCCGTTGGGGGTGAAGGTGAAGGAGCCGGCCCGGCCGACGCCGTCGTTCCAGCCGCCTTCGGGGTACTGCGACGACGTCACGCCCGGCTCCTTGCCGGGGGCGGAGGCGTCCACCGTGGCCTCGCACCAGGGACCCCAAGCGCTGTTGGCCTTGCCGTCCTCGGCGCGGACCCGCCAGCGGATCACCGAACCGTCGGCATAGGCGCCCGCGGGAACCTGCGCGTAGAAGGCGCTGCCCGTGCTCTGCAGCCCGGTCACGTACTCGCTGACCTTCACACCGGCCTCGGTGTACCACTCGAACCGGCCCTTGACCGAGTTGTCGACGTCACGCAGCTTGGCCCACAGCTTCGGGGTCGTGCCGCCGATGACCGGCCGCGCGTCACCGGAGACGCAGGCGCCTCCCGGGTCCGACCACAGGTCGGCCGCGACGGGCGCGGACGGCAGCGAGTTGTACTCGATCACCAGGCTGGGGTTGTTCTTGAACTTCTTCCAGCCGTAGTTGTCGCCCTCGTCCGTCGCCCTGAGCCCGATGGTGATGTTGGGCCAGCTCTTGGCGGCGGCGTCCACGACCTGGCTGGTGACATTGAACTCCACGCCGCCGGGCAGGCAGGCCGTTCCCCAGCCCTTCGCCACGTTCTGGGTGTCGAGGAGCTTGACCCAGGTCGGCTGCTTGCTCCAGGTGGTGGTCTTGCTGATCGGGTTGGTGGACCAGGCTTCGACCGGCCGCTTGGTGCACGAGTAGGACCACGTCTCGTACGTCCGCAGCGTCCCCTTGATGATCTGCTTGCCGTGGATGGTCGAGCCGGTGTTCATCTGGAAGAACGACCTGTTGGTCTGCCCAGGGACGTGTCCCGCCCTGGCGACGTCGTTGGCGTTCAGGAAGTTGGAGGTGGGGTTGTTGCTCCAGACGGAGGTCCACGCGCCCCGGGCCGCCGAGAAGAACGGGTCGAGGTAGACGGGATAGCGGGTCGCCGGATCCTCGATCATGCCGCGGTGCGGCTTGAGCAGCAGCTTCTTGCCCACGAGCCGCAGGCCCATCACCTCGTGCCGCGCGTCGGCGGGAGAGCCTTCCCCTGCGGCCAGGGTGCGCGCAACCGAGGATCCGGAGGAGTCCCACATCATCGGCGGCGAGGCCGTGAAGATCGTGCCGCCGTTCGCGTCGTTGGCTTCGAGGTTGCCGCCCTCGGTGGACTTCATCGACAGGCCGGTGGTCGAGATCGGGAAGCTCAGCTCGGTCAGGGCCTTGTTCTCGGCCGCCGCCCGCGACTTGACCACCAGGAGATGCGAGAAGCCGTCGACGTCCGCCTTCACCTGGAGGTCCACGCCCGGCAGCACTTCGGCGTAGGTCGCCGTGTCACCGCTCAGCGTCGGCTTGGGCAACTGCCCCGGCCAGCCGAGTTCCATCGCCTTGGCGCCGCGGGCCATCCGGGCGAGCGGCGCGCCACCCCCGCCGGAGAAGCGGAGATCCACCGATGTGGCGACCGGGGCGATCGTCCCGTCCGGCTGAAACCGGAGCGCCGGGTCCGCGGCCACCCAGCCGCCCGCCTTGCGGACGCGTACCGGCCGCGCGTACTGCTCCAGGAGGAGGGTGCCGCCCGGCTGGGCGAAGACCTGGCGCGTCTCGGTGCGCATCGCCTCGACCTCGACCGGCCGGCCGTCCCGGCGGGCCAGGGCGAGAGCGGATTTCTCCGCCGGGGTCCCCGTGTTCGTGCTCTGTTCTCGGAGAACGGTGTCCGTGCTCTTCTGTCGCGCGCCGGCGACTGCTTCCAGATGATCAAGGGGCCCTGCCGCTACCGCCCCTGCCAACATCACCACGACCAGCCCACGAACTACGCGCATGCACCCTCGCCGCTGCCGAGCAAGAGACGCCACGCAGGTCAGGCCCGCCCGGCGTCTCCTCGATCTTCAATTGACGATCGGATTGTCACCCGGCACAGAGGATTCGTCTAGATCTTTCGGCGGATTTCATCAAGAACTGCACGATGTCCGAAAATAATCGCCAACCTCAGGCGTCGACGGGCAGCGGAGCCGCGGCCGGGTTCACCCGGCTGACGATCTGATCCAGCACGATGCGTACGTACGGCTCGCCCACCCACAGGTGCTTGGCCCCGTCGACCCCGATGACCTCGGCCTGCGGCACCCGCGCGAACCGCCGCCTGGCCTCCTCGGGCCGCAGGTAGTCGTCGAACTCCGGCACCAGCGCCACCAACGGCCGGCCGAATCCGGCCCACGCGTCGAGGTCCTCGTCCGTGGCCCGGTGCAGCGGCGGCGAGAGCAGGATGGCGCCCTCCACGAGCGGGTCGCGGGCCCATTTCAGCGTCAGCTCGGTGCCGAACGACCAGCCGACCGCCCACACGTGCGGCAGGTCGTGGTATTCGGCGTACTCCAGCGCCGCCGCCACGTCGAACCGCTCCCCCTCCCCTCCGTCGAAGGTGCCGGAGGAGGTGCCGCGCTCGGAGGAGGTGCCGCGCGTGTTGAAGCGGAGCACGGCCAGGTCGGCCAGGGCGGGCAGGCGGTTGGCCGCCTTCTTGAAGACGTGGCTGTCCATGAACCCACCGTGGGTGGGCAGCGGGTGGAAGGTGACCAGTGTCGCCACGGGTGGCCGGTCGAGGGGCAGGGCCAGCTCCCCGACCAGGGTCTGGCCGTCGGCCGTGTGCAACTCGATCGGCTCTCGCCGGGCGGGCAGCACCGTCGCCGCGCGAATCTCCAAGGTCGGTCCCTTCAGTGTGATCTTGCCCCCTGGGGGCGGGGGCTGGGGGCGGGGGCTGGGCCGCTCAGTAGCGGCTGCGGCCGGGGCCGCGATCCAGTCGCTTTCGCCAGCATGCCGGATGCCAGTGGCGGCGCTCGTCGTCGCCCCCGCTCCAGCTCGGCCAGGCCACCAGGTGCGGCTGGCCGCCGCGAATCTCCTGGTCGCAGCCGGGGCAACGGTAGTCCTTGGTCGAGGAGGAGCCGGTGAGCATGCGGACTTTCCAGTCGCCGTCCGGCCATTCCTCCACCCGCTCCATGCCTCCGGGCAGGCCGAGCGGGCGCGACGACTCCCTGCGGCGGGCGCGGCGCGGGCTCATGGCTCCACCCGTACGAATGGGTCCGCCCGTACGAATGGGTCCGCCCGTACGGACATTTCGCCGGCCCCCGCGCCCCTTGGGCCGGGGGCGACCACTCCCACCATCGCGAACGCCATGCGTCCAGTTTTCCAGAGCCGGTAGGGTTGGCCGTCATGCGGCTGGTCATCGCGCGATGCAGCGTGGATTACATCGGACGGCTCACGGCTCACCTGCCGATGGCGCCGAGGCTCATTCTCATCAAGGCGGACGGCAGCGTGTCCATCCACGCCGACGACCGGGCTTTCAAGCCGCTCAACTGGATGAACCCACCGTGCAAGCTCAAGGAGGACGGCCAGACCTGGACCGTCACCCACGGCAAGTCCGGCGAGAAGCTGGTCCTGACGATGGACGAGGTCCTCCACGACTCCAGCCACGAGCTCGGCGTCGACCCCGGCCTGATCAAGGACGGTGTCGAGGCGCACCTCCAGGAGTTGCTCGCCGAGCACATCACGACCCTGGGCCCCGGCTACACGCTGGTCCGCCGCGAGTACATGACGGCGATCGGCCCGGTCGACATCCTGTGCCGCGACGCGGTCGGCGCGACGGTGGCGGTCGAGATCAAGCGCCGCGGCGAGATCGACGGCGTCGAGCAGCTGACCCGCTATCTGGAGCTGCTCAACCGCGACCCGCTGCTGACCCCGGTCCGCGGTGTCTTCGCCGCCCAGGAGATCAAGCCTCAGGCCCGTGTGCTGGCCACCGACCGGGGCATTCACTGCGTCACGCTCGACTACGACGCGCTGCGCGGGATCGAACCGGAGAACCCCACGCTCTTCTGATCCCACCGACGTTCCTGTGTTGACATGTCATGACTAGACATTCTAGTTTTGACCTATCAAGATTGGAGCGTGATATGACGACGCCCTTCTACCTGAGCGGCAACCTCGCCCCCGTCTCCGACGAGACCGAAGCCCACGACCTCCCCGTCTCCGGCGCCCTGCCCACCGAGTTGACCGGGCGATATTTCCGTAACGGACCCAATCCAAAGCCGGGCGACGATCCCGGTCACTGGTTCGGCGGAGCGGGGATGCTGCACGGCGTACGGATCGACCGAGGCCGGGCGGAGTGGTACCGAAACCGGTGGGTCCGCACCAAGAGGTTCACCGACGACGCGCCCTTCATCGGCGAGCGCGGCATCGACCTGGCCGCCGTCACGGCCAACACCTCCGTGATCCGGCACGCCGACCGGATCTTCGCCCTCGTCGAGAACGGCCTGCCGTACGAGATGACGCCGGAGCTGGCCACAGTCGGCCCGTGCGACTTCGGCGGACGGCTGACCACGGCCATGACCGCGCACCCCAAGGAGGACCCGGTCACCGGCGAGCTGCACTTCTTCGGCTACGGCTACGCCCCGCCGTACGTCACCTACCACCGCCTGTCGGCGGGCGGCGAGCTGGTGGAGAGCCGGGAGATCGAGGTGCCGAAGTCGACGATGATGCACGACTTCGCCGTCACCGAGCACTACCTGGTCTGGCTCGACCTGCCCTTCGTGTTCGAGGCCGGACGCGCGGGCGGCATGCCCTACGCCTGGGAGGACGGATACGGCGCGCGGATCGGCGTGACGCCCAGGCAGGGCGGCCCGACCCAGTGGTTCGAGGTCGACCCGTGCTACGTCTTCCACGTCGGCAACGCGTGGGAGGACGCGGACGGCCGGATCGTGCTCAACGCCGCCCGCTACTCGCGGGAGTCCTTCACCCCGCTCTGGGCGCGCATCGGCAACACCGGCGACCCGGCCAGACACGCGGCCACGATCGGCGGCGCGACACTGCACCGGTGGACGCTCGACCCGGCGTCCGGCCTGGTCAAGGAGGAGGTGCTCGACGACCGGGGCATCGAGTTCCCCACGTTCGCCGACGACATGCTGGGCCGCCCCAGCCGCTACCTGTACACGGTGGGCGAGAACTCGAACTCCATCGTCAAGTACGACCACCAGACCGACACCGCTCAGGTCAGGGTGACCGGCGACGACACGGGTGAGGCGGTGTTCGTGGCGGCCGAGGGGGCACGGGCCGAGGACGAGGGCTGGCTGCTGTCGGTGGTCACCACGGGCGGCAGCTCCGAGCTGCTGGTGCTCGACGCGAGCGACCTGTCGGACGTGGCATCGATCCGGCTGCCCCAGCGCGTCCCGGCCGGCTTCCACGGGACGTGGCTGGCGGAGGGCTGAGCCATGGACCTCGCACTCGTCGCGGACCCGGACGTCGCCGAGCTGGCCGGCGAGGTGCTGGCCAGGGCGTTCCGCGATGACCCGGTGGTCAGGTGGCTGCTGCCCGACGATCCGGGCACGGCGCTGATGTTCACCACGCTCGCCCGCCACACCCACGCGATAGCCGAGGCCGCCTACGACGCCGAGGGCGCGATGGTGGGGGCCGCGCTCTGGGATTCGCCGGGTCACCAGCCTGACGACGCCGGGCTCCCCGGCTTCGTCGAGGCCATGGGCG
Source organism: Nonomuraea sp. CA-143628 (assembly GCF_050942315.1). NCBI lineage: Bacteria > Bacillati > Actinomycetota > Actinomycetes > Streptosporangiales > Streptosporangiaceae > Nonomuraea > Nonomuraea sp. CA-143628. The sequence goes on from NZ_CP192072.1 coordinate 10,739,551, forward strand.
AGCGGGTCTCCTACGGCATGGTGCTGGACGAGACGTTCGCCGCGTACCGGCCCGCCGAGCCGCACTGGTACCTGGCGCAGATCGGCACGCTGCCCGAAGTGCGGGGCGGCGGCGTGGGCGGGGCGCTGCTGCGCTCCGGCCTGGCCCGGTGCGCCGGGCTGCCCGTCTACTTGGAGAGCAGCAAGGAGTCCAACGTGCCGCTCTACGAGAAGTACGGATTCCACGTCACCGAAAAGTTCCGGCTCCCCGACGGGCCGCCCGTGTGGGGCATGTGGCGGGCGGCGTCCTGAGCTGGTAAGTGACGGCTTACCGGTCTATGGTGACGCCATGACCACGCTGACGTTCGACTCACTGAACCCGGCTACCGGCGAGGTCGTCGGAAGTCACCCCAAGCAGTCCGCCGACGGCGTACGCGCCGCCGTCGGCCGGGCCGAGCAGGCCGCGACCTGGTGGGCCGGGCTGGCCCCCGCCGAGCGCAGGCGCCGCCTGCTCGACTACAAGGCCGTGCTCACCCAGCACCTCAAGGAGCTGGCCGGGCTCGTGCACGAGGAGACGGGCAAGCCGGTCGGCGACGCCACGCTGGAGATCGTGCTGGCGATCACGCACCTCGACTGGGCGGCCCGCAACGCGGCCAAGGTCCTGGGGCGGCGCCGCGTCTCGACCGGGATGATCGGCCTCAACCTGGCCGCCACGCTCGAATACCTGCCGCTGGGCGTGGTCGGCGTGATCGGGCCGTGGAACTACCCGGTCTTCACGCCGATGGGCTCGATCGCGTACGCGCTCGCGGCCGGCAACGCGGTCGTCTTCAAGCCCAGCGAGCTCACTCCCGGCGTCGGCGTACGTCTGGCGGAGCTGTTCGCCGAGTCGGTGCCGGAGCAGCCAGTGTTCCAGACCGTGACCGGGCTCGGGGAGACGGGCGCGCTGCTGGCGAAGGACCCGCGGGTCAAGAAGGTGGCGTTCACCGGCTCGACCGCCACGGCCAAGCGGGTCATGGCTGCCTGCGCCGAGAACCTGACGCCGATCGTGGCCGAGTGCGGCGGCAAGGACGCGTTCATCGTCGACGCCGACGCCGACCTGAAGGCCGCCGCCGACGCCTGCCTGTGGGGGGCGATGTCCAACGCCGGGCAGACGTGCGTGGGTGTCGAGCGGGTGTACGTCGTGGACGCGGTCTATGAAACTTTCATGCGCGAGCTGTCGGAGCGGGTCGCCACGGTCAAAGCCGGCGAGGACTACGGCCCGATCACCATGCCGAGCCAGCTGGACATCATCCGGCGCCACATCGACGACGCCACCAAGTCCGGAAAAGTCGTGACAGGTGGCCCCGACTCGGTGCGCGCGCCGTACGTCGACCCCGTGATCGTCGAGGACGTGCCGGAGGACTCCCCCGCGGTGCGCGAGGAGACGTTCGGCCCGACGATCACCGTGCGGCGCACCCGCGACGCGCGGGAGGCGCTGGAGTTGGCCAACGCCTCCGCATATGGGCTGGCCGGCACGGTCTTCTCCCGGAACGCGCGCCGGGCGACGGAGCTGGCCCGGCTGATGCGTACCGGGATGACGGCCGTCAACTCGGTCATCTCGTTCGCCGGAGTGCCCGCGCTGCCGTTCGGCGGAATCGGCGATTCGGGCTTCGGACGCATCCACGGGGCCGACGGGTTGCGGGAGTTCGCCAGGCCCAAAGCGATCAGCCGTCAACGCTTCGCGATGCCCGGCATGAACCTGACTTCGTTCAGCAGAGCCCCCGCTGAGCTTGAGCGGCTGATCAGGCTTGTCACGTTCTTGCACGGCCGACGTAAGAGATAAAGTATATGCTCTTTCCCAAAACGGATCATCCGTCCATAATTGTGTGCTCTGGGGGCCACGATCATGTTGGACGGGTGGAATGTGAACCGGTCTTACCGGGGAATGTCGGCTGAGCAAAGGCTGGCGGACAGACGCGAGCGGCTGATGACAGCCGCCTACACGCTATACGCGAAGCCAGGTTTCGTGGCTACGACCATCGAAAGGCTGTGCTCGGAGGCCCGGATCTCGAACCGCGCCTTCTACGAATGTTTCGGCGGCCGTGAGGAACTTCTTCAGGCGCTGCACGAGCGATGCGCGGAGGAAACCCTCGCCGTCGTGGCCAAGGCGTTACAAGAGGCGCCTGCGACCCTGGACGACAGGATGCAGGCGGGGATTCGCGCGTATATCGAGTTCTCCACGGCCGACTGGCGTCGCGCCCGCATCATGCACCTTGAGGTACGCAGGTCGGGCGACATTCTGACCGCTTCCCGGCAGCGGGCCGTCGACTCCTTCGCCCGTCTAGTCGAGGAGGCGTCGGCGGAATTCCCCCTGGCCGCCGAACCGAATCGACGCCTGGTGGCGCTCGGGGTTATTGGAGCGCTACAAGAGCTGCTCATCGAATGGCTGCTGTCAGAGGAGCCGCCGTCCATCGACGAACTGGTCGGTGTGGCCGTACACATCTTCGGCAGATCCCTCGGTTCGCCGTGAGGCGCTGATTACGGTTCGTGTTTATCTGGCTATCTGGTAAGGAGATAATCACCAAGCTAAAGGGTGATATCTGAGTTCCAGAAACTACTACCGCGTGTGGGAGTATGGCCGAGGAAAAGGGGGCGAGCAGCGGCTGATCGCTGCTCGCCCCTATATATCGCGACATCCCGGCGCACTCCCAAGCACCCACCGGGCGCCGCTTCAGGCCACCGCGGCCGCCTGAACCTCTACCCGCAGGACCCGATTCAGCCGGGTCACCGCCAGGACCCGCATGATCCGCGGTGGCACCCCCCGAAGAACGAGGTGGCGTTGCACGCTGAGCGCGCGCCGATGCGTGCCCACGAGCACTCCGAGACCGGTGGCGTCGATCATCTCCAGTTTGGAGAGGTCGAGGATCAGGTCGCCCTCGCCGGAGTCGACCGCGTCGTGCAGACGTTCCCGCACCCCCGCCGACGTGCCCGCGTCGAGCCGCGCTCCGATCCGCACCACCTGGGCCTTGGGATTGCCCCGGACGCGCATGCCACCTCCTCAGTCACGCCGCACACTTGACGCGGCGTCTTCATACCCTTCCGCAGGGCGTCCGCCGAGGTGAACCCGGCACCGTCCCCCTACCCACGCAGCGGAAGTGACACAACCGCCCGCAGAAGGAACTCCCCATCGCCTGTGGGACGGGCCGTCACCTTGCCGCCGATGTCCGCCAGCCGCTCCCCCATGCCCGTCAGACCGCTGCCCAGGTCGGACACCTGATGGCGGACCACTCCGTCGTTGCGCACGCTCAGCTCCGCCTCCTCCTCGGTGAAGCGGAGGGTGATCTCGCAGAACGAGGCCGTGCTGTGCTTGAGCACGTTCGTCGCCGCCTCGCGGACCGCGTAGGCGAACACGGGCGCCACGCCGCCGGGCGGCTCACGGTAGGGCAATCGCAGCTCGCAGCGGACTCCGGCCGCTTCGAGTACGCCTTTCACGCTATTCAGCTCAGCGCTCAGGTCAAGTTCGCGATAGCCGCGCACCGCCTGGCGCAGCTCCCGCAGCGCCGTCCTGGTCAGTGTGTTCACCGCCACCATCTCCGCCTTCGCGGCGACGGTGTCGGCGGCCGACAACCGTACGGCCAGCTCGGTCTTGACCGCGATGGCCGAGAGTTGGTGCCCCACGAGATCGTGCAGGTCCCTGGCGAAGCGCAGCCGCTCCTCCGCGACCGCCAGCCGGGTGTGCGCCTCCCTGCCCTCGTGGGCCTGTACGGCGAGCGTGTAGATCCACAGCCAGAACCGGTTGGACGGCGGCATCAGGGCGCACATGAGCGCGTAGATGAGTCCAAGGAAGAAGACCGCCCCGTCTTCGTACGGAACGACGATCGACAGCAGGGGCTGTCCCATGAGGAGGGCGATGGTGCCCAGCCCGGTGCCGACCACGGCCGTACCCGCCGCCAGGCCCACGGCCACCCACGTGCGGACGCCGATCACCGCCACGGACACCCAGATCAGCAGCCCGACGCCCCATCCGAACGGATCGGCGCCCCCCAGAGCCGCGGCCAGGACAGCGAGAGCGCCGGCCGCCGCCACCTCTCTCGTGGGGTAGCGGAGCTCCAGGACGGCGCGGGTGATGCGCAGGAAGAGCCAGGTGAAGACCATCAAAGCGATCACCGCGGGCACGATGCGCAGCCAGGAGACCGTAGCGGTGGCGAGGCCGCCGAAGGTCGCCAGGGCGATGCAGAACCACATCATCACGAGCGTGAAATTCAGCACGCCCAGGGAGATGCGCCGCGCCCGCCTGATCGCATCCATCTATTTCGCGCCTATCTATTTCAGGATATTTCGCGCTATTTCGCGCGCAGCACGTCGCCGAGCTTGACCCTGGCCCCGGTCCGCAGCACCGCCCGCTCGTACACCTTCGCGCCGAAGGACAGCACCCCCGCCACGGCGAGCAGCATCAGCACCGTGGACAGCCCGATCTCCCAGAGCGGCACGTCGGCGGCGGCCATCCGCACCGGCATGACCATCGAGGAGAACGGCGGGATGAGCGAGGCGACCCTGGCCAGCGTCCCGGTGGGGTCGGTGGTCGCGTAGAAGGCCCCGAAATAGGTCACCATGATGAGCATGGTCAGGGGCGACATCACGTTGCTCACCTCCTCCTGCCGGGAGACCAGCGAGCTCAGCGCGGCCGCGAGCGTGGCGAAGAAGGCGTAACCGAGCACGAACCAGAGCAGCACTCCCGCCACGATCCCCGGCAGGCCGGGCGGGAAGTCCACAGCGATGCCCGAGACGAGCGAGGCCGACACGCCGACCACCAGGATCGTGACGAGGTTGATCAGGCCGAGCGCGCCCAGGCCGATGATCTTGCCGGCGAGCAGCTGCCACGGCCGAACCGAGGTGAGCAGGATCTCCACGATCCGGCTGCCCTTCTCCTCCACCACTCCCATGGCGACCATCATGACCTGTCCGATGATCAGCATGAAGAGCACGAGGACGAGCACCACGGCGATCCCGGTCCTGGCGGCCTGGTAGCGGGTGTCGGCGCCCACGGACACCATCTGGAGCGGTGGGATCGACACGCCCGCGGCGCCCAGCTTGAGCTCCCGGTTGGTGCTCTGCATCAGCACGCCCAGCTCTGTCTCGATCTCGCCGTCGGTCAGCACCTTGGCGTTGTTCACCAGGGCCGCGTCCACGTCGCCGTCGAGCACCGCCTTCTTGGCCGCCGCCTCGTCGGGGAACGCGCGCCACTCGAAGTCCGCCTCCGGCAGGGCCGCCTTGAGCGGCAGCTGCTGGGAGTTCACGGTGGCGATCTTGTACGAATCAGGGCGGTCCAGAACCTTCGGCGCGAAGGCCACCGCGCCCACCAGCACGGCGGTGATGAGCAGTCCGATGACGAAGGCCTTCGTCCGGATATGGGTGGTGATCTCGCGCCTCGCCACCAGCATCACGCTGTTCACGCCACGGCCTCCTTGAAGATCTCGGTCAGGGTCGGCTGCTCGGCACCGAAGTGCTCGACCTGCCCGGCCTTCATGGCGCGACGCAGGATCTCCTGGCCATCCCCGTCGGTGGTGAGCAGCACGTGCCGGTCGCCGGTGACGGTGACGGTGCCGGGCAGGCCGTCGGCCCACCCGGGCGCCGGGTCGCGCACCACGACGCGGAGCGTACTGCTCTCCGCCGCCCGCAGATCGCCGACCGTACCGCTGGCCACCATCCGGCCCGCCGACACGATGCCGACCGAGTCGCACAGCCGCTCCACCAGCTCCAGCTGATGGCTGGAGAAGATGACCGGTACGCCCCCGCGACACCGCTCCTGCAACACCGTGGCCAGCGCGTCCACCGCGATCGGGTCGAGCCCGGAGAACGGCTCGTCGAGCACCAGCACCTCGGGATCGTGCACCAGCGCCACCGCGAGCTGCACGCGCTGCTGGTTGCCCAGCGACAGCGCCTCGACCGCGTCACCCCGGCGCTCGGTCAGGCCCAGCCGCTCCAGCAGGTCGCCGGCCGCCGTCCTGGCCGCCGCGGCGTCCATGCCGTGCAACCGGCCGAAGTACTCGACCTGCTCGGCGACCCGCATCTTCTGGTACAGCCCCCGCTCCTCGGGCATGTAGCCGAACCGCCGCCGGTCGTTGTACCCCAGCGGCCGGCCCTGCCAGCCGACCGAGCCTTCGTCGGGCTGCAGCACACCCATGACGATCCGCATGGTGGTCGTCTTGCCGGCGCCGTTCGCGCCGACGAACCCGAACATCTCGCCCGCCCGTACGGCGAAGCTGATCCCGTCGAGAGCCACCTTGCCCTCCGGCGCGTCCGGCCCACCGGCGAAGCGCTTACGCAGCTCGCTGATCTCGAGCATCAGATCCTCTCCTTCGTCATGCAAGCAATCGTCGCGGGTGGCGACGCACGCTGGTAGTCGTGGAAATCACCGACGCCATATGCGCCCCGCGTCCGTTCCGGGTGACTTTTGTCATTACGCTGACCTCATGACGCGTGCCGACAAGGACAAGCCGGTCGTCCTCTCCCGGATCTACACCCGCACCGGAGACGACGGCACGACCACGCTCAGCGACATGAGTCGCACCGTGAAGACCGACCTCCGCCTGGCGGCCTACGCGGACGTGGAGGAGGCCAACGCCCATCTGGGCCTGGCCATGTCGCACGGCACGCTGCCGATGGAGCTGACGGCGGTGCTGATCCGCGTCCAGAACGAGCTCTTCGACGTGGGCGCCGACCTGGCGACACCGGTCACGGACAATCCGGAGTTCCCGCCGCTGAGGGTCGAGCAGTCCTACATCGACTGGCTGGAGGCGCGGTGCGATGAGTTCAACGAGCAGCTCAAGCCGCTGCGCAGCTTCATCCTCCCCGGCGGCGACCCGTCGATAGCCGGGCTGCACGTGGCACGGGTCACGGTCCGGCGCGCGGAGCGTACGACGTGGGCGGCGCTGGAAGCGCACGAGGACATGAACCCGCTGACGGCCAGATACCTCAACCGCCTGTCAGACCTGCTGTTCATCCTGTGCCGGGTCGCCCACGCGGGCAACGAGATCCTCTGGAAGCCGGGCGGCACCCGCTAACGCCCTTTAGGGATCTCCAACCACCACGGACCGACATCTCCCGCTCCCCGGAGGGGGTCTGCCACCACGGACCGGCCCCTTCTGCTCCCCCGGAGGGGGTATCCCTCCTAAGGACCTCAGCCCCCACGGGACCGCCTTCTTTCCCTCCCCCGGAGGGGTATCCCTCCCAAAGGACCCCAACCACCACAGACCGTCACATGTCCCGAAACGGTCGCGTAACGGACCCCATGGGAGCCTAAGCGACGTCCAGATAAGCGCTAGGCGGTGCGGACTCAAGCCAGGCGAGAAACCCGGTCAGCGCGTCCGCACTCATCGCCAGCGAGATGTCCCGCGTGGTGCCAGAGCAGTCCACCGCGAAGAACCCGCTGTCCAGCTCCCGCCGCGAGGAAACGACGAGGCCCCGCCTCGCGATAGCGTGGCGGGGCCTGAGTCGCAGACCTATGAGCGGGATCCAATGGAGCTCCCCGTCGGCGTAGCGGGCTACCCCGCGCTGCCAGCCGTGGTCTCCCACGCGCAGGCGGCAGGGCACACTCCCCCGGGAGCGCGCCACCAGGAGCCCGCGCAACACCACCAGGACGGCGACCAGCAGCACACAGATGAGAACCGTCGCTACCAAGCCGCCCCCTTGCATCAAACCCGCATCAACAAACTAGACCTCAAGGACCTAGACCTCTTCGCCGGCCGCACGCAGCCGGGCCTTGGCACGCTTGGCCTCGACGGCCGCGTCGGCGTCCGCCTGGTCGGCCTCGATCGAGGCCTGCGCCCGTTCGAGAGCGTCACGGGCCGCCGCGATGTCGACCTCCGAGCCGAGCTCGGCGACCTCGGCGAGCACGGACACCTCGTCGTCGGCCACGGAGATGAATCCGCCGTGGACCGCCGCGACCAGGTCGCCCTTGCCCTCCCGCTTCACGCGCAGCACGCCGCCCTCGACGAGGACGCCGAGCACAGGTGCGTGTTGCGGCATAATACCGATCTCGCCGTCCACGGTCTTGGCAATCACCATGTCGGCCTCGCCCGACCAGATCTCACGCTCGGGCGAGACAACGCCTACTCGTAGCTTCGCCACGTAGGCTCCTTTCCGGACAGGAGTGGGGGTACGGCTCGCGCCGTACCCCCACCACGGGCGATCAGCGCTCGAGTTCCTTGGCCTTGGCGATGGCCTGGTCGATGCCGCCCACCATGAAGAACGCCTGCTCGGGCAGGTGGTCGTACTCGCCCGCGCACAGGCCCTTGAAGGAGCGGATGGTCTCCTCCAGCGGCACGTTCTCGCCGGGCTGGCCGGTGAACGCCTCGGCGGCGTACATCGGGTGCGACAGGAACCGCTCGATACGGCGGGCCCGCTGGACGGTGACCTTGTCCTCTTCCGACAGTTCGTCGATACCGAGGATGGCGATGATGTCCTGGAGCTCGCGGTACTTCTGCAGGATCCGCTTGGTCTCCTGGGCCACCGCGTAGTGCTCCTCGCCCACGATCTGCGGGTCGAGGATGCGGGAGTTGGAGTCGAGCGGGTCCACCGCGGGGTAGATGCCCTTCTCCGAGATCGGCCGGGAGAGCACGGTCTGCGCGTCGAGGTGAGCGAACGCGTTGTGCGGCGCCGGGTCGGTGATGTCGTCGGCGGGCACGTAGATCGCCTGCATGGAGGTGATCGAGTGACCACGCGTCGAGGTGATGCGCTCCTGGAGCACACCCATCTCGTCGGCCAGCGTGGGCTGGTAACCCACGGCCGACGGCATACGGCCGAGGAGCGTGGACACTTCGGAGCCGGCCTGCGTGAAGCGGAAGATGTTGTCGATGAAGAGCAGCACGTCCTGCTTCTGCACGTCGCGGAAGTATTCCGCCATCGTCAGCGCCGACAGGGCGACCCGCAGACGGGTGCCCGGCGGCTCGTCCATCTGACCGAAGACGAGCGCGGTGTCCTTGAGGACGTCCGCCTCCTCCATCTCCAGCCAGAGGTCGTTGCCCTCACGGGTGCGCTCGCCGACGCCGGCGAACACCGAGGTGCCACCGAAGTTGCGGGCGACCCGGCGGATCATCTCCTGGATGAGGACGGTCTTGCCCACACCCGCGCCGCCGAACAGGCCGATCTTGCCACCCTGTACGTACGGCGTGAGCAGGTCGATGACCTTGATGCCCGTGACGAGCAGCTCGGTGCGCGACTCGAGCTGGTCGAACGGCGGCGACGGCCGGTGGATGCCCCACTTCTCGTCGACCTTGAGCGTGGCGGTGGGCACGTCCAGCGACTCGCCGAGCGTGTTCCACACGTGGCCCTTGACGACGTCGCCGACGGGCACCGAGATCGGCGCGCCGGAGTCGGTGACGGCCGCACCGCGGACCACGCCGTCGGTGGGCTGCATCGAGATGGCCCGGACGAGGTTGTCACCGAGGTGCTGGGCGACCTCGAGGGTCAGCACCTTGGTCTCCTCACCGATGGTGGCCTCGAGGTTCAGCGCATTGTAGATGTCGGGCATCGCCTCGACGGGGAACTCCACGTCGACGACGGGCCCTGTGACCCGAGCCACGCGGCCGACACCGGCCGCGGGGGTCTCAACGGTCTCAACAGCCTCTGCAGTCATTTCACTCTTTCCCCGCTGCGGCGTCAGCCAGCGCGTTGGCGCCACCGACGATCTCGCTGATTTCCTGGGTGATCTCCGCCTGACGAGCCTGGTTCATCTGCATGGTGAACACGCGGATCAGCTCGTTGGCGTTGTCCGTGGCGGACTTCATCGCGCGGCGACGCGCGGCCTCCTCTGAAGCCGCCGATTCCAGCAGCGCCGTGAAGATGCGGGACTCCACGTAACGCGGCAGCAGCGACTCGAGTACGTCGGCCGCGGTGGGCTCGAACTCGAAGTAGGGCGGGATCGCGTCGCTCTCGCTCGCCTCGGTCTCCTCGACCTCCAGCGGCAGGATGCGCTTGACCACGACGTTCTGCGTGAGCATCGAGACGAACTCGGTCGAGACGATGTGGATCTCGTCGATCCCGTTCTCGTCCTTGAACGACTCGATCAGCAGCTCGGCGATCTCCTTGGCGTCGCTGTAGGCGGGCTTCCTGGAGAAGCCGACCCACTGCCCGCCCATCGTCCGGTTACGGAAGGAGTGCCAGGTGACACCCTTACGGCCGGTGACGAACGGAATGACCTCAAGGCCGCGGGTCTTCAGCAGTCCGCGCAGGGCCTCGGCCTCGCGCAGGACGTTGGCGTTGAAGCCGCCGCAGAACCCGCTGTCGCTGGTGACGACGAGCACGCCCGCCTTGGTGGGATTGTCCTTCGCCACGGTCAGCGGATGATCGACGCTCGCCGCGTTGCTGACGACGCCGGTGACGGCGCGAGTGATCTCACGCTCGTACGGCAGCGCCGCCTGCATCCGCAGCTGCGCCTTCACGATCCGCGAAGAGGCGATGAGCTCCTGAGCGCGGGTGATCTTGGCGGTCGACTTGACCGACTTGATCCGCCGCCGCAGCAGCCTTAGCTGGGCACCCATGGGCTACTTCTTCTCCGCCGAGCGGACGACCTTGCGAATCTTCTCCTGGCCGACCTCGCCCTCTTCGAGCGGGGCGACCGGCTCGTCCTTGACCAGGAGCTCGCCGGAGAAGGTGGTGAAGGACTTCTTGAACTCCGTGATGGCGTCCTTGAGGACGGTCACCGTGTCGTCCAGCAGATCGTTGGTCTCACGGATGCTGTCGAAGACACCCTTGTGCTTGCTCTGCAGGTAGTCCAGGAACTCCGACTCGAAGCGGCGGATGTCCTCGACCGGCACCTCGTCGAGCTCACCGGTGGTGCCGGCCCAGACCGACACGACCTCGCGCTCGACCGAGAACGGCGAGTATTGCGCCTGCTTGAGCAGCTCGGTCAGGCGCTGACCGCGCTCCAGCTGAGCCTTGGACGCCGCGTCGAGGTCGGACGCGAAGGCCGCGAAGGCCTCCAGGTCGCGATACTGCGACAGCGACAGACGCAGCGTGCCCGCGACCTTCCGCATCGCCTTGATCTGCGCCGAGCCACCGACTCGCGAGACCGAGATACCGACGTTGATGGCGGGGCGGATACCGGCGTTGAAGTAGTCGGTCTCCAGGAAGCACTGCCCGTCGGTGATGGAGATGACGTTGGTCGGGATGAACGCCGAGACGTCGTTGCCCTTCGTCTCGATGATCGGCAGACCGGTCATCGAGCCCGCGCCCATGTCGTTGGAGAGCTTGGCGCAGCGCTCCAGCAGGCGGGAGTGGAGGTAGAAGACGTCGCCCGGGAAGGCCTCACGGCCCGGCGGACGGCGCAGCAGCAGCGAGACCGCGCGGTAGGCGTCGGCCTGCTTGGTCAGGTCGTCGAAGACGATGAGAACGTGCTTGCCCTGGTACATCCAGTGCTGCCCGATGGCGGAACCGGTGTAGGGCGAAATGTACTTGTAGCCCGCGGGGTCGGACGCCGGAGCGGCGACGATCGTGGTGTACTCGAGCGCGCCCGCCTCCTCAAGGCGAGCCCGCACCTGGGCGATCGTCGAGCCCTTCTGGCCGACCGCGACGTAGACGCAGCGCACCTGCTTGTCCGGGTCACCGGACGCCCAGTTGTCGCGCTGGTTGATGATGGTGTCCACGGCGATCGCGGTCTTGCCGGTGCCACGGTCACCGATGATCAGCTGACGCTGGCCACGGCCGATCGGCGTCATGGCGTCGATCGCCTTGATGCCGGTCTGCAGCGGCTGCTTCACCGGCTGCCGCTGGACGACCGACGGGGCCTGGAGTTCGAGGGCGCGCAGGCCCTCGGACTCGATGGCGCCCTTGCCGTCGAGCGGGTTGCCGAGGGGGTCGACCACGCGGCCGAGGAAGCCATCGCCGACGGGCACGGACAGGACCTCGCCCGTCCGGCGGACCGTCTGGCCCTCCTCGATGCTGCTGAAGTCGCCCAGGACCACGACACCGATCTCGCGGGTGTCGAGGTTGAGTGCCAGGCCGCGCGTGCCGTCCTCGAACTCGAGCAGCTCGTTCGCCATCGCCGAGGGAAGGCCGGAGACATGGGCGATGCCGTCGCCACAGTCGACGACGGTCCCGATCTCCTCGCGCGCGGCGCCTTCCGGTTCGTACGCCTGGACGAAGCGCTCAAGCGCGTCCCGGATCTCGTCCGGCCGGATCGTAAGCTCCGCCATCTCTTCTCTGTCTCCTCTATCGCCCTAGCCGGCCAACCGGCGGCGGACTTCTTCGATTCGTCCCACAATGGTGGTGTCGATGATCTCGTCGCCGATGCGGACCGAGAAACCACCGAGCACTCGGGGATCCACTTCGACGTTGACGTGCACGTCGCGACCGTAAGAGGTGCGCAGCCACGCCGTGAGGCGCTGCTTCTGCTCCCCGGTCAGCTCGACCGCGGTGCGCACCGTCGCGACGAGGCGCTGGCGCTGCTGCGCCACCAGCCGGCTGAACTCCTCCAGGCCTGCCTCCAGGCTACGCCCACGAGGATGCACGACCACTTGCGTGATCAGACGCAGGCTGGTGGCGGCGACACGGCCACCGAGCAGGTCCTGCAGCAGCTGCCGCTTGCCCTCCTCGGGAGCGGCCGCGTCGGTGAGGGCCAGGCGGAGCTCGGGGTTGGCGGCGACGATCCGGCCGAAGCGGAAGAGCTCGTCCTCCACATCGTCCAGCTTGCCCTGCGCCTCGGCCTCCGCGGCCGCGGCGACGACGCCGAGCCGTTCGAGCACGTCGGCCAGGTCGCCGGCGCGCGACCACTTGACCTCGACCGCGGCCTCGGCCGTGGCGAGCGCGGCCGCGGTGACCTTGCCATCGAGCAGATTCCGGATGACCTGCGCCTTCTGAGCGCCGGGCCTGGCCGGGTCCGACAGGGCCCGGCGCAGTCCGTGCTCACGGTCCAGCAGGTCCGCGATCGCGTTGAGGTCCTCGGCCAGCTGGCCCAGGTCCGCCGAGCCCGCCACAGCGTTGAACCGCTCCTCGACCACGGCGAGCGAGTCCTTGCTGAGGCCCCTCATCTGGTCGCTCACCGCACCGCCTGCGCGTCCGAGCGCTCAAGCTCGTCGAGGAAGCGGTCGATGACGCGGCTCTGCCGGGCCTCGTCCTCCAGGGACTCACCGACGATGCGGCCGGCCAGGTCGGTCGACAGCCGGCCGATCTCGGTACGGAGCTGGGCGAAGGCCGCCTGCCGGTCGGCCTCGATCTGGGCGTGCGCCGCCTCGACGAGACGGCGGGCCTCGGCCTGCGCCTCCTCGCGGAGCTCCGCCCGGATCTCCGCGGCCTGCTCGCGAGCCTCCTCACGGAGACGAGCCGCTTCCTGCCTGGCCTCGGCCAGCTGTTCGCGGTACTGCTTCTGCAGGTTCAGGGCCTCGGCCTGAGCGTCTTCCGCTCGCTTTATGCCGCCTTCGATAGCTTCGGTCCGCTCGGCCAGCGTCTTCTGGATGCGGGGGACGAGCAGCTTACCGACTACGAAGAGGACAACGAAGAACGAGAAGATACCGACGACGAGCTCGAATGTGTGCGGGATGAGAGGGTTGGAGCCCTCCTCCGCGGCGAGGATCGTAGCTGCCATAGTCATGGATGCAGCCTTTCGTCAGGGATTCTTCTGGTCGTCAGATGTTCTGGAAGATGAACGGCGCGACCAGACCGAGCAGGGCGAGGGCCTCGGTGAGGACGAAGCCGAGGAGCATGTTCTGGCGGATCAGGCCGTAGGCCTCGGGCTGACGCGCGATGGCCTGCACGCCCTGACCGAAGATGATGCCGACGCCGATGCCGGGGCCGATGGCGGCGAGACCGTAACCGATGGCGGTGACGTTGCCGGAGACCTCAGCGAGAACGCTCATTGCTGTATTCCTTTACTGGACGGCCGGTGAAGCGGTGTCTCCACCGGTCATGGATATTCCGGTATGGATGGTTCTCAGTGCTCGGGGTGAAGTGCGTTGCCGATGTACATCGAGGCCAGCATGGCGAACAGGAACGCCTGCAGGAACTGGATGAAGATCTCGAAGCCGGTGAAGATGATGGTCATCACCACGCCGATGACGCCGACGGGGGCGCCCAGCGGGGTCAGCTTCTCGAACAGGAACCAGAAGCCCACCATGCTGAAGAACGCGAGGAGCATGTGGCCGGCGAACATGTTCGCGAACAGTCGGACCGCGTGCGTGAACGGCGCGATGATCAGGTTCGACAGGAACTCGATCGGCGACAGCAGGATGTAGATCGGCTTGGGCAGTCCCGGCGGGAACATCATGTTCTTGAAGTAGCCGATCGCCCCCTGGTGCTTGATGCCCAGGTAGACCTTCAGCACGTAGATCGAGATCGCGAGCACGGCCGGGAAGGCGATGTGCGAGGCCACGGGGAACTGGAGCAGCGGGACGACGCCCATGATGTTCCACACGAAGACCAGGAAGAACAGCGTCAGCAGCAGGCCCATCCACCGGTCGGCGTCCTTGCCCAGGAAGGGCCGGGCGACCTGGTCGCGGACGAACATGTAGCCGTATTCGGCAGCATTCTGGACGCCCCGTGGCACGACCTTCGGGTTGGCGAAGGCCGCCCAGCAGAAGCCGATCACGATGATCGAGCTGAGGAGCGCGAGAAGAACCGGCTTGGTGAACCAGTCCACCCCGGGAATGATGGGGGCGAAAGTGAACAGTTCATCAGGCGACGGCGCCTTGAACTGATCGTCGGCGAGGACCGTCAGCGCACTCACGCGGCGTTCCCTTCAACGTCGTAGCGGATCACAAGGGTTTCCTCAGCGAAGTGGTCGCGCCGTGCGGCTAGCGACCGTACTTGCGGTAGACCAGGTACACGGACAGCACGATCCCCAGGACGACGCCTATAGGGAAGAACGCGGACGTGTCGAGCCAACGGTCCAGCAACCAGCCGCCGCCGCCGTAGATCGCCATCCCGGCGAGCAGGTAGCTGGGGATCGACCATGCGGCGTTGGCGAAGTCCTGACCGTCGTCTTCCGGTCGGCGTTCCTGTTCGCTCATCGCGGGGCCGACGATAGCAGGCAAGTAGAGGACTAGTCATATCGGACCCCATCCCTTTACCAGCCTCATGGGCCACCGTTCCCCGGGACCTTGGCTTCGGGGTCGACATAAAGCATTTTTGTCTTCATGAACGCCCGGACCTCGAAGGCCGTCCAGACGAGCGTGCACACCACGACGGACCAGGCGAAAGCCCTGGTGTTCCAGGCCGTGGTGTCGCGGAAGGTCGCCAGCATCGCCATGATGGCGATGACTTTGATGAGATAGCTCACCATCGCGACGATGGCCATGATTTGCGGGGACACTCGGGCCGCGTAGGAGACGGCCACCACGCTGATACTGAAGAAGACGCCGACGAGCGCCGCGCCGATGGCCGCGCCCAGCGCTCCCTTCGCTCCCGACAGGAGCAGGGCCACGACCACGGCGACCACCCCAACCGCGAGGGTCGGGATCGCGGCACTCTTGAGTACGCGCACGTCGTTGGCCTGCATCGGTGCTCCAGTAAGCATGTTATCAAGCGAGCGTTTGCTACCCCCAAAGCCGGTGCATTGGGGGCCCCTGCTCGTGAAAGATATCACAAGCTCACTGAAGACCGCTTTTACCTGCCGTTTCTAGTTCGCGATCATGAACGGCCTGGAACGGCAGGAATGACCGGTTTCGCCGCGGCGTTCGCGCGCTCCTGCGACGGGCCGGGCGGCGGGCCGACGGGAGGCGGGGCCTGCCGCCTGACCTCGGCTTCCGGCAGGATCGGCGGCATCGGGCCGGTGGGCGGGCCGTCGTCGTCGGACCTGCCGCGGGAGTGGAGGCCGCCCCTGCCCCGCCAGCGCGGCGCGGCCATCAGGACCAGCACGCCGAGCGCGAGCAGGATGACCACCGGGAACAGCAGGACGGGCACGCCGATCGTGGACAGCGCGACGATGCCGAACGCGAACAGGAACGTCCACGCGTACATGATCAGCACGGTGCGGCGGTGGGAGTGGCCGATGTCGAGCAGGCGATGGTGCAGGTGACCGCGGTCGGGCGCGAACGGCGACATGCCGTGCGAAGTGCGCCGCACGACGGCGGTGACCAGGTCGATGAGCGGGAGCACCAGCACCGCGGCGGGCACGAGCAGCGGCAGCAGCACCGGCACCTTGTTCATGCCCTCGATGATCGACGGGTCGACCGGCGTGACGGTGACGATCGAGGAGGCGAGGACCAGCCCGATGAGCATCGCGCCGGTGTCGCCCATGAAGATCTTCGCGGGGTGGAAGTTGTGCGGCAGGAATCCCAGGCAGCAGCCGATGAGGATGGCGGCGATGGCCGCCGTGGTGGCGATGCGGTCACCGCTGATGCTCTGTTTGAGGAAGATCGAGTAGGCCCAGGTGGCCATGCCCGCGATGCAGACGATGCCCGCCGCCAGGCCGTCGAGCCCGTCGACGAAGTTGACCGCGTTGATCGCCACCACCACGACCATGATCGTGATGACGGTGCTCAGCGTGTAGTCGAGGCTGGTGGAGCCGCCCCAGTCCTTGGGCAGCGGGATGTAGGTGAGCCGCAGGCCGAACCAGACGAGCACGCCGGCGGCCGCGATCTGGCCGGCCAGCTTGATGAAGGCGTCCATGCCCCACCAGTCGTCGAGGAACCCCGTCAACGTGATGAGACCGCCCGAGATGATCAACGCCATCACCGGCTTGCCCTCGGCCTCGCTCAGCACCTTGCCGGTGTTGGTCAGCTCGCTGGCCACCAGCAGCCCGACGACCAGCCCGCCGTACATGGCCAGACCGCCCAGTCTCGGCGTCGGCGTGGTGTGCACGTCGCGTTCGCGGACCTCGGGCATGGCGCCGATGCGGATGGCGAAACGGCGCACCAGGGGGACGAGCAGATACGTCACCGCTGCCGCAATGAGCGCCATGAACAGGTATTCGCGCACGGACCTAGTTTCCTGGATGCTCCGACCGGCTGTGACCGGAAATCGACACACACCAGCTTAATTTTGGCTCTTAATATTGGCTGTCATATGGCTGGAAGGTCGCCGCCAGGGCCGCAACCCGGCCCCTGACCTCGGCCGCAGTGCCCGGATGGCGCACGGCCTGCACGAGCAGGGCCCCCACTTCCTTCAACTCCTGGGGCCCCATCCCCTGAGTGGTGAGACACGGCGTGCCGACACGTATCCCGGAGGTCACGGCCGGAGACTCCGGATCGTACGGGATCACGTTCCGGTTGAGCGTGATCCCCGCCGCGGCGCACCGCCGCTCGGCCTCGGCGCCCGACACGCCCAGTTCGCGCAGGTCGATGAGCATCAGATGCGTCTCCGTACCGCCTGACACGGGCCGCATCCCCTCGGCCGCCAGGGAGTCGCACAGGGCCTGGGCGTTGGCGACCACCTGCTTGGCGTACTCGCCGAACTCGGGCCGCAGCGCCTCACCGAACGCCACCGCCTTGGCCGCCACGGCGTGCATGAGGGGACCGCTCTGGATAAACGGGTACACCGCCCGGTCGATCCGCGCGGCGAGCTCCGCCGTACAGAGGATGCCGCCCCCGCGCGGTCCGCGCAGCGCCTTGTGCGTGGTGTAGGTGACCACGTCCGCGTACGGCACGGCGGACGGGATGGCGCCGCCGGCCATCAGCCCGATCGGATGCGCCACGTCGGCGAGCAGCCAGGCGCCCACCTCGTCCGCGATGCCACGGAAGACGGCGAAGTCGATCAGCCGGGCGTAGGAGGTGGCGCCACAGACGATCACCTTCGGCTGGTGCCGCAGCGCGAGGTCCCGCACTTCGTCGTAGTCGATGAGTTCGGTGTCCCGTCGCACCCCGTATGACACGACGTCGAACCATCTTCCCGAGAAGTTCACCTTCGAGCCATGGGTGAGATGCCCACCGTGCAGCAGATCCATGGCCAGCATGGTGTCGCCGGGCTGCAGCAGGGCCGCATACGCCGCGAGATTGGCGGAGGCCCCCGAGTGGGGCTGCACGTTGGCGTGGTCGGCCCCGAACAGCCTCAACGCCCGCTCGATCGCCAGCCGCTCCGCCCGGTCGACGACCTCGCAACCGCCGTAGTAACGACGGCCCGGGTAGCCTTCGGCGTACTTGTTGGTGAGGGTGGATCCGAGGGCGGCGAGGACCGCCGGGGAAGCGAGATTCTCACTCGCGATCAGCTGCAGACCGCCGCGGACCCGTTCCAGCTCGTCGAGCAGCACCTGAGCCAGCTCGGGGTCCTGCCGCTGGAGCCGTCCGAAGTCGGGACCGTAGTAGGGCACTACACCCATTCTCCCACTGTACGGCCTTTTGTCCGTTTTTCCCATGCCCCACAGCGGGTCCGGCAGCCAGGCAGCCGGCCAATGCGGCGCCCAACGTGCACCCCCGAAGGAGATAACCGTTCCTGGACAGCGAACGTGAGTTGCACTGGCGCGCCCCGGACGGTGTTGGGCGCGCGAGTGTGACCATGCTGTACGGGTCGACAGGGCCAGGGCGGCGCACGGGTGGCGCCTGTGGCGGGAACAAGTCCGCTGAGGGAACCCCTTAGGGACACCTGCTGGGACGATTCTTCAGATGGTCTTGAATTCCACTTCCGGTTCCTCGGCGGAGACGGCGGCGACCAGCACGCCATCATGGTGCAGGTGGTCGCGGGCGGCGGTGATCGCCTCGGGCGTGGAGGCGAACACATGCCCGGCGGCATCGAGTCGGGCGATGACGCCCAGCGTATGCAGGGCCTGGTGATGACCGTTGCGGATGCCGGAGACGTAGACGGAGATGCCGCGACGTTCTAGCCGGGTGATGGCGTCGCCCAGGATGAGCGCGCCGCTGGCGTCGATGGTAGTGACGCGCGACATACGCAGGATGACCACGGAAACGGCCGCGACTTCGGACAGTTCCAGCAGGAAGCGGTGAGCGGCTGCGAAGAACAGCGGCCCGTCGAGCCGGTAGGCGACGATGTGCTCGGCCAGCAGGGCATGCTCTTGCTCAGTGTGGTCGCCGGGCAGGTCAGGGCGGATGGGTGTCTCGTCCAGGCGGACGTTGCGGGCAATAGCACGTAGCGCGAGTGCCCCGGCCACGATCAGCCCGAGGATGACTGCCTGGACCAGATCAAGGATCAGCGTGGCCAGCGCGGTCAGGCCGAGCACGACCGCGTCTCCGCGGGTGGCGCGCGCCATTGCCTTGACCGAACCGACCTCGACCATCCGCACCGCGGTGGCCAGCAGCACCCCGGCCAGCGCAGCCAGCGGGATGAGTGTGACCAGATCGGCCGCCGAGTAGACGATCACTGCGAGGATGGCGGCGTGGGCGAGCGCGGCCAGACGGGAAGTGGCGCCGGAGCGTACGTTGACTGCGGTACGGGCGATGGCGCCGGTAGCCGGGACCCCGCCGAACAGTGGGGTGAGTAGGTTGGCCAGGCCCTGACCGAAAAGCTCGCGGTCCGGATCGTGCCTGTGGCTGACGCTCATGCCGTCGGCCACCGCCGCCGAGAGCAGCGATTCCAGTGCGGCCAGCGCGGCCACCGCGACCGCAGGGGCCAGCAGCGAGCCGAGCGCCGCCGGGTCGAGGAAGGCCAGCGATGGCGCGGGCAGCCCGGCGGGCAGCGCGCCGATCCGCATCAGCGGAGCGTGCGTCAGCTCCGCGACCACCGTGGCCGTGGCCACCGCGATCAGGGAGAACGGCACCGTGGGCCGCCGGCGGGCACCGGCGAGCATGAGGGCGGCCACGGCCAGGGTGGTCACCGGCGCCCCCCACGACGGCTCGGCCCAGAAGGCTTGCACCGCGTGCCAGGCCACCAACAGCACCTTCTCACCCTCTGGCGTGGGCACGCCAAGCGCGGAGGGGATCTGCTGCAGGCCGATGACACAGGCGATACCGATGGTGAAGCCCTCCACCACCGGGGCGGGCACCAGGGCCATGTAGCGGCCCGCCCGCGCCAACGCCAAGGCGATCAGCATCAGCCCGGCCAGCATCCCGACCGTCAGCACGCCGCTCGCGCCGTAGGTGTGCACGATCGGGACCAGCACCACGGTCATCGCCCCGGTCGGCCCGGACACCTGCAGGGCGGAGCCGCCGAAGACGGCGGCCAGGGCGCCGGCGATCACCGCGGTGGCCAGCCCCGCCGCCGCGCCCATTCCCGAGGAGATGCCGAAGCCCAGCGCCAGCGGCAATGCCACGATCGCCACCGTCAGCCCGGCCAGTAGGTCACGCCGGGGATGGCGGCCGATGGCGGCCAGCTCGCGGCGTTCGGGCAGCACCGCGCGCACCCGGGCCCAGCCCGAGGAGATCCTGGGGTTCACGAGGTGCTCTCCTCCGCCTTCAACAGTTCATCGAGCAACTCGTGCTGGCCGGTCAGCTTGTGGGTGAGCAGCTGACGGGCGGCGCGCAGCAGGTTGGCCACGTCCCCGCCGGACAAGCTGTAGACCACGGTGGAGCCGTCGCGGTGCGCGCTGACCATGCCCGAGCGCCGCAGCACGGCTAAGTGCTGCGACAACCCGCTGGCCTCCACCTCAATGGCGGCCAGCAGGTCGCGCACCGGCTGTGGCCCGTCCTGCAGCAGTTCCAGCACCCGGATCCGCACCGGATGGCCCAGCAGCCGAAACAGCTCGGCCTTGGCCTCGTACAGCGGCACCGAGTTCACGAGATCGGTCCCTCGACGTGTCCGGCATCCCGCTCGCCGGGTATCTCGGCGGGCGAGTCGATCGAGACGCCGTGGCGGCGGGCGAAGCGCTGCATGTCCTCCCAGTCCGCCTCGGCCAGCAGCACCGTATCGGCGTCGCCGGCACGGCGAGCGGCCTCCAATGCCTCACGCGCGCGGTCGGCCCGCTCCCGCACCGTGGCGATGAACGACTGGCTCACTAGACCTCCCGTATCAGGAAACTCTCGCCATGCAGGATGTAGTAAATTGCGCATCTTCGCAATTCCGCGATGCTGGCGGGCTCTTCTGAAACTCGTTGATCTCTCGGTGCAAGCGACGGTCCCAGCGGCCCAGCCGAGCGGCCGGTCGGGACGGCCGGTCGGGACGGTCAGGAGAACGCGTGGGGGGCGCCGATCGCGCTGGGCACCCAGCGAGGCGTGTCGGCGGCCTCCTCGCTGATCGAGGTCAGCACGGCCTGGCGGTAGAGAGCGAGCCTGGAGCGCCACGCGCCGATGTCCTCGACGTAGCGGGTGCCTACAGGGGCATCCCACGTCTGCGGGCTCTTGGCAAGCTGGTACGCCTTGTCAAGGGCCGTTGTGAGGCCCTCTAGCAGGGGTAGGACGGTCTGCCAGGCGGTGACCAGGCGTTGGTACTCGGGATTGAACTCCCAGGCCCTTGGGTGGGCTTCCAGGGGGTTGCCGTTGCCGTTCACGGGTGGGTTCTCGCCCGGCTGGCGGGGTTGAGGGGCGGGCGGGTCCAGGTACATCACACGCTCCTCTCGTGGGTTCCCGGCCCGACCGTGCCGGGCGGCCCATCAGGCTGAATGTCTCTGAGCGCCCACACGCCCTTGCCGTACTCGCCCTGCGGCACCTGCACGCTCGGCATGTCCATGGGCTGAACGTCACGGGCGTGTTCGACCAGGGTCCTGAGCGCGTCGGTGTCCAGCGGCTTCACGTCGATGGAGACGACGTCGCCGGCCCACTTCCCGGCATCTGCCCCTTGCGCCGCGTAGACGGTCGTAGCGGTGGTCTCACCGGTGGAGGTGTCGGCGGGCGGGGGCGTCGCGCTGTCGGTGGCAGGCGGTGAGGTGGAGCCACCCTGGTCCGCCGACGGCTCGGTGGGCGGCACCACGACCGGCTCGCCGACAGTGGGCATCGAGACATCCGTGGCCCGCTGCCCCGAGGGATTGGTCGGTGTCGTGTCACCTGCTCTGTTGTCGGGCACCTGCTGGCCTGGCGGGGTGGTCGGCGTCACATCACCAGCCCTGTGATCCGGAACCTGCTGACCCGGCGGGTTGATCGGCGTCACATCACCAGCCCTATGGTCCGGCACCTGCTGACCCGGAGGATCCGTCGGTGTGACCACCGACCCGTCGCCGGTCGAGCGCGTTCCCGTGTCCGTTCCCTGGCACTCACCGGTGTCGGTCGTGGCCGTGGGCGTGTCCGCCGTCGCGGTGGAGTCGGTGGTCGGGGCCGTTGGGGTGGAGTCGGCTGTCTGGGCCGTGGCAGCCGTGTCCGCCGTCGAGCCCGATATGCCGTCCATGGACGGCGTGCTGGTTGCGGAGGCTATATCCCCAGTTGATGGGGTGTGGTGGCCCGTGGATGAGGCGGTGCTGCCGGGGTCGATCGTCCCCGGCTGGCCGTCGGGGCTGATGTGCCTGGGTGCCCACTCGCCCGTGCCGTACTCGCCCGCCGGGACCTCCACTCTCGGCATCTCGGCCGGCTGGATGTCGCGCACGTGGTCCACCACCGTCGACACCGTGCCGGGGTCCAACGGCTTGGCATCGATGGACACCACGTCGCTGCCGTCGTTGGCCCAGGCGTTGACGTCCGCGCCGTGCGTGGACGCGTCGCCGGAGACCGAGGGCATCTCGGCGGGCTGCACCTTCTCGATGTCGTCGAGCAGCGCCCGCAGCTCTTCGGCCGTAGGCGGATCAATGGGCACCTGGAGCACCTTGACACCGTCGACCACGATGACCCGCGGTTTGTGCGGGTCGGAGTCGTCGGGATGGTCCTTGGCCGGGGTGTCGATGATCCCACTGTCGGAGTCGGCGCCGCGATCTCGCCTACTGGCGATGTCGTCGTCCTTGGGATCGTCACCGGTGTCGGGCGTGATGTTGTCGACGTCCGGTTTGTCGTCACCCGTCCTGGTGTCCGGCTTGTCCTCACCGGTCTTGGCATCCGGTTTGTCGTCCTCGCAAGCCTTGGCATCAGGCTTGTCTTCGCCCGTCTTCGCGTCCGGCTTGTCATCCGTCTTCGCGTCGGGTTTGTCCTCGGTCTTCGCGTCCGGCTTGTCCTCGCCCGTCTTGGCATCCGGCTTGTCGTCGGTCTTCGCGTCCGGCTTATCGTCCGCCTTGGCGTCGGGCTTGTCGTCGGTCTTCGCGTCCGGCTTGTCATCCCTCTTCGCGTCAGGCTTGTCATCCGCCTTGGCATCCGGCTTGTCGCCCGTCTTCGTGTCGGGCTTGTCCTCGCCGGTTTTGGCGTCCGGCTTGTCGGCAGAGGTGCCGTCGTCCGCTCGCGGGTTCTCGTACTTGGACCGCTCATCGCCTCGGTCCTTCTTGGGCTCGTCGCCGTCCTTGGCGTCGCTGCCCACCGTCGGCGCGGCCTCCTTGGCCTGATCCCCCACCCGTGGGTGATCGGCCTTCTTCTCCAGCAGCCCCAGCCGGGCCGTCACGTCACGGACCATCACCTCGGCGGCGTCGGCCACCTGGACCGGGCGATGGGTGGTCTGGGTGGCCAGACCCGCCCCGCTCATGACCTGCCCGACACGGCCCTCGACCGACCGCATCTGCGTGACCGCGTGCTTGACCTCGGCCAGCAGATCACGGACCAGCTTGGGATCCATGCCGTCGAACTTGCCCATGGGTCACTCCCGGACGTCTCGCCGCTCCGGACTTCACCGTAAAGGGCCTGCTGGCATCGCCGCAGCCGGGATAATCAGACGGTATACGTCAGGGGTCCTCCAAGCCGTACACGCCGACCGGACGAACCGGGTGGGCAGACCGGACAGACCGGACAGACCGAATAGGCCCGCCGGGCAAACCAGGCGGACGGGCATACGGACGAGCCGGGCGGACGAACAGACCAAGACCGACAGGCCAGATCGATGGACCGGACGGACGTGCCGAGCGGGCGGACCAGGCCGACAAGCCGGACAGGGCAGGCGGCCGAGGGACCCCGCGGATGGAGATATAGACCGGCTAGGCCGACAGACCGCGTGGTCAGTCGTCCGTGGCGACGTAGCCGATGATGCCGCGTAGTTTCTCCACCGGGATCGCCCCCCGCCTGAGCATCCGCGGCACCGCCGTGGTCAGGTCCAGGATCGTGGAGGGTGTGTTGTCCGTGGTCTTGCCGCCGTCCAGATAGACCGCGACCGACTCACCCAGCTGCTCCTCGGCCTCCGCCGCCGTCATGGCCGCCGGAGCGCCCGAGCGGTTGGCGCTGGAGACGGCCATCGGGCCGGTCTCCTTCAGCAGGTCGAGCGCGACCGGGTGGAGCGGCATGCGCAGCGCGACCGTGCCCTTGGTCTCGCCCAAGTCCCAGGACAGCGCCCGGTTGGCCTTGCAGACGAGCGTGAGCGGGCCGGGCCAGAAGGCGTCGATGAGGTCCTGACCGTACGGTCCCAGGTCGTCGACCAGGGCGTTGGCCGCCCTGACGGTGCCGACGAGGACCGGTGGCGGCATGTCGCGGCCGCGGCCCTTCGCCTCGAGCAGGGCGGTGATCGCCGCGGGTGTGAAGGCGTCGGCGCCTATCCCGTAGACCGTGTCGGTCGGCAGCACTACCAGCTCGCCACGGCGTACGGCGGAGGCCGCCTCCGCCAGGCCCTCGGCCCGCTGCTCCATGTCCGTGCAGTCAAAGCGTCTTCCCACGGTCTTATCGCCTCGCTCCGCTCGGCGGGGAGCGGCGCTCTCGAGGCTCCCCCCTCCTCATTCGGTCACTTCGCGACCTCTCGCCGTCAGGAGGAGGCCGCGCCGCTCGCGTGCATCCTAGTCCTGGCCAAGTCTGGCCGTGACGAAGCGGTCCCTGCGGGTCAGATCCTGCCGCAGTCGTACGTCCCGCCAGCCGTTGTCCTCAGGGAAGGTCAGGTAGACGGCCCTGCCCTGCTCGTCGGCGTGTTCGACGGAGACCCAGCCACCGGGCCGCAGCAGGCGGCGCGCGGTACGTTCAACGGCGCGCACCTCGCCCAGACCGTCGTCCCCGGTGCCGTAGAGGGCCCGCGAGGGATCGTAGTCGCGCACCTCGGGGTCACGCGGAATCGCGCCAGGAGGGATGTAGGGCGGGTTGGAGATGACCAGGTCGACCTTGCCGTTGAGCTCGGGCAGGGCTTCGGCCAGGTCGTCCGGATGCAGGTGGGTGCGGCCCTGGCCGTGTTCGGAGATGTTGCGCTTGGCCCAGCCGTACGCGCCGGGGTCGACCTCGACCGCGTGCACCTCGGAGAGCGCGACCTCCTGGGCGATCGACAGCGCGATCGCGCCCGAGCCGGTGCCGAGGTCGACGACCAGGGGCGCGGCGACGTCCATCGCGCGCAGCGTCTCGATGGCCCAGCCCGCCATGACCTCGGTCTCGGGCCGGGGTACGAACACGCCGGGCCCGACCGCGAGCTCCAGGTAGCGGAAATAGGCGTGGCCGGTGATGTGCTGCAGCGGCTCGCGAGCCTCGCGCCTGGCGACGCCCTCCCAGAAGAGCGCGTCGAAGTCGGCGTCCTTGACCGTGTGCAGCTCGCTCCTGCGCACGGCGTGGACGAAGGCCGCGATCTCCTCCGCGTCCGTACGCGGTGAGGGCACACCTGCCTCGGCCAGCCGTGCGGTGGCGAGGGCGATTTCGTCCAGCAGAAATGTCATGAGTGTTGTGCGAGCTTCTCCGCCATTTCGGCGTCGATGAGGGCCTGGGTGACGGCGGTGAGCTCGCCGTCGAGAACTTGGTCGAGGTTATACGCCTTGAAGCCGACTCGGTGGTCGGAGATGCGGTTTTCCGGGAAGTTGTACGTGCGAACCCGCTCGGAACGGTCGACCGTCCGCACCTGCGACTTGCGTTCGGCCTGCGCGGCGGCCTCGGCCTGCTCTTGGGCGATGGCCAGCAGCCGGGCGCGCAGGATGCGCAGCGCCGACTCCTTGTTCTGGAGCTGGCTCTTCTCGTTCTGGCAGGAGACCACGGTGCCCGTGGGCAGGTGGGTGATCCGGACCGCCGAGTCGGTGGTGTTGACGCTCTGGCCGCCGGGGCCGCTGGAGCGGTAGACGTCGATGCGCAGCTCGTTGGGGTCGATCTGGATCTCGACGTCCTCGGCCTCGGGGTAGATGAGCACGCCCGCTGCGCTGGTGTGGATGCGGCCCTGCGACTCGGTGACGGGCACCCGCTGCACACGGTGTACGCCGCCCTCGAACTTCAGCCTGGACCACACGCCCTCGTCGCCCTTGGCCTTGATCGCGACCGTGACGTCCTTGTAGCCGCCCAGGTCGGAGTGCTGGGTGTCGATGATCTCGGTCTTCCAGCCGAGCCGCTCCGCGTAACGCAGATACATCCGGAGCAGGTCGCCGGCGAACAGCGCGGACTCCTCGCCGCCCTCGCCCGCCTTGATCTCCATGATGATGTCTTTGTCATCGTTGGGGTCACGCGGGATGAGCAGGTGCCTGAGCCGCTCCTCGAGGCGCGGGATGCGCTCCTCGATCTCGGCCGCCTCCGCGGCGAAGCCCTCGTCCTCGCCCGCCAGCTCCTTGGCCGCGGCCAGGTCGTCGCGGGCCGACGCCAGCTCCCGGTAGGTGCCCACGATCGGGGTCAGCTGCCGGTAACGCCTGCCGAGGGTGCGGGCCTTGTTCTGGTCGGCGTGCACGGCGGGATCGGCGAGCTGCAGCTCCAGCTCGGAATACTCCTTGAGCAACTCGTCGAGATTCACCGTGTGTCCTTCGTCTGGGGTGTAACGGTCTCTTCACCAAGAACGCCGACCCGGCGCACGTGAGTGCGTCCGGGTCGGCGTCGGTGAAGCTAGTTGCCCGAGGACTTCTTGCCGAAGCGCTTCTCGAAGCGCGCGACCCGGCCGCCGGTGTCGAGGATCTTCTGCTTGCCCGTGTAGAACGGGTGGCAGGCCGAGCACACGTCGGCGTGGATGACGCCGTTCTTGGCGGTGCTGCGGGTGGTGAACGTGTTGCCACAGGTGCAGGAGACCTGGGTCACGTTGTAGGCGGGGTGGATGTCGGGCTTCATTGCTGTCCTTTCGAGGTGCGGTCGCCGGGTCGCCAGAAGTCGCGATCGAGCGCGGGCGGGAGCCGGAACCGCTGCGGGTCAGCTACCAGTGTGCCAGATGCTGTAACCGTCCCAGGCCACTGGGCATTCCCGGAACCTTATAGCGGACTCACTGTCGTCACATTAGGCTCCCGCGCACAAACCATTACTTTCATCCCATAAGGACTGCGATCAGATGAAGAAGGGGCTGCGGTCGCTACTCGCGACCGCTACGGGGGCCGCGCTTCTCCTCGGATGCGTGAACCTCCCGGCCGCGCAGGCGGCCAGTGCTGGAAGCGACTTCAACGGGGCGGCTACGTCAGACGCGTTCATCCCGGTCGACCGGGACATCGAAGTCAGCGTCACTCTCAGGCTGAAGGACCCGGCGACCGTCACGGCGGCCGTCACCGGAAGCATCACTCCGCCCGGCAAGTCGGGACGGGACGTGGACTTCGACTTCCGACCGTCTTCGGCGAGCAAGGCCACGGAGACGACGATCACCGGCAGGTTCGGCATCGGCAAGGACGACCCTGCCGGCGACTGGAAGCTGAACGTCAGTGTCCCGCGCGCTTCGGGCACCGGAAACAACGCCTTCGTCCTCAATGTCTCCGGCAAGCAGGGCATCACCAGCGGGGGCGTCACGCCCAACCCGGTGCGCCTGGTCAAGGGCAAGGACGTCAAGGTCTCGGTGAAGGCTTCGGTGACCGATGCGGATTCGGTCTCCGCGAAGCTCATCAGCGAGGAGTCCAACGAGTCCTACGACCTGGGCGACCTGGAGCGCGGCTCCGACGACTATTACCGGGGCAGCACGTTCTTCAGCGACGACACGCCGCCCGGCGACTGGACGCTGGAGGTGTACGCCAACCGCGGCGGCCAGACGCTCAAGGGCGTCAGCTCCTTCACCGTCGTCGCCCCGGCGGGCGGCGCCTCGAAGAAGACCAAGGTCAGGATCACGATCAAGGCCCCGGCCAAGGTACGGAAGGGTGCCTCCGCCACGGTCTCCGGCAAGGTCTATCGCGGCTCCAAGGGGTATGCGAAGAAGAAGCTGGAGGTCTACTTCAAGACCAAGGGCACCAAGACGTACAAGCTCCTGCGCTTCGTGCAGACGAACTCGACCGGCAAGTACGCCAAGTCCTTCACCATGAAGACGGACGGCTACTTCCGCGTCAAGGCGCCCGGCACTAGCAGGACCCGCAGCGCGCTGTCGCCGCAGGAGTTCGTGGACGTCAGGTAGTCGGCGTCCCGGACATCCGTGGGACGCCAGATAGTCGGCGTCCCGCACATCCGTGGGACGTCAGGTAGTCGCCGCCCCACAAAATCCGTGGGAAGTCAGTTGCTCGCCCCCCACACACAATCCGTAGGACGTCGGATAGTCGACGTCCCACGGATTGTGTGTGAGTCAGTTGGTCAACGGCCCAGACTCTCGTGGGCGTCAGTCGGTCAACGGCCCAGATAGGTGAGTACGGCGAGCACTCGCCGATGGTCCTCGGGCGCCGGCCCGAGGGCCAGCTTGGCGAAGATCCCGGAGATGTGCTTCTCCACGGCCCCTTCGGTGACGACCAGCCGGGCGGCGATGGCCGTGTTGGAGCGGCCCTCGGCCATCAGCGCCAGCACCTCGCGCTCGCGCCGGGAGAGCGTGTCGAGCGGGGCGCCACGCCGCTGCCTGCTGAGGAGCTGCATCACCACCTCGGGGTCGATGACCGTGCCGCCCGCCGCCACCTGCCGTACGGCCTCCAGGAACTCGGCCACGTCGGCCACCCGCTCCTTCAGCAGGTAACCGACGGCCGGGCCGATGAGCTCGCCCGCGTAGCGTTCCTCGACGTATTGCGACAGCACCAGGATCGGGAAGTCCGGCCTGGCCGCCCGCACCTTCAGCGCGGCGCGCAGGCCCTCGTCGGTGTGACTCGGCGGCATCCGGACGTCGACGATCGCCAGGTCGGGCGCATGCTCCTTGACCGCGGTGATCAGGGACGGCCCATCGGAGACCGCCGCGACGGTCTCGATGCCTCCGTCGGCGAGCAGCCGGGCCAGCCCCTCGCGGAGCAGTACGGAATCCTCGGCGATGACCACGCGCATGTGCAATGCCTACCACTCACAGGGCAACTCCGCGCGCACGAGGGTGGGACCGCCGACGGGGCTGTGCAGGATGAGCACCCCGTCTATGGTGGCCGCCCGGTCGGCTAACCCTGACAGGCCGCCGCCCGCGCTGACCAGGGCGCCGCCGATGCCGTTGTCCCACACGTCGACGATCACCTGCCGGTTTTCCTTGGTCACCCGCACGGACGCCTCCGTGGCGGCCGAATGTTTGGCCATGTTGGCCAGGGCCTCGGCCACGATGAAGTAGGCGATGCTCTCCACGGCCGGGGGCGGCCGCTCGTCGGCCGTGCCGAGCTCGACCGCCACGTCCACGTGCACCGGCGCCCGCGCTGCCAGCCCGGACAGCGCCGCGTCGAGCCCCCGGTCGCTCAGGATGGCCGGGTGGATGCCCCTGGCCAGGTCGCGTAGCTCGGCGATCGCGGCCTTCGTGCCACTGTGCGCCTGGGCGATCAGCAGCCTGGCCTCTTCGGGGGCGTGGTCGAGC
The DNA here is from genome assembly GCF_050942315.1 of Nonomuraea sp. CA-143628. Taxonomy (NCBI): domain Bacteria; kingdom Bacillati; phylum Actinomycetota; class Actinomycetes; order Streptosporangiales; family Streptosporangiaceae; genus Nonomuraea; species Nonomuraea sp. CA-143628. The sequence continues at coordinate 10,768,896 of NZ_CP192072.1, forward strand.
TTGGCCTGCGCCCGCCCGAGGTCCACCGCGACGGACAGCAGCCGCTGCTGGGCGCCGTCGTGCAGGTCGCGTTCGATCCTGCGGCGCTCCGCCTCGGCCGCGTCGATGCCCCTGGCCCTGCTGGCCCGCAGCCGCTCCTCCTCGCTCCCGCTGAGCAGCACCACGGCCAGCGTGCCGTGCAGCCAGGCCATCCCGCGTACGGCATAGGCGGTCACGGCCAGCATGCAGAAGCCCAGGATCGTGCCGAGCACCGCCCCCGGCCAGCTGTCGAGGGCCAGGGCATCGTTGAACCGCAGCACCTCACCCTGCGCGTGCCAGAAGGGCGCGGTGATCAGTGTGAGGGTCCCCACCCATGACAGAGCGGACACCACGAACTCCACCAGGCTCAGCGGGAACAGCAGTAACAGATAGCCGAGGTCCTTCCAGGTGGCCGGATCCTTGTACAACCACCCCACATGAGCGCCGATCCCCCGCTCGGGACGGGCGCGGTAGGGATCGGCGATCCGTACGCCCAGTGCGGCCCGCAGGACCCGGCGCTCCAGCATCGCCGCTCCGCGACACGCGAACGTGGTCAGCAGCACCAGCGGGATGCCCACCCAGAAGATCACCAGCATGATGGAGAACGGCACCGCTATGGCCAGCAGGGCGAACCAGCCGACCCCGAAGGCCAGACTGACCAGCATGTAGGGCACGGCCCGCCACGTGGCCGGATCCACCACAACGCCAATGGGCCCCCGGGGCCCCAACGGCACGCGCTCCCTCAACGGCACAGCAACCATGCCATCAAGGGTGCCCGGCCGACGGGCCGCTGAGAATGTGGCGGACTTCCGTCCTCAGGTGGGGTTATCCCCAGTGGCCGGTCTCACTGCCTCGCCACAGCCCCACCCCCGGGGGGGTCAGCGGCTGTGCCCCTTGCGATGGCTCCCCGGGTGGTCCGTCATATGACCGCCTCGAGCCCTGTGACGGTCCGTGAGTGGCTGAGGTCCTTTGCAGGGATAACCCCCCTCCGGGAGGACGAAGAAGACGGTCCGTTGTGGCTGGGGTCCTTAACGAGCGAAACCCCCTCCGGGGGAGGGAACGAAGACGACCCATCGTCGCCGCAACACCTACGAAGGGACTCCCCCTCCGGCCGAGCGGACGAAGACAGCCCATCGTGGCAGGCCGCCCCTTGTAGAAGCAGCGGCCGTGTCCCTGGAGGCCCCAGACCCCTTGTGGGGCCCGTGATACATGCCGTACCAGAGAGAGAAGGCCGTACAAAGAGAAAAGGGGGCGGCAGAGAAGAACTCTGCCGCCCCCTTTCACCAGCGTCAGTCGCGGTCGTTGCTCACCGTGGTCTTCTGGACCTGCAGGAGGAACTCGGCGTTGGACTTGGTCTCCTTCATCTTCTCCAGGAGCAGCTCCAGCGCCTGCTGCATGTCGAGCGCGTGGAGCACCCGGCGCAGCTTCCAGACGATCTGGAGCTCGTCCTTGGCCATGAGGATCTCTTCCTTACGGGTGCTGGACGCGTCGACGTCCACCGCGGGGAAGATGCGCTTGTCGGCCAGGGAGCGGCTGAGCTTGAGCTCCATGTTGCCGGTGCCCTTGAACTCCTCGAAGATGACCTCGTCCATCTTGGACCCGGTCTCGACCAGGGCCGTGGCGAGGATCGTCAGCGAGCCGCCGTTCTCGATGTTGCGGGCGGCACCGAAGAAGCGCTTGGGCGGGTAGAGCGCGGTCGAGTCGACACCACCCGACAGGATGCGCCCGCTCGCGGGAGCCGCGAGGTTGTAGGCGCGCCCGAGGCGGGTGATCGAGTCGAGCAGCACGACCACGTCGTGGCCCAGCTCCACCAGGCGCTTGGCCCGCTCGATGGCGAGCTCGGCGACCGTGGTGTGGTCCTCGGCGGGACGGTCGAAGGTCGAGTGGATGACCTCGCCCTTGACCGACCGCTGCATGTCGGTGACCTCTTCAGGCCGCTCGTCCACCAGCACGACCATCAGGTGGCACTCGGTGTTGTTGCGGGTGATCGCGTTGGCGATCGCCTGGAGGACCATCGTCTTACCGGCCTTGGGCGGCGAGACGATGAGGCCGCGCTGGCCCTTGCCGATCGGCGAGACGAGGTCGATGATCCGCGTGGTGAGGATGTTCGGCTCGGTCTCGAGGCGCAGGCGGTCCTGCGGGTAGAGCGGCGTGAGCTTGTTGAAGTCGGGCCGGTTGCGGGCCTGCTCCGGGTCCATGCCGTTGACGGTGTCGAGGCGGACCAGAGCGTTGAACTTCTCGCGGCGTTCGCCGTCGCGCGGCTGCCGGACGGCGCCGGTGATGACGTCGCCCTTGCGCAGGCCGTTGCGGCGGATCTGGGCGAGCGAGACGTAGACGTCGTTGCTGCCGGGCAGGTAGCCGCTCGTCCTGACGAACGCGTAGTTGTCGAGGATGTCGAGGATGCCGGCGATCGGGATGAGTACGTCGTCGTCGCCGATCACGGGCTCGTTGCTCTCGAAGCGGTCACGGCCACGGCCGCGGTTGCGCTCCCTGAACCGGCCCCGTCGGCCACGACCGCCACGGTCGTCGTCGTCGCCGCCACCGCGCGGATCGTTGCGCGAGTCGCCCCGCTGATCGTTGCGGGAGTCGCCGCGCTGGTCACCGCGCTGGTCGTTGCCGCCACGCGGGTCACCGCCACGGCCGCCGTCGGCGACGCGCTCACGCTGGTCCACGCGACCGCCGTCACGGCCACCATCACGACCGCTGTCACGGTTGTCACGACCGTCTCGGCCATCGCGGCTGTCGCGAACATCACGGCTGTCGCGACCGTCACGAACATCGCGGCCGCCCTCACCGCGGTCGTTGCCGCCACGGTCACCACGCTCACGGCGCTCGCCTCTGGTGCGCCGCTCACGGCGGCTCTCACCACGGTCGCCACGCGGGTCGAGCTGGGTGTCGGCGGGCTGTGCCTGCTCCACGACCGGCTCTGCCGGGGCGGCGGCGGCCACGGGCTCGGGGGCCGCGGCCACCGGCTCGGGAGCCTGCGCGACGGGCTCTTCAACGGTCTTGGGGCGGGAACGTTCCCGGCGTGCCCTGGTGGGCCGCTCCGCGGCGGGCGCCGCGTCGGCGGCGGCCGGGGCCTCGGCTACGGCAGCGGGCGCGCCTTCTCCGGTGCCGCCACCCTGCTTCTCCTGGATGGCCGCGATGAGCTGGCTCTTCCGCATGCGCCCGGTGCCGCTGATGCCCAGCTCAGCGGCCATTTTCTGCAGCTCGGGCAGCACCTTGGCGGACAGGCCGGTGCCGGAGCGACGCGCACGGGGCTTGGCCGCGGCGCGGGTGGGGGTGTCGCCGGACGCGGGCTGCGCAGGTGAGCCTGGTGCGTCGGAGAGGAGTTCGGTGGTGTCGCTCAACTAAAGGTCCTTCCCAGGGGTCGGGCGCCGGTTTTGTTCTGCCGGGCGTCCCGGAGGTGCTTGCGATCCGGCGGGACAGACCGGGTCGGGGTGCACGTTGCGATCTTCGGCCGCCGCTGGGGACGACCGCCACTCTTGGGGAGAGGCACGTCCAAGCGGCCACAGGACAGTGACGCGTGGATGACACCCCTCAGATTGCTGTCGCCAGCCAGATGTCGAGGTGATTCGAACGCGCAGACCCCCGTCGTCGCCGCCTCACGTTGGGCCAACCGGGTGTGGGCCAACCGGAGGCAACGGATTCCGGGGAGACAGCCGCGCTGCACACGCCTCGCGACGTGCAGCATTATGCAGCGATGTGTGGCTGACAAGCACGCACCCACCAAGGGGGCATCTGGTGCGGCTATCAGCCTAACATCACCAGCGCACACGGCTATTCCCTGAAGGTCTAAAGAGGCATCAGCGTGTCTCGGGGAACTGAACGTTCGCACCAACCGGGTCGACGTCCATAAGCTGGATGTGCCAGTCATTACCCACTTCTGGCGCGATCAAATCCTGCGAATCCGATGTCGAAAACGCAAGAACTGTGGGACCTGCTCCCGAAACGACCGCAGGCACGCCCACTGCACGGAGACGTTCTACCAGATCCGCGCTGGCCCGCATCGCAGGCGCACGGTATTTCTGGTGAAGTCGGTCTTCGGTGGCGGCGAGCAGCAGCCCGCGCTCCGGCCGCTGGGTCAGCGCCGCGATCAGCAGCGCAGCCCTGCCGGCGTTGAAAGAGGCGTCCTTGTGGGGCACGTCCTTCGGCAACAACCCCCGTGCGGTCTCCGTGGCCAGACGCGTCGCCGGAACGAACACGACAGGCTGGATGCGCACATCCGGGAGCAGTTTCACCATACGCGGTGATCCGGAGTGGTCGGTCCACGCAATCGTCAAGCCTCCGGCCAGGCATGGCGCGACATTGTCGGGATGCCCTTCCATCTCGGTGGCCAGGGCGAACACTTCGTCGTCTGAAAGGCCGTATCCGTCGGGGAATCCGGCCGCGCGCGGCCCCCCGTCGCCGGTTTCCCCACTCGTGGATTCGCCGGGCCGGGCCAGCGCCCGGGCGGCCAGAATGCCCGCGCAGATCGCGGCCGAGGACGAGCCAAGGCCGCGGGCGTGCGGGATGCGGTTGAGACAGTGCAGCCGGATGCCCTCGGGCTGGGCGGCCCCCATGCGGTCGAACGTCCTGCGCATGGCCTTGACGACCAGGTGTCCTTCACCGAGGTCGAGCTCGCCTTCGCCTTGTCCTTCGACGGTGACGTGGACGCCCCGCTCGCCGGTCAGCGTGGCCCGGACCTCGTCGTACAGCCCCAAGGCCAGGCCCAGGGTGTCGAAGCCGGGGCCCAGGTTCGCCGACGTGGCAGGCACACGGATGTCAACGGTGCTCATTCGCCTGATCCTTCTCCCGCCGCCTTCAGGGGACGGGCCTGTTTTCCGTACGGCAAAGCATCCGTGCGGCAAAGCTTCCCGTACGGCAACGCTTCCGTACGGCAACGCTTCCGTATAAAAGCATCCGTAGGGCAAGCAGAGCGCGGGCCACGGCATGCGCCCGCACGCTGTACGAGTCCCGGCGGTCCTAGCCCAGGTTGAGGGCGGCCGCGGCGGCGTGGACGTCGATGGGGATGGTGACCGGAGCCGGCGCGCCGGCGATCGCCCAGTCAGGGTCCTTGAGGCCGTTGCCCGTGACCGTGCAGACGATGCGCTGCCCGGGCTCGATGAGCCCGCGCGCGTGCGCCTGAAGGAGGCCGGCGACGCTGGCCGCCGAGGCGAGCTCGACGAAGACGCCCTCCTCCTGGGCCAGCAGTTTGTACGCGGCCGCGATCTGCCGGTCCGTGACCGACTCGATGGCGCCACCGGACTCGTCGCGCGCCGCCGTGGCGAGTTGCCAGGAGGCGGGGTTGCCGATGCGGATGGCGGTGGCGATCGTGTGCGGGTGGGCGACGGGCCCGCCGTTGACGATGGGTGCCGCCCCGCTGGCCTGGAAGCCGAACATACGCGGCGCCTTGGTGGCGATCCCGTCGGCGGCGTATTCGCGGTAGCCCATCCAGTAGGCCGAGATGTTGCCCGCGTTGCCCACCGGGATGCAGTGGATGTCGGGCGCGTCGCCGAGCGTGTCGACGATCTCGAAGGCGGCCGTCTTCTGGCCCTGCAGCCGGAAGGGGTTGACCGAGTTGACCAGCGCGATCGGATAGCTGGACGACAGCTTGCGGGTCATCTCCAGGCAGTCGTCGAAGGAGCCCTCGACCTGGAGCAGCGTGGCCCCGTGGACGAGCGCCTGGGCCAGCTTGCCCATCGCGATCTTGCCTCGCGGCACCAGCACGGCGCAGGTGAGCCCGGCGCGTACGGCGTAGGCGGCGGCCGAGGCCGAGGTGTTGCCGGTGGAGGCGCAGATGACCGCCTTGGCTCCCTCTTCGACGGCCTTGCTGATGGCCATCGTCATGCCACGGTCCTTGAAACTGCCCGTCGGGTTGGCGCCCTCTACCTTGAGGTAGACGTCACACCCGGTCAGCGCGGAGACGCGGTGCGCGGGCACCAGCGGCGTGCCGCCCTCCAGCAGCGTGATGACGGGCGTCTTCGTGGTGACCGGAAGGCGCTCTCGGTACTCCTCGATGAGGCCACGCCACGACCTGCTCATATTGACTCCCTACCTGCGGTCTTGGGCACCGAGTGTACGGGGTCCCGGCGGTGTTCACGGAGTCGAGTCCCGGGCCGCCGAGCCTCAGCCGCAACAACCCATATTTCAGGAAATTCTCAGCATCTCCCGGTAAGGTCCCCGGCAGGGGGGTCACCACCATGAACGCGCGTCCTGCCATGACGCAGAACGACTATTCTCCGCTGTCGCCGCCAGAGCTCGGCACCTGGTCACCGGCCCTGTCCGTGAGCGTGGTGATACCCGCGCACGGTGGGCCTCATCTGGAGCTGACGCTGGCCGCGCTGGCCGCTCAGACGTACCCGGACCATCTCATGGAGGTCCTGGTCGTGGACGACGGCAGCGAACCGCCGATCCGGCTGCCGGAGATCCGTCCGGTCAACACCCGGATCGTCCCGGTGAAGACCGGCTGGGGCATCTCGAACGCCGTCAACACCGGCGCCAAGGCCGCCGACGGCGAGATCATCCAGCGCCTCGACGCCGACATGGTGGCCTGCCGCGAGCACATCGAGGCCCTGGCCCGCTGGCACCACGTGACCGACTATCTGGTCACGATCGGGATGAAGCGCTTCATCGAGGTGCCGACGATCACCGCCGAGCAGGTCTTCCGGGCGGGACACTTGGGAGACGTGTTCGACCTGGCGTCGGGCGTGTCGAGCTCCACAGAGGCGACGATCGCCAAGACCGACGGGCTCCGCAAGAGCCGCAATCCCTACCACGTGTGCACGGGACCGACCTTCGCCCTTCCCCGTGAGGTCTTCCACGCCGTGGGCGGTCTCGACCCGAACGTCGTACGCGGTGAGGACACCGAGTTCGCCTACCGGCTGGCCATGCACGGTGTCGTGTTCATCCCGGACATGGAAGCGCAGGCCGTACATCTCGGGCTGCCCGCTCAGCACCGCGACCGGGATCGCGCCGTGCGGGCCGTCGAGCCGTACCTGGCGCACCGGGTTCCGCTCCGCCGCGACCTGCGCAAGGACCAGGGCCGCCGCTGGATCGTGCCGTACGTGGAGATCGTCCTGGACGTCACGGACACCTCGGAAGCGGTGGTCCGGCAGGCGGTGGCGGCGGCGCTCGACGGCAAGCTTCAGGACATCGTGGTGACGCTGGTGGGTCCGTGGGCGCGGCTGCACGACGGGCGGCGGGCCGTACTCAGTGACCCGCTCTTCGAGATGCGGCTGATGCGCGACCTGTTCGCCCACGACGAGCGGATCCGGCTGATCGACGAGGCGGCCCCGACACCGGCACCCGCGCCGTTCCGCTACCGGGGGCCGATCGACGTGCCGCTGCACAAGGCGACGCTGGAGCGGATGATCGAGACGGTGCAGAAGGACCTGACGGGCGTGCTCGTCGTGGACCTGCCCGACGGCCGCGCGGCCCGCCTCGAACGCACCTCCGCCCTGGGCCGCGCCCTGCTGCTCGCCGCGCCGGGTGACGATCTCGACGAGATCATCCAGACCACGCACGGCGTACGGCACGAGGACCCGGACCGCTATTGGCCCCCGGCCCCGCAACCGAAACCCACGGCCGAGAAGACGGCAGCCCCGAAGGTGGCGCCCCAGAAGCCCGCCGCGCCGTTGCCGCCGATCGTCACGGTACCCACCGCCGAGGAACGGACCCTCCTGGGCCGCCTCAAGTCCGCGCTCCGGCAAAGTTAAAAACGCAGGCTAGCCGCGCAGCCTCTTACCCAGGGCGCGCTTGACCGTGGTGGCCAGCAGGACTTTCATGCTCTGCTGGGCCCGGTTGGCGGCGGCCAGCTGACGGCGCAGCGTGCTGACGTCTCGCCGCAGCTCCACCGCGCTCTTGCGCCAGCGCCCCGCCTCGTCGCGCCACTTGGTCACCTGCGCGCGCAGCCGTTCGGCCTCCTTGGTCAGCCGCGCCACGTCGGCCTCCGCCTTGAGCCTGGCCCGGTAGGCGCTGCGGCGGCCGAGCAGTTCCGCAGCCTCCTCGGCGAACCCGTACGTCTCGCCCTCCACCCAAGCGACGCCCGCCACGTCGTCCACCGCGTCGTCGAGCTCCTCGCCGGGGCGTACGACGATACGCGCCCGGGCGAAGGAGGAGGCGCGCTCCAGCCGGGCGGCCACGACGCCGTCCTTGGACTCGTGGAGCAGGACGTTCACCAGCCCCAGCCCTTCGCCGCGGGCCAGGTCCAGCAGCCGGGCCAGGCTGTCCTCCCCCGGCACCCAGCCGGCGGGCAGCCGCAGCACGTACGGCACGCCGGGGTCGACCTCGCCGGAGACCGCGAGCCGTACCCGGCCCTCGTGCAGGTAGTGGCCGTGGACCAGCACCTGGTCGAGGTCGGGGTCCTTCAGCGGCGCCCGGCGCTCGCGACCGAGGGAGTCCCAGGGACCGACCACGACGATGGACAGGTCCAGCATGGTGCCCGCGAGCAGGGCGTCGACCGTGGCGCGGACCTGCTCGTAGCCCGCGGTGCCGTCGACGACGATCGCGATGTACGGGACCTTCCACTGACGGGAGGGGTGCGAGCGGAGCCACCGGTAGGCGGGGATGCGGTCGGCGACGAACGCGTAGCTCACCCGGTCGATGGGCCGCTGGTCGCGCATGCGCATGGTCGGCCCGAGATGGTAGGCGCGGGCCTTGGGCTCGGGTACGAACACCGCCCCGGCCTGGTAGAGCCGGTAGCCCATCTCCGTGTCCTGGCCGAGGATCAGCTCGTCGTCCATCGTCCCGGCGGCGGCGACCAGCCGGGCGTTGACCGAGGTCGCGCCGCCGACGTGCAGGCTGAAGGGGCGCTGGGTGTTGTCGGTGAGGCCGTTCGTCCGTTCGATGAGGTCGACGATCCAGGCGTGCGGTTCGGCCGGTTCGAAGGCCTTCTCCAGGTCGTCGGGCAGTTCGGCGGGAAGCGGCGCGTCGGTGAACCTGATGTAGCTGGTCACGGCCAGATAGGGCGCGGCGTGGTGCCAGCGCATGTGCGCCTCGATCGAGCCCGGAGTGAGCACGACGTCGGAGTCGAGCCAGTGGATCACGTCGCCGGTGGCCTCGGCGAGCCCGGCGTTGCGCGCGCCGGCCCGCCCCGGGTCGTGGCAGACGATCAGCCGGGTGCCTTCGGGGCGTTCGGCCGGCAGCCGCAGGGGCGGGGAGCTGCCGTTGTCGACGACGATGACCTCGATCAGCGCGGCGGGGTAGGTCTGCCGGGCGAGCCCGGCCAGCGCCAGGTCGAGCTTGTCCTGGCCGCCGTACGCGGGCACGACCACGCTGACCCGCAGCGTGGGCGTGTAGGTCTCCGGCGGTTCGAGCATCCGGTAGTCGTTGCCGCGAACCCTCGTGCCGCTTCCAGTAGCAGCCCTCATGCCGCTTCCAGAAGCAGGCTCGGGCGGAAGCCGCGCCACTGGTTCGTGGCGACCTTCAGGAAGTGGGCGAGCGGGAGTTGCCAGGTGTGCTGGTCGCTCAGCGTGCGCCGGAGCATATAGCCGAGGCCGTGGGTGCGGTAGATGCTCGCCCCGGCCGCCTGGGCGGCCTTGAGGAAGTCCCTGTCCACCGCCCGCGGCTGGGCCGGAAATCCCCCTAAGTCCTGAAATATCGTTCTTGAGGCGAGAATCGTGCCGCCTGCCACATGATCGCTGGATACCTCGCTCGGATAAGCGGCGCCACTGGCGAACGTGGTACGTCTGATCGTGGCGTGCAACGGCTCAAGGTAAAAGAATTCGGCCGTCGTGCCCACGATGTCGGCCCCCGAATAGGACGCCGCCATGATCAGGTCGGCGAGGTGGTCGGGGCCGTACCAATCGTCGTCGTCCCACTTGGCCACGTAGTCGCCGGCCGCCAGGGCCGCGGCCTCGTTCAGCACCTCGCCGAAGGACGTCGTGGCCGGGGCCTCGACCCAGCTCACGGGCAGGGGACAGCTCTCGACCGCCTGCCGTACCTGCTCGAAGGGGACGCCATGCAGGCCCAGCAGTACCTCGATGTCGGCGTCGCGCTGCCGGGCCATCTGCGCGAGCGCCCCGGCGACCAGCGCTGGGCGCCTGGTGGACATGACCACGCTGATCCGCGGCGTACGCGAGGGCGGCAGGCGGTGGGTCAGGCGGCGCAGCCGGACGCTGTGCTCCTCGCGGCGTAAGTCGGCCAGTGACCTGGGGCCGGTCCCGGTGTGACCGAGCCAGTCGCGGTCCGTGAGCAGCGCCGCCAGCTCCGGGGGGACCCAGGCAGGGGCGTCGTCGGCGGTCAGCGGCACGCCCGCCGCCGCCAGCCGGACCAGCCCGGCGAGCGGCACCTCGTGATCGGGCCACTCGATCTCCAGGCCGCGCAGCGGGCGCAGCGACGGCACGTCGGGCTCATGGCCGTCGACGGCCCATCCGGTGAAGGCCCCGGGCAACTCGGCAGGGCGGCCCTCACTCCAGTGCAGGCGGGCGAGCCCCTTCTCCGGGGTACGCGCGAAGCCGCAGGGGGTGACGGACATGGTGCTCCTCGACCGACGGGGACTCAGTCAGGCGCCTACCTTACGCCGGTCTGACACCCTCTGAGACGTTGAGTTCACCTTAGGTGTGGATGACCGTGCAGACGGCGATGTGAGCTGAACTAGCAGGATCCTCCCAGTTTTTGTCCAGGAAGCTATGGCACGGTAGTGGTGAATGTTTATTAAGGTGTCAATATCCCATTGCCACCAGATACGTCATGACTACGAAAGGTATGCGCGGATGTTCTCGCCCCGCCGCCTGGCAGCGACCGCCGCAATCCTCGGAGTTCTGGCCGTCGCCGTGCTCGTGCTGCTCGTCCTCACCGATCTGCTCACGCTCGGCGCCGCCGCCGCTACGGGGGCGTTCGCCGTCACGCTGGCCGGGCTCGCCGTGCTCGTGCTGACCGTACGACGCCTCGACGGCAAGGCCCAGCGCATCGACCTGCGAGCCAAGAAGCACGAGGCCGAGCTGGCCAAGACCGCCACCGCGCTCAAGCGCATCGAGACGCGGCTGGACCGCCTGACCGAGGCCATCGAGCAGTCGGCCACGCGGCGCGAGGAGGACCTCGGCGCGATCCTGGCCTCGCTGGGCGAGGACCGGGTCAACGCCATGACGCGGGCGCGAGAGGTGGAGGAGCTGCGCGAGGAAGTCCGCGCGCTGGCCAAGGGCCCGGTATGACGCGGATCAGGCACAACGACTGGGGCACGCTGGATCCGCCGGCCATCGGCGCCTGGCAGCCCGCGCTGACCGTCTCCGTGGTGATCCCCGCCTACAACTGCGCCGCGGCACTCGCCCAGACCGTGGCCGCGCTGGCGGAGCAGACCTATCCGGCCCGATTGGTCGAGGTCGTCGTCGCCGACGACGGCAGCGAGCCCCCCATCGACCTGCCCGGCGTCCGGGTCGTCCGGGTGAGCGAGGGCTGGGGGCGCGGCACGGCCAGGGAGACCGGCCGGCTCGCCGCCACCGGAGACGTGATCCACTGGCTCGACGCGGACATGGTCCTGGCTCCGGACCACCTGGAAGCGCACATGCGCTGGCACCACCTCATCGACCACGCCGTCGTGATCGGCGACACCCGGTTCGTGGCGGCGCTGGGCGAGGAGGGCACCAGGACCGAGTACACCCGCGCGACCCTGGAGTCCACCAGGATGCTCAAGGACGCGGGTTCGAGCGCGTACCTGCTGCACACCGGTGCCTCCTCCTCCGTCCGCGCCGACCTGCTGCGCGACGCGGGCGGCGTCGACCGGACCCTGAACATGGCCGAGGACACCGAGCTGGGCTACCGGCTGGCGCAGGCCGGAGCGGTGTTCATCCCCGACGAGCAGGCGCGCGCCTGGCATGTCGGACAGTCCACCGTGATGCGCCGCGAGAAGGACGTACACCGGCACAACTGGTCATTCCTCGGCGATCTGATCCCCGATCTGCGCTGGCTGCGCGGCCATCCGCGACGCCGCTGGCTCGTGCCGTACGTCCAGGTCGTCGTGGCGGCGACCGGTTACGAGGAGACGCGCGCCGGCGTGGACTCCGCGCTCGCGGGCACGATCGCCGACACGGCCGTGGCGATCATCGGCCCCTGGGACAAACTGACGGACGAGCGCCGCGACAGCCTCGACGACCCGCTGCTCGACCTGCGCCTCATCCACAACCTCTACCGGAACGAGCCGCGCGTCACGTTCGTGACGGCCGCCCCCGACTCGGCCGCGCCCTCCCCCTTCCTGCTCACGCTCCCGTCCGGCTGGGTGCTGGGCGCCGACACGTTGTCCCGGCTCGTACGGCTGGCGGAACAGGACACGCTGGGACTCGTCTGCGCCGCGCTCGCCGAGGCCGAGACCGGGGTCGTGACCGCGAGGCTGGAGCGCACCGCGGCCTTCTCCCGCGCGGCCCTGTTCCACGGGGGGACCGACGACCTGGTGGACGAGATGTTCGGGTCGGTGTGGGTGAGCGGGGCCGAGTACGGCTTCGCCACGGAGGACCAGGCCGAGCCGCTGGCCGGAGACCCCGCCAAGTGGCGGGCGCTGGCCGGCAAGCGGCAGAACGAGGTGAAGGAGCTGCGCGCCGAGATCGACCGGCTGACGGCCGAGGTGGACCGGCTGTCGGCCGATCCCGCCCCCGACACCGCCGCCACCGGACCGCTGACCTCGCTCATCAGGCACCTGCGGAGCGCCGGATGATCCGCGAACTGCTGGCCGAGATGCCCAAGGCGCGCATCTTCCTGGCCGGGGTCGAGCACGACGTCACCGCCGTGGACCTGGACCGGGACCTGCTGGAGCCGTCGGCGGACACGGAACGGGTGCACGAGGTGCTCGTCCTCGCCCGCACCCCCGCCGACCTGCGCCGGGCCGCCACGCTGCACAAGCTGCTGCCGAAGGCCCGGCGGGTGGTCGTGGCCGTGCTCGACACGCCCGCCTCCCATCCGGCTCCCGTGCCCACCCCGACGCCCGCGCACCGCTGGCGCTCGCTCACCGATCTGCGGGTCTACCAGCCGAAGGACCGGGTGTGGGTGGTGGACGCGCGGTTCTCCGCGCCCACGCCCGCCGGCCGTACGGTGACCGCGACGGCTCGGGCGTTCGCCGGGCACCGGCTCGACGTCATCACGGCGCCCGCGGCGGCGATCGCGGGCGTCGGCGCGGCGGCCTGGCGTCCCGGGGATCCGAACGCGACGCCCGCCGAGGTGACCGGGCCGGTGCCGGAACGGGTCGGCGCCCCGGGCAGCGACGTCGTGCTCCGCACGGTCGACGCTTCCGAAACACTGGCCACTTCACTCGCCGCTTCGAGAGCACTCACCGCCTCCAGCACGCTCGCCGCCTCCGGAACAGCTTCCGGAACGGCTTCCGGATCAGCTTCCGAGTCCGGGGAGGGCTCGGACGACACGGCCGTGCCCGGCTGGTCCGGGTCGCAGAAGCCGATCGAGCGGCCGACCGCACGGTCCGCGAGCTGGGAGCGGCTCGGCCGTCCCGGCGGCGCCGGGCTGTCCCTGGCCGACCCCGACGTGCTCGGTCAGCCGTCCATGATCCCGCCGGTCGACGAGCGGCTGGTGAACCCGCAGGGCTTCGTCACCACCCCGTCCCGCGGCCTGGCGTCCCTGGTGGAGCGCGACGGCCGCTGGTCGGTCGTGCTCGACGGGAAGTTGGTGACGGCGTTCGCCGAGTCGGGCGGCGTCACGGACGCCGACGTGGGCAGGCTCAGGCAGCTGCGCGGCGTGGAGATCGACTGGCACCACGCCCACAGCGGCCCCCTCGCCGCAGTCCGCGTGCTCACGGGCCTGGCCGCGGCCGGCGTGCCGCTGATCGCGGACACGGTGCCGCGCTGGGCGGGCGCACTCGGCGACGAGCTCGCCCGGCTGCTGATGTCCGATCCCGACCTCTCCGACGAGCTCCGCCGCGAGGAGCACAGCATCCGGCTCCGCCGCGAGGCGCTGCGCACCCACGGCGTCGCGGCCCGCTGGGAGCAGCTCGGCGCCCCCGCCCCCGCTCCCCCGCTGACCTCCGTACTGCTGGCCACCCGGCGCACCGACATGGTCGGGTTCGCGCTCGACCAGGTAGCCCGGCAGCGCGACGCCCAGCTCGAAGTGATCCTCGCCCTGCACGGCGTGCCCCAGGGCCATCCGGACGTGGCCGCGGCCGTCGCCGCCTTCGACGGCCCGCTGACCATCCTGGAGGCCGACCACCAGGCGGTGTTCGGCCAGGTGCTCAACGACGCGGCGGCGCGGGCCTCGGGCTCGTTCCTGCTGAAGATGGACGACGACGACTGGTACGGCCCCGACTTCCTGGCCGACCTGCTGCTCGCGCACTCCTACTCGGGCGCCCAGGTGGTGGGCACCGTGCCGGAATTCGTCTACCTGACGTCGATCGACGTCACCGTGCACCGCAAGCAGATCACCGAGCAGATCACCAGCTTCATCGCGGGCGGCACGATCCTGGTGGAGCGCTCGGCGTTCCAGGCGGTGGGCGGTTTCCGGCCGCTGCGCCGCTCGGTCGACACCCAGTTCCAGGAGGCGCTGCAGGCGGCCGGCGGGCAGATCTACCGTACGCACGGGCTCGGCTACATCCTGCGCCGCGGCCCCGCCGCCAACCACACCTGGCAGGAGCCGATCGGCACGTTCCTGCAGCGCAACAGGAACCAGTGGCGCGGCTTCCACCCCAGCTCCCTCATGGAACTGCAGTGACTCCTTCTCCGGCCCCTCGCATCCGCCGCAACGACTACGGGGTGCTCACCCCGCCCCTCCTCGGCCAGTGGACACCCGAGCTGACCGTCACCGTCGTCATCCCGGCCCACGACCGCCAGGAGACCCTCGACCTCACCCTGGCCGCGCTGTCGGCGCAGAGCTATCCGGCCGAGCTCATAGACGTCATCGTCGTGGACGACGGCAGCGCGGTGCCGGTGCGCCTGCCCGACCTCGTCCCGGCGCGTACCCGCCTCATCACCAGCCCGCCAGGCGGCTGGGGCCGGGCCTGGGCCGTCCAGACCGGCGTCGACGCCGCCACCGGCGAGATCGTCTTCGTGCTGGACGCCGACATGGTGCCCCATCGCCACCACGTCGAGGCCCAGCTCCGCTGGCACCACCTGGCCCCGTACCTGGTCGTGCTGGGCTGGATAGACTTCACCGCCGGCGAGGTGCTGCCCACCCCCGGCGAGGTCCGCCAGGCGCTGGAGGACGGGCACGAGGACAAGCTGTTCCCCCTCTCCCCGCACCGCCACGACTGGGCCGAGAAGATCATTCTCGACCACGACGGCCTGCGCACCGCCCCGAGCTCCCTGGCCACCCGCATCCACGTCGGCGCCACCGTCTCCTACCCCGCCTCGCTGCTGCGCTCGATCGGCGGGCTGGACACCTCCCTGGTGCTGGCGGAGGACACGGAGCTCGGCTACCGGCTCACGCAGGCGGGCGCCGTGTACGTACCGGACCCGGACTCGCGCGCGTGGCACATCGGGCTGCCGACGGCCATGCGTGATTTCCTGTCGTTGAAGCGGTACAACGACCCTTACGTGGCGGACCGCGTACCGTACCGGCGCTATCTGCGCACGGACCCGGGCCGGCAGTGGCTCGTCCCGTACGTGGACGCCATCGTCCCGGCGGCGGGCTACGAGGACGTCCGCGCGACGGTCGACGCCCTGCTGGCCGGCTCGATGCCGGACGTCGCGATCACCATCACCGGCCCCTGGTCCGCGCTGGGCGACGGCCGCCGCTCCCCGCTCCGCGACCCCGACCTGGACCTCCGCCTCATCCACGCCACCTTCGAACACGACCCCCGGGTACGGCTGGCCTCGGACCCTTCTGGCGTCGTGTCACCGTTCCGCCTCCTCATGCCGCCCGGCTGGGTCCCGGCTCGCGACACCCTTGAACGCCTGGTCGACCACCTGGAAGAGCACGACGGCGGCGCCCTCTGCGTCGCCCTCGACGAAACCGACCAGGGCGTCACCGTGGCCAGACTCGAACGCACCGCCGCCCTCTCCCGCGCCGCCCTGGTGGCCCGCCCCGGCGAGCACCTGGACACAGTCCTGGACGAGGTCTTCGGCCTGGAATGGGTGGACGGCGACACCTGGGGCTTCACCCGCCGCCCCCCGATCTACCCGCCGCGCCGCCGCCCCGTCCCCGAACTGGACCGCGTCACGGCCCAGTACGAGAAGGAGCTCACCCGCCTGCGCAAGCGCACCACCCTCATGCAGACCGAACTCGCCCAGCTCCGCAGGGAGGCGGGCAAGGGCCGCAGGGACGCGGAACGGTGGCGCGAGAAGGCCGAGTCGTGGCGCCGCGAGGCGGTCCGCCTGTCCCGCGCCCGGGACCGCACGGTACTCAAACGCGCCGTCCAACGAGTCCGCAACCTGGCCTTTCCCGACAGCTAACTCCAAACTGCAAGGCCTTCTCTGATGGGGACGCTTCGCGCCTCGGGAGCTCAGACTGCGTCCAGTGGGGGCGCGGCCCCCACACCCCGCCCAACTGCATCGCCTTCGCCATGGGGGGCGCTTCGCGCCTTCGGAGCTCAGACTGTGTCTATTGGGGCTGCGCCCCAAACCCCGTCGAGGGGCTGCCGCCCCTCGAGCTCCCCGCCCCGTGGGCCGGAGCGGATGGACAGCGAAGTAACCGATGTCCGATTCCTGCGCGACCTCAGGCCCCTTAGCTCGGGCAAGCGGGTTAACAAGGGCACGTGGATGCTGATGGCGGTCGCATGACGCCTTCTACGGAAAGCCGCGCTTCACGTTCGACGGCGATCCATACCTGTGGGCGTCGGCGAAATTTGACGCGACGGATCGAGCGGGCTGCTACTTCCCAGCCTCGATCTTTTTCTTTCGTTTGTGGCGAAGCCCCTTCAGGACCAGCGATTGCTCACGGTGACCTCGTGCTGCGTCAAGTCTGACACCGCTACGTTCTAGCAGCTCCACGATGGTGAGAACTGAGTCTTGGAGCTGTCGTGTCTGCTCTCCTGAGAGCACTGCCGCAGGCGGGGCGGCAGGCGCCGATGCCGCTGCTTCCAATCCAACCTTGCGCAACCACGCGCTCAGTTTCATCAGAACCTCCCGTGGATACCCCGGCGTTCACGCCGGGGAGGAAACGGGAACGTGAAGGCCCCCAAGGGCCTGAGCGTGCCCTGAGGTTCACCGTTCAATGGCGTTCTCCTGTCTGGTGGTGTAGCTGTAGCCGTCGGCTCTTTGGAGCAGGCGGATGTGTTTGTGGTTGATGCCTTGGCGGGTGCCGGTCGCGGCGGTGAGGTTGAAGGAGCCTGTGGCGCGGACGGCGACACGTCCGGTGTGGACTCCGGTGTGCTTGCCTTTGGCGAGGGTGGCGCGTACGAGGTCGCCGGTGGCGAACCCGTGGACGTGCTTGATACGAGGTAGTCGCAGGCGGGGGAACCCGTACCGGTCGGTGCGGGTGCGGCAGTAGCTGCCGCGGCCGGTGGCCTTGACCACCAGGACGCGGCCCGGCCACCCGGTCACCTGCCCGAGCTCGCCGACGTGCAGGGCGTCCAGAGTGTGGGACTTCGGCGCGTTCGTGCGGGAACGGTTCCACTTGGTACGCCCGCCCGAACTGGTGGCCACGGGCAGAGTCGTCGCGGTGAGCGCCCGCCACAGCGCCCAGCGGGTGGCGTTGACCGCCGCAGCGTCCCGCAGCGGGGCCTTGGCCTGTCTGAGGACACGCACCAGCAGCGCGGGCTTGCTGTGCAGGAACGCTTCGACGGGCGTGCTGTTCTTCGCCTCGTTGCACGGCCGGCACGCCAACGCCAGATTGGAGATCCGGTCGGAGCCGCCGCGCGCTTTGGGGTGGATGTGCTCGACCTGCAACGGCGTACCCGCCGCACCGCAGTACACGCAGGTCCGGCCCCATTTCTCCAGCAGGTATTGGCGGATTTCGTATCCGGCCAGCGTCCCCTGCTGGTACTCGATGCCCTTCAGCGGCTTGCCCGCCGACATGGCGTGGGTGTCGAAGGCGACGCGCTCGACGTGGATGGCGCGTACGGGTGCCCAGCGCCTCAGCCGGGTCACCCATGACATGGTGGTGTCCACGCGGTGCCGTAGGGATGGCGCGAGCCAGCTCTTGGGTGTGGTGCGGTTGAGGAATCGAGGAGCGCGGTAGCGCAGCTTGCGTGACCTCCTGCCGCGCCGGTAGTTCGAGCGGGCGGTGAGCTTGTCGCCGATCGCCGTGCCCCGGTGGTCGAGTTGGATGCTGTACTTCCCGGTACGGCTGCTGCCGCGTTCGGTGAAGACGGCGATGCCGGTGTGCTGGGAGCCGGGGTCGAGGCCGACCTCAACCCCGTGGACCGTGGAGTCGGCCGCCGTACGGTCGATCAGGCGGATGACGAACGGGGTGTGCCGGACCACCACCGCCCGACCCGCCTTGAGGAGTTGCCGGGCGCGGCAGGGCCGGCAGGGCTGCAACGGTTTCCCGTCGCGATCGAGCACGAAAACGTGTGCGTCTGTCACGAAAATGTGTAGGTGGTCTGTAAGGACCCTTGCGCCCTTCCCGGACTGCTCCGGGTCGGGGTGACGCCCGCCGCTTGGTGCGGTGCGGCGGGTCTCCCCTCGCCCAGCTTCCACACCGGGTGCGCGGCCTGCCGCGCGTCCGTGAGCCGTTTCGTGCCCACCCTCGGGCGTGTCTGCTCCCACGGATTCCAGAGCAGCGAACTGAGGAAGCATTCGCTGGTGGGTCTGCGGTCCTGCGTGAAAGGTAGCCATCTGGATCACACCTCCAACGATGATGACTAGGGCTGGTCAACGCGGGGCTTCAAAGCACCTGGCGGCACCTCAAGCCCCCTCCTTCAGGAGGGGGTCGTTGACAGAACCATTGGGCACGCTCGGCCTCATCCATCTCAGCGATCTTCCGCGCAGCTGGATCGTTCTTCCTCGTAACGAGCCCTTCTTTTACTGCGCGCTCCTGGCGGGAGTGCGCCTCTTGGGCCACCGCCCCGCCGGACGCTTTGCCGTTGGTGCGGACACCAATGGGGGCGGGGACCGAGCGCCAGCCAGGCAGCCGACTGTGACAGAAAATTACCTCACTATTACTATCTGTGGCAATCGATCAGTCAGAGAAATCCAACAACAGTTCTAACGGTAATCACCGGCTCGCATAGCGAGCGCCGACAACAGTGCACACCCGGGGCCAGCCCACCCACCTGCCCGCTACTCGTGCCGCCTCCGGCAACCGGGCGACCCCGCGCGATGAAGCGGAGCGGCTACGCCACCTCAGCCAGCTCCAACAGATCCTCAACTCATCCTCAACAACCCGCCTCTAACCTCAGCCGCAGACACGAGTCACGTGAAGGGGACTGCGAAATGATGCGCATCGTCGGGAAGGCCGTCGCAATGCTCAGCGGGACCGGCCTGTCGCTCGTCCTGTTAACCTGCGCCGCACACGCCACCGCTGTTCCGGGGCATCGCGTCAAGGCAAGTTGCACGATGAGTGATGGCCAGAAGGCGGACTTCGAGCTGAAGTACAGGACGTCCGGCGGGTATCACCGCGTCTCCGACATCATCTACCGATGGAACTCCGAGGCGCCGATCCGCCTGAAGACCGCACAACTTCGCCTGATGGTCGAACGACGCGGCAAGGACAAGAAGGTCTTCGGGGAGGTCCTCCATGAGAAGGACACCTCCAGTAGCGCCTCCTACGACATCGTCGTCGACGTCAAGGTCCCGACCAAGAGGAAGCTCTATCTCGTCGTCGACTCCACGTTCGTGAAGAAGGGTAAGACCATGCGCTGCGCGGGGCACACCGCCGGCGTTTGACGCGCTCCCCGGTTGAATCGGGGAGCGGTACAGCCGACGGGCTGCGGTGGGGTCCCGGCGGCCAGACGCGCCTCCCACAGGCGAACGGGGACCGCGACTTGTTGGTGACGCAGACGGGTCACCGCCGAGTCGGTGGGCGTCAGAAGGTAATTCCGAGGTGTCTTCCCACAACTTCACGATCGCTGGATACTTACCGCCCAGACCTCGGCGAACTCCAAGAACCGTTCCAGCGCGGCTGCCTCGGTCGGAGTGGTTGTCCCCGATCGCGCGGGGGGGTGATCTCCACCGGCCCAATGTCGGTGATGACGGTTTGGGACCGGCTGCCGTCACCACGCACAGGCAGCAACCTGCCCCTCGAACTCCCCGCCCCTTTGACCGGAGTGGATGGCCAGGAAGTAACCGAAGTCCGATTTCTGCCCAGCCTCTGGCCCCTGAACAGGCGCTTCGCATTGCTGCCGTGTCATGGGATGTTGATGGCGGTCACATGACACCTTTTACGGAGAGCCGGACTTCACGTTCGACGGCTCTGCGCGCGCCACCCGGCTGATCCGCCTGCTAGGAGACGAACACGCTGCTGGGCAGGTCTACCGGTGGCTGAGCGGACGATACGGTGTCGGCTGATCGTTTCGCCTGATGCTCCGCTGGCGATCATTGGCCGAGGATGGCCTGGCTGTAAGTCGGCAAGCTATGCTTGTGGGGCCTATGTGGGTTGTCGATGATGAGGGGAGTGCCATGAGCGTGGTCCTGTTGCCAGGCGACGTCTTGCGTGTTCCTACCGTCGACACATTGCCCAACGGGGCCAAAGTGCATGGCACTCGCGATCTGCAACCGGGCGACCCGGGTTACGAGATGTGGCTGCCGTGGGCGGAACCCGAGAAGGCGCAGTGGGGAGAAGACGCCGACGACGCAGCGATTCTCGCGCGTTGGCGCGACGCGGCCACCGCTTAACCAGCTACGTGCAGGCTGGCTGACCCAGCGGCTCCGCTCACAACGGGGATTCCACTCGCCTCGTCCTTACGAAGGTCAGCCGCCGCAGGCGGGATGAGACGATCTCACCTGCCTGGCTCGCCGGGAAGATCGTTCGGGCGCATCAGCAGTGGTATATAGGGGTGATGACCGAGCCGGACGCTGAAATGGTTCAGCCTGCCATGCTCAAACGTCCAGTGGATCCAGCCCGTTACGGGGGTGTGGTCCGGCCGGACAAAACCGTGCGGTGGGCGGCGGACGCGCTCGAACAGGTCAGGCAGCTGCGTGGACGATCCCCGGATACATGGCCCACGCCCACCGCCTTGCCCGAGTCGCTGGACCGACTCGCCCAGTGGCTGACCGAGCTGGGATGGGACGATCTCTCCTGCCTGGCTCGCCGGGAAGAACTGGCGGTCTATCGGGCATTGTCCGCCGTCCAACCGAACCTGTTCACTGACCAGATCGTCCACGCCTTGGCCGCGTTACGGCGCGGCCTCATGGAGTGCCAGCGGCATGAGGAAGCACTCGAGGTGGTCGAGGAGCTCCTGCGGCTGTCGGAAGCCGGCCGATTCGCACAGAAAGAGGCCCCTGATGCGCGCTACTGGCGGACGCTGCTCCTCGCCAGGCTCGGCCGCGACCAGGAGGCGGTGGAGTCCGCAGCCGAGGCGGTGACCGAGACCCGCGGACGGCTACAGCACGCGGGGGCCACATCGGCGAGCTTCGAGCTCATCCACGCGCTGACGGCCTATGCGGATCGCCTGGACAAGGTCGGCCGCGTCGCCGAAGCCGCCGAGGTGAGCGCCGAGGTCATGACGGCTTGGTGGCGACAGGCCGACTCGACGGTTCAGTTCCTCCAGACGCTGGACCAGTACAGCGAACGACTTGTCCGGAGCGGGCAGGCCGAACAGGCGCGCGCGTGCATCGTCGAGGCGATGGGAAAGATGCGACGCCGTAAGCGTGACACTTACCAGGCAACGGCCTGGCACAACCTCGGCGTCCGCCTGCTCGCGCTGGGGGCGCCGGAAGCAGCGCTGACCGCCGGAGAGGAGGCGGTGCAACTCTTCCGCGACAGGACGCGCGCTCATCAGAAGCGGCACCGGGAGCTGGAGGCGGAGGACGACTGGGACGACGATCACCGCTACTCCGAGGCGTACCTGCTCAAGCGGCGACGTGAGGAGCTGAAGTCCTCGCGGAAGGTGGTCCGTCGAGCCGAGCAGGACCTGCACGACGCCCTGCTCGCCCTGAGTGCCTGCCTGCGGCAGCTCGACCGCATCGACGAGGCGGCGTCGGCCGACGCCGAAGCCGCCGCCGCACTCCCCGGCTAGGGCCAGGTCGATGCCGGTCCCCGCCTCCGGCAGCCCTGCCGGAGGCGGCGAGGTCGCATCACGCGACGGCGGTCCCCTCAAGCTCGATCATCAGGGTGGGGATCGCCAGCCGTGTCACCCCGAGCATCGTGGTGGACGGCGCCACCCCGGCGGCGCCCAACCGCGACGCCAGCACGCCGTAGTGCTGGAAGAGCAGATCGACGTCGGTGGTGTAGACGTTGAGCCGGACGAGGTTCGCGAGGGACATGCCGGCCTCGCCGAGCACGGCCTCCAGGTTGTCGAGGGTCAGCGCCAACTGCGCCGCCATGTCACCGTCATGCTGGGGCTTGCCGTCACCGCTCATCGCGGTCTGCCCGGAGCAGTACAGGGTCCGGGTGTGCCCGGAGACGATCTCACCCTGGTTGTAGCCCATCTCCACCGACCATGCCCACGGGTTGATCACCGCTCGCTCCATTGCCATATCAGCTCCATTCGATTCGTCGACATTTCGGTTCGTCGACATCACGTGCGTCGATCGGCTCGGTAGCCGCTCGCGCTTGATGAGCCTGCCAACAAATCACGACATCCTGTGTCGTATATTTCGCTAAAGTTCTTGTATGCGCGCTGACCGGTTGGTCTCGCTGGTGCTACTCCTGCGCCGGCATGGTCGGCTGTCCGCGGCCGCGCTGGCCCGCGAGCTGGAGGTGTCCACCCGCACCGTGCTGCGCGACATCGAGGCGCTGTCCGCGGCCGGTGTCCCGGTCTACGCCGAACGCGGCCGGCACGGCGGTTTCGCGTTGTTGCCCGGTTTCCGTACCGAGCTCACCGGACTGAACCCCGACGAGGCCCTTGCCCTGCTGGTCGCCGGATCGCGGCGCGGCGCACAGGCGTTCGGCCTCGGCTCGGCGCTCGCTTCGGCGATGCTCAAGGTGGTCGACGCGCTGCCCGAAAGCTATCGGGACACCGCGGCCGGCGCGGCCGAGCGCTTGCTCATCGACCCGGAGACCGACCTGCTCTCGCGTCGGCTGGCCGCTGAGGAGGTGCCTGACGCCATAGCGGCCGAGGTCCTGCGCGCGGTGTTCGCCGGACACAAGCTGCGGATCCACTACGCGGCCATGGACCAGGCCCCGGAGTGGCGCACGGTGGACCCGATCGGCCTGGTGACCATACGCGACCGGGGCTATTTGCTGGCCACGAGGTCTGGCGCGGACCGTACGTACCGGCTGTCCCGGATCTTGGCCGCCGAGGAACTCGCCGAACCCGCACAGCGACCAGACCGGGTCGACCTGGACCGGGCCTGGCAAGAACGCAGCACCCGGTTTCGGGCCGGCGGGGACCAGGTCACCGTGCTGGTACGGATGAACCCGGCACGGCGGGAGGAGTTGCTGGGCACCGCGCTGGCCGTCCGCGCCGAAGAGGCCGACCCAGACGGCTGGCTGCGGCTGGAGGTGACCTTCCAAGACGCGAGACATGCCGAATGGGCGCTGTGGCAGCTCAGCACGGGCGCGGAAGCCCTGGCCCCGCAGTGGTTGCGCACCTCCCTGCGCAACCGCGCCACCACGATCGCCACCCGCTACGAAGGCTCCTCCTGATCATCCCGCCCGTGCCCGCCGGGGTCGCGCTCAATAGGGTGATCACATGCTTGATGAGGTGACCTTATTCCGGGCCTGTGCGACCGGTCAGGTCCTTCGCGCGAAGGACGGCGAGGAGTTCGTCGTCCAGAGCCGTCTGCTGCGTGAGCTGTGCCGGCGGGGCAGCGCGGACATCGACCCGCGCGGGTTGGCCATCCAGGGGGCGAGGATCGCCGGCGACCTCGACCTGAGCGGCATGCAGGTGCCCTATCCGCTGCGCTTCGTGAACTGTGTGTTCGACCGTCCGCTCGCCCTGGACGGCGCCGAGTTGCACCTGCTGGTGCTGGACGGTTGCACGGTACCCGGGATTCTCGGCAACGGGCTGCGCGTACGCCGTGACCTGGATCTGTCCAGGTCACGGATCAGCGGCGGCCTGTGGACCTCGGCCAGCACCTCCTGCAGCGCGGCGGTGTGGCTGTGCGAGTCGGAGATCGGCGGCCGCCTGATCTGCCTGGACACCGTCATAGACGCCGACATGCGGGCCGTACAGGCCGACCGGATGCGGGTCGGCGGCACGATCCGGTTGCTGCACGGCTTCGAGGCGCGCGGCGGGATGCGACTCCTCGGCGTCGAGCTCGCGGGCTCGCTGGACCTGACCGGTGCCCGGCTGACTCGGCCGGACCGCGGACTGGCCCTGGACCTGGGCGACGCCCAGATCGGCGGCAGCGTCTTCCTCATCGACGACCAGACGGGCCGCCGCCCGCTGATCGACGGCCGCCTCACCATGAGCAACGCCAGGGTCGCCGGGAAGTTCCTCATCCGCAACGCCGACTTCAGACCCCGCGAAACGATCACAGGTGCGGGCTACTCCAGCCGGCGCGACGGCGGGACCGCGATCAGCGCGCCGGGCCTGTTCGTGGGCGGAGATCTCAGCGTCGAAGGCGAATGCCGGATCGGCGGTGGCGTGGATCTGTCCATGGGGTCCTTCAGCACCATCCAGATCCGCAAGGGGTGCGAGTTCGCCGTCGCCGGCGGGCGCGCCCTCGACCTGACGAACGCCGAGCTGCGGTCCAGTCTCGTCTTCGAAGAGGGAGTGGCGGTCCAGGGCATGCTGAAGCTGTCCGGGGCCCATATCAAGGGATCCCTCATCCTCCGGGGAACCCGGTGGGGCGGGCCAGAGAACGGCTCGCTCATCTCAGCGGGGGGCGTGATCGTCGACAGCGCGGTGGACCTGCGGGACGTGGAGACCACGGGTGGCAGGCTGCTGTTCCGCTCGGCGACGGTCGGCGGCATCGTGGACGCCCACCGCGCCCGCCTCCACAACCCCGGTGGCGAGGCGCTCTCGCTCCAGCGGGTGGCGGTCAGAGGGTCGATACAGCTCACCGGCGGATTCATCGCCGACGGCCGCGTGTCGCTGAACCGGTGCGTCGTGGAAGGGCGGCTCGACTGCGCGGACGGCACCTTCACCAACGGGATCGAGGCGGTGTCGGCCACGGTCCGCGGCGGCATGCACCTGCGTTGGAAGGACGTCCCGAAGTCGGTGGACCTGACGGGTGCGGTCACCACCGTGCTCGCCGACGACCCGGCCAGGTGGCCGCGGCGTTCGGCGATCGCCGGATTCGTGTACGACCGGTTCGACGGCCCCTGGGACTGGCGGACGCGTCGCGACTGGCTGCGCGCCATGGTCCCGTTCGACGCGGGACCGTACGAGCAGGCGGCCCGGGTGTTCCGCCAGCACGGCCACCCTGCTGAAGCCGAGCGCCTGCTCATCGAGCAGCGCAAGCGGGCCAGGCAGGAGCAGCCACCAGGCGGCCGCTCGCCGCGCCGCCGGCTTCGCGACCTGCGGGATCTTCTGTACGGGGTCACGGTCGGCTACGGCTACCGTCCGGGCCGTACCTTGTGGCTGCTGGGCGCCCTGCTCGCCCTGGTCGGTGTCATGATGCTGACTCCCGCGGTCCAGCAGACGCTACGCGCCACCGACCCTCGCGGCAACGTGTACGCGGTCGACGGCCGCCTGGTCACCGTGAACGGGACGTCGGCGGCGACGGACGGCACCGCGACACGGGCCCGGCTCGCCGCACGGCCCGGGCCGTGCGGCGACGGCCAGGTGCGCTGCTTCGACCCCGTGTTCTACACGGTGGACACCGTCATCCCGCTTCTCTCGCTGGGCCAGCGCGCCACCTGGTACGCCGAGACGCGCAGCTCAGCGGGCACTCTTACTTCTACGCTCCTGAATCTGGCCAGCATGCTGGGCTGGCTCCTGTCGACGGTCGTCGTCCTGTCCTTCGCCCGGCTCGCCCGACCGGCGTAACTCCCTGACCCGTTGGCCCCTGGAACGGCCCTTTTCGTGGCCCCATGCCGCGCCGGTTCTATTACCGTCACGCGCTCCACTTCCCCGGGCGCTGGTAGATGCGCCCGTCTGGACCCAGAACGGCTTCAGGGAGCAGGGAGGCTTGAAGGTGCTTCTCAGGTATCGCAAACGAGAGCACCTGTCCCGAGAAGTCGTGCTTCGGACCGACGCGGCCGGGTGGGCAGGCGATCATCACCGGCCGGGCAGGAGCCAGCCGAAGCGAAGCCTCGACCGCAGGACGAAAGTCGGTGTCAGTCGACATGAGCAACGACATATCACCGTAAGCGGATGCCGCATCCATGGTCATGGCCACTGCCAGCGCCACGTCTGTCAGCTTTTCTTCGTAGGTATGGAACGTCTGCACGGGATGACATGCGCACGTCCATCGAGAACCGCAGTCTCTGCACCGAGCCGTCTTCTTTTTGAAGTGGCCGCGGATGATCTCCACCTTCGCGTGGTACGCAGCCAGGGCAGCCAGGTAGGTCTCCTGTCTCAGCGCCGCGTCAGGCTCACCCTTGACGATCGCAGTGAAGTACCGGACCTTGAGGACTACGTCATGCTGGCGGATCTGCCGTACCAGCTCGACGAGATCAAGCCACAAGTACGCACGCCCGTACTTGCTCTTCAGCCCGTGATACAGGTTGAAGCCGTCGATGTACGCGACCACATTCACCAGCAGACACCTCCAACGTTGGCCAGCCTCGCCGATGGTAGCTACGATGGAGGTACACGAAGTTGGTTACGGCCAACTGGGCGGCCCCGCAAGGGGCCGCATTTTTATGCCATGCCCCGAGTCGCCGGGGTAGTCGAGGCCAGGCCCGGCCCGTGCGGTGCTGGAGATCAGTTGATCAGCGCTCCAGGACCACCAAGGGGATCTCTCGCCCGGCCTTGCTCTGGTAATCGTCATAGAGCGGAAAGACCGACGCCATGATCCGCCACAACGACGACCTCTCGGCACCGGTGACAGTGCGGGCTCGGGCGGTGAACACATCCGCGAGCACCTGCACCGTCACCTCGGGATCGGCGACCAGGTTGAGATACCACGCCGGATGGCTGTCCGACCCGCCGTTGGACGCCACCAGCAGGTAACGGTCACCGTCCCGGCCGTAGATCAAGGCCGTGCGGCGCAGTTTGCCGGACTTCCGGCCGCGCGTGCTGAGCAGCAGCGTCGGCCATTCCTGGTACATGTGGCCGTCCCGGCCGTCCGTCTCCACGTATCGGCGGATGTGGTCGGCCACCCAGTCGGTCGGGCTGTCGAGCACTTCTTCGCTGTTCTCCGTCATGGCGGACAGGCTCCTCCATGAACTGGGGTTTAAGTCAAGCGCCCCGCAACCATCTGGTCGGACCGGTAGTCCAACCGGACATGGGAAGCACGTTGCTCGACGGGGATCCGCAGCGCCTCGGCGAATATTGGCTGGCCGCGCGGATCGGGGCGGGCGGGCAGGGCGTCGTCTACGAGGCCTACGATCCGGCGGGGGCCAGGGTCGCGGTCAAGGTGCTTCACGGCGACCCGGCCAACCAGGACGAGCTGCGCGGTCGCATGGCCAAGGAGGCGGTCGCGACGCAGCGGGTGGCCTCGTTCTGTACGGCCAGGGTGCTCGGCGTCCATCTCGATGGGTCCAGGCCGTACATCGTCAGCGAGTACGTCGAAGGCCCGAGCCTGCGGAAGGCCGGGCGGGTGTTCCGGGGCGACGACCTGCACCGGCTGGCCACGGCCATCGCCACCGCGCTGACCGCCATCCATGACGCGGGCGTCGTTCACCGTGACCTCAAACCCGACAACGTGCTGCTCGGCCCCGACGGCCCCCGGGTGATCGACTTCGGGGTGGCCCGCACGCTGGAGATGTCGCTCACCGCCTCGGGAGTGGTGGCGGGCACGCCCAATTACATGGCGCCGGAGGTGTTCTCGGGCCAGCGGGCGGGGACGGCCGCGGACGTGTTCGCCTGGGGCGCGGTCATCCTGTACGCCGCCACCGGCGAGGATCCGTTCACCGCGGAGGCCCTGGGCGCGGTCATGCACCGCGTACTCTCCCACGAACCCGACCTGTCCGCGCTGCCCGACTCACTGCGTCCCCTGGTGCGCGCGGCGCTGGCCAAGGAACCGGCCGGCCGCCCCACCGCGCGCGAACTGCTGCTCAGCCTGGTCAACGGCGACGGCATCCTCGACACCTCGCGGCTGCTGGCCCTGGGCGCCGGCGACGGCCGGCCGGTCGGGATCGCCACCGACGGCGAGCGGGTCGGGGCCGCCGCCGACGACCCCGCGCTCGGCGTCATCGCCGAGGACGCCTACGCCGCGCTCTCCCCCGCCGACAAGGAGCTGGTCCCCGAGCTGTTCCTGCGGCTGGTCACAGTGACGGCCAAGGATGAGCTGGCGCTGCGCGAACTACGCAGGTCCGAGCTCCCCGACGACATCGAGCGGGTGCTGGACGCGTTCACGTACCTGGTCTCGAAAGGCGATCCGGTACGGCTGCTGCGTCCGGCCCTCCCCCTGGCCTGGCCCCGGCTGCGCACCTGGATCGCCACGAACCGGGACGGCCTGGTCATGCACCGCCAGATCTGGACGGCCGCCGAACGCTGGCAGGAGCACGGACGCCGGGACGCCGACCTGTTCCACGGCAGCTCGCTGGACGACGCGCTGCGCTGGGCAGCGGCGGAACGCCGGAACATCACGCTCA
Source organism: Nonomuraea sp. CA-143628 (assembly GCF_050942315.1). Lineage (NCBI taxonomy): Bacteria > Bacillati > Actinomycetota > Actinomycetes > Streptosporangiales > Streptosporangiaceae > Nonomuraea > Nonomuraea sp. CA-143628. Next base: position 10,797,453 of record NZ_CP192072.1, read on the forward strand.
CTCCCAGCGAGCGGGACTTCCTGGCGGCCGCCTCCGCGCTCACCAGGCGCCGATCCCGCAGAACCAGGTTCCTGTCCATCGGTCTGGCCGTGCTCCTGGTGCTGGCCCTGGTGGCGGGCGGTCTGGCCGTACGGCAGAGCGTCACACTCGCCGAGCAGCGCGACACGGCGGAGTCCGCGCGGCTGGCCGGACTCGCCGACACCACAAGAGGCATGGACCCTGTGCTGGGCATGCTGCTCAGCGCCACGGCCGCGCGCCTGTCCCCCACGGCCGAGGCCCGGGCGAGCCTGTTCGCCTCGGTCGCCGACCAGGGCGGCGCCGCCTTTCGCGACCCGGACACCGGCCCCGATGTGGTCCGTGCCCTCACTGCCGACGGCCGGTCGCTGATCAGTGTCAGCCCCGACGGGGTCAAGGTGTGGGATGTGTCGTCCGGCAGGCGGGCAGGCGGCTTCACCGGGCTCGGCCCGGTCGCCACGCCCCTGCGCAAGGCCGCGGTCAGCGAGGACGGGCGGCTGCTGGCCGTCGGCGACAGCAAGAGCGTCAGGCTCTGGGATCTGGCCAGCGGCAAGCGGACGGGCCCGCGCGTACTCGCCTCCGACATGGGCGACCTGGAGCTCAGTTTCAGCGGCGGCCTCCTGATCATCGACTGGGGGCAGGGGAAGACCGTCTACAACCCGCGTACCGGAAAGACGACCATGCTGCCCGCGATCGCCAGGGCCACGATCCACCCAGGCGGCGACTACGCCGTGGCCGGAGTCGAGCGCTGGGCACTCCCGTCAGGCAAGAAACAGCCCGGATTTCCCGGCGTCTGCACCGGCTGCATCCCCTTCTCGGCGTTCAGCCGCGACGGACGGCTACTCGCCGTCGGCGGCAACGACAACCTCACCGTCTTCGACGCCCGTTCTCACAAGGAGATCACCACGATCACGGAATGGGATAGCAACGCGATGCCGGTGTTCAGCCCGGACGGCAAGGTGCTCGCTGGGATCGGCTCGACCATCGGGCTCTACCGGCTGAACTCTGACGTCCCACTGATGTTCAAACGCAACATAGTGGACCCGGTGTCCGCGGTCGCCTTCGGTCCGACCGGGCTGCGGTACCTGAGCGAGGACACGGTCGTGACGCTCCAGCCGTACTTCGCCGGGGAAGACGCCCTGGACGAGGTACAGTTCAGCGCCGATGGCAAACTCCTCGCCACCCACGCGCTGGACTCCACCAAGATCACACTGAACGGCAAGGACTTCGAGGCAGGGCCGTTCGAGAGCTACGACGCCGACCTCACCTTCAGCCGGGACGGCCGGCTGCTGGCGATCAAACGCAGCGACGATGTCACCGTCTGGGACACCGCCACCCGGCGCAAGCTGGCGAAGGTCCCGAGCCCCGCCAATTCGGACAGCGTACTGCCGGCCCCGGCCGGGCTCTGGACGCCCGATGAGAAGACCTTCACGCTCTGGCAGGTCCCCGGCGGCCGGCGCCTCAAGCAGGTGACCAGGCCACGCCTGCTCGGCTGGACGATCGCCCCCGACGGACGCCTCATCGGCCTGGACGCGAGCCTGCTGCGCCTGGTCGACCTCGAGTCCGGCCGGCCGTTCGGCCCGAAACTCCTGTTCTCCGGTACGGCGGAGGAGGTCTGGTTCAGTGCCGACCTGAAGCTGGTCGCGGCGAACTTCGCCGGCAAGGTGGGCATATGGGACACGAGCACGGGCGCGCAGGTCGGCGATTGGCTGCGGGCCGGCCAGGCAGCGTGGACCGGCGCGTTCTCCGCCGACGACCGGCTGTTCGCGTTCGCGTCCCAGGAAAAGTCGCTGACCGTCTGGGACGTGCGGCTGGGCCGGCGGATCGGGCCCGAGATCCAGCTTCCGGACGACGCGCGATCGATCGCCTTCTCCGCAGACTCCGCCGAACTGCTGGCCATGGGCAGGGCGGGCCGTCTGACCCGGCTGCCCATGGCGATCGAGCCTCTGATGAAGGCGGTGTGCGCACGGGCCGGAAGATCATTGACCGAGGCCGAATGGACCCACTACCTGCCCGGCCAGCCGTTCAGGAGAGTCTGCTAAAAGTCGAATTCGCCGTTTCGCCAGCCCTTGCCGAAGGCGGCCCACACCGAACCGCTGACCACCCACGGCTCCAGGTCGGGACGCTCGGTGTCCCGCATCGCGACCCGCCCCCCGCTCAGCGGAGCGACCTCGATGCAGTTTCCGCCGTTGTCACCGGAGAAGGAGGACTTGCGCCACGCCGCAGTCCTCAGCTCATCTCTCAGTTCCATGCTGTCACCAATCTCTCTTTGATCACCTTGAGTGATACATGCTGTGGAAGCGCCTCCGCGCGTATCGCAGCGCCTCTTCTATCTGCTCGGGTGTCGTACCTGGCTTGCCGGTGAAAATGGCGCGCGCGTAATAGGTGGTTTGAAGCAGTCCGGGGACGATGAGCGGCTCCCAAATCCGCAAGGCCGTGGCCCCCTGCTCGACCTCCAGCCACGGCCGGAACCATTTGGGGCTCCGCGTCCGGCTTATGCTCGGCCAGCGGGCGATAAGTTCGCCGGACAGGCCCAGCGTCTCCTCGCAACGCTCGGTGAAGTCCTTGCTCGGGTTTCTGGCGGCCCGTTCGACGCTGCCGACGAGGCTCGGACTGTAACCGATCCGGTCCGCTAGTTGATCGATGGTCAGCCCTTTGTCGATGCGGAATCTCCGCAATTCATATCCGAACTGAGCCAGCGGTCCAGCGTCCGGGTTAAATTCGCCAACGCTCACCAAGCACCTCCGCCGTTCTGTCGCCACGAAACCACACAGGACGACACACACAACATATGCCCAATCTGCGCGGTGATCGCCCCGCTGATTGCTCACTTAAAGTAGCCGCTCGCTGGCACCGTGAGAGATGACTTTCGCGATACATCCGCGTGAATTGAGGCTGGTTCATACGCCAGAAAAGCGATCTTGTGTGCCGGGCGACCAACGTAATAAAGTGCCGGAATTGTCCAACGTCAATTCAGCGGACCACCCCGTGGTGTGGGTCGGCCTGAGGTGCTAGTCCCGTGAGGGGAGGGCCGGGCCGAAATTCGGATCGTGGGTGGATGGCGGCGGCGGCGCGTTCTTGAACACTGGGCCAGGCCAAATCCCCAAAGGAAGGTCTGTCCGTGTTCGAACGGCTCTCCGATCGCGCCACGTCGATCGTTTTCATCGTCCTGGCGCTCACGATCTCGCTGGGCACCGCCAACATCGCCGATGGGCTCGTCCTCGCCTTGTCGCCCCTGCTCGTCGTACTGGCGATGCTGCTCGTCGTCACGCGAGAGGGATACTCCAGAGACGGTTGGCGCCGGCTCGGCATGGGGCGGCTCGGCCTGCGAACCTGGCCGCTCACGATCGCCACCACCGCCGGTGTCTGCCTGCTCGCCACCGCGGGCGCCGTCGTGCTCGGCTTCGGCCGATTCACCGCACCGCACGGCGAGTGGGTGCAGTCAGTGATCGCCGTGTCCATCACCGGGCCGATCCTGGCGTTCGCCGAAGAGATCGGGTGGCGCGGCTACCTGCAGCCACGGCTCGCGTACCTGGGCGAGCGCTCGGCGATGTTCGTCGTCGGGCTGGTCTGGATCGCCTGGCACCTGCCGTACATCCTGTTCACCCCGTACTACCACACCGGCGGGAACCGCGCCCTGGTGCTCCTGCTGTTCAGTGGCTCGGTGATCGCGTTCTCGTTCCTCTTCGGGTACCTGCGCGTCATGTCCGGCAGCCTGTGGCCGGTGGTGCTGGCGCACTTCGCGCACAATGCCACCTTTGCCCTGTTGTTGGAGCACGTGGTGTCGACTGAGCAGCCCGTGGTGCTGCGCGAATACCTGGCCGGTGACACCGGGCTGTTCGTACTCGTCGGCACAGCGGCCTGCGCCCTCGCGATCGGGATCAGTCGGTCCGCCGCGAGTCTCCGGTCAGCCCATGCGTCTGCGCGAGGATGACCGCCTGCACACGATCGCGTAGTTCGAGCTTGCGCAGTACGGAGCCGAGATGCGTCTTGACGGTCGACTCCGCCAGCCGCAGCCGCGCGGCGATCTCCGCGTTGGTGAGTCCCAGGCCGACCGAGGCGAGGATCTCGCGTTCGCGGGAGGTGAGCCGCCCCAGCCTGGACGCGCCGGCGGGCGGACGCTCGGCGGGCGGGTGCTCGGCGGATGTGGTCGTCGGCGGCGCGAGGACGAACGAGTCGATCAAGCGACGTACGAGCCTCGGCGCGACCGGCGCCTCCCCGGCGGCGGCCGCCCGGATCGCCGTCAGCAGTTCGGCCGCGCCCGCGTCCTTGAGCAGGAAGCCGGCCGCTCCCGCTCGAAGAGCCGCGACGAGCAGCTCGTCGTCGTCGAAGGTCGTCAGCATGACGACCCGTGGCGGGTCGGGTGTGGCCAGCAGCCGCCGGGTGGTTTCCACGCCGTCGATGCCCGGCATGCGAATGTCCATCAAGACGACGTCCGCATGGTGCTCGGGCCGCCGCAGGGCGTCGAGGGCCGTCTGCCCGTCGGCGGCCGATCCGACGACCCGCAGGTCCGGGGTGGCGTCGAGGATCATCGCGAACCCGGTACGCACCAGCTCCTGATCGTCCACCAGGAAGACGCGGATGAGACGATCGGGACTCATCACGCGCCTTCCGCTCGACCCGCAGGCGACAGAACGGCTACGGGGATCGCGGCATCGACCACGAATCCGCCGTCACGGCGTGGGCCTGCCTCCAGCACTCCGCCCAGGGCGCGCAACCGCTCCCGCATCCCGTCGAGGCCATAGCCGGAACGTTCGGAAGCGTGGCCCGTGATCGGGTCGGCTGGCTCGGAAACGTGGTCCGTGATCGGGTCGGCTGGCTCGGAAACGTGGTCCGTGATCGGGTCGGCACGACGAGCACCGACACCTACACCGTCGTCCTCGACCCGAACCATGATCCCCTCCTGCGTCCTCGCGACGATCACGTGCGCCGTGGCGTGCGGGCCGGCGTGCTTCAACACGTTCGTCAGTGACTCCCGGACGACCCGGAGTACGGCAAACCGTATCGCGGTGGGCACATCGTCGAACACGGCCGGATCGGCCTCGACGTCCACAGCGAGTCCCGCCGCCCGTACCGACTCCACGAGCTGCGGCAACTCGGCCCCACTCAGCTCGCCCGCCCCGTCACCGTCGAGGTCGGGGTCGGCGTCGCGGAGTACCTCGATGACGCCACGCACCTCGGTGAGGGCCGACCGCGCGGTACGCCCGATCGTCGCGAAGACCCTTCCCGCGTCCGCGCGATCCCAGGGCCGCGCGTGCTCGGCGGCATACTCGGCGCCGTCAGCCTGCACGATCACGACGGTGAGGGAGTGGGCAAGGATGTCGTGAATCTCCCGTGCCGCGCCAACACGTTTCCGCTGCGCGACGTACCGCTCGCGCTGCAACCGGCTCTCCTCGAGCCGGGCACTCGCCTCACGCAGGGCGCGCATGTTGGCCTGACGACCGCGGACGAGATTGCCAATGACCCAGATCAGTACAAACAGGATCCCCAGGAACACAGCGTTCTTGAGCACGTTCGTCAGGTATTCAGGCGGGACGCTCCACCGGAAGCCGGCGAGCACGCTCCCGACGAGCGCGGCACCGAGGGCGAGCAGGCGGATCGGCAGGGACGCGACGTGCGCGGCGACGGTATAGACGACGATCGCCTGCGCGACGTTGGCCGGCAACGGAATCGGCACCACCGCCAGCTGAACGGCGAAGGCCGCCGCCGACCAGGCGAGGACCGCGGTCGGGAAGCGCCGCCGTACGGCGAGAGGGAGGATGGCGGCGGTGCCGACGAGAAAGGCGGGCAGCCCCGCGAGAGCACTCGACAGGCCGAGAACCAGCCACATCAAGCCGGCCAGTGCCAGATCCAGCATCCTGGGGTGCTCGCGTGACCATTGATCGATGCGAGCGGCGAGGAAAGTCCGCTGTTTCAAGGGTCCCTCGACCTTCCGTGACCATTCAGCCGAAACGGAAGCCCAGGATAGAGCGGACGATCCTCTCCAATTGCCCGGCGAACGACGCGGGGGCTGTGGGGGCTAGTACCTGACGCAGTCCTGCGTGGCCAGAACCAGGCTCAGGCTGGATACCTTGTTGTCCCTCGACACGTAGAACATGTAGAGCGCCTTCTTGTTGCCCGGCACGGTGGCGGTTGGATACCCACCCGGACCACGCCGCAGACCGGGGTAGGCGGCCTTCAGTTGCGCGTTGCTGGAGCCGAGTCCGATGCCCTGAGGCGTCTTCAGGCCGGGCGGTGCGATGATCATGGCGACACCGCGCTTCTTGGAGATGTACATCCCCACCGCGTACTCGCCGTTCGAGCTCTCCTTGAGGTCCCAGCCCGTGCATCTGGCGGAGTCCCCGACCGCTTTGTGGACGATCCGCCCGGTCGCCCTGGCCTTGGAGGCGGTCATGCCGAGCTTCAGGTTGCCGTACCCGTACGGACCCAGTGTCGCCTTCCGCGCGGCGAGCGCCGGGGACGCGACGCCAGCCGTCACGACGCCTCCCGCCAGCGCCACCACCAGCATTGAACGGCCGATCCGCCGGGCGATCGTCTGCTTCACCAGGTTCCTCCTTGATCTTTGACTTGATCACCTTAGTGATAGTTCGGATCGGTTGTTGACCATTTGCCGGATTAAGGGGCAGGCACACCGCCGCCGCGTGACAGGGTCTCGGCCATTGAGCGGCATCGGGCCCGCGACCGGTGAACGGCCACGGGCGGCCGATCAGTTCACCAGCACGATCTTTCCGCGCGCGTGGCGGCTTTCGCTCAGTTCGTGCGCGGCCGCGGCCTCGGCGAGCGGGAACACCGCCGCGACCGGCACCCGCAGCCGGCCCTCGGCGGCGAGCTTGACCGCGATCGCGAGGCCATGCACCGCCTGCGGGTCGGCGGGGGCTCCCACGGCCGTGCCCGTCTCCTCGGCCGGCGCTCCGTGCGACATGTGTACGCTGTGGGCCGCCGCGGTGAAGTCGGCGATCGTCACCACACGCGCCGTGTCACCGGCGATGGCGATGAGGTCTGGCAGCGCCCCTCCGGCGCAGTCGAACACCGCGTCCACCCCGGCCGGTGCCAGTGCGCGGACCCGTTCGACGAGCCCCGGCCCGTACGTGGTCGGCTCCGCGCCGAGGGAACGCAGGAAGTCGTGGTTGTGCTCGCTCGCCGTACCGATGACGGTGGCGCCGCGGGCGGCCGCGAGCTGGACAGCGACGGTGCCCACCGCACCGGCCGCGCCCTGTACGAGCACGGTGTGCCCGGCACCGACCGCGAGCCGGTCGAGCACCCGGGTGGCCGTCTCGACGCTGCCCGCGGCGCCGCCCGCTTCCTCCCAGCTCCACGCGGCCGGTTTGGGCGCCCAGGCGGCCAGGACCGCGAAGTCGGCATTGACGCCGCGCGCGATCGTGTCGGCCATGCCGAACACCTCGTCGCCGACGCTCACGCCCGTGACGCCGTCGCCGACCTCGTCCACCACGCCCGCGGCGTCGAATCCGGTCCGATACGGGAACGTCGTGGGCACCATGTCACGCAGCGCCCCGGAACGGATGTAGGTCTCCCCGGGCGAGACTCCAGAGGCCCGTACGGCGATGCGGATCTCGCCCGGCCCGGCGTGCGGCGCCTCCACCTCGGCGACGTGCACAACGCTGGGCGGGCCGTACTCAGTGAATTGAATCGCTCTCATGCGCCGAACGTAACGGAGCACCCCCTCCGTTTAGCTAAAGTGAGAGCGATGACGGCCCAAGTGATAACGAAGCTCCGCTCGGACGCCCGCGACAACCGCGAGCGCATCCTCGCGGTGGCTCGCGCGGCCTTCGCCGCCGAGGGCCTCGAGGTGCCGATCCGGGAGATCGCCCGGCGCGCCGAGGTCGGCGTCGCGACCGTCTACCGGCACTTCCAGACCAAGGAAGCGCTGCTGGCCGAGGCCTTCGCCGAGCAGATGGCTTCTTGCTCGGCAATCGTGGAGGAGGGCATGGCGGCGGGCGACCCGTGGCGCGGGTTCCGCCTGGTGATCGAGAGGCTCATGGAGGCGCACGCCCTCGACCGGGGCTTCGCCCGCGCGTTCACCTCGCGACTCCCCCAATCGGCCGAGTTCGCCGCGGAGCACGCTCGCACGCTGCGCCGACTGCTCGAACTGGTGCGGCGCGCGAAGGAAGCAGGCCCGTTGCGGAAGGATTTCGTGCTGGAGGACATCAGCCTGGCGCTGATGGCGAACGACGGCATCCACGCCGAGTCACCCGAGATGAGAGTGGCGGCCTCGCGCCGCTTCGCGGCCCTGATGATCCAGTCGTTCCAGGCCAACCCGGTCCCGACGCCGCTTTCGCCGCCCGTCCGGCTGCCCCTTTCCAGGTGAGAGTACCTGCCGGGAGATGGCAGGTATGGCTGGCAACCTGGGCCGTGACCGCCAGGCGATGGCTGGCCCGGCACAACTGGAGGAGCAGGCAAGATGAGCGAGATCGAAAAGACGCTACTGGAAATCGAGCAGCGAATGCTGAACGCCGACGCAGCCTACGATGAGAAGTTCTTCCAGGAGTATTGCGCCGACGACTTCATGGCCATGGGAAATTATGGCATCGTGTCCAGGCAGCAGGTGCTCCAGATGTACTCCCAAGGGAGCGGAAATCCGGACCGGAGCAGCCAGGCAAACGATGCCACCGTCAAGTTGCTCGGCGACTCCGGCGCCATTGTCGCCTACACGCTGACCAGCACCACCGGCGAAGAGACAACCTCGTGGTACGCGACGACCGCATATCGCCGCACCCCCGAAGGCTGGCGGGTCGTCCTCATCCATCAGACACCGATGTAATCGATGGCGGGCGTAAGCGAGGAATTGGATACGCTCTCTGCGCGAGCACACTGAAGCGGCGATTTCCGGAGTTCACCGCCCATGAATCCAGTAATGATCACCTCCCCGCGCGCCAACCTCCGCGAGTTCACTTCGACCGACGTGGATGCCCTTCTGGCCATCTACGGCGACCCGACGGTGGTGGAGCACATGTCCTTCGAGCCGCGCACCCGCGAACAGGTCCGGGCCACGATCGACAGCTTGATGACGTTGGCTCAAGCGGAACCGCGGCTCGAATACTCCCTGGCCGGAACCGACCCGGACGGGGAGTTGGTGGCGTTCGCGCGGCTGGCGATCGACGTCGGCCATCCGCTGCAGAGCAGTGGTCAGATCGGCTTCGCACTTCGGGCTGACCGGTGGGGGCAGGGCCTCGGTGCCGCAGTGGTAACGCTCCTGCTGCGGCTGGCCTTCGATGAGCTCGGCCTGTATCGAGTCTGGGGCGCGCGTAGCCCGGCGAATGAGCCCTCGGCCCGGGTGATGAGCAAGCTCCGCATGGTCGAGGAGGGCCGCATTCGCGGGCATATCCGCGTCCGGGACGGATGGCGAGACTCGATCGTCCATTCCATTCTGGCTCCAGAATGGACCAGCGGATTGGGGTGACTCGGGCGGGCCAGTGAGACGCTGCCCGATGCTCGCGAATGTACCAGCGGTGAGGCAGGCTGTCGGTTGACAACTGATTCGCGAGGAGAACCCAATGTCCACAGATCTGTACGGCGTCCGCGTGCTCGATTGCGATCCCGGTGCGCTACGTGCGCGGTTACGAATCTTCGTAGTGTACTACTTGACCCACGACAAGGATCACGCGCCATTGCCCGACGGCGACCTGGACTTCTTCTTCAAAATGCTGTGGGACGCGGCATACAACCACCGAGAGATGGAGCCCTACGACGTACTGACGGTGACTATGGACGAGTTCCTCGATGAGAACTGGGTTGCTGCCAACAGTAAGCGCTATATCCGACGGGTCGAACGGGTTGCCGCCCGAAACTATCCGGTGACTGACGATGGCTGAGCAGATCTGAACGACTTCTAGAGAGTTTCAAAGGCTGTGGTTATGGCGGTTTGAAGTCGAGATGGGTCTTGGCGATGAAGCCGCTGATCAGCTGAGGCCGGTACTGCATCTTCTTCAGCCTGGTCTTGATCAGTCGGGCGAGCTCGTCGAGGGTCTTCTTGGTCAGGTTGGCCAGCGAGCGCTTCAAGTGGGCCCAGACCGCCTCGACCGGGTTGAGTTCGGGTGCGTAGGTGGGCAGTCGGATGACCGTCAGCCATGGGCGGGCGTTGATCAGCGTGCGCATCTTCACGCTGATGTGGGTGTTGAGGTTGTCCCAGCAGACCACGATCGGGCCGCCGAGCTGCTGGTGGGCGGCGTCCAGCAGGGCCGCGTAGTCGCGTTCGGAGAAGGACTTGCGTTCGCCCTTGCGTCCGCGGCGTAGCCGGATCCGGTAGATCAGCCGCGGGGCGCAGCCGGGTTTGGTGGCCACCAGGCCAGCGATCATGACCGTGCCCGAGCCGCCGCCCGACACCTTCACCACCGGGGTGGTCCCGCGCGGTCCCCAGCTACGGCCCTTGGGCGGCCTCAACCCCTGGCCAGCCTCGTCCTCGAAACATAACCAGGCGCCCAATCGTGCCGCGGTCCTTTTCCCTCGCTCCAGGCATGTTCCCGCCAGGCGGCGATCGCGTCCTCGTCGCGTTCGGCGGCCCGGCGGGCGGGCGCCTGCCAACTCCACCCCATCCGATGCAGCAGGTAGTCCACCCCGCCCACCGTGTAGGACACCCCGAACAGCCGACCGATCAGATCCGCGATCCGGGCCAGGGTCCAGCATTGGTCCTCGGCCCAGCCGTGCGCGGCAGGCCCTTGTTCCAGCGCCGCCGCCAAGGCCTCCACCTGTGGGCCGGTCAGTTTGCACTTCTCCCCGCCCGGCCCCTTGGAGGCCAGCGCGTCCATCCCGCCTTGGTCAAAGGCCCGGTGCCAGCGGTTGGCCGACATCAGGCTGACCCGGAAGTGTTCGGCGACCTGCCGGTCACTCGCCCCGGCGGCGAACATCTCCCCGGCCGCGAACCGCACCTGCTCCCGGCGGGCCCGCGCCTGCGCGGTCAGCCCGCCACTGTCGGGATATCTCATGTCTCCGGTATGAACGGCGACCGCCCACATGTCACCCCAGCCGTGACGATACAACTACATAACGTCAACCTTTGAAGCTCTCTATTACGAGCGCAACGGTCAATGGCAGGACGAGGACCATCTCGTCCAGGCAGACTATGACGTTGAGGTCACCGATCCGCGTTGGTTGGCGGCGCTGGTCCCCGGCCATAGCTGGGGAACCCCGGTGTATTCAAACCCGGCCGACCAGCCGCCGGTCTACCGGTGAAGCCTCCCGCTACATGACCGGACCCTCCACCTCCTCAGCCGCACAACATGCTCTTGAAACGGCCATGCGTTTCACGGGGACTCGTCGACAGCGAGCATCAGCAGAACCCGGGACGTGGACCAGCCGCGTTGCTGGTAGGGCTGCCCGGCGAACCGCCGCAGCGCATGTGTGGTGCGCATGCGGCGGGCCAGGTGATGGGCCTAGGTGACCCCCGCGCCCGCGGTCAGTGCCTTCAGCTCGTCGAATGATTCTCGGATGAGTTGCGGGAAGTCCGGCTGGCCGGTGGCGAGCCAGCGTACGAACGCGATCTTGAAAACCGCGATCCCCGCCTCAGCGGCCAGGCTCGCGGCCGTGTCCGCGACGCCGCGCAGGCGCAAGGCGTCGGCGAGCGCCGAGGCGAACGACTCGAGTTTGATCAGCTCACGCTCTCGAAGCTCCGCGTTCGCGGCGATGATGGCCTGGCGCTGCAGGGAGTGTTCGCGGCGCTCCTGAAGCTGGGCGGCGGCGGCCTCGAAGGCCGCGGCGACCGCGTCGATCGGCGCTGTGGAATCAGGGGCGTCGGCGACGGAGCTCACGAGGAGCTCTTGCAGCGCGGCCCCGCCCCAGAACAGCACCTCGCGCTTGTCGGCGAAATGCCGGAAGAACGTTCGCTCCGTTAGCCCCGCCCGGTTGGCGATCTCGGCCACCGTGGTCTGTTCGTACCCGCGTTCGCCGTAGAGCTCCATTGCCGCTTGCACCAGCCGGCCGCGCGCGTTCGGCTCCCATCGCCCCATGCCCCGATCGTACCTTGATGACAGCGACTGACATTGCTTGCTACTGTGATGACAGCAACTGACATCAGTCAGCCGCTCGGCTGACTTATCCGGAGGTTTTCTCATGCGCGTTTTCGTCACCGGCGCGTCCGGCTGGATCGGCTCCGCCGTCGTTCCCGAGCTCATCGGCGCGGGCCATCAGGTCACCGGGCTGGCCCGCTCAGAGGCCTCGGCCGCCGCCCTCACCGCGGCCGGGGCGCAGGTGCATCACGGCACACTCGATGATCTCGACGGCCTGCGGGAAGCGGCCGCCGCGTCGGACGGCGTGATCCACCTCGCGTTCAAGCACGACCTCGCCTTCTCTGGAGACTTCCAGAGCGCTGTCGACGCGGACCGTCGAGCCGTCGAGACGATGGGCGAGGCACTCGCGGGTTCTGATCGACCGTTCGTCCTCGCCTCCGGGCTGATCGGGCTGGCACCAGGGCGGGTGGCGACCGAGCAGGACGGGCGTGGTCCCGCATCGGATGCGGCGCAGCCGGGCAGCGGTCCGCATGCTCGTCAGGCCACCGCGCGGCTGACGCTCGCCCTCGCTTCCCGCGGCGTCCGCTCGTCGGTCCTGCGGCTCCCCCCGACGGTGCACGGCGAAGGCGACTACGGCTTCATGGCAGCCATAGTCGGCATCGCCCGCGACAAGGGCGTCTCCGGCTACATCGGCGATGGGGCCACGCGCTGGCCCGCCGTGCACCGGGTCGACGCCGCCCGCCTGTTCCGCCTGGCGCTGGAGCAGGCCCCGGCGGGATCGGCGCTGCACCCTGTCGCCGACGAGGGCGTGCCGATCCGCGCCATCGCCGAAGTGATCGGCCGCCATCTCGGCATCCCGGTGGCCGCCATCTCGCCGGAGAGCGCGGGCGAGCACTTCACCTGGCTGGCCGGTTTCCTCGCGACCGACAGCCCGGCCTCGAGCACGCTGACCCGCGAGCTACTGGGGTGGCAGCCGACCCAGCCCGGACTCGTCGACGACCTCGACAAGGGGCACTACTTCCACAGTTCATCCGCTTGATCGGCTTCTGGACGAGCCTGCTGACGGACACGCTCATGGCAAAGGTCCGCCTGCGTCCAGGAGGGCGGACCCGAGCTCGCCACTCGCCTCCTCAGAGGAAGACGCGAGCGATCTCAAGCCACTTCCGCGCGTCCTCGCCGACTGCCGTGAGGTCCGTCTGGGCTCGGGGCCTGCGCTGGGTGACTCGAAGGCAGAAGTCCAGAGCGCTGCCCTGAACCCGTTGTTCGGCATCTTCTGGGCCCCACGCCCAGGTTTCGCCGTCGGGAGCAGTCAGCTCGACGCGGAACGGCTCTGCCGGAGTAGGCAATTGGGCGGCATAGAACGACAGCTCCCGCCCTATCACTCCCAACGAGGCCACATGCTGGAGTCGAGCAGTCGGACGGCGTGAGGCACCCAGCGCGTCGAAAACGTCCTGCCCGTGAGCCCATGTCTCCATCAGTCGCAGCGGCACCATGAGAGCTTTGGTCAGCTGGGAGCCGTACCACGGAAACCCATGGTCCAGTGGAACGTCATGTAGCGCCGCTGCCACTTCGGTCCGGCCCGCGCGCCACTGTTCCAGAAGCACTGATCGCGGTTTGGCCGCCCCCTCGGCCGCGTCGAGATCAGCGGATTGGCTGCCTGCGGCTTCCGCCTGCTTCAGCACGGCGTCGAACGCCTCCGGGGTCCGGATGGCGATGAGAACGTTCGCATCCGCTGAAGCAAGGTGAGCGATCTGGTGGGCGATCGTCCACCCCACTGCCGGGGTCGGCTTCGACCAGTCGGCCTCCGCCGATACCAGGGCATCGAGCTCATCCCCTTCGGCCACCAAGTCGGGCAGAGCCCGGTCGAGCTCTACACCGGACAGGTCAAGCCCGTAGTTCAACATCGGTGCCACCTCCACAAAGTTGATCTAGGGTGGTCAGGCTACCCGAGGATGATCTCGGCAAGCCGAACTCCGTTCCCGCCCCTGACCGGTCGGGAGCCGTGGGCGCCCGGTCACGAGACCAGTCGCAGCCAGGCCGCCGCGAGTGCGGCGTGACCGGCCGACGTCGGGTGTACGCCATCCGCGGCCCAGTACTCCGGCCCGGTCGTCGCGGCGAGTTCGGCGAACATGCCGTCGGCGGGAACCAGATGGGCACCGTACTTGTCGGCGAGTTCCCGCACGGCCTGGATCTTCGGGTTCAGGTCGGCGCGCCATTCCTTTCGCTCTTTCTCTCCGATGAGTGCGCGCGCGACACCAGCCTTGACGACGCCGCTGATCGGCAGGAGGAAGGGCTCGATGAGGATCAACTCCGTGCCCGCCTTGGCGAGGGGCGCGAGCAGGCGGTCATAACCCGCTTCGAACTCCTCCACAGGGATCACGTACCCCTCCGGGTCCAGCGTGTGCCAGCCCATGTCGTTGACCCCGACGAGGATCGACACCACGTCCGGTCGCGCGTCGAGCACGTCCGCCTGCCAGCGGGCTTCGAGGTCCATCACCTTGTTGCCGCCGATCCCGGTGTTCAGCCAGGTCACGGGGCGGTCCGGATGCCGGAGGCCCCACTCGCCCGCGATGCGCAGCGGGTAGCCGAACCCGAGGCCGTCTTCGCTCCGCAGCCGTTGGCAGTCGGTGATCGAGTCTCCGGTGAACACTACGGTGCTGCCGGGTCGGAGGGTGATCGTCATGTGTGCTCCTTGAAATCGGTTCGGGGGGGTCGGTTCGGGGAGGGGCCCGGGGATCGGTTCGGGGAGGGGAAGAGTCACCAGGGGAATGGAGTACTGCTCAGCTCTCCGAAGCGCTGTGTGGCCCAGTGATGATGGTGCGTGGGGTGTCAGGCGTCCTGGGGGACGGTGTCGTCGATGGGAGTGGCCCCCTGGTCGCCGACGGCGGGCCGGGTGCGGGCGATCCCCCAGCCGACAAGGACCGCCGCGACGATGGTGAGGGTGAGACCCGCGATGGTGACGGCCTGGTGGAACTCTCCGGTCTGCCGCGGGCTCCAGTGGGAGGTGGCGATGTCGCCGGTGAACAGAGTGGCGAGGATGGTGCCGGTGACGACTATGCCGGTGCCGGAGGTGACCTCGGTGGCGGTGTCGACGAGCGCGGTACCGATGGTGGTCCGGTTCTCGGGCAGGCCGCGTACCACGTTGAACCCGGCGACGACGCCCACCACGCGCATCCCGGCCGCCACGAGGACGAGCGCGATCGCGACCCACAGGTAGCCGAACCGGCCGAGCAGACCGTAGACGGCGAGGCCGGACACGACCGCCGCGGAGCTGATCCATGCGGCCCGGTCCAGGCCGACGCGCTCCACGAACGGGTTGACGAACGCGCTGCCGGCGATGAGTACGACGACCTGCGGCAGCATCCCGATGGCGGCCAGTGCGGGCGGCCAGCCCCAGTCGAGCTGCAGTTGCAGCGTCACCATGTAACCGAGTCCGGCGGTCGCCAGTCCGGTGGCGGCCTTGTAGGCCAGGCCGCTGGAGACCAGGGGGAGGGCAAGGAGCTTCAGGTCGAGCAGCGGATGGCGGGCCAAGCGCTCGCGCAGGACGAAGCAGATCGCCGTCCCGGCGGCCATGGCGGTGACCACCCAGGGCGCCCAGGAGCCGGCACCCTCGTCCACGAACAGCGTCGGCGCGAGGAGCGCGAGCACGATCGTCGCCGTACCCAGCAGCATCCCGGGTACGTCGAGGGGGTCACGGTGGAGGCCGGCCGGGTCGTCGGCGGCGACGCCGGACCGTACGCCGAGGAACGCGAGCACGGCGATCGGCGCGTTCACCAGCAGCAGGACCTGCCAGGGAGCGACCGCCAGCACCAGGCCGCCCGCCGTCGGGCCGACCGCGAGCCCGACCAGGCCGACGGTCGAGATGAGGGTCAGTGCGCGCACGCGCAGGCCGTCCTCCTCGAACAGCCGGAACGCCAGCGCCATCGATCCCGGGGTCGTCATCGCCGCGGCGACCCCCATCGTCGCCCGTACGGCGATCAGCTGCTCGGCGCTGGTGACCACGGCGGTCGCCAGGCTCGCCCCGGCGAGCAGGACCAGCCCGATCAGCATGATCCGCCGCCGGCCGAACCGATCGGCCACCGCGCCGAACACCAGCATCAACCCGCCGAACACGACCGCGTAGGCGCCCGTCACCCACTGCAGCGCGGTCGTCGAGGCGTGCAGCTCGCGTCCGATCACGGGCAGGGCGACGTTCAGGATCGAGTTGTCCAGCATCTCGAAGAGGAACACCGCTGACAGTCCCGCCAACGCGACCCACGCTTCCCGCAACGACCGGGGAGTAGGACCGGGGTGGCCCGCCGCCATCTCATTCATGAAGATCCGCGCCCGTGGGGCGCTCCGGCACGGGGCTGTCCGACACGGGACGGCTCTCCGGCACAGGGCTGTCCGGCCGTTCGTGCGGGCCGGTCACCTCCCCTCCCCCGTACGGGACACGGCCGGGGTGCCGCGCCACCCGCTGGGGCCTACCGGGGTCCGCCCCGGCGACAATGACGGTTGTCTGTTCGATGAACACGCCACTACGTTAACTGACTAAGTTAAGTGACACAAGGAAGTGGAGCCGGATGCCCAGGACCGGAGCGCGAGGCGGGCCGCAGACGCGGGCGAAGATCTCGGAGGTCGCGACCCGGCTGTTCGTCGAACGCGGATTCGACGCGGTCACGGTCACCGAGGTCGCGCGAGAGGCCGGGGTCTCGGCCGTGACGGTCTTCAAGCACTTCCCGCGCAAGGAGGACCTTCTCCTGGACCGCGAGGTCGACGCCGTTGGGCTCCTGCGCTCAGCGGTACGCGACCGCGCCCCGGACGCCGGAGTGCTCCAATCCCTGCGTGATGTGGCGTTCCGTCTCCTCGAGGAGCGGCACGCCCTGTCCGGCCTCAAGGACGGGTCCGTCCCCTTCTTCCGGACCGTCGCGGCCTCGCCCGCGCTGCTCGCCCGCGCCAGGGAGATCGCCTCCGACCTCCAGCAGACCCTCGCCGGCGAACTCGAAAACGACCCGGCCTTCGACGGCGACGCCCCGCTGCTCGCCGCCTTCTTCATCGCCGGCTACTCCACCGTGCTGGTGGAGACCGCCCGGCTCCTGATCGCCGAAGAACCGGCCGACACCACCGCAGACGACCACCGCGCCCGCCTGGAGCGCCTGTTCGCCGCCCTCAGCGGCGGATTCGCGCCCTCGCTGTGAGGATCAGCGGCGTGCTGTGCTCAGTGGCGGGCAGTGCGGCGGTGATCCTCACGGCGTACAGCACGCAGTGGCGGACAGTGCGGCGGTGAACCTCACGGCCGCACTGCCCGCCTGCGTTGCGGGCCAGGTCGAGAACGCCCCCACGCCACGCTCGTCGATCAGCCAGCCGAGCTGTGGTCACGTGATGCGGTTCGCCTTGTCCGCCGTCTTGCGGAACTGCGTGCCGTCCCACTTGTAGATCTGGCTGACCATCAGGTCTGGACAGCACCTGGGGGCCTGGTCGCTGAGCGCCTTGCCGTGCAGCTGCACACGCCCGCCCTGGATCGCGACCTTCAGGGACTTGAAGTAGCGGTTCTTGCCGAGTTTCCCGAGCAAGCGCGGAGCCGAGGGCTTGGAGGCTCCGTCGTAGACGAAGGCGATCAAGGGATTGCTCGACGTCGAGCTCGGGCACGACGACACGACGACGGTCTCACGCTTGCCGTCACGGGTAAGGTCGCCGACGGCGGCTACGCGGGCGTGCACGACGTACCAGGCGGCGCGCGGCCTCGGCTTGGGGCAGTTCAGAGCCGGCTCCACTACGGACGGCCAGTCGATCCGGTCGGCGGAATTCACCGCGATGGAGACGGTGGCCGGTGCCGCCGCACTGTCCACGGTGGCCGCGTTGGCCGTGTTGGCGATACCCCCGCCGAGGACGACCGTCAGGCAGGCGGCCAGGGAGGCGGCGCCGGTCCAGGCTCCGTATCGGCGGGCTCTCGGGTGGCTCGTGCGCTCGGTAAGTGAGGTCATAGTCAGTCCGACGCGGGAAACCTCGGAGATGTTGTGGGCTATTTGTTCCTGCCGTGAGACAAACGCCGATCCCATCGTGATGCTCGAAGCGCATCGGCCCTGCTTGGGACGGCGTGTTGCGAGCACCGGTCTCCTCATCCCTTGGCGGCATCGTTTGTGCCGAATCGCAACCGCCATTCGGCACCCACCGGTGGCGGTGCCACGTCATCTCCGCGCTTTGGGCTACGGTGCGAATACCTCGCCGTGCTCCTCATCGGGCAAGGGCCGGCCCGCCTGTGCGGCCAAAGCCGGATCGGCCAGGATTCGGGCAGTCGCCCGCCATTCAGCCGTTATTCGAGGCAACGTGGCATGCACGTCGAGATCGATGACGTCGCGAGTGGCATCGACGATGTCACGGACGAATTCCTGACGCTCGCCAACCGAAAGATGGCGAACCCACGGGAAGACCACCGGCAGAGCACGTTCGACCGCCCGCGCCCCCTCATCGCTCGCGACCAGTACGGCCAGCAGGCGAGACACGACGTCGGCCGTCTCCTCCCGCTCCCGATCGTGCCGCGCGGTGGTGATGTACAGGTCTTCGCCGTCGCGACGCTTGACATGCAACCGGTGCGCTCGGTCGAGCGTGTCTGCCACTCGTTTGGAGTGCTTCGAGAGGTCGGAGAAAGGCACGGTCGGAGTAGCCATACCGCGACGCTACTTCGGAACAAATTCCAAAGTTATGGGAACGCCCGGGCCGATCAAAGCGGTCCCAGATTGCTGCCGGACGCGCTCAGGCCAAACGTCCGCCTGCGGAAAGACGCCCGAGCGCAGCGAGGACCATGCCTTTGTGGGGGTGTGGGGGGCGCTGAGCCCCCCCCACCGAACACAGCCCGACCCTCAGAGCGCGAAGCGCCCCAAGGGGAGGACCATGCTTGTCAGAGGTCGCCTTCCACCCGCATCACGCTGGCCACCGCCCGCACGATGTCGAGGTCGCGCAACCCCTCCATGGTGGCCGACAATGCCGCGTCCGTTGCCCGGTGGGTCACGATGACGAGTTGAGCGTCGTCCCCGTGGCCCTCCTGGCGTACTGTCTGGATCGACACGTCATGCTTGGCGAACAGGTCCGCCACCCGGGCCAGCACGCCCGGCTTGTCCGCCACGTCCAGCGCCACGTGGCACCGCGTGACGGTCGCCCCCATGGGGTGCACGGGCAGGTCGGCGTACGTCGACTCCGAGGGGCCGCGCGTGCCCGCCAGGCGGTTGCGGGCCACCGCCACCAGGTCGCCGAGCACCGCCGAGGCCGTCGGCGCGCCGCCCGCGCCCTTGCCGTAGAACATGAGCTGGCCCGCCGACGCCGCCTCCACGAAGACCGCGTTGTACGCCTCGCGTACGCCGGCCAGCGGGTGCGTCCGGGGGATCATCGCCGGGTGTACGCGGACCCCGACCGAGCGGCCGTCGTCGGAGCGGGCGCAGATGGCCAGCAGCTTGATGACGTAGCCCATGGCCTTGGCCGAGGCCACGTCGGTGGCGGTGATCTCGGTGATGCCCTCGCGGTGCACCTCTTCCGCCGTCACCCGGCTGTGGAAGGCCAGGCCGGCCAGGATCGCGGCCTTGGCGGCGGCGTCGAAGCCCTCGATGTCGGCCGTGGGGTCGGCTTCGGCGTAGCCGAGCGTCTGGGCCTCCTCCAGGGCGTCGGTGAACGAGGCGCCCGTGGAGTCCATCTTGTCGAGGATGTAGTTGGTGGTGCCGTTGACGATGCCGAGGACCTGTTTGACGTGGTCGCCGGCGAGTGATTCGCGTAGCGGGCGCAGCAGCGGGATGGCTCCGGCCACGCTGGCCTCGAAGTAGAGGTCGCCGCCGCCCGTGCGGGCGGCCTCGTGCAGGGTCGCGCCGTCCTCGGCGAGCAGGGCCTTGTTGGCGGTGACGACCGACTTGCCGCTGGACAGGGCGGACACGATCAGCGAGCGGGCGGGCTCGATGCCGCCGATGACCTCGATCACGATGTCGACGTCGTCGCGGGTGACCAGCGACTCGGCGTCGGTGGTCAGGAGCTCGGGTGCCACCTCGACGTCGCGCTTGCGGCCCAGCCGGCGTACGGCCACACCGGCCAGCTCCAGCGGTGCCCCGATGCGGGCGGCCAGGTCGTCGCCCTGCTCGTGGATCAGCCGGATGACCTGCGAGCCCACCACCCCGCAGCCCAGCAGGGCCACTTTCAGCGGTTTCACAACTGCCCCCTCAACAGGTCGTCCTCGGTCTCGCCCCGCACGATGACACGTGCCTCGCCGTCGGTGACGGACACCACGGCGGGCTTGGGCAGATAGTTGTAGTTGCTGGCCAGCGACCGGCAGTAGGCACCGGTGGCCGCCACGGCGATCAGGTCGCCCGGCGCGAGGTCGGCGGGCAGGAAGCAGTCGCGCACGATGATGTCGCCGCTCTCGCAGTGCTTGCCGACCAGGCGGCTGAGCATCGGCTCGGCGGAGCTCTCGCGGCTGGCCAGCACGGCGGTGTATTCGGCGCCGTAGAGCGCGGTGCGCACGTTGTCGCTCATGCCGCCGTCGACGCTGACGTACGTGCGCAGCCCCTCGACGTCCTTGACCGTCCCGACCTCGTAGAGGGTGATCCCGCCGGGCCCGACGATGGTGCGGCCGGGCTCCACGGTCAGCCTCGGCACCGGCAGCCCGGCGTCGGTGCAGACCTTGGAGACGATCTCGCGCAGGCCGTCGGCGATCTCCTTGATGTCGGGGGCCTCGTCACCCTCGACGTAGGCGATGCCGTAGCCGCCGCCCAGGTCGAGCTCGGGCAGCACCACGTCGTGCTCGTCCTTGATCTGCACGAGCAGCGTGGCCAGGCGGCGCGCCGCCACCTCGAACCCGGCCGTGTCGACGATCTGCGAGCCGATGTGCGAGTGGAGCCCGACGAGCTCCAGCGCGGGCAGCGCGAGAATGCGGCGTACGGCCTCGGCGGCGGCGCCGGTGTTGAGCGACAGGCCGAACTTCTGGTCGTCGTGCGCGGTGGCGATGAACTCGTGCGTGTGCGCCTCGACCCCGGTCGTCACCCGGATCATGACCTTGGGCCGTGTGCCGTGCCTCTCGGCGAGGAACCCGAGCCGGGCGATCTCCTCGTAGGAGTCGACGACGATGTGGCCGACGCCCGCCTCCAGCGCCCTGGACAGCTCGGCGGCCGACTTGTTGTTGCCGTGCAGCGTGATGCGCGAGGCCGGGAAGCCGACGCTGAGCGCCACCGCCAGCTCGCCGCCGCTGGCCACGTCGAGGCCGAGGCCCTCGTCCTGGAGCCAGCGGACGATCTCCTTGCACAGGAACGCCTTGCCGGCGTAGTGGACCTCGGAGCCCGCGAAGGCCGTGGCGTAGTCGCGCATGCGCGAGCGCACGTCGTCCTCGTCGAACACGTAGAGGGGCGTGCCGTGGTCGCGGGCCAGATCGCGGACGTCCACGCCGCCGATCGTGAGCGCGCCATCGGTCCGGCTCGACGTTCGCGGCCAGATCGAGGGATTGATCCGGTTGAGGTCGGCGGGCGCCAGCGGTGGGCGCTCGTGGGGCAGCATCTCTGCGTGCCGGTCCCCGGCGGGATGGACGAATCGACTCACCCGAACGAGGCTATCGGAACCGCCGAACCGCCCGGACCCGCTGCCCACGTATCGAGACACGATCAAGCTCCAGGAGGGATATTTTTACGATTTTTCGCCCTTTGGCCGGATATTTTGCCAATCACAGACGCTCCGGGCCCGGCAGCACCTTGAGCACCGCCGCCGCCAGCCGGACGCGCGCCGTGTGCACCGGTGCGGGGGGCTCGTCTCCCATGGGTACGGCGGGGGCCAGCTCATGGGCGTCGTGGTACGCCGTCGCCAGCCTTACCAGGTAAGGCTCCCACCCAGGAGACCTGCTCAGTCGCCGGCCCGGCAGCTCGGCCAGCACGCGGAGCACGGCGCGGTCTCGCGGGTCGGCGAGCAGCTCTGGGCGGAAGGGCCCGGCTGGGACGTCCAGGTCGCGCGCCCATCGCTGGACGGCGGCCGCCCGCGCGTGGGCGTAACGGACGACGAAGCCCGGGTTCGCCCATGTGCGGGGGAAATCCGGCCAGGGGTCCTCCGGTATGTCGAGCGGCTCCACGGAGTCCACCAGCGTCCCAGGTACGTCCACGACGATCCGCAGGAAGCCGTTGTCCAGGACCTCGCCGGAGACGCGCGCCGCCAGGGAGGCGGGGGGTACACCGCGACGGAGTGCGGCGGCCGAGATGTAGACCGCCTCCCGCTCCCACGTCCCCTCCGGCACCGGCGGCTCCCCCAGCACCTCGGCCAGCTGTTCTGGCGTCACGGGGTGGCCGCCGTGGTGGTCACGATGGTCCCCCGTCCCACGACGGTCTCAATCCCTGTGACGGTCTGTTGTGGCTGGGGTCTCTTGGAGGGATACCCCCTCCGGGGAGCAGAGGAAGGCGGCCCGTCGTGGCTGGGGTCCCTTGGGGAGACCCCCTCCGGGGGAGCAGAGGAAGGCGGCCCGTCGTGGCTGACGTCCCTCGGGGGAAGCGGAAGAAGACGGCCTGTCGTGGCAGGGGTCCCTGGGGAGAGACCCCTTCCGGGGAGCGGACGAGCGGACACACCGCGCTAGATGAGCGCGTGTGGCTCGGCGGAGCCGTATTCGACCAGTTGAGCGGCCCCCAGCAGCCACCGGTCCTCCTCGCGTACCCGCACATAGCCGAACCGGTCGGCCGAGAACACCTTGATCCCGTCCGCCCGGCACTGCCGCATCAGCACCTCGTCCCACCCGTCCGTGAGGTCGGCGAAGCCGAGCTCACGCAGGGTGTTGCGGCGGGCCAGGAGCGTGGCGCCGGCGATCTCCGGCAGGTAGGAGTATTCGGCGTCCGGCTGCTTGAGCAGGGTCGCCTGCGGTTTGCGGAGGTGGGCGTAGAAGGCGGCCTTGCCGACGATGTCGGCCGTGCTGAACAGGAACGCCCTGCGCAGGTCGGTCAGATAGTGGGCCCCGTAGACGTCGCGCGGATCCATCACCGCGACCAGGTCGGCCTCGCACAGGTCGAGACCGTGGTTGAGCATGGCGCCGGTGCTGGCGGCCGGGTCGAGGTCGCGGAAGACCACGTCGACGCCTGTCAGGACCTCGCGGACGCGCTGCTCGGCCCCGCGCCAGGCGAACACCACCACCTGGGTGACCCCCGACTGCCTGGCCACCTGGGCCAGCGCGTGCTCCAGCAGCGCCGAGTCGGGCACCGGCAGCAGCACGGAGACGTTGAGCGTGGCGCGTACGGCGGGCAGGCCGATGGCCTCCAGCAGTTCGTCGGTCCGCTCGGACATCGTGCCGGTGGCGTGGGCGCGACGCAGGGCCGCGTGCGCGCGGCGCGCGTCGGGCTCGGTGCCGATCGAGGTGTTGCAGGCCGCGAGTTCGGCCAGCACCCACTGTGGGGTGCCGGGCGGGCAGTCGACGGAGGCGGGCCAGCGGTAGGAGGTCAGCACGTCGGGGTAGGTCAGGTGCTCGGGCAGCAGCTGGTCGAGCGTGAGCACCCGGTCGATGCGGCCGCCCGAGAGCGGGATCGGGTTGTGCACCCGCGGCTGCACCCCGAAGTGCAGGCGCGGCCAGCCCACGGTGAGGTCGTTGGTGAAGCGGTGCTCGAACAGCTCGGCGGCGGCCGTATAGGGGGCCACGTCGCCCTGCGTATGCCAGAACACCGTGCGGATGCCCCGCTCGGCGCACCAGGCCAGCAGGGCCTTGAGCCCCTCGCCCGGCTCACCGGTGATCTCCTCGGCCCACGGGCCCTTGGTGACCGACTCGACCACGAGCAGGTGGGGCACCTCCAGCGGCAGCACCCTGGCGAAGTCGCGCGGCGTGAAACCAGTCGTCTGCCGCCACTCGTAGCGCAGCAGCGCCTCGGTGTGCGGGTCGGCGATCACCGCGGCGGTCAGGTGCGGGCGGGTGTTGGGCCCGGTGGGTACGCGGAACGGCTTGAGCTTGAACGAGGCGCCGTTGAGCGTACGCACGGAGGTGGTGGCCTGGTAGGCGGCGCCCGGCCGCTCGTCCTTGTCCTTGGCCGCGGCGGCGACCGGCTTGCGCTTGGGCGCGGTGGGTCGTTTGACCGGCTTTGCGGCGCCCTTGAGACCTCTGGCCAGGCGGACCGGGTTGCTCTTGCCGCTCCTGATCGCGTCGCCGAGGCGGTTCCAGCGGGCCACCTTGATCGAGGAGAGCTTCCAGTTGGCCACCTCGGCCTGGAAGCGCTGCTCGGCGAGCTCCTTGCGGAGCTTCTCGGCGGCGGCGCGCTCGATCTCCAGCCGCTCCTCCGCGTCGGTGAGCCGCTCGGCGAGCGCCTTGGCCTCAGCGGCGTGGTGCTCGGCCTCCACGAGCCGCGCCTGGGCCGCGTCCAGCAGCCTGGCCAGCTCGGCCGCGTGCTCGGCATGGGCGATCGCCTCACGCAGCGCTCGCCTTGTGCTCTCCAGCTCAGTGCTCACCGAGACCTCCGATTCCTAGCCCGGCAAAGGATACTCTTTTGCGGGAAGCAGCTCGAAGGGATGAGATCCGGTGCAGTTCAACGTGCGGCCCTATGTCTGCGGCGGTCTCGGCCGGATCGACACCGTCATACTCGGCAAGCTCGCCGCCGCCGGGCCTCGGGTCAGACCGGCGCTCCAGACGGCCGAGGCGGCCCTGTACAGCTCGACGCCGCTGCCGCCCTATCACCGCGCCGGGGGCTCGTTCGCGTTCTCCTGGGGTGAGCGCAGGCCCTCGGCTCTCGACGGCTGGATGTCCATCGCCGAGACGTACGAGGTGCCGGGGCTGATCGGCGACGGCCCGCGGATCACGTTGCACGCGGGCGCGCTCGGGCTGGTCGACGTCTATTACGTACGGCACGGCGACGCGATCTATTTCTCGTCCCTGATCCAGCCGTTGCTGTCGCTGGTCCCGGTCGAGATCGACTGGTCCGCCTGGGCCTCGATCATCCAGGTGACGTTCCCGCTCGGCGAGGCGACGCCCTACCAGCGGATCAAGCGGCTGCCGGGGTCGAGCGCGCTGGTGTTCGACGGTGAGCGGCTGGCCACGGAGCGCGGGCTGCCGCGCTGGCTGCGCCGCGAGCCGTACGAGACGTGGACCAGCGCCCACGAGATCGTCGAGGTGCTGCACGAGGTCTACAAGGACTACGACGGACGCAAGCTGCTGGTGCCGGTCAGCGGCGGCTACGACTCGCGGCTGCTGGCCAGCGTGGCGAAGGCGCGCGGCTTCGACGTGGAGTCCTGGACGACCAGCCCCGACGAGGGCACCGACACCGACATAGCCTTCGCCCGCTCGATCACCCGTGAGCTGGGCATCACGCACCGGGTGATCACCCAGTCCGCCGACGACTACCCCGGCGACGCGGCGGAGGTGGCCCGCCGGCTCGAATACCTGACGCCGCACCACGCCTGGTACGCCCCGTTCGCCAAGGAGGTGCAACGGGCGGGCCGGGTGCTGGTCGACGGCCTGGCCGGCGGCCCGCTGCTGAAGAACTTCATGGTGAGCGGGGCCGCGCTGGAGGCCACCTCGCAGGCCGAGCGGTCGGCCGCGGTGCTGAAGTCGCTCAGCCTCGGCGCCCCGTCACAGCCGTTCCTGTCGGCGGCGGCCGGCGCCTGGATGGAGGAGGCGGTGCGCGAGCAGTTCGCCGCGGCGACCTCCATGCTGCACGGGCACCGGGCCGAGCTGCCGCTGTCGGTGCTGCACACCCGCACCGTGCGGGGCATCGCCCGCTCGGCGGTCAACCTGGTCGGGCCCGAGGCGTCGTTCGCGGCGCCGTTCATCCACCCCGACTTCTTCGACGCGGCGCTGTCGGTAGGGGTGGCCAGAAAAGACAAGGGTCGCTTCTACCGCGAGATATTGCACGCCGCCAACCCGCGGGTGGCGGCCCTGCCGTCCACGAACGTGGTCAAGCAGCCGCTGCTGCGGGTCCCGCTGCGCTCCACGGCCGCTCCCGCGCGGGCGTACGCGCACCGCATGCTGGAGACCGTCGCCGCGCGGGTGCCCGAAATGCTGTCGGATGAGCTGCACATGGTCATCGCGGGCGGCCCCGACGCGCTGACCCGGTTCAGCGGGTGGAACGACCGGTTCTGGGTCCGTGGGCTGGTGCTTTTCGGGCTCTGGCTGAGCGACTTTGAGAACGATCTCGGTGATGTATCATCCCCTTTCTGATGAACTCTCGGTAACATCACGGTTACGCAGTGATCTCGTGGGTATTAACGCGAGCACAGCACAAGCGGGTTCCGGAAAGCCAACGGGCTGGTAGTGTTCGGCCCGTAAGCGCCGCACAAGCGGGCACCGGGTCACAAATCCGGTCCGTTCAGGGCATGAGGTTCGCAGGGATGACGACCTCAGGCGGCGCGGTCACCAGCTAGTTAGCGCCGGGGAAACCGGTGACTCCGTCCTGCCCACATCTCCTTCTGTGAGCGACATATGATCAACGCATCCCCAACACCGGAGCCGATTTCCGAGGCGTTCGTCTCGGAGGATCCTTCCTGGTACAAGCGGGCGGTGTTCTACGAGGTCCTTGTCCGAGGGTTCAAGGACTCCAACGGCGACGGCACCGGAGACCTGCGTGGTCTCACGGAGAAGCTCGGCTATCTGGAATGGCTGGGCGTCGACTGCCTTTGGCTGCTGCCCTTGTACGAGTCGCCGCTCCGCGATGGCGGGTATGACATTTCCGACTATATGAAGATCCTTCCGGACTTCGGGGACCTCGGGGATTTCGTCCATCTGATCGAGTCGGCGCACGAGCGCGGGCTGCGGATCATCACCGACCTGGTGATGAACCACACGAGCGACCGTCATCCCTGGTTCCAGGCGTCGCGGCACGACCCGGAAGGGCCGTACGGCGACTTCTACGTGTGGGCCGACGAGCCGACCGGCTTTCCCGACGCCCCGATCATCTTCATCGGCGCGGAGGAGTCCAACTGGACCTACGACCCGGTGCGCAAGCAGTACTACTGGCATCGCTTCTTCCACCACCAGCCGGACCTCAACTATGACAACCCGGCTGTGCAGGAGGCCATGCTGGAGGTCCTGCGGTTCTGGCTGGACCTCGGCATCGACGGCTTCCGGCTGGACGCGGTGCCCTACCTGTTCGAGCGCGAGGGCACCTCGTGCTCGGGTCTGCCCGAGACGCACGCGTACCTGAAGAAGGTCCGCGCCGAGGTCGACCGCCTCTACCCCGACCGGGTGCTGCTGGCCGAGGCGAACGGCTGGCCCGAGGACGTCGTCGAATACTTCGGCGACCCCACCGTGGGCGGCGACGAGTGCCACATGGCCTTCCACTTCCCCCTCATGCCGCGCATCTACATGGCGGTCAAGAAGGAGACGCGCGAGCCGATCTCGGAGATCATGTCGCGCACGCCCAAGCTGCCCGACACGGCCCAGTGGGGCATCTTCCTGCGCAACCACGACGAGCTCACGCTCGAGACGGTGACCGAGGAAGAGCGCGACTACATGCACAACGAGTACGCCAAGGACCCGCGCATGCGGGCTTACCTGGGCATCCGCCGCCGGCTCGCGCCGCTGCTCGACAACGACAGGGACCGGATCGAGCTGTTCACGGCCCTGCTGCTGAGCCTGCCGGGCTCGCCGATCATGTACTACGGCGACGAGATCGGCATGGGCGACAACATCTGGCTGGAGGACCGCGACGCGGTGCGCACGCCGATGCAGTGGAGCCCCGACCGCAACGCCGGCTTCTCCTCCGCCGACCCGGGGCGGCTCTACCTGCCCGCGGTCATGGACCCGATCTACGGCTTCCAGGCGGTCAATGTGGAGGCGCAGCAGCGCAGCGAGGGCTCGCTGCTCCACTTCACCCGCAAGATGCTGGAGATCCGCCGCAGCCACCCGGTGTTCGGCCTCGGCGCCTACACCGAAATGTGGTCCTCCAACAACTGCGTGCTCACCTACGTCCGCGAGTACGGCGACGACGTCATGCTGTGCGTGAACAACCTGTCGAAGTATCCCCAGCCGGTGGAGCTCGACCTGCGCCGCTTCACGGGCATGACGCCGGTGGAGGCGCGGGGCGGGGTGCACTTCCCGGTGATCGGCGAGCTGCCCTACCTGCTGACGCTGCCGAGCCACGGGTTCTACTGGTTCGCGCTGAAGAAGCTCGTCTCAGCGTGAGGTGACGGGCACCTGGGCGCGGGCCGCGCGGCGGGCCGGGATGAGCGCGACCGCGAGCGCCGCGCCCACGGCGACCAGCACGGCGACGATCAGCGTGAGGACCGAGGGCGGGCGGCCGATGCCCGCCCCGACTCCGCTGGTGTAGCCCTGGAGGTCGATCAGCCCGGTCACCACCGAGGCCCCGGCCGCCGTGCCGGCCACGATGCCCAGCACGACCAGCAGCCCGGTGCCCGTCACCAGGGTGGCCATCACCTGCCGCGGGGTCAGCCCCATCGCCTTGAGCACAGCCAGATCGAATGCGTGGTCGCGCAGCCCCAGGGCGCTGGCCGTGAGCAGGTTGGCCAGGCCGATCAACGCCAGCACCGCGATCAGCGCCACGATCACCACCCGGATGACCGACAGCCGGTCTGCCGGGTTGACCACCCGCTGCACGTCGAGGCCCTCCCCCGAGGCCGCCAGCAGCCTGCCGCGCACCTCGCCGGGATCGGCGCCCTGGCGCAGCGCGAGGGCGTAGAACTCGGGAGGCACGGAGTCCTTGGCCGCCAGGCTGTCGAGCCCGACGGAGAGCACCTCGCCGTCGAGGTCCGGCTCCACGGTGCGGCCGACGATCCGCACGATCAGCGGCGAGCCGCCGACGGTCAGCCGGATCCGGTCTCCGATCCTGACGCCGAGCAGGTTGAGCAGCCCCTGCCCCGCGACGGCCTCGCCGGGCTGGCCGTACATGCGGCCTTCGACGACCGGGAACGGGTAGGGGTCGGCCGAGCTGCCGATGGCCCGCACCCTCACCGAGCGGGCCGCGCCGGGGGCCAGGGCGTTGACGTCGGTGCCCGCGTAGACGCCCTGGACGGCCCTGTCGGACTCGGCGATGCGCTGGGCCTCGGCCGCATCGCGCTTGCCCGGCCGGACGTACAGGCTGGCGTGCTGGCCGACCTGCTCTGGGTGGATGAGGAAGTTGTCGAGCGTGGCCCAGACGC
This sequence comes from Nonomuraea sp. CA-143628, assembly GCF_050942315.1. Taxonomy (NCBI): domain Bacteria; kingdom Bacillati; phylum Actinomycetota; class Actinomycetes; order Streptosporangiales; family Streptosporangiaceae; genus Nonomuraea; species Nonomuraea sp. CA-143628. The sequence goes on from NZ_CP192072.1 coordinate 10,826,474, forward strand.
CGAGCCCGATCGTGATCATCATCATCGGCACGGCCAGGCCGAACACGGTCAGGAACGCGGGCAGCCGCCTGGTGAAGGCGTCGCGGGTGCCGAGGATGAGCGCGGGTGGCAGCCGTACGAGCAGGGCCAGCCGGGCTAGGCGGGACAGGTGGCCGCGCGGCGGGGCTGCGGGAGCGCCGGGTATGGGCGGCGTGCGCCCGCCGCGCCATGCGGGCACTCCGACCGCGGCGAGCACGGTCAGCACGGTGCCGCCGACGATGGTCAGCACGGGCACGGGCGCGACGGAGGTCGCGCCGAGCGCCGCTACCGTCACCGCCCAGCCGCCGAGCGTGCCGAGGCCGATGCCGAGCAGACCGAGGGCGCCGTGCTCGGCCAGGAGCAGCAGGGCGACCTGGCCCCTGGTGAAGCCCATCGACTTGAGCGTGGCCAGGTCGCGCAGCTGGCCGAGCACCCGCCCGCCGGCCGCGTTGGCCAGCGCCAGGACGGCGGCGACCAGCCCGACCACGCCGAACAGCGCCAGCAGCGTGCCGAGCAGCCGGTTGTCGAGCTCCATCGCGGCCCGCACCTCGCGCCAGGTGTAGACGCGCTGCAACTGGTCCTCCAGCATGACCACGACGCGCTGGGAGACGACCTGGGTGGCGTCGGGGTCGGCCAGGCGCAGGCCGGTCACCCACTCGCTGCGGCCGAGCATGGGCTCGATCCGTTCGAGTGTCGCCGGCAGCACCCAGGCCAGGCCGGGCGTCCACTCGGGGTAGAAGCCCTGCTCGGCGGAGTCGGCGATGCCGCGTACGTAGAGAGTGTGGCGCTCGCCGCTCAGCGCGATGATGGAGAAGGCGTCGCCGAGCTTGAGCCGCAGCGCCCTGGCGAAGGAGCGCTCGACCACCACGCCATCGGCCTGGGCGGGGTCGAGCCAGCGGCCCTCGGCCACGACCGGGTGCGCCACCCGGGGCGGCGTGGCGGGCATCGCGCGCAGCGCCGCGGGCTCCTTCTTGCCGTCCTGGACCACGGTGACGGGCGCGGACCTGTAGGGCCCCGCGGTCTGGGTGACGCCGTCGATGCCGCCCAGCGGGACCTGGGGGCTGTCCTTGGTGTAGAACCACACGTGGGCGCCATCGGTCTGGGCGAACAGGCTTCGCCACGGGTTGGTGCCGTCTTCCAGCAGGGTGACGGCGGTGATCAGCGCGGCCACGATCCCGGCCACGGCGAGCACGGTGAGCAGCGCCTGGCCCCGCCTGGCCCGCAGGTCGGCCCTGATCCACCGGCTGCCCGCCCTGGCCGTACTCATCGGAGGTCGATCACCTCACCGGCCGTCCCCGTACGCCTGCGGGTGATCCGGCCGTCGTCGACGATCTCGCCGTCGAACAGCGACACCAGGCGGTCCGCGAGGGCGGCCACGCGGGCGTCGTGGGTGACCATGACGATGGTCTGGCCGTCCTTGTGCACGTCGCTGAGCAGCCGGAGCACGTCGCGGGTGTTGCGGCTGTCGAGGTTGCCGGTCGGCTCGTCGGCCAGCAGCACGCTCGGCTGGTTGGCCAGCGCGCGGGCCAGCGCGACCCGCTGCTGCTCACCGCCGGAGAGCTGGCCGGGCGCCGCGTCGGCGCGTTCGGTGAGGTTGAGGGCGCCCAGGAGGCTCTCGCGGCGTTCGCGGGCGTCTTTGGGCGAGGCTCCGGCCAGCAGCGCCGGCAGCTCCACGTTGTCGGCCACGGTCATGTTGGCGACCAGGTTGAAGAACTGGAAGACGAAGCCGACCTTCTTGCGCCGCAGCAGCGCCCAGGCGCTCTCCGAGAGCGTGTCGACGCGCTTCTCGTCGAGCCAGATCTCGCCGCTGGTGCGGGCGTCCAGCCCGCCGAGCATGTGCACCAGCGTCGACTTGCCCGACCCCGACGGCCCCATGATCGCGACGAACTCGCCCGGCTCCACCCGCAGATCCACCCCGCGTACGGCCGGCACGGGCACCGCGCCGTCGGAGTAGATCTTCACCAGGTTGACGGTCTTGATCACGCTCATGCCAGATCCTCCTGGCACCGGGCCAGCCAGTCGAGGTCGGCCTGCAGGTGCAGCATGGCCCCCTCGATGAGCAGGACCGCCACGGTGTCGGCGGGCGCCGTACGGGCGAGGAGGTCGTTGAGGTCGCTCATGAGCGAAAGATAGTGCCGGCGCTGCCGGTTGATGAGCGCCATCCGGTCGGCGATGCCGGTGAGCGGGGCCAGGACGAGCTTCATGAAGAACTCGTCGCGCACCCGGGGGCCCTCGGTCGGCTCGTCCACCCAGGTGGTGAGCACGTCGCGGCCCTTGGCCGTCAGGTAGTAGACCTTCTTGTTCGGCCGGTTGGACTGCTCCACGTCGACGGCCCTGACCAGGCCGTCCTTCTCCAGCCTGCCGAGGGTCACATAGATCTGGCCGATGTTGGGAGAGGGATAGGCGCTGCCGAAGGTCTGCTCAAGGGCCTGTTTGAGCTCGTACCCGTGGGCAGGTTCCTTGGCCAGGAGCGCCAGCAGGTGCAACCGCAAGCCCCACCTCCCCCTTGTGTTACGGATGCGTTACGCGCTTCTCCGTTGACCGTCAGATTACATGTGTGCATAACATGAATGCATCTACCTAACACGAATGTAATCCTTCTGAACTGGGAGGTCATCGGGTGCATCGCTCGTTGCCGATCGTGCTGGCCGTCTGTCTGGCGGCCGGGTGCGCGGCGACGGGTGACGAGGTCGGCGGCGATACCGGCACGGGCGGCACCGGCCCGATCACCTTCGCCACCGGACGCGACACGACGGCGTACCTGCAACCCCTGCTGGATCGCTGGAACCAGGCCCACCCGGCCGAGAAGGTGACGCTCCTCGAACTCCCCGAGGCCGCCGACGAGCAGCGCGCGCAGATGGTGGCCAATCTCCAGGCCAGGAGCAACCGCTACGACGTGCTCGGGCTGGACGTGGTGTGGACCGCCGAGTTCGCGGAGAACGGCTGGATCATCCCCCTGGAGCGCGGGCTCTTCCCGCTCGACAGGCTCCTGCCGCCCGTCGTGGACACCGCGGTCTACAAGAACAAGCTGTGGGCGGTGCCGTACACGAGCAATGCCGGCCTCCTCTACTACCGAACCGACCTGATCAAGAAACCGCCGCGCACCTGGGCGGAGCTTCGCGAAAAAGCCCTAGAGGTCACGAAAAAGCGGGACATCGGGGGTTACGCCGGGCAGTTCCTCGCGTACGAGGGGCTGACCGTGAACTTCTCCGAGGCCGTGCAGTCGGCGGGCGGGCAGATACTCAGCCCCGACGGCACGGAGGTGACCCTCGACCCGGCCAAGGCCAGGATCGCGCTGGACTTCCTCATCCAGGGCCTGCGCGAGGGCTGGATCCCCAAGGAGTCGCTGTCGTACAAGGAGGAGGAGTCCCGCCTGGCCTTCCAGGAAGGGCGGCTGGCCTTCGCCCGCAACTGGCCCCACGCCTACGGCCCGGCGACGGCCAAGCTCGGCGGCAAGTTCGCGGTGACCAGGCTTCCCGGGCTCAACGGCCCGGGGTCGAGCACGCTCGGCGGGGTCAACCTGGCCATCAGCGCCTACTCCAAGCACCAGCACACCGCCCAGGAGTTCATCCGCTACTTCACGGGCCTGGAGAACGAGCGGCGGGTGCTCACCGAGGGCTCGTTCCCGCCGGTGTGGACCGAGCTCTACGACGACCCGGCCCTGATCAAGCGCTTCCCCTACCTGCCCGTACTCAAGGAGAGCATCCTCGCCGCCAAGGCGCGGCCGGTCAGCGCGAACTACAACCAGCTCAGCCTGGTGATCGCCAGCTCGGTCGCCAAGGCGCTGAGCCCTCCCTACACCGAGTCCGCCGACGATGTGGCGGCCTCCATGAAGTCCGAACTGCAAGAGATCATCAGCACACAGTGAGGCAGCCATGCGAAAAGCCAGAGCAGCAGCGATCCTGGCAGGGCTCGCGGTAGCGGTCGCCGCCTGCGGAAACGCGCCGACGACCACCCAGCCCACAGCGTCGGGCTCGGCGCCGGCGAGCGACGGCGGGAGCAAGACACTCCAGGGCGTCAAGCTCGAGATCGCCGCCAAGTGGACCGGCGAGGAGCAGAAGAACTTCGAAAAGGTGCTCAAGGCTTTCTCCGACAAGACCGGCGCCACGGTCACCTATGCCTCCACCGGTGAGGACACCGGTGCCTACCTCGGCCCGCGCATCCAGGGCGGCAGCCCGCCCGACGTGGCGGTCCTGCCGCAGCCGGGCCTGGTCCAGCAGTACGCCAAGCAGAACGCGCTGAAGCCGCTGACCCCCGAGGTCACCAAGGAGATCGACACCAACTACACGCCGTACTGGAAGGAGCTGGGCTCCGCCGACGGCAAGCCCTACGGTGTGCTGATCAAGGCCGCGCACAAGTCGCTGGTCTGGTACCGCGCGCCGGCGTTCGAGGACGCGGGCGTGCAGCCGCCGACGAACTGGGACGAGCTGGTCAAGGCCGCCCAGACGATCGCCGACTCCGGCACGGCGCCGTTCTCCCTCTGCGGCGCCTCCGGCTGGACGCTGACCGACCTGTTCGAGAACGTCTACCTGTCGAGCGCGGGTCCGGACAACTACGACAAGCTCTCCAAGCACGAGATCCCCTGGACCGACCCCAGCGTGACCACCGCGCTGCAGAAGATCCAGCAGATCGTGGGCAAGAAGGAGTTCGTCCTCGACGGCAACTCCGGCGCGCTGCAGACCGACTTCCCGACCTGCGTGACCAAGGTGTTCGGCCAGAAGAAGGCGGCCATGGTCATCGAGGCCGACTTCGTCGCCACCCAGGCGACGCAGGACGGCGCCAAGGTCGGCGAGGACGCCAAGATCTTCCCGTTCCCCAAGGCCGGTGACACCGCTCCGGTCGTGCTGGGCGGCGACGTGGCGGTCGCGATGAAGGACTCCCCCGGCGCCATGGCGCTGCTGCAGTTCCTCGCCTCCAAGGAGGGCGGCGAGATCTGGGCCAAGCTGCCCGGCTACCTGTCGCCCAACAAGAACGTCTCCCCCGACAACTACCCGGACCCGCTGACCAAGCAGCTCGGGCAGACGATCATCTCCGCCGGTGACGCCGTCCGTTATGACATGTCCGACCTGGCGCCCAGCGCCTTCGGCGGCACCGACGGCAAGGGCGAGTGGAAGGTGCTCCAGGACTTCCTGCGCAACCCGAGTGACATCAAGGGCGCGCAGACCAAGCTCGAAGATGAGGCCAAGAAGGCCTGGAAGTAAGAGGTAAGGCCGTGACCGAAAAGGTGGACGGCCCGAAGGCCCCGCGCGAGGACGACACCTCGCGCGGGCCCGCCTCCGGACCGGCTGAAACCCCCCGCACGCAACGACGCCTCGGCCCATCGCCGACGGTCGCGATCGCCTTCCTTCTCCCCGCGGCCCTGCTGCTGGGAATCTGGGTGGTCTACCCCATCGTCTACTCGATCTTCCGCAGCCTGTTCGACGCGGCCGGCAGCGGATTCGTGGGCCTGGGCAACTACGCCACGATCTTCACCGACGCGGGCATGCTCACCACGATCAGGAACAACCTGATCTGGGTGGTGGTCGCCCCGATCGTGGTGACGACGCTGGGCCTGATCTTCGCGGTGCTCACCGAGCGCATCAAGTGGGCGACCGCGTTCAAGCTGATCGTCTTCATGCCGATGGCGGTCTCGCTGATGGCCGCGGGCGTGATCTTCCGGCTCGTGTACGACGAGGACCCGGGCAAGGGCGTCGCCAACGCCATCCTGACCACGGTGCACGACACGTTCTCCTCCTCCCAGGGCTACCCGGACGCGCGACCCCGCGAGGGCGACCAGTCGGCGGTCGTGGCGGACAAGGGCGCGATCGTCACCAAGCAGCCCGTCCAGCCGGGTCAGCCGGTGCTGATCCCGATCGTCGGCATCAAGCCGAACCTCATGCCGAGCGCCGCCCAGCCCGCCAAGGCCGCGCCGCCGGGCAACGCCCTGTCCGGAACGGTGTGGTTCGACTTCACCCCGGGCGGCGGCGGCAAGAACGGCGCGCCCGACGCCACCGAGAAGGGCCTGCCCGGCATGACCGTGGAGGCGGTCAAGGACGGCCAGGTGGCCGGCACCGCCACGACGGCCGACGACGGCTCCTTCCGCTTCGAGGGGCTGGCCGCGGGTTCCTATGTCGTACGGCTGCCGCAGTCGAACTTCGAGGCGTCCTACCGCGGCCTGACCTGGCTCGGCCCGACGCTCATCACCCCCGCGATCATCGGCGCGTTCGTCTGGGTGTGGGCCGGGTTCGCGATGGTGCTGATCGCGGCCGGTCTGGCGGCCATCCCACGTGACGCGCTGGAGGCGGCCCGCATCGACGGCGCCACGGAGTGGCAGGTGTTCCGCCGGATCACCGTGCCGCTGCTGTCGCCGGTGCTGCTCGTCGTCTTCGTGACGATGATCATCAATACGCTGAAGGTGTTCGACCTGGTCTTCATCATCGCGCCGCCATCGGTCCAGCCGCAGTCGAACGTGGTCGCGCTGGAGATGTGGCGGGTCTCGTTCGGCGGTGGGAACAACCAGGGGCTGGGCAGCGCGCTCGCCATCTTCCTGCTCATCCTGGTCCTTCCCTTCATGATCATGAATATCCGCCGGTTCAGAAGGGAAGACACGTGACCACGGCAACCGCCCCGGCTCCTGCCGAGGTCCATACGGGCGCTCCCCGCCGAAATGTGATCACGCGCGTCGTCGACCGTCTCGGCGGCGGCGCCGTCCAGGTCGTGATGGTGCTGCTGGGCCTGTTCTGGCTGGTCCCGACGCTCGGCCTGATGGTCGTCTCGCTGCGCTCCCCTGCGGTCAACGGCGCCGAGGGCTGGTGGACCATCTTCACCAAGCCCGCCGAGCTGACCATCGAGAACTACAAGAACCTCCTGGCCAGCGGCTTCACCTCCTCCTTCTGGAACACCGTGTTCATCACGGTGCCGACCACGGTCCTGGTGATCGGGATCGCCGCGATGGCCGCCTACGCGTTCGCGTGGATGGACTTCCCGGGCCGTGACCTGGCGTTCCTGGTCGTGGTCGGGCTGCTCATCGTGCCGATCCAGATCGCGCTGATCCCGGTCGCCATCTTCTACGGCGGCGTCGGCATCTTCGGCACGATCCCCGGCGTGGTGCTGTTCCACGTGGCGTTCGGGCTGCCGTTCGCGATCTTCCTGCTCCGGAACTTCTTCGTCGGCATTCCAGCCTCCCTGCTGGAGGCGGCTCGGATGGACGGGGCATCGGAGCTGAAGATCTTCGTGCGGGTGGTGTTCCCGCTCGGCAAGCCGGCGATCGCCTCGCTCGGCATCTTCCAGTTCCTGTGGGTGTGGAACGACATGCTCATCGCGCTGGTCTTCGCCGACACGGACAACCAGCCGATGACCAAGGCGCTCCAGTCTCAGATGCGGCAGTTCGGGTCGAACGTCGACATCCTCTCGTCGGGCGCCTTCCTGTCGCTGATCATCCCGCTGGTCCTGTTCTTCGCCTTCCAGCGCTACTTCGTGCAGGGCATGATGGCCGGTTCGGTGAAGTAGCTCCACATGTGCCAGCCAGATGCGGGGGCATGGGCACCCGCCTGCCGAGGGGGGCAGGCGGGCGCCCGTAACGCGCTCTAAAATTCAGCCATGAAGCTCCTCGCGGCGGCGGTCGCCACCCTCATCGCTCTCGGCCCCGGCTCCGCCGGCGCGGGCGTCGGCCCCGGGGCCGAGGGCGCGGGTGATCCGTACTTCCCCCAGCAGGGCAACGGCGGCTACGACGCCACGCACTACGATCTCGCGCTGGGCTACGATCCGGGGTCCGACCAGCTGAGCGGTGTGGCGACGATCACCGCCCGGGCCACGCAGGAGCTGAGCCGCTTCGACCTGGATCTCGTCGACACCCTGACCGTGCGGTCCGTGGTGGTGAACGGCGCGGCGGCCTCGTTCCGGCGCAGCGGCCCGGAGCTCGTGGTCACCCCGCCCGGCGGGCTGGCCTCCGGGCGCCCCTTCTCCGTCGTGGTCCGCTACGACGGCAAGCCGACGTACGTCGTCGACCCGGACGGCTCACACGACGGCTGGATCCGTACGGACGACGGGGTGTTCAACGCCAACGAGCCGCAGGGGGCCATGACCTGGTATCCCGGCAATCACCACATGACGGACAAAGCCACGTACCGCTTCACGGTGACCGTGCCGAGCACGCGGGTCGCGGTGGCGAACGGCGACCTGGTTTCGAAGACGTCCCAAGGCGGTCGCACGACGTACGTGTGGGACGAGAGGGAGCCGATGGCCAGCTACCTCTCGACCGTCACCATCGGAAAATTCCAACTTTCCGACATCAAGATCGGAAACCTCCGGGTAATCACCGCCGTGGACCCCCGGGACGCTGCGAAAGCCGGAGACTTCGCCAAGCGCCACAAGCCCATCCTTGACTACTTCGGCTCGCTCTTCGGCCCGTACCCGTTCTCCTCGACCGGCGGCATCATCGACCGCGCGACGGACGTCGGCTACTCACTGGAGACGCAGACCCGGCCGATCTACCCCCAGGTGCCGAGCGAGCCGCTGCTCTCCCACGAGCTCGCCCACCAGTGGTTCGGCGACACCGTGACGCCGACACGCTGGAAGGACATCTGGCTCAACGAGGGCTTCGCCACCTACGCCGAATGGCTCTGGCAGGACAAGCTGGGCACCAAGAAGGTCCAGGACTCCTTCGACGCGGCCTACAGCCGCGCCCCGGAGGACAAGTTCTGGCAGACGCCCACCGCCGACCCGGGCGGCGCGGCCGGCCTCTTCGGGGATCCGGTCTACTCCCGCGGCGCGATGACGCTGCACATTCTGCGCGGCGCGGTCGGCGACCGCGCGTTCTTCACCATCCTCAGGACCTGGGTCAACGATCACAAGTACGGCAACGCGGACACCGCCGCCTTCATCGCCCTGGCCCAGCGGGTCTCGGGCCGGGATCTCGGCACGCTCTTCGACCAGTGGCTGTTCCAGCGGGGCAAGCCCGCGCTGTGATCATTCTGGTACGGCGGCCCACCGGATTCGGGCCGCGAGCCGTACCAGACCTGGCTAAGCTCAACAGCCATGGCCAGTCGTCCCTTGAACGAAGTCGTCGAAGCCGGATGGGCCAGTGCGCTGGAGCCCGTCTCCGAGCGCATCTCCCATATGGGCGAGTTCCTCCGCCATGAGATCGCCGAAGGCCGGCAATACCTCCCCGCGGGCGCCAACGTACTGCGCGCCTTCAACCAGCCCTTCGACGAGGTCAAGGTGCTGATCGTGGGCCAGGACCCCTACCCCACGCCCGGTCACCCCATCGGGCTGTCGTTCTCCGTCGCCGCCGACGTGCGGCCGTTGCCCGGCAGCCTGCTCAACATCTACAAGGAGATGGAGACCGACCTCGGGCTGCCGCGGCCGTCCAACGGCGACCTGACCCCGTGGGCCGACCAGGGCGTACTCCTGCTCAACAGGGTGCTCACCGTAATGCCCGGCAAGCCCGCCTCCCACCGGGGCAAGGGCTGGGAAGAGGTCACCGAGCAGGCCATCCGCGCGCTGGTCGCCCGCGACAAGCCGATGGTCGCGATCCTGTGGGGCCGCGACGCGCGCAACCTGGCGCCGATGCTCGGCCGCGTGCCGCGCATCGAGTCCGCGCACCCGTCTCCGCTGTCGGCGCGCAACGGATTCTTCGGTTCCCGGCCCTTCAGCCGTGCCAACGAGCTCCTTGTTCAGCAAGGCGCCGGTCCTGTCGAGTGGAAGCTGCCCTAGCATCTTCGCCATGAGTGATAACGAGAAGTTCCTGCGCCTGACGGTCGAGCTGACCGTCGAGGTGCTCGACGTGGACGCGCTGCAGGCCGCGGCGCTGGCCGAAATCCGGCACCCCGACGCCGACCTCACCGAGGAAGAGCGGGCCGAGCAGGTGGAGCTCGTCAACTCCGACGACACCGGCGCGTCCGCCCTGCAGTGGCTGATCGAGCCGGACCACGTCCTGCAGCTCGTCGACCACATCGACGAGATCGAGCCGCGCGAGGCCGTCCTGGGCGTCGAGCCCTCCGACGGTCCCAGCGAGGAAGACGAAGAGGACGACCACGAGCACGCCTGAGTCCAGTGCGGGCCACGAGGTCGCTTCGATCGGCATCGTGGCCCGCGCTGTGAGTTGTGAGGGGATACTGAGTTGATCGTCGCGTTCTCGATCACGCCACTGGGCGTCGGCGAGGGGGTCGCCGAGCCGGTCGCGCGCGCCGTCAAGGTGGTGCGGGAGAGCGGGCTGCCCAACCGGACGGACTCCATGTTCACCACCATCGAGGGTGAATGGGACGAAGTCATGGCGGTGGTCAAGCAGGCGGTGGACGCGGTGGCCGAGGTGGCGCCGCGGGTCAGCCTGGTGCTGAAGGCCGACCTCAGGGCCGGTGTCACGGACGGCATGACCAGCAAGATCGAGTCCCTCGAACGCCACCTGTCCTGACCGGTGCCTCTGGCTGGGGTGGGGTCAGCCCTGGCCTAGTTGGCGAGGGCGTGCCGCCAATGCTCGGCGGCTTGGGCCATGTCCTGGTGAAGGTGCTGGAAGAACCGGCTGGCGGTGTGCATGCGGGAGCCCGCCGGGTTGATCACGCCGTAAATCTGGGCTCCCTGCCGAGTGAAGTCCGCCCACAGGACCATGCCCTGGAGGCTGGCCTGCCAGGCCTGATAGCAGACGTGGTCGTCGATCAGGTACCTTTCGCGCCGTCCCTGGCGTTCGCGGGCGACCAGCCCGCGCTGGTCGAGCCAGGCGACCGCCTTGGAGACCGAGGCGGGGCTCACCCGCAGCCGGGCGACGAGTTCGGCGGCGGTGGCGCCGCCGGTATCGCTGACGAACAGGCAGACAAGGACCCTGGCACTCATGGCCGGAATCCCGGTCTGGGTCATCATCGTCGCGAAGCGTTCCTCGAAATCCCGCACTGATTCCGGGTCCCACCCGGGCGCGTCCGCGTGGGCGACGGGCGCGGTGTGCGCGACCGGCCTGTGGCGACGGGCCCGCCACTGAGTGGCCTGCTGGGCCTGGTTGGCCCGGTAGCGGTGGTGTCCGCCGTTTCGGGCGACCTCGCGAATGATCGTGGACTTGGACCGTCCGAGCCGGCGGGCGATCTCGGCGTACGGAAGGCCCGCGGTCAACCCGGCGGCGACCTGCTGGCGCTCCTCGTAGGTCAGACGACCTCCTGCCATCGTCAATCCTCTCCTCCGGCCGATCAGGCCTGCCGGTGCGTTCAGCTCCAGAGTCAACGCATCGATCGCGTCGCTTCTAGCTCGGCTTATCGCCGCGACTTGTTGTTTCTGATGGAACCACATTCCTAGCGTTTCGCTCATCGCAAACACAGCACACGACAAGGAGACCGCGGTGAGCACAACATTGCCGACCGAGCGGCGCGCGGACCGCCCGTTCGACCCGCCCACGGGACTGGCCGAGCTCCGCGAGCAGCGCCCACTGAGCCGGCTGGCCTACCCCGACGGTCACGAAGGTTGGCTGGTCACCAGCCACGCCCTGGTGCGCGCCGTGCTGGCCGACTCGCGGTTCAGCGTCCGGGCCGAGCTCCGGCACATGCCGATCTCCGGGGCCCCGGACAGTGACCAGCCCCCGCCTCCGGGGATGTTCGGCGGCATGGACGCGCCGGAGCATACGCGCTACCGCAACCTGCTCACCGGGAAATTCACCGTTCGCCGGATGCGCCAGTTGAGCGAGCGGGTCACGCAGATCACCGAAGAGCACCTGGCCGCGATAGAGCGGCAGTCCGGCCCGGTGGACCTGGTGACGGCCCTGACACAGCCGGTCCCCGCGCAGATGATCTGTGAACTGCTCGGAGTGCCGTACCAGGACCGGGCCCGATTCCAGCAGCACGCGCTGGACTTGTTCCGCCTGAACGCCCCGCCGGAGGAACTGGCGGCGGCCTACGGAGCGGTGCACGCGTTCGTCGAGGAACTGGTCGCGGCCAAGCGCGTGGCCCCCACCGACGACCTGCTCGGCGACCTGACCGAAACCGACCTCACCGACGAGGAACTGGTCAACATCGGCTTCTCACTCCTGGGCGCCGGCATGGACACCACGGCCAACATGCTCGCGCTCAGCGTGTTCGCGCTGCTCGTCCACCCCGACCAGCTCGCCGCCCTGCGTGCCAACCCCGGCATCGCCGACCGCGCGGTCGAGGAACTGTTGCGGTACGCGAGCATCATCCCGTTCACCATCCGCACGGCTCTGACCGACGTGGAACTGAACGGTGAGGTGATCAAAGCCGGGGAGACGGTCACCATCTCGGTGCCGGCGGCCAACCGCGATCCCGCGCATTTCGCCGACCCCGACACCCTCGACCTGCTCCGCTCGACCAGCGGGCACGTGGCCTTCGGCCACGGCGGGCACCAGTGCCTAGGTCAGCAGCTAGCGCGGGTGGAACTGCGGGTCGCGCTGCCCGCCCTGATCACCAGGTTCCCGGACCTGCGCCTGGCCGTCCCGGTTCAGGACGTGGCCCTGCGCACCGACATGCTCATCTACGGCGTGCACGCGCTGCCCGTCGTCTGGGAGGTGTGACCCATGCCGAAGGTCTGCTTGATCACCGGGGCATCGGCCGGTATCGGTCTGACGACCGCCCTGGAACTACTGCGCACCGGCCACGTCGTGTACGGAGCCGCACGGCGCGTACGGAAGATGGACGTCCTGCGCGAGGCCGGTGGGCACGTTCTGGAGATGGACGTGCGCCGCGACGCCGACCTCGACCGGGTGATCGCCACCATCCTGCGGGAGCAGGGCCGGATCGACGTTCTGGTCAACAACGCCGGAACGGTCCTGCACGGCGCGGTCGAGGATGTCCCCCTGGACCTGGCGCGCGACCAGTTCGAGGTCAACGTCCTGGCTCCCGCCCGATTGATCCAGCTCGTCCTGCCGCACATGCGCGACCAGGGATCCGGGGTGATCGTCAACGTATCCTCGATCGGCGGCGAGATCAGCCTGCCGCTGGGCGCCTGGTACTACGCCTCCAAGCACGCCATGGAGGCCCTCTCCGACACGCTGCGCATGGAGGTCGCGCCGTTCGGGATCAATGTCGTGATCGTTCAACCCGGCATCATCAAGACCGAGTTCGAGGACCAGACCGCCGCGCAACTGCGCGAGCACTCCGGGCTCGGCGCCTACCGTTCGATGGCCGCGGCGATGGCCGAACGCAGCGAGAACGGGCTCGACCAGGGCTCCGATCCCCAGGTCGTCGCCGAGACCATCCGCGCGGCAGTCGAATCCGATGCTCCGCGGACCCGCTACGCCGTCGGCTGGCTCGCCGACAAGCTCCTTGAGCTCAACCGGACTCTGCCCGACCGCGAGTTCGACGCACTGGCGAGCCGCTCGATCACCGGAGGCACGGCATGAAGACCACCATGGTCAACCGTTGCGGCCCTGTTTCCGGTCCACTACTCACAGAGTCCTACCCTTTCAGCCTCTAGTACATTTCGAGATATGTCTTGACCCGCCTCGTAGACGCGACATATCGTGTCGCTCGACCGATAACGCGATACTACGCGTTCCAGGAGGTGGGTTGAGTTGCACGAGCGAGTACCCGTTCTTGTCGTCGGCGGCGGTTACGCCGGGCTGAGCGCGGCAGCGCTGCTGGCGTGGCGGGGAGTGCCTGTCACGCTGGTCGAGCGGCACCCCAGTACGTCGGTCCAGCCCAAGGCGTTCGGGGTGGGCCCCAGGGCCGTCGAGTTACTGCGGCCGGTGCCCGGGGTCGAACAGTCACTGCGGGACATCTGGCAGGGCATCGGTGACGGCATGCGCATAGCGATCGCATCGAACCTGGCCGACCCGAACCCGCACATGATCGTGACCGGCGACGAGGACGACTTCGCCTTTCTCGCCGACGTCACGCCCGCCGTGCAGGTGGGCGCCCCGCAGGCGGAGGTCGAGCGGGTGCTGCGGGCCAAGGCCGAAGAGCTGGGGGCCGACCTGCGGTTCTCCACCGAGCTGGTCTCGCTGGAGCAGGACGCCGAGGGTGTCACGGCGGTCATCCGCGCCGACGGCGTCGACAGTGTCGTACGGGCCGACTACGTGGTGGCCGCCGACGGCTTCCGCAGCCCGCTCCGCGCCCAGCTCGGCATCCCCGCTTCGGGGAAGGGCGAGCTGGGGCTGATGTGCTCGATCATGTTCGATGCCGACCTGACCGGGCTGGTACGGGAGCGCGAGGTCACGCTCTGGTATCTGCGGAACGAGGTCTTCACCGGCGTCATCGTGACCGGCACGGGCGTGGGCGCGCACGTCGTGGGCGTCAACTACGACCCCGCCAAGGGTGAGAGCGAGGCCGACTTCACCGAGGAGCGCTGCGTCGAGCTGGTACGGGTGGCCACCGGCGTGCCCGACCTCGACGTACGGGTGCTCGACAAGACCACCTTCGCCATGGCGCACGTCGTGGCCGACCGCTACCGCGACGGGCGGGTGTTCCTGGCCGGCGACGCGGCTCACACGATGCCGCCCACCGGCGGGCAGGGCGGCAGCACAGCGCTCCAGGACGGCTGCGACATCGCGTGGCGGCTCTGGCTGGTGGCGACCGGGCAGGCCGGGCCGGATTTCCTCGACACCTATGACGCCGAACGCCGTCCCATCGGCACGCTGACGGCCAACGCCCAGCTCGCGAACCTCGGCTTCCGGATGCCTCCCGCGATGCGCACCGAGTACCCGGAACCGCTCGAAGACCCCATGGCCGCCATGATCGGATACCGCTACCACTCGACGGCGATCCTGGAGGAGCCCGATGACGACGGGTCGATCCTGGAGGATCCGCGCGTACCGACCGGGCGTCCGGGCAGTCGCGCCCCGCATGTGCCGCTCGACTGGGACGGGCAGCTGATCTCGACCATCGACCTGTTCGGATCCGGTTTCGTGCTGATCGCCGGGCCTGGGGGGCAGCAGTGGATGGACGCGGGGCGGCTGATCAAGGAGCGGCTGCGCATTCAGCTCACGCGCGTGCTGGTGGATGAGGAGCTGATGGACGTCGAAGGCTGCTGGACGGAGAGGTACGGCGTGGACAGGGGTGGCGCCGTGCTGATCCGGCCAGACGGCTACGTCGCCTGGCGCTCGCCGTACGCCGACCCGGACCCCGCGGCCACCCTCGAACGAGTGCTCCGGCAGGTGCTCAGCCGCTGACGGCGGCCCAGGAGGTTCCCTCGGTCGCCTCAGAAGAGGCGCAGCTGCCCGGTCCGCTGGGCTCGTGCCTCTCCCAGCCGAAGCGCGACGACCGCCGCGAGCAGCAGGACTCCGGACAGTACGGCCAGCCCGGCCAGCTCCCCGGCCAGGTCGCCGACGCCCTGGCCATCGAGCAGCGCACCGCGTACGACCGCCAGACTGCCGGTGAGCGGGAGCACCGAGCCGACGGCCCGGATCCAGCCGGGCAGCGCGAACACCGGCAGCCGCACCCCGCTGGCGAACCACATCGGATCGTCCAGCAACGTGTAGAGGAAGGCGGCGTCCCTGGAGAAGATCAGCAGGCTGTTCAGGAACGCCCCCCACGCGACCGCGGGCACCAACATGGCCAGGAAGACCACCGCGTACATGGCCGGGTGGGCCACGTTCACCACGTCCAGCAGCGTGAACATCGCCACCGCGAAACAGGCGAACAGCCAGGCGTTCTGCACCAGCGCGCCGAACCCGTTGGCGATGACCACGACCAGCCGGTTCGCGGGTGACAGGAAGAGGAGCTCCAGCGTGCCGGTCTGGCGCTCGAAGGAGAAGTGCCAGGCCGACTGCACCAGCGAGAAGAAGAACGTGAAGCCGAGCGCGCCCGTGGCCAGGAAGGCGAGCAGCCGTTCCGGGTCGGCGGCGAGCGGCCAGCGCTCGGCGATGCCCGGCGTGGCGGCCAACGGCCGGAGCGTGTAGTAGGTCTCGGCGAGCTTCAACAACGGCCAGACCAGCATCGAGAACAGGACCAGCTTGCTGCCGAAGATCTGGCGATGCTGCTTGAGCGCCTCGGCCCGCATGACCTTCATCGCGTGCCTCACGTCATCACCTGCCAGCGGCTGGTGGTGCGGTTGCCGAGGGCACAGGCCGTACAGCCGGTGCCGGTCTCCGTCCGGCACCACGCCGGGGCCGCACCCACCTCCACCTCCACAGCCGTCCACGGCGGGGCCGCACCCACCTCCACCCCGGCTCGCGCCTGAGTGCCGCCCACCTCGGCCCACGGCGGAGTCGTACCGGCCTCCGCGCGGGTCCAGGGCGGAGTGACGCCCATCCGGAGGCGGCACCACGTCGCCGTCACGCCCAACCCTGTGCGGCACGGCGACCAGCTCGTGTGCGGCGCGATCACGCGACCACCTCCAGGGAGCGGTCGCTCAGCGCGAGGATCGCGTCCTCAAGGGACGGCTCGACGATCTCCAGCCCGCCGAGCGCGCCGCCCGCCTCAATGATCGTCGTGGTCAGTGCCCCGGTCAGGTCGTCCGGATGGTTCAGCTCGACCACCCCGCCCGGTGCGAGCCGTACGCGGCTGTCGAAGGCCCGTACGGCGGCCTCGATCTGGGGCGACAGGTTCGTGACCGTGACCCGGACCGTCCGATGGCAACCGGTCTGGGCCATCAGCTCGGCCGGAGAGCCTGCCGCGAGGTGGCGGCCGTCGCCGATCACGTACACGTGCTCGCAGAGCTGCTCGACCTCGGCCAGGTAATGGCTGGTGAGGAGCACGCCCTTGCCCCGCTCGGCCAGCCCGGCCACGACCTTGCGCAGGTCACGGGCGATCGGCGCGTCGAGCCCCAGTGTGGGCTCGTCGAGCAGCAGGTAGTCGGGGTCGTTGATCAGGCCACGGGCGATGGACAGGCGCTGGGTCATGCCGCGCGAATACTGTTCGACCCGGGTGGTGGCGGCGTCCGTCAGACCGACGAGTGCCAGCAGCTCTTCGATGCGCGGCTTGAGGACTTTTGTGGGGATGTCATAGAGCTGGCCGAAGTACCAGAGATTCTCCCGGCCGGTCATCCGTGCGTAGACCATGCGCTCGCCGCCGGCGATCAGGTTGATCCTCTTGCGTACGGCATGCGGCTGTCTGACCGGGTCGAGGCCGCCCACGCTGACGGTGCCGGACGTCTGCCGGAGCAGGGTGGCCAAGATCTTGATGGTGGTGGTCTTGCCCGCGCCGTTCAGCCCGAGCAGCCCGGTGACGCGGCCACCGGGGATCGACAGGTTCAAGCCGTCAACGGCCACCTTCGCGCCGAACTCCTTGCGCAGGTTCACGGTCTCGATCATCAGTAGCTCCGTTCCATGGCCCTGCGCTCAGCCCAGGGCATCGCGAGTAATCCGGCGGCGGCGTAGGCGAGACCGAGCGCGACGGCGACGGCGAGGCGGCCCGGGTCCAGTCCGGTGCCGCCGGTGAAGACGCCGCGGATCACGTCCATGGCGGCCGTCACCGGCACGACCTCGCCGAGCCATCGGACCGCGTCAGGCAGGTACTCCCTCGGAAAGGTGAACCCGGACAGCAGGGCTATCGCGTGGAACACACTGTTCTGGGTGATGTGCGCCTCACCGGCGACGATCATCACGTTGCTCAGCACGGCCGACATCCCGAACACCGCCAGAGCCAGCCCCGCCACGGCCAGCACGGCGTCCACCGCCCCCGTGGGCTCCGGACGTACCCCGAACAATGCCGCGCACCCGAACAACACCGCCACCTCGACCGCCACCGCGGTGAAGGCGAACGCCGAGAACCCCAGCAGGTACGGCAGGCGCCGCGCCGGAGCGACGAGCAGCGCGCCCATGGTGCCTTCGCGCTGCTCCTGGATCATCGCCTTGCCGGTCCAGAGGATGCCGTGGACGACGAACATGTACGCGCCGGCGCCCACGGCGATGTACCCGAGATAGTCGCTGGTGCCCGCCTTTCCACGGAACTCCGCGGATATCTCCCCGCCCGCCACGGCCCGCAGCCCCAGGTAGGCCAGCCCGATGGTGAAGACACCCAGCAACAAGGTGCCGATGAAGTATGACCATGGGTAGGCCCGCCTGGTCACCAACCACGACCGTCTCAGGGTCGCCCATGCCACGCTCATGAGTCTCCTTTGGGAACTGACTAAGTTTCTATCAGAGACTCACTTGACGGTAAAGTCGGGGAATGGCCAGAGAGCTGCGCTCGCAGGACGCCGACTGCTCGATCGCCCAGGCAGCCGCCGTGATGGGTGATTGGTGGAGCCTGCTCATCGTCCGCGAGGTGACCCGCGGGCATCGCCGGTTCGACGACCTGCTGGGCGAGCTGGGCATTTCCCGCAAAGTCCTCACGGAACGCCTCAAGCACCTGGTGGAACACGGGGTGCTGACGCGTGAGCCGTATCAGAGCGGGCCGGTGCGGTACGAGTACGTACTCACGGACGCGGGCTGGGCACTGGCGCCCATGCTGATCACGATGCAGGACTGGGCAGACCGCTGGCTCCTCGGCGACGGCACCCTCACGGGGGTGGCGGCCCCGCAAAGCCCAGAAGCGGCCCGCGTCCACGCCCTATTGGGCACCCACATACCGGCCCCACTGCGGCTACCCGCCGCCATCAACCGCCCACCACTCACCACCCCCCAGACCAACACCACCGATCAGACTGACAGCACTGACCAGGCCGAGAGCGCCAACCGGACCGATAGCGCCAACCACCCACCGACCACCACCGACCCGAACGGCACCGGCGCCCGCACACCAGCCACAATCCACCTCACCGGCACCACCAACCGGACCGACGGCGCCAACCATCTGCCGCCCACCACCGACCCCATCAGCACAGCCAACAGCCCATCAGCCACCACTGGCCCGGACGACACGGACGAGACCCGTGGCATCGATCGCACAGGCGGAGCAGGCGACATGGTGGTTCGTCCATTGGTCGCCATCAGTCAAACCACCTCGACGAGTGAGGGAACGGCATCGCTCGATGTCGTGGCCGATGCGCGGGCGACGGTCCTCTTCGCGTACCCGTCGACGGGTATGCCCGCGCCGCTACCGCCCGGCTGGAATCAAGTCCCCGGAGCAGCGGGCTGCACGCTCGAGAACCGTATCTTCCGTGACAGAAGCCCCGAATTCGCCGCCCATGACATCGCCATCCACGGGGTGAGCACGCAACGCCCCGACGAGCAGACCGCCTTTGCCGCCGCTGAGGACATTCCGTTCCCCCTGTTCTCGGACATGGACCTGCGCCTCGCAGCGGCTCTCCGCCTCCCCACCTTCCGCGCCGGCCAGGCCCTGCGGCTCAAGCGCCTGATCCTGGTCGTGGACCGTTTCCGGGTGATCCGCCACGTCATCTTCCCCGTACTGGACATCCCGGCCGCTATCTCCGAGGCTCTGACAGCCGCCGAAGCCATCAACTGACACAAGGCAGGCACCCGACGCAACGCGAACACCTGCCGATCCTTGTCCGGAGTCCCCTCAGGCCCATCCCCCGGCCCTCATCCAGCACCCCTTGCACCATCCCCGGGCCCTTCTCCAGCACCCCCTCAGGCTCTGCCGCCGCCCCCCGTCCACACCCCCACAGGCTCTGCCGCCGCCCCCGTCCACACCCCCTCAGGCTCTGCCGCCGCCCCCGTCCACACCCCCACAGGCTCTGCCGCCGCCCCCGTCCACACCCCTCGGACCATCCCCGGGCCCTCCCCCAACACCCTCAGGCCCGTCCGCCACCCCCCGTCCAGCACCCCACGCTCCATCCCCGAGCCCTCCCCAAAATCCCCTCAGACTCATCCCCCGATGCTCGCCAGAGGGTCAGTTGGCGAGTAGTTGCTCGCGTTCTGCCAGGAGTGCTCTGTGCTGGGCCTCCAGTTGCGTACTGCGACCGGCCAGGGCCTGCACGGTCTCGGTGACCCACTGGGAGATCGAGGCCACCGCGTCGCGAGTCCTGTTGATGCGCTGGTGTTTCAGTGCGTCAGTGATGATGTTGTCGAAGAACGAGTCCACGAACCACCGCGTGTCCACCTTGGGCATCTGGAGGTCGCCGACCCACCCGATGTCCGCCAGTTCGCGGGAGAAGACGTCGAGCGCTCGCTGGGCGTGCCAGGCCGCCTGCTCCGCCCTCGACAGATGACTGTGTTCGATCGCGTCGGCCACCACACCGCCGCCGAGCATGTCCCAGGTCGACGCGCCACGTGCCTTGCTCAGCAGCGTCAGGACGACGCCCAGCGCCTTGCCCGCGGCCTTGCCCGCTTGCCAGGCTTCGAGGTGTTCTCTGATGTCGGCTTGCGTGTCGGCCAGTTTCTTCGATGTCCCGAGCAGCTTCTGACCGCGTTCGTTGCCGAGCCCGATCAGCAGCCGCTCCTTGTCGGCCAGCAGTTTCTCGTACGCCTGACGCGCCCCCGAGATCGAGGCCAGCTCGCGGTCGGTGACCTCCAGATCGGCGGTCAGATCCTCGAGCCGCCTCCGCTGACCGTGCAGCCGCTCCCAGGCGGCATCGGCTTCGGCTCGTTCCCTGGCCAGCCTGTCCTCCTTGGAGCCCGCGACAGGGGCCGCGAGCAGGGCCAGGAAGCCGCCTAGCCTGCCTTCCAGGCGGGCGACGTCGTGCTGCTCTTTGGCCAGTTGTGTCTCCAGCCGGCCGGTCAGCTCGGTGACCTCCCGGATCTGGTCGGCTGTCGCCTGCCGCCGGGTGGTCAGGTGGTCGAATCGGCGAATTTGCTCGCGTGACTCGCGTAATTTACGGTCAACGTCTTCGAAAGCGTCCACACGGGTTTTACGAATGGCGGCCACACGAGGTTCCTCCTGGAAGGGGATGGGCCGGTCAGATCTTCCGCGGCGCCATGCTTGTCGGTACTTGATCTGATTGAGCAAGTCACCGGTTTGAGGGCGTGGATCATCGGGGCTGATCGGTACGATTCCCGCGTGACTGAAGATGATTTCTGGGAGATCGTTGAGTCGTGTCGGGCTGCGAGTGGCGGGGACTTCGCGGAGCAGGTGTGGTTGCAGCGTGAACGGCTGCTTGCCCTCACGGTGGATGAGCTGGTGAGTTTCACCGCCCTTTGGGACACGGTGGACAATCGCGCCTACACCTGGCCGATCTGGGACGCTGCGGCCCTGGTTTTTGGCAACCCCGAGGACTTCGACGTCGACCCGTGGGCCATGCGGTTCGATCCTGCGCGGTTTGGCGACAAGGGGTTCAATGACGATGCGTTCGAGGGCTTCCGCGCGTGGCTCATCGGGCAGGGACGTGTGGCGTTCAAGCGGGTCGTCGACGATCCAGATAACTTCGCTGATCTGTACGGCCAGTGGAATTGTGAGAGCGGCGAGCACGCGGAGGAATACGCTTCGCAGGTCTATGAGGTCTATGAAGAACGCACCGACGCTGGGGTGCCGCTGTCGACCGCTGAGCCAAGTGGCGAATCGGTGGATGTGGAGGACGAGCAGATCGCCCGATCGCGGTTCCCTCGGCTGGCCGGGTACCGCTACCTCGGTGACGATTAGCGCCGGGTTCGTATCTTGGTGAGCATTAGCGCCGGGTTCGGCGACCGAGGCGGCGTACCGGTCGTCCGAAGCGGTCCAGCCGCAGGCACTGAGGTTGGCTCGCCTCTGTTGACCGACTCGGTGGCGAAGATCCCGCGGAAGTCGTACGGGGTGAATCGCACCGTCCAAAACTGCGGGTAGTGCTCGGAAAGTTCCTCGCAGCATCGCCGGAGCTGCTGCGACACCGTGGCAGGAGAGATGACCCGCCGTGTGGTGCCGTGTTGGCGCTGGAACCGGCCCGCCGCCGTGCCAGTTCCTGCAGCAATGACCCCCATCGCCACCACCGCCTCGCACGCCTGCGCCCACGATAGAAGCCGCTGACGCGACCAAACAGCCAGGACAGCAGCCACCCCGCTCGGCAAGTGACCACCGCAAGGAGCTGCACCCTACGGGGTTCCTGTGGGCGGGTTCATGTCCCCGGGGCTGGGGCGGATCCATCAGGTCACAGCCGAGGACAGGCCACATGCTCCATACCGCGCTTCCTCCCGGACGGTGTGTGGACTGGCTCACCCCACGAGAACCGAGGACAGCTCCATCAGGTCACAGCCGAGGACAGGCCACATGTCACATGCCGCGCTTCCTCTTGGACGGTGTGTGGGCTGGCTTACGCCACGAGAACTGAGGATGGGTCCGTCAGGTCACAGCCGAGGACGGTCGGCATGTCGTGGGTGGTGCGGTGGGTGGCGCACAGCCAGTCGTTGAGGGAGCCGCTGAAGCCCGGCGGTGGACCCACCTTGAGGTGGGTGACCTGGCCTGTGCCCGGGGGTGGGTCGGTCCTGAGGTAGGCGACCTGGCCCGCGCCTGGAACTGGGGCGACCTTGAGCCGGCTGATGCGGCGGATGCGGCCGTGGCTGGTCGGGTCGGTGTCGCAGGGGGTGAGGTGGACGGTGAAGGGTGAGCCGCCGTGCCCGGCTGAGGTCGCTATGCGTACGTGGTCGTCGATCGTGCGCTCGGTGGCGTCCGGGTGGGTCGCGAGGAAGGCCAGGTGATCGGTGACGAGGTGGTGTGCCACTCT
The DNA here is from genome assembly GCF_050942315.1 of Nonomuraea sp. CA-143628. Classification (NCBI taxonomy): domain Bacteria; kingdom Bacillati; phylum Actinomycetota; class Actinomycetes; order Streptosporangiales; family Streptosporangiaceae; genus Nonomuraea; species Nonomuraea sp. CA-143628. The sequence goes on from NZ_CP192072.1 coordinate 10,848,872, forward strand.
GCGGAGCAGGCTCGTGGCGCACAGGCTGTGGGCGCAGGCTGCGCCGTCCAAGGTGATCTCGGGTAGGGCGAAGCGACGCAGGCCCCGGGAGGTGACGCGCAGGCAGTCGCAGGCGCCGGTGTCAGCCGGGTCCCACGGCGGGCAGGTGGCGTCCCCGTGGACCTGCACGTCCCAGCCCAGCCAGTCGTCGGCCAGGCGGAACACGGGCGACTCACCGATTGCTGGGAAGGCGACCGGGTCGTCTCCCCGCCGACGACCGACCGCCCCGGACCCCGGCCCGGCGACGACTGACCCAAAAGCCGGCCCGGACACCGACCTGGATATCGGCCCAGAGGTCGCCCCGGGTACTGATCCGCACTCCGGCCCAGGTATCGGTCCAGCTACCCGGCCGGACACCGGTCCAGAGGTCGGCCTAGAGACCGACACAGGCATCGGTCCGGAGACCGGTGCCGAAACCGACCCGGAGACCGACCCGGACATCGGTCCGGAAACATGGTCAGAGACTGACCCGGACGCGGGCCTAGCGACCGGTCCAGACACCGGCCCAGGGTTCAGCCCGGACACCGGCCTAGAAACCGCCCCGGAGATGGATCCAGACACCGGCCCGGCTACTCGCCTGGGTATCGACGCAGAGACCGACCCGGACACCGGTTCGGAGGTTGGTTGGAAGCCGCCAGCGCTGGGTGGTGGCGAGGGAGTGGTCGGGATGTCGGTGTGTCGATCGCAGGTGAGCAGTGTGATGCCCGTCAGCGGATCTATGACCAGCCCCTCGCACTCCTGCGCCACCGCGCGCGCCGCCGCGCGGGCTACCTGGATGCTGGTGGGCAGCGCGTGCGGGGGTGCTGTCGAGGAGACCAGGACGTGCTGCTGGGCTCGGCGGAGCAGGTGGCGCTCCTCGATCGCGAGCGTGACACCGGCCGGTCTCCAGGGTGAGCGGTGATGGGTGACGGTCAGGAGCGGGGTGCCCAGGGCGGCGCTCACCGCCCGTCTGTAGGGTCTGCCGACCCGCCATGGCATGAACGACTCGATGTCGAAAGGGACGTGCACGACGGGGACGACAAAGTGGGACGTCAGGCGGGCAGGCAGAGGGAGAGTGATCTTCACGTAAGCCTCCGGGGGTGCGGTGGGGCACCAGGATCGGTGATCGGGAGGTGGAGGCGTGGAGGCGAACGGCGTTCTGGGGATAAGTCTCGGCAGATGGGGCCGGGGCTGTGGACAACAGCCGGGGCTGTGGACAACAGCCGGGGCTGTAAACAACAGCCGGGGCTGTAGAGAACAGCCAGGGCTGTAGACAACAAACAGCCGGGGCTGTGGGCAACAAAAGCACAGGGCAAGGACATCCGTCCGTCGAGACTCCTGCGGGCCGCCAGATCAATCCCGAACCGACCGCGGCCACCGCGAGTTAAAAAACGATGATCCAAGCCCGCTCGCCAGAAGGTCCAGACACGTGATCCAGGCCCGTCCCCCCGAAGGCCAAAACGAGTGATCCAAGTCAACCCTTCGGGATGGTCAGACAGGTCCGCTCTTCTGACCGCCAGGGGACCTGAAGATCGCCATACTCTGCCCAGGCAGCCAAACCCCATCCTCACCAGCGGCGACCGGCTCATCAGAGGCCAGCAGGGCGGCCCCCACCGACACCGGCAGCGTCACCGAGTCCGCCCCGAAATTGACCGTGACGCACAGCGACCCCCGCCACATCACCAGCCACTTCCCGTCCGGGTCGAACTCCACCCGGACGCTGTCGAAATGCGGGTCCGACAGCTCGGGCAGCGCCTTGCGCAGTGCGATCAGGTCGCGGTACCAGCACAGCAGCGACCAGTGGACCTCCTGTTTCACCTCGTCCCAGTCCAGCTTGGAGCGCAGGAACGTCTCCTCACGCGACGGGTCGGGAGCGTCCCAGGCGTACCCGAATCCGTCGAACTCCTGCTCCCTGCGCCCGCCCTCGCTCTCCCGCAACTGCGGGTCGACGTGGTCGGAGAAGAACAGGAACGGCGTACCGGCCCCCCACTCCTCCCCCATGAACAGCATCGGGGTGAACGGCGAGGTCAGCAGCAGTCCGGCGCCGAGTTTGAGCGCGGAGACGGGCAGCCGGTCGCCCAGAGGCCGGTTGCCGATCTGGTCGTGGTTCTGCAGGCAGGCGACGAGCCGGTGGCCGGGCACTCCGACGTACGGCGCCCCGTGCGTACGGCCGCGGAAGCTCGACCAGCCGCCCTCGTGTACGACACCGCGGGTCAGCGCCTTGGCCAGCGCGGACAGGTCGGTGAAGTCGGCGTAGTAGCCGTGGCTCTCGCCGCTCACCGCGCAATGCAGCGCGTGGTGGACGTCGTCGTCCCACTGCGCGGTCATTCCCAGCCCGCCCGCGTCGAGGGAGCGGACCATGTGCGGGTCGTTGAGGTCGGATTCGGCGATGAGCGACAGCGGCCTGCCCACCGCGCAGGACAGCGCGTCCACCTGGTCGGACAGCTTGGCCAGCAGGTGTGTGGCGCGCTTGTCGTGCAGCGCGTGTACGGCGTCGAGCCGCAGGCCGTCGATGTGGTAGTCGCGCAGCCACTGCAGGGCGTTCTCGATGAAGTAGCGGCGTACCTCGTCGGACCCCGGCCCGTCGAGATTGACCGCCTCGCCCCAATAGCTCCCGCTGAACCCGGCGAAGTAAGGGCCGAAGGGGTGCAGGAAGTTGCCCGATGGGCCCAGGTGGTTGTAGACGACGTCGAGCAGGACTCCGATGCCGGCGCGATGGCAGGCGTCGACGAACGACTTGAGCCCGTCGGGGCCGCCGTACGTCTCATTGACCGCGTACAGGTCCACCCCGTCATAGCCCCAATTGCGCCCCCCGGGCACCGGGGCCACCGGCATGACCTCCACGAAGTCCACGGACAGCTCGACGAGATGCGGCAGCTTCTCGATGGCCGCCTCGAACGTGCCGGCCTGGGTGAACGTGCCGATGTGCAGCTCGTAGATCACCGAGCCGCGCAGGTCGCGGCCGGTCCACTCATGGTCGGCCCACGTGTAGCGCGCGTGGTCGTAGACGGCGCTGGGCCCGAAGACGCCATCGGGCTGGCGGCGGGAGCGGGGGTCGGGGTACGGGCCTTCGCCGTCGAGTACGTACCGGTAGCGAGTCCCATGCCCGGCCTCCGGTACGTCGGCCGCCCACCAGCCGCCCGCACCGGCGGTCATCGCGCGGCGCCCGTCGAGGACGTCGTCCAGGTCGACCTCCACGGTCGTGGCGTTCGGAGCCCACACCTCAAAGATCATGTCTCTCCAGCAGCGCGACGGGGTATCGGGCGAGCAGGTGAGCGAGAGGGACGCGGCCGGTGTAGACGCCGCCGGTCAGCAGTTCGCGCCAGGTGCCGGGCGGGAGGGTCAGCGTGGTGCCGCCCCAGCCGAGACACATCTCCCGCTCCCCCAGCTGTACACCCGCAACCTGCGCGCGGCGGGCGAGGCGGACGGGCAGGCGCGTGGCGACCGCGACCGCTTGCGGCGGTTCGTCTCCGCGCGCGAAGGCGATCGCGTGCTCCGCCGCCTCCCCTTCGGCCAGAAGCGGTGTGTACGGCGCCGCGGGGTCGAGCCGACGCCGCAGCCGCAGCGCCTGGGTCGTCACCGCGAGCTTGGCCGCGTCCCAGCGCGACACCGGCGACCGCCCGAACGTCACCGGCCGCCGGTTGTCCGGGTCGACCAGCGAGAAATCCGTCATCTCATTGCCCTGATAGACGTCCGGCACCCCGGGCATCATCAGCTGGACGAGCTTGGCCCCGAGCGAGTTGGCCATGGCGAAGGCGTCGACGCGCTCGGTGAACTCGCCCACCGGCAGCTTCACGGCCGCCGCGGAAAAGTCGCGAAGCCGCTGCTCGTACCCCGGATCCGGATTTATCCAGGAAATGGAGGTCTTGGCCTCCCGGGCCGCCTTGAGCAGGTATTCGGCGAACCGTTCGCCGGAGATCGGCCAGGCCGCCATGAGGTTCTGCCAGGCCAGGTAGTCGAGCCGTGGATCGAAGCTCACGGCCGCCGACCATTCCGACACCGCCTCGGCCCACTCGTCGGGCAGCTCCGACAGCACGGCCAGCCGGGCGCGTACGTCTTCCGACCGCTTGGTGTCGTGCGTGGACAGCGTGGTCATCGTGTACGGTCGCAGGTCGCGGCAGAACGCGTGGAAGTCCGGCACCGAGACGCCGAACAGGTCCGGATCGCCGCCGACCTCGTTCAGACACGACAGGGGGAACCACCGGTACAGCGCCGTGTCCTCGACCCCCTTGGCCATGACCGGCCCGCAGGTCTGCTGGAAACGCGTGATCACGTCGGCGGGGCCGTACAGGACCTGCTGGACGAACGGTTGCACGGCGGGCGAGCACGCGTCGGCGGCCCGCTCGACGATCTCCACCGATGCGGGTGGCGGCGGCTCGCCCGGCACCATGTACGCCCGGTACACCGGCATCGCGGCGAGCAACTCGGCGACGGCGGCCGGAGCGCACCCGGCGGCACGGGCCAGGCGGCGCACCTCGGCACCGAAGAACAGCTCGATGACCTCGCGCTTGGCCTCCGCCACCACCGGCCGGAAATCGCCGGGCAGACCGGTGAGCCGGGTGAACAGCTCGACCAGCGGCGCCTCACCGGCTGGGTCGACGAACAGGCCGTTGACCCGGTTCAGCACCTCGTAGCCGGTGGTGCCCTCGCAGTCCCAGTCCTCGGGCAGCCGCTCGTCACCGATCAGGATCTTCTCCACGACCGTCCAGGCGCCGCCGGACCTGGCGCGCAGGCGTTCGAGGTAGCCGCGCGGATCGGCCAGCCCGTCCGGATGATCGACGCGCAGCCCGTCGACCAGACCCTCGTCGAGCAGCCAGAAGATCACCTCGTGCGTGGCGAAGAGCACCTCGGGGTTCTCGACCCGCAGCCCGATCAGCGTCGACACGTCGAAGAAGCGCCGGTAGCCCGGCCCCTGACGCCAGTCGACCAGCCGGTAGTGCCCGGGGTGGGGGAAGACGTGCTCGTGGTAGCGCAGCACGTCGCCGTCGACCACCGGCTCGACGTCGTCGCCGAGCACCGGCAGCGCCACCTTCCCGCCGTCCCAGTCGATGTCGAACCAGGCGGCGTACGGGGAGGCCGGGCCTTCGGCGAGCACGGACCAGAACTGGGCGTTGATCGTGTTCATGTGGTTGGGCACGATGTCGAGGACGATGCCGAGGTCCTGTGCGGCCAGCTGCTCGGCCATCTCACGGAACCCCTTGGCGCCGCCGAACTCCGCCCTGATCCGGGAGTGGTCCGTGACGTCGTAGCCGTGCAGCGAGCCGGGCGTCGCCTGCAGGATCGGCGACAGGTACACGTGGCTGACCCCCAGGTCCCGAAGATACGCGGCGATCTCCCCCACCTGGGCGAACCCGAAGTCGGGCGTCAGCTGGACCCGATAGGTAGAAACCGGCCTAGACACGACGGAGCACCCGTACGCTGCGACCAGGCACCGCGACCCCTTCCCCCGCTCGGCACATCCGGACGTCGAGCACGATCGGCATGGCGGTGTCGATCTCGGTCTGCCACATCTCGCCGTAGTCCTTGGGGACCGTGAACGTGATCATGTCGTGGTGGGCGTTGAACAGCAGCAGGAACGAGTCATCCCTGATCGGCCGGCCGCGCCGGTCGGGCTCGGTGATGGCCTCGCCGTTGAGGAAGACGGCCAGCGACTTGGCGTAGCCGACGTTCCAGTCGCTGTCGGTCATCTCCTCCCCCGACGGGGTGAGCCAGGCGATGTCGTTCAGGCCGCGTACCGGTTTGCCGTAGAAGAAGCGCCTGCGCCGGAAGACCGGATGCTTCTTGCGCAGCGCGGCCAGCCTCTGCGTGAACTCCAGCAGCAGCCAGTTCTCCCTGACGTCGGACCAGTCGACCCAGGTCAGCTCGTTGTCCTGGCAGTAGCCGTTGTTGTTGCCGTGCTGGGTGCGGCCCAGCTCGTCGCCGTGGGACAGCATCGGCACGCCCTGCGACAGGAACAGCGTGGTCAGGAAGTTGCGCTTCTGCTGCTCGCGCAGCGACTCGATGGCCAGGCCCGCCGGGCCCTCCGCGCCGCAGTTCCAGGACCGGTTGTCGTCGGTGCCGTCGCGGTTGCCCTCCTTGTTGGCCTCGTTGTGCTTGACGTCGTACGAGACCAGGTCCTGCAGGGTGAATCCGTCGTGGCAGGTGACGAAGTTGATCGAGGCGGCGGGCCGGCGGCTGTCGTCCAGATAGAGGTCGCTGGAGCCGGTGAACCTGGAGCCGAACTCGGGCAGCGTCGCGGGCTGCCCGCGCCACAGGTCGCGGATCGTGTCGCGGTAGCGGCCGTTCCACTCCGTCCATCGTGAGGGGAAGTTGCCGACCTGGTAACCGCCCGGCCCGAGGTCCCACGGCTCGGCGATCAGCTTGACCTGCGACAACACCGGGTCCTGCTGGACCAGGTCGAAGAAGGAGCTCAGCCGGTCGACCTCGTGCAGCTCACGGGCCAGGGTCGAGGCCAGGTCGAAGCGGAACCCGTCCACGTGCATCTCGATGACCCAGTAGCGCAGCGAGTCCATGATCATCTGAAGCGCGTGGGGCGAGCGCATGAGCAGGCTGTTGCCGGTGCCCGTGGTGTCCAGGTAGTAGCGCTTGTCGCCGTCGACCAGCCGGTAGTAGTCGGGGTTGTCGATCCCCCTGAGGGACAGGGTCGGCCCGAGGTGGTTGCCCTCGGCCGTGTGGTTGTAGACGACATCGAGAATGACCTCGATCCCCGCCTCGTGCAGCGCCCGCACCATGGCCTTGAACTCCAGCACCTGACCGCCCCGCTGCCCCTGACTGGAGTAGCGGTTGTGCGGCGCGAAGAAGCCGATCGAGTTGTAACCCCAGTAGTTGGACAGCCCGCGCTGCTCCAGGATGTCGTCGGTGACGTACTGATGGACGGGCATCAGTTCGAGCGCCGTCACGCCGAGCTTGGTGAGGTGATCGATGATCTCCGGGTGGCCGAGCGCGGCGTACGTGCCGCGCAGGTGCTCGGGGATCTTCGGGTTGCTGATCGTCAGGCCGCGCACGTGCGCCTCGTAGATCACGGTGTCGTGGTACGGCGTGGCCGGCGGCCGGTCGTGTCCCCACCCAAAAAACGGATTTATCACGATAGAGCGGTGGACATAGGGCGCAGAGTCGGCCTCATTGCGCGCGTCGGGCTGGCCGAAAGGGTAACCGTAGACCGCCTCGTTCCAGGTGACGCCACCCTCGATCGCCATCGCGTACGGGTCGAGCAGCAGCTTGGCCGGATTGCACCGCAAGCCCCGCTCCGGCTCGTAGGGCCCATGGACGCGATAGCCGTAGCGCTGGCCTGGACCTATGCCCGGCAGATAACCGTGCCAGATGAACCCGTCGACCTCGGTCAGCGGCACCCTGGACTCGGCGTTGGCCTCATCGAAAAGGCACAGTTCGACCTTGTCCGCGACCTCCGTATAAAGCGAGAAATTGGTGCCTGCCCCGTCATATGTCGCACCGAGAGGATAGGGGTCTCCCGGCCAGATTTCGATCATCGAGGCTCCCTTGCCGTCTTTCCCCATGTTCCGTTCCCTCGCTCCGCCGGACAAGCCCGGCCTCGAAGGAGGCGTCCGGCCCTGGCTGATCACAGGTCCTTCCCACCAGACGGCTTAACACGCTTCCCGCCGGTGAGCCGCCCCTGATGGCGCGGTATCAGAGGCGACCCACGTTCACAGCATGCCTCGGGCGTGCCGAGCCTTCTCGGACAGAGTTCGGAAAGAACGGCCCCGCCGGATGACTTCGAGCAGCACCCAGTGCGGGCTGCCGGCGTGTGGCCGGACGACCACCTCGGTGGCCCAGCAGGCGGCCGCGATGACCTCACGACCCTGCTCGACGATGGACGGCGTGGTCCCGGCCCGGCACCACAGCCAGACGCGCTCCCCGAACGGCGCCGGCGCGCACCACACGATGACCGGGATCTTGCCTCGCCTGTTGACGACGTACGCCTCGACGAGTCCAACGCGGATCCGGTGCGCGGTGACCACGCACCGGATCCGCCCCCACGCCCCTGACCGCGCGGGCGGCCAGAGGACGATCACGGCGGGCACGGCCATGGCCGCCAGGGAGATGGGGCCGAACGAGGCCACGATCAGGTACGCGAGGAGTGGCAGGCAGATGACCGTCGCGACCTCATACCGCCACCGCCACAGCACGACCAAGGGGTTCGGTCGTGATATCGGGGTGGTGGCGCGGTTCAGTTCGTCGAGGAACCGCCGGTTCATGGCCGCACTCTGCCCAGCCCCAGGCAGGCGCGGCACAGACCCTGCCTGGTGACGCCTTCGCCTGCGCAGGCGGCACACCGTACGTAGGTGTCGAACTCGGGGGCGCGATAGACCCGCATGAGCAGGGCGGGCCGGCGCACCTGCCAGCCCCGTCCCCTGGCTCTCGCGTCCAGCTCGGCGAACGCCCAGGCATCGAGGACTTCGAGGATGCTGACGAGGAGGCGACGGACGGGATTACGAACCGTTGATTTTAGGGTTATGTTGCTAACATCCATGGTGGATCGTCCTTCTGCTCTGGCAGCGGGGGATGGTCGTCCTTCAGCTGGGCCGGTGCGGCTACACCGGTCCAGCTTCGTGTCCGGTCGGCGATTCCGGCCCCAGCGGCGCTGGTCCAAGCCGCCCCCCGGGACCGAGTCGCTCCTCCTACGGGCATCACGCCCTCCTTCTCTCGGCGTCCCTTTGGGAGCTGTTTACCCGTAAATGCGGATGCCTATGGCAATTGCCATAGGAACATGTCGGTGACGTTTGCCTTACTCACATGCCACCGGCAATCACCTCGGCATAGGATCTCGGCACGGCGTCACGAAGAGGTGATCGGCCATGGCCAGATGGATGAGGGATGATGGCGAACCCGACCCTGCGCCAGCGGCAGCTGGCCGCCCGGCTACGCGAGATGCGCACCGAAGCCGGGCTGAGCATCGCCGAGGTCGCCGAGCAACTGCTCTGCTCCCCAGCCAAGATCAGCCGCATCGAGACCAGCCAACGGCGGGCCAGCCTGCGCGACGTTCGCGACCTGTGCGGACTGTACGGAGTCGCCGACCCGTCGGAGCTGATGGCGTTCGCCAAGGAGGCACAGCAGCTGAGCTGGTGGCAGGACTCCGAGGACGTGGGCTTCCGCCCGCTCATCGGGCTGGAGGCCGAGGCCGTCGAGATCTCCGAGTATGAGACCACGACGATTCCAGGACTGCTCCAGACCGAGGATTACGCCAGAGCCGTGATACAGGGCTTCCTGCCGCGCATCGCGAGCGACGTGCTCGATGAGCGCGTGGCCGTCCGAATGAAGCGCCAGGAGATCCTGCACAAGTCGTCGCCGCCGCGCTACTGGGTCCTGCTCGACCAATCCGCGCTGCACCGCCATGTCGGCAGTCAGCAGATCATGGCAGAGCAGTTGACCCAACTCGCCGAGCTGAGCCATCTGCCGGACGTCACCATTCAGGTCGTTCCGTACACCGTCGGCGCTCACATGGGGTTCGACAGCGCCTTCATGCTGCTGGCGTTCGACCCGAACGCGGGCGTGGCCGACACCGTCTACCTGGACACACTCGCCGGGCAGATCTTTCTGGAGAAGCCCAACCAGCTCATCCGGTTTAGGGAGGTGCTCAACCACCTTCGAGCCGCGGCGCTCCGCCCCGACGATTCCAGAAAACGGATATTGGAGCACCGAGACCTATTTGTCGCTCAAAAAGGCTGAAAACGATTCAGCCAAGCACCGGCAAATGCCAGCGGCAACTGACAGCCAGGGCCTAGCATGTGGGGTTGGGCCCGATCTTTCACGCGCGCCGTTTCTGCACGTCAAGGGCCCACCTTGCAATCAGCTTGGCGCGCTCCTGCTAGGGGTCTCGCCATTCCTAGGCAGGAGAGTGACAAATGACCTCGCATCCTCAGCTGGAGCCTATGTGGAGGATCTCCTCCCACTGCAACAACGGCAGTTGTGTCGCTGTGGCCAAGCTTCCGAGCGGTCGAATCGCCATTCGCGACACCAAGGTAGCTGAGGGCGACATCCTGCAGTTCTCTCCTGAAGAGTGGGCCAGCTTCATCGGGAGCATCAAGGGGTAACGCTCGAAGACGTGCGGAGGGCAGGCATGAGTCGCCTGCCCCTTCCGTTGCATATGGCCCATCAATCCCACTATGGGGTAGATGCCGGGTTACGATTGCGGTGCACCATGCCTGTCACCGACCTTTCTGCGAGGTACCGCATGAGTTCCCCCCAGGCTCCGCGTGATCTGACCTGGCACTCGTGCAACAACGGCAATTGCGTGGAGGTAGCGAGGCAAGTCGACAGAGTGCTCGTGCGAGTCGGCACCGACTCCACCGGCGCGCATCTGTCGCTGACCCGGCAGGAGTGGGAAGGCTTCCGAGACGGCATCAAGGCCGGGACGTTCGACATCGTCTAACCGCCCCTCTACCGCGATATATGCCCGTAGCGGCGGGGGAAGGTTTGACCCTTCCTTGACCGGCTATTTACCCAGGCCATGGGCGGATTCAAGAAGTTCCTGCTGCGTGGCAACATCGTCGAGCTGGCGATCGCGGTGATCGTCGGCGCCACCTTCAGCGGGCTCGTGCAGGCGCTGGTCGCCGACCTGGTCACACCGCTGATCGGGGCGGTCACCGGGGGGAGACAGCCGAACTTCGCCGAATACTCCTTCACCGTCAACGGGAGCGAGTTCAAGTACGGCGACTTCCTCAACCACCTGCTCACCTTCCTGATCATCGCGGCGGTGGTCTACTGGCTGATCGTGCTGCCGATGAACCGGCTGATCAGCCTGTTCGACAAGGGCGAGGCCGCGACGACCCGGCCGTGCCCGGAATGTCTGAAGTGACATCCCCCTTGAGGCGCGCCGATGCGCTCACTGCACGGCACAGCTGGTTCCGGAGTCGGAGAAGCCGCGCTAGACGCGGTCATGAAGCCGGGCGTTCCCGCGTGTGCGGGGGTGAGTGCCACCAACTGCTGCTCAATCCGACAAGATGAGCGGGTGAGCGTTGAGTTGATGGTCTGGGACGAGTCCGCGCCGATCAGCCGGGATCAGGCGCGGGCCGCCTACCTGGCGGTCAAGAAGACACAGCCCGTCGCGGGCGAGGTGCCGGAGGTGGCCAAGGAGCTGCCGGGCGTGGTCACGGTCTATCCGGGACATCTGCTGGTGACGATGGACCTCGACACGATGGACGAGATGTCGGCCCAGGTGTTCACCGTCGCGCGGGCTCATGGGCTGGTCTGCTACGACCCGCAGCGCGATCTCGTGCACAACACCGCGCCGCTCGGTGTCTATGAGGGCATGCAGCTCCACACCGGTGACGGGATGATCGTCCACGATCCGGACCTCGGGCTGGTGCACGACGTCCTGGCCACCATGTCGCCACAGAACCCATTCGTCACACTGGTCAACTTCGGGCGCCACTTCATCCAGGTCTCCCCCGGCTACGAGCTGGAGTACAAGGAGGCGGCGCTGGCGCGGACGATGGTGGACGAGCTGGCGGAGGTGCAGCGGGCCTTCCAGGAGTACGCCACCGGGGACCGGTCGTTCCTGGCCCGCCACGAGTGGACCGCCTGAACGACTGGACGCCTGAGAGGTCCAGGCTTAGACGACCTGGCGCAGCAGGTCCGGGTTGACGTTGCCGCCCGACAGCACCAGGACCGTCCGGCCCTCGGGGACGCGCCCCGACAGGTAGGCCGCCGTCGTGACCGCTCCGCTCGGCTCGGCCACCAGGCGGGCCGAGCGGGCCAGGTGGCCCATGGCGTGGCGGATCTCGTCCTCCGACACGGTGACGATGCCGTCGAGGTGCTCGCGCAGGTGCGCGAACGTCAGCTCCGACAGATCGGCCCGCAACCCGTCGGCGATCGTACGGAAGGTCCGGGCCGGCTCCCAGGGGATCACGTGGCCGGCCGCCAGGCTCTCGGCCGCGTCGGCGGCGAGTTCGGGTTCGACGCCCAGCACGGTGGCCTCCGGCCGCAGCGCCTTGACGGCCGCGGCGATGCCCGAGGCGAGTCCGCCGCCGCTGACCGGCACGACCACCACCTCGACGTCCGGCAGGTCCGCGACGATCTCCAGCCCGATGGTGCCCTGCCCGGCGATCACCGCCAGGTGGTCGTACGGCGGGATCATGGTGAGCCCCCGCTCCTCGGCCAGCTTGAGTGCCCCGGCGATCCGCTGCTCGGGCGGCACGACGACCAGCTCGGCGCCATGTCCCTTGATCGCCGCCGCCTTGACCTCGGGGGTCCCCTCGGGCACCACGACGACGCACGGCACCCCGAACTGCTTGGCCGCGTACGCCAGCGCCTGGCCGTGATTGCCGGAGGAGTGGGTGACGACCCCGTCGGGCCGCAGCGCCGCGACGGCGTTGTAGGCGCCGCGGATCTTGAACGACCCGACCCGCTGCAGGCTCTCCGGCTTGACCCAGACCTCCCCCATGGGCACCAGTGGGGTCCGCACCGCGACCGGCTTGATGCGCTCGGCCGCGTCCCGGATGTCAGCGATCGTCACCAGCTCCATGGGCTCACCCTAGTCTCGGTGAAGAGCAGGCAATATCGTCCGGAAGGAATCAACCACAGGAGTGCGCATGAGTAACCTGTATCCCCCCATCGAGCCCTACGACTCGGGTCTGCTCGACGTGGGCGACGGCAACCAGATCTACTGGGAGGTCTGCGGCAACCCGGCCGGCAAGCCCGCGGTCATGCTCCACGGCGGCCCCGGCGGCGGGTGCAGCGCCAAGCACCGCCGCCAGTGGAACCCGGAGCTGTATCGCGTCGTCCTGTTCGACCAGCGCAACTGCGGTCGTAGCCTGCCGCATGCCAGCGACCCGGGCGTCTCGCTTGAGGCCAACACCACCTGGCACCTGGTCGCCGACATGGAGCGGCTGCGCGAGCACCTGGGCATCGACAGGTGGCAGGTGTTCGGCGGGTCGTGGGGCAGCACGCTGGCCCTGGCGTACGCGCAGACGCATCCGGACAGGACCACCGAGCTGGTGCTGCGTGGCATCTTCACCCTCCGCCCCGAGGAACTGGGCTGGTTCTACCAGGAGGGCACCTCCCGCCTCTTCCCCGACGTGTGGGAGTCGTTCATCGCGCCGATCCCCGTCGAGGAACGCGGCGATCTGATCGCCGCCTTCCGCGCCCGGCTGGAGGGGGACGATCCCGAGGCGCGGCTGGCCGCGGCCAAGGCGTGGGCGCAGTGGGAGGGCAGCACGGTCACGTTGCGGCCCGATCCCGAGCTGGTCGCCGAGTTCGGTGAGGAGAAGATGGCGCTGGCGTTCGCGCGGATCGAGAACCACTACTTCACCCATCTGGGCTGGTTCGAGCCCGAGCAGCTGATCGCGAACGTGGACCGGATCCGCCACATCCCCGCCGTCATCGTGCAGGGCCGCTACGACGTGTGCACGCCCATGGCCACCGCCTGGGACCTGCACAAGGCGTGGCCGGAGGCGCGGTTCGAGGTGGTGGACGACGCCGGGCACGCCGCCACCGAGCCGGGCATCGTCAGTCGGCTCGTTGCGGCGACAGACGGCTTCGCGCCAGCCGTACCATCGGCGTGACGGCCCCCACCAGCAGCAGCGTGAAGAGCGGGGCCAGCGTCAAGCCGAGCAGGAAGCCCGCGGCGACGTCGTGCGGGTAGTGCACGCCGACGAACACTCGCGAGAACGCCATCACCGCCGCCAGCGGGAGCACCACCCAGGCCAGAGCGCGCCAGGCCAGGATGAGCGCCCCGGCGGCGCCGGCGGCGATGACGGAGTGGTTGCTCGGGAACGACCAGTCGCTCGGGGGCGGGCATTCGGCGATCGTCGGGATCCCGCCCCAGCACGGCCGGTCCTCCCTGACGAAGGTCTTCACGACCTCGCTGAGGACGTAGGCGCACACCACACCGGCGGGTCCGGCGATCGTGATGGCCAGGTCACGCGCCGGCCCGTTCCTCTCCCGCCACCAGCACCACGCGAACAGCGCCGCGAAGAGGAACAGCCCGGCGTCGGTGCCCTTCTCGGCGAGAGTGTGCAGCCACGCGGGCGTGGAGAGGGCGAAGTCGACGATGTCGCGGTACAACAGATGTCCAATCCGTGAACGGGCAATGGACATAACCCTACGAACGATCACTGCTCGCCGCCTCCCCCGAACGTCCAAAGGTGCTGAAATCCGGCCGATCCCCTGGAGAGGTCCGGCAGGCTCGCGTAGGCCCAGTTCAGAGCGGGTAGGGAGGCAGTCGTGATCGGAGAGCACGTGGTCGTCGGCTATACCGGCGAGTCAGGGGGACGCGACGCGCTCGCCCTGGGTGCCGCGATCACGCGGGTCACCGGCGGCGAGCTCACCGTGGCCGCCATTTACCCGCCGGGCAGCCCGGGGTTGGCGGTCGAGGCACAGGCCGGGCTGGCGCACGCGGCGGAGGAGCTCGGCGATGTGCCGGCCGAGTACATCGCGTTCGAGAGCAGGGGCGCGGGTCGCGGGCTGTCGGTGCTGGCCAGCCGGATCAAGGCCGATCTGATCGTGGCCGGCTCGGCGGGTGGCGGGCAGGCCGGGCGCATCTCGATCGGGGCGACATCCGACAGCCTGCTCCACCTGTCGTCCGAGGCGGTGATGCTGACGCCCGCCGGCTACCGGCCGCCGGCCGAGCCCTCGCGGCTCACGCTCGCCTACGTGCACCGCCCGCAGTGTGACGAGGCCGTCGAGCGGATCGCGCAGGCCGCGCTCCGGCTCGGGGTGCCGCTCCGGCTGATCACGCTCGACCTGCGTACGGACGATCCGGGCCGGCTCGGGGACGACCTGGCGCTGGCCGTACGACTGGCCTGGGAGTCGAGCGGGATCGAGGCCGAGACGGAGATCGCCGAGGGGCACGACGTGACCGCGGCGCTGGAGGCGATCGAGTGGCTGCCGGGCGAGCTGCTGGTCTGCGCGGCCAGCGAGGACGCGCAGCCGCACCGGGTGTTTCTCGGGGAGCTGGCGATGAAGGTGCTGCGGGCGTCGACGTGTCCCGTCACCGTGCTGCCGCGCGGATTCTCCTGACGTCCGCGTAATGCTCCAGGTCACCGTGCTGCCGTGCGAGCCCTCCCGACCTCCTCATACAGCTCCAGGTAGCGCTCGGCCATGACGGCCGGTGAGAAGCGGCGGCGGGCCTCCCGGCGGCACTCCTCGGGGTCGATCTCCGCCACCCGCAGCACCCACTCGGCCAGCTCCTCCTCGGTGTCGGCGAGGAACCCGGTCCGCCCGTGGTCGATGATCTCGGGCAGGCAGCCGCGGCGCAGCCCCACGGGCGGCACGCCCAGGGCGAGGGCCTCGACGACGGCGGTGCCGCCGGGCTCGTCCCACTGAATGGGGAAGAGGGCAGCGCGGGCCGAGGCGTAGAGCTGGTCGCGGGCCTCGCCCCCCACGGAGCCGACCCATCTGACCAGGTCGCCGTCGAGGTAAGGGGTGACCGCGTGCACGTGGTAGCGGACGTCGGGGTGGCCGTTCAGCGGGTGGTCCGGGTCCTGGACGACGGCGTCCAGCTCGGCGGGGGTGTTCAGGCCGCTCACCGGGCCCGCCAGGACCAGTGGGAGGCCGAGCTTCTGACAGAGTCTGGCCGCCACGTGCGTGCCCTTGAGCGCGCAGACACGGCCCATCGCGACGAGGTGCTCGCCGTGTTCGCTACGCACGTCGCGGTCGGCGAGCGGGGTGGCCAGGTGGATCGCGCCGAGCGAGGCGGCGCGCAGCGCGTCGGGCGCGCGGGCGAGCTGGGAGTTCGAGACGCCGTTGACCGCGATCGAGCGCGGGAAGGCCCCGTAGAAGGCGGCGTGCTTGCGCAGGTCCCAGTGCAGGGTGTGCAGGACCGGCGGGCCGCCGAGCGCGGACAGCACGGCCGGGCCGACCACCTCCAGGTGGTCGTGGACGAGGTCGAGGTCGTCGCGGCGGCCGATTTCGCGCGCCACGCGGGCCTGGTGCGCGTGCGCGAGGCCCATCACCTGGTTGTACGGCTTCTGCAGCTCGGCGAACTGGCCGTCGTCGAAGACGTTGATCAGCTCGTCCACCTCGAGCGTGCTCGATCCCACGGAGGCCAGGACCACCCGCACCCCGCGCTCGCGCAGGGCGGGGACCAGCGTGGCCACCACGTTCTCGATCCCGCCGTAACCCGGTGGCGGCACCCGCAGCCACGGTCCGGCGTTCACCAGGATGTTCATGCCACGTCCTCGACGGCGAGGGAGGCCAGCGGCGGGCGCTCGGCCACGGACATGTCCACCAGGTCGACCTGCCCGTCGAGCCCGAACTGCAGCAGCCTGCGGTCGGGGGACGTGGCGGACAGCACACGGCCCTGGCGCTCCAGCCGTGACCACGCGGTGAGCATGATCTGGCCGGCCATCCGGCCGAGCGCGGGCATGGCCTGGTGCCCGTGTGCCCGGACACCCAGGTCCACCTGGGCCATCGCGTCCAGCCCGACCAGCTCCAGCAGGTCCACCAGCAGCCCGAACTCCACCCCGTACTCGGTGACGAACGGGACCCGTTCCAGCGCCGCGCGACGGGCGGCGTACTCCCCGCCGAGCGGCTGGACGAAGCCGGCCAGCTCCGGCCAGAACATGTTGATCAGCGGCCTGGCGACCAGCTCGGTCACCCGCCCGCCCCCGCCGCGCCACACCACCCCGTCCGCGCCGGTGAAGGGCCGCTCGTAGGCGGCCTTGACGAACTGGATGGCGTTGTCGGCGAGCAGCGGCCCGAGCAGCCCTGAGACGAAGTGCGCGCCGAAATTACGCAGATCGGCGTCCACGAACACGACCAGATCCCCGCTGGAGGCCGCCAGCCCCTTCCACAGCGCCTCCCCCTTGCCGCTCAGCTGCGGCAGGTGCGAGAGAACGGCGCCCTGCGCCACCACGCGGGCCCCCGCCGCGGCCGCTCGAGCGGCGGTCGCGTCGGTGGAGTTCGAATCGACCACGATGATCTCGTCCACGAGCGGCGCCCGCTCGACGAGGTCGCGACGGAGCACGGTGACGATCTCGCCGACCGTCCGCTCCTCGTCGCGAGCGGGCAGGATGACGGCGACCGTGGTCCTGCCTTTGGCCCGGAGGAGCGCCTCTACCGGCCACTCGGCCGCAACGCTCGAGTGGGGTCCGTACCAGTCCTGGACCCTGGCCAAGGCGCGCAGATCTGTCTCCATACGGTTAGCCCCGATCTCATCTGGTCAGGTTGGCGGCATCTGCCCCGACGATGCATCGTCGAACATGTTTGTTTCATTCTCCGTAAATGTGGGATAAGCCGGTCTGTGTTCCCCATCACGCGGGTCGGCATCATCGGTGCCGGAAATGTCGCCGCTCGCCACGCGGAGGTCCTGTCAGGTTTCTCCGACGTGGTGATCGCGGGAATCGCCGACACAGATCCCCGAAGGGCCGGGGCTCTGGCCGCACGGCATGGCTCCCCTGCCTACGGCAGCCATGCCGACCTTCTGGATGCCGGCGGATTGGACGCGGTCTATATCTGTGTTCCTCCTTTTGCGCACGGTAACCCGGAAAAGGAGGCTCTAGCCTGCAACCTGCCGATTTTTGTAGAAAAGCCGCTTTCACTTGACCTGTCGACAGCGGAAAAGATCGCCGATGAAATTGACCGCCGGGGCTTGCCTTCGGCCGTCGGACATCATTGGCGTTACCTGGACATCGTTGACCAGGCACGCGAAGTACTGGGCGACCGTCCAGTACGGCTGGCCCTGGGCCACTGGCTGGACAAGGTACCGCCGGTCGGCTGGTGGCTGAAGCCTGAGATGTCGGGCGGCCAGCTGGTCGAACAGGCCATCCACATCCTCGACCTGGCCAGAGTCCTGGTGGGCGAGGTGACGATGGTGCATGCCGTACCGGCGGACAACGAGACGGACGGCGAGGTCGACCGGGCCACGGCGGCGGTGCTGCGGTTCGCGGGCGGCGCGGCGGGGCTGCTCGCCGCGACCAGCCTGCTCGCGCGCAAGCACCGGGCGGGGCTGGAGGTGCACGCCGAGGGCGTCTCGCTCGACCTGAGCGAGGACCGGCTGCTGGTGGACGGCGAGACCACCGTCCAGGACGGCGGGGCCGCGAAGGTACGGGTGGACCGGACCTTCATCGACGCCGTACAAGGCAAGGAGGCCGACGTGCGCGTGCCCTACCGGGAGGCGCTGAAGACCCACCGGCTCGCGCTGGCCCTGGCGCGGTCCGCGGCGTCACGGAAGCCGGTGACGACGAGCGATGGGTAAGGTGCTCGATGGGTGAGGTGCTGAGCATAGAGGCGCCCGGCGAGGTCAGGCTGGTCGGGGAGAAGCTCGGCGCCGTTTCCGAGGGCGGGTTCCGGGTGGTCACCACGCACAGCGGGATCTCGGCGGGCACCGAGCTCACCTACGTCAAGGGCAACAACCCTTACCTGGCCGCGACCTGGGATCCGGCGCTCGGCCTGTTCGCCGAGGGCACCCCGTCGATCGGCTATCCGGTGCGCGGCATCGGGTACATGCAGGTGGGCCGGGTGGTCGAGACGCGCACCCGGGCCGTCCGCGAGGGCGCGCTGGTCGCGATGGCCTACGGGCACCGCACCGGCTATGTGGCCGACCCGATGAACGACCGGTTCGTGGAGCTGCCCGGCGACCTCGACCCGATGCTCGGCGTCTTCGTCGCCCACATGGGGCCGATCTGCGCGAACGGGCTGCTGCACGCGGCCACCGACCTGCACGGTCCCGGTGTCGCGGAGCTGGGTGACGGGGTACGCGGGCGGCGCGTGGCCGTCGTCGGCGCGGGCGTGGTCGGCCTGCTCACCACCTCCTTCGCCCTCGCGTACGGCGCGGCGGAGGTCGTGGTGGTGGACGAGACCCCGGCCCGGCTGGACATCGCCGAGGCGCTCGGCGCCGAAACCCTGGCCTTCGACGAGGACCCGGCCATCGAGCTGAAGCGACGCTGGCGGCACGCGGCCGGCGACCGTGGCGCCGACGTGGTCTTCCAGTGCCGTGGCAGGCCCCGCGCCCTCGCTCTGGCGCTGAAGCTGCTCAGGCCGCAGGGCACGGTGATCGACCTGGCCTTCTACACCGACGGCGCCGACGAGGTGCGGCTGGGCGAGGAGTTCCACCACAACGGCCTGTCGCTGCGCTGCGCCCAGATCGGCCGGGTGCCGCGCGGGCTGGCCCACGCCTGGGACCGGGAGCGTCTGTCGTACGAGACGATCGCGCTGCTCAGGCGGCGCGGCGACCTGCTACGCGAGCACCTGATCACCGATGTCGTCGGTTTCGCCGACGCCCCCCAGCTCCTGGCCGATCTCGCCGCCCGCAGGAGGCATACCGTCCAGGCCGTGCTCCGCGACCACGTCGAGGATGAGCGCGGCTGACCAGCTGAAGTCGCGGCAGCCGTGGCCCTGGAGGGTGAACGGGTCGAAGTACTCGCGGAAGCCGGACTCGGTGACCGCCCTGATCATGCCGTCGGCCAGCGGATCGGCCAGGTCCGGGCGGCGCTCCCGCAGGCCCTGCCAGACCAGCCAGGTCAGGTTGATCCAGCTCGGCCCGCGCCAGTAACGCGCCGGGTCGAACTCCGGCGCGGCCGGTGCGAAGCTGGGCAGCACGCCGTCCTTCAGCCCGAACCGGTCGAGCGCCGTGCCGATCAGTGCGTTGACGATGTCGCGTGGCAGGTCGGGCAGCATGAGCGGGACCAGCCCGGCGGCGCTGTTGGAGCGGATCGGGCAGCCGGTGAGCACGTCGCGGGCATGGAACAGGCCGTCGTCGTAGAGGTGCTCGACCATGGCCGCGGTGACCGCGGCGGCCTCGCGCAGGTGCGGCTCCGGGTCGCCGCCGCACACCTTGGCGATCTCCGCCAGGGTCAGCTCCGCCACGCCGTACGCGGCGTTGAACAGCGGATCCTCGACGCAGAACTCGCCGGCCCGGCGGTAGCCGGTGTCGCGGTAGGCGCGGGCGAGCGCGATGTAGCGCTCGTAGTCCAGGTCGGTCGGCCGCTCGTCGGCGCTGACGGAGTCCAGGTCCCGGCGCGTGAACGCGACGGACCCCGCCTCGACGGCGGCCAGCGGGACGTCCCAGGCCGGGCTGTTGTCCATGCCCGACTCCCACGGGTGCACGATCGAGATCAGCCCCTCGGGAGAGCGCCGCGCGTTGCGCAGGTATTGCTGCTGCGCCACCAGCCGGGGATAGAGGCGGCGCAGGAAGGTCGGGTCCGGCTCGGCCTGGTGTACCCGCCAGACGGCCAGGGCGTGCACGGGCGGCTGCACGATGCCGGAGGTCGCCGACCCGGACGGGGCCTGTGACTGCCAGAACTCGGGGCCGGGGAAGTAGGCGCCCTCGGGCACCCTGGGGTTGAACGCGATGTGCGGCACCCTGCCGTCGCGCCACTGCGAGCCGAACAGGGCCAGCAGCTCCGACCTGGCCCGGCGCGGGGACCAGCGGGCGTTGCCGATCGCGACGAAGGCGGAGTCCCAGCTCCACTGATGGGGATAGAGACGCCGGGAGGGAACCGTGTAGCTGCCGTCCCAGTTGGCCACCAGCACGCGCACGGCGTCGCGGAGGATCACAGGAACTTCCTGATGAAGGCGGCCGTCTGCGGCAGGACGATCTCGGGCTCGCCGCGCAGGCGGCATTCGAGCGCGAGGTAGCCGTCATAGCCGAGGGCGTCGAGTGTGGCCAGCTGCGCGCCCCAGTCGAGATGGCCGGTCCCGGGCTCGTTCCGGTTGGACTCGCTGATCTGCATGTGCGCGAGGTAGGGGGCCGCCTCGATCAACGAACGGCAGGGATCGTCCTCCTCGATGTTCATGTGGTAGGTGTCGCCGACGACCTTGATGGAGTCCATCGAGCAGTAGGACACGGCGTCGGCGAGGGTGTTGACCATGTGGTTCTCGTAGCGGTTGAGCGGCTCCAGCATGATCAGCACGCCGTTGCGCTGCGCGTGCTCGCCGAGCACCCCCAGCGCCTCGGTGAGCACCTCGCGGTCCTCCGCCGCGCTGCGCGGCGGCTCGAACGGCGGCAGCCGGCGCGAGAACTGGCCCCAGGAAGCGGGCGTCATCACCCCGACACCACCGAGCTCGGCGATGACCGTGAGCTGCGATCTGAGCTGCTGGATCGCGTCCGTGCGCTTGGCGGGGTCGAAGTCGCCGATGAAGTGCGGCATGTCCACGCACACCGTCGGCATGACCACGCCGTCGGCCAGCGCCCGCTTGAGCTCGGTCAGGCGGTTGGCGAAGTGGAAGTCGCCCTTCCCGCGCAGCTCGATCGCGTCGAACCCGGCCTCGGTCGCGAACGCGAACTTCTCCTGCAGGGAACGGCCGGGCAGCAGCTGCTCCTGTGCCGCGAGCTTCACAGTGACTCCTCCTGTTGCGGTGCCTCTTCTCGCCAAGGCTCCTGCTCCTCTTCAAAAGCGAAGACGAGCTGGAGCACCTCGGACGGGTGCTTGTCGAGCAGATCGAAGGCCTCGGGAGCGCTGCCGACGGGTACGACGTGGCTGATCAGGCCGGTCACGTCGACCTCGCCCGTGTATATGAGGTCCATGAACGTGCGCTGCAGGCGTTCGACGTCCCAGCGGTGGGCCAGCCAGGAGGCGACGCCGCCGATCTGGGAGGAGACGAGCTGCACCTGGTTGTGGTGGAACTCCTCGCCCAGCCGCAGCCCGATGCCTTCGCCCTGGTAGAAGCCGCCGGCCACGACCCGGCCACCCTTGCGGACGGTCCTGATCGCCTCGTGCAGGCCCAGGTTGCTGCCGCTCAGCTCGATGGCGGTGTCGGCGCCCTCGATCCGCTTGCGGACGAACTCGGCGACGGAGCCGGACGCGATGTCGAACGTCTCGGACGCGCCGTATCGCCTGGCGAGTTCGAGGCGGGCGGGGATCGCGTCGGCGGCCACCACCCGGGCACCGCTCAGCACGGCGAGGCGGGTGGCCAGCAGGCCGATGACGCCCTGTCCGAAGATCGCGACCTGGTCGCCCAGGTGCACGTCGGCGGCGTGCACGGCGTTGAGCGCGATGGCGCCCACGCGGGCGAAGACACCTCTCAGCGGATCGGCGCCCGGCGGCAGCACGTGGCCGACCAGCTTCTCGGCGGGCACCACGGCCTCGGCCCGGTGACCCCAGACGCCCCAGACCAGGTGGCCGACCGGCGGATCGGTGACGTCGGGCGCCGCCTCCACCACCTCACCGACCTCCTGGTAGCCCCAGCCGGTCAGCGGGTAGGCGTGCGTCTGGCCGTCGAGGAACAGCCGCTGCTCCGTGTCCCACTTTCTGGTGAGATAGGGATTTGTGCCGCGATAGGCGGTCAGTTCGGTGCCGGCGGAGACGCCCGAGTAGATCGTGCGGACCCGCACGCAACCCGGTTCAAGCTCGGCGGGCGACTCCAGGCTGACGCGGACACGGCCTGGCTCTTCAAAGGTGATGACGCGCATTCCCCACACTTACGCTTTATGATCAATCGCAACTTAAAGGTTTAGTAGGTGTTTCTATACCATAGTTGCTCTCCCGGCACCCTTAAGTCAAATGACGGCCACCGCCGGCAACTTGCGAATTAGGGTTTCTCCCCGACGGTCTTCCGGTAAGCGATCTTACCGACATAACCCGCCCGGAGATCGCTTTCCGTGATCGACGCGCCAGAAAGCCCGGGACGGAACACGGACGGAGTACAGACGGATCTCGGAATCGCCTACGTAGTTGCGACTTCTCGCATGGGGGTAAGTCCGGCATATCCCCGGACGTAGGAGCGCGCCATGCCGAAGAAGGTAGTCGCCGTCCTCTCCATCGCGCTGCTGGCCGCCGCCTCGACCGCCGCGTGTGGCGATGACAGCAAGAAGGCCGCCAACGAGATCACGGTCTGGACCGAGGAGAACCTCGACGACCGCATGACCGTGCAGAACCAGATCATCGCCGACTTCACCCAGAAGACCGGCATCAAGGTCAAGCTGGTCGGCGTGGCCGAGGACCAGTTCAGTCAGGTGGTCACCGCCGCCGCGGCCGCGGGTGACCTGCCCGACGTGATCGGAGCCCTCCCCCTGGCCTCCATCAGGGAGCTGGAGGCCAACGACCTGCTCGACATGGAGACACCGGGCCAGGTCGTCGACAAGCTGGGCAGGAGCGACTTCTCAGCGCGGGCCCTGGAGCTCGACAGTGCGGGCGGGAAGCTGCTGGCCGTACCGAGTGACGCGTGGGCGCAGCTGATCCTCTACCGCAAGGACCTGTTCCAGAAGGCCGGGCTGGAGCGGCCCGACACCTACGAGGCGCTGGAGGCGGCGGCCGCGAAGCTCAACGCGAGTGGGGTCGCGGGCATCACGCTGGCCATCGCGCCGAAGGACTCGTTCACGGCGCAGAGCTTCGAGCATGTGGCGCTGGCCAATGGCTGCCAGCTGGTCGACAATTCCGGAAATATCACTCTTTCCTCCCCGCAGTGCGTGAAAGCGTTCGCGTACTACGCGAAGCTGGCGAAGGACTACTCGGTCAAGGGCAAGCAGGACGTCGACTCCACCAGGGCCACCTACTTCGCCGGCAAGGCGGCGATGACCATCTGGTCGTCGTTCATCCTGGACGAGCTGGCGGGGCTGCGTAACGACGCGAAGCCCAGCTGCGCCGAGTGCGGGACCGACCCCGAATGGCTGGCCAAGAACACCGGCGTGGTCACAGCGTTAAAGGGCCCCGACGGCACGCCCGCCCAGTACGGGGAGATCGTCTCCTGGGCCGTCACCCGGGACGCCGCCAAGGATGCCGCCGCGCAGTTCGTCACGTACATGATGGACGAGGGATACGAGCGGTGGATCGGAATGGCGCCCGAGGGCAAGTTCCCGATCCGGAAGAGCTTCGCGGACAAGTGGAACAAGCTGCCCGCCGGGGTCGACGCCAAGAAGCCGCTCGCGGACGTCTACCCGGCCGAGGTGCTCGACGCGCTGCGCGAGAGCCCTGACACCTTCGCCCGCTGGGGCATCCCCCAGAGACAGGGCAAGCTGGTCGGCGCCACGATGGGCGAGCTGCCGGTGCCCAAGGCGCTGAGCGCGGTCGTGGACGGCTCGCTCACCCCGCAGGCCGCGGCGGTGCGGGCCAAGACCGACGTGGAGACCATCAAGCGCGGGATCCGGCAGTGACGGGACGGCGTGGCGGGACACTACGGGAGCAGGAGGGCAGGGCGGGGCTGGCACTGATCTCCCCGACGCTGATCATCACACTCGTCGTGGTGGTGCTGCCGCTGCTCTGGGCGATCATGCTGGCGTTCCAGGACGCGCGGCTGATCAACGTCCGCCGGGTGGGCGTCTTCGGGCACTACACGCTGGAGAACTTCGGCTACGTCATGTCCGAGCCGGGATTCTGGACGTCCCTGGTCAACACGCTCGTCTACACGGTGGCGGGTACCGCGCTGTCGATCGCGATCGGGCTGGTGGCCGCCCTGGCGCTGCGCGACCGCTTCCGGGGCCGTACGTTGGTCAGGGCCTCGATCCTGGTGCCGTACGTGGCGCCGGTGGTGGCGGTGGCCTTCCTGTGGGACACGATGCTGAACCCCCAGTTCGGCATCCTGAACTCCTGGCTGAGCACCCCCATCGCCTTCCTCACCCAGGCCAAGGGCACCTTTCTCGGCATCCAGGTGCCGGTGGCGCTGCTCACCGTGATCGCGTTCGAGGCGTGGCGGTATTTCCCGTTCGCCTTCCTGTTCATCCTGGCCCGACTGCAGGCGCTGCCGGCCGAACTGGACGAGGCGGCCGTGGTCGACGGCGCCACGCCGACGCAGCGCTTCCGGCACGTGATCCTGCCGCAGCTCTGGCGGATCATCGCACTGCTGTCGGTGCTGCGGTTCGTGTTCACCTTCACCAAGTTCGACGACGTCTACCTGCTCACCGGCGGCGGGGCCGGCACGGAGGTGGTGAGCGTGCGGGTCTACAACTTCCTGACCGCGCGCGACGACATCGGCGCCTCGGCCGCCCAGGCGATCGTGCTGGCCGTCGTCCTGGTCGTGTTCCTGATCCTTTATCTCCGGTTCTTCTCGGGAGGTGAGCGCGACCGATGAGCAGGGATCGGTTCGAGCGCGCGCTGTTTCGGGTGCTGAAGCCGTTGGTGATCCTCTTTCTGTTCGTGATCACCGCTTTCCCGTTCTTCTACATGGTGACGCTGTCGCTCCGCGACATCCAGGAGCTGATCCTGGACCCCGGCTCGATATGGCCGCGCGGTCTCACTTTCGATACCTACGCGAACGTACTGACCAAGCAGGGTTTCCTGACCTTCATGCGAAACAGCGCCATTGTGGCGGTCACGTCAGTGGCGATCACGCTGCTGATCTCGATCCCGGGCGCGTACGCGGTGGCCAGGCTGCGGTTCTTCGGGCGGCGGCAGGTGCATTTCGTGTTCCTGGCCGTGTACCTGTTTCCGGCGATCGTGCTGGCCATTCCGCTGTTCGTGCTCTTCACGATGCTCGGACTTCGCGGGTCTCTGCTGGGTTTGATCCTGGTTTATTGCGCGCAGACGGTGCCGGTCACGGTATACATGCTCCGCAATTACTTCGAGACCGTGCCACAGAGCGTGGAGGAGGCGGCGGCAATCGACGGCTGCACGCGCCTGTCGACCATCTGGCGGGTGGTGCTCCCCTTGTCCAAGCCCGCGCTCATGGCCACCGGCCTCTACGCGTTCATGATCGCCTGGAACGAGTTCCTGTTCGCCTTGCTCTTCCTCGTCGAGAAACGGGAGAGCTGGACGGTCTCGCTGGGGCTCTCCCAGCTGGCGGGCAGTATCGAGATCCCGACGACGGTTCTCATGGCAGGATCGGTGGTTCTGACGCTGCCGATCGTGATCGTGTTCTTCGCCGGCGAGCGGCTCCTGACCGAAGGACTCACGGCGGGGGCGGAGAAGGGATAGACCATGCTGACGGCAGGGCAGATCCTTCAGCTGATCCGCGATGGCACCTGCCGTACCCGCAAGGAACTCATCGCCTACACCGGGCTGTCCCGCTCGACGATCACCGAACGGGTGGACCGGCTGATCGAGGCCGGATACATCCACGAGTCCGGCTTCGCCATCTCCGGGGGCGGGCGACCGCCCTCGGTGCTCGACATCGACGCGACGAAGCGCCTGGTGCTGGTGGCCGACCTGGGCGCCAGTCACGTACGGGTGGCGCTGACCGACCTCGCGGCCCGGTCGCTGGTCGACGAGCACACCGAGCTGCGCATCGACCGCGGCCCCGAGGCCGTCCTGTCCTGGGTACGCCAGGCGTTCCAGCGCCTGCTCGACCGCTCGGGACGGGCCTCTGACCAGGTGTGCGGCATCGGCCTGGACCTGCCCGGCTCGGTCGACCACGCCTCCGGCCGGGTGATCAGGTCGTTCCTCATGCCCGGCTGGGACGACCATCCGATCGGCCAGACGCTGCGGGAGGCGTTCGACGTGCCGATCCTGATCGAGAACGACGCCAACGCGATGGCCTTCGGCGAGTGGTGGTCCTCCTGGCGCCGGAGCCGGTCGCTGATCCTCGTCAAGGTCTCCACGGGCATCGGCACCGGCATCGTCCTGGACGGCCGGATCTACCGCGGCGTCGAGGACGCGGCCGGGAGCATCGGCCACGTCCGCCTGCGCGAGAGCGACGACCGCGTCTGCACCTGCGGCTCCCGGGGCTGCGTCGCCTCGCTGGCCAGCGGCCGGGCCCTCGCCGCCGACCTCGGCAGGCAGACCAGCCGCGAGGTCGTACGCCTGGTCCAGGCCGGCGACCCGACGGCCATCGCCCTCACCCAGGAGGCCGGCCGAACGGTCGGCATCGTCCTCGCCACGGCGGTCAGCCTGCTCAACCCCTCCGTCCTGGTGCTGGCCGGCGACATGGCCGAGACCAGGGAGCACTACCTGACGGGCATCAGGGAGAGCGTGTACCGCCGCAGCCTGCCGTTCACCACCCGCAACCTGGAGATCGTGACGAGCACACTGGGCGACCGCGCGGGGATCGTGGGGACCGCGGTGATCGTCATCGACCACGTGCTGTCCCCCGCCGCCGTGGACGCCGCCTTCGCCAGTCCCCCGACGACGAACGTCGTGTGACACCGCCGGTCGGCCGTCGGGCGACGCCGCCGGTCGGCCCGGCCTTCCGTCGGCCCTGGTGCTGTCAGCCCAGGTCCCGGAGGAGGCGGTCGCGCGCCTGGACGAGAGAGGGGCCGTACCAGGTCAGATCGCGTCCGCTCACCAGCGCGCACCGGTGGCCGGGAAACGACTCCGGCCCGTCCTCGGCGCTGAACGCGTAAGGCTCGTCGGGCAGGACCACCAGGTCGGCACCCTGAGCCACCAGCTCGGCCAGCGGGATCTTGGGATAGCGCTCGGCATGACCGGCGTAAAGGTTGCCCACCCCGAGCCGCGCGAGCACGTCGCCGGTGAACGTGTCGCGTCCCACCACCATCCACGGCCGCCGCCAGATCGGGATGATCGCCCTCCGGCGCACCTCCACCGGCTCGGCCCACACCGACTCCGCCCGGTCGAGCCAGCCGGGCCGCCCGGTGCGGCAGGCGTACCGGAACATCCGGTCGAGCGACCGGAACGCCTCGTCCACCGTCTCGATCCTGGTGACCCACACCGCGAGGCCCGCCGCCCGCAACGCGTCGACGTCCGGCTGCCGGTTCTCCTCGGCGTTGGCGAGCACCACGTCGGGGGCGAGCCGCCGGATGGCGTCGAGATCGGGGTTCTTGGTCCCCCGCACCCTGACCACGTCCAGGTCGGCCGGGTGCGAGCACCAGTCGGTCGCGCCGACCAGCGCCTCGGGGAGGGTCGCGGCCACGGACTCGGTGAGTGAGGGCACCAGCGACACGATCCGCCGGACGTCCGGAGGAACGGGGACGGGGACACCGGTGTCATCAAGGCTCACACTCGCACCTTAGACCGCCACCCGAACGACAAAAGGGACTAAAGGCAAGTAACGCCCAGCCTGCGGGAATATCATCGCAAGGCGGGTCACAAATCCGTAGAATCCCGAGAAAAGATCGTTAACTCTCGATCGGGGGATCGCTGGGTGGAGCGAGAACCGCTGGGCTTCGACCCGAACACGCCCAACGTCGCCCGGCTGTACGACTACTACCTCGGCGGGAAGGATCATTTCCCGGCCGACCGGCGAGCCGCTGAACGGCTGCTGCGGGTGGCTCCCGAGGTCCGTACGGCCGCCCGCGCCAACCGGGCCTTCCTCGGCCGTGCCGTACGCTTCCTCGCCGACGCCGGCGTCACCCAGTTTCTCGACATCGGTACGGGCCTGCCGACGCGGGGCAATGTCCACGAGGTGGCCAGAGCGGTCGCGCCGCAGTCGCGGGTGGTCTATGTCGACCATGACCCCGTCGTGCTGGTCCACGCCAGGGCGCTGCTGGCGGACAGCGAAGGGATCACCGTGGTGGACGGCGACCTCCGCGATCCCCACGATCTGCTGAAAAATCCGGACCTGGTGGGGGCGTTGGACTTCGACCAGCCGGTGGGGGTCCTCCTCGTCGCGATCATGCACTTCATCGGCGAGGCCGACGACCCCCTGCGCATCATGGCCGCCATCCGCGAATCCCTGGCCCCCGGCAGCTATGTCGTCATGTCCCACGGCACGAGCGACGCCCGCGCCGCCGCTGTCAGCAAGGGCACGGAGGTCTATCGCCGCGCCAGCGCTCCCCTGACCCTGCGTACCCGCCGGCGGATCGAGGAGCTGTGGGCGGGGTTCGAGCTGGTCGAGCCGGGCCTGACCTGGCTGCCGCAGTGGCGCCCCGACGAGGCCGACCTGATCGACCTCGCGGCCGGCCCCGAGTCGTCGCTCATCCTCTGCGGAGTGGGCAGGAAGAACTGAGACCCGGGGGCGGACCGGTGTGCGGCTTGGCCGAGCGCCGGAGCGGCCCGGCGGACGGCCTGATCGAGCGCCGGAGCGACCCGGCGGACGGCCTGGTCCGGCCTACTTGAGTGCGCTCAGCGCGCCCTCGTAGTCGGGCTCCTGGGTGATCTCGGGCACCAGCTCGGAGTAGATGACGCGGTTGTCGCCGTCGAGCACGACCACCGCGCGGGCGGCCAGGCCGGCCAGCGGCCCGCTCTCCTGCGCCACGCCGTAGTCGCGCAGGAACTCGCGGCCCCGCATGAGCGACAGCATGGTCACGTTGTCGAGCCCCTCGGCGGCGCAGAACCGCTTCTGCGCGAACGGCAGGTCGGCCGAGACGCACAGCACCGCGACGCCGGGGTGCGCGGCGGCCACCTCGTTGAACCGGCGCACCGAGGCGGCACAGACGCCCGTGTCGAGGCTCGGGAAGATGTTGAGCACCTTGGTCGCGGAGCCGAACCCGGCCAGCGTGGTGTCAGCGAGGTCCCCGCCCACCAGCTGGAACGCGGGCGCCTGGTCGCCGGGCTTCAGAAACGTCCCGCCCACGGTGACCGGGTTGCCCTTGAAAGTGACGTCTGACATGAATACCTCCAGTTAGCGATAGTGCGCTGACCCGCAATCCTATCGACGCCCACGGGACCCCCACGGAACCTCAATAGATCATCAACAGCCCCTCAACGGACCCTCAACAGATCCTCAACAAGCGCGAACCTACCTTCCTCTCATCAAGTACATCGAGAGAGGAACACGACCATGAACATCACCCTCCGCAAGTCGGTCGCCGCTCTGGTCATCGCCGGCGCCGCGTCCGCCGGCCTGGTCGTCGCCGCCCCCGCACAGGCCAGCGCGCTGGGCAATGTCCCGTCCTGCGTGAGCGTCTGGCAGCAGACGGGCACCATCCGCAAGACCGGCTACGCCTACAACGGATGCGGCCGCTGGATGAACATGAAGATCGTCTGGGCGCACGCCGCCGACGGGAGCTGCCAGTCCGTGGCGCCGGGAGCGACCATCAAGTCGCGCATCGGCAGGGGCCCGGCCACGTTCGACGGCGCCAAGTACTGCTGACCCAGAACGTCGCACCAGGTCAGAACGTTGCGCCGGTTCAGACGTTCCGGTGGGTCAGATGTTGCGGCGGTTCAGACGTTGCGGCGGTACTGTCCCCCGGCCTCGAACAGCGCGTCCGTGATCTGGCCGAGCGAGCAGACGCGGGCCGCCTCCATCAACACCTCGAAGGCGTTGCCATCGGTCATGGCGACGTCCCGCAACCGGGCCAGCGCCACGGGGGCCTCGGCCCGGTTGCGGTCATGGAAGGCGTGCAGGCGGTCGAGCTGGGACCGCTTCTCCTCCTCCGTCCCCCTGGCGAGCTCCACCTTCTGCTCGTGGGGCTCGTCGCCGCGCGGGTTGCGGAAGGTGTTGACGCCGATGATGGGCAGCGAGCCGTCGTGCTTGCGCGACTCGTACAGCATCGACTCGTCCTGGATCCTGCCCCGCTGGTAGCCGGTCTCCATGGCGCCCAGCACGCCGCCCCGGTCCGACAGCCGCTCGAACTCCTGCAGCACCGCCTCCTCCACCAGGTCGGTGAGCTCGTCGATGATGAACGAGCCCTGGAGCGGGTTCTCGTTGCGGGCCAGGCCCCACTCGCGGTTGATGATGAGCTGGATCGCCATCGCCCGGCGTACCGAGTCGGCCGACGGCGTGGTCACGGCCTCGTCGAAGGCGTTGGTGTGCAGGCTGTTGCAGTTGTCGTAGATGGCGATCAGCGCCTGCAGCGTGGTGCGGATGTCGTTGAAGTCCATCTCCTGCGCGTGCAGGGACCGGCCCGAGGTCTGGATGTGGTACTTCAGCTTCTGCGAGCGCTCCGCCGCGCCGTACTTCTCCCGCATCGCCACCGCCCAGACGCGGCGGGCCACCCGCCCGAGCACGCTGTACTCGGGGTCCATGCCGTTCGAGAAGAAGAACGACAGGTTCGGCGCGAAGTCGTCGATCCGCATCCCCCTCGCCAGGTACGCCTCCACATAGGTGAAGCCGTTGGCCAGGGTGAAGGCGAGCTGGCTGATCGGATTGGCCCCGGCCTCGGCGATGTGGTAGCCGGAGATCGACACCGAGTAGAAGTTGCGGACGCTGTTCTGGGTGAACCACTGCTGGATGTCGGCCATCATCCGCAACGAGAACTCCGTGGAGAAGATGCAGGTGTTCTGGCCCTGGTCCTCCTTGAGGATGTCCGCCTGCACGGTCCCCCTGACGGTGGCGAGGGTCCGCGCGCGCAGCTCGCGCTCCTCCTCCGCGGTCGGCCGACGCCCGTGTTCGGTCTCGAACCGGTCGAGGGTCTGGTCGATCGCGGCATTGAGGAAGAAGGCGAGGATCGTCGGGGCCGGGCCGTTGATCGTCATCGACACCGAGGTGCTGGGGCTCGTCAGGTCGAACCCGTCGTAGAGCACCTTCATGTCGTCCAGCGTCGCGATGGACACGCCCGACGTACCTACCTTGCCGTAGATGTCGGGCCGCAGGTCAGGGTCGTGCCCGTACAGGGTCACCGAGTCGAACGCGGTGGACAGCCTCGTCGCGGGCTGGCCCTCGGACAGCAGCTTGAAGCGCCTGTTGGTGCGGAACGGGTCGCCCTCTCCGGCGAACATCCTGGTGGGGTCCTCGTCGTCCCGCTTGAACGCGAACACACCGGCGGTGAACGGGAACCGGCCCGGCAGGTTCTCACCGCGCAGGAACCTGAGGAGCTCGCCGTGGTCGGTGTAGCGGGGCAGGGCCACGCGGGGGATGCGGTTGCCCGAGAGGGTCTCGCGCCAGAGGGGGGTGTGGATCTCCCGGTCGCGTACCTTCACGACCAGTTCGTCGGCGGAGTACTGCTCCCTGGTGGCGGGCCAGTCGTCGAGGAGCGCGCGGCTCTCGTCGCTCAGCTCCCGCTCGGTCGTGGCCGCGAGCTCGGCCAGCCTGTCCTCGGTCCGGCCCGGGTCGAGGCGACCGCCGGGCCTAGCGTCGGCGCTGTCGCCCGTACCCACGGCGCCGACGCCTGTACCGGCGGCACCGTCGCTCAGGAGGGCTTGGACGGCCGTGAGCTGCTGGCGGCGGCGAGCCACCTCCGCCTGGGCGAGCGTCTCCGCGTGATAGTCGCGGACGGTCTCGGCGATCTCGGCCAGGTAGCGGACGCGCGCCGGGGGGACGATCGCGGCGGCCACCTGGGACGTACGGCCGCGCACCGGTGCCAGCAGGCCCGGCCCGGCCCGCAGGCCCTTGTCCGCCAGCACCGCCTTCAGGTGGTGATAGAGCGCCGTGACACCGGCGTCGTTGTAGCGGGCGGCGATCGTGCCGAACACCGGCATGTCGTCGGGCGCCACCCCGAAGGCCGCGCGGTTGCGCACCATCTGGCGGCGGACGTCGCGCAGGGCGTCCTCGGCACCGCGCCGCTCGTACTTGTTGATCACGACGGCCTCGGCGAAGTCGAGCATGTCGATCTTCTCCAGCTGGGAGGCCGCGCCGAACTCCGGGGTCATGACATAGATGGGCACGTCCACGTGCGGCACGATCCCGGCGTCACCCTGCCCGATGCCCGGGGTCTCCACGATGACCAGGTCGTATCCGGCGGCCCGGCAGGCGGCGACCACGTCGTCGAGGCAGACGGGGACCTCGTTGGCGGCGCCCCTCGTGGCCAGTGAGCGGAAGTAGGTCTGCGGGCCGAGGCTGTTCATGCGGATGCGGTCGCCGAGCAGCGCTCCCCCGCCGCGCCTGCGGGTCGGGTCGATCGCGATGATGGCGACGCGCAGCTTGTCGTCGTTGTCCACCCGCAGGCGGTGCACGAGCTCGTCGGTGAGCGAGGACTTCCCGGAACCGCCCGTACCGGTGATGCCGAGCACGGGAGCGCGGTTGTCGCCCGAGCCGGGACCGGCGCGCAGGCCGTCCAGGAGCCCGGCCGGGGCGCGGCCCGACTCGATCAGGGTGATCGCCCTGGCCAGGGCCGCCTGGTCGCCGGAGCCGACGGCCTCGACCGAGGGAACGCCGTCCAGCTCGACGTCGCACTCCTCGATCAGCTTGTTGATCATGCCGGGCAGGCCGTACCGCTGGCCGTCCTCCGGCGAGAAGATGCGGGTGACGCCGCGGGAGTGCAGCAGGTCGATCTCGTCCTGGACAATGACGCCGCCGCCACCGCCGTAGACCTTCACGTGCCCGGCGCCGCGCTCGCGCAGCAGATCCACCAGGTAGCTGAAGAACTCCACGTGGCCGCCCTGGTAGGAGCTGATCGCCACACCCTGGACGTCCTCCTGGACGGCGGCGGTGACGATCTCGTCCACCGATCGGTTGTGCCCGAGATGGATGACCTCCGCCCCCTGCGACTGGAGGATCCGCCGCATGATGTTGATCGCCGCGTCATGGCCGTCGAACAGCGCCGCGGCCGTCACGAAACGGACAGGGTTCGCCGGAACGTGCACGCCTGATCACTCCTTTGTGAGGGGTCCCTTAACAAGATACTAGGACGTCCTACTAAATCCCAAGGCGTCAGGCGGGTAGCGATCCGGCATGCGAACAGGGCCAGGTTCTGGTTTCGGGAGGTCGTCAGCGATCTGTGCTGGTCAGGGCCGCTCGTACGGATTGCGGCGGGTGGTGGAACGATGGGCGGCCACGAGAGTTCTGGCCGGAGCGGGAGTCTCGTCCGGGTCGGGCGGACCACCCACCCGGACCGGCTCGGGCGGCGCCTCCGCGTAGCTGGCGGACCTCGTCTTCTTCCCGACGGCCTTCTTCTCGACGGCCTTCTTCTCGACGGCCTTCTTCTCGACAGCCTTCTTCTCGACAGTCGTCTTTCCGACGGCGGCAGCACGCGTCTCCGGCTTGCCGACGGCGGCACGCGTCTCCACCTTGACGTGGCTGCCGCGGCGGCGGCCCGCGAGACGTAAGGAGACCACGACCGTGGTGAGCACCATCATGGTGAGCAGGGCCAGCGGAGACCCCAGGACGTCCATCGGCGATCCCTGTGACACCGGCACCGGCTGGCGGGCCAGCGGCTGCTCGGTGGTCCGGATCTCGTTCAGCGTGGCGTTGGCCTTCACCAGGCGGGGTAAGCCGTAGCCCACGACCTTGTCCGTGTCACGGAACTTGCGCTTGAGCCAGACGCGGTCGACGTTGGCCTCGATCGTGTGGATCTTCTTGCCGTCGACCCGCTCCACGATGCCGACGTGGTCGATGCCCTTGTAGCTCTTGCCGCCGCCCCAGTCGTAGAAGACCAGGGCTCCGGGCTCGGGCTGCTGGGACCAGGCGCGCTGCTTGATGAACCAGGACGCGTGCGAGGGGGTCCAGGCGAACTGGCCGACGTAGTCACCGATTCCGGCCTTGTCGGCCGCCCAGGCGATGAACATGTCGCACCACGGCGCGTCCCGGTATTGCGGGTCCTTGACGCGATCCGCGTACCACTGCCCGAACTTGGTGAGCTGGCCGCCCTTCTCGCGGTAGCCGACTTCCCCACGCACCTCTTTCAGCAGATTTTCCGCGATCGGGTCCAGAGCCCACTCCTCCCAGAAAAACCGGCAGATCAGGATGGACTGTAATAGCGCTGTCCCATTTGTGCGCCGAACAATGGGAAAGTGTCAACCTATGAGCCGAAATTTCGGCTATGTGGCTGATGTGACTCCTGAGACTCCGTACTCAAGTGAGATCGTTTTCAGGCTCCCGCGCCCACCCGGAAGATCTGCTCGTCGCCCGCGCCCGGCGCCACCACGTCGGCGACGATCACGGTCACGTTGTCAGGGGAGCCGCCCTCGTTGGCCAGGTCGATCAACCGCTGGACGGCCGCCGCCGGGTCTGTCACCGTGGTCAGCACCTCGTGCAGGACCTCGGGCCCGAGCACGGTCGTCAGCCCGTCCGAACAGAGGAGGTAGCGATCATCCGGCTCGGACTCGCGCAGCGCCATGTCGGGCTCCGCCCTGCCCTCGCTGCCCAGCACGCGCAGCACCATCGATCGGCGCGGGTGCACGGCCGCTTGATCCTCTGTTATCCGTCCTTCGTCCACCATGGACTGCACAAGTGTGTGATCCTTGGTCATCTGGTAGAGAGCACCATCGCGCAGCAGGTATCCGCGGGAGTCACCAAGATGAGCAAGGGCGAACCGGTAACCGTCCCACAGCATGGCGGTCACGGTGGTCCCCATCCCCCTGCGCGCGGGGTCGATGTCGGCCAGCTCCACCAGCCTGCGGGCCGCCTCGTGCACGCCGCCCTCCAGGGCCGCCTCCAGGTCCGAGCCCGTCTCGGGAAGCGTGGCATCCAGCTCGCGCATGACTGCGATCGCGGCCGAGCTCGCCAGCTCGCCGGCCGCGTGTCCGCCCATCCCGTCGGCCACCACGAGCAATCGGCCACTCGCGTAGCCGGAATCCTCGTTCTGCTCCCTGCGGCGGCCCACGTCTGATCCGGCGGCATAGCGGATGTTGTGCTTCATACCCAGCAGTAAATCATTGGTTGAAAGACTTCACAAGCAGATGCACTGAAGACTCTTGTGAACTACTGTGGGCTCCATGACCCACGACCCGACCGTGAACGCCGGGGACATAGCCCGGCTCGCCGGTGTCGGGCGGGCCGCGGTGAGCAACTGGCGCCGCCGCCACGACGACTTCCCGCTGCCCATTGGCGGCACCGCCAATCAACCGTTGTTCTCGCTGCGCCAGGTCGAGTCATGGTTGCGGCGCTATGGGAAGTCCTACCAGGTCTCGCTGGGTGATCGCGTGTGGCAACGCCTGAAAGCCGCCGGCGATTTGCGGCTGGGCGAGTTGGTCGCGCAGGCCGGGCTGCTGCTGACCACGGGCGAGAGCAAGCTGGAGCCCGAGCTGGCCGGGCTGGTGTCCGAGCTGGCCGAGCAGCACGATCCCCTCACCGCCTACGAATTCCTCTGTGAGCGCTACCTGGAGGCGCATTCCAGGCAGCTGTCCGTCACGCGTGACGACGTGGCCGAGCTGATGGTCGGGCTGGTCCACGCCGACGACGCGACGATCCTCGACCCGGCCTGCGGCGTCGGCACGCTCCTGCTCAACTCCGGGGCGGTCAAGGTGCTCGGCCAGGACCTCAGCGAGACCTCGGCGGCCATCACCGCCGCGCGGCTGCGGCTGCGCGGCGCCGAGGCGGAGGTCGTGTCCGGCGACTCGATGCGCCACGACGGCTTCGCCGGTGTGAAGGCCGACGCGGTCGTCTGCGACCCGCCGTTCAACGAGCGGGCCTGGGGCTACGAGGAGCTGACCGGCGACCCCCGATGGGAGTACGGCCTGCCGCCGCGCGGGGAGCCGGAGCTGGCCTGGGTCCAGCACTGCCTCACCCACGTCAGGCCCGGCGGCATGGTGGCCGTGCTGATGCCCCCGGCCGCGGCCAGCCGTAAGGCGGGGCGGCGGATCCGGGCCAACCTGCTGCGCGCCGGCGCCCTGCGCGCCGTGATCGCGCTGACCGGCTCCGACCTGTGGCTGCTGCGCCGCCCGGCGGCGGGCGAGCGCCCGCCGTCCGACGTGCTGATCGTCGACGCCACGGCCGACCTGTCCGTCGTCGATCCCGCGTGGCGGGCCTACCTCGACGAGCGCTCTGACCAGACCGTACGCATCATCGACCTGCTGGCCGATGAGGTGGACATGACCCCGGCCCGCCACCAGCGCCGCGACGACCTCGGCCGGGCCTTCACCGAGGCGCGCGACCGGTTCCTGGCCGCGGCGGCCACCCCGCCCGATCTCAAGGTGCTCGACGAGCCGCTCGACCAGCCCGTCACCACGGTCGGCGACCTGATCAAGGAGGGTCTGCTGACCACGCTGCAGGCGCCGCCCAAGATGGCGACCGGCGGCGGCGACCTGCCGATGCTCACCGCCGACGACGTGACCGGCGGCGGCGCCGCCTCCGGCCGGGCTCCTGCGCAGCAGGGGCTCGTCCCGATCCAGCCGGGCGACGTGGTGGCGTCCTATTCCAGCGTGCGGGTGATGACCGAGGGCGGCTGCGTGCTCGGCCCGCATCTGACGCTCTACCGGGTCGACGCGCGCCGGCTCGACCCCGACTTCCTGGCCGGCCACCTGCGGGCCGCCGGCGGGCGCGCGACCACCGGCTCCAGCCGCTTCGACGTGCGCCGCACCCGCCTGCCCCGCCTGTCGCTCAAGGACCAGAAGTCCTACGGCGAAGCCTTCCGGCAGCTGGCGGTGCTCGAAGACGCCTTGCGTGAGACCTCGGCCCTCGGCCAGGCGCTGATCCGGCTCGGCCTCGACGGCCTGACCGACGGCCACCTGCGTCCGCAGTCCTGACGGTGTAGCTTTTTCCGGGAAAAGGCGGGGCTGGGAGGGGCAAATGGTCATCGGTGACCGCTATGTGCTCGACCATCTCCCGCTCGGTCAGGGCGGCATGGGCGCCGTCTACGCAGGTCATGATCGCCACCTCGATCGCCGGGTGGCGGTGAAGCTGCTCCACCTGCCGGGCGGCCCCGACGAGGAGCTCGAACGCCGCTTCATCCGCGAAGCCCGCATCCTGGCCCGGCTGGAGCATCCGGGCGCGCCGGTGCTCTACGACTTCGGCGCCCATGAGCAGCGTCTCTACCAGGTGATGCAGTTCATCGAGGGCGTCACGGTGGCCGACGTGGTCAGCGAGCACGGCCCGCTGCCCGTGCCATGGGCGGCCGCCATCGCGGCACAGGCGTGCGCGGTCCTGTCGGCCGCCCACGCCCTGTCGATCTGCCATCGCGACCTCAAGCCGACCAACCTGATGCTCTGCCCCGACGGCAGCGTGAAGGTGCTGGACTTCGGCCTGGCCCTGCTTCGCGACGCCGACGTCACCACGTTCACCAGGATCGGCCAGATCCTCGGCACGCCCGCGTACATGGCTCCCGAGCAGATCCAGCACGGGGTCGCCGAGCCGCGCAGCGACCTCTACGCGCTCGGCTGCGTGCTGCACGAGATGCTGACGGGGCGGCAGCTGTTCACCGGGCCGACCGACTACGTGGTCTTCGAGAAGCAGGTCAAGGAACGCCCGCCCGCGATCCCTGGCCTGCCGGACGCGCTGGGCGCGCTGCTGGCCGGGTTGCTGGAGAAGACGCCGGCCAACCGTCCCGCCGACGCCGACACGCTGTACGAGCGGCTGGAACCGTTCGCCGTCGGGCTGCCGATGCTGCCCGGCTTCCTGGCCAGGTCGCCGAGTCCGGGCCGGATGTACGCGCGGATGGTCGGCCGCGTCCTTAGTGGCTAACCGAAATCCTCTGCTCGTTCATGGGAAGAAATCTGTTAAGTCACCATACAATCGCCACAAAATGGTTACAGCAGGGAGCGGAGCCCGTTGGCTGATGCCATCTTCGGCGTCCTCGGTCCCGTTCGCGCACGTCACGCGACCGGGCGCCACATCCGTCTGAGCGGCAGGCAGCGCGCCGTGCTGGCCACCGTGCTGCTCAACGTCAACACGACCGTCTCCCGTGACCGCCTCATAGCCGCCGTCTGGGATGATCCGCCGCCGTCCGCCGTGGCCAACCTCCAGACGTACGTGGCCCAG
Source organism: Nonomuraea sp. CA-143628 (assembly GCF_050942315.1). NCBI lineage: Bacteria > Bacillati > Actinomycetota > Actinomycetes > Streptosporangiales > Streptosporangiaceae > Nonomuraea > Nonomuraea sp. CA-143628. The sequence goes on from NZ_CP192072.1 coordinate 10,887,068, forward strand.
TTGCGCAGGGCGCTGCAGCCGGAGGCCCGGCTGCACACCAGCGGAGCGGGATACCTCTTCGAGGCCGCGCCCGACGAGCTCGACCTGCTCCTGTTCGAGGACGAGGTACGGCGGGCCCGGGTCGAATCCGATCCCGCGTCGGCCGCCCGGCGACTGGAGCACGCCCTGGCCCTGTGGCGCGGCCGGCCCGCCGAGGACGCCTCGCTGGGCAACGCCATGACCCCCCGGCTGACCGAGCTGGAGGAGCGGCTGGCCGACGTCCGCGCCGACTGGGCCGACCTGCGACTCCAGCTGGGCATGCACGATGAGGTGATCGGCGCGTTACGCGTGTTCGTGGCCGAGCAGCCGCTGCGCGAGCGGGCCTGGCAGCAGCTCATGCTGGCGCTGGCGCGCTCCGGCCGCCGGGCCGAGGCGCTGGAGACCTACCGGCAGGCCCGCGAGACGCTGGTCACCGAGCTGGGCATCGAGCCCGGGCCCGAGCTGCGGCTGCTCCAGGCCGCCATCCTGTCCGGCACGCCGTCCGCGAACAGACCGGAGCAGCGGGGCGCGATCTGCCAGCTGCCGGCCGACATCGCCGACTTCGTGGGCCGGTCCGAGGAACTGACCACCATCACCACACTCCTGCGCCCCGAGATCACGCCCACCGCCCTCCCGATCGTCACCGTCACAGGGCCTCCGGGAGTCGGCAAGAGCACCCTGGCCGTGCGTGCCGCGCACCTGCTGCGCGAGGACTTCCCCGACGGCCAGCTCTACCTGCGGCTCTCCGGCGCCTCACCGGCGCCGCAGGAGCCCGGCGCGCTGCTGGCGGAGTTGCTGCGGGCCCTGCGCGTCGAGGGCGACTCGATCCCCGACACGGTGGCCGAGCGGGCCGCGCTCTACCGGTCGCTGCTCGCCGACAAGGCCGTGCTCGTGGTGCTCGACGACGCCGCCGACGGGCTCCAGGTGGCGCCGCTGCTCCCGGGTACGCCGCGCTGCGCCGTACTGGTGACGAGCAGGGGCCCGCTCATCGCGCTGCCCGGCGCGGTCGCGGTCTCGCTGGGCGTGCCACCGGAGCGCGAGGCCCGGGAGCTGCTGGAGAGCGTGGCGGGCGGCTCGCGCGTACGGGACGAACCCGACGCGGCGCGGGCCATCCTGCACGCCTGCGGGCGGCTGCCGCTGGCCGTCAGGATCGCCGGCGCCCGGCTGGCCGCCAGGCCCGCCTGGTCGCTGAAGGACCTCGCCAAGCGACTGGCCGTCACCGGGGCGCCGCTCGACGAGCTGTCGCTCGGCGCCCAGAACGTGCGGGCCCACTTCGTGGCGAGTTACGAGGTGCTGTCCGCGCCCGCGCGGCGCGCCTTCCGCCTGCTGGGGCTGGCCGGGCTGGAGAGCGCCGCGGACTGGAGCGTGGCGGCGCTGATGGGCGTACCGCGGCGCGAGGCGGAGTCCGCGGTCGAGACGCTGGCGCTGGCCGGGCTGGTCACGGCGAACGAGGTGGACGAGAGCGGCCAGCCCCGCTACCGCATGCACGACCTGCTGCGCGCCTTCGCCCGCGAGCGCGCGGAGGCGGAGGAGAGCCCGGCCGGACGGGCCGGCGCGCTCCTGGGATTCGTCGAGGAGTGCCTGGCCCGATTACGCGCGGCGGCGCTGGAGTACCCCCCGCCCATGAGGCCGCCCATGGACAGCGTGCCGCCGCCTGTGGAGTCCGCGCGGGTGGACGGCGGCTGGCAGCGGGCGTGGCTGCACGCCGAGCGCAAGACGCTGGCCGACGCCGTCGCGCTGGCCGAGCCCGTCACCGCCGCCGAGCTCGCCCAGCGGCTGGCGCCGTTCCTCGTGGCGCACGGCTTCTTCGCCGAGGCGATCGGCTTACTGGAGAACGTCGCCGAACGGACCGGCGACACCCATACGACCATGCTGATCCGCCTGGTCAGAGCCGACATCCTCACCGACCGCCGCCGGACCGCGCTGGCCGAGCCCGAGCTGCGGCTGCTGATCGACTACTTCGAGGGCGCGGGCGACCGGCACGCGGTCGCGTACGCGCTGGCCACCCTGGCCATCTGCGAGCTGATCTCCGGCCGGCACGAAAGCGCTCTCACGCTGGTCACCCGCTCCTTGCCGCTGTTCGAGGCGTACGGGGACACCAACGGGCTGATCAGCGCGCTGGTCACGACCTCCGGGATCCACCTCGACCGGGCCGAGTACGACCTGGCGATAGCGACCTGCCGGCGCGGCCTGGAGCTGGCGGCCGACCCGCGCTTCGCCGACTTCGCGATCAGATTCCGCCGCGTGCTCGGCATCGCGCACTTCGAGCTGGGCGAGGTCGAGACCGCGATCGGGCACTACGAGGCGAGCATCGAGGCCAGCCGTGAGCTGGGCTGGGGCACCGGCGAGCGGATGGCGCTGCGCAGGCTCGGCCAGGCGTACTCCGAGCTGGGCCGGTACGAGCTCGCCGCCACCACGCTCGACCGGTGCGCCGCCATGTTCGCTCAGGCGGGCGACGGCCATGGCCAGGGGATGACGTTCTACGCGCGGGGCGAGGTCAGTCTGAAGCAGGGCCGGCCCGACGAAGCGCTGCACTACTTCCGGCTCTGTCTCGACCTGGTCGAGGAGCCGATCTGGCGGACGAGGGCGGCCGAGATGGTCGAGCGACTGCGCCGCGACCCGGCCTGAACGCGCTCTCTCGACAACACGGATCGTTACCTAACTACCGTTGACAGTCCCGCGCTATGGCCACGAATCTGGCGAGAGAGCGCTCTCTCATGCAAAGTCACCCCCGAATTCTGGAGGGCTCCATGACCCCCCGCTTCCGGCAGCTCGCCGTACCCTTGCTCACCGCGTCCCTGCTCGCCCTGGCATCGGCGTGCGGAGGCGGCGCGAGCGATACCACCAACGCGGCGGCCCCACCCACGGAAAAGGTCAAGCTGACCGTCTCCCTCTTCGGCGACTTCGGCTTCAAGCCGCTCTACGAGGAGTACAAGAAGACCCACCCGAACATCGAGATCGCCGAGAACGTCACCCAGTTCAACGACCACCACAACAACCTGGTCAAGCGGCTGGCCACGAACGCGGGCGCGGGTGACGTCGAGGCCGTCGAGGTGGGCTACATCAGCACGTTCACCGCTCTGCCCGGCAAGTTCGTCGACCTCAAGCAGTACGGGCTGGACAAGCGGCAGAGCGACTACCTCGACTGGAAATGGCAGCAGGGCTTGAGCAAGGACGGGCAGCAGGTGCTGGGGCTCGGCACCGACGTGGGCGGCCTGGCCATGTGCTACCGCAAGGACCTGTTCAAGAAGGCCGGGCTGCCGACCGACCGTACCGAGGTGGGCGGGCTCTGGCCGACCTGGGAGCAGTACATCGAGACCGGCAAGAAGTTCGCGGCGGCGAACGTGGCGGGCACCAAGTTCGTGGACAGCCCCGGTGAGATCTTCCGCGCCATGGTCAACCAGGCGCCGGTCGGCCTCTACGACGCCCAGGACCAGCTCATCGTCGGCACGAACGCCGAGGTGAAGAAGGCGTGGGACCTGTCCAACCAGCTCACCCAGAACGGGCTCACCGCCAAGCTCGCGGCCTTCTCACCGCCGTGGAACACCGGCTTCGCCAAGGGATCGTTCGCCACGATCATCTGCCCGGCGTGGATGACCGGGTTCATCCAGGAGCAGGCCAAGGACGCGACCGGCAAGTGGGACATCGCTCCCGTACCCGGCGGTTCGGGCAACAGCGGCGGGTCTCACCTGATGGTCCCCAAGCAGAGCAAGCACCCCAAGGAGGCGGCCGAGCTGATCGACTTCCTCACCTCGAAGGACAACCAGGCCAAGGTGTTCAAGGAGGAGGGCACGTTCCCGTCGATCCCGGCGCTCTATGACGACCCATCGATCCAGAACTTCACCAAGCCGTTCTTCGGTGACGCGCCGATCGGCAAGATCTACTCCGAAGCCGCCAAGTCCCTCAAGCCCCAGCACCTCGGCCCGAAGGAGGCCGACGTCCGCGTGGTGATCGGGGACGGGCTCGGCCGGGTGGAGCAGGGCAAGCAGACCCCCGACCAGGCGTGGGCCCAGGTGCTCGAGGACGTCAAGAAGATCAAATGAGCTCCCTTCCGCTCACCGTCGCCAGGCGGCGCGGGCGAAGCGTGCGGCACACCCTCGACGTGAGGGTGTCGCCGTACGCCTACGTCGCGCCCTTCTTCCTGCTGTTCTGTGCCTTCGGGCTGTTCCCCCTCGCCTACACGGCCTGGGTGAGCCTGCACGACTGGACCTTGCTGTCCGAGGAGCACACGTTCGTCGGGCTGAAGAACTTCGGCACGCTGCTGGCCGACGGCTACTTCTGGAACGCGACGTTCAACACGCTGTCCATCGGGGTGCTGTCGACCGTGCCGCAGCTGTTGCTGGCCATCTGGCTGGCGCACCTGCTGAACCGGCGGCTGCGGCTGCAGACGCTGTTCAGGATCTCGCTGCTGCTGCCCAACGTCACCAGCGTGGTGGCCGTCGTGGTGATCTTCAGCCAGCTGTTCGGCCGGGACTTCGGGATGATCAACTGGGTGCTGTCCTGGTTCGGGGCCGGCCGCGTCGACTGGGCGGCGGGCACGGCGACCTCGCACATCGCGCTGTCCACGATGATCATGTGGCGCTGGACCGGCTACAACGCGCTGATCTTCCTCGCCGCGATGCAGGCCGTACCACGCGACCTGTACGAGGCCGCCACCCTCGACGGAGCGTCCGGTTTCACCCAGCTCCGCAAGATCACCATCCCGATGATCCGGCCCACGATCATCTTCGTCGTCATCGTCTCCACGATCGGCGCGATGCAGATCATCGCCGAGCCGCTGCTGTTCGGGGCGAGCAGCGGGGCCGGGGGCGGCGCCGCCAGCGGCGGGCCCGACCGGCAGTACCAGACGCTGGCGCTGTTCGTGTACGAGCAGGGGTTCACCAAGTTCGACTTCGGTTACGCCTCGGCGGCGTCCTGGCTGATGTTCCTGGCCGTGGTGGTCGTGGCGGGCGTGAACTACCTGCTGACCCGGCGGGTGAAGGGCGGGCTGGTATGAGGTTGCGCTATCTGACCTTGACCGCCGTGGCCTTCTTCTCGGCGTTCCCGCTCTACTACAGCGTGGTCGTGGCCTCCCGGCACAACTCGGCGCTGGCCGAGGTGCCGCCGCCGCTGCTGCCCGGCGGGAACTTCTTCGCCAACGTGGCCAGGGTCTTCGACACCGTGCCCTTCGGGCTCGCGCTGGCGAACTCGGTCATCGTGGCGGGGTCGATCTCGCTGGCGGTGATGTTCTTCTCGACGCTGGCCGGGTTCGCCTTCGCCAAGCTGCGCTTCCGGGGCAAGAACATCATGCTGCTGGTCACGGTCGCGACCATGATGGTGCCGACGCAACTGGGCATCATCCCGCTGTACCTGCTCATGGTGAAACTCGATTGGACCGGGACCAACTACGCACTGATCGTGCCGGCCCTGGTCAACGCCTTCGGCGTGTTCTTCATGACGCAGTACCTGTCCAGAGCCCTGCCGACCGAGTTGCTGGAGGCGGGCCGGGTGGACGGGTGCACGACGTGGGGCCTGTTCTGGCACGTCGTGCTGCCCGTCGCGCGGCCCGCGGCGGCGGTGCTCGGCATGCTGACGTTCATGTCGGCCTGGAACGACTACTTCTGGCCGCTGGTCGTCCTGACCCCGGACAACCCGACGGTGCAGGTCGCCCTGTCGACACTGGCCAGCGGGTACGTCAACGACTACGTCCTGGGACTGGCCGGCACCGCGGTGGGAACCCTGCCGCTGGTGGCCGTCTTCGCCCTGTTCGGTAAGCAGATCATCGGCGGAATCATGCAAGGAGCTGTCAAGGGATGATTTTCCCGGAGAACTTCGTCTGGGGTGCCGCCACCGCCTCGTACCAGATCGAGGGGGCGGTGAAGGAGGACGGGCGCGGCCAGTCGATCTGGGACACCTTCTCCCACGCCCCCGGGAACGTGGCGGACGGCGACACCGGGGACGTGGCCTGTGACCATTACCATCGGTATCGCGATGACGTCTCGCTGATGCGGGAGCTGGGGCTGGAGGCCTACCGGTTCTCGATCGCGTGGCCGCGGATCCAGCCCGACGGGCGGGGGAAGGCCAATCCTCAGGGGCTCGGGTTCTACTCCCGGCTGGTGGATTCGCTGCTCGACGCCGGTATTTCGCCGTACGTCACGCTTTATCACTGGGATCTGCCGCAGGCGCTTGAGGATGCAGGCGGATGGACAAACCGGGATATTTCATATTATTTCGCCGAATATGCCGCAGCCGTACACGAGAAGCTGGGAGACCGCGTCGCCCACTGGACCACCCTGAACGAGCCGTGGGTCGCCGCCTACCTCGGCTACGGCAACGGCGTGCACGCGCCCGGCCGCAGGCGGGCGGCGGACGCCATGCGCTCGGCCCACCACCTGCTCCTGGGCCACGGCCTGGCCGCCCGGCGGCTGCGCTCGCTGGGCGCCGAGAACATCATGCTCGTCGTCAACTCCGCCCCGGTGCTCACCCCCGCCCAGGTCAACGACCCGCAGGCGACCCCGGACGCGGCCGACGCCGCCGCCGTACACCGGATCCACACGCTGCTGACCAGGCAGTTCCTCGACCCGGCGGTCCACGGCGGCTATCCCGCCGAGGTCCTGGACGCGGCCGCCCGCAACGGCGGCACCGGCCACATCCTCGACGGCGACCTGGAGATCATCAACGCCCCGATCGACCAGATCGGGATCAACTACTACAACCCCTGCGTCGTGGAAGCGGGCCCCGGCTCCCCCGCCGACCCCGCGTGGCCGGGCTCGGAGGACGTACGCTTCAGCACCGCCGACGCGCCCACCACCGCGATGGGCTGGCCCATCGTGCCGAACGGCCTGTCCAGGCTGCTGGTACGGCTCTCGCGGGACTACCCGGGGGTCGGCCTGATGGTCACCGAAACGGCGCGGCCTTCGACGACGTCCTGGCGGACGGCCGGGTACACGACACCGACCGGATCGCCTACCTGGACGGACACCTGCGCGAGGTACACCGGGCCATCGCGGCGGGGGCCGATCTTCGGGGCTATCTGGTGTGGTCGCTGCTGGACAACTTCGAGTGGGCGGAGGGGTATCGGCGCAGGTTCGGGATCGTGCACGTGGATTACGGGACGCTGGCTCGGGTGCCCAAGGACAGTGCGCTGTGGTATCGGGACGTGATCGCCAGGAACGGCCTGTAGATTCCTTCCGTGCTCTCCCACATGGCGAACTCTCGCGCCGAGACGGTGGTGTGGCCGTGAGGCGGCCGACGCTGGAGGCGGTCGCCGCCCGCGCGGGGGTCTCGCGCGCCACCGCGTCCCGGGTCGTCAACGGGCAGACGACGGTGGCGCCGGACATCCGCGACGCCGTCCTGCGCGCCATCGACGAACTGGGCTACCTGCCCAACCCGGCGGCGCGCAGCCTGGTCACCCAGCGCACCGACTCCGTCGCGCTGGTCGTCTCCGAACCACCGACCAGGGTGTTCTCGGAGGACCCGCTGTTCGCCACAGCCATCCGCTCGGCCAGCGTCGAACTGGAGGCGGCCGACAAACAGGTCGTCCTCATGCTCGCCTCCTCCCCCAAGAGCCACTCGCGGGTGGAGCGCTACATCGCGGGCGGCCACGTGGACGGCGTCATGCTCATCTCCATGCACGGCGCCGACCCCCTCCCCACCGCACTGTCCCGCCTGCGCGTCCCGGTCGTCTCGTACGGCAGACCCGCCGTACCCGTCAACATCCCGTACGTCGACAACGACAACGTCGGCGGCGCCGAGGCGGCGGTCCGCCACCTGGTGGAGGCGGGCAGACGCCGAATCGCCACGATCGCCGGACCCCAGGACATGATCGGCGGTCAGGACCGCCTCACGGGCTACCGCAACATCCTGCGCGACTCCGACCGCCGCTCCATCGTCGCGGTGGGCGACTTCACCCGGCAGTCCGGCGCGGTGGCCATGCGCCAGTTGCTGGGCGACGACCCGAGTCTGGACGCCGTCTTTGTAGCGAACGACCTGATGGCGGTGGGCGCCCTGCAGTCACTCCGGCTGGCCGGACGACGGGTGCCGGACGACGTGGCGGTGGTGGGCTTCGACGACATAGAGGCCGCCAAGTACACCGAACCCCCACTGACCACGGTGCGCCACCCGGTGCCCGAACAGGCGGCGGCCATGGTGCGATTGCTGCTGGGCTTGTTCACAGGCGGCTCCGCCGAGCCCATCATCCTGCCCACCGAACTGGTCGTCCGCGAATCCGCCTGAAAGCAACGACCTCCCCTACGGGTCGGGCTGTGTTGCCGGGGGCTGACGCCCCCATTTACAAGCGCGGTCCTCGCTCTTCGCTCGGGCTGTTTTCCTAGGGGGCTTCGCCATTCGGCGGGGGCCTGCCGGCCCCCGCGGCCCCCGGCGGTTGACCACTTCCATGAGGGACTTTGATGACCCATGTCCCGAATGAGGCAATCTCGAGTCGAGTTCCCAGGCGAATGGCGCTCGCACCTGGTGAGTTCAGGCCGGGGCCGCGCCGGACGGCTCAGCGCGGCCCCGACTCGCCCGGAGACTGCGCTCCACCGGACGTATTGGTGGCGGCCCCGCGATGTCCCGCCGACCGCAGACATCGGGGCTGCGAGCCAACAAGTCGCGAGGCCACCAATCCCGACCCTCCTCGGCAAGGGGAGACGGACGGGCCGGGCGGCTTATGTGCCAAACAGGTTGTGGGCTCGGCAGTTGTGAACAAGGGCCGACTGCCAGGCCAGTGTGGCCGCCAGCGCAATCGCATCCGGTTGCCGAAGGCACTGCGCAACCCCGGCCGTCACCATGTCGAGGGTGATGGCTTGGCGCAATTCGGCTGTCCACCACATCCGGCCGGTCGGGTCGCGCTCGAAGCCGATGTCCCATCCGGGATAGGTGTGGCGCAGCACCGAGAGCTGGCGGCCTCTCAAGTCCTGCAGGACCGCCGCCTGCGCCATGGCGTCTCGGGCGCTCTGGCTGGCGTCGCGATGGAGGGCGATTAGCTCGTCATCGGTCATTGCTCCTCCGACAAATCCGCCTTTATCGACTATCAGGCTGCGGTCTTCCATTGCGTTCCGTTGCACGTATTCATCACAGCGTTACTTTTAGCCCTTGCGATAGGTGCGATTGGGGGACACTGAGGGCGGCAAGCGTGTCACCCGCTGCGATGAGGTGCGATGGCATGACCGAAGTCGGAAACGACGGGCTTCCCCCTTGGGCGGCGCGCATTCGCAACGAACGACGTATGCGGGGCTGGTCCCAGAAGCAGTTGGCCACACATATGTTCCAGGTCACCGGCAAAGACATCGTGCTGCCCGAATTCGACTCAGTTCTCCGCCGAATCAAAGATCACGAGGCGGGCAAGAACCGGCCGAAAGACCCGTACCCAGTGGTGTACTGCCGGACGTTCGACATATCGGAAGCTAAGCTGTTCGAGGCCCCGGAATCTCCACTGGTCGTTCTCGACGAGAACGACCATGACTCTGGGGCTGTGACGGTCACCTCACCTGCCCTACCTTGGATTTGGGAACCAGGACCGACAGCGGATGCCATATACGACATCACCAGAAGCGATCTCATGCTTGACCGCCGCCAAGCCGTAAAGGCCCTCGCGATAACAGCGGGTCTCCCGCTTGTGGACCCGGTGCAGCGCTGGCTTTCCAAGAGCGGGAACGAGCCCGTGACGACGTCTCAGGGCGGGCGGATCGGCACAGACGAGGTCGAACAGCTGGAGAAGAGCACCAATGTGTTCCGCACCTGGGACGACTCTCACGGAGGCGGGCTCGCCCGTAAAGCCGTGGTCGGCCAGCTGAACGAGGTGGCGGACCTCCTGAAGGACCACCATCCGCGCGAGATCACATTGCGGCTGTTCCACGTGATGGCGCAACTCTCGAAACTCGCCGCGACGATGTCTTGGGACTGCGGTATGCAGACTGCGGCCCAGAAGTACTACACGCTCGGCCTGCAGGCAGCCAAGCCCACCGGGGATCGGCCGTTCGGTGCGAGCATCCTCGCGTCCATGGCCCGCCAACTGCTCTACCTCGACCGGCCGCAGGATGCGCTTGAGCTGGTGCGTCTCGCGCTTGACGGTGTTCGTACCACTGCGACACCGCGACTGCGCGCCATGCTGCACACGCGAGAGGCGTGGGCGTACGCGAAGATGGGCAGACCCGAGGCTTTCCGCCGAACGACCGACGCCGCCGAGGTCGCATTCGCAGAGGTCCGATCGGACGACCCAGATCCGGACTGGATCGCCTACTTCGACGCTGCCGAACTCGCCGGAGTAACCGGCGGTCGCTACCTCGAAGTGTCCCAGCAGAAAGCTCAATACGCGTCCGACGCCCTCACCTACATCAGTCGAGCGTGTCAACTACGCCAGCGGTCGAGCATGCGCAGCCTCGCCCTCGATCAGCTAGGGCTGGCTTTCGCACACCTGATCAGCGGGGATCTCGACGAAGCTATTTCCGTAGGCAGCACTGCGACGGATACAGCTGGACAGGTCCACTCAGATCGGGTGCGTGTGCAGCTCCGCGAGTTCTACCTTGAAGTCAAAACTCGCAATGATCCAGCGGCGCTGGGCCTGAGCCAGCAGATCCGCGACACGCTGGCCCGGTAGGGATCACCTGACGTGAAGGGTATGGCTATGCGGATCGGCGTGACCGGCCACATGAATCTGACCGAAAGCACGAGTTCTCTCGTGTCCGCAGCGATTCGCGAACACCTCGCTCAGGTGGGCGACGACCTGACGGGCGTGTCCTGTATCGCTCGCGGCGCCGACTCGCTGTTCGCCGACGCCGTCTTGGCGGCTGGCGGCGCACTCGAAGTGGTCATCCCGTCGCGCGATTACCGGCAGGCCAAGGTGAAGGCGGACCACGCCGCGCAGTTCGACCGGCTGATAGGCGTCGCGAAGCTGGTCCGCGTCATGGACTTCGATCACGCGAACAGGGGTGCGTACGAGGCGGCCAATGAAGCCATGCTCGGGTCTGTGGACGAGATAGTCGCCGTCTGGGATGGCCGGCCAGGGACCGGGGCAGGCGGGACGGCTGAGGTGGTCGCCGAGGCTAGGACGCGCGGGGTGAAGGTGGTCGTGATCTGGCCAGAGGGTGCAGCCCGGGAATAGTGCAGTCCTGGGCCGGAGCCGCCTCGGCCCCGTCGGTGACGAAGGTGAACACATCAACGGTGGGACGGCTGTGGACACTGTCATGAATGTCCCTGGTCGGCGAGCTGGACATGGGGCAGCGGACAGTCAGGGCAGGCGCAGTGGGTCAGACTGTCGCGGCGGGCGGCGATCAGGCCGCGCCGCTCGTAATAGCGCAGGGTATGGATGCGGAGATCAGTTCCGTTCGCGACGGAAGTCGGCGGGGGTGCGGCCGTACCAGCGGTGGAAGGCGCGGCGCAGCGCTCGCACGTCGATGTAGCCGACGCGGGCGGCGATTGTGTCGATGGTGAGTCCGGTGTCGCGGAGAAGGCGGGTGGCCTCGGCCTCGCGGACTTTCTCCACCTCCTCGCGCCAGCTGGTGCCCTCCTCGTGCAGCCTGCGCTGAAAGGTGCGGGAGCTCATGGTCATCCGCTTGGCGACCCTGTCGAGCGCCGGTGGTCCGTCGGCGAAGCTCGCGGCGATCTCGGCGTGCACCTTGTCCAGCCAGCCCAGGATCAGCCTGGCGTTGGCGACCGCATGGACGGCATGGTCACGCACGATGGCCGCCAGGGCGGGGTCGGCGCCGGGCAGCGGCGCGGTCGCGTCGGGGGCGGAGAAGGTGACCGATGAGACCGGCGCGTTGAACTGGACGTCCGGCGTGCCGTACATGTCGAGGAGATCGCCGCGCGATCTGGGTGGCTCACCGGCGACGGTGATGGCGACGGGCGTGACTGGGCGGCCCAGCGCCGTGCCGGCCTGCTGGATCAGCAGGCCCAGGACGAACTCGCCGATCAGTTCGCCGACGCGGCCGAAGGTGGAGACCGGCCGGGTGGCAACGGTAAGGCGGCCCGCCGGGTCTTGCTGGACGATGAACGCGCTGTGGGGGTCGGTGATGGCGGGAATGTGCTGTGCCGCGAGTGCGAACGCCTCGGTCAGGTCGGCCGAGGACTTGATGACGTAGTCCCAGACGTGGAACCGGCCGGGAGTCCACAGCCGTGCGACCCGGGGAGCACCCCCTGCCTCGGCGAACGCGGCGGCGGAGATCTCCCAGACGCGCGTCAGCATCTTCGTCGGCACGCGGATGCCCTCCTGGTCGAGGACACCTACTCCGGGGAGACGCTTGAGCTCCTCCTCAGAGACACCCGCGGCTCTCGCCGCTTCGAGGACAAGGCGCACCACATGGGGGGGCATAGACCCTTTTGTCACGTATTGCACCCTAGGGCAGGCATTGGCGGATTCGGAGCCGTTCGTGGCGCGTTCTGGTCTCATCGCTGGCGCACCGCGATCCATACCGTTGTTCACACCGGCGACAAGTGTTCACAACGGCGACAAGGAGAGCGGAGACATCGTGCCGACCGCGAAGATGATCATCTATCCGGTCAGTGACCTCACCACGGCCAAGGAGGTGTTCACCCCGCTCATCGGGGTCGAGCCCCACGTGGACGAGGTCTACTACGTCGGTTACCGGACCGGCGATCAGGAGATCGGCTTGAACCCCCGGGGGCATCAGCAGGGCATGGCGGGACCGGTCTGCTACTGGCAGGTCGAGAACATCCGGCAGACCCTGCGGCGCCTCCTCGCCACCGGGGCCGTTCTGCGGCAGGACGTCACCGACGTCGGCGGCGGCCGCCTGGTGGCCACCGTTGCCGATGCCGACGGCAACGACCTCGGCCTCCTGCAGGACCAGTGAGCATCGCGCTCGCGACCAGTCTCACCGGCGAACAAACGCGCCGGGGTGACGTCCCGGGCCCTGCCTGCACATATCACCCAGCACCACATAACAAGGAGTAAGACATGAAGGCACACGTCAGCTCGATCCTTCTTGGCGTCCGGGACATGGACCGGGCCAAGCAGTTCTACACCGAGGGGCTCGGCTGGAAGATCCAGAGCGACTATGGCATCTCGGTGTTCTTCGAATCGGACGGCGCCTCGCCCGTCGGCTTCTACGGCCGCGCAGGCCTGGCCGACCAGGTGGGCACGGACCAGGAAGGCAGCGGCTTCAGCGGGTTGGTTCTGACCTATGTCGTCCGCAGTGAGGCGCGGGTCGACGAGATCATGGCGGAGGCCGAGAAGGCCGGCGCCACGGTCCTCAAGCCCGCCGGCGCTCTGCCGTGGGGCGGGTACGGCGGCACCTTCGCCGACCCGGACGGCTACATCTGGAGTCTCGGCTACAGCGCCCAAGGAACCGACCAGCCCTACGCGGAGTAGCCGCGACCTTTGTCTCACAGCCGTCCGGGGCGGCGGGGCGCGTGCCACTGCCGTCCCGGACAGCTGCGAGCCCGGGTGCGGGCATCGGGAGCACTGCCCTCCCGGACGGCTGTGACCTCGGGTGCGGGAAGCGGGAGCGGCGATCGGAGCCGGCCGGGCGGGATCCGTGGTGAACCGGCAGGACGAACAGGAGAAAGTCATGAAATTTCGGGCCTACGTTGAGCCACCTGAGCCCATGCGGGGTCTAGAAGTCCCGTCCGAGGTGGTGGCAGCGCTCGGCGGCACGCGGCCGCCGGTGACGATCACGGTCAACGGGCATTCCTGGAAGAGCCGGGTCGCCCTCCTGCGCGGCCGCCACTTGCTCGGCCTCAGCAATGCCAACCGGCGGGCCGCGGGTGTTGCGATCGGCGACGAGGTCGAGGTCGTACTGGAGCTCGACACCGAGCCGCGCGTCGTCGTCGAGCCAGAGGACTTCGCCCGCGCCCTGGACGAGGACCCCGTCGCCCGCGCCGCGTACGACAATCTCGCGTACAGCCACAAGCGCGAGCACGTGCGTGCGATCGAGAGCGCGAAGAAGCCCGAGACACGTCGGCGGCGTATCGAGCAGGCCATCTCCACCCTCGGGGCTGAACGCCGCTAATCGTGGCTGGTCTTTCCGGTGTGGGGTCCGCCGCACAGTCCTATCGTTGGCTGATGCGCACACACCATATTGACCGCCCAGCCGATCTCGACGTGGTACGTGAGTCCTATGACCGGGTAGCCGACAACTACGCCCACATGGTGCTGACGACGGGATTCGGCGACATCCGTACCCACCCATGGCTCAAGGCGTCAATCGACGCCTTCGCCGACACCGTGCGCGAGCTCGGGCCTGTCCTCGACGTCGGCTGCGGACCCGGAACGGTGACCGCCTACCTCACCGAACGCGGACTCGACGTGTCCGGGGTGGATCTCTCTCCCCGCATGATCGAGAACGCGCGCCGACTTCATCCGGAATGCCGCTTCAGCGTCGCCTCTGCCACCGATCTCGACCTTGATGAAGCATCCCTTGGCGGCGTGCTGGGGTGGTGGTCACTGTTCAATCTGCCCCGGGACGTCCTTCCTCAGGTTCTCGCCCTGTTCGCGCGTGCGTTGAAGCCAGGCGGACACTTCATCACCGCGACACACGTCGGCGACGAAGACGTGGTGCGCACCGAGGCCTACGGAGGTGTGCCCGTTCGTTGGACGACACGTAAATGGCGTCCGGAACAGCTTGTGGACCTGATCGAGCAGGCTGGACTGCACCCGGTCGCCGAACTTCGGCTCCCCGCGGATGAGCAGACCGGGCCGGGTGTGGTCGTCATGGCCAAGCGACCCGGCTGAGGATCAGGCGTCCTGGATCAATAGCCCGTTTATTAGGCCCCCGCGACGCCGGACCTCCCGGATCGGCCGGCGTCGCTGCCGTCCCAAAGGGCCTCTCAGGGGGTTCACGCCGACGAGACAGCCGCGTCGGCCTGCCGCTGGAGTGCGTCCAGCACGTCGACCCGCTGCTCGGGCACCCGAACCTCCAGGCCCATGGCGCCGTCGGCGATGCTGAGCGTGAAGGTGAAGAAGGAGCAGCAACCGTTCTCCCGGGCCGCCAGCTCAGCGGCCCGGGCCGCGTTCTCCGGGGTGAAGATCAGATCCAGCCGCAGCCGGGTAAGGTCTGGCCGGTGGACCGCCCGCACGACCTCGGCGAACAGCGCGTCGAACTCGGCCACCCGCAGCGGCTGCTCGGCGGTGGGCAGTGTGCATGCCGAGGGGACCCACTGCTGGCCAAGGACTATGTCCTGGTGTGTCATACCTCGACGGTAAACCTGAACCTCTACCGGACCACGCGGTACATCAGGTGCGTGACCAGACCGGTGCCCGACACCTCGCCGACCGGTTCAAGGTTGGTGTCCCCGACGCCGTCGAACAGCCGCTCGCCCCTGCCGAGGATCACCGGCGCGACATGCAGGCGCAACTCGTCGATGAGACCCGCCGCCAGGTACTGGTTCACCGTCTGCGCGCCGCCCGCGATGGCGACGTCGCGGTCTCCGGCGGCCTCGCGGGCCTGAGCCAGGGCCGCCTCGATCCCCTCAGTGACGAAGTTGAACACCGTGCCGCCCTGCATCGGCAACGGCTCGCGCGGGTGGTGGGTGAGGACGAAGACCGGCGCGTGGTACGGCGGCTCGTCGCCCCACCAGCCCTTCCAGTCCAGGTCCCAGGCGTCCCGGCCGGGGCCGAACATGTTGCGGCCCATGATGAAGGCCCCCGCCGCGGTGATGCCCTCGATCACGGCCGCGTGTGCCTCGGGCTCGTCGAACATCCAGCTGTGCAGGCGCTCCTCCGCGCCCTCGCCGAGCGGCTTCTCCAGGCTCTGGTTCGGTCCCGCTACGAAGCCGTCGACGGACATCGCGATGTCACAGGTGACCTTGCTCATCTCACTGCCTCCCACATTCCGGCGCTCGTCTCGCGCCGCTCATGAGGTAGTCGGAGCCCTCGGCGTGTTATGTACATGCCGGGCGAAATTCTTCCAGTGAGATGCCGGTCACATTCGCGGGGAACAGGTCACACTCCAGGGTGCGGCGCCGCTCTCCATTGATGACCCCGTGGCCAGGAAGGGAGGAGCGCACAATGAGCGAGCAGGCGACGAGCGTCTTCACAGGTTATCGCGAGCTGCTGTTCTCGATCGTCTACAACATGCTGGGCAGCGTCGCCGACACCGAGGACGTGCTGCAGGAGACCTGGCTGGCCTGGGCGCCCAGGAGCGAGACGGGCGAGGAGATCGTCAATCCGCGCGCGTACCTGGTGCGCATCGCCGTCAACCGGGCGCTGGCCCGGCAGGAGAGCATCAGCCGGCGCCGGGAGGACTACGTCGGTCCTTGGTTGCCTGAGCCGCTCATCACCCAGGAGCCCGATGTCGTGGATCCGGCGGTGCGGGCCGAGTCGGTGTCGATGGCGCTGCTCGTGGTGCTGGAGACGCTCACCCCGCTGGAACGGGCGGTGTTCGTCCTGAACGAGGTCTTCGGGTACGCCCACACCGAGATCGCCGGCATCCTGAACCGCAGCCCGACGGCGATCCGCCAGCTCGCTCACCGCGCCCGCGGGCACGTGCACGCCCGCCGCCCGCGCTACCAGGCCGACCCGCGGGTCCGGCAGGAGGTGACGGAGCGGTTCATCGCGGCCGTGGCCGGCGGTGACCTCGACGCGCTCATGCGGGTCCTGGCGCCGGACGTGGTCATGTGGGCCGACGGCGGGGGCAAGGCACGGGCCGCCGGGCTGCGGCCGCTCCACGGGCGGGACAAGATCGCCCGCCTGATCGTCGGCAACGCGACCCGGCATCCTGTCGATGATCTCAACATCCGCTTCCGGACCGTCAACGGCGATCCGTCGGCGCTGCTGCTGTCCGGTGACACCACGTTCGCGGTCATCGTCCTCGACCTCGTCCCCGACGGGACGCAGGTATGCGGCATCTACGCCGTCACCAACCCCGACAAACTCTCCCACTTGGAAAGAGGCACCGCATGATTCTGGTATCAGGAGCCACCGGCAACATCGGCCGTCCGCTCGTCGCCGAGCTGGCCGCCAAGGGTGTGAAGGTACGCGCCCTGACCCGTACCCCCGAGACGGCTCGCTTCCCCGAGGGAGTCGAGGCCTGCGACAGCGCCAAGCCCGACTTCGACGGCGTTACCGCCCTCGTACTGAACATCTCGGGCGGCTCCCTCGCCCTGCTGGAGGCGGCCAGGACGGCCGGAGTACGGCGGGTCGTCACCGTCTCGGCCCTGGTCGTCGCCGAGGAGGAGGATCCGGAGCAGGGCAGTAACGCGGCGATCCACCGCGAACTGGAGGTGGCGGTGGAGGCCGCCGTCCCGGAATGGACGCATCTGCGCCCCGGCGCCTTCGCCGCGAACTCCTTGCGCTGGACGCCCCAGCTCCAGGCCGGAGACGTGGTCCGCGGACCGTACGCCCAGGCTCGTACCTCGCCGATCCACGAGGCGGACATCGCCGCCGTCGCCGTGCGGGCCCTGCTCGGCGACGAACTGCTGGGCCAGGCGCCCACGCTGACCGGGCCGCAGGGGCTGTCCTTCGCCGAGCAGGTGGAGATCATCGGCTCGGTGGTGGGCCGGCCGCTGCGGTACGAAGAGATCACCCCGGAAATGGCCGCGCAGGCGATGATGGCGCACGGGGTGCGCAGGGAGCAGGCCGACTCCTTGCTGGGCTATTTCGCGGACAGCATCGGGAAGCCCGTGCCGATCACGGGCGAGGTGGAGCGGATCCTCGGCCGCCCCCCTCGCACCTTCGCCGAGTGGGTCGCTGACAACGCCGACGCCTTCCGGCAGTGACCCAGGCTGGTTACCTGCCCGTCTTCGTGGACCAGAGCGGCGTCCTGCCGTCGTAAATGACGACATTGCCGTCGTCCTGCATTTCGAGTCGTGCCCCGGGGTTCTTGCCGGTCTTGGAGTCCCACAGTGGCGTCTTGCCCAGGTAGACGACCAGATTGCCGTCCTTCTGCATCTGGGTGACGGCCCCGGGGTTGCCTCCGGTCTCGGAGCTCCAGAGGGCTCGGCGGGCGCGGTAGAGCACCAGATTGCCGTCCTCCTGCTGGACCAGCTGGTAGTCGCCGTTGCGGGAGCGGACGTACTGATTCGGCTTGAGCGCGTAGCCCGGGGCGAGCACGCTGATCGTGGCATGGCGGTTCCACACCGGCGTCTTGCCGTCGTAGATCACCAGGTTGCCGTCGTCCTGCACCGCGAGGCGGGCACCTGGGCTGTCTCCGGTGTTGGACGCCCACAGGGGCGTCCTCCCCCGGTAGACGACCAGGTTGCCGTCGCTCTGCATGGCGGCGAACGCGCCGGGGCTGTCGCCGGTCTGGCTGCTCCACAGCGGCGAGCTCCCCCGGTACAGCACCAGGTTGCCGTCCTGCTGCTGGTGCAGGACGTAGGTGCCATCGGACGAGCGTACGGAGTCGCCGGCCTTCAACGTCTGACCGGGGTTCAGCCACGTGGTACGACCGACGCTCACCGCCGCCGTCGCGCGCTCCGTCTCAGCCCAGGCCGCCGGCGAGATCGAGGCCACGGCCATCGTGCTCGCCAGCGCCAGCGCACCGATGTACATAGACGTTCTTCTCATGTGTTCCCCCTGATGGATGATCAAGCGAGAAGGACGCTATCCAGACATGGTCGACGATCGGTCCATTTCGAAATGCCTGGAACCTTCGCCGAGGTTGTCCGCGTCGGGGTCGATGATCGACAGTGGTCAGGACAGACCTGCTGATTCCTGGAGAACTCCGATGCTCACCGCGACCATCGTCCTGTCGCTACTGCTCGGCTTGCTGTTCATCGTGACGGGCGGGATGAAGATGTTGAGCGTTCCGCAGTCGCTGGCCATCCGCGACCATCTGGGCGTCAAGCCGGAGCTGTGGCGCGTAGTCGGCGTCTGTGAAGCGGCGGGCGGCGTCGGCCTCCTCGTCGGGCTCTCGCTGCCGGCCCTCGGCCTGGCGGCGTCCATCGGCCTGATCGTGCTCATGGTCGGCGCGATCGTCAGCAGAGTGCGGGTCTCCGACCCGGTCACGATGATCTCCGTCGACGTCCTGGTCCTGGCGCTGGTGGTCGCCCTCGCGACCGTACGCGCGCCGGCCGCCTGACCTCCCCCAGGCGAGGACGGCCGCGTTCGCTTCGTCACAGCGCTCCGATCACCATGGTGATCAGGATCAGGGTGACGAGGGTGAGGTGGAGGGCTGCGGCGAGGGCCGGGCGCGTGTTTCTCATGCGGGGCCCGGCCAGGGCGTTCTTCCGAAATGTAAACGACTGGCACACGTCATGCGTCAACCATAGGTTGACGTTGAGATGGCGTCAACCTCACGTTGACGCCATGCGGCCGCTCCGGCGTCAGTATCCGCTGGTGAGTCGTACGCCGGGGCCGATCGAGCGCGGGACGCCGACGTTGTCCACCAGGTTGCCGGTCGACGCGACGGACAGCGCGCCCCTGCCCCTCCTGAACAGCAGGCCGGTCTCCTGTCTGGTGCCGTGGCCGAGGATGGTGTTGCCCGTCACGGCGGCGTGTCCTCTGCCGTAGTTCACATCGTCGAGGGCGAGGAAGACGAAGCGGGCGTCCTGCTGTGCCGTCCTCGACTGGGCCATGTTGCCGAACTTGTGGATCCGATTGTTGGAGATCGTGGTGGCGGCTTCGCCCTGGAGGTCGCAGCGGACGCCGTAGTAGGTCTGCCTGGCAGCGGCCTTCGTGCCGAAGTCCTCGATGTAGTTGTCGCGGATGGAGGTGCCGAAGCAGCGGTGGGCGTCGATGGCGTTCTTCGGTGTCGCGTACAAGTGCAGGTCGCTGAACGTCCACCCGGCCGAGTTCTCCGCCTCGACGCCGCTCTCGCCGCTGAAGCCGATCCACGAGCGCTGGAACGTCCAGTCGGTCACCGCGTTGCCGGGGTCGACCACCTTGAGGCCGGAGCCGCCCGCCCGCTCGATGTAGACGTCGCTGATCACACTGTTGACCATGGTGTTGCGGAGTTTGGTGCCGTTCTTGGAGGGGTTGCTGACGCGGATGCCGTCGCTGGGTGTGCCGAGGATGTCCACGTCATAGATCCGGCTGTCCCACGAGCGCAGCATCAGGCCCACCGTGCCGGTGTTGTGGTCGCGGTTGCCGTCCAGTGTCAGGCGCTCGATGCGTACGGGGTCGGAGCTGTACGCCTGATCGGTGACCCAGGACTCCGAGGCCAGCATGGCGGGCAGGTTCGCGCCATCTGCCTGCTTGATCACCGTTCCGGCCTTGGCGTCGCCCCGGTACGTCCGGCGGCCGCGCAGGGTGATGGTCCGGTTGATCAGGCACGGGCCCTTGAGCACGACCTCGTCGCCCTCCTTGGAGGCGTCGATGGCGGCCTGGATGGTCCTGGCGTCCGCGGCCGTGTTGACACAGGTGGCGTTCACCCTTGCGGCTACGGCCGGGGCCAGTGGCTGGATCACCACCGCGCTGCCGGAGGCGGCCAGCGTCAGGGCGATGGCCCCCGCGGTCTGGCGTGGGCGAGGTTTAGGCACGTGCAATCCCCTTCCGGGCATTCCGGAAATGACCTGAGGACCGCGGCGTGTGAACGTCCCCCGACGCCCCTGCGGTCTCCGGTGCCGAGCCTCATGGAAGGACCCCGATCCGCTCGGGAGAACTCCCCAGACCTGCCCGAAATTTGGTGCCTACCGGGATCGTTCCAGGCGCTGGCGACCGTGCCTGCCGCACTCGCCCTGTGCGAGCGGGCCGGTCGACCTGCTCACGATCTCGCGAGAAAGCCGCCCACCTCCCTGGCGAACCCCTCCACGTTGTCGATCATGATGTTGTGGCCGGCGTCTGGGACGGCGATCAGCCGTACCCCGGAAGCCACCAGCTCGGCCGCCCGGATGGGCTCACCGTCGGCCTCCGGGTAGAGGTAGGCGCGTGGGATCGGCAGACTCCGCAGCCGTTCCCGCGCGTTCGCACGCGTGAGGTGGACCGCGCTCCGGTGCAGCGCCTCCCGTCCGGCAAGCCTCATTGTGGCCGCCCACCCTGGCCCGACCCGCGCCAGCGTCTCGTCCCAGCCGTGCCGTACGAAGTCTTCCTCGGTGTAGGTGGCGATGCCCGAGCTGCCCGGCCGTAGCGCGGGTTCGATCGGGTCCAGATTGGAGTCCACCAGCACCAGCTCGGCCACCAGTTTCGGATGACGCTCGGCCAGGCGCACCGCGATCGTCCCGCCCATGCTGTGCGCGACCACCTGCGCCGCGCGCACGTCCGCCGTCCGCAACGCGGTCGCGAGCGCGTCCGCGTGCTCCTCCATGGTGTAGCCGAACGTGGCGGGTCGATCGCTGGTCCCGAACCCCAGCAGGTCCACGAACAGGCTCCGGTGCCCGGCCAGCTCCGGCCGGCTGGCGACTTCCAGGAAGTACGGCGCCGCTGCCGCGCCCAGCCCGTGCACGTAAACCCGGACCGGCTCCCGCCCGGCCACCTCGGCCCAGCGGATGCGGCTCCCGTCCGGCAGCACCTGCGCCTCTCTCATGACTCTCTCTTTCGATATACCTAGTCATCGATATACTAAGACGTCGATGTAGCATAGCGGGATGATTGAGCTGTCGATCCTGGGGTTCCTCTACGACGAGCCGCTCCATGGGTACGAGCTGCGCAAACGCGTCGCCGCCCTGACCGGCCATGTCCGGCCCATCGCCGACGGCACCCTCTACCCAGCGATCAAACGCCTGGAGCACGACGGCCTGCTCGAACGCGACCTGCGGCCCGGCGCCCAGGCCGCGCCCAGGCACGTGCTCACCCTCACCGACGCCGGGCGCGCCGAGTTGCGGCGGCGGCTCGCCGAACCGGCTGAGCCGTTCATCACCGACGAGAACCGCTGGTTCACGATGCTGGCGTTCCTGCGCCACCTCGACGAGCCCGCGCTCCAGGCGGGTGTGCTGCGACGCAGACTGGCCTTCCTCACCGAACCGGCCAGCTTCTTCTGGGACGGCGACCGGCCCCTGCGGGCCGCCGACTTCGACGACCCGTTCCGCAAGGGGCTGTTCACGATCGCTACCGCGACCAGCAGGACCGAGATCGGCTGGCTGCGGGAAACCTTGGCCGCGCTGGGCGCCTAGGGCGGCGAGCATGCGCCGGGGCCGGTCGTACGTGGGATGCCCGACGCCGTCCGGCCGAAGGGTTCCAGTAATTCCAGTCGCGGCCAGGCCGCGCCCGGACGATGGCCGGGCGCGGACGGTCAGTGGGGTGCGGGTGCGAGGCGGACGGTCGCCGAGTTGTGGGTGATCGACAGCACTCGTACGGTCAGCGCGCCGACCGAGCCGTTGCCACCCACGCTCAGCTGCGTGGACGAATTGACGCCGGGCCCCGTGCCCTTGACCTCTACGGTGTAGCCGATGCGCGTGATCGACAGCGTGGTGAAGCCAAGGGTGCTGGAGACGGGGAAGCTCACCGGCTTGGTGATGGTGATCTTGCACTTCCCGTCGAAGCACTCGCTGACGTCGCGCGTCTTCCCCGCCGAAGCCGCGGTCGCGGCCGAAGCCGCGGCGACGGGCGCGCCGGAGACGATGACGGCGGCGGCGAGCGCCAGGCAGGTTGTGGCCATCCGATGCATGGTGTCCCTTTCGGTGGTCTCCGTGAGATCAAGTGACCTGATGTGACTGATCAGCTACCAAGGGTAGTGACGCGAAGAACGCCTGGACGCGGAAGACACGCAGCTGGAGTGCCAGCGTGGTGTCGCAGCCGACCAGCGTGGTCGGCTCGAACACCGGAAACGTGCTATCCGTTGGGGATGCCCAACGAAGATGATCTTTATATCGGAGTGTCGGAGGAGCACGGCGACGCCGTCACCGCGGTCGCGGTCTCCCCGGATGGCCAGGTCGGGGCGACCGGCGCGCGCTCCGGCGAGATCCGGCTGTGGGATCTGCGCCATGGCCTGCTGACCGCGTATGTGGGAGGGCTGCACGACGGACCTGTGGAGAGCGCCGCGTTCATCGGCGACGCCAAGCGGCCCCAGTTACTGACCACGGGCGGATCGGCCTCGCTGTGGACGGTGACGGCCGAGGTCCTGGAATGGCGGCAACTCCCTTGGGACGGCGGGCGGCGCCTCACATCCTCGGACCGGGAGGCGGTGCTCAGGCAGTGCGGAGACCTTCGCTGGCTGGGCTTCTTCGGCCCCCTCAACGGCCGCATCCAGTCGGACTCCCCGCTGGCATTGGGGCGCAGCGGCTCCGGTCTGATCGTCGTGAGCGGTGACGAGGGCCGGATCGAGGCCTGGCGACGGCCTTCCGGGGAGACTCATGGCGACGCCGGGCTCGTCTGGGCCTTCGGCGGAGGCGATGCGGCGGATCAGCGGCTGACGCGCTGTTGCGACCGGTGGCGGCTCGTGGTGTCCCCACGGCGCGGCCGGGTGGTCGTTCTCGACGCGGAGACCGGGGCGGCCGTGACCTCGTTCGCCCCGCCCGCCCGGCCGACGGCGATCTCGGCGCATCCGGACCGGCCGCTGGTGGTGCTCGGCGGGCGGGACGGTTCGCTGTCGTGGTGGGATGCCCGCTCGGGGCACTGCCTTGGGCGCGTTCAAGCGCATGGCGGCCGCGTCCGGGCGTTGGCGCTCGCCACCGGCACGGACCTGGTGATGTCGGTTTCCCAGGATGGGACCGCCGGGCTCTGGCGGCTGCACGGCCGTGGGCCCGTCGGCCGCTTCACGCCCCCCACACCCTCCGGCCCCCGGGAGCTGACCCGTGTGGCCGGTACGCCGGACGGGCGGTGCTGGTTGATCGGCGGGCGCGGCGGCCAGGTGCACGTTCTCCACTGGTCCGGCCATGCCGGGCTCGTACCGCGACGCGTCGGCCGCCCCTCCTGGGTGCTGGACGGTGGTGACGTGGAGACCCTGCTCGACGACATCCGCCACCACTGGGACGACGGCCCGGCGAGCGTGGCAGCGGTCCGCGAGCTGGCCTGCGGCGCCGCTTCGGCGACGGCCCCAGCACGTACGAGGAAAACGGCGAGCTTGTACAGGTCTACGAGCTACATCTTGCCGACTGCATCGACGAGAAGATCGCCGAGCAGATCAAGAGGTGATCAGCCCGCGGACGTGAGAGACGACCGCGGGTCAGCGTGGGGCGAGGCGGATGGTCGCCGACTTCTGGGTAACCGACGACACCCTCACGGACAGGTTGTTGATCGTCCCCCTGCCGCCCGAGCCGAGCACCACGGTCGAAGAGACGCCGGGCCCCGTGCCCCGCACCTTCACCATGCCGGAACCGACTCGCGCGATGGACAGCCGGGTGAAGCCGTACCGGCTGGAGATGCGGAATCTCACCGCCTTGGTGATCGTGATCTTGCACTTTCCGTCGAAGCACGCGCGTACGTTCGGCGGCTTCGCGGCCGCAGTCGCGGCCGAAGCCGGAGCAGCGGCGATGGGGATGGCAGTGAGGGCGGCGAAAGCGAGTGTCAGGCAGGTTGTGGCCGTTCGATGCATGTTGTCCCTTTCGTTGATCTCAACATACGGCGGGGACGGCTCAACGGCCTAGACACGGAAGACACGCAGTTGGAGTGCCAGCGTGGTGTAGTAGCCAACCAGCGTGGTCAGCTCGAACACCACGCGCTCCCCCAACCGCGCGTACTCCGCGTCGTCGAGGTCGGCCCGTGCCACCAGCGCCCTGGTGACGCCGAGCACCGCGGCCTCCTCCGGATCCGGCAGGTCCAGCGGCGCGCCGGTGCGCAGTGCCGCGAGTTCGTCGTCGGTCAGGCCGAGGCCGCGCCCGATCTCCTCGTGTACGCGCTGCTCGAAGGCGCTGTCACAGTGGCCGGCCACGACCAGGATCGCGATCTCCCTGGCGCGGGCGCTCAGCACGGATCGGTAGCGGATCGCCGCGCCGAGCTCCTGAAGCGCGTCGCCCACCGGCGGGCTGAGCAGCATCGCGTTGAACGGGCCGATCAGTCCGCCCGCGTCGTCGAGCATCGAGGTGCCGCGTGGGCCCTCGATGATCTTCTCGTAGAGGGCCAGGGCGTCGGTGTCGAGGTGGGCCGGTGGTTTGGACGGCAGGCGCTTCACGCCAGCGATGGTAGCCAGACGGCTTCACGCCAGCGAGGTCAGCCAGACGGTCGTGTCGGACGGCAGGGCGCCATCCTCCAGGGGTCCGCTGGTCAGCAGCACCCGGCCCGGTGGCAGCGGTACGGGAGCCGTGCCGAGGTTGGACACGCAGGTCAGGCCGGACTCCCGGGTGAAGGCCAGCACGTCCGGCCCCATCGTGAGCCACTTGAGCGTGCCGTCGCCGAGGAGGTCGCGGCGGTGGGCGAGCGCGGTGCGGTAGAGGTTGAGCATCGAGCCGAGGTCGGCCGACTGGGCCTCGGCCGTGACCTTGCGCCAGCTCTCGGGCTGCGGCAGCCAGGTATCAAGACCACCGAAGCCGAACGGCGGCTCGTCACCCGCCCACGGGAGCGGCACCCGGCAGCCGTCCCTGCCCCGGTTGGTGCCGCCCGAGCGGTGGTACATGGGGTCCTGGCGCTGGTCGTCGGGCAGATCCTCGACCTCCGGCAGGCCGAGCTCCTCGCCCTGGTAGACGTACACGCTGCCGGGCAGCGCCATGGCCAGCAGGGCCGCCGCCCTGGCCCGGCGGTGGCCGAGCTCCGGGTCGGAGGGCACGCCGTGC
This sequence comes from Nonomuraea sp. CA-143628, assembly GCF_050942315.1. NCBI lineage: Bacteria > Bacillati > Actinomycetota > Actinomycetes > Streptosporangiales > Streptosporangiaceae > Nonomuraea > Nonomuraea sp. CA-143628. Next base: position 10,912,541 of record NZ_CP192072.1, read on the forward strand.
AGGCGCCCGCCGTGCGCGAACGTCGTGTCCGCCCGGCCGTACCTGGTCACCGGGCGGGTGACGTCGTGGTTGGACAGGACCCAGGTCGGCGGGGCGCCGACCGGCGCGTGCGTGGTCAGTGTGAGGTCGATGACCCGGCGCAGCTCGGCGGGCTCCCACGGGCAGGACAGGAAGTCGAAGTTGAAGGCGGTGTGCAGCTCGTCGGGGCGCAGGTAGCGGGTGAAGCGTTCCTGGTCGGGCAGCCACACCTCGCCGATCAGCACGCGGTCGCCGTACTCGTCGGCGACCTCGCGCCAGCGCCGGTAGACCTCGTGCACCTCGTCGAGATCCTCGTACGAGGTGTCCGACTTGAACAACAGAGCCGCCGAGTCGACCCGGAATCCGTCGACGCCGCGCTCGAACCAGAAGCGCAGCACGTCCTCGAACTCGCGGTGGACCGCCGGATTGTCCCAGTTGAAGTCCGGCTGCTCGGGGGCGAAGAGGTGCAGGTACCACTGCCCGTCGGCGACCTGCGTCCAGGCGGGTCCGCCGAAGATCGACTGCCAGTCGTTCGGCTCGTCGCGGAACCAGAACCGGTCCCTGGCCCCACGGTCGGTCAGCGCCTCCTGGAACCAGGCGCTCGCCGTGGAGCTGTGGTTCGGCACCACGTCGATGATGACCTTGATGTCGAGCTCGTGCGCCTCCTCGATGAACGCCTCCGCCTCGGCCAGCGTGCCGAACACCGGCTCGATGCCCCGGTAGTCGGCCACGTCGTAGCCGCCGTCGGCCATCGGCGACGGGTACCACGGGTTCAGCCAGATGGCGTCGATGCCGAGATCCTTCAGGTACGGCAGGCGCGAGCGCAGCCCGGCGAGGTCGCCGATGCCGTCACCGTTGCCGTCGGCGAAGCTGCGCAGGTAGACCTGGTAGATCGCGGCCCCCCGCCACCACGTTTGCGACATGCGCTATCCCTTAATGCTCCCGGCGGTGAGGCCCGCCATGATGTGCCGTTGGAAGATGAAGAAAACGATGATCATCGGGATGCTGGAAATGACCAGGCCGCCCATGATCTGGTTCTGGCTCACCGCGCCGGCGGTCTGCGACAGGCCGACGCTGACCGTCATGTTCTCGCTGTCGGTCATGACCAGCAGCGGGAGCAGGAAGTCCTTGAAGGCGGTGACGATCGTGAAGATGGAGACCACGCCGAGGATCGGCCTGGAGATCGGCAGGATCACCGACCACAGGACCCGCAGCGGTCCGGCGCCGTCGATCTGGGCCGCCTCGACCAGCTCCCGTGGTATGGAGTCGAAGAAGCGCTTGAGCAGGAAGATGTTGAAGCCGTTGGCCGCCGCGGGGAACCACAGGCCCCAGGCGTTGTTCAGCAGGTGCAGGTCGACGATCGTGACGTACAGCGGGATGATCACCACCATCGGCGGGATCATCAGCGTGGCCAGCATCGCGCCCAGCACCACGTTCCCGAACATCGGCCGCAGCTTCGACAGCGCGTACGCCGCCGCGACGTCCACGGCCATGGAGAACAGCCAGGCGCCCAGCGCGTAGAACGCGGTGTTCTTCAGGAGTACGCCGATGTCGAACAGGTCCCACGCCTCGATGAAGGCGTCGAACGTGGGATGGGCGGGGAACAGGGTCGGCGGCATCTGGGCGATCTCCTCGCCCGTCTTCATGGCGCCGGTGATCATCCAGTAGAGCGGGAAGACGAAGACCAGGGTGGAGCCGGTGACGACCGCGATCAGGACGGTCCAGTAGATACGCCTGCCCCACCTGCTGTTGAGCTGGTGCGGAGAGACGATCGTACGAAACTGCACCTCGATCCGTTTGGGTGCTCTCTTCTCCCGCCTTCGCCCGGTGGCAGCCCGGGCACCGACGGAGATCATGCTTTGTCCTCCCTGGTCAGCCGGAGCTGGAAGGCCGCGAAGGCGAGCAGCACGATCATCAGCATCATGCCGAGCGCGCCACCGGCGCCGTAGTCCTGGAGCGTGAACGCGAACTGGTACATCTGGAAGGCGACGGTCATCGTGGCGTCCTCCGGGCCGCCGCCGGTGAGCATGTACGGCTCGATGAACACCTGCATGGTGGCCACGACCTGCAGCATCAGCATGAGCAGCAGGATCAGCCGGGTCTGCGGGATGGTGACGTGCCTGATCCGCTTGAAGATGCCGGCCCCGTCGAGCTCGGCCGCCTCGTACAGCTCGGGCGGGATGTTCTGCAGCGCGGCCAGATAGATCAGGGTCGCGCTGCCCATGTTCATCCAGGTCGCGACGATGACCAGGGAGATCAGCGCGGTCGATGAGGAGTCGAGCCAGGCCAGCGCCGGCAGGTGGAAGAAGTCGAGCAGCTGGTTGAACAGCCCGGGTCCGGGATCGAAGAACCACCTGAACAGCAGCACCGCGACGATCGGCGGCAGCATGACCGGCAGGTAGACCACGAACCGCAGGTAGGCCCGGGCGTGGCGCAACTCGTTGAGCACCAGCGCCATGACGAACGGCACGGCGTAGCCGCAGAGCAGGGCGAGTGCCGTGAACTCCACGGTGTTCAGCCACGCCTTGCCGAACGCCGGGTTCTGGACGACGGTCAGGAAGTTGTCCAGCCCCACCCAGGTGGGCGGGTTGACCAGGGTGGTCTTCTGGAAGCTGAGGACGAACTCCCTGATCATCGGATACCAGGCGAACACCGCGAAGCACGCCAGCGCCGCGCACAGGAACCCGTAGGCCGTCAGATTGCGCCTGAGGACACGCATTCAGGTCAGCCCTTGGTCGCCAGCATCGAGTTGGCCTTGGTCTCGGCGTCGGAGAGCAGGCTGTCGATGTTGGCGTCCTGGCGGCTCAGCACACCCGACATGGCCACGTCGAGGATGGCGTACAGCTCCTGGGCGTGCACCGGCTCGGCCTTCGGCGGGATGGTGGCGGCGGCGTCCACGTACGGCTGGTAGTTCGCGACCGGCAGCGTGGCGTTCGCCGTGCGGTCCTGCTTGATCGCCTTGCCGGTGGCCGAGTCGCCGTAGACGTCGTTGTCGGGCACGCCGACCGGGTTGCCGAGCGTCTTGCCGCGGGCGAAGTCGAACCGGCCCTTGCCCGCGGTGTTGAAGCGGAAGTCGACCCACTCCAGTCCGGCCTTGGCCTCGGCGGGGGTGGCCTTCGGGTTGATCATGTACGCCTCGCCGCCGCTCAGCGACGCCTTGGCCTCAGGGAAGCCGGTGATGCCGTAGTCGGCGACGCTGCCCTTGAACTTGTTGACGACGTCGGTGACCACGTCGGGCGCGCCGAGCATCATGCCGACCTTGCCGCTGCCCATCGCCATCATCAGCGACTCCCAGCCGACCAGGAGCTTGTTGCCCATGCTGTTGTCGACCCAGCGCATGTCGTGCAGGTTCTGCAGGACGGCCTTGCCCTCGGGCGAGTTGAACGCGGCCTTCTTGCCGTCGTCGGTCACCATGCTGCCGCCGCGGCCGTAGATGGCCTGGGTGAAGTGCCAGCCGCCGGTGTTGCCGCCGGAGTATTCGCCGTAGCCGACATATCCGGCGCCGAGTCCGGCGATCTTCTTGGCCGCCTCGCGGACCTCGGCCCACGTCTTGGGCGGGGTGTTCGGGTCGAGCCCGGCCTTGGTGAACAGCGCGCGGTTGTAGACCAGGCCCACGCCGTAGTGCACATTCGGTACGCCGTACACCTTGGCGTCCTTGGTGACCAGCTGCCTGACGTCGGGGCGCAGGTCGTTCCAGTTCTTGATCTCGCTGGTGTACGGGGTGATGTCCAGCGCCTGGCCCTGGCCGATCACGTCGTTGTAGTTCGTCACGGGCACCACGAAGACGGTCTCCATCTGGCCACCCGCCAGCTTGGGCCCGAACGTCTTGGGGTCGTAACACGGCTGCTGGTCCGTGCTCTTCACCGTCACGCCGGGGTGCGCCTTCATGAACGTGGCCACGTCGTCGTCCCAGGCCTGCCGCTCCTTGGGCGCGGACTTCGCCGGCTGGCAGGCCACCGTGATCGACATCGGGGCGGCTCCGCCCGCCGTCGACTTGGCGGGCTCGCCCGAACCACAGGCCGTGGCGGACAGGCCGAGAACGGTGACGACTAACAGTCCTGTGGATTTCTGCATGGGCTGACCCTTCTAATGCGAGGTGCCCACACCATAGGTTCGCCGACCGATCTCCGCAATATTCCGACTGCCGATTGCAAGATAACGACTGGATTAAGCCTTGCGAGCGGTGGATGCCCGTACGACCAGCTCCGGCTCGAACAGCAGCTCGTCGGCCGGGACCACGGCCTTGTCGATCTGGGCGACCAGCAGGTCCACGGCGGCCCGGCCCATCGCGTCGATCGGCTGGCGGACCGTGGTCAGGGGCGGGTCGGTGCAGTTCATCAGCGCCGAGTCGTCGAAGCCGATGACCGACACGTCGGCCGGCACGGCCAGCCCCGCGCGCCGGGCGGCCCGGACCGTGCCGAGCGCGAGCGGGTCGCTGGCGCAGATGACGCCGCTCACCCCCCGCTTGACCAGCCGCGCGGCCGCCGCGTGCCCGCCCTCCAGCGAGAACATCGTGTGCTCGACCAGCTCGGGATCGCCCCCGCCCGCGAGGAACGACTCCAGCTTGCGCCGCGACGGCATGTGGTCCTTCGGCCCGAGCACCATGCCGACGCGCTCGTGACCGAGCGCCCGCAGGTGGGCCAGGGCCATCTCGGCGGCCACGGTGTCGTCGCACGACACCTGGGGGAAGTCGAGGTGGGCGACGGCCGCGTTGACCAGGACCGTGGGCAGCTTGCGCTCGTGCAGCAGCGCGTAGTGGGCGTGCGAGGCGTCGGCCTGCGCGTAGTGGCCCCCGGCGAAGACCACGCCGCTGACCTGCTGCTGGAGCAGCAGATCGACGTAGTCGGCCTCGGAGACGCCGCCGACCGTCCTGGTGCAGAGCACCGAGGTGAAGCCCTGCTGGGCCAGCGCGCCGCCGACCACCTCGGCGAACGCGGGGAAGATGGGGTTCTGCAGCTCGGGCAGCACCAGGCCGACCAGCCGGGCCCGGTCGCCGCGCAGCTGGGTGGGGCGCTCGTAGCCGAGGACGTCGAGCGCGGTCAGCACGGCCTCGCGGGTCGCCTCGGACACCCCGGGCTTGCCGTTGAGCACGCGGCTCACGGTCGCCTCGCTCACCCCGACCTTCTTGGCCACCTCTGCGAGTCGTCGTGTCATGCGCAAACTATAAGGCCGATCACGCAAATGCTTGCAACCGCTTACGTGGATCCGACGTCTGCTGCTTGCGGCCGGTCGCCGCCGATATTGAGCGCGCCCAACGCTCTGACCAGCCGTCCCGGCGGGCAGGAGGCGGCACTTGTCAGTCAATTCTTTGCGAAATCTCGTCGAAATATTGCTGCTATCTGCTGGACATCTTATGGTTCGGCCATCGTCTTCCTCGAAGGGCCATCCCCCATGAGAGCTGTCCTAGCCGCCCTTGCGTTAGTCATCGGAGTCCTGGCCGCCCCCGCGTGGGCGGCCGACACCAACCTCTCCGCCGGCAAGACCGCCACCGCGAGCAGCTTCACCGACGTCTATCCCGCCCCCAACGTCACCGACGGCAACCAGGCGACCTACTGGGAGTCGGCCAACAACGCCTTCCCGCAGTGGGTACAGGTGGACCTCGGCTCGGCCGCCACCGTGAACCAGCTGACGCTCAAGCTCCCGAGCGGCTGGCCGAGCCGTACGCAGACGCTCACCGTGCTGGGCAGCGCGAACGGGACCAGCTTCAACACCATCAAGGACGCGGCCACCTACACCTTCAACCCCACGGCGACGATCCCCGTCAGTGCCTCCGGCACGCGCTACGTCCGCCTTCAGATCACCGCGAACAGCGCCTGGCCCGCCGGTCAGCTCTCCGAGTTCGAGGTGTACGGCGAGGCGGGCGGCCAGGATCCCGGTGACGGGACGAACCTGGCAAGCGGCAAGCCGATCACCGAGTCGTCGCACACCCACACCTACGTGGCGGCCAACGCCAACGACGGCAACGTCCAGACGTACTGGGAAGGCGCCGCCTACCCCGGCACGCTGACCGTGCAGCTCGGCGCGAACGCCGACCTCACCTCCATCGTGCTCAAGCTCAACCCCGACCCCGCCTGGGCCAGGCGTACGCAGACCATCCAGGTGCTCGGCCGCGAGCAGGGCGCCACCGGCCTGTCGAGCCTGGTGGCGCAGGCCGTCTACACCTTCGACCCGGCCACCGGGAACTCCGTGACGATCCCGGTGACGGCCAAGGTCGCGGACGTGCAGCTCAAGATCACCGCGAACTCGGGGGCACCCGGCGGGCAGGTCGCCGAGTTCCAGGTCTTCGGCACCCCGTCGGCCAACCCCGACCTCACCGTCAGCGGGCTGACCTCGTCGCCGGCCTCTCCGGTCGAGACCGACGCGGTCACGTTGTCGGCCACCGTGAAGAACTCCGGCACCGCCCCCTCCGCCGCGACCTCGGTCAACTTCTACCTGGGCAGCGTCAAGGCGGGCACCGCGAATGTGGGCGCCCTGGCCGCCGGAGCCTCGGCCACCGTGTCGAGCGCCATCGGCACGCGGGACGCGGGCACCTACCAGGTGAGCGCCAAGGTCGACGAGGACGGCAAGGTCGTCGAGCTGAACGAGGGCAACAACACGGCCACCGCCTCGCTGACCGTGAAGCCCGTCGACACCGCCGACCTGATCGCGGCACCGGTCGCCTGGACGCCGGGCAATCCCGGCCAGGGCGACACCGTGACGTTCTCGGTGGGGATCAAGAACCAGGGCACCATCGCCTCCAGCGGCGGCTCCCACGGCATCACGCTGACCGTCGCCGACGAGTCCGGCACGGTCGTCAAGACGCTGACCGGCGCCACCAGCGGCGCGATCGCACCGGGCGCCACCGCCGGACCGGCCGGGCTCGGCACCTGGACCGCGGCCAACGGCAAGTACACGGTCAAGGTGGTGCTGGCCGACGACGCCAACGAGCTGCCGGTCAAGCGGGCCAACAACACCAGCACGCAGCAGCTGTTCGTCGGGCGGGGCGCGCACATGCCGTACGACACCTATGAGGCCGAGGACGCGGCCATCGGCGGCGGCGCCACACGGATCGGCCCGAACAGGGCCATCGGCGATCTGGCCGGCGAGGCATCCGGACGCCGGGCGGTGACGCTGGGGACGAACGGCTCCTACGTCGAGTTCACCACCAGGGCGGCCACGAACACACTCGTCACCAGGTTCTCCATCCCGGACGCGGCGGGCGGCGGCGGGATCGGTTCGACGCTGAACGTCTACGTCGACGGCACCTTCCTCAAGACGATCGACCTGACCTCCCGCTACGCCTGGCTCTACGGGCCCGAGGCGGGCCCCGGCAACTCCCCCGGCTCCGGGGCGCCGAGGCACATCTACGACGAGGCCAACCTGCTGCTCGGCACCACGGTCCAGGCGGGACACAAGATCAAGCTGCAGAAGGACGCGGCCAACGGCTCGACGTACACGATCGACTTCGTCGACCTGGAGCAGGTGACGCAGATCCCGAACCCGGACCCGGCGCACTATGCCGTACCGGCCGGATTCACCCACCAGGACGTGCAGAACGCGCTCGACAAGGCGCGCCAGGACAGCACGCTCGTCGGCGTCTACCTGCCCGCGGGCGACTATCAGACGGCCAGCAAGTTCCAGGTGTACGGCAAGGCGGTCAAGGTCGTCGGGGCCGGGCCGTGGTTCACCAGGTTCGTCTCACCGGCGGGCCAGGAGAACACCGACACCGGCTTCCGCGCGGACGCCACGGCCAACGGGTCGACGTTCGCGAACTTCGCCTCCTTCGGCAACTACACCTCGCGCAACGACGGCCCCGGCAAGGTCTTCGACCTGGCCAATGTGGCGAACATGGTGATCGACAACATCTGGGTGGAACACCAGATGTGCCTGCTCTGGGGCACCAACACCGACAACATGACGATCAAGAACTCGCGCATCCGCGACACGTTCGCGGACGGCGTCAACATGACCAACGGCAGCACCGGCAACCTGGTCACGAACATCGAGGCCCGCTCGACCGGCGACGACAGCTTCGCGCTGTTCTCCGCCATCGACATCAACAACGGCGAGCAGCGGGACAACGTCTTCGAGAACCTGACCTCGCTGCTCACCTGGCGGGCCGCCGGTGTGGCGGTCTATGGCGGGTACGCCAACACGTTCCGGAACATCTACGTCGCCGACACGCTGGTCTACTCGGGCGTCACGATCAGCTCGCTGGACTTCGGCATCCCGATGCTCGGGTTCGGGGCCAGCCCGCCCACGAGCTTCGAGAACATCTCGCTGGTCAGGGCCGGCGGGCACTTCTGGGGGCAGCAGACCTTCCCGGCTATGTGGGTGTTCTCCGCTTCCAAGGTGTTCCAGGGGATCAGGGTCAGCAACCTGGACATCGTCGATCCGACCTACCACGGGATCATGTTCCAGACGAACTACGTGGGCAACCAGCCGCAGAACCCGGTCAAGGACACGATCTTCACGAACGTGTCGATCAGCGGGGCGCAGAAGAGTGGTGACGCCTTCGACGCCAAGTCCGGCTTCGGGGTCTGGGCCAACGAGCTGCCTGAGCCGGGGCAGGGGCCGGCTGTGGGGGCTGTGACGTTCAACAATCTGCGGTTCGGTGGCAACGCGCAGAACATCAAGAACACTACGTCTACCTTCACGATCACGGTCAACCCCTGACAACCCGGGGGTCCGCCACGCGACCGTCTCGATCCGTGTGACGGTCGCGTGGTGGCTGGGGTCCCTCGGGAGGGATACCCGGGCGCCGTGCTAGATGTCGGCCCTGATGGGGAGGCCCTGCCAGTCGCTGGCGCTGGTTACCGCGGCGGCGCTCAGTAGCGTCCCGCGGTGCAGGCGCTCCGGCGGGGTCAGGCCGTCCAGGGCCGCGCTGATGTAGCCGGCCACGAAGGCGTCGGCCGCGCCCGCGGTGTCCACGATCGGCACCTGCAGGCCGGGCGCGTCGTAGCGCATGCGGTCCGCCCGTACGCTCGCGCCCTTCAGGCCGCGGTTCACCACGACCTCGCGCTCCGGCGTGAGTGCGGGCTTGACCAGGTCGAGCTCATCCTGGCCGAGGAAGAGCAGGTGGGAGGCACAGGCCAGCTCGCCCAGCACCTCCTCGGCCTCGCGCACCGACGGCCAGAGCTCCGGTACGTAGTCGACGGCGAAGGAGATGGCCACCTCGGCGGTCTTGGCCGCGTTCACGGCCGTGCGGACCGCCTCCAGGGTGTCCCTGCCGAGCCCTGCCGTCAGGCCGGTGATGTGCAGCATCTTCGCCGCGCCGATCCGGTCGATGGGCACGTTGCCGGGCTTCAGGCTCGTACCGGCCGATCCGGTGCGGTAGTGCGTGAGGCGCTGTTCGCGGCCCACGCGCGCCTCCCGGAGCAGCAGCCCGGTGTGCGCGCCCTCGATGACCCTGACGTCCGCCGCGTCGACGCCCTCGCCCCTCAGCACGCTGAGGACCCTGGCGCCCAGTTCGTCGTTGCCGACTTTGCCCAGATAGGCGGACTTATGTCCAAGCCGGGACAGGGCGATGGCGAGGTTGAACTCCGGGCCGGTGACGTCCAACCGGGCTTCGGTCTCATGACGCACCCGGCCACTGGACACGACCCCCAGCGCCTCGCCGAGCGTGTAGACGTCGGTCATGCGGCAGACTGTAGTCGGTCACGGGATCACAAATCGTATTTTTTGGTAACGGTCCTGGTCAAGAGCGTGATCAAAAATTTTCTGTAACTTTAGCCAACCTTTTCCCCATCTTGTGCCTCAAAGTAGTAGACGAGGTTGGCTATCCCGAGCCGGCCTCAGCGAAACGGGGAACGAGAGGAATCAGCACCCTCATGAAGAACATCGCTGTAGGACTCGTCTCTGCCCTTGTGGGCGGGACACTTCTGATCTCGGGCGCCGGGGCAGCGTCGGCTACGACGAAGGCTCCGAGCGTCGACATCAGGGACATTTCGCCGAACCCGGTCGTGGTCAAGGCCGGTAGCGAGACGGAGGCCTTCTTCAAGGTCGACGCCAGCTCGGACGTCGAGAAGGTCCAGCTCAGTGTGGAGCCGGTCAACCCGGTCGCCCGCACCCTGCGGGCCAAGGACGTCAACAAGGTCGAGAGCTGGCGCTTCTCCGTCCCGTTCAACGAGAACGACCAGGACGGCAAGTGGAAGGCCACCGCCCAGGCGTTCGGCAAGGACGGCAAGGTCGTCGACACCGACACCGCGTTCTTCGCCGTCGAGATCGAGAAGGGCAAGGCGGAGACGCGCATCTCGCGCTTCAGCGCCGACCCGTCGAAGGTCCGCAAGGGCAGGACCATCTGGTTCTCCGGTCGTCTCCAGGTCAACGACGACGACCGCTGGAAGGGCGTCCGCGGTGAGCGGGTCAGCATCTTCTACAAGGCCAACGGCTCCAGCGGCTGGAAGTGGGTCGCCTCCGACCGTACCGGCTGGAACGGCAAGTTCGAGGCCCGGACGCGCGCCTACAAGAGCGGCCTGTTCAAGGCCGTGTACGCGGGCGACGACGAGCTCGAGGGCGCCACGAGCGACACGGACTACGTGCGGGTCGTCCCGCGCTGGTACCGCTGAACAAGCTGACTCCGCCGAGCGGTAGCTCGGCTGGTCACATCTGAGCGGAAGCCCGGTCCCCGTATGGGGGCCGGGCTTCCGTCTTGTCCGGAGCTTGACCGTTCCGCGCCGCGCCTTTCGTGAGAGAGGACAGCCGACGGGTAGCTTCGAGGTATGGCTGATGATCTGTTGAAAGAGTTCGATCCGTTCGACATCTTCGACGCGGAGGCGGCCAGACTCGACCGCTTCTTCGCCGGTCTCGACGAGGCCGGATGGGCGCGGCCGTCGCGCTGCGAGGGATGGTCCGTCCGCGATGTCCTGGGTCACCTGGCGGGTGAGGAGCTGTACAACCACGCCTGCCTCGACGGCAACGTGCAGGACCTGCTGGCCCGCCTGGCCAGGGAGGGCGTCAACGGCTTCCACGACTTCAACGAGTGGAGCGTACGACAGCGCCGGGACATGCCCGTCGAACAGGTGCTGGCCGAATGGCGGAGCGAGAACGCCGACACCCGGCGCCGCATGCGCGAGCTCGGCCGGGACGCCTCGCTCGACACGATGGCCGGCCCGTACCCGGTGGGGTTGCAGGCCTTCCACTACGACTCCGAGTACGCCACGCACGCCGACGACGTCGGCGCGCCGGTGACAGATGTGGAGGCCGAGGGCCGGACGCGCTGGCGGGTGGCGGTGGGCCGGTTCGCCCTGTCTGAGCAGGAGGCGGATGTCCAGGTGGAGCAGACGGCCGAAGAGCAGGTCGTGGTACGCACGGACGGGTTGAGCGCGACGCTGTCGCCGACGGAGTTCGTCGAGGCCACGGTGGGGCGCCTGCCGGCCGACCACGGTCCAGACCCGCGGATCGCCTCGGCCCTGAGGTGCCTGGCCTGAGCTCAAAGGTGTGTTCGCTCAGGCGGTGATGACAGCTAGCACGAGCAAAAGTACGGCGATCACCCCGAGCAGCGCGATCAGCCAGATGTGCGCCCCGGCCCACGACTGCATGCGCTCGCGGTACGCTCCCGCGTCCGACCCTGTCTCGATCTTGTTGATTGCGGCTACCCGCCGCGCCATGTCGGGGTCTTCCAGCTCAAGTGCCTGCTCGATTTCCCCGAGGATGCGGCGTTCCCTTCCAGATAGACTCATTCTGACCACCATCACTCCACGCCGGTGAAAGCCATGTACCCACTAGTAACCGGCACATGCGGGCTTCCACCGGCGGAAGTAGCGATCAGACCTTGCCGTAGCGCTGCTTGAAGCGCTCGACGCGACCGGCGGTGTCGAGGACCCGTCCGCGCCCGGTGTAGAAGGGGTGGCTCGCCGAGGAGACGTCGACGTCGACGACCGGGTAGGTGTGGCCGTCCTCCCACTCCACGGTCCTGTCACTCGTCAGGGTCGAGCGGGTGAGGAAGGCGAACCCGACGCTCGGGTCGCGGAAGACGACGGGCTGGTACGAGGGGTGCAGGTTCTTTCTCATGGTCCCTGCAACCGTACGACAATGGTTTTCATTCCCTCGATTCTGGATCGAGTCCGAGTGCCGCGCGGCCGCCGTCCACCGGGAGGGTCGCGCCCGTGACGAAGGCGGCGCCGTCCGAGAGGAGGTACGCCACCGCGTCGGCCACCTCGTCCGCCCCCGCGACCCTGCCGAGGGGGTGCAACCTGGCCATCTCCGCCTCGATTCCCGCCGCCACCTCGGGCGGCTGCGCGGCCAGGAACTCGGCGTACCTCTCCGTCGCCACCGAACCGGGCGCCACCGCGTTGACCCGGATGCCGCGCCTGCCGTACTCGACGGCTAACGCCCTGGTCAGGCCCTCGATGGCGGCCTTCGCGGTCGAGTACGGCAAGCTGCCGGGCACCGCCCTGCGCGCCTGGTGGGAGGTGATGTTGACGATGGCTCCGGCCGTACCGGACCGGAGGAAGCGCCGCACGGCGGTGGCGCAGCCGACGACGGCGAGGTCCAGGTTGACGGCGATCAGGGCGCGGATCTCCGCGGTCGTGGCGGTGTGCACGGAGGCGTCCCTGAAGACGGCGGCGTTGTTCACCCACCCGGACAGCCTGCCCGCGCCCTGGGCGAGGTCGGCGGCCCGCTCGGTGACCGTCTCGTCCGCCGCGTCGCCGACGACCGGGATCACCCGGGGGCCCGCCCAGTCCAGCGCGGCGGAATCGCGTTCGACGGCCACCACGGTGGCCTCGTCATCCTTGATCTCGTCCTTGAGGAGCCGTTCCACCACGGCCCGGCCGATGCCCCGGCCGCCACCTGTGACGACATAGGTGCGATTCATGTCACAGTGTCCATAGCTTGATGAACGGGAACGAAACCATTCGTGATCGCCTCGTCTGCTCGCTTGGTCGGTGCGCTGGCGATCACCCAGACCGCCGGGTACGGCATCCTTTACTACGCTTTCTCGGTCTTCATCACCCCGATGGCGCGCGATATGCACGCGGGGGTCGCCGAACTCACCGGCGCGATAACGCTGGCCGTACTCGTGTCGGCGCTCGTGGCGCCGCCCATCGGCCGCTGGCTCGACCGGCGCGGCGGGCGGGGCCTGATGACGGCGGGCTCGGCACTCGGCGCGCTGGCCGTGCTCGCCTGGTCGCAGGTGCACACTCTGCCCCAGCTCTACCTGGTCTGCGTGGTGCTCGGCGTCGCCTCCGGAATGGTGCTGTACGAGGCCGCGTTCGCGGTGATCGTCGCCTGGTTCGACGCGGCGCGACGCTCGCGGGCCCTGCTCGCCGTGACCGTCGTGGCCGGCTTCGCCTCCAGCATCTTCCTGCCCTTGACCGGCTTCCTCGTCGATCGGTACGGCTGGCGGCAGGCCCTGGTCATCCTGGCCATCGGATATGCCTTCACGGCCGTACCCCTGCATTTCCTGGCGGTGCGGAGCCGTCCTTCTTCCAAGGTCGTAGACCGGGATGTCGTCGGGGCGGCGCTGCGTGAGCGGCCGTTCTGGCTGCTGGCGGCGGCGTTCCTGACGCAGACGGGCGCCGTGTCGGTCATGGGCGTGCTGCTGGTGACGTACCTGATCGCGCTCGGCCACTCGCCCCTCTTCGCGGCGACCGTGGCGGGCCTGCTCGGCGTGCTGTCGGTGACCGGGCGGCTGGTGACCACGGGGCTGCAGGGGCGGTGGCCGGTGGCGCTGATCACCGCGACCGTGTTCGGGCTACAGGGCGCCGCCGCGCTACTGCTGCCTCTGACCGGGCGGAGCGTGGCGGGCGCGATCTGCGGGGTGGTCCTGTTCGGGCTGGGGTTCGGGGTGGCGACGATCGCCCGTCCCGCACTGCTCACCGAGCGGTACGGCACCAGCGCGTACGCGACGCTGAGCGGGGCCCTGGCCCTGCCGATCACCGTGGCCAAGGCCGTCGCCCCGCTGCTCGCGGCGGGCGTCGCGCAACTGGCCGGATACCCGGCGGTGATGGTGGCGCTGGCGGCCGCCTGCGGGCTCGGCGCCCTCTCCCTGGTTGCCTACGATCGCCGTGGGCGAAAAGAACGAACGGCCTCCGGCGAACACGTAAGGTAGCCGCATGGATACCCCCACCGAGGCTCTCCACCGCGTGTTCGGCTACGACTCGTTCCGGGCCGGGCAGCAGGAGATCATCGATCACGTCGTCGACGGCGGCGACGCGCTGGTGCTCATGCCGACCGGCGGCGGCAAGTCGCTGTGCTACCAGATCCCCGCGCTGGTCCGCGCCGGGGTCGGGGTGGTCATCTCACCGCTGATCGCGCTGATGCAGGACCAGGTCGACGCGCTGACGGCGCTCGGTGTGCGCGCGGGGTTCCTCAACTCCACCCAAGACTTCGACGAGCGACAACGGGTCGAGGCGGCCTTCCTCGCCGGCGAGCTCGACCTGCTCTATCTGGCGCCGGAGCGGCTGCGGGTCGAGTCGACGCTGCGGTTGCTGGCCAAGGGCGAGATCTCGGTGTTCGCCATCGACGAGGCGCACTGCGTGTCGCAGTGGGGGCACGACTTCCGCCCCGACTACCTGGCGCTGTCGGAGCTGCACGAGCGCTGGCCGGAGGTGCCGCGCATCGCGCTGACCGCCACCGCCACCCCGGCCACCCACGCCGAGATCGCCTCGCGGCTCCGGCTGGAGCAGGCCCGGCATTTCGTGGCCAGCTTCGACCGGCCCAACATCCACTACCGCATCGCCACCAAGAGCGAGCCGAAGCGCCAGCTCCTCGACTTCCTGCGCACCGAGCACGACGGCGACGCGGGCATCGTCTACTGCCTGTCGCGCTCCTCGGTCGAGAAGATCGCGGCCTTCCTGGTCGACAACGGCATCGCCGCCGTGCCCTACCACGCGGGCCTCGACAACCGCACCCGCGCCGCGCACCAGGCGCGCTTCCTGCGTGAGGACGGGCTGGTCGTGGTGGCCACGATCGCGTTCGGCATGGGCATCGACAAGCCCGACGTACGCTTCGTCGCCCATCTCGACCTGCCCAAGTCCGTCGAGGGCTACTACCAGGAGACCGGCCGGGCCGGGCGCGACGGGCTGCCCGCGTCCGCCTGGATGGCCTACGGGCTGCAGGACGTGGTCCAGCACCGGCGGCTGGCCATGGAGGGCGACGAGGCCCACCGCCGCCGCCAGGTGCTCCACCTCGACGCGATGCTGGCGCTGTGCGAGACGGTCGGGTGCCGCCGGGTGATGCTGCTCGACTACTTCGGGCAGAAGGACTCCCAGCCGTGCGGCAACTGCGACACCTGCCAGGCGCCGCCCGAGTCGTGGGACGGCACGGTCCCCGCCCAGAAGGTGCTGTCCACGGTGCTGCGGCTGCGCCGCGAGCGGGGGCAGAAGTTCGGCGTCGGGCAGATCGCCGACATCCTGCTCGGCAAGAAGACGGCCAAGGTGCTGCAGCACGGCCACGACTCGCTGAGCGTGTTCGGGGTGGGCGCCGATCTGGGCAACACCGAGTGGCACGGGGTGGTGCGCCAGTTGCTGGCCCAAGGGCTGCTGGCCGTCGAGTCCGACTACGGCGCGCTGGTGCTCACCGAGGCGAGCGCCGCTGTGCTGCGCGGGCAGCGCGAGGTGCGGCTGCGCCGCGACCCCGAGCGGGCGGCGCGGGCGAAGACCGCCAAGACCGCCGGCAAGGACCGTCCCGTGGTGGAGCTGCCGGCCGATGCCGCGCCGATCTTCGAACGGCTGCGCGCGTGGCGGGCGGCGACGGCCAAGGAGCAGGGGGTGCCGGCTTACGTGATCTTCCATGACGCGACACTGCGGGAGATCGCGACACTGTCGCCGTCGACGCTGGCGGAGCTGGGGACGGTAAATGGGGTGGGCGAGAACAAACTGGCCAAATATGGCGAACAGGTTTTGGAGACGCTCGCGTCGTGACGTTGCGTGCTCGTGACCCTGGCGGGTGGCGGCTTGTGGCGGGGTGGTGGGCTGCTGGTGGGCGGCCGTTAGTGGGGGCGACGGCCGCACGAAGATCGGCCGTCGCCACCACGCTGCTCGCCCTGGTCTCGGCGCTGGGCTTCACCGCCGCGTCGACAGGGCCGCACATGCACTCATCGGTCTGGTACGGCCTGGGGTTCACGGCCGCCCTCGCACTCATGCGCCGCTATCCGTACCCGCATCTCGGCCGGATCATCCGTCGGCGAACCCCTGATTAACGAACAGATCACCCATCAGTGCTCTGTTTCCCCACAGATGGGTGGATAGCGATGACCAGACGGTGGGGCCGACCGCCCTCGGCCTGTTCGTCGTGATACTTGCTGACCAGCGCGGTCACCGCTCCGGACAGCTCCTCGGCGAAGGCGGCACGGTCGGCGGCCGAGGCGAAGCGGACCTCGCCGTCGATGCCGAACGTCGCCACCCGCCTCTTGGCCTTCGTGGCACCGGTGATGAGGGCGCCCACGTCGCGCACCAGGCGAGCGGCGAGGGCGAGCAGCCAGCGGGCCGAGAGCTGGTCGGGGGAACGGGACGGGTCGGGCTGGACCGCCGACAGGGCCGTCGGCGAGATGACGTAGGAGGCGGCCGATGCTCGCATGACGCGTTCGGTGCAGTTGCCCTTGCGCCGCTCTTCGACCAGTTCGACCAGACCGTGGCTTTCCAGGGCTCGCAGGTGGTAATTCACCTTCTGCCTGGCCAGACCGACCTTGGCGGCCAGCATCGTGGCCGAGCCCGGCTCGGCGAGCTCAGCCAGGAGCCGGGCGCGTATCGGATCCAGCGACGCCTCGGCGGCGGCCGGGTCCTCGATCACCGCGACTTCGTACATGGTTTCACGCTGACACCGACAATTTATGCTGTCAAGCTACTTCCCGTTGTCAGTCCAGTGGGGGTCGCGGCCCAGGTAGGCGAGCAGACGGTCCTGAGCCGGGGCTCGGGGGGCGGCGTTCAGGGGTACGGCGAAGCGGGCCGGGCGGTCGGCATCTGTGACGAAGAGCCGGGCCAGCGGGAGGAGCTCGGCCGCCACGTCGTCCGGGATGGGACGGGGGTGGCCGCACGCTCTGGCCACGTCCCAGGCATGCACGGCCACCTCGACGGCGCCAACGGCGGAGACCATCGCGGCCGTCAACGGGCAACCGCCGACGGAGACCGTCGCGTCCGTGGACCCCGCCCAGGCGCGGAGCAGGCGGGTGGCGCGGTTTCGCAAGCTGTCATGGTCATCGCCGTAACCGTGGCGGTCGTTGTCGTCGTCGCTCAGCGGGGGAACGAGGGCGACGTGCCCTAACGCTGCGGCTTCTGTCAGTGCCGCGAACGAGTCGTTCGTATGTGCCAGCAACGTCCGTAGGTCCCAGCCGTGGCACGGGGTGGGACGGTCCAGATCGGCGGACGTGACGAGGCGCAGGCAGTTCAGCGCGTAGTCGGCGGCCCGGCCCAGCAGGGCGACCCCGCCGAGCCAGGCGTCACCGGCGGTGTCGGCGCGAGTCGTGGGTGGGAGCTTTCGCATCTTCGCCGCCTTCTCGTCGGTCCTTGTCCGTCTCGTCTGTGCAGACAAGGCAGCGAGGAGAAAATCACCGGTCTCACGTGGTGACGGTCTCTGCCGTCGTTGGCCGACTCCGTGCGTGCGCGAACGACCTCGAAGACCCTCCAACCGCCCTTGGTTCCGTTGAAGCAACATCCTTCTCACCGACAGCGACCGTTCCTTCCGCCCCAGAGCTCTACTCTGGAGGTCGAGCGGGAGGACTTCACATGAGCGTGCTCGGCAGGCTGTTCGACAGGTTCCTCGGGCTGCCGGAGGCGGTGGTCGAGGATGTGGCGGTCACTCGTGATCTGCGGGTCTCGATGCCCGACGGCGTGGCGCTGCTCGCCGATCGCTACCGGCCGCGCGGTGCCGGGCCGCTGCCCGTGGTGTTGATGCGCACGCCGTACGGGAAGCACAAGATCGACGCGAAGGCGTTCGCGAGCGTGCTGGTCAGGCGCGGGATGCAGGTCGTCGTCCAGAACACCCGGGGTGTCTTCGGCTCCGGTGGCCGCTTCCACGCCTTTCACCAGGAGAAGGACGACGGCCTGGCCACGGCGGCGTGGTTGCGCGCGCAGCCGTGGTGTGACGGACGGCTGGCCATGGCGGGGGCCAGTTATCTCGGCTACACGCAGTGGGCGATCGGGCCCTACCTGGACCCGCCGCTGGAGGCGATGGGGCTCGGGATCACGACCAGCGAGTTCGTCAGCACGTTCTATCCGGGTGGCGTGATGGGCCTGCACAACACGCTGACCTGGTCGGCGCTGATCGGCACCCAGGAGGAGGCGCCGCTGGGCGGCCTGCTGCCCGACCCCCGCAAGGAGCGGCGCGTACGGCGGGCCATGGCGCACGTCCCCATCGGTACGTCCGACCTGGCAGCGATCGGCAAGCCCGTACCGTTCCTGCGCGAGGTGGCCGCGCACGCGGAGCCGGGCGACGACTTCTGGGCGGCCACCGACCACCGCGCGGCGGCGGCCGAGATGACCACGCCGACGAGCATGGTGACCGGCTGGTGGGACCTGTTCCTGCCCGCGCAGCTGCGTGACTTCGCCGCGCTGCGGCAGGCGGGGCGGCGCAGCCGGATCACGATCGGCCCATGGGGCCATGATCCGGGCGCGCTGCGTGCCGTGCTGCTCGACCAGGTGTCGTGGCTGTCGGCGCACCTGCTCGGCGACACCGCCCAACTGCACCAGGCACCTGTACGCCTCTACCTGCAGAAGGCCAACCGCTGGCTGGACTTCGACCGATGGCCGCCCGCGGAGTCCACTCCCACTCCGCTCTATCTGGGCCACGGCCGGGGGCTCGGCTGGGAGGTGCCGGACAAGAGCTCTTCCGACACGTTCGTCTATGACCCGACGCACCCCACGCGGTCACCAGGCGGTCCGATGCTGTCCGCCCAAGAGACCGGCCAGCGCGACAACCGGGAGGTGGAGCGCCGGTCCGACGTACTCGTCCACACCACCGCGCCGCTCCCCCGCGATCTCGACCTGATCGGTCCGGTCTCGGCGGTCGTGCACGTACGCACCGACACGGGGCATGCCGACCTGTTCGTACGGCTCTGCGACGTCGATCCTGCGGGCGTCTCCCGGAACGTCACCGACGGCATCGTGCGCCTGCCCCGGGACTCGCAGAGCGTGACCCGGGCGGAGGTCGAACTCCACCCAACCGGCTACCGCTTCCGCAAGGGCCACCGCCTGCGGATACAGGTGGCGGGGGGCGCGTTCCCGAGGTTCGCGCGCAACCATGGGACCGGGGAGCCGGCGGCGGAGGCCGTACGGACCCGGCGTACCCGGTTCGAGATCTTTCATGGTCAGGAATATCCGTCCGCGTTGATCCTTCCCATCCTCGGAAATAGATAAATGCCACAAATGCCCCTCTCTTACAGCCATGGTCAATTATTCGAGGCGAGAGGGAAGTAGCCTCTTAGCATGGATCCAGATCGTGGTCGTCACGAATGGGGCGATCGAGGCAGAAAACGAACAGTCATCACAGGCTGCCTGGTGGTCTGCGGCATCGGCGCCATTATCTGGCTCATTGCCCTGGGCGTGATCTGGTATTTCTTTTTACGATCATAAATCTCCTGCCGGGGCCTGGGGACAGGCAAGGGTGCAGGGATCTTCCTACCGGCAGCCGGGCAGCGTCCTTCGTCGGAAGCCCTTTCTGTGACTGGACCGATATCGCGGCCGTGACCATCTGGCCAGGGCATCGCGATGTCCGTTAAATTTGATCTCCAAAGCGCGGGCGAAAGCGTCGGACGATTTCAGCTGGGTTGCTGATTATGGCGGATTTCCGAATCGCGAGACGCATAGGAGCTTGACCGCTTCCGCGTGACGAACTCCGCCGGGCTCCGGGCGGCTGACCGCGGAAGGCATGCGGCGAGAAGGCATCCGGTGACAGGTGGAACAGGATGGAACGCCTCTCAGACGTAAGCCCCAACGATCGAAGCTCGGGGAGATCAAATGAAGTACCTGACCAAAAAGCTGCTGGTCGCATTGGCTGCGACGACGCTGGCCGGTTCCGGCATCGTCGCGGGTGCCCTCGTCGCCGCTCTGCCCGCCTCCGCCGACACCTCCACCAGCATCAACGCCGGGATCGGCGCGCTGTTCGACGGGTTCGGCAAGGGCATCGAGGAGGACGCCGCACTTGCCAGCGCCGAGGCCGCCGCCAGGCAGAACGCGCTGAACCACGGGTTCACGTCGTGCGAGGTGTTCGAGTCGGTGACGTCCCAGGACGCGCGTACGCATGTGTGGTTCGCGATCGTCACGGTCCGCTGCGAGGACGCGTCGAAGGGCGCCAACTGAGTACAGGTGCCAGCCGACTACGGGCGCCACTGGGTACGGGCGCCAGCTGGCTACGGGCCTCTCGCTCCATGGGCGGGAGGCCCGTTGGCCTTCCAGACCTACGCCGCGCCGAACCTGAACCAGGAACCTCTTGCCGCTCTCCGGAGTACGTGTCGTGAGAGCGAGGAGGTTCGATGAGGCGGATGACAATCGGAGCGGTGCTCGTAGTGGTCGCGGGGTGCGCCACCGGCGGCCCAGCGACCCAGGCCCAACCGCCCTCGGCGACCATGGCGCCCGCCGCCACCGGCGGGACCGGGACGCCAAGCAGGGCGGAGACACCGGCCGAGACGCCGCCCGTGGACGAGGAACCGGCTGGGTCGCCGACCGAGACGCCGGCGGTGTCTCAGGAGCCGACGCCCGCCACCACTCGGGTGGCGTGCCATGGGACGCCGCTGTTCATCAATCCGGACGGGTTTCCCGAAGTGCGCGGCACGTCGCAGGACGCTGAGGTGTGGGGGCTGCTGTTCGCTCCGGTTCCGTTCGGGCGGGGCAAGGAGGTCAAGATCGTGTGGCGGATGACCGGTGAAGGGCCGCTGAAGGTCACGGCCGCGCTGCCCGACGGTACCCGCGCGAAGCCCACGTTCGGTCCCGAGCAGCACACCGGCTCAAGCTGGCGGCGGCCGGGTGAGGAGTGGGGCACGGGCTTCGTCTTTCCCAAGGCCGGCTGCTACCGGGTGGACCTGACCCGAGCCCGCGGATCCGGACACCTGTGGCTGCCGGTGCGGTGAAATGACCCGGCCGCGACGGCCGCCATCGAGAGGGCACAGGAGGCAGTTGCAACGTGGCTGAGACGGCAGCCAAGCAGCGTCAGTGACCCAGGACCCGGTCGATGAAGGTCGTGACGTCCGTCAGGACCTCGTCCCGGTTCGTCTCGTTGAACACCTCGTGCCGGGCGTCGGGATAGATCCGCTCCGTCAGGTCGTCGCCGCGGATCGTCTCGATCCCCTTACGGCTGGAGGTCAGCGGCACGAGCTGGTCGTCGGCGCCGTGGATCCAGAGCGTCGGCAGGCTGCCGAGCGAGCCGCCCTCGGCGATCGTGACGATCGTCGTGGCGAACGCCTCCAGCGTGGGCCGCTTGAACGGTCCGTGCCAGACCAGCGGATCCTCGGCGTAGGCGACGCCCACGGCCGGGTCGCGGGAGAGCGTGGCCGGGTCGATGGGGATGTCGGGCAGTTCGTCGAGGGCGAGCAGGACAGGGATCACCTCCCATTCGCCGATCACCGGGCCCGACAGTACGAGCGCGGCCAGCCCGTCGCCGTAGCGCTGGGCGTAGCGGGCGGCGATCATGCCGCCCATCGAGTGGCCGATCAGCACGACCGGTACGCGCGGGTGGTCGGCCCGGGCCTGCTCCTCCACGGCGTGTACGTCGGTCACCACGTCCTCGAAGTCGATGACGAGCACCCGGTCGCCTTCCGACTTGCCGTGGCCGACGTGGTCGAGCCCGTACACCGCGGCGCCGTGCCGGACCAGGGTGTCGGCCACGTACTCGTAGCGGCCGATGTGCTCGCCGTACCCGTGGACCAGGACGGCGACGTAGCGCGGCTGCTCGTGAGGCCATTCGCGCACCACGTTCGCGGCGCGGGTGCCGGTGAAGGTGCGTTCCCTCGACGTGGCCATGTCACTCCCTGTCCCCGAATTGCGGCGAGCGTACGCCCGATCCGGCTGATCGGTCCAGGAGGCCGGCGCCAGACCATGAAAACTTGTGCCATGCGTGACAAGTGTGGCGAAAACTGTTTTAATCCCACGCTAGGTGCCACCGGGGCGGCACAGGCCCCGAGTGACCGTTTTTCCTCGAAATCACGGCTTCGTGGGAAAGGCAGGCCCGTGGGAGCTCCAAGTGGCGAAGTCATCGTCACGGGCGGTCTCGGTTTTATCGGCTCACATCTGGTGGACGCGTATCTCGCCGCGGACCACCGAGTAACGATCATCGACTCCAACGCGGGTGCGGTGATCGACGGCGAGGACTACGACGCCGATCCTCGCTGCACGGTCGTCCGGCAGCGGGTGGAGGACTATCTGGCGGCGGGCGGCGACTTCGCCGGGGCCGACCGCGTCATCCACGCCGCCTCGTACGTCGGCCCGGCGAGCATCCTGTCCAGGGCGGGCCGGCTCGGCCACGACATCATCGGCAGTACCGCGCCTGTCATCGACGCCTGTATCCGCGCGGACGCGCCGTTGTGCATGTTCAGCTCGGCCGAGGTGTACGGCCGCAGCGGCGTGCTCGACGAGAAGGACGACATCGTCGTACCGACGCAGTACAACACCCGCATCGAGTACGCGATCGCCAAGACGCTGGCCGAGGCGATGGTCTCCAACAGCCGCCAGCACGGGCTGCGCGGGATGGTCATCCGGCCGTTCAACGTGGCGGGAGCGCGGCAGTCGCGGGCGGGCGGGTTCGTCATGCCCACGTTCGTCCAGCAGGCGCTGGCCGAGAAGCCGATCACCGTGTTCGCGGGCGGCGAGCAGGTCAGGGCGTTCATCGCGGCGAGCGACCTGACCGGGTTCCTCATCGACTACATGGACGCGGCCCTGAACTGCGATGACATCATCATCAATGTCGGCAACCCGGCGAACGCCGTCACCATCATGGAGCTGGCCCAGCGGGTCAAGGAGTTACTCGGCAGCCCGTCGCCGGTCGTCAGCGTCGACGGCAGGACCGTACATGGGCCGTACTACGCCGAGGCCGAGTCGTTCCACAAGATCCCGGCGCTGCGGGCGGCGACCGACCTGGGCTGGCGGCCCCGGATCGCGCTCGACGAGCTGATTCTGAGCACCGCCGAGTACTATCGCGCCCGCGAAGACCGGAGGGCTGTGAATGCGCCGCTTTGACCGTGTGCTGGTGATCTCCCCGCACGCCGACGACGAGGTACTCGGCTGCGGCGGCCTGATCGCCGCGCAGGTCGAGGCGGGGGCCGAGGTCCACGTCCTGTATCTGGCGGTCGACGGCATGCGGCACTACGGCCTCGACGGCGCCACCAGCTATCGGCAGCGGCTGGAGGAGATCGAGGCCGTACGGGCCACGCTGGGCTTCTCGTACGACATCGCGTACGGCGACATGGACCTGACCGAGCGGCTGGACACGCTGCCGCGCAGGGAACTGGTCGACCTGTTCGAGCGGACGCTGAACGAGCGGCGGCCCGACCTGCTCCTGCTGCCCAGCTTCGCCGACTACGACCAGGACCATCTGGCGGTGTTCGGTGCCGGGTTCGCGGCGGCCCGGCCCATCGCCCAGCAGTTCGGCAAATGGCTGGTGCCGACCGTACTGCTGTACGAGATGTCGAAGATCCAGTGGGCGGCCGAGCCAATGCCGCGCTCGACGGCCTTCTACGACATAAGCCACCATATGGAACGCAAACTGGAAGCATTGCGCGGCTACAAGAGCCAACACCGGCCCTCCCCGCACATCAGGAGCGAGGAGTCGGTGACCGCGCTGGCGACACTGCGCGGCGCGGAGATCGGTGTCACGCACGCCGAAGCGTTCGGGGTGCTGAGGGAGGTCTTATCAACTACCACCGACTGAAGCTGGTGGTTTGCTCTCTCGGTCCCGTCTGGGTGAAGGGAGGTCGGTAGCGTGTGGCTGGTTGATGGCAGCCCAGCCCGCGACGCCGCGTGTGGCGATGTTGCGGGCCGCGATGTGGTCGGCGTGCCCAGCGAGGCCACACCCTTTGCAGACGAACCGTCCCCGCGCCGGCCGGTTCGCCCTGCTGATGTGCCCGCAGTCCGGACATGCCTGGGAGGTGTAGGCGGGGTCGACCAGCACGAAGGCGATCCCGGCGTGGGCGGCCTTGTAGCGGGTGAAGGTGATCTGCTGGGCGAAGGCCCAGTTGTGCAGGGTGCGCCGCTGGAGCCGATGAGCCCTTACCCGCCCGCGGATGCCCTGCAGATCCTCCAGGGCGATGCCGCGGCCGGTGCGTTCGGCTTCGCGCACCACATATTTGCTGATTTGGTGGTTGAGGTCGGTCATCATCCGGTGCTCACGACCGGTCAGGCGGCGCAGTACCCGCCGCGCCGCCGACGTGCCTTTCTTCTGCAACCGTCGGCGTTGGCGGCGCCGCCGCTCGCGCAGGGTGCGGACGTGGCCGTTGCCGCCGATCGGGCCGGTCAGGGCGGGGCCGGGCAGCACCGCGCCATCGGAGGTGACCGCCAGGTTCGCCACCCCTTGATCCACCCCCACAAAGCCGCCGATCGGGTCACGCACCGCCGGCTTGGGCAGGGTGAGCGCGACCTGCAGCAGCCACACCCCGCGCCGACAGATCAGATCGGCCTCCCCCATCGGCAGCGTGTCCACGGCCTTGAGGTCTTCTGGTCGGCCGGTGTAGGGGATGGTGACGCGCCCGGTGGGAGTCCACAGCGACACGGTCCGGGCATCCCGATTCCAGCTCATCAGCCGGGCGTCACAGGGAACCGCGCCGTGCGGCCGGAAGATGTGCGCGCGTTTCTTGGAAGCGCGCCGGTTGGCGTAGGCGCCGGCGACCCGGGCGATCGCCCGCACGGCCGCTTGCGCACCCAGCCCGGCCACCTGCCCACGCACCTCGTAGTAGGCCAGCCGATGCAACTCCACCACGGCGAAGACGCGGTGCTGCCAGGCCAGCCGGGAGACGAGGGTGGCCGCCTGATTGCACAACAGCACCGCCGCCGCCAGGGCGTCGGCTTGGGCAGGGGCGGGTGTGAGCCGCAGTTGCACGATCGTGGGCAGGCCGTGGCGTTTGGTGGTGGAGCGGCGGATCGCCATCGCGCACCTCCTGTCACAGCGGCATCACCCACCGCACATATTACCGAACGTGACCGAGTCTTTCCATTCTGTTTTCGAGAGGAGGGGTGGCGCTTCCTCCCGGCCCTGAAGGACCGGGTCTCCGCGCCACAATTCAGGTGAAGACGTTCGCGTTCGCCACAGGCATGGAGTTCGCCGCCCCCGCCGTGGACGTACTGGCCGCGCAGGGCACTCCCCCCTCGCTGCTGATCGGCTATCCGCCGAAACTGCAGCACCGCTCCGGGTATGCGCCGCTGCGGGAAGCCTCCGAGAAGCACGGCATCCCGCTGCTGGAGACCGCCGACATCAACGACGGCGAGGCGTACGAGCGGGTCAAGGAGATGGACCTGTTCGTGATCGCCGGGTGGTCGCAGCTCGTACGCGAGCCGCTGCTGTCGGTCTGCCCGCTCGGCTCGATCGGCCTGCACCCAACCCGCCTGCCGGAGGGCCGGGGACGCGCCGCGCTGCCGTGGACCATCATCAAGCGGCTGACGACGAGCGCGGTGAGCCTGTTCTTCCTCGACGAGGGCGCCGACACCGGGGACCTCATCGCGCAGCGGGAGTTCACGATCAGCCGCCGCGACGACGTCACCGAGGTGTACCGCAAGGTCACCGAGATCAACATCGAGCTGCTCGCCAAGTACGTGCCGCTGCTGCTGGCGGGACAGGTGGTAGCACGACCGCAGCCCCCGGGCGGCTCGTGGTGGGACAAGCGCCGTCCGGAGGACGGGGTGATCGACTGGTCCAAGCCGGCCGACGACCTCTACGACTGGATCCGCGCGCTGGCCGCGCCGTACCCGGGGGCCTTCACCTTCGTCGATGGCCGCAAGCTGTTCGTGCACAGCGCCGACCTGATCGAATACGGCGGCCAAGAACCACCCGGCACCGTGCTCGCCCCCGTCTGGTCCACCGGCGTCGCCGGGGTGCTGGTGGCGTGCGGCTCGGGGCTGCTGGTCGTCCGCGAGGTGCAGTGGGACGGCGGGGAACGGCGCGACGCCCTCGACCTGGTGGAGTCGGGCGAGCTAGCGGTAGGCGCATGCCTGGGCACGTGAAGCTGACTGGTGCGGTGATGGCGCATCCCCAGCGTAGGGAGGCGGCCATCCGGCTGGCCGGTGGCGTCTTCGACGTCGTCACCGATCCCGATCCGGCGGGGCGTCCGTCGGCGTTCCGTACCTCGCTGCTCGCCTGGTCCAGCATCCCGTCGGACGCCACGCACCATCTGCTGCTGCATGACGACATGGTGCTTTCGGGCACGTTCTTCGAACGCGCCGAGAGTGCCGCCCGCGCCATGCCGCACGCCGCGCTCGCCCTGTTCGCCTTCTGGAACTCACGCAACGGCGCCGCCGTCCGGCAGGGCGCGCTCGCCGGGGCGCGGTGGGTGCCCGGGGCCGGCGAGTACACGCCGGTGGCGGCCCTGCTGCTGCCCAGACAGGTCGCGGGCGGGTACGTGGAATGGGCCCGCGACCGGGGCGACACCTGGCCCGACGACGTGCTCATGGGGCGGTACCTGCGCCAGGCGGGGGTGCCCGTGTTCGTGGCGGTGCCGAGCCTGGCCGAGCACGAGGACCTGGCGAGCCTGGTGGACAACGACTTCCAGGGGCTGCGGCGCTCCCCCTGCTTCTTTGCCGACGACCCGCAGGGCTTCTTCCCGGACGGCTCGGAGGGCTTCCCTCCCGATGACGCGCAGGCGGGCCGGTCCTCCTTCGAGGAGAGCGTGCTCGGGGAGCTGCCGGTGATCCCGTTCTTCAAGCGTGGGGTGGCCCAGTGCGCCGTTCGCGTCCCCGGGACCGGGCGTTGGCGGGACATTCGCTGCGAGGACTACCTGGCGGGGCGGGGCATCGACGCCGACTCGCTGCGGGCCGGGGCGGCGACTCGGCACTGGCCGCTCTGGCTCACGGCCTACACCATGGGCATCGTCCACAGCCAGACCGGTCGAGACGGTGCCCTGGACGGCGCTCGGGACGACGACGATCCGCGCAATGTGTACGGCGCCGACCCGCGCGTGCAGGACCGAGGTGACATGCGTGGCGGAGTGGGCGGCGACCCGCGCGTGTTGGACCAGGCCGACTCGCGCGACGGGGTGCGCGTGTTGGATCAGGTCGACGTGCGTGGCGGGGTTCGCGCCGATCCGCGCGTGCTGGACCGGGCGCTCGCCACGATGGGTCCCGGCGGGCTCTGCCATGAGCTCGGGGCCCGGGAGCTCGCCCGGCTCACGCCCGAGCTGCACGAGGTGGCCCGTGCGGGCCTGGAGGCGGGTCTCGCCAACCGACCTGGACACCGTCCCCGGGCTCCCCGAGCCTTCGCTGACCATCCCCGGGTTCCCCAGGCCTTCGCCGACCGTCCCATGGTGGCCCTGACGGGCGCCGACACGTTCGTGCGCGACCACCTGGTGGGCGCGCTCGCCGACCACGGCTGTCGAACCGTCGGTCCCGAGGCGGGCGCCGCCGTGGTGGTGCACGTCTGCGCGCTCGGCTGGGACGAGGACGCCGACCCGGAGGAGGAGCTGCGCCTGGCGCGAGCGGCCTTCGCCGACGGACGCGGCGGCGTCCTGCTCAGCTCGTGCGCCGTCTACGGGCACGGGAACCACGCGGCCTCCTCGCCACCCGGGGACGCCGCCCCCGCCCCGCCACTCACGGAGACTCCTGCCGCCCCGCCACTCACGGAGGCCCACTCCGCTCCGCTGCTCGCGGATTCCCCCGCCGCCCCGCCATTGGTGCGGGCCATTCGTCAGGTCGAGGCGGCGGCGGGTGGCGCCGTGGTGTTGCGGCTGGGCGAGCCCTACGGGCCCGGGATGCCGCAGCGGGGCGCGGTCGCGGAGCTGGTCCTGCGGTCCTCGCTCAACCGTCCCGCGCCCGTCACGGGCTCCCCTGCGCAGTTGGTGCACGTCCAGGACGTCGCTCGCGCGGTGCTGGCGGCGCTGGCGGGGAATCCGGTGTCGCGCATGTTCAACATCGCCAACCCGGAACGGCTGGGCATGCGGGAGTTGGCCGAGGCGGTGTCAGGTGCGGTGCGGCCGCTGGACGTCGAGACGTCGGACGGCCCGCCGAAGCCGCTGGTCGATGTCGAGCGGGCCGCCGCCGAGCTGGGCTGGCGGCCGAGCGTGACACTGGACTACGGGCTGCACACCTGCGCGCAGTGGCTGGCTTACGAAAGCGACCGCCCGTAGAAGCGGTCTACGAAAGCCACCGCTCCCAGACGCGGCCCTTGTGAACGACCGTCCGTAGAAGCGGCCTCCGCGAGTGACCGTCTGTGGAAGCGGCCTCCGTACGATCCCCGGCGACACGCCCCGCCCAAGACCCACCCCTGCGGACGCTCGCCGCCTAACCTGCAGAAACAGAGTCGCACGAAGATCCACTGTCCGTGGGACGTGATCGGCCATCGCCGACCAACTGTAGGGAGAGACATGACCTACGAAGCCAACGTTGCCGCCCAGCAACGCTTCGCCACCGCGGTGATGAGCGGCGACTTCGCCATCTTCGACGAAGTGGTCGCGCCCGATGCCGTGGACCACGATCCCGCCCCCGGGCAAGGGCCGGGTCCCGACGGTTACAAGGCGATGTTCGGCGAGATGCGTGCCGCGTTCCCGGACCTGCGCGTCGAGGTCGAGCACCTGATCGCCACCGATGATGAGCTGGCCTTCGCCTACACCATCAGCGGCACCCACCTCGGCGACCTCATGGGCCATCCGGCCACCGGCAAGAAGGTGAGTTACCGGGGCATGCAGATCAGCCGCTTCGCCGACGGCAAGCTGGTGGAACGGTGGGGCAGCAGCGACCAGCTCGGCATGCTCGGCCGGCTCGGTCTCCTCTGATCATGCATAAGTAAGCCGTCTGACCAGGCATGGGTGAGCCGTCTGACCAGGCATGGGTGAGCCGCCTGACCAGGCATGGGTGAGCCGCCTGATCAGGCAGAGGTGAGCCGCCGCCAGGAGAGGCCGGTCCCCGGTCCGATGCCGATGAGTCGTCCGGCGGAGGCGGCGAGGACGGTGTGGCCCCCCGCCGGGCCCAGGTCCTGCCATGCGGTCTCGTGCCGCTCGGCCGGCCTGGTCAGGATCCGGTCGGCGGAGACGGCGAACAGGCGCCCGTTCATCGCGGTCAGGCTCACCGCGCCCCCGGCCGAGCCTGCTCGGGCCCAGTCGTGGGTGTCGAGCCGCCGGATGGGGAGGTGCCACAGCTCGCCCGCCGAGGTGACGGCGAACAGCCCCTCGTCCACGGCGGCCAGGCCGGTGGTGCCCTCGGGGGCCCGGCTCACGTCCTGCCAAGTGGACCTGGTCAGGACGGGGTCGCGGTAGCGGATCGTGCCGTCGGGTGCCACCCCGTACAGGCCGGCGGGTGGGCCGCCGTGCGCCTCCCGAGGGGCCGCCAGAGCGATCACGTCGGTCTCGTCGATCACCCGCCACGGCAGGTTCTGTCCGGAGATGTCGCGGACGGCGAGTGTCCCGTCCGAGCAGGCGGCGAAGAGCCGGTTGTCGCAGGCGACCAGAGCACGCGTGCCACCACCGACACCATCAAGAGATGGGCCGGTCGGGACAGAAGACGGGCCGGTTGAGGCGGAGCCGATCGGAGCGAGGCCGGGGCCGGTCGATGCGGGGCCGGTCGATGCGGGGCCGGTCGATGCGGGGCCGATCGGGTCCCAGGAGGGTGGGTGGCTTGGGGGTTGGGACAGGCGGTCGAGGACGTTTCGGGTGATTCTCTCCAGGACGGGGTCGTGGAGGGAGTTGCCCCAGTTGATGGTGCCGGCGTTGAAGACGGTCCCCGCGCCGAGGCGGTGTACGCCCATCGTGGCCGCGCCGCCCTTCCCATACCGGCGCCAGTGGCTCAGGTCGGCCGTGGCGAGTACGACGAACGACGGCGGTGTGCCGTCGCGGCCCGTCGCCCTTGGCACCCCCTCCACCCATTCGAGGTCGGCGGCGTCCGTCTCGTAGCCGAGCGCGCCCCTGCCGAAGGTGTCGCCGTCGGCCAGTCCGGTGCCGTCGAACACCCAGTGGCCGGCGAAGCGGGCCGTGTACGACTCGTGGGCCATCACCCGTGAGTCGACCCAGCAGCCCGCGCCGTTCCGGAAGGTGAGGCCGGTCAGGGCGTTCTCCGGGCGGTTGACGGGTTCGCTGGGCCATTCGACGGTGGCCCGGCCGGGGTCGGTGGCGGTGAGGGGGTCGGCGACGGCGTCGCGGTAGCAGACCATCGTGCGGAGGTCGTCCTCGAAGCGGACCTGCCACCAGCAGGTGTTGCCGGAGAATATAGCGATATTTCCACCGGCCCGCGCGAACGCCTCCACCGCGTCCCGCATCTCCCACGACCAGTACTCGTCGTGCCCGTTGATCACCAGCAACCGGTAACGGCTCAGCAGGTCGAGACCGTCGTGCAGGTCCAGCCCCGAGCAGTAGTCGACCGGGTAGCCCGACGGCCCGAGCCACCGCAGCAGCCCCAGCTCCCACTCCTCGATCTGCGGCCCCGCCCCCGGCCGGTCGAAGCTGACCTTGACCGCCCGATCGGGCTGCTCGGCCTGGTAGAGCCCTTCACCGGGTACGCCGGGCCGGTTGTACGCCTCCCAGGTGGGAAAGGGGATCGCCACCATCACCGGCGAAGCGGGCACAGCCGCACGTACGACGAAATATGCGGACTCGTCGCCCAAGACGGCGCGGTAGAGCGAGCTGGGCCAGTCCGTGCCCACCTTCAGCGTCCAGGTGTCGCCCTCGGCGCTGTCCCGAAGCACGACGTCCCGGAGTACGACCCGCCCCGACGGCACGTCCTCGACGGTGATCGGGCCGCAGCCCCCGAGCAGGTGGAACCGGAGCGACTCCCCCTGCGCGCACGACGTGGCCGCCGCGTACAGACTCATGCGAACGCCGCCTCGACCAGCGTCGACTCCATGTCGTACAGGAAGCGTTCGATCCCCGGCGGCGCGAGCAGCCCGGTGTCGGCGTACAGCGACACCTCCATCCGCCCCGGCTCGCCGCCGACGTGCAGCCGGAAGTCGCAGATGTTGCGGTCCATGGTGTCCGTCCAGACCAGCTCGGTCCGCTCCATCGAGGCGCGTACGGCCCGTTCGTCCAGACCTGTCGCCTCGTCGCGCTGCACCAGCCGCTGGTCGTTGAAGCAGCCGAACGACCTGATCCCCGGCCCCATGCCCGACACCGCCTCCTCCATCGCGTACGGGTCGAACTGGGCCTGCCGGTAGGCCCGTAAGGCCACCTGCCAGCCCTGCCGTACCAACTGCCCGAAGTCCGGCGAACCCAGGTCGAGCAGGACGAGCCCCTCCTGCGAGATCGTGGAGACCACGTCGCGGCGTTCGGCCGCGAACCGATTGTTGACGATCACCCGCATGCCGCAGAACCGCTGGCCCGTGAGCCGCCCGGCGAGCCGGATCGCCGCCGTGAGCAGCACCGTCGAGGAGCTCACCCGCTCGCGGGCGGCCACGGCCTGCGCCGCCGCGGCGATGGCCGCCGAGGTCATCGTGGCCTCCCAGAACCGGGGGCGCCGCGGGACGTCCGTCAGGGTCACGGGGTCCATGCGGCGGTATTCGGCCGTCCAGAAGGCCAGGGCCTCCTCAGAGGTACGCCTGCCCTCGGCCGAGCGCTGCCACTCGGCCAGCTCGCGCGGCGTGGCGCTGTCCGGCGGTGGCAGCGAGTCGCGCAGCAGGAGCAGCCGGAAGTCCTTCACCAGGAGATCGGCCGCGTGCCCGTCAGCGGCCAGATGGCAGAGCACCAGCACGACATGCCGGACGTAGTCACCGGTGACGAGGAACGCCACCCGCAGCGGCCACTCCTCCCAGTAGTCGAACGGCTCGCTCGACAGCCGGTCGCACACCACCTGAGCGGATTCGTCCGTCACCTCGACGTAGGGCCGGGCGATGGGCGAGATCCGCTGCCGGGGGCAGTCGCGCGGCCCGCTGAGCCGGGTGCGCAGCGCCTCGTGCCTGGCGACGAGGTCGTCCAGGGCCTTGACGGCGCGTTCGACGGTGACGGGCCGCTTCGGCGCGGCGAAGATCCGGCCGATGTTGAGATAGTGCTCCTGGGGCCGCGCCGCCTCCACGGCCCGCCAGATGTCCTGCTGCCCCCAGGTCAGCGGCGACTCAAGCATGGAGCCGTAAGTAGTCCACCAGCTCGTCCAGGCTGTCGGCCGAGGTCATGTCGAGCTCGATGCCGAACTCCGCCTCCACCGCGTCGATCAACCTGAGATAGCCGAGCGAGGTGACGCCGAGATCGGCCAGCCTGGCCTCCCCGGCCAGCACCTCGGCGGCCTCGACCGCGCCGTCGGTGGCCTCGGCCACCATGTCGGCGAGGCGTCCGCGTAGTTCCCCGTCCGTCTGCACCTGGCGAAGCCCTCCCGTTTCCAGGGAAATCCGGGGCGAGTGTGTCACGCGGGGCCAGACGGCGGCAAGCGTCTGGCGGTAAGGGGTTGACGCAATTGTGCATTTTTTCTAGCGTCTTGCGACATCCCGATAATAATTTTGGGGGGTGGTTCAGTCGGCCCGTCCTGTCCCTGCTCTGCTGAGCTCACGAGCCGCCACCGACCCCGACCACGAGGCCCTCATCGTCGCCGGAACGGGCGGCCTGACACTCCGCGAGTGGGACGAGCGCTCTGACGCCGCCGCCCACCGCCTGCTCGACCAGGGCGTACGGCCAGGAGATCGAGTCGCGCTGGTGTTCGGCGGCCGTGACTGGCCCGACTACGCGGTCAGCTGGATGGCGGTGCTGAAGGCGGGCGCGGTCGCGGTCCCGCTGTCGGACCGCCTGGCCGAGCCGGAGCTGGCCCGCCTGATCAAGCACTGCGGGGCGACGACGATGATCCGGAGCGGCGACGAGCTCGGCGGCCCGACCGGCCCGGTCCCGGTCAAGGTCGATCCGCTCGGCTACGCCCAGATCCTCTACACCTCCGGCACCACCGGGCAGCCCAAGGGCGTGGCGGCCAGCCACGCGAACCTCACCTCCCCGCCCGTACACCCCAAACGCCGCCCGTTCGCTCACTCCAGGCATCTCGTGCACGCCTTCCCCATCGGCACGAACGCCGGCCAGGTCATGCTGCTCCACGCGCTGAGCGCCGCCCCCACGGTGGTCACGCTGCCGCTGTTCACGCCGGCCCGCTTCGCGGCGCTCATCGAGTCGTACGCGGCCGGGACCGTGTTCGTGGTGCCCGCGATGGCCATCGAGCTGCTCGGCGCGCGCGTCCAGGACCGTCACGACCTGTCGAGCGTGCAACTGCTCGGCTCGGCCGCCGCCGCGCTGCCGCCGAGGGTCGCGGCCGAGCTGACCGAGGCGTTCCCGAACGCGACGGTCGCGAACTACTACACCTCGACCGAGGCGGCCCCCGCCCAGACCGTCATGATCTACGACCCCGACCGGCCGGGCGCGCTCGGGCACGCCGCCGGCAGCCTGCGGATCTTGACCGCCGACGGCGACCCGGCCGCGCCCGGCGAGACCGGCGAGGTGTGGCTGCGCGCCGCCGCGCACTCCCGCTCCTACTACCGCGAGCAGCGGCAGGACGTCTTCCAGGACGGCTGGGTACGCATGGGCGACCTCGGCTACCTCGACGACGACGGCTACCTCTACCTGGTCGACCGGGAGAGCGACGTCATCAAGTCGGGCGCCTTCAAGGTCTCGACGCTCCAGGTGGAGGCCGCGCTGCACGAGCATCCGGCCGTCTCGGAGGCGTCGGTGTTCGGCGTGACGCATCCGGTCATGGGCATGGTGGTGGCGGCGGCGGTGGTGTCCCGCGAGCCGGTGACGCTGGCCGGCGTACGCGCCTTCCTGGCCGAGCGGCTCGCCCAGCACGAGCTCCCCACCCGGCTGCTGTGCGTGAACGCGCTGCCCAGGAACGCCGCCGGAAAAGTGATCAAGCGAGAACTGCGCAGTATGGCAGAGGAGTGAGCATGGTCCTGGCGTCACAGGCCCAGCACGGGATGTGGATCACCGAGGTGCTGCACGGCACCGGCACGGCGTACCACATGCCGTTCGCCATGTGGTTCGACGGACCGTTGGAGCGGGAGGCGATGCTGGCGGCGTGCCGGGCGGTGCTCGCGCGGCATCCGGTGCTGGGCCACGCCTTCGAGGAGCGCGACGGCGTGCTGCACCTGGTGCCCGCCAGGGAGCTCCCGCCGGTCGCGTTCGTGGTGGAGCCGGACCCGGAGGCGCTGATCGAGCGGGAGATCGCGCGGCCCTTCGAGCTGTCTTCCGGGCCGCTGGCCCGGTTCACGCTGGCGGAGGTCGCGCCGTCGCGGCATCTGCTGCTGTTCGTGGGGCATCACCTCGTCTTCGACGGCATGTCGAAGGACCTGCTCGTACGGGATCTCGCCGCCGCCTACTCCGGTGCCGCCCGCCCTCCGCTGCCCATGCCGTACGGGCGGGAGGAGATGCCCTCGCCGGAGGCGGAGGCGTATTGGCGGGCGCGCTGGCGCGAGGTGCCGCAGGTGGTGATCAACGGGGTGTCCAGGACACCCCGGCTGGCCTCACACGGCGAGACCGTCCTGCGCGACCTGACCCACGACATGCCTGACCTGCCCGGCCTGACAAGGTTCGAGGTCTTTCTCGCGGCCGTGCACGCCCTCCTTCACCGGTACGGCAACGCCGACACGTCCGTGGCCATAGCCATGTCGACCAGGACCGCCGAGACCCGGGACCACATCGGCCTGTTCGCCACCGAGCTGCCGGTGTTCTCGTCGTTCTCCCTTGGAGGGTCTTTCCGCGAGCTGGCCCTGGGCATCAGGAGCGAGCTACGTGAGCTGAACTCCTTCCGCGAGGTGCCCGTGGCACGGGCGGTGGGCGGCATCAAACCGAGGGTGGCGCTGTCCCCGGTGTCCATCAGCTTCCGGCGGCGCGCGCCCGAACAGGTCTTCCCCGACCTGAAGCTGTCGGTGGAGTGGAAGATGTCCAACCACATGGTCAGGAACTCGCTCCATCTCCAGGCCGTCGACGGTGCCGACGGGCTGCTCCTGACGCTGCACTACAGCCCGGACGTCATCTCGCGGCAGGACGTCGAGCTGGCCGGGGACCATCTGGCGACGGTGCTGCGCGCGGTCGCCGCAGACCCTGACGTGCGGCTCGCCGACCTGCCGCTCCCGGCCACCCCGCAGGTCGCCCTCGCGGCCCCGGAGGAGACCGGACCCACCCACGGCGAGGCCGACGCGGAGCTGATCGAGCAGGTGCGGCTGATCTGGATGGAGGTCCTGCGGATGGATCACATCGCGCCGGACGAGGACCTCTACGACCTCGGCGGGCACTCGCTGACCATCACACAGATCAGCGCGCGGATCAGGAAACGGCTCGGGGTGGAGGTGCCGTTCGACGTGTTCCTCGACGATCCGACGATCACCGGGGTGGCGGCGGCCATCGGCGGGCTGCGGCCATGATCTCCATGGGCCAGGAGCGGCTCTGGTTCCTGCAGCGGCTCGATCCGTCGGACGCGGCCTATCGGGTGGCGGCGGTGCGGCGGTTGCGGGGGGCGCTCGACGTCGGGGCGCTTACGGGGGCGTTCGGGGATGTGGTGGCGCGGCATGAGTCGTTGCGCACGAGGTTCCCCGAACAGGACGGGCTACCGATCGCGGTGATCGACCCGCCGGGGGCGGCGGTGCCGGTGGAGTTCGTGGCCCTCGATCCGGTGGTCCCCGGCAACCCCTCGGGCGTCGAGCCGGGCGAGTCCGAGGTCGTGCGGCTGCTGGAGGAGCGGGTCAACACGCCCTTCGACCTGGCCGCCGCTCCGCCCTTGCGGATCACGCTGGTCCGGCTGGCGGACGACGACCACGTGCTGTGCGTGGTGCTGCACCACATCATCGGCGACGGCTGGTCCCTGAACGTGCTGCTGAGCGACCTGGCCGTCTACTACCTCGCCCGCACGGAGGGCGAACCGGTCACGCTGCCCGAGCTGCCCATCAGCTACGCCGACACCCAGCGGGTCTCCCAGTCCGACGCCGACTACTGGACGGCAAAGCTCGCCGGGGCGACGCCCCTGGAGCTGCCCACGGATCG
Source organism: Nonomuraea sp. CA-143628 (assembly GCF_050942315.1). Classification (NCBI taxonomy): domain Bacteria; kingdom Bacillati; phylum Actinomycetota; class Actinomycetes; order Streptosporangiales; family Streptosporangiaceae; genus Nonomuraea; species Nonomuraea sp. CA-143628. Next base: position 10,948,524 of record NZ_CP192072.1, read on the forward strand.
GCCGCGTCCCGCGCAGCGGAGCAGCGCGGGCGGCGAAGCGCACTTCGACCTGCCTCCCGAAGTCGCCGGGGCGCTGTCCCGGCTGGCCAGGGCCGAGCGCTCGACGGTGTTCATGGTGCTGCTGGCCGCCTACCAGGTGCTGCTGGCCCGGCATGCCGGGCAGGACGACATCGTGGTCGGCTCGCCCACCGCCGGACGCGACCGGCCGGAGTTGGAGCCGATGGTCGGTCTGTTCGCCTCCACGCTGGTGCTCCGGGGGGATCTGTCGGGGGATCCGCCGTTCAGCGAGCTGCTGCGCCGTACCCGCCGGACCGTGCTGGAGGCGATGGCGCACCGCGAGGTGCCGATCGAGCGGGTGCTGTCCGCGCTCGACATCGAGCGCGACCTGTCGCGTACGCCGCTGTTCCAGGCGATGCTGGCGCTGCACAACTCCGCTGTCGGGTACGCGGAGGCGGAGTCGTTCGCCGGGATGGAGAGCCTGCCGTTTCCGCACGGGACGCCGCCGGCCATGGTGGACCTGCGGATGGATCTCTGGCCGTCGGGCGGGGGCTGGCACGGGGCGTTCTTCTACAGCGCCGAGTTGTTCGACCGGGAGACGGTGACCCGGCTCGTGGCCCGCTTCCAGACGCTGCTCGCCTCGATCGTCGCCGCTCCCGAGGCTCGTCTGTCGGAGCTGGACCTGCTGCCCACCGCCGAACGCGAACTGCTCGACCGGGCCTGGAACAGCACCGCCCTGGACGTGCCAGCGGCGACTGTGGTGGACCTGGTCATGCGGCAGGCAGAGCTGCGGCCGGAAGCGACCGCCGTCTCGTGCGGCGACCGCCGCCTGTCCTACGCGGAGCTCGTCGCCCAGGCCTTACGGGTGGCGGGCGGGCTGCGGGAGCGCGGCGCGGGGCCCGGATCCGTGATCGCCGTACGCGGGCGGCGGTCGGTGGAGTTGCCGGGGACTCTGCTCGGTGTGCTGTTGGCCGGAGCCGCCTACCTGCCGATCGACCCGGCGCTGCCGGGCGACCGGGTGGCCTACATGCTGGCGGACTCGGGAGCCCGGTTCACCCTGGACGACGACACCTGGCTCCCAGTTGCCGACACCGACGTCGCGAACGGCAGCGCCCATCCGGCCAGCCCCGAATCCAGCCCCGAGCCCGTCGCTGCCGGGCCCGACGGCGGATCGGCCGCCTACGTGCTCTACACCTCCGGCTCGACCGGCCGCCCGAAAGGGGTGGTCGTCCCTCACTCGGCGCTGGTGAACCTGCTGGCCGGGATGGAGCACCTGCTCGGCTCCAAACCGGCGGACGTGTGGCTGGGCAGCACTTCGTTGTCCTTCGACATCGCGGGCCTGGAGCTGTACCTGCCGTTGGTGACCGGCGGGCGGCTGGTGCTGGCCGACGACGAGACCGTCAGGGACGGCGCAGCGCTCGCCGGGCTGATCTCCGCGTCGGGCGTCACGCACGTCCAGGCCACCCCCTCGGGCTGGAACATGCTGCTCTCCGCCGGGCTCGACGCCTCCGGGCTGGTGGCGCTGGCGGGCGGCGAGGCGCTGCCGCTCGCCCTGGCCAGGCGGCTGCGGCGGCGGGTGGCGCGGTTGTTCAACATGTACGGGCCGACGGAGACCACGATCTGGTCCACGGCCTGGGAGGTGCCCGCCGAGCCCGGCCGGGTGAGCATCGGGCGGCCGATCGCCAACACCCGCGTCCACGTGCTCGACGGCTCCGGCCGACCGGCGCCGATCGGCGTACCTGGTGACCTCGCGATCGGCGGGGCCGGGCTCGCGCTCGGCTACCTGGGCCGGCCGGAAGCGACCGCCGAGCGCTTCGCGAACGGGCTCTACCGGACCGGCGACCGAGTCCGGTGGCTCGGCGACGGCACCCTGGAGTTCCTGGGCCGGGGCGACGGACAGGTGAAGCTGCGCGGGCACCGGATCGAGCTGGGCGAGATCGAGACCGCGCTGGAGTCACATCCGGGCGTACGGCGGGCGGCGGTCGTCGTCCGCGGGGACGAACTGGTCGCCTACGTAGAGACCACGCCGGACGTGGTGACCGGGCCGGACGTAGTGACCAAAGCGGACGTGGTGACCACAGCGGACGTGGCGATCACGCCGGACCACCGCACCGACCTGCTCGAACACGCGGCCGCGTGGCTGCCCGCCTACATGGTGCCCGGTGTCGTGGTGGTGCTGGACGCGTTGCCGATGACGCCCAACGGCAAGGTCGATCGGCTGTCGCTGCCCGAGCCGGCCGGGCCGGTGGCGGGACGGGGCGGCCCGCCGCGTACCGCGCGGGAGCGGCAGGTGGCCAGGATCTTCGGCGACGTGCTCAGGATCGGCGACGTCGGCGCGGACGACGACTTCTTCGCCCTGGGCGGGCACTCGCTGCTGGCCACCCAGGTCATCGCCAGGCTGGCGGCGGCTGGGACGACGGTGCCGTTGCGGACGTTGTTCGGGCGGCCGACGGTGGCCGGGTTCGCGGCGACGCTGGAGGGGCTGCCTGAGGGCCCTGGCCTCTCGCTCGCCCCGCGCCCGCCCGGCACGCTGCCCCCGCTGTCGGCGGGCCAGGAGCGGCTGTGGTTCCTGCATCGGCTGGATCCGGACGACGCCTCGTACAACATGTACATCGTGCGCCGGCTCCGGGGTTCCCTCGATCCTGAGGCGCTGCGCAGGGCGCTGACCGCGTTGCTCGCCCGGCACGAGTCGCTGCGCACGCGCTTTCCCGAGGTGGACGGGCGGCCGGTCGCCGTCGTCGAGCCCGCCGGACGGCCCGCCGACGTGGAACTGCTCGACGCGGGTGACGAGGCGGAGGCCCGCGCGCTGGTCGCCGCGCGCACCAACGCTCCCGTGGACCTCGGTGCGGCACCGCCGCTCCGGATCACGCTGATCCGCCTGGGCAGGGATGACCACGTGCTGTGCGTGGTGCTGCACCACATCATCGCCGACGGCTGGTCGATCACCGTCCTCCTGGACGACCTGGCCAGGCTGTACGCCGGGCCGGGGAGCCTGGCACCGCTGGCCGTACAGCATGGGGACGTCGCGCGCTGGCAGCGGGAGCAGGACGGGAGCGCGGCACTGGAGTACTGGCGGGAACGCCTCGCCGACCCGCCCACGCTGGCGCTGCACACCGACCGCCCGCACACGCCGGGTCCGGCGCGCGGCGACTTCCTCCTGCTGGACATCCCCGACGACCTGGCCAAGGCGCTGGACGCGACGGCGCGGCGGCAGCGGAGCACGTTGTTCATGGTGCTGCTGGCGGCCTACCAGGTGCTGCTGGCGCGGCACACCGGGCAGACGGACATCATGGTCGGCTCGCCCACCGCCGGGCGGGATCGGGTGGAGCTGGGGCCGATCGTCGGCTACCTCAGCACCACGCTGGTGCTGCGCGGCGACCTGTCGGGCGATCCGACGCTGGACGAGCTGCTGACCAGGACGCGGCGGACGGTGCTGGAGGCGATGGCGCATCAGGAGGTGCCGTTCGAACGGCTGCTGGCGGAGCTGGACATCGAGCGGGACATCACCAGGAAGCCGATGTTCCAGACCATGCTGACGCTGCACAGCCAGACGCCCGATGGGGAGCGGGATCGGCTCGCCGACAATATGGAAATGTCGTACTTCGACGATGGGTATCGGCAGGCCAAGTTCGACCTGGTGGTGGAGGCGTGGCAGGCGCCGGGGCGGCTGCGGGTGGCGTTCGGGTACGACGCGGGGCTGTTCGACGCGGAGACGGTGGCGGGACTGGCGGAACGGTTCGCGGTGCTGTTACGTGGGATCGCCGACCCGGACAACCGGCACGCCCCCGTGTCGGCCCTGCCGGTGCTCACCACGGCCGACTCGGCACTCATCGCCTCGACCGGCGGCGACGGAATGATCGAAGCGGGTGGAGACAGGACCGCCGAGCCGGGCGTGCCGGAGATGGTCGCGGCGGCCGTCGCCGCCCACTCCGGTGAGACGGCCGTCGTCTGCGGGTCCGAGAGCGTGACCTACGGCGAGCTGGCCGAGCGGGTGGCCCGGCTGTCCACCGAGCTGGCCGGGCGCGGCGCGGGCCCTGGCGACATAGTCGGCCTCCGTCTCGGCCGGTCGGTCGACGCGGTGGTGGCGATGCTGGCGATCTGGCGCGTCGGAGCCGCCTACCTGCCGCTCGACCCCGCCTGTCCGTCCGTCCGTCTGCAGCACATGACCGCTATGAGCGGCGCCCGCCTGACCGTCCCGGACGACCTGACCACCACGAGCGGCACCGGCCCGGTCGTCTCGGACGCCCAGCGAGCCGCGGACGACCTGGCGGCCGCATACGGCCTGACCGCCGTGGACGACCCCCGCGCCCAGGCGCCGGGCCTCGCCTACGTCATCTACACCTCCGGCTCCACCGGCACTCCCAAGGGCGTGGCGGTCGAGCACGCCGGGCTGGCCGCCCGGGTCCGGTGGATGCGGCACGAGTACGGCCTGCGCCCCGGCGACCAGGTCGTCCAGCTGGCCTCCCTCAGCTTCGACACCCACGCCGAAGAGCTCTACCCCGCCCTGACCACCGGTGCCACGGTCGTCCTGGTGCCCGATGGCGGCGCCACCCTCCCCGACCTGCTCGCCGAACGGCCCGACATCACCGTCCTCGACCTGCCGACGGCGTACTTCCACCACCTCGTGGACCTGATCGACGAGATCGCCTGGCCTGCGGCGCTCCGCCTGGTCGTCATCGGTGGCGAGCAGGTGCACGCCACCGCCGTGGCCCGCTGGCGGCGGCGGTTCGGCGACCGGGTACGCCTGGTCAACACCTACGGTCCCACCGAGACCACGATCGTCGCGACCGCCGCCGAGCTGACCGGCGACGACCCGCACCCGCCGATCGGCCGCCCCATCCACGCCACCACGGTACGGATCCTCGACCCACACGGCACGCCCACTCCGCCCGGCGCCCCCGGCGAGCTGTACATCGGCGGCCCCGGCGTCGCCCGCGGCTACCTCGGCGCGCCCGAGCTGACGGCCCAGCGCTTCGTCCGGCTCCCCGACGGCTGCCGGTACTTCCGTACCGGAGACCGGGTGCGGCTGCGTCCCGACGGGCTGCTGGAGTTCCTCGGGCGCGTCGACGAGCAGGTCAAGGTGCGGGGTTTCCGCATCGAGCCGGGCGAGGTGGAGCACTGCCTGCGCACGCATCCGGACGTACGGCAGGCCGTGGTGGTCGCCAGGCACGGCGAGCTCGTCGCCTACGTCGTGGGCGAGACGGCCGAGCTGGCCGACCACGTGGCCGGGCGGCTCCCGCCGTACATGGTCCCCGCTCATTGGGTGGTGCTCGACTCGCTGCCGCTCACCGCGAACGGCAAGCTCGACCGCGGCGCCCTGCCGGAGCCGGGCCGCGCCGGGAGCACGGACGCAACTCCGCCGCGTTCGGACGCGGAGGAGCTGGTCGCCGACGTCTGGGGCGAAGTGCTCGGGGCGGACAAGGTCGGCGCGTTCGACGACTTCTTCGCGCTCGGCGGGCACTCGCTGCTCGCCATCAGGGTGGCGGCCCGGCTGCGGGCGATCGCGGGTGTGGAGCTGCCGATCCGGACGCTGTTCGCCCGCCGTACCGTCGCCGAGCTGGCGCGCGCCGTCGAGGAGGCGCTGGTGGCGGAGGTGGCCGGGCTGTCCGACGAACAGGCGCTCAGCATGCTCGACCCGGAGGACACGTAGTGACCGAGCTGACCGAGGCCCAGCGGGCGCTGCTGACCCAGCGGTTACGGCGGCGCAAGAGCGCGCCGACGATTCCGGCGCTGCCGGACGGTCAGGCGCCGCCGCTGTCGTACGCGCAGGAGCGGCTGTGGTTCATGGAGCAGTACGCGCCGGGGAACCCCGCTCACACGGTCCCGTTCGTGCGGCGGCTGCGCGGCCCGCTCGTCACCTCCGTGCTGGGCGACGCGCTGAACGGGGTCGCCGCCCGGCACCAGGCGTTGCGGACCCGTTTCCCGGTCGGTGACGACGGACAGCCAACGGTGACGGTCACAGCCTCCGACGTCCCGCTCACTGTGGCCGCCGCCGACGACGTGGACGAGGCACGGGCGCTGGTCGACCGCTTCCTCGCCGAGCCGTTCGACCTGGTGACCGGGCCGGTGGTAAGGGCGCTGCTGGTACAGCTGGGTGCCGACGACCACGTGCTGGCCATCGCCGTCCACCACATCGCCGCCGACGGCTGGTCGGCGAACATCCTGCTCCGCGAACTCCTGACCGGCTACGACCGGGAGCCTCTCCCCGATCTGCCCGTCACCTACGGCGACTTCGCCGCCTGGCAGCGCGAGCGGCCCGGCGACGCGGCCGACGTGGCCTACTGGCGGGAACGACTGGCCGGGCTGTCGCCGCTGGAGCTGCCCACGGACTTCCCTCGGCCGCCCGAGCTGACCTACCTTGGCGCGGCGCACTCTTTCACCATCGACCCCGCTCTGGTCGCGCGGCTGGAGCGGCTCGGGCGGGAGCACGGCGCCACGCCGTACATGGTGCTGCTGGCCGCCTTCGCCGCACTCCTCGGCCGGTACGCCGGGCAGGAGGACGTGGCCATCGGCTCCCCCGTGGCCGGTCGGTCGCTGCCGGAGCTGGACGGGCTGATCGGCTGCTTCATCAACATGCTCGCGATGCGGGTGGATCTGTCGGGGGATCCGTCGTTCCTTGGGCTGCTGCACCGGGTGCGTGACCTGGCCATGGACGCGTACGCGCATCAGGAGCTGCCGTTCGAGCGGCTGGTGTCGGAGCTGAACGTGCCTCGGGAGGTGTCGCGGTCGCCGCTGTTCCAGGTCCTGTTCGCGATGCAGAACTATGGCGGTGAGCCGTCGTCCGGTGGGCTGACCGTGGAGGGGTTCTCGCCGGGGGTGTGGGCCACCAGGTTCGATCTGGAGCTGTACACCGGTGGCGATGGTTCGTTCCTGTTCGTGTACAACGTCGCGTTGTTCGGGGCCGAGCGGATCTCGCGCCTGGCCGGGCATTTCGCCGCCCTGCTCGGCGGGATCGTGGCCGACCCGTCAGCCCCCGTCTCCACGATCGAGCTGCTCACCGCGCCGGAGCGAGAGGAGCGGGAGCAGTGGAACGACACCGGGCTCGACCTCGGCGACCCCGGCCTCCTGCACCGCCCGTTCGAGGAGCGGGTGCCGCATTCACCCGATGCCGTCGCGGTGGCCCACCCCGGCGGCGAGATCACCTACGCGGAGCTGGCACGCCAGGCCGGGCTGCTGGCCGCCGAGCTGACGTCGGCGGGCGTCGGGCGCGGGGAGCTGGTCGCGGTCGTGATGGAGCGGGGGTGGGAGCAGGTCGTGGCGGTGCTGGGCATCAACATGGCCGGGGCGGCGTACCTACCGATCGACGCGGATCTGCCGGAGCAGCGGCGCTTCGAGCTGATGGCACGCGGCGAGTGCCGGGTCGCGGTGACCCAGCCGTGGCTGGACCTGACCTGGCCCGCCGACCTGACCCGCCTTTCGGTGACTCCCCCGTCAACGCCCCTGTCCACCCTGGCTCCCCTGCCTGACCCGTCCAGCCCTCTGACGCCCCCCGGCTGCCCCGCCACGCCCGACGACCTCGCGTACGTGATCTTCACCTCGGGCTCCACCGGCGCCCCGAAGGGCGTGATGATCGAGCACCAGGCCGCCCTGAACACCATCCGCGACCTCAACCACCGCTTCCACGTCGGCCCGCACGACCGGATCCTCGCGCTGTCGGCCCTCAGCTTCGACCTGTCCGTGTACGACATCTACGGCGCCCTGGCCACCGGCGCCACGCTCGTCATGGGCGAGCCGTCGGCCGACAAGGACCCCGCCGCCTGGGCCCGCCTGGTCACCGAGCACCGCGTCACCATCTGGAACTCGGTCCCCGCCCTCATGGAGCTCCTGGTCGACCATGCCGAGCACGAAGGCACCGACCTGAGCTCGCTGCGCCTGGTGCTGCTGTCCGGCGACTGGATCCCGCTGACGCTCCCCGACCGGATCCGCGCCCTCGCCCCGGCGGCCGAGATCATCAGCCTGGGCGGAGCCACCGAAGGCTCGATCTGGTCCATCTCCTACCCGATCGGCGAGGTGGTGCCGGGCTGGTCGTCCATCCCGTACGGCCGTCCGCTGGCCAACCAGTCCTTCCACATCCTGGACCGCGGCCGGTGTGACGTGCCCATCGGCGTACCCGGCGACCTGTACATCGGCGGCGTCGGCGTGGCCACCGGCTACTGGCGTGACCCGGAACGCACCGCCGCCGCCTTCATCAGCCACCCCCGCACCGGCGAGCGCCTCTACCGAACGGGCGACCTGGGCCGCTACACCGCGGACGGCACGATCGAGTTCCTCGGCCGCGCCGACGCGCAGGTGAAGATCCGCGGCTACCGCATCGAACTGGGCGAGATCGAGACCCACCTCGCCCGCCACCCGGACGTGACCGAGTGCGTGGTCACCACCCATGGCTCGGGCACTCAGGCGCAGTTGGTGGCGTACGTGGTGGGCCAGGCGGATCCGGCCCGCCTGCGCGGCCACCTCGCCGAGAGCCTGCCCGCGTACATGATCCCCACCCGTTTCGTCCCCCTCCCCCAGCTGCCCCTGACCGCCAACGGCAAGGTGGACCGGCGCCGCCTGCCCGCCCCCACGTCATCGGCGGACGGCGCGGAACCGGGCCGGCGCGTCCCCCCGGCCACGGAGGCGGAGCGCCTGGTCGCCGCGGTCTGGGCCGAGGCGCTGGACATGGCCGATTTGGGGGTGGACGGCTCCGGAGTCGATGGCTTCGGAGTGGACGACGACTTCTTCGACGTCGGTGGGCACTCGCTGCTGGCGATCAAGGTAGTGGCCAGGCTGCGCAGGGCGCTGCCGCCCGGCGCCGCGCCGATCGCCGTGGTGGACCTGTTCAAGCACCCGACCGTCCGCGAGCTGGCCGCGCTCGTCGACGGCACCGCCACCGCCTCGCGCGGGCTCCTGCACGAGCTGACGCCGCGCCGTACCTCTCCCGCCGAGCTCACCTATGTGTGCGTGCCGTACGGCGGCGGCGCGGCGGTGGTGTACCAGCCGCTCGCCGACGCCCTGCCCTCGACGTACGCCCTGTGGTCGGTGGCCATCCCCGGGCACGACGTCGGCCTGGACGAGGAGCGGCTGCCCCTGGACGAGGTGGCGGCCCGGTGCGTGAGTGAGATCCAGGAGAAGGTACGCGGGCCGGTCGCACTGTACGGGCACTGTGGCGTCGGGTCGGCCCTGATCGTCGAGATCGCGCGACGGCTGGAGGCGGCCGGCCGCGAGCTCGAAGCGGTGTACATCGGGGCGATCTTCCCCTTCGCCCGCCCGGGTAAGGGGCCCATGGCGCTGCTGTCCAAGCTCGCCCGGCGCGAGTTCCTCCGTAGTGACCGGAGCTACGCCAACTGGCTGATGTCCATGGGGCTGGACATGGGCGACCTGGAGCCGGGGCAGGCTCGGCACATCATCAGGAACATGCGGCGCGACAGCGAGGCTTCGGAGGAGTACTTCACCGGGCTGTTCGCGAGCTCGGTGGAGCGGCTGCGGGCGCCGATCGTCAGCGTGGCGGGAGAGCACGATCCGGCGACCGAGTACTTCGAGGAACGGTACCGCGAGTGGCACTTCCTCGCGCCCACGGCCGCCGTGGTGGAGCTGGACGAGGCCGGACACTTTTTCCTGAAATATCGGGCGGCCGAGCTCGCCGAGATCGTCACCCGTACCCACGTCGCCATCGCGTCAGGCGACGCGGAGGCGGTGAGCTCAGGCGACGCGAAGGCGGTGACCTCGGGCGACGCGGAGGCAGCGGGCTCGGGTGATGCGGAGGCGGTGAGTTCAGGCGGCGCGGAGGCGGTGAGCGGGGCCAGTTGGCGGGTGCGGGAGGTGTCGCGGGGCGGGGTGTCAGCCGTCGCGACCGGCCCGCAACCCAGCATGAAACGGTTCACGGCCGTCGCCAGTGGTCAGCTGGTGTCCCTTCTGGGGTCGGCGCTGACCGGGTTCGCCATCCCCATCTGGATCTATCTGACCACGGGCTCGCTGGCGCAGTTCGCCCTGCTGTCGGTGGTCGGGCTGGTCCCGGGGATGGTGGTGGCGCCGCTGGCGGGAGCGATCGTCGATCGCGGGAACCGGCGGGCCGTCATGCTCGGCGGTGACGCCGCCGCCGTCACCACCCAGCTCGTCTTCGGAACGCTGCTCTGGACCGGGAACCTGCAGACCTGGCACGTCTATCCGCTCCTCGCGCTGCTGTCGGTGGCGCTGACGTTCCAGCGGCTGGCCTACACCTCGGCGGTGCCGCAGCTCGTCCCCAAGCGGTACCTCGGGCACGCCAACGGCATCGTCCAGATGGCCGGCGGCATGACGCAACTGCTCGTCCCCCTGGCGGCCGTCGGGCTGATGGCCGTGATCGGGCTGGAGGGGATCCTGGTGCTAGACGTGGCCAGTTACGTGTTCGCGATCGGGGTGACACTGCTCGTGCGCTTCCCCGCCGCGATGGCCTGGCGCCGGAAGGAGCCGGTGCTGGCGGAGATGGCGGCCGGGTTCCGCTACTCCTGGGGCAACCTGGGCTTCCGTCAGATGCTCCTCTACTTCGCGGTGCTGAACGTCTTCCTGTCCCCCCTGTTCCTGCTGATCTCGCCGCTGGTGCTCTCCTTCGGCACGCTGCAGGACGTGGGCCGGATCTCGTTCGTGTCCGGCCTGGGCGTCTTCCTCGGCGGTCTGACCATGACGGCCTGGGGCGGGCCGAGCCGGGGACGGATGCGGGCGGTGCTGTGGTGCACGCTGGCGCTGGCGGCGTTCTGCCTGGTCACGGGGTTGCGGGCGGATCTGGTGACGATCGGGGTCGGGGCGTTCGGGATGTCGCTCTGGCTGACGCTGCTGAACGGCATCTACGCCACGATCGTCCAGGTCAAGGTGCCACAGCGGTTCCACGGGCGCGTCTTCGCGCTGAACACGCTGATCGCCTGGTCCACACTGCCGCTCGGCTTCGGACTCGTGGCACCGTACGGCGCGGCGGTCTTCGACCCACTACTCGCCCCCGACGGCCCACTCGCCTCCACCGTCGGGGCGCTCATCGGCACCGGCGCAGGGCGCGGAGTGGGACTGATGTATGTGCTGTTCGCCGTGGCGATGGCGGTGCTCGCGGCAGTGGCACTGCGGTCACGGCTGCCGGCCCTGCTCGACCAGAGCACCGACGCGACCCCCGACGACCTGGTCGGACTACAGGCCCTCGGGCGAACCCTCTAGGGTCTCCTTCAACGCCTGCACGATGCCCGCACCTCGTCGAGTTGCTCACCAAGCTCCTCGATCCGCTGCCGGGACTCAGCCTGCCGCCGCGCCGGGCCCCGAGCAACGACCTCATCGCCACGAATGTCTCCGGGCCCTACGCCCATCCAACTGAGTACGAATACTCATGCGTCGTTCTGGCGACCTTCATACGCTTCGATCATGTTTCTGAAACTGGCCGCCACCGGCCTGTGGCTCGGGTGGGCAGCCGCGGTCGCAGCAGCAGTTGGCCTCTGGCTCTGGTGGACGGCCCCTTGGGACCATGGCAACGACCGTTGGAAACTGGTGGCCGACGAATCGTCGGTCACCTACGGACAGGTCATCGCGACCGGCGAGCACGACGCCTGGGCCTTCGGCTGGGACATCCTCGGCGTCGGCGCATGGCTCCCGATGGCCGACGGCCCGCACCGCCCCACAGCCTTCCACTGGGACGGCGACCGCTGGACGAAAAGCGACTTCCCCGTCGAGCTCGGCAACATCGGCCTTGTCGCCGCGTCCGCCCCCTCCAACGTATGGGTCCTCGCCGGCGCCTCAGTCCGGCGCTGGGACGGACGTGCCTGGAAGATCGTTGAGAAGCTGCCCGTTGCGGCCGAGAGCCTCGCCGTCATAGCTGACAACGACGTGTGGATCTTCGGCGACCACAAGGCCTGGCACTACAACGGCGCCACCTGGTCGGAACAGAGCGTCTCCTTCCGAGCCCTCCGAGTCAGCGCCCGCTCCGCCTCCGACATCTGGGCCCTCGACAGCGACGCCCCCTGGGCGCACCACTTCGACGGCAAGGTCTGGACCCGAGTCGACCTGACCCCGGCGCTACCCAAGGCCCCACCCCCGTCTGACGGTTCCCCGCCCGTCCCGACCGGTCCTCGGCTGACCGCCATCACCGCCGACCCGTCCGGCATCTGGATCACCGGGGAGATAGGAGCGTCATCGTTCCTGCTCTCCCAGACCGGTTCCGGCTGGCGCAGCGAGGACACCTCCGCGAAGGCCGGTCGCATGGTCCGTGACCTCTCACCCGTTCCCGACGGCAGAGGCGGCCACTGGTTTCTCGGCTCCACCGACTTCAACGGTTACGATTCCGCCCTCGCCCACCGCGACCCCACCGGCCACTGGACCATGGTTCCGTCCGGCGGCGAATTGACCTCGCTGTCGGCCGTTCCCGGCGGCACGCTCCTGGCCACCGGAGTGATCGGCAAAGCGTCAGGCATGTTTCGCAACCTTCCCTGAAGAGGACCCTGCAGCCCCTCGGCCGTCATCTGCCTCGCTCACGCCGCCTCAAGGTCTTTACTCGAAAGGTAGACACCGTGCTTGCGGAACGCTGCAGGGGCCCACACAAGCGCATCCGCACGCTGACTGGCCAGCTCCGCGGGGAACCAGGGACGTCGTAACACCCGTAGCGCCGTCCACGGAGGCGGCGCTACGGACGATCGGCGCAGCACCCACCTACCTGCTGACCGACAACCCCCGCACGGTCACCGTCGAGCACATCGCCAAGATCGCGGTCCGGCACCCGCAGATGGTCGAGCTCGGCCGCCACTACGGATGCGTGGTGCACACCTGCGAGCCGTTCGACCCCGAGTCCAAAGGCGGCGTGGAGAACACCGTGAAGATCGCCAAAGCCGATCTGGTGCCCACCACCACGAACCTGCGCTCCAATTACGGCAGCTTCGCCGAACTGGAAGACGCCTGCGCCCGCTGGGCCGAGCAGGTCAACCACCGCATGCACCGGGCCACCCACCGGCTGCCCGCTCACATGCTCCACGAGGAACTCGCCCGCCTGCACCCACTGCCCGCCGAACCCTACGCGCTTGCGCTGGGCGAGGAACGCCTGGTCGGCGAGGACCGCACCGTCCGCTGGGGCGATGTCCGCTATTCGGTGCCACCCGGGCACGAAGGCCGCAAGGTCTGGTGCCGCGTCCACGGCGACGAACTGGTCATCGTCGGCCGGCGGGCGCACTGCGGCGCAGGCCTTGGGCCGGGCGAGCAGCAGAGCGGTGGCGCCGGGCTGGCCGAACTCTGGCGGCACCAGCTGTCGACTCCCGGCCGGCCCCGCATCGTCGAGGCGCACTATCCCGACCATCCCGGCGGCAACGGGCCACGTCAACCCAGACCGCGCCCGCAGACCAAGGCCGAAGAACGCTTCCTGGCCATCGGCCCGGGCGCCGAGGCTTGGCTGATCGAAGCCGCGGCCACCGGCGTGGCCCGCATCCGCGCCAAGATGGCCCGCGCGATCGAACTCGCCTCGCTGGTCAGTGCCGAGCGGGTCGACGCCGCGCTCGGCCTGGCCGCCATCCACGGCCGCTTCGGCGACAGCGATCTGGCCTCCATCTGCGACCACCTGGCCCGCAGCTCCGCAGCCGCAGGCCCGGCCGCGGTGGCCGACGAGAAGCATTCGGCCCAACCCGGCACCGCCTCCTGGGCCGCTATCCGCGCAACACCCCAGGACCGCAGAAACACGAACTGACCAGGCCGCCGATATCAACCACCACGCCGACTCGGCGGCCTGACCATCGATCAACACTTGGAGACTACACATGAGTGTTTCGCTGCCCGAGGCGCCACCCATCCCGGCCGAACTGGAAGTCCTGTTCACCCGGATGCGCTTCCCCTACGCCCGCAAAGCCGCACCCGACGTGCTGGCCACCGCCCGCGCTCAGCGCTGGGATCCCGCCGAAGTGGTGCGGGTGTTGCTCGCCGAAGAGGCCGTCGGACGAGACAACGCCACCCGCCGCAGCCGCCGCAAGAGCGCCAACATGCCCAACGGCAAGACCTTCGGCTCCTACAAGAGTGAGCTGTCGTCCATCCCGCAGGCCACCCAGAACGCCCTGCGCACCCTGGAATGGGTCAGCCGCCACGAGAACTGCGTGATCTCCGGCCCGTCCGGCACCGGCAAGAGCCACTTCATGGAAGCACTCTGCCACCAGGCCATCGACGCCGACCTACGCGTGTCCTGGTTCACCTTGGAAACCCTGGCCGTCACCATCGGCCGGGCCCAAGTCGACAGCAGCGTTGCCCGGACCATCGCCAAGATCTGCCGCTCGGACATCATCGTGGTCGACGACATCGGCCTTCTCCCGGTCGACCACGAGACCGCCGAAGCCTTCTACCGTCTCCTGGACGCCGCCTACGAACGCCGCAGCCTCGCCGTCACCAGCAACATCCACCCCTCCGGCTTCGACACGATCATGCCCAAGACCATGGCCACCGCCACCGTCGACCGCCTGATGCACCACGCCCACATGGTTGAGACCAGCGGCGAATCCCATCGCCTCGCCGAGGCCCTTGCCGGAAAGGGTGTCGTCCCGCTGACCTGACCGCCCACCCAGACGTCACGTGTCCGTCTACCTGGAGATCTCATGGCCGCCAGCCTGGATCAGGCTGGCCGTCCACCTGGAGAAATTCCTGACCGTCCACACCGAGTACGGCCGATGGCGTGGACCTGCACATGCAGGCCGACGTTCTACGAACTGTGCGCCGGCGGCGGGCAAGCCTTCATCCGCCGGACCGTCCAGTCCGACGGCAACGCCACCGTGCACGAGTCGCCGCGATGGCCGGTCAATGAAGCTCGGACCGTCTGGATGGCCCTGCTGTCCGGAGGTGTCCGGTAGACGGGCGTGGGGGCGTGGGATCTGGAGGGATGGCGCCGCCACGCCTCTCGAGGTGCCAGGGTCAAACACCGGGCGACTCCTGGCCTGCCCCCTCCCGAATCTCCTCCCTCCTCCCCCGATAACCGCCGGCCCAGTGTCCCGACTAGATCTGATACGTCAAGTCCGTCTTCACATATCCGCCCGCCCTCGACAGGTACAGCAGGCTGATCGTCCGCTCTGCAGGCCTACCAATCACCGTGCTCAGGTATCAGGTGCCGCGTTCAAGGGCTTGGCGTCGATTGCCCCAGCGCCTCGGCGGCTACCGAAATCAGCGAGCGGCACGGCCTCACCGTAGGACCCGGCAAAGACGACCGCATTAGGAGTCAGGTGAGCGCGCAACCCGGAGAATAATTCTGAGCAGGTGTTATGCACGATCAGTCTCTGCTCGTTGATGTTCCGGGGAACACATTGGGAATGACAATAGTCGTTGACGACTGCGGTCAGGGCAAGGTCACTCGATGCAGCACAGGGTTCCTCATCGTTCCTGGCTGCGGACGCCACTGTCTGTGCGCCGCGCTCTCCAAAGAATCTCAGGATTGCGGATGGAGATCATTCCCGACCTTAGCGATCGACATGCGGGCCTACCTTCGGACACGGGCACTGGCAGGGCTGGATGTCCTTAGCTATCACCATAAGACTAACCCTTTACGGGCGTTAGCAAGTGGGAGTCGACCTGTATTTTTGCCACCTCGTCCGCAAGTAGTCGGTCATTCAGCAATTCGAAATGGTCGTCTCTGCGCAGGTTAAAAATTTGGCCCATGTTTTGCCGCTTTGCTCTGGCATATATTTCGTTAAAATGGCGATCATAGTGGGCAGAGAACAGCACCCTAATTTTGGGGCATGTGGAATGCAGCCTAGCGATGCGCTGGAAGAAGAGATCATACCGCCCATCGTCATCCCAATAGTCCCACCAGTCTTCGGCGTGTCTCTGAAGATGCGCCAGATTCTTTTTGCTGATTTTGTAAAGATACTCTGACATGTTCTGAAACTCCGTTATGTTCTGCGGAATCCGCGCGACCTCCTTAAGCTCTGCCAGGGGGTCGGAGGGGTTCATGGTGGCGAATGCTCCAGATACGATCATCGAAGAATGATTGACGTTAGGATCCAGCAAGAGTGCGGCGGCGACATGCGGATCCCGCGCTGGATGAGTCTGCCAAAACTCGCTAAGCCGTATGATTATGTCAGCTCCGATCGAAAATCCGATGAGTACCATCTTTTTCTGGGGATATTTTCTACGTATACTGTTCAAGGCGCCGTTGACGAGTTCTATGTGAGTTGTGAGGCCTACGGGCTGGTACCGCTCGTTCCGTGCCTCCTCGGTGTTGAATCCGAAGAGAGTAAGAGCTGCTGTGTGCTCTCGTGCAATGTTCATATACGGCCGGAAGTCATTCGCATCGAGGCCGAGGCCGGGCAAGAGAAACGCAAGGGTCTTGGAGTCGGTGGCACGTTCAAGGTAATGCAGCTCACGCCCTATTACGGCCTCATCCTCTGGGAGATCGTCCTCGAAATCGTCCATATGGATATCGAAGGACCTGCTGAGGATGCTGCAATTGCCTTTCTTGCGTCGATCCATCACGCCGCGCACTTGCCAGGTTGCTATGCACAAGAGTGCGGCACTGAAAATTGGAATCATCAGAGACCCCACCGTCACGTACGCCCACATCCATTCGATCACTTTCCGGGCCTCGTCACTGTAAATTCCAATGACGACGCCAATTGAAGCACCCGCCGCACCGATAAACACGCGGTAGCGCTGAAACAGATATAGGAGGCCTTTCGGCCAGTTACTGCCCTCACTCACTTCCGGCCCGCTTCCGCTGCCCAATAATGAAGGGAAGATCTGTCCCTGCTATGATCGTCCCGATAAGGTGGGCGTCACTTGCATCTGCTAGTTGTAGCTCTGATGTATTTCCAACTAGCCGTCCTCGCACCTGGCACCCCGGACGAAGAAGAGCATGGCTAGGGTTCATGGTGAGGAACAGTCCTGGTGAAGCCATATTCTGTACAACACATCGCTCAACCGCCTCCTGAACGGATTGAGCGTACTGGAACAGC
The DNA here is from genome assembly GCF_050942315.1 of Nonomuraea sp. CA-143628. Taxonomy (NCBI): domain Bacteria; kingdom Bacillati; phylum Actinomycetota; class Actinomycetes; order Streptosporangiales; family Streptosporangiaceae; genus Nonomuraea; species Nonomuraea sp. CA-143628. The sequence continues at coordinate 10,965,416 of NZ_CP192072.1, forward strand.
GCGAAGTTGCAGGTGACGACATTAAACTGGTTTGTGAGAATAAAGTCAGCCAGTCGGGGCAGGTCGAGCATGTCGAGCTCGCGGATCAGGACATCGCTCTCCACTCCCGCAGTTTGTTCGAAGGACCACATCAACTCTTGGAATCGCTCCTCGTAGTACCGAGACGGTCCATAGCAGGCACGTACCCAGTCCATGTTGGGCAACGGGGGTGCGTCAACCCCATAGCGGACCGTGAGAGGGATGACCCGATACTCGGGTTCCCACGGATCCCATACCAGATCCTTAGCGAACCGATTGTAAACTACCTCATTGTTGAGCTGGCGAGGCAGGATTCCCAGCCCTGTCCCTAGATCAAGGAAACGCACCTCGTCAATTTGGTGTTCTGCGGCAAAGCCTCCAATGATTAATTGAGGGGCTAGAAAACGGCGAGCACCTGTGAATGAATTTGACCGTCCGCATATCTGCTTGCCTAGCTCCGCCTCGTTCTGCATGACAAGTTGGCGTAGTATGTCCAGACGTGTAGCCACGTCCCTACTGCTGTCGAACAGGACAGCCGTCTCGCGCTCACGTTGGGCAATCTGCCGGACTGCGGCGCCGATCAGAGTGACGAGATGGGCGTCACTGATGTCAGGCCGAGCAGCCCAAACAGCATTCAGCAGGCGACAGAAGATGGCATCCTTCGTGGAAAGTAGGTCGTCAAGAGCCTGATGGAGGAGTGACCATCCATGGTGTCCTTGTTGATGTAGCTGAATTGCCGTAAGAGTTCGACCGAATTCTCTTTGCCGCTCATGGAACACGATGCTCCTCCGGATGGACGTCTACGACGAGGTCTCACTCACCGGGTCGGTCGGCTGGGTGTTAGCAAGCACCCTTCGGTCTACGGCCTGGGCGGTGCCCGCCAATGGCATTGTGCTCTGGCTTCTTCCGCTTGCTGTGATGTGGCACGTCCTGGCAGCGCTAAGGCGGTCATCCGCCGGACATCTTGAACGGAACGTGTAGGTGTCAGCGAAGTCTAGAACGATCGTGCGCACCCAAGCAGGTATGTCTAACCGATTCATCGCCTCGATGACCGCCGCCATGCAGTCTTGGGCAGCGCCAGCCAGACGGCGGTCAGTCATGGCGTGCCGGGCGGCGGTTATCCAATCATTTGTTAAGGCTGGAAGAAGCAGGGATTCGACAGTCCGTAGCGCTTTATCTGAGGCGCGCCGGTCGTCGAGCAATGCACTCACTGTGACGATCGGCACCACCCAATTGTCGCCTCCCTGAGCGTCGATCATTCTCAGTTCAAGATAGCCGCGTGGGCGAACAGGAGGAATCACTGATTTAAGATGATGGTGAAGGTCATCAGAGAAGGCAGGCCGCGGCCCCATTCCACGAAGCCAATTTCGCATCGTGAGGTTTCTGGGAGGATCCAACAGGACGCTCTCCTTCGGTTGCGAGATTCCTACCACCCGAGCGTCCAAGGCGTAATCCGTCCACCCTTTTCGGGGATCCCCTATCAGCGGTATGGGGCTAGTACGGGTCGGGTCTGTCCTGAATCTGAGGAGCTGTCGTCTCGATTTCCCATCAGTGCTTGCAGCGCCTGGGGAGTTGGCGAACATCGCTATGAACACGGGCCCGAGCCTGTTTGCCAGCCACCATCTGCGTCTCCAACCGCGCCAGCCTGATGACGCATCGCCGGCATCGACATTGACTTGGACAGATGCTGCATTGCACATCATGATGCAGCCATTAGGGCCATATCGGCGATAACTTCGCTCCAGGGCAATATATCTGGGTGTGTCAATAATGCGAACCGCCGGGCGATCGTCTAGTCCTGTCCCCACCAGCTTGAACCCTAAGTCGGCGACGACACTTCTAAGAAGCGCCAGGTCACGGGCTGTGGCGTCGAGGCACTCGGTTAGCGAGCCTGCAGGGGCAGTGCTTAGTTCGAGCTGTCCGCCAGCCTCGAACGAAACGCTCCCCTTCGCCGGCATGGACTCGGAATCGATTTTCAAAATCGCTTGTATCTCCGCAAGTCCGAGGCGCATGTCTGGCGATCCATAGTTGACGACCAGCCATTCTAGCTCGGCACCTACCCGCCCTACCTGAGTCCGCGAGAAGCTATTGTTATAGATCCATTCTTCCGCCACGGACTCGGTCATTGCACTGCTCACGCACCACCTCTCCCAGTGCCCTCGCCAGGGTGCGGCGATCTTATGCAAGTGCGCGCCGACTAGACTCATCCCATGTAGTCTATTAAGCCAGCAGGCGTTCTAACTGTCCATAGCAGTACAACACGTATGGATCATTGCGTCCTGCCAAAACGTCTCAAAAGGGACAATGTGCTGCAGTAAGCCTCAAGCGACTAGGGTCGCTCGACGTGTAACTCCAACCTGGATGATGACAATGAGAGCAGAACTTCCCGCTTCTCCCGTGAGGGATCAAGCGGCACACCAGTTGACCTACATTGAAAGATCTTCTCCTTCCCCCGTAATGGTGATCTTCCTGCATGGACTTGGCCTAGATGCCGACGACTACCGCGATTATCTGTCTCGGCACGACGAGTACCACAGCATCGCGATTACCCTTCTGGGCTTCGATGCCAAAAACTCGGTTTCGGGCGACCCGATATCGTTGGCCGACCACGTCCGGATGGTCTCAGAGCTGATCTGCGAGCTTAACGCGAAGAACCCTGGTAAAAGGATCTTTCTCGTCGGCTTCTCTCTTGGGGCGGACATGATTCTTCGCCTCGCCGAGCATTGGGGGACGAGCCTGTCATCGGCTCCTCCTGTAGCTGCGACGCTGCTACTGGACCCGAATGTAAACCAGACAACGATGACCATCTCGAAACTGTTTGCGAAGGCAGATCCAGAGAACCCCCTCTCCGTCTTCAAAGAGTTGATCTGCCTCTCCTCAGACTTGGATCTATTCCGCGCACTCTGCTCGTATATTCTCAAGATCTCTAGGAAGGACTTCGCTCAACTCTGGCAACTCTCCCGTGACATGCTCGACTATTGGAATCCAGACGGTTACACGCAGATCGGCGCGCGCTTGGTAACCCTAGCCAGGGTCTCCGCCGAGGTTCGCGTGGTGTTGTCTGCTCCGTACGCTGAGCATCTGCCTTCCGTGCAGAAAGCGGTCCGGCGAGAGCCGCGCATCTCGTTCGAACTTACCGACTTGGATCATTTTGGCTTGATCGACGAAGACTCTCTCTCGCATCAGTTGGCCTGCGTCCGCTGATGGCAGTTGTCGAAGCCGGTGGCGACAGCGCGACGGCGTTTGAGCTCGATTGATTCCTGTTTTGCGGGACCGCGGACACGGGACTGGAGTAGGGGGCTGCGGGGTCGCCGAGAGTCGGGGCTACCCTGTCGCGTTAAGCGCTGGGGAATATTGGCAGCGGCTGTTGACCTTGGTCGTGCTTGTTCTGGGCGCTGGCGGCCGACCGTGCATGCGCTGTGCCGCTACGGTGCGGGAGTCCAGCGCCAAGGCCTTGGCCCATGTTCGCCGCGCGGACACGCCAACCTCAGCACGACCTCGTTGTGCCGAGCGGGATTCTCGGACGCGACCTGTCCCGCCATGCAAGTCATGCGGAACTCACGCATGTCTCGAAGCGTCCTGAAACCAGACCATGACGTTACGTCATGTCCATACGCCTTGACGAAGGTGTCGTAATCCTTGGCGGTGATTCGGCCAAGGTGAGTGCCTTCGCGGCTGTGGAGGTTAGGTCCCACTCGGGCGGACCGAATGAGCAGCGTTCCAGGTCGAGCAGCACCACCTCGCCGCCGTTGGTACAGATCACGTTGCCGATCCATGCATCGCCGTGAACGACGCTGTCCGGCAGACCCTTAGGCAGTTCCGCGTACCGAGCCTCCAACTCGGCCAGGTGGCCGCGCATCCAAGCCCGGTCAGCCTCGTCGAGCGTGACTGCCCGGTCGATCCGTTCTGCCAGTCGTACGAAGGGATCCAGGAGGCCGATGTCGAAACTGGTCGGTGGTTGCAGGTCGTGAAGGCGGCGTAGCGCGTTTGCCACCAGAAGCGCCGTTCCGTGCTGATGGGGTGGCAGCTCTTGCCACCAGGTGACCGAGCGGCCGTCTACCTCGATAGGCTGGTGGTCTACGCCGGGCCATATCTGGACGGCAGGGACGTGACGTCCGTGCCCGATGTCTTCGTGAGCTGGTCACGGGTGAGGGACTCGAACTGCCGACGGGAGCCGAAGGCCGGTCAGCCGCGCGGGTTCCAGCCGGTGGTGTCGATGTCCAGCCCGAGGCGGCGGGCGATGTCGTCCCACTTCACATACTTGAAGTTGGTGTTCTCACGCACCTCGCCCTTCGAATCCAAGGCCTCGGGGGTGTTGGCGCCATCGTGCGTGACGAACAGGCCGTTGGGGAAACGGCGGCCGAGCGGCACATTGATCACCATCGTCCCGTCGCTGCCTTGCACGCTGTCGATGCCGCCGCTTTCGCCGACCTGGAAGGAGCCGATGTAGGCGTTCTTGTCCCTGCGGTCGTAGACGGTGAAGGTGTCGCTGCCCTGACTGGAGGAGATCAGGTAGCCTTTGCCGCCCTTGCCGTAGTAGATGGTCAGGCCCTCGGCGTCTGCCGTCAGGTGGTCGCCGCCGTATCCGGGGTCGGCTCCGGCGACGCACTCCTCGGTGGCGGCGTCGTAGGTGGCCGGTACGCCGTACTCACGGACACGGTCGAGCAGTACCGGTGATCCGGTGAGATCACCGGAGATGCGCCAGATGCCGACGTCCTCCTGAGCCGCGTAGAGCGTGCCGGTCTGGGCGTCGACAACCATGCCTTCGATCTGCGGGCCCACGCCCGGCTCGTCGCAGGGACTCCAGCTCTGGCCGTTCGGAAGGGTGAAGCTCGACGGGAGATCGATGGTCCGGAGCGTCGTGTAGCCGATCTTGCCGCCCGGGGCGTCGGTGAGCTTCAGCAGCGCGAGCCGCGTTGTGTGCCGGCGGCTGACCAGGACGTAGGTGCCCGAGTCCCGCTTCCACGTCGCGAGGCCGTACACGGTCTCGGCGTCGTTCACCTCCACCTGGGTCGTGTTGAAGATGAACGGCGCGGCGGGGTCGGTGATGTCGGTGAGCGGCTGCTGGCCCTGGCCCGCCTTCGCCGAAGCGACGCGGTAGATGCGCAGCTTGTCCGAACCACGATCGGAGGCAACGAAGATATCCGACCGGCCCGCCCTGGATGCGTGCCCGTAGGCGACGTCCGCGTTGTTCAGCCGGCCCGGCTCATCGTCCTCACCGGGCGCGGCCGGTGCGGGCAGGTGCTGCAGCTGCTTGCCGTCCAAGTCGTAGACGTACAGACCGCCCTCCTTGGCGGTGGCGGCGATCACGCTCTGCGCCGGAGAGGTGGGATGGACCCAGATCGCCGGGTCGTCGCCGTTGGCGTTGCCGCCGGCCTCGTCGTCGAACAGGGCCGGGGTCTCGACCCGAGGCTCGATGGGTGGTAGGTCTTGCGCAGTCGCCGGTGGGACCAGGGCACTGAACAGGCCGATCATCAACACTGTGGATGCCAGCGAGGTCAAGGGGCGCATCGGCTTCTCCTCTTCAGGGAATCTTGCAACCCTGATCCTCTTGAGAGAAACCGACTCGACGATGAACCGTACCGGAACGTCCGCTCAAATTGGGGCGCTGCCAGTAGGACAGTCTCCATTCGTTAGCTGAGCTGGGTTTACGCGGTAGCCAGGCGGGCGCGTTCGTGGAACCAGCGGGCTCGGGCTTGGTGGCAATGCCGCCAGGCTGACCAATCGGCGGCGTGTTCGCCTCACAGACGGGCGGGTGTTCGCGCTGAACACGCTGATCGCCTGGTCCACACTGCCACTCGGCTTCGGACTCGTGGCCCCGTACGGCGCTGCGGTCTTCGACCCACTGCTCGCCCCCGACGGCCCGCTCGCCCCGAACAACCGCTACGTACCCGCCCGTTCAGACTTGATGGGCAGGCGAGGTCTACCGCGAAGCGCTCGGGTTCGCCGCTCGCTCCTCTGCGGTGGTCGGGAACGACCCGACGCCCTGAGAGGTCACGACCCACCCCTGGTCGCGGAGCACCTTCATGGCCTTGCGGACGGTCGGCCTGGAGACCTGGAACTCCTCCTCCATCGCCACCTCGGAGAGCAGAGTCTCGGCGTCGTACTCGCCCGTGTCGATCCGTCTGCGGATCTCCTCGACGATCTGCGACCACTTGGGCTTGCGCGGGTCGTACCTGAACATGATCCCAAGGCTAGATATGCCTTAACTTGCAAGGATAGAAGCAGGCGTCATGTGACGTTAACTAACGTCTCTTTACAGGTGTTTACATGTGCTCCTATGATGGTGGGCGTGGTCACTTGGAGCATCCCCGCGTTCGACGTCACCCGGCGCCCTGACAGTGCCTGGGATCCCCAACTCATAGAAAACCCAATCGAGGACCCCGCGGACGCGATCGCAGGTGCCCTCAAATCCCTGGAACTGATCCGCCGCGCCAAGCGCATCGGCCGATTCCTCCGCCAGACCGGCGACCGTGACGTCTCGCCGGGAACTCACCATGACCAGGGCTGAGCCGTGCCTGAGCCCACACGTGGGGATGGCGCAACGCGACCATGTGCGGCTGGAGTGGCGGAAGCCGTACCGGACGCCCGACCGAGTACGGCCGATGGCATGGACCTGCACATGCAGGGCGACGTTCTACGAACTGTGCGCCGGCGGCGGCCAGGCCTTCATCCGCCGGACCGTCCAGTCCGACGGCAACGCCACCGTGCACGAGTCCCCGCGATGGCCGGTCAATGAAGCTCGGACCGTCTGGATGGCCCTGCTGTCCGGAGGCGTCCGGTAGACGGGCGTGGCGGCGTGGGATCTGGAGGGACGGCGCCGCCACGCCTCTCGAGGTGCCAGGGTCAAACACCGGGCGACTCCTGGCCTGCCCCCTCCCGAATCTCCTCCCTCGCCCCCCGATAACTGCCAGCCCAGTGTCCCGACCAATACGTCAAGTCCGTCTCACATATCCGCCCACCCTCGACATGTAATGCAGGTTGATTGTCCGCTCTGCTGGCGGACCAATCACCCTGCTCAGGTATCGAGTGTCGCATCCAAGGGCTTCGCGTCGATCGGCCCCAGCGCCCACGACGGCCATCGAAGTCAGCGAGCGTCGCGGCCCCGCCGTAGAACTCGACAAAGACACCCACATTAGGAGAGCGGAGGTTCCTCCGCTCATTCAAGCGCCTTGAGCTGGACAAACGGCCTATAGGACGCCTGGGCCCCAAAAGATCATCCCGCGTATATCCCCACGCAACACAAGCGGTAGAGGCCATGCCTTGCCTCTACGCCGATCACGACTAGGCGGTGCGCCTTTCTGGGAACCCTCTGGCGACTTGCCCGTTAGCGCGAGTGAGAACCGCGATGTAGGCCATTCAGCCTGTGCCCTCGCCGGTTTCCCAGATAGCGGCAACGTGCCGGAGTAGTGTCCCGTCCCGAGTCGACTGTCAATCCTGTGGAGGTCACCATGCCCGGCACGCTCGGCGTCATCTACGTGGTCCTGTTCAGTAGCGGTGTGATCAAGATCGGCCGTACCAGCCGACCGTTCTCATTGCGACTGGTCGAGCATTACCGACCTGCACATATGCACCTCCGAAGCATCGAGGACTACTGGGTGTCGGAGCCGTTCGAGGGATACAGTAAGGCCGAAACGATCCTCCGAAAGATCTGCTTCTGCTTCAGCGACGAAGCCCCAAGACGGCGCGAGTGGTTCACCGACGTGGACTTCGGCCTGGCCCGCCAATACGCAGAGTGGATGAGCACGAAGCTACGAACCCATACGGTTGCGTCGTGAGCCACGACCTTGAGGCCGTGGTCCGCCTGATGATCAGGTGAAAGAGCGGAAACCAGTCGGCGGGGTGCGGGGTCGGGCCGTTAACCTTCCGCCGACAGCGACCTGGAGTTTTCTCAAGATCGTAGGACCCCTTTAGCAGGGCTTCACCGGCCCCGGTCGGTAGCTCCTGAATCGCCACTTTTTACGTACTCGGAGAACAGGCATCTCCCCTTATGACTCGCGATCCTCCGCCTAGGAGATGTGCCCCGCGAACTTTGGTGTCCTCGGACACGATCACGGTCAAGCTTCGCCTTCCTATAAACAGGGACAGGTCGATCCTCGCGAAGCCGTCGAGTCGCAGTTCATGTAGATTAGGAAGTTCAGCGAGCAGGGCGAGATCATGAATTTCTGTGGCCTCTAGGGCGACCTTTTCAAGGCTCGGTATTTTCCAGAGGTCATTGAGACTTGCTGGATCTGCGCAGTGAATAACGCGCAACTCCGTGAGGCCTTCCCAGTCCGAAAGAAGGTGGAATTTGACGTGAGAGGAGCATCTATGAATGGTCAAAGTTCGCAGTGAGGATGGGCGCTCCGGGAGCGTGAATTGCCCGGGTACGTCGTCGAGGGTGAGATGGGATAGCTTGGGGCAGCGTGTGACGACGTCGATGCTTCCAGGTCTTCGTAGGCGAAGTTGTACCAGCTCTGGAATGGTTGCGAAATCAGCAGGTGCGGCGAGACCATCACAATCGAATCCGAGGAGCGACAATCCGGGAAGATCCAACAGATATGGGACAAGGGCGCGATCATCGAGGATCAACTCTGGATAAGGTCCAGTTAACGCTAGAACTTCCCTGAGATACTTGCTTGGCTCATAATATGACCAACACTGCAATGCTGTGGACTGAGCCACGGGAAATCGGCGCACCAGCCGTACGATGACATCGAATGCAGCGTCGCTGCGAGTCAGGGCAGCTGCCCGGACCGACAGCTCGGCCTGCCAATCTGTCAGATCGTTTTTGTCTGCGCACTCTGCCAGCGCCGCGAGTGCGAGATCGCCGAGGGAGGCCAGCGTCTGAACCATCTCTTCGGTATTTGGGGGGACGTATTCAGCTTCCAGCGACATGACGACCTGCCGCAAATCAGGATCCAACTGTAGGGCAGTATGCAGGCAACCTAAGGCGAGCAGGCCGAGACTCTCCTGGTGCCCTGGTTCTCCCCCACGGGAGAGTATCCCCTGGAGCAATTCGTCATTCTGCCGCTGCGAGCCATGTCCGCAGGCCATGATAATTACCTCACGCCATTGGTCATCGGCGGCATGGCTAAGGAGCTGGCCAATATGATCGCCCTTCACCGCGGCCCAGCCTGCAAGATACTCCTGGAAGGTCTTGTGCACGAAGGAAACCCGGCCCGGCACAGCCTGTCGCAGCAGTCCTGTTCGTTCCAAGAGGTGCCGCAATAGCGTCGAGCCATCCGCCCGTATCCCATGGATAGTCTTCGCGACCTGCTCCAGTTTCTGGGCCGCCCTATCGTTTGGCACGTCCGACCAGCCGTTCACCACCAGCCAGTACGCCAGCTCAGCCAGTAGCACGCGTTGCACTGGTGGGGCGAGAGAGAGCGCTGATTCTGGGCTAGCGCCCGGCTCGTGGACGAGAGGGGCTACGGTGGATTCTTTCCAGGTCAGACGACGCCGTACCTCACCTATGACGCCGGTACAGGAGGCGCCCGTAGATAATGCGCTGCGCCACGATGCCAACCATCGGTCTGCGGATGTATCCGGCCCTTGACTTCAGGGAGTCAGGCTGCCGACTCGTGGCCACGACAAGGCTCCACAAGGCCACGAACTGGGCGAATGCGCTTCGACAAGCGCGGACCCATGCGACCTGCGATCACGGAGCATCTCGTTCCCGATACTGAAAACGATCTTTACTTTTACCGCAACCTTATGTCACGATCAAATCTGTTTTGCCACGTTTGTTCGAAAGGATGCGAGTGAACCCACGCCGATTAGCGTCCGGCTTATCTGGCCGGACGCGCCGCCGCGCTGCCCTGATCGCGACTCTGACACTGCCGCTCTCGCTCATGAGCGCACCCGCGATCGCCCAGAGCCCTACGCCATCCCCTACCTCGACACCCAAATCAACAGCCGCCACCACGGAGCCGACGCTCAAGGCGGCCTGGGAAGAGGCGGCCAAGTCCGGTAAACCCGTCGAGGTTCCCTCCCGCTCCACCGAGACTATGAAGGTCTGGGCGAATCCCGACGGCAAGAACATGCGAGCCGAGCTGCACACCCGGCCCGTCCAGCTCAAGAACCCGGCCAGCGGCGCCTGGGAACCCATCGACACCCGCATCGTCACCCGCGACGGTAGGCTGCAGGCCGCCCGGGTCAAGACCCCGCTGACCCTTGGCGCACGAGGCACCAAGCACCTGGTCTCCGCGACCGGGAACCACGGCGAGATCGGCCTGGATGTGACCCGTGCGCTCCCGGAACCCAAGATCTCCGGCAACGCGGTCACCTACCCCGACGCCGTCGCGCCAGGGGCGGACCTGGTGGTGCTCGCTCAGGCCGACGGCTTCATCTCCCAAGTGGTCTTCCGGCAACGCCCGACCGGCCCTGTCACCGTACGACTGCCGCTCACCCTGCCCGAAGGCACCACCTTCGGCAAGACCCCTCAAGGACTGCCGCAACTTAAGGACGCCAAGGGCAAAGCCAAGGCCGCGCCGATCGTGCTGACCGCGACGGACGCCAAAGTAGAAGCCGCCCCCGAACAGGGCAGAACCTCCTCCGTCAGAGCTCAGGTCGAGACTTCCGGTAAGACGTCGGAGCTGGTGTTCTCCCCGGATGAGAAGTTCCTGGCCGACCCCGCGGTGACCTACCCAGTGACCGTTGCCGCGTCCTCCATCTGGTTCGGCGGCGGCGCCCCCGACGACGCCTGGATCAGCAAGAACGATCCCTACAACAACAACGCCGCAGCCGGGTACCTTCGCGCGGGCACCACATCCACCAGCGCGGACATCGCCCGTGTGTACATGAAGTTCGACACCACCGACCCCGTGTTGCAGGGCGCCACCGTCAACGACGCCGACCTGCGGATATGGAACTACAAGTCCGGCGGACCCAACGGACAGCTGTGCGGGGAGACCATGGGCACCGGCATCCGGGCCGCGCGCGTCACCGGCGACTGGACCCTCGACGGGACGATCGACAGCCTGGACTGGTACAACCAGCCCTCAAACACGGCAGCCGAGACGGTGAACAAGGCCGGCTACAACTACGACGCCGACCCCGCCACATGGTGTGCCAAGGACGAGGAACTCTTCTACGAGGTCACCGCCATGACCCGTGCCTGGATCCAGCAAGGCGTGGCCAACCACGGGATTGTGCTGAAGGCCGCCAGCGAGACCGCCGCCATCAACTGGCGCCAGTACTACTCCAGCCAATTCGGCGGCGGCAACCCCTACCCGGGCTACCGCCACCCACCCGCCCTCATCATCGACTACACGCCTGCGGTCAAGCGGACCATCGTGGTGCCCCGCGCTTTTGAGGGCGCCACGCCGCCTGAGACCTCCTATGAAGAGGACAAGGCGTGGCTGGAATCGGGCAACGTCTACTTCGACGAGCTTCCTCCCGCCCAGGCCAGGTCCCACGAAGAGGCGATCGCTGAGGCGCAGGCTAAAGGCGACTCGGCCAAAACGCGTCTGGTGGACGCGTTCTACCCGGACGATCTCACCGACCAGCAGTTGGAAGACGCCCACGACCCTGATTTGCTTCCCCCTGAGGAGCCAGGGCTGCCCGAACCGAATCCCATGCCTAAGGACAGCAAACCGCCAAGTGTCCTGAGCACCGAGCCCACGAATGGGCAGTCGGGAGCCCCGGTCAACAACCCGGTGACAGCGTTCTTCAGCGAAGAGGTGACCGACGCTCAGATCGTTGTCAAGAATGCGCAGGGCGCCGCAGTGGCCGGCAGCGCGGCCATGGACGACATAGGCGACACGCTGATCTTCACACCGAACGCGCCCTTGGCCACCAATACGACCTACACTGCGGAAATCAGCGCGGGCAAGGACCTTGCTGGCAACCAAATGGGGTCCTATTCCTGGTCGTTCACGACTGGGGAGCCTGACGCCGCACCACCGACTGTGACCGGCACCGAGCCGGGCAGGAACGCCACGGACGTGCCGGTGAGCGCAGCCGTGAAGGTGACGTTCAACGAAGCAGTGTCGGAGGTCGCGCTCACCGTGAAGAACCCGGCGGGCACGCCGGTTCAGGGAGCGCTACAGGGCGGTGGCAGCAATGCCACATGGACCTTTACCCCGACATCTAAGCTCTCCGCACAGACCGCGTATCAAGTCGAGGTGAGCGGTGCCAAGGATACGTCGGGCAATGTCATGGCACCCTACACCTGGTCGTTCACCACGGGCGCGGATACGCCGCCTCCGGTTCAGGGGCTGGTGGCGGCCTATGGTATGAACGAGGGCTCGGGCACGAGCGTGGCCGATTCCTCTGGGAAGAACAACACCGGTACGGGCAATGGCATTGGCTGGACGACGGGCAAGTTCGGCAAGGCGCTGTCGTTCAACGGTTCCTCCAGCATGGTCACGGTCGCGCATGCCGCGTCGTTGCGCTTGACGACCGGGATGACGCTCTCGGCCTGGGTCAATCCGATCACGGTGACCGGCACGCCTTGGAAGAGCGTGGTGACCAAGGAGCTGAACGCCGATGGGGCTTCCTATGCCCTGTATGCCGCCAACGGTGATGCGGTTCCGTCCGGCTGGGTGCAAACCGCTCCGGTGGTCTCGTCGACGGCCAACGGAACCTCACCGTTGCCGGTGAACAGCTGGAGCCACCTGGCGCTCACCTACGACGGCACCACCCTGCGGTTGTTCGTCAACGGCCAGCAGGTCAACCAGACCGCGCTGAACGCCGGCCTCTACGACGACGGCAGCCCGCTGCGGATCGGCGGCAACACCGTCTGGCGCGAATACTTCAGCGGCCTGATCGACGAGGTGCGCATCTACAACCGCGCCCAAACCACCGCCGAAATCCAAACCGACATGACCACCCCGATCGGCCAGGCGGCGCCGCCGGACACCCAAGCGCCGACCGCGCCCGGCTCGCTCGCCGCGACGGGCGGCCCCGGCAACGCGCAGCTCACCTGGACGGCCTCAACGGACAACGTGGGCGTTAACGGCTACACGATCCACCGCTCCACGACGCCCGGATTCACCCCATCGGCCGCGAACCAGGTCGGCTCGTCGCCGGCCACCACGTTCACCGACGGGGGCCTCGCGGCGGGGACGTACTACTACCGGGTCCGCGCCTCCGACGCGGCCGGCAACCTCAGCCCGTCCTCGAACGAGGTCTCGGCCGCCGTCACGGCTGCGCCGACGAACCCGGGCCTGGTGGCCGCGTACGGCATGGAAGAGGGCACGGGCACGACCGTGGGCGACTCCTCCGGGAAGAACAACACCGGAGCGGCCACCGACACCACCTGGGCAAACGGTAAGCACGGCAAGGCCCTGTCCTTCAACGGCTCCTCGAGTTGGGTCACTGTCCCGCACGCCGAGTCGCTGCGCTTGACGAACGCACTGACGCTCTCGGCGTGGGTCCAGCCGACGGCAGTGGACGACTGGCGCACCGTGCTGATGAAAGAAAACGACGATGGCCCCGCCTACGGCCTGTACGCGGCCTACGATGGCGGTCCACTGGGCTGGCTGCAGAACGCCACCACTTCCAAGACGGTGGTGGGTCACGATCCGCTGCCACTCAACCAATGGAGTCACCTGGCCGTCACCTACAACGGCACAATCATCACCCTGTACCTGAACGGCACCCAGATCGACCAGACACCGATGACCGGCAACCTCGCCGACGACGGTGGTGCGCTACGCCTCGGCGGAAACAATCTCTGGGACGACGAGTTCTACAGCGGACTGATCGACGACGTACGCATCTACAACCGCGTTCAGACTGCGACCGAAATCCAGACCGACATGAACACCCCCGTAGGCACAGCTGCCGCAACGCGAGCGACAGCCCAGCGACTGCGTACGAGCGCCAGCCTCGCCCCCGCGATCGAAAAGCTGACAGTGGACGACAGCCGCTCCGTGGGCGGCGGCTTCGTCACCGCATCTCTCACCCCCCACCTGACCGCCTGGCTCTCTGCTCAGCGCAGCGGTGAGACCAAGGTAGAGGTGGAGGTCGCCAACAAGCCCATCAAGGCACTCAAGTCCTCCAAGATCAACGAAATGGAGAAGGCAGCTAAGACAGCAGAAGACAAGCTACCGATCTGGGCTGGCCAGGCCACCGCCAAGCCTGGCGACGCCCGAGTGACGTTGCAGATCCCTAAAGGTAAGCTACGCGCTGGGCTGGAGTTGAGATGGCGCGCGCGTCTTACTGGCGCAGGCAGCACCGGCGGCTGGACCGAATGGCGCTCACTGGGCATCGAAACTTCTCGAGCGCCGCTTAAGACCGCCGCCGCGCAAGCACAGGGTCGTCGGATGTCGGCGGATGAAATCAAGCGAATCCTCCGTGCCGCACCCCAGGGCGTGGTACCCACTCCGACCCTGGCCCAATGCCAACGGGAAACAGCTTCCGGCGACGCGCCTTACGCGTGGAGCCTGAACCGGTTCAACCACTGTCGATACTCCAGCTATAAGGTGGTGTTCTGGGAGGAATATCTCGACCTCGGCGTATGGAAGGTCGGCCGTAAGATCGGGACGCTCACAGGTAACGTAATGACCTATCTGGAGGGAAAGCTCAACCGGCGCGAATTCTACGTGCGTCAGCACTATTACATCACCAGGGTCGAGGGCGACATCGGCAGCACTTATGTCGGGTTCTCGATGACTCCGCGCGCAAAGACGGGCAACTGCCCCCGAGTTTCCGGTGGCAACGGGACGTCCGTCTTCAAGACCATTGACCAGTGGAAGCGAGAGTCTGGAACCGAGTGGCATGAGACGCAACTCTTCACCTCGGGCCCGGGCACGGGTTATCACCTGGTCAGCGAGTGCACCATGAACTACGCCGTGATCACGAAGCACCCGATCGACTCCAAGGAGACCACCACCTCGTACTCATCACTGAGTACGTTCCGCTGCGACGCATCGCCCCTGCAGCGCTGGCACAAGGGCGGAGGCTGCGTCGTATCAAACGCCGTTCCTGCATTCACGATGAGCAGGAACGACGTCAGCACTACCGGTGTGTCGTACAAGGAAATGTACGATCACATTAAAAAGGCCATCACACGACCTCAGGAGACTGTCCCCAAGCCGGGCGGCGCGTCTTTCCCGGACCTGCAGGGAATCAAGGACATCAAGGGTGGAAGCGAACTCAGGCCGCTGCGTCGTAACGGGTACGAACCCATGCAAAACGGCAGTCGAAGTACCGCAAAGACGGTTTGCGACCTCGAACTCGCAGACGACAAAAAGAAGGGGATGGATTGCGACGAATTCCCGTTCGCCTCAACTCTGGAAGGGGCCCAGCGCGCCACTCCTTTCTTCAACTTCTCCGTCCAATGGGTGAACCAGGCGGCGAACCGATCACACGGAACGGTGCTCAACGCCTGGTACGACAATAACCGAATGCTGAACTTCGACAAGTTCTGGGTAGACCTGCTTGATTAGCTCGTAATCCCCCCGAGCCGGGCCGCACCGCCGTACCAGACGGTTGGCCCGGCTCCACGCGAACGCGACACAGAGCTGAATATCAGGACGTCTCATGGCAAAAATTATCAGCGAAATGCTTGATCGACGCGAGATTCAGAAGTATCTAGAAGGCGTCGTGGACCCCGATATGGAATGGGTGCTCGCGGACATCCACGCCGACGCAGAAGAATGGATCGCCGCTGTCGATAACGGGATATCCATCAACGAGGACGACAGCGAGCGATGCCTCCTCAAATACGAACTCTGGGATGGGCCGCCTCCCCTGCTCACCTCGTGGGACAGGACCTGGACCGGAAGTGTGCTCCTGACCTCAGGAAGGATCGTTGCCGTCAGCGGCTATTCGGGTGGAACGTCATATGGTGCGGCATTCGACCTTGGCCGTAGGGACACCATCTGGAATATCGCAATCCACCGGAAATCCCTCGGGCACGACGAGTTCACACCGGACATCGTCAGCTTCACCCTGCTGAAACTGCGGTTCTGGCCCACAACGGTGTAAGACCTTCTGGGAGGGGGATCCACGCGGGACGCCCCCTCCTTCGAGGGATCAGCCACGAATGGACTGCTGTCTGACCTGTGAATGGGTACCGACGCTTACCGATAGGGCGACAAAGCCTCTTGCGGTGCTTTGAGCTCACTTGCTCCAGTGACTCTTTTTCATCCTCAGGCCGCCTGGGCGACGCGGTGGTTCTGAAGGACGGCGATGGCCTTGCAGAGGTGGCCGGCCTTGGACGGGCTACAGCGTAGCTTGCGGAGGATTTTCCAGCTCTTCAGCTGGGCATTTGCTCGTTCGCCGGGGCCGCGAAGGTGGGCGTGGGCGCGGTTGGCCTGCTTCTGGGAGGCGGGCTTGTTCTTGCCCTTGTATGGGGTGCGGACCGGGCCCTCTGCTCCTTGATACGCCTTGTCGGCCAGGGTGATGATCCCGGCCTGCTCCAGCGTCCGCAGGATGCCCCAGATCCGGGCGGCGCTCAGATCGTGAGCCTTGCCGGGCAGCGCGCCGGAGGTCCACAGGATGGTTCCGTCCGGTGAGGCGATGACCTGCACGTTCATGCCGTGCACGCGGTGCTTGCCGGAGAAGTAGGGCCGGTCGGCCTTGACCCGGTCGGTGTGGATCAGCGTGCCGTCCAGGACCAGGTAGTGCAGCCCGTCCTGCTTCGCCTTGCGCAACGCCCCCGTGAGCTTGGGCGAGCGGGCCGACAGCAGCGCGATCGTCTCCTCCACATACCGCCACGCGGTCGCCGTTGACACGCCGAACCCCGCTCCGAGCTCGGTGAACGTCTCGCTCTTACGCAGGTAGACCAGCACCAGCAGTGCCTGCTGACCGGGGTTGAGCCGGCGCCAGACCGACCTCATGGACTTACGGTGGCGCCGGATCACCCCGGCGACGTAGTTCAGGGTCTGATGCGACAAATCGACGGCGGCACGGTAGAACAGCACCTGAAGCTCCTGGTTGCGACGGTGTGGGTTGTGGTGATCAACCCGTCTACCAGGAGCTTCTTCATGTCACCGGCCGAACACCGGCATCGCGATCATGCTGTGACCAGGGCGCCCGCCAAGGAGCCTGAAAAAGGTTCAGTGTACGACGGGGAATTCCGTCAGCATCGACTATAGCGAACGGCCCCTGCTCTAGATCGCAGCCGTCGGCGTAATGCAGAACAACGTTCACCACACCGATCCATGGACCCGGATCCTCGCCGCCTGTCTCAGGGCCTATTGTGAGGGTGAATCGCTGATGCTGCCCTGCGGGGATCGAAAAGTTGAGCCCTTGGTGACGTTCGTTGACGTCACCGCGCCATCAGGCAGAGCGACTTCATAATTGAACGACCCTATCAGGGGGCCCTCCGATGCCTGTGAAGCACGCGCTGACGGAGCTGCTCGACCAGAGCGCTGATGCGACCCGGACGACCTGGTCTGGCTACAGGCTCTCGGGCGAAGTCTCTAGGGTCTCCTTCAGCGCCTGCAAGAACAGGACGACGTCCCGGCCGTTGATCAGCCGGTGGTCGTAGGCCAGGCCGATTGCCGCTGCCATCCGCTCCCCGTCCGGCTGCGGTGAGGTGAGCGCGATGGCGCACGCCTGGCCGGGGAAGATGATCGGGATGGCCATGATGATGTCGGCGTCGTGGTGGAGGGTGACGACGATGTTCCCGCCGGTGAGGTGCGCCTCGGTGAAACCGCCGTGCTGGGCGAGCCCACGGAATTCGGCCAGGCGTTCGGCGATGTCCGGTACGGCCAGACGGTCGCGGATCACCGGCACGTAGAGCCCGGCGCCCATGTCGATCGTCACGCCTATGCGTGGCTGGTCGGGGATGTGGGCGGTTCGGTCGTCGATGAGTTCGGCGAAGAACATCGGGAAGTCGGCGTGCAGCCGGGCGACGGCCGCGATGACCAGGTCGGGCAGGCCGACCAGCTTGCGTAGCCGCCTGGTCAAGGCTCGGGCTGCCTTCTGGGCCGGGGTTACGTCTACTTTTATTGCGGTGTATCCGGCGGGGATGGTCTGGTGCGACAGGGTCACGGTTCTGGCGACCGCGCGCTGGTGGTTGGGCAGCGTGCGGGTCTGGCCGCTTTTGGGAAGTGCTGCCGCGAGCCGTTCCACGTCTGCTCGGCGTACCACTTTGACGTCCAACCCGGCCACCAGCGCTGGGTCGAGGCCGAGTTCGTCCAGCAGCGCGCGGGCCGGTGCCGTGATGATCGGCCCGCCTTCGACGGCGGGCACCGGCTCCTCCGCGTCGGGCCGGGTCGGCTTCGGGCCGATCCGGGCGATCAGCTGGCCGGGAGCGCATGACGCGCCGGCCGGTAGCAGCTGGGTGAGCACGCCGTCCTCCTCCGCGATCAGCTCCTCCACCGCCTTGGACGTCTCCAGCGTCACCAGCGGGTCATTCCGCCACACCCGCGTGCCGTCTGCCGCCAGCCACTCCAGCAGTGTGTACTCCGAGTCGTTGTTGTTCAGTTTCGGGACCCGGATCTCACCCATCGAGCGCCTCCAGTACGGCCCTGCTGATCGTGCTGTCCTGCAGCACCACGTCACGCTCCAGGTGGGCGGCCGTGGGAATCACGCTGTCGGCCGAGCTGACCAGGCGGATCGGCCGCCGGAGCGAGCCCCACAGCCGGGTGTGCAGGTCAGCGGCAATGTGACCGCCCCAGGTGCCGCCCGCGCTGCCGTCCTCCGCCACGCAGACCAGCCCCACCTGACCAAGCAGCGGCAGCACGGCGGTGGGGTCGAACGGGTACAGGCGTGACGGGACGAGCAGCGCCCCGGCGAGGTCGTGGGAGAGCAGCAGCGTACGCATGGCGGCGATGGCCCGGTGCGCCACGCCGCCGGGGGCGATCACCACGTAGTCGAGGTCGCCGTCGAACCGCACCACGGCCACGTCCTCGACCAGGTCCCAGGAGAACAGCTCGTCCACCTCGTACATCCGGCGGGTGTACAGGACCTTGTCCTCGAAGAGCAGGCAGGGCTCTTCGAGGGCGAGCATGCGGTCGAGGACGGCGCGATTGTCGTGGAACGGCGACATCTCGAACAGCGAGAGGCCGGGCACGCCGATGAAGTGCTTCTGGAGGTTCTGGCTGTGGGTGGGGCCGTAGCCGCGGTTGCCGCCCGAGGGGCAGCGGATGACCAGCGGCATCGGGACGCGCCGGCCGTACATGGAGACCGACTTGCTGGCGAAGTTCACGATCTGGTCGAAGGCGAGCGCGGCGAAGTCGCCGAACATCATCTCGACGACGGCCTTCTCCCCCGCCAGCGCGAGGCCGGAGGCTGTGCCGACGATCGCGCCCTCGCTCAGCGGCGTCGTCAGGACCCGGTCGGGGAAGCGGGTGGAGAGACCGCGGGTGATCTTGAAGGCGCCGCCGTAGGGGTCGAGGAGGTCCTCGCCGAGCACGTAGACGGCGGGGTCGTCGCCGAGCAGGCCGTGCAGGGCCTGGTTGAGGTTCTCGCCGACCCTCACGCGGGGGTCCCGACGGCTGAGGGTCGGGCGGTGGGATTCCAGACGGCTGGGGGCCGGGCGGCCACCTCTTCGGCGATCATGTCGACTCGAGCGCGGGCCGCCGCTTCGAGGCGGGCCGACTGGTCGGGGTGTTCGGCCTGGTAGGCGGCGTACCAGTCGGGGCGTACGACGTCCGGCGGGCGGGTGTCGTCGCCCTTGCTGTGCGGTCCGAGGCGATGCGTGGCGAACTCCACCACCAACGGCGCACCACCCCTCACCGTCTCCACCAAAGGCGCGAGATACCGCCTTATTTCGGAAATATCAAAGCTAGTCACCCGGGTGTGCTCGATCCCGAAGGCCGCCGCCCGGCCCGCGATGGTCCCCGCCATCTGGAGCTCCGTCGGCGTGGACTGGGCGATGCCGTTGTGCTCGACCACCACGAGCAGCGGCAGCCGCCACAGTTGCGCCATGTTCAACGCCTCGTACACCGCCCCCTCACCCCACGTACCGTCACCGATGTAGACGCAGGCGAGCCCGCCGGGCTCGCGCCGCTTCAGGTGCAGGGCGACCCCGGTGGCCACCGGCAGGCTCTGCCCCTGCACCCCGGTCGACAGATAGCGGTCGCGGCGCAGATGCTGACTGCCCCCCACCCCGTCGCACACGGCGCCCTTGCGGCCCATGATCTCGGCCAGCAGCCCTTCGGGATCCTCGAACCGGGCCAGGTAGTGGCCGTGACCGCGATGGTTGCTGAAGACCCAGTCACCGGCACGCAGCAGCGGGCGCAGGGAGACGGGGACGTACTCCTGCCCGAGGCAGGTGTGGGTGGTGCCGTTGAGCTCGCCCCGCTCGAAGAGCGCGAGCAGCTTCCGTTCGAAGGACCGGATCAGCAGCAGCAGCGCCAAGTCCTCGTCAGCCAGCCTGTTCATAGGCCCCTTGAGTCCCGGGAGAACCTCCAGAAAGGCTATACAACACCCACATACCACGTCTAGCTCACCGGGAGAGCAGCCACCGCCAGCGCGGCAGCTCCAGTACCACGGTTACCACGGCCAGCACGGACACCAGCACGGCGGCGAACATGTGCCAGGCGGCCCACGCCGCCACCAGGGCGGCCACGACCTGAAGGACGACCAGCGCGATCGTCACCCACCCCGGCACCGCGACGATCACATTCCGCTTGTCCCCCGGAGTGGAGAACAGCGTCGGCAACCCGATCAGCACCACCACCGACAGCACGGCCAGCGGTACCGAATGGGCGGCCAGGGCCCACGGAGTCGCGACCCAGGCGACCAGTTCAGTGGCGAATCGGAAGGCGGACGCGACGCGATCGTCCGGACGCGATGTGGAGGTCACTCGCGAAACATACCGTTCGCGTCCCCGCGGTGAGCGGGCGGGCCTCGGCATGCCCAGAGGTCCGAAAACCGCTGACTTTCTGGCTGGTGGCGGTGTTGTAGAGAGTATGAGCATCTACACGACGATCGACAGCCCACTGGGCGAGATCCTGCTCGTAGGCGACCCCGTACTGACCCGTGTGGCGTTCGGTGGTGCCGTGCGTCCCGAGTGGCGGCGGGACCCTGGCGCGTTCGCCGAGGCCGAGCGCCAGCTCCGCGAGTACTTCGCGGGCGAGCGGACCGCCTTCGACCTGGACCTCGCCTCCGGCGGCACCGCCTTCCAGGAGCGGGTCTGGGCCGCCGTGGACGCCGTCCCGTACGGGACCACCACGACGTACGGCGAGCTCGCCGCGAGCATCGGCGTGGCACGTGACCGGATCCGCGCGGTCGGCGCGGCCATCGGCGCGAACCCGCTGCTCGTCATCCGCCCCTGCCACCGCGTCGTCGGCGCGAACGGCTCCCTGACCGGCTACGCGGCCGGCGTCGAACGCAAGCACGCGCTGCTCACGCTCGAAGGCGCGCTGCAGCCGCAGCTCATCTGACTCGCATGGAGGAGATCATGAAGGCTGACTGGACGGCCCTGACCGAGGAGGTCAACGCGTACGGCTGCGCGCTGACGCCGCCGGTCCTCTCTCCGGCCGACTGCAAGGAGATCGCGAACCTGTACGGCGAGGTCGGCCGGTTCCGTTCCACGATCGACATGGAGCGCTACCGGTTCGGCCGCGGGCAGTACCGCTACTTCCGCGAACCCTTCCCGCCGCTGGTGGCGGAGCTGCGGGCGGCGTTCTACCCGCACCTGCTGCCCATCGCCCGCGACTGGGCCGCCCGGCTGGGACAGCCCGCGCCCTGGCCGGACGACTTCGCCGAGTGGCTGGACATGTGCCACGAAGCCGGGCAGACCAAGCCGACGCCCATCCTGCTGCGTTACCAGGAGGGCGACTGGAACGCCCTGCACCGCGACCTGTACGGGGACCTGGTGTTCCCGCTCCAGGTGGTCATCGGGCTCGACAAACCGGGCGACGACTACACCGGGGGCGAGTTCCTGCTGGTGGAGCAGCGCCCCCGGGCTCAGTCGCGCGGGACGGTGACCCTGCTGCCGCAGGGACACGGGCTGATCTTCACCACCCGGGACCGGCCCGTACGGTCCTCGCGCGGGTGGTCGGCGTCGCCGGTGCGGCACGGGGTCAGCACCGTCCGCTCGGGGTTGCGGCACACGCTGGGCCTCGTCTTCCACGACGCCTCGTGACGTACAGGCTGATCGGGGCCGACGGCTGGCCGTACGTCAGCGTGCTGCCCGGGACCCTGGGCGGGCACCGGCGGGCGCGGCTGTACGGGCGGCTGGACTGCCCGTCGGCCCTGCGGGCGATCTCGCGTGGGGGGTACGTGCGGGAGCGGGTGTTCTTCGCGGACGAGGTGACGGCCATCGCGGCGGGGTACCGGCCGTGCGCGGTGTGTTTGCCACAGGCGTACCAGGTATGGAAGTCCGAACAGGCGCTCGCTGGGCATACTGCGGCTGAGCTGGCCGGACTGCTCGGCCTGCTGGCCGCGGCCCGGCCGCGCGTGGCGGCCATCGCGATCGGTCACGGCCGCGACGCCGCCCTCTCCGCGAAGGCATTCGCCGCCGCGTGGGAGAGCGGCCCGCAGGCGGACAGCCCGTGGGATGGCGGCGCACAAACGGACATCGCGTGGGAAGGGACCGTGTTGGGGGTTGTCGACTGGCCGGAGGAGGCGGCGTCGTGGCTCCGGCAGGCCAGGCGGTTCGTGGCGGGCCCGCCGGACGCGTGGGTGGTGGCGGGGGCGCCGCTGGGCTGGGCCCGGATGAGCCAACGCCTCCGGCAGAGCACCGACTGGGACCCCGGCCGTACGTTCGGCTTCGCCTCCATCGCGCAAGCCGTCGCCCTGGCCCCGCCTGGAACACTGGAGGGTATGCGCGGAGCGGACATCGACGGCGCCACCTGGCGAATCAGCCGCAACCTGATCCACCGGGACCCGGCATGATCCCGCTTCCGATGCGGGAGATCGCTCCAGGCGCCGTCCACGTGCCCGGCTGGCTGACCCTCGACGAGCAGCGCCATCTGGTACGGGCGTGCCGCGAGTGGGCGGCGGGCCCGGTCCCGATCCGGCACACCGTACTGCCCCGAGGCGGGGTCATGTCGGTGCAGACGGTGTGCGTCGGCTGGCACTGGCAGCCGTACAAGTACACGCGTGTGGCGGGCGACGTGAACGGCCTCCCGGTCGCCGAATTCCCCAGGTGGATGGTCGCCCTGGGCCGCCGCGCCTTCACGGCGGCGTACGGCGAACCCGGCGATGACTACACGCCCGACACGGCGTTGATCAACTTCTACGACGACCAGGCCCGGATGGGCATGCACCAGGACAAGGACGAACGATCCGCCGCCCCGGTGGTGTCGCTGAGCATCGGCGACGACTGCCTGTTCCGCTTCGGCAACACGGAGACGCGCGGCAGGCCGTACACCGACGTGCGACTCGGCAGCGGCGACCTGTTCGTCTTCGGCGGCCCCTCACGCTTCGCCTACCACGGCGTCCCCAAGGTCTACCCAGGCACCGGAGACCCCGCCACCGGCCTGACCTCGGGCCGCCTCAACATCACCATGCGGGTGACCGGCCTATGACGTAGATACGTGTCTGTGAAGTCCGGGGGCGCCGGTGCCGTCACGCCGTCAAGGCGCCCCACGTTGCCTGGCCGACGCACATGACCAGGCTGACGACCACGACGAGACCGGTCAGGGAGAAGATCACTCCGGCCCTGGACGGTTTGCGGATCGGCAGATCGTCGCCCAGCAGTTGAGCGACCCTGGCCTCGGTGGCGCCGTCGAAGGCCGTGGCCGTTGCCGGTGTGAGGCCGGCGCCGTCCATGTGGGTCAGTGCCCGTGCCACCGCCTTCGCGCCCAGCCGGTCGATCGCGGCCCGGTCGGCTGACAGTTCGGCCCGTTCGCTCTGGCGCCGGAACCACCATCTCGCCAACGGCAGGTAGAACAGGACGTCAGCGGCAGCACGCAGGACAAGACGGCGCAACGGGTCACGGCGCCGGGCGTGTGCGGCCTCGTGGACGAGGATCGCGTCGAGTTCCTCGGCGGGGATCGTCTCGGCGGCCCCGGCGGTGAGGTAGAGGCGTGGCCGCAGCGCCCCCGCGCAGAAGGCCGCCGGATCCGCGCCGGCCAGACAGACGACACCTGGAACACCGCTTCTCCGTATCGCGCCCTTGAGACTGGCCGGCTCGGCCGCCCGCGGGAGTACGGCCAGAGTGCGGGCGGCGGCGACACCGAGCCAGGCGGCGCGCACGGCGACGGCCAGCAGGCTCGCCCCCGACACGACGGCGATCGAGACGAGCCAGCACTGGGCCATCGTCATCCCGGCGGGAACGTTGGGATGCCACACCACGCGGACCCCGACCAGCCCGGCCAGCACGGCCAGGCCGATGCGGTTGTGCCGCCACAGGTAGACGATCACTCGGTCAGCTCCCGGAGACGGTGCCGCTGTTCGGGCGACAGGCCGTCGAGGTGGGCGGCGAAGGCGGCCAGTGCGGCGTCGCCGTATTTGTCCACGAAGCCCGCGGCGGCCTGCCGGCTCGAATGGGACAGGAACTGGGTGGGCGTGAGGGCGGCCTGGTACTCATGGGCGCGGCGGCCCGGCTCGGCGTGAGCGGCCAGCAATCCTTTGTCGGCCAGCCGTCGCAGCGTGGTCATCACGGTGGTGTAGGCCAGCTCCGGCACGAGTTCCTGCACGTCCCGGACCACAAACGGCTCGGTGACCGCTCCGGTCCAGACGGCCCGCATGAGCCGCCCCTCCAGCGGGCCGAGAACGGCGAGCGCCCGATCAAGTTCATCCTGCACGACGGCATACTACTATCCAACATGAGTACTATCCATGGATAGTAGACCGCGCGAGAGCCATCTCGTGCATGCATGTACGAGATAAAGGAGCCTCTATGTCACACAGCGAACTCACGTCTGTCGCCAACCCCGAACAGGCCAAGGCATGGAACGACGACGACGGCCGACACTGGGTCACCCACCGGGATCGCTACGACCAGATGATGGAAAGGATCAGCGACCACCTGTTCGAGGCGGCCGCCATCGCCCCCGGGGACCACGTGCTCGACATCGGGTGCGGAAGCGGCCAGACCACCTGCGTGGCCGCTCGGGACGCACAAGGCGGCCAGGCACTCGGCATCGACCTGTCCGCTCCCTTGCTGGAGGAGGCCCGCCACCGAGCCAAGAGAGAGAACCTCGGCAACACGCGCTTCGAACAGGCCGACGCCCAGATTCACCCCTTCACCGCGGCGAGCGTCGATGTGGTGATCAGCCGTTTCGGGGTGATGTTCTTCAACGATCCCGTGGCGGCCTTCACCAACATCGCGCGGGCGACTCGCCCCGATGGGCGTCTGGCGTTCCTGTGCTGGCGCAAACCGCTCGACAACGAATGGATCGTCGAACTGGGCGCGGTCCTGGCCTCGTACATCCCCCTGTCCGGTTCCCTTGACAACGACGGCCCGGGCCCCTTCTCCCTGGCGGCAGCCAACCGGATCACCGATCTCCTGCATACAACCGGCTACACCCAGATCAGCGTGGACCCCGTGGACGAGCCCATGAGACTCGGGGACAACGTGAACGACGTGGTGGATTTCGTCTCCCAGATGGGCCTGGTGAGCAGCCTGCTCGACAAGGCCGACGAAACGACGAGAGCCAAGGTGCTCGACGCCTTCCGCGAGCGCCTCGCCTCGCACGAGACGGCAGCCGGAGTCTTCCTCAGGAGCGCCGCCTGGCTGGTCACCGCTCGACGTCCCGGATGTCCAGTGGCAGATCATGAGACCAGTGAGAGGTGAGAAAGATGGGATCGAAGCCACGCGACGAACGGTTGCGCCGCTACTGGGACAAGCACTCCGGCTCCTACGACAAGCAGATGACCTTCCTCGACCGGAAGGTGTTCGGAGACACCCGTTCGTGGATCTGCGGGCAGGCCGGCGGCGACACCCTTGAGGTCGCCATCGGGACGGGCCTGAACCTCCCCCTCTACCAGGAGGACGTACGACTGACCGGCATCGAGTGGAGCCCGGCCATGCTGGACCGCGCCCGGCGCAAGGCGGCATCCTTGGGCCGGGAGGTGGACCTGCGCGAGGGGGACGCTCAGGCGCTCGACTTTCCGGACGAGAGCTTCGACACGGTGGTCTGCACCTTTTCCCTTTGTGCGATCCCTGATGATCGGCGAGCGATCGCCGAGATGGTGCGCGTGCTCCGGCCCGGCGGTGTTCTGCTGCTGAGCGACCATGTGGCCGCGTCAGCGTGGCCGGTCCGGGCGGCTCAACGCCTGATCGAACTGGTGACCGTTCCTATGGGAGGCGAGCACTTCCTGCGCCGCCCCATCGAGCGACTACCTGATCACGGCCTGACCATCGAACGTCACGACCGGTTCAAGCTCGGCATCGTCGAACGATTGGCCGCCCGGAAAACCCCTGGGTGACCAACGTGCGCGGATCGAGCGGCCGTCATCCCGGGCCTGGAGATCCTCGCGACTGAGCAACCCCGGCCGGCGGCGGCCGGGGTGCCGCACGCGACAAACCGCCAAGACAGGGATTGACCATCGCAAGTTGGTGAATTAAAACCAATTCACCGACTCATTCTCACGCTATGGACATCAAACCTGTGCGCCGCGAGCGGCGCGGACGACGGCGGCTGGCCACTGAGAACCCCGAGGTCCAGCGGCGGTTGCTCGCTGCCGCGGGAGAGATCATCGCCTCAGATGGCTGGCCGGCCCTACGCATCGAGGACCTCGTCCGGCACGCCGGGCTGTCGGTCGGCACGTTCTACCTCTACTTCGACAACAAGGCCGACCTGTTCGTCCAGCTCGTCATCCAGCACACCGAACGGCTGCAGGCACGGCTGCGCGAAGCCTACGACGGAGAAGGCACCGCGCAGGACCGCCTCGACCGCGCCCTGGACGCCTACCTCGACTTCGTCACCGACACCGGCCCGGGCTTCCTGCACTTCCGCAACGCCGGCAACATCGAGACCACCATCGGCCCGCTGTCCACGTGGGCCTTCGAGCAACATGCGAGCGACCTGCGGCCCATCCTGGAGACGGCGATGGGTGACGGGGCGATCCGCCGCGAGGACCCGGACCTTCTCGCGCAGGCCATGCTCGCCCTGAACCAGCACATCACCGCCTTCTGGCTGGAGCACCCCGACCGGTACTCCCGTCGGCAGATCAAGCAGTTCCTCTCCGATTTCGTCGCCTTCGGCCTGAACGGCAACCGCTGATCAGGCTCATACTTCCTGGCTGAACAAGGGAGACGCACATGCGAAATCGCACCCTCGTCATGCTGGTCAGCGCGCTCCTCCTGGTGGTGATGTCCGCGCCTGTCAGGGCCGGCGCGGCATCGTACGAGCCCCCCGCCTGGAATCCGCCCGCCGGTCAGAACGTCACGACCGTCCGGTGGGGCCCCATCACCATTCCCGCCATGTCCGGCGACAAGGTCGGCGAGATCAAGAACGAGATCGCGCTCGACGGCAACTGCAACCCGCTCATCGACATCATCACCAGCTGCCGCAGCATGAAGATCGCCAAGCCGTGCGAGAACTGCTACATCACCGGCATCATGCCCGACCTCGTCTTCGCCGGGACGAACACCGGCGTCAACATGGACACCGGCGGCATGCTCCACCACGCCGTCAACGTCAACTTCAGCCGCTGGGACGCCACCTGCCCGCCCGGCCTGGGAGACTCGATCAACCGACTCGGCCTGCTCCAAGGCGGCAACGAACGCTTCTTCGCGGCCGGCAACGAACGCACGCTCAACACCCTCTATTCCACCGGCAACAACGGCTACTACGTCAAGGCCGGGGACAAGTGGGGTCTCATCTACGACCTGATGAACATGACCGAGCGGCCGATCACCGTCGAGTTCAAGTACACCTTCAGCTGGGTCCCGAACGCCACCCGGGTCGACCCGGTCTGGCTGGACATCGACCAGTGCGGCGACTCCGAGCGCTCCATCCCGGCCGGCTACTCCGACTCCCACTGGATCACGATCGCGGCGCGCGCCGGGACCCTGGTGGCGGTCGGCGGCCACGCCCACGACCACAGCATCAGCGTGTCCCTGGAGAACGCGACCAAGAACCGCTACTTCTGCACGTCAGTCGCGGGGTACGCACCGGACTCCATGGACGTGCCGGCGGGACCGGGAGCCGGTACGGACGGGCATCCGGCGAGCGCGAACACCGTTACCACGGACGGGCATCCCAACGCACCGCTGATGGCGTACATGGGATCGGTATCGGACTTCAGCACCTGCGAACCGAACCTGTCCTTCTCTCTCGGCGACCGGATCCGGGTACACACCCAGTACAACGAGCCGGCCGCCTATGACAGCGCGATGGGGATCATGGTGGCATTCGTCCGCTGGCGGTGACCAGTCGAGACCGGCCCAGGCGCTTTGGCGCGCCCGGGCCGGTCCTCACGTCGTCAGAGCCTGTCGACGATCTTCTGCGGCCGCTCGACAGATCTACCCCCGGGCAAATGACGCGCGGCTTCGTCCGGCCAGGTAGAGAGTCAGCGACAGCATGATCAGCCCGGCCACGTACAAGCCGATGCCCGCTGCGATCTGCCCGCCGGTCACTACCGCCTGACCTGCTGGAAGGTAGATGTCACGCTTCTGCCGCACGACCTTGCGGTCAATCGGGAGCCAGGCCTCGACCACACCACCCCGATAGCGCATCTCCGCGTACAGGAACCACAGGCCCTCCTGGTCGATCCGTACCTGGCCACGGCATCCACCAGGTGTCGAACTGAGCGGACCGGCGATCTCCGCTCCGGCCCGCCGAGCGACCACTCTGAGCGGCGTCATACCCGCACACCCCTCAACCGTGAGCGTCATCCTCCCAGAGCCGTCCGAGGTGCCGGTCAGCACGGCCGTAGCGACGACCTGCCCCTGTCCGGGATCGTGCGCCGAAGCGGGCTGTGGATCCAGAACGGTCAGGCCGAACGGCAGCAGAAGTGCGACGACCGCGATCGCGCCGCGTATCCGGCGCTCGCCCAAGGTCACGACCGCGCCGAGGACCGCCGCCACCAACGCGGGCACGAGCACGGCGTCAGGACCCACACTGCTGACGCCCAGCACGGAGGACAGGTAGGAAGTGACGGCGGCCCCCGCCGCTCCTGCCGCGTAGGCGGTCACGGGACGCCGCCACGGCAGGTCGATCACCGCCAGCCCGACGACGGCCAGCGGAAGGTCGGGACTGGTACGCCCGAGAGCAAGCAGCAGCCCGGTGATCACCAGCCGGGCGAGCACGTAGACGCCGACCGCTCCCACGACGAGATACCGGCGCGATGTCAGCTGCCGCAGCAGCACGGCCGCGTACATCGAAGAAACCAGCAGCACCGGGAAATACAGCACCTCGGAGAACTGCGGCACGCCCGTCTCGAACTCCATCACCGGCGTGACGGCGCTGCCCAGCAGCAATGCCCCGCCCGCCCACCACAGCGGCCGAGGGCTGTCCGGCCGCATGCCCGCGAGCACCCCGCCGATCAAGGCCAGCGTGCTGAACACGGTCAGCATGTGGCTCGGGCTCCACAGCACCGAGTCCCGCCCGAAGGCTTCGTGCCAGAGGGCGTCGACGGGCGCGGAAGCCAGCGTGGCCACGCCGCCGACAGCGGCGATGAGCAGCGGAGGTTGTCTCAGGACGGCGATCAGCGATCGCGTACGCCACAGCGCGAGCAGACCCCAGCCCGCCACTGCCAGGCCGACGACGGCCACCGCCCCGTACAGCAGCAGGTGCGGCGGTATCAGCGCGTCGTCCCTGCCGATGTCGGTGTGCCAGGCATCGTCCCAGTACGTGGCGAACAGCGAGGTGAAGCCGGCCGCCACCACGATGGCGACCGCAGCGGAAGAGAGGCGCTGTGGCGTTCTCTCGTTCGACATGTCATCAGTCATGCCGGCAGCTTGGTCCCACCGCCTCCCCGGTCGCTTGTACGGAGCGGCTGACCCTCACTCCCAGGTCATCCCGCGAGCCAGCACCGACGGTGCCAGTCCGAACATGGCATGCGTCACCCGGGTCAAATGGGCGCTGTCGGTGAACCCCGCCGCATGCGCCGCCTCCGTCAGCGAGCCACCCGCGCGTACGGTGCCCATCGCCGCGCGCAGCCGCGCCCACCGTACGTACGCCGTGAACGGCAACCCCGATTGCTCACTGAACAGATGCCCCAGCCTGCTCGGCGACAGGGCCACCCGCGCCGCCAGATCACGTAGCCGCAAAGGACCGGCGATGCCCCGCCCGACCAGCTCCATCACCTGCTGGACCACCCGGTCCGGGCCGGCGGCACGCGGCGCGCTCAGCAACGCCAGCACCGTATCGGCGAACTCCTCATCGACCGGAATCGTCAGCAGGCCGGCCACCAGGCTCTCCCCGCCATCCTCCAGAAGGGCCGGATCGAGATAGACGGACGCTCCGAACGCGTCCTCGGCGCGCATGGCGTGCGTGACACCGGCGGGTATCGCCACGGCCGACACGCTCCTCTCGGCGGCCCGCTCGTCGGTGAGGATGACCCGTCCGGAGCTGACGACAAGCAGCTGCACGGCGGCATGCGCGTGAGCGCGCGCGTCGCTGAGCCTGCCGACGTACACCAACGCACCCGGCCTCAGCCACACCGCTCCCGTCCATGGCGCCGTATCGGACATGACTACGATAATAAATAGTAGATACGCCGCTCGCCACAGAGGCAGCCTCCAAGACGAGACCTGCCCGGGCGCGGGAGCGCGCCCGGGCAGGTCTTAGGTCGTCAGAGCCTGTCGACCATCTTCTGGAGTTGTTCCACCTCGGCCTGCTGGGCGGTCTCGATGGTCTTGGCCAGTTCCTTGGCTTCCGGGTTGGAGCCGTTGGCCTGCTCGGTCTTGGCCATCTCGATCGCACCCTTGTGGTGTTCGATCATCTGCTCGGCGAACAGCTTGTCGAACGCCTTGCCCTTGGCGGCCTCCAGCTTCTTCATGTCCTCCTCGGACATGACGCCCGGCATGGCGTGCCCCATGCCACCCTCGGGCACCGGCTTGCCCCAGTCGGTCAGCCAGCCCTTCATGGTCTGGATCTCCGGGTCCTGAGCCGCCTTGATCTTGGTAGCCAGCTCCTTGACCTCCGTGTCGCCGGCGCTCATGGCGGCCATGTCGGCCATCTCGACGGCCTGCTCGTGGTGCGGGATCATCATCTGCGCGAACATCACGTCCGCGTCGTTGAACGTCGCCGACGCCGACGGCTGCGCGCCGGCCGTAGTGGCGGCCGCGGCGCTGCTGCTGGCCATTCCCTCATGTGCCACCATGGAGTCGCCGCTGCTCCCGCAGGCGGTCAGCAGGGCGAGCGCGCCCGCGGCAACGGCGTACGAAATCTTGTTCATGTTGTGTGTTCTCTCGATGTGTTGGGACTGCCGGCCTGGTCGCGGACAGCCTCAGAGGCCGTACGCGCGGGCGGCGGCCTATATGCGCAACATCGAGAGACGCGCCAGGCGCAAGGAGGTGGTCTTCGGCGGGGGCCTGGCGACCCGCCGCACAGATGCGGACGACAGGGTGTTCGCGCTGGTACGGCGCCGCTCCTTGATCCAGGCGGCCAGCACCAGCACGATCGCCAACGAGGTCAGCACCGCCAGGCACACGCTCGTCGGATCGAGCCCGGGCATGCCCCTGTCGGGCACGAACCCCTGGCTTCCCGAGGAAACGAGCTCCCGTGCCATGACGGACGCATCGCCCGGAGAACCACTGTGCCTGCACTCGGCATGCCCCAGCGTGTGCATCCCGTATACGCCCAAGGCGAGGATGACCAGCAGGAAGCCGCGCACGACCCGCACCGCGAGACGCCGCTCCAGCTCCCCCACCAGCCCTCCCTCCGACGAACGGGACTTCCCTGAGACGCATGAGTCTACTAAGGCGCCTCGTAGCATCGTGCCGGAAGCCACCAAGGAGAGGTACGGAACCCGGCAGGATGCCGTTCACCGACCGGCCTATGACGTAGATACGTGTCTGTGAAAAGGCTCGCTCCTAAGCGACCGTGAGCACGATCTTGCCTTGGATATGCCCTCGGGCGGCGCGTTCGTGCGCCGCCTGGGCATCCGCGAGCGGGAACGTGCTGTCGATCGCGACGCGGACCGTGCCCGCGTCGAGCAGGCGTCCCAGTTCGGCGAGCTGCGCGCCGTTCGAGCGGACCTGGGTGCCCGAGACGGCGACGCCCAGCTTCGCGGTCTCTTCGTCGTCGTATTCGCCGAAGAACACGGGGAACAGGGCGCCGCCGCGCTTGAGCGTACGCAGGAAGCGGCTGCTCTCGCGGCCACCGACGGCGTCGAGAACGAGGTCGACGTCGTGCACGAGTTCCTCAGGACGGCTCTTGGTGTAGTCGATGAACTCATCCGCGCCGAGCTCGCGCAGGAACGATTCGTGCGCGCCCGATGCCACCGCGATGACCCGTGCGCCCTTCCACTTCGCCAGCTGGAGTGCGAAGTGCCCCACGCCGCCCGCGGCGCCGTTGACGAGCACCGTCGTGTCGGCGTCGAGCGTCACCGGACGATGCCGGGCCGCTTGGAAGGGCGACGGGTGATCGTGTCCGAGCTCGATCAGGAACTGCCACGCCGTCAGCAGGGCCATGGGCGCCCCGGCGGCGTGCACGTGATCGATGCCGGCCGGCTTGCGTGCGAGGTCCGACGCGGGCGCGGCCACGTACTCGGCGTACGCCCTGCCGTCGAAGCTGGGAAAGCGAAGGAGACCGAAGACTTCGTCACCGACGGCGAAGCCCTCCACATCCGTGGCGACGGCCTCGACGACTCCGGACACGTCCGTCCCCGGAGTCACCGGCAAGTCGAACTTCGGCCTCGTCTCCGGAGGTATGTTGCTCAGCCCGTCGCGCAGGTACCAGTCGGGAGGATTGACGCCGACCGCGCGAACGCGAACAAGCACCTCACCCGGCCCGGGCTCGGGAATCGGCACCTCGTCGTAACGCAGAACCTCAGGTCCGCCGTGCTCATGCAGCCGGATCGCCCGCATCGTGTGTGTCGGCATCGTTCTCTCCTACCCCTGCCAGGGGATACGCTTATCGGACCAGTGATCCGTTTATCCGGACCACTGGTCCGAATATATGGAGCACTGGTCCGGATAGTCAAAACGGGAAGAGGGACAGATGCGGGCCGACGCCAAGAAGAATCGTGACCACCTGCTCGCGGTCGCCGGTGCCGTCATCACCGAGCAAGGCGTTGATGCGTCGCTGCGCGACATCGCACGCCGGGCCGGCGTGGGTTTCACCACGCTGCTCCGCCACTTCCCGACGCGCGAGGCGCTGTTCGAGGCCCTGCTCCGCACGAGCTTCGACGAGCTGACGGCAAGGGCGGGCGAGCTCGAAACGGCGGGCTCGGCCGACGATGCGCTGGTGACGTGGCTGCGCGACTTCGTCGCCTGCGCCCAGGACTATCGCGGCGTCGTGGCGTTGATGGTGGCCGCCATCGAGGACACGCAGTCCGCACTTCACGCCTCGTGCGTCACGATGCGCGCGGCCGGCACGCGACTCCTGGCCCGCGCCCAGGCTGAGGGCACGGCGCGAACCGACATCGACGGCACCGACCTGTTCGCACTGGCCGGGTCGCTGGCGTGGCTCGGCGATCAACCCTCGCTCGTGCCACGCGCCCATCACCTCTTCGACGTTGTCGTGAGCGCGATCGTGACGAGCGCGGGGAGCGGCGACGCCGAGAGGGAACGCCGCTCTCGGGTTCGTGGCTGAAATCGTCGCGCACGCGGACCAGCGAACTCGGCCGGGCGCTCGGCAAGGAGCGCTTCTCTGGGATGGCCTGGAGGCCCTGGATCAGTGCGGCGGTAGGACCTGAGCGCATGCGCGCGGGGGGCGACGCGGGCGCGTACGGGTTCAAAGGGCGATCGGGCCGAGCTCACGGGCGGTCTCGGCGAAGTCCCGGATCAGAGTGGTCTCGGTGGCGGTGCGCCAGATGAGCGCCCAGCGGGCCAGAGGGGCGTCACGGATGGGCACGTAGATGTGGTCGGGCCGGGCGTAGTAGCGGGTGGAGTGTGCGAAACACGGTGAGACGGCCTCGCCGTTCGAGACGAGGGGGATCATCTCGGCGGAGGTGGTGACGATGGGGCCGATCCGTATCGGACGCCCGCTGGGGGTGTGGGTGGGGACAAGCCAGTTGCGCCAGTAGTCCGGCCGGGCTCCGCCGAAGACGATCTCGTCGCCGAGGTCTTCGTACGACACCGATTCCCGCTCGGCCAGCCGATGGTCGGGGCCGACCACGAGCACGACCGGTTCGGTGCAGATGACGGGGCCCACGGTGAGGTCGCTCTCCCGGACGGGTAACCAGGCAATCAGCAGGTCGATGTCGCCGGAGCGCAGCAGTCTGAAGGGATCGGCGAAGCCGGCGTAGCGGAACTGGAGGTCGCATTCGGGGTTGCGGCTCTTGAAAGCGTCGAACAGCGGGCGCAGGTCCTGGGGGTTTTCGTTGACCATGCCCAGACACAGCACGTTCGACTTGCCGCGGGCGGTCAGGGCGGCGCGTTCGATGCCGTCGAGCAGCCCGCGGTACATCGGCTTGAGGTCGTCGAAGAGCTGCTGTCCGATGGGGGTCAGCGCCACACGGCGGTTGTCGCGCTCGAACAGGGCGGCGCCGACGCGGCGTTCCTGCTTCTTGATCGCCTGGCTCACGCGAGCCGGCGTCACGTGCAGCCGTTCCGCCGTGCGGCCGAAGTGGAGCTCTTCGCAGAGGGTCAGGAAGATCTCGATGTCGCGAAGTTCCACACGGCCCCGTTCGTTGTTTAGTGAGAGGTTAAGGCACGGTACCGAAACCGGCGTTGTCGTCGCGGATGGCCTGGCGGCACGCTGGTCGCGTGAACATCATCGCTTCCGCGGTGACGCTGAACGTCGACGACGTAGCGGCGTCCAGTGCCTTCTTCGCCACCCACCTGGGCTTTCACGAATCGGTGGCGAATGGGGCATATGCCTGTCTCGTTCGACCGGACACCACCGCCGACATCGTGCTGCAGCTGCGAGCGGCCGGAGAGCGGCCCGCGACCGGGGTCGTGGTGACCTTCACCGTCACCGACGTCACCGCCGAGTACGACCGGCTCGTGCGAGAGGGGGCCGCCGTCAGCGTGCCGCTGCGCAAGGAGCCGTGGGCGGAGCGGCTGTTCGAGTTGACCGACCCCAACGGCATCGTGGTCCGGCTCGTCGAATGGACAGCCCCGGCCGGCGCCTGAGTCGTGCGCATGAGTCGTGCGCATAGCAAGAACACATACGTGAAAGGACGTTCAACTATGTCGAAGGTCTCCAACTGGGATATGAAGGGCACTTGGGACAGCAAGGGCGCTTGGGAGACTCAGGGACGCTGGGAAGAGCACCAGCGCGCCCAGTTGTCCAAGGCAGGGCTGCAGCGGATGCGTGAGGTGCTGGGCGGCCACGTCGCGTCCGGCGCGGTCCCCGGCCTGGTCGCGCTGGTCAGCCTCGGAGACGACACGCACATCGAGGCGATGGGCACGATGAACGTGGGCGGTGCCGAGCCGATGCGGCGGGACACGCTCTTCCGGATGGCGTCGCTGACCAAGCCGGTCACGGCCATGGCGGTGATGATCCTCGTCGAGGAATGCCGGCTGCGACTGGACGACCCGGTCGACGAGTGGCTGCCCGAGCTCGCGAACCGCCAGGTGCTCGCCCGGATCGACGCCCCGCTGGACGAGACGGTGCCCGCGGCCCGGCCGATCACCGTACGCGACCTGCTGACCTTCACCTTCGGCTTCGGGGTCGTGCTGGCGCCGCCGGACACGTACCCGATCCAGACCGCGATCCGCGAGCTCGGCCTGGACACCACCTCGCCGGACTTCGGGCCGGAGGAGTGGATCCGGCGGCTCGGGACGCTGCCGCTGATGCGTCAGCCGGGCGAGCTGTGGCAGTACCACGTCGGGTCCGACGTGCTCGGCGTGCTCGTCGGCAGGGTGACCGGGCAGTCGCTGGAGGAGTTCGCGCGCGAGCGGCTGTTCGGGCCGCTCGGCATGAAGGACACCGGCTTCCACGTACCCGCCGACCAGATCCACCGGCTGCCCACCAGCTACGCGCACGACCCCGAGACCGGCGAACCGGTGGTGTGGGACGAGGCCGCAGGCGGGAAGTACAGCCGCCCGCCGGTGTTCCAGGCCGGCGGCGACGGGCTGGTGTCGACCGTCGAGGACTACCACGCGCTTTACCGGATGCTGCTCAACAAGGGGACCTTGAACGGCGAGCGGATCCTCTCCCCGGCCTCGGTCGCGCTCATGACGATGGACCACCTGACACCGGAGCAGAAGGCCGAGAAGGACGCCTTCGGCGACCACTTCGGCCGGCACGGCGGCTTCGGCTTCGGCATGGCGGTCCGTACCCACCGCCGCGACCTGGCCTCGCCGGGCCAGTTCGGCTGGGACGGCGGCCTCGGCACCACCGCGTACGCCGACCCTGCCCAGGACCTCGTCGGCATCCTGCTGACGCAGAGCGCGATGGACTCCGTCCACACGCCCCGCCTCCACCGCGACTTCTGGACCACCGCCTACCAGGCAGTCGGATAAAGCCGCGCCGCCGTCAACCGAATGTGATTCAGGTCATGGAATGAGTGCGCACTTCGGCCAGGAGCGTCAAGGTGCTGGACTCCAGCCGAACCACTGCGGTTAATGTGCGCAAAGTATCGTCCGGCGCGTTCACCGAAAGGATCGAGCTGAAGGCCCAGATCGACGCGGCAGGCGTCGTCCGTCATCAGCTCGTTTCCGCGCGGCTGCTCCAGAACGGCAGCCTGGTGGCCAGCCCGCTCTCCACCTCGCCCACGATCGTCCAGCCCACCGGTGGCCCCACCGACCTTGCCGGAGGGACCATCAGCGGATCGGGAGGCAGCATGGTTTTCGGGGCAAGCACCGAGATTCTCAAATGAAGCCCAGCCACACCGGCTGACGCAAAGGACCATGCGTCAACGGGCGGCGAAGTCCTGCGTCCAGTAGATCTGTCCCTGCGCGTCCTTGACCGCGCCCACCCCGATGAGGGTGTACGAGCAGTTCATGATGTTCTGCCGGTGGCCGGCGCTGTTCATCCAGGTCTTGACCACCTCGGCCGCCGATCGCTGACCCATGGCGATGTTCTCGGCCCAGGCCGAGCCGGTGAAGCCGGTCGCGCGCATGCGGTCGACCATGTCGCGGCCGTCCTGAGAGTCGTGGTCGAAGTAGTCGTTCTTCGCCATGTCGGCTGAGTGCCCGAACGCGGCCTTGCGCAGCCGCGCGTCGTGCTTGAGGGGGCGGCAGCCGCCCTTGGCCCGCTCGGCGTTGGTCAGCCGGACGACGTCGTTCTCCAGTGCCGTGCCGACGGACGTGATGGACGCCTTCCTCTCAGGAACCGTCGGCGCCTTCGTCTCCCTCGGTGCGCGGGTGGGGGTGGCGCACGTCAGCCGTACGGCCTTGGACCTGGCTGTACCGCCTCGGTAGTCCATGGCGACCGCGTAGTACGTACCCGGCACGCAGGGCAGTTGCAGGGCGATGCCGCCCTTCCTGGTGGCGCCGCTCTTCACCACCGGATCGGCGCCGGGGACGGCGCGCTTGACTCGGATGCGCAACAGCGCCGGGTGCGCACAGCCGCGGCGGGCGGCCGAGGTCCGGATCCTGAGCGCGGAGACGTCCGGCCTGACCACGCTCACGTGGCACTCGTCCGATCCAGGGGTCGACCGGGGAGCCGGCTGTGCCGGCGTCGACGCCGGTGCCGCGCCGTCCGCGAGCGCGGTCGCCTCGGGCACCGCTCCGGCCGCTCCGCCCTGCGGCAGGTCGGCGGACGGGGTGCAGGCGGCGAGGCTGGCGACGGTGGCGAGGACCCCCAGGGGTCTCAGCATGGATTCCTCCAGTGGCGGAGCGGCTGGTGGTCCCGCATTCTGTCGCCCCGTTACCGGACTTGTCACGCAAAACTGGACATTTCCCCTTGTGATTAATGTCAAGCCATCGGCCTACTAAGGCGCCTCGTAGCATCCTGCCGAGTGCCGTCAAGGAGAGGCACGGAACCCGGCAGGATGCCGTTCACCAACGAGCCGAGGACGGTCCGATCAAACGGCGGTCAGCTCGTAGCCCGCCTCTTCGACGGCGTCGCGAAGCAGGGCCTCCTCGGCGGTCCCGGCCACGGTGACCGTGCCGCTGGTCAGGTCCACCTCGACGTCGGTGACCCCGTCCACCTTGGAGATCTCCGTCTTCACCTTGCCCGCGCATCCGCCGCAGGTCATGCCGCTCACCTTGTACGTGCTGCTCATGACATCTCCTCTTGTTCGGCAAATTAACCCCTACGGGGTATTTTGCACTATATACCCCCCGTAGGTATAGTCCACGACCATGAGAACGCTGAACACCGTTGCCGTTGTCGGTGCCTCCCTGGCCGGCCTGCGTGCCGTGCAGACGCTCAGGCGGGAGGGCTTCGCGGGCGACATCACCCTGATCGGCGCCGAGCACCACCTGCCCTACAACCGCCCGCCCCTGTCCAAGAGCATGCTGCGGGGCGACGACGAGATCACCCTGCCCGGCGCCGAGGAGCTCGGCGACCAGTGGCTGAAGGGCCGCCAAGCGGTGCGTCTGGACACCTCCGACCGGCGTCTTACCTTGGACGACGGCACCGAGCTCGGCTACGACGGGCTTGTCATCGCCACGGGCGCCCGCCCGCGCCGCCTGCCCCACCACCCCGACGGCGTCCGCACCCTCCGCACCATCGAAGACGCCCTGGCCCTGCGCGCCGAGCTACAGGCCGGGCACGAGCGCGTCGTGGTCATCGGCGGCGGTTTCATCGGCGGCGAGGTGGCCTCGACCGCCCGTGGCCTCGGCCTGGGCGTCACCCTCGTCGACTCCTCCCCGTACCCCATGACGAATGTCCTGGGCGCAGAAACGGCGCGCTGGCTCGCGCGCCACCACCGCGACAACGGCGTCGAGCTGGTCGGCGACACGCGCGTGACCGGTTTCGAGGGCAACGGCCGGGTGACGGGCGTGCGGCTGGGCAACGGCCGGACGCTGCCCGCCGACCTCGTCATCGCGGGCATGGGCGTCACCCCGAACACCGACTGGCTGGAGGGCAGCGGCCTGAGGCTGAGTGACGGCGTGGTGTGCGACGAGACCCTGTACGCCGCCGACAACGTGGTGGCGGCGGGCGACGTCGCGCGCTGGCCGCACGGCCTGTTCGGCGGCGAACTCGTACGCGTCGAGCACTGGGCGAACGCCAACGACCAGGGCGCCCTCGCCGCCCTCAACCTCCTGGCCGGCCCGGAGAACGCCAAGCCGTACGCCGATCTCCCCTCCTTCGCCACCCACATGCACGGCGCCCGCATCCAGACCGCCGGACTGCCGCACCTGGCCGACGAGAGCCGCCTGGTAACCGGGGAGCCGGACGAGAACCGATTCGCGATCGCCTTCGCCCGGAACGGCGTGCTCGTCGGCGCCGTCGCCGTCAATGCCCCCAAGGACCTGATCCGCCTCAAGCGCGCCATCGCCGCGGGCGACCACCTGGACGCTGTCGGATGACCCAAGGACGCTATCTACGATAGCCAATAGTAGGCTTCGGCCATGCGACATGTGGGTCGGCGGCTGCTTTCGGCAGTCGCACTGAGCTTCGCCTTGGCCGCGTGCGGACAGGCGGCTCCAGAGCACGGCGGAACGAGCGGGCCGCCGGCCCTCGGGGTCGGCCACGTCCACGGCGTCGGCGTCGATCCGGCCGATGGCGTCCTCTACGTCGCCGGGCATTACGGGCTGTTCACCGTCACCTCCCCGACCACCGTCGCCCGCGTCGCCGACCGGAACCAGGACCACATGGGCTTCACGATCACCGGCCCCAAGACCTTCCTGGCCAGCGGCCATCCCGCCGCCGAGGACGTCTCCTCGGATCGTCCGCCGCACCTCGGACTGGTCCGCTCCACCGACGCGGGACTCACCTGGAAGACGATCTCGCAGGACGGCTCCGCCGACTTCCACTCCCTCCAGCTCGCCGGCGAAAACCTGTACGCCTTCGACAGCCAGACCTCGAAGGTCTGGCGCAGCGGAGACGGCGGCGCCAACTGGACGCAAGGCGCCGAAGACAAGATCCTCGATCTGGGCGTGAGCGCCGACGAACCCACCCGCCTGTACGCCACCACTCCAGAAGGCCTGAAGGTGAGCGAGGACGGTGGCGCGAACTTCGCCGAGGTGACGACGGCTCCGCTGCTCAGCCATGTGGACGTCCTGGCCACCGGCCTGATCGTGGGCGCGGGGGCCGACGGCCGCATCCACACCAGCCAGGACGCGGGCAAGACCTGGACCGCCGTCGGCAAGCTACCCGGCCAGGCCTCCGCGTTCACGGCCGTGGACCGTCAACGCCTGCTGGCCGCCCTGGACGACGGCACCGTCCTGGAGTCCAAGGACGGCGGCAAAACCTTCACCACGGCCTTCGCCCCCGTGAACTGACCCACCGTGGGCACGGGCGCGGGAAGATCGCTCTCTTCCCACGCGCCCGCCGCCCCCACAAGCGCGGTGGCCGACCGGCCGCGCGCCGAGCAGTAGCACCGACCGCCTGACCGGAGCGGTCGTACGCCCCTTCCTCCTCCCGGTCGTCGGTGTCGGAGAAGTCGGGCAGGTCGGGAATCTCACCGAGCCGGCGCAGGCCTTCGGCCGGTGCGGAGGAGGAGATGGCTGCCGAGCTCGAACTCGTAGGTTGACACATACCCCCGCCTAGTATAAAACGCTCTTGAGAAGAGTACCCCCCAGGGGTATATAGTTGCGGTTGCCCGGGAGGAGACGGACATGGGATTGTTCGCGATTCGCGACTACCGACGGCTGTTCAGCGCTCAAGTCATCGCGTTGTTCGGCACCGGTTTGGCTACCGTCGCGCTGGGGCTGCTCGCGTACGAGCTCGCAGGTCCGCGTGCCGGTGCGGTTCTCGCCACCGCGCTGACGATCAAGATGGTCGCGTACGTGGTCGTCGCACCGCTCGCGGCCGCGTACGTCGATCGGCTGCCCAGACGGTGGTTTCTCACGATCCTCGACGTGGTGCGGGCTCTGGTGGTGATCGCGCTGCCGTTCGTCACCGAGGTGTGGCACATCTACGTCCTGATCGGGGTTCTCCAGACCGCGTCGGCGGCATTCACCCCGACGTTTCAGGCCGTCATCCCCGACATCGTGACCAAGGAGGCCGACTACACCCGCGCTTTGTCCGCCTCGCAGGTGGCCTACACCATGGAGAGCCTGTTGAGCCCCGTGCTCTCGGCTGTGGCGCTCACCTTCATGTCGTTCAACCTGCTGTTCATCGGCACCTCCGTCGGGTTCGCCGTGTCCGCGCTGCTGGTCCTGTCCACGCGCATCCCCAACGCGCGCCCCAGTTCGCACACGAACGCCTGGGACCGGGCCGTGGCGGGGATCCGCACGTTCGCGGCCACCCCGAGTCTGCGCGGCGTCATGGCGCTGAACCTCGTGGTCGCCGCCGTCGGCTCCATCGTGGTCGTCAACACCGTGAACTACGTCCGCGACGTTCTCGGCGGAGCCCAATCCGACGTGGCCTGGGTGCTCGCCGCGTCCGGAACGGGGACGCTGCTGGTGGCCCTCGTCCTCCCGCGCGTCCTGGACCGGGTGGCGGACCGGTTCGTGATGCTGATCGGCGCCGCCGTGCTGGTATTCGCGGTCGGCGCGGCGGTCACGATGTCCGCGGCGAGCGTCGCCGCATCACTGCCGACCGTGGTGATCTGGGTGGCGATCGGCGGCGGGATGGCGCTGATCATCACGCCGACCGGGCGGGTGCTTCGCCGGGCGGTCGATCCCACCGGAATCCCCGAGGTCTTCGCCGCCCAGTTCTCGCTGTCCCACCTGGCCTGGCTGGTCACCTATCCCATCGCCGGCTGGGTCGCCACGCAGGCGGGCTTCACGATCACCTGGGCCGTGCTGGCGGGCCTGGCGGCAGTCGGAGCTGTCACGGCACTGGTGGTCTGGCCGCACGACGAGAAGGTCGAGGTCGGAGGGCGTACGGCAACGGCCGTCCAGCCTCGCGTCAGGAGGGCCGAGGTCGCAGGCCGCGCCGCGGCGGTGGTTGCTTCCGCCAGGACCGATGTCGCCACGCGGGAAGCCGCGGAGGCCGCGGAGGGCACTCTCGCGGCATGCCAGTGCGCCTGCGTTCGCACCGTCTGAGCGGGGCCGCTGTGGCGGCAGGGCGATGGCAGGCTTCCTAACTATCTACGACTTGCGCTAGTAGGGAAGTTAGACTTCGCGCCATGTGCCATGTCGATCCACGATCTCGAAAGGCCTTGCGATGAGCCCGCGTGCCGCTCTGGCGCAGCAGGCGGCGCCCAGGAGCGGCCGCGCGGGAAGGCGCCGACGTCGCTGGATACTCGTCGCGGTCGCGGCGGTCGCCGTCATGGCCGCGGCTTATGCCGTTCCCGCGATCGCTTTGGGGGGTCAGGTGCCGGCCGGCACCAGCATCGGCGGCGTGGACGTCGGCGGCCTGCCGGAGGCGGACGCTCGCGCCCGGCTGGAGCGTGAGCTCGGCAAGCGGGTCACCCGGCCGATGGCGCTGTCCGCGGCAGGCAAGACGACCCGGCTGACCCCCGCCGAGCTCGGGCTGGGGTTCGACATCCCGGCGACACTCGAGGCGGCGCTGGACGGCGCGGGCAGCCCGGCCGGAGTCGTCCGGTCGTTGTTCGGCGAAGACAGAGAGCTCCAGCCACGGATCACGGCCGACGAATCCCGCCTCACCACCCGGCTCGCCGTTCTGGCCAAGACGATCGACCTCAAGGCTCGCGAGGGTGGCCTGCGCTACCAGGGCCTCGAACCGCGGGTGATCCCCGCCAAGTCGGGCCGCGCCCTCGACCGCGACGCCGCCGCACGGCTCATCCGCGAGTCCTTCCTGGGAAACCGCGCCACGGTCACGCTGCCCCTCCGCACGCTACCGCCCCGGATCTCGTCGGCCGAGGTGCGTCGCGTCGCGGGCTCCATGGCCACCGCGGCGGTCGCCAGTCCGCTGACCTTGGTCAACGGCGACAGGAAAGCCAGCCTGACCCGCGCCCAGTTGGCCGCCGGGCTTCGCTTCGTCTCCGACGGCCAAGGCAGCTTGCGCCCTTCCTTCCGCAGCGGAGAAGTCCTCCCTGACTTGCAGAAACAGCTTGTCCCAGCCAGCCATCAGCCCCAAGACGCCTCCTTCAAGATCGTGAAGGGCAAGCCGCGCGTCCTCCCCGCCCAGCCCGGCCGGGGCATCGACGCGAAGGCTTTCGGCGGGGCCGTCTCCGCCGCCCTGGCGGCCGGCCAGCGTGAGGTGAAGGTACCGGTGGCCGAGGCGCAGCCCCGGTTGACCACCGAGCAGGCCGGAAAGCTGGAGGTCAAGAAGAAGGTCAGCACCTTCACCACCCGCTACCCGTGTTGCGCGCCACGAGTGACCAACATCCACCGCATCGCCGACATCGTGGACGGCCATGTCGTCTTGCCCGGCGAGACGTTCTCGCTCAACGGCCTGGTCGGCAAGCGCGACAAGGCGCGCGGCTTCGTCGAGGCGCCGATGATCCTGAACAACCGGTTCGTCAACGACGTCGGCGGCGGGGTGTCACAGTTCGCCACCACGATGTTCAACGCCGTGTTCTTCGGCGGATTCCAGGACGTGCAGCACATGGCGCACCAGTACTACATCACCCGCTATCCAGCCGGCCGCGAGTCCACCGTCTCCTATCCGCAGCCGGACTTCCGCTGGCGCAACGACTCCCCGTACGGCGTGCTGATCAAGACCTCCTACACGAGCACGTCGATCACCGTGGACTTCTGGAGCACCAAACGCTACGACGTCACCGCCCAGAGTTCGGCCCGCTACGACGTCAAGACCGCCCCCTCCCTCACCGACTCCGGCAAGGACTGCATTCCCATGGGCGGCGCGGAGGGCTTCGCGATCGATGTCTGGCGCATCTTCAAGAAAGACGGCAAGGAAGTGCGCAGGCAGAAGTTCCACACCGTCTACGCCGCCGAGCCGCGTTTGACATGCAAGTGAGGAAGCTCTCCGACGGTGCTTATGCTGGAGGCATGAGGCGAGCACATCGCATGGCCTTGCGCCTGATGTTGCTCGTGGCTTTGGCACTCGGCGTCGTGGCGATGCACTCCCTGGGTCATCTCAGCGAACCCGGCATGTCCCTCGACACCCACCATTCCGCCATGCAGGCCACCAGCCCCTCCCACATCGGACAGTCTGCTGCCGGGCACCACCCCACCATGGCGGGCTGGGTGTGCCTGGCGATCATGGGCATGGGTATGCTCCTGCTCTGGCTGGAGTCGCGCCGTCGCCGCACCTCCGGCGCGCCCGCTCGTACCGGCCGCTGGTCGCGGCTCTGGTCACAGGTTCCGCGCGGCCCGCCGCCGACTCGCACGGTCGTGTTGCGGATCTAGAGCGTCCCCGGGCCAGCTCTCGATCCCTTCCCTGTACGACCTTCCAAGCGAGGCATCACCATGACCATCGATCGACGCACCATGCTCAAAACCGGCCTCGGCCTGCTCGGCGGGGCCGTCCTCACAGCCTGTGGCGGCACGAGCCGTACCCCTTCCCCCTCCTTCGTCACCCCGGCGGGGCCGCAGGTGCGCGCCGCCGAGCAGGCCCGCCGCCCGGGCGCTGTCCGGGATTTCCGCCTGGTCGCCGCCGAAACCCAGGCCGACCTCGGCGGCCTGACCGTACAGACGTGGGCGTACGACGGCCGCATCCCCGCCACGCCGATCCGGGTGAACGCGGGCGAGACGGTACGCGCCCGCCTGGTCAACCGGCTTCCCGCCGACACCAGCATCCACTGGCACGGCCTGGCGCTGCGCAACGACGCCGACGGAGTTCCGGGTGTCACGCAGCAGCCGGTCAAAACGGGCACGGAGTACGTCTATGAGTTCACCGCGCCCGACCCGGGCACGTACTGGTTCCACCCGCACTCCGGCACCCAGCTCGACCGCGGCCTGTACGCGCCGATGATCGTCGAGGACCCGCGCGAGCCGCTCGCCTACGACGAGGAGTGGGTCGTCGTCCTCGACGACTGGCTCGACGGCGTCACCGGAACCCCGGAGGACGTCCTGGCCGAGCTCTCCCGAGGCATGGGCGGTATGAACCACGGCGGCATGGGCGGCGATCCCTCGCCCAGCCCTTCGCCGGGCAAGGGCGGCCACATGCTGATGGGCGCGACGAGCCCGCTGCTCGGCGGCGACGCGGGCGACGTCCGCTACCCGCACTT
This sequence comes from Nonomuraea sp. CA-143628, assembly GCF_050942315.1. Taxonomy (NCBI): domain Bacteria; kingdom Bacillati; phylum Actinomycetota; class Actinomycetes; order Streptosporangiales; family Streptosporangiaceae; genus Nonomuraea; species Nonomuraea sp. CA-143628. The sequence goes on from NZ_CP192072.1 coordinate 11,010,380, forward strand.
CCTGCTCAACGGCCGCGTCCCCACCCAACCGGCGACCTTCTCCACCAAGCCCGGCACCCGGTTGCGCATCCGCCTGATCAACGCCGGAGGCGACACCGCCTTCCGCGTCGCCCTGGCCGAACACCGCCTGACCGTCACCCACACCGACGGCTTCCCCGTACGGCACACCGACACGGATGCGCTGCTCATCGGCATGGGAGAGCGCTACGACGTGCTCGTCACCCTCAAGGACGGCGTCTTCCCCCTCGTCGCGCTGGCCGAAGGCAAGAACGCCATCGCTCGCGGCCTGATCCGCACCAGCAAGCAGTCCTCAACCCCACGCGCGGACCGGCGCCCACGCGAGCTCGACGGCACGGTGATCCGCTACGACGGCCTCCAGGCGGACGATTCCGCGCGGCTGCCGTCCAAGCAGCCGGACCGCACCGTCAAGCTGGAGCTCACCGGCGGCATGATGGCCTACGACTGGGCGATCAACGGCCGCAAGTACGACCCCAAGACCATCACGCCGATTCGGTCCGGGGAACGGGTTCGCCTGTCGTTCGTCAATCGCACCATGATGTGGCACCCCATGCACCTGCACGGCCACACCTTCGCCCTGCCGAGCGGCGCCCGCAAGGACACGGCGATCGTCCTGCCGAACAGCACCCTCGACGTCGACTTCCAGGCTGGCAACCCGGGCATCTGGATGATCCATTGCCATAACGTCTACCACGCCGAGTCCGGCATGATGACGCTGCTCGGCTACCAGCAGACCTGACCGGGCTACTGATCGGACCCAGAGCAACTTACGACGAACCGTAGTAGCCAGCGAGCCGCTGCGCAACGGTGGACATCGATGCGGCCGCCGACCAGGCGGCCGCATCGGCATCTCGCCTCCGGTATTCGCAGGTCAGCTGACTACGGGTGTCCCTTGCGGCGAATTACGGTGTTTACATAACTGGCACTTGTATCTACGGAAAATGCCTATAGAGTCGCTTGAAACGCCGCCCCTGACAACGCGGTCGTCTCGGCCTGGCATACCCCCCGGAGGTTTCTGTGCATCGCCGCCTTCTGAGTCTGATCGCTACGGCAGCAGCGCTGACGGCGCTGGCCGGCTGCGGCGCCGGCACCGCGCCACCCGCCGGCGGAAAGGCCTCGGCAGCGGCCAAGAGCCTCACCATCGCCATCTCGTCCGACGAAGGCACCTTGACCCCGTTCACCCACCAGACCGGCTACCCGGGCAACAACCTGGTGAAGCTGCTCTTCGACACGCTGGTCGTCGTCCGAGGTGACGGGGTGACTCCGCTGCTGGCCAAGGAACTGCGGACCACCGACAACAAGGTGTTCACGATGCCACTCCGCCAGGGCGTCACCTGGCACGACGGCAAACCGCTGACCGCCCAAGACGTCGCGTTCAGCATCGACTTCTACAAGAAGCACATGGAGGGCGACTCCTCGATCGACCTACGCCCGATCGACAACGTGACCGTGTCCGGCGACACGGTGACGATGACGCTCAAGGCGCCCGACCCCGAGTTCCCGCGGCGGATCCTGGCCGACATGGCGATCCTGCCCGAACACGTGTGGTCATCGGTGGCGAAGGTCAGCGAGACCGGAGCCGACAAGGCGATCGGCACGGGTCCGTACAAGCTGACCAAGTATGACAACGCCCGCGGCTACACCCTGACGGCCAACACCTCGTACCCCATGGGCAAGGCGAAGGCCGACACCGTGAAGATCGTCGTCATTCCGGAGGAGTCAACGCAGTTCGCCGCCCTGCGGACCGGTGAAGTGCACATGTCCACCAAGATCGTCCCGCCGCAACAGCTCTCCGCGCTGGAGAAGCAGCCGAACATCGGCGTGGTGAAGGGCACCGAGTTCGCCTCCACGCTGCTGGCCTTCAACACCGGCCGGGCTCCGTTCGACAAGCCCGAGGTACGCCGCGCGCTGGCCAAGGCGATCGACGTGACCGACCTGGTCAAAACCGCGCTGCTGGGTCAGGGCACGCCCGGCAACCCCGGCTTCATCCACGCGGATTCGCCCGTCAAGCCCGATCAGCTCGCTCCCCTCTACGACGTCGAGGCGGCCAAACGGGAGCTCGACGCCCTGGGCGCCAAGCCGGGCGCCGACGGGATCCGGGTGCTCGGCGGCAAGCCGATGTCGTACGAGCTGCTGGTCCAGAGCACCTCCACCGACCGGCTGCGCAGCGCGGAGCTGATCCGGGACATGCTCAAGGCGGTGGGCGTCGCGGTGAAGGTGACCGCGCTCGACCCCGACTCCCTGGACGCCAAGGTGTGGCCCGACCTCGACGTGAGCAAGGGCCGCAACTATGACATGTCGATGTGGGGCTGGTCCGCGCCGGTCATGATGAGCAGCGGATCGATCGCCCAGCTGCTCGCCTCCGATCCGAAGGACGGCTCGCTCAACGTGGTCGGGTTCAAGAACGACAAGGTGGACGAGATCATACGGACGCTGACCTCGGCCCCCACCATGGAGGGCAAGACGGCGGCGGCCAAGCAGCTTCAGGCCCAGATCGCGGAGCAGCTGCCGTTCCTCACCCTGTACTACCGCAATGGCGCCTACGCCTTCCGCAAGGACGTCTACAGCGGCTGGACGTGGCAGAACGGCTCCGCGGCGCTCAACAAGTTCTCGCTCGTCGATTTCCAGCTCTCATGAGCTGGAGATACACGGCAGGCCGGTTCGGCGAGTACGCGGCGGTGCTCGGCGTGGCGCTCACGCTCAACTTCGCGCTGCCTCGGGCCCTGCCCGGCGGGCCGCTGAAGCTGTTCGGCAGTCCCGAAGCGCTGGCCCGGCTCACCGCCGACGAACGCGCCCAGCTCGCCACCCAGTACGGCTTCGGCAAACCCCTGCCCGAACAGTTCCTCGACTACCTCACCGGCGTCTTCACCCTCAACCTGGGCACCTCGCTGTCCGACGGCCGCCCGGTCACCGAAGCGCTCGGTGAGGCGCTCCCCTGGACGCTGCTGCTGGTCGGCACCAGCACCGTGGTGACCGCGCTGCTCGGGGTCACCCTCGGCGTGGTGGGCGGGCTGCGCAGGCGCGAAGGCAAGGGCTCCGGCCTGCTGAGCACTGCGATCGTGCTGGACTCGCTCCCCCAGTTCTGGCTGGGCATGTTGCTCATCGTCCTGTTCGGGGTGCAGCTCCAGTGGCTGCCGACCTTCGGCGTGTCGGGGATCGAGGGTGTGACCGTCCAGGGTGTGCTGCTGCACCTGATCCTGCCGGTCAGTACGCTGACGCTGACCGGCCTCGGTTACCTGTTCCTGTACACCCGCTCTTCGCTGCTGACCGTCCTGACCAGCGAGCCCATCCAGCACGCGCAGGCCCGGGGCGTACCGTACGGGCGGCTCGTCCGGCGGCACGCGCTGCGTCCGGCGCTGCTTCCCGTGCACACGATTCTCATGATGGAGATCGGCTTCCTGGCCGCGGGCTCGATCGTGGTGGAGACGGTCTTCGCCTATCCCGGGCTCGGGCGGCTGACGTTCGGCGCGATCTCGGCCCGTGACTACCCGCTGATGCAGGGCGCGTTCCTGGTACTGACGCTGCTGGTCGTGCTCATGAACGCGCTGGCCGACGCCACCTACCCGCTCCTCGACCCCCGGGCCCGCCGATGATGTTCCTACGCGCACCACGCCGCCGGCTACTCGGGGTCCAGGGCCTGATCGGAGCGGGGATCCTCACGGTCGTCCTCGGGGTCGCCCTGTTCGGGACGACCCTCCCCGACGACGCGGGCCGGGCCCGAGTCGCGGAGCCGTACGCCCCTCCCGGGGGCGGGCTGCTCCTGGGCACGGACGACCTGGGCAGGAACCTGCTCGACCAGCTCATCGTGGGCGCGGGCACCTCGTTGAGCCTGGCGTTCATCGTCGCCGCGGCCACCACACTGCTCGCCGCGCTGGTCGGCGGCGCCGCCGGGATCGGGCCACGTTGGCTGTCGGCCACGCTGATGCGCGGCACCGACATCATGCTGGTGCTGCCCGAGCTGATCCTCTACATCCTCGCGGCGGCCTTCCTCGGCCAGTCGTTCGGCATGCGGGTGGCGATCTTGGCGCTGATTCTCTGGCCGGTCCCCGCCCGGGTGCTGCGCGCCGGCGTACTGACGGCGTGGTCACGAGGACATCTGGAGGTGGCCCGCGCCATGGGAGCGCCGCGCTGGTGGCTCCTCCTGCGGCACGGCTCCTACCTGATCGGCCCGCTGCTCATCCCCGTTTTCGTGCGTACGGCGATGCGGGCCGTCATCTACGACGCCACCCTGTCCTTCCTCGGGCTCGGCGACCCGACGGCGCCGAGCTGGGGCACCACGCTGTACTGGGTACAGACCAACGGCGTGTTCCTGTCGGACGCGTGGCTGTGGTGGGCGCTCCCGCCCGGCGCCGCGATCTCGCTCACCGTTCTCGCCCTCGCCCTCATCGGCACCGCCGTCGAGGAACGTCTCAACCCCGCGCTCAGAGAGGCCGCCCGATGACCCTGGCGCTGAACGAGCTCACAGTCGGCTACGGCGGCCTGACCGCGGTGGACGGGATCAACCTCGACGTCGCGGACGGCGAGATCGTGGCGCTGGTGGGCGAGAGCGGCTGCGGCAAGACCTCGCTCGTCCGCGCGCTCCTCGGGCTGCTCCCCCGCACCGCCACGGTGACCGGCTCCGCCCTGCTCGACGGCGAGCACGAGCTGACCGGCCGCGTCGACTGGCGAGGCATACGCGGCAGCCAAGTGGCGATCGTGCCACAGGGCGCGATGACCGGCCTGAGCCCCGTCCACCGGATCGAAGCACAGCTCACCGAGATGCTCACCTTGCACGGCGGCCAAGCGCGGCCCGGTGACCTGCTCGAACGCGTCGGCCTCCAGCACGGCATGCTGCGCCGCTACCCACACGAACTGTCCGGCGGGCAGAGGCAGCGGGTCGCGATCGCTCTGGCCCTGGCCGGCGAGCCCCGCCTGCTGATCGCCGACGAGCCCACCACCGGGCTGGACGCGATCACCCAGCGGCAGGTCCTCGCGCTGTTGTCCGGGCTCGGCATCAGCACGCTGATCGTGTCGCACGACCTGGCCGGGCTCATGCCGTACGCGGACCGGGCCGCGGTGATGTACGCGGGACGGCTGGCCGAGGTCCGCTCCGCCGGCACACTGTCCCGCGAGCATGCCCACCCGTACACCACGGGCCTGCTCACCGCCACACCGGTCGCCGACCGGCAGGTGCCGTGGGGCAGCATCCCCGGCTCGGCACCCGCGCTCGACCTGCTGCCGGACGGCTGCCGGTTCGCCCCGCGCTGCCCGCTCGCCACCGACCGCTGCACCTCGGAACAACCGCACCTTCGTCCGCACGGCGAGGCGCAGGTCGCCTGCCATCACCCGGACGAAGCGGCCTATCCGGTGGTGCCTCGGGCCGAGCATGCCCAGGGACCGCCGGTGGTGCGCGTCACCCAGGTGCGGCACGCGTACAGGACCCGTTCGAGAACGGTGGAAGCGCTGCGCGGCGTGGACCTCGACATCCACGCCGGGGAGATCGTCGGCTTGGTCGGCGAGAGCGGATCCGGCAAGAGCACCCTGGCCAGGATCATCCTCGGCCTGCTCCACCCCTCCGAGGGCCGGGTCGAGATCTCCGGCGAAGACCTGACCGCACGACGCGGCCGGGCGCTGCGCCGTCTCCAGCGGCGGATCGGCTTCGTGCACCAGGACCCGTACGACGCGCTCCATCCCGGCATGCGTGTCGCGAGCCTCGTAGCGGAACCGCTCGTACTGGCCGGTGTAAAAGGGGAACAACGGGTGCGGGACGCCATCATCGCTGCCGGCCTGCCCGAAACCGCCGAGTTCCTGCAGCGCTTCCCGGGTCAGCTGTCCGGCGGACAGCGGCAACGCGTGTCCATCGCGCGAGCACTCGCCGCCGACCCCATCCTCCTCATCGCCGACGAAGCCACCTCGATGCTGGACGTCTCCACCCGAGCGGGCATCGCCACCACGCTGCGCGCTCTGGCCACGGACCGCGGCTTGGCGGTCCTGTTCGTCACCCATGACCTCGGTGAGGCGGTGCAGTCCTGCGACCGGATCGTCGTGCTGCGCGACGGCACCGTCGTCGAGGACGGCGCCTCGGAGGACGTCTCCCGCGCCCCTTCCCACCCGTACACCGTGCAGTTGCTCGAAGCGGCTCAGACATGAAAAGCCTCAAGCATGAAAGACAAGGACGGCAAGTGACAGACGTCTTCACGCGACTGGAGTCCTTCGGCGAACGTTTCCGGCTCCAACAGGGGCTCGCGCCAGAAGAGGACTGGATCGCCTGTGACCGGCTGCTGGATCCGCGGTCGGCGGAGCTGGGCCGGATTCTCGAAGCCGAGCGCCAGGCGAGCGGCCAGGTTTCCGATCACGCGACCGCGCTCACGATCATGGCCGTGTACGCCGGCACCGTGACGGCGGCCGCGGTGCTGGCCTGGGCCGTCGAGGGCGTGGTGATCGACATGCGTCCCGGGAACGTCGCCATCCGGCTGTCTCCCCACCACGGCTTCGAGGCAGTCGGGCTGCGCGAGCCCCGTGTCGCGGAAGCCCCCGTGACCACCCTGGTGGAATGGATCCTGGACGACCATCTTCTGCCGCTCGCGCAGGCCATGCGGGTTCGTACCCGAGCCGGGCTCCGGCAGCTTCATGGCGGCGTGGCGCATGGCTGCGCGGCGGCCTTCTGCATCGCCAGCAGACGCGGCGGGGACGTCGATCAGCTGGAGAGCGCCTACAAGACCTTCTCGGCCGCGTCCACCATCGACCTCGACCGACTGGGCAAGGTCGTCCGGCTCACGGCAGACGACCGGAAGGGACTGTTCTACCTGCGCGACACGTGCTGCCTGTACTACACCTCCGCAGAGGAAACGAAGTGCTCCAGCTGCTGCCTGGACAGCGTGGACCAGCGCATCGCCAACTATCGGCGGGTTCTGGTCGAGCGCGTCGTCCCGCACTAGGGGAGCGAGGGCCTGGTCAGCCCTCGTCGACCACGGTCGGCTCTTCAGACCACCGGATCACCCAACGGAAGAGTCGAAGCCCGTCGGGCCTACTTCGCGCTCCAAGATTCTGACGATCTTGCCGGACTCGTCATTCTCGCCCGGGACGTAGAACGGCTTGCCGTCGCGGCCGAATGTGATCGCCGACGGGCCGCCCTCCCAGGTGCCCAGGACGTGGGAGGCCGAGTCGAAGGTCCCGAACGGCTCCAGGCCCAGCGTTCGGGCATAGTCGACCGAGCCGAAGACGAGATGCTGAGCCAGCTCGATCGGCGCCTCCTGCCAGCCCGCGTAGTCGCTGAAGAAGTACTCGCGGAACCTGCTGAGCTGCCGGCCATCGATGACGTCCGGCCCGATCAGGTCCTTGACGCCCGTGCAGTAGACGTCGGCGAGGTAGCCGCAGACCGTCATCCGGTCCCACTTGTGCCGCCGGGCCACCAGCACGCACACCTTGCCGTCCAGCCCGTCGGCATCCGGCTTCTCGTCGATCCAGCCTCGGGCGGGGTCGACGGTCAGGCCGTTGCTCCAGCCGACGTTGATCCAGCAGCCGACCACCTCGGGCTCCCCCGCCGCCGCGCTGCCCTCGGCCGCCACGGCCCGGACGAGCGGGGCCACCACCGACGGCGACACCCCCAGCGTGCGGGCGATCTCCTTGGGAGAGCGGCCTTCGGCTCGCAGCTCGCGTACCCGGTCCTTCAGTTCTGCGCTGTCCACGGAGGAAGCCTAGCGACCTCCGATGCCCCGGATGGCCGCGCAACGGCAAAGCGGAGGTGGCAGGCTGATCTTCAACTGCTCATCGGGGATCGACATCTCGGTCGGCTGACACCGGCCAACGAGAGGAAGCCCATGCTGCCCTGGTCCGACGAGTTGGCCGGCCGCCTCGACCACAACGTCATCGACAGTGCGCTGCTGCGCGGCAACCCCCTTGGGGATCCGCATGAGCGGCCTCTGTACGTGTACGTCCCCCCGGGGTACGACGACCAGCCCGACCGGCGTTACCCGGCCATCTACGTGCTGCAGGGCTACACCGGGCACGTCGCCATGTGGTTCAACCGGACGCCGTTCCGCCGGACGTACCCGGAGCTGGCCGACGGCGTGTTCTCGGCCGGTGACGTGCCGCCCGCGATCGTCGTCTACGTCGACGCGTGGACCTCGCTGGCCGGCAGCCAGTATCTCGACTCGCCCGCGACCGGCCGCTACCACTCGTACCTGTGCGACGAGGTCGTGCCGTGGGTGGACGCCCACTACCGTACGCTGGCCGGCCGCGACCACCGCGCGGTCACCGGCAAGTCCAGCGGTGGCGGCGGGGCGATGGTCACCGCCATGCTGCGGCCGGACGTGTTCGGGGCGCTGGCCACTCATGCGGGCGACTCGCTGTTCGAGGTCAGTTTCCGGTCCGGGCTGCCGGTCGTCGCGCGGCGGCTACGCGACATGTACGGCGGTTCGTACGACAAGTTCCTGTCCGACTTCCGGAGCAGGATCGCCGGGACCAGGGACGGCGACCTCGAACTGCTGGAGATGTACGCCTACGCGGCGGCGTACTCGGCCGACGAGGACGGCACGGTCCGCCTGCCGTTCGACGACACGGGGGCCGTCATACCCGAGGTGTGGGAGCGCTGGCTGGCCCGCGACCCGGTGCTCATGGCGGCGCGGCCCGAGTACGCCGAGGCGCTGCGGTCGATGCGGGCGATCTGGGTGGACGCGGGCAACCGGGACGAGTACTTCCTGGACCTCGGCGCCACCGCGTTCCGGCGGGCGCTGGAGGTGGCGGGGGTGCCCGATGAGCGGATCTACTTCGAGCTCTTCGACGCCGGGCACGGCGCCATCGAATATCGCTACCCGCTCGCCCTGGCCTGGCTGAGCCGCCGCCTCTCGCCTTAGGCTGGCGGGCGTGTCTCGACTGGCGGCCTCTTTCCGGCTGATGGCGATGACGGCGCCGTGGAGTCGGCGGACCGATGTCGTGCTGGCGGGGACGCTGGCCGGGTTGTCGTTCGTGCCCGGGATCGCTCATCAGGGCGTCGATCTGGCGGACCTGCCGGACCTGCCGCTGGACGCTGTGGGAGTGCTGCTGATTCTGGCGCAGAGCCTGCCGTTGGTCGTGCGGCGGCGGTGGCCCGCCTGGTGTCTGGCGGTGGTCGGCGGGGCGTTCATGGCGTTTCAGCTGCTGCGCTATCCCACGGCGTTCGCGGCGCTGGGGCTGATCGTCGCGTTGTACAGCGTGGGCGCCCACCTGCGGCGTCGGTCGCTCACGGTGGCCGTGGTCGCGGTGGTGGCGTATGTGGGGCTCGCCGTCGCCCTGCACGAGCTGGGGTCGCCGGAACGTCCGCTGGACTACACGACCTTCCTGCTGTTCCTGGCGGTGTGCTGGGCAACTGGTGTCGTCGTACGTGAGCGGAGCGCCGCCGAGGCGGAGCGGGTACGGCTGGCCGAGGCGGCGGTCGTCGCGGCGGAGCGTGCGCGGATCGCGCGGGAGCTGCACGACGTGGTCACCCACCATGTGACGGCGATGGTGGTCCAGGCCGACGCGGCGCAGTTCCTCGCCGGGCAGCCCGAGCGGGTCACGACCGGCCTGGAGGCGATCAGCGAGACCGGCCGCCATGCGCTGACCGATCTGCGCTACCTGCTCGGCGCGCTGGACGGTACGCCGGACGCGGACGGAGAAGGTCGCGAGCCCTCAGTGAGCAAGCTGCCCGATCTGGTGGCGCGGACCCGGAGCGCCGGGCAGCCGGTGGAACTGGTCGAGGACGGACAGCCGGGCGCCATGGAGAAGGCCGCGGAGGTGGCCGCCTACCGGGTCGTCCAGGAGGCGCTCACCAACGCGGTGAAGCACGCCGCGGGCAAGCGCACTCTGGTCCATGTACGCCATGGCGAGCAGTGGATGGACGTGGAGGTCACCACGGACGGACCCAGCCGTCCCGGGCTGGGCCGTGGCGGTGGGCGGGGGCTGGTCGGGTTGCGGGAGCGCGTCAGTGTGGTCGGTGGTGAGCTGAGCGCCGGGGTGCGGTCCGGCGGCGGGTTCACGGTCAGGGCCCGGATCCCGATGGGCCTGCGCTGAGCGCGATCCGGGCGCTGGGCTTGATGGCCGCGCAGGCTCCGGGTGCTGGGCTTGATGGCTTTCACCGGCTCTTGATGGCTTTACGGGCTTAGGTCGGCCGCGTCCTCGAGTTTCAGCCTGCCGCCCTGCTCGTACGCCGTGCCGAACGCCACCTCGCCCAGCGCCGCCACGACCACCTTGGTGACCCGCGTGATCTCGGCCGCCTCCGACGGAGCGGCAGGCGTCTGGTTGTGCTCGCGGACGCCCGCCGCCAGCCCCAGCAACCGGGCGGCCCGTTCGTGGGCGCCCCCGGCGGCCACGGCGGAGGCCAGGCCCTCCACGGCCCACGTCGCCGAGCGCGGGTCGCCGATGCGCTGCGCCGCCGTGAGCGCCTCCAGGTGCAGGTCCCTGGCGGTCGCGGCGTCGCCGCGCCGCTCGATGAGGAAGCCGAGCTCGACGAGTGTGTCCGGCAGGTGCAGGGCGGGCTCGACGCCGGGACCCCTGGCGATCCCTTCGAGCAGGTGGTTCAGGTGCCGCTCCGCCAGGTCGAGGTGGCCGCCCCGGCGCTCGGCGTAGGCGAGCCCCATCTCGGCCATGATCGAGGTCTCTCGGTGGCCCTGCCCGGAGGCGATGTGCAGGGCCCGCCCGCACAGCTCCATGGCCCGCTCGAACTCACCCGCCCCCAGCGCCATCCAGCCCAGCCAGGCGGTGCGCCCGGCCACCTCCGGCCAGAGCCCGAGGTCCTCCGCCATCCGCAGCCCGTCGGCGAACAGCCGGCCGGCCCGCTCCAGGTCGCCCCCCATCTCGGCCAGCCCGCCGAGCCACTCCGTGGCCTGGAGCACTCCCCACCGGTCGCCGAGCTGCCGGAACAGCCGCGCGCTCTCCTCACCGTCGCGTTCGAGGGCCACGAAGTCCCGTCGCGTGAAGGCGTCCCGCGCCCGGCAGCTCAGGGCCGCGGCGATCCCCCACTGGTCGTCCATCGCCCGGAACGTGGCCAGCGCGCTCGTCACCAGCTCCTGCCCGCTCACCGCGTCGGGCAGTTTCCGGCCGAAGAGCCATTCGGCTCTGGCCCGCCCGACCGGGTCTTCGATTCGGTCCAGGGCGGACCGCCAGTCGACGTCCTCCCCCAGCATGATGGCGAACCCGGCCCGCCACGCCCCCGACCTTGCCCGGGCGGGCGTCGGAACGGCGTCCCCGATGGCCAGGGCGGACTCCAGGGACCGGCGCCCCTCGGCCAGCCGGCCGCGCAGCACCCAGTACCAGGCCAGCGCGTTCACCAGCGTCAGCGCACCGGCCGCGTCCCCCGCCGCCGCGGCCGCGTCGAGCGCCGCCCGCATGTTCGCGGCCTCCGCGTCCAGTCGCAGCAGCCACTCCCGCTGGGCGTGCCCGTAGAGAAACGGCTCAGCCTGTACGGCCAGCGCCGTGTAGTAGGCCGAGTGCGCCTGTCGTACCCGATCCAGCTCACCCGCCGCCGACAGCCGCTCCAGGCAGTATTCGGCCACCGACTCCAGCAGCCGGTACCGCATGCCTCCCGTACCGTCGGCCACGACCACCAGCGAGCGGTCGACCAGCCGCGCGAGCAGGTCGAGCACGTCGAGCCCGTCCTCCGCGCAGGTCTCCTCCGCGGCCTCCAGCGTGCAGCCGTCGGCGTGGACGGCCAGGCGGCGCAGAACGGCGCGTTCGGGCTCGGTCAGCAGTTGCCAGCTCCAGTCGATCACCGCCATCAGCGTCTGCTGACGCGCCGGCGCGCCGCGCTGCCCGGAGGCGAGCAGCCGGAACCGGTCGTCGAGCCTGGCCACCACCCCGTGCACGCCGAGCGCGCGTACCCGCGTCGCGGCCAGCTCCAGAGCCAGCGGGATGCCGTCGAGCCGCCGGCAGAGCTGCGCGACCGCCCCGGCGTTTCCCTCGTCGAGGGTGAAGCCGCGAGCGGAGGCTGCGGCCCGCGCCACGAACAGCTGAGCCGCCTCGGACCGCGCCACCTCACCGGGGTCGGCGCCGACCGGCACGTCCAGCGGCGGCACGCTCCACAACACCTCACCGGCCACCGCCAGCGGTTCCCGGCTGGTGGCCAGCACGCGGAGCCCGGGGGCGGCCCGCAGCAACCGGCCGGTCAGCTCGGCGACCCGCTCGATCACGTGCTCGCAGTTGTCCAGGACGAGCAGGAGTTGCCGGGAGCGCAGCGCGTCGGCCAGCCGGTCGGCCAGCGGCGTCCCGTCGGACTCCTCCCGGATGTCGAGCGCCGCCGCGACGGTCTCCGCCACCGCCTGGACGTCGGCCTCCGGCGTGCGCGTCCCCCGGTCGAGGGGGGCCAGCTCGACCAGCCACGCGCCGTCCGCGTACGCGTCGGCGAGCCGGGTGGCGGTCTCCAGCGCCAGCCGGGTCTTGCCGACGCCGCCGCTGCCGGTCAGGGTGACGAGCCGGTTGTTCTCCAGCAGGGTACGGACCTCGGCCAGCGCGCCGTCCCGGCCGATCAGGTCGCTGAGCGAGGCAGGCAGGTTCGTGACGGGCCGGTCGGCCGGGCTGCTCAGCGCCGGGTCCTGGCCGAGTATGGCCTGGTGCAGCGCGGCCAGCTCGGGCCCGGGGTCGAGGCCGAGCTCCTCGGCCAGCCGTTCGCGCAGGTCGGCGTAGCTGGCCAGCGCCTCGCTCTGCCGTCCCGCGCGGTACAGGGCCCGCATGTGTACGGCCCGCAGCCGCTCTCTCAGCGGGTTGCGGGCCACCAGGTCACCGAGCTCGCCCACGAGCAGGCCGTGCTCGCCCAGCTCCAGCCGCGCCTCGGCCTGCTGTTCCAGGGCGGACAGCCGCTGCTCCTCCAGCCGGAGGATCGCGGACCTGGTGTACTCCTCGTCGGCGAAGTCGGCGAACGCCGGGCCGCGCCACAGCGCCAGCGCGTCGGACAGCAGCTCCGCCCTGGTCCGCGGGCTCTCGGCCGTCTCGGCGCGGGCCAGCAGGTCGGTGAATTGCGCGGCGTCGACCGTACCCTCGACGGCCTTGAGCAGGTAGCCGGGCGCGCGCGAGACGATCAGGTTCTTGCCGCCCGGCTCGGCCTCCTCCAGCGCGCGCCGCAGCTGCGAGACCCGCACCTGGAGCGCGCCCGCGGACTTGGCCGGCGGTTCGCCCGCCCACAGATCGTCCACGAGCCGGTCGGTCGACACCGGCCGGCCCTCATCCACCAGCAGGTCGGCGAGCAGCGCGCGGACCTTCAGCCCGGGGATCGTGACGGGCTCCCCCTGGTCGGTCCATACGGCCAGCGGCCCGAGCACCCCAAAGCGCATAAGGGCCACCTTAAGCGGACGAGAAGTGGATCTGAAGGCCGCTCCAGCACCGTGAAGGCATGGGAAACACGATGAACAACCTCGCCGGACGACGGGAATGGCTCGGGCTGGGCGTCCTGGCCTCGGTGGCCCTGCTCCTCTCCCTTGACGGGAGCGTCCTCTACCTGGCGCTGCCGCGGCTGAGCGCCGGTCTGGGCGCGAGCGCGCCGCAGCAGCTGTGGATCCTGGACATCTATTCGTTCATGCTGGCCGGGTTCCTGGTCACGATGGGAACGCTGGGCGACAGGATCGGCCGCCGCCGTCTCCTGATGATCGGCGCGGCCTGCTTCGGCGCCGCGTCCGTCCTGGCCGCCTTCTCGGTCAGCGCCGAGATGCTCATCGCCACCCGGGCCCTGCTGGGTGTCGCGGGGGCCACCCTGATGCCGTCGTCGATGGCGTTGCTGCGCAACATGTTCCGGGACCCGAAGCAGATGGGCGCCGCGATCGGGATCTGGTTCAGCTGCTTCATGGTCGGCATGGCGCTCGGTCCCCTGGTGGGCGGCCTGCTGCTGGAGCACTTCTGGTGGGGCTCGGCGTTCCTGCTCGGCGTGCCGTTCATGGTGCTGCTGCTGGCCACCGGGCGGGCGCTGCTGCCCGAGTATCGCGACCCGGCCGCCGGGCGGCTCGACCCGGCCAGCGTCGCGCTGTCGCTGACCGCCATCCTGCCGTTCATCTACGGGCTCAAGGACGTCGCCAGGAACGGCCTCAACCCCGTGGCCGTCGCCTCGATCGTGATCGGTGTGGCCGTCGGCGCGGTGTTCGTCCGCCGCCAGCGCCGTCTGGCCGCCCCGCTGCTCGACCTGCGCCTGTTCGGCAACCGCGCGTTCGCCGCCACCCTCGGGATCATGCTGCTCGGCGGCGTGGTCATGGCGGGCACCACGCTGATGTCCACGACGTACCTGCAGACGGTCGCCGGGCTGTCGCCCCTGAGCGCCGGGCTGTGGCTGGTGCCGCAGAACATCGTGATGATCGCCGCTCTGACGCTCGCCCCGGTCCTCGCCCGCCGGTTCGGGACGGCGTACGCGATGGCGGGCGGGCTGGTGGTCGGCGCCGTGGGGCTGTTCGCGCACACCCAGGTGCCCAGCGTCGGCGGTACGTGGCCGGTCGTGGCCGGCCTGATCCTCGCCTCCGCCGGGATCGCGGTGCCGATGGGCGCGGGCAACGGCCTGATCATGACGGCCGCCCCGGTGGAGAAGGCCGGATCGGCGGCGGCGCTCGGCGAGACCTCCGGCGAGTTCGGGGTGGCCGTGGGCGTGGCCGTGCTGGGCAGCCTCGGTACCGCCGTCTACCGCGGCCAGTTGCCGGACACGCTGCCGGTTGAGGGTGCCCGCGAGAGCATCACCGCGGCGGTGACGGTCGCCAAGGATCTGCCCGGCGTACTGGAGGTCGCCAGGGGCGCCTTCACCACCGGGCTGAACGCGGTGGCGGCGGTCGGCGTGGTGGTCTTCCTCGTCCTGGCCGCCGTCACGATCGCCGTGCTCCGCCACCACGACCGCGCCGCGCAGCCGCACGACACCCCGGCGGACGACGCCACGGCGGATGAGGCTTCGTCGGACGCGGCCACGGCGGATGGGGCCACGGCTGGTGGCGCTTCGTCGGGTGGGGCTTCATCGGACGGGCCGGAGGTGCTGACCGCCGCATGATGCCCTCATCCCATGAGACACCGGATCGGCTGAATCAGCCGGTCCGGTGTTCTGGTGTCTGCGGTGTTCTGGTGTCTGCGGTCAGGCGGGCCGGTCCAGGTCGATCCCCGCCAGGTCCGTGCGCGAGGAGACGCCCAGCTTCGGGTACGCCTTGTACAGGTGGAACCCCACCGTTCGCGGGCTCAGGAAGAGCTGGGCGGCGATCTGCCGGTTTGTGGCGCCCGTCGCGGCCAGCCGGACGACCTGCAGTTCCTGCGGGGTCAGGGTGTCGAGCGGTCTGGCTTGGCCGCCGGGCTCCGGCAGGTCGGCGCGGGCGCCGGTGGCGGCCAGTTCCGTACGGGCGCGTTCGGCCCAGGGGGTCGCGCCCAGCGCGGCGAACCGGTCCATCGCGGCACGCAGCCGCACTCCTGCATCGGACCGCCGGCGGCCCCGCCGCAGCCACTCGCCGTACAGCAACTCCGTCCTGGCCCGCTCGAACGACCGCCCGCCCTGGGCGTGCCGCTGGAGCGCCGCGGTGTAGTGCGCCTCGGCCTCGCCGGGTGGGGCGAGCAGGGCCCGGCAGCGGTACGCGACGGCGGCGGCCCACGGCTGGGCGCTGGCCGCCGCCCACGCGTCGAACCGGACGAACGCCTCAATGGCCAGTGACGGCTCGCCCAGACGGGCGCAGGCCTCGACGTAGTCGGCTATGGCGAAGGTGACGATCACGGTGTGGCCGAGCGGTCCATCGAGGACCCGCGCCATCCGCTCGGCCACGGCTTCGTGACGAGCGCGTACGAGGTCGAGCAGGGTCAGCGCGCAGCCGCCCCAGCCGGATCCGTTGCGTTCCTGGGCGGCGCCCTCGGCCTGCTGAGCGAGCCGTACGCACCTCTCGTCGTCGCCTTCTATGGCGGCCAGGCGGGCCAGGATGCCGTGCAGGTGGCGCAGCCGCCCGGCCTGCCCGGTGTCGTGTGCGATCTGCCACGCCTCGGCGCCTGAGGCCGCCGCCTCCGCGTGCCGGCCGTGGAGGATCTGCGCCTGGGTGAGGAGTTGGAGGGCATGCGGCAGAGCGCCGATCAGGCCCTGTTCGCGGCAGGTGTCCACCTGCGCGGCCGCCATCTCGCAGGCGGCGTCGTCGTCACCGGTCATCAGGGCGCTGAACACGGCGTACGTCCCGATGACCCGGCCGGCGGCGGCGGGCGTAGGAAGGCTCTCGCGTAGCGGCACGATGGCGGCGCGCAGGAGTGGGAGTCCGGCGGCCGGGTCTGCCGCGGCCACCCGTTCCATGCCGCGTACCGCTCCGGCCACCGTCGCGAGGGAGGTGTCGATCCCCGGGCCGAGAGCGGCCAGGAGCTCCGTGATCTGCCCGAGCGCGGCACGGTCGCCCGCGAACCAGGCTTCACCGGCGGCGGTGGCGAGGAGGGTGGCCGCGTCGTCCGGCGCGTTCCCGGCGATGCCCGCCGCGGCCTCGATCAGGGTGTGGGCGGCCGGCGTCGGGCCGCCGTGTTCGGCGTCGACCGCGGCCCGTACGGCGGCCAGCCGGGCCAGCACCGTGGGATCCCCGGTCAGGCGCCGCCCCCGATCGGCGGCGGCGCCCGCACGGGCCAGCTGCCCGGTGCCGATCGCCGCCTCGGCGGCCGCGGCCAGCCACTGAGCGCGCAGCCGCCGGTCGACGGTCAACTGCGCGGCCCGCTCGTACGCGGTGGCGGCCGAAGCGTGGCTGCCGCGTTGCCGGGCACGGTCCCCGGTCGCGGCCAGTACGGCCGACGTCTCCTCGTCCGGCCCGACCGCGGCGGCGGACAGATGCCAGGCGCGGCGGTCGGCCTGCTCGTCACCGTCGAGGACCCGCGCCAGCGCGTGATGGGCGGCCACCCGATGGGCGAGCGGCGCCTCGCGATACGCGGCGGTCTTGACCAGCGGGTGGCGGAACCGCAGCCGATCCTCCGAGACCCGCACCAGCTGGCGGCGCTCGGCCGGTTCCAGATCGGCCAGCCCGGCCCCAAAGCCCGCCGCCAATCCGGTCCCAAAGCCCCCTGCCGTCCCAGCCCCGACGCCATCCGCCGCCCAGCGCTCAGAATCCTCCGCGCCCCGAGGACTTTCCGCCATCCGGGGCACGAACCCCTCCCCCGCCTCGAAGCTCTGCGCCGCCCGCAGGACGAGGTCCAGGTCGCCGGAGTCCTCGGCCGCGGCGATCAGGAGCAGCCGCTGGGTGCGTTCCGGGAGCAGCCGGATGGCGGCACGCAGCGACTGTTCGAGGCGGCCGGCCAGGGAGAGCCGGGGTGGTTGCAGGGGCAGCGGGCTCAGCCGGCCGGCCCGCTGCTCGGAAGTGAGGGTCCCGGCGAACTCCAGCAGCGCCAGCGGATTCCCCTCGGCCTCCTCGATCACCCGATCCCGCGCCTCGGGCACCAGATCGGCCGCCACCTCGGCCAGCAGCGCCTCGCAGTCAGGCCGGGCGAGACCGGAGAGCCGCAGCTCGGGTACGCCGTCGACGGGTCGCTCCGTGCCGTCGTCGCGAGCGGCCAGGATCATGGTGATCCGCTCGGCGCCCAGTCGGCGGGCCGCGAACACCAGCGCGTCCACCGAGGCACGGTCCAGCCACTGCACATCGTCCACGAGGCACAGCAGGGGGCGCTCGCCGGCGAGGTCGGCGAGCAGGGTCAGCACCGCGAGGCCGACCAGGAACCGGTCCTGGGCCCCGCCCTCACTCTGGCCGAACGCGCCGCGCAAGGCGTCCCGCTGCGCCGCCGGGAGCTCCGCGATGAGCTGCCGGGCCGGGCCCAGCAGCATGTGCAGGGCGGCGAAGGGCAGCTCGGCCTCGGCCTCGACGCCGGTGACGCGGAGCACCAGCGGGTCCCCGCCTGCTGTCCGGGCGACCTCCGCCAGCAGCGCCGATTTGCCGATCCCGGCCTGGCCGTACACCACGATGGCGTTGCCCTGGCCGGCCCCGGACTCGGCGATCATCCCCCGCAGGAGGGCGATCTCCGCATGTCGGCCGATCATGCTGCCCGACCCTACCTAACCGGTGACCGAATCCCGTGAGCCGCCCTCCTGCTTACTGGTCACCGTGACGGATTCGGCCAGGACGGCGCGGCCCTTACGGTCATGAGCCATGGAACATGTGAGCCTGCAGCCGGTGGGAACCGTCGTCGGCGGGCGTACCGAGGCGTTCGACGACGACTGGAACACCGAGGAGGCCGTGATCCGGCTCGACGGGAGCCGCTTCACGCCGGACTCCCTGGCCGGTTTGGAGGCGTTCTCGCACCTGGAGGTGGTGTTCCAGTTCCACCTCGTGGATCCCGCTTCGGTGAACACCTCGGCCCGCCGTCCCAGGGGCAACCCGGACTGGCCGCTGGTGGGCATCTTCGCTCAGCGCGGCAAGAACCGCCCGAACCGGCTGGGCGTCTCCCGGTGCCGTCTGCTCGGCGTCGACGGCCTCGACGTACGCGTACGCGGTCTGGACGCCATCGACGGCAGCCCGGTCCTCGATCTGAAGCCCTATATGGCGGAGTTCGGCCCGCAGGGCGAGGTCGTGCAGCCGCACTGGTCAACCGAACTCATGCGTAACTACTACTGAGGGGACTCCACATCATGAATGCCAAGCTTCCCGCCAGTACGGATGTCCTGATCGTCGGCGCGGGCCCGGCCGGTCTCTCCTTGGCCACGGCGCTGGCCGGGCAGGGGGTGGACGCCGTACTCGTGGACAAGGCGCCGGAAGGCGCGAACACCTCGCGGGCGGCGGTCGTGCACGCCCGCACCCTGGAGGTGCTGCGCGCGATAGACGTGAGCGACGAACTGGTGGCCGCCGGTGTCACCGTGCCCCGCTTCACCGTCCGCGACCGTGACCGGGTCCTGCTGACGGTGGGCTTCGACAAGCTGCCGACCGACTTCCCGTACACGCTGCTGGTCCCCCAGAACATCACCGAGCAGGTCCTGCTGAACCGGCTGCTCGGCCAGGGCGGCACGGTCCACCGCCCGCACGAGATCGCGATCGTCGAGCAGCAGCCCACAGGCGTCACCGCCAAGACCTCCGACGGGGGGCTGATCCGCGCCTCGTACGTCGTCGGCACCGACGGCATGCACAGCACGATCCGCGAGCAGAGCGGGATCTCCTTCACGGGCGACGCCTACGCCCAGTCGTTCATCCTGGCCGACGTCCATCTCGACTGGACCGGGCCCGCCGACGAGGTGGCGTTGTACTTCGCCCCGGAGGGAGTGACCGTGGTCGCCCCGCTGCCGGGCGGCCGTCACCGGATCGTCGCGACGGTCGACGAGGCTCCCGAGCACCCCACTGTCGCCGACATCCAGGCGCTGCTCGACGCCCGTGGTCCCCACGCTCACCGATCCATGGTCACCGGCCTGGTCTGGAGCTCCCGTTTCCGGGTCCACCACCGGCTCGCCGACCACTACCGGGCGGGCCGGCTCTTCCTGGCCGGAGACGCCGCCCACGTCCACAGCCCGGCCGGCGGCCAGGGCATGAACACCGGCATCCAGGACGCGCTCAACCTGGCCGGGAAGCTCACCGCGGTGCTGCGCGACGGCGCTCCGGAGACGGTCCTGGACGAGTACGAGGCGGAGCGCCGCCCGGTCGCCGAGGAAGTGGTCGCTTTCACCCACAAGATGACGAAGATCGCGACCGTGGGCAACTCACCGCTGCGGGTCCTGCGCAACACGGCCCTGCGCGCCCTGGACTGGATCCCGGCGGTCCACCACACGATGGCGATGAACCTGTCCGAGCTGGCGACGGCCGACAGGCACTGACGCGGTCACGGGTCCGGCGACGGCCGACAGGCGCGGAGCTCACGCGGTCGCCGCCCGGCGCCCGCGCTGGGCGGCGAGCAGCATGCCCGCCGGGATCACGACGAGTACGAACGGCGTGGGCTCCAGCACCACGGCCGCGACCAGGCCCCACACGCCCACCCCAATCGCGATGTACGGCGGCGGCACCTGCCCGAGCCGCCCGAACCGGAACACCAGCGCTCCCACCAGCCCGAGCGGCACGGCGAAGCTGCCCCACACCATCCAGAAGGCGCCCGCCGCCGGCGCCGGATCGCGCAGGCCGTCGAGCCCGTCCGCTCCCAGCCACAGCGCACCGCTGAACCAGTCCGGCAGGTGCTGGGCAGTGATCACCCCGGTGATCAGCAGGTGCCCGGCGGCCAGGAACATGATGATCCCGCCCGCCCACACCACGCCTCTTACGGAAACATCAGTTTCGGAACTCATAGTTCCGTATCATGGATCCGCTTTCGCCGTTGCGCAAGCCTTTTCCGGAACTATGAGTTCCGTATACTCGCCGCCATGCGGGAACGAAAGCAGCCCCTGGGCCGCCCCCGGGACGACCGGGTGGACAAGGCCATCGCCACCGCCGCGCGCGAGCTGATCGCCGAGCACGGCTACGCGCAGCTGACGGTGGACACGGTCGCGACCAGGGCAGGCGTGGGCAAGGCCGCCATTTACCGGCGGTACGCCACCAAGCAGGAGATGATCTTCGCGGTGGCGCTGCACGACCTGGAGCTCGACACACCTCCCGACGCGGGCTCACTCCGCGCCGACCTCGCCACCCTGACCCACCTCATGGTGGACCAGCTGGCCGCCCCGCCACCCGGCGTGGTGCCCGGCCTGCTGGCCGACGTGCACGCGGACCCGGCCTTGGCGGCCAAGTTCGCCGCCACGTTCGTCGCCGCCGAACGTCGCTGCCTGGTCGAGATCCTCGACCGGGCGGTCGGGCGGGGCGAGCTGGCGCGGCGGCCCGAACCGGCGGTGGTGCACGCGCTGCTGCTCGGGCCGGTGTTCGCCTGGCTGTTCCTGCTGCTGGAAGACCGATCCGACCTACCGGCCTTCGCCACCACCGTCGCCGACGCCACCGCATCGGCGCTCACTCGCAAGCGGTGAAGGTACGTAAGCGGCTTACGCGCTGGGCGGCTGGTTGAGGGGCGGGGCCTTTCTGGCGGAGCCGCGGTAGAGGTCGGCGTCGTAGCGTCGTTCGCCCTCGTCGAGCTTGGCGTTGGCGGCCGCCACCAGGTCGACGCCGAGCACGTCCGCCAGCCGTACCAGATAGAGCGTCACGTCGGCGAGCTCCGAGCGGACCCGGGCGAGGGCCTCGGGGTCGAGGTCGGCCGACTCGTCGGGGGTGAGCCACTGGAACTCCGCCAGCAACTCCCCGGCCTCCCCCGCCAGCGCCATGGCGAGGTTCTTCGGCGTGTGGAACTGCTCCCAGTCTCGCGCACGCGCGAACTCCCGTTGCCGTTCGGCGAGTGGCTCCAACTCGTTCGTCACGCCTGACGACCTTAGCGGGGTGTCACCTGTCGAGGAGGTCGCGGATCGCCTGGAAGACGGCGTCGGGCCGGCGGAAGACGATGGAGACGTGCCCGACGTCGTCGACCAGGCGGTTCTCGCCGTGCGAGACCGACGCGGCCAGCGCGTCATAGAGTCGCCGCTTGCCGTCGATCTCCTCGCGCAGCAGCGATTCGGGGGTGCCCTGGGACACCGCTTCCTTGAAGGCGTCGATACCCGTGGCGGTGAGCACGATCAGCGGCACATCGGGCAGCGGCCCCGCACCGCGTACCTCGTCGTGGAGCTGGTAGCGGTTCGCCGCCTCCTGGGCGCCGATCCCTATCCATTCGGGGCTGACATGGCGTTCGACGAGCAGCTCGCGGGTGGCCGCCGGCCAGTCGGCCAGCACCTGCGCGAACAGGCCGCGGTAGAACTGGATGACCTCGTCGGGCAGCTCGTCGGGAACCGCCTGGTCGGGGTCCCATTCGGCCCAGGTCTCGACCAGTTTCGGGGGCATGTACGCGTCGTAGTCCTCGTGTTCGGGTTCGACCAGGACCAGGCCCGACACCTCGCCGGGGAAGCGCCGCGCGTAGTGGCGGGCGTACAGGCCGCCGAGGGAATGGCCGACCAGCAGGTACGGCGCGGGCACGCCGGCGACCCGCAGCAGCTCGCGCAGCTCATCGGTGACCTCGGCGGAGGTGCGCGGCAGCTCGGCCCGGTCGCTCCACCCCGTTCCGGCACGGTCGTAGAGCACGCTCGTGGTGAGCTCGGCGGCCCGCTCCTGGACGTTCAGGAAATCCATGCCGGACGATCCGGCCCCGGGCAGGAACACCACCGCCGGGCTCCCACCGCCCGATCGGTGCAGCGGCAACCGCCGCCCGCCCACCTCGTAGAACCGACCCAGCGGAAGCGTCGATTGGTCCTTCATCACCAGCTCCTCGTGCCGTTGCTTTCCCAAGTTTGGGAACAGTACCAGATGTGGGATCGTACCCAGATGGACACGCTTGACTTGCTCCTGCACCCGGTCCGGCTGCGCATCGTGCACGCCATGTCCGGCGGACTGACCCGCACCACGTCCGACCTGTGCGCTCGCCTGCCCGACGTCCCCAAGACCACGGTGTACCGGCACGTGGGCCTGCTGGCCGAGGCGGGAGTGCTGGAGGTGGAGGCCGAGCAGCGGGTGCACGGCGCCGTCGAACGCCACTACCGGCTACGCCGAACGCGGGCGGTGATCGATCAGGACGCGGCCGCGTCGATGTCCTTGGAAGATCACCGGCACGGCTTCGCCGCGGCCATGGCGGCCCTGCTCGCGGAGTTCAACGCCTACCTCGACCGGGAGAACGCCGACCCGACCGCGGACTCGGTGTCCTACCGGCAGTTCCCGCTCTGGCTCAACCCGGACGAACGCACCGAGATGATCAGCGAGATGGTCGGCGTCATCATGCCCCGGCTACGGAACGAACCCGCACCGGACCGCGGCCACCACCTGCTGAGCACGATCTTCTTTCCGACCGAGGATCCAACCTCAGGGTGAGTAGGACGGGGTTTCAGAGCCAGCCGGCGTCGCGGGAGATGCGGATGGCGTCGATGCGGTTGCGGGCGCCGACCTTGTTGATCGCGTTCGACAGGTAGTTGCGTACGGTGGCCTGCGACAGCGAGAGATCGGTGGCGATCTGGGCGACGCGGATGCCGGTGGCGGCGGCGCGCAGCACCTCGGTCTCACGAGGCGTGAGCGGGCTGCTGCCGGTTTCCAGGGCGGCGGCGACGAGTTCGGGGTCGATGACGCGTTCGCCGCGGGCTATGCGGCGGATGCCGTCGGTGAGGGCGTGGGCGGGGGCGTCCTTGACGATGAAGCCTCTGACGTGGACCTTCAGGGCGCGGAGGAGGTTGCCGGGCTGGCTGAGGCCGGTGAGCACGAGGGTGCGGCAGGCGGGGAGCCGGGCGGACAGTTGTTCGGCGGCGGACAAGCCGTCCAGGCCGGGCATGTCGATGTCGAGGACCGCCACGTCGGGGTGGACGCGGAGGGCGGTGGCGAGGACCTCGTCGCCGCGTTCGATCTCGGCGACGACCTCCATGTCGTCCTCCAGCGACAGCAGGGCGACCAGGGCTGAGCGGATCATGTGCATGTCCTCGGCGATCAGCACGCGGATCACGCGACCTCCTCGGGGACTTCTACCGACAGCCGGAACAGGCCGTCGTGGGCGGTGGTGAGCCACGTGCCGGAGGCGCCGCGGGTCCGCTCGGCCAACCCGGAGAGCCCTGTGCCGGGCGGGGTGCGGGTCAGGTCGGCTGCCCCAGATGAGGGCTGGACGCCGTCGTTGACGATCTCCAGTCGTACCGTGCCCTGCTGGTGGGTGAGGGTGATGGCGCAGGTACGGGCGTCGCTGTGACGTAGCAGGTTGGTGGTGCCTTCGCGGATCGCCCAGGCCAGGGCGTTCTGGGCAGGGGCCGACAGGGGCGGCAGGTCTGCCACGTCCAGGCGGGTGTCGACGCCGGCGGCGCCGAGCAGGGCCGCGGCGCCGTCGATCTCGGTGCGCAGCGAGACGGAGTGCTCGTCGCGAGTGATCGCGCGTACATCCCGCAGCGCGTCCCTGGCGACACCGGTCAGGCTCTCGACCTCGGCGCGGGCGGCGGCGCCGTCCTTCGCGAGCAGGCGGAGGGCCAGGTCGCCCTTGAGGGAGATGGCCGACAGGCTCTGGCCGAGCAGGTCGTGCAGGTCGCGGGAGACGCGGACGCGTTCCTCGCCGACGGCGGTGGCGGCCAGCTCGGTGCGGGTGGCCTCCAGCTCGTTCAGCAGCCGGACCAGGCGGGCGCCGCCGACCAGCGTGCCCGCGTACAGGATGAGGCTGAACAGGGCGTACGCGCCCAGGAGAAGTGCCTGGGGGACGGTGTAGGCGTCGTCGCGCAGCATGGCGATCACCTCCTTCGCCGGGTTGTGCAGGAGCTGCGCGATCATCGCGAACAGCATCAGACGGCCGCGCAGCAGCATCACGATCGAGGCGAGGGCGAAGGCGGTGAAGCCCTGCCAGTTCGAGCCGAACCACCACAGGGGGACGTTGGCGAGGATGACGAGCGCCGCCAGGGTCCAGGGCCAGCCCGCCGGGTGTTCGCCTCTGGAGGCGGCCAGGCTGTGTCGCAGGCTCAGCCAGAGGGCCAAGGCGCAGGCGAGGGTGGCGGCGACCGGGTTGCCGGGTGGACCGTCCATGCCGAGGGTCGTGTAGACGGGGACCTGTACGGCCAGCAGGACGTGCAGCGCGATCAGCGGCCAGAGGGGGTGGCGCACGACCCACCGCGGCGCGATCGGCGGGGTCATGGGCGGGCCTCGGAGGTGTGGATGTGGGGCCGCACGTCGATGGTTTCGATGGTGTCGTCGGCCCGCACCTCCAGGCGTACTCCGCCGGCCAGGACGGTTGCCGTGATCGTGCAGGTGCTCACTCCGTCGGTGCGCAGCAGGCCGGTGACCGTCGCGCGCAGGGCCGCGCGGGGCCGCGGTGCGATCGTGTCGGGGATGCCCGTGCGGGGCAGTCGCAGGCGGGTGTCAATACCGGCCGCGGCGAGCAGGGTGGCGGCCGTGTCGAGTTCGGCTCGGAGGGACGGCCGGCGGTAGCCGCGTACCCGCTGCCTGGCCTCGGCGAGCGTACGCCGGGAATCGTCAGCGAGCCCGGACAGCTCCGCCTCCAGATCAGCCCGCTTGTCGAGCGGGGTCGTCAGCAGGTCGGCGGCGCGTGCGCCGCGGGCCGCGAGGGACTCCAGGGCGGTGCCGAGCGTACGGCGGAGGTCGTCGTCGATGCGGCGCCGCTCCTGTGCGACCGCCCGCTGGGCGAGCACCTCCCTGGCCGACCGCAGGCGGACGAGGGCGGCGGAGAGCCAGACGAGCAGGAGTACGGCCCCGCTGCCGCAGAGCTCCGAGAGAGTGAGCCACGGCGCGGCGTTCCATGGCAGGCCCAGCAGCAGGGCGACGGGGGCCGCCGCGATCACCAGCGACAGGTACGCGACGAATGACCACGGGCCGGGCAGGACCAGGACGGCCGACACGGCGAGGCTCGCGTAGGTGCGCGGCCACAGATTCCCGGCCAGTGGAGTGGTGGCGAGGATGATGACGGCCATCACCGCGAATGTCCCGTGGCCGGCCGGGGGACGGATGGCGCGTGCCGCGTACCAGACGTGGCGCAGGTGCAGAGGCAGGTACACCGCGGTCGCCGCGAGACTCCACAGTCCGGTGCGGGCGTCGTTGCCCACATAGCTGAACGACAGCGCGACCTGCAGCAAGGGCAGCAGGCCGCTGCAGGCGACCGCGCCGACCGGAGCCAGCCGGACGACGCGGTCGGATCGCCAGAACGCCACCAGCCGAACCACCCCCCGTCCACGTGTCCCGGCTGACCAGGGTAGGTGGCCCGGCCGAGTGGCGGCCACCAGCGGCGGCCTGGCCGGGGAGAGGAGGAGGGTCATGGCTTGGCCATGCCTACGCGCCCGCCTCGTCGGCGTCGATCACACGGCCGAGGTTGTCGAGCTCGTTGGCGCGGCCGGCGGCCAGCCGCTGGGTCCACTCCTCGTCGTGCATCGCGTCCGCGGTCATCGTGACGCGGACGCCGCCCTCGACGGTCTCGAGCTCGACCACGGTGAGGAAGTCGTAGGGGTCCACGCCGGGGATGAAGTCGGCGAGCGAGGTGTAGGAGAGCCTGCCCGGCTCCGACACCTCGACGAACTTCTTGTGGGATTCGGTGCTCAGCGGCATCCCGTGGCTCTCCATGAACGCGATCTGTTCTGGCGCCGTGGCGGTCATCGTGTAGCTGAGGTCGCCGCCGGGCCGCAGGTCGAGCTTGCCGACCTCGACGGTGAAGCCGTCCGGCGACCACCAGGAGGCGATGCCCTCGGGAGTGGTCCACAGCCGCCAGACGTGCTCGGGGGTGGTCGGGTAGGTACGCGTGATACGCACGCTCTCGCGGGCCAGTGTCATGGTTTGCTCCCTAGCAAGTGGGTGATGAACCAAACCCTGCACCCCGCTGGCCAGGACAAACAGATACAGATGTCACTTTGCGCCTCGTGTATTTCGCGCACGGGCACCAAAGCCCTGGCCAGCGCCGTTCAACGGATCCCTAGCCAGCTCAAGCACTTCCACCTGCTGAGATAACGATCGAGCGTACACTCGAAGCCATGACCGCCGCCCATGACTACGACGACGTACATCACCTCGTCGAGCAACTGACCCCCGACCAACTCGTCGAGGTCCGTGCCCATGCGCTCCGGCTGGTCACAGGTCGACGGACCTTTGTGCCGTGGAGCGAAGCCAAGCGCACCGCCCGACACCTGCCGCACATCGACCACGCCGAGTTCCGTAACGACGTCGACGCCGTGCTCGACCAGGACAACCTGCTCGGCGACGATCGGTGAGCAACCCGATCAACGTCCTGCTGGACACTTCCTCAAGGCTGCAATGGGCAGAGTCCACCTTCGACCCCGTCCCCTTCGACCACGACGCGGCCCGCTCCTACGGAATCATCTACGCCCTCGTCCTGAACCTTGGCCGCCAGCCCCGCAAGCGCCTCGCCGACCTTCTCATCGCATCGGTCGCCGCAGCGAACAACCTCCCCCTGGTGACCCGCAACCCCGACGACTTCGCAGGACTGGATTCACACGTCCGGATCATTGCCGCCTGAACCAGCCGGCTCAGAGGTCGGCGTCGTGGACGAGGATGGCGGCCTGGACGCGGTTGGTCAGGCCGAGTTTGGCCAGTACCCGGCTCACGTGCGCCTTTACCGTCGCCTCCGAGAGGCGCAGGTCGCGGCCGATCTCGGCGTTCGACAGGCCGCGGGCGAGGGCCCTGATCACGTCCTCCTCGCGGCCGGTGAGCGCGGCGAGTTGCCTGCGGGCCGAGTCCGACCGCGAGGGCGCCCGGTCCACGAACGCGTCGATCAGGCGCCTGGTGACCGATGGGGAGAGCATGGCCTGGCCGGCGGCCACCGTACGGACGGCGGCGGTAAGGTCTCTCGGCGGCGTGTCCTTGAGCAGGAAGCCGACCGCGCCGAGCCGCAGCGCCTCGTGGACGTACTCGTCCAGGTCGAACGTGGTCAGCATGACGATCTTGGGCGGGTCCGGGGCGGCCAGCACGCGGGCGGCGGCGGTCAGGCCGTCCGTGCCGGGCATCCGTACGTCCATGAGCACCACGTGCGGCCTGAGCCGGGCCGCCGCCCCGACGGCCTCCTCACCGTCCCTGGCCTCGCCCACCACCACGATGTCGTCGGCCGTCTCAAGGATCATCCGCAACCCGGACCTGACCAGGGCCTCGTCGTCCACGACCAGCACCCGGATCATGCCGCGGCCCGCACGGGGATGTCGGCGGTGACGCGGTAGCCGCCCTCCCGTCTGGGGCCCGCCGCCAGCGATCCCCCGAGGAGCTCGACCCGCTCACGCAACCCCGCCAGCCCCCACCCCGCCCCGGGCAGCGCCCGCTCCGTCCCGGACGGCGCCTGCTCCGCACCCGGCCCGTTTGGCAGCGCCCGCTCCGTGCCCGGCCCGTCTGTGGTGCCCCGGTTCAGGATCTCCACCTGGAGGGTGTCGTTCAGGAAGCGCACATGTACGTCGGTGTGGGCGTCGCGGGCGTGTTTGTGCACGTTGGTGAGTGCCTCCTGAACCACCCGGTAGGCAGTCCGCTCCACCGTCGAGCCGAGTGCGCGCGGCTGACCGTGGTCGTGCCTGCGCACCGAGATGCCCAGCGCGCGCGACTGGTCGAGGAGCCGGTCGAGGTCGGCCAGCGTGGGCTGCGGGCTGAGCTCGGCGGGCTGCTGGTTCGAGCGCAGTACGCCGAGCAGCTCGCGCAGGTTGGCGAGCGCCTCCCGGCCGATGTCGCCGATCATGGACGCCGTACGGGCCGTGGGCTCGTCGGCGGCCCGTACCTCCAGGGCCCCCGCGTGCAGCACCATCAGCGAGACCCGGTGCGCGACGACGTCGTGCATCTCCCTGGCGATGCGCGCCCGTTCCTGAGTCCTGGCCTGTTCGGCCCGCATCACCTGCTCGCGTTCGAGCCGGTCGGCCCGCTCTCTGGCGGCGGCCAGCACGTCGCGCCGCGCCCGGGTCCAGAGCCCGAACACGAACGGCAGCCCCACCAGGGCCATGGCCATCAGCGCCACGTTGGCGTGGGTCGCCGTGACCATCTCCCGGCGTCCGCCGATCAGGTCGCCGACGACGACGGCCGCGCCGAGCGCCACGGCGGTGCCGCCCAGGTAGCTCGCGATGCCTCGGGATCCGCGCAGGGTCGTACCGGCGTAGTAGGAGGCGACCATCAGCGGCGGCCACATCACCAGCCACACGTAGAAGACGGCACCGAGCGCGGCGAGTGGCCACCACGACCGCCGTGCCCACCACGCCGCCACGCCCGCGGCGGCCGCCGCCGTGACGAACACCGGCGACGTCAGGCCGTCGGTCTGATCGAACGGCACCGCGGACACCACGAACACGACCGGCCCGAGCAACACCGGCAAGCCGTCCTCGATCCGTCTGCTCACCTGCATGTTCGTCAGCCTATGGCGCGAGGCGGGGCCGCCGCCCGAGCCGATCGTCGATCGGGACCGCTACGAAAGGAGGGGGTGCCGGTCGACTTCCCGGGCAAGCCGGGGCAGTGGGTACGGGCCCAGGCTGGGCCGCATGAAACGACACCTCATCGTGGCCCTGGGCGTGGCCAGCGCTTTGCTGGCGACGTCATCCGTACCGGCACAGGCTGAGACCGGCGGCACCTCGTTGCCCGCGCCCACCGGGAAGTACCCCGTCGGACTGGCCTCCCTGCATCTGGTCGACGCCGACCGTCCCGATCCGTGGGTGCCGCAGGACGGGCCGCGGCAGCTCATGGTCTCCCTGTGGTACCCGGCCGCGAAGGCGGGCACGCGGGCGGCTGCCTACGTGACGCCGCAGGAGTCGGCGCTGATCGTCAAGCCCTATCCGAACGTCCCCGCCGACACGCTCGCCAAGACCCGGACGTACGCCACAGTCGACGCGAAGCCGCTCACCCGCAGCCTGCCGCTCGTGCTCGTGTCGCCGGGTTTCAGCTTCCCCCGCGCGACGATGACCTCGCTGGCGGAGGACCTGGCCAGCAAGGGGTACCTGGTCGCGGCCGTCGAGCACACCTATGAGTCCGTGGCCACCACGTTCCCCGACGGGCGTACCACGACCTGCGCGGCGTGCGTCGGGAACAACACCGAGGAGAAAGGGATCGAGGTCGCGAAGAGCCGGGTGATCGATCTGTCGTTCGTGCTCGACCGGCTCACCGCCAAGAGCGGCTGGGGACGGCTGGTCGACAGGTCGCGGATCGGCGTGGTCGGCTTCTCGGCGGGCGGCAACACCGCCCCGCAGCTCATGGCCGCCGACAGGCGGGTGCGCGCCGGGGTGAACCTCGACGGGAGCTACAACCCGAAGCAGCCCACGGGTACGGTACGCGGGCCGCTCCTCATGATGGGCACCAAGGAGAACCACACGCCGGCCGGGGACGTGTCGTGGGTCAACTGGTGGCCGAAGGTGAACGGGTGGAAGCGCTGGCTGTCGGTCGCGGACACGGACCACGCCTCGTTCACCGACTACGCGGTGATCAGGCCGCAGGTGGGGCTGCCCGCACCGGCGCTGGACGGTGCGCGCGCCGTGTCGATCACCCGGGCGTACGTCGGCGCCTTCCTCGACCGGCACCTGCGCCAGGAGCGGGAGCCGCTGCTGGACAAGCCGTCGAAGGACTTCCCCGAAGTGACGTTCTGGCCCTGAGCCGAACCAGGCTCAGAGCGTCCCGAGAGCGTCGGTGAAGGCGTCGACGGTGGCGGCGATGTCCGCCTCCGTGTGCTCCGTGGACATGAACCACAGGCCGCGCGGCACCATGTTGACTCCTCGTTCGAGCAGCGCCGCGTGCAGCCGGGTCATCATGGCCCGGTCGGTGGCGGCGAAGTCCCGGTAGTCGCGTACGGCACGGGCGTCGGTGAAGTACGTCTGGAACACCGGCCCCGGCCCGGCCACGAGCATCGGCACGCCAGCCTTGTCCGCCGCCGCCCTGAGGCCGTCCATCAGCGCTTCGCCGCGCGCGAACAGGGTCCCGTAGACCTCCTCGCGCTGCTCGTCCAGGATGCGCAGCGTCGCCTCGGCCGCCGCGATGCCGACGGGCTGGCTGTTGAACGTGCCCGCGTGCGCGACCTTCCCCGCAGAGATGTGGTCCATGACGGCCGCCTTACCGGCCAGCGCGGACACCGGCATGCCCCCGGCCATGGCCTTGCCGAAGATCGATAGGTCGGGGGTGATGCCGAGATACTCCTGAGCGCCGCCGGGGGCGAGCCGGAAGCCGGTGATGATCTCGTCGAAGATCAGCAGGGTGCCGTGGCGGTCGCAGAGCTCGCGTACCGCCCGCAGGTAGCCGGGGTCGGGTTCGATGGCCCCGGTGTTGCAGAGCACCGGCTCGGTGATGACGGCGGCGATCTGACCGGCGTGCCGGTCCATCAGGCGGGTGAGGGCTTCGAGGTCGTTCCACGGGCAGATGATCAGGTCGTCGGAGTGGCCGTGCTGCTGACCCGCCGTACCCGGCACGGCGACCGGCGCGGCGGCGGGACCCGCGAGGTCGACGGCGGGGTGCACGCTGTACAGGACGGGGTCCAGCCAACCGTGGTAGTGGCCCTCGAACTTGAGGATCTTGGATCTCTCGGTGTAACCGCGAGCCAGCCTCAGGGCCGCGTGCACCGCCTCCGAGCCGACGGTGTTGAAGCGGACCCGCTCGGCCGAGGGCACCATGGCGCACACCCGCTCGGCCACCCGTACCTCGGCCGCGTGCTGGGCCGAGTAGACGATGCCGCGAGCGACCTGCGCGGCGACCGCCTCCGCCACCGGGGCCGGGCAGTGGCCGAGCAGCGCGGGGCCCTGGCCGAGTACATAGTCGAGGTAGACGTTGCCGTCCACGTCCCAGATCCGCGCGCCGGCCGCTCGGTCGACGTAGAGGGGGACACCGGCCGTACGGCGGGCATCGCTGGAGACGCCGCCTGCGATGAAGCGCTGGGCGG
This sequence comes from Nonomuraea sp. CA-143628, assembly GCF_050942315.1. Lineage (NCBI taxonomy): Bacteria > Bacillati > Actinomycetota > Actinomycetes > Streptosporangiales > Streptosporangiaceae > Nonomuraea > Nonomuraea sp. CA-143628. The sequence goes on from NZ_CP192072.1 coordinate 11,041,601, forward strand.
TGGCGTACAGGTCGCGGCTGACGTCCAGATTCCGGGTCATGGGAATCATCAAAGGGCGACATATCGCCCGGCGACAAGAAAGAGGGCAAGAAGAGGGTCGAGAGTGCAAATTTCGGTGCTTGTGGAGGTCGCGGGCGCTTGGTGGGCTTGCAGGCATGTTTCTCGGACGTATTCGACGGGCTCCATCCAGTCCGGTCGAGCTGGTGGCCCGGCGCGCCGGCGGCGAACTGCTCAGCCTCGGCGACCTTGGCACCGATCCCGTGGCCCTGCTGGACTCCCTCGGGCTTGAGCGGCTCACCGAAGAAGTGGACCGGCGCTGGTCCTCGGGCCCGACACTCGACGAGTCAGCAGTCCTCTTCGAGCCGCCGGTGGCCACCTGTACGAAGATCTGCTGCCTGGCCCTGAACTACCTCGCGCACGCGCAGGAGAGCGGCATGGAGGTGCCATCGGAGCCGGTGCTGTTCTTCAAGCCGCCGTCCGCGCTCACCGGACACAACCAGCCGGTGGTCGCCCCGGCGCGTACCCGTCACCTGGAACACGAGGTGGAGCTGGCGGTCGTCATCGGCAAGGTGACCCGAGACCTACCGGAAGAGCGGTGGCAGGAGGCGGTCGCCGGCTACACCGTGATCAACGACATGACGGCCCGCGACCTGCAGCTGGCCAATATCTCCCGGAACGTGCCATGGGACCAGTCGAAGGGGTTCGACACCTTCGCGCCGGTGGGTCCGTACCTGGCCACGGTGGACGAGGTGCCCGATCCCCACAAACTGGAGCTGACGCTGGAGGTGGGGGGCGAGATCAGGCAGCGGGCCAACACCGGGCAGATGGTCTTCGGCCTGCCCCGGCTGATCGCCGACCTGTCCGACGGCATGACGCTGATGCCGGGCGACCTGATCGCGACCGGCACCATAGCCGGCATAGCCCCGCTCAAGGACGGCGACACCATGCGGGCGACGGTGGCCGGAGTCGGCACACTCGTGAATACGGTCCAATTTCGGTCCGCCTAAAGTAGAGCCATGACCTATGCCGTGGCCGCGCTCGTGGATCTCGATGACTTCATGGCTGCCGAGCAGGCCCGAGGGCGGCCGTGGGCACGCCGCCAACTCGGGCATGCCGACCAGGTGGTACGGGCCGCCGCGAACGGGCGCCCGGGAGCGATGTGCCGTCCGCAACCTCCGGAGGAGTGGCTGGTCCTGCTGACCGGCGACGATCCGGACGCGCTGATGTCCGACGCGGCCGAACTGGCCGAGGAGGTACGCGCCCGGATGGTCCGCGAGACGGTGTGGACCGCCACGGTCAGCCTGGGCGCACCAAGCCTGGCCTCCGGAGCGGCGGAACAGGACGCCAGGCGGGTCAACGACTACAAGCTCGTCCTGGGCGGCGACCGGGTGATCCCCCCTCCGCCGCACGGTACGACCGATCCCCCTCCGCCGCACGGTACGGCCGCCCTGACGCCTCCCGTACGGATCGAGCAGGAACTCGCCAGGACGGTACGGGCCGGCGACCGCAACGGCGCGGCCGGGTTATTGGCCAGGTGGGTGGACCGATGCGCGAGCGAACGTGACGTCGACCCGCGCACGCTGCGCAACTGGCTCATCGGCGAGCTGCTCTTCGTGGCGGACGTGGCCAACCGGGCCAGGCTGGCCGACGGGTCGACGGACTGGGTAGAGGCCTGCGCCCGGCTGCCGATCGAGGACATCCTCATGGTCGGCGACATCCACGAGCGCTCGTACCTGCACATCTGGCTCCGGGAGACGCTGGGACGCCTGATGCCGCCGCCGTCCCGCCGGGATGTGCTCGCCCTGGCCGAGGCGTACATGGCCGAGCACTACACCGACCCGGCCCTGCGCCTGGCGACGGTGGCCGGGGCCGTGAGCGCGAGCCCGTTCTACATCTCGCACCTGTTCGCCGGGGAGCGGCGGACGACGTTCCTGCGCCACCTGACCGGGCTGCGGCTGCGGCACGCGCGCCGGCTGCTGTCCACCTCTGTCCTGCCCATCGACGTGATCGCCGCGCACACCGGCTATCCGAGTACGAAGGCGCTGCGCGCCGCGTTCCGGCGACACGTCGGCTGCTCTCCGACGGAGTACCGCCGGAACAGATTCCAGTCTGGACCGTGACCGGGGAGTGAGGCCCAAGATGGATGTGGCGATCGACGGCGGCCAGACCGGACTGCGGCTGGGCCTGGCCGTGGCCGGACGAATCCGGGAGGTACGGGAGGTCCCCGGCCTGTCATACGCGGAAGGCTCACCGGTCGATGCCGTGCTCGCCCGGATCGAGACGGCTTGGGGCGAGGCCGGCTGGAGCGGTACGAGCTGGGGTGCGACCGACCGAAGCGGGACGGACCAGCGCGAGGCCGACCGAAGTGGAGCAGGTTCTGACGAGGCCGACCGAATCGGAGCGGCCTTAGGCGAGGTCGACCGGACCGGGGCGGGCTGGGGTCAGGTCGACACGATCTGCCTGGGGTTGACCACGATCCTGGACGATCCGGACAAGCTGGCCGCCCGCCTCCTCACGATGGCCCGGCGCGTGCTGATCACCACCGACGTGGTCACGTCGCACGCGGGCGCGTTCTCCGGCGGGCCGGGCGTGGTGCTGGCCGCAGGCACCGGCGCCATCGCCCTGGGCATGGGTCCAGGCGCGGGCATGGACGTGGGCGCGGGTGCGGGCGTGGCCGAGAGCGCAGGCGCAGGGGCGGGCGATGGCGCGGGCGCAGGTGAAGGCTCGGGTGTCGGCGGGGGTGGCGAGATCCGGCAGGTGGACGGCTGGGGCTACCTCTATGGCGACGCGGGCAGCGGGTTCTGGATCGGCCGTCGCGGGCTCGACGCGGCATACCGAGGGTTCGACGGCCGCTCGGCGCCGGGCCCGCTCACCGCGAGCGCCCGCGCCGTCTTCGGCGACCTCGCCGAGCTCCCCGCGAAGCTCTACCTGGCTCCGGACGCGGTGGCGCGGGTCGCGCGCTTCGCCGTACACGTCCTGGAGCTGACCGAAGACCCTACGGCCCGCGCCATCGTAGAAGAGGCGGGCCGTGAGCTGGCGTGCACGGTGGCCGCCGCCGCCCGCTGTTTCCCGGCGGGCACCACGGTGCCCGTCGCGTGGACGGGCCGTCTGTTACGCGGCCCCGTGCTGCGTGCCGGGTTCGAGGCCGAGCTGGCGCGGCGGCTGCCCCAGGCCCGCCTGCGACCCCCCACGGGTGACAGCCTCGCGGGCGCCGCCCTGCTGGCCGCCGCCGACGACCCTGGCCGCTACGACACGATGATCAGGACGGTACGGCGATGAGAGTGGGATACGGCAGAGTCGAGTTCGCCGTGCCGGACGGCACCCCGATGGGCGGCTACCTCGACCGCCCCGGACCGTCCACCGGCCGGCTCGACCCGCTGGAGGTCAGCGCGGTCACCTGGTTCGACGGAGAGCGCCGCTTCGCGCTGGCCACCGCCGACGTCATCTGCGTCAACGAGGACCTGGCCCGGCGAGCCAGGCAGCTGGTGGGCTGCGAGCTGTGGCTCGCCGCCAGCCATACGCACGCGGGACCCGAGACCGGCTGCGTGCCGGGCGGCGGGCCGACGCCGGAACCGTGGCTCGACCGGATCGCCGAGGCGACCCGGGCCGCCGTAGGGCAGGCGATCGCCGGCGAGCGGCCGTGCGCGGGCACGGCGCACCACGGCGAGCTACGCGGGGTCGGAGCCGACCGGAGCAGGCCGTCGGCGGAGGCAGTGGTGCCGCTCGACCTGATCGCTGTCCGAGCCGATGGGCCCGCCGCCCAAGCCGGTGGGCGCGTCAACCGAGCCAGTGGGCTCGCCGGAGTCCTGGTGGTGCTGCCCGTCCATCCCACCGTGCTGCCTGCGGCGAACCGCCTCACCAGCGCCGATCTGGTGGGGTCCGTACGCCGGAGCCTGCGGGAACGGCTCGGCGAGGACGTGTGGGTCGTGGTCGCCACCGGCGCGGCCGGCGACATCAGCACCCGGCACACCCGGCGGGGCCAGGACCCGGCCGAGCTGGACCGGCTCGGCGGGGTCGTCGCGGATCGCTGTATCGAGCTGCTCGCCGGGCCCACGGCCCAGAGCAACGCCGAACCGATCGCCGCGCCCACGACCCCGGGCTGGTCGGCGGACTCGCGGATCTCCTCGGCCGAGCGGCGCCTGACGCTCCAGCCCGCCTCCGTGGCGGCCGACCCGGCGGCGCTCACCGCCGGCTACGAGGCGGCGCTGGCCGCAGGCGATCCCGTCGCCACGCGCCTGGCTCGCAGCAGGCTGGAAGGCGTACGCGCGCGCACCGCCCCCCTGGCCCCCATCGGTGTGACCGTGCACGCCACCCGTCTCGGCGGGCTCGCCATGGTCGGGCTGCCCGGCGAGCCGTTCCTCGCCGTCGCCGAGAACCTGCGCGCCCCGGAGGGGGTCGTCCTCGGCTACGTCAACGGCTATCCCGGTTACCTGCCCACGATCGACGCCTACCAGCGGACCGAGTACGAGGTGCTGGCCAGCCCGGTGGCCCCGGGCAGCGCCGAGTTGCTCGCCGAGACCGCACGACACCTCCTGGAGGAATCTTGATCGACCAGAACGCGTACGCCGAAACCGCACGAAACGCAGTGAACCGGGTGCTCGACGCGGAGCGGTCCGTGATCGAAGAGGCCGGCGGCCTGATCTTCGCGGCGCTGCGGGCGGGCGGAGTGCTCCAAGCCTTCGGCACCGGTCATTCGAGGTCGATCGCGCTCGAGCTCGTGGGCCGGGCCGGCGGGCTGGTGCCCGCCAACCAGCTCGGCATCCGCGACGTCGCCTACTACGGAGACGCCTCGCCGCGGGACATCCTCGACCCGAAGGTCGAGCGCGAGCCGGGTCTCGCCCTGCGCATCTGGGAGCTGGCCGACATCAGGCCGGAGGACATCTTCGTGATCATCTCGAACTCCGGCGGCAACGCGTCCATCGTGGAGATGGCCCGCCTGGCCAGGACGCGTGGGCACCGCGTCATCGCCATCACCTCGCGCGCCCACACCGCCGAGCTCTCCGTGGACGAGCGGCTGGCCGACCTGGCCGACGTGGTCATCGACAACGGCGCCCCGTACGGGGACGCGGCCCTGCCCCTGCCCGGCGGCGGCGCCATCTGCCCGGTCTCGAACCTCACCGGCGTGCTGATCGCCCAACTCCTGGTCGCCGAGGTCGCCGGCCGTTTCCTGGCCGCCGGACAGGCCCCGCCCGTCTTCAGGTCCGCCAACACACCCGGCGGGGACGCGTACAACGACAGGCTGCTGGAGGGCTACGGCTCCCGCGTCCGCCTCGGCGACGCCTGAACAGCAACAGGCCCTCGTACGCCGAGCGACGACAGGCGCGCGGACGCCTAAGCCTTGACGAGCCGGTACGGCTGGCGGGGCCGCCCTGCCTGTGTGCCCTTGACGGGGGGCATCGGCCAGGCCAGCCCCTCCTCCGCCAAGCTCTGCAGCACCCGGCGAGCGCTGCGCGGCGCGATGGCCAGTACGTCGGCCACGATCTCGGCGTCGACCACCATCGCGTCGGGGCCGTCGCCGAGCCCTTCGACCAGCCGGTCCAGCAGCTTGGCCGCCTTGGTGGTGGCCACCGGGCCGGTCTCGGGCTGGCGGCGCCGGCGTACCGGCAGCGAGAGCGCGGTGCCGTCCCCGCTGACCAGGTACGCCGCCGCGGCGCCGGCGTTGCGTGCCTTCTCCACGGCGATCAGCGCGTTGGCGTCGGCGTCGCGGGCGGTGCCGCCGAGGCCGATGCCGACCTCGGCCGCGACGCCGATGTCCGCGAGGATCCGGTCCATGAACGGCGCCACCCTGAACCCCTCGGTCGCCTGGCGCAGCGCGCCGAGCGTGGTGGTCACCACATAACTGTTCTCGTCGCGCGGCACCACGGTCGCGCCCATCAGCCGGGCGTCGGCCAGCAACGACTGGTGCAGCGACAGCTTGAGCTCCTGCTGCCAGTAGTTGCCCGGCCCCGAATAGCTGGGTCTCGCCGAGGCGGCCAGCTCCACCACCACGATGGCGATCTGCGCGTCCTCCAGCCGGCTGCCCGTGCCGAGCAGGGCGGCGGTGTTGAGCGCGACGCGCAGCGTATGGGACGTGGGCAGCATGCGCAGCACCGGCACCCCGGCGGCGGTCAGCTTGGTGGCCACGCTCCTGATCGTGGTCAGCGCCGCGGTGGTGGCGCCCTGCCGGTAGAGCCGTTCGTGGAACTCGATGAAGCCGCGCGCCGACTCCGGCTGGTCATACTCCGACAGATGGACCTCCGCCGTGCTGACCCCGATCTCGCCGTAGGCCTCTTCGACGTCGGCCGCGAGCAGCGAGTCGATGCTGACCCGAGCCGGGTCGAGGCCGTGGGTGAGCACCCCACGCAGCAGGCTCGCGTACAGGCTGGCCCCGCTCATCGGCACGAACGTCGCCGGAACGGGCAGCTCGCCCGTCTGCCTGGCCAGGTCGTGCTGGAGCGGCCCGGTGAACAGCACCACGTCGATGCTGTCGGAGATCTTCGAGAATTTCTCGTAGGTCTCGTGCTCCTCCGCGTGTGACGCGCCGACCAGCCGCCAGTCGGCGGCGGCGGGCAGCTCGGCCCCGATCATCATGATCTGCTGGACGAGATCGTTCGGCCCCACGATCCCGATCGCCACCCTGGACCGCGTCTCGGAACGCAGCCGATCCATGATCTTGATCACTCCCGTCCGGATCTCCACTGAAGCAGGCGGGTCATCGTGCCGCCGAGCACGGCGGCTCGGTCCTCCTCAGTGAGGCCACTGAAGATTACCCGTCCCAGCGACATCCGTAGATCAATGAACGGGAAGTCGGACCCGTAGACCACCCGGTCCGCTCCCACCTCTCTTACCATTCTGGCGATGTCGGCGCCGCTGTTGAAGGACCCGCACACCTCGAGCACCACGCCGGGACGTCGCCGTGCCACCTCGATCGCCGCGTCGAACCCGTTCGGCGTGGCGCCGGCGTGCCCGGCGAGGATCACCACGTCGGGGTAGCGGGCCGCGACCTCGTCCACCATGGGCAGGTCGTTGTACGGCGAGCCGTCATAGGTGTGCGTGAGCACCGGGCAGCCCGTGCGCTGCGCGAACTCCCACACCGGCGCGTAGCGTCCGCCGGTGAGCGGATAGTCGTGCAGGTCGGGGTGGAGTTTGATGCCACCGAACCGGTGGTCGGCGCCCCACATCTCCAGCTCTCCGGCGGGGTCCTGCCAGGGGTTCACGGTGAGGTACCCGGTGAAGCGGCCTGGCGCGCGGCCGACCACCTCGGCCGTCGCCGCGTTCCCCGCCGCGGCGTCCAGTTGGATCGCCAGGTGGCTGGAGATGACCGCGTGCGACACCCCGCACCTGTCCATCACCCTGACCATGCCGTCGGATCCCGCGTCGGGGATGAAGAAGAGGCTGTACGGGCCGACGTGGGCGTGCGCGTCGACGATCCGCACGCTGGTCTGCGGGCGCCGCTCCCACAGCGCGGACGTAAGCGCGTTCACCGCGCCACCAGCGTTCACCGGGCGGCCAGCGGCAGCAGGCCCAGCAGGGTGCCGGAGCCGATGGTGGCGACGGCGTCGTCGTCCAGTTCGGCCCACATCAGCCGGGTGACCGCCTCCGCCGGATCCCTGAGCGGCGCCCCGGTGCCGAAGACCACGCGGCCCGCCCCGTACCGCTCGACGAGCCATTCCAGCCCGCAGTGCGAGGAGAGGTTGGCCAGCCCGATGTAGACGTTGTCCGTACGGGCGAGCACCCCGGCGGCCTGCCTGAGCACGCGGTAGCCGAGTCCGCCGACAACGACGGGCAGGCCGGGGTGCCGGGCGGCGACCGATTCCAGGGCGGGCCAGCCGAGTTGGGGCGCGTCCACGAGCAGCGGCAGCCCGGCCTCGGCGATGGCGGCGAGCATCGCGGCGGCGTCCCGCCCCGCCAGGTCGTAGCCGTGATCGGCGGGATAGGCGCGGACGGCGCGTACGCCGCCGTCCAGCGCGGCGGCCACGAACTCGGCGGCCGTGCCCGTCTCGCCGCAGGTGTCGGGGAGCATCACCCAGCACGGATGCAGCCGGGGCTCGCCCGCGACCAGGCCGAGCAGCTCCCTGTTGCCCGTCGCCGGATCGTGCAGCCACGACAGGGTGTGGCTGACCATGGCCTCGGCGATGCCGAACCGGTCCATCCTGGCCATCGCCTCCGTGATCGAGCCCGTGCCGACATCCCTGCGCGGGTAGCGGCCGAGCATCGCGTCAGCGTCGATCAGCATGAACCATCCAATCCTCGGGGACTTTGGAAAGCTCGTCGCGATAAGGGAAGATCCCGACGGTGAATCTGCCGTCATGGCGGCGCAGGCCGAGCGAGTGGATCTCACCGTACGCCGCGGTCCTGGTGGCGGGGTCCGGGATCCGGGCGGGGCCGCTGCCGTACAGGACCTCGTCCGGTGGTTCCAGGGGCAGCACGAGGATGCCCGGCCCGCGTGTGCCGGCGTACCCGGCGCCGTGCGCCACCCACGGTGACAGGCCGTGCAGCTGCCAGATCGCCTCCGCGTCGATCCGGTCGGTGACCACCCAGTACGGCGACTCGCCCTTGACGAAGACGATCCGGCGGTCGTGCCGCCTGCCGTAGCCGTGGTGGTGCCCGGCGAAGACGTCCGCTTCGGGCGAGACGGAGAACACGTCGCAGGCCGCCCGGCGGTCCTCGGTGTACTCCTCGCCGGGGACCAGCAGCGTGTTGTGCGCCCTGGTCGCCTGGTACCAGTCGTAGTAGAGGGGGTCGTCGTAGGACGGCGGGCCGCCCGCCTCCCAGGCCAGGGGCACGCCCCAGCCGGACAGCACGAAGTCGAGCGCCGCGTGGTGGCTGTGCGGCTCCAGTTCGTGCCCCACGTACGGGCCGTAGTTGACCACGGTGTGGAAGCCGCCCGCCCGGAAGGTCGCGTACCCGCTGGCCTCCAGGTTGTACGACTCCTCGACCGGCCGGCCGAGCTCGGGCCAGACCACACCGCTGTCCTGGAGGTGCGGCACCCAGCCGCCCGGCGTCGCCAGGACCTCCAGCCAGTGCCGCATGGCCAGGTAGCGGGGATGCCGGGACAGCTCCGGCTCGACCGCCGCGGCCCTGTCGACGCTACCAAGGCACATGTCGTGGTAGCCGGGAGATCGCTCATGGTGCCCGCCGTCGGCACGTACGTCGTGCTCCAGGTGCTCCAGGATCCGCGCCATGGCGACCTCGGCCCACTGCGCCGCCTCCGGCAGATCGGCGAACACCCTGGAGGTGTGGAGCAGCTCGCAGGCGGTGACGAACTGCCAGTTGCCGTGCCGGAACGCGTCGTGTTCCTCGGCGGACCACCGGGCGCCGCCGAGCACCGTCTTCATCATCTCCAGCCAGCAGTCGTCGCTCAGCGCGGGCTCGTCGGCGAAGACGGCCAGCGCCTCGGTGACGTACATGGCGCGGGCGCGGACGCCGAGGGAGTACCAGACCACGTCGAGGCCCGGCCAGTCGCCCTGGACCAGGTCGCGGGCGGCGTACCACTGGCGGAACAGCCGGTCCCACTCGGCGGCGTGACGCGGGTCGCCGGTCTCGGCGTAGGCCGTGATCAGCGGGGTCATCCACCTCAGGTAGTGGAAGCCGTACAGCTGGGAACGGCCGTGACCCTTGTCCAGGAAGTCGACCTCGATCCCGTGGAGATCGTCCGCTCCCGCCGAGCCGAGGGCCGCAGGTACCGGCCGCGGCCGGCGCCAGGGCCTGGCCTCGGCGACGCTCGGCGCCCCGAGTGCTTCGAGCAGTGCCTCGTCGGTGATGTGCAGCATCCGCACGGGATCCACGTGAGGTGCTTTCTCCACCGGCATCAGAGCTTCACCGGCGATCCCGTGCGGGCGGACTCGTGCGCGGCGGCGAGCACGGCGGTCACGTGCCGCGAGCTCTCCACGCTGATCAGCGGCTCCGCGCCGGTGCGGGCGCAGTCGACGAAGTGGTGGATCGCGTCGCGGTAGGCGCCGGCGGGGACGCCGTGGACCACCCGCTGGAGCATGTTCCGCGGGTAGGCGTAGGACTTCTCGGTGGCGAGCTGGATGTTCTCCTTCTGCCGGTCGAGCTGGATGACGCCCGACTCGCCGACCACGGTGACGTAGCTGTCCACCATGGTCGGGAAGGTGTTGGGGTAGATCCAGGCCGACTCGAAGGTGGCGACCGCGCCTCGGGAGAAGCGGGCCTGGATCTGCATCGCGTCGGGGGTGTCGATGCCCAGGCCGCGCAGCTTGCCGTGGCGGGCGGTGGCGTAGACCTCGGCCACCTGGTCGTCGTACAGCCAGGTGAGCAGGTCGATGTCGTGGCTGGACAGGAACCAGGCGCAGGTCGTCTCGTCCGCCCAGCCGATCATCTCGGTGGGCACGTGGATCGTGTCGTCCTTGCGGGCGTAGCCCACGACCGGCTCGCCGATCAGCTCCATCTGCTGCTTGGCCTGCGCGTACGCGGGCACCCAGCGATGGTTGAACAGGCACATCGCGGTCACGCCCGCCCGCCGGATCGCGGCGACGGAGCGGTCGGCGTCCTCGACGGTCGTCGTGAACGGCTTCTCGACCAGGATGTGCACGCCCGCCTCGGCGGCGGCCACCATCACGTCCGCGTGCAGGTGGTCGGGCGTGGTGATCGACACGGCGTCCACCGTGCCCGAGGCGAGCAGCTCCCGGTAGCCGGGGTAGACGGTCGCGTCCTGGGCGTGCTCCAGGGCGTGCCGGGCGACCGCCGTGATCTCGACTTCGGGATGGGCGGACAGGACCTCGGCATGGCCCCGGCCCATGATCCCCGCGCCGACGATCCCGATTCTGAGCCTAGGCAAGCGCGTCATTCCATTCCTTCTCGGCGGCGTCGAGCGCCTCCTTGGCGCTCTTGGAGCCCTGGAGGAAGGCCCTGACCTCTTCGGCCAGCGACTCCCCGAGCTCGGTGTCCTTGGGCGTGCCGAGCGGGGTGTACTCGAGCTTCGGCAGCCCCTTGACGATCACCTGGCGGGCCAGGTCCATGGGGTCGTCGCCGCCACCGCCGGCGAAGAAGGCGTCCTTCGTCGAGGAGATGGTCGAGGGATAGATGGGCACGAGCTTGCAGAAGGCGAGCTGGTTGGCCCCGTTGGTGAAGAACTTGATGAACTCGGCCGCGGCCCGCTGGTGCTTGGACGCCTTCGGAATGGCGAAGGTCTGCTGGGCCAGGAGCAGGTAACCGCCGGTCTTCGTCTGGACGGGCTCGGTGATGAGCAGGTCCTTGTAGACGTCCGGGGCGTTCTTCTGGATGTTGAGCAGCGTCGCCGCGAACGTGCTCGCAGACAGGGCGAGCTGGCCGTTGTCCAGGCTCTGCGGGAAGTTGCGTACGTCCTTGGAGACCGCTCCTGGCGCGATGCCGTGCTTGTCGTAGCTCTGCTTGAACCGGTCGAGGAGGGCGGCGACCTCCGGGGTGTTGAACGCGGCCTTCTTCTTGTCGGCCGACAGCAGCTCGACGCCGTAGTAGCGCAGCACGCTGGCGGTGTTGATGCCGGGGATGTCGTTGGTGCCGTAGACCTTGGTCTTCTCGTAGACCTTGTCGGCCAGGGCGAGCGCCTCGTCGTACGTCTTGGGCGGGGTCGTGCCGTCGAAGCCGGCCTTGGCCACGACGGACTTGCGGTAGATGCCCACCGGCGTGCCGCCGTTGTACCAGGGCACGGCGTACAGCTTGCCCGACACGCGCAGCGGCTCGACCAGGTTGGGCTGGAAGTCGGCGAGGTCGGCGGCCTTGAACGCGTCGTCGAGCGGGCTCAGCGACGGGACGAACCTGCCGATGTCGGTGGAGGCGAGGTTGACCGCGTCCGGGACGTCACCGCTGGCGACCGCCGCGAGCATCTTGGTCGCGATGTCCTGGCCCGGCACGTCGACCCAGTTGATGCGGACCTTGGGGTGGTCCTTCTGGTACTGGGCGATCAGCCCTTCGATGTAGGCGCTGTAGTTCTTCTTGAGGTTGATCGTCCAGAACTCGACCTCGCCCTCGAAGGGCTGGTCGTCGGCCACCGCGGCGGAGCCGCCGGACGTGCCCGCGACGCAGCCGGACGTCACGAGGGCCAGCGCGAGCACGCCTGTCGCCAAGGCACTTCTCTTCATCACCGCGTACCTCCGCCAGAATATGGCCGTCCTTAATCTCTTCTTTCGGCACCATGCCAGTCCGGCGCATAGACCGTCAAGACATGCATCTTGACGCTCTCAATCGACCGTCTATAAGCTTCGGCCAAATTCTGGCCAGCCCTTATCGATTCTTAGGTCGGCACTATTGGCAATCCAAGGGATGTGACGCCGATGACCACCAGCCGGATCCCAGGGCAGCGCTGGTACACGCCGTACCTCTTCCCGATCCCGGCCCTGGTGCTGTTCGGCGTCTTCTTCGCGTGGCCGGCGATCACGGCGCTGCAGCTCTCGTTCACCGACTACGACGGGGTGACCCCGCCCGTCTTCGCCGGGGTGGACAACTTCGTCAAGATCATCGGTGACGCCCGGTTCTGGACGGCCCTGCGCAACTCGCTGGTGTTCCTGGTCGGGCTGTTCCCGCTGCTCGTCGTGCTCCCGCTGCCGCTGGCCGTACTGGTCAACCAGAAGCTGCCGGGCATCAGGACGTTCAGGATGCTCTACTACCTGCCGGTCGTGACCTCGATGGTCGCGGTGGCGGTGGCCTGGAACTACGTCTTCCACCAGCAGGGCGTGCTCAACTGGCTGCTCACCGGGTTCGGCGTCCTCGACGAGCCGATCCAGTATCTGCTCGACCCCGCCTGGGCGCTGCCGGCGCTGATCCTGGTGGAGGGCTGGAAGAGCATGGGCGTCTACATGATGATCTACCTCGCGGGCCTCCAGACGATCCCGGCGAATCTGTACGAGGCCGCCAGGGTGGACGGCGCGAGCGCCTGGCGCCGGATGCGGAGCATCACCGTGCCGCTGATGATGCCCTACATCGCGGTCACCATCACGATGACCATGCTGGACGCGATGCAGGCCTTCACCACGGTCTTCGTCATGACCAAGGGCGGGCCGCAGGACGCCACGCTCATGCTCGGCTACTACATCTGGTCCGAGGCGTTCGAGAAGTACGACATGGGCTACGCCAGCGCCGTCGGGCTCGTCCTCTGGGCCCTGCTGATCGTCATGGCCCTTCTCAACTATCGGCTCACCAGGGGAAAGCAGGTCGGGCATTGACCCCCAGACTCGGCTGGTGGCTGCGCCGGGCAGGCATGTACGTCCTGCTCAGCGCGATCGCCCTGGTGTTCGTCGGCCCGTTCCTGATCCTGCTGTCGGCGGCGCTGAAGCCGTCCGGCCAGGCCGTCTTCTCCTTCCCGCCCGACATCATCCCCCGCCCGCCGGTGCTCACCTGGGCCGAGGAGGCGTGGACGGCCATCCCGTTCCCGCGCTACCTGCTCAACTCGACGCTCCTGGTCGTCGTGATGGTGCCGGCCTACATCCTCGTGTCGGCGCTGTGCGCCTACCCGCTCGCGCTGATGAACTTCCGCGGCCGGAGCGTGATCTTCTTCGCGATCCTGGCCACGATGTTCATGCCCGGCGAGGTCATGCTGCTGCCCAGGTTCCTGGTGGTCTCCCAGATCGGGATGGCCGACAGCTACCTGGGGGTGATCCTCCCAGGGCTGCTCTCGGCCTTCGGGATCTTCCTGTTACGCCAGACGTTCGCCGGGGTGCCCCGCGAGGTGGTGGACGCCGCCAGGACCGACGGCTGCCACGAACTGCGCATCTTCTGGCACGTCATGCTCCCCGCCGCCCGTCCCACTCTGGCCATCCTCGGCGTCTTCGGCTTCATCTCGGTCTGGAACAGCTTCATCTGGCCGATGGTCGTGCTGAAGGACTCCGCGCTCTACCCCATCGCGCTGGGGATCGCCTACCTCGCCGGCATCACCGGCACCGACGTCCGCAGCCTCGCGGCCGGCACCGTGATCTCGATCGTGCCGGTCGTCGTCTTCTTCATGATCATGCAACGTCACGTACTCGAAGGCATGAGCGGTGCGGTAAAGGGCTGACACCGCGCACCACCCCCCGGAGGTTTCCACCGATGTTGACACGCAGGCAGTTGACGCTGGGCGCGCTGGCCGTAGGAGCTCTGAGCGCGATGCCGGGCACGGCACGCGCGGCGGGTTACGACTACACCTCCCGCGAGACGTTCGACCTGTTCGACAAGACCTTCCACGAGAGCGGCGCCGTCGGCCAGCCGACAGACACCAACGAGGTCGGCGGCCTGGGCTGGGGCGCGTCCTACGTGCTCGCCGCCTACATCAGGATGTACGAGGCCTACCGCGACACCTACTACCTGGACCGGCTCATCCACAACGCCGATCTGGTGCTCGCCCAGCGCGACTCCGAGCGCGGCGTGACCGACTACCGAGGTCTGTCGCTGCCCGCCTGGCGCAACCTCAGCTACACGGCGGGCGGCGTGAGCCTCCTGGACGCGGCCGGGCAACCACTGCTGGAGGTGCGCACCGCCCTGACCAACGTCAACGACGCGGTGGCCACCGTACGGGCGGGCACCGGCGAGGGCCGGTTCACCCTTGAGGTGGCCAACCCCAAGAAGAACCGCACGTCCACCTTCGCCGAGCTGTCGATGGACCCGGCCAGCCCCGACTACGCCGTGCGGCGGATCTTCGACGCCTACCCGTCGCCGAACATGGTCACGGCCAAGGACCTGCGCCCGTCCCCGTCGGGGAACGCGCTGCCCGCCCTGGGCACGGCCAAGCCGGCCGCCGCACCGGCGATCTTCACCGTGCACACCGGCATGATCACCTATCCGCTCGCCTCGTTCGTCCGGCTCGTCCACCAGAACCCGCGCCTGCGCGCGAACCCCCGCTACCGGAGCAAGGCCGCCGAATACCTCACCGCGGTCAAGGCCGCGGCGGCGGTGCACGACCCCGAGTGGGTACGGACCGACGCCGGGCTCGGCTACTTCATCTGGCTCAAGGGCATGCCCGTCCCGTACGACGGCGTGGAGCAGCCCCACAACCAGAGCCTCGGCCTGGGCCAGACCTACGCCGAACTGGCCGCCGCGACCGGGGACCCCGTCTTCCGCGACCGCACCCGCCGCCTGGCCCGCGGCTTCGCCGGCGACCTGCGCACCGACGCCGACGACGCCTATGTCTGGTCGTACTGGCCGACCTTCGGCAAGCTCTACAGCGGCTACACCAAGGCCGACAACATCTCCGAGTGGACCCCGTCGTACGGCACGCCGCCCAAGGGCGCGCAGCAGATGGAGGACCTGAGCCACGGCGGGATCGACGTCGAGTTCGCCGCCGTCGCCCACCGCTGGGGCCTCGGCTTCCACGACCGGGACCTGGGGCGCTTCGCCCGCACGTACACCAAGAACATGGCGACCACCGACAACGGCGTCGCCACCACCTTCGTCTCGGTGGACGGGGGCGGCGGCCTGGCCCCGGCCGGCCAGTATCTCCAGGCGCCCCGCTTCATGCCGGTGGCCCGGGGGGACAGCGCCCTGTTCCCGCACGCGCGGGCGGTGTACGTGGACCACGCCGTCGAGGCCCCCATGGGCTCGACACTGCTCTGCGTCGCGTACCTCAACTGGTACGCCCGCGGCTGCCGCTGACCACGAACACCCGCCGGGCTCCGTCCCCGAACGGGGCCCTTCCCGGGGACATCAGCCACAACAGACCGCCCTCTCCCTCTCCGCCGAAGGCGGTATCCCTCCTGAGGGACACCAGCCACAACGAACCGCCGCCTTCTTCTCCCCCGAAGGGGCGTCCCTCCCAAAGACACCAACCACAACGGACCACCGCAGAGCCCGAGACGGTCGCGTGACGAACCACCCCGGGGATCATCGCGGTATCGTGCCTGAGGTGAACGGGGTCGAGTTGTTCCTGCTCGGACGGACGCTGATGAAGATCGGCGAGGAGGCCATGCCCACCGAGGGCATCGGCGAGCACTCCACCAGCGTCCGGACCGTCCTCATCGTGGTCAGCGACATCCGGGAGCACCCCGACACCTCCGTGGGCGAGGTGGCGGCCCGCACCGGCCTGCCGCAGAGCGCCGTCTCCGGCGCCGTCGCGCGGCTCAAGACCGTTGGCGCCCTGGAGACCATGACCGACCCCCGCGACCGGCGGCGCTCCCTGATCAGGGAGTCGCCGCAGGTTTCGGCACGGCTGTCGGAGGTACGCGCCACACCCGTGGACGACGCCGTGGCCGCGGCCCTCGACACCGACGACCGGCACGACATCGCCGAGACGGTCGAGATGCTGGAGGAGCTGGCCCGGCGCCTCATCCCCAGAACGCTCAGCCGTTAGCCGTACGAGGGAGTTGATCGACATCGAACGCACCGTGATCGACGGCAGGCTCGCCGAGGCGTCGGAAGTGACGCTGGCCGTCTCGGCGAGATACGGGCACTTCACCGCGATGCAGGTCAGACAGGGCCGGGTACGCGGCCTCGACCGCCATCTCGACCGGCTCGACCGAGCCACCGAGGAGCTGTTCGGCCGCCCGCTCGACCGTGGGCTCGTGGTCGACTCCATCAGGTCGGCCCTGGGCCTGGACCATCGGCAGCCGGCCGTGCCCGACGCGTCCGTGCGGGTCTATGTGTGCGAGGTCGAACGCCTGCACGTCCTGGTGACCGCCAAGCCGCCCATCGAGATCGCCACCACCCCGCAGAGCCTCAAATCGGTCCGCTACCAGCGCTTTCTCCCGCACGTCAAGCACCTGGGCGGCTTCCCCCAGGGCTACCTGGGGCGGAAGGTGCAGGCCGAGGGCTTCGACGAGGCCCTGCTCACCGCGGACGACGGGGTGATCTCCGAGGGTTCGATCACCAATCTGGGCTGTTTCGACGGCACGCGGGTGATCTGGCCGGACGCGCCCATGCTGCACGGCATCACGATGCAGCTCATGGAGGCGGGGCTGACTCGGGCGGGTGTGCCGTACGAGAGCCGGGTGTTGCGGGTGGCGGATCTGCCGGACTTCGAGACGGTGTTCCTGACGAACTCGCACGGCGTCGTGGCCGTGGGGCAGGTCGACGATCTGACGCTGAAGGTGGACGAGGCGGCGATGGGCCGGCTGATCGGCTACTTCGAGGGCATGCCCTGGGAAGAAATCCATCATTCTTGATACATCATTCTTGATGCATTAGTGTGAGTGTCATGGAAACTGGCATGTTGCGGGTGGCCGGCGCGCATCTCTACTTCGAGGTACGGGGCACCGGCCCCGTCCTGCTGATCTCGCAGAGCGGCGAGGGTGACGCCGGACGCAGCGTCGACCTCGTGGACCGGCTCGTCGCCGACCACACGGTGATCACGTACGACCGGCGCGGGCTCTCGCGCAGCACCCTGGACGACCCGGCCCGGGGCGCGACCGTCGAGGAGCACGCCGACGACGTCCTGCGCCTGCTCGACCATCTGACCGGCGAGCCGGTGACGATGCTGGGCATGAGTTTCGGTGCCACCATCGGGCTCCACCTGGTGGCGAGCGGCCGGCTGAGCAGGCTGATCGCGCACGAGCCCGTGGCGCCGTGGCTGCTCCCCTCTGACGAGTGCGCCGGCCACCGGCGAGAACTGGCCGAGGGGCAGGAGATCTATCGGCGTGACGGTCTGCCCGCCCTGATCAAGGAGATCAGCAGGACACTCGGCATCGACCTCGCCGCCAAGGACATCGAGCCGGACCTGACCCCGCAGCCGATGACCGAGCAGCGGGCCGCCAACTTCGGCTACTTCGTGGAGCACGACTGGTCGGCGATCATCGCCGACCGGCTGGACCCGGCCACGCTGAAGGGCGCCCCGATCGTGCCCGTCGCCGGTCGCGCCACGCCGCACACGGTCTTCGACTATCGATGCGCCGGGGAACTGGCGCGGCTGCTCGGCACCGATCTCGCGCACTTCCCGGGCGGACACAACGGCAACACCTCGCACCCCAGGGCGTACGCGGCCTCACTCCGCGAACTCCTCGCGTAGCGCGGCTCCGCGAACTCCTCACGTAACGCGGCTGCGCGGACTCCTCGTGTAACGCGGCTGCGCGAGATCCCCGCGTTGCTCTTTCGCGCAGTCGGGCCCGGAGCCCGCCGTCGCTTCCACTTTTCCCGAAATATCGCCACCGCAGGTGAACTGTCGGCGATCATCCCCGCATGGACGCTGCGGAATTCCGCCCCGAAGACCTCGAACGGATCACCGCCCAAGCGGAGCAGATGCTGCTCCGCGTCGAAGAGGTCCGCAAGGAGGTCGACGTGGTCGTCGGCCGAGGCACCGGCGCGGACGGGCAGGTGCGGGTGGCCGCCGGTGCCAACGGGCGGCTGGTCGAGCTGGTCATCTCCCCGCGCGCGATGCGCCTGGACAGCCAGAAGCTCGCCGAGGAGCTGCTGCGGGCCGCCCAGCAGGCGCAGGACGAGGCCGACAGGAAAGCCAGGGAGGTCATGGCCGACACGCTCAGCGAGTCGATGCCGACCCAGCGGGAGCTCGACGACCGGTTCAGCCAGGTCCTCGAGTCCTTCGAATCGTCGATGGACGAGCGCATGCGGGCCATCGACGAGCGGCGCCGGGGCACGACCTGAGCGACACTTCGAGGTTGTTTGAAGAATGCTCCCCGCCGACCCCGCCGATCTAGGGTGTCGGCGGGTATGCATGTGCGCAAATGTCGCGGGATGTGAATTTGGTGGCCATTCGGTGGCAGAAGGCGGCACGGCGGAGAATTGCGGGCCTCGTCGCGCTCGCGGTCGTCGCCGCGCTCACGGGCATCGGGTTCTTCCTGGGCACGGGTGTGTCCAGCGCCCGGCCCAAACTCGCCGACATCGGCGCCTGGCTCGCCAGCGCGCTCAACGGTGAGGTCGTCCACGCCAACGGCCTGTCCGGCCAGGTCGACGGCCGCGTGGACCTGGCCGCCGCGAAGGGCGACGAGCTCAAGGTGGTCCAGGACGGCAACAGCGTGCTCGTCGTCGACGAGTCGACCGGCCAGGTCAGCCGCATCGACCCCACCCAGCTCGAAGTCGCCCAGACCAAGAGCCTGGGCGCCGGCGGGACGCAGCTGGTCATGGGTGCGGGCAAGGCGTACGCGATCGACCCGAAGGCGGGCACCGTCCAGCAGGTGAACCCCCTGACCGTGGACACGATCGGCGCCGCGATCACGCTCAAGGGCCCGCTCGGCCAGGCGGGCATCGACAAGAACGGAACCCTCTGGGTGCCGGTTCCGGAAGAGGGCACGCTGGCCCAGATCAACGGCGCCCAGCAGGGCAAGGCCGTGACCGTGGGCGAGCCGGGCGACCCGCTCACGCTGACCATGGCGGACGGCGTACCGCTGGTCACCAATTCCGCCGCCGCGTCGGCGATGGTCATCGGCTCGACTGGTACGCGGCTCACGGTGAGCCTGCCCAGCACGGTGACCGAGGCCGGGCGCGGCGGCATGCTGATGCCCGCCGTCGCCGAGGCCACGATCGTCCCGATGCTCGCGCCCAAACAGGGCGCGCTGGTGCTCGTGGACACCGCGAGCGGCGCGCTCAGCACCGTGTCGGTGAAGGGCGGCAAGCTCGGGGCGCCGCAGGCTCTCGGCCGCCGCGTCTACATCGCCGACGAGAGCACCGGGCGGCTCATCGTGTACGACACGGTGGCCAAGAGGTTCGACGCGGAGAAGGTGATCACCGGTAAGGCGGGGCCGCTGGAGGTGTTCGTCAAGGACGGGCTGCTCTGGGTCAACGACCAGTTCAGCGAGACCGCGCTGGTCGTCGAGCAGGACGGCCGGGCGCACCGGGTCGGCAAGTACGACGAGGCGCTCGGTCAGAAGGACACGCCTACGCCGCTGCCCGTACCCACCGGCACGCCCACCATGGCGCTCCCGACCACCGTCCCGACCCGGCAGACCACCCAGCCCACGGCCCAGCCGACGGCCCGGCCCACGGTGACGGTCACGCGTACCCCGAAGCCCACCACGACGAAGCGCTCGGAGACCCCCAGCCCACCCCCGACCAGCACTCCGACGCCTACCCCAACCCCGACACCCACCCCCACGCCGACGCAGACCCCCGGCCCGCCGGGCACCGTGACGGCGAACTCGGGACCCGGCTGGATGGAGATCGTGTTCACCCCGTCGAGCCAGGGCAAGGCCACCGGCTACACGCTCAAGGGCGCCCCGGACAGCGCGAACGTGACCCCGGACCGCGTACGCTCCGACGGCCCCTTCCAGTTCCGGGTCACCGGAGGCCGCTGCGACCAGGAGTACACCTTCCGCGTCGCGGCCCAGTACGACGGCGGCGAGTCCGTCTCCGACCCCACCATCCCGGTACGCCCCTGCGTCGCCCCGGGCAGACCGGCGAGCTTCGAGGCCAAGGGCAAGAACCACGGCGCCGACCTCACCTGGTCGGCCCCCGACAACGCCAAGGACGGCGGCGTCAGTTACGTACTCGAAGGCCCCGGCCAGCACCCCGGCACCCTCGACGGAACCAGCGCGGAGGTGACCGGCCTGAAGAACGGCCAGGACTACACCTGGACCCTGCGCGCCAAGAACGGCGCCGGCGAGGGTCAGGAGCGCGCCGAGGCCAAGGCCGGGCTGCAGCCGCCGTCGGCGCAGTTCCGCAACGCGCACAACGACAACAGGGACACCCTGATCCGGTCCGGCCCCTCGGCGGGGGCGGAGGCCGGCCGGATCCCCAAGGGCGAGTACATCACCATGACCGTGATCTGCCAGACCAAGGGCGCGGGCTTCACCGACACCGACACCGGCATGAGCAGCGACGTCTGGAACAAGGTGGAGTCCAGCCGGGGCAGCGGCTGGCTGAACGACGTGCTGATGGACACCCCGAAGGGGGGATTCCCCGCCGCCCCCCTCTGGGAGTGCGAATGATCACCAGAGCGGGCTGGGGCACCCTGGCCGCCTCCGTGCTGCTGTACGCGGTGGCGGCGCCGCTCGGCTACCAGCAGGCGGGCGCGCTGTCGGCCGGCGGGATCGCCGCCGTCGGCGCCGGTCTGCTGTGGACGCTGCGCCGTCCCCGCCTGGAGGTACGCCGCGAGGTCACACCCGTCAAGGTCGCCAGGGGCGAGGCGGCCATCGCGATGCTGCGCGTCACGAACAGGGGCCGCTGGCGGCGCGACGCCCTGGAGGCCCATGACACCTGCCGGGACACCGCGATCGTGGTCGGCGTACCGCCGCTGGCCAGGAACTCCACCGGAACCGTGTCGTACCGGCTGCCCACCCGCAGGCGCGGCGAGACCCCGGTGGGCCCGCTGCGGCTCGACCGGGCCGACCCGTTCGGCCTCGCCCGGCGCACGACCTCGTACGGCCAGGCGGACCTGCTGCTGGTCCGGCCGCGCACGGTGCCGCTGGAGCCGCTGAACTCCGGCAGGCAGCGCCACCTCGACGGCTCCGCCTCCCGCTCGCCGAGCGGCACGATCACCTTCAACGGCGTCCGCGACTACGTGATCGGCGACGACCTGCGGCACATCCACTGGCGGTCCACGGCGCGCACCGGAACCCTCATGGTCAAGGAGCTGGAAGACGTCAGCCTGCCGTACACGACCACGATCCTCGACACCCGCGCCGACTCCTACGGGGGTGACGACGAGTTCGAGCTGGCGGTGGACGCGGCCGCGTCGGTCGCCTGGTCGGCGAGCCGCCGCCGCTTCCCGGTGCGGCTGCTGACCGGCGCCGGCGAGCTGCTGTCCGTCAAGGGCGGCGCCGAGGAGGCCGAGGAGGTGCTGGACCGGCTGGCCCTGGTCGAGCGGACGGCCGACGCGGAGACGCCGGTGGACGCGGTACGCCGCGCTGGCTCGGGTGGGGCGCTGGTGCTGGTCACCGGCGCGCGAACGGCGCTCACGGGCGTCGCGTCGGTGCGGCGGCGCTTCGACCAGGTGGTCTGTGTCTGGGTCGGGGCCTCCTCCGGCGACCGGCCGCCGATGGTGCCCGGTGTGACGGTCATCGAGATCGGCGAACTGGCCGAACTGGCGGCGGCATGGCCTCGCTGACCACCCCGCCGGGCCGACCGGCCGCCCCGTCTACGCCGGACATGGGGCCCACGCCGGACGTGCGGTTGACGCCGGACGCGGGGCCCAGGCCGGACGTGCAGTTCGCGCCGGACGCGGGGCCTAGGCCGGACATGCGGCCCGCATTCGCGCCGGACATGCGGCCCGCATCGGGCATGCGGGCTACCCCGGATGTCCCGCCCACACCGGACGTGCGACCCACACCGGCCCCTCCGCCCGCGCCGGACGTGCGGTCCATGCGGTCGGGCGTGCGGCCCGCGTTGGGACTGCGGCGCTCGTTGGGACTGCGAGGCTGGTTGGGGCCGCGAGGCTGGTTGGGGCCGCGGAACGAGCCGCCGGGTGTCCAGCGGCCTGGGACGTCCGCGACCGCCGCGCCGCTGCCGCCTGTGCCCGAGTGGCGGCGGGTGGCGTCAATCGTCATCGTGATCCTGCTGGCGGGTACGGCCGGGCTGGCGTTCGACGGGGTGTTCGCTCTGAACGCCCTGATCCCCGTGGTGGCCGTGGCGGCGGTCGTGCCGGGAGTGGTGTCGTACGCGCTGGCCAGGATCTTGCCGCTGTGGGCGTCCCTGGCCGTGAACCTGCTTGCCTGGCTGGTGGCGGTGTCGGCGACCCTGTTCAGGGCGCAGGCCCTGGCCGGGTTCCTGCCGAGTCCGGCCAGTGTGCGGGCCGCGCTGCTCGGCGTGCGCGACTCGGGAAAGGCGCTGCTCACGACCATTCTGCCGGCCGAGGGGGACGGCAGGACGATCGTGCTGGCGCACTTCCTGGTCTGGGCGGCGGCGGTGGCCGGGGCCGAACTGGCCCTGCGGACCAGGGCGGTGGTGCTCCCGGTGGCACCGGCCGTACCGGTGCTGGCCGCCGCCGTCGTGCTGGGCGTGTCCGGTCCCGGCTCGCGACTGCCGGCACCGGCCGTCCTCGTCGGGCTGGCCCTGGCTCTCGCCCTGGTCCGGGCGGCCCGAGCGGCCAGGACGTTCGTGGCGGGCGTGCCGCTGCTGGCCGGCCTCGTGCTGATCGCCGTCGCGGCCGGACCGGTGCTGCCGTTCGCCGCCAAACCGTACGACGTGCGGCGGTTGGTGTCCCAGCCGCCGTCGCGCCCACTCGCCGGGGTGAGCCCGCTGGACCAGGTGTCGGCCTGGCTCCAGAACCCGTACCGCCAGCTCTTCACCGTCAGGTCCACGGCCGAGGCGAACTGGCGGCTGGCCGTACTGGACCGCTTCGACGGCGTCACGTGGACCTCCAGCGCCGGATACCTGCCGACGGGCGGCCGAGTCCCCGGCGAGGGGTCCGCAGGCTCGCTCGACGTCGTCGAGCAGCAGTTCACCCTGCAGAAGCTGGTCGGCCCCTGGCTGCCGGCAGCGGACCGCCCGCAGCAGGTGACCCTCACCGGACCGGCACCCGCCCCCACGAGCGACGCCGGGGGCGGCACCCCGACCGGCGCCACGAACGGATCCGCGACCGGCCTGATGGCAGATCCGGCGACCGGGATGCTGGCGAGTGCAGCCGCCGCCACCACCGCTCGCGAGGGCATCACGTACCGGGTCATCTCCGGCATCCGCCGCTTCTCCGCCGCAGAGCTGCGCGAGGCGGTTCCCGCCGCCGACCAGGCCGCCCTGGCACTGCCCAACGGCCCCGACGGCCGTACTCCCCCGCAACGGGCCCGCCTCGCCGCCATCGCGCGCAAGGCCACGGCCGGTGCCACCAGCCCGATGCAGCAGGCCGTACGGCTGGCCGCCTACCTGCGCAAACACGCCGAGTACGACGTCAACTCCCCGCCGGGGCACAGCTATCGCAGCATCCAGTTCTTCCTCACCGAGGCGAAGAAGGGCACGACCGAGCAGTTCGCGGCGTCGTACGCGCTGCTCGCCCGCTCGCTCGGCCTGCCCAGCCGGGTGGTCGTCGGCTTCGGTCCGGGCAAGGCGGAGGGCGGCGGCGTACGGCAGGTGCTGGCGGGTGACGTACTCGCCTGGGCGGAGGTGGAGTTCAAGGGGATCGGCTGGGTGCCCTTCTACCCAACCCCGGCGCGCAGCCACGCGGGCGAGAGCGGCGACGTCGCCGAAGGCGTGTCCAAGCAGCGCCAGGAGGTCGAGCAGGAGATCAGCAGCGAGAACGCGGAACCCGCCCCGACACCGACGCCCCGTCGGCCCACGCCGAAGCCGTCCCCCCGCAAGGAGGACGCGAAGATCGCCTGGCTGCCGGTCGCGGGCGCGGTGGCCGGGGGCCTGCTGGGCGGCTACCTGCTGGCGGTGACCGTACTGCCGCCCCTGCGCCGCCGACGCCGCCGGGCGGGCGATCCGCGGGCGCGGGTGGCGGGCGCGTGGCGGCAGACGGTGGTACGGCTGCGCGCCGCCGGGGTCCCAGCCTCGTCGCGCGTCCTGACGGCTCGGGAGGTGGCCACGCTGGGGGTGACGGCCTTGGGCGCGCACGCGTACGAGCCGCTGACCGGGCTGGCAGACCTGGCGAACCTCACCCGATTCGGCGACGCCCCGGTGGACCAGGCGGCGGCGGACACGGCCTGGCGGCACTACACGACCATCGACGTGCTGGTCAGACAGAAGGTCGCGATACCGCGCCGCCTCGCCCACCGCCTGGCACCCGGCTCACTGCTCCGCTGAGCGGGTCAGCAGATGGGCCCGTCCGTCACCACATCGGCCGGCGATCACCCGTAGAGCGAGCGGGCTCCTGGGCTGGTGCCCTTGAAGCGCCGGCCCATGGCGATCTCCTCGCCGACCACCGACCAGACGGACTCGTCGTCCTGGAAGGGGAGCGGGTCAATGCTGCTCGTCTCCTGACGGATACGCTCTACCTCGCGCTCCAGGCGCTCGAAGTCGGCTTCCTCGTCGCCGTCGTCGCCGCTGAAGGTGAACTCCTCGAGCAGGCGCTGGAGCCGGAGCGTGACCTGGACGAGGGAGGAGACGTCCGTGTGGAGTTCCCGCGCGGTCTCCTCGTCGGCGTCGAAGGCGTGCACCTTGCCCGAACGGGGGTCGAGGGCAAGGTGGGCGTTGAGCAGCCAGCCGATGACGGGCCATTCGCCCGCGTTCCCCGAGGCGTCCTCGAAGTCCTCGGGGTCGACGACGTCCTGGACGAGGGGCAGCCGGCCGGAGTCCTCGTCGGGCTCACGCAGCCAGAGCGTTCCGGTGGGGACGCCGACGGTCTGCAGGAGGCGGGCGCCCTCGGTGTCCGCGGTGGAGGGCGGGAAGGCGGTGGCGGGCAGGGTCGCGAGCCCGTCCTCGCCGAAGATGTCGGCGAGTTCGCCGCGGGTGACGTCGAAAAGCACTGCCGGAACTCCGAACTCGGCGGCGGCACGGGCGCCGCGGGCCTCTTGGCGGATGGAAGCGGTCAAAACAACAGCGTTGCGGATCGAGCCGCTTCCGGCGAATCCGATTCCGCCCTGCCATGCGCTGTCCACCCTGGGCATGACCGCGCTGCGCGTCCCCAAGGCGAGCGCGGGAGAGACCTGGAAGGAACCGGCCGCCGGCCCGCGACCGCTAGCGGCGGGTGGCGGGTGGCGTCTAGGTTGTGAGTTCCTCGATCATGGCGGTGGCCAAAGTGGCCGTGCGGTCCTCGTCGTTGTCCAGGGCGATGATGACGAAACTGGAGCGCTGATCGGCGAGGCGGACGATTTGTGCGCTCAGCCCGGCCCAGCTACCGCCGTGCTGGTATATCCGCTGGCCCGCGTGCTCACGGACGCCGAGGGCCCACGCGTAGTCGAGTTGCGTGCCGTCGTCCAGGTGGCCGGGCGTCTGCAGGAGCGCGGAGACGCCCAGCTCGTCGCGTTCCAAGGCCTGGTTCCAGCGGATGAGGTCCGGGGTGGTCGACCAGATCCCGCCGTCGCCGAGGGACAGCGGTGCCGGGTAGTGCGGGTCGAGGGGTTCGGCTCCGGGCGGATGCGGGGCCGGGCCGGACCAGTATCGGCTGTCGGCCATCCCGAGCGGGGCGAATACGTGCTCGTGTGCGAAGTCGGGCAGCGGCCGGCGCGCCGCGCGTTCGACGATGACGGCCAGGCAGACGTAGCCGGCGTTGCAGTAGCGGTGTTCGGTCCCCGGTGTGCTGACGAGGTGGTCGAGCCGGACAAGTGCGCCGATGACGCCGGCGGTGGTGCGGTCGAGCTTCGCGCGATGGAGATCGTCGAATTCGATGCCCTCAGGCAGGCCGCTGGTGTGGGAGATCAGGTGGCGCAGGCGCACGGTGGCCGCCCACGCGGGGAGCTCGGGCATCCACTGCGCCAGAGTTGATTCAATGTCCAGCCGACCCTGTTGCACGAGTAGAGCCGCGCATGCGGCCGTGATCTGTTTGGACAGCGATGCGGTGTAGACGATCGTGCCGGCGGTCAACGGTTCCCCGGCTGCGGTCCGTCCGCCGACCAGGAAGGCAGGCGGTGCGCTGCCCTGCTGCACGCCGACCATGAGTGGGTCGTGGGCGCCGTAGCCGGCCATCCTGGT
Organism: Nonomuraea sp. CA-143628; assembly: GCF_050942315.1. Taxonomy (NCBI): domain Bacteria; kingdom Bacillati; phylum Actinomycetota; class Actinomycetes; order Streptosporangiales; family Streptosporangiaceae; genus Nonomuraea; species Nonomuraea sp. CA-143628. The sequence goes on from NZ_CP192072.1 coordinate 11,067,932, forward strand.
CAGAGCGGCGGTCCGGTCACGAAGCAGTGTCGGAGGTGTTCGGTCGGAGTTCGATGGCAACGATTCATCGATCACCGGCTCATTATTGAAGCGCTCCTGGCGAGGTGTACAGGGAGACGGGTGCTGCGGGAATCGCATGACCTGTTGGGATCGTTGTGACCAGTGTGCTCGCCTGGCGACGGGCACCGGCTGCCGTTGTCACCACCACGCGACGCCTTGCTAACATCCCTTGATCAACCGCTGTGCCTGGAGTGTGCATGACCGACCGTCTCACCACCGCGATGATCAGCCAGGCGGCCGAACGGTTGCGGCCGGTGGTGCGCCGCACCGCGCTGGAGCCGAACCAGCGGCTGTCCGACCTGCTCGGCGGTCAGGTGCTGCTCAAGCGCGAGGACGCGCAGGTCTGCCGTTCCTACAAGGTGCGCGGAGCCTTCAACGTGATCGCCTCGCTCACGGATGAGGAGCGGCGGCGCGGTGTGGTCTGCGCGAGCGCGGGCAACCACGGGCAGGGAGTCGCGTTCGCCTGTGCGCGTCTCGGGATCAGTGGGCGCGTGTACGTACCTTCCGCCACGCCACGGCAGAAGCGCGAGCGCATCGCGGCGCTCGGCGGCGACCGGGTGGAGGTCGTGGTCGGCGGTGGCACGTACGACGAGGCGAGCACCGCCGCGCACGCCGACAGCGAGCACACCGGCGCGATCTACGTACATCCGTTCGACGACGTCATGACGATGGCCGGGCAGGGCACGGTCGGCCTGGAGATCCTGGCGCAGTCCGGGGAGGCGCCGCACACCGTGGTCGTCCCGGTCGGCGGCGGCGGCTTGATCAGCGGCATCGCCGTCTGGCTCCGCGAGCACTCACCCGCCACCCGCATCATCGGCGCCGAACCCGCCGGAGCGGCCAGCATGCGCGCCGCCCTCGACCACGGCGGGCCCCTCGCCCTGCCCGAGCTGGACACCTTCGTGGACGGCGCCGCCGTCGGAAGGGTGGGAGACGCGACGTTCCCGCTGGTCAAGGACTTGGTCGATGAGGTCGTCGCGGTCGATGAGGGTGCGGTGTGCACCGAGATGCTGGATCTGTACCAGACCGACGGCATCATCGCCGAGCCCGCCGGAGCCCTCGCGGGAGCGGCAGCCCGCGAGCTGCTGCCGTACTCCTCCGGAGGGCCGCTGGTCTGCGTGGTGTCGGGCGGCAACAACGACGTCAGCCGGTACGGCGAGGTGCTGGAGCGCTCTCTCGTCCACATCGGGCTGCGGCACTACTTCCTGGTGACCTTCCCGCAGCGTCCCGGCGCCCTGCGGCACTTCCTGGACGAGGTCTTGGGCGAGGGCGAGGACATCATCGCCTTCGAGTACGTCAAGAAGAACAACCGCGAAACCGGTCCGGCGCTGGTCGGTATCGAGCTTGAGCGGGCCAGTGATCTCGACAGTCTCCTGTTCCGCATGAAGGCCGGTCCGCTCACTGTGGAGCGCGTCCCGCCTGGCTCGCCGCTGTTCACCTTCCTTCTCTGACCTCCCGCCACGGCGTGCTGGCGGCCGACCGTAAACGATCAAAAGGCCAGCCCAAGATCGGCAATGGGTGGACTGCCTGCCCGCACAAACCGATCCCCTCTCCCGGCGGAACAGCGTGCTGGACCACCTGGCGCCCTTCCCTGGCGAACCCCGCTGTGTACGTGACAGCAGACTGGCCGGTGGCCTGACAGCTATTGGCCGGGCGTCTCGACCTCGATGGCGAGGACGCCCAGACTTTCCTTCTCGGGAGGGTAGATGCTGCGGATCACCGCGAGCAGCTCGTCGGTGTTCTTGCCGAGCTCTCCGCCGACGGCGATCGGGTCCTCATGCTCCAGCATCTCCGTGAAGGACGCATACTCGCTCACCCGCATGACCCGGGTTCGCAACCGCTCGACACCTGAGACGAAGTCGAGTTCCTGGCCAGGCTGAATCTTGCGCATGCTGGCATACCTCACCCGCACCTCCACGGTCTTGATGCCCGAGGCGATGAGGTCGAAGTACGGCTTGCGAATAGTGAGCTCCCGCCGGGCGGGGACATCGTCGCGCTCGCTCATGCTGGCGTTCCTATCGCGTAGCGGTCAGCGCCGCCCGGAACTCCGCTGCCGGGCTCGTTTCGGGATACTTCGCTGCAAGTACGGTATTCAGGTCGGCCGCCCGCGCCTGGACGGAGGCGACCAGGCGGGGCAAGGCCAATGCCCGCAGACCCAGCGCCGCCGCGTCACCGGGCGAGCCGAGGAACGCCAGCGCGATGCCCAGATCCAACTGAGCGATCGCCTCGCGGCTGAGCGATCGCTTGCCGATCGGAGTCGCTTCGTGTGCCGCGACCGCGCGCTCGGCATGGTCTCGGGCCCGCTCATAGTCGCCGAGCCAGATGTAGGACGAGGCGGTGTAGGTGGTCATCGCGTAGGTGGCCAGAGGGCCGGTGTCGATGCCGTCCGGACGGGCGGGAGTACGGCTGGGCAACGCGTTCCACAGTCGTTCGGCCTGCTGGAAGCTCTCTTCGAAGTCGTCCCGCTGACCGAGCCGGGCGTGGCCGCGCGAGGCTTGGGCATGCAGGCGTACCGCCAGCGGATGGCCGGTGGGGACGCGGCCGAGGCCCCGTAGCGCGGCCGAGACCGCGCGAGCGGGCCGATCCGCGTGCAGGGCGATGGACGCCATCGCGTCGGCGGCCCAGCCGCACAGCTCGTCGTGCCCGGCCTGGTTGGCGTGCTCGAAACAGTCGATGGCGTACGCTTCTCCGGTCAGCGAGTCGCCCAGGTCGTGGGCCAGCCAGGCCAGGATCTCTGATAGCCACGCGGCGTTGACGAACAGCTCCCGCTGTTCCTTGAGGGTGTGCGGTCCGGCGATGAGCCGATCGACTTTGCGCCGGTAGAGGCGGGCCACGGTGAACAGGTCCGCCGGTGCGCGCCGAGAGTAGCCGACCGCGATATCGCAGGCCACGCTCTGGAGATGATCCAGGGTGCCACGACCGACGGCAGAGACGCTCGCACGCCGGGTGAACTCCAATGCCTCGTCGGCGGCCTCGCCCAGCACCTGGCCCACAGCAGTGGCCAGGCCCAGTTTGAGTGCGTCGCGCCGGTTCGTGGGATCGTCCTCTTCCTGCGATCGCGGTTGTTGGTCCTCTTCCCCATTGTTCTCATGGTCGTCGAACAACATCCTCACGTCACGCGAGAAGATGCGGGCGAACAGCAGCCGGTAGCGCTCGGTCATCGTGGCGATCTCGCCGGACTCCCAGCGGCGGATGGTGCGGACGAGCGACGCGTGATCGGGTAGGGCTTCATCTCCGGCGGCGGCCCTCAGGCGTCTGGCCACGCTGTGCACGTCCCAGTCGCGGGCCTGACGTTCGTGGCGGATACGTGCCGGCCAACCCATAGTTATCACCCTAAGAACATCCGGGATACGAGGTGGCGTCCTCGCCGTCCTCTAATGATCCTCGACCATCGATTTATGCGCAGGCCCTTTACGCGGGCTACTTGTCGCGCAGCTATCAAAAACAGGAAATTTGCCTACAGACACCATCGCGCTGGACTTGTTGGGGCTAACTCCTCGAATCGGTTTCTGTTGTAGGACAGCCTCGATTACCTTCGCAATACGTGCTACTCAGGGCCTTGATCGATGTTTGTACGCCGACTCATGCCACTCTCTCGGTGATGTTCGCGCCGAGTTGCCGTAGCTTGCTCGGCAAGTCCGCGTGCCCTCGCTGTAGCTGTGCCAGGCCGGTCACGGTGGTGGTGCCGCTGGCGGCCAATCCGGCGATGATGAGGGTGGAGCCGCTAAGGATGTCGTTGGCCTTCACCCGAGCCCCAACCAGCCGCTGCGGCCCCACAAGCCGGCAGTGTGTCGCGGACAAGTGCTCGATGACCGCCCCGAGACGGGCGAGTTGCGGGATCAGGTTGCCATGCCACCCTGGATTGATGGTGTCGGCGAACAAATGCGTCCCCGGCGTCCCGAGAGCCACTGCCATCAGCGACGGCTCGAAGTCGGCATCCAGCCCGCCCGGCGCCGATGACGCGATCGCCCGCAATGGCTTCCCCGTGAGCTGGGTATCGTTGGCCCGCACCGTCACCATGTCCGATCCGGCATATGCGGCTATCCCCAGCCAGGCGAAAGCCTCCACCGCAACCGCACACGCGAGCGCCACCGCCTCGACCTTGTCGCCCGGCACCTCCCAAATGACCGGAGTGTTGCTGCCTTCGTACGGCGGCGCCAGATTGACCGCGTCCTCATCCGCACTCACCTCCCACCCCGCCTGCCGCAGAAAGGCCAGGATCTCGGTCACCTCCGGAGACAGGTTCGGCTGGAACAACGCCAGAGGACAGCAGTCGATCACCGCCCGCAGCACGGCCGCCACCGTGGCGCCCCGAGACCGGAACGGCAGCCCGAGCTCCATCTCGCTCGTCCTGCTCTCCGCCCTGTGCACTTGATAGCCCGAGCTACCCAGCAGCACTCGGTCGCCAAACGCCTCATAAATGCGGAAATGCAGGCCCCGCTCGCCGCCGGGACAGCCGCCGGGCCACGGCAGGCACGCCTGCCCGCAGGAAGCCAGAAGCGCAGGCACCAGATAGTACGGCGCGCGGATGGTCGCCACATCAGGTAGCTCGGGTGGCCGACCGGGACTGGAGATCGGCAGGATCACGACCTCTTCCGGGTTGGTGACCGAGCGCGCGGCGCTGAAGCCGCATCGCTGTAGCAGGTCGAGTGTTGTCCGCACGTCCTGGCACTGCGGCACGTTGCCCAGGTGTACTGGCCGACCCACCGCCGCAGCTGCGGCGAGCAGCGGAAGCACGGCCGTCTTCGACCCGTCCACCTGGACGCTGCCGATCAACGGCTCCCCAGGACGAATCGCTATCGCATTAGTGACGGGCACCGCCGAGGACATGGTCATGAGGGCTCCCTTCCGAGCGCGGCCGCGCCAGCAGAGGTGGCACGAGTCGCTAATCGATAACCCGTAGTAGATGACCTGCGGCGTAGCGCTGTCAGGATGACAATCGACGGCAGACACGGACACGGTCCTCCTGGTGTCCGACCTCAACGACGAGGTCTACGAATGGATCACCAGGGACTTTGATCGATCGCCGTCTGGTCGAGGAGACCCGCTGCGGGGGCGGCATGAACATCGCCTTCTCCGCTGGACGCGAGCTGGCACCCTGGCGCCATGAGCCCTGGGTGCAGGAGATCAGCGATCGGCTGTTCGGGCTGATGATCACATGATGAGGTTGGCGTATGAACCTCGACGATCAGAAGAACGCCGTAAGGGAGCGGGTGTGGTCCACCCTGATCGAGGCGAAGATCTCTACTTCCGACGCTCGTGGCCACATCCCTGACTTCATCGGCTCCGAGCGTGCAGCCCAGCTCCTGGCATCGACAGCCCCGTGGCAGCGGGCGAGGACGATCAAGGCCAACCCCGACACTGCGCAACTGCCTGTCCGAGCCCGTGCGCTGGCCGAGAACAAGCTGCTCTACATGGCGGTTCCGAAGATCGCGACTGTGCGGCCGTTCTATCTGATCGATCCGGCTCGATCGCGGATGTCACCGACAGAAGCCGCGACGAGCAGGGCCGCTGCCGCGAACAGCCCGCTCGTGGGTACGGAAGACATGCGGCCGATCGACCTCGTGGTGTGCGGGACCGTCGCCGTCAACCGCCAAGGGGTGCGGCTGGGCAAAGGGGCGGGTTACTCCGACATCGAGGTGGCACTACTCATCGAGGACGGCCTGGTCAACGACAACACCGTCATTGTGACCACCGTCCATTCACTTCAGGTTGTCGATGAGCCTCTGCCTGAGGCGGAGCACGATTTTCGCGTCGACCTCATCATCACGGAGAAGGACATCATTGCCTGCCCTTCCGCACGGCGGCCGAACGGGCTGATCTGGCCGAGCATGCCCGCGGAGAAGGTGGCTGCGATCCCAGTGCTGGGGAAGCGAGCGAAGAGACACTTCAACTAGATCCATCAATTGGTCTCCCACCGGGCGTCCCGTCGCCGGAGGTCTCCTGGGCTGCCTGGTGGCGGCGGGGCGGTGGCGGCGAGGCGGCAGGCGGTGTCGCCGAGGTTCCAGGTGCCGGAAGACTAGGATTCCGCGCATGCAGCGCCCTCTCGCCCACAAGTCGGCCGTCGGTCTGCTCGCCATCCTCTGGCCCGGCCTCATCGGTGGCATTGTGCTCGTCTGGCGGAACGACGCCGCCCCCTTCGAGATCTTCGTGGGAGTGTTCTGGAGCGCGGTCTGGTATTTCTGGCTTGCCCGGATCTGGCTGGGTGGCCCGATGGCGATCGGGCTGATGCGCAAGGCGCTCTTCGCGATCTGCCCGATCATGATCGCCGCCGCCGTGGCCGTCGGGATCACCGACGGCGAGGTGTACCCGTCGCAGCTGGTCGGGGCCGCGGCCGCATTCAAGGGTGAAGCGGCGGTCGTGGACGGAATCAGCAGATACCCGTCGGCGCGGCTCGACCTGTCCTTCTACGACCAGTCGGACGAGTACCACCTCAGGCTGCCTGACACCGCCGCCTTGCACGGCTCGATCGCGGAGGCGCTTTCGACGCACAGCCCTGAGGGCGTCTTCGCCGGCTGGGTCCCGCGAACCGACGCGACACATCCGGTCCGGTGAGTGCCTGATCTCCGCGCAGGCCAATCCAGGCGGGACTCGGCAGCTCCAGGTCGTCAGTTGCTCCCGGAAGGATGGTGATCCGGGGAGGCCGACCCTTTCCGATTGGTGATCGGACAGCGATCATCATGCGGTGGCGGCTGACCGGCTCACATCAGCCCTTGGGCGGCGTCCCGGCTACTCCAATGGGCGTACGCACCCACCTCCGAAGCCGGCGATGCAGATCGGGTGCACGTATTGAGCAGTGCGCTAAACCTCTGATGGCCAAGCCGGGCTCCTGCCGGCGCATGGATAGCGGCGCGAACGTGTGGGAACGATGGCGTCATGGAGTTGTACACCGCCGTACCGTCAGCCGAGTGGCGGGACACCAAGGCGACGCTGCACCGGTTCTGCCAGGTAGTAGGCAAGATCCGGCTCGCCTCGGCGGTGCGGCGCAACCACTGGTGGAACGCGCCGTTCCATGTCACCGGGCGAGGGATCACCACCCGTCCGATGGGGCAGGCCGACGGCAACCAGATCTTCACGATCGACTTCGACTTCGTCGGCCACCGGCTCATCATCGCCACGGTGGACGGCCGGGCGGTGTCGTTCGCGCTTCCGGGACAGTCGGTGGCGTCCTTCTACCAGCACACCATGCGGGCGCTGGCGGCCCTCGACGTGCGGGTGGACATCCCCGTGCCGCGGCCGTTCGACCTGCCCGACGCGGACCGGGCGTTCGCCGACGACACCGAGCACGCGCACTACGATCCGGCCCAGGTCACCCGCTACTGGCAGGTTCTCAGCCAGGTGAACCTCCTGCTGGAGGAGTTCGCGGCGGGCTTCTCGGGCAAGATCAGTCCGGTGCACCACTTCTGGCACACCTTCGACATCGCCTGCACCCGCTTCTCCGACCGCGTGATCGACCAGCCGTCCGGAGCCGACCCGGTGACGCGGGAAGCGTACTCGCGGGAGGTGATCAGCTCTGGCTTCTGGTTCGGTGACGACGCCTTCGCGGACCCGGCCTTCTACTCCTACACCGCTCCCGAGCCCGAGGGGCTGGACAGCGAACCCCTGGAGCCCGCGGCCGCGCGGTGGATCGAGCAGCGCGGCAGCCATCTGGCCGTGCTGCGCCACGCCGACGCCCGATCCGAGGCCGATCCGCGCGCCGCCGTCCTCGCCTTCTACGACAGCGCCTACCAGGCCGGAGCCCGGCGCGCGGGCTGGGACATCGGCCGGCTCGCCTGCCCCGGCGGGGTCACCGATCCGGAGCTGAGCGCCGGAAGGTGACAGATGCACGCTTGGCGGGCAGCTGGTGCGGAATCCTGTTCAATACCGTCACAGTGCCCGTACGGCGCCGGCTGAAGCTCATTAGCATTCGGCCATGATCTTCGACCTTTCGATTCTTCTGAGAATCGGCCTGGCCATGGCCATTCCCGCGGTGTTCGCCTGCGCGTCTGTGGCGATCGCGGGGCAGTCCGCCCCATGGAATCGCCACGTACGCATACTCCGGCGATATGTGGTCGGGGGATTGTTCCTGTCGTTCGTCGGCGTCGGGATGATGGCATTCGGTGCGTGGTCGGCGCGTGCAGATACGCGCTACGGCGGCCTCGTCTTGATTGGGATGTTCCTGGCGACTCTCATAGGCGGAGGTCTGCTACTCCTCGGTTTCGGCCCGTTCGCCTCGTTGCTGCTGGAAATCCTCGGTCGGTACGCGGAACGGCTGCCGCTGCCCGTTCGGCTGGCGGTCCGCGACCTGGCCAGTCGTCGCCCGACCACGGCTCCCGCGATCGCCGTGACGATGATGGCGACGAGCTTCGGCGTCGCGCTGACGATCGTCGCGGTCGGCATGACGGCGCAGGACAGGGCCGCCTACTCCCCCAGCGCCCGGCCGGGCACCCTCGTGGTGCGGCTTTTCTCGGGGGACCAGGCCGGTGCCGTACGTGCGGCGATCCAGCGGGAGTTACCCGGGGTTCCCATCGCCCAGAGTGAGGGTCCGCGTGAATACCGACATTTCAACACGTATGCCGAGAACGTCGGCCTGCTGGAAGAGTCCGTCTACCCGCACGAAGTCATCGGCGACGAGGCACTGCTGCGGTACATCACGGGCGACCAGTCAACGCCCTACGACGAGGGCAAGGCCGTGGTGGTCATGAACGCCGACGTGAAGGTCGACTCCGTCGAGATCGGCTACGACGTGACTGGGAACAACGGCCCGCTGGCGACCAAGACCATCCCGGCGATCGCCGCCAGAACCGTCGATCCGAATATGCAGACGATCTTCGTTCCGGCGAAGGTCGTCCGGAATCTCGGCTATCAGCTGGAGCCGGACGAACTGATCATCGATCCCTCCCTCCATCGCATCTCGGCGGGCGAACAGGCGCGGCTCGACAGCCGGCTGGGCGACGTCGCGGAAACCTATGTCGAGCGAGGATTCCAGGCTGAGACCACCTGGCTGGTCGTCGCCGCGGCGACTCTCCTCATCGCCCTCTGCGGTGCATGGGCCGCCGGGGACGGCAAGGACACGAGCTCGCGAGCGGTTCGGGTGCTGAGGCGGGCCGGTGACGGATCGGCCGCGACTTTCCGGTGGTTCGCCGCTTCCCGTGCGGGGCTGAGCACGCTGTGCGGAACAGTCTTGGGCGCGGTCGCCGGGTGCCCTATCGGGATGTTGCTGCTATGGCCTTTGACGGCGTCGAACTCATGGGACTCGCCGCCACGGGTGCCCTTCGAGACCCCGTGGCCAGTGATCGCGGCCGTCGTCGTGGGGCTGCCCGTCCTCGCCGCCGCCCTGGGCGGACTTCTCGCGCGTGAGCAAACCGGCGGCGAGCCGACCACTAATCCGTGATCAGGTGGGTGGGGTGGCCAGGGGGAGGACGATGGGCGGTTGGACCTGTTCGTCCCGGCCGCCCGGGTCGGTTTCCACCGCGCCGCGGATGCACAGGGACGGTGACCAGGCGACGGACGACGGCTGGCCGAGTCTGACCACCGTGCCGACCTTGAAGCAGTAGCCCGTGGCCGCGTCCAGGCCGCCGACCGTGAACGTGCTGCTGCCGCTCCCCGTCGACAGCACGCGGTCCCCGGGAGACTGCTGGAGCACCATGGGGAAGTCGCTCTTGCGCTGCTGCTTCCAGGACAGCGTCACGGTCGAGCCGTTGTCGGTCACCACCCTGAGGTCCTTGGGCCGCTGCGCGCTCATCGCCGCAGCGTCCAGGGTCTTGGTGGGGCGGGCGATGGAGGGCGCGGTAGACGGCAGGGCGCTGGGTGGTGGGGTCGGGGCGGTCGAGTTGGGCGGCTTGGCGGTCGCGGTGGAGTCGGCGCCGCCAGTCGTGGGGTCGGTGCCGCCACGGTCGGTGCCGCCAGGGTCGGTGCCTCCGGTTGTGGCGGACTGGGGTTCCAGGGTGATGCGCGGTGGGGTCGACGGGCGGCCGTTCATGGCGGCGGCGACGCTGGCCGCGCCGATCAGTACGGCCAGGCCGGAGGTGCCGGCGATGAACAGGGGGACCTTCTTGCTTCTGCGCCTCGGCTCCGCCGGGGCCTGCGGCTGCGCCGTACCCGGCTGGTGGGATGACGGGTAGAGCGGGCGGGGCGGTCGGGGAAGCGACGCCGAGCGGTCTGGGTCGACGGTCCAGACGAGAGCGCGCGGCATCGACGTCTCAGCGGCCGCCGCCGACGACGGCGCCGCCGCCACTGGTGGCGCCGAGGGGAACGACGGCATCGACGGCGAGCCCGGTGGCGAGTCCCCCGGCCCGGTCTGCGAGGGCGTCAGGCGGGAGCTCGGAGCGACCAGTTTGTACGTGGGTGGCGCCGCTTGGTGGACGTTGGGTGGGGCCGACTGGTCGGGGCCCGGTGGGGCGGCGTGGGCGAAGCGGGTGGCGAGGTCTGCGGCCGTAGGGCGGGAGTCGGGGGACTTGGCCATCGCCTGATTGACGGCGGACACGAGGTCGGGCGGCAGCCCGGGGGACGCCAAGGGCGGCGGCTCCTCGCTCAGCACGCCGAAGACGAACCGGGCCGAGGTGTCCGGCCCGTCCAGGGCGAACGCGGGCCGCCCGGCGAGCAGTTCGTACAGCATCGACCCGAGCGAGTACACGTCCGACGCCGGACTGGCCGAGCGGCCTTCGAGCAGCTCAGGCGGCGAGTGGACGGAGACGGACGTCCCGTCGGGCAGCTCGGCCAACGACATCAGCCCGCTCATGCCGAACCCGGTCAGCCTGGGCTCGCCTTGCTCGGGCAGGACCACGTTCTCCGGCCGTACATCGCCATGCACCCCGCCCGCCCCGTGGGTGGCCGCGAGCGCGGCGGCCACCGCGCGCCCGACCCGCAGCGCCTCGCCCGGCGGCGCGGGCAGGGTCCGGCCGGGCCGTTCGGCCAGCGTGCAGCCTCCGTGCAGCTCGGTCACCAGGTACGGGCGGCCGTCGGCGGTGGTGCCGACGTCGAGTACCGGGATCACGTTCGGATGGGCAGCGAGTACGTCCGGGAAGCGGAAGCCGCGCAGCAGCGGCTTGAGCCGGCGCTTGTCCACGCGGCGGCAGGCCAGGGACCGCAGCAGCACCGAGGCGCCGTCGCGGTCGGCCGTCGCGAGGTACGCGCTCCACGGCCCGTCCTGCCCGGCCCGCTCCTGGAGCCGGTAACCACGGACCTTCTCCGTCACCGTCACGCGTTCACTTCCCGGGGCCGGCAGCCGCCAGCCCTCTCCATCAACCGACACGTCGCCGTCATGCGATCACTGCGGGACCGCCCAGGTCGTCGGTCTCGAACGCCTCGTCCTCGATCATCGGGAACCGGGTCCGCTCGCGGTCCTGCTCCTGGCCGTTGCCGCCACCTCCCATGCCCGGCGGGTACATGCCCATCGGCATACCACCGGTCCCACCCCGCGCGGCCCCGCCGGCCGTCAGGCCGCCCGCGCCCTGCGCGGCCGTCGTGGCGGTGCCGGTCCCCGAGGGGGTGAGCGGGCCGGTGGAGGGTACGCCCGTGTTCACCCTATGGGCCAGGTCGGGCGACATGGTGTCCGGGAAGCCGGCCAGGTTCGCCTTGGTGTCGGGCAGGCCCGGGGTCTTGAGGTCGGCGGGATTCTTCAGGTCCGGGGTCTGGGGGCTCCGCAGGTCGGGGGTCTTCACACCAGTCTGGTCGAGGCCGGGGAGGTTCGGGTTCTGGGCGCCGTTGGGGTCCGGGAGGTTCGTGCTGGGATCGGTCGGGCGCTGGTTCGGGCCGGTCAGGCCGGACGGGTCCCCGACGCCGGATGACGTGGGGTCGGTCAGGCCGGACAGGCTGGAGTACGGGCTGCCGAGGCCCGTGTACGGATCCGAGACACCGCCGCCGAGCCGGCCGTTGCCGCCCAGGCCGTCGATTTTCGGCAGGTCCACGGGAGTGACACCCGCGCCGGGGGGCGGAGCCGCGCGCTGCTCCAGTTCAGGGGCGATCCGGTCGTAGACCACTCCCATGAACCTGTTGAGCTGTCGCAAGTGGTGGCGGGCCAGGGCGTGAGCGTTGCCGTCGGTGCCGAACACGCTGTCACGCAGATCGTCGTCCCAGCCCGCGCCGCCGACCTGGGGGACGTTGTCCCGGAAGAAGGGCAGCACATCACGGCCGTACCAGATGAGAGGGTTGGCGACCGTCTGAGCGCTGTAGTTCACCGCGGCGAGATCCTTCTGGAGCTCGCCGATCTTCTTGAAGACGCCCTCCAGCGGCTCCCCGCCGAGGGAGGCGGCGATGCGCTGCGCCTCCGCCTGGAGGTTCCGCATCGACTCCTCGCAGCTCGCGGCCAGGGTCGCGTAGTTGTGGCCGGCGTCCTCGATCTTCCGCGGGTCGGTGTGGTTGCGGATGAGGTCGACGATGCCCTGGCTGTTCTCGCTGTCACCCTTGCTCGTGGCGATGTCATCGGGCAGCGGACGTGTCCCGTCCTTGAGCTGGTAAAGGGTGTAACCGGTCATGTCGCCGTCCCACGCAGGCCTTGGGCCACGGCCTGGTCGGCGTCCATGGCCGCCTTCACGGTCTGGTCGAGCGTCTCCAGGATGGCCTCGTAGACCGAGCAGAGCTGGGTGACAGCGCTCTTCATACTGGTCTGCGCCTTGTCGGTGGTGAGCCTCAGGTCGGTGGCCGCCTGCCAGGTGCCCAGGTCGCGCTCGGTCAGTGCGGAGCGGGTGACGAGAACCTCCAGGCTCGGCGTGCCGCCCAGCCCCCTGAGCCGGTCGAGGTCGGCGCGGAGCTTCTCGACGGGCGAGTCGGGCCGCGGCTTGCCGGTCTCCGGATCCACGAAGTCGGCGATCTTGATGAACATCTCCTTCTTCGCCCCGCCCGGATCGACGTGGTATTTGGTCAGCAACTCATCGCGCGTCGTCTCGGAGACCCGTGGCCGGGCGGTCGGCGGGTACCCGCCGTGCCCGTAAGTCTGCAGGTAGTCGGTGTACTCTTCCTCGGTGTTGCGCGGGTCCAGCTTTACGTCGTAGACGCGCCCGTCCTCGCCCGACTCGACGCCATTGCGCTGGTCTCTCGGCAGGCCGAGGCCGTCCCTGGTGTCGTCCCGCTCGCCGCCGTCGTCAGGTGTCGGCATGAATCTCTCCCGGATATCGGTCTGCGCCCCTCCCCTCTGTATCCCGCGCCGGGCGTGCCGGGGCTTCACTTCAAAGAATTTGGAACGGAATCCGGCTTGCCGCTCAAGACCGGCAAAATCCCATTACATGGCCATTTCCTGGGCCGGAACCACCGCCCTCGCCCTGCTGCTCGCCATCACGCCTTTCACCTCCGCGTGGGCGGACGCCGCCGCTCCGCCGTGCAACCCCGAGGCCGGGGTCCAGGACGTCAGCGGCAAGCCCTGGCCGCAGGAGCGGCTGCGCTTCCAGCGGGTGTGGCGGCTGACCCGGGGCGAAGGCGTCACCGTCGCCGTGGTCGACAGCGGCGTGGACGCGCGGCACCCGCAGCTCGCCGGGGCGATCACGATCTCCGAGGACCTGACGGGCACGGACCAGCGCGACTGCGTGGGCCACGGTACGGCCGTGGCGGGCATCATCGCCGGCCGCGACCTCACCTCGCGCGGCGTACCGTTCCTCGGCGTCGCTCCGGGCGCGCGGATCCTGTCGATCAAGCAGACCGAGACGCCGGACGGCGAGGTGTCGCTGCTGGCCCGGGGCATCAGGCGGGCCGCCGAGCTCGGCGCGAAGGTCATCAACGTGTCCGTGGAGGCGCACGACCAGCCGGAGCTCAAGTCGGCCGTCGCGTACGCGCAGAGCAGGGACGTGGTGATCGTCGCGGCGGCCGGCAACGTGAAGCGTGAGGACGGCGAGGTGACGCCCTCCTACCCGGCCGACTACCCCGGCGTGATCGCGGTGGGCGCGGCCTCCCCCGACGGCACGAAGTCGGCGTTCTCCAACGGCACCACCAGGGTCTCCGTCACCGCCCCCGGCTCCGGGATCACCAGTACGTGGACGGGCGGCGGCTACCGTACGGACCTCGACGGCACCAGCTTCGCCGCGCCGTACGTGTCAGGGGTCGTGGCACTGGTCAGGGCCCGGCATCCGGAGCTCGACCTGTGGCAGGTCAAGCGCCGGGTGGAGCTGACGGCCGAGGGCGGCGGCGCCACCGGGACCGGCGCGGGCCTGGTCAACCCGCTGCTCGCCGTCACCGCCGTACTGCCCGACTCGGTGGAGAAGGCGGGCGGCGGGGTGCCCGTCGTCGTGGCCAAAGCCGTCGCCCCAGACCCGCGCACGCGCGGGCTGGCCGTGGGCATCGCGGGAGGCACGGTCGCGGTGACCGGGCTGGTGGTCTTCGTGGCGATCATGCTCCCCAAGGCCAGGCGGCGGGGCTGGCGCGCCGGGTGATCCAACATTTCCAGGAATGTTGAAGTCAGATCAGCCCCTCTGCGCACCGGCTTATGGTGCTCGCGTTGTCCCACGTTCGATACCGGGAGGTGAACCGTGGCGCAGCCGACCACTTATCAGCAGGGCAGTCAGCACGACGCGGCCGCTCGCGCGCTGACCGCGCACGAGCACATCACGCAGATCCACAACAGACTGCTCCAGATCCCCGAGCAGCTCGGCGGCTCGTGGAAGGGCGAGTCGGCGACCGTCTACACGCAGGTTCTCAACGAGTGGAACCCGCAGTTCAAGAAGGTCATCGACGCCCTCCACCAGATCGCCGAGAACCTCAAGGGCTCGGGGATCGAGTACGAGGAGGCCAGCACCTCCACCCAGGCCGTCACGAAGAACCTCATGGCCGCGCTCAACGGCGGTGCCGTCAAATGAGCGGGATCGACGTCAGGGAAGGATCTCAATGACCGGTGGCGGAGACATCATCCTCGCCGATTTCGACGAGATGGAAGAGATCGCGGCCGAGCTCGGCCGGGCGTACGCCAACCTCGTCGGCGAGCTGACCGACCTCGAGAACGACCTGAAGATCCTGGAGACCTGGGACGGCTCCGCGAAGGGCGTCTACCTGGAGGCCAAGCGCCAGTGGAACGAGGCCGTGGTGACGATGGGTGACACCATGCAGCGCTTCGGCCCGGCCCTGCATGACGCGACCGAGATCATGCGCGACGCCGAGCAGGCCAACGTCCGGCGCTGGGGCACCTGAGCCGAACGATGGCTGAAGGCGACAACGGGATACCCGCCGAGCTGGTCATCGACCCGGCGGCGGCCGGTGACCAGGCGATGTGCCGGCCGGACGCGCTGCTCGACGTCGCCGGGGCGATGTCGAGGGATCTGCTGCCCCGGCTCGAGTCGGCCGGGCACCGGGTGCCCGACCTGTCGTTCACGGCCGTCGGCGACTGGGATGTGGCACGGGGGTACGCCGAGACCATGCAACGGGCGCGCATGGCCACGGTGGACACGATGGGGTTCGTGACCGAGCTGGTCAGCAGGGTCATCGAGGACCTGGTCGCCACCGCGAACACCGTCAGGGACGCCGACCAGCGGGCCGGCGACACCGCTCGCCGTACCGGATCTGCCGAGTCTGTCGGATCTACCGGAACTGCCGGATAGAGGCGCGCGTGGGAGAACCGAAGCCGATCAAGGAGGGCGCGCTGCCGGCCGGCGCGCCCGAGAGCTACGGCGGGCGCGACTCGATCCGGCGGTTGATCATGAGCACCCGGCCGGAGGAGTTCGGCGGTGTCGCGGACGCCTACCAATCGGCCGGCACACTCCTTGACCAGACGATCAGGGAGTTGTCCCAATACGCCGCACGTCTCGTCGCCGATGGAAACTGGGGCGGCGAGTCGGCGCGGGCCATGCTCGGGCGGATGGCGCGGGTGCAGTCGTATCTCGGCACGCTGCGGAGCCAGATCGGCGACATCCCGTCATCCGTCCAGCAGGCCAGTCGTGAGCTGGCCACGGCGAAAGAGCGGTTCGAGCCGGCCACCCAGGAGCAGTACGCCACGGTGGACACCGGCTCGTACATCTCCCGTGAGCTGAGCAACGACCCCGACGCCGACGCCCGGCGCTTCCTCGCGGATCTGAACGGCCGCTTGCGGGACGCGCATGGGGTCCTGCCTGAGCGGCTGCCGTGGGACGCCAACCTGGCCTCCAGCGCGCCGTACCTGCCTCCTGTTGTGCGCGACAGCACGCCGACCGGTGGCGGGATCGACTTGGAGTCCACGCGTCCGGTCGCCCGGCTGGCCAGTGTGGATCCGGCGGCGTCACCGATCGCGTCGGGGTCGCCCGCCACGCCGCAGACCGCTCTGGGGGCGCCGCTCGCCGCGGCGGTCCCTGGAACCGCCGCTCCCCCGACTCTCGGGACGACACCGGGCCAGGTCCCCGGGCTGATCACGTCAACCGGCGGCACACCCTCCGTGGCCCAGCTCACCGGATACCCGCCGACGACCGGCACCCAGCCCGACGCCGCACGAACCGACCCCACGCGGACCGACTCCACACGGACCGACGCCGCACGAACCGACCCCACGCGGACCGACTCCACACGGACCGGCGACCCGCGTACCGACTCCACGCGAACCGACAACCCGCGGACCGACTCCGAGCGGGCCGACGGCGCGCGGACCGGCGACCGGTACCGGTCCGGCCCCACGCACTCTGTCCTTGACGAGAGCAACCCTGTCGCCGACCAGGCCCGCAGCCCGCTCGGTGGCCTCCCGCGCGAAACCGGCCCGTCCGTACGGCCCGGCGTCGTGCCGGTCGTGGACGGGACCTGGCCCGCCACGAACCCCGCATCGTCCGGCGGCCCCACAGGGGCGGCCGCCGGTACCGGTGGCATGCCGTTCATGCCGATGGGCGGCGGCCCGGCCGGGTACGAGGGTGCGCCGGTCGCGCACCGGACGGCCCCGCCGCCCCTTGATGAGCCGGGCCTGTTCCGTCCCGCGTACGATCCCGGCCAACCGGTGGTGGACTGAGTGACCAGCGACCTCAAACGCATGGAATTGAACGCCGACTCCGTCCGTGACGTTGGCCGCAACATCGCCGGCAAGCCCATGCAGCGCCTCAACGACATGACCCACGTCGTCGCGGGGCTCAACGTGCACTCCGGCGCGTACGGCCTGTTCGGCTTCTTCGGCTCGTCGCTGGCGGACGCGCTCGACCAGGTCAAGCTGGCTGCCCACCAGTACGTGTCGGCGACCAGGAACGAGCTGGCCGAGATGGAGTCGAAGGCGTTCGACACGGCCAACGCCGCCGTCCAGGGCGACGGCGCGGCCACCCGCGTCACGGCGGTCTGAGAGCCACCATCCGAGAGCCGCTGTCCGAGGGCCGCCGTCCGAGAGCAAGTCTGAGAGCGAGGACACATGCCGACACAACCGCAGTCCGTCATCGCCGGCGCAGGCATGGCCCAGCTGGGCTCGGCGCTGCTGGGCGGCGGCCGCGCGAAGTACGCCGGACTGATCATCTTCCTCACCGCCGCCGACACTCCCGAGCTACGGCGGGCCGCGCAACAGTGGGAGGAGCTGTCAGCTGGGCTACGCGAGCACCCTCAGCTGGTCCAGGAGTCCGTCAAGGACGTGCACTGGATGGCGACGAGCGCCGAGCTGTTCCACCAGACGGTCGACACGCACAGCGGCGAGGTGGCCGACAAGGCGGACCTGCCGCAGGCGACGGCGGACTCCATGCGCACCTCGGCCGACGCTCTCGACTTCGCCGGGAACCTGATGTTCGACGTGGGCGCCGCCATCCTCCTGGCGGGGGCTATCTACCAGCTCGGGCGGGTCAACCCTTATGTACGGCCCGCCGCGGAGGTGGCGGCGACGATGTTCGGCCGCCGGGCCGACCAGCAGGCCGGTCAGGGCGCCTTGAAGCTGCAGACCTTCCTCAGGGGATCGGAGAGCCTGGCCGGCAAGATCGCCGGCCGGTTCGCCGAGGTGTCGCCCCTTAAGAAGCTCGCCTTCGGCGGCGTGGCAACGATAGGCGGCGGAATGGCGGCCAATTCGGCCGCGGCCGACGACCTCAGCGAGACGGCCCTCCCGAAGGGCAACCAACCGAACCCGAACCAGCGCAACCAGCCGAACCCGACGCAGGGCACCCACCCGAATCCGACGAAGGAAGTGTGATGCCGGCTTTCGACGAAGCGGCCATCGACCGCATGATCGCCGACACCCAGCGCCCCCTGGACGGGTTCGCGGAGCTGTACGAGCAGGTCCTGGCCGTGCAGGGGTTCGCCCAGGACGCGGAGAAGCTGGTGACGGTGGAGTGCTCCACCCAGGGCGTCACCGCGTTGGACATCAACCCGCGCGCGCTCCGCTGGGGCTCGGACAGGCTCGCCACCACGATCCTGGAGCTGATCGGCGCCTCACTGGCCGACCTTCAGCAGAAGTCGAACGCGCTCATGGCCGAGCGGTGGGGCGCGGCCCCACCGGACCTCACCGAGGAGGGCAACCCGGCCGAGCTGCGCCTGCAGACCGCGCAGGACACCTACGACAGGGCCATGGAGAACGCGATGGCCGACCTCGCCCGCATCCAACGACGCGTGGACGGCTCCTAGAAGATCCTGAAGATCATGTTCTTGGTGGCCTGTGGGTAGCAAAGGCGGAATTTTCCGGAGAGTCGGAGACCCAGCGTCCGGATGTCGCCGACCCAGGCGAGCCCGAGGTCGATCAGGGTCCGGAGATTGATGGATGAGGAGGATCCGCTGGGCTGCAGGGCCTCCGCCGACAGCCAGGTGACAGCCGCCTCCAGCTACTCACTGTATTTCCGTTCCTCGACGGCCTGATCCGTCTCCCGGTCTCCTGTCACATTCGGCGCCTTCGCGGGTTCATGTCCTTGAGCCTTGACGGAGGGATGATGTGACCGATGGAGGAGACAGAGTGGCTCGCCCAGCGTTTCGAGCAGCACCGGCCCCGGCTGCGGGCGGCGGCCTACCGGATGCTGGGTTCGATGGCCGAGGCCGATGACGCCGTGCAGGACGCCTGGCTGCGGCTCTGCCGGTCCGACGCGGACCAGATCGACAATCTCGGCGGCTGGCTGACCACGGTGGTGGCTCGGGAATGCCTGCACACGCTGCGTTCCCGGCGGCACCGGCGGGAGGAGGCACGCCTGCCCGAGCCCGTCGTGATCCTGGACAGCGATCTCGACCCCGAGCAGGAGGCGTTGCTGGCCGACTCGGTGGGGCTGGCCCTGCTCGTGGTGCTCGACCGGCTCAGTCCGGCCGAGCGGTTGGCGTTCGTGCTGCACGACATGTTCGAGCTGCCGTTCGACGAGATCGCCGGGATCGTGGGCCGCACTCCGGCCACCGCACGCCAGTTGGCCAGCCGGGCACGGCGCCGGGTGAACGG
Organism: Nonomuraea sp. CA-143628; assembly: GCF_050942315.1. Taxonomy (NCBI): domain Bacteria; kingdom Bacillati; phylum Actinomycetota; class Actinomycetes; order Streptosporangiales; family Streptosporangiaceae; genus Nonomuraea; species Nonomuraea sp. CA-143628. The sequence continues at coordinate 11,087,217 of NZ_CP192072.1, forward strand.
CACCGAGATCCCATCGCCCGACCCGGATCTGGCGCGGCAGCGGCAGGTGGTCGACGCCTTCTATGCGGCCTCACGGGCCGGCGACTTCGACGCCCTGGTCCAGATCCTCGATCCCGACGTCGTCCTGACCTCCGATTTCGGGGCCGACGGGCAGCGTGTCGTCGTACGTGGCGCGGCGGCCGTGGCCAAGCAAGCCCGCGGCCCGCGCGGCGGGCGGCTGAGACCTGTGCTGGTCAACGACGTGGTCGGCGCGTTGATCACGGTCGACGACCAGCCGTTCGCCGTGCTGGTCTTCACCGTCGCAGGTGACCGGATCGTCGCTATCGACGGGCTCCGCGATCCCGATCGGGTCCGCCGGTTCGCCGACGCCGCCGGGATTCCGCCGCCGCCGGTCACATCGCGGACACGCGAGGGCTCATAGGGCTGACAACATTTCCCAAGCACCATTGGAGGACACCGTGGGACCACGGATCCCCGACGCCGCCACACACCTGCCCGAGATCCAGGAGTTGGCCGGCGCGATGGTCAAGGCCACCCGCAACGGCTCGGTTCCGGCGACCACGATCAGCCTGGTCTACCTGCGTGCCGGCCAGATCGTCGGCAGCACCTACCAGGTGCTGCGGCACTCGGTCGACCTGCGTAAGGCGGGCGAGTCCGAGGCCAGGATCGCCGCCGTGGCGACCTGGCGGGACGCGCCGTACTTCACCGACGCCGAGCAGGCCGCGCTGGCGCTGACCGACGCCGTTTTCCAGCCCGGCGCGCGTGGCGAGGAACGGGTACCGGACGACCTGTACAACGAGGTCGCGAAGCACTACGACGACAAGGCGATGGCCACCCTGATGACGGTGCTCGCCTCGGCCGGCTTCTGGATGAACATCGCGCTCATCAACAAGCCGACACCCGTGCCGGCCTGACCGCGGCGTCAGTCCGCGCGTTCCGCGTGCGGGTGCCACATCCTGGCGAGTACGAGGTTCTGGTCGTGGGCGGGGATGTTCGACAGGTCGATGGACATCCCCGCCCGGCCAAGCCGTTCGTCACCGATCCGCCCTTCGCCGTCATGGCAGGGGATGCCGCACGTCGACAGCAGTGAGCGGACGCTCTTCATGACACGCGTCACCTCGCGCCGGTGACATCGGTACCTTTCGAACGGGTCGCGATCGGAGGAGTCTTGTTCAAGGGCGGTCCGGGCCGGCGACGGTAGAACAGGACGAGTTGGAGGTTTCCCCTGTAGCTGCTAGACGACTGGTCTACTCATCGGCTATGGTCACTGACATGCCGGTCACCACACGCAGCAAAGACACCCGTCGGAGCATCCTCGACGCCGCCCAGCGAATCATGGCCCACAAGGGCTACTCCGCGGTCGGCCTCAACGAGGTGCTCGCGGAGGCCGGCGTGCCGAAGGGCTCCTTCTATCACTTCTTCTCCTCGAAGGACGCCTTCGGAGAAGCGATGCTGAAGAGCTACTTCGCCGACTACATCGCCGACATGGACCGTGTCCTCGCACGGCCCGACGAGTCGGCCGCCGAGCGTTTGATGGCCTACTGGCAGCAGTGGCGACAGACGCAGAGTGTTGATGAGTGTCAGGGCAAATGCCTCGCCGTAAAGCTCGGCGCCGAGGTGGCCGACCTGTCGGAGTCGATGCGGCTGGCTCTGAAGGAGGGCACAGACGCGATCGTCGACCGCATCGAGCGGGTGATCAACGCCGGCCTTGAGGACGGCTCCCTCTCGATCGACGGTGGCCCCCGCGCCGTGGCCCAGGCCCTGTATGACATGTGGCTCGGCGCGAGTGTCATGGCCAAGATTCACCGCAATCTCGCGCCACTGGACACCGCCATGGCGGTGACCCGCCAGCTCCTGCACCTGTAGGAGTCCCTGGATTTCACGCCCGGCGGCCGGGGGCGTGGGGCATTCCTTTGCCCAGCTAGAGACGACCGGTCTACTCTTTGAAAGGAAAGTCATGAAGGTTCTCATCGTTCTCACCTCGCACGACAAGCTGGGGGACACCGGCCGTAAGACCGGATTCTGGCTGGAGGAGCTGGCGGCGCCGTACTACCGCTTCAAGGAGGCCGGCTGGGAGATCGTGCTCGCCTCACCCCAGGGCGACCGGCCGCCGCTGGACCCGAAAAGCAACGAACCCGACTTCCAGACCGACCAGACCCGGCGCTTCGAGGCCGACCCGGAGGCCACCGAGGCGCTGGCACACACCGTCCGCCTGGACTCGGTCTCGGCCGAGGACTTCGACACGGTCTTCTACCCCGGCGGCCACGGCCCGCTCTGGGATCTGGCCGAGGACACCGACTCTGCCCGGCTGATCGAGACGACCCTGCGCTCCGGCAAGCCGCTGGCTCTGGTGTGCCACGCCCCCGGCGTCCTGCGCCGCACGGTCAACGAGGACGGCACGCCGCTGGTGCGGGGCAAGCAGGTCACCGGGTTCGCCAACTCCGAGGAGGAGGCGGTCCAGCTCACCAAGGTCGTCCCCTTCCTGGTCGAGGACGAGCTCAAAGACCTGGGAGGCACCTACTCCAAGGCCGGCGACTGGGAACCCCACGTCGTGCGGGACGGTCTCCTGATCACCGGACAGAACCCGGCCTCCTCGGCCCCGACGGCCGACGCCCTCATCAAGCTGGTCACTACGGCCAGCGCGTAAGCGCGTACGTAGCCATTCTCCGTCCAGCGCCTGATCTCCCACCAGGTGTCGCCGGGCGCCCTGGGTGGGCCGTCGGCCGGATTGTCGGTGGGCTGCGGCAGGATCTCGGCCATGGCAGATGAACTGGACCCGTTCGCCGGGCTCGGCGAGGTCCGGTGGAGCCGTATGCGTCACGCCTACGGCTCCGCCGGGGAGGTTCCCGAATTGCTTCGCGGCCTGGCCGACCCCGACCCCGCCGTCCGTGAGACGGCCTTGGACGGCATGTACGGCGCGGTGCACCACCAGGGCGACGTCTACCCGTGCACCCTGGCGGCGATCCCCTTCCTCCTTCGCATCGCCGCGGCCCCGGATCTGCCGGGCCGGGCGGAGGTGGTGGAGCTGCTGGCGAGCATCGCCTCGGCCGAGGACCCCACCGAGCTGAGCGGGCCGTACAAGAAGGCCAACAGGGCCGTGACCGCGTACCCGCTGTGGGAGTGCCTGCTCGGCGACCCCGACCCGAAGGTGCGCGAGGCCGTGGCCGGGCTCCTGGCCGCATGCGTGGACGGGGCGCGGGCCGCGGGGACGAGCCTGACCGGCCGCCTGGAGGGCGAGGACGACCCGCGCGTACGGGCGGCCATCGTGCGGACCGTGGCCGCGCTGGGCGGCCGCCCGAGCAGCGCGGCGGGTGGCGTGGCGGGCGCACAGGACAGCGCGGAGGACGCACAGGGCGGCGTGGAGGGCGGCGTGGAGGACGCACGCGACTGGCTGGGGCGGGTCTTGGCGACGGAGGCGGAGCCGCAGGTCAGGCTGGTGGCGCTGGCGGGGCTGTCCTCGCTGGGCGGCGGTCCGGCGGTCGAGGTCGGCGAGGCGCTCGAACTGCTCACCGCCCTCTACGAGACCGGCACGCCCCCGGTCCCCCCACACGCGGACGTCGAGACCCCGACCCTGGTCGCCCCGCACGCGGACTTCGAGACCCCGACCCTGGTCGCCCCGCACGCGGACTTCGAGACCCCGACCCTGGTCGCCCCGCACGCGGACTTCGAGACCCCGACCCTGGTCGGCGCGCTGCGGCGGGCACGTGCGGAACGCGACGTGGGCCGGCGCGCGCCACAGGCGGGCGAGCTCGTGCATACCGTGTCCAAAGGCTTGGGCGACCGCGTGGACGACCGTGTACGCCTTCTGACGGCCCTGCTGCGCTCGCCCGACTGGGAGTGCCAGGTGGACGCCATGGGCCCCGCGCACGTCCTGTTCGCCAACTGGCGCGGCGACTACGCCGGGCTCGTCTCGGCCCTCGGCGAACGCGTACGCGACGGGTGCGGAAGAGGGCGGCCGGGCGTCGTCGTGGTGTCGAGGGCGGTCGGCGCGCTGGATGATCTGGGCGAGCTGGCGGCGCCCGCCGCGGACGCCCTGGCGGAGGTCCTGGCCGCCACGAAGAGACGCGTGGCGGACCACACGAGGCCGGAAGACGCGGAGCTGCCGTGGATCATCGAATGGCCTCGCGACCAGCCGACGGTGAGCCCGGCGTTGCGAGCGCTCAGCGGCACGGGGGACGACCGCGCGCTGCCGATGCTGGCCTGGGCGCTGGAGCGCGAGCGCATGCCCAGGGACATGGCCCAGCTCGTGGGCGGGTTCGGACCGCGGGCCGCGCCCCTGTTGCCCCTGCTGCGCGGCCGCCTGCGCGACCTGCCTGCGGACAAGCCGCACGACCACCGCCACGAGAGCATCTGCTGGGCGTTGTCCAGAATCGGGCCAGGGGCCGCCGAGGCCCTGCCCGACCTGCTCGGCCGGCCGATCACCGAGGGCCTGCTGGCGGCCCTCGGGGCGATCGGGCCAGGGGCCGCCGCGGGCGCGCCGATCCTGCGGGAGGCCGCAGCCTCGCCCGAGCCAGGCCAGGCCATCCGGGCGGCGAAGGCGTTGTGGCTGGTCACAGGGGACGTGGGCGCGGCCGTCGCCGTCGTGGACCGCTACCTCGGTGGGGACGACACGTACGCCGTCCGGGCGGCGGCGGACCTCCTCGGCCACCTGGCCCCCGCCATGGCAGAGCGGGAACGGGCCGCGAAGGCCAGGATCGCCCTGCTGCGGCGGCTGGCCAAGCGCAAGGACCAGTACGGCTGGGTCCCGATGGCGGCTGCCCGCGCCCTGTACCGGCTGACCGGTGACCCCGAGGTGGCGCTGCCGGTGGTGCGGCACGTGTGGGAGCTCAACAGGCACACCCGGACGGAGGCGGCCGAGCTCTGCGCGGAGTTCGGGCGGGCCGCGATGGAGGTCCGGCCGCGCCTGGAAGCCGAGCTGAGGCGGGCGCGCAGGCACAACGCGTCCGACGACGGGTACGGCAGCGCGCAGATCGTCGATGACGAGAAACTGCTCCGCCGCTGCCGGGAAGCCCTCGACGCCATGAGCTGACCCCAGATAACAAGTGATCTTTCTAGCCCGCTTCCGGCGGGGTCAGATACGCCGTCTGGATGAGCCGCGCCCCCGAACGCCGGTCCACATAGAACCCCCGCCCTGGCGGAAGCTGCTGCGGCCGCACGTTACCGAACAGCGCCCCTTCATCCCGAGGCCCCGACAGCAGTACGGCCGGGGTGTTCATCTCCTTCAACCGCCGCACGACCGGGTCGAGCAGGCTGCGCCCCGCCCCACCCATGGCCCGCCCCAGGATCAGGTGCAGCCCGATGTCGCGGGCCTGCGGCAGCAGGTCCCCGAGCACGGCCAGCGGATTGGCGGACGTGGCCACCAGGTCGTAGTCGTCCACGATCACGTACAGGTCCTGGCCGGTCCACCAGCTCCTGGTCCGCAGCTGCTCGGAGGTGAGGTCGGGCGGCGGCAGCCGGGTCTGCATGACCTCGTGGATGCCCTTGAGCACGGTGGCCGCGGCGGTGCTGGAGGCGGCGTACCCGATCCGGTGCTCGTTGTCGGCCGTGTCGAGCAGTGAGCGCCGGTAGTCGATGATGACGATCCGCGCCTCCAGCGGCGTGAACCGGTCGACGATGCCCTCGGCGACGACGCGCAGCAGGTTGGTCTTGCCGCTCTCGGTGTCGCCGAAGACGACGAAGTGCGCGTCGGCGTCGAAGTCGAGCGAGACGGGCGCCAGGGCGGCCTCGTCGATGCCGATCGGGATGCGCGGGCCGCTCTCGTCCGGTCCGGGCAGCGTGTGCACGGGGAACAGGTCGGGCAGCAGTCGTACGGGCGGCGCCGGGGACTCGTGCCAGGCGTTCGCCGCGTCCGCCACCAGCGCGGCGACCCCTTCGGCCAGGTCGTCCACGGTGGCCTTGCCGTCCACGCGGGGCAGCGCGGCGAGGAAGTGCAGCGCCTCGCGGGTCAGGCCGCGGCCCGGCGCCCCCTCGGGCACGTTGGCGGCGGCCTTCCGGTCGATCTCCGACTCGAAGGAGTCGCCCAGCCTGAGCTCCAGCCTGGTGGAGAACATGTCGCGTACGGTGGACCGGAACTCCGACCACTTGTTGGCCGTGCCGACGACGTGGATGCCGAAACCGAGCCCTCGGGAGACCAGCTCGCTCAGCGACGCCTCCAGCGACTCGAACTCCTGGCGCATCGTGGCCCAGCCGTCCACGACGAGGAAGACGTCACCCCAGCCGTCGCCCTCGTACTCCCCCGCGGCCACGAGCCGGCGGTAGGTGGCGATCGAGTCGATGCCCCGCTCCACGAACAGCCGCTCCCTGCGCGCCAGCAGGGCGGTCATCTCCGCCACCGTACGCCGGACCCGGTTGGCGTCCAGCCTGGTCGCCACGCCGCCGACGTGCGGCAGCCCGGCCAGCGCCGACAGCGTGCCGCCGCCGAAGTCCAGGCAGTAGAACTGCACCTCCTTGGGTGTGTGGGTGACCGCGAACGAGGCGATCAGCGTACGCAGCAGGGTGCTCTTGCCCGTCTGCGGTGACCCGATGATCGCGGCGTTGCCCGCGGCGCCCGACAGGTCCAGCCAGTACGGGTCGCGCCGCTGGTCGAAGGGGCTGTCCACGATGCCCACGACGGCGTGCAGCCGGCCGGGGCGGTTCTGGCCGCTACCGGCGGCGGTCAGCCCGTGGGACGCGGTCGCCTGGAGCGGCGGCAGCAGCCGGTCGAGCGAGGCCGGCTCCTTGAGCGGGGGCAGCCAGATCCGGTGGGCGGCAGGGCCCTGCCCGTTGAGGCGGTCGACCACGATGTTGAGCAGGCTGTCCTGCTGTTCCCGGTCCTCGGCGACGGGCTCGGGCTCGACCGCGGGCGGGGGCGGCAGCGGCACCCGCTCGGTGCCGTACCAGACGATCTTGCCCTGGTGGCCGGGACGGGCGGCGACCGCGCGGTTCTCCCGCTGCGCCACCTGGTAGGGGCCGGACACGTAGGCGGCCTTGAACCTGGTCATCCCGGTCGTCTCGAACATCAGGTACGCGTTGCCCGGCTCGGGCGGCAGCGAGTACGCGTCGGCGACGCCCAGCACCGCCCGGCTCTCGGCCGCCGAGAACGTCCGCAGCCCGATCCGGTACGACAGGTGCGTGTCCAGCCCGCGCAGCCGCCCCGACTCCAGCCGCTGGGAGGCCAGCAGCAGGTGCACGCCGAGCGAGCGGCCGAGCCGCCCGATCATCACGAACAGCTCGATGAACTCCGGCTTGGCCGACAGCAGCTCGCTGAACTCGTCCAGCACGATGAACAGCGTCGGCAGCGGGCTCAGCCGGGCGCCCTGCTCGCGGGCCTGCTCGTAGTCGCGTACCGAGGCGTAGTTGCCGGCCGAGCGCAGCAGTTCCTGGCGGCGTACCAGCTCGCCGTGCAGCGCGTCGTGCATGCGGTCGACCAGCGGGAGCTCGTCCTCCAGGTTGGTGATGACGGCCGAGACGTGCGGCAGCGTGTCCAGGCCCAGGAACGTCGCGCCGCCCTTGAAGTCGACCAGGACGAAGTTCAGCACCTCGGAGGAGTGGGTGATCGCCAGCGCGAGCACCAGCGTACGCAGCAGCTCGCTCTTGCCGGAGCCGGTGGCGCCGACCACGAGCCCGTGCGGGCCCATGCCGCCCTGCGCGGCCTCCTTGATGTCCAGCTCGACGGGCCGGCCGTCGGCGCCCAGGCCGAGCGGCACCCGCAGCCGGTTCCTGACCGGCCGGGCCTGCCAGGTCACGGCGGCCGAGATCCGGCGGGCGTCGCCGATGCGGAGCAGGTCGGTGAGCGTGGTGTTGGTGGCGAACGCGTCGCCCTCCTCCTCGGCCCCGCCGGCCGCGCCGGCCCGCATGGGCGCCAGCTGCCTGGCCAGCGCGCCGAACGCGGGCAGGCCCAGCACGTCGGGCCGGCCGAGCGCGGTCCTGACCTGCTTGCCCATGTCGTCCTCGACGACCCGGACCACCTCGTCGGCCGTGACGTCGAGATTCAGCGAGAGCTGCGCGGGCGCCTGTCCCGCCGACCCGCTGAGGTCGATCACGGTCACGCCCTCGATGGCGTCGGTGCCGAGCTGACTGCCCGCGGGCACCCGGCCGCCGTCCAGGATCACCAGGTGGTACGGCAGTACGTCCTGCGACAGGCCCCTGCTGAACCTCGGCCGATCCTTCAGCTCGAACCCGAGCAGGTCGTCGAGCTCCCCGAGGTCCCTGGTGACCAGCCTGACCGGGCCCGCCCCGTCCTCCTCCTCGGGATGGAAGGCGTGCGGCAGCCACTTGACCCACTCCCACTCGGCCGCGTGCTCGGGCCCGGTGCACACCGAGACCCGCAGGTCCTCGGGCGAGTGCAGGGCCACCGCCTGGGCCAGCGCGGCGCGGACCAGGCCGCGGACGGCCTCGGGCTCGCCCGCGAGCGTGATGCGGGCGAAGGAGTGCAGCGCCAGCGCGACCGGCAGGCCGGGGACCGTGGCGTGCGTACGGACGAAGCGGCGCAGCGCCCCGGCGGACATCGGGTCGAGGTCCTCGATCGGCCTGCTCTCCGGCGGGATGAGCGGCAGCGCGAGGCGCTGCGCGGAGGTGGCGATCCGCAGCTGGCCGAAGTCGTCGTCGCGGGGGCGCCGCTCCCACAGCCGCGAGGTCATGACCAGCGACCACAGTGTGACGGGGTCGGGATGGTTCCAGGTCATGGCCTTGCGCTGCTGCTCGGCGGCCTTGCGTACGCGCTTGCGCACCTGCTCCAGGTAGCGGTAGTAGTCGCGGCGCTGGCCGTTGACGCGGTTCTTGCGCTCGCCGGTGTTCCTGAGCATCTGGCCCATCGTCATGCCCACCATCGAGACGGCGAACAGGCCGCTGGAGACCATCATGATCGGGTTGCCCGTGCCGCCGCCGGTGAACATGAGCGCCATCGCGCCCGCCCCGGCGATCATCGGCAGGTACGTCAGGATCTGGGTCAGGCCACCGCCCGTGACCGTCTCGGGGATCTCGGGCGGCGGCTCCAGCAGTACCTCACCGCTCGGCTGCTCCGGCGGCCTGCGCCGGTCGGGCCGACGCACCACCCATGTGTTGCCGCTCACCGCACCTCACCGAACGGGCCACCAAACAACCCTCATAAAAGCCCGTCAGACCACGTATTCAGCGACATTTCAAATTTTCTCGACATATTTACGGCGGCGCGGCGGGGAGCCAGTCCATACACTCCTCCAAGTGAGCGCCACCGGAACCGATCTGTGCCGGGTCACGATCGTCACCCCTCGGGGGTCCCTCGATCTCGGCCTGCCCTCGGACATGCCGCTGGCGAGCATGCTGCCGACACTGCTGCGCATCGCCGGCGAAGGGCTGGCGGAGGCCGGGCTGGCCCACGGCGGCTGGGTGCTCCAGCGGGTGGGCGGGCAGCCGTTCGACGTGAACGTCACGCTGTCGGATCTGGCCGTGCACGACGGGGAGCTGCTGCACCTGCGGCCACGGGGACACGAACTGCCCGAGACCGTCTTCGACGACGTGGCCGACGCCGTCGCGACCGGCGTACTCGAACGCACCAGCCGGTGGCAGCCCGCCGTCACCAGGTCGTACGGGCTGCGGACCGCCGCGGTGGCACTGGGCGCGGGCGCCGCCGTCCTGCTGTTGACCGGCCCGCCGTGGACGCCCGCCGCCATGGTCGCGGCGGGGATCGCGCTGGTGCTGCTGCTGGCCGCGACGGCGCTGTCACGGGCCCTGGGCGACGCGGGCGCGGGGGCGGCGATCGGGTACGCGGCCTTGCCGTACGGATTCGTCGCCGGGCTGCTCGGACCCGATTCCCCGACCGGGCTGACCGGGCTGGGCGCGCCGCACCTGCTGGCGGCGTTCGGGGTCACGTTGATGCTGGCCACGGCCATCGGGTTCGCTGTCGCCCAGGGGTTGCCGACGTTCCTCGGGGTGGCCTTCGCCGCGTTCTGCGGCCTGCTCGGCGCGCTGGCGGTCATGGTCCTGGCCGTACCGGCGGCCGGGGTGGCGGCGTTGCTGGCCACACTGGCCGTGGGCATGACGACCGTGGTGCCGTCGGTCTCGTTCCGGCTGGCCGGACTGCCGCTGCCCGCCCTGCCGACGACCGCCGACGAGCTGCGCCGCGAGGGCGGTGACCTGGACGGCCGGATGGTGATCGACCGGACGATCGTCGCGGACGCCTTCTGCACGGGCCTGCTCGGCGGGGTGTCACTCCTCACGCTCGGCGCCCAGATCCTCCTGGCGGTGACGGGCACCTGGCCGGCGATCGCGATGAGCCTGTCACTCTCAGCCGCCCTGCTCCTGCGCGCCCGCGTCTTCGAAGGCCGGACCCAGCGGATGTGGCTGCTGACCTCGGCCCTGCTCGGCTCGGGCCTGCCGATCCTGGCCGTGGCGGTGGGGTCGTCGCGTGAGGTGGTGCTGTTCGGGGTGGTGCCCGGGCTGGTGGTGCTCGCGCTGCTGGTGGCCGGGGTTTCGCTCTGGCTCTCGGCGTCGCGGCCCACTCCGTTCTGGGGGCGGCTGGCCGACATCCTGGACATCGTGCTGATGATCGCGCTGCTGCCGTTGGCGCTGGCCGTACTGGATGTTTACGAGACGATCCGCGGGCTGGTCAGCTGAGGCGCGGGGCCTATTCGCAGGCCCGGATTCCTGCCTCGACTCCGATCACCAGAGCGGGGCGTTCGACGGCTCAGCAGGCCCTCTCACCCTCATCTGACACTCCAATTTGCCTATGAGACGGTCGGCGTTTTGCCTGGCCTGCCGGTTATATGCTCGATGTAGAGATTCGCCAATCTTTACTCGCCTATTGCACAGTTGTGAGCTTTATTGTAATTTTACGGGGCCCTTACAAGATCACCGAAAGGCCGATTGAATGGGGAACCTCTCCACGCCTCAGCGTCGACTGTTACAAGCCGTAGCTGGAAGCACTCTTCTAGTAAGCGCCCTGGCAATCCCACAGATTCCAGCGTCAGCGAGCCCGGCCCCAGGTGTCCGCCTCGTAGACGAGAATCCAAAGCAGCCTGTGGAGTTACTCGGAGCAGCGACCGAAACGATGCGCGCCGTCCGTCATCCAGATGGACGCATCACAATGGAAACCTGGTCCCAGCCTGTACGTGTCAAACAGTCCGCAGGAGCGTGGGCATGGATTGACACCACTCTGACCGAGCAAAACGGGATCCTCAGTCCCAAGGTCGCGAAGGCGGCTTCGGAATTCTCCGCTGGAGGTTCGGGGCACCCGCTCGTCAACTTCAGCCCGAATACCAAACAGTCCGTGAGCCTTAGCTGGCCCACCCCTCTGCCGCGCCCTACCATCGTGGGCAATAGGGCAACGTATGCCAATGCCGCAGGGGCAGGAGCCGATCTGGTGCTCACCGCCCTGCCTATGGGGTATCGGCAGGAGATCGTTCTTCGCGCGAAGCCTGCCAAGCCGATAGAGATCAACCTCCCTGTGAAGGCGAAGGGCCTGAAGTTCCAGACGCGCAGAGACGGCCGCGTCGAACTCGCCGACGCCTCCGGCCATCAGGTCGCGCGCCCCTTCAGCGCAAGCCTCTTCACAGGATCAGCGGATGGCCGACGAGCCCTCGCCACCAAGAGCAAGCCGGGACGAGCCAATCCCACACTGAAGACCGCCGACGATGGCCAGTCGCTTATTGTCGGGGTTGACAACTCCCTGCTCCAGGACCCGACGATCACCTACCCACTCACCATCGCGGCCACCGTCACGACGAGTAATGCCGATGCCGACGTGGCGGACGACGGTGCCGCCGCTGATCCGACGCGCCAGATCCTGACCGCTGGCACGATCTTTGGCGTCCCCAACAGGGTCTACCTGAGTTTCGACACCAAGGGCCTGATCGGCAAGAAGGTGGTGGATGCAAAACTGTCCCTGCTTAACACCGATGCGCCAGCTTGCGGAGATCCAGTCGGCGACGGCATCCAGGTGCGCCGGGTGACCAGCAGGTGGGACGCCAACAATCTCACCTGGGCGAACAAGCCGTCCTCGGCGGATGAAGGCGCACAAACAGTCACCAAGGCGTATGCGTCGGACTGCGGGCCTGACCAGCTCGAATGGCCTGTCACTGACATCATGCAGAGCTGGACTCTCGGCGGGAACTTCGGCCTCGAACTCCGCGCCGCCAACGAGACCGGTCCGGACGACAACTGGCGCTCACTGGCTTCGGCGGAGTATGGCGGACCGGACACGACGCCGAAGCTGACGGCCACGTTCGAGAGCTTCGGCAAGCCGACGATCGTCTACCCGGCAGGAGCAGACGGTGTCGAGGTGTTCACCGCCCCCGACCTGTGGCGTCGCGGCATGCCGATCGCGGAGGCCCAGGCTCACGCCCTGGACGTCGCCGACACGCGTGTCGAGGCAGGCTCGGACGCGCTCGCGCCGCCCCTGGTTGACATGGTCACGGGAGAGGTGGTGACACCGGCGGTCACTACCGGGGGCCGAGACGCCGCGTCCCAGCCGCTGATCGGCACGGCGTATCTGAGTAACGGCGGCGCGGAGTGGAGCTATGACAGCGGCTACGACGGCGCCGACGAAACAGACGAAGACGGCGACGGTGTACAGGGGGTTACCGAACCCTTCACCTTGAACTCCCGCGTTCCAATGGTGAGTAACAGCTCTGCCCGGCTCAAGACCATCGCCAGCGAAATCCTCACCTTGGACGGCCAGATCCCCGGCGCCGACAAGCTCATCGAAAGCTCCATCTGGGCGGCACGCAACCAGGTCATGGTGCAAGCCAGCGAGGTGACCCCGGAACTGCGGCTCGGCCTCGCGCAGCGTTACGGAGCAACAACGGTTTCCATCTGGCTGCGCCCAGGTCTGGAACACCCCACCCGCCTGATCGCGGGACCGCACGACCCCGACCCGGACGTCCGCACCTTCAAGTGTTCGAACGACAGCAAGGGCAAGGAGCTCGACTGCCGCTTGAAGGATGGGATCGTCAATAATTCTCGATGGAGCCTCGGTTTCGACTTCTACATCAACGGCGGCAGCCGCTTCAGAACTCCGACCGGAGGATCATGCAGCACCGGCTTCGCCTGGGGCACGAAGACCGACAACTTCTATCTCACAGCTGGACATTGCCTCCCCACCAACCTGCCGGCGGCCCAAGCGGCCAGGCTGACCGACTATGGCTTCGTCGCAGGCGATCGCATTCTTGGTGATCAGGCGGGCACCACGTATACCGACGGCAAGGGATCCGTTATCCGTCCGGCACCGCAAGGCGGCTTCCACGGAGACCTGGCCCGAATCAAGCTCACCGCGCGCACGCAGACGGCTTCCATTTTCACCAGCGACAACAAGTCGGACAGCGAGAAAACTCCGGTAGCCGGAAAGTGGAGCCGCAGCCCCAGGGAGAACGACGAGTACTGCACCGGTGGCTACCGAACGGGGCAGGAGTGCGGGTGGGTGGTCAATGATCCCACGGCAACAGCGGAATACCAGGCAGCCCCGGGAAGCCCCGTCGAGCAGGTGGTGCCCGTGGTGTCCGGTGGCCGGATAGGAACCTGCACCTGGCCCGGCGACTCAGGTGGACCCGTATACACCATCATCGGCAGCGGACCCGCCCAGGGGTACATTACGGCCAAGGGCATCATCAGCGGTGGGACCGATAAAGAATCCGGAATCTGCACCCAGTACTTCACTGATATCAGGCTGGCGACCAAGGCGTTCGGCGGCGACATCAAAAAACGCAAGATTACCTGAGGGAAGCCGGAGTCGATCATGGTGAGTCGCCTGGGAATGGCGTTAGCGGCTATCAGCGTTCTGCTGACTTCCGGGTGCGCCCGGCAGCCACACTGGTATCCCATCGAGTCCGCTATAGCCGACCCTGGCGGTCACACGATAACCGCCGTGATCCTCACCGGCAGGCCAGGCTCCGATGGAAGGTTCTGTGTGCAGGTCACCGATACCGAGGTCTCAGAAACCTCGGAGCAGGTTGTCCTGGGAGTCAAGGTTCGCGACGATTGTGAGCCCACCTTCCCATGGGAAGGTGGTCGCACATCAACGAACTTTGGCTTTGAGCGCAAGTATCAGTTCCACCTCAAGGCATCACTTGCAGGGCGCCATTTGGTGGACTCGGCAACTCAGCAGGAAATTCCCATTCTGTAGAACCAAACATGCCGTGCGGGCGACACGTCGAGCGCCCGCACGGCACATTCATTGCGTTCACGTCCAGGGAGATGGTGTGCGGGTGATCTAACCCAATGCCACTTGGTTGGCGTGGCAGCGGATCTGCATCCGGACAGACGCTAGTCGGAGGACGGCACGTGGGACAAGATCTTCGCGGCCGTCCTGTTTGGTCGAAAGGTCATGGAATCGGTCGGGGAACAGCTCACAGGCGGCCGGGTCGGGCTGCGGCTCGCTGATGACGGCAAGGCGGAAACCAGCGGCTCGGCGTCGGCATCCGCCTCGTCGCCAACGATCCGGACCGACCGACGCCGGTCGATCTGGTGGCCGGGCTGCTGGGCGAATGGATGAGCAGCCTGGCCGAGCGCAGTCTGTCCTTGAGCGTGCTGGACGGCCGCTTGGTGGCGGCGTTCACGCGGTCACAGGCCGATGTTGGCTTTGGCGCCCATGTAGGAGCCGGCGCCGGGCCATCCGGCCTGCGCCAGCTCGACGAAACGAGCGGAGAAGCCGATCGTCGGCAGGTCGGCCAGTGGCACGAACCGCACGCCGCGGATCGGCGTGGTGTCGGCGCCCTCGGTGACCGTGCCCACGGTGCCGCCGACTCGGGTGGCCTCGAACGTCAGGTGCACGACGTGGCTACCGCCACCGGGCAGGTGGTCGCACACGTACAGGAGCCGGCCGACCTCTACGTCGATGCCGGTCTCCTCGCGCATCTCCCGCACCAGGGCGTCGCCGATGGGCTCGCCGGGCTCGACCTTGCCGCCGGGCAACGACCAGGAGCGGCCGGTGTCGGTGTCCTGGTCCAGCAGCAGGATTTGGTCGTCCTCGATGACGACGCCCGTGACACGTACCTTCACGTCTGCATGGTCATCTGCCGTACAGGTGTCTCTGAGGTGAGCTTCTCGCAGATCCGCAGCATGTTCAGGTTCCCTGGGTTACGCAGCCGCACATACCCCTGCGGCGGGTGGAAGGCGCCGAGGTCGGCGCGTAGTACTCGGCTTGCAGCGCCATGAGGATCGGCTCCGTGTCGACCGTCCCGCTGTCGCTGAGCATGGCCTCTTGCATAAGGTCCCCTCCACGGGATGCGCCTGGCGAGTGCCTGAGGAAACCTATGGTGCCCTGTGGTTGCTCTCCGGCCGGCAGGATCGCTCACCTTGCTGAGCTGGCCGGGGCCTGTTACGCCAGTTTCACCCGGGCCTGACCCTGATCTGCCCCTCCAAGCCGAGCTGGCTGGCATACCCATCCCATGGGAGGTGCCGGGGACCGGTCGCTCGGGACCAACTAGGTCTAAGGCGCCAGGGCGAGGTTCCCGTCATCTATGCCTAAACAGGATTTTGATTGCAGAGTGGTCGAATCCCATACACCACGATTTTGAACCCCAAATGAACGCAGAGTAGGCATATGGCCTTTTTTGCGCGAATATGAGACGGAAGCCACCCGCATCGCTACAGTGCCATCCTGAATTGTTTCCTGTTGCCACCATCAGGAGTGCTGTGACAGATGCGTTTCGGGCAACGGTCGAGGAACTGGCTGGGGAGTACAATCAGCAACTCCTGCGAGTCCAGGAGGCGTACGGGCAGCTCGACCAGCTCCAATCCGTGGCCCGCTCCAAGGACGGCATGGTGGAGGTGACGGTCGGACCGCACGGTCAGATACGTTCTCTCGACCTGGACCCGCGCGTCTACCGCAAATTATCGCCCTCCGAGCTGACCGAAGCGATCATGGAGCTGATCGCCGAGGCCACGGGGGAAGTCGCCGAGCAGACCAGGCGGCTCATGCAGCCGCTGATGCCGGATGATCTGCCGTTCGAGCAGGCTTTCGGGGAGAACGCCACACTGGAGGCGTTCCTGCCCCGTCCGGTGGATCCGTCGACGTGAGCGACCACTCCGACCAGGGGTCGGCACTGCGCGGTCAAAGCGGTGGGGCTTGAGCGCCTGTGGGGTTCGACGGGTTTCTGGTGCCCGACTGCGTCAAGCCGTACGTCGGCTGGGTCGTGGGGATGGACTGGCCAGAAGGGGACGAATCTGGCTGCTTCCGGTTAGCGGACGCCTGCGTGACCGCCGCGCACCGACTGGTCGAGGGTTCGCCGGCCGACCAGCCGTGGAGTGCCACCAAGATAGGCGCTGACTGGGAGGGCGACGCCCATCTGGCCTTCGCCAAGCATGTCTCCACCGTGGTCGGCGGCCAGGTGGCCGACCTGGTCAACCAGCTGATCAACACCGCGGTCGCGCTGAACAACATCGGCGTACAGATCCAGTACGCCAAGTACATGATCGAGATCACGGTATGGCTGCTGGTCGGCCAGATCCTCTATCTGACGGCGGCCGCTCTGGCCAGCTCCGGGGCCAGCCTGGCGCTCATCCCGCCACGCGTACAGCTCGCCCGCCTGACCGTCGCCCAGATCGCCAAGCTGGTCCTGCGCAACATCGCCATCTTCGCCGCAATCGTGGCCGCCATGGACGGCGGTGTCCAAGGGTTGCAGATGATCCAGGGGCGTAGAGACGAGATCGACCTGCGCCAGCTCGGCGTCTCCGCGCTGACCGGCGGGGCGATGGGCGGCCTCATGGGGCTCCTGTCCGGCGGCCTGACCCGCCTGGCCACCCCGGCGCTGCGCGCGGGACTCACCCGGTCGGAGCTGAGCGTGGCGGAGAAGCTGCTGGCCGCCGCCAGTTCCTCCCTGTACGGCCAGGCCGCTCAGTACGCGGTGACCGGCGGCATCACGACGGCCGGAGCCATGCTGGCAGAGGGCGACTTCAGCTGGGACCTGCTGGCCAAAGGCATCACCTCCAGCGCGCTCGGCGCGGATGGCCAGCATGTGACCACGTCCCTGCATCATGGCGGCTTCGACGGCGGCTCGTCCGCGACCAGAGGCACGTCGCCCGACGGCGGCTCGCCCTCGGCCGGAGGCCCGTCTCCTGACGGTGGCTCGCCCCCGAACAGAGGCACGACCCTGAGCCAGGTCAAGGATCACGTCGCGGAGCCCGTTCACCAGGCTCCGCCGCCGCGACCCGAAACCATCGAGCCCCGCCAGGCGACCGATCAGGGTGGTGGAGCCGCCTCCCACCAGGCGACGGATCGGGGCAGCAACGGAAGCTCACCACGCCAGGAACCCGGGCGACCTCCCGTCAGCCGGATCGAGCGACTGCTCAACCACGACGCCACTCCGGCACGGCCGGACGCCGGACCCGACCACCCCTCATCCCGAGCCGACGCCCAGGACTCCACCTCGAGCCTGGAAGGCCGGGCGAACCAACCGCCCGCTTTCCACCATGCCCCCACCGAGCGGGAACTAAAGACGATCTTCGAAAAGCGGATCGTCCCCGAGATGCTCACCGGCGCCACGCGTTCAGCGGAACCCACCATGATCGTTGTCGGCGGGCAACCGGGCGCCGGCAAATCCACCACGATCGCCCGGCTGCACGACGGATTCCACGACCGTGGCGGCGTCCTGCAAATCATCGTCGACGAGTACAAGCAGTTCTATCCCGAATACGACCGGCTACGGGCCTGGAACGACATCGCCACCAACTCCATCGTCCAGCCCATCGCCAAGAAATGGCAGTCGATGGCCTTCGACTACGCCATCGCCAACGGATACAACGTGATCGTCGAAGCCACCCTGGGCAACCCCAAGGAGGCCGCCGCCTTCATCCGCCTTTTCCAGGATCACGGCTACCGCATCGAGACGGAACTCGTCGCGACCCCCCGAGCGCAGAGCCGATTATCGATTCTCACCCGCTATCTGGACGAGAAGGTGAACGAGGGCGCCGGCCGCCTGGTGCCCGGAAAAGACCACGACGTCAGATTCTTCGGATCCGCCGAGGTCATCGGCAGCCTGGAGTCGAGCAACCCACCGGCGGTGGTCGACGCGGTCCGGATCCGGCTGCGCAGCGGCGAAGCGGTCTTCGCCAACGAACGCGGCCCCGACGGAGCCTGGACCGGGGAGACCGGCGCGCAGGAGGCCCTCCGCGCCGAACGGGAACGGCCCTGGACTGCGACCGAACGGGCCGAGTTCACCCGCCGCCTGAACAACCTGCGCGCCATGCTCGAGCACCAGCAACGAGAGCATCCCGAAGACGCCCCGACCTATGACCGCATCTCCCGCGAGGCCGACGAGGTACAGGCCATGGCCGAGCCGTGGCTCAATCACGCGGGCGCCGGAGACTACCTCCGCGACCTCCTCGGGATGACACCCGGAACCGGGGACTGGTCACCGGAGAGGTCGCTGGAGTTCGAGCGCCGGATCGGGGACGTACTCTTTCACGACCCCGAGGCCAATGCCGCCGCCGACCGTACACTCGGCCGCCTGCGAGAGGTCCTGACCGCCCTGAACCGCGAGCTTTATCCGGAACTCCCGGAAGCCCGTACCGAACAGACCTTCTTCAAGGACGACCCGAGCAGTCCGGGCCAGGTCGG
The DNA here is from genome assembly GCF_050942315.1 of Nonomuraea sp. CA-143628. NCBI lineage: Bacteria > Bacillati > Actinomycetota > Actinomycetes > Streptosporangiales > Streptosporangiaceae > Nonomuraea > Nonomuraea sp. CA-143628. The sequence goes on from NZ_CP192072.1 coordinate 11,105,725, forward strand.
CCGGGACGCGGTCTCCTTGACCGACTTACGCCGGGACGGCAACCTGCGCATGCTGATGACCGCCATCTACAACGCCGGGTTCTACGGCAAGGACGAGCTAGCTCTGCAATGGAGTCTGTTCGAGCTGCGCACCGACCCCGACTGGCGCGCCATCGCCGCCCGCGCGGGTCTGGACGTCTCCCGCCTGGAACCCGTCATGGAAGGCGAGATCAACGTCCCCAGAGACGTCTTCGAGGTCTCCACTCTGGGCACACACGCGCCGGAGGCCGGCCGCGCCGCGAGGGAGTTCGAGGAGAGCCAGGTCGCCAGATGGTCACGCACCATCGAAGATCGGGAAGCGTACCGCATGACGCCCCAGGATTTCGTGGACCGCGACATACCCATGCACGCCCTCGAAATCGCCGCGCACCAACGCCACTTGAGGTCGCAGTTCGAGGCCACGGCGGCGGAAACCGGCGCGCCGCGCGCGGAACCGGCGTCCACCGAGGACGTACGTAACCTGTTCGACGATCCGGCGGAGGAGGAGAACTGGTCACGGCTCACCGACCCGCCGCGGAATGACGACAGCACAGATCCGCAGGCCCCGCTGGAGTGGATGCTGGGCACGGCCCGTTACGGAATGCATACCGATCACCCATGGGTGCGGCAGATATCCGGTGAAAGCCATCTTCCCCTTATCGCCGGGATATCGGGGACCGCCGCCCGGCTGCATTCACTTTTCCGTTGGATACGGCCGGAGGGCGTCACTGAGGAGCACTTCACCCGCGCTCTCCTCAGCTGGATGCTCTCCACGGAAGACCACTCGATCTACGAGATCGTCCGGGGCATCGAAGTGGCATCGCCGCACTTGTTCGGCGATCCCGATATACCGTATGTCGACGCCATCGATCTCTACAGACGCATCCTTCCGCTGGAAACCCTCGCCGATATCGCCGCCGGCATGAATCCGGCCGGCAAAGACACCGCCCGATGAGAAAGGGAACCAGGGTGGATCAGTATTCGTACCGATCTCCGCGGCTTGTCGCGGAGTGTCATGCGATGCTGCTCCGGTTGTCCGGCCGGATACCGGATGGGCTGATCAGCGAGGTCAGGGATCGGCTCGTCGCCGAGGATCTGCAGAGCCTGGCCAGAACCGTCAGTCTGGCCGTGGTCGAGCGCGGCGTCCCGCTGACCGGCCACGACGCCGACCTCCTCGGCAGCCTGCTGACGGGCTCCGGCCTCGATGCCGGCCCCTTGACCAGGGTGCCGCGGCAGACAGAAGAACCCGTCCCCACGTGGGATTTCGCCCCCGCGCCACTGAGCGCGTTGCGGACCGGCCAGGACCGGATCGGGCGCTGCCTCGATCTCACCGACGACCAGGACCGGGTGATCTCGGATCAGCTGCTCGACGAACGGGACCAGGCCATGATCGAGCTGTTGGCCGGTCGGCCCGGATGCCTGGGCCTGTGGCGAGCGTGGCGGTTTCCGGGCGTCGGCTCACCGAGATCATCCGCCCGACGGATCTACCTGGTCGAGGTGACGCCCCGGACCGACCCGTCGGTGCTGGCCCTGCGCGTTCAGGTCGAGCTGAGCGAACGAGGAGAGATCCACCCTCAGGTCGAGACCTACGTCAGCGGGTCCCCCCTGCCGCTCTACCAGCGGACCGCCCGCGACTGGTCGTCGCTGCTGTGGGCTCCTGACCCGCCGCGCCCCATCCGCCGCGCGGCCGTGTACGACGCCGTCGACGCCGAGACCGGCCCCCGCTTCGACCCCGGCCATCCGCTGCTGACCGACGCGACGCTGCGTGAGCGGCTGACCGGCTATCTCATGTCGGCGACGCTGATCCGGGCGAACGGAATCCGCCGGGACGACATCCTCGACCGTTCACGCCACGCCGTCGTCCCCTGGAATTTCCGCACCGACGGGGCGTGGATCTGGTCGGAAGCCCTCCCCTACTATCTGCGCGAGCACGGCCTGGCGCCGACCGGCGACTTCCTCGACCACCTCCGCGCCACGCGCTCCCGGCCGCCCGTGCTGGACTCAGTGACGACGTTCCGCGCGAGAGCGACCCTCTGCCGCAAGCGGCCACCCACGGCATGAGGGCCTTCTCCGGACTACTGCGGCTTCAGCCGCCCACGTGTGATGGAATTATCGGTGATGATCAGATATCTCGTGATCGCCGGGCTGTTATCCCATAACCTGTTTGTGCAAGCCCCCGTACTCCACGTGATGACGTGGAATGTCTGCGCGGGCACGAACAGCAGCTGCCCGCTCTTCCGCCGCTCAACCGCCGAGATGGCCTGGCACGTCGCCGTGCTGGCGACCAAGGCGGACGTGGTCTACCTCCAGGAGTTCTGCACAGGCGCGGATGCCGACCTGGAGCGCGAACTGGAGATACGCACCGGCCGAGCGTGGAGCGTCAAGTCGGCCGGGCTCACGCACCCGGACGGCTCCTCGTACCAGTGCTACCCCGACTGGAACGGCAGGCCGCGCGGAGTGCAGAGCGTCACACTGGCCGTGGCCGCGCAGGACGCTCGTTTCGAGGTGCATGCGTTGACCTCGCCGCCGTGGAGCGCCCGCAGGTACGCGGTCTGCACGGCTGACCGGGCGTTCTGCACCTCGCACTTCTCGTCGGGCGCGGAATACGACGACAGGCAGAAGGGCGCGCCCTACCGGCGCGCCCAGCTTCGTGAGCTGTTCAAGCTCGGCCGAGGTGTAGTCGGCGGCGACCTCAACCTGGTGCCGCGCGATGCCGCCATCGCCTACAAGGGCCGCGACGAATGCGACCCACGCAACCGCTGGACCTACGTCACACGCAAGCGGAAGATTGATTACCTGTTCGCCGACGACGGCCGCATACGAGGTTGCTTCGTCGACTACGGCAGGAGTAGGTGGTCCGACCACGTTCCGATGCACGTGTGGGTGGCGCGATAGGAGCGCGGTCGCGCACGTCCTCGCGGTCGGCCCGGTCCCACTCCACGTCGATCGCTCGCAGGAAACGCAAACCAGCGCAGCAGCGCGAGCGCGTACGACCGGACGCTGCTGGTGCCGTTGCCGGGCCCGGTGCGACTGTTCTCATTCGTGACGCGTCTCTTGGACGACCTCTCGCAGGTACGTGTGCAGTTCGTCTTCTTCGCCACCGCCGAGGGCGGCCATGGCCGAGGGGAAGGCGTCGGTGAGATCGACCATGACGTCGAGCACGACCTCGTCCATGAACTCGCGGAAGGACCCGGTCCCTGTCTTGGACCGCGCGCTGTCCAGCCGCGGTTTGTTCACCATGGCCCGGGCGAGTCGGCGTAAGTCGCCCAGAGCAAGCCGCGCGTGCGGGTTCCAGGGCCGGCTCTCGTCGAAGCGTTGCTCGTCGAACTCCTCGATCTTCATCTTGATGATCGGGCGCTGTTCCGCCGTCGCGGAGATGTCAGGACGCATGACGATCCCCTCCGCGAAGTTGCCCGGAATGTCCGGCAGGCCGTGGAGGTGTGGCACTCGAGTGGGGAACCGCGGCGACAGGGCGTCGAGCTCGTGTCTGGGACCCCTGCCGAGCAGGGGCACGACGTCGAGTCCGGCAGCCGCCGCCACGGCTGCCACATCGGCATAGGGCAGCAAGAGGCCGGCGTCGTCCGGATGGTCGTGCCGGAGCACGTCGAAGAGCGCGAAACGCGGGCCCGGGCTGTACCAAACCCCGGTCTGCACCGCGCTTACCCCGGGCACCGGGTCGACGTCGGCGTGCGGATAGTGACCGCCGTACAACTCTCCATAGATGCGCACGACCGTGCCGCCCAACGACAATGCCGCTGTGGCCGCTCGCTCCAGTGCGCCGCGCAGCAGTTGCCAGCCGAAGAAGGCCTCCTGCCCGCGCAGCCATGCCTTGCGCTTGCCGATGCGGAATTCCCGGCCGTCGTAGGCGATGACGAGCTGCGCCCCGTGGATCTTCTCAGTCGCGATCCAGATGCCGCCGGCGGCGACGGCGGCGCTCGACGCAGCGGGGATCTTGGGGAAAGGCACATGACGCATGGCAGAAGTCTCAGTGTCCACCCGACGTTCCCGAAACTGTTTTTGGCCGGCGGGGTCGGGCCGGATGCGAGGGGTGAGACCGATCCAGGTGGCCGGAAAATCAGTCGACCCCGGGTACCCCCTGCGGCAGCATGGTCACGGCCGGTTGTCGGGGTTCGGGAGGGGCGGATGGCTGTGCTCGGATCGCTTCAGGGCTCCGAAGGCGTTTCATCCGTACGAAAGTCGGCGGTCCTGCTCGCGCTGCGTCACTACTGCGGTGAGCTGGTGCGCCAGTGGCGCGTCGCGGCGCTCGCGCTGACGATGCCCGCGCTCGGCAACATCTGCCTGTTCTACCTGGCGCCGCTGGCGGTAGCCGGCATTGTGGGGCAGCTGTCCGCAGGCGGCGACGGCTCCGTCGGCGCACTCCTGCCGTACGTGCTCGGCTTCGCCGGGTTGCTGCTGGCCGGTGAGGTGCTATGGCGGATCGGGCTGCATTTCCTGAACCGTACGGACGCCCGCGGCATCGAGCACCTCGGCGTGGTGGGCATGGACGAGTTGCTGACCAAGGACACCGCGTTCTTCCACAACAACTTCGCCGGATCGCTGACCAAACGGGTGCTGGGGTTCTCCTCCAGATTCGAGGACTTCGTCGACACGCTGACCTTCTCCATCATGGCCAAGGTGGTGCCGATCGTCTTCGCCTCGGTGGTGCTGTGGACGTATCACCCGCTGCTGGTCTTCGTTCTGGTGGGCCTCATCATCTTCACGGGCTTCGTCGTCGCGCCGCTCATCCGCCGCCGCCAGGCGCTGGTCGACGAGCGTGAGGCCGCCAAGGTGCGGGTCTCGGGCCACGTCGCCGACGTCCTGGCGAACATGGACACCGTACGCGCGTTCGCCGCCGAGGACCGCGAGGCCACAGAGCATCGCGTCAGGGTCGCCGAGCTGCGGAAACTCTCGCTGCGCTCCTGGGACTACGGCAACCTGCGCGTGGACACCGTGGTCGCCCCCATCTCGGTTCTCACCAGCGCCCTCGGCCTGCTGCTCGCCGTCGCGCTCCGGGGCGGGCTGGGCGTGGAGGCCGTCGTGGTGACGTTCACCTATTACTCCAACACGATCAGCGTCATGTTCGAGTTCAACCAGGTATACCGGCGCATCGAGAGCGTGCTCACCGAAGCCGCCCAGTTCACCGAGTTGCTGCTCGTACCGTCGACTGTGGTCGATCCGGCCGACCCGCAGCCGCTGCGCCGGGCGGACGCGAGCGTCCGCTTCGACCGGGTGACATTCGCGCACGGCGGTGGCTCGTCCTTGTTCGAGCGTCTGGATCTGGACATCCCCAGTGGCGCCAAGATCGGACTGGTCGGTCAGTCCGGCGGCGGCAAGACCACGCTCACCCGGCTGTTGCTGCGCCTCATGGACGTCGACGGCGGCCGGATCCTGATCGGTGGCCAGGACATCGCCCGCCTGCGGCAGGCCGATCTGCGCAGCCTCATCGCGTACGTGCCTCAGGAACCGGCCATGTTCCACCGGTCGGTGCGCGACAACATCGCCTTCGCCCGGCCGGGCGCCACCGAAGCGGAGATCATGCGGGCCGCGCGGGCGGCGCACGTCACGGAGTTCGTCGAGTCGCTGCCGAAGGGATTCGACACCCTGGTCGGCGAGCGTGGCGTCAAGCTGTCCGGCGGCCAGCGGCAACGGGTCGCCCTCGCCCGCGCCATTCTGCGCGACGCCCCGATCCTGCTGCTGGACGAGGCGACCAGCGCCCTCGACTCGGAAAGCGAGATCCTCGTCCAGGAAGCCTTGTGGGAGCTGATGCAGGACCGCACCGCGCTGGTGGTCGCGCACCGCCTGAGCACCGTCGTCCGCATGGACCGGCTCGTCGTACTGAACCAGGGCGAGATCGTGGAGCAAGGCACCCACGGCGAGCTGCTCGAGTCGGATGGCTCCTACGCCCGGCTCTGGCGTCACCAGTCCGGCGGTTTCCTAGTGGAGGACGACACTCCCGACGCGCTCCGCCGATGAAGGGTCGTCCGCGTCGTCGTCTCGCACCTGGGCGGCGGTGATGGCCACGGTGGTGACGATGTCGGCGACGGTGGCACCGCGAGACAGGTCGTTGACGGGCTTACGCAGTCCTTGCAGCACCGGTCCCACCGCGACGGCGCCGGCGCTGCGCTGGACGGCCTTGTAAAGGTTGTTGCCGGTGTTGAGGTCGGGCACCACGAAGACGGTGGCGTGGCCGGCCACCTGGCTGCCGGGCATCTTGGTCCGCGCCACCGAGGGGTCGACCGCGGCGTCGTACTGGATCGGCCCCTCCACCATCACGTCAGGACGGCGCTCGCGGACCAGCTCGGTGGCGGTGCGGACCTTGTCGACATCGGCGCCGGCACCCGAGGCACCCGTCGAGTACGAGAGCATGGCGATCTTGGGGTCGACGCCGAACAGGGCGGCGGTGCGAGCCGAGGAGATCGCGATGTCGGCGAGCTGCTCGGCACTCGGGTCGGGGTTGACCGCGCAGTCGCCGTAGACCAGCACCCGATCGGCCAGGCACATGAAGAACACGCTGGAGACCAGCCCCAGGCGCAGGATCTCGAACGCCGGCCTGATGGTGTGCGCGGTGGTGTGCGCCGCGCCCGAGACCATGCCGTCGGCCATGCCGGTATGGACCATCAGCGTGCCGAAGTAGGACACGTCGGTGACGGTGTCGCGGGCCAGCTCGGTGGTCATTCCCCGGTGCGCCCGGACCTTCGCGTACTCGCGGGCGAACCGCTCGCGCAGTCGCGCGTCGAACGGGCTGAGCACCTTGGCCTCGTCCAGATCCAGGCCGAGCTGGGCGGCCTGTACTCTGATCCGCTCCTCGTCGCCGAGCAGGGTGAGCTCGGCCACGCCGCGGCGCAGCAGGACGTCGGCCGCGCGCAGGATGCGCGGCTCCTCGCCCTCTGGCAGCACGATGTGCCGCCGCCGGGTACGTGCCCGATCCAGCAGTTCGTACTCAAACATCAGCGGCGTGACGACGTCGGTCTTGGCGATGGCCAGCCGATCGAGCAGCAGCCGGCCGTCGACGTGCTCGGCGAACAGCCGCAGCGCTGTGTCGATCTTCCCGCCGGCTTCTGGTGTGAACTGGCCCTCCACGGCCGACAAGCGGGTCGCGGTGTCGAAGGTGTCATGGTCCGTGGCGATGACCGGCAGGGGAATGGCCATGCCGCTCAGCAGCCGGTCGACCGGGGCGGGCAGATCCGTGCCACCCGTCATGATCACCGCCGACAGGGCGGGGAAGCCCGGCGCCGCGTGTGCCGCGATCAGTCCCGGGAGCAGCGCGGCGGCCCGATCGGACTGGATGATCACCGCGGCGCCCTCGGTGTAGCGGTCAAGGATGCCGGGCAGTGACATCGCGCCCACCATCAACGCGCTCGTCTCCCGGCCCAGCCCGTCGCGCTCGCCGAGGAAGAACCTGCCGTCGCAGGCATCCAGCAGGTCGGCGACGGTGGGGGCGCGCAGGGAGGGAGTCTCGGGCAGTACGAACACCGGCGTAGGGTGATCGATCGCGATGCGCTCGGCAGCCGCCCGGGTGACCACGACCGCCAGTTCCTGGGCGTGGTACTGCGCCAATTGCCGGGACGACAGCTCGACCGCGGCGCTGATCTCCGCGACCGTCCTGGCTCTCCCGCTCACCACGTTCAGCACGGGCGTTCCCAGGTCCGCGGCAAGCCTGGCGTTGAACTCGAACTCGGTCGGCGCGCCCACATCGGTGTAGTCGGTCCCGACCACGACCACCGCGTCGCATCGCCCCGCCAGCGCACGGTAACGAGCCACGATGTCACCGGCCGCACGCTCGGAGTCGGCGTGCACCTCGTCGTAGGTGACGCCGGCGTACGTCTCGTAGGGCAGGCCGAGCTGGAACCTGCTCCGGACGGTGTTGATCAGGTTGTCCTCACGGCCTGCCCGCACCACCGGACGGAACACGCCCACGGTCCCCACCTGCCGGGACAGCAGCTCCACCATGCCCAGGGCGACCGCGCCCTTGTTGCTTCCCGCCTCGCCCGCCGCGACGTACACCGCACGTGTCATGTGCACTATTGTCCGTTGGCTCCGTCTCGATCTCGGCAGCGGGCTGCGGGAACATACGCTGACTGGTCATGCGCAGCGGGGAGCCTGGCCAAAGGCCAGACCCCCTCCACCGATGTCTAGAAGTCGAACACTCCCTCTTTCACCCCACCGGCGAACGCCTTCCACTCTGGATCGGTGAACACCAGAGCAGGCCCATCGGGGTCCTTGCTGTCCCTCACCGCGACGCGTCCGGCCGACAGAGGAGCCACCTGTACGCAGTTCCCCTGGCCGTCCGAGAGAGGACTCTTCCGCCACACCGCGTTCCTGAGTTCTTCGCTCAGTGCCAGATCCATTCTTGTGCCAGCCTCTCTTCGATCAGCGCCATCGAGTCTGCCTGGGACAGCGCATCCGCCCTGATCGTCCTCGGCTGCGGGCCGTCGGCAACGGCCGCATGCTTCAAGCCTGTGAAGCACGACAGACGCCCTGTTGCTCCAGACCCGGCAAGGAGCCTGACCAAAGGCCAGACCCCCCTCCACCGGTGCCTAGAAGTCGAACACTCCCTCTTTCACCCCACCGGCGAACGCCTTCCACTCTGGATCGGTGAACACCAGAGCAGGCCCATCGGGATCCTTGCTGTCCCTCACCGCGACGCGTCCGGCCGACAGAGGAGCCACCTGTACGCAGTTCCCCTGAGCGTCCGAGAGAGGACTCTTCCGCCACACCGCGTTCCTGAGTTCTTCGCTCAGTGCCAGATCCATTCTTGTGCCAGCCTCTCTTCGATCAGCGCCATCGAGTCTGCCCGGGACAGCGCATCCGCTCTGATCGTCTGAAACCAAGCCTTCAGCATCTCCACAGACTCGAGCCGGTCCACCATGCGGCCTCCGTCAGGGGTGTCGATGAAGACGGCTTCGTCGCCATCTCCAGCGATCCGAGCGATCACGAACCCTGCCACCAGGCCACGCGTAGACATAGCGCGTAGGGGGACGATCTGAATCACTATGTTCGGACTTCTACCCATCATGAGGAGATGTTGAAGCTGATCCCGGGTGATTTCCTCGCTTCCTACCGGGCGTAGCAGTGCGCATTGGTCGAGAACGGCATATAGAAACGGAGGGTTGTCCCGGCGCAAAATGGCTTGTCGTTGCATCCGCGCCTCTACGGCTTCTTTCACCTGCTCAGGGGTTGTACCGGGCCTGCCTTGACAGACAGCTTCCGCGTACTCCCGAGTTTGGAGCAGGCCCGGAATGATCAGCCCTTCATAGGCGCACAGTTCCGTGGCCCGCTTCTCCCTGTCCAGCCACGGCAGGAAGTTGCGAAAGGTCACGTTGCTGCGAGACCTACGGGGAAGGTGTTGCACGAGATCACCTGGCGGGAGCCCCATGGCTTCCTCGCACCGGCGCGCCCTGCTCTCATCCATCCGGCGGTCGGCCCGCTCGATGTTGCCGATCTGCTGACCCGTGAGAGCGACCCGGGCCCCCAGCTGAGCCAACGTCAGTCCCGCCTCTTTGCGCCGTTTACGCAATTCAAAACCATATCGCGCTTCTGGGCTTGTTTCGGGGTCTAGATTTACCTCGATTCCCACAGCGAATCCCCCTTACGAACAACTGCGGTGAAACTCTGCAGCCGGGAAACCGTGTCGCTACAGACTTTGGCGACTACTGAGAAAAATACCGCGCCGGTGCCATTCTGGCTAGCGGTTCACCACATCCTCCACCTGTGGTGACACAGCCTGAAGAAATCCAGAGGCGAGCACAGTAGAGACAAAGTCGGTGAATAATCATGAATGCGGCACTCCACTCCCCCGCCCCATGGCACACCTTCGAAATGAAGGATCTGGATCCTCGTCTGGTCCCCGCCAGAGCGCGCGAAGCCATCACGTCGTGGGTGGGAGCGGACCACCCCCGGGCGTATGACCTTCAGACGCTCGCCACAGAGCTGGTCACCAATGCCATCAGGTACGGCCTCGGGACCATGCCTGCGGCGCGGTGGGTGCGCATGAGGCTGGAGCCCGAGAAAGGCTTCATCCGCCTGGTCGTGACCGACCCTGGACACGCCAATACCTTTCCGCGGCTCCGGCAGCCCGTGAACGACCCCGGGCCCGACGACGAGGACGCGGCGATCGAGTTCGGCCGTGGGCTGCACGTAGTGCACGAGATCACCAACGGCTCGTGGGGTCACTACTACAACACCCAGAACGAGCAGGTTGTTTGGGCTCTGGTGTCCCGCCGCTAGGCATCCCCACGGTCGGCAAGAAGGTGCCTCTGTCTGCCGTGGGAGGGAGCAACCTTCCCGCCCCTTCCATTGGGGGCTACCTGGGCAGATCCAGGTGGTCTCGGGTCGTCCCAGGTATGCCCAAGCACACCTACTTCAGGAGAAATGCGGCCTTGCTAGTCCTCATCCTCGTCCCAGTCCTCATCGTCCTCCCAGTCCTCATCGTCGGTCAGCCAGTCGGGCTTTGTGATGAGGGGGTTGCCGTCCACACGAAGCTCTGTGGGGGTGAGCTGGTCCAGCCACTCGGGCAAGACGGTGATCATGTTGTCGCTCAGGTCAAGCCCGTCGAGCGCCGTGAGGCTGCTTAGCCGTTCAGGTAGCTCGGTGAGATCGTTACCGCTCAGGTCGAGCTCGATGAGGGCAGTGAGGTTGCCCAACGTGTCAGGCACCGTGACGAGCTGATTGTCGCCCAGACTGAGGTCAGCGAGGTTGGTGAGGTTGCCGATGCTGTCAGGCACCGTGGTGAGCTTGTTGACCGCCAGGCTGAGCGTGATGAGCTTGGTGAGGTTGCCAATGGCGTCGGGCACCACGACGAGCTCGTTGGCCGCCACGTTGAGCCCGACAAGGTTGGTGAGGTTGCCTAAAGTGTCAGGTAGCGCATTGAGGCTGTTGTGCGGCAGCCTAAGGCCGGTGAGGTTGATGAGGTCGCCGAACGAGTCAGGCACCGTGACGAGCTGATTGCCATACAGGTTGAGTGTGGTGAGGTTGGCGAGCCGGCCGAACATTTCCGGCAAGACAGCGAGCTCGTTGTGCGACAGCTCAAGCTCGGTGAGGCCGGCGAGGTCGCCGAACGAATCAGGCAGCATGGTTAGCCGATTACGGTCCAGCTTGAGCGTGGTGAGGCTGGTGAGCCCGCCGAACGAATCAGGCAGCATGGTCAGCTGGTTACCGTCCAGCTTGAGCGTGGTGAGGGCGGCGAGCCGGCCGAACGTATCCGGCAGCATGGTGAGCTTGTTCTGCGACAGCTCAAGCTGGGTGAGGTTGATGATCCCGCCGAACGAATCAGGCAGCATCTCCAGCTGATTGTTGTTCAGCTCCAGCTCGGTAAGGTTGGTCAAACTGCCCAGCCATTCGGGCAGGACACTGAGCCGGTTGCCGAAAAGATCGAGCTTGGTGAGACCGGTGAGCCTGGACAACCCGTCCGGCAAGACGGTGAGGTCGTTGCGCTGAAGGTCGAGTTCGGTGAGGTTGCTCAGCGTATCCGGCAGCGCGCGAATCCGATTGCCCGAAAGATGGAGCTTGGTGAGATTGGTGAGATTGGACAATCCGGCCGGCAAGGTAGTGAGCTCGTTGTCCGACAGGTCGAGTTCGGTGAGGTTGCTCAACGTATCCGGTAGCGCGGTGATCCGATTGGCGCTCAGGTACAGTTTCGTGAGATTGATGAGGCTGCCGAACGTGTCGGGCAGGACAGTGACCCGGTTATAAGCCAGGTACAAAGTCGTGAGGTTGGTGAGATTGCCCAACGAATCCGGCAGCTGACGCAACTGGTTGAGGCTTAAGTCGAGCTCACCGAGGTTGGTCAGGTTGCCCAGCGTTTCTGGCAACACCTTGATCGGATTGCCGCCCAGGGTGAGCTTGGTGAGGTTGGTGAGCCTGCCGAATGTGTCCGGCACGGCGCCGAGCTTGTTGTGCCACAGGTTGAGCTCGGCGAGGTCGGTGAGGTCGCCCAACGTGTCGGGCAGAGCGGCGATGTTGTTGAAGGCCAGGTCGAGGACTGTGAGGTTGGACAGCTCGTTCAGCCACTCGGGCACGCGGGTGATCCTGTTGTCGCGTAGCTTGAGCACAGTGAGATTGGTCAGGCCACGCAGCCACTTGGGAAAGCCGGTTAGCCGATTACCACCTGGAAAAAGCTCAAGCGTCGTGAGGTTGGTGAGGTTGCCCAAGGTGTCAGGCAATCCGGCGAGCCTGCTTCCCGACACCCTGAGGTCGGTGAGCTCATTGAGGTTGCCCAACCACCTGGGTAATTCAGTGAGCCGATTACCTTTCAGGTTGAGCTTGGTAAGTCCGGTGAGGTCGCCCAGCGCCTCAGGCAAGATATCAAGACCGAAGTCAGAAAGGTCCAATTCAGTAGCGCCGCTATCCAGCGCTGCGGCAATCCGCCCGTCAACCTCTGAAGGCACTCCAGCCCACCTCATTTCGATGTCTTGCCATCAAGTTCCATGCGTCCGATAAAGCGGCAATTGGACGATGATCGACAGACAATATCGCGTGATCGTCCATCGGTCGCGTAAGAACCGCCTCGGGCGTGGTGGCGCTCCGACGGTCATGCCGAGGGTGCCGGTTCCACGGGCCGGTGCGGGTGCCGCTGTCAGGGGTGCCCGCCAGAGTGGATGCTCAGGCAGGGGCCGCAGCACGACCACACGCAGCCCAGGCTCGCGCCGACGCACGACGTCCCCAGCCCAAGACCGGCAGGATCGGCGCCAAACCGAAGTCGCGGGTCCAAACGCCTGGTGGCGGCCGAGGGGGCGCGGTGCGCATGTCCATTACAGAACTGTTGAAGTATCGCGCTCTGCCCGTTCTTATCTGGATAAATTAGGCCGGGCGAATTCCGGGGAGGTGGGCGTGCACAGCCAGCGCGACCTCTACCAGGCGTACCGGCTCACGGTCCAGCGCATCGGCCTGGCCCTGATGCGAGCCCAGCCGAACCAGCCCGAGTGGCCGCTGCGCCGCCAGAACATCGGCTTCATGGCCGGGGCCATGGTCGCCGTGTTGCTGGGTGTCGGGTTCGCGGTCGTCGGGCTGCTCCGGCCCAGCGGCACCAAGGCGCTGCGGGACCCTGGGACGCTGATCATCGAGCGCGAGACCGGCGCCCGCTACGTCTACAGCCAGCCCCAGCGCAGGCTGATCCCGGTGGCCAACTACGCCTCGGCCCGGCTCGTGCTCGACTCGCCGCAGATCACCGAGCGCGTGGTCGCCAGGGAGGCGCTGAGCTCGTACGAGCGCGGCACGCCGGTCGGCATCCCGGGGGCGCCCGACTCGCTGCCGGCCGCCGATCGGCTCGCCTCCGGCCCCTGGTCGGTCTGCGTACAGGAGCGCGAGAGCGACACGGGGCGCAAGCCGTACGTGACGCTGATCGCCGGGCGGCAGGTCGGCGACCGGCCGCTCGCCGAGGACAGCGCGATGCTCGTGGACGTCGGCGGGCAGACCTGGGCGATCTGGCGCGGCGCGCGGATGCGCGTGCCCGCCGGGATCGCGCGTGGCCTGAGCGGCACCGACCCGGCGGCCGTGCCCGTGGCCTGGCTGAACGCGCTTCCGGAAGGGCCCGACCTGGCCGCGCCGGCGATCGAGGGGCGGGGCCGGCCGGTGACCGGGCCCGGTGGTGAGAAGGCCGCCGTGGGGCAGGTCTTCCGGGCCACGGCCGTCGCCGGGGGCGAGCCGCGCTGGTACGTGCAGCTGGCCGACGGCTTGGCGCCCGTCACGCGTGCGCAGGCGACGCTCCTGCTGAGCGACCCGGCGGCGTACAGCGGCGGCACGACCGCCGAGGTCAAGATCGACGCGGCGACGGCCAACGCCGCCCCGCGCTCCCGCACCAAGCTCCCGGCCGACGGCCTGCCCGCGTCGATGCCGAAGATGACGGCCTATGACCCGGCGAGCCCGCTCTGCGCGGTCTACGCCGACGCCGCCAAGGGCTCGGCCCGCGCCCGGCTCATGTCGGGCGGCATGCTGCCCGCGCCACGCGGCGACGCCACGGATCTGGTACGTCTGCCGCCGGGCCGGGCAATCGTCGCCGGTGTCCTGCCCGGTGACGGCCAGCTCGACGCGGTGCAGTCGTACTACCTGGTGACGGACGAGGGACGGCGCTACGCCGTGCCGAACGCGGACGTGCTGGGCAAGCTGGGGTACGACGCCAAGCGCGCCACCCCGGTGCCCGCCAACGTGCTGCAGCTCATCCCCGAAGGGCCGGTGCTGGACCCGGCGCGGGCCGCCAAGCCGGTGGCCGCCTCCTCGTCGACTCAATAATCGCGGCAGTCCCGGTGATGCCGGTGGCCACCGGCTCACCAGCTCAGTAGCCCCGGGTCGGCTCAGTAACCCCGGTAGCCGCCGCCGGTCTTCGTGCCGACGACGCCGGGCACGTTCGAGACCGAGCCGTAGCGCTCGATGGCGTAGCGGACCCCGGCGATGATGTTGTCGACCGGGTTGTAGATGTTCTCGTGCCCCGGCAGCTTCCACCGGTTGAACGTGGGGTCGATCGTCTGCATGAGTCCCTTGGACGGCGTGCCCTTGGCGGCGTTGGAGTCCCAGTTGTTGATCGCGTTGGGGTTGCCGCCCGACTCGTGGCGGATGATGGTCCAGATGTCGTTGGCGTTCATCTTCTCGACCGGGTAGCCCTGCGCCTTGAGGACGTTGACGGCCTGCGTGATCCAGTCGGCCACCTGTCCCTGCGGGGCCGGTCCACCACCCGCCGGGGGCGGACCACTCGGCCCATATCCGCCAAAACCCGGCAGACTGGGCGAATGGCCCCTCGGCCCGCTCGCCTCGGCGAGGGTCGTCGCGCCGTTCTGTTGCCGCGACGGGGTCCAGTCCAGGGCCTTCCCCGGCCCCGGGGCGAAGGGCTCCGTGTCCGGCTCCGGCCAGTTCTCGGTGGATCTGCCCAGCCCGCCCAGCAGGCCCCGGATGCCGGTCGCGGCCGTGCCCAGAGCGTTGTTCGCGGTCGTCCGCTGCTCTTCCAGTTGCTTGCGGGCGTCGCCGACCAGCCCCTGCACGCCTTGCAGGATCTGGTCCTGCGTCGCCTGCGGGTTCCTGGCCTGGAAGTCGCGTACGGCGGCGGCGTAGTTCTGGCAGATCCCGTTCGCCGTGGACTCGGCCGTCCGCAGGGCCTCGGCGGCGGTGGCCAGGTGCGTGGCGCACTGTAACAGCACGCTCTGCAGCGTGTCGCCGATCTTCCCGGCCCGGTCCATGTACGTGACGAACGCGTCGGCGCTCGCCCCCTGCCATGCGGCGTCCAGATCGCCGACGGCCGACCTGACCGCGGCGGTCTGGCCCCGGCCGGTGTCGGCCGCCGCCTGCCACGCACCGACGACACGACCCACAGCGCCGGGGTCGCCCACCACCGTCGCGGCCAGCGTGGCCAGCTCGGCCCCGCCGGGGACGCCCCGCACGTCGTCGATGGCGCTCACCGGCGCACCGCGGCCCCGTCGGCGTCCGTGAACGTCCGCTCCACGGCGTCCAACGCCTGCTCCACCGCCTGGAGATGGCCGCCGAGCGTCCGGGAGGTGGTCCCGGCGGCCGCGTTCAGCTCGCTCACCGCCGCGGCCAGCGCTCCGGAGTTGTCGAGGCGGCCGAAGGCGGCCTGGTCGATCGCCGCGCCGGACACCGACCCGGCGACCTCGGCGAAGGCGCCGGACGCGTTCTTCGCCGCCGTTCCGCACCCGTCGAGCGCTTCACGGTGATATTTCAGGACCACAGCAGATCTCCTCGGTCGGAACTCAGCCCTCTCGACGTCGCAAGCGCAGGCGTCTCAGGGTCAGCCCTCTCAGCGGCGGAAGAGCGACAGCAGTTCCTCCGCCCGGTCGGTGCGGGCGATCCAGACCTCGCGTCCCCGCCGCTCCCTGCTGATCAGCCGCGCGGCGTGCAGCCGGTCGCAGTGATAGGTGATCCCGCTGGGCGCGATCTTGACGTTGGAGGCCAGCATGCTCATCGTCATAGGCTGGTCCAGCTGGCAGAGCAGTTCGGCGCGCACCGGGCCGACCAGGGCGGACAGCTCGTCCACGGCGGGCGCGACGGGCCGGCGCCACAGCGACTCTGCGCCGGGGACGGGGTAGGCGATCCACACCGCGTCGGGATGGTCCAGGCTGACGATCACGGCGTCCTTGCCGGCCAGCATCGGCACCAGGATGATCCGCCGGTTGCCCAGCTCGTACGTGCTGGCCTCGATGTCGGCGATCAGCAGGCCGCGCTCGCCGTACCGGATGCGGTCGTTCAGTGCGCCCAGCAGCAGCTCGGGGCCGCCGCGGACGGAGGTGATGCCGACGCGCTCGATCTCCCGGTCGAGCAGCGGCCGCGCCCGCTGCCATAGCGGCTCGGTGGTGTGCCAGACGTCGTTGAGCGCGGTGGCGTACCCGCGCAGCCAGCGGCCGGGCCGCTCGGCGGCGGCCCTCCAGTGCGTCGGCAGCGATCCGTCGCCGAACGCCTGCTCCAGGTCCTTGATCAAAGACTCGGGCGGTATGTCGCTCAGCGCGCTCACCTGGGCCGCCACGGACATGTCGTCCATGGGGGTGATCGGCGCGACGCTGTCGGGCACGACGGAGTAGCCGGGAGCGGCGAGCGGAAGAACCGCCTCGCGTCCCAGCGGGCTCACCCTCGACTGGACCGCGCGCCGCCACAGCTCGGGCAGGCCGCGCCGGCGGCCGGCCAGCGCGTCGGCGATCATGGCGAGAGCGGTCAGGTTCGGAGAGATCGACACGGACAGCTGAGGAGCGGAGGTCACTCGTAGCTCGCTCCACACGTTCGTTCTGATTACCGGAGCCCCCACGGGTCGTACTGTAGGCAAAGCTGACATATCTGGATCGATGCTTCAAATAAGCTCGAAAGATCCGTTGGCACAGGTCGCATGAGGTGGGGGCCGGACCTGCACCTTCCGGCCCCCACCGGCTATGTGGTCACCCTCATGCTCAGGTGATGCGGACGCTCTTGGTCGTCAGTCGCATTGGATGCGCTCCGTTCAGGAAGTTCCGCCTGTGCTTGGTGCATAAGGAACGTAAGCCTCAACGCTCACATCTGACTTACAAGTCACTTACAGCCCCACGAGCGGCCCCAGGTAGATGATCATCACCCTCGGCCCCGCGAGCGCCAGATGTCCTGTTCCGTCACGAACATCCCTTGACATCGCGGATGTAACGAGTTAGCTTCCTCGAAACCCAGGATTAACGTTCACGTGAACGTTCATCCTGGCGGCTGAAAGCGTCTACGGAAGGACGTCTTGGGCGTGGAGACGACTCATGATCCGGCCGGGGACCTGCGTCGCGCGTTGATCGCGGCGGACCCCAGACTCTCGAAGTTCAACCCCCTCCCCCGCATACTCGCCTTCGACGAGTTCAACACCGGAACGCACGGCTGGACCGAACTCATCGGCAACCACGACGGCTACGGGAATCTCGACAAGGTCGACGTCCACATGCGCGACTTCCGGCCGCCGCAGCTCAGCTCATGCGATTTCTTCGACATCGGCACCCACGGCGCGATGAGCGGCAACTACGCGCTGAAGGTGGCGACCAGGCCGGTGACGGGTCACACCGCAGTGGCGATCCGCCGGCTGACCATGGCCCAGCGTGGGGTGGTGCAGTTCGAGACGTACTTCACCTACAAGAGCGAGGCGGCGACCGCGGAGACCTCGCTCGGCGACACCTTCGGCGACGTGGCCTGGGACGGGAACCTGCACCCGTCGGAAGCCCAGTTCGGCGCGTTCACGGTGGCCACGGACCTGTGCGACGGCGAGGGCATCCGCTACCACTGCGTCGCGCGCTACCAGAACACCGACCTGAACAACAAGCTCACCCGGCGCTGGGTCTACCCGGTGGTGCCCGAGCCGACGCCCAGGGACAACCTGCACAACCAGGAGAACCTCTCCCCCACCGAGGACTTCACGGCGCCCAACCCGGACGACTGGCACGCCTTCGACGAGGATCCCCAGAACCTCTGTTACAACGAGGTCCCGACCAAGGTGAATTGGCATTATCTGCGCTGGCAGTTCGACACGCGTACCCGGACGAACATCGAGCTCCAGGTCAATGACCGGGTCATGGACATGCGCCGGATCCCGGTGCCGCAGTATCCGGACAAATACGAGGGCCTGGAGAACCTGCTCAACTTCTATGTGAGCGTGCGCACCCATTCTCCGGTCCGCAACTTTCTCTTCCTCGATTCCGCACTGATTTCCGTGGATTGGTGACACCGGCATGAAGCACGCTCTTACCGCGGTTCTGGAGCGGAACACCACGTTCACCGACGACTTCACGACCGAGCCGTACGAGGCCGGCTGGGCGACCGAGGCGCGCTGGTTCGTACGGACCCTGGGCCTGGAAGGCGAGCTGCACCTGGTCACCCAGGTCTCCCCCGACGGGCTGCACTGGTGCGACGACGACGAGACCCCCGAGCAGGTGGTCACCGAGCCGGGCCAGGTGACCTGGCGGGTCCGGGAGTTCGGTCACTGGCTGCGGCTGCGGGCCCACCTCACCGGGGGCGATCCCCAGGCGAAGATCCTCGTCTACCTGGCACTGAAGAGCTGACGGGAGCAACCGACATGGCAGCAATGGACGAGGTGGACAGGCGCCGGTTCCTGTCCCTCCTCGGGGCCGGGGTCGCCGGGGTCGCCGGCGTCTCCCTTCCCGGCCTGGTCGCGGGGTGCGCGCCCGGCGGCGCCGGGGCCGGATCGGCGTCGGGCAAGAGCCGCCCGCTCAGCGCCGCGTTCAACCAGCCGATCAACGACCTGGACCCGCACGGCGCGAGCGCGGTGGACGAGGCGTCGCTGCTGGCCAACCGGCAGATCTACGACACGCTCGTCACCAGGAACGGGACGGAGCTGGCCCCGAAGCTGGCCAAGTCCTGGACCCAGCCCGACGACAAGACCTGGGAGTTCACCCTCCGCGACGACGTCACCTTCCACGACGGCACGAAGCTCACCTCGGCCGACGTGAAGGCGTCGCTGGAGCGGCTGGCCAAGTCCGACGGCCCGCAGAAGCCGCTGTGGACCGCGATCGACACCGTGGAAGCGCCCGACCCGCACACCATCAGGATCACCACCACCGATCCGCTCGGCACCCTGCCGACGAACCTCACGCTCGCCTTCATCCTCCCCGCCGCCCAGCTGGGCAAGGCCGACTTCTTCCGCAAGCCGATCGGCAGCGGCCCGTTCGCCGTCGAGTCGTTCACCCCGTCGTCCCAGTTGCTGCTCAAGCCGGTCACGAACTACTGGGGCGGCGCCCCCACGCTGCGCGGCCTGCGCCTGCCGTACATCCCGGAGACCTCGACCCGGATGACCTCGCTGCAGAACGGCGAGGTGGACGTCACCTGGATCATCCCGCCGGACGAGCTGAAGCGGCTGGCCGGCGTGGACGGCGTGCGCGTCGAGAGCAAGCCGGGCGTGAACTACTTCCTCGCCTGGTTCAACTGCGGCCGCAAGCCGTTCTCGGACGCGCGGGTCCGCCGCGCGCTCTACCACGCGCTCGACATCAAGGGCATCGTCGCGAGCCTGTACGGCGAGGCGGCTACGGTCATGGACGCGCCGATCCCGGCCGCGGTGTTCGGCCACGCGAGCCAGCAGCCCTACCCGTACGACCCGGAGCTGGCCAAGCGAGAGCTGGCGGAGGCCGGCTACGCCTCGGGGATCCGTACCTCGATGATGTGGTTCAAGGACACCGGCCCGCTGGCCACCGAGCTGGCGCAGTCGCTCATCTCGGCCTGGGCCAAGGTGGGCGTCATCGTGGAGCAGCAGCAGATCGAGAAGGCGGCCTGGATCAAGCGGCTGACGGCCCTCGACTGGGACATCGAGCTCCAGGTCAACACGGTCACGACCGGCGACGCCGACTACACCCTGGGCCGGCTCTACACCAGCACGGCCAACCGCATGGGCTACGCGAACAAGGAGCTCGACGCCATCCTCGCCGAGGCCCGCTCGACCGCCGACCAGGACAAGCGGAAGTCGCTCTACGGCCAGGCGTGCGAGATCATCTGGCGGGACGCGGTCGGCGTCTTCCCCGCGGCACTGTCCAGCACGTACGGGCTGCGCTCCACGGTCAGGGGCTTCACCCCGGCGGCCAACAGCCAGCCCGAGTTCCGCACGGTGTCGACCGCGGAGTGATGCCCGTGCACCTCCATCGAACCTGGGGACACCATGCCTGAGGGACACCGGACGACCCTGAAGGACATCGCCGAGAGTCTGGGCGTGTCGGTCAACACCGTTTCGCGGGCGCTGTCGGACAAGGACAGCGTCGGCGTGGAGACCAGGAACCGCGTCAAGGCCGAGGCGGAACGGCTGGGCTACGTGCCCAACGTCACGGCCCGCTCGCTGGTGCTGGGCTCCGCGAGCACGCTGGGCATGGTGATCACCAATCCGTCCAACCCGTTCTACGCGCAGCTCATCAGCGGCATGGAGCAGCACTGCCGTAAGCACGGCTACTCGCTGCTGCTCATGGCGACGGAGGAGAGCCTGGACAACGAGCGGCGCGCGGCCGAGGAGTTGCTGCGCCGCGGCGTCGACGGGGTGCTCGTGGTGACAGTGCAGGAAGGCGCCGAGCACTGGCGCCGGTTCCGGTCCGCCGGGGTCCCGCTCGTGCTGATCAGCCGGGACGTCCCCGAGCTGAACACCGATCTGGTGGGCGTCGACCACGTCCTGGGCGGGTACGAAGCCGCCCGGCACGCCATCGCGCGGGGCGCCAGGAAGATCTGCTTCCTGGAGGAGGACCTGGGTGTCTCGTCGGTCACCGACCGCGTGGCGGGCTACCGCCGGGCCATGGCCGAGGCCGGGCTGCCCGTGGAGCCGGACACTGTGATCAAGGTGCCGACCAGGCGGCTGGAGCAGAGCGCCATGCCCTGGGATCCAGGGGAGGCGTACCGGCTGGCCAAGGACGTGGTCCGGACGGCGCGACGGCCGATGGCCTTCGTCGCGGGCAACGACTACTTCGCGCTGGGCGTCTACCGGGTGGCCGACGAGGCCGGTCTGCGGATCCCGGAGGACGTGCTGGTGGTCGGCTACGGCGGCCACCCGTTCGCCCCGTACGTCATCCCCTCCCTCACCACGGTCGAGCTGCCGGCGGCGGAGATCGCCGTGTCCGCCGTGGACCACATGCTCCGGCGGCTGAAGCGGCCACCGGCGGAGGGGCCGCCGGAGAAGATCCTCTTCCCGCCCCGGCTGGTCGAGCGGGCGTCGAGCGGAGGCGGCAGATGACCGGCTTCGTCGGGCGCCGCCTGGCCCAGGCGCTGCTCCAGATCTGGGGCGCCATCACCATCGTCTTCGTCGCCCTCCGGGTGCTGCCCGGCGACCCCGCCGAGCTGATCCTGGGCAGCCAGGCAACGCCGGAGCAGCTGGCCGCCTTACGGGCGCAGCTGGGGCTCGACGATCCGCTGCCGGTCCAATATCTGCATCACCTCCAGGGCCTCCTGAGCCTCGACTTCGGCCAGTCGTGGCGGCAGGGCGTGGGCGCGCTCGACGCCTGCCTGGAGCGGCTGGGGCCGACCCTGGTCCTGTCCGCCTGGGCCATGGTGTTCACCGTGGTGCTGGGCTTCCTCACCGGCTCGTACGCGGCCCGGCACGCCAACTCCCTGGCCGACCGCCTGATCTCGGTGTCGTCGCTGGTCGGCCAGGCGTTGCCGCCCTTCTGGATCGGCATCATGCTCTCGCTGATCTTCGCTCGGGGGCTGCAGATCCTGCCCAGTACGGCCGACGGCACCATGGCGAGCCTCCTCCTGCCCGCCTTCACGCTCGCGCTGCCGTTCGTGGGCTGGCTGGGCCGGCTCGTACGGACCGGCGTGCTGGAGGAGATGAACCAGGACTACGTCCGTACGGCCCGCGCCAAAGGGCTGAGCGACCAGGTCGTCTTCTACATCCACGTCCTGCGCAACACCCTGGTCCCGGTGGTGACCATGCTGGGCCTGCTCATGGGCAACTTCATCGCCAACGGCGTCATCGTCGAGGTGGTCTTCGCCTGGCCGGGGATCGGGAGGCTGCTGGTGGACTCCATCACCTTCCGCGACTACGCCGTGGTCGAAGCCGTCCTGACCGTGATCACGCTCTGCTACATCACGCTCAACCTGCTGGTCGACGTGCTCTACGGCTACCTCGACCCCAGGATCCAGTTGGAGAACGCATGATGCCGCCGAAACTCCACGGCCGGCCCGGAGTGGCTCTTCAGCGGCTGGCCGGGCTGCCGCCGCGCGCCCACCTCGCCCTCGGGATGGTGCTGCTGTTCGTGGTGGCGGGTGTGCTGGGGCCGCTGTTGGTGCCCTTCGACGCCGCCGCGACCAGCCCGCCCGACCGGCTGCTGCCGCCCGGAACCCGGCTGTCCGACGGCGCCGTGGCCTGGCTCGGCACCAACCAGGTCGGCCAGGACATCCTGGCCGCGGTGCTGGCCGGGATGCGTACCTCACTGACCGTGGCCCTGGTCACCGTGGTCGTCGCCGGGTCGGTCGGGCTGCTGATGGGCCTGCTGGCGGGCTACTTCGGCGGCTGGGCCGACGGGATCATCTCCCGGCTCGGCGACATCCAGCTCGCCTTCCCCAGCCTGCTGCTGGCCATCATGCTGGCCGGCGTGCTGGGCCCGAGCATGACGAACGTGATCATCGCGCTCGCGGTGACGCGCTGGGTGATCTTCGCCAGGGTGGTACGAGGTTCGGCGCTCGCGGTCCGCGACCGGGAGTTCGTGGACTCGGCTCGGGTGATGGGCGCCTCGCACGGGCGGATCCTCCTCCACTACATCCTGCCGTCGTGCCTGCCGCCGCTGCTGGTGGCGGCGACCGTGCAGATCGGCCTGACCATGGTCGCCGAGGCGTCGCTGAGCTTCCTCGGCCTCGGCGTGCCACCCTCCCAGGCGTCCTGGGGATCGACGATCGCCCAGGGCCGTGACTACCTGGCGTCGGCGTGGTGGATCGCGGCGGCGCCCGGCGCCGCTCTGGCGCTGGTGGTGGTCAGCATCGGCATCCTCGGTGACCTGCTCCGCGACGCTTCCGACCCGATGACGGAGCTGTGACGATGACACCAGACGCCGTGATCCCACTGTTGCGAGTGGACGACCTGGCCGTGGAGTTCGACACGCCGAAAGGGCCGCTGCGGGCGGTCCGTGGGGTGTCCTTCCAGGTGGACGAGGGCGAGACGCTGGCGATCGTCGGCGAGTCAGGCAGCGGCAAGAGCGTGACGGCGCAGGCGCTGCTGGGGCTGGTGCCGCCACGGGCCCGGGTCACCGGGGGGCGCGTCGTGATCGAGGGCCGCGACGTCACCGGGCTCCCGGACCGGGAGTGGCAGCGGCTCCGCGGCGAGCGCATCGCGATGATCTTCCAGGACCCGCTGAGCGCGCTGAATCCGTCGCTGACGGTGGGCTACCAGATCGCCGAGATGTTCCGCAGGCACCGGGGTCTGGGCCGGGCGGAGTCCCGCCGCCTGGCCACGGAGCTCATGGTCCAGGTGGGCATTCCGGACGCCGCCCGGCGCCTGGACGACCATCCGCACCGGTTCTCCGGCGGCATGCGCCAGCGGGTCATGATCGCGATGGCGCTCGCCCTGGACCCCCGCCTGCTCATCGCGGACGAGCCCACCACCGCGCTCGACGTCACCGTGCAGGCGCAGATCCTGCGGCTGCTGCGGCAGCGCCAACGGGCCGAACGGCTGGGGATGATCCTCATCAGTCACGATCTCGGGGTGGTCGCGCGGGCGGCCGACCGGGTGGCGGTGATGTACGCGGGGCGGATCGCCGAGGTGGGCACCGTGGCCGAGGTGTACGAGCGGCCCGCGCACCCGTACACGCTGGGTCTGATGCGCGCCGTGCCCGCGCACCCGCACACGCGGGACGTGCCCGCGCCGCGCGACGGCGGCGGGCCGCTGGTGGCGATCGACGGCCACCCGCCCGACCCGACCGCGCCGCCCGCCGGCTGCTCCTTCCATCCGCGCTGCCCGTTCGCCCGTGACAAGTGCCGGGAGGTCGAGCCCGAGCCACGCGAGGTGGCACCGGGCCGGACCAGCGCGTGTCACTTCGCCGAGGAGGTGATGGCGGGTGTCCACACCGACGCTCGCTGAGTCCCGCACCAGGGACGACGACGGCCCGCCCCTGCTGGAGCTGGTCGATCTGGTCACCGCCTACCGCCTGCGCGGCGGGCTCGGCCGCTCCGGCGCCGAGGTGCGCGCCGTGGCCGGGGTGAGCCTCGACGTACGGGCCGGGGAGACCGTTGGCCTGGTCGGCGAGTCCGGCTGCGGCAAGTCCACGATCGCCAGGACCATCGTCGGCCTGGTGCGACCGTCCAGCGGTCAGGTGCTGTTCGAGGGTCGCGATCTGGCGACCCTGCCGGCCAGGGAGCTGCGCGGACTCCGGCAGGACGTCCAGCTGGTCTTCCAGGACCCGTACGCCTCGCTCAACCCGCGAATGACCGTGTCCGCCCTGATCAAGGAGGCCTGGCGGATCCATCCGGGGATCGTGCCTCGGGAGCGGTGGGACGAGGAGGTGCGCGGGCTGCTGGATCGCGTCGGCCTGCGTCCCGAGCACGCCGGCAGGTATCCGCACCAGTTCTCCGGAGGCCAGCGGCAACGCATCAGCATCGCCCGCGCGCTCTCCGTGCGGCCGCGGCTGATCGTCTGCGACGAGGCCGTGTCCGCTCTGGACGTGTCGGTACGGGCGCAGATACTCAACCTGCTCGAAGAGCTGCGGCGCGACCTGGGGGTCGCCTATCTGTTCATCTCCCACGATCTGGGCGTTGTGCACCACATCTGTGATCGGGTCGCGGTGATGTACCTGGGCAAGATCGTCGAGATCGGTACGAAGGAGAGCGTCTACCTGCGGCCGTCCCACCCGTACACACAGGCCCTGCTGTCGGCGGCGCCCAGCCTCGACGACTGGCGGGACGGCGGGCGGGAGGAGATCGTCCTGAACGGTGATGTTCCCTCACCGTTGAACCCGCCGTCAGGCTGCCGTTTCCGGACGCGCTGCTGGCGGGCCCAGGATCGATGCCGGGTCGAGGAGCCGCTGCTCCTCGACCGCGGCACCGGCCACCCCGTGGCCTGCCATTTCCCCGAGACCGACCCGTCCTGACGAGCCCCCGGCGGACGGGACGGATCCGGCCGCCTCGTGAAGGAGCGATCGATGTCGAACAGAGTCCTGTCCGCCCTGGTGGGCGCCGTCATACTGACGGCCCTGCTCGCCGGCGGCCGCCCGGCCACGGCGAGCGCCGCCACCTGCGCGGACGCGCCGAACGAGCCGGTCGCCAAGGGCGCGGTCTTCAACGACCCGGTGGGAGGCGACCCGACCGCCATCGTCCGGCGCCTCTGCGGCCTGATCCACCAAACCCCCGCCGGCGCCCGGATCCAGGTCGCCCACTTCGTCATGTCCGGCCAGGCGGGCACCGACTTCGCCGGCGAGCTGATCAAGGCGCATCAGCGGGGTGTCGAGGTGCGGGTGGTCCTGGACGGCGACACGCGCGGCGCGACCGTGGCCACGCAGCTCGCGACCGCGCTCGGCACGGACATCTCCGCGCGCTCCTACCTGCACGTCTGCACCGGCCCGCCGTCGGGCGGCACGGCGGCCTGCGTCGGCAGCAAGGGCCAGCACAACAAGTTCTACCTGTTCTCGCGGACCGGCAACGCCTCCGACGTGGTGGTGCAGGCGTCGGCCAACCTCACCGACCTGAACTCCGCGACGTACTGGAACAACGCCGTCATACTCCCCCGGGACAAGAAGCTGTACCAGGCGTATGACAGCTACTTCCAGGACCTGGCGGCGGAGCGGAAGAACCCCGACTACTACCGCACCACCACGACGCGTTCCGGACAGGCCTGGTTCTTCCCCCGCGCCGGGACGGACGCCACCACCGACACCGTCGCCGAGCACCTCGCGAAGGTCCGCTGCACTCCCGGTACGAAGATCCGCGTTGGCATGTCTGAATGGGACACGTACCGCATCGCCATTCCCGAGAAGCTGCGCGACCTGGCCGTCCAGGGCTGCTCGGTCCAGATCGTCTACGGCATCATGGCCGACGAGGTCAAGCGGCTGCTGCTGGCCGAGCCCCGGATCGAGCTGCGCACGCTGGGCACCGGCGACGCGCTGCCCGGCCGGATCCACTCCAAGTACCTGCTCATCGAGGGCTCCTTCGAGGGCCGCCCCCACGCCCAGGTCGTGCTGACGGGCAGCCACAACTACATCGAGAGCTCGCTGCGCCGCAACGACGAGACCCTGCTGCGGCTCGACGACCGGGCGATGTACCGGCAGTACGTGGCCAACTTCGAGAGGCTGCGCGCGGTCGCGCCCCTGGCGGCCACGTCCTGACCCGCTCTGTCCCTGTCCCGGCCCGCGCTGTCTTATGACCTCCTCCGCATGCCGTCAGCCGTCCGCTCCGGGACGGGCCAGACGGTGCGCGGGCACGGGGATCGAGGGGAACGGGTTGTCGGGCAGCAGGATCACGCGACGGGCTTGGTCGCCCTGGAGGGCGGCGTCCAGGTGCAGGAGCGCGGCGCCGATGCCCGCCGCGCCGACCATGTAGCCCGTGTCCGCCGACACCTCGCCGGGGCGCAGCCGCCGATACGCCTGGTACCAGCGCAGCCCCCGCCCGTCGTGGTCGACCGCGCGGCCGATCAGGTGCTCGGCGAGCACGCTCGCGAAGTCCAGGTACGACTTGCGCCCCGTCGCCGCCCACAGCCCCACGAACAGCTCCACCAGCCCGGCCGTGCCGCAACACTGACAGGAGACGTTCCAGAAGCCGGGGGTACGCCGGTGCGGGACGCCGCTCTCCACGATGCCGTGCGCCAGTCGCTCGCACCAGGCCAGGTCGTCGGCCTCGCCCGTGACCCGGTACAGCTCGTAGAACAGCCGCGCCACCCCGGCCGAGCCCGAGCAGAAGCCCAGGTAGTGCAGCCCCCGGCCCTGCGGCACGTGGTGCGGCACGGCGACGCACCTCCCGGCCTCGACGCTGACCATCCGGACGAAGCCGGCGCCTCTGCGGGCCGCGTCGATGAAGAGCGAGTCGCCGGTGACGCCGTACAGGCGGGCGAGCAGGAACGCCGTGCCCGCCGTGCCGGACAGGAAGCCCGGGATGACGACGTCCACCGGCAGATCGGCCCGGCCACCGGCCGCGTCGCCGGGCTTTCCCGGCAGGTCGGAGCAGTCACCGGACCAGGTCTGCGCGTCGGGCAGGGTCCCGTCATCAAACAGGGTCCCGAACCGGTGGCCGGGCACGGCCAGGCGGGCGATGCGGGCGCCCGCCTCGACGGCCAGGTCCTGGTAGGCGGGCATGCCGAGCATCGAGGAGGCGTGCAGCAGGCCGAGCACCACGCCGCCGTCGCCGCTCTGCGCGGGATCCCGCGACCAGCCGGGGCCGCCGTCGAGCGGGCGGGCGGAGCGGACGATCCGGTCGGCGGCGGCCACGGCGGCCTCCTCGAACTCCTCATCCCCGAGCACCCAGCCGGCCTCGGCGAGCGCGACCACCGTGCCGGACAGACCGTGATAGAGCGACAGACTGGTCTGGTTCGTCCAGGTCGCGGAGAGGTAGCGGGCGCCCGCGCGGGCCTCCTCAAGGTACGCCTCGTGGCCCGTCGCGGCGGCCAGCTCCAGGAAGAACAGCACGATGCCCGCCGCCCCCGCGTAGAGCGAGGCCGGTTCGGCGGCGAGGGCCGATCTGCCCCGGGGGTCGGGGTTGGCCCGCCAGTGCCGGCCGCGCTCGTCGTCGACGGCCGCCGAGCGGATCCAGCGGCCGGCCATGATGGCGGCGGTCAGCGGTGTCTCAGCACGCTCGCTCGATGAGCGCGTCCGATCCAAGCTCATGCCGCCATTATCCCACACATTTGGTAGGAAATTAAGGGTTGTCGGCGATACTCCCCGTCAGCTGCCGTCGAGAGGCGAGGGCGTCGCGGCGGCTTCCACAGGGACGCGGCCACGGCGCATCATGGTGGTCGCGGCAGACAGCCCGAACAGCGCGGCGCCCGGCGGCCCGATGATCCACATGGGCCAGAAGTACACCAGGGACGCGTCGGAGACGCTGAGCATGACCCAGACCACGAGGTTGATCGACACCTTCACGGCCCAGATCGCCCAGAGGATCCTGAGCCATCTCGGCAGCGTCGCCAGCAGTCCGGCCGGTACCGCCGCCCCACGCGGCGCGGGCTGCGGTTTCGCCTTCGCACGGGGCAGGTCGCCCAGGAGGTCCGCCAGTTCGCCGTACGTCACCGCCTGGAAGGCCCGGCCCAGCCGGTCGTCGTACTCCTGCATGCTGAGGCGGCCCTCGGTCAGCGCGGCGCTGAGCCGCTCGGCGACCACCTCGCGATCGCCGTCCGACGCCCGGATCTTTCGCCGCTCGTTCATCGGTTCTCCTTGAGCGTGGAGTCTTTCGGCGTGAGCCGTGGGGAGGATGTCGCGGTCTCGCGGGCGAGCAGGCGGTCGATGGCGGCCCGCTCGGCGTCGTGGGTGTTGTCGTCGTCGCGGCGGCGCTCGGCCATCGCGGTCAGGTACGGCAGCACGGCCGGCCGGTCGACGGCGTCCGCGAACGCCTTCGTCATGAGGAGACGCCCGGCCCGCCGGACCGGCCCGGACACGGGGGCGGCGGCGATGATGAGCCAGGTGCACGCCACGTCGGCGGCCGGCGCGCCACGGCCGGCGTTCGCCCAGTCGATGACCCGGGGGCCGTCGCCGGTGACGAGCACGTTGCCGGGGTGCAGGTCCAGGTGGAGCAGGTTGTTGCCGGGCGCCCCCTCGGCGGCGGGCAGCCAGCCGGGCGCGCGTACGGTGGACAGCCGCTGGAGCAGCTCCACCAGGAGGCGCCCGTACGCGGGCGCCCGCCACGGCCGCCGGGTGGCGTCGCGTGACACGCTGACGCCCACGACCCGCTCCATGAGGATGTCGGCCCCGTCGGCGTCGAAGACCTCGGGCGCCGGAAAGCCCTGCCTGCGGGCGTGCCGCATGACCGACGCCTCGCGTTCGAGGCTGCGGCCGTCGCGGGCCCGCCGGATCACCTTGCCGGTCCCGGCCTCGTACACGTCGCAGTCCTGCCCTGCCGCGAGCAACGTTCCCACACGCATGGTGGTCAGATTATGCGGTAAAGGTGAGTCATTCTAGTTGTGCGATAACCGGTGCACTGGCAGCAAATTACCGTCATTTGATGACAGCGGGCCTGTAGTGCGGATTCACCAGTTATTGCGACAGAATCCCACAGGAGGTCAGTGGCCTACTCTTTCCGGAACTTCCTGCCATCGGTCACCTAGGTCAGCTACCGCTATCGTAGCCACCAACACCAGTTAATCGTATTCAACCGATTAATTTCCGACAAAGAGCAGACGTCGCATTCGGTGTGAATACCTGGAGGAGGTGACACATTGCTGGAGGCAATCGATCTTGTCAAGTGTTATGGCCCGGTCAGAGCCCTCGACGAGTTCAGCCTGAGCGTGGCCGCGGGCGAGATCGTCGGGCTCGTGGGGCACAACGGCGCGGGCAAGACGACCTTCGTGGAGATCGTGTCGTACCTGACCCGACCGGACGGCGGCCACGTCACCATCGACGGTAAGCCACCGTCCGCCGCCAAAGGCCAGGTCGGAGTCGCACCACAGCACATCGCGCTCTATCCGTCCGTCAGTGTCAGGGAGCACCTGGAGCTGTTCGGCAAGCTGGCCGGGCTGCGTGGCCAGGCGCTCACCACCGCCATCGACGACATCGTGGTCGCCCTGCGGCTGACCGACTTCATCGACCGGCACGCGGCGGTCCTGTCCGGCGGTCAGCAGCGCAGGACCCAGGCGGCCACCGCGCTCATCCACCGGCCGGCACTCCTGCTGCTCGACGAGCCGACGGCCGGCGCCGACCTGGAGACCAGGCAGGCGATGCTCGACGTGGTCAAGCAGCGCGCGGGCGAGGGCGCCGCCGTCGTCTACACCACCCACTACCTGCCCGAGCTCACCGAGCTCAAGGCCACGATCGCGGTCGTCAGGGACGGCCGGGTCATCGCCAGGGGAACCCACGAGGAGCTGGTCGACGGCCTGCCCGGCGAGGTGCAGCTCACCTTCGACAACGAAGAGGAGATCACGGTCTCGACGACCCACCCGGCCAACACCCTGATCGACCTGCTCAGCCGTGCCGACCGCCCGATCAGCACCGTCGACGTGCGCAACCCCTCCCTCGACGACCTCTACAGATCCCTGGCGGTCAGCAATGCTCCTTGACACCCCCCACACCCAGCAGCGGATCGAACCTCCGCCGCCCGCGGGCCTGGTCGAGAACCTGCGCGGCGCCGCGTACCGCATCGGCGCGCTGGCCAAGCACAACACGCTCATCCGGCTGCGCGACCCGGGCCAGATGATCAGCTACGTCGCCATGCCGATGGTGCTCATGCTGGTGCTCAAGCCGCTGTACGTCCGGGCCGTCGAAGGCGGCGCGACGCAGGTGGCGACCGGGCTGATGGTGATGTTCTCGGTGTTCGCGATCTCCATCGCGGGCAACGCGATCCTCGTCGAGCGCACCTGGCGCACCTGGGACCGCCTGCGCGCGAGCCGCGCCCCGGCGACCGAGCTGCTGCTCGGCAAGACCATCCCGATCTTCGTGGTGATGGTCGTGCAGCAGTCGATCCTGCTGGTGTACGGCTGCCTCGTCATCGGGCTGCCGATCCCGAGGGCCCCGCAGTACGTGGTCTTCGCCATCGCGATCTGGGCCTTCGCGCTGCTGTCGATCGGCGCTGCACTCGCCACGATCGTCCGCAGCCACGGGGAGCTCAGCGTGATCTCCGACGTCGGTGCCCTGACGCTCAGCTCGCTGGGCGGCGCTCTGGTGCCGCTGAGCATCATGCCCGAGTGGGCCCAGGTGGCCGCGCACATCTCGCCCGGCTACTGGGCCCTGACGATGATGCAGGCCGCGGTCCGCGGAGACGCGGCCGGCACCTTGGCACCGGCCGGGGTGCTGCTGGCGATCGGCCTCGTCGCCGGCACGTTCGCCGTCCGCAGGCTCACGCGCGGTTGGGGGCGTGGGCACCTGCTCTGAAGTGCCGACCCGCGGTCAGGGGGCCGCGGGTCGCTCGCCTTTCTATCGGTAATTCAGTGACATGTACGGAATTGAGGCATGTTGATGGATCAGCAGCATTCACCCGGCGACTCGAAACACTCGGCGGACGAGTCGAATATCGCGATCATCGGCATGGCCGGCCGATTCCCCGGGGCGGACAACGTCGAGACGTTCTGGCGCAACATCAGCACCGGCGTGGAATCTTTCACCCGATTCTCCGACGAGGAGCTGATCGACGCGGGGGTCAGTCCGGCGACCTTCCAGCAGCCGAACTATGTCAGGAGCCGGCCGATCCTCGAGGACATCCGGGGATTCGACGCCGGATTCTTTGGTTACAACCCGCGTGAGGCGACCTTGGCCGATCCGCAGCAGCGGATCTTTTTGGAGGTCGCTTGGGAGGTCCTCGAAGCCGCCGGTTACGGCTCGCCCGACGCGCGGGGCAGCGTGGGCGTGTTCGCGGGCACCAACATCAGCGGCTACCTGCTGACCCGGCTGAGGGCGTTCGAGATGGGCATCGACCCGTCCGCCCTGATGATCGGCAACGACAAGGACGCGCTCACCACGAACGTCTCCTTCCGCCTCAACCTCTCGGGCCCGAGCGTGGCCGTGCAGACGTTCTGCTCGACCTCGCTCGTCGCCGTGCACCTGGCGAGCGACGCGCTGCGCCGGGGAGACTGCGAGATCGCGCTGGCCGGCGGCGTGTCCGTACGCATCCCCGACCGGGTCGGGTACCTGTGGGAGGAGGGCGGCCAGGAGTCGCCCGACGGCCATGTGCGTACGTTCGACGCCGAGGGCAAGGGCAGCATGTTCGGCGACGGGGCCGCCGTGGTCGCGCTCAAGCGCCTCGACCGCGCGATAGCCGACCGCGACACCGTGCTCGCCGTCATCCGCGCCTCCGCGATCAACAACGACGGCGCGCTCAAGTTCAGCTACCTCGCGCCCAGCATCGACGGGCAGCGCAGGTGCGTCAGCAAGGCGATCGAGCGGGCCGGGGTCGACCCGTCGGAGATCTCGTACGTCGAGGCGCACGGCACCGCGACCGAAGTGGGCGACCCGATGGAGGTCGCCGCCCTGACCAGCGCCTTCGGCCCCACCAAGGACAAGCAGTACTGCCTGCTCGGCTCGATCAAGCCGAACGTCGGCCACCTCGACCGCGCCTCGGGCGTCACCGGGCTCATCAAGGTCGTCCAGTCCCTGCGCAACGAGCGCATTCCGGGCACCCTTCACTACACCTCCCCGAATCGGGAGATCGACTTCGACAGCAGCCCGTTCCGCGTCACCTCCGAGGTCACGCCGTGGCCGCGTGACGACGACCGGCCCCGGATCGCGGGCATCAGCTCGCTCGGCATGGGCGGCACGAACGCGCACGCCATCGTCACCGAGGCCCCGCGGCCCGAGCGGCGCCCCGAGCGGCCCCGCCGCTGGCAGGTGCTGCCGCTGTCGGCCCGCTCCGAGTCGGCCGCCGAGAACGCCTGCGTCAGGCTCGCCGACCGGCTGGACATCGACTCCGACCTCGAACTGGGCGACGTCGCCTACACGCTGCAGGTCGGCCGCAAGGTCTTCAACCACCGCAGGGTCGTCGTGGCCGACTCGACCGGCAAGGCCGCTACCCTGCTGGCCGACCCCGCCGGGCGGCTGGGCCGTAACGACGCGACCGTGGGCCGCCGGGTCGGCTTCCTGATCGCCGGGGTCGGCGAGCAGTACCCCGGCATGGTGGCCGCGCTCTACGCCGACGAGCCCGCCTTCCGCGACGACGTCGACGAGTGCCTGACCGTCCTCGGCCTCACCGAGGCCGCGCAGCTGTCCGACGTCTTCGTGGCCGCCGAGCGCCAGGACACGGGCGGCGACCTGGCCCGGCTCCTGGGCCGCACCGGCGACGCGGCGGCCCGCTCCACGGCCGAGGCGCACCTGATCCAGCCCGCCGTCTTCGTGGCGGAGTACGCGCTGGCCCGCCAGCTCATCCGCTGGGGCATCGCCCCCGAGATCATGGTCGGCTACAGCCTCGGCGAGTACGTGGCCGCCTGCCTGTCCGGCGTGCTCTCGCTCCCCGACGCGCTGCGGCTGGTCGCCTACCGGGCCAAGCTGATCACCTCGCAGCCCGAGGGCGCCATGCTCGCGGTGGCCGCCGACGAGCGGCGGCTGCGCGCGGTGCTCGGCGACCTGCGGGCCCGCGATCTGGACGTGGCGGTGCGCACCGGCTCACAGCTGGTCGTGGCCGGGCCCGTCGCGGCGGTCGACGCGGCCGGTGCACTCCTGCTGGACGCGAAGATCGGCTGCCGCCGCCTGGACACCACTCACGCCTTCCACTCCCGGATGCTGGAGCCGGTGGCCGCCGAGCTGACCGCCTGGATCAGCGACAACGTCACCCTGCACCCCCCGGTGATCCCGTACGTCAGCAACGTCACCGGCCGCCTGGCCACCGCGGACGTCGTCACCGACCCCGGCTACTGGTCGCGGCACATGTGCGAGACCGTGGAGTTCGGTGCCGGGCTCGCGCACGTGCTCGGCTCCGGCGATCTCGCCCTGGTGGAGATCGGCCCCGGCCAGTCGCTCGGCGCGCTGACCCGTGGCCACCCGGAGTGCGACCGCGCCCAGTGGCCGCTGATCGTCACCACGCTGCCCGCCGCGAACGACCGCCTCGACACCCACGCCGCCACCGCCACGGCCGTCGGCAAGCTCTGGCTGGCCGGCGTCTCCGTCGACTGGGCGGCGCTGCACACCGGCTGGGCACCCGGGCGGATCCCGCTGCCGACGTACCCCTTCGAGCACCAGGACTACTGGCTGGAGATCGACCAGACCGCGGCGAGCACCGGCGCGCCCGCGATCGACGACAGCGACCCCACCAGCATCCTGAACGCCCTGCCCCGGCTGCCGGACGAGCGCTGGATCAACGTGCCGACCTGGCGGCAGACCGCGCCGCGCCCGGCACGCGAGGAGGAGGCGGGCCGCTGGCTGGTCTACACGGACGCGGGCCGGGCCGACACGCTGGCCACCGCGCTGCGCGCGCACCTGGAGGCGGCGGGGCACCAGGTGGTGCTGGTCCGTCCCGGCGAGCGGTTCGCCGCCGGGCCCGACGGCCTGGTGGTCCGGCCCGGCTCGCCGGAGGACGCCGTCAGCGCGCTGCGTTCTCTGGCCGAGCGGGACTTCGAGCCCGAGCGCGTGGTGCACCTGTGGACCGCCGAGGAGAACCCCGACTCGACCGACGAGTGCCTGCGGCGCGGCCTGCACACCCTGGTCGCGCTCGCGCGGGCCGCGGGCGACATGGGCATCACGCGGTGGTCGCTGGACATCGTCACCATCGGCGGCCAGCGGGTGCTCCCCGGCGACCGGGTCATCCCGGAACGCGGCACCCTGCTCGGCCCGACCCGCCTGATCCCGGTCGAGTACCCGCGCGTGCGCACCCGCCTGATCGACATCGACACGGCGTCGTCGCCGCGCGACCTCCTCACCGAGCTGCGCGCCGAACCCGCCGACCAGGTCGTGGGGCTGCGGAGTGGCCGGCGCTGGGTCCCCGAGTACGAGGTGCTCGACGCGTCGTGCATCGACCAGGACTCCCCCAAGGCCCAGGTACGCCGGGGCGGCACGTACCTCGTGACCGGCGGCCTCGGCGGCATCGGCCTGGCCATGGCCGAACGGCTCGCCGAGCACTACCAGGCCCGCCTCGTCCTGATGGGCCGCACCCCCGTGCCGCCCAAGGACCAGTGGGGCCCCATCCTGGCCTCGGAACGCACGGCCGACGAGGTGCGCAGGCGGATCGAAGGGCTGCGGCGGCTGGAGGCCGCGGGCATCGAGGTCATCACGGTCGCCGGTGACGTCTCCCAGCCCGATGACGTACGGCGGGCGGTCGGCGCGGCGATCGACACCTTCGGCGAGCTGAACGGCGTGCTGCACTGCGCCGGGGTGCCGGCCGTCGGCCTGATGCAGTTCAAGACGACCGCCGACATCCAGCGCACACTGGCGCCGAAGGTGGCGGGCACGCTGGCCATCGGTGAGGCGTTAAAGGACGTCCCGGTGGATTTCGTGGCTTTGTTCTCCTCCACCACGTCAGCGACCGGCGGCGGCGCCGGTCAGGTCGACTACTGCGCGGCCAACGCCTTCCTCGACGCGTACGCGCTGAGCGACCCGCTGCCCGGCGTGAGCGTGACGTCGATCGACTGGTGCGAGTGGACCTGGAACGGCTGGACCGACGGCCTGGAGAACTACGACGAGGGCTCCAAGCACTACTTCACCTGGTATCGCGAGAACTTCGGCCTCACTTTCGACCAGGGCTACGAGACGCTGCTGCGGGTGCTGGCCAGCGGCGAGGCCCACGTGATCACTTCGACGCAGGACTTCGCCCCGCTGGTCGCGATGAGCCGCCGCTCGTCGATCGAGAGCCACCAGGCCACGGTGAAGAAGATCCGCGACGCCTTCGGCCGCCACCCGCGGCCCGAGCTGTCGACCGCGTACGTCGAGCCGCAGTCACCGGCCGAGGAGGCCATCACCGCGGTCTGGGCCGAGGCGCTCGGCCTGGAGCAGGTCGGCATCCACGACAACTTCTTCGAGCTCGGCGGCAACTCGCTGCTCGGCATGGAGATCATCGCCGAGGTCCGCAAGGCCCTCGAACTGTCCTACCTGCCGCCGCACATCCTCTACCAGTCGCCCACGGTCGCCTCGCTCGCCGAGGCCGCGACCTCGGGCGGCGAGCAGGACCAGCAGACCCTCGGGGCCCTTGACCAGCGGCGGTCCCGCATCGAACAGCGACGCAACATGCTCCGTGGGAAGGCGGCATCATGACGGAGGAGACTGACTACGACTCGGCGGTCGCCCTGATCGGCATGTCCGGTCGCTTTCCGGGAGCGAGCAGCGTCGGCGAGCTGTGGCGCAACGTCCTGGCCGGGATCAAGGGGCTGCGCGAGATCACCGACGAGGAGCTGGCCGAGTCCGGCGTCGAGCCGGGCAAGGTGGCCGACCCGCGCTACGTCCGCGTCGGCGGCCCGATCGACGGACTCGACCAGTTCGACGCCACGGTCTTCGGGATCAACCCGCGCGAGGCCGAGACGATGGACCCCCAGCACAAGCTGTTCCTCGAATGCTCGTGGGAGGCGCTGGAGAGCGCGGGCTACTGCCCGACCGACACGCCGGGGCAGGTCGCCGTCTTCGCCGGCTGCGGCTTCCCCGACTACATCGTCCAGAACATCCAGCACCTCGCCGGTCAACCGGGCGGCGCGCTGCTCATGGCCACCGGCAACGAGCGCGACTCACTGGCCTCGACCGTCTCCTACAAGCTCGGGCTGCGCGGCCCGGCCGTCACCGTGCAGACCTTCTGCTCCACCTCGCTGGTGTCGGTGCACCTGGCCTGCCAGAGCCTGCTGACGTACGAGTGCGACATCGCGCTGGCGGGCGGCGCGTTCACGCCGCTCCCCCAGCCCGCCGGTTACCTGTACGAGCAGGGCGGCATCATGTCGCCCGACGGGCGGGTGCGCAGCTTCGACGCCGAGGCGGGCGGCACGGTCATGGGCAGCGGCGTCGGCACGGTCGCGCTCAAGCGCATGTCCGACGCGCTCAAGGACGGCGACGTCATCCACGCGGTCATCCTCGGCTCCGCGGCCAACAACGACGGCCGGACCCGCGCCGGATACACCGCGCCCGGCGTCGACGGGCAGGCCGAGGTCATCGAGTCCGCGCTGGGCGTGGCCGGGGTCAAGCCCGACACCGTCGGCTACGTCGAGTGCCACGCGACCGGCACCATGCTGGGCGACTCGATCGAGCTGGCCGCGATGAACCGGGTGTTCGCCCAGCCCCGCGAGACGCCGTGCGTGCTGGGCTCGCTCAAGCCCAGCATCGGTCACCTCGACCGCGCCTCCGGCGTCACCGGGCTGATGCGCGCCGCGCTCACCCTCAAGCACGAACTGCTGCCGGGCACCCCGCACTACGAGACGCCCAACCCGGCGCTGGCGACGGCGCGGGACCGGTTCACGGTGCTCACCGAGCACCGGGCCTGGCCCGCGGGTCCGCATCCGCGGCGGGCCGGGGTCAGCTCGTTCGGGCTCGGCGGCACCAACGCGCACGTGGTGCTGGAGCAGGCGCCGGTACGGCCGTCGCGGCCGGCCCGGCCGGGACCGCACCTGCTGACGTTCTCGGCCGCCGACGGGCAGGCGTTGTCCGACCTCACCGGGCTGCTGCGGGAGCACCTCTCCGGCGACCTCGCCGACGACCTGGCGGACGTGGCGTACACGCTGCAGGTGTCGCGCGGCGGCTTCGCGACGCGGCGCGCGATCGTGGTCCGGGACCGGGAGGACGCGGTCGCGGCGCTGGGCGATCCGGCGCGCTGGATCGACGCCAAGACACAGCGCCGCAACCCCAAGGTCCGGCTGGTCACGCCCGGCGGTGACGTACCGACCGAATGGTGGGCGGACCTGCGGGCGGCAGCCGACCGGCTGACCCGGCCAGGCGCCGCCGGCGCTGCCGGGGTCGACCGACTGGCCCGCCCCGGAACCGCCGGCGCTGCCTCTCTCGGTGCCGCCACCCCCGAGGACGCGGTCGCGGCGCTCGCCGAGGCGCTCACCGCGCTCGGCGTGCGCCTGCTCCACGACGCGACCTCCGACACGTCCGGAGTCGAGGAGATCGCCGTGGCCCCCGCCGACGGCGAGAGCGCCGCCGAGTGGCTCCTGGCCACTCTGGGCAGGCTGTGGCAGGCCGGTAGCGCCGTCGACTGGGCAGTGCTGCACCAGGGCGCGGGCCTGCGGGTCGAGCTGCCCACCTACCCCTGGCAGAAGCGCCGGTTCTGGGTCAAGGCCAACCCGAGCATGATGGCCGCGCCCCCGAGCACCGGTAAGACGTTCGACCGCTCGAAGTGGACGCATCTGCCGACGTGGCGGCAGCGGCCCCTCACCCTCAACGGCCTGGACGAGCAGCTCAGGCTGGCCGGTCCCTGGCTGGTCTTCACCGACGACGCCCGGGGCGAGGCCCTGGTCGAGCGGCTGACCGAGGCGGGCGCCGAGGTGACAGCGGTGCGCCGGGGCAGCCGGTTCGACGAGGACGACACCGGACATTTCACGATTCGCCCCGACAAGGCGGATGACATGGCCGAGGTGCTCTACTCGCTCGTGGTCAACCCGCGCTCGATCATCCATGCCTTCAGCCTGTCCGCCGCCGAGGCGGGGCCGGACCCGGTCGCCCACTTCGACGCCGAGCAGAGCCGCGGCTTCTACTCCGCCCTCGCGCTGGCCCGCGAGCTGGTCGACAACACCGGCTCCGCGCCGCGTGCCGAGCTGGTCCTGCTGACGCCGGGAGCGGTGGGCGTGGTCGGCTCGGACCTGCGCCACCCCGAGCACGCGACGCTCGCCGCGCTGGCGCCGAGCCTGCAGCAGGAGAACCCGCGCCTGCGCTGCCGCCACATCGACGTCGGGTCCGACCTCGATCCCGAGCAGCTCGCCACCCAGATCCTGGCCGCCTCCGTCGCCCCGCACGAGGGGCCGGTCGCGGTGCGCTCGGGCGAGACGTGGCTGCGGCAGTACGAGCAGTACCCCATCGACGAGCCCGGCCCCGAGGAGCGGCCGTTCCGCGACGGCGACACCGTGCTGATCACCGGCGGTCTCGGCGACGTCGGCCTCGTGCTCTCCCGCCACCTGGCCGCCCGGTACGGCTGCCGCCTGGTGCTCACCGCCCGCGCCCCGCTGCCGCCCCGCGCGGAGTGGGACGCCTTCCTGGCCTCGGTGCCGCAGGGCGGGGAGCGTACGGCACGGCACATCCGCAACATCCGCGACCTGGAGGAGCGCGGCGCCACCGTGCTCGCCCTGTCGGCCGACGTGGCCGACGAGGCCGGGATGCGGGCGGTCGTCGAGGCGGCGGTCGAGCACTTCGGCAGGATCGACGTGGCCGTGCACGGCGCGGGCGTCCAGGACGGCGGCTACTTCAACTTCGCCCACCTCATGGACCGCGACCAGTGCGACGCCCACCTGGCCGCCAAGGTCAAGGGCTTCCACGTGCTGGAGGCCGTATTGGGAGAGCAGGCCCGCGACCGGCGTGTCACGCTGTCGTCGATCGCGGCGGTGCTCGGCGGGATGACGCTGGCGCCATACGCGTCGGCGAACGCGGCGCTGGACGCCTACATCCGCGTGGCCCGGCTGGGCGGCGGCCGGTGGGTCACCGTCGACTGGGACACCTGGAACATCGACCCCGACCGGCTCGAAGGCCACAGCGGCGCGGTCATCGACTACGCGATGACGCCCGCGGAGGGCGTGGACGTGTTCGAGCGGGCGCTGTCGGCCGCCGACCGCGTCGGCCACCTGGTCATCTCGACCGGCTCGCTGGAGGCGCGCATCGCGCAGTGGGTCACCGGTGACATCCACGACGCCGGCGACGACGATCTCGACGACGACCGCGAGCGCCACCCGCGCCCGGACCTGAGCACCCCGTACGTCGAGCCGAACGAGGGCACCGAGACCACGCTGTCCGGCATCTGGTCGAGGGTGCTGGGCATCGACCCGATCGGCGCCACGGACAACTTCTTCGAGCTCGGCGGCCACTCGCTGCTCGCGATCGAGCTGACCACCCGGATCCGCAAGGCCCTGAACGCCTCGGTGCCGGTCACCGGGCTGCTGGAGTGCCCGACGGTCCGTCAGCTGGCCGCACTGCTCGATTCGAGGGAGGACGCGTGAAGCAGCCCGAGTATCTGCGCAAGATCCAGAGTTTCGCCCGGCGCGAGCTGCTCGACAAGGACGCCTACCTGGACTCGCTGGCCGAGGCGCCGATGCCGCTCTACAAGCGCTTCGCCGACACCGGCCTGGCGAACTGGTGGCTGCCCAAGGAGTCGGGCGGGCTCGGGCTGGGCCTGGAGGAGAGCGTCCGCATCGTCTCCGAGCTGGCCTACGCCGACGCGGGCGTGGCGTTCACGCTGTTCATCCCGGTGCTCACGACGAGCATGGTCCAGTGGTACGGCTCCGCCGAGCTCCGGGAGCGCCACCTGGGCCGGATGGCGGCGGAGAACGGGTTCTGCGCGACGCTCGGCAGCGAGCACGCGGCGGGCAGCGAGCTGGCCCGGATCTCCACCACGGCGACCCGCGACGGCGACGAGATCGTGCTCAACGGGCAGAAGGCGTTCTCCACCAACACCGACTTCGCGCAGTTCATCGTGGTGATCGCGCGGGCCCAGGACGACCCGGCGGGCTACCTCGCGGTCCTGGTGCCGCGCGACACGCCCGGCATCCGGGTGGACAAGCGGTGGGACGTCATCGGGCTGCGCTCGTCGGCGACCTACCAGGTCTCGCTCACCGACTGCCGGGTGCCCGCGGCGAACGTACTGCGCGGCAACGGCCTGCGGCTGCTGGAGGTCGGGCTGAACGCCAGCCGCATCCTCATCGCCACGACCGCGCTCGGCATCGCCCGCCGGGTGCGCGACGTGTGCATGGAGTACGGCAAGTCCAAGTCGGTGAAGGGCTCGCCGCTGGCCAACAACGCGGTGTTCGCGAGCCGGCTGGGCCAGTTCGAGATGCAGATCGACGTGATGGCGAACCAGTGCCTGGCGGCGGCCCGCGCGTACGACGCGGTGGCGGCCCGGCCGGACGCCGGCGAGGAGTTCCTGCGGGTCGGGACGCTCAAGTCAGCGCTCACCGCGAAGATGTTCTGCGGGCAGACGGGGTGGCAGATCGCGTCCACGGCCTCGGAGATGTTCGGCGGGCTCGGTTACACGCACGACTCGGTCATCGGCAAGCTGCTGCGGGACGTGCGCTACGTGTCGATCGTCGAGGGCGGTGACGACGTACTGCGTGACCTGGTCTTCAGCCGGTACGTGGTGCCGGTCTCAAAGCGGTCATGAGCTCGAAGCGGTCATGAGGCGGCCGCGGTGGTGACGACCGCCGCGGCGTAGCCCGGCGCGACGTCCAGCCAGCGGACAGGCAGGGCGGCGCCGGGCGGCGAGAGCACGGCCCCATGGGTCGTGCTCTCTTCGCGTACCAGGACATCGCGGAGTCCGGCCAGGCCCACCCCGACGGCCTTGACGTACGCCTCCTTGGCCGTCCAGAGGCGGAAATATCCGGTACGGAGGCCGGAAGGGCCCGCCTCGCGCAGCCGGTCGACCTCCTCCGGCTGGTACATGCTGCCGGCCATCGCCAGGCAGTCGAGGTCCTCGCGGATCCACTCGACGTCCACGCCGACCCTTGAGCCCGGCGGCGCCACCGCCACCAGCGCCCACTCCTCGGAGTGGGACAGGTTGAAGTCGGGCGCTCCCCGGCCGTGGGACAGGTTGAAGCCGGTCGCGACCCGGCCGTGGGGCAGGGTCACGTACGGGCGGCCGCCGTCCTCCGTGTGGAAGGCCAGACGCGCGGCGCGCACGCCGCAGACCTCGCCGAGGATGGCGCGGAGCGCGGCGTGCGCGACCATGAACCGGTGCCGCTCCCGGGCCGAGCCGAGCCGTCGGGCCCGCTCGCGCTCGGCGTCGGAGAGCGACCGCCACCCGCCATGCCGCAACGGCCGGTCGAGGTGGATCTTCCACACTCTGGGCTGCGTCATACCCACGCGCGCAGCGCCTCCGAGACGTGCTTGTAGGTCAGCTTCGCCTGCTCGAAGACGGCGAAGTGCCCGCCGACATAGGTGTGCAGGTCGAACCGCCCGGTCGTCTGCTCCCGCCACGCGGCCACCAGCTCCCGGCCGGCCCGCGGGTCGTCGGTGCTCGGCAGCGCGGTGATCGGGACGTCCAGCGGGGGCTCGGAGTAGTACGTGTAGGTCTCCTTGACGCTGAAGTCGGCCTGCATGGCGGGCAGGATCATCTCCAGCACGGACGGGTCGTTCAGCAGCCAGTCGGGGGTCCCGCCGAGCTTGCGCAGCAGCTCCACCAGCTCGGCGCTGCTCATGCCGCGCACCGGCGGCCCGTCGTCGAACGACCGGTGCGGGGCGACACAGCCGGAGACGAACAGGTGCACCGGCTCGGGGCCGCCCCGGCGGCGGATCTCCCTCAGCAGTTCGAAGGAGACCAGCGCGCCCAGGCTGTGTCCATAGACGGCGTACCGGCGATCTCCGCTCACCTCGGCCAGGATGACGTCGGCCAGATCGGCCACCAACGGCGCCATCCGTTCGTACGGAGGTTCGCGCAGCCGGTTCTCCCGCCCGGCCGGCTGGACCGGCAGCACCGCCACACCCGGCAACCGGTGCTGCCACGCCCGGTAGGCGGAGGCCCCGCCCCCGGCGTGCGGCAGGCAGAACAGCGCGAGCGCGTCGGCCGCCGCGCCGGTCTGGGCCCGGAACGGCAGCCACCGCTGGACCGCGTCTTCGCTGGTCACATCATTGACGGTCATCGTGCCTCAATCCAGGATCTCTAGCCGCACGTACGGCGGAGGCGGCTGCACGTTCGTCAGGTCGGCCTCCAGCACCACGTGGGCGCCGTTCCGCTCCACCTCCCTGAAACCCGCGAACGCGTAGGTGACCTGCATCATCCGGTTGCGTCCCGTCTCCACGAAGTCGGCCCGCACCGAGACGCCGGCCTCCTTCGCCAGCCGCATGACGTGGTTGAGCATGACCATCCCGACACCGCGCGACATCACCCGGCACGACATCAGCATCATGCGGAGCCGCCAGACCGTCTCCTCCTTCTCCACCAGCGCGAGCCCGATCTTGCCGTAGCTGCCGAACCGGTCCGTCAGCGAGGCCACCAGCAGCAGGTGGTCCGGCGACTCGCGCAGCTCGTCCAGCTCCTCGTAGGAGTAGGTGCGCCCGGTCGAGTTGAGCTGGTTGGTGC
Organism: Nonomuraea sp. CA-143628; assembly: GCF_050942315.1. NCBI lineage: Bacteria > Bacillati > Actinomycetota > Actinomycetes > Streptosporangiales > Streptosporangiaceae > Nonomuraea > Nonomuraea sp. CA-143628. The sequence goes on from NZ_CP192072.1 coordinate 11,148,382, forward strand.
GTACCGTCAGCTCCTCGGCCCGCTGGAGGTCCTCCCGTTGAGCGGGCGCGATGGTGAAGGCCATCTTCAGCCCGGCCAGGAACTCCTCGTTGGTGCCGACGAACTCGCTCTCCAGCTCGTCCCTGGCGATCTGCCCCTGGTACATGCCGCGCCGCTGCGCCGACTCGTCGGTGACGAAGCGGGGGGTGAACTCCGGTCGTACCAGCGCCTCGTCCACGTCCGCGACGTCGACGCAGGTCACCTCCGGCACCTCGTGCGCCACCTCGGCGCGCTCGAACTCCTGGTCGTCCACGAACGCGAACGCGTCGAGCCCGAGGTTGAGCGCCTTGGAGATCTGGCGGATCGAGTCGGACTTGGCGTTCCAGTTGATGCGCGGGTAGAGGAACAGGTCGTCGAGGCCGAGCTCGCGCAGCTTGCCGAACGCCGCCTCATGGTCGTTCTTGCTGGCCACCGAGTGCAGCACGCCCATGCGGTCCAGCCGCCTGATGTGCTCGACGACCGCCGGGCGTACCTTGACGTTCTCGTCCTCCAGCAGCACGCCGTCCCACAGCGTGTTGTCGAGGTCCCACACGACGCACTTGATGCGGCCCTGCTTGGGCTTCTCGTGGAGTACGGCCACACTCACGACGTCACCTCCCGGTCCGCCTGGCCGGCGATCGTGATCCGCTGGATCTCGTTGCTGCCCTCGATGATCTCCATGACCTTGGCGTCCCGGTAGAAGCGGGCCACGGGATAGTCGGGGCTGCAGCCGTTGGCGCCGTGGATCTGGACCGCCTCCGACGCGTGCCTGGCGGCCGCGGTGGACGCGAAGTACTTCGCCACCCAGGTCGCCATGATCGTGGACGCCTCGCCGGCGTCCTTGAGCCGCCCCGCCTCGGCCAGCAGCAGCCGGGCCGCCCGCGCGTCGGTGACCATGTCGGACAGCTTGGCCTGGATCAGCGGCAGGTCCCGCAGCACCGAGCCGCCGACCTCGCGGGCCGAGGTGTAGGTCGCCGACGCCTCCAGGCACGCCTGGATGATGCCGACCGACCCGGCCGCCACGCTGTAGCGGCCGAGGTCGAGCGTGCCGGTGAGCACCATGCCCGCGGTGAACCCGCTGGGCCCGAGCAGCGCGTCGGCGTCGAGGCGCACGTCGTCGAACGTCACCTCCGCGAGCATCGACGCGCGGGTGCCCAGCATGTCGTCGATCGGGCGCACCTCGACCCCGGGACTCTCCCTGGGCACCAGGAACGCGCCGATGCTCGACGCGGTGCGGGCGAACACCAGGTACAGGTCCGCCCGCTGGCCGCCGGTGATCCACTTCTTGCCGCCGTTGAGCACCCAGCCCGTACCGGTCTGGACGGCGGTCGTGGTGATGCCCGAGGTGTCGCTGCCCGCGCCCGGCTCCGACAGGCAGAACGCGCCCAGGACCGCGCCCTTGGCCAGGGCCGGGGCCCACTTCTGCCGCTGCGCCGCGCTGCCCCACCGCTGCACCGCCCACGACACCATGGTGTGGACCGTGAGCAGGCTGCGTACCGACGAGCAGCCCCGGCCCACCTCCTCGTGGACCTCGCCGAGGGTGACCAGGTCCATTCCGGCGCCGCCCACCTCCTCGGGCAGGAAGGGGGCCCACAGACCGGCCTCGGCCATCCGGTCCAGCAGTTCCTCGGGGATGTAGCCGGCCTGGTCGTACGCCTCGGCGTACGGAACGATGAAGGTGTCCACGAACGCGCGGGCGCTGGCCCGGTCGGTGACCGGGAGCGTCTTCTGCGCGATCGGCGCCTGGGTGACGATCGTCACGCGGCCAGCTCCTCCGACAGCCGGCCCACCAGCTCGGCCATCGAGCCGGCGGTCCGGAAGTTGTCGATGCGCAGCTCCTCGTTCGGGATGGTGACCTCGAAGGTCTTCTCCACGAACATCACCAGCTCCATCGCGAACAGCGAGTTGACGAAGCCCAGGGAGAAGATGTCCTGGTCTGCGGTGATCTCGGCCTGCGGGTAGCGGCCGCGGACGAAGTCGAGGATCTGCGCCTCTGCGGTGTTCGACATAGCTGAGCTCCTTTGTTTGAGTTAGTTGGCGTAGGTGAAGAAGCCGCGGCCGGACTTGCGTCCGTGCAGACCGGCGTCGGTCATCTGCTTGAGCAGCGGGCACGGCCGGTACTTGCTGTCGGCGTAGTGCTCGTACAGCACCTCGACGCTGTAGAGGATGGTGTCGACGCCGATCAGGTCGGCGGTCTCCAGCGGCCCCATGGGGTGGCCGAAGCAGCTGCGGAACACCTCGTCGACGGACTCGGCCGTGGCCACGCCCTCGTGGACGAGGTAGGCGGCCTCGTTGACGGTGAGCATGAGCACCCGGTTGGAGATGAAGCCGCACGAGTCCTTGACGTCGACGGCCCGCTTGCCCATCGCGGCCAGCAGGTTCCTGGTCCGCTCGATGGTGTCGGGGGTGGTGTGGAAGCCGGGGATCAGCTCGACGGCCGGCTTGGCGGGCACCGGGTTCATGAAATGTACGCCGATGACCTTGTCGGGACGGCCCGTCACGGCGCCGACCTTGGTGATCGGGATGGCCGAGGTGTTGACGACGAACACGGTGTCGGGTCCGCAGGCCGCGTCGAGCGCCTCGTAGACCTCCCGCTTGACGTCCCAGTTCTCGGTCACGTTCTCGATGACGATCTCCGCCTTGGCCAGGGCGTCGGCGCCGACGGCCGTGGTGATCCTGGCGAGGATCGCGTCCGCGTCCAGGGCCGGGCCGCCCATGAGGCGGCTCATCCGGCTGTTGCGCTCGATGTTGGCGAGCGCCTGCTTGAGGATCTGCTCGTCCTTGTCGACCAGGACCACGTCGTGGCCGGTCTGGGCCAGGTTCTGGGCCACTCCCACGCCCATCACACCGGCGCCCACTACGCCGATCACTGTCATGACTGCTCCATTCGCTGTGTTGGTCTGCTTTGTTTGGGTCTCACCGGCCGCGTCTGCGGGCGGCGGAGGCTTCGAGTCCCGATCGGCGCAGCTGGGCACGTACGTGGCTGCCGCCGTCGGCGCCGGTCCCGAGCGCGTGCGCCGCGCCCGAGGACATGGCCTCGATGGTCTGGCCGAGAGCCGACACGGTCGGCGCCTCGTAGAGGATGTGCGGCGGCAACTCGTCCAGCTCGAACGCCCGGCGCATCGCGGCCACGATGCTGACGCCGAGCAGCGAGTTGCCGCCGAGCTCGAAGAAGTTGTCCAGGACGCCGACCCGGTCGAGCTTGAGCGAGTCGCACCAGATGCCGGCGATCTGCTCCTCGGCCGACCCCGACGGCTCCTGGTAGGGGGTGACCAGCTCGGGACGGGGATGCCGCTCACCGCTCACGCCGCCCACGGCGGGTGAGGTGACGGCCTCCAGGTTGAAGCGCGAACTGCCGAGCACCACCGTCGGGAAGTCCTGCGTGGACACCACGACCCGGGGCTCGCCGCTGGCCAGCGCGCGCAGCAGCGCCCGCCAGCCGTCCTCGAAGTCGATGCCGACCCGGGCCCGGTTGTCGCGGAAGAACTGCTGCAACGCGCCGTCGTACCCGGCCAGGCCCTCCTCCCAGGCGTTCCAGGTCCACTCGCCCCAGTCGATGGCCAGGACCCGCCTGCCAGTGTCGGCGAGCTGGTGGGCGTACCCGTCGAGGAAGGCGTTGGCGGCGCAGTAGTCCACCTGCCCTGGCCCGCCACCGGTCGCCGAGGTGATGGAGGCGAACAGCACCAGGAAGTCCAGCTCGACCTCATCGGGCTTGCCCATACGCAGCGCCTCGGCGATGGCCAGGGTGCCGCCGATCTTCGGAGCGAGCACCTGGTCCAGCTCGTCGGACCGCTTGAACTGCATCAACCCCATGCCGGGGACACCCGCCGCGTGGAGGACACCGTGGAGGGCACCGAACCGCTCGACCGCCGTGTCCACGGCCCGGCGGACGTCCTCGGGCTTGCTGACGTCACCGGTGACGATCTCGACACGGGCGCCGAGCTTCTCGATCTCGAGCACCTGGGCGATCCGCCGCCGGGTCGCCTCCTCAACTGTGCCCGCGCTCGCCAGGATGCGGGACCACTCCGATCGGGGTGGCAGGTCGCGGCGGGCGAGCAGGACGAGGTTGGCGTGGCAGTCGCGGGCCAGCCGTTCGGCCAGGCCGAGGGCGATGCCGCCGAGCCCGCCCGTGATCAGGTAGACACCGCCTTCGCGGAGCGTCTCCAGGTCTGGATCGGCCGCCATGGTCTCGTAACCGGGCACCCAGCGCCGGCCGTTGCGCAACGCCACGATCCGGTCGGCCTGCGGCCGCCGCAACTCGGCCACCAACCCACCGACCACCGAACCGCCCCTGCCGCTGGTTGCCAGGTCGATGAGGCGGGTGGCGACCTTCGGGTATTCCAGGGGGATCACCAGGCAGGGACCGATCAGCGTCGCGCCGTCCGGGTTGGACACGTCGTCGCCCAGCACCTGCTGCGTGCCGGTGACGGCGACGTCCAGGGACCAGTCGTCGGTGCCGGACTCCGCCGCCGCCCTGGCCAGCGCGACGAGCGTGTGCAGGCCGTACCGGATGGTGGTGTCGCCGGTGGCGGCGTCCAGCGTCCAGAGGTGGACGACCCGCTCCAGGGGCCGACCGGCGGCGCGCAGGTCGCGCAGCAGCGAGAGCGTGTCGCCGACGCTGCCGGGCCGCACCGTGTAGCCGTCGGGGGTGGCGGCGTACGCGTCGCCGGGGCGTACCAGCGTGACCGTGGCGCCCGCCGTCCGCCGCAGCTCGGCGGCGACCTGGTCGGCGAGCCCGTCGCGCGTGTAGACCAGCCACGAGCCCGGCTGCTCACCCGGCGCCGGCGCGGCGGTCTGCCGCCATACGGGCAGGTACATCCACTGGTCTTCCGGCAGCCTGGGCAGGTTCGTGATCGCCTCGAACAAGTTGTCCGGGTCGAGCGCGGGCAGTGCGCCGACCGGCTGCCGCCGCGCAGGGGTCGCGGGCGGGTCGATCCAGTAGCGCTGGCGCTGGAAGGGGTACGTCGGCAGCGGAATCCGCCCCGGCAATCCGGCCCCAGACCCTGTGGTGAGCCCGGTGTTCCGGTTTCTGCCGTGGTGGGCGGCCCAGTCGAGGTCGGCGCCGAGCAGCCACAGGCGGGCCAGGCAGCCCGCGAGCACCTCGTCGTCCGGGCGGCTGTCGCTGCCGCCGGGCAGCGCGTTGAGGATGAGCGGCCACCGCTGCGGCGGGCATCCGGCGGCGCGCACCAGGGCGCCGAGCGACTGCCCCGGGCCGATCTCGACCACGGCCAGCTCCGGGTCGGCGAGCAGCGCGTCGACCCCGTCCGCGAACCGTACGGTCCCGCACATGTGCCGGGCCCAGTAGCCCGGCTCGCACACCAGGTCCGCGTCGGCGATCCCGCCGGTCACGTTCGAGATGTACGGCAGGGCGGGCGGGTTGAGCTGGACGTTCGCCTCGACCCAGGCGGTCAGCTCGTCGCTCAGCCGGGCCAGCATCCTGGAGTGGAAGGCGTGGGTGGTCTGGAGCGGACGGCACGGGATCTCGGCCCGCCGCAGGTCGGCGAGGAGCCCGTCCATCGCCTCGACCGGACCGGCGACGACCGTCACCTGCGGGCCGTTGACGGCGGCCAGGTCCAGCCCCCGCTCGTCGAGCCTGAACCGGCGGCGCAGCTCACCGGCGGGCAGCGACACGGCGGCCATCGAGCCGGGCGGCACACCGTCGATCAGCTTCGCCCGGTACGCCACCAGCGCGATGGCGTCCGGCAGTGACAGGACTCCGGCCAGGCAGGCGGCGACGTACTCGCCGAGGCTGTAGCCCAGCATGATCCGCGGTTGTACGCCCCAGGTCATGAGCGTGCGGGCCAGGGCGTACTCGACGGCGAACAGGGCCGGCTGGACGACCTCCGTACGCTCCAGCAGGCCGACCCGCTCGTCCCCACCCGAGCCAACGGAACCGCCCGAGCCCGCAGACCCGTTCGAGCCCGCAGACCCGTTCGAGCCCGCAGACCCGTTCGAGCCTGTGCGGCCCAGCAGGGCGGCGAGGTCGGGGGCGGTGCCGCGGCCGCCCGCGAGCAGGTCCGCGAGGTCCACGTCGCCCAGCGGCCCGCGCAGGAGCTCCAGGCATTCGTCGAGCGCCGCGCGGAACTCCGGCTCGCGCCGGTACAGCTCAGTGACCAGACCGGGATACTGTTCCCCCGCGCCGGCGAACAGGAACGCCACCGGACGCCCCTGGACCGTGTCGACCCGGCTCAGCACGCCAGGGTTCGCCGACCGCACACCGGAGTTCGGCGACCCCCCGTTCAGCGCACCGGAGTTCGGCGACCCCCCGCCCAGCACGGCGGCGGCCGACTCAACGCTGTCGACGACGGCGACCCGCCGGTGCTCGAACGTCTTGCGCCCCACCTGGAGCGTGAACGCCACGTCCGCCAACCGAATACCGGGCGAGGCCGCCAGGTGCCGTCCAAGGCGCTCGCCCGCCTGGTCGGCCGCCGTGGCGTTACGCGCGGACACGGGCAGCACCTGGTACCTGCGGGAGGACTCGGGCGAAACCGGCGGTGCCGGGGGCCGGACAGGCGCCTCCTCGACGACCATGTGCACGTTGGTGCCGCCCATGCCGAGCGAGTTGATGCCCGCGATGCGCGGCCGCCCGTCGCGGGTCCGCCATGGGGAGAGCTCGGCGTTGACGTAGAAGGGGCTGTTCTCGAAGTCGATCTCCGGGTTGGGGCTGGTGTAGTGCAGGCTGGCCGGGATCACCCGTTCGCGCAGCGCGAGCGAGGTCTTGATCAGTCCGCTCGCGCCGGCGGCGCGGTCCAGGTGCCCGATGTTGGTCTTCACCGAGCCGATCGGGCAGTACTGCGTCTGCTCGGTGTCGCCGAACGCCCGCGTCAGCGCCGCCAGCTCGATCGGGTCGCCGAGCTCGGTGGCGGTGCCGTGCGCCTCGATGTAGCTGATGTCCTCGCCGGTCACCCCGGCGTCGGCCATCGCGTCGGCGATCACCCGGGCCTGGCCGACCACGCTCGGCGCGGTGAAGCCGACCTTGAGCGCGCCGTCGTTGTTCATCGCCGAGCCGCGGATCACGGCCCAGATGTGGTCGCCGTCGCGTACCGCGTCCGACAGCCGCTTGAGCAGCACCACCGCGGCCCCGTCACCGAACATGCTGCCCCGCGCCCGCGCGTCGAACGTCCGCACGTGACCGTCGGGCGACTCCTGCCCCCCGGGCCCGAACTTGTGACCGACCCGGTCGGGCACCCGGATCGACACGCCGCCGGCCAGTGCCAGCTCGCACTCGCCGTTGCGCAGGCTCTGCACCGCCAGGTGCGCCGCGACCAGCGAGGTCGAGCAGAACGTCTGCACCGCGACACTCGGCCCGTACAGGTCGAACAGGTAGGAGACCGTCGTGGTGAGCGCGTCCTTGTCGTTGCCCATGATGATCTCGTAGTGGCTGACCTCCTCCTCGTCGTTCAGGAGGTGCTCGCCCATACGGAGCAGGTACGTGCTGATGTTGCTGCCGCCGAACACGCCGACCCGGCCCCTGCTCTCGGGCACCGCGTACCCGGCCTGCTCCAGCGCCTCCCAGCAGACCTCGATGAACGCCCGCTGCTGCGGGTCGGTGATCGCGGCCATCCGGGGGCTCAGGCCGAAGAACGCGGCGTCGAAGCCGCTGACGTCGTCGAGCACGGGGCGCGCGGGGACGTACGAGGGGTCGTGGATGAGGTCGGGGGCCACTCCGGCGGCCAGCAGCTCCTCCTCGGAGAAGAAGCTGATGGATTCGACGCCTTCGCGGAGGTTGTTCCAGAACGCACCCACGTCGGTGGCACCCGGGAAGTGGCCGGCCATGCCGACGATGGCGATCCGCCGGTCGTCGTCCATGTCGCTGCCGGAGCCGGAGCCGATGCCGGAGTGGTCGGCAGGTCCGGTGGTGCCTTCCACGGCCTTCTGGGCGACCCGCTTGGCCACCGTCGCGGTGCGGGCACTCGGCTTCGCGGTACGGCCGGCGCCCTTCTCGTCGAGGATTCCGGCGAGCGTGTGCACCGTCGGCGCCTCGAACAGCATCACCGTCGGTACCGCGAACCCGAACCGCTTCTTCACCAGAGCCAGCATCTGCAGCGCGACGAGCGAGTTGCCGCCGAGGTCGAAGAAGTTGTCCCGGGTCCCGACCGGCTCGATGCCGAGCACGTCGGACCACAGCTCGGCCAGCGCCCGCTCGGTCGCCGTCAGCGGCGGGCTGTAGGGCTGGGGCAGCTCGGGACGGGGGAACCTGGTGCCGTCCACCCCTGGCTCCGGCCCGCTCACCGCCCGGGGCAGCCGGTCGTCGAGACCGCCCGCCGCCACCACGAGGCTCGGCCGGTTGTCGGCCACCAGCCGGTCGAACGCCGCCAGCCCCTCCTCGGTGCTCATGGCGTGCGCGGCCATCGCGGCGCCGATGCCGCCTTCCATGCCTTCGAGCGTCCGCGACCATGTGTCCCAGCTCGCGGCGACCCACCGGGTGGGCGAGGCCGTGGTGTCGTGGGCGACCGCCGTGAGCGCGGCGTTCGCCGCCGCGTAGCTGCCGAACGTGATGCCGCCCAGCAGCGACGATGTCGAGGAGAACAGCAGGCAGAAGCCGGGCGCCCGCTCGGCGGGGAGGTCGGCGAGCACCTCACGCAGGACCAGCGCGCCCGTGACCTTCGCGCCGAAGTGCCGCGCGACGGCTTCCTGGTCGAGGTCGCGCATCGACAGGAACGTGTTCCGGCCGGTCTCGGCGGCGGCATGAATCACCCCGTCGAGCCGCCCACCCGCCCGCAGCACCCCGTCTGACGCCCCGCTTCGCGCGTCCCCGAGCACCTCGGCCGACGTCTCGGCTTGCGCGTCGCCGAGCACCTCGGCCAGCAGGGTGCGCATCGCGTCGGCGTCTGTCACGTCGGCCTGCGGCGTCAGTACCTCGGCCCCGAGCGCCCGCAACCGCTGGACGCCCTCGTGGCGCGGGTCACCGGCCGTGGCGGGCACGCCGCCCCGGCTGGTGAGGATCAGCCGGGCGGCTCCGGCCCGCACCAGGTGCTCGGCCACCAGCAGCCCGACATCCCCGAGACCACCGGTCATCAGGTACGTCCCACCGGGCCGTACCTCCAGACCGGCCGTCAGGTTTCCGCCCGACCCGACCGCCTGCGTACCTTCCGGAGCGGCCGTCTGTGCCCCGTCCTGGTCGGCGGGGACGTAGTCGCGGGTGTGGCGGCGTCCGTCGCGGTAGGCCACCAGAGCGTCGGTCGCCGGATCGCGGAGCTCGGCCACCAGGTCCCGGGCCGTCGCGGCGACGTCGGCTCCGGCCTCGACGTCCACGCAGCGGCAGTCGAGGTTGAGGTACTCCTGGTTGGCGACCAGCGGCAGCGTGGCGGCGGCGGCGTGGCCGGGGTCCGGCACCTCGCCGTCGCCGACCGCCTGGCCGCCCCGGGTGGCCACGATGATCCTGGTGCTGTCGCCGCCCTCGCTGCCCCAGGCGTCCAGCATCCGGGAGAGCGGGAGCACCACCTGACGCCCGTCGCCACCGGAGCCGGCGTGGTCGAGCAGCCGCAGGTCGAGCAGGACCGTCGGGGTCTCGCTCGCCAAACTCCTGGCCAGGGTGGCGTGGTCGGCCGCCGACTTGGGGTCGATCGTGTAGCCGCCGGTCATCTCGGCGAACGCGGCGCCCGGCCGTACCAGCACGATCTCGGTGCCGTCGGAGCGCAGCGACTCGACGACCGCGTCGGCGACACCGCCCGTGTCGGCGAGCACCACCCAGCGCCCCGCCGCGCCCCCTGCCAGCGAAGTCGCGCCAGAGACGGTGGTCAGGTCGGTCGCGATCCAGCGCGGAATCATGAGCTGGACGTGCGGTGCCGCCTCCTCGGGAGCAGAGGTAGGAGCGGCAAGGGCTGCGGCCAGGGCGGTCGTCGCGGGCCCGGCCTGGTGGCGGGGCGGGTCGATCCAGTAGCGCTCCCGCTGGAACGGGTAGCCGGGCAGCCCCACCTTGCGTACCGGGCGATCCTGCCGGTATCCGGCCCAGTCGACCGGCACGCCCGCCAGCCACAACCGCCCCAGCCCCTCGGCCAGCACGGTGCCGGCCGGGCGGGGGTCGGCGGCGGCGGGGAGCGTGGAGACCATCAGCGGCCAGCGGTCCCGGGGGCAGTCGCGGTGACCGCGGGCCATCGCCCCGAGCGACTGCCCGGGGCCGATCTCCAGCAGCGCGAGCTCCCCCTGGTCGAGCAGCGTGCCGAGCACGGCGTCGAACAGCACCGGCCCGCACATGTGCCGCGCCCAGTAGCCGGGGTCGGTCGCCTCGGAGGCGGTGATGAGGGCACCGGTGACGTTCGAGACGTAGGGGATGCGCGGCTCTTCGAGCGTGATGTGGGTGGCGATCCAGCGGGTCAGCTCGTCGCGTACCGGCTCCATCATCCGCGAGTGGAACGCGTGGCTGGTGGCCAGCGGCCGGCACGGCACCGACTCGCCCGCCAGGAACTCCCTGGCCGCCTCCATCGCGGCGGGCGGACCGGCGAGCACGGTGAGTTCGGGGCCGTTGACCGCGGCCACGTCCACGTCGGCGATGCCCGCCCGCTCCAGCCGGGTCCGCAGGTCGTCGGCGGCCAGCGGAACGGCGCTCATCGCGCCGGCCGGCAGCGCGTCGATCAGCCGCGCCCGGTGGGCGACCAGCGCCAGCGCCGAGTCCAGGGTGAGGACGCCCGCCAGGCAGGCGGCCACGTACTCGCCGAGGCTGTAGCCGGCCAGCAGCGCCGGTTCGATGCCCCAGGAGCGTACGAGCTGGGCCAGGGCGTACTCGACCGCGAACAGCGCGGGCTGCAACACGGCGGTGGGCATGGTGTCGACCGGCGCCGCCTCCCGCCCGAGCAGCCGGTCGAGCCCGGCGGCCTGGCCGGGCTGCCTGGGGCGCAGCAGCTCGGCGAGCGGGTCGACCCCGCCGAGGTGGTCGCGGAGCGTGGCCCGGCACTCGTCGAGCGTCTGCCTGAACACCGGCTCGGTCTCGTACAGGTCGGCGGCCAGGCCCGGGTACTGCTCGCCGGTGCCCGCGATGAGGAACGCGACGGGCCGGTCGGCGCGGCTGTCCGCGCGGGCCAGCACTCCGGTGTCGCGCAGCCCGGCGACGGCCTCGTCCACGGTGGCGGCGACCAGCATCCGGCGGTGCCCGAAGACCTGCCGCCCGGCCTGCAGCGTGTGGGCGACGTCGGGCAAGTGGGGGGTTTCGGAGTCGGCCGCGAGGTGGTCGGTTGCCGCATCAGCCGTGGCGGATGCGAGGTGGTCGGCGAGGCGTTCGGTCATGGCGTCGGCCGCGGCGGCGGACCGCGCGGACCACACCAGCAGCTCCGGACGCGACGCCGCAGCCGAAACCGGAACGGAGGGCACCGGAACAGCGGGCGCCTCTTCCAGCACCACATGCGCGTTGGTCCCGCCGATGCCGAACGCGCTCACTCCCGCCCGCCGGGTCCGGCCAGGCCTGCGCGGCCAGGCGATGAGCCTGGTGACCACCTCCAGCTCGGCCTCACCGGCGCTGAGCTGCGGGTTGGGCTCGGTGAGGTTGCGGGTGGGCGGGATCTCGTCGTGGCGCAGGGCGAGGGCGGTCTTGATGAGGCTGGTGACGCCGGCCGCCCGGTCGAGGTGGCCGAGGTTCGTCTTGACGGAGCCGATCAGGCACGACTCGTCGTGGAACACCTGCTGCAACGCCGCCAGCTCGGCCGCGTCGCCGAGCGCGGTGCCGGTGCCGTGCGCCTCGACGTAGTCGATGTCGGCGGGCATCAGCCCGGCGCTGGCGAGCGCCTCGGCCATGACGGCGGCCTGGCCCTGTACGCCGGGAGCGGTGAAGCCCACCTTCCTGCCCGCGTCGTTGTTGACGGCCCAGCCCCGGATGACGGCGTAGATCTGGTCACCGGCGGCCAGCGCGTCCTCCAGCCGACGCAGCGCCACCACGCCGACGCCGCTGCCGAGCGGGCTGCCGAGGCCGCCCGCGTCGAAGGCCCGGCACTCGCCGTCGGGCGGCGCGATGCCGCCCTGCTGGTACAGGTAGCCGACCCGGTGCGGCACGTTGACCGCGACGCCGCCCGCCAGCGCCAGGTCGCACTCGAACCCGGCCAGGCTGGAGGCCGCCGCGCAGACCGCGACGAGCGAGGTGGAGCAGTAGCTCTGCACCGCGTAGCTCGGGCCCGACAGGCCCAGCGTGTGGGCCACGCGCAGGGTCAGCGAGTCCTTGTCGTTGGCCAGGCCGAGGGCCAGCTCGCCCATGGTGGCGGCGATGTCGTTCGGCATCAGGTTGTGCTGCAGGTACGAGCTCCAGCCGGACCCGCCGAAGACGCCGATCGCGCCGTCGAAGCGGGTGGGGTCGCACCCGGCGTCCTCCAGTGCCTCCCAGCTGTGCTCCAGGAACAACCGGTGCTGCGGGTCGAGGATCTGCGCCTCCTTCGGGCTGAACCCGAAGAAACCCGCGTCGAACAGCTCGACGCCGTCGATCACCGCCCCGGCCTTCACGTACCCGGGATCGGCCAACAGGTCCTCGGGCACTCCAGCGGCCCGCAACTCGTCATCGGTGAACCGGGTGATGCCGGAACGGCCATCACGGATGTTCGCCCACAATCCGGCCACATCGGCGGCGCCGGGGAACCGCCCCGACATCCCGACTATCGCAATGTCATTGCCGGAGACCTCACCGGCCAGCTCATCAGTCACGTCAACGGTCCTTATCTCGGGACTCAAGCTCAAGTCGGGCTTCATTTCCGTCCGCCCCCGGAACGGGCCCGGCGCCGTCGCTGCCCCCGAGCCGAGCTGGTGGTGAGTGCCTGCCGTGCGGAGCCGTCGTCCGACCGCTCCAGCGCGGTCGCGAACTCCGCGACCGTCGGGTGCTCGAACAGCACCGCGGGCGCGATGGCCACGCCGAGCTCCTTCTCGATGGCGAGCACCATGGCCATGCCGACCAGGGAGTTGCCTCCGAGATCGAAGAACGGGTCGTGCACGCCGACCTGCTCGATGCCCAGATAGGCACCCCACAGGTCAGCGATCTTGGTCTCGGTCTCGTTCCTGGGCGCCACGTACTCGGTCCGCAGCAGCGGCCGCGGGAACCGCTCCCCGCGCGGCGCCGACGCCGCACCGACCAAGGCGTCGAGGTCGATCATGGACGACCAGTCGCGCAGGACGTCCCGCAGCGGCTGGCGCGCGGCCAGGACGCTGCCGTGGCCGCCGGTCACGATCCGGTCGAGGAACGCGCAGCCCGCCTCCTCGGCGAACCCGTACCTCTCCCGGTAGGCGGTCACCCGCTGGGCGAGGCTGGAGGCGCCCTTGAGGGAGTCGGCCTGCCAGTCGTCGTGCTGCCACGGTCCCCAGGCAACTGACAACACCCTGGTGGACGGCGCGGTGGCCGCCAGCGCCTCGCCGTACGCGTCGAGCACGGTGTTGGCGGCGCAGTAGTCGCCCTCGCCGATGCCGCCGAACGCGGTCACGGCGGAGGAGTACAGGACCAGGAGTTCGGGCCGCTCCTCGGCAGGGGTGTCCGGGCCGACCAGCTCGGCGAGGGGTCCCATCGCCAGGACCTTGGGCGCGAGCACCGCCCCCGCCTCGGCCACGGTCCGCCGCTGCACCATCCCGCCCGCCGGGACGCCGGCCGCGTGGACCACACCGGTCAGCGTGCCGAAGTGCTCCCGGCACTGGCGCAACGCCCGCCGCAGCTCGTCGGGGACACCGGCGTCGGCGGTCAGCAACAACACCTCGGCCCCGGCCGCCTCCAGCTCGGCGACGTCCGCCAGACTCCGCGCCACCTTCCCGCCCGGTTCGGGCACATCCCGCGCGCTGGGTCCCGCCTCTGCGTCCGGCGAGCCGCCGTGCGGAGCGGCTTTCAGTGGGGTACGGCCCACCAGGGCGAGCCGCCGCGCTCCGGCGCGTACCAAGTGCTTGGCCAGCCCCATGCCGAGTCCCCGGGCACCACCGGTGATCAGGTAGACGCCGTCGGCCCGCCACGGGCTCCCGGTCGGTTCGCCCTGGTCCGGGACCTCGCCCCAGCTCTTCACCCAGCGACGGCCGCGCCGCCAGCCGGTCAGCCGGTCGTGCGCCTCGTCGGGCTCCCTGAGCAGCTCGTGGACGAGCTGCCCGGCCGCCTGCGCGTCGTCCTCCGGGTCGAGGTCGACACCGCTCCAGGTCAGTCCGGTGTACTCGTGGTGCGCCGCCCGCCCGAGCCCGTGCGTCACGGCCCGGTACGGTGCGAGCGCGTCGCCGCCCAGGATCTCGGCGGCCCCTTGGGTGACCGTCAGCAGCCGGACCCCCTGGCGCGCGGGCAGCTCACCCAGCGCCTGTACGGCCAGCAGCAGGCTGTCGAACCCGTACCCGATGGCCGCCCGCAGCTCCTCGTCGGTGGCGTACACCGGGGTGGCGGCGGTGGCGAGCCGGCTCCACAGATGGACCACGTGCACCGGCCCCGGCTCCGTGACGGCGGCGAACACCTGGGCGTAGTGCTCGGGCGCGGCGGGATCGATGACGATGCGGCGACCGTCCTGCCGCAGCCCGCTTCCGGCGACGACCTCGATCACCTGAGTCCCGGCTGCGGCGGCCGACTCGGCGAGCCCCGCACCGACCCCCGCCGGGTCGGCGAACACCACCAACGGCCCACTGAGCTCTACGGCAGGTGCGACGCCCCCAGGACGGCCGTCGCCAGAGGCGAGGTGCGCCGGACCAGGGCGGGAGCCGAAGTGCGGCGCAATGTCGCGAGAGGCCAGGTCCGTCGGGCCAGAGCGGGAGGCGAGGTGCGTCGGGGTGGGGCGGGTGGTGTCCTGCTGCCAGATCGGGGCGAAGGCGAAGTCGGCCGGTTTGGCGGGCCGGTCGGTTCGGGGGACGTCCCGGCCCTGGTCCGGCCAGAAGCGGGTGCGCTGGAACGGGTAGGCGGGCAGGTCGACGAGGCGGGCGCCGGTGGGCCGCGTGGGCTGCCAGTTCAGCGTGACGCCCAGCTCCCACAGCCGCCCGCACGCCTCCAGCAGCTCGGACCGCGCGTCCCGCCGCTCCCCCGCCGTCCACAGCGGCGGCAGGGTGCCGAGTACGGTGGCCGGCCGGTCGGACAGGTTCTGCCGGACCAGCCCGCCGAGGGTCTGACCGGGACCGAGCTCGACGAAGACGTCCACTTCCTGCGAGACGCAGTGCCGCACGGCGTCGGCGAACCGGACCGGGCTGACCAGCTGATCGGCCCAGTACTGGGAACTGGTGGCCTGTTCGGCCGTCAGCGCGACGCCGGTGAGGTTGGACACGATGGTGGTGGCCGGGGCCTGGCGCGACACGGAGTCGAGCAGCGCGGCCAGCTTCTCGCGGGCCGGCTGGAGCAGCGACGAGTGGAACGCGTGCGCGGACCGCAGCGGCCGACAGGCGACACCCTCGGCGGTGAGGCGCCGGGTCACGGCCTCGATGTCCTCGGGGCGCCCGCTGAGCACGGTCATCGAGGGCCCGTTGAGCGCCGCGACATCCACCTCGGCCTCGGTGCCGACGAGCAGTCCCAGTACGCGGCCCTCACCCTTGGCCGGCTTTTCCCGAACGCCGTCCTCACTCTCGTCGAGCAGTTCCCGCACACGGTCCTCGCCTGCGGCGACGGCGACCATGCGGCCCGCCGGGGCGGCGGCGATCAGGCGGGCTCGTTCGGCCACCACGTACAGGGCGTCCTCGAGGGTGAACACGCCGCCGAGGCAGGCCGCCACGTATTCGCCGAGGCTGTAGCCGATGAGCAGGTCCGGGGTGACGCCCCAGTGGGACAGGAGCCGGGCGAGCGCGTACTCGACGGTGAAGAGGAACGGGTGCGCGATCTCGGCGTGGCTGAGCGGATCGTCGGCCCGATCTTGCCCGGCGCCGTCACGGCCCAGCAGCGCGGCAAGGTCCCCGTCCGAGGGCCGTACCTGGTCGGCGGCCTCCTGGTGAATGGCAGGGTTCTCATCGTCGCTTCGGGGGCCGAACAGGGGGCGCAGGTCCACGCCGCACCGGTCGGCGGCCAGCTCGACGCAGCGGTCCACCGCCTCGGCGTAGACGGGCTCGGTGCGGTACAGCTCCCTGCCGAGGTCCGCGTACTGGTCGCCGACGCCGGGTAGCAGGAACGCGACCCGGGGACGGCCCTTCACCCGGTGCACGCCGCCCTCGATGGCGACGCGGCCCAGCAGGCGTACGGCGTCCGGGAGGTCGGCGCAGACCAGGGCGCGCCGGTGGTCGTGCTCGGCGCGACCGGCCTGCAGCGTGCGAGCCACGTCGGCCAGGGCCACCGCTGACCGGGCCGAGTCCGACCGCGCCAAGTCCGGCCGGGCCAAGTCCGGCCGCGCCGAGTCCGACCGGGCCGAGTCCGACCGGGCCGCCAACGCCGTGGCCAGGCGCCCGGCGTGCTCCCGGAGGGCCGCGTCGCTGGCCGCCGACACGGGCAGCACCAGCGCCCGAGCAACGCCGACCATGCCGTGCCCGGCGACGGCGGCTTCCGGCAGGTCGTCGGACGACCTCCCCGCATCGCCGAGCTCGGGGGCGGATTCCAGGATGACGTGGGCGTTCGTGCCCGACCAGCCGAACGAGCTCACCCCCGCCAGCCGCGCCCCCGCCCCCGTGAACGCCTGCGGCGTCCCGGCCATCGGCACTACGGTCCCATCCTCCGGGATCGCCGCCGCCGGTTCCGACAGGTGCAGGTTCGGCGGGATCAGCTCGTTCTCCAGCACCAGGATCGTCTTGATCAGCCCGGCCACCCCGGCCGCCGCCTGGGTGTGGCCGATGTTGGTCTTCACCGCGCCGACCCGTAACGGTCGCGTGCCGGGGCGCTGACCGAAGACGTCGTGCAGGGCCGACAGCTCGATGGCGTCCCCCAGGTGGGTTCCCGAGCCGTGCGCCTCCACGTACGAGATGTCATCCGGGGCGACCCGCGCGGCGGCCAGGGCGCGGCCGATCACGTCGGCCTGGGCGCCACGGCTGGGGGCGGTGAGACCGTTGCTGCGGCCGTCCTGGTTGACGGCCGAGCCGCGGATCACCGCGCGGACGCGCCGGCCGTTCTGGATCGCCTTGGACAGCGGCTCCAGCACCACGACGCCGCCGCCCTCGCCCATGACGTAACCGTCGGCGCTCGCGTCGAACGTCTTGCACTTCCCGTCCGCGCACAGCATCGACGCCGCGCACGCCTGGATGAAGGTGCTCGGGTGGAACGTCATCGACGCCCCGGCGGCTATCGCGAGGTCGCATTCGCCGCGCCGCAGCGCCTCCGCCGCGAGGTGGACCGCGATCAGCGAGGACGAGCACGCCGTGTCGATGGCCATGGTGGGGCCGCACAGGTTGAGCAGGTACGCGATGCGCCCGGCCGCGACGCTCATGGACGAGCCCTGGCCCAGGTACGGGTCCGCGAGCGCCTCCGCGCCGTGCCGTTCGAGCTGGAGCCTGCCGTACTGGAGGCTGTCCATGTAGCCGACCATCACGCCGGTACGGCTGCCCGACAGGCGCGACGGCGGCGCGCCCGCGTCTTCCAGGCCTTCCCAGGCCAGTTCGAGCAGGAGGCGCTGCGTCGGGTCCATCCTCAGGGCCTCGCGCGGCGAAAGGCCGAAGAACTCCGCGTCCCAGCCGGCGATGTCCGGCAGGAAGGAGCCGTACCTGGTGTACATGCCGCCGGGGGTGCGCGGGTCGGGGTCGTAGTAGTCGTCGATGTCCCAGCGGGAGGACGGCACTTCGGTGACCGCGCTGCCGCCGTCGCGCAGCAGGTTCCAGAAACCCTCGACCGTGTCGCCACCGCCGGGGTAGCGGCACGCCATCCCGATGATCGCGATGGGCTCGTGCTGACGATCTTCGGCCTCGGCGAGGCGGCGGCGCGTCTGGGTCAGTTCGACGGTGACGCGCTTGAGATAGTCGCGAAGTTTGTCCTCGGTCGCCATCGGACGAGCCTTTCCGGTAACGAGAGTCATGGTCAGAAGTCGTTGTCGATGAGCGCGAAGATCTCTTCATCGGTCGCGGAGTCGATCTTCTCCGCCGCGCCGTTCATGCCGTCGGGATCGGCTCCGAGCCTGGTCAGGGCACTCTGCAGAATCGGGATGAGCTTGCCGCGGATGCGCTCGGCGTCGCCGTTGGCGCGGGCGAGTATCGAGTCGACGCGTTCCAGCGCGCCGCGCAGCGTGTCCTCCGCCGAGGGGGCCGCCGGGGCGAGCTTCTTGAACAGGTAGCCGGCCAGCGCGGTGACGGTCGGGTGGTCGAAGACCAGGGTCGCGGGCAGCCGCAGCCCCGTTTCGGCGTTGAGCCGGTTGCGCAGCTCGACGGCGGTCAGCGAGTCGAAGCCGAGCGTGTTGAACGCGCTGCCGACGTCGACCGCGTCCACGCTGTCGTGCGCGAGTACGGCGGCGACGTGCGCGCGGATGACATCGGTGATCAGCCTGCGGGCGTCGGTCTCGGACAGGCTGGGCAGCCGGGCCGCCAGCCCGGGATCGCCCGCGTGCTGCCCGGATCCGGTACGGCGCGGCGCGCGCACCAGTCCGCGCAGCAGGGGCGGCAGGTCACCCGCCGCGGCCCTGGCCCGTAGCCCGGGACCGTCCCAGCCGGAGGCGACGACGAGGGTGTCGTCACCGCCGAGCGCCGCGTCGAACAGTTCCAGCCCCTCCGCCACACTCAGCGGCGCGACGCCCGCGCGGGCCAGGCGGGCGGTGTCGGCCGCCGTCAGCGCACCGGTCATGCCGGAGCCGGTGTCCCACAGCCCCCAGGCCATGGACACCGCGGGCAGGCCCAGCCCGCGCCGATGCGCGGCCAGCACGTCGAGGAACGCGTTCGCGGCGGCGTAGTTGCCCTGCCCGGCATTGCCCAGCACGCCCGCCAGCGACGAGAACACCACGAACGAGGTCAGCGGCAGGCCACGGGTCAGCTCGTGCAGGTGCCACGCCGCGTCCGCCTTCGGCGCGAACACCGCCTCCAGCTTCCGCTCCGACAGCCCCTCCAGGGTGGCGTCGTCCAGGACTCCGGCGGTGTGCACCACGCCGGTCAGCGGCCGGTCCTCGGGGATCGAGGCCAGCAGTACGGCCAGAGCGTCACGGTCGGACACGTCGCAGGCGGTCACCTTGACCCGCGCCCCGAGGTCTTCCAGGCTCGACACCAACTCGCCCGCCCCCGGCGCCTCGGGGCCGCGCCGCGAGACCAGCAGCAGGTCTCGGACCCCGTGCCGCTCCACCAGCCGCCGCACGACCAGAGCGCCGAGCCCACCGGTCCCGCCGGTCACCAGCACTGTGCCCGTGCCGTGGGCCGTGTCCGTGCCATGGGTGGACGATGCGGCCGGGCGGCGGGTCAGGCGGGGCGCCAGCGGCACTCCGTCGCGTATCGCCAGCTGCGGCTCACCGGCGTCGATCGCCGCCGCCACCAGGTCCCAGTCCGTGGCGCCCTCTTCCGCGTCCACCAGCGCGAACCGCCCTGGCTGCTCGGCCTGCGCCGACCGGACGAGACCCCAGACGGCCCCGGCGGCCACGGCCGCGGCGTCGACACGGTCCGTGGCCAGGACTCCCTGGGTGACGAACACAAGCCGGGCCCGCGCGTCGGCCGGCCAGCTCCGCAGCAGATCCAGCACCCGGCCGAACAACTCCCGCGCCCCGGCGGTCACGCTCGTGGCGGCAACCGAGCAGCGCACCGCGACGAAGTCCGCCTCCGAGAGGTCATCCTCATCCAGCCAGACCCAGCGCGAGCCACCGTCCTTCGGTGAAGCGCCGCCGGGCTCCACGGGCACCTTCACCCAGTCGAGCCCCTGCGGGACCGCCCCCGTCGAGGCCGACGGCTCGACCGGTACCGCCCTGGCCCGCAGCGACTCGATCGACAGCACCGCCCGGCCCGAGACGTCGGCCGCCTCCACCACGGCGTCGTCACCCGCCCACGCCAGCCGTACCCGCAACACCGAGGCCCCCGGCACACCCAGCCGTACTCCCCGGAACACGAACGGCAGCCGCAGCTCCCCGGAGCCGGAGCCGGAGCCCGCGAGCAGCAACGGGTGGAACGCCGCGTCGAGCACCGCCGGGTGCATCCCGTACCCGTCGAGCTCCACCCCATCGGGCGCCACGACCTCGGCGAACAGCTCCTCGTCACGCCGCCACACCGCCCGCACGCCCTGGAACGCCGGACCGTACTCGTAACCGGAGTCCGCCAGCCGCTCGTACCCGCCGTCGACGTTCACCGGCGACCCGCCTTCGGGCGGCCAGGCCGTGGCCCAGCCATGCTCTCCAGCGGAAACGGACGTTTCGAGGAGCGTGCCCGACGCATGACGTACCCACTCGGAGTCCGGCAGGGCGGAGAAGACGGTCAGCGCACGCCGCCCGGCGGCGTCGGACGGGCTCACCGTGATCTGCAGCCCGACCTCACCTGTCGCGGGCAGGACCAGCGGCGCCTCAAGCGTGAGCTCCTCCAGCAGGTCGCAACCCGCGACCGCGGCCCCCTCCAGCGCCAGCTCGACGAACGCGGCCCCGGGCAGCAGTACGCTCCCGGAGACCGAGTGGTCGGCGAGCCACGGCAGCGTGGTCGCCGACAGCCGGCCGGTGAGTAGGTACCCGTCGTCGGCCACCGGGACGACGGCGGTCAGCAGCGG
Source organism: Nonomuraea sp. CA-143628 (assembly GCF_050942315.1). Lineage (NCBI taxonomy): Bacteria > Bacillati > Actinomycetota > Actinomycetes > Streptosporangiales > Streptosporangiaceae > Nonomuraea > Nonomuraea sp. CA-143628. Next base: position 11,168,873 of record NZ_CP192072.1, read on the forward strand.
ATGCCGCGAGCCGCCGATCCCCGCGCCCCCCGCCTGCCGCGCGTGCCGCTCGGCGGTCTTGAGCCAGTACGTACGCCGATCGAAGGCATAGGTAGGCACGTCCACCTGCCGGTACGGCACGTCGGCCAGCACCGCCCGCCAGTCGACCTCGGCCCCGAGCACCCACGCCTGGGCCAGCGCGGCCAGGAACCGGCGCCAGTCACCGGCACCACGGCGCAGCGACCCGCAGACCCCGGCGGTAATGCCCGCTTCATGGCATATGTCCTCGATGTCGCCACCCAGCACAGGATGCGGGCTGACCTCGACGAACAGCGGCGTCCCGAAGGACTCGAACGCCCCGATGGACTCGCGGAAGAGGACCGGGTTGCGCAGGTTGTCGTACCAGTAGGCGGCGTCCAGCCCGGTCGGCTCGACGAAGGTGCCGGCCATGGACGAGCAGAAGGCCACGTCCGTCGCCTGCGGCGCGATCCCGGCCAGCGTGGCGAGCAATTCCTCGCGCAGCACTTCCATGTGCGGGGTGTGCGAGGCGTAGTCGACGGCGATCCTGCGCACGCGGACCGTCTCGCCCCACTCCGCCGCGAACTCGTCGAGCGCGTCCACGTCTCCTGCCACGACCGTGGCGGCGGGCCCGCTGTGCACGGCTGTCCACAGGCGGTCCGCCCACGGCTCCAGCCGGACCTCTTCGGCGGGCAGCGCCACGGCGAGCATCCCGCCCGTGGCGGCCGGCCCGCGCACCACGGCCTGGCTGCGCAGCGCCACGATCCTGGCCGCGTCGTCGAGCGTCAGCGCCCCGGCGACACAGGCCGCCGCGATCTCCCCCTGCGAGTGCCCCACCACCGCCGCCGGATCCACACCCAGCGACCGCCACACCTCCGCCAGCGACACCATCACCGCGAACAACACCGGCTGAATGACCTCAGAGCCCACCAACTCACCCGCACGCAGGGCTTCCACAACAGACCAGCCCGTGTACGGGGCGAGCGCGGTGTCACACCGGCTCATCCGCTCGCGGAACACCTCACTGGACTCCAGGAGATCAACCGCCATGCCCGTCCACTGCGAGCCCTGACCGGGGAACACGAACACCGGCCGCACATCCGCCGGCGCCGCACCACTGCTCACCGCCACGTGCGACTCACCCGCCGCCAACGCCGCCAAGCCCGCCACCAGCTCATCCCGGTCCGCGGCCACAACGACCGCCCGGTGCGCGAACCGCGCCCGCCGAGCGAGTACGGCTCCCGCGACGGCCAGATCCTCATCTGCCGCGGTGGCCGCGTACGTCCGCAAACGGCCCGCCTGCGCATGTAGCGACATTTCCGTCTTGGCGGACAACACCCACACCAGCGGGCCGGCCACCGTCACAGGTTCGGGCACCACCTCCGGCGCCTGCTCCAAGATCACATGAGCGTTGGTGCCACTGATGCCGAACCCCGAGACCGCGGCCCGCATCGGCCGCTCCGAGACCGGCCAGGCCACAGCCTCCGTCAGCAGTTCCACGGCCCCGGCCGACCAGTCCGCGTGCGGCGTCGGCTCGTCCACGTGCAGGGTGGCCGGCAGGGTCCGGTGCTCCAGCGCCTTCACCATCTTGATCACCCCGGCGACCCCGGCGGCGGCCTGGGTGTGGCCGATGTTCGACTTCACCGAGCCGAGCCGCAGCGGGCGGTCCGCCGGCCGGTCCTGCCCGTAGGCGGCGATGATCGACTCGGCCTCGATCGGGTCGCCGAGCCGGGTGCCGGTGCCGTGGGCCTCCACGGCGTCCACGTCGCGGGGTTCGAGCCGGGCGTCGGCCAGCGCCTGCCGGTACACCTCCCGCTGCGCCGGACCGCTCGGCGCCGTCAGGCCGTTGCTGGCGCCGTCCTGGTTGACGGCCGAACCGCGGATCACCGCGAGGATCCGGCGGCCGTCGCGCTGCGCGTCCGACAGCCGTTCCAGCAGGATCACCCCCGCGCCCTCGGCCCAGGCGGCGCCGTCGGCGGCGGCCGAGAACGCCTTGCACCGGCCGTCGGGCGACAGGGCCTGCTGCCGCGAGAACTCCACGAACGGGTCCGGCGCCGCCATCACCGTCACGCCGCCGGCCAGCGCCAGCGCGCATTCGCCGCGCCTCAGGGCCTGGACCGCCAGGTGCACGGTGACCAGTGAGGACGAGCACGCGGTGTCCAGGGTGACGGCCGGGCCCTCCAGCCCGAAGGTGTACGCCACCCGGCCCGACAGGACGCTCGGCGTGCTGGAGGTGAGCAGCGTACCCTCGACGGACTCGGGGATGGCTCCGAGGTAGCGGTCGGCGTAGTACTCGTACATGGTCCCCGCGTAGACCCCGGTCCTGCTGCCGCGCAGCGCGTCCGGGTCGAAACCGGCCCGCTCGAACGCCTCCCAGCTCACCTCCAGGAACAACCGGTGCTGCGGGTCCGTGGCCAGCGCGCCGCGCGGGCTCATGCCGAAGAAGGGCGCGTCGAAGTCGCCGGCGTCGTACAAGAAACCGCCGTGCCGCGTGTACGACTTGCCGAAGGCGTCGGGGGCCGGGTCGTACAGGCCGTCGAGGTCCCAGCCGCGATCGGCGGGGAACTCACCGATCGCGTCCACGCCCGAGGACACCACCTCCCACAGATCCTCGGGCCCGGCCACGCCGCCGGGGTAACGGCAGGCCATCCCGATGATCGCGATGGGCTCGTGGCGACGGTCTTCGATCTCGGCGAGGCGGCGGCGTGTCTGGGTAAGTTCGACGGTCACGCGCTTGAGGTAGTCGCGCAGCTTGTCCTCGGTCGACATCTGTCGCCTTTCGCAGGTACCGGTGATCTAGAGTGCGTTGTCGATCAGTGCGAAGATCTCTTCGTCGGAGGCGGAGTCGATCTTCTCCACCACGCCGTCCCCGTCGTTCGGACCGGCGCCGAGCCTGGTCAGGGCGCTCTGCAGGATCGTGACGAGCTTGCCGCGGATGGCCTCGGCGTCGCCGTTGGCGCTCGTGAGCATGGTCTCGACGCGTTCGAGCGCGCCGCGCAGCGTGTCCTCGGGTGACGGGGCGGCGGGGGCGAGGGTCTTGTAGAGGTGTTCGGCCAGCGCCGTGACCGTGGGGTGGTCGAAGACCAGGGTCGCGGGCAGCCGCAGCCCGGTGTCGGAGTTGAGCCGGTTGCGCAGCTCGACGGCGGTCAGCGAGTCGAAGCCCAGCTCGTTGAAGGCCCGGTCCACGTCGACGGCGTCCGCGCTGCCGTGCGCCAGGACGGCGGCCACGTGCCCGCGTACCAGGTCGGTGACCTGCCGCCGGGCGTTGGCCTCGGTCAGACCGGCCAGCCGCTCCGTCAGCGCGCCCGCTCCGCCCGCCCCACTCGGCGCGGCGCCGACCGTCCTGCGCGGCGCGCGGACCAGGCCGCGCAGCATCGACGGCAGGTCACCCGCCTCGGCCCTGGCCCTGAGCCCGGCCGCCTCCCACCTGGTCGCGACGACCAGCGGCTCGGACGCGTCGAGCGCGCCGTCGAACAGCTCCAGCCCCTGCTCGACGCTCAGCGGCGCGATGCCGGAGCGGGCCAGCCTGGCCGTGTCGGCCGCCGAGAGCGTGCCGCCCATGCCCGAGCCGGTGTCCCACAGACCCCAGGCCACGGACACGGCGGGCAGGCCGAGCCCGCGCCGGTGCGCCGCCAAGGCGTCCAGGAACACGTTCGCCGACGCGTAGCCGGCCTGCCCGGCGTTGCCCAGCACGCCCGCCAGCGACGAGAACAGCACGAACGAGGTCAGCGGGACGTCCCTGGTCAGCTCGTGCAGGTGCCACGCCGCGTCCGCCTTGGGGGCGAACACCGCCTCCAGCTTCCGCTCCGACAGCCCCTCGACCGTCGCGTCGTCGAGCACGCCCGCGGTGTGTACGACGCCGGTCAGCGGGCGGTCCTCGGGGATCGAGGCCAGCAGTACGGCCAGAGCGTCGCGATCGGACACGTCGCAGGCGGCCACGGCGACCCGCGCCCCGAGGCCCGTCAGGGTCGACACCAACTCAGCGGTTCCCGGCGCCTCGGGCCCTCGCCGCGACACCAGCAGCAGGTCCGTCACGCTGTGCCGCTCTACCAACCGCCGCGCGACCAGCGCACCGAGACCGCCCGTCCCCCCGGTCACCAGCACGGTCCCTCGGGAGAGACCCGTCCCCGAGGAGAGACCCTCGTCCTGGGAGAGTCCCGTGTCCTGGGAGGGACCCGTCCCATGGGAGCGGGACGTGTCGTGGGAGAGACCTGAGTCCTGGGACCGACCCGTGGCTTGGGCAGCGGCGCCGGTCTCCCTGCGCGCCAGGCGCGGGACGAGCACCTTCCCCTCGCGTACGGCCAGCTGCGACTCACCCGCCGCGACGGCGGCGGCCACCAGCTTCCAGGCGGAGAAGCCCGGCTCCACGTCCGCCAGCACGAACCGGTCCGGATGCTCGGCCTGCGCCGACCGCACCAGCCCCCAAGCCGCCGCGGCCACCACACTCCCGGCCCCGCCACCGGCGGGGTCGAAGACGCCATGGGTCGCGAACACCAGCCTGCTGCCGGCGAACCGCTCCTCGGTCACGCACTGCCGCACCAGCCCGAGCACCCGCCCGGTCAGCTCGCGCACCGCGACGGGCACCGGCGCTCCGGGAGCCGCCGCGAGGGAGACGACCACGACGTCCGGCACCGGCTCCCCGCCAAGCTGGGCGCGCCCGGCATCATCCCTGTCGTTCCCGGCACCGGCCCCGACCTCCCCGGCACCGAACCCGTCGAGATCCGGGTACGCGTCCAGCCCCGGTACCGGCTCCCCGGCCGAGACCCACCGGGCGCCGTCGTTGACCGGCTCGACCGTGACCTCGGTCCAGTCGACGCCGTGCGGCACGGGGTCCGTGCGGCTGCCGGTCGTACCGGACAGCGCCGCCGCCGGGACCGTACGGACCCGCAGCGACTCCATCGAGAAGACCGGACGGCCCGCGGCGTCGGCGGCCTCGATGGCCGGGCCGGACCGCGACAGGCGAAGCCGGAGCGCCCTGGCCCCGGCGGCGGGCAGCCGCACGCCGCGGAACTCGAACGGCAGCCGCAGCTCGTCACTCGGGTCGGCGATCAGCATCGGGTGGAACATCGCGTCGAAGAGCGCGGGGTGCAGGCCGAACCCGGCCACGTCCACGTCGTCGGCCAGCGCGACCTCGGCGAACAGCTCCTCGCCCTGGCGCCACACCGCACGTACGCCCTGGAAGGCGGGCCCGTAGTCGTAGCCCGCGTCGGCCAGCCGCTCGTAGGCGCCCTCGACCGCGACCGGCGAGGCGCCCGCGGGCGGCCAGGAGGTCGCCCAGGCGAGAACGCCCGCCCCAGGGGCGGTGTCCGCACCGAGCACGCCCGACGCGTGGCAGGTCCACGCGGCCTCCGGCTCACCCGCCCGCCGCGAGTAGATCGCCACCGGCCGGAAGCGGCCGCCTTGGGAGCCGCCACCTCGGGAATCGCCGCGCTGGGCATCGCCCTCCGAGCCGCCCTGGGAGCCGTCCTCGGGCCGCCCCACGACGACCTGTACCGCCACCCCGCCCCGCTCGGGCAGCACCAGCGGCGCCTCGAACATCAGCTCCTCGACCAGGTCGCACCCGAGCTGACCACCCGCCTCCAGCACCAGGTCCACGAGCGCGGCACCGGGCAGCACGGCCGCGCCGAGCATCACGTGATCGGCCAACCAGGACGCGTCGGCCAACGACAGCCGCCCGGTCAGCACCATCGCCCCGTCGTCGGCCACGTCGACCGCCGCCCCCAGCAGCGGGTGGCCGACCTGACGCAGCCCGGCCGACGAGACGTCGGCGGCGCGCGCGGGCGGGGCGAGCCAGTACCGCTCCCGGTCGAACGCGTACGTCGGAAGGTCCACCCGCGCCCCACCGCCGAACAGCGCGGACCAGCCGACCGCCACCCCCGCCACGCACGCCCGCGCCAGGCAGCCGATCAGCGCGTCGGCCTCAGGGAGCCGCTTGCCGTGCAGGGCGAGGATCGGGGTATCCGCCTCGGTGACGCACTCATGCGCCATGGCCGAGAGCACCGCGGCCGGGCCGACCTCCAGGTACGTGTCCACGCCGTCCGCTTCGAGCCGGCCGATCGTGGCCTGGAACATGACGGCCCGCCGGATCTGCTCCACCCAGTAGCCGGGCTCGGCCCAGGAGCCGTCAGGGAGGTTGGGGGCGTACGGGATGCGCGGCTCGTGGAACTCCACGCCCGCCAGCTCGGTGGCGAAGTCCGTCAGCATGGGCTCCATCAGCGGCGAGTGGAAGGCGTGGCTGACCGCCAGCCGCCTGGTCCGGCGGCCGAGCTCGCGCCAGTGCTCGGCGACCGCCAGGCACGGCTCCTCCGCGCCGGAGACGACCACGCCGGCCGGTCCGTTGACGGCGGCGACGGACACCAGGTGTTCCTGTCCGGCCAGCGTCGGCGCCACCTCCTCGGGGGTCGCCTCGATCGCGACCATCGCGCCGGGCGTGTCCAGCTCCTGCATCAGGCGGGCGCGCGCGGTGATGAGCCGGGCGGCGTCGGCCAGGGACCAGACCCCGGCGACGTACGCGGCCGCGTATTCGCCCACCGAGTGCCCGGCGACGTGGTCGGGCGTCACGCCGAGCGCCGCGAGCAGCCGGAAGGCGGCCACCTCGAAGGCGAACAGCGCCGGTTGGGTGTAGCGGGTCTCGTTCAGCAGGTCGGCCTCGGGGGTGCCGGGCTCGGCCCACACGATCTCGCGCAGCGGCCGGTCCAGGTGCTCGTCGAGCTCCGCCCACACCTCGGCGAGCGCTTCGGCGAAGACCGGCGACGCGGCGGCCAGCTCACGGCCCATGCCGATCCGCTGCCCGCCCTGGCCGGTGAACAGGTAGGCGAGCTTGGGCTTCTCCCGGGCGGTGCCCTCGACCACCTCGGCCACCGGGTGGCCGGCCAGGAAGTCGCCGAGCCGGGCGGCCAGGGCGTCCCGGTCCTCGCCGACCACGACGACACGGTGCTCGAACAGCGACCTGCCGGTGACCAGCGACCGAGCCACATCCGCCGCTTCAGGGGCGTCGGCCGAGGTGACGAGCTCGTGCAGCCGGGATGCCTGCGCGCGCAGCGACCGGCCGCCGCGGGCGCTGATCACCCAGGCGAGCGGGCCGTTGACGACGGGCGGGTCCTGGTCGGTACGCGGGCTCTCCTCGGCCTCCTCGATGACGAGGTGCGCGTTCGTACCGCTGATGCCGAAGGACGAGACGCCGAACCGGCGCGGATGCTCGCCGCGTACCCACTCCCTGGCCTCGGTCAGCAGCTCCACGCCGCCGGCCGACCAGTCGACGTGTGGGGTCGGCTCGTCCACGTGCAGGGTGGGCGGCAGCACGCCGTGCCGCATCGCCATCACCATCTTGATCACCCCGGCGACGCCGGCGGCGGCCTGGGTGTGGCCGATGTTCGACTTGACCGAGCCGAGCCAGAGCGGGCGGTCGGCCGCGCGGTTGCGGCCGTACGTGGACAGCAGCGCCTGGGCCTCGATGGGGTCGCCCAGCCGGGTGCCGGTGCCGTGCGCCTCGACGGCGTCGACGTCCCGCGTGTCGAGCCGGGCGTCGGCCAGGGCCTGCTGGACGACGCGTTCCTGGGAGGGGCCGTTCGGGGCGGTGAGGCCGTTGCTGGCGCCGTCCTGGTTGACGGCCGAGCCGCGGATCAGCGCGAGGATCCGGCGGCCGTTGCGCCGCGCGTCCGACAGCCGCTCCAGCACGAGCACGCCGGCGCCCTCCGACCAGGCGGCGCCGTCCGCAGAAGAGGAGAACGACTTGCACCGGCCGTCCGGCGACAGTGCGCGCTGCCGCGAGAACTCGATGAACGGGTCCGCCGTGGCCATCACGGTCACACCGCCCGCCAGGGCCAGCGCGCACTCGCCGCGCCGCAGCGCCTGAACCGCCAGGTGCATCGCGACCAGCGACGACGAGCAGGCCGTGTCGACCGAGATCGCCGGGCCCTCCAGCCCGAAGGTGTACGAGACCCGTCCGGACAGCACGCTGGAGGCGCTGGAGACCATCAAGACGCCCTCGACCGACTCCGGCACGGCACCGCCGGTGTAGCGCAGGGAGTAGTCGTTGTACATGTTGCCCGCGTACACGCCCGTCTGGGTGCCGCGCAGCGTGGCCGGGTCGATCCCCGCCCGCTCGAACGCCTCCCAGCAGGTCTGCAGGAACAACCGGTGCTGCGGGTCGGTGGCCAGCGCGCCACGCGGGCTCATCCCGAAGAAGGGCGCGTCGAAGTCGCCGGCGTCGGGCAGGAAGCCGCCTTGCCGGGTGTACGACTTGCCGAGGGCCTCCGGGTCGGGGTCATAGAGGTCCTCGTCCCAGCCCCGGTCGGTGGGGAGGTCACCTATCGCGTCCATACCGGAGGCCACCAGCTCCCACAGGTCCTCGGGCCCCGCCACCCCGCCGGGGAACCGGCACCCCATCCCGACGATCGCTATGGGCTCATGGCGACGGTCTTCCACCCCGGTGAGGCGCTGCCGAGTCTCCGTGAGCTCGACGGTCACCCTCTTCAGGTAATTGCGCAGCTGTTCCTCAGTCGCCATGGTCGGGCCTTTCCAGAGAGGACCTCAGAGGAGACGTCATTGTTTGGTCGTCGATCAACGCGAAGATCTCCTCGTCCGAGGCGGAATCGATCTTCTCCGCGGCGCCGTTGGACCCGGCGCCGAACCTGGTCATCAGCCCGGCACCGAACCTGGTGACGGCGCTCTGCGCGATGGCGACGAGCTTGCCGCGGATTGCCTCGGCGTCGCCGTGCGCGCTGGTCAGCATCGACTCGACCCGCTCGACCGCGCCGCGCAGCGTGTCCTCGGGCGACGGCGCGGCGGGGGCGAGGGTACGGAACAGGTACTCGGCCAGCGCCGTGACCGTGGGGTGGTCGAAGACCAGGGTCGCGGGCAGCCGGAGCCCGGTGTCGCTGTTCAGCCGGTTGCGCAGCTCCACCGCGGTCAGCGAGTCGAAGCCGAGCTCGTTGAAGGCCCGGTCCATGTCCACGTTGACCGCGCTGCCATGCGCCAGGACGGCCGCGACGTGCGAGCGGACCATGTCCGCCAGGTGGACGCGGGCCTCGGCCTCCGCCATCTTCGCCAGGCGCTCGGCCATGCCGGCCGCTCCCGCCCGCGTGGAGGCGCTCGTGGCGTTCGCGGCGGCGGCCGTCCGGCGGGCCGTACGGACCAGGCCGCGCAGTACGGGCGGCAGCTCGCCCGCCTCGGCCCTGGCGCGCAGCCCGGCGGTGTCCCACCTGGCGGCGACGACCAGCTCGGCCGGGGCGGTGATCGCGCTGTCGAAGAGCTCCAGCCCCTGCTCGGCGGTCAGCGGCGCGATGCCCGACCGGGCCAGCCTGGCCGTGTCGGCCGCCGACAGCGCTCCGGTCATGCCGCTGTCCGCGGTCTCCCACAGGCCCCAGGCCACCGACACGGAGGGCAGGCCGAGGCCGCGCCGGTGCGCCGCGAGCACGTCGAGGAACACGTTGGCGGCGGCGTAGTTGGCCTGGCCGGAGTTGCCGATCACGCCCGCCACGGAGGAGAACGTCACCAGCGGGACCTCCGGGACCAGCTCGTGCAGGTACCAGGCGGCGTCGGACTTCGGAGCGAACACCGAGTCCAGCCGCTGCGCCGACAGCCCTTCCACCGTGGCGTCGTCGAGGACGCCCGCCGCGTGCACCACGGCCACCAGCGGCCGCTCGGCCGGGACCTCGGACAGGAGTGCGGCGAGCGAGTCGCGGTCCGACACGTCGCACGCCGCGACGGTGACCCGCGCGCCGAGCGCCTCCAGCCGGGCCACCAGGTCGCCGCTCGCCTCGGGGCCGCGGCGGGAGGCCAGCAGGAGATCCTTGGCGCCGTGCCGCTCCACCAGGCGGTGCGCCACCAGCGCGCCGAGACTGCCGGTGCCACCCGTCACCAGGACGGTGCCCGTACCGGCGTCGAACAGCTCAGGGGCGTCGGCCGTACGACGGATCAGGCGCGGGACGAGGACCTTCCCATCCCGTGCGACCAGCTGTGACTCGCCCGCCGCGACCGCCGCCGCCACCAGACCCCAGTCGACGGTGGCCGCGTCGACGTCCACCAGCACGAACCGCCCGGGATGCTCAGCCTGCGCCGACCGCACCAGCCCCCACACCGGCCCGGCCACCACGCCCGCCACGTCCGCTCCCTCGGGCCGGAACACACCCTTGGTCACGAACACCATCCGGCACCCGGCGAACCGCTCGTCCCCCACCCAGCCCTGCACCAGGTCGAGCGCCTGGTAGATGCCGTCGCGCACGCCGTAGGGCACGTCGTCGGCGTCGGCCTCGGGCAGGTACGGCACCAGGACGGTGCTCGGCATCTCCCCGACGGTCATCTCGGTCAGGGACGCGAGGTCGTAGTAGCGCGGGGCGTCCACGGCCGCGCCGATCTCGTCGGCGAACTCGTCGTAGCCCACCACGGCCCAGCGCTGCTCGGCCGGGTCCATCGCGGACACCGCCAGGTCGATCCAGTCGAGCGTGTACGAGGCCGCGTCGGACGGGCCGCGCGTGACGGCCCCGTGCCTCGGCACCGGGCGCAGCGTCAGCGCGTCCACCCCGGCGATGCGGTCGCCCGCGCTGTCATGGATGTCGAGCGAGACCCGGTCGCCGTCCCCGGCCGCGATCCGTACCCGCAGCACCTCGGCGCCGAGCGCGGACACCCGCACCCCGCTCCACGCGAACGGCAGCAGCAACGCCCCGCTGTCCTCGGCCGACTCCAGCACCAGGAGGTGAAGCGCCGCGTCCAGCAGCGCCGGGTGGAGCGTGAACAGGCCCGCGTCCGTGCGGATCGGCTCCGGCAGCGCCACCTCGACGTACGCGTCGCCGTCCACGCGCCAGGCCGCGCGCAGCCCCTGGAAGGCGGGACCGTACTCGTAGCCGCGCTCCGCGAGCCGCTCGTACGCGTCGTCCAGGTCGATCTCGACGCCGTCCACGGGCGGCCAGTCGGCTAGCCGCTCGCCGGCCACGACCGCGCCCGTGGCCAGGGTGCCGCTGGCGTGGCGGGTCCATCGGGCCTCGTCGTCGTCCGCCGTCCTGCCGTACACGGTGAGGTCGCGGCGGCCCTCGGCGTCGGCGCCGCCGACCGCGAGCTGCACCTGGACCGCGCCTGTCTCGGGCAGCGTCAGCGGCGCCTCCAGCGTCAGGTCCTCGATCTCGTCGCACCCGGCCGTCGCGGCGGCCTCCAGGGCCAGCTCGACGAACGCGGTGCCAGGCAGCAGTACGCCGCCGTCCACGGCGTGGTCGGCCAGCCACGGCAGCGCGCCACGCGACAACCGCCCGGTGAGCAGGAACCCGTCGTGGCCCGCCACGGGCACGACCGCGTCGAGCATCGGGTGTCGCGGCCCACCGGCCCGTGGGCTCTCGTTGATCCAGTACCTGGTGTGCTCGAAGGGGTAGGTCGGCAGGTCCACGTGATGGCGTGGGGGGTTCGGTACGAGTCCGGCCTGAGTAGCGGCGGCCTGATCGACGGCCGCCCAGTCCACCTCGGCGCCCGACACGTACGCCTGGGCCACCGCCAGCAGCAGGCGCCGCCGGCCGCCGTCGTCGCGGCGGAGCGTCCCGGTGGCGCCGCCGGGGGCGCCGGTGGCCGCCAGGGTGTCCTGGATGTGGCCGGTCAGCACCGGATGCGGGCTGGCCTCGATGAACAGCGAGGCGCCGTCTCCGGCGACCGCCCTGATCGCCTGCTCGAAACGTACGGGATTGCGAAGGCTGCGGAACCAGTAGTCGGCGTCCAGCCCGGTCGGCTCGACGAAGTCGGCGGCCATGGACGAGCAGAAGGCCACGTCGGTCGGCCGCGGCGCGACCTCGGCCAGGCTGGCGAGCAGTTCGTCGCGGAGCACCTCGACGTGCGGGGTGTGCGAGGCGTAGTCGATGCCGATCTTCCGCACGCGGACCGTCTCGCCGCACGCCGCCGCGAACTCGTCCAGCGCGTCCAGTTCCCCGGCGACCACCGTACTGGCCGGCCCGCTCCGCACCGCCACCCACAGGCGATCGGCCCACGGCTCCAGCCGGACCTCATCGGCGGGCAGCGCGACGGCGAGCATGCCGCCGGTGCCGCCCAGCTTGACGAGCGCCTGGCTGCGGAGCACGACCACCTTCGCCGCGTCGTCGAGCGTCAGCGCCCCGGCGACACAGGCCGCCGCGATCTCACCCTGCGAGTGCCCCACGACCGCCGCCGGGTCCACACCCAGCGACCGCCAGACCTCCGCCAGCGACACCATCACCGCGAACAGCACCGGCTGGATGACCTCCGAGCCCACCAGCTCGCCCGCGCGCAGGGCTTCCACGGCGGACCAACCGGTGTAGGGAGCGAGCGCGGCGTCGCAGCGGGTCATCCACTCGCTGAACACCTCATTGGAGTCCAGGAGATCGACCGCCATGCCCGTCCACTGCGAACCCTGTCCGGGGAAGACGAACACCGGCCGGATGTCCGGCAGCGCCGTGCCGCTGGTCACCGCCGCATGCGACTCACCGGCGGCCAACGCCGCCAGGGCCGCCACCAGTTCGTCCCGGTCCGCGGCCACCACCACCGCGCGGTGCGCGAACCGGGCCCGGCGGGCCAGCAGGTGTCCGGCGGCGGCCAGGTCGTCTTGGGGTGCGTCGGTGGCGTAGTCGCGCAGGCGCGCGGCGTGGGCTTCGAGCGCGGCCGCCGACTTCGCGGACACCGCCCACACCAACGGCGCCTCGGCGGTCTCGGCTTCCGCACGCGCCGTCTCAGGGGCCGCGTACGCCGACTCAGGTTCCGCACGCCCGGTCTTGGGAGCCGCGGACCCCGTCTCGGGGACCGTGTGCGCCGTCTCGGGGGCCTGCTCCAGGATCAGGTGGGCATTCGTGCCGCTGATGCCGAAGCTGGAGACCGCGGCCCGAGTCGGCCGGTCGTCGGGCAGTTCGACAGGCTCGGTGAGGAGTCGTACCGCGCCGCCGCTCCAGTCCACGTGCGGCGTGGGCTCGTCGGCGTGCAGGGTGCGCGGCAGCGTCCCGTGCCGCATCGCCATCACCATCTTGATGACGCCGCCGACTCCGGCCGCGGCCTGTGTGTGGCCGATGTTCGACTTGAGGGAGCCGAGCCAGACGGGCCGTCCAGGATCGCGGTCCGCGCCGTACGCGGCGATGATCGACTCTGCCTCGATCGGGTCGCCGAGCCGGGTACCGGTGCCGTGCGCCTCCACCGCGTCGACCTCGGCGGCGGCGAGCCCGGCGTCGGCCAGCGCCTGCCGGATCACTTCCTGCTGAGCCTGGCCATTCGGTGCGGTGAGGCCGTTGCTGGCGCCGTCCTGGTTCACCGCGCCGCCACGGATCACGGCGAGCACCGGGTGCCCCAGGCGACGCGCGTCGGACAGCCGCTCCAGCAGCAGCATCCCGGCACCCTCGCCCCAGCCCGTGCCGTCCGCGCCCGCCGCGAACGCCTTGCACCGGCCGTCGGCAGCCAGCCCCGACTGGCGACTGAACTCGACGAAGATCCCCGGGCTGGACATCACGGTCGCGCCGCCGGCCAGGGCCAGCGAGCATTCGCCGCGCCGCAGCGCCTGCATCGCCAGGAAGATCGCCACCAGCGACGACGAGCAGGCCGTGTCGGCGGTGATGGCGGGTCCGCGCAGGCCCAGCGCGTACGCGATCCGCCCGGACGCGACGCTGAGCGCGGTGCCCGTCAGCAGGTGCCCGTCCACCGTCCCCGTGGCCTGGTGCAGCCGGGGGCCGTAGTCGGAGGCCATGGCGCCCACGAACACGCCGGTGGCCGAGCCGCGCAGCCCCGCCGGGTCGAGCCCGGCCCGCTCGACGGCCTCCCAGCTGACCTCCATCAGCAGCCGCTGCTGGGGGTCCATGGCGGTGGCCTCACGCGGGCTGATACCGAAGAACGCGGCGTCGAACCGGTCGGCGTCGTGCAGGAACCCGCCGTACCTGGTGTCGCTGGTGCCCGACCTGTCGGGACCGGCCGCGAACAACGCGTCCAGGTCCCAGCCTCGGTTGACGGGGAACTCGGTGATCGCGTCGGTGCCGGTGCTGACGAGCCGCCACAGCTCCTCGGGCGAGTCGGCCCCACCGGGATACCGGCACCCCATGGCCACGATGGCGATCGCGTCGGGGTCGCCGTTGAGGCCGCCGTCGGTATCCCCGACGAAATCGTCTGCGGACGCGTCGTCGAGGAGCCTGGGCGTGGCGGGGTCGCTCTGGTGGTTGGCGGTCGACGCTGCGGATCCGCCGTCGTCGAGAAGCGTCCGCAGGTGGGCGATCAGCAGATCGGGGGTCGGGTGGTCGAACAGCAGGCTGGTCGGCAGCCGGAGCCCGGTCGCGCTCCGCAGCCGGTGCCTGAGGTCCTCCGCCGTGGCCGATTCGAGCCCGAGGTCCTTGAACGTCCTGCCCGGCTCCACACCGGCCGCGTCCTCGTACCCGAGCAGCCCGGCCAGGAGGGTCAGCACCAGCTCACGCACCTCACGCCGCGAAAGCCCACCGCCTGCGGGGACCGTCTGCTCCGTCGAGCGCCGGGCGTCTCTGGGGAGGGTCTGCGCCGTGGAGCGCCGGGCGTCTCCGCCAACCGTCCGCGCCGTGGAGCGCCGGGCGTCTCCGCCGACCGTCCGCGCCGTGGGGCGCCGGGCGGCGGCGGGGAGTGACGGCCAGTGGCGTTCGCGCTGGAACGCATACGTCGGCAGCTCCACCAACTCCGCCCCCGCCACCGGATCGGGTCCGGTCCAGTCGACCTCGGCCCCTCGCGTGTACGCCTCGGCGAGCGAGCGCCGGAACCGCGTCAGCCCGCCCTCACCCCGCCGCAGCGTCCCGATGACCGCGGCCTCACGGTCCGCCTCCTCGGTCGTCTCCTCGATCCCGGCCCCCAGCACCGGGTGCGGGCTGCACTCCACGAACAGGCCGCCCTGGTGGTCGAGCGCCCGCCGGGTCGCCTGCGCGAACCTGACCGGCTGCCGGAGGCTGCGGTACCAGTAGCCGGCGTCGAGTTCGGCCGTGTCGATCGGCTCGCCGGTGAGCGTCGAGATGAACAGCGTCCCCGCGCTCACCGGCCGTACGGGTGCCAGCGCCGCCAGCACCTCGTCGCGGATCTCCTCGACCTCGGCCGAGTGCGAGGCGTAGTCGACCGGGATGATCCTGGTGCGGTACCCGTCGTCGGTGAGCCGTCTCCCCAGGTCGTCGAGCGCCTCAAGCCGCCCGGAGACGACCACGGATCGGGGCCCGTTGTAGGCGGCGATGGACACGTCCCCCGTCAGCGAGCGGATCGCCGACTCGACCACGTCCAGCGGGGCGGCGATCGACATCATCCCGCCGCGCCCGGCGATCCCGGCGATGGCGCGGCTGCGCAGGGCCACGACCCTGGCGGCGTCGGGCATCGACAGCGCGCCGACGACGGTGGCGGCCGCGATCTCGCCCTGCGAGTGGCCGATCACCATCTCGGGTTCGACGCCGTACGAACGCCACAGGCCGGCGAGCGACACCATGACGGCCCACAGCGCGGGCTGCACCACGTCGACCCGGTCGAGACCGGGCGCGCCCGGCGCCCCACGCAGCACGTCGAGCAGCGCGTAGTCGACGAACGGTTCGAGCGCCCCCGCGCACGCCTCGGCATGTGCCGCGAACACCGGCGAACCGGCGAGCAGGTCACGAGCCATCTCCGGCCACTGCGACCCCTGCCCCGGGAAGACGAACACCCGGCGACCACCGGTCACGGACCCGGCAACCACAGACCCGGTCACCACGGACTCGTCCAGCCGCCCGGCCGCCAGAGCCGCCAACCCCGCCTGCCGGTCGGCGCCCAGAAGCACCGCTCGGTGCTCGAACACGGCCCGGCTCCGCAACAACGCCAGCGCCACGGCCCCAGCCTCGACATCGGCGGGGCCAACGGGCGGGCCGACGTGGGCGAGCAGGCGCTCGGCCTGGGCGCCGAGCGCTCGGGCTGAACGCGCCGACAGCACCCAAGGCGTGTCCTCGCTCACCGACCGAACCCCGTACCCGCTCCGCGGCGCCTCCCCGAGCACCAGGTGGCAGTTCGTGCCGCCCATGCCGAACGAGCTGACGCCCGCGATGAGCGGCCGGTCGGCGCGCGGCCACGGGCGGGTGTCGCGTACGACCTCCAACCCCAGCTCGTCCAGCGGGATGTCCGGGTTGGCCGTCTCGAAGTTCAGGCTGGGCGGCAGTTCGCGCTGCTCCAGGCTCAGTACGACCTTGACCAGGCCCGCGATCCCGGCGGCGCCTTCGAGGTGGCCGATGTTGGTCTTCACCGACCCGACCAGCAGCGGAGACTCGTCATCCGCGTGGTCGGGGCCGTAGGCGGCGCCGAGGGCGGCGGCCTCGATCGGGTCGCCGACCTTCGTGCCGGTGCCGTGCAGCTCGACGTACTGGACGTCGCCCGGCTCGACGCCGGCGCGTTCGCAGGCCAGCCGGATGACCTCCTCCTGCGCCCGCCGGCTCGGCACGGTGAGTCCGTCGCCGCCGCCGTCGTTGTTGACGGCGCCGCCGAGGATCACGCATCGGATCGGGTCGCCGTCGGCGAGCGCCGCGGACAGCGGCTTGAGTACGACGAGCGCCCCGCCCTCTCCGCGAACGTAGCCGTTGGCCCGGCCGTCGAAGACGTAGCAGCGGCCGTCCGGCGACAGCGCGCCGAAGTCGCCGATGGCGGCGGTGGTCTCGGCCAGCAGGTTGAGGTTCACGCCGCCCGCGAGCGCCAGCCCGGTCTCGCCGCGCCGCAGGCTCTCGCAGGCCATCTGTACGGCCAGCAGCGACGAGGACTGCCCGGCGTCCAGCGTCAGGCTGGGCCCGCGCAGGCCGAGGAAGTAGGAGACGCGGTTGGCGATCATCGCCCGGTTCGCCCCGGTGTAGGCGTGTCGCCCGAGGCCACCCACCCGATCCTGCAACGCCGCGTAGTCGTTGGAGATCGCCCCCAAGAACACCCCGGCGCCGCTCCCGCTCAGCCGGCCCGGCACCAAGCGAGCGCTCTCCAGCGCCTCCCAGGCCAGCTCCAGCACGAGCCGCTGCTGGGGGTCCATGGCGGCGGCCTCGTTCGGGGAGATCCCGAAGAAGGCGGCGTCGAAGCGGTCCACGTCGGAGAGGAAGCCACCACGCCGGTAAGCCGCGGCCGACTCGTCCGGCCACCGGCCCTCGGGCACGGCCGTCACGGCGTCCACGCCATCGCGCAGCAATTGCCAGAACCGTCCGGGATCGGCGGCCTGAGGAAGCCGGCAGGAAACACCGACCACGGCGACAGGCTCCACGGCGGACGAAACGCGACCGGTCCGCGACCGGCCGGTTTCCCCGGCCGTCATGCCGTTTGGCTGAATCGACTCACCAACCATCAATGCGCCACCTCAAGCTTCGGGCATCACCAACAAGACAGTGCCGGTTTCCATAAAGACGATCGCTTTGAATAGTTGTTGTGACCCTAATCGCCGCGTCCTTTCCGGACCACGGTCGCGGACTGGCACATTGTTTCCGGCAGAAGCTGCCAGCGCGGGCGCGTTGACATAGGTGTATGCGGCTCAGATCCTGTGTAGGACAGGTAGCTACATTGGCCTGAGAGTTCTGCCGAGCCGAAATGGATAAAGCCATTTACAGGGGCCCGGTACGTGCGCGGTGGAGGGCCGTCGGCGGGGCCACTGTCAGCGGTCCGCAACAGCTCACGAGGAGACCACATGCCCGTCGACGCCCCCCTGAGCAACGGCCAGCTATGGAGCTGGCGAGAAGTGGAGCGCTACCCCGAGGACTGGATGCGGGACGCCAACCTGCCGACGACCTGGGACCTGCGCGGCCTCCCCCTGGACCGGGTCACGACGGCGTTGCGGCGCCTCGTCGACCGGCACGAATGCCTGCGCACCACCTACCACGTACGAGACGGGCAGCCCGTGCAGCGCGTCCACCGGACGGTGACGCCGCCGGTCGAGCACGTGGACCGCGCGGTCACCGACCGGGGCGACCCGGAGCGTACGAAGGAGCAGCTGGCCACGATCCCGTTCCCGATGACCGACGCGCTGCCCTGGCGCGGCCTGCTCGTCACGACCGACGGGGCCCCGATCTTCCTCGCGCTGTCGTTCTCCCACCTGATCGTGGACGTGTGGTCGATCCATCATCTGCAGGACCAGTTCCGCGCCCTGGTGGTCGACCCGGACGCTCACGCGCCGATGGGTCCCACCCTGCGCGAGCTGGCCCAGCGGCAGCGCGACGAGTCTTGGCGCGGCCAGCAGGAGAGCTCCGAACGCTACTGGCGGCGCGTGCTCACCGATGGCCTGATGGACGAGCTGCCCACGCTCCCCGCCCGCGCCGAGCGGAACCGGATCGAGGCCACGCTGCACTCACGCCGCCTGAGCGGGCTCGCCGCCGAGGCCGCCAAGCGCCACGGCGTGACACCGCCCGCGATACTGATGGCCTTCATCGCCGCCGGCCTGGCCCGGCACACCGACACCGACCGGGTCACGATGAGCCTGATGGCCTCCAATCGGTTCGCCGAGGAGCACCAGCACGTCGTCGGCACCATGAACCAGCTCATCCCGGTCAGCGCCACCGTCGATCCGGGCGCCACGCTGGCCGAGCACGTCAAGCGCTGGCATTGGGCGAGCGCGCGCACGTACCGCTATTCCTGCTACGACTTCGACCGCGTCGCCGCGCTGGCCGCCGACGCGGCCACGCACAGCGGGCAGGAGCCGGGGCACGACTGCTGGTTCAACCACCTGTTCCGCAGCTGGTTCAACTACATGCAGATCGACCGCGCCCCGCTGAACCCCGCCGATCCGACCCCCGCCGAGCTGGTCTGGACGCCCTTGGCGCAGCAGTACGGCCAGGCGTTCCGGGTGCGGGTGGCGGTTCAGGGCGGTCTCACCAGCGTGATGCTGCTCGCGGATCCGACGATCATCCCGCCCGAGGCCGCGACCGACATCCTGCGGGCGATGGCGCTCGGCGTACAGCTCGCGGCGACCGACCCGGAAACGTGCCTGAAGGACCTGTGGAGCGCCAGGAGCGAGGGCCTGCCGCCGTCGCTGTTCCCCTCTGAGGTACCGGCGCCGCCGCACTAGACGTCCGTGGGCCGGCCCGACAAGCCCCCGCCGCGCCGGCCCACGGATCCCACCGGACCAGCACCTCAAACCACGGACCCCGCCCGACCAGCACCTCAAAGCGCTCGCCAAAAGGCCCGCAGTGACAACTGCGGGCCTGCCGTCATCCCGGGCTCAGACCAGCACCTCGACCGGCGCCGGGTGGCTCAGGAACGCGGTGGGGCTCGCCGTCAGCCCGTACGCACCGGCCTGGAACAGCACGATCAGATCCCCCACCCCCACCTTGGGCAGCGAGACGTCGTCCCCCAGCAGGTCGAGCGGGGTGCACAGGCAGCCGACCACCGTCACGGTCTCCTCGGGCAGGTCGTCCATCCGGTTCGCCACCGCGAGCGGGTAGTTGCGCCTGATCACCTGGCCGAAGTTGCCCGAGGCCGCGAGCTGGTGGTGCAGGCCGCCGTCCACGACGACGAACACCTTGCCGCGCGACTCCTTGCGGTCCACCACGCGTGTGACGTACACGCCGGCCTCGCCGACCAGATAGCGCCCCAGCTCGACGACGAGCCGCGCCTCCGGCAGCCGGGGCCGGACCAGCCCGTCGACCAGCCGCGCCAGGTTGTCGCCGATCGGCCCGAGGTCGAGCGGCCGGTCGCGCAGCGCGTACGGGATGCCGAAGCCGCCGCCGATGTTGACGTAGCGCACGGGCCCGGGCGCCGCGTCCGCGAAGCCGAGAATCAGCTCGACGGTACGGCGCTGCGCCTCGCAGATGTTGTCGACCCGCAGGTTCTGCGACCCGGCGAACACGTGGAAGCCCTGGAAGTCGAGGTCGTCGCCGGTCAGCCCGGCCAGGACCGCGGGGATCCGCTCCGCGTCGATGCCGAACTGCTGCGGCCCGCCGCCCAGCCTCATACCGGACCCGCGGATCGCGAAGTCGGGGTTGACGCGGAGCGCGACCCGCGCGGGAACGCCCACGGCGGCACTCGCCGACCGGACCCGTTCCACCTCCAGCTCGGACTCCAGCTCGACGGTGACGCCGGCGGCGACCGCCTGCGTCAGCTCGGCCATGGACTTGCCAGGCCCGGCGAAGCTGATCCGTGAGGCGGGCGCCGGGGTGTCGAGGGCGTGCCGCATCTCCTGCGCGGAGGCCACGTCGAAGCCGTCGACCAGGCCGCTCATGTGCTGGAGCAGGGCGGGCATCGGATTGGCCTTGACCGCGTAGCTGAGCTCGACGTCCTCGGGCAGGGCGGCGCGTACCAACGCCACCCGCCGGTTGACGAGCTCCCGGTCATAGGCGAAGAACGGCGTGCTCCCCACCCGGGCGGCCAGCCGCTCCACAGGGATACCGCCCACGGTGAGCTGGCTGTCGTGCCTGCCGTACCAGCCGCTCGGGATGGCGGTCACCAGGTCACCGACCTGCGCAGCTCCGTACGGTCGAACTTGCCGTTGCCCGATCTCGGCAGCCGGTCGCGCACCACCACCCGGCGCGGGACCATGTAGCGCGGCAGGTCGCGTTCGAGCGCCTTGACCAGCGTCTCGGTGTCGCACGACGCGCCGCCCGGCCCGCTGACGACGAGCACGACCTGCTGGCCGAGCGTGTCGTCGGCGACGCCGAACGCCACCGCCTCGCCCACCAGCCCGGTGGCGTAGGCCGCCTCCTCGATCTCGCTGGGGCTGACCCGGTATCCGGAAGTCTTGATCATCTCGTCGGTACGTCCCACGAAGTAGATGAATCCCTCGTCGTCGCGGTAGGCGACGTCGCCCGACCAGACCGCGAGCTCGCTCCCCCACGGGCTGCCGCCCGGTGGATAGGGGCGGAACCGTTCGGCGGTGCGTTCGGGGTCGTTCCAGTAGCCGAGCGCCACGAGCGCGCCACGGTGCACGATCTCCCCCTTCTCGCCGGGCTCGCACACGCCGCCGTCCGGGCGTACGACGAGGATCTCCGCGTTGGGAATCGCCTTCCCGATCGAGTCGGGCCGGCGGTCGACCTGCTCGGGGTCGAGGTAGGTAGAGCGGAAGGCCTCCGTCAGCCCGTACATGAGGTACGGCCTGGCCTGCGGGAACGTCGCCCGCAGCGAGTCCAGCGCGGGCTTGGGCAGGCGCCCGCCGGTGTTGGCGAAGTAGCGCAGGCGACGGGTGGCGGCCTCGGGCCAGGTCTGCGCGGCGAGCTGCAGCCACAGCGGCGGTACGCAGGTCAGCCCGGTGACGCCGTGCCGCGCGCACAGGCGGACGACCGCGCCGGGCACCAGGTAGTTCATCAGGACGACGTGCGCGCCCGCGATGAAGGAGGTGGTGAGCTGGCTGAAGCCGGTGTCGAAGCTCAGGGGGAGCACGCCGAGCACCACGTCGTCGCGGGTGTGGCCGAGGTAGTGGGCGACGCTTTGGGCGCCGGCGAGCAGGTTGCGGTGCGACAGGACGACACCCTTGGGGTTGCCGGTGCTGCCCGAGGTGTAGAGGATCGCCGCCACGTCGGCGTCGATCACCCCCTCAGAGGGCGGTACCTCGTCGTCGGAGGCGCACAGCTGGGACCAGGTCGTGATCGGGCGCGGCTCCGGGACGCGCGGCCGGTCGCCGATGAGGATCAGGTGGCGCAGCGACTCCACCTCCTGGAGCCGGGCGCCGACCAGGCGGTGCCGCTCGACCGAGGTGACCACCGCGACCGCCCCGCAGTCGGCCGCCACATAGCCCACCTGCTGCGGCTTGAACAGCGGATTGACCGGGACGAACACCCCGCCGGCCATGGACACGGCGAACATGGCGACGACGGTCTCGATCCGCTTCTCCAGGTAGACGACGACCCGCTCGCCCCGGCGCAGCCCCAGACGGCGCAGGCCGCTCGCGGCGCGGCCGACGCGGCGGGCCAGCTCGCCGTAGCTGAGCGTTTCGTCCTGGTAGGTCACGGCGGGGCGGTCAGGGTCGCCGCACCGCACCACGTCGTCGACTCGCGTCAGCATCGGCGATCCTCACACTCGTAACGGCGCTCGCTCGCCACCGACGGTTCCTTGGGGGTCGATCAGCGCGGACAGGGCCTCCCACAGCGAGCCGACGGTGTCGAACGTCTCCTCGTTGAGGAGGTCGTCGGGCAGCTCGATGTCGTAGCGGTCCTCGATGTCGGCCAGCAACCGCACGACGCCCATCGAGTCGAGCCCGAGGCCCGCCAGCTCGTCGGACGCGGAGAAGTCGCCCGCGTCCGCGTACGGCAAATGCGAGCGCAGAATATTCTGAAACTCGGGTGGTATTTCCAACATAGTCACCGCGCCACCTCAGGCCGAAAGCCGAGCCGCTCCATGCTGTTCGCTCCGAGCTTGGCCGAATGGGCGACGACGCGTCAAGCGTGCCATTCCTGAATCCATTGGCAGGTAATCGCCTTCCGGAGCCGGTCATCGGCACCCGGTTGTCGCACCCCTGATCGGCGCAGATTATGAAGCACATTAACCGGCTACCGGCGCACATGGGGAGGCTGAGTTGTCCGCCGCGAAGAACGCGAATCTGTGCTGGGGCCAGCGTTACATGTGGCTGAAATACCACCGGCTGCCGCCGGGCGAACGGCATGACACGCACATCGTGCTGCGGCTCGCCATCCCGCACGACGTCACGGTGGCGAACTGCCGCGCGGCGATCAACTATCTGACGCGCCGCCACGAGTCGCTGCGGACCACGTACCACCTCGATCCCGGGCCGGAGCCGCGCCAGCAGGTGCACCCGCCGGCCGCGCTGCCGATCCTCCTGGCGACCACCGAACGCGACGGCACCCCCACCCCCGCCGAGATCGTCGAACGGCTCGGCACCACCGACTTCCGCCTCGACGTCGACTGGCCGATCCGCGCCTGCGTCATCACCACGGGCGGCGCTCCCAAGCAGATCGTCCTGGTGCTCAACCATCTGGCCGTGGACGCGTGGACGGTACGGGAGATCAAGCGCGAGCTGACCGTCCAGTGCGCCGGCTTCAGCTCCCGGCGGCCGGCCGCGCTGGAACCGGTCCGCAACCAGCCGTCGGACCTGGCCCGGCACGAGTCGTCGGCCGAGGCCGCCACGGTGGCGGCCCGCTCCCTGGCGTACTGGGGCACGGAGATCGCCCGCCTTCCGGCCGACCCGTTCGCAGGCCGTCGCGCCCCCGACCGCGAGCCGCTGACGCCCGACGGCGAGCCAGTCGCGCGGAGTGCGACCCTGACATCTCCTTCGCTGCTCGACGCCGTGCGGCGGATCGCCGCCGCGGACCAGGTGTGGCCGTCGCTGGTCCACGTGACCGCGTACACCGCCATGATGGCCGCCTACACCGGCCTCGGGACGGTCGCGCACCTGTCGTTCTCCGGCAACCGCGAGCCCGGCCCGTACGCGGGCGTGATGACGTGCATGTTCGCGCCGATGCTGGTGACCGTCGACTGCCATGACGACCCGACGTTCGCGGAGCTGCTGCGCCGGGTGGCCGAGCGTTTCGAGCTCGCCCGGACGCACTCGTCCGTGCCCTACGACCAGGTCGTGGAGCTGGTGTCGCGCGAGGGATCGCGGCGTGGCCAGCTCGTACGTCTCGGGTCAGAGGTCAACTTCATCAAGCAGCGCTCCAGCGAGGCGCGGGCCCGGCGCACCACGTTCGCCTGGAAGACGGTGCCGACGGCCTGGGCGTACGAGGAGATGGACACGTACTTCAGGATCGACGAGTGGCGTGACGCGGTCGTCGTCGGCTTCCACGCCCGGTCCTCGATCATGGGAGCCGGTGACATGGAACGCTTCCTGCGCGGCTACGAGACCGTCCTGCTCGCCGGGGCCGACATCCGGATCAGCGACGTCACGCGCCTCGCCGGCTTCAGCCCACCGGCGACCCACAGCACACCGACGGTCCCGAGCCCGCCCGCCCGCGACGAACCACCCGAGAACGCCCCTGAAGTCCGACCAGCGCTCGCCCCCGATGCGGAGCAGGCGCTCGCCGAGGTCGTCCGGCAGGTGAACGGGCTCGGCGAGGTGGACCTGTCCGACAGCTACACGCTCGCCGGCGGCCGGGCCCTGCGGATCCCCCGGGTCCTGGCCCTGCTGGCGGCCCACGGATGGGCGGGCGCCACCGTCCATCACCTGACCGGCCCCCAGCCACTGCGGGCGCTGGCCCGCGAGCTGACCCCTGAGATCACCCCGGAAGCCGTCATCGAGTCTCCGAGGCCCGTACTCACCCAGCCCTGACCCACCCTGGAGTGGTCCACCATGACAGACGCGCTCGCCGCCCGAGTATCCAAGAGCCACCAGCTCGTCGGCTCCGAAGAGGAGCTGCGCCGGCTGATAGACCGTGAACTGACCGCCTCCGGCATAGAGAACCTGGTCGTCATGGGCGGCCATTTCATGCTTTTCGAGGATCAGGGGAAGCTCGTCCCCGGCGTCATCGGGGCGCAAGAGTCCGAGGTGATGCGACGCCGGATCGCCGGCCGGGTGGGGATCTTCCCGGAGTACACCTGGCGGCTGTCGGCCGACCTCCTCAGGTCGTACGCGCCGACCCGCACCGACGCGCGGCTGCTCCTGCTGGTCAACGACTGGCAGTACGTCCCCACGTCGGGCCGCCCGGCGAGCGAGCTGCGGGCGGAGTTCTTCGAGCGCTTCACCGGGCTGCCCGGGGAGTACGAGCGGATCCTGGGCGAGGCCGGGTTCGGGACTGACCGCGTGCTGCCGAGCCGCAAGCACCCGCTGGCCTTCCCCGAGACCTGGCTCAAGTACCGCTTCCAGAAGGCCGCCGACCGGTTCGTCAAGCAGGGGCGGCTGGAGAAGCGCTACCTCGAGTCGGGCACGAAGGACACCGAGGTGGCCTTCCTCGACGACGAGGGCAACTACCGCACGCTGATCAGCTGCGGCATCACCGGATGCGCCGGCGAGATCACCGAGATGATCTCGGAGGTGCACAACGCCGGCTACCGGGCGATCGTCATCTTCGCGCCTGGCGAGTGTCTGGCACCCGTCCAGACGGGCGTCGACATCGCCCTGGAGCTCTACCGCCTGTCGGACATGCTGGTGATCATCGCCGACCCCGGCGGGAGCGGGGAGATGTCCACGGACGAGATCTACTCGAAGCTCGTGACGGTCAGCACGTTCAGGAGCTGACGCGGCGCGAGACGGACCACCGAAAGTGACGGGCCGCCCATGAAGATCATTTATCTGGACAACTGCGCCACCACCCGCGTGGACGACGAAGTGGTCGACGCGATGCTGCCGTACCTGAGAGAGGACTTCGGCAACCCGTCGTCGCCGCACGTCCTCGGCAAGCGGGCCCGCCGCGCGGTGGACCTCGCCGCCGTGTCCGTGGCCGAGCTCCTGGGCGCCGACCCGCGCGGCATCGTCTTCACCTCCGGCGCGACCGAGAGCAACAACATCGCGCTGCTGGGCATGTTCGCCCATGAGGAGCGCGCGCCCGTCAACGCGCTGTTCTGCCCGACCGACCACAAGTCCGCGCTGTCCATCGGCCGGGCGCTGGCCGGGCGGGGCATCGAGACCCGCACGATGGCGGTACGCCAGGACGGGGTGATCGACCTGACCCGGCTGGCCGACCAGCTCGACGTCCACTCGCGCGTCGCCACGGCCGCCCTGGTCAACAGCGAGATCGGCACCATACAGCCGATGTCGGAGCTGGCCGCGCTCTGCCACGAGGTCGGCTGCCTGCTGCACGTGGACGCCGCCCAGGCGGCCGGCCGGATCCCGATCGACGTGGTCGAGGCCGGGGTGGACACGCTGTCGATCTCCGGGCACAAAGTACGCGGCCCGAAGGGCATCGGCGCCCTGTACGTGCGGCCCGGCGTGCGCCTGCGGCCGATCACGTACGGCGGCGGCCAGTACGAGCTGCGCAGCGGGACCATCCCGACGCACCTCGTGGTGGGGCTGGGCAAGGCGTGCGAGCTGGCGCTGCGGCGGCTCGACGACGACTGGATGCGGGCCGTACGACTGCGCGAGGCGGCCCTCGAACTGCTCACCACCCGGCTTCCGGGTATACGGATCAACGGCGATCCGCTCAACGGAGTGCCTCATGTGCTCAACCTGGTGCTGCCCGGGGTCCGTGGGGAGAGCCTGGTCTCCAGCCTGCGTACCGTGGCCGTGTCCACCGGGTCCGCGTGCAACTCCGACTCCCAGGAGCCGTCACACGTCCTGACTGCGATCGGGGTGAGCGCCGAGGACGCGAACAGCTCCATCCGGATGTGCCTCGACCCGCGCATGGCGTTCGACGAGCTGGTGCGCGGTGTCGAGCTGGTCTGCGAGCGGGCCCTGGACCTGGCCGAGGTGTCGGTCGCGATGCAGGCCACATGACGTACGGCAGCGGGCCCGCCGGGGGCGGGCCCGCACAGACGACCGAACACTTGTCACGCGCCGTTGGGCAGGAACTTCCTGGCCGCCTGCACCCCGGCCTGGAAGCGGCTGGTCGCGTCGAGATCGCGCATCAGCGTGGCGATGTGCCGGCGGCAGCTGCGTACGGACATGCCCAGCTTGCGCGCCACGACCTCGTCGGTGTAGCCCTTGGCCATCAGCGCCGCGATGGCCTGCTGGAGGTCGTCGGCCACGTCGGCGTACCCGGCCTCGACGCCCTCCAGCGGCGTGGCCGTCTCCCACAGGTGGTTGAACAGGTCCAGCAGGAACTGCGCGACCCCGTGGTTGTGCACCCGCGCCACGTTGGTCTCCCCGTCCGACAGCCCGAACAGCACCACCAGCGACCGGTCGAACACCACGGCCGATCGCGGAATGTGGCTGACGGTGCACACCGAGGCCCCCGCGTCGGTCAGCTTCTTCATCCGCATCCGCGTCGCGAGGTCGGCCCGGTTGCGGTGCTGGCAGATGATGCGCACGGTGATCCCCCGCCCGAGCAGCGGTGAGTACGCCTGCGACAGCTCGTCCGCGTCGGTCAGGCTCGACTGGAGCACCAGCACCTCGTCCCGGCACGAGTCGCCGGCCGTCTTGAGGAAGCCCCGGACCTCCATCGACCCCACCAGATACTCGATCGCGCTGGGCGCCGAGGTCCTGCCCGTGTAGTCCTGCCGGAACACGTTGATCCGCTCGCGGATCTGGTCGATCAGCTCCCGGCGCTGGTAGATCTCCCGTTCGACGGAGGAGACCAGCGAGGCCGCGGCCACCTCGGGATCCACGGGGACGAACCGGCGGCCCGCCCTGTCCTCCATCATGAGCAGCCGGTTCTCCACCAGGTGGGCCACCGCCTCGTGCATCTCATGCAGGCCAATGCCGAGATCGACGGCGGCCACCTCAAGCGCCTCGATCGCGCCCTTGCGGGCCGCGTAACGGTAAACGTCTGTGGCGTGGTCGCCGCCCACGGGGGCCATCCCCGGAAAGAACGGAATAGTCGTCATCACGATCTCCCATCAACTCAACGGAATTCTTAGGTGAAGGTTGGGAAGCGGCGGTTGAAACGGAACGCTCAGGTGGGGTTCGGGTGCGGCGGTTGAAACGGAACGTTCAGGTGAAGGTTCGGGTGCGGCGGTTGAACAGGAACAGCGACAGGCCGAGCAGCGCCGCCGCCATCCCGGAGAGCACGGCGACCTCGGGGAGGACCGTGCCGATGCCCGTGCCCGGCTTGGTCAGCGCCAGCAGCGCGTCCATGCCCCAGGCGTGCGGGAACAGGTAGCCGAGCGAGTTGAGGAAGTCCCCCGCCGACTCCCTCGGCCACAGGCAGCCGCCCAGCATGCCGAGCACGATGCCCAGCGGCGGCCCGATGGCGGGCGCCTGCGAGGGCGAGCGTACGAGGCTACCGACCAGGATCGCGGCACCGGTGGCCACCAGCGAGAACGAGCCGACCACCGCGGCGACGCCCAGCGGGTCGCCCCACGACACGCCGAACACCAGCGAGCTGACCACCATGATCAACAGCGACTGCGCGACGGCCACGACGAACCTGCTCAGCGCCTCCCCCGCGAGCACCGACCGGCGCCTGACGGGGGCGGTGAGCGCGCGCTGGATCATCCCGAGCCGCCTGCTCTCGGCGAGCGCGGCGGCCACGGCCATGGAGTTGATGAAGGTGAACAGCAGCAGGTTGGCCGGGGCCGTGTAGGCGAAGCCCCTGGGTGTGGCGCCGGGCGTACCGGAGCCGACGACCGCGACGCGGCCCGAGTCGGCCTGTGCCTCGCGCACGCGCGCGGCGGCCTGCGCGGGCGTGGCGCCCGCGGCCTCGACGGCCCTGGTGGCTTCGAGTACGGCGGCCACCCGGCCGACCGCGACGTCTACGGCGCTGCGGGCCGCCATGCCGCTGCCGTTCATCTGCGTCATGACGAGTTCGAGCTTGGTCGAGCCGGCCGGGATCACCAGCCCGGCGGCGAGGGACCCTTCGCGTACGCCCGACTGAAGGTCCTGCTTGGTCGCCACGGCCGTGATGGCGAGGTCGGGGTGCGCGCGCAGTTCCTTGAGCACGGCGGCCGAGACGGGGTCGGAACCGTTGGCCACGACGCCGACGGGCAGCTTGGCGGCTCCCACGGCGCCGCCCCCGAGCGCCATGCCGACGAACACGATGTTGACGAACGGCATGATCACCATGAAGAACAGGCCGACCTTGTCGCGGGAGAGCCGCCGCAAATTCGCCGCTACCAGTGCCAAAACGGGACGTGGCCTCATCCGAGCAGCCCCTTCCTGAAGCCGGCCGCGGCCAGGCCGCCCGCCACCAGCGCGATCGCGCACAGCACGCCGATCGGGACGATCACCGTGGTCAGTCCCCCGCCGGAGCCCGCGAGCCGGATCAGCCCGGTCGACGTCCAGCCGTTCGGGGTGAGCAGCGCCACCTTCTGCAGGAAGCCGGGCAGGTTGTACAGCGGCACCAGGCTGCCGCCGAAGAACGCCATCACGAACGAGACGACCATGGTCACCCCGTCGGCCTGGGCGTCGGTCTTGGCCCGGCTGGCCACCAGCATGGTGATCGCGGCGGCGGCGAGCACGTGCGCGACCAGCAGCGCGAAGACCGCCACCGGGTCGCCCCAGCTGGTGCCGAAGATGAGCGAGGAGGACACCCAGGTGGCGACGACGCTGACCACACCCAGCCCGAACCCCACCAGGGCCTTGCCGGCGATCGGCGTCCACTGCGGGATCGGCCCGGCCCGCATCCGGTCGAGCGTGCCCTGCCGCCGCTCGGTGAGCAGGCTCCTGAACGAGGCGCCCACCACGAAGAAGGCGAACAGGGCGGCCATGCCGGAGCCGTAGTACACCGACAGGTCGATCTTGCCGCCCTCCATGGGGTCGTCGGCCAGACTCAGTCCGGGCCCGGCGGCGCCGTTGCGCTCCACCAGCTCCTTCACCCGGTCGCCGGGCACGCCGTACGCGAGCGAGGCGCGGACCGCGAGCGTGCGGGCGTCGACCACCGAGGAGATCCGGTCGACGATGGCGTTCGCCACCACGCCGGCCAGCGGCGACTCGGCGGAGGTGAGCACCGCGACCTGGCCGCCCGAGCCCGCGCCGACGCTCTTGGTGAACCCCTGCGGGAACACGATGGCCGACCCGATGTCACCGGCGTCGAGCGAGCGCTGCGCCTCCTGCCTGCTGGGCAGGTCGCGCAGCGTCAGCGTGCCCTTGAGCTGCTCGTTGGACATGACCTCCCGCCGCACACTGGCGGAGAACTCGCCGCGGTCGAGGTCGACGAAGCCGATCGTGGCCCGCAGCGGCGGGTCGTCCCCGCCCAGGGCGAGGCCGAACAGGGTGGCCAGCGCGATGGGCACGATCAGCGCGACCACCAGGGCCGTTCCATCGCGGACACGGGTACGCAGTTCCAGCGCGGCGACGGACAGAAGGGGTCTCAGCATGATCAGTCCCGCAGCTTGCTGCCGGTGAGGTGGAGGAAGGTGGCCTCCAGGTCGGGTTCGATGACCTCGACGGCGGTCACGGTGGCGCGGCCGTCCACGGCGGTGATGATCGCGGGCAGTACGTAGCGGCCGCCTTCCGCGAGCAGCCGCACCGAGCCGGTGCCGGTCCTGACCGCCTCGACGACGCCTTCCAGCGCCTGGAGCTTGTCGAACGCGCCGTCCACGTCGCCGTCGAGGATCAGTTCGATCTTGTCGGCGCTGCCGACCATGGCGACGAGCTCGTGGCGGGTGCCCTCGGCGACGATCCGGCCGTGGTCGATGATCCCGACCCGGTCGCAGACCCGCTCGACCTCCTCCATGTAGTGCGAGGTGTAGAGCAGGGCCATGCCGTCGGCGACCAGCCGCTCCACGCCGTCGAGGATGGCCTTGCGGCTCTGCGGGTCGACGCCGACGGTCGGCTCGTCCAGGATGAGCACCTCGGGCCGGTGCAGCAGGGCCGCGCCGATGTTGATCCGCCGCTTCATGCCGCCTGAGTACGTTCCGAGCTTGCCGTCGGCCCGGTCGGACAGTCCGACCAGGTCGAGCACCTCGTCGACGCGCGCGGCCAGCTCCCGTCGCGGCAGGCCGAACAGCCGGCCGAAGAAGCGCAGGTTCTCCCGCCCGGTCAGCTCCGGGTAGAGCGCGATCTCCTGCGGCACGTAGCCGATCTTCGCCTTGGCCGCCAGCGGCTCGGCGGCGAGGTCCGTGCCGCACACCGTCACGTTCCCGGTGCCGGGCTTGAGCAGGCCGACGAGCATGGAGATCGTGGTCGTCTTGCCCGCGCCGTTCGGCCCGAGCAGCCCGTACGCCTCGCCGGGGGCGATGGCGAACCCCACATCCTGTACGGCGAGCACGTCGCCGAACCTCTTGCTCAGGCCGGTACACGCCAGGGTGGCGGTCATCGGCCCCACCCGTCCGGCTCACCCTTGTCGCTGGTGTTCCCCGCGCAGACCTGGCGTTCGAGGTCGACGCCGAGCTGGTGGTCGAGCGGGCTGTTGCCGGTCACCCGGTTCCAGAGGATGTGGTTGTCCACGGCGTCGTCGCCTCCCCAGTCCTTGGACGAGCCCATGACGAACGCGGCGCCCATGACCGACTCGCCGCTGGGATGGTTGTCGTGGATCCGGTTGTCCACGACGCTGACCCGGTGCGTGCCGATCAGCGCCAGGCCCACGCCGGAGATCGGCGGGCCCGCGGCGCCCAGCGCGTCGGGGGCGTCGCCGCCCGCGGCCAGGCCGTTGCCGTACAGGTCGTTGCCTGAGACGAGGCAGTCGCGCACGCCTCCGTCGGGCTCGCCCTCGTAGGTCTGGTTGAGCATCAGCAGCCCGGCGGCGTTGCCGTGGCAGGTGTTGCGCAGCACCCTGACGCGGGAGGAGTTGTCGACGAAGATCCCGAAGGCGTTGGCGAAGCTCTCGTTGTCCGCCACGCCGCCGGACTCGGGGCAGAAGCTGAGCGCGATGCCGCCGTACTGGCTGCCCGACGTGGTGCAGCCGGTCACCTCGCACCGGCTCGACTCGCGTACATAGACGCCCCAGACGGCGTTGCCGGCCGTCTCGACGTTCCGTACGGTCAGGCCGGTCACGGTGTGGGCGTAGATCCCGGCGCCGGTCGAGCCGCGCACGCTCAGCCCCGCTATCGTGACGTCGCGGACGCCGTGCAGGCTGATGCCGCTGACGACGTCCGCCGCCGCGTCGTGCAGCTTCGGGATCCCCTCGGGGACGGAGTCTCCCGGGACCAGCACCGTGCGGCCCGCCCCCGCGCCGGTCAGCGTCACGCCGTCGTGCCTGATCCAGACATTCTCCGCGTACGTGCCCGCCGCCAGCTCGATCGTCGCTCCGGCGCCCGCCTCGTCCAGCGCCCGCTGGATCGACTCACCGGGCTTCACCTGGGACATCCTGGGTCTCCCTCCCTGTCGCCGAAACCGTCGCCGTAGACGTCGTCGAAGCCGTCCGCGTAACCGTCGCCGTACACGATCGCCAGGGAGACGAGCAGCCCCGCGCCCATCCCCCACCGGGCCGCCCCGGCCACCCGGCTCCGGCGCGGCGCCAGCCGTACCAGGGCCGCCTGCTCGCTCGCGCCCCGGACGGCATAGAACGAGCCGCCCGTCAGCGTGAGCCCGGTCGAGGCGGTCAGCTCCGCCGCCGCCTCGTCGAGCAGCCGCCGCGCCCAGGCGGCGGGCCGCCCGGCGCGGGCTTCGAAGTCGTGCCAGGTGAAGCCGGGCGGACGCCCGCCCACCGCCTTGATGAAGCTCTCCTTGACCGAGAAGGCCACCTCCTCCGCGCCCAGCTCGCGCTCGGCGGGCGTGGTGAGGTGGTCGGTGAACACGGCACCGCCGCGCCCGGCCGCCCTGGCGAGCCGGTCCGCGTCCACGATGTCCACCCCCACCAGCACGGGAGGAGACACGGGCGGGGCGGCCGGCCGCATGAGCTGCTGCCCGGCGAACAGCGTCATGCCGCGACCTTGGCGCAGCGGGCCACGAACGGTTCGAGCACCGCGTTGTACTCGTCCGGCCGCTCGATCATCGGAATGTGCCCACTCTCCTCGACCACCACCACGTCGTTCTCCGGATAGTCGGCCAGCAGCTCCAGCCAAGGGCCGACCGGCGTCATCCGGTCGTGCCTGCCCCAGACGTACAGGGACGGGCAGCGGACCTTGTCCAGCGCCGGCTTGACCTGGTAGCGGCGCGTGGCCTTGAGGCTGCGGGCCATGCTGACCATGGACTCCGGCTGCCGGAGCATGGTGCCGACCTCGTCCATCTGCTCCCGCGTGAAGTAGGGCTCCGTACCGTGGAAGAGCGCGGACACCATGCGGACCCCGAAGTCGTCGCCGAACGGCTGCACGCTGGCCCGCCGGTCGAAGCTCAGCCCGACGTCGGGGTCGGGGGTCAGCCCGGGGGCGCCGCTCACCACGATGCCCTTGATCCGCTCGGGGCGGCGGCCGGCCAGGTCGATGGCGACCAGGCCGCCGAGCGAGTTGGCGCAGAGGACCAGGTCCTCGACGCCGGCCTCGTCGCAGGCGTCCAGCAGCGCGTCGCCGAGCCGCTCGATCGAGCCGGCCACCCGGCGGTCGAGCGCGCAGATCGCCTCGTGCGTACGCAGCACCGGCACGCCGGCCGCCGCCAGGTAGCGGTAGGGGTGCTCCCAGATCCAGCCGCCGGCGAACAACGCGGACATGAAGACCACGGCGGGCCCGCCCTCGCGGTCGCCGAGCCGGTGCTCGGTGGTGAAGTCGGACATGAAGGCTCCAGTCACAGTAGGGAGGCGTCGCCCGGGACCCACCCGCAGCCGCAGGCGGCCTCCGGTCCGACCCGGACGACGGTGTCGCAGTCGGGGCAGCGGGCGTACTCGCGGATGTCGGAGGGGATCCAGACACTGGTGAGCACCCGGGTGCACAGGCCGCCCTTGAAGAAGCGGCGCATGCTCCGCTGATGCGGCCGGGCGTGCACCGCGCGGACGGACTCGGGGCGGTCGAAGGCGGTCACGGTGAACTTGCGGTCGCCGACGTCGAACGTCGCCAGGC
The DNA here is from genome assembly GCF_050942315.1 of Nonomuraea sp. CA-143628. Taxonomy (NCBI): domain Bacteria; kingdom Bacillati; phylum Actinomycetota; class Actinomycetes; order Streptosporangiales; family Streptosporangiaceae; genus Nonomuraea; species Nonomuraea sp. CA-143628. The sequence continues at coordinate 11,202,119 of NZ_CP192072.1, forward strand.
CGAGGAAGCCCTTGGAGGCCCGCAGCGACTTGACGACCTCCACGCTGAGCAGGTCCACGTCCGCCGCCTCCGCGTCGTCGCGGACCTCCAGCCAGGTCAGGGTGAGCACGCCCGGCGGCTCGGTACGCCCGCTGGGGACGCGCGCGCTGACGCCGAACTGCCTGACCCCGCCCGTCTCCGCGTCGGCCGCCGGCACGAACCGGGCCGAGTAGCCGAGCGCCTCCGCGACGGCCAGCCGGTCGAAGCGGCGCCGCACGCGCGGACCGTCCGGGCCGAGGGTGACCAGGTCGGTCCCCTGGATGCCGACGGTCCCGCCGACGGCGGGCATGCCCAGGTAGGGGGCGCGGTGGTCGGCCTGGAGCGTCCACCAGAGCGTGACGGCCTCGCCGTCGCCGACGACCTCGTCCACGACGAACTTCGGCCGCTGGAAGCGGGTCAGCGTGGCGGCGGCGTGGGCGGCCAGCGCGGCCCCGCTCAGCTCGCCGCCGGAGTCGGGGTCGCTGTAGGAGGCGGCGGTGGCGGCCACGGCCTCGGGGTCACCGGCCTGCCACGCCTCAAGGTGCCCCTCGGCGGCCTTCCTGGCGTCCATGTCATGCCTCGTCTTCGTCTTCCGGCAGGCGCGCGGAGGCCACGGCCACCGCGAGCACCTTGCCGTCGGTGTGGCTGAGCGAGAGCCGGATCTGCTGGCCGGACCCCGCCGCCGCGCGCAGCGCCCCGGCGAGCCGGACGGCCGGCGGGTGCCCGGTGTGGCAGACGGCGGTCTTCGCGCAGTTGGCAGTGGGCCTGGGGAGCACCTCCGCCTGGCCGAGGTGCTCGGCCGTGGCGGAGACGCCGAGGAGGCGGAGCACCGCGTACTTGCCCGCCAAGCGCCCGGCCCAGTGCTGGAGCGTGCGGCCGTACCCCGACCTGAGGCGCTCGGCCGCCGTGTACACCTCTTCGAGGCGCATGTCGCCGACCAGCTCCTGCGGCCGGGAGAGCCCGGCGAAGCCGACCATCGCGCTGCCCCACCGGTTCATGCCGCGATCTCCCTGGACAATCGCCGGAGGGTGGCGGGCTCGGCCAGGCTCAGGCAGCGCGCGCCCGCCCGGCGCGACAGGCCCGCGAGCACCTTGCTGTCGCCCACCTCGACGCCGGGGGCGAACTCCTCCACCGCGTTCACCGTGTCCGTCCACCGGACCCGGCCGGTGAGCTGGGCGATCAGCGCGTCTCTGAGCGTGGCGAGGTCGGTGGTGGGCTCGCCGGTCACGTTCGGGACCACGGGTACGAGGGGCTCGCTCATCGGCGCGGCCCGCACCGCCTCGGCCCAGGCGGGCACGGCCGCCGCCATCAGCGGTGAGTGGAAGGCGTTGCCCACCCGCAGCGGCACGATCTTGCTGGCCCGGGTGGCGAGCTTGCCGAGCCGGTCCAGGGCCGGCAGCGCGCCGGAGACCACCACGTGGCCGGGAGCGTTCTCCAGGCCAACGACCAGCGGTTCGTCCGCGGAGCCCGCCTCGGCGGCCAGCGCCTCGACCTCCTCGACCGGCAGCCCCATCACCGCGTGCATCCCGCCCGTGTCACTGACCTCGGCCATCAGCCGGGATCTGAGCTCGACCAGCCGTACGGTGTCGGCGAGCGTGAGCACACCCGCCGCGTGCAGCGCGCTCAGCTCGCCGACGCTGTGCCCGGCGACCACGAGCGGCTCGAATCCCTCCTCCAGCAGCACGGCCAGCGCCGCCAGGTTGCACGCGGTCACCGCGACCTGCGCGTGCTCGGTCGCCACCAACCTGTCCAGCGGCCCGCGAGCGCACAGCGGGGTGATGGGCTGTGCGAGCAGCGCGTCAACCTCGTCGAGCCGCGCTCGCGCCACGGGTCTGCGACGCAGCCACGCACCCATACCGACACGGACCGTGCCTTGTCCTGGGAAGAGAAATCCAAGCATTCCGCAGCACTCCTTTCGCCCAAACTCCCTTTCGCCTGAACTCTCCTTTCGCCTACAGCCGCCTGCGCGGTCGCCTCTCCTCGTGCGCGGCCTGCTCGGTGCCGAGGAAGCCGAGGAGCAGCTTGTTCACCTCATCGGGGGCGTCGAGCGGGAGCCAGTGGCCCGCGTCCTCGACGCGCTCGTAGCGCCATGGCCCCTTCACGTACTTGCCGGAGGCCGACATGCCCTCCTCCAGCAGCGCCTTGTCCCCCGCTCCCCAGATGCCGAGCGTGGGCGCCAGCACGGGCGGGAAGGGGCGGGCCGGCCGCAGCTCGGCCTCGGGCGAGCGGTTGGCGCGGTACCAGTTCAGGCCCGCCGTCAGGGCGCCGGGCCGGGCCAGGTCACGCAGGTAACGGTCGTAGTCGCCGTCGCGGCCCATGATCTCCTTGAACAGCCGCCACCCGTTGCGCCGCAGCAGCTCCTCGCTCACGCCGGGGAACTGGTAGAAGAGCATGTACCAGGAGGCCATCCGCTGCTCCAGCGAAGGAGTCGCGAAGACGCCCGGGTGCCCGACCGACAGCACCGCCAGATGGTCGAGCCTGCGGGGCATCAGGAAGGCGTACATCCAGGCGATGGCCGCGCCCCAGTCGTGGCCGACGATGTGCGGGCGGCGGATGCCGAGCTTCATGGTCAGGGCGACGACGTCGTTGACGATCGTCTGCATCCCGTACGCCTCGATCTCCTGCGGCTTGCCGGAGTCGCCGAACCCGCGCAGGTCCGGCGCGATCACCCGGAAGCCGCCCTCGACCAGGGCCGGGATCTGGTGCCGCCACAGGTAGGAGGAGTCGGGGAAGCCGTGCAGCAGGATGACGGGATCGCCTTCGCCCTCGTCCACGTAGGCGAGCTCGACGTCGTTGACCTGGACTCTCTTCTTGTTCATGCCGTCTCCCTGAACAACCGCTCGGCGAAGAACTCGCTGAAACCGAACTCCGGCACGTCCTCGGGGGCGACCATGTTGAGCAGCCCGGTCACCTGCGCGGCGAAGTTCTTGGCCATGAGCTTGCGGACCCGGCGCCGCCGCTCCGTGGCCGCGGGCCCGAACTCCACGTGCAGCCTGCTGATGATCGACGCGCCGAAGTCGAGGCGCTCCAGGCGGAAGTCCCGCTCCTCCAGGTACGGCGCGAACGCCGCGGGCGACCAGTCGTCGCCGCCGAGCAGGATGTCGCAGACGGTACGGGAGTCGCGCAGGGCGCAGGAGAGCCCGGTGCCGAGCACGGTGTCGGCGTTGCCGGCCTCGTCGCCGATCAGCACCACGCCCTCGGTCAGCGGCGGCCCCTCGGGGACGCTGGACACCGACGGCCACACCGACAGCGGGCCCGCCGGTACGGCCTCGGTCACCGCCTTGCCCCTGTCGGGCAGGCAGTCGAGCTCGAAGGCGGCCAGGAAGCGCTCGACGCCGCCGGGGCCGCGGTAGCGGAGCTTGTTGACCGTGGGGAAGTTCAGGTAGAGGCGGGCCCGGCCGTAGCCCTGGGGGAAGACCATGAACATGACGTCGCCCTCGGTGCCCATGGCCTGGACGTCGGCGGGCCAGCCGTCCATGCCCTCGACCATCATGCCGCCGCCCCAGTGGTGCATGGAGTTGCGCATCCGGACGCCGATCTGACGGCCGACGGTGTTGCCCCGGCCCGTGGCGCCGAGCACCATCCTGGCCCGGATCTCCTGCGGACCCTCTTCGGTCTGGTAGGTCACCACGGGCTCGCGACCCGGCGTTACGGTGACCCGGGCCGCGTCCAGCACCAGCCGGGCGCCGCTGTCCACGGCCTGCGCCGCCATCAGCTCGCACACCTGGTGGTGCGGGAACGACATCGGCCCGCCGATGCCGGGGATGAAGCGGGTCATGTCCACCGCTTCGACCTCGTCCTCGGTGACGGCCTCGTCCCAGGTCATCCACTCCCGGATCTCCCAGCCGCCGCCCGCCCCGAAGCAGTCGTAGACGCCCAGCCGCTGCGCCTCCCTGATCCCCCAGGGGGCCAGCCACTCGCCGCGGACCAGGTCCCGGTACTCCTCCTGCTTCTCCAGCAGCACGACGGACAGCCCGCCGGCGGCCAGCTTGCAGGCCGCCGAGGCGCCCGCGATGCCGCCTCCGGCAATGACGACGTCGGCGTAGTCGACGGTCATGCCTCCCACCTCTCCCAGTACGTACGTTCGTGGGCCCCGTACCGATCCGCCGGCCGGAACTCGGTGCCGAGCGTGTAGGCGACCGGGATCAGGCACACCTGGGTGACCCCGGTCGGGATGCCGAGCAGCTCGCCCACCTGACGCTCGTGGGGGACGTGCATGCAGGTGATCGTGCTGCCGAGGCCCCGGCTGCGCAGCGCCAGCTGGAACGACCAGATCGCCGGGAAGATGGAGCCGTAGAAGATGCTCGCCCGCATCGGGCCGTGCTGGACCAGGTGTCCCGGGTCCTCGGGGACCTTGTCGGCCATCCGCCGGTCCCAGGCCGTGTTGATGGCCTCGATGTCCGGCGGGCGGCCCAGGACACAGGGCATGACCAGGACGGGCACCCGCCCGATGGTCTCGACCAGCGCCTCGGCCGAGTCGTAGTTCTTGCGGGCCTGCCGGTTGTTGCGGCGTCTGCCCGCGTTCGTCCACATGTCGTTGCGGTGGAAGGTCCAGGAGGTCGAGATCATCTCGGCGATCCGCTCCTTGACCGCCGGGTCGGTGATCACCAGCCAGCGCCAGTTCTGGTGGTTGTTGGCGGTCGGGGCCTGGACGGCGACCTCCAGAGCCTCCTGTACGACCTCGCGGGGCACGGGCCGCTCCAGGTCGAGCCGCCGCCGCACCGACCGGGTGGTGGTCAGCAACCGGTCCGTCTCGGCCACGTCGAAGGGCGGCGCCTGCGCGGGCCCCAGGATCGCGGGTCCAAGGGTCGCGGTCATGGCGCCCCCAGCAGTACGGCGCCGCGCACCGAGCCGGGCGCGGCGGTCAGCACCAGCGCCTGGCCGATCGGGTCGGGCAGGTCCGGCTTGGTCACGTACGAGGCCGGCTCGCCCGCGTGCGGCTCGACGAGCCCGGTGAGGGCGGGGGCGATCCCGTCGCGGATCGCCAGGGCGGCCATGGCGATGTTCATGGCGCCGGTGGCGGCCTGGCAGTCGCCGGTGAGTCCCGCCGACGTGGTGAGCACGGCGTCGGGCAGAGCCGTCAGCACAGCGGCCGACTCCTCGGCGTCGCCCGGCACCCCGGTACCCGCGCCGACCACCAGCTCGGGCCGGGCTTCGGGCAGCCGGGCGAGCACCCGCGCGACCAGGTCCGCGCCGCTCGCGTGGCCCGTCGTGGTGGGGTCCGTCGTGGTGGGGTCCGTCGTGGTCGGGTTCCCGCCGCTCGCGTGGCCGGTTCCCATGACCCGCGCGTACGGCCGCCCGCCACGTCCCGTGCAGTGTTCAACCGACTCCACCAGGAAGGCCACCGCCGCCGACCCCGGAACCGTGCCGGAGTGCCGCCGGTCGTACGGCGACACCACGGCGTCGCCGACGATCGGGGCGACCGTCTCGTCGGCCGCGACCACCACCACCACGTCCGCCTTGCCCGCCCTGATCATCTCCAGCGCGCAGTCGAGGGCGATCGAGGCCGAGGCGCCGCCGTTGCAGATCGTGGTGGTGGGCCCGCGCAGGCCGAGCGTCTGGCAGACCGCGCCGCCGGTGGCGTTCAGCACGACGTTGGAGAAGCTCAGCACGGCCGGTTTGTTCGGGTTGGCGGCGATGCTCTCGTCGAACCCGCCGGTGCTCTCCGCCGACCCGGCGCCCGTGGCGAACACCAGCCCGACGTCGTCGAGCTCCTTCCTGGGCAGTTGCAGCCCGGCGTCCTCCCAGGCCAGCCGGGAGGCGGCGATGGCCATCCTGGACAGGTGGTTCATGTGCCGCCACAGCGAGCGCGGCGCGAACGTCCGCCCGTCGAGCGACGGCGCCTGCCCGGCCGCCTGGCGCCCGGTGACGATCGCCTCGGCCACCTCGCCGATGCCGGTGCCCAGTCCGGTGACGGGTCCAAGACCGGTGATCACGGCCGCCGCCTCCGGCAGCTCGTCGTACTCCCGCGCGGGCCGTGGCGTCGTCAGCACGAGCGAGACGTTGTTGCCGCCGAACGCGTAGTTGTTCGACACCACGGTGTCGATCGGCAGCTCCCGTGCCACGTTGGGCACGAAGTCCAGGTCACCCGGTACGGCGTCGTCGTCGAAGCCGATGGTGGGCGGCGCGGTGCCGTGCCGCAGGGCCAGCACGCTCGCGACGGCCTCGACCGCGCCCGCGGCGCCCAGCGTGTGGCCGACGAACGACTTGATGCTGCTGGTGGGCACCCGTCCGGCCCGCTCGCCGAACACCACCCGCATGACCTTGGCCTCCATGGCGTCGTTGGCCGGGGTGCCGGTGCCGTGGCCGCTCACGTAGCCCACGTCGTCCGTGGTCAGGCCCGCGTCGGCGAGCGCCCGCCGTACCGCGCTCGCCCCTCCCCGCCCCGTGGGGTCGGGTGCGGTGGCGTGGTAGGCGTCGGCCGACAGGCCGTAGCCGGCTACCTCCGCCAGCGGCGTGGCGCCTCGCGCGAGCGCCCGGTCCAGCGGCTCCAGCAGCAGGAACGCCGCTCCCTCGCCGAGGTTGAGCCCGTCGGAGTGGCTGTACGGGCGGCACGGGCCGGTGCTGAGCGCCTTGAGCCCGGCGAAGCCCGCGTACGTGCCGAACAGCAACGGATCCACGCCCCCGGCCAGGACGACGTCGGCCTCGCCGGTGAGGATCTTGTCCTTGGCCAGCCCCACGGCGTTGCCGCCCGCCGCGCACGCGGTGGACACCAGGATGCGCGGGCCGCGCATGCCGAGCCGGTCCGCGACCACGTCCTCGGTGCGGTGCATGGGCTGGTAGCGGCCCACGGCGTCGGGGGTCGCCTGGCATTTGCCGAGGATGATGCCGAACCGGTCGGGGTCCGTACCGGTCAGGCCCGCCTGCTCGATCGCCTGGCGGGCGGCGATCAGCGCGAGCCGGGCGGTGCGGTCCAGGCCGGCGTCGGACTCCGGTAGCCCCCCGTCGATCCACTCGTCGGGCACCTGGCCCGCGTGCCGCGCCTCGAACACCGCGAAGTTCTCGTCCAGGACCGGTGTGAGACCGCCCGTGCCCGACACGAGCCGCTGCCAGAACTCCACGGGATCGCGGCCGATCGCACAGATGATGCCCAGGCCGGTGACGACGACAGGCCGCAGCGCCATGCTTCTCTCCTTCTCAGAAGGCCGGCCGATCAGATGATCGGGATGCTCCAGCTCTTGGGCACGATGTACGGGCTGGTCAGCGTGGTCACCTCGACGCCGTCCACGGTGAACTCCAGACCGGCGGCGGCCAGCTCGGCGTCGACCCTGGCCAGCCCGAGCGTGGCGCCCAGACCGGCGCTGCGCACCGCGTGCACCACCTCGCCGATGTCCTGGCCGCCGGCCAGCACCCTGGCGCCCGCCTCGGGGATGGCCTCGCCGCCGGTGAAGCCGACCGTGCGGCGGCCCTGCCCCGACTCGAACGCCGCCAGCACCGCCTCCCTGCCGACGAACTCGTCCTTGGTGACGTCGACCAGCCAGTTGGCGCCGATCTCGATCACGCTCGCGCCCGCCGTCGCCTCGTGGCGCGGGATCGGCTGGCGTACCTCCAGCATGGCCAGCTCCAGGGCCTCCTGGCCGGCCGCGCCCGCGTGCTCAAGCGCCTGGCACCACAGCTCGGCCGCGGACTCGATGGGCACGATCATCTGGTAGCCGTACTCGCCGGTAAAGCCGGTCCGGGCGAAGATGATCTCAGTGCCGTTCCACTCGGTCTCCACCACCGACTCGAACGGCAGCGAGGCCAGCTCGCCGTCGATCAGCCGCCCGACCACGCCCCAGGCGTACGGCCCCTCCAGGGCCAGGACCGTGAGGTCGGCCGACCGGTCGGTGATCACCACGCCCTCGTCGTTGTGCTCCTCCAGGTGCTCCAGCAGGCGCGTGCCGGCGCCGCAGGAGCTCTCCAGCAGGATGCCGTTCTCCCGGCCGAAGGCCAGCACCTGGTCGACGACCTGCCCGGACTCGTCCAGGACCAGGCTCATCATGCAGCGCTCCGAGGTGAGGTACTCCACGTCGCGGGCGAGCAGCCGCTGCGCGAAGTCCACGGCCGCGGGCCCGGTGATCTCGATGAGGCGGTTCCCGCCCAGGTCGAGGACGGCGGCGCGCTCCCTGAGCACCCGGTACTCGTCGGCCGACTCGGAGAAGCGCAGCGGGACCGAGCTGTCACCCACCTCGCCGTAGACGGTGCCCTCCGGATGCAGGTTCGCGAGGACGGTAGCCATGCTTCACACCTTTCGTACGGAACGTTGACCCGCCGGATCGGCGATCGTGAGGTTTCCTTCGGCGGCGACCTGGCCGTCCACCCGCGCCGACACCCGGTACTCGGCGAACCCGGCGCCGCCCCCGGTCCGCTCGGCCGACAGGGTCAGCTGGTCGCCGGGGACGACGGGACGGCGGAACCGCATCGACCTGACCCCGGCCAGGTAGCTGATCTCGCTCGCGCCCGCCAGGGCGAAGACCACCCCGGCGAGCTGGGCCAGCGCTTCGATGATCACGATGCCGGGCAGCACGGCGGCGGTCGGGAAGTGGCCCTGGAACCAGAGTTCGGTCCCGGCGACGTTCTTGGTCGCGGTGCCCTTGACGCCCGGCTCCACCCTGCTGACCCGGTCGAGCAGCAGCATCGGCCAGCGGTGCGGGAGCACCTGCCTGATCTGGTCGTGGTTCAGCCCGGTCGCCGAGGCGAGCTGGGTGGCGCCGATCGTCATGGCGTCGCCCGCAGAGCGGGGTTGACCTCGTCCGCCAGCCGCGACACCGAGCCGAAGACGGCCATCTCGCTGTCGTACAGCGCCACGCCGAACTCGGCCTCGATGGCGACGTACAACTCCAGGACGTCGAGGCTGTCGAGTTCGAGGCCGCGCCCGAAGAGCGGCTGGTCGTCGGTGATCCAGTCCGGCTCGATCTCCAGGTCGAGCCGGGACACGATCATCTTCTTGATCTGGGTGCACGTCTGCCGGCGCTCGGCGGCCTTCGCGCGGAGCTGGTCGAGGGTCATCCATCCTCCATGTGCCTCGTGACAGGGGCTTGCGGTCGGGGACTGGTTCACGGTTCGTGCCGGGATCGGCTCACAGCGGGTGGGCTCAGCGTTGGGGGCTCAGCGTTGGGGGCTCAGCGAGTGGGGCCGGGTCAGCCGAGGCCGCCGCCGTGGGCGACCACCACCGCGCCGGACATGTACGACGCCTTGTCAGAGGCGAGGAAGCTCACGATCGTCGCGATCTCCTCCGGCCGGCCCATGCGGCCCAGCCGGATGCGCGTCTCGTAGTCCTTCCTGATCTTGGCGGGCACCTTCCGCGTCATATCGGTGGTCACGAAGCCGGGCGCCACCACGTTGGCCCGGATCCCGTGCGGGGCCGCCTCGTTCGACAGCGCCTGGGTGAAGGCGATGATCGCGCCCTTGGAGGCCACGTAGTTCGTCTGGCCGGGGAAGCCGCCGTCCAGCCCGCTGGTCGAGGACACGGTCACGATCGCGCCCCGCCGCTGGTGCTGCATGATGCGCAGCGCCTCCCGGCAGGTCAGGAAGGTGCCGGTGACGTTGGTGTCGATGGGCCCGCGGAACTGCTCCAGGCTCATGGCGACGAGATAGCGGTCCAGCGTGATGCCGGCGCTCGTCACCAGCACGTCCAGGCGGCCATGATCGGCTCGTACGCCCTGGAACATCCGCCGTACCTCGGCCTCGTCCGTGACGTCGGCGCGCACGGCCGTCGCGCTGCCGCCCTCTTTCCCGATCAGGGCGACGACCTCCTCGGCGTCCGCCTCCGAACGGGCGTAGTTGACCACGACGTGGGCACCCTCCCGGGCCAGGTCGAGCGCGACCGCCCGGCCGATGCCGCGCGACCCGCCCGTAACCAGGGCCACGGAGCCTTCGGCAAAGAGCATCATCGTCTCCAGGGGTTTGACAATGCGCATACCAAACAATTGGTACCTGCACCGATAAAGCTACTAAAGGCGGATATCACGCCTGTATCATCCGGTTATCCCTGCATTGACGGCGATAAGCAGATATACGACGCTAACAACATGCACGAGGTCGATGTTGAGGTTCTTATCGTCGGTGGCGGGCCGGTCGGCCTGTCGGCATCCATCGAGCTCTCCCGGCACGGAATATCCTCCCTTCTCGTGGAGAGGCACCCGGGGACCGCGATTTTCCCGAAAGCGCGCCTCATTTCCACCAGAACCATGGAAATCTTCCGGTCCTGGGGAATCGCCGAGGAGGTGGAGGGCGCGGGAATGCCCCGCGAGGACGTGCTGGCGGTCGGCGTCGGCACCTCGCTGGCCTCCGATGACTTCGTCCGGGCCGCGGCGGCGATCGACCGGGACGCGCCGCAGAGCCCTACGTACACCTACCTCTGCTCGCAGGACATCCTCGAAGTGATCCTCCGCAGGGTCGCCGAGTCCCACCCGCGGTCCGACGTCCGCTTCGCGACCGCCATGACGGACCTCCGCGTCACCGCCGACGGCGTGGAGGCGACCATCGAGCCCACGGCCGCGTCGGACAGCGGCCCTGTGCTCGTGCGGGCGCGTTATCTCGTGGCGGCCGACGGGAGCCGCAGCGGGATCCGGGAGCGGCTCGGGATCGAGGTCGTGGGGCCGCCGCCGCTGGGGCACATGGTCAGCGTCATGTTCGACGCCGACCTCGGCGAACTGCCCGCCGACCGCCGGGTGGCGCTGTCGTTCCTGCGCAGCGACCCGCCGTGCGCGGTGGAGGCGGTCGACAACAAGCGGCGCTGGATGATCCAGACCGGCTACGACCCGAGCACCGGCGGCAGCGCGGCCGACTTCACCGAGGAGGCGTGCGTCGCGGCGGTACGCTCGGCCGTCGGCCTGCCCGACCTGCCCGTCACCGTCGTCGGGGTCATGCCGTGGCTGCAGCAGGCGGTGGTGGCGACCGGGTTCGGCGGCGGGCCGGTCTTCCTGGCCGGCGACGCCGCGCACGCGACCACGCCGCAGGGTGGGTTCGGGATGAACTGCGGCATCCAGGACGCGCACAATCTCGCCTGGAAGCTGGCCGCCGTCCTCAACGGGTCGGCCGGTGCGGAGTTGCTGGCCACGTACGACGCCGAGCGCCGCCCCATAGCCGTCAGGACGGTGGACGAGAGCCTGACCAATGCCCTGATCACGCTGCGCATGATGCGGGGACAGCTGTCGATGGGCCAGGCGATCGAGCAGCAGGCCGAGCGCCGCAGCTCCGAGGGCCTGATCCTGGGCTTCTCCTATGAGTCGGCCGCGGTGGTGCCCGACGGCACGCCGGACCCGGCACCGGCGGATCCCTACCGGACCTACGTCCCGACGGCGCGTCCCGGCCACCGCGCCCCCCACGTCTGGCTGACCTCCCGGGAGGGCAGGGTGTCGACGCTCGACCTGCTGGGCCCGGCCTTCACCCTCATGACCCCGGCCGGCAGCGGGTGGGTCCAGCCCGCCAAGGAGGCGGCGCACCGGCTCGGCGTCACGCTGTCCGTCGTCGAGATCTCCCGCGTGAGCGAGCCCGACGCGCCGCTCACCTCCCCGACCTGGGCGGAGGAGTACGGCGTCGGCGACACCGGGGCCGTGCTGGTCCGCCCTGACGGTCATGTCGGCTGGCGTTCGCCCGGCGGGGCGGCGTCGCAGGACGCGCTGGCCGGCGCGTTGGGCGCCATCCTGGCCAGGTCGTGATGGTGACGGGCCCGCGTACGCATCTGCGCGGCCCCGAGGCGTACGGACAGGGGGTTGCCTGACGACGTGGCGACCAGGTCGGTGACGGCCTGGGCCACGGTCGGCGTGTAGGGCGCGCCGACGAGCATGTCGGCGAGCTCCCGCGCCGCCTCGGCCGGGAGCGGGCGGACGAACTCGCGGTGCGCGCCCTGCCTGGCCACGAGGTCATCGAGCGGGTCGACGCTGGTGACGATGACCCGGCAGTTCGCGCCGCCGGGGAGCAGCGGCAGCACCTGGGCGCTGTCCTTGACGTCGTCGAGCACCACGAGCAGTCGCCTGCGCGCCGTACAGCTGCGGTAGAGCGCCAGCTTCTCGGCGGGGTCGAGGGGGATGTCCTGGGCGGGCACGCCGAGCGCCCGCAGGAACCGGTCGACCACCGCGCCGGCGGACACTCCGCGCATGTCGGCGTACAGCTGCCCGTCCGGGAACCAGTCGATCCTGGCGTGCGCCCAGCGCAGGGCCAGCGCCGACTTGCCCACCCCGCGCGGCCCGCTCAGGACCATCGTCCCCGGCACCGCCACGTCGGGCTCGGGCCGCAGCGCCGCGTCGAGCGCGGCGAGCTCGCCCGCGCGGCCGACGTACGGCAGCACCTGCGGGGGCAGTTGCGACGGTACGACCGGCCCCGCGCCGGACGGCCGGTGGGCGGCGGGCCGCATGAGCCCGGACTCGTCGCGGAGCACCTGGTCGTGCAGCCGCCGCAGCGCCGGTCCCGGTTCGAGGCCGATCTGCTCCAGCAGGTAGCGGCGCGTCTCCTGGTAGGTGCGCAGCGCCTCGGCCCGCCGGCCGGCCCGGTACTGCGCCAGCATGAGCTGGGCCCGGACCCGCTCCCGGAACGGGCATTCCGCCACGAGGGCCAGCAGCTCGGGGATCACCCGGTGGTGGTGCCCCAGGTCGATCTCCAGCTCAAGGCACGCTTCCAGGGCCTCAAGGCGGGACTCCTCCATCCGCGCCACGTCGTACCGCAGGCCGCGGATGTCCTCGAACGGGTTGCCCCGCCACAGGGCGAGCGCCTCGCGCAGCAGCAGGACGGCGTCCTCGCGGGCCCCGCCGGCCGCCTGGCCGCGCGCCCGCGCCACCAGCGCCCCGAACCGGAGCCAGTCGATGTCCTCGGCCGAGACCCGCAGCAGGTAGCCGGGGCTGGAGGTCTCGATCGCCGCGGCCCCGAGGGTCCTGCGCAGCCGCGACACGCAGATGGCGATCTGCCGCCCAGCGCTCTGCGGCGCCGAGCCGGCCCAGACGGTCTCGATCAGCCGGTCGACGCTGACGACCCGGTTGGCGTTCAGTACCAGGCTGGCCAGGATCGCCAGCTCCCTGTTCGCGCAGATCTGCAGCTCTTCGCCGTCGTCGAACACCCGGAGCGGGCCGAGAACGTGGAATTCGAGTGCCATCAGCGTTCCGTCCCGGCCGGATAAAGATATTGTCGCGCCATGTGGGAATCTCTCCCGCCGATAACTCGGGATATGCACTACTCACAAAGCTAGTAACGGCTCCCTGGCCAAGTCACCCCTAAGCGGCCCCTGACGGAAGGCCGAACCCACTCGATAGGGGTGCCGCCGAATCCGCACCCCATGGCCGTCTCCAGGGGTCACCTAGGGGTCGGAAACCCATTCCGGCGGTCCTAGGATTCAACTCAGACGGATTGACCGGCACTTTGTCCGCTCGGGAGGCGATGCACAGTTCTCCGCCGTTGCACCCCCGGAACGCGAAAGGCCATCACACCATTCGGTGTGATGGCCTTCCGTATTCCGAGAGGAGGTTCACCGGGCCTGGCCGCTGCTCTGGACGGCCGGCCGCTGGGCCAGGACGGCGATGGCCGTCACGATCAGGCCGTTGCCGGTCATCCACCGGCCGGTGAAGCCGCCCAGCCGTTGCCCCTGCCAGCGGGGGCCGAGAACCAGGAGGCGTGCGGTGAACGTACGCCGCACCGGGTCCACCGTGATGGCCGCGTCCTGGAAGTCGAGCCACCGCTTCGCCAGCGGAAACCACGCCTTGTACACCGACTCCTTGGCGCAGAACAGCAGCCGGTCCCAGCAGACGGCCGGATGCTCGGCGGCCAGGGCGCGGAGCATCTCGCGCTCCTGCGGCAGCGAGATGGCCTCCACGACGCCTGCGGCCAGCGGCTTGTCGGGCTCGGCGTCGATGCCGATCGTCCCCGCCGCCTGGGCGAGCGCGGCGGCCCGGTAGCCGGCGCAGTGGGTGATGCTCCCGATGACGCCCAGCGGCCACAGCGGCTCACCGCGCAGCCCCGACAGCACGGGCACCGGCGCCACGCCGAGCCGCTCCATCGCCTTGCGCGCGCACAGCCGCGCCGTCGTGAACTCCTTGCGCCGCTTGTCCACGGCCCGCTGGATCAGCCGTTCCTCCTCCGGGAAGAGCATCGTCCCTGGCGGGTCGTCGAAGGTGTCGTACGCCTTGACCGTCGCGGGCAGGATGTGCTCGATCATCTTCACTCCGGAGCTGGAAGTACGGTCCTGAGCGGGCCGCCGGTGCGCCCGCGCGGGACCCACTCGCGCGGATAGCCCAGAGAGACCTCTTCGAAGCGCACCCCGTCGTGGAACGTCGTGCGAGGGATGTGCAGATGCCCATAGACGACCGCGACCGCGTCATAGTGCAGGGGCCAGGTGGCGGTCCGCTCGGTCCCGCACCACAGGGCGAACTCCGGGTGCCGCAGGATCCGGGTCGGCTCGCGGACGAGCGGATAGTGGTTGACCAGGACGGTGGGCATGCGCGGATCCCGCTCGCCGAGACGGCGCCGGGTCTCCGCGAGCCGCGCCCGGCACCAGGCGTCGCGGGTCGGATAGGGGTCCGGATGCAGCAGATACTCGTCGGTGCAGACGACGCCCGCCTCGTGCGCGCGTTCCAGTGCCAGGCGCTTGCCCGCGCCGTTCGCGCCGAAGGTGTAGTCGTAGAGCAGGAACAGCGGGGCGACGGTCACCGGACCGCCGAGTCCCGTCCAGACCGGATAGGGATCCTCCGGCGTCAGCACGCCGAGGCCCCGGCACATCTCCACCAGGGCGAGGTAGCGGTGCTCGCCCCGTAACTGGATCGGATCGTCGCGCGGCGTCCACAACTCGTGGTTTCCGGGCGTCCAGACGACCGTGGAGAAACGGCTCTTGAGAAGGGTCAGCGCCCATTCGATGTCGGCGAACCGCTCGGCGACATCTCCGGCGATCAGCAGCCAGTCGTCGTCCGAATACGGAAAGACGTTCTCGACGACGGTCCTGTTCTCCGAGAAGGCCACATGGAGGTCGCTGACCGCCAGCAACCTCCCGCCACCCGACCCTCCAACGACCACCTGCACAGCTTATACAGCAGCATATCCCTGCGAAAGCACACTTAACTACTTTATGGGGCGCCATCCTCGGAAGTAGGGGGGACCTCTAGGGGTTGTCGCAGGTCAGAGCCGTCCATGAAGGAGTTCCCAGGTCAGCGGGTACGGGCAGAAGTCGTGTCATCCAGGGGGCCCCGCAATACGTATATATAAGAGGATAAATACCTGGCTTCCACCGCAGCGCAAAGCCGATCCGTAACGCTGGATCCGACTTTGACCGGTCTTTGACCGCGCTTTGAGTGATGCTAGGTATCAATAGAAATGCAGCAGTCTGCGATTGGCACACTAAGGCGGTCCAATTGCGTTACACGAGGCTGGGACGAGATGGGCCGGACATCTCGAAAATCGGACTCGGCTCGCTGGCCCTCAGCGGCGCCTATGGCCCCATCGACCGCGATGAGGCGCTCGGGCTGATTCGCCGGGCCTTGGACGGCGGCGTGACGCTCCTGGACACCGCCGACTTCTACGCCGCCGGAGAGGTGGAACGTCTCGTGGGCCGCGCCATCGCCGGGCGGCGCGACGAGGTGGTGGTCTCGACGCGCGGCGGCGTGCGCCGCGGCGGCCCCGGCGAGCCGATCGAGTTCGACGCGAGCCCCGACCATCTGACGCGGGCCTGCGAGGCGTCGCTGCGACGCCTCGGCGTCGACCGCGTCGACCTGTACTACCTGCACTGCCGCGACCGCACCCCGGTGGAGGAGGCCGTGTCCCGGCTGTCGGAGCTCGCGCGGGCGGGCAAGATCCGCCATCTCGGGCTGACCAACGCCACGGTCGACCAGGTACGACGGGCGCATGCCGTACACCCCGTCACCGCGCTCGCCCTGGAGTACTCGCTCTGGGGCCCGCACGCCCCGCCGGAGCTCCTCGACGAGGCGCGGCGGCTCGGCCTCGGCGTGGTCGCCGCCCGCCCGCTCGGCCGCGGCTTCCTCACCGGCCGGATCAGGTCGCCGCTCCAGCTCGGCGCCGGCGACTGGCGGCACGAGGACCCCCGCTTCCAGCAGGAGCACCTGCGGTTGAGCACGCGTCCGCTGCGGCAGATCGAGGCCGCGGCGGCACAGCTCGACCTGGGCGCCGGCCGGCTGGCGCTGGCCTGGCTGATCTCCCACGGCGACCACGTCGTGCCCGTGCCGAGCACCCGCGACCCGGTTCACCTGGAGATGAACCTGGCCGCCTCCGGTGTACGCCTGACGCCGGAAACCCGCGACCGGCTGACCGGCATCCTCCCGGCCGGCGGCGCGAACCAGTCGGGCTCACTCCTGCTCTGACCCCGCACCCAGCCGAGCCCAGGGCCCGACTGGGCTCAGGACATGGGGAGTCAAGGCGGCTCAGTCGGGATCAGTCCGGCTTTGGGGCGAGATCAGGGACGCGGCGAGCGCCTTGTTGACGGCGTCGATCCTGGAGACGGCGTTGAGCTTGACGAAGATGTTGCGCATGTGCCGCTTCACGGTCGCCTCGGCGAGCCCGAGCCGGCGGGCGATCTGCCCGTTGCTGAGCGCCTGCGCGGCCAGCTGGAGCACCTCCTGCTCCTTCTGCGACAGCACGCCGGGCGCCGGCCCCTCCACGTGCGCGAGGCTGTGGCGCGACACCGCGAGCACCACCCGCGCCGGGTCCTCGTACACGCTCCTGATCGCCGCGATCAGCTCGTGCCGGTGGACGCTCTTGAGCAGGTAGCCGCGGATGCCCGCGGCCAGCAGCCTGGTGAGGAGCTGCGGCCCGTCGTACATGCTCAGGATGATGATCTGCGTCTCCGGGGACAGGCACCGGATCCGGGTGACCGTCTCGGTCACCTCGTCACCGGGGATCTCCACATCGAGCAGGACCACGTCGGGCCGGGTCTCGATGACGACGGCCAGCGCGGTCGCGGAGTCGCCGGCCTCGCCGACGATGCTCATGTCGCCGGAAGCCTCGAGGATCTCGCGCAGGCCCTCCCGGAAGAGCGCATGGTCGTCCACGATGGCGACGCTGATCTTGGTGTTACGGTCGGTCCGGTTCATGGGGCTGTCTCTTGAGAGGGATGAAGAGCTCGACGAGACAGCCGTTGCCCGGGGCACTGGAGATGGCCACATTGCCACCGAGTAACTCGGCGCGCTCCCGCATGGACGTCAGGCCCACGCCGCCGCGCTCGCGGGCGCACGACGGGTCGAAGCCCTGCCCGTTGTCCTGGACGGTCGCGCTGAGCTCGTGCGGCGCGATGTCCACCCGCATGAGGATCACCGAGGGCCCGGCGTGGCTGAGCGCGTTGCGGGCGGCCTCCCGGATGATGAGGAACGCCTCGTCGAGGACCCTCGGCTCCGCCCATGACTCGTCACCGTTCACATCGAGGCCGACGGACACGACATCGTCCTCGACCGCCTCCAGGAAACCGAGCAGCGCCTTCTCCAGACTCCTCACGGGGACCTGGGGATGCAGCTCGGAGGTTATCTGCCGCAGGTTCTCCATCGTCTCCTGGATGGCCTGCTGGGCGACCCCGACCTTGACCTCCGCCCTGGCCGGGTCGCTGGCCCGGTGCACCTCCGACAGCGCGAGCTGCTGGTGCGCGACGCTGATCCCATGGCCGATGCGATCGTGCAGCTCACGGGCGATGCGGCGGCGCTCCTCCCCCTGGGCCTCCTGCACCTGGTTGAGCAGGAAGCGGTGATAGCTCTCGGCGGACTCGCGGATTCGCCGGGAGAGGCTCTCCTCCATTCCGGTGGCCACGAGCGTGAATGCTTCGGCCGGCGAGTCGGCCTCGGCGGCTATTCGCCGCGCGAGGTGACTCAGAGCTACCCGGAAAAAAAGTGAGCCCGCCTCAAGTGAGGCTTTTGGATGAACTCCGGTCGAGGCGCGAGTAGTGCCGACTTCCCATGCGTGGAACTTATAGAGCTCGTTGACCTGCACTTTTCCGGCACGGAGCGTGGCCGCCACATCGTCGAGGACGAACTCGGCGGTCATTACGGCTTGGTGTGTGGCGCGCGGATCTGTGGAGAGCGCGTTGCCGGTGGCCTGGAGCTGCGACTCGAATTCCCTGAGGATTTCTTCTCGACAAGCATCAACGAATCTCGCAGGGTCGTTCTCAGCATCGTATGCCGCATCCAAGGAGCCCCCTTGGCCATGGGACGCGCGTGCCCCCAACTATCTCGCAGGTGCCTCACCAAAGCAACATATAAGGTCAGATATTAGAGATCAGCGCGGTAATGTGAACTAGATGCTGCGTCGCCATGAACGCCCTGTAAGGCCGGCGTTGTTGATCATTTCCGCCCTTGGCGGCTGACTGGCCCGCGGCGATCACCGCGATCGTGCCCGCCGCCATGGCGAGGCAGACACCGGCGAGCGGCACGCGGAAGAACACGACGGCCACGCCGAGCGCGGCGGCCAGCGTGAGCGCGGCGACGTACATGCAATGACGTGACTTCCGCTCTCCGCAGGTCACCGCGATGGTCCGCCGGCCCGCCGCGGCGTCTCCCTCGATGTCGGACAGATCCTTGGCGGGTACGCCCACGAAGGCCATCCAGCAGGTCGCGGCGACCGCGAACACGATCAGGCCCTTCGGCGTGGACAGGCTCTCGCCGCCGGTGACGGCGGTCAGCCCGCCCCAGTACGACAGCAGCCCCGACGTGCACAGCACCACGACCGTGCCGGTCGAGCCGCTCTTGAGGTGGAACGGCGGCGCCGAGTAGAGGTAGCCGAGCACCAGGTTGAGCCCGACGATCCAGGTCAGTGCCGGGGGCATCCCGGCGGTCGCGGCGATCGAGAGAACGGCCGCGACGGCGGCGACCACGGCCGCGGTTCGCGGAGCGAGGTCACCGCGGGCGATCGGCCGGCCGGATCCGTTGACCCGGTCCTCCGTGACGTCGGTGACGCCGTTGAGCAGGTAGATGGCGAAGATCGACAGAACCCAGGCCGCGGCCCCCTGCAGCACTTTCGCCGGTTCCGGCACCGGCGAGACCGGGAGGGCGAGCACGGCTCCGGTCATGAATCGAAGGGTGGACACGGCGAGTACGGCAGGACGGGCCTCGACGAAGCACAGCCGGAGCACCCGCGCACTGGATCGCAGGGCGGTGACACCTGGCGCTTGATTCGACATCGATAAGCTGACCATGACCGGATTGTGGCCCTTGGTAAGGGATCCGGTAAGGGCGGTATCCGAAAGTTGTAGTCGGCATTGGTACTTTAGATACCCCCCGTACAACTCTCGGCGCGCCACCCCGAACTCCTGGGGATCCGCCTTGTCCGGTCACCGCCACCCCTATAGCTTGAGGTCGTCGGCGGAGGCGCGGAATCCAATTCCCGCCTCACCGGACTGAGAATCCTCACGTTAGGGAATCTGATGCCGGATTTCAAGTTACTGGGACCGATGGAGTTGGTCGACGATCGCGGCCAGTCCCATATCCCGGTCGGGCCGAAGGTCCGGCAGGTTCTCGCGTTACTCGCGCTCAACGCGGAAAAGGTCGTCGACGTCGATCTCCTTATCCATGAATTGTGGAGCGAGAACGAGCCGAAAGACGCCGTCAAGACCCTTCAGACGCACATTTATCACCTCCGCCGAATTCTGCTGAGAATGGGCCCGGCCGTGGCCCAGCTGGTCGTCACCCGAGCGCCCGGCTACCTGCTGCGCGCCGACCCGGGACGGGTGGACGCGCTCGTCTTCCCCCGGCTGGTCGAGCGGGCCGCCGGGCACCACCGCGCGGGCGACCACGAGGCCGCCGACCTGGCCCTTCGGAAAGCGCTGTCCATGTGGTCCGGCCCCCCGCTGGCCGACGTGCCGAGGGGCGCGGTGCTCGGCCCGCGCGCCACCGCGCTCGACGAGCAGCGGTTGCGGGCGGTGGAGATGCACCTGGAGACCAGGATCCGGCTGGGCCTGCACGGCGAACTCATCGACGAACTCCGCGTGCTCGTGGCCGCCTATCCCTTGAACGAGAACTTCCATACCCAGCTCATCACCGCACTCGGCCGCGCGGGCCGGCGCGCCGACGCCTGGCGCGCCTATGAAGGGCTGCGCGCGCTGCTGGAAGCCGAGCTGGGTGTGGAGCCCGCCTTCGACATCCAAAACCTCCATTTGACCGCTCCAGCAGGAAGTCATTCAGGAAAGGACGTCTGACGATGAAAGGCTTTGAGCGTTACGCCGGATTCACGCCCGTAGACCTGACCGACCGCACTTGGCCGAGCAATCGGATAGTGGCGGCGCCCCGCTGGTTATCGACCGATCTACGTGACGGCAACCAGTCGCTGGCCAACCCGATGACGCCTGAGCGGAAGCTCAAGATGTTCGACCTCCTGGTGGAAATCGGCTACAAGGAGATCGAGGTCGGCTTTCCCGTCGCCAGCCAGAACGACTACGACTTCGTCCGCCTGTTGATCGAGCGGGACCGGATCCCCGACGACGTGCGGATCACCGTGCTCACGCAGGCCCGCGACGAGCTGATCGAGCGGACCGTGGAGTGCCTCGAAGGGGCGCCCCGCGCCATGATCCACGTGTACAACGCCACGTCGCCGCTCTTCAGGCGGGTGGTCTTCGACATGAGCCGCGCCGAGTGCAAGGACCTGGCCGTCCAGGGCACGCGCCTGATGATGAAGTACGCCGAGCGGACGCTGCGCGACTGCGACCTTGGCTACCAGTACTCCCCCGAGCTCTTCAACGAGACCGAGCTCGACTTCTCTCTTGAGGTGTGCGAGGCCGTCATGGACGTCTGGCAGCCGGAGCAGGGGCGCGGCATCATCCTCAACTTCCCGACGACGGTCGAGCGGTCGCTGCCCAACGTGTTCGCCGACCAGATCGAATGGCTCGACCGCAACCTGTCGCGCCGCGAGCACGTCTGCCTGTCCATCCACCCGCACAACGACCGCGGCACCGGGGTGGCCGCCGCCGAGCTGGCCCTGCTGGCCGGCGCCGAGCGGATCGAGGGCTGCCTGTTCGGCAACGGCGAGCGCGCCGGCAACGTCTGCCTGGTGACGCTGGGCATGAACATGTACGCCCACGGGATCGACCCGGGCATCGACTTCTCCGACATCAACGCGATCCGGCGCACGGTCGAGCTCTGCAACGAGCTGCCGGTGCACCCCCGGCATCCCTACGGCGGCGACCTCGTCTACACCGCCTTCTCCGGCTCGCACCAGGACGCCATCAAGAAGGGCTTCGACGACCTGGAGCGGACGGCCGACGAGAGCGGCGCCGACGTCGCCGACCTGCCGTGGCGCATGCCGTACCTGCCCGTCGACCCCAAGGACGTGGGCCGTACGTACGAGGCGGTCGTGCGGGTCAACAGCCAGTCCGGCAAGGGCGGCGTCGCCTACGTGATGAGCGCCTGGCACGGGCTCAACCTGCCGCGCGGGATGCAGGCCGACCTGTCGGCCAAGGTCCAGGCGCAGGCCGACGCGGTGGGCGGCGAGCTGTCGCCGAGCCGGATCGGGGCCATCTTCCGCGCCGAGTACCTCTTCCACGGCGACCCGTCGGAGCCCCTGCCCCTGGGGCGGGAGCCGGTGACGGCGGCGCTGTACATCGACGGGCGATTCGACGTCGGCGGCGACCGGGCGGACGCCTGCCGCGCGCTCGGCTCGGTGCTGGCGCCCTGGGGCATCCAGGTCCGCGTCGTGCACCGTACCGGCCGCCCGCTCGACCACGAGCCGCCGAGCGGGGCCGGCGACCGCTCGGGCGACGAGACGGTGATCTACGCCGAGTGCCGGATGGGCGGCGCCGTCACCTGGGGCGCCGGCATCGACGCCGACATCGCCACAGCCGCCTACTCGGCCGTCCGCGCCGCCCGCGCCCGGCTCACCCCCGACGCACGACCCACCGAGGAGAAGGAGACCCGTGATGCTGAAGAGAATCCACCGGCAGCGCCCGCGCGGCCCCCGTACCCGAGGCCGTCTGGATCTGCGCACCCCGTCCGGCCGCAGGCTGCCCTTCTGACACCCAGCCGACTCTGACATCCGACGAACGAAAAAGGGGAGGCCGATCATGGCCATCGACGAACGACGGGAGGGCCTGACCTCCCTGGAGGAGCTGCTGCGCGAGACGGTGGCCGGCAAGGGCCGGATCGCCATGGTGACCGGCGCCATCGCGACCGGTAAGAGCGAGCTGCTGTACGCGTTCGCGGAACAGGCCTTCGAGCACGGCGCGTTACCGCTCACCGCCACGGGTTCCCTGGCGGAGAGCGGCCTGCCGCTCGGCGTGCTGGCCCAGCTGCTGCACAACGCGCCCCTGACGGAGGAGCAGCGGGCCGCGAGCATGGACCTGCTGCACGAGGGCATGAGCTCGCAGCTGTCGAGCGACCCGCAGGCCGAGGCCATCGACCACGTGGACGTGCAGATCGTCGACGCGCTCTGCGCGGCCCTGCTCGAACTGTCCGAGCGCTGCCCGCTGGTGATCGCCGTGGACGACGTCCACCAGGCCGACCGGGCCTCGCAGCTCTGCCTGGCCTATCTGGCGCGGCGGGTCAAGTTCGCCCAGGTCATGCTGGTCTTCAGCGCGCCGGACCACAGCGCGCACGTCCAGACGCTCTTCCACACCGAGGTGCTGCGGCAGCCGCACTGCCGGCCCATCCGGCTCACCCACCTGTCCGCCGAGGAGGTGGCGCGCTGGGTGACCGTCCGGGCGGGCGCCGAGGCCGCCGACGGGTTCGCGGCCGACTGCTACGCGCTGAGCGGCGGCAACCGGCTGCTGGTCACCGCCCTCGTGGAGGACTTCCAGGCCACCGGCGCCCCCGGCGCGAGGTACGGCGAGGGCACGGTGGCCTGCCTGCGCCGCGCCGACCGCCGGATGACGGTCGTCGCCAGGGCGCTGGCCGTACTGGGCGAACCCGCCTCGATCGGCCCGCTGCTCGGCGGCGGCGAGAGCGCCGTCATCAAGCTGCTGAGCAGCGGCGACCTGCCGGGCGGCCGACAGACGGGCGGCGAGACGGCGACCGGCCGGCTGCTGGACGAGGGCGAGGCGGCGGTCGCCAAGGCGATCCAGGCGCTGACCGGCGCGGGCGTGCTGGAGCACGGCCACTTCCGCCACCCGGCGGCCAGGGCGGCGGTGCTCGCCGACCTCGACGCCGCCGAGCGCATCGACCTGCACCGCCGAGCCGCGGAGCTGACGTACGAGAGCGGCGCCCCGGCGGCCGTCGTCGCCGAGCATCTGCTGCAGGCCAGCCACGCCGGCGACCCCTGGGCCATCTCGGTCCTGGAGGAGGCGGCGCGGCAGGCGCTGCGCGACGACGGCGTGGAGTCGGCCATCGAGTACCTCAAGCTCGCCTGGCGGGCCTGCGTGGACGAGCGGCGGCGGGCCAGGATCACCACCACGCTCGTACGCGCGGAGTGGCGGATCAACCCGAGCGCCCCCGCCACGCACCTGGCCGAGCTGACCGACGCCCTGCACAAGGGCTACCTGGGCGGCGGCGACACGGTGGTGCTGGCCAAGGCCCTGCTGTGGCACGGGCACGTGGAGGACGCCAAGGACGTCCTGGCCCACCTCAACGAGCTGGCCGAGCTGGACCAGGAGACCGTGGCCGAGCTGGCCGCGGCCCGGCCCTGGTTCCGCAGCCTGTATCCCTCGTTCCTGCAGCATCTGCCGGAGATCAGCGGTGAGCAGGCGAGCAGCGCCGCCTCGTCCGTCGTCGTCGGCCGCCGGATGGAGTCGGCCGGCGTGCTGGCCGACGTCCTGACCCAGGGTCCCCGTGAGGAGACCGTGGCGACGGCCGAGCGCATCCTGCGCGGCTCGCGGCTGGACGAGATGACGATGGACACGGTGGAGACCGCGCTGCTGGCCCTGACGTACACGGACCGGCCGGGCAAGGCGGCGCCCTGGTGCGACGCGTTCATCGACGAGGCGGCCTCGCGGCGCGCCCCGAGCAGGCAGGCCCGGCTGTCCGCCATCCGGGCGGAGATCGGCCTGCGCAGGGGCGATCTGGCGGCGGCGGCCTACGACGCGCAGCGGGCCCTGGAGATCATCCCGGCCACCAGCTGGGGTGTGGCCGTCGGCGGGCCGCTGGGCAGCCTGCTGCAGGCGGGCGCGGCGATGGGCCGGCTGGACGAGCATGTGCGGCAGTTCAACCAGCCGGTGCCCGAGGCGATGCTGGAGACCCGGTTCGGTCTGCAGTATCTGCACGGCAAGGGCCGCTTCAACCTCATGGCGGGCCAGCCGCACCAGGCGCTGCGCGACTTCCAGCTGTGCGGCGAGCTCATGCGCAGGTGGGAGCTGGACGTGCCGGGGTTCATCGCCTGGCGTACGGACGCGGCCGAGGCGCTGATCCGCCTGGGCGACCACGAGGAGGCGCGCCGCCTGATCGACGAGCAGCTCGCCCGGTGCGGGCAGCAGTCCAGGCGCGTCCAGGGCATCGCGATGCGCCTGCTGGCGGCGGTGAGCGAGACGCGGCACCGCCCGATGCTGCTGCGCAAGTCGGCGGACCTGCTCCAGTCGGGCGGCGACCGGTACGAGCTGGCCA
Organism: Nonomuraea sp. CA-143628; assembly: GCF_050942315.1. Classification (NCBI taxonomy): domain Bacteria; kingdom Bacillati; phylum Actinomycetota; class Actinomycetes; order Streptosporangiales; family Streptosporangiaceae; genus Nonomuraea; species Nonomuraea sp. CA-143628. The sequence goes on from NZ_CP192072.1 coordinate 11,226,547, forward strand.
GGGCGCTGTTCGACCTGACGGCGGCCTACCACGCCAACGGCGAGTACCGGCGGGCGGGCATGTTCGGCAGGCGCGCCCGGCTGCTCGCGGCGGAATGCCAGGCCGAGCCGCTGACCCTGGCGCTCAACCGGGGCGGCAAGGGCGACCGGGCCGCCGCGAACTCCGCCGGTGTGACGGGGATCCTCAGCGACGCCGAGCGGCGGGTGGCGGCCCTGGCGGCCGAGGGCTACACCAACAGGGAGATCTCCGCCAAGTTGTTCATCACGGTGAGCACGGTGGAGCAGCACCTGACGCGGATCTACCGCAAGCTCAACGTCACCCGGCGCACCGAGCTGCCGACCAGCCTCACGGGCGAGGAGTCCATGCGGGCGCAGGCGTTCAGCTGATGCGAAAGCCCCCGCAAGGCGCCTCGCGCGCCTTGCGGGGACCTCAAAGGGGCTTTTACAGGGGGATGTTGGAATGCCGTCCTCTCGTGTGCGGTGCGCGGGCAAGGGCTTCGGCGAGCCGGAAGCGCGTGGTCGCGGGCGCGATGACCTCGTCGACCACGCCGAGCGACATCGCCCGTTCGACCCCGCCGGAGATCCGCTGGTGCTCCTCGACCAGCCGGGCCAGCAGCTCGGGCCGCTCGGCCTCGGAGGCCACGGCGAGTGCCTTCCTGTGCAGGACGCCGACCGCCGCCTCGGCGCCCATCACCGCCACCTCGGCGTCGGGCCAGGCGAAGACCGTCGTGGCGCCGAGGGAGCGGGAGTTCATGGCGATGTACGCGCCGCCGTACGACTTGCGGGTGATCAGCGTGACCCTGGGCACGACCGACTCGGCGAAGGCGTGCAGGAGCTTGGCACCGCGCCGGACGACCCCGCCCCATTCCTGCCCGACTCCCGGCAGGTAGCCGGGCACGTCCACCAACACGACGAGCGGGACGCCCAGCGCGTCGCACATGCGGACGAAGCGCGAGCTCTTCTCGGCCGACAGCGAGTCGAGGCAACCGCCCTTGCGCAGGGGATTGTTCGCGAGCAGGCCGACGGTACGCCCGCCGAGACGGCCGAGGCCGACCAGCATGTTCGGCGCCCAGCGGGGCTGCAGCTCCTCGAACACCGGCCCGCGCTCGTCACGGTCCATGACGCCGCGCACCAGGGGCCGCACGTCGTAGGCGCGGCGCGGCGATTCGGGCAGCAGGGCGCCCAGGTCCTCCCAGTCGTCCTGCAGCAGGTCGAGGTCGAAGCCGCCGGGACGGGCGAAGAATCCGGCGAGGCGGCGGGCCCGCTCATATGCCTCGTCCTCGTTTCCGACGACGATGTGGGCGACCCCGGATTTACCGCCGTGCGCTTCAGGACCGCCGAGTCCGGCCATGTCGATTTTCTCGCCGGTGACGCTCCGCACGATATCGGGACCGGTCACGAAGACGCGCCCCGCGTCGGCCATGATGACGATATCGGTGAGCGCCGGGCCATAAGCCGCGGCGCCCGCGGCGGGCCCGAGAATAACGGAGATCTGCGGAACGACACCGGACGCCTTCGTCATGGCGGCGAACATCCGGCCCACGCCGTCCATGGATTCAACGCCGTCCGCGAGCCGGGCCCCGCCCGAATGCCACAACCCGATCACCGGGCAGTCGAGCCGCACGGCGGTTTCGATGGCGGCCACGATGTGGCGGGCGCCCGGCGCGCCCAGGGCACCGCCCATCCGCGTGGCGTCGGTGCAGTAGGCGACGATGGGCGAGCCGCCGACCAGGCCGGACACGGCCTGGACACCGCTGTCGTCGGCGGCGTGGAGCGGCCTGAGAGAGCCGGGATCCGCCAGCCGCGCCAGGCGGACGGACGGCGATCGGATGTCTGCGGATTGCTCGACCAGAACAGTGGACATAGGCCATTTCCCTGCTGCCGTGAATCGATCAGAAGTCGTGAATCGACCAGGAGTAACGCCGAATTTGTCAAGGGCGCCGTTATCAGCCAACCCCTAGCAACTCCGCCGGCGGCCGTCGGGCCGGTGGCAACTTGTGGCCGGAACTTCTGCGCGTTGACGCGCGCGGGCGATTCACGCTGCCATGAAATGATCTCAACCCTGGAGGACGACCTTGTCTCTGTGGTCTTTACCGATGGTCGCCGCCCTTGTGGCCGCGACGGCGATCCCGGCAGGCGCGGTCACCGCCGCTCCGGGGACCGCCCCAGAACCGTATCCGGTCGCGTTGGTCAACACTTTCCTCGGCACTCAGGAGGCGGGTCCCGACTTCGGTCACGGCGGTGGCGCCGGGATGAACTTCCCCGGCGCCGTCCTGCCGTTCGGGATGATGCAGTGGAGCCCCGACACGGTGGCGAACGCCGGAGGTGGCTACAAGTGGGAGGACAACCGCTTACGCGGCTTCTCCATGACCCACATCAACGGCCCTGGCTGCACCGGGGCGCAGGACTTCCCTGTCATGCCGATCTCCGGAAAGATCGATAAGTCGCCTGCCACGCATGGCATGGACTACGTCCAGACGTACAAGCATGACAACGAGAAGTCCACGCCGGGCTCCTACACCACCACCCTCGACACCGGGGTGAAGGCGGAACTGGCCGCGACCCAGCGGGCCGGCGTCGGGCGGTTCACCTTCCCCGCCGGCAAGCCGGGCACGCTGCTGCTCAACACCAGCGGCTCGATCAACGGCGTGGACGACGGCGAGACCAAGATCAGTGGCAACACCGTCCAGGGCTGGGTGCAGACCGGCGGCTTCTGCGGCACGCCGATGCGCTACAAGGTCTACTTCCACGCCACCTTCGACCAGCCGATCACGTCGTACGGCACTTGGAAGGACGACCTCGTCCAGCCGAGCGCCCTGACCGTCAAGAACGCCTCGGCCGCCAAGGTCGCCGAGGCCGAGGCCGTGACGGCGGGCGACGTCGTCGTGAACGGACCCGGCTCGGGCGCCTACCTGGAGTTCGACGGCACCAAGCCGGTGCAGATGCGGGTCGGCCTGTCGTACGTGAGCGTGGACGGCGCGAAGAAGAACCTCGACACGGAGGTCGGCACCACCGGCTACGACTCGGTCGCCCTGAACGGGGCTTCCATCTGGAACGACCGGCTCAGCCAGGTGCTGGTCTCCGGCGGCACCACCGACCAGCGGCGCACCTTCTACAGCAACCTCTACCACGCGCTGCTGCAGCCGCACGTCGCCGAGGACGCCGACGGCACCTACACCGGCTCCGACGGCAAGCTCCACACGGTCGCCGCCGGTCGCCACCACTACGCGACGTTCTCCGGCTGGGACGTCTACCGCAGCGAGGTGCAGCTCCTGGCCCTGCTCGACCCGGCCGTGGGCAGCGACATCGCCCAGACCATGTACGAGAACGCGCACCTGCTCGGCGACGTCTGGGACCGCTGGTCGCTGCAGAACGAGATCACCGGCGTCATGGTCGGCGACCCGTACCACTCGATCGTCTCCAGCCTGTACGCCTTCGGCGCCCGGAACTTCCCGGCCGCAGACGCGATGAAGTCGATGGTCACGGCCGCTCAGCGGGTCGGCGGGATGGACATCGGCCACCCGCAGATCAAGTACGACGAGCGGCCGGGCAACGCCGCCTTCATGAACAAGGGCTACGTCGTCTCGGACCCGTCCATGACGCTGGAGTACGGCATCGCCGACTTCGGCATCGCCCAGCTGGCCTCGCGGCTCGGCTACCGCGATGTGTCCGCCACCTTCATGAAGCGCTCGCAGTCCTGGCAGAACACCTACAACCCGGCCAACTCCTGGATCCAGCCCAAGATGGCGGACGGGTCGTTCACCTCGCCCTTCGACCCCGCGAGCCCCGACAACTACATCGAGGGCAACGGCGCCCAGTACCACTGGATGGTCCAGCACAACCCGCGCGGGCTGTTCGACGCGATGGGCGGCAACGCCAAGGCCATCCCCCGGCTGGACACCTACTTCAAGGCGCTCAACGCCGGGCCGAACGAGCCCTACGCCTACCTCGGCAACGAGCCCGCGCTGCCGTCGCCGTGGCTGTACGCGTGGGCCGGGCAGCCGTACAAGACCCAGGACCTGGTGCGGCGGGTGCAGCAGGAGCTGTTCAAGCCGGGGCCTGACGGGCTGGTCGGCAACGACGACCTCGGCGCGATGGCGTCCTGGTACGTCTGGTCGGCGATGGGCCTGTTCCCGGCGATCCCCGGCCGGGCCGAGCTGCTGGTCAACACCCCGCTGTTCGACAAGATCAGCATCAAGCGGCCCCAGGGCAACATCGACATCTACTCCCCCGGCTCCACCAACCGCTACATCCAGTCGCTCAAGGTCAACGGGACGGCGTCCGGCAAGGCGTGGCTGCCCGAGTCGTTCGCCCTCCAGGGCGGCCGGCTCGACTTCACGCTCGGCGCCTCGCCGAACACCACGTTCGGCACCGGCACGACGAACGCGCCGCCGAGCTTCAACGAGGGCGCCAAGACGTACCTCACCGGGTTGAACCCCGGCAGCGGACCCGTCGAGCCGGGCGGGACCTTCGCGAGCACGCTCGCGGTGCAGTCCGCAGGCGCCGCGGGCACCGTCAAGTGGCAGGCCAACCCACCGGCCGGAATCACCGTGACCCCGGCGAGCGGCACACTGACGGTCCCGGCGCTGGGCAAGGCCACCCAGGCGGTCCAGGTCTCGGTGGCCTCGGGCGCCGCGCTCGGCTTCATCACCGTGCCGATCTCCGTTACCGTGCCGGCCTACTCCAGCGGTGCCACAACCGCCGGCGACCTCACGGCCAGCGTGCGGCTGAACGTGGCCACCCGTGGCACGCCCGAGTGGTCGCACAACCTCGCGGGCATCGGGGACGACGCCGAGTCGGGCCTGGCCAACCTCGACGCGGCGGCCTTCAGCTACTCGGGACAGGCCCTGGCCGCGGCCGGGCTCAAGCCGGGCGGCACGGTCGCCTGGAACGGCTTCCAGTTCACCTGGCCGAACCGCAAGCCCGGCGAATGGGACAACGTCAAGGTGGGGACCCAGCCGATCGAGGTGGCCGCGCCCGCCGGGGCCACGAAGATCGCCTTCCTGGGCTCGACCACCAACGGCTGGTCGGAGGTGACCGCGACGATCACCTACACCGACGGCTCCACCGGCACCGGCAAGCTCGGGCTCAGTGACTGGATGCTGGACTTCGGCGGCGGCCAGCCCCGATACGGCAATCAGGTCGTGGCCTCGACTCCGTATCAGCTCTACAACGGTTCGTGGATGCTGCGGCCGCTCGGCTCGTACGTCTTCGCCGCGCAGCCGATCGCGCTCGACCCGGCCAAGAGGGTGAAGAGCATCACCTTCTCGCCGGCCCAGGAAGGCGCGATGCACGTCTTCACCTGGGCTTTTGCCTGATTTTCAACCGCGGCTCCCCCTGCCTGGCACGGGGGAGCCGCTCTTTTGTGCGACACCGCGCTTGCATTATGTAGGCTCCACCTGCCCTAATTTAGGTAAGCCTTTCCTACAGCGTGCGGGAGTGTCCGGTGTTCGCCAGCTACCTCATAGGACTGCGTGAAGGACTGGAGGCGACCCTCGTCGTCTCGGTCCTGGTCGCCTTCCTGGTCAAAAGTGATCGCAAGGACAAGCTTCCTCAAGTCTGGACCGGCGTCGTGGCCGCCCTCGCGCTGGCCGTCGGCTTCGGCGCGCTGCTGACCTTCACGGCGGCCAACCTCGGCCACACGGGGCAGGAGCTCTTCGACGCGATCACCTCGCTGCTGGCCGTGGTGTTCGTCACCTGGATGATCTTCTGGATGCGCCGCATGGCCCGCGCGCTGTCCAAGGAGCTGCGCGGCAAGCTCACGGAGGCGCTCGAGATGGGCTCGCTCGCCGTGGTCGTGATGGCCTTCCTGGCCGTGGCCCGTGAAGGGCTGGAGACGGCGCTGCTGTTCTTCGCCTCCGTCCAGAGCTTTACCGCCTCCGCCGGGGGCGTCAGCAACCCCGCGGATCCGCTCATCGGCATCAGCCTGGGCCTGCTCACCTCGGTGGCGATCGGCTGGGGCATCTACCGCAGCGCCCTGAAGATCAACCTCACCAAGTTCTTCACCTGGACGGGCCTGCTGCTGATCCTGGTGGCCGCCGGCATCTTCAAGTACGGCGTGCACGACCTGCAGGAGGCCAACATCCTGCCGGGCCTGACCACCTACGCCTTCGACATCAGTGCGATTTTGCCCGCCGACTCCTGGTACGGCGCCCTGCTCTCCGGGATGCTCAACATCACGCCCCAACCGAGCGTGCTGGAGGCCCTGGCCTGGGTCCTCTATCTCGTCCCGACCCTCATCCTCTTCCTGCGCCGCCCCCAGTCGACCTCAGCCCCGGCGAAGTCCACCGCCGCGCCCGAACAGGAGCGTCATGCTTAACTCCACCGCCCGCGGCCTCGTCCTGATGTTCGGGGCGTTCACCCTGGCCGCCTGCGGCTCCGGGACGCCGGCCACGCCCGGCTCCGCCGCGCCCGCCAAGCCGGGGAAGATCAGCGTCGCCGCCTCCGACACCGAGTGCAAGGTCGCCACCGCCGAGGTGCCCGCGGGCACCAGCACGTTCACGATCACCAACGGCGGCACCAAGGTCACCGAGTTCTACGTGTACGCGCCGGGCGACCGCGTCATGGCCGAGGTGGAGAACATCGTGCCGGGCCTGACCCGCGACGTCATCGCCGAGCTGCCCGCCGGGTCGTACGAGACGGCCTGCAAGCCCGGCATGGTGGGCAAGGGCCTGCGCAACGCGCTCAAGGTGACCGGTGAGCACAAGCCGCTCACCGACAACGCCAAGCTGGCCGAGGCCACCGCCAGCTACAAGCGCTACATCAAGACGCAGAGCGACACGCTGCTGGTCAAGACGCAGGAGTTCGTCGACGCGGTCAAGGCGGGCGACATCGCCAAGGGCAAGGAGCTGTTCCCGGTCGCGCGTACGTACTGGGAGCGGATCGAGCCGGTCGCGGAGATCTTCGGCGACCTGGACCCGGCGATCGACGCTCGCGAGGCCGACCTGGCGGCCGGCGAGAAGTGGACCGGCTTCCACAAGATCGAGAAGGATCTCTGGATCACCAAGGACATCAGCAAGGACGGCCCGGTGGCCGACAAGCTGATCGCCGACGTCAAGACCATCGTGGCCAAGTCCAACTCCGCCGAGCTGACCCCGCTCAACCTGGCCAACGGCGCCAAGGAGCTGCTCGACGAGGTCGCCACCGGCAAGATCACCGGCGAGGAGGACACCTGGTCGCACACCGACCTGTGGGACTTCGACGCCAACGTGCAGGGCTCCAAGGCCGCCGTGCAGGCGCTCCGCCCCGTACTGGACGAGCGCGCGCCCGACCTGGTCAAGACGCTGGACGAGAAGTTCGCGGCGGCCGAGGCCGCCTTGGGCAAGCACCAGAAGGGCGATGGCTGGCAGCTGCACAACGAGCTGTCCAAGGCCGAGCTGAAGGCGCTGTCGGACGCGATCAACGCGCTGGCCGAGCCGATCAGCAAGATCGCCCCGATCGTGACGAAGTAGGAGAGGCAGGACCATGAGCGAGCGCATGAGCCGCAGGAAGCTGTTCGGCATGGGCGCGGCGGGAGCGGCGGCCGTCGGCGTCGGTGCCGTGGCCACGCGCTCGCTGCTCGAAGAGCCGCCGGTCGCGCACGCGGCCTCGATCTCCGACCCCGTCTCCTTCTACGGCGAGCACCAGGCGGGCATCGTCACGCCCGCCCAGGACCGGCTGCACTTCGTCTCTTTCGACGTCACCACCGACAAGGCGGCCGACCTGGTCGAGCTGCTGCAGGAGTGGACCGCCGCGGCCGCCAGAATGGTGCAGGGCAAGGAGGCGGGCACGTTCGGCACGCTCGGCGGGGTCCCCGAGGCGGCGCCCGACGACACGGGCGAGGCGCTCGGCCTGCCCGCCTCCGGGTTGACGCTGACGATCGGCTTCGGGCCGTCGCTCTTCGACAAGCGGTTCGGCCTGGCGGGCAAGCGCCCCGCCGCCCTCGCCGATCTCCCGAAATTTCCTGGTGAGGCGCTCATTCCGGAAATATCCGGTGGCGACATCTGCGTGCAGGCGTGCGCGCACGACCCCCAGGTCGCCGTGCACGCCATCCGCAACCTGGCCAGGATCGGCTTCGGCAAGGTGTCGGTCCGCTGGTCCCAGCTCGGCTTCGGCCGTACCTCCTCCACCTCCCGCGCCCAGGCGACGCCGCGCAACCTGATGGGCTTCAAGGACGGCACGAACAACCTCAAACTGGAGGACGCCGAGCTGCTGCGCCGGCAGCTGTGGGTGGACGCCCAGGACGGCCCCACCTGGATGACCGGCGGCAGCTACATGGTCACCCGGAAGATCCGCATGATGGTCGAGACCTGGGACCGTACCTCGCTTGGCGAGCAGGAGGCCATCTTCGGCCGCGACAAGGGCGCCGGCGCCCCGCTGGGCAAGAAGGCGGAGTTCGACCCGCTGGACTTCGCGGCCAAGGGCGCCGACGGCGCGGCGCTCATCAAGGACGACGCCCACGTCCGGCTGGCCCATCCCAGCACCAACGGCGATGCCCACCTGCTGCGCAGGGGCTACAACTTCGTGGACGGCTCCGACGGGCTCGGCCGCCTCGACGCCGGGCTGTTCTTCATCGCCTACCAGCGGGATCCGCGCAAGCAGTTCGTGCCGGTGCAGCTGCGGCTGGCCAAGAGCGACGCACTCAACGAGTACATCAAGCACATCTCCAGCGGGCTGTGGGCCTGCCCGCCGGGGATGCGGGACGCGGGCGACTACTGGGGACGCGCGCTCTTCGCGTGACAGGAGGTACGCACTCTTTGCCTGACCGGGGCACGCGCGCCTGGTGTACAGCGGCTTGCAAGGCTGACCTGTTCACATGGAGCATGCGCAGTGACACGTCAGGGAGGCCGTTGTGATCATTGCTGTTGGCGCCTTCGCCTTACTCCTTCTGCTGATCGCCGTCCTCATCGTCGTGATCTACAACGGGCTGGTCCGCAAGCGCAACGCCGTCGAGAACGCCTGGGCTCAGGTCGACGTGCAGCTCAAACGCCGCCACGATCTGGTCCCCAACCTGGTGGAGGTCGTACGCGGCTACGCGAGCCACGAGCGGCAGACGCTCACCGCCGTCACGGCCGCCCGCGCGCAGGCCCTCGGCGCGCACAGCCTCGCCGAGCAGGCCGACGCCGAGAACGCGCTGACCAGCGCGCTGAAGACCCTCTTCGCGGTCGCCGAGTCCTACCCCGACCTCAAGGCCAGCCAGAACTTCGCCGAACTCCAGGAGGAGCTGGCCACCACCGAGAACCGCATCGCCTACTCCCGCCAGTACTACAACGACGCCGTCCTCACCTACAGCAACGCGATCCAGACCGTCCCGGCCAACATCGTCGCGGGCATGGGCGGGTTCACCGCCCGCGAATACTTCCAGGCGCCCGGCGAGGAGCGCGGGCCCGTACAGGTGCGATTCTGATGACCGTCTGGCTCGCCGCGGCGGCCGTCGCCACCGCCTTGTGGGCGCTGCTCCTGCTGGCCCTGGCGATGGCGACCCGCACCCCGGACATCACCCCCGGCCCGCCCAGCGGGGCGCTCGCGGACGAATCACCCGCCGTGGTCGATCTCATCACCGGTGGCTGGCGCCTGTGCGACGAGGCCGCCTCTGCCACCCTGCTCGACCTCGCCGCGCGGGGCGCCGTCCAGATCGAGGAGGTCGGACCAGAGCTTTCCCTGGTACGGCTGCGCAAGGCCGAGGAGCTGAACCCGTACGAGCAACTCGTCTACGAGCACGTACGCTCACTCGCGCGCGATGGCGTCGTGGCGACCGGCGCGCTGGCCGAGGGCTCGCGCAACCTGGGCCGCTGGTGGAAGAGCTTCCGCAAGAAGGTCATCGCCGACGCCCGGCGGCGGGGACTGTCGCAGGCGCGCTGGAGCCGGGCGCACGCGACGCTGCTGTTCGCGGCGGCGCTGGTGCCCGCCGCGCTGGTGGCCGTCGCGGTCACCGTGGCCGACACCGGCTCCGACCGCGACGGCGGCATCGGCGCGGGCGTCCTCGCCTACGCCGCGCTGGTCTACCTGGCCGGTCGGCTGAACGGCGAACGCGGCACCGACCTGGGCGTTCAGGCGGCAGGGCACTGGCTGGCCGTACGCGAGAGCCTGTCGAACTCCCGCTTCGCCGACAAGCCCGCGGCGAGTGTGACCATCTGGGGCCGCCCCCTGGCGTACGCGGCCGCCCTCGGGCTCGCGCCGCGCGCGGTGCGCAGCCTGCCGGTGAGCGTGCCCGCCGACGACCGCCGCGCCTGGTCCGACTACGGCGGCATGTGGCACGCGGTGGACGTACGCTACCCGTCGCGGCTCATCTGGGGCAGGCCGCCGCTGCACGCCATCGGCCGCGGTCTGGCGGCGGGGTTCTTCGCGGGCTTCTGGACGTGGATCGTGCTGATCGCCCTGTCCGCGTTCGAGCTGTGGCCGCAGGCCCTGGCCCAGCCTGGCGGCTTCGCCGTCGGCCTCGCGATCGCCGCCGTGCCCGCCGGCCGCGCCCTCCTGGACCTCACCGGCCAGACCTGGCTCGAAGGCCAGATCGTCCGCCTGCGCAGACGCCGTTCGGGAGGCAACGAGAACCGGCCGAAGTACGTCTACTGGTGCGCCGTCGACGAGGGCCGGGGCCGCGAGCTCAAGGCGTACGGCGTGGCCGAGGACCAGTGGAGCCGCCTGTCGGAGGGCGACGTGGTCCGCGCCAGGGCCGGGCGGCGGGTCGGCTGGATCAGCGAGATCGAGGTGCTCCGGAACACCGCACACCGGGGCCACTACGCCGACACCCAGGACCACCTGATCGACGCCCCACGCAACCTCGGCGAGGTCCGCCCCGGCTGGGGAGGGCAGGACGGCGGCATGCGTTCCTGACTGTGCCCTCCCAACACGCCGCCGGGGAAGGCCGGTCAGGTGTGGTGGCGGGCGCGGGAGGCGGCGGCGTGGGCGCGGTTGGCGCACCGGGTCGAGCAGAACTGCCGCCGCCCCGGCCGGCTCCGGTCGATGAAGGCGTCCTGGCACGGCGAGGCCGCGCACAGCCGCAGCCGTGCCCAATCCCCTGCGGCAGCCACGTCGAGCAGTTCGCGCACCGCGCGCACCGCCAGCCGGTCCGCCGTCCCCGCGCCGTCGGGCGCCGCGAGCCGCAGCACCGGCACCCCGTCCACGTCCTCCACGGCCACGCGTGTCGGCAGCTCGGCCGCGAACCGGGCCAGCGCCCGCGTCCGCTCCGGCGGCTCGCAGGCCAGCACCGCCCGCAACCGCCCGCGCATCTCCCGCACAGCGGCCAGCTCAGACTCCGCACCAGGCAGCTCAGACTCCGCGCCAGGCAGCTCAGACTCCGTACCAGGCAGCTCGGCCTCCGCACCAGGCGATTCGAGCTCCTCACCAGGCGATTCGCCGAACTCCGCGCAGAACTGTCGCAGTGCCGCCGGGTCCGGCAGCCGCTCGGGCTCGTCCAGATACTCGTCCCACGTGTTGGCCAGATCCAACGCCATCAACCCCGTGTCGACGTATTGGCGCATCCCGTTTCCTCCTGCTAGCGTCACGACTATGAGCACTATAACCCCTGACACAAGATTCGCCATTCTCGACGCTCCCTCGAACCTCGGCCTGCGCCCACCCGCCCCGGACGTGGTCCCCGGCTGCTACAAGGCCCCGTGGGCGCTGCGTGACGCCGGGCTGCGGGAGCGGATCGGCGCGGACGACGCGGGCGCGGTGGTTCCGCCGCGCTACGTGGCCACCTGGCAGCCGGGCGACGGGGTGCGCAACGGCCCGGCCATCGCCGCGTACGCCAGGAAGCTGGCCGACCGCGTCGCCGCCGTACGCGAGTCGGGGGCCTTCCCGATCGTCCTCGGCGGCGACTGCTCGATCCTGCTGGGCCCGGCCCTCGCGCTGCGCGAGAGGGGACGCTACGGCCTGGCGTACCTGGACGCCCATGCCGACTTCCGCAACCTGGGCAATTCCCCGTACGTGGGCTCGGCGGGTGGAGAGAGCCTCGCCCTGGTGACCGGCCGTGGCGACGACTACCTGACGGACATCGGCGGTCTGCGCCCGTACGTGGCCGACGAGGACGTGATCGTGCTCGGCGTCCGCGACGAGGAGGATCTGCGGGACGTCAAGGAGTCCGGTCTCGCGTACGTGCCCGCCGCCGACCTCGGCCCCGGCACCCTCGACGTCGCCAGGAAGGTGCTGGTCCGCGACGACCTCGACGGCTTCTGGATCCACGTCGACGCCGACGTGCTCGACTCCGCGCTACTGCCCGCGGTCGACTCCCCCACGCCCGGCGGACCCGACGCGAACGGCCTGGCCGTGCTGCTCCGCGGCCTGCTCAGCCTCCCGGGAGCCGCCGGCCTGGAGCTCACCATCTTCGACCCCGACCTCGACCAGGACGGCAGCCAGGCCGCCCTCCTCGTGGACATCCTCGCGTCGGCACTCGCCACCGACCGGTGAGACTCACCCGTCAGGCGAGGGTGTCCCGACTGGTGGGATGACGGGCTGTACTCCCTTGACGTTGCCTGATCCACCCCAGAGGATTATGTACAGATTGTGGACTAAAGGCACCAGGGGAGCTGAGGATGACCAAGCCGCTCAGTGTGCAGCTCTACTCCGTAAGAGACCAATTGGCCGCCGACCGTAACGACGTGCTGCGCCGGATAGCCGGAATCGGTTACGGGGCCGTCGAGCCCTTCGACCCGACCGGCGATCCCAAGGGCTTCCGGCAGGTGGCCGACGACCTCGGACTGACCGTTTCGAGCACGCACGCCTACGCGCTGCTCAGCAAGGAGCCGGCCGAGGTCTTCGACGCCATCGCCACCGTGGGCACCGACCTGGTGATCATCCCGGGTGGCATCGCGCACGAGGAGTTCACCACGCGCGACGGTCTGTCCAGGACCGCCGACCTGCTGAACGGCCTGGCCGAGCAGGCGGCCGCGTACGACATGCGGATCGGCTACCACAACCACTGGTGGGAGATCGAACCGCGGATCGACGGCCGCCACGCCCTGGAGGCTCTCGCCGATCTGCTGGCTCCTGAGGTGTTCCTGGAGATCGACACCTACTGGGCCGCAGTGGGCGGCGCCGACGTGCCCGCCCTGCTGCGCGGTCTTTCCTCCCGGATCCTGGCACTGCACGTCAAGGACGGGCCGGGCGTCAAGGAGGAGCCGCACGTGGCCGTGGGACAGGGCGTCATGCCGGTGCCGGAGATCCTCGCGGCCAGCCCGGACACCTGGCGGATCGTGGAGCTCGACAGCTGCGCGGGCGACATCTTCGAGGCGCTCGCGGGCAGCCACGACTACCTGACCGAGCTGAGCGCTTCATGAGCTCCGGACCCGTAGGCGTCGCCATCGTCGGCGCCGGTGTGATCAGCGACAACTATCTTCGTCACCTGTCTTCCTTCCCTGACGTACGCGTGCTCGGCGTCGCCGACCTCGACACGGCCAGGGCCGAGACCGCCGCGCGCGAGCACGGGGTGCCGGTCGCCGGCACCGTCGAGACCGTACTGGCGATACCCGAGGTGGAGATCGTCGTCAATCTGACGATCCCGGCCGCGCACGCCGCCGTGGCGCTCGCGGCGCTGCGCGCGGGCAAGCACGTGTACAGCGAGAAGCCGCTGGCCCTGGACATGGACGAGGCGGCCAAGGTCACGGCGGAGGCGGCGAACCTCAACCTGCTCGTCGGCAACGCCCCCGACACCTTCCTCGGCGCGGGGCTCCAGTCGGCGGCCAGGGCGCTCGCTTCCGGTGTCATCGGCACCCCGGTGAGCGCCGCGGCCGCCTTCCAGAGTCTTGGTCCCGAGTCGTGGCACCCCAATCCCGAGTTCCTTTACCAGCGTGGCGCCGGTCCCCTGTTCGACCTGGGCCCCTACTACCTGACCGCTCTCGTCGCCCTGCTCGGCCCGGCGGCCCGCGTCACGGCCAGCACCCGGCGGGCCCGCGACCACCGGGTGATCGGCTCGGGGCCGAAGGCGGGCACGGCGTTCGCGGTGGAGGTTCCCACGCATGTCAACGCGCTGATCGACTTCGCGGGCAGCGCCAGTGCGACCACGACGTTCAGCTTCGACTCGGCCATCCGCCGGCAGACGATCGAGATCATCGGTACCGAGGGGGCGCTGTCGCTGCCCGACCCCAACAATTTCGACGGGCAGCTGCTGGCCCGCGGTCCGCATGACACCGATTGGCGGGAACTGCCCGTCACGGGCACCACGGCCGGGCGCGGCATTGGCGTCCTGGACATGGCCAGGTCTCTGCGCACCGGGACGCCGCACCGGGCGTCGGGCGCGCTCGCGCAGCACGTACTGGAGATCATGACCGCCATCGGCGAGGCCGGAGAGGACGGCGAGGCCCGCCGCCTGCACACCACGTCACCCACCCCACCGCCGCTCCCCGACGGCTGGGACCCACACGCCGCCACCCTGACGTAGACGTAAACGTAAGCGTTGCAGGTCGGTCTGCTCTCGCTTGGCTCGCTCTTGCTTGGGCGGCCGACCGTGAGCAGGCCGACCGTGAGCAGGCCGACCGAGCGCGGGCTGGCCGACCCCACGCGTGAGCCTCACGCGTGAAAGCGGCCTTGGGTGTGAGCAAGCCGGCCTCACGCGGAGATCGGTTGCGTGACTCTCGTGGCGGAGTGTCGAATGGGAGCGGCACGTGGGCGCGACGTCGACGAACCCCCGGGAGTGGCTATGAGGCCGTTGGCCATCGCATTGATCGCGATCCTGCTGGCCACGGGCTGTTCGACGCCGAGGCGGGACAAGATCACGGTCGCGTGCGGCGCGAGCGAGCGATGGTGCGCGATGATGGTCAAGAGGTTCTCCGACTCCACCGGCGTGGAGGCCGAGTTCGTCCGGCTGTCGAGTGGGGAGGCGCTGGAGCGGATCAAGGCGGCCAAGGAGCGGCAAGAGTTCGACGTCTGGCATGGCGGTCCGGCCGACTCCTACGTGGCCGCCAAGAGTCAGGGACTGCTGGCGCCGTACAAATCCGAAAAGGCCAGTGAAATCCGGCACGGATGGGCCGATCCGGAGTATGCGTGGAGCGGGATCTACGCAGGTGTGCTGGCCTTCTGCAACAACACCAAGGAGCTGGCCAAGCGCGGCCTGCAGCCGATCCACTCCTGGCGGGAACTGCTGGACGAGCGACTGCGCGGCAGCGTCTCCATCGCCCACCCGGCCACCTCCGGAACCGCCTACACCGCCCTGTGGACACAGATGGAGCTCAACGGCCGCGACCAGGACAAGGCCCTGGGCTACATGCGCAGCCTTCACCCGAACGTACTGAGGTACAACTCCTCCGGCAGCGCGGCCGCCTTGCAGGCCGCCAAGGAGGAGGCGGCGGTCGGCGTCGTCTTCTCCCACGACTGTGTCGCCGCCCAGGAGCAGGGCTATCCGAACCTCCAGGTGACCTTCCCGCAGGAGGGCACGGGTTACGAGCTCGGTGGCCTGGCCGTACTGGCCGGGGCCCACAATCCCGACAGCGCGCGCAAGTACGTCGACTGGGCGCTGAGCGGAGAGTCTCAGCGGCTGGGGCCACTGGTGAACTCCTACGCCCTGCCCACCAACACCACGGTGCCGGCGCACTCCAAGGCGGCCGACCCGACGACGGTCAAGCTGGTCTCGTACGACGTGGAGGTCGCCGGCCGCGCCAAACAGTCACTCGTCGACAGGTTCAGCGCGGAGATAGCCCGACCGCCCGTCTAGGAGCACCCCTCGAACTGCGGGACCGAGACCACCGACAGGTCGATGCCCGACTTGCCGAACCATTTGTCCAGCAGCATGTTCGCCGTGCCGTCCTGGTACATCTCGGTGATGGCCCGGTTGAGCTCCTCGCAGCCGTCCACATCGCCCTTGCGAATGCCGATCGACGTGCGTTGCTCGTTGAACGTCGCGCCGACCAGGTGCAGGTCGACGCCCGGCTTGGTGAGCAGCCCCGCCAGGATCTGGCTGTTGGTGGAGATGGCGTCGATCCTGCCGTCCTTGATCATCTGCAGGCAGACGTTGTAGTCGGGCGCGGGGACGGCGATCGCCTTCACCCGGCGCTCGTCGATGATCCGCTGGGCGATGTTCGTGCCCCGCACCCAGCAGATCTTGCGGCCCGCCAGGTCGCGGACGTCGCGGATGACGTCCTTGTCGGCCGGCCGCACCGCGATGTCCTGGAAGTCGACGTGGTACGGCCCGGCGAAGTCGATCACCTTCTTCCGTTCCGGGGTGACCGACATGTGGGCGAAGACCAGGTCCGCCCGCCCGTCCGTGAGCACGTTGAGCTGGTCGCCGGCGGTGATCTCCAGCCAGCGGATCTGCTTGCCCAGCCGGGAGACGAGATATTTGGCGACGTCGATGTTGAAGCCGTGATACACGCCGTCCTGCTTGAAACTGATCAGCGGGACGTCGGAACGGATGGCGACGACCAGTTCGTCCTTGTCCACGATGGATTCCGGCCGCGCCGCGCCACAGGCGGTGAGCAGCAGCGTCAGGCAGATCAGCAGCTTTCTCACCGGTACTCCCTGAGTCGTGGCCAGATCCCGACCAGGATGAGCAGGGCGCCGGCGGCCAGCCCGGCGGGGATCAACCGCCACAGCGTCTCCAGGGCTCCGTCGCCGTTGTCGATGGCGCGCTCGAAGTCGGACTCGTGCCGCCGGACCAGCTCCTCCAGCACCTTGTCGTAGCTTTCGTAGGTCTGGGTGAGCTCGCCGTCCCAGTATTTGATCGCCGCTTCCGCCGTCATGGTCCGCATCAGCGCGTCCGCCTGCTGGAACTTCTGGTAGACGGCGAAGAGGCGTTTTCGGTCCTGGCCCGCCAGGCTGCCGAGCAGACCCTGGAAATCGGCCCGCAGCTTGCTCTGGTAGTCGGGCAGGCTGGTGGACTCGACGGCCGCGATCGTCTGGGACTTGTCCAGGAAGCTGTGTTCGTAGGTGTCCTTGCGGAAGCGGTCGAGCAGGTAGCGGTTCTGGTCTCCGTGCATGCTGTTGCTGATCGCCCGCGCCCTGGTCAAGGTGAGCACCGCGTCGAAACCGCCGCGCTTGGCCTCGTCCAGCGCCTGGCCCTGCTGGTTGAGCAGGACCGTGCCCGTCACCAGACCGGCCGCGGTGAGCACGGTGGCGACCACCAGGGCCGGCGCGAAGACCCGGCGGAACCTGCGGGTCAGGTAGGTCTGCAGGCCCAGCAGGCAGGCCAGCGCGAGCAGCCCGGTGACGATGACGGCGAAGCGGGCCAACGAGGTGGTCGAGCGCTCGGCGACGTGCGCGCGCCGGACGATCGTCCCGGTTTCCAAGGTCAGGTTGTAGGCCTGGGGAAGCAGTTCGCGGTGCATGAGGTCGGTGGCCTTCTGATAGGCCTGGACCACATTGTCGGGCGGCTGTCCCGCGGTGTGCTTGGACTGCACGTCCAGCAGCCGAGCCTGGGTCGCCAGCCGTTCGTAGCGGCCCAGGCCCTCGATCAGCGACTCGACCGTGCGCTGCTCGGCGGGATTGTCCAGGGCCAGCCGGTACGCCTTGAGCAGGCTCTCGGAGATCTCCAGCCGGCGCTGGTCATAGTTGGTCAGGTCGGCCTGCTGCTGGGGGCCGTACTCGCTGCCCAGCAGCAGGGTCTCGGCCACCAGCGCGTCCATATCCGACATCTGCCGATACAGGCCCGTGGTGGCGAGCACCTGTGGCCCGGCGTCATGTCCGATGGTGCGTAAGCCGGAGCCCGTACTCGCCGCGCCGGCCAGGATCGCGGCCAGCAGGAGCGCCAGCGTCAGCAGGGACAGCCCGGCCAGCGTACGCACCCGCCCGGAGACCGACTTCTCGCGCCTGATCGAGGGTGTCGCCGTCACCGTCATGGGCCGCTCCGGAGGGAGACGCCGGGATCGTTGGTGTGCACCGCGCCCCCCGAGATCGACTCGTGCTCAGAAATTCGAGCATGGCCGCGGAAGCGACGGATCCGCAAGAGGATTCGGTTACCTTCGCTCGGCCAGCAGGCCCGTACCGGGATCGCGGCGAGCGCCCGTCGGCAGCGCGAAGATGGCGATCAGGAAGGACAGCAGGCAGAACCCGGTCATGTACCAGCCGAAGGTCACATCGCTCTTGGTGATGTCGTGCAGCCAGACGGCGACCAGGCCGGCGGTGGAGCCGATGAGCGAGGTCGCGATGTTGAAGTTCAGGGCCGCCGCGCTGGAGCGGACCTCGGAGGGGAAGCTGAGTATCGCCGCCGCCATCATCGGCGCCGAGATGATGTTGTTGATGATCGTGAAGACCACGACCGCCAGCACGGCGATGAGGATGGACTTGCTGCCGATACCGATGAACGTGGGCACCGTCAGCAGGATGAAGAGCCCGTAACCGATCAGCAGCGGCACCCGGGCCCCGTACTTGTCGGCGAGGTAGCCGCCGTAGATGCTCGGCACGGGACCCACGACGTAGGTGATCATCGAGGCCAGCAAGGCGAGCGAGGTGGGGAAGCCGGCGCCGATCAGCGCGGTGACGAAGTAGGCCTGGATGACGAACGACCCGATCCGCTGGCCCGCGCTCAGGCCGATCGAGCGCAGCATGTCGGGCCAGTAGTAACGGACGGCCGTGCGCATCGGCGTCTGAGGCGTCTTCTGCTGCTCGGCGAGGCGCTGCACCGCCTCGAACTCGGGGCTCTCGCTCAGCCGGTTACGGATGTAGACCGCCACCGCGGACATGGGGATCGCCAGCAGGAACGGGATCCGCCAGCCCCAGTCGGAGAAGGCGTCCGACGACATCGTCTGGGTGAGCAGGAACGCCACCCCGGCCGCCAGGAACGAGCCGACCGACGCGGTCGAGTTCAGGGCGCCCAGTATGTAGTTGCGGCGTCGCTTCTCCTCGTGCTCCAGCAGGAAGTTCGCCGCTGTGGTGATCTCCACGCTGGCGCCGAGGCCCTGCACGATCCGGGCGGTCAGCAGCAGGATCGGCGCCACGACACCGGCCGCCGCGTACGTCGGCAGCAACCCGATGCCCGCGGTGCCGACCGTCATCAGCACGATCGTGAGAACGAGGACGGGCCGCCTGCCCTTCAGGTCCGCGAGCGGGCCGAGGATCAGCGCGCCGATCGGGCGGATGAAATAGGACAGGGCCACTCCGACGTACGCCGCGAGCAGGGCGACGGTCGTCTCCCCCTTGGGGAAGAAATGCGAGGCGATGACCGCGGCGAGCGTCCCGTACAGCGTGAAGTCGTAGTACTCGACGGTATTGCCGATCATGGTGGAGGCGAACAGGCGCCGGCGGGCCTGAGGTGTGCGGATGACGTCCTGATCGTTGGTTGGGGGAGTGCTCATCAGGGCTCCTCGTGCAGGGTGGGTGCGACGGTGCGGCGGCGGCGAACCGGACCATTTCCCTTGGAGAACGTTCTCCCAAAAGCTAGGATCGGGGTGACGATGTGTCAAGCATTCGTCACCTAAAATCCAACAGCAGGCCGTTACGATGATCGGCGAGGCCATGGCCGTGGCCGAGCCGCCACCAGAGGCTGTGGCCGAGCGGCCACCATGGGACGGGGGCAACCAGAGGTGTCCGCTGGGCGACCGACGATCATCGACGTCGCGCGGGACGCGGGAGTGTCGCCCGCCACCGCCGGCCGGGTGCTGGGCGGCTACGGGACCCCCGCGCCGGAGCTGGTGCGGCGGGTGCGCGACTCGGCGAGACGGCTGGGCTACCGCGCCAACGACGTGGCGCGCAGCATCG
This sequence comes from Nonomuraea sp. CA-143628, assembly GCF_050942315.1. NCBI lineage: Bacteria > Bacillati > Actinomycetota > Actinomycetes > Streptosporangiales > Streptosporangiaceae > Nonomuraea > Nonomuraea sp. CA-143628. The sequence goes on from NZ_CP192072.1 coordinate 11,246,148, forward strand.
TGACCGGCCTGACCCGCGTCATCGGCGTGGTGGTCAGCGACATCGAGAACCCCTTCTTCGCCCGCGCGGTCAGCGGGATCTCCGACCGCGCGCGAGCCGCGGGATACGAGATGTTGCTGGTCAGCACCGGGCTGGACCTCGCGCGGGAGCGCTCCGCGGTTGAGGCGCTGATGGCCAAGCGGGTGGACGGCATGATCGTCGCCTCGGCCAGCGTCTCGGAGGGCGCCCATCTCCGCCGGGTCCGCGAGGCGGGCGTGCCGCTGGTCCTGCTCGACCGCCGTAACGACGGCGCGGGCGCCGTCGACGCGGTGCTGCTCGACAACCGGGCCGCGGCGCACCGGGCCGTGAACCACCTGCTGGACAAGGGGCATCGGGCGGTCGCGGTCGTGACCTCGGCCGTGGCCGACGAGCGCCCCACCGGCCGGCGGCGCAAGGCCCTGGCGCAGTTTCCCAGCTCGCTGCGGTTCGCCGGTTATCTCGACGCGCTGGAGGAAGCGGGCATCGCCGGCGCCCCCGAATGGGTCCTGCGCTGCGACGACGCCGACGCGGCCGCCGAGCGGGTCCGCGACCTGCTCACCGCGCGCCCCGACGTCACGGCGATCTTCGCGACCACCAACGTCATGGCCGGCGCCGCCTTCCGCGCCATCATGGACAGTGACCGGCGCTGCCCCGAGGACGTCAGCCTGCTGGGCTTCGACGACCACGAGTGGAGCACACTGGTGCGTCCCCAGCTGTCGGTCGTCGCGCAACCGGCCTATGACCTCGGCGCCGCCGCCGGCACCGTGCTCCTCGGACGGTTGTCCGGCCGGGAGTCGGCGAGCGCGCCCAGTGAGACGATCCTGCAGTCATCCTTGATCGTCCGGGGTTCGGTCGCGCCGCCACCCGCTTAGACCGCGCGGGGAGCTTGTTCTTGACGGTCCCGCATTTCGGTCGCTACGTTCAGAGAACGTTCTCCCGAGAACGCGAACTTCGCCGCCACGGACGTGGCGGCGGGGAGGACACGGACGGCCGCGGCGGCCGAGCCTGCCCGCACTCCCCCCGCGAACTGCCGAAATCCGGCGAGAGGAACGAAGGCGATGGCCCTTCGCATCGGTGTCGACACAGGCGGCACCTTCACCGACATCTGTCTCTACGACACGGCACGCAACGAACTGCGCGTCTTCAAGGTCTCCAGCACACCGAAGGACCCCGGCAAAGCGATCATCGAAGGTGTCGCGGAGCTGCTGCGGACCTCTGACAGCGGAGAGTTCTCCGACGTCTCCTACTTCGCGCACGGCACGACCGTCGGCACCAACGCGCTGCTGACGGAGACCGGCGCGCGGACGGGGCTGCTGACCACCCGCGGCTTCCGCGATCTGCTGGAGCTGGCCCGTGGCCGCCGGCCCAGACTGTACGACCTCCAGGCCGACAAACCCGCCCCTCTCGTACCACGTGACCTGCGTCTTGAGGTCACCGAGCGGGTGCGGCACGACGGCACCGTGTGGACGCCGCTCGACGAGGACGAGGTGCGCCGGGCGATCCGCCGGCTGCGTGACGAGGGCGTCGAGGCCGTGGCGGTGTGCCTGCTGTACAGCTACGCCTTCCCCGACCACGAGCGGCGCGTCGCGCGCTGGATCGAGGAGGAGTTCCCCGGCGCCTACGTGTCCCTGTCCTCCGAGGTGCTGCCGGAGTTCCGCGAGTACGAGCGGCTCTCGACCGTCGTCGGCAACGCCTATCTCGGCCCCAAGGTCTCCGGCTACCTGGCCCGGCTGCGCGCGGAACTCGCCGGGCGAGGGCTGGCGGTCCGGCCGTACGTCACCCAGAGCAACGGCGGCGTGGTGTCTTTCGCCGAAGCGGAGAAGTACCCCATTCGCATGGTCCTGTCGGGCCCCAGCACGGGAGTCGTGGGCGCGGCGCGCATCGCCGCCGGCGCCGGGCATCCGGACATCATCACCTTCGACATGGGCGGCACGTCCACGGACGTCTCCCTCGTGCAGAACGGCGAGCCCAAGACCGGCTCCGGCCTGGAGCTGGACGGGCGCGCGATCCGCGCGGCCATGCTCGACATCCACACCGTCGGCGCCGGCGGCGGCTCGGTGGCCCGCCTGGACAGCGGCGGGCTGCTCAAGGTCGGCCCGGAGAGCGCCGGGGCCTTTCCCGGTCCCGCCTGCTACGGCAACGGCGAGCTGCCCACGGTCACCGACGCCAACGTCGTCCTGCAGGTACTGAACCCGGAGTACTTCCTCGGCGGGCGGCTCAAGATCGACCAGGAGGCGTCGCGCCGTGCGGTGGGCGCCCTGGCCGACAAGCTCGGTATGAGCGTCGAGGACACGGCGCAGGGCATCATCCGGGTGGTCACCGCGAACATGGCGCGGGCCATCCGCGTCATCTCCGTCCAGCGTGGGTACGACCCCCGCGACTACGTCATGGTGCCCTTCGGCGGCGCCGGTCCGCTGCACGCCTCCCGGCTGGCGGCGGAGCTCGGCATGAAGACCATCCTCGTGCCCGAGTCACCCGGGGCGCTGTCGGCCCTCGGCCTGCTGCTCACCGACGTCAAGAGCGACTTCTCCCGTACCTCGGTCATGACCGTGGCGCCCGGCGCGGAGGACGACGTCGGGGCGGTGTTCGCCGACCTGGACGCGCAGGCGGAGCAGTGGTTCGAGGCGAGCGGCATCGAGGAGCGGGCCCGCGGCCGGCGCCGTCAGGTGGATCTCCGCTACGCGGGCCAGAACCACGAGCTGACCGTCGAGTTCCCGGCGGGAGGCGACATCGCCACGCTGCTGGCCGACTTCGCCGCCGCCCACGAGCGGGCCTACGGGTACGCCAACCCCGGCAATCCCGTGCAGGCCGTGACGTTCCGCGTACGTGCCTGGGGCGAGATCGACGCGCGGCCGGCGTCGAGCCCGGTCGTCACCGGCGCCCCGCACGACGAGCAGCCGGGCAAACGGGCCGTCTACCTCCCGGAGCTGGGCGGATTCCACGAATGCCCGGTGCACGACCGGGCGGCGCTCACGCCGGGGACGGTCATCGAGGGCCCCGCGATCATCGAGCAGATGGACACCACGACCCTCGTCGTGCCCGGCTCCACCGCCACGGTCGACGCCCACCGCAACCTCGTCATCCACCTGGGAGAACCTGAGTGAACACGACCGGCACGACTCCCCTGGACCCGATCTCCGTCGAGGTCATCGGAGCGGCCCTCTCGTCCATCGTGGAGGAGATGGTCGAGACGATGGTGCGGGCGGCGTACAGCACGAACATCAAGGAGCGCCGCGACTGCACCGCCGGATTCTTCGACGCCGGCGGGCAGCTGATCGCGCAGGGCGAGCACAATCCGAGCCACCTCGGCGTCCTCATGGGCGTGGTCGCGAAGATCGTGGAGCGCTACGACGTCGGCGAGATCGGCGACGGGGACACCTTCATCGCCAACGATCCCCACAGCGGCGGCGGCACCCACATTCCCGACATCGTGCTCGCCTGCCCGATCTTCGTCGACGGTCGGCTGGTCGCCTGGGCGGCGAACCTGGCCCACCACGCCGACTTCGGCGACCGCGGGCACGCGCACATCTTCCAGGAGGGGCTGCGCATCCCGCCGGTACGCCTGCTGCGGGGCGGGGAGCTGCAGACCGACCTGTTCGACCTGATCCTGCTGAACTGCCAGGTACCCGACGAGCGCCGGCCCGACTTCCAGGCCCAGCTGGCCGCCAACCGCGCGGCGGTCATCCGCTTCCGGGAGTTGTGCGCGCGTCATTCGATACCGACGATGGCCGCCGCCGCGCGGGCGCTGCTGGACCACACCGACCGCCAGACCCGCGCCGCCATCCGCGAGGTCCCGGACGGCGTCTACACCTTCGAGGACAGGTTCGACTGCCCGGAGCTGGACGAGGAGCTCACCCTCCGCGTGGCCGTCACCGTGCGCGGCGACGAGCTGTTCTTCGACTTCTCCGGCAATCCGCCGCAGGTACGCGCCAGCGTCAACATGGTCTACGGCGCGCTGGAGAGCACGGTGTACTACGCCGTGAAGACGCTCATCGATCCCGACATCGTGCCCAACGCCGGAGTCATCCGGTCGATCCACATCGAGGCGCCGCGCGGCAGCGTGCTGAACGCCGTCGCGCCCGCCGCGGTCAACGCCCGCACCGAGACCTCGCAACGGGTGGTGGACCTCATCCACGGCGCCCTCGCCCCCGCACTGCCGGAGCGGGTCACGGCCGCGCACAACGGATCGAACACCGGCTTCCACTTCGACGGACTCGACCCGCGTACCGGCCGGTACTTCGTCTACCTGGAGACGATCGGCGGCGGCTCCGGCGCCCGTGCCACCAAGGACGGCCTCGACGGGGTGCAGGTGCACGTCACAAACACCAGCAACCTGCCCGTGGAGAGCCTCGAACAGGAGTATCCGCTGATGGTCGAGGCGTACGAGCTGGTCGACGGATCCGGCGGCACCGGGGAGTTCCGGGGCGGCCTGGCCATCAGGCGTGTTGTCCGGGTCGAAGCCGATGGCATCGGGTTCTGGCTGGACGGCACCCGCTACAGGTCCCAGCCGTGGGGGGCGTTCGGCGGCGGGCCCGGCGCGAGCGGCGGCTGGGCGGTCAGCGACGGGGCCCGGCCCATCGATCACGGTCACACCGTGCTCGACAAGGGTGATGTCGTCACGATCACCACACCCGGCGCCGGCGGGTACGGTCCCCCTTCGCGCCGGGCGCGTGAGCTGGTCGAGAAGGACCTACGTGAGGGCGTCATCTCGGCCGAGACCGCGCATGACGTCTACGGCCTTTCCGTGTCACGCGCGGATGGTGGCGCCGACCGCTCCGCGTCGCGCGCGGATGGTCGCGCCGACCGCTCCGCGTCGCCTGCCGATCGTCGCGCCGACCGCTCCACGTCGCCTGCCGATCGTCGCGCCGACCGGCCGGCCGGGGAGTGAGCCGATATGTCCCTGCGGAACACCTCCCCCATTCGCGTCGCCGTGCTCGGCTTCGGCACGGCCGGACGCTTCTTTCACGCGCCGTTCCTGGCCGCCGACCCGGCGTACGACCTGCGCGTCATCGTCACGAGCGACCCGGACCGCGCGGCGGCGGCGCGCGCCGCCCACCCGGGCGTCATGGTGCTGGCCGATCCCCTGGCCGTCACCGCCCACGCCTCCGACCTGGACCTCGTCGTCGTGGGAACGCCCCCGTCGACGCACGCCGAGCTGGCCGCGGCCGCTCTGCGGGCGGGGCTGGACGTCGTCGTCGACAAGCCGTTCACCCCGACCGCCGCCGGAGGACGCGAGCTGATCGCGCTGGCGGCCGAGCTGGGGCGCTGCCTCACCGTGTTCCAGAACCGCCGATGGGACGCCGACTTCCGCGCCCTGCGCCGGCTGCTCGCCGAGGGACGGCTGGGCACGGTCCACGCCTTCGAGTCCCGGTTCGAGTGGTGGCGCCCGGACGGGCTCGCCGGATGGAAGGGCGACACCGGTGTCGCGGACGGCGGCGGCATCCTCTTCGACCTGGGCACGCACCTGATCGACCAGGCACTGCGGTTGTTCGGGCCCGTGACGGAGGTCCTGGCCGACGTCAACCGCCGCGACCCCCGAGGCGGCTGCGACGCGGACGACGACACGGTCGTGATCCTGCGGCACGCGTCCGGTACGAGTTCGCGCCTGACGATGAGCAGCGTCGCGGCCATGCCCGGACCCCGGTTCCGGGTTCTGGGCTCGCGAGCCGGCTACGTCAAGTACGGACTGGACGGCCAGGAGGCCGCCTTGAAGGCCGGCATGAGCCCCGCCGACCCGGCGTTCGGGCGTGAACCGGAGGAGTCCTGGGGCCGGTTGGGCGATCATCATGAGACGACGCCCATCGAACCCGAGCGCGGCGACTACGCCGCCTTCTATCGCCTGCTCGCCGACGCGCTGCGCGACGGCACCGCACCGCCCGTCGACCCGTACGACGCCGTCGAGGTCCTGGACATCATCGAACGTGCCCACACCCGCTCCACGAAGTAAGGAGTCACATGACAGACCACACCGCGGCCCGGCGCGTCGTCGTACTCGGGGGTGGCATCCTCGGCGTGTCCACCGCCGTGCACCTCGTACGCGGCGGCGCCGAGGTCGTCCTGGTCACCGAATCGGCGCTCGCCAGCGGCGCGTCGGGACGTTCGTTGTCCTGGCTCAACTCGGCGGGCATGCGGTCCGGCTCGTACCATCTGCTGCGCATCCTCGGCATCGACCGCTACCGCACCCTGTTCGCCGCCGACCCGGGCCGGGATTGGCTGCGCTTCGACGGCGGCCTGTGGTGGACGACTCCCGACGGGGCGGAGGCGACCCGCGCGCGGCACGCGCACGAGGTCGCGAACGGGTATGAGTCGCACCTCGTCGACGGGCACGGCTCCGAGTCGCCTCCCATCAGCGGCGCGGACGCCGACGGCGGGGTCCCGGGGGGCGGGGACGCGGGCCGACGGGTCAGCGGGGTCCAGGCGAACGCGGACGCGGACGCGGGCCGGCAAGTCAGCGGGGTCCAGGCGGACACAGGAGGCCGGCGGGTCAGCGGGGTCCGGGTGGGTGCGGGTGAGCGGCTCGCGATCCACAATCCGGGTGACGGCTGGGTCTCACTCCCCCACCTGATCCGCGAGCTCGCGGACGAGCTGGTCCGTCGCGGAGGCCGGATCGTCACCGGCGCGGGACGCTGCTCGGTGATCGTGGAGGACGGCCGGGCACGGGGAGTGCGCGGCGCCGACGGCACGTCATGGCGTGGCGACGCCGTCGTGGCCGCCTGCGGCGCGCAGACCCCGGCGGTGCTCGCGGACCTCGGCGTGGACCTGCCGGACGCGTCCCCGCTGTCCATGCTCGTCATCACCGAGCCGGTCGAGACCGAGGTCGTGACCGTGCTGAACACGCCGCGTGCGGCGATGCGCCCCAACCCCGGGTCGACGTTCGCGATCGACCACAGCTGGTACGAGGAGCAGATCACCGAGCACGACGACGGCTCCTGCTCGATCGACGAGAAGTACGTCAAGGAGCTCGTCGCCGAGGCGTCCGCCCTGCTCCAGGGTGATGTCACCCTCCGGGCGGCGTCGTGGCGACTCGGCCGCAAACCCATACCGGGGGACGGGGAGCCGGTCTTCGGCGAGCTGGAGTCGGTGCCGGGATGCCATGTGGCGTTCACCCACTCGGGCGCGACGCTGGGGCTCATCGCCGGCGAGCTCACCGCGTACGAGGTGCTCACCGGCACCGGGCATCCGCTCCTGGACGACTTCCGCCCGGGGCGCTTCTCCCGAACGGGGTGACGCCGGGCACCCGCGAAACTGGACGGTCTTGGTGCTGCAACTCGCTACTAATCGCGTATCAAGCGACTGGCGTTCAAATTGCCGTGACATTTGCACTCGGATCGCGAGCGGAAGAAGTGATGTCAGCAAACAAGCAACGTCCTGACGACCAGCCGGAGTTATCCGACGGCGGCAACAGCGGCAGACAATTCCCAGCAGACGTCGTCGTGCCAGAGCTCTCTCGCAGAACCTTTCTGGGGAGCAGCCTCGGAGCCATGGCGGTGGCCTCGCTGCCCTGGGCCGGCGCCGCCATCCCGACGCCATGGCAGTGGGCTCTTCGCGGCAGGCCCGGCCCTGGGGTGACGTACGGGATCGGTGCGGTGGCGGTCCAGGACACGAAAGTCTCGATGGCCTCTCGTCCTTTCGTATTCGTGCGAGGGGATGACAGTCATCTGTGGATTCTCTGGGAAAACCCCGCTGGCATATGGGAATGGGTCGACCAAGGGGGAAAGGTCGACCGACCCGTTGGTGTCATCGCCCTCGACGACGATCCGAATGGGAATCGACCCTACGCGTTCGTCGTGCGAGATAGACATCTCTGGATGCGCTGGTGGAACGGCATAACTTGGATCTGGTCCGATCAGGGGCAGCCGGCGAGCGTCGACGTTCTCAATGGCCTCGGCGCGGTGACGGCCCAGCTGAAGCCGACGCTGGATCCCGCCCCCTTCGCCGTCGTAACCGGCAGCGACGGCAACGTGTGGGTGAACTGGCAGAACGTGTCGTCCTGGAACTGGTACAACATGGGTTCGCCCGGCGTCGCGATCGGCTCCTCGATGGGAGTTCTCGCCGTCCCGGACGAGAGAACCGGCGAGCAGCGCCTGCAGGTCTATGTGTGGGACGGCGGCAGGCAACTGTGGCTCGGTGTCACGGACATGGTGTCCACGCGATGGACCGCCCTTGGTGGGCCTCGCTCGGCGATCAGTGGATCGGCCGGTGCGACGATCATCATAGGCGCCTCGGAGTGGCCCCCGCAGCCCTGCTGCTTCGTTCTGAGCGCATCAACCGGCGACCTCTGGGCCTGTCAGGACGGCATCTGGCTCAACATGGGCGCCCCGCCGAGCGACCACAACGCCAAAATCGGTTTGGGTGCGAAACGCGTGCTGGACATGAACAACGGCTCCCTGAACGCACTGGTCTTCGTGACCGACGGCAACAACTCCGTCTGGGCCTGTCGGTGGGACGGCACCACCACTCCGGTCTGGGAGGATCACGGGAATCCGACTGGCCAGACCATCGACGCGGGCATCGGCATCGCCATCACACAGACCTCGCCTGCGGCAGCTTGGCTGCCCCATGCCTTCATGCGAACCACAGACGGGCTCGTATGCGAGAACTGGCAGCAATAGGGCCCATCTGAGCGACGTCGCCGGATATCGCTCAGGTCTTCAAAGCAAGGCGGCCCGCCTCAGGAGCTGGGGCGCGTCCGCTACGAGGGAATGACGTACGCGTTGGTGCTGGACCGGCCGGTGCCGTTCACGGCGGTGATGTAGAGGAACGGGCGGCGGGGATCGATGTCGGTGGGCGTGGTGAAGGGGACCCAGGCGGCACTCGCCTCGTCCGGACCTTGGGCGACGGTCACCGTCTTCATCCCAGCCCCCGCCCGAGCGTACTGGACCTTGATCGTCCCGCCCGCGAGGTTGCGGCCGGTGATCGCGATGCCGGCCGCGTTCCTGGTCGCGCCGACGATGAGCGGCGCGTTCCATGAGGCGTGGAGGTCGTCGCTCAACGACGGGGTCATCCAGTTGAGGCGGCAGGTCAGGAACGGGTCCCAGCCGTAGGAGATCACCTTGGTCACGGCCGCGCCGGCCGCCATGACCTGGGCGTCCAACCGTTTCTTGGTCGTCCGGCCGCGTAGCGGCAGTGGGTCGGCCCGGCCGCACTCACCGGGCACCGGGGCGGGCTCGAAGGCCTCCGCGTTCATCCACAGCTCCACCCCGGGCGGCCGGGACCGCGCCGCCGCCTGGAGGTAGTCGTAGGTCGAGCCGTAGTACGCCTTCCGGTTGGTCACATCCCCCACCATCGGCACCAGCCGGGGATCGACCTTGGCGTCCACCTCGTCGCGGCCGTACACGGGCACCTTGCCCGTCCCGCGCCCGTCCTGCACGGCGACGATCATGGGCGCGCCGTGCGCGGTGGCGGCGATGGCGAGCAGCCCCGGCCCCACCCGCTCAGGCGGGAAGCCCTTGTCCCTGCGCGCGTCGAAGTAGGGGCTGACCAGGATCTTCTTCCCCGGCAGCGTGGCGGTCACCACGGTGTGCTGGGCCTGGTACAGGTCGATGGTCGGATCGACGCTGGGCCGCGACTTCACCGCCAGCTCGAACGACTGGTAGACCCCGGCGAACGCCGCCGACGGCCCGTACCTGCCCCGATAGTCCGTCAGCACCCGCTCGGTGAGCGCGGTCACGGCGCCCAGATGCGTGAGGTCGGGCAGCCACGGCCGCTTGACGTCCTGCGGCGCGGCGGGCAGCCCGGGGAACACCTTCATCCCGTACGCGGCCGCCTCCGTCATAAGGTTGCCCAGTCCGTCGCCGTCGGTGGCGATCAACACGAGGTCGTACGGGCCGCGTGAGCAGGATTTGCTCAGCAGTAACCGGTAGTAGATCCGCTCGCCGCTCTCGATCCGCCGATCCAGGCCGGGGCACCGGAGCAGGCCGTCGCCGAACAGCTCGTTCGCCGCGTAGCCGTAGACCCGGCGGATGCGCGGAACCGCCTCCCGAGCGGCCCGGTAGCACGTCTTCCCGTTCTCGACGCAGCCGGTGAAGTCGGGGTCGGGCGCGCCCTCCTTCAGCAGCCGGCCCGCCCGGTCGACCCGGCTGGGCACCAGGCGCGGGCCGAACGTGATGAGCGTGTCGCCGCCGACCCCGTGGATCGCCTCCACGGTCCGCCGCGTGACGCACGGGTCCGAGCGGGGGACCAACCAGTAACCGGTGATCGCGTACGGCGCGTCGACCCGCGTGTCCCGCGCCGGACACCCCGCGTCGACCGGCGTCACAACGGGAGTGGGTGTCATGGCCTCGGCACGCGTCCCAGGAACGACGGTGGCGGCCAGCACCGTCACGGCCGCGAACCCGCGCAGGATCCACCCGGATACCACATGACCTCCTCGCGCGAGTGTCCGCTCGCGGCCAGAACGGTCGTACCCGTCAGATCACCCGATGCACCTTATCGTGGCCCGACCGGACCCCCAGGGCGGCGCGACGAACCCGCCGCCCCAGAGGCACGAGACCGCTCAGGCCACCGGGTCGTCCGCCGGATCGCGGTACGGCGTGGTGAAGGTGTGCATCCCCGACCCGACCTCCAACAGCTCCCCAGACGGCAGGTCGACCTCGGCCGTCGTCCCCGACGGCACCGAGACGGTGACCGTGAGGTTGCCGCCCGTCCGGGACCAGGCCACCGCCGCCGGACCGTACGGCGTCTCGTGCTCGGCGGAGGCGTGGGTGAGGCCGGCGCCGGGTCGCGGCGCGACGCGGATGCGGCGGTAGCCGGGCGCGGCGGGGGCCAGGCCGGCGAGCGTGCCGTGCAGGAAGTCGGCGACCGCGCCCAGCGCGTAGTGGTTGAACGAGGTCATCTCACCGGGGTTGACCGAGCCGTCGGGCAGCATGCTGTCCCAGCGCTCCCAGATCGTGGTCGCGCCCATGGTCACCGGGTACAGCCACGAGGGGCATTCGCGCTGTGTCAGCAGCCGGTAGGCCGTGTCGTGCTCCCCCGCCGCGGCCAGGGCGGCGCAGACCAGCGGCGTGCCGACGAAGCCGGTGCCGATGCGGTAGTCGTCCTGGTCCACCAGCTCGGCCAGCCGCTTGCCGGCCCGCGCCCGCTGCTCCGGCGTCTCCGCCAGGCCGAGGTGCAGCGACAGCGCGTACGCGGTCTGGGTGTCGCTGACCAGGCGGCCCGACGGCGAGAGGTATTCGCGGCGGAAGGCCGCCCGGACCTCGGCCGCCAGCTCTCCGTACTTCTGCGCGTCCACGCCCCGGCCCAGCAGCTCGGCGGTGTCGGCCACGAGCTGCGCGGTCCACGCGTGGTAGGCGGTGGCGATGAGGTAGGGGTCGGTTCTGGCCTTGCCGGGCTTGTCCGGCGGCGCGGCGGGGTCGAGCCAGTCGCCGAACTGGAAGCCCTCGTCCCACAGGTGGTCGTCCCCGGCGATGCCGGCGATGTGGTCGACCCAGCCCTTCATGCTGTCGTACTGCGTCTCCAGCACCCCGAGGTCCCCGAAGCGCTCGTAGAGCACCCAGGGCACGATCACCGCCGCGTCTCCCCACGCCGCGGTCGGCATGGCGGGGAAGGCGAGGTCGACCCATGGGATGTAGTAGGGCACCATGCCCGACTCGTCCTGTTCGGCGGCCAGGTCGGCGAGCCAGGAGCCAAGGGTGCCCGCGCAGTCGTACAGGAAGGCCGCGGTGGGGGCGAAGACCTGGATGTCGCCGGTCCAGCCGAGGCGCTCGTCGCGCTGCGGGCAGTCGGTCGGCAGGTCGACGAAGTTGCCGCGCATGCTCCACACCACGTTGTCGTGCAGGCGCTGGAGCTGCGGGTCCGAGCAGGTGAACCAGCCGGTACGGCGCATGTCGGTGTGGCAGACGACGGCCTGGACGCTGTCGGGGCCCAGCTCACCCGGCCAGTCGATCACCTCGGCGTAGCGGAAGCCGTGCATGGTGAAGCGCGGCTCCCACTCCTCCTCCGCACCGCCGGCCAGGGTGTACTCGTCCTGGGCGGCCGCGTTGCGCAGCGGGCGGCGGGACAGGGCGCCGTTCTCCAGGACCTCGGCGTGGAGGAGGGTGACGGTGTGGCCCGCCGGTCCCTGGACGCGGATGCGCAGGCGGCCGGAGATGTTCTGGCCGAAGTCGAGGATGGTCTCGCCGGCCGGGCCTTCGATGACCTCGACGGGGCGCAGCGTCTCGAAGCGGCGCACCGGCGGGCCGATGGGGGCGACGAGCAGGCCGCGGTCGTGGTCCACGACGTCGGCGGGCAGCCACGCGCCGTCGTCGAAGCCGGGTGCGGACCAGCCGGCGGGCAGCAGGCGGGCGTCGTACTTCTCGCCGTCGTAGAGGCTCGCCGCGAGGACCGGGCCGCGCGCGCAGCGCCAGGAGCCGTCGGTGGTCACGACGTCGGTCGAGCCGTCGGCGTAGACGACTTCGAGCTGGGCGATGAGCGCGGTGCGCGAGCCGTACGTCTCGACCCGGCCCTCCCTGAAGCCGAGGCGGCCGCGGTACCACCCGTCGGCGAGCATCGCGCCGATGGCGTTGTCACCCTCCGCCAGCAGCGCGGTCACGTCGTGCGTGCGGTAGCGCAGGCGGTGGTCGTAGCTCGACCAGCCGGGCGCGAGCACGTCATCGCCCACGACCTGGCCGTTGATCTCCACCTCGTACAGGCCGTGGCCGGTCACGTACAGGCGGGCCCGCTCGACAGGGCCGCTCACAGCGAAGCCGCGCCTGAGCATGGTCGCGGGTCCGTCCGGCGCGCCGAGCAGCTCGGCGGGCGGCGCCGCCGCCTCCGCGCGCCACTCCTCCGCCTCCAGCAGACCGGCCTCGACCGAGGTCCACTCGCTCCACTCGCTCGCCTCGCCGTCCTGACCGCGGACCCGCACGCGTACGTCCCGGCGCTCCCGCGAGCGCAGGTCGTCACCCGGCCATGGGACCAGCACGGAATCGGAGCGCCCGGTCGTGGAGACGACCTTGCCCTCCGAGTCGCGGATCTCGACGTCATAACCGTGCTGTTGCCAGCCGGGACGGTCGTCGCGGACCGTCCAGGACAGCCGTGGCCTGGGTTCGCCGATGCCGATCGGCTCTCGGTGGTGCTCGAAACGCAGGTCGATGGTCATGCGGCTCCTCTGAGCGTCAGCCCTTGATCGCGCCGGCGGTCATCCCCGCCACGATCTTGCGGTTGAAGAAGATGAAAGCGAGCAGTGGCGGGATCGTGATGAGCACGATGTCCATGAACAGCAGGTTCCACTGCGTGCTGTATTGGCTTTGGAAGTTGTACAGGGTGAGCTGGACGGTGGCGTTCTCGTCACCGGGCAGGAAGTAGAGCGGGTTGACGAAGTCGTTGAAGACGGCGACCGACGTCGTCAGGATGACAGTGATCGTCACCGGCCGGAGCAGCGGGAAGATCACCTTGAAGAACAGCCGGAACCCGGTGCACCCGTCGATCATCGCCGCCTCGTCCAGCTCGCGCGGCACCGCCGCCACAAAAGCGCGATAAAGCAGCACTGAGTACGACATGTGGAAGGCGACTTCGACGAAGATGAGCCCCGGCAGCGTCTTGAACAGGCCGAGCGTCTGGAGCACCCAGATGGTCGGCACGATCGCCGGCGGGATGATCAGCCCGGACAGCACCAGGAAGTTGACCACCGACCGCATGCGGCCCGCCCGGCGCTGCAGCACGAACCCGGCCATCGAGCAGAAGACGACCAGCAGCGTGACCGCCACGACAGTGAGGATCGTGCTGTTGAGGAAGGCGCGCAGCAGCACGTAGTCGCGCGCCTCGATCACCTGGACGAAGTTCTGGACTATGGGCCAGCTCGTCGGCCAGCCGAAGTCCAGCTCCGCCGACTGGACCTCGTCCTTGACCGCCGTGAGCACCATGAACGAGAACGGCACCACGAAGATGACGACGGCCAGGAGGACCACGACGAGTTCGGGCCCGGATCTGCGCAGCGCCCTCATGCGGCGACCTCCCTGGCGCTCAGGAATCGGGTGAGCGGCACGACCAGCGCGGTGACCACGATGAACAGGATCACGTTCCCGGCGGTCGACAGGCCGAAGAACCCCGCCTGATACTGCTTGTAGATGATCGAGGCGATGACGTCGCTGGTGAAGCCGGGTCCGCCGCGGGTCATCGTCCAGATGAGGTCGAAGGACCGCAGCCCGCCGATGAAGGACAGGATGATCACCGAGTTGGTGGCGGGCCAGCTCAGCGGCAGCGTCACGAACCTGAACCGGTGCCAGGCGCCGCCGCCGTCGACCGCGACCGCCTGGTAGTAGTCACGCGGGATCGACATCATGCCGGCGATGTAGATGACGGTGGCCAGGCCGACGCCCTTCCAGACGTCCACGAGCGCCACCGACAGCAGCGCGGTATTGGCGTCGCCGAGCCAGTCGGGGCCCGAGATGCCCACCAGGGCCAGCGCCTTGTTCACCAGCCCGGTGTCGGGCTTGAGCAGCACGCTGAACGTGATGCCGACCGCGACCGTGCTCACCAGCACCGGGAAGAACACCACCGAGCGCAGGAAGCCGCGCAGCTTGATCCGCGAGGTGAGCAGCACGCCGAGCGCCATCCCCAGCACGACCTTCAGCCCGCTGGTGGTCACCGCGTAGATCAGGGTGTTCTGGAAGCCGATCCGCAGGTTCTGCTCGGCGAAGAAGTCGGTGAAGTTCTCCAGCCCAACGAAGGTGCTGTCGAACAGCGTCCACCTGGTCATCGAGAAGTAGAAGGCCATGATCGTCGGAACCAGGAAGACGATCGTGTAGACGAGCCCCGCGGGCACATAGAACAGGTAGGGGTACGGGTTGCCGCCGCGCCCGCCCTTCCCCTTGCGCGCGCGGGCACGCCGCCCGGCCGCCGCGGTGGGCGGCTCGGGCGACGTGGCCGTGCTCGGCCTCGACGAGGTCACCACCCCGCGAGCCCCAGTTGCTTGGCCTGCTTCTCCACGTCCTTGTCGTACTGGGCCGCCCCCTCGGCCGCCGTGGTCAGGCCGGAGCCGACCGCGACGGTGATGTTCTCAAGGGACGGGCCCTTGACCGGGGAGACGAACTCCAGCGCGGGCGCGGACGCCTTGTTGTCGAGGTAGACCTGCAGGTCCTTCGCCACCTGGACCGCGTCGGCCGGCAGCTTGGCACCCTTGATCCGGAACGGTCCGGCCGGCGGCGTTCCCTTGGCGACGGCCGCCGCACCCTCAGGGGAGGCGACGAAAGCCAGGAACTTCTTGGCGGCGTCGAGGTGCTTGGTCGTCTTGGGGATGTAGGCGGCCGACGGCTCCCAGACCGTGGCGCCGTTCTTCGCGGCGTCGTCACCAGGGAGGGCGAAGTAGCCGACATCGGTGGCCACTTGCGGGAACTTCCCAATGAAACCGGGCACCACCCCGGTGAGCAGGGGATAGTGCACGCCCTGGCCCTCGGCCAGCAGCTTGATCCCCGCGTCCAGGTTGGCCGAGCCGAAGCCCTTGTTGAGGTACCCCTTGGCGTGCACCTCTTCCAGGCGCTTGAAGCCGGTCAGCGCGGCCGGGGTGGTGGCGTACTTCGCCTTGTTGGCCGTGTAGTCCTGCGCGAAGGTCGGCGACGCGGCCTGGACGTTGAAGAAGTCGGCCAGCACGAACAACTGCGAGGTCCACGTGTCCTTGAACGTGGAGATCACCGGCGTCAGCCCGGCAGCCTTGATCTTGTCGTTGTTGGCCGTGAACTCGGCCCAGCTCTTGGGCACCTGCAGCCCGAGCTTCTCGTAGACCTTCCTGTTGTAGAGGATGCCGCCTCCCGTGGCGGTGCCCCAGGGCACGCCGTACACCTTTCCGCCCTGGGTGACCACGGGCAGGTACGACTCCTCGACGTTCTTCATGACCGCGTCGCCCGTGAGGTCGGTGAGCGTCTGGCCGGGATTCAGCGCCTGGAGGAGGGAGCCGGAGTTGTACCAGAAGACGTCGCTCATCTCGCCCGTGGACAGCCGGGTCTTGATGATGTTGTCGCCTTCGGTGCCCGCCGGGCGGGTCTCCGTCTCGATCTTGATCTTCGGATTGGCCGCCTCGAAGGCTTGGACGACGGCTTTGGCCGCGTTGACCGTCTGCTCGCCGTTGTCGTAGAGGAAGGAGATCGTGACGCTGCCGTCGGCGGCCGTCGTGCTGCCGGACGAGCCGCATGCCGCCAGGGAAAAGAGGGGGAGGGCGGCGGAGAAGGCCACCCCGAGTCTGTGAAGCGTGGTCTTCATAACACCCCTTGGGGCTCGAAGCTTAAATCGTTTCAATGGCCTCGTTAGGGCGTTAACATAGGCTTTACGTTCCGGGGCCGTCAAGGCTCTCCTGCGGTAACGAAACGGAAACGTATCAGCGGCTCAAGGCGTGTCATCCGCCCAGATACCCGCAAACTTCCGCTCTGAAGCGAAACGATTCAAGCCTTCAGCACCGACCGCCCCTCCCCGTATCCTGAACCTCCGACCCCTGGCGCCTAAGGAGCTCCCATGCACGTCGTCGTCACCGGTGCCCACGGAAAGGTCGGACGTGCGGCCACCCAGGCCCTGCTCGACGCCGGTCACGAGGTGACGGCCGTCGACCTCACCCGCCCGGTCTGGGAGCGAGCGGAGCCCGGCGCCCCCCGCTACCAGCAGGCCGACCTGACCGACGCCGGAGCGGCGTACGCGGTGGTGCGCGGAGCCGACGCGGTCGTGCACGCCGCCGCCATCCCCGAGCCCAGCACCAACCCGCCGCACGTGGTCTTCCAGAACAACCTGATGTCCACCTTCAACATGCTGGAGGCGGCGATCAGGTTCGGCGTGACCCGCTTCGTGAACATCTCCAGCGAGACCGTGCCCGGCTTCTTCTTCGCCGAGCGGCCGTTCCTGCCCGACTACGCGCCCGTGGACGAAGAGCACCCGATCCGGCCGCAGGACCCCTACGCCACCGCCAAGCACTTCGGCGAGCAGCTCATGGACGCGGCCGTGCGCCGGTCAGACATCCGATGCGTCTCCCTCCGGCCGAGCTGGGTGCAGCACGAGGGCAACTACGAGCGCAATCTGGGCCCGCAGCTCCGCGACGGACAGCCCGGGGCCGGGCTGTGGAGCTACATCGACGTCTACGACCTGGCCGACGCCATCGTGCTGGCCACCGAGTCCGACCTGCCGGGACACGAGGTGTTCTACATCGCCTCGCCCGACAACGTCGGTGGCCACGACTTCGCGACGGCCCTGCGGGAGCATTACGGCGACGCCATCGCGCTGCGGCCCCTCAGCCGTCCGGACGCCTCCGGCATCTCCTGCGCCAAGGCGGTGCGCCTGCTCGGCTGGGCGCCCAAGCGCTCGTGGCGCGACTACCTGGACGAGGACGGCCGGGCGCTCAGGAAGTGATCCTGGTGATACGCACGGCGTCCGCGATGACGTACCCGGTCGTGGAGGTCCAGCGGCTCACCCCGACCACGTTGTAGGTGCCCGCGTCGAGGGTGTAGGTGCCGAGGGTCCGCCACTGCCCGCCACCCGAACGCTGGTCCACGACCACGGTCTGGTTCCCGCCCGACGCCGCCACGAGATACGGCGTGGCGCTGTTGTAGCCGGCGTTGGCGGCGTACCAGACCTCCACCCGGTAGCTCCCGGCGCTCGGGATGGTCGCCTTGAACCACGCCGGGTCGCTGGCCGCGACGGGGTCGGCGAAGCGGTAGTCGGCGCCGTAGAGCTGCGTCGAGAACGACGAGGTGCCCCAGGAGGAGCTCGCGGCGAACCCGGCGTCCGCGTTGTCGACCACGACGCTGAACGCCGCCGTGCCCGTCACCACCGCGCCCGCGCTCGGCGCGCTCTCCTGGTGCGTCCGGTTCAGCGCGGTCACGTAGTAGGTGTAGCCGCCGGTGGCCGTCGCCGTGGCGTCGGTGAAGGTGGTCTTCCTGGTCGTGCCGAGCAGGTTGCGGGCGTCGGCGTACGCGCACGGATCGGCGGTCGGCTGGGAGCCGTCGACCCGGTAGATCGCGTAAGCCGTGGCACCGCCGCCCTGCCATGAGAGCGCCACGCCGCCCGAGCCCCTGGTCGCCGCCGCGCTGGTGGGCGCCGCCGGTGCGGCGGCGGTGCCACGGGCGGGCAGCAGGGCGGGCTTGGCGTAGTGGGCGTTGACCAGCGCGGCGATGGCGCCGATCCGGTTCGCCTTGACGTCCTTGGCGCTGAAGTAGATGTCGCCGGCCACCTCGGGGTGCTTCCTGTTGTCGTAGAGGTGGTCGCTGAGCTCGGCCGGATCCTGCCAGGCCGCGTCCTGGCCGCTGGCCCCCGCGCGGTAGGCGGCCTGGCCGACGATCAACTGGACGCCGGTGCCCTTCACGACGCTCGACCACCAGGCGGTCAGCTTCGCGTAGTCGGCGGCGCTGTTTCCGATGTGCCAGTAGATCTGCGGCGCGAGATAGTCCACCCAGCCCTGCTTGACCCAGAGCCTGCTGTCGGCGTAGATCGCGTCGTAGGACTGCAGGCCCGAGGTGCTCGACCCGAGCGGGTCGGTGCTCGCGTTGCGCCAGATGCCGAACGGGCTGATGCCGAAGGCGACCCAGGACTTGGCGGCGTGGATGCGCTGGTCCAGCTCACGCACCAGCAGGTTGACGTTGTCGCGCCGCCAGTCGGCGATGCTGCTGAACCCGCCGCCGTACTGGGCGTACGTCGCGCTGTCCGGGATGCTCTGGCCACTGACCGGATAGGGGTAGAAGTAGTCGTCGAGGTGCACGCCGTCGAGGTCGTAGCGGGTGACGGCGTCCATGATGGCGTCCTCGATGAAGTCGCGGACCTCCGGGATGCCGGGGTTGTAGAGGAGCTTGCCGCCGTAGGCGAACCGCCAGCTCGGATGCTGACGTGCCGGATGGGTGGCGACCAGCTTGCTCGGGTCGTCGTCGTTGGAGATCCGGTACGGGTTGAACCAGGCGTGGAACTCCAGGTTGCGGGCGTGCGCCTCGGCGACCATGAAGGCCATCGGGTCGTAGCCCGGATCCTTGCCCTGGGTGCCGGTGAGCCACTGTGACCACGGCTCGTACGACGAGGGCCAGAACGCGTCAGCTGTTGGCCTGACCTGCACGAACACGGCGTTCATGCGCTTGGACACGGCCAGGTCCAGCCACGCCCTGAACTCCGCCTGCTGGGCCGCCACGCTCAGCCCCGCGCTGCTCGGCCAGTCGATGTTGGCGACCGAGGAGACCCACATGCCGCGTAACTGCCGCTTGGGCGTCGCCGGATCGGTCACGCACGCCGCCGCCGAGACGGCGGGGCTTGTGGCAGGCGCCACGAGAGCTGTGAGCACAAGGGTGATCGTGGCCAGGATGGTGCGCAGGGGGTGCGTGGTCACGAAAAGAAGTTTCATCTCCCCTCGAACCGAGCGCAATAGTCTTCAGTCAATCCGGGGGGCCCAACTTTCCCGCCCCAGATGTCCGGGTGCGGGCGGAAAGTTTCTTCTAACTCGTCAGTAATGTCAATTATCGACATCTGTCAGGAACCGGCTTACTGTGCAGCCGTCGACCCTTAACGAGGGAGCTCCCATGTCACTCTCCCCCAAGCGATTAACGGCTCTCGTCTCCACGGTCCTCGCCGCTCTCCTGGTCTTCGCCGGCCAGCCCGCCGTCGCGGCCAAGGACACGCCGCTTTCTGACGCCTTCGCCCGCGCCGCCGCGGCCCAGGACGTCCCGCGCGACCTGCTCGTGGCGCTCGCCTACGCCGAGACCCACCTCGACGGCCACAACGGCGAGCCCAGCGCCAGCGGCGGATACGGCGTGATGCACCTGGTCAGCAACCCCACCACGAAGGCGCTGGAGAAGGCGTCCGGGCTCACGGGGCTGCCGGTCAAGAAGCTGCGCGCCGACACCGCGGCCAACATCCTCGGCGGCGCCGCGCTGCTGCGCGCCAACGCCGACGAACTCGGCCTCGACGAGGCCGCCAGGAAGGACCCCGGCCGCTGGTACGAGGCCGTGGCGAAGTACGGCAACACCGCCTCGCCCCAGCTCGCCCGCCTCTACGCCGACGCCGTCTACGAGCTGCTCGGCCTCGGAATCCAGGCCAAGGACGTACGCGTGGCGCCGCAGGAGGTGACGGCCGATCGCGGCCAGTACGCCGAGACGCGCTCGTTCGGCGCCGCCGAGGCGGCCAGCCCCGACTACCCGGACGCCACCTGGGCCGCCGCCAGCTCCAGCAACTACACCGCCTCCAGCCGCGAGTCGAGCTACGCCATCGACCGGGTGGTCATCCACGTGACGCAGGGCTCCTACGCCGGGACGATCTCCTGGTTCCAGAACCCCAGCGCCCAGGTCTCGGCCCACTACGTGGTCAAGTCGTCCAACGGCGCGATCACCCAGATGGTCCGGGACAAGGACATCGCCTGGCACGCCGGCAACTGGACGTACAACACCAGGTCCATCGGCATCGAGCACGAGGGCTACGTCAGTGAGTCCTCGTGGTTCACCGACGCGATGTACCGGTCCTCGGCCGCGCTGACCAAGTACATCTGCGACAAGTACGGCATCCCGAAGGACCGCAGCCACATCATCGGCCACAACGAGGTGCCCGGCGCCGACCACACCGACCCGGGGTCGTACTGGAACTGGACCACGTACATGAACTACGTGACCGGTGGCGGCGGCACCCCGACGTGGACCACCACGGTCGACAACACCACCTCCGGCCAGTTCACCGCCAGCGCGAACTGGGGCACCTCCACCTACTCCACCCAGCGCTACGGCGCCGACTACCGGTTCGCCGACCCCGTGGCCGCGAGCGACCCGGCCTGGTATCAGGCGACCATCCCCAGCGCGGGCAACTACCGCGTGGAGGTCTGGTATCCGGACGATCCCGGCTACAACAGCTCCGCTCCGTACATCGTCGCCGCTTCCGGCGGCAATCAGACGGTGTACGTGGACCAACGCTCCGGCGGCGGCAGCTGGAAGAGCCTCGGCACCTTCTCCCTCAACGCGGGCACCGCCAACGTCGTGGGAGTCAGCCGGTGGACCTCCGGCACCGGCCTCGTGATCGCGGACGCCGTCCGCATCAGCAAGGTCTGACATCTGGTATGGCCCGTGCCCGATCGCACGGGCCGTACTTGTTCACCGCAGCCAAATAACCATCGATAAATATATGCCCATTCGCTAATAAGTGGGCCAATGGAAACTTCCCCCTTTGCACGTCCTGGCAAAGGATGTTAGATGGAGAGGTCTTGACCGACCACGCTTCGGGGCGGCGCGGCAGTCGATCGCACTCCGGCAAGGAGGCTCGTGCACATGGCGCTGGTTCTTGACGGCGTCCGCGTACGGCAGCGCGGGGAAACCTGGCTGCACGACATCCACCTGGAATTATCCCATGGAATGACCACGTTGGTCGGGCCGATGGCGGCGGGGAAGACGACGCTGATGCGGGTCGTCGGGGGGCTGCTTCCACCTGACGCGGGGCGGGTCGTGGTGAACGGAAAAGACGTAACGGCTATTTCCGTGCGTAAACGCTCGGTCGCCTTCGTCTATCAGCAATTCATCAATTATCCCTCGCTCTCGGTCTATGAGAACATCGCCTCACCGCTGCGTATGGCGCGTTCCTTTCCCAAGAAAGACATGGATCGGCGGGTGCGCGAGGTCGCCGAAATCATGGGCATCGGCGACCTGCTCGACCGTCGGCCCGCCGAGCTGTCCGGCGGCCAGCAGCAGCGCACCGCGATCGCCCGCGCGCTGGCCCGGCCGGTCGACGTGCTGCTGCTCGACGAGCCGCTGGCCAACCTCGACTTCAAGCTCCGCGAGCAGTTGCGGGGCGATCTGAAGAACATGTTCCTCGACGCGCCGAGCGTGGTCCTCTATTCGACGGCCGACCCGGCCGAGGCCCTGACCTTCGCCTCGCCGACGGTGGTCCTGGGCGAGGGCCGGGTGCTGGACGTGGGCGACGTCGCGGACATGTACGCCCAGCCGCCGACGCTGTCCGTCGCCGCGACGCTCAGCGATCCACCGCTCAACCTGCTGCCCGGCGTCGTGCGCGAGGGCCGGATCGAGTGCCTGGGCAGCTCGTTCCCCTCCCCCGGCGCGCACGCCTCGGGACGGAACGTCGTGCTCGCGGTACGCCCCCACCAGGTGACGATCCAACGAAGTGGAGCCGGCGTGCTGGAGTTCCCGGCGGAGATCAGGCTCGCGGAGGTGACGGGCAGCTCGACCTTCCTGCACCTGCGGCTGATCGACGGGCGGCACCTGGTCGCCCAGCTGCCGGGCCCCCAGCTCTTCACCCCCGGCGAGCGGGCCATGGCCTACGTGGACCCGGCGCACATCTTCGTCTACGACGAGGCCGGCGGGCGCCTGCTCGCCACCTCCGCCGCGGAGGTCGACCTGCATGGCTGACATCCGGCTCGAAGGCGTGGGACACAGCTACGACGGCGGCCGGACCTGGGCGCTGAAGCCGATGACGTGGACCTGGCGGAGCTCACGGGCGTACGCGCTGCTCGGCCCGAGCGGGTGCGGCAAGACGACGCTGCTGAACATCATCTCGGGGCTGCTCTCCCCCACCGTGGGACGGATCTTCTTCGACGACCGCGAGGTGACCGCCGTGCCGACGGCGGGCCGCAACATCGCGCAGGTCTTTCAGTTCCCGGTGCTGTACGAGGAGATGTCGGTCTACGACAACCTGGCCTTCCCGCTGCGTAACCGCAAGTATCCCAAGGCGGAGATCGACCAGCGGGTACGCCGGGTCTCCCAGCTCCTCGGCCTGGACGACCACCTCAAGCGCCGGTCGCGACGGCTGGATCCGGGCCGGCAGCAGATCGTCAGCCTGGGGCGCGGGCTGGTCCGCTCCGAGGTGGCCGCCGTACTCCTCGACGAGCCACTCACCGTCGTGGACCCCGCGCTCAAGTGGACGCTGCGCAGCAAGCTCAAGGAGATCCACCGCGACACCGGCCACACGCTCATCTACGTCACCCACGACCAGACCGAGGCGCTGACCTTCGCCGACGAGGTGGTCGTGCTCAACGAGGGCGCGATCGTGCAGGCGGGCGAGCCGACGGAGCTGTTCCTGTCGCCCGCGCACGAGTTCGTCGGCCACTTCATCGGCTCGCCCGGCATGAACGTCGTGCCCGCCGAGATCGCCGGCGGGGTGGTCAGGGTGGCGGAGACGGACGTCGGGCAGGCGGTCGGCGACCAGGAGGGCGAGCTGGAGCCGGGGCCGGTGCACATCGGGGTGCGGCCGGAGTTCGCCCGGCTCGGCGGTAAAGGAGCCTCACCCGGGCTGCCCGTACGGGTGACGGGGGTGGACCGGATGGGCGCCTACAACCTCGTGCATGTCGAGGCCGGTGGCCACCCGGTGATCGCCAAGACGGAGGCGGACGCCCGGTTCGCGCCGGACACCGTGGAGTTCCTGCACTTCGCACCGGACCGCGCGTTCCTGTTCAGGGACTCGGTCAGGTGCGGGTCCATCGCACCACTCAACGGGCGTGACCGAGAGGGCGCATCGTGACCGAGCAGAGCGTCACCGTCGCGGGCGGCCAGGTGGGCGGCGAGATCGTCACCGGCGCCGCCCCACAAGACGGCACGCCCGACACCCGGGTGAGCCTCAAGCCGAAGAACAACCGCGCCTGGCTGCTCGTGCTGCCGGTCGTCGTGTCGGTGGCCTTCACCGCCGTGATCCCGCTGATGACGGTCGTCAACTTCTCCGTCCAGGACATCTTCAGCCCCGACGACCGGATCTTCGTGGGGCTGGAGTGGTTCAGGTCCGTCGCCCGCGACCCCGAGATCCGCGCCGCGTTCGTCCGGACCCTGCTGTTCTCCGCCCAGGTGCTGCTGCTGGAGATCCCGCTCGGGGTGGCGCTCGCGGTGGCGATGCCGCGCCGCGGGGTCTGGGTGTCGGTGGCCCTGGTCATCGTCGCGCTGCCGCTGCTCATCCCGTGGAACGTGGTGGGCACCATCTGGCAGATCTTCGCCCGCGCCGACATCGGGCTGGGCGGCTGGACGATCAACAACGTTCTGGGCATCGACTTCAACTACACGCTGGACTCCACCGACGCCTGGATCACGGTGCTGATCATGGACGTCTGGCACTGGACCCCGCTGGTGGCGCTGCTGGCCTACGCGGGCCTGAGGTCGATCCCCGACCCCTACTTCCAGGCCGCGCAGATCGACGGCGCCTCGGCCTGGGCGACCTTCCGCCACATCCAGCTGCCGCGCCTGCGCGGGGTGCTGACGATCGCGATCCTGCTCCGGTTCATGGACAGCTTCATGATCTACACCGAGCCGTTCGTGGTCACGGGAGGCGGGCCGGGCAACGCCACCTCGTTCCTGAGCATCCTGCTGTCGAAGGTCGCCGTCGGGCAGTTCGACCTCGGGCCGGCGGGCGCCTTCTCGCTGCTGTACTTCCTCGTCGTACAGATCGTCTCGTACGTCTTCTTCACCGTGCTGACCAGGTCAGGGAGGTGACCGCGATGGCCGAGGAGCAGGTCGCCGTGGCGCGGCGGGCCAGACGGCAGCTGCCATGGGCGCGGGCGGTGTTCTGGTTGTACGCCGCCACCCTGATGCTGCCGCTGCTGTGGATGTTCGGCATGTCCATCCGCCCGAACGAGGACATTCTCGGCAGTTTCTCGCTCATTCCGCAGCGGACCACGCTCGACAACTACCGGACCTTCTTCACCGACCCGGTCTGGTATTCGAGCTATCTGAACTCCATCATCTACACGTCGCTGAACGCGGTGATGTCGCTCATCGTGGCGCTGCCGGCCGCCTATGCCTTCTCCCGGTTCAGGTTCGCCGGGGACAAGCATCTGTTCTTCTGGTTGCTGACGAATCGCATGGCGCCGCCGGCCGTGTTCCTGCTGCCCTTTTTCCAGATTTATCAGAGCGTGGGGTTGTTCGATACGCACCTGGGCGTGGCCATCGCGCACATGCTGTTCAACGTCCCGCTCGCCGTCTGGATCCTCGAAGGATTCATGTCCGGGATACCGCGCGAGATAGACGAGACGGCGGCGATCGACGGCTATTCCCTGCCGCGCTTCTTCCTGCGTATCTTCCTGCCGATGATCCGCTCTGCGGTGGGCGTCACCGCCTTCTTCTGCTTCATGTTCAGCTGGGTCGAACTGCTCATCGCCAGGACCATCACCTCGGTCAACGCCAAGCCGATCGCCGCCACGATGACGCGGACGGTGAGCGCGGCCGGAGTGGACTGGGGCCTCCTGGCCACGGCGGGCGTGCTGACCATCATCCCCGGAGCCATCGTCATCTGGTTCGTGCGCAACTACGTGGCTAAGGGCTTCGCTCTTGGAAGGGTCTGACGATGCAGTGGATGGTGTGGACCCTCCCCACGGCCCTGGTCTTCATCGGCCTGGCGCTGCTGCTGTGCGGCATGGCGATCTGGGGCCACTTCTCGCCTCCGGTGGCCCGGCGCGGCTTCCTGCGCATCGAGACCGACCGTGGCGACCGCTTGTACATCGGCCTGATCAGCGCGGCCGTCGTACTCGCCGGCTGGATCGCCGTCACCGACCTGTCCATGTGGCTGGCTCTGGCGTGCGCGCTCCTGGTGACCATCGTGATCGGGATTTGGGGCTGACCGAAGGAGGCATGAGGCGATGAGACGTCCAAGAGGCAGAACCACGGCCGCCGGCCTGGTTGTGCTCGTCCTACTGGGGGCCGGGTGCTCGGCGGGCGAGCAGAAACCCAAGAGCGACTTCACCGAGGCCCAGGGGAAGGCGGCGGCGCAGAAGTGGGTGTCGAGCGAGTTCACGCCGAGCACCCTGTCCAAGGATCAGCAGCTCGCGGAGATGGACTGGTTCACCAAGGCCGCCGCGCCGTACCGCGGCATGGAGATCAACGTCGTCTCCGAGACGATCACCACCCACGAGTACGAGTCGCAGAAGCTCGCCAAGGCGTTCACCGAGATCACCGGGATCAAGATCAAGCATGACCTGATCCAGGAAGGTGACGTGATCGAGAAGCTGCAGACGCAGATCCAGGGCAACCAGAACATCTACGACGCCTACGTCAACGACTCCGACCTCATCGGCACCCACTCCCGCGGCAACTACGTCTTCCCGCTGTCCGACTACATGGCGGGTGAGGGCAAGGCGGTCACCTCGCCCACGCTCGACCTGAACGACTTCATCGGCACCAGCTTCACCACCGGACCGGACAAGAAGCTGTACCAGCTCCCCGACCAGCAGTTCGCCAACCTCTACTGGTTCCGCTACGACTGGTTCACCAACCCGGCGATCAAGAAGCAGTTCAAGGAAGCCTACGGCTACGACCTGGGCGTGCCCGTCAACTGGGCGGCCTACGAGGACATCGCCGACTTCTTCACCAACAAGGTCAACGGCAACGGGACCATCGACGGCAAGAAGGTCTACGGCCACATGGACTACGGCCGCAAGGACCCCTCGCTCGGCTGGCGCTTCACCGACGCGTGGCTGTCCATGGCCGGCAACGGCGACCCGGGCATCCCGAACGGCCTGCCGGTGGACGAGTGGGGCATCAGGGTGGAGAACTGCCGCCCGGTCGGCTCCTCGATGACCCGTGGCGGCGACACCAACGGGCCCGCCTCGGTGTACGCGCTGACCAAGTACGTCGACTGGCTGAAGAAGTACGCGCCGAAGGAAGCGGCCGGTATGAACTTCAGCGAGGCCGGACCGGTCCCGGCGCAGGGCAACATCGCCCAGCAGGTCTTCTGGTACACCACGTTCACCGCCGACATGACCAAGCCGGGCCTCCCGGTCGTCAACGCCGACGGGACGCCGAAGTGGCGCATCGCGCCCAGCCCGCACGGCGTCTACTGGAAGGAAGGCAACAAGCTGGGCTACCAGGACGCCGGCTCCTGGACCCTGCTCAAGAACACGCCCAAGGAGCGCAGGGCGGCGGCCTGGCTGTACGCCCAGTTCGTCACCTCGAAGACGGTCTCGCTGAAGAAGTCGATCACCGGCCTGACCTTCATCCGCGACTCCGACATCAAGAGCGACTACTTCAAGGACAACTCCGCGAAGTACGGCGGCCTGATCGAGTTCTACAACTCCCCCGCCCGCAAGCAGTGGACGCCGACCGGGACCAACGTCCCCGACTACCCGAAGCTCGCCCAGCTCTGGTGGCAGAACGTCGCCACCGCCGTCACCGGTGAGACCACCGCCCAGCAGTCGATGGACAACCTGGCCAAGCAGCAGGACGACATCATGTCGCGGCTGGAGCGGCGCGGCGGCAACTGCGCGCCCAAGCTGAACCCGGAGCGCGACGCCCAGTACTGGCTGGACCAGCCCGGCGCCCCCGTGCCGAAGCTGGCCGACGAGCGCGGCAAGCCGGCGACGCTGGACTACGACAAGCTCATCGCCACGTGGAAGTCCGGAGGCTGATCAGTCGCGACGGGACCGGCGGGTAATCTGTCGGTCCCCTCACTTAGTGTGCCTACGCGGCCAGTAAGCGCGAATGATTGGATCAGAGCCGTGGAGGCCTCCGTCGAGCAGCTCGTGTACGTCCGTGAGGACGAATACACCGTTGCCCGCATGACAGATGCCCGCATGACAGATGCCCGAACGACAGATGCCAGACCGGACGATGCGCGTACGAGCGCCGACAGCGGGCTCAGCTTCGTCGCGGCGGGGCGCGCGCTGGCCGGCGTCCAGCCGGGCGAGACGCTCGCGCTCACCGGCGAATGGGGCGAGCACCCCCGCCACGGCAGGCGCTTCACGGTCACGGCGTGCGAGCGGATCGTGCCGTCCACCACCCGGGCCATCCAGCTCTACCTGGGCTCCGGCCTGATCCGCGGCATCGGCCCGCGGCTCGCCCAGGCCATCGTCGGCCACTTCGGCGAGGCGACGCTGACCGTCATCGACACCGAGCCCGAGCGGCTCACGGAGGTCGTCAACATCGGCCCGGCGCGGCAGGGCCAGATCCTGGAGGCGTGGCGGGAACAGAAGGAGATCGCCGCGCTGATGGTGGTCCTCCAGGGCTTCGGGGTCAGCCCGCTGCTCGCGGCCAAGATCTTCCAGGTCTTCGGCCGCGACTCGGCCGAGCTCGTCACCTCCGACCCCTACCAGCTCATCGGCCGGGTGCGGGGCATCGCGTTCGGCACGGCCGACAAGATCGCCCTCCAGTCGGGGGTGCCCGAGCACAGCCCGCAGCGGATCAAGGCGGCGCTGCTCGACCGGCTGGAGACGGCCGCTGCCAGGGGCGGCCACTGCTACCTGTCGCTCACCGCCCTGCTCACCCAGACCGCCGAGCTCGTCGAGCAGGATCAGGACGTGGTACGGCCGATGATCGACGCCCTCACCGCCGAGCGGCGGGTGGTCGTCGAGACGGGGGTCGGTGTCGGGCCTGCCGGTGCCTCGGACCAGATCGTGGTCTACGGCAAGGAGCTGCACAGCCGCGAGCTCAAGCTGGCCGAGCACCTGGGCAGGCTCTGGCAGGCCCGCTCGACGCTGCCCCTGCGCTCCTTCCAGGAGGACCCCTCGCTGCACGATGACCAGCGGGCGGCCGTCAACATGGCGCTGACCAGCACCGTCTCGATCCTCACCGGCGGTCCGGGCTGCGGCAAGAGCCACACGGTGCGGGTCATCGCGGCCACCGCGCGGGCGATGGGCGGCCGGGTGACACTCGCCGCGCCCACCGGGAAGGCGGCCAAGCGCCTGTCGGAGCTCACCGGGCTGCCGGCCATGACCATCCACCGGATGCTGGCCCACGAGCCCGACCCCGACGCGCTGTTCGACCAGACGCCCGCGCAGGCCGACCTGATCGTGGTCGACGAGGCGTCCATGCTGGACCTGCACCTGGCCACCCGGCTCACCTCGGCCATCCCGTCGGGCAGCCACCTGCTGCTCGTCGGCGACAGCGACCAGCTGCCCAGCATCGGGCCCGGCAGCGTGCTGGCCGACCTGCTGCGGGTCGAGGAGATCCCGCGCGTACGACTCACGCATGTCTTCCGCCAGGCCGACGGCAGCGGCATCATCCACAACGCCCACCGCATCCGGGCCGGGCAGCTGCCCGGGATCCCGGGCGGTGGCGGCTTCTGGTTCGAGGAGCTCGACGACCCCGAGGCCGTCGCCGAGCGGGTCGTCCACCTGGCGACGGTGGCGATCCCCCGCAAGCAGGGCGTCGAGCCGGGCCAGGTGCAGGTGCTGTGCCCGATGCGCAAGGGCGCGGCGGGCACAGCCGAGCTCGGCCGCCGGCTCCAGGAGCGGCTCAACCCGGCCGTCGAAGGACGGGCCGAGCACTGGTCGGGCGCCTCGGCCTTCCGGGTCGGCGACCGGGTCATGCCGATCCGCAACAACTACGACAAGGGCGTCTTCAACGGCGAGACGGGCACGATCACCGGCATCGTCCAGGAGCAGCGGCTCGTGGAGATCGCCATCGACGACGGCGAGACGGTGACCTACGGCTTCGACGAGCTCGACGACCTGACCCACGCCTACGCGATCAGCGTGCACCGCTCGCAGGGCAGCGAATACCCGTTCGTGGTCGCGCCGCTCGTCGCCGAGTCCGGCGGCATCATGCTGCGCCGCCGGCTCCTCTACACCCTGGTCACGCGGGCCCGGTCGTGGGTGGTGCTGGTCGGCGAGCGCAAGGCCCTGGAGCTGGCGGTCGCCCGGCTCGGCGACCGCCGCAACACCGGCCTCACCCGCCGTCTGACCCACCTGCTGGCCTGACACCACCCGGCGTCCGGCCCATCCGCTGACCGGACACCACCCGGCGTCCGGCCCCTCTAGTGGCCGGACATCCCCCGAAGGAGCACCATGGCCATCGACTTCACCCTCGCTCCCGAGCACGAGAAGATCCGCGACCGGGTCAGGGCCTTCATCCAGGGCACGGTCATCCCGGCCGTCGAGGAGGTGCCGGAGAGCGACCGCGACGCCTATCTCCGGACGATCTTCCGGCTGCGCGAGAAGGCCAAGGCCGAAGGGCTGTGGCTGCCGCACATGCCGAAGGAGTGGGGCGGCATGGGGCTGGGCCACGTCGAGCTGGCCATGGTGCAGTCGGAGGCGGCCAAGACCCGGCTCGGGCCGTGGGTGCTCAACTGCATGGCGCCCGACGAGGGCAACATGCACACGCTGCTGCACTGGGCGAGTGACGCGCAGAAGGAGAAATACCTGCGCCCCCTGCTTGAGGGGAGCAAGATGTCGTGCTTCGCGATGACCGAGCCGGAGGTCGCCGGCTCCGACCCCACGCTCATCCGCACGAGCGCGGTCAAGGACGGCGACGAGTGGGTGATCAACGGCCACAAGTGGTTCATCTCCAATGCCCGCCGGGCGGGCTTCGCCATCCTCATCGCCAGGACCGAACTCGACCTGCCCGAAGGGGCGCGCGGCGCCAACACGGCCTTCCTCGTCGACCTGCCCTCGCCGGGCTGGAACGACATCCGCGAGGTCGAGACCATGCACGGCTCGACGGGCCACAGCGAGATCGTCATCACCGACCTGCGGGTGCCCGACGACCAGGTGCTCGGCGGGCGGGGCAACGGCCACCGGCTCGGCCAATACCGCCTGGGCCCGGCGCGGCTGGCCCACTGCATGCGCTGGATCTCGCAGGCGGAGACGGCGCTCGACATGATGGTCGACCGCGCGCTCAGCAGATACAGCCACGGCTCGGTGCTCGCCGACAAGCAGGGGGTGCAGTGGCTCATCGCCGACTCGGCCATGGAGCTCTATCAGTGCAAGCTGATGGTGCTGCACGCCGCCTACAAAATCGACAAGGGCGAGGACTTCCGTACAGAGGTGTCGATGACCAAGCACTTCGTGGCCAACAGCCTCAACCGCATCATCGACCGGGCGATCCAGGTACACGGCGCGCTCGGCTACTCCACTGACACCCCGCTGGCCAGCATGTTCCAGCACGCCCGCTGGGCCCGGTTCGCCGACGGGGCCGACGAGATCCACCAGATGCGCATCGCCGAACGGACCATCGCCGCCTACCGCGACTCAGGCTCCACCGCCGCGGCCACCGGCGGCCTCCCCCTGTGACGCGCTGTCAGGGGTTGAGGGCTCTTGGGGCTCTTGGCGAGATGAGAGTCGCCCGCCTTTCGCCAGGCGACACGGTGGGCGGCAACCAGATTGCCAGAAGAAGATCGCCGAGCGGTATGGACCACTCAACGCGGGCGTGTACGCAAATACCTATAACCTGTGCACAGTCTTTTGGATAGATGGCCCCATCTATCAGGACAGGGCGCACACGAAATGGCTGGGACAGTGGAAAGCACGTTTAACGATGGTCGCCCACAGCTACGTAGGGTCGACCAGGTACAATATGGCTGCTCGAGGGATGCCGGGTCTCACTAGCAGGCAGTTTAGGGTCTGGGCGCGTGTTGACACCGTTACCTGTTCGGCCTCGCCCGACTACTGTAATCCAAGGCTTAAAATCGGGTTGCAGAACAACACCGGACGTCTTAGCACCTGTACGGTGACCAACCCGAATGGCATCGAAAAGACCCTGTACCAGTGGCGAGATGGCGGCGACACCGGATTCCAACTCACTAGCCAAGAACCGAGTGGTGTGGGTGGACCTTCGAAGAAGGCATGGTGTGGTGTAGGGCCGTGGGTCCAGTCGCCCGACGTCGACGAGAAGGACCAATTCCACTATCCGCTCGAAGTGCCGTATCGAGTGCGGTGCGGCAGTTCGACCTACTATAAGTACTACACTGGCGGATGCGTCATGTGGGACCCTATAGCGGTGTTCGTGCTCGACGGCGCGAAAGACAAGAAGGTGGTCGAGACGGCGCGGCACGTCCGCAAGGCCCTGGATACCCCACAGGCAACAGACCCGGCCGCACCAGCCGGCGAGACAAAGTCCATCCCTGGGCGCTACAACCGGAACGATCCCACGTGCGACCGAGGCGCGTACGCATCGGGGTGCCTGTGGCGTACCACAGACAATTCCTTAAATGAAACGAACCGCGCCGAGGCTCAAAAGGCATGCCGTAAGGTGAATGGCGGCGACTGGCGTAAGCCGACCAGTTGTGACGAGTATCCGATGGCCAGTACCTACCAGGGCGTCAGCAGGGCTGGCATCAATTACTCCGTCAGTCTGCACGACTACGATGACAACTGCAGGGCAGGCAGGCGCCTGAAGAACTTCTACGTATACAACCGGCTCCTCGACATGGACCCGTACTGGGTATGGGCCACGCTTCCCGGCGAGACCTTCGCTGGTCTAGAGGATATTCCTCCGCCAACCGAGGAGGGACCGGCCTCGTGCGCAGTGGATGAGATAAACCCAACGTTGTAGCTAGGGCAATGGGAGGCCCGCGAGGCTGATCACGTTCCGGGCATGGCCGGGTCACTGAGCCTCGCGGGCCTTCTCAGACATATGCGGGAGATGATGAAGTGGTCAACGATTCGGTCATGGCTGCGGATGACGTATGGGAATTGCTGGACGAGGCCATCTGCGTTACGTGGGTTCGCGGCGCCGAACTCGAGGACGTCGTTCGGGCCTTCAACGGCGAGCCCACCGACGCAGCCCAAGGCCAGGTCACCAGTGTCGCTAGCCAACTGGCGCTCCAATTGGCCGGGGAGCCTGAACCGGTGGTCCTGCTGCGCAGGCAAGGAGAATGGATCATCGTGCTGGAACCGGACAGTGCCATCGGCGCGCGCGATGACGTCCTGCTCGACGCCTGCGGCTCCGGTGAGGGGCTCAACCTGACCTGGTGCGCCGGCACGGACGCGAGCCTCTCCTACGCCACCGGTGCGGCGATCACCGTGACCTTCGACCCCGCCGACATGCGTGACGACCAGGAGGACCTCGACGACGCCCGGCAATGGAGCAGGTCTCTGGGGATCGATGACGGGGACTGGCGCGCTTCGTGGAAGGCCGCGGCCTTCACCCTCGCCCAGGCGGTCACCGGCATCGAGACCGACGACACCTGGACAGACTCGGTGTGGACGCCCATCCAGATACGCCCGTCCCGTCCTGCGCGTCAAGGCGCCGTCGGACTGCCGTACGCGGACATGCGGGAACTCCTCAGCCGGGCACCGCAGATCCGCGACATCGTCGACCACCCCGGACCAGAGCAGATGCCCAGGATGCTGCGGATGTTCATCACCATCGGCCTGTCCACCGCCGACGTGCGGACTCCTCTCACTGAGGCGGCCTTGGCCGCCATCGACGCCCGGCCACCAGAAGCAGAGGTCGAGCTCCTTGTGCACGGGCTGCGGGCCCTGTCCGAGGAGTACGGCCGCCAGATTGGCATAGCTGGTACGCAGACACAGGTAGATGACCTGCACCGCAAGCGCAACGCGCTGTCGGCAGCCACTGTTGCGCTGGGCCCCGACCCCCTGGATGTCTTCCCCCAAGTGGCCAGTCTCACCTGGAGCCTCGGGCTACGCCGGGACAACGACGATTATCTGAGTCTTGAGGTATTGAACATCTGCTACAGGCACATCGTCTCTACCTGAACCTGCGCCTGGGCATGCTCCGGCGGACGGCTGAGCGGACCTCCTCGCCGGCCGAGTTGCCACCCGATCTCGGGAATGCGTTGAGTGTGATCGCGTAATCGTTCAGCGTTTGCCCGAGAAGCCATCGGCGCCGTCGCTCACATGAATCCGACCCATCAGGCGGTTACCGTGCTGACAGGCTCTGTGGATCGGCACGGTCTGGGCCCGGCGCGGCTGGCCCACTGCATGCGCTGGATCTCGCAGGCGGAGACGGCGCTCGACATGATGGTCGACCGCGCGCTCAACAGATACAGCCACGGCTCGGTGCTCGCCGACAAGCAGGGCGTGCAGTGGCTCATCGCCGACTCGGCCATGGAGCTCTATCAGTGCAAGCTGATGGTGCTGCACGCCGCCTACAAAATCGACAAGGGCGAGGACTTCCGTACAGAGGTGTCGATGACCAAGCACTTCGTGGCCAACAGCCTCAACCGCATCATCGACCGGGCGATCCAGGTACACGGCGCGCTCGGCTACTCCACCGACACCCCGCTGGCCAGCATGTTCCAGCACGCCCGCTGGGCCCGGTTCGCCGACGGGGCCGACGAGATCCACCAGATGCGCATCGCCGAACGGACCATCGCCGCCTACCGCGACTCAGGCTCCACCGCCGCGGCCACCGGCGGCCTCCCCCTGTAGCCCGCCATCAGGGGCAGCCGGCGCGAAACCGCCACATCGCCTCGGGCGATGGGGAGAGGGCAGCTGCCCGGCGCCCGTGCGGGCGGCAGCCCTCGTACCCCCGGTTCGGGCGGCGGCTCGCGGGCCTACGAGGTCGGGCAGTTCTCGCCCCGGCGGCCTCCTGGCTCCTGCGGCTCGGACCCCTCATACACGTTCAGGGTCGCCTTGCCCGGCTCTGTCATGGAGCCGTTCTCCACCAGCCACGAGTCCGGCACCGACTGCTTCGTTCCGCCGGTTATGGGGTCCATGTCGTCGAAGCTCTGGATGGTCACGCCGCGCTCCTGCAGCATGCCGCGCACCTCGGCCACGGTCCGTCCGATGTAGGGCAGGCAGTGCAGCGGCTCGCCCAGGCCGTCGATCGTGGTGCCGTTCTCGAACGGCTCGCCGGGCCGTGCCTCGCGCCCGAGCGTGATTTCGGCGGGTCCCTGGAAGTTCTCCGGGATCTTCACCCCGATGGGGCAGCCGCCCATCTTGTCGCAGGTCCCCGGCTGATCGATGGTCTTGATCTCGTCGAGGTACCGGTGATCGGTGGGCGAGGTGGGGAAGATGGAGCCCACCCACGACGGCGTCGAGGGGATGACCCTGAGGGTCACGTTCAGCCCGGCGTCACGGAGCTGCGCCTCGTACGTGCCGGCGTCGGCGTACAGGTCCTTGATCTCGATGACGTAGTAGCCGTCCTCCTTCTTGATGTCCAGCGCCGCGGCCGTCCCGGGTCCGAGGCCGAGCCCGGTAGGCAAGAGCCAGCTCAGAGCAAGGAACGCGGCGGCCAGCAGGGCCACGCCCGGCACCGCGGCGCGCAGGACCAGCGGCCGGCGCGCGCGCCGCCCTGCCGGTGCGACGGCCCTGGCTGTGGCGGGCTCGGCGGCCATGATGTCGCGCATGAGCTCGTGGGCCGCCTCGGTCATGCCGGGCCCGGCGCCAGGAGATAGGTGGGCGACCACGCGGTCCACGCCGTTCTTCATGATTTTCCCTCCGCGAGTGCGACGGCGCGCAGGCCGTAGGTGGTCAGATCGAGGTCGGCGGCCGCCAGTTCCTTGGCCAGCCGCTGGCGGGCGCGGTGCAGGCGCAGCCGCGCCGCTCCGCGCGAGCAGCCGAGCACCCTGGCGATCTCGGCGCTGCTCAGCCCTTCCCAGCCGACCAGGGCGAGCAGTTCCCGGTCGTCGGGCGACAGGCGCATGAACACCTGGCGGGTGGCCCCGCCGTACCGCTCGGCCACCGGCCTGGACCAGGTGGACAGCTCCTCGCGCAACCGTGCGGCCAGCGCCGATCGGCGCTCCTCGGCGCGGAAGTGATTGGCGAGGACCCGCCGGGCGACGGCGTACAGCCACAGCCGGGCCTCGCCACCCGCGGGAATGTCGTCCAGCCGGCGCCAGGCGGTCGTGAACGTCTCGGCGATCACGTCGGCGATGTCGTCCGTGGACTCGGTACGTCGCGCCACATAGGCGGCGATGGCGGGATAGTGCGCCAGGTAGAGCTGCTCGAAGCGTTGCTCCGGCGCCGGGGGCCCGCTGTCGCCTTCTCTCCGTTGTTTGGACACACCTCAACAGATGTCCGGCTCAACGGCTCTGTTTCACAACAAAGCCTATTTTCCCGAAAAGCCCACCTTTCACCGGAGACTCGGTAACACCCTGCCGTATCCGGACATTTGCCCATGCGTTGCCGCTGAACGCACCCGAGCGTCGTCGGCGGCGATCGGTCATGCAGCCGATGGAGAGGAAACGCATGAGGTTAGGCAAGGGCCTGCTGGCCGCCATCCTGGCAGTAACGGCCGGCGTCACGACCGCCCCGGCACCCGCCGCCGCGACGCCGGCCCCGACCCCGGGAGTCGCGAGGCAAGAAGGCTCGACGAACCGGCCGACCGGCACGGTGACGCTGATCACCGGCGACCGCGTCGTCGTCACCGCCGCCGGGCATCGGGTGGAGCCCGGAGCGGGCAGGCAGGTGCACTACAGCAGCCAGTACCGCGACGGCCATCTGTACGTCTACCCGTCCGACGCACAGCCGCTGGTGGCCAAGGGCGTTCTGGACGAGCGGCTGTTCGACGTCACGCAGCTCCTGGCCTGGGGGTACGGTGACGCGAAGCGGAGCGACATCCCGCTGATCACGCAGTCGGCCAAGGGAGATGCGCCCGCGCTCCGGAACGCCCGCCAGGACCGGCGGCTGTCCTCCCTCGGCATGTCCCCCGTGGAGGTGCCCAAGAAGAGCGCCGCCGAGACATGGAAGGGCATAACGGACGGCGTCCAGACCCTGACCGCCGACCGGACGAAGATCTGGCTGGACGGCCACCGCTCCTTCACCCTCGACCGGAGCGTCAAGCAGATCGGCGCCACCGAGGCGTGGAAGCAGGGCTTCACCGGCGAGGGCGTCACGGTCGCCGTGCTCGACAGCGGCTACGACCCCACACATCCCGACCTGAAGAACGTCGTCACGCAGGCACGCGACTTCACCGGTCACGACGACATCCGCGACAGGAACGGACACGGCACGCACGTCGCGTCGATCGTCGCGGGAGCGGGAGAGAAACAGCGCGGCGTGGCGCCCGGCGCGAAACTCGCCATCGGCAAGATCGGCGACCTGGTGATGCAGGAGTCCGACATCGTCGCCGGCATGGAGTGGGCCGCGGCCGAGGTCAAGGCCAAGGTCATCAACATGAGCATCGGCGGCCCGGACACGATCGACGTGGACCCGGTCGAGCAGGCGGTCAACACCCTGTCGGAGCGTACCGGCGCGCTCTTTGTCGTGGCTGCGGGCAACGACGCCAAGCCCGGCACGGTCTTGAGCCCGGGCAGCGCCGACGCGGCCCTCACGGTCGGCGCCGTCGGCCGGGACGACAAGGTGGCCGACTTCTCCAGCAAGGGCCCCCGGCTCAACGACCACGCCATCAAGCCGGACCTCACCGCCCCCGGCGTCGCCATCAAGGCCGCCAACGCCAACGGCGGTGCCGACGCCCCGTACGTCGCCAAGAGCGGCACCTCGATGGCCTCGCCCCACGTGGCGGGAGCCGCCGCGATCCTCGCCCAGCGCCATCCCGACTGGAGCGGACAGCGTCTCAAGGCGGCCCTCATCGGCAGCGCCGCCCCCAACGGGAACGCCAAAATCTATGAGGAAGGCGCCGGACGCGTGGACGTGGCCCGCGCGGTCTCCCAGCAGGTGGCCGCGACGACCGGCAACGTCTGGGCCGCCTTTCCCTGGGACGGCACCGGCGAGCGCGTGGCGACCAAGACGCTCACGTACGCCAACTCCGGCGACACCCCGCTCACCCTGGACCTCGCCGCGGACGGCGAGGCGCTGGAGCTGGGGTCCAAGCGGCTGGAGGTGCCCGCCAAGGGCGAGGCGTCGGTCGAGCTGACGATCCGCGCGGAGGGCAAGGCGCCCGGGGATTATCCCGGCGTCGTCACCGCCAGGTCGGGCGACACCGTCGTACGCACGCTCGCGGGCGCGTTCGTGGAGCCCGAGAGCTACACCCTGACCGTCAAGACCATTGAGAGGGACGGCCAGACACCCCGCGCCGCCATGGGTTATCTCTACCAGCTCGAGACCGATACCCAGAAGACGCTCTCGTTCGACGACCAAGGCGTCGCAAGAGTACGGGTGCCCAAGGGCGAGTGGAACCTCTACGTCAACGTCTACAACTCCGACCAATCCACGACCGCGCATCGGCCCGTGACCATCGACGGCGCGGACCAGGAAGTGACGGTGGACGCGCGCCAGGGGAAGGAGATCACGTTCACGGTGGACGAGCCGACCGCCGTCCAGGACGGCAGTGAGGAGATCACCCTGGCCAACGGCTGGTTCAGCCAAGGCTGGGCCAGCTTCGGTGACGACGTCTATGCTCTGCCGGTGCGCCAGCCCGGCCTGAAGTACCTGGCCGGGAGCACCTGGCACAAGAAGGACGCCGCGCCGAGCCCGTACCGCTACGACCTGGTCGACTACCGCACCGGCGGAATCCCGGACGACCTGTCGTACACGGCGCGCACGCGTGACCTGGTAAAGGTGAGCGCGACGTACCGGGCGCCCGGCGTGCCCGGCACGGCCGAGGTGATAGTGGGGCCGCTACTCCCCGGCGGGTCCTGGGCAGGGGGCGCCTGGCTGTCCGCGAGTCCGGAGGTGAATCTGCCGGCCACCATGACGCACTACCGCACCCCCGGCTTCGCCTGGGAAACCGGCATCACGACGGGCACCCACTGGGTGTCGGGCGTGAGCCAGGTGCTTGGCCGGCGGCCCGTCACCGAGCTGTGGAACGCCGCCGTGACCGGTCCCGCTTTCGGCACGTCCGCGGGCAGCCGCGACGGCGACTGGCTGAGCTTCAACGTCGACGGCGTCCTCGCCGACGGGCGGGCCGGGCTGATGGGCGGCGACTACGACATCACCGGCACCATCGCCCTGGCCCGCGGCGAGGAGAAACTGGCCGAGACCGACCTGGCGACCTGCGAACCCGGATACACGGAAAGCTGCCAACTGGACGTCCGCCTGCCCGCCGAGCCGGCCACCTACACTCTGACCGCGTCGGCGCGGCGGCCGTCGGCGCTGTCCACGAAGGTCGAGTCGGCCTGGACGTTCCGGTCGCAGCGGACTGCCGAGCCCCGGCCGCTGCCCCTGACCGCCGTCCGCTACGCCCCCGGGGGCCTGGACGACCACAACCGCGCCAAGCCCGGGTCCACGACCGTCGTCCCGGTGAGCCTCCACCGCAACCCCGGCGCCTCCGCGCCGCGCGCGACGTCGATCACGCTTGAGGCGTCCTTCGACGACGGGGCGAACTGGCGGCCGGTCCGGCTGGCCCACGCCGGCTCAGGATGGACGGCCCGGATCGCGAACCCGGCCGCCCCCGGGTTCGTCTCACTGCGTGCCAAGGTCACGGACGCGGCGGGTGACCGCGTGACGCAGACCATCACCCGGGCGTACGCCATCGGGTGACGGATCCACACTCCGGCCGCGCGGGCGCAAGCCTCCCGCGCGGTCGGCCACGGCTCGGCGGTGAATGACCGGGGCCTGCCCGAGGCCGGCGGCGGACGGGCGGCCGGCGGCAGTCCGGCGCGAGCGGTCTGGGCGTGGAGAAGGTCACCTTCTCCTACACCGACCTCGGCTTCGTCTTAGTTCGTCTTAGAAGGTGCGGGTGGTGACCCAGTTTGCCTGATGCGACGGATTATTCAGGTCGAACGTGGTCCCGGACAGGCGCCTGTCCGGGCCCAGCGAGCCGGTGTATCGGCCTCTGGCTCCGTCCGACCACCCAACGGTGAAGAAGATATTCCGGCCTTCCACCGCGCCTTCTTCGATCGTCCCCACGGCGCCGGACCAGGAGGCGGTCCCGAAGAGCCGCCCGCTGCTGTCCTGTGTCACGTTCATCGTCACGGTGATCCCGCCGCTCTGAGCGAACTGCCACCTGCCATTGACGGAGAACTCGGGCGCCGCGACGGCCGCCGTCCGCGAAGCGGAGGACACGCCGGCGGCGCTGGCGGCAGGGGCCAGAGCGAGACCAACGCCACCCAGAACAAGAGCGAGGCCGGCCGTGGCAAGCTTGGTGCGCATGGGAGATCCCTTCGTTGATGTTCGATCGATCCGCTGAGCGGACCTGAGCGCTCCTCGGCGTCTTTTCTCGGTCGGGTGGCCTGACGCCTCGCGAGGGCACATCCTGATGGTGCGCTGATGGCCGGCACACCCGACATCCCAAGCTTTCGGTGGTTGACCTGCGTTATCGTCGCCGACTGCACTGGTATGGGCTGGTTGAGGTGCCCCGAACCTTCTGGACATTGGACCAACCAACCTGGCACCTCTGCATGATGTGCCGCTTCTTGACCTCCTCCCCGGCCTGAGGGCCGGGGGTTCTCCCGTCGCGTCGCGGTAAAGCGGCGCGCGGGGGTTGACGCTTCGCAGACCAAGTGAGCCTGAGGTCTCCACGTCCTGACACCGCAAGCCCTGCGGCGTTGTTGATGTTGATCGCGGCGTTGGTGTCGGCATGGCCGACCCACCCGCACACGGGATTAACGCAGGCCAACACGGTGCCGTTGCGGCTGGCCGGGTCGCGGTGCCCGCACCGGTGGCAGGTCTGTGAGGTACCCGGCGCGAAAACCTTCACGACCTGCCCGCCCCGGTCAGCGGTCTTGTATGCGAGCAGGGTGACGGTCCGGCCCCACGCCTGGCCGCTGATCGACCGGTTGCGGCCCGCTTTTTGGGCGACGTTCTTGCCAGGGGCCTCGACCGTGCCCTTGGCGGATTTGACCATGTTGAGGATGGCGAGTTTCTCCACCTTGATCACAGCGAACGTGCCGGCGAGTTCGGTGGTGGTCTGGTGCTGCCAGTCGACGGCTCCGCGCTTGGCTTTCGCGCGGAGCCGGGCGATCTGGTCGTAGGTGCGCTGTTCGCGTCCCGAGGGGCGGGTCTTCTTGGGCCGGGCCGCGCGTTGACGGGCCGACTTTTCTCCAGGCGGCGTAGGTGTCCGGCCTCGCGGTCGGCGAGCCAGGGGCCGTGCTCGCGCATGGTCCCATCAGACAGGGCCAACGCGACCGTGATGCTGCGGTCGATCCCGACCTGCTCGCCCTGGTGCGGGGCAGCGGGTTGGACCAGAGTTTCGGTGCGGAACACGATGCTCCACCCGAACGCGTCCTTGACCAGGCGGGCTCCGGTCACCTTCCCTGCGGGGGAGGTCTTTCCGACGCCGGGTAGGTCTTTGGTCCACTGGAACCGGACCCGGCCCACCATCGGGAGGGTGAGCTGTCCCCACGTGGCCGACAGGTGGACGATCCGCATGTTGCGGACCTGCGGCACGTCGACCGCCAACCGAGGCCGGTTCTTCTTGGACTTGAAGGTGGGCCGCTCGGCAGGGTGGCCGGGGTTGAAGAAGTTCTCCCACGCCTGCCGATACGTTATTCCGGCACCGGGTGTTCACCGACACCCACCTGACCCGCATGGAAGAAATCATGCGGGACGTGTCCGCGGACTTCGAAACCGGGCTGACCGAGTTCAACGGCGAAGACAACCACGTCCACCTGCTGGTCACCTTCCCGCCCAAGGTCGCCCTGTCCAAGCTGGTCAACTCACTGAAGGGGGTGGCGTCCCGGCGGATGCGCCAAGAGTTCCCCGACCTGGCCGCCCACTACTACCGAGCCAACAAGCTGTGGTCCGGCTCGTACTTCGAGGGCAGCGCGGGGGGCGCTCCGCTGTCGAACGTGCACCAGTACATCGAACAGCAAAACCGCCCATCCTGACCACGACGACACCGGTCCGCCTGGCGGCGAAACGGCTGCCCCGCGTGCTGGAAGTCGCTGTGGCCCACCTCGCCCAGGAGGTGGAACGGCTCATAGCGAATACGACAGCGCGCCGTCCGCCTCGCTGCTCGCTGGCGCTGCTCAGGCCCACGGTCAGGTGATACCGCTGCTCTCACATGCGCCGAACGGTCACGTCCACGGACGTGGTGTATGAGTGGATCTTCGCGTGATCCTGTTTCTGCAGATTAAGCGGTAAGTACCTGTGGCAGCGGGTTCTGGGCTGGTGTGTCGCCTGCGATCACGCGCAGACGGGCCTTGGC
Source organism: Nonomuraea sp. CA-143628 (assembly GCF_050942315.1). NCBI lineage: Bacteria > Bacillati > Actinomycetota > Actinomycetes > Streptosporangiales > Streptosporangiaceae > Nonomuraea > Nonomuraea sp. CA-143628. The sequence continues at coordinate 11,287,670 of NZ_CP192072.1, forward strand.
CAGGGCGTCCAGGCCCATGTAGCGGCGGGCTTCGACCCATTCGTCGGTCTGTTCGGCCAGCACGGCGCCGATCAGGCGGATGATCGCTCCTCGGTCGGGGAAGATGCCGACCACGTCGGTGCGGCGGCGGATCTCCTTGTTCAGTCGCTCTTTTAACCGGCCCTGGCCCTCAGAGCAAGGCAGTTGCGGAAGTTGCAGTTCAGCCCTCGAGGCGGGAAATGTGGTCGGTGAGTGCGTCGGCGACGCGGGCGTGGCGGGCCGTCTCGCTGTCCCAACCGCGATTGTCGGCGTCGGCCTGGAGTGTTTGAACATCGGTGAGTTGGCTGCGCAGGGCGTCAGTGAACTCGGGGCCGGTCACGAAGTTGTCGCAGGTTTCGCAGATGTTGGCGTAGGGGCAGGCGCCTGCGGCTTCGTGTCGGGAGCAGTAGCCGTGAGCGACGCGGGTCTTGAGCATTTCGCTGTTCAGCCAGGTCACCTTGTCCGGAACGATCGGCTTGCCGGCCGGGGTCAGGGTGAACTGGCGGCGCATCTTGCCCATCGCCTCGTCGTAGGCGGTGCGCAGTGTCGGGGAGGCCAAGGTCACGTAGCGGATGGTCATCTGCGGGGTGACATGCCCGAGCAGAGCCATCAGTGCCTGCAGGCTCATCCCGGCGTTGGCGAGGCCGGTGGCCCAGGTGTGGCGGAGCTGATGTGGGGTGACGACGAGCACTCCGCCGTCGGGCGCGCGGAGTCCGGCCAGTTCGGCGGCGGCGAGCAGGCCATTGCGCAGCCGGGTCGCGCCGAGCCTGCGGCCGTGCTGGGTGAACAGGAAGTCGGTCGGTGTTCCGGTGCGTGGATGCGGCAGCGGTCGGTGAACGCCGCGCAGCGTGGCCCATTCATCCAGCGCGGCGAGGGTGTCGGCGTCCAGGGGGACCATGCGTTCGGTGGCGAGTTTGCCGAGCGGGACTTTCAGCCACGTTCCAGTGGGGCCGTAGTCGATGATGCTGCCGATCTCCAGGTCGAGTAGCTCGCCGACGCGCAGCCCAGCACCGCGAAGGACGGGCAGGGTCAGGCGGGCGAAATCGTCGCTCAGGCGGGCGACGGCATTCATCAGGGCGGCATCGATGTCGGGCAGCAGCGCCCGGGGCAGCGGCTGGTCGAGTTTGGGGATGTCGGCGGCGAAGACCAGGCGGCGCGTGGGTGCTTCGGCCCAGCCCCAGGCGGCGATGTCGTCGAGCATGTTGCGCAGGCTGAGTGCCGCTGCCTGAGCGACTGCTGCCGAGATGCTTCGGCCTGCCCCGGCCGCGGCGCGCCGGCCGCGCCATGACCGGGTGCGGTTGAAGATGAGGTAGCCCTCGATGTGGGGCCGCTCCAGCTGGTGCAGCGAGGTCACGTCGGGATGATGGTCGGTGAGGTATTCGGCGAACGGCAGCAGGTCGTTGACCAGGCTCTCCACCGATCGGGGTCGCAGGACCGCGGCGCGGGTGTCGACATAGCGCAGCAGCACCTGGCGGACCTGGTCGGCCATCGGCACCTGGGCGAAACGCTGCTCCAGGGTGCGCGCCCAGGGCCGTCGTCGGGGCGGTGTGTCGATCATGCGGGACTCGAACAAGATCTGGCGGACGCCGGCGATCCGGTTGCGGTAAGCGCGGCGTGAGCTTGCTGGGATGGTCATGGCCGAGGCGATCGCGGCGTCGAAGGCGTCCACCAACTCGCTGGTCACGTCGGCGACCGTCCCGCCGTGCCAGGCCAGCAGCACGGCCAGGCACTCGCCGAGCACCGTCTCCACCCAATCAGCCGTCCAACCGAGCCGCAGCCCGGCCTGCCTGACTGTGGCGAACCCGTCGGGATCGCGAGCCTGGATGGCATCGGCCAACCCTGTCACTTGCTTGATCCCGGCCAGATCCAGGTCCAGCCGCAGGCAGCCGGTCCCGATCGCGTAGCAGATCAGCGGCCAGGCACCGGTTCGTTTGAGCTCGAGGTGGCGCTCTGCGGCTGGACCGGCCATCCAGATATCCAGATCAGGGTGACGTGCCAGGAACGCGCGGGCGATTCGGATGCGATCGCGCACCGCCCGTTGACCCAGGCCGAGGACGGCGACGTGGGCCAGGTAGTCCTTCAGCAGACTGTGCTCGGCTGAGGCTTGGCGAGCGAGGGCGGTCATCGCGAACCACCTGTGATCTGGCGGAAGCGGGCGGCGGCGTACTCGGCTGCCAACTGCTCGACCGACAGGTGGACGTAAACGGCGGTGGTCTCCGGATTGGCGTGGCCCATCAGCTCGCGCAACGCCAGCAGGTCGATGCCGGCCGCGGCCAACTCGGTGCCGTAAGTGTGCCGCAGCCGATGCGGGCGCACCCGCAGCGCGCCCGAGAGTTGCCGATGACGGCGAAACAGGCTGCGCAGCCCGGCCTCACTCACCGGTGCGCCCGCTGTCGGGCCCCGCAGCACCACGAAACACTCGGCCGTCCCCAACCGCGGCGGGCGTTCCAGGCGCAGATAGGCAGCCAGTTCGGCGAAGAACGCCGCGTCGACCGGGACCACGCGTTCCTTGTTCCCCTTCCCGAACACACGCAGCCGCCGTGCGCCCATGTCGACATCGGCCAGCCTCAGCCCGCGGACCTCGGCCGAGCGCAGCCCGCCCAGCAGCATCGCCAACGCCATCGCCCGATCGCGGTGAGTGCCCAAGCTCGACAAGAACGCCTCAACGTCGCCGCTCGGCAGCGACTCCGGCAGGCGGCGGGGCTGCCGCACCAGACGGCCACCCCCGCGAACTCGCCCCGGCCCCAGATGTCCCAGCAGCCCGCGGGCCTGCGGCCGCAGCCCCTGCCCCCGCCGGGGCGCGGGAACCGGGTTTCCTGCCCGGACTCCGGTCATGACCTGATACTCGAAGAACGCCCGGACCGCCGCGACGCGACGGTTGATCGTGGACGGGGCCGCGCTGCGTCGCGCCAACCGCACCACCCTGCCGCCACTGTCACGACGGACGCCCTGCCAATCCACCCAGGCGAAGACGTCCGTCGCGGTCACCGCGTCAACGGCAAGCGTCTGCTCGATGAGGAAACGGGCGAAGTTCACCAGGTCGTAGGTATAGGCCCGGATCGTGGCCGGACTGAACGCCCGCGCGGCCAGGTGCGCCAAGAAGGCGTTCGCTGCCTCGATACCGTCCCAAGCGCCGGTCAGCCGGTGCCCTCCGTCGAGTAGTCGCGCATGAACCGTCATCACCTGGCCCCATCTGTCGGTCCTCACCCGGCAGGATCCACCCCCAGCGAGATCGCCGGGGCCGAATTCCAGTAACAGCCCAGATCAGGCCGCTGGAAGGCCGGTTAACAGATAGCGGGTTGTTGGACCAGATCTGCGTCCAGATCTCGCGCGGGAAGGCGGCGAAGGCGATCAGGTCCTCGCGGGCGGCGTCCAGGTGCTCGGCCGCGGCCGGATGCTTGGCCTCCAAGGTCTGCACCACCCAGGCGTGCTGGCTGCGCACCAAGGCGGCGTCGGGCTGGTCGAAGATGGTGCGCACCAGCGTGGCCACGAACGGCTGCGCGGACTTGACCACAACGGTGAGCAAGTTGCGCAGGTAGTGCGTGCGACACCGCTGCCAGGACGCGCCGGCCAAGGTGGCACCGATCGCGGCGACGAGACCGCGGTGGCAGTCGGAGACGACCAGCTGAACCCCCGACAGGCCACGAGCGACCAGGCTGCGCAGGAACGCCAGCCAGCCCGCGCCGTCCTCGGCGCTGGTGACCTCCAGGCCGAGGACCTCGCGCCTGCCGTCGGCGTTCACGCCGGTGGCCACCAAGCAGTGCACGTTGACGATGCGGCCGCCCTCACGCACCTTCTGCGTCAACGCGTCCAGCCAGATGAAGGTGTACGGGCCGGCGTCCAGCGCCCGGGTCCGGAACGCCTCGACCTGCTCATCCAGCACCTTGGCCATCTGCGAGACCTGGCTCTTGGAGATGTTCTTGATGCCCAGCTGCTCGACCAGCTTGTCGACGCGCCGGGTCGAGACCCCCAGCAGGTAGCTGGTCGCCACCACGCTGATGAGCGCCTGCTCGGCCCGGCGGCGGCGCTCCAGCAGCCAGTCGGGGAAGTACGAGCCGGACCTGAGCTTCGGAATCGCCAGCTCCACGGTGCCTGCGCGGGTGTCCCACTCGCGCGCCCGGTAACCGTTACGCGAGTTGCTCCGCTCGCTGCTGCGCTGCCCGTAGCCGGCCCCGCACAGGGTGTCGGCCTCGGCCGACATCAACGCTTCGGCCATGGTCTTGACCATGGATCGCAACATGTCCGGGTCATCGGTCTCGATCTGCCTCGCCAGCCACTCACCGGGCGTCACACTGTTGTCTGCGGCCATCGCCTTGTTCTCCTTCGATCTTGAACTGCGCACTCGAAGGATCACGCGATGGCCGTCTCCATTTCACGACGCCACGCCTGTCACCAGGCCAAACTCATACACCACTCCCGTGGACGCAACCGCGCCGAACGCGCGGATACGCCGAGAGTGTCCGGTCGCAGCGTAGGTTGAGTATTCTCACTGAAGGTTGAGTGACTGACGGGCAGCGGGGCCGAAATGCCGGCGCCCCAGGCTGGGGCACGCTGGCAGGATCTCAGCATGTCTACCGACGTCAGCGGGATGATCGAGTGCCGACCGGGTGCCCGCCTTTGGGGCCCCGACGATGAGGACTCCGTATGGCAAGCCGCCATCGACCTCTTCCTGCTCAACCGCGGCAACGCTTACGACGGACTCGCCTGCCTCTTCGGGATCCGCAACACTTTCGGCTTCCGCCCTGTGGCCGAAGGCCGTGGCTTTCCCTGCGACGCCTCGGAGGGGCTGACCAGTGAGTTCGCCGCCTATGCTGCCGACGCATTCGGGGCTACGTGGCTCACTTGGGCTGAGGTCGCCTCTGTCGACTGGGCGGAGACGGACAGCTCTGGCACGCGAAGCCGCGGCATGGTCGCAGGCGACGAGAGCGACTGGGGCCGGGTGTGGAGCGTGATGCGCACGCTCAGCGAAGTGCACGGCGCGCAGAATGTACGGCTCGTCGTCTGGTTCTACTGATCACACGGGCTGGTTAGCCACGGCGCCGAGTCACAACTGGGCCTTGCGGGGGCGGTAGAGCCTCTATCCCGGCGTAGACGAACGTCGCCGGGATGAGCTCGGAGAAGTAATTCAATGTGTCGGCGACCTCTGCTCCCGACCTGGTCATCAGCGCGTGGCGTCACGAACCCTGGGTTCACGAGATCAGCAATCGCCTGTTCGGGCTGATGACGACGTGATGCACCTGGGGCATGCGATGCCGGCACCCCAGCGGATGACCCTGATCGTCTCGGGCTCGCTCCGGTTATAGGCGCAGCCCGAAGCCCATTGCGCGACAGCGCCCCCAAAAGCGAAGGCCCATGCTTGTTCAGCCGGTCAGTGGTCCGGGTTCCTTGTGTCAGCCGGCCTTGGGCGGGTCCTGTGACTGCGCGTGCTGCAGTTGGACGCAGCATTCACCGGGGCGTGGGGCCAGGACCGCCTGAACGGCCGTGGCTTGCAGTCCTTGCAGGTACCCGTCGAGGAAGGCGTGGTTCATGCCGCAGACGAGGTCGGGGGCCTGGGCGGAGAGAGGGTGAAAGGGGCAGTTGCGCAGCCGTAGCCGGTCGGGGGCTTGCCGGGTGGGTTCGAAACCGTGCTGGTCGAGCATGTGCTCGCACAGGGTCAAGCCACGTTCGGCGCCGAGCCGGCCGGGGCGCAGGCGTGCGCGGTCCTGCCCGCCGAGTTCGTGGCCGTGCTGCCTGGCGGTGCGTACGGCGGCGGTCGCGGCGTTCTCGTTGTCGCCTTCGGTCAGGACGGCTTGGAGGAGGAGGCCGGCCAGCAGTTCGTGGCGGCGTTCGGGGATGCTGACCTGGATGGGGCTGTCGGTCGGCTCGTAGACCTTGGGCTGCCGGCCGACTTTGCGCCCTCCGGCGGGGGACACGTACCGAGTGCGGAGCAAGCCGACGTCGACCAGCTTGTCCAGGTGGAACGCGGCGAGTTTGCGGGAGATGCCGACGCCGGCGGCTGCCTCCTCGCGGGTGACGGGCTGGCCGGCCCGGCGGATGAAGGCGAAGATCTGCCGCCGGGTGCCCTCGCCGAGCACGCTGAGGGAATCGAGCGCGGCGTCCGCCGGAGAGGCCGGCTGGCTCGTGTCGGAGGTCACGTCCTCATGATAACGCCAGCATGCATTACCAGACGATGGGTAGCAGCCTATTGATCGGCCCTACTTGACCGCCATCCCTAATAAGACCAAAATTCATTGGTGAAAAGGAGGTGGCCGTGATGACCCAGCCGCATCAGGCGAAGCAGCCGGTCAGCGCCGCGCTCGCCGGCCCGTACGGGCACCCGTTCCATCCCATGCTGGTCACGATCCCGATCGGCGCCTGGGCGGCCGGCCTGGTCTTCGACCTCGCCTCACAGTTCGTGGCAGATCCACGCTTCCTGTCCCAGGGGGCGATGTGGCTGATCGCGGTCGGCGTGATCGGCGCTCTGGGCGCGGCCATGGCCGGATTCCTGGACCTGTTCGCCATCCCCGCGCGCACCCGGGCGTTCCGGCTGGCGCTGATCCACATGACGCTGAACCTGGTGGTGACCGCCGCCTACCTCGGCAATTTCCTGTGGCGCCACTCCGAGACCGTCACCGGCGGCGTCCCCGCCGGGCCGCTCACGCTCAACGCCGCCGCCTTCCTGACCTTGGCCGTGTCGGGATGGCTGGGCGGCAAGCTCTCCTACCGCTACGGCGTCCGCGTGGCCGACGAGACGACGCAGGCCGAAGGGTTCGTATCCGCCGGCCGCACCCACTGACGCCCCGTACCCACTGACGCCCCGCACCGTCCGGGTGCGGTCATGATCAATCTGGAGTTCCCATGAACATCGCCGCACTGATCACCTGGGTGATCACCGCTCTTGGCGGTTTCTACATGCTCGGCACCTGGCTCTCGCGCGGCGGCGCCCGCGGCGGCAGCCACCTCCCGGTCCCGGTGATCTTCGGCCATTTCGCGCTGGCCGCCGTCGGCCTCATCGTCTGGATCGTCTACCTCATCGCCGACCTGGATGTGCTGGCCTGGGTCGCCTTCGTCCTACTGGTGCCCGTCGCCCTGCTCGGGTTCGTCATGCTGAGCCGGTGGATCCCGGTATACCGCGCCCGCGCCACCACCGCCCCGGCGGCAGGCGAGCAGACCGCCCCCGCCGAGCGGCACTTCCCGGTCGCCGTGGTCGGCGCACACGGGCTGTTCGCCGTCGTGACCGTACTCCTGGTCCTGCTCTCCGCCCTGGGCGTCGGCGGCAGCTGACATTCCCCAGCGTTCCACGCCCTTCCCCAGTCGACGCCATCGGCCTCGCGGGTGGCCTCCCCGTCGTCATGCGGATGCGTCACACCCGCACGCCTCCGGCGCGCACCGCGCACGCCGGAGGCCGGGGCCGTGCCGCCGGTCAGCTCGGGTTGAGATCGTTCTTCCAGATTTCCCGCTCGTCGCGGCGCGGGTCGTGGACGATGACGTTGTCCGGCTGGTTGTCGCGATAGAAGGTCATCACCGGGCGTTCGGTGGTGTTGTAGGGGGTCCACCGGACGAGGTCGCCGGTCTTGACGAACTCGACCCAGCGTCCGTGCAGGGCGTCCGCCAGCCCCTGGGGCGGATTCGGACCGGTGAACTCCGCGCTGTCGGGATTGTCGAGCGTGTCCCACACGAAGGGGAGCGGAAGGCTGTGGCAGGCGCCGAGCTTGACGCGGAGGGTGTTGGGCGTGGCAGGTGACCGCCAGCCGAACTCGAAGACGTGGGTGGTGGCAGGCGCGTCGCCGCGAGCCTCGGCGACGCGGTAGGTGGGGATGCGGAACATGCGGTCGGTCAGCGTCGCGCAGGCGATGCCGGAGGGGGCGTTGCGCACGTACGGCTCCACGCTGGTGTCGGCGTAGCGGTCGTAGAAGCCGGCCGGGGCACCGTAGACCTCGGTCCTGGTCCTGAACGGCGCCGCTCCGGGCCAGCCCACCATGGCGGTGGGAACGACGAAGGTCCTGAACTCCTCGACCGTGGTGCCGATCAGCAGCGGCACGTCAGCGCCACGACCGTCGGCGATGGCCTCGATCGGCAGTCGCGGAACCACCTCGCCGTCGATCACCGGCATGAACGACATGCCGCATGAGGCGATGGTGCTCGCCCCGTACCGCGCGGGGTCGGCGCCGGAAGTGACATCATCGCTCACCTCGCCCTGTGCTGTTATCAGGGCGGCGGTGTCCACCGCGGCGAGCGCCTGGGCGGTCGGCTCCACACCCAGCCGGGCGGCGACGGCGGCGGTGACAAGGGCGGCGTCCTGGAGGGTCTGGCCGATGTGCGCGGTGCCGCTTTCGACGATGGCCTGGTGGAACAGCTCCCGGTCGAGGGAGAGCAGGGTCAGCACGCTCATCGCGCCGGCGGACTCGCCTGCCACGGTGACGTTGCCGGGGTCGCCGCCGAAGCCGGCGATGTTGTCCCGCACCCACTCCAACGCGAAGATCTGGTCGAGCAGGCCGCGGTTGGCCGGTATGGCGGCGTCTTCGATGTAGGCGAAGCCGTCCACCCCGAGGCGATAGTTGATGGTGACGCAGACGACGCCGTCGCGGGCGAAGGTGGCGCCGTCGTAGGTCGTCACCGCGGAGGAGCCGGTGGTGAACGCGCCGCCGTGGATCCACACCAGCACCGGCATCGCGGCGTCGGAGCCGGCGGCGCTGGTCCACACGTTCAGGTTGAGGTAACCGTCCCCGGGGACGACCGGGTTGTGGAACAGCTCGCCGAGCTTGCCCTTGAGCGGCGGCTGCGGCGGGGTCGGTCCGAACTCGTGAGCGGGCAACGGCGCACTCCACGGAACGGGCGGCACGGGCGCGCCGAACCTGTTCGGCCCGACGGGAGCGGCGGCATAGGGGATCCCGCGGAAGGACGCGATCCCGTTTTCGATCAGCCCCGATACCGGGCCATAGGCGGTCGGGACCTCAACAGTGGTGGGTGACATGACGCTCCTCGGCCGAGACAAGGCGATGCACACTCGCACAGGGCCGGCCGTCCCCCGGAGCACCGTCCAGGCCGCCAGCTGCAGCCCGTCACCATATCGTTACCCAAAGTGATGCCTCTTCATCTCATTGCCGGGTGACGGAGACCTCGTCGCTGCGGGCGGCGCCCTGTGGCCACCCCCCATCGGCCTGGGCTATTTGTCCAAACCGGACGTTTGGACAATGTTTGGACGGCTATCCGGCGGATGTCCGTTGCCGCCGTTCGAGGCGCCCGGCATAGTCGGAGCTGCTCTCGCCTCCCCCGCCTATCGGGAAGCCTCCCTCCTTCCAGAGATCATTTCTCGCGGAGAGATAAGGGCGAGAAATTGAGTTCATACCCCGGGCCTCTCACAAAGGAGTCGACCGACATGAAGATCCACGTAGCAGCGGCTGCGGTGTCCGTAGCGACGATTGGCACGCTCTTGCTGACCACGGGCCCAGCGAGTGCCCACACGTACGACGGAAAGGACCCCTACAGAAGCGGATGCGCCAACAGCAAGGTCTACACCGGGAAGAAGGCCTCGCTGAGCAACGAGATCGATGACAGCCTGGGCACGATCCGGCTGTATTACTCCCGTCGTTGCGGCACCAACTGGGGCGAGGTGACGGTACCCAAGAACGCGACCGGCCATATCACCGTCTTCACCAGCCGCAAGAACATCTCCTTCACCTACCGCGCCGGGAACGGCGGGCACCACTGGGGCGACATGGTCTACGCGCCAAGCGGCGTCTGCGCCCAGGCCACGGGCAGCGTGACGGCCGGGATCGGCCGCGTCAACAAGGGCAGCGGCACCACTGCGAAGGCCTGCGGCTGATTTGTGATCGCCCCATCAGCCGCGTGAATCGCGGGGTGCCGGCGAAGCTGGTGCAACATCCACCCCTGACGGTGCGGATCCAGCTGGCTACTCTGGTGCTTGGCAAACTTTCTTGTTCGCGGTGCGGGTCACCTAGGTGTACGGGGTCAAGCCGTGCTCGCGCAACGCGTCGGCCACCCGTGGACCTGGTAGCGAGCGGCGCGGCGTAGGGCACCATGGTCCAGTGACGAACGAGACGACAATGTTGTCTGACGACGACGTGGCGGAGTTCGCTTTGCGGCTTCGAACGGAACCACCCGGGAACTGGTCTAGCGAGCTGGTCCGTTCGTGGGGTTTGCGACCGGCCGGTGACCATCAGTATCTGGCCGTACCGGTGGGGCTGGCCGATGCGTCGGTGGGCGGGCAGATCGACCGCTTCCGGCAGGTGGCGGGTGAGGTGTGCGCGGTGCTCGGTCCGGCGACGATCCGGGGCGCCGGCAGCGACCACCATGCGTTCGGCCCCGCCGCCCCGGCGTGGGGTGGCCCGTATCTGCGGTGGCGGCGCCCGTACCCGGGCGATACGGTCGAGCTTCGGGCCGGCGTTCATGGTCCGGTGTTGATGTTGCAACCTACCGGTCACGCCGAGCGCCACCTCATCAGCCTGTCCTGGGAAGAGGCCCCGATCGGCGGTTCCCTGTGCGAGCTGAGTGACGACGTGAGGGCGGCACACGGTCACTCCCTCGCCGGCTATGAGGTCCCGGATGAGACGCTCGTCGACGACTGGCTGTCGTTCGAACGTGCGCTTGGCCGCTGGCTCACCACCATGTCGGCCGAGGGGGCGGCACTGGAGTTATCCTTCGGCCCGGTTGTCGCGGATACCGCTGGGTTAGGATTCCATTTCGACGTGCTTCCCGGCCGCAACCGACTGGTCATCGGCGCGTTTGTCCCCGGTGCGGTCGACGCGCCGGCGCTGGGCTGGTTGTCACCTGACGCCGTGGCTGACGATCCCTACGGCCTTGGTGGGCCTGAGTGGCGGTTGTTGGGCGGTCCGGCGGGTGCGGTCGACGGCGACCATCTGGCGCGGGTGGTGGTGGCCACGGCGCGCGCATGTGGGTTGACCGGACCCTGGCTGCTGAAGATCATCGATGGGATGAGTGGCCGGCTTCGCGACGGAACCAACTACCGACACACCTACTTCGGGCTGGGTCTGGATCACGACCGCTGAACCGCGGCCGGCAGCGACTTGGCCGCGACCTGGCCCGGCGTGGCGGACCAGGACGGCGATCCCGCCGACTTCGAGAAGCTGCGCGTTCACAAACGTGGCTGCGAATTGGCGGTGGAGCAGACCCACGGGCGCGACGCCTCCCTGGTCGCGTGCGCCGGTGCGGATCATGTCCACCTGCACGTGCTGACGGCGACACCAGATGAGCCGCCATTGTGTCAATGGCAGGAGCTTGCCACGCGGTTGCTGTGAGGGCCCTGTTCAGGCCATCCAGGCGCGGGCTGGGACGTCGGGGTCGGTCATCATGTCGGCTCCGTACCAGGATCATGCCAGGGCTGCGGCGAACAGCACTCGTGGTTCCAGGTCCAGCCGGGTGTTGGGGGTGTCGTCGGGTGGGTGAGGTTGAGGGTCCAGTTGCCGAACCAGAGGACGGTGTGGGTGATGTAGGGGGAAACGGTTACTAGGTCGACAGGTTGTACCTCGGCGGCGATGTCGTTGGCGGCGTCGGTGATGTCCAGGGCTGTTGAGTACATGACGCAGTTGGCGAGCAGCTCGTTGAACTTGATGACCTTCTCCTGATACGGGTCCCCGTAGCAAACAGCGGAAATCCACCGGTTTCAAGCCTGACCTGCAGGTTCTCACGTTCCGCCGTGCTTATTGATCATCTTCTTTATGGTGTCGGTATGGCTACACATTTTTGTTCGAGAGGTTGATGGCGTGGTCGAGCGCTTCGCGAAGAACTTCAGCCAGTTTCCGTAGCCATTGGGCCGCCACAGCGTTGGAGGTGTCGTCGTCCATGATCACGTTGGCGTCCCAGGCGACCAGCCAGGCGAGGGTCTTCATTTGATGCTGAGCGATTACCTGTTGGAGCTGGGTGGTCTCGCTCCGGTTAAGGGACCGCTTGCGTTTGGAAGGCGCCCGAGCGATTAGCGAGGACCATGCTTTTGTGGGGGTGTGGGGGGCGCTGAGCCCCCCACCAGGCGCAGCCCGAAGCCCAGTGCGCGACAGCGCCCCCGAAAGCGAAGGCCCATGCTTGTCAGCCCGTCAACGGCCCGAACTCCTTGCGGGTGTCGATCACGTTCCCGAACAGCTCCCACCTCTCGCCCTTGAACTTCATGAGCTGCATCGACTCGATCGGGAAGCCGTCATCGGCGGCGGTGTTCATTGTCACCCCGGGGAGCAGCATGTTGATCTGCACGTTGTTCAGGCTGCGCATCGCGTCGCGCAGTCCCTCGCGGGTCGGGCACTTCGCGGCCGACATCGTCTTGTTGAAGGAGTCGGCCACGGCCCAGCCGAAGGTGAAGAACGGTACGTTCGGGTCGGTGCCCGGGGCGTACTGCGCCATCTTCGCCTTGTAGAGCTTCATCTCCGCGTCGTCGTTCCACGTCGCGTCCCTGGGGTCCTTGTAGTAGGTGGAGGACACGACGCCCTGGACGTTCTCGAAGCCGACGGGCTTGAGCACGGTGATCGAGGCGGAGACGTTGTTGAGGATGTGCAGCGGGTTCCAGGTGGTGTTCTTGGCGTCGGCGGCCAGCGCCTGCGAGCCGAACTTGGGCGTGGTGATGTTAAGAAAAACATCCGCCTTGGACCCGGCGAGGTTGCGCATCTGCGGGTCGACGCTCGGGTCGGTCACCTCGTAGCTCTGCTCCCCGACGACCGTGATCCCGCTGCCCTCGATGGCCTTTTTGAAGCCGCCGAACAGGTCCTTGCCGAAGTCGTCGTTCTGGTAGAGCACCGCGACCTTGGCGGCCGGTTTCTCCTTCTTGAGGTATTGGGCGTAGACGCGCGCCTCGGAGATGTAGTTGGGCTGCCAGCCGATGGTCCACGGGTGCTTGGTGTCGGTGCCCCACTTCGAGGCGCCGGTCGCGACGAAGATCTGCGGCACCTTCTGCTGGTTGGTGTAGTCCCAGGTCGCCGTCGTCGAGGGGGTGCCCAGTGTCTGGAACAGCGCGAACACCTGCTCCTGCTCGACGAGCCGGCGGGCCTCCTCGACCGCCTTGGGCGGCTGGTAGCCGTCGTCGCGGACCACGAACTCGACCTTGCGCCCACCGATGCCGTTCTTCTCGGCGTTGATGTAGTCGAAGTACGCCTTGATGCCCTTGGGGATGTCACCGTAGGCCGAGGCGGGTCCCGACAGCGGGTAGATGCCGCCCAGCTTGATGCTCTTGTCGGTGATGCCGGTCGTCTGCTGGCCCTGGCACGGCCCCGACGCCGTGGTGCCCGGCTCGGTCCCGCCCCGCCCCCCGCAGGCCGCCACCGCGGCCAGGAGCATCGCCGTACAGCCGATAACGGATACGCGCATGCCTGTTACTCCTTCCGGAGGGTCTTCTTGATCGAGTACGCCGCGCGGCCCGCCAGCCCGGCCAGGCCGGTCGGGGCGACGTACATCACCGCGATGATCAGCAGGCCGAAGACGACGCCGGGCGCGGCGTCGTTCACGCTCTGGGCGATGCTCGGCACGAACATGACGAACAGCCCGCCCAGCAGCGGCCCCCAGTACGAGCCGAGGCCGCCCACGACGAGGCCCGCCAGCAGCGTGATCGAGAGCGTGACGACGAACGAGTCCGGCGAGACGAACCCGATCACCCACGTGTAGAGGCAGCCCGCGATCCCGGCGAGCATCGCGCTCCAGGCGAAGGAGAGCGTCTTGTAGAACGACAGCCGCACGCCCATGACCTCGGCCGCCGCCTCGTTGTCCCGGATGGCGTGCAGCGCCCGGCCGACCCGCGAGCGCAGCACGCTGCGGGTCACCAGGAACGCCACGACGGCCACCGCCAGCGTGAGGAAGTACAGCCACTGGTCCTCGGCCAGTCCCGTCCACGCGGGGGGCGCCGGCTTGGCCAGTGTCAATCCCATGGAGCCGCCGGTGACCGACTCGAACCGTTTGAGGAGCGGTACCAGGAAGATCGCGATGGCCAGGGTCACCAGGGCCAGGTAGAGGCCGCGCAACCGGACGGCGGGCACGCCGAACGCCAGTCCCAGGGCGAACGCCACCACGGCGGCGGCCGGCAGCGTGGCCGGGTACGGCACGTCCCAGCTGTGCAGCAGGATCGCCGTGGTGTAGGCGCCGACGGCGAAGAAGGCGCCGTGCCCGAGCGAGATCTGGCCCGCGTGCCCGACGAGCAGGTTCAGCCCGAGCAGCGCCACCGCGTAGATCAGCACCATGGTGAACTGGAAGACCCGGAAGGGCACCAGCTGGAAGGGCGCGTAGACGGCCAGCGCGAGCAGCAGCGCCACGACGATCCAGCGCCAGTTCGCGGGCACCCGCCACCGCCGAGCGACCCGCGAACCGGTCGCCTCCACAGACTCGCTCATACCCGCTCCACCACCGCTCGCCCGAACAGCCCTTGAGGCCGCAGCAGCAGGACGCCGAGGATGATGACCAGCGGCACCCCGATCTTGAGATCCGATCCGATGAAGCCGACGTACGCCCCGGCCAGCGTCTCGGCCACGCCGACGATCAGGCCGCCCACGACCGCGCCCAGCGGGCTGTCGAACCCGCCGAGCGTCGCCGCCGCGAAGGCGTAGATGAGCACCCCGCCCATCAGGTTGGGGTCCAGGAAGAGCAGCGGCGCCACCAGCACGCCCGACACCGCGCCAACCGTGGCGGCCAGGCCCCAGCCGAGCGCGAGTGTCCAGCCCACCCGGATGCCGACGAGCCGGGCGGACTGCGGGCCGGCGGCCACCGCGCGCATGCCCAGGCCGATCTTGGTGTGCTGGAAGAGCAGGTACAGCAGGCCCATCACCACGGCGACGACGCCGAGGATGCCCAGCGTCGAGTACCCCACGCTGACGCTCCCTGCCGTGAACGCGCCCTCGGGGAACGGGTTGGGGAAGTCCTTGATGGTGAACGACCAGATCCACCCGGCGGCGGCGTTCACGAAGATGAACAGCCCCACGGTGACGATCACCACGGTCAGCTCGGGAGCGCCTTCGACCGGGCGGATGACCACCCGCTCGATGAGCATGCCGCCCGCGAACGACACCACGAGCGTGATGACCAGCGCCAGCCAGAACGGCAGCCCGGCGGCGGTGAACTGCCAGGCCAGGTAGGTGGAGAACATCGCCAGCTCGCCCTGGGCGAAGTTGACGATGCCGGTGAACTGGTAGATCAGCACCAGCGCCAGGGCCAGGCTGGCATAGATGGCGCCCGCGCCGAGCCCCTCGACGACCTGCTGCAGGAAGCCGGCCATGGCTAGACCCGGTATCCGAGGTAGGACTGGGCGACCTGCTCGTCCGCCCTGATCCGCTCCGCCGTGCCCGACAGCACGATCCGGCCGGTCTCCAGGACATGCGCCTGCTGGGCGATGCCGAGGGCGAGATGGGCGTTCTGCTCGACGACGACCACGGTGGTCCGCTCCTGTTCGTTGATCGCCCGCACGATGCGGAACAGCTCCCGGGTGACCAGCGGCGCCAGGCCCAGTGACGGCTCGTCCAGCAGGAGCAGCCGGGGCCGCAGCATGAGCGCGCGGCCGATGGCCAGCATCTGCTGTTCGCCGCCGCTGAGGCTGCCCGCCGTCTGCCGCAGCCTGGGCTTCAGCGCCGGGAAGTAGGTGTAGATGCGGTCGAGGTCGGCGTCCACGCCGGTTCTGCCCCGGCGTACGTAGGCGCCCAGGCGCAGGTTCTCCTCGACGGTGAGCGGCATGAACGTGCCGCGGCCCTCGGGCACGTGGGCGACGCCGCGCCGGGCTATCGCGTCCGGCGAGCGGCCGGTCAGCTCGGTCCCGCCGAGCCGGACGCTGCCGCGCCCGCGGACCATGCCGGACAGCGCCCGCAGCAAGGTTGTCTTGCCGGCGCCGTTCGGCCCGAGTATCGCGCAGATCTCCCCTGGACCGACCGACAGGCTCAGCCCGTGCAGCACCTTCGCGTCGCCGTATCCGGCGACCAGGTCCGTCACCACCAGATCGCTCATACGGCGGTCCCCAGGTACGCCTCGATGACCCCGGGATCGCGCTGGACCTCGGCCGGGGCTCCTTCGGCGATCTTGCGGCCGAAGTCCAGGCAGACGATCCGGTCGCAGATCCCCATGACGAAGCCCATGTGGTGCTCGACCACGACCATGGTCAGGTCGTACTCGTCGCGGATCGCGCGCAGGACGCCGGCGAACTCCTCGACCTCCGCCGAGCTGAGCCCGTTCACCGGCTCGTCGAGCAGCAGCAGCTCGGGGCGGCCGACCAGCGCCCTGGCCAGCTCCACCCGCTTGAGCGTGCCGAACGGGAGCCCGGCGGCCGGATGGTCGGCGACCTCGCTCAGCGCCAGCCGGTCGAGCACCGCGTCGGCCTCGGCGCGCAGCCCGGCCTCCTCGCGGCGCACGCCGGGCAGGCGCAGGCCCGCCGTGAGGAAGCCGGCCCGGCCGCGATGGTGCGCGCCGACCAGCGTGTTGTCGCGGACCGACATGCGCGGGAACAGGCCGAGGTTCTGGAAGGTACGGGCGATGCCCAAGGCCGCGATCGCGTGCGGAGGTACGGCGAGCAGGTCCCGGCCCTCGTACTCGACCCGGCCCTCGTCGGCGTCGTGGCGGCGGGTCAGGCAGTTGAACAGCGTGGTCTTGCCCGCGCCGTTCGGCCCGATGAGCCCCACCATCTCGCCGCGCCGCACCGAGAAGCCCACGCCGTCGAGCGCCGTGATGCCACCGAATCGGACCGTGAGTTCGCTTACCTCCAGCACTCCGGCCTCCCGCTGACGGTGAGCGGCGAACAACGTGCTGAAAGCGTAGAAGTCACCCGTCCGGCACCACATTGGGCACGGTCACCCAAGATGCGCCTCGGCTGTTGTCCGCCGGGCACAGGGTCTGTCTCGGACCGGTTACGACCTGTTGACCGCCTGGCAAAGTGCATGGATCATCCCGGCATGTCCGGTGGTTTCAGCACGGAAACGCTCACCGGTTCGGCGACGGTCCGCGTCCAGCGCACGCGCATCCTCTCCGAGCTCCTCGATCATCTAGCCGACCTCGCCGACACGGCCGTTCAGACGATGCGGGCCGAGATCCCCGCCTACGCGGCTCAGGATGAGAACTTCCTCGCCGACGTACGCGACCAGGTGGTCCGCCACTACCGCAGCACGCTGGCCGTGCTGCTCGAAGACCGCACGGTCACGCTCGACGACATCGCCTTCGCGCGCCGGGCCGCCATGCGGCGGGCCAGGGCCGGGCTCGCCCTGAACGACTACATCAACGCCTTCCGCGTCGGCCAGCGGGTCTTCTGGGGGTCGGTGCTGGAGCGGGCCGGCCACTCGGCCGCCGGCCACGAGGCCGCGCTCTCCCTGGCGGCTCCGATCATGCGTTACTGCGACTTCGCCAGTACGCACGCGGCCAACGCGTACATGGAGTTCCAGCACTACGCCGCGGCGGAGGCCGTACACGAGAGCAGGGACCTGCTGGAGACCCTGCTGGCCGGCGGCGCGCCCACGCGCGGCGGGCAACTGGCCGCGGCCCAGGCGTACGGCCTGGGGTCCGAGACCCGCACGCCCCTGGTCGTGGTGATCGCGGTCCTGCTCGGGCCGCGCGCGCTCGCGACCGGCGTCACCACGGGCCCCGACCGCGGCGTGGACGCGCGGCACGCGGCCTGCGCGGCCATCTCCAGGGCCGGGGCGAACGGCACGCGGACGCTGTCGGTCGTCCGGCAGTCGGAGATCGTCGCCATCCCGGCGCTCGGCCCCGGCGGCGACCCGGAGGAGCTGTGCGAGCGGCTGCAGGCCGTGCGCGAGAGTCTCATGGGCGAGGGGATAGTGCTGGCGATGGGCGTCAGCACGGTCGCCGCCGGGACGGCCGGGATCCCGCAGGCGTATGACGAGGCCCGTACCGTGCTGGAGTTCCTGCCGGAGGACGGCGGCGTGGCCGCGCTCCCCCGGCTCTCGCCGTTCCAGTATCTGGCGCTGAGGGCCGACGACACCGCCCGCCACCTGGTTGATCCGCGGATCACCGCGCTCCTGTCCGAGGACCGGGCGCGCGGCGGCGTGCTCACCGCCACGATCCGCGCCTTCGCCGCCGCCGACCTCAACCTGCGCGCCTCGGCCGAGCGGCTGCAGATCCACCCCAACACCGCTCAATACCGGCTGCGCCGCATCCAGGAGCGCACCGGTCGCAGCCTGCGCCGGATCAGCGACCTGCTCGACCTGCTCGTGGCGATCGCCCTCCACGACTCTCTACCGCCCAACACCAACCTCGGGCGGCAAAGACTGGCCACCGTGACCGATGAGCGACGTGGGAGCGGGGACGTACGGTCGTTCCATGAATCTCGCTGACCGGCTCCACACCGTCGCCGATCGGCTCGGCGGGAGGACGGTTGTCACGCTCGACGACGAGGCGCTCACCTATGGCGCGCTCGACCTGATGAGCGCCCGCGTCGCCGCACTGCTGCGACTGCGCGGGATCGGCGCGGGCGATCGGGTGGCGGTCATGCTGCCGAACGTCCCGGAGTTCGCCGTCGTCTATTACGGGGTGCTGCGGATCGGGGCGGTCATCGTCCCGCTGGATCCGCTGCTGCGCAAACGGGAGATCGCCGCGTACGTCGGAGACTGCGGGGCCTGCCTGCTGATCGCCTGGCACGCCTTCGCGGAGACCGCCGAAGCGGGCACCGCCGGCACCCTGACCGACTGCTTCTTCGTCGTACCGGGCGAGTTCCAGCGGCTGCTGCGCGGCCTGGCGGCCGAGCACGACGTCACCCCGCGCGCGGACGGCGAGACGGCGGTCATCCACTACACCTCCGGCACGACCGGCCGGGCCAAGGGCGTCGAACTGACCCACGGCAACCTCGGCGGCAACGCCGCGGCCGTCGCCCGCATGCACGCGCTCGGGGTGGACGACGTCGTGCTCGGGGCGCTGCCGCTCTACCACTCCTTCGGGCAGACCTGCTCGCTCAACGCCACCGTCCAGGCCGGGGCGCGCCTCACGCTGCTGCGGCGCTTCGAGGCGGGCCGGGCGCTGGAGGTCATCCGGCGGGACGGCGTCACGGTCTTCCAGGGCGTGCCGACCATGTACATCGCGCTGCTCGACCATCCGGGCGCCTCCGATTTGTCGCTGCTGCGCATCCTGGTCTCCGGCGGGGCGGCGCTCCCGCTCGACGTGCTGCGGGCCTTTCAGACGCGGTTCGGCTGCTCGATCATGGAGGGGTACGGGCTCAGCGAGACCTCGCCCGTCGCCTCGTCCAACCGGGGCCGCAACGGCACCCGGCCGGGGTCGATCGGCCGCCCGATCAAGGACGTTCAGATGAAGGTGGTCGACGAGGACGGCGGCGAGGTGCCCACGGGCCACATCGGCGAGATCGTCGTCCGGGGACCCAACGTGATGAAGGGCTACTGGAACAATCCCGCCGCCACGGCGGAGGCGATCCGCGACGGCTGGTTCCACACCGGCGACCTCGGCCGGGTCGACGAGGACGGGTTCTTCTTCCTGGTCGACCGCCGCCGCGACGTGATCATCCGGGGCGGCTACACCGTCTACCCGCGCGAGGTGGAGGAGGTCCTGTACGAGCATCCCGCCGTACGGCAGGCGGCGGTCATCGGGGTCCCCCACCCGGAGCTCGGGGAGGAGATCGCGGCCGTGGTGACGCTGCGCGCGCCGGTCGAGGCCGACGAGCTGCGGGCCTTCGTCAGGGAGCGGGTGGCGGCCTACAAGTACCCCCGGCACGTCACGTTCGCCGACGAGCTGCCCATGAGCCCCACCGGCAAGGTCCTCAAGCGCGCCATCGAGACGTTGACTCGCCACCGGTAGTAGAACTACGTTCTGGATACCGGGCGGTCGGTTAGGAAGGTGGCTTCATGCGGGTGCGGGACAAGGTCGTCGTCGTCACGGGGGCGGCGAGCGGGATCGGCCGGGCCATGGCGCTCAGGTTCGCCGCCGAGGGGGCGGCCGGGGTGGTGGTCGCCGACCTCGACGAGGCGGGCGCGGGCGCGGTGGCCAAGGAGATCGGCGACCGGGCCCTGGCCGCAGGGACCGACGTGTCGGTGGAGGCCGAGGTGGCCGCGCTGGCGGAGACGCCCTTCGGCCCGCCCGATCTGTTCTGCTCCAACGCGGGCGTCATCGCCGGGCACGGACTGGACGCCACCGACCAGGAGTGGGACAGCCTGTGGTCGGTCAACCTGCGGGCCCACGTGTACGCCGCGCGGGCGGTCGTACCCGGCATGGTCGAGCGCGGCGGCGGCTACCTGCTCAACACCTGCTCGGCGGCCGGACTGATCAGCTGCCCCGGCGACGCCCCCTACGCGGTGACCAAGGCGGCGGCCATCTCCTTCGCCGAGTGGGTCTCGATCCACTACGCGACCAAGGGTGTCAAGGTCAGCGTGCTGTGCCCGCAGGGCGTACGGACCGCCATGCTGGAGCGCGGCGTCGCGGAGGATCACCTGACGGCCCGCGCGGTCGGCGCGTCCGGGGCGATCCTCGACCCGGCCGACGTGGCCGGGACGGTGGTCGAGGGGCTGGCGGCGGAGCGCTTCCACATCTTCCCGCACCCCGAGGTGGCCGACTTCGCCCGCCGCAAAGCCGACGATCCCGACCGGTGGCTGGCCGGGATGGCGCGATTCGTGGACTCACTGTCATGAAGGGGGACGCTGACATGAAGGCGGCACGACAGGCTTGGCGGCGGCTGGAGCCGGTGCACGGCATGATCTACTTCGTCTCCGAGGGCCGGAAGCGGTACGCCGCGCTGGGGCTGAACGGCCGCTCCGGCTACTTCGCCTCGCGCGGGGCGGCGCTCGGCCGCGCCTCCGCCGAGCTGGTCATCGCGACCTTCTACAACTTCCACCCCGACCTCGTACGGGAGGCGCTGCCTGCCGCCTGGGACCTGGCGACGCCCGAGCAGGTGCTGGCCGCGCGGTACGAGGCGGCCGACGAGGCACTGCGCCGGGCGGGCATCCACGAGCAGCCCGAGCTGGACACGGTCCTCGCGCTGGCCCGCCGCGCCGCCGAGGCCGCCTGCGAGCATCCGCAGGGCCGCCCGCTCTTCGCCGCGCACGCCGCGCTGGCCTGGCCGGACGACCCGCTGCTCCAGCTGTGGCACGCGCAGACGCTGCTGCGCGAGTTCCGTGGCGACGGGCACATCAGCACGCTGGTCACCGAGGGTGTCGGGCCGCTGGACGCGCTCGTGCTGCACGCCGCCAGCGGGGAGGTCCCGGTGGACTTCCTCAAGCTGAGCCGGGCCTGGCCGGAGCCGGAGTGGGCGGCCGCCGGGGAGCGCCTGCGCGAACGCGGGCTCCTCGACGGCCACACGCTCAGCGCCGAGGGCAAGACGCTGCGCCAGCACATCGAGGCCCGCACCGACGCGCTGGCCCTGCCCGCCTACTCGGCGCTGGGCGAGGAGGGCTGCGAACGGCTCGCCGAGCTGGCCCGCCCCTTCGGCCGGGCCATTGTCGACGCGGGCCTCCTCACCCCGGGCTGACCTCGTCGGCGCGGGCCCTTCAAGCCGCGCCGATCGCGTCACCCCTTGGTGGCGGGCAGGCCGGTGGACGGGTCGATCGTGGTGGTGAAGACGTCGCCGTTGCCCAGTGCCTGGCCGCCGGTCGGTGTGCCGTAGGTCAGGCCGGAGACGGCCACCTGGCCCGACGGGGTGGCGGCGGCGTACAGGTTGACCTCGGAGAACGGGTCGACGCCGTCGTCACGGGCGGTGCCGAGCTGGGCGGCGGCCTGCTGCTTTCCCTTGCCGTCGAGCCGGACCGTCAGGACGTCGGCCGCGCCCGCCACCACACCCACCCGGCCCCGCGTGTATCCGGCCAGCGCGACCGCGCCTCCGGGCAGTGGCACCACGGCGGCGCCCTCGTCGGCGGCCGGGGTGGCGACGGTGGCCTGCCAGCGCTGCTTGCCCGCGCCCGTGTACGCCGCCGCGACCAGGTCACCGCCGACACCCCCGGTGGCGACCGCGAGGCCCGCCATGGTGACGGCCACCGCGTTCAGCCGGTCGTCGCCGGTGCCGCCCACTGTGGTGGCCCACTTCCGGGCCCCGTTCGGGTCGTAGGCGGCGAGCCAGCCGTCGAGGCCGCCGAGCGCGGTCGTGCCCGGTAGAGCCGAGGTCGCGCTGCCCGTCACGTACAGGTTCGTCCCGTCCGAGGCCACGCCGTACGCCTTGTCCTCGCCCACCCCGCCGTACTGCCGGACCCAGGAGAGCGCGCCGTCGGCGGACAGGCGGGCGACCAGCGCGTCCTTGTCACCGCTGTTGGCCCCGTCGAGCGCACCCTTGGTGTAGCCGGCCACGTAGGCGCCGCCGTCAGGGGCGGCGGCCAGGCCGTAGAGGCGGTCGGCCACGCCGGGCGCGCCGAACTGGGTGAGCCAGCGGACCGCGCCCTTCGCGTCGAGCCGGACCACGAACGCGTCGTCCGTGGCGTTGCCCGCGTGGTGACCGTCCAGGTCGCCCTTGGTGTAACCGGCCGCTAGCACGCCGCCGTCGGGCAGCGGCGCGACGCCGTACAACCGCTCGTCGGCGGCGGTGCCGAGCTGCCTGGTCCAGCCGTCCGCTCCGCCACGGACCAGGACCGCGTCAAGACGTCCGGCGTACGGCTGGCCGCCGACGGGCCCGCTCGCCGCGAACCCGGTGGTCAGCGAGCCGTCGGCATGGGCCGCGACGCCACCGGCCCAGTCCTGGGCGGCCGTGCCGTACAGCGGGGCGGGCAGCCCGGCCGGCGGCGTGACGCTCAGCCCCGGGACGAGCTCGGCCATCGCCTGCTCGAACGCGGGCGCCCAGACGGTCCAGTCGTGGCCGCCGTCGAGCACGCGCAGCTGCGCCGAGACCGCGGGCGAGCGCCGGGCCGCGTTGTAGAGCGCGGCGGACTCGAAGTCGAGGTCGTGCTGGGCGTCGGCGGGGTCGGGGTTGGCGTACTCGTCGTCGCCGACGGCCACGAACAGCCGTACGGGCAGGTCCTGGTCGAGCTTGGGGAGCAGGGCGGGGTAGTTCAGCTCCCGGTACACCGCGTCGGCGAACTTCTCGCCGCCCTGTCCGTAGGCGCCGTAGTCACGCGTGGAGGAGTCGCCCGGCGGCAGCGGCGTGTAGACGGCCGGGCTGAGCACGATGGCGCTGCCGAACAGGTCCTGGTGGGCCAGCGCGAAGCGCAGCGCGCCCGAGCCGCCCATGGAGTAGCCGCCGACCATGCGGGCCTGGCGGATCGGCGCCGTGCGGTACGTCGCGTCCACGTGGGCGACCAGGTCGCGGGTCAGCGCCGTCTCGACCGGCCGTCCTGGCAGGTCGGAGCCGGTGTAGCGGGAGTCCACGTACCAGCTCCCGCGCTCGCTCCACGGCGCGTCGGGCATGACGGCGATGAGCGGCGGTATCCGCCGGGTCCGGATCATCGCGTCGAGCGTGTCCTTGACCCGCGTCCACGCCTGCATCGTGTCGCCGCGGCCGTGCAGCAGGTACAGCACCGGGTAGCGATCGGCGCTCTTGGCGTAGCCGTACGGCAGGTAGAGGTTGTAGGCGATGTTCTCCCCCAGCGCCGCCGAGGGCGCGGCGGCCGCGGTGATCGTCCCGGTCCGGCCGGCCCGCACGCGTGCCTCTCCCGGTACGGCCAGCAGGACGACGAGGGCGAGGGCTATGAGCGCACCGACACCGCTCCATCGAGATAAGGGCATCGGTTGCTCCCTGTAAACGTTTACCGAACAATCTGTCCGGTAGTGCAGGAGAGTTTCCTGGCGCCCTTTGATCCGTGTCAAGTATTCAAATGATCACATGTCGTGATTCCTGCGATTTGCCGGTGAAATGACCTCTAGGCTGAGCCGAGATAAGCCCTCCTTTTACCGCGACGACCTGGGGACCCCTGATGACCGAGGACGCGAACGACGACGTCATGGAACAGCTCAGCCGCATAGACACCTCGGTGGCCCATCCGGCTCGCGTCTTCGACTACTGGCTGGGTGGCAAGGACCATTACGCCGCCGACCGCGAGACGGGCGAGCAGATCCTCGAGGTCATGCCGGAGCTGGCCGTCATCGCCCGCGCCGAGCGGGAGTTCCTGGCCCGCGTGGTGCGGCACCTGGTCGTGGAGGAGGGGGTGCGCCAGTTCCTCGACATCGGCACCGGCATCCCGTCGGCCGACAACACCCACGAGGTGGCCCAGGCCGCCGCGCCCGAGGCGCGCATCGTGTACGTCGACAACGACCCGATCGTCCTGGCCCACGCCCGCGCACTGCTGCGCGGCACCGACGAGGGCCTGACCACGTACGTCGACGCCGACCTGCGCGACCCGGAGACGATCCTGGAGCACGCCGCCAAGGCGCTGGACTTCACCCAGCCGGTCGGGCTGATGCTGCTGGGCGTGGTGGAGTTCGTACCGGACGACGAGCAGGCGTACGCGGTCGTCGCCGAGCTGATGCGAGCGCTCCCCTCGGGCAGCTATCTGACCGTCGCCTCCAGCGTGAGCAGCCCGGCCATGGACCGCGCCGCGGCCATCTGGAACGACAGCGGCGCCACGCCCATCACGATCCGTACCATCGATCAGCTCATGGAGTTCTACAAGGGGATGGAACTGGTCGAGCCGGGCATGGTGTCGCTGCCGAAGTGGCGTCCCGAGCCCACCACCCAATATCGCGGCCAGGAAGTGTCGCAATACGGTGCGGTCGGCCGCAAATCCTGACGCCACCGCCCCGGCCGGCGTGGCGCCGGCCGAAGCGGTGTGAACTCGGGCCTCAGTCCGACAGGCCCTTCCGCAGGTCGTCGAGGACCTTGCGCAGGATGCGCGAGACGTGCATCTGCGAGATCCCGAACTCCGCGGCGATCTCGGCCTGCGTCATGTTGCCGTAGAAGCGCAGCAACAGGATCTTCTTCTCCCGTACGGGCAGCGCGTCGATGAGCGGCTTGACGGCGTGCTTGTCTACCAGGGAGTCGAGCGATTCGTCGTGTTCGGGGATGACGTCGCCGAGGGAGGCGGAGTCGTCGTCGACACCCGTCGGGGCGTCGAGCGAGAGCGTGCTGTAGGCCGCCGAGGCGTCCATCGTGAGCAGCACGTCCTCCTGGGAGATCTTCATCTTCTCGGCCAGTTCGGCGACCGTGGGGGCGCGCCCGAGGGTCTGGCTGAGGTCGGAGACGAGCTTGTTGAGCTCGGAGCGGCGCTCCTGGTAGACGCGCGGCACCCGGATGGCCCAGGTACGGTCCCGGAAGTGGCGCTTGACCTCGCCGGTCATGGTGACCACGGCGTAGCCCCTGAAGTCGTGGCCGAGCTCGGCGTCGAAGCCGTTGATGGCCTTCATGAGGCCGACGTAGGCGGCCTGGCGCAGGTCTTCGATGGGTTCGCCGCGGTAGCGGTAGCGGCGGGTGATGTCGTTGGCCAGCCACTCGTGCATCGCCACGAGACGCTCGCGGATCCGTACCTTGTCGAGCTCGGAGGTCTCCGGCTTGACCATTTCGACCAGGAGTTGTTCGGCGGTCATCTCGCTGAGCACGAGTGCCTGAGGCTGAGCGTGAGCCTGCTGGACGGTCATTCCTGCTCCTCATATCTACTGCAGGCGGTCCCGTCCAAAGACAAAAGCCCAGACAGAGACACGCCTCGATAACACGAGACGAAGCCCTCTGCTGGACTTCGCTTTCATTATCCCCCATTTTCCGGAGATGTCACGCCCGCGAGCTCACAAAAGGGTCACGCACCCCGGCGAGCGGCCCCTCAGCCGCGCTCCCAGAAGGCCTCCGGCAGCGCCTCGATCTCGACCACGGCCTGTTCGAGGTTCGCGGCGAACGGCAGCAGCGCCTGGTAGACCGGCTCACCGCCCTCGGCGAGCCGGCGGATGACCTCGGCGTTCATCCGCGCCCGGTCGACCACCTCGGAGCGGAACGCCGTACGGTCGCCCTCGTAGCCGTAGGCGTCGAGCAGCAGATGCAGCCGCCGGGAGCGATCCTCGAACGCCGTGAACCCCTGCTCCGTGACGACCCGCCGAGCGTGCAGCGGAACCCACGTCAACGCGCTGTAGGCCAGATCGCGCTCCCGCGAGGACGGCCCGGCGGTGTCCCAGTCGACGAACCCGACCAGGTCGTCCTCCTGCCACACCGCGTTGTAGGGAGAGGCGTCGTGGTGCCCGATGACCAGTCCCGGCCGCCAGGGACGCCCGGTGAACCAGACGGCGTCCGGCTCGGGCACGAACGTCGCCGTGGCGTCGTGCAGCCGCCGCATCCAGGCCCCGACCTGCTTGAGCGCGCTGTCCGACCAGGGCCACGCGGGCCAGGGAACCTGCTCCCCGATCGTGTCGCCCTGGAGATAGGTCAGCACCTCGCGCCCTCGCTCGTCGAACCCGAGGACCCGCGGCGCCCCCTCGAACCCGGCCGCCTCCAGATGAGCCAGCACGGTGTGGACGGTGCGCGTCCAGGGGTTGGCGGGCCGATGGACGGTATCGCCGATGCGTACGCCGCCGACATGCCTGCCACCCGGCAGGGGCTGCTCATCCATGAGGCCGTTTCTACGCCTGGGCCACCGCTCACCGCACCTGGTTTTCGCCGGCCGGGACTGTGTCCACGCCGTCCTCGGCAGGCAGCGCGATACCGTTTCGCACGTCAGCCACAGAAGGAGAGATCATCATGCGGATCGCGATCGCCGGTGCGACCGGAAACATCGGCGCCCTCACCGTCGCCGCCCTCGAACGCGGCGGGCACGAGGTCGTGCGGATCAGCCGCTCGCTGGGCGTCGACCTGTTGACCGGTGACGGTCTCGACGACGCGCTGGCCGGGGTCGAGGCGGTCATCGACGCCACCAACGGACCGGCGACCGACCAGGCCGAGACGGTGGCCTACTTCGGCACCGCCACGCGAAACCTGCTCGCCGCCGAGGAACGAGCCGGCGTCCGTCACCATGTGCTGCTCTCGATCGTCGGGATCCATGACATCGAGGGCAACGCCCACTACGCCGGCAAGCGGGAGCAGGAGCGCCTCGTGTCCGAGGGTGCGGTGCCGTGGACGATCGTCCCGGCCACGCAGTTCCACGACTTCGCCGCGCTGGTGACGAGCTGGACCGAGCAGGACGGCGTCGCGACGATCCCGCCGCTGCTCGTACAGCCGATCGCGCCCGCGGACGTGGCCGACATCCTCGCCGAGATCGCGGTGGGCGAGCCGCGGGGACGTTACGTCGACGTCGCCGGGCCCGACCCGCAGGACCTGGTGGACATGGCCCGGCGCACCAACGAGGCGCGCGGCCGTACGGTGAAGCTCGTGCCGACGTGGTCGGCGGTGTTCGACCCGGCGGCGGCCGGCAACGCGCTCCTGCCCGGCAAGGACGCCCGCATCGCGCCGACCACCTTCGACGAGTGGCTCGCGCAACAGCGCTAGCCCGGCGGGGCAAGACGGATGATCTGGTCGCGGAGGGCATCGTCCAGGGCCGCGTTGAGAAACCCGTTGTCGACGCCATGATCACAGCCCAGCACGACCGAGACCCGGGCAGGTGGCCCTTCCGTGTATCCGAACAGGAGATCGAACCAGTCGTCCGGATTACAGCTGATCCCATTCAGGATCTCCTTATCCCCAACATCCAGGGCGTTCAGCGTTTCCGCCAGCGATCCTGCCGTCCGACTGCCGTGCTCACGCCGCGGATCCCTCTCACCAGCCCTGGTCGCACGTCTGCACACCAGGACGGAGATGGGCTCGTCGGTCACCATCCGCTCGTCCTGGCCCCGGCGCCCGCCGGGTAGCCGGCAGGGGTCGTCGGGGCGCACGAGCCGCCAAGTTCCGGTGGTCATCGGGCCGCCCATCAGCGTGCATATGACCTCGCGCTCCTTCGTGCTGACCGGAAGGTAGCCGAGGTCGCGGGCCATGGCCTCG
The DNA here is from genome assembly GCF_050942315.1 of Nonomuraea sp. CA-143628. Taxonomy (NCBI): domain Bacteria; kingdom Bacillati; phylum Actinomycetota; class Actinomycetes; order Streptosporangiales; family Streptosporangiaceae; genus Nonomuraea; species Nonomuraea sp. CA-143628. The sequence continues at coordinate 11,315,406 of NZ_CP192072.1, forward strand.
GCGTCGCCGGTCAGGGTCCGTGATCCGGCCAGCCGCTCGCCGCCCATGCGGGTGTTGTCGCCCGGGTACGCGCAGATCATCGCGGCGACCGGCCTGCCAGGTACGAGGTAGTCCCTGGCCCCGTCGATCTGCCCGGCGGCAGGCATCCAGCCACCGGCGTGCTGGCCTCCCCACTGTTGCGGGCACCACGTCACCGACACCGATGAGGTCGCGGCGGCCGCGTTACCAGGGTGCCACTCCGGCGGGGTCGAAGAACGCCCCGGTGGGCCCGTCGGCGCCCAGCAGCGCGGCCCGTACGATCGGGGCCGCGCCTTCCTCGACGGTCTGAGTCCCGCTGAAGTGGTTGAGATCGGTGGCGGTGTAGCCGGGGTCGACCACGTTGACCCGCAGTTCGGGGCAGACCCTCGCGTATTGGACGGTCAGCATGGCGAGCGCGGCCTTCGAGGCGGTGTAGGCCAGGGCGGGCACCTTGGACTCGATGCGGTCGGGGTCGTGGACCCGGGCGAACGACCCGAGGCCGCTGCCGACGTTGACCACGACTCCATGCGTGCTGCGCCGCAGCAGCGGCAGGAACGCGTGGGTCACCCGGACGACGCCCACGAGATTGGTGTTCAGAACGGCCTCCATGTCCGCCCCGGTGAACTCGCTCGCCGGAGGCGCGCCACCGGCGATCCCCGCGTTGTTGACCAGGACGTCCAGGGCGCCCTGCTCCTTGTCCACGAGGTCCGCGGCCGCCTGGACCGACGCCTCGTCGGTGACGTCGATGAGCAGCGGCAACGCGCCCAGCTCCTTCGCCGCCCGCCGGGCGTTGTCCTCGTTGCGTGCGCCGATGTAGACGGTGTGGCCCGCTGCGACGAGTTGGCGGGCGGTCTCGAAGCCCAGGCCCTTGTTCGCTCCGGTGATCACTGTCGTTGTCATGACTCCAGCCTCACGCCGCCGTCGCACCTCGTACCAGCGAAGGGTCTTCCTGGGAACGCCTGTACCAGGCACGAGCGGGCGGGTGGGCTTCATGGGAAAACCCGTACCAGGCACGAGCGGGCGGGTGGTGCGACGATGGCGGGGTGAGCGGCAACGGCGAACTGGCGACGATCCTGCGGGTCTGGCGCGAGCGGCTGCCCCCCGCGCAGGCGGGCCTGCCCGCCAATGGGCTGCGGCGCACGCGGGGCCTGCGGCGCGAGGAGCTGGCGATGCTGGCGGGCGTGTCGGCCGACTACATCGTGCGTCTGGAGCAGGGCCGCGCCTCGACACCCTCGGCGCAGGTGTGCTGCGCGCTGGCGCGGGCGCTGCAACTGGACGACGCCGAGCAGACCCATCTCTTCGTGCTGGCCGGCCACGCGGTCGGCCGTGAGCGGATCGGCCAGTTGGTCCCGGCGAGTGTACGCAGGCTGCTGAACCGGCTCGATGATCACCCGATCGCCGTGTACGACGCGATGTGGACACTCATCCTCTGGAACCGGCCCTGGGCGGCGCTGATGGGCGACCCGTCGGCCCTCGACGAGGAGGAGCGCCATGTGCTCTGGCGCGCCTTCACCGGCCAACCGCACCGGATCGTCATGACACCCGCCGAGTGGACGGCCTTCGAGCGCTCAATGGTCGCCGACCTCCGGCGGACCGCCGCCCGCTACCCCGACGACCCGCGGCTGCAGGCGTTCGTCAAGCAGCTCCGCGAACTCAGCGACTCCTTCCGCACGCTGTGGGACGCCCACCTGGTCTCTGACCACCATCAGGCGACCAAGAGCGTCGACCACCCCGAGGTGGGCAGAATCGACCTGGACTGCGACATCCTCACCAGTCAGCACGGCGACCTCCGGATCGTGATCTACACCGCGCAGCCGGGCAGCGAATCGGAGACCAAACTCGCCCTGCTCGCCACCATCGGCACCCAGACCATGACACCCGGCTAAGCCGGGAGGTCCGGCGACGGCGGCCGTGCGCGGGACCCCATGGGCGGGCGAACGTGGTGGGCGGGGAGGCCGATTGCGGGCTCCCCGCCCGAGGCCCGGCGCAGTTTCAGGTCATATTGGGTGAAGTGTCGGCCATCTCCGCTACTGTCGCTCGACATGATCATCCGTGGCAGACAGATCGTGCTGGCCGGGCGGTTCAGCAAAGTGTCGAAGGACGAGGCCAAACGCGGTCTGGAGGCGCTGGGCGCGGAGGTGAGCGGATCGGTCTCGGCGAAGACGGACCTGGTCTTCACCGGGGCGAAGTCGGGGGCCAAGGCCGGTCCGGCGGCGGTGCGCGGCATCCCGATCCACGATGAGGACGCGCTGGTGGCCGTGCTCAGTGGGCCCGGCGCCGCGCGGCCGTTCACCGGGGTTCCGGACGAGCGGATGAGCCCCGTCGAGGCCCTCGCCATCCTCGAGAACGCCGACTGGTCCGCGTTCTCGCCGGAGCGCGACACCGTACCGCTGCGGGCGGCCCTTCAGGCGTTGGAGAGCGCTCACGGCGTCACCGACGCGCATCTTCTCGCCACCGCCCGGCTTCGTGAAGCGGGCGCGCTGCTGCGCCACTCCGATGTGCACCGCGGCCCGGTGAACGGTCACGCGCTCAGCCCGGACGGCCGTCACCTCGCGGTCGGGAGCTGTGCCGTCGACGACCACGAGCGGGGCGGCGTCCTGCAGATCTTCGAGGTGGCCACCGGCCACTGCGTGCACGCGATCGACGGCATCACCGGCGGTGTCGGCTTCGACGGCCACGCACGCGGCCTGCAGTGGTCGGCGGACGGCAGCAGGATCGCGCTGGAGTACAACACCAACATGACCGGCGTGTGGGAGGCGTTCGGCACCGCCCGCGAGCCGATCGCCGACGCGTTCTTCCGCTCTTCGGGCAGGCCGGCGGGCATGGCCTTCGCCCCCGAAGGCAGGCGTGCCTTCGTCTACGGCGGGCGGCCGGGCTTCCTGAGGAATGTCATCGTGGCGATGCACGAAGGCTCGGTCGCCGGGCCGCCGGACGCCCATCCGGAGGGAACCGCGCCGATCGAGTTCAGCGCGGAGAAGTTCCGGGAAACCTGGGGCGAGGAGCCCGGATTCGCCCTCGTGCGGGCCTTCTGGTCGCGCGACGGCTCCCGGATCTACGGACAAGCTCAGCGAAATGTGGCGATCTCCCTCGACGTGGACAAGCGGCAGGTCTCCTGGGTGCTGCGGCTGGACGACGAGCCGGACGCGGCCTCGCCGGAGTGGAGCCTGGACGAGCGGCTCCTGGCCTACCCACGTGGCGGGAAGCTGGTCATCGCCGACGCGCTGACGGGCCGGGCAAGGGTGGAGCTCGCCGGTCACCCCGGCGCCGGGGTGCTGTGCTGGGGGCCGGGCGGCCGGCTGGCGGTAGTGGACCCGGCGGGCGGGACCGTCACCGTCATCGACGGAACGACCGGAGAGCACCGCCACGACCTGAACGTGCGCGCCGCCGCCCGCGACCCGCACGACACGGACGCCCGGTCGTGGGCCTGGTCGCCGGACGGAGAGCGGGCCGCGTGCGTCACCGCCGAGGGGCGGATCGAGATCTGGTCGCTCGGCGAACGCCCCGAGCGGCTGCGCATCATCGGCAACCTGGCCGACGGTTTCGGCGTGGAATGGCCCGCCGATGACGTACTGATCGCGATCGGTACGCACGCGGTGCGCTTCCTGCGTCCCGGCACCGGCACCGGCACTCGCACTGGCACTGGCACTGGCACTGGCACTGGCGCGATCATGGTCGAGCACCCCTTCCACCACGCCCCGTCCCCCCGCCGCCCGCTGGTGTTGGCCGGCCGCGACCTCGGTGACCGGCTCCGGCCCAACCCGGCGTTCGCGCTGGACGAGGAGACCTGGGCGGCGGCGTTCGAGGACGGCACGGTCATCGCGCCGCCCGGCCGACAGGATGATCTCGACGACCGGCTCTGCTGGTCGATCGGCCGCCGCTTCGCCTGGCCGTATCGCTGGGGCGAGCAGCGGACCTTCCCCGATCCCGCCCACGCCGGTGCGGCGGCGGCCACACCGGAGACCGAGCGGCTGCTCGCGCCGTTCCGGGGACGCGGCAGCACGGCGGAGACGATGGGTACGTGGCCACCACCCGACACCGCCACCGTCACCGACCTGATCACGGTGGCCCGAGGCACACTCGTCGACCTGGCCCGTGCGAACGTGTACGTCCGAGACGGCTGGATCGCCGACACACTCCAGCAACTCGCGATGATCCACGTCCGGCGCGGCGAAGCGGCCGAGGCTCGCGAACTGGCGCTCGCGATCCCGGAACACGAGCGGCGTCCCGGACACCGCGCGCGGATCGCGCTCGCGCTCGGCGCGGCCGGATACGACGCGGAAGCCGCCGCCGTCTTCCCTCACGCGGCTCACGACCTCGCGGACGTGAGCAACGGGGCGAACGTGAGCGCCGGGGTGGACATGGCGGCGATCGCCGGAGCCTACGCGATCCTGGGACAGCGGGAACGCGCCGAACGGTGGTTCGCCTCCGCGCGCAAATTCGCCGACGCCACCCATGATTCGATCTGGACGCACTGGCACATCCGCCTGCCGCTGATCTGGGCGCTCACCGAATGCGGCCGGGAACAGGAAGCCCGCGTCGTGCTGGACGAGGGCGTCTCCTCGCCGTTGAACGACGGTGTGCCCTGGCTGGTGTGCCTGCTCCGACGGGGCGAGACCGAGCTGGTGCGCGAGCTGATCGGGGAGCGGAGCGGGCGGAGAGACCCGGAGAGACCGTTCGCCCACAGGGAGAGCTGGTTCGAAGACGGGTTGACCGCTCGCGCACTCACCGTCTATGGGCAGCCGGATTTGCTCCGGTTGTGGGGCGAGATCAACCTGTGTCAGGTGGAAGACGACCTGCCGGTGGCCGAACGGATCGCGGCCGAGGGCAGACCCACCGGCCCGACCGCCGCCCAGTTGACCGATCTCGCCACCCGGTACGCGGAACTCGCGCAACTCTCCCACGCGGCCCAGCGGCGAAAGGCCGCGGATGTGGCTTGGGAAGCGGCGGAGTGCGGCCACATCAGCGCCGTACTCGACCTGCTGCCCAGGCTGAGCGGGCCCCTCAAATACGTGCTGGGCGGCAACTCGCGCACCCAGATCGCACTCAGAGCCCTGCAGACCATCGTGATCGGGGTGGGCGTGGACGTGTGGTGATCCCGCATAAAGTGCACCGCCCTGAGTTCCAAGATCTCCGACGTGACGGTGACGCGCAGCGCGCACCACAACCGGCCCGAAAGTGCCACTCCTCCCCCCGCACGACCTCAGCGTGCCGCCCCCGGACGAACGCCTGTATGGCCATACCGTCAATGTTGCTCTGAGTAGTTATTCAGATACTTTCAGTGACTGTCGCAGGTCCCCGCCCCAGACACTGGAGGTCTCATGACAGGAACCGTCCGCAGGATCGGCCTCTCGCTCGTCGCAGCGGCACTCGCCGTCCTGACCGCGGCCGCTCCGGCCACGGCGACAACGTCGAGCCGCTCGGCACGGCAGGCCGAGCCCGCGGCCTACTTCGTCGTGACCGACATCACCCGTGAACACTTCGTCATCCAGCTCACCGACCCCGGCAAGATCCAGCACGCCCGGGACCTCATCAGCGGCGCTACGCATGACCGGCCCCACGTCATCGGGAGAATCCTGAAGAGGCCCGCCCCGTACAACCCCCGCTGGAGCTACCACTACAACCCTGACACGATCGACTTCTTCGACGCGGCCATCGAAGTGTGCGACGCCACCTTCCCCTATGTTGAGGATCATCTGGACGAGGCGGGCGGCGCGTTCCTGCCCGGGCTCGTGTTCTGCCCGTGGACGTCGCGGCTGGTCCAAGAACTGCCCGCAGCCTGACCACGCCCACCATCACCCGTCAACCAGGCCGATTCCTGCTGCGGCCATGACCAGGAGGCCACCGAGCAGCCCATAGCCGTCGGCCAGATGTCGTCGGCAAGTCCGATGAGCCTCCTGTTCGGGTCTTCGAAGCCGGCTCCGCCCACCACGATGAGTACGTCGTGGTGGGCGCGATGCCCACGGAAGGAGCCTAAACAGACCGAATCGGATCACAATCGATTTGATTAATAAAACGCCTATATACCGGCAATTCGATACTCTCGCTCTCCGCCGGAACCGTCGAAGGTGTGGAGTGACGTGGAAGAGCAGATTTCCGAGGTGCCGACCTGCTACAGGCACTCCAAGAGCGAGACCTATGTCCGCTGCACGCGCTGCGACCGCTACATTTGCCCCGACTGTATGCGGGACGCGGCCGTGGGTCATCAGTGCGTCGAATGCGTACGTGAGGGCAACAAGTCGGTACGGCAGGCCAGGACCGTCTTCGGTGGCAAAGTGTCCGCCGTTCCGGTGGTCACCTACGCCCTGATCGCCATCATCGTCCTGGCCTACGCCGGCGAGATCGCCATGCCCTCGATCGTGGACCGGCTGGACGGCCTGGGCATCGGACTGCTGGGCGCGGACGGACAGTACTACGTTTACGAGAGCGACACCGGTCTAACGCCCATTGGTGTGGCCGCCGGCGAGTGGTACCGGCTCATCACGGCCAATTTCCTGCACCTGCAACCCACTGAGGGCGGTTTCGGCATCCTGCACATCGTCTTCAACCTGTACTGGTTGTGGACCCTGGGCCGGGCGGTCGAGGAGATGCTGGGCAGGCTGCGCTTCGTCGGGCTCTACCTGCTGGCGGCCGTGGGCAGTTCGGTCTTCGAGTACCTCATCTCCCCCGACACGGAAGCGGTCGGTGCGTCGGGAGCGATCTTCGGGTTGGCGGCCGCGTACTTCGTTTTCAGCCGGCGGCTTGGCCACGACCCGCTTGGGGGCGGTCGGCTCATCATGTTCTTCCTGATCTGGCTGGTGATCTCGGCCGGGTTCACCTCCTGGGAGGGACATCTCGGTGGGCTCATCGTGGGTGGCGCGACCGCGCTCGCTCTGGCTTATCTGCCGCGCAAATACCACCTTGCCGCGATGGGTGCGATGCTCGTTTTGCTCGCCGTCTTGGTGGCGGTGAAGACCCACGACCTCGGCCTGTTGTGGTCCAGCGGTAGTTCGTTGAATCAAGGCGATGCGGAAGCGTATGTGCGGGGGCTTCCAGGTGAAGTAGCCAGGCAATGACGAAGCCCAAGCCGTGTCCACAGGGGGCCCACCCGACCGGGCAGGCCCCCTGCCGGTCTTGCTAGAAGTCGAACTCTCCCTTGGACATCCCGTCCCGGAAGGCATCCCATTCAGCCTGTGTGTACACCAGGACAGGCCCTTCCGGATGCCGACTGTGCCGCACTCCCACACGCCCACCGCTCAGGGGGGCGACCTCGACACAGTTGCCTCCGTTACCGCCGCTGGCCGTTGCCTTTCGCCAGACAGCGGCGACCAACTCCCTATCGGTCATGACTTTCCACCACCCTCTGAATGATCTTCTCGGTCTCGTAGATGGGTTGCGCAAGAGCGGACAGCACCTCCCATCGCTCGCCTAGCTTCCGGAGCATTTCTGTCTGGTGCGTGACCTCGCCGCTCTCGACGCTGTCGATGTAGCCAGTCTGCGTACCGTCGTCAGTGTCGGCTATCGCGAATGCGCTGACCAATCCAGCCGTAGCCCCCGACGCCAGGGGAATCACCCGAACCGTAATGCATGGACGGGCCATCAGAGCAAGCAGATTTGCCAGCTGCGCTCTCATCACCTCGCGTCCGCCGACCTCCCGCCACAAGACGCTCTCATCCAGGATGACGGAGAGGGTAGGTGGAGTGACCCGAGACAAGATTGCCTGACGTTGGAGCCGAACCTTGACCTCCTCTTCTACCTCGGCGGGTAGTGCCCCCGGTTCGCCCTGAAAGATCGCCCTGGCGTAGTCGGCCGTCTGGAGGAGACCGGGGATCAACGCCAGTTCGTAGACCCGGATGAATCGCGCCGCTTGCTCGGCTGCCGGCCATTTCCTGAACCACTTCTGGCCCAAGCCCCTGATCGGGGGCAGCAGCTCCAGCAGTTCGCCATGCAGCCCCAGTGCCCTTTCGAGCTGCCGGGTGAACGGTTCGGTGGGCAGCCGGGTGCCTCGCTCAACCGCACCTATCAAGCTCTCACTACAGGGAAGGAGCGGCGCGAGACGGGCGTGAGTGAGATCCTTTGCTGTTCGATACTTCCGCATTCGTGCCCGATATTCCTCGCTGGCGTTTCTCGCAGCTTTATTCCCATCTTCCGACATATCACACCCTTTCTCCGCCGCTTGCACACCCGTACGTACAGAGACAACCACAGGCTGTGAAGCTTTTGGAGGGGAATTCCGGAAGACATCAGCATCGACCATGGCCATGCTTGGGACAGGTAACCGCACAAACACAAGAGATCTGTACGTTCCGAGGTGGCCATGCGAGCAGCTGTGTCAGACCCCCCGTACGCAGGTGTCAAGGTATGGACGACGAGCGAGGTGGAATCCCACCGGATTCCCTCGCTGGCCCGCCGCGAACTCGCAGAATGGATGGGCTCGGACCATCCCACTCTTCCCGACCTTCAGGAAATAGCCTCAGAACTACTCACCAATGCCATCATTCACGCCAACGCCATATGGGGCAGGATGCACCTGATTCCCGAATCGGGCTTTTGGCGATTGACCATCACCGATCCCGGAAACTCCAGCGAAACTCCACGCGCCCGCCGGCCTCGACCGGACGAGACGGGAGGGCGCGGACTCCTGGTCGTGGACGCCCTCACCAACGGCCAATGGGATACCCACCGCAGCCCAGTTGGCGAACGCGTCGTATGGGCGCTGCTGCCTCGCTAGACATCCCCACGGCCGGTACGACGGTGCCTCTACCTGCCGTGGGGTGCAGACCTCCCTTGACCCCCCAGGGAGGAGAAGGCCCCCAGACGCGCATCCGCCGCAGCGTTCCGTCTGGGGGCCTTTCCCAGCCGCCACGTCGTACTGGCTTTCCGACCGCCGCGTTGTAGCCCAGGGGCGAGCCGCCATTTTGACCTTGACCCCCAGGTCAGCCTTTAGCGTCGCGGTCACTCACCTGCGGACAGAGAGGACACTCATGGACGGCCTGGCAGGCAAGGGCGTGGTCATCACCGGAGGCGGCACGGGGATCGGCCGTGCCACGGCTCACCAGTTCGCCGCTGAGGGCGCGCGGGTGCTCGTCGTCGGTCGCACCGCCGCGCGCCTGGAGGAGACCGCTGCCGCGCACCCCTCGATCAGTACCTTCACCGCGGACGGCGCCGCAGCCGATGGGCCCGAGCGCATCGTCGAGGCGGCGGTGGAGCGGCTGGGGCGGATCGATGTCCTGGTCAACAACGCCGCGATCACCCGGCCCGCCGCGCTCGGGACGATCGATCGCCGTACCGCCGAAGAGCAGATCGCCACGAACCTGCTCGCTCCCCTCTTCCTGGCCCAGGCCGCCCTGCCGCACCTGACCGCCGCGAAAGGGACGATCGTGAACGTGTCCTCCAACCCGCCCTCGTACGGCTGGCCGGACAACTCGGTCTACGGCTCGACCAAGGTCGCCCTCGACTTCCTGACGGCCACCTGGGCGGTCGAGCTCGCGCCCAAGGGTGTGCGGGTCGTGTCCGTGGCGCCCGGCATCACCGCCACACCCGTGCTGGCGCACGCCGGATTCACCCAGGAGCAGATCGCCGCCTCGGGCGCGGGACTCATCGGACGCATCCCGCTCGGGCGCATCGCCCAGCCCGGCGAGATCGCCTGGTGGATCGTGAACGTGGCGCGGCCCGAGGCCGGGTATCTCACCGGCACGGTGGTTCGCGTTGACGGCGGCCTCTCCGTGGCAGCAGGACATAAGGCATAAACTGCCACGGTGCTGATCGGGGAGCTGGCGCGAGCGAGCGGCGTCACCGTCCGGGCCCTGCGCTATTACGAGCAGCAGGGCCTGCTTGAGCCGGAACGGGCCGTCAACGGCTATCGGCAGTACGACGGCAGCGCGGTGGCCAAGGTCCGCAACATTCAGCTTCTGCTGTCGAACGGCTTCACCGCCCAGGATGTGCGCGGCTTCCTGCCCTGCCTGGACGATGGCGAGGTCTCGCTTGGACCGGCTTGCCCGCCCAGTGTGGAAGCGGTGAGCAGAAAGGTCGCGGCCCTGGAGGAGCGGATCGCCGAGCTGAGCGCCGTACGAGATCGGCTCGTGCAGGCTCTGACCGGCAACGCGACGACCCAGCAACCTGGGACCATCGCTCGCCACCCCGCCTACACCCGTCCCGCTCACGAATAGCGTCACACCATCTGAGGTGACGGGCGACCGGCCCGAGAGCGACCAGCGAATGTACGCCATACCGGCCACCGTGATGATGATCGCGACCAGCGTCGCCGGGATGATGGCGAACAGCGGTCGGTAGTTGTGCCGTCGACGACAGCCCGGATAGACCCTGCTCGTCGCACTACCTGCGCCCGTCGGCGCCCGGTTCGCCCCCGGCGGATCGACGGTCGAGCACGACACCGGCTCCCGCTGCCGACTCACGCTCGGTGCGTGGTCATGGGCAGGACTGCTCCTGACCTTCGACGCTGACGTCACGGGCATCGAACCGGCAGAGCTCAGGCAGGTGCTGCGCTCCTTGCGCACCCGCATCGACGAAGGACTCAGGCGCACTATGTGAGTTCACTCTGGCGGATGGCTCCCGAGGGAAGGGTACGCAGCAGGCGCCTGCCCGCTCATGCCAGCAGGAGTGCGCGGTCCCACAGTGGTGGTTGTGTCGTGGTGGCGGCCAGCAGTGCGAGTACGGCGCCCGCTGCGCCCCCGAGGAATCCCGCCTGTTGCAGTGCCGGGTCGCGGAGCGCGAGAAGTTGCCCGACGAGCGTGTCCGCGGCCGCTTGGAAGGCGGGGTCCGCTGTGTCATGGGCGAAGCGCAGGGTGATCTGCAGGAGGCCGGCCAGTCCGTGGCACAGGCCCGCGGTGGTGTCGATTCGGCGTTCTGAGGCCGGACGGCGGAGTGCGGCCTTCAGAGCGGCGCAGGCGAGTTCGCGCAAGACCTGGTCGTCGAGAGCCGTGCCGGCAAGCCACAGAGCGCGGGCGATGCCGGGGCTGCCCTGGCACCATGAGGCGCGGGCGTGGCCCGGATAGCTGGGTGGGGCGGGCCAGTTGGTTCCCCAGGCGTCCTCGGTGCGGGCGCCGGTCAGGGCGGTGGCGAGGCGCTGGACGGCGTCGCGCTGGTTCGGGACCTCGATGCCCGCCCGCAGTGCCAGGGAGAGCAGCGCGAGAAGTCCGGCCGTACCGTGTGCGATTCCGTGGTCCGGGAGTGGGGGTGTGCTGCTCAAGGTGGTGAGGATGGTGCGCAGTATTTCGGCGCGCTGTGGATCGTCGGTGTGGCTCAGCAGGCAGGCGCCGGTGCCGGTCAGGCCCGAGATGAGATCCAGGGTGCGGCGATTGGTCGAATCCGCCGGAAGCCGGGCGTGTGTGGCTGCCGCAGTCAGGCAGCCGGGGGGCCAAGGACGTTGGAGCGTTGTCGCGGCGAACGAGAGTCCGCCGAGACCGCTGAAGAGGCCGTGCGTCCGCGGGCTGGTGTGTGCGCTTCCTCGTACAGCGGCGGCCAGGTAGCCGTCCGCCATCGTCCGCCATCCCTGTCCCGGTCGGCAGCGGTCCAGTTGGTCGAACGCCAGGGCCAAACCGGGCCCGCCGGCACCGAGGTCGTGCGGGACCGCCCGGGGGGACGGTCGTGGCCGACCGGCTAGGGCGTCGACTGCTTTTCGCCCGGCGCCGACGGTCCCTGCGGACACCGCCGGTGCCCAGACCATGCCGGAACCCCGCAACGGCAGCGGAGCCGCCGCGTTCGTGCCGGGCTGCGAAACAGGCATGATCTGGGCTGTCTACATGTCGCCGGTCAGTCCGAGCAGAAGTCGGTCCACTCGTAGCTGTGGTGGCCGGTGTCGCAGCACATCATCGGCTCCAGTGGCTGCTGCTCGGTGCTCTCGGGCAGTTCCTGCAGTTCCAGGACGGCGCTCTCCATGAGGTTTCCTCTTTCTGGTGTCGGTTCTCTGGGTGTGAGGTGGTGCTGTGTCCGGTCAGTCGACCAGCCACGAACGAGGTCCGCCGCACTGCAGGCGGAGAAGGAAGTCGAGGACACCGGCCAGTCCGACGTTGTAACTGGCGCAGACGTCCCGGAGGGTGTCGTCGGGTATCAGCAGGCGGCCGTCCCGCCGCACCGCACGGACGGCCAAGCAGGCTGCCAACTCGCGGGCCTGGACCAGGTACTGTTCCTCACCGATGGCGGTGTGCAGGTCGAGCAGCAACTCGGCATTGCCCGCGACTCCATGGCAGCTGCCGGGGCCCATCCGCCATCGGTCCCGCATCACGGCGGTCGCCGAGCCCTCGGCGTGCTGCCGGAATCGCGTCTCGCCGCTTGCGTGCCAGGCGCGGACCAGGAAGGTGCCGATGCCGGAGGCACCGTTGCACCAGTAATTCAGACCGATCCGTTCCGTGGCACCGGGTCCTTTGGGCCACAACGCGAGATCTCCCTGCCACGTGGTGAGGGCGCACAGCGCGTGCGCCCCGGCCAGCGCGATCTCGGCGAGTTCCGGGCGGTCCAGTACGCGGCCTGCGGCGAGGAGGAAGGTGGCGTTTCCGGCAACTCCATGGCCGAAGCCGTAGTGGGAAGAGCCGGACAGTTCATCACGCGCTGGTGCGGTGAGGGGCCAGTGCACGCCCTTTCCGGCACCCAGCAGCGTCAGGAGGCGGTCAGCGCATTGTGATGTCCGCTGGAGGAGCCGGGGATCGCCACTGGCTCGGCCGAGGTGGAGCAGCGCGGTCCCAGCGCCGGCCAGACCGTGGCAGACGTCGGTGCGCCTGGTGTCCAACGGGATGGTCAGGGCGTACTCCACGGCGCGCTCGGCCAGTTCTTGGTCGCCAAGCGTTCGCGCAGCCTCGTACAGTGCCCAGGCGCTCCCAGATCGGCCGAAGTACAGGCCGGGTAGCACCCGGTCAGGTGCCGCGAGTCGCTTGTCCAGCCACCGGGCCGCCGTCCGCAGCGTCGGCTCGACCTCGTGGTGGCCGCAGCGCACGGCACGGGCCAGGACGGCGAGAATCCCTCCCGCCCCCATCTGGACGTTGCACGGGTCTCCGGAGGGCAGTGAGCGCGGCGCGGGCCAGAGGTACTCGTGTCCGGGGGTGATGGTGTCGGCGAGGAACGCCAGCCCGTCGGCGAGCAGCCGGGCAACCGGGGGGATGGCTGCCTTCGGCAGGGCGCTGGGGGGACTGCTGTGCGAGGGCGCGCTGAGGAACTCGCGTGCGCGAGTGAGGGTCCAGCGTTCGGCCGAGGGTGCGGTGAGCCCGAGGACAAGCGGTGCCAGAGCGTGCAGGGCGGGCAGGTCCACTGCGGCCGAGGCGACGATCGCCGTGATCCGCTCCGCGTTCGGCCGGGCCGGAGGGGAGTCTGCGGCGAGGACCGGACTGATGCCGCTGGTGGCATGCAGCAGCGTCGCGCCCAGGCTGTAGCAGTCGGCCTCGTATCCGGGGGCCGGGGGGTGCGGGCGGGTGACGTCACCGGACTTCTCGGCCGGGGCGTCCAGGTACTCGGGGTCGGCGAACCCGCGGGTGCCGGCGACCCGCGCCGGTGTGCCGGCGTGGATCGCGCACTCCAGATCGACCAGCACCGGCTGGTCCTGCGGTGTCATCACCACGTTGCTCGGCTTGAAGTCGCGCAGTACCAGGCCCTCGGCGTGCACTTCGGCGATGAGCCGTGCGAGGTCGCCGGCGAGCTGCCACGCCTGCTCCACCGTGATCCCCCGGCCGCTCTCCAGGCGGTCGGCCGTCCACTGCTGCAAGCTGATGCCCTCGACCAGGTCCTCGGCGAGGAAGAGATGCCCGCCACTGTCAAAGAGGCCGCGCGGGGCCGGGGCGATCGCGCGCGGTACGAGCAGTTCCAGGATCCTCGCCTCGTGCCGCAGCCAGTCTCGCGCATCCGTGCCGTCTCTGTCAGCGCCGACATGGGGGCGGGCCTCCTTCAACAGGACGTCGTCACCCGTAACCCGGTCACGGGCCCGATACACACCACCGCGGTTGGAATGCCGGATCGCCTCGCTGACCTCGTACCGGTCGGCCAGCAGCACTGACGCACCGGGCCGCCGTCCAGGAACACCTGGCGCCGGCACGGGGAACGGGCTGCCCGCCCAGGGCGGCGCCCAGAACCACGGGCTGCGCTCGTCGACCACGAACGAACCATCAGGTGCGCGCAGCCGTCCCTCGTAGAACCCATCGTCATTCAGCTCACGTGGCCGAGAGAAGCAGCCGAACCGGTAGTGCACCAGACTGCCCGGCTCGAAGCGGCGGTCCGACAAGATCGCGGGCCCCTTCAGGCCCCGTGTGGCGGTATGCAGCGCCGCCGCCAGAATCCGCAGCTGACTGTCATCAGACGGGTAGGCGGTAATGAACTTCCCCGACGACGCGCGTGCAGCGTCCGGTGCGTTCAGTTCAGCGGTCACCCGGGGAGTGGCGGCGAACTTGAACGCACAGCCATGCCTGACGAGAACCTGCCCGGCGCGCTCCAGCACCCGGGGCGCCGACACCCCGGTGGCGGCCACATGCAGCTTCCATCCCTGCCGCCGGGAGACGTGGTGCGACGGGGTCACCATGCACCAGGGATCACCATGCACGACTCGCCACCGTGTCGCGCTGCCAGATCGCGCAAGAATACTCTCCAGAATCGACTGGTAACTCTGTGTCACAATTTGAGTGTGCCATACGACCCCCTTCACGCAAAGGCCGGCAGATAGGGCTGAAGCGTTCTCATGTTGCAAGGGGCCGGTTCCGGCGCACCATGTGGCCGGCCCGATCACCGGCGCCTTGGCCGCAGTGGCGGCACTGGCCCCGGCGGCGCAGGTGATAGGCCAAGGCCGCGGCGGCCAGCGCACCTCCCCAGATCGGCCAGAACGTCTCCGGCAGCCAGGCACCCCACTCCGCCATGGAGAACCGGCCCGCGATCGCCCCACGGATGTACGTCATACCGGCCACCGTGATGATGATCGCGACCAGCGTCGCCGGGATGATGGCGAGCAGCGGCGGCACGCGCTTGCCCCTCAGGCCGAGGATCCAGCGCGGGAAGACCTCGCCCCAGCGCTGCGCCAGCCCGAGAGTGAGCACGCCGCCGCCCGCGCCGAAGGTGGCGAGGTAGGCACCGGCCAGCCAGATGCCGGGAGCGTCACGGGCGCCTTCGACGAGGAACTCCTTGCTCACCCCCAGCGGGATACCGAGCGCCCAGCACCACCGGGTCGCGCAGTAGACCAGCGGTACGGTGGCGGCGATGTAGACGGCCCGGCGTCCCCACCGAGCCGCCGCCTCGGGCGCGGTCCAGCCGTCCTGGCCGGTACGCCCGCACGTACCGCATGCCTCACGGCGACGCCGCTGATAGGCGAGCGCCGCGGCGGCCAGCAGCAGTCCGCCCAGCACGCACACGAGCTGGTTGACCACCGGCCACGGCCAGGCATCGGCCAGGGTGGTGCCGCCCACGTTCAGGTCGAAGAGCGGCGCGACGGCCAGCAACGGGCTGTAGGCCACGCCCATCATGAGGCGGGAGTCGGGGATCACGACGATCAGTACGGCCGCCGAGGGCCAGGCCAGGAGCAGGGGCGCGAGGGAGGCCACGCCCCGCCCGCCTTGGCCGGTACGGGCCAGCGTCAGTGCGAGGATCGCGCCGAGCACGCCGAACGCGGCGATCCACCACCCGCCGGGACGCGGGGTCGCACCGGCGAGGATGGACAGCGCCCCGTCCAGATCGGGGTCGGAAGCTCCCCACGGGAAGCCGGGCGCGCCGAGTGCCCAGGCCATGCCGAGCAGGCCGTAGCCCAGAGACCACAGGGCCGCCGCGTAGGCCGACCACGCGGGCCAGCGCGAGATCAGGGATCGTGGGGTTGTCGTCATTGCCATGCGACCAGCCTGCTGGCCGGGGTCGATCCGGCCCATGTGCCATTCGGCCGATCTTTGCCCTGTTCCGGGGCTGCGAGTATGCCGTTCGGCAGAGGCGGGCGCCGCTGGAGCTCGCGTTCAGGCTCTCGACGCGTAGTGAGCGTCGAATCCAATGTCGGTAACCCTTTCGCCTGGACCGACGTGGATGCTTTCCCCCCTGCATCCGCTTTCTCGCCAAATGTTGTGTGCGAACAAGGTGTTGTTGATCACCGATCTGGCGGCGAATGAGCTACCGAGGCAAAGGCCAAGTGGAACTGACCGATTAACATCCAAGGTTCCGTTGAAGTCGGTGTCGTCGTAGAAGCACAGCGTCTTGAATTCCCTGTGGTTCCCTGAAGGAATCAGGCAACTCGGACAGGCGTAGCCTGCTTTGGGCCGCCCCCGTGCTCGGCAAGCTTGAGCACGGGGGTGGCTTTGGCGTGGTGGAAGCCGGTCCGATGGTGGGAATTCCTGACATGCCCTGTCCGGTATGGCTGGTGCCGTCCCGGCTTGGGTGCATGGCCCGCCGGACGCTGTCCACCGCTGGCAGGCGGTGGGGCGGGCACCGTGCGCCGGTCGGGCACACGGCTGAAAGTCATCGGGTTGTCTCGTGAATTGTTTCGTGAGTTGGCCGGGGTACGGGTGGGCCGTTTCGGGGTGGGACGGTTCTTGGACCGGTCGCGCGCCGCCGGGCGGGGGTGCAGGTCTGATCCGGTGCGGCGAGCGCGCCGGGCCGCCCGGGTGGGCCTGCGTCGCGGTCGGGCGCGGGCGACGTTGCCCTCCACGATGGTGGCGATGGTGCGCACGCCGGTGGAGCGGTGGGTGCGGGTGGCGTTTTGGCCGAGCAGACCGCGGGCGAGGATCCGCTCGGCCGCTGCCCAGTCCCGGTCACACGACAGGCCGCAGGCCGGGCAGTACGCCCACCTCCAGCCCCGCTCGCCGAGCCGATCCGGAGCCGGGCCATGCGTGAGCACCGACGTACCCTGGCCGCAGCGGGGGCAGTAGCGGGAGGTGCCGCGCGCCGGGACGGTGACCACCGCGATGGCGTGCTTGGCGGCCAGGTGCCGGATCGCTTCGACGATCTTCCCGCGCACCTGGCCCGACAGGCGCGCGTTCACGCTCCCCCGGCGGCCGCGTGCCTCCAGGGTGGCCAGGTCTTCCAGGTAGAGGACCGTCGCCCCGGCGGTCACGGCGTGGTCGACCGCCCAGCGTGCCGCTGACCAGGCCAGCGCCTTGTTCAGGTTCCGGATGCGGGCGCACAGCCGCTCATGTTCGACCCCGAGCACCTGCCGGGCCGTACGCAACGCGACGTGGCGGGAGTCAGCGGGCGTGATGTCGGCCAGGAGCCTTTCCAGATGCCGGTGTTTGGCGGCCAGGTGCTCACGCTCGGCTCGCAATCGGTGCAGCTTGGCCGAGATGCCGCTCGCGTCGTAGGCGAACGGCCGCCCATCACTGAGCACCCGCCCACCGGCCAGACGCCCCGCCACGCCGGCCAGCACCGTGTTGAGGCCCCAGTCGAAGCCGCACCCGACCGCATGACCGGTAGCGGGCGCGAAACCGATCGGGATCTTGAACGGTAGATCGACGCGCACCCGTCCCTTGGCCACCCGCACGGTGGGGGCGCACAACGTCGCTTCCGGCGGCACCGTCGGCGGCAAGCCGACGGGCAGCACATGCCACGCCCAGTCCTTGGCGGACACGGGGAACTCCACCAGCGGGAGCCGCACCCGCAACCGGGCGCTGCCGCCGCTGGTGCGCTGCAGGGTGAGCAGTTGCCGGTCGGCCGCCGCAAGCACGGTCTGGGCCGCAACGTTCGGCGGCTCCTCCAGGTCGGTCAGATCGGCCGGGAACACCTCATGCGCGTCGAGATAGGCGCGAACCTGCCGGGTCCGGTTCCGGACGTCCGCCGCCGTCACCCCGTCCGGCAGCAGCGCGCGCAGCGCGTCCCATTCGGCATCGGTGCGCGCACCCGTATCCTGCGGCCAGGTCGCCACGATCGCCGCCACCAGCCGACGCCGATGCAGCGCCAGCCGCAACAGGCGAGCGGCCTGCTCTTGGGCGCACCGCAGCACCCGATCGCACACATGCACACCCGAGGGCGGACTCACGGCCCAGCCGAGCCTGCGCAGGGCCATCCAGCCCTTCGACGGCAACGCCCGCCCGTCCAACCCTGCCCCGGACGCCAAAGCGTCCAGATCAACCGCATTCCACCGGGCCGCGACCAAGCAGGCGGTCAGGTCGCCTGTCAGGTCGCTCAGCCAGGCCACCCGCCGCACCAGCAGGCCCTGCGAAACAACCTCACCACTCGCCTCCACCACCGCCGCGTAGGCGGTGCACGAGGCGGTCGCGGTGAGCTCACTCATGCACCGCTCCCGCCTCGGGAGCAGGCCGAAGGGGATGAACCGCGCTGGAATCGGCCGCCACCTGAGCACTGAGCACCGCTCGACGGCCGGCGACCACACGCCGGCACGAAGGTGCCGGCCAGGCGGCGGTCGCGGCAACAGATGCACCACACGCTCAGCCCGTCGCGATCGGCGGGGAACCGGTATGCCCGCATGCCCGCACCCCCGCTCCTCCGCAACGCAACCTCACGATCGGTAACTGAAAGATTACCATCGGTTGGCCCTGGCGGGTAGAACACATGAACGACAACGCTCGAATCTGCCCGCCTGGCCGAACCAGCCACGACCCGCCATGCTGCGGGCGTGCAGGCTCAGCAGCGCCGCAGTCAACCGGTTCGGCGAACGCCTCACCGAACCATGACCCGCCCCGCGATGGTCCCGCTCGACCCGGCCAACGCCACCGACCAGAAGGAAACCCGGACAGATCATGGCGGATGTTCAGGTTTTCATAGCGAATATGAGCAGCAGATCACACCCTGGACTGGGGGCATGCTGCGGCGGTCGGGCCGGCATGTGCCTGCTGGGATTGTGGGTGAACTGAGGGGGCCATCGTTGACACCGCCGAAGCGGACGACGTGCTGAAGAGCCCGCTGAACATGGTGACGACGGGCAGGAGCGCCAACATCGTGGATCTGCGCATCTTGCTCTCCTATGCAGTCCCGGAGGTCATCCGCCGAACTGGCGATGATCCACCCTGTCAGCCTCCACAGTCACCCGAGCAGTGCGCGCGACGGCATACCCAGATCTCGGGGTTGCCGCGGGTACAACGCGAGCACCAACCGCAGTTCAGCGGCGGTCTCGGCGCATTTCGTGGCGTTGCCGCAGATAGAGGCCGAGCAGCAGCCCCACCCCGACCGCCACCACGGCCACCGTCAAGCCGTAGATCCCCCAGTACTGCCCGGCGAACATCGACACCCGCACATCCACCTCACGGGCGTTCACCCCGAAGAAGGTGAGCACCAAGGTCACCGGTATCGCCACCGTGGACACGAACCCGACCGCCACCGTCCACCGCAGCCGCCGGTCCTCGTCCGCCCGCCGCTCCAGGCTCTCGATCGAGGTCAGCTCGGCTCTGATCGCCCGGGCGAGCCGTTCGAGCATGCGCGCCACGTTCTCCGCCTTGCCCACCAGCCCCATCGTCGAGTAGAGGGCGTCGTGGTAGCCCGCCACCCGCAACGACGGCACCATCATCCCGAGGTCGGCCGTCGCCTCGACGCTGTAGCTGAGGTCCAGCTCCAGGTCGCCGAGCTGGTCGGTCAGTGACTCCAGGCTCCGCCGCCGCTCCCGCGTGTCCTGCCAGCCCCGGTCGCGGCCGCGGAACGCCTCCACCGCCTGGTAGGCCACCGACCGGATCTCGCGCAGCCGCGCCGCGCTCGCCACGCCCTGCACGGCGGACAGGAAGATGCCGTCCTCCACGTACTTCGGCTGACCGCAGAGCACGCTGACGTACGGGCCCACGGCGGCGGTCGTCTCCGGGCGCCGGTTCAGCTCGCTCGGGTACGTGATCGTGCTGAACTCTTCCCGCTCCGGGAGATCGCCACGGTAGATCACCCGCTGGACCAGGTCGTCGGACGTCTCGGGCGGGAGCTGGGAGCTGAAGGCGAGCTGGTGGCGTTCGGGGAAGAACCCGCCGGTGCCGCCCGCCAGCTCCGCGGCCACCTCCTCCAGCGAGCGGCCGTCGATCTTCAGATCGGCGTAGAAGCAGTCCTCCAGCAGATCGACCGTGTCGGCCAGCTCATCCTCGACGTCCAGGGTCAGCACGGCCACGATCTGCGTGGACGGCACCGCGAACAGCCACAACCGGGCACTCGCGAGCGGCCGGTCCCAGCTCTCGAACTCGATCTTGTGGTGGTCGAGAGCCAGCTTGTGCAGGACCTGAGGGGTCGCCGAGCCGGTGAAGTAGGTTTCCGGCCGCCCGAGCCGGGGCCGCTCGCCCGCCGACGCCGCCTCCGCGCCGTCCGTCATATGCCAGGGTGTGGCGAAGATGTTGGTTAGTCGTACGCCCTGCTCTGGACGGATGCCGAACAACGTCACGACCTCGAGGGTATCGCGGGGATCCGCACGGTCACCACGAGGCCGCCGCCGTCACGTCATGGAGGCGCCTGGCGGCCTTTCGCGGCGCGCGGGGCTCACCGTGGCGGCCAGGCCGGCGACCGGCGTGTCGAGGATCGTCCGGCGTCCGGCGCCGATGAGGAGCTGTTGAAGGCCGTCCGCGACGACCTGGTCGGGATGACGAGGATCGAGGTGGAGGAAGGTGACCGAGGTCATCAGGCCGATGGCGAGCTGGGCCAGGACGTGAGCCTCGGCGCGGGAGAGTTCGGGGCGTACCCGTACGACCGCGTCCGTCCACAGCCAGAGGTAATCCTGATGTCCCCCACCGATGCGCTCGCGCACGTCGTCGGACAGGTTGCGGCGCTCCTCCAGCCAGATCATGGCCAAGCCGGGACGCTGGACGCACAAGGCCGCGTAGCTCTTGAGCAGATATTCCAGGGCGGCGGCCGGAGGCAGAGCGGCGGCCTCGGCGGTGTCGTGCTCCATCTGCTGGAAGGAGACGTCGAGAACAGCGGTCAGCAGATCCTCCTTGTTGGCGAAATGCCGGTAGACCGCCGGGCCGCTGATCCCCGCCGCCGCCCCCACGTCGGTCGTGGAGGTGTTCCGGTAGCCGAATCTGTGAAACAGGTCCAGCGCCGCGTCGATGAGCATCTCCCTGCGCGGCGTCCGCCCCGGCGGACGCCCTCCGCGACGCGTCTTCCCCTGCTCAGCCATGGACGCGACGTTACCAATCAGCCACCCGGATCCGAGATCCGCTCCCGACCGGCTACACGAGCGGGCCGGGGTTCTCGCGATACTCACGGATGCCCTCCGCCGCGCGGTAGGCGAGCGCGCCTACCGTCCCGGTCGGGTTGTAGCCGGGATTCTGCGGGAAGGCCGACGCGCCGACCACGAACACATTCGGGAAGTCCCACATCTGCAGGTAGCTGTTGACGGCCGAGGTGCGCGAATCGGATCCCATGATGACGCCGCCGGTGTTGTGCGTGGACTGGTACGGCGCGGCGTCGTAGTGCTCGGACAGGACGCCGCCACCGACGACGACGTCGGCGTGCATGGACTCCGCGATCTCCTTCACCTTCTCGCCCAGGTAGGCGACCATCTTGCGCTCGTTGGCCTGCCAGTCGAAGGTGATGCGTAGCAGCGGCAGTCCGTAGGCGTCCCGGTAGGTCGGGTCGAGGTCCAGGTAGTGGCCCCGGTAGGCCGGGCTCTCCCCCTGGGCACCGATGATCAGCGAGTGCGTGTAGTACGTACGGATCGCCCGCTTCCACTCCTGACCCCACGTCGGCGTGCCGGGCGGCGCGAGGACCCCGGTGATGGGGAGCGCCGGGTTGCTGCCGGCCTTCACCAGGCCGCCGCCGATGAAGCCCAGGCCGGTGTGGTCGAAGTTGTCGCCGTTGAGGTCGTCGATGGCGACCGCGTTCCCGCACGCGGTCATGTACGGCTTGAAGTCCTTGTCCTTGAAGTAAGCCAGAGCGCCGGCCCCGTCGGACTGGTAGCAGTAGTTCTTGCCGATGACCCCCTTCCCGGTGGCGGGATCGTAGGGCGCGCCCATCTTGGACAGCAGCAGCAGCCGGCAGTTGTTCAGCGTGAACGCGGTGAGCAGGACGATGTCGGCGGGCTGCTCGCGCACGGTCCCGGACGCGTCGTAGTAGCGCACGCCCGTGGCCCGCTCGCCGTCGTGCAGGATCTCGATCACGGTGGCGTTCGTGCGCAGCTCCAACCGGCCGGTCTTCCGCGCTTCGGGGATGACGGTCACGGTCGGATCGCTCTTGGCGCCGATCTCGCAGCCGAAGTGCCCGGTGAAGCCGCAGTAGGTGCACGACGGGCGGGAGATGCCCGCCGGGTTGGTGTACGGCCGGGACAGCGCACCCGCGGGCCCGGGGAAGGGCTGGTAGCCCAGCTCGGCCGCCGCCTTGCGGAACAGGGACCCGGCGTAGGACTCCAGTTGCGGGGGAAGGGGGAAGTCCCGCCTGCGCGGGCCCTCGAACGGGTTGCCACCGGGCATCTTCTTCCCCTTGATGTTGCCCGCCTTGCCGGTGATGCCGGCCATGTACTCGAATCGGTCGTAGTACGGTTCCAGCTCGTCGTGGGTGATCCCCCAGTCCTGGATGGACATGTCATCGGGGATGGCCTTCGCCCCGTAGCGCTCGACCGTACGGCTGCGCATCTCGAAGTCGCGCGGGTTGAAGCGCCACGTCTGCCCGGCCCAGGAGACGCCCGAGCCGCCGACTCCGGAGGCGGGGGCGAAGGATCCCATGCGGCGGATCGGCAGGGCGCGCTCGCGCAGGTCGTGGCGGAGCGTCCACGTCTCGGCCGCGACGTTCTGCGCGAGCTCGCGATCGACCGCGTAGCGCACCTCGTCGTGGCCGTGGGCGAAGTCCTCGGTGCCGCGTTCCCCACCACGCTCCAGACCCACCACGGTCATTCCGGCCTTGGTCAGCTCGGCGGCGAGGATCCCGCCCGCCCAGCCCATACCGACACAGACCGCGTCCACCTTCGGCAGCACCGTTCGCGGGGCCATTTACTGAATTCCTTTCGGGGACACGGTGTACGGCTTGTTCCATCGGCCGATGTGTTCGAAGTACCGATCGCCGTAGGCCATGGGGTCACCGGGGAAGCCCACCCATCGCCAGCCGATCATGTCGCGGTTGCCGCCGTTCACGGGGTCGCAGAACAGGCCCTCGGTGACGTTCTTCAGGAACATCGCGAAGAACGCCGCGGAGGTGAACCCGTGCTCGCCGCTCGCCAGCCCGAGATCGACCTCGCCCTTCTCCATCGCGGCCAGCACCTTGTCCTGCTGCTCGGCGAGCAGCTCGGTGAACGCTTTGCCCTTGAAGTTCGCGCGGCAGTACGTGTCGATCCGTGACAGTGCGAGTTTGTACACCTCACGCGGCGTGAGCGGGAGCTGGTAGCCGTGCCCGCCGTGATCCGGCTCGTGGAAGGGCCCCCGCAGATACAGTCGGTCGCCGTTGCCCCATCCACCGGCCAGCCGGCCGTCGATGTAGTGGGTCACACCGGCCTCACGCGCGCCGGGCCCCTGTTCGTCGGCGGGAAAGACGCGTTCCGCCATGGCTGTCACGGTCGCCGCCTCGGCGTCTGTGAACGCCCGCAGCGGAGGAATCGGGGTGACCGGCACCTCTCGCACCTGGGGCTCCGCGCCCGTCGCCAGCGTGATTCCGACGCCGATGGCGCCACCGGCGGCCAGTCCCCCGGCACCGGTCAGCAGGTTGCGGCGCGATGGCCCCCGCCGTTCGTCCGTGGGGCGATCCTCATTGATCATGAAATTATGTTATTTCGGATTAACTTATTTGGCAAACACGCCAACCCGCAGCGCATCGTGCTCACGCGCGACAGTCGCGCGAAAGGGTCACGACAGGGGCCGCTTGTTATCCTCAACAAGCCACGAACCCCCCGTATCCCCAGGAGTACCCATGGACGTGCTGCGGGTTGTCTCGCTGATGGCCGCCACGATGACGATGGGGCTGGTGGCCGGTGTCTTCGGCCTTTACGCGCACACCGTCATGCCCGGCCTGGCCAAGACCGACGACCGTACCTTCGTCGGCGCGTTCCAGGCGATGGACCGGGCCATCATCAACCCGTGGTTCATGGGCGGCGGCTTCCTGGGCGCGCTGATCTTCACCGTGGTCGCCACGATCACCCACATCGGGCGGCCCGAGCTGCCATGGGTCGCGGTCGCGCTCGTCCTCTACATCGTCACGTTCGTCATCACGATCGCGATCAACGTGCCGATGAACGACGCGCTCAAGGCGGCCGGCGACCCCGACTCCATCGCCGACCTCGCCGCGGTCCGCGCGCGCTTCGACGAGGCCCGGTGGGTGGGCTGGAACCTCGTCCGCGTTCTCGGCTCCACGACCGCCTTCGGCCTGCTGGCCTGGGCGCTCGTCGTACACGGCAAGTCGAGCTGATCAAAGCGGAATCCACCCAGAGCGGCGGTGCCCGAGAGTAATCTTCCGGCAACAGCCAGTTGCCAGGAGGCCCCCACCGTGTACTCCTCCCCCGCCCGGCGGCCGTTGACCGACGAGTCGATCGATCGGCTTCTTGAGGGCGTGGCCGAGATCGCCGAGCATGCCGTGACCGACCACGCCACCGCGGAAAAGCACTACCGCGACTCCCTCAGCCTCGCCGAACGGGTGCGCCAGCAAGACTCCTCATCCGGCCGGGTGGCCAGCGGGACCAGGCTCGAACCGCTGGTGTCGCTCATCGTCCAGCGGGTGCTCCTCGCCGAGAGCATGGTCGACGAGCACGAGGAGGCCGCCCAGAAGTTCATCGCCTGGTGGGTCGACCTCGCGGTCTGCGCGGTGATGGCGCTGCTCACCGGCCTTCCGCTGACCCGCGGACGCGCGGCGGCCGGCGATCCGAGCTCGTGCATGTGCCCGGCCGAACTCGCCTGCCTGCCCCCCATACCCGAAGACGACCGTCGACTGGCCGAGCTCGCCGGCAGCATGGATCAGTGCTGGACTCCGGAGGGCATCCCGGTCGGCGGCAAGGCGTTCGCGGCAGAGCTCGGGCTGATCCTCCAGCGTGACGCCGAGGGCAATCCGATGCTCGTCGAGGACGGGACTCCGGAGGGGCGGCGGCAGCGCCTGTGGGGCGAGACGTGGCGCAAGCACCGGATGCCGCTCCTGCCGGAGACCGACGACCTCGTCCAGGCCCTGACCGCTTCCGGTGTCGCTCCGCCCATGGTGGACAACGTCCGCTTCGCCTCCAGGGCCGTGGAGATCGCCGTCGCGGCCAAGGAACGCGCCTGGGAGCTGTCCGATGAATGGGACGGCGCGCAATCGCCAGAAGAGAGCGACCTCGTCGACTCCCTGTGGGAGCAGGCGGATGAATTGCCCCATCTGCTCTCCGCCTACGCCCGCGTCCTGACCGCGCTCCTGCCCACGCTTCGCGCGCTCGGAAACGTGCCCGAACAGCGCCGCGACTGACCGAAGGACGGGTGCTACGGGTGAAGGACGGCGGCCAGCTCCGGGATGCGGGCCCGGTAGCCGTCGAGCAGCTTGCGTGCCGTGCCGACCGAGTCGACCAGGGGGTGCAGGGCGAACGCCTCGACGGCCAGACGGGACGAGCCCGACAGGGCGGCCTCGATGGTCGTCTGCTCGACCGCCTTCACCTGTTGTACGAGTCCAAGGAAACGGCCGGGCAGCGGGCGGGTGGCCAAGGGCCGGACTCCGGAGCCGTCCACCGCGCAGGGGATCTCGACGACCGCCTCCTCGGGCAGCCCGGCCACCGCCCCGCCGTTGCGGACGTTGAGGATCATGGTGGAGGGCTCGCCACGCGCGATGGCGCCCACCAGGGCGAGCGCGATGCCTTCGTAGCCGCCCGCCTCCAGGTCGACGGCGTCGCGCTCACCGGCGTCGGTGATCTCCCGAGTGTCCGCCATGTACGACTCGTCGCGCTCCTTGCGTGTCCTGCCCCACTCAGCGAGGGCCTGCTCAGGACGCGCGCGTACGGCCTCGTAGAAGCGATCCTGCTGGCCGAGCAGAGACTCGCCACGGGTCTGCCCGGACATGGCGGCGACGGACTCGCGGGTGAAGTAGTAGTAGTACAGATACTCGTTGGGCAGCGCCCCCAGCGTCCGTACCCAGTCGCCGCCGAAGATCCGGGCCTCCTCGACCCGTCCCAGCGCCGCGTCGTCGGCGAGCAGCTCTGGCAGCACGTCGCGGCCCTGGTAGGTGAGCCCGCGCAGCCAGCCGAGGTGGTTCAGCCCCACGTAGTCGGGCGACACGCGGGACGGGTCGAGCCCGAGAGCGGCGGCGGCCCGGCGGACCAGCCCGATGGGCGAGTCGCAGATGCCGATCACGCGGTCGCCGAGCACGCTCCGCATGGCCTCGGTGATCATGCCGGCCGGGTTGGTGAAGTTGATCACCCACGCCTGGGGCGCGAGGGCGGCCACCCGCTCGGCCACCCGTACGGCGACCGGAATCGTACGCAGGCCGTAGGCGATGCCGCCTGGCCCGGTCGTCTCCTGACCGAGCAGGCCCAGCTCCAGCGCCACCCGCTCATCCGCGGTGCGGCCGGCCAGCCCGCCGACGCGCATCGCCGAGAAGACGAAGGTGGAATCGCGCAGCGCGGTGTCCAGGTCCGTGGTGGTCAGCACCTCGGGCGGGTCGTCGTGCCCGGCGGCGAGCTGCTGGAGCACGTGCCGGATGGCCGCCAGCCTGTCGGCCGACACGTCGTACAGCATCACCTGCTCCACGCGCGGCCTCGCGGTGTCGCGAAGCAGTGCGCCGTAGACCAGCGGGACCCGGAAGCCGCCACCACCGAGAACGGTCAGTCTCATCGCCACCCCTTCATCGCCACCGCTGTCACACGAATCGCCACCGCTCTCACACGACCTGCACTTCGGCACCCGCGGCCGCGCAGTTGCGCAGCGTCGTCTCGTCGGCGCCCGCGTTCGTGACCAGTACGTCGATGTCCTCCGGACCGCACACCCGCAGCGCGCCCGTGCCGGGGAACTTGTGCCGGTCGACCAGTAACACCACCTGGCCCGCCGCCGCGATCATGGCGCGCTTCAGCGGCACCTCGGCGAGCGTGGTGTCGACGAGCTGGCCGTCCGGCCGTACACCGCTCACGCCCAGGAACACCCGGTCGGCGCACACCTGGCGCAGTGCCTCCTCGGTCAGCACGCCGACCAGCGAGTGGTACGGCCGCCGGACCATGCCGCCGAGCAGCAGCAGCTCGACCGCCGGGTCGGCGCGGAGCACGTCGAGGACGGCGAGGCTGGAGGTGACCACGGTGACGCGGCGGCCACGCAACCGGCGGGCCAGTTGCATGGTCGTCGTCCCGATGTCGAGCAGGACCACATCGCCGTCGCGGACGAGCTGCGCGGCGCGGCCGGCCACCGCCTCCTTGTCCTGCTCGTCGACCACCGCCACCTCGGCGAAGGGCCGGTCGGCGTCGGCGTCGACCTCGGCGAGAGCGCCGCCGCGCACCCGCCGCAGCGTGCCGTCGCGGTCGAGCACCTCAAGGTCGCGGCGGATGGTCGACGGACTCACGCCGAGCTGGCTGGCCAGATCGCTCACGCTCGTGGCGCCCGAGAGGCGGACCCGGCGCATGATCTCGGCATGCCTGAGGCGCTGAAGCACGCGGGAATCGTATCAGTCATATTCGCGCAAGTGTGAGCATCTTTGCCCAGAACCTCGCGCGAAACACTTGAAGTGCGCGAGCAAACGTGCAAGATTGCGCACATCTCGCTCTGCCGAGGAGGACTTGTTCTGTGTCTGCCCAGGCGTATGACCCTCTAGCCGATCAGCGAACCCCGGAGGGGCCGCAGTTCGACGTCTTCTTAGCGGGCACGGTCTTCCTCGACATCGTGTTCACCGGCCTGCCCGCGATGCCCGCGGCCGGCACCGAGATCTGGGCCGACGGCATGGGCTCGTGTCCGGGCGGCATCGCCAACCTGGCCATCGCGACCAGCCGGCTGGGCCTGCGCACCTCGCTGGCCGCCGCGTTCGGGGACGACGACTACGCCGACTTCTGCTGGCGTACGCTCGCGGAGCAGGAGTCGGTCGACCTGTCCAGGTCCCGGCGCTTCGAGAACTGGCACTCGCCGGTGACGGTCTCCATGGCCGTCGACCGCGACCGCAGCATGGTCACCCACGGCCACTCCGCTCCCCTGGCGGCCTCGGACATGATCGGCGCCCCGCCCCGCTCCAGGGCGGCGATCGTGACGCTGTCGGCCGAGGAGCCGCTCGGCATGCCGGGCAAGTGCAACTGGGCCGAGAAGGCGCAGCTCGACGGCGCCCTGATCTTCGCCGACGTGGGCTGGGATCCGTCCGGCGCCTGGCCGGCCGCCCTGCTGGAGCAGCTCTCGGTCTGTCACGCGTTCATGCCCAACGCGGTCGAGGCCATGGCCTACACCGGCACCGACAGCCCGCGTGACGCGCTGTACGCGATCGCCGACCGGGTCCCCCTCGCCGTGGTCACCGACGGGGCGAACGGCGCCATGGCCATCGACTCCCTGACGGGCGAGGAGGCGTTCGTCCCGGCTCCACGAGTGACCGCGCTTGACCCGACCGGCGCGGGGGACGTCTTCGGCGCGGGCCTCGTGCTCGGCACCCTGTGCCACTGGCCGCTGGCCGATCGGCTGGCGTTCGCCGGGGTCTGCGCGGCGCTGGCCGTACAGCAGTTCGGCGGCTCGCTGGCCGCGCCCGGCTGGGGGGACATCGCCGACTGGTGGCACGAGGTACGGGCCGCGGCCGGCCACAGCGGCGCCTATGGCGACTCGCTGGCCCGCCGCTACGGCTTCCTCGACAAGCTGGTGCCCACCGACCCGGTGGGCGCCGTGCGCCGGGCGGCCGCCACCATCGCCCGGCAGGCCGATGTGGGGATGGCACTGGGGATGCCGGGTAAGCCACCGGCCAAGACCGCCGCCGGGCCTGAAGGCGCCGCGGACGACGGTCCACCCGACGAGACCGAGGGCCCGAGCACGTCCCGCACGCCTGCGCAAAAGGAGTAACACCATGATCCCCCCATCGCCTCGCACGCGTGCCGTACTCGCCGCCACCGCCGTGGCCCTCGCCGCGAGCGCCTGCGCGCCCGGCTCCTCGGCGCCACCACCGGCGGCCTCGTCGGCCACGCCCAGCGCGGTGCGCACCGACGCCGCGGCGCTCGGCAACGTGACGCTCACCATCTGGGACCAGGAGGTACGCGGGGGTCAGGCGGCCCAGATGAAGCAGCTCAATGCCGCGTTCGAGGCGAAATACCCCAACATCAAGCTCAAGCGGGTCTCCCGCTCCTTCGACGACCTCAACACCACCCTGCGTCTGGCGCTGAGCGGCAACGAACCGCCGGACGTGGTGGAGGCCAACAACGGCCGGTCCTCGATGGGCGCGTTCGTGAAGGCCGGCCAGCTCCGCCCGCTGAACGGCTACGCCGAGGCGTACGGCTGGAAGAAGCGCTATCCGGACTCCGTCCTGCGCTATTCGAGCTACAGCGCCGACGGCAAGGTGTTCGGCGAGGGCAACCTGTACGGCCTGCCGCAGGTCGGCGAGGTCGTCGGCATCTACTACAACGCCGCCAAGCTGACCAGCCTGGGTCTGCAGCCGCCGAAGACCTGGGAGGAGTTCCAGGCCGCGCTGGCCAAGGCCAAGGGCGCCGGCGAGGTGCCCATGCAGCTGGGCAACCTCGACAAGTGGCCGGCCATCCACGTGTTCGGCACCGTGCAGGGCCGTAACGTCCCGGCCGCCCAGATCGGCACCCTGGCCTTCGGCCGCAAGGGCGCCTCCTGGAACACCCCCGAGAACACCAAGGCCGCCCAGGAGCTCGTCGACTGGGTCGACAAGGGCTACTTCAACAAGGGCTTCAACGGCCAGGGCTACGACCCGGCGTGGCAGGCGTTCAGCAAGGGGACGGGTGTCTTCCTGATCGGCGGCACCTGGCTGATGGCCGACATGGAGAAGGTCCTGGGCAAGAACCTCGGTTTCATCCTGCCGCCCGGCGCCACGCCCGACGCGCCACCCGTCGCGACCGGCGGCACGGGCCTGCCGTTCGCCATCACCGCCAAGAGCCCCAACCCCGACGCGGCCGCCGCGTACATCGACTTCATCACCAACGCCGACGCCATGAAGGTGCTCACCAGCACGGGCAACCTGCCGGTCGCCGACACGGACCAGCAGAGCGTGCCGGCGGGCGCGCAGCAGGACGTCTTCAAGGCGTTCGGCACCGCGACCAAGAGCGACGGCCTGGTGCCCTACCTCGACTACGCGACGCCGACCTTCGCCGACACGCTGGGCGCGGCGCTGCAGGACCTGCTGGCCAAGAAGGCGACGCCGCAGGAGTTCCTGGCCACGCTGGAGAAGGACTACAAGACCTTCGCGGAGAGCAACGGGTGAGCGTGGCCCGACCTCCCGGAGAGCCCAGACGCGTCGCCTACTTCTACATACTTCCGGCATTCGTCATCTACGCGGCTTTCCTCCTGTATCCGATCGGCCGGGCGGTGCAGCTGTCGCTGTACAACTGGGACGGGCTGTCCGTCGGCACGTGGGCGGGTCTGTCCAACTACGCGGCGATCGTCGCGGACGAAGGGCTGCGCGGCGCCTTCGTCCACGCCCTGGTCCTCGTCGCCTTCTACGCGCTGGCGCCGCTGGCGATCGGGCTGATGCTGGCCGCGATACTCAACCACGCCAAGGTGCGCGGGCTCGGGTTCTTCCGGACGGTGGTGTTCCTGCCGCAGGTGGTCGCCATGGTCGTGGTGGCCGTCGCCTGGCGGCGCGTGTACGCCCCTGACGGCACGCTCAACGGCCTGCTCGGCGCGCTCGGGCTCGACTCGCTCACCAGAGGCTGGCTCGGCGACTACACCTTCGCGCTGCCGGCGGTCGGCGTGGTCGGCACCTGGTTCGAGACCGGCCTGGTGACCGTGCTGCTGCTGGCCGGGATGAGCCGCATCCCGGCGGAGCTGTACGAGGCGGCGCGGCTCGACGGGGCCGGGGCGGTCAAGGAGTTCTTCGCGGTCACGCTGCCCTCGGTGCGCGGGGAGATCGCGGTCGCTCTGACGCTGACCGTGATCGCCGCGCTGCGGACCTTCGACCTGGTCTACATCACCACGCGCGGCGGTCCCGGCACCTCGACGTCGGTGCCGTCGTACGAGGTCTACCACCGCGCCTTCGGGCTCAGCCAGATCGGCTCGGCGGCGGCGATCGGGGTCACCCTGACGGTCGTCATCTTCGCGATCTCGTTCATGATCAACCGCTTCGCGGACAGGGGGGCCTCGTGATCTCGCGCGGGGAGCGGCTGGCCAACTACGTCATCCTGTCGGCGTTCGCCGCGTTCGCGCTCTTCCCCATCCTGTCGATCCTGTTCGCCGCGCTCGGCCCCGACGACAGCGCCGACGCCACCGGGCAGGGGCTCAGCGTGGCGGGGCTGCACGTGGGCAACTTCTCGGCGGCGTGGGAGATCGGGCGGTTCGGCACCTACTTGCGTACCAGCCTGGCGGTGTCGGCGTTCGTCGTGGTCGTCAGCGTCGTGCTGTCCATCATGAGCGGGTACGCTTTCGGCACCATGCGCTTCCGCGGCCAGTCGGTGCTGTTCTACCTGTTCATGCTCGGGATCATGATGCCGAGCGAGGCCATCGCGGTGCCGCTCTACTTCGACCTGCGTTCGCTCGGCCTCATCGACACCTTCTGGTCGGTGGCGCTGCCGCAGGTCGCGTTGTCGGTGGCGTTCGGCACGTTCTGGATGCGGGCGTACTTCCGCGCCAGCAGCCGGGCGATCGTCGAGGCCGCCCGCATCGACGGCGCCTCGACCTGGCGCATCCTGTGGCAGGTGCTGGTGCCCCCGGCCCGGCCCGCCGTCGTCACCCTGACCGTTCTGGTCTTCATGTGGACGTGGAACGAGTTCCTCATCCCGCTGATCATGGTGACCAGCGAATCGCTGCGGACCGCGCCGCTGGGGCTGGCCTTCTTCCAGGGCCAGTACACCTCCGGCTTCACTCTCCTCGCCGCCGGGTCGGTCATCGTCGCGACCCCGGTGGTGGTCTTCTACCTGTTCCTCCAGCGTCACTTCGTCCGCGGACTGCTCCAGGGGGCGGTCCGCGAATAACCCCCCGGAGGTTCCCTTGAAGAGGTCGCTCTACGCGCTGGTAGCGGTGGCCGCCGCGCTGGCTTTCGTACCGGCGGCGCCCGCGCTGGCCGAACATGCCCCCGCTCCTCCGATTGACCTCGACGCGCTGTTCGTCGGCGCCCATCCCGACGACGAGGCGTTCAGCCTGTCCACGCTCGGCCAGTGGAACGAGGACCACAGGGTCCGCGCCGGCGTCGTCACCGTCACCCGGGGCGAGGGCGGCGGCAACGCCGTCGGGCCGGAGGAAGGCCCGGCGCTCGGCCTGCTGCGGGAGGCCGAGGAGCGGACCGCGGTCGGCAAGGCCGGTGTGCGGGAGGTGTTCAACCTCGACGACGTCGACTTCTACTACACGGTCAGCGCCCCGCTGACCGACCAGATCTGGGGGGAGGACACCCTGGAGAAGGTCGTACGGGTCGTCCGCCAGACCCGGCCCGAGGTCATGCTGACCATGGACCCGGCCCCCTCCCCCGGCAACCACGGCAACCACCAGCAGGCCGCCCGGCTGGCCGTCGAGGCGTTCTACGCGGCGGCCGACCCGAAGGCGTTCCCCGAGCAGCTCACCCGTGAGGGTCTGCGGCCCTTCGCACCCGCGCGCCTGTTCCTCGGCGGCGGGCGCGGCACCTCCCAGGTCGGTCCGGCCTGCGCCTCGACGTTCCGTCCCACCAACCCGGCGCAGAACGTGTACGGCGTGTGGAGCGGACGCCCTTCCCAGAGCCAGGGCGGCAAGACCTGGGCCACCATCGAGCGCGAGGCCCAGCGCTCGTACGCCTCCCAGGGGTGGGCCGTCTTCCCCGACGTGCCGTCCGACCCGGCTCAGCTGGGCTGCGACTTCTTCACCCAGGTGGACTCGCGGGTGCCCTTCCCCGAGCCGGGCAGCGCGGCGGCGACCGCGCCGACGGCGATCCTCGACGGCGCGCTGACCCGCGCGGCCGGCACCGTGCCGCTCGGCACCCTGCTCGACCTGCGGCCCAGTACGTTCGACGTCCGCCCGCGAACGGCCTTCACCGTCAAGGTCACCGCGACCGCCCCGTCCGGCGAACCGCTCGGCCGATCGTCCGCCGCGCTGCGCGCCCCCGATGGCTGGCAGGTCAGCGGTTCCGGTGACCTCGGCAGGATCGCCCAGGGGCGTACGGGATCCGCGACGTTCACGGTGACGCCGCCCCAGGGCGCGAGTGAGCGGGCTCGCCTGGCGGCCACGCTGACCACCGAGCATGGACGCGGCTACACCGACCGGCAGGTCGAAGTCAGCCCGGCCGTACGAGGTGGGCAGCAGTCGCTCCCCCAGGTCGCCCAGTACGAGAAGTGGACCGCCGAACTCGGCGTGCCCCAGCTGCGCGGCCTGGTCACGCCCGTGCTCACCCTCCCGTCCGGCGGCTCCCGCCAGGTGGGCGTCGTGGTCACCAACGTGAGCGGCACCACCCAGTCCGGCACGGTACGCCTGGACCTGCCCGCGGGCTTCACCGCCGACCGCGCCGAAGCGCCCTACAGCGGGCTGGCGGCCGGGGCCTCGACGACGGTGCCGTTCACCGTCACCAACTCCGACCCCGCGCTGAAGACCTCGAACCAGGGCGGCGACTACGCGTACACCATCACCACCACCAGCGCGGACGGATCGTCGGTCAGCAAGCCCGCGCTCGAACTGGTCCCGGCGGCGGCCATCCCGCAGGCCGCGGCGGCGCCGGCCGTAGACGGCGTGGAGGGCGACGGCGAATACGCCGGCCCCGCCCTCGACATCTCCCGCCTGTGGGAGGGCACCGCGTGCTCGTCGGCGGCGGACTGCTCCGGCACGGCCAAGGTGAGCTGGCGGGACGACACGCTGTTCCTGATGGTCCACGTGAAGGACGACGTCGTCGGCACCCGCCTGCCCGCCTCCGACTGCAAGCGGCACTGGCGTACCGACTCGGTGGAGGTGACCCTCGACCCGCGCGGCACGTCGGAGAACACCTCCACGACGTTCAAGGCCGCGGTGCTGCCGGTGACGGCCGAGGGCCCGCCCTGCGCGCTGCGCGACGCCGACAACCACCAGGGACCCGCCACCGGCATGCGGGTGGCCTCGAAGGTCTCCGCCGGGGCGTACGACGTGGAGATGGCCATCCCGATGGAGACCCTGCCGGGGGCGGTCGATCCCGCGCATCTCGGGCTCAACATCCTGGTGTACGACTCCGACACCCAGGACAAGACCGGTCAGACCCGGATCGGCTGGTCGACCTGGGGTGGCGTACAGGGTGACCCGTACCGGTGGGGCGTCGCGACGCTGCCCGGCTACCAGCCGCCGGCCGACCGGCCGACCACCCCGCCCGACCCGGTGATCCCCGACACCGGACTGTCCAGCCTGGACTCGCCGCAGTCGCTGGAGCAGGCGGTCCGCGTCCACCTCCCGCTCGCCGGCGGTCCCTCGGCGAAGGAGTCGGAGAGCGGCCGGGTGGTCTCCGCCACGAGTGGACGGAACGCCGTGAAGGTGACGCTGCGCGCCAACGCCGCCGGTAAGGCGCACCTGTTCGTCCGCGACGACCAGGGGACGGCGGGCAGCCGCGTCGTCACCGTCTCCGGCAAGGGCACCACGACCGTGACCGTACCCCTGACCCGCGCCACGGTCGCTCACCCGACGGTGGTGGCGGGATGGCAGGCCACGAGCGGCGGCACGCTGGCCTCACAGGTCCGCGTGCGCTGACGGCTCCGGCGTCCGCATCGTCGAACCCCTCGTCTCGACGATGCGGACGCCGGGCTTCGGCCCTTTTAGATATCGTCGGCCTTCCAGTGGGTCAGGCCGTAGGTTTCCGCGATGGGGCGCCACGCCTCGACGAATCGGGCCTTCGCCGTCTGGGCTTCGCCAGATTTGTCGAGTCCGCGCTGGTAGTCGGAATCCTGGGCGATGGGTCCGGTGCAGCCCTTCGCCAGATGGCGCCGGGCCCAGGCGAGGAAGGCGGCGTCGGCGGAGTAAGAGGCGTGCAGCGCGGAGACGAGGGACTCCTTGAGCGCAGGGCCTTCCGGCAGGGCCGTCAGGTCGAGTGCCTGGGCCATGGTCAGCTGGTCGCGCCGGTTGACGGTGATGTTCTGGATGGCGTTCACGCCGCCCCTCTCGCATTTGCTCGCGCGAGCGATGGCCCCCGACAGGCTGGCGCGGGTGGAGTGGCTGTTGGTCAGCAGATCGTCCAGACCGGTGGCCTGCCGGGCGGCCGGGTCGGTGTCGGCCGCCGGTGCTCCGGTGTCGGTCGCCGGAGATTCGCTGTCGGTTGCCGGTGATGAGGTCGCGCCGGTGGCATCGGTGAGCACGGGCACCTCGTCCTGCCGCGCCTGGGTGCCTCCTTCACCGGAGGGCCAGGGGAGACCGGAGGCGAGCCACCAGACCAGCCCGAGGGCGAGCGCCGGCAGGATCAGGCCGAGGAAGACCAGCGACGTCCAGGGGCGCGGCCGATCCCAGGGGTCCCATTCCCCACCGTCCGCCCGCGCCGGTGGCTCCGCGAGGGCCGCTCCACACCTCGGGCACCGGTCGAGGTTCCCGGCGTCGGCCCCGCATCGCCCACAAAGGCGGCCGGAGCCCGATTCATCCACCAATGCACCTCTCCCTAATTAATCCCGAAAAACCTGGACAAATGCTTTATTTCTGACTCGTCGCGTCGACGGCCGCCCGCATTACCGAAAGAAGACTATTTGATAACGAGCCGCTCTTGAGATATTCGCCCACTATAGGCTCACCGCCACGCACGAATGAGCGGGAGGCGGCCACGATGCTCAACAGCTCCGGAACGGATTCCCCGCACACGCGGACCGCGAATGTGAAAACGTCTCGCATGGGCAATGTGACGCGTTATCTTTGCGGCGCCGCCTACCTGGATAGCGGCTTTCGCGACAAAGTTCTGACTGAGCTGCTATTCGACCAGTATCGGGCGATCCCTCCCTCTTACGGGGGTTTCGACCTGATGCCGGTGATCTATCACTGCCGGCGATCCCGGACGATGCTCGTGGTCCGCGACGCCCTGATCACCGGATTTTTCGCCATCGGCTGTTTCATCGCCCCCTTGAGCACATTCGGATGGGTGACGACCCTCATCCCGTTCGCTCTTCTCACCGTGGACGGGATCCGGCGCGGGCCGCTGTTCTTGCGGGTGCTGATCTGGCTCTGGGCCGGCTACTCG
The DNA here is from genome assembly GCF_050942315.1 of Nonomuraea sp. CA-143628. NCBI lineage: Bacteria > Bacillati > Actinomycetota > Actinomycetes > Streptosporangiales > Streptosporangiaceae > Nonomuraea > Nonomuraea sp. CA-143628. The sequence goes on from NZ_CP192072.1 coordinate 11,351,397, forward strand.
GCCTTTTCGCTGCTCTTTCTGGCGATCTTCACCGCGCTCTTCTCCACGATCTTCGCCGCGGCGACGGGCTTGCCCACCTCACGCCGCTCATCATTTCCCGATATTTACGGAATTGAGCCTGCCGCTCCGGATGTCGTGAGCGACAGCACCGGCTCCCTGGTGCAGGCGCTCATGGTTCCGGCCGTCACGCTCGGCGTCGCGCTCGTGTACCGGATCGCGATCTACCTGACCCTCGTCGGGAGCCTCAAGCCGGGCGCGCCGGAACCCATCATCAGAACCACGCACCCCAAACTGGCCCGCCGCCTCGACTACATCCGCGGCGCGCAGTGGGGAAACATCACCATGTACGCGAACGAGGACGCCTTCCTCGGCGCCGGGACGATCCAGCGGAACTGGTCCATCGCCGTCGAACTCGACCGCGTACGCGAGAACCACCGGCCGTCACGGCGGGCGGACCCCGTCGACATCGACCCGGTCGAGCTGCACGGCTTCGTCCGCAGCCGCCTCATCGACATGCGTGACCGCGTACTCCGGCCCAACGAGGGCATCCAGCGGCTCGACATCGGAGATCACGTGGTGACGCGCGGGATCTTCACCGTCGCCGACGGGCAACGCGACCGCGCGGCCGGACCGCATCCGATGCTCGACCGGAACGGCCTGCCCCGCTACCTGGCCACCCCCGAGGAGATCGCGGCGATCGCCCGCCATCCGCAGGGCGGCGTCCGCTACTACCAGCGAGTCACCATCAACAACGCCGGCCAGGAGATCCGCGACCTCAACGGCAACCTGGTCGCGCCGGCCGAGGACCAGGAGGCGCTGACATCCGCGTTCATCTACCTCGCCGTCGAAGGCCGAATGCTCTACACGCAGTTCGTGGTCACCGTGCTCCCGCCGGCCCACGACCTCTATCACGTGGTCGACAGCCTGCCCGCCATGACCAGCGGGCGGATCACCTGGGAGGCGGTCAAGGTCCTGAAGCTCCAGCTGCTGCGCGACGTGCTGGCGGCTCCGGTCCGGGTCGTGCGGACGGTCGTGCAGAGCGTACGGCAGAGCTCGATGACGCCGAACCCGCGCGACCACGTCGTCTATCCGTACGGGGCCCGCTTCAGCGTCCGCGAACTGGGCGCCAGCGAGCGCCTCCAGACCCACATCCAGGTGCTCGACGTCACGAAGTACATCAAGATGATCGAGCAGCGGCTCACCGAGGCGGTCCTCGACTTCCTGGAGGAGAAGAAGGTGGAGACCGGCGCCTACCGGCTGCAGGCGGCCAGCGTGACCTCGTACTCGATGTCGGTGGGGCCCGGCGGCACGGTGAACGGGCCGATCGCCTTCGGCGAGCACGCGTCGGCGAACTACGGCCAGGCACGTGACTAGCGGGGAGGATTCGATGGGAACGGAATACGGCGTACACATCACCGGTGGCCAGGTCAATGGGCCCATCGCGATGGGCGCGCACGCCCGCGCCACCGTCAACCATCTCGGCTCGGCTGTGCCTGGTACGGCCGAGCAGCTTCTGGATCAGTTGGAGAGGCTGCTCGGCGAGCACGAGTCGGTGGTGGACGAGCCGGGCAAGGCGCGGCGGGACGCGGCTGATGTGCGGCGGGAGTTGGGCGAGGCTGAGCCGGACCGGTCGCGCGTCCTCGACGCTCTGAAGCGGCTCTCGCTCAGGGCGGGCGAGGTGTCGGTCATCGTCGAGGTCATCGGTAAGATCCGCGAGCTGTTCTCCTAGGGTTCCCTGGCTGTCTCGTGACACGGCCGTCTCGATCTCTGTGACGGTCTGTGGTGGCTGGGGGCCTTTGAGGAGATACCCCCTTCGAGGGAGAGAAAAGGGAAGCGGCCTGACGTGGCGGGGGTCCCACAGAAGGCCCCCTCCGGAGAGAGGCGGAAGGCGGTCCTTCGTAGCTGGGGTCCCACAGAAGGCCCCCTCCGGAGAGAGGCGGAAGGCGGTCCTTCGTGGCTGGGGTCCCAAGGAGAGACCCCAGCCAGAAGACGGAGGAAGACCGTCCGTCGTGGTGTCCGTCCCATGGGCGGACACCATGTGGGTCAGAAGTCGTCCGGGGTGCGGACGCGGTCGCGGACCCACACGCCGGCTGCCTTGAGGCGAGAAGTGCCGGTGAAGGGGCCGTTGGGGCAGGTGCCTTCGGTGAAGACGGCGCCGGAGCGTTCGTCGTCCGAGTAGTTCCAGTTCGTCCAGCTGATCTTCTTCTGGGCCATCAGGTCGAGGTACTGCTGCGACCTCGTGAAGTTGTTCGACCCGTCGCCGGAGGAGGTCTGGGTGCCGAACTCCGTGACGAACATCGGGATCTTGTCAGCGGCCCGCGACAGGGTGTTGAGGTATTCGGTGCCGTGGGAGGCCGCGTAGAAGTGGAAGGTGTACATGATGTTGGTCGCGTTGACCGGGTTGTTGACGACCTCGGTCTCGCTCGCGCCGTCGGAGACACCGAGGGAGGACCAGGCGCGGGTGCCGACCAGGATCGGGGTCTCGGGGTCGTACTGCCTGATGACGGGGATGAGCTGCTGGGCGTAGTTCCTGATCGTGGACCAGGAGACACCGCTGGGCTCGTTGGCGATCTCGTAGAGCAGGTTGTTCTTGCCGTTGTGCCGCTGGGCGATCTCGGTGAAGAACGTCTTGGCGCGGGCCAGGTTGTAGTTGGGGTCGCCGGTGGTGAGCATGTGCCAGTCGACGATCGCGTACATGCCTCTGGCCGTCGCCTGCTCGATCAGGTTGTGCACCCGGTCGGTGAACAGCCGGGGGTTGGTCTCGTAGCCGTCTTCCTGGATGTACATGGAGATGCGCAGCACGTCGGCCTTCCAGTCGTCGGCCAGCGCGTTCAGTGACGCGGTGTTGAGGCACTGGTAGTACCACTGCAGGCCGTGCGAGCTCATGCCGCGGAGCTGGATCTCCTTGCCGTGCTCGTTGCAGAGCCTGACCCCGCAGACGTGCAGCTGGCCGTTGGCCGCGACGGGGGTGCCGGTGCCGCCCGCCTGGGTGGTGGCCGTGACGGCGGCGCTGCGGTCCGACTCGTTGTCCGACGGGTCGCGGGCGGTGACCGTGTAGGTGTGCGTGCTGCTGGGCGCCAGTCCGGTGATCTGGGCGGTGGCGGCCGTGACGGTGGCCACGACGGTGTCGCCCTCGCGTACGCGGTAGTCCTTGATGGTGCCGCTGTTGTCCGTGGCGGCGTCCCAGGCGAGCGTGATGGAGGCGGACGTGGTGCCCGTGGCGCGCGGGTTGCCCGGCACGGACGGCTTCTCGGTGTCAGGTGGTCCGATGACTGAGGCGCTCAGCCGGTCGAGGTTCGGGCCGCCGTTCGCGGTGGTGGAGGTGGCGCGGACGGTGTTGGCGCCCGCGTTCAGCGCCGCCAGGACCGTGACCTCCTGCCAGGTCGTCCAGGCGCCCGTGCCGGGGAAGTCCCGGTTGACGGTCGTGCCGTTGACCGCGATGGCCATCGGGCGGTTGACCGTGGTGCCGTTGGCGAAGCGCAGGGCCAGTGTGGCGTTGCCCGCGGTGGCCGCGTTCACGGTGAATTCGACGTACGAGCCGACCACGTTGTCGAGGTTGACGAAGCCCGTGCCCGTGTAGCCGGCGTGGTTCGACTCGACCACGCCCTGCGAGATCGTGGCGTTCTCCGCCTGGTAGTCGTTCGAGGGCGCGGCCACGTCGGCGTCGATGTAGTCGAGGTTGGGGCCGCCGTTGGCGGTCGTCGCCGTGGCCCTGACGGTGTTGGCGCCCGCGTTGACCGGCGCGGTGATCGTGACGTCCTGCCAGGTCGTCCATTCACCGGTGCTCGGGAAGTCCCGGTTGACCGTGGTGCCGTTGACCGCGATGGCCATCGGGCGGTTGACCGTGGTGCCGTTGGCGAAGCGCAGCGTGATCGAGGCGGTGCCCGCGCTCGGGGCGTTGATGGTGGTCTCGACGTAGCTGCCGGTCAGGTTGTCGTAGTTGACGAATCCTGTCCCGCTGAATCCGGCGTGGTTGGACTCGACCACGCCCTGCGAGATCGTGGCGCTCTCCGCCTCGTATCGAGTGGGGGCAGCCTCGTATCGGGTGAGGGTGGCGGCCTGGGCACCGGGGGCCTGAGCGGGGGCGGCCTGAGCGGGAACGGCCTGGGCGGGGGCGGCCTGAGCGGGAACGGCCTGGGCGGGGGCGGCTTGGGCGGTGGTGACGGGTAAGAGGACGGCGACGAGCGCGGCCAGCGCTACTAGCCGGATGGATCGGTGCATCGGGGGGTGCTCCTGCTCGTTTTATTAGGAAAGTTAACTAACGAGTAATGTGGAGCGTAGATCGGAGGTCTTCCGGCGAGCAAGACCCAAATCTGACCGCCCCAGTCAGACTCGGGTCTTGCTCGTCGAGGGCCGCGTGCGGTGTCCCCGTCCAGGGCCGCCGCCGGGCCCCCACGGTGCGGCCACCGAGGGCCGCACCGGGCTCAGCCGCCGAGGTCCGCGTCCTGGCCGATGGGTGCGGTGCGGTGGCCAGGACGCGGCCCCTGTCACCAGGGGGCGGTGCAGACGGCCTGGCTGCCGGGCACGCCCCTCGGTGCCCCGCAGGCGCGGAACTGCAGGTTCGGGTCGCTTGAGGTGCGCGCGGCGGGAGTGGTCACGATGTCCCCGTCCCAACGGGCCTCGAACGGACCGCAGTAGCCCCAGGTACGGCCCCCGTCGCTGGTCACGTCAAGGGTGACCCAGTCGCCCTTCTTGGCGCCGGACAGCTGGGCCCAGCCATGCTGGATGTTCTGGATCTTGCCGTACATGAGGTTGAACTGCGGGCGTCCGTTGGTGCCGCCCCAGCGGACCATACGGGCGGACTTCGGGTCGTTGCCCGTGAAGTGCCACCATCCGCTGCAGTCAATGGGATCGGCCGCGGCCACCGCCGGACGCGCCGCCGCCGCTGCCACTGCCCCAGCCCCCGCCGGACGTACCGTCACGGACACGGGCTCGGCCGACGCGCTCGGCGCGGACACAGCGGACACGACGGCGCCGGCGAGTAGAATGGCCGACACCGCAGCCATCCCAAGATGTCTTTTCTGCATGTTTCTCCCCCTGGTCTACGTGAAATTCCTGACCCCTTGTCGTCATCACGCTAAACAGCGGCCCTGTCAAAAGGCTGACGTCATCCTTTCGGCAACCTGTCGCCCCGGCGCGGGGCCGCCGCATTAAGGATGGCTACGAAGTAGAACTCCGGACAGGATGTATTTCGCTACTCGCGGAAACCGTCCTTCCTTGCTGCATGGTGGAGAGTGCGAACAGGTGATCGTGTCATTGGGGATGGCGCGCACACCGTCGGTAGATCGCGGAAAGGTCCACGGATGGAAACGGGTACGGGGATCCGGTTCAGTGTGCTGGGACCACTGGAGATAACACGGGGCGGCCGGCCGGTGCGGCTCTCGGCGGCCAAGCAGCGCATCGCGCTGGCGACGCTGCTGGTGAACGCCAACCACCACGTATCGCCCGACAAACTCATCGAGTACGTGTGGGGCGACGACGTGCCCAAGCAGGCGCGCGCGGCCCTGCACACCCAGATGACCAGGCTGCGCCGGGCACTGGACGATGGCGCCGACGGACAGCCGCTGATCGAGACCATGGGGGCGGGATACATCCTGCGGGCCGACGCCGACACTCTCGACGTCGAGCGGTTCCGCGAGCTCGCCGGGCAGGCGACACGGGCGGCCGGGGCGGGCGACCAGCCGGGAGAGTCCGGTCTGCTGCGCGAGGCGCTAGGGCTGTGGCGGGGCCCGGTGCTGGTCGACGTGGCGTCGGAGTCGCTGCACCGCGACGAGGTGCCCCGGCTGGGAGAGGAGCGGATGCGGCTGCTGGAGCGCTGGTTCGACCTCGGGCTGCGGACCGGCCGCCACGAGGAGATCATCACGGACCTCAGGGCCGCCACCGCCGAGCACCCGCTGCGCGAGCGCCTCTGGGAACAACTGGTGCTGGCCCTCCATCTCGCCGAGCGCCGGGCCGAGGCGCTTGAGGTCTACCGCCACGTCGCCGCCCTGCTGCGCGAGGAGCTCGGCATCGATCCCGGCAGTGAGCTGCGGCGTCTCCAGCAGGCCGTGCTGAACGGCATTCCCCTGACGACGCCGGAGCCGGCGCCCGCCGAGCCCGAGACCTATCCCCCGGCCCCGGTGCCGCGTCAGCTGCCGTCCGACCTCGCCCGGTTCACCGGCCGCCACACGGACCTGGCGAAGCTGTACGACTTACTTCCGGAAGAGGGAGAGCATCGGCCCATCGTCATCGCGGCGATCGGTGGTGCGGGCGGGGTCGGCAAGACCGCGCTGGCCGTGCACTGGGCCCACCAGGTGCGGGAGCGCTTCCCCGACGGGCAGCTGCACGTCGACCTGCGCGGGTTCGGCCCCGGCGAGCCGATGGCGCCCGCCACCGCCCTGGAGATGATGCTGCGCTCCCTGAACGTACCCGCCGACCAGATCCCCACGGCGGTCGAGGCCCGCTCCGCGCTGCTGCGCAGCACGCTGGCCGGGCGGCGGGTGCTGGTGCTGCTGGACAATGCTCGCAACACCGCCCAGGTACGCCCCCTGCTCCCCGGATCGGACTGCCTGGTGCTGGTGACCAGCCGCACCCGCCTGGCCGGGCTGGCCGTACACGATGACGCGCGGCACGTCTTCCTGCGCAGGCTGCCTGAGGCGGAGTCGCACACGCTCCTGGGCAAGATCCTCGGCGCCGGGCGCGTGTCCGCCGAGGCCGAGGCCGCGGCCGAGCTGGCCCGGCTGTGCGCCCACCTTCCGCTGGCGCTGGCGATCAGCGCCGAGCACGTGACCCGGCGGTCCGGCGCGCGGCTGGCGGACCTGGTCGCCCAGTTGCGCGACGAGCGGTCCCGCCTCGACCTGCTCGACGTGGACGACGATCCGCAGATGAGCCTGCGGGCGGTGTTCTCGTGGTCGTACCAGGCGCTCGATCCGCGGGCCGCGCGGGCGTTCCGGCTGCTCGGGCTGCACAGCGGGACGGAGTTCGGGGTCGGCGCCGCCGCGGCGCTGATCGGGGTCCCGCCCGCCGAGGCACGGCGGCTGGCCGAGGTCCTGACCGACCGGTGCCTGCTGGAGACGAGCGGCGTCGAGCGCTATCGCATGCACGACCTGATGCGCGTCTACGCCGGCGAACGGGTCGAGGCCGAGGAGTCCGACGCCGATCGGCTGGCCGCGGTCAAGCGCCTGCTGTCGTGGTACCTCCACACCGTCGACCAGGCCGACCAGGTGCTCAACCCCCAGCATCAGGGCCTCCCGCTCCCGCCGCTGGAGCCGTCGTGCGAGCCGTACACCTTCTCCGGCTACGACGCCGCGCTGTGCTGGCTCCAGACCGAGCACGCCAACCTCATGGCCGCCGTACGGCGGGCCTTCACCCTCGGCCAGTACGGCGTGGCATGGCAGCTGCCGTGCGCACTGTGGAGCTTCTTCAACCTGCGCAAGCACTGGGACTCCTGGATCTCCAGCAACGAGATCGGCCTGGAGGCCGCGCTGCTGCTGGGCGACGCGCACGCCGAAGCCACGATCCGCACCAGCCTCGCGCTGGCTCACTGGGACCGCCGGCAGTTCAAGGACGCGCTCCCGCACGCCGAGATCGCGCTGGCGCTCCAGCGTGATCTCGGCGACCGGTGGGGCCAGGGCAACGCGCTGAACACGCTCGGCCTGGTGCACCGGGACCTGGACGCGGCAGAGGCGGCCGTCGTGTGCCACCGGGAGGCGCTGGCCATCTTCACCGACCTCGGCTACCACTGGGGGCAGGCCATCGCCTCGGCCGGGCTCGGCAGGGCACTGCTCGCTCTCGGTCAGCCGCGTACGGCACTCCAGCATCATCTGTCCGCACTCGCCGCCTTCCGCGCGATCGACAACCTTTGGGGCGAGGGCATCGCGCTGACCGACATGTGCATCACGTACGCGGCGCTGGGCGACCACGAGGAGACGATCCGCTGGTGCTTCCGCTCGCTCGACCGCAGTCGTGAGATCGGCGACTGCAACACCGAGGCCCGCACCCTGCACATCCTCGGCCAGGCCCTGGCGGCGACCGGCTGCCCGGTGCTGGCCGTCGAGACCTGGCGAAGGTCCCTGACCATCTTCGACCACCTGGCCGACAGCGAGGCGGCGCAGGTGCGCGCCAACATCGCCGAGGTGGAGGCGGAGACCGGCTTGTCCGCGGAATCCATGCTCGAACCGGAGAAAGCGTGGCTCTCGGACATCGTCGCCTCAGCCCGCGTCATCTCCTCCCGCTGAGTCCTGAGGGCTCCACCGGCGCATTACGGATCGCGCCCAGCCGGTGAGCTGATGGGCCTCGCCATAGATCCGGGCCGTGTCCTCGGCCACCCGCGCGCAGCGCCGCGATGCGGCTTCGGGGTCGCCGAGCCTGCCGAGCTGGTGCGCGAGGATGACCTCCCCCGCGAGGACATGCGCGTCACTGGCGCCGAACGCGCTCCTGCCCACCTCCAGGGCCCATTCGGCGATCTCTCTGGCCTGCTCGTGGTCTCCGGCCCCGTCCATCCGGCCGCCCACCCACCAGGCCAGGTTGGTGAACAGTGCCATGCCACCCCAGCCGTCCAGCACCCCTTCTTGGAGCGCACGCTCACCCAGCTCGCCGAGCCACGCGACAGCATCCGCGTCGAGCCGCGGGTCACCGATCTCATCAAGAGTGGCCTCGATGTTGTCCAGGGCGTCGCCGATGCCGCCGTCACCGATCATGGTCTTGTCGGCGACGAGCTCCTGCCAGAGCTCGACTGCCCGGCGGGGATTCCCGCCCCACCGGGTCCAGACCGCGATCTCGAACCGCCCACCGTTCACGATGTCGCTGTCCGCCCCGTGCACCCGCGTACCGACCTCGACGAGCTGCTCCGCCAGCGCGAGCGCCTCCTCCGTGCGACCCACCGCACCGATCTGGCGGACCATCGTCAGGCGGCACATCAACGTCTGCGCATGCTCCGCGCCCAGGAGGCGTTCGCTCTCTTCCACTGCCGACCGCGCGAGGTCGAGCGCCCGGGCGGGATCTCCGCTCTGGTAATAGCGCGCCCCGATCCACCAGGCCACCCGGTTTCGGAGGGCGATCACCTCCTCCGGTGGGGCTCCGCGCTCGGCCGCCCTGGCCAGGGCCCGTTCCAGCCAGCTCACCACGTCCTCGTCGCGGCCGGCCGTACGCATCATGTCGGCGAAGTCCAGCGCGGCCTCGAGAAGCCCCGCGTCGAACGCCTGGTGAAGGGCGCGCTCGGCGATATCCATACGGCTCCGGAAATATGCCGACCAGCCGACCTCCATAACGTCACCCGCGGTGACGAAGGAGAGGACCGCCTCCCAGGTCTGTCCCAGCACCTCGGGCACACCTTGAGCCTCGTCCAGGGCGTCGGCCAGATAGTCGAACGCCACATACTGCTCGTCCTCGGCCGGAACCAGCAGGCTGCTGGTTGAGTGCAGCGGTTGGCTCGCCCAGTCCAACGCCTGCTCCCACGATTCCAGACGAACACCGGCCCGCAGGTAGCCCTCGTGTAATTCGCGCAGGAACGACAGCGGCACCGGACGTTGCACCCCCGCCCGCCGTACGTCGACCGCCGCGCTCACCAGCGCGGCGCCGCGCGGCCGCCCTTCCGGCCAGGAGCCCTGAGCGTCCAGCCATTCCTGGAACAGTTGCGGGCCGGCCGCCAGGTACTGGCTCACGCCGTACTGTTCGCCATGCTGGAGCGCCTGGCGGATCCGGTGATCGTCGACGTCGGCCGCCGCCCGCCGCTCGTCCTGCGACCACAGGCGCTCGATCCGGATCTCCAGCGCCTGCTTCAGCACGGCTCCCGCGAGCCGGTGCGCCTGCCGCTCGCTGTCGCTCAGACCAGAGCTCGCCCGAGGGCTGTAGCGAGCCCGCTCGTGCGATCGCATCGTGGCCAGGACCACGCAATGACGGTCCGGGGCGGCGATCAGGGGGCTGATCATCTCCGCCGTCAGGCCGTCCACGCCCAGGTACAGGTCCAGCTCGTCCAGCCAGACGACGCTCTTGCTCCGGCGCCGCGCCAGGTCCAGGGCCTGCGGCAGGTCCGGCTTGCCCACCGGGCGGATGAACGTGTGGTCCGGCAGGCACGCGCGCATCGCCTCGTAGGCGGCTCTGGTCTTGCCGGCCGTCGACTCGCCCACGACCAGGACGAACCTGCTCACGGCCAGCGCCCGCTCCAGGTCGTCGCTCCGGTCGCGGCGGGTGTACGGCGGGCATCGGTCCATCGTGCCGTCGGGCCCGATCAGTGGGGGCGCCAGGTGGACCCCGATGCTGAGCGGGTCATCGATCTCGTGCACCAGCGGCGGCTTTCGGCGTTCGCCGGTGTAGAGCTGCCGCTGTGTGGACACGTTCCGGTCGATCGCGCGCTCGGCTCGTACGGTGAGGACCGCGGCCCCGCCGCTGACCGCCCCCACCAGCACGGAGCCGACCAGCGCGGGCATGGACGAAGCCAGGAGGGAGACGACCGCGCTCGCCGTCGCCGCGATCACCAGGAGCCACCAGCCACGCAGCCGCCTCATGTGCCTGCCGCCCTCCGCCGCGCCATACGCATAGTGCAGCAGAGTATGACCCAGATGTACATGATCTTGCATGGGAATCGGCGCGATATTCGACGGCGTACGCCCCCGGGTTGCGGCGTTCCATTCCGTTCCATTCAGTTCCATTGTCGGGACGAATATCGACCGCACGGCCCCACCACCAGGCAATACGCATAATGCTCCGCGCCATAAAGAATATGTGCCTTTTTACCTGTCCCGGGATGTTATGCATGCCCTCTAATTGCGGCACATCCCCTTCAGAGAGGCGTGCACCACACATGAGAAAGATTCTGTCCATCCTGGCGTTGGTCGCGACCATGGCCGGTGTCCAAGCGGTCTTCGCCTTACCGTCCCGCGCGGACACGTTGGCGGCCCTCTTCGGCAACAACCTCCAAGTGGTCGCGGCCCAGGGCAAGGTGAACAACATCACCGTCTCCACCGACGCCTCCGGCAACGTGCTGGTCTCCGACACCGGCGACGTGGTCCGCGCCGACGGCGGCGCCTGCGCGCAGGTCACGGCCAACCAGGTACGGTGCCAGGGCGTCATCGTCATCCGGATCTTCGCCGGCGACCTGGACGACACCATCACCAACAACTCCGCGGTGACCACACAGCAGTTCGGCGAGGCCGGCCGGGACACCCTCAGGGGCGGCAGCGCCGGCGACACCCTCTCGGGCGGCCTGGGCGACGACACCGCGTTCGGCAACGGCGGTGACGACATCTACCAGGCCGACGGGATCGACGGCCGGGACAGCTTCTCCGGCGGTCCCGGGTCGGACCTGGCGGCGTACAACAATCGGGGCGCCGCCCAGACCATCACCCTGGACGGGGTGGCCAACGACGGCACGGCCGGCGAGGGCGACAACGTCGGCAGTGACGTGGAGCGGGTGTTCGGCGGCGCGGGCGCCGACCGGATCACCGGCAACGCCGCGGCCAACGAGATCCGGGGCGGCAACGGCGACGACGTCATCAACACCGTCGACGGGATCGGCGGCAACGACACCATCAGCGCTGACGGCGGCACCGACACGTGCGACTCCGACAGAGGCGACACCGAGCTCAACTGCGAGATCTGACGGACCGAAATCCCCTGCGAGACAACGAAAAGTGCCCGGGCGGCGCGGTCATGCCGCCCGGGCACTCGGAGTCAGACGATCGAGCTCTCCGCGCCAGACGATCGGGCTTTCCGCATCAGTCGGTCAGGTTGACGCGATCAGTCAGCAGAGCCGTACGAATAGCCAAATTGCCCGCCGGATTATGGCAACTCGGTGGGGTTCTCGGCCGCGTGATCGCTGGTTACACTCCGGTCGGTACCGAGCCGCCCCACAGGGCGGCTCATACGGCTTGTCACCCACCGGGGAGGGTTCAGTGATCTCTCCGGTGTGCCTCGACGCGGGGTGACCTGACGCCTCCTTGGCGGCGTGGTGAGTCCATGCAGCCTCGACGAGGAGGATCTTGTGTTATCCAGTCCCCGCTTATCCCGTGCGCGGCGGCTCGCGTCGGTGGTCATCGGCCTGAGCATGGTGGCGGTGATGAGCCCGGCAGCGGCGCGGGCCACCCCCACACCCTCTCCCGCGAACGGGAAGTGGCAGGCCACCCCCGTCACCGGCGCCCAGCTCGTCGAGGGCGCCAAGTCCCCGACGGGCAAGCTCGCCAAGAGTGACCAGGCGCTGTTGCGGACCACGTCGCCGGCGCCGATCAACATCATGGTCAAGCTGGACTACGACTCGCTCGCCGCCTATCGGGGCGGGCTGCCCGGTCTGCCGGGCACCAGTCCCGCCGTCACCGGCAAGGCCCTCGACACCAGGAGTGCCGAGGTCAAGAAGTACGGCCAGCACATCGAGAGCGTGGAGAAGGCGTTCCTGGACCAGCTGGCCGGCAAGGTTCCGGGGGCCGTGGTGGGCCAGCGGGTCAGGACCGTCTATGGCGGCATCGCGCTCCGGATCCCAGGCAACAAAGCGGCCGAGGTGCTGAAGCTGCCCGGAGCCGTCGCCGTACAGGAGGACAAGCCCCAGCAGCTCCTCACCGACTCCAGCCCGGAGTTCATCGGCGCCAACACCATCTACAGCCAGCTCGGCGGCAGCAACTCCTCGGGCAAGGGCGTGATCGTGGGCGTGCTGGACTCCGGCGCCTGGCCCGAGCACCCCCAGTTCGCCGCCCCGACCGGCCTGCCCGCGCCGGGTCCGACCAAGGACGGCACGCCCCGGGTCTGCGACTTCGGCGACAACCCGCTGACCCCGGCCAACGACCCCTTCACCTGCAACAACAAGCTGATCGGCGGGCAGCCGTTCCTGGAGACCTACAACGCGGTCTTCGGTGGCGAGGTCTACCCCGACAGCGCCCGTGACTCCAACGGGCACGGCACCCACACCGCCACCACGTCGGCCGGCGGCCCAGTGGCCGACGCGAACCCGCTGGGGATCAGCCGCGGCCCGATCCACGGCATCGCGCCCGCCGCCGAGGTCTCGGTCTACAAGGTGTGCGGCGCCGAGGGCTGCTTCCCGTCCGACTCGGCGCAGGCGGTGGCACGTGCCATTCTGGACGGCGTCCGGGTGATCAACTTCTCGATCTCCGGTGGCTCCGACCCCTACAGCGACCCGGTCGAGCTGGCCTTCCTCGACGCGTACGCGGCGGGCGTGCTGGTCTCGGCGTCGGCGGGCAACTCGGGGCCCGACGCCAACACCACCGACCACCGCAGCCCGTGGGTGACCACGGTGGCCGCGTCCACGCAGACCAGAACGTTCCAGTCCACGATCACGCTGTCCGGCGGTGGCGCGACCGCGACGATCAAGGGCGCGTCCGTCACCTCGGGGCTCGCCTCGCCGCTGCCGGTGGTGCTGGCGTCCGCTCCGCCGTACTCCAACGCGCTGTGTGACACCCCGGCACCGGCCGGGATCTTCACCGGGAAGATCGTCGCCTGCGAGCGCGGCCCGAACCGGGTGCTGAAGAGCTTCAACGTCAGGCAGGGCGGCGCCGCGGGGATGATCCTCTACAACGCCTTCCCGTTCGACGTCTTCACCGACGCCCACTGGGTCCCGTCGGTGCACGTCAACAAGCCCGAGACCGACGTACTCATGAGCTTCCTGTCCGCGCATCCCGGCGCGACGGCGTCGTTCACCCAGAGCGTCAAGGCCAGCTGGCAGGGCGACGTGATGACCTACTTCTCCTCGCGCGGTCCCGGCGGGGACTTCCTCAAGCCCGATGTCACCGGGCCCGGCCTGCACATCCTGGCGGGCATGACCCCGACTCCCGAGTCACCGCTCGAAGGACCGCCCGGCAACCTGTACCAGGTCATCCAGGGCACGTCCATGTCGGCGCCGCACGTGACCGGCTCGGCCGCGCTCGTGTTCGCCCTGCACCCGACCTGGACACCGGGACAGGTGAAGTCGGCCCTGGAGACCACGGCCAAGACCGCGGTCACCAAGCAGGACCGCGTCACCCCGGCGGACCCGTTCGACATGGGCGGCGGGCGCATCGACCTGACGAAGGCCGGTGACCCCGGACTCACGCTGGACGAGAGCGCGGCCAACTTCATCGCCTCGGCCACCGACCCGCTCAACCGGATCGACCTCAACCTGCCCTCGGTGAACGCGCCGACCATGCCCGGCCTCATCACCGCCAAGCGCACGGTCACGAACACCACCAGCAAGTCGCTCACGTTCTCCGCCTCGGCCACGACCGTCAGCGGCGCCGACATCACGGTGCTGCCGGCGCGCTTCACCGTCGCACCGGGCAAGAGCGCGAAGCTCACGGTGGTCATCACCGCGCCGGACCTGCCCGACGGGCAGTACTTCGGTCAGGTGAACCTCAAGCAGGTCGGCGGCTCGCGCGCGCTGCACCTGCCGGTGGCCTTCTTCCGCCAGGAAGGCATCGTGCCGGTCGACCAGACCTGCGCGCCGGCCACCATCCCGAGGAACACCGGTGAGTCCACCTGCACGGTCACCGTGCAGAACAACAGCCTGTCCAGCGCCGAGGTGACCGCGCTGAGCACACTCGACGCCCGCCTGCGGCTGAACAGCGTGACCGGGGCCACCAAGATCGGCACCCAGATCGCGACGGCCAAGGCGACACTGGCCGGCCGCCAGCCCGACAAGCCGACCATCGCGCCGGGTGCGGGTCCTGCCGGATATCTTCCGCTGGACGCCTTCGGCATCACACCGACGCCGATCGGGGACGAGCAGGCGCTGAACTTCACGGTGCCCGCCTTCACCTTCGCCGGTAAGACCTACACCAGGATCGGCGTGGTCTCCAACGGCTACAGCGTCGCCGGCGGCACCAACGGCGCCGACGACATCGCCTTCCTCCCGCAGACGCTGCCCGATCCGGCGCGGCCGAACGCCGTGCTCGCCTCCTACTGGACCGACCTCGACGGCACCGGCGCCCCCGGCGTCTTCGCCGCGACGCTGACCGACGGCGTCAGTCGCTGGCTGGTGCTGGAATGGCGGGTCCACACCTTCGGCACGAGCGACATCAAGGTGTTCCAGCAGTGGATCGGGCTCAACGGCACGGAGGACATCAGCTACGCCTACGACCCGGGCAACCTGCCGGGCGACGCCCCCGCGGGCGCGGGACTGACCGTGGGCGCGGAGAACGACGAGGGTACGGCGGGCGACCAGATCTCCGGGCCGCCCACCCAGGACCTCGTGGTCCACAGCACACCCGGCGCGCCCGGGGGTGCCCTGACCTACTCGATGAAGATCAAGGGGGTAAGCCCGGGGGTCGGCAAGGTGACGACGGCCACCTCGACCCCGCAGGTCAAGGGGATCACCGTCGAAGTGGACAAGATCACCGTCCAGTGATCCGGTAGCGCCGCGGGCGGCTCGACCCGCCCGCGGCGTCACCCTCCGATGGCCATATCGGTCACATCGGGCAGCGAACGGCCGCAGATCCGCTCAGGACGCCTGCCTCAGACGGGCCTGGCCTCAAGGAGGCTCGCTCCCGCGCCCAGCTCGATGACCGCCGCCGGCTCCAGGCCGGCCTGCTCGAACAGCGTCGCGTACTCCTCCCGGCTGCGCTCGAGGCCGCCGTTGAAGATGGCCAGCATGCGCAGGTCGAGATCCTTGCCCAGATGCGGCGCCTCGTCGTCGGGCAATGCCACCTCCAGCACCAGCACCCGCCCGCCGGGGTTCATCGCGCGGCGGACATTGCGCAGAATCCGCAGGGCGTCGCCGTCGTCCCAGTTGTGCAGGATGCTCGCCAGCAGATAGGCGTCCGCGCCCGCCGGAACCGAGGCGAAGAAGTCGCCGGCCACGACCTCGTACCGATCGGCCAGGCCCTCGGTGGCCAGCAGGTCCCTGGCCCGGGCCGCCACCTGGTCGAGATCGAAGAGGATGCCGCGCATGCCCGGATTGGCGTGCAGGACCGTGGCCATGATGTGGCCACTGCCCCCGGCGACGTCCACCATGGTCTCGATGCCCGCGAAGTCGTACCGCTTGACCAGGCCGTCCGTGAACGTGATCGCCCTGGTGGCCATGTAGTCGTCGAATATGCGGCCCGCATCAGGATTTTTCGCCAGATGCTCGTACAACTTCCCGTACTTCGCGACGAATGCTGAGCTTCCCTGCCGCACCGTGTCCGGCAGCTTGCCCATCGCGTACCAGAAGCCTTCCTCGCCCAGCGCGCGGATCGAGGAGCGGATCGAGCCGGGGACATCGGAGAGGAGCGCGGTGCCGGCGTCGGTCAACTCGTAGTCTTCGGCACCGGCTGTGCGGACGACCCCCATGCTCGCCAGCTCACGCAGGACCCGGCGGAGCGAGGGGGCGTGCGCCCCGCACCTCTTGGCCAGTTCCTCGGTGTCGAGCGGCCCGTCCGCCAAGTGGTCGGCGACGCCCAGCTCCGCCATGGTCAGCAAAGCCGCGAATCGCGAAATGTCGGAAACAGATTTCCAGAGGAGGCTGTCGGAGTGTGGCATTTGTCCCTTCCAAAAGGTTCCAAGAGGTTCCAAGAGGTCATGGCGTCTGGGTGGCCTGCCTGTGCCAGACCAGCACCCGGCGCTCCGCCACCACGAAAAGCGCGTTCACGATGAAGCCGAGCATCCCCAGCAGGGCGATCGTCGCCCACACCGCGGGTGTGTCGAAGCTGCGCTGTGCCGTCAGCAACTGGTAGCCGATGCCGTCCGTGCTGCCGAACACCTCAGAGATCACCATGAGGATCAGCGCGAGCGACAGACTCAGCCGCAGACCCGCGAAGATCTTGGGTGAGGCGGCGGGGATGACGATCCGGCCCAGGCGCTGCACCCTCGACAACCCGAAGACAGTGGCGGTCTCGGTATAGGTCCGGTCCACCGACCTGGCCCCGTCCATCGAGTTGAGCAGCACCGGCCAGATCACCCCGGACACGATCACGGCGAGCTGTATCCGCAGGCCCGCCTGGAACAACACGATGAACAACGGCAGCAGCAACGGCGGCGGAACGGCGCGGCCGAACTCGATCAGCACGCTCACGTAGTCGGTCGCCACCCGCGAGCGCCCCAGGAGCACTCCCAGCACCACTCCGATGAGCGAGGCCAGGATCCACCCGGAGAACATGCGTCCCAGGCTGGGCAGGATGTTGGCCAACGCGTCGTCGGTGAGGAACAGCCGGGCGGCCGGGCCGGAGAACCACAGCTCGTACATGCGGGAGACGATCGTTGTCGGCGGCGGGAAGTCCCTGTTCTCCAACCGCCGCGCGACGAGCTCCCAGAAGACGATGACGACGGGGATCACCCAGGACCTGGCGAGCGACTTCACGACACCGCCCCCGTCCGCACCAGGCGCCAACGGAACAGGCGGCGCTCCGCCGCCTGTAACACCACGTTGGCCAGCAGCCCGAACGCGCCGGCCCAGAACGTGGCCGCCATGATGAGGTCGGTCCGGTTCCCGCTGCCCGCCTGGACCACGAAGACCCCCAGGCCCGCGACGCCTCCGGCGAGCAGCTCGGCGCTGACGGCGATGATCAGCGCGATCCCGGCGGCGATCCGGATGCCGGTGGCGACGAAGGGCGCGGCGCTGGGCAGGCTCACCCTGCCGAGCACGGCCAGCCGCCCGAATCCGAAGCTGCGCAACGATTCCTTGGCCAGCGGGTCGACGTCGTGCATGCCGTACAACGTGTTGATCAGTATCGGCCAGACCGACGCGTAGACGATGACGGAGACCTTCATCAGCTCGTCCCCCGGGATCAGCAGGATCGCCAGCGGGATGATCGCGACAGAGGGGATGGGCCGCAGGAACTCCAGCAGCGGCCGGAGGGCGCGCTCCATCGGGGTCAGCGCGCCGAGCAGGACGCCCGCCGGGACGGCCACCGCCACCGCGACCAGCAGGCCGAGCGCCCAGTTCGTGAGCGTCGCGAGCGCTCCCATCAGGAAGTCCCGGTCGGCCAGGAGGAGCACCGCCTCGTACAGGATGGCCGAGGGCGGCGGGAAGACCAGGTCGCGGCTCAGCCCGAACCGGATGACCAGCTCTCCGACGGCGAGAAAGCCCGCGGCGCCCACGACGCCGCGGAGCAGTCGTGCACGGGTCATCCGCTCGACGGTGCCGCGATGATCGACTTCACGTCGACAGCACTGGTGAGGTACTTGTAGTCGACCATGAGATCGGCCACTTTCTGCAGTCGGGTGGCGCTCAGCTCGCTCGGGAAGGTGCCCAGCGTGATGACCGAGGCGGTCTTCGCGTCGATCTTCGTGTACTTGGGCAGCATCGCTTCGATCTCCTTGCGGTTACTCGATGCGAGACTCTGCGCCTTGGCGATCGCCCGTTGGAAGGCGGCCAGCGTCTTCGGGTTCTTCTTCGCCCACTCGTCGGTGGCCATCCAGCCCGCGATCGGCAGGTCCTCGGTCTCGCCCGTCATGGTGTCGGCCAGCTTGCGGAAGCCCAGCTTGCTCTGGTTGGCGGTGATGAACGGCTCGGTGATCCAGCAGGCGTCGGCCTGCCCGCTGGTAATCGCGTTGCCCATGTCGGGGAACGGCTTCTCGGCGAACTTGACGTCGTTCTCGGTAAGTCCGGCCACCTTGAGTTGCGTAGTCACAGCCAGCGTGGCGACGTTCCGGAGATTGTTGACCAGGACGGTCTTTCCTTTGAGGTCGGCGACCGTTTTGATCGGTGAATCCTTCGGAACCATGATGTTGAAGGTGTTCGGACCGGCCTGATACGCGTCCGCGACGAGCTTGAGCTTGTCCCCCCTGCTGGCGGCCAGGAAGGTCGAGACGTAATTAGTCTGAGAGATGTCCAGCGCACCGCTCTTGACCTGCGGAATGGCCACCGCGCCGCCGGTGATGGTGACCGGCTGGACCGTCAGACCCTCTTCCTTGAAGAAGCCCTTCTCGTTGGCGATATAGAGCGACACGGCGTCGGGGATAGGCAGGGCGCCGACTTTGATTTCGGACTTCTCCAAGCCCTTGCCATTGGCCGACGCGCCAGGAGAGTCGCTGTTCCCGCCACAGGCGGTGAGGGTGAGAGCGACTGCGACGCCGAGAATGAGGGCGCGACAGCGCGGTGTGCGGGTCATGGGGGCTACTCCTACCAGGGGAATCAGCGTCTGTAGCTCCGGCATCGGAGACAACGAGCGTGAAGCGTAGCGGAGCAAAGATCAGATCTGAAGACCATGCCACGTATATCCGAGTTTTTGGACAAAACACGATATGTGGGGAGATAGATGCTTGATGTACTTAGAGCGCCGTTGATGGCTCCATGACCGAATTGTCCGAGTTCTTCAGACGCATGCACGCTAACTTCAAATATGCTTTAAGCGTCAACGGAAAAAGAAGTTAGTTTGGGGCGGCGGAAAAGGCCTGATGCGTTTGGCCAAATCTTGACGTTCGTGGTCCAATAGGCCCCCAACCCGCCTGCAATCACTCGGCAGTGACCAATTCCCTGCAGCAGGCCACGCGAGAGGTTGCCATTAGTGAGGACAACGACGACCAAACACGGTCGTGCCGGGGCCCCCGCTCTGCCGGGAAAGTCGGCGGCTCACGAGAAGCCCGCCGAGTCGGTGCCCGCATCCGGTAGCGCGATGGCCCTGCGCAATTGGCGGGTGCGCACCCGCCTCATTTCTCTCATCGCCATTCCGACCCTGGTGGCCGTGGTGCTGGGCGGGCTGCGCGTCACGACCTCGATCAGCAGCGCGCAGCAGTATCAGCACATCAGCAACGTGGGTGCCCTCGTCGCGCAGCTGGGCGAGCTGTCCCGCGACATGGCCCTCGAACGTGACCTCTCGGCGCAGTTCGTCGCCTCCGACAGGGCATCGACCGAGAAGGAGCAGCTCACGGCCCAGCAGGGCATCGTGAACGCCAGCGTGGCGCGCACGAACGCGGCCGCCGCGACGGCCGAGGACTCGCTGTCCGATCTCGGCCGCAAGAAGCTGGCCACCATCCGCACCAGGCTGACCCAGCTCGCCTCGCTGCGCGCCACCGTGGCCGGCACACAGCTGCCACCGCTCCCGACGATGGAGAAGTACTCCGAGGCCATCGCCGAGATGCTGCAGCTCTACGACGAGGTCACACAGGGCTCGACAGACGAGCAGCTCATCTCCACGACCGCGGCCCTGCGAGCCATCGCCCGCTATGAGGAAGAGACCTCCAAACTGCGGGGCCTGCTGATGATCGCGCTGGTCAGGGGGTCGTTCGAAGAACCCGAGTACAAGGCGTTCCTCGATGCCCGCTCCAGGCGCGAGAGCGAACGCACCTCCTTCCGCACCGCGGCCACCATCGCCCAGCGGCAGTTCTACGACAACACGGTCGCCAGCGTGAAGGTCGGGCGGGGCGAGTTCTACATGAACAGGGCCGTGTTCCTCACCAACACGGGACTGTCCCTGCGGCGGCTCGACACCTCGACGAGCGACGACGTCGCCCGCTGGGTCGAGTCCATCAGCGACACCGTCGACAGCGCGCACACCGTGCAGAAGGCGATGTCGCAGCAGGTCGCCACCATCAGCGCCGACGTCCAGGGCAACGACCAGTACGTGGCCGGGCTCAACATCGCCCTCGTCATCACCCTGATCATCCTGGTCCTCGTCATCACCGCCGTCATGGCCCGCTCGCTCGTCCGGCCGCTCAGGCGGTTGCGCGGAGACGCGCTCAAGGTCGCCGACCAGACGCTGCCCGAGCTCGTACGGCAGCTGCGCACCAGCGAGGTCAGCACGGACGATGTGCAGGTGCCACCGATCGCCATCTCGTCGAAGGACGAGATCGGGGAGGTGGCGCGGGCCTTCGACGAAGTGCACCGGGAAGCCGTACGGCTGGCGGGCGAGGAGTCCAAGCTCCGTACCAACGTCAATGCGATGTTCGTCAACCTCTCGCGCAGAAGCCAGACGCTGGTCGAGCGGCAGATCACCCTCATCGACGGGCTGGAGCAGGGCGAGCAGGACGAGGGCCGGTTGGCGAACCTGTTCAAGCTCGACCACCTGGCCACCCGTATGCGCCGAAACAGCGAGAACCTGCTGGTCCTCGCCGGCCAGGACCCGCCGCGCCGCTGGAGCCAGCCGGTCAAGCTGATCGACGTGACCCGTGCCACGCTCTCGGAGGTCGAGAACTACGAGCGGGTCGTCCTGCAGGTGCCCGACGGCGTGTCCATCGCGGGTCAGGCCGTCAACGACGTCATCCACCTGCTGGCCGAGCTGGTGGAGAACGCCCTGTCGTTCTCGCCCCATGACACGCGGGTGACGGTCTCCGGCAGCCGGATCGACGGCGGCGGCGTGATGCTGTCGATCACCGACTCCGGCATCGGCATGACCCTGGACGAACTGGGCCACGCCAACGACCGCCTCATCGACGCGCCCATCGTGGACGTCTCGGTGTCGCGCCGCATGGGCCTGTTCGTGGTCGCCAGGCTGGCGCACCGCCACGGCATCCGCGTACAGCTGCGCCCGCACGGCTCCGGTGGCCTCACCGCCATGGTGCTGATTCCGGAGGCGCTGCTGGGCATGCCTTCGCCCGCCTACGCCGGCATGCCCGGCGGCGGCCGCCAGGAGGCCTACCCGACGCCGCCGCCGTTGCCGGCGGCCACTTACCAGATGGGCCCGGGACACCCGTCGTATCCCTCCATCCCGTCGGGCTCGGCAGGCGTCTGGCCCTCACCGCCCGCCGACACCGGGTCGAGCCCGGCAGGCGTCTGGCCCTCGCCACCCGCCGACACCGGGTCGAGCTCGGCAGGTGCCTGGCTCTCGCCGCCCGCCGACACCGGTCGGTCGGCCGAGCAGCGCGCGGGCTTCGGCTCCTACGACACCGGCGACATCTGGACGCCGTCGAGAACGCCGGTCAGCTGGTCCGGCGACAACGGCCTGCCGAAATGGCCCAGTGGCGACCAGCCGCCGAGCAGAAGCCTCCACGACCGCGTGGACGGCCCGGCGCGGGCCAGATTCGACTTTCCCGAGACCGAGGCGGCCGCCACCGGCCCGATCCCGGCCGTGAGGCCGGCCTCCGCGGGTGACGAGTACCTGCCGATCTACGAGTCGATCGAGTCGGCCTGGTTCGAGCGTGGTGAGAGCGGCGCGAACTGGAGTTCCGCCCAGGCGGATGCCGGCTGGCACGCCGCGGCGGCCGCGGTCGAGCCGGTACGTGACGGCGCGACGGCCGCCGGGCTGCCCAAACGGGTGCCCAAGGCCAACCTCGTGCCGGGTTCGGCCGACACTTCCACCGCGCCGAAGGACGTCCCGCCGGCGCCCCCGATCTCACCCGAGCGGGCGCGCAACCGCCTGGCGAGTTTCCAGCAGGGCCTCCAGGCCGCGCGCGAGGACATCAGTCAGGGCAGGGCCCCTTCCAACGGCCCAATGAACAGGGAACAGGGTGCATGAACGACCTGACTTACGTGGGGCATGGGCTCGACTGGCTGGTCACTGAATTCGTCAGCACCGTCCCAGGCGTCGCCCACGCGATCGTCGTCTCGTCCGATGGACTGCCTCTCGCGGTCTCGGCGGCCTTTCCCGCCGACCGGGCCGAGCAGCTGGCCACGATCGCCGCGGGGCTGGTGAGCCTGACGCTGGGAGCGGCCAGGGTCTTCGAGGCCGGCACCGTCACCCAGTCCGTGGTGGAGATGCAGCATGGGCTGCTGCTGACGATGTCGATCAGCGACGGCTCCTGCCTGGCCGTACTCGTCGCGCCTGACTGCGACATGGCGCTCGTGGCGTACCACATGACGCTCATGGTGGAACGGGCCGGCCAGGTGCTGACCCCTGCCGTACGCGCGCACCTACGTACCAGTCTGGCCAGGTAATTTCCGAAAGTTTCAAGAATCCTTCCCTGAGCTAAGCAGATTGCCCAGGTCATCCGAATGCCGAATATGGCGGCCCACGTGGCTCCTTGCCTCTCGAAAAGTTTTTAAGAATACTCCGAATATTTCGGGGCCATATCGAGAGAGGGGCAGCGGATGAGGATGACCACCAGAGTGCTCGGCGCCTTGGTCGCCGCCGCGATGTTCGTCATCGCATGGCTGACCATGGCGCCGCCGGCCTCGCCGGCCTCGCTCACCGAGGTGACCAACTTCGGCACCAACCCCAGCGGGCTGCGGATGTACGTGTACGTACCGAACAACGTCGCGGCCCGGCCGCCGATCCTGGTGGCCGTGCACTACTGCACGGGCTCCGGCCCAGCCTTCTACTCCGGCACCGAGTTCGCCTCACTGGCGGACAGGTACGGATTCATCGTCATCTACCCCTCCGCCACCAGGAGCGGGTCCTGCTTCGACGTCTCCTCGCCACAGGCGCTCAAGCACGACGGCGGCAGCGACCCGGTGGGCATCGTGTCCATGGTCAAGTACGTCGAGCAGCACAACAACGGCGACGCCTCCCGCGTCTACGTGACCGGCGCCTCCTCGGGCGGCATGATGACGAACGTGCTGCTGGGCGACTATCCCGACGTCTTCAAGGCCGGGGCGGCGTTCATGGGAGTGCCGTTCGGCTGCTTCGCCACCACCGACGGCTCCAGCTGGAACAGCGCCTGCGCCAACGGCACCATCATCAAGACCCCGCAGCAGTGGGGCGACCTCGTACGCGGCGCCTTCCCCGGCTACACCGGGGCGCGTCCGCGCATGCAGCTGTGGCACGGCACCGAGGACGCCACACTCCGCTACCCGAACTTCCAGGAAGAGATCAAGCAGTGGACCGACGTCCACGGCCTCAGCCAGACACCCACGTTCACCGACCACCCGCAGGCGTCCTGGACCCGGACCCGTTACGGCGGCACCGGCACCATGGTCGCCGTTGAGGGCGTCAGCATCCAAGGGATCGGGCACAGCCTTCCGCAGGGCGGCATGGCCGCCGGGGTCATCCAGTTCTTCGGCCTGGACGGCGGGTCCACCGGCCCGTCGCCGACACCCACCCCGACGCCAACGCCCGGGGGACCCTGCGGCGTCACCTACACCATGAACAGCTGGAACACCGGATTCACCGCGTCCGTCACCATCACCAACACCAGCTCGTCCCCGATCAACACCTGGGCCCTGACCTTCACCCTCCCCGGCGGGCAGACGGTCACCTCCGCCTGGAACGCCACCGTCTCCCCCTCCAGCGGCCAGGTCACGGCCAGGAACGTCAGCTACAACGCCACCATCGCGCCCGGAGCCTCCACCAACTTCGGCTTCCAGGCCACCCACACCGGTAACACCGGCAAACCCACCTCCTTCACCCTGGGCGGCACGACCTGCTCCCTCTCCTGACCATCCATCCGCGACACGGTGCCGGAGGCGGCCAGCCTCCGGCACCTGCCCGCCGAACCGCACCACGGACATCCCCCGCCCCCTACGGCCGTTCCCGCCAAATAGGCGCGCCTTCGGGCGGTGGCCAGTTCGCCGCCCGATTTGAGAGCATCGACAGAAGAGCTAGCGATGCTAGACTTGTGGACATGTCGATTCAGGAGCGCAGGGAGCGCGAGCGGGCGGAGCGGGAACGGTTGATCATCACAGCGGCCCGGACGCTGGCCGAGGCCGAGGGCTGGGAGGCGGTGACGACGCGCCGCCTGGCCGAACAGGTCGAATATAGCCAGCCGGTGCTCTACAGCCACTTCAAGGGCAAGGACGCCATCATGGCGGCGGTCGCGGTGGAGAGCTGCGCCGACCTGGCCGTCGACCTGCGCGCGGCCCGTACCTCGACAGACGACCCCCGGCAGGCCCTCGCCGCCGTCGGCGCCGCCTACGCGGACTTCGCCGAACGGCGGCCCGCCCTGTACGACGTGATCTTCAGTCTGGCCGTCGACCTGCCCTTCGCCACCCCCGAGGCACCCGCCCCCCTGCAAGCGGCCTTCGGCGAGCTGAGCCAGGCGCTGGAACCGCAGGCCGGCGACGACGACCTCGGCCTGCTCACCGAAACCTTCTGGAGCGGCCTGCACGGGCTGGTGACGCTCATGCGCGGCGGCCGGCTCCCCCGCGAGGCCCACGACCAGCGGCTGGCCATCCTGGTCGACCGCTTCTCCCATCACCCCTGACCACAGCTTCAGGCAGGGCAGTGGACAGTTCTCCCATCTCCCTTCTCCCCTGACACAGCTCAGGCAGGGCAGTGGGGAGCGCAGAGCAGGAAGATGGGCGCCCCGCTGTGCACCAGCAGTGACTCGGCGTCCTGGTTGGCGTTCAGCGGCGCCCACAGCGTCAGGACGGCCAGGGCGGCGAGCACGGCCACGAGCACGGGCCGGCGCCGTGGCCGAGGGCTGAGCAGGGAGCGCACTCGCTCGGGTACGTCCGACGAGTGGTAGCCCATCGCCGGAGCCGCGGGGGAAGACGACGCGGCCAGTGTGGCGAGGGCGGCACGGGCCAGCGCCCGGGCGGCGAGCGCGCGGTCACCGACGACGCTCGCGGCTTCTTCGTCGGCCCAGCGTTCGGTGGCGTAGCCGACGGCCCGGGGAAGGCGATACAGGAGCGGATTGACCGCGGCGGCCGCGTCGGCGAGCGCCCGGCACAGGTGGTGGCGGTGGGCCAGGTGGGCGTTCTCGTGGGCCAGCAGGACGTGTCGCTCGTCCGGGCTCAGGGCGTTCAGCATGCCGGTGGAGACCACCACCCGCCCGCCACGCCGGGCGGGCAGGGCGAACGCCTCAGGGCGGACCTCGTCGATCACCACCAGGTCACCCGGTCCGCCGTCCAGCTCGTCGGCGACGCGGCGGACCTCGGCCATGGACCGGCGATGCCGGAAGATGGTGCGGGCCAGCCTGATCGCGGCGACACCCAGAGCGAGCGCGGCGCCCAGGGCGACCGGGGTGGGCACGGGATCGGCGTCGTCCCAGGACTGCAGCGACCAACCGCCGAGCCACGCCACCAGCCGGATCTGGGCCAGCAGGGTCCAGGTGAGCAGCGCGAGCGCGTACGCGGTGCTGACCGCCGACACCAGCGCGGCGGCCACCAGGGCACGGCCGGCGGTGGACGGCGGCAGCCAGCGCGCCAGCGGCGCGGCGACCAGGCCGAGCAGCAATGAGATGAGCAGCGGCAGGTAGACGTCGACGCGCATGTCAGGTGCCGCCGCTCTCGCGCAGGAGCCGCTGCAGCAACGCCTCGTCCTGCTCGGACAGCTCCCCGACGAACTGGGCCAGCACCCGAGCCCGGTCCTGGCCCTCGCCGAGCAGGCTGCGCATCTGCGCCGCCCGCCGGGCGGCCTCGTCGCGCTGGAAGGAGTAGGCGTAGGCGCGGCCGGCGCGGACCCGGCTGACGGCGCCCTTGTCGTGCAGGCGGCTGAGCACCGTCATGACCGTGGTGTAGGCCAGCGGGGAGGCCAGCCGCTGGGCCACCTCGCCGGGGGTCAGCGGACCAGGGGTGCCGGCCAGGATGGCCAGCACCTCACTCTCCAGGCCGCCACGGTCCCGGCGTTGGCGCGATGGTGAGGTCATGAGCGCTCACTCTCTACTTACAGCTTGTGTAGCAGAGTAGCTGTAGTGCCTGGGCGATTCATCCCCTTCAACTACTACTAACTATGTAGTAGAAAGGTATGGGGGTACGACATGTCCTTCTCGTGACGATCATCCAGGTAGGGGGCGGCTGAGGTGTACGAGCGATCGCGGAATTGGCTGCTGGGGTCGGGGGCACGCTGGGTGCGATGGACGGCCCTGTGGCTGCTCCGGCTGGCGGACCTGCGGCGGGCTCGCACGGCACCCGCGCCAGATGCCGGCACGGTGCGCATCCTGCTGTTCCACGCGTACGGCATGGGTGGCACCATCCGCACGGTGCTCAACCTCGCCGGATACCTGGCGCGCGAGCACGAGGTCGAGATCGTCAGCCTGATCCGCGAGCGGAACCAGCCGTTCTTCCCGCTCCCCTCCGGTGTGCGGATCTCGGTTCTCGATGACCGTACGCGCGACAAAGGCAGGCTGCGCCGATGGCTGTCGCGGCTGCCCAGTGTGCTGGTGCCCTCAACCGAGCCCTCCTACCGGCGCTGCTCGCTGCTGACCGATCTGGTGCTGCTGCGTCACCTGCGCTCGCTGCGCGGCGGGGTGCTGATCAGCACGAGGCCGAGCCTCAACCTGTTCGCCGCCGGTTTCGCGCCGCCCGGGGTCATCACCATCGGCCAGGAACACCGCAACCTGGCCGCGCACAAGCCCGAGCTGCGCAAGGTCATCAAGCGCCGGTACGGCAAGCTGGACGCGCTGGTCACCCTGACCCGTGCCGACCTGGAGCGCTACACCAGGGCGGTGCCCCAGCTCCATCTGACCTGCATCCCCAACGCCCTGCCTCCCCTCGGCGGCGGCGACGCCTCGCTGGACGGCACGACCGCCGTCGCGCTGGGGCGGCTGGATCGGGTCAAGGGCTTCGACCTGCTCCTGGCGGCCTGGCGGCTGGTCGGCGAGCGGCACCCGGAGTGGACGCTGCGCGTCTACGGGTCGGGGCCGTGGCGCGAGCGGCTGAGGACCCAGATCGAGGAGTCGGGGCTGGAGGGACGCGCCTTCCTCATGGGGCGTACCGACCAGGTCGGGGAGGAGCTGGCGAAGGCGGGGATGTTCCTGCTCAGCTCACGCTCCGAGGGGATGCCGATGGCGTTGATCGAGGCGATGAGCAAGGGCCTGCCCGCCGTCGCCTTCGACTGCCCCACCGGTCCGGCCGAGGTCATCACCGACGGCCTCGACGGCCGCCTGGTCGAGCCGGGCGACGTCGGCGCCTTCGCCGAGACGATCTGCGAGCTCATCGAGAACGAGGACCTGCGCCGCAAGTTCGGCGCCGCGGCGAAGCGCACCGCCAGGGCTTATGACCTTCGGGAGATCGGCGCCCGCTGGGACAGCCTGCTGGCCGAGATCACGGAGCCTCGGCGGCCGTCCCGGCCCAGGACGGCCGTGGAGATCACGGAGCGACCTGCGCATACTGGGCCACGCCGTCGCCGAACGACCAGTCGAGCGGCTCGTTCTCGGTGACGGTGACGAACACGTTCCGCGGCTCGGTGCCCGCGTAGTCCTGGGCGAGCTCGGCGATCCTGCGATAAAGAGCCTGCTTCTGGTCCGCGGTGCGCCCGGAGCGCATCGTGATGGCCACGAACACGAGGTCGTCGTCCCGGTGGATGCCGAGGTAGTTGTCGTCGTAGCTGATCATCCGCCGCGTTCCGTCGTGGCCGGTGATCACCTGGAACCTGTCGTCCGGCGGGATGCCGATGGCGTCGACCAGGGCATCGTGCACGGCCCGGCCCAGGGCCGCCAGCCGCTTCTCGTCTGCACGAACCGCGTCAATGCGTACAAATGGCATTACTTCGTCCTTTCGGCGAGGAAACTACAGTGGGCTCAGTGGGCGGCGAGCAGGCCGAGCGCGCCGTCCACGGCCTGTGCGTAGACGTCCGCGTCGCCGGCCGCGCGGGCCAGCACATAGGCGCCCTGCAGCACCGCGACGAGCGCGGTGGCGGTGGCCGCCGGGTCGAGCGCGGTGGCCAGCTCATCGGCCGCCCGCGCTTCGGCTAGGACCCCGGCGAGCCGGTCGCGCAGCCAGGCGAAGGTCTCCTCGATCGGCCGGCGCAACGTGGAATCGGCCATGACGTCGGAGTCCTGGGTGAGCCGGCCCACCGGGCAGCCCCGGAGAGCCTCCCGCTCGCGGCGCAGGTAGGTGGCGATCCGCTCTTTCGGCGCGCCCGAGCCACCGAGCTCCGCCTCCGCGCGATCACGCAGCTCCTCGGCGCTACGGGTGATCGCGGCCAGCGCGAGGTCGGACTTCCCGCGGAAGTGGTGGTACATGCTGCCCTGGCCGGCCCCGGATCGCCGCTGGATCGCCTTCGGCGAAGTGCCTACGTAGCCGCACTCCCACAGCAGCTGCCGGGTGCTCTCGATCAGCCGTTCTCTCGTGTCCACGGCAATGACCGTACATACTAGTAGGTACAGAGCGCAAGCCCAGGGTGCGGTCAGTGCTTGGCAGCGCGCGTCAGCCCGAGCTTCCCGGCCACCTGATCGAGCCGGTAGTACAGCCGCGGCGGGATGTGCGGGAGCAGCACCGACTGCCGCTGGCCGAGCAGCGCGAACAGCTGCCAGGGCGGCAGGTTGATGTAGCGGGGCAGGCTCTCGTACCACCGGGCGCTGTAGCGGGCCGCCCGCTGGGTGGCCCGGATGACGGCCCGGCGTTCCCGCTCGTAGCGGGCGAGGGCGGGCTTGAGCGCCGTCTCCTCGTGCAGCGCGTTGACCAGGAAGGCGGCGTCCCCCAGCGCGAGGGCGGTGCCCGCGCCGATCGAGTAGTGCGTGGTGTGCGCGGCGTCGCCGAGCAGGACGAGGTTGCCGTGATACCACTTCCGGTTGGTCAGGGTACGGAAGTTCAGCCAGTGCGCCCGGCCGTCGGAGTGCGCCCGGCCGATCAGGGGGTGCCCGTCCAGGATTTGGGCGAAGAGCTTCTCCAGGAGGGCCAGGCCGTCCGCCTCGTTCGCCTGGTCGAGCCCGAGCCCCCGCCAGGTCTCGGGGGCGCACTCGATGACGCAGGTGCTGTGGTCCTTGCCGAATCCGTAACCGTAGTACCAGATCCAGCCGTGCTCGGTCTCCACGAAGGCGAAGGTGAACGATTCGAAGATCTTGGTGGTGCCGAGCCAGAGGTAGACGTTCCGGCCGACCGCGACCTGGGTGCCGAAGTGGTCGGAGTGGCGCTCGCGCAGCACGCTGTTGATCCCGTCGCCGGCGACGACGAGGTCGGCGTCGGCCAGTTCCTCCTCCTCGGCGATCTCACGCTCGTACTCGATGCGCACACCGAGGGAGCGGGCCCGCTCGGTGAAGATGTCGAGCAACCGGTGCCGGCCGATGCCGAAGCCCTCGTCCCCGTGGTCCACCGTCACTGTCGCCCGGTCGTGGACGTGCATGACCCAGCCGTCCCAGCGGACCGAGCTCTCGCTGATGGCACGCGCGGACTCGGGGTCGACGCCGTGGAGACTGTTGAGCAGTTCGTAGATATATGTCACGCCCCAGCCATAGGTGGACCCGGCCGGGTTTCGCTCATAGACGGTGATGTCGTGGGACGGGTCCACCCGCTTCATCAGGATCGAGAAGTACAGGCTGGCGGGCCCTCCGCCGACGCAGGCGACCTTCACGCTAACTCCCCATAACTACGCAACGTCATCAAGTCATCTCATAGCGTAGCAATGAGGTACGTATTCCTGCGGTCTCCTCCTGCTGAACCACCAGTCACAAAATGCCCAATAATCGGCCCACCTCCCACGTCCTCAGGGTGGCCCAGTGCGCTCCCGTGCAGGTGGGAGAATGGGGGTGTTCATTCCGTGCTCCCCCCTTGGCAACAATTTCAGGAAGGGGGCGGCCATGGCGACCATCGCTCATCACCCGGCGACAGAAGCGGCGCCCGGCGCCCTGCGGCTCGGCGCGGCGCTCATGGCACTGGCCGGCCTGACATTCATGGGTTACGCGGTGATCTTCTTCATCCGCAACTTCACCGGCGGGTTCCTGGAGCTCGGCATCGGTCCGCACGAGGTCGATGTCAGCCGGGCCCAGGTCCAGTCGTTCAGTCCAGATCTGTTCAGGTACATCTCGCACGTGCACATCGCGCTTTCGGGATTCCTCGCCTCGACCGGGCTGGCCACCGCGGCACTCGCCTGGTTCGGGGTCAGGCACGGCCTCTGGTGGGCGTACGTGACCGCGATCGTGGTCCCAGTGCTGGGCCTGGTCGTCGCCCTGCCCGCGCACTATCCGTACCATTTCGCCACTCTCGGCCACCTCGGGCTCATCTACCTGGCCACCGCGATATTCGCCGTAGGCGCACTGGTGGCGCTGAAACCGATGCTGCACGCGCGGCACACCTGATCGAGTCGGGCGAACCAGGAGCGGCTGCCTCCGGACCCGCTCCTGGCGCGTGATCGTCGGTCGGACGGGGAGACATGGTGACCTTGCGGCACGAGTTGTCCGTACGGACGCGGATGACGCTGCTGGCCGGTGCCGTCATGGCGGCGTTGTGCGTGGTCTTCTGCGTGTTCATACTGGTCGGCGCCCACGACCGCGCCGTGGACGACCGGACCGACGTGATCCTCCAGACCGAGCTGCACGTGGCCCGTCACATCTCACGCAACCAGCTCCCCTCCGTGCTACCCGACCATGGACTCGCCGCTCTCCAGGTGGTGGACTCCCACGGCCAGGTCGTGGCGGCGAACATGCGGATGTTCGGCAAACCGCGCATGGCCTCCTTCGCCCCGCCGGACGACAACCTGCGAACGGACCGGACCGTCTGCACCGTGCCGGGCTTCGCGAACACGTGCCTGATCGTCGTGGCCATCCGGGTCGCCGGGGCCGGCGGCGACTGGATCATCTACGGCGCCGATCCGCTCATCCCCTGGTACATCGATCGCTCGGTCGTCCTCTCCCTCCTCCTCGGGTCCGCGTTGATGATCAGCGCCACGGCGATCGGCGCCTACCGTACCGTCAGCAAGACCCTCGACCCCGTCGACGACATCGTCGCCGAGCTGGCCGAGATCACCTCGACCGACCTCGGCCGCCGGGTGCCCGTCCCCGACCACCACGACGAGATCCGGAAGCTGGCCGAAACCGCGAACCTGACCCTGGAACGGCTGGAGGCGGCGGTCGAGCAGCAGCGGCGCTTCGCCTCCGACGCCTCGCACGACCTGCGCAGTCCCATCACCGCCATACGCACCCAGGTGGAAGCGGCCATGCTGCACCCGGACGAGGCGAACTGGTCCGAGATGGCGCAAGCCCTGCTGGCCAGCCTCGACCGGCTGGAGGCGATCGTCGTCGACCTGCTGGTGCTGGCCCGGCTCGACGCCGGTTTCCAGTGCGACGGCGACCGCGTGGACCTGCGGGAGCTGGTCAAGTCCGAGCTCGAACGCCGGGCCCCCAAAGCACGTGTCGTGACAGACCTCGGCCCCGACGCGGTCGTGAACGGAGACCGGCTCCAGCTCGGCCGTCTGCTCACCAACCTCCTGGACAACGCCGCGCGGCACGCCGACTCCACCGTGGCGATCTCGGTCCGCCGAAAGGGGGAGGAGGCGGTGCTCGAGGTGAACGACGACGGCCCCGGCATCTCCCCTGACCAGCGGGAATTCGTCTTCCAGCGCTTCACCCGGCTGGATGCCGCCCGGAGCAAGGACATGGGAGGTACGGGACTCGGCCTGGCGATCGCCAGGGAGATCGCCCAGCGCCACGGCGGGTCGCTGACCATCGAGGATTCGGAGAAGGGCGCGCGATTCGTGCTGAAAATCCCCGCTGCTCCTGCCGACCCAGCACGTTGAGAGGGCTTGACAGAGCCAGTCATCGCGATGGATCTTCTCATTCATCAGATGAATTGCCTCATCAGTCCCCCCAGCGGAGGCACTATGTCGGAAAATCCATCATCGCGACGAACATTCCTCGGAGGTCTTGCCTTAGGCGGAGCCGCTGCCGTGGTCGCCACCTCCCCCACCGCGTGGGCGCGGGCCGCACCGGAGAAGACGGACGCGTACGGGGACGTCCTGCGTGACGCCGCCATGATCTGGAAGCGGCTCCCCAGCGGCTGGCAGAACGGGCCGTTCCTGGGCAACGGGTTTCTCGGCGTGCACGTCTACAACAACGACGGTCAAGGGAACGTCCTGCGGTTCATGCTCAGCCACTCCCTCGTACAGGACCAGCGCGGGCAGTGGGAGGCGGCGATCGGCTACTCGCGGCTGCCCATCGGCTATCTGACGCTGACCTTCGCCGGGACCGTCACCGCGGTGGACTGGCGACTGGACCTCGAACGCGCCGAGCTCACCGGGACCGTGACGACCGCCCAGGGCGGCGTCCGGTTCAGCGCGCTCGTGCTCAACCAGCGCGGTGTGCTGCTGGTGTCCATGACGCCGACCCCGGGAGAGGAGGCGGCGGCATGGGGCTTCACACCCCTGCCCTCCCATACGACCAGGACGATCCGGCTCCCGCCCGAATACACCGGCAATCCCGAACCGGTGGCCGCCGAGGGGCACGTCGAGCAGCCCCTGCACGCCGGAGGCGGCTACACGACGGCTTGGCGCGAGGTCCGGCACGGCACCGGCCGGGTGTTCGCGGCCACGATCGCCTACGGGTACCCGGACTCGACCGGGGCCGAGGAGGCCGTACGGACCGTGCGCCGGGTGCTCGACGGGAACCCGGAGGCGCAGGTCGTGGCCCACCGGCTCTGGTGGCAGCGGTTCTACCGGCGCAGCCTGCTGTCGATCCCGGACAAGCGGCTGCAGCGGTTCTACTGGATCCAGCTCTACAAGATGGCCTCGGCCACCAGGGACGGCGCGCCCGTGGTGACCGAGTGGGGGCCGTGGTTCCCCGAGGCGGGCAACAGCTGGACCAACATCTGGTGGAACCTGAACGTCCAGGTCAGCTATCCGATGATCAACGGCTCGAACCACCCGGAGCTGGACGCGGTGACCACAACGTTCCGGAAATATCGCGAAAATCTGGAGCTTAATGTGAATCCGGGTTATCGCGATGGGAAGTCGTACGCGCTGTGCCATCCGGGCGACCGCATGCTCAGGCCCGGCCCGCGATACGTCGGCGTGCCCGGCGTGAGCCCCAACGACCACACCGGCAACCTCACCTGGGGCATGCACAACG
Organism: Nonomuraea sp. CA-143628; assembly: GCF_050942315.1. Lineage (NCBI taxonomy): Bacteria > Bacillati > Actinomycetota > Actinomycetes > Streptosporangiales > Streptosporangiaceae > Nonomuraea > Nonomuraea sp. CA-143628. The sequence continues at coordinate 11,384,802 of NZ_CP192072.1, forward strand.
TCTGGCTCGCCTACCGCCACTCCATGGACGACGGTGTGCTGCGCGACGTGCTCCACCCGATCCTCACCGGCGCGATCACCTACTACGAGCGCTTCCTCGTCGAGGGCGCCGACGGGCGGCTGCACCTGCCCGAGACCCGCTCGCCCGAGTACGCCAACGCCTCCGACGCCACCTACGACCTCTCGCTCATCCGCTGGGGCTGCCGCACCCTCCTCGACAGCGCCGAGCGGTTACGCCTCGACGACCCGCGCAAGTCCCGCTGGCAGGAGATCCTCGCCCGGCTGGTGCCGTACCACCAGAACGAGGACGGGGTGATGATCGGGGCGGACGTGCCGCTGGCGGAGTCTCACCGGCACTACTCGCACCTGCTCTGGATGTATCCGCTGCAGGAGTCGCTCGACCGGCGCAGCTTCGAGCACTGGACGAGCATGCGCGAGCGGTGGCACGGCTACAGCTTCGCGGCGGCCTCCTCGATGGAGACGCTGTTCGGCAACCCGGAGGCGGCGCTGGCCCAACTGCGCTTCTTCATCGACGGCAACGTCGTGGACAACTGCGCGATCACTCCCAACACCATGTACAGGGAGGGCGCCAACTTCGCCATCGAGAGCCCGCTGGCCGCCACCCAGTCGGTGCTCGACATGCTGATCCAGAGCCACGGCGGGGTGGTCAAGGTGTTCCCCGAGGTCTCCGCCACCTGGGCCGACGTGTCGGTCGAGCGGCTGCGTACGCAGGGCGCGTTCCTGGTGGACGCCTCGCGGAGCCAGGGGCGTACGGACTGGATCAGGGTGCACAGCGAGGCGGGCGAGCCGCTGCGGCTCCGGCACGGGATCGAGGGCCCGGTCGAGGTCCGCGACGAGCACGGCAGGCCGCTCCCCCACCGGGGTACGGACACGCTCGAGATCCCGCTGCGCAGAGGCAGGACGGCCGTCGTCAGCCGACCAGGTCAGCACCCTTCTCGGCCGCGCGACGTCCCGGGCGATGACAGCGCGCCCGCGTGGGGACTGCCCTAGCGGCTGCCAGATCGAAGACCGCCGACGGACTCCGGTAAGCCCGTCGGCGGTCTTGCGTGTGTTCGGCCCGGCTTGGATCGGCCGGGCGATGTAAAACTTTCTAGACATGAAGTCAAAGATTCGCTACTTTTGAGATGTCAAAGATTCTGTACATCAAGGAGCTGTCATGACACTCGAAGAGAGACGGGCGTGGATCCGGCTGATCGTCTCCGTCGCCGCGTACGGCGGGTACGCGTTCGTGGTCTTAGGCCGGGCCGGCGAGCGCCCGCTGGCCGAAGTGCCCTATGGCGCGGCACTGCTGTGGAGCGTGGGAGCGGCCATCCTCGCCACGTTCGTGATCGAGATCGTGGTCGGGGCGTTCAATCCCAAGGCGTCCCTGCTCAAGGACGAGAGGGACCGGGAGATCGGGCGGCTGGGCGACCACGTCGGCCAGGCGTTCGTGGTGATCGGCGCGGTCGCGGCGATGCTCATGGCGATCGCCGACTGGGACCGCTTCTGGATCGCCAACGTGATCTACGCGTGCTTCGCCCTGTCCTCGGTCATCGGCAATGTCGCCAAGGTCATCGTCTACCGCAGGAGCCTGCCTCAATGGTGAAACCGACCCGTGTGACCAACCGCATCCGCGCCCTGCGCTTCGCGCACGACGAGATGACCCAGGCCGAGCTGGCCGACCGCATCTCCGTGACCCGCCAGACCGTCATCGCCATCGAGCAGGGCCGCTACTCGCCGTCCCTGGAGATGGCCTTCCAGATAGCCCATGTGTTCAAGGTCCCGCTCGACGAGGTGTTCCAATACCCCGACTCCCAGGAGGAGAAATCATGAAAGCGATCGCTCAGGACGTGTACGGCTCGGCCGATGTCCTCCGGTTACGCGAGGTGGACCGGCCGTCGATCGGCGACGACGAGGTGCTGGTCCAGGTACACGCCGCCGGGGTGGACCCGGGCGTGTGGGTCTGCATGACCGGCCGGCCGTATGGGGTACGTGTCGCCTTCGGCCTGACCAGGCCCAGGGTGCCGGTACGCGGCCGGGCCCTGGCCGGGGTGGTCGTGGCGGTCGGCTCCGGCGTTCAGCGGTTCAAGCCCGGTGACGAGGTGTACGGCACCAGCCCGCGCAGCGGCACGTTCGCCGAATACGCGGCCGCCCCCGCCAAGCGGCTCGCGCCCAAGCCGCCCAGGCTGTCGTTCGAGCAGGCCGCCGCGGTGCCCATCTCCGGGGTGACCGCGCTGCTGTGCGTCCGCGAGGGCGGGCACGTACAGGCCGGGCAGAGAGTGATGGTCATCGGCGCGGCCGGCGGCATCGGGTCGTTCGCGGTGCAGATCGCCAAGGCGTCCGGCGCGAAGGTGACCGGGGTGTGCGGCACCGACAAGGTCGACCTGGTGCGGTCGCTCGGCGCCGACGAGGTGATCGACTACACCCGGGAGGAGGTCGACCGCAACGGGCCGAGCTACGACGTGATCATCGACCTCGCGGGCTGCCGCCCACTGGCGCTGCTGCGGCGCGCCCTGACCCCGCGCGGGACCCTGGTGCTGGCCGGCGGCGGGCATGACGCCGGCGGACTGCTCGGTGGCTACACCCGCCAGCTACGCGCACCCTTTGTGTCGATGTTCACCAGCCAGCGGCTATATGGCCTGACCTCCAAGGAACGCGCCCAAGAGCTGGAGGAGCTGACAGAGCTGATCGAATCGGGCGCGGTCACCCCGATCATCGGCCGCACCTACCCCCTCGCCGACGCCCCTGACGCCATCCGCTACCTCGCCGAAGGCCATCCCGCCGGGAAGATCGTCATCACCGTGGGATCAGGCCCGTCGACCGACACCCCATGACCTCCGCTTATCAAGCTCGGCGCTGCCAGAATGGTGCGGATCAGCCAGGAGGCCCGCGTCCGGACGGCGCGGTAGGCGAAGGAGGCGTGTGGACGAGAGCGTGTCGTTGGCCCAGCTGGCCCATCGGCTGGAAGAGGTGGTGGGCGAGCTGCGCGGCATCCCCGTCGACGTCGAACGGCTGGAGGACCGCGAGCTCGTACGGCAGCAGATCGCGCAGGCCGCCGCCTCGGCCGGTGAGCTGCGCGCCATGCATCCGGTGGGATCGTCGGAGAAGGGCCGCGAAGAGCAGAAGAGCCGGGTCGACGTGCTCGACGCCCTGCGGGACGGCATGACGATGCGCACGATCATCCACGCGAGCGTGCTGGACGACCCGCGCAAAGCGGCCCGGCTCAGGGAGTTGCACGCGGCCGGTGACCTGCACCGGGTCGTCGACGAGCCGATCCAGCAGTTGCTCATCTTCGACCGGACCATAGCGTTCGTCCGCATCACCCCCGTCGCCTACGCGCCCGGCGCGCTGGTGATCCGGCAGCAGAGTCTGATCGCCACCCTCATCGACCTGTTCGAGCAGACCTGGTCCAGGGCCCGGGAGGTCACTGAGCCCGCGTACCGGCTGTCCCCGCGCGAGCGCGAGGTGCTGGCGCTGATCGCCGAAGGGCGCTCCAACAAGGCCGTCGCCCGCACCCTGGCGATCACGGAGGCGGCCGTCTGCAAGCACGTGGCCGGCGTGTTCGCCAAGCTGGAGCTGCCTGCTTCCGGCGACGACAACCGGCGGGTGCTGGCCGTGCTGGCCTACCTGCGCGGCACAGTCAGGTAGCGCCCGGTCCCGCCTTTTTGCCGCCATCACGGCCGGGTAGCGCCCGGTCCCACCTCTCCGTCGCCGGGCGGCGAAGTAGTGCCAGACCTACCTCGTCCTCGTCCCAGCCCCACTACGGACCGCGCACGACATGGAATTCAATAAGACCATGCAGCGAATGACTGGATTACTGGTTGGCGCGGTCTTCGGCGCGGTCTTCGTCGTCGTCAACGCGCAGAGCCCGCTCAACTCCGTGACCGTGAATCTTTTGCGAGTGGCCGCGTGCCTGGCGGCCGCGAGCGTCATGGCCCTATGGTTCGTCACCGCCCGCAAGGAGCGGTCCGCCGCGGGTCCGCAGCGGAACATGTTCAGCCGCGGCTACCTGATCATTGTCGCCGCCGAGGCGATCCTGCTCTTCGGCGGCCTCCGGGTGCTGGCCGCCTGGGAGCGTCCTGTTGAGACCAATGTGGCCTGGGTGGCGTTCGTGGTCGGTGTGCACTTCATCGCGTTGGCGCCCATTTGGAAGGACTGGAGCATCGCGGTGCCCGGTGTGGTGCTCACTCTGCTGGGTGTCGCCGGTCTCGTTCTGGCGGCCACGGCGGCTGTGACCTGGGTGCCGCTCATCAGTGGCGTGCTGTCCGGCCTGGTGCTTCTGACCGGCTCCGTCACTTTCGGGTGGCGGACGGTAGCGGCTCGGACGGCTTAGCTCGCGGGCCGCTTCGCCGGTCTTCGCCGTGCGTACAGAGGGCCGGTTCGCACGCGTACGGAGGGCCACCCACGGACACGGAGCGAAACCATGCAGTTTCTGTATGTTTTCTGTACGGATTTTTCCCACCCTGGGCCCTAGCAAGACAAACACGGTGCGGAAGGGGTCCAGTTGAAACTCCGAGCAATCGCGATCGCGGGCTTAGCCCTGTTCCTGAGTGTCGCCGCCGCCGACCCAGGCGAGGAGAGCGGCGGCGACCCGCCCAACCAGGTGACGGCGGACGCGAGCATCATGGCCACCAACTTCCAGCTGCCCTTCCCCTGCGGGCAGGCGTGGACCGGCAACTCCAACGGGAGCAGCGCCCACCTGTCGTGGGAGATCGACTTCAACCGGGGCAGCACGGCCGACGCCGACCTGGGCGACCCCGTCGTGGCCGCGGCCGCGGGCACGGTGGTCATCTCCGCCCACCAGGGCTCGACCAACGGCTACGGCAACCTCGTCAAGATCGACCATGGCGGCGGCTGGGCGACCTACTACGCGCACCTCAACACTCGCTCGGTCAGCGAGGGAGCCACCGTCTCCCAGGGACAGAAGATCGGCACGGTCGGCAACACCAGCAAGCCGGGCAACAACATCTCCCCCCACCTCCACTACGAGGTACGGCTGGGCACCGACTACCCCTCCAACATCCAGAAGGCCGTCTTCAACGGCACGACCTTCGGCTACCCCAACCAGACGGTGACCTCCAAGAACTGCGGCAACACCACCAACCCGTACACCCCGCAGGAGGTCTGCGGCGCCGGCTACGACGTGATCGACTCGGCGGCGCTCGGCACCTCCGGCACGGTCTACCTGCTCTACAACAGCGGCAACGGCAACAACTGCGTCGCCACCCTGAAGAAGACCTCCCTCGGCACCGCCACGGCGACGAGCGCCTACCTGGAAGTGCGGGGAAGTAGCAGGGTCACCGACTCAGGCAACTTCTCGTACTACGCGGGGCCGGTACGCGCCGCGGCGGCGGACCAGTGCGTGAAGTGGGGCGGCAAGGCAGGCTCCTCCACCTACGACAGCATCTTCGAACACTGCAGCTGATCATCGAGCGTTGACCGGGACAGGGCCTCCACGGCGCGGTGGAGGCCCTGTTCCATGCGACCTTGTGGACGGTGGCCAGATGCTCTATAAGGGGTAGTACTACTTCTCGTAGAGTTGAAGTGGAGGCCGCCGGTGCGGGTGCTTGTGGCAGGGGCGGGGATCAGCGGGCTCGCGGCGGCGCGCGGATTGATCGGCGCGGGCCACGAAGTGGTCGTGCTGGAGCAGGCACCGCAGCCGCGTGTCCAGGGCGGGGCCATCACGCTGTGGCACAACGGCACGGCCATCCTCGGGGACCTGGGCGTCGATCTGGAGGGGACCGGACAACCGCTGACGACGTTATGCCTGCGGACCGCACGCGGGCGCCGGGTGCTGGAGTTCGACCTGGCGGCACTGGCCGAACGGTTCGAGTCGGTGGCGCGGGTGATCCCGCGCGGGTCGCTGATCACCCTTCTGGAGAGCGGCCTGCCGCAGGGGACCGTACGGTTCGGCGCACGGGTCGCGGAGTTGCGGGCCGACGGCGGCGGCGTACAGGTGCGGACTCAGGCAGGTCAGGAGTACGCCGGTGACGTCCTGGTCGGAGCCGACGGCGTGCGCTCGCGGGTGCGTACCCTCGTCCTGGGTGACGGCCCGGCGGCCCTGACCGGTGTGGCGACCTGGCAGGGCCTGACGCCGGCCCCGTTCGATCCCGGATCGACCACGACGATGATGGTCGGCCGGCAGGGCGACTTCGGGTACATGGGGGCGGGTGACGGGCTCATGCAGTGGTTCTTCGACGTGCCGTGGTCGCCGGGCGCGCCGCCGGAGGACAAGCCGCTGGAGATGTTGCGCCGGCGGTTCGGGGGATGGGGCTCGCCGGTCGAGCGGGTGCTGGCCTCGCTGGGTGAGGGCGACGCCGAAGCGTTCCCGCACACCCGGCACAAGGTGCCGCGTCGTTGGGGTGGCGGGCGGTGCGTGCTGCTCGGGGACGCGGCGCACGGGATGCCGCCCGTCATGGCGCAGGGCACCAACCAGGCGTTAGAGGACGTGGCGACGCTGGTGGACTGCCTGGGCGCCGTACCCGATCCGGCCTCGGTCGTAGACGTGCACTCGGTCGTAGAGGTGTACTCGGCCAGGCGAAGGCGGCAGGCGGCCCTGGCCTCCACGATCGCCACGCACAGCCTCGCGGTGTCCGGCCCGAGGACGTTGCTGCAAGGCGAGTACCTCCTGCGCCTGAACGGCGCCGCCCCACCGCGCCTCGCCACTCGCGGGTTCGGCACGCTGCTGCGCACCCTCAGCGACCGGATCTGACGCCAGCGGGATGCGGCGCTGAAATACGGCGGCTTCCCGGGCGACCATGCCAACCATGGCACGACATGGCCGCCTGGGAAGAGACCGTCTGGGGAGAGACCGTCTGGGGAGAGACCGTCTGGGAAGAGAGCTGTCAGGGGCGGGCCTCGGCCAGGACGGGGTCGGCTTGGGTCGCGATGCGGCGCAGACCCTGCTCGGCGGCGCGGGTCATCTCGGTCGGCACCCCGAGATCGTCCAGGTACGCCCCGGTGTCGTGCATTTCCTGCGCCCTCCGTACGGCATGCGTACGGGTGCCGGTCAGGAACCGGTCGATGATCGCCTGCCCGTCACCGGCGAGCTGCCTGGCGACCTCGGCCCGGATCCAGTCCTTGTCACCCGCGGCCTCCCCCGCCGTGACGGCTTCGCAGACCACCAAGGCCAGCCCCTTCATGAACACACTGCGCAGGAGCTTGCGGGCCATGGCCGCGCCGGGCGGCGCGTCGAGCACCTCCACAGGGGTGCCGAGCGGGCTCACGAGCTGGGAGAGCGCCGCCGCCCCCGGCCCGCTGACGAGCAGCGGCACCTTGTGCCCGTGCAGCGGCACGGGGCCGAGAATGGCCACGTCCGCGAAGCCGTCGACGGTCCCGCCGAGCCGCTCCATGACCGCGGGCGGCGCGGAGGTGAAGTCGGCGTAGCAGGCGCCTTCGGCAAGAAGGGGCTCACATTCCGCCGCGACAGCGGGGGCGGCGGAGGCAGCGGTCAAAACCAGGACGTACGCGGCTCCCTCGACGCACTCCCTCAGCGTCGCGGTCCTGGTGACACCTTCGGGGGTGGGGGTGTTGGCGGGGTCGTACCCGAGCACCTCATGCCCGGACGCGGCGAGTGCGGCGGCGAAGACGCCGCCCGCCTCTCCCAGGCCGATGACGGCACAACGCATGTTTCATCAATCCTTGCTCATGAAGTGGAGAGATCGTCAAAGGTCACGCGCGCGGCCGAGCGCGGCGGCGGCGCGGAGCAGTTCGGGCACGATGCTCAGCATTTCGCTCTCGGGGTGGCGTTCGGCGGGGCCGGAGATGCCCACCGTGGCCATGACCTGGCCGTCCGGGCGCGGCACGGGCGCGCTCACGCCCGAGGAGCCCACCACGCGCTCGTCGGCGGAGACGTGGTAACCGCGTTCCCTGATCAGCGCCAGCTCGGCACGCAGGTCCGCCTCGCTCACGGACTTGCCGCCCGCGGTGCTCAGGTCGCGTACCGCTGACATCAGTGCCTCGAGCTCTTCCTCGGGCATGGCCGCCGCGAGCACCTTGCCCGCGCCGAGATGCAGCGGGAGCCGCTGGCCGATGGGGAGCTGGTAACGCAGCGGATCGGCGCCGTCGACCCGAGCGATGACGATGCGCTCCAGGCCCGATCTGATGTGCAGGGTCGCGGTCAGGCCGGTGGTGGCGGCCAGTTCCTGCAGCACCGGGGTGGCGGCGCGGCTCAGGCTGTCGGTGACGAGGAAGCTGTGGGCTGCGGCGAGCGTGGCCGGCCCGAGGTGGTAAGCCTGCTGCTCGGCGACCACGAACCCGCGCCGCTGAAGCACCCCGAGCAGGCGCAGGGTGGTGGCCGGGGACAGGCCGGCCCGCCGCGCGACGTCCGAGAGCCGCATCGGCTTGTCGCTCTGCTCCAGCACCTCGATCACGTCGAACGCGCGCTCGACCGAGCGCATGGACGGCTGTGGCTGCCCGGCGGCCATCGGTGGAACTCCCTCGCCCTAGGAGAACGGTTGTCACGCGGATTCAAGGATGGCAGCCCGTTTGCCCTCCTCGAGGCTGAAGACCGCCTCCGCCGCCTGCGCGACCCGCTCGGCCTCGGCGAGCGGAACCACCACCACGCCGTCGGCGTCCCCGAGGATCAGGTCCCCCGGTGCGACGGCGACGCCGCCGACCGCGATGGTGCGGCCGAGATGACCAGGTCCGTTCTTGTACGGCCCCGCGGGCGTCACCGCTCGGGCGAAGACCGGCATGCCCATCTCGCCGAGCCCTTCGGCGTCCCTGACGGCTCCGTCGATGACGAATCCGGCCACGCCGCTGTTCTTGGCGCGCTGGCCGATCAGCTCGCCGATCAGCGCCCTGGACTCGTCGCCACCGCCGTTGACCACGATGACGTCGCCCGCCCCGACGACCTCGAGCGCCTGGTGGATGAGCGCGTTGTCGCCTGACCGGGTCCATACGGTGAAGGCGTACCCGGCCACGCGGGCGCCGGGCCAGACCGGGCGGATCCGGGAGTCGAGGATGCCGAGGCGGTCCATAGCATCGCCGATGTTGGCGGTGGGCAGAGCGGCGAGCCTGCTCAGCACGGAGGGTTCACTCATGTTCATTGCCTCTCAACCTTTTTCGTTACGGACGAGGGGAAGGGTCTGCTTGATGGTGGTTTCCTGCTCGGTCCAGTACGTGGCGTACTCCTGACCGGACTTGTAGACGGTGCCCAGGCCGAGGTCCTTCATCTTGGCGACGACCGCCGGATCCTCGATGGCCTTCTTCAACGCCTCCTCGATCTTGGTACGCACCTCGGCGGGCACCCCGGCCGGAGCCGCGTAGCCGCGGGCGGTCGCCTGCTCGACCTGGTACCCCTGCTCGGCGAAGGTGGGGACGTCCGGCAGGAACGGACTGCGCTGCCCCGACATGACGCCGAGCACCTTGATCTTGCCCTGGGCGACGAGGGGCTTGACGTCGCTGACGTTGCCGACGTACGCGCCGACGTGCTTGCCGAGGAAGGCGGCGATGGCCGACGCGGCGCCCTCGGAGAAATGCACGGGCGCGAACTGCGCCCCCGTCTTCTGCTGGATGTCCGCCAGCGCGAAGTGCTCGCCGGTCTGCACACCCGTGGTGGTGACGGTGATGCTCTTCGGCTTGGCCTTGACCGCCTCGATCAGGTCCTTCAGGGTCTTGTACGGGCTGCCGGGGTCGACCCCGACGAGCATCGGGTCGAGGACCTGCATGCCGAGCGGCTGGAAGCTCTGCCGCGTGTAGGTGGCGCCCCGGCTCGGGTCGAGGGGCGAGACGACGATGGACGGCGAGCCGGTGGCGCCGATGGTGTAGCCGTCCGCCTTGGCCTTGCTGAGCGCGGTGTAGCCGATCTGGCCGCCGGCGCCCGGCCGGTTGAGCACCTCGACGTTCGTACCCAGCTCCTTCTCCAGCATGGGCGCGACCACGCGGGCCGCCGCGTCGACGGCCGCGCCGGGCGCGAAGGAGACGATCAGCGTGATCGGCTTCCCCTTGCGCGGCCAGGCGCCCGCGGCCCCGCCTGCCTGCTGGGCACCGCACGCGGCGAGCGCTGTCGTCACGGCCACGGCCATGACGGCGATCTTGAGTCTCACGATGGCTCCTCTTTCTTGGGGGGTGACGTTCTGAAGGTCAGGGGGTCAGGCTTCGGGATCTTCGGCCAGTGCGGCGGGCTTGCGCAGCCGCAGCAGCGGACTCGCCGCGATGACGAGCGCAACTACCAGCAGCACGACGCTGATCGGACGGGTGAGGAAGACGGTGAAGTCGCCCTGGGACAGCTCCAGCGACTCGCGCAGGGAACGTTCCATGAGAGGCCCGAGCACGAGGGTCAGCACCAGGGGCGCGAGGGGGATGTCCAGGCGGCGCAGCGCGAGGCCGAGCAGCCCGAAGGCGACCATCACGAAGACGTCGAAGACGGTGAAGTTGATCGTGTACGCGCCCACCACCATGAAGGTGAGGATCATCGCGGTCAGCACCGGATACGGGATGCGCAGGATGGACGTCCACACCCCGACCAGCGGCACATTCAGCACCAGCAGGATGATGTTGCCGACGAACAGACTGGCGATGATCCCCCAGGCGACGTCCGCGTGCTCGGCGAACAATGTGGGACCCGGCGTCAGCCCTTGCTGCAGGAAGGCGCCCATGAGCACGGCGATCGTCGGCGAGGCCGGGATGCCGAGCGTGAACAGCGGCACGAGCGCGCCGTTCGCGTGGGCGTTGTTCGCCGTCTCCGGGCCCGCGACGCCCTCCACCGCGCCCGATCCCAGCTCGGCTCGGTGCCTGCCGAACTTCCGCTCCGCGCCGTAAGCGAGCAGCGAGGAGACCGAGCCGGTCATCCCCGGGATCAACCCGAGCGCGAACCCTATGCCCGTACCCCTGGCAATCGCGGGCACGCTACGCCGCAGGTCGGTGCGGCCGGGCAGGAGCGCCCGCAGCCCTGGCGCCACCGCCTTGGCGGTGCCGCCCTTGGCCGCGCCAAGAATCTCCGACAGCCCGAAGAGCCCGATGATGACGGCGACGAAGTTGATGCCGTCGAGCAGCCGATCGCTGCCGAAGGTGAACCTGGGCGCCCCGCCCACGGGGTCGATGCCGACCATGGAGATCAGCAGGCCGAGCACGCCGGAGATGAGCGCCTTGGTCATGGAGCGGCCCGCGAGCGCGACGAGCAGCGAGATGCCCAGCACCATGAGCGCGAAGAACTCCGGCGGCCCGATCCGCAGGCCCAGGTCGCCGAGCGGTTTGGCCGCGACGACGAGCCCCGCCGTGGCGACGGTGCCGCCCACGAACGAGCCGAGCGCGGCGATGGTGAGCGCGACTCCCGCGCGGCCCTGCCTGGTCATGGCGTAGCCGTCGATCGTGGTGATCGCGGAGGCGGCCTCGCCCGGTGTGTTGAGCAGGACGCTGGTGATCGTGCCGCCGTACTGGGTGCCGTAGAAGATGGCGGCCAGCATGATGATGGCGCTGGTCGGGTCCAGGTTGAGGGTGAGCGGGATGAGCAGCGCCACCCCGGCGACGGGGCCGATGCCGGGCAGGACCCCGATCAGGGTGCCGAGTGTGCAGCCGATGAACGCGTACAGGAGGTTCTGCGGCGACAGCGCCGTCGACAGACCGCCGAGCAGGTCGGACAGAACATCCATCACAGGCCCCATCCGGCGAGGAACGGGATCGCCGACGGCGGCAGCTGCACCATCAGGCCGTGCTCGAAGCCGTAGAAGACGCCCGCGCTGCCCACCAGGGCGAGCGCCAGCGACAGCGCCCAGCTTCGTCCGGCCCGCCATTTGAGGTGGAACATGAGGAACAGGAACATGCTGATCTGGTAGCCGAGCAGGTCCATGACCGCCGCCAGGATCACGAGGCTGACCAGCACGGCGACGGCGTGCCGGACGTCGGTCCGGTCGCCCGGCGCGGCGTCGGCGCGCCCCGCGCGGATCGACTGGAAGAACCAGGCAACGCTCAGCGCCCCGAGCGCCACACCCAGCACGAACGGGAAGAACCCCGCCCCAGGGCCGAACGAGGACCACAGACCCAGGCTCAGGGACTCGATCGCGACATAGACCGAGAGGGCCACGAGGGCGGCCTGCGCTCCGGTTCTCAGCCGGGCGTCAGCGGACGGCGCCGCTGCTTCCGGATGGTCGGGAGGGTGCTGGGCGAGCGCGGGTTCGTGGCTCATGGGGGTGTGGCCGCCTTCCAATGCTTTTCACTGTGTGAAAAGGCTTTTCATTTCCCGACAAGCGTGCTGGGTGGCGGGTTGGCGTGTCAAGGGTTGCGCGGAGGTTTCCGGCTTTGGACCGCCGTGTGACATCACCCATCAGAGCGGCCATCAGCCCAGGTCAACCGGCTGATCTACCGATTCAGGTTTAACGAGACAACCCAGGAAAGCGGACAATAGAGACAAGTCACTCGGACCGTGAGGGAACGCCAATGGTTGACATCGATGTTCCGATCTGGGCCGCCCGCCTGAGGGTCCTGCGCCGCGGCCGGTTGTGGAGCCGCGACGAGCTCGGGCGACGGCTGGCCGACGCGGCGGACGAGACGACGCGTGATCAGCTCCCCAAACCGGAGGCGCTCAGCTCGATGATCCGATTGTGGGAGACCGGAGAGCGGCGGCTCGACGAGTCGCACGCGGAGCTGCTCTGCCGGGCGTTCGGCGTGGACGAGGCGGACCTGTTCGTCGGGGACGCGGCCGGGACCACTCGGTGGCACTACGTCACGAACATCCCGCTCCAGTCGGGGATGTTCAGCGCCGAGGAGGAGGAGCGTACCGGCCGGGCGATCGAGGCGCCCCAGCGCGCCGACGACGGGACGGTCCGCTACTTCAGGACCCTCCTCGACGCCTACTCCCGGACCGACCTCCGCCCTGCCGACCTGATCAACGCGCTGCGGCCGGTCTTCGCCGGGATCGAGGAGTTCCACCGCGACGCCAGTACGCCTGTCAGGCGGGCCTTCCTGGCGCTCGCCGCGGAGAACGCCGAGCTGATCAGCCGCATGCACCACGAGGCCGGCGACCCCGACGGGGCGCTGACCTGGTCCGACGAGGCCATCCGCGACGCCCGTGAAACGGCGGACGCGCTGCTGGAGGCGTACACGCTCGCCCAGCGGGGCGGTCTTTCCGACACCCCCGGCGATCCCGGCCGGCTCGTGGACCTCGCCATCGCGGCCCGCGAACGCGCCGAACTGCCGCCGCGGATGGACGCTTTGTGCCGGCATCACGAAGCGCAGGGCCACGCCCTCGCCGGGGACGTGGACATGTGCCATCGCCGTCTGGAGGAGTCGGCGCAGTCGCTGGAGGAGCCGGACGAGGACCCGCCCTACAGGTTCGACTGCTCGGCCGAGGCGCACAACGCGCTGTGCGCCGGGTGCCTCATCGACCTCGGTCAGGCCGGTGGCGCGATCGAGATCCTGGAGCTGGGGCCGCCGAAGGCGCAACCGACGTACGCCGTCGCCTACGCCCTGGCCCGCATGGCCCACGCGTACGCCGACGCCCACGACAGGGAGCGCTCGGCCGAGGCGGCCCGTCAGGCGCTCGCCCTGGCCAGACGGAGCGGCGCGTCGCGCGCCCTGCGCGAGCTCGCCAGGGTCCAGCGCCCCCGCCAGTACGCGGGGCACAGGCGCATCCTGCTGTAACCGCTCAACCGCCGCCGCTGTGGCACTCAGCGGCGCGGTGGTTGGCGGATGCGAGTAATGAGTTCTTTTCTCTTTACTAGTTTCGAACCAGTGAATTCCCAGGCTTTGCTGGAAGGGTGTTCTCGGGGGCGCTACGACCGAGAGCGACTGCCGCCTGAGACACCTTTCAGGGGGCCGTCATGGCTAGTTCTCGAATCGTTTTCTCGCTTTCACTGGTCGCGGCGATCGCGCTGGTGGCGCTGGTACTCGGGGTGGTGGGCGGCCGGGCGACGAGTACGGCCGGACACGCGGCGGGCGGCGGCGCGGGCGGGCTGGCGAGCGGCAAGAAAATCGATGTGATCATCAAGGCGAGCGACTCCTCGTTCTGGCAGACGATGATCGCCGGGGCGAAGCAGTCGGGGGGAGATTTCGGGCTCAATGTGAGCACGTTCGGCCCGACCTCCGAGACGAACATCGACCAGCAGGTACAACTGGTCGAGAACTCCATCTCCCGAGGCGTTGACGGGCTGGTCATCGCGCCCAATTCCTCCAGCGCCCTGAACTCGGCGATCGACCGGGCGCGCAAGGCGGGGCTCAAGGTCATCACCGTGGACAGCCGCGTGACCACCCCCTCGGAGGGGTTCATCGGCACCGACAACGTCAAGGCCGGGACCCAGGCGGGCAAGCGCATGTGCGAGCTGCTCAAGGCGCTGAACAAGACGAGCGGCACCGTCATGATCGAGTCCTCGGTGGCCGGCATCCAGTCGCTCGTCGATCGGGACGCCGGCTTCAAGCAGGGCATCACGAACAACTGCCCGCAGGTCAAGGTGGGGCTGCAGCGCTTCAACAACAACGACATCAACACCGCGGCGTCGCAGGTCAACGACGCGCTGACCGCCAACCCGAACCTGGCGGGGGTCTTCGCCGACAACAACACCTCAGGTGTCGGCGCGGCCCGGGCGATCCAGGACAACCACGCCGCCGCGACAGTCCCCGTCGTGGCCTTCGACTCCGACCCGCAGGAGAACGCCGCGCTCGCCGCCGGCACGATCGACGCGCTGGTGGTGCAGAACCCGTACTTCTTCGGTTACCAGGGTGTCCTGGCGGCCGGGATGGCCACGGTCAACCGCATCCCGCCGCGTGACATCGACCCCGGAGCGGTCGTGGCCGACAAGGGCAACATGACGGCGCCGGATGTGAAGCAGCTGCTCCACCCGCCGACGATGAAGGCGGAATGATGACCGCGCCGGTCGTCGAGCTGCACGGCGTCTCCAAGGCGTTCGGTCCCGTCCAGGCCCTCAGCGACGTCTCGCTCCGCCTGGTCCCCGGCCAGGTGAACTGCCTGGCCGGCGAGAACGGCGCGGGGAAGTCGACCCTGATCCGGGTACTGACGGGTGCGCTGCGCCGCGACAGCGGCAGCTACGAGATCGACGGCCACCCGGTCACCGCGCCGACCCCGGCATCGGTACGCGCGGCCGGCGTCCAGGCCGTCTACCAGGAGCTCAGCCTGCTCCCCCACCTGTCGGTCGCGGAGAACCTGTTCATGGGCCGCCTTCCTGCACGGACCGGGATCATCGCCAGGAACCAGCTGGAAACCCGCGCCAGGAAGGCCCTCGACGAGGTCGGCCTGACGGAGCTCAGCCCGCACGCGATCGTGGAACGCCTTCCGGCGGCCACTCGCCAGCTCGTGGAGATCGCCAAGGTGCTGACCGCGGACTCCGTCAAGGTGATCGTCTTCGACGAGCCGACCACGGCGCTCACCGAGGCGGAGTCGGAGCGCCTCCTTCAGCACATCCTGCGGCTGCGCGAGCGTGGCATAGCGATGCTGTACGTGACGCACCGGCTGGAGGAGATGTTCGAGATCGGCGACTGGGTGACCGTCCTGCGGGACGGGGGCCTGTCCGAGGCCGGGCCGATCAGCGGGTACGACGAGGACCGGCTGATCACCGCGATGGTCGGCCGGGAGATCAGCTCCCTCTATCCGGAGACCCACCGGCACGCGGGCACTCCCGCGCTGCGGGTCCGGGGCCTGCGCCGGTTCGACCGCTCCCCGAGCATCGACCTGCACGTCGGGGAGGGCGAGATCCTCGGCATCGGCGGGCTGCTGGGGGCGGGGCGGAGCGGGTTGCTGCTGTCCATCTTCGGCGCCGCTCCCATCGTGGCCGGTGAGGTGGAGGTCAGGGGCAAGTCGGTGAAACCGTCCGGGCCGCGCACGATGATGAACGCCGGGGTAGGGCTCCTCACCGAGGACCGCAAGGTGCTGGGGCTGCTGCCGGAGCTGTCGATCCGGGAGAACGTCACCATCGCGAGCCTGCGCAGCGGCTCTCGCCGGGGTCTCCTGCCCGGCCGCGAACAGACCGAGGAGGCGGACCGGCTGCTCGACAGCCTGCGGCTGCGCGCCGGCTCGTACGACCAGCCGGTGTCGACCCTGTCCGGCGGCAACCAGCAGAAGGTGCTGCTCGCCCGGTGGCTGCTCACCAAGCCGAAGGTACTGATGTTCGACGAGCCGACGAAGGGCATCGACGTGGGGGCCAAGGGCGAGCTCTACAACGTCATCGGTGACCTGGCGGGCGACGGGCTGGGGATCATCGTGGTCTCGTCGTACCTGCCGGAGTTGCTGGGGCTCGCCGATCGGATCCTCGTGCTGCGGGACGGCGCGGTCGCGGGCGAGCTTCCCGGAACCGCCACTGAGGAGGACGTACTCCGCCTGGCCAGCGGCGCCGGAGGCACCGACCTCCCGGACAGTGAGCTTCCGGACGGCGAGCTCCAGAACGGCGAGCTTCCGAAGAGCGAGCTCCAGAGCGGCGGAGATGACCCAGGAGGGGTGAGCCGAGATGCCTAAGCTGGTCTGGCGCGAGCCGATCGAGACCACGACGATCACCAACAGGGCGCCCGGCGGCGCGGCGGACGACACGGCGGCGCTGGAGACGGTGCCGCAGCCCAGGCAGGCGCCCGAGCCGACGGCCGAGCCGAAGCGGCGGGTCGTCACGCTGGGCGACATCGCCGGCCGCGAGAGCGGCGGGCTCGTCGTCCTGCTGGTGGCCATCGGCGCCCTCACGCTCGCCAGCGACGAGTTCCTCACCGGCAACAACCTGGCCAACCTCGCCCGTCAGGTCGCCATCTTCGGGATCATCGCGATCGGCCAGCTCCTGGTCATCCTGACCGCCGGGATCGACCTGTCGGTCGGCTCCATCCTCGGCCTGTCCGGCGCCTCCACCGCGCAGTTCCTGGTCGCCGGTGTGCCGATCCTGCCGTCGATCCTGCTCGGGGTGGGCATCGGCACGGTGCTCGGGATCGTCAACGGCCTGCTGGTGACCAAGGCCCTGCTGCCGCCGTTCATCGCGACGCTGGGCATGCTCGGCATCGCCCGTGGCCTGGTCCTGGTCACCACGGACGCCCAGACCATCCAGGGAGTGCCGGACGCGTTCCAGACCATCGCCAACGGCACGATCCTGGGCATCCCCAACCTGCTCATCATCGCCGCCGTGGTCACCGCCGTGATGTGGTTCGTCCTCGCGCGTACGGTCTTCGGCCGCTACATCTACGCCGTCGGCTCCAACCCCGAGTCGGCCCGCCTCGCGGGCGTCCCCGTTCGCCTGGTGACGATCTCCGTCTACATGATCTCGGGTCTGCTCGCCGGCCTCGGCGGGGTGCTGCTCGCCTCCCGCCTGGGAGCGGGCATCCCCACCGCCGGCACCGGCTTCGAGCTCAACGCGATCGCCGCCTGCGTCATCGGCGGCGCCAGCCTCTTCGGCGCGAAGGGCAGCGCGGTCGGCGCCGCCACCGGCGCACTGATCATGGGCGTACTCAACAACGGCGGCAACCTCCTGGCGATCAACGCCTTCTACCTCCAGATCGCCATCGGCGTGCTCATCCTCGTCGCGGTGGGGTTCGACCAGCTGAACACCAGGCGGTCGGCCGCCGGCGGTTGACGCCAACCCAGCGACGATCCGGCATACCCAGACCGTAAAGGCTCCCCCAGGCTGGACGAAGTGGGCCCACTTCACCCGTCTCGACTATTGCCTCGCGGCAGGAGACGCAGGGCAGAAGGCCGGTCGGTGGAAGGACTGGGCCTGCTATTACCCCCCAGAGGGTTATGACCTCTGGGTTCTCCTGCCCTAGCCTGTCAGGTCAACAAGAGGGCCTTGCCCAGAGTCTCGCGGTTCTCGAGGGCGGCGTGCGCTTCGGCGGCCTGTTCCAGCGGGAACGTCTGGCCGATGAGCGGACGGATCCGGCCGGCCACCGCCTCCTTCAGCGCTCGCCGGGCCCACGTCCTTCGATGCGGCTGACCCTCGACAAGCTGCTCCATGCCGATCGCGGTCACCCCGCGTCGCGCCGCCTCGTCGCGGTCGATCTCGGTGAACCCGCCGCCGGTGAATCCGTAGTTGGAGTACGTGCCGCCCGGCTCCACCAGGTCGAAGACGGCCCGGCCGAGCTCCCCGCCGACGCCGTCGAAGACCACGTCCACCCTGCCGGCCTGGTCGAGCCAGCCCGGCGTGGTGTAGTCGACCACCACGTCGGCGCCGAGCTCCTCGACGGCCTTGAGCTTGCGGGCGCCACGGGCGGCGCCGATGACCCGGGCACCGGCGGCGTGGGCGAGCTGCACCAACCCGCTGCCCAGGCCGCCGGCAGCGGGTTGGACCAACACGGTCGCGCCAGGCCGCAGGTCGATCCGGTCGAAGAGTTGCATCGCCGTGGAGCCGTCGTGAAGCAACGCCAGCGCTTCCCACGTTCCCAAGCCGTCCGGGATCGGGATGAGGTTCTCCGGCGCTGTGGTGATCTGCTCGGCGTACCCGCCGTTCTCGACGTCGGCGAGGACCCGCCGGCCGATCCACTCCCGATCGACGCCCTCGCCGACCGCGCTGACCTGCCCCGCCGAGCCGACGCCTGGCACGTACGGCAGTTGCACCGGGAAGATCTCACCGGCCTGCCCACTGCGGATCACCGTGTCGATCGACAGGACTCCGGCGGCCTCGACGTCGACGACGACCTGGCCCGGCCCGGGAACCGGGTCCGGCACGGTCACGACCTGAAGGACCTCCGGGCCGCCGAACTCCGCCACTCGTACAACTCGCACAACTACTCACTTTCCTCGCTTGACGACTACGAGGCCCAGTCTGGAACCTCAACCTCGGTAGAGGTCAAGCGCGACCACTCACCGCTGACCGATCAGGGCCAATAGTCGAAGGAGTAGCCGCTTACGGGAGAGTAGATGATGGGGCCGACGGTGTAATTACTGTCGGCCATCGCATTGCGCACATCGATGCAGTCCTGTTTGTAAAAGCCGCAGCGATACGTTCCCGGGCCCACGGCCGTGGGCGCCTTTCCGGATTTGGCTGCTGTCGCGGCTTCGGCGGAGGCGCCGGCCTGCATGGCTGTGACGGCGAGGGCCGAACCGACTAACGAGACCACGAGCGTACTCACGAATTGCTTTGACGACGGCATTCGCATGGCTCTCCTTGAGTAGATACCCAACAGGGAAATCATGACGGCTGCCGCTTTCGTGAGCCTGTCGCGACGATGTCGCTACGCCTGGAGGCCGGCGAGGCGCTGCGCGGCGAGGGGGATCGCGCCGAGGAGGCCCGCGTCGTCGCCGAGCTGGGCGGGGACGACGCGGGTGTCCCGGCTGGCCGCGCCGTAGGCGTGCCTGCGGACCGCGGCGCGGGCCGGGCCGAGGTAAAGCTCGCCCTGACCCCTGGCGACACTGCCGCCCACCACGATCAGCCCCGGGTCGTACGCGTTGACCAACCCGACCATCCCCGAGGCGAAGGCCGCCCTGGCACGGGTCATGGCCGTGACCGCCAGGTCGTCGGTGGCCGCGGCCACGTCGACCGCCGCCCGGCCACCGGTGGCCGCCGCGATACCCGCGCCTGAGGCCAGCGCCTCCAGACAGCCCCGATTCCCGCAGCCGCACAGGGGCCCGTCCGCTGCGACGGGGAAGTGCCCGATCTCCCCCGCATGGCCGTGGGCGCCGGTGAGCACCCGACCGTCCCACACGATCGAGGCTCCGATGCCCGTCGAAACGGTGACATAGGCGAAATCGGATACTCCGCGCGAGGCCCCGAAGGTCCCCTCCCCCAGCGCGGCCACGTTCGTGTCCCGCTCCACCACCACCGGCAACCCCAAGACGGCAAGCGGCTCCACCAGCGGAATACCGGCCACCACGCCCGAATGCCCTGCCGGTAGGTTCGCGGACACCTCGATCACCCCGCGCGCCCGATCGAGCGGCCCCGGCGCGGACACACAGATCGCCAGCGGCGCCGAGCCCGCCGCCGCCAGCGCGGCCCGAGCCCCCTCCAGCACCTCCCCCACCAGACCGGACGCGTCGCTCGGCGTGGCCGCCCGGCGGCGGTGCGATACCGTTCCGTCCGCCCTGACCAGCGCGGTCCGGATCCAGGTCCCGCCGAGGTCGACGGCCAGCACGGCGCTGCCGGCGGGCAGCGGGGGCGCGGAAAGGCTCAGGGCCTTGACGTGACGAGACACAGCACCAATGCTATGAAGCTCATAAGCTTCTAAGCAATCCCCAGAGCCGAGGGAGATCCCATGCACCGCGGACTCGGTGCGCTGATCCTGCTGCCATGTCTGGCGGCCTGTGGCGGGACGGCGGAGCAGAAACCCGACACAGGCACCATCACGGTCTGGGACTACTACGGCAGCTCGACCCCCATCAAGCCGGTCATCGCGGCCTTCGAGCGGGCCCATCCGGGCATCAAGGTCGACTACCAGGCCTACGACTACGAGACCATGCGGCAGAAGTACGCCACGTCGGTCGCCGGCGGCACCGCGCCGGACGTGGCGACGCTGGACATGACGTGGATCCCGACGTACGCCGCCAAGCACACCCTCTCCGAGCTGCCGGACACGCTCAACGGCAAACCCATCGACAGCCAGTACGCCAAGGGCGCGCTGGACGCCATGCGCTTCGACGACCACTACGTCACGGCCATGTACGACTTCGATGCCTACGCCCTGTACTACCGCAAGGACCTGGTGAAGACGCCCCCGAGAACCTGGGCCGAGCTCACCCAGACCGCCGCCACCCTCAAAAAGGGGAAATTTCAGGTCCTGCCGGATACCTTTCACTTCGCCCAGTTCCTCTTCCAGGCCGGCGGCGACCTCGTCGGCGACGGCAAGGCCGCCTTCGCCGGACCCCAAGGCGTGAAAGCCCTCACCCAGCTCCACGACCTGCTGAAGCGCGGCGGACTGTACTGGGGCGACGACCAGGGCGACTCCAGCGGCATCGCGGGCATCAAGGACGGCCGGATCGCCATGTTCCTCAACGGCCCCTACATGATGGGCGTGCTCAAGGAGGGCGCCCCTGACCAGCGGGGCAAGTGGGCGGTGGCCCCGGCCCCGATCGACACGCGGCCGGGCAGCTACCTGGGCGGCACGGGCCTGAGCATCCCGGCCACGTCCGAGCACAAGGGCGCCGCCTGGGACTTCATCCAGTTCCTGCTCCAGCCACCGCAGCAGGTCAAGGTGTTCACCGTCGCCGGAGCGGCCCCGGCCACCGAGGTGGCGCTCAAGGACCCGGCGCTGGCCGCGCCCGACCCGTACTTCGGCGGACAGGTCACCTTCCCCGTCTTCCAGAACGCCCTCGCCTCGGCCCGTCACTACCCGTACGTCAAGCAGTGGACCGAGATCGACAAGGCGGTCACGGACGGCGTGACGGCGGCGTTGCTCGACAAGAAGAGCCCGCAGCAGGCGCTGACGGACGCGGCCAAGGAGGTCGACGATCTCCTCGTTGACTGAACCGAGAGCGACCCGGAGAAGGCGCCCGAATCTGACGCCCTATCTCCTCATAGGACCGGCCCTGCTGGCCGCCGTCGCCTTCCTGTACGTCCCGATGGCCGTCTCGGCCTACTGGAGCCTGACCGACTACAGCGGCCTGGCCGCCCCCTCCTTCGTCGGCCTGCGGAACTACACCGAACTCCTGTCCGGCGCCAGGTTCCGCCAGGCCCTGCTCAACACCACGCTCTTCACCGTCATCGGCATGAGCGCCGGCCCCGCGCTCGGCCTGGCCGCCGCCCTCCTGCTCAACCAGCGCGTCCGCTTCGTCGGCGTGTTCAGGACGGTGTACTTCCTGCCCGTCACCACCTCGCTGGTGGTGACGGCCACGGTCTGGAAGATGCTCCTCAACGAGGACGGCATCCTCAACGCCGGTCTGCGCCTGTTCGGCCTGCCCGGACACGCCTGGCTGGCCGATCCCGCCACCAGCCTCCTCGGTGTGGCGGCGGCGAGCGTCTGGCAGGGCTTCGGCTTCGAGACGGTCGTCTTCCTCGCCGCGCTCCAGTCGATCCCGAAGGACTTGTACGGCGCCGCGGCCGTGGACGGCGCCGGCCCGGTCCGCAAGTTCTGGCACGTCACCTTGCCTAGCCTGCGGCCCACACTGCTCTTCGTCTTCGTCATGGGGATCATCGGCAGCTTCCAGTCCTTCGACCAGATGTTCGTGATGACCCACGGCGGCCCGACCGGCTCGACCACCACGCTGGTCTACTACCTCATCGACCGCTTCAAGGACCTGGAGCTGGGCAAGGCCTCGGCGGTCGCGTACATCCTCTTCCTGATCCTCGCGGTGCTGTCCTACCTCCAGCTGAGAGGGGAACGCCGGTGAGACGCGCGCTCGTCTACGCCGCGCTGGCGATCACCGCGCTGGCGATGGCCTGGCCGTTCCTGTGGATGGTGCGCACTTCGCTGCGGACACCCGCCGGGGTGTGGGCGCCCGGCTGGTTGCCGGAGACGCTCGACGCGTATGGGCGGGTCTTCACCCAGTTGCCGTTCGGCAGGTTCCTGCTCAACAGCTCGATCGTCACTGCCTCGGTCGTCCTGCTCAACGTCGTCTTCGACACGGCCGCGGCCTACGCCTTCGCCAAGCTCCGCTTCCGTGGCAGGAACGTGCTGTTCTGGGTGCTGCTGATCACGCTGATGGTGCCGTTCCAGGTCAACCTCGTCCCGCTCTACCGGATGATGGTGGGCCTGCACGCCACCGACACCTACGTCGCGCTGATCGCGCCCAGCGCGATCCAGATGTTCGGGGTCTTCCTCATGCGGCAATACCTCCAGTCGATCCCGGACGCCGTCCTGGAGTCCGCCCGCCTCGACGGCGCCCGTGAGCTGCAGATCCTCAGGAAGATCGTGTTCCCGGTGGCCCGGCCCGCGATGGCGGCGCTGGCCATCTTCACCTTCCTCGGCGCGTGGAACGACTTCCTCTGGCCGCTGATCGTGACCGACTCCGAGCAGATGCGCACGCTTCCCGTCGGGCTCGCGCTGCTGGCCCGCAAGAACAGCGTCAGCTGGAGCGACAGCATGGCCGGCGCCGTGATCACGATCCTTCCCATGGTGGCGTTCTTCGCGGTGCTCCAGCGCCGCTTCATCGAGGGCCTGACCGCAGGCGCAGTAAAGGACGGCTGATGGACGACATCTTCCTCACCGAGATCCTCGGCCAACCGGCCGCGATCGAGCGCGCGGCACTCAGCCTGGAAGGGCAGCGGGACCAGCTCACGCGGCTGGACACGCTCGCGACCCGAGCCCGGCACATCCTGCTGACCGGGATGGGGGCCTCCTACGACGCCTGTCTGGCCGCGGCCAGCGTGCTCGGCTCGCAGGGGGTGCTGGCCGGCGCGGTCAACACGGCGGAGCTGGTGCATTTCCGGCTGCCCGCCGTACGCGAGGACACCCTGGTGATCGCCGTCAGCCAGTCGGGCCGGAGCGCCGAGCTGGTCCGGCTGACCACCTCCGGGCTGCGCGCCCCGCTGGTCACGATCACCAACGGACTGGACAACCCGCTCGCGGCAGCCGCCGACGTGGCCCTGGACACCGCGGCGGGACCCGAACTGGGCCCCTCCACGATGACCTTCGCGGCCACGTTCCCGGCGCTGGCCGCCATCGTCTCGGTCGTCACGGGATCCCCGCCGACGGCCGACGCGGGCAGCTCTCTGGCCTCCGCAGCGGCCAGGGAGCTGCTCGCCGACCCGCACACGCTGGCCGCCCTCATGGCGGCCTGGGTGGGAGAGCGGCGCGGGGCCGTGCTCGTGGGCCGCGGCACCGCCAGGGCCGCCGCCGACCTCGGCGCGCTGGTGCTCAAGGAGGCCGCCGGGTTCGCCGCCGAATGCCTGGACGCGGCCGAGTTCAGGCACGGCCCGATGGAACTCGCCGGCCCCGGCCTGGCCGTCGCGGTGGTCGCGACGGAGCCGGCGACGTTCGCGCTGGACGTGGCGCTGGCGGAGGAGGTGGCCGCGCACGGCGCCGCCGTCCTGCTCCTGGCATCGGAGCCGGTCACGTCGGACCTCATGGTCGTCCCGGTGGGCCGGACGGACCGGCTGCTCATGCCGGGGGTGGCGGCGATCCCGTTCCAGCTGCTCGCCTGGCGGCTGGCCGTGGCCGGCGGCCGCGATCCCGGGCGGTTCACGGTCGGCACCAAGGTCACGACGAGGGAGTAGGCACTGTGACGGTTTCCAAAGGACCCCATTACCTGACGACCGACGGCCGGCCGGTCATTCCGGTGGGCACCCACGTGGTGCCCGCCGAGGGTCCCGACTGGCCGTGGCGCTGCTCGGCCAAGGCGTTCGACGAGGCGTTCGCGAAGATGGCCGCGCTCGGGCTGTCCATCGCCCGGATCGATCTGCTCTGGGCGGCCATCGAGCCCACGCCCGGCGTGTTCGATCAGGAGCACCTGGCGGTGCTGGACGAGATCCTCGACTCGGCCAGGCGGCACGGTGTCTGGCTCCATCCGACGCTCTTCGTGGGCGGCGAGGTGGGCGACGCGTTCTGGGACGTGCCCTGGCGCGACGGCCGCAACCCGCACGCCGACCCGGAGCTGCGCGAGGCGCAGGTCAGGCACGCGCGCGCCTTCGCCGAGCGCTGGGCGGGAGATCCGGCGATCATCGCGTGGGACCTCACCGACGAGCCGCCGTTCTGGGCGGTCGACGGCACCACCGACGACGACGCCCGCGCCTGGACCTCCTCCCTGGTGGACGCGCTGCGCCCTTCGGGCCGGCTCATCACCGTCGGCACGGCGTCGCAGGAGGTGGACCACGGCCCGTTTCGCGCGGACGTGGTCGCGCCGTTGCTCGACTTCGCGTGCGTCCACCCATACGCGATCTACTCGCCGGAGCTCTACCCCGACGCCCTGCTCGACCCGCGGATGACCCACTCCGCCGCCTTCGAGGTGGCGCTGGCCGCGGGAGCGGGCAAGCCGGTGATGCTGCACGAGTTCGGGGCGTCGTCGGCGCAGTACGCTCCGGCTCGCATCGCCGACTACGACCGGCTGCTGTGCTGGTCGGCGCTGGGCCGGGGGGCGATCGGGTTCGTCTCCTGGTGCTGGAGCGACTGCGAGCCCGCCGCCTGCCGGCGCGTCCCCTACTCGCGGATGCCGCACGAGACCCAGTTCGGCATGGTCGCCGCGGACGGCCGGCTCCGGCCCAGGGGGCGGGTGCTGGCCGACCTCGCGGCCGCGCTGCGCCACCTCGACCTGACCGAGTACGCGGCCCGCGGCCCCGCGCCCCGGGCGGCGATCGTGGTGCCGCACGAGTACGCGCACCCCTACGACCCGGCCTCCTACGGGCTGGAGGAACCGCACGGCCCCTACGTGCCGGCCGAGCGGACCTGGCGGCCGGACCCGAGCGTCAAGCCGCTGGTCAGAGCCTGGCTCAACGCGTTCACCCTGGCGGCGGGGGCGGGCATGGCGGTGGCGTTCCCCCGCGAACGGATCGACGAGGTCTGGCCCACGGCCCGGCTGGTCATGCTCCCCGCGCCGCTCGCCTCGACCACCACATCCCTCTGGCACGTCAGGACCTCCTACTGGCAGGGCGCCCGCGATTTCCTGGCGACCGGCGGCACCATTTACGCCTCCATGTCGTCGGACGTCGCCATCCCGAACCTGAGCGACCTGGCGGGCTGCTCGATCGCCGACCGCGCCCCCGCCTCGGACGTCGTCGAGCTGCGCTTCGTGGCCCCCTGGGGCCCGCTGCGGGCGGGCGAGGTGCTCACCCTCCCCGCCGTGGACGACGACCCGACCCTGCGTGGCGTACGGCTGACGCTCACCGACCCCGAAACGCCGGGCATCTCCGCGGTCAACGTGGTCGCGGTGGACGCCGACGGCGAGCCCGCCCTGGTCGTCGCCCGTCACGGGGACACCGGCGGGCAGGTCGTCATCTGCGCCTTCCCGGTGGAACTGCTGCTCGCCCGGATCCCCGACGCCCACCGGCGGCACCCTCGGTGGCAGGCGCTCTATGAGGGGCTGGCCGACCTGTCCGACGCCCGCGAGACGGCCTGGGCCGAGGGAGTCACCAGCGGCGCGCTCCACGGGGAACGAGGAGGAGCGCTGACCCTCACCAACCACACCCCGGACCCCGTCGAGGCCACGCTCCACCTGCCGCCGGAGGCCCGAGCCGCGCACATCCTCGACGCGACCGGATCCTCGCCGCTGAGCGGCCGACGCGTCCAAGTGGCGGGGTACGGTGCCGCTCTGGTTGTGTGGGGCACGTGAGCGTCTTCGATGGTGGGCCGATCAAGCTCGAACAGGGCCCGATCCCGCTGCACTACCAGGTCTACCAGCACATTCGCGACGCTCTCGATCGAGGCGCGCTGCGACCTGGAGACCGGTTGCCGGGCGAGCGGGAGTTGTGCGCGTTCTACGACTGCAGCCTGATCACCGTGCGGCGCGCGCTGGGTGAGCTCACGCGCGACCGGCGGCTGGTCCGCATGCAGGGCCGCGGCACGTACGTCACCGAGGCCCCGGTCGAGCGGAACCTGCAACTGCTGGGCTCCTTCACCCAGGAGATGCGGGCCGCCGGGCTGGTGCCGTCCACCCGGTTGCTCACGGCCAGGCAGGAGCAGGCCACCGGCGTGATAGCCGCCGCGCTCCGGCTGGAGGCCGGCGCCACCACGATCTACCTCGAACGTCTGCGGCTGGCCAACGACGAACCGCTGCTGCTGGAGGAGGTCCACCTGCCCGCCGCCCGCTTCCCCGGCCTGCTGGAGGAGGACCTGGAGCAGGGCTCGCTCTACTCCCTGCTGGCCGCCCGCTACGACACCCGGCTCGACTTCGCGGAGGAGACGATCGAGCCGGTGGCGCTCGGCCAGCGCGAGGCGGACCTGCTCAACCAGCGGCGGGGCCGCCCCGCCCTGCTGATCGAGCTCACCGCCTTCGATCAGCAGAGCAGGCCGGTCGAGCACTGCCGCAGCGTGGTCCGCGGCGACCGGGCCCGTTACCGGGTCGCCGCCCACGGCGCCCGCGCCGAGCTGGACCTCAGGTGAGCTTGTCGGCGACTGAGCGGATGGCGTTCTGCAGGGCGGTGTCGCCCGGCACCTCCTGCACGAAATACCACCAGAAGGCGCCGCCGACGCTGCGCGGATAGCCCAGCGAAGCCGCGTAGTAGTGGGCGGCGACCGCTCGCCGCCCGGCGAGCGTGTCGCTCTTGTCGAAGGCCCAGTACGCCTTGGTGGTGTCGGCACTCCAGTAGTCCAGCTCACCGACAGCGATCCTCTGGTTCGGGAACTCCGTCTGCAGCGTCCGCATGACCTGGTCGAAGGCCAGGCCCATGGGCGCGTCCTCCACGTACGTGGACAGCGTCACCACGTCGATGTTCTGCCTGGTCGAGGCGGGCAGGTTGGCGCGGGCCCAGGTGAAGGTGGACCACTCGGCCTTGTCGGTGCCGAGCTGCCAGTAGAGCGTGACGACCACCTTGGCGCCTTTGGAGCGCACGTAGGCGGCCGCGTCGGCGATCTTGTTCTTGATCCGGTCGTCAGTCGCGACGGGCTGGCCGTTCTCGCAGTCATCGCCCTTGATGTCGACCCAGCAACCGTTGACCTCGTTGGCCACCTCCCACGCCTCGATCTCGGGGTAGGCGTCGACGTAGGCCTTGACCCGGGCGAGATACCGCGCCCGGGTGTAGCCGCTGGCGAACGTCGAATCGACAGGCTGCCCCAGCACGTGCAGGCCCGCGTCGCGCGCCGCCTTCACGGCGCCGCGGTAGTGCTCGACGTTCCCCTTGTCCGCGGTCGGGTCGAACACGATCCTGACCCACCCGTACGGCTGTGTGAGTTTCTTGGCCAGCGTCGCCCAGCTCGGGTAGGTCGTGGTGTCGTCGACCGTGACGCCCATCCACGGCTGGGTGGCGTGCGCCTTCGCGTAGGCCGGGCCGTACTCGCTGAGCAGCAGGTCGTTGGCCGTGTTCACCGCGCTGAGCGCGCGCTGGCCGTACTTGCCGCGATCGGCGTCGGTCGTCGCGGCGCCGGCCGAGTTCAGGTTGCCGACGGCGTCGGCGAGGGCGGTGCCGAACGCCGTCGAACGGACGTAGTCGGGCCGGGCGGCCAGTGCCGCGTCGAGCCGCCGCTTGGCGTCCTTGGCCGCCTCATAGTTGAACACGATCGTCTTGCCGGAGGTGAACCCGCCGCCGCCGTTGTCGACGATGACCGTCGAGTATCCGCGGCTGGTCGGCCAGTTGACCGCGAACGCCGCTGCCTGGTCGGGGAGGTCGAACCGCCAGCGGGTGGGTGAACCGCCGTCGTAGAGCGGGTAGTCGGCGACGACCCGCATCGTGACGGGGTCGAGCAGGGCGTCGCTGTCGGAGCCGCCGGTGCCGTACATCGCGGTCTTGGCCTGATCGGCACTGAGTTCGGTGCCGTTGCCGGCGGTGTCGTAGAACTTCAGGATCACGGTGCCGCTCGCGGCCTGCGCCGCCGGTGCGGTCCCGAGGCAGGTCGCGAGGACGGCGAGGACGAGTAAGACGCGTCTCATTCGATCATCTCCAAACATTATAAGCTTATACAGTACTGAGCTCGCCGATGGCTCGTGCGATTACTCGAAAGTTCTGGCACCGCGCGACGTGGCCACCGTCGCTCAGCGCGGCGCGCGGATACCCGCCGTCACCCACGCGACACGTGACGCATCCCCCGACCACCAGTCGGGAAAGTCTTGATTGTGAGGTAGATCGCTCTTACAGTCGGAATAGTGTCCCGTTAACTACGGTTTAGTGATCCTGTGAGGTTCATCGTCCTGTCTGTGTGGCTTGTTGAGCGGCTGCACATCGATCTCTGTCGTCTGACCGGCTCCCTCTGTCGCTGACCGCGCTCTGACGAGCGCTGGATCCCCCGACCCCTCACCCGCCCCCCTTTCGCATGCCCTCTTAGGCATGCCGTCTTTCGGAGCCTTCCTCATCGTGAAGAGATTCTCTTTTTCCCTGCAGTTGCTGCTGGGCCTGGTCGTGGGCATAGCCCTCGGCTTCGCCGCCCGTATCTGGGACCTCGCCTGGCTGGCCACCACGCTCACCGAAGTCGGAAAACTCTTTGTTCAGCTGCTGAAGCTGGCAGTGCCGCCGCTGGTGTTCACCGCCGTGGTGGTCAGCGTCGCCAACCTCCGCAACGTCAACGGCGCGGCCCGGCTGGCCGGCAAGACGCTGTTCTGGTTCCTGGCCACCGGGCTGATCGCCGTCATCATCGGCATCGGCCTCGGCCTGATCCTCAACCCGGGCCAGGGCATCACCCTGAACACGGCGGGCGCGAAGGCGCCCGAGCACGTCGGCACCTGGGTCGACTTCCTCACCGGCATCATCCCGACGAACATCGTGACGGCGTTCACCGAGCTCAACGTCCTCCAGATCGTCTTCCTGGGGATCGTCCTCGGCGCGGCGGCCATCGCGATCGGCGAGAAGGCCGACCCGTTCCTCACCTTCAGCCGCTCCATCCTCGAACTGGTCCAGAAGGCACTGTGGTGGGTCATCCGCCTGGCCCCCATCGGGACCGCCGGCCTGATCGGCAAGTCGGTCGCCACGTACGGCTGGGACCTGATCGCGCCGCTGGCCAAGTTCAGTCTCGGCGTCTACGTCGGCTGCTTCATCGTCCTGCTGGCCGTCTACCCGACGCTGCTCGCGGTGGTCGGCAAGGTCAACCCGATCACGTTCTTCCGCAACGCGTGGCCCGCGATCGAGCTGGCCTTCGTCTCCCGCTCCTCGGTCGGCACGCTGCCGCTGACGCAGAAGGTCGCCATCGAGCGCCTGGGCGTCGACCGCGACTACGCCTCCTTCGCCGTTCCGTTCGGCGCGACCACCAAGATGGACGGCTGCGCCTCGATCTACCCGGCGCTGGCGGCGATCTTCGTGGCGCAGGTGTTCAACGTCCCGCTGGGGATCGGCGAGTACCTGTTGATCGCGTTCGTCTCCGTGGTCGGCTCGGCCGCGACGGCCGGTCTGACCGGCGCGACCGTCATGCTCACGCTGACGCTGAGCACCCTGGGTCTGCCGCTTGAAGGCGTCGGCCTGCTGCTGGCCATCGACCCGATCCTCGACATGATCCGCACCGCGACCAACGTCGCGGGACAGATGGTGGTGCCGGTCCTCGTCGCCCGCGGCGAGGCCCGTCTCGACGAGGCGGTGCTCAACGCTCCCCCGCAGTCGCTCGACGAGGCCCCGGTGAGCGCGCCGCGCCCCTCGGGCGAACCGGCGATCGCCTGACCCCCTCCCCCTGACGAAAAGACCGGGCGGCCCTTGTGCGGGCCGCCCGGTCTTTTCTGTTCGGTGGCGTCTATTCGGTCGCGCGCAGTCCTCGCGTCATGGTGTCGAAGGCGTCGTCCCAGTGGCGGCACGCCTCGTCGGGGCCACCAAGGGCGCCGCGCAGGTTGAGGCTGCACAGCCCGTGCGCGAGGGCGTTGATCCGTACGGCGAGAACATGGGGCTCGCCGGGCGCGAATTCGCCTTCCTGTACGCAGCGGGCGACGGCGGCCACGAGGGTGTCGAAGGTCGGCTGGATCAGCGCGGCGGTGGCGGCGTCCGGCTGGAAGGCGGGGATCGGCCGGCCGAACATGAGCTCGTACAGGTGCGGATTGGCCAGAGCGTTGGCGCGGTACGCGTGGCCGAGTGCGAGCAGGTCGGCGACCGGGTCGCTGGTGTGAGGGACGGCGGCGAAGGCCTCGGCGAGGCGCTCGAAGCCGGCCAGGAACATCTCGCGGACGAGGCCGGCCTTGTCACCGAAGAGCTGGTAGACGGCCGTGGTGGACACGCCCGTCTCCTGCGCGACCCGGCGGGTGGTCAGCGCCGCCGGGCCCTCCGCGGCCAGGAGCCGGCCGCCGGCGTCGACGAGTTCGTGGCGAAGCTCGCCGTAGTCGCGGTTTCTCGGTCTTGCCATGGAAGCCATGGTAACATAACCTTGTTACATAACAACGGTTTGAAACCAGCTTTTGGGAGATCCATACTATGTCTGACCTGCATGTTGTCCTTGGCGCCACCGGCGGGATCGGCTCGGCCGTCGTCGCCGAACTCACCGCCCGCGGTCACCGGGTCCGCGCCGTCAGCCGGGGCGCGGCCGTCGGCCGGCACGACGTCACCACCTCCGAGGGCGCCATCGCCGCCTGCCAGGGCGCCGCGGTCGTCTACCAGTGTGCGCAGCCGAAGTATGAGCGCTGGGCAGAGGAGTTCCCCGGCTTCATCCGTCCGATCCTGACCGGGGTGGAGGCCGCCGGGGCGAAGCTGGTCATGGCCGACAACCTGTACGTCTACGGGCCCGTCGACGGCCCCATGACCGAAGACCTGCCGCACGCCGCCACCAACCCCAAGGGCCGAGCGCGCGCCGAGGTCGACGAGTTGATCCTCGACGCGCACCGGTCCGGGCGGATCCGCGCGACTATGGGCCGCGCCTCCGACTACTACGGCCCCGGAGGCGTCAACACCACCATCGGCCCGACCGTCTTCGCCGCCGCCCTGGCCGGGAAGACCGCCCGCTGGGTCGGCGATCTCGACCAGCCGCACACCATTGCCTACCTGCCGGACATCGCCGCCGGGCTGGTCACCCTCGGCGAGCGCGCCGAGGCCGACGGCCGCTCCTGGCACCTGCCCGCCGCCGAGGCGATCACCGGCCGCCAGTTCCTCGACCTCGTGCGCACCGAGGTGGGAGGCGAGCTGAAGATCGCCGGGCTGGGCCGGGGCATGCAGCGCCTCATCGGCCTGTTCACCCCCATCGTGCGCGAATTCGGCGAAACCTGGTATCAGCGCGACCGCCCGTTCATCGCCGACGACTCGGCCTTCCGCAAGGCGTTCGGGCCGGTCGAAGTCACCCCGCACGCCAAGGGCATCGCCGCGACCCTCGACTGGTTCCGCCGCAACGCCGGCTGAAAGCGTCAAGACGTACAGGCCGGCGCGATGCCAGGCTGGATGATGACGCCTGCCGACCGGCGAAATTCGGCGGGCACGCTCCCGCGGCCGACGCACAGCACTTTCTGAGTGCCCGCTACGTTGACCAGTACGGCCTGACAGCCAGGCAGCGGCTCGTTGACGAATGCGTCGATCTCGTACTGCTGCACCGGATACTGCCGCGGACTCTGGCAAGTGGAGTACGCGATGGTGGCGGCAGCTGTGCCGCTGATCAAGGTCAGCCGCCCGGTGGCCGCGTTCGCCGTACCCGCGGCGCCCACCACTGCCACGCAGGCCAATGCCGACGCGGCGAGAAATGCCTTCACTGTCGATTTCATGGGGCAAGTCTCAATCGCGGCCGGCTGCCGATCCAGGGCATTGACCGGACATCGGCAATGCCCTGCCCGTCGATCATCGGGGAAAGGCGGCGCGCAGTCGGGACCCGTTGACGATGAAGGCGACCGCGGCGATGGCGAGGGCGCAGGTGGCCTGCATCATGGCGAACCAGGCCGTGGTGACATCGGGGATCAGGTCGACGCCGATGATCGCGAGCGGCATGACGATCGAGATGATGCGTACACGGAGAAAGGCCCCTCGTGCCCCCCGCGCGGCGAGGCCGGTCAGCCAGTAGGTCACCGCCGCGCTCGCGAGCACTCCGGCTGATCGGCCCCACATGAACGAGGTCACCGCGTGTCCGGTGGTCGCGAGGATGGCGACCGTGATGAGAACCGCGACGCTGAGCGCTCCGTAGGCCGCGACGAGGATCTTCGCCTTGCCGAAGGCTTGCTGGGTGCCTGGATGATTGGTGGTTTCCATGTCTGTTCTTCCCTTGTGTCGTCTGGAGTGGTGTCGACGTTAGGGGGCGCATGAGTGGCGCGGTATCGGCCTGGACGTACAGGTGAGTGGGGCTAGACCCACTGGGGACCACGCGCCACGCGGTGCACAGTGGAGACACCAAGCCGTACTGGCCGGATCAGCGCAGGGTCATGAAGTGAGAAGGAAGAATCATGCGACAGTGGGTGGCGAGCGCCTGCGTGGGGTTCGTGCGAGCGTGCGTCGTGGTGGTCGTCTCCATGCTGGTGCCGGCCGTGTGGGCCGCTGCCGTGGCGCTGTGGTTCTGGTGGTGGGGCGGAAACCCGTGGTCGGGGATAGCGCCGTTCATATGGGCGTGTATCGGCACGCTCGCCCTGTCCCGCCCGGTATGCCAAATGGCCCGCTCCCTCGTCGCGAAGTGGACGGGCACCGTCATTCCCGCCGGATATCGGCAGGCCGGGCCGGTGACCCAGATGGCGACCGGGCACTGGTGGAACGGCTACTCCTACGAGCGCACCAGCCGGGACGCCCGCATGGATCTGCGGTGGCGGACCCGGTGGCGCGATCCCGCCGTCTGGCGTGACCTGCGGTTCACGGCGATCGTACCGATCACCGCGGGCCTGATCTGCGCGATCCCACCGGCCGGAATCGTGGCGGCGGTCCTCGGGTTGTCCCAGCCGGCGCTCTCCGCGCGGCTGCTCGGGGCGCTCGGCCTGGCCGTGGCGATCGGCGGCGCCCCGTACGCCTGGCGGTCCGTCGGGCCGGTAGCCGTCCGCTTCCTGCGCGCCTCGCCCGCGACGGCCCTGGCGAACCGGGTGAACGAGCTGACGGCCCAACGCGCGGACATCACGATCACGCAGGCCGCCGAGATCCGCCGGATCGAGCGGGACCTGCACGACGGAGCACAGGCCCGCCTGGTCGCGCTCGGGCTCTCCCTGGCGACCGCGGAGAAGCTGATGGAAACCAACCCCGATCAGGCCAAGGAGCTGATGCGGGAAGCACGGGTCGGTGCCGCCACGTCGCTGACCGAGCTCCGCGAGCTGGTCAAAGGAATCAACCCGCCGATACTGAACGAGCGCGGACTCGTCGACGCCGTACGCGCTCTCGCCCTGGACAGCCCGCTCGAAGCGACGGTCAGCACCGACCTTCAGCTACGCCTGGACCCGCCGATCGAGGCCGCCGTGTACTTCGGAGTCGCTGAACTGCTGACCAACGCCGTCAAACACGCCCATGCGACCTGGGCGCGCATCTCCATCGCCAGGGATGACACCGGCATCGTCGTGGACGTCGAAGACAACGGCCGGGGCGGGGCCGGCATGTCAGCCGACGGTGGGCTCGCGGGGCTCCGCCGCCGCCTCGCGGCCTTCGACGGCACTCTGCGGATCACCAGCCCGGCGGGCGGTCCGACCTGTGTGAGGATGGTGGTGCCATGCGAATCGTTGTAGCCGAAGACCTCTACCTCCTGCGTGACGGGATGGTCCGCCTCATCGAGGCGTACGGACACCAGGTCGTGGCGACGGCGACGACCGGGCCCGAGACGCTCGACGCGCTGCTGAAGTGGCGGCCCGATGTGTCCATCGTCGACGTCCGCATGCCGCCGACGCAGTCGGACGAGGGCCTGCGGGCGGCCCTCGCCGCCCGTCGCGAACTGCCCGGACTGCCGATCCTGATCCTCTCTCAGCACGTCGAACAGCTGTATGCCCGCGAACTCCTGGCCGACGGCGCCGGTGGCATCGGCTATCTCCTCAAAGACAGCGTGTTCGACGCCGACCAGTTCATCGACGCTCTGCACCGAGTCGCCGGTGGCGGGACCGCCATGGACCCGGCCGTCATCTCCAAGTTGCTGTCCAGCGGGTCCTCGACCCGGCGGCTCGGCGGACTCACCGAACGCGAACACTCCGTGCTCGGCCTCATGGCAGAAGGGCTGTCCAACCAGGCCATCGGTCGGCGGCTTTTCCTCAGCGAAAGCGCCATCAGCAAGTACACCACCTCCATGTTCGGCAAGCTCGGCATCGCCGATGACGACGGCAGCAACCGCCGTGTCCTCGCCGTCCTCACTTACCTCAACGAGCCCTGACTTTCGGTCTCGCCTCACACAGCAATTCACACGCACGGTGGCTCACGCAGCAACTCACACTGTGGCTCGCACAGCGACTCACACGGTGAAGAGGGCGCGGTGCAGCATGCCCCGTACACGCCTGATGCGCCCCTCGCGGCGGACCAGGTCCTCGCTGGCCACGACGCTCTCGCCCATCGAGATGGCCAGCATCAGGTCCTCGATGTCGATGACCGGGTGGACGATTCCGGCCGTACGACCTCGCTCGAGCAGCGGCTCGAAAGAGGCGGCGATGCGGCTGTAGAGGTCGGTGAACCACTGCGTGTCCACCCCGGCGAGGAGCTGCGCGAGGCCGCGATTCTCCACCTGCATGTCCAGCACGAAGTCGAGCAGCTTCACCACACCGTCGGGGATCTCACGCAGCTCCGCCGCATAGCGCTCGATCTGGGCGGCGTTGTCCTCGAAGACCGTGGCCACGAGCTCTTCACGAGTCGCGAAATTTCGGTAGATGGTGGTGCGACTGACCCCGGCTACCCGCGCGACCTCTTCCAGCGCCACATCGTGGCCGTGCTCAGCGAACACCTGCCGGGCCGCCGACAGCAATCGGTCTCGGTTGCGGGCCGCGTCACGCCGCATCGTCGGTGGGCCGTCTTCACACACGGTCCAACCCTAGCGGGCATAAACGTACACAGGTGTACGGTTAGCTGATGTGTGGTCCCGCGTCCGCTGGATCACCTACTTCACGTACCCAGACGCCCCCTGATCACCAGGGCGTTGCATGGATCGGAGCACAACACAATGCGCGGTTTGCGGGAGAAGACCTTCATCGTGGCCGGTGGGGCGACCGGCATCGGCGCCGGCACCGCGATCAGGCTCGCCGAGGAGGGCGCCAACGTCGTCGTCGGCGACATCAACCTGCCCGGGGCGGAGTCCACCGTCGCCAAGATCACCGAAGCGGGCGGCTCGGCGATCGCGGTGCACTTCGACCTCGCCGACGAGCCGTCCATCAACGCGATGGTGGCGAAGACGATGGAGAGGTTCGGCACGGTGCACGGCCTGTTCAATGTCGGGGCGGACCTCTCGCCGGGCAACCTCGGGCGTGACAAGTCGCTGCTCGACACCGATCTCGACGTGTGGGAGCGCACCATGGACGTCAACGTGGTCGGGTACGTCCGGACCGTCCGCGCCGTACTGCCCCACCTGCTCGCGAACGGCGGGGGCAGCATCGTCAACACGTCCTCGGGCACCGCCGTGAGCGGCGGCGACCGCAAGCGCCCCGCGTACGCGGCCTCGAAGTCGGCCATCAACGCGCTCACGCGTCACATCGCCGGGAACTGGGGTTCGGCGGGCGTGCGCTGCAACGGTGTGATGCCCGGCCTCGTCATGGGCGAGACGCAGAAGGAGCAGAACGACGTCCAGCTCCAGAAGATGTTCCTGGAGATGGTCCCCACGACCCGCCTGGGCCGCCCGAGCGACCTGGCGGCGACCGTGGCCTTCCTGCTGTCGGACGACGCCGAGTGGATCAACGGCCAGGTGTGGGCCGTCGACGGCGGCGCCAACATGCGCGCCTGAACCGCCGCAGTTCGCTCCCGAACCATCGCCCACGGAGCCGTGGCCAAGCGGTGGAGCCGAGTCCTAACCCACCTGAGCGGGACGTTGCAGCAGACGGCGTCCCGCCCAGATGAGCGCCGTGAGCGCGAAGCCGTACACGGCGACCAGACCGTGGCCGTTGTCCTGCAGGAACCACATGAGCAGCCCAAGGGCCGGGACACCGACCGCCAGGACCCGCTGCTTCACGGCCCTGGTGCGGATCAGCAGGGCCAGGGCCAGGCAGGCGCCAAGGAAGTAGGTGGCACCCGAACTACCGGCGAAGTCACGGGGATCGGTGCTGGGACCGCCCATGCCGAGCAGGGCGTCGATGTGCTCCGGGAGGAGGACGCCGGCCAGGAAGAGGATGGCGCTCGTCCACGCGCCCCAGAGCCACTGGGCGAGCGCCGCCACGATGGCGAGGGTGGCGATGTTCCAGACGGCGCCGCCGACGCCACCGTTCTGCAGAAAAACCGACGTGAACACCCGCCACCCGCCACTCTTGGCGGGATCATGATCCAGCGCGGCCATGGCTCCCGGCCAGGACAACTGCAGCACGACTCCCGCCACGGCCAGCGTCGTCAGCACCACGGCGACCCACGGGACAGGACGCCCGCGCACCAGGTCGCCCACCGGCCCGCCCCCGAGCGCGCCGAGCCCGCAGTTGATCATCATCACCATCAACGCGGCCGTGGTCGCGAAGAACAGCAGCCCGTCCATGGTGGCCCACCTTTTCTAACAGTGTTTGAAACCGTACGGCTCACGCTAACACACGATTCAAACACTGTTAGAAAACGGGATACGGTAGTCCCATGAAGCTCACGAAGGAGCGGATCGTCGAGGCCGCGATCGACGCGTTCGCCGAGGTCGGCTACCACGGCCTGTCCATGCGCCAGGTGGCCGAACGGCTCGGCGCGCACGCGGGCAGCCTGTACTACCACGTGCGCAACAAGAAGGACCTGCTGGCGCTGGTGGCCGACCGGGTCTGCGGGCAGGCCTACGACGCGGGCACCGCCGCCCTGACCGCGCTCCCGCCCGGCGCCACCTGGCAAGATGAGATCCAAGCCCAGGCCGACGCGCTGCGCCACGTCATCCTGCGCCACCCCAGCGGCGCGATCCTGCTGGCCGACAGCCCCAAGCTGCTCAGCCCCGGCGCCCTGTCCCTCATGGAACGCCTCCTGTCCACCCTGGAGGGGGCGGGCGTACCCGCCGGCCCGCGCATCGTCGCCGCCGACACCCTCCTCAGCCACGTCACGGGGTTCGTCCTGCAAGAGCAGGGCACTCCTCCGGCACGGGACCTCACCCCGGACGCCTACGCCACCATGCTCGAACGCTTCCCGCGCGTCTTCCAGGAGGCTCCCGGGATGGGCCAGGACGAGAAGTTCGTGCGGAGCGTCCGCCTTCTGTGCGCGGCCTTCGAGTCCCTCATCGAGACGTGACCCAGGCAAGCCACCGACGCGTGCCGTGCCCCAGCGGCCTGATCCCCCGCAGTGCCCGACGACGTTCCGCTTGATCTCCATCAAGGGCATAATTGCGCGATTCACCCCTTCGGCGATGAGGCGGACATGGGCTGGGACGAGGAACTGAGCGCGGCGTTCGGGCTCCTGCTGGGCAGATCGCTCGCCGACTACGACCCAGCGGCGACGTACGCGGTCTACTACGGCGGCGACGTCCTCAACGAGATGGCGCCGCCGGCTGACTGGCTGAGCCCCGTCGCGCTCGCCGACCCGACGCCGAGGCCGCTTCCCGACCCTGTCTACCTGGACGAGGACCACCAGGAGTACGCCTGGCACTTCGACCTGAGCAACTCGTTCGTCCACTTCGACGAGGAGGTGCTCGACGGTCCGTTCTCCGGCGCTTTCGCCGACGACGTTCGTGCGGCCGCCATCTTGAACGGCGTCGATCTGCTGATCCGCGGCGCGGACCTGTCTCCCCTCCTGATCCGCCATGGCATCGACCTGACCGCCGAGGACCTCGGCGACTTCCACTACTCGATCACCGTGACCTTGCGCCTGGCCACCGACGGCACCCTCCTGGACGCCCTGCGCGCCGCCACCTTCACCCACCGAGGCCCTGCCCACCTCATCCCCATGGGCGGCGACGACGGCTACGTGGAAGAGGCCGAACCCCAATGGGAAAAGGCCCTCCGCCCCATCCAGAACCAGGCCCTCCGCGACCACCTCCGCTTCCACTGCGTGGGCGACGCCGACGCCGTCTCCGCGGGCGCCCAGTACCTCGCCACCGCTGAATGGCCCCCCGGCAGCGGCGCCGTCGAAGACCTGGGCGCCACCCTCATCGCCGGCTGGAGCTTCGGCGAATACCAGCACGGCGCCGCGGTCGTCCGCTTCCCCTAACCCCTGAAGTGACCGGTGGAAGCCCGTCCAAAGGCTCCCACCTCGCGCGACGCGCTCACCACTTGCCGCCCGCCTGCTGACGGGTCGGCGCGTTGAGGCGGTTGAAGGCGTTGGTGATGGCGATGTTGAGTACGAGCACGGCGAGCTCCTTCTGGTCGAAGTGCTTGGCGGCCATGTCCCATACCTCGTTGGGCACCGGGTCGGGCCGGTCGGCGAGCCGGGTGATGGCCTCGGTCAGGGCCAGCGCGGCGCGTTCCTCCTCGCTGAACCAGGGTGTCTCACGCCAGGCGACGACGGCGTGGGCCTGTTCGTCGGTGGCGCCGTGGTGGCGGAGCTGCTGGGCGCCACCGGCCACGCAGGGGCCGCAGCCGTTGATCTGGCTGGCTCGCAGGTGGCACAGCGCCAGCAGCTTCCCGTCCACTCCGGCGCCCACGATGGCCTTGTTGACGGCCATCAGTGCCTGCATCGCCTCAGGGATCAGGGTCGCCGGGTTCGGCATGCGTTCGGTGGGCATCGATCTCTCCTTCACGGTCGCGTTCCAACGGAGTCATCTGACCACCGGCGTGTCCGGAAGCGCCCCGTCCGTGGGACAGCGTGGGACACCCGGGATGCGGCCCATCTGCGGAAACGACCCTCTGTTCCGTGGTCTCGGGCTGGGACGGGTACCGTGTGCGGGTGTCGAGCGCACCTGAGCACCTGACCGCCCAGCTCACCCAGATCAAGGAGTTGAGCGGGCTCAGCGTGCGCGCCCTCGCCCGCCAGGCGGGCCTCAGCAGTTCCTCCCTGTCCCGGTACATGACCGGCCGGCTGGTGCCGCCGTGGGAAGCCGTCGTGGCGCTGTGCCGGGTGGTGGCCCGCGATCCCCGTCCGCTGCGCGCGGTGTGGGTCGAGGCGTCCAAGGCCGGCGCGGCGCCCAGCCCGCGCCGGAACGACCTGCCGGCCGACCTCGCCGACTTCACCGGACGCGAGAGGGAGGCGGCGCTGGTCGAGGAGCTGCTGCGTACCACGGGCGCGGTCGCGATCGACGGCATGGCGGGCGTCGGGAAGACCAGCCTCTCCGTGCACGTGGCGCACCGGCTCGCGCCGTCCTTTCCCGACGGTGGGCTCTATCTCGACCTGCGCGGCTTCACTCCTGGCCAGGAACCGTTGGAGCCGTCGGCCGCGCTCGGCCGGCTGCTGGGCGCCCTGGGTGTCGCGCATCCTCCGGCCGACACGGTCGAACGCGCGGCACTCTGGCGGTCCGAACTGTCCCGGCGCCGGGCACTCGTCCTGCTCGACAACGCGGTCGACGCGGAGCATATACGTCCGCTCCTTCCTGGCGCGGGCAAGTCCGCGGTGCTGGTCACCAGCCGCAACCGGCTGGTGAGCCTGGACGGGGTGCCGCCGGTGTCCCTGGAGGCGCTTCCCCCTACGGACGCGGCGTCGCTGTTCGGCCGGGCGGCCGGGGTGGATCTGGCCGAGGAGGAGGCGGTCGCCCAGGTGCTGCGGCAGTGCGGCGGCCTGCCGTTGGCGCTGCGGATGGCGGGCGCGCGGCTGCGCCACCGGCCGGGTTGGACGGTGGCGGTGCTGGCCGAGCGGCTGCGTGACAGCCCCGGTCGCTTCGACTCGGTGTTCGGCATGTCGCTGCAGCAGCTCGACTCGGTCCAGCGCCGGGTGTTCCGGTTGCTGGGTGTGCTGCCCGGCGCCGACTTCGACGCGGCGGTGGCGGGCGCGCTCGCCGACATGACGCCGGACCGCGTCAACGCGGTGCTGGAGGAGCTGGTGGACGCTCATCTGGTCCAGGAGCCCTCGCCCGGACGGTACCGGCTGCACGACCTGATCCGACGGTACGCGGCGGACATCGCCGCCGATGAGGAGCCACAGGCGGATGCCGCCGTGCACCGTGTCCTGCGCCACTATCTGGCGCAGGCGACCACCTACGACAGGACGCTGCCCCTGCCTCACCGCAAGGAGGGCGATCCGGCAAAGGCCGTGGCGCCGCTGAAAGGCGCCCCGCACTCCGCGGCCGCCGCCATGGCCTGGTTCGACACCGAGTACGCCAACCTGATCGCCTGCTTCGACGCCGCTGTCCGGCTCGGCGCGGACGAGGTGGTGGCGGAGTTGCCGCCGGCCATGCGCGTCTGGTTCTTCCGGCATCGCGGAACCGACGACCAGATACGTCTGCTCGAAGCGGCCGCGGCCGCCGCCGAACGTCTCGGGCGCGACCAGCGGCGTGCCTCACTGCTCGTGGATCTCGGGTTCGCCCGCGCCGCCGCCGGACGTCTCACCGAGGCGCTCGCCGCGTACGAACTGGCCGAAAAGTCCGGTGTGGCCGATGACGAGCTGGCCGGAGCGCTGGCGCTGCGTACCGGCTTCGTCCGCCGGGATCTCGGCGACTTCGAGGCGGCACAGGCGAAGTTCCGGCTGGCGCGCCTGCTGTTCGAGAAGACCGGGCATCGCTCCGGACGCTCCCAGG
Source organism: Nonomuraea sp. CA-143628 (assembly GCF_050942315.1). Classification (NCBI taxonomy): domain Bacteria; kingdom Bacillati; phylum Actinomycetota; class Actinomycetes; order Streptosporangiales; family Streptosporangiaceae; genus Nonomuraea; species Nonomuraea sp. CA-143628. Next base: position 11,425,748 of record NZ_CP192072.1, read on the forward strand.
CGCTGGCCTTCGACGGATGGGTGACCCTCCACCTCGGACGGCACGGCGAAGCCGCCGAGCTCGCCCGCGCGTCACTGGCTCTGGCCGATGGGCCCGCCCGGATGACCGGGCTGGTCACACTCGGTGTCGCCCTGGCACCGGACGATCCGGCGGAGTCGCTGCGAGCGTTGCATGAGGCGTTGGAGCTCGCCGAGGCTCAGCACAACAAGGCGTGGTGCCACAACTATCTCGGTGTCGCGCTGCGCGTCATGGGTTCGTTCGACGAGGCGCTCGAACACCATCGGCAGGCCTTCGCGCTGCTGGAACCGCTGGCCGAGGCTCAGCTGGAGATCGACTTCCTGCCCGCGTACGCCGAGACGTGCCGCGCGGCGGGCCGCTACGACGAGGCGCTGGCGCTGCACGAGCGCACGATCGAGCTGGCGCGCAAGCTCGGGCGGCCGCACAACGAGAAGCTGGCGCGTGAGGCGTACCAAGCCGTCGTCCCAGCCGGCGGCCATGGAACGGACTCGCGTTTCCGCAGCTAGACAGCGTTCCCGATGTCCCACGGTGTCCCACGGACGATGCGGGTCTGGACGCGCCGGTGGTCAGATGACTCGTGTCGGAACGCACCGACGAACTGCCACCCGGACGGAAGGAAGCCCGCCATGAGCACCGCCAAGACCACCACCACCGAGGCCGCCAAGAAGTACGACGGGTTCACCGATGAGGAGCGGAGCGCGATGAAGGAGCGCTCCAAGGAGCTGAAGGCGACCGCCCGGCGCGGCTCGCGCTCGGCCAAGGCCGACGGGGAGAGCGAGGTGCTCGCCAAGCTCGCCGAGATGTCGGAGCAGGACCGCGCCACCGGCGAGCGGCTGCACGCCATCATCAAGGCCAACGCGCCGGAGCTGTCGCCGAAGCTGTGGTACGGGATGCCGGCCTACGCCAGGGACGGCAAGATCGTCTGCTTCTTCCAGCCCGCCACGAAGTTCAAGACGCGGTACGCCACGCTCGGCTTCAACGACCAGGCGTACCTCGACGACGGCACGATGTGGCCGACCGCCTTCGCCCTGACGACGCTGACCGCCGAGGACGAGGCGCGGATCGGCGAGCTCGTGAAGCGGGCGGCGGGCTGAGGGACGCTCCGGCAGCCACCAAAAGGCCCTGCCCACCGCCCGGACGCTCAGGACTCGGGTGACTACTTTCCCAAGCCCTGGAATCTGTTCTCGATGAAGTCGCCCCATGTCGCGTTCAGCGTCATCAGCTCGCCGTCCACCATCTTCCACTGCCGGGCCTTGTGCGGCGGGTAGGCGAAGAGCACGGACGACAGGCGCCGGTAGCCCGCGGGCATGGGCCGTGTGTGCACCCGATGCGTGGACGGCCGGAAGCGTCCGTCGGAGGCGCTGGTCAGCATCCGGCCGATGTTGCACAGGACCACGTCGGTCTTGGCGATCACCGGCTCGACCCAGGTGCCGTCGTGCAGGACGTACTGGAGGCCCTGGTCGGAGGGGGGAAGCTGGAGACCGAGCATCTGGATCCCCGAATGCTCGTGCGCCAGCACCCGGCGGTCGCCGACGTCCCGGTAGTTGATCACCCGCAGGTTCGTCGCGTCACGCGACAGCTCCAGCTCCGGGGTGCCGTCCGGCAGCATGCCGCGTACGACCTCGCCGAAGCGGGAGATCAGCCGGAACGCGATGTCGAACACCTCGGTGGCGGCGGTGCCGAAGGCCGGGAAGGCGCGAATGAGGTCTCCGGCGCCGGGCGGCTGGTCGGAGATCATGGCTCCGCTGACGTGAATGAATTCCTTGGGATCCGGTACGCCGTTGGCCAGCCGGGGGATCTCCGAGTTGTACGGGAAGAACCCGTGGGTGCCGCCGACGCCTAATTGTGGCACGGCTGTGTGCGTGTAATCGGAAAGACTCGGCTCGGTCGACGCACAGGCCGCGGCGAACTCGTTCATCATGGTCTCGACGCGGGCGCCGATACCGGGCACCTCGGCGGCCATGAATCCCCATCCGGTCAGCTGTGACCTGATGGCTTCCGTGGCGGACGTCATGTCCGCCTCGATCTCCGCCGACCGGACCGTGGGAACTCGACCACTGAGCTCCAGGGGAGGGATTTCCATTGTCGCTCCATTTCTCGATGATCTTTTCCTGTTTGCGGTTCATACCTTTCATTGGGGGGCGGCCAAGAAAGACATATTTTTGGGGCGCGAACAAAGCGAATCAATTCCGGTGATGCTTACATGGCCTTCGGCGGCGCGGAATCCAGTCCCAGCCGCTGGGCGACCAGGGCCACCTCTGTCCGGTTGGAGCAGTTGAACTTCACCAGCAGGTTCGAGACATGCCGTTTGACGCCGTGGACGGATATCCCCATGGCCCGGCCGATCTGGTGGTTGCTCATCCCCCGCAGCAGCAGGGTCAGCACGAAGCGCTCCCGCTGGGTCAACTTCCCGTCCAGGTGTGTGTCCGGGCGGTGCGCCGTAGTGGGCACGTCGCCGCGGATCAGCCGGTCGAAGGTGCGGGCCAGGCTCGCGACGTTGATCTCGTCCCACAGGAGACAACCGGCCACACCGTGCCGCCAGGCGAGGCGCGAGACGATCTCTCCTTGCTCCCGCACGAGGGCCAATATCCTCGGGCGGTTTCGCCGGGGACCGCCGTCCAGCACCTCCGGCAACATGGTGAGCGGTATCACCGCCACGTCGAAATCCTCGCCGGCGAGCCGCGATCTGGCCTCCGCCGCGCTCCGCCCGACCGCGGCCTTGGCGACGTTCGGCACCTTCATGAGCAGCAGTGGCAGCCCGTAATAAGAGACCTCGTTCATGGCGAGGCAGAAGACCGACAGCTTGGAGCACCCTGTCCGGTGGCCGGAAAGGGAGGCTGGGAACGGCCTGGTGACCTCCAATGTTCTCGTACTCATCGCGTGATCCCTTCTTCTTGATCCATGAATTGCGGATCCCGGATTAGGTCATAGATTCGGTGGCTTATCCGGGGTTAGTGTGTTGAGGAAGTGCTGGTAGAACCGGTCGGCGTCGACCGCGCGTGCGCATCTGACAGGCCGCCCGTCAGGGAGCCGGACGATCCGTCCCTGGCTCTCTCCTTGGGTGATCACGTCGCAGCGCACTGTCTCGAACGTGCAGATGTCGGGTTCGGCCAGATAGGAAGTGGTGAGGCTGTCCCAGCAGCAGTACGGCAGGCCGGTGGTCTCCAAGGTGCCGAATGTCAGCGCGAGCAGCGATCCGGCGAGGTCGCTGACGTGACAGCCGTAGTGGCGGCCGAAGGCCCGGACGAAGTCGTGGGTCACCGGCACGAGGTTGGTCACGTCCAGGGGGAACATCGTGATGGGGACGGAGGAGTCGAAGACCCGCTTGAGCGCGTCGGGGTCCCAGAAGACGTTCCATTCCGCGCTGCCGTCGTGATCCGGCTGTCTGACGTTGCCGGCGACGTCGAGCGCGCCGCCCATGAAGACCACCTCCTCGATGCGTGACTCGACCCGCGGGTGGTGATCGAGACACCAGGCGAGGTTGGTCAGCGGGCCGGTGGCGAGCACGGTGACGGGAGCCGGCGCCCGCATGAGCCAGGTGGCGAGCTGTTCGTGCGCGGGAAGCGCGTCCGCGTCGCCGGGGCGCTCATCCTTCTGGTTGAGCACGGGTAACGCGTCCGCCCGCAGGGCGTCGATCCGCCAGGCGAGCGGGAACGGGTTGCGTCCGGGCAGCACGCCCACGGCCGTCGGCACGTCCCTGCCCACCAGGTCGAGGATCTTGTGGGTGGCCGACAGGGCCGGCCGGGGAAGGCAGTCGGCCGGGGTCACCGCGACTCCGCGCAGGTCGACGTTGTCGTACTGGGTCAGCAGGAGAAGCGACAGCAGGTCGTCCGGTGCGCCGTCCTGGTCGAACAGAACCTGACGGCGGCGTCCCAAGGTGTCAGTCACGGTGCCTCACCAGGTGGAAGGAGAAGTCGGTGCCCCGGTGGTAGTCCTGGGAGTACAGCAGCGGCCGGCCCGCGCTGTCGTGGTGGGTCTGGATCAGCAGCAGCCACGCGCCGTCGGCTTCGAGGCTGCCGATGCGCTCCGCCTGTGTCTGGCTGAGGGTGACGGCGCGGACCTGGGTGATCGCGTACGCGATGTTGTGGCCGTACTCGGTGAGCAGCTGGAACAGCGACCCGGTCCAGTCCACCTCGTCCAGCGGCCGGCCGATGAGCGAGCGGGGGAACAGGTCGATCGAGTAGAGCAGCGCGTCGTCCTGGTAGCGGCGCAGGCGCTCCAGCCGGACGATGGCCTCGCTGCCGGGTAGCTGAAGCAGTTCGCGCTGGTTGCGGTCCGGTTCCGTCGCCGCGATGTCCAGCACTGTGTTGACGCCGGTGTAGCCACGGCTGGCCAGCATCTCCGTCACGCCTTCGAGGCGGGTCAGCGGGCGGTCCAGGCTGGGCTGAGAGGTGAGATACCGGCCGTCGCCGTGGCGGGACTGGATGAGTCCTTCCTGCTCAAGGAGCTTGAACGCTTCTCTGATGCTGGTACGGCCGACGTCGAAGAGGGTGATGAGCTCGTTCTCCGAGGGGAGTCTGTCCCCGGGGCGCAGCCCCTGTTCGACGATCAGCGCGTGGAGCCGATCGCGTACCTGGATGGCGAGGGTGGGGTGTCGTCGTGTCACGTGGTTCTCTCCTGCCCGGACGCACCTTGGAGCGGAGCGACACCGAGCTCTGCGGCTGATGGATAACTGGGAGCACAGAACCGGCGCGTGACGGAAACGGCTGCCACCCGGCAGGCGAGCCGGACTCCTTGCGCCAGGCTCGCGCCGGTGCAGAGGGCGGCCGCCAGGGCCCCGGTGAAGGCGTCACCCGCGCCGGTCGTATCCACAGCGTTCACGCTGGGTACGTCGATCAGCATAGTGCCGTGGTCGTCGGTGATCTCGGCCCCGTACTCGCCGCGGGTGACGATCACCGTGCGCCCTCTGGTTCTGCGGCGCAGGCACTCCACCGCGTCGTGTGTGTCCGAAGCCAGCGCGGACAGCTCGCTCTCGTTGAGCACCAGCACGTCGGCCCGGCTGAGCAGGTCCTCTCCGGTTTCGCTGAGGAACGGTCCGGCCGGGCTGGGGTTGAGCAGGACGCGCACGTCCGGCGAGGCGGCCGCGGCCGCCGCCGACGAGGTCGCCACGGGGATCTCACCCTGAAGGACGAGTACGGAAGTGCCCGGCAGTTCGGACACTGTGGCGGCCGCCCGGGAAGGGGGGAGCAGGTTCGCCGCCCCCGGCCAGGTCATGACGATCTGCTGACCACGCGCGTCGACGTAGACGAAGCTGCGCCCGGTCGCGATGCCGTCGGCCGTGGCGCAGTCGCCCACCTCGACGCCGTCGGCGCGTAGCGCGGCCAGCGCCGTCAGCCGGTCGGTGTCGTCTCCCAGGCAGCCGACGAAACGGGTGGGCGCGCCCAGCCGAGCCGACGCGACCGCCACGTTCGCCGCCTTGCCGCCGTGCGCGGTGGCGTAGTCGACGGCGTCGACGCTCTCCCCCTTGGCCGGCAGGTGGTCGCCGAACATGTAGAGGTCCACGGTGTAGGCGCCGATGGCGAGGACGGTCATGAGCCGAGCCCTAACGCGCAGGGGGCGATGCTGTCGGCGTCCAGGCTCACGTGCACGTTGGGGTGGCGGTGCGCGAGGGTGACCGGGAGCTGTACCTCGGGTTCGGTGGTGAGCAGGAGGACCCGCACGATGTAGCGCTTCCAGGCGCCTCCGTCGGTGATGAGGTGCAGCCTCCGGGCCGACAGGATCTCCGACATGCCCAGGGTGATGGCCATGCGGGGAATGGCCTGGGTGTAGCCGCCGGTCACCCGGTGGGAGTGGGCCATGATCGTGTCGTCGAGCAGCGGGACGATGCGCGTGGTCGAGGCGGCGAACTCCTCCAGGCCGTAGTGGTGCCAGCGCGTCGTCGGCGGCTCGTTGAAGGCCAGATGTCCCCGGTAGCCGAATCCCGCGAAGCAGGTGTCGGCGCCGCCCACCTGGCGCAGGCGCGCACCGTACGCGTCGGGGTCGAACACGTCCGGGTAGATGATGTTGTCGGGGTGGGGCCGCAGATCGGGGTCGAGCAGTTGGTAGAGGTTGCGGTCGCAGTAGCCGCGGAAGCTGAAGGGGTGTGACGGGTCCACGGGCCGGCCCTGCCAGTCGAGGAACTCGTCCATGTGGAAGGCGAAGACCTCGGTCCAGCTGATGCGCTCCTGATTGCAGATGCGGGCGAGGATGGGATATTGCGCCTTGGGGCCGACGGGGAGGATCCAGCGGGTGGGTTCGCCGCGCATGTTGTTCGCGCGCAGCTCGTCGGCCATCTGGCGGGCCAGCCGGTGATAGAGCTCGGTGGTGTCGGCGTACACGGTCAGGGGGTGGCGGGCGATGGCCGCGAGGTCTTCGGCGGGCATGGACAACTGCTCATCGGTGAGGTCACTCGACTTGTCGGGATAGGGGTAACCAATGTGCCGCTCGCTGACGTTGGTCATGTCACTCCTCCTCACAGGGGCGGGGAGAGCAGGAATCTGGACAGGACATTTCGGGTGACGCGTCTGATGTCGCCGTCGCAGCAGGCGAGGCTGGCAACCCAGTTGATGGATCCGGCCGCGAACACCGCGCCGCCGTTGCCGAGGCGTCGCAGGGTCATGTCGGCGCGGACGGTATGCGCGCCCAGCGCGGCCTCCTCGGTGGCCGGCTGGTAGTGGTGGCTGTGCCCGCCCGCGGATGTGGCCAGCAGCAGGGTGCCGGGCGGGGTGCCGAGCTCCGGCGCGGCGCGGTCGATCTCGTCTCCGGCCGCTCCGCCGAGCGCGAGCCCGCAGCCGCCCACGGTGTCCGTCTCGACACCGGCGAAGATCCAGGACGCGTCGTCGCGGTAACTGTCGGGCAGGCGGGTGTAGCCGGGTGCCGGCCCCCAACCCTGGGCAGCGAAGCCGACGCCGAGGAGCTCCTGTGGTGCCAGGCCCCGGTGGCGCCAGAGCCCGCCGGGCTCGCCGGTGGAGGTGAGGGCGTCCTCGTCCGGCTCGTTGTCCCACCAGTCGCCGGCGTGGCCGCGGCGGACCTCGATGGCGTGAGGGTGGCGGGGGTCGACGCCGGTCACCCAGTAGAACCCGTTGCCGCCGAGGTACATCAGCCGTCCGCCGCCGGACACGTACGCGCTCACGGCCGCGCGCTCCGGCGCGCTGATGTACTCGGGGTGGCTGCCGGTCATGACGACGCGGTAGCCGGCGAGCAGGCCGGCTCCGCCCGCGTGCACGTCCTCGTCCGTGAGGACGTCGAAGTCGAACCCCTCGGACCGCAGCCAGCGCAGGAGCAGGAGGTCGGCGGAGAAGTGCCGTGGCGCTCCGGTCATCCACCAGCGGTAGCCGGGGGCGAAGTTCAGCACGGGGCGGCGCCCGGAGGAGTAGTAGACGGGGCCGCCCTCCCGCCGCTGGTCGTACAGCGACAGGCCGAGCTCCCGGTGGTCGTTGAGGTAGACGTCCGTCGGCGAGAGCGTGATCCCGTGGTCGGTGACCCGCGAGTAGTCCCCGAAGTACTCGGCCTCGCTGACCTGGCGGTGGTTGGCATAGGCCAGGTAGGTGAAGGTGGGCAGGACGACCGCGGCCGGAGCGCGACCCGGACCGGTGGGACGGACGACCACCGGGATGACGCAGGACTGGCTCCGGGTCCGCAGGCGGATGCCGAGCACGGTGGAGGTCGTCTCCTCCGGGATGGTCACCGCGCACGTCTCTTTCCATCGGGCGTCGTCGAGGTCTTCAGGACTCACCTGTACGGCGGTGCGGTCCGTACCGTTGCCCGGCCCGATCAGCCCGGCGAGTGGCCGGTTGACGGCGCGGGCGTGATGGCCGTTCCCGCTGAGGTCGGTGACGAGTGGAGCACCCGGATCGATGGACGCGTCCCAGAGGGCCACGACGTCCTCACCGAGGTGCTTGGCCAGCTCGGAGCCCGTGGTCAGGTCGAGCAGCGGAGCGCACGTGGTGATCAGGCTGCTCGTCAGCATCGGCAGGGCGATCCGCCCCACGAAGGAGCCCGCTCCCAGCCGCAGCTCTCCGGTCCCGTGCGGCAGCGCCAGGCCAGCGGCCCGCGCGCTCACGCCGGCCACATGGACGGTGGTCATCGACGGCGTCGCCTCCCAGGCCATCACCAGCAGCGACCAGGATCCTCGCTGAACGGCGGTGTGCCCATGGCAGCTCAGGAGTCCCGATGTCGTCTCCAGGCTCGCCTCGGCCCGGTTCTCCTCGTCCAGCGCGAGCAGCAGTCGCCAGCCAGGTGTGCCCAGTTCCGCCACGACTTGGCGGATGCCGAGCCGATGCGGGCGAATCCACAGCGCGACGCTCCCCCTGGCGGGCACCGGGACGGAGGCTTCCAGGTGGGAGCCGGGCTTCAGGGGTTGTGGCGCGAGGGAGATCGGCGCTGCCGGGGTGCGGGTGGCTTCGTCTATCAGGTCGACCAGGTCCACGGTCCCGGCTCCCGGCGGGCCCGCGGCGTACAAGGTCAGCCGCTGTCCGGGGACGGCGGACCAGCGGTCGGCGTACCCCATCAGGCGCGGTTCCATCCGCTCACGCACCTCCTCGGCGGTACGGGATGCCGACGCAGGCCGGCATGCGCAGCCGCTGGGCGACCGTAACCAGCACCAGCAGGGTGACGAGGTACGGCGTGGCGTAGATGAGCTGTGTGGGGACCGAATCGGTGCTCTGGAAGACCGCGAAGGCGGCCACGCCGAGCAGCGCCAGGGTCAAGGGCAGGCGGGGCCGCCGGCGTACGAAGACGATCGCCGCCGTCCACAGCAGCACGGCGGCCAGGAGCAGCAGCACGTGTACCGCGCTCGGCTCACGCAGTTGCAGGGCGTCGGCGTACCCGAACAGCAGGGCGCCACCCGCCGTGCCGGCCGGGCGCCAGTTGCCGAAGATCATGGCGGCGAGCCCGATGAAGCCCCGGCCTCCGGTCTGACCCTCCCGGTAGATGGTGGAGGAGACGGTGACCAGGTACGCCCCGCCGAGTCCGGCGAGCGCACCGGACACCAGCACCCCGTAGTACCTCATCCGCTGGACCGGGACCCCGAGCGAGTCCGCCGCGGCGGGGTGCTCGCCGACGGAGCGCAGGCGCAGCCCGAAGGCGGTCTTCCAGAGCACCGCGAAGCTGACCGGGATCAGCGCTACGGCGAGCACGGTGAACCAGGAGACCTCGTGCAGGAATCCCCGCAGGATGCCGCTGACGTCGGACAGGAGGAACCACCGGCTCCGCTCCAGCTGTCCGAGCAGGTCCGGCGTGCCCCAGCCGCCCGCCAGGAACGGCATGCTCACGGTGCCGATGGCACCCGTGACGGGAGGCGACTGGGTGGCTCCCGCCCCCGGCAGGCCGCTGAAGGCGATGACGGACAGGAAACGGGCGACGCCCACCGCCAGGATGTTGACGGCGATGCCGCAGACCACCTGGTCCACGCCGAACGTCACGGTGACGACCGCATGGAGCAGGCCGGCGATGACGCCGCCGAGCGCACCGGCGAGCACCCCGGCCCAGACACCGTAGAAGTGGCCGGCCCAGGCCCCGCACACGGTCCCGATGATCATCATGCCTTCGATGCCGAGGTTGACGACGCCCGCGCGTTCGCTCCACAGGCCGCTGAGGGCGGCCAGCCCGATGGGGACCGCCAGCCGAAGCGCGGCGCCCATCGCGCCGGAGCCGGTGAGGGCCTCGGCTCCGGTGAAGGTTCTGACGGCCGACATCGCGAGCAGGAGGATGAGTACGGCGAGCAGCCGGCCGCGCGGATTCTTCATGGTCATGTCGCGGGCCTCACCGGCTCGGGCGTGACGACCGGGACGCTCTCCTCGCGCATGAGCCGGGCGGCGCGCCTGAGGTCCATGCGGCGCACCACCTCATGGGCGCCCACGACGCTGATCACGATGACGCCCTGCATGATCGTGACGATCTCCTTCGGCAGGCCCTGGATGTCGAGGATCAGCGCCGAGCGCTCCAGGAAGCCGAAGAGCAGCGCGGACAGCGCGATGCCGACCGGGGTGTTGCGGCCGAGCATGGCCACGGCGATCCCGGTGAATCCCGCCCCGGAGGGGAAGTCCACGCCGTAGCTGTAGGTGTTGCCCAGCAGGTCCGGCAGCCCGGCCAGGCCGGCCAGCCCGCCCGAGACGAGCATCGTGACGAGGACCATGCGGCGTGGCTCGATGCCGTGGACGTGGGCCGCCGCCGGGTTCAGCCCGCTGGCCTTCAGCTCGTAGCCGTACCGGGTGCGGGTGAGCAGCAGATGCACCGCCACCCCCAGCACGACCGCGCCCAGCGCGGCCCCTCCGAGGTGGGTGCCCGCGGGCAGCGAGAGCCCGAACAGCGACACCAGCCCGTCGAGTTCGGGCAGCCGAGCCGACGGCGGGAGCTCCGGCGTCGATCCGGAGGCGCTGCCGACCGCGAAGAAGTCGGCCAGCAGATAGGCGATGACGGCGGTGGCGACGTAGTTCAGCAGGAGCGTGGACAGCACTTCCGAGACCCCGCGCCACACCTTGAGCACCGCGGCGATCCCGGCCCAGAGGGCGCCGGCGAGCACGGCGACCAGGCCGACCAGGGCCAGGTGCAGCGGAGCGGGCAGATTCACGGACGCGCCGACGACCGCGGCGAACAGCGCGGCGACGCGGTACTGGCCTTCGACCCCGATGTTGAACAGCTTCATGCGGAAGGCCACGGCCACGGCGAGGCCGGCGAAGAAGTAGATCGCCGACCTGTTGACCGCGGAGACGAGCGAGTCCGGCCGCAGCCCGAACTCCAGCATCGTCAGGTACGCCCGTCCCGGCGAGGCGCCCACCGCGGCGAGGAGCGCCGTGGTGACCGTGAGCGCGATCAGCAGCGCGAACGCAGGAGCAGTGAGCGCGCTCAACATCCGCCTGGTGAGCGAAGCTGCGCTGGGGGACATCGGGCCTCCTCTCCTCCTGGGTCGATCGGTCAGGGGACGACCGGGACGGTGATCCCGCCAGAGATGATCTTTTTGCGGATCTCCTCAAGACGCGGCTCGACGTCGGTGAGGCCGCCACCGCTCGTGGCGTAACCCACCCCGTCCTCCTTGAGCCCGAACTCGCGCAGCCCGGAGATCGCCTTGCCGTGCACCGCGTCCTGGATGATGCGCAGGACCGCGACGTCGAGCTTCTTGGTGGCGCTGGTGAGGATCACCTGGGAGAGCCCCTGATCGACCGTCTTGCGCTGGTCGACGTCGACCCCGATCGCCCACTTGCCCGCCGCCTTGGCCGCCTGGAACACCCCGATCCCGGAGGCGCCGGCGGCGTGGTAGACGACGTCGGCGCCGCCGTCGTACATGCCGCGAGCCGCTTCCTGGGCCTTGTCCGGCGCGGAGAATCCGCTGAAGTCGGGCGGCTGGCTCATGAACACGCTGGAGAGCTGGATCTTGGGGTTGGTCGCTCGGGCGCCGGCCGCGTACCCGGCCAGGAACTTCTGCTGAGGCGGCGTCTGCACGCCCCCGATGAAGCCGATCCGCCCGGTGCGCGACTTGAGCGCCGCGGCCACGCCGACCAGATAGCTGGCCTGCTCTTCGCGGAAGACCACGTTGGTGACGTTCGGCAGCTTCACGGTCGCGTCGTCGATGATGACGAACTGCGTGTGGGGGAAGGCGGGCGCGATCTTCGTCAGTGGCTGGGCGTAGAAGAAGCCGACGGCCAGTACGGGGTTGTGGCCCGTCTCGGCCAGCAGCCGCAGGACCTCTTCCAGGTCCGACCCGGCCGAGTTGGGGCTGAGTTCCTTCACCGACACGCCCAGCTGCGCCTTGGCCTGGTCCACGGCGGACCCGACCGAGTCGTTGAAGGACTTGTCGCCGCGTCCACCGCGGCTGTAGGCCACGCCGACCGCGACGGCCGCGCCGTTTCTGCCGGGGGCGGAGTTCACTGCGGTGCAGGCCGCCAGCGAACACAGCACGAGGCAGAGGGTGACTAATCGGGACATGCGCACCTCCGAGGGAATCCCGGCTCAGCGCCTATCGTGAATACTCATCAGACAAGTGTCAAGGGTTCTCAGATGAGTCGCGCCAGCCACTTGGCGACCCCGTCGTCGTCGTTGGACGCGGTCGTCTCGTCGGCCGACGCGAGCACCGAAGCATGGGCGTTGGCGACGGCCACCGCCGTTCCCGCCCAGGTCAGCATGGGCAGATCGTTCGGCATGTCGCCGAACGCGATGACGTCCGCGCTGCCGAATCCGAGCCGCCCCGCCATCGACTCCAGGGCGGCCGCCTTGGTGACACCGGCGCGCATCACCTCGCAGAACACGTCCGCCGAAATGGTGACTTCACACCCGGAAAGCAGCGCGCGCACGCCCTCGTAGTACTCGCGCGCGGTCCCCTCCAACTGCACCATGAGCTTGCCGACCTCGTGCCGGACCAGCGCCTCCTCCAGGCGCGGCACCCGCCGCGCGCTCCGCGCCAGCGGGGCGGGCAGTTCGAAGGCGTCCTCCAGCAGCAGCTCCATCCGGCACTCCGCGCCCAGACGCACACCGGGAAACCGGTCGCGCAACACCGACAGCGCCGTCACCAGGCGCGTCTCGGCCAGGGGGCAGTAGTCGACCACCTCCTCCCGGGCGAAGTCGAAGGTGATGGAGCCGTTGCCGCAGACCGCGATGGGCGCGCCGCCGACCGCCGCGGCCACGTGCCGGGTGTCACGGACCGGCCGGGCCGTCGCGATGACGAACACGTGTCCCGCGTCCTGTACGCGGCGCACGGCCGCCCGCGTACGTTCCGACACCAGGCCGCGGGAGTCCAGGAGGGTCCCGTCGAGGTCGCACACAATCATCCGGCGCTTCACAGTGGCTGCTCGGTCAGGTGCGGCGTCACCCATTTCGCGACCTGCGATTCGATGACGTCGAGGGCGCCCGCCGTCAGGACGCCGTCGATGGTCTCGGCCAGGTTCCGCCGTGGCGCCAGCCCCTGGAGGACCACCAGGTCGCCGTCCGCGAGGCCGGTGCCGGCCCGCCAGGACGGCTCCGGCATGGATCTGGCCACGCGCGGCAGGTCGTGCGCGGAGGTGCGCACCGTGAGCAGCGCACATGCCGCGCCCGCACCGACCGAACCCAGGAGCCGGGCGACCTTCTGGATCCTGGTCCGCCGGTCCGCGTCACGCCAGGCGGCCGGACTCGCGATGAGGTGGGGAACGCACGCGCGTAATGTGCAAATAATCCGCATATGGTGATGCGCCATTGCCGAATCAGGTCCGTCGACGTCGATGACGGCATCGGCGAGTTCGGGAATCTTGGCCTCTCCTGCGCCGAACGAATGAATCACCTCGGCCGGCAATGACCGGCTCTCGAAGAACTGCCGGGCGATTTTCGGATACTCGGTGACGACCCGGATTCCGGGCGGCAGGGCGTCGGCGCTCTCCGCCGGATGATCGCCCGGCACGGCGAGCACCATCCGCCAGGGCGGATCCGCCCCCACGACGTGCGTGAACGCCTCCACGAACTCGACCTTCGCGCCGGTCTCCTCGATCCAGTCGGTGCCGGTCAGGCCGAGGTCGAAGGCGCCGCTCTCGACGACCAGCGGTATTTCGCGCGGTTTGTAGAAGGCCACTTTCAGGCGATCGCCGTACTCGATACTCGCCCGATAACTACGGTCCGAGGTTCTGCGCACATCGAGACCGGCGGCGGTGAAAAGGCTCAGGATCGGCCGCTCAAGATACGACCCCTTGGGCAGCGCGAGCGAGATCATGCGGTCCTCCTAAGCCTGTTTCATGAGAGCTCGCAGGGCGAGGTCGATCATGCCGGTGTCGGTGGCGGCCGACGCCATGCGCCGCAATGTGGCCCGGTCCATCCAGCGGGCCTCGACGAACTTGTCCTTCTCGATCCGGGGCCGGGTCAGGTCGCCCGCGACGGTGGCGAGCACGTCGATCTCGCGTCTGCGCGCACCGTCGCCGTCGCTCCAGTCGAAGACGTCCACCACGCTGTCCACCTCGACCAGGCGCCACCTCGTCTCCTCCTCGATCTCCCTCGCGAGTGCCCCGCACAGCGTCTCCCCCTCTTCGACATGCCCTCCGACGATGTCCCAGCAGCCGGGAAAGAGCCGCACGTGGGGCGCGCGCCGCTGCATGAACACCGCACCGGCCGAGTTGACGAGAACGGCGCCCACCACGCACCGCACGCCTTCCGCGGCCGCCTCCCGCTGGACTCGCTCGAACTCCGCCGGATGCGGAGCACAGCCGCTCATACCGCCTCCTGATGTGCGTAGTAGGTCGCGTACAGGGCGGCGAACGGGCCGTCGCGCCGCAGCAGGTCGTCGAAGCGGCCCTCCTCGGCGACCTCGCCCCGGTCGAGGACCAGCACGCGATCGGCCCGCCGGATGGTCGAGAGCCGGTGGGCGATCACCAGCACCGTCCGGCCGGTGAACAGCCGGGACAACGCGTCCTGGATGCCCCGCTCGGTCAGCGGGTCGACGCTGGACGTCGGCTCGTCCAGGAGGAGGATGTCCGGTTCGCGGAGGAACATCCGGGCCAGCGCGATGAGCTGCCGCTGCCCGACCGACACCCCCCGGCCGCCGGCGCTCACGTGGTCGTCCAGGGACATCGGCATGCTCCGCGACCAGACATGGTGCCCCATGCGTTCGATGGCGCGTTCGGTGTCCGCGCGGCTCGCCCCCGGCCGGCCGTACGCGATGTTCTCCGCGAGCGTGCCCGCGAAGACGAACGGGTGCTGCGGGACGACACCCACCCGTCGCCGATACGCCCGCAGGTCGAGCGAGCGGATGTCACGGCCGTCGACCAGCAACTCGCCGTCCTGGAACTCATACGCCCTGGCGATCAGCTTGGCCAGCGTGGACTTGCCGCCGCCGGTGTGCCCGACCACGGCGACCGTCTCCCGGGCGGCGAGCCGTACCTCGAAATCCTCGAACACCGTGCTGCCCGGCCCGTAACCGAAGCGCAGGCCGCGCGCCTCGATCTCACCGGTCAGGCCGGTCACCGGCTCGTTCCCGCGCTGGACGACGGCGTGCTCGCTGTCGATCAGCGCGAAGACCCGCTCGGCGGCCGCGAGCCCCTGCTGGAAGAGGCTCCAGAAGGCCGCCGCCTGCGTGACCGGCTGCCACAGCATGCCGAGCGCCTGAAGGGCGAAGTACCACTCCCCCGGCGAGAGCCCGCCGAGCACCGCGAACCGGCCGCCCTGGTAGAGCACCACGGCCGTGGCCAGACCGGCCAGCAGCGTCAGGACCGGGAGGATGACCGCGTAGATGAGGCCCTGCCTGACATACACCTGGTACGACAGCCGGTTGACCGCGTCGAAGTCGCGATAGACCGTCTGTTCCCGGCCGAAGCTCTTGGCGACCGAAATGCCCATCATCGTCTCGTGCACGTTGGCGTTGACCCTGGCCATCACCCGGCGCGTGGCCGCCGCCGCCGTCCTGGCCACGCCGCGGAAGGCCAGGGCCGCGGCGAGCAGGATCGGCAGCGCCGCCAGGATGATCAGGCCGAGGTCGACGTCGATCCAGAACACCGCGCCGCCGAGCAGCAGCACCAGGAGCAGCTGACTGAGCAGGTTCAGGGCGAGGGTCATCACCGAGCCGAAGCCCTCGGTGTCGCCGGTGACGCGGCTCAGCACCTTCCCGACCGAGTTCTCGTCGTAGAACGCGACGTCCTTGGCGAGCGCGGCGTCGGCGGCCTCGCACTGCAGGCGGTAGACCATCCTCCCCACCAGCCGGGCGGTGATGGCCTGGCGGGCCCAGTTCATCGCCCAGGCCAGCGCCGCGGCGGCGACCACGAACACGCACAGCTGAAGGCCCAGCCCGGCTCCCCCGCCGATCTGGTCGATCATGCGGGAGATGACGATCGGCACCGAGGCGGTCAGCAGGACCGACCCCACGACGAGCACGGCCGAGCCGAGCATGGCGCCGTGCTGGGCCCGCAGGTAGCGGAGGATTCGGGCCAGCAGCCGGCGGTTGCCGTAGACGCGGTCGTACTCGTCGGCGTGCAGGCCCGCGAAAAGCTCGCTCACGTGTAGATCTCCCGGTACAGCGCACAGCGCGCGATCAGTTCGTCATGCGGCCCCTGGTCGACGACCCGCCCGCCGTCCAGCAGCAGGATGACGTCGGCGCGCCGGATCTGGCCGGGGCGGTGCGAGACCAGCACGGTGGTACGGCCGGCCGCCGCGCGCTCGATCGCCTCGGTGATGGCCGTCTCGGTCCGGGCGTCGACCGCGCTGGTCGCGTCGTCCAGGGTGAGGACGCGCGGCTCGGTCAGCAGCGCCCTGGCGATGGCCAGCCGCTGCCGCTGCCCGCCCGACAGCGTCGTCCCGCCCTCGTTGAGGATGGTGGCGTAGCCGTGCTCCATCGCCTGGACGAACTCGTCCGCGCACGCCTGCTTGGCGACGCGCAGCACGTTCTCGTACTCGGCCTCGTCCGGCGAGCCGAAGGCGATGTTGTCCAGCACGCTCTTGGCGAACAGGAAGATCTCCTGGTCCACGTGGCCGATCTGGCGGCGCAGCGCGCCCGGTTCCCACTCGCGCACGTCCCGGCCGTCGATCAGCACCTGTCCCTCGGTGGCGTCGTACATCCGGTTGACCAGCTTGACGAGCATGCTCTTGCCGCTGCCGGTGGGTCCGACGACGGCGAGGGTGCGGCCGGCGGGCAGGTGGAAGGAGACGTCGCGCAGGATGTCCTTGCCTTCGTGACGGAAGGACACGCGGTCGAAAGTGATCGAGCCGTGGATCTCCGTCACCGTGCCCCGGGTGTCCTCACGCTCGGCGGGGTCGCCCTCGATGATCTGCCGCATCCGGCCGGCGGCGACGAAGCCCTCCTGGATGACCGGAACGGCCTGCTCGGACATGGTGACCGGCTGCGCGAACAGCACCAGCCAGCCGAGATAGGTCACCACCTGGGCCAGGCCCAGCTCGCCCTGGGAGTAGAGGTAGAGGGAGTGGAGGGCGCCGATCGCCATCGCGAGCGCGAAGCTCAGCGCGGGCAGGTAGACGGCCTGCGCTCTGCCCCGCCTGACGAACGCGTCCCGGTAGGCGGCGGCGGTGTCCCTGAACGCCTGCCGTTCGAGCTCCTCCTGCGTGGACGCCTTGACGGTGGCGATGCCGGCGAGGGTGGCGGAGAAGCGTTCGTTGAGGTCGGCGAAGGTCTCGCGGGTGCGGATGACCAGCGGGTTCAGCCGCCGCAGGTGGTAGTACAGCGCGTACGCGAACACCAGGACCAGCACGCCGGGAGCCAGCAGCAGCTGGGCGTTCAAGGTGGCGATGAACAGGATCGGGACCAGCAGCGCCAGGACGCCGTTGGCGGCGGTGGCGACCCCGGGGCTGAGCATGTAGTCGACGAGCCTGGCGTCGTTGATGGCCCGCGCCAGGATGTCGCCGATGCGCTGCTGGTCGTGAAAGGACATGCGTTTGGCCAGCAGGCTGCGGTACAGCTCGTCCCGTACATCCCGTTTGACCCGCTGGGCGATGATCTCCATCGAGCCGTTGGACATCAGGTCGGCGGCGAACCGGCCGGCCGCCAGCAGGCCGGCCGTGATCGCCGCCGCCCCGACCGCGGCGAGGTCGGGGCGGGCGCCGGTGGCCTCGGCGAACGCCGCGCCGACCTGTACGGGAATGAGCGTCGAACAGAGGTTGGCCGCCACCGCCGTGATGGCGAACAGCAGCAGGAGCATCCTGTGCCGCCGGAGATGACCGGCGACCCATCCCCCTATGCTCCGGGACGCGACCGGTGGGGCATCACCGGCCGGCCGCGTCTCCTCAGCCATGTCTCACTCCGCTCACCGCGACTTCCGCCTACGCCCACGCCTGGACCGGATGCTTCAGCAGGCCGGAGCCGCTCTCCCCCGCCGCGTTCAGCTCCTCCATCGCCCGGTCGCAGAGCGCGGACGCCGCCAGGGCATCGGTGATCGACGGTGCGTCCTTGGCGTGCCCGTTCTGCTGGTGCCCGTCCCGCCTCCCGCGGCAGGCGTCGACGAAGGCCTGGAGCTCTGGTCCGAACCCGCTGCGCGCCCAGCCGTGGTCCAGGTTGCGCGTGCTGTGCAGTTCCTGGCCGTACGGCAGGCCGTCGGCCAGTTCGAGCGTCACCCGCTCCAGGGAAGGGGCGCTGTAGCGGCTGCCGTCCATGCCCTGCACCTCGACCCCCACCAGGAAACGTTTGACATGGTTGCCCATGCGCAGAGTCGAGAGTGAGCCGTCGTCGTGCCGCAGGAAGAGGTTCACCTGGAAGCGGTCGGGCGCGCCGGGGATGGCGTGCGCGTCCACCTGGACGACAGGCGAGGGCACGAACCAGCGAGCCAGGTCGAGGGCGTGCACCCCGTTGTGCCGGATCCACGCCTCCAGGGTCGTGTCCACCCCCCACTGCGGAGCGGACGGGTGGCGGCTGTAGAAATCGATGGTCACCGAGCACGGACTGGACCGGATGTCGGTGCTCAACTCGTGCAGCCGCTGGAGGGTTTCGGCGTAGCGGAAGTTGAAGCCCACCTGGACGTGCCGGTCGCTGCGGCACACCACGCGCTCCAGATCCTGGAGCGCGTCGGTGGACGGCCCGGCCGGCTTCTCGACGAAGCAGTCGACGCCGCGTTCGGCCAGCTGCCGGGTGAGCCGGTAGGAGGGCTCCGGGGGCACGGCGAGGATCGCCGCGTCCACGCTCTTGAGGTCGATCGCTTCGATGGAGTCGGCACAGACCGCGCCGCGGGCCAGGGCTTGCACCTCGGCGGCCAGCGACAGGTCAGGGTCGACGCAGGCCACGACCTGGTAGCCGCGGATGCGCTGCAGGAAGGGGAAGAGGTTCTGCTGCATCTGGCGGCCGCAGCCGACGAGTGCGAGACGCAGGAGATCAGCCACGGTCGGCTCCCGTTGTCGTGTTCCAGACTTCGAAGGCGCGGCGCGCCCGATCGTGGAAGTCGCTCCAGTCGAGGTCACGATGGGCCAGGCTCACGAAGGACGGATGTCCTTCGAGCAGGAGGATGCCGGCGCCGGTGAGAGCGCCGAGCAGCGCCTCACGCCGCTCCTTGTCGCCGAGGAGCGCTTCGTCGTGATAGACCAGCTCGAACATCCCGCCACCGAGCACCGGGCGGGCGCCGAGCAGGTCCGCCACCCCCGCCTCCTTGGCGGCCGCGGAGAGAACCGCCGCCACCTCGGTGCCGATCCGGCCGACCTCGGCCCAGCCGTCCGGCGCGTCCTGGGTGGGCTTCTCCAGAATGTCCCTGGTCGCCAGTGCGGCGTAAACAGCGATCATCTCCTTGGAGAAGGTGCCGCTGAGCCGGGCCCGCTCCGCGTGGGCGAGCAGGTCCGCGCCACCCACCAGGATGCTCAGCGGCGCCCCGTTGGCCAGCGCCTTGCCGATCACGATCAGGTCCGAGCCGATGCCGTTGTCATGGTCGTAGCCCAGCGCCGAGATCCGGCCGCCGGTCTTGGTCTCGTCGAAGACGGTGAGCAGACCGGCCTCGCGGCACATCGCGACGGCCTGCCGCAGCACGTCGGGCGTGGTGAACGAGGCCAGGTAGGCGTCGAAGACGAAGCAGCCCAACCGGCCCCTGTGCCGCTCCAGCAGCTCCGACAGAGACTCCAGGCGCAGATCGACCCAGTTCAGTACGGGCTCGGACTCGCCGATCCCGCGCATCCCGTCGGTGTACCGGAGCTTCTCGCGCAGGGGCGAGTGCAGCGGCTCGTGCCACTTCAGGGAGTTGGCGATCTGGGAGTCGTGCCAGCCGACGTAGCCGCTGCGGACGATTCCGAGCCGGCCGGTCCGCATAGCGGCCAGCCGGAAAGCCGCGGTGACGGCCTCCGAGGCGGTCTTGAAGAACGCGCCCCTGTCTCCGGGCCGCTCGCCCAGCAGTCGTTCCAGATATTCCTGGTGGAAGGTGGTGAACCCCGGCATCATGATGCCGTTGGTCAGATAGCCACCGAGAATTTCGTTGAAGAGGTCGTCCGAGTGGCCGATTATCACTGGCCCATAACCCATGACGAAGTCGATGTACGGCACGCCGTTCGCGTCCGAAACCACGCCTCTCTTGCCTTGCGAGAACAGGAGCTGTTGTCCTTCTGCCCTGAACTTTTTGGTGATCTTCGAGTGAGCGATACGCTCATATTGCAACAATGATCCTCTCCTTCCGGGCCGCGCTTAATAAGATCGAAATGCAATTCCAGCGACAATACCTTCGCCCGGCCGGACTCCGTCAAGTACTCCTTTTTCCAGGGTCAGCCGATATTCCGGATTCCCCGCACGATGAAAAGAAAAGAGATCACGCGGAGCCGATCACGCGCGGGCCAGGCGACTCGGCGGCGACATAGCAAGGTTTCGAGAGCGCCGTCAAGTGAACCTTTTTCCAGGGTTGACAAACCGGTCGCCGCATATCAAGTTGTGTGGGCCATTGTCGGCGGTGTTGTGGAGGCGACGTGGACCACGAAGCGACCCGGGGAAGCCCGGATATCATCGGGCGCAGTAAGCGTCTGTGGTTACTGCCCGGCGGGCGGTGCCTTGTGCAGATAATCCCCAGCCTGCGCAGCTTCACCTACCAGCGTGATGAAATCGTCGAGCGCACAGGACCGCTGCGGCTCGCTTTCTACGAAAGGGCCGCGGCCATGATCGAGGCCGCGGGGGTGCGGTGCGCGTTCAGGGAACGGGTCGGCGAAGACTCCTACCTCGCCGACTACTGCCCCGCGCCGCCCTTCGAAGTGATCGTGAAGAACAGGGCGACCGGGTCGACCACCCGGAAGTACCCCGGCCTGTTCGAGGACGGCGCGCCGCTGCCCCGCCCGGTCGTGAAGTTCGACTACCGGATCGACCCCGAGGACCAGCCGATCGGCGAGGACTACCTGCGGGTCCTCGGGCTGCCGGTCGAGGAGATGCGCGAACGCGCGCTCGCCGTCAACGAGGTGCTGCGATCGTGGCTGCGCCCGCTGGACGTGTGGGACTTCTGCCTCATCTTCGGGCAGGCCGAAAACGGCCAGCTGACCGTCATCTCCGAGATCTCCCAGGACTGCATCCGGCTGCGGCACGAGGACGGATCCCCCCTGGACAAGGACCTGTTCCGCGATGGCGTCGAAGGAGACGAGATCGTCAACCAGTGGAGTCGCGTCCTCGATGTCATCAAGTGACGCCCGGGTCGCGCTGGTCACCGGCACCAATCGCGGCAGCGGAAAGGCCATCGCCGAGGAACTGCGCGACCGCGGCTACCGCCTGTTCTCCCTGAACCGGTCCTTGGCGAGGGAGGACTGGCTCGGGGAGCTCCGGTGCGACCTGGCCGACCCCGCGCAGATCAGGAGCGGGGTCGGCCAGATACTCGACGCGGCGGGCCGGATCGACGTCTGCGTGTCCAACGCGGTCGAGCGGGTTCTCGACCCGATAGCCGAGTTGAGCGAGGCGGACTGGGAGCGGCTGGTCTCGATCAACCTCAGCGCCAGCTTCCACCTGGTCAAGGCCGTCCTGCCCGCGTTGCGGGCCGGCCGTGGCGTCTTCGTCGCGATGGGCAGCCACGCCGGCACCCGCTACTTCGAGGGCGGCGCCGCCTACAGCGCCACCAAGGCCGGGCTGAAGGCGCTGGTGGAGACGCTGCTGCTGGAGGAACGCCGCAACGGGGTCCGGGCCTGCCTCGTCTCTCCGGGAGCCATCGCCAACCTGGACGGCGATGACGGCGCGCACAAGATGAGCACGCGGTCGGTCGCCCGCTGCGTGGGCACCATCGTCGACTCCTGGCCGACGGACCTCGTGGTGGGCGAAATAGAAGTACGTCCGGCCGACCTCGCCGAACCGCCCATCACCGGCATCGACCGTCTTCTGCACGTGTAGTTCCCGAGGAGGAATCATGCTCTCCCTCGTACTGCCGAAGGGGTCGCTGGAGCGGCGGGCCCTGCAACTGTTCGCGGCCGCGGGGCTGCCCATCCGGCGACCCTCCGAACGGTCGTACCGTGGCGTGATCGACTACACCGGCGTAACGCACGTCGCGTTCTACAAGCCGCGCGAGATCCCCTTGGCGGTCGAGAGCGGGACGTTCGACCTCGGGCTGACCGGCGCCGACTGGATCGAGGAGACCGGGGCCAAGGTCGAGGTGGCGGAGTCCTTCGACTACTCCAGGAACACCGAGCGGCCATGGCGGCTGGTGCTCGCGGCCCCGGCCGACCACCCCGCCACCAGCGTGAGCGACCTGCCCGACGGCGTCCGCGTGGCCACCGAATACCCGAACATCGGCCGCCGCTTCTTCCAGGCCGCCGGACGGCGGGCCGAGGTGGTCGTGTCCTACGGCGCGACAGAAGCCAAGATCCCGGAGCTGGCCGATGTGATGATGGACGTCGTGGAGACGGGCCATTCGCTCCGCCAGAACAACCTGCGGATCATCGAGACCATCCGGACCTGCGGCGCGCAACTGATCGCCAACCCGGCCGCGTACGCCGAGAAGGGCAAACGCGGCGTGATCCAGAACATCGCGCTGCTGCTACGTGGCGCCTGGGTCGGCCCGTCCCACGTGCTGCTGACGGTCCGGACGCTGGCCGAAAGCCTGCCCCAGGTGGTCACCGCGATGCCCGGCCGATCGTGGCGCGCCGGGTCGGACCTGGCGGACGAGAACCTGGTCGTGCTCCAGGGAGTGCTGCTGCGCGGGGACGTCCCTGAGACGATCGACGTCCTGCTGTCGGCCGGAGCCGTCGACGTCACCGAATCGGGAATCGGCCTCCTCGCCTCGAACGTGTCGCGATGCTGATCCGTACCACGAACGACCGGCTCGTCCCCGCGGACGGAGCCGGCTGGCGCGCGTCCTCCGGCCTGCTCGAACTGCGTCTGGCCGCCCCCGCCTGCGCCGATTCCGTCGTGGCGCTCACCTGCGGCGTCCTGCTCGCCGTTGACATGGATGGCCGTTCCCACGTGCTCGACGTCGACCTCATCGGACTGCCGACCGAACTGCTGGCGCCACTGAGCCGGTACGCCGTACCTCCCCGCCCATCCACCGGCACCGGCCCCGTCGCCTTGGACCTGGACGCGGCCTGGCTGTGGATCCATGTCCAGGACGGTCATCGCGTGTCCCGCCATCGCCGGTCCGCCGACGTGCGCTTCTCCTTCGCCGGAGCCGGACTGGTGGCCATCCAGGCACGCCTGACCACAGCGACGGATGAACCAGATTAGATCGAAGGAGATACATGGACCGTCAGCCAACGCCGGACACCACGGAACCGAGGGAGAAGTCGCCGCAGCGCTCCCCATGGGTGCTGATCGCCCTCGTCTACCTCGGCGGGGTCGCCGCGGCGATGAGCCTCGGCAAGTTCGCCTCCGTCGGGCCGGCGGTGGCCGGTGAGCTCGGGCTGTCGCTGTCGGAACTGGGCTGGGTGATCTCGGCGGTCGTCGGCGTGGGCGCCGTCGTCGGCCTGCCCGCCGGATACCTGGTCCGCCGCTTCGGCACGGAGCGGTCGCTGATCACCGGGCTGGTCCTGATCGCGGCGGCGAGCGCGGCGAGCGTGTTGGCGGGCGACTTCGGCTGGCTGCTGGCCGCCAGAGGCGTCGAGGGCACCGGATACGTCCTGGTCACCATCGCCTGCCCGGCGCTGATCCTCCGCCTGGCCCGCGAACGGGACCGCGGCACCGCCCTGTCGATCTGGGCCACGTTCGTCGCCGTCGGCATCGGGCTGAGCACCCTCGGGGGCGGCGCGCTGGGCTCCGCTCTGGGCTGGCGGGGCTGGATCGGGCTGATCGCGGCGCTGACGCTGGCGATGGCCCTGGTGGTCTGGGTACGGCTGCCGCGCGGGTCCGGCCGGCAGGCGGCCGCCGGACCCGTTCCCAGGATCGGGGCCCTGAAGTGGCCGGCGGCACTAGCCCTCGCCTTCTGCCTGGGCGCGCTGGTGACCATTCCGGTGATCGTCCTGCTGCCCACGCTCCTCATCGAGGAGTACGGCCGCACGGCCACCGCCGCCGGCGCGGTGACCTCGGTGATCTCCCTGCTCAGCGCGCTCGGCGGCTTGGCCGTGGGAGTGCTGCTTCGCCGTGGCACGCCGGTCCGCGTGCTCGCGCTGGTCGGCCTCCTCACCGTCCCGGCGGCCTGGCTCATGTACGGCGGCGCGGCTTCGCTGACGGCGGCGCAGGTCGGCGCGGCGATCATCTCGATGGAGAACGGGTTCCTGGGAGCCCTCGTCTTCGCCGCGCTCCCGATGGTGCTGGACCGCCTCGACCACGCCGATGTCGGCAACGGCGTCGTCGCTCAGGCGGGCAGCCTCGGGTCGTTGCTCGGTCCGCCGATGTTCGGCCTGGTGGTCGCCGGGCCGGGCTTCCAGGCCCTCGTACCGGTCATCGCCGTCGGGATGATCGCCGCCGTCGGCGCGCTGCTGCTGGTCGGCGGGCGAGCGGCCCGGTCATCGGCTGAGCCCTTCAAAGCGCCCATGTAGCCATCGCGGACCGCCGGAGGAGGCGTAAGCATGCGTGGACAGAACCCGCTCGAAGACACCGAACAACGCCTCCTGCCCGCCCCGGCCTGGGGTCTGGTGATCGCGCTCACGCTGACCGCCGTGGCCGCCGTGTCGCTCCTGATGGTCTTCGGCTGGGGCGTACACCCGGTGCAGCGCGCGGTGGTGGTGCAGCCGGCCGCGGAGTCGACGCCCATCCAGTCGATCCTGAGGTTGTTCCTCGCCGTGGCGGTCATCGGCGGACTGGCCTCGCTCGGCGGCGTCGTGGCCCGCCGGATCGGCCAGCCCTCGGTGGTGGGACAGATAGTGGCCGGGCTGCTCCTGGGGCCGTCCGCGCTGGGCGCGCTGGCACCGGCGGCGACCGAGCTGATCATGCCCGCCGCCGCCACGCAGCACTTGAACCTGCTCGCCCAGGCCGGGCTGGCGATCTTCATCTTCACCGTGGGAACGGAGTTCGACCACACCGCCCTGGGCGGGCAACGCACCGTCGTGGGCGTCGCCGCCCTGGCGATGGTGGCCGTCCCCTTCGCTCTGGGCACGGTCGCGGCGATCCCGTTCGCCTCCGCGCTCGCCGGCCCGGCGGCGGGCAAGACGGAGTTCGTCCTGTTCATCGGGACCGCGCTGAGCGTCACCGCGTTACCCGTGCTGGCCAGGATCCTCCAGGAAGTCGGCCTGACCGGCACCCGGCTGGGCTCGCTGGCCATCCTGTGCGCCGGCATCGCCGACGTACTCGCGTGGTGTGCGCTCGCCGCGGTGATCGCGCTCGCGCACGCCCGCTCCCCCGCCGGCGCGCTGACCACGATGCTGCTCTCCGCCGTCCTGGTCCTCGTCGCGCTCCTCGTGCTCCGCCCCGCGCTCAAGACCCTGGCCGACAGGTACGCGGCGACCAGGCTGCCCGCACCCGCCAGTCTCGTGCTCGTCCTGGGCCTGATCTTCTCCCTGGCGGCGGCGACGGACGTCATCGGCGCGCACGCGATCTTCGGCGCGCTCCTGGCCGGCGTCGTGATCCCCCGTAACGCCCGCGTCCTGGGCACGGTCCCCGACCGTCTCGCCTCACTCAACCGCGCGCTGCTGCTGCCGGTGTTCTTCGCCTCGATCGGGCTGCAGGCCGACGTACGCATGGCCTTCGACGATCCGACGGTGCTGCTGGGCGGGGCGGTGCTGCTCGTGGCCGCGGTCCTCGGCAAACTCGGCACCGCCGCCGTGACCGCCTGGGCCGGCGGCATGCCGGGACGGCTCGCGCTCGGCCTCGGCGTCCTCATGAACGCGCGCGGCGTCACCGAGATCGTCGTGCTCAGCACGGGGCTCAGCATCGGCGTGATCGGTCCGGGCACGTTCACGGTGCTGGTGATGATGGCGCTGATCACCACCGTGATGACGGTACCCGCGCTTCGCCTGCTGGGGCTGTTCCATCCGGAGCGGACGCTCCCCGCCCCGATGCCGCGACCAGCCGAAAAGGAGCGCCTTCCCTGAGCGTCTATGCGGCGTCAACGAATCGTGTATGGCCGCCCGGCAGAGTCACTGCGCACAAGCTGGTCGGAGCGGAGGGCGTACATGAAGACTGAGATCCGTCACCCTGGTTCGTTCGCGGTCGCGCGCTGTCATCTGGACGGCGGGGAGACCCTGCGCGTCGAGGCGGGCGCGATGTACGCGACGAGCGCGGGGGTTCAGCTCCAGGCCAAGGTGGAGGGTGGCCTGCTGCGTGGGCTGGCGCGTTCGGCGCTGGGCGGGGAGTCGCTGTTCACCACCCGCTACACCGCTCCAGAAGGTGGCGGTTGGGTGGACGTGGCGCATCACCTGCCCGGCGATGTCCAGGCGGCCGAGGTACGCGGCGACAACGCGCTGATGCTGACCAGGGGATCGTGGATCGCCTCCAGTGACGGCGTGGAGATCGTCACCAAGTGGGGTGGCATGTCCAACCTCATCGGCAGCGAGGGCGGCTTCCTCATCAAGGCGCAGGGCGCGGGCGTCGTCGTGCTCGGCTGCTACGGCGCGATGGACGTGATCGAGCTGGCGGCCGGGCAGCGGGTCGTGGTGGACTCCGGGCACCTGGTCGCCTACGACGAGACGGTCAAGAGCGATCTGCGCCGGGCGGTCGAGGGCAAGACGATCCAGTCGCTCAAGTCCGGCGAAGGGCTGGTCTTCGAGTTCACCGGGCCGGGCCGGATCATGACGCAGACCAGGAATCCCGGGGCCTTGATCCAGCACCTGACGGAGGTGCTCCCCTTCGAGCGCGCCTGACCCGGCCTCATCTCCGGATTGACCTCGAGTCGACTCTAGGGTGCACAATCCCGCCCAACGCTCAATGTGGAGGGGATTCCCATGAGGTATCGCATGATCGGCAGCGATCCGAAGACTCGTCGTCAGGTCAGTGTGCTGAGTCTTGGCGCGATGCTGTTCGGCACCGCCATCGACGAGGCGACGTCGTTCGCCATCCTCGACCGCTTCGTCGAGGCCGGCGGCACCTTCCTCGACACGGCCAACAACTATGCCTATTGGGTCAACGGCACTCAGGGGGGTGAGAGCGAGGCGCTGCTCGGCCGCTGGAAACGCAGCCGCGACATCACGGATGAGGTCGTCATCGCCACCAAGCTCGGCGGGCGGCCGAACGTTCCCTCGTCCACCCTTAGCCATGACCTTGAGGGCTTGTCGGCCCGGGTGATCCGGGAATCCTCGGAGCGCAGCCGGGAGCGGCTTGGCGTGGACAAGCTGGATCTCCTGTACGCACACGCGTACCTCGAAGGTTCCAAGGTGCCGCTGGAGGAGACGGTCGAGGGTTTCGCCGGCCTGGTCGAGGAAGGCGCTGTTGGTCTGCTCGGGGCCAGTAATCACTGGACATGGCGACTCGAGCGGGCCCGGAACCTGGCGGCCGCGGCGGGGCTGCCCGGCTATGAGGTCGTGCAATATCACCACACGTATCTCCGTCAGCGCACCGATCTTCCGACGCTGCGCTCTCAGGACGGCAACCTCGGCGTGGTCGGCGGTGATCTGCTCAGCTATCTGCGAGCCGAGCCCGAACTCGCGCTGGTCGCCTACTCGCCCTTGCTGGGCGGCGGTTACGTACGTCACGACAAGCCGCTTGGCGTCGCCTTCGATCACGCGGGCACACCTCAGCGTCTCGCGGCGTTGCGGGAAGTGGCCCAGGAGACAGGCGCGACCGTCAACCAGGTGGTGCTCGCCTGGCTCATCGGCGGCGAGGTCCCGATGATCCCGTTGATCGGCGCTTCATCGGTCGAGCAACTGGACGAGAGTCTGGCCGCGGCGGACCTGGAGTTGACGGCGGAACAACGAGCGAAACTCGACGCCGCCTACTGACCCAACATCACCCAGCGGGCAGAACAAGCTCGCCGGGTGATGTCGCGCATCGTCAGACGACCCGGATGAACACGCGGTCGTAGCGGGTGAGGGGGAACGTGCCGTTGTCCGTGCCCTGGAGGATGATCGAAATGGTCTGGCCCGGCGTCGCGTCCGCCGGGACGGTGACGGCGGCCCGGCCGTGGCCACGGTCGGTGATGGTGGCGGTGCCGGGGTAGCTGCCTTCTTCTCTGTACTGCGACCAGCGGAGCGTCACAGAGTCCCGGTCAGGATCGGTGGTGCGGCCGGCCAGCGTGACGACGGAGCCGGGCCGGGCCCGGACGGTGTCGTCGCCGTCGATGTCGACCGTGGGCGGGTGGTCACCGTCGCGGTACTTGGGGGTCAGGGTCCACCGCATCCGGGCCGCGAAGTCGTTCTGCGCGGCTCCGGCCCATCGCAGCGTCGTGTAGTTCTTGACGTCGGCGCCGGTTTCGTCCTTCTCCGTGCCCGCCATGGTCCACAGGTTCGGCGTGGTGGTCGTCTGCGTCGCCCGGCCGCCCCAGCCGCCGAGCAGCGGGTTCTCCGGCTCCTCGATGCCGGTCTTGAGCAAGGGGTTGAAGGCCACGTTGTCGCCCTCGGAGAGGAAGTCGTACGGCGCCAGCGGCTTGCACCAGCCGCCGGCCGCACGCTCGGGGTCGCCGAAGATGTCGAGTTGGTCGCCCGGCATCGACTGGCCGTCCAGCCATGACCGGTAGAGCGAGCCCAGCGGCCCGATCTGGATGTTCTTCTTGATCCACGCGCCGCTGAAGTAGACGCGGTCAGCCGGTAGACCACGGACGTTGCCCTGCCCGCGCTCGCAGTTGTAGCCCCAGGTGGCATAGCCGGCCGCCAGGTTCTCGACGCGGATCTCCGGCCAGACGGGAGCGATGTACTGCGCGTAGGTGTCGTCCTGGAAGCCGCTGGCCAGGATCACCGCCTTCTTCGAGACCGCGGCCTTGACGCGCGGCCATTGCCTCGTGCTGCCGAAGCGGTCCTCGATCGACTTGAGGGCGCGGGCGATCGTGTTGGTGCCGCCCCACGCCTGGAGGTACAGGGGCCGGGAATCGTGGTCCAGCAGCAGGTCGCGGATGAGGTCGGAGCCCTCGGTGTCCTTGGCCATCTCGTTCTCGAACTCGATGTTGCCGATCTTGACCTTGGACTGCAGCTCGCCCGGCGTGGGGTAGCGGGGGTCATGCCTGCGCAGATTGGGGTAGACCTCGGCGTACGCGCGCAGGGCCTGGTCCTGGATGGTCCGCGTCCCGGTCCATCGCCATGACGTCTGCGGCGTGGTGTACTCCCGGCCGGGGAGGAAGAACGTCGTGCCCTTGCCATCTCCCGACCAGTGGAACCTGCCGCTGCTGTAGACGATCCCCTCGGTGTCGACCTCGTTGGTGTAGAGGAGATAGCGGATGAGCGAGGCGTAGTCGTCCTGCTCCATGTCGGTGGTGACGACCGTTCTGGGCAGGGTCCCTTCCGGGTGGAGGCTGTCGGCCTCGGCCGCCGCGGGGAGCGTGGCGACAGTCATGCCGAGAGCCGCGATCGCGCAGGTCAATGCCCGGATACGTCGCCTGCTCCGGGGGGCTTGGAGTCTGGAGGGGGGCACGGCAACTCCTTCTGCGAATACCTATTCACCGCTGAGTGGCGAATAGCATGCGCAGTATTCATGCTGCTCCTGGATGTCGTCAAGGTTGCCGACACATGACCAAGGGCACCCCATTGACACCTCTTTTCATCCTCCCGTAACTTGCTTGCATGTCTGATCGTGATCGCATAAACATTCAGCCCCACGATGAGCCGGTCTACGGGGCCGGCATCTGGCACTTCGCCACCTATGTCGACCGGTATGCGACCGACGGCTACGGCGAGCCGAAGACGGTCTTGGACTGCATCAAGCTTGCCGGGGCGGTGGGCGACCTGTCCGTCGTCGACCTGAACTGGCCGTTTCCGCCCGGCGGCATCAGCACCGCCGAGGTGCGGGCGGCGCTCGACGAGCAGAACCTGCGCGCGATCGCGGTCACGCCCGAGTTCTACACCGGCAAGTTCGCCAAGGGCGGTTTCACCAACCCCGACCCCTCCGTACGCCAGGACGCCATCGACCTGGTGGCGGCCGCGGCCGAGGTCGGGCGTGAGCTGGGTGTCGACTACATCAAGTTGTGGCCAGGGCAGGACGGTTACGACTATCCCTTCCAGGCCGACTACACCGACCTGTGGGACAAGTCGGTCGGGGCGGTCCGCGAGCTCGCGCAGGCCTTCCCCGACTTGAAGTTCGCGATCGAGTACAAGCCGCGCGAGCCGCGCAACCGGATGGTCTTCTCCTCCGTCGCGCGCACCCTGCTCGCGATCGAGGACATGGGCGTGGACAACGTCGGCGTCCTGCTCGACTTCGGCCACTCTCTGTACGGCGGCGAGACGCCGGCCGAGGCCGCCAAGATGGCGATGAGCCGCGGAAAACTCTTCGCGATCGACGTCAACGACAACTTCCGCGGCTGGGACGACGACATGGTCGTCGGCTCTGTGCACCTGCTGGAGACGTTCGAGTTCTTCTTCGCCCTGCGCGACGCCGGCTGGCAGGGCGTCTGGCAGCTCGACCAGTTCCCGTTCCGCGAGGACTCCGTCGAGGCGGCGCGGGCGGGCATCCGTACCATGCGCGCCTTCCACCACGCACTGGGCTACCTCGACCGTGACGCGCTCGCCGCCGCCCAGTCGGCGCAGGACGCCCTCGGCGCCCAGCGCATCGCGAAGCGGGCGCTCTACCGCGCACTCGCCGAGAGCGAGTCCGCATGACCGCCGTGAAGATCGCGTCCAGGCCCCTCGAACTGGACGCGCCCGTCGCCAACGCCTACGTCGAGCGGAGCGCGCGCCTGCGCGTGGCCTCGCCCGACGAGGCGGCCCCCGAACTGGCCGAAATCGCCACCCGCATCCGGCGCGACATCCTCACGACCATCCAGGCGGCCCGGATGGGGCACGTCGGTGGCGACCTGTCGGTGACGGACCTGCTGGTCACCGCCATGTGGGGGACGCTGCGGCTCGACCCGCACGACCCCGCCAACCCGCTGCGCGACCGGTTCGTGCTGAGCAAGGGCCACTGCGCCGCCGCCCTGTACTCGACGCTGGCCTCCTGCGGCTTCTTCCCCCAGGAGCGGCTCGCCGAGTACATGGCGCCGCTGTCGCCGCTGAACGGCCACCCCAATCGGGTCAAGGTGCCCGGCGTGGAGACCAACACGGGCCCGCTCGGGCACGGCTTCCCGGTCGCCACCGGCTGTGCCCTCGGCGCGAAGCTGCGCGGTGAGACCTGGCGCACCATCGTCGTCCTCGGCGACGGCGAGATGCAGGAGGGCAGCAACTGGGAGGCGGCCATGACGGCCGCCCACTACGGCCTGGCGAACCTGACGGCCGTGGTCGACCGCAACCGGCTGCAGCAGGGCGCGCGTACCGAGGACACCAAGTCGCTGGAGCCGCTCGACCAGAAGTGGGCGAGCTTCGGCTGGGAGGTGCGCGTCATCGACGGCCACGACCATCGGGCGATCAAGCAGGCGTACGCGCCGTCGTCGACGGGCAAGCCCGTCGCCGTCATCGCCAACACCGTCAAGGGCAAGGGTGTCTCATTCATGGAAGACCGGGTCGAGTGGCACCACAAGGTGCCCACCGACGAGCAGGTCCAGCTCGCGCTCGAGGAGCTGAGCCGATGACCGCTCTCGCCGAGCAGGCCCCCACGTTCGACTGCCGCGTCGACTTCGGCGAGGAACTGGCCGCCCTGGCCCGCGCCGACGAGCGGATCGTGGCGGTCTGCAATGACTCGGTCGGATCCAGCAATCTGGTCAAATTCCGCGAGGAGTTCCCCGACCGCCTGATCAACGTCGGCATCGCCGAACAGGACCTCGTCGGCGTGTCAGCCGGCCTGGCCAACGCCGGTTTCATCCCCTTCGTCTCCGCCGCGGCGCCGTTCCTCACCGGGCGCGCCCTGGAGCAGATCAAGGCGGACGTGGCCTACAGCGACCGGCACGTGGTGCTGTGCGGGCAGAGTCCGGGCATGGCGTACGGCGAGCTGGGCCCGACCCACCACTCCATCGAGGACCTGTCCTGGATGCGCGCCGTCCCCGGGCTGCGCATCGTCGTCCCGGCCGACCCGTCGCAGACCCGCGACGCCGTCCGCTGGGCCGCGGCGTCCGGTCTCCCCTCCTATATCCGGATCCCCCGCTTCAAGGTCCCCGCCGTGACACCGGCGGGCACGCCCTTCGAGGCCGGCCGGGCGACGCGCCTGGCCGAAGGCGACGACGTGACCGTGATCGCGATCGGCACGATGGTCTCGCGGGCCCTCGACGCGGCCGCACTCCTGCGCGCGGAGGGCCTCACCGCGCGGGTGGTCAACATGACCTTCGTCGAACCGCTGGACGTGGCCGAGGTCGTCGCCGCCGCGGAGCAGACCGGCGCGATCATCACCGCGGAGGAGGGTCTGCTGTCCGGCGGTCTGGGCGCCGCCGTCGCCAAGGTCGTCGCGGAGCGTCATCCGGTCCCCGTACGCATGCTGGGCGTCCCGACGTTCGCACCGACGGGAAGCACGTCCTTCCTGCTCGACCACTTCGGCCTGAACGCCGAGGGCATCGTCAAGGCCGCCCGTGAGGCTTTGGGACGGGTCTGATGGAACCGCTCGTCCTCGCCATCGATCAGGGCACCGGCTCGACCAAGGCCCTGCTGGTCGACGCCGCCGGCCAGGTCGTGGCCCGCGCCAGTGCGCCGCTGTCCCAGAGCCATCCGGCTCCGGGGCTGGCGGAGCAGGACGCCGAGGAGCTGCTCGGCAGCGTCCGCGACGCCGTCGCCGCCTGCCTGCGGCAGGCCGATCCGCGGGCCGTACGCGGGATCGGGCTGAGCACCCAGCGCGAGTCGGTGGTCCTGTGGGACGCGGCGACCGGCCGGCCGGTCGCGCCGCTGGTCGGCTGGCAGGACCAGCGCGGCGCGGACCGGGCGGCCCAGCTCCTGGACGAAGGGTACGGCGACCTGGTCCGGAGTCGTACCGGGCTCCCGCTGGACCCGATGTTCTCGGCGCTGAAGATGGGCGCCCTGCTCGACCGGCACGACCCGGCGCGCGAGCGCGGCGGGCGCGGCGAGTTGCGCCTGGGCACCGTGGACGCGTGGCTGCTCGACGCGCTCACCGGCGAGTTCGTCACCGAGGTGGGCAACGCCTCCCGCACTCAGCTGCTGAACCTGGCCACCGGTGACTGGGACGACGAACTGCTGGACATCTTCGGCGTCCCCCGCGCGGCGCTGGGCCGCGTCGTCGCCTCCACCGGCCCCTTCGGCACGGTCCGCGGCCTGGACCCGCTGCCCGCCGGGGTACCCGTGCTCGCGGTGCTGGGCGATTCGCACGCCGCGCTGTTCGCGCACGCGGGCTGGCGGCCGGGCGTGGTCAAGGTGACCTACGGGACGGGATCGTCGGTGATGACGGTCGCGGAGTCGCCTGGCGGCCTGGGCGGTCCGGTCTGCGACACGATCGCCTGGTCGACCGGGCAGCGGCCGACGTTCGCCAGGGAAGCGAACATCCGCTCCACCGGCCGGACCCTGACCTGGCTGGCGGAGTTGCTCGGCGTCTCCGCGGACCAGGTCGTCGACCTGGCGACCGGTTCCGACGCGGGCGACGTCACCCTCGTACCGGCCTTCGGCGGTCTGGGAGCGCCTTGGTGGGATCCCCGGGCGGTGCCGGTGCTGGCCGGGTTCGATCTCGGCACCGGGCGGGAGCAGCTCGCGCGGGCGGCCCTGGAGTCGGTGGCGCACCAGGTCGACGACGTCCTGACCGCCATGCCGGGCCTGCGCCGGATCGTCGCCGACGGCGGCCTGACCCGCAGCACCGCGCTCATGCGGCTGCAGGCCGGCCTCAGCGATGTCGAGGTGGCCCGCACCCGGCATCACGAGCTCTCGGCCGGCGGCGCGGCGGACCTGGCCGGTCTCGGACTGGGCCTGTGGACCACCGGCGATCTCGAACGCCGGGCCGACGGCGACGTGGAGATCTTCACCCCTGACTGGAGCGCGGAGCACCGCAGGGCAGCCGCGGCGAGATGGCACCAGCGCCTCACGGTCGCCCGCGACCTCGGCGCACGCGCGAACGGGAGTACGTCATGACAGCAGTGCAATCCACCCGGCCGGGCCGGCTCACGCTGGGCCGCGGCAGCCTGATCGCGCTCGTGCTCGTGATCATCGCGATCATCGCCAGTACGACGTACCGCTCGGACACCGCGCCACGCGCCGGCGAGCAGGCGAAGTTCGACCCGGCCCGCTACGGCGCCGCGACCTACGGGCCGAAGGTCGTACCCGCGATCAAGAGCAAGGCTGTCGACATCGTCACGCTGAGCAAGGCGATCGCCGGCGACACGGACGCGGCCGGCCAGAAGTACGGCCACCGCGCCGGCACCGGGCCGTACAGCTACGCCGTCACGCTGACCGGCACCGCCGGTTCGGCGAAGAGCGGCCTGCTGCCGGTCGAGGTGCCCGGCATCGGCAAGGCCAGGGTCCAGGTGCAGATCGGCCCGGCCATCAACGGCACGGCGCTGCGCGACGCGGTCGGTTTCATCGCGTTCGGCCAGTTCGTCAACCAGGTCGACTACGCCGACGCGGGCACCGCCCTGAACAACGAGGTCAAGGCGAAGGTGCTGTCGTCGCTCGACGTCCCGTCGCTCGACGGCAAGAAGGTCACCGTGGTCGGCGCGATGACGCCGCTGACCGCCGACGTGCTGACGATCACCCCGATCTCCGTCGAGGCGGCGTCGTGACGGCGCCGACCCCGGTGCTGCGCGCGGTCGACGTCACCAAGGTGTACGGCGGGACGCAGGCGCTCAAGGGGGTCTCGCTCGACATCGTCCCGGGGCGCGTGGTGGTGCTGTTCGGCGAGAACGGCGCCGGCAAGTCGACGCTGATGAAGATCCTCAGCGCGGTCGAGTCGCCCACCACCGGCCACGTGGAGCTCGACGGGAAGACCGTCGAGTTCGGCAGCGCTCGGGACGCGGCCGATCGCGGCATCTCGATCATCCATCAGGAACTCAGCCTGTGCTCGAACCTGAGCATCCAGGACAACCTGTTCCTCGGGCGGGAGCGGACCCGCGGCGGAGTCCTCGTCGACCGCGCGACCATGCGGTCGCTGGCGGCCGGCGTGCTCCGCCGTCTGGACGGGGCGCTGAACCCCGACCTGATGGTCGGCGACCTGCGGCTGGGCCAGCAGCAACTCGTCGAGATCGCCCGCGCGCTGCTGCAGGACGCCCGGATCCTGATCATGGACGAGCCGACGTCGGCGCTGAGCGCCCCGGAGGTGGAGGTCCTCTTCCAGGTCATCCGCGAGCTCACGGCCGAAGGCGTGGCGATCGTCTACATCTCCCACCACCTGGAAGAGGCGCTCGACATCGCCGACGATGTGGCCGTGCTCCGCGACGGCTCCATGGTCGCCACGGCCGCCGCCGCCGACGTCGACCTCGCCTGGGTCGTACGCAAGATGGTCGGCCGCGACCAGGACGACCTCTTCCCGGCCCGCGAGCCCAAGCTCGGGCCGGTGGCGCTCGAAATGGTCGAGCTGTCGGTCGCCGACCCCGCCAACCCCGATCGCCTGGCCGTCGACAGCGTCTCGCTCACCGTCCGCGCCGGGGAGACGGTCGGCATCTACGGGCTCATGGGCAGCGGCCGTACCGAACTCCTGGAGTGCCTGGCCGGCCGCCTGCACGCGGAATCGGGAGAGATCCGCCTGTACGGGAAGCCGGTCGTCGGCACCGTACGCAGCCGCATCCAGGCCGGGCTGGCCCTGGTCCCCGAGGACCGCCAGCGCGACGGGCTGGTCCAGACGATGAGCGTGGGCCAGAACCTGTCCCTGGCCGCGCTGACCGGTTTCGTACGCCGCCTCTTCGTCAACCGCACGAAGGAACGCGCCGCCGTCCAGTCGATGATCACCGATGTCACCGTCAAGACCAGCGGCCCCGACGCCCCGATCGGCTCGCTGAGCGGCGGCAACCAGCAGAAGGTCGTCATCGGCAAGGCCCTGATGACCGGCCCCCGCGTGCTGCTGCTCGACGAACCGTCCCGCGGCGTGGACGTCGCCGCCAAGGCCGACGTCTTCGAACTGATGGCGCGGCAGGCGGAGCGCGGCCTGGCGGTGCTGTTCACCACATCTGAGGCCGAAGAGGCGCTGCACATTCCCGATCGCCTGCTCGTACTGGTCCGCGGCAGGCTGATCGCCGACCTCCGAGCCGGCGAGATCACCCGCGACCAGCTGATGAGCCTGGCCGACACCACCGAAGAGGTTGGCCAATGAGCCTGGCCGACAGCGCCGACACCACCGAAGAGGTTAGCCATGGCTGACACCCTGACCAGCGACCACGCGGCCGTGTTGCGTCAACGCCGCCGGGCGGCGGCGGAGGCCCGCCGCCTGAAGACGCTCAATTCGATCTTCGAGCTACGTGCGTTCATCGCGCTCGGTGTCCTGATCATCGTCTTCGCACTGCTGTCCGACTCCTTCCTCACCGTCGACAACCTGATCACGATGATCAAGCACGTGGCCATCAACGCCGTCCTGGCGCTCGGCATGCTGCTGGTGATCCTCAAAGGCGGCATCGACCTGTCGGTCGGCTCCATCGTCGGGTTGTCGGGCGTGATCGCCGGCGAACTGCTCCAAGGCGTACATCTGAGCCTGTTCGGCGTCATCGCCTACCCGCCGGTGTGGGCGGTGGTCATCCTGTGCATCGCGGCCGGCACCGTGATGGGCAGCATCAACGGCCTGCTCATCACCAGACTGAACGTCGCGCCCTTCATCGCGACGCTGGGCATGCTGTACGTCGCGCGCGGCGCCGCGCTCCTGATCTCCGGCGGCACCACCTATCCCAAGCTCGGCGGCGACCCCAGCACCCACAACACCGGCTTCGACTGGATCGGCGGCGGCCGGCCGCTCGGCCTTCCGGTGGCGATCTGGATCATGATCATCCTTGCCGCCGTCGTCGCCGTACTCCTGCGCTCGACGCCCTTCGGCCGCTGGCTCTACGCCACGGGCGGCAACGAGCGGGCCACCGAGCTCACCGGCGTCCCCGTCCAGCGCGTCAAGGTGATCGTCTACATGATCTCCGGCGCCTGCGCCGCGATGTCCGGCCTCATCATCGCCTCCGAGCTCACCTCGGCCGCGCCGCAGGCCGGCGACAGCTTCGAGCTCAACGCCATCGCGGCCGTCGTCATCGGTGGCGCCGCCCTGTCCGGCGGACGCGGGAACGTACGCGGCACTCTGGTCGGCGCCCTGGTCATCGGCTTCCTCGCCGACGGCCTGGTCATCGTCGGCGTCTCGACGTTCTGGCAGATCTTCATCAAGGGCACCGTGATCATCGTCGCGGTCATCCTCGACCAGACCCAGCAGCGCTTCCAGCGCCGCGGCGCCGCGGCCTCGGCGGTCGCGGTGGCGGTCGCCGACGAACCGGCGACCACCGACGACGAACCGGTCAGACCCAGCGCCCCGGCCCGCTGACCTTCATCTTTTCCAGACGCCGACCCTCATCTCACCCCCCATCCCGCGTCCTCGCCGGCGCGTCTTCCAGGAGGTAAACCATGTCCCACCCCAGCCGTCGCCTGGTCGTCCAGGCCGCGGCGGCCCTGACCACAGGGCTGCTGACGCTGACCGCATGCGGATCATCCGGCGAACCCGCGGCCTCGACGTCGTCGAGCGCCTCCTCGTCGTCGAGCGCCTCCGCGCCCAAGAGCAACCTGATCGCGATCATCACCCCCTCGCCGGACAACCCGTTCTTCAAGGCCGAGGCGGACGCGGCCAAGAAGAAGGCCGAGTCGCTCGGCTACCAGACCTCGGTGGACTCCCACGACGACGACCCGAACAAGCAGAGCGAGCTGATCGACTCGGCCATCTCGCGCAAGGCCGCGGCGATCATCCTTGACAACGCCGGCGCCGACGCCTCCATCGGCCCCGTCCAGAAGGCCACGACCGCCGGGATCCCGGTCTTCCTGATCGACCGGGAGATCAACCAGACCGGCATCGCCAAGGCCCAGATCGTCTCCAACAACGCCCAGGGAGCCCAGCTCGCCGCCCAGGAGTTCGTGAAGGGTATGAAGGAGAAGGGCAACTACGTCGAGCTCACCGGCAAGGAATCCGACACCAACGCCGGCGTGCGCTCCAAGGGCTTCGGCGACGTCATCTCGCAGTACCCGGACCTGAAGCGGGTCGCCCAGCAGACCGCGAACTGGGACCAGCAGGAGGCTTTCAGCAAGATGGAGACCATCCTCCAGCGCAACCCGGACATCCAAGGCGTGATCGCCGGCAACGACACGATGGCACTCGGCGCCGTGGCGGCGTTGAAGGCCGCCAAGAAGACCGGCGTCATCGTCGTCGGCTTCGACGGCAGCCCGGACGCCATCGCGCAGATCAAGGCCGGAACCATGCTCGCCACGTCCCTGCAGCCGGCCGCGCTCGGCGCCACGACCGCGGTCGAGCAGGCCGACAAGTTCGTCAAGACCGGCGCGACCGGGCAGCCGGAGAAGCAGTCGATCGACTGCGAGATCATCACGAAGGACAACGCCGACCAGTACGGCGTCTTCGCGAAACTCTGAGGCGCCGGAGGCTAGGGGCGACGACATCGCCTCTAGCCACTCCAACGTCTAGCATGCAGACCGGACGCTCCGGGCGACGCGCTCACCGGAGCGAGGAAGGACGGGGAACTCACGTGGTGATCGCTTCGACTCCCAGCCCCGACCACATGCGGCTGCTGGTCAAGGTGGCCCGCATGTACCACGAGCGCGGGCTACGCCAGCCAGAGATCGCCGCCCATCTCAACATGTCGCAGCCGCGCGTCTCGCGCCTCCTCAAAGAGGCGGCCGACCGCGCTGTCGTACGCACTGTGGTCGTCTCCCCCGACGGCGTGCACGCCGAGCTCGAGGAAGCCCTCGTCGAGCAGTACGGGCTGCGCGACGCCGTCGTCGTCGAGACCGAGGGCGTGGGGCCCGACGTCATCCCCGCGCTCGCCGCCGCGACGGCCACCTACCTCGACGCCACGCTCAAAGGCGGCGACGTCATCGGCATCTCCTCCTGGAGCGCGACGCTCCTGGAGGCGATCAACGTCATGCGGGCCAAGACGACCCCCGTCGCCGAAGAGGTCGTTCAGATAGTCGGCGGATCGGGCAGCCCCGAAGTGCAACTGCACGCGACCCGCCTCACCAGCCGCCTCGCCGAGCTGACCGGAGCGCGGCCCGTCTTCGCGCCGTCGGCCGCGCTCGTCCACAGCCGCGAACTCCGCGACATGCTGTCGAAGGAGCCCGCCGTCGCCGAGGTCATGAAGTCGTGGTCTCGGCTCACGCTGGCACTTCTCGGCATCGGCACCCTCGAACCCTCCCCGCTGCTCCGCCGCTCCGGCAACGCCATCGCCCCCGAGGACCAGCGCCAGCTCCAGGAGCTCGGAGCCGTGGGCGACGTCTGCACCCGATACTTCGACGCCGACGGACGAGCCGTGGAAGCCGACTTCGACGACCGCATCATCGGCATCTCCCCCGACCAGCTGCGCGCGGTGGAGCGCCGCATCGGGGTCGCGGGCGGGGCGGCCAAGCTGGCCGCGATCCGGGGAGCGGTACGCGGGCGCTGGATCAACATCCTCATCACGGACGTCGACGTGGCCCGGGCCCTGCTGGGCCGCGCGTAGACCCGGGAGCACGTGTCTCCTGTCAGCCGGTAGCGCCCAGGACTTGGACCTGGGCGCTTTCGGCTGCGAAGAAGTCGGTCAGGAAGCGAACCCGAAGACCGCGGGAGAGTCAGGCAGCCCCCATTGCTGGTCGGGGTGGAGGTGGCAGTCCCAGATCACCAGCGGAGTGCCATTGGCGGTGCTGCCGTTGTTCGCCAGGCCGACACACTTGGGGGTGCTGGCGGCGAAGCTGCGGATGGAGTAGATGTTGGCGCCCAGGGCCGCGAACCTCCATTGCTGGTCCGG
The DNA here is from genome assembly GCF_050942315.1 of Nonomuraea sp. CA-143628. Lineage (NCBI taxonomy): Bacteria > Bacillati > Actinomycetota > Actinomycetes > Streptosporangiales > Streptosporangiaceae > Nonomuraea > Nonomuraea sp. CA-143628. The sequence goes on from NZ_CP192072.1 coordinate 11,465,320, forward strand.
GTGAAGGTGGCAGTCCCAGATCACCAGCGGAGTGCCATTGGCGGTGCTCCCGTTGTTCGCCAGACCCACACACTTGCCGCTGCCGGCGAGCGTACGGATGGAGCGGTCGTTGTTGCCCTGCCAGATCTGGTCGGGGTGGAAATGACAGTCCCAGATCACCAGCGGGGTGCCGTTGGCGGTGCTGCCGTTGTTCGCCAGGCCGATGCACTTGGCGGTGCCGGCGGCGTTGCTGCGCAAGGCAGTCGAGGAAAGAGCGCTCGCCTGGGCGGCGGCCGGGAGCCCGAGGGCCATCGCGAGCATGACCAGGACGGTCAACACGCGGCGCTGGAAGCCGGTCTGGTGGCGCATGTGGTTCTCCTTTCGAACGGTGACGGTTCTCCGCTCTAAGGGCGTTCCATGGCCGTTCCACCCAGGGGCGACAGCCCAGATGATCGGACATCGGCCATAAAAGAGTCGCAACCCGGAATATCCCTTGATTTATCGCATAAGCCCCCTATCCCGCAGAAACCATGGCTATGATCTTGACTCTGCGCGGATCTCTTGACTCCGATTCGCGAAGTCAGTCATGAACTTGAGAGGGCACACGTGCGCAAAATAGCTATTGGCACCTTGATCGGCTTAGCGGCAACCCTCGGCGCGGCGCCGTCCGCCAACGCCGGCACCCCGAGCCTCGCTGACCTGGTCCAACTCAAGGACATCCGGACCCACCAGTTGGCATTCCAGACGATCGCCAACAACAACGGCGGTAACCGGGCTTCTGGCGAGGTTGGATTCGAGAAGTCAGCGAATTACGTTGTGGCCAAACTCACATTGGCCGGTTACAAACCCACGATCCAGCGCTTCGATTTTCCCTTCTATAAAGAAGTCACACCCTCGGTCTTCGCGCAGACCGCTCCGTCCCCGGCCTCATACACCCATGGCACCGACTACCGCACCCTCGACTACTCGGGCGCCGGCGACGTGACGGCCCCCGCGGTGGCCGTGGATCCCGACGCGGCCGGATTGGGCAGCGGCTGCGAGGCCGACGACTTCGCCGGTTTCACCACCGGCAGCATCGCGCTCATCCGCCGGGGCGGCTGCACCTTCGAGGTCAAGACGGACAACGCCCAGAAGGCCGGCGCGAGCGCGGTCGCCTACTACCAGCGGCCTGATGTCCCCGATGCGCCAGTTGAGGGTACGGCGCTGCGCCCGTTCACCATCCCGCTGATCGGCTTCACCAACAAACTGGGCGTCGAACTGGTTCAGGCGGCGAAGGCGGGCGACCTGAAACTCCGCATCAAGACCGACACCATCAGCGAGCAGCGCACGACGTCCAACATCGTGGCCGAGACCGCGTACGGCGACCCTGACCGCGTGGTCACCGTCGGCGCCCACCTCGACAGCGTGGCCGCGGGCCCCGGCATCAACGACAACGGCAGCGGCGCGGGGACGGTCCTCACCATCGCCCAGAAGCTCGGCGAGATCCGCGGCCGGGTCAACAACCGGGTCCGCTTCACCTTCTGGGGCGCCGAGGAAGGCGGCGACCTCGGCTCCAAGTACTACGTGGCGAACCTCAGCGCCGAAGAGAAGGCCAAGATCGCGCTCTACCTGAACCTCGACATGATCGGCTCCCCGAACGGGGTCCGCGGTGTCCTGGACGGTGACGACTCACTCGGCACCAACAGCTCCAAGCCGCCGGCCGGCTCGGCCGCGATCGAGAAGACCTTCACCGACTACTACGCCGGGCGCAAGCTCCCGCTCAAGCAGGACGCGTTCACCGGTACCTCCGACTACCAGTCGTTCATGGACGCGGGCATACCGGCGGGCGGCGTGCGGTCCGGCACCGACACCGTCAAGACGGCTGAGGAGGCCACTGTCTTCGGCGGCACGGCCGGGGTGGCCTATGACCCCTGCTACCACCAGGCCTGCGACACCTACAACAACGTCAACACGACCCTCCTCAACGAGCTCGCGGACGGCGCGGCGTACGCGACTGAGACGTTCGCCAACAGCGTGCCGACGGTGAAGCGCGACAACGTACGGACACCTACCACCCAGACGGCCGACAAGACCGGCGCGGGCCACACCCCCGCCAGCTGATGCCGGGGCAGCCCGGCGGACTTACCGCCGGGCTGCCATGGATCGTTCGCTCAGCCGCCGGCGGCCGCCTGCTTGATCAGCGCGACGACGGCCTCCGGCTGGGAGATGTAGATGGCGTGGCTGCCCTCGGCTTCGACCACGGTGGCACCCGCCCGCCCGGACATCGCCCGCTGAGCGGGCGGCGGGATCGTCTGGTCACCGGAGGCGACCAGGTACCAGGCCGGCTTGGTGCGCCAGGCGGGTTCGGTGACCGCGGCACCGGCCGCCCCGACGCCCCACGGCACCTGCGAGTCGGCCATGAACGCCGCCAGCTCCGCCGGCAGATCGCCCGCGAAGGCGCCGTGGAACTTGTCCCGTTCAAGAGCCAAGAACCCGCCCTCCAGGGGAACGATCGGCGGCGCCGGAGCACCCGGCGGCGCGTCGGCGAGCAGTGACTGCACGCTCTCGCCCTTGTCGGGCATGAACGCGGCGACGTAGACGAGCGCCGACACCCGCGGATGGGTACCGGCCTCGGTGATGACCACGCCACCGTAGGAGTGTCCGACGAGCACGGTGGGACCGTCCTGGAGGTCCAGGACCCGCCGCGTGAACTCGGTGTCCCCCTCCAGCGTCACCGTGGGGTTCTGGACGACGCTGACCCGGTAGCCGTCCTGCGTGAGCAGGTTGTAGACACCCTGCCAGCCCGACCCGTCGACGAACGCGCCGTGCACGAGCACGACGTTGACCGCAGTGGAGCTCATGACGCTTTCTCCTAGCGTAGCGGTGGGATGCAGACGTGACTGGACGTCAACCGCCACCCGTGCGCTCTGACGTCAAGCCCCGGTCGGTTGCATCGCCTCGTCACTCACGTCCGAAGCGTAGAAGTGCATACTTCCTAGTTAGTGAACGGCGAATGACCCAGCGCCCGCCGCACTGACCCGGCCGGAGGCACGCCCCGGCTTGGCGTCATGCGGAGCGGCCGTTGCCGTTGAGTGCTTCGCGGCGGTATTTGCGCCCGGTGGTCTCGTGCACCCCGAGCGTACGGGCGAGCGCGGCCCCGGTCATGTTGGGATCCTGAGCAAGCAAGGCCGCCACCCGCGCCCGCCGGTCGCTGTCCTCGGGGACGTCGCTCATCTGCGCCCGCCGGTCACTGTCCTCACGGACCTCGCCCGCCGGCACGTCTTGGCCTGCCTGTGCGGCTGCCAGTTCGGGCTCGGCGGACACTGACCGGCGCTCGCCTGTTCCCTGCGTCGGTTCGCCAGGGTCGCTCTGCGGCGTGGCGTGCACCACTGGTCCGGGCTGCGGCACCCGCGGCGCCTGGTCCGCGGGGACGCTCGGGGGCGCGGGCTCGGCGAGCGCTCGCTCGGGCTGCCCCGCGTCGTACGCGTGCTCAGGCTCCCCCGCGTCGTACGCGCGATCGGCGAGTTCGCGACCCGAGCGGACCACCCACATGATCAGCTCATAGGAGATCACCAACGCGATCGCCGGCCACGCGGCCAGCGCCGCGGCCAAGGGCCCCCGCTCGATGCCGTGCAAGATGTTCGCCGCCAGCGTCGCGGCGACTCCCAGCGCCAGCGCCCAGCGAGCCAGTGACGGCACCTTCAGGCGGTAGCGAGCACACCACAGCAGCACCATCGAGGAGGCGTAGATCATGCCGTCAACAGTCGCCGGGACCAGATGCGCCGACATCTCGTCCTCGGCACCGTACTTCTCGATCACCGCCACCGCATGCCAGTACGACACCCACGCGGCCACCGCCGCGACCGCCAACACCACGACCGTCATGGACACACGGATCAGCCGATCCCCGCCCCGAGGCACCTGCTTGACCGCATTCACACCAGAAATGGTGCCATGCCCGATGTATCACTATGTGCCCATCAGCCACTTCCGTCTCAGGCCGGGCGGCGTGCACGTCGACCGCCGCGATGATCGGTGATCATCGCGGCGGTCACGTGTGGTGAGGACCTTAGATCGGCTTGGTACGGAACTGGTCCCAGTTGCCCGCTCCGGAGTCCCAGGTCATGGCGGGGGCGTTGAAGCCGCCGCCGGCCTTGGCGGTCCAGGTCCATAGGCCGGTGCGGCCGCCGGAGTAGTCGTAGAAGGTGCTGATGTCGGTCATGTTGTCGCCGTTGAAGTCACCGGTGACGGCTTTGACGCGGGGCTGTTCGAAGTTGCCCGCGCCGGAGTCCCAGGACATGGCGGGGGCGTTGAAGCCGCCCCCGGCCTTGGCAGTCCAGATCCACAGGCCCGTGCGGCCGCCGGAGTAGTCATAGAAGGTGCTGATGTCGGTCATGTTGTCGCCGTTGAAGTCACCGACGATGGGCTTGGCGCGGGGCTGCTCGAAGTTACCCGCCCCCGAATCCCAGGACATGGCGGGGGCGTTGAAGCCGCCCCCGGCCTTGGCAGTCCAGATCCACAGGCCCGTGCGGGCGCTGGAGTAGTCGTAGAACGTACCGACGTCTGCGAGACCGTCGCCGTTGAAGTCACCCGCGATGGCCTTGGCGCGCGGCTGCTCGAAATTCCCCGCTCCCGAATCCCAGGACATGACGGGGGCGTTGAAGCCGCCACCAGCCTTGGCAGTCCAGATCCACAGACCCGTGCGGCCGCCGGAGTAGTCGTAGAAGGTGCCGATGTCGGTCATGTTGTCGCCGTTGAAGTCACCGGTGACGGCCTTGGCGCGCGGCTGCTCGAAGTTCCCCGCTCCCGAATCCCAGCTCATGACGGGGGCGTTGAAGCCACCCCCGGCCTTGGCAGTCCAGATCCACAGACCCGTACGGCCGCCGGAGTAGTCATAGAACGTACCGACGTCTGCCAGGCCGTCACCGTTGAAGTCACCCGCAATGGCCTTGGCACGCGGCTGCTCGAAATTCCCCGCGCCCGAATCCCACATGCTGACCGGCGTGTTGAAGCCACCACCAGCCTTAGCCGACCAGACGAACAGAACCGTCCGGGCCCCCGGGTAGTCGTAGAACGCGGCCACATCCTCCAGCCCGTCACCGTTGAAGTCCGATTTCACCTCCGAGGTGCCGGACGGAGGGTCCGTCGACGGTGTCGTCCCCACGTCCCACAGAGCGTCGACCAGAAGCTGGGCGTCGTGGACCTCCTTGGCGTAGGCGTCCGGGACCGCCGACACCTGCACCTTCTGGCAGATGGCGCCTATGTCCCCGCTCATCCAGGAGTTGTTCGGATATTTGCGCAGCATGGCGTTGAGGAACGCGTTGGTCGCGTACACGGGGTCGATCAACTGCGCGGGCGTGCCCCAGCCCTGGGACGGACGCTGCTGGAACAGCCCCAGGCTGTCATGATCGCCGGCCTCCGTGTAGTTGTGCAGGGTGCTCTCGGTGATGGCCGTGGTCACGGCGATCACCGCCGCTCGCTTGTCCAGCCCTCGGCCCTTGGACGTGGCCGTGATGATCCGGGCGCACGAGACGTTGTAGGCGTTCACGCTCTTCCCCATGCGGGGGCCATTCATCTGCGGCCGGACCTGGTTGGCGATCGCGGTGTCCGCGCTGGTCTCGCCGCCCGGAACGCAGGCGGTGTAGGACAGTGACGCCGCGAGCGACTCGGGCACCGGCTCGCCGGCCGGGCCGGGGACGCGGCTGGTGGTGGGGGCGGGGGTCGGCTCCTGTGCTGCCGCAGGGAGAGCACCTCCGGCGAGGAGTCCTGCGGCCAAGGCGGCCGATACGGTCAGGCGGCGGGTGAAGGGTAAACGCGGGGTTGCGATGAGACGGGTGATCTTCATGATTTTCTCCAAAAAAGGGGTGAGAAGTCCGCTGGCTGCGACTTGCGCGCCGCAGCCAGCTCGCACGATCAGACAGGCTTGGTACGGAACTGGTCCCAGTTGCCCACCCCGGAGTCCCAGGACATGACGGGGGCGTTGAAGCCGCCGCCGGCCTTGGCGGTCCAGGTCCACAGACCGGTGCGGCCGCCGGAGTAGTCATAGAAGGTGCTGATGTCGGTCATGTTGTCGCCGTTGAAGTCACCGGTGACGGCTTTGACGCGGGGCTGCTCGAAATTCCCCGCTCCCGAATCCCAGGACATGACGGGGGCGTTGAAGCCGCCCCCGGCCTTGGCGGTCCAGATCCACAGACCCGTGCGGGCGCCGGAGTAGTCGTAGAACGTACCGACGTCTGCCAGGCCGTCACCGTTGAAGTCACCCGCAATGGCCTTGGCGCGCGGCTGCTCGAAATTCCCCGCGCCCGAATCCCAGGACATGACGGGGGCGTTGAAGCCGCCCCCGGCCTTGGCGGTCCAGATCCACAGACCCGTACGGGCGCCGGAGTAGTCGTAGAACGTACCGACGTCTGCCAGACCGTCGCCGTTGAAGTCACCCGCAATGGCCTTGGCGCGCGGCTGCTCGAAATTCCCCGCGCCCGAATCCCAGGACATGACGGGGGCGTTGAAGCCGCCGCCGGATTTGGCGGTCCAGGTCCATAGGCCGGTGCGGCCGCCGGGGTAGTCATAGAACGTACCGATGTCTGCGAGACCGTCGCCGTTGAAGTCACCGGTGACGGCTTTGGCGCGCGGCTGTTCGAAGTTACCCGCTCCCGAATCCCAGGACATGACGGGCGCGTTGAAACCACCACCAGCCTTGGCGGTCCAGATCCACAGACCCGTACGGCCGCCGGAGTAGTCATAGAACGTACCGACGTCTGCCAGACCGTCACCGTTGAAGTCACCCGCAATGGCCTTGGCACGCGGCTGCTCGAAATTCCCCGCTCCCGAATCCCACATGCTGACCGGCGTGTTGAAGCCACCCCCAGCCTTGGCCGACCAGACGAACAGGACCGTCCGGGCCCCCGGGTAGTCGTAGAACGCGGCCACGTCGTCCAGCCCGTCACCGTTGAAGTCGGCCCGAACGTCACTGGTGCCGCTCGGGTCGGTGGCCGGAGTGGCGGGCGGACCGTCCTCGCCGCCCACCGGCGCGGAATAGCCGACGATGTCGATGTTCGTGCGCGAGTAGCTGTTCTCCTTGATGCGGTTACCGCTGTTGCCCTCGATGGTGTACACGGTGCTGGCGTTCGAGGACTTGACGATCCCGACATGGTCGATGTCGCCGCTCTGGTCCCAGTCGAAGACGACCGCGTCGCCGGGCTGGGGCGCGTAACCGGTGGAACGCGCGTGCCAGGTTCCGTGCTTGGTGCCGTAGTCCTTGAAAGAGCTCGCCCAGCCGGTGAGTACGCCCCCATTCGTCTCATCGACCTCGGCGTCGGGCACTCCCGCGTTCTTCCACACGTACTTGGAGAAGTCCGCGCACCAGTCGCTGTTGCGCCACTGGACTCCGTCGCTGCTGGGGCATCCGGAGGCGGGCTTCCACGGCCGGAAGTACCCGGTGTAGTAGTTGCAGCCGCTGCCCGCCGGATCCTCGTGGTTGCGCGAGGCGTTGCCGAGCTGGCTTTGAGCGACGGAGACGATGCCGGCGCGGGAGACGGCGGCCGCGGGCGCGGCGGTCAGGGCGATCAATCCCGTGCCGGCGAGGGCGGTGACGACGGCCGTGCCGCAAAGGCGGCGAAGAATGGTCATTATTGTCCTCTCGGAGCAGTGGTGCGCCTTCGTGACAAAGGCTGTAATGGGTGGCTCCAAGTTCTCTGTAAACGGGCTCCAGCGACTTCTGTAGCGGCGCGGGTTCCGTTGGAGAGGGCGCGGTGCTATCACTGCGGTACAAGGTCAAGTCCCGGGGGCCCGAGGGGGATTGATGGAGTTCCGTCTGCTCGGTCCCGTCGAAGCCTGGGACGGCGGGCGGTGCCTGCCGCTGGGCGGCCCGAAACCTCGTGCGCTCCTGACCGTTCTGCTGCTGGCCGCCGGGAAAGTGGTCTCCAGCGACCGGCTGGTGGACGTGCTGTGGGGCGAGGAGCCGCCGAAGAGCGCCCACGCGCTCGTACAGACCTATGTATACGGACTGCGCCGGACGCTGGCCGAGGGCGGCGGCGAGCCGGTGATCGAGACCCGGCCGCCCGGCTACGCCGCTCTGCTCCGGCCCGGCCAGCTCGACGTGGAGGCGTTCGAGCAGCTGGTGGCCGACGGCCGCCGGCACGCGGCGGAGGGCGGTCACGAGCGCGCGGCCGAGAGTCTGCGCGCGGCGCTGGCACTGTGGCGGGGGACGGCGCTCGGCGGGATCGGCCACGCGCTGCGCGGCGAGGCGGCGCGGCTGGAGGAGACCAGACTGCTCGTCCTGGAGGAGCGCCTCGACGTCGAGCTGACGCTGGGCAAGCACGCGGAGGTGGTCGGCGAGCTGACCGAGCTGGTCCGGACCCACCCCGCCCGCGAACGCCCGCGCGCCCAGCTCATGAAGGCCCTCTACCGGCTGGGCCGCCAGACCGACGCGATGGCCGCCTATCACGAGGCCCGGCAGGCGCTCGCCGACGAACTGGGCGTCGATCCCGGACCGGAGCTGCAGGAGCTGTACGAGGCCGTGCTACGCGCGGATCCCTCCCTGACCCCGGCACCGTCCCCTCCCCCGCAGGCCGAGCCCGAGGCGGTCCCCGCGCATCTGCCTCGCGGCATCGCGGACTTCACCGGCAGGGACAAGGAGCTCGGCGAGTTGGCCGCGCTGCTCACCGCGCCCAGCGACACGCTGACGGTGTGTGTCGTCTCCGGCAAGGGCGGGGTGGGCAAGTCGGCGCTCGCGGTGAAGGTCGCCCACCAGGTGACCCCGGCCTACCCCGACGGGCAGCTCTACGCCGACCTGCGTGGCGTCACCGGCTCGCCCGCACCCGCGCTGGAGGTGCTCGGGCGTTTCCTGCGGGCGCTCGGCGTGCCGCCGACGGCCGTCCCAGCGACCGTGCCCGAGTGCGTCGACGCCTACCGAAGTGCCCTGTCCGGCCGCCGGCTGCTCGTGGTGCTCGACGACGCGGGCACCGAGCAGCAGGTACGCCCCCTGCTGCCGGGCAGCCCCACCTGCGCCGTACTGATCACGGCCCGGCGCAGGCTCGTGGGCCTGGACGGGGTGAAGGTGAGCGACCTCGACGTCTTCGACACCGACGCGGGCGTGGACCTGCTCGCCCGTATCGCCGGTACTGAGCGAATCCATGCGGAGAACGAGGCGAGTGAGCGTATCGTCCGGCTGTGCGGCCACCTGCCGCTCGCGCTGCGCACGGCGGGCGCGCGGCTGGCGGCCCGCCCGCACTGGCCGCTCACGACACTGGCCACGCGCCTGGCCGACGAGCGCCGCCGCCTGGACGAACTCACCGCGGGCGACCTGGAGGTACGGGCGAGCGTCGGGTTGAGCTACCGAGGGCTCGACGACGCGGCGAAGCGGGCGTTCCGCCTGCTCGGGTTGCTAGGAGTGCCCGATTTCGCGTCCTGGGTTATGGGGGCGCTCCTGGACGTACCGGATAGCGAGGGCGAGGAGGTCGTCGAGCGTCTGCTGGACGCGCAACTCCTCGACCACATCGCCGTGGACGCGGCCGGCCAGAGCCGCTACCGGCTGCACGACCTGCTGCGCGTCTACGCGGCCGAGCGGGCCGAGGCGGAGGAGCCACCCGTGGAGCGCGCGGCGGCGGTGACCCGCGCCCTGGGCGGATGGCTGTGGCTGCTCACCAGCGCAGCCGCCGCGCGGCCGCCGGGCGCGCTGGCCCTGCGGCGCGACTACGCCATGGCCAGGCCGGTCGGCCCGGAGGTCACCGACGGGGCGGCCGGAGACTTCCTGACGTGGTTCAACGCGGAGAGCTCCGCCCTGGTCGTCGCCGTCGAACGGGCGGCCGCCATGGGTCTGCACGAGGTGGCCTGCGAGGTGGCCGCCGCCTTATGCTCCTCGTCGTTCTCCTTGGACACTCGTTTCGAGGAGTGGCGGCGTACCCATGAGTCGGCGCTGGCGGCGGCCCGGCGCGCGGGTGACCCGCTGGCGGAGGCCACGCTGCTGGTGGGGCTCGGTCAGCTCCGCTACCGCCAGGACCGCTACCGCGAGGCGCGGGCCTTCTTCCACCAGGCGCTTCCGCTCCTGCGCGCGGGCGGTGACACGCGCGGGCAGGCGGTGGCCGTGGCCGGCATCGGCAACGCCTGCCGGGAGCAGGGCGACCTGGTCGAGGCGCTGGTCCACCTGCGGCAGGCGGGCGAGTCCTTCCGCTCGCTCGGCGATGACGCCGGGGTGGGCGAGGTCAGCCGGCTGGCCGGGTCGGTGCTGCTCGAACAGGGCGAGTTCGAAGCGGCACGCACGATGCTCGACGATGCGCTGGCCGCCTTCCGCCGGTTGGGCAGCAGGCGCGGCGAGGGCATCACGCTGCGGAGCATCGGGCTGCTGCATCGGGCCGTCGGCGAGCTGGACCGCGCGGAGGCGCTGTGCGCGCGGGCGGTCGTCCTGCTGCGGGAGGCCGGCGACCCGCTGATGACCGCGTACGCCATGCAGGCCCTGGCCAAGACCCGGATCCGGCTCGGTGCCGACGACACCGCGATCCTGCCCGACCTCCTCGAGGCGCTGCGGGTGTGCGAACGACACGGCGACAGGTTCGGCACGGCGCTCGTCGAGCGGACCATCGGCGAACTGCATCTGGCCCGTTGCCGGTACGACCTGGCCGAAGGGCATCTCGGCCGGTCCGTCGAGATGTGGGAGCGGCTGGGCCTGCCGTTGTTCCGGGCACGCACCTTGAGGGACCTGGCCGCCGTACGCGAGGCGACCGGAGACGGGCCGGCGGCGGCGTCCATGCGGGTCGCGGCCGGCGCCGTCTTCACCGAGTTCGGCACCCGCGAGCAGGGCGAGTAACCGTCTTTAGTGCGTTCTTGGAGAGGATTTGTAGCGCCGCCACCGAACATTCTCCTTGATCTGCCCCCTCCCCTAAGGAGAACGTCGTGCCGGACATCGTGCTCATGTCGGACCCCCGCGTCGCCAAGATCCCAGTAGAGGATCGCGGCGAGCCGCTGGTGGACCTGCGAACCGTTCCCGGCCTGCGGTTGGACGAGCGCCAGGCCGACCCCGACGGCGCGTACGCCCACGTCCGCCGGGGGCATGTCGAACGCCTCCTGCGTGCTCAAGCGAACCTTCCCGACGGTCTGCGGCTGCTCATCGTGGAGGCGTACCGGCCGCCCGTTTTACAGGAGCAGTATTTCTCGTCGTATGCGGCCAGGCTCGCCGAGGCCAACCCGGACTGGCCGGAGGACCACGTCTACGTACAGGCCAGCCGTTCCCTGGCCCCGCCCCACATCGGCCCGCACGTCTGCGGCGCGGCCGTCGACCTCACCCTGTGCACCGAATCCGGCAAGGAGCTGGACATGGGGACGGAGGTGAACGCGAGCCCCGAGGAGAGCGATGACGGCTGCTACACGGCAGCGGACAACATTTCCGCTCGGGCTCGTAGGAACCGTGGCATCCTCGGTGGCGTCCTGAGCGAAGCCGGTTTCGTGAACTACCCGACGGAGTGGTGGCACTGGTCGTACGGCGACCGCTACTGGGCACTGTGCACCGGCGCTCCCGCGGCCCTGCATGACCTGATCGATTGGCCACTCCCGGCCGGTTGATTCAGCTTCGTTCAACCACGAGAGTCCTCGCACCCGCCTTCCGTGGCTCGTAGGCGAACGGAAGTCCGAATGTGGGCATGCCGAGTAGGCGAGGCGGGTGCCTACGGCCAGTTCTGGCGTTTCCACAAATCAGACGTTCCGCCGAGATTGCAACGGCGTGCCGCCGTGCGCGGCGAACAAAGGGATCCATTCCCAATCAAGATCATCCCTGCCATCGGCGCGGGGGAAGAATATTGTGAGGTAATGGATCGTCGCATCTTTGGCGTGGAGACCGAATACGGCGCCACGTGCACGTTCCGGGGTCAGCGCAGGCTGTCCCCGGACGAGGTGGCCCGGTATCTGTTCCGGGGAGTCGTGTCCTGGGGCCGGTCGAGCAACGTCTTCCTGCGCAACGGCGCCCGGCTGTATCTGGACGTGGGCAGCCATCCCGAGTACGCCACTCCCGAGTGCGACAACGTGGTCGAGCTGGTCACTCACGACAAGGCAGGCGAGCGCATCCTGGAGGGGCTGCTCGTCGACGCCGAGAAGCGGCTCCGCGAGGAGGGCATCGCCGGCGACGTCTACCTGTTCAAGAACAACACCGACTCGGCCGGCAACTCCTACGGCTGTCACGAGAACTACTGTGTGGGCCGGCACGGCGAGTTCGGACCGCTGGCCGACGTGCTGATCCCGTTCCTGGTCACCCGGCAGATCATCTGCGGCGCGGGCAAGGTGCTGCAGACCCCGCGCGGGGCGGTCTACTGCGTGTCGCAGCGCGCCGAGCACATCTGGGAGAGCGTGTCGTCGGCGACCACCCGGTCCCGGCCGATCATCAACACCCGGGACGAGCCGCACGGCGACGCCGAACGGTTCCGCCGCCTGCACGTCATCGTCGGCGACGCGAACATGAGCGAAACCACGATGCTGCTCAAGGTCGGCGCGACCGACCTGGTGCTGCGCATGGTCGAGGCCGGGATCGTGATGCGCGACATGAGCCTGGAGAACCCGATCCGGGCGATCCGCGAGGTCTCCCACGACATGACCGGGCGGCGGCGGGTCCGGCTGGCCAACGGGCGGGAGGCGTCGTCGCTGGAGATCCAGCAGGAGTACCTGGGCAAGGCCAAGGACTTCGTGGACCGGCACGGCGGCGACCCGATCACCCGCAGGGTGCTGGACCTGTGGGAGCGCACCCTGCGGGCGGTGGAGACCGGGGACCTGGACCTGGTGTCCCGCGAGATCGACTGGGTGATCAAGTACCAGCTGATCGAGCGGTACCGGAAGAAGTACGACCTGCCACTGTCCTCGCCCCGGGTGGCCCAGCTGGACCTTGCCTACCACGACGTGCACCGCAAGCGCGGGCTGTTCTACCTGCTGCAGCGGCGCGGCGCGGTGGAGCGGGTGGCCTCCGACATCAAGATCTTCGAGGCGAAGTCGGTGCCGCCGCAGACCACCCGGGCGCGACTGCGCGGCGAGTTCATCCGCAAGGCACAGGAGAAGCGGCGCGACTTCACCGTGGACTGGGTGCACCTGAAGCTGAACGACCAGGCGCAACGGACCGTGCTGTGCAAGGACCCGTTCCGCAGCGTCGACGAGCGGGTGGACAAACTCATCGCCGACATGTGACCGAGCGGAGCAACTGGTCTTCGATGTCGTTCTTTCACCGGAAGATCTCCGTGGACCGAGATACTGTGGAAATGGAGTGAAGTAGCCGGAAGACTCGGGTCATGAAGATCACAAAACCCGGGGCGCCTAATGAAGAGATCCGCCGGAGGAACCTCGGGGCGTTATTACGCCATGTCCACCTGAACGGTCCGACTTCGCGTGCTGTGCTCGGGGAGAAGCTGGGGCTGAACCGCACCACGATCATGGGGCTGACCTCCGAACTCGCCGCACTGGGCGTGGTCGAGGAAAGGCTCCCCCAAGACACCAACAGAGCGGGCAGGCCGTCCCTGGTGGTCAGCCCAAACACTGATCGCGTATTCGTGCTTGCCTTCGACGTGGCAGTGGACCGACTGCTGGCCGCGCGAGTGGGCCTGGGCGGCGTGATACTCGATCGCCGTGAGGCCGTACGCCAACGCAAGTACCCCGACCTGGACGATGTCGTTGGAACTCTCACCGAGTTCGCCCGCCAACTGCTCCGCGACGTTCCCGGCGATGCCGTGTGCGTCGGCATTGGCGCGTCGTTCTGCGGCATGATCCGGCCAGCTGACGGCACCGTCCGATTCGGGCCCAACACCGGCTGGGTGGATCAGGCATTCGGGCCGGAACTTGAGCGCCGTTTGGCCCTGGGCCTGCCTGTGCGGGTCGGCAACGAAGCTCACCTGGGCGCGGTCGCGGAGAACCAGAGGGGCGCTGGGATCGGATTCCGGAATCTCATCTATCTGCACGGCGATGTCGGCGTGGGCGGCGGCATCATCGTCGACGGCAAACGTCTGGACGGCAATGACGGCTACGCCGCCGAGGCCGGTCACATGATCGTGAACGCCCATGACGGACGGCCGTGCGGATGCGGTTCGCGCGGCTGCCTGGAAGCGGAGGCCGGGGAGGACGCGCTGCTCAGCGCGGCCAACTGGCCCCCTGGGTTGATCGGGCGGGACGCGGTGGCGTCCGTGGTACATGCCGCTGAGCGAGGCGACGAAACCGCCAGAGCGGCACTTACCCATGTGGGGGATTGGCTGGGTGTCGGGGTGGCCAATCTGATCAACCTGTTCAACCCGGGTGTGGTGGTCTTCGGCGGGATACTGCGCGATGTTTACCGAGGGGCCTCAGAACAGGTGCGGAGTCGTATCGCGGCCAATGTATTGCCGGTTTCGCGCGAACGAGTGGAACTGCGGATAGCGGCACTGGGAGATGACACTACCCTTGTGGGCGGTGCTGAGCTGGGGTTCGCTGAGCTGCTGGACAATCCGGTCGAGGTCGTCAGCAGGGGATATCGTCGCCAGGTTGACGACAGCATGAAATCACAGGCTCGAGTTTCTCCGCTCCACCCCGGACGAGAGGCACCATGAACGCAGAGCGGGTGGCTCCCGAAAAGGTTGACTCTCAGTCGTGAGTGTCCCTTTCCAGCGCTTCCCGCAGATATTCCATGTCGGTACCGAGGGCCTTCCGGGTCGTCAGCCGTAACACCGGAGCGAGCAGCGGGCTACGTAGATCCAGGTCGATCCGGTGGAGGATTCGGGTCCCATCCGGTACGCGATCAAGCCGGAACCTGAGTTCGGCCCGCCGAAACAGGCGGGACTCCAGCAGCACGAAGGCCAATTCCCGCTCGGCGTCGTACTGGGTGATGCGGAACCGCTGGCGTTTGCCCGACGGCGCGACGGTCATCGCCTCGTATCCCACGCCGACGGGCGCGGTCGACAGTGGGACCACCTCCGCGATACTGCGATCCCAGCGGGGCGCGGTCAGCGGATCACCGAGGAAGCGCCACACCTGCCGAATGTCCTGCGGGACGACGATGGACGAGTTCAGCTGCATCAGATGACTGCCTCCTTCGCAGGATGGGGCGGAGCGTGCGCCCGCTACGGCGAGAAGACCCCGCTGTCCATCGAGATGTACAACGAGCGCTACGCCGAGGACGCCATCAAGAACAACTACGACCGGGAACAAGGCAGCTTCACGTACTACACCGGCCCGGTCAAGGTCTACGGCAAGAACCTGTGCGTGAGCATCCACGTGATGCACGAGGACGCCACTGGCCCTCACGAGAGCTGCAACGGTCGTCGTAGCCTCACGGGTGTCGCCTGCCGCTAGTCGTCCTGACCCGCAGGGTAATTGACGGTCAACCCAAAGAACCCTGGGCATGCGGAGTGCTTTCTGGCCGTCCTCGCATGCCTGGGCCTGTCGCGAAGGAGTCGGTTCGACGTGAAGCTCCATAGAGCAGCGGTTGCGGTGTCCGTAGCGGCGATCTCATCGGTCGCGATGACCGCAGCACCAGCGAACGCGCAACCCTACGACGGTAAGGACCCCGGATGCGCCAACACTTTTGGAACTCCGGGCCGTGCCTGGGAAGCCCAGCCATCCGCGCTGGACGCACCGGCCGAAGGGCCGGAGCCAACCCAGGATCAGGCCTTCCGCCCGGCACGCCCACCGCGACGTCTGAACTCCCCAGCCACGACCCGCCGAGGTGAGCCGTCTCAGCACTCTGGGATCATCACGGTGACGTCGAGTGGGTCGGATATCATGCGTCGGTCGGCGTTGATCAACAACTGGATTCCCTGCCGACGCCGCCGTCGATGAGGAGGCCGTCTCATGGAACCCGTCACTGTGGTCACCGGCGGTTCGAGCGGGATCGGCGCGGCCACCGCCCGGGCGCTGCTCAAGCAGGGGCACCGCGTGGCGGTCACCGGCCGCGACGCCGAGCGGCTGGCCGCGTTCGCCGCCTCGGCCGGGGCCGGGGAGCAGCTGCTGACGATCGCCGGTGACGCCGGCGACGCCAGCGATGTCGCCGCCACCGTGCGTCAGGTCGTGGACACCTGGGGACGGCTCGACACCGTCATCGCCAACGCCGGTTTCTCCCTGCCTGGCACGCTGGAGGACCACGACCCCGAGGCCATGCGTTCCATGGTCCTGACCAACGTCCTCGGCCCGGCTCTGCTGGTGCGCGAGACACTGCCGTACTTGCGGGAGTCCAAGGGCCGGATCGTGGTCGTCGGTTCGGTCGCGGGCATCAGGAACACGCCCGGCAACATGTACTCGGTCACCAAGTGGGCCGTGCACGCGCTGGTCGAGAACGTCCGGCTGCTGGTGGCCAAGGACCACGTCGGCGTCACGCTCGTCGCCCCGGGCGTCGTGGACAGCCCGTTCTGGGACGAGCGCGGCGGAACCCCGCAGGCGGCACCGGCGCTGACCGTCGAGCAGATCGCCAACGCGATCCTGTTCGCCGTCAACCAGCCCGAGGGCGTCGACATCAGCCAACTTGTGGTGCGGCCCACCGGCCAGCTCGGCTGAGACCCTAGAGCGTGTCTTAGCTTAGAAGTCGGCTGACGGCTTGGCACCGTTGCGAGCAGCCATCCAGATGGTGACGTCTTTGGCGATGCGGCTGATGTCGCTTTGAGTGGTCAGTTCGTGTTCGCGATGACGAACATCGCGTAGCTCGACTTCGTAGCCGCCCTCGTCCAGCAGGGATACCGAGGCGAACCAGGCTGGGTCGTCGGCGTCGGGCTGGATGACGACGAACGTGTTGTCGATGTGGTTCAGCTCGCCGAACATCATGACCAGCGCGTCTTCAGACGGGTCGTCGATGCCGTCGCCGTTCTCGGCGTCCGCACGGTAGTACGAAGCGGGCATCGACTTCCCCCAAGACTCTGGCGATCCGGTTGTGACCAGCATCGCAGGTCACGACCGGGGTTCACAGCCAGTCGGCCAGGGCGGCGATGGTCAGGGTGGCAGCGAAGCGGACGGCGAGCTTGTCGTAACGCGTGGCCACGGCCCGGCGCCGCTTGAGGCGATTGATCCCGCACTCCACGGCGTGCCTCAGCTTGTAGTCCTCCCGGTCGAACACCGGCGGCCGACCGCCGGCACTGCCGCGGCGTTTCCGTCCGGCGGCTTGATCGCGGCGTTCCGGGATCGTGGCCCGGATACCCCGACGCCGCAGGTAGACCCGGTTGGCCCTCGAGCAGTAGGCCTTGTCGGCCCGCACCCGATCCGGGCGGCAGCGAGGACGACCAGCACCCGGGCAGGGCACCCGGATCGCCTCCAACACCGGCACGAACTGTGGACTGTCGCCGCGCTGCCCAGCGCTGACGGCCAGAAAAAGCAGGCGCTGCCCGTGTTCGCAAGCCAGGTGAATCTTGCTGGTCAGGCCGCCGCGGGAGCGGCCCAGGCCGTGATCGGCCGGTTCGGTCTCCACCCCACCGGGCGACTCGTTCTGGGCTGCGCCGTCGCGGCGGGCACCGGCGGCGTGCTGGTGGGCCCGGCTGATCGTGGAGTCCACCGACACGTCCCAGATGATTCGCCCAGCGGCGTCGGCCCCGGTCTGGAGCTTGGTGAGCAGCATCGCCCACACGCCCTCGCGCTGCCAGCGGCGGAACAGCCCTTACACCGTCTGCCAGGGGCCGTACTCCTCGGGCAGGTCACGCCAGGGCACCCCGGTCCGGACCCGATACCGAACCCCGTCGATCAGCCTGCGCCGGAACAACGCCGGCCTGCCTGTCGCCGCGACCGGCAACAACGGATCCAGCACCGCCCACTGCGCATCACTCAAGTCTCCTCGCACCACACCGAGATCGTCCCGGTGCGGCGCGATCAACGCGGCAGGGTTCTAAGACACGCCCTAACCCACGCCGGCGCCCCGACGAAGGAGAGAAACATCGGCGGCAGGGAAGTCCTCTGCCGCCCGTCCTTGCCTCAGAAGCGCTTCGTGTAGCGGGTGCCCCGGTAGTAGATCTTCACGCCATCGGGCTCGGAGGCACTGTGCCCGAAGGAGTACTTGCCGATGTTGCGAGAGCTGGTCTTACCGGGGGCGACCGCCACATAGCCGAAGTCGGACTGCCGGTCGCGCACGATCGAGTATTTGATCCTGCTGGCGCAGTTGTTTGCCACCCGGACCTGCCACTTGGGATCGGACCAACCGTTGTTGTTCAGCTTGGTGCGGGTGGCTTTCACACAGGAGGGCCAGGCGGCGGCCGCGCGCTGGGCACTCGAACTCGCGACTAGGGTCAGGCCTGGGGCCGAGCCGGTGGCGGCCTGCGCGGCCAGTGGGGCGGCGAAGAAAGTGGTGCCTGCCGCCAGGAGAGCAAGGACTCGCATCGGGTTCCTTCCGGAGTAGTGAGTTTCGCCGGGTGCGGCGGATGCATTTTGGATACATCCACAATCAGATCGGCTTGTCCTGGGGCTCGTCCGCGGGCCGCAGAGCCGTCGGCGACGGCCCTGGACTCGGCCTGTCGATCGTCGCCGCCACCGTCCAGGTCCACCACGGCGTCGTGGAGGTGGTCGTGACGACGTAAGCGCTGCTTTGAGGAGATGCGTTCCCGATCCGTGCCCCCGGACGGGCAGGAACGCATCTCCGGGACGAGGTCAGCGAATGTGGAAGTCGGGGTTGCGGGCCTTGAAGGTGCATTCACCCACGAACTTGACCGTCTTGCCGGGCTTGACCTTCTTCCAGCCGGTGCTGTGCTGCTGCGAACCATTGCCGATCATGTTCTTGCACCAGTACACCAAACGCGCCTGACCGGTCTTGTTGCCGTTGTTCCAGCACTTGCCCCAGACGGTGGTGTTGCCGGTGCCGGGGACGTTGCACACCACCTTCGCGCCCTTTGCCGTGAAAGCGGACGTGGTCGCGGCATAGGCGACGCCGCCGCCGAGCGACACGGCCACGGAAATCGTGCCTGCCGCGAGCGCCAGTGAGCGCATTACCTTGGACATTTCTTTTTCCCTCCGTCATCGATATCCGCGCGCCTCGAACAGGAAAAGCGTCCGTGGCGCGTGCCCCGGTCGTCATGCTGGCACGCGGCTTTCCGGCCGGCCAAGGGATCTTTGTCCAGAGGTCGTCCAAAGTGGCGCTCGCCCTGTTGGACAAATAAAACCGCAGGTCAGAGCGCACCTACTTTGGACATCGAGGAACATCGCGCGCTTGCCCGAGAACAGCATCTGACCCTCGGCGTCGGTCATCTTCCAGAAAATCCGGCAGTTTTCTGGTTTCTCCGCGGCGTTCACCCGGACCGAGACGTCCACGATGCCCGAAAGGCAATCACCACCATGCCAACGCGACCCAAGGCCATACCACCCACCATCGCCGAGGTCCTCGACGAGATCGACGTCCCGAAGTCCACCTTCACCGCTGGCTACGCACGGCCGCCGGCGTCGCCGTCGAAGAATGGCGATTCGAACGACTCAACTCACGCGATGGCGAGTCATCGAGTTTCGCGATCCGTTAGGGCTTGACAGCCCTGCCAGAATCTCTGGATGCTCCAGCCCTTCATGAAGAAATGCGAACATTGCCGGTAGTCCGGTGAATCATGGTGGGGTGTAGAGGGGTAGGTCGCGACCTGCGGTGACGGCGCCGATCATGGCCTGGAGCTCAGGTAGTTGGGGCGCCGTGGACCAGGCTTCCACCAGCGTGACAGCGCGATGGCCGGGATCAGCCGTGGCGGGCGGTTGGGTCGGTGTTTCAGGTCACCGGGATGGGCGGGTCGTCGAAGAGACTCCGGTCCCCGTCGATGCCGTGGGCCAGCGCGCCGGCCACGTCTTCGTGGGGAGCACCGAGCCTGATCGCGCTGACCTCATCCAACAACTGGTAGTGGTGTGGGTCGAGCTCGATGCCCAGGGCGTCGAGGTATCCCGTCAGGTGGGCCGGGGTGCGAGGCCCAACGATGGGGATCATCGAGGTCTGGGCCCGCGCAGCGCGCTGACGCAGCCAGGCCAGTGCGACCTGGACCGGGCCGGTACCCATCTCAGCGGCCACGGCGAGGACCGCGTCGAGCACGGCGGTGCGCTGCTCACCGCCCTCGCCGACAGTACCGTCGGCCGCGGCCCGTGCGCTGAGTCGCCCCTGCTCGCCATGACGGTACTTCGCGGTCAGTAGACCACCTGCCAACGGGGAATAGAGAACGACGCCCAGCCCATGTGCTTGGGCCATCGGGATGAGTTCCCGCTCCCCGGAGCGCTCAGCCAGGCTGTACTCGGTCTGGATGCCGACCAGCGTTCTGTCTCCGGCCAGTTCCGACCTGACAGCGGCGCCGGCGACCCGCCAGGCCGGGAAGTTCGACAGGCCGCCGTAGCGGATCTTGCCCGCCCGAATCAGGTCCTCGAAGCCGGCCAGGATCTCCGAGATCGGGGTGACGCCGTCGGGGAAGTGCGGCATGAAGACGTCAACGTAGTCGGTCTTCAACCGTCGCAGGGTCTCCTCCAGAGACCGGATCATGGTCTTGCGGCTGTTGCCTGTGGTGCCGGGGCGGACCTGGGCACTCCTGCTCCCGCTGTACTTGGTGATCACAACGTAGTCGTCGCGCTCGCGACCCAGCAGGTCGCCCAGAACGGTCTCCGCCTCACCGTCTTGGTAGATGTTGGAGACGTCGAAGGTGGTCCCACCGGCCGCCACGAATGACTCGAAGATCGCCCTGGCACCTTCCAGGCCCGCCGCGGCTGGGGCCGCGCCGAAGTTGGCCGTGCCCAGCACATACTCCGAGACCCGCAGGCCGCTGTGTCGTCCGAAGGTCTGATAGCGCACGGCAGTCTCCTCGGAGGCAGGCGGAGTTGGGGTACGGTCGATGACACTAGCACGTAAAACGAATGGTCATTCTCTTATGCCGAAGGTCAGCCAGGCCCACCTCGACTCCCGCCGTCAGCAGATCATCGACGCCGCCCGCGCCTGTTTCGCCGCTCATGGCTTCGCACGAACGTCCATGCCCGACCTCGTCGAAGCCTCCGGGCTCTCCGTAGGGGCGATCTACCGGTACTTCAAGGGCAAGGACGAGATCATCGCCGCCATCTGTGAACAAGCGAGCCAGGCGTTCCCCGCAGAGCTGACCGCCGAGTCCATCCACGACTTCCTTCAGCACATTCGCACCCTGGCGCGCGAGGAGGATCACGCCCGACTGGTCGCCCAGATCTACGCCGAGGCTGCCGTCGCTCCGAGCCTTGCCGCTCTTGTCCACCGCCAACTCGCGGAGATGCGCGAGGCAGTCGTCGCACTCTTGCCCGACCACAAGCGCGCGCACGCGGAACGGATCGCCGAGGCCTTCGTGACCCTCTGCCACGGCTACACCCAGCAACTCGCCGTACGGGGCGATCTTGACCCCGCCCCCTTCACCGCGGCCCTCATCGCGATCATCGAGTCGTAGGCGAGCACCTGCCAGCCACGACGACCACACCGGGGCCCAAGTCCTCCACCGGAAGTGCGAAGAGCCGGTCAACGACGGACAGGCCGCAGCGGCCGACCGCAGCGGCCTCTGCATCGATCGCCGGCGGAACCTCCAGCGCTGTTGGTCCACGATGCGTCCATGGAGCGGTCTCAAAGGACGCTGTCCTCAGGCGCAAGCATCCATCAGGGCTTCAAGATCGGGTACGGCGTGCGCGTCGTGCTGCTCGTGGGATGATCTTTCGGTGCAGGCTGTGGATGGGCATCCGTCGTATGACGAGCCTGCCGCCTTGGTCGTGGAGCAGGCGCGGGTCATCTGCGCTTCGCCGACAACCCCGCGATGGTGCCCCCCACCAACAACACTGGTGAAGTACCGCGCGCTTCGACCGGTCAAGACCCAGGTGAAGATCCCCGGCTGCCATCAGCCCGAGACCGGCGCCGCCGCCTGGCTGGCGGTCCGCTCCTACCTCGACTCGACCCGCGAACACAGCCTGATCGCCCTGGACTCGATCCGCCGAGCCTCCACCGGCCACCTCTGGGTGCCCCCGATCGCCTGACCGACTGACCAGCAAGCATCACAAAGCGTCACAGAGCTGATGAATGCTTAAACATCAACTGGGAGGACCGAGAGAGTTGACTGACCTGTCTGCTTTCCCACTACCCTTTCTTGCTTCCCGCACAGTATCGTTCGCGGAGCCCCGAACATTGCGGGAACTTCAGATGATGCAGTGCAGCGCCCACATTCGGGCGAAGCCCGGATGGTTTGTCAAGATGAACGACCCCGGAATCGTCGCCAAGTGGACGCGCGAATCGGTTGCCGAGGGCCTGACCGAAGCCCAGATTCGTTATGTGCTTGCCGAACTCGCGTATTACGCCGAGCTGCGGGACGAGCGAACCGGCATCGAGGTGTCCGCCGTCGATGGGGTGTGGCAGTCGGACACACTGGTCGACGAGGAGCTCAGGTCCCGGCTGCGCGAGGCGGTTCGGGTTTTGGAACAGGTCCCCGAAGCGGAGCAGGATTGGCATCCGGGATCCAATGACCAGGTACTGGATCTGGTTCATCCCTCATTATTCTGCCTCGTACGTCAGGCGAGCGGTGCACCCGAGCGGGCATGGCAGAGCCCGGCAGCCGGCAGTTCGCGATACGAATTCTCGGAGAAATTCCAGTGGCTGCCCACGGATGTCGAGGTCGGCGACGACGGCGAAGTTGTCTTCCGTTCGTACATCAACAATGTCCACCCCGTGGCTCATCGCGAACTTGCCTCCGTCCTGCCAGTCCTGTTTGCGCGCCTGCGCCCGCTGCTGGAGAACGTGCTCACCGATCTGCGCCATCCGCGGCCCCTGCGGATCGAGGCCGATCCTTACACGTGGTACGACCAGGCTCCGGACGAGGCGGTCGAACCCTCCGACGACGATGACGCCTACGAGGCAGGGGAAGAAGCCGCGGAGGAATTCGACCTGGTCGTCCCGGACGCCTCGGCCTTCATCCCGCCCGCGTCGCCCGATGACTCCGCCCGAGTCGACCTGCGCGGCCGTCGTCTCCAGGTCATCGTCAAGCTCGCCACTATTCATCTCACCCCGGACAAGCCCGAGTACCCCGGCGGTTCCTGGCATGTCGAGGGGATGATGAACGAGCGGATCGTCTCGACCGGAATTTACTACTGGGACAGCGAGAACATCACAGAAAGTCGGCTGAGTTTCCGGGCAGCAGTCGACGACCCGGACTACGAACAGAATGATGACATCGGTGTGCGTGAGGTCTATGGCCTGAACGACGAAGACCCACTTAATCAGGTGCTGGGATCGGCATCGACCCCAGCAGGCCGCTGCCTGGCGTTCCCGAACATTCTGCAACACCGCGTCGGCTCGTTTCACCTCACGGACCCCACCCGGCCGGGGTATCGCAAAATCCTGGCGTTCTTCCTAGTAGACCCGTCGGTAACGATTGTCTCGACATCCGATGTGCCTCCGCAACAGCCATGGTCTGCCACATCGACCATGACGCTGGAACAAGCCAAAAATTACCGCGAACAACT
This sequence comes from Nonomuraea sp. CA-143628, assembly GCF_050942315.1. Taxonomy (NCBI): domain Bacteria; kingdom Bacillati; phylum Actinomycetota; class Actinomycetes; order Streptosporangiales; family Streptosporangiaceae; genus Nonomuraea; species Nonomuraea sp. CA-143628. Next base: position 11,488,642 of record NZ_CP192072.1, read on the forward strand.
CATGCAGGAACGCAAATTCTTCGTCGACGAACACAACGAGCAGCTCTACGAGCGAGAGTTCTACCTGTGCGAGCACTGAACCATCGCCATCACTGAGGCTTTTCATCCTCTGGCGGCAGGGTGCGGCGTGATCCGGCGACCACTGAGCGCCGGATCGGGACGGACCACCGAGGGGTCCTGCACGACTGGACGCCTGTTTTCGAACAGGGCTGCCTTCGGTGTCAGTCCCGGGCGGTAGCGTGCGCACCGGATATGTCACCCACTCGATTCCGCACCGGAGCTGATATGACCGACGCCTATTCGCCCATTCCCGAACTGAACTCGCTCAAGGAGTTCTCCGACGGCCCTGGAGAGGACGCCTTCTCGGACGGGTTCGAGTTCTATGAGTACGACCGACCCAACGCCGGCTTGGTGGAGTGGCTGTGCCTAGAGGGGCGGGAAGAGGAGGCACGAGGCCACCTCGACCGGCTCACCCCCTTCGCTCAGGCCACCGGCTCGGGTTCCTTCTACGCCCTGTGGCACTGCGACGACCGCACTGACTTCGCCACACTTCCTGTCATCCGCTTCGGTGACGAAGGTGATCTCGACATCATTGAGGGCCTGCGCAACCTGTTCCGACTGCTCGCGATCGACGACGAGTGGTTCGCCCCTTGGGACGAGGAGCGCGAGGCGGACCTCGACGAGGAGCACTCCCCTGGGCATGAGGCGTACGTGGCTTGGCTGCAGGAGACGTTCGGCCTGACCCCGCCCACCGACCCGGAAGCGGATGAGATCCTCGGGTCGGGAGGCAAGAAGTACGGCGCCCGGTTCGTGGACTGGCTGGAGGAGTTCGGGTCCCAGAAGATCGACTTCGACTCTTGGCGCAAGGAGTTCGGCGGCTCAATGATGTCGGCCCGTCGCTGAAGTGGGCGTCGACCAAGATCGTCAAGGTGTCCGCGCGAGCATGCGATCAGCGCGGGGTCGGGCTTGCCGTCGGATGATCCTTGGGCGGGCAGCCCTACACCAGCCGACGCCGGCCTCGGCGACTCCGTTCTAGCCAAGCCTGGGCCGGGTGGTGAACGTGGGTGCATCAGTGAAGCTTCGCCATCATCGAACGTGCCGGCAGGAGGGACTGACCCAAACGTAACAGCCACGACCGATGACATGACAGATGATCAAGACCGCAGACTCCTGCCCGTGATCAGCGTGAGTACCCCGAGCGGGCGCCACGCCAGAGCCTCCGACCTGCATGTTCAAAGGTGACGAAGACTCAGTGGTCTTCGTCGGCGGTGGTCAGTTCACCACCGACGACGGAGGCATAGCGTTCGGCGTCGGCGATACTGAGGCCGAACAGGTCGCAGAGACGGCGGACGCCGCCGCCGGTGGCGATGGCCTCGTGGAGGATCCGGTCCTCGCGGATGGTCTGGACAGGGATCCCGATCGTCTTGTTGACGTAGACGTTGCTGACTGGCCTGGCGCGGTTGACCGTGTGGGGGTTCACGAACAGGTAGGGGTTGAGGCAACCCACGAGCGTCAACGAGAACGGGCGGGACTCCGTGAGACTGGAGGCCCGCCCGCTCGTACGCTCTTCGCCCTGGTCAGCGGCCGGAACCGCTGATCAAGATCGTGTGCCCCCTGTAGGATTCGAACCTACGCACCCGGCTCCGGAGAGGATTGCAGGTTCGCTCTCAGACACGCCTCTGACCAGGTGCGATGCAACAAGGCCGCTCGATCAATGCCAGGGGTGGTCCACACATGGTCCACGGCCACGCAGAGGAGGCCCTGCCGAGGAGTCGCCTCATGGTAGGCCGTATGCCTGTTGAGGGCCGAGCTTGCTCCTCGTCCACCTCCCGTGACGCAAGGGTGATAGTGATCAGGGCTTCTTCGTTCCTCGGTTGAGGATACGGGCGGGGATATTGTGCTGGTGGCACAGGGAGAGCAGCCCCGCGCCGTCGATGAGGTTGAGGGGTTTGCCGCTCGCGAACTTGTAGCTGTCGGGACCGTAGCCAGATGTCGTGATCATGATGCCCTTGGTGGCGCCCTCGTGCTGCATGGTTCCGTACAAGTCGCGCACGTGCGTCGGCTGGACCGTCTTGGTGTAAAGCTTGGCCTGCACGATGAACTTGCCGCCCTTGATCGGATGCGGGTCATAGGCTACGCAGTCCACGCCGCCGTCGCCGCTGGCTTGATAGAGCTTGGTGTCGAAGCCCATCTTGGCGAACAGGTTCTGGATGAACGACTCGAATTCCTTAGGGGAGAGATCGAGCAGGTTCGGGCGCTTGTCGATGTCGGAGAGGATGTCAACGGGATCGACGATGCGGGGATCAGCCATGCTGAAAGGCATGACCGGCTCGACGGGGACCAACTCGTCTGGATGCTGGGAAACGTCGGCGTGGAAATGCCGTCGGACGCACTCGACGGGCTTGAAGCGAGGCTCGCTGAGAACGAGCGCGGCGAACTGCTCCCGAGTGGCTCGCAATGTGATCAGGTACGGTTCGATCTGCTGGCCCGTAGCTGGATCCACCGTACGAACCAGCCCGTTGAACACGATTGTGGTGATCAACTGGCCGGGATCGGCGTCAAAGATCTCACGCAGCGTGCGAAGAGCGATCTGAGCGATTACCCGTTGATAGATCTGTCGGGCCTCAAGGGTGGGTCGGGGCGTCGGCTCGATGGCCTTGCGGGTCTTGACGTGCTTATAGAGCTTCTGCTCGGGAATGATCTCCGGCGGGGGCAGATACCACTCCACCGCAAGCAGCGAGGACTCCGGGACGTAGCCGGTCATGCGCTCAGTGGGGAAGCCCTCGGGGTACGGGGACGCTCGCAAGACCATATTCATGTAGTCGCTGACCGCATGACGGTCGCCGACCCGTAGCCCCGCCTCCATGGCATCAAGGCGAGCGTTGAACTCGTTGGCAGCCCGTTCGGCCTCGGCAACCTGCTGTTGATGAGCACGGCGGCGCTCGACCACCTGCTTCTGCCGCTGGGACTCCTGATGTTGATGGTCGGCTTGTGCTTGAGCGAACTCGGTCTCAGCTTGGCGCAGGGCTGACTCGTACCGCTGGGCGCCGCCGAACATCCGCTGTAGCCGTCCGGGCGGCTCAGGCGGATGCCAAACGGGGGCAGGCTTAGGAGTCGCGAATCGGCCAAGATCCAGTGGCGGAACCTCTGGCCGGCGGCGAAGCGAGGCGAGACGGACTCGCGGGTCCCGCTGTAGCGAACCCCGCAGGACGGTTTCCAGCTCCTCGATGCGCGCCTCAAGCTGACGGGTGCGACCGGCCGCCTCGGCGTCCCGTTCAGCCGCTTGAGCTTGCTGACGCTCTCGGTCCTGCGCCTTACGTTCTCGCTCCTGCTTCTGCCGGGCCTGCTCGGCGGCGCGCTCCTGCCTTCGCCGCTCAGCTTCCCAGTCTCGGTAGGACCCCGACGAACCAGAACCTCGTGCCACGCCGCACCTCGCCGATCGCGCCGAAACTACAGGTCACACGGCACGAACGTAACCCGGCCGGCTGGCGTTGGCAAAGTACCAAACAAGTTTTATGAGGTGACACATTTCTCGGCGTTCACTGGGGTCAGGTATAAGAGCCCCAGCGCGAGGGCTTCAAATCGGCGCAGCGCGATTGCTACGGAAGGTCGAACTATCTCGTGACGACCAGGGTCGCCCCCCATTCCGGCCATTCCGTGGCATCTACTTCGAGCGGCTGGCGCGCCTCCAACCCGGCCGACCGAATCTATGCGGGTTTGTGTCTATTATCGGCAAGGGTGAACCGGGGGAGTGTCGTCTGCGTACATGTTGGCGTCTGGCGTTTCAGAAGCCGGGGGTGAGCATGCTGATACGTTATGCGCCTCTCGCCGGAGGTCCTGGATCGTGCGAGGATCCGGCTGTTGTCGAGCATGCCGGAGACCCGCCATGACGACGCCTTCACCGGTTCCCCAGCCGTCTCCCGAGCAGTCACCGGTGCGCCCGCCGACACATCCGCCGGGAGATGCGCCTGGCCGCGCCGACACGACTCCGGCGCGTCCCTCGCTGACCTCGCCGGCGGTCGCGCAGCCGCCCGACTGGGGATACTCCGGAATCGACCCGAAGCTGATGGGCGACTTCGAACGCGACCTCGGCCAGGCAGAGACCACGCTCGGCAGGAACGAACCGCAGCTCCGCCGCACGCTGCAGAACCTCGACCTGGACACCTCCCGACTGGACGCGATCCGGCAACTCGGAAACTGGATCGGCGCCACCCGCCCGGACCTGCGCCGCCGCAACGACACCATCCAGGCGGTGAACACCGAATGGGGGCCCGCGACATCCGGCGGCATACTGCCCTTCGACGAGACCCTCTACAGCGGAGCCTCCGGCAACGCCGACGTCTACGCGGCCGCGGCCAAGCTGCGCGAACTCACACCCTCCAGCGAGATAGACGAGAAAACCGTCGCCCAACTGGAGAAACGAGCGGGTGACCCGGAATTCGCCACCAAGCTGATGTACGCCCTCGGCACCGAACGGTTCCGCCATCTCATGGCCGCGCTCGTCTACCAGAAAGCCACCAAGAAACAGCGCGCGCAAAAGGCACTGGGCAAGGCCCTCGGCGCCGCCAGTTCACGGCTGACCACGACATGGCGACAAGAGCTGCTCGCGAACCTGAGGGTGCCGGTGGACCAGCACGCGCTCTCGGCCCTGCTCCCCTACGGCACGTTCAACCGGGATTTCCTGGTGGCCGCGGCCAAGGCGCTGGAGGCTCTGGACCGAAAGACATCGCAGGACAACCGTGTGGGAAGCGTCCCGCAGGATCCGATGGTCGGCGTGATGAAGGCGCTGGGCAACAATCCCAAGGCCGCCCAGGACTTCTTCATCGGCGATCCCAGCGTGATGAAGCGCTACGTGACCGAACGACCGATGTACGACAACGGGGCCGCCTTCGGCCAAGCGCTGGAGGCCGCGACCATGACCTATCGAGACCACGACGGCACACCCCAGGAACCGTCGCCCGGATTCACCTCGGCCGAAATCGCCTCCGACTTCATCCACTGGGAAGCCCAGCGAATCCTGGCCGGCACTGAAGGCCCATCCTTCGCTACCACCGGCAGCACGGCCCGCATCCTGGCCGCCTACATCAACGACGTCAACTACGTCGCCAAGGCGACCAGGGTTGATAGCTCCCCGGTAATCGAGATCAACCGCACCAACGTTCCGGAAGAGGATCGGGTTTGGAGCGCCGGATTTCAGAAAGAGGATCTGCGTACCGTCATGAAAGACGCGTTCAAAAACGACCCGAAGGCCCTGGCAACGGTCACGGCGGCACAGACCGCATGGTCGAGAGAACTGCTGGACTACGCCGCCGCGCAGACCGCCAGCACCAAGGACGACAGAATCCTCGCGGTCAACGCAAGAGAAGCCGGTGCGGGCTTCGGACTGATCACGGACGCCAGCGGGCTCGCCACCATCCAGAAAGGCAAGGAACTGGACGAGGCCCAAGAGCGGAACATGAAAATACTCATGGCGGCGGTGAACACCGGACTCGCCATTCCACAGACAGCCCCATGGGCCATAACAGCCGGAGTCGTCGGCGCCTGGAGCGGCATGATCGAAGATTCGGCCCAGACCGAGAAGAATGTCAACAAGGCAACGTACGACGCCAACTCGGCCAAAGACAAGGCCGAGTTCCTACTCGCCCAGATCGCCACCGACGCCATGCTCAAGCACGGGTTGTTCGGCAGCGCCGACCCTCCCTCCGACACACACCCATGGGCCTCTCTGCCCGACCTGGAGAAGGGAGACGACCCCCGCAAATCGCGCTTCAATTTCCTGAAGGACGACGGAAAGTCACTGATGACACGCAAGGAGATGGCACCATACGACGGCGGCGACCACCCACGGCTCCAGGCCTACGAGACATGGCTCAATGACCTCCTCGTCGGAACGCAATGGGATAAAGTCGGTCGAGAATTGGACTCGGGATTCATAAAAGGAACATCGGGATACAAGTGACCATGAGGGCGCATCTCGCTTTCACCATCACGGTACTGAGCGCATTGGTGCTGCTGACCGCATGCCAGCAGGAAAAGCCTCCGGTGAACAAGACGCCACTGCCGTCGGTCGCCGCTGCACCCTACATCTGCGACTACATCCCGCTGGATGCGGTACGGCTGATGACTGGCGTGGAGAACCCCCTCGTCAAAGGGGATTTCGACCTGACCGCCGGCAAAGACTGGGGCAGTGGCGGATGCTTCGTCTACCTGCCGACTGGCGACAAGCTGAAGGCACTGGACATCACACTTTCCCCCGATGGATCGAAAGAAGAGGTCGACTTCGAGATCAGCCATGGCGCGAAACGCCTACCGGACATCATTCCCGGTGCGGTTGGTTACTACGGACAGGGCGGTAGCACGAACAACGCCCAGGCCGCCGCAGTACTCGTACGCGGCTACGACAACCTGAGCATTGAACTCGTCCGAGGCGTCAAAGGCCGGGACAACACCGCCGACGTGGTCGCCCTGATGAAGCTGGTCGCCCCGAAGCTGATCCTCACCACGACCCCCTCCCCCAAGAAGACAACGGACTGAAACCAATGGCCGCGATGGTCCGCAACCCGCTGTACGAAGCGCTCCAGCAGGCTGCCCGCACGATCGGCCCGATGCTCGACCAGATCGAGGCCGACATCGAGCGACCGTTGCGGACGTTCCGGACCGGCAAGGTCTGGACAGGGCCGACCGCCCAGCAGTTCGACGCCCAGCTCACCCAACACAGCACCCGAGCCCGCGCCTCCGTGCAAGCAATCAAGGACGAACTGCGCCAGGCACTCAGCCGCACACCTAGCGAGGTCACCGAGGAAGAAGCCACATCGATCAGGCGAAAGTACGACATCATCTGAATAGCGCCGAAGCGCCCGGCCAACGACAATCGCGACTCAATCGCTTTCGTTGGTGGGCGGATCGTCGAAGGTCAGTTCAACGTGGTCACCGCGTAGGACCTTTCGATGCTTGCGGGGCCCCGGCGCGATCTCGAAGACCGGTACGCCCGCAGGCATGCCGCCGAACTCCCGCAGCTCCCCCGGCGTAGCCAAATCCCGCCGCTCGTCCGGAGTCGGCATGCGCGCGATTACTCGGACCCCGACAGGGACTCGGTACGGCTCTCGGGTCGGCTCAGTGGCCACCATTGACCCCCGCTTGCGGACCGTGGTGATTCGCCCCTCGGCCCGCAGGTGCGCCAGCGCGTCCCGAATCGTGTCCCGGCCCACCTCGTACAGCTGCGCCAGCTGGGACTCTGAGGGCAACCACGCTCCTGGCTGGTAGCGGCCGGCGGTGATGTCGTCGCGGATCGCGCTGGCGACCTGGCGATACACCGGCACCCCGGAGCTGTAGTCGATCACAACACACAAGTGTCACGCGGCTATGTTGCCATGAGCCTTGTGGCCATGAGCCCCTAGAGTTAACGTGGGCAAACGTCAGTCGGAATGGATTTTTGGCTGACGTTCCTGCCCAACGCAACACGGGGAGATCAATCCCGCATGACTTCCATACTTGGCGTCTCGCCCCATGACCTGCGCGGCGCGTTCCGACGCTTCTACGTGTGGCGCGACCAGCTCGGCGTCTGGCGGGCGAGGCCGCTGCCCAAACTGACCGCCGATGAGATCGGCTATGGCATCAAGCTGCAACTCGAAGCCGACACGCTCCTGGAGCTCGCCTTCGCGTGCGCATGGCAGCGATGCCGCCGCAAGGTCTTCCGCTACCTGAAGGAGTACGCCGAAGAAGTGCCAAGTGGCCGTGCCGGCTCCTGACGTGCCCGTAGTGCGCTGGGAACCTTATCTGCGCCCTCGGACGGACCACATTCGGATCACTGAGACATCGTGCTGCGGCGTGTACGAGTGGGCCGGTCAGGGTGGGCAGTTCCTCGTTCTCCGAGCTGCGCCTATCGAGGGCTACGAAGAAGCCGGTAGGGGACGCTACAAGCACGCGCGTGAGATCTGGAGGCTGCTCATCGCGGAGTTTGAGAAGGAGCACGAATGCAGAGACCCGGCCGATGCTGACATCGAATCCAGGCGGCGCGGTGGCACGAGGCCGACCAAGAGGCGGAAGCCTGCACGGTCACGCACATCTGGCGTAAGCGCTGCTCCGGGGGATGCGTAGAGCGTCGCAACCCTTGTGGATCGCGCTCGGAGTCTCAACGGAGACATGTTGGCCAACCTGGCGCCACATCGCGTCCATGGCTCGATCGAGGGGAAGACTCCAAGTAGGCGTGAAACCCCGATACATCGCAGGTCCTGGCCTGTCCGCCCTACTCTAGAGACTATGTGCCTCGGCGAGGGAGCGCGATGAGCAAGGCGAAGGATGGCCCCACCTACATTCGGATAGCCGAGGATATCCGCCGTCGCATTCGCGAGGGAGATCCCCCCGCTGGCGGCATGCTGCCCTCCGAAGCGGTCCTTGCTCACACGTACGGCGTGGCACGAGGAACCGTACGCCAGGCCGTCTCCGAACTGGAGCGCACGGGACTAGTCGTCAGCGAACCAGGCCGCGGACGTTGCGTGGTAGGACAACTGCCACCCGGAGGCCGGCGCACAGCCGCGACCCAGTACGAGACGATCGCCGAAGCGATACGCAAGCGCATCGAGAGCGGCGACCTCGCGACTGGTCAACAACTACCAGGTGAAGCAGCGACCGCGGATGAGCATGGCGTCTCGAAGGGGACTGTCCGACAGGCGTTCCAGTTGCTTGCCTCTGAGCAGCTGATCGCCTCCGTCCACGGAAAGGGGTGGTTCGTCGGTGGGCCCGCTCATGCGCACACGCGCGCTGATGACGTCGCCGCTGCCCTACGGCAGGACATAGCCAGTGGTCAGTTCGCCATAGGTGCCGTGCTCCCCGGAGAGAATGCACTGGCTCAAGAGCGAGGGGTTGGCCGTATCACTGTCCGGCGAGCGTTCGCGCTGCTAGAAGCAGAGGGGATAGTCGAGAAGCGCGCCGGTAGAGGCCGCGTGGTCAAGACGCAACCAAAGGGCTCCTAGTGACAGTGTTCCAGTCAGCCGCAGTCCCGTTCACCTCTCAGGAAGCACAGGCGACCCTCCAGGAGGCCTGCAAGGCCGCCGGCCTCGCGAGCGAAGACGCGCGGCTGATCCGCCTCGGCGAGAATGCCCTCTTCGTTCTGGCGGCCGAACGGGTCGTCGTGCGCATCGCGCGGAGCTTGGACGTTCTTGACGACGCTCGCAAAGAGGTGGCCGTGTCCGCCTGGCTTCATGAGGCGGGATTGCCGGCGGCGCGAACGACCCATCACGCCCAACCTCTCGTTGTCAGGGACAAGCCCGTCACGCTGTGGCACTTCATCGACAACGGCGGCGGTGCTGCGACTTTGACCGACCTAGCCGAGGTCCTGCGGGCTCTCCATCGATTGCCAGTTCCAGAAGATCTGGCGCTGCCACAGCTCGACATCCTTGGGCGCGTCTCGGAACGCATCTCCTCGACCAATGTCCTCTCGGACGAGGAACGTCACTTCCTGTTGAGGAAGTACCAGCAGCTCCGGAAAGCCTATGAGGCCCTGCATTTCCCTCTCGCAGCCTGTGCCGTACACGGCGACGCACACTCTGACAACCTCATCAAGACCACTGCCAGCACCATCGTGCTGATTGACTTGGAGCGTTTCGCCTTCGGCCCTCCTGAGACCGATCTCGCCGTCACCGCCCTTGAACACTCCCTGGGCTGGGGTACCCGTGCCGAATATGACCAGTTCGCGGAGCGCTACGGCTTCGATGTCTTGGAGTGGGAGGGCTATCCCGTGCTCAGAGACATCAACGAGTTGAAAATGACGACATGGCTGATGCAGAACGTCGACGAAGACGAGGCCATCGCTCGGGAGTTCCGTAATCGCCTTTTCTGCCTGCAGAATCCGGACGCGCCTCGTCAGTGGCGGGCGTTCTAGCTGCCGAGGGCAGGATATTTATCGGCGATGAGGGTGTTGAACGCCCTGACCGAATCTTCGCTGTCGAAGCCCGCGAGGTCGGCTTTCAGATCTCGAACGTACCGGAGATAACGTGCGGACTTGAGGGGGCCGGCAAGGTTGACGGCTTCCAGCGCAACCAACGCGGCCTTCGCAGGCTGCCCCATGTGGACGTAACTGGCCGCCTGGACGAGGCGGTCGAAGGCGAGCGTCCGCACGTACATCGGGTCACAGAGATCGACGGCCTGACCGACGAAGTCCATGGCCTGTGAAGGGATTCTGAGGTCGCGATAGCAGTGCGCGCCTTCGCTGGCCAGCTCTGCGGCGTCGAAGTAGCGTGACCACGGAGGGTCATCCTCCACATTGCGCTTGCTGAAATACTTCTCGGCCTGGAGCAACGCGCGTGCGCACTGGGCCTCATCGCCGTTGCCTGCGTGGGCCCGCGCTTCCATGGCGTAGAACAAGGCCATGGGCGTGGCGGTGGAGACTTCCTTGCACCCTTCCTGGGCAGCCCGTGCAAGCTGTATCGACTGGTTGTAACGGCCAAGATAGTTGGCCTGATGGCTCATATCGGCGAGCAGCAGACCGCCCATCATGCGGTCACCCGACGCCTGTGCGAGGCGTAGCCCTTGGAGGAAATACCGCTGAGCGAGCCCATGTCTGCCCAGGTCGTAAGCCGTCCAGGCAACCAGCTCCGTGATTTCCGCAGCCGCCGCGTACAACGATCGTCCAACCGGCTCGGTGAATTTTCCGTTCAACATCGGGACGACTTCGCGGTTGTAATACTGAATGAGCGCAGAACGCGCGTGACCGCCGCCGAACTGAAAACCCATGTTCGCGAAGATCTCGGTTGTCGCCCGAATCGCGTGGACGTCCCACACACCCACAGATGGCCGGGCATTCTCCCTGGCTTGATGCGGCTCAGGCCGCGACAGCAGCCACGCGATCAGAGCCTCACTCCAGGCGTCCGGCACGATCACGGACTCCAACGCAACTGGATCATCCGCGAGGTCCCGCCGGGTAAGACCCAGCAGCAGGCTTCCGACATCGGATATCCCGCCACCATGGGCGAGGGTGGCTTCAAGCGTCTCGGGAGTGACAACGCTCCCCAAGCCGACGTCGTCCAACGAGAACGTCACGCCGGCCTTCTGCGAGAGGGCCTCGGTGATGAACCTTGCTGTCGCCGGCCGAGGCTTCACGCCATCAAGCCACCGCTTGACGTCCACATGGGTGCAACTCAGACTTATGCCGTCTTTCTGCGCAATTTGCCGCACTCGCGAAGCAAGTCCCGAATTTGAGCAATCCGCACGCCGCATAGCCTGCGCGAGCGCAACATTGGGCATTCGAGACACGTTCACCTCCATATATTCCGCGCCTTCGCATCATGGCGCGGACAAGGCTTCCGCGGCTCGAACTCCACAAATTTGGTCTGGATGTTTCTCCTGGTCGAGGGCCAGATCACCCCCTAAAAGCACCCCCTGTGCATTCAGTCCCGGGGGTGATCACAGTGTTGCCGCAGCGCGCGGCGAGGAACCCTTGAGTTAGCAGGAACGAGCGAGGCGAAGCCCGCAGGAAGCCGAAACGATCGGTGCCTAGGACTTGACTCTCCGTGACTGTACATGTTCTATGTCTCTTAGAACCTGCTCGCAGGTTCTCGAACCGAGAGGGCTCAACATGCTTGTCCGTCCGCGAAAGGTGCTCCCGACCGTCCTCATGATCTGCGCCGCCCTCTACGCCCTGAAGGACCCAGAAGGCGCAGCAACCATCGTCAAGGCGGCGGCGCACCTGGTCATGAGCGCGTCCGAGTCGTTCGCGCGGTTCGTCCAGACCGTCAGCAAGTAACCGCAGGAAGAGAGACCCACCAGTGGCACACAACCCCAACCGCCCGATGCACCCGGCGCGCATGTCGCTCGCCGACGTCGAAGCGACCTGGCGTGTGGACGGCGAAACGCCGCTTCCCGAATGCACCTACGACCCCGAGCTGCACACCGGCCCGCGGCTCACGATCGAGAACACCGAGGAGCGCGCCGCCCGCGAAGCCGTCGCCCGCGAGGTCTGCGGCACCTGCCCGGCCCTGCTGTGCTGCGAGCTCTACGCACTGGAGACGCGCCCGACCTCGGGCATCTGGGCTGGCCGGACGCCCGCCGAGGTTGCCGAGCACGCCGCCGAGCTGGAAGACCTGGAGGTGGCCTGATGCCAAGCCGCATCCGCGCCCGCTTCTGGGACCCGACCGGCGACCGCTACAGCATCCCCACCTACCCGTGGAAGATGGCTCCGCCGCACCTGCGCACCCTTCGCCAGCTCACCGCCGAAGGGCTGCGCCCTGGCGGTCAGGGAGTTCAGGCCCAAGTGCTGTGGTGCTCCCGCCGCTACGGTGCCCCCGGCGTCCGCGCCGCCTACCTGTACGACGTCCGGTTCGCCCTGCCCAAGCGCACCGCGACCCTTCGCCAGCGCGTCGCCTTGTCGAAGGCGAACGCCGCCCGCCGTACCTGCCCGGTGTGCCTGACGGATGTCGGGTACGTGCTGCCGCGCCACCTTGGCACCTGCCTCGACTGTGCGGAGGAGGTAGCCGCATGAACGCCTGCACCACCGCACCGCGCCCCCTCACCGAGGGCGAGCGGACAGCCGTAGCCGTCACCGCCGCCGTCACTGGGGCGCTCGGCCTGCTCGGGTTCATCAACAGCTTCGAGCGCGTCGCACACGCCGCCGGCCTCTCGTTCGGCTGGTTCGCCTGGACGGTCCCGCTCGGCATCGACCTGGGCATCGCCGTGTTCTCGGCACTCGATATCGTGCTGGCCCGCCTCGGCATGCGGTTGAGCTGGCTCCGGTTCATCCCGTGGGCGCTGACCGGTGCGACGGTCTATCTCAACGTGGCCGCCTACCTCAGCGCACCTGGTCGTACCGACTGGTTCGCGGTCGTCGCCCACGCACTACTCCCGCTGCTGTGGGTCATCGCCATCGAGGTCGGCGCTCACGTCATCCGCAAGCGCGCCGATCTGGCCAAGCCCGATCACATGGACGGGATCCGCCGTTCACGCTGGCTGCTCGCCCCGATGGCGACCGTTGCGCTCTGGCGCCGCATGGTGCTCTGGGAGGTCTGCAGCTACCCCGAGGCCCTTGGCCGCGAGCGCGAACGCATCCTGGCCAAGACAGAGCTACAGGACCGGTACGGCCTGCTCTGGCGCTGGAAGGCCACCCGCCGCGAGCGAGCTCTGTACTACCTCGGTGAGCTCACGCCCAAGAACATCCCGATGAAAGTGGAAGCCGTACGTATCGATCAGGACAACGTCCCCCCGGCCTTGCCACCCGCGCCGCGCAAGCGCCCCACCTCCAACCGCCCCCGCGCCAAGAAGGCCACGCCGCCAATGCCGAACGTGGGCGACCTCGTCCCCCTCGGACGCCGCGTCGCCGCTGACCTCAAGGCACAAGGCGAGCCCCTGACCCGTGACCGCCTTCGAGACGCCATCCGCCGCCAAGGACAAAGCATCTCGACCGACCGCGCCGGAGCGCTCCTGTCCCACCTGAAGACGGAAGGCCCCGCGGACCAGACACCGCCCGTACGCGAAGACGAGGCCGCCTGATGACCCTGACCATCACCGACACACACATGACCTCGGACGACTGCCCGAACATGGCCGAACTTCGCGGCCGCCGCTGGAACGTCACCGGCTTCCCCGGACGAACCTTCGACCGAAACCAGGCCATCACCGCCATGCTGCTGGCCGAGCTACTGGCCCAGCGCCCGTTCCCGGAAGACCGTACCGAGTTGCTGGCCGCCGCCTGGCGCTCCGAGCTCGGCATCACTGAGGCGGACGGACCGCACACTCCGACCGCCGCCGAAGAGCCCGCAGACCGACCGGACGACCAGCGGTCCGACCGTGCATCGTCCCTGACCGCCACATGGGGCGCGGCCTCATCCGCCAAGACAACGACCGCGCCCCAGGACCCCGCGACCAGCAAGTCAAACGAGGTGCCCACATCATGACCCACCAGCACGACAATCCCAACCACGACGACGGCAAGGACCCGGACCGGTCCGCCGCCCCGGACCAGGACAACGGCAAGGACGCGGACATCGTCCACCTGGACGCCGCCCGCGCGGGACGTCAGCCGCAGAATCCCGCCGACCGGTCCGAGCAGGACAACGCGGACAGCCCCGCGAGCGTGGACGGACCGGTCCTGGAAGGCGCGGTCGTCCGCGTCGACCAACCCGGTCCGACCGCCGCCGACTGGCGGACCGCATTGGAGGCGAAGGCCCGCAGCCGACAGCCGATCGTCCCGCTGTGGCTGCGCTCCCGGAGTGAGGCGGTCGAGACCGTCAAGTGGGTCGGTCTCCACTACCTGCACGTCGCCGGATACCAGGTCTGCCGCGTGCCGCTGTACGGCGGACGGCTGACCGCCCGCGCTCCCCGCGGTCTGCTTCGGCTGGTCGGCGGAAGCCTCAAGTGGACGTTCGATCTGGAGGGCGAGCCGGTACGACTGGCTGCCGTCCAGAAGGCCGACCCGGAGGCGTACCTCAAGCTCAGCAGGCAACGAGACCGGCGCGTGCGGCTGCGGGCTCTGGTCTTCGCCGCTGCGCTGGTGACGCTGCTGATCGTGGCCATCATAGTGGCCAAGCAGCCGACCACCATGCAATGGATGGCGCTCGCGGTCGCCATCGTCACGCTTGGCATCCTCGGCAAGCCCGCCGATCGCCCGCTGATCAACCGCGCGGTCGTGCCGTCCACGGTGGAGAAGCTCACCAGCGACATCGTCATCCGCTCCCTGACCGTGCTCGGCATCGCCGGCATCAACCAGGCCATCGCCAAGAACCCGAGGGACGCCATCCGGTTCGTCGCCCCGATCACTCGGGACGGTCCCGGTTGGCGGGCGGACATCGACCTGCCGTACGGCGTGACCGTGGCCGATGTGATGGACAAACGCGACCGCATGGCCTCGGCGCTACGCCGCCCGCTGGGCTGCATCTGGCCCGAGGGCGATTCGACCATCCACGAGGGACGGCTAATTCTTTGGGTGGGGGACAAGGACCTGTCCAAGACCGTCATCAAGTCCCCGCTGCTCAAGGCCAGCTCACACGATGTCTTCAAGGGCATCCCGTTCGGCTGCGATCCGCGAGGCCGCGCCATCGTCGTACCGCTCATCGAGCAGAACATCCTGATCGGCTCCCAGCCCGGCCAGGGCAAGACCGCCTCCGTGCGGGTTCTCGCCTCCGGCGCGGCCCTCGACCCGAGCGCCGAACTGTGGATCCACGAACTCAAGGGCACCGGCGACCTCGACCCGCACGAACAGAACTGCCACCGCTACGTCTCCGGCATCGAGGATGAGGCCATCGGCTACGCCGCCGACTCACTGGCGCTGCTGCGCAAGGAGGTGATGCGCCGCGCCGCCGCCCTCAAGGCCCTGCCACCCGACCTGTGCCCGGACAAGAAGGTCACCCGGCAGATCGCCGACAAACGCTCACTGGGACTGCATCCGCTGGTCGCCATATTCGACGAATGCCAGAACCTGTTCGCCCACGCCGAGTACGGCGACAAGGCGGGCGATGACGCCGAGTTCATCATCAAGCTCGGCCGCGCCCTCGGCGTGATCCTGGTGCTGGCCACCCAGCGCCCGGACAAGGACAGCTTGCCCACCGGCATCAGCGCGAACGTCACCATCCGGTTCTGCCTGCGAGTCGCCGGCCAGCTCGAAAACGACATGATCCTTGGCACCTCCGCCTACAAGAACGGCATCCGCGCCACCGTCTTCCAGCCCAAGATGGACGCCGGTATCGGCTACCTGCTCGGCGCAACCCCGATGCCCAAGGTGGTGCGCACCGCCTACCTGGACACACCCGCCACACAGCGCATCGCCGACCGCGCCCACGCGCTACGCGCCAGCACGGGAGTCTTGAGCGGGCACGCCCTCGGCGATGCACCCGAGCAGCACGCACCCACCTTCGACCTACTCGCCGACATCCTCGCCGTGGTCCCGCCGTCCGAGGCCAAGGTATGGAACGAGGCAATCGTGGATCGCCTCGCCGAGCTGCGGCCCGACATCTACGGGGCGTGGGCGCGCCTGGAGGGCGGCGCGAAGACGGCCCAGCTCACGACGGCGCTCAAGCCGTACGGCATCAAGACCATGCAGGTCTGGGGCACGCCCGAGGGCGGCGGCAAGGGCGCGAACCGCATCGGCATCACCCGAGACGACATCGTCACCGCAGTCACTCAACGTGACAAGGGCAGGGCGTCGTAACCCAGCCGATCGCCTCTAGACCTAGAGGCAGCCCCCTCTAGGTCTAGAGGCCCTCCTAGAACCCAAAACGGTACCCGACCTGCGATCTAGCACCTAGAACCTGACCTGCGGAAACCTCGGAAACGGCCCTGGAGGCCCACATGGCCACTGTCCTTACTCTTCTAGCGGCCTGCCTACCGTCAATCACTCTCAGTTACATCATCGTCTGCCTGACCTGGCCTTGGGGCCGCTGCATCCGCTGCCGCCCCGGCGGTAAGAACCGCACCTGCCGCGCCTGCGACGGCACCGGCATGCGGCCCCGCCTCGGCTGGCAGCTCTACGTCTACATCCGCCGCCTGTACCGCGACGGCACCCACTAACCCCGGCCTCAAGGAAGGAAGCCCGCCATGTCCGGCGAGACCATCATCACGATCATCGGCAACCTGACCAACGATCCCGAACTCCGCTTCACCCAGACCGGCACGGCCGTCGCCACCTTCACCATCGCCTCAAGCCCGCGGGTCTACAACAAGCAGCTTGAGCAGTGGGAAGACGGCGAAGCCCTGTTCATGCGCTGCTCGGCCTGGCGCGACCTCGGTGAGCACATTTGCGAGTCCTTCACCCGAGGCACCCGCGTCATCGCCTCCGGACAACTCCGGATGCGCACCTATGAGACCGATGAGGGCGAACACCGCACCGTCTTCGAGATGACCGTGGACGACTTCGAGATGACCGTGGACGAGATCGGCCCATCCTTGCGCTTCGCCACCGCCAAGCCCGCCCGAGCGGCCCGCAAGGCCTCTACCAGCCACAACGGCAGCACACCCGATACATGGGCCACCACCGCCTCAACGGGCGACAAGCCACCGTTCTAGCCACGCTCACGCGCCACCGGGATACGGCCTCGGCGACCAGCCGCCAAGCACAACCGCCGAGGCCACCCACCCCGATCACGAGGAAAGGCACTGCCAGCATGACACCGACCGGCATCCGTCCCCACCGCTTCACCCGAACAACCGCACCGCGCCCACACCTGGAGGACATCAACCACCTCGGCCGAGGTCAGCTCACGCTCGACGCACATGCCGCCGCCCCATTGGACGCTCCTATCCACGTCCCTGCCGACGACTGCCGCCTCCGGTTCCCTGAGGTCAAGGAGGCGTCCAATGGGATGGCCTAACCTGACCCGCGCCGCCCTCCAGGCCGCCGCTCGTGGCTGGTATGTCTTCCCGCTTACCCCGCGCGGCAAGAAGCCGTTGCGTGGCTTCACTGACTGGGAGCGGCACGCCACCACGAACGCCGACCGGATCGCCGCCTTCTGGCCGCGCCAGCCCTACAACATCGGCATCGCCTGCGGCCCGTCCCGGCTGGTCGTGATCGATCTCGACCAGCCCAAGCCCGGCGAGCACCCGCCCGCCGGCCTCGCCCAGCATCATCCCCAGAACGGAGAGCACGTCTTCCGCCTGCTGTGCGCCGAGCATGAGCAGCCGTACCCCGGCGACACTTTCACCGTCCGCACCCGGCGCGGTGGCACCCATCTCTACTTCACCCCGCCTGAGGGTCTACGGCTACGCAACAGCGCAGGCCACAAGGGCGGCCTCGGCTGGCTGATCGACACTCGCGCCTGCGGTGGCTACGTCGTCGGCCCTAGCAGCCACGTCACCCAACCGGACGGCACCGGCTCTTACGAGATCCTTCACGACCTACCGCTCGCGCCGCTCCCGCCCTGGCTCGCCGAGGCACTCGCACCCGCCGTACCGCCTTCGATGAGCGCCGCCGATCTGCTGGCCAGCCTGCCCGATCACCGGCTGACCAAGTACGGCGAGGCCGCGCTACGCGGCGAGGTCGAACGTGTAGCCGCTGCCCAACGCGGCGAGCGCAACCGCGCGCTCAACACTGCCGCCTTCAACCTCGGCCAGCTCGTCACACGCGGCGTGCTGCCCGCCGAGGTCGTCATCACCGCCCTCCAGTCCGCCGCCGAGGCCGCGAACGGCGAAGGCGATCCGAACCCGCCTCGCGAGATCGCCGCCGTCATCGCCTCGGGATTGTTCGCAGGCATGAAAGCCCAGCCACGCCGTTGCAGGGCCGCATGAACACCACGCAAGGAGCACCAGCCATGAACGACCGCACACCCACCGGCGCCGCCCTGCTCGACCGACTACGCGCCGCGCTCACCCGCTACGTCATCCTGCCGAGCCCCGAGGCCGCCGACGCCGTCACTCTCTGGATCGCCGCCACCCACGCCCAGCCCGCATGGGCGCACGCTCCCCGCCTGGTCATCCGAGGCCCGGAGAAGCGCTGCGGTAAGTCCCGGCTGCTGGACGTGGTGGAGGCCACCTGCCATGAGCCGTTCATCACCGTCAACTCATCCAGCGCCGCCGTCTACCGCTCTATCACCGAAGACCCACCAACCATGCTCGTGGACGAGGCCGACACCATCTTCGGCCCCAAGGCCGACGGCAACGAAGACCTCCGCGGCCTGCTCAACGCCGGACACCAGCGCAACCGCCCTGCCAAACGCTACGACGCCGCCACCAACCGCGTCGAAAGCATCCCGACCTTCGCCATGGCCGCACTCGCCGGCATCGGAGCCATGCCCGACACCATCGAAGACCGCGCCGTCGTCATCCGCATGCGCCGCCGCGCCCCCGGCGAGACCGCCGCCCCATACCGCCACCGCCGCGACCGCGCTCCGCTTCGCGAGTTGGCGACCGACCTGAACCAGTGGCTTCGCGCCGACCTGTCCGCTCTGGAGGAGGCTGAGCCGAGCATGCCCGTCGAAGACCGTGCGGCCGATACCTGGGAACCCTTGGTCATCGTTGCTGACCATGCTGGGGGAGGCTGGCCTGATCGGGCCCGCGCCGCCACGTTGCAGCTCACCGCCGAGGCCGATGACAACGGCCAGACCTCGGCCCGCGTACGCCTACTGACGGCTTGCCGCACCGCCTTCGGCCCCGACACCGCCCTGCCCACCGCCGTCTTGCTGGAACGACTCAAGAGCGACCCCGAGAGCGAATGGGTCGACCACGGACCCGCCGGCCTGACCGCGATGAAGCTCGGCACGATGCTGCGCGAGTACGACATCCGCTCAGGCAACATCCGCTTCCCCAACGGCCAAGCCAAGGGCTACCAGCGCGCCGACTTCGCCGACGCCTGGGCCCGCTACTGTCCCAGCCTCGGCCCCATCCCAGACGCCGATGTCGTGCCGATCGAGAGGGACTCTCGTCCCAGCCGTCCCAGCCTCGTCACTGCAGGTCAGAGCGGGACGGCTCCGATCGCTGGGACGGCATGACCCGTCCCACCTAATCAAGCCGTCCCAGGCTTGACCTGCGGAAATGACCCTGGGACGGCTGGGACGGCTTCCCCCCGCCCAACCACCCGCGAGCACCCTCGGCGACCAGCCGCCAAGCACAACCGCCGAGGCATCACCCAGCACAGATCACGATGCCCGAAAGGCAGTGACCACCATGCCTACGCGTCCCAAGACGATGCTCTCCATCGCCGAGGTCCTCAACGAGATCGACGTCCCGAAGTCCACCTTCTACCGCTGGCTGAACACCGGCCGCGGCCCGAGGTCCCTGAAACTCCCCAACGGCAAGCGCAAGGTCCGCCGCTGCGACCTGGACGCCTGGCTCACCACCTTCGAGCAGACCGCAGCCTAGGAAGGGGCGACATGCAGACTCATGACGTCGTGATCTGGAGCATCCGCAACCGAAAGGGCCGCGCCAAGCCGTACCAGCTTCGCTGGAAGGTCGGCATGGAACCGAAGTCCAAGGCATTCCTGACCAAGGCACTCGCGGATAGCTTCCGCGCCGACCTGCTCAAGGCCGCCAAGAGGGGCGAACCCTTCGACACACTCACCGGCCTGCCCGCCTCCATGACAAAGACGGAGAAGACCGCTCTGAGCTGGTACGACTTCTGCCGGAAGTATGTGCACATGAGGTGGAAGGGTGCCGCCGCCAAGACCCGCGAAGCCATCGTAGACAGTCTCACAGTCGCCACCTTCGCCCTCCTGTCCGACGAGGCTGCCAGCCTCTCCAAGAAAGAGATCAGAGCCGCGATGCAGCGGGCCCTCATACCGCGCCAGGAAGACGAGGCGCCCCCTCCCCATCTTGATCACGCCGTTCGCCTGCTCCAAAAGGGCACCATCAACGTGAGCGACCTCGCAGACCCCATCGTGGCGCGCAAGGTCTGCGAGGAACTCACGCTCACGCGCGACGGCAAGCGCGCGGCGGCCGACACGACGGCCCGCCGCCGCCGCGGCCTCAACACCGCTCTTGAATACGCGATCGACCTCGGCGAGCTGACAGAGAACCCGCTCAAGCGCGTCAAGCAGAAGAAGGTGGCAAGGGACAAAACCGTTGACCGGCGATGCGTGGTAAACCCTGCCCAGGCCCGCGAACTCTTCGTGAGCCTCTCCTACGTCGGGAGTTGGCATCGCGGGCGAGGCCGCCGCCTCGTGGCGTTCTTCGCCACGCTCTACTTCGCTGGCCTCCGCCCCGCAGAGGCGATCGGACTCCGGGAAACAGACTGCTTTCTGCCGAAGGAAGGATGGGGACTGCTCACTCTCGAAGTCACTCGCCCGAGCAGCGGTAAGCAGTGGACCGACAGCGGGGCTGTACACGACCAGCGCGGGCTCAAGCAGCGAGAGGAGCGTGAGGTCCGGCCCGTGCCGATCCCGCCCGAGCTGGTCCGCATCCTGCGAGCGCACCTCCAAGAGTTCGGCACAGCCCCGGACGGACGGCTTTTCCGCAACGAACGTGGCGGTGTCCTCGGCGCATCAACTTACTCGCGGGCCTGGGAAGAGGCCCGCCGCTTCGCCTTGACCCCGCAACAGGCCGCCTCGCCTCTTGCCGGAAAACCCTACGACCTCCGCCACGCCGCTCTGTCCACGTGGCTGAACGCAGGCGTCGACGCGACCGTGGTAGCGGAGCGCGCCGGCAACAGCGTGGAAGTCCTCCTCAAGCGGTACGCCAGATGTCTCGACGGACGCAACAGTCAGATCAACCGCCGAATTGAGGCGGCCCTTAAGACCTGAGCAAGTTAACTCGGTACGAGATTGACCATGCCTCAAGCGGTAAGGGCGACGGAGAACGGGAGGGGCCTCCATATGCGTCTGGAGGCCCGCAGATAGCGCCTGCTTGCAGAACGGCTTGATCTTCATCCGCGAATGTGAGATCTATACGGAGCCGTCCCCTACTGATCTTTCCGTCGCCGTCGTGCTGCTCGGATCTGGGCATCGGTCGTGGTGGTCCAAAAGCGCGTTCGCGTGCGGTCTGTGCGAGGGGAAGTTCGCCGAGGCATGACCTCTCGTTGCTCGCGCTTTGTGTCGGCCCTCTCCGCTATGGTGCGGTGGGCCTTGAACTTCGCCTGGTTCTCCGCGTACGCAGGAGGCCGAGGTGCGCGAAGATGGCTTCATGACGCCCCATTAGCGGACGTGCGTTGTCATGCGGGGGTACCACTACCCCAGTGGGCCGGCGCAGCCATGCACGTTGAGCGATCTGTGAGGAGCCTTGTGAGCACGCTTGGTAGTTTTATTTGGTCGATCGCCGACCAACTTCGGGGTCCCTACCGCCCCAACCAGTACGGGAACGTGATCCTCCCCTTCACGATCCTTCGGCGCCTCGACTGCATCCTGGAGCCGGACCTCGAGACCGTCCGAGACCTGGCTGCGACTTACGAGAACCCGAACCGGCTCCGGACCGAGGTCAAGAAGAAGACTGGCCGACCGTTCTACAACACCTCGAAGTACAGCTTCGCCAACCTGCTGCAAGACGCGGACGGGCTAGAGGACAATCTCGTCGACTACGTCGACCGGTTCTCCGCCGACGTCGACGTGTTCGAGTATTTCGACTTCAAAAAGCAGATCCTCGCCCTGGAGCGGGCTGGTCTCCTGCGCGAGATCGTGAAGTCCTTCGCGGCCGTCGACCTGCACCCCGATATCGTGTCTAACGCCGACATGGGGGATGCGTTCGAGTACATCATCCGCAAGTTCAACGAGGCCGCGAACGAGACCTCTGGTGACCACTACACTCCGCGCGACGCGATCCGGCTGCTGGTCGATCTGCTCTTCGCCGAAAAGGACGTCGCTCTGACCGAGGAGGGCATCGTCCGTACACTCTACGACCCCACCGCCGGCACCGGCGGCATGCTCGCCCTGGCCGAGGAGCACCTGCTCGCACAGAACCCGGACGCCCGGCTGACTCTCTACGGCCAGGAGTACAACCCGCAGTCGTACGCGATCTGCAAGTCCGACCTGCTTGCCAAGGGCCACGACGCGTCCAACATCGCCTTCGGCAACACGCTCACCAACGACGCCTTTAAGGGCCGCCAATTCGACTTCTGCATGTCCAACCCGCCGTACGGCGTCGACTGGAAGCAGTACGCCAAGGCCGTCACCAAGGAGCGAGACGAGGCCGGCCCATACGGTCGCTTCGCGCCGGGCCTGCCGACCACCTTGGACGGCCAGATGCTGTTCCTGCTGCATCTGGCGCACAAGATGCGCGCCCCCGAGGACGGCGGCGGCCGGGCCGGGATCGTCATGAACGGCTCGCCGCTCTTCAACGGGGCCGCGGAATCCGGCCCGTCGAACATCCGCAAGTGGCTGCTGGAGAACGACCTGGTCGACGCGATCGTCGCGCTGCCGACCAACATGTTCTTCAACACCGGCATCGCCACCTACATCTGGATCCTCGACAACACCAAGCATCCCGATCGCAAAGGCCTGGTCCAGCTCATCGACGGCACCTCGTTCTGGACGAAGATGCGCAAGAACCTCGGCTCCAAGGGCCGCGAGATCAGCGACACCGACCGCGCCAAGGTTCTCCGGCTGTACGCCGACTTCACCGATGCCGACCCCGATCTCTCGAAGGTGCTGCGCAACGACGAGTTCGGCTACTGGACCATCACTGTCGAGCGCCCCCTGCTGGACGAGGACGGCAAGCCTATCGTCGACCGTAAGGGGAAGTCGAAGCCCGACTCGAAGAAGCGCGACACCGAGAACGTGCCCTTTAGCTACGGCGGCTCGACCGCCGGTGCGGCGGCCAAGGTAGAAGTCATACAAGCGTACTTCGACACCGAGGTGAAGCCCCACATACCCGATGCCTGGATCGACTGGGCCAAGGTAAAGACCGGCTATGAGATCCCCTTCACCCGCCACTTCTACAAGTACGTCTCCCCTCGTCCACTCGCCGAGATCGACGCCGACCTGGAGAAGCAGGTCGCCAAGATCCTTGACCTGCTGCGGGAGGTTGAGGGATGACCGACGCGGTCCGCCTCAAGTGGTTGCTTTCGGAGTCCGACGTCCGCGCTGGAGAGGCGGCGGAGAAACTTCCGCTTCTGTCGGTTTCGATCAGTTGGGGAGTACGACGTCGGGAGGCGTCCGACACCACGACAAGAGCCGCATCCGAGGACCTGTCCAACTACAAGGTCTGTCGAGCGGGCAACCTGGTCATCAACCGGATGCGCGCATTCCAGGGTGCTCTTGGCATCGCTGGCGAGGACGGGATCGTCAGCCCGGACTATGCGGTGCTGCAGGTGGCTCCGGAGGTGGACGCTCGCTGGCTGAACTACTTCCTGACGAGCGAGGCGACCGTGGCGGCCATGTCCAGTCTGGTTCGTGGAATCGGTGGAACCGAGGCCGGGAACGTCAGGACACCTCGGCTCAACATCAGTGATCTACTGTCAATGACCGCGCCTCTCGAACCAGTAACACAGCAGCGCGCCATCGCCGACTACCTCGACCGCGAGACCGCCCGTATCGACATGCTCATCGAGGAGCAGCAGCGTCTGATCGGGATGCTCCGCGAGCGACGGTGGGCTGTGGTTGAGCGAGGGGTCGCTCTCCTCGACTGGAGCACTCCGTTTAAGGCAGTTGCTGTGTTGATTCAAACGGGACCGTTCGGCAGCCAGTTGAAGTCGGATGAGTATGAGGACGGCGGGATGCCGGTCATCAATCCATCGCACCTCGTGGCCGGTGAGATCGTGCCTGATTCACGGATTGCGATCAGCTTCGATAAGGCAAGGGAACTTGCACGGCACGCTCTTAAGGAAGGCGACTTGATCGCGGCACGGCGCGGTGAACTTGGGCGTTGTGCTGTCGTCCGTGCTTCCTCGTCAGGCTTCCTGTGCGGCACCGGCTCGGCGCTCATTCGACTCAACGTGGACGTTATTGATCCGGCCTTTGCCGCGATTGTGTTCAGCAGCAGGCGTAACCGTGATGCCCTCGCGTTGGCCTCTGTCGGATCGACGATGGACAACCTGAACTCGGACATCATCGGGTCGCTTCGCGTCCCGGTTCCAGCGCTTGATGAGCAGTGCCGACTCGTGGCGCAATTGAACGAGGCTACTGCGAAAATCGACTCGCTCATTGTTGAGACCGAGCGGTTCATCGAACTGTCACGCGAGCGTCGGTCCGCGCTGATCACCGCTGCGGTAACAGGTCAGATTGACGTACGAGAGGCCACATGATGGCTGACCACAACGAGCTCGTCTTCGAGACCGAGATCTGCGAGTACCTCGCGGCCCATGGCTGGCTGTACTCGGCGAACGACACCGGCTACGACCGTGAGCGGGCGCTGTTCCCCGAGGATCTGTTCGCCTGGCTGGAGGCGACCCAGAAGCCAGCGTACGAGAAGGCGTTGAAGGCGGCAGGGTCGCAGGCGAAGTTCCTCGACGTGCTGACCACGGCGCTCGACAAGCCGCTGGAGCATGGCGGTGGGATGCTGAGTATCCTGCGGAGCGGGGTGCAGTACATTGGCGGTGGCCGGTTGAAGATGGCCCAGTTCCGGCCCGAGACGACGCTGAACGCGACAACGAACGCCGAGTATGCGGCGATGCGCGTGCGGGTGATGCGGCAGGTGCACTTCTCGACCGCTGACCAGCGCAGCATCGACCTAGTGTTCTTCGTCAACGGGCTCCCGGTCGCGACGGTGGAGCTGAAGACCGACTTCACCCAGTCGCTGAACGAGGCGATCCAGCAGTACCAGAAAGGCCGCAAGCCGCTGACCAACGGTCGGCCGGAGCCGCTGCTGTCGTTCGGGCATCGGGCGTTGGTGCACTTCGCGGTCTCCAACGACCTGGCTGCGATGACGACCCGGCTGGAGGGCGATACGACGCACTTCCTGCCGTTCGACACCGGCTTCGACGACGGTGCCGGGAACCCGCCCGGTGCGGATGGGAGGTCGGCGACGGCGTACCTGTGGGAGCGGGTCTGGGAGAAGCATGCCTGGCTCAACATCATCGGTCGGCTGATGATCGTGGAGACCAAGGAGGAGTGGGACGTCGCGACCGGCACGTCGGTGCGTCGTACGAGCATGTTGTTCCCCCGGTTCCACCAGTGGGAGGCGGTCACGAACATCGTGGCCGCCGTGGCGGAGGAGGGTGTCGGCCGGCGTTACCTGATCGAGCACTCCGCGGGGTCGGGGAAGACGAACACGATTGCCTGGACGGCGCACCGTCTCGCTCGACTGCACGTCGATGACGAGAAGGTCTTCGACTCGGTCATCGTGGTCGTCGACCGCACGGTGCTCGACGGGCAGATTCAGGACGCGATCCGGCAGATCGACGGCAGCGGGAAGATCGTCGCGACGATCAGCCCCGAGGACGTGCGTAAGGCCGGTGCGAAGTCGAAGTCCGGCCTGCTGGCCCAGGCGCTGAAGAACGGCGAGTTGATCATCGCGGTGACGGTGCAGACCTTCCCGTACGCCCTCGATGAGATCCGGGCCGACTTCGGTCTGAAGGGCAAGCGGTTTGCCGTCATCGCCGACGAGGCGCACTCCTCGCAGTCGGGGCAGATCTCCTCGAAGCTGAGAAAGGTCCTGACCGCCGAGGAGATAAAGGAGATCGAGGACGGCGGCCCGGTCGACGTCGAGGCGGTCCTGGCGTCGGAGATGGCCGAGCGGGCCGAGTCGGAGAACATCTCCTACTTCGCCTTTACCGCAACGCCGAAGAACAAGACCCTGGAGCTGTTCGGCCGCAAGGGGCCGGACGGTAAGCCGCACGAGTTCCACCTGTACTCGATGAAGCAGGCAATCGAGGAGGGCTACATCCTCGACGTGCTCAAGGGCTATCAGTCCTACGACACCGCGTTGAAGATCGCCGGCAAGGCCGAGAGCGGCGACGGTGGCGAGGTCGAGGAGTCGGCTGCGCGCAAGGGGCTGATGCGCTGGGTGCAGCTGCACCCGACCAACATCAGCCAGAAGGTGCAGATCATCGTCGAGCACTTCCACGCCAACGTCGCCCATCTGCTGGAGGGCAAGGCGAAGGCGATGATCGTCACCGACTCGCGCAAGGCCGCGGTGAAGTACAGGAAAGCGATCGACGTCTACATCGCCAAGCGGGCTGCCGAGGACGCGTCATACAACTACCGGGCTTTAGTCGCGTTCTCTGGGTCGGTGTCGATGACCGAGAACGACGAGTGGAGCCAGGATTGGGGGCCAACGCCGTCGAAGGATGACGAGTTCACCGAGGCCAAGATGAACCCCGGAGCGGGCGCCGATCTGGCTGCTGCGTTCAAGGGCGACACGTACAAGATCATGCTGGTCGCCAACAAATTCCAGACCGGCTTCGACCAGCCGCTGCTCTCGGCGATGTACGTCGACAAGAAGCTCTCCGGGGTCACCGCCGTGCAGACGCTCTCCCGGCTCAACCGAACCCACCGCACCGCCGGCGGGGAGCAGAAGGCCAAGACGTTCATCATCGACTTCGTCAACAAGCCCGACGACATCAGGGCCGCCTTCGAGCCGTACTTCACCAACGCCACTCTGGAGACCGAGACCGACCCGTACGTCGTCGTACACCTTGCGAACAAGCTTGCCCAGGCGGGGATCTACACCGAGGAGCAGGTTCGCCAGGTCGCCGAGCTGTGGGTCACTCGCAAGGGCAACAACGCGCTCTCGGCGGCAATCAGCCCAGCCCAGCATGACTTCCGGCGTCGTTACGGGGCAGCGATCGAGGCCGAGGACAAGGTCACGCTCAACACGCTCGATCTCTTCCGCAAGGACGTCTCCACTTACGTGCGGCTCTATGACTTCATGAGCCAGATCGTCGACTACGGCGACCCGTATATGGAGATGCTCTCGATCTTCCTCCGGCTTCTGGAGAAGGTCATCGCCGAATCCTCGTGGAGCGCCGACGTCGACCTTTCAGACGTGGTACTGGTCGGCGTGAAGCACAACAAGGCAATCGCGGTCGACATCTCGCTGACCGGAGACGGCGAGCTGAAAGGGATCAGCGCAGCAGGCACCGGCACCAAGAAGGAGCCGAAGTACGTCGCGCTCCAGGTCGTCATCGACAAGATGAACGACCTCTTCGGTGCCGAGTCATTCGCCGAGTCCCAGATCCGGGAGTTCGTGCAGGGGCTCGTGCAGCGACTGCTCGCCGACCCGAACTTGGTCCAGCAAACCCGGGTGAACTCGAAGAAGCAGTTCATGGAGTCGCAGGACTTCCAATCCGCCGTCACCGAGGTTGTCGCCGACAACCAGGAGGCGCACAACACCATGGCTGACTACTTCTTCACCGACGGGCCTGCGATCAAAGGAATCATCGTGGCGCTCGCCGACGCGTTCTACGAGGCCGCGATCGAATAGGTCGGCCCTACTCAGGATCTTGAGGCATCACAGTTCCTCTCTAGTGTCTCGTAAGGACCTGCAGATGGCCACGTAGCATGATCGGCCGGGGCTGAAAGACGAAACCCGGATCGCCGATCGCCCCCAGCCCGGACGGCGCTCAACCACCACATGGCGATCGTCAGGCCCGGTATCTAGAGAAAGTCGGAGCGCAAAGCCAAGGCGCGTCAGCGATCCCTCCGCTATGTCTATCCTTGCTGGAGATTGTCTGGGACGTACGGAAGGCGAGGTTGTGAGTGAGACTGAGGCAGGAGGCTCGCGTCCTCAAGGAGAAGGCCATCTCGTCGATGGTGATCGCAACCGAGGCGTTCAACTCCCCGCACGATCGGGGGAGAACAACCAAGGTCCTTCTGTACCTTCAGCATTCGTTCGAGATGTTACTCAAGGCGGCTCTCGCCCAAAAGGGAATCAGCGTTTTCGACCCAGCCCTCGGTCGGTCGCTCGGCTTCGAGACCTGCGTGCGTAAGGTCATGGAGCACCCCGACATCAAGCTCAACGAATTCGATGCTGGCACGCTTAGGGCAATCGATGCCCTACGGGATGATGAGCAGCACTGGTTCAATGAGGTATCCGAGCAACTGCTATACGTACATGCTCGCGCCGCAGTGACGCTTTTCGACGACCTACTCCAGCGTGTGTTCAAGGAACCGCTCGGCAACCATCTGCCGCTCCGGGTCCTGCCGGTCTCCGTTGACCCGCCACGTGACCTATCGCTTCTCTTGGACGAGGAGTACACGCAGATCGCCGCCTTGCTGCAGCCCGGGCGGCGTGCGACGCACGAGGCGCGAGCCCGGATACGAACCCTGTTGGCTATGGAGGCTCACACTGAACCGGACACTCGCGTTTCCAGTAAGGACGTCGACCGGGTACAAGCAGGCATACGTGGAGGATCCCCCCGCGCCGAGGTCTTCCCCCGGCTGCAGCAGTTGGCTACCACCACGGATGGTGAGGGCCTCCTTATCAAGCTGCGCTTCGTGAAAAGCCAGGACGCTCCACCAGTGCGTTACGTCGCTGATGAGACCGTGCCCGCCGCAGCCATTAGGGAAGTGGATCTTCAAGCGAAGTACCATCGCTCAGCAACCGAACTAGCCAAGGACGTTGGCCTAAGCCGACCTAGGTGCACTGCACTGAGGCGCCACTTGGGCATCGACGCGGATCCAGCTTGTTACCACGAGTTCGTATTCAGCTCTACGCGTCTGGGCCGCTTCTCGGACAACGCCCTCAAACGCCTGCGTACGGCGCGGGACACCCTTGATGTGGAGGCCATCTGGAAAGCTCACGACCCATCCGCTCATAATCGGCCGCCCTGCACGGTTCCTGGCTGTCAGGCCCAGTGAGGTGACGGCGCGCCCTGCCCTTTGGGTTACACCATGGCGGCGGGTATTGCGTACGGCGGGCGGCCCTGAGTCCCGCCGCAGCCCGGGACCGGCACCCACGCCGCAGCTCGGGGCGGTAGGTGGGCGATGGGCTGCAGTGCTGAGCGCCGGCGCCGCGATCTCCTTCAACTGATCCAAGGCCGCCGCTTTGGATCGACATCTGGCTGATCTGCTGACTGGCGCTGACCTCAATCGCCCCTGAGCAAGCACAGGTGACATGGAGCCGCGTTGTTCGAAGCTGTAGGGAGGCTCGACCTTGGTCCACAGCTGGTCCACAGTCAGCGAGCGTCAACGAGAACGGGCAGGACTCCGTGAGACTGGAGGCCCGCCCGTTCGTACGCTGTTCGCCCTGGTCAGCGGCCAAAACCGCCGGTCAAGATCGTGTGCCCCCTGTAGGATTCGAACCTACGCACCCGGCTCCGGAGGCCGGTGCTCTATCCCCTGAGCTAAGGGGGCTCAACGAGTGATAAGGCTACCAGTATCGGGCCACCACTCCGCACCACGATAAAGGTCCAGCCACACATCCAAGGAAAACCCCACGTGACCGCGCCACTACGGGTAGCTTTGCGGCCGTGGGCGAGGTTCTTGGCAGGGTACTGGTCGTGGACGATGACGAGGTCATCCGTCAGTTGATCGCGGTGAACTTGAGCCTGGAAGGGTTCGAAGTCGCCACCGCCACCGATGGGCAGGACTGTCTCGAGCGGGTGCTCGATGTCATGCCCGATGTCATCACGCTTGACGTGATGATGCCGTTTCTTGACGGCTGGGTGACGGCGCAGAAGCTGCGTACCGATGAGGCGACCAGCCACATCAAGGTCGTGTTGATCACGGCGCGGGCGCAGGACGATGACAAGAGGCGGGGGCGGGGGATCGGCGTTGACGCCTATCTCACCAAGCCGTTCGACCCGGCGGAGCTCATTGAGGTGGTCCGCGATCTTGCGGCGGGAAGCCGGGTCTGAGCCCCGACGAGTGAGTGAGTGTTTAGATTAAGCGGCCTCGATGGTGATCGCCGTTAGTTGGTCAGGTCGCCGTCGGCCAGGTCGCTGTTAGTAGGGCCATCGGCCCTGTGCAAACGCACGGGGCCCTCGGTTCCGTGCAGGCATGCAGAGCCCTCGGGCCCGTACAAGGCGCGCGGGGCCATAGAGCTAGGGCAGCACACAGGGCCATGCGTCCCCAGCGCAGCCGCGCGAGAGCATAGGGCAGGAGCGGGCGCGCGAAGGCCGTTGGGCTCGCTCCAAGGCCGTTGGGCTACAGCAGCGCGCGCGTCCGGGCCTCCGCCGCAGCCTGCGTACGCGTAGAGACCTCCAACTTGCCCAAGATGTTGGACACGTGCACACTCACCGTCTTCTGCGCGATGAACAGCCGCTCCGCGATCTCCCGGTTCGTCAGCCCTTCCGCCACCAGCCGCAGCACCTCGGTCTCCCGCGCCGTCAGCCCCCCATCGCCATGCCCGCCGCCACCGCCGGTGGTGAAGCGGGCTCGGCGGGCGAAGTCGCTCAGTGCGGTCTCCAACGGTGTGGCGCGGAGTTTGCCGGCTGTCTCCCGAGCCAGGTCCCACTCGGCCTGGGCCTCCGCACGGGCTCCTGCTGCCAGCAACGCCTCCGCGAGGCGCCAGCGGGCGCGAGCCGCCTCATAGACGAAGCCGAAGTCGAATGCCGCCACCACGCGCCGCCACAGGTCCACGTCGAGGCGGCCGTGGACGCGGTGCCATTCGGCCTCCGCTCGCAGGGCCCATGCCTGGCCCTCTGGACCCATGGGGCCGCGGTCGCCTACTGGGCCGGATTCGACGGCGAAGTGGACGCGGTTGAGGAGGTCGTCGGCGCCCTCCACCTGGCCCAGGTCGGCTAGTGCCCACAGGCCGATGGCGGCTACGCGCAAAGTGCCTGTCTCGCCGGGTTCGAGGGTGGCCATGGCGGCCTCTACGTGTTCCAGGGCGAGGGCGGGCTCCCCGCACCAGAGGGCGTGTTCGGCGGCCATGCCTCGGGACATGTAGGCGACGAGCAGGTCGGACCAGAACGGGCGTAGCCAGTTGAGGCGGGCTTCGACGGCGGGCAGGCCGCGGGCGACCTCTACGAACAGGGCGAACGATGACAGGACCGCCTCCGGCAGTGTGCCGACGCGGGAGCCGAAGCCGGCGGCGGTGGCCTCGGCCTCGTCCCATTCGCCGGCCACGTAGTGGATCAGGAAGCGGAGGAAGCGGAGGTCGGTGCCGTAGGTGCTCCAGTTGAGGCCGGTTTCGACTGCCAGCTGGATGCCCGCGTCGGCGATCTCGGCCGCCTCTATGAGCTGGCCCTGCTCGTAGAGGATGCGGGCGTAGTGGAAGCGGGCGCGCAGGTCCATGGCCAGGTGGCCGGTGTTCGCGGCGGCGGCGGTCTGGGCGAGTGAGCGGGCCCGGGTCATGTCGCCTTCGTGCTCGGCGTGCAGGGCCAGGGTGAGCAGGGCGCCCGTTTCCGCGTCGCGGGCGCCGGCGGCTCTGGCCGTCTCGATGGCGCGGCGGGCCACGTCCTCGGCTTCGGCGTGCCAGGCGGACCAGGTGAGAGTGCGGGCATGGGTGGCCAGGGCTCGGGCGAGGGTGAGCTGGTCGGCGGCGGCCTCGACGGCGCGTTGGGCCGCGGCGATGGCGCCTACCTGGTCGTCGAGCTCGACCAGGTAATAGGCCAGCCGCTCGTTGACCTCGGAGGTCGGGGGCAGGGCGCGCAACTGCTGGACGGCGCGGTGGTTGTCGCCACTGTCGGCCGCCATCACGGCGCTGCGGAAGGCCAGGGTGGCCCGCCCCTCGCCGGCGAGTTCGGCGGCGTCGGGGACTCGGTCCCACAGGCTCAGCGCCCGGTCGTAGTGGCTGTGGGCTTCGGCGGGCGCGCCCAGGCGCTCGGCCAGCCTGCCCGCCTTCGCCGAGGCGGCCAGGGCCCCTGCCAGGTCGTGGCCGGCCAGGTGGTGGTGGGCGAGCTCCGCGGGCGAGGTGAGCAGTCGGGCGAAGTCGGCGTGCAGTCTGCTGCGCTCTCCGGGCAGCAGGTCGGTGTAGGCGGCTTCCTGGAGCAGGGCGTGCCGGAAGGCGTAACCGTAGCCGTCGACGCGGAGCAGGCCGCGCGAGACGATCTCGCGTACGGCCTCCTCGAAGTCGGCCAGCGGGAGCCCGGAGACCTCGCGCAGCAGCTCGTCCTCGACGCGGCGACCGGCTACCGCGGCGGCGCGCAGCACGCGCTGGCCGGGCTCCGACAGCACCTCGACCCGGGACATCAGCAGGCTGGCCAGCCCGTCGGGCAGGGTTTCGCCCTCGGCCACGGCGGCGAACAGCTCCTCGGCATAGAACGGGTTGCCGCCCGCGCGGGTGACGATCACGCCGAGCTCCTGAGCGTCCACATCACCCAAGGTCGCCACGTAGTCGGACATCTCGCCGGAGTCGAGCGGGCCCAGCTCCAGGTGGGTGACGCTGGGCAGGCGCTTCAGCTCGGCCAGCACCGGCCGCAGGGGGTGACGGCGGTGCAGGTCGTCGGTGCGGTAGGTGCCGACGACGCACACGCGCTCGCTCTGCACCATGCGGCTCAGGAACACCAGCAGGTCACGGGTCGAGCGGTCGGCCCAGTGCAGGTCCTCGATCACGAACAGCACCGGCTGGACCTCGGCCAGCAGCCCCAGCAGCGAGCCGAACAGCCGCTGCTGCGTGAGCCCTGCCGGAGGCGCGCTCTCCACGCCCGGCAGCAGCTGGCCGAGCAGGGGATGGGCGGCGGCCTGCTCCCGGACGGCGGGCTCGGCGCCGCGCAGGGCGTCGGCGAGCGGGAGGTAGGGCAGCGTGTCGCCCAGCTCGGCGCACTGCCCGACCAGCACGTTGAAGCCACGGGAACCGGCCTCGGCGACCAGCTCGGACACCAGCCGGGTCTTGCCGATGCCGGCGTCGCCGCCGACGAGCGCCACCTCGGCGGTGCCGAGGGCGGCGGATTCGAGCACGCGCGCGAGTCTCGCCAGTTCAGCAGCGCGCCCGACCAGGAGACCCTTCACGGCAGCAACTATGCCACGCCTGGCCGACATTCCGATTGGTCCAGGAACGGGGTACCCGATTGGCTCTCAACAGCGGGCCAAAGCCGCTTTACGCTTATATTTCATGATCCCTTGGTCCACGTACGTGCTCTTCGTGGGCGCCTCGCTCGCGCTGGTGCTCATCCCCGGCCCGAACCACCTCTACATCACCGCCAGGGGCCTCTCCCAGGGCCGGGCGGCGGGACTGGCCAGCGCGTTCGGCGTGGAGACCGGCACGCTGGTGCACATCGTGGCGGCCGCGGCCGGGCTCTCGTACCTGATCACGAGGTCCGCGACGCTGTTCGGGATCGTCAAGTGGGCGGGAGTCGCCTATCTCGTCTATCTGGGGGTACGCGCGCTCACCGGCAAGGAGCCGGCCGAGTCAGAGGTGCCGCAGCCGGCGCAGCCACTAGGCAAAGTGTTCCTTGAAGGCTTGGTGGTGAATCTGCTCAACCCCAAGGTCACGCTGTTCTTCCTGGCGTTGCTGCCGCAGTTCGTGAAGCCGTCGGCGGGGTCGCCGGCGCTGCAGATCGTGGTGTTCGGTGTCACGCTGCTCGTGCTGGGGGTGCTCTCCGATCTGGTGTACGCGTTCACCGCCGGGGCGCTCGGCGCCCGCCTCGTCAGGAGGGCCAGGGGGCTGCGGCTCTTCAGCGGTGTGGTGTACCTGGGGCTGGGCGTGATCACGGCGTTCGCCGGGAGAAAATGAGCGCATGGCGCCCAGGAAGCAGCAGGAGATCTTCGACGCGACGCTGCTGCTGGTCGCGGAGAAGGGCTATGACGGTCTGACCGTCGAGGGCGTGGCCGAGCGGTCGGGCGTCAACAAGACGACGATCTACCGGTGGTGGCCGTCCAAGGCCGCGCTGCTGGGGGCGGCGCTGGTGGAGGCGGAGGCGCTGGAGTTCGAGGCGCCGGACACGGGGAGCCTGCGCGGCGATCTCGTCGCGCTCGTGGAGGGGGTCCGGCGGCTGCTCACCCAGCCGCCGGCCAGGGACATCGCGGTGGCCGCGCTCGGCGCCGCCGTACGCCATCCCGAGCTGGACGCGCGGCGGTTCTTCGCGGACCGGTTCGCGCGGGAGCGGCAGGTTTTCGAGCGGGCGGTACGGCGGGGCGAGCTGAAGCGGTCGGTCGACCCGATGCTCGTGGTCGATCTGCTGGCCGGGGCGGTGTGGGTCAGGGCGGTGTTCCGGGGATTGCCGCTCACGGACGAATTCGCGCGTCAGGCGGTGTCCGTGGTACTCGATGGTGGTGGCATCACGTCTTAGCGGGATAAATCCGGCGCTGCCCGCCACCGCGCCGCCCGGCCCCGCCGGTCAGAGGGCCTCGGCCAGTGCGGCTGGGATGCGGTCCAGCACCGGGTACGACATCAGCCCATAGGCGTAGAAGTCCACCGCCAACGCCCCCGCCGCCTTGGCCCCCCGCGCCTTCGCGACCAGCCGATCAGCCGAGTCACTGTCGGGATAACCGGGCCGCAGCACCGCGCGTACCTCCCGATCCTTGCCCACCGACCGCAGGTAGGCGCCCACGTCGTCGGCCACCCGGGCGGCGTCGCGCGCGTAGGCGAGCACGCCGAACGCGGGCACGAGGTCGCCGAGCGCCACCAGATCCACGCCCAGCTGCCAGGCGTCGTGCGCGGCCAGGCCGGGCGAGGGCAGCCCGTCGGTGTAGCCCTTGACGGCGCCGGTGGAGTCGATGAACACCAGCTTGGAGCCCTCGTCCGCCACGGCGGAGGCCACCTCGGAGACCAGCGTGGTGACGGTCTCGGACCGGGCGCGGGCGTAGGCGACCACCTCGGGCCCCGCGTACGCCGTCAGCGCCGCCCGGGTCACCTCGCCCTGCGCGGGCGGGTCGCCGTCGAACACCCCGCCCACGATCCGGGCGCACTCCTCGCGGGCCACCTCGGCGTTGACGCCCAGGTCGGTGGCCCGGCGCATGCAGTAGTCGCAGAAGCACAGCCCGAACAGGTAGGCGTCCATCGGCCCGAGCGGCACGAACGAGCGCTGCGGCTTGAGCGGCCTGAAGTGCAGTGACTCGGCCACGACGCTGTC
Organism: Nonomuraea sp. CA-143628; assembly: GCF_050942315.1. Classification (NCBI taxonomy): domain Bacteria; kingdom Bacillati; phylum Actinomycetota; class Actinomycetes; order Streptosporangiales; family Streptosporangiaceae; genus Nonomuraea; species Nonomuraea sp. CA-143628. Next base: position 11,523,815 of record NZ_CP192072.1, read on the forward strand.
GACGCCGAGCCGGGCGACCGCCCTGGCCAACGCGACGGCGTACTGTCGCACATCGGGATGCGCCGGGCACAGGTCGGTGAGCGAGCCGCGATCTCCGAAACAGTCGCGCACGGTCACATCTGGATGCTGGGTGCCGATCGTGGCATTGCGCAGGAAAACCGTCCAGCCATGGAGCTTCAGCCCTCGCTCCGAACAGGCTTCGCGCAGGCCGTCGAGCGCGTTCTGGTATCCGGCCGTCGGCCTGAGCCGCAGACCGGAGAACAGGTCGGCCGGCGGGACGAAGTGGGCGCCGTCGTGGCGGAGCGTGAGTCTGGACAGTCCGTGTGGGGTGACGTCGCGGGAGGCATGGTGTACGGCGCCGACGGTCACGCCCGCCACGCCATACCCGCTGATCCTGTCGAGCACCCGCTCGACGCCCTCGCCGCGTAGATCTTCGACGAAGACGTACACCGAACTGTCCACGGACCGACCTTACGCGCTCTTGTGCGCGACGAAGTCGATCTCCACCAGGATGTCCATCAGGTCCGAGCCGACGGTCGTGCGGACCGGGTACGGCTGGCTGAAGTACGACTTGTACACCTCGTTGTAGGCGGCGAAGTCGCGCTTGAGATGCTGCAGGTGGACCGTGGCCTTGACCACGTCGTCGAAGCCGAGGCCGTGGGCGGCGAGGATGGCGCCGAGGTTGCGCATGGTCTGGTGGGTCTGGGCGGCCACGTCGTCGCCGACGACCTCACCGGTCTGCGGGTCGAGCGGCCCCGCGCCCGAGGTGTAGACGAAGTCGCCGACGACCAGACCTTGGGAGTACGCGCCGACCGGGGCCGCGCCCTCGGTGGTCCTCAATTCCTTCTTCACAACATCTCCCTAGCCAAAATGGGTGCTTATTGTGCCGACGCGGCGGTAGTCGCGGTCGACCACCGGGAGCGTGCGCCACTTGTCGAACGCGGTGCACGGGTGCGAGATGCCGAAGGCGAGCAGATCGCCCGGCTTGAGCCCGTCGGCGCGGACGACCGTGTGCTGGTCCTGCATCTTCACGATCGTGACGCCGCCGCGCCGGGGAACGGGCAGGCCCTCGTCGTACGGCGCGTCGCGCTTGCCCAGGCCGACGATCGCCAGCCCCGGCTCGGGCGTGGACAGCACGTGCGCCCACACCTCCAGCGCGGGCCGCAGCTCGCCAGGGACGCGGTTGAAGGGCGTGCGCTCGCGGTAGTAGCCGTCGTCGTGGGTGACGTACGCTCCGGCGCGCAGGACGATCCTGGCCTGGGTGGTGACGAGCTCGCGCCCGATCACGTCGAACCACTGGCTGCCGCCGACGGTCAGGATGGGGTTCTTGACGCGGATGTGCTCGGCGGCATCCTGCAACAGATACAGATATTTCCGGACCTCGGGCGCCGTCTTCAGCGCCCCTTCGTACCCGGCGACACCCGCCAGCTCCACCCCGTCGGTCCGCTGCACGTGCGCGGCCACCTCCAGCAGCTGGTCCAGCGTCCGGCAACCGGCCCGCCCGCCCTCATGCCCGAGCTCGACCAGCACGCTGAACGGCCGCGTCGAGGCATGCCGGGCCAGGATGTCCACCCCGGCCACAGAATCCACGAAGGACAGGAAGTCGAAGCCCGGGTCGGCGGCCAGCTCCGTCGCCGCCCACTCCAGCCCGGCCGGGTCCACCATCTGGTTGGCCACCATGACCCTGGCCGCGCCGAACTCGCGCACCGCCATCGCCTGCCGCGCCGTCGCCACAGTGAGCGCCCATGCGCCCGCTTCGAGCTGCATGGTGGCGATCTCTCGGGACATGTGCGTCTTGGCGTGCGGTGCCAGCTCCATGCCGTGATCGCGGGCGAAGGCGGCCATGGTCGCGATGTTGTGCTCCAGCGCCTCCTGATGCACGAGCATCAGAGGGAGGGTGGCACCGTCGAAGACGGACCGATTGTGTTCGTGGATTCCCTGCACAACACCCCCATTTGTCCGCGCCTGACCCTATCTCACTGGTGTCCCTTTTTTGTGGGCAAGCCGGGCGGGTCCCGTCCAGCGAGGAGGTGGCTGGGCGCCGATTTTTTTCGATCTTGTACGGCAAGCCCGGTGAGCCCCACCCACCACACGGGGCCGGGCCCTGTCCAGGGACACGCTCCTCCGGTGGAGGTGGCTGGGCGCCGTGACGTGCGCGTTCTGGGCCCCGTCCGTGGTTCCAGGGGGCGTCGGCCGGTTACGGGCGCAGTGCTCGTCCCGGAGTCCTGCCCGTCAAGACGCCGTTCGCCAGCACGGGCACCCCCGACACGAGGACGTCGTCCACTCCCCTCGCCGGGGTGCGCGGAGTCTCGTACGTGGCCAGGTCCGTCACCGTCGCCGGATCGATCACCACCACGTCGGCCGCGAAGCCGCGCCGGAGCAGGCCGCGGTCCGTCAGACCGAAGCGTCGCGCCGGGTGCGACGACAGGTGGACGGCGGCCTGCCCCCATGTCCAGTCGCCCAGCTCGCGCACGTGCCGTCCCAGGAAGCGGGCGAACGCGCCGAAGCCGCGCGGATGCGGGTGGCCGCCCACGTAGATGCCGTCCGAGCCGCCCGTGTGCGAAGGGTGGCGCAGCACGCGGCGTACCGACTCCTCCCCCTCCGGCCCCTCGTCGGGACGGGCCGTCACGCAGCCCGCCTCCAGGCGGGTCTCGATGAGCAGGCGGCGGCAGAACTCATGCGGCGCCAAGCCCGCCCGCTCGGCCGCCTCGACCATGCCCAGGCCCTCCGCCCACTCCAGGCCGGGGGCGTGGGAGATGGTCAGGCGCGGCCAGGTCCGCGCCAGCTCCGGCCACCAGGCGTCGAGCTCCCCGGACGACAGCATCTCCAGAGCGCGGTCCGGCTCGGCGCCCGGGACCTCGGGCGGCAGGACGACCATCGCCAGGATGGTGTTGCCGCGCAGGTAGGGGTAGGAGTCGAAGGTCACGTCCACGCCCCCGGACAGCGCCTCCTCCACCAGGGGGAGCAGGACGTCGGCGGGTCCGTGCAGGTGGGAGATGTGCACGGCCGTACCGGATCGCTGGGCTATCTCGACGACCTCCGACATGCCTACGTCGGCTCGCTCGCCGTAGGCCCGCATGTGGGTGACGTACGGCAGGCCCGCGAGGGGTGCGCACAGGGCGGCCAGTTCCGCGACGGAGGCGTAGCGGCCCGGTAGGTACTCCAGGCCGCTCGACAGTCCGACCGCGCCGTCCGCCAGGCCACGTTCGACGTGGGCGAGCAGGCGGGTCAGCTCGTCGCGTGTGGGAGCGCCTGAGGAGGGGCCCATGACGTCGTAGCGGATCGTGCCGTGCGGGATCAGGTAGGCGGTGTTGAGCGCGACCGCGCGGTCGTACCCCTGGAGCAGCTCGGCGACCGACAGCCCGCGCGCGTCATGAGGAAGAGGGCCGTTCACCGCCGCGAAGTAGCGTTCGGCGTACGCGACGGTGTCGGCGGAGCCGGGGGCGAAGGACAGGCCATCCTGTCCCAGTACGAATGTGGTCACCCCCTGGCGAAGCGTCGCCAACTGTACGGCGGGGTCGAAGACGGCCGCGTCGCCATGGGCGTGGCAGTCGATGAACCCCGGTGCGACGAACCGTCCGCTCGCGTCGATGACGGAGGCGGCCTCCGCGCCGTCGAGGCGGCCCACGGCGGCGACCCGGTCGCCGGCGATCGCCAAATCGGCTCGGTAAGGCGGCGCCCCCGTCCCGTCGAGCACGTGTCCGCCGCTGATGATCACATCGAAAGCCACTCAAGGATTAAACATGATCCAGCAGGTACCGCGCGGCTGCGGTCCTGCCCAAGAAACCCGCAGCCGACTCGAACGGCTGACAAAACAGAACATGATCACTTTTGATCAAGCTTGAGATGGTTAATGCGCTACATGGCTATTTGTCCACTATATGAGCGGGAATTACCTCAAGACGCTCGTTGCTCGAGGCGGGACACCTGGCCGTGCTCTTCGCCGGAGACGGAGAAGGTCATGATCGAAAGAGGCGCGCTCGTCGTCCTCGGATCGGCTCTTGTCGCCGCCCTCGCCCTGCATCAGGGCTTCACCGCGGCGGTCCCGGCCACCCGTACGGCGGCCCTGTCGACACGGCTGAACCCGTGCGACGGCAAGGGCCAGGGCTGCCCGAAGGGCTACTCCGACGGCTACGCCAACGGCGTACGGTGCCAGCCCTCCCACCCAGGCAAGCACCCGGCCTCGGGCCAGCTGGACTACAGACTCGGCTACAAGGTCGGCTGGGCGGTGGGCCGGAAGCACGCCGGCTGCGGCGGGGGCGGTACGTCCGGACGCGCCAAGAGCAGGCACCAGGGCAAGAGGCAGGGCGCCAAGGACGCGGCCAGGTTCCACCGGTGCGTGAAGATGCACTTCAAGGGCCGGTCGAAGACGTTCAAGCACGGTTACCGGGCCGCCAATCCGCACTGCTAGGACCACCGGCCCGTCAGTCGGAGACCCGGGGCTCCGGGCGGTCGCAGCCCGTGGTCGTGGTCGCGACCGGGCGCTTGGCGAGCAGTTCGCGGGCCTGCGACCTGGCCAGGTTCCAGCCGTTCCAGGCGTCCGGCCGGTTCAGGCCGTTGGCCTTGATCACGTCGGTCAGTACGCAGCTGCGTTGCGGCTCCGGGAGCCGGTCCAGGGCCGGTACGGCTTCCGCGCCGAGGTCGCCCAGGTAGTCCGCGTCCAGCTTGGCCGGCCCGCGTACCACCACCTGTGTCTGGGCCACCTGGAAGTCCGGGTTGACGATCGCGAACGCGCCCAGTCCGAGCCCCGTGACCAGCACGATCGTGCGGGGCAGCCAGCCAGAGCCGCGACCGGCCAGCCGGGCCGCGCCCGCCAGTATGACCAGGGCGAACAGCGCGCCCAGCCACCACACCGTGGCCTGCACCGACAGGCGCAGCCGGGACAGGCCGTACGCCTCGGTGTAGAGGTCCATGCGGTGCAGCGCGGAGGCCAGCACGACCATGGTGAGGGCGCAGAGCACGCCGAGCTGGCCGGCCAGCAGCCAGCGTTCGCGCCGCTCGGTCCGGAGCAGCCCGGCCACGACGGCGACGATGCACATCACGAACACGCTGACGACGACGAGCTGGAAGAAGCCCTGCCGGGCGTACTCGGCGTAGGTGAGACCGGCGGTCTTCAGCACCCAGGAGTCGCCGCCGAACAGCACGGTGATCTGTACGGCCACGAACGCCGCGAACAGCAGGTTCACCGCGGTCAGCGGCACCACCCACACGCTCCTGGACACGCCGAACTTGACCTCGGGCCCGACCGGATCCACCACGGGCCGCAGGGCGACCAGCACCACGGCGGCGAGCAGTACGGCCCCGACCACGAACAGGAAGATCCGCAGCGGCACCGACTCGGCCCAGTCCGGGGTCGCGGTCAGGCGCTCCAGGTAGGTGGCGAACACCGCGTCGGCCGAGGCGAACAGCAGGCCGAACACCACCAGCAACACCGCCGTGATGCCCAGCGCCGCGACCATGGGCAGGATGCGCCGCTTGGCGGTCAGCCGCTTCAGCGGCTTGGCCAGGAACCATGGCACCGGCCCCAGCGCGAGCAGCACCGACACACCGCCCCTGATCACGCCCAGCCAGCCGAACCCCGCCCCGGAGACGGCCAGCGCCAGCAGCCCGCACCCGGCCATGAACAGGATCCCGACCAGCCAGTCGGCGTCGCGTACGGCGGCCATCGCGATCAGCCAGTAGGCGGTCAGACCGAACAACACCGTCCACGGCGTGATCCGCCGCAGCACCGCGGGCAGCGCCGCGGCGCCCAGCACCATCGTGACCAGGACGATGCCCAGCCCCACCTGCGCGTCCGGCAACGCCACGGCCGTGAACACGCCGGCCCCCGCCGCCGCCGGCAGCAGCCAGCGCGGCGTCTCGGGCAGGTCGGGGCGCGGGAAGAGCGGCGGCGGGACGTACGGCGGAGGCGGTGACTGCGGCCCGTGCACCTGCGGCCCGTGCCCCTGCGGACCAGGGACCTGCGGACCAGGGACTTGCGGCCCGTGAACCTGCGGCGTGTGGACCTGCGGACCAGGCTGACCCGGCCCCTGGTACGGCTGGCCCGGCGACCGACCCTGAGCGGGCCGGTAGGGCGGGGCAGCGGGCTGGTACGGCAAGGCACCGGCAGCCCGTCGCCCGGTGCCTGCCCCCAGAGACACCCCGACGGCCCCGATGAGCGCGGTGACCAGCACGAGCGTGATGAGCGCGGCCGTGTCGCTGCCCAAGGCCACACTGACGAACACGGCCGCGAACAACCCGACCAGGAACCCGAGAAGCAGTCCGATGACTCCTCCCCCGACCATCCGCGCAAGCCGCCCGGCAGACACCGGCACCGCCGACATGGCCGCCTGCGCCGACGACGGCGAAACCCCCGACGAAATCCCCGGCGAACCCCCCGTCGAAGCCAGAGCGACCGGCTGACCCGAGACCGCCGGCTGAGCCGAGACCACCGGCTGAGCCGAGACCACCGGCTGAGCCAGCGCGACCAGGTGCGCCAACGAGTCCGACAAAGCCGATGGGACCGGCTGGGCCGACGGGACCGGTGGGGCCGACGGGACCGGTGACTCCGGCTCCTGAGCCGACGAAGCCGCGAGCACCGCCTGCCCCACCGTCTCGGTCTCCGGCGTGGCCTCCACATCCCCCGTGGCCCGCGCCTCAGACAGACCCGGCTCAACCCCACCGACCGCCGCAGCGAGAACCTCCGACTCGGCCAGAGCATCACCCGCCGCAACGGACGGCACCCCTTCGCCGGCCCCCGAAACAGGTTCTAATGGCGTATCCGCCATGATGGTCCTCCCTGGTAGATCGACGATCATGCGGCACCCCGCGCAGTCGTCGATGTGGATCGAACCGCCGTGCAGTTCGACGATCTCCTTCACGATCGCCAGCCCCAGCCCGGCACCCCCGCCGTCCGCCGTCCGCCCCGCGTCCAGCCGGGAGAAGCGCTCGAACACCCGCCCGTGAGCCGAGGCGGGGATCCCCGGCCCCTGGTCGGCGATGGCGATGCGGACCCCGTCGCCGGCGGGCGCGCCCGTCACGGTGACCGAGCCGCCGGGCGGGCTGTGGCGTACCGCGTTGTCGAGCAGGTTCGCCAGGACCTGGGCGAGCAGGTCGGGGTCGGCGCGTACGACGAGGTCGGCGGGGACCACCGGGGTGAGCCGGACGTCCTCCCGCGCCAGCGCGGCCTCGCGTACGGCCTGCTCCAGCAGCGGTGCGAGCTCGACCGCTTCCGGTTCCATGAGGCGTACGCCCGAGTCGAGCCGTGACAGGTCGAGCAGTTGCGCCACGAGCCGGCCGAGCCGTTCGGTCTGGGCGAGCGCGGTCTTCATGGTGACCGGGTCGGCCGCGGAGACACCGTCGACGACGTTCTCCAGGACGGCGCGCAGGCCGGTGATGGGGGTGCGCAGCTCGTGGCTGACGTTCGCGACGAGCTCGCGCCGTTGCCGGTCGACCTCGCCGAGGTCGGCCGCCATCGCGTTGAACGCCCTGGCCAGCTCGCCGACCTCGTCGCGCGAGGTGGCGCGGACGCGCAGCGTGTAGCGGCCCTTGGCGATGGTCTGAGCGGCCCTGGCCATCTGGCGCAGCGGCTTGGTCATGCCCATGGCGAGCACCTGCACCATGATCAGGGCGAGGATCAGCGCGACCACGATCCGGATGGGCCGGGAGAGGCCGGAGTTGATGCCGACCTCGTTGACCAGGAAGGCGGTGCCCACGGCCAGCACGATCACCAGGCCGAGCTTGACCTTGATGCGGCCGAGGAAGTCGAGCGGCTGCCTCATCGGCGGACCAGCGCGTAGCCGACGCCGTGCACCGTGCGAACGACGCCGGAGCCGAGCTTGCGGCGTAACGCGCGTACGTGGCTGTCCACGGTCCTGGTCGCGGCGGCCTCGGAGAAGCCCCACACGTCCGACAGCAGCCGGTCGCGCTCGAAGACCTGGCCGGGCCGCTCGGCCAGGCGACGCAGCAGGTCGAACTCCGTCCTGGTGAGCTGCGCCTCGGCGCCGCGGACGAACACCCGGCGGGCCGCGGTGTCGATCTCCACCTCGCCCACCCTGATCACCGTGTCCTCGGAGGCGAGCTGGACGGCCCGCTCGACCCGGCGCAGCAGCGCGTGGATCCGGGCCACCAGTTCGCGCATGCTGAACGGCTTGGCCAGGTAGTCGTCCGCGCCCACCCCGAGCCCGACCAGCACGTCGGTCTCCTCACCGAGCGCGGTCAGCATGAGCACCGGCACCGGCCGGGCCGCCTGCATCCGGCGGCACACCTCCAGCCCGTCGAGTCCCGGCAGCAGCCGGTCCAGGATCACCAGATCGGGCTCCGCCCTGCCGTACTCGGTCAGGGCCGTCTCCCCGTCCCCCGCCACCCTGACATCGAACCCCTCGGCCGCCAGCCGGTTCCGTACGGCCAGGGCGATGGTCTCGTCGTCCTCGACCAGGAGGATGCGTCGCTGCTCTGCCACGGACGAAAGCCTAGAAGGGGGCTGTGCAGACGGCACTCCCCAATCTGTGCATATCCGGTGCAGACTTGGTCGGTGAACACGGACGGATACCTGCGCCGCCTCGGGCTTCCCGACCTGCTGACCGCCCCGCCCACGGCCGAGAACCTGCGCCGGTTGCACATCGCGCACATCGAGCGGGTCCCGTACGAGGCGCTGGAGATCTGGCTCGACCGTCCCACCACGGTCGATCCCGTCGAGTCGGCCGAGCGGATCATCCGCGGCCGCGGCGGCTACTGCTACCACCTGAACGGCGCGTTCTCCCAGCTGCTCATGGAGCTCGGCTACGACGTGACCAGGCACGTGGGCGGCGTGCAGGCCCCCAACGGCGCGCCCGCCATCACCGCCAACCACCTGGTGCTCACCGTTCGAGGGCTGCCGTCCGACGACAATCCGGGCGGCGAGTGGCTGGCCGACCTCGGGCTGGGCGACGCGCTGCACGAGCCGCTCCCGCTGGTCGCGGGCGTCTACCGGCAGGGGCCTTTCTCGTACGGCCTGCGGCACTCCGAGGTCGCGCCGGGAGGCTGGCGGTTCGACCACGACCCGAGCGGCGCGTTCCCGGGCATGGACTTCGACCCCGCCCCGACCGACATGTCAGCTTTTACTGCGATGCATCATCACCTGTCGACGTCGCGGGAGTCGGGTTTCGTGCGGGTCGCGACGGTCGCCCGGCGGGACGCTTCCGGCGTGGACCTCCTCCGCGGGCTCGCCTTGTCGCGTGTGGGCAACGGCGCCCATTCCATCACCCTCCACACGGCTCGTGACTACTACTCCGCGTTGTCCGACGTGTTCGGATTGCACCTGGACGACGTTGGTCAGGAAGAGAAAGAAGCCCTGTTCGGGAAGGTTCACGACGCGCATGAGAAGTGGCTGTCGGGAACCCACGCCTAGCCCATGGCTTTGCCATAGAACGTGGCGATATCGTGCACCTCGGGATGGGAGAGACCAAGAAGCTCGCCGGTCGCTACCGGCTGCTGAACCCTTTGGGCGCGGGTTCCGTACGACTGGCATTCGACGAGGTAGAACACCGTGACGTCGCGGTCAGGGAGCTACGTGTGCCCGCCGAGTTACGCGGATCCGCGCTGCAGGACGCGCAGCGGGCCGCCGGGCTCCGGCATGCCTCCGTCGTACCGGTTCTCGACGTGGTGGTGGAGGACGGCGAGCCGTGGCTGGTGATGGAGTTCGTCTCCGGCACCTCGCTGGAGCAGACCGTTGACTCACGGCACCCCTTGCCCGTGCAGCAGGCGGCCCGGGTGGGCGTGTGCCTGCTGGCGGCCTTGCGGACCGCTCATGACACGGGGATCGTGCACGGGCGGGTCAATCCGGGCAATGTGCTGCTCACCTCGACGGGCCGGGCGGTGCTCACTGGGTTCGGGCTACCGGGGCTGGGCATGCGGCCGGCCGCCGACATGTGGTCGATGGCCGCGACGCTGCACTTCGCCGTCGAGGGCCGGCCGCCTGGGCGGGCCCCCGCGGAAGCCACCGACGCCTTCCGATGGCTGGTCAGGGCCATGCTGGAGCCCTCCGGACCGCCGCCAGTCGACGTCGTGGCCGGGATGCTCGACCGGCTCGCCGTTGAGCAGACGCTCGGGCACGTCCTCGCCACGGCCGGGCCGCTGCCGCCCGCCCGGGTGGCCGAGATCGGGCTGGCCGTACTCGACCAGCTGGCCGACCTGCACGCCCGGGGCTCGCATCACGGCGGCGTACAGCCGGGCAACGTCCTGATCGACACGGCCGGCCGGGCCACGCTGGCCACCACGCCCGTACCCGCGCCGGTCTCGCACGCGCCCGTGATGCCGGCGACGATCCCGGCCTACACGGCGCCAGAACGCGTGCCAGGACCGGCGGCGGACCTGTGGTCGCTGGGCGCCACGCTGTTCGCGGCCGTCGAGGGGCATCCGCCCGCGCCCGGCGCACCCCTGGCCAAGGCGGGCGCGCTGGCGCCGGTTCTGTTCCGCCTGCTGTCGGGGTTCCCGGCGCACCGGCCAGGGCCGGACGCGCTCCGTAAGGACCTTAAGGCGGTCGCGGACCTGTTTTGAGATACGAATTTTTTAAGATATATCGCGAATGGAACCACTGAAGCGGGCCACTCGTTGGACTCAAGACGCACAATGGGAGAGGCGGGGCGCGCGCTCCGCGTACGGAGGAAGTTGAGGATGTCACCAGTCCAGAAGTACGCCATCGGCGCAGGCGCCGCGGTTCTGCTCTCGCTGATCTTCTTGCCCGGCTGGCTCACCCTGCTGGTCGTCCTCGGCGTGGTCGCCGCCCCGGTGGTCGGTTACCTGATGCTCGACCCGTCGCAGCGCGAGCGGCTCAAGCGAGCCCGCAGACGCGGCATCGGCAGCTGAACCCGAGCTGGGCGCGGCGCGGCCTCAGGCCGCCGCCGCGGCCAGGGCCGTGTGCACCCGGCTCGTCACCCGGCGTTCGATGTAGAACGACAGGAACGGCACCGTGCCGCCGAGCATGATGCCCAGCATGTACGGCCAGCTCCAGCGCGCCTTCATCCCCAGGTTCATCACCGTGATCAGGTAGATCATGTAGAGGAAGCCGTGGATGGGCGCCACGATCTTCGACAGGCCCACGATGCCGAAGCCGTAACGCAGCACCATGGCCACACAGAGCACGAGCAGCATCACGCCGACGATGTAGGCGAGCACCCGGAAGGGCTTCAGAGCCGATTCCACCGTTAACCTTCCAGAACCATCTCAGGGGACTTGCCACTGTCCCGATCACGATCCGCTCGCACGGCATCGCGTACGAAGTGGAACCACATGAACACGGCGAACCCTGCGAAGATCCACCAGTTGGCGGCATAAGCGAGATTACGCCAAGTCAACTCCCCGCCGACGACCGGCGGCCGGACCTTCACCTGCGTCAGCGGCCCCGAGGCGGGCTGGGCGACGACATAGCCGTTGCGCACCTTCTGCCCGCTCCACAGGTTGATCAGCTCACCGGTGGACACCGTCTGCACCTGCCCCGCGGGCAGCCCCTCGGTGCGCCGCTGCACGCTGTCGGTGCCCTGCGACGGGCGCAGCCGCCCGGTCACCGCGACCTTGCCACCGGGCACGGCCAACGCCGGATCGCCGGCCTTGGCCACCCAGCCGCGGACGACCGGCACCAGCGTGCCGTCGTCGAGCCGGAGCGGCGTGAGAACCCAGTAGCCCTCGTCGCGCGAGACGTTGCCGCCGGGCGCGTCGACATCGGCCGGCCGGTCGGCCACGAGCAACTGGCGCGGCGCGTCGTAGACGCCCTCCGCCGAGACCTTGCGGCCCACGGCGGGCCCCGTCAGCTGCGCGCCCACCTGGGACAGCGTGGCGACGCCGACGGCGGCGGGATCGGTGACCGCGTGCGGCTTGCCGGAATCCTGGAACACGCCGAGCTGCCAGCGCCCGAGCAGGATGAACGCGATCAGGACCCCGATCGTCAGCAGGTGCAACCCCACCACGCGTGGGGAGAACAGGGTCCGGAGCATGCTTCAAAGCTATCCGGCCACCAGGCCGGTCCCCTAATCAGCCCATGTCCACAGATCACACCAAAACCGGCAAGCGCACCAGACGATCACGCTAAGCTGCTGGACATGTCTGACCAGCATATCGACCCTGCCGGCAACACTCAGCAGTTCCGCGCGTTCGCGCAGCGGTCCGAGCAGGAGGCGGCGCCGAGCAAGAAGTCCCCCATTCTGCCGATCGTCGCGGTGATCGCCGTCGTCGTGATCATCGGCGTCGCGGCCTTCCTGCTTCTGCGCTAGCCCCGCGCACTTCAGAGCGCCGACGGCCACCCGCTCTCGGCGCTTTTCGTGTGCCCTGGGAACAGGTAACATACCGACCAGTCGGTGTGATATGGGTCACCCTGGACGGGCCTGGACGTCTCTCATTACATTGGACAAGTCGTCTAATAATGCGGAGGAGCAGTGGACGAGCCAGGAATAGTGATCATCGGTTCGGGCTTCGCCGGGATCGGCATGGCGATCAAGCTCAAGGCCGCCGGATACCACGACTTCGTCATCCTGGAGAAGGCCGCCGACCTGGGCGGCACCTGGCGCGACAACACCTATCCCGGCTGCGCGTGCGACGTGCCGTCGCCCATGTACTCCTACTCGTTCGACCTCAATCCCGGCTGGTCGCGGATGTTCTCCCCGCAGAAGGAGATCTGGGACTACCTACGCGCGTGCGGCGAGAAGCACGGCATCACCCCGCATATCCGGTATGGCAAGCGGGTCGTCGCGCTGGAGTACGACGACCTCGACCGCCGGTGGGCGGTGACCACGGACGACGGCGAGACCCTGCGGACGAATGCCGTGGTGTCGGGCATCGGCGCCCTACACATCCCATCGTTCCCCGAAATTTCGGGACGTGAGGTTTTTGCGGGGGCGGCCTTCCACTCCGCCGAGTGGGACCACTCGGTCGATCTGACCGGCAAGCGTGTCGCGGTCATCGGCACCGGGGCCTCGGCCATCCAGTTCGTGCCGCGGATCGCGGAACGCGCGGCGCGGCTCACCGTGTTCCAGCGCACGCCACCCTGGATCCACCCCAAGCCGGACTTCGGCTTCTCACCCCGGGCACAGCGGCTCATGCGGTTGCCGGGCGCCGCCAGGACGGTCCGCAACGCCATCTACTGGCTGCTGGAGACCAGGGCGCTGGGCTTCACCCTCGACCCGAAGCTGATGAAGGCGTCCGAGCACGCGGCGCTCAAGCACCTGGAGAGGCAGATCCCCGACCCGGAGCTGCGTGAACGACTGACGCCCGACTACACGATCGGCTGCAAGCGCATCCTGCTGTCCAGCGACTACTATCCGGCGCTGACCCGGCCGAACGTCTCGCTGGTCACCGACGGGATCGCCGAGATCAGGGAGCACTCGATCGTCGACGCCGCCGGGGTCGAGCACGAGGTGGACGTGATCGTCTACGGCACCGGGTTCAAGGTGACCGAGGCGCTCCAGCGGCAGCGGATCGTGGGCCGCGACGGGCTGAAGATCCAGGACGCCTGGCAGGACGGCATCGAGACCTACTACGGCATCTCCACCGCCGGGTTCCCGAACCTGTTCTTCCTCCTCGGGCCGAACACCGGCCTCGGCCACAACTCGGTCGTCTTCATGATCGAGTCGCAGGTCCGTTACGTGATGGACTGCCTGCGGCTGCTCTCCAAGACCCAGGCCAGGGCCATAGACGTCAAGCCGGGACGGCAGCGGGCGTTCAACCGGCGGTTGCGGGAACGGCTCGACCCGCTGGTGTGGAACGCGGGTGGCTGCCGGTCCTGGTACCTGGATGAGCATGGGGTGAACCGGACGCTGTGGCCGGGCTTCACCTTCGAGTACTGGGCGCGTACCCGGAAGATGAAGCCCGGCGCGCACGAACTGATCTACTAGCCGGGACGCACCACCAGCGCGCTGCCGCCGCCCCGACGGACCGGTTCAGCGACCGCCTGCACCTTGTCCCGGCCCAGGAACTCCAGCGCGGTGGCCGCGCCGATCTCCGTGGTCAGTGCGAGCTTGTGCCCGCGCGCCTCCAGCTCGGCCCGGTACTTGTCGAGGAATGCCTGCTCGGCCAGCGTCTGCTCGGTGTTGCGCTGCGTGGCCCGGGGCGCGGCGACCGCGTCGGGCAGGCTCATGCCCAGCTCGAAACGGTTCACCAGGATCTGCAGCACGGTCGTGATGATCGTCGAGCCGCCCGGCGAACCGGCCGCCAGCACCGGCCGGCCATGGGCGAAGATCAGCGTCGGTGCCATCGACGAGCGCGGGCGCTTGCCGGGGGCCGGCAGGTTCGGGTCACCGGGCGCGGGGCCGAAGGTGAAGTCCGTGAGCTCGTTGTTGAGCAGCACGCCACGCCCCGGGACCACGATGCCGTTGCCGCCGGTGGACTCGATCGTCAGGTTGTAGGCGACCACGTTCCCCCACTTGTCGGTGATGGTCATGTGGGTGGTCTCGGGGCCTTCGTCGGTGGTCGCCGTGGCCGTGCCCGCCGGGGTGGCGCAGGCGTCATAGCTGCCGTCGGGGTTGCCGGGCGGAGCGGGGCTGGCCATCGCCTTGTCGCCGATCAGGCAGGCGCGTTCCTTGGCGAAGCCGTCGGACAGCAGCTCCTTGAGCGGCACGTTCGGGATGTCGCCGACGTACTTGTTGCGGTCGGCGAAGGCCAGGCGGGAGGCCTCCAGGTATTCGTGCAGGCCGACGCTCGGCAGGGCCTCCAGGATGTTGAGCGCCTCGCCCACGGTCGAGCCGCCGGAGGAGGGGGGCGCCATGCCGTACACCTGCATGCCGTTGTAGTCCACGCGCGTAGGGTCGCGCTGGAGCACCCGGTAGGCGCGCAGGTCGGACAGCTCCATCAGGCCCGGCCGTACGTTGCGGGTGGCGCCGGGGGTGACGGGCGGCTGCTTGACAGTGGCGACGATCTCCTTGCCGAGCTGCCCGTCGTACAGCCAGCCGATTCCGCGTTTGCCCAGCTCGCGGTAGGTGGCGGCGAGTTCGGGGTTCTTGAAGACCGAGCCGACGGGCGGCGGGGCGCCGTTCGGGAGGTAGAGCTTGGCGGTGGAGGTGATGTCCTTGAAGCGGGCGAGGTTCGCGGCGGTCTGGTCGTAGAAGGTCTGGTCGACGACGAAGCCCTTGGACGCCACCTCGATGGCGGGCTGGAGCGCCTGCTTCAGCGAGAGCGTGCCGTACTTCCGCAGGGCCACATCCCACTGCGCGAGCGTGCCGGGGATGCCGGCCGACAGGCCGCTGGTGACGCCCTCGTCGAACGGGATGCCCTCCAGCGTGGTGGCGGTCATGGCCCGCGGGGCGGTCTCGCGGCCGTCCAGTGTGACCACCCTGCGGCTGCGGGCGTCGTAGTAGACCATGAAGCCGCCGCCGGTCAGGCCCGAGGAGTAGGGCTCGGTCACGCCGAGCACCGCGCCGGCGGCGACGGCCGCGTCTATGGCGTTGCCGCCCTGCTTGAGTACGGAGATGGCGGCCTTGCTGGCGTCGAAGTCCACCGTGGCGACCGCACCGCCGTATCCCTCGGCGACGGGGGCCTTCTGCTGCGGTGTGGGAGTGGCGGTAGGCGCTGGGGTGGATGCCAGCGCGGGGGTGGACGCCAGCGAGATGAGGATTGCTGCTGCTGCGGGAACGATCACTCGGCGCATGTATCCACATTGGCCCAGGTACGCCCATCGTGGTAGGGCCCCCTGCGGCGGGAGGATGATGCGCAGGTCAAGCGGGTGGCCTAGCGTTGGGATGGTGCGAAAGAAGCCGGGAAACGACATCTACGTCGCTTTGGTCGTCGCGGTGATCCAGGTGGTGCTGTCGCAGGGGGCGGCCTGGGGGCAGCGGGGGTTCAGGGCGCCGCTGGATCCGCTGGCGTACGTGTTGCTGCTGGTAGGGCCGGTGGCGATCGTGGCCCGCCGGAAATTTCCCGTTCTTTCGACCGTCGTCACGCTTTTGGCGACATATGCGTATGTGGTGGTTGGCTATCCGTATGGGCCGGTTTTTCTGGCGCCGATCTACATGCTCGGGTCGCTCGTCCTCAGCGGGCGGCGGCTGGTCGCGTGGATCCTCTCGGGGGTCACGCTCGCCGTTTTCCTGATTTATGCCTCTTTGGGGGGAAATCAGAACCTTTGGATCTTCCACGCGCTGGCGATCACCGCGTTCATCCTGCTGTTCATGGTGATCGCCGAGCTGGTCAGGATCCGCAGCGAGCGGCGCGCCGAGCACCAGCGGGTCGTCGAGGAGGAGTCGAGGCGACAGGCCAGCGAGGAGCGGCTGACGATGGCGCAGGAGCTGCACGACGTACTGGCGCACAACATCTCGCTGATCCACGTCCAGGCGTCCACCGCCCTGCATCTCATGGACGATCAGCCCGAGCAGGCCCGTACCGCCCTGACCACCATCAAGTCCGCCTCCAAGGAGGTTCTCGGCGAGATGCGCTCAGTGCTCAACGTGCTGCGCGAAGGCGCCCCCCGCTCCCCCACGGCCGGGCTCGACCGCCTCGACGAACTCGTGGCGCGCTCCGGCCTGGACGTGACACTCAAACGCGTCGGCTCCCGGCCGCTGCCGCCGCAACTCGAACGCGCCGCGTACCGGATCGTCCAGGAAGCCCTCACGAACGTCGCCCGCCACGCGCCGGGGTCCCGGGTGACGGTCCGGCTCGAGTACGGCACAGGCACGCTGGGCATCCTGGTCACGGACACGGGCGCGACGAAACCGGCCGTACTGACGGAGGCAGGCAGCGGCAACGGCATCCCCGGCATGCGCGAACGCGCCTCAGCCCTCGGCGGCACCCTGACCGCCGGCCCGGTAGACAACGGCTTCCAGGTCGAGGCCACACTGCCCCTCCCCGAGGAGACCTCGTGATCACCCTACGTGCGGGCCGCGAGGCCCCACTCGACATGACAGCCGTCGCGGAGGAGACCGCATGATCAAGCTCCTGCTGGCCGACGACCAGGCATTGGTACGGGCAGGCTTCAAAGCCCTGCTCGACGCCCAGCCCGACATGACGGTGATCGCGGAGGCCGCGGACGGCGCCGAGGCGGTACGCCTGTCACGCGAGCACGAACCGGACGTGGTGCTCATGGACATCCGCATGCCCGGCACCGACGGCCTGGCCGCCACCCGCCAGATGCCACCGGGCCCGCGCGTCATCATCCTGACCACGTTCGAGCTGGACGAGTACGTCTTCGAAGCCCTGCGCGGCGGCGCCAGCGGCTTCCTCGTCAAGGACACGGAGCCGGCGGAGCTCATCCAGGCGGTCCGCGTGGTCGCGGCCGGCGAAGCCCTTCTGTCCCCCAGCGTCACCCGCCGCCTGATCGCCGAGTACGCCACCCGCGCCAAGGAACCCTCGGCCACCAACCACCACCTGGACCAACTGACGGACCGCGAACGCGAAGTCCTGTCACTGGTGGGCACCGGCAAGACGAACGACGAGATAGCCGCGGACCTCTTCATGTCCCCCGCCACGGCGAAGACACACGTGAGCCGAGCCATGATGAAGCTCCACGCCCGGGACCGCGCCCAACTCGTCGTCATCGCCTACGAATCCGGCCTGGTGAAACCCGGCTGGCTCTAGACAAGCACGGCCTTCGCCTGGTCGGCGCTTCGCGCAACAGGGCTCAGACTGTCGATCGAGAACAGGGGCCGCATTCGCGTGTGATCATCCCCGGTCGACGTGCTCATCCGCCGCCTGGAACACCATCACCGTCACCGACCCACCGAGATGGTTCCGACTGGCCGGACGCGAGCGGCCGGGCGATGGCAGAATGTGACCATGCGGCCACCCCGAGCGAGATTCTTCAACACCACCGGTCCCTGCGACCCGCAGCGCCACTACATCCTGCCCCCCGCGGAGCGGCTCCCGCAGGCGCGCGTGCTCATCGAGATGGACCGCTACTTCGTGCTGCACGCACCCCGGCAGACCGGGAAGACGACCGCGCTGCGCACTCTGGCGTCCGAGCTGACCGCCGAGGGTGACATCGCCGCCCTGATGCTCTCTTGCGAGCGCGCCAAGTCGGCTGGCGACGACTACGCCGCCGCGGAGTCGATCCTGCTGAAGTCCCTCCGCGAAGCCGCCGCGCGCTCGGGATGGCCAGAGCAACTGCTGCCGCCGGATCACTTGCCGCAGGACCCGGCGGGCACCCGGTTCGGTTCGGCGCTGAGCGAGTGGTGCCGCCGTAGCCCGCGCCGGGTGGTGCTGTTCCTGGACGAGATCGACGCCGTGCAGGGCAACAGCCTGGTCAGCATCCTCAGCCAGCTGCGCGACGGTCACAACGCGCGGCCAGAAGGCCATCCGTTCCCCGTCTCCGTGGCGCTGTGCGGGTTGCGCGACCTGCGTGACTACAAGGTCGCCTCGGGCGGCGAACCCGGCCGGCCCAACCCGGCCAGCCCGTTCAACATCGTCGAGTCGCTGCGCCTGGGCGACTTCACCACCGACGAGATCGCCGAGCTGTACGACCAGCACGCCCAGGCGACCGGCCAGGAGTTCACCAAGGACGCGGTGGACCGGGTCTTCGAGCTGACCCAGGGACAACCGTGGCTGGTCAACGCCCTCGCCAATGAGGTCATCATTAAGATGCAGGTGAGCGGTACCATCACCACCGCCCTGGTAGACGAGGCCAAGGAGCGGCTGATCCGAGCGCGTGCCACCCATCTGGACACGCTGGTCGCCCGGCTGCGTGAGCCCCGGGTCAAGCGGGTGATGGAGCCTGTGCTGGCCGGGACCTTCCCCGACATCGACTCCACGTACTCCGACGACCTGTCCTACGTGCGCGATCTGGGGCTGATCAAGCAGAGACCACCGCTGGAGGTGGCGAACCCGATCTATCGAGAGGTCATCCTGCGGGTGCTGGGAGGCCCGTCGGAAGACTACGTGATGGCCGATCCGCACAGTTTCGTGCTGCCGGACGGCCGCTTTGACCTGTCGCGCCTGCTGGAGGAGTTCGTCGTGTTCTGGCGCGAACACGGCGAGGTCCTCATCCGGCAGGAGGGCTACCACGAGGCCGCCTGCCAGATCATCCTCATGGCCTTCCTGCACCGCCTGGTCAACGGCGGAGGCCAACTCGACCGCGAGTACGCCGCGGGCACCAAACGCCTGGACGTACTGGTCCGCTGGCCCTACACCGGCCCCGACGGCGAACGGCAGGTGCAACGGGAAGCCATGGAGCTGAAAGTCTGGCGAGCAGGCGAAAACGACCCGAAGCCCGACGGCCTCGCCCAGCTCGACCGATACCTGGACCGCCTCACGCTCACCACCGGCATGCTAGTGATCTTCGACCGGCGCCCCGAAGCCCCGGCTTGGAAGGAACGCGGCGCTCTTGAGCAGGCGACCACCCCGACCGGCCGCCAGATCACCCTTCTGCGGGTTTGATGGGTGCAGCCATAGCTCAGGTCGCCTGGTCTATGGGTGTCTTTCAGCTGATGATGGGGGAGGCGATGACGACGGTGACGTCGGCCGCCTCAGGGCCGGTGCGGTAGATGTGCGGGGCGTCTCCCGCGAAGGCGAGCAGGTCACCGGAGTGCAGGTCAGTGGGGGCATCGACGGGTCCGGCGGTGAGGTGGCCGGAGGAGACGAGCAGGTGCTCGATGGTGCCGGTCGCGTGCGGCACTCCGTCCAGGTGCGTGCCGGGGGGCATGCGCAGCCGCCAGATCTCCAGGCTGTTGCCACTGCTGATACGGCGCAGCAGTTCGCGTCCCACTTCGCCGGCGGCCAGGTCGGTGCCCGGTACGAACACCGGCCCCGGGTCGGTGTCGCGGGCCAGGAGGTCGGTCAGCGGGATGCGCAGGGCGATCGCGAGCGCGTCGAGGGTCTCGATGGTCGGGTTGCCCCGCCCTGCCTCCAACTGCGACAGCGTCGCCTTGCTCAAACCCGCCCGGCGGGCCAGCTCGGCACTGCTTATGCCGCGCTGCTCACGACGCTGGCGGATCTGCGCCCCGACCGCGATGGCCGTGCTGCTGGCCGGCCGGCGGTCGCCGGATGAAGGTGCCATCAGCGTTCCCCGTGGGCGGCGCTGTAGGAGACGCGGATCCGGCCCTTCTTGACCTTCAGCGTGGGTAGCACGACGTCGGCGAGATCACCGAGACTGTGCACGTGGGTTCCTCCGCACGGAGCCGAGTGCAGCTCGGCCAAGTGCACGATACGGCGCCCTTCGGCGTCGTTCTCCCAGGTCACGGGCAGGTCCTGGGCGATGGCCTTCGCGACCTCCGTCCGCAGCGCCTCGGTGGCGTCCTCCCGGCCCTCCGGGGTCTCCAGGCGGGCGTCGGGCCGCGGTGCGGTGAACTCGATCCTGGCCTGGCCGGGGAAGTGGTTGCTCGCGGCCAGCACCCATCCTTGCGCCCGTCCGGCCGCCTCGATCAGGTGGCCGGCGGTGTGCAGCGCGGCATGCGCGATGCGGAGCGGAAGGTCGATGCGGACCTCGACCGGCTGCCCGACCGAGAAGGCCGGCAGCGCCGTCTCACCGGAGGCCACGGCCACGACCAGCCCGGAGTCGTGGTCCCGGAACGGGGCGATCTCACGCCCGTCTATCCACCCGCGGTCGGCGGGCTGGCCTCCGCCCTGCGGATGGAACAGACAGTGCTCGACCGCTACCCACCGGGCGCCGTCGCGCTCACCTATGGCGGTGACCTGGGTATGGGCCCGCTCTTCGTATGTGTCCGCGTAGTAGGCGGGGACTTGCATGACACCCTCACTAGGAAATATTGGCGAACTCTCCGTTCATTATAACGAACGACAACGACCGGTGCGGCAGTCAACGGCCTGGCAGGCAGCGTGCTGGGATTTCAGCTGGCCTTGATGAGCTCAGCGATCACCCATGGTGTTGGTCGTCACGTCGGGGAATCGCACTGGGTAGGCCGGCCGTCCGCTCAGGACGACCCAGGCCTCTCCGGTCCGCCCGCCGGTCAGGATGGTCTCCACCGCGTCGGCCGCCTCGTCCGGGTCGGCGAAGGCGTGTCCGGCCTCTGTGAGCGGTTCGCGGTACGGGGCAAGCAGCGGGGTGTCGACCAGACCCGGGCAGAGCGCGTTGACCTTGACGCCGTCGCGGGCCAGCAGCGTGGCCGTGGATCGTACGAGGCCGACCAGGGCATGCTTGCTCGCGGCGTAGAACGGGTCGGGAGCCTCCTTGAGGCCGGCCAGGCTGGAGGTGACGATGATCGAGCCGTGTCCGCGCAGGTGCGGCAGGCAGGCGTGGATTCCGTAGACGACGCCGTCCAGGTTGGTGGAGACGGTGGTGCGGTAGGCGGCGGGGGTGAAGTTGTGCCAGCCGCACTGGCCTGGGATGCCGGCGTTGAACACGGCCACGTCGAGTCTGCCGTAGGCCGAGATCGCCTCGGCAACAGCCGCCTTGTTGTCCTCCGGGCGGGTGACGTCGGCCGGCACGAACCGGGCGCCGATCTCGGCGGCGACCTCGTTGCCACGTGAGCGGTCTTTGTCGGCGATGACTACTTTTCGTCCCTTGCCAGCCATGCGCCGGGCTATGGCGGCGCCGATGCCGCTGGCGCCGCCGGTGATCAGCGTCACGGTCAACGTGACTCCTCGGGCAGGCCGGTTGCTTCAACTGGTAGGCGAACCAGCTCGACACCATTGAGCCGCAATCCGTGACGGCGCAGGTAGGCGCGGCCGTACAGGCGCTGGAAGGCGAGCAGGGCGGCGAGAGTGACGATGAGCAGGACGTCGTCCAGCAGCGGTACTACATCGATGGGCAGCGTGGCGGCCATGACGACGCGCAGAGCCGCATCGGCCAGCAGTGCGGCGCCCCACACTGCTGTGGCGACCCGGAGCACGTGGCGGAACGGCGGATGGTCCCTCCAGCTCGTCTCCCATTGCTGTTGTTTGTCGCGATCGGAGATCACGCGCATGGCCTCGTACAGGAACGGGCGCCGGCCGCAGAGCGTGATCAACGCCCAAAGGCCCAGCGCGCAGGTGCCCCACGCGTTGCGGATCAGCAGCACGCGCGGGCTGCCGGAGATGAACGACATGGCGACGGTGAGCACCATCGCGCCGAGCACGAACACGGTGATCCCGCTGATGCGCCGCTCGACGATCAGGTCGTGGACGGCTCGCGCCGCTGGTAGCGCGCCGGCGGCCAGCAGTGCGATCCATTGGCTCACCCCGGCCGCCCGGAGCCCGTAGAAGATCGCGAGCGGTCCGGCGAACTCCAGGGCCGCGACGGTCGCCAGGCCGCGATGCATCCCGCTCACCGCTCCTCCGAAGTCCGCTGTGCGGCCTGTTGTACGGCTCGGACGAAGGTGTCAACGACGGTGCCGCGGTAGATGTCGAAGTCGAGCGCGTGCTCGCCGCGCATCCGGGGGGCCGCCGCATCGATGGCCGCGCGGATCATCACGGCCATCGACCGGGCGTCGAAATCGCCGAACTCACCGCCGCGCTGTCCCTCCTCCAGCAGCATGACCATTCCCTGGACGCTCGGCTCCTGGTAGCCGGCGGCGGTGTACGGCTCGCCGGCCTGATCGCGCAGATGGGGTCCGATCTCGGTCAGCGCGGCCAGGTCGGTGGGGTGCTCCCGGAGGAACTCCAGGTTCGACTCCAGGTAGGCCCGCAGTCGTCCGGAGGCGGTGGTCTGGGCCTTGATCCGCTCCAGAATGAAGGCGGCTCCCGTGTGGTAGACGTCTTCGACGATCTGCCGGATGAGGTCCTGCTTGCCCGCGAAGTGGTACGAGATCATGCGGGGGCTGCTGAGGCCGGCGCGCTCGGTGATCGTGGCGAAGGTGGCCTTGTCGTAGCCGAGCTCGGCGATGGTCTCGATGGCCGCGCGGACGATCTGCGCCCGGCGACTGGCGTTGGTGATGCTGTCTCGCGACTGCTTTTTTATCTGCATAGATAAAAAATGGTACAGCTAGATAAAACGACTGTCGAGCGCGTCGAGTGCCGCGGCTGGACGGCGCGAGCCCGAATGGCCACCTCCTGGACGCGGCGCGCTGAGTCCGCGTGGCCAGGCGAACCGCTTCAGCGCGGCTCCACGGCCGCGCCCCCGAGCCGGGCGGCTACCTCCTGTGCGCGGCGCAGGTCGTACGGTGCCGACAGGCGTTCGGCCACCCGTACCGCCTGCCCCGCTGCCTTCGCCGCCGCCCGCCGTTCGCCCGCGGCGGCCAGGACGAGCGCGCGGGCCCAGCCGATGCGGGCGGCGGCTCCCGGATGGCGGGCCTGGTACTCGGCGAGGTGCCGGTGGAGCCTCCGGGCCGTCGCGGGATCCGGGCCCGGCGACATGTGGCAGAGCAGTTCGGCCAGTCCCGACCAGCACTCCAGCATGCCGCGCTGGGCCTTCGGCAGGCGGGCGGCCAGATCCAGCGCCCGGGCCAACGCCTCACTCGGGTCGTCCGCCATCGAACGAGCCTCGATCAGGCGGGCCGAGGCCGTGAGCAGGCGCAGTTCCTGGATCACCGGCATGACCGCGCCGTCCCGCAGGCCGAGGCGCTGCTCGTGGGCGCGCCGCCGCTCGGTCGAGGCGCGGGCCGCCGCCAGCACCTCGGCGACCCGATCGGGGCTGGTCCCCTCGATCCGCAGCAGGGCCTCGGCCTGGCCCGTCAGGCACCAGTGGCGGCCGATGTCGCCGCCGACCCGGCTCGCCGCCTGTTCCGCCGTGGCGGCGTACAGGTTCGCGGCCTGCTCGAAGTCGCCCCGCCAGAGCGCCGTCTCCGCGAGCATGCCCGCGCAGTTCTCGGCCACCCGGGGGTCCAGTGTCCTGGCCCGGCACTCGGCGAACGACCCCCGGGCCGCCTCGAACTCCCCCGCCGAGAGCTGGTCCAGGCCCCGGGCCAGGCGGGCGCGGCTCGCGGGCTCCGTCGGATGCGCGATGCCGGTCAGGGCCCGGTCGGCGAGCGCGCCGTAGCGATGGGCCACGCGGTGGCGGCCGGCGACGCGGGCGATGGTGGCGAAGTTCGCGTACGCCTCCGCGCGCAGGTCCGGGGCGGAGGTACGGTCGGCGGCGTTGAGCTGGCGCAACGAGACCGCCAGCATCGTCGGCACGTCCTGCTGGTGGTAGGCCAGCCGTGCCAGGAACGTCAGCGCCTGCGCCACCTCGGCCGCCCGTTCGGACCGGGGCACCGGCAGGACCCGATGGAGGACCTGGCACGCGGCGGCCGTCAGGGTGGCGGCGACCAGGCCGGGCCGGGAGGCCGGCAGCGGCCTGCCTACCGTGTCGAGTGCCGCCCTGACCAGCCGGTACGCCTCCTGCTCCCGGGCAAGCTGATGCTCGCTCACGCACGCCATCCGCAACCACCGCGCCCGCAGGCGGGGAGCCTCGGGCGTACGGGCGAGATGCAGCCGTACGACGGCCCCCGACTCCTCGTACAGCCGCAGCCGCAGGCACAACACCCAATAGTTGTCCAGGTACCCGGGCTCCCCCGACACCGCCCAGGCCAGCCGGATGTTGTCCATCTCCGCCCCCAGCACGCGGGTCACCTCCGCGTCCGAGGCATCCTGCAGGGCGGCGGCGTGCCGGTCGAGCAGGCGCGAGAAGTACGCGGCGTGCCGCTCCCGCGCCGCCCGCCGCTCGCCCGGCGACAAGTGCGCGGCGGCGAGCTGCTGGATGAGCGGGTGGATGACGTACCGTCCGGCGGGGGTCAGCTCGATCATGCTCTGGTCGACCAGCCGGACCAGCACCTGCGGCCCGGTCCTGGCCACCTCCAGCGCCGCGGGCAGCGTGCAGCCACCGCCGAACACCGCCAGCGCCGCCAGCGCCTTCTGCCCGGCCGGATCGAGGAGCCGCCAGGAGGTCTCGAACACCGTACGCATGCCGGCGTGCCGCGACCGGGCCGCCGGTCCCCCGGCCGACAGCAGGCCGGGGTCCACGCCGAGGTGGCGGCCCAGCTCGGCGGGCGGTACAGCCCGCAGCAGCCCGGCCGCCAGCTCGATGGCCAGCGGCAGACCACCTGTGGCGGCGCAGATCGCGGCCACGGCGGCGGCGTCCCGGTCGGCGTCGAACGCCGGTTGCGCCCGCGTCGCCCTGGCCGCGAACAGGGCCTCGGCCGCCGGTCCCGGCAGGCCCGCCACCTCGTACGTCACCTGACCGGGCAGGTCGAGCCGCCGCCTGCTCGTCGCCAGGGTCCGCACGCCCGGCGCCGTACTCAGGATGCGCCCGATGACCGCGTCGAAGGCAGGCAGGTGTTCGAGGTTGTCCAGCACCAGCAGGACCTCCTGCCGGGCCAGCGCCGCCAGGAGCAGGTCCAGGGCGGGGCGCTGCGGCGTGAGGTCCACGCCGAGGCGGCGGGCGAGCGTGGTGACGGCCGCCTCCGGGCGTACCCCGGCGAAGGAGACGAAACGGGCCGAGTCCGGGGCGGCGGCGATGGCCAGGCGGGTCTTGCCGACTCCGCCCGGGCCCAGCAGGGTGACCAGGCGTTCGGCGGCCAGCAGTGTACGCAGGCGCGCCAGCTCCGCCTCCCGGCCGTACAGGTCCGTGCCGGGTACCGGAAGGGGTGCGCGCCGGACGGCTGTCCGCTGGGTGAGCAGACGTCGTCTGGCCGCCGCGGTCTCCGGCGCGGGCTCGACGCCCAGGTCGTCGGCCAGCCGCAGCCGCAGGTCGTCGTAGCAGGCCAGGGCCGCCGCCCGGTTGCCCGCCGCGGCCAGGGCGGCCATCAGCAGCCGGTGCGCCTCCTCGTCGTACGGGTCCAGGCCGGCCACCAGGCGCGCCAGCCGTACGAGATCGGCCGGGGGCGCGGAGCCGGAGCGCAGCAGCAGCTCGCGCAGCCGCAGCCGGGCCCGCCCGCGCTCCGACTCCAGCCACCCGCCGAAGGCCGGGGCGTCGCAGAACCACACCCCGTCCATGAAGTCGCCCCGCCACAACCGCAGCGCCTCTGCCACGGTCGCCGTCTCGGCCAGGCGTCCGTGGTCCACGTAGCAGCCGCCGGGGCGGAACCGTACGTGGTCGCGGGTGATGTCCAGCCACCCGCCCACCTCCTTGCGCAGCTCCGACAGCGCCAGGCGCAGACTGCCGCGGGCGTTGGCGTCCGGCCGCTCGCCCCACAGCAGCGCGGCCAGCTCGGCGCGCGGGCGCGGGCCCGGCGTGGTGGCGAGGTAGCAGAGCAGGGCGCGGGTCTTGGCGGAGCGGATGCCCACCGGCCGCGCTCCGACGGCCAGCTCAGGCGGGCCCAGCAACAGCAGGGTCAGCGAGTCTCCCATAGTTGCAGCACGGTAGGCGCGTCCCCGCCGCGCGACTACGGAAAAAGGCGTGCACGGAACGTGCTCTACGCCACTGACCAGCGCTCTAACGATGTGCTCACGCTGCCTGCCCCACTCTGATGCCGCGTTTCACCACGAGACGCGATCCTCGTCAAAGGAGAAGCAGCATGCGCTCTCAGAAGCTGATCCCCGCGCTCGCCCTGGCCTTGGGACTGGCCGTCCCGGCAGTGGTAGCGGCGGCCCCGACCGCCGGCGCGACCACCTCGAGCACAACCTGCTCGGTCGAGTTCTACGACCTCGACGCGTCCGCCGTGGACGAGGTCGACGGCAAGGACGAGCTCAGGCTCGAGGTCGGATCAAGGATCTTCCCCACCAGCTGGGTCAACATGAACGCCGGCAGCGACGCCGACCCGGTGGACTTCGACTACGCGAGCGTCAACGTCAGCAGTTCCTCGTCCTTGGCCTGGAATCTGCGCGAGGTCCAGCCGCCGATCGTCAAGTCCGGATTCAACCTCGGCACGATCATCGTGTACGGCTCCGACTGCGCCGGGCTCTCCAAAGGCCAGTCCGTCATCGTCGGGGGCATCGTCTCCGGGACCCATGACAGCTACTACGAATACAACCTCAGGTTCAGGATGACCGGGCTGTAGCCCCGCCAGGACGTGAAGGCCCCGCCGTGGTCCCGAGGCGGGGCCTTCACCTTCGCATAGCAGGTCGCTCTAGGCCAAGCAGGGCCAGGCGAACATCAGCACGTCCGCATCGCGGCGCGCGTCTGTTCGGTGGACATCGGCGGGGTAGGCAAGGGCCGGGCCGCGACGGCGCGCAGGCCGTCCAATGCCAGGGCGAGGTGCCGCCGCCAGGCTCCTGGCGCCACCGCGTACGTGGCCTTGACGGTCGCCGCCACGCCCCAGAGCACGAAGGCCAGGTCGGCGAGTGTGATGTCGTCCCGCAGGTCCCCGGATCGCTGGGCGCGTTCGAGGATCTCGCGCATCAGGCCGTACCCGCGATCCCCGTCCACCGCCGCCCCCCGTGCGGCGAGGTCGTTGTAGCCGAGGTCGGCGGCCTGCAGCTCGCACACGCCGGTCAGGAACGCGACGAACCCGTCCCAGGCGTCGTCCATCGCCAGCGCCTGCTCGGCCAGCTCGGCCACGGTCGCCCTTCGATCCTCGAAGACCGCCTCCACCAGGGCACCCCGCGTGGGGAAGCGGTTGTAGAGCGTCCCGATGCTGACCTCGGCCGAGCGGGCGATCTCTTCGAGCGGCACGTCGAGCCCATGGTCCGCGAACAGCCGCCGGGCCGCCCGCAGGAGGCGCTCACGGTTTTGAACGGCGTCCTTGCGCATACCCGCAAGCCTAGCTAAGTTGAGGCCCATCTCAACTTGAGGAGGACCTCAACTTATGACCCGGACCATCGTGATCACCGGCGGCACGAACGGCATCGGCAAAGCCCTGGCCCGCCACCACACCGAACGGGGCGACCAGGTCGTGGCCGTGGGCAGCAGCGAGGATGGCGGACGCCGCCTGCGCGAGGCGGCACCGAAGGCCCGCTTCATCAGGTCTGACCTCAGCTCACTCCGCCAGACCCGAGACCTGGTAGAACGGCTCAACGCCGAGCACCCGGTGATCGACGCGCTGGTGCTCGCCGCGTTCCGGTTCAACCCGGCACGGGTGGAGACCGAGGAGGGGTTCGAGCACACCTTCGCTCTCTATGTGCTCAACCGCTGGCTCATGGCCGAAGGACTACGCGGCTCGCTGGAGAAGGCACCGACACCGATGATCATCAATCTGTGCGGCGCCGGGCAGAACGGCCGAATCCACTGGGACGATCTCCAGCTGAAGAACAGGTACCGGGCGATCACCGCGACCATGCAGGGAGCCAAGGCCAGCGAACTGCTGGGGGCGGCTTATGCCTCCGAGCGCACGAAGTACGTGCTGTACAACCCGGTGTTCGTCGCGACCGGACTGCACGAGTCCTTCAGGCAACCGCTGCGCGGCCTCGTACGGGTGGCGTCTGCGGCATTCGCCCAGCCAGTCGCCAAGGCCTTGCCGCCGATCACCGCGCTCATCGAACAGCCGCCGCGCGAGCCGCTCACGACCTGGAAGAAGGGCAAGCCCATCGATCTTGTCGTGGACCGGAACGAGGCGCGGCGATTGACGGAAACCATCCGCGCCCTGGCCCCTTGAAGGACCCGCGCGGCCCCTCTATGGTCATCCGCCGACCGAGCTGGTCGGGGCGCCGCCGGTGCCCTTGCCCGCGACCCGGGCCACCCAGGCCGTCACCCCCAGCACCACCGCCGCCACACGCCCAGCGCCACCGCGTTCGCCAGATACCCGGCTCCCGGAAACCCTCCCGCGTATACGCCCGCCACACCACCTCTCCCGCGCCAGGTCAACCACACGACGACCCCGTACGGCAGGGCGAACGAGACCAGCCCTTCTGTCTGGAGCCCGTCGAGGGTGGCGTACAGGGTGCCGGCCCGAAGCCGCACCCACTCGCCTGACGCGAACCCGCATCCGCGGCGGGCGCGTCGGCGCGGGAGGACAGAATTGCCCTCATGATGGCGACGAGTGTGACGCTGCGGGTGTTGGCGCTGCTGCATCAGGCGGGGTGCGAGGTATGGGTGGCCGGTGGATGGGGCATCGACGCCCTGGTCGGCACGGTCACCCGCGAGCACCACGACCTTGACCTGTTGCACCGTGTCGAGCAGGAGCCGCTGCTGATCGACACGCTGACGGCCGCCGGGTTCGCCGAGCAGACCGATGCCCGGCCGGGGCGGCCCGTTCGCTTCGTCATGAAGGACCGCCATGGTCACGAGCTGGACCTTCATCCGCTGCGGTTCGACCCGGACGGCTCCGCTGTCCAGCAAGCCGACGACCATGGAGGCGTCTTCGTCTATCCCGCGGACGCCTTCACCACCGGCATGATCGAGAACGTCCGGGTGGGCTGCCTCTCGGCCGCCCAGCAGGTCGCCTTTCATCAGGGATACCAGCCCCGCGACCGTGACCTCCATGACATGGCCCGGCTGCGCGAGGCATTCGGTATCGCCACCCACTTCTAGGGAGTGTGGCGTAGGAGTGGGCGGCGGCCCCAGGTGGCCCAGCGCCAAAGCCACTCAAGAGGGCCGAAGCGGTATCGGCGCAGCCAGAGAGTAGACCACACCCACTGGGTGCAGAGAATGGCAGCGGCGATCCCGACCACCATGGTCAAGGACCAGGTGTCCGGCGAGCCGCCGATTAGGCGTTGGACAGCGAGGACGAGGATCGTGGCGGTCAGGTAGTTGGTCAGTGCCATCCGGCCCAGCGGCGCGTAGATGGCCTGCAGCGCCGATCGGAGCGGCGTCCGGAGCAGGACCAGCAGGGCACATATGTAGAAACCGGCGACAAGCAGCCCACCCACCCCCATCGAGAGGCCGAAGCCGGGGTCGTCGGACCGCAGCCCGGCCTGCCACCACAGGATGGGCGCCGCCACCGCCGCCAGGGCCGAGCCCAGAACGACGGGCACCCGGGTGGAGTGCTCGATCCGGTCGATCACCCCGTACCGGGTCAGTGCCGAGCCCAGCAGGAACAGCCCGGGGACCATGCCGAAGAAGCCGCTTCCGAGGGTCGGTGAGACCACGAGGAGCGCGGCGGACAGGCCGGCTACGGCCCATCGGGGCAGCCAGGTCGAGGGCAGCAGCAACACCAGGCCAACGATGGCGTAGATGGTCAGGATGTCGCCCTGCCACAGCAGGAAATGGTGCACCAGGCCGAGCGCGAGCAGCACCAGCAGCCGGCGCAGCAGGAGCACTCGCGGGTGAGCGGTACGGCCCGCGGATGACTCCAGCAGCAGCGAGAACCCGACGCCGAACAGCAGGGAGAAGATCGGGAAGAAGCGCTGCTCGACGAGCAGCCCCATCCACACATCCCCCGCTGTCGGCGACCCATGGGACACGACCGGGCCGCCGAGGCTGGCTATCGGCTGGACGTTGGCCAGCAGGATCCCGCACAGCGCGAATCCGCGGATTACGTCGAGCGCGCCGATGCGTGGACGGCTGGCGGAGGTCATCGCTCGGCCATCGGATGGAGCCGGGCGCTCGCCCGCAAGTGATCGGCGTGCACGGCGGCCCTCGGTCGCGTCCGTGGCCTTCGACGCCGGATAAGGATCTTGATGTGGCATGAGGCTCATCCTGCGGGCCCGGTGCGGTGCCGAGCATCGGGCGAAGGCAGGGTTACGCGGTGCTTGACAGTACTTTCGGCTGGTTCGGTGCGGGGTGGTCATCTCCTAGCCTGAGCGGTGTGAAGGGTCGTGGGTGGGTCGGGTTCGCGGTCGATGCCGGGCTCGGCGTCGGGTTCGCGGCGGCGCTCGCCTTCCAGGCGTACCGGCTCGCGGGCAGTTGGGGCGGCGCCTACTGGCAGTTCGGCTGCGTGGCGGGGGCGGTGGTGTGCGGGCTGGCTCTGCTGCGCCGACGCGGGCGGTTGTGGGCGGCCATCGCGGGCCTGGCCGTCGCGGCGGTCGCGATCGTGGTCGCCCGGCTGGCCGGGCTGCCGAGTGAGCCGGGGCCCGCTATGGCGCTGGGCCTGTCGGTGCTGGTCGGCTCCGCGGTCAGAGTGCTGCCGACCTGGCGTGCGGGTGCCGTCGCGGCCGGTGGGGGCGTGGTGGTCGCCGGTGGGCTGGTGGCCGCGTTCGTCTTCTCCACCGGCTCGGTGGTGGCGGTGCTGAACGGCGCGGCGTGGCTGGCCGCGCTGGTGGCCGGACTGGGGCCGCGGCTGCTGGCCGCCCGGCGCCGGGCCATGGCCGAGCGGGTACGCCGCAACGAGCGTCTGGAGCTGGCCCGCGAGTTGCACGACGTCGTCGCCCACCACATCACCTCCATCGTGCTCCAGGCCCAGGCCGGCCAGCTCCTGGCCCGCAAGCAGCCGCACACGGCGGAAGGCTCCCTGGCCGACATCGAGGCCGCCGGATCCGACGCGCTGGCCGCGACCCGTCGCGTGGTCGGCCTGCTGCGCGACGCCACCGACAACGACAAAGCGCGCTCCGGCGAACAGCTTGGCGAGCTCGTCAAACGGTTCGACGGCCACGGCCTCGTGGTGCGTTTGAGCTTGCCTGACGGGGAGCCGGGGTGGCCGCCCGAAGTGGCCCGTACCCTCTACCGGGTCGTACAGGAGTCGCTGACCAACATCTCCCGCCACGCCCCGAACGCCCGCCACGTCACAGTCACCGTCGCCCGAGACCAGGACGCCGTCAGAGTGCAGGTCGTCGACGACGCCCCGCCGGGCATGACCCCCTACCCCCACCGGGGCGGGTACGGCCTGATCGGGATGCGCGAACGCGTCGAGGCCCTCGGCGGCACCCTGAGCGTCGGCCCACGCCGCGGAACCGGCTGGTCCGTACTCGCCACGCTGCCCGCCCCTGCGAGCGAGTGCCGATGACCATTCGGATCCTGCTGGCCGACGACCAGGCGATGATCCGCGCCAGCCTGCGCGTCATCCTGGAAGACCAGCCCGACATCAGCGTGGTCGGCGAGGCCGCCGACGGCGCCGAGGCGGTCGCCCTGGCCCGGCGGCTGCGCCCGGACGTGTGCCTGGTGGACGTCCAGATGCCCCGCCTGGACGGCATCGAGGTCACCCGCGAGCTGGCCGGCCCGCGCGTCCCCGACCCGCTGCGGGTGATCGTGGTGACCACCTTCGACCTGGACGAGTACGTCTACGGCGCGCTACGCGGCGGAGCGGCCGGATTCATCTTGAAAGACGCCGGTCCCACCCTGCTCGTCGAGGCCGTCCGTGCCGCGCACGCCGGAGACGCGTTGATCTCCCCGTCGATCACGCTGCGGCTCCTGCGCCACCTCACCGCTTCCGGAGGGCCGGCCGATGGCGGAGCCGCTTCGCCGCTGTCCCAACGAGAGACCGAGGTCGTCCGGGCCATGGCCGCGGGCCGCACCAACCAGGAGATCGCCACCGAGCTGTTCATCTCGGTGAGCACGGTCAAAGGTCACGTCACCGCCATCCAGGCCAAACTCCAGATGCGCAACCGGGTCGAGGTGGTCGCCTGGGCCTGGGAGAACCGCATCGTGGGCACCGCCTGACAGCGCCCGTCATCCACGCGTGCGGGCACATCTTCCTCTACCTGACGGAGCGCCTGCCGGAATCGACCGTCCACCGAACCACTGGAAGCCCGATGAGGTCAGAAGACGTTCTTGAGGAACGGCAGCAGGGCTTCGGCCGTGCGCTCTGGGAACTCCGACATGGGGTAGTGGCCCGCGTCGTCGATCAACACGGCCTGCCCCCGCAGCAGTGACGCCTGGGTCCGCGCCTCCGCCGCCGGGTCGGGGAAGTCAGGATCCTTGCCGCCCATGAGGACCAGGGCCGGGCAGCGGACCTGCTGGATGACCTGCTCGGCATCCGGCGCCCGGTCGAGGAGCATGCGGCGCATGGCCTTGTGCCGCTGCGGGTCGCGCAGCATGGCCACCAGCTTGGCGCGGTGCCCGTCCAGGTCGGTGGGCTTGGCGGTGGGGTGCGCCATGCCGTAGTAGACCTTCCACAACCGGGGGGAGGAGCCGATGACCCGGACGAGCGCGCGGACGGCGACGTTGAGCGGGATGGCTCTGATGAACCCGTCGATCGGGACGATGCCGGCCACCCGCTCGGGGGCCTCGGCGGCGGCGCGGACGATGCCGCCTCCGGCGTAGGAGTTGCCGAGCAGGACGGCGCCGGGCGCGTCCAGTTCCTCCAGAAGAGCCACGATGTCGCCGCCCACGGCGGACTGCGAGTAGTCGTCCCACCCCGCCGACGATTCCCCGTGGCCGCGCAGGTCCATGGTCACCACCCGGTACCCCGCTTCCACCAGCGCGGGACGCAGGAACCGGTAGACCTCCCGGATGTCTCCGAGGCCGGGTACGCACACCACCAGCGGCCCTTCGCCGGCGGAATCGTAGGCCAGCCGCCCGCCCGGCACGTCAACGAACATGTCAGCACCCTTCGCGAAAGAGGACATAGGCGGTCTCAGCTGAGGACATCGACAACGAGGCCCAGGGCGAGCAGCGCCGCCATCACGCCGCCGGAGACCATCGCGCGCCAGGTGACGGGGGCGCGCCGCCGTACCGAGCGGAAGTACAGGACGGCGCCGGCCACCAGGAGGACCCCCTCGGCGACGGCCGTGGCCCAGGGGACCTGCCAGAGGCCGAGGCCGAGCAGCGGCAGGCCGCCGGCGTTACCGGGCAGCAGCGGCAGGTCGGCGCGGTGGACCAGCAGGTCGAGCAGCCAGTGGCTGAACACCATCGCGCCCAGCACCCAACCGGTCTTGCGGCCCCACCGCCGGGCGCCGAGGCCACCGTACAGCGCCGCCAGCAGTAGGGCGCCCAGCAGCGAGTGGGTGTACTGCGCGTCGATCAGCGCCTCGCCGTAGGTTCCCGGGGCGACGGCCTGGAAGGACTCGATCCCGCCCGCCAGGTACAGGACCACGAAGACGACGTCGAGGAACTGCGTGGCGAGCATGAGCGACCACAGCGGGACGCGCGGCTCACCGGCCTTGACCGCGGCGGCCAGGCCGAAGTGTCCGATGAACATCTAACGTCCTTCCTTGGTGGCGCGGGTGGCCCAGTTGTCGAGCCACCCGCACAGCACGATGAACAAGAACAGAAAGATCAGGAGGTCCACATGCTTCTCCTTGCGTCTGCGCGCGGATCGCGCTTGCGGTACGACGCTAGGGATCGGAGGCGTCCGGCCGGTATCGGACGATTGTCGGGTGATTCGACTGATGCCCGTCCGGCAAGGGGCGGTACATTCTGATCGTGCTGCGGGGGCGGGAACGAGAACTGGCGGAGATCGAGGCGCTGCTCGCACGGGCCAGAGACGGCCGGAGCGCGAGCCTGATACTCCGGGGCGAGCCCGGCATCGGCAAGTCCGCGCTCCTCGACCACGCGGCCCAGTCGCCGGAGGGCCTGCGGCCGCTGCGCGGCACCGGCATCGAAACCGAGGCCGAGCTGCCCTTCGCGGCGCTCCACCTGCTGCTCCGCCCGGCCCTCGACCGGATCGGCCGGCTGCCGGCGCCGCAGGCCCGGGCGCTGGAGGGCGCGTTCGGCTTGGCCACCGCTCACGGAAACGCCCCTGAGGACCGCTTCCTCATCGGCCTGGCCGCCCTGTCACTGCTCACCGAACTGGCCGAGGACGGCCCGCTGCTCTGCCTGGTCGACGACGCCCAATGGATGGACCGATCGTCGGCCGAGGCCCTGCTGTTCGCGGCCCGGCGGCTGCACTCCGAGGGGATCGCCCTGCTGTTCGCCGCCAGGGACGGCTTCCATGCGCCCGGGGTCCCCGAGCTGCGGCTCGAAGGACTCGACCGGCAGGCCGCCGGCGAGTTGCTGCACGAGCGCACGCCCGGGCTGGGCCCGTCAGTGCGGGAGAGAATCCTCGCCGCGAGCGGCGGGAACCCGCTCGCTCTGATCGAGCTGCCCCGGGCCCCCGAGGCGCTGCGGCACGCGCAGGAACCGCTGCCGCTGCCGCGCCGGATCCAGGAGGCGTACGAGGCGCGCATCGCCGTCCTGCCGCCGGACACCCAGACGATGCTGCTGGTCGCGGCCCTCGACGACGCCCGGGACCTCGACGTCGTGCTGCGCGCGGCCGGCAGGCTGGGGGTCGACGGTAGTGCCCTGGGCCCAGCCGAACACGCCGGTTTCCTGTCCACCGCCGGCGGGCGGATCTCCTTCGGCCACCCGCTCATGCGCACTGCGGCGGCGCGGCGGGCGGTCTACGACGAACGCCTGGCCGTGCACCGCGCCCTCGCCGACGTGCTCGACGACGAGCAGGACGCCGACCGGCGCGCCTGGCACCTGGCCGCCGCCGCGACGGGCCGCGACGAGCCGATCGCCGCCGCGCTGGAGCAGGCGGCGGGCCGCGCCCGCGAGCGGGCCGGCCACGCCGCGGCCGCCGCGGCCCTGGAGCGGGCGGCGCGGCTCACCCCCGGCCTGGCCGAGCGGGCCCGGCGGCTGGCCCTGGCAGCCGAGGCCGCCGCGGACGCCGGCGTCCTGGAGCACGCGCAGGGCCTGGCCGACCAGGCGCGGCGGCTCGACGACGACCCGCTGACCGTCGCGCGACTGGCGGCGCTGCGCGGCCGGATCGCCTTCGACCGGGGAGCCGTCCACGACGCCCATCGAATCCTGCTCGACGGCGCCGCCTCCATCTCCGTCCTGGATCGCAAGGCCGCGGCGCTGATCCTGCTCGACGCCGTGCGCAACGCGTGGTACCTCAGCGATCCGGCGGCCGTCGCCGAGTCCGCGGCGCGGCTCGCCGAGCTGCCGTTGTCGCCGGAGGACGGGCTGGACGGCTTCGTCCGGGCGGCCCGCGCCATGGCCGACTTCCTGGCCGGCGACCTGGACCGGGCGCTACCGCCGTTCCGCGAGCTCATCGCCGTGGCCGTGGCGATCCCCGCCGGCATGACGGCCCTGAGGATCAGCATCTGCTCGCTGGCCGGGATCTCGGGGGACTTCGACAATGGGGCGGCCATCGCCCAGTCGGCGATCGAGGAATGCCGGGCCGTCGGCCTGATCGGGCTGCTGCCGCTCGCCCAGGCCGTGCTGGCGATCCACCAGATGTACCTCGGGCGCTTCCGCGACGCCGTCACGACCGCGACCGAGGGCCGTCGGCTCGCCGTCGACATCGGCCACACGCACCGCGTCGCGCACTTCGAGAGCGTCATGGCCATGGCGAGCGCCGTCCAGGGCCGCGAACAGGAGTGCCGTGAGCTCGCCGAGCGGACGATCGCGCACGTCGCCGCCCATCCGGTGGCGACCATCGTCGGCTGGGCCGAATGGGCGCTCGGCCTGCTGGACCTCGGCCAGGGCCGCTTCGAGGCGGCGCTGGAACGCTTCGACGCCGCCGCCCGCGGGCCGCTCCGACACCAGATCATGCCGATCTTCTTCGCTCCCGACCAGATCGAGGCCGCCGTGCGGCTGGGCCTGCCCGCCCGCGCGGAGCAACCGCTCGCTCGCTTCGCCACCTGGGCCGCGGCCGCCGGTCATCCGTGGGCGGAGGCCGTGCTGCACCGCTGCCGGGCCCTCCTCGCCCACGACGACCGCGACGCGGAACGGCAGTGGGAGCAGGCCGCGCGCTCGCACGCCGAGGCGAACCGGCCCTTCGAACGGGCCCGCACCGACCTGCTCCACGGCGAGTGGCTGCGCCGTAACCGCCGCAGGCACGAGTCCCGGGCCCGCCTGCGCGCGGCGCTGGAGACCTTCGAGCGCGTCGGCGCCCGTCCCTGGGCTGAGCGGGCCCGCGCCGAGCTGCGCGCGGCGGGTGAGAACGTGGCCCAGGGCAGCCCCGACCTGGCCGCCCTGCTCTCACCTCAGGAGCAGCAGGTGGTACGCCTCGCCGCCACGGGGATCACCAACCGGGAGATAGCCGCCCAGCTCTTCCTCAGCCCGAAAACCGTCAGCCATCACCTGTACCGCGCCTTCCCCAAGCTCGGCGTCACCACCCGCACCGAACTCGCCCACCTCGACCTGAGCTGAACGACCCAAATTGCCTGATCCGCGACCTGGCTGAGGCCTGGCGACGGGTCTCCCCGTCACCAGGCCTCAGACAGGTCAGCGCACGGCGTACGCGCGGGTGATGGTCTGGGTCACCGCGCTGCCCCAACATGTCGGTCGCGACTGCTCGGAGGGAGACGAACCCGGTGGTACTCGAGTTCGGCACCGCCGCCGTCCAACCCGACCCCGTACGGGCCACCGGAACCGCCCGCCAGTGAGCCCCGTCATCGGCGGACATCTCCAGCCGGAGCGACCGTATCGCCGCCTGCTCCGAGCCGGGGTCGCGCTCGATCCACAACGGCAGCCGGGTCACGCTCCCGGCGGCGGCGCGGTTGGCGTCGTCCAGGCCCTCGGGCCGGAAACGGACCGCCATCAGCGGCAACGCCTGTTCCTTCGCGGTGGTCCCGGAGCGGAACGTCCACACCGACTCAGCCGCCGTGGACAGCGCCGACGACGACCGCCGCAGCGACGCGGTGAGCGTGTACGCGCCCGTCCCGGCGGGCAAGGCGGCCCGCAGCTCACACCGTCCCGGATCGAAGACGTCACAGGTGGACAGCTCCGCCTTAGCCAGCTCCCGGCCGTCCTTGGTCAGCGTGGCGGTGCCGGTGGCGGCGGTGTCCGAGCCCGTCCTGCGCTCGGCCCCGTCGGCGAACATTCCCGTCCCCGCGAAGACCAGCTCGTCGCCGGTACGCGTACCGGCCGGCAGCAGGAACTACGGCCCCACGACCGCGGTGTTCCAGACCTCGCCGCGGCTCTCACCGCGCTTGGCCTCCCTGCTTCCGCCGAACATCAACGCGTCGCCGACCTGGAGCCCACTCTCGTACGTCACCCCGGGCGTCAGGTACTGGACCAGCGTCCCCGGCAGCGGGATCTCGCCGACCGGACTTCTGAGGTTCGAGCCGGGCGAGAAACGGGAGCTCTCCCCTAGCTTAGGCGTGCCCGATTCCCTCGGACCCCGATAGGTCGCGGTCACCTTGGCCAGGTCCCGCTGCTTGAAGGCGCGCGAAGGATCCTCGGGAAGACCGCCGGTACGCCGGTCGACGAGATCGTAGACGTACGGGCTGGGCTTCTGGTCCTTGCTGAGCCAAGTGGTCGTCAGCGAGTACGTCAGCCCGGCCTGGGAACTCGGGACAACGAAGAGCTGGCTGTTGGCATCTATCCTGCCGATCGAGCCTCCGGTGCTCCAGGCGCCGTTGACCAGCTCATAGTCGAACCCGTCTTGAAGCTGCGCGCTCGGATCGTCGATGGTGATCCTGGTCGGCCTGCCCTGGCGCGTGTCCACCGTGACCTGCCGATCGGCGCTGACCGTCACCGGAGTGTCGGCCAGGTTCAGGTAGCGCTTTCCGTCGACAGTCAGCGATAACTCCATGCGGCCGTCGAGCCACAGCTTGGTCTTGCCGGCCGCCAGCGTGCGGGCTTGGGTGAGGTCGCGCCAGGTCTTGGCGGCGTTCGCCTTGGGCAGGCGGGCCGCGCTCATCCCGAGGGCGGCCAGCCGCCGTACCTGACCCTGGGAGCTGAATCCTTGCGAGATGACGGGGATGTCGGGGGTGTCGGCGTCACCGTAGTGCCACTCCAGCAGCTGGGTGACATCGAACAGTCGCCGGTCCAGTACGTCCTGGGCGATCAGCGGCAGGGCGTCGGACGGGATCACGTACAGATGGCCGTCGCGCATCTGGCGTGAGAAGAGCACTTCACGGCCGGGGCCGGGCTGCACGCGATACCCCTGGCCGGTGACCGTGACGCGGTCACCGGTGATCAGGGTCACGCTGCCCGGCTGCTTCGTAGGCTGCTGGGTGGGCTGCTGGGTGGACTGCTGGGTGGACTGCTTCGCGGGTTGCTGAGTGGTGGCCGGCGTCGCGGCCGTGGTCGCCGCCGTCACCAGGACGGCGGCGAGTAAGGCCTTGCCTCTGGTCACGGGCGGTCCTTCGGCGTCGCGGGGAGCTCGTCCGTCCAATCGGTGGTCACGGCGATGTCCCCATCGGACGACCCCGAGCTTCCGTCAGCGGTAAGGAGGAGGTTGGCGCGGACGACCCGGGCGGTCTCGGGGTCGACGACCATCTTGATCTCCTCGCCCAGGCCGTCAGGGTCGGGCATCCGCAGGGCTTGGCCGCCTTCGACCGCGCCCGTGTTCTCGACTCCCGGCGTCGCGGCGAGTGCCCGGAACGCCGCGGAACGGACATCCGCGGGCGTGGGCAGCTCCGTGATCAGCGTGAGCAGGGTGAGTGTGGGGTCGCCCTGGATCTCGGAGGTGGACATGTCGTCCGGGTTGCCCTTGCGCTGGACGATCCACGCCTTCAGCGCCTCCGGATCCGTCGGCAGCTTCTCCAGGTCGTCGAAGCTCACGTCGGCGCCCTTGAGCCTGAGCGAGATCGAGGCTGGTACGACGGTGTCCGAAGTGTCACCTGGCTCGTTCCTCGTCCAGCGCTTGCCGTCGCGCGAGGTCCAGCTCTCCATGGGGGGAATCTCGCTGTCCAACCACGTGGCGGTGACGTGCCAGTAGGTCCCGGAGCTTTGCGGCGTACGTTCCGCGCTGACGGCCGCCATGAGCAGGACTTCCTTGCCCGAGACCGGAGCCGGTGCGCCCGCGTTCGTGACCGCCCCCGTAGCGATCACGACCGCGGCGGCCGCTCCGGCGGCGACCAGCGCCACACCTGGCACGAACCACCTGACGCGCCCCGGGCTCCGCATCCTGTGGCCCAGCGTCCTGTGGCCCCGCGCTCCGTGGCCCAGCGC
Source organism: Nonomuraea sp. CA-143628 (assembly GCF_050942315.1). Lineage (NCBI taxonomy): Bacteria > Bacillati > Actinomycetota > Actinomycetes > Streptosporangiales > Streptosporangiaceae > Nonomuraea > Nonomuraea sp. CA-143628. Next base: position 11,563,110 of record NZ_CP192072.1, read on the forward strand.
CCTGTGCTGGAGCCTGCTCCGGCTACGCGCCACCACTTCCTCGGACGGCTCCGGCTTGGCCAGCAAGCCGGCCACCTCTTCCAGGTCATTCATCGGGTCTCCTTGCCTTTGAGCGTGCTGTCAATGAGGGTGCTGTCGATCCGGGCGTGGATCTTGGCGCGGGCCCGGCTGAGCCGCGAACCCACCGTGCCGATGGAGATGCCGAGCGCCTGGGCGATCTCGTCGTAGCTCAGCTCTCCCAGCGCCAGGAGCAGCAGCACGTCGCGCTCGCCGGCGTTCAGCGAGGCGAGCGCCATGGCCAGTTGCGGCTGCATGCGCTGGGCGGATACCGAGGTGAGGACCCGGTTCTCGTGCCCTTCCACGACCGGCGCGGGGTCCAGCCGGGCCAGCGCCTTGTAATGGCGGGCCTCCTTACGGCGATGCCTGGCCACCAGGTTCGTGGCGAACCCGAACAGCCAAGGCCGTAATCCCCCCTGCTCCGGATCGAAACGATCGCGCCGATCGAACGCCAGTAGGAACGTCTCCGCCGCGATGTCCTCGGCCACCTGCGTGTCCAGGCGGCCGGCAACGTACAGGTAGATGTCGCGGAAATAGCGGTCATGCACGGCGGTGAACAGCTCGGGATCCCGCCGGTAACCGGCGACGAGGTCGGCGTCGGTCACCTGCTCGCCCACGTCGGCGGTCACGTGCCCGTCTCCGTCATGAGTGTGCCTTCCGGATGGTGATCGTTGCTTTCACCCACCCTTCGCCGTACGCCCACTTCTTCTTCCCATCACCCCCGTACGCCCCTCCCAGCACCTGGCGACCCACCGCCCCCACCTGCCCCACCGCACGTCGGCGGGCTTTCGGGCCGCTGGTTGGGGTGGGGATCAGGGAAGCGCCGGAGTGTGGTCAGTCATTGGGCTACTGGCCTGTGGGGCTTCACCCCGAAGTGTCAGCGCGAACGCACTGTAAGTGAAACGCTTCCCCTCTATGATGATCTACCAATGAGGGGATTAATTGCGATATTTGCGTTCCTGCTACTGACGGGGTGTTCGACGGAGGAGCCGAAGGACTGGCTGCTCAAGGATCCGAGCCGCTGGCCACTGGCGGCGTTGCCGGGTTCAGCATCCAAGTCGGGGATGCCAGACGGGGCGGAAAAGGTGCTGGCACGAATCCAGGTCGCTAAGTACGACATGGTCTCCTGGATCCACAGCAAGGGCGTGTGCGGGCTCGCCGACCAGGGGTCCTCCGACGCCACCTTCAACATGAGCCAAGTCCTGACGGAGTCCGAGGGGAACATCGCCACAACGGAGGAGGGCTTCGCGGGGCCCAAGGAACTCATGGCCGGATCCAGCTGGGAGAGCGCGGTGACGTTGTGGTGCACCCCTACCCGGATGTTCGTCACCGTCAAAGCCAAGGATCTCGGAAAGGTACGGATCGCCGGAAACGCGGCGGCCAAGAAGACCAATGGGAAGCTGACGGTCGTGATAGGCACGCCAGAGGCGGTCAAGCAGTCACTCCCCGACGCGACCATGATCGGTCGCTAGAGCCGTACTGTCCGCGGCCGCGTCAAACGGCTGCGCCGACAACTCTTGTTGCGGCTCCGCCGCTCGCACCGGGCCAGGCTCGGCGGCGGAGCCGCCCCCCAACGTCCACTTCCAAGAGACAGGCCTGGATGGACGGAGCCTGTCTCTCTTTTCTCCGCCTTTCAGCGGCAGGACCATGGGGGCGCGTGACCAGCCACAGGGGGGCCGTTGAACGGCGCTCGGCTGGTCACGGGCTTGTGGTCAGTGATCAAGGGGGCGTGCGGGAGTCGGGCTGCGCCACCAGTTTGTCGCCCAACTCCTCCAGGTTGGCGGCAAGGAGCACATGAACCATGCCGCTCGCCGCCTCCGCTGGCGTCAACCTTGGTTGTCTACGGGAGGCCGCAACCCCGATCATAAGAAATACGTGGATCTCCCATTTGTCGCCGAACCGCTCTTCGAGGCCTTCCTTGATCATCCCGTCTCCCCTTCTCGGCTTGAAGCAGTCGGGTACGGCAAGTCGGCCCAGACCACACGGCGTTCGCCGCTCAGGTATGTGCCCCAGGCGCTAGAAAGCGTCTTCACGATGTGCAAACCTCGTCCTGATTCCGCCAGGACCTTCAGCCCCTCGCGCGTCTTCGGATCTGGGGTTGGCGGTTGCCGCACGACGTGCGGTCCGTCCCCATCGAGGGAGCCCGGGTCGATGACCTCAACGCGAAGAGAGCCGCTGCCACGAATTACCCGCAGCACCACCCAGTCGCGCCCCTCGCCGCCCTCGACATGTGTGACGGCATTCGCGATCAACTCGGTCACGACCTGCTGCGCATCCAGCAGGAGCGGATCATCTTGCCCAAGCCAAACGCACAAGGCCATTCGCGCCTCTCGCGGCGCCTTGTTGCTGCGCCATAGGCTCGCAGCCGAGATCAGGGTCGCACCGCCCTGCGGATGTGTGCTGGTCGTGGTGGGTGTTCCGTGCTGATGGGCCAATGACACCGGCTGCCTCCATCGCCGTCATGGGGTCCGGGCTCGCGATGTGCCTCACCTCGCGAGACGCCTATGCTCTCGCAGCCCGTTTCCATGGAACCAGCACGGGTATTCCTCAGAGGTATAAGCAACTATTGAGCCAATACCTCTCCGCTATAAGCTCAGCTGGTGGACGTACGGACTCTCCCCGAAGCGCTTAAAGCGATCATGGAAGAACGGAATTGGACACAGATCCAGCTCGCCCAAGAGTTGGGAGTTTCTCAAGCATGGATATCGCGCGTCTGCCGCGGCGTCGCCGATACGAGCTTGACCAGGGCAAGACAGCTGCTTGTGCGCGTCGGCTGGGAGATGCGCTTTTCACCTTCTGTGGAGGAACCTGTGGAACGCAGGGAATTCCTGGCAGCCGCCGCATCCGTGATGTTCGTGCCATCCGCTGTCAGCTCGAATCCCTATCTCGACCCGGACTATGTGCGCGCTCTCGCCGATAGCCTGGCACGCGGCCGCTACGAGCTCGGAGGAGTGCCGATTGCGGCCCGCGCTCTAGGGCATGTGAAGCAAATTACCCACATCGCGATGAAAACAGTCGGAATCGAGCTACAAGGGGCCGCTTCCGATCTGATGTATCAGGCCAGCATCGCCCTGTACGACGCCGGGAGGCTCGCTCAAGCCGAGCACGCCGGCATGACCGCACTTGACCTGGCACACCACGCGCAGAACTTCCCGGCGCAAGCACGCGCCTACGACGCGTTGAGCCGCGTCAGCCTCTACCGCGATGACCCGACGCGGGCGGTGCAGTATGCCCAGCGCGGGCTCCGAATCCCAGACCTTCCCCCGAGCCGCCAATCCAGCTTGCACATGCGCCTCGGACGTGGCCTGGCCGGCATCAAGGGGAGTCAGAAGGAGGCGAGAAATGCCCTTGATCGCGCCCTGGACGCGCGCGGACTGAGCGCGTTCGCAGAGGCCACCCTCGGCGGGGATGTAGCCATCGGCCTGAGCCAACTGGGAGACTTCGGCCAAGCGGAACAACTCCTGGGCAATGCCGCCGATGCCATGGGGCAGTGGTCCCTCCTCTTCCAGGCCCAATATCTAGGTCGCCTGGCACAAACCGCGATCCGCGCCAACAGCCCCACACTCGCCGCCCACCACATACACCGTCTGACGCGAGCACTACCCTTTATCAGCTCCGCTCGGGTGAACAATCAGGCGAGAGAAATCATTCAAGGCTCGGCCAGATGGGATCGGATTCCTGACGTCCGCGTGGCTCGTGAGCGGCTATATGCGACGCTATCGCCCGAGCATCCTCCCTCTTGACGAAGGAGCGTGCGCGTGACGCTCTCACGACGCCAGTTCACCCAGTTGCTCACCGGCGGAGCACTCACCTCCCTTCTGCCCGGCCTCAGTGATCCGGATCAAGCCCAGCGTGTGGCCCGCGCGATCGAGCAACCATCGCGCATCGACGGCGAAGTCATCGACTACTTCCGGCGCGTGCTGGCCGAGCACTACGCCGCTGACAAGATGCTCGGCCCTCTCTCCCTGCTTCGCCCGGTGTTGGCGCAGATCGATGTCTTGGACGAGCTCCGCCGTGGCGCTGGCACCCGCCACGCCGCGTCACTGCTTCAGGTGCTGGCCCAGTACGCCGAGATGGCCGGCTGGCTGCACCAAGACCTCGGCGAACTCGAAAACGCCATGCACTGGACCAGGCGAGCCGCTGAATGGTCCCAGTGCGCAGGAGATTCCCAAATGTCGGCCTACCTGCTGGTACGGCAGTCCAACATCGCCTGCTTGACCGATGATCACGCCGCCGTCGTCCAACTCGCCGGCGCCGCCCGCCGCGACCCTGACGCGCTGGAGCCGAAGCTGGACGCCCTCGCCGCCCAGCAACAAGCCCGTGGACTGGCCATGCTCGGTGAGCTCGACGAGTGCTTCACCCTTCTCGACCAAGCCGCCGAAACCCTCCGCGACCATCCGCAAGTCACCCGTCAGCACGTACCGGTCTACCTGCATTCCTACGACCTCGACACGCTCCAGGAGCAAAGCGCCGTCTGCCACCGGGCCGCCGGTCGCGCCGACATCCTCCAAGCCCAGATCGGCAAACTTCCCCCCCAACCTCACCCGCGACCGCGGCCACCTCACGGCCAAACCCGCCGTAGCCGTCGCCCAATCCTCCCTCGCAGAGCCGAGCCGCGCCGTCCACCTGGGGCGCGAGGCGCTGGGCATCGCCCATCAGACAGGCTCTGCCCGCATTCGCCGCGAACTACGGACGCTGGATGGCGAGTTGCGCGAGCGCTGGCCTGACGACACCGACACACGGACGTTCCACGAAGCGCTCATCAGTCTCTGAGTCGCAGCTGAGCGACCTGCAACCACATCCGCATCGGCCTGTCGTCGGCGCGACCGGGGTGACGGTTCGCCAGACCGGGGCCGCGGGCCAGGACCGGCGCCGCCGACCGCGCCCACGTATTGCTCGCGCCGGCCGCGCGGCCCGCATTGGGCGGGCTCAAAGCGGGGTGCACGAGGCGGTGCCTGAGCGGCCGCGGCGGGCGGCACTGCGGCGGGCGTTGCCGCGCGACTCCAGGTAGATCAGTTCGTGCCCGATCATGCGCATGACCTGCGGCGACAGATGGCATTAACGCGCCACCGACCCCGTGGCATATTCAAGGCGCTTTGTCTAGACAGCCGAGCGGCCTACAACCCCATGACGTATTCGTCACCAGCGGTCACGGAGGGTCGAGGCTAGCGTTGTCGGCGTCACATCGTGTCGGGGGAAGCGATCAGGGGGTAGAGGCGTATGGACTCTGCTGCGCATGACAGGGTGAACGGTCCGCTAGCGCCGAATAGCCCGGGGTGTGGATGCCTCCTCCTCCCGTGGCCGTGCCTAGTGATCATTATCTTTGCGATCTTGACCGTTGTGGGGTTCTGGGGCTACCTCTTTGAGCGCTAGTCCCGGAAGCTCGTGTTTGGTGCCGCCTCAGCAATCCTGTCCGGACTGTTGATGTGCACACCCGCCGCGATCAATTATTGGAATCACGGTTGCGACTAAAATACTCATGGGCGCGTGGATGCTTATAGCGTGCATAAAGCGCTGGAGGTAATCACATGAACGGACACTCGAGGCGCTGCGTCATATTAGCCACAATCGCGTCAGTTATCATGATTATCCCGATTCATTGGGTTATAGGTCTCGCGACCTCTTGGTTCCTGGGAAGCGCCGGACCGTGGGCGAACCCGCCACGCCTACCTGAAGGCGCTCTGGGCTGGTTGGTGCTCTACGCAATATTGTGGATCTTCAACTTCGCTTGCGCGTTTCCACCGAGGCGTCTCAAGCGCGAGAAGCACCGAGCGCCTAGAGATCCTCGGGCGTGCGCATATTGCGGCTCCATGGGACACTCAACCTTCTATCACGCGGGTAGGTAGCGACCAAGCTTCGCCAAGTTAGCCCGGAGTCGCCTAGATTGGTGATGGAGAAATTCTGTGAGCCGCCATGAAAATAAGCGGCCCACAGGTCCGGGCGGAACACCTCCTCGTCGAGGAGGTCGGAGCCGCCCGGCGCGCTCTGCAAACCGACAGGAACACCAGTTCGGCAGCGGGAAGGCTTGTGTGGCAACCCGGACGACGGTCGACGGGCCGGACGACCGACGCTGCTCGATCCCGGCTGTAAGAAGGTCGTCGGCACCCAGGCCCCTGCGGCGCGCCCGTTCGAAGGCGCGGTCAGGGGGCGGGGGCGGTGCTCTCGCGGATCACCAGGCTGGTCGCCACCTCGACCCGCAGCGTCTCCGGCTCCTGACCGTTGATGAGCTGGATCAGCATGCGGGCGGCCATCGCCGCCATGTTGGCCAAGGGCTGGCGCACCGTGGTGAGTGTGGGGGCGATCCACTGGGCGAAGGAGAGGTCGTCGAAGCCGACCACGCTCACGTCGTCCGGCACTCGCAGGCCCAACTGCCGGGCCGCCCGGTACGTCGCCAGTGCCTGCAGGTCGTTGCCCGCGAAGACGGCCGTGGGGCGGTCCGGCAGGCTCAGCAGTTCGAGGGCGTGGTGGTAGGCGGGCTCGTGGCTGTAGTCGCCGTACCGGATCAAGGCCGGGTCGACCTCCAGGCCGGCCTGGTCGAGGGCGGCGCGGAAGCCGTCCAGTCTGGCCCGTGAGGTCAGCCGGTGGGCCGGGCCGGTGATCATCGAGATCCGGCGGTGGCCGAGCTCGATCAGGTGCCTGGTGGCGGTGAAGCCGCCGTTCCAGCTGGTCGAGCCGACCGATGGGACGTCGGGGCCCTCGTCCACGGACGGCTGCACCACCACGAACGGGATGCCCAGCCGGTTGAGCTCCTGCTCCTGGTCGGCTGACAGCTCGGAGATGACCAGGATGGCGCCCAGCGATCCGCGCGTGGCGAGGTCGTCGAGCCACTGGCGGGCCAGTTTGCTCCGCTTGTGTACGGCCGAGACGACCAAGCCCATGCCCTCGGCTTGCAACGCCTCCTCGGCGCCGCGGATCAGCTCCACCGCCCAGGGGTTGTCCAGCTCGTTGATGACGAACTCGATCAGGCCGCCGGGCTGCTCGTAGCGGCCGGGCAGCGTGTAGCCATGCTGGCCCAGCAGCCGCTGGACCTTGCCCCGGGTCTTCGCTGAGACATCCGACCTTCCGTGGAGCACCTTCGACACCGTCGAGACCGAGACTCCGGCCTGTGCGGCGATGTCCGCCATTGTGCTGCGCCGTTCCGCCGCGATGTCTTCCACGTCTTCCACTGTTTCACACCCTCCCGCCTCTTAGTCTGCCGCCTCAGGTGGGGCCCTTGACGACATCCGATGTTTCGCCTACGTTTCCGGCAGATTGGTGTTTCGCAATGTTTCGCAATCCCCCGGACAGGGACTCTAATGGCCGCGTCCCACGGGAGAGAAGAGCCGTTGATGACCCCCCTCACCCGACGCACCTTCCTGACTCTCTCCGCTGGCGCAACCGCGACCGCTGCCCTGGGACTTCCCGCTCAGGCACACGCGGACGACGCGATCCGTCTCCCGTGGACCGGCATGCTCGCCGACGACGCGTTCGAGGCGGCTCGCCTGCGGTGGACCGGCATGATCGCGGGCGGCTCGTTCGACCCGGGTGATCCCGACTTCGCCGCCAAGGTGGCCGCCGTCGACTCCGCCGCCGCCTCGCTCCGGGCCTCGCTGAATCCCACCCCGGCACGGCCGAGTCTCTGGGACGACCTGCCGCTCGACGACCCGCGTACCGGGAACTTCAGCCGGGCCTACTCGCAGGCGCGCGGCATGGCGCTGGGCTGGGCCACGCCGGGCACGCGGATGTACCGGGATCCCGCCTTCGCCGCCGACGTGGTCGGCGCGCTGGACTTCCTGTACGAGCACGCCTACAACGAACGGCTGGACCGGCAGAACAGCAACTGGTTCTGGTGGGAGATCGGCGTGCCCCGCTCGCTGACCGACGCCTGCGCCCTGCTCTACGAGGGCATCCCGGCGGGCCGGTTGGACCTGTGGTTCAAGCCGCTGCTGCGCTGGTGCCCGGACGCCGACCACCGCATCAGCAACACGACGATCATCGAGACCGGTGCCAACCGCACGAACAAGGCCATGGCGGTGGCCATGCGCGGCGTCCTCACCAAGGACGCGAGCGCGATCGAGCTGGCCAGGGACGCGATCTCCGACAAGCTGGGCGGCGGCCGGTGGAGCCTGCTCAAGCTGACCGAGGGCCCGCGCGACGGCTTCTACCGGGACGGCTCGTTCATCCAGCACGAGTTCTACCCGTACACCGGCGCGTACGGCACGGACTACCTCGACGGCGTCGCCCGGCTGATCACGCTCTACGCCGGCTCCCCGTGGGACATCGCCGACCCCGACGTGGTCAACGTCTTCGACATCGTCGATCGATCGTTCGTCCCGCTGATCTACGACGGGCTGATGATGGACACGGTCCGCGGGCGCCAGATCAGCGTGCAGGGCTGGCGCGACGCGGAAGCGGGGCAGAAGGCGCTGGAGGGCATCCTGATCCTGCTGGAGGGCGCCCCTCCCGCCTACGCGGAGCGGTGGCGGCCGATCATCAAGGGCTGGGTGACGCGCAACACCGTGCACCCGTTCCTCGCCCGCGCGGGATTGCCCGCCGTACGGCAGGCCAAGGCGATCCTGACCGACGGCAACGTCCCTGAGGGCCCGCGTACGGAGGGCACGTACGTCTTCGCCGACATGGACCGCGTCGTGCACCGGCGTGCCACCTGGGCGTACGCGATCTCGATGTGCTCGGAGCGGATAGGCGCGGCCGAGGGGATCAACCTGGAGAACCTGCACGGCTGGTACACCGGCGACGGCATGACCTACCTCTACACCGAAGACCTGTCGCACTGGAACGACGACCTCTGGCCGACCATCGACCCGTACCGGATGCCCGGCACCACGGTGGACACCCGGCAGCGCGAAAACATCCCGCACGGCAGGAACTACCTGCCGCCCGCCAAGTGGGCCGGCGGCACGGCGCTCGACGGTCTCGGCGCGGCGGGCATGGACCTGATCGCCGACGGCTCCACGTTGCGGGCCAGGAAGTCCTGGTTCCTGCTGGACGACTCGGTGATCGCGCTGGGCGCGGGCATCACCGCCACCGACGGGCGGCGGATCGAGACGGTCGTGGAGAACCGCGCCACCCAGGCCACGCCGACCGAGGGCCGCGGGTGGGCGCACCTCCAAGGGGTCGGCGGGTACGTGCAGCTCGACCGGGCCAGGGCCGAGGTGAAGAGCCAGTCGCGCACCGGAGCCTGGTGGGACATCGACCAGGGGCCGACCACCAAGGGCGACACCGTGCCACGGACCCTGCGGTACACGACGATCGTCCTCGACCATGGCACGAACCCGGCGGACGCTCACTACGCCTATTCGGTGCTGCCGGGCGCCTCGGCCGCCGCCACCTCCCGCTACGCCGCCAGGCCGCAGGTCGAGGTGCTGGCCAACACCTCGACGGCGCAGGCCGTGCGGTGCGGGCGGCTGCGTCTGCACGCGGTCAACTTCTGGCAGGCGGGATCGGTCAGGGCACCCGACGGCCCGATCACCGCGGACGGACCGTGCTCGCTGCTGATCCGCCGCGACGGCCGGACCCTGCGCATCGCGCTCTCCGATCCCTCGCGTACCGCGCAGGCCGTGTCGGTCACGCTGCCCTGGCCGGTCAAGGCCGTCGTGAGCGGCGACGACACCGTCCGGCTGGCCGGGCGGACCGTCTCCGTCGCGGTCGGCGGCACCCGCGGCCACACCCACTCCGCTGTACTCCGGCTCCCCTCCTAGGTGGCACACATGGACCATTCACTCAGCCGCCGCACTGTGCTCGGCGGTACGTTCGCCGGTCTCGCCGCCCCGTCACTATTGCCGTCTCTAAGCGGTCCCCCACGACTGAAGGTCCGCGTGGACTGGGCGTCGTTCCTCGGCGACCAGGACCTGCGCTGGGGCCAGCCGCCGCGGCACTTCTACGAGGCGCCGTTCCTCGGCAACGGCGGCCTGGGCGCCGCCGCGTACGTCACGCGCGAGGGCCGCCTGGCCTTCACCCTCGGCGACAACCGGGTCCGCGACCACCAGGCGACCGGCGGCGCGTCGGTGGGGAGCGCCCGGTTACGCGTGGGCCGCTTCGTCCTGGCCACCATCGGCGAGGTCGTGGACGTGGACCTGCGGCTGTCGCTGTTCGACGCCGAACTGAGCGGCACGGTCACCACCTCCAAGGGCACGGTCAAGATCCGCGCGTACGTCCACGCGACCACGGACCTGCTGGTCGTCGACGCGGACGCGGGCCGTGGCGAGCGGGTGGAGTGGGACTTCGTCCCGTTCAAGGCCGAGAGCACGTGGCTGATGTTCAACGCCAAGCCGTCGGGGCTCCTGGACAACCCCGATCCCGTCGTCGGGCGGGACCTGTGCGAGCAGGATCTGGCGGCGGGCGGCCGGATCACGACCGCGTGGCGAGTAGGGGGCGGCCGGCTGCTGGCCACCGTCGCGCACACGTTCCCCGACCGGACCGCCACGGACAAGGCCAGGCGGACACTCGGCCGGGATTCCGGGCTCGCCGAGCATCGGCGCTGGTGGCACGCCTACTATCCCAAGAGCTTCGTCTCGATCCCCGACGCCAGGCTGCAGAGCTTCTACTGGATCCAGCTCTACAAGATCGCCTCAGCGACGCGGCGCGGACTGCCGCCGCTCAGCACCACGGGCCCGTGGCTGGAGCCCACGCCCTGGCCGGCGATCTGGTGGAACCTCAACGTGCAGCTGGAGTACTGGCTGATCTACGCGACGGGGCATGGCGAGCTGGACTCGCTGACCTCCTCGCTGGCCGCCTACCGCGACAACCTGCCGCTCAACGTGCCCGAGGCGTACCGGGACGACTCGGCGGGGCTGAGCCGGACGAGCCAGGAGGACCTGCGCACGCCCGTGCTGGAACCCGCCGGCTCGGCCACCACCGCCAAGAGCCTGCTGGAGCTGGGCAACCTGCCGTGGACGCTGCACAATGTCTGGCTGGCCTACCGGCACACGATGGACGAGGCGCTGCTGCGTGACCTGATCTACCCGCTGCTGCGCCGGGCGATCAACTATTACCTGCACTTCCTGACCGAGGGCGCGGACGGCCGGCTGCACCTGCCGCGTACGTTCTCCCCCGAGTACGACACCACCTCCGACTGCAACTTCGACCTGGCGCTGATCACCTGGGGCTGCCGGACGCTGCTGTGGACGGTCGACCGGCTGGACGTCTCCGACGACCTGGCCCCGCGCTGGCGCGAGGTGCTCGACAAGCTGGTCACGCCCCCGCAGGGCCCCGACGGCCTGTGGATCGGCGCCGACCGGCAGCTCACCTCGGGACATCGGCACTATTCACACCTGCTGTGGTTCTATCCGCTCAACCAGCTCGACCTTGCTGATTCCCCCAACCGTGACCTGCTGGAGCGCTCGCTGCGGCACTGGGTCAGCTTCCCCTCCGGCCTGCAGGGTTACACCTTCACCGGCGCGGCGTCGATGAGCGCGATGCTGGGTGACGGGGACAGGGCACTGGGGTACCTCGACACGCTGCTCGACCGCTTCGTGAAACCCAACACGATGTACGCGGAGGCGGGCCCGGTCATCGAGACCCCGCTGTCGGGGGCGCAGTCGGTCCATGACCTGCTGATCTCATCACGCGGCTCCGAGATCCGGATTTTTCCCGCCATCCCGGCGGGCTGGGCCGATGTCGCCTTCCATAACCTGCGCGCCGAGGGCGCGTTCGAGGTGAGCGCGGTAAGGCGGGCGGGCTCGACCGCGTTCGTCCGAATCAAGAGCCTGGCGGGCGAGCCGTGCAGGATCGTCCCGAACGGCCTGCCGGGCCCGTGGGCCGTGAAGTCCATGCACGGCCGCGAGGTCGCGCACCGGCTGGTCGGCGACGTCCTGGAGATCGACCTCGCGGCCGGGCAGGAGGCCCTGATCTTCACCGAAGGGGCTCGGCCGGACCTGTCGATCGCGCCGGCGGGCGCCCCGTACGCGTGGGGCAAGCCCCGCGTCGAGCGCGGACGCAGCACCCCCATCCCGCTGACCTCCGTGCTGAACCACGACGCCGTCACCTACCTGGACGGGCGCGCCGACGGGGACCTCGGGGGCGGCTTCACCCTCCCCGCGGAGGAACTGCCACCCGCCGGGCCGTGGCGCAGCGGAGGGATCGACTGGCTCATCCCGTCGTACGAGAGCGGGCAGCTCAACAACCTCGTCCCCGGAGGGCAGCGGATCGACGTGCCCAGAGGGCGCGCGGCGAACGTACACGTCCTCGGTCTGTCCGCGGGCGGCTCCAGCAGTTGCCAGGTCACGCTGGGCTACGCCGACGGCACCAGCCAGACCGTCACCTTGGGGCTGACCGACTGGGGCCATTCGCCGGAGTTCGGCGAGGACGTGGCCATACTGCTCACCTATCGGCACACCCTGGCAGCCCCCGGCAGCCAGGGTTTCATCGTCCAGCTCTTCCACCAGACGATCCCCGCCGACTCCGCGCGGGAACTCGTCTCGCTTTCCCCGGCCGCCAACTCCCGCATGCACATATTCGCGATCAGTCTCGAGGATTAGGAGCATCCGTGGACAGAAGAACCTTCGTCACCGGCGCCGCCGCCACCGCGGGTCTGGGCCTGACCGCCTGGTCCCGTCCGGCCGCCGCCGCGGCGGCGGGCCCGATCGGCTCCGGGTGGACGGAGATCTCCCCCAGCTACACCGTCCATCAGCCGCCGGACCGGACCCGGCACACCTACGACGCCGCCACCGGCGAGCATCACTTCTGGTTGTACGACACCGACCCCAGCACCTTCCCCGGCCAGGACTCGGGCCCACGTAGCGAGCTGCGCTTCCACAACGACTACACCTCGGGACAAGCGCAGTTCGAGTGCGACATGAAGATCGGCGCCGGAACGCACCGGCTCTGCGTCATGCAGGTCTTCGGTGGCGCCACATCCGCGACGGCCTTCATGACGCTGGCCATGAACACCAACAGCATCAACTACTACGACTCCACGACGCAGATCTTCGCACCGGTGTACGACACCTACATCCGGCTCAACGTCGTCCACGACACGGCGGCCGGAAAGGTGCACGTCTTCGTCAACCGGGAGTACCGGACCAGCTTCAACGATCGCGGGGCCGCCACCCACTACTTCAAGTGCGGACTCTACGGCCGGGCGGGGATGTCGGCCCGTAGCGACAACTACCTCAAGAACATTCACATCTATCGCAAGTGACCCCGCGCGAACGCCCGCCCCGTGATCGCTCACGGGGCGGGCGCAGGTCACTTGTCGAGGATGAGCTCGATGACCGGGACGGCGACGTCCGGGGGCTCGACGGGGAGTTCGAGGGTGAGGGTGCCCTCGGGGATGTCCACCAGATGGACGTGACCGTTGTCGAAGGTCGGGTCCGGCGCCCACATGCGGAGCTCCGAGGCGTCGTTGAGCAGCTGCGCGTAACGTACCTTTCCCGCCAGTCCGGGCAGGTGCAGGTGCCGGTACGGCCAGGAGAGCACATGCACGTACAGGCGGTCGCCGCGTTGCGTGTAGCGGCAGTCCTCCGGGGACTGGTACGGGCTGGGCCCCGCGCCATAGATGGACCGGCTGTGCAGACGCATCCAGTCGCCGATGCCGCGCAGCGTCTCCAGGGCGCGGGGCTCGAACTCGCCGCGCGCGTTGGGCCCGACGTTGAGCAGCAGGTTGCCGTCCTTGGAGACGGAGTCGATCAGCATGCGGATGAGCATCCCGGGCGACTTCCAGGTGTGGTTGTCGCGGTAGTAGCCCCAGCTGCCGTTGAGGGTCTGGCACGCCTCCCAGACCGCCGCGACCGGGCCGGTCGGCTGGTACGCCTCCGGGGTGGTGAAGTCGCCCGGCAGCTCCAGGCGGTCGTTGAGGAGGATGTCCGGCTGGATGCCGCGGATCTTGGCGACGAGCTCCTCCGAGCGCCAGTCGGCCTTGCCCTTGCCTCGATAGACCGGCTTGCCAGCCCTAATCCGGTTTGAGTACGAAAAATCAAACCAAAGCGTGTCGATCTGCCCGTAGCGGGTCAGGAGCTCTTCGACCTGCCCATGCAGATAATCCGCATATTTCGCGATATCGCGCTCGTCATGTTCCTCGCCCTCCACGTACGCCGGATGGACCCCGTCCACCGGGAAGTCCGGGTGGTGCCAGTCCAGCAGCGAGTAGTAGAACCCGACCCCCATCCCCCGCTCGCGAAAGGCCGACACGAAGGGCCCGACCAGGTCCCTGCCGTGCGGCGTGCCGGTCACGCAGTAGTCAGTGAGCGCCGAGTCCCACAGGCAGAACCCGTCATGATGCTTGGCGGTCAGCACCGTGTAGCGCATCCCCGCGCCCGCCGCCGCGTCAGCCCACGCACCGGGATCGAACAGGTCGGGGTCGAAACGCTCGAAATAGCGCTGGTACTCAGCGTCGCTCAACCGCTCCCGCTGCTTGACCCACTCGTGCCGGGCCGCGAGAGCGTACAACCCCCAGTGGATGAACAGCCCGAACCGGCGCTCCCGGAATTCCTCGATCGACGACATACTGCGGCCTCGTTTCAGTCATCGCGGCACTGTGTTCAGCTGGGCTTGCGCAATGTTTCGCAAGCATCGATCCACCGGAAACGTAAGTGAAACATCGGATGTCTGTCAAGGCTGGGGTTGAACGACGGTAAGAGTTGAGGCCAGAAAGAGCTGAAGATCCGATGTCTTGGTGGTCGATCGCTCCCGCCACGGAGATGTCGATTGCTCCCGCCGCGGAGATTTCGCCGCAGAAGACCGGCTCTAGTGCTCGCGCGCGTCGTACTCTTCGCGGGCGCTGTCGATCCGGTCGATGTTCTGCTCGGCCCACTGCTTCATGACCGCCATGACGGGCAGGAGGCTCCGCCCCAGGTCGGTGAGCGCGTAGTCGACGCGGACCGGCACCGCCGGGGTGACCGTACGCGAGATCAGGCCGTCGCGTTCGAGGTGGCGCAGCGTCTCCGTGAGCATCTTCTGGCTGGCGCCCGCGATGGCCCGAGCCAGGTCGCCGAAGCGGCGCGGGCCGTCGGCCAGCTCGTTGAGCAGGACGGCCACCCACTTGTCACCGATGCGCTCGATCAGCCGGTTGGCCGGGCAGGCGGTGAAGCGGGCCTGGTAGGAGAGCCGGCTCTCGGCGCGCCGCTGGGCGGCGGTGCGAGTGGTCATGGCATCCCCTCACGTGCGTTGGTCACCTTGAAGTGCGTACTGCCGTTCGACCGTAGCACCGCCTAACTTCGCTCATGAGCAGGGCTCATCCTGCCTGATCAAGGAGTGAAGAGAGCATGACGACGATCGCCGTTCTCGGCTCGGGCGCTGTGGCCCGAGCCCTCACCGGTCGGCTGCGCGACGCGGGGCACGAGCTCATCGTGGGCTCTCGTGCCCCGCGCGAGGACGCCGTCTTTCCCGTCATCGGCCTGCGTGAGGCGGCGGGTTCGGCGGAGGTGGTGATCAATGCCATGCCCGGCCCCGTGTCGGTGGAGGTGCTCACCGGCCTCGCGGCGGAGCTGGCGGGCAAGGTGCTGGTCGACGTCGCCAACGCCACCGAATCCGACGCGCACGGCTTCGCGTCGGCACTGCTGTATCCGGGTGGCAGCCTCGCCGAGGAGATCCAGCGGGCCTTGCCAGATGTACGCGTGGTGAAGACACTCAACACCGTGCACGAATCGATCATGGCTCAACCGGCTCGGCTGTCCACCCCGCCCACTGCCTTTCTGTCCGGGAACGACGCCGACGCCAAGAAGGCCGTCGGTGGCCTGCTGGCCGACCTGGGGTGGGCGGCTGAGTGGATCATCGATCTCGGTGGGGTGGAGACGGCGCGGGTGCCGGAGGCGTTCATGCTGATGGTCGGCGACCTCGTCCGCGCGCTCGGGCCGGTGCCCTTCGGCATGGCCATCGCCCGCTGACGCCTGTAGACGCCTGTAGACGGACGCCCGCTGACGCTTGAGGCCCGTTACGCCGGTTGAGGGGTGAGCCAGGTGGTCATCGCCTCGGGCAGGCCGTCCGTGCCCGCCCAGGCCACGTAGCCGTCGGGACGGATCAGCAGGACGTCGGCGGGCGGGTCCACGCAGTGCGCGGCGACGACGTGTAGGCGGTCATCGCCGGCCAGGTTGCCCAGCGCCAAGTTGCCCAGCGCCAGGTCGTCCAGCTCCGAAAAGCCCAGGTTGAGCAGCACCCAGCGGGCCGGGCGCATGAGCTCCGCCACGCGGGTCGGCCCTTCCGTGGTGGTCAGTGCCAGGTCAGGGGCGAATCGGCCGGTCAGGGGGTGTTCCCCGCTGACCGCACACCCGCCGTTCACGTGCTCAGCGGGTGCGGTGCCGTACCGGATGTCGGAGCCCTGGAGCAGTTCGCCGAGGCGGCGCAGGGGCTGGTCGAAGGCGAACAGCTCCCCGAGGAGGTCGCGCAGAGCGGTGCCGTCCTCGCCGGTGAGGCGCTCCAGGACCGCCTGGGCGCGGGTGTGGCGCAGGGTGTGGACGGCCACCGGGCGACGTTCCGACTCGTACGTGTCGAGCAGGCCGGGCGGGGCCTGGCCGTTCAGGTGGGCGGCCAGCTTCCAGGCGAGGTTGGCGGTGTCCATCAGGCCGACGTTCAACGCCGAGCCGCCCGCGGGGAACAGGTGGGCGGCGTCACCCGCCAAGAACACCCGGCCCTCGCGGTAGCGGTCGGCGACGCGGGCCTGCGAGACGGTGCTCGACAGCCAGATGGGCTCGCCCAGCGGCAGGTCGACGCCGCTGACCCGGCGCACCGCGGCCGCGAACTCCGCCAGTGTGACGGCCGTCGCGGGCGCCGTCCCCTTCTCGCGTACGCCGACGATGTGGACGCCGGGCTGGAGCGAGGTGAGCAGCAGGCGGCCGTTCTGGGTGTGGTTCCAGCCCTGCCGCAGGCCATTGACCTGCGCTACGTCGAAGATGTTCGCCTGCGGCGCCGTGAAGTGGCCGAGCAGCATCACCTCGTCGTCCGTCGTGCCGGGGAAGCCGATGCCCGCCTGCTCGCGTACGAGACTGTGGC
This sequence comes from Nonomuraea sp. CA-143628, assembly GCF_050942315.1. Lineage (NCBI taxonomy): Bacteria > Bacillati > Actinomycetota > Actinomycetes > Streptosporangiales > Streptosporangiaceae > Nonomuraea > Nonomuraea sp. CA-143628. The sequence goes on from NZ_CP192072.1 coordinate 11,580,090, forward strand.
CGCCGTCGCAGCCGACGACATAGCGGGCCCGGAGCCGGAAATCATCACCCTCCAGCGTCACGCCTTCGTCGTCCTGGGCGAGCTTCCTCAGCCGATGGCCCGATCTGATCTCGGCGCCGAGCTCGGCCGCGCGCTCGCGCAGCAGCCGCTCCAGGCGGGGCTGCTGGATCATCAGCAGCTGTAACGGGGACTCGCCGCCCAGTTCGGCGAATTTCAGAGGCACCGAGCCGAACGGGAAGCCCGGCGCGCGTCCGGCGAACGGGCTGCCCGCGCTGAACCGTTCGAGCAGGCCCCGATGGTCGAGCAGCTGGATGATCTGCCCGCCCAGGCCGTTGGCCTTGGGGAGGTCGCCGGGCTCGGCTCTCTTCTCCAGCACGGTCGTACGGACGCCGGCCAGGCGCAGCTCGCCGGCCAGCATGAGCCCCGTGGGGCCCGCTCCTATGATCACTACTTCTTCCATGCTTGTCAGGCTAGATTGACAAACTTCGCCCTGTCAATCTAGCCTGACGACGTGGACATGGGAGAACTCTCTGAGCGCATCAAGTCGAACGACCCCGCCATGGGGCTGCGCGCGGTCGGCGCCCTGCACCGGCTGGCCGAGCAGGTCGAAGCCGTCTCCGTGGCCCTGGCCAGGGAGCAGGGGTGGACGTGGGAGCAGATCGGCGACGCGCTCGGCATGTCGCGGCAGTCGGTACACGCGAAGTACGGAAAGTGACGCGCAGCACGAAAGTGGTGCGAAGTACGGAAAGTGAGGGTTGGCATGTTCGGAACGGAGAAGAGCCCGTTCGGAGTGGTCGTGACCGCGGCGCTGGAGGAGGCCAGGCAGCGTGGCGACCGGCGGCTGGGGACCGAGCATCTGCTGCTCGGGCTGCTGCGCCAGCCGGATCTGGCCCCCGCCCGAGCGCTCGGCGTGGATCTGGAACGCGCGCGGGCGGCCCTTGAAGAGCTTGACCGGGCGTCGCTGCGGGCGCTCGGGATCGACGTCGGCGAGGTCCCCCCGGCCCGGCCGCGCAAGCATCCGGCCGTACCGCGCACGGCGCTGACGTCCAGCGCGCGGGCGGCGATCAACCAGACGATCAAGACGACCACCCGCAAGGTCAGGAACACCGCCGCACCGGCCCAGCTGCTGCTGGCCCTGCTCGCACAGGGACGGCCCGATCCGGTGGCCGAGCTGATCGACCAGCTCGGCATCGACCGCGCCGAGGTCCGCGCCCGCCTGACCGCCTAACCAACCGACCGACCGACCGACCGTCCGCCTGACCGACCGTCCGCCTGACCGCCTAACCAACCGACCGGTGACCGGCCCACCGACAACCGACCGGTGACCGGACGACTGACCGGCTGGTGACCGGCTGACTGGCTGACCGCCTGAAATTGGGTTGATCGCGTCTCACCCTCCTGGCAGCCTCGAACGATGGACCACCGCACGTTCGACGACCTAGTCGAAGAGGCCGAGTCGGTCTCCGTGGACGGCTGGGACTTCTCCTGGCTCGACGGACGGGCGACGGAGGCCCGCCCCTCCTGGGGATACGCCCGTCAGCTGGCCGGCCGAATGGCCACCGCCGAGGCCGCGCTCGACATCGAGACCGGCGGCGGCGAGATCCTGGCGGGTGTCCCGAAGCTCCCGCCGGTCACCGTCGCCACCGAGTCGTGGCCGCCCAACCTCGCCCTGGCCGCCAAGCGGCTGCGCGCCCGCGGCGCCGCGGTGGTGGCCGACGACGAGCTGCCCCGCCTGCCGTTCCGCACGGCGGCCTTCGACCTGGTCGTCAGCCGTCACCCGGTGCGCACCTGGTGGGCCGAGATCGCCCGCGTGCTCAGGCCAGGTGGCACCTACTTCTCCCAGCAGGTGGGCGCACGCAGCGTCGCCGAGCTGACCGAATTCTTCTTGGGCCCGCAGGACGGCTCCAGCCGAGACCCCGAGAAGGCCAGGGTGGCGGCCGAGCAGGCCGGGCTCACCGTGGTCGACCTGCGGGCCGAGTCGTTGCGGATGGAGTTCCGGGACATCGGCGCGGTGATCTACTTCCTGCGCAAGGTGATCTGGACGGTGCCGGGCTTCTCGGTCGACCGCTATCGCGAAGAGCTGCGCGAGCTGCACCAACGCATTCAGGAAGACGGGCCGTTCATCGCCCACTCCACCCGTTTTCTGATCGAGGCCAGGGCCTGACCCGTCGCCCGGCCGCTGCGGCCGGGCATCGACGAGGCCGGCCGACTACCCCTGCGGGCGTACGACGAAAGCGGCCGGACACTCCCCTGGGTGGAGCGCACGACGAGCCCACGGTCCGATGTGCCGGGCTCGCCCGGTGGCGACCCTGGATGTATGAACACAATGACGCATTGGGGCTGGGGCGCTGGATTCTGGCCGATCATCCCGGTTCTCTGGGGCCTGTTCTGGGTGGCCGTCGTCGCCCTGGCCGCTCGGACCTGGCAGAAGGGTCGCTGGCACCGTACCGAGGCCGGAGCGACCACGTCGGCGGAGCGGATCCTCGCGGAGCGGTACGCGCGCGGCGAGATGAGCGACGACGAGTACTTCGAGCGGATGTCAGTGCTCAAGAGCTGACCCGCCCGTCACGGTGAAAGCTAAACCGTCACTCGGGTAAAACAACTGTGACTGGCCGCATCCGGTTCGCGACGTTAAGTTGCCTCTAGGGACTGTCGAGAAGTGGGGGCACTTATGCAGTCGATCGCCCGATTCTGCGGCCAATGCAACTGCGGCTGCCCTGAGTTGTTCGTCGACCGTTCGGCGCCGGAAGAGCGTCAGGTGCTGATCACCGACGACTTCGGGCAGCGGGTGGAGATGAGCCTCGACCAGTTCGGCTCGATCGTCGAAGCGGCCAAGAGCGGAGCGCTGGACGACCTGGCGCTCCGCGGCTGATCGTGCAGGCCATCACCCTGCTCGCCAGCGGGCTCGCCGCCGGGCTGGTGGCGGGGACCGCGTCCTGCACCGTGGTGCAGGGCGGGCTGCTCGTGGGCCTCACCTCAGGCGACTGCGAGGGCCGCGAAACCTCAAGCGACTGCGATGGCGGCGAGCGGGGGCCGTCGCGCGATCCGGTGCTCGTGGGGTGGTTCCTGGCGGGCCGGCTGGTCTCCTACGCGGCCGCCGGGGCGCTGCTCGGTCTGGCGGGTTCGGCCGTCAGCCTGCCTCCGCAGGCGCGGGCGCTGCTGCTCGTGGCGGCGGGCGTCGCGGTCATTACGTACGCGATCAGGCTGCTCCGCCGGCGGCGACACGGCTGCGGGGCCCCCAGGCGGGCGCCCCGGAGCGCGCCGCTGCTGGGCGCGGCCACCATCCTCATCCCCTGCGGGGTGACACTCGGCATGGAGATGGTCGCGGTCTCCAGCGGCTCGCCGCTGGGCGGCGCGGCGGTGATGACCGGGTTCGTGCTCGGCACCGCGCCCGCCTTCGCGCTGCTCGGCTGGGTCCTGCGGCGCGTCTCGCGGACCAGGCTCGCCCGGCTGGCCGGGGTGGCGGCGCTCGCGGCGGGCCTGTGGACGGTCGGCTCGGGGATCAGCCTGGGCGGCTGGCTCACGGCTCCGGCAGGTTCGGCGGGCCTGGCAGGCTTGGCGGGGCTGGCGGGTCCGACGGGCTTGGCTGGTCCGGCGGGCTCGACAGGTTGGGCGGGTCCAGCAGGTTCGGCGGGTTCGGTGGCGTCAGGCGGGGACAGCGCCGGGCAGGGTGCCCATACGGTCACCGTCTGGGCGACCCGCGACGGCTACCGGCCGCAGATCGTGACCGCCCGTGCGGGAGTCCCCGTCGAGATCGTCTTCAAGCTGGCCGACCAGGGCTGCACGAGCACGGTCACGATCGCCGGGCGGGACGTCGCCCTTCCGGCGACGGTCCACCTGCCGCCGCAGCGTCCCGGGTCGCTTCGTTACGTATGCGGGATGGGGATGTACACCGGCTACATCAACTTCTCCTAGTCCCTCGGCGATTACTGTTCGCATTCGCGCGATTACCTGGCACCCTGTGGCCATGGCGTGGTGGCAAGAGGAGGTGGCGGCACCGGCGATTCCGGCGCCACGGGTGGGAGACGAGCCTGAGCTGCTGATGGCCGCTCGGGCCGGCGACCCGCAGGCGGCGCACCGGCTCGGCCGGCTCTGCGCCCAGCGGGGCGACCGCTCGGCGGCCAAGGAGTGGTGGGAACGGGCGGCGGCGGGCGGCAACATCGACAGTGCCTACAACCTGGGCGTCTGGCACGAGAAGCACGGCAGCCTGGAGGAGTCCGTCTCCTGGTACAAACTGGCCGCCGCCACCGGCGACGTCGAGGCCGCGGTCAACCTGGCCACGCTGCTGCTGGAGCAGCGCGGCGACGTCCCGGCCGCCCGGCGCTGGTTCGAGATCGCGGCCCGCGAGGGCTCCCGGACGGCCGCCCGGCGTCTGGCGCTGATCTGCGAGGACGCCGGCGAGGTCGCGGCGGCGCGCGAGTGGCACCGCCGAGCGGCCGCCGACGGCGACGCGGCCTCCGCGCACGATCTGGGCTTCCTGGCGTACGCGGCGGGCGAGGACGAGGAGACCCTGCACTGGTGGGAGTGCGCCGCGCGCGGCGGCCACGCCGAGTCGGCCTACTGCCTCGGCCTGCTCCTCCAGGCCAGCCGTGACCCCGAGGGCGCCGGCGCCTACTTCAGGCTGGCCGCCAAGAGCGACCACCCGGGCGCCGCCTCGCAGCTCGGCGGCAGCGCGCTGGCCCACGGAGACCTGCGTACGGCCCGTGCCTGGTTCGAGCGGGCCGCGAGCGCGGGCCGGCTGGCGGACCAGCGGATGGCCGGGTTCGTCTGCGTGGAGCTGGGCGACTCCGCCGGGGCCGGCCACTGGTTCGGCCGGGCGGCGGCCAGCGGCGACGCCGAGTCCGCCTTCCACTTCGGGTTGCTGCTCATCGCCGAGTTCAACGACCTGGCGGGCGGCCGGCACTGGTTCCGGCAGGCCGCGCTGGCCGGACATCACCAGGCGGCCATCGAGCTGGCCGGGCTGCTGTCGGCGGCCGGGGAGACGGACGAGGCCGCGCGCTGGCTGGCCGACCCGCCGCCTCCGTCGTGGGAGCGGCCGGCCGAGCCCGAGCTGGCCGCGCGGGCCGAGCTGGCGGCGGCCGCCACGGGCCGCCGGGGCGGCGTATCGCTGGCCGTACGCGAGCTGGCCGAGATCCTCGGCACCTGGGACCTGGCGACCAGGCCGCTGCACGACCACGCGGACGTGCTGGGCTGGCTGGCCCGGCGCAGCGGCCTGCACGCCAGCGCGATCGAGCACCTGGCGTCGGTGCGCGGCACGCTGCTGCGTCCGGGCAGCGCGCCCTGGCCCAGCCCCGGCGAGATCGACCACGTCCTCGCCACGGCCCGAGACCTGCGACAGCGGCTCGGCGTCCGATAGCCCGGCCGCTCGGCGTCCTGAAACCAAGCGGCTCGGCGTCCCACAGCCCAGCCGCTCGGCGTCCTAGAACCAAGCGGCTGGGCATCCGATGGCGCTGTGCTCCAACGGTGAGGTCAGGCGGCGAGGACCTCGGTCACCGGCGTGACCGGGAGTTCGAGCGCCTGCGCGACCGGGCCGTTGGTGAGCAGCCCGTTGTAGGTGTTGAGCCCGCCCGCCAGGCCCGCGTCCGCCTTGAGCGCGTCCCGCCAGCCCAGGTCGGCCAGCTTGACGGCGTACGGGAGGGTCGCGTTGGTCAGGGCGTAGGTGGAGGTGTTGGCCACCGAGCCCGGCATGTTCGCCACGCAGTAGAAGATCGACCCGTGCACGGTGTAGGTCGGCTCGGCGTGCGTGGTCGGGCGGGAGTCCTCGAAGCAGCCGCCCTGGTCGATGGCGATGTCGACGAGCACCGAGCCCTTCTTCATGCGCGAGACCAGGTCGTTCGAGACCAGCGTCGGGGCCTTGGCGCCCGGGATCAGGACCGCGCCGATGACCAGGTCGGCGTTCAGCACCTCCCGCTCGATCGCGTACGAGGTGGAGACCAGCGTCTTGAGCCGGCCCTGGTAGATGGCGTCGATGAAGCGCAGGCGGTCGACGTTCGTGTCGAGGACGGTGACCTCGGCGCCCATGCCGACAGCGATCTGGGCGGCGTTCAGCCCGGAGACGCCACCGCCGATCACGACCACCTTGGCCGGGGCCACACCGGGCACCCCGCCCGGCAGCACGCCGCGCCCGCCGTTGAAGCGCATCAGGTTGTACGCCCCCACCTGGGGAGCCAGGCGGCCCGCGACCTCCGACATCGGGGCGAGCAGCGGCAGGCTGTTGCCGACCTGCACGGTCTCGTACGCGATGCCCGTCGTCTTCGCGCCGAGCAGCGCGTCGGTGCACGGCCGGGAGGCCGCGAGGTGCAGGTAGGTGAACAGCACCAGGCCCTCGCGCAGCCGGTGGTACTCCTCCGCGATGGGCTCCTTGACCTTGAGCACCATCTCCGCCTCGCCCCACACGGCGTCGGCGCTTTCGACGATCTTCGCGCCCGCCGCCAGGTATTCCTCGTCCGGGATGTGCGAACCCAGGCCCGCGCCGCGCTGAACGGTGACGTCGTGGCCGTGGCGGACCAGCTCGTGCACGCCTGCCGGGGTTGCGGCGACTCGGTATTCGTGGTTCTTGACCTCGGCAGGCACGCCGATCTTCATGGCTGATCCTTTCGTTCCTTGAAACAGCGTTAGAGGCGAGCCCACGCTTCCGTGAGCACGTTGCGGAGGATCGACCCGATCTCGTCGAACTCCTTCGGCCCCGCGATCAGCGGCGGCGCGAGCTGGATGACGGGGTCGCCACGGTCGTCGGCGCGGCAGTAGAGCCCGGCCTCGAACAGCGCCTTCGACAGGAACCCACGCAGCAGCCGCTCCGACTCCTCGTCGGTGAAGGTCTGCTTGGTGGTCTTGTCCTTGACCAGCTCGATGCCCCAGAAGTAGCCGGAGCCCCGGACGTCGCCGACGATCGGCAGGTCCTTGAGACCGTCGAGGGTGGCCTGGAAGAGCGGCTCGTTCTTGGTGACGTGGCCGAGCAGGTCCTCGCGCTCGAAGATGTCGAGGTTGGCCAGTGCCACGGCCGCGGAGACCGGGTGCCCGCCGAAGGTGTAGCCGTGGGCGAACATCTGGTCGCCGCTCTTGAACGGCTCGAACAGCCGGTCGTGCGCGATCATGGCCCCGATGGGCGAGTAGCCGCTGGTCAGGCCCTTGGCGCAGGTGATGATGTCGGGCACGTAGTCGAACTTCTGGCCGCCGAACATCGTGCCGAGCCGGCCGAAGGCGCAGATGACCTCGTCGGAGACGAGCAGCACGTCGTACTCGTCGCAGATCTCGCGCAGCCGCTGCCAGTAGCCGGCCGGCGGCGGGAAGCAGCCGCCGGCGTTCTGCACCGGCTCGGCGAAGACGGCGGCCACCGTGTCGGGGCCCTCCATCTCGATCGCGCGGGCGACGCGGTCGGCGGCCCAGATGCCGTACTCCTCCGGGTTCATGCCCTTGATGCCGCTGATCTCGTCGGCGCGGTAGTAGTTCGTGTTCGGCACCCGCACCGAACCGGGCACGAGCGGCTCGAACATCTGCTTGAACGCCGGGATGCCGGTGATCGACAGGGCGCCCTGCGGGGTGCCGTGGTAGGCGATCTGGCGGCTGATGACCTTGTGCTTGAGCGGCTTGCCGATGAGCTTGTAGTACTGCTTGGCCAGCTTCCAGGCGGACTCGACCGCCTCGCCGCCGCCGGTGGTGAAGAAGACCCTGTTGAGATCGCCGGGGGTCAGGCTCGCGAGCCGCTGGGCCAGCTCGGCCGCCTTCGGGTGCGCGTAGGACCACAGCGGGAAGAAGGCCAGCTCCTGTGCCTGCTTGGCGGCCGCCTCGGCCAGCTCGCTCCGGCCGTGACCGGCCTGGACCACGAAGAGTCCCGCCAGGCCGTCCAGGTAGCGCTTGCCGTGGATGTCGTAGATGTAGGAGCCCTCACCGCGAACGATGGTCGGGATCTCCGCCTGCTGGTAGGCGCTGTGCCTCGTGAAGTGCAACCACAGGTGATCCTGCGCGGCCTTGAGAATCTCGTTTTCCGGCTGCGTCATGATTTATCTTCCCTCGCGTCCGATCTCCCCACAGTCTGCATGTTCCCCTCGGGTTTGCCAAGCGAATGCGTCGTAGCAGTGTGCAAGAAAACCGAGATCCGCAGGAACGGTATGTAACAGCTGCGAAATCCGCAGGTAGATGGGCGCGCGGGTCATGCCCGTTTCACGGGTTGTGAAGCCTTTGTGATGCAATGAGGCGTTAACCATTGAGAACGACTCCGGGGGACCGTCCGTGACTCCTGATCAGATTGAGAGCGCCGTCGCGGCCGCGATGCCGCAGTCCGTGGAGGACCTCAAGCGGCTCGCCGCCATCCCGTCGGTTGCCTTTCCCGGGCATCCCGAGGAGCCCGTGCTCGCCGCCGCGGCCCTGACCGAGGAGCTCCTGCGCAGCACGGGGCTGACGCGCGTGCAGCGGGTCGCGGTCGAGGGCAGCTTCCCCGCGGTGTACGGCGAGGTGGCCGCGCCGCCCGGCGCGCCCACGGTGCTGCTCTACGCGCACTACGACGTGCAGCCCGCCGGTGACCCGGCCGCCTGGCGCACCCCGCCGTTCGAGCCGACCCTGATCGACGGCCAGCTGTACGGCAGGGGCACCGCGGACGACAAGTCGGGCATCATCTCGCACGTCACCGCCCTGCGCGCGTTCCAGGGGCAGTTCCCCGTCGGGGTGAAGGTCCTCATCGAGGGCCAGGAGGAGTACGCCGGGGAGCGCCTGGAGGCGTTCGTCGAGCGCAACCCCGACCTGCTGCGGGCAGACGCCATCGTGGTGGCCGACTGCGGCAACCCGCGCGTCGGTGACCCCGCGATCACCACCTCGCTGCGCGGCATGGCCGCGTTCACCATCGAGGTCCGCACCCTGCGCGAGCCGGTGCACAGCGGCCAGTTCGGCGGCGCCGCCCCCGACGCGCTCTCGGCGCTCATGCGCATGCTGACCTCGCTGCACGACGACAACGGCGACATCCGGGTGCCGGGCCTGCCCCGCGGGACCTTCCTCGGTCAGGGACCGTCGGAGGAGGAGTTCCGCAAGACCGCCGGTGTGCTGGACGGCGTGTCGCTGGTCGGCTCCGGCTCCTTGGCGGACCGCCTGTGGGCGTCGTACGCCATCACCGTGACCGGCATCGACGCGCCCACGGTGTCGGGCGCCATCAACGCGGTCCAGCCCGCGGCGCGCGCCCGAGTCACGGTCCGCATCCCCCCGTCCGGCGACCCCAAGACGACCGTGAACGCGGTGGTCGAGTTCCTGCGGCAGGTCACGCCGTGGGGCGCGCAGGTCTCGTTCGGCGACTACACCGTGGGGTCGGGCTTCCAGGCGGACTCGGGCGGCAAGGCCCGCACCGCGCTCAACCGGGCTATGGAGCGCGCCTTCGGGCGGCCGCCGCGCGACATCGGGGCGGGCGGGTCGATTCCGCTGGTGAACACGCTGCTGAAGCAGTTCCCCGCGGCGGAGATCCTGCTGTTCGGGGCCGAGGACGACGAGGCGGCCATCCACGCGCCCAACGAGCGGGTGGACCTGGAGGAGCTGCGCCGCGTCGCCACCGCTGAGGCGCTGTTCCTGCGGGAGCTCAGCCTGCCCTCCGCGCTCGGCGTCTGATCCCCGCTACAACCTCAGCGATCCGCCGCGCTTGACGGTGCGGATGATGGGGGCGGTCTCCATGGTGGTGACCGCCTCCAGGGCGGCGAGCCGTTCGGTGAGGTAACGGCCCAGGTCCAGTGGGTCGCGGCAGTTCAGGGCCGCGACCAGATTGGTGGGGCCGGTGGTGAGGGCGGCGAAGGCGATCTCGGGATGCCGCGCCAGCGCCGCGCCGACCTCGACCGCCTTGGCCGGCGGGGCGGCGATCCACAGCCGGGCCTCGGTGCCGAATCCGAGCGCCGAAGGCGGTACGTCGAGCTGGTAGCTCAGGATTCCCTGGCCGCGCAGCGCGTACAGGCGGCGTTTCACCGTGGTCTCCGACCAGCCGGTGGCGGCGGCCAGCTCGGCGTAGGACGCGCGGCCGTCCAGATTGAGCGCCCGCAGCAGCGCCTTGTCACCCTCGTCGAGGTCGATCGGGCCGTCTCCGGCCTCGACCGGGGGTGGCCGCAGCCGGTCGGCCTGTTCGGGTGACAGCCAGGCCAGCCCCTGCCAGCCGTCCGGCAGCACGAAATTACGCAGCAGCAGGTGAGCGGAGACCGAGACGACCCGGCTGGTGCGCGGCAGTTTGTCCAGCAATAGGGCGTCCTGGTCGCGAGTGCCGCGCGTCCGTACGGTGCAGGAGATCTCGGTGCCGCCGGACATCAGGTACACGAAGGACGTGTCGTCACGGGCGGCCAGCGCCTTGGCGACCGGCACGGCCGCGTCCGGGGTGCAGCGCAGCCTGATGGTCCACTGGGTGTATCCCAGCCGGGCGCCGTTGACCAGGCCCGCCACCCGCAGCACGCCCTGGCCGCGCAGCCGCCGGTAGCGGCGGGCCACGGTGTTCTCCGAGACCCCGAGCACGTCGGCGATCGCCCTGAACGGGGCCCGGCCGTCGATCTGCAGCGCGTGAACCAGAGCCCTGTCGACGGTATCCATCCACGTATCCCTGTGCGGTGACGGTTTCCGGCGATCCTAGCCGTCTGGCTGGGGCGGTTGGACGGTCGTGCGCGACGCTCGTCACATGAACATCCTCGTCCTCGCCGCCACCGGCAACGTCGGCGGCCAGATCATCACCCAGCTGCGCGAGAGCGGCCACGCCGTACGGGCGGTCACCCGCGATCCGCGCACCGCCCGCTTCCCCGCCGAGGTCGAGGTGACGCGCGGCGACCTGTCCGCGCCGGACACCATCGCGGCCTGCCTGGACGGCGTCGACGCGGTGTTCCTGCTCTGGCCGCTGCACACCGGCGAACAGCTGCCCGCCGTGCTCGACGTGATCGCCCGGCGGGCCCGGCGGGTGGTCTTCCTGGGCACGGGCGGTGTTCCCGATCTCAGCTTCGATGAGCAGGAGAAGCTCGTCCACGGCTGCGGTATCGAGTCCACCATGATCAGGCCGAGCACCTTCGCGGTGAACACGTTGTGGTGGGCCGACCAGATCCGGGCGGGTGACGTCGTCGAAGGGGCTTACGGCGCGCTGCCGATGTCCCTGATCCATGAGGCCGACATGGCGGCCGTCGCGGTCCGTGCCCTCACCGAGCCGGGACACGACGGCGCCACCTACACGCTGACCGGCCCGGAGGTGCTCACCCAGGCCGAGCAGGTCCGCGTCATCGGCGAGGCGCTGGGCCGGCCGCTGCGCTGGCGGGAGCTCACCCGCGAGCAGGCCCGAGAGCGGCTGCTGGCCGACGAGGGCTTCCCCGACTCCTTCGTCGACGTGCTCCTCGACGGCTACGCCGCCATGCTCGCCGGGCCGCCGCCCACCTTGACGTCCACCGTCCAGGATGTCACCGGGGCCCCGGCCCGATCACTGCGCCAATGGGCCACCGACCACGCGGCCGACTTCGGCTGAGGACCTGCGCGGGCCCGGGATGGCGTCCAGCAGGTCGCGGGTGTACGGGTGCCGCGGATCCTCCAGCACCTGCTCGGCCGGGCCGGCCTCGACGATCCGTCCGTGGCGCATGACCGCGATGATGTCGCTGACGTAGCGCACCACCGCCAGGTTGTGCGAGATGAACAACATCGTCAGGTCCATCTCGCGCCGCAGGTCCCGCACGAGATTGAGCATCGCGCCCTGCACGGACACGTCGAGTGCCGAGGTGATCTCGTCGGCGATCACCACCTCGGGCCGGCCGGCCAGCGCGCGAGCGAGCGCGACGCGCTGCCGCTGGCCACCGGACAGCTGGACGGGCAGCATCGCCGCCCGCTCGGGATCGAGGCTGACCAGTTCCAGCAGGCGAGCCACCTCGCCACGCCGGTCGGCGGTGCCGCGCGGCATGGCCTCCGTGATCGACTCGCCGATGGTCATGCGGGGGTCGAGCGACGCGTACGGATCCTGGAACACCATCTGCAGGGGCCGACGGCGCCGCGAGAACCGCCGCACGTCCGTGCCGCCCACCAGGACCCGGCCAGAGCTGATGGGCGCCAGGCCCACGGCGGCTCTGGCGAGGGTGGACTTGCCCGATCCCGACTCGCCGACCAGCCCGACCACGCTGCCCGACGGCACCGCCAGGCTGACCCGGTCGACGGCCGCGGCCTTGCCATAGTGCACGCTGACATCCTCGAAGACCAGCTCACCGCTGTGTCCGACCGTTCGCTCGACACGCTCGCTCATGCGGCACCTCCTGTGGCTTTCATGACGATGTCCGCCGGGGCGCCCACCGGATACCAGCAGGCGACGCGGTGCCCCGGCCCCGCCGGGGCGAGCTCTGGGTCCACCGCGCGGCAGCGGTCGCTCGCGAACGAGCAGCGCGCCGCGAACGCGCACCCTTCGGGCATCGCATCCGGTTCCGGCGGCCGGCCGGGGATGACGGCGAGCGGCTGGTCGCGGTCCGTGTCCATGCCGGGCACGGCGGCGATCAGGGCCCGCGTGTACGGATGACGCGCGCCACCGTCGAGGTCGCCGACCGGCAGGTCCTCCACGATCCGGCCCGCGTACATGACCAGGACCCGGTCGCAGGTCTGCGCCACCACTGTGATGTCGTGGCTGATCAGCAGGATGGCCGCGGCTTCGCGCTCGCGCACCTCCGACAGCAGCCGCAGCACCTCGCGCTGCACCCGGACGTCCAGCGCGGTGGTGGGCTCGTCGGCCACCACCAGTCGCGGGTTCGCCATCAGGCCCATGCCGATCATCGCTCGCTGAAGCATCCCGCCGGAGAACTGGTGCGGGTACTGGCGGGCGCGCCGGGCCGGATCCGTCACGTGCACCGCGCGCAGGCGGTCCACAGCCCGTTCCAGCGCCGCCCGGCGGGACAGCCCCTGGTGCTGCTCCGACACCTCGGCCAGTTGCCTGCCCACGCGCCGGGTTGGATTGAACGAGGTCATCGGGTTCTGGAACACCACCGACAACGAGGTCCCCAGCACGCGGTCAGGAGTGGTGTTCAGGGGCGCGCCCATGAACTCCAGCCGGTCCGCCGTCACTACGCCGGGCGGCTCGATCAGCTTCGACACGGCCAGCGCGGTCAGGCTCTTGCCCGAGCCGGACTCCCCGACCACGCCCACCGCCTCGCCCGCCGCCACCGTGAAGCTCACCCCGCGGACCGGGGTCGCGGGCCCGAACGCCACCCGCAGGTTCTCCACCGCCAGCACGGACCCGCCACCCGAGGAGGAGGAGGAGGAGGTCGCGGCGGTGCTCGCCGGCTCGCGGCCGGGCCGGAGGGTCCGGGTACGCATGCCGACGACCGCGGCGGCGGTCTCGCCGAACAGGTTGAACGCCAACCCGACGATCACCACGGCGACGCCGGGCGCGAGGGCCGCGGCCGGATTGGTGTAGATGCGGTCGAGCCCATCGCCGAGCAGCCGCCCCCAGTCATAGTCGGGGGCCTGCACCCCGATCCCGAGGAACGACAGACCGGCGAAGGCCAGCAGCGCGTTGCCGGCGCCGATGGTGGCGTTCACCACGAGGGGCTCGCCGATGTTCGGCAGGATATGGCGGGTCATCAGCCGGAGCCGGCCGACCCCTGCCACTCTGGCGGCCGACACGAAGTCCCGCCCGGCGATCGACGCCGCGAGCGTCTGCGTAAGCCGGGCGAACGACGGCGCTCCGGCGAGCCCGATGGCCAGGACCGCGCCCCGCATCCCGACCCCGAAGATCACCGCGAGGAACAGCGCCAGCAGAAGCGCGGGGAAGGCCACGGCGATGCCGACCGCCGAGACCACCAGGCGGCCGAGCAGCCGTGGCAGGACCGACGGCGCCATGCCCAGGATCACGCCGGCCAACAGCCCGATCAGGGTGGCGCTCACGGCCAGCCCGACCGACAAGCGGGTGGCGACCAGCACCCGGAGGAAGATGTCCCGGCCCAGCGAGTCCGTGCCGAGCGGGTGCGACGCTGACGGGCCCTCCTGGATGGCACTGGTGTCGGTCGCGTCGGCGCCCTCGCCCCAAAGGATCGGGGCCAGGACCGCCAGTGCGCCCACCACGACGATGAGGACCGCCGAGCACGCCCCGACGGGGGTGCGCAGGGCCGCGAGCCACTTCCCGCCCATCAGCTCTCCCTGATCGTCGAACGCGGGTCGAGAACCGCCAGCAGCACATCGACCAGCAGGTTCACCAGCAGCACGCCGATGCCGTAGACCAGCACGACGCCCTGCACCATCGGGTAGTCCTTCTGCAGGATCGACTGGACGATCGTCGATCCCAGTCCTGGCCAGGCGAACACGTTCTCGACGAGGACCGTGCCCGCGACCATGGCCGTCAGCATCAGGCCGGCGAGCGTGAGGGTCGCGGTCAGGGCGTTGGGCAGCGCGTGGCGGGCGTACACCAGCCGGTCCGGCAGGCGCTTGGCTCGCGCGGTGCGGATGTAGTCCTCACCCAGGACCGACAGCATCTCCACGCGGACGATCCGCGCCATGACCGCCGCCGGGGCGATCGCCAGCGACAGCACCGGCAGCACGTACGAGCTCAGATCCTCCCGCCCGGCTACCGGCAGCCACGGCAGATACACCGCGAACATGTAGACCAGCCCGACCGCCAGCAGGAACTCCGGGATGGCCGCCACGAACACGCTGGCGGAGGTGAACACCAGCTCGCCGCCCCGCCGCCGGCCACCCCTGGTCAGCACCGACATCAGCACCCCCAGGGGCACGGCGACCACGAGCACCAGGACGAACGCCGGCAGTGCCAGCTTGACCGTCTCCGGCAGGCGTTCGCCGATCACCTGGGCCACCGGCAGGTTGCTCACCATCGAGGCGCCGAAGTCGCCGGTGAGGCAGCCGCGCAGGAAGCCGGCGTACTGCTGCCACAGCGGAGCGTCCAGTCCCAGGGCCTGGCGGCGGGCCTCGACCAGCTCGACGGGCGCCGTGGTGCCCAGCGCCGCCCGCACCGGGTCGCCCGGGATCAGGTGGATCATCAGGAACGACGCGGTGACGAGGACCCACAGCGAGACCAGGAACCGCCAGGACCGCCGCAGCGCGAACGAGAGCCAGGGGGCGCTCAGCGGCCGCCTGATCAGCACGCTGGTCATCAGCGCAGCACCCGGATGCTGGTCGGGATCGGCAGCTGGAGCCAGCCCTCGGTCCGCGCCTCGGCCTTGTTCAGGAAGTACGGGACCTCCGACTCCGAGACCGGCACCACGTCCGCCGACTGGAACAGCGCCTTCTCCGCGTCGTTCCACAACTTGCAGCCCGCCTCGCCGGCGGTCCGGCCGGCCTGTTCCACCAGTTTCTCGTAGGCCGCGTTCTTGATGCCGACGAAGTTCTGGCCCTGCGGTGGCATCCCGCCGGTGGCGAAAGGCACGATCTGGTGGGGCAGGTTGAGCTTGAATCCCGCCCAGTACACGTCGAAGTCGCCGGTTTCGAACATGGCCCGGTTGAGCGCGTTCAGGTCGTCTCCGGTGAGCTTGACCTCGGCGCCGAGGGCCTTCCACTTCTGCGCCACCAGCTCGGCGGCGGCGATGTTGCCTTCGCCGTCGTTGGTGCTGTAGTGCAGATCCAGCTTGAGCGGCTTGCCGTCCTTGGCGCGGGCGCCGTTCGCGCCCGCGCTCCAGCCCGCCTCCTCAAGCAGGGCGGCGGCCTGGCGGGGGTCGGTCGCGGGCAGTATCCCGGTGACGGTGTCGGCGGCGCACGGCTGGGCGTCGTTGGCGACCAGGCCGTTGGCCCGCTTGCCCTTCCCCGAGGTGGAGACCCGGGCCAGCTCGTCGAGGTCGAGCGCGGCGGTGAGAGCGCGTCGTACCTGCTGGTCGGCGCCGGGCCGGCCGTCGCGCTGGTTGAACCACAGCTCGCCGAGCGTCGCGGAGACGTCGAAGTGCGCCAGCTTGCGGGCCACGAGCCGGTCGCGGTCGGCGCCGGCGACGAGGGCCATGTTGACCTCGCCGGACAGCACGAGGTTCGCGGCGGTGGTCTCGTTGGGCACGACCTTGGCGACGATCTTCGCCGGGGTGCCGGGGACGTCGTTACGCACGCCGCCCGGTCCCCATGCGTAGCCCTCGCGCAGGGTGAAGGTGTAGTGATCACCCCGGACGATTTCACTGAGCACGAAGGGCCCGGTGCCGGCGGACGACTTCTCCAGCAGCTTGGCGTCCTCGACACCCTTGGGGCAGATGACGGGCACCCGGCCTAGCGTCTGCAGCAGAAGCGCGAACGGCGACTTCATCTTCACTCGCACGGTGCGGGCGGAGTCGTCGGCCGTGGCGGTGAAGGGGGTGGTCGGGACCAGCAGTCCGTACAGGGGCGACTGGTTCTTCGGGTCTTTGAGGTAGTCGAAGGCCTTGACCACGTGGCTCGCGGTCAGCGGGGTGCCGTCGGAGCAGGTGACACCGCTCCTGAGGGTGAACGTGGCCGTGTTCTCGTCGGCCTGCCACTTCTCGGCCAGCCCGGACACGATCTCGCCCTCAGGGGTCACGTTGATCAGTGGGTCGTAGGCGAGGCTGCCCATCTCGCCGAGGCTGGCGATGTTCCGGTACGGGTCGACGACGCCGGGATCACTCGGCAGGGTGAAGGTGAAGGTGCCGTGATCGGCGTACTCCACCGGCTTGCCGCCGACGCCGGCCTGGCCTCCCGAACAGGCGGCCAGCCCGGTCGTCAGAGTGGCGGCGATGAGAACGCTGAACCTGATGCGCATGGTTCTGTTCCAATCGAAAGGGCTCAGCTGAGCGCGTTCGCATCAGTGTTGTACGGGCCGTGGACCAGCGGTAACGACAGGAGTCGCAATCCTCGGCGCACAAACGCAGCAGATTGTCGGGATTCACGGCCCGAGGGCTCGGCGGCCGTCAGTCGTGGCGCAGGCCGAGCAGGCGGGCGATCTTCAGCCCGAGGTGGAGCGCGAGGCGGTCCTCGCCGAGGGCCAGCTGCGCCCCGGTGTACTCCTCGATGCGCTGCAACCGGTAGTAGAGGGTCGTCCGGTGGATGAAGAGCTTCTCGGCCGCCGCCTGGACGTCGCCGGCGTGCTCCAGGAACGCCTCCAGCGTGTCGGCGAGCTGCTCTCCTTTGACCCCTGCTTCCAGGAGCCGGCGCAGCCCGGGTGGCAGGGCGTACACGGTCAACTCCTCCGGCGGGATGCGGGACAGCAACCCGTACACGCCCAGCCGGTCGAAGGAGGTGACCTGCCCGAACCCGTCGCCCAGCCGTGTCACCCGCGCCGCGTGCGCGGCCTGCTGGTAGGAGCGGTAGAAGTCGCGCAGGTCGTTGACCGGCTCACCGATGCCGACGACCGGCTCGACGCCGGTCAGGTCGCGGCTGAGGCTGCCGACGAGCTCGCTGAGCAGGCTCTGCTTGGCGGCTCCGCTGACCAGCGGGTCCTTGTCCGAGACGAGCATGAGCCCGTGGTCGCGGCGGATCAGGCTGACGTGCCGCCGGTCCAGCAGCCGAGCGCCGATGCGTTCGAGCCACCCGTCCAGGACGTTGCGCTCGCCGTCGAGCAGCGCCTGCTCGCCGGGGTGCAGCGTGACGACCACGGCGACGACGGGCTCGCTGGCGACGAACAGGTCGGCGTCTATGAGCTCGGCCGCGGCGTGCTCGCGGGCGCGGGGGTCGTCGGTCGCCACGAGATCCCTCAGGAGCCCCCTGGACCGGCTCTTGTGCAGCTCATTGGCGAGCTGGTCACGCTGGATGGCGATCGCGATCGTGTCCAGCGCGGCGAGCACGGTCTCGGTCTCCAGATCGGTGAGCGGGTCGTCGCCTTCGAGGATCCAGACGAACCCCAGCAGGACGCCCTCCTGCCGGATCGGCACGCACAGCCGCTGCATGGTGGCGCCGATCTCCGGCGCGATGGGCGGGCGGAACGGGCCGTCGGCCGTCTTCGCACCCGCGCCGAACGTCCAGTCGGCGGCGCCGCTGGGCACCTCCCGCTTGAGAATCGACTGCTCGCGGAGGCGGTCGACCCCGCCGAACTCGTGGGAGGAGAAGGCCAGCTGGCGCAGCCGCCAGTCGTCAACCGTGATGTTGCGCTGCAACCGCCGGCCCAGGCCGTCGATGAGGCGCTGTAACTCAGTGGTCACGCGCGTCAGCTTACATTCCGCATATCACCCAAGTCCGCTCATAATGCCAGGATCTGGTGGAATCGGAGCAATCTTGTAGCCGGGGGGAGGTTCCACGCCCATGAGGTGGCGGACCAGGAAGTCCCATCTGCGCCGGATGACGTATGACTCGTAGCCGACGAACAGGTGCTCGGCACCCGGCACGATGAGCAGGTCGAAGTCCTTGTCGGCGGCGATCAGGCGGTCGACGAGGCGCATGGTCAGATGGGGGTGGACGTTGTCGTCCATCTCCCCGTGGATCAGCAGCAGCTTGCCTTCGAGCCGGTCGGCGATCTCCACGTTGGAGGAGCGGGCGTACCGTTCGGCGTCGTAGGGGCCGTCGTAGGTCTCTCCCCAGGCGAGCTGGTAGAAGCGCTGATCGTGGTTGCCGCACGCGGCCACGCCGACCTTGTAGAAACCGGGGTAGAGGCACATCGCGCGGACGGTCGCGTAGCCGCCGCCGGAGCCGCCGTAGACGCCGACCCGGTCAAGGTCCATCCATGGCCGCGACCCGGCCAGCTGCCGCAGCGCGGCGACGTGATCCTCCAGGGACCCCGCCGTCTCGTAGCGGCCGTAGGAGTGGTCGTGGAAGGCCCGGCTACGGCCCGGCGTGCCGCGCCCGTCCAGGGTCACGACCACGAAGCCGAGCGCGGCGATGGCTTCCGCCTCACGGTCGAAGTGCGGGAAGCCCTCGAAGGACGGGTGCAGGCGGCCGTGGTGCGGGCCGGGGTACGGACTGTCGATCACGGGATAGCGCTTGGCCGGGTCGAACCCACGCGGCAGGTAGAGGACACCGTAGATCTCGGTCTCGCCGTCGGCGGCCTTGGCCGCGAACTGCTCGGGCGGCGTCCATCCCGCCCCCAGGAGCGCGCTGACGTCGGCCCGCTCCAGCTCGACGAGCACGCTACCGTCCCAGGCCCGGACGGTGGTCACCGGAGGCGTGGCCTTCGCCGACGCCGAATCGACGAAGTACGCCCCGCTCCGCGGCAGCGTGACCTCGTGGTCCAGGTCGTCGTCCGTCAGGCGCTCGAAGCCGGTCCCGTCCAGACGGGCACGGCACACCTGGCGGCGGTAGGGGTCGGCCTCGACCAGGCCGGAGGCGAGGAAGTAGACGACGCGCTCGTCCTCGTCGACGCGCAGGATCCGCTGGACCGCCCACTCCCCCGAGGTGACCTGGCAGACCGTCCGGCCGTCATCGGTGTCGTACAGGTAGAGGTGGCCCCAACCATCGCGCTGGGAGTACCACAGCACCTCCCGGCCGGTGGCGAGCATGTGCAGGATGGTCTGGCCCATCCCCTGGCCGAGCTCGACGCGGGGCTCGCCGTGCTCCTCGACGAGCGGGCGTACCTCACCGGTGCGCGGGTCGAGGCGGTTGAGCCGCATGGTCTTCAGGTCGCGTGGCTGTTCGAGGTAGTAGACGGCGCGGCCGTCGGGTGCCCACCACACCTGCTTGAACAGCAGCGGCGAGAGCAGGGACATCAGAAGGGGCTCCGCTTTCGCCTCGACGGCGGGACCGCCGGACACGTCGAACACGAGGAGCTCGGCGCGCGGCACCGCCTCCTCGCCGGGCATGGCGTAGTGGAAGGAATGCAGCACCGGCCGGCCGCCGCCCGCGGGCACCGACTCCACCAGGTGGGACAACGGCACGCCGCTCTGGTCGAGCCGGTGGGTGACGAGCCTGCGGGAGTCCGGCGACCACGCCACGAGCGGCGGCAGCGACGGCAGACCGAGCTTGCGCATCAGCACGCCGTAGCTCAGGCTGTCGGGCTGGGCACCGTAGGTGCGGTCAGCGCGGCCGTCGGTGGTGAGCGGCCGTTCCTCGCCCGTCTCGGACGAGCGGAGCCAGAGGTCGAACCCGCGGCGAGTGACCACCCACTTCCCGTCGGGCGACGGCACGTCGAGCGGGCCCGGCCGCTCGGGCCGGTCGACCCGCTCGCACAGGTACGAGTCGAGCGAGCACCGCCAATGCGCGCCGAAGGCAGCGAACTCGACGTCCGATCCGGTCAACTCGATGGCGTCGAACGGTAGAGCCTGGACCGCGACCTCCGCGGCCTCCGCGGCCGTCCCGAGCGCCGCGGCGAGCCGCTCGTGGTCGAACGCCGGCTCACGGGTGCCCTTCGCCGGATCGACGAGCGCGAACCAGTGGCCCTCAGGCGCGTCGGCGCGGTACCAGAAGCGCGCGCCCCCGTCGATCCACCGGGGCACCACCTTGCCGCCACGCACCAGCGCCGACCTGCGGTGCGCGAGCAGGTTCTCCGCGCCCTGGTACACCGCCGGATCCAGAAACTCGTTCATAGGACGGGACGATATGTCGGCGTTTCCGGGCGACGCTTCCTTTGTGGTGTGAAGTCATGCGCTTCGTGCTTCGACACCTGTCTGACCCAGCTCGCGGCTGCGCTCGGTGCCCGCCATCACCGCCTCCAGGAAGGCCGAGCGCAGGCCGTGCCCTTCGAGCACGCGCAGCGCGGCCGCGGTGACCCCACCGGGCGAGGTGACCTCCGCGCGCAGCGCCACCGGATCGCGCCCGCTCTCCACGAACAGCGCCGCGAACCCGATGAACACCTGGCCCACCATGGCCTCGCTCACCCCGCGCGGGAGCCCCGCGAGCACGCCGGAGTCGATCAGCGCCTCCGCCACCAGCGACAGGTACGCCGGGCCACTGCCGGACAGCACGGTTACCGCGTCGAGCTGCGCCTCCGTCACCCGGGTCACGGTGCCCACGGCGCCGAGGATCTCCTCGGCCCAGACGAGATCGGCCTCGGCGGACGACGGACCGGCGGCGATGGCGGCCGCGCCCTTGCCGACGAGCGCCGCCGTGTTGGGCATGCCGCGCACGACCGCCACGCCATCCCCGAAGCCGCCGCTCAATGTGGCGAGCGAGATCCCGGCCGCGATGGACAGCACGCGCGTCGCGCCGGCCACGGCGACGAGGTCCGCGGCAGCGGCCACGTCGTAAGGTTTGACCGCGATCACGACGCCGTCGGCCCGGACCATCTCCCCGGACACCGTGACGCCGGGGAACAGGCCGCCGAGCTGCGCCGCCCGGCCGGGCAACCGCTCCACCACGGCGATGTCCGCGGGCTTCCACCCCGCGGCGAGCAGCCCGCCGACGAGGGCGGAGCCCATGTTCCCGCCACCGATGAGTGCCAGGCGATGCCTGGCCGCCTGCTTGGCCATCTGCTTGGTCATTTCCGGCACGTTACGCGGCCGGCCCGGCGCCCGGCATCAGCAGAACGTCGCAAGCGCGGCGGCCGATTCTCGGCTCCCGTCGATCGATGCGGCGGCCTGGCCGGGGTCACGATGAGCGCTGTGAAACGTACTTCTGAGCCGGCGTTCCTGGCGAGCGGTTCGACCTCGGGGCAGCCGGTCGCCTGTTTCGACGCGTCGTCCATCGCCCACGGCGCGGATTCGATGGCCGGTGTCCGCCAAGCTCTCGCCGGGGCACTCGAATGGGTGCGCGCCGAGTTCTTCAAACGCATGGACGGCGACCCGGGCGCGATCGTCGCCGTGGTGACGCGCCCGCCGGGGCCGGGCGCTGACGACGGGCTGTTGTTCGTCGCCGCCGACGGGCCCCTCGGCGGCTGCGGCGAGGCCACGATGTTCGCGTGTGCGACCCGGTCGGCCGGCGCGAGCTCAAGCGTGGTGTTCGACACCACCAGCGGCCCGATCCACGGGGTGGACAGCGGGTCGGGGTCGGTGACCCTGCGGATGCCGCCCGTACCGGGGCCGCCCGCCTCCCACTCCGTCACGATCGACGGCCGGCCGCTGGCGGTCAGGACCGTGCCGGTGGCCGGCAACACCTTCGCCGTCGTCGCCGCCGCCGACGCCGGGCTCGACCTGTCCGCGACGGGGCGGCTGACCAGGCGCGGCGACGAGCTGCTGGGGGAGATCGCCGCCGCCGTGTCCAGGAAGGCGGCCGGGAGCGAGCAGCCGCCGGACATGCTCCTGTTGACCGAGCCGGTGGCGGGAGGCGCGACGCGATCGGCCGTCATCTGGGGGAACGCGATACTCAACCAGGGCCCGTGCGGGACCGGCACCTGTGCCAGGCTCGTCGTCGCGCTCGCGGACGGCGAGATCGGCCCCGGCTCGGTGCTGCGCCACCACAGCCCGTTCGGCCCCGCGTTCGAGGCCTGGACGGACGCCGGGCATGTCATGCTGCGGGGCCAGGTGGACCCCTAGCCGTTGACCTGCTCGAAGACGCGCAGGAAGTTCTCGCCGAGTATGCCCTGGACGGACTTGTCCGCGTAGCCTCTGGCGACGAGCCCGCGGGTGATGTTGATCATGTCGCGGTAGTCGCGGAAGCCGTCCAGGGTGCGCGTCACGTTGTCGATCCCGTGCTCCGGCCGGAACCCGAACTCGCCCAGCTTGCCGGCGAAGGTCGCCTCCTGCACGTGGTACGGCAACGCCAGCGGCCAGTCCGTGCCGATCGCCACGTGCTCCCACCCGACCAGGTCGCTGAGGTAGTCGACGTGGTCGAGGAACAGCTCGATCGTGGGATTCACCGCGTCGGGCGGCGCCAGGAAGAACGGCACCACGTACACTCCGATGACGCCGCCGGTGCCGGCGATGGCGCGCAACTCCTCGTCGCTCTTCGCGCGGTCGTGCTCGAACACCGCCGCCGCGGACGTGTGCGTCGCGATGACCGGCCTGCTGGAGGCGGCGCAGGCGTCGAGCGTGGTCTGCCGGCCCGAGTGCGCGGTGTCGACGATGACGCCCACTTCGTTGCACCGCCGCACGAACTCCAGCCCGAAGTGGCTCAGCCCCGCGTCGTAGCGTTCGGTGCAGCCGGCGCCGATGTAGTTCATGGTGTTGTAGGCGCAGTCGAGGGTGTTGAGGACCCCGAGCGCGTGCGCCGCGTCGATGAGGTCCAGGTTCCCCGGGCTCAGCATGTTCGTCTGCACGAGCCCCCAGACAGCCTGCTCGCCGGCCTCGTGGGCGGCGCGGATGTCGTCCGCCCTGCGGGCCCGGCGCAGCCAGGGGAACGCCTGCAGTTCCCTGGCCAGCAGGTGGGCGGCGCCGAGCACGGCCGCCTTGTCCTTGAGAACGTAGCCGCCGGTCGCCGCCGTGGTCACGCCGGAGGCGTCGAACAGCGCCTTGTACTCGGGGAAGCGCCCGGCGATCGCCCGTTCCTTGAGGAAGAACGCCACGGTGAACAGGTCGTCGGAGCCGAGCGCGTCCACCTCGGCGACGAGCTCCTCGGTCCACACGTCGGGCGAGCACGGGCCCTGGAAGAGCAAATCGATGATCACGCTGTCGCGGTGCAGGCGGGCGGCCCGCGCCTCCTGCTCCTCGGTGAGGCCGAAGTCGAAGACCCCGTAGTGGTGCATTGGCCGTCCTTTCCTCAGACGCCGGAGCGTCCGCTTCCCCATGACACGAGGTTGTCCCGCGGTTCGATGCCGGGGGTGAGATGCGGTTCCGGGATGGGTGTGCCGGGGACGATCCGCAGCGGCAGCTCGCCCGCCCACACCGGCAGGTCGTAGTCGGCCTCCCTGTCCACGGGCGGCCCGGTACGCACCTTCGCCGAGCATTCGTCCAAGGGGACGGCGATGATCCGGGTGCTGCCCAGCTCCGCCTCGGTGAGCGGGCGCAGCTCCGGCCCCCGGCCCGGCATGAGGCGGTCCACGAGGGCCAGCATCGCCTCCAGCTTGGCGTCCCGGTCGAGGATCTCGTGCCCGGTGCCGAGGACGACGACCGAGCGGTAGTTCATCGAGTTCTGGAACACCGACCGGCCCAGCACGAGCGAGTCGACGACGGTCGCCTCCACGCAGACGGTCTCGCCCAGCATCCGGTCGAGCATGCGGTTCTGCTGCGAGCCGTGGAAGTAGAGCGTGTCGCCCTGGCGGGTGTGCAGTGTCGGAAGTACGTAGGGCACGCCGTCGTCGATGAACGCGACGCGGCACAGCAGCGCCTCGTCGAGGATCTCCCACACCAGGTCCTGGTCGTAGGATGCGCGCTCGGCGCGGCGGCGGACCCGCACCCGGTCCGTCGCTGGCCGGCTGGTGTGTGTGGTCACTGAGTCGGTTCCTCTCGCTAGTGTGCTGGTCTAGTGGCCGGCCGCGCGGCCGAGCCTGCGGGGGTCGGCGACGCCGTGCAGGACGCCGTCTTCGCTGAAGGCGATGGCCTGGCAGCTGCCCATCTCGGGCTCCCACGGAGAGACCCGGGTCACGCCAAGCCCTCTGCGCTCCACCTCGGCGATCGCCTCCTCGCCCACGGTCGCCTCGATCATGGGACGCCGGCTCGGATAATGCGACGCGCCGAACATCGGCTGATGGACCGACTCGGCCGGGCTCATCCCGCGCTGAAGGACGTTCACGCTGTTCTGGAAGACGTTCTGCAAGGCCGAGATACTCGGTGAGGCGGCCGCGAAGACCGGACGGCCGTCGCGCAGCGCCAGCAGGGAAGTGGACCAGCCGACAGGGATCGGCACGACCGGGTCGGCGCACAGGAAGATCGGGCGCGGCACGATCACCCCGTCCACCATCAGGCCGACACCGAACGGGGTAGAGGTGGCCGAATGGGTGCCGTGCGCGATCATGCCGGACTCGTCGGCCGCGACGATGGCGTTGGTGCCCATGTTCATCGCGTCGAACGGGCGCGGCGGACCCTCCACGACCTGCTTGAGCAGCTGCTCCGCCGCCTCGGGCGAGACGCGGTCGGCCATCTCCCCGGACGCGGCGAGGCGAAAGCCACTGGCGTTCCAGGTCAGGCCGTGGTGCCAGGATTCCTCGACGATGCGCATCATCCGGTAGAGCCGGTCGTCCGGCCCCGCCAGATGGGCAAGGCTCAGCATCAGCGCGTAGAGGGGGCCGCTGGTGTGCAGTTCGTAGCCGCCGGCCACCGGCAACGGCGCCAGAGGTGTGTCCACGAGTTCGGCCGCGGCCATGTCGTCGAGGGTGATCCGGCCACCCGCGGCGCGAGCGGTCTCCACATACCGGCGGGCGAACTCGCCCTCATAGAAGTAGTCCGGCCCCTGCTCGGCCAGTTGCTCGATCGTGCGCGCCAACGCCGGCTGACGCAGCACCTCCCCCACACCGAACATCCGCCCACCCGGGAACCACACCTCCCGCCCCGCCGCGTAGCGACCCGCCACCGTGCGGTACTCAAACGCCCAACCCCACAACAACTGATCAACCACAAAACCCTCACGAGCCGCCCGCAACGCATCACCGAACAACTCCGCCCACCCCAGCCGACCCCACCGCTCCCAAGCAGCATGCGCACCACGCACCCACCCAGGAGTCACCACCGTCCGACCGGACAGGCGGGCCGCCTCATCCAGATCACCGTCCTCGGCCGCCGGCTTCGTGCCCAGGTGGCTGAGGAACCGGCTCTGACCGGTGGCGGGGTCGTACACGGAGATCAGCATCGTGCCGGCCAGCGTGGTCATCGTCGGCTCGACCACGGTCTGCACGGCCGCCGCGGCGAGGTAGGCGTCCACCGCGCTGCCACCGGCCTCCAGTGCCGCCACTCCCGCCCGTGTCGCGGCCGGATGGGAGGTCGAGATCATCCCCCGGCGTCCCGTCGCCGCCACGTGCTCCGGATCCGGGCGCGACGGACGCGCCGGCACCTCACTCATGCGTTCTCCTGATCACGCTCATCAGCCTCGTACAGGCGGCGCGCCGGTCCTAACGACAGGCGTCGTAAAGCCCGGCCCGCGGACTCTGCACCTGTCGCATGACGTCAGTGACCGGCCGCGCGGCCGAGCCTGCGGGGGTCGGCGACGCCGTGCAGGACGCCGTCTTCGGTGAAGGCGATGGCCTGGCAGCTGCCCATCTCCGGCTCCCACGGAGAGACCCGGGTCACGCCAAGCCCTCTGCGCTCCACCTCGGCGATCGCCTCCTCGCCCACGGTCGCCTCGACCATGGGACGCCGACTCGGATAATGCGACGCGCCGAACATCGGCTGATGGACCGACTCAGCCGGGCTCATGCCACGCTGAAGGACGTTCACGCTGTTCTGAAAGACGTTCTGCAGAGCCGAGATACTCGGCGAGGCGGCCGCGAAGACCGGCCGGCCGTCCCGCAGCGCCAGCAGGGAGGTGGCCCAGCCTGCGGGGATCGGGACCATGGGCGTGGCGTACAGGGTGATGGGGCGCGGCATGATCACGCCCTCGGCCATCAAGCCCACGCCGAAGGCGGTGGAGCTCGCGGAGTGAGTGCCGTACGCGATCATGCCGGACTCGTCGGCCGCGACGATGGCGTTGGTGCCCATGTTCATCGCGTCGAACGGGCGCGGCGGACCCTCCACGACCTGCTTGAGCAGCTGCTCCGCCGCCTCCGGGGAGACCGCGGCGGCCGCCTCGTCCAGGTTCCTCGGGATCGAGGTCAGGCCGTACTGCCAGGATTCCTCGACGATGCGCATCATCCGGTAGAGCCGGTCGTCCGGCCCCGCCAGATGGGCAAGGCTCAGCATCAGCGCGTGAAGCGGTCCGATGGTGTGCAGCTCGTAGCCGCCGGCCACCGGCAGCGGGGTCAGGGGGAGGTCGACGGCCGAACAGGCGGCCATGTCGTCGAGCGTGATCCGACCGCCCGCGGCGCGAGCGGTCTCCACATACCGGCGCGCGAACTCGCCCTCATAGAAGTACCCCGGCCCCTGCTCCGCGAGTTGCTCGATCGTGCGCGCCAACGCCGGCTGACGCAGCACCTCCCCCACACCGAACATCCGCCCACCCGGGAACCACACCTCCCGCCCCGCCGCGTAGCGACCCGCCACCGTGCGGTACTCAAACGCCCAACCCCACAACAACTGATCAACCACAAAACCCTCACGAGCCGCCCGCAACGCATCACCGAACAACTCCGCCCACCCCAGCCGACCCCACCGCTGCCAAGCAGCATGCGCACCACGCACCCACCCAGGAGTCACCACCGTCCGACCCGACGAACGAGCCGCCTCATCCAGATCGCCGTCCTCGGCCGCCGGCGGGGCGCCGACGCCCGCCACCGCGCGGCTCTGGCCGGTCGCGGGGTCGTACACGGTGACGACCAGGCCGCCGGCCAGCGTGGTCATCGTCGGCTCGACCACGGTCTGCACGGCCGCCGCGGCGAGGTAGGCGTCCACCGCGCTGCCGCCCGCCCTGAGAGCGGCCAGCCCCGCCTGCGTCGCGGCCGGATGGGAGGTCGAGATCATCCCCCGGCGTCCTGTCGCCGCCACGTGCTCCGAATTCGGGCGCGACGGACGCGCCGGCACCTCACTCATGCGTTCTCCTCTTTTTCAGTGATGCTTGGTTCTCAGTGATGCGTGCTCGCCGGTCAGGTCCGCCATGCGGGGCATGCCGAGGAGCCGCAGCGTACGGATGGTCTCCTGGCTCAGGATGTCGAGAGTTCTGCGTACGCCCCGCTCGCCGCCGGCCATCAGGCCGTACAGGTAGGCGCGGCCCACCATGCCGGCCGACGCGCCCAGGGCGCGGGCGGCCACGAGGTCGGCGCCCGTCGAGATGCCCGTGTCGATGATCACCTCGGCGCGGTCGCCGACGGCGTCCACGACGGGCCGCAGGAGCTCGAGCGGGGTGGGCGCCCGGTCGAGCTGGCGGCCGCCGTGGTTGGACACGACGACGGCGTCGGCGCCCGCCTCGACCACGAGCTCGGCGTCCGCAACGCTCTGCACGCCTTTCACGATCAGCCTGCCCGGCCACTCCTCCCGCAGCCACGCCAGGTCGTCCGGCCCCACCCCAGGGTCGAACATCTGCTTCACGAGCTCCTCGACCGTCCCGTTCCACGACGTCATCGAGGCGAACTCCAGCGGCCCGGTCGTCAGCAGGTTGGCCCACCACGCCGGGTGCAGCGCCATGCCGGCGAGCGTGCGGGGCGACAACGTGGGTGGGATCGTCAGCCCGTTGCGCACGTCTCGCATCCTGGCGCCGCCGACCGGCGTGTCCACGGTGAGGATCAGCGCTTCGACGCCCGCCGCCAGCGCCTGCCCGACAAGCCGCTTGCCGGCCTCGCGATCGCGCCAGAGGTAGAGCTGGAACCAGACGCGGCCGCCGGGCACGGCTTTCACGAGGTCCTCGACGGAGGTGGTGCCCATGGTCGACAGCGCGTACGGGATGCCCGCCGCCGCCGCGGCCCGCGCCACGGCCGTCTCGCCCTCGTGGTGCATCAGCCGGGTGAAACCGGTCGGCGCGAGGATGAGGGGCAGGGCGCTCGGCCTGCCGAGGATGTCGACCGACGCGTCCACCGAGCTGACGTCACGCAGTACGCGCGGGTGGAACTCGATGTCGCGGTAGGCGTCCCGCGCCCGGCCGATGCCGATCTCGCTCTCGGCCGCGCCGTCGACGTAGTCGAAGACCGCGCGCGGGACCCGGCGGCGCGCCAGCTCCCGCAGGTCGGCGATGGTGTGGGCGCGGCTCAGCCGGCGCGCGACGGGGTCGGCGACGAACGGCCTGCACCGCAGTAGGGGCCGGATCTGGGACCATCGCGGCAACTGTCGCTTCGACACCTCGACCCGGCCTTCCTTGAGATAACGTCGCGCCATTGTGCCGCCGCCGCGCCGCTCCGCGGACGGGACGCTGGTCGGAAATCCGGGTATTGATCTGCGACATCTGCATATGTCGGGCGGGGCGCGGCCGTTCCTAGTCTCGGTCGCAACCAGCCGCCACCCGAGGAGGTCTCCCGCATGGACGCGCGCGCCCTGCACCAGAACGCCACCGTCGTCGACACGCACAACGACCTGATCCTCCTGGTCGACCACTACGACCAGCGCTACCGGCGGCAGCATTTCGCCGAGTACTGGCTGCCGCAGCTCCGCGCCGGTGGGGTGAACGTACAGGTTCTGCCGATCTGCATCGAGGAGCAGTTCCAGAGTGAGGGCGCCCTGCGGCGCACGCTGCTCCTGATCGAGCGGATGCACGAGCTGGCGGCGGAGAACGCGGACGACGTCGCGATCTGCCTGACCGCGGCGGACGTGGACGCGGCCCTCGCCACCGGCAGGATCGCCATGATCATCGCTCTGGAGGGCGCGCACGCGATCGGCCAGGATCCCCGCCTCATCCGGACCATGGAGCGGGTCGGCGTCCGGGTCGTGTCGATGGCACACTACGGCCGCACGTTCCTGGCCGACGGCAGCGGGTTCGACGACACCTCGCGCAGCCGCCTGACGCCCCAGGGCATCGAGGCGTTCCAGGAGATGGAGCGCCTGGGCGTCGTCTTCGACATCAGCCACCTCGGGCTGGGTGGCGTCGAGGACGTGCTGAAGCTGGCCACCCGGCCGTTCCTCGCCACCCACTCGGCCTGCCTGGCGATCACCGACATCCACCGCAACCTCGGTGACGAGCAGATGAAGGGCATCGCCGAGCTGGGCGGTGTCATCAGTGTGGCGGCCGCGATCCCCATGTTCATCGACTCGGAGAACCCCAGCGCGGAGCGGGTCGTCGACCACATCGAGCACATGGTCGCGGTCGCCGGCGTCGACCACGTCGGCATCGGGCCCGACTTCATCGAGGACTACTTCCAGAAGGCGTTCGACGGCTGGCAGCTGGTACCGGGCTTCGAGGGCGGGTTCACCCCGGCCGAGATCGAACGGCCCGCCGACCTCCCGAAGATCACCGAGGTGATGGTCAGACGCGGGTTCGCCGAGAGCGACATCAGGAAGGTGCTCGGCGGCAACGTGATGCGCGTGCTCCGCGCGGTCATGGGGGTGCCGGCGTGATGCGTCCTCGCCCGTGGGTTCCGGCACTGACCGAGCGCCTGGTTCAGGGGATATGCGAAACCCTGGACGGTCAGCCCGCCTCCGAGACGCTCAGCGAGATCGACCGGCTGGTGCGGTGGAACGACCGGATCCACAACGCCGAGTGCGTCAACCTCAATCCCGCCACGAATGTCATGAACCCCCAAGCCGAGGCGCTGATGTCGGCCGGGCTCGGCACTCGCGCCTCGCTCGGGTACGCGGGCGAGAAGTACGAGACGGGCCTGGAGGCCATCGAGCGGATCGAGATCATCGCCGCGGAGCTGGCGGCTCAGGTCTTCGGCGCGGGCTTCGCCGAGGTGCGGGTCGGGTCCGGTGCCCTGGCCAACCTCTACGCGTTCATGGCCACCTGCCGCCCCGGCGACACGATCATCGCCCCGCCCGCGAGCATCGGCGGCCATGTAACCCACCACGCCGAAGGGGCCGCGGGCCGGTACGGGCTCACCACGATCCCCGCGCCGGTCGCCGAGGACGGCTACACCGTGGACATCCCGGCCCTGGGGGAGCTGGCCGAACGGCTCCGTCCCCCGTTGATCACCATCGGCGGAAGCCTCAACCTGTTCCCCCACCCGATCGCCGCCGTCCGCGAGATCGCGGACTCGGTGGGGGCGCGGGTGCTCTGCGACGCCGCCCACATGTGCGGCATGCTCGCCGGACGCGTGTGGCCGAACCCGCTCGACGAGGGTGCGCATCTGATCACGATGAGCACGTACAAGAGCCTCGGTGGGCCGCCCGGCGGCCTGATCGTCACCAACGACGCCGAGCTGGCACAGCGTCTCGACGCCATCGCCTATCCCGGCCTGACCGCGAACTTCGACGCCGGCAGGGTCGCCGCACTCGCCGTCACGATGCTCGACTGGAAGGTCACCGGGACGGCGTACGCCCGGGCCATGGTCGCGGTAGCCACCCGGCTGGCCGCCGAACTGCGGGCGTTGGACGTGCCGGTGTTCGCCGCCGACCGGGGCGCCACCGGCTCGCACCAGTTCGCCGTGCTCGCGCACCCGTACGGAGGCGGGCAGCACGCCGCCCGCCGGCTGCGCGCCGGCAACCTGCTCGCCTGCGGCATCGGCCTGCCCGCCGCGCCCATCGCCGGGGACGCCAACGGGTTGCGCCTCGGCACCCCGGAGATCGTCCGGCTGGGCATGGGCGAGACCGACATGCCCGCGCTGGCCTCCTTCATCGCCCGTGCCCTGGACGGGGAGAACGTCGCCGCCGAGGTCACCGCCTGGCGCGGCCAGTTCGCCGGCGTGCACTTCACCGCCCGCCCGGACCAGGAGCTACGCCTCTGACTGGATCACCCGAGCACCAGGCGTATTGACACATATGTCACCAAGGCGCAGTTTTGGGTGATGGATGAGTTTCGCATGATGCGCGAATTCTCTCTCTCGACCATTGCCCGCTCGCTCAGCCCTTTTGTCATGTTGATTCCGATATCCGTGCTGGCCAGGTCCGTCCCAGGGCCCCAAATCGGCCTGGTGTTCTTGGCCGCGGTGATGGCAGTGATCGCCATTGGCGTGCGGCTGGCCAAATACCGGCAGATGGCCGCTGACACGGTCATACGCTTCTCAGCTCAAGGCGTGGAGATGGAAGACGCGTACGGATCACGCGTGCGCCTGGCATGGCGGCACATCGAGGGCATCGATGTGGTGGACAGCCGGGTACCGAGCCCTCGCACCATCACCAGGGCCGACGGAACCCACGTTCGGACCGGAACCAGGAAATGCGTCGGCGTGGTCGGCTGGGGCGAATACGAGATTTCTCCCAGCGCCCCCGGCTGGTTGATATCCCATCTGGATCGGATGCCGGTCGATCCGATCATCGGACTACCGAAACTGAGCATCCCCCTTGGCGTCGTCGACCCGCTGTGGGAACACGGTCCGATGGGCGACCGGGTCCGTCGGCACCGGCCCGACCTGCCCCGACCGGCCGGTGCTCGCGTCGAACGCGGATAACCCTTCCCTCGGGCTCCGGACATGACCTCCCGGCCGCAGCGTTCCGCGATCCGAAGTCAGGCGTCGGCGTCCTCGAGCAGCGAGCGGATGAGCGGCACGGCCAGGCGGAGGACGTCGTCGAGGTCGGCCTCGGCCAGGTCGGGCATGCGCACCAGGTGGCGGTGGACGGTGATGCCGAACATCATCGCGCCCGCCAGCGCCGCCCGCAGGCGCGCGTCGGGACCGTGGACCCCGGCCGCGATCCGGTCGATCGCCTCCGAGGTCACGTGTTCACGGAGCATCTGGGCGGCTTCCTGGCTGGTCATGCTGGTGCGCAGGAGTACGGCCATCGGGCTGTCGGGGACGGCGGCCCAGCGCTCGAGCATGGCGCGCAGGTAGTTTTCAGCGGAGCGGCCCGGGTCGTCGGTGGTCAGGGAATCGACGTCGAGGCAGAAGTCGAGGGACTCGCGGAACAGCTCCTGCTTGGTGCCGAAGTATTGGATGACCGAGGACTTGTCGACCTCCGCCTCGGCCGCGATCGCGCGGATGGTGGCGCGTTCGTAACCGACCTCGCCGAAGGTGCGGCGGGCGGCCTCCAGGATCCGGCGGCGCGTGCGCTGGCCCTTGCTCTCGTTCTCCCACGCCTGGCCGGCGATCTCATCGGTCGACATGGGCCCACCCCCTCCTGCTGGCCTCCGATGGTAACTGGCTCAGGCACCACCAGAGGCCGGGCAGGGGGTCGGATCTAGCGGACCTCCTCGATGGACGAAGGGAACTTCCCCTCCATCAGCTCGCCCATCCTGCGCTGCAGCGACTCGGAGTCGTTGAGGTGCGGGAACGGCTCATCGGGAACCTCGACGTCCAGGAACTCGCACAACGGCTCCCACCCCTGGCGCACGTCGAACACCAGGAGCCGGCTCGCGGGCAGGCTCGCCTCGACGGTGGCCTTGTGGCGCTCGAACGCCTCGATGGCGACCTTCTCCTCGGGCATGCCGCCCATGGGAGTCCAGCCCTGGCCGAAGGCGTCCTCCCCGATCGCGCTCATGACGGGCTGCATCTTCTGCATCCCCTCGAAGATCTTCGCCGCGGCGGGTGGCAGCGTCGACGGGTCCATGGACATGGTCCGGCCGGGGCCCATGGAGAAGAGATTCTGGATGCTGACGTACCAGCGAGCGGGATCGCGGACGGTCAGGATGACCTTGGCGTCGGGGTAGGCCGCCGCCTGCTCGCGCCAGAACCCGCTGGCCGGCCAGTCCTGGGCCGACTGGTAGCCGTCGAACACCTGGTCCCAGTCCACCGGCTCGCCGGAGGTGACCTTCACCCACCGGTCGGCGTGCTCGGGGTTGGTCAGGATCTCGAACATGTGGTAGCAGGGGCCGAACCCGAGCCGCTCCAGCGCGGCCTTCATCGAGCTGGTTCCGGTACGCGGGAACCCCGCGCCGATCACTTTCAGCATTGCCGTGCCTCCCGTTTCCAGCGGCTGACGCGCGCCTCTGGCTGAGAGTAAAGGACTAGCCCACAGATCTCAACGCTTGTACATTTTTTCCTACTTTGGCCGCGTCGGTACGGCTTTTGGGCGAGTCAGCGGCTGTTTTGGGCGAGTCAGCGGCTGTTTTGGGCGAGTCAGCGGCTGTTTTGGGCGAGTCAGTGCCTGCCGGCCGTCCCGTACCTGAGCAGGTCGAGCAGCCGTGCGGACTGGTCCGAGCCGGTCAGCGCTATCGCGTTGGCGAGGGTCATCAGCTCGCGGACGGTCAGATCGGGCCGGACCTCGCCCGCCTCCTGGGCCCTGGTGAGCAGGGCAGAGGCGGTGGCCAGCATCTTCTCGTGCCACTCGCCGAACAGCGCCGAGCCGTCGCGCGGGAGGGCCAGCGCCAGGTCGCGCTTGCCGGCGACGTGCGCGACGAAGGCGCCCAGCCACTCGTGCAGCGCGTCGCCCGGTGAACCGGCCGCCAGGAGGGCGTCGCCGCTCTCGCACAGCTCGGTCACCTCGTCGGCGTAGACGGCGATGATCAGGTCCTGGCGGGTGGGGAAGTGCCGGTACATCGTCGCGTTGCCGACCCCGGCCTGGCGGGCGACGTCGTCGAGCGGCGCGTCCACGCCACGCTCGGCGAACAGCTTCCTGGCCGCTGCCAGAACCGCGTCGTGGTTGCGGCGCGCGTCCGCCCGCTTGGGGCGCTCTGCCGGCATACGGCTCAGCCTAGCCGCGCCGGGACCGCCGACGCGGTCGCCCTCGCGGACGCCGTGCCGCGCCGGAAGCGCCCTTGCGGAAGGCTAGCCGTGCTGGAAACGCCAGCGGGTTTGGCTGAAGTCGCCCTTGCGGAAGCCGAACGCCTTGGCCGGGGACACGGCGAACACCAGCACCCGGTCTCCGCCCCGGTTCAGGAAGGAGTCGTCGCCCACCTCGAAGCGCCAGTCGCTGCCGTACTTGACCACGTAGGCGTCGGCGAGCCGCTTGAGCCGGCCCGCGTCGGTGACCCGCTCCGCGATGCCTTCCACGACCACGTCGAGGCCCTCCTCCAGCGAGTTGGTGCCGGTCGTGAGCGTGCAGTGCTGGTTGGACGCCAGGTTGCGGGCTTTCTGCTCGCCCGCGCCGGTGCAGAAGCAGAGCATGCCGTCGTGCCAGACGGCCAGCAGGGTCGTGACGTGCGGGCTGCCGTCAGGGCGGACAGTGGCCAGCCAGAATGTCTGGGCGCGTTCCAGGGTGTCGAGCGCCCGCGCCCACTCGGTCGCGGTGGCACCCTCGGCGCTGTATCTGGCGTCCAGTTCGGTGATCGGTTCCATGATGGCTTCTCCTCGATGGGCCTACCTGGGTACTGACCGCTCCGCAGGCGAGAACTCATCGGTGAGAGCCGGTGACTAGGCCGGCGTTCTGACGGGCAGGTCGTAGACCCGGCGCACGCTGCTGCCGAGCCTGCTCACATCGGCCCCGTACACGTGCACCGACACCCCGACCTCGTCACTCACATTGATCACCTTGTGGATGTCGCCGGGCGGCGCGAACCCGCTGGCCTCGCCCGGCAGGTTGGCGGCCTGCCCGATCTCCAGCAGGTGGTCCCCCATGTCCCGGTAGAGCGTCTCGTGTTCGATCCCGCTGATCACGCCGAACGCGCACCACGACACGTGGTCGTGGATCACCGTGTACTGGCCCGGCCGCCATACGACTGTCACGATCGAGAAGTCGTCACACGCGTACAGCGGCTGGGACACGTACGTCTCGGACGAGCCCGCCCGTTCCTCCGCCGTGAGCAGGTCGAGCCTGGACAGCCGTGGGCGGAGCAGGTCCGCCACCGCGAACGCGGTCTCCCTCGGGGCGAGACGGCGGGCGGTGATGTCGCCGATGTCCGACACGAGGGCGCCGAGCCCCGGCCGAATCAGCACCGTGTCCATATTTACCTCCTTCTCCCCTATTACGGTGCTACGTCGAGATCCATAGGTCCAACAGAAGTTTTGTGGCTCATCAATAGATATGGTTGATGAATGCTGGATGTCGTACGG
This sequence comes from Nonomuraea sp. CA-143628, assembly GCF_050942315.1. Lineage (NCBI taxonomy): Bacteria > Bacillati > Actinomycetota > Actinomycetes > Streptosporangiales > Streptosporangiaceae > Nonomuraea > Nonomuraea sp. CA-143628. The sequence continues at coordinate 11,615,248 of NZ_CP192072.1, forward strand.
CTCCGCGTCCTCGTCGCCGTCGCGCGTACGGGATCGCTGACCGCCGCCGCCAAGGAGCTGCACTACTCGCAGCCGTCGGTCAGCCACCACCTCGCCCGTCTCGAAGCCGAGACCGGGGCCAAGCTCGTGCAGCGCGTCGGACGGGGCATCCGGCTCACGGAGGCCGGCAAGCTGCTCACCACGCGGGCCGACGACATCCTCGGCCGCCTCGACGCCACCGCCGACGAGCTCGCCGCGCACGTGGGGCTGCGCTCGGGGCGAGCCCGGCTGGCCGCGTTCCCCTCGGCGCTGGGTACCTTCATCCCCAGGACGGCGACCCGGCTGGCGGGTTCGCATCCCGGGCTGCGGCTGCACCTCACGGAGACCGAGCCGCCGGAGGCGCTCCGGCTGCTGCGGAGCGGGCGGGTGGATGTGGCGGTGATGTTCCGCTACGACGACACGGCGCCGGAGGACCCGGGGATCCAGATGATCCACCTGCTCGACGACCCGAGTTACCTGGTGTCCTCCGGCGGCACGGGGGATTTGGGGGAACACGCCGGGGACCCGTGGATCGCCGGGTGTGACCGGTGTCGTAGCCATCTGCTCGACATCTGCGCCAAGGCGGGGTTCGAGCCGCGGATCTCCTTCACCAGTGACGACATCGTGGCCGTACAAGCGCTGGTGGCGGCGGGGATGGGGCTGACCGTGCTGCCCGGGCTGGCGCTCAGCGCGCACCGGCATCCGGACGTCGAGGTGGCGCCGATTCCGGGTTCCATCAGGCACGTGTACGCGGCGGTCTACGGCGACCCGCCCCACCCGCCGGCCACCGAGGCGCTGCTGTCGGCCCTGGTGGAGAGCGTCTGACCCATCGCGCGGAAATGCGATGGCCGCAGCTAGGGCGCCTGCCATCCGTCGTGACGCCGTGACGGCGCGGAATCCCGTTGACCGCGATGAGGGGCGCACGCCTACCATGGGCGACATGCCGGATTTCGCGACGCTCGCTCTCTTCTGCGCGGCCACCCTGGCCCTCCTCCTGGTGCCCGGTCCCGCGGTTCTGTTCATCGTCACCAGAAGCGTCGCGCAAGGCAGGTCGGCGGGCCTGGTCTCGGTGCTCGGCGTGCACGCGGGCTCGGTGGTGCACGTGGTCGCCGCGGCCCTGGGCATCAGCGCGCTGGTGGCCGCCTCCGCCACGGCGTTCACCGTGATCAAGTACGCGGGCGTCGCCTACCTCGTCTGGCTCGGGGTGCGCAAGCTGATGAACAGGACCTCCGCCTCGGCCGAGGAAACAGTTGAGGTGGAGACACACTCCAAGCGGCGGATGTTCTGGGAGGGCTTCGTGGTCAACGTGCTCAACCCCAAGACCGCCATCTTCTTCCTGGCTTTCCTGCCGCAGTTCACGGATCCGGCGGCGGGGCCGGTCGCGCCGCAGATCCTGGTGCTCGGGCTGCTCTGGATGGGGCTCGGGATGACCACCGACGGCACGTACGCGCTGCTCTCCTCGGCCCTGGCCGGGCGGGTCCGCCGCTCCACGCGGGCGCGGCGCCGCCTCGACATCGGCAGCGGCCTCGTCTACCTCGGCCTGGCCGCCCTCCTCACGGGCGAGAAGGCGTAGCAGCTGCCCGTCCTGGTCACGGGTGGGTAAGCATAGTAAGCGGGGCAATTTCCTGCCCGGGGGCGAGCCCGGATGGGATAGTGGTGGCACCCTCGTCGGGGGACGACACATCGGGACGTAGCGACTAGGCGGGCCCCATGGACAGGCCACCGCACCGCCTCGGGGTCGAGCGCGTCGTCGAGGTCCACTCTCTGCCGAGCCTCCTGCGGCGCGCCCGCGAACCGCTGCCGCCCGGCTGCCCTGACTGGCCGCTGCTGGTGCCGGAGCACGCCGTCGTGCCCTTTCTGGGGCGCCGCGAGGAGCTGACGACGCTGCGCGCCTGGGCCGACGACCCGGCGCCGCTGTCGATCGCGGTGCTGACGGGCCGGGGCGGCACGGGTAAGACCCGGCTGGCGGGCGAGCTGTGCACGGAGCTGGCCGAGGCCGGCTGGGACGCCGGTTTCCTCACCACCCCTTACCCTTGCGCCACCCGCCTCGACGTCTTCCGCCCCACCCTCCTCGCCGTCGACCACCCGGAACCGGGGGCGATCGGCGAACTCATCGGGCACCTGACAGGTCGGCGGCTCCGCCACCGGATCAGGATCCTGCTGCTCACCCGCGGCTTGCCCGACCTCGACGTCCTGCCGAAGGGGCTGAACAGCGTCACCGTCCGGCTTGACGACCGTCCGCTGACGCCCGCCGAGCGGATCGGGCACGCGGCGGCGGCCATGCGGGCGTTCGCGTCGCCCCGGGCCGTCCTGCCCGCTCTCGACGATCCGGGGTACGGCGATCCGCTGCGCGTCCACCTGGCCGCCCTGATGCGGCTGCGCGGGGACGACGTCGAGGGCGGGGAGTTGCTGAGCCGGTTTCTGATGTACGAGCAGCAACAGTGGATGACGGTATGGCCCGACGGGCACGAGCCGGTGGACGCCGTGACGGCCCGGCAGGCGGTGGCCCTGGTCACGCTCACCACGCCCACCCGCCAAGAGCTGCGGGAACTGCTGCCGACAGTGTCGGGATCCCAGACGTACGACCGCAGTCTGGCCTTGGGCGACTGGCTGGCCCGGCTCTTCCCAGGCCGGTCTGGTCCGCAGGGGAGACTGGCGCCTCTCGGGCCGGAGGTCGTGGCCGAGCGGTTCCTGGCCGAGACCGAGGGTCTGGACGCGCTCGTGCTGGCCGTACACGACCATCCGGCCAGATCGGCCGGGCACCTCCTGCGGATGCTGGACGTCCTGCGGCGGTCGAGCGAGCGGCCCGCCGTACGGTCGGCGCTGCTGTCGCTGCTCACGGCCCGGCTCGACGGATTGCTGGAGGAGGCGGCGGCCGAGCCGTCCGCGCGACTCGGCGACCAGGTCGAGGCAGCGCTCCGGCCGCTGCTGGGCGACCCGGATGGGGAGGTGGAACGCGGCACGCTGGTGCGCTGCCTGTGCGTCCACGCGAGGTCGCTGCTCGGGCGGCAACGGACTGTGGAGGCTCTGGCGCAGGTCGAGCGGGCCGCCGATCTCTGCGACGAGCTGGACGAGCCGGTCGGCGCGGCCATGACGTACGCGGTCCTGGGCGCGACGCTGGCCGCGCTCCACCGGCCGCACGACGCGCTGGAGGCCATCGCCTGGTCCCAGGCCGAAGCCGCCGCGCTCATGCGCCAGGGCAGGCATGCCGACGCGGTGCGGCCGCTGGGTGAGGCGGTGGCGACGCTGGAGCGCTTCCCGTCCGGCGATCCGGTCCTCATGGGCCATCTGGCCAACGGGATGCTCATGCTCGGAGAGGCCCTGATCGAGGTGGGGCGGATGCTGGAGGCCAGCGTCGTGCTGCACCGAGGCACCAGGGTGATCGAGGACGAACTGCTCCGCGCCGTGGCCCAGGCCCGGCTCGACTTCTGCCGGACCGAGCTGGGCCACCACGAGGAGGCGCGAGCCGCTGAACCCCCGGCTTACGAGCCGCCCGACTCCGCTTGCCGCCGGGCCCACCGATAGTCGGCCTTGCCCGCCGGTGACCGGACCATCTCGTCCACGAACACGTACGTACGAGGCACCTTGTACCCCGACAACCGCTGCCTGCAGTGCGCGTCCAGTTCGTCCGCCGTCACCTCGACCCCGTCGCGCGCCTCGACCACGGCCGCCACCCGGTTGCCCCACCGCTCGTCCGGTATCCCGGTCACCACCGCGTCGAAGACGGCGTCATGCCCCTTGAGCACCGCTTCCACCTCTTCGGGGAAGACCTTCTCCCCGCCGGTGTTGATGCACTGGGAGCCGCGCCCGAAGATTTTCACGGTGCCGTCGGCGTCGACGCTGGCCAGGTCGCCGGTCAGCAGCCATCGGGTGCCCTCGGCGTCGGTGACGACCGTACGGGCGGTCTTCTCCGCGTCGTTGTAGTAGCCGAACGAGATCGGCCCCGACTTGGCCACCGTGCCCAGCTCGCCCGAGCCCGGCTCGACGGGCCGCAGCTTCTCGTCGAGCACGGCGAGGCCGGACGTGGCGTTCGGCTGGTAGCGCAGGCCCGCCTCGGGTGAGGAGCCCGCCACCCCGGAGGCGGTGTAGCCGGACTCCGTGGAGCCGAAGCTGTCGAGGATCATGACGTGGGGCAGAGCCGCCTGCAGCCGGTCGCGGACGGATCCGGTGAGGATGGCCCCGGTCGAGCTGAGCGCGATGAGTGAGGACATGTCGTAGTCGCCGCTCTCCAACGCCTCCGCCAGTGGCCTGGCCATGGCGTCGCCGGTGATGCTCAGCGTGGCCACCTTTTCACGGGCGAGCGCCCGTAACACCGCGTCGGCGCTGAACTTGCGCACGTAGACCACGGTCGAGCCCATCCACCAGCTGACGAACGTGCCCATCTGCGCGGCGCCGTGCATCAGCGGCGCGGCGGCCATCATCACCATGGGCGGGTTCGCGGCCGCCGCCTGGTCGATCACCGCCTGCGGCGTCGGGAGCGGATCGCCGTAGGGGTTGCCGCCGCCGAAGGCCACGAACAGATCCTCGACGTGCCACATCGCGCCCTTGGGCATGCCGGTCGTACCGCCGGTGTAGATGATGTAGACGTCCTGCGTGGATCGCGGCTCGAAGCCGCGCGTGGGCGCGCCGCGTTCCAGCACCTCGGTGTACGGCACGGCGGTCGCGACGGACGACTGGCCGCCTACCGAGATCAGGTGCTCCAGCAGGGGCGCCTCCCCCATGACCGCCGACACCCGCGGCTCGAACTCCACGTCGTAGATCAGCGCCCGGATGTCGGAGTCGCGGTAGAGGTAGAGCAGCTCGGCCTCGACGTAGCGGTAGTTGACGTTGATCGGCACCGCCCGGATCTTCAGCGCGGCGAGCATCCCGGCGACGTATTCGATGCTGTTGTACAGGTGCAGCCCGACGTGCTGGCCGGGCTTGATCCCGAGGTCCTGGAGGTAGTGGGCGATGCGGTTCGCCTCGGCGTCCAGCTCGGCGAAGGTGCGGCGCTCGTCGTCGCAGACGACGGCCATCCGGTCGCCGACCGCGTCCACGATCCCTTCGAACAGGTCGGCGTGGTTGAACTCCATCAGGGCTTCTCCCGTCCGACGATCCACATCGCGAAGAACTGGGCTCCCCCGCCGTACGCGTGGCCGAGCGCCAGCCGGGCGCCGTCCACCTGGTGCTCCCCCGCCGTCCCGCGTACCTGGAGCGCGGCCTCGGCGAACCTGATCAGCCCCGACGCCCCGATCGGATTGCTCGACAGCACGCCGCCGGAGGCGTTCCACGGGGTGTCGCCGTCGAGGGCGGTGGCGCCCGATTCGGTGAGCTTCCAGCCCTCGCCGTCGGGCGCGAACCCCAGGTTCTCCAGCCACATCGGCTCGTACCAGGAGAAGGGGACGTACACCTCGGCCACGTCGATCTGGCGGCGCGGGTCGGTGACGCCCGCCTGCCGGTAGACGTCGGCCGCGCAGTCCTTGCCCGCCTGCGGGCTGACCGTGTCGCGGTCGGCGCGGAAGATCGGCTCGGAGCGCATGGCGGTGCCGTGCAGCCACGCGGGCGTGCCGGTGACCGCCGACTCCGACGACAGGACCATGGCGCAGGCGCCGTCGCTGGACGGGCAGGTGTCCAGGTAGCGGATCGGCTCCCACAGCATGGGCGTCGACTCGACCATCTTCAGGTCGATGCCGGGGATCTTCAGGTGGGCGTAGGGGTTCTTGAGGGCGTTCAGCCGGTCCTTGACCGCCACCAGGTGGCCGATGTGCTCGGGCGCGCCGGTCCGGCGGATGTACTCCCTGATGTGCGGCGCGAAGTAGCCGCCGGCCCCGACCACCAGCGACGCGCTGAACGGCAGGTGGGTGGACAGGGCCCAGGTGGCGTTGGACTCCGACTGCTTCTCGAAGGCCACGACCAGCACCCGGTCGTGCACCCCGCCCTGGATGAGGCTCGCGCCGACCAGCGCCGTGGAGCCGCCGACGCTGCCCGCGGTGTGCACGCGCATCATCGGCTTCCCGGCCGCGCCGAGCGCGTCGGCCAGGTACGCCTCGGGCATCATCACGCCCTCGAACAGGTCGGGCGCCTTGCCGACGACGACCGCGTCGATGTCCTTGAACGTCAGCCCGGCGTCCTCCAGGGCCCGGACGGCCGCCTCGCGGACCAGCCCGGCGATCGACACGTCCCTGCGCTTGGTCGTGTAGTGCGTCTGACCGACGCCGATCACGGCACACCTGTTGCCCATTTTCATGCCTCCAGGACGGTCACAAGGTTGTGCTGCAGGCAGGGGCCGCCGGCGGCGTGGCCGACCGTGCGGGCGGCCGTGCCGTCGTGGATGCGCCGGGCCGCCTCGCCGATGCGGATGAGGCCGGTGGCCATGACCGGATTGGCGGCGAGCGGGCCGCCGGACGGGTTGATCACCGTGCCGTCGGGCAGCTCCAGCGCCCGGCGCAGGATCGGCTCCTCGTGGGCGAACTGCGTGTGCAGCTCCGCCACATCGACGGGACCCTTGCCGACCCCCGCGGCCCGTGCGGCGTCGGCCGCGGAGACCGAGCTGGCCAGGTCGCGGGTGCCCAGATAGTGCGGCTCGATGCGGTGCGCGATGCCCTTGATGTACGCGGGTCTGGCGCACAGCTCCCTGGCCAGGTCGCCGGCCGCCAGGACGATGGCCGCCGCGCCGTCCGTGATGGGGGCGACGTCCGACTTCCTGATCGGCTCGACCGCGTACTCCTCGCCCATGTCCTCGGGCAGGTCGAGCGCGTACGGGTTGCTCCGGCCGTCGGCCCGGCTGCGCCGGACGATCTCGTCGAGCTCCTTGCGTTCGGCGCCGGCCGCGCTGGCCTGGAGGGCGGCGAAGGAGAGCTGGTCGAGGCCGAGCGGCGCCAGATAGTAGGGGTCCAGCTGGAGCGTCATGATCTCGCGCAGGTCGCCGAGTGACGACTTGCCGAAGCCGTACACGAGGGCGGAGTCGATGTCGCCGTGCTGCAGGCGTACCCACGCCTCGTACAGCGCCCAGGCCGCGTCCATCTCCACGTGGCTCTCGGAGATCGGCGGCCACGCGCCGAGCGCGTCGAGCGCGGAGACGAACGAGAACGGCGCGCCCGCGAGGTAGTCGCAGCTGCCGGAGCAGGTGAAGCCGAACCGCTTCAGCCCGGTCGACTCCTTGACCTCGTTGATGACGGGCAGGATCAGCTCGGGCTCGCTCAGGCCGCCGTCATGGTCGGTGTGGCGGGTCTGGGCGAACGCGACGACGGCTACCTCACGCATCAGAGCTCCACATCCGGCTCGCCGGTGGGGGTGAACCATCGGACGTTGCGCATGGACTTGGTCCGCTCACCCTCGGGCACCCATTCGGCCCTGACCCGCATGCCCTGCCGCACCTCGTGCGCGGGGACACCGCCGACGAGGGCGATCATGGGGATGTCCGCCCCGTCGAGCAGGATGTAGGCGGAGACGAAGGGCACTTCGGGGGCGCGCGGGTCGGGCAGGTTGTTGATGGCGTACGTGGTGATCGTGCCGGTGTCGGGCAACTCCAGCTGGTCGGCGATCGGACCACCGCATTGGGGGCAGGACGCACGGTAGGGGACGTACACCTTGTCGCAGGCCGGACACCGGCCGCCCACGAACACGCCCCGCTCGACGCCTTCCAGGAAGGTCAGCAGCGAGCCGCCCGCCTGCAGCCGGTACTCGGCCCGCACGGGGGACACGATCTTCGTGACCTCCGGTGCGAAGTAGGAGATGTCGGTGATGTGACCGGTACGCTCGCTCCGCCAGACGGGCCAGACCCGGCTGCCGATCCGCAGCGCCTTGGCGTTGCCCGCGTCGACGGCGTGCACCAGAGCGGTGTCGGCGCCGTCGAGTTTGATCGTCGCCCAGGCGAACGGCCGGTCGAGCGGGTGGCTGTCACGCGGCTCGGCCACCCATGCCCAGGCGGTCACCGTCCCCGCCGGCCCGACCTCGACGAACTCCTCCGTGACGGCCTCGCCGCTGGCGGGGTCGTACTCCAGCGGCGGCACCAGCACCTTGCCCTCGGCGGTCCGCACGCCGACGATCCGGCCGCCGCGCAGCTCGGTCAGGAAGCGTCCGATCACCGGCCCGGTCGTGCGTTCATATCCGCCGGGGAACTCCAGTACGTGCTCCGCCACCAGCGGTTCAGATGGCACGGTCGTGTCCCTCCCAGTAAGGTGCGCGGAGTTTGCGTTTGAGCAGCTTGCCGTTGGGCTCGCGGGGCATCTCTTCGATGAAGTCGATCGACCTGGGCCACTTCATCCGGGCCAGGCGGCCTTCCAGCGAGGCGAGGATCTCGGCCGCGAGCTCGGGCCCCGGCGCCGAGCCCGGCGCGGGCTCGACGATGGCCTTGATCTGCTCGCCCCACTCCTCGTCCGGGATGCCGAACACCGCCACGTCCGCGACCTTGGGGTGGATCATGATCTCGTTCTCGATCTCGGCGGGGTAGATGTTCGCCCCGCCCGAGATGATCATGTCGGCCTTGCGGTCGCACAGGTAGAGGAAGCCGTCCTCGTCGAGGTAGCCGATGTCGCCGACGGTGAAGTAGTCCTTGAGCTGGTTCTCGGCGGTCTTGGCGGGGTCGCCCTTGTACTCGAACCGGGCGCCGAGCATCTTCATGTAGATGGTTCCGGGGGTTCCGGTCGGCTGGGGTTCGCCCGCGTCGTCCACGATGAGCAGCTCGCTGATCGGCCAGGCCGAGCCGACCGTGCCCGGATGCGCCTTCCAGCCCTCCGGCGTGGCCAGGGTGCCGCCGCCCTCGGTGGCCGCGTAGTACTCGTAGACGCAGTCGCCCCACCACTCGAACATCGCCCACTTCACCGGCACCGGACAGGGGGCCGCCGCGTGGATCATCCACTTGAGCGAGGACAGGTCGTACTTGTGGCGGGTCTCCTCGGGCAGCGCCAGGAGGCGCTTGAAGTGGGTAGGCACCATGTGCGAGTTCGTGACCTGGTACTTCTCGCAGAGCCGAAGCATCTCCTCGGCGTCCCATTTGTCCATGTAGACGAGCGTGTGGCCCATGTGCAGGGCCGTGCCGCCGAACTGGGTGACGGCGGTGTGGTAGTTCGGCGAGGTGATCAGGTGCGCGTTCGGCCGGCCCCGGGTGATGCCGAACAGGCCCGGCAGGAACGACAGCATCTCGGCGGCGTCGTCGGGGTCGAGCCCGTTCAGTGGCCGCCGGACGCCCTTGGGCTTGCCGGTCGTGCCCGAGGTGTAGTGCATGGTCAGCCCGGCCGTACGGTCGGGGGGCGCGGTGTCCGGCTGCCCGTCGGTCAGCTCACTGATCCGCCGGAACCCCGGAATATCGCCATCATCTACGGCGAAGCGTCGCTCAGGCGCGATGGCCTCGGCGCCCCTTGCTCCTTCGGCGGCGTACCTGGGATGCACGAAGAACGCCTGGGCCTCGCTGTCGGCCACGATGTAGGCGATCTCGGGCCCGGTCAGGTGCCAGTTGATCGGCGTGTAGTACCAGCCGGCCTGTAACGCGGCCAGGTAGAGGACGAGCCCGTCCACGCCGTTCGGCACCAGGCCGCAGACGCCGTCTCCCGGCTTCAGCCCGAGCTCGCGCAGGCCGTGCACCAACTGGTTCGACCGGGCGAGGAGGTCGCCCGCGCGGTGCTCCGTACCGTCTGGGTCCACGCATGCGATCCAGTCCGGATCCGCCTGCGCCAGTCTCCAGAAACCGAGCGTGCCCATCGAAACTCCTCTTCAGGTGGTCCGAGGCCCCGATAAACAAGAACTTGTTCTCGTTTTGCCTGGGCAGCGTATCCCGGCGCCGGAGTCGTAGCAAGCGCTTGATCGAGGTCGTGCCGCCATCATCGTCTCGCGGGCTCGTCACAGGGTAGGATCGCTGCCTAACAAGCGCTTGATTCGTTACCTGGAGGCGTCCGTGGAGCTCCTGCCGATCACCACCCCCCACTGCCGGGTCGAACGCGACGGGCACATCGTCATCGTCACCATGAACCGGCCGGAGGCGCGCAACGCGCTCTCCTCCGACATGCTGATCGGCCTGGCCTCGGCCTGGGCGTACGTGTCGGCGGAGCCGGAGGTCAGGGCCGCCATCCTCACGGGCGCGGAGGGCACCTTCTGCGCCGGCGCCGACCTCAAGGCCATGGGGCAGCCCTCGACGGACGCCGACGTCCAGGCGCGCGCCGCCCAGATCCCCAACTTCCACTGGAAGGGCCTGCTCCGCGAGGAGCTCCCGACCAAACCGATCGTCTCGGCGGTCGAGGGCTACGCGGTGGCGGGCGGCACCGAACTGCTGGTCGGGACCGACCTGCGGGTGGTGGCCGAGTCGGCCACACTCGGCCTGTTCGAGGCCAAGCGGGCGCTGTTCCCGATGGGCGGCAGCGCGATCCGCCTTCCCCGGCAGATCCCGTACTGCCACGCCATGGACCTGCTGCTCACCGGCCGCTCCATCACCGCGGCGGAGGCCCTGTCCATGGGCCTGGTCAACCGCGTCGTACCGGACGGGCAGGCGCTGGCGGTGGCGCGGGAGATCGCGGACGACATCGCCGCCTCTGGGCCGCTCGCGGTGCAGGCGATCCTGCGCACGTACCGGGACACGCTGGGCATGCCGGAGCCGGAGGCCCTGAAGGTCTCGGACGAGATCGGCTGGCCGGTGATCGGCTCCCAGGACGCCCGCGAGGGCGCCCGGGCCTTCAAGGAGAAGCGGGCCGCGGTCTACAAGGGCCACTGAGCACGTAGCCCCGCGAGCTACACGGAGCTACACTAGGTCTCATGAAGGTCATCACCCAACGGGAGTTCCGCAACAACTCCGCCGCCGTCATGGATCAAGTGGAGTCGGGTGAGGTGTTCCACATCACCCGCAACGGCGTCGAGGTGGCAGAGCTCCGGCCGCTGCCCCGCAAGCGGCGCTTGAGCACAGCGGAACTCATGGCCAAATACCGAAGGCTTCCCCGCGTGGACTACACCGAAATGCGCAGGGAGGCTGACGAGTTCTTCGGCAGCGAGGACCGCATCGACGATGACCCCTGGGAGCGGCGACGTGCATGAGCGCCACTCTCGCGGGGTGATCGATACGTGCGTCTACATCGACCTCGATGAGCTCCCGTTGGGCGACCTGCCAGACTTTGCCGACATCACGTCAATCACGCTGGCCGAGCTTCATCAGGGCGTGGCGATGGCGAAGAACGAGGCGGTCCGGGCCGCCCGCATGGAAAGACTAGGCGCCGCCATCGTCGATTTCGAGCCGCTGCCCTTCGACGCGGACGCGGCAGCCCGCTACGGCACTCTCGTCGCATTGACGATCAACGCGAAGCGCGATCCCCGGCCACGGCGCATGGACCTGATGATCGCCGCTATCGCGTCGAGCCGGGGACTGCCGCTCTACACCCGCAACACAGATGACTTCGTGGGGCTCGAAAGCCTGGTGACCGTCGTCCCCGTCTGACGACAGATCAGTCGCCGGTGATGCGGCCCAGGCGTTCCATGGCCTCCGCGTACTCCTCCATCATCGAGTACATGACGTCACGCGTGGAGCGGACCTGGTTGGTGATGCCGATGATCTGGCCGGCCGGGAAGGTGGCCAGTTCGGCGGCGTCCGAGCGGCCGATGCGGCGCAGCGCGTCCGATACCAGCATGAACTGCAGCGGCATCGGCAGCGTCCCCGGTGACTCCTGCGACTCCCAGGCGTCCGTCCACTCGTTCTTGAGCAGGCGGGCCGGCTTGCCCGTCCAGCTGCGGGAGCGGACCGTGTCGCGGGAGGTGGCCTCCAGGATGCGCTTCTTGGCCATCTCAGGCGTGTCGGCCTCCTCGACCGTGAGCCAGAGCGAGCCGGTCCAGACGCCCTCGGCGCCCAGGGCCATGCCGGCGGCCATCTGACGGCCGTTGCCGATGCCGCCCGCCGCCAGGACCGGCACGTCCACCGCGTCCACCACCTGAGGGATCAGGACCATGGTGGAGATCTCGCCGGTGTGCCCGCCGGCCTCCGTGCCCTGCGCCACCACCACGTCCACGCCCACCTCCACCTGCTTGAGCGCGTGGCGCGGGGTGGAGGCGAGGGCGGCGACCTTGACGCCATGGGAGTGGGCGAGCTCGACCACGTCCGCGGGCGGCGGGCCGAGCGCGTTGGCCAGCAGGGCGATCGGGTGCCGCAGCGCCGTCTCCACCTGCGGGCGGGCGGTGACGTCCGTCCAGCCGAGCAGCACCTTGCCCGCGTCGGCGTCCGAGGACAGGGGCGGCACGCCGTGGGCGGCCAGGAGGTTCTCGACGAACTGCCGGTGGCCCGCCGGGACCATCGTCTGCAGGCGGCCCACCAGCTCCTCGGGCGCGAAGTCGGCGCCCTCGTAGGAGGCGGGCATGACCACGTCGACGCCGTACGGGTGGCCGTCGACGTGGTCGTCGATCCACTTGAGCTCCATTTCGAGCTCTTCTGGGGTGAAGTAGAGGGCACCGAGCACGCCCATCCCGCCGGCCCGGCTGACCGCGGCGACCACGTCGCGGCAGTGGCTGAAGGCGAAGATCGGGAGCTCGATTCCGAACATGTCCGTGACACGTGTCCGCATGGGCCGACAATACGACCGGCGGCGAAGAAACTGCAACGTGTTCTAGTACTAGAACTTTTCGTCGGTCGGACAAATGCACAGGGGGCGCCCGAGTCAGTCTCGGGCGCCCCCGTGCTGGCTGTAAGGGTTACTCGCCTTCGCGGCGGCGGCGGCCGAGGAGGACCGCGACGGCCAGCGCGAGCAGGCCGAGCACGAGCAGGACGATCGGGATCGTGGTCTTCAGCAGCGTGATCTGGTTCTTGGCGTCAGTGGCCGTGCGCACCATCTCGGTGATGGTCTGCGGGGTGAACGAGGCGGTGGCGACCAGGGCCTTGGCGCGCTCGACGCCGTCCTGGGTCTTGAGCGTCTCGTTGCGCCGCACTTCCTGCTTGACCGGGGCGCCGCTGTTGGGCTCGACCCAGTAGGTGTCGGTGCCCTCGTACCAGCGGTCGAGCTGGATGTCGCCGGTCTGGGTCACGCCGAAGAGCGAGCCGGGGGCGGTCAGCGTGGCGACCTTCGTGGCCGGGACGACCTGCTGGAACTTGTAGACCGGCAGCCCGTTGACGGTGTCCTCACCGACGAAGGTCGTGTCGAACGCCTTCTTGGCCGTCTGGTTGAAGACCTTGTACGTCTTCTTCTCGGTGCCGAACGGGAACAGGTAGATCTGCCCCTCCAGCTTCACCGGCTCCTTGTCGACGCTGACCCCGCAGCAGTTGACGGCCACCCCGGTGCGCCGGTCGAAGGCGCTGCGCCGCTCCGAGAGGCTGATCTGCGGCTTGCTGTTGGTGACGTCGTCCACCACGGTGAACTGGTCCCAGACGACTCGGTTGTCCGTGGCCTCCTTGACGTCGCCACGGGTGGTGACGAGCATGCTGAGGTCCGCGGTCAGCACCTTGCCGTCGGCGATGGAGAAGTATTGGGCTCCCGGGGCCTGCAGCTTGGTGACGCTGTATTGGGCCGCCGGAGCCGCGATGATCCGTTCCGCCGCCCAGAAACGGATCATTCCCGCCAGTACGACCAGGAACGCGCCGACGGCGACGAGAACGAGTACAGGTGTGCGTCGCATTCTGGGATCCTCCTGGCGGTCGAGGGATACGACGAAGGCCGGCTTACTTGTCCCCCCGGACATCAGATCGCGGGTGTGATTAACCCGCAACATGATCGCTACTGGAAAGTAGCATTCGATAACAGATCGCTGCAGCTACATCCGCATAACGAATCGGAACAGGTTCTACGGTGAAGCCGATCCGAGCGGGATGTTATCGCGTCCCTCCCGCAGCGGTATCGCCTCCGCCAGAGCTTCGTTCTATTGTGGGAGCCCGTCAAGCACCCGGGAGCCGCGAGTATGCGCGCCGATCTGGCCAGATCCATCCGCCTCTTCCGCGCGTTCAGGTCCGAGCAGACCACGCCGAGCGACTACTACACCACGCTCGCCGCCGACACCGCCGCGCAGCTGCGGCATTACGTCACGTTGAGCGGCAGGACGGTGCTCGACGTGGGAGGCGGTCCTGGATACTTCGCCGACGCCTTCAGACGCGACGGCGCCCGCTGCCTGTGCGTGGACGTCGACGCCGGCGAGCTGGCCGGACAGGGCGCGCCCAGCGGCGGTGTGCTCGGCAGCGCGCTCGACCTGCCGATCGCCGACGCCTCCTTCGACGTCTGCTTCTCGTCCAACGTCCTGGAACACGTTCCAGACCCATGGCGGATGGCGGCCGAGATGACGCGGGTCACCCGGCCCGGCGGCCTGATCTTCCTCGCGTACACGAACTGGCTCTCCCCCTGGGGCGGCCACGAGACCTCGCCCTGGCACTATCTGGGGGGCGACCGGGCCGCCCGGAAATATGAGGAAAAAAACGGGAAGCCGCCTAAAAATCGTTACGGCCAGAGCCTCTATCCGGTCTCGGTGGCCGACGGGCTGCGCTGGGCGCGGACCCGTACGGACGCCGACCTGGTCGACGTGCTGCCCCGCTACCTGCCCTGGTGGTGGCGGCCGATGCTGAAGGTGCCGATCGTCAGGGAGTTCGCCACGTGGAATCTGGTCCTCGTGCTCAGGAAGCGCCCATGAGTGCATCTCAAACGCCCACAAGCCCTTCCCAAGCGCCCGTGAGTCCGCCGGAAGCGCCCGTGAAGGACCCGCTGGCGCCCGTGACGGACCCACCGGCGGGCAGGGACGCCGCGCTCGACGGCATCCGCGCCCTGGCCGCGCTCGGCGTCTGGGTGCTGCACGTCGGTGGCAACACCGGGATCATGTACCGCGAGGGCATGTTCGCCTGGATGACCACCCGGCTGGGCATCGCCGTGCCGATCTTCTTCCTGCTGTCGGGCCTGCTGCTCTACCGCCCGTGGGCCCGCGCGGTCATAGAGGACACGCCCCGCCCCCGGCCGGGACGCTACCTGTGGCGCCGCGTGGTCCGCGTCATGCCCGCCTACTGGCTGGTCACGGCGCTGGCCCTGTGGGCGTGGAGCTCGCTCGACTGGACCGGCTGGCTGAAGTGGCTGTTCCTGCTGCAGAACTACACCGAGCAGAACCGCGCCCCCGACGGCCTCTACCAGATGTGGACGATGCCGATCGAGATGGCGTTCTACCTGGTGCTGCCGGTGCTCGCCTGGGCCCTGCACGCCTGGGCGCGCGGCGGTAACCGGCCGGTCAGGCTGCTCGCGGGCATCGCCGTGCTGCCAGTGGTCTCGCTGGCCAGTGTGGTCGTCTCGCACGTCTTCGACCAGCCGCAGCTGGCGCTCTGGCTGCCGCATCACCTGATCTACTTCGCCGCCGGGATGGCCATGGCCGTCCTGTCGGTGTGGATCAAGCAGAGCCAGGTCGTGGACGCGCTCGCGCCCCAGCTGCTGGTGCTGGCGCTGCTGCTGTACGCGGTGCTGAGCACCGAGCTGGCCGGGCCGCGCACGCTCACCCTGCCCACGCTGTCGCAGTCGCTGTGGCGGATGATCCTGGAGACGTCGGTGGCCGTCCTGGTGGTCGCGCCGTTCGCGCTCGCCTCCAGGCACGACTCATTGAGGCATCGCGTGCTGGGCAACCCGGTCACGGCGTACCTGGGGCGCATCTCCTACAGCTTCTTCCTGTGGCACGCCCCGGTGATCACCCTGTACTACAAGATCACCGGCGACCAGCCGTTCACCGGTGACTTCGTCAAGGTCGCGATCCTGACCTTCATCGCCTCGCTGCTGATCAGCGCCACCAGCTACCACCTGATCGAGGAGAGCGCGCTCAGGCTGGCCGGGCGCCGGCCAGCTCCTGCTCCTCCACCGCCGCCGGCTCCGGATCGGCAGCCGGTGGTTCCGGCTCCGTGACCAGCTGCCCGAAGAGCACGCCCATGGCCGCGCAGGCGATGAGCTGCGGCACCTGGTCCATCAGCAGCCCGACGTCCATCCCGTAGTCGCGCAGCGCCATGGCCGCCGCCAGCGCCGCCGTGGCCCCGCCGAACAGCCAACCGGCCACCCAGTGCACGGCCACCGCCCGCCGTACGCGTAGCAGCAGCACCGCCACGACGGCGGCCAGGACCGCGAGCATGCCGGGCCAGTCCGCCACCCAGCCGCCGAACGCCAGCCCCAGCACGATCACGTACGGCACCCGCCAGCGCGACAACCGCGAGTCGGCGGCGGCGGCGGTCGCCATGACGTGTTCGGGGCGCGGTCCGCGCAGTGCCAGGGCGAGCAGCGTGAGCAGGGCGATCCCGGCCAGCCCCACGGCGAGCGCGAGCCAGTAGGGCCGGTCGGGCAGGTACTCCATGCGCACGGTCCCCGCCGTGCCGGCGGGCAGCTCCCAGGCCTGCTTCCAGCCGTCGATCCGGACCGGTCGCAGCGCCTTGCCGTCGAGCTCGGCGCGCCAGCCCGCGTTGTAGTTCTCGTTGACGACGAGGAAGGCGTCCTTCGGCGCCGTCACCCGCGCCTCGCGCACCGACGACGACCACGTGCTCGGGACCGCCGCGCCCTCCACGGCCGGGGGCCCGGCGGGGATCGCGCCGATCACCAGGTTCTCCACCGCGAAGGGGTCCCAGCCGGCGGCCCTGACCCGGTTGTCGCCGGCCGCCAGCGCGGCCTTGGAACAACCGGCGAACTTCACCGGTCGCTGTTCGAGCAGGTCGGCGAAGGTGCCGCTCACCTTGGTCTCCACGGTCGCGCCGTTGACCTGCAAACGCGGTCCCTGCCCGCAGGGCAGGCGGAACGGCACACCCTCCGGCCGGCTGGCCGGCGCGACGCCGGGGATCACCAGCTCGGTGACCTGCAGCCGCTTGGAGGCGGGATAGAAGCGCAGCTTGAGCCGGGTCGTGGTGAGGGGCTTGAACGTCAGGTAGCCGTTGGCGTCCGCCCGGCCGCTACGGACGGCGCCCTTGTCACCGGTCACGGCCACGTCGAGCGGCTGCTTGTCGCCGCCGGGCCGGGCGATCTGGATCCGCGACAGGACGCGCTTGGCCCGCCAGCCGAGCGTGAGCGTGGGTTCGGGGTCGTCGGCGGCCGGGAGCCAGGTGGTGGCCGCGTCGGCGTCGAACGCCGACCGGGGCGCGACCACCGCGTCCTTGGTCGCCTGCGACGAGCCGGTCACCGTGGTCAGGTCCCCGCCCAGCCGGGTGAAGCGGTCGACGAGCTTGGCGTCGCGCAGGACGGCGGAGCCGCGCACCGCGGCCTTCCGCCCCGCCTCGATGGTGAAAGTACGGTCGAATCCGGCGCCTTCTTCGCCCGGCCTGGCCAGCAGCGGGTTGCAGATCCAGCGGCTCTGGTTCCGCATGCACCAGGGGCGGGAGTCGAGCCCCCGGTCCATGACGAAGGCGTCGCCGCCCTCGCCGGGCAGCCGGATCGTCCGGCCCGGCAGGATGCCGGGGATCGTCAGCTCGGTGATGCCCACCCGCTGCACGAAGCTCCAGTTCCGGTTGTACGTGGCCAGGATCTTGACGCGCAGCCAGCTCGTCGCGCCGGGCGGGACGCGTAGCCACTGGGGGCTGTTGGTCTGCAGGACATCCTGCTCGATCCGGCCGCCCTCGGTCTCCACGGCCACGCGCTTGACCGACTGCCCGAGCAGCACGTTGTTGGTGAACGTGGCCTGGAAGCGCGGGATCACCCGCGGGTTGGGCAGGTCCACGCGCAGCCATTCGCCCTGGGGCCGGTGCCAGCCGCCGCTCTCCCAGCCGGTCTCGTAGTCGCCGTCCATGGCGGCCCACGGGCTGCGGCCCGTGGCGCTGAGGCCGGGCACCGCCTCGGCGTCGGCCACCGAGGAGGAGGCGGTGATGCTGGAGATGCCGTCGTACTCGGCGGTGGCGGTGTCGCTGAGCCAGCCCTTTTCGAGCAGGTCGAGCGTCTTGACCCCGGAGAAGTCCTCGCGTCTGTCGGCCGTCAGTGTGGGTGTCCAGTTCGACCGGATCTCACCGAACTGCCGCTCGCGCAGCCGCAGCGCGTCGCTCGTCACGACCGGCGCCTCGCGCTTGCCCGCGTCGTCGTTCACCAGCACGGGGCCGTCGCCGAGCAGCCCGAGATCGCCCATCGCGAGCAGGGAGTCGGGGCCGCCGCGCACGTGTACGGCGTCGCCGGCCGACTGCACGCTGAGCAGGTCGGAGCTGCCCGACACCTCGTAGATCTCCAGCGCGGGGAACGGCCAGTCCACCGACTCGATCACGTCGTCCGTGGCGGTGTCGCCGACCTCCCCGCCCAACGAGCGCACCTTCGTGATGCCCGGCGACTCGCGCAGCGCCTGGTAGACCCTGGACGGCCAGGCACCCTGGAGGTTCGCCCGCATCAGGTCGTTCCTGACGACGAGGTAACGCACGCCCATCCTGCGCAGCACGTCGGTCAGCCCCACCGAGCCGTAGCCGGCCGTGAGCCGCTGGTCGATGACGTCGAGCAGCCGGGTCAGGCCCACCGAGCCGGCCGCCGCGACCTGCCGGGTGGTCCAGCGGGCGGTGAACAGCGGCTGCATGGGATCGTCCATCGGCCGGCCCCAGAGGTATTCGCCGAACTTGGCGCCGGGTACGACCAGCACGCCGTCGTCTCCGGCGTTCTCGTTCACCCAGGCCGCCGCCTGCTTCCAGTAGAGCGGCACCTCCTTGAAGTCGCCGGGAGCGCTCAACCCCTGGTTGAAGACGGGGAGCACGAGTCCGGCCATGGCCACCAGGGCCACCGAGCGCAGCCGCAGCCGGGCCCCGGCCAGCAGGTGCGCCAGGCCGAACGCGAGCGGCAGCCGTACGAGCGGATCGAACTTCCGCAGGTTGCGCAGCGGCGCGAGCGGCCCGTCCAGCAGCCAGCGCACGGGCTCGGCGACCACCGGCTCCAGCGCGCTCACGTGCCCGGCGACCAGCGCGGCCACGCCCACGACGAACAGCACGAGCAGGAAGCCCTTCGCGGGCAGGTCGCGCCGGGCCAGCCCGGCCAGGCCGAGCGCGGCCAGCAGGCCGGTGATCGCGACCAGCACGGCCGAGGTGGCGATCGCGTAGCCGGCGGGCTGGTCGGTGACGCCGCCGACGGTCAGGTAGCGCACCCAGTCGGAGGCGCCGCGCAGCACGTTCGTCAGCGAGGTGACCTGCGTGGTCGTCGAGGCCGTCTCGGTGTAGGGCAGGAAGGAGAAGGCGTAGCGGCCCACGAGCAGCAGCGGCAGCCACCAGAACAGGGTGGCCACGGCGACCGCGCCGGTCCACCAGCCGAGCATCCGCCAGCGGGGCACCGGGCTGGGCCGGGTCAGGATGTAGAGCACAGGGGCGACGAGCACGGCCAGCACCGCGACCGCGTTCACGCCGCCGCACAGCGCCACGGCCAGCCCCGACCTGACCGCCGCCCTGGCCCGCTGGCCCGTCTCCGAGGCGGTGAGCAGCGGGATCAGGATCCACGGCAGCAGCGCGGCGGGCAGCCACTCGATCGAGATCTCGCCGATGATCGACAGCGTGCGCGGCGCCAGCGCGTACGCCAGCGCGGCGACGATCCGGGTGCCCGGCGTGCCGACGCCGAGCTGCCTGCCCAGCCGCTCCACGCCGAGGAACGCCACGCACAGCAGCACCGTCAGCCAGAGCCGCTGGGTCACCCAGGGCGCCAGGTTGACCAGGTCGCCGAGGGCGAAGAACGGGCCCATCGGGAACAGGTAGCCGGCCACCTGGTTCTGCAGTTGGCCGAAGTGCTGCAGGTCCCACAGGTGGGCGGCGCGCTCCAGCCAGCCGATCGGGTTGAGCGCCAGGTCGAGCTTGGTGTCGGAGATGACACTGCCCGGCTTGGTGGTGAACGTCAGCACGGCGAAGCCCAGGCAGCACAGCGCCAGCCAGAGCCTGTGCCGGACCCTGTCGATCACGGCTCCTCCCAGCCGGGTCCCGGCGTACGGCCACGCACCAGCGCGGCCAGCCGTTCCGCGCTCCGGTCCCAGCAAAACTTCCCCGCCCATTCCCGACATTTCGTGCGATAGGTGTCGTTGAGTTCGTCGAGGGCCGCGGCGATGCCCTTGGCCAGGCCGGTGCTGCCGACGCCCTCGGGCACCAGCCAGCCCGTCTCGCCGTGGCGTACCGCGTCCCTGAGGCCGTCCACGTCGTACGCGACGGTCGGCACGCCCAGCGCGGCGGCCTCCAGCACGCACAGCCCCCAGCCCTCGCCCTGCGAGGCGTTGACCTGCAGCCAGGCGGCGGCGATCAGCCGCTCCTTCTCGGCCTCGGGCAGGTAGCCGTGCATGGTGACGCCCTCCGGGAGCCGGGCGCGCAGCCGCGCCTCCTCCGGGCCCCTGCCGATCACGTCCACGGTGAGGTCCGGCCACCGCTTCCTGAGCTGCCCCACCGCGTCGAGCAGCAGGTCGACGCGCTTGTGCGCGACCAGCCTGCCGACGCAGACCAGCCGCGGCGTCCGGCTTCTGGGGAAGTCTCCGTCCGTGGAGACGTTCACCCCGTTGGGCACGATGTGGATGGGGCCGACCCAGCCGAGCCGCTCGCGCATGGCGCTCACGGTCGAGGGCGAGACGGCCACGCTGTCGCGCCCCTTGTACGTCCACCGCGACGCGGGCCCCTCCAGGAAGCGCCCGAACACCGCCAGCCACCGGGGCAGGTGCACGTCGAACTGCCGGTCGTGCACGTGATGGACGACGCACATGACCTTGGTACGGCGCGGCAGCACCAGCGGCGTGAAGAACGGGATGCCGTTCTGGCAGTCGAGCACCGCGTCGAACACGCCCCGGCGCAGCACCAGCCAGACCAGGACCAGGGGGTAGACGGTGAACGGCCCGCCCATGCGGGCCAGCCGTACCCCCTCGACGGTCTCCTTCCTGAGCTGGCCCGGCGCCCGCGCCGTGACGAAGCACACCTGGTCGCCGGCCCGCGCGAAGCGGCGGGCCATCTCCCAGGCGTACGTCTCGGCGCCACCGGCGGCCGGGTGCCACGGATCACGCCAGTTGACGACGGCGACGTTCACGGAGATCCGACGGGGTCGAGCGGCTGCTCCCACCTCGGAGTGACGCCGGGGCTCGGCACAGCGCGCAGCCTGAGCCAGATCCGGCCCAGCTCCAGCAGGATGCCGACGCTGTGCCTGGCCGGGGAGAAGCGGGAGCCGGGCATGTCCCGCCAGTTGACGGGGATCTCCAGCACCGTCGCGCCGAACGCGACGCAGCGGGCCAGCAGCTCGACGTCGAAGGCGAAGCCGTAGGTACGCAGCCCGGCGACGGCCTCGCGGACCAGCGCGCCGTCGAAGAACTTGAAGCCGCACTGCGTGTCGCTCACCCCGCGCACCAGTACGCGGGCCAGCGCGCGGAAGCCGACGGCGCCCAGCTCGCGCACCCGGCTGTGCCGGTTCTCGACGTCGGAGAAGGCGTGCGCCCGCGAGCCCACGACCACGCGCTCACCGGAGAGCAGCAGGCCGAACGCGACATCGATGGCGGCCAGGTCGGTGGCCATGTCGGCGTCGCAGAACCCCACGAAGGGAGCGGTTGTGCCGAGCAACCCCGCGCGGACGGCGGCACCCTTGCCGGGAGTCGCGCACTCGACGAGCCGAACCGGAACCGGTCCCCGCGGCCAGGTTCTGACGATCTCAGCGGTGCTGTCCGTGCTGTTGTTGTCGACGACGATGACGGCGGTCGGGAACGGCATGCGGGCAAGCTTCGCGCACAGCTGCAGGAGCCCCCCCGGGAGTCGAAGTTCCTCGTTGAAGGCGGGAACCACGATCTCGAGCAGTGGTGGTCGGCTCGTCCTCTCGTCCCCTTGGGGGGAGGGCGGCATAACGGCTCGGACTACCGGTCGCCGTAGTTGTAGAGCGGGCGGTTGACGGGCGTCGCGGTGGCCCCGGTGAAGGACACGGTGGTGACCGTCGCGACGAGCGCGGCGACGGCGACACCGATGATCGCTGCTAAGAGGATCTTGATCACGGGGGGTTCCTCCTCGAGCGGCTAATGAGCGGGCGTCCCAAACTTAGAACCAATTCTTGCTACTCGGAAGTAGCTCTACGAAATCTTAATAAATACGCTGATCAGCGGACCTGGTGTTGTAAAAAAGGTACAAACCGGCGGTCGGTTCGGTACAGTTTCAGGTCATCTGTGGCAACTAGCAGGCTCGCTCCGCTGAGCCAGCCCGCGAACCGCTGCCGCTCCTCCGGGGTTCCCGCGTCGACGACGACGTAGCGGAAACCCGCTGCGGCCAGGTCTGGCGACGGTCCTACTAGTACGCGTTCTAGCTCGCGTACCCTCTTGTCCTCGGCCTGGACGACCATGCTACCGACGCGTACCGAGTCGTTGGCGACCACCTCCCGGCCTGGCACGGCGAAGTAGCGCTGCGCCGGATCGAGCACCGCCCGGTCCCCGTTCCACGGGAACCTCCGGTAGGACTCGAACGGCAGCACCAGCACGTCGCCCGGCTCCGGATCGCGCCGCATCACCTCGCGGGCCTGGCTCCAGCTCTCCGGATAGCTCACGGCCCGCAGCGCCCCCGCGCCGCCCCAGGCCAGGGTCGGCAGCACGGCCACAGGCACGAGCACCATGAGGACCGCCCACCGTCCGGTCTTCCCCGCCTCTTTTGTCAGCGCCTCTCCTTTCAGCGCCTCCCGTGTCAGGGCTTCTCTCGTCAGGGCGCCCAGTCCGACGGCGGCCAGCAGGGCCAGCGGCGCCACGAACTGCTGGGCGTCCCTGAACACCGCGAACCCGCCCCACACCCCGACCAGCCACCTGAACACCGCGCGCCCCGGCTCGGTCACCCCCAGGCAGGCGATCCCGAGCCCGATGGCCGCCGCCGCGCCCAGCCCTCTCGGCCGGTCCCTCATCAGGACGAACCCCACGATCCCCGCCACGACCAGCGCCAGCCGGGCCACCGAGCCCACCGCGCTCTCGTACCCGGCCGGGACGGCATGGGCGTTCCAGATCCCGCCCAGCGACAGCAGGCTGCCGACCGCCCCGAACGGCCCGTCCGCCCTGGCCGCGAACGCGTCCACGCCCACCGGATCACCGCTCAGCCCGCCCGGCCGCAGCAGCCCGAGCAGCAGCCACGGCAGGCTGACGGCCAGCAGCACCGCGCCCACCCGGACCCGCCGCCCGGCGACGGGCAGCGCCGTGAGTGCCGTGACGGTCATGGCCGCGAACCCCCCGACGGCGGCGGGCAGCACGGCGAGCAGCAGTCCGCGCCGGGCGAGGACCGCGCGCACCACCCACGGCAGCCCCGCGTACCCCAGCAGCAGGGCCCACTGGCCCATCAGCAGCCGCTCGGCCACGTACGGGTTCCACACGTAGTACGCCCCGGCCACCAGCCGAGCCCCGAGAAGGCCCGAGGGCACGAGCAGCGCGGCACCCGAGCAGCCCAGCACGAAGATCCCCAGCAGGATCGCCTTCTGCACCAGCTCGGCCGGGACGACGGTGGCCAGCGCGGTGACCACGGCGTCACTGGGCACCACCCGTGGCGCCCCGCCGGCCAGCCCGAACGTGAAGCGCGAGAAAGCCGGGTCCGGCACGAAGACCATGTCCTGCACCAGGACGAAACCCCAGCCCAGAGCGGGTCCGAGGGCGAGGCAGCCGAGGACGAGCCCGAGCACGGCCGACAGCGGTCCGGCTCGGGTCGTGTGCGGCATCCCGCTATGACATCACAACCGAACAACGGCCATTCCCCGCAAATCACCCAATGACTACGCTTCCCGCTGGAGGCTTGAGGGGGCCTGGAGGGGGCGGGGTGGCGACGAGCGAGACGACGGTGGGGGCCCGTCACTGGCTGCGCGGCGGGGACGCCGTGATGGCCACCGCCCTGGCGATGATCGCCGTCCAGCTCGTCTGGAAGTCCGGCCTCGTCCGGCGTACGTACTTCCGCCAGGACGACTTCACCTTCATCGCCCGCGGCCTGGAGCACGACCTGACGTGGGACTACCTCATGCGGGTCGACTACGGCCACCTGGTCCCCGGCCCGTTCGCGATCCAGTGGGCGATGGGCCGCCTGGGCGTCTACAACGACGTCCTCGCGCACGTCGTGACGGTCACCCTGTTAGGCGCGGCGGGCCTGGCCCTGCTGCGGCTGCTGCGCCTGCTGTTCGGGGCGCGGCCGGCCATCCTGGTACCGCTGGGGTTCTACCTGCTGACGCCGATGACGATCTCCTCGCTGTCGTGGTGGGCGGTGGTGATCGAGACGCTGCCGTTCCAGATCGCGCTGCCGATGGCGCTGTGCTCGCACGTCCTCTACACCAGGACGGGCCGCTTCAGGCACGCGCTGGCCGCGGCGGGCTGGACGCTGTTCGCGATGGCGTTCTTCGTCAAGGCGCCGTTCATCCTGCTGCTGGCCGTCGCGCTGAGCGTGGGCTGGCTCGGCTGGAGCTGGCGGAGGCAGTGGCCGGCCCTGCTGCTGTACGCGGGCCTGCTCGCCGGCTACGCGGCCGTCTTCTTCCGCCAGCTGCTCACCTCCGTGCAGCTCACCAACGACACGATCCAGCCCAGCCTGCCCGACGCGGGCCTCGCCGCGAAGTTCGCCTGGACGCTGCTGTCCAGCTCACTGGTGCCGACGTCGCTGGGCGGGCCCTGGCAGTGGCGCCCGATCGGCGAGGACTACGCGACCGCGGGGACGCCGCCCGAGCTGGTATGGGCAGGGCTCGGCGTCGCGGCGGTCGTACTGGCGGTTTCGGTGTTCTTCCGGCGGCGGGCCTGGCTGGCGTGGCTGATGCTGCTCGCCTACTTCGCGCTGGCCGACGTGGTGCCTGTCATGATCGGCCGGATCCAGCAGCTCGGACCGGACCTGAGCGGGGCCGAGCTGCGCTACGTGTCGTCCACGGCCACGGTCGTGGCGATCGCCATCGGCCTGGCGTTCATCCCGCTCGGCGGTGAGGAACGCCCCTGGCTGCGGGCCTGGCCGCGCCTCAGGTTCGCCTGGCTGCCGCTGGCCGCCGCGGTCGCGATCGGCTCGGTCTGGTCGGTCGCGGCCTACGCCCGGCTGCCGCTCGGCGCGGACGTCAAGAGCTACGTCGAGACCGGCAGGCTGGCGCTCAAGCGCGCCCCGGAGCACGCGGTCGTACTCGACACGCATGTGCCCGCCAAGGTCGTCTATCCGATCTTCTTCTACGACTACGCACTGGCCTCCAAGGTGCTCGGCCCGATCGCGCCGCACCCGGTGACCTGGACCAGACGCCTCAGCGGCCCGGTACGCAACCCGCTGACCTTCGACCCGCAGGGCCGCCTGCGCCCAGTGAGCATCGACGGGCTGACGATCCCCCAGCCCGCCGGCTGCAAGCCGGTCGGCGCGCGCGAGGTCCGCTTCCGGCTGCCGGCGCGGCTGCCCGAGGGCGAGTGGACGGTCCAGGTCGGCTACCTCAACCCGGCCGCCACCCGGTTGTCGGTACGGCTCGGCACCGGGCGGGACGAGGTGGTCGCGGAGAAGGGGTTCGGGTGGACGTTCGCCGCGGTCAAGGGCGGCGGGAGCGAGCTCGTCATCCGTACGGCGAACGGCCCGGACGCCTGCCTCGGCGAGATCAAGATCGGCATCCCGAGACCGTGGGCCGACGGGACGCCGAGCCCGCTCCAGCCGGTCACCCCCTGAGCTCCCTCAAGGGTTCGGTGCCCGTGGAGGGCCGGGCCCCCGAGCCCGGCCCCCGCCGTCATTTACCCGGCTCAGGGTCCCTCGGCAGGCCGAGCATGCGCTCCCCGATGATGTTCAGCTGCACCTCGGTGGTGCCGCCGTAGATGGTCATCGCCCGGGTGGCGAGCACCGCCCGGTTCCAGTAGCCGGCGTCGCCGAGCTTCATGTCGGCGGCCACCACGGCCGCGGACCCAAGCAGCTCCACCGCCGACTCCGAGACGTGCTGGGCGTGCGCGGTGGACAGCAGCTTGCGTACGGAGGCGTCCGCTCCGGGCTCGGCCCCCGCCAGCTGCTTGAGCGTCACCCGCAGCGACAGCGCGTTGATCGAGTGCCCCTCGCAGATCACCTGCGCGACCTGGTACGCCTCGACCGGCGACAGCTCCCGCCCGAGCCGGCCCGCCAGCCCGAGCAGGTCCGGCACGGACGCGCCGGTGCCGCCCGACCCGGACGAGAGCGAGACCCGCTCGTTCGACAGCGTGTTGCGGGCGACCTTCCAGCCCTGCCCGACCTCGCCCACGACCAGCTCGTCCGGCACGAACACGTCGTCCAGGAAGACCTCGTTGAACAGGTTCTCGCCGGTCATCTCGGTCAGCGGCCGGACCGTGACCCCCGGCGCCTTCATGTCGACCAGGAAGTAGGTGATGCCCTCGTGCTTGGAGCCCTCAGAGGAGTTGCGGGCGATGCAGATGCCCCACTCGGCGACGTGCGCGACCGAGGTCCAGACCTTCTGCCCGTTGAGCTTCCAGCCGCCCTCGACCTTGTCCGCCTTCATCTGCAGCGAGGCCAGGTCGGATCCGGCGCCGGGCTCGGAGAAGAGCTGGCACCAGATCATCTCGCCGCCGAGCGTCTTGAGCAGGAAGCGTTCCTGCTGCTCGGGGGTGCCGTACGAGACGATCGACGGCACCACCCACGCACCGATGATCATCGCGGGCAGCTTCACCCGCGCGGCCTTGAGCTCCTGGGCGATCAGCACCTGCTCCAGCGGCTTGGCGCCGCGGCCCCACGGCTTGGGCAGGTGCGGCATGACCAGGCCGCGCGCGGCCAGCGCCCGCTTCTGCTCCGTGCCCTCCAGCTCCTTCAGCGACGCGATCTCCGCGCGGATCGACTCGCGCAGCTCTTCGGCGTCCTCGGGCAGGTCGAGCTCCATCTCGCGCGTCACGCCCTGCAGCGCGAGCGCGGTGACGGTGGCCGCCCACTCGGCCGACGAGCCGAGCAGCGCGCGGATCGTGAGGGCGCGGCGGTAGTAGAGGTGGACGTCGTGCTCGTAGGTGTAGCCGATGCCGCCGAAGGTCTGGATGGCGTCCTTGGCGCACTGCACGGCCGCGTCGGGCGCCATCACGGCGGCGATGGCGGCGGCGTAGTCCAGCTCCTTGCCGTCGGCGCGGGTGGCGTCCCAGACGGTGGCGCGCGCCTGCTCCAGCGCCACGAGCATGCGGGACAGCTTGTGCTTGATGCCCTGGAACTGGCCGATCGGGCGGCCGAACTGGACGCGGACCTTCGCGTAGTCGGCGGCGGCCGTCACGCACCAGGAGGCCAGGCCCGCGGCCTCGGCGCCGAGCAGGATCGCGGCGAGATTGCGTACGTCGGAGCTCTGGACGCCGCCCAGGATGCCCAGGTCGGGCACCAGCACCTCCGACAGCTCCACCTTGGCCACCGGCCTGGTCAGGTCGAGGGACTTGATCTCCGTGACGGTGGCGGACGAGGCGTCGATGATGACCCATTCCTCGCCCTCGTCCGCGGCGACCGGCAGCACCAGCGCGTCGGCCAACGAGGCGCCGAGCACGGCCTCGGCCGTGCCGGAGACGATCAGGCCACCGTCCTCGGTGAGGGTTCCGGTCAGCGTGCCGGTCAGCGCGACCGCGGCGGTGAGTGAGCCGTCGGCGAACGACTCCAGGTGCTCGGGCCGCTTGGAGGCGTTGATCACCGCGCTGGCCAGCACCGTCGGCACGTACGACCCCGGCGCCATCCGCTCGGCCAGCGCCTCGACGGCGACCGCGGCCTCCAGCAGCCCGTAGCCGGAGCCGCCGAACTCCTCGGGCAGGTGCAGGCCGAGCAGGCCCTGCTCGGCGAGCCCCGACCAGAACGCGGGACGCCCGTCGGTCCCGGAGCGCAGCAGCTCGGCGGGGATGTTCCGCGCCGCCCAGCCGCTCACCGACTCGCGGAGCGCCTCGTGTTCCTCGCTCAACCCGATCGCCATCGCACATCCTCCAGCCAGGCCCCGTTATATGCCAGAACCATATTCTAGAGCATGCTTCTGGCCTATAGGGTCCGTATGTTCTGCGCGATCGTGTTCAGGTCACGGTAGTGCGACTTGCCGCTCTGGGGGATCGAGGCGAACAGCATCGCCGGCTTGGTCTTCCCCACGTCGTGGATCGAGATGATGGCCTGCGAGGTCTTCTGCTTGCCCGAGACCGTGTAGGTCACCTTGTAGCCGACCATCCAGCCCTTGCCCACCGGCACCTTCTGCGATCCGGTCCAGGCGATCGTGGCGCCCGCCGGATACTGCGTGCGCAGCGTCCAGTTGACGGCCCTGACGGCGAGGTCGCGGTAGTCGGCGTTCTTGGCCGGCTTGGGCTTGGGGGTGGCGCCGGGGAGCATCGCCGAGCCGATCACCGTGTGCGGGATGGCGACCTTGCCGACGCGCTGGGCGATGGCGAACGGCGCGAACGACTTGGCCGTCCACGGCAGGCCCAGGCGCGGGTAGCTGATCCCGGTGGCCAGGTCGGAGATGGTGCCGATGGTGACGGTCGCCGTACCGGCCTGGTCGGGGTACGCGAGGCTCTTCGGCACCTCGGGAAGCAGGATCCCGGCCGCCGACGGCTTGGGCGAGGCGGAGCCACCCGGCACCGGAGAGACCGGGACCACCTGCCGCGGGGGCTGCTGCGTGTCCTTCGGCACGTCACCGGAGAAGATCACGAACACCAGCAGCACGGCCAGCACGGTCGCGATGATGGCGCCGAACAGGTAGATGACCTTGATCGGGATGTCGCCGACCCGGGCGAGCAGCCCACCCTTGAGAGGTGCTGGTGGCGGTGGGATCGGCGGCAACGGCTGGATCGGCTGACCTTGGCCCGGCTGACCTAGGCCCGGATGGACCGACGGGCCCTGGCCGTGCTGGACCTGGCCGTGCTGGACCTGGCCGTGCTGGACCTGGCCGTGCTGGACCGGCTGGCCCGACTGGCCGGGCTGAGCCGGCTGGATCGGTGAATGGTCGGGCGGCTGTGGCCGATCTAACGGCCGGGGGACCACGACCGTCTCGTCGGCGGGCAGGACGATCTTCCTGAACGGGGTGGTGGGAGAGTCCGAGGTGGGGATCTGGTCGCCGACGTCCGCCATGGCTTTCAGGTTACGTTACGAATGAGCGGGATAATTCTGCTATTCGCCCGCCAGAATCTAGTTCTGTATGGTCGCGAGCATGAGGGGTTTCTACGAGATAGCCGCCGCCGACGCCGAGCGTCCCGCCCTGCTGGGCTCGGACGGCGCGACGTACGGGGAGTTGCTCGCCCGCGCCAACCAGGTCTCCCACGGCCTGACCGCGCGCGGAGTGGCGCCGGGCGACTCGGTGGTGACCGTGCTCAGGAACGGGCTGGACGCCCTGACCATGATGCTCGCGACCTACCAGATCGGCGCCTACCTCGTACCGGTCAACTGGCATTTCACCGACGAGGAGATCGCCTACATCGTGGCCGACTGCGGCGCGAAGGTCGTGGTCTCCCCCGCCGCGCTCAGCGTCGGCGAGCTGGTGGCCGGTCAGCCGGACACCGCGCCGGAGCATCGGCGGGCCGGGTCGATGATGCTCTACACCTCCGGCACGACTGGGCGGCCCAAGGGCGTGCGCCGGCGGCTGCTGCCCCTGACGCCGGAGGAGCTGTACCCGATCCTCATGCGTAAGAGCTGGCGGCATTTCGGGCTGCCGGTCGGCGGGGTGCATCTGGTGTGCTCGCAGCTGTACCACTCGGCGCCGTACGGCCAGGCGATGATGGCGCTGCAGCTCGGGCACTCGATCGTGGCTCCGGAGCGGTTCGACGCCGCCGAGACCCTGCGGCTGGTGGAGCGGCATCGGGTGACGAACGCGTTCATGGTGCCCACGATGTTCCATCGGCTGCTGGCCGTACCGGATCGGGAGGAGTACGACCTCTCATCGCTGACGCACCTCTACCACGGTGCGGCGCCGTGCCCGCCCGCGACCAAGCAGGCCATGATCGACTGGCTCGGGCCGGTGCTGTGGGAGTACTACGGCTCCACGGAGGCGGCCGTGGCCACCATGGTGTCGTCGCGGGAGTGGCTGGCCAGGCCGGGCACGGTCGGCAGGGCGCTCGACGGCATGACGTTCACGATCGTCGGCGACGGCGGCGAGGAGGTGGCACCCGGAGAGCCGGGCCTGGTCTACATCGGCGGCGTGAACCGCTTCGAGTACCACGGCGACCCCGGCAAGACGGCCGCCGCCATGCGCGGGCCCGCCTACACCCCCGGCGACATCGGTTACCTGGACGAGGAGGGCTACCTGTTCCTGCTCGACCGCAGGACTGACCTGATCATCTCTGGCGGCGTCAACATCTATCCCGCCGAGATCGAGGCGGTGCTGCTCGAACATCCCTCCGTGACCGATGTCGCGGTGATCGGCGTGCCCGACCCCGAGTGGGGTCAGCGGGTCGTCGCGCTCGTCCAGCCCGCCGAGGGAGCCGACACCGGCGATCTCACCGCCGAGCTGATGCGGCACTGCGCGCCGCGGCTGGCCAAACTCAAGCATCCACGCGTCATCGAGTTCCGCGACGCGCTGCCGCGTACGCCAACCGGCAAGTTGAGCAGACGAAACGTCCGCGAGGCGTATCTTTCCAGTTGACGGGGGCAGTAGCTCTGCATGGGCAAGGTCGTTGCCGCGATCGCCGCCGCCATGCTGCTGGTCGCCTGCTCAGGACCGCCGAACACCACCGCGGCCCGCTCGACGACGCCCCCCACTTGGCCACCGTCCCAGACGCCCGCCGCCCAGGAGTCCATGGTGCCGTTGGAAGTGTCCTTCGAACGCACCATCAAGCAGGTGCTCCCGTCGATCGTGCAGATCACCACCGAGGACGGGCTCGGCTCGGGCATCGTGTACGACTCGGCGGGACACATCCTGACCAACGCGCACGTCGTGGGTAAGGCGAAGCAGATGGACGTGAGGCTGGCCACGGGCAGCAAGCCGCACAACGCCAGGCTCGTCAAGAGCTTCGGCGGCGGCGACCTGGCGGTCATCAAGGTGGACGACCCGAAAGGGCTGAAGCCGGCCAGGTTCGGCGACTCGTCGAAGCTCCGGGTCGGCCAGATGGTGCTCGCCATGGGCAACCCGCTGGGGCTGTCGGGCAGCGTCACTCAGGGGATCATCTCGGCGCTGGGGCGTACCGTGACCGAGCCGCAGGATCCCGAATCGCCCGGCGCGACGATCACCGGCGCCATCCAGACGTCGGCCGCGATCAACCCCGGCAACAGCGGCGGC
Organism: Nonomuraea sp. CA-143628; assembly: GCF_050942315.1. NCBI lineage: Bacteria > Bacillati > Actinomycetota > Actinomycetes > Streptosporangiales > Streptosporangiaceae > Nonomuraea > Nonomuraea sp. CA-143628. The sequence goes on from NZ_CP192072.1 coordinate 11,646,222, forward strand.
GGCCTCGTCGACCTGTCCGGGCAGGTCATCGGCATCCCGACGCTCGCCGCGATCGACCAGGACCTCGGCGGCGGGGCCGCGCCGGGCATCGGGTTCGCGATCCCGAGCAACACCGCCACGGACATAGCCGCTCAGATCATCCGCAGCGGCAAGGTCACCAACAGCCACCGGGCGGCGCTCGGCGTCAGGGGCAGTACGGTCATCGGCGACGACGGCCAGGCCGCCGGGGTCGCCGTGGCCAAGGTCGACAAGGGCAGCGCGGCCGCCAACGCGGGCATCAAGCCGGGGGACGTGATCACCTCCATCAACGGCCGGGAGACGCTGACGATGGCCGCGCTGGCCGAGGCGCTGACCACGTTCCGGCCGGGGCAGCAGGCCAAGGTGGGGGTCGTCAGGCTCAATGGCTCGACCACGACGATCACCGTGACCTTGGGCGTCCTGCCGGGCGACTGACCTCTCCTCGCCCTTTTCGCTCTTTTCGCCAACGCTAGTCTTTGCGTCCGGAGGTGGGACGGATGGCTCATCTGGAGTGCACGCCCGAGGATCTGGCGAAGGTCAGGTTCGGTCTGTCGCCCATGAGCCAGGTCGTCGGCGCGCTCAACGTGCTGAGCGGCCAGAACGTGCCGCCCGGCCTGCCCATCTGGACGACCCGCGTACGCGAGCGCTACCAGCGGCTGCTGGCGGGCAGCCCGGTGCTGCGCGCGCTGATCCGGCTGCACCGGGTGACCGACTACGCCCCCGACTTCTACTGCGTGCCGCCCGACGGCGTGGACACCACGTTCGAGCGGGAGGTGGCCGCCGTCCGGGGCATGCCCGCCGACCGGGTCGCCGCCGACTTCCGGCTCAGCCATCGGGAGCGGCCGGTCGATCCGGCGCTCGACGTTCCCGACGCCGGCGAGCGGGTCGCCGACGCCCTCGAAGCGCTCTGGACCGAGCTGCTCGCCCCCGACTGGCCCCGGCTGCGCGCCCTGCTGGAGCGCGACATCGTGCAGCGGGCCGGGCGGCTCGCGGTGTACGGCTGGATGGAGGTGTTCGGCCGCCTCGGCATCGACATGGAGCTGAAGGAGGAGCGCATCCTGCTCGGCAAGGTCCGCGGCGCCTCCCACCGGCTCGGCGGGGTGGGCGTGGTGCTGATGCCGAACGCGTTCGGCGCCAGGTACGTCTACCTCGATCCACCGCGCGCGTACGGCCTGACCTACCCCGCGCACGGCGTCGCCGCGCTCTGGGAACGGGGCTCACCCGCCGCCGACGGCCTGGTCGCGCTGCTCGGGCGGGGGCGGGCGGCGGTGCTGACGGCGCTCGACAGCCCGGCCAGCACCAGCCAGTTGGTCGCCCAGCTGTCGATGACGCTTGGCGGGGTAGGCGGGCATCTGGCCGTGTTGCGCCGGGCTGGACTGGTCTCGCGTACGCGCAGCGGCCGGTCGGTCCTCTACAGCCGCACCCCGATGGGCGACGGTCTGGCCCAGCTCACCACCTGAGCTCAGCCGGGTTCAGATGACCGACCTCAACCATCAAATGTCGAAGTTTGTGGTGCGTGAAGCCGAACGCACCGGTCGTGGTGTCGCCCTGGAGGATCTGCAGGGTATCCGCGGGCGGGTAAGGGCTCATCGGTTCCAGCGGCGTACCCTGCACAGCTGGGCGTTCGCCCAGCAGATCGCGTTCACCCGCTACAAGGCCGCGCGGGCCGGGGTTGCCTTCGTACTGGTCGACCCCGCGTATACCTCGCAGGCGTGTCCGGAGTGCGGGTGTGTGTCCAGGGCGAATCGGCCGGCGCGGGACCGGTTCGTCTGCAAAGGGTGCGGCCTCGCTGGGCACGCCGACCACATCGCGGCCCGCAACATCGCCGTACGCGGCGTAGCGGGCTGGGCTGCCATCAACTAGCCACACGCTACCGGCCTCCTCTCAGCCAGACGGGACCGCGAGAGCAAACCACCAGCTTCAACCGGTGGTAGTTGATTGCTTGGCGTTGAAGATGAGCTCCACGCGGCGGTTCTTCGCCCGGTTCTGGGCGACGGGCTTGCCGTCGACGATGTTCGGCACCTTCGGGCGGCTCTCGCCGTACCCCTTCGCCTGGAGGTCGGCGTTTCGGCCGGTCAGCATGGCGCGCATGGCCTGCTGTACGGCCCGCGCCCGGCGCTGCGACAGCGTGACGTTGTAGGCGTCGGATCCCTGGTCGTCGGTGTGCCCCTCGACCTTCACGACGCCCCCGGCGCCCTCCGCGTCGATCTTGCGCGCCACTTCCCTGAGCCGCTGTTTCGCCTTGGCGGTCAGCACCCACTTGTCCACCGCGAACAGCACGTCGCTGGTGAGCGCGACCGTGACCTGCTCACCCTGCTTGGTCTCGCTCTCGGTGCCGTCGAGCGACTCGACCTCGCCGATGATGTCCTCGACGGGAAGCACCAGATCCTCGACCGGGCCGGTGGCGTCGGCGGGCGGAGCGGGGGTCGGTGACAAGAATGCTGGGGACAGGACCGCTGGGGACAGGAACAGGGCCAGTGCGAGGCTAAGAGATCGGAACATCGGTGAACACGCCCATCATCGGCATCTCGACATTGATCTTCGTGACGTCCGGAGGCGGGGCGGCGAACACCGCGTAGAGCGTGGAGGCGTCGCCACTGTCCAGGAACTGCCCCTGAGTGCCCGAGCAGACGCACTTCGCGTCTTCGCCCGTGCCGTTGCGGGCGACGCGGTAGCGCTTGGCGTTGACCGGATCGATCAGGGAGACGGCCGACACCGTGAAGTCGAGCGTGCCGCCGCCCATGCCGTTGTGCAGGTTGACCTTGCCTTCGGTGGCGGTGACGGTCCAGTTGAGGCTGATCGTCCTGCCCTGCCGCTTGAGCGCGGTGATGTCGACGCGAGCCTTGCCGTACTGACCGCCCGCCCCGACCTTGACCTCCCGGCTCGCGATCACCTTGGTCTCCTGCGCGGGCGCGGTCGGCTGGGCTTCGGCCGGTGCGCTCCCCGTGGTGGCGGCCCGCTCGGGCTGCGCGGCCTGCGCGGTCTGCCCCGTCTGCTCCTCGCCGCCGCCGCCCTGCTGGCCAGGGAGCATCCCGCAGCCGGTCAACGCGACGGCCGCGACAGCCAGCGCGATCGTCTTCCGCATGTTCTGATCACCTTCGCCGGTAGGGGTGGAACTCGTGGCCCCGAAGGTAGCCGGGCGACCTTCAGGATCCGCATAGTGGGCTAAATCCCCAGGCCACGACGCCTGTCCAGCTCTTGCGCCAGAAGCTCGACCTCGGTACTCGGTGGCTCACCGAAGCTGTCAGACTCTCCCATAACACGCGCAAGCCCATCAACCGCAGCATCGACCTCATCAAGGTCCAGGTGCGCTTTTATAAGGACAATCAGGGCTCTTGATGCGTTTCTCCGGTCACCGTGAGCCGTGAACATCACCTCGGCCTGGCTCGCCAGCCCGGCCGCCACCTCCGGGTCTCCCTCGGCACTGGCGATGTCGGCCAGCACGAGCAGCCCGGCCGCCTCCGGCAGCCGGTCACCCAGGCGCCGGTTGATCCTTATCCGCCGCTCGGCGCAGTCGCGGGCCCGCGCGTAGCGATGGGCGCCGAGGTGCAGCCGGGCCAGGTCGAGCAGGGCTTCGGCGGCGCCGCGCGGGTCGCCCAATTCCTCGTACGCCTCCAGGCTGCGATCCACCAACCCAAGGTCTCCGCGTACGACGCCCAACGCCCGGAGCGCGTCGGCCGTGCCGCGCCGGTCACCGGCCTCCTCGAACACGTGCAGGCACCTGGCCAGCGCGCGTTCCGCCTCGGCCGGCCGCCGCTCCACCAAGCCGAGCCGCAGCATGATCCGAGCCAGCTCCAGGCCCTCGACCAGCGGCTGAGCGGCCCTCAGCGCGGCGGCGGCCGACTCGGGGCGACCTTCCACCCGATGCAGATCGGCCAGAGCACGCAGCAGCAGCGCCTCACCCTCCCGATGCCCGGCCGCCCGCGCCGCGTCGAGGCCGGTGGCAGTGGTGACGTGCCAGTCGTCGTGATGCGCGCCCAACTCGAACAGCGGAGTCAGATAGAAGGCCAGCCGCCAGGCCGCCTCGTACAGACCGGCCCGGAAGAAGTCGCCCACGGTCGCCACAAGGAACCGACGTTCGGCACTCAGCCACCGAGCATCGGCCCGCAACCGCCCAGTCTCCAGCGCCCACCCACCAGTCACCCCAGGACCCGGCTCCCCCGCCCAGCCCGGACCGACGTCAAGCTCCTTCTCCCCCGCCCAGCCCAAACCGGGCCCAGGCACCTGCTCTCCCGGCCAGCCTGGACCGGCCGTCTGCGCTTGGTGGTCGGTGTGGGCCAAGGTGCGGCCCGAGCCGGGTTCGGCGGGGAGGAGGGCTGTCCTCGCGTGGCGGGTCCGGTCGAGGACCTCGCCCGCGATCCCGGCGAGGACCGCTGCGGGGCCTCCGTCTTCGGCGGTCAGGCGTTCGGCGGCGTACAGCCGGGTCAGGTCGTGCCAGCCGTACCGCTCACCGCCGGACTCGTCCAAGCCGAGCGACTGGAGCAGCCCGGCCTCGGCCAGCGGCTCCAGGTCGGCACCGAGCGCCCAGGACGCGAAGTCGGGCGCGGACAGCGCGCCCAGCCTGCGCAGCAGCCGCCGTTCGGAGTCGGCAAGCCCGTGGTAGCCGAGCGCCAGGCTGCCACGTACGGCCAGGTCGCCCGCGCTCAGCTCGTCCAGTCGGCGCCGTTCGTCGCCCAGCCGTCCGGCCAGGTGGTCGAGGGTCCAGCCCGGCTTCCTGGCCAGGCGGGATCCGGCGATGCGCAGGGCCAGCGGCAGACCACCACAGAGCCGCACAATCCGGTCTGCTGCCTCAGGCTCGGCGCCGACCCGTTCGCGCCCCACCACCTCGGCGAGCATGGCCACGGCCTCGTCGGGTTCGAACACCCCCAGCTCGTACGCCCTGGCCGCCTCCAGCCCCGCCAACGGCGAACGGCTGGTCACCAGCGTCAGGCTGCCCGGACCGGTGGGGAGCAGCGGGCGTACCTGGGCCTCGTCCGTGGCGTCGTCGAGCACCACGAGCAGGCTGCGGGTCGCCGTCATGCCGCGATATAGCCGCACACGCTCCTCGAACGCGGCAGGCACGGCCCCGTCTGGACACCCCAGGGACCGCAGCAGGTCCTCCAGCACGGCGCCGGGCGGCCGATCGCGGAGTGACGCGTAGAGACGACCGTCCGGGAGGTCGATCATGGTCGCGGCGCGCACAGCCACGGCGGACTTACCGCACCCCGGCGGCCCATGTAGGACGAGGTGCACGGGCGCACCGCCCGCAAGCACCCCACCACCTGGCGCAGGCGCACTGCCTCCCGGCGCAGGCACCCGGGCGACGATCCAGTCGAGGACCGCCTGGCGCCCTGTGAAGTCCGAAATATCCGGCGGTGCTTCGCTCTTCACCGGCACACGCTGCTGCGGTCCCTCGCTCGACAGCGCGCGTCGGTGCGCCTCGACCAGCTCGGTGCCCGGTTCCAAGCCGAGCTCGTCCACCAGCACCCGGCGCGCCTCCTGGTAAGCCGCCAGCGCCTCCGCCCGCCGTCCGGCCTGGCGCAGCGCGTCGAGCAGGCGCGCCCAGGCCCGCTCGCGCAGCGGGTACGCGCCGACGAGCGCCCGCAGCTCGCCGACCACCTCACCGCCCCTGCCCAGCCGCAGGTCCAGCTCCACACGCTCTTCGAGCGCGGTCAGGCGGAGCTCTTCCAGGGGTACGGCGTGCGTTCTGCGCAGGTACGAGGACTCGATATCGGCCATGGCGTCCCCTCGCCACAGCGCCAGCGCCGCCCGGAACCCCTCGGCCGCCGCTTCGACCCTGCCCGCCCCCCTCGCCCGCCTGGCCTCGCCGACCAGCCGCTCGAACCGGTGACAGTCGACCGCATCCGGTTCCACCTCGATCAGGTAGCCACCGGGCACGGTCCTGATGCCGTCGACGAGCTTGCGCAGCGCGCTGATGTACACCCTGAGCACCGACTCCGCCGAGGCCGGCGGCCGATCGTCCCAGACCACGACCATCAGCCGCTCGATCGGCACCACCCGCCCGGCGGAGACCAGCAGCGCGGCCAACACCGCCCGATGCTTCGCCGGCCCCGGCCCTGCCACAGAGCCCGGGCCCGAACCCGGGCCCACCACAGAGCCCAGGCCCGAGCCCGGCCCCACCGCAGAGCCCGGCCCCACCGCAGAGCCCGGCCCCACCGCAGAGCCCGGCCCCACCGCAGAGCCCGGGCCCGACTGCGGCCCAAAACCCGGAGTAGACAGTGGCCCTGGCGGCTGCCCAGAGCCCCACCCAGGCAGCGACCCCGACTGCGGCCCTGCGCTCGCCCCGGACAGTGACTCCGGCTCCGGCCCAGAGCCCGGCTGCGGCTGCGGCTCAGCGCCCGGTACAGACAGTGGTCCCGGCTGTGGCCCTGACTCCGGGTCCAGGTCCGGGTCGCTTTCGAGGCGCAGTGGTCCCAGCAGCCGGAACCGGAGGGGACCGCGCCCCTCCTCGCCGGGCAGCGCCGGGAATTTCGGCATTTGTGGGGCTTAGTCCTTCGTGCGGTCGATGGCGAACGACTCGAAGCGTACGCGCAGCGCCTCCCCGGCGTCCGGAGCCACCTGGACCCCGGCCTCCCCAGGGCCGAGCGGATCGCTCGCATCGGACGCCTCGGCGACGAGTTTCTCGTTCACCCACATCCGCAGCCTCACCCCGTCGCCACCAGGGTCGGTGCCGCTGGGACCGGCACACTCGGCGACGATCCGGCCGCCCCCGGCCGCCGCCGCACCGCCCAGGGCCGCCGGACCGTACAGAGTCGTGCCCTTCTGCCCGCTACGGCGCTTGACGATCGTGACCCGCCCTGAGTCGCTCACCCCGAACTCGTAGCGATCCCCCGAGTTCGCCGACCCGTGGCACCACACGCCGTACTCACCGGACCCCTGCTCAAGCCGCGCCTTCGCGCTCACCACCACCCCACCGGACGGCTCTGGCACGGGCGCGGACTTCCACAGCCGCCAGCCCGGCTTGGCGGTCAGCACGTAGTCGCTCCCGGCGACCCGCGCGTCCCCGCCATCGGACGCCCCGGTGGCCCAGGAGTCACCGAACCCCGCCGTGTACGGCCACGACGGCGACCACACCCGAGGCGCCACCACGACCCCCGCCACCACGGCGGCCACAACGGCGAGCGCCCCCGCCACCCAGGGCCACCGACGCCCCGCCACTCCCCCACGTCCACCACGGGCGAGGCTCACACCGGAAGCAGCCTCAACGGATGCCTCTTCGACCGCTGCGGCGAAGCCGCGACCCTCAACTGCTGCGCTCAAGCCGCGATCTTCGACCGCCCCGGCACGCTCCCAGGCGCGACCTTCGACCGCTCCGCCGCGCTCCCCGCCGCGGGCGCCGAACGCCGCCGGCTGCTCCGCGGCCAAGCCGCGAGGGCCGGTCCAGGTACGTTCGACGACCTGAGTGGCCGTGGCCGGGCTCAGTTGCCGGCCACCCGTCAGCGACTCCAGCAGATGCCGGGCCGTGGGGCGAAGGCGTGGATCCCTGGCCATCGCCCGCTCCACCACGTCCCGCATGCCCGCGTCGAGCCCGTCCAGCCGCGGCCCCTCGTTGACGATCCGGTACAGCACCTCCGCCGGCGACCCGCCACCGAACGGCAGCCGCCCGGTCCCCGCGAAGGCGATCACCCCGCCCCACGCGTACACATCGGCCGCCGGCCCGAGCGGTTCCCCGCGCACCTGCTCGGGTGCCATGAACGCGGGCGTCCCCAGGATCGCCTGGCTGGTCTGGCTGGTCTGGCTGTCGGCCTCGGCGAGCTGTGCGATGCCGAAGTCGATCACGCGCGGCCCGAGCGGCGAGAGCAGCACGTTCGACGGCTTGAGGTCCCGGTGGACGACCCCGGCCCCATGAATCGCGCCGAGTGCGGTCGCGATGCCCACCGCCAGCGCTTCCAGGTCAGACCCGGACAAGGGCCCCTGTTCCCGTACGGCCTTCGCCAGATCCGGCCCTTTTACGTATTCGGTGACGAGATAGGCGACATCCCCATCCATCCCGGCATCAAGCACCGGAGCCGTACAGAATCTGGCCACTCGGCGAGCCGCGGCCACCTCGCGTTCGAACCGCCGCCGGAACGCGGGATCGCGGGCCAGCTCGGGATGGATCACCTTGATCGCGGCCAGGCCACCGGCGGGCGTGCTGGCGAGATGTACCTCACCCATGCCACCCCGGCCGAGCACCCGCCGCAGCGTGTACCCGCCTATGACCCGCTCGCCACTCATCGCAGACACACTAGCCAGGGTCAGCACGCGTTCCCGAGGTCGCCCACCTCCAGGGCCGGCTCAGTCCGGGCCCGCGACCATGAGGAACGTCGTCAACGCGGTGAGTATGAGGAACACCACGCCGACCAGCACCACGCCGACGGCCAGCAGCCGTTTCGGCGGGTCAGGCCGTTCCCCCGAACGTTCCGAATCCCATTCCACGGCCGACAAACTAACACCTGACAGCGAAGGTGACAAACAATGTCAGGCGGCTCGGGCGGCCAAACCAAGAACGGCGAGTTTCTTTACAGCACTCAGCTTTCTTTAAAGCACCCAGCCCAAAAGAATGAGTAATTCGGAATGACAGCCGACCTAGTCCTGGGCGCTGCGACCTTCCGTGCGGGCGATGGCGATCGAGCCGGTCGAGCCGCGCAGGCCGAAGCCGTACCGATACTGCTATCGGTTGCGACGGTTGGTAATCGTGCGGTAATTTACTGTCACAGCCGGGTGCCTGACTGGCGCTCGGTCCCCGTCCCCGTTGGTGTCCGCATCAACGGGATAGCGTCCGGCGGGGCGGTGGCCCAAGAGGTGCACTTCCTCCAGGAGTGCGCAGTCAGGCCCTGACAACGCGGTTCTCAACCCACGGTCCGCCCGGCTTGCCGGACGAACGCGGCTTCGGCTTCCACCAGATCACTGCCCGGCCTCGGCCGGGTGCGACGAGACTACGCCGATGTCCGCTTTACTCAGGTAAACACAGGGAACCGAAGACGCTGTCCTCCGGCTGCCCGGTGTTCGCGAACGTGCCCGCCGTCAGCACGCTGACGGCGGCACCGGCGGGTGGCAGGCCGCTCTCCCCGGCGACCAGGCCGAAGAACGGCGCCGATCCGGTCCCGGTGAACCGGCCGCCCCCGGCCCTGATCGCGGGCATGGCCTCGTTGTTGTTCGGCTGGAAGGTGGCGTACTGCTGGGAGGTGTCCTTGCCGAACTGGTCGGCGACATCGAGGTGCGAGAACGTCGCGAGGTCGAACGGCCCGTTGTTGGGCTGTCCGCCGGCCGAGCCGCTGAGCCAGTGCGGCACGAGCAGCACCGCGGCCGTCACGGCCGACGCCGTGAGCACGGCGGCCACCGCGATCACCGCCCCTCGCGGACGTTTCCGGGATGATCCGGGATGTACGGCCCTGCCCGACGGCGAGGTCGGCCCGTGATCCGGGTCCCCAGGAAACATCAAAGGACCCGCCTGCGCGGCCGGTCCGACAGCCGCCGGTCCGACAGCCGCCGGTCCGACAGCCGCCGGTCCGACAGCTGGCGGTTCGACAGCGGGCGGTTCGAAAGCCGCCGGTTCGACGAGCGTGTGCCCGTTCGCCGGCGCCGCCGAATGTCGCCCGCGAGCCGGTGAGCCTGCGTTCTCGCCGGTGAGGTCGCTCAGCAGCCGGGCGGCGGCCGGGCGGGCCGACGGATCCTTGGCCAGGCACGCGATCACCAGCGGCCGGAGCGGAGCGGGTACGCCCGTCACGTCGGGCCGGCCGGACATGATGCCGTGCAGGACCGCCGGGACGGCCTGCCCGGGAAAGGCCAGCCGCCCGGTCGCGGCGAAGACCATCGTGCCGGCCCAGGAGAACATGTCGGAGGCCGGAGTGAGCGGCTGGTCGCCCAGCTGCTCCGGCGACATGTAGGCGGGAGTGCCGGTCAGCTGCGTGTTGCTCGTCATGTGGTCGAGGGCGCGGGCGATGCCGAAGTCGATCACCACCGGCCCTTCCGGCCCGAGGATCACGTTGCCCGGTTTGAAGTCACGGTGCACGATCCCGGCCCGGTGGATCGAGGCCAGCGCGGTCAGCGTACTGACCGCCAGCCGCTCCAGCCCACTGCCGGTGCGCGGCCCGTCGTTCTTGACCAGCGCGTCGAGCGAGGGCCCCGGTACGTACTCGCTGATGATGTACGGCCGTTCGTCCACCATCCCCGTGCCGATGACCCGGGCCGTACAGAAGGCGGCGACGCTCGCCGCCACCTCCGCCTCGCGCAGGAACCGGCGCCGGATCTCGGGATCGGCCGCCAGCCGGGAGTGCAGCACCTTGATGGCCACCGGCGCCTGCCCCGGTGACTGCCCGAGATAGACCGTGCCCTGGCCACCCTCACCCAGCACCGCCGAGATCCGATGGTCACCGATGCGTTCCGGCCCCCTGAAACCCAGCGCACGAGGAACCGTCACCGTCCACCCCGCTAAGATCGGATGATCCCCCAAAACCGCGCCCAGGGTAACGTCCGCCCTCACACCAGCGCCGGAGAACACCGACTTTTCCCGCTTAAAATCGGTTTTCCGCTTATGGCCGTTTCAGTACACTCGCCCGGAAACGTGGCGCGCATTGACGAGTGAAGGGAGCCGACCGTGCACAGCACCAGCAACCGCACCACTTCGGTCATCCCCTCGTCTCGCTACGAGGTGATCCTGGTGTCTTCGTCCGCCCGGCGTCGGCTGCGCGGCCGGCACTGGACGTCTCTGACGAACACCTGATCAGCCCTTTCCTTTCGGAATCGAACAAACGTCGGGCGGTGTTCGTCCGGGAATCGCGCTGTCCAATCAGAAGCGTCCCGAAGGGCCATGAGGCCGTGCGTACCGAACTGCACCGTCATCACACCGACTCACTGAAAGCCGACTCGCTGAAAGCCGTCCGCAACCTGGGCATCCTCGCCCACGTCGACGCCGGCAAGACCACCATCACCGAGCGGATCCTGTACCTCACCGGCGCCACCTACAAGCGCGGCGAGGTACACGACGGCACGACCATCACCGACTTCGACTCCCAGGAGCGCGACCGTGGCATCACCATCTTCGCCGCGGCCGTGAGCTGCTCCTGGGACGGCCATCGGATCAATCTGATCGACACCCCGGGACACGTCGACTTCTCCGACGAGGTGGAACGCTCGCTGCGGGTGCTCGACGGCGCGATCGCGGTGTTCGACGGCGTCGCGGGCGTCGAACCGCAGAGCGAGTCCGTATGGCGGCAGGCCGACCGGTACGGGGTGCCGCGCATCGCCTTCGTCAACAAGCTGGACCGCGCCGGTGCCGATCTCGACACGGCGGTCGAGTCGATCCGCGAGCGATTGCGCGTGGTCCCGCTGGTGGTCCACCTGCCGATCGGGCGGGAGGACGGCTTCACCGGGGTGGTCGATCTGCCGCGCATGCGGATGCTGGCCTGGCCTGACAGTGGCGACCCGGTCGAGGAGGGCCCGATTCCGGACGGCCTGCGGGAAGAGGCGCGACGGCGCCGCCGGCTGCTTGAGGAGGCGGTGGCCGAGCTGCACCCGTTCGCGTTGGAGGAGTTCTGCGCGGAGTCGGCGATCTCCGAACGGACTCTCGCCGCCGCGCTGCGCGACCTGACCCGTACCGGTGAGGGCGTGGTGGTGTTGTGCGGATCGGCGTACCGCAACCGCGGCATCGAACCGCTCCTGGACGCCGCCGTGGCCTACCTGCCCTCACCGCTGGACGTGCCGCCGGTACGCGGCACGCATGACGGCGCGGAGCAGGAGCGTGCCGCCGACCCGGCGGCGCCGTTCGCCGCGCTGGTGTTCAAGGTGCAGTCGACCGCCACCGGGCGGCTGACGTACCTGCGGGTGTATTCGGGAACGATGCGGAGAGGAGACGCGGTGCTGGACACCGGCGCGCGGCGCACCGAGCGGATCGGCCGGATCCTGCGGGTGCAGGCCGACCGGCACACCGAGGTGGACCGGGCGGCGGCCGGGGACATCGTCGCGGTGGTCGGGCTGAAGACGGCCCGCACCGGCGCCACACTGTGCGCGCCCGAGGCTCCGCTGCTCCTCGAACCGCCGACCATGGCCGATCCGGTGGTCTCCGTGGCGGTCGAGGCCCGCAGGAGCACCGAGACCGACCGGTTGACGTCGGCGCTGGCCCGGCTGGTGGAGGAGGATCCTTCGCTGGTGGTACGCACCGACGCCGAGACCGGTCAGACGGTGCTGTCGGGGCTGGGCGAGCTGCATCTGGAGGTCGCGGCGGAGAAGATCCGGCGCGCCCACGGGCTGGAGGTCGCCATCGGCCGGCCTCAGGTGGCCCACCGGGAGACGGTCGAGCGCGGGGTCTCCGGATTCCTGTACCGGCACGTCAAGCAGGACGGCGGGGCGGGGCAGTTCGCGCACGTCGTCCTCGATGTGGATCCGCTGGACGTCGCCGACGGCGTGGTGTTCCACTCGACCGTCGTCGGCGGACGGGTGCCGCGCGAGTACGTCCGGGCGGTGGAGGCCGGCTGCCGGGACGCCCTGGCCGACGGGCCCCTCGGCGGCCACCCGGTGACCGGCCTGCGGATCACCCTGGCCGACGGAGCCACCCATCCCAAGGACTCCTCGGAGATGGCGTTCCGTACGGCCGGCCAGCTCGGGCTGCGCGAGGCACTGCGCGCCAGCCTCCTGGTGCTGCTGGAGCCGGTGGTCGAGGTCACGGCCACGGTGCCGGACGACGCGGCCGGCGGGGTGCTCGGCGACCTGGCGGCCCGGCGCGGCCGGATCTCGGGCTCGACCGCGCGGGCGGGCACCGTGGTGATCACCGCGACCGTGCCGCTGGCCGAGGTGTTCGGGTACGCGACCCGGCTGCGCAGCCGGACCCAGGGCCGGGGCACCTTCACCACCCGGGCCGCCGGTTACGCCCCGGCCCCGAGGCCGTCCCGGTAAATGACGGCCGCTGGTGACTTCGAGGCCATCCCTTTAGACGGATGGCCTCGAAGGGGCCATCCGTACCTACGTTCCCGGGCGGAAACGGCGCGGCGGGGTGTGGATGTCGAAGCTCAGCCGCGCCTGAGCCAGGATCGAGTGCGGCACGGCGTCCGGCGTGATCAGTCCGAGCCGTTCGAAGACCGGAAAGCGAGCGGAGCCGGCGACGAGATACCGGGGACGCATCGGCGGATGCCAGATGCTGTAGACACCCACCCGCCCGTCTCGCCGCCGGTACCAGCCCTGGGTCGGATGGGTGAGCCGTTCCAGCCAGTCCGGTTCGTCCGTGAACCCGGCCAGCTGAGTGAGCGGCTCGGCCAGCTCGACCGCCTCGCAGTGGGCGTCCCCGGCCGCCAGCCGCCACCGGGCCGGGTCGGCGTCCCAGTCCGCCTCGATGTGGATGCGATCGCGGCGCCACGGCATGCCCCACAGATGCTGCGGGATCGCGACGACCGGGTGATCCAGGCTGGTGCCGAAGAACCAGACGCCCGCCCTGCCGTACGCGGTGACGTAGGCACGGTAGTTGATCTGCCCGCAGTCGATCCCCACTGATGGGAGGAACCGGAAGTGGAAGTCCCGGTCCCGGAAGGCGACAGCGGAGACCAGCGCTCCGGGACCGTCGTCCATCTTCATCGGGACGAACCCCTCGGGCAGGTGCCGGGCGAGCGCGTCGGCGTCCACCCGGTAGCTGACGATCGCGAAATCCTCCAGCTCCGTCCGCGCGTGGAACCAACGCGGACGCGGCCGGGGCGTACCGACGAAGCTCATGCCCAAAACCATCCCACTAGTCGCGCGCGCCGATCAGCTCGACCGGCCGCCGACCGAGGACCAGGCGGCCGGGCAGCGCAGTGGCCAGAAGAGCGAGGCCGGCCGCGGCGGCGACCACAGCGAGGTAGGTGAGCGGTGGGACGTGCGGCATCAGAGAACCGGTCATCCCCATGCTGAACGCCGACAGGGTGACCAGCGCGATCACCGTCCCGATGGTCACCGCGACGACGACCGCCGCCAGGGTCTCCAGCCGCAGCATCCGCAGCACCTGCCGTCGTGTGGTGCCGACCAGGCGGAGCAGGGCGAGCTCCCGCGACCTCGACGACGTGGACATGGCGATGGTGTTGACCACGGCGATCGCCGTGAACGCGATGATCAGCCCCATCGCCACATAGTTCACCTCGCCGTTGGCCCCGCCGGCCGAGGACGAGGCGGCCCGGTCCAGTACGCCGACCCCCGGCACGGCCCGTTCCAGGTCCGCCCGCGTCACCGAGGGGGCCGCGACCAGCACGGTCCCGAGCGGGTCGTCCACGTGCCCGGCCACCAGCGCGTGGGAGAGCGTGAGGTCGCCGAATCCCAGCCCGCGCACGTAGATCGCGACGACGCGCAGCTCGGCCGGGGTGCCGTCACCCAGTGTCAGGCTGATCTTCGCGCCCGCCGAGACACCCAGCCGCTCGGCCGCCGTCCGGCTGACCGCGACGGAGTCGTCATCGAGGTCATCGAGCGAACCGGAGACCACGCCCAGGTCCATGGTCCGGCCGAGCCCGTCGGCGGTCACGGCCTGCGCGCCGTACTTGTCCAGGCCCACCCGTACGGAAGTACGCAGCACTTCGGTGGCCGCCTCGACGCCCGGAAGCCGCCGGACGGCCGCCGCCGCGCCGGAGGGTACGTGCGGGCCGAGGACGTGCTCCGCCCTGGTGCCCGCCGTCGCCTGCTCCTGGGCCGCGTACCCCATGGTCGTCTGTACGAACAGGATCGTGCAGGTCATCGCCACCATCAGGCTGAGCGGCGTGACGACCGAGCTCAGCCGCTTGGACGTGGCCCGCAGGCCGGCGGCGGCCAGGTAGCCGCTCGTCCGGGCCGCGCGCAGCGGCACCCCGAGCAGGGCGGTCGCCACCCGCGCGAGCACCGGGCCGAGCAGAGCCACGGCGACCGTCCACACCAGCGCGGTGAGCAGGGTGACCGGGCCGGAGGCCGCCTCGCTCGACAGGGCCGACAGCACCAGCGTCAGCGTGACGCCACCGGCGGCGCACAGCAGCCCGGCGACCATCCTGCCCAAGGGGATGCGCGCCGTCGGTAGGTCCGCCTCGCCGAGTGCCTCCACCGGGCGGATCCGTACGGCACGCCGAGCCGAGAGGTAGGCCGCCGCCCAGGCCGCCACCACGGCCGCGCTCAACGCGGCGAGCAGCGGAAACGGACTGACCACCAGCCGCAGGTTGTCCGGCATCGCGCCCAGCGCGACGAACCTGGACCGCAACCAGAATCCCAGCCCGACCCCGGCCGCCGAGCCGAGTGTCCCGGCCACCAGGCCGACCAGCAGCGCCTCGCCACCGAGCATCCCGCGCACCTGGCGGGGAGTGGCGGCGACGGCCCTGAGCAGGGCGATCTCCCGCTGGCGCTGCTGGATGGACAGCGCGAACGTGCCGACCACGACGAGGATCGCCACCAGCAGCGAGGTCCCGCCGAGCGCGCCGCCCAGGCTGATCAGCCTCACCCGCGACTGCTCGGCGTCCAGGAACTCCACGGCACCGCGTTCGTCCCCGGTGTAGGCGAGCGCGCCCTTGACCGCCTCGGACCCGGTGTGGGCGAGCGCGCCCCCGGACACGTCCACCTGGGGAAAGACGCCGATCGCGGCCACCTGCCCCGGCCGTCCCGCCAGGCGCCGCGCCTCGGCGGTGGCGAAGAACAGCGTGTCCTGACTCGGCAGGTCCTGGGCGGTGACACCGGTGACCAGATAGGTCCTGTCCCCGGCCGCCGTCCGCACCGGCAAGCGCGCCCCCACCGCGAGCCCTGACCCGGCCTCCACGACCACCTCTCCCGCCGCCCTGGGCTCACGTCCCAAGCGCAACGTGTACGGGGTGAGCGCCGCCGACTCCCAGCCGTGTCCCTGGAACCGGCGGCCCGCGACGTAGGCGGGGAAGGTCACCTCGGCGACCACCCGCGACACGCCGGGGATCCGGCGCAACCGGTCGGTCAGGGACGCGGGCACCCAGGCCCGCTCGGACAGCTGCTTGGCCTTGGTCTTGGTCTTCGTCTCGGACGTGCGAACCGTCTGGCGGGCGTACTGGTCCCCGCTGACGATCACGGGGGCGCCCGCGTAACGTTCGGGCGCCACGCTGCCGCGCAGTCCCGTCTCCAGCAGCATGCCGCAGGCGCAGACCAGCGCGGCGGCGCAGAACAGGGCGACGAACGCCCCGGCGAAGGCGGCCTTGCGGTGCCGGAGCGTCTTCAGGGCCACGGAGATCATGGAGGTCAACGCACCCACGCTCCCAGCCTGGTCATCCGCTCGGCGACCCGCTCCGAGGTGGGCGCCGCCACGGAGTCCACGATCCTGCCGTCGGCCAGGAACAGCACCGCGTCGGCGTACGAGGCGGCCACCGGGTCGTGGGTGACCATCACCACCGTCTGTCCTGTCCCGTCCACGATCTCCCGCAGCAGCGTCAGCACGTCACGGGCGGTCATCGTGTCCAGCGCGCCGGTCGGCTCGTCACCGAACACGACTTCGGGCCGGGTGACCAGCGCCCTGGCGATGGCCACCCGCTGCTGCTGGCCGCCGGACAGCTGCGCGGGCCGGTGGCCCGTCCGCCCCGTCAGGCCCACCTTGGACACGACCTTGTCGAGCCATGCCCGGTCCACCCGTACGCCCGCCAGGCGCAGCGGCAGGGTGATGTTCTCGATCACGGTGAGCGCCGAGACCAGGTTGAACGCCTGGAACACGAAGCCGATCCGCTGCCTGCGCAGCTCGGTCAGCGCGGTCTCGTCCATCCCGGCCAGTTCGGTGCCGCCGAGCCGTACCGAACCCGAGGACGGCACGTCCAACCCCGCGGCGCAGTGCAGGAACGTGCTCTTGCCCGAGCCCGAAGGGCCCATGACCGCGGTGAAACTCCCGCGCGGAATGCCTACCGACACCTCGCGCAGGGCCGCGACCGCGCCCTGCCCCTTGCCGTACACCTTGCTCACCGCGTCCAAGCGCAGCACGTCTGTCATGGCTCTCAGCCTGCTGACCAGGTACGGCGTGGACCAGAGACGCGATCACGACTGGACCATGACTTCATCATGATCCGGACACTGGTAGACATATCCCTGTGATTCACGTGCTTCTGGCTGAGGACCAGCACGTCATCAGGGGCGCCCTGGTCGCCCTGCTCAGCCTCGAACCGGACCTGGAGATCGTGGCGGCGGTCGAGTCGGGCGACGCCGCCGTACCCTCGGCCCTGGTCCACCGGCCGGATGTCGCGGTGCTCGACATCGACATGCCCGGCACGCTCGACGGCCTGGCCGCCGCGGCCGAGATACGCGCGAAGCTGCCGTCGTGCCGCACGCTCATGCTGACCGGGCACGGCAAGCCGGGGCACCTGCGGCGGGCGCTCGGGGCGCAGGTGGACGGGTTCCTGCTGAAGACCGCGCCGCCCGAGGACCTGGTCGCGGCGATCCGCGACGTCGCGGCGGGCAAGCGGGTGCTCGACCCCTCGCTGGCGGTCACCGCCTGGGACCTGGCCGACAACCCGCTGACTCCGCGAGAGGCCGACGTGCTGCGGCTGGCGGCGGGCGGCGCCGACGCGGCCGAGATAGCCACCCGGCTCTTTCTCGGCGCGGGGACGGTGCGCAACTACCTGACCGCCATCGTCGCCAAGCTCAATGCCCGCAACCGCACGGACGCCGTCCGCATCGCCACCGAGGCGGGCTGGATCTAACCGACCATGTGCATGGAGGTCGGCGCCTGGGCGGTCAGCTCGAACCAGCCGTCCTCGCGAGCCGTGCCGAGCCGCCCGTTCAAGGCCGCCAGGCGGGTGGTCAGGTTGCCGATCCCGGCCGAGCCGGGTCGTCCCTCCGACGAGCGCACGCCGTCGTTGCGTACGCGGAGCCGTACCACCCCGTCCTCCACCACCGTCGTGATCGCACAATGCCGGGCCGAGCTGTGCCTGAGGACGTTGGTCGCCGCTTCCCGGAGTACGGCGCCCAGGACGTTCTCCACTTCGGCGGCCAGCTCCGTGTGCGCGAGGCCGAGCTCCACCTGGATGCCCGCGGCGGCCAGCACCGACCGTGCCGACTCGGCCTCGGCGGCCAGGGACATCGCCGGCCGCTCGCCGGAGATGACCCGCAGATCCCCCTCCGCCTTCTCGGCCATCGCCAGTACGTCCGCCAGTTCGGCCTGTGCCCGCGCGGGGTCCAGGCGTCTGGCCAGCTCGCACTTGAGCAGGATCGCGGCCAGGCTGTGGCCGAGCAGGTCGTGCAGGTCGCGCGCGGCCCGAAGGCGCTCCTCGACCACGGCGGCGCGGGCCAGCGCCTGCCTGGCCTCCTGCAGCTCCCGTACCAGCTGAGCCAGCTTGAGCAGCCCGTACACGACCAGGCCGGTCACCAGCGTGCTCGCGGTGAAGTTGACCGTCAGCGGGACCGGCAGGCCGAGCAGCACCGCACTCACCGCCACGCTCGCCATCACGCACCCGACCAGCGGCCAGGCCACGCCCCACGAAAACGCGAGCAGGATCGGACCGGCGAGGAACCCGGCCGCGCCCAGCCAGGCCCGCCCGAACACCGGAATCGGCAGGTAGACCAGCAGCGCCAGCAACGCGAGCGCGAGCATGTGACGCCCGTTGATCGAACGCAGCTGCATGACGACGATCACGGCGAGACAGGCCGCGGCGGGCAAGATCAGGCTCGCGGGGACGAACAGCAGCGCCTTGATCGAGAACCCGACCAGCACCGCGCCGAGCAGCGCGACCGACAACCGGTAGGCGCCCGGGTCCACGGCCGCCTCCGGCGGCCCCTCGGGCAGCACGGCGTCCACGGTCAGCCGGCCCTCATCGGACAGGCCCGTGGTCAGGCCGCCGCCCGCCGCTCCCAGCTGCCGGGCCAGGTCGGCCAAACCCTCGTCCTCGGCCGTGCGGGCGCCGTCGTGGGTGACGCGCAGGCGTACCGTCCCATCGGCGGTGGTGGTCTCGATGACGCACGTCGTGGCCGTGTTCTGGCGTACGGCCTCGGTCACCACCTCGCGCAGCACCGCCGCGAGCAGCGCGCCCGCGGGGCCGAGCGGCTCGGAGTGGCCGACCCGCGTCTCGGTCTCGATCGCCGCGGACGTCAGCATGGCGCGGGCGGTCGTCATCTCGGGCGCGAGTGACGTGGCCCGGTAGCCCGCGGCGGCGTTCCTGGCGTCGGCCAGGGAGCGGCGCGCGGTGGCGACGACCTCGCCGAGCGTCTCCGCGACGCGTTCGGGCTGATCCAGGGCGGACCGTACGCCTGCGGCGATGGCCGCGAGCCCTCTGCCGAGGCCGTCACTCAGCCCGGTGGCGATGCGCAGCCGCTCCTCGGCCGCCGCCGCGAGGGCCAGTGCGAGCCGGGCGGCGTACATCTCGTCCACCCGATCGGTGAGCCGGGTGAGGCCGTAGATCACCAGGGCGATCAGCACCATGCTGATCGCCGGGTCTGCCGGACCGACGACGGCGGCGCTGACCGCCACCAGCGGGGCCAGCGGCCAGGCCGGGGTCAGCAGCAGCGATCCGCCCAGAAAGCCGAGGATCCCGACGGAGGTGCCGAAGCCGAGCGTGGCCGCGTAACCGACCACCGCCTGTACGACCAGCAGCCACGGCCCCCTGAACCGCCGCAGAGAGCGCAGTACGTAGACGAGCTGCAGCCCGAGCGCCACGATCGCGAGCGGTGACCCCGCCAACACATAGACGGACGCGAACCCGGCGAGCACCACGACCACGATCCCCCGCGCCAGGCGCGGCACCGGAACCTGCGACAACTCACTCCCCCGTGTCAGATCGGGGGCAAGCCTACGGGTTGTCCGTTTTATGAGGAGGTCATGGGTCTTCGGTGACGCGGTCTCTGGTTCGGAGATCCGCGGCTCGGCAGAGTCGTTGACGCAAGCCGAACGATCAGTGAATTCGGCGACGCACCCGAACGACCACTGAATTCGGTGACGCACCCGAACGACCACTGAATTCGGTGACGCACCCGAACGACCACTGAAGAGGACCCCTGATGCGAAACCTCGCGAGACTGTCCGCCGCCGGAGCGGCCACCGTCATCCTTGCCACCGCCCTCGTGACCCCCGCGCAGGCGGCGGCCGTCTCGTGGAGCGCCTGCCCCGCCGCACCCGGTGTCGACGCGCGACAGGAATGCGCCACTTCGACAAGTGCATCACGGTCAATCCCAAGACCAATGGCAAGAAGAAGATCGGATACAGCATGCCCAACAAGGTGACGCTACCCAAGAGCTGCTAGGCGGCCCAGTGCGCGCCGTCGCCCTTCTCAGGGGCGGCGGCGCGCCGACATGACCAAGGCCACCAGCAGGAACACCCCGAACACCGCACCCAGCAAAAGCAGCCCGAACCCGATCAACAGATTCCAGTTCCCGAACTCACCGAGCACCGGGAAGTCGGGATCCACGTAGTACATGACGATCCACAGGATGCCGACGATCCATGCGGCGGACATCGCCACGGCCCAGCGTCGCACCCAGCGTGCGGACCGCCGCGGCGGGGCGGGCGTTCCTTCACGGGGATAGGGCTCAGACACCGATTTCGCTCCTACCGTCAGCCGGGAATCGCGCCGACGACGCTATCGAAGAAGGGGCGGCCGATAAACCCCTTCGCCACCACGCGCACGGCGCGTCATCCGCTCTTGACAGCGCGTGTAGGGTTCCGTAAGTGCTTGATCAGCCTTCGCGACAAAGGTGATTCGCATGTCATATCCCTCCCATGACCGCCATGATCGCCACTCGGGGTCGGCCCGGCCGAGAGTCAATCCGGCGCGAGTGTGGGGAGGCGGCGTGGCCGCCGCCGTGGTGGCCGCACTGATCGTGGTCGTCGGAGCTATGATCAGCAACCGGCTCCTGGGCATCCGCGCGCTGACTCCGTACGGGAACTCCGCTTACGGCAGCACGGCGATCACGGGATACGCGATCTCGGCCGCCACGGCCGCGCTCGTCGCGACGCTGCTGCTCTATGTGCTCATGCTGTCGACGCCGGAGCCGACCAAGTTCTTCGGCTGGATCGCCGGGCTCTTCACCGTGATCATCACGATCCTGCCGTTCATGTACTCCGTGGACCTCATCAGGCAGGTCGCCACGGCCGCCATCAACCTCGTCGTCGGCATCGCCATCTTCTCGCTCCTGGCCTCGATCGGCCGCACGGCCATAGATTTCGAGCACGTATCGGACCCCGAGCCGTACCCGTACGAGCAGCCTCGCGGGTATGAGCAGCACGGATACGAGCCACGCGGATATGACCCGCGGGGATACGACCAGCGGGGCCATGAGCCCCGAGGCCACGAGCCCAGGGGACACGAGCAGCGCAGGTACGAGCGCACCCGCGAGTACGAACAGCGCGAATACGAGCAGCGCCGAAGCCGCGACCCGTACAACTGATCGGCTTCTGCCGGCCCGTACTCTTTTCCGGTGATGTGGCATCACCTCTCGGGGCTGACCGGGCATGCTTAAGGGCAGACGCGAGGACCAGGCGGTCGTCGACGGACTGCTGGAGAACGCGCGGGCGGGGCGCAGCGGCGCTCTCGTGATCTACGGTGATCCGGGCATCGGCAAGAGCGCCCTGCTGGGAAGCGCCGCCGAACGGGCCACCGACCTGCGCGTGCTCCGCAGCGTCGGGGTGGAGACCGAGGCCGAGCTCCCGTTCGCGGCGCTGCACCAGTTGCTGCGGCCAGAGCTGGCTCGCGTGGAGGCGCTGCCCGAGCGCCAGGCGCTCGCGCTGAAAGGCGCGCTCGGCCTCGGTGCGGCCGCGGGCGAGGACCGTTTCCTCATCGGGCTCGGGACGCTGTCGCTGTTGTCCGAGATCGCCGAGGACGGCCCGCTGCTCTGCCTGGTGGACGACGCGCACTGGCTGGACCGGGCCTCCGCGGACGCGCTGGTCTTCGCGTCCAGGCGGCTCGACGCCGAGGGAGTCGTCCTGCTCTTCGCCGCACGTGACGGTTTCAACGCGCAGGGCCTGCCGGAGCGCCGGCTCGGCCCGCTCGACGCGGAGTCGGCGGCCGAACTGCTGACCGAACGCGACCCGCATCTGGCGGAGGGCCTCAGAAGCCGGGTCCTGACCGAGAGCTGCGGCAACCCACTCGCGTTGATCGAGCTGCCGCGCACCGCCGACCCGTTCGCTCCGATGCCGCTGCCGCGCCGGATCCAGGAGGCGTACGCGACCCGCATCGCGCGACTGCCGGACGGAGCCCAGCTGATGATCCTTCTCGCCGCCGTCGAGGACACGGGCGACCTGGGCACCGTACTTCGGGCGGCAGAACGGCTCGGGATCGGCGCCGAGTCTCTCGGTACGGCCGAGCGGGCCGGCTTCCTCACGGCCGGCGGCGGCCGCACCTTCGCCGACGGTGGCGGCGTCGCTTTCGCGCACCCGCTCATGCGGGCCGCCGCCGTCCATTCGGCCGCCTTCGACCAGCGGCTGGTCGCGCACCGGGCGCTGGCCGACGTACTGGACGACCAGGACGACAGGCGGGCCTGGCACCTGGCCGCGGTCGCTCTGGGGCCCGACGAGCAGGTGGCCGGCGCGCTGGAACGCGCCGCTGAACGGGCCAGGACACGGCACGGCCACGCGGCGGCGGCGGCCGCGCTCGAACGCGCCGCAGAACTCACCACCGACCCGGGATCGCTGGCCAGACGGCTGACGGAGGCGGCCGTGGCCGCCGCGGACGCGGGGTTGCCCGACCGGGCCCAGGCACTGGCGGAAAGGGCCGCCCGCCTCGTCGAAGACCCGCGCTCTATCGCCAGGCTCGCCGGGCTCCGCGCCAGGGTCGCCTTCGAACGCGGCTCCGTCCACACCGCCCACGACATTCTGCTCGCCGGCGCGAGCCGGGTCGCCGAGCTGGACCCGGTCGCCGCCGGTCTCATGCTCATCGACGCGGGACGCAACGCCTGGCAGCTCAGCGACCCGTGGCGGGTCGAGGAGGCCGCCGTACGGCTGCGCCGCCTGCCGCTGCGCGAGGAGGACGGTCTGGACTCCGCCGTGGACGCGGTCGAGGCGGCCGCCGAGTCACTCGGCCACGGTCCGGCCAGAGCGCTGCCCGGCATGCGCCCGCTGGTGCTCGACGCGCGCGGCATCGAGCGCGGCTCCTACGGCCTTCGGGTCAACGGCGCGTTCGTGGCTGGGCTGGTGGGCGAGTTCGAGGCGCAGCGGGAGATCTCGGCTGCGCTGGTCGAGGAGTGCGGTGCGCTCGGCATGACCGGCTGGCTGCCGATCGCGCACGTGACGCTGGCCGCGTCCGCGGTCTATCTCGGCCGGTTCACCGACGCCAAGGCCGATGCCGCGGAGGGGCTGAGGATCGCCAGGGACTTCGGCCAGCCGCACCGGACCGGCTACCTGGAGGGCATGCTGGCCTGGATCGCCGCCCTCGAGGGCGACGACGCCAGGTGCGCGGAGCTGGCCGCGCGCTGTGCCGAGCATTTCGCCGTGACCGGCATCGCCAACGGCGTGGCCTGGTCGGAGTGGGCCCAGGCGATGCTCGATCTGAGCCGTGGCCGCCACGCGCAGGCGCTGGACCGGCTGGAGTCCGCCCTCGCGGGGCCGGTACGCCACCAGATCCAGGCCGTCTACTTCGCTGCCGACCAGGTCGAGGCGGCCGTACGCGCGGGACTGCCGGACCGGGCGAAGGAGCCGCTCGAACGGCTGGCGGAATGGGCCGGCGCGGCCCGGCTCGACTGGGCCGACGCGGTGCTGGCCCGCTGCCGCGCGCTCGTCGAGCCGGGCGACGAGCTCTTCTCCGCCGCGCTGAAGCCACACGGCCGGCCCTTGGAACACGCCAGGACCGAATTGGTGTACGGCGAATGGCTCCGCCGCGAGCGGCGCAAGCGCGACGCGCGTACCAAACTGCGTGCCGCGCTGGAGACCTTCCAGCGGCTCGGCGCCGCCCCGTGGGCCGAGCGGGCCGCGGCCGAACTCCGCGCTGCCGGGGAGATCGTCGCCGCTCCCGCCGCCTTCGACAAGCTGGCCGACCTGTCGCCGCAGGAGTTGCAGATCGTCCGGCTGGCCATGACGGGCCTGACGAACCGGGAGATCGGCGCCCGGCTCTTCGTCAGCCCCAAGACCGTCAGCTACCACCTTTACCGGGCCTTCCCCAAGCTCGGCGTCTCCTCCCGGGTGGAGCTGGCCAGGCTGGACCTAGGCGCGGCGTAGCACGGGCGCCACGGCGGCGGCGACCGCGAGCACCACGCATCCGGCGATCACCGCGCCGACCGCCGGCCAGGGCACACTGATCGTGATCGGCCCGGCGATCCGCACCAGCGAGCTCCAGAGGCCGCCCAGGCTGATCACCGCGACGGCGGCGGCCAGCAGCACGCCGATGGCCACGACCAGGAGCGCCTCGCCGGCGACGTACCTCACCACCTGACCGCGGGTCGCGCCGAGCAGTCGCAGCGACGCCCGCTCCGCCGTCCGATCGGAAGCCGCCATCAGCAGGATGTTGACCAGCGAGATCGCGGTGTAGGCGAGGATGATGCCGAGCACCACCAGGAGCCCGAGGCGGCTGGCGGAGCCGCGCCGGTCGCCCGTCTCGCTCACCCAGGCGTCCTTGGTGAGCACCCGCGCGTTGTGCCCCTGCGTGGACCGCCGCAGAGCGGACTCCACGTCCCGCGCCGAGGCTCCCGGCCGCAGCTTCACATAGGCCGTGGTCACCGGCGCGGAGAAGGCGTGTGCCGTGGTGACGTAGGAGTCGGACGGCGCGTTCGGGGCGAGCAGCGCGACCACCTTGAGCGAGATCTCGCTGCCGTCGGCCCGCCACAGCTTCGCGCTCTCGCCGAGTTCGAGTTCCCACGTCTCCGAGACCGCGATGGTCCGGTCGTCCAGCTGAGCCAGGGAGCCCTTGGTCACCGGGATGTCGAGCATGCTCCCGAACCGGGCCGGGTCCACGGCCTCGGTAGGCCGCTGGATCAGCGCGGTCTTGCCCTCAAGGGTGTACATACTGGTCGGAGCCGTGGTCGCGATCTCCACCTCGCGGATGGCCCGTAGCCGCTCGACGAGTTGCCGATCCAGTCCCACGGATCCTTCGGGGAGCACCAGGTAGTCGGCCCGTACGGGTGCCGCCTGCATCGCGGTCTTGGCCGCGTCGGTCATCGCGGCCGCGCCGAGCAGCGCCGCGGCCAGTCCCACCGCCACCAGGACCGGCGCCGCCGTCGCCGCGGTCCGCCTGACGGAGGTGGCCGCGGCGGCGGGCACCAAGGTGGCGCCCGCGCCACGAAGGCGGCTCAGCGGTACGGCGAGCAGCCTGGCGACCGGTCGCACGACGACCGGGGCGAGCAGGCCGACGCCCGCCACGAGCAGCATCAAGATCGGCATGAACGACTTGTTGTTGGTGGCGCCCTGCGGATCGCTCACGGCGTTCACCGCCATGCTGATCAGCGCGGCGGCGCACAGCCCCACGCCGACGAGCAGGCGCCCCCAGGTCATCACCCGAGGCTCGATCGCGGCCTCGCGCATGGCCTCCGCCGGGTGCACCCGACCGGCCCGCCTGGCCGCGACGCTCACGCCTGCCAGCGCGACCACCACGCTCACGGCGAAGGCCGTGACCGCCGGCCAGGTCTGCCTGCTCGGCACCAGCCAGGCAGGCGCCATCCCGAGGCCGACCAGCCAATCCAGAATCGGCCCCGCGGCGTACGGCCCGGCCAGCGCCCCCAGCGCGGAGGCGGCCACAGCGACGAATCCGGCCTCTCCGTACACCATGCGCCGCACCTGGCGGCGGGTCGCGCCGACGGTCCGCAACAACGCGAACTCGCGCCGCCGCTGCGCCACCGCGAACGCGAACGTCGACGACACCACGAAGACGGCGATGAACACGGCGAATCCGGCGGCGATGCCGACGATCGTGTTGGCGTTGTTACGGGCTCGCTCGTCGCCCTCGCGGTCGGGGTCCATCAGCGCCCGCTGCTGTCCGGTGAGCACGGGTACGCCGCTCGGCCTCGTCCACAGGGCGAGCGCGTCGATACGCGAAGACAGCCTGGCGGCCTGATCGTCGGTGAAGAACACGGTGGGCGGGCCGTCCGTCACTCCCACCACGGTGTACGGCTTCGTCCCCGACCGCGTGATCACGCGCACCTTGTCGCCCACCCGGGCTCCCGCGCTCACCACGATTTCCCGCGCGGTCCGCGGCGCCCGGCCTTCGACCAGCCGCTGCGGCGCCGTACGGGACGCCGACCAGGGCCGGCCCACCGCATCCTGTCCCTGGCCGTCCGCGACCTGCGCGGGGAAGATCCGGTCGACGACCGCGCCGGGAAAGCGGGCGGCCAGCTCGGCGGTCAGGCCATGCCTCTCCGCCAGCGGCCGGCTCTGCTCTCCCTGCCAGGTCTCCACGCGCAGCCGCTCGTCGGGCACGACCACGTACGGCGCGGCGGCGTAACGCTGCGGGGCGCGGTCGGGAGAGTCCACAGTGGTGGCCAGCACCTGACCCATCGCGGCGATCAGGGCGGTGCCGAGCGCGAGTGCGAGGAATGTGCCGGCGAAGGAGACCAGGCGAGTGCGCAGGGTGTGCCACGCGATGTTCAGCACGACTCCTCCAGCATCAGCATGCGGCCCGAGACGGCCTCGGCCGTGGGATCGAGCAGCTGACCGCAGATCCGGCCGTCCGCGAGGAACAGGACCCGGTCCGCGTACGCCGCCGCGGCGGGGTCGTGGGTGACCATCACGACCGTCTGCGCGTGCCGGTCCACCAGCGAGCGAAGCAGCCTCAGCACGTCTCGGCTGGTGTTGGTGTCCAGCGCGCCGGTCGGCTCGTCGCCGAAGAGCACGGCGGGCCTGGCGACCAGCGCCCTGGCGATGGCCACGCGCTGCTGCTGGCCACCGGACAGCTCGGCGGGACGGTGCCCGGCCCGCTCCGCGAGACCGACCGCGTCCAGGCTCTGTCGCACCAGCTCACGGTCCACCCTGCGGCCCGCCAGCTTCAGCGGCAGCGCCACGTTCTGCGCCGCGGTCAGGGAGGGCAGCAGGTTGAACGACTGGAACACGAATCCGATGCGGTCGCGGCGCAGCAAGGTCAGCTTCCGCTCCGTCAGCTGGGTCAGGTCCCTGCCGTCCACCGTGATCCGCCCCGACGTGGGCTTGTCCAGGCCGGCCGCACACTGCAGCAACGTGGACTTGCCCGATCCGGACGGCCCCATCACGGCGGTGAAGGTGCCCCGGCCGAACCCGACGGTCACGTTGTCGAGCGCGGTGACGCCGTGCGCGTAGTGCTTCGTGACCGCCGTCAACTCGACCGCGGAGTCCAAGGCTTCGATGAGTTTCACGATCAGAACGCTAGGGACGCCGACCCGCCCGCGGTATCGGACAAGTGACTAGGACCAGACCTCCGCCGCATTGCTCCTCGCCACGAGTAGGTGCTTGGCGACCGAGCCGGTGCGACCCATGCGTTCATTTTGATCACACATGAGTTCTTCTGGAGCCAGCGGAGGGCACCAAACCGGGACGGAAAGGATGTTCAATGACAAAAGCGATCATTCTCATCATGTCCGCCCTTGCGATTGCTGTGATTCCTCCCGCGGCCGCCGGCGTGCGCACGCCCCTGGACGTGAACGAACAGGACCGGACCTTCCTCCGCCAGGCCCACCAAGGCAACCTGGCCGAGATCCAGGCCGGACAGGCCGCTCAGGACATGGGCGCCAGCGAGGCGGTCCGGAAGCTGGGCGCCAAACTGGTCAGCGATCACACCAAGATGGACGACGACGTTAGCCGGGTCGCCAAGCAGGTAGGGGTGGACCTGCCCGACAAGCCGAGCGCCGTCCAGCGCCGCCAACTCGGGGAGTTGGCCGCCAAGAGCGGCGAAGCATTCGACCGGGCATGGCTGGCCGCGCAGATCGCCGGACACCGCCAGAGTCTCGCCAACGGCGCCAAGGAACTGCGGAAGGGATCCTCGCCGGAGGTGAAGCAGCTCGCCACCGATGCCAAGCCCATCGTCCAGACACACCTGGACCTGCTGATGGCCGCCAAGGGCTGAGGTCCGTTCGGGGAGCGCGTCAAAGGTCCAGGATGACGTCCTCACGTGGCCGGGAGCAGCAGATGAGCGCGTCGCCTTCGGCGGGCGCGTCGAGCGGCTCGGGCGAGTAGTCGACGCTTCCGGCCAGCAGGCCGCTCTCACAGTTGTGGCAGACGCCGGTGCGGCACGACCAGCGAGTGGGCACGTCACAGGCTTCGGCGAGCTCCAGCAGGCTCGTGTACGCGGTGCTCCAGCTCACCGTCAGCCCGCTGCGCGCGAAGGAGACCGCGGGTCCGTCGCCCGGCGGACCCGCGGGCGGGTGTACGGGAGTCATCGAGCCGCCGGTGACACCGGGGGTCAGGGACGGGCCGGCGCCGAAGATCTCCGTACGGACATGGGAGGGAGCGAGCGCGGAGGCGGCGAGCGCGACCGGGAGGTCCCGCATGAGCGCGGGAGGGCCGCACACGTACGTGTCGGCGCCGCGTGGCAGGCCAAGGCCGCAGAGCAGGTCGAGGGAGAGCCGGCCCTTGGAGTGGTAGTCGACGCCCTGCCGGTCGCCGGGGGCCGGGCGGCTGTAGCAGACGTGCCGGTGCGCGTTCGCCAGCCGGCCGAGCAGGTCGCGGCTCTCGTCGGCGAAGGGGTGCTCGGTGCCATCTCGGGCGCCGTACAGCCACCACACCTCACGAGGGGATCGCTCGGCGGCGAGCGTGTGCAGCATGGCCATGACGGGGGTGGCGCCGATGCCCGCCGAGATCAGGACAATGGGACCGTCACCGGCCACGAGTGTGAAGGCACCTCGCGGGGCCGCGCACTCGAGAACGTCTCCGGTACGCAGATGGGCACGCAGGTATCCGCTGGCCGCCCCGTGCGGCTCCTGCTTGATGCTGAGGCGATACTCGGCGCCGCCCGGCGGGCCGGACAGCGAGTAACTGCGGATGAGCGACGGCCCGCCGCCCTCGGATGGCACCCGAACGGTGAGGAACTGGCCCGGCAACGCGGCAGGAAGTGGATCACCGCCGGGCGCGCCGGAACGCGGGTCACCGTCGGAGGCGGCAGGGAGCGGCGCCCTGTCGGAGGCGGCAGGACGCGGGTCACCGCCGAGCACGGCAGGACGCGGGTCACCGTCGAGCCCGGCCAGCGTCACGGAGAACACGCTGGCGCTCTCCGCCTCGATCCGCTTCACCCGGAGCGGCCGGAACCCCGGCCAGGCCGGCGGCGGAGAGACGGCGGGGGCCAGCCCCGCGTTGCCGCTCGCCTTGCCGGAAGCGCCGTCGGCCTGGTCGAGCAGCGCCTGCAACGACGTCCTCCAGCCGGGGCTGAGAGCGGGAATGCGCAGCGCCCGCGCGAGCTGCCTACGGGAGTGGCCCGGCAGGTACAGCAGCGCGTCGATGTCGGCGACCGTCACCTCCTCGGGACCGGAGGCGACCTTGACGAACTCCTGCCCCGCCTCCACCAGGCCCTCGACGAGGACTTTCAGGTAGAACCCCGGACGCCGGTGGGACACCAGCAGCGCGGCCATCCGGGGCTCGCCCATCCGCAACCCCACCCGGTAGCAGGTGACCCGCGGCTGGGTGACCTCGAACAGCGCCTCGCCCACCTGGAACCGATCTCCGATGCACACCTCGTCGTCCGGCAGCCCGTCGACGGTGAAGTTCTCCCCGAACTGCCCGTAGGCGAAGTCGTCGCGGCCCAGGTACTCCTGCCAGTGGCGATAGGAGTCGAGCTGGTAGACCAGGACGGCACGGTACTCACCGCCGTGCCCGGCCAGATCCCCCTGGCCGTCCCCGTCGAGGTTGAGCCGCCGCACCATCCGAGGGCCGGTGACGGCGTACTTCCACACGCCGGTACGCACCGTCTTGCCCTGCCAGGCGACGTCCTGCGGAAGACCCACGTTGACCGATACCAGCCGCGCCATGCGTCCCTCCTCGCGCCAGAGTCCGTGTACGAGGCTGGACTACCGAACATACAGAACGAATAGCAACAAAACGGTCAGCTGCCGTTCGCCGGCAGTGCATTGCCTACCCTTAAATTATTAGTTAACTTTCCTGTATGAAGTCGCGCCCCCTAGCCGCGCTCACATTGGCCGCGGCCACCCTCATCACCGCATTCAGTTTCGCCTCGCCCGCACAAGCCGAAATACCCGGCTATGTCAAGCAGGGCACCTACGGCTGGCCCGACCAATGCGCCGGGATCGGCTACGACGGTCAGATCAACCACACCTGGCGCCAGTACTACTGCGAAACCGTCATCCCGACCAACTGGAATGCTCCCGGCCTTTACTACCTTTGGGTGCAGTACTAAACAGCACGTTCAGGCGCCCTCAGCGAAGTGCGCCAGAACCATCTCGACCAGTGCGGCCACGTCGGCGTCGACCATCGGCTCACCGGTCATGCCCATCCGGTGGAGCAAGGCCCCGACGACGACGTCGATGAAGAACAGGACCCGGCTCTCCGGCTCGCCCAGCGCTTCCTGGAGCGCGAGCCGGTACGGGTCCTGCAACCGCGCGGACAGCAGCTCGCGTACGGCCGGATCACTGACGGCATCGCTGAACACGCCCGCGAACGCGTCACCCACCCCGGGCTCGCCGATCTTCGCCGCGATCCAGTGGATGGCCGAGGACATGAGCTCGGCCCGACCGGCGCCCTCCAGCGGCACCGGTCCGAAGGCGTCCAGGAGGCAGTCCACGATCAGCGCGCCCTTCGACGGCCAGCGCCGGTAGATCGTCGTCTTCGCGACGCCGGCCGCGGCGGCGATGCGGTCGACGGTGGCACTCGCGTACCCGAGTTCGTGCACCGTGCTCAGCGTCGCGGCGAAGACCACGTCGTTGACGCCGGCTCGCGGGCGACCGGGTGGCCTGGCGGAGGTGGTCGTTCGGGCCATGCTCACACGATAGCCCCTTGCGCTACTATCGGTATCGATACTTGCCGTAGCGAAACCAGGGGGACAGATGAGCGACGTCACCGGTACGGAGCGGCCGCCGCTGGGCATCCGGTTGATGCATGCCCTGCAGAAGGAGCCGGACTGGTCGGCGATGACGGCCGAGGAACTGGCCACCCTCCGCGACACGGTGAACCGCAAGCGGGCCTCCCGTCTGGCGCGGCTGATCACCGGGTTCCCTGACCGCGGCGCCACGATCCAGTGGCAAGAGGTGGCGCTGCCCGCCCGCCGACTCCGGGTCCGGGTGTACCGGCCCTCGCCAGGGCACGGCGGTGAAGGCCTGCCACTCGTGCTTCACGTGCACGGAGGGGGGTTCGTGGGTACGGCCGTGCAGAGCGACTGGGTGAACAGCCGCCTCGCCGCCCAGCTGCCCGTGGTCGTCGTCTCGGTCGAGCACCGCCTCCTCGACCCGGATACTCCGCTGTCGGCGGCCGTCGACGACGGCTGGGACGTACTCCGGCACGTCGTACAGCACGCCGCGCAGTGGGGCATCGACCCGGCGCGGACCGCCGTCTTCGGTGAGAGCACCGGCTCGATGGTCACCGCGCTGGCCGCGATCCGGGCCAGGGAGTCCGGCCTGCCCCTGCGGGCTCAGGTGCTGGCCAACACCCCTGTCGACCTGACCTCGGCGGGATTCGACCACGCCTCGATGCGCCGGTACGCCAACGGCCCGGCCCTCACCCTGACGCAGATGCGGTTCTTCCAGCAGCTCGCCGTTCCGCCGGGAACGGATCCTCGCGCGTTGTCACCGCTGTACGCCGACGACCTGGGCGGGCTGGCCCCAGCGCTCGTGGTGGTGCCGACCATCGACCCGGTGGCCGATCACGGCCGGCGCTACGCCGAACGGCTGCGGGCGGCCGGGACGCCCGCGCGGCTCACCGAATATCCGGGTGCGACGCACGCGTTCCTCAGCATGCCGGGCGTGGTGCCGCAGGCCAAGGCCGCGCGGGCGGAGATCGTCGAGTTCCTCCGCGAGGCCTTCGCCGGGTGACGGGCTCGGCTGAGACGGGCAGCAGCCGCCCGTGCACCTCCTCGGCCCGCGCCCGGCCGCGCCGTCGCCGCCGTCGCCGCCGCAAAGAACGCAAGCGCGGCGCCTCTCGGCAAAACGCATATAGGCGCCTTTCGGCTAATTGCCAGAGGTTCGTCTTCAGGACCGCCCAGCACGCAGGTAAATTTATAGTCAAGTTTTTGAGACGAGCGACAACGCTCTGACCTGCATATATATCGCCCGTAGGCTGGATGTGGCGTCTGCCCTTGGTCAATTCTTTGCCATTACGCGTGGGCGCGCCGAGGGAGCTACTACCGTTATGCGCGGGCATTAAAAAGGGCCCAGCCCCCTCTCGCGAAGGGGGCCGGACCCTCGATGCCCAGCCGGGCCTGAGCCCATCACCAGGTACCTGTTTTCTCTGGTTCCAGCGTACCGACTGATGGGGCTGGAGACTTCCCTCCCTCAGGTTCCGGCGTCATCCATTCGATCGGTTTTGGAGGCGCTGGTGAGCAACTTCTCCCTGTTTGTGCAGGTCCCTGGGGAATGGGGCAAGCATGTGGGGGTTCTCGTGTTCATGATCGTGATCATCATCGCGGTGACGCTCGGCGCAGACGCGGCCGACCTGCCGTTCCGGGTCTAAGCCACAGCTGGGAAGCTCGATGCCCCCGCGCCCGCCATGGGTGCGGGGGCGTCCGCGAAGCGGTCGATACCATGGCGCTTCAGCCGCAGGCGTACGTGCGAACGACCTGGAAAGGCGTGATCGAGATGCGGGTGCTCGTCTCGGTGGACATGGAGGGAATCGCCGGGGTGGTCGATGGCGATGATGTCATTCCCGGCCACAGCGAATACGAGCGCAACCGCAAGCTGCTCACGGCGGAGGCCAGCGCGGCCGTCCGCGGCGTCCACGCCTACGAGGCAGGCGCCCAGGTGCTGGTCACCGAGGCCCACGCGCGTTTCCGCAATCTTCTCCCCGAACTGCTGGACCGGCGTGCCGAGTTACTGCGTGGCGCGCCGAAACCCGACGGAATGATGGCCGGACTGGCGGACGGTATCGACGCGGTGCTGTTCATCGGTTATCACGGCAAGGCGGGCACGCCCCGCTCGGTCATCGCTCACACCGTCTCTGGCGGAGTGATCGCCGACGTGCGCTGCAATGGCCGTTCCCTCGGCGAGATCGGCTTGAACACCGCGCTCGCGGCGCACAGCGGCGTACCGCCGGTGCTGGTGAGCGGCGATGACACCGTGGCGGCAGAGGCGGCCGAGGTCGCCCCGGGCATCCGCTCAGTGGTGGTCAAACACGCGCTGGGCGCTCGCGCCGCCGCGCTGCTGCACCCCGACGAGGCATGCGACAGGATCGAACAGGCGATACCCGAGGCATTGGCCGGCCGCGGGGCCGTCCGTCCGCTGCGTTTCGACGGCCCGGTGCGGTTGGAAGTACGGGTGCACCGGCCGCGGATGACCGAGTACGCGCTGCTGGTGCCGGGAATGGAGCTCGAAGACGGCTGCACGCTGCGCTACGCGGCACCGGACTTCCCGACCGCGTACCAGGTCATTGAACTCATCGCCACGCTCGGCGCCGTCTGATCCCGATCCGAGCCGATGAATGTTCGCCGGCGGACGTCACTGGTCACGGAGTGATCGGAGCTCGCTGATCACATCCGCGCCGGAGGGCGCGTGATCCGGGTCCACCAGCCACTGCAGCATCAGACCGGTCAGCAACGCGAGCGGCACGGAACCGCCGAGCCCTTCTCGTCCCTGGCGTTGACCTTTGGCGAGGTGTTCACGTACCTCTGGTGATCGCTCGGCCTGCACCACGGCCTCGAGTTGGGCCACCCACAACGCCCGATGAGTGGTGAAGCTGTCGATCAGCGTCTGCCAGCGCTCTTCCGGCTCGTCGGACGGGGTGCGACGGTCGAGCTCGGCGCCGAGCTCGTCAACCGCCTCCACCAGGGCCTGGGTGAGCAGGGCATCTTTGGAGCCGAAGTGGTAGCCGATGGCGGCGTGACTCACTCCGGCGGCCGAGGCGATGTCCCGGACGGTGGTGCGAGCCCAGCCGCGTTCGATCAGGCATCGCTTGGCTCCGGCCAGCAGATCCTCTCGGTTTCCCATACAGCGCAGCATACCGAAGTCCTTGCCCAAACGGTCTATCCATTTGGTTTGACCAAATGGGCAAGACGCGATTACGGTCATCCCCATGACCAAGACGACGGTTCTGATCTCGGGTGCCAGCGTGGCCGGGCCCGCACTCGCCTACTTCCTGCACCGCGACGGGTACGAGGTGACCGTGATCGAGCGCGCCCCGCACCTGCGCGACAGCGGCTACGCGGTGGACTTCCGCGGCCAGGCACTCGGCGTACTGGAGGAGATGGGCATCCTCGCCGAGGTCCGGGCGCACGACACGAAGATGCGCGGCACCACGCTGGTGGACGAGACCGGCGCCGAGATCGGGCAGCTGCCCGCGGAGGCGTTCGCCGGCGAACTGGAGGTGCCCAAGCGGGAACTGACCCGGATCCTGCACCGCATCACCGCGGACAACGTGGCGTACGTGTTCGACGACTCCATCAGCGCGCTGACTCAGCACGAGTCCGGCGTCACGGTCGAGTTCGAGCGCGGCGCCACCCGCGACTTCGACCTCGTGATCGGCGCCGACGGCGTCTACTCCAAGGTCCGACGACTGACCTTCGGCCCGCACGCCGACGCGCTGCGGCACCTGGGCCTTTCCGGAGCCGGGTTCAGCACCCCCAACTACCTCGGGCTCGACCGCACCGGACTGCTCCAGCAGACCCCGAACGCGGCGATCTACCTGTTCGGCCTCGACCCGGCGGCCCCTCTCACGGTCAGTCTTTCCTTCGCCACCACCTCCCCCGCGCTGGACCGCCGCGACCGGGAGGAGCAGGAACAGGCCATTCGGGCCGCCTTCGCCGAGCACGACTGGGAGGCGCCCCGGCTGCTGAAGGCGATGAGCGAAGCCGACGACTTCTACTTCGGCTCCTCCTGTCAGGTCCACCTGGACCGCTGGTCCCACGGCCGGGTCACGCTGATCGGCGACGCGGGCTACTGCGCCGCGCCCACCAGCGGCATGGGCACCTCGCAGGCACTGATCGGAGCATGGACGCTGGCCCGCAGCCTGGCCGAGGCGGACGGCGACCACACGACCGCCTTCGCCGCGTACGAGGCGGAACTGCGGCCTTACGTCACGGAGAACCAGGTGAAAGGCCGGCAAGCCGCGGCAATGTTCGGAGGGCACGCCACCCCTGCGGGCTCCGAACCGCACACAACTTAAACCGCCCCTGTCTGCCGACGACTCAAACTCTGACCAGCGGCGGCGTCGCCCACATCAGGGTCAGCCAGGGCGAACTCACGAACGCCGCTACCACGACGGTTTCACCGTCCCTGGGCCACCAGGGACGCTACGCTGGGTGTCGGCTCGATCACGAAGAAGATGTTCGGCCGGAACAGGATCCGCTGGTGACGCACCCTCGCCTGCCCTCTGGTCGAATTCGGGGAGTGCGAAGATGGTCATCATGAGCATGAAGCGGCAGGGCGAACTGGCCATGGCGATCCGCGACATGCGAATTCCAGACGCGCCGCACATCCAGGAGGCTTCGGTTGAGCCGTACCTTGATGCCGATGGCGAGGCAGCACTCCGAGCTGTGATCATTATGGACACGCCCGACGAGAACGGGTGGCCGGCCGAATTCACCCATGCGTTGCGTAGAGAGGTGAACAAGCTTGCCGCTCAACGCCAGATCGATGAGCACGTCTACGTCAAGCTGTTCACCCCGGAAGAATTCCAAGCCCGGGAAGACGTCGACGAGCAGCTGGAAGACAACAGCACAGGCGTTATTGATCAGGCCCTGACCAGGGACCAGCAGGACTGGCAGTGAGGCGAGACTTCAAGGCAGACAACTACCTCCATCTGGCCGACACCCTCGCAGGCCGTACCGCCGGGCGCGGCCGTCCCCGGACCGCCTACCTGAGGCGTGCTACATCAACGGCCTACTATGCGCTCTTCCATGAGCTCGTACAGCATGGCGCGAGACGCGCGGCCAGGAATGGGCCGGTCGAGCATCAGCAAGCCATCGGCCGCTGGTATGCCCATGGCAACTTCAAGAAGGTCGCCCGATGGGTGGAGGACATCGCGGCCGGCCGTACGCCGCCGAGCCCGTTTCGGCTTCTTCTGGTTGATTCCGCTTCCTGGCGCGTTCCGGTGGATCTGGAAGTGCTGGCCAGCGCGTTCAACGAGCTTCTGGAAGCCAGACATGGCGCGGACTACGACCCTGCCTTCGATGCGACCCGCCTGGATACACTCGGTCACATCAACACGGCTCGCTCCGCCATCGAGGCCATCAAGCGTTTGGACAAGGCCGACCTTCATCAGTTCGACATGTTCTGCCTGTTCGCCCTCGGTGGCGACCGCATGATCGGGAACAGCTGAGTGAACGAGATCGGATGCCCTAGTTGACCTGCGGCGCGTCGAGTCGTGGGCCGGCTGCGCCTTTGCCCATGGCATGCACCGCGACCGGTCTGCTCGCCGTCCACCACCGGCAGCGCCGCGCGGTGGACCGGGACGCCTTGTCGTGATCGCTCACGCTCGATGTCCCGGTCCGCTCCTACCAGGGCTCGCGGACAACCCTCGAGCTCACCCTGGGAGGCCGGTCCAGAGGTGCTCCTTCTGGGTTCCGCCGGCGAGCAGGCCGGTGCCGTCGCACTCGACGATCGGCACCGGGCCGCGGATCACCGCCAGGCTGGCGTGGTATCCGGGGGGCGGGTTGAGGGACAGCAGCGTCGCCTCCCCCTGTTCCGTCATGACGCGCACCGGCTCTCCCGTGCCGAGAACGTCCACCTGGTCAGGGGCGTGGTCGAGGCCGACTCCCAGGGCTTTCAGGACCGCCTCCTTCCTGGTCCAGAGCCGCAGGAACGCCGACGCCCGGCTGGGCGGGTCGAGCGCGTCCAGGGCCCGGGTCTCCCGCTCGGTGAGGGCGACGCCGACGAGTTCGCCTATGTCGAGGGTGTGGTCGATCGCCTCGACGTCCACGCCGACCGCCTCTACCCCGACACCGACGGCCACGACCAGGCTGTCCCCGGCGTGCGAGACCGACAGGACGGGAGCCGAGGCCCAGGAGGTTGACGGGGCGCCGGTCCCGGCAGGCAGGCGGGGCCGACCGTGCGGGCGCCCACACCGGTCACACGACCGGTCCAGGGGCACCAGTTCGGGGGCCACGTCGAGCATCCGGCCCACGACCAGGCGTAGCAGCGCGGCGGCGGTGAGGAACCTCGCGCGGTCGGCGGGGCGGCGGTACTCCTCGTACCTGGCCCGTTCGGCGGGGTCGAGCAGCGCGGCGAGGCTGTCCCTGGCGTCCGCGACGCGTGCCCACCACACGCTCACGACGGGCGCACCGGGCCGCACGGACCTCGTCCCGGCGGGCACGGACAGGGCAGCCCGCGTCCCGGCGGGCACGGACAGGGCAGCCCGCGTCCCGTCGGGCACGGACAGGGCAGCCCGCGTCCCGGCGGGTAGGGACAGGGCAGTCTCAGCGAGTACCGACAGGGCGGCCTGCTTTTCGGCAGGTACGGACGACGCGGCCTGCGCCCTGGAGGGCAGGACCCCCGGGATGTCCTCCGCCGGTGCGGCGCTCATGAGTGTTCTCGGGTGAGGAACGCGGCGGGCAGGTCGCGGGTCACCTCGACGCCGCGATCCGCCAGCCACATGGGCGCGTACAGCGTCTGCGTGTAGTTGCCGCCGGAGTCGGGGCAGACGCAGACCGGGGAGGTGATCTCCGGGTGTTCGGCCAGGTACCGGGTGCAGGCGGCGAGTACGGCCCCGCTGGAGCCGCCGAGCCTGATCCCGGTCGTTCCGGCCAGGGCGTGGCAGTGGGAGACGGCATCGGCGTCGTCCACGATGACGACGTCGTCCCAGTCCCCCGGCCGCAGGAACGCCGACGGCCGCGACGCCCCGATACCGGTCAGCAGCCGGGTACCCGCCGGATCGGCGAACACCCGCGACCCCGGCACGTCCACCGCGATCACCCGCGCCTTCGGCCGCCGCTGGCGCAGGTACCGGCCGAGCCCGGCCAGGGTGCCGCCTGTGGACACGGCCACGAACACCGCGTCCATCGACCCGGGCGCCTGCTTGTGCAGCTCCGGGCCGGTGCCCTGGTAGTGGGCCAGCGGGTTGGCCGGGTTGTGGTACTGGTCGGTCCAGACCAGGGCGGGGTCGGCGGCCAGCAGCGCGGCGACCCGGTCCAGGCGGGCCGACAGGTAGCCGCCCTGGGCGTCGCGCAGCCTGACCTCGGACAGTACGGCGCCCAGGCCGGTCATCCGTTCGGCCAGCACGGGCGACAGGCTGGGGTCCACCACGGCGGTGAACGAGATCCCGAGCGCGCGGGCCGCGGACGCCAGGGCGACGCCGAGGTTCCCGGATGTGGACTCGACCAGGGCGGCGCCCGGCACATCGAGCCGGTCGGCAACCGAACGCAGGAGGCTGAGAGCGGTGCGATCCTTGATGGAGCCCCAGGTGCCGGCTCCTTCGAGCTTCAGCCGTACGATCACCTGGCGGCCTTTCACTTCGGCGCCGACGCAGACGAGCGGGGTGGGCGGCGTACCGGCCCCGAGGCGCCGCAGCTCCTCCCGCACGCTCCCGCCCCGGCCCCCGAGGGCCGCCCTCCTGGTGGAAGGGGTCGCGGTGGAGGGGGTCACGGCGGTCGCGGTGGAGGCGGTCGCGGCCATGGTGGAGGCGGTCGCGGACGCGGTGGTCACGGTCGCGGTGGTCACGGTCGCGGCGGTCACGGTCGCGGCGGGCAGGGCGGAGGCGGACAGGGCGGACAGCGCGCTCATCGGGCCTCCCCCGCTCGGCCGGTCCGGTGCGCCCGCTCCATCGGCTCCGTCTGATCCATCGGCTCCGTCTGATCCGTCCGCTCCGGCTGATCCGCTCGGTCAAGCCAGCGCGCGATGTGGGCGGCCAGTTCGTCCACGTGCGGCGGGGCCATCACGTCCAAGTGGCCGTGACGGAACCGGCCGACCGGCACGTCCCCGCCGCGTAGCCGGCGCCATTCGCGCAGGTACGCCTCGTGTGTGAGGCCGCCCTTGGCGTCGTGCCCGTCGCCCATCAGGTCGTCGGTGAGCATGATCTCGACGGGCACTTCGGCGGGCCGAGGCCGGTCGAGCTGGGCGGCCTCGGCCATGCCGCGCCAGAGCCGCAGCCGGGGCGCCCAGTCCTCGTGCAGATCCTCCTCGGTGATCGGTCGCCCGTCGTTGTCGTCCACGACTGCCGCCAGCACCTCGGCCAGCTCGGCCCGCAACCTGCCATCGTCACGGGCGGCCAGCTCAGCCGCCCGCGTCTTGCCGTCGCCGCTGGCGGTCAGGGCCGCGAGGAGTGCTTCGCCACGTCTGAGCAGCCGCAGGTGCAGCGGCTCGTCGATGGCGGGCAGGCACGGGTCGAGCAGCAGCAGCTCGACCTCCTCGCCCAGGTCGCGCAGCCGGGCCGCCATCTCCCACACGGCCCCGGTCCCGCCGCACCACCCGAACAGCCGGTACGGCCCCGCGGGCTGCGCGGCCCGCACCTCGGTCAGGTACGCTTCCGCGAGCCGCCGGACGGGGGTGGCGGCGGCGTCCTCGTCCACGAGCCCGGGATGCTGAAGCGCCACGAACGGGCGGTCCCCCGGCAACCGGAGGGACAGCTCGCGGTACCAGTGCACGCTGCCGCCGCCCGGATGCACGGCGAACAGCGGCGCCCGCTCCCCCGACGCCCGGAACCACACTGCCGCCCGGCCCAGCCCTTCCCGCACCACGACCGCACCGCCCGTCGAAGGCGCCGCGTCCGGGCTGCCGGTCGAAGGTGCCACGCCACCGCCACCGATCGAGAGCGTCACGCCCGCACCAGCGGTCGACAGCGCCTCGTCCACGCCACCGATCGAGGGCGTCACGCCCGCAGCACCGGTC
Source organism: Nonomuraea sp. CA-143628 (assembly GCF_050942315.1). Taxonomy (NCBI): domain Bacteria; kingdom Bacillati; phylum Actinomycetota; class Actinomycetes; order Streptosporangiales; family Streptosporangiaceae; genus Nonomuraea; species Nonomuraea sp. CA-143628. The sequence goes on from NZ_CP192072.1 coordinate 11,685,921, forward strand.
GACAGCGTCACGCCACCGCCACCGCCACCGGTCGAGGGCGCCGCGCCCGCGCCGACGCTCGCCCCGGCCAAGGCCAGCGGAACGGTGTCCGTGCCGGTTGGAGCGGGCGAGATGGCCGTCGTCCTGGGAAGAGCCGCCGTCCCAGGAACAGCCGCCGTACCGGGAAAGGACGTCGTACCGGGAAGGGAGGTGAGAGCCGCCGCGAGGGCGGCGACCGTGCGGTGGAGCATGATGTCGCGGGCCGTCACTCGGACGCCCGCGCCCGCCTCAAGCCGCGCCGCCGCCCGCATGGCCGCCAGCGAGTGCCCGCCAAGCTGCAGGAAGTCGTCCTCCCTGCCGATCGCGTCCACCCCCAGCACGGCCGCGAACGCCTCGGCCGCCGCGCGTTCCAACCCATCCCTGGGCGGCGCGGACGCGGTGCCCAGGTCGGGACGGTGCCCTCCGGGAGTGGGCAGGGCGGCGCGGTCCACCTTGCCGCTCGCCGTCATCGGGAACGCGTCGAGCGCCACCAGGTGGTCGGGCACGAGGTGCGCCGGCAGCAGCCCGCCGAGGTGGACGCGCAGCTGTGACACGTCGATGGTGCCGGGCATGACGTACCCGACCAGCCGCCGGTCGCCCGGGGTGATCTCGCGGGCGGCCACCGCGGCCATTCGGACGTCCGGATACCGGTTCATGGCCGCCTCGACCTCGCCCGGCTCGATGCGGTGACCGCGGATCTTGAGCTGGTCGTCCATCCGCCCCAGGAAATCGAACCCGCCGTCCGGCCGCAGCCGGGCCAGGTCGCCGGTGCGGTAGAGCCGCGCGCCGGGTTCGGGACCGAAGGGGTCGGGGACGAACCGGTCGGCGGTGAGCGCCGGTCGGCCGAGGTAGCCGCGGGCCACACCGGGGCCGCCGATGTGCAACTCGCCCGGTACGCCCAGTGGGACTGGCCGACCGAAGTGGTCGAGGACGTACGCGGTGGTGTGGGCGATGGCCGGGCCGATGGGGACGGGCCCGGTGACCGGTCGGCCGGGATCGAGGGGGTGGCAGGTGGCGTACGTGGTGGTTTCGGTGGGTCCGTACGCGTTCACCAGGCGGGTGGCCGGAAGGGCGCGGCGGGCGCGTTCGAGATGTTCGGCGGAGACGGCCTCGCCGCCGGTGATGAGGGTGCGCAGGCCGCGCAGGCCAGTCAGGTCCCCGTCCATCATCAGCTTGAACAGTCCGTGCGTGACGAACGTGCAGGTCACTCCGTGCCGGGTGATCACCTCGCGCAGCTCGCGGGCGTCCAGCAGGCCGGGCGGAGCGACGACCAGCCGGCCGCCGTGCAGCAGCGCGCCCCAGATCTCGTACGTGGCGGCGTCGAACGTGATCGGCGAGTGCAGCAGCTGCACCTCCCCGGGACCGAACTCGGCGTAGGTCTGGCCGGTGACCAGCCGGACCACTCCCCGGTGCGGGACCGCCACGGCCTTGGGCCGGCCGGTCGAGCCCGAGGTGTAGATGAGATACGCCAGGTCGTCAGGCGTGACCGGCGCGTGCGGCGGTGCGGCCGGACCGCCGCCGGTGGCCTCGGCCGCTTGGGTCGTCTCGGTCGTCTCGGTCCTCTCCCTGGTCTCAGTCGTCTCGGTCGCCTCGGTCGCCTCGGTCGCCTCGCCGAGGAGGATCGTGTTCGGGTGCCCGATGGCGCTCGCGAGGTCGGCGGAGGTGATCACGAGCCGGGGCGCCGCGTCGGCCAGCAGTTCGGCGAGCCGGACAGGCGGGTCGGTCGCGTCCAGGGCGAGGTACGCGCCACCCGCCTTGAGCGCGGCCAGGACGGCCACGATGAGGTGGGGCGAGCGGTCCAGACAGATCCCGACGACGTCTCCAGGCCGCACGCCACGGCCGGCGAGCCGGTGCGCCAGGCGGTTCGCGGCGGCGTCGAGCTCCGCGTAGGTCAGCCGCTCCGGTTCGCCTCCGCCTGCCATGAACGAGCGCACTGTAGATGACCCCGCCGCAGACGAGCCCGTCGTAGACGAGCGCACTGTAGATGACCCCGCCGCAGACGACCCCGCCGTGGACGAGGCGCCCGTGCGGCCGACGAGTGGCGGGCTTGAGACCGGCGAGGACGCGACCGCGAACTCCACCGCGATCGCGTCCGGCGTCCGGGCCGCCTGCGCGGCAAAGAGCTCGTGGATCGACAGCCCTGGCCAGGGTGGCGCGGTGTTCCCGGCGGCCGGGGCCAGGCGGTGTTCGGGTGACGGGAGCAGGTCAGCCCGAGCGGCCCCGCCGACCAGGGCGACGGGGTGTTCCGCCGGCGAGAGCAGGTCGGCCTGCGCGTCCCCGTCCGGGTCGGCCGCCATCGCGGCGAGCACCGACGCGTACAGCGCGGCCAGCCGCTCCCCCCACGCCGGCCGGACGGCGCGCGGCGAGGCGGACAACACCACCGCGCCGGGCTCCGTGGACACCACCAGCGCGAAGTCGGTGGCGCTGCGGTCGTCGGTCTCGGTCAGGTCGAGCGCGTCCCGGTCCAGCACGTGGAAGTCGAGATAGTTGAACAGCACGTCGATCAGCGGCTCGTCCGGGCTCCACCGCCGCTGCGTCTCCGGCGCGGGGAAGCGGCGATGCGGCCACAGCGCCGTCTCCTCCGCGAACACCTCCCGCACCAGCCCGCGCCAGGTGGCCGCGCCGGTGCCGGTCGCGAACGGGACGACGTTCAGGAACATGCCGCGCGCCCGATCCCCACCGGCCACCTCGGGCCGCCCGTTCACTCCGAGCCCGGTACGGAACGCCCGCTGCGTGGTCACCATGCTCATGACGCGCACGTGCGCGGCCAGGAACACGCTCTTGAGCGGCGCCCCGGCGGCCTTCGCCAGCGCGCGCAGCCCCGGCATCAGCTCCCCGACCGGCACCCGCAGGTCGTAGGGGAACGGATCATCGGCGAAAGCCTCCGGGCCGGGGATGTCCGCGGTCCGCGCGTCGGGAGGACGCTCGAAGGCGATGTCCGTGGTCCACGCCTCGGGAAGCCGGAGACGTTCGAAGCCGCGCACCCGGCTCTCCCAGAAGTCGCGTTGCTCGGCCGAGGCGAGCGCGGCCCGTTCCAGCCCGACGGCGTCGGCGAACCGGACGGGACACGGCGCCGGCTCGGGCACCGGCCGGCCGTCGCGGACCGCCCGGTACACCTCCAGCAGCTCGGTCAGCAGCGAGTTGTGGCTCCAGCCGTCGAGGATCGGGTGGCATTCCACCCAGCCGAGTCGCCATCGCCGCTCGTCGAGCCGCTGCGCGTACAACCGCCACAGGGGAGCGCGCCCCAGGTCGAACGGCTGCCGTCGCTCCCGGTCGAGCGCGGCGTCCGCGGCGGCCCGCTGTTCGGCGGGGGGCAGCGCGGTGAGGTCCTCGACGGTGATGTGCGTGCGAGCTTCGGGGTGTACGAGCTGCATCGGCTCGGAGTACGCCGCCAGGTCGAAGGAGGTACGCAGAACGTCGTGCCGGGTGGCCAGCGTCTCGGCGGCCTTGGTCAGGGCCCCGAGCGAGAACGGCCCATCGTCGCGTACCAGGTAGGAAGTGACGTTGTGGTACGGGCTCAGCTCGCCATCGGCGGCCAGCTCGACCAGCATGCCGGCCTGCACCTGGGTGAGCGGGTACGCGTCGACCACCGAAGGTGGCAACAGCGCCCGGTCGGCGGGACGGACGTGGGCGAACGGCACAGAGGGGACGTGTCCGGCGGACGTTCCGGGGGTCATGACGGTGGCCAGGGCAGCGGGGGTCTGGTGCCGGAACACGTCCTGCACGCCCGCCTCCCAACCGGCCTCGCGCAGCAGCCCGATGGCCCGCAGCGCCCGGATGGAGTCGCCGCCCAGCTCGAAGAAGTTCCCGTGAACGCCGACGACGGGCAGGTCCAGCGCGGTGGCCCAGGCGTCGGCGGCGGCCCGCTCGGCCGGGTCGCGGGGCGCCACGAACGCGTCGTCCGCCTCGGCGGCCCGGGGCGCCGGAAGGGCGTCGCGGTCGAGCTTGCCGTGCGCGGAGACGGGCAGCGCGTCCAGCGTCACCACGAACGCCGGCACGAGGTAGGCGGGCAACCTCCCGACCAGCCACCCGCGCACCTCCCTGCCGTCCAGCCCGCCACCACCGGCCCCCGCCACACGAGAGCCGTCCGCACAAGCACTGTCCTCACAGGAGCCGTCCGTACGAGAGCCGTCCGCACAGGCCGTGCCGACCACGTACGCCACAAGCCGGTCGTCGCGCACGATCACGGCCGCCGCCCCCACCCCCGGATGCTCCAGCAGCACCGACTCGACCTCCCCCGGCTCGATCCGGTGCCCCCGGATCTTCACCTGGTGGTCCCGCCGCCCCAGGTAGTCGAGCGTCCCGTCGGCCCGCCGCCGCACGACGTCCCCGGTCCGGTAGAGGCGCCCCGTTCCGTACGGGTTCGGCACGAATCGCTCGGCCGTCAGCCCCGGCCGCCCCAGGTACCCCCGCGCCAGCCCGACCCCGCCGATGTGCAGCTCCCCCGGCACACCGACCGGAGCGGGCTGCATCGCCTCGTCCAGGACGTGCACGGCGATGTTGTCGATGGGCCCGCCGATGGGCACCCGCGCCTCGGCCCACCCAGGCCGGCACGCCCAGGCGGTGACGTCCACGGCCGCCTCGGTGGGCCCGTACAGGTTGTGCAGGCGGGCACCGAGCAGGTCGTGGAAGCGGCCGGCCAGGTCGGCGGGCAGCGCCTCGCCGCTGCACATGACGTCTCGCAGCGAGGTGCACGCCCCGACGCCGGGCACGTCCAGGAAGGACCGCAGCATGGACGGTACGAAGTGGCAGACGGTCACCTGTTCGCCGACGATCACGTCGCGCAGGTACTCCCCGTCGCGGTGCCCGCCGGGCGCGGCGACGACCAGCCGGGCGCCTTCGGCCAGCGGCCAGAAGAACTCCCACACCGACACGTCGAACCCGAACGGCGTCTTCTGCAGCACCGCGTCGTCCGGGGTCAGCCGGTAGGCGTCCTGCATCCAGTCGAGCCGGTTGGCGATGGCCCGGTGGGAGACGACGACGCCCTTAGGCCGCCCGGTCGAGCCGGAGGTGTAGATGACGTAAGCGGCGCCGTCGGGGTCGCGCGGCACCGGCGGCGGTGTCGCCGGGAACGCCGCCAGGTCGAGCCCGTCGAGGACGACGGCGTCCGGCGGGCACAGGTGAGCGTGCGCGGCGCTGGTCAGCACCACGTGGGCGGCCGAGTCGGCGACGAGGTAGGCGATCCGGTCGCGCGGGTACTCGGGGTCGATCGGCACGTACGCGGCCCCCGCCTTGACGGTGGCGAGCAGCGCGGTCACCAGGTCGGCCGAGCGGTCGAGGCAGACGGCCACCCGGCTCTCGGGTCCGGCGCCGCGCGAGCGCAGCAGCCAGGCGAGCCGGTTGGCGGCGGCGTCGAGCTCGCCATACGTCATGGTCCCGGCAGAGGCATCGAGCTCGCCATACGTCATGGTCCCGGCGGCGGCGTCGAGTTTGCCGTACGGCCCCGCAGGGGTGACGAGGGCGACGGCGTTGGGGTCGCGGGCGGCGCGGGCGGCGAACCTGTCGGGCAGGCAGTGCGGAGGCCGGTCCACGGTGGTGGCGTTCCAGCCGGTCAGCAGGCGTTCGCGTTCAGCCGTGGAGGTGAGGGCGATCTCGCGTACGGACACGCCGGGGGTGCGGCCGGCCCGGCGCAGGAACGTGACCAGGTGCCCGGCCAGCCCTTCTGCGGTGGCCCGGGTGAACAGCGCCGTCGGATAGACGAGCGCGCCGCGCAGCGACCCGTCGGGCCGCAGGGTGAGGTCGAGGGCGATGTCCACGCGGGCGGGCGACCAGCCGACCGGCTCCTCGGCGACGGCCAGCGTCCCGGCGGCGCGGGCGGCCGCCGTGTCCTCGCGGTAGGTGAGCAGGGCCTGGAACAGCGGGTTGACGGCCAGGTCGCGGCCGGGGCGCAGCTCCTCGACGATCCGCTCGAAGGGCACGTCCTGGTGGTCGTACGCCTCGGTGACGGCGGTCAGCGCCCGGCCGACCAGGTCGCCGAACGAGGGCTCGCCGGACAGGTCGCCGCGCAGCACGAGCGTGTTGGCGAAGTAGCCGGGCAGCCGCTCGAACTCCACCCTGCTCCGACCGGCGACGGGGGTGCCGACGGCGATGTCGTCCGTGCCCGCGTACCTGCCGAGGACCGCCCAGAAGGCGGCGAGCAGCGTCATGAACGGCGTGGCCGAGCGCCGCGCCCCCTCGGCCAGCGCGGCGGCGGCCTCGGCGGCGGGCACGTCGAAGGTGACGACGTCGCCCGCGGCGTCCCACTCGGCGGGGCGGGTGCGGTCGGCGGGCAGCTCCAGCGGGGTGACGCCGGCCAGCCGCCGCGTCCAGTAGCCGAGCTGGCGGGCGGCGGCCGGGCCGGCCAGGAACGCCCGCTGCCAGTCGGTGTAGTCGGCGTACTGCAGGGCGGGCGCGGCCGGGACGCCGCCGGCGTACTCCGCGCACAGCTCGTCGACCAGCACGTCCATGGTGACGCCGTCCACGGCGATGTGGTGGCCGGTCAGCAGCAGTACGTGCTCGCCGCCGGGCAGCGCGAACAGCGTGGCGCGCAGCGGCCACTCGGCGGCCAGGTCGAAGGGCCGTTCGCCCTCCTGCGCGAGCAGCGCGTCCAAGGCGGGGCGCGGGCGGCGGGTGCCGGCGGCGACGATGCCGCGCACCCGCAGGTCCCGCTCCGCCGACAGGTCCACGCTGGTCAGCGGCACCTGGCCGGGCGGGTCGACGAGCTGGTACGGCTCGCCGCCGGATTCCGCGTACCGGGTGCGCAGGATCTCGTGGCGGGCGGCCAGGCCGTCGAGCGCGGCGCGCAGCCGGGCGGTGTCCAGCGGGCCGCGCAGCCGCAGCGCCACCGGGACCAGGTACTCGGTGCCGCCGGGGCGGATCCGGTCGAGCAGCCAGAGGCGGCGCTGGCCGGCCGACAGTGGCGGCGGGCGGTCTCGGTCGGTGCGGGCGGTGATGAGTGTGGGCTTGGAGCGCCGGCTCCGGTCGAGGTAGCGGCGCACCAAGAGCCCGGCGTCCGGCGGCGTCGTGGTCGTCATGCTTGGTCTCCTTCGGAGAGCAGGGACATCGTCTGCTCCCGCGTCCAGTGGGAGATCTCCTCCGTGATGGCGTGCTCCAAGAGCTCGCCGAGCGCGACGACGGTGCGCGCCTCGAAGATCTGACGCAGGGACAGGGGCAGGTCGAACGCCTCACGCAGGCGCAGCAGCACCCGCGAGGCGAGCAGCGAGTTGCCGCCCAGGACGAAGAAGTCGTCGTCGCGGCCGACCCGTTCCAGGCCGAGGACCGCGGCCCAGACGTCGGCGACGTACTCCTCCATCTCGGTACGTGGCGGTGTGTAGCGGTTCGCGGGCTGGGGGCGGCTCCAGTCGGGGTCGGGCAGGGCCTTTCTGTCGGTCTTGCCGTTCGGGGTGTGCGGCAGGGCGGGCAGCTCCACCCAGGCGGCGGGCACCATGTAGTCGGGCAGCCGTTCGCGCAGGTGGGCGGCCAGGTCGGTGGGGGTGACGCCGGGTTCGGCGACGACGTAGCCGACGAGTCGCAGGTCGCCGAGCGGGGAGCGTCTGGCCTCCACGACGCCGGTACGCAGCCCTGGGCAGGTGGCCAGGACGGCCTCGATCTCGCCGGGCTCGACCCGGAAGCCGCGGATCTTGATCTGCCGGTCCGCGCGGCCGACGAACTCGATGATCCCGTCGGCGCGGCGGCGGACCAGGTCGCCGGAGGCGTACATGCGGGCGCCGGGCAGTGGCGCGTACGGGTCGGGCAGGAAGCGGGCGGCGGTCAGGGCGGGCGCGCGGTGGTAGCCGCGGGCGACCCGGCTGCCGCCGACGTACAGCTCGCCGACGACGCCGTGCGGGACGGCCGACAGGTTCGTGTCCAGGACGTACGCGCCGGTGCCGGGCAGCGGGCGGCCGAGCGGGACAAGCGTGTCGGGGGGTTCGCCGAGGTCGGTGACGGTGTGAGCGGTGGCGGCGATGGTGGCCTCGGTGGGCCCGTAGCCGGTGTGGAAGCCGGCGGGCAGGCCGGTCGCGGCCCACATCGCCGCGTCGGCGTAGGTCACGGCGTCGCCGCCCACGCTCATCAGCCGCAGCCCGGCCAGCCGGCCGTCGCCGGGGCGCAGCGCGCCGACCAGCTCGCGGTAGTAGGCGGGGGTGACGTCGAGTACGGTGACGCCGCTGCGGGTGAGCTGGTCGGCCAGGTCACCGGGCAGGGTGGCGCGGGGGTCGGCGACCACGACGGTCGCGCCGGCCATCAGGGTGGCGGCGATCTGGTCCAGCGAGGCGTCGAACGTCACGGACGCCATGAGGGCGAAGGCGTCCCCGGGTTCGAGGCCGTAGGCGCGGGCCTGGACGACGCAGTGCTGGGCGTACGAGCCGTGCTCGACCTGCACGCCCTTGGGACGGCCGGTGGAGCCCGAGGTGAAGATCATGTACGCCAGGTCGCCGGGGTCTGGCTCGGGCAGGGGCACGTCGGGCGGCGCGCCCTCCGCCACGACCGGCACGGACGGGCCGGTCACTCCCAGGTCCGTCACGACGGCGACAGGGGCGATGTCGGCCAGCAGCGCGGCGAGCCGTTCCGGCGGCGAGTCGGCGTCCACCGGCACGTACACGCCCCCGGCCCGCAGGATGCCGAGCAGCGACACCGCCACCAGCGACCCGCGCGGCAGGCACGACGCCACGCACTCCCCCGGCCGCACCCCCGCCGCCACCAGCCGCGCGGCCAGGTGCCCCGACAGCCGGTCCAGCTCGGCGTAGGTGTAGGTCCCGGTCCCGCCGTCGCCGCCCGCCTCCGTGAGGGCGACCGCGCCGGGCGTACGGCGGGCCCACTCGGCGACCGCGGCGGCCACCAGCGGAGTGGCGAACGGCTCGTCCGGCTCGTCCACGTCCACCAGCCGCACGTCCGACGGCCGGGCGGCGGGGTCCGCGGCGCACGCACCGAGCAGCAGCAGGAAGTGCTCGGCGAGTTGGGCCACGGTGCCGGGCTCGAACAGCGCGGCCGCGTACTCGAACTCCGCCGTCCACTCCCCGTCGCGCCCCTCGCCGAGGGTCAGCGTCAGGTCGCACATCGCCGCCCGCCGCGTCACCGGGAACGGCCCGACAGCCAGCCCGTCCAGCCGGTACGGCGTCAGCGCCGTGTCCTCGACGGCCAGCATCGCGTCGAGCAGCGGCACCCGGGACAGGTCGCGTTCGACGCCGAGCGCGTCCACGAGGTCCTCCAGCGGCACGTCGCGGTGGTCGAGGCCGGCCAGCACGCCTTCGCGAGCCCGGTCCACGAGGGTGCCGAAGTCCGGCTCGCCGGACAGGTCGGCGCGGGTGAGCATGGTGTTGACGAAGCAGCCGACGAGGTTCTCGACGGTGCGCAGGTCCCGCCCGGCGACGGGCGCGCCGACCAGGAACGACGTGCGGCCGGTGTAGCGGCCGAGCAGCGCCTGGAAGGCCGCCAGCCAGGTCATGAACGGGGTGGCGGCCCGTTCGCGGCCCAGTTCGAGGACGGGGCGGGCGACGCCGGCCGGGATCCGGAAGGTGTGCACGGCGCCGCGCGGGTCGCGCACCGGCGGCCGGGGCCGGTCCAGCGGCAGGTCGAGCGCGGGCACGCCGGCCAGCTCCGCCCGCCAGCGGGCCAGCCGCCGGCGGCGGGCCTGTCCGGCTTCGGGACCGTTCTCCCAGATGGCGTAGTCGGTGTACTGGACGGGCAGCGGCTCGGGGGCCGGCCGCTCGCCGGCGCGCAGCGCGTTGTAGGCGTCGCCGAGCTCGCGGGCGATGACGTCGAGGGAGCGGCCGTCGCAGGCGATGTGATGGGTGAGCAGCAGCAGTACGTGGTCGTCGGTGCCGACCCTGGCCAGCGCCACCCGCAGCGGGGCCTCCGCCGCCAGGTCGAACGGGCGGGCGACCCACCGCTCGACCAGCTCCGCGGCCTGCCGCTCGGGGTCCGGGCGGCCGGACAGGTCCACCCGGTACGGCTTGAGCGGGGTTGGCGGGTCGACGACCTGGCGGGTCTCGCCGTCCGCGGCCTCGTACCGGGTGCGCAGGATGGCGTGCCGGTCGCGTACGGACTCGACGGCGGCCAGCAGGGCGGCCTCGTCGAGCGTGCCGCGAAGGCGCAGCGCGATCGGGGCCAGGTACTCGGTGCCGGCGGGGTCCATCGCGTACATCAGCCACATGCGGCGCTGCGCGGCGGACAGGGGCACGTGCTCCCCGGCGGCGCCTGGAGCGGATCCGGCGGTCGCGTCCGAGGCGATCTCCACGGAGCCTGTGGGAGCGGTGCCGATTTCCATGGAGCCGGTGGGAGCCGTGCCGGTGCGAGCGGTGCCGGTGGGAGCGATACCAGGGGCGCCGGCGGGCGGTCGGGCGGCGGCGGGGACCGGGCCGGACGGCTCGGGCTGGGCGGGCTGGGCGGCCGACAGCCGCCTGGCCAGCTCGGCCACCGTCCGCGCGTCCAGCAGCGCCCCCATCGTCACCGGCACCGTGAACGTCTCCCGCAGCCGCGACACCGCCCGCATGGCGAGCATCGAGTTGCCCCCGGCGGCGAAGAAGCTGTCGTGCACACCGACCCGCTCCAGCCCGAGCACGTCGGCGAACACCGAGGCGATGACCTCCTCGGCCGGGTCGCGCGGCGCCACGTACTCTCCGCCGCGCGGGACGAACAGCGCGGCGTCCGGCGCGGGCAACGCCGCCCGGTCCAGCTTGCCGCTCGGCGTGTACGGGAAGCGGTCCAGAACCACGACGGCATCGGGCACCATCGGCTCGGGCAGCCGTTCCGACAGGTACAGCCGGAGCTTGTCCACGGACAGGTCGGGCCGGCTGGCCGGCAGCACGTACGCGATGAGGCGGGTGTCGCCGTGCGGGTCGGCCCCGGCGGCGACGGCCGCGGCGGTCACGTCGGGGTGGGCGGCCAGGACGGCCTCGACCTCGCCCGGCTCGACGCGCACGCCGCGTACCTTGACCTGGTGGTCGAGGCGGCCGAGGAAGTCGATCGCGCCGTCGGCCCGCCAGCGGGCCAGGTCGCCGGTCCGGTACACGCGGCCGCCCGGCGGGCCGTACGGGTCGGGCACGAACCGGGCGGCCGTCTGGGCCGGGTTGTGCAGGTAGCCGCGCGCCAGGCCGTCCCCGGCGACGCACAGCTCGCCGGGCACGCCGACCGGCACCGGGCGGGACTCCGCGTCGAGGACGCGGATCGCCGTGTTGTCGATCGGGCCGCCGATGGGCACGGTCCCCTTGCCGGACAGGTGGCCGCCGGTGGTGACGCCCGGCCGGTACGGCCAGGCGGTCACGTCGATGGAGCACTCGGTCGGCCCGTACGTGTTGTGCAGCTCCGCGGGCACCCGGGCGGCGAGCCGCGCGCACAGGTCGGCGGTCAGCGGCTCACCGGCGGAGAACACCAGGCGCAGGGCCGCGCAGTCGGACAGGCCGGGCTCCTCGGCCAGCAGGCCGAGCATCGACGGGACGGCCTGGAGCACGGTCACGCCGTGGGTGGCGGCGTCGGCGACGATCAGGGCGGGGTCGCGTTCGGCGCCCGGGGAGGCGAGCACGACGGCGCCGCCGACGGCCAGCGGGGCGAAGATCTCCCAACCGGCCGCGTCGAACGCGATCGTGGTCTTCTGCAGGACCCGGTCGGCCGCGGTCAGGGCGTGCCGGCGGACGGTCCACAGGACGCGGTTGACGATGCCGCGGTGGGTGATGACCACACCCTTGGGCGTGCCGGTGGACCCGGACGTGAAGATCGCGTACGCGGGCGCATCCAAATCGACCCGCGACGCGCCCGCCGGGGCGGGTGAAGCGCCAGGAGTAGGTGCGGGGTCGAGAGCGGGCGGGGTCGGCGGTGGGATGACCAGCGGCGGCCGGGTGGCGAGCCGCGCGGCGAGGTCGCCGTCCGTGACGATCGCCGCCGCCCGCGACTCGCGCAGCACCGCGGTCAGCCGTTCCGCCGGGTGCCCGGGGTCCAGCGGCACGTACGCCGCCCCCGCCTTCAGCACGCCCAGCAGCGTCACCACCAGCGCCGTCCCACGCGGCAACGCGACCGCGACGAGGTCTTCAGCCCCGATCCCGACGGCCCGCAGCCACCCGGCCAGGGCACCGGCCGCGGCGTCCAGCTCGGCGTAGGTGACCGTGCGCGTTCCGTCGACCAAGGCGGTCGCGCCGGGTGTGGCCGCCGCCTGCCGCTCGAACAGGGCGTGCAGCGGCAGGCCGGGACGGTCGGCGGCGGTGGCGTTCCAGCCGGTGATCAGGTCGTGGCGTTCGGCCTGGGTGAGGAGGTCGACGGTGTCCAGCGGCCGATCGGAGTCGTCGAGGACCTGACCGAGCACGGACACGTACCGCTCGGCGAACGCCTCCATGGTGCCCCGGTCGAACAGCCCTGTCGCGTACTCCAAGCTCGCGGTCAGGCTCCCGTCGCGGCCCTCGGCGACCTCCAGGGTCAGGTCGAACTTCGCGGTCCGCGGCGCGACGGGCACCTCGGAGACCTCCAGGGCGCCGAGCCGCGGACTGGCGGCGCGGGCGTTCTGGTAGGAGAACATCACCTGGAAGAGCGGGTTGCGCGAGGCGTCGCGTTCGGGGGCGAGCTCCTGCGCCAGCCGCTCGAACGGCAGCGCCTGATAGGCGAACGCGCCGAGCACGTCGTCGCGGACCCGGTCGAGCAGCTCACCGAACACCCGGGCGCCGGCCAGGTCGCCGCGCAGCACCACCGTATCGACGAAGAACCCGATCATGGTCTCCTCGTCGGGCGTGTCGCGCCGGGCGACGGGCGTGCCGACGACGGTGTCGTCCTGCCCGGAGTAGCGGCCCAGCAGCAGGTGGAACGCGGCCAGCAGCACCATGTACGGGGTGGCGCCGCGCTCGCGGGCCAGCGCCCTGACCCGGGCGGCCAGGTCGCCGGGGAGGCGGAAACCGAGGGTGCGGCCGCGCCGATCGCGCACCGGCGGGCGGGGCCGGTCGGCGGGCATGGCGAGGTCGCGCAGTCCGGCCAGCCGGTCGCGCCAGTACCGCAGCGCCTCGGCGTCGTCGGGCTGCCCGCGCTGGCCGACGGCGTGGTCGGCGTACTGGGCGGGCAGCGGCGGCAGGTCCGGCGCGCTCCCGGCGGCGGCGGCCCGGTAGCGGGTGTCCAGCTCGTCGGTGAGCAGGGTGAGCGACCAGGCGTCGCAGGCGATGTGGTGGACGGTGAGCAGCAGCACGTGGTCGTCGGGGCCGAGCCGCACCAGCGTGGCGCGCAGCGGCCACTCCCTGGCCAGATCGAACCCCCGCGCGGCCTCTTCGGCGAGCAACGCCTCCAGCCGCCGGCCACTGGCCGGGTCGTGGGGGGCGGTGTCGCCGGAAGCCTGGCCTTGGCGAACCAGGTCGTGGCGGGCCAGAGGCAGTGCCGTCGCCGGGTCGACCACCTGGCGCGGCTCGCCGTCGCGCAGCTCGTACCGGGTGCGGAGCACGTCGTGCCGGGCGACCAGCCCGTCGAGGGCCTGGCGTAGCGCGGGGGGGTCGAGCCGGCCGCGCAGTCGCCACGCGATCGGGGCGACGTAGTCGGCGCCGCCGGGAAATATCCGGTCGAGCAGCCACAGCCGTTCCTGCGCATAGGACAGAGGGGCGTCCTGACGCCGGACGAGGGGACCCTCGGATGCGGGCGGCGGTTCGGCCTCGGTCCCTCGCGCGGTCAGCGCCTCGAACATCCGGGCCCCGAGGAGTTCGGCGAACCCGGCCACGGTCGGCGCCGCGAACAGGTCCCGCACCCCCACGGTGACGGGCAACCGGGCACGGATCTTGGCGACGGCCTGGGCGGCGGTGAGTGAGTTGCCGTCCAGGTCGAAGAAGGAGTCCTCGGCGCAGCACCCGGTCAGCCCGAGCACGGCCGCGAACACCTCCGCGACCAGCTCCTCGATCGGCGTGCGCGGCGGCGTTCCGGTCCGGGCGGGCGCGAGGGCGCCGTCGCCGGGCTCGGGCAGCGCGGCGCGGTCCACCTTGCCGTGTGGCGTGACGGGCAGCTCGGGCATCGGTACGTACCCGGCCGGGATCATGTGCTCGGGCAGCCGTTCGGCGAGGTAGGCGCGCAGTAGTGCGGCGTCGGGCGCGGCCCGACCGGGGACGGGCACCAGGTACCCGGCCAGCCGGCCGGCCGCGTCGAGGCGGGCGGCGGCCTGGGCGACGTCCGGGTGGCCGGACAGTACGGCCTCGATCTCGCCCAGCTCGACGCGGTGGCCACGGATCTTCACCTGTCCGTCGACGCGGCCGAGGAACTGCAGCCGCCCGCCGGAGTCGAGCCGGGCGTGGTCGCCGGTACGGTAGGCGCGGGCGCCGGGCGGCCCGGACGGGTCGGGTACGAACCGCGCGGCGGTCAGCGCGGGCCGCCCGTGGTAGCCCTGGGCGACGCCGGGGCCCCCGATGACGATCTCACCGGCCGCGCCGAGAGGCACCGGGGAGCCGCTGTCGTCCCACAGGTGGACGCGGTAGCCGGCCGGGGGCGCGCCGATGGGCAGCGCGGCCCGGCCCTCCGGCACCTGACCGGTGGCGGTGTCGAAGTAGCTGCCCCAGGATGCCTCGGTGGGGCCGTACTCGTTGATCAGCGTCAGGCCGGGGGCGCGGCGGGCCAGGTCGTCGAGCAGCGCGACCGGGCAGGACTCGCCGCCGGTGACGACCGTGGAGATCGCGGCGAGGGCGGCGGAGTCGTGTTCGAGCAGCGCTCTGACCAGGTGCGGGCCGCAGACCACGTGGCTGGGGCGGTGCTCACGCGCCAGGCGGGCCAGCTCGTCCAGGTCGGCGCGGGGACCGGGCGGCGGCAGCAGCAGCTCGCCGCCGGAGCAGAGTGTCCAGGCCGCGAAGGACAGGAACACGTCGAACGTCGGCGACACCGGCAGCATCAGCCGGCGCGGCGGCTCGGTGTAGGCGCGGCGGCCGGTGACGGCGCTGAGCACGTTGGCGTGGGTGAGGACGACACCCTTGGGCGTGCCGGTGGAGCCGGAGGTGTAGACGAGGGCGAGCGGATCGGCGGGCGTCACGGACACGGCCGGACGACCGGCGGGCCGGGCGGCGATGGCACCGGCCTCGTCATCCAGCCGCACCACCCGCACACCGTCCACCCGCACACCGTCCAGCCGCACGCCGTTCATCGACCCTGCGGTGACGAGCAGGCGGGGGCGGGCGTCGGCGAGCATCGCGGTGACCCGCTCGCGCGGGTGGTCCGGGTCCACGGCCAGGTAGTGGCCGCCGGCCTTGGCCACGGCCAGCATCGACACCAGCAGCGGCACGCCGCGAGGCAGCCGCACCGCGACCAGGTCGCCGGGCGCCGCGCCGGCCGCGACGAGGTGGTGGGCCATCCGGTCACTCGCCGCGGCCAGCTCGCCGTACGTCATCCGCTCGTCCCCACAGCTGACGGCGAGGTCGCCGGGTGGGCGGGCGTCCACCAGGTCCGTCAGGGTGCCGGGGGCGGGCACGCCGGCCGGCCCCTCGACGGCGGCGGCGCCGTCGAACACCGGCAGCTCGGCCACGGGCGCCGACGGGTCGGCGACGGCGGAGGCGAGCAGGGTGCGGTAGTGGGCGGCCAGCCGGGCGGCGGTCGCCTCGTCGAACAACGCGGTGCTGTACTCCAGGTAGCCGGACCAGCCGCCGTCCGCGCCGTCGCTGACCGAGAGCGTCAGGTCGAACGTGGTGGAGCCGCCCGCGGGCCGTGGCTCGCGGCGCGCCCGCAGGCCGCCGCCCCAGTCGGGGTCGTCGCAATCAGGGCCCTGGAAGGCGAACATCACCTGGAACAGCGGGTTGCGGGACGGGTCGCGGCGGGGTTCGAGCTCCTGGACGAGGCGCTCGAACGGCAGGTCCTGGTGCTCGTACGCGTGCAGCAGGTCACGCCGGGTGCCGGCGAGCAGGTCGGCGAACGGCGGGCGGCCGGACAGGTCGGCCCGCATCACCACGGTGTTCACGAACAGGCCGACGACCTCGTCGAACTCCGGTCCGGACCGCCCGGCGAGCACCGTGCCCACGGCGACGTCGCCGGTGCCTGCGTACCGGCCGAGGAGCACCTGGAAGGCGGCCAGCAGCGCCATGAACGGGGTGGCGCCGTGCCGGGAGGCCAGCTCGGTGACGGCGGCGCGCAGCGGGGCGGCCACCTCGAACCGCAGCGCGGCGCCCGCCGGGGACCACACGGGCGGGCGGGGCCGGTCGGCGGGCAGGTCGAGCGGCGCCAGCCCGGCCAGCCGGTCGCGCCAGTACGCCAGGTGGACGTCGTCACCGGTCCGGTCGCGCTGCCGGGCCACGTGGTCGGCGTAGCGGGCGGCCGGGCCGGCGGGGGCGGGTTCGGCGCCCGCCGACAGGGCTCTGTAGAGGTCGGCCAGGTCCTTCTGGAGCACGTCCAGCGACCAGCCGTCGATCGCGATGTGATGGGCGACCAGGGCGAGCAGGTGCTCGTCCGGGGCGAGTTGGAGCAGACCGGCGCGGCAGGGGGCGGCGTGTTCGAGGTCGAAGCCGGCGCTCACCAACCGCCGTAGCCACGCGCGGGTCTCGGTCTCGGCGTCGCGGCCGGCGGGGAGGCGGGCGACCGTGACGGTGACGGCCTCGGCCGGCATGACCTCCTGTACGGGCTCGCCGCCGTCCCAGGCGTAGCGGGAACGCAGCGACTCGTGGCGTTCGGCGAGCCGGTGTACGGCGGCCAGCAGCGCGTCGTGGTCGAGGCGACCGGTCAGGCGGAGCACCAGCGGCACGTGGTAGGCGTCGCCGCCGTCGCCCATCTGATCCAGCAGCCACAGCCGGAGCTGCGCGGACGACAGCGGCGCCCGCTCCCCGGCCGGCACGGGCGCCCACTGCCCGGCGACCCGCCCCTCGGCAACCTCGCCGCCGGACTCCGGGACCGCGGCGGCGGCCGGAGCGAGCGCGGCGGCGGCCACGGCCTCGTCGAGCCAGGCGGCGAACGCGCGCACCGTGCCTGCCTCGAACAGGGCGCGCAGCGGCACCCGTACCCCCGTGTGCCGGGAGGCGCGGAAGATCGCCTTGGCGGCGGCCAGCGAGTCCCCGCCGCGCGCCAGGAACCCGTCGTCCCGGCCCACCCGCTCGACCCCGAGGACGTCCTGCCAGCTGGCGGCGACCAGCTGCTCGGTCGCGGTGACCGGCGGAGCGTACGGCGGCGCGCCCAGGTCGGCGCTGGGCACGGGCAGGGCGGTCCGGTCCACCTTCCCGCTGGCCGACACGGGCAGCTCGGGCAGCGCGACGAACGCGGCCGGGATCAGGTACGCGGGCAGCGTCGTCGCCAGGTGCGCCCGCAGCTCGTCGGCCGACGGAGCTTGCCCGACCCGACCCACCTCGTCGGCCGCCGGAGCCTGCCCGGCCCGACCCACCTCGTCGGCCGCCGGAGCCTGCCCGGCCCGACCCACCACGTACGCGGCCAGCCGGGGCGGCGTCCCGAACGGGTGGACAACGCACGCCCGGACCCCGGGGTGGGTCCGCAGGGCGGCCTCGATCTCGCCCGGCTCGATCCGGTGCCCGCGGATCTTCACCTGGTGGTCGGTCCGGCCGAGGATCTCCAGCCGGCCGTCGGCGGTGCGCCGCGCCACGTCGCCCGACCGGTACATTCGCGCGCCGGGCACGTGCGGGTCGGGCACGAACCGGTCCGCGGTCAGCGCGGGCCGCCCGAGGTAACCGCGGGCCAGCCCGGCGCCACCAATGTACAGCTCGCCCTCGTCGGCCGGCTCCAGGTCGTCGTCCAGCACGTGCAGGCTCGTCGCGGCGAAGGCGGTGAAGCCCGTGAAGCCGGCGGAGTCCGAGGAGTCCGAGGAGTCGGTGGACTCGATGGAGTCCGTGGAGGCCAGGGAGTCGGCTGAGTCGTGTGCCGGGTCCGCAGAACCGCCGGTCATGCGGCCGCCCGCCGACCAGACGGTGGTCTCCGTGGGGCCGTACAGGTTCCAGACGACCGCGCACGATTCCCGCAGCCGGTCGGCCAGGTCGGCCTCCAGCTTCTCGCCGCCGGACCAGGCGGTGAACCCGGGCGGCGGCCGCCAGCCGGAGTCCAGCAGCATCCGCCAGCTCGTCGGCGTGGCCTGGAGGTGGGTGGCCCCGGAGGCGTCCAGCAGCTCGCCGAGCAGCCGCGGGTCGCGGGCCTGCTCGGCGCTGCCGATCACCACCCGCGCGCCCGCGACGAGCGGCAGGAACAGCTCGGCCACGGAGATGTCGAAGCCCGCGGTGGTGACGGCGGGCAGCACGTCGGAGGCGGTCAGTCCGGGCCAGGTCAGCATCGAGGCCATGAGGTTGGCGACGGCGCCGTGCGTGACCAGGACGCCCTTGGGCGCGCCCGTGGAGCCGGAGGTGTAGATCAGGTAGGCGATGTCCTGCGGGTCGAGCGCCACCGCCGCCGCGTCGTGGTCCTGCGGGTCGAGCGCGACCGCCGCCGCGTCGTCGGGGGCGGCCTCAGCCACAGGGTCGTCGGTGTAGAGGGACGGCAGCCCCAGGCTCTCGTGCGCGCGGGTGGTCACCAGCAGCCGCAATCCCGCGTCGGCGGCGATCCGGCTGATCCGGGCCGGCGGGTGCGACGGGTCGAGCGGCAGGTACGCCGCCCCGGCCCGGTGCACCGCCAGCAGTGCCACGAGCAGGCCGGCGTCCCGTTCCAGCAGGACCCCGACGAAGTCGCCGCGCCCGACCCCGGCGGCGCGCAACCGGGCGGTCATGCGGGAGACTCGCAGGTCCAGGGTGGCGTAGTCGAGCAGCGTGCCCTCATGCTGCACGGCGATCGCGTCGGGCGTGCGCCGTGCCTGCGCCCGCACCAGGTCGGGCAGGGCGGCGAAAGGTCGGGATGGCATATGTCTTACCTCTCGAGGTCACCGCTCGGCTGCAGCGAGCGGTCGGGAACGGGTTCCGGGCCAGATTCCGGGCCGGCGTCCAGTTCGGGGGCCCGGCGGATGGCGGGGGTGAGGGTGACGACGGCCGCGACGACGGCCATGACACCCGCGAGGGTGAGCGCGGCGCCGGTGACGCCGATGCCGTCGAGCAGCCATCCGGCCAGCAGTGACCCCAGGGGCAGCACGCCGAAGGCGAGCGTCCCGATGGCGCTGCCGACCCGGCCGAGCAGGTGCTCCGGCGTGATCCGCAGCTGGTACGCGGCGACGGCGACGTTCCACACGGGCCCGACGAAGCACAGCACGCCGAACGTCAGCCCGAGCGCGAGCGGTCCGTCGACGACGGCGATGAGCGGCATGAGGGCGGCCCACAGCCAGTTCGCGCCGATGACGACGGTCTTCATGGACAACAGACGGGTGATCTTGGGGGCGGCGAGCGACCCGGCGACGCCACCGGCACCCGCGCCCAGGAACAGCAGCCCGATGGCGCCGGGTGAGGCCCCGTCGCCGGTGGCGGCCACGATGACGATCAGGTTGAGGCTCTGGAACAGCAGGTTGCTGGCGGCGATGGCGAGCACGGCCGAGCGCAGGAACGGCTGCCGCCACAGCCAGGCGATCCCGGCGCGCAGCTCGGCCAGCGGGTTCGGCGCGGGCTCCCCCGCTGCCGGGGCAGCGCGGAAGGTGCCGCGCAACGCCAGCGACGTCACGATCGAGACCAGGTACGTGACCAGGTCGAACGCGAACGGCAGCCATCGCGCGAACCCGAACAGCGCGCCCCCGACGGGCTGGCCGAGCAGCAGTGCGCCACGGATCCGGGCCTCGTTGGCCGACAGTGCCTCGGGCAGCTGTTCCTGGGACACGACGTGCCGGATGGCGGCCTGCTCGGCGAGCTGGTGGCCGACGGTGAGCACACCTTCGACGAACGCGACCACGACGAGCTGGGCCAGCGGCGGCCGGCCGGCGGTGAGCGCGACCACGATGCTGCCCAGCGCCAAGAACCGGCCCACGTCGCAGAAGACCATCACGGCCCGCCGGTCGAGCCGGTCCACCAGGACGCCGGCGGGCAGCTGCGCCAGCAGGTACGGCAGTCCGGCGGCGAACCCGACGACGCCCGCCTCGGTGGCGGAACCGCCGAGGGCCAGCACGAGCATCGGCATGGCGATGGCCGAGGCGTGCGAGCCGAGCGCGGAGGCGGCGCCGCCGACCCAGAGCAGCCGGTAGGAGCGGTTGCCGCGCAGCGGGGCGGCACTCACCGGGTTGCCGCGCGGCGGGGCGGCGCTCACCGGTCCGGTCCCAGCAGGCACCATTCGAGCACCGCCAGCGCGCCGGCCAGCTTCCCCTCGGCCTGCTCGAACGCGATGCTGTCGGACCCGTCGAGCACCTCGGCGTCGACCTCCTCGCCACGGTGGGCGGGCAGGTCGTGCATGAAGATCCCCTGCGGGTGGGCGGCCATCACCTCGGCCGTCACCCGGAACGGCGCGAACACACTGCGCCAGTCAGGGTCGGGCTTGGTCGTGCCGGTCGTCTGCCAACGGGTGGTGTAGACGATGTCGCACGGCTTCATCGGCGTGGTCATGTCGTGCTCGACGGCGAGGAAGCCGCCGCGCGCCTCGATGCCGCGCCGGGCCACCGCCAGCACCTCGGGGTCCAGGCCGTAGCCGGGCGGGGTGCGCAGGTGCAGCTCGATGCTGCCGTAGTGGGCGAGCGCGAGGACGAGCGCGGCGGCGGTGTTGTTGCCCTCGCCGATGTACGTCAGCCGCAGCCCGTCCACGCTGCCGAAGCGGCGGTGGATGGTGGCCAGGTCGGCGAGCGCCTGGGTGGGGTGCTCGCCGGCGCTCATGGCGTTGATCACGGCCATCCGGTCCTGGGCGGCGAACGCGCGCATCTCCGCGTCGCTGCCGGCGGTCCTGGCCACCAGGGCGTCGAGCATGCCGGACAGCACGCGGGTGGTGTCGGCCACCGACTCGCCGGTGTTCTCCTGGAGGTCGGCGGGGCCGTAGGCGATGATGTCGGCGCCGAGCAGCTGCGCGGCGCGGGAGAAGGCGGTGCGGGTCCTGGTGGAGGTGCGGCGGAAGTAGACGCCGACCGTGCGGCCGGACAGCGGGCGGTCGCAGCGGTGGTGCCCGGAGCCGTACCACGCGGCGCGCTCGACGATCCGGCGTACGTCGCCGGAGTCGAGGCCGGCCATGGAGATCAGGTGTCTGACGGACATGGCGACGGCCTCCTCACGCGATCGGGTCGCCGGCGGTAGCGGCAGTGGCGGCCATGCGCTCGCGCAGGCTCTTGGGGCGCATGTCCGTCCACACCTGGCCGATGTGGGACAGGCAGGCGTCGCGGGTGCCCTCGACGCCCTCGGCGTACCAGCCGGCGGGCAGCTCCTTGCCGGCGGGCCAGATCGAGTACTGCTCCTCGTCGTTCAGCACGACGCGGTAGGTGCGGCCGTCGTCGGTCTCGTCGTTGCTCATGATCGTGCTCCCATCGGTTCTGTCGGGTTGGGGATGGTTCATCGGGGCAGCGGGATGCCGCGGCCCTCGCGCATCGCGATCCGGTACACCTCGGTGGCCAGCGCGATGTCCTCGATCGCCAGGCCGAAGGGGTTGACCAGGATGACGTCGTCGGGGTGGTAGCGGCCCGGGTGCCGACCGGCGAACACCTCGCCCAGCTCGGCGTCCACACGGCGGACGCCGGCGCCCGCGTGCTCGCCGGGGCCGGCCACGCGCCCGGCCCGATGCATGCGGCCGAGCAGCCGGTGCTCGTCGTCGCGGACCAGGGCCCAGTCGTCGACCAGCAGGGTGCCCGCCTCGACCACCACGTCGGGCAGGACGTCGTCGAGGGAGACGTTCACCACGACGCAGCCCTTGCTGAGCCAGTCGTAGGCGATGTAGCCCTGGGTGGTCGTGGTGGCGGGGATGACCAGGTCGGCGCCGAGCACGGCCTCACGGGCCGTGTCGGCCAGGGAGATGCGGATGCCGTACGCGCGCAGCAGGGCTTCCACCCCGTCCGCGAGGGCGGCGGCCCGGCCCGGATCCTGGTCGTGCAGCACGATGGCGGCGGTGCCGGGCAGGCATCGGGCCAGCAGTTCGATGTGCGTGCGGGCGATGGCGCCGGCGCCGATGACGCCGACGGTGATGACCTTCTGCGGCAGCAGCGCCTGGGCGCTGGCCACGGTCACGCCCGCGGTCCTGAGGGCGCTGATGTGGGCGGAGGCCATGACGCAGCGGATGCGCGCGGTCTGGCGGTCGAAGAGCATGGTCAGGCCGCTGGCGCGGGGCAGGCCGCGTTCGGGGTTGTCCAGGCAGCCATTGATGATCTTCGTGCCGGCCATCTCGAAAGGGCCCCCGACGTAGCCGGGCATGTTCAAGCTGCGGGCGGCCGCGCCGGAGGGGCTGGTCCAGCCGAGGTAGGCCTCGGCAGGCAAGGTGGTCTTCCCCTCGGTGTGCAGGACGAGGGCCTCGCGCACGATCTTGACCGGGTCGAGGCGCTGGCAGGCCCACCTGGTCTCTTCCTCGGTGAGGTACCAGAGTGCGGTGGCGTCGTTGTTCACGCCGGTAAGTCTGTGAAGGCCGCCTATCGGGCGGGCTTCGCGCCGCTAAGCGGGCGGACTTAGCGAGCGCTTAGTGCGAAGAAAGCCCGTGCCGATTGAGTATGGGGCAGAGCAGATCTTCGAGACCACGAAAGCAGGCGTCATGCTCAAGCGGCTGATCACCCTCGCCATCATCGCTGCCTCCCTCGCGCTGCCGGCCGTCGCGCTCGCCGCCGGGACGGACACCGCGCCGGCCGGCCACGTGATCGCCGGCGGCACCGACCCCGGCGGCGACGTCAACACCCACTGGGGCTGGGACCCGACCCACTCCTGACGCCCTCGCTCGTCCCCCCGTACCTCGTCACTCATCGGAGCCGACATGTCCGTGCGACTCGACGACGGGCCGGAACTGACCTCCCCGATCGTCCGTCCGCGATCACTGCGGATGATCGCTGTCTACCTGGCGCTGGTCGTGGTACCCGTCGCCCTCATCTGGTTCACCCTCCGGCACGGCCTCTCCGCTCCGGGGCGGCCGGCCGGCGGGCCGGCCGCCCCCAGCGTCCCCGACGTCTTCCCCAGGCTGCTGATCGCCGTGCCGGTGATCCTGGCCGCCTGCCACCTGTGCGGCCGCCTGTTCCGGCGGCTCGCGCAGCCCCCCGTCATCGGCGAGATCATCGCCGGCGTGCTGCTCGGCCCGTCCGTGCTGGGCGCCCTGTGGCCCGCCGGGTACGCCACCCTGTTCCCGCCCGGCCTGGTCTCGACGCTGTCCACGCTGTCGCAGGTCGGCCTGATCTTCTTCATGTTCCTCGTCGGCTACGAGCTCGACCTCGACCTGGTCCGGCAGCGCAGCTACACCGCCGCGGTGATCAGCCACGTCAGCATCGTGGTGCCGTTCCTGTGCGGGGTGCTGCTGGCGCTCGCGCTGTACCCGGCGCTCGGCTCCGGCGGGGTCGGGCAGCTGGCGTTCACGCTGTTCTTCGGCATCTCGATGAGCATCACCGCGTTCCCGGTGCTGGCCAGGATCCTGTCCGACCGGGGCATGAGCCGCACACCGGTCGGCGTGATGTCGCTGACCTGCGCGGCCGTGGACGACGTCACGGCCTGGTGCGTGCTGGCCGCCGTGGTGGCGGTCACCCGCAGCGCCGCCGCGGACGTCGCACTGGTCACGGCGGGGATGTCGGTGGGCTTCTTCGCGGTGATGGCGTTCGGGGTCCGGCCGCTGCTGCGGCGGCTGCTCGGTCCCGACGGCCTGCTGCCCGAGGCGGCCGTGCTGCCGGTGGCGCTGGCCGGCGTGATGCTGTCGGCGCTGGCCACGGACGCGATCGGGATCCACTCGATCTTCGGCGCCTTCCTGTTCGGCGCGATCATGCCGCGTGGGTCCCTGCCGGTGCGGCGGGCCGCCGGGCAGTTGCACGGCCTCACGGTGACGCTGCTGCTACCGCTGTTCTTCGTCTACACCGGCCTGCACACCGAGTTCGGGCTGCTCGGCGCCGACGGGCGGCTGTGGGCGTGGTGCCTGCTCATCACCGCGGTCGCGGTGCTGGCCAAGGCCGGCGGCTCGACGACGGCCGCCCGCGTCTCGGGCATCGGCTGGCGTGACTCGCTGTCGCTGGGCGTACTGATGAACTGCCGGGGGCTGACCGAGCTGGTGGTGCTGAACATCGGGATGTCCATGGGCGTGATCAGCCCGACCGTGTTCACCATGCTGGTCTTCATGACGCTGGTCTCCACCGTGATGACGGCCCCCTGCCTCGACCTGCTCCGGCGCCTCAAGCGCGACTCCTGACCGGCTGGCGTAACGCCAGCCGGTCGCGCAGGCCGCCGGCCTCGACCGAGTCCAGGCCGGCCAGCAGCGCCCAGGCGGCGCGAGCGGCGTCCTCCGCCGCGTGCGCCCCCTCCGCCGAGGCCAGCCCATCGCTCGCCTCGGCCAGCCCGACCAGCGCCCGGGCCTCGAACGGCGGCAGGCCCAGGCTGCGGAAGACCTCCACCGCCTCGCCCAGCCGCCCGGCCGCCTCCCCGAACCTGCCGCGGGCCAGCGCCAGCTCGCCCAGCTCGTGCCGGACCCGGCCCTCGACCAGCCGCTCCCCCACCCGCACGGCCAGGGCCAGCGACTGCTCCAGGGTCATGTGCGCCTGGTCGTGGCGGCCCTCGCGGACGTAGACCTGGCCGAGCCCGTACAGCATGTACGCCTCGCCGATGTGGTCGGCGCCGTCCCTGACGATGCGCAGCGCCAGCGTGAACGACCGGCCGGCCCGGTCGATCTGGCCCTGCCGCAGGGCGCTCTCGCCCAGCCGGTAGAGCACCTGCGCCTCCGAGCGGCGGCTGCCCACGTCCCTGGCGATCTTCAAGGCCCGCTCCAGGTACGTCTCCGCCTCGGCGTACTCGCCGCCGTCGAGCAGGGATCGCGCCAGGTTGCTCAGCACGTGGGCCTCGCTGGTGCGGTCTCCGACCAGCTTGAAGACCTCAAGCGCCTCGCCGTACCGGCGGATGGCCTGCTCGGTGTCGCCGCGCAGCGAGTCGACGTAGGCGAGGTTGCGCAGCACCAGCGCCCACCCGTGCGGCTCGTTCTGCTCCTTGAACAGCCGCAGCGCGGGTTCGAGCGCCTCCAGGGCGGCGTCCGGCTCAAGCTGGAAGATGCGCAGGCTGCCCAGGGAGTACAGCATGGCGGCCACGCCGCGCGGGTTGGCCTTCCTGCGCACCACGCCGAGCGCCAGCTCGGTGGTGGAGCGCCAGTCGTCGAAGTAGCTCCTGGCCTCGAACAGCGTCTCGGCGGCCAGCGCCAGGTCCCAGCAGAGCTCGTCGAACCCGAGCTGCGCGGCCTGCCGGACGCCCGCGACCAGGGCGGCGCGCTCGCCGTCCAGCCAGTTCATCGGGTGCGGCGAGAGCCGTTCGAGCAGCGCGGGCGGCGGCGACCAGCGGGCCTCGCCGCTGTGCAGGATGGTGTAGTCGCCGCCGTACTCGCGGCGGTGCGCCTCCTTGGCCAGCGCGAGCCAGGCCGACAGGGCGCGGCGCAGGCTCGCGGTGCGATCCGCCGCGCTGTCCTCGGCCAGTGCCCGGTCGCGGGCGAACGTCCTGATGAGGTCGTGGAAGCGGTAGCGGGGCGCGCTCTTGGCCGGGCCGGCGCCGGCGTCCACGAGCTGGGCGTCGACCAGCGCCTCCAGCAGATCCTCGGCCTCGGCCGGATCCTCGTCGAGCAGGCAGGCGCCCACCCAGCCGGGGAAGTCCGGAGTCTCCAGCAGCGACAGCAGGCGCAGCAGCCGCTTGGCCGGGCCCGGCAGGCCCTGGTAGCTGACCTCGATGCTGGCCCGGATGCCGAGGTCCCCGTGCTCCAGCTCGTCGAGCCGGCGGTTCTCGTCGCGCAGCCGGTCGGCGAGCCGGCCCAGCTGCCAGTGCGGACGGGAGGCGAGTTTGGCCCCGGCGATGCGGACGGCCAGCGGCAGGTGCCCGCACAGCTCGGCGAGGGCGGCGGCCTGCTCGGGCTCGTCCCGGACCCGCTGCTCGCCGAGGATGCGTTCCAGCAGGGTGACGGCCCGGCCGCTCTCCAGGACGCCCAGCTCGATGCGGCGGGCGCCGGGCAGGCCGGTCAGCCGGGTGCGGCTGGTGACCACCACGGCGCAGCCGGAGCTGCCCGGCAGCAGCGGCGTCACCTGCGACTCGCTCATCACGTTGTCGAGCAGCACCAGCATGCGCCGCTCGCCGAGCCGGCTGCGGTATATCTCGGCCCGCTCGTCAAGGGTGTCGGGGATGGCGGAGCCGTCCACGCCCAGGCCGCGCAGGAAGCGTTCCAGAATCTCCAGCGCGGACGCGGGCCGGCCACTGCCGCCGCGCAGGTCGGCGAACAGCTGCCCGTCGGGGAAGTGCTCGCGCACGTCGTGGGCCACCTGCACGGCCAGGGTGGTCTTGCCGACGCCGCCCCGGCCGCTGATGACGATGGTCGGCACCGTACCCGACGCCTCGCCGCCCTCCGGGCCGGTCAGGGCGTCCACGATGTCGGCGAACGCGCCGGTGCGCCCGGTGAAGTCGCCGATCGCGGCGGGCAGCTGGCGCGGGATGACCTGGACGGCCGCCATGGGCGTGTCGCGGGGCGCGGCGGGCGGCTGCTCGGCGACCGCCTCGTCGCCGATGTCGCCGTCGCCGCGCAGGATGGCCTGCTCCAGCCGGCGTAGTTCGTCGCCGGGCTCGATGCCCAGCTCCTCGACCAGCGTCGCGCGAGCCATGCGGTACGTCTCCAGCGCCTCGGCCTGCCGTCCGGACCGGTAGAGGGCGACCATGAGGTGGGCGTAGAGGCGTTCCCTGAGCGGGTGGTCGCGGACCAGGACGGTGAGGTCGCCGATGATGTTGGCGTGGCGGCCGAGCGACAGCTCCAGGCGCAGCCACTCCTCGACGGCGGCCAGGCGGCGCTCCTGGAGCTGCAGCGCGCCGCCGCGGATGATCCGGCCCTGGAGGCCGTCGAGCGCGGTGCCGTACCAGAGGCCGAGCGCCGACTGCAGCTCGGTCACCGCCTCCTGGGGTTTTCCGGCCTCGACCAGGGAATACGACTTCGTGATGAATTCTTCGAACTGATGGGCGTCAATATTCTCCACAGGAATATTCAAGATATAGCCCGGCGGTCTGGTGCTGATGACGTCGGTCAATCCCAATGCGGAAAATGTCCGGCGGAGCCCCGAGACGCAAATGTGGATCTGCACCCTGGCCGTGCTCGGCGGCTCATCGTCCCAGATGGCGTCCAGCAGGCGGTCCATGGAGATGACCCGGTTCGGTTCCAGGGCGAGCATCGCCAGAATGACCTGCGGACGTGCTCCAGTGAGTGGTATTCGGCGACCCTCTGCCAGTACCTCTAATGGCCCCAGGATCCGAATGTGCATGGGCACCCCTATACCCTGTTATTGGATGCTCTCTCGTATATATCCCATTTTCGTCGGCATGTCTGCGCATATGGGACTGCCGAAACGGCGGCGGTCCGGACGGGAGGCAGCGGGCCTCCCGCCCGGACCGGGCGGCGATAGGACGATCAGTCGAGGTAGACGGCGTCGGTGGTCTCGTAGGTCTTCTCGGTCAGCAGGTCGGAGACGCCGGAGTAGGTGAGGTTCACGATCGAGCGGGTGATGCCGTCCGTCTGGATGGGCATCGTGCGGTGCAGCGTGGTGTCGGTCTTGAAGAAGTACGACTCACCGCTTTCGTGGTGGTAGGTACGGATCGGGCCCCGCGTCAGGCACCGGTTCACGGCCGGGTCCTGCTTGTTCCACGGCGTGTGCGGCACGCACTGGAGCAGGCCGCCGTGCTCGGGTGCGGGCGCCTCGGAGATGAAGATCCAGGCGAACTCGTGGTCGCCCCAGTGCCAGCCGTGCGTGTCGCCCACCTGGGTCTGGTGGGTGCCAGTGATCTGCTCGTCCGGGTAGGTGCAGTCGAACACCGGGGCCCCGGCGATGTCGCCGAGCAGCCCGCGGAACGCCGGCACGTGGTAGAGCGCGGTGAACAGCGTGCTGTGGGAGGCGAACAGCGAGTTCGGCAGGCTGCCCAGCCGGCGCGGCGTGTTGCCGGTCACGGCCACGCGGATGTCGATGCGGCGGGTGTTGGCCGCCGTCAGCATGGTCGTCTCCTCCTGGAGGCGGCGTACCATCTCGTCGGGCAGCAGCCCGGTCATCCGCGCGTAGTGCTCGCGTGAATACTGCACCGCGGCCTTCTCCACCGCGTCCGCGCGGGTGGCCAGGTGCTTGGACAGCAGCGTGTCCAGCTCCTCGACCACGTCGTCCCGTACGGTCGCGGGCGGCCGGTTGCCGGCCTCGAGCAGGGTGGTCGCGGCGCCCTCGGGGGTCAGGGTCTGCATGGTCTCTCCTTGTCGTCGCGGCGAACGCTGATGCGCTTTCGGCGGTGGCGTCAGGTTCTGAGCTCGGACCGAGCCTCGCCCGACCGGCTATCACCGCCCTTTCGCCACGGCATCGCGCCGATAAGGCAGGCGGGATCCGCGGAATCCGGGTTCGTTCCATGTGGGGTTTGGCCAAAATGGGTGATGCCCGCAGCACGCAGAGTCGCCGTGGCGGAAGCGCTTGAGGAATGGAGGCTGGGTCATGGCTTTGCGCCCAGGTCAGCGCGGCGAGCACAGCCGGCCTATGGAGGCCGAGATCAGGATCAGCGGCGGGGACACGGTGGGTGAGCTGGCGTCGCTGACAGGCTGGCTCCAAGGCCAGCGCGCGCTGGCTGGGTGTGTACGCCTGGTCAGATCCGCGCCGGGTGACGAACAGCTCGGCGGGGTGATCGAGCTGCTGAGTGTGGCCGCCGGGTCGGGCGGAGCCGGAGTGGCGCTGGTGCAGGCCTTGAAGGCATGGCTGGCCAACCGCCACTCGGATGTGAGCATCACTGTCACCACCGAGGCCGGCACCGTGACGGTCGAGGCCAAGCGGGTGGACCAGGCGCTCCCACTGCTACGGCAGGTGCTGGCGCACCAGATTGACGAGAGCTCCCGTCGCGATGGTGCCTGAGGCAGCCGGCTGGGCGGCCTCTCGGGCGATCCTCATCGGCGTATCCACATACAAGAACCGCATGTATCCCGGCATTCCCGCCGCCGCCAACAGCCTCAACGGCGTGCACCAAGTGCTGACCGATCCGCGATTGTGCGGCTGGCCCGCCGATCGGGTCACCGTACTGGCCGACCCGTACGACAGCCGTACGGTGGCCACACTCATCCGCCGCTTGGCAGGCCAGACCAGCGAGGTGTTGCTGCTGTACTACGTCGGGCACGGCGTGGTGACCGACAGCGGCGAGCTGTGCCTCACCCTGATCGACACCGACCCTGACGATCCGGACCTGACCGGCCTGGAATACCGGCACATCCGCGCCGCCTTCAACCACAGCCCCGCCCGCGTCAAAGTCGTCATCCTGGACTGCTGCTACTCCGGCCGGGCCATTGAGGCCCTCTCCGCCCGAGACACCCTGGTCGCCGACCACACGGACATCCGGGGCGTCTACACCCTCACCGCAGCCGACCTGGAAGCCCACACCCCACCCCCCGATGCGCAGAAGGACGCCTGTACCTCCTTCACCGGCGAACTGCTGGAACTGATCCGCACCGGCGTCCCCGGACAGGAAGACCCGCTCACTCTGGGCACTCTCTACCTGCATCTGCGCCACCGCCTGTACACGCGGGGTCTGCCCGCTCCCAACCAGCGCGGCACCGACACCGCCCACAGCTTCGGTTTCACCCGTAACGCCGCGCGCTTCGAGGTCTCACCCACCCCCGTCCGGCGGCCCGAGCTGCCCGGCAGACCGTCGATCCCGTCCCGCGATCCCATCGGCGCTGTCGCTGCCGACCAGCGGCACACCAGGCGACAGGCGCTGCTCCTCGCATCCGCCGTGACCGTGTCTGTGGGGGGCGCCCTGGCATTCAGCTCCCTGATCGACGGACACCGCGACCAGCCCCATCAGCCCGATCCAGGCACCGCGAAACCCACCACCCCCGAACCAACCGAACATCGGCAAAACACCGGCAAAACTCTCATCGGCCGCATCGGCCCGGCCTCGGGGCTGGCGGTGGGCACCCTGGACGGCAAGACCATCGCCGTCACGACCAGCACCGACGGTGCGGTACGGGTATGGGATCTCGCCACCCTCAAACAGCTTGGAAAACCTTTCAACGCTTCGGCCCTGGAGGTGGCGATGGACACGGTGAACGGCAAGACCATCGCCCTCACCAGCACCACCGACGACACGGTGCGGGTATGGGATCTGGCCACCCGCGAACAGCTTTGCCAACCCCTCGCCGGCCACAGCGATACGGTCACGGGGATGGCGGTGGGCACCCTGGACGGCAAGACCGTCGCCGTCACCGGCGGCGCCGACAAGACGGTGCGGATCTGGGACCTCGCGGCGGGCAAGCAGCTCGGCCAACCCCTCACCGGCCACACCGGCGAGGTGTGGGATGTGGCGCTGACCACTCTTGATGGCGAGACCATCGCCGTCACCGGCAGCAATGACACAACGGTGCGAGTCTGGGACCTTGCGGCGGGCAAGCAGCTCGGCCAGCCCCTCACCGGCCACACCGGTCCGGGCACGGGAGTATCGGTCGCGGCGGGCACATTGAACGGCAAGACCGTCGCCGTCACCGGCGGCGCCGACAAGACGGTGCGGATCTGGGACCTCGCGGCGGGCAAGCAGCTCGGCCAACCCCTTACCGGTCACACCCGTCCAGTCTTGGAGGTGGCGATGGGCACTCTGGATGGCAAGACCATCGCCGTCACCTGCGGAAGCGACAAGACGGTGCGAGTGTGGGACCTCGCGGCGGGCAGGCAGCTCGGCCAGCCCCTCACCGGCCACACGGACACGGTCTGGGAGGTCGCGGTGGGCACTTTGGACAACAAGGCCATCGCCGTCACCGGCAGCATGGACTACGCCGTGAAGGTGTGGGACCTGAGCACGTTGTAGCCGCATCATCGCTCAGCCGTAGGACAAGCCCAAGCTGCCCCTAGAGACTCGGGCTCGCGACCAGGGCGCCGGTGACAGCCACCCTCTGACGTTCATGATTCCCCTCTGGTCGTCACTCGGGCAGGTCATGCCCGGACGAGAACGGCGTGGTGACCCCCTGGTACGCGAGGTGCATGATCATGCCGTTCGCGCCGTGTTGGAAGATGTGGCAGTGGTCCAGCCAGATGCCCGGATTGTCGGCGATGAACTCGATCTCGTAGATCTCGCCGCTGCCGACGTTGAGCGTGTCGGTCCACCAAGGGCTGCCGGACGCGGGTTCGCCGTTGCGGGAGACCACGCGTACGCGGTGACCGTGCAGGTGGAACGGGTGGTTGATGATGCTGCGGCTGGCGATTCGAACCCGGACCGTGTCGCCGCGAGCGACCTCGAGGGACGGCACCGCTGGATAGAGGCGGCCGTTGATCGAACTGCTGACCCACGAAAGGCTTCCCTGGCTGAACCCGGTCGTCCAGTCGCAGGTCGAAGATCCGCTGGTAGGAACCAGCGGCGGGCGGTGAGCCGGATCCGTAGGTCAGCGGATCGAACTGCTCGCCGACCCGGTTCTATCGTCCGACGCATGTCTTTTGTCCCCTGCCGGGGGGATACGGTGGGAGAACGTTCTGGCGTACGTATGAACCTCGCGCATCGACTCGGCGAGTGGGGGGTTCACTACGATTTCTTGAATGCGGACATTTCCCGGCAAATATCCGTGTCTGCTCGGCAGGCGTCACGAGCAGCGACGCAGCGACGAACCGATCGACGCCGCCCGTTC
The DNA here is from genome assembly GCF_050942315.1 of Nonomuraea sp. CA-143628. Lineage (NCBI taxonomy): Bacteria > Bacillati > Actinomycetota > Actinomycetes > Streptosporangiales > Streptosporangiaceae > Nonomuraea > Nonomuraea sp. CA-143628. The sequence continues at coordinate 11,717,451 of NZ_CP192072.1, forward strand.
CGGGCGCGGCGAGGCGGCTGGTGCCCAAGGGCGGGTGACGGGGCCAGGCAGCTCAGCCCGGCCCCGTCACCCGCCGCGCGAGTGTTCCGGCGAGCCGAGCGGAACGGCCATCAGGAGCGCGACACCAGGATGACCTTGCCGGCCACCGTGCGGGACTCGGCCAGCGCGACCGCTTCGGCGGCCTGCCGCAGTGGGAAGGTCGCCGCCACCTGTGGGGTGAGCACGCCGTCGGCGAGCAGCTTGAAGACCTCGGTGAGGTCTTGGCGCAGCCGCTCGCGGAACGTCGCCAACTGGCGGTGGCCGGTCCAGAAGTTGTAGAAGACCGCCTGCCTGCCGTTGGGCGAGCTGTTCCACATGAAAAGCTGGGAGAAGAGCTTCATGTACTCCAGCTGCGCGGAGCCGGTGTCGTTCTTCGACGCCGCGGTGCCGTACGAGACCAGCGTCCCGCCTTTGTGGACCAGGTGCCACGACTTCTTCAGGCTCTCGCCGCCGACGTGGTCGAAGACCGCGTCCACCCCGTCCGGTGCCAGCTTGGCGATGCGGCGGAAGCACTTCGGGTCCTGGTAGTCGACCGGCGTGGCGCCGAGCTGCTCCAGCAAGGGGTGGTGCCGCTCGGACGCTGTGCCGATCACCGAGATGCCGTGGTGCCGGGCCAGCTGGAGCAGGGTGGATCCGACGCCGCCGTTGGCGCCGTGCACGACGATCGTCTGCCCGGCGCGGACCTTGGCCACCCGGAACAGCATCTGCCACGCGGTGATGCCGTTGACCACCACGGTCTCGGCCGCTGTGGGGCTCACGGCGTCCGGCACGGCCACCAGGTCGGCCGCGTCGACCAGGATGTCGCTGGCCCAGCCGCCGACCTTGGTGACCACGGCGAACCGCCGCCCGACCAGCGCGGGATCCGCGCCCGGCCCGACCTGGGTCACGATGCCTACCGCGTCATAGCCGGGCACGAACGGAAACGGCGGCTGGCCGACTCCGACTGGTCATGATCTCCCCGGTGGAGATCATCAGATCGATATCTGGGATGAGCTTCGACATGGCTCAATCGGTCAACGGGGAACGCGCGGGCGAAGCCCGCGCCCCAAAGACAAACGTCCGGAGCGAAGCGGAGGCCCTAATGAGAGCTAACGGATCTGTCCGGTTCAATGGGGCAGAGTTCGGGTTGGTAGCCGCTGGCAGGTGAGCACTTCGAGGCCCTGGACCTTGAGTCCTGCCTGAAGACCGTGCCCCTGCTAGTAGCCGGGAGAGTGATCGCTGCTGGGATGTCGTGCCCGCCCGTGTGGCGTGAGCACTGTGTTCATTAGGTCGCTGATGGTTCTCTCCTGACCGGCTGCCGCAGAATCGAGGCTCGAGACCGAGGGAGAAGCGGGTGCTGTTCGTCGGGGATGACTGGGCTGAGGACCACCACGATGTGGAGGTGATGGACCAGAGCGGCAAGCGGCTGGCCAAGGCGCGGCTACCGGAAGGGGTAGCCGGGATGGCCCGGCTGCACGCGATGATCGGCGAGCAACTGGGCGAGCCGGCGCCAGAGCAGGATGAGGATGAGGCGGCCGCGCAGGTGCTGATCGGTATCGAGACCGATCGGGGGCCGTGGGTGCAGGCGCTGATCGCCTCCGGGTACACCGTGTACGCGGTCAACCCGCTGCAAGCCTCGGAGTATCGCAAGCGGCACAGCGTGTCGGGCGCCAAGAGCGACGCCGGTGACGCGCACGTGCTGGCCGACATGGTCCGCACCGACGCCCACCAGCTGCGCACCGTGGCCGGAGACAGCGACCAGGCCGCCGCCGTCAAGGTGGTGGCCCGCGTGCACAAGACGCTGATCTGGGAACGCACCCGGCACACCCAGCGGCTGCGACACGCGCTGCGGGAGTACTTCCCCGCCGCGCTGGACGCCTTTGACGACCTGGATGCCGCCGACAGCCTGACGTTGCTGATGCGCGCGCCCGACCCGGCCTCTGCCGCGCGGCTGACGATCACGCAGATCAGCACAGCGCTCAAACACGCCCACCGACACGACATCCCGGCCAAGGCCGCCGCCATCCAGGCCGCCCTGCGCAACCGACAGCTGGGCCAAAGCGAGCCGGTCAGCGCCGCCTACGCCGCCGGCGTGCAGGCCATCGCCGCCGTCCTTGCCACCCTGAACGAGCAGATCAAGAATCTCCAAGGCGAGGTGGAGACACATTTTGGCGAGCACCCGGACGCTGAGATCATCACCTCCCAGCCCGGCCTGGGAACGATCCTCGGCGCCCGGGTGCTGGCCGAATTCGGCGACGACCCCACCCGCTACACCAACGCCAAAGCACGCAAGAACTACGCCGGCACCAGCCCCATCACCCGCGCCTCCGGCAAGAAGAAAACCGTGCTCGCCCGCTACGTCCACAACGACCGGCTCCGCGACGCCCTGAGCAGCCAAGCCTTCACCGCGCTCAACACCTCACCCGGCGCCCGCGCCTACTACGACAAACAACGCGCCCGCGACCTCAGCCACCAAGCCGCACTCCGCCAACTCGCCAACCGACTCGTCGGCATCCTGCACGGCTGCCTCAAAACCCGAACCCCCTACAACGAAACCACCGCCTGGTCACACCACACCCAAAACCCCGCGGCTTGACACCTAAGCTCCTGGGATGTCTTCAGGGGGCGCGGCTCCGGCGCGACTGGGAGCAACGTCTAAGGCCCTCAAGCGCGCACCGCCCCTGTGAAGCCCTTTGAAGCGAAAAGGCGGCACCCGTAGCAGGTGCCGCCGTATCACGATCAACAGTGGAGGTGGCGGGAATCGAACCCGCGTCCTTCAACCCCAAGACAGGGCTTCTCCGGGCGCAGCCTGCTGTGCTTTTCTCAGCCCCGGCAATCACGCAGGCGTGTCGCCGACGGGCTCAGCCACTGTTTGATTTCCCGCTCTCCCCCGTGGCCGGGTTGAGCGGTTGAGCCTTCTAGCGATGCCAGGTCCCGGGCCGAAGGCACTCCCGGGCTGACAGTGGTTACGCTACTTAGGCAGCGAGGGCCAGGGAACCCTGGCCGACCACAGTGCTCTTAGAATTGGCACTTGTTGTTTGCGGTCACAGTGTTAACGAGGTTATGTCCGCAGTCCTCGGCCCGCTTCACCTGACTTGCAAAGTCGAAGTCGAAGCCAGTCACCCCCATGTGCAGTTGTCAACACGGCCCCGAAGAGCCGAGCAACATGACCTTACATCCACCAACACCTGCGGCGTCAACTTGATTCCCCTCGCGCCGAAACCCCCGGAAACGCGTAGGCGTTCCCGGGGGCCGACCGGCAGGGTCGAGCCGGTCCGGACGGCAGGACTTCCCCCGAGATGAAGTCCTGAACTCATCACGGCGACTGCACCCGCAACCCCCCGAGCGGGGCAGTCATTGAGTAAGACGCAGCCGGCCACCCGAACGGTTGCCTAGAGTGACAAGAAATCACTTAGCGTCGCGCAGGCCGGAGAAGAAGTCGCCCGCGACCGCCGCGGGGTCGTAGTTCTTGGCCATGACGGCTATCGCCACGTCGCCCTGCCAGCCCACGAACCAGCCCATCCGCTTCTCCTGGTCGCCCGCGGCCGTCACGCCGTAGACCTGGCCGCGGCCGGCCTGGGCGGGCGAGCCGGTGGCGCCGGCCTGCATCATGGCGGTCAGTGCCGTGCGCACCTTGGGGTCGACGGCTACAGGCTCCGGCGGCTTGACCGCGACCGTCTCCGTCGAGGGGTCGGGCGTCTTGGGGTCGGTCACCAGCACCGGCGGGTGCCAGGTGCCCGAGGCGATCGCCCCCGCGACGAGGGCCATGCTGAGCGGGCTGACCTCGACGTTCTGGCCCGCGATGGCCCTGGCCTTGTCGGCGTCGCTGGTCAGCTCGGGCAGCGAGCCGCTGAACGACTTGAGCGGCAGCCGCCAGTCCTTGCCGATTCCGAGCGCCTCGGCACTCTTTTTCAGGGCCGTGGCGTCGACGCGCCGGGCGAGCGAGGCCAGGGCGGTGACGCAGCCCTTGGCGAAGTTGTCCTTGAACGTCGGGGAGGCGCCGACGACCTGACTCGCCGTCACGAAGTGCGCGCCGCCCACCGTGCGCTCGGCCGGGCAGGCGAGCTTCTGCTTGGTCTTCATCCCGGTTTTGAGCAGCGCGTCGGCGGCCACGATCGAGAAGGCGGTGCCGGCCGGGAACTTGCCGGCGAGGGCGTCCTTCTCCTGGTTGAGGCCCTTCGTGCCCACCGCAAGGATCTCGCCGGTCGACCGGTCGACCGCTACCAGTGCGCTGGTCTCCGTCTGCGCCACGGCGCCTTCGGCGGCGTGCTGCTTGGCGCTGTCGATCGTGGTGTGTACGGGTACGTTCTTGCGGCCGGGCCACTCCTGCAGCTGCGCGACCTCGTCGTCGGTCTTGAGGTCGAGGGTGATCACCCGGGTCTGTGTGGAACCGGTGAGGTAGTCCTGATAGGCCCGCTGGAGCCCGCTCTGTCCGTAGGAGTCGCCCGCCCGCTGCGGGCCGCCGAGTTTCTGCTCGGTCTCCGGGGTCAGCGCGCTCACCTTGCCGACGATGTCCTTGGGCGCGTCGGGTGCGACAGGCTGCTTTTGCGGCTGGGTTATGAGCTGCGGGATCTTTTCGAGCTTGTCCTTCAGCTCGCTATAGCGTTGGGCGCCGAAGTTGGCGAGCTGGACGAACTGCTTCGGCGGCGACGACCTGATGCGGCTCAGCAGCCGGTCCTGGGCGAACCCGGTGATCCCCGCGAGCTGCTCGACGACCTCCTCCGCCTGGTCACCGAGCTGCGAGGGGGTGACTCCGACCACGTAGAGGAACTGGGGGTTCTGAAGCGGGTTGTTGTTTCTGTCGACGACCGACTGGCGGGGGTTCGGGTCGGTGGAGACGGCGAACCGCTGGCCGTCCTTCAGCTGCGGGTGCAGCACGGAGGGCGACCAGCGTACCTTCCACTGGCCGTTCACAAGGTGCAGCGGGAGCACGCCGTCGTAGGCCCAGAGGGGGTTGTTCTCCCCCAGGTCGACCTCGGCGCGGAAGTCGGCCCGCGACTGGTCGCCGGCCAGACTGATGCTTTTGATCTTGAATCGGAACGAAGCCGCATCGAGCTCTATCTTCGCGTCCGACAGCGCCTTGCGTACGGTCGCCCGGTCACCGTCGGTACGGCCGGCGGCCAGGTCGTAATCGTCGGACTGCCAGCCCACCAGGAAGTCCCGCACGGCATCGTGCGGGGACGACTCCTCGAAGCAGGCGGTCAGCGACATGCTCGCGACGGCCAGCGTGACGGTCGCGGCCAGGCCGCGGCGTACGCGGCCCAGGCGTACGGGACGGTTCATCGGTTGCGATGCCGCACTGCCCGGGCCATCTCGCGCTTGGCCTGCTGCTCCGCCAGCGTCTGCCGCTTGTCCCAGTCCTTCTTACCGCGGGCGATGCCGATCTCGATCTTGGCCCGGCCGTCCTTGAAGTAGAGCGACAACGGCACGATCGTCAGCCCGCCCTCCTTGGTCTTGGCGGCGAGCTTGTCGATCTCCTTGCGGTGGAGCAGGAGCTTGCGCTTGCGACGGGCGGCGTGGTTCGTCCACGTCCCCTGGGTGTATTCGGGGATGTGGACGTTCAGCAACCACGCTTCGCCATCGTCGATGGAGGCGTAGCCGTCGGTGAGGGACGCTCGTCCCTCGCGCAACGACTTCACCTCGGTGCCCTGCAGCACGAGCCCCGCCTCGAAGGTGTCCTCGACGTGGTAGTCGTGCCGGGCACGTTTGTTCTGGGCGACGACCTTCCGCCCGGTCTCACGTGGCATGCTCCGACCTTACCGGCGATTCGTCAGACCCTGAGGTAGCGGCGAAGCGTGACGAACGACGCCAGCACACAGATGAACACACCGATCACCATGGTCAGCGTGATCACCGAGGCCACCGAGTCCCAGCCGAGCTGACTGCCGAACGCGAAATAACGCGCGATCTCCTCGAACAGGAAGACCTTCGCGACGATCAGCATCACGGCGGCGATCACCCCGCCCATCAGCCCGGAGATCACGCCCTCCATGACGAAGGGCAGCTGGATATAGAGGTTGGACGCCCCGACCAGCCGCATGATCCCGGTTTCTCGACGGCGGTTGAAGGCCGACAGCCGCACGGTGTTGCCGATCAGCAACGCCGCGGCCAGCACAAGGACGATGGCCACCGCCAGCGCGCCGGATCTGAGCTTGTCGAGCAGCCCGAAGAACTGGTTGACCAGGTCCTTCTGGTTCGTCACCTGCGACACGCCGGCCTTGCCCGTGAGCGCCTGCACTATCGGTTGATAGTTGTTGGGATCCTTCAGCTTGACGCGGAAGGACGTGGGCATGTCGTCAACCTTGGTCGCTTCGACGAGCAGCTTGTTGGCGGCATAGGACTTCTGGAAGTTGGCGTAGGCGTCGGCCTGGTTCTCGTAGATGACCTGTTCGACGCCGGCCATGCCCTGGATCTCGCCCTGGAGTTCCTTGGTCTGCTGGGCGCTGATCGGCTTGCCCTTGCAGCTGGGCATGGTGGGGTTCTTGCCGCACAAGAAGACCGAAACCTCGACCTTGTCGTACCAGAAGCCCTGCATCATCGTGACCTGGGCGTTGATCATCAGGCCGATGCCCAGCATCGCCATGCCGACGGCCACGGTGATGACCACCGCGATCGTCATGGTGAGGTTGCGACGGAGGCCGATCCAGACCTCGGAGAAGATGAAGTTCGCCCGCATGTTCTGTCTACTGCTCCCTGTCAGTACGCCTGGCCGTACACGCCACGCGACTGGTCGCGGACGATCTTGCCGTCCTCCAGCTCCACGACACGCTTGCGCATGGAGTCGACGATGGCCGCGTCGTGCGTGGCCATGACGACCGTAGTGCCAGTCCTGTTGATCCGGTCGAGCACCTTCATGATGCCGATGCTCGTCGCGGGGTCGATGTTGCCCGTCGGCTCGTCGGCCAGCAGGATCATGGGCCGGTTGACGAAGGCGCGGGCCATGGCGACGCGCTGCTGCTCGCCGCCGGACAGCTCGTCGGGCATCCGGTGGGCCTTGCCTTCCAGGCCGACCAGCTCGATGACCTCGGGCACCACCTTGCGGATGAACCGCCGCGGCTTTCCGATGACCTCGAGCGCGAACGCCACGTTCTCGTAGACGTTCTTGTTCGGGAGCAGCCTGAAGTCCTGGAACACGCAGCCGATGCGGCGGCGCAGGTGCGGCACCTTGAAGTTGGACAGGCGGGCCAGATCCTTGCCGGCGACGTGAATCGCCCCGGAGTTGGGCCGCTCCTCCTTCAGAACCAGACGCAGGAAGGTGGACTTGCCTGATCCCGAAGGACCGACGAGGAACACGAACTCGCCCTTGTCCACGTCAACGGAGACATGGTCGAGAGCGGGCCGGTTCTGGTTCGTGTAGACCTTGGTGACATTATCGAAATGGATCACGAGAGCATCACGGCATGCCAGTCTAGGGGTCAGGACGGAAGCGAGGGTGGCACATGCCCACTTCCCGCCACACACCTATCGGGGACGGCTTTCTTTACTGATGATCGACGTTCCGATTGGCCAGAGCACAGTCTAGGGGGAAGACTGGCATGGAACGTCCATAACGGAAACAAAACGATTGTGCGGCTAGACTTGGGGCTGACATGAGTTGCCAACACCTCGTATGCGCGCAGTGCGCCCACCCCGTGATCGAGGGCCGCTGCCCCCTCTGTCGTGCCAACCGCGAGCGGATGCACAACCACGGCTTCGCCGGGCTGTCACCCGCCCTTATCCTGCTGCTGCTGGTCGTGCTGCTCTTCCTGGCCCTGGTGCTCAAGCACCTAAGCGGGCTCTGATTCCTGCCGGCGCATCCAGCGGATCTCCGACTCGATGAACTCATCGATGTCGCCGTCGAGAACGGCGGTCGGGTTGCCCGCCTCCGTGCCCGTGCGCAGATCCTTCACGATCTGGTAGGGGTGCAGCACATAGTTGCGGATCTGCGTGCCCCATGACGTGGTCGAGGCGCCCCGCAGCTCGGACATGCGCTCAGCCTCCTCCTGCCGCTTGCGCTCCAGCAGCTTGGCCTGCAGCACGTTCATCGCCGAGGCGCGGTTCTGGAGCTGTGAGCGCTCGTTCTGGCAGGAGACCACGATGCCCGTCGGCAGGTGGGTGATGCGGACCGCCGAGTCGGTCGTGTTGACGCCCTGGCCGCCGGGTCCCGACGAGCGGTAGACGTCGATGCGGAGCTCGTCCTCGTTGATGTCGATGTGGTCGGTCTGCTCGACAACCGGCACGATGTCGACCCCGGCGAACGAGGTCTGGCGGCGGCCCTGGTTGTCGAACGGGCTGATGCGGACCAGACGGTGGGTGCCGTGCTCGCCACGGAGCGTGCCGTAGGCGTAGGGCGACTTGATCGTGAAGGTGGCCGACTTGATGCCGGCCTCTTCCGCGTAGGAGGTGTCGTAGACCTCGGTCGGGAAGCCCTTGCGCTCGGCCCACCGCAAGTACATCCGCAGCAGCATCTCCGCCCAGTCGGCGGCGTCGACGCCACCGGCCTGCGAGTTGATGGTGAGCAGCGCCTCGCGCGCGTCGTAGGGGCCGGACAGGAGGGTGCGGACCTCCAGCGCGCCGATGTCGGACCGGAGCGCGGCCAGCTCCTTGTCGGCCTCGGCCCTGGTGTCCTCGTCACCCTCCTCGGCGGCCAGCTCGTAGAGGACGCTGAGGTCGTCGAGGCGGCGCACCAGCCCTTCGACGCGGTTGAGCTCACCCTGCATGTGTGAGAGCTTGCTGGTGACCTTCTGGGCCTGCTCAGGGTCATCCCACAGGTCGGGCGCGGCTACCTGCCCCTCCAGCTCCTCGATCTGCTTGCGCATGGCGCCGAGGTCGAGCACGTCCTGGATGCTCCGCAGGGTGCCCGCGAGCTCGTTGATCTCTTCTGCTGGATCGATACCTGCCACGTTTCCTTAGGGTACGCGACCCTCGCGGGCCCGAATAACATGGCCACGTGCGTAGTTACGGTCGGCGGAAGGTGCTGGCGCTCGCCGCCGGCCTGCTGGCCGCGGCGGTCGGCTGCTCGGCCGCGCCACAACCCGAGCCCAGTCAGGTGGCGGCGACCACGGCGAAGTCCGTGACCCCGACGCCCTCGGCGGAGACCCCGCTGATCACGCCGGCCGACGCGGCCAAGGCGTTCGCCACGTTCACCGCCACCGACGACCTGCTGCGGGCCGGAGGCGACCTACGGCTGGCGATGCAGCTGACCCGCGACGCGGAGGCGCAGCTCACCTCGGCCGCGTTCCTGTCGACCGGCAACCGGCCCTCTCGCTACACGTGGGGCGCGCCGACGCTGATCGTGCCGCGGTTCAAGCAGAGTGAGGCGGCGCCCTGGTTCACGGTGCTGGCCACGCGCAACGGCCATCCGACGCTGCTGACGTTCGCCAGGGACGACGACTGGCGGCTCAGCGCGGCGACGCAGCTGCTGCCGGGGCAGGACCCGCCCCACATCCAGTTCGACGCGGACGGCTATGCGACGGTGCTGGCGCCCGATGACAAGAGCATCACCATCAGTCCGCAGTTCATGGGCCCGCTGCACGCCACGGTGGCGGAGGCGGGCGAGACGGGCGTGGCGGCCGGCCTGCTCGAACGGGGCCCCTACACCACGGACGTGGCGGAGCAGATCACCACCGACCGGGAACGCGCCAAGATCGGCGGGTTCAGCTACGACTCGATCTTCAGTGCCGGCGACTACCCGGTTTACGCGCTGCGCATGGTGGGCGGCGGGGCGCTGATCCAATACGCGATGACGCGCACGACGACGACCACGGTGGAGACGGACAAGGCGGATTTCGTCCCGGTGCCTGAGTCGGCCCGCTGGCTCTATCACAACGACAGGGCGCGCCGCTTCCTGAAGACGACGGAGATAAACCAGTACGCGACGGTCGTCCCACCGTCCGGCACCCCTACTCCGGCCGCCATCATCGCCCACACCGGCGCCCTCACCAAGGCGATCGGCGGCGATCCCTAAACCCCCCTTTCTTCTTTTACGGCAGGCACGGTGGGCCCCACCCACCGCACGGGGCTGGGGCCTGTCCAGGGGCACGCTCCTCCGGTGAAGGTGGCTTGGCGCCGTTACGTGCGCATTCTTGGCCCCGGCCTTGGTCGTCCCTGACCCACCGCACAGAGCCGGGACACGCTGCCCCCGTGGAGGTGGCTTGGCGCCGTTACGTGCGTCTTCTTCGCCTCGGCCCTGGTCGTCCTGGCCCGCCGCACACGCCGAGCCCGTCCAGGGACATGCTCCTCCGGTGATGCGCGGCCGACCGCCGTACGTGCGTGCTCTGGGCCGTGGCCGGTCGAGCCCTGCCTATGCCCAGGTCTCCCGCAGGCGCCTGAGGGCCTCGTGGGAGGGCGTGCCGGGAGCGGCTGTGTAGAGGACCAGGCGTTGGTCCGCGCCGGCTATGGGGAGGAAGTCGCAGTCGAGTTCCATAGGGCCGACAACGGGGTGTGTCATGTGTTTCGTCAGGGTTCGCTGGATTTCGATGTCGCGAGCCGCCCACAACGTGGCGAACAGGGGGCTGGTCTCCTTCAGGTCGTCGACCAGAGCGCTGATGGCGGCATCAGCCGGATAGCGGCCGGTGGCTCGGAGATCGGCCACGCACTTGCGGGCGAGTTGGAGCTTGTCGGCCGGCGTGGCCTGATTGCCGAAGAGCCAGCGCAGTGTGTTGCGTTCTCGGGATGGCGTATCTGACAGGTCGCCGATCAGGGCGACCAGCATGCGGTTCCAGGCGAGTACGTCGTAGCCGGCGTTGATCACCATGGCCGGGACGTCAGTGAGGCGGTCCAGCAAGCGCCGTACGTTGGCGGGCACCTCGCGTGCGGGCTCGGCGCGGGCCGGGGAGTGGTCGGCCAACCGGAGCAGGTAGTCGCGCTCGTCGGCCGTCAGCCGCAGTGTCCGGCCGAGCGCGGTGAGGACCTGGTCCGACGGGTGCGGGCCGCGGCCCTGTTCCAGCCTGATGTAGTAGTCGACGGAGATGCCCGCCAGCAGCGCGACCTCCTCGCGGCGCAGCCCGGGGGTCTGCCGGCGCGGGCCGGGCGCCAGCCCCACCTCCGCGGGCTGGATCCGGCTCCTCCGGCTACGCAGAAAGCCGCCGAGTTCCTCCCTGTTCATCCCAACCATGATGACCCAGCCCATTCGGGCCTGGTACCGCGAGTCCCAGCCCTGGTGGTGCCTACCCGCCCGGTACGCCCCCGGACCAGCATGTCCGCATGACGATCCTGGTAACCGGGGCCCGTGGACACGTGGCCCGGAGTCTCATACGGCAACTCCTGGCGGCCGGCGAGCAGGTCCGCGCCGCCAGCAAGGATCCCGCCGCCACCCACCTGCCCACCGGCGTGGACGTGGTCGACGCGGGCAGTGCGGCACTCGCGCTGGACGGCGTCGACCGGATGTTCCTCTATGCCGACCGGCAAGGGCTGGACGCCTTCCTGGCGAAGGCCCGCGGGGCCGGAGTGCGCCACGTCGTCCTCCTGTCGGCCGCTCTGGCGGATCCTGCGGCCACGGACGCGATCGCCCGCATGCACGGCGTGGCGGAAGCGTCGGTGACCGCCTCAGGGCTCTCCTGGACCGCCCTGCGCCCTGGCGCCTTCGCCACCAACACTCTCGGATGGGCGCCGGAGATCATCGCGGCAGGCAGGGTCACCAGTCCGTTCCCTGACACCCACTCGGCTCCCATCCACGAAGCCGACATAGCCGAAATCGCACTGAAAGCGCTGACAGAAGATGGCCACGAGAATGCCGTCTACAAGTTGACCGGCCCCGATTCCCTCACCCAACGCGACCAGATGAACACGATAGCGCGAGTGATCGGCAAGCCGATCGAGTGGCACTTACAGGACTTGGAAGCCCACCGCCAGGCTTTGTCCCGCTGGGGCTCACCGGAAATCGTGGAGTCACTCCTCCAAAACTCCATAGCGGCAACGAACACCCCAGAAACGCCATCAACCACATTCGCCGACCTAACCGGCAAACCCCCAAGAACATTCGCCCAATGGTCAGAAGACCACAAGCACGCCTTCACAGCCACAAACTAGCCAGAGGTGGTCGAGGGCCAACACACAACCGCGGCCGGGACCAAGAACGCACACGTAACGGCGCCAAGCCACCTCCACGGGAGCAGCGTGTCCCGGCTCTGTGCGGCGGGTCAGGGACGACCAAGGCCGGGGCCAAGAATGCGCACGTAACGGCGCCAAGCCACCTCCACCGGAGGAGCGTGCCCCTGGACAGGCCCCAGCGCCGTATGGCGACTGGGGCCCACCGGGCTTGCCGTAAAAGAAAGAAAAGGATCTTAAAGCGATCAGCCCTCCGTGTGGGGAAGGCTGCTTGAGGCGACGAGTGTACGGATCGCGCGGAGGGCCACGGACAGCGTCGCCAGGTCGAAGTTGTCGCTTTCCCAGATCTCCGAGAGCGTCTGACGGGCCCTGTGGACCGCCGCCGAGTTCGCCTCCGTCCAGCGGGCCAGGCGCTCCTCCGGAGACAGCCCAGGCGTGCTGTGGGCCAGCACATCGCGGGTCAGCGAGGCGTGGGCCGCGTACAGGTCGTCCCTGAGTGCCGCCCGCGCCATCGAGTTCCAGCGGTTGTCACGCGGCAGCGCGATCACCCGCTCCCTGAGGAGGGCCAGCTGGAGGCGGTCGGCGAGGTCGAAGTACACCTCCGCCGCCTCGTTGACCGGACGTCCCGTGAGCGACGAGATCTCCACCAGGTCGAACGTCGAATAGGCGGGCACCATGGCCGCCACCCGCTCCGCCAGCTCCAGCGGCACGCCGCGGGCCGCGAAGGAGTCGCGGCGCTCCTCGAAGGCCGCCAGGTCGGGCCCGGCGAGCAGCTTCGGGATGTGGGCGAGCAGGCCGTTCACGCCCTTGACGAAGAAGCTCACCGACCCGGCCAGGTCGAGCGGCGGGCGGCGGTTGCCGAGCAGCCAGCGCGTGCCGCGCTCGGCCAGTTTCCTGGCCTCCAGCAGCATCGCGATCTGGATCGACGTGTCGGCCTTGTTGTCCAGCGCTTCCACCGCGCGGTGGAAGCTGGCCAGGTCGAACACCTCGCGGGCGACGAGGTAGGCGCGGACGATGTCGGGCGTCGAGGCGCCGGTCTCCTCGCTGAAGCGGAACATGAACGTGGTGCCCATCGAGTTGACCAGCTCGTTCACCACCGTGGTGGTGATGATCTCGCGGCGCAGCGGGTGGGCGTCCATGTACGGCCGGAACCGCTCGCGCAGCGCCGACGGGAAGTACGACACCAGCCACGAGGCCAGGTAGGGGTCGTCGGGCAGGTCGGAGGCGAGCAGTTCGGCGTCGGCCACCAGCTTGGTGTAGGCCAGCAGCACCGAGAACTCGGGCGCCGTCAGACCCAGCCGGGCCTGGCGGCGTTCGGCCAGGATCTTGTCGGAGGGCAGGAACTCCAGCTCCCGGTTGACCAGCCCGTCACGCTCCAGGCGCCGCAGGTAGCGGGAGTGGATGTGGAGCATCTCGGGGGCCTGGGCGCGGGTCGCGGCCAGCACCACGTTCTGGGCGTAGTTGTCGCGCAGCACCAGGTCGGCGACCTCGTCGGTCATCGAGGTGAAGACCTGGTTGCGCTGCTTGTCGGTCAGCTCGCCGTCGCGGACGACCTGGTCGAGCAGGATCTTGATGTTCACCTCGTGGTCGGAGGTGTCGACCCCGGCCGAGTTGTCGATGAAGTCGGTGTTGACCAGCCCGCCGCCGCGCGCGAACTCGATGCGGGCCAGCTGGGTGAACCCCAGGTTGCCGCCCTCGCCGATGACCTTGCAGCGCAGGTCTCCGGCGTCGACCCGGAGCGAGTCGTTGGCCTTGTCGCCCACGTCGGCGTTGGACTCGGTGCCCGCCTTGACGTAGGTGCCGATGCCGCCGTTCCACAGCAGGTCCACGGGGGCCCGGAGAATGGCGCTGATCAGGTCGTTCGGCGCCATCGAGGTGATCGCCGCGGGGATGGAGAGCGCCTCGCGGATCTGCGGCGTGATCTTGATGGACTTGGCCGTACGCGGGTAGACGCCGCCGCCCGCCGAGATCAGCTCGGTGTCGTAGTCCGCCCAGGAGCTGCGGGGCAGGTCGAAGAGCCGTTGCCGCTCGGCGAAGCTGCGGGCGGTGTCGGGATCGGGGTCGATGAAGATGTGCCGGTGATCGAAGGCGGCCACCAGCCGGATGTGCCGGGACAGCAGCATGCCGTTGCCGAACACGTCGCCCGACATGTCGCCGACGCCTGCCACGGTGAAGTCGGTGGTCTGTATGTCGGTCCCGATGGTGCGGAAGTGGTACTTGACCGACTCCCAGGCGCCGCGCGCGGTGATGCCCATCGCCTTGTGGTCGTAGCCGATCGAGCCGCCGGAGGCGAAGGCGTCGCCGAGCCAGAAGCCGTACTCCTTGGCCACGCCGTTGGCGATGTCGGAGAAGGTCGCGGTGCCCTTGTCGGCGGCGACCACCAGGTAGGGGTCGTCGCCGTCGTGCCTGACCACGTCCGGCGGGGGCACCACCTTGCCGTCGACCAGGTTGTCGGTGACGTCGAGCAGCCCGGAGATGAACATCCGGTAGCAGGCCACGCCCTCGGCGAGCTGCTCTTCGCGCCCTCCGCCCACCGGCGGACGCTTCACGACAAATCCGCCCTTGGACCCAGTGGGCACGATAACGGTATTTTTCACCATCTGGGCTTTGACCAGCCCGAGGATCTCGGTCCGGAAGTCCTCCATCCGGTCCGACCACCGCAACCCGCCTCTGGCCACCTTGCCGAAACGCAGGTGCATGCCCTCGACCCGGGCCGAGTAGACGAAGATCTCGTACTTCGGCCGCGGCAGCGGCAGCACGCTGATCGCCTGCGGGTCGAACTTCAGCGAGATGTACGGCTTGCGGCGCCCGCCGACGGTCTGGAAGTAGTTGGTACGCAGCGTCGCCTGGATCATCTCCAGGTACGCCCGCAGGATCCGGTCCTCGTCGAGCGAGGCGACCTCGTCGAGCGCGCCCAGGATCTCCTCGTTGAGCGCGTCGGCCAGGTCGGTCCGCACGTCGTCGCCGCGCCGGGGGTCGAGCCGCGCCTCGAACAACCGCACCAGCAGCCGGGCCAGCCGCACGTTGCCCGTCAGCACCCGCTCCATGTAGCGCTGGGAGAAGGCGGAGCCCGCCTGGCGCAGGTATTGGGCGTAGACGCGCAGGATCTCGACCTGTTCCCAGGTCAGTCCGGCCCGCAGGACGAGGGCGTTGAAGTTGTCGGCCTGGACCTCGCCCTTCCACAGCGCGATGAGGCCGTCCTGGAAGAGCCGCTTGAAGTCCTTCTTGTCGACCTCGTCGTTCGGCGTGTAGCGCAGGCCGAAGTCGTAGATCCAGGCGTTCTTGGTGGCGGGGTCGTTGTCCCTGTCGATCTCGTACGGCCGCTCGTCCACGACCTCGACACCGAGCCGCTGGATCAGCGGGAGCGCCCGCGACAGCGAGATGGGCGAGCCCAGCTTGTAGATCTTCAGCCGCCGCTCGCCCTCGGCCGCGTCGTACGGCTCGTAGAGGTTGAGGCCGATCTCGTTCTCGTCGGCGCCGACCAGCTCCTCCAGACGGCGCAGGTCCACCACGGCCATCTCCGGAGGGAAGTCGGCCTTGTAGCCCTCGGGGAAGGCCGACTGGTAGCGCCTGGTCAGCTTGGGGGCCTCCGCCTCGGAGGTCTGCTCCGCCAGCGCCGTGGCCAGGTCGTCCTCCCACGACCGGGTGATCGCGGCCAGCCGCGACTCCAGCTCCTGCACGTCGACGCCCGGCGACGGCAGCTGCCTGCCGCGCTCGCCGCGGATGACCACGTGCAGCCGGGCCAGCGCGGACTCGCCGATCATCGCGCTGTAGTCGAGCGACTTGCCGCCCAGCGCCTTGAGCAGCAGCTCCTGCATCCGGTAGCGCACCTGCGTGGTGTAGCGGTCGCGCGGCAGGTAGATCAGGCAGGAGATGTAGCGGCCGTAGTCGTCGCGGCGCAGGAACAGCTTGACCTGCTTGCGCTCACGCAGCCGCAGCACGCCGAGCGCGATCGGCAGCAGCTGGTCGAGCGAGGTCTGGAAGAGCTCATCACGCGGGAAGGTCTCCAGGATCTCGATCAGGTCCTTGCCGTCGTGGCTGTCGGGGGCCAGCCCGGCCTGCTCCAGCACGTCGGCGAGCTTGCGCCTGAGCACCGGGATCCTGGAGATCGACTCGCTGTAGGCCACGTGCGTGAACAGGCCGAGGAAGCGGCGCTCGCCGATCACCTCGCCCTCCGGCGAGAACAGCTTCACCCCGATGTAGTCGAGGTAGGCCGCGCGGTGCACGGTCGCCCGGGAGTTGGCCTTGGTGATGATCAGCAGCTGCTTCTCGCGCGCCTTGGCGCGTACCTCGGGGGGCAGCACGGAGAAGCTCTCCGAGCCGATCTTGTCGTCGCGCAGGATGCCCAGCGCCGCGCCGGGCAGCGCGCGCAGCGCGTCGCCCTCGTCGGTCTGCTCCAGGCGGTATTCGCGGTAGCCGAGGAAGGTGAAGTGCCCGTCGGCGAGCCAGCGCAGCAGGTCGAGACTGTCCTCGACCTCCGCGGGCTCCAGCGGCGGCGGGTTCAGCGTGAGGTCCTCGGCGGTCTGTACGGCCACCCCCCGCATCTTCCTGAAGTCCTCGACCGCCTGACGTACGTCGGACAGGACCCGCTGAAGGTCGGCCTCCAACTGCCCGAGCACCTCGGGGTCGGTCTGCCGGTCGATCTCGAAGTGCATCCAGGACTCGACCAGCATCTGGCCGGTGACGTCCTCCTGGCCCCGGCCGAGCATCTTGCCGGTCATGTCACGGCGTACCCGCATCTGCGGGTGGACCACCAGGTAGGTGTTGATGTCATGCCTGGCGAGCTCCATCGTCACCGAGTCGACCAGGAAGGACATGTCGTCGGTGACCACCTCCACCACGGAGTGTCCCGGGTCCCAGCCGTTCTCCTCGAGAGTCGGCGTGTAGACGCGGACCATGGCCCGGCCCTGGGGGCGTACCTCGGCCAGCTGCTTCTGCGACATCGCCGGGCCGTAGACGTCAATGGGGCTGCGGTCGAGCAGGTCCTCCGGCGCGATGTGCCGGTAGTAGACGCGTAGGAAGGCCAGCGCGTCCTCGGGGCTCACATGGTCGCTGCTCACCGCGCATCGTTGCGCGGCTCGCTGGAGCAGCTCATCCTTGGCCTCGTCGAGCGGCATTTCGCTCTCACTCCTTTGTGAGGGTTCGCCATGGCTTGTCATAGCCAGGCCCTTAGTTCCCACAACAGTGGGAAGTAGTGCAGGCGGGTCCTGCCTCGCAGGTAGGGGGCTCCCGTCGAGCCGCCGGTGCCCGATTTGGTGCCGATCTGCCGTTCGACCATCTGCACGTGGCGGGTCCGCCACTGGGCGGCGGTCTCGTCGTGGGTCAGCAGATCTTCGGCCAGTTGCCACAGGTCGTCGTACGACCCGCGGTCCCTCGCCACGGCCAGCAGCGTGCCCATGATCTCGTCGTCGGAGACCGGCAGCCCACGCTGGGAAAGGGCGGTGAGATAAGCATCCCACAGTGTCGGCTCGTCGAGCCGGCGGCGCAGCCTGGTGAGCTCGGCGTCGTCGGCGTCCCTGAGCCGGCCGAGGTAGCTCGGATCCTTCAGCCCCGACAGGAACTCCAGCTCGCGGAACTGCACCGACTGGAAGCCGCTCGCCGGGGCGAGCCTGGCCCGAAACTCCAGAAAGTCCTGGGGCGTCATCGTCTCCAGCACGTCGACCTGCTCGATCAGCACCCGCTCCACCGCGTGCACCCGCTGGAACACGTGCCTGGCCTGCCAGAGCTCACCCTTGAACATGGCCTCGCGGCCGGCCTCCAGCTCGTGCAGCAGCAGCTTGAACCAGAGCTCGTAGACCTGGTGGATGGTGATGAACAGCAGCTCGTCAGGCGCCTCGGACTGAGGCCGTTGCTGGTCGAGCAATTCGGGCAGGCGAAGGTAGCCACCATAGGAGAGCCGGCCGCCCTCCTCGCCGAATCGCCTGTCAGGAGGCACGGCCGCATCACCGTCGATGCCCACCGAACACCTCCCCAAGCCGCCCGGTCTACTCGACCGGGCGTATGCGCCTCGCCGTACCGATATCACCCGAAAAGGGGAAAAAGGTCAACGTGACATCGACATCGGCGGGTCGTCCTCAGCGGCTGAGGGCAGGTGTTTGAGCTCGTCGAGCCGGCTTGGAATCTCGGCCATGTCCTGGAGCTCCGCCTGGCACCTTGCGCATGTGTCGAGGTGGCGCTCGAACTCCTCTAGTTCCTCTTCGTCGAGGACACCGAGGACGTAGGCGGCCACCCCTTCATGCATTACCCGGCTACCCCCTTGTCCTGCAGAAGCACACGGAGAGCCCGGATCCCGTAGTAGAGCCTGGACTTCACCGTGCCCGGCGGAATCCCCAGAATCTCCGCCGCTTCACTTATCGTACGGTCCCGAAGGTAGGTCTGCTCAATGACTTCCCGGTGTTCGTCTGACAGGCTCCGCAGCGCGTCAGCGACCACCATGGCCGAGAGCGCCCGCTCCGAGCCGTCAGGGACCGCCAGCATGTCGACTTCCGGCGGCTCGACCTCGTGAGGCCGAACGCTCTTACGCCGGCGACCGTCGATGACGATACGGCGGGCCACTGTCAGTAGCCATGCCCAGATGAGGCTGGGCTCCCATTGCAGTCTTGCCGAGTGACGCCAGGCTCTTACGATCGTCTCTTGAACGACGTCTTCGGCCCATTGAAGATCGTTCCCGGTCGACTTGCGTACGTGGCGCAGCAGAGGGCCACCGAACTCCTGGTAGAGCACCGCGATGCGGTGTTCCGCCTCGGTGTCCGCGCTCTCTAAGCTGCCGGCGAGATGACCTAGCACGGGGCACATCTTTACACCTTCGTTATCACTCCGGTAGTCACTCCGATAACTCCAGTCATTTCTGACTATTTGGACCCCATGAGTGAACCGGTCCCCGAAGGCCCGCGTACCTCCGATCATGCACAGGCTTTTGCGCGGCGAACTGCTCATGTTCGGCGGCTTCGCAGTGGCTGCCACGGTCACGATCCTGCTGGTCCTGCCACCAGGAAGCTTCGCAGGATCCACTCAGTACACGCAGTCGGCCGCCGGTCCTCTCGGGCCGGCAGACCGCGACCTGCTAGTCAGAGTACGCCAGGCGGGCCTCTGGGAGATTCCTGTTGGCCAATGGGCCCAGACACGCGCTGAGTCAGCGAGCGTGAAGGAGACCGGGAAGCAGTTGGTCTCCGATCACACGAAGCTGGACGAGGCGACTCGCGCGCTCGCCGCGAAACTCGGCGTGCCCATCCCAGACGTCGCCAACGCCGATCAGCAGAGCTGGATGGCCCAGCTGTCCGCGGAGAAGGGTCCCGCCTTCGACAAGGACTTCGCCAACCTGTTGCGTGCCGCGCACGGCAAGGTCTTCGCCGTCGTGGCGGATGTGCGGGCGGGGACCCGCAACAGCGAGATCAGGAAGTTCGCCAACACCGCCAACACGGTGGTGCTGAAGCACATGACGCTGCTCGAAGGCACTGGCCTGGTCGACTTCGGTGAACTTCCCGACCCCCCCACGCCCTCACCGGTTCCACCCGTCGCAACGGCGGTCGAAACGAGGAGACAGTAATGAGGAGATCCAGACGCACGGCCGCGGCCGTGTCCGCCCTGGCCGTGCTGGCCAGCGGCCTGGTGTCCGCGGCCGTGATCGGCGTCGGTCCGGCGCTTGCGGACCATTGCGATCCGGCACAGCAGGGCAAGCCGTCTCAATCACCGACGCAACAGAGGCGACAGCAGCAGGACAACAACCAGGACCAGCAACAGCAGCAGGACCAGGGCCAGCAGGACAACAACCAGGACCAGCAGCAGCAGGACCAGCAGGGTCAGCAGGACCAGGGCCAGCAGCAGCAGCAGGACCAGCAGGGTCAGCAGCAGCAGGACCAGGGGCAGCAACAGCAGCAGGGTCAGCAGCAGCAGCAAGGCGGCGGAGCCCTCTTGGCCGCGCCGACCCCGGAGCCGGGAACGCAGGACACCGGTAACGGCCAGGACCAGCAGAACAACAACCAGCAGAACAACAACCAGGACCAGCAGCAGGACCAGCAGGGCCAGCAGCAGCAGGACCAGGGCCAGCAGCAGCAACAGGACCAGGGTCAGCAGCAGCAGTTCCGCCGCCGGGGCAACAACAACAACAACCAGAACCCGACGAAGAGCCCGTCCGCGTCCCCCTCCCCCACCGATGGCGACCACGACGAGGGCGAGTGCGCCGACCTCGGCCCGTTCGTCCAGGACTTCGTCGACATCCGCCAGGTCGGCCGCGGCCAGCTCGACAACTTCCAAATCGGTAGGAACGGCTCCAGGGGCACCTTCGTCTCCGCTTGTGGGACGAACGGCAACAAGCACAACAACCCCGACAACTTCATCGTCGCTCCGGGCGTGAGCAACGGAGCTCACCACCTGCACGACTACGTGGGCAACCTGACCACGGACGGGTTCTCGACGGACCAGAGTCTCGCCGCGGGAGGCACCACCTGCCGGTTCGGCGACAAGTCGACCTACTTCTGGCCGGTGCTCCGCGACCGCAAGGTGGACGTCAACACCAACGACCAGGACGGCAACGTCGGCCAGGTCCTGCGGGCCCGCCAGGTGACTCTGCAGTTCCGCGGCAACGGCTCGTCCAAGGTGGTCGCGATGCCGAGGTTCCTGAGGATCATCACCGGTGACGCCAAGGCGGCCACGAACGGCGGAGCGAACGCGAAGGCCGCGTGGACGTGTACCGGCTTCCAGAACCGCATCACTAATAACAAATATCCACTCTGCCCACGCGGCAGCCAAGTCGTCCGTATTCTAGACTTCCCAAGCTGCTGGGACGGACAGAACACCGACAGCGCCAACCACCGCACGCACATAGTGTTCCCGGGTCAGGGTGGCGCCTGCCCGCAGGGAACGAAGGCCGTCCCACAGCTGCGTATGTCCCTCACGTACTCGGTTCCACAGGGACCGTCCTTCGCCGTGGACGCGTTCCCTGAGCAGAAGCACAATCCGGTGACCGATCACGCAGACTTCGCCAACGTGATGTCTGACCAGCTCATGAGGTTCGTGGTCAACTGCATCAACAGCGGACGTCGTTGCTGACGTAGATCGGCCCTCCCGAGTCGCACCCTCAATCGACGACCATGGAGGGAATCGATGCTCCACAGAAGACTGCCCCGGCACGCTCCGAGCAAGCTGGACTCCAGGTGGGTCCGGTTCGGAGTAAGCGCCATGCTCGCCGCGTTGGTCCTGGCGGGGTTCGCCCTGACCAGGACCGACAGCGGGATCTCAGTACTCGGGCAAGGGGTGGGTTTCCTCGAGTTCTACGCGGGCGTGTTCGCCCTGGTGCTGCTGAGCGCGACGGTCGGGCTCGGCCTGCTCACCACCGAACGCGTCTTCCTGTCCCCGTCCAACAGGGTCAGGGCACAGCTGGCACACCGGGCCACAGCGATGATCGGGATGGCCTACCTGGTCACGCACATCACCCTCATGGTCAGTCTGGGGCATGTCCCACTGGCCGCGACAGTGGTCCCAATTGCCGGTATCTATGTGGGATTCGGCGCTGTAGCCTTCGACATGATGGTGATCATCGTTGTGTCGGGAATGGTCCGAGGACGGTTCGCGGTGACGGCCAAGCCATGGATTTGGCGGACGCTCCACGCCACCGCGTACCTGTCCTGGCCTGTGGCCATCATGCATGGCCTGACGGCGGGCCGCCCTCCGGCGCCCTGGGTGGCGTGGTCCTACATCGCCTGCCTCGCGGCGGTCGGTGGGGCGTTGCTCGTCCGAGTGCTCGCCACCACGCTCAGGCCGGCACTCCAGCCGGAATGGGTGAAGACGATGGAGGTCGACACCTCACCGGTCGAGCGGCCGGTGGACGTCAACGCGCCGGTTAGCCTCGACGCGGCGCGCAGGAAGTACCGGGAGGCGGGATGAGACCGCACAGGAATGCCCAGGAGGCGCCAGAGTGATCCCGCATAGAGTCCCACGCGTGTTACGCGTGGGCCCGGCCCGGCTGACCGCCGGGCTGGAGCACACCAGGCGGATCGATCTGCCGGCGCACCGGACGCTTCACGGCGAGCCGGTGTTGCGCGATATCGAGACGCTGATCGCCCAGGTGAACGAGGTCGACATGCGCGGCCGAGGCGGAGCGGCGTTCCCCGTCGGCCGCAAGCTGCGCGCCGTCGCCGACGCCGCCGGGGCACGCGAGAGTGTCGTGCTGGTCAACGGCTCGGAGGGCGAGCCGGCCAGCTTCAAGGACACCATGATGCTCATCCGCAACCCGCACCTCGTGCTCGACGGAGCGGTCCTCGCCGCCGAGGCCCTGCACGCGCGCGAGGTCGTCGTGGCGATCGGGTCCGGCGGCGAGGTGGCCGAGTCATCGGTCTCCGCGGCCGTGGCCGAGCGCCGCGCCGCCAATGTGGCGGGCGGCCAGGAGAGCCACGTGAAGATCCGGGTGGTCGGCCTGGAGGAGCGGTTCATCTCGGGCGAGGGCGGCGCGCTGGTACGCGGCGTGAACGGCGACGTGGCCATCCCCAACGGCCGCAAGAAGCGCGCCGCCGAGAGCGGCGTGGACGGCCTGCCCACGCTGCTGTCGAACACGGAGACCTTCGCCCAGCTCGCCCTGCTCGCCGAGTTCGGCCCCGAAGGGTACGCCGAGTACGGCACCGCCAAGGAACCCGGCACCGTCCTGCTCAGCGTGAGCGGCGGCGCCACCAACCCCGCCGTCGTGGAAGCGCCCACGGGCACCCCGCTGATCGACGTCCTCGACATGTGCGAGGCGGAGATCGGCGACGGCGTCCTCATGGGCGGTTACCACGGCGCCTGGATGAGCTACGAGAACGCCCTCTCCGCGGTGATCTCGCGCGAAGGCATGAAGAAGATGGGCAGCGAGCTGGGTGCCGGGATCATCGTCCCGCTCGGCGACTCGACCTGCCCGCTCGGCGAGACCACCCGGGTGGCGGCCTACCTCGCTGCCCAGTCCTCGGGCCAGTGCGGCCCCTGCCGCCTCGGGCTGCCCGACGTGGCGCGGGCACTGCTCGCGCTGGTCGAGGGCACCGGGTCCACGGACGCGGTACGCCGCACCGTACGCGCCGTCGAGCGCAGAGGCGCCTGCTTCCACCCCGACGGCACCGCCAGGTTCGTCCTCTCCTCCCTGGACGCATTCGAGAGCGACATCGCCCTTCACCTGGAGTACGGCTCCTGCGGCCGGCCGGTCCGCGGCGTGCTGCCCCTCCCGGAGCAGGAGGACCAGCCCGAGTATCGCCTGGACGTGGACTGGACCCGTTGCGAAGGCCATGGCCTGTGCGCGCACCTGCTGCCGGAATTCGTGCAACTGGACGAATACGGCTTCCCGACCTTCAAGACCGTGCCGGGCTGGATGGCGAAGGAAGCGCGTCGGGCCGTCGACATGTGCCCCGCGCTGGCCCTGCGCCTCAATGAGTCCATAGCGGTACGGGCGGGTTAATCCCCAGCGGTAGGGGTGGGCTAAGCCCCCGGTCCGTCCGCCTGAGCGCGCTCAGACGGACGGACCGGGCTCGTCCGGTACTGGCCTGGCCCCTCCGGTTATGCATTTGTGACCAACCTGGCGGCTTCCGTGGTCGTCTCACCGATCGGTTCACCACGATCACCAGGAGACGACCATGGACCGCCGCGACTTCCTCCGCGCCGCCACGCTGGCACCGGTACTGGGGCTGGTCTCCGTACCGCCCGCGCTCGCCTCCTCCGCCCCCGACTGGCCGGGGTTACGCCGCCGCCTCACCGGCAAGCTGGTCCTGCCGTCCGACGCGGGGTACGGCGCGGCGCGACGGCTGTTCAATCCCGCCTTCGACAGCATCAGGCCGGGCGGCGTCGCCTATTGCGCGACCCCGGCGGACGTCTCCGCGTGCTTGTCCTTCGTCCGCGCGAACCGCCTGCCCGTCACCGCCCGCTCGGGCGGCCACTCCTACGCGGGCTGGTCCACCGGCACCGGCCTGGTGATCGACGTCTCCCGGATGAACTCCGTCAGTTACGCGGCCGGCCGCGCCACCGTCGGCGCCGGGGCCAAGCTGGTCGACGTCTACGACAAGCTGGCCCGCCACGGCGTGAGCATCCCCGCCGGTTCGTGCCCCACGGTCGGGGTGAGCGGCCTGGCGCTGGGCGGCGGGATCGGCGTGGTCTCCAGGAAGTACGGCCTGACCTGCGACACGCTCGAGTCCGTACGGATCGTCACGGCCGACGGCCGCCTCCTGACCTGCGACGCCGACCACCACCCCGACCTCTACTGGGCGTGCAGGGGCGGTGGCGGCGGCAACTTCGGCGTGGCGGTGTCCTTCACCTTCCGCACGCACAAGACCCGCGACACCACCGTGTTCTTCCTGCACTGGCCGTGGGCCAAGGCCGAGGCGGCGGTCAAGGCCTGGCAGTCCTGGGCGCCCACCGCGCCGGACGAGCTGTGGTCCACGCTGCACCTGACGCGCAACAACGGGCTGGACGTGCAGATCGGTGGCACGTACCTGGGCGGGAAGGCGGCGCTCGACCGCCTCCTGGCGCCGCTCGTCGCCCAGATCGGCCGCCCCTCCTCCCGCTACGCCTCCACGACGTCCTACGGGCACGCCATGATGGTCATGGCGGGCTGCTCCTCGCTCTCGGTCGCGCAGTGCCACCTACCTGGCCAGACCGCCGCGGGCCGCCTCAGCAGGGACACTTTCGCCGCCAAGTCGCATCTGGCGTACCAGAAGCTGTCGGCGGCCGGTGTCAAGGCGCTGGTCGCCGGGGTGGCCCGGGCCGGGGAGCACACCGTGCAACTGGACGCGCTGGGCGGCGCGGTCGCCCGGGTCCGCCCGGACGCCACCGCCTTCCCGCACCGGGCGGCGCTGTTCGGCGTCCAGTACTACTCGAAGGGCACCGGCCGGGCCTGGCTGCGCGGCATCCACAGCGACATGCGGGCACATCTGGGCGATCACGCGTACGTGAACTACATCGACCCGGACCTGACCGACTGGCGGACCGCCTACTACGGAGCCAACGCGCCACGCTTGGCCGCCGTGAAGGCCGCCTACGATCCCGGCCGGGTCTTCCACCTGCCCCAAGGTGTGTAAATCGGTCGCCGGGCCGGGCTGTGAGCTGGGAAGATCGGTAACATGCGCAACTGGCCGCTCTTCGGGCTCTCCGTGACCACCCCGCGCCTCGAACTCCGCATGCCGTCGCTCGCCGACCTCGACGAGCTCGGCGATCGAGCGGCCGAGGGCGTCCACGAGCCGGGCTACATGCCGTTCCTGTTCCCGTGGTCCGACGCCGAGCCGCAGGAGCGGGCCAGGGCCACCGTCCGCTACCACTTCCGTACCTGGGCCGAGTTCACCCGGGAGAAGTGGACCCTGGAGTTCGCGGTGGTCTCGGAGGGACAGGTGGTCGGCGTACAGGCGCTGACGGCCGCCGACTTCCTGGTCACCCGGGAGGCCGGGACGGGCTCGTGGCTCGGCAAACGCTTCCAGGGCCGGGGCATCGGCAGGGAGATGCGCGCGGCGGTGCTCCACCTGGCCTTCGAGGGCTTGGGCGCGGAGTACGCGACGACGGAGGCGTTCCACGACAATCACGCCTCACTCGCGGTGACGCGCCGACTCGGCTACCACGAGGACGGCATCATCCTGCACAACCGCAAGGGCACAGTGGCAACGGGCCGCCGCTTCCGCCTCCCCCGGGCGGACTGGAAACCGATGGACGGCATCGAAATCCACAACCTGGACCCCTGCCTGCCCCTCTTCGGCCTCTAGCACGACGTCCACGCGACCTCCTTTCGCCCTCTCCTTCGGAGGGGGCCCACGAAGGCCCCGGCCCCGACGGACCGCCTCCGAAGGATGCGTCCCTCCCAAAGGGGCCTAGTCACCACGGACCGCCTTCTTCCTCACCACCGAAGAGGGCATCCGTCCATGGGACCTCCGCCACAACGGCCGTCTTCGTCCGCTCCTCCGGAGAGGGCATCCCCGAAAGGCCCCCAGCCGCCACGGACCATCATCTTCCTCGCCACCGAAGAGGGTGCCCGTCCACGAGGACCTCTGCCACAACGGCCGTCCTCCTTCTCTCCCCGAAGGGGCTGGCCATCCATAGGACCTCTGCCACAGCAGGCCTGCCCGTTCCCCGAAGGGGGACCTCAAAGAGCCCAGCCACCACAGACCGCCTTCTTCCCCTCCCCCGGAGGAGGTATCTCCCAAAGGACCCCAGCCACCACGGACCGTCACAGTGACCGAGACGGGTCGGAGACACCGACAAAGCCCTTTAAAGTGGCTGGTCGACCAGGGGACACCAAGCGGACGCGAGCGAGAGGCCAATCGATGACACGCCAGGCAGTGTGGGCGGTGGTGACCAACATGTACGACGCCTACGCCAGAGGCGACAGAGCCGGCATCGACCGCCTGCTGCACCCCGAGGCCACGATCTTCGACTCCGAGGCGCCCGACCTGATCACCAGCAGAACCCAGCTGGACAAGGTGCGCGACGCCCGCCCGGCCGACGGCCCCAAGGAGACAGGGGTGACACCCCACGACGAGGTCGTGGACGTGTGGGGCGACACCGCGCTGGCCCGCTACCTCCTGCGCGTCGACTACGAAACTGGCGAGCCCGAGATCGTACGAACCACGACCGTGCTGCGACGCTTCACCAGCGGCGAATGGCTCATCGTGCACGTCCATGAGAACACCCGCTGACCTGCACGTATCCTGAGATATCAGGGCAAGGTGCACAGGGCGTCCCGCCAGGCATGGGCGCCGTGCACACAGGGAGGAAAAGCGGCGGTCCTAGGGTGCGCCATATCCCAGCAGCGCCCCTCCTCCGAGGAGTACCCATGACCGCCATCGACGCCAGGACAATGCCCATCGGGGCGGCGTTCGACCGGATGCCGTTCACCCGACGGCATCTGCTCATCGCCGTGGCCCTGTTCATCGCCTTCGTCATCGAGTCGTGGGAACAGCTCGCGCTCATCTACGTCTCCGGCGACCTGGGCGACGACCTCGGCATCGGACCGGCGGGCATCGGCGTGGTCCTCTCCGCCGTGGCCTTCGGCATGATCCCCGGCTCGCTCGTCTGGGGGCCGCTCGCCGACCGCATCGGCCGCAAGCCCGCCTGCTTCTGGTCGCTGCTGGCCTACGGAGTGATCGCCCTGGCCTCGGCCTTCGCCCCGAACATGGCCACCCTCGTCACCCTCCGCGTAGCCTCGGGACTGGCCCTCGCGGGCGTCTACACCATCACCTTCCCGTACTTCCTCGAAATGCTGCCCACCAGGAGCCGGGGCAGGGCGGCGGTCTACCTGTCGATCGGCTGGCCCATCGGCATGCTCGCCGCCATCGGCGCCTCCGTGACGCTGGGCCACCTGGGCTGGCGCGCCGTGGTCCTGGCCAGCGCGGCGGCGGGGCTGTGGGCGTTCGCGATCAGGGCGTGGGTGCCCGAGTCGCCGTACTGGCTGGCCGGGCGCGGCCGCCAGGACGAGGCCCGCCAGGTGCTGCGCGCCCTGAACAGCCCCGACGCCGACGCCACCTTCACCGTCGCGACGCAGCGCATGGGCCACCCGCTCGACCTCCTGCGCGGCCGGCTGACGAAGATCACCGTAGTGATGCTGCTGCTGAACTTCGCCTTCAACTGGGGCTACTGGGGCCTGCAGACCTGGCTGCCATCACTGCTGCAGGAGAAGGGCCTCACCCTCGACGCCTCGCTCGGCTTCGCCGCGCTGAGCGCGCTGATGATGATCCCCGGCTACGTCAGCGCGTCGCTGCTGACCGGCCGGTTCGGGCGCAAGAAGGTCTTCCTCGTGTACGTCGTGGCGGCCGCGCTCGGCGGCCTGTGGTTCGCGCTCGCGGACTCCACCTTCGAGCTGTACGCGGGCAACTTCGTCCTGTCGTTCTTCAGCCTGGGCGCGTGGGGCGTCTGGAACACCTGGAACGGCGAGTTCTACCCGACCGCGCTGCGTGGCACCGGCTACTCGTGGGCGACGGCCGCGCAACTGGTGGCCACGACGATGGCGCCCTCGGCGGTGGGCGCGCTGCTGGCGAACGCGACGGGGTTCACCGCGACGATGCTGGCGATCAACGCGTTCATGGCGGTCACGGCCCTGCTCGCGGTGCCGCTGCCGGAGACAGAGGGGCACGAACTGGAATGATCCTCGGCCTCGCTCCCGGACGGCTCACGACCACCGTCGTGGCCGTCCGCGACGGCGTCCCGGTGTCCTCATGGTCCTTGCCCGGTACGGCAGACACCGCGCTCCCCGCAGCAGACGCACTGGACGCGCCCGCGGACGCCCTCCCCGGTGGCGGCCGGGCGATCCCGACGAGGAGCGGTGGGGCGATCCCGGCCGACGGCACTGGGCAGATCTCGACCAGCGGCGGGGCGATCCCGACCCGGGGCGCTGGGGGAATCTTGACCGGCGGCGGGGCTCTCGGGGCGGACCGGCCAGGGGAGATCCGCGCGGCCTGCGTAGCGATGGACCTCGACGCCGAACCGGCCGCGCCGGTGGCCGCGATCAGGGTGGGCGGGCCGTGTCCCCCGGCCCTCGCCCCACACATACCGCACCCTCAAGGGGCCGCCACGATCGTGCGCGGCGGGCACAGCCTCACCGGCCGCCCCCTGGCCGCCCTCGATGCCGCCGCCGTCCGGGCCTTCGCCGCCGGGTGCGGCCTGGTGGACTTCGCGGTGACAGCGACCGGCTCGCCCGCCCTCGCCGACCACGAGCTGGCGGTGGCCGACCTGGTGGCCGCCGAGGTGCCAGGAGCCCGTATCACGCTGTCCTACGAGTTCGGCAGACCGGGACTGCGCGAAAGGGAACGCGAGGCGATACTCAACGCGTCCCTGCGCCCCCAGGCGGAACGGGTGGCCGACCTGGTGGCCTCGTGGCTTCCCGACATCCCCGTGTACTTCGCGCGGACCGGCGATGGTCTCGTCTCGGCCCACTACTTCCGCCGCTACCCCCTGGTGTGCGCCCGAGGCGCCACCGCCGCCGCCCTCCGTAGCGGGGCCGACCGGCCATCGGAAGCGAATCGCCCCGCCTTCGCGCTCCATGGCGGGCAGCCGGAGGCGGATCGCCCCGATGCCGCGGTGGCGTTCGGTGCGACGCTGGCGGTGCCGCTGGCTGCGGTGGAACGCATCGTGCAGGCCAGAGGCAGGGCCGAGCTCGACCGGGAGTTGGGCGACGCCCGTGACGAGGCGCTGACCCGAGTGGTGAGCGCGGGCGCCGTCCCCGGCTCGGCCCGCATCGAGGAGATGACGGTCAACCCGGTGTCCTACCTGCCCGACGGCCTCTACCGGGTACGCGTCACCGCCGCCGGGACCACCCCATGACCGCCCCTGGCGAACCTCCACCCGAGCGGCACCGCCCCTCGGCCCACCGACCGATCCCCGCGTGCCAAGACGGGGTGGCCCCTGAGGCGGGCATGATCGGGCGGGCGGAGTTGACGGCGCTCGCCGCCGGGTCGAGGCTGTTCGCCACCGGGGCGGCCGAGTCCTCCTTCCACCTGACGGTCGACTGGGCCGACGCGGTCCTCGACGAGCCGGTGCGGCTCATGGCGGCCACCGACCTGCCTCCCGACACCCTGTGCGTCGCGATCACCCTGGTCGGCTCCACGACGGCCCTGGGCGAGCAGTTGCCAGGAGGCGGCGAGCCCGCGAGAGCCGTACAAGCGCTGGAACGCCGGCTCGGCACCCGCTCAGGCGCGATCGTGGCCCTGAACCTGGCCGCCGAGAACGCGCTCCTCCCCCTGATCACCGCCGCGACGCTCGGCCTGCCGCTGGTCGACGGCGATGGGACGGGCCGGGTGTTCCCACTGGTGGAACAGACGACCTACACCCTCGGCGGCATCAGCTCCGCCCCGCTGGCGCTGGCCGGTCCCGGGGAAGAGCTGGTGCTGATCGAGACGGCGCCCGACCGGGTGGAGGAGACGCTGCGGCCCGTGGTTCTGTCGTTCGGCGGGTGGGGGCTGGCCGCCTGTTACCCCATGCGGGCCGCCGACCTCGCCCGGACGCTGGTGCCCGGCACCGTGTCGATGCTGATGGCGGCGGGCCGGCCGGGCGCGCCGCGCTCGGCCGCCGCGCCGTACGGCGTGCGCCGGTTGTGCGCGGGGCGGATCGCCGCGGTCGAGGGCAGCAGCGGGCACGGCGCGGACCTGGCGATGCCGTCGGTCCCGTCGAGCATCGTGGTGGAGGAGAGCGAAGGGCTCGGCAGGCTGGTACGCCTGGAGGCACACAACGAGATCGTGCTCGCGCTGGCCGACGGGGCCGCGGTGGCGATGGCGCCCGACCAGATCTGCATGATCTCCTCGGCGGACGGGGTGGTGGTGGACGTGGACAAGGCGGAGCCGGGGATGGTGGTCGAGGTGCTGGTGCTGCCCGCCGCCCCCGCCTGGCACACCGACGAGGGCCGCGCACTGGGCGGCCTGCGCGCGTTCGGGGTCCCGCTATGACAACGGGGAGCGGTGGGCGGGGCTGGGAGGTGCCCGTCACGGTGGCCGAGCTGGTCAACGGAGGGCCGCTGGCGGGTGCGCGCATGTACGGCACCGGCGAGCGCCCGGTCCACCACGTGCGCATCGTCGACGACCTGTCGGTGTTCTCCACGGTGGCCCCGCACACGGCCGTGGTGCTGATCGGCCAGGCCGCCGGTGGCGGCTGGGCGGTGGAGATGGCGATGCGGCGGGCCTGGGAGCAGGCGGCGGCGTGCGTGATCGCGCCCGCCGAGGGGGCGGGCGCGGTCTCGGGTGGTTCGAGCGCGGTGCTGGCCGAGCGCCTGGGCATCACGTTGATCTTCGTGGACGCCGATCCGCTGGTGACGGCCGTGGAGGTGGCGTCGGCGGCGGCCCGGCCCGCGGCCGCGCGTACCCAGCTCGTCGCCCGCTGCGCGACCCGGCTGGCCGAGGCGGGCGCTTCGGCGCGGCGGATGCTTGGGGTGCTCAACGCCGAACTGCCCGGCACCTCGGTGGCCTTCGTCGATGAGTACGACCTGCTGCTGGCCGGCCGGGCGGCCGCTCTGTCGCCGGGCCGCGCGTCGGGCCATCGCACCGCCCCAAGCGCTGCTTCGGAGCCCTGGCCCGTCGAGGTGGCGGTACGCGGCCCTGACGGGCTGGTGCTGGGCAGGCTGGTAGCGGCCGGCCCGGCGAAGTCGGCCGGCTGGCCCGCGGTGGTACGGACGGTGCTCAGCCTGGCCGTCGCTCCCCTGGTGACGTGGGCGGCGGCCGAACGGCTGGCGGCATCCGGCGACTTCGCCCTCCAGTCCGCCTTGGCCGACCGCCTCCTCACCGAAGCAGCCACCGAAGTCGTTGCTGAAGTCGCCTCCCAAGCCGCCACCGAGAGCACCGCCGCAGAAGCAGGCGCCACGGGAAACAGGCGCCCAGAAACGGGCGCGCCGGAAAAGGGCGCCCCGGAAACGGGCTCTCCGGCCACGGAGACGGGCGCGCGGGCGGTGGCTCAGGGGTGGGCGGTGCGCGGGCCGGTGGCGGCGTTCATGGTCAGGCCCCAGGGACGGACACCGGATCCGGGCGACGCGGAACGCGTGCGAGCGGTGATCGTCGCCACCGTTGGACAGGTGCCGGTGATCAGCAGGGAGGACGGCTGGGCGGGCTGGTCGCCGCTGCCCCCCGACCGGCTGACCGAACGGCTCGGCACGGCCGTACGCGCGCTGCCCTGGCCATGCGCGGCGGGCGTCGGCGCACAAGTCGCCCACCTACGGGCGATGCGGGACTCGCTGCTCGGCGCCCAGGCGGCCGCGTTCCTCGCGGCGCCAGGAGGCGTCGCCCGTTCCGACCGGATGGGCCCGGCGGAGTTGCTGGCCGCCATCCCGGGGAGCGCGCTCAAGGCTCCCGCCACCGTGGTGCTCCAGCCGCTGCTGGCCATCGACCGGGACGGCACGCTGCTGGAGACGCTCGCCGCGGTGCTGGGCGAGGGCGGCGCGATCAAGGCCGCCGAACGCCTCGGCGTGCACCGCAACACCGTGACCGCCCGTCTCGAAAGGATCAGGGAGGCCGGGTACGACCTGGACGACCGCGCCACCCGGCTGGCACTTCAGCTGGCCTGCCACGTGATCAAAGGAGGCTAGCCCACACTGCCGAGCGACCATCCCCGGGCCGCGCTGCCCGGTGACCACCCCCGGCCGCGCTACCCGGTGACCACCCCTGGACCGCGCTACCCGGTGATCATCCCCTGGGTGAGGTCGTCCGCGACGGCCTCTGGAGCGCGCAGGTCCGCCTGCCCGTACCCCCCGCCACCACCCGACTCGCAGCGCAGCACGTCCCCCGTGCTGACCGGCAGCGCGTTGACCTTGAGCATCTCGCGCTGTCGCGGCGTGCCGGGGTTGAGCGTGACGCGCGGCGGCGCGCCGGCCGCGCCCCCGGCCAGGCCCCACGCGGGGGTGACCGAGCGCTCGAACCACAGCGACAGCGAGGTGTCGCCGATGAACTCGTACTCGCGGACCACGCCGTTGCCCCCGCGCCACTGTCCCTGGCCGCCGGTGTCGGGGCGGACCTCGTAGCGGGTGACGCGGACCGGGAAGAGCGTTTCGAGCACCTCGATCGGCATGTCGCGCAGCGATCCGTTCACGTTGTTGATCAGGCAGGTCTCGCCGTCGCCGCCCTCCCAGGCGCCCCAGCCGCCGACGGTGGCCTCCTGCGAGACGTACAGCTTGCCGGTACGCGGGTCGGTGCCGGTGAACTGGACGATGAGCGAGTCGCCGTAGGAGGCGGCGGCGGCTTTGCCGGGCACGACCGGGGCCAGCGCCTTGACGACGAGGTCGATGAGCAGGCCGAGGTGGGAGTAGTAGTACTGGCAGGCGGCGGGCGACTGGGCGGCCAGCATGGAGCCCGGCCTGGTGGCCACGTCGAGGGGGCGGAACGAGCCGCCGTTGAGTGGCACGTCGGCGCTGATGAGCAGCTTGTACGCGACGCGGACGGCGGCGACCGCCTGGGCCGCTCCGCAGTTGACCGGCCCGGTGGCCTGGTCGGCGCAGTCGGTGAGGTCGACGTGGACGCGCTCGCCCTCGACGGTCACGGTGACGTTGACCGGCAGCGGGGTGGCCAGGTCGATGCCGTCGTTGTCGAGGAACCCGCCGGCGGTGTAGGTGCCGTCGGGGATGGCGGCGACGGCCTGGCGTTCGAGGCGTTCGGTCTGGGCGAAGATCTCGTCACGGGCGGCCATCACGGTCGCCACGCCCCAGCGGCCGACGATCTCGGCCAGGCGGCGCTGGCCGGTCATCGCGCAGGCGACCTGGGCGCGCATGTCGCCGAGCGTGGCGTGGGGGAAGCGGACGTTGCGGGCGATGACCTCGTGCAGGTCGCGGCAGGGTGCGCCGTTCTCGTAGATCTTCATCGGGCCCATGCGCAGGCCCTCCTGGAAGATCGAGGTGGAGTCCATGGAGCCGCCGGGGTCCTTGGAGCCCATGTCGAGCCAGTGGGCGCGCGAGGCGGCGAACCCCACGAGCTCGCCGCCGACGAAGATCGGGCCGTAGACGGTGACGTCGTTGAGGTGCGTGCCGCCGATGTAGGAGTCGTTGAGCACCCAGACGTCGCCCTCCTGCCAGACCTCACGGCCGAACATCCGCTCGGTCTCGCGGGTGCACACCTCCAGGTTGCCGAGGAAGATCGGCAGGCCGCTCGACTGGCCGAGCACGTTGTGGTCGCGGTCCATGAGCGCGACGGCGCAGTCCTTGGCCTCGTAGATGACCGGCGTGTAGGAGGAGCGGATGAGGGTGGTGTTCATGTCTTCCGCCGCCTGGAGGAGCGCGCAGCGGATGATCTCTGTGGTCACTGGGTCGATCATGAGGTCACCTTGATGATCAGGAAGCCGTTGGCGTCAACGGTGGCCAGGCAGCCGGGCGGGATGACGGTCGTGGCCGTCTCCTCCACCACGATGGCGGGCCCCTCGACCTCACCGTTCAGAGGGCCGGCCAGGGCGCTTCTGCGCAGGACGGCGGTGCGGTGCACCTGCCCGTCGAAGATCACATCGCGTACGGCGGGCGGGTGCGTCTCGCGCGCCGGAGCCGCGGTGGCGGCCTTGGGGAAGGTACCGAAGCCGGTGCTGCGCAGCATGACGAACTCGACCGGCGCCTCGGGCGTAGCGTGGCCGTATCTGCTGGTGTGGGCCTCGGCGTAGCGCCGCGCGACGGCCTGGAGGAAGCCGGGCGCGGCGGGCTCCGTAGCGTCCAGGAGCGGGATCGTGAGCGTGTAGTCCTGCCCCTCGTAACGCATGTCCAGCGCGTGCTCGACCCGCCGCCGGTCGAGGGGGACGCCCTGGCTGTCGAGCGCGGCCATCGCGTCGCGTTCGAGCTCGGCCAGCCGTGCCGCCAGGTGCCCGCCGTCGAGGTCGTCCTGCGCGCGGAAGTACGGATGCGTGAGGTCGCGCCGTACGTCGGCCTCCAGCATCCCCCACGCGGAGAAGGCGCCGGGGAAGCGCGGCACGACCACCTCGCCGATGCCGAGCTCACGGGCGATGAAGACGGCGTGCATGGCGCCCGCGCCGCCGAAGGCGACCAGGGCGAACTCGCGCGGCTCCACGCCGTGCTCGACCGTGAGCGTACGGATGGCCTGGGCCATCTTGGCGTTGGCGACGTCGCAGACGCCCTCGGCCAGCTGGAGCGGATCCATGTCGAGGGTCTCGGCGAGCGTGGCGACGGCCGTCCCCGCCGCCTCGACGTCCAGCTCCATCAGACCGCCGGCGAACCAGGCGGGGTCGACGCGGCCCAGCACCACGTTGGCGTCGGTCACGGTCGGCCGGTCGCCGCCCCTGCCGTAACAGGCGGGCCCCGGCACGGCCCCCGCCGACTCGGGGCCGACGCGCAGCGCGCCCGCCTCGGCGTAGGCGATGGAGCCGCCGCCCGCCCCGATGGTGTGCAGGTTCACGATCGGCATCAGGACGGGGAAGCCCTCGATGTGCGCCTCGGCGCTGACGTCCGGGCGGCCGTTGACGACGAGGGAGACGTCGAAGGAGGTGCCGCCCATGTCCACGCAGATGGCGTTCGCGCGGCCGAGCAGGCGGGCCGCGGCGACCCCGCCCATCGTGCCGCCGACGGGGCCCGACAGCAGGGTCTGCAGGGGCCGCCGCATCGCGAAACCCGCGTTGACCAGGCCGCCGGAGGACTGCATCACGTGTACGGGCACGGCCAGGCCGCGCTCGGCGAAGCGCCGCTCGATCCGCGACAGGTAGGTGCGTACGACCGGTCCGGCGTAGGCCTCGAGAACGGCGGAGGAGGTGCGCTCATACTCGCGCCACTCCCTGGCCACCTCGTGGCTGAGCACGATCAGCACGTCGTCGCCGAGCTCCTGCCGGAGGATCTCGCCCGCGCGGAGCTCGTGGGCCGGGTTGGCGAAGGAGAACAGCAGCGTGACCGCGACGGCGTCGAAGCCCTCGGCCTTCGCGCGGTGGGCGGCCCGTCGTACGGCCTGCTCGTCGAGCGGCTGGAGCTCCGTGCCGCGCCAGTCGAGCCGGCCCGCCACCTCCATGACGTCGGCACGGGGCACCAGCGGCGTCGGTTTGCGGTAGCGCAGGTCGAACATGCGGTCGCGGTTGCCGCGGGCGATCTGGTAGACGTCGCGCGCGCCGGCGCTGGTCAGCAGCAGGACCCTGGCGCCCTTGCGTTCGAGCAGGGCGTTGAGACCCTGGGTGGTGCCGTGCACGAAGAAGGAGATCAGGGTCGGGTCGTCTACCACGCGGCCGAGCGCGGCGAAGACGCCCTCGGCGAGATCTCCGGGAGTGGTCGGCGCCTTCGAGGCCAGCACGGCACCGGTCTGCTCGTCGTAGCAGACCACGTCGGTGAAGGTACCGCCGATGTCCATGGCGACACGAAAAGTCATGGCCGCACCGTATGCGGTGCCGGCCGTCCGCAGGTGTGCCGGGTGCACTGGTTTCGCGCCCACTTCATGCGCCTCGCACTCACCTGCCGCTTTTCGAACGCTAAGGCGCAGGTGACGGGCAGACCTGGCGGCGGTATCTGCCGGGCGGGGTGCCGTACTCGCGTTTGAAGGCGTTGGCGAAGGCGAACTCGGAGGTGTAGCCGACGCGCGCGGAGATCTCGCTCAGTGAGTCCTCCGACTCGCGGAGCAGGCGGGCTGCCGTGGCCAGGCGCCACCACGTGACGTAGGTGAGCGGCGGCTGGCCGATCAGGCTGGTGAAACGGCGGGAGAAGGCCGCGCGGGAGAGCCCGGCCTTGCCGCCGAGCGCCTCGACCGTCCACGGATGCGCGGGATCGCGGTGGATCGCGTTGAGCGCCACGCTGATCGACGGGTCGGCCAGGGCGGTGGCCCAGCCGCCGACCTCGCACTGCCCGTGCTCGGTGTCGAGCCAGGCGCGCAGGATGTACAGCAGCAGCATGTCGAGCAGCGAGGTGACGACGGTGTCGGCGCCCAGGCGCGGACTGCCGATCTCGCTGCCGAGCAGGTCGACGGCCGCGCGGAGCTCGGGGTGCTGGCCGAGGCGGGCGGGGAGGTGGACCATGTCGGGCAGGTCGCGCAGGATCGGATGGGCCCGGCTGGGGTCGAGCCGGTAGCCGCCGCAGAGCAGGACCGTGGCCGCGCCGGGCCCTTCCATGGAGGCCGAGGCGAACAGGTCCCGTTCCTCCAGCGGGTCGCATTCAGGGTCGGCCAGCGGAGTGGCCGGGCTGTCGGCCATCGCGTAGCCGTGGCCGTGCGGGAAGAAGACCACGTCGCCGACGCTCAGCTGGACGGGGTCGCCGTCCGGCGGGATGAGCCACGGGGAACCTTGGATGATCATCTGGAAGCCCGCCGATCCGGGCGCCGAGGGGAACCACTGGCCCCAGGGGGCGTGCCACTCGACGAGCGCGGATCGGGGTTGTCCGGTGCGCATGATGGCGATCACGTCGCTGAGCACGTCCATGGCGGAAGTCTAGCTTGCGAGACGATCGCGTATAAAAGGGCAGATGCACAAGCATTGGCCATCTCGTTCCGGGCATCTACCGTTGTCCCTCATGAGCCCAACCATGACCGCCGCCCGCATCCACGAGTACGGCGACGCGTCCGTGATCCGCTACGACCGGATCCCGCGGCCCTCGCCGGGGCCCGGGGAGGTGCTGGTCCAGGTGGCCGCCACCTCGTTCAACCCGTCCGAGGTGGGGCTACGGGCCGGGTACCTGCGGGATCTGCTCCCGGTCACCCTGCCGTACACGCTGGGCCTGGACCTCGCCGGCACGGTCGTCGAGGTCGGCGCGGGGGTACTCGGACCCGTGCCCACCTCGACGACGGGCGCGGGCGTGCGCGGACTCGCCGTCGGCGACCGGGTCATCGGCCTCGTGGAGGGGGCAGCGGCCGAGTACACGGTGGCGGCGGCGAGTTCGCTGGTCAGGGCGCCGGAGCGGCTCCCGCCGGCCGACGCCGCCGCCATCCCGGTCGCCGGGCTGACCGCCTGGCAGGCGGTCCACGAGCACGCCCGCGTCGAGCCGGGTCAGCGGGTGCTGATCAACGGGGCAGGCGGCGGGGTGGGGTTGTTCGCCGTACAGCTGGCCAAGCTGGCGGGCGCGACCGTGATCGCGACGGCCGCTCCGCGCAGCGCGGCGGCGGTGCGGCGCTACGGTGCCGACGAGGTCGTCGACTACACCACCACCCCGTTGCCCGGCGGCATGGACGTGGTGCTCAACCTGGCGGCCATCGGCCCGGAGCAGGCGGCGACGCTGGCCACGCTGGGCGAGGTGATCGTCACCATCGCCACCCCGATCGACGCGCCCCGAGCCACCCACTTCGTGGCCCGCAACGACCCGGCGCACCTGGCCCGGCTGGTGGCGCTGATCGACAAGGGCGAGCTCGTGGTGGAGGTCGCCGAGACATACCCACTGACCGGCCTCGACGAGGTCCACCGCCGGGCCGAGGCCGGTCAGACACGCGGAAAGATCATCATTCAAGGAGAGATCAGGGCTTGAAGTGCCGCAGCACCTCCGGGTTTGCCATGGCGTCGGGGTTGGCCGCCTGCTCGACCGGGGTGCCGAGGAGGATCTTGCGTACCGGCACCTCTAGCTTCTTGCCCGACAGGGTGCGCGGGATGCCGGGCACCGCGTGGATCTCGTTGGGCACGTGCCGGGGTGACAGCTCCTGCCGCAGGGCCGTACGCAGGGCCTCGACCAGCGAGTCCGACAGCGTGACGCCTTCGGCCAGCGTGAGGTAGAGCAGCAGCCGCCCCTCTTGCCCGAGCTGGCCGGTGTCGATCACGAGGCTGTCGACGATCTCGTCGAACCGCTCGACGACCCGGTAGAACTCGCTGGTGCCCATCCGGACGCCGCCCCGGTTCAGTGTCGAGTCGGAGCGGCCGTAGATCACGCAGCTGCCGTCCTCGTTCAGCTTGATCCAGTCGCCGTGCCGCCACACGCCCGGGTAGACGTCGAAGTAGCTCTCGCGATAGCGGTCACCGTCGGGGTCGTTCCAGAACATGACCGGCATCGACGGCATCGGCTGCGTGAGCACGAGCTCGCCCACCTCCCCCACGACCGGCTCGCCCAGGGGGTTGAACGACTCCACCCGCGCCCCCAGCGACCGGCAGGGGATGATGCCCGCCCGGATCGGATGCAGCACGGTCGCGCCGACGAACCCGGTGCACACGTCGGTGCCGCCGGAGAACGACCCGAGCGGTATCCCCGGCAGCTCCTCGGCCACCCAGGCGAACCCTTCTGGCGGCAGCGGCGACCCGGTCGAGCCGATGCCGCGCAGCGCCTCCAGCCCTTCGGGCGCGATCCCGGCCTTCAGCGAGGCCATGATGTACGGCGCGCCGACCCCGAAGTAGGTCACCCCTTCCGAGGCGGCGATCCGCCACAGCACCGCCGCCGACGGGTAGGCGGCCGAGCCGTCGTACAGCACCGGGGTGGCGCCCACCAGCAGGCCGCCGATGAGGTAGTTCCACATCATCCAGCCCGTGGTGGTGTACCAGAAGAACACATCCCCCTCGCCGAGATCCTGGTGGAAGGAGAGCGACTTGAGGTGTTCGAGGATCACTCCCCCGTGCCCGTGCACGATGGGCTTGGGCAGCCCGGTCGTACCACTGGAGTAGAGGATCCACAGCGGGTGGCCGAACGGCACCCGCTCGAACTCCAGCGGCCCCTCCTCCGCGCGCAGCCCCTCCCAGCCGATCACCTCGCCGTCTGGCACGGAGTCGGTGTGCGCGGCACCGGGCTCGGCCCGCTGCGGCGGCTGCCCCTCCTCGGCCGCCGAAAGGTAGGGGATCCAGACGGTCGCGCGGAGCGTGGACAGCTCGGCGGCGATCTCGTTGACGGCCGCCGACCTGTCGTAACTCTTGCCGTTGTAGTGGTAGCCGTCGACCGCGATCAGCACCTTGGGCTCGATCTGCTTGAACCGGTCGACGATGCTCGGCACGCCGAAGTCCGGGGAGCCGGCCGACCAGATGGCGCCGAGGGACGCGGTGGCTAGGAAGGCGATCAGGGCCTGCGGGATGTTCGGCAGGTAGCCGGCCACCCGGTCGCCGCGCCCGACGCCGAGGCGGACCAGGCCCGCCCGGACCCGGGCGACCTCCTCGCGCAGCTCGGCGTAGGTCAGCTCCTGGCGGGCGCCGTCCTCCGAGACGAAGACGAT
Organism: Nonomuraea sp. CA-143628; assembly: GCF_050942315.1. NCBI lineage: Bacteria > Bacillati > Actinomycetota > Actinomycetes > Streptosporangiales > Streptosporangiaceae > Nonomuraea > Nonomuraea sp. CA-143628. Next base: position 11,756,963 of record NZ_CP192072.1, read on the forward strand.
CGCGGTGCCCGCACGTTCGCGCAGGGCGTTCTCGGCGTAATTGAGGGAGCTCCCGGTGAACCATTCGGCGCCCGGCATCGTCCCAGTCATGACGGGCCCGTCACCACGTTCGCCGATGACCTCGAAGTAGTCCCAGATCGACGTCCAGAACTCCGCCGGACTGTCGACCGACCAGCGCCACACCTCCTCATAGTCCGACCCCGCCCGGCCCAGCCACTCCAGATAGTGAGTCAGCCTGGCGCGCGCGATGATGTCTTCGGTCGGTTCCCAGAGAAGCGTGCCTTCAGCAACCATGTGCCCATCCTGTCGGCCGGTAAGGGCAATGTCATACCCGAACCGCCACATAACTTGCTACCGGCGTAGGTGGTCCACCGCCATACGCGCGGCCGTGCCGATCACCGCGTCGGCGCGCGGCTGGTTGAGCGCGGTGCTGACCGAGCGGGTGAACACCGCCACCGCGTACTGGCCGCCGTCGGGATATTCGACCACGCCCGCCTCGTTGCGGAGTGTCGGGAGTGTCCCGGTCTTCCCGCTGACCTCCACGTCGTCGTACGGGAAGCCGGAAGCCAGCCGGTGCGGCCAGACCTGGAGGTTCAGGACGTTGCGCATCCAGGCGCACGATTCCGCCGAGGCCGCCTGATCACGCCAGATCAGCCCGAACAGCGCGGCCGTCTCGCGCGGAGTGGCGCTGTTGGCGCGCGGGGGGTCGAGCACCCGCAGCCGCGCGATGTCCTCAGGTTCGAGGTACGGCCAGCCGTGCCCGGCGTCCTCGGCCATGCTCTCGTAGATGTCCCGGCAGCTCTGCCGCACCCGCGTCTCGCGCAGCCCGAACCCGTCGAGCATCGCGTTGATCTCCTCACGCCCGACCCTGGCCAGCAGCGCGTCGGCCGCGGTGTTGTCGCTCAGGGTGATCATCAGGTGGCCCAGGTCGCGCAGGGAGATCGTGACGTCGTCGAGCATCGCGCACAGGCCGGTGGGCCCGTTCACCCGGTCGGCGGCCCCCACGGTCACCCGGCTCGCCGGATCGACCAGCCCGGCGTCGGCCTGGCGGCAGAACTCCACCATCAACGGCACCTTGAACAGCGAGGCGGTCGGCACCGGCTCGTCGGAGCCGAGCCCGATCTCCCGGCCCGTACGCAGGTCGGTCGCGTGCAGCCACCCGGTCACGCCCGCCGCGCCGAACAGCGCGGCCAGATCCGGCTCGTTCATGCCAGCATCCCGGGCCTGCGGCTGATGTGCCGCACGGGCGCCGCGGCCTCGTCCGTCATCCCGGCGCTCTCTTTCAGCGTTCGTACGGCCACCGCCGAGAAGCCGGCGACCGCGTCCGTCTCCACTCGCCAGGCCGTGGAGACCCGGGAGCTGATCGGCGAGCCTAGCAGCGGACGCCAGACGATCCCAGGGTGGTCCATCCTGGTCCCGAACGTCACCGCCGCCCCGGCGAGCACCAGGCCGAGCCCGGCGCCCTGATGCACCTGGGCAGGCACGTAGCCGTGGCGGCGGCACTCCGCCAGCGTCACGGCGTGCAGCCCCGGCTCCCCCTCCTTGGGCGGCATCAGCAGCTCGCGGCCCGCCAGGTCGGCCAGGTGCACCTCCCCGGCCACGGCCAGGGGGTCCCCCTCGGCCAGCAGTACGCCCTGCGGCTGCACCAGCACCTGCCCGAACCGCAGGCCCGGCGCGTTGATCGGGTGGCGCACGATGCCGACGTCGATGACGCCTTCGGTCAGCGCGGCCACCTGATCGGCCGTCCAGATCTCCGCCGGCGTCAGACGTACGTCCGGATTGCTCGCGCGGAAGCCCTCGACCAGGGCGGCGATCACCGCGGCGGCCAGGTCGGGCGGGACGCCGAGCTTGAGCGCCCGGCCCTCGCCGTGGCGGACGAGCTCGCGCAGCCGGTCGGCCCTGGTCACGATCTCGCGGGCCTCGCCGACCAGCAGGCGGCCCGCCTCGGTCAGCCGGACCTGGCGGGCGGAGCGGTCGAAGAGCCGCACGCCGAGCTCCTCCTCCAGGCGCTTGATCCGCTGGCTGAGCGGCGGCTGGGCCATGCCGAGCCGGATCGCGGCATTGCCGAAGTGGAGTTCCTCCGCCACCACGGTGAAGTAGCGCAGATGCCGGACAAGGTCCATGACCAGCAACTATATCCACATTTATATCTATGTGGCACTCATATCGGTATTGGACACCACGCAGCGGGCTCTGGTGTGCTCGGCCCCATGGGGTCACCAAGGGGGACAGTTTTCGTGAATCTTCAGCCCGAGTCGCCACCCAGGCGAAAACGCCGCTGGCCGTGGGTCGCCGCCGCCGTGCTGGTCCCCGCCGTCGCGGCGGCCGGCACGATCTGGGTGCTGCGTACGAAGGGCAGTCCGGAGGAGACGGCGGACTCGTACCTGTCCGCCTGGTCTGCCCAGAACTATGCGCGGATGCGGGAGCTCGTCGCCGACCCGCCCGCCGACTTCGAGCGCTGGCACCAGCGCTTCCGCGCCGACCTCAAGCTCACCGGCGCGACCTTCGAGCGCGACACAGCCGCTGCTGACGGTGTGATCACTTTCCGCGCCGGCCTCACCGGCCCGAAGAGCTGGACGTACGACGGCAGGCTCAAGCTCGTGCGACGCGGCGGCGGGTGGCAGGTCGACTGGACCCCCGCCGCCATCAACCCCTCGCTCAAGCAGGGCAGGTCCCTGCGGCTGGTCACGGAGAAGGCCACCACGGTCCCGGTGCTGGCGGCCGACGGCAGCCGCGTCGACACCCCGGACGCGCCCGGCTCGGTGCTGCAGCTCGTCGAAGGGCTCAAGCAGACCTATCCGGACCGGCTCGCCGACGGGCAGTCCCGCAGGATCGACCTCTACCAGGGCGATCAGTTCCTCCAGACCGTGGTCAAGCCGGCGGCGCGGACGCCGTTCCACACCACGATCGACCTCAAGGTGCACCGGGCGGGCGCCGCCGCGCTCGACGGCGTACGCAAGCCGGCCTCGCTGGTCGCCGTCCGGCCCTCGACCGGCGAGATCCTGTCGGTGGTCAACAAGCCGGGCGGGTTCAACCGGGCGCTGCTCGGCAAGTACCCGCCCGGCTCGACGTTCAAGGTCGTGACGGCCTCCGCGCTGGTCGCGGACGGGGCGGAGGCGAACGAGCAGGTCGAGTGCCCGCCCGAGCAGAACATCGGCGGCTTCCCCTTCCACAACGCGGGTTTCCACGACTACGGCAGGCTCTCCTTCCGCGACGCCTTCGCCCACTCGTGCAACACCACGTTCGGCGCCATGGGGGTGGCCAAGCTCGGGAACGGCCGACTCGCCGAGGTGGCCGGCGCGTTCGGCTTCGGCTCCGCGATCACGCCGGGCGTGCCGGCGGTGAAGGCCGAGTTCCCGGCGCCGAAGGACGACACCGATCTGGCCTCCGCCTCGATCGGCCAGGGCAGGGTGCTGGCCAGCCCGCTCAACATGGCCTCGGTGGCCGCCGCCATCGCCGACGGCTCCTGGCGCCCGCCCCGGCTGGTCGCCCAGGAGCTGGTGCCGGACCGCACCCTCCGGCCGCGCCCCTTGGAGGACGGCGTGGTGCGGGCCCTGCGCGAGCTCATGCCCGCCGTCGTCACGGACGGAACCGCCCAGGCGGTGCGGTTCCCCTCCGGTACGGCCGGCAAGACCGGGACGGCGGAGTACGGCTCGGGCAAGGAGCCGCCGGCGCACTCCTGGTTCATCGGCTACCGGGGGGACCTGGCGTTCGCGGTGATCGTGGAGGGCGGCGGTGCGGGCTCCGCGGTGGCGGCCCCGATCGCGGCCCGCTTCCTCAGCGCGCTGAGCTGAGGTATGGCCTGGCTGACGTGCGGCCTGGGTGACGTGGGGCCTGGCTGATGTGCGGCCTGGTGGTCAGGTCAGGGGCTGACCGGTCTGCGGTCGACCGGTGTGGTCAGGCCCGCGACCGCGGCCACCACCTCCGAGGCGTTGGACAGGTCGGGCAGCACGAGGTCGGCCCCGGCCTCGCGCAACTCGCTGGCCATCGACCGGCCCGAGGCCACCCCGATCATCGCCGCCCCGCCGATCTTGGCGGCCTGCACGTCACGCGTCGAGTCGCCGATCACCACGGTGTTGGCCGCGGTGAACGGCATGCCGAAGCGTGCCTTGGCCCGCCCTTGGGCGACCTGGAGCAGCGTCGCCTTGGGATAGACCTCCTCGCCGTAGCCACCGAGCTCGAAGTCGACGTACTTGTCCAGCCCGAACGCCTTGAGCTTGTGCACGGCGTTGCTCTTGATCGTGCCGGTGAGCACCGACTGGACCACGCCGTCGAGCCCGGCGACGGCCTTGAGCGCCTCCTTGGCCCCCGCCATCACGTGGCCCTCGGTGGCCAGCCGCTTGCGCCGGTCGGCGAAGGCCATCGCCAGCGCGGACAGGAATCTCGGCAGGGTGTCGTCCTCGGTGACGATGCCGTTGACCGCGAGGGTCTCGAAGACGATCTCGGAGTCGGGCCGGCCGCGCGCCGGCGCCAGCTTGAGCAGCGGACGCCCCGTCACGGCGCGGAACGCCTCGGCGTAGGCGTCCCTGGTCACGATCGCGACGTCGACCAAGGTGAGGTCGATGTTCCAGAGCACAAGGCGTTTGATGGCGACCTCCTGTGGGGGATCCAGCCAGAGTACGGCTATCTGGCCGCCCAGGGCTGTCTGCTGGAGGATTCAGGCATACGTGAGTGCTTGGGCGAGGGTGTCGACGACCGGCAGCCCGGTGGCCTCCAGCTCGGCGCGCGTCGTCATGCCACCGGTATAGAGGACGGCCCTGGCGCCCACGTGCTTCGCGGCGAGCCCGTCGTCGACGCTGTCGCCGATCACCAGGATCTCGCGGGCCTCGACCTCGATGGCCTCGATGTGCGCGGTCAGGTGCGCGGCCTTCTCGCCACCGGTCACCCCCACCAGGCCGTCGACCCTGCTGAAGTGCCGGGTGATGCCGAAGGACTCGATCAGCGGCACCAGGTGGGTGTGCGGGGCCATCGAGCAGAGCGACTGGGTGCCCGTCCAGCTGGTGAGCGAGAGCTCGGCGTCGGCGGCCAGCCCGCAGGCGACGCTGAGGCGGAAATAGTGCTCGTGGAAGCCGTTGTCGAGCAGCTCCCACTCGCCGTCGTTGAGCGGGCGGCCGAGCAGTCGCTCGTAGGCGACCCAGATGGGCCGGGTGTAGACCGCGCGGAAGTCGTCAGCGGTCAGCGGCGGCAAATCGTACGACCGGAAGACCTCGTTGGTGGCCCCGACCACGGCGTCGATGTCGTGGAACAGCGTGCCGTTCCAGTCCCAGATGATGTGCTTTGTCATGTCACGATCAGTTTAACCGGGGGGTGTGACATCCCGGTGAAGGCTGGACGGCGAAGCCGCGGCCGGTCGGCCGCGGCTTCACCCGTGACCGCGGGTCAAAGCCGCTACCCGCATGCCTTCGTGGTGCTGCCGGAGCCGTTCTGGCCACCTTGGCCGCTGCCGAACACCACGCTGGCACTGCCCCAGGCGCACATGTTGTTGCCGTTCATCATGTTGCCCCAGTGACGGCCGCCGTTGCCTGCCTTGAAGGAGAACCGGTCGGACCCCTTGTCGGTGTAGACGTTGATGACGCCGTGCCCGGACGAGGCCGTCTTGATCTCGACCCAGTTGGTCTTGCACTTGCCCGACCACCAGAGCTGGATCGTGCCGACCGTGTCGACGCGGCTCTTGAGCGGCGCGGTCCGCACCACCTTGGCCGCGTTGCCACAACCGGTCTTGTAGGGGTCCTTGTGGTTGTAGCCGGCCGCCTGCGCGCTCGCGGGGGTGATCGTGAGGAGGGCCGCCGCCACCGCGCCGACCGCGATGGCCGTCACTCGAAACTTCACTGGAACCGACTCCTTGGGTTCGGGATGGGGATCCGTGAGGACGATAGCGAGAAGTTTCAAGAAATCGTCAAGGTACTGTGCGCTATTTAACGTGTACCTAACGTGTCTGTAGCAGATCGGGGATCTCCTGCGTGGCGAACCACATGAGCTCGTGCGCCTCGGCGCCGTCCACGGTGAAGCGGGCGTCGTCGTCGCCTTCGTCGGCGGCGGGGAGGGCGGCGACCGCGGCCTGGATGTCCGGGATCGCGTAGAGGTCGTCGACGTGGACCGCGGCCACCTTGCCCAGCGGAACCGGCGCCGTCACGCGTACTCGGGCCCGTTCTTCCAGGTCGGCGCCGATCGAGAGCGTGCCGTCGGGCACCTCGGCGACGACGACCACTCGCCGGGAGGACACTTCGGCGCGCTCGGCGGCCAACTGGCGCAGCGAGGCGCGGGCGGCCTCGGTGAGGGCCACGTATTCGAGCTCCTCGGTGTCACCCGAGGCGTACCACTCGGTCAGCGCGGGGGTCACCGCGTAGCCGGTCAGCGGGGCCGGGCCTAGCTCCCCCGCCTCGACCGCTCGGGCCAGCGCGGGGAGCGTGCACGGCAAATAGACGCGCATCACGAACCTTTCACAGCGTGCAAGGGCTCTATCATGCCCGTCGCAACGGAAGTTGGAGCAGAGTCTCGAGTTCGGCGATGGTCGAATCGGCGTCGCGGTGGTGGATGCCCGCCATGCCGAGGCCCCGAGCGGCCAGGATATTGACCTCGATGTCGTCGATGAACACGCACGCCTCGCCGGGCAGCCCGACCCGGCCGAGCGCGTGCTCGAAGATGCGCGGCTCCGGCTTGCGCATGCCGACCTCTCCGGAGATCACGACCGCGTCGAAGAGCTCGTCCCAGCCGTCGCGGGGATAGACGTTGGACCAGGAGTTGGACAGCAGGCACGTCTTGACGCCGTTGCTCTTGACGTCGCGCAGCATGTCGTACATCACCTCGACCCGCTCGAAGCCGGCGAACATCCGCTCCAGCAGCCCCTCGGCCTCGGGCGACACCCCGTCGACGGTCAGCAGCCGGGCGGCCAGGTCGCGCTCGAACGCGGCCCCGTCGATCTCCCCGCGCTCCAGCGCGTTCACGACGCTCTCCTGCTCACCGCCGTAGGCCTGGTCGACCAGCTCACGCATGACGGCTCGGTAGTGGCGGTCGTCGATGCGGTCCGCCTCGATCCACTTGCCGATGGAGACAGAGAGACTGGTGGTGAGCACGCCACCCCAGTCGATCAGCACCCCTGTGATCAAGGCTCCTCCTTGGAATCCCGTTCTAGGGTAGTTGAGCGTCGCACATCACCCGCAGACCCACATAAACCCCGGATAAAGGGCAGCCAAATTCCCTGGCTATCGTGAGGGTCCATTGAGCTGACCCCATGGAGGGACCGCCGTGCGGACGACGATCCTGATCGCCTCGGATGAGTTCAAAGCTCCTGGTACGGAGCTGTTCGACTTCGACCCGATACTCCCCGGCGGGCCGGAGTGGCTGACCAAGCCCACACTGCTCGCCCTGCTCTCCTCGATCATCGTCATCGCCCTGTGCTGGGGCGCCTTCGCCAAGCCGAAACTGATCCCCCGAGGTTGGCAGAACCTCGGCGAGTACGCCTACGTGTTCGTCCGCGAACAGGTGGCCAAGCCCAGTCTCGGCAAGGACGCCGACCGGTGGATGGGCCTGCTCCTCACGATCTTCCTGACCGTGCTGGTCTGGAATCTGATGGGCGTCGTCCCGTTCATCCAGTTCCCGGTCGCCGCGCACATCGACTTCCCGCTCGGGCTGGCGCTCAGCGTGTACGTCGTCAAGGTCTTCCTCGGCGTCAAGCACCACGGCGTGCGCGGCTACCTGAAGGGCGTGGTGTACCTGGAGGGCCTACCCGGCTGGGCCTACGGCATCTACGCCCCGCTGATCCTCGCCGAGACCTTCATCAACTCGCTGTTCACGCACTTCATCCGGCTGTTCGCGAACATGTTCGCCGGCCATCTTCTACTGGCCTTCTTCAGCTCGGTCGGCTTCTGGTTCCTTTTCGAGCGGCTCACCGTGCTCGGCGCGGGCATCGGCGTCCTCGGCGTGGTGATGACGATACTGATGACCGCGTTCGAGATGTTCATCCAGTTCTTGCAGGCGTTCCTGTTCGCCCTGCTCGCCGCGATGTTCATCGCCAGCGGGCTGAAGGGCTCGCACTAACGCGCGGCGCGGGCGGCCACCTTGCGGTGCTCCGTGCTGCGGAGCACCTTGGCCGCCTGCGCGGCCGACGCCACGGGCGCCTTGGGCAGCAGTCCGCGGGCCTGCTTGAGCTTGAGCAGCCGCGTCACCGACTGGTCGAGCCGCTCCTTCGAGATCTTGCCCGACTTCACCGCCGCCAGCACCGCGTTGTAGGCCACGGGCAGGTTGTTCGGCATGAGCAGTAGGTCGGCACCCGCCTGGACGGCGCGTACGGGGATCTCGGCGTCGCTGTACTTCTTGCGCACCCCTTCCATGTTGAGCGCGTCGGTGGAGATCACGCCCTGGAAGCCGAGCTTGTTACGGAGCAGCCCGGTCAGGATGGGCTTGGACAGCGTCGCGGGGTCGCGTGACGGGTCCAGCTTGGGGAAGACGATGTGCGCGCTCATCACGGCGTCGACACCGGCGGCGATCGCGGCCTTGAACGGCGGCGCGTCGATTCGCTCCCACTGCTCCTTCGTGTGCTTGATCACCGGCAGTCCGGTGTGGCTGTCGATGTTGGTGTCGCCGTGGCCGGGGAAGTGCTTGGCGGTGGCGGCGACCTTGGCGTCGTTGAAGCCCTTCACCGACGCGGCCACCATCTTGGCCACCTCGCCGGGCTGGTCGCCGAAGGCGCGCTTGCCGATGACCGGGTTCCTCGGGTCGATGTTCACGTCGGCGACGGGGGCGAAGTCCAGGTTGACGCCGACCGCGCGCAGCTCCTCGCCGGTGGCCTTGGCCACGGACCGGGCGACCGCGGTGTCCTTGGTCGCGCCAATGACCGAAGCTCCGGGGAAGTCGGTCATCAGCGCGCCCATCCTGGACACCAGGCCGTTCTCCTGGTCGGTGCCGATCAGGAGCGGCACGTCCTTCGACGCCTGCTGCAGCCCATTGGTCAGATCGACGACCTGGCCGGTGCTCTGGATGTTCGCCGGGAAAAGGATCACGCCGCCGAGGTGGTATTTGGCGACCACCTTCGCCGGGGTCTGCGCGCCGTACCTCGCCTGGTTCTCGCCCGACACGCTGCCGGGGCCCGTGCCGTACAGGACGGGCATGAACAGCTGGCCGACCTTCTCCTCCACGCTCATCTTCGACAGAACGCCCGGCAACCCGCTGCCCTGGCCGGCCGACGACGAGCTCTGCTGAACCGTGGACGGAGGCGCCACCTCCGGCCGGGTCGCCGGAGCCGCACCCGCCGGGCCGCCACCACCCCCGGCGCATGCCGCGAGAGCCATCACGAGGAGCCCAGCCGTGCCTGTCCGTCGAAACATGCTCTCAAAGGTATCCATGCCATGGGACCCCTGAGCCACACAGCCGGCAAATGTCCCCTTCCTCCCGGCCCGGCCCTCGGTCCCCGGTCCGGTCAGAGCCCCAGCTCGACCAGGCCCGGCAGGTGGGAGCGGGCCGCCGCGCGGGCGTGCGCCGCCGTAGCCGCTCCCCGCGCGGCCTGCGCGGCCAGCTGGCACTGGTCGAGTGTGTGCGCCGCCAGCCCGGTCCGTACGGCGGGCAGCGCCGCGGCCCCCATGGACAGCGTGGACACCCCGAGCCCCACGAGCACGCAGGCCATGGCCGGATCGGCGGCCGACTCCCCGCAGACGCCGCACGGTTTGCCGTTGTCGGCGGCGGCCGTAGCGGTCATGGCGACCAGGTCGAGCAGCGCGGGCTGCCACGGGTCCTGCAGCGATCCCAGCGCGGCGGATTGGCGGTCGGCGGCGAAGGCGTACTGGGCCAGGTCATTGGTCCCGATCGACAAGAAATCGACCACGGTGACCAGGCTCTCCGCCCGCAGCGCCGCGGCCGGGATCTCGATCATCACGCCCGCCTGCGGGAGCCCCTTGGCGTGGCAGGCGTCGGCGAACCAGTGGGCCTCCTGAGCCGTGGCGACCATCGGCGCCATCACGTGGAGCTCGGCCGCCGCCGCACTGGCCCGCACCGCACCCGACCGGTTCACCGCGGCCGCCACGGACAGCGCTTCCAGCTGGGCGGCCATCACCTCGGGGAACCTCTCGAACAGCCGCACGCCACGCTCGCCCAGGGCCGGGTTCGGCTCGGGCGCGGCGGACGGCAGGAAGGCCAGCGGTTTGTCGGCGCCGGCGTCCAGCGTCCGCACCACCACCTTTCCGCCGGGAAAAGCGGCCAGCGCCGCCCGGTAGGCCGCCTCCTGCTCCGCCACGGACGGCGCCTCGGTCCGCCCGAGGAACAGGAACTCGGTCCGGTACAGCCCCACACCCTCGGCCCCGGCGGCCAGCGCCGCGTCGAGATCGTCCGGGCCGCCGATGTTGGCCAGCAGTTGCACCCGGAAGTCGTCCCGGGTCCGGCCGGGGCCGCCGGTCGTCATGCGTCGCCGCCTGGCCTCGTGCGCGCTGACGTGCCGGGCGATGTCGGACTCGGTGGGCTCCAGCCGTACTTCCCCGGTGTTGCCGTCGACCAGCACCCGGGTGCCGGCCGGGATCTCCGTCGCGCCCGGACAGGCCACGACGGCGGGCACGCCCATCGCCCTGGCCAGGATCGCGGTGTGGCTGGTCGGACCGCCCGCCTCGGTCACGAACGCGGCCACGGCGTCCTTCGACAGCAACGCGGTGTCGGCGGGCGCCAGATCAACGGCGATCAGCACATAGGGCTCACCCGTGCTCGGAACGGGTGGCGGGGCCGGCAGGGGGCGGCCGGTGAGGCGGGCGATCACGCGGTCCCTGATGTCGTCCAGGTCGGCGACCCGCTCGCCGAGGTACCCACCCGCACTCACCAGCATGTCCCGATATTTCGCGAAAGCTTGGTAAACCGCCCGGGGAGCCGCGACGCCCTGGTCGATCAGGGCCTTGACCCCCACCACCAGCCCGGGGTCCTCGGCGATCAGCGCCTGGGCCCTGAGGATCTCCTTGGCCTCGCCGCCGGCCCGGTTGCCCCGGGCCTCCAGCTCCCCCGCGACCTGTCCGAGCGCCGCCACCGCGCGTTCGCGCTCCGGCTCCGGGGGGCCCTCATAGGTGGAGCCGGCGGGGGGTTCGGGGACGACCCCGGTCAGCACGTACACGGGCCCGGTCCCGATCCCCGGGCTGACCCCGGCCCCCCGCAGGTTCATGGTGTCCCGGCGATCGCCGCCAGTGCGTCGAGCACTTCGTCGGCGCCCTCGCCCTCGGCCTTGATCACGATGTCCTCGCCCTGCCGGACGTCCAGCCCCAGGATCTGCAGGATGCTCTTGCCGTTGACGGGCTGGCCGGTCACCCCCTTGCTCACGGTGATGTCCATCGGGGCCTTGACGGCGGTCTGCACGAATGTCGCCGCCGGGCGGGCGTGCAGGCCCACTTCCGCCGCCACGGTGACCTTGCGCTCGGCCATGTACTCCTCCTTGTCCAACCGGTCCGGACCACCCGGCCCCGGCATCTACCCCAAAGCTTTCTTCAGTCCCACAGGAAAAGCTCGTCGCCGGCACACACGGGCCCGCCGGCCATGGCCGTCACCGCACTGGCGGGCGCGTCGAGCGCGACCACCGGGCAGACCGGCGAGCGGCCACCGGCCTCGATCGCGGCCGGGTCCCAGGCCACCACGGGCTGGCCCGCGCGGACCCTGTCGCCCTCGGCCGCGAGCAACTCGAAGCCCTTCCCCTTCAGCTGGACCGTGTCGATGCCCAGGTGCACCAGCACGCCTTTGCCGTCATCCCCGACGATGACGTAGGCATGCGGATGCAATTTCATGATTTTCCCGGCTATTGGGGCCACGGCCTTGCCGGGTTCCCGCGCCGGATCGATCGCCGTTCCCGGCCCCACCATGCCCGCGGAGAACACCGGGTCGGGCACCGCCGACAGCCCCACGGCCACCCCCTCGACCGGGGCGAGAACAGTCGTCATGGTCTCGCCCTCTAGCCGATGATGTCCTCGATGTCGCTGGCGATCGTGTCCGCCTCGGGCCCGACGACGACCTGCACCACGTTGCCCGCGGCCATGACGCCGTGCGCCCCCGCCGCCTTGAGCGCGGCCTGGTCGACCTTGGAGACGTCACGCACCTCCGTCCGCAACCGGGTGATGCAGGGTTCGATGTCGATGATGTTGCCCGCACCGCCGAGCCCCGCGATGATCGCGCCGGCATCAGCCGCCATCCGTCCTCCTCGTAACGTTACGACCAGGCTAAACGTCAGTCGGTCTGGGTCACCTTGTTGAGCCCGCGCGGCGCGTCGGGGTCGATGCCCAGCCTCCGGGCCAGCGCCTCGGTGAGCAACTGCCCCGGCACGATGAGGCCCATGGGCGCGACCCACTCGGGCAGGTCGGGGCCGTTGAGCGCCGCCGTACCCGCCTGGGCCAGCGCCGGGCCACCGCCGATGGTGAAGGCCGCGGCTCCCGCGGCGACGACCCGCTCGGCGAGCGCGACCGTACCGGACAGCGTCGGGCTGTTCTCGGCGGCGACCAGCAGCGCGGGGGTGTCGGCGTCGACCACGGCGATCGGCCCGTGCAGCAGGTCGGCGTACGACAGGCCCATGGCGTGCAGGTAGCACGCCTCCTTGAGCTTGAGCGCGGTCTCCAGCGCGGTGGAGAAGGCCAGCCCGCGCGCGGAGACCACGGCCCCCTGCTTGTCGGCCAGGCCCTCGACGACCGCGTCGAGGTCGCCCGGCTCGGCGATCAGCCTCTCGACCGCGTCCGGGACCCGCTGCAGGTCGGCCGCGTCCACGTCGGCGCCGAGGCCGAGCGCGAGCACGGCCAGCGCGGCGAGCTGGGTGGTGTAGGTCTTCGTGGCCGGGACCGCCTTCTCCTCACCCGCCAGCGTGCACAACGCCAGGTCGGCGGCCTGGGCGAGCGGGCTGTCCGGGCCGCCGTTGGTCACGCCGACCGTACTGGCGCCGCAGTCCTTGGCCCAGGTCAGCGTCTCGACGATCTCCTCGGTCCGGCCGGACTGCGAGATGGCGACGGCCAGCACGCCGTCGAGGTCCAGCTTGCGCTTGTATGTCGTCGCTACGGACGGGGCGGCGAGCGCGGCCAGCCGCCCGGCGTGTGCTTCGACCAGGTAGCGGCCGTAGACTGCGGCATTGTCGGAGGTGCCACGCGCGATGAACAGGAGCTGGCGGGTCCGCTCGCCCAGTGCTCTCACCTCGTCGACCCTGGGGAGCAGGGAATCGAGCGTGGCCCGCAGCGCCTCAGGCTGCTCGGCGATCTCGCTGCGCATCTTGGTGGTCATCATCCCTCAAATCGTTACCGGGCAGACTTGACCCTGTTTTGCGACATGTGGTCTAGTCCGGACTAGACCAGTACGAACCATAGCCCATCGCCCAGGTCAGATCGAGGGGAGGATCCGTGGCGCACATCGATCCGGACAGCCCGGTGCCCAAGTATTTCCAGCTGCGCGAGATCCTGCTGGACCTGATCGACAGCGACGAGCTGAGCATCGGCGCCGCCATCCCGTCGGAGCGCGATCTGTGCCAGCGCTTCGGCCTTTCCAGGATGACAGTCCGGCAGGCGGTCGACCACCTGGTGTCCGAGGGCCGCCTGCACCGGGTGCCGGGCAAGGGCACGTTCGTTGCCAGACCCAAGATCGAGCTCGCGCTGCAGCTCACCTCGTTCACCGACGACATGCGGGCGCGCGGCATGGAGCCGGGCTCGCGCGACCTCGACCGGCGGGTCGTACGCGCCAGCGCCCACCTGGCCAAGGAGCTGGGCATCCAGCCGGGTGAGGAAGTGCACTTCATCGAGCGGCTGCGCACCGCCGACGGCGAACCCCTGTCCATCGAGCGCGCGCACATCCCGGTCAAGCTCGCGCCCGACCTGGCCGAGCACGACCTGTCGGGCAGGTCGCTCTACGAGCTGCTGGAGAGCCGCTACGGGCTGGTCATGGACGCCGGCGAGCTGACCATCGACGGGGGCATCGCCGATCCGAGCGACGCCGACCTGCTCAAGCTCCCCCGGGGCGGGGCCGTACTACTGTTGCAGCGCAGATCCTTCTCCGGCGGCATCTGCGCGGAGCTGGGCGTGTCCACCTATCGCGCGGACCGCTACCAGCTGCGCACCATTCTGGAAATGCCCACCAGACGGGGCTGAGGGCCCGATCCGGAGGAACGCCCGGTGAACGAGACCACCGCCGCCAGGCCTTCGCCGTTCTCACGCGTGATGAACGTGCTCCAGCGGCTGGGCCGCTCGCTCATGCTGCCCATCGCCGCCCTGCCCGCGGCCGCGCTGCTGCTCCGCTTCGGCCAGCCCGACATGCTCGGCTCCAACGGCGCCGAGCCGGGCGGCCTGGCCGACGTGGCCGGCTTCGGCTGGATGAACCAGGTCGCCGAGGTGCTGGCCGCCGCCGGTGCGGCGCTGTTCGAGAACCTGCCGCTGCTGTTCGCGGTGGGGGTGGCGATCGGGTTCGCCCGCAAGGCCGACGGCTCGACCGCGCTCGCCGCGGTGGTCGGCTACCTGGTGTTCGACCGCGTGACCAAGGTGATGTTCTTCGGCTCGGCGATCAGGGACACGGTCCTGATCAAGGCGGTCCAGCCCCAGGGCGGCATCAAAGAGATCATCAACTACGGCATGCAGAACCCCACCCAGGTGCTCGGCGGCATCATGATCGGGCTGGTCACCGCCGTGCTGTGGCAGCGCTTCCACCGGATCAAGCTGCCGTCCTGGCTGGCCTTCTTCGGCGGGCGCCGGTTCGTACCGATCATCACCTCGATCGTGGCGCTGCTCCTCGGCGTGCTCATCGGCTGGGTGTGGCCGATTCTCGGCGAGTGGATCGGCCACGCGGGCGAGGCCCTGACCACGCTCGGACCGCTGGGCACCGGCATCTACGGCCTGATCAACCGGCTGCTGATCCCGCTCGGCCTGCACCACTTCGTCAACTCGATCGTCTGGTACGTGGTGCCCCAGTGCGAGGTCGGCGGCCAGGTCCTCGGCGGCGACTGGAACTGCTACTTCGGCGGCGCCCCGCACTCCGGCCAGTTCATGGCCGGGTTCTTCCCGATCATGATGTTCGCGCTGCCGGCCGCCGCGCTGGCCATGTGGCGGGCCGCGCCCCCGCACCGGCGGGCGGCCGTGGGCGGCATCATGCTGTCGGCCGGGCTGGCGTCGTTCGTCACCGGGATCACCGAGCCGATCGAGTTCGCGTTCATCTTCGTGGCGCCGGTGCTGCTGGCCGTACACGCTGTGCTGACCGGGCTGGCGATGGCGCTCACCACACTCATCGGCGGGCAGCTCGGCTTCGGCTTCTCGGCGGGATTGCTGGACATGCTGCTGAACGCCAGCAAGTCGAACACCCACAACCTGCCGGGCATCCTCCTGCTCGGGGTGATCTATGGGGTGGTCTATTACGTGGTGTTCAGCTTCCTCATCCGCAAACTGAACATCATGACCCCGGGCCGAGAACCTGAGCCCGACGTGGATTCAGGCGAATAACCAAAACCCTTTTTTCCAGCTTTACGGCAGGCCCGGTGGGCCCCACCCGCCTTACGGGGCTGGGCTCTGTCCAGGGACACGCTCCTCCGGCGGAGGTGGCTTGGCGCCGTGACGCGCGTCCTCTTGGCCATGGCCTACCACACAGCGCCGCAAAGGGATTTTGGGCCACACTACCCGAATCAACATCGCTGACTCCGACCATAGAGGCCGACCGAATTCGTTAGAGACAACCTATTAAGGGCTAGCATAAGACCGAAATCCAAATCGCGCCGCCCGGCACCACTCCAACTTCCGGTGATCTTTCTCGCCAATCACCTCGAATCGGTGGGCTGAGCGGGAAAGTTGGTGGGCGATGTATTCGGGGGCCGGGCCGAAAACTCCTTGTACTGTCCCTCTCCCCCTATGACATCGGAGACCCCATGTCATCCCTTTCGCACGCCGCCATTTCCGACCCGCTCGTGTGGGGACCGCCGGAAGCCAGTCCCGACGAGCGCAAACTGCGGCTGCTCGGGCAGGCACTGGCCGAGGTGCTCTCGGGGCGGCGGCCGCCCGAGAGCGTCGCCGACCGGCTCACCGACCGGGCCTACCGCGACCTGGTCAAGGCGGGGCGGATGATCGAGACGAAACGGGCGCCGTTCGTGGGGAGCCCGCACGTGAAGGAGCCCAAGGACGGCGCGGTCGAAATGTGCCTCCTCGTCCACTGCGGCGAACGCAGCCACGTACTCGCCGTACGGCTGGAGCGGCGCGGCGTCCAATGGCTGTGCACGGACTTCGAAACCGCCTGACAACCGGGAGAAGGCCCCCGCCGACAGGCGAGGGCCTTCTCCAGAAACGGACCGGTGCGTTATGCCTGGGCGTTCTTGGGGTCGCCGTGGCAGCGCTTGTACTTCTTGCCCGAACCGCAGGGGCAGGGCGCGTTGCGCTCGACGTTGCCGTAGGCGGCGCGCTCGGCCGAAGTGCTGCGGACCCGGGTGTGCTCGACCTCGCCCGCCTCACCCGGCGCGGAGTATTCGAGCTCGGCGGGCCGCTCGGGCCCACGCAGGCCGCGCGCGATGATCGAGCGGGTCTCCGCCATCATCGCGTCCTCTTCCTCGACGATCGGGTTTTCCTGAACCTCGACCTCGATGTTGAACAGGAAGCCGACCGAGTCCTCCTTGATGCCCTCGAGCATCGCGGCGAACATCTCGAAGCCCTCGCGCTGGTATTCGATCTGCGGGTCCTTCTGCGCGTAGGCCCGCATGCCGATGCCCTCGCGCAGGTAGTCCATCTCGTAGAGGTGCTCGCGCCACTTGCGGTCGAGGACCGACAGGATGACGCGGCGCTCGAACTCGCGGGTGGCGTCGGCGCCGAGCTCCTCCTCACGCCTGGCGTAGGCCTCCAGCGCGTCCTTCTTGATCTTCGTGCTGATGAGCTCGGCGCTGAGCTCCTCCCGGCCGCCGGCCTCCTCGACCACGTTGTCGATGGTGACCGTGACGGGGTAGAGCTCGCCGAACGCCTTCCACAGCTTGTCGAGGTCCCACTCCTCGGCGAAGCCCTCGGCCGTGGCGCCCGTGACGTAGCCCTCGATCACCTCGCCGATGAAGCCCTGCACCTGCTCGTGCAGGTCGGCACCCTCCAGCACGCGGTGGCGCTCGGCGTAGATCACCTTGCGCTGCCGGTTCATGACCTCGTCGTACTTGAGAACTTCCTTGCGGATCTCGAAGTTCTGCTGCTCGACCTGGTGCTGGGCGGAGGCGATGGCCTTGGAGACGATGCCGGACTCGATCGGCTGCTCGTCGGGGATGTTGAGCCTGGTCATGATCATCTCGACCCTGGCCGAGTTGAACAGGCGCATCAGGTCGTCGCCGAGCGAGAGGTAGAAGCGCGACTCGCCCGGGTCGCCCTGGCGGCCGGAACGACCGCGGAGCTGGTTGTCGATGCGGCGCGACTCGTGCCGCTCGGTGCCGAGGACGTAGAGGCCGCCGAGCACGGTGACCTCGTCGTGCTCGGCCTTGACGGCCGCCTTGGCCTTCTCGAGCGCCTCGGGCCACGCCTTCTCGTATTCTTCGGGCGTTTCGAGCGGGTCGAGGCCGCGCTGGCGCAGCTCTAGGTCGGCGCGGAACTCGGAGTTGCCGCCGAGCATGATGTCGGTGCCTCGACCGGCCATGTTGGTGGCGACGGTGACGGCGCCCTTGCGGCCCGCCTCGGCGACGATCGCGGCCTCACGCGCGTGGTTCTTCGCGTTGAGCACCTCGTGCTGGACGCCGCGGCGCTTGAGCGCCTTGGACAGCCGCTCGGACTTCTCGACCGAGGTGGTGCCGACCAGGACCGGCTGGCCGAGGTCGTAGCGCTCCTTGATGTCCTCGACGACCGCGGCGAACTTGGCGTCCTCGGTCTTGTAGACGACGTCGGCCTGGTCCTTGCGGATCATCGGACGGTTCGTCGGGATCGGGACCACGCCGAGCTTGTACGTCTGGTGGAACTCGTTCGCCTCGGTGACGGCGGTGCCGGTCATGCCGGACAGCTTCTTGTAGAGGCGGAAGTAGTTCTGCAGGGTGACCGTGGCGAGAGTCTGGTTCTCGTCCTTGATCTTCACGCCCTCTTTGGCCTCGATGGCCTGGTGCATGCCCTCGTTGTAGCGGCGGCCGTGCAGGATGCGGCCGGTGAACTCGTCGACGATGAGCACCTCACCCTCGGCGACGATGTAGTCCTTGTCCTTCTTGAACAGCTCCTTGGCCTTCAGAGCGTTGTTCAGGAAGCCGACCAGGTGGGTGTGCTCGGCCTTGTAGAGGTTGTCGATGCCCAGCCAGTCTTCAACCTTGGCGACACCGGACTCCAGCACGCCGACCGTGCGCTTCTTCTCGTCGACGATGTAGTCGCCGGTGCTCTCCTCGTCGGGCGACTTGGCCTCGACGCCCTTGCGCAGCCGCGGCACGATCTTGGCGAACTCGGTGTACCACTTGCCCGACTGCTCCCCCGGACCGGAGATGATCAGCGGGGTGCGCGCCTCGTCGATGAGGATGGAGTCGACCTCGTCGACGATCGCGAAGTGGTGGCCGCGCTGCACGCACTCGTCCAGCGACCACGCCATGTTGTCGCGCAGGTAGTCGAAGCCGAACTCGTTGTTGGTGCCGTAGGTGATGTCCGCCTCGTACTGCTTGCGCCGCTCTTCCGGGACCTGCCCGGCCAGGATCATGCCGACCTCGAGACCGAGGAATCGGTAGACGCGGCCCATGTTCTCGGCGCCGACCTTGACCAGGTAGTCGTTGACCGTGATGACGTGGACGCCGTTGCCGGCGAGCGCGTTGAGGTAGGCAGGGAGAGTGCAGGTGAGGGTCTTGCCCTCGCCCGTCTTCATCTCCGAGATGTTGCCCATGTGAAGGCTCGCGCCGCCCATGATCTGCACGTCGAAGTGACGCTGGCCGAGCACGCGGCGGGCCGCCTCGCGCACGGTCGCGAACGCTTCGGGAAGCAGATCGTCGAGGGTTTCGCCGTCCGCGAGCCGCTGCTTGAATTCGTCCGTCAGAGCGCGCAACTCCGCGTCGGACAGGCTCGTGAAGTCGTCCTCGATGGAGTTGACCTGATCGGCGATCCGCTTGAGCTTGCGCAGGGTCTTGCCTTCGCCGGCACGTAGGATCTTGTCGAGAATGGCTGCCACTTTATGTAAAGCTCCTCGCAGGTCTACCCCGGCGGCGCCGCCAGGAGGAGAGGCTGAGACAAACTTCCCCGTTGCCATCGTAGGCGGTTCAGCAACCAGACACAGCCACCGCGACGACGAGAGCGTCGGGCATGTCTGGGAGAATGGGGTCTAGGCAGAGCGTATGCCGGTAAGCCCCTGGTTTGCACCGTTAGCGGGATATCCGGCAAAGGGAAGGATTTGTGATGGTTGAGGGGCACCCAGAGAATCTCGGCAACCACGGCGGCCGCGCGTCCTCATGGCTCGCGGTGACCGTGATGCTGCTCGGCACCGTCGTCGCCGGCTACGGGATGACCGCCGCCAACTGGACGCTCATCTGGATCGGCGCCGGGGTGTTCGTCGTGGGCGGAATCCTCGCCCTCGTCTTCGACATCTTCACCGACGTCGTGATCGACGCGCCCAGGGCAGGACTCCACGCGGAAGACCACCGCTGAACCTCCGGCGAACCTCGGGGACACCCGGATCTCCGGCATCCCCACCCCTCCAGGCCGCCTGAGCCTCCGACACAGACGCGGAAGGCCGCCGCCGGCGTACGCGCTACGCGGCGGACCCCCGCTCCCATGCGTGTCCAGCTCATGTACGCGTCCTGCAACAGACCCCGGTTCCCGTGCGTGTCCCGGCTCATGTACGCGTCCTGCGACAGACCCCCGGCTCGCGTGCGCGCCTCGTGGCGGACCAGCACTCACGCACGAGCCCCAAGCCGGACCACCACCTCCTGTCCGTGCCTCGTGGCGGAGCACCCATGTGCGCGTCACGCGGCGGAAGGATCATCGCCCCTCCGGACATCACAGTGACCCTTCTCATGCGGGCGTCACACGGCGGGCCATCGCGGGTCCGGGCATCGCAGCGGACACCCGCCATGCCACGCATCAGGCGGCGGTCCACCGTCTCTCCTTTCCTCCTGTCGGTTTTCTGTCGGTGCCCGCCGCTAGCATCGCGGCATGCATAGCCGTACCAATGTGCTGATATGACGGATCTGACGGCCGACGAGGCGCGGCGGCTGATCCTGCGCGCCCAGGGCCTGCTCGGCGCGGACGCCCGCCGAGGCGGCGTGCACGGCATGCTCCGCAGGCTCGGCGCGATCCAGCTCGACACGATCTCGGTCCTGGCCCGCTCCCACGAGCTCGTCGCCTACGCGCGCCTGGGCGCGGTGGGCAGGCCCAAGGTCGAGCGGGCCTACTGGCACAATCCCGCCCAGAGCTTCGAATACTGGTGCCACGCCGCCTGCATCCTGCCGATCGAGCACTGGCCCCTCTACTCCTTCAGGCGGCGCGCCTACCGCGAGCGCCGCTACCGCTGGCACGAGGTGCCCGACCACGTAGAGAAGCTGCTGGACCAGGTACGCGCCTCGGGCCCGCTCACCACCTCCGACGTCGGCGGCGCCAAGAACGGCGGCCCCTGGTGGGACTGGTCCGACTCGAAGATCGGCCTGGAATGGCTGCTGGACATCGGCGAGCTCGTCTGCAGCCGCCGCGTCGGCTGGCGCCGGGTCTATGACCTCTCCGAGCGCGTGGTCCCCGCCGAACTCCAGGCCGAGGACCTCTCCGACGAGGAGTGCATCGTACGGCTGGCGGCCATCGCCGGTGCCTCACTGGGCGTGGCGACCCGGGGCGACCTGATCGACTTCCTGCGCCTCAAGGGGCGGTTCGCCGCCATCCTTGACGAGACGCTGCTCAGCGGGGCCACGGGGCTGGTGCCCGTGCGCGTGACCGGCTGGCCCTCTACCAGGGGGCAGACCAACGCGTGGGCCGATCCGACGGCCCTGGAGTCGGCGCCGCGCGGGCGGCACCGGACGACGCTGGTGTCGCCGTTCGACTCGCTCATCTGGCATCGCGGCCGGACCGAGCGGGTCTTCGGCTTCAACTACCAACTCGAGCTCTATGTGCCCAAGCACAAGCGGGTGCACGGCTACTTCACGATGCCGGTGCTGGCCGGTGGCCGGCTGATCGGCCGAGTGGACCCGGCCCGCGACGGCACCACGCTGGTGGCCAGACAGCTCAGCCTGGAGCCGGGCCTCACCGGCGCCAAGTGGGCCGACGCCCTGAGCGACGCGCTGTGGTCGGCCGCCGAGTGGGTGGGCTGCGACACCGTACGAGTCGAACGCGCCGACCCCGCCCTCATCGCCCACCTGGAGGCAGACCCCAGATAGGACCTCGGACCAGACACCAGGGAGGACTCCAGCCCCGGCCCTCGGGCCGGACACCAGATAGGTTTCCGGCCGGACCGGGGACGGACCTCGGATAATCGCCGCCTGGAGGCGAAGGCCGCACTGACCGCCACCTCATCGCCTACTGGGAGGCGGGTGCCGACAAAGCGTCTTCGGTTCCCTGTGTTTACCTAAGTAAAACGGACATCGGCGTAGCCTCGTCGCCTGCCGACCGAGGCCGGGAAGCGATCCGGTGGAAGCCGCGTCCGTCCGGCGAGCCGGGCGGACCATGGTTTGAGAACCGCGTTGTCGGGGCCTGACTGCGCACTCCTGGAGGAAGTGCGCCTCTTGGGCCACCGCCCCGCCGGACGCTATCCCGTTGATACGGACACCAACGGGGGCGGGGACCGAGCGCTCAGTCAGACACCCGGCTGTGACAGAGAATTACCGCACGATTACCAACCGTCGCAACCGATCACGTCAGAGAAGTCCAACTCAGTTCTCACGGTAACCACCGGCTCGCATAGCGAACGCCAGCGACAGTTCATACCCTCATCGCCTACTTGCGGCCGACGCCGACGAATCACCGCCACGCCCGCCGAGAGGACGGGTAGGTGGTCGACAGCCACCACGATCACCGCAGGGGGCATGCGGCCGGACGCGCCACGATCACCCCAGGTGCAGACGATCGGCAGCCGCAACACCCGTCAAGGGCGCAGGCCATCAGCAGCCACCACGTCCCACCGCAGCGACAGGCGGTCGGCACCCGGCACGCCCACCGCGGGCACAGGCGGTCGGTAACCGCCACGCCCACCGAGGGGGCGGGCGATCCGTAGCCGCCGCGCCCGCCCGAGGGCGATGTCAGGTGATCTCCAGCATGCGCTCGCGTACCGCGTAGACCACAGCCTCCATGCGCGAGTGGAGCTGCAGCTTGTCGAGGATGTTGCGGACGTGGTTCTTGACCGTGTTCTCGGAGATGAAGAGCTGCTTGGCGATCTCGCGGTTGTTCATCCCCTTGGCCACCAGGCGCAGCACCTCCATCTCCCGCTCGGTCAGCCGCGGCACGGGGAGCTGGGGTGGGCGTTCGCTCTCCTTCTTGCTCATGTTCGCGAACTCGTTGATGAGTTTGGCGGCCATGGCCGGATTGATGAGCGACTGGCCCTCGTGAACTCCGCGCACGGCGGCGGGGACGTCGTTGATCTGCACGTCCTTGAGCAGATAGCCGGTCGCGCCCGCCTTGATGGCCTCGAAGAGGTCTTCTTCCTCGTCGCTGACCGTCAGCATGATGATGCGGGTGCTCGGCACCGAGGCCTTGATGCCCTTCGCCGCCTCGATGCCGTCGCGCCGCGGCATGCGTACGTCCATGAGCACCACGTCGGGCATGAGGCGGTCGGCCAGTTCGACCGCCTCATG
Organism: Nonomuraea sp. CA-143628; assembly: GCF_050942315.1. Lineage (NCBI taxonomy): Bacteria > Bacillati > Actinomycetota > Actinomycetes > Streptosporangiales > Streptosporangiaceae > Nonomuraea > Nonomuraea sp. CA-143628. The sequence goes on from NZ_CP192072.1 coordinate 11,779,605, forward strand.
CCCGTCGCTCGCCTCACCGACCACCTCGATGTCTGGCTCGGCGGCCAGCGCCAGAGCCAGGCTCCGCCTGATCAGCTCGTGATCGTCCACGATCAGGACGCGGATCGGCTCGCCTCCTGACGGGCGCGCCTCGCCGGACTCCGTCACCAGGCCTCCTCGATCAGCCTGGAGACCGCCATCTCCGCGCTTCGCTCGCTCATGACCTGACTGAGCTCGCTCACGTCTCCTCCTCGTCGGGGGGCCAGAGCCGTTGGACCGCCAATGATGGCATGTCTCACGCGGTCCTAGGGTGGTCGAGAAGATCTTTTAGCGCTGCGTCACGGCTCTACGAGCCGAAGTACGCCATAGTTGTAGCCGCGCCGGTTGTAAACGACACACGGCTGGCCACTCTCCTTGTCACGGAACAGATAGAAGTCGTGGCCGACCAGCTCCATCTCGAGGAGGGCCTGGTCGATGGTCATGGGTTCCGCTTTGTGGTGCTTCTCTCGTACGATGAGCGGCCCGTCGCCGTCCATCTCGATGGGGACGATGTCGTCATACTGCTTGTCGTCGGGGAGCTCTTCTTCTTCGTCGAACTCCGGTACGACCTCGGCCTTGCGCGGTGGCGCCAGGTCGGCGGCGTCGGGAAGCGTCGCGGTGATCTCCGCCACGGAGGGCGGGCAGTGGTTGCCGTGGTGCACCTTGCGACGGTCGGACAGCCGTCTGAGCCGGCCTTCCAGTTTGTCCAGCGCCATGTCCAGGGCGGCGAATCGATCGTCGGCGGAAGCCTCCGCGCGAATGGCGGGTCCTCGAGAGTGAATGGTCAGCTCGACGCGCTCTCGCTGACTGGCGATGCGCGGATTGCGCTCCTTCGACACCTCCACATCAACTCGAATGAGCTTGTTGTCCAGACGTTCGATCCTGGCCAGCTTGGTCTCCACCTGGTCTCGGAACCGATCACTCACTCCTGTGTGCCGGCCCTTGACGATGATGTCCATGCAACAGCCCCCCTTCGTCTAACGACTGAGAAAGAGCGCCCGACGAGGTGCTTGCCGGGCGGGGTCTTCCGTCTGCCTCTCTGCTGTCACCGTTACCCTCTTCCGACGTTCCGTCACCGGGTTCTCGGGTGGCACCCGTCCGGCCGACCTGGTCTTCGACCCCACATCCGCCTGCTGAGGATTTCGCGGCTCTGATGCCACTACTGCCCTTCTCTCCTGACGGGGGACATCTGGACCCCCGGGAAGGCAGGACTTACCCCTAAGCCGCACCGTGATCGGTCGACAAAGAGTCGCCTTACGTGGACCGTTTTGCCTGCGGCTGGCATCGGCTAGCAGAGCCGGGACTCCCGGCCCTGCGCAACCACGGACCCGAACGGGTGCCATGTCAGAACGCTATCCGCATCGGAGGCGAATGTCAGCCTAGGGATCGGTCAAACGATCACTTTCTGTGATTTTCCTCCGATGTGACTCACGTGACGGATGCCCCTTTTTACGTACGCCGGACCACATATCCCCTCTCTTACGGAGGTCTGAGCTGCCCCACCGCTGCCCAGTGGGTAGGCACATGTGGCGGCCAGGTGAGAGCAGGAAAATGATCTCCCTTTACTCAGTGTGACCGTAATGGATTGCAAGATCTTCGGCGTGTCGCGGCCACGGTCACGGCCAGCAGGACGTCGACGCCGTCCACCCGGAGTGTCCTGGCGGCTTCGGCCAGTGTGGAGCCCGTGGTCACAATGTCGTCCACGAGCAGCACAGAGGCCGCTGGGCGGGCCTTCGCGGCGGGGGTGACCCGAAGTGAGGCGGCGAGGTTGGCGGCCCGCTGCGTGGCGCTCAGGCCCGCCTGGTCGCCAACCTGACGCGCCTGTCCGAGCGCGGGCCACAGCTCCGCCCGGTGACCGAAGGCCGCCAGCTGCCGCACGGCCAGCGCGGCCAGCCTGCCGACCGGGTCATGGCCCCTCGACCGGAGAGCTCGGGAGGAGCTGGGCACAGGGACCACGGCCAAGGCCACCGGCGTGGCGGTCCTGGCCAAGGCCACGGGCGTGGCGGGCCCGGTCAAGGCCACGGGCGTGGCGGATCGGTAGGCCAGAGCGTGGTCGGCGGTCGATGCCAGGGCGTGGCAGGCGGTGAAGGCCAGGGCCGTCGCCAGAGGATGGGCCAGCGTGGTCTGGCCGCGCTCCTTGTAGGCGACGATCGCCTCGCGCACGGCCCCCGTGTAGTCGGCGGCCGACCAGCACGCGGGGAGGCCGTCGGGGGCGGGTCTCGGCATGCGGCGGGCCGGGACGGGGTCCAGACAGGTCTCGCACAGGCGCGGCCCCTTGGTGCCGCAACCCAGGCAGCGCTGGGGAAGGGCCAGGTCAGCGAGGTCGGCGAGAGCGGCGAACACGAGGACCAGCATGCCCGCCGACCCCGACAGTTTCGGCCCAGGAATGACCCCCACACAAGTGGCGGGTCACCGTCCGGTCAGCCCCCACACGGCGGCCAGTCGCGGCCCGGCCGACTCTAGGGGAGCGTCCAGCCGACGCACGGAAGCGCCCAGCCGGTCCAGGAGGAGGCGTCCGTTCAGCCCAAGGGGAAGCGTCCGGTCAGCCCAGGGGGAACAGCGGGGTGTCGGCGTCTGCGGCGATCTTGGAGGTCCAGTTCTGCTTGTCCAGGTTGGACTCCAGGATCTCGTTCTTCTTCTTGGTCCCCGCCAGGATCCGCTCACCCTGCGCGGCCAGCGTCCGAAGCCGCGTGTCCGACGGCAGCTTGGTGACCGTGCCGTCGCCCACGTTGATCTCCTTGACGACCGCTCCGGCCGGGCTCCGCGACAGCACCACCAGGTGCTCGCCGTCGCGCCAGGCCAGGTCCTGGATCTCCTCGTCGTCGACCGTGCTCAATGTCTGGAAATTTCCGAGCATGACGGCGGCGCCGCTTCCCGTGATGGCGCCGACCCGGATCTCGTGCTTACCGATCGTCACCGCCACCCGCACACCGTCCCTGGCGATCCGCAGCCGCGTGACGTCGAACCCGTCGAGGCTGGGCGCGGCAATGCGTTCAGGCCCGCGCCCGGCGCCCGGATTGCACCGCAACACGGCGCCGTTCCGGCGGTCGTACGTCCATAGGGTGCCGTCCCGATGCCAGGAAGGCGGCGTGAGATCCGCGCTCGCCCCCTGGATCCACTGCTGCCAGCGGCCGTCCGCCGCGGCAGTGGTCACCCAGATGCCGCCCGCGCTGGACTTGGCGGCGATGAGGTCGGCGCCCTGGCCGACGGAGAAGCCGCCGACCGCCACGGCGAAGGCCGAGTACTGGTTGTTCGCCTGACCGGCGGGTCCGGCCACGGGCCGGCCGGGGCCCTCGGTGGCCATCGCGTAGACGGCGCCCTTGCTGGTGTAGTAGGCGGCGTTCGAGGAGGTGCCCAGCCAGGGGTCGCTGATGTTGGGCGGGATGGTCATCGCCTCCGAGGAGTAGAACGGCTCGCCGTCCAGTTGCACCTCGATGTACCGGCCGTTGGCCACGTTGTTGCTGGTCAGGCTCCATCTGAGCTGGGCCTGGAGTCCCCTGGTGAAGATGGCGCCCGGGTCGATGGGACCGCTGAGGTTGATCACCACGCGGTCGTCTCCGGCCCGTACCGACTCGACCCGCGTGCCGTGCGGGAAGACGTTCTCCACGGCGCCCTGCAGCGCCTTGCTCGGGCCCTTGAGCAGCCGTTCGATGATCGTCTTGGCGAAGCTCTCGGTGGGCTTGAGCCGCAGCCGCACCCGGTCGACGACGAGCATGTCCGAGTTGGCGCCGCCGCTGCCGGGCGTGCCGTTCAGGTAGTAGAGGTTCGTCGGCCGGTACGCGCGGGTGACGTCCGCCTCGGTGAGCAGGAGGCCGCCGACCAGCGACTTGACCCGATAGTCGCCCTGCTGGTCCTTGACCAGCGTGAACGGCTTGTCGACCCCCCCGGAGGTGGGCACGTAGGTGTCGTCGTTCTCGATGCGAGCGACCTGGGTGCCGGAGAGGGAGACTGTGATCTCCTTGTCACCGATCTTCCCATCCACGTCGTACTTCACCAGGTTGTCGAGCACCGTCACCGGGCCGCCGGGCTTCCACGCCTGGCGCGCCTCAGGAGTCAGGTACTTCGCCAGGATCTCCGGATCGTCGGCGTAAGCGGCCATGGCGGCCTGCAGGCCCGTCACCACCTGCTCCGGCGACCAGCCGGCCTGCGGCGGGATGGCCACCATGCGCTGGAACGGCTTGTTCATCGGGTCGCCGCCATCGGCCTCGCCGACCGGGAACGGACCTCCGACGGGGATCACCGCGCAGCCCGAGCTCCAGACGAGAGCCGCGACGACGGCGACGACAGCGCCGAGCCGCCTGAAAGGACTAGTCCTCGTCATAACCGGTCCCGTCCGCCGACGCGGGCAGCAGCACCGGCGTCATCTGCCCGCGCCACGTACGCCGCATCTCGATCTCCGGTGGCACCAGCGACAGGGGCGACCCCTTCAGATCGGTCCCGGCCACACGGGGCAGCGTCAGCCGGAACTGCGAGCCCTCCCCTTGCTGCCCCCACGCCTGCAGCCAGCCGCCGTGCAGGGAGGCGTCCTCGCGCGAGATGGCCAGGCCCAGCCCGGTGCCGCCGATGGTCCGCGCCCGTGACGGGTCGGCGCGCCAGAACCGGTCGAACACCATGGTGTCCTCGCCCGCCTTCAGGCCGATCCCGTGGTCTCGTACGGCGACCGCCACCGCGTCCCGGTCGGCGCCCACCGTCACCACGACGTCCCTGCCCTCGCCGTGCTCGATGGCGTTGAACAGCAGGTTGCGCAGGATGCGCTCGACCCGCCGGTTGTCGATCTCCGCCATGCACGGCTCGTTGGGCAGCCGCAGCTCGAAGCGGGTGGAGTGGCGCTCGGCCAGCGCCTCGGAGTCGCCGATCGCGCGCAGCACCACGTCACGTACGTCGACCGGGTCGAGGTCGAGCGTGGCGGCGCCGGCGTCGTAGCGGCTGATCTCCAGCAGGTCGGCCAGCATCGACTCGAACCGCTCCAGCTGGGCCTGCATGAGCTCGGCCGAGCGGGCGGCCATCGGGTCGAAGTCCTCGCGGGCGTCGTAGAGCAGGTCGGCGGCCATCCGCACGGTGGTCAGCGGGGTACGCAGCTCGTGGGAGACGTCGGACACGAACTGCCGCTGGACCTGGGACAGCTCCTCCAGCTGGTGGATCTTCAGCGCCAGGTTGACGGCCATCTCGTTGAACGAGGTGGCCAGGCGGGCCAGGTCGTCCTCACCGCGTACCTTGAGCCGCTCGTCGAGCTTGCCCGCCGCCAGGCGCTCGGCCGCCTCGCGGGCCAGCCGGACCGGGCTGACCACCTGACGGGCGACCAGGTAGGCGATGGCGGCCAGCAGCACCACGAGGCCCAGGCCCACCACGGCGATGGCGAGCCGGACGTTGGACAGCATCCGCTCTTCCTCGCTGATCGGGAAGAAGTGGTAGACCTCGTAGTTCTCGCCGTTGAGGAGGCTGACCACGCCGGCGATGACCAGCGTGGGCGTGGGCTGGCTGGCACCGGTGAACGTGATGGGCGCGGTGAAGCGGTACGGCTTGTCGAAGATGAACTTGCGCTCGTCGCGCCGCAGGGCCTGCTCCAGCGCCAGCGGCACGTCCTCCGGCGTGACGTTGCCCGAGGCGCGCGATCTGCCGGGGTTGGAGGTGTTGAGCACCAGCACCTCGTAGCGCTTCTTGGAGCCGTTCTCGCCGGAGCCGGTGATGGTGTCCATCACCTCGTCGAGCGGGTCGGCGGGCGCGTTGCCGCTGGTGTCGGAGGTCGACTTGGCCTGGTCGTCGGGCTTCTGGCTGAGCGCGTCGGCGATCTGCACGCGGTCGGCGAACGCCTCAGTGGCCGACGACTGCTGGCGACTCTCGATGACCGACCGGTTGATCTGGTCGGACAGGAAGACGCCGAGCACGACCACCACGGTCACGGAGATCACCAGCGTGCTGGTGACCACCTGGAGCTGGAGCGAGCGCCGCCATACGCTCCGTGCCCTGCCCGCCGCACGCCGGGTCCGCCGCCGGACCCCGCCGAGAATCTGGCGGAGAGTACGGCGACGGAGTCGTTTCTGGCTGGTCGGGGGCATGGCAGGGTTGGGCGCCGATCAGGCCGGCCCGGCTTTGTAGCCCACACCACGGACCGTGACCACGATCTCGGGGTGCTCGGGGTCCTTCTCGATCTTCGCCCGGAGCCGCTGAACGTGCACGTTGACCAGGCGCGTGTCGGCCGCGTGCCGGTAGCCCCAGACCTGCTCCAGCAGGACTTCACGGGTGAAGACCTGGCGCGGCTTGCGGGCCAGGGCGACGAGCAGGTCGAACTCGAGCGGCGTCAGGTTGATGGTCTCCTCGCCCCGCTTGACCGAGTGGCCGGCCACGTCGATGGTGATGTCGCCGATCTGCAGGATCTCCGGAGTGGGCTCGTCGGTACGGCGCAGCCGCGCCCGCACCCTGGCCACGAGCTCCTTCGGCTTGAACGGCTTGACGATGTAGTCGTCGGCTCCCGACTCCAGACCGAGCACGACGTCGATCGTGTCGCTCTTGGCGGTGAGCATGACGATGGGCACCCCCGACTCCGCCCTGATCCTGCGCGCCACGTCGATGCCGTCGGCCCCCGGCAGCATCAGGTCGAGCAACACCAGGTCCGGGCGCGTGTCCCGGAAAGCGTCGAGGGCTTTGTCCCCGTCTGAGACAAAGGATGGCTCGAAACCTTCGCCGCGCAACACGATGCCCAGCATCTCGGCGAGAGCGGCGTCGTCATCGACGACCAGCACGCGACCTTTCATGGCCCCTCATTCGTTCTACGCATTCTGGGACATACCCGCACGATCGCTGAAGGTTACCCTTAGTTGGCCCATGCGTGGGACATGAGACCCGCAAAAGACGAGTTTTAGACTTGCATCCGCGACCGCAATCTCAGTCTGCGGTAACGGAACGACTTTCGGCCATCCTTCGATGAGATCCTTGAGCCGGAACGCCCTGGAATGCGGGCAAGTCGCGCCATCGAATCGTACGCACGACACCAATGCCCCGCCCACCATGCCAGGATTGGGATATGTCAGACGGTCACGGTCCCTCGCCCGAGACGCCACCAGGCTGGGCTCCAGAACAGCCCCCTCCCTACGGCGCCCCGCAGACCTCGCCGTGGACCGCCCCCGGCTTCGAGCACCAACAGCCGCAGCAGCCGCCACCCGGCTCTGGTCCGCAACCGCCCTATCAGCAGCCGCCGCCCGGCTACGGCTACATGCCGCATCCGCCCGCACTGCGCCCGGGGATCATACCGCTACGGCCGCTGGGGCTGGGCGACATCCTCGACGGAACGATCAAACTCATCCGGTCCAACCCCAAGGCCGTGCTGGGCCTCTCGGCGGTCGCCGCCCTGCTCGGGGCCGTCCCGATCGCGATCGGGCAGGTGTTCGCCTTCGACACCATGCGCGGCGTGCTGAACGATCCGGCCTCGGAGAATCCGGCGGACGTATCCGGCCTGTACGGCGGGTTCATCGCCCAGTACGGCGGCGCGCTCGTCTCCTACGCGGTCAGCTTCGTCGTGGTGACACTGCTGACCGGCGTGCTGATGCGGATACTCGGCCGCGCCGTGTTCGGCGGCAAGATCTCCGCCGGAGAGGCGTGGCAGCTGACCAAGGGCCGCGTCCCGGCGCTGTTCGGCGTGGTGGGGCTGATGGCCGTCATCATGCTGGTCCCGCTGGTCGTCATCGCGTTGATCATCGTCGCGGTCATCGCGACCGGCACGGGCGACGACTCGCCCGCCGCGGCCGGCGGCGTGCTCGTGATCACCGGGCTGCTGCTCATCCTGTACATCGCCTATGTGCTGTACTTCCGGACCCGCTTCGCGCTCGCGGCGCCGGCCGTGGTGCTGGAGGGAAGGGGCCCCATCGACGCCCTGCGGCGCTCCTGGAACCTCGTGACCGGCGACTTCTGGCGGGTGCTCGGCATCCTGCTGCTCACCTCGCTGCTGGTCGGGCTCGTCGCGGGCATCCTGGAGGTGCCCTTCACCGTCGCCGGCACCCTGTTCGGCCTGCTCGGCAAGTCGGCGGGCGCCACGGTGCTGTCCACGGTGCTGATCACCATCGGCGGCACTCTCGGCGCGATGATCACCTATCCGTTCGAGGCGGGCGTCTCGGGCCTGCTCTACGCCGACCGGCGGATGCGCAGCGAGGCGTTCGACCTGGTGCTGCAGACGGCGGCGATCGAGCAGCAGCGCCAGGGCTGGGTGCACGCCTCGGCCGACGAGCTCTGGCACCCGTCCAACTCCGCCAGGCCGTGACGCCGATCGACAGGGGGGAGGCCGCGCGCAGGGCCGCGGATGAGCTCCTCAAGCCCGGATACGAGAAGGAATCACTGCTGGACCTGGCGTACCGGCGCTTCACCCAGTTCATCGGCGATCTCATGGACGCGGCGACGGGCAGCGGCACGACCGGCGGCATCATCTCCGCCGTCGTGATCGTACTGATCATCGTCGGGATGATCGCGCTGCTCGTATGGCAACTCCGCAAGACCTCGCGCGCGAACACGACGGCCGCGGACGGCCTGTTCGGCGAGCGGAGGATGACCGCCGCCGAGCACCGCCAGGCGGCCGAACGCCTGGCCACCCAGGGCCGCTGGGCCGAGGCGATCCAGGAACGGCTGCGCGCCATCGCCCGCGACCTGGAGGAGCGGGCCCTGGTCGACGGGCTGCCCGGACGCACGGCCGACGAACTGGCCGCCGAGGCCGGCCAGGCGCTGCCCGCCTTCGCCGCGGAACTGACGACCGCCGCCCGCTCGTTCGACGACGTGACCTACGGCGACGTGCCGGGCACCCGGGCGGCCTACACCGCCATGAGCGAGCTCGACGAGCGGCTCCGCCAGGCCAGGCCGGTCCCGCTGACCGGGAGGACCTCATGAGCGCCAGGCCGGTCCCGCTGACCGGGAGGACCTCATGAGCCTCGACATGCGCCCCCAGGAGACCGGCGAGTCCTACTCCACCTCCCCCACCGTACGCTCGACCTGGCGGGCGAGCCGGATGATCGTCCTGCTCGGCGCGCTCATCGTGCTCGCCGCGGTCCTCAGCGTGCTGCTCAGGCCGGACTCCCGCCCGGCCCGCCACCTGGATCCCGCCGACTCCTCGCTGTCGGGCTCGATGGCGCTGGCCGAGCTACTGCGCGACCGCGGTGTCACCGTCGACCGGGTCGACTCGTCGGGGGCGGCCGCCGCGAAGGCGAACGGTGCCGCGCCGGGCGACCGGCTGCTGCTGATCACCGACGCGACTTACGCCAACACCCGCGAGCTGGCCGCGATCCAGGGCGACCGGGTGATCGTCGGCAGCGTCTTCGACCTCGACGAGCTGGCCCCCGGCGTACGGCCGGAGCGGGGCAGCGCCCGCGAGCGCTCCCGCGAGCCGGAGTGCTCATTGCCCGCCGCCAAGGCCGCGGGCAGCGCGTTCATCGGTGGCAGCGCGTTCACCGGACCGTCGGGCGCCATCGGCTGCTACCCGGCGGGCGACGGATCGACGCTGGTCAGCTACCCCAACGCGGGCGGCACCACGACGGTCCTGGGCAGCGGCGAGTTCATGACCAACCAGCGCCTGGCCGAGGACGGCAACGCCGCGCTCGCCCTCAACCTGCTGGGCTCGGCCAAGGCCGTGACCTGGCTGGTGGCGCCGGAGACGCCGCCGGTGGGCGAGCTGCCGGGCGAGGCCGGTCAGTCCATCTACGAACTGATGCCCGCGGGCATCCCCTGGGCCGTGCTGATGTCGGTCATCACGGTGGCGCTGGTGGCGTTCTGGCGGGGCCGGCGGCTGGGGCCGGTCATGACCGAGCGGCTGCCCGTCGTCGTGCGGGCCGCGGAGACGGTCGAGGGGCGCGGGCGGCTCTACCGGGCCAGGCGGGCCAGGGGCAGGGCGGCCGACTCGCTCAGGGCCGGCACGATCGACCGGCTCACGCCCCGGCTCGGCCTCGGCTCCGGCTCGGGCCGGCATGAGCTGGTGGCCGCCATCGCCGTACGGACCGGCCAGGACCCGCAGGAGATCGGCGCCGCGTTGTACGGCCCGCCCCCCGCCGACGACGCCGGGCTCGTCGGCCTGGCACGCTACTTGGACGTCATCGAGAGGACCGTCAGTGAACATTGAGGAGACCGCCCACGCGCCCGGCGGTGACGCGGCCAGGGACGCGCTCAGCGCGCTGCGCGCCGAGGTGTCCAAGGCCGTGGTGGGCCAGGACGCCGTGGTGACCGGGCTGGTCATCGCGTTGCTGTGCAGGGGGCACGTGCTGCTCGAAGGCGTGCCGGGCGTGGCCAAGACGCTCATGGTCCGCACGCTGTCCGCCGCGCTCTCGCTGGACTTCAAGCGGGTGCAGTTCACGCCCGACCTGATGCCGGGCGACGTGACCGGCTCGTCGATCTACGACGCGAAGACGGCGCGGTTCGAGTTCCGCGAGGGGCCGGTGTTCACCAACCTGCTGCTGGCCGACGAGATCAACCGCACCCCGCCGAAGACCCAGGCCGCGCTGCTGGAGGCGATGGAGGAGCGGCAGGTCAGCGTGGAGGGCGACGCGCGCAAGCTGCCCGACCCGTTCGTGGTGTGCGCGACCCAGAACCCGATCGAGTACGAGGGCACCTACCAGCTGCCGGAGGCGCAGCTCGACCGGTTCCAGCTCAAGCTGACCGTGCCGCTGCCACCGCGCGACCAGGAGATCATGGTCCTCGAACGGCACGCGCGCGGCTTCGACCCGCGCGACCTGTCCGAGATCAAGCCCGTCGCCACCGCCCAGGACCTCGAAGCGGGCCGCGAGGCGGTCTCGAAGGTGCACGTGGCGCCCGAGGTGCTCGGCTACATCGTGGACGTGTCCCGGGCCACCCGGAACTCTCCGTCGCTCCAGCTCGGCGTCTCGCCGCGTGGCGCGACCGCGCTCCTGGCCGCCTCGCGGGCCTGGGCGTGGCTGTCGGGCCGTGCCTACGTCACGCCCGACGACGTCAAGGCGCTGGCCAGGCCCGCGCTGCGGCACCGGATCCAGCTGCGGCCCGAGGCCGAGCTGGAGGGCGCGACCTCCGACGGCCTGCTCGACGGCATCCTGGCCTCGGTCCCGGTCCCGCGCTGATGGCTCTGACGGGACGCGCCGGACTGGTGGCGGCGATCGGCATCGTGGTCGTGCTGCTGGCGCCCGATCCGGGACCCGCGGTCGCGGGCGTCTGCCTGCTGCTGGCCGCCGCGATCATCGTGGACCTGGTGTTCGCGGGCGCGGTCCGCCCGCTGCGCTTCCACCGCTCGGGCGACCGGCTGGTCCGGCTCGGCGGCCAGGCGACGGTCGAGCTGGTGGTGGAGAACCCGGGCGGCAGGCGCGTACGCGGTCTGCTGCGCGACGCCTGGCCGCCCTCCGCAGGCGCCTCACCGCGCTCCCAGCGGCTCGACGTGCCCGCCGGAGAGCGCCGCAAGCTCGTCGTGACGCTCACCCCGACCAGGCGCGGCGACCGCGAGTCCGTGGCGCTCACCGTGCGCTCGCTCGGGCCGCTCGGCCTGGCCGCCCGTCAGGGCACCCACCGGGCGCCGTGGTCGGTGCGCGTGCTGCCGCCGTTCCTGTCACGCAAGCACCTGCCCTCCCGGCTGGCCAGGCTCCGCGAGCTCGACGGCCAGCATCCGGCCCTGGTGCGCGGGCAGGGCACCGAGTTCGACTCGCTGCGCGAGTACGTGGTGGGCGACGATGTACGTTCGATCGACTGGCGGGCCACCGCGCGCCGCCACGACGTGGTCGTCCGCACCTGGCGCCCGGAACGCGACCGGCGGGTGCTGATCGTGCTCGACACCGGCCGCACCTCCGCCGGCCGGGTGGGCGACGCCCCGACGCCGATGGCCGGCGCCGAGGCGGGCGCCGGCGGGCTGCTGGTCCGGCCGGATCCCCGGCCGGTGCCGGGCTGGCCCCGGCTCGACTGGTCGATGGACGCCGCCCTGCTGCTCGCCGCGCTGGCCGCCAAGGCGGGCGACCAGGTGGACTTCCTCGCCTACGACCGGGCCGTACGCGCCTGGGTGGCCGGCGCCTCGCGCACCGAGCTGCTGTCGTCGCTGGTCAACGCGATGGCGCCGATCGAGGCGGAGCTGATCGAGGCCGACTCGCAGGGCATGGTCGCGGCGGTCCTGTCCCGGGCCAAGCGGCGCTGCCTGGTCGTGCTGCTCACCGACCTCAACTCGGCCGCGCTCGAAGAGGGTCTGATGCCGGTGCTGCCGCAGCTGTCCGCGCGACACCTGGTGCTGGTCGCGGGCGTCTCCGATCCGCGCGTGGCGGCGATGGCGGCCCAGAAGGACACGGCCGAGCAGGTGTACGACGCGGCGGCGGCCGAGCACACGCAGCTGGGGCGGCGGCGCATCACCGCCCGGCTGCGCCGCCACGGCGTCGAGGTGGTGGACGCGCCCCCGGAGGACATCGCCCCGGCACTGGCGGACGCGTACCTGGCGCTGAAGGCCGCGGGCCGCCTGTAGGCGGCTTTTGGCTTTTAGGCTTTTTAGGCGGCCTGGGGGCCGAGGTCAGGCGCTGGGGGCCACGTCCGGGGCGCGTTCAAGGTCGCCGGTCTCGTTCTGGCGCAGCGCCCGCCTGCCGAACACGATCACGTACGCGAGGAAGGCCCCTTCGGCGAGCACCCCGATGCCCACCCGCACCGGGGTCGGCAGCCCGGACGGCGTGACGAACGCCTCGATGAGCCCTGACACGAACAGCACCCCGACCAGCCCGAGCGCCACGCTGACCACCGCCCGGCCCTGCTCCGCCAGCGCTTCGACCCGCTTGCGCGGCCCGGGGTCGATGACCGTCCAGCCCAGCCGCATGCCGACGGCCGCCGCCAGGAAGACCGCGGTCAGCTCCAGCAGGCCGTGCGGGGTGATCAGCCCGAAGAAGATGTCCAGCTTGCCGCGGGAGGCCATCAGCCCGGCGGAGACGCCGAGGTTGGCGGAGTTCGACCAGAGCACCACGGGAATCGGCAGCCCCAGGAAGATCGAGTAGATGATGACCTGCGCCGAGACCCACGCGTTGTTGATCCACACCTGGCTGGCGAAGGAGGCGGCCGGGTTCTCGGAGTAGTAGTCGGCGAAGTCGTGCTCGACGAGCTGGGTGATCTGGTCGGGCGAGGCGATCGCGGTCTGCACCTGCGGATTGCTCGCCACCCACGCGCCGAGCACCCACGCGACGGCGACGCACGCCAGCGACGTGGCCAGCCACCACCACCGGGCCCGATAGGCGACCACCGGGAACGACACGGTGACGAACCTGACGAACTCCCGCCAGGCGGGCGTGTGCGCGCCCGTCACCGCCGAGCGCGCCTTGGCCACCAGCGCGGACAGGCGGCCGGTCAGCATCGCGTCCGCGGAGGACGAGCGGACGATCGACAGATGCGTGGACACCCGCTGGTAGAGGTCGACCAGTTCGTCGACCTCCGGCCCGGTCAGCGAGGAGCGGCGTTTGATCAGGTGCTCCAGTCTGTCCCAAGCCGGGCGATGTGCGGTGACGAACGCGTCGATGTCCACCCGACCATTGTGGCCGGTCATCCATAGGGCCAATGCCGTTAGGCTCCATGTATGTCAGAGGTTGTGACCGGTGACGCTGTCGTCCTCGAGGTGCGGGTGGCCCAGATGCCGTCCCGCGCCTTGGCGCTCATCCTGGACATGGGGATCCAGATCGGCGTCCTGATCATCGCGTACACGATGTTGGAAGCGTTCTTCCTGGTCACCGACACGGCGCTGTTCGCGGCCGTGTCGATCGCGCTGGTCGTCCTGGTGATCGTGGGCTACCCGGTGATCTTCGAGACCTTGAGCAGAGGGCGGAGTCTGGGCAAGCTGGTGCTCGGGCTGCGGGTGGTCAGCGACGACGGGAGCCCCGAACGGTTCAGGCAGGCGCTGTTCCGCGGGCTGGCCGGGCTGGTGGAGTTCTGGATGTTCTCCGGGGCGCCGGCGTTGATCTCCTCGCTGGTCTCCCAGCGGGGCAAGCGGCTGGGAGACATCTTCGCGGGCACGATCGTGATCTCGGAGCGCGATGGGCGGTTCACGACCCTCGCCGGCATGGTCACGCTCTCCGAAAGCGGGCGGTCCGCCGGGCAGCTGATCATGATGCCGCCGCCGCTGGCCGCCTGGGCCGCGGGGCTGGAGCTCTCCCAGCTGCCCGCGGAGGTGGCGACGGCCGCCAGGCAATATCTCATCCGCTGGCACGGCTTGTCGCCGCAGATCCAGCATGAGCTGGGGACGCGCATCGCGGCGCAGGTGGCGGCGTACGTCTCGCCCGCCGCGCCGTCCGGGGTGCCGCCGCACGCGTACCTGAGCGCCGTCCTGGCCGAGCGCCGCAGGCGCGACCAGGTACGGCTGGCCCAGCGCAACGGCATGGCGCCCCCCGCCCAACCTGGACCTTTCCCCCAACCGGGGCCCTTCGCGCAACCGGGGCCCTTTGCGCAGCCGGGGGCGTACCAGGCGCCTCAGCCGGGGTATCAAGCGCCCTATCAGCCGACGACGCCGCCCGCCCAGCCCTACCAGCCTCAGGCCGCTCAGCCTTACCAACCGCCGGCGCCGAGTGCGCCGGAGTCGCCGCCGCAGGCGACTCCGGGTGGGTTCGTGCCGCCCCAGTAACCGGGCGGGTCAGTAGGCGTACTGGGTCTGGGTGTTGAGGACCTTCAGCCGCTTCGTGGCGGCCGGGTCGGTCCGCTGGTCGGTGATGGTCAGCACGTCCAGGCCCTTCTGGATGTCACTGCTGTAGATGTGGCCGTTGTAGTAGTAGGCCGACCAGGAGCCGCCGAGGTTCTGGGGCTTGACCGGGCCGCGGTCGAAGTAGCCGATCTCCGCGGGCGCCGACGAGTCGGTGAAGTCCCAGATCGACACGCCGCCCTGGTACCACGCCTGGACCATGATGTCGCGGCCCGCGACCGGGATCAGCGAGCCGTTGTGCGCCACGCAGTTCTCGTCCCCGGTCTGGTTGCGCGGGATCTTGTAGTAGCTCTTGAACCCGAGCTGGCCGTCGGTGATGTCATAGACCGCGTCCGCGCCCCGCTGGGGACCGACCGTCGCGTTGCAGGCGGCCATGACGCCCCCGCCCAGCTCGTCGGTGAAGACGACCTTGGTGCCGGTGTTGTTGAACGTCGCCGAGTGCCAGAACGCGAAGTTCTCGTCGGTGACCCTGGCCGTGACCTTGGGGCGCTCCCTGTCGGAGATGTCCATGAGCACGCCGTCGCCCATGCAGGCGCCCGCGGCCAGGTCCTTGGCCGGGAACACGGTGATGTCGTGACAACCGGTGGTGGGGGCGAGCAGGTCCTCCTGCTTCTCGTTGCCGCCGTCGGGGAAGAGCACCGGGCGCGCGACGACCTTGGCGGAGGTGGGCTTGCCGAGCGGCACCTTGACGATCGAGATCCGGTCGTGCGGCGGCTTGCAGTCGGGGTACGACTTGGCGGGCCCGTACGACGAGACGTACAGGTAGACGGCCTGGCTCTTCTTGCCCGGCCGCGTCTTGTCGGGCACGAGCGTGTGCGTGTGCGACCCGCAGGCGGTCTCGATGGACTTGATGTACTTGGGCCGCTTCTTGTCGCTGATGTCGAAGATCCGGATGCCCTCCCACGCCGACTTCACGCTGGGCGTCTCGGCCTCGGCCTTGCAGGAGTCATTGGTCATCGACTCGTCCACCGACAGGAAGAGCAGGTCGCCCTGGACCGAGACGTCGTTCTGGGCGGCGGGGCAGCTGACGCGGCTGACGACCGCCGGCTTGGCCGGGTTCTTGATGTCGTAGATCGTGAAGCCGTGGTAGTTGCCCTGGTAGGCGTAGTCACCCTGGAAGGCCAGGTCGGTGTCGTAGGCTTCGGAGTCCTTGAACGGCCCCTGTTTCGGGACGTTGGCGACGAGCTTGACGTTGGCGCTGGCCTTGACGTCGTCCGACGCCTGGGCCGGTAGCACCGGCAGCACCAGCAACGCCGCTCCCGCCACGATCAAGGCGCGGCCGAATCTGGACACCACGAAGGACCTCCTGAGTTGGGTTGGCACTAGCCGCATCACTATGACAGGAAAAATCAGTAACTAGGGGGCGTCGCGGCAATGATGAAGTCGGTGGGTTCGGTGCCCGTGTTCAGGTAGCGGTGCGGCAGCGAGGAGTCGAAATAGCAGCTGTCGCCCGCCTCGAGTTCATGGGTGATGCCCGAGACCTCGACGACGAGCCGCCCCCGCAGCACCAGCACGCACTCCTCCGACGGGTGCGACCACGGCTCGCCGGCCGACGAGCCACCGGGCAGCAGGTGCCCCTCCAGAACCTCCAGCAGTCCGCGACCCGGCGACACGCGCGTGTAGGTGATCCCCTCGGACGGCGACTCGACCCCCACCCGGGCGTCGGCGCGGATCACCGCCACCAGGGCCGGATCCGACTCCTGGAACAGGCTGAACAGCGGCAGCTCCAACGCCTTGGCGATCTTTCGCAGGGTCTCCAGACTGGGGTCGTCCCGATTGCGCTCGACCTGGCTGAGCAACGCGCTCGGCACCCCCGACGCAGTCGCGAGCTGCGCCACGGTGAGATTTCGTTCGGACCGGAGCTCACGAATTCTGGTGCCAATCATCCGGCGATCCTATCGATGTAGCGTGATTGAAGGTTTATTGAATTCAAAGGAAAGCGGCTGATAGGCGGCCCGGAATGTTACATATGTTGAACGCCGCCCAATTCCGGGCGGAGTTTCCGTCGCTGGCCGACACCGTGCATCTGGCGACCTGCAGCCAGGGCGCCCTGTCCGCCCGGCTGGCGTACTCGCTGCAGGAGATCGGCTACTCGCTGCGGAACAAGGGCGCTCCCTGGGACGTGTGGATGGCCGAGGTCGAGTGGGCCCGCGAGCGGTTCGCCCGGCTCATCGGGGCCTCCCCCGGCGAGATCGCGGTGCTCTCGTGCGCGTCGGAGGCCGCCTTCCAGGTCGCCTCGTCACTCGACTGGTCGAGCCGCCCCGGCATCGTGACCAACGACCTGGAGTTCCCGTCGATCGCGCACGTCTGGCTGGCCCAGGGCGGACGCGGCGCCCAGGTGCGGGTGGCCGCGGACACGGGCGAGTACGTCGAGGCCGGAGCGTACGCGCGGGTGGTGGACGAACGCGTCAACCTGGTGTCGGTCCCGCTGATCACCTACCGCAACGGCGCCCGCCTGCCCACCGAGGACGTCGTACGGCTGGCGCACGAGCAGGGGGCACGGGTGTTCGTGGATGCCTACCAGGCCACCGGGGTCACCCCGATCGACGTGCGCGCGCTCGGCTGCGACTATCTGACCTCAGGCTCACTGAAGTACCTGCTCGGCCTGCCCGGCATCGCGTTCCTCTACGTGCGCGACGGCCTGGAGCATCAGCGCGACCCGGAGCTCACGGGCTGGTTCGGCCGGGTGAACCCGTTCGCGTTCGACACCCGGCTACTGGACTTCCCCGGGGACGCGCGGCGCTTCGAGACCGGCACACCGCCCGTGCCGTCGGCCTACGCGGCCAACGCCGGGTTCGATCTCATCGAGCGGGTGGACCCGCGGGCCGTACAGGATCATGTGTCGGCGCTGGTCGAGGAGCTGGCCGAGCGGCTGGCGGCGGCGGGCGAGCGGGTGGCGAGCCCGGCCGGCGCGCGCGGGCCGCAGGTGGCGATAGCGGACGACGACCCCCAGGGGCTGGCCGCCCGGCTGGCCGCGCGGCGCATCGTGACCGCGCCGCGCGGCGACCTGCTGCGCATGTCGTTCCACTACTACAACGACCGGTCCGACGTGGCGGCCGTCGCGGACGCCATCAGCCTCTGCCGGAAGTCCTGACACCCCTGGCGGAAGTCCCAAGACCTCCACCGGCAAAGCGGAAGTCCCGCGATCCTCCGCCCACAAAGCGGAAGTCCCGCGACTCTCCGCCCGCAAAGCGGAGGTCCTGAGACGTCCGCCGGTACAACGGAGGTCTCAGGACCTGCTCCGGTACGGCGGAGCCGGGTGGGCTCCGCCGTACCGGGTCGCCGAATCAGTGCCACGTGGCCGGATTCAGCGCCAGATGGCGGGATCAGTCGTCGTAGCCCCAGCCCCACTCGCGGTAGGACTGCTGGGTCTGAACGTTCAGCTGGTTGGCGTGCACCCTGGAGGCGCCGTCGGTGAGCCGGTCATTGATCTTGATGACGTCCAGGCCTTCGTTGAAGTCGGCGGCGTAGATGTAGCCGTTGTAGTAGTACGCCGACCACACGCCACCGCCGCTGTTGTCGGCGCGGGGGCCACGCTCGAAGTAGCCGATCTCCCTCGGCGCGGCCGAGTTGGTGAAGTCCCAGATCGAGACCCCGCCCATGTACCACGCCTGGACCATGATGTCCTTGCCCTTGACCGGGATCAGCGAGCCGTTGTGGGCCACGCAGTTCTCGCTGTCGGCCTGGTAGCGCGGGATCTTGAAGTAGCTCTTGAAGACGAGCTTGCCATGCGAGATGTCATAGATCGCGTCCGCGCCCCGGTTCGGCCCGGTCGCCTCGTTGCAGGTGGCCGCGCCGCCACCGCCGAGCTCGTCGGTGAAGACGACCTTCCTGGCGTCGTTGCTGAACGTCGCCGAGTGCCAGAAGGCGAAGTTCGGGTCGGTGGTCCTGGCCGTGACCTTCGGGTTCAGCCGGTCGGAGATGTCGAACAGCACGCCGTCACCCATGCAGGCGCCCGCCGCGATGTCCTTCTCCGCGTACACGGTGATGTCGTGGCAGCCGCTGGTCGGGATGAGCAGCCCCGGCTGGGTCTCGTTGCCACCGTCGGGGAAGACGACCGGAGTGGACGCGACGGCCGCCGCGGTCGGGTTCTTCAGCGGTACCTTGACGATCGAGATCTTGTCGTGCGGCGGCTGGCAGTCGGGGAACGTCGCGTTCGGGTTGTACGACTGCACGTAGATGTAGACGTTCTTCTTCTTGTCCCAGCCCTTGCCCGGCACCAGCGTCAGCGTGTGCGAGCCGCAGTTCGTCTCGACGGACTTGATGTACTTGGGCGCGGTCTTGTCGCTGATGTCGAAGATCCGGATGCCCTCCCAAGCCTCCTTGTGATCCGCCGACAGGGCCGTGCTGTTGCAGGAGTCGTCGCTGCGCGAGGAGTCGACGGCGGTGAAGAGCAGATTGCCGTAGACGGTGACATCCATCTGGCTTCCAGGACACACGACCGAACTGACCGGCGTGGCCTTCTTCGGGTTCCGGATGTCGTAGATGGAGAAGCCGCCGTAGTTGCCCACGTAGGCGTAGTCACCCTGGAAGGCGATGTCGGTGTTGATGGTGGCGGCGATCGGCGCCGGCTTGGGGATGTTCAGCACGTGGGTCACGTTCGGGCTGGTCACCACGGTGTCTGCCGGCGGGATGTCGGCGGCCAACGCGGGCAGCGCCGTCAGTCCTAACGCGACGGCGGCTCCGGCCGCGACCAGGGTCCTGCGAAGGGTCAGCACCCTCGGGCTCCTTCCGGGTCATAAGGCACACATAAATGACAAAATTCTGACCCGGACTGTCAGCTCTCGCCTAGCAAGCACTGTGTCAAGAAATTTGCTGACTTGCCCTATTTCCTAGAAGTCGAAGAGGCGTCTATAGTGCGACGTCGCGACTCCCCGCGGTCAAGGAGGTCAGGTGCGCTACGCACTAACCGTCGGCACCTGCGCCATCCTGCTCGTCACCGGCTGCTCGGGGGGCACCTCCGCGGCCCCGCCCGCCCCGACCGCCAACGCGACGGCGCCGGTCATCGCTCCCGGACGACCCGGCGAGGAGGCCAGGACGCTGAGCCCCAGCGAGGCCGCCACCGCCGTACCACCCCAGAAGGCCAACGCGGCCGACGTCCGCTACATGCAGAACATGATCATCCACCACCGCCAGGCCCTCGACATGGCCCTGCTGGCCCCCTCGCGGTCGGCGAACGACGGTGTGAAGCGCCTGGCGTCGCGGATCAACCAGGTGCAGGGCCCGGAGATCGCCATGATGACGGACTGGCTGAAGGCCCAGGGCCAGCAGGTGCCCGAGCACCACGCCGCCCATGAGGGCATGCCGGGCATGGCCACGCCGGAGCAGATGGAGAGCCTCAAGGCGGCCAAGGGCCCGGCGTTCGACCAGCTGTTCGTCCAGCTGATGACCACTCACCACCAGGGCGCGATCACCATGTCGACCGAGGTCATCACCCAGGGCTCACACCTGCGCGTCCAGGAGATCGCCGAGGACATCTCGGTCAGCCAGGCGGCGGAGATCCGGCGGATGGGACAGCTGCTCTAAGGTCCGTTTTCGAACGGCGTGCGGAGAAGCCGACTCGCCAGGAATGCGTTCCAGAGACCGACCGCCATGAATGTGGTCTAGGAACCGACTCGCCAGGAATGCAGATATTCCTCCTGCTCACCGGTGAGCGTGTCGATCCCGATCCCGGCGGCGGCCAGCTTGAGCCTGGCCACCTCGTGGTCGATCTCCTCGGGTACGTCATAGACGCCCGGCACCAGCCGGGCCCGCTCCTCGGCCAGCCAGGCGACGGCCAGCGCCTGCGCCGAGAACGACATGTCCATCACGGCCGCCGGATGCCCCTCGGCCGCGGTCAGGTTGACCAGCCGCCCTTCGGCCAGCAACAGCAGCCGCCGCCCGTCCGCCAGCACGTACTCGTCGGTGTTGGGCCGCACCCCATGGTGGACCTCCTCAGCCAGCTCGTCCAGGGCCCGCACGTCGATCTCGATGTCGAAATGCCCGGCGTTGGCGAGTATGGCGCCATCCTTCATGAGGGCCAGATGCTCGCCCCGGATGACGTCCCGGTTCCCGGTGACGGTGATGAACAGATCCCCGGCCACGGCGGCCTCCGCCATGGGCCGCACCTCATATCCCTGGAGGGTGGCGTCCAGCGCCTTGACGGCGTCGATCTCGGTGACGAGCACCCGCGCCCCCAGCCCCTTGGCCCGCTCGGCGACCCCCCGGCCGCAGTAGCCGAACCCGGCCACCACGATGGTCCGCCCGGCCAGCATCATGTTGGTGGCCCGCATGATCCCGTCGAGCGTGGACTGCCCGGTCCCGTAGCGGTTGTCGAACATCCGCTTGGTCCGGGTGTCGTTCACGGCCACGACCGGGAACCGCAACGCGCTCTCGGCGGCCATCTGCCGCAACCGGATGATCCCGGTAGTGGTCTCCTCACAACCTCCGGAGACCCCGTCCAGGAGATCGGTCCGCTCGGTGTGCAGGATGTTGACCAGATCGCACCCGTCGTCCAGCACAAGGTCCGGCCCCAGATCGAGCGCCTGGTGGATGTGCCGGTAGTAGGTGGCCCGATCCACCCCGGCCCGCGCGTGAACGGCGATCCCATAGCCACGCAACGCCTGGGCGACGTCATCCTGCGTGGACAGGGGGTTGGAGGCGGCAAGAGCGATCTCAGCGCCTCCGGCCTTCAGGGCACCCATGAGCACAGCGGTCTCAGCGGTGACGTGCAGACAGGCAGCGATCTTCAGGCCGTCGAGCGGCCGCAAGGCAGCGAATCGCTCCCCCACGGCCGTCAGAACCGGCATGGACCGAGCGGCCCAACTGATGTGCCGCTCCCCACTCTCAGAAAGATCCACGCCCAACACCTCACACTTCCCCGAAGAAGACGGCCAAGAAGACGCACGTAACGGCGCCCAGCCCCGCATCACCGGAGGAGCGTTCCCCTGGACAGACGCCAACCCCGTGCGGGGTTGGCGCTCACCGTGCTCTGCCGTAAAGAAAGAAATCAGCACCGACAGTGGTCGGGCTTAAAAGAAATCAGTAACGATAGTGGTCGGACTTGAACGGGCCCTCGACGGGGACGCCGATGTACTCGGCCTGGACCTTGGTCAGCTCGGTGAGCTTCACGCCCAGGGAGTCCAGGTGCAGGCGGGCGACCTTCTCGTCCAGGTGCTTGGGCAGCACGTAGACGCCGATCGGGTATTCGTCCGTCTTCGCGAACAGCTCGATCTGCGCGATCACCTGGTTGGTGAACGAGTTGGACATGACGAAGCTCGGGTGCCCGGTGGCGCAGCCCAGGTTCATCAGCCGGCCCTCGGCCAGGACGATGATCGAGTGGCCGTCGGCGAACACCCACTCGTCCACCTGCGGCTTGATGTTGCGCTTCTCGACGCCGGGCAGCTTGGCCAGGCCGGCCATGTCGATCTCGTTGTCGAAGTGGCCGATGTTGGAGACGATCGCCTGGTGCTTCATCTTCGCCATGTGCGCGGCGGTGATGATGTCGAAGTTGCCCGTCGCGGTGACGAAGATGTCGGCCAGGCCGACGACCTCGTCCAGCGTGGTGACCTGGAAGCCGTCCATGGCTGCCTGGAGCGCGCAGATCGGGTCGATCTCGGTCACGATGACGCGGGCACCCTGGCCGCGCAGCGCGTCGGCGCAGCCCTTGCCCACGTCGCCGTAGCCGCAGACCACGGCCACCTTGCCGCCGATCAGCACGTCGGTGGCGCGGTTGAGGCCGTCGATCACCGAGTGGCGGCAGCCGTACTTGTTGTCGAACTTGGACTTGGTCACCGAGTCGTTGACGTTGATCGCCGGGAAGAGCAGCGAGCCGGTCTTGTGCATCTCGTAGAGGCGGTGCACGCCGGTCGTGGTCTCCTCGGTCACGCCCTTGATGCTCTCGGCGATCGCGGTCCACCGCTTGTCGTCGCCGACCGTGCGCTGGAGCAGGTCGATGATGACGTGCCACTCCTCCGGGTCGTCGTCCGTGGCGGACGGGACGGCTCCGGCCTTCTCATATTCGGCGCCCTTGTGGACGAGGAGCGTGGCGTCGCCGCCGTCGTCGAGGATCATGTTGGGGGTCTGGCCGCCCGGCCAGGTGAGCGCCTGCTCGGTGCACCACCAGTATTCCTCCAGCGTCTCGCCCTTCCAGGCGAAGACCGGGACGCCCTTGGGGTCCTCGACGGTGCCCGTGGGGCCGACGACGACCGCGGCGGCGGCGTGGTCCTGGGTGGAGAAGATGTTGCAGCTGACCCAGCGGACCTCGGCGCCGAGCGCGACCAGCGTCTCGATGAGGACGGCGGTCTGGATCGTCATGTGCAGGGAGCCCATGATCCGCGCGCCGGACAGGGGTCGCGCACCTGCGTACTCACGGCGGATGGCCATGAGGCCGGGCATCTCGTGCTCGGCGAGCCGGATCTCCTTGCGGCCGAAGTCGGCAAGTGAAAGGTCGGCGACCTTGAAGTCCATCGGGTTTTCCCCTCGCATCACGGAGTTGTCGCGATGAGTTTAGGTGCCGTTCGAGCAAGGTCGCATCTCTAGCACCCGAAAGCTGACGTAAGAATGTAAGGATGCGCATCACTGAAGCGGCCAGGCGGCTCGGCATGTCCCCGCGAATGCTCCGATACCGGGAGGCTCTTGGCCTTCTGCCGCCGGTCCGGGAGCAGGGTGCGCATCGGCGGTTCGGCGCGGACGAGCTCGCGGCCGTGGCTCAGGGGATCGAGCTGGAGAAGCGGTTCGACATCTCCCCCGCCGAGCTGGCGTTCGCGTTGCGGGTGCTCAGCGAGCCCGCCGTGGCGGGCGCCGTACGCGATCTCGGGGTGCGAATCGGGCGCATCCAGGCGCCGCGCCGCGCCCTGGACTTCGAGCAGGAGAAGGCGTTGCGCCTCCTGCGAACCTCCGCCCCCGGCCACGCGTCCAAACGGTCATGATGGAACTGCTGGTGGCCACCGTGCTCGCCCTCTCCCCGGCGCAGCTGACCGGCGAGGTCAAGGTCTACTTCTCCAAGGGAGACGGCATTCCCGGCAAGGTGGTCGCGGTGACCAGGAAGGCGCCCGATCGCGGCGTCGCCAAGTTCGCGATCGAGCAACTGATCGCGGGCCCGACCAAGGGGGAGCGCGCGAAGGGTCTGCGCTCCGAGCTGACCGGACGGCTGCGCGGGCCGTCCGACTGCGGCGCCGACTTCAAGCTGAAGATCAAGGACGGCAAGGCCACGCTGCGCTTCTGCCGGACGGTGTGGGGCAGCGGGGTGGGCGGCGACGCGCGCGCCCTGCACACGATCGCCGCCACGTTGAAGCAGTTCAAGTCGGTCAAGAAAGTGATCACGCTGGACAAGGACGGCCGCTGCCTGTTCGACCAGTCGGACGCGGGCACGTCCTGCATAACCGGCCACGAGTAAGAACGAGTAAGGGCCGCTACGCGGCGGAGGCAGGGGCGTGGAGCTGCTGGGCGAGCCACGGCAGGGCCTGCGGCAGCTCCCTGTTCCAGGTGTTGAAGTTGTGCCCGCCGCTGGGCAGGATCAGCGACGACGCCTGCATCGGCGGCTTCACCGCGGCCAGGAACTGCTGCGTCGACCGATAGTCGCTCTCGCCCTTCTTGCTGCTGGTGACCAGCACGGTGACCGGCGGCGCGGGCAGGTTGGACAGCCGCCACATGAGGTCATTGCGCTGTTCGACCGCCTTGTCCCCGCCGAACAGGTCACCGGTGGTGCCGTCGATGATCGTCTTGTAGTAGCCCGAGAGCGACACGGCCGCCGAGAACGCGTCCGGATGGGTCATCGTGAGCTTCAGCGCGCAGTAGCCGCCGGTCGAACCACCCAATATGCCCCAGTAGTCCCGCCCGCTCCCCACCCGGTACGAGGCGATCATGTCCCGCCGCACGTCGGTGGCGAAGTACGCCTGCACCTGCGGCCCGTTCGGCACGTCGACGCACTCGGTGTCGCGCGGCAGCACCACGCTCGGCCGCATCATCACCAGGATCGTCGGCTTGACCTGGTGCTTGGCGATCGCGCTCGCCATCCGCCCCGGCAGGTCGAGCCGGGTCATGAGGTTGCGCGGGTCGCCCGGGTAGCCGGTCAGCGACAGGATCGCGGGGAAGCGCGCCTGCTTGTCGGTGAAGTAGGCCGAGGGCAGGAAGATGTACGCCTCCTCGCTGAGGTGCGTAGTCGGCCCCGGCATCATCACCTGCTCGATCCGCCCGCCCCGTACGGCCCGCTGGGACAGCACCTTGATGCCCGCCCCGACGCCCGCGACCGTGATGGGCGCCGATCCCGTGTCGGTGCCGAGCACGTCGTCCCACGAGCCGTAGAAGCCGAAGTACGAGTTCCCGATTAAGGCGAGCGCCACCAGCGTGAGCAGCTGGTTCCCCGCGAGCACACCCACCCTGCCCAGCACGGCCGGCCAGCCGCGCCCGCTCAGCCGGGGCCACAGCCACACGGTCGCGACCAGCGCCCCTACCGCGAGCACCAGCACGAGAAATTGAAGTTTCACCGAGGTCAGTCCCATATCGCCCTCCACGATAGGCATACTCCGCGCGGCGTAAGCATCGGGTTAAGCCCCTGCGGCAAGTCTGTCGGCGGTGACCCCGGTTCGGCTCTTCGACCTGATCGCCGATTGGCCCGGTCTCGGACCGGAATCACCTGATCACCACCGGCGAGCTAACACGGCCGTTATAGAGCCTCGAATCTAATATGGAGCTGTGAAGAGGCTCGCGCGCCCATGGGTGCCGACTGTCACCGGCTACGCCTCACTGATGATCGGCCTGCTCGACATCATCAGGGCCGTGGCCCCGGGATTCGGTCGCACAAGGATGGGCCAGTGGTCCGATCTGCTGCCCGGCATCGTCACCACGCTCGCGCGGGCGACGGCCCTGATCGTCGGCATCCTGCTGGTGATGCTGGCGCACGGGCTGCGCCGCAGGAAGGCGCGGGCCTGGCGGGCGATGGTGGTGCTGCTGCCCGTGAGCGCGGCCATAGAGCTCGTCCACCTGCGTCACCTGGTCACGGCCACGCTCAGCCTGGTCGTCTTCGTGGTGCTGCTGCTGAACAAGCACGAGTTCGCCGCACTGTCCGACCCCCGCACCCGCTGGCGGGCGCTGTGGAACTTCCTCGGTCTCGGCGCCCTCGACCTCGGCCTCGGCTACCTGCTGGTCAGCGCCCATCCGAGGGTCATCGTGGGCGACCCGAGCGTGCTGGACCGGTTCCAGCATGTCGTGTACGGCCTGGTGGGCGTCGAGGGCCCGGTCACCTACACCGACGACCGCGTCTCGGACCTGGTCTACCTCTCGCTGATCGCGCTCGGCACGCTGACCGCGGTCACCTCCCTCTACCTGCTGCTGCGCCCCGAACGCCCGATCTCCGAGCTCACCGAGGACGACGAGCTGCGGCTGCGCGACCTGCTCGGCAGACACGGGCAGCGCGACTCGCTCGGCTACTTCGCGCTCCGCCGCGACAAGAGCGTGCTCTTCTCCCCCTCGGGCAAGGCCGCGATCGCCTACCGGGTCGTCTCGGGCGTCATGCTGGCCAGCGGCGACCCGATCGGCGACCGCGAGGCGTGGCCGGCCGCGATCGACGGGTTCATGGCCAAGGCCAAACGGCACGCCTGGGTGCCCGCCGTGATCGGCTGCGGCGAGGTCGGCGGCGAGGTGTGGACCCGCAGGACCGGGATGTCGGCGCTGGAGCTCGGCGACGAGGCGGTGGTCGAGGTCGCCGACTTCACGCTGGAGGGCCGCGCCATGCGCAACGTCCGCCAGATGGCCAACAGGGTCGAGCGCGGGGGCTACACCTGCCGCGTCCAACGGGTCGCCGACCTGACCGGGGACGAGAAGGAACGGATCAAGCAGGCCGCCGTCTCCTGGCGCGGCACCGAGACCGAACGCGGCTTCTCCATGGCGCTCGGCCGCTTCGGCGACCCCGCCGACGCCGACTGCGTGGTGGCCACCGCGCACAAGGACGGCGAGATCAGAGCCGTGCTGCACTTCGTTCCATGGGGGCCGCACGGCATCTCCCTCGACCTGATGCGCAGGGACCGCGACGCCGATCCCGGACTGAACGAGCTGCTGATCGTCAAGACCCTCCAGGCCTCGCCCGAGATGGCGATCAAGCAGGTCTCGCTGAACTTCGCGATGTTCCGGGCGGCACTGGCCAGGGGCGAGCGGCTCGGCGCCGGGCCGGTGCTGCGGGCGTGGCGCGGCCTGCTGGTGTTCCTGTCGCACTGGTTCCAGATCGAGTCGCTGTACCGGTTCAACGCCAAGTTCCGGCCGATCTGGGAGCCGCGGTTCGTGGTCTACCCCAACGCCCGGGATCTGCCGCGGATCGGGGTGTCGGCGTTGCAGGCCGAGGCGTTCATCACGCTGGGCCTGCCCAGCCGCGGCTGGCGCCGCGCCACCCGCCTCATCAGACGCAACGCGGCCCCACTCGCCTCATAGCCGCGCACGCGCGCCCCTGGCGACCTTCGGGGCCGACGAGCACGGGAGAGGCCCGTCAGGGCGGGCAGCGGCCAGGCGGGAGAGCGCGGGGACAGGCCCGTAAGGGCGGGCGGCGGCCAAGCGGGAGAAGGCGGGGACAGGCCCGTCAGCGCCGGTCGGCGTCGGGCGAGAGAGTGTGGGACAACCCCGTCAGGCGGTCGGGGTGTGCGAGCGGTCGAGGTCCGGCTCCAGGTAGATGACCCGGGCGATCGGTACGGCCTCACGGATCCGCCGCTCGGCCTCGTCGATGCCCCTGGCGACCTCGGAGGCCGAGTCGTCGTGCGAAACCGCGATCTTGGCCGCCACCAGCAGTTCCTCCGGCCCGAGGTGCATCGTGCGCATGTGGATCACCCGGTCGACCGCCGGCGTACCCTCCAGCGCGGTCCGGATCTGGGCCTCCATCTCCGACGAGGCCCCCTCACCGACCAGCAGCGACTTGGTCTCGATGGCCAGCACGACCGCGATCACGGCCAGCAGCACGCCGATCATCAGCGTGCCGATCCCGTCCCACACGCCGTCACCCGTGATGACCGCCATCGCCACGCCGAACAGCGCGAAGATCAGGCCGAGCAGCGCGCCGAGGTCCTCCAGCAGGATGACCGGCAGCTCGGGCGACTTGGACCGCCGGATGAACGTCACCCACGACTGACTGCCGCGCAGCGGGTTGGACTCCCTGATCGCCGTACGGAAGGAGAAACCCTCCGCGATGATCGCGAAGATCAGCACCGCGAACGCCCAGATCGGCGACTCCACATCATGCGGACTCACGATCTTGCTGACACCCTCATAGAGCGAGAACGCCGCACCGATCGTGAACAGCACCACGGCCACCACGAACGCGTAGAAATAGCGCTCGCGCCCATATCCGAAAGGATGCGCCTTGTCCCGCTCCCGCTGCGCCCGCTTGCCGCCGAGCAGCAACAGCAGCTGGTTGCCCGAGTCGGCGACGGAGTGGATGCCTTCGGCGAGCATCGAGGACGACCCGGTGAAGAACGCGGCCACGAACTTCGACACGGCGATCGCCAGGTTGGCGGTCAACGCCGCAATGATCGCTTTGCTACCGCCACTCGCGCTCACCGGAAAACTCCACTCATCATGATCATGTCGTTAAAGGCCCGAAAAGGGATCCTATTGCGAAATTCTGGCCTTAAGCTCCGTGATCGCCGGCACAGGGGTCGGATCGACGCCATATCCGAGAGCCAGATAGGTGGTCGCGTAGTCGCACAGGCCGATCAGCGAGGCGATCCGCTCCAGCGGGTGCGTGCCTTCGGCGGACAGCTCGGTGACGGGCACGCCGCGATCGTTCGCCAGGCGTACGGTCGTCTCGCGGCGCCGCGACACCCGTGGGTCCTCCTCGACGTCGCGCAGCATCACCAGCCTGAGCGTGCGGCCGGCGGCGTCGGCGAAGATGTCGCGCGCGGCCATCGGCCCGTCGAAGGCGGCCACCTGGTTGTGGCCGGCCTCGGGCAGCTCGCCGAAGATCGCCGGGTATTTGGCGTTGGTGTTGAGCTGGCAGGCCAGCCGGTAGCCGGCGACCGCGGTGACGGAGGACGAGCCCCAGATCATCGGCACGCTCTCGGCCAGCTCCATGGCCAGCGTCTTGCCCGGGTTGACGAACGACTCGCTGGACGGCCGGCACCGGTGCGCGATGTCCTCCAGTGTCCCGGCCACCCGCTCGTAGAGCTCCTCGTCGGCCTTGACCAGGCCGAGCGAGGCGGCGGACACGATCAGCGGGATCGTCAGCAGCCAGAGGTTGGCGCGGGCCTGCCCAGTCGCCTGCACCGGCACGTAGACGGCCGACGCCTGCCTGGCGATCGCCTCCAGGGGCGAGTCCGCGCTGCCGATCGCGATCAGCGAGCAACCCCGCCGCACGGCCTCCATGGCCGCCGACTGCGTCTCCTCAGTACGCCCCGAGCACGACACCGCGATGACCAGATCGGTCGCGCCCACCCAGCCGGGCAGCTGGTGGGAGCGCAGGGTCACGATGGGCATCGGGGCGCCGTTGCCGCAGACCGCGGCCAGGACGTCGCCCGCGATCGCGGAGCCGCCCATGCCCACGACCACGACCGCGCGCGGACGCACCCGAGAGGTCAGCCGGTCGACGCCCGCCTCGACCGCGGCCCGGTAGGCGATGCGGACCTGGGCGGCCGAGGCCGCCACCGCCACCAGCATGCCGCCCGGATCGCCCTCAGTGAGATGGTGCTGGTCATCGAGCCGCTCGGGCTCCCAGGTCACGGCTTCCTGGCCTCGTCGACGAGCAGGACGGGAATGTCATCCCTGACCGGGTAGATCAGGCCACATCCCGTGCAGACCAGCTCCTCGGTCTCGCTCTCCGCGCGCAGCGGTGACTTGCACGCCGGGCAGGCCAGAATCTCCAGCAGCCAGTCGTCGATCTTCACACTGACACCCCTCTAACCATGGCGAGGACCTCGTCCCGTATCGCCGTCATCTTGCTCTCGTCAGCCGCCTCGGCGTTGAGCCGCAGCAGCGGCTCGGTGTTGGAGGCGCGCAGGTTGAACCACCAGTCGGCGCCGGTCACGGTGAGCCCGTCGAGCTCGTCGACGGTGCCCCTGGAGCCGAACGCCCCTCGTACGGACTGGAGGGCCGCTTCCTGGTCGGCGACCGTGCTGTTGATCTCGCCCGAGGCGTGGTAGCGCGCGTAGGCGCCGATCAGCTCCGACAGCGGGCGGTCCTGCTCGCCGAGCGCGGCCAGCACGTGCATCGCCGCGAGCATGCCGGAGTCGGCGAACCAGAAATCGCGGAAGTAGTAGTGGGCGGAGTGCTCGCCGCCGAAGACCGCGCCCGTGCGGGCCATCTCGGCCTTGATGAAGGAGTGCCCGACGCGGGTGCGCACCGGCTCGCCGCCGTGCTCGCGGACGATCTCCGGCACCCCCGCCGACGTGATCAGGTTGTGGATGATCGTCGCGCCCGGGTATTTGCCCAGCTCGCGTACGGCCACCAGCGCCGTGACGGCGGACGGCGAGACCGACTCGCCGCGCTCGTCGATCACCCAGCACCGGTCGGCGTCGCCGTCGAAGGCCAGCCCGAGGTCGGCGCCCGTCTCGCGAACGGCTCGCTGCAGATCGCGCAGGTTGGCCGGCTCCAGCGGGTTGGCCTCGTGGTTGGGGAAGGAGCCGTCGAGCTCGAAGTAGAGCGGGATCAGCTCGATCGGCAGGCCCTCGAAGACGGCCGGAACGGTGTGACCGCCCATGCCGTTGCCCGCGTCGGCGACGACCTTCAGCGGCCGGACGCTCGACAGGTCGACCAGCTTGCGCAGGTGGTCGGCGTAGCCCTGGAGCAGGTCCTTCCCGATCAGCGACCCGGCCGGCTCGGCGGTGCTGCCAGGCGACTCGGCCGCGCTGAGGCCGCCGCCGAGTAGTTCGGCCGCGCGGTCGCGGATCTCGGTGAGGCCGCTGTCGCCGCCGATCGGCACCGCGCCCGCGCGGCACATCTTCATGCCGTTGTATCGCGCCGGGTTGTGGCTGGCGGTGAACATCACGCCGGGCAGCCCCAGGCTGCCGCTGGCGTAGTAGAGCAGATCGGTGGAGCCCAGCCCGGCGTGCACCACGTCGGCGCCGCGCGAGCGCGCCCCGCGCACGAACGCCGCGGACAGCGGCCCGGATGACTCCCGCATGTCATGCGCGACCACGACCGATCGCGCCCCTGTCACCTCGACGAAGGCCGCCCCCACGGCCTCGGCGGTCGGCTCGTCCAGCTCGTCAGGCACCACGCCGCGAACGTCGTACGCCTTGAAGATCTTGGCGAGGTCGCCCACTCTCCAGCTCCGCCCCTAGGTCGTCACGTGTACGACCGAGCCTACCGGTCGCGATGTTGCTGGGCGGACCGAAGAACGCGCAGGTGCCCCCTCCGCCCGACCTCGACCCCTTGGCCGACCGGCTCGCCGCCACCGGACGGCGCGGGCCTGGCGGCCTCCCTGACGGCGTTGGCCAGCGCCTCGAGGTCGTCGGAGCTGGGCGACGTGCCGTCCGTGGGCAGCCGCACCACTTCCCAGCCGCGGGGAGCGGTCAGCCGCTCGGCGTGTTCGGCGCACAGGTCGTAACAGTGTGGCTCGGCGTACGTCGCCAGAGGGCCGAGAACAGCGGTCGAGTCGGCGTATACGTACGTGAGCGTGAAGACTGCAGGCTGACTGCAGGCGGTGCGGGAACAGCGGCGGACGGGGCTCACGGAGGGACCGTATCTGGTAAGAGTGCGAGGCGCCACTATCTGGGCGCTCTTAACGAGCGTGTCGCCACAATTCGGACACCTGTCGCAGGCTTTCTCCCCAACTGCCCCGAAGCCGCCTCCCCGTACACTTGCCGTGTGAACCAACGGCGTGGCCCCAGACGGCGTGACCGGCACGGTCGCGGCATGCGCGGCCCCCTCGCTCCCTCCCACGTGCCGATCGCCAGATCACGCAGCGAGCGGTTCGACGACCTCGTGCTCGACGCCGTCGACCGGCTCCGGCCGCAGTGGGGCAAGCAGCTGGCGGCGGTGGAGTTCGCGGTCGAGGAGGTGCCGCCGCTGAGCGAGCTCGGCGACGGGCCCCGGCTCGGCTCGGAGCCGATCCCGTTCGGCCGCGCCGACGTCGCGCGCGGTCAGGACCCGGCCGCCGTGGTCATCTACCGGCGGCCGCTGGAGGCTCGCGCCCGTGACCGCGACACGCTGGGGGCGCTGGTGCACGACACCGTGGTCGAGCAGGTGGCCACGCTCCTCGGCCTGTCACCCGAGACCGTCGACCCGGGCTACGACGACCGCCGCTGACCGGCCTGGCCCCGCGCGGCAGCCTAAGGTTTGGCAACCCTTGTCTAGTTGCAGAGAGTAGCCATACGATTACCGTGAGTGTTCACCGAGGTGAAGGAGAGCATCCATGGGCAGGCACGAGAAGCCCGACAGCCCGAAGGCCGAGGCCCTCGATCCGAAATCCGCCGCGAGCCGGGAAGCCGGCTCCAACAAGGACCAGAACAAGACCTCCAACGGCGCGCACAGCGCCGACTCGAAGGACGGAAAGAAGTAGTGAACGACCTGGCGCAGGGGGTTCAACGCCTGATCGAGCACCTCGACGAGTTCGACGACATCGGGCCACGCGTCAAAGGGGCGATCCGCGCGGTGCCCCGCCATCTGTTCATCCCTTCGGTAGCGCTCCCCGTGCCGACCACCCCCGACAGCGCGTACATCATCGACCGCGACGCCGACCCGGACGCCTGGTGGGACGCGGTCTACTCGCCCCACTCCATCGTCACCCAGCTCGACGACGGGGCCACCGACATCAGGGCCAAGGTGGGCGGCTACTCCTCCTCGGCCTCGGCGCCGAGCACCGTCGCCGACCTGCTCCAGATCCTGGACACCGTGCCAGGCCGCCGGGTGCTGGAGATCGGCACGGGCACCGGCTGGACCGCCGCCCTGCTGTCCCATCTCGTCGGCGAGGAGAACGTGACCTCGATCGACGTCGACCCCGTGGTGGCGGAGCAGGCCGCCAAGAACCTGAGCGCGGCCGGCGTGCACCCGCACCTGATCGTCGGCGACGGCGCGGCCGGCTGCCCGGAGCGGGCGCCGTTCGATCGGGTTCACGTCACCTGCGGCATCCGCACCGTGCCCTACACGTGGGTGGAGCAGTGCCGTCCTGGCGGGGAGATCGTGCTGCCCTACTGCCCCGGGTTCGGCGACAACCACGCCCTGCGGCTCATCGTCGCCCCGGACGGCACCGCGTACGGCCGCTTCCTCGGCTTCGCCTCGTACATGATGATGCGCTCCCAGCGTCCCGTCGCGGACCGCCCGGCCCGTGGCCCAGAGGACAAACACCGCTCCACCACGCGCGTGGACCCCCGCACGATCGCCTACGCTCCGTCCGGAGCGGACCTCGCCATCTCGTCGCTAACGGGCCTGACCTCGAGCGGCAGCGCGGAACCGGACGAAGACGGAGAGCTGTACCGGATATGGGTGTCCGACCCCGACGAGGCCTACTCCTGGGCGACCGTGGCGTGGCGACCCAACGCAGAGGAGTACGAGGTCTACCAGGTAGGCCGGCGGGCTCTGTGGGAGGAGGTCACCGATGCCTACTTCCGCTGGGTGAGCTGGGGCAAGCCCGACCGCGACCGGTTCGGCATGACCGTCACTCCCGACGGCCAGCAGATCTGGCTGGACGCCACGCCCATCGGGGAAGCACGACGGATGACGTGGCCGTCAGCCGCGGGAGCGGGGTCCAGGTTCGGGCGGGTGCCAGCGGCAGTTCGGTGATCGGCGACCCGCCCTCCATACATGCGAGAAGGGGTCACACGGCAGCCCGTGTGCCCCCTTCTCCTATATATCCCTTATATCGTTAAACGGCCTCTCGCTTGATCCTTCTGCGCTCCCGCTCGGACAGCCCACCCCAGATGCCGAACCGCTCATCGTGTTCGAGTGCGTACTCAAGGCACTCCGCACGTACTTCGCACGATCGGCAGACCTTCTTGGCCTCTCGGGTGGAGCCGCCCTTCTCCGGGAAGAACGCCTCCGGATCCGTCTGAGCGCACAGCGCACGCTCCTGCCAGCCGAGTTCTTCAGCGTCAAGCTCATCCTGTGCGATGACCAGATCGGTCACTGCACACCTCCCTGCCGCCCGCCCGCAATGGAGCCCCCCATGGAACGCCTTCCTTACTACCCACCCACAGGAAGGCGTAACAACATGGTTGTAATTACACGCGTGTGCCGTACGTGGAGTCAAGCGGCATGCCGGTATCCGGGGAAAGACCAGATCTCGCCCCGGTGTGCATGGCATGTGATGTTCGCACCCTGGCCTTGTCCCTGTTTCCATGGCGTTGGCCTGGGGTGTTGCAACGTCTGGCAGTGGTCCGAACCGTACCAGGGCGGGAGAGACTTCCGCCCGTGGCCCACCTTCTCTCTAGCCGTGCTTTAACGGTCGCTTACCTGCGTGGCTCGTTGGGGCTGTAAATGGCCGTGGGGTCGATCGGGTCGTCTCCCTGCCGGGGCGCGTCGCCGCCCAGCGCGTCACCACGGAACATCGACTGGTCGAGCCGGACGGTGGACTCCGCCGGGTGGTCGCCCCATCCGGCCGCCTGGGGCTGCGACTGGTGGTGCGGCTGGTAGGGCTGGGGCTCGTACTGGGCCGGCTGGGGCTCGTACGGGGCCTGGGGCGGCTCGTAAGGGACCTGGTGGGCGGGAGGCTGCGTCGGATAGCCCGGCTGCTGTTGCTGCGGGTGCCCGAAGGGGTCGTCGTAGGGCCTGGCCTGCTGCTGGCTCGCGTAGTCGGGAACGCGCAGGTCGGAGGCGGCGCCGGCCGCCGAGTGCTGGTAGGTCTCGGCCTGCTGGTAGGCGTCCAGGAGCTGCTGGGAACGCGGGTCCACTGGCGGGTCGGGCTCCTGGTAGGCGGCCGGGGTGGCGTACTCGTGGCCCGAGAAGCCGGTGAAGGGCTGGCCCTGCGGCTGGCTCTGGGGCTGGCCCTGCGGCTGGTTCTGCGGCTGGTCGAAGGCGTTGTGCCCGAAAGGCTGCTGACCGAACAGGGGCTGCGGCTGGGCCTGGTTCTGCGCCGGGTCGGCGGGCGCCCACGGGTTCGGCTGGCTGTCGACCGTCTGGTAGGCGTTCGCCTGGCTGTCCGCAGGGGCGTAGGCGTTGGGCTTGCTGTCCGCGGGGACGTACGGAGCCGCCGGGCTCTCCGGCGTGCTGAACGGGATCAGCTGGTTGTCCGGCGTGTTGTACGGGATCGCCTGGCTGTCCGGGGTGTTGTAGGTGATCGCCTGGTTGGCCGGTGTGTTGTACGGCTGGGAGAAGGCGCTCGGCTGGCTGTCCGCGGGGACGTAGGGGGCGGGCTGGTACTCGGGCTTCGGCTGGTGACCGCCGTCGGGCGTCGGGAAGCTCGGGTTCGTCTGGCCGAAGCCGGGCTGGGGCGTGGGGAAGCTGGGATCCGTCTGGCCGAACCCGGGCTGGGGCTGAGGCGTGGAGAAGCTGGGGTCCGTCTGACCGAAGCCGGGCTGAGGCGTGGGGAAGCCCTGGTCTGGCTGGTCACGGTCGGTCGTGGCGGGGAATGCGACGGTGACCGGCTGGGGGGTCGAGGCCGGCTCCGGAGCGTAGGGGGACTGCTCGGGCTGGCCGCCGTAACTGGTCGGTTGCTGGCCATAAGCGGGCTGCTCGGGCGCGCCACCGTAACTCGGCGGCTGCTGACCATAGGCGGGCTGCTCAGGCTGGCCACCCTGACTCGGCGGCTGCTGGGCGTATCCCGGCTGCTCCGCCGGGGCTCCGAAGCCGTCCGGCTGACCGCCGAAGCTGGGCGGCTGCTGGGCATACCCGGCCTGACCGGCCTGCTCCGCCGCCGCCGGACCGCCGTAACTGGGCGGTTGCTGTCCATAACCCGGCTGCTCACCGTAGCTCGGTGGCTGCTGGCCAGGGGCGGGCTGCTCGGGCGCGCCACCGTAACTCGGCGGCTGCTGACCATAAGCGGGTTGCTCAAGCTGGCCGCCAAGGCCCGGAGGCTGCTGGGCGTAGCCGGGCTGCTCGGGCTGGCCGCCATAGCTGGGGGGTTGCTGGCCGTACGGCTGCTGCTGGCCGGGGGGCTGCTGACCATAAGGGGCGTTGGGGAACTGCTGGCCGTACCCCTGCTGGGGCTGGACGGCTGGGCGGTCGGGCAGGACCTGTGGGAGCAAGTAGACCAGCGCGATGGCCGTCAGCGCGAGCACCGGCACGCCCCTGATCACGAACTCCGCCGTCAACCGCGCGCCACTGCCCGCGAAGAGCCCGAGGATCAGCGTGATCGCGCCGAACAGGGTGGCGATGCCGAGCATGGCCGCCGCGCCGAACGCGACCGGCTTGGCCTGGGACGACGGCGCGCCGACCTTGGTGAGCAGCACCACCGAGCCGAGGAGCAGCGCCGTGGTGACGGGGCTGGTGAAGTTCCCGAAGTTGCTGAAGGCACGGTCCGCGAAGGAGAGGTCGGCGACCACGGAGCCCGAAGAGCTGACCAGGACCTTGCCGATGGACACGAGGATGTTCAGTCCGCCGCCGGCGAGCATGAGCCAGGCGGCCGGCTCCCTCAGCCGGGCGACGTCAAGTTTGCTCACAAGTACCCCCATCGGACCCTTTGGCCCGAAGGGAGTTTGCCACATCGATGACTTTGGCGGCGGATGTCCGAGCAACCTCTTACGCGCTAGACGTCCACATAAAGCATGGTTTGCTGGGTTTTTCGGAGACCGAAGCGTTGTAAAGCCGCCTCCCGAGACAGGTGTGTCGGTGGCCGGTGCGAGACTGGTCCGCATGCACATCGTGTCCCTCGCCGGCGGCATCGGCGGCGCCCGCTTCCTGCGTGGCCTGCGGGCGACGGCCCCCGACGCCCAGATCACCGTCATCGGCAACACGGGCGACGACATCACCCTGTTCGGCCTGCGGGTCTGCCCTGACCTCGACACTGTCATGTACACCCTGGGCGGCGGCATCGACGAGGAGCAGGGCTGGGGTCGCGCCAAGGAGTCCCATGCCGTCAAGGAGGAGCTGGCGGCCTACGGGGTCGAGCCGCAGTGGTTCGGGCTGGGCGACCGCGACTTCGCCACGCACATCGTCCGGTCGCAGATGCTGGAGGCCGGCTACCCGCTCTCCCAGATCACCGAGGCGCTGTGCGCGCGCTGGCAGCCGGGCGTGCGCCTGCTGCCGATGAGCGACGACCGCTGCGAGACGCACGTCGTCGTCTCCGACGAGCGCGGGCGGCGGGCGATCCACTTCCAGGAGTGGTGGGTACGCCTGCGCGCCGCCATCCCCGCCGAGTCGATCGCGCTGGTCGGGGTCGAGACCGCCAAACCGGCGCCTGGCGTGCTGGAGGCCATCGCGGAGGCCGACGTGGTGATCCTGCCGCCGTCCAACCCGGTGGTGAGCATCGGCACGATCCTTCAGGTGCCGGGCATCCGCGAGGCGCTGCTGGCCAAGACCGTAGTGGGCGTCTCCCCCATCATCGGCGGGGCGCCGGTGCGCGGCATGGCCGACGCCTGCCTGACCGCGATCGGCGTCGAGACCAGCGCCCAGGCGGTGCTGGACCTCTACGGCGCGGAGCTGATCGACGGCTGGCTGGTCGCCGAGGAGGATTCCGGCGTCGCTCTCGACGGGGTCAGGGTGGAGTCACGACCGCTGATCATGCACGACGCCGAGGCGGCGGCCGACATCGCCCGCGCCACCCTCGACCTGGCCCTGGAGCTCGCCCGATGACCCCAACGAGTCCGATCGAGCCCACGAGTCCGGCGGAGCCCGCCATCCCGGCCGAGGCCTCCATCCCGACCGAGCCCCCCGCCTCGGCCGAGCACGCCGACGCAGCGAGTCCGGTCAGTCCGGTCGGCGGTCTGGCCGGTCGTGTCGAGGTGTTCGGGGTCCCGGGCATCGGTGAGGTGCGGCCCGGCGACGACATCGCGGCCCTGCTCGGCGACGCCGACCTGCGCGACGGCGACATCCTCGTCATCACCTCCAAGATCGTGAGCAAGGCCGAGGGCCGGATCCGCCAGGCCCCCGATCGTCAGGCCGCCATCGCCGAAGAGACCGAGCGCGTGGTGGCCAGGCGCGGCGACACCGTCATCTCACAGACCCGCCACGGCTTCGTCATGGCCGCCGCCGGGGTCGACGCCTCCAACACCGCCCCCGGCACGGTCCTGCTGCTCCCCGAGGACTCCGACGCCTCCGCCCAGCGCGTCCGCGCGGCCCTGGCGGCCCGCGCGCGAGTGGGCGTGATCATCTCTGACACGTTCGGCCGCCCATGGCGCCATGGTCTGACCGACGTGGCGATCGGCGCCGCCGGCGTGACCCCGCTCGAAGACCTGCGCGGCGGCACCGACACCCACGGCAACCCGCTCAACGCCACCGTGACCGCCCTGATCGACGAGATCGCCGCAGCCGCCGAGCTGGTCAAGGGCAAGCTCGCGGGCGTGCCCGTGGCCGTCGTGCGCGGCCTGTCCCACCTGGTGACCGAGGAGGACGGGCCGGGCGTCCGGGCGCTGGTCCGGCCGGCCGACGAGGACATGTTCCGCTACGGCTCGCGTGACGTGGTGTTCGCCCGCCGTACGATCAGGGAGTTCTCCACCGAGCCCGTCGACTCCTATGCCGTACGCCGGGCGGTGGCGGCGGGCATCGCCGCGCCGGCGCCGCACCACACGACCCCGTGGCGGTTCGTGCTGGTCGAGTCGGCGCAGACGAAGGTGAAACTGCTCGACGCCATGCGTGATGCCTGGATCGCCGACCTGCGGGCCGACGGGTTCACCGAGGAGTCGATCACCAAGCGGGTCAGGCGCGGCGACGTGCTGCGCAACGCCCCCTACCTGGTCGTGCCGTGCCTGGTGATGGAGGGCTCCCACACCTACCGTGACGAGCGGCGCAACGCCTCCGAGCGCGAGATGTTCATCGTGGCGACGGGCGCCGGCGTCGAGAACTTCCTCATCCAGCTGGCCGTCGAGGGACTCGGCTCGGCGTGGGTGTCGTCCACGATGTTCTGCCGTCCGGTGGTGCGCGAGGTGCTCGACCTGCCGGAGTCGTGGGACCCGATGGGCTGCGTCGCGGTGGGCCACGCGGCGGCCCCGCCCCGGGACCGCCCGCCCCGCGATCCGCAGGACTTCATCCTGACGCGCTGACAGCCAGTCAAAAGCAGTCAAGGGCCCATTTACCGTTAATAAGGTTTCCTTTACATTCGGAGCATCCCCCCATGTAAAGGAGCACTCCATGAGAAGGATGCTCACATTACTCACCGTGGCGGTGGTCTCGATCGCCGCCATGGTCTACGTCGCCGAGCCGGCCCTGGCGCACGGCTACATCAACTCCCCGCCCAGCCGTCAGGCGTTCTGCGCGCAGGGTCAGGTGCCCAACTGCGGCGACATCATCTACGAGCCGCAGAGCGTGGAAGGGCCGAAGGGGCTGCGTAACTGCCACGGCAACAACGCCCGCTTCGCCCAGCTCAGCGACGAGTCCAAGCCCTGGCCGGTCACCTCGGTCGGCAACTCGGTGACCTTCAGGTGGACACTCACCGCCAGGCACTCCACCAGCACCTGGGAGTACTTCATCGGCAACACCCGGGTCGCCTCGTTCAACGACGGAGGAGCCCAGCCACCGGCGACGGTCACCCACACCGTGAACTTCGCCGGCTACAGCGGCCGGCAGAAGGTCCTGGCGATCTGGAACATCGCCGACACCTCCAACGCCTTCTACTCCTGCGTCGACCTGAGGTTCGGCGGAGGCGGCGGGAACCCGACCCCCACGCCCACACCGACCCCCACCCCCACCCCGACGCCCACGCCGACCCCGACAGTGACGCCGGGTGGCACCTGGGCGCCGAATGTCGCGTACGCGGTGGGCGCGCAGGTCACGTACGCCGGGCTGTCGTACAAGTGCATCCAGGCGCACACCGCACTCCCCGGATGGGAGCCGCCGAACGTACCGGCGCTATGGCAGCGCGTCTAACCCGCGGAGCTCGTGAGCGAGCGAGGGGGTGCCGGGGCTTCCCGGCACCCCCTCATCACGTGTCTTCCTTAATACGTCGTCGGCTTGCAGGTGGGGTGGCACAGGCGGCGGGCGAGCGCGGCGAGGAAGACGTCGATGATCTCGTCCGGCTGCTGGGCGATGTGCAGGGAGCCGTTCGTGACGGACGTGATGTCGGACAGGCTCGCCCGGTCCGCGTTGCCGAAGGCGATGATGACGATCTGGATGGGCTTGTTCGGGTCCCACTCCTCGCGGAGCTTGCTGATCAGCTGCGGCAGCTTGATGCCGCGGCCGTCGTCCTTGCCCGCGGTGATCACCAGGAGCGTGTTGTTCATCTCCGCGCGATACTTGCCCGCGACCTCGTGGAAGCCGCCGAGTATCGCGTCGTAGAGCGAGCTGTCATGATCGGGATGCGCGGTGATCGTGGTGGTGAGCTGGTCGAGTACGCTCCTGCGGACCAGCTGGCCGCTCTCGGGACGGTTGATCGGCCCCAGGCTGACGCGCTGCTGGTAGCCCTTGGCCTGACCGAGCCCGACGGCGAACTCCCACAGCCCCATGTACGTGGTGTCGGGGAAGAGCCGCAGCCCGATCTTGGCCGCGGCCAGCGAGACGCCCAGCCGGGTGGTGTCCTTCAGCTTCTCGGCCATGTGCTTGGAGGTGTCGGCCAGCACCAGGATGTTCGTCGGCGGTGCCAGCCTGCTCCACGCCTGCAGTGCCTCGTCGATGTCCTCGGGCGACACCGAGGGCCGGGTCTTCGGGGCACCCGTCGGGATCTCCGGCCCCGGCGAGATCGGGCCCTGCGCGCCGTCGCCCGAGTGGAAGCCGGCCCGCCGTACCAGATCCTGGGCCTCGGGGCCGCGTAGCCAGTCGGCGAAGAGCGTCGAGGCTTCGGCGACCGTGGGGTCGGTGGCGGTGACGACGTACGGATAGTCGAGATTGATCGTGCCCTCACGCGGGCGCAGCGCGACGACCGGGTCGGCCGAGGGCTGCTGGTTGTGCGTCCACACCGACTGCTCGGGCACGATGACCACCGGCCGCTGCCAGAAGGTGCGGTCGTCCACGGCGGCCAGCATCGAGCGGTAGTCGGGCGCCGAGCCCGCCTGCGCCCAGCGGACGAACGCGGTCAGCGCCTTGTCGGCCTCGGGCCCGTTGCCCACGACGTCCCTGGCGGCGGCGACCGTGGCGATCCCGGCGCCGGCCAGCGACGGGTCAGGGACGCGCACGACGTCGGGCTCGTTGGCGTTGGGCGTGAGCCGGCCCCGCACGGTGGAGGGGAAGACCATCCGCCAGTTCATCTCGGTCTTGCCGACGGAGAAGCGCTGCGCCAGCGACGACCGCGTGGCGAACACCAGCGGCGACGTCGCCACCACGCTCTCCCCCGCCGGCAGCGCGCTCGCGCCCTGCTTGCGGGCTAACCGGATCCAGGCGGAGGAGTCGGCGATCCAGCCGTCGGGCCGCTCGCGCAGCACGCCGGCCCGGTCGCCGATCAGCGTCCGTAACACGGTGGCCGGGGGCTGCTCGGTGACCTGGACGAGCACGCACCGGCCGCCGATCGAGTTCTTGGCGTCGTTGAACTTCCCGGCCGCCTCCATGGCCGCCGGAGCGACGTCCACCGCGGCGGCCACGCTGACCAGAACAGGCTCTCGTGTCGTGCACAGCGCGCCGGCTCCGCCGAAGAGCACGACCACGGTGGCAGCGACGATGGCCACCGCCCCCGCCCCCGCCAGCAGGCCGCGTTGCAGTGCCTTCCTGCGGCGCTGCTCGGCGGGCAGCGCCGCCCGGTGTCGACCCAGCCGCACGGTGCACCTCTCTTCGGGGACTGCCGATTCTTCCAGCGCCGCCCACGACTGACGCAAGACTCGGTAGAACTTGTTATAACTACGCCATCGGGAGTACCCGCCTGACGCTCTGGCAGACACCGTCGCTCGCCGCCGACACGGCCAGCCGCTCGCCGTCGGGCCGGCCGTACTCCGTCGTCCGCTGCCGCACCGGCCGGCCGGTGACCTCGACCATCGCGCGCAGCTCGCTGATCGTCTTGTACGAGCCGTTCTCCGACCCGGCCATCCGGCTGATGGTCTCCTCCATCAGCGTGCCGCCGAGGTCGTTCACCCCGCCCTGGAGCACCTGGTGGCACAGGTCGTCCTGGAGCTTGACCCAGGAGCACTGGATGTTGGAGATCGCCCCGTGCAGCAGGATCCTGGCCAGCGCGTGCACGGCCCGGTTCTCCCGCGCGGTCGGGCCCGGCCGGGCGACGCCCGCCAGGTAGATCGGCGAACTGGTGTGCACGAACGGCAGCAGCACGAACTCCGAGAACCCGCCGCTCTCCTCCTGCAGCCGCCTGATCAGCTTGATGTGCCTGACCCAGTGCACGTGAGTGTCGACGTGGCCGTACATCATCGTGGACGTCGTCGGAATGCCCACCCGGTGCGCGGTGGTGATGACGTCGATCCACTCCTTGGTGGGCAGCTTGCCCTTGGTGAGCACCCAGCGGACGTCGTCGTCGAGGATCTCCGCCGCCGTGCCCGGCAGCGAGTCGACGCCCGCCTCCTTCGCCGCGTGCAGCCAGTCCTCGATGGACAGGTTCGTCCGGCTGGCGCCGTTGATGACCTCCATCGGGGAGAAGGCGTGTACGTGCATGCCCGGCGTCCTGGCCTTGACCGCCTTGGCGAGGTCGAAGTAGGCGGTGCCCGGCAGGTCAGGGTGAATGCCGCCCTGCATGCACACCTCGGTCGCCCCGGCCCGCCACGCCTCCTCCGCCCGGTCGGCCACCTGGTCCAGGCTGAGCGTGTAGGCGTCGGCATCGGTCCTGCGCTGGGCGAAGGCGCAGAAGCGGCAGCCGGTGTAGCAGACGTTGGTGAAGTTGATGTTCCGGTTGACGACGTACGTCACCTCGTCGCCCACCGCCTGCGCGCGCAGGTCGTCGGCGATGCGGGCCAGCTCGTCAAGCGCTTCACCGTCGGCCGACAGCAACGCCACGGCT
Organism: Nonomuraea sp. CA-143628; assembly: GCF_050942315.1. NCBI lineage: Bacteria > Bacillati > Actinomycetota > Actinomycetes > Streptosporangiales > Streptosporangiaceae > Nonomuraea > Nonomuraea sp. CA-143628. The sequence goes on from NZ_CP192072.1 coordinate 11,822,102, forward strand.
TCGGCCTCACTCAACCCGGCCGGATCCGCCTCCGCCCGCCGCAGCGCCGCCCGCACCTCGGACGGCGTATGCCCCCCAGCCGCGCCGGAGTCCAGGCGCTCGCGCAGGGCCTCCCAGTCCCCGTAGACGTTGTCGAAGTCGTCCCGCCGGTCGTTGGTCCGGCCGGTCGTGTCCACCTCGACGTGCAGATCCACCCGCCCAGAAGCGGCGAATCCCCCATCCGGCTCCTGCCACGGCCGCCCCTGGAGCACCGCGTCCTCCCGAGCCAGCCCCGTGACCGGATCCGCCAGCGCCGCCACGTGCGCGAACAGCCGAGGGTCCAGCCACGGCTCCCCCGCCAGCACATACTCCGGATAGATCGTCAGCCGCTCCCGCAGCTGGAACCCCGCCTCCCCGGTCCGCGCCGCCAGGTCGTCGATCTGTGGCCACGGCCGCTCGGGGTTGACGTGGTCGGGCGTCAGCGGCGACACCCCGCCCCAGTCGTCGATCCCGGCCCGGATCATCAGCTCGTACTCGGCGTCGACCAGGTTCGGCGGCGCCTGCAGCCGCACCCGGGGCCCCAGGACGAGCCGGGCCACCGCGATCGTGGCGGCCAGCTCCTGCAGGTCGGCGTCCGGCAGGCCGCGCATGGCGGTGTCCGGCTTGGCGCGGAAGTTCTGGACGATGACCTCCTGGACACCGCCGTACTCGCGCGCCACCCGCCGGATCGCGAAGATCGACTCGGCCCGGTCTTCGATGGTCTCGCCGATGCCGATCAGGATCCCGGTGGTGAACGGCACGTTCGAGCGGCCCGCGTCCTCCAGCACGCGCAGCCGTACCGCCGGATCCTTGTCCGGAGACCCGTAGTGGGCCGCCCCCTTCTCCTCGAACAGCCGCCGCGAGGTCGTCTCCAGCATCATGCCCATCGACGGCGCGACCGGCTTGAGCCGCTGCAGGTCGCGCCAGCTCAGGACGCCGGGGTTCAGGTGCGGCAGCAGCCCGGTCTCCTCCAGCACCCTGATCGCCATCGCGCGCACGTACGACAGCGTGTCGTCATAGCCGTGCGCGTCGAGCCACTCGCGGGCCTGGTGCCAGCGGTCCTCGGGCCGGTCCCCCAGCGTGAACAGCGCCTCCTTGCACCCCATCGCCGCCCCCTGGGCGGCGATCTCCAGCACCTCGTCAGGACTCAGAAACGGCGCGGGCAGTTTGTTCGGCGCCGTCGCGAACGTGCAGTAACCACAACGGTCCCGGCAGAGCCGGGTCAACGGGATGAACACTTTCCTGCTGTACGTGATGACGCCCTCCCTCCCGACCGCCGCCAATCCGGCATCCCGGATCCGGGAGGCGTGTTCGAGCAACGCGTCAAGGTGCTCATCGCGGGCGTGGAGCAGCACGGCCGCCTCGGTGACGTCGAGGGTCTTGCCGTCGCGGGCTCGGGCGAGAGCACGGCGGAGTGCGGAATCACTTACGAGACTCATACCGGCACACTACGACGGGCTGAGTTCACGACCCGCACCTAGGGGCGGGTCAAAAGGAGCGGTAGTCGCGCACCGACATTCTCGGTCCGCGCGCGGGCGGCCGCAGCCCGGTGAGGTAGATCAGGATCGTCGCCCGGTGCCGGTGGCCCATGTAGGGCTCCAGCAGCCGCATCATGCCGGGATCGTCGGTCTTCTCGCCGGTCAGCGTGTAGCCCACCAGCGTGGCCAGGTGGAAGTCGCCCACGCTCACGGCGTCGGGGTCGCCGAAGGCCCGCTGACGCACCTCCGCCGACGTCCACACCCCGACGCCCGGCAGGGCCCGCAGCAGCCGGTCGAGCTCCTCGCTGGTGGCGGCGGCCTCCAGCTTGGCGGCGTGCCAGGCCGCCGTGGCGATCGTCCTGGCCCGCACGGCCTCGGCACCGGCCCGATGCCAGTGCCAGGACGGCACCTCCCGCCACACGCTCGTCTCAGGCACAACCCGCATCCCGTCGGGCGCGGGTCCCGGCGCGGGCTCCCCATAGCGGTTCAGCAACCACCGCCAGGCCCGCCACGCCTCACGCCCGACGACCTTCTGCTCGAGTACGGCCGGCACCAGGGCCTCCATGACCCGGCCCGTCCTGCCGATGCGCAGCCCCGCGTGCTTCCTGGCCACGTCCTCCAGCACGGCGTGCCGCACGCTGAACCCCGAGGCGTCGTCATCGGCCCCGAGCAGGGCGGGCAGCGCCTCAAGCAGCCACCCTGCGCCCGGCCCCCACGCCTGCCCGCACACGCTCCCCGCCCGGATGCTCACCCGCAGGGTGCCGGGCCCGTCGGGGGTACGGGAGGTGCGCCACACGGCGCCGTCGTGCGTGGCGCGCCAGGTGGGATCGCCCGTGCCGCGCCGGTGCGGACCCAGCACAAGGCCCAGGTCCACCGGCGCTTCGGGCACCCACCAACGTTCCATCACCCAACCAGTCTGCCGCCCGAAACCGCCTCCGTGCGCCAGGAACCCCGTCGTGAGGCGCCGCCCGAGTCCGTCTCGGGGTGCCAGGGCCCGTCAATCCCGATCCGCCTCGGGTGCCGGTCGCCCCCTTTCAGGGGCGCGCGTGTCGGCGCCCGGCCATGTGCGGGTTCAGCGGGCGTACTCCTGGAGGCCCCCAGCCCTGTACGGCGGGTGGCGGGTGCCCACCGCTTGCCGTACAAGAAAGAAAAGGGTTTAGACGTCGCTTGAATAGCGGACAGCACGCTCAGGAAGCTCGATGCCCGGCCAAATGCGCACCCCCGCCTGGAGTTCGTTGCCCGGACCCACCACCGCGCCGTCGCCGATCACCGCGTCGCACACCACCGCGCCCGCGCACACCCGCGCCCCCCGGCCCACCACCGAGTCCGTCACGGACGCGCCCGCGTGGATCACGCAGTCGTCGGCCAGCACGCTGCCCAGCACCGAGGCGCCAGCCTCGACCACGGCGCGCGCCCCCACCGTCGAGCCGCCCTGCACCTTGGCCTCCGGCGAGACCACGGCCCCGTCGAGCGCCAGGTATTCGCCGGTCGGGCCGGGCAGCGCGGGCGAGGCCAGCCGGCCGAGCACCAGGTCGCGCGAGCCGCGGACGAACGCGGCGGGCGTGCCGACGTCGAGCCAGTAGGTCCGGTCGGCGTAGCCCAGCACGAGCTCGCCCGACTCGATGAGCCCCGGGAAGGTCTGCCGCTCGACCGACACGACCTCGCCCCTGGGGATCTGGTCGATGATCGAGCGGGTGAACACGTAGCAGCCCGCGTTGATGCGGTTGGTCACCGGGTTGGGCGTCTTCTCCAGGAAGTCGGTCACCCGCCCGTCGTCGTCGGTGGGCACGCAGCCGAACCGGGTCGGATCGTCGACCTCCGTCAAATGGAGCGTTACAGCAGCGGAACGGTCCACATGGGTGCGAATCTGGTCGCCGATGTCGTGACCGGACAGGATGTCGCCGTTGAGTATGAGCACAGGATCGTCGGGACCCGAGGTGAGCGCCTCGGCGGCGTTGCGGATCGCGCCGCCGGTGCCGAGCGGCGTCTCCTCCGTCATGTATTCGAGCGAGAGCCCGAACGCCTCCCCGTCACCGAAGACGGGCTCGAACATCGAGGCTTTGTAGGAGGTCGCGAAGACGATCCGGCGCACCCCGAATGATCGGGCACGGGCCAGTTGATGTGCCAGGAACGGCACTCCGGCGGTGGGAAGCAGCGGCTTGGGCGTGCCCAGTGTCAGCGGACGCAGGCGCGTGCCCTGCCCTCCGACCAGGAGGATCGCCTCAAGGTCTGGCAAAGAGCTCTCCATCACTCGGTGAGGTTATCCAACTATTCGATCGCGCGCTGGTAGGAGCTGAGATGCGCCTCCACGGACGCCTCCCAGGTGAACTCGCGGGCTCTGGCCAGACCGGCCTCGCGCAGTTGCAGCCGCCGCTCGGTGGAGGCGAGCAGCTGGCCCAGCTCCCTGGCGATGCTGTCGGCGTCGGGCTCGGTGTAGGCGACCGCGTCGCCGCCCACCTCGGGCAGCGAGGTGCGGTGGGTGGTGAGCACCGGCGCGCCGCAGGCCATCGCCTCCAGCACGGGCAGCCCGAACCCCTCGCCGCGCGACGGGAACGCCACCACGACCGCCCCGCCGAGGAACCCCGGCAGGTCCGGGATGCTCAGGTAGCCCGGCCGCACCACCTTGACGGTGGCCTCGACCTCCCGGCAGGCCTCGTCGACGTCGTCCTCGTGGACCCCGCCGCCGAGCACCAGCGCGGGCGGGTGGTCCAGGCTCTTGACGGCCATGGCGAAGCCGCGGATCAGGTTGGGCACGTTCTTGCGCGGGTCGAGCGCGCCGAGGAAGGCCACGTACGGCTGGCCGTGCAGGCCGCACCTGGTGACCGCGCGGAGCATCTCGGCGTCGCTCGGCGGGTGGAAGACCCGCTGGTCCACGCCGTGGTAGGCGACGTCGATGCGGGTCGGATCGGCGGCGAGCACGCGGATCAGCTCGTCCCTGGTCGCCTTGGACGGCACGATGACGCGGGTGGCGTGACGTACGGAGGTGCGGGTGGCGGACCTGAAGAACGACGCCCGGACCGCGCTGTGCTGGTCGGGCTCGGTGAACCAGGTGACGTCGTGCACGGTCACCACCGTGGGCAAACCCGCGCGGATCGGCATCGAGTAGTAGGGGGCGTGGATGACCTGCGCCCCCGCCTGGCGGGCGAGCAGCGGCACGCCGCTCTGCTCCCAGGCGAGCCTGGCGGCCCGGTTGGTGATGGCGACGGGGCCCGGCATGATCCGGGCCGAAGGCGCGAGGCGCCCATAACGGTCGGCGTCGGCGCGCTGGCAGACCACCGCGAGGTCGGCACCCGCGCGGTCGAGCCCGGCGACGAGCCCGTCCACGTATCTGATCAACGCCCCACGGTCCGCGGGGACCGCCGCGGCGTCGACGAGCACTCGAGGCATTACGAAGATCTTCTCCCCTCAAGATCAACGTGGGGCCTTTCGCCCCCCTCTACGGTTCAGCTTATGACCAGTGGGCCCCAATTCGTGGTCCAAATCACACCGAGTCGCGCCGAGCCGCGATTCCCGCCATACCCGCGCAGATCAGGTCCCCGATGACGATGACGATCCGGGATGAAAGAGCCACGGCGATGGCCGGACCGGCGGGCATCACGGGCGCCAGCACGCCCACCATGACCACTTCCCGCACACCGGCACCGGCGGGCACGACGAACGACATGATGCCCAGAGACCACGACAGGGCGAAGGCGCCGATGGCGAAGAGCAGGCCGCTCTGCGGCACGATGAAGTAGAGGTGCACGCCGTAGGAGATCCAGCCGGCCAGGGCCCAGCCGAGCGCGATGAGCATGCCGCGCCGGGTCAGCTGGCGTTCGAGGGGCTCGCGCTTGAGCTTGCGCAGCCCGAACCCGATCAGCCCGTTGATCACCTTGGGCTCCAGCAGCACCAGCAGCACGGGGACGAGGAGCAGCAGCCAGCCGAACCGGTCCCAGCCGAGCGTGACCAGCGTGACGAGCAGGCCGGTGGCCAGCTGGATCGGCATCATCAGGAAGAACACCGCCGCGCTGCGCGGGCGAGGCACGCCGAGGTCGCGGCCCATCTCCATCTGGGCCAGGACCGGCCAGACGGCGCCGGGGATGTACTTGCCGAGCTGGCCGACGAAGAACACCTTGGCGGCGGGGCGCAGCGGCAGCGGCGAGCCGAGGTCGGCCAGCAGGGTGCGCCAGGTCAGCATGGCGCACAGCAGCGCGGCCACCACCCCGACCAGAGAGGCGGCGAGCAGCGGCCAGCTCAGCCGGGCGAACCCGGCGACCACGGCGTCCCACTGCGACGCCACCGCCCACCCGCCGAACCCGAGGGCGACCAGCAGGAACCCGAACCGCACGACCTTCCGCAAGCCGGGCGCCTTGCCGGATGTGCCGGGCTTGATGGTGCTCACAGCGGGCGGACCGGCTCGGGTGGCTGCGGGAGGTCGGCGCCCGCCGGGCGCCGGGGCGTCTTGGTCGCCACCCACAGGTAGGTGGGCACGATCGGCAGGAGCAGGCGCAGCACCGCGCGCGGCGTGCGCGCCAGCACGGTTCGCACCACGCGGCCGAGCGCGCCAGGGAACAGCTCGGACCCGGCGAACCGCGTCGGCGTCGCCAGCACCGGGAAGGTGTAGTCCCACACGTGGAAGGCCCGCAGCATCCGGCGCAGCCCGCGCCGGGTTCGGTAGCGCTCGTAGTAGTGGTCGGCGCGACCGAAGGCGCGCACATAGCGGTCGGCCAGCGCGGGCGGCAGGTAGGACAGGAACGGCAGCTTGTAGTGCGGCTCCATGACGCCGAGCCGGTTGCCCAGCCCCAGATAGAGCACGCCGTCGTCGGACAGCACCCGGTGCATCTCGGCGACCACGGCGTCGGGGTCGACCACGTGCTCATAGATGTGGTTGAACACCAGCACGTCGAGCGAGCCGTCGGGGAACGGCAGCGCCGTGCCGTCGCCGCAGACGAACGCCACCCGCTCGCCGAACCGGTCGGCCGCCTTGCGCAGTCCGGGCACGTCGATGTCGATGCCCAGCGTGTGCTCGGCCCCGGCGCCGGCCAGCTCGTCGGCGATGAACCCGGCCGAGCAGCCGACGTCGCCGACGGTCAGCCCGCCGAGCGGGCCGTGGAAGTGCTCCACCACCGCGATGATCTTGGCGGCTTTGCGCCGGCGTTTCTCCTCGTCAAGCATCGCCGACTGGAACTCGGAGTACTCCAGCTGCGCGACCCGTTCCTTACCCACGCCGCCCAACAGTACCCGCGTACGAGAGGCGCCGAACGATCGAAGACCCGATCGTCTGGCTATCCGTGACCGCCCGCGGTTAGCCTTGACCAATGCTCCGCCGCCTGCTGCGCGTCGTCCTGGCGCTGGTCGCGCTCGGTTTCCTCGGCTACGGACTGGCACGGAACTGGGGTGAGACCACCGCGGCCGTGACCGCGTTGTCGCCGTGGGCGGTGCTCGGGGCGTTCGCCGCGGTGCTGGCCGGGCAGTTCTGCATGCTGCTCGCCTGGCGCGGGGTGCTGGCCGGGCTCGGGTCGCCGCTGCCGTTGCCGGTGGCCGGGCGGATCATGTTCGTGGGCCAGCTCGGCAAGTACATCCCCGGCTCGGTCTGGGCGTACGCCGCCATGATGGAGCTCGGCCGTGACCACGGCAGCCCGCCGCGCCGGACGTTCGCCTGCATCTCGCTGTCCCTGGTGATCAACCTGGGGGTCGCGCTGTCGATCGCCGCCGCGACGCTGGCGACGCAGCAGGCCGTGCGCCAGGCGTGGTATCTCCTGCTGCTGGTCCCCGTGATCATCGTGTGCCTGCATCCCAAGGTGCTCACCTGGGGTCTCAACCTGGCCCTGCGCCTGGCGCGCAAGGAGCCGCTCGAAAGCGTGCTGCCCGGCCGTACCGTGCTGGTCGCGGTGGGCTGGACCGCCCTGGGCTGGTTCGTGTACGGCCTGCACACCTGGCTGCTGTCGGGCAGGTGGGACCTCTACGTGGTGGCGACCGGGGCCTACGCGTTCGCCTGGGCCACCGGGCTGCTGACGTTCGTCGTGCCCGCCGGGGTCGGGGTTCGCGAGGGCGCCATGATCCTCGTGCTCTCGCCGCTGATCGGCACCGGCCCGGCCTACGCGGTCGCGGTGGTGTCGCGGCTGGCGTTCACCCTGGGCGACGCCGTCGCCGCGGGCATCGCCTTCCTGCTGGGCCGTCAGGCGTCGAGGAGCACCGCGGAGTACGACGACCAGAACGGCTCCGGGTCGACCGCCTTGACGCCCGACCGCAACCGCTCGGGCTCGCCCGGGGCGTAGAACCGCTTGATCGCCCCGTTGAGCGCCTCGACGTCGTCCGGCTCGACCAGCAGCCCGTCGACGCCGTCCGTGATGTGGTCGGCGAGCGCCCCGACGCGGGTGGCGATCACCGGCACGCCGTGCTCGTGCCCGAGCCAGACGTTCTGGCTGGCGGTCGCGTTGCGGTAGGGCAGGACGAGCGCGTCCGCCGCGGCGAACAGCTTCGGCACGTCCTCGGCGGCCACATAACCGGGCCGGAGCTCCACCCGGTCGGCGATGCCCAGCTCACCGATCAACGCCTGGGTCCCGTCGAGCCCGCCCCAGAACTCACCCGCCACGGTCAGCCCGACCCCCTCCGGCAGGGCTCGCAGCAGCAGGTCGAGCCCCTTGTACGGCCGGACGATGCCGAAGAACAGCAGCCGCCCGTGCACCTCGGCGGAGCGTTCACCGGTCGTGGACGGCAGATGCGGCGGCAGCCCGGCCACGCTCACCGGCTTGCCGGTCAGGGACGCCGCCAGCTCCGCCTGCTGGTCGGAGTGAGTGAGCACGGCGTCGACCCGGTTGAGCAGCGCCTTCATCAGCGGCCGGTCGTAGGGCTTGCGCTCGTGCGGCAGCACGTTGTGGCACAGGGCGACGGTCCTGGCCTTGCCGCCCAGGCCGTACAGGATGCCGAGGTAGGCCGGCACCTGCACCGGGCTCAGGACGGCCAGGATCACCAGGTCGGCCGAGCGCAGCCGGCGCCCGCAGGCCACCCAGCCGCCGGGATTGCGCCAGTCGAGCCGGCGCAGCGTCTTGGGGAAGGGAGTGCCCTCGGGCGCCGAGATCGTCTGCTGGCCCGGATAGAGGAAGGCCGGGTATTGCGCCCGCCATGACTCGATCACCACGTCGTGACCGAGCGCCGTCAGCCGGTGCGCCAGCTCGGTGGTGTGCTGCGCCCCGCCCCCTTTGTACGGATAGGTGGGGCCGACGATGGCGATGCGCACGCTATTCGCCCCGCGAGCGCACGATCAGGTCGGCCAGCAGTGCCACGGACCCGATGAGCAGCCCGGACAGGAAGATCATGACGGTGTTGGCGGGGAAGTAGAACGGGTGCTGGATCATGTCCCAGATCCCCTTCACGAACCCGATGGCCACCAGCCACAACGCGGGCGGCATGAGCACCTTGAGCGGGTTGAAGTACATGATCATCCGCAGCACCTGCAGGATGTAGCGGTAGGCGTCGGAGACGAAGCTGAACTTCGACTTGCCCGCCCGCTTGGCGTAGTCGATCGGCAGGTAGTAGACGTCATGCTGGTTCGACAGGAACGACAGCGTGATCGTCGTGACGCAGGAGAACCCGGGCGGCAGCAGCCGCAGATAGGGCTTGGCCACCGTCCTGCGGAACGCGCGCAGCCCGGAGTTGAGGTCAGGGATCTTCTGCCCGGCGAGCTGCTCCGCCACCTTGCGGATCACCCACTTGGCGGGGACGCGCAGCAGCTTGTGCGAGCCCTCCTCGGAGGTGCGGGCACCGACGACCATGTCGACGGTCGCGTCCTTCTCCAGGATCTGGACCAGCTCGGGGATGCGCTCGTTGGGGTAGGTCATGTCGGCGTCGGTCCAGACGACGATCTCGCCCCTGGCCTCCTGCGAGCCGATGCGGCGCACGGTGCCCGCCCCGCCGTTGCGGTGGAAGGCACGGATCCGCAGGTGCTCGAACCGGGGCGCGGCCTCATGCAGCCTGGCCAGCGTCTCGTCGGTGGAGCAGTCGTCGACCGCCACGAGCTCGTAGGTGTAGCCGCTCGAGTCCATCGCCTTCGTGATGCGCTCGACCTCGTCGATGACGTGATCCTGCTCGTTGTAGCACGGCAGGACGATCGTGACGTATGGCGCTTCTTCCACGGCGTATCCACTCTGGGGGGTCTCAGACGTGCTCACGTGCGTCGAGGGTACTCTGCCCAGCAGGGAGAAAAGTCCACACACAGGTCAGGCAACGGCCATCCACACGCTGATTCCGAACCCCCAGGTGCCGTTCGGCGCGTCGACGAGTGAGCGCTCGTCCTGCCGGGATCTCAGGGCCATGACCTGCGTCTTCGGGCCGTACGGGGCGACCTGGCCCTCTTCGGCCGCCAGCACGACCGGGACGCGGCCGACGGCCCGGACGCGATCGATCAGGCGGCGCACGTCTTCTTCCTTTGCCGTATTCTTCCCTACCACCACGAGCTGGGCCGTCGGGCGGTCGCACATGCCCCGGACGACCTGGGTGAACCGGTTGGCCGTCACCCGCTCGATGATCAGCACCGAGGCGTTCGGCGGGATCTTGGCGCACATCGCCTCGACGGCCGCCCGCTCGCCCCGCTCCACCGGGCTGAACGCGGTGCCGATCGAGGTGATGGCCGGTGGCACCAGGATGAGCAGAGCGCCCACGACGCCGATCCACCGGCCGTACCCGCGCATGGGCGCCCGCGTACGCACCCACTCCAGCCCCCACACCGCCAGCAGGATCATCCCGGGGATCACCACCGGGACCAGCCGGCGCGCGGCCCATGGATGGTCGGGGGTGATCTCCGGGCGCAGCAGCGTGGTCACAGTGGTCCAGCCGATGACGGCCAGCGGCAGCAGCCACTCGGCCGGGGAGCCGTTCCTGAGCAGCCGCCGCACCAGCACCGCCGCGGCGAGCGTGGCCAGGACGATCGCGGGGATGCCGACGTACCAGCTCACCCAGTGCAGGGACAGCTCCGAGTACAGCCGGGTGCCGTCGACGGGCAGGCCGTTGGCCTTCTGCGTCTGTCTGATGAACTCGGAGGTGAGCCGGTCTTCCGGCGTCGTGGCCACCCGTCGCACGGTCTGCAGCCACGGCCTCACGGCCAGCCCCGCCACGATCAGGACGACCAGCGCGGCTCCCACGTCCGGAAGCCACCTGGGCAGCCGGATGCGGGCCAGCCGGGGCGCGGCGAGCGTACCGGCCAGGGTGATCAGGAGAACGGCGGCGCAGATGGCCAGCAGCGGATTGACCGACTTGGACAGATAGGACAGATACGGCCGCGCCAGCACGTACGCCGCCAGCAGCCCCAACCCGGCACCGGTCGCGAGCCCCGCCAGGAGCGGCAACCCGAGCGCCCCCTGGGGCCTGCCGAGGCGCCGCCAGGCGATCAGCGCCCCGGCGAACGCCAGGACCGGCAGCACGTCACGCAGCCCATCGATCCTGACCAGCACGGCCAGCCCGAACACCAGCCCGCCCAGCGCCGCCGCCCAGCCCCGCGATCTGTCCTCCCGCGCCAGGGCGTCGTGGACCAGCGCCAGGCCGCCGAACAGCAGCACCAGCGAGGGGATCTCGCTGAAGGTGGTCCGCGAGGTGTAGAGGATCGGCAGGCTCACCGCGAAGGCCAGCGCCGCCACCGGTGCCCAGCGCCCACCGGCGAGCCGGCCCACCACCCCCGCCAGCGTGAGCACGGCCAGCGCCCCAAGCACGGCCGGTGTCAGCAGCATGGCGCCGAGCCCGCCGAGCCAGTCACCCGCGGCGAACAGCAGCGGCGGCCCTGGCATGAACTGCGGCACCACCGCCCCGTCCGCGGGATAGAACCCGATGCTGTCGAACCGCAGCGCCGGATCGGGCCCGCCGAACGCCTCCATCTGCGGGATGATCGGCAGCGAGCCGTGCCGGGCCAGCCAGATGGCATATTGCGCGTACGTGGCGGGGTCACGCCTGACGATCAACTGCTCGGTGTGCGTGATCGCGTTGAACACACCCGACCCCACCGCGACGGCGACGACCGCGCCGACCTGCCGCCCGGTCGCCTCGACGACCTTCAGCGGCCCGCGAACGGCGAACCGGCACAGCAGCCCGATGACCACCACCCCGAGCACCAGGGCGGGCACCGGCTGGTACCAGCCCAACAGCAGCAGAGGAAGCGCGGCGAGCAGCCAGCCGGCCACGATCAGGGCAGGCAGGATCGAGGCCACGGCGAGCACCCGGCCCGCCGATGGCCTGCGCGTCCGGTCCGGCCAGGCGATTCTCATCGGTGATCGCGAGCGTATCCAACGAGCGGGCCCCGCGACGCGGCTACGGGCCTTCGGCGCGTCAGGTGCGTCGGGTGTGTCGGGTGTGGGCGGTTATGCGCGTCCGCACACCGCGCCTGCTGTGGGCGGTTATGCGCGTCCGCACACCGCGCCCGCTGTGGGCGGTTACGCGCGACCACACCGCGCCCGCTGTGGCCGGTTACGCGAGATCGTCGGAAACGCGGGTAGCGTACGCGACGTGCCGGTGAAGCGGGAGCGGGAGAACGTACAGGTGGAGGAGGCGACGCCCGTCGGCGACCCCGCCCGGACGGCCTCCCTGGTGCGGCGGCACGGCTGGTTCCTGGCGGTCCTGACCCTGGGCACCGTGCTGCGGGTGGTCACGATGCTGGGCTACCGCCCGGCCCTGTGGTTCCCCGACTCCTACACCTACATCGTCACCGTCTTCCACCCACGCCCCGACCTGGTGCGCCCCGCCGGCTACTCGGCTTTCATGAAGGCGCTCGAACCGTTCCACTCCTTCGGCGCGGTCGCCGCCGCGCAGCACCTGCTCGGCCTGGCCACCGGCGTGCTGGTCTACTGGTGCGCGCGCCGGGCGCCCAGGTGGGCGGCGACGCTGGCCACGGTGCCGGTGCTGCTGGACGCCTACCAGATCGAGCTGGAGCACCTGCTCGTCTCCGACACGCTCTTCATGTTCCTGATCGTCGCCGCGGTCGCCCTCACCCTGGCCGACCGGTCCATGGTGATCGCCGTCGGGCTGCTGCTGGCCGCCGCCACGCTCACCAGGACCGTCGGCCAGCCGCTGATCGTCGTCGTGGCGGCCTGGTTCCTGCTGCGCAGGCGGGTGGGGCTGGCCGGGGTGGTGGTCGTGGCCGCGCTGGCGCCGATCCTCGCGTACGGGGGCTGGTTCTACGCCACCTACCACCGCGTCGGCATTGTCGGGGCGAACGGCGCGTTCCTGTACGCCCGGACGATGTCGTTCGCCGACTGCGCCAAGATGGACCCCCCACCGGACCTCAAGGTGCTCTGCGACCCCCGGCCGCCCGATCAGCGGCCGCCCTCGCAGGAGTACATCTGGGCCAAGGACTCCCCGCTCGTCGCGCTGCCCGACATCACCTTCACCCAGCAGACCGACGAGCTGGCGGCCAGGTTCGCCTCGCTGGCCATCCGCAAACAGCCGCTCGACTACGCGGCCTCCGTGCTGTCGGAGCTGGGCCGTTCGTTCGTCTGGGGCCGGCCGGTCTACCCCGACCACGAGATCTACGACTACTACGAGTTCCCCGCCATCTCGCCGCCACCGCCCGGCCGGTGGGCCGCGCAACTGGGCGTCGACCTGGGCAAGCGCTACGAGCAGGGGCCGATCGGCACCGAGGTCGTCGAGCCGTACGCGGGCTGGATGCGCGCCTACCAGGACGTGGCCCGGCTGCCGGGGACCGTGCTGCTGGCCGTCCTGCTCGTCCCCCCCGCCCTGGCGATCAGGCGGCGACTCACCAGATCCGTGAGAGGGGTTTATGAGCCGCCCGCGTGGTTGCTGCCCTGGTCGACGTCGGTATTTCTGCTGCTGATGCCCGCCGCGGTGGCCGAGTTCGACTACCGGTACGTCCTGCCGGCCGTACCCCTGGCCTGCCTGGCGGCGGCCCTGGCCACCCGCCCTGACCTGCGCAAACTCTAAGAGTTTGTCGAGGATATTCCACGAAATGTCCAGCTCTGAGTATGCTTTTGCCCGGTAACATCACGCCCGAGTCACGGTCGATTCTCTTGGTCATGGCTGCGGGCACGCCGTCGGTGACCTAGTCTCGTGGCGCAGAACGACCGAGCCGACCGGACTGGGCGAGGGGGCGCATGAGTGACCATTGGAGCGTGTCCGTGGAGGACCGCAGGGTCGCCTCAACACAGCCCGGCAGCCGGATGTCGCGCCGGGCGGCGGCGTCGAACCCTCCTCCGCCGCCACCCGAGGACCTGCCGCCCCGCGGCCACCGCGGCGGCGGTAACGGCGGTGGCAACAAGATGCGCGTGCTGGCCTGGATCAGCATCGCGACCACCTCGCTCATGGTCGCCGGCGCGCTGACCGGATACACGCTCTACCGCGACGCCTTCAGCAACATCAACCAGAGGGGCTTCAAGCAAGACATCCTCACCCCCCGGCCTCCGGACACCGGCGCGCTCAACGTGCTGCTGGTCGGCTCCGACACCCGTGCGGGCAAGGGCAACGCGAAATACGGCCAGAAGCTGGCCAGGACGGCCGACGCCGGCGGCAAGCGCACGGACACGATCATCCTGATGCACATCTCGCCCAACCGGGACCAGGCGCGGCTCATCAGCTTCCCGCGTGACTCGATGGTGCAGATCCCCAGGTGCAAGAACGAAACCACGAAGCAGGAGATGCCGGCCCAACGCGCCATGATCAACTCGGCGTACAGCTCGGGTGGGGTCGCCTGCACGATGTCCACGCTGGAGACCCTCACCGGCATCCGCATCGACCACTACGTCGAGGTCGACTTCAGCGGCTTCAAGAACATCGTCGACGCGCTCGGCGGCATCACGATCTGCCTCCAGAACGGCGTCGACGACAAGAACTCCCACCTGAAGCTGCCCCCGGGCAACAGCCTGCTGACCGGCGAGCAGGCGCTGGGCTACGTCCGGCTGCGCCACTACGGTGACGGCAGCGACATCCAGCGGATCAAGCGCCAGCAGATCTTCCTGAGCAAGGTCGTACAGAAGGCCACGAGCAGCCAGCTCCTCACCGACATCGGCAAGCTCACGAGCTTCATCAAGGCCACGGCCAAGTCGGTGACGATGGACCCGGAGCTGGCCAACGACACCGCTCAGCTCATCGACATCGCCAAGAGCGCGGCGAAGATGACGGCGGGCGGGGTCAAGTTCACCACGATCCCGTGGCAGCCGGACCCTGAGGACAAGAACCGGGTGGTCTGGAAGCAGCCCGACGCCAACGACCTGTTCAACGCCATCAAGAGCGACGTCGAGCTGCCCGAGGCCGCGGCGACGACCGGCACCGCCACCACCAAGCCCAAGATCAACGTCAAGCCGGAGCAGGTCCAGGTCCAGGTGCTCAACGGCACCACGACTCAAGGCAAGGCCCGCGAGGTCGCCGACCTGCTGAGCAAGGAGGGCTTCAAGGTCACGGGCGTGGGCAACTACCTGGCCGCCGACGGCAAGAGCCAGGCCAACACCCAGGTCCGCTACGCCAAGAAGGCGGCCGACGGCACCACCTACAGCGACGTGCTGATCAAGGCGATGCAGCCCAAGCCGACTCCGACGGCGGGCAAGCTCAAGCCGACCACCACCGACGTCTACACCGCCCCGGTGCCCGTGCCCTCGTCGACCCCGGCCACGGCGAACCCGCCCGTGATCCAGCTGATCATCGGCGAGGACTTCAAGTCGGTCAAGGTCACCAAACTCCCCGACAGCGTCACCAACAGCACGATCTCCGCAGACAAGCAGAAGAACGTCTGCACCTGACCTCCAAGTTCCCTGTGTAACCGGGTGTTCTCGCACCGCTAGTGAGACAGGAACCTCGCGGCCGGGATAATGTGTTGCGGGTCGGCGACGCGGGCTCGCCCCACGCGATCAAAAACGCGTGCCGCGTGCTTGCTGTCGCGTTCCCCCGACCCCGAGCGAAGCTGAGCGACTCCGTAGTGTCTGACACCAAGCACTCCCCACCGACCACGACTCCCCAGGGTCCCGGTGACGCCGATGAGGCCACCGGTCCCGCGAGCACAGGAGCTCAGTGGCCGCTACCGGAGGAGGCTTTCTGGAGTGAGAAGACGGATCCGCACGGCACCACCCCGCCAGAGGCGGAGGACAAGGAGCCCGAGCCGGAGCCGTCGCCCGAGCCCGAGGCGCCCAGGCGGAAGCGCGACCCTTATCTGGACAACGTCAAGTTCGTCCTGATCGCGTTCGTGATCGTCGGCCACTCGCTGGTGCCGACGCTCAACACCGACTCCGCCAGGTCGCTCTACATCTTCATCTACACCTTCCACATGCCGCTGTTCGTGCTCATCAGTGGCTACCTGTCCAGAAATTTCTGGAACTCCAACGCGAAGACCAACAAACTGGTCGACACGTTCGTCGTGCCGTACGTGATCGTGGAGGTCGGCTACGCGCTGGTCCGGCTCAGCCTGGGGCAGAAGTGGAGCCTCACGATCATCGACCCCGCGTGGATCAACTGGTATCTGCTGGCGCTGCTGTTCTGGCGACTGTCCACCCCCGTGTGGAAGCGGATGAAGCACCCGATCCCGGTGGCGATCGCGATCTACCTGTTCGCCGGGTTCTCGCAGATCTCCGGCGACTTCAGCATGGACCGGTTCTTCGGCCTGATGCCGTTCTTCGTCATCGGGCTCGTGACCCAGCCCGAGCACTTCGAGCTGCTCAACCGCCGGTGGATCAAGATCGTCTCGGTGTTCGTGGTGCTCGGCGCCGCCGCGGTGTCGATCTTCATCGCGCCCAAGGCGCCGCTCAAGCCCTTCTACTACAAGCACAGCTTCCAGGACATGGACCTGTCCTGGTGGATGGGCCTCGGCGTGCGCGCCGGGCTGCTGATCTGCGGGCTGGCCATGAGCTATGCCGTCCTGGCACTGGTGCCCAGGCGTGAGACGTGGTTCACCGATCTCGGCACCCGCACCCTCTACTGCTACCTGCTCCACGGCATCCCCGTCCTCGTCGCCAAGGAGATGGGGTGGCTGGAGCTGCCCTGGCTGCACGGCCCGCTCGGGGTGCTGGCGATCAGTGCGAGCTGTTTCGCCCTGGCCATCGTGCTGTGCCTCCCCGAGACGCGCACCGTGTTCAAGTGGGTCCTCGAACCCCGCCTAACCTGGCTATACCGCCGCCCTTCAGGAAGTTAAGCGGCAATTCCCCCTGCATTTACGCCGTTGACCGGGTGACCGCGCAGCATCGTCCGCATGCGGGTTTGCGTCGCCACCACCGTCCACCATCCCGAGGACGCCCGGATCATGCACAGGCAGATCCGGGCGCTGCTCGACGCGGGCCACGAGGTGACCTACGTCGCGCCCTTCACCTACTACAACGTGACGCCCGCGATGGGCGTCACCGCGATCGACGTGCCGCGTGACGCCGGCTACGGCCGGGCGCGGGCGGCGCTCAGGCGCGGCCTCAGGCGCGCCGACCTGCTGATGGTGCACGACCACCGGCTGCTGCACGCCCTGCCCTTCCACCACCCGCCCATTGTCTGGGATGTACGGGAGCAGGTCACCGCCAGGCAGATGGCCCGCGCCGAGAGGCGTCACCACGTGATCACCTCCGCCGTGGTGCCGGAAGCCACCCTGGTGTCGGCGGAGCCTCCACCTCCCGGTGACACCAGGGTGGTGCACATCGGGCGCCTGTCCGCCGAGCGCGGCGTCTCCGAGCTCATCGGGCTGGCCGAGCGACTCGTCCCGCACGGCATCAGGATGGACCTGATCGGCGCCAGCGACCGCGAGATCCGGCCGCTGCTGCGGGACGCGCAGCGGGTCGGGCTGCTCGACTGGTTCGGGTACGTCCCGAACCGCCATGCCCTGCGCATGGCGGAGGGCGCCCTGGCCGGCCTGGCCCTGTCGGAGGAGACGGGCCCGAGGACGCCGACCAAGATCCTCGACTACATGGGCCGGGGACTCCCGGTGATCACCACACCGCATGGCTCGATGGCCGAGCGCGTCGGGTGCGGGCTCGTGGTGCCGCTCAACGTGGACGCGCTCGTACACGCCGTACTTGATCTCAAGGAGGACCCCGCGCGGCGGACGGCGCTGGGGGCGCGCGGCCACGCGGAGGCCCGCCTGCGGCACCACTGGCCCGATCACGCGGCGGATTTCGTGGCCAGGATGGAGAGGTGGGCCGGCGTCAGCGTGCCCGCCCACTCCCTGGCCGTCTAGGGCCGTTCGAGGTCGTAGGTGACGTCCGCCAGGCGGACCGTCTGGACCAGCGGGTCCTCGATGATCTTCCGCAGCTCACCGATCGTGGCCAGCGAGTCCACATAGGCGAAGGCCAGACCGTCGCTCGCGGCCTTGCGGAGGCGGGCCAGGCTCAGATCGAAGTCGTGCAGGTTGTCGTCGTCGTAGTCCTTGAGGATGCCCACCCAGCGCCGGAAGTTCGCGAGGTCCAGCTTGATCGCCTCATCGGGCTGGATCACGTGGTCCTTCATGGTCGTCAGTTCGGGCATCGGGGCTCTGTCCCACGTCGTCATCCCGCCCCACGTGATGGGGATCGAACTGGGGCGCCGCTCAAACACGACCTTGTCGACGGAACTCTTGTATCTGGCGGTGAAGGCGCTGAGCTCATCGGCGGTAAGTGGCTTGGCGAATTCGATCACGGCCAGCGCGTTGAGCCGCTCGGGCAGCCTGGCGAGGACCTTACGGCTGTAGTCCTTGGGCTGGTTGCCAGTGCTCACGTTGGCCAGGGCTCTGCTGAGGGTGGTGTTGGCGCCGTTGCCGAGCGGTAGCCTGCCCACACGGCCGAAGAAGTCCTGGGTGATGACGTGCTCCGCGCCTCCGTAGCCGGCGACGAACCCGCCGGCGGCCCGCACCGGGTTGGCGGAAACGGTGAACGACATCGACAGCGGCGTGGTGGCGCCCCAGTCCCGGACTTCGATGTCGTAGCCAGGGTTGTAGATCTTGAAGGCGGTGCCGAGCACATCCGTCATGCGCGTTTCCCGGTCGCCGCGCCGCTGAATCAGGCTGGAGCCGACCGTCGCCATCAGGACGAGGACGACCAGCGCCGCCAGGACCATCGTGGCCGTACGCGTGAGGCCCCGCCGCACGGCCCGGCGGGTCGCCTTGCGGTCGAAGTCGGGCATGGGCAGCAGATCATCGTCAGTCATGCGGAACTCCGTAGATATCGGCGAAGGCGGCTCTGGCCCGCCACACGGCGGTCTTGATCGTGGCGTGCTTCTTGCCGGTCATCGCGGCCACCTCGACCAGCGAGAAGCCCTCGAAGTAGACCAGGGCGAGGAGCCTGCGGTGCTGCTCGGGCAGCCGCTCCAGGGCGTCGCGCACGGCCAGCGACTCGGCGTGCAGCGCGGGCACGCCGAGCTCGTCGGGGTCGGGCAGGGCCAGCTCGCGGCGGTGGCGCCGGACGTGGTCGACCAGGACGTTGCGGGCGATGGTGAGCAGCCAGGCGGCCGCGTTCTCGCCGCGCCAGCCGAGCAGCGCCCGGGTCGCCTTGACGAATGTCTCCTGGGCCAGGTCTTCTGCGAGGTGGGGGTCGCGGGTGCGGCGTAACAGGAACCCGCACACGAGCGCCCAGTGCTCTCGGTACAGCTCCTCGATGATGATGCCCTCCGCGTTCTTGCGATTGTCACAACAGAGCAGACGCGATCGGGGCAGGAATGGTCACACGGCTTTCCGGTTGATGTACTGGAGTCATGTCTTCGCATCTGATCCAGGGCCGCACGGTGAGCATGCCCGTCCAGGTGAGAGACGCCACGGTCTGCAGCGTCATGTATCCCGTACGGGCCGACGCCGCCAGGGCGGTGATCGCCTACTCGGGGCTGGACGTGGCCGAGGTGTTCCCGGGCAAGGCCATCTGCGTGCTGGTGTTCGTCGATTACCGGGAGAGCGATCTGGACGCCTACCACGAGGTCGGCGTGGCGTTCCTGGTGCGTCCGCCGGGCGTGGCGCAATCGGTCGGGCTGGGCGATCTGCGGCGGGCCGGGGTGTTCATCCACTGGCTACCGGTCGATCAGGAGTTCACCTTGGACGCGGGCCAGCGCATCTGGGGCTTTCCGAAGGAACTGGCCGACATCGACCTGCGGCTCGACTCGGCGTACAAACGCTGCGTCCTGCGCAAGGACGGACGGCTGGTGCTCGACCTGCTGCTCAGACCTGGCCTGCCCGTGCCGGGCGCGGGCGCGCTGGTGCCGCTGGACGCCTTCACGCATCGGGAGGGCGTGACGCGGCGCGTCCCGTGGTCGGTGACGGCCCGGGGCGTCCGCGTACGGCCCGGCGGCGCGCTGATCCGCCTGGGCAACCACCCGATAGCCAAGGAGCTTAGCGAGCTCGGCCTGCCGAAGCGCCCCCTGCTCACCACCACGGTCGCCCACGCCGCCATGACCTTCGGCGACGCGATGGCCGTCTAGGCCCGGGCGCTCCACCGTCCGTCGACGCGGCTGATCCGCACCGGGTGGTCGAAGCACTTGCTCACCAGGTCGGTGGTCAGCACCTCGTCCACCGGCCCCGACGCCATGCACTCGCCCTCCCGCAGCAGCAGCGCGTGGGTGGTGCTGGCGGGCAGCTCCTCCAGATGATGGGTCACCAGTACGGTGGCCAGCGCCGGGTGCTCCCGGCGCAGCACGTCGAGGCCGGCCAGCAGCTGCTCGCGGGCGGCCAGGTCCAGCCCGGTGGCGGGCTCGTCGAGCAGCAGGAGCCGCGGCCTGGGCATGAGAGCCCGCGCGATCAGCGCCCGGCCCCGCTCGCCCTGGGACAGGTAGGGCCAGCGCGCCTCGGCCTTGCGCGCCATCCCCATCATCCCGAGCAGCCGCAGGGCCTGCTCCTCCTGCTCGGCGGTGGGCTGCCAGCGAGGGACGATCTCGATGGTGTTGGTGGCCCCGGTCAGCACGAGGTCGCGCACCCGGAGGCTGGACTCCAGCGAATGGCGTGGATTGACGTGCCCCAGGAAGGAGCGGAGCTCGCGCATGTCGACCCGGCCGAGCCGATGCCCGAGGACCTCGACGACCCCTCGCGTGGGGTGCTTCACCGCCCCGAGGAGGTCGAGCAGCGTGCTCTTCCCGGCCCCGTTGGGCCCCAGCAGGGCCCAATGCTCGCCCTGCCCGACCGTCAGAGAGATCGAGCGCAACAGGGAGGTGCCGTCGCGCACCACATCGACCTCGACAGCACGCAGCACGGGCCCACCGGCAACAGGATCCATCTACGCAGGCTATCAACAGTCATCAGATGTCTGAGGACTGACCGTAACCTGGCCGGTCCTCAGACGATCGGCGGGCGGCCCAGCTTCACCATGCGCCACGCGGTGCGCCAGGCCATCGGGCGGCGCTCGCCGGCCGGCGTGCGCAACCCTTCGAAGAACCCGGTGAACCACGCCTTGATCGCCACCCCGGACCGGCGCTCCCGGATCAGCGTGAGCACCACCCAGTCGAGCAGGTAGAGCACCGCCAGCGGCCACGGCAGGTTGCGCCGCGCCAGCCACACCCGGTTGCGCGCGTTCATCCGGTAGAAATCGGCGTGCCGCGTCGGCGGGACCTGCGGGTGGTACATGACCGTCTCGGCGTCGTACTCGATCCGATAGCCCTCACCCAGCAGCCGCCAGGCCAGGTCGGTCTCCTCGTGAGCGTAGAAGAACTGCTCCGGCAGGCCGCCCACCTGGAGGAAGGCCGAGCGGCGGATCGCCGAGGCACCGCCGAGGAAGGTGGTGACCGGCGAGGATCGTTCGGGGTCGCCCGCGCGCAGGCGCGGGACGTGACGCCGTTGGCCGATGCCGCCTTCGGGGTCCATCACCCGGAAGGAGATGACCGCGAGGTCGGGCTCGGTGGCGAAGCGGTCGCGGACGTGGGAGACGACCTTCTGGTTGGCGTACCAGCCGTCGTCGTCGAGGAACAGCACGACATCACCGGAGCACTCCTCGACGCCGCGGTTGCGGCCGGCCGGGATGCCGGTGTTGCGTTCGAGCCGGACCGTCTTCACGGTCGCGGACGAGCCCACGGGTGGCGTCGCCGACACCTCGGGCACGTCGGCGCCGTTGCCCACGATCACCACCTCGACGTCGCCGTCGATCTGGTGCAGCGCGGACTCGACCGCCCGGTTCAGCTCCGCGACCCGGTTGCCCATGGTGAGGATGACGCACGATATCTTCAACGGGTCATCGTCCTGACGCGTCGAGAACACGGGCGGAGCATTCTTTCATGATCACCGAGTCTGCTGGTATGCATATTTCCTGATATTGGTGGAGCCAAGCGTATCGGAACCGAAGGTGAACCCCCGCCAAACTGCGGACGTCCGATCAATACGACGAGCGAGGGGCCCCGCCGGTTCCGATGTGTGCTCACGCAAGCCGCCTCGATGCCAGGATGCTGACCAGGTGCAGGACGGTCTGCAGGACCGCGGCCACGAAACAGGCGATGAGCAACACGCGTGAGGCGAGCAGATCGCCCGCGACGGCGTCGATCACCGCGGCCACGACCGCGAGCATGGACAGCTCGATCGGCTGCACGATCCGGTGAAACTTCGTCGCCCCCACCACCCGCCGGGCCAGCCCCAGCAGCCCGGACCGCAGCTGCCCCGCGGCCGCCTCGGTGGCGGTCGGCAGGCCCCCCTTGGCTCTCGCCACGTCCACGAGGTCGGTCTCGGCCTTGATGAGGATCGCGCCGAGCGCGGCGGCGACGCCGAGCACGGTGTACCAGTCGGGCAGCACGGCCGACGCCCGCCAGCCCAGCCCGATCAGCAGCGCGGCCTCGGTGAAGTAGGCGCCGACGCGGTCGAGGTAGACGCCGACCAGCGAGGTGCGGCCCGTCCAGCGGGCCAGCTCACCGTCGGAGCAGTCCAGCAGGAGGTAGACCTGCACGAGCAGAAGGGCGCCCACGGCGGCCCACAGCCCCGGCAGGGCCAGCACGACCCCGGCCAGGATCCCCGCCAGCGTCATCACCCAGGTGAGCTGGTTGGGCGTGATGGACGTCTTGGCCGTCAGCCACGTGACGTAGATGGACAGCCGGCGCATGTAGAGCACGCCCGCCCAGTGCTCACCGTTTCTGCGCTCAAGGTGTCCGGCGGGCTGGGCGACCCGCCGGATCTCAGCGACCGAAGGCCCGGACATAGTCCCCCACCCGATCGCGGACCTCGGACTCCGACATGCGCAGGTGCTCCAGGATCGTGTAGCGGCCGGGACGGGTGGCGGGCGCCAGCGTGACGGCCTCGGCGAACTGCTCGCCGCTCAGGCCGATGTCGGCCGGGACGACGGGCAGCTCGTGCTGTCGCAGGCAGTCGGTGACCTGCTTGAGCCGGGCGGCGTCCTCCCTGAGGAAGAAGCAGAAGGCGGCACCGATCCCGGCGAGCTCGCCGTGATTGGAGGTGCCGGGGAAGAGCTGATCCACGGCATGAAGGATCTCATGGTCTCCACCACTCGCGGGCCGAGACGACCCGGCGATGACCATCGACATGCCCGACAGAATCAGCGATTCGGCCAGAACAGTGAGGAAGGCATCGGACTCGATGGAGTCGGTCCGGCCGACCAGTGCCTCGGCCGCCATGCGGGCCATCGAGCAGGCCAGCCCGTCGATGGGCTCGCCGCGCTCCACGTTGCCGAGCTGCCAGTCGTCGATGGCCGACAGGTTGCTGACCACGTCGCCGACCCCCGAGCGGACCAGCGACTCGGGAGCGCTGTGCACGAAGTCGAGGTCGACCAGGACCGCCAGCGGCATGGGCACGCCGAATGTGCCCTTGCCGCCCTCGTACACCAGCGAGGCCGTGGGCGAGCAGATGCCGTCGTGGGAGAGGTTCGTGGCCACGGCGACCATCGGGATGCCCGCCAGCGAGGCGGCGTATTTGGTCGCGTCGATGGTCCTGCCGCCGCCGACGCCGACGACCACCTCGTAGGCGCCCTTACGCAGGTCGGCGCCGAGCGAGACGGCCGCCTCGACCGAGCCGTCGGACACCCTGAACACCTCGGCCTCATCGAGCGTGGGCGCGATCAGGCCCTCGATGTGGTCACCCTGCCCGGGGCCCACGGCGACGGCGACCCGGCCGGAGGTCGCCACCCGGGTGTCGGCCAGTAATGCGCCGAGCTCCGCCACCGCGCCCCGCCTGACCATGATGGCCAGGGGCGCGGGCAGCATCCGCGCTAGAAGCGGCATGCCCGCCTCCTCAGTAGCGAACGGCTATGGTACGAGCCTTGGCCAGGTCGTCGTGGTTGTCCACCTCGACCCAGTCGACCTCCCCGATGGGCGCGACGTGGATCCGCTCGCCGCGTGCCACCATCTCCTGGTAGCCATCCTCGTAGTAGAGCTGCGGGTCGCGCTCGAAGGTGGCCCGCAGCGCGTCGGCCAGGCGCTCGGCGGCGCCGGGGCGGATGAGCGTGGCGCCGATGTACTCGCCGTAGGCGGTGGCCGGGTCCATCAGCTTGGTGATCCGCTTGAGGTCGTCGCCGTCGAGGGTGACCTTCATCTCCTCGTCGGCCAGCCGCTTCACGTTGTCGACCGCGAGCAGGATGTCGCTGGTCTCGGGCGCCGACAGCAGCGTCTTCTCGACCGAGACGGGGTGCACGGTGTCGCCGTTGACCAGCAGCGCGCCCTGCGCGAAGTAGTCGCGCGCGCACCACAGGGAGTAGGCGTTGTTCCACTCCTCGGCCTTGTCGTTGTGCACGAGGGTGAGCTTGACGCCGTGCCGCTTCTCCAGCTCGTCCTTCCGCTCGTGTACGGCCTGCGCCGCGTAACCGACGACGATCACGACCTCGCGCAGGTCCACCTCGGCGAGGTTGCGCAGCGAGATGTCCATGATCGTGGTGTCACCGTCGACCGGCACCAATGCCTTCGGCAGCGTGTCGGTGTACGGTCGCAGGCGTCGTCCGGCTCCAGCGGCCAGCACCATTCCCAGCAACGTGCACTCCTCAGTCGAGCATCTACTCCGTAGGACCCAAAGGTTAGTTGGCTTTTGGCCCTCACCGGGTAATCGACCGTTAGTCTCGCGTTTCCGTGGCGGTCGCGGCCACCCCCGACGGAGAAGTGGCGAGCCAGCAGGTGAGGCTCTCCCACCCGAACAGGACCCACAGATATACGGCGAGCAGCACGAACCCGCCGGTCACCACGCCCACGATCGCCGCCAGCGAGATCACGATCATCCGCCCCTCCCAGCCCAGCCCGTACGTGCTCAGCCACGGCGGCGGATAGGCGCGCTGACGCAGGCGGTAGATCAGGTCGTAGTGGTGGAAGGCCAGCGCGCCGAGCAGCACGAAGATCAGCACCGGCGGCACGTCGTGGGCGAAGCCGCAGGCCGCGATGAAGGTGTATTCGATCAGCCGCAGGATCGGCGGCACCAGCCAGTCGATGCGGCCGTCATGCGGATGGGAGCTGCCCGGCCCGGCCAGCAGCAGCGTCACGGCCGGCGCGAAGACCGCCAGCCCGTCGGACCCCGCCACGCCGATCAGCAGCAGCACGCCGATCACGAACGCCCCGGCGATCAGCGGGGGCAGCGGCGGGAGCTGCCCGGACACGAGCGCGCCCATGCCGCGCGACAGCGGCCCGTCGTCGCGGTAGGCCACGACGTTGCTGCTCGGCACGGGCGTCATCTGCACCGAGGTCATCGCGCGGACCTCGCGATCCGGCCGAGGAGCAGGTAGACGGTCGCCACGCCGCCCCAGCCGAGGAGCGCGACGAAGGTGACCCGCGCGTTGTACACGCCGGCGGTGATCGCGATCAGCGCCATCCGCTCCCCGATCGGCAACACGATCGCTTTCTTCATCCACCGGAGGACCTTCTCTCGCTCCATGCGGTGTGCCAGGCGGAGGACTCCCGGCTTGGGTACGCCGTGGTGCTCTCCCTCGGCCGAGTTGAGCAGCGAGCTCACCGGCTTGGCACCCAGGGCGCCGGCCCGGTTCGCGTCGGCCACCCCGCCCGCGAAGGAGTAGTTGATCGAATGCCGTACCGTCTGCAGGATCATCGCGGCGACGGCGAGATACCAGATGCCGTCGGGGCCGCCCTTGCTCAGCGGCAGCCCGGCGGCGTAGCCGAAGGCGAGCCCCACATAGACGACGTACTCCTTCAGCCGGTCGGCCATGCTGTCGAGCCACGCGCCCAGCGGTGTGAAGGCGCGGGTGTAGCGGGCCAGCTGGCCGTCGAGGCAGTCGCAGGCGAACGACAGGTAGAGCAGCCCGGCCCCGGCGAGCTGCGCCCCGCGGTTGCCCGCCCCGAACCAGACCGCCGACAGCACGGCCAGGCCGATCGAGATGCCGGTGACGGCGTTGGGCGTGAGCTTCAGCCGGGCGGCGGGGCGGATGAGGTGGCGGGTCCAGGACGAGACGAGGTAGGTGCTGACGAAGCCGTCGTCGGCCTTGACCGAGGTGTCGAGGCGTACCTGGGACTCGTCGACGTCGGCGAGCCTGTTGACCGCGGTGTCCGCCGAGACCTGGCCGGTCACCCGGTCGCAGTGGAGCTGCCCGATCCCGGCGGCGCGTACCTTCACCCCCGATCTGACCAGGCCCACCAGCAGCAGGTCGACCGCCTCGACGGTGGTGACCGGGCCGAGCTTGCCGGTCTCGGCCAGGTCGGCCAGCTCCTCGGCGACGTCGGCCAGCGCGATCAGGTCGGCCTGACCGGCCTGGAGCACGCCGCGGAAGGTGGCGTTGGCCTCGGGCACGAGGTGGAAGGAGCTGCCGGCCGCGACGATCTTGCCGCCCTCGACCCGCACCGGCGGCCGCATCGGCGCGGCGGTGGCGTCGTAGGAGACCAGGGCGCTCGTGTCGCGCTTGGGATGCTCCAGGAGCAGCGAGAGTGCCTCGGTGTGGGTGACGAGGTCGGCGGGCAGCACGACCAGCGTCCCCGGCGCGGCGCGCGCCAGCTTGGCCACGCCGCGCAGGTCGGTGCTGAGGCCGCCGAGCCCGTCGTTCGGCGACACCACCTGGACGTCGAGGACGGACAGCTCGGCCAGCTGGCCGTTGAGCCGGTCGAGCAGCGTGCCGTCGGCACAGGACAGTCTGCAGGCGGGCGTCGTGGCGAGCAGCACCACCGAGGTGGTCGTGCTCTCGCGGGTCAGTGAATCGGTCACGGCGCAGGTCTCCTCCCGGTCGCGAGGGAGTGCG
Source organism: Nonomuraea sp. CA-143628 (assembly GCF_050942315.1). Taxonomy (NCBI): domain Bacteria; kingdom Bacillati; phylum Actinomycetota; class Actinomycetes; order Streptosporangiales; family Streptosporangiaceae; genus Nonomuraea; species Nonomuraea sp. CA-143628. Next base: position 11,848,575 of record NZ_CP192072.1, read on the forward strand.
TGGACACAGCGTAGCGACAGGGCAACGCGATATCACGGAACCGGACCGTTACGCTCCCCCTATGGAATCTCGGCTGCGCTCAGTAGGGGTGGTCCTGGCAGGTGGCGTGGGTCAGCGTGTCGGGCTCGACACCCCCAAGCAGCTCATCAAGATCGCCGGTAGGACGATTCTGGAGCACACGCTCGCCCTGTTCAACGGCTCGCCGGACATCGACGAGGTCGTGGTGCTGATGACCCCCGGCTTCGCCGACACGGTCAAGGAGATCGTGGAAAGGGGCGGTTTCGACAAGGTCAGTCAGATCGTCGAGGGCGGTGCGAGCCGTCCTGAGAGCACGTGGCGCGCGCTCAAGGCCCTGGGCCCGAGGGAGTGCAACGTGCTCCTGCACGACGCTGTACGGCCCCTCCTGGAGCCCCGGATCATCACGGAGTGTGTCAGGGCCCTGCAGACGCATTCGGCCGTAGGCGTGGCGATCCCGAGCTCCGACACCATCGTGGTGGCCGCCCCCGGACCCCATGGCGAGACCATCCACGACATTCCCGACCGATCCCGGCTGCGGCGCGTCCAGACGCCGCAGTGCTTCCGCCTGTCGCTGATCCGCGAGGCGTACGAGCGGGCCTTCGCCGACCCCGAATTCGACCGGCGGCCGGCCACCGACGACTGCGGCGTGCTGCTGCGCTACCTGCCCGACGTCCCGATTTACATCGTGCCGGGCAACGAGAGCAACATGAAGATCACCCATCCGGTCGACGTGTACATCGCCGACAAGCTCCTCCAGCTGGCCGCCACCAGCGCGCCCGTCCCCGATCCGAGGGATTACCGGGAGGCGCTCGACGGCCGGACCATGGTGGTCTTCGGCGGCGGCTACGGCATCGGCGCCGACGTCGTCGAGCTGGCCACCGGCCACGGCGCCCGCGTGCACTCCTTCTCGCGCACCCAGAACGGCGTGCGGGTGGAGGACTACGACCAGGTGGCCAAGGCGCTGGCACAGGTGGGCCGGATCGACTATGTGGTCAACACCGCGGACGTGCTGCACATGGGCAAGCTCGCCGAGGTCACCGACGAGACCATCGCCGAGACGGTGGGCGTCAACTACCTGGGCCCGGTCAACGTGGCCCGCGCCGCCTACCCGTACCTGCGCGAGAGCGCGGGCCGTCTGCTGCTCTACACCTCTTCCAGTTACGCCAGGGGCCGGGCCGACTACAGCCTCTATTCCTCGGCGAAGGCCGCCGTCGTCAACCTCACGCAGGCGCTCGCCGACGAATGGGCCCCCGACGGCATCCGGGTCAACTGCGTCAACCCCGAGCGCACCGGCACGCCCACGCGCGAGCGCGCGTTCGGCGAAGAGCCGCCGCACACCCTGCTCTCACCGCGCGCGGTCGCCCAGACCTCGCTGGACGTCCTCATCTCCGACCTGACCGGGCAAGTGATAGACGTGCGCCTGAACGACGCCTGACCCGCTCAGGCCGGATTTTCCGGAGGGGCTGACCAGGTTCAGCGCGGCGGTCGGGCGAGTCTGCGCGGGCTCGTGAGGAAGCCCCAGCCCCAGGACATGTGCATGGCGGCGTACACGATCGGCAGTCTGGCCTTCACCGCCCCCGGCAGCCCGCTGCCCGTCAGGACGGATCCGGCCACGATCGCGACGGCGTAGCCGCCGGGCGCGACCAGCGCGAGGGGGAAGAACGGCGAGACGAGCAGGCCGAGCAGGATCGCCAGCACCGCGGCGGGGGGCGCCAGGTAGCGCAGGTTGATCGTGCCCTCGTGGGTGCGCGAGACCACCCGGCGCCAGCGGCCGTAGTGGAAGTACTGCTTGGCCAGCGCCTTCACGTTGGGCCGGGGGCGGTAGGAGACCCGCATGCGCGGCTGGAACCAGACCAGCCCGCCGGTCTGGCGGATGCGGTGGTTCATCTCCCAGTCCTGGGCCCGCTGGAAGTGCTCGTCGTAGCCGCCGACCCGGTCGAGCGCCGCGCGCCTGAACACCCCCAGGTAGACGGTGTCGGCGGGGCCCGCCGTGCCGCCCACGTGGAAGGCGGCCGCGCCCACGCCGATCTTGGAGGTCATCGCGCACGCGACGGCCTTCTCGAACGGGGTGATGCCCTCGGCCGCCATGACGCCGCCGACGTTGTCGGCGCCGGTCTCCCTCAGCGTCTCCACGGCGACGCGCAGGTAGTCGGAGGGCAGCATGGCGTGCCCGTCGACCCTGGCGATGATGCCGTTGCGGGAGGCACCGATGGCGGCGTTGAGCGCGTTGGGCGTGCGACCTGTGGGGTTGGGCACCACGGTCACCCGCCGGTCGGCCGCCGCGATGGCGTCGGCGACCTCTTGGGTACGGTCATGTGAGGGCCCCACGGCGAGAACGACTTCGATCTCACCTGGGTAGCTCTGGGCGAGGACCATATCTACGGCCTCGCGTAGATGCCGCTCCTCATTGAGGACCGGCATGACGACGGAGATGGGCGGCCAGCCGTGCGTCTCCGCTGGCGCGTGCGGCGAGTCGGGGAACTGCTTCATGGCGGGGCTCACGCTACTGTACGAGCAGGGGAGGACGGCAATCCCGCGGTGGCACGAGGGGGGCAGGGCATGCGCGACCCGGGCGAGGAGGACGCTGGAGTACACGTGGGCGGCGACGCCTACGGCGGCGTCAAGCTCGTGGGCAGGCGCACGCGCAGGCCGCTCAAGAGCGCCAAGGCCCGGCGCCGGAATCTGATCCTCTCGGGTGTGCTGTCCGTGGGCGTCCTGGCCGGCACCGGCGTGGTGTGGGCGGCGCCGACGCGGATCGGCACGGTCGACGCGGGCGTGACCGAGGCGGCCCCCCGCGGCGCCATGAACATCCTGCTCGTCGGCGTCGACAAGCGCGACGACCTCACCCGCAAGCAGCAGAACGAGCTCAAGCTGGGCCGCGAGTCGGGCCAGCGCACCGACACCATGATGGTGATCCACCTGTCGGAGGACCACAGCAGGGTCACCGTGGTGAGCCTGCCGCGCGACACCTGGCTGACCATCCCCGGCAAGGGCAATCACAAGATCAACTCGGCCTACCAGTTCGGCGGCCCCAAGCTCGCCCGCCAGACCGTCGAGCAGGCCACCGGGCTGCGGATCAACCGCTACATCGAGGTCAACGTCCTCGGCTTCATCAACGTGGTCGACTCCCTCGGCGGCGTCACCGTCTGCACGCCCGTGCCGATCAAGGACCCCAAGGCCGGGCTCGACCTCGCGGCCGGCACCCACGAACTGAAGGGCATCCAGGCGCTCGGCTACGCCCGCACCCGCGCCACCGCCCGCTCCGACCTCGACCGCATCGACCGGCAGCAGCAGGTCATCTCGGCGCTGCTGAACCGCGCGCTCAGCGCGAGCACGCTGGCGAACCCGGCCCGGCTCAACTCCTTCGTCAACTCCACGCTGAGCACGATCAAGGTCGACCCCGACGACGACCTGATCGGGCTGGCCACCCAGCTCAGGGACGTCTCGCTGGACAACGTGAAGTTCGCCGACGTGCCGCTGGCCAACGTGGACTTCAAGGCGCCGACCGGGGAGTCGGCGGTGCTCTGGGACAAGCAGGCGTCTCGTGACCTGTTCGCCAGGATCAAGGCCGACGAGGACCTGTCCAAGCCCAGCCCCTCTCCCAGTTCGTCCACCTCGTCCTCCCCCTCCGCCAAGCCCACCATTCCGCCGGATCGGATCGCGCTCAAGGTGCTCAACGGCACGCTCATCACCGGTCTCGGCGCCCGCACCAAGACGGCGCTGGTCGCCGCCGGGTTCCACGTGTCCGGCACGCCGGGCAACACCAAGCGCAAGGACTACAAGAAGACGGTCGTACGTTATGGGCCCGGTCGCGAGGACTCGGCCCGCACGGTCGCCGCGGCCATCCCCGGCGCCGATCTCGTCCAGATGGACGAGGACGGCATCGAGGTGATCGTCGGCAGCGACCAGCCGAAGATCAGTAAAGTGAAGACCTCGACCACACCAAGCGCCAAGCCCACAACTACGCCTGTAACTAAAACGGCGACCCAGAACATATGTAAGAAATAGGCATATCCGCCAGCCGTTCGGGCACGTGACAGCCATGGTGGTCAGGTCGTGGCGAGAGGAACCGCTCACTGTCTTGCATGCCGTCGGAGACCTCGACGTGGCCGGCGCCCCGCGCCTCCAAGCCGCGCTCGACCAGGTACTGGCCTCCGCCGACCCCCCGAAACTGGTGCTGGATCTGTCCGACGTGCCCTTCTGCGACTCCGTGGGGCTGGGTGTGCTGGTGGCCACCCACAACCACGTGCAGCACGCGCACGGCAGGCTCATCCTGGTGCTCGCCCCGGGCATGATCAGTCATCTGCTGACGATCACGAACCTCGACCGGCACTTCGAGACGTGCTCGTCGCTGCTGGAGGCGCGGGCGGCGCTCGGGGCGGCGGCCTGAAGATCGAGCAGGATGTGCTAAACGATGTTCATGACATTCTGCGCGCATCTTCCAGCGCTCTCGTAGGGAGCCATTCACGTTGTTCGATCAGTTCCCCGAGCCTGCCCGCAGTCAACTGGCCGCGGCCTTCGACGAGGGCAAGACGCGGCCGGAGTGGTGTTTCACGGAGGGCCCGGCGCGGCTGGCGTTCTGGGCGCCCTACCGCGGCGCGGACCCGGTGATCACCTGGCAGTTCGAGCCCGGCCCCGACCCCGACCGAGCCGCCGGCCTGCTGCGCCGCGGCCTGTCGGAGATGGGCCTGGACAAGATCATCCATGACATCTCCCTCAAGCCCGGCCTCACCCCGCTCGTCGACCGGGCCGTCGAACACCAGGCGCTGCTCGGCGCCGGGTTCGCGATGGAGGTCGAACGGCTCATGCTCGAATGGGCGGCCGGGAGTGACGTACCGGTCGATCCGGGCCGGCTGACCTACCGCCCCGCCCGCGGCCTCGGCGCCGCCTCCGTACTCGACCTGCTGGTACGCATCTCGGAGGGGTCGCTCGACTACGACACGCAGGTGGAGCTGGCCACGGCCGGCGCCGAGCACGAGGCCCGGTGGATGTACGACGACCTGGTCAACCGCAAGGGCAAGCCCGACTGGTTCGTCGTCGGCTACCTGGGCGATGACCCGGTGGGGCTGGTGGCGCCGGACGATCACTCCATCGCCTACATCGGCGTGGTGCCCGAGCACCGGGGCCACGGCTACGTCAACGACCTGCTGGCCAAGGGCACCGCGACGCTGGCCGAGACGGGCGTCGAACGCATCGTGGCGGCCACGGACGTGGGCAACACCCCCACGGCCAACGCGTTCCGGCGCGCGGGCTATGCGGAGGTCGGCCGACTTTTCCGCTATTACTGGAGGAGATCTTGAAACTTGGTGTCATGTTCGACCGCGCCCTGCCGCCGGAGCAGCTGATCCCCTTCGCCAAGGAGCTGGACGGCACGACGGTCGACGACCTGTGGGTGGTGGAGGACCTGGGCTGGACCGGCGCCATCTCCTCGGCCGCCACCGCCCTGGCGGCCACGTCCCGCCTGCGCGTGGGCATCGGCATCACCCCCGCTCCCCTGCGCAACCCGATGCTCCTGGCCATGGAGCTGGCCAACCTGGCCCGCCTCCACCCCGGCCGCCTGGCCGCCGGGATCGGCCACGGCGTACGCGACTGGATGCGCCAGGTGGGCGTCGCGCCCCCGTCACCTCTGGCGCTCCTGGAGGAGACGATCACCTCGGTCCGCGGCCTCCTGCGGGGCGAGACGGTGACCCTGCACGGCCGCTCCGTACACCTGGACGGCGTCTCTCTGGTCCATCCGCCCGCCGAACCGCCGCCAGTCCTGGCCGGCGTCCTCGGCCCACGCTCCCTCGCCCTGTCGGGCCGGGTGGCGCAGGGCACGATCCTCCCGGAGGGTTTCAGCCCCGAGCAGCTCCCCGCCCTCATCGGCCACATCGGCGCCCCGGCCGACCACGAGGTGGTGACCTTCATCCACCTGTACATCGGCCCCGACGCGCGGGAGGCGACCTGGGACGTCGCCGTGGGACAGGCCGGGTTCCTCCAGGTACGGCCGGAGGAGGTCGTCATGGCCAGGGGCTCCGCTTCGGAGGCCGCCGACATGGTGCGGCAGATGTGGGCGGCGGGCGCCCAGACGGTGGCGGTACGACCGTTCGGCGCGGATCCGCTGTCACATGTGACGAAGCTCTTGGCGGCTTTGTAAGGGTTTCGTCTATCAGCTGCCGCTGCCGAACTCGCCCTCCACCCGCCGCACGATCTCCGCGTTCCTGGGCAGGTAGGCGGCGTAGAAGTCCTTGCCGCACTCCAGGTCGTCGAGCGCGGCCTTGATCTCCCTGTTCAGGTATTGCCGGGCGGTCTCCACCGGGATACGCGGCTCGTAGTACTGCCCGGCGGGCAGCCCCTTATCGGGAATGTCATCGCTCAGGGCGATCTGCTGCTTCTGGGCCTCGAACTCCTGGCCACCCCGCCGGCTCATGTCCACCGGCCTGAGGGAGGCCACCTGGCGTCCCTTGCCCTTGAGACAGTCGCCCATGGCCGAGGCCAGCCCGACGAGCTTCGGGTCCGCGTTGAGGTCGCGGTCCAGCCGCTGGGCGATCAGCTCGTTCTCCTGCTTGGCCCGGTCCTCGTCGGACGTGACGACCTTGCCGGTGACCTGCTGGAGCCCCTGCGATCTGCACGCGGTCAGCGCCTTGCCGTAGGCGGCCCGCTGGGCGGGCGACAGCTGGTTCTTGATGGTGAAGTTGGGGCTGTCCGACTCGCGCCAGAGAACACGCTTCTCTTGCTGCTCGGGGTGGACGAAGCCGACGAAGACCCCGAAGCCCTGCTCCGTACGCTCCTTCTTCATCGCCTCGTAGTCGCCCAGATAAGCCTTGTCGGCATCCTCGGAGATCTTCACCTCCGGGACCCAGGCGACGTACTTGAAGCCGCGCTGCTTCATGCAGTCCGCCACGACTGTCTGGATCTGCCGGGGCTTTTCCGCCTTACCGCTGCTCACGACGACGGGGGCCACCGGCGGAGCGGCGGCGCAGCCCGCAGCGAGGCCGAGCCCCACAAGAGCCAGAGTGGATCTCTTGATCATGGCACGGCACAATACACCGTTCAACAGAGTATGTGAATACGGCAAAGGCGACCGAACGGCGGATGCCCAATCAGCCGAATGGCCGATGGCGACGCCCGGCCACCAAGCCACGATCGCCACATGAGGCGAACCACGACAACACCCAAGGCACCCCTGACCGCCTTAGCGCTGGCGGGGCTGGCCGGAGTCATCACACTGACTGGATGCTCAATAGAGCTGGACGCCAAAGAGGTGCACACCACCCAGTCCTTCCCGTACAGCGGCCCCCAGCTCACCATCAAGTCCTCGCTCGGCGGCCTCCGCATCATGCCCGGCACCGGCGCGACCGTGCGGGTGGAACGCTGGCTCCGCGGCAAGGCGACCAACGAGGGCAACGCGTCGTGGTCTCTGAGGGACGGCACCCTCCGCCTGAGCGCCAACTGCACCGTGGTCTTCGGCGACTGCGGCGCCCGCTACCACGTCAAGGTGCCGCCGGGGACGCGCCTCGTCGTCGAGGGGGACGACGACGGCATCATCCTCCAGAACCTCACCCAGGACGTGGACGTCTCGAACGGCGGCTCGATCAAGGCGTACGACACCTCCGGCAAGCTCCGCCTCCTGAGCGACGACGCCACCATCACCGGCGAACGCCTCAAATCCCCCAACGTCCGCGTCCGCTCGAACACCGGCGCCATCGACCTGTCCTTCGCCACGCCCCCGTCCAACGTGGACCTCCTGTCCAAGGACGGCTGGGTGACGGCGACCGTACCCAACGGGGCTTATCGGGTGACGACGCAGAGCCAGGACGGGCGCGAGCGGTCGGAGATCAAGAGCACGGAGAGCGACCGGACCATCGTCGCGAGGAGCGGCACGGGAGACGTACGGATCCTCGCCAAGTAGGCCCCCTCCAACCGGCGGCACTGTGGGCACGCCAGAGGCGTAAATGGATTTACACTTATTTCAGCAAGTTGATCTACGTGGTTCTCCGTAAACTGGTTTACGCTAATCCTCTGGATCACGCCCAGCAAGAGAGTCACACATGCGCAAACCAGCCGCCATCGTGGGCAGGGACCGCCAGTGGCGGGCCATGGAACGCTTCCTGTTGGGCAGCGGCCCACAGGAAGCGCAGGGCGACTCGTTGCGACTCGGTCTCGTGTCTGGCCGCCGCCGCACGGGCAAAACACAACTCCTGACGGCCGCTTGCGAGGCGGTAGGCGGTCTCTACATCGCCTGTGTACAGGACGAAGGCGACCTCTCGGCGCGGCGCCGATTCGCTTCGGCCGTCGCCGGGCACGCCGGGCTGGGCAACGTGATCCAGGCAGCACCCGAATCGTGGGAGCGGCTGCTGAGAGCCGCTCTGGAAACCGCGGCACGCCTCGCTCCAGCGGGCCGCCCTCCGCTGGTGGTCATCGACGAGTTTCCTTATGTGATGGCCAACGCGCCTCAAGTCCCCTCACTCATCCAGCACCTGTACGACGAATCCCAGCAAGGCCGCGGGCCGGGAGGGCGGCTGATCCTCTGCGGATCGGCTCTGAGCGTCATGCATACGCTCCTCTCAGGGACGAAGCCACTGCGCGGGCGCGCCATGATGGACATGCGCCTCAATGCCCTGGACTACCGCGAAGCCGCTCAGCTCTGGCGGATCCAGAACCCAGAGGTCGCGTTCAGGGTGCATGCCTGCGTGGGCGGCATTCCCGGCTATCGGCCCTTGATGACCAGCGTTCCGACAACAGCGGACGACTTCGACGGCTGGGTCACCGACAACCTACTGTCCGTCGGCATCGGCGTGTTCACCCACACCGAGGTCGACTACCTGCTCCGCGAAGATCCGCGGATCACCGCACGTTCGGCGTATTACGACATCCTGAGCGCCGTCGCACAGGGCGCCCGGACCCCGGCGAAAATCGGCGCGGCGATCGGCCGCGACAACAACGCCGTCCGCTACCCGATCAGTGTCCTGGAGACCGCCGGCTACCTCACCAAAGCACACGACCTGCTCCGCAATGGAAAGCCGACGATCTCGGTCTGTGATCCGATCATCCGCTTCGACCGTCTCATCACGACCCCACGCCTCGGCCAACTCGAACTAGGCCGTGTCGACCCCGTATGGCGAGAAGCCGCGCCCACCTTCAGATCCAACATTCTCGGCCCCCACTTCGAGGAGCTCGCTCGCGAATGGGTGCACCGCTTCGCCCCTGACGAACTCGGTCGGCCCGTCGGATTCGGCCAGGTCGGATTCGGCAGCGTTCAGTACGACCGGGGACGCGCGAAACACGACATCGATGTGCTCGCCACCGACGGCGACCGCGTCCGCCTGATCGGTGAAGCAAAGGCGACACTCGCTCGCCGTGGACTCCCCGACCTCGAACGCCTCGACGCCATCCGCCAATTGCTGACGCGGGAAGGCTGGGGCACGACCGAGACGGTCATCGCCCTGTTCTCCGCCACCGGATTCACTCCCGACCTCATTGAGGCAGCAGGTTCTCGCCCCGACGTGGTGCTTATGGATCTGAAGCGGCTGTACGGACTCCAATGACGAACATGTTCGCTACGAACATGCTCGTGATAACGTGCCCTCCATGAGCCCGAACGACAGCGCCCGGCAGCAGCCTCCCCGCAGCCGACGGGAACGCCCGGCCAAACCCGCGTTGACCAGGCAGGGGATCATCGACGCCGCGCTGACGATCATGCGCGACGAGGGCCTGCACAAGGTGACGATGCGCCGTATCGCCATCGCCCTCGACACCGGGCCCGCCTCGCTCTACGTCTACGTCCGCAACACCGAGGACCTGCACGCCCAGATCCTCGACGCCCTGCTCGGCTCGATCACGGTGCCCGCCCCCGATGCCGGGACCTGGCGCGACCGCCTCAAGGCCCTGCTGAACGGCTACCGCGACGTGCTGTTCCAATATCCGGATATCGCCAGGATGGCGCTCTCCACCCAGCCCAGCGGCCCCAACTACATGGCGCTCGTCGAGGCGGTCCTCGCCCTGCTCGGCGAAGGCGGCGTGACCGGCCGGGCGGCGGCGTGGGGCCTCGATCTCCTGCTGCTCTATCCGACCGCGGCCGCCGTCGAGCACAGCCCGAGATCGGCGGCCCAGGAGGCCGCCAACCTCTCCGCACTGGGCGAGCAGATCGCCGCCGCGGATCCGGCTCGCTACCCGCGCATCGCCGGCCTCGGCGCCGAGCTCATCTCGGGCGACGGGGCCAGCCGCTCCGACTGGGCCTTCCACGTCCTGGTCGACGGCATCCTCGCCGCCAACACCCCGCACACATAGGAGCCCAGCATGTCCGCACGTTCCATCGCGATCGTCGGCGCCGGCCTCAGCGGCCTGGTCCTGGCCCGCGTCCTGCAGATGCACGGCATCGAGTCCACCGTGTACGAGGGCGAGTCCGCCGCCGATGCCCGCGGCCAGGGCGGCTTCCTCGACATGCACGAGGAGTCCGGCCAGTACGCGCTGCGCGAAGCCGGCCTCTACGAGCAGTTCCGCCGGCTCACCCAGCCACAGGGCGAGACCCTGCGCGTCCTCGACAAAGCGGGCACGGTCTTCATCCACCACGAGCCCGAGGGCGGCTATGGCGGGCGCCCCGAAATCGACCGGGCCGCACTGCGCAACCTGCTGATCGAGTCCCTCGACCCCGGCCGTATCGCCTGGGACCACAGAGTCACCGCGGCCCGGCGGCTCGCCGACGGCCGACCCGAGCTGACCTTCGCCAACGGCGGCAGCACCACCGTCGACCTGCTGATCGGCGCGGACGGCACCTGGTCCAAGGTACGACCCTTGGTCTCGCCTGCCACCCCGCAATACTGCGGAATCTCCTATCTGGAGCTGCAACTCACCGATGTCGCGACACGCCACCCTGAGTCGGCCACCGTTGTCGGTCCCGGCAGCATGTTCGCCCTGTCCGACGACAAGGCCCTGATGGGCCACGGCGGCACCGACATCCACCTGGGCGCCTCACTACGGGTGCCGCAGGACTGGACGGCCACCTCCGGCGTCGACTGGTCCGACGCGTCCGCGGCCCGCGAAGCCCTGCTCAAGGAGTTCGCCGGCTGGAGCACCGAACTGACCGACCTCATCCGCGACTGTGACGACACGATCGTCCCGCGACTGATCTACGCCCTGCCGACCGGCCACTCCTGGCCCCGGATCCCCGGCGTGACGCTGGTGGGCGACGCCGCGCATGTGATGTCGCCGTACGCCGGCGAGGGCGCCAACCTCGCCCTGCTCGACGGTGCCGAACTGGCGCTGGCCATCGTCGCCCATGGGGACGACGTGGAGGCCGCGCTGACCCAGTACGAGACGGCCATGTTCCCCCGCGCGACCGCCTCGGCCGAAGGGTCCGCCCAGGGTCTGGACATGTGCTTCGCCCCGGACTCGCCGCGCGCCATGGTCGACTTCTTCGGCAGCGCCGGCGTACCCGTGGCGGAGCACTGAGCTGTGTCGGCGGCTACGCTCGTGCGGCGGTGCGCTGGCCGTAGACGTGGACCGTCTGCCCACGGTAGCCGGTGTCGCGCAGGTGGCGGTGGCCGATACGTTCGGCCACCGAACGGGAGCGCGCGTTGCCGGGCAGGATGAGGGAGATCACCTCATCGGCGCCCAGCTCGCCGAAACAGTAACCGAGGGAGGCGCGAGCCGCCTCGGTGGCATAGCCCTTGCCCCAGTGCTCGCGGGCCAGGCACCAGCCGACGCCCAGCCCGGGGAACCCATGCGGTCGCCACGGCCCGGCACGGCCGACGAACCGGCCCGTGGCCTTCTCGACGAGCGCCCAGTGCGAGTAGCCGCGGATCTCCCGATGTCCGATGAACGTGGCCAAACTCCTCCAGGCATCAGCCGGCGAGGTCCCCACGGTCTCCGCCAGCCCGTCGGCCACCTCGGGGTCGGCCAGCATCCTGGCGTAGTCGTCGAAGTCGTCGCCGGTCAGCGGCCGCATCACCAGTCGCTCAGTTTCGATCACGGTCATGACGAGGAGTATGTGCCTCGCGCCCCCGGAGCCTCAACCGTTCGTGTTCAAGATCGACATAAGCGTGAATGAGCGGCGTTATGCTTCCCACTGTGACGATGCCCAAGAAGGGATCACGGCTCATCACGGTCGGCGGCACCGCCTTCCGCTGGCGCGTCCGCCACAAGCCCACCCACCGCCAGGGCGACAACCGGCCTCCACTCACCTTCACTGTTGAGCGAGCCGAGGAGCCAGGGAACGTTCTCGTGGTGTCCCTTCCCTGCGCCCGGCCGGACAACTGGCATGGAGAGCGAACAATCGTCGTCCGGCCCGTCCTCGTCGCCGGCTGCGTCGAGCGAGCCCTCGAACAGGGCTGGAACTCCGGCCAACGGGGCTCGCCCTTCACCCTCACCGTTACCGAGGACGAGTTGCCCGGCCTTCTGGGTGAACCGCCGCGATACCTGATCCCCTTCCTCTGGGGCATGATCCCGGAAGGCGGCGGCATCGAAGATCTTCCCCGATGCACCCAGATCTGGAGCCGGACCGATCAGCAACCTTCTGGTCGGTAGTCAGGCGGGGGTCGTCGCCGGTGTGAGTGCCTGCGCGGGTTGGGCGACGGCCAGCTTGCGGGCCAGGCGCAGCCGGTACGCGTCCAGCACCACGGCGATCAGGATCACCAGCCCGGTGATGATCTGCCGTTCGAAGTCGGAGACCCCCATGAGCAGCAGCCCGTTGGTGAGCACGCCGAGCAGACATGCCCCGAGGAACGTGCCGACCATGGAGCCGCGCCCGCCCATCAGGCTGGCTCCGCCGATGACCACGGCGGCGATCGCGTTGAGCTCGTAGCCCTGGCCCAGGATAGGGCTGGCGATGTTGAGCCTGGCCATGTACAGGATGGCCGCGATGCCCACGGTCAACCCGGCGATCATGAAGGCGGCGATCTTGATGCGGGAGGTCTTGTGGCCGGACAGGCGGACGGCCTCCTCGTTGTTGCCGGTGGCGTAGATCAACCGCCCGAAGACGGTGCGCGACAGCACGAACCAGCCGGCCCCGGCCAGCAGCAGCGCCACCCAGAACACCGCGGGAATGCCCATCAGCGTGAGGGTGCCGAAGTCGTTGAGCGCGGCGGGCAGGTTGTAGATGGTGGCCGCGTTGGTGTACCGCTCGGCGCCGCCGCGCGCGATGTTGAGCATGGCCAGGGTGACGATGAACGACGGCACCCGCCACTGTTCGGACACGAACCCGTTGACCCAGCCGACCACGCCGCCGACGAGCACGGCCACCAGGATCCCGCCGACCAGCGTCAAGGCGGAGCCGGATCCGGCCATCATCGTGCCTGACACGACCGCGCACAGCGCCATCGCCGAACCGACCGACAGGTCGATGCCGCCGACCAGGATCACGAACGTCATGCCCACGGCGAGCACGGTGTTCAGCGTGATCTGGGTCATGATGTTGCGCAGGTTCTGCTCGGTCGCGAAGTTCGGTGCGGCGATGACGAAGAAGCCCGCGAGCACTACCAGGGCGACGCCGATGCCGGCTTCGCCGAGCACGAGCCTTTTGATCATTGTGTTTCACCGTTCTTGAGGTAGCCCGAGTAGGCCAGCGTGAGGATGTGCTCGGCGTCGAAGTCCGCTCGGGCGACCTCACCGGCGATCTTGCCGCGGGAGAAGACCAGGACGCGGTCGCAGATGCCCATCAGCTCCGGCAGGTCCGAGGAGACGACGAGCAGGGCCTTGCCCTCCGCGGCCAGGCCGAGCAGCAGCTCGTGGATCTCGTACTTGGCGCCGACGTCGATGCCGCGGGTGGGCTCGTCCACGATCAGAATGTCGGATCCGGCGTTGAGCCACTTGGCCAGCACGACCTTCTGCTGGTTGCCGCCCGACAGGGTGCGCACGTGCTGGTCGACGCCCGCGGAGCGCAGATGCAGGCGCCGCCCGAGGTTCTCGGCGAGCGAGCGTTCCTGGCCGAAGCGCACCAGGAATCCGCGCAGCTTGGCGAGCGTGATGTTGGCGCTGATCGGCAGGTCGAGGACCAGACCCTGCGACTTGCGGTCCTCGGTGAGCAGGCTGATGCCGTGCCGTACGGCGTCCTGAGGGTGCCTGATGTGCACCTTCTTGCCGTAAAGCTCGAGATTTTCGGCCAAGGCGGGGTCGGCGCCGAAGATCGCGCGCATCGCCTCGGTACGCCCGGAGCCGACCAGCCCGGCCAGGCCCACGACCTCGCCGCGCCGTACCGAGAAGGAGAGCGGCCCTTCGAAGCCCGCGACCTTGAGATCGCGCACCTTCAGCGCCACCTCGCCCAGCGCCGTCGACGGCTTGGCCGGGTACTCCTGCGCCAGGTCGCGCCCCACCATCAACCTGACCAGGTCGGGCGCGGTCACCCCGGCCATCTCCCGCGTCTCGATGCTGCGCCCGTTGCGCAACACGGTGACCCGGTCGGCCAGCTCCAGCACCTCCTGCAGGTGGTGGGAGATGTAGACGATGGCCACGCCGCGCTCGCGCAACGCGCGCAGGATGCCGAACAGGCGTCCCGACTCGCGCGAGGTGAGCGTGGCGGTCGGCTCATCCATGATCAGCAGTTTGCAGTCGGTGGAGATCGCCTTCGCGATCTCCACCAGCTGCATCTGTGCGATGCCGAGCCGCTCGACCAGGGTGTCGGGCGAGACCTCCAGACCGATCTCGGTCAACAGCCGTGCGGCGTCCGCGCGCAGCCGCTTCCGGTCGACGACGCCCGCCGTGCGCGGAAGCGCGCGCAGGAACAGGTTCTCCGCCACGGTGAGGTACGGCAGCAGCGCCAGCTCCTGGTGGACCACCGAGATCCCGGCGGCCAGACCGTCTGCCGCGTTGGCAGGGGTGTACGGCGCGCCGTCGAAGGTCATCGTGCCGCCGTCCGGCGCGTGGATCCCGGCCAGGGCCTTGACCAGCGTGGACTTGCCGGCGCCGTTCTCGCCCACGAGGGCGTGGATCTCGCCTGCGCGGATGTCGAGGTCGACCCCGTCGAGCGCCACCACACCGGGGAAGCGCTTGACAAGGCCGGTAACCGTCATCATCCGACGTTGTCCTTGGTGATGAGCTTGATCTCGGTCTTCTGCCAGCCGCCGAAGTTCTCGCCGGCGATCATCTTCATGGCGTAGTCGATGCCGTTGGAAGCCTGCTGCGCGCCGTACTGGTCGAGCGTGGACACGACGGAGCCATCCTTGACGTACTGGGCGATGGCCGGGATGTTGTCGAACGCGGCGACCTTGATCTGGCCCTTCTTGCCCTGCTCCTCGATCGCCTTCAGCGCGCCGAGCGCCATGTTGTCGTTGCCGGCCAGCACGCCCTTGATGTTCGGGTGCGCGCTGAGCATGTTGCCGAAGACGGTGTGCGCTTCGTCGGTCTCCCAATGCGCGGTCTTGGAGTCGACGAGCTTGAGCCCGCCCTCCTTGATCGCGTCCTCGAAGCCGGCCTTGCGCTGGGCGGCGTTGGCCGCGCCGGGGTTGCCCTCCAGGATGACGACCTCGGCGTCCTTGCCGACGGCCTTGACCAGCTCCATGCCCGACTGCTTGGCGCCCTCACGGTTGTCGGGGCCGACGAAGGGCACCTTGTCGCCGATGCCGGCGGCCTTCATCGCACCCTCGTCGAGCTGGACGTCGATGTTGACGACCTTCACACCCGCGTCGACGGCCCGCTTGATCGGCGCGACCAGCGCGCGCGAGTCGGCGGGGGCGATCACGACCGCCTTGGCCTGCTGGGTGACGCACTTCTCGACGGCGGCGACCTGGTTGTCGATGTCGGTCTCGTTCTGGATGCCGACGACGCTGAGCTTGAGGTCGCCGCGCTTGGCGGCGTGCTCCTCGGCGCCCTTCTGCATCTGCTGGAAGAACTCGTTGGCCAGCGACTTCATCACCAGGCAGACGCCCGGCTTCTCGCCCGGCTTGGGCGCGGCGGCGGTCTGGCCGGTGGTGGTGCCACCCTCCTTGCCGCAGGCGGTCAGCGCGAGCGCCAGACCGGCCACGACGACGATCTTCTTGTTCATTGGTGTTTCTCCTTCAGAAGGGAACGCCCGCTTGGAGGACGACGTTCGCGTACGGCGTCGCCTCGCCGGTCCGCACGACTGCGCGGGCCCGGCCGGTGAGCTGTTTGAGATGGGTGTGAGGAATGCGTTCTGTTCTTGTCAGCACACCGTCGAGGAAGCCGGGCGGCGACTCCTCGGCGACGTAGGCGGTCTCGACGACGAGCTCGCCGAGCACGGCTTCCAATACGGGCAGGAAGGCAGGCTCGCCCCGGCGCCAGACGAGGTCGACCGTCTCGACGCCGGGCGGGACGGGCAGGCCGGGGTCGGCCACCACGATGAGGTCGGTGTGTCCCGCCGCGGCCAGGATCTGCAGCAGACGGGGATGCCAGAGGCCGTCATGACGCACGGGCGAGCAGCCTTTCCACCTGGTCGCCGGTGGGCATGGCGGTCTGGGCGCCGTGGCCGGTGGTGGCCAGCGCGCCGGCCGCACACGCCCGCCGTACCGCCTGGGCGAGGGGCAGGCCGGCCGCGTGGGCGAGCGCGAGCTGCGCGCAGAAGGTGTCCCCGGCGCCGACCGCGTCCACCGCGGTCACTGGGAAGGTGGGCACCTGGCAGGCGCCGGAGGCGTCCTGGCCACGCGCCCCGCGCTCGCCCAGCGTCACCACCGCGGCGCGCGGCCCGAGTGCGAGCAGCGCGGCGGGGTCGGTGTCGCCGCACAGGGCGGCGGCCTCGCTCTCGTTGACGATCAGCAGGTCCACCTGGGTGAGCAGCTCTTCAAGACCCTGCGTGTACGGCGCGGCGTTGAGGATCACCGGCACGCCGTACGTCCTGGCCTGCCGGGCGGCGGCCAGGCAGGCGGCCACCGGGATCTCCAGCTGCAGCAGGAGCGCGTCCGCGCCGGTGAAGTCGAGGTCGAGGTCGGTGAGGCGGAGCAGGCCGTTGGCGCCCCTGGCGACAGTGATCATGTTCTCGCCGCCGTCCTCGACGACGATCATCGCCAGCCCGGTGGCGGCGGGCGCCTGCCGTACCCCTGAGACGTCCACGCCCTCGCGCCCCACGGCGGCGAGCAGCTCGCGGCCCAGCGCGTCGTCGCCGACCTGGCCCACCAGGCGAACCCGCGCGCCCAGCCGGGCGGCGGCCACCGCCTGGTTGGCGCCCTTGCCTCCGGCGGCCCGCACCGCGGCGGCACCCGCGACCGTCTCGCCCCGGCCGGGCAGGCGCGTCACCGCAACCGTGAGATCCATGTTGAGACTGCCGACGACGACCAGCTCCAGCTCACGCATTGTCGACCCCGCCGATCGGGTCAGGGCAGCCACAGGAGCCGCGCCTGATCAGCGCGGCGGACAGGACGACACGCTCGCCTGCCGATGAGTCACCGATCTGTGCCACCAGCAGTTCCACCGCGCGCCTGGCCATTCCCTCGATCGGCTGGCGCATGGTGGTGAGCGCGGGCACGGTGTAGGAGGAGGCGGCGATGCCGTCGAACGAGCACAGCGCGACGTCGCCGGGCACGCTCAGCCCCAGCTCGGCCGCGGCGCGCATGACGCCGATCGCCTGCTCGTCGCTGGTCACGAAGAGCGCGGTGGGCCGGTCCTCCCGCGACAGGAGCTGATGGCCGTCGAGATAGCCCTGCCGCCGCCCGAACGGGCCGTGGACCAGCGGCATCGAGGCCGCGTCGAGGCCGGCATCGGTCAGCGCCCGCGACCAGCCCGCGACACGCTCGACGGTCGGATGGATGTCCTTCGGCCCCGCCACGCAGCCGATACGCCGCTGCCCGTGCGCGAGCAGGTGGCCGGTCGCCTCGTACGCGCCGCCCTCGTTGTCGAGAAGCAGGTGACTTGCCGGGGTGTCGTCGAGCTCGCGGTCGAGCACGATGCACGGCACCTTGGAAGCGGCGAGCTGGGAACGCCAGGCGCGCGGGCCGTGGGTAGGAATCAGGATCAGCCCGTCCACCTGGCGGTCGATCAGGGTCCGCACGTAGATGGCCTCGCGATCGTCGTCGTCCTTCGCGTTGCCGAGCAGCACCGTCAGGTTGTGCTCGAACGCGACGTCCTCGATCTCGCGGGCCAGCTCGGCGAAGAAGGGGTTGGCGTTGTCGGGGACGACGAGCCCGATGGTGTGCGTCCGGCTGGTACGCAACGAGCGGGCGACGGCGTTCGGCCGATAGCCAAGCTCGTCGATCGCGCGCAACACCCGTTCGCGGGTGTGCGGGGCGACGTTCCTCGGCCCGTTGTTGAGCACATAGCTGACGACGGCGTCCGAGGTGCCGGCCAGCCGCGCCACTTCGCGGCGTGTGACCACTAGCAAGTCCCATCTACTCGTGTTGATGCAGTATTCGACTACGGATTCCGCAGGTGCAACACGAGTAGATGGGACGTTACGAAAATGTTATCGCAAGGTATCGGGATGATCACGCATAGCGATCAGAGGTTGTGCGCCGGCCTGCCGAGGTCGCACATCGCATCCTGTTCCGTGTGGCAGCGCACGGAATCCGCGCAGGCCAGGGGGGTTCTGAGACCTATACCGTGATCAACTTCTCGCAGTAGGTCCGACCGGTGGCGTTGCCTCGTCGTCGCGCCGGTGGGACGATCACGTGTCTTGATCATTGGGATGGCGATGTCGCTCAACGGTAGAGCTCAAAAGGATCTGGCGGCCGCGGTGAACGCGCTGACCGCCCGCTGGGCGTCGACCCGCTCCGGCGAGTCGGCCGTCATGTCCGGAGTGGGCGCCTGGCCGCTGCTGGCATATCTCGCGACAGCGGCCGACGGTCCGGGGCGGGCCGAACTGCAAGAGGCCATCGGGATGGACGCCGCCGCAGCCGCCCCGGCAGCGCGAGCCGTTCTGGCGACTCTGAACGCCTCGCCGGCGATCAAGTCGGCATTGGGATTGTGGACCAGGCATGACCTGCCGCTACGGCCGACCTGGTCCGCGGCGCTGCCCGCGGGCATGCGCGGTGAGCTGACCGGAGACCCGTCCGCGGATCAGCTCCAGCTCGACGCGTGGGCGGCTCGCCAGACCGATGGAGCGATCCCTGCCATGCCCGTCTCCGTGACCGACGAGACGCTACTCGTCCTGGCCGGCGCGCTCACCGTCCGTACCAGCTGGCTCCGCCCATTCACCGAAGGTGCCGCCTTCGTCGAGGCGGGCCCATGGGTCGATCGGGAGATCGTCGTGTTACGGCGCAGCACACGAGTCCTCGACCGTGTCCAGGTGGCCGATACACCGGCCGGTCCGCTGACCATGTTCCGCGTCATGGGAACCGACGGGATCGACGTGCACCTGCTGCTCGGCCACGATTTCCGGAAGGCCGCCGACGTGCTCACCGCCGGCATCGACGCGCTGGCCAAGCGCTACCCCAGCGTAGCTGCCGATGTCCTTCCCGCAGGAAGCCCCGGTCCCGGGATCAGCAACAGCACCGTCCCCGCCTACCAGCCTCACGACCTCCTGACGGTCACCGTGCCCCGGTTCACCGTAAGCGCCTCGCTGGACCTGCTCGCCCTGCCGGACGTGTTCGGCCTGGCCACAGTGACCGACCCCGCCCGGGGGCACTTCCCCGGGATCAGTACTGAACCACTTGCCATCTCCCAGGCCCGCCAGGACGCCACCGCCACGTTCCAAGCGCACGGCTTCGAAGCCGCCGCAGTGACCGCGATGGGTGCCATCGCAGGTGGCATGGCGCCACGGCCTCCTTACCGAGCCAAGAGAGTCGACGTCGACTTCACGCGTCCCTTTGGTTTCCTCGCCGTCGACCGTCGAAGCCGGCTCATCCTGACCGCCGGCTGGGTCGCGGAACCCGAAACCGAGCACCTGGAAGAGAGCTGAGACGCTGTGCCCGGGCGAGGACCACACCCGGCGCTTCCTTGTGATTTGACCCTATAATCGGCTCGACGACCTATGACGACACACGCCGAACCCTCACAAGACGCCTCCGCGCAGCTGGTTGACGTGTTCAAGGCGCTCGCCAACCCCGTACGGCTCCAGGTGCTCCAATGGTTGCGCGACCCCGAGCACCATTTCCCGATGGAGCAGGCGATAGCGGACCCGCACGAGGTCGGCGTGTGCGTGAGCCACATCCAGGCCAAGACCGGGCTCGCGCAGTCGACCGTCTCCGCCTACATGGCAGCGTTGCAGCGTGCCGGGCTGGTCCGCGCCACCCGTGTCGGGAAGTGGACCCACTACCGGCGCGACGAGGAACGCATCGCCCAGCTCGTCGACGTGCTCGGACGCTCGCTCTGACGACCTCACCCAACGCTCCCTGCGCTGCGACGTTTTTCATCATATCGACAATATGCGATACTTCGCTGCGTTCCTGGTCATGGACGAGGCGGTTCCGTACCGTCGGATAGCAGGAGGAGACATGGGCGCGATCGATGGAATGGATCTGGGGCGCTTCGGGGTCTGGACGTTCGACTTCGAAGACCAGCCGGCGAGCTTGATGCGAGAATCCATCCAGGAGCTCGAAGAGCTCGGCTGGCCGGCGTTCTGGATCCCGGAGCGGGACGGACGTGAGGCGATGACGCACGCCGGATTCCTGCTGTCGTGCACCGAACGCATCAGCGTCATCAACGGCATCGCGCGGATCTGGTCCCGCGAGCCGCGGTGGACCCAGGGGGCGGCATTGCTCCTGGCCGACGCCTACCCGGATCGCCACCTGCTCGGCCTCGGTTTCGGCGGCGAACGACCCGGGACCAAGCCCCTGCAGGCGATGACCGAATACCTGGACGAAATGGACGCCACGACGAGCGCGAATCCCGCGCCGCGGGCGCCGATGCGACGCCTGCTGGCGGCGTACGGTCCGAAGATGCTGGAAATGGCCCGCGATCGGGCTGAAGGCGCTCATACCTACCACGTGACGGCGAAGCACACGGCGCAGGCGCGGGAGGTGCTGGGCGGCAGCCCGTTCCTCGGCGTCGAGCAGGCGGTGCTCCTGGAGAGCGACCCGGACAAGGCGCGGGCGATCGCGCGTGAGCATCTGCACGTGTACTTCACGACGAAGTACAACATCGCCAAGTTCCTCCGCCTGGGCTACACCGAAGCCGACATCAACGGCGGCCGTGGCAGCGACCGGCTCGTCGACGACCTCGTGTACTGGGGCGACCTCGACACGATCGTCGGCAAGCTGCACCACCACCTGGACGCCGGCGCCGACCACATCGGCATCCAGGTTCTCGGCATCGAACCCGGCCAATCGGCCATGCCGCAGTGGCGGCAACTGGCCGAGGCGCTGCTGCCCAAGCGCACCGCCTAGGCGCTGCCGCCCAAGCGCGCCGCCTGGGCGGTGTGCTCCGAGCACAGGCAGCCGACCCCCTTCTCGATCCACTCCTGGCCGTCCCACTCCGGATGCCGCGCGATCATCAGGGCCGCCACCTCTTCGGCGATCGTCTCCTCGTTCATGGCCGAGTCACGGCGTACCCAGGTCTCGTCACGCAGCAACTGAAGATAGTCCCGTACGTCGGCCAGGAGCTGAGGACCACCCACGTCGCCATGGCCGGGCACCACCACCCGCGGGCTTTCGGCGGCCAGCCGATCCATCACCGCCAGCCAGCGGGTGCCCGACACATCGGTGTCATGCGGCGGGAACCAGGGGAAAATGGCGAACTGCCCGGCCTCCACCAGATCGCCGGTGAACATCACCCCCGCGTCCGGGACCGTGATCACCTGATCACCTTTGCTGTGGGCCCGGCCAGTGGCCCGCAACCGCACCACCCGACCGCCCAGATCCAGGTCGTGCTTCTGGTCGTAGACCACATCAGGAGTCGCCAACCGTACGCCCTCAAGCCGGCGCGCGACCGACTCCCCGAGCCCCTTGAACATCTCGATATAGCCGGGACCCTTCACCTTCAGGTCCTCGGCCTGCGCCCGGTTGATCAGGTACATCGCCTCCCCGGCGAACACCTGAGCGCCGAACGCGTGCTCGGGATGAAAATGCGTCGTGGTCAGGTACAGCGTGCGCCCGTTGGCGAAGTCGGCCGCGAACTTCAGCACGGTTTCGGCGTTCGCCGAGCCCATTCCGGTATCGACGACAAGGACGGAATGCGCACCGCCGATGAGACCGATGTTCGGCACCAACGGCACCCGCCGGTTCGGAATCACGATGAGATCGCGGGCAAGCTCCTGGATGTCCGTGACCTGGACAACGGGGTCGGGCAACACAAATTCGGCCATACGGACTCCTCGGAAGCGGCGGATTCGGTCTCACCACTCCATCGCGAGACGCTCGGAAGCGGCGGATTCGGTCTCCCCACCCCATCGCGAGACGCTCGAATGCGTCCAACACCGATTCCGCACGCCCGATGCCGTACGGGTATCGTCGCCGCTGATGGACCTACGCACGCTGCGCTACTTCGTGGCCGTCGCCGAAGAGCTGCACTTCGGCCGCGCCGCCGTACGCCTGCACATGACGCAGCCGCCACTGAGCAGGGCCATCAAGCAACTGGAGACCGACCTCGGCGCCGTCCTGCTGCACCGATCACCCACCGGAGTCTCGCTCACACCGGCCGGAGCAGCGCTCTACGAGGAGGCGCGCACCCTGCTGGAGCAGGCCGATCAGGCACGCGCCAGGGTCGCCGCCGCGGCCGGCACGCCCACCATGACCATCGGCACCCTCGGCGACAGCGCCGAACAGGCCGGCACCCAACTCGCCGCCGCCTTTCGGCAGCGCCATCCAGGCTTGAACGTCCGCATCCGCGAAGCCGACTTCACCGATCCGACCACCGGGCTGCGCTCCGGTCTCGTCGATGTCGCCCTCACTCGGGCACCGTTCGACGAAACCGGCATCACAACCCATGTCCTGCGCTCCGACCCGGTCGGAGTGGTCCTGCGCGCCGACGACCCGCTGGCCGGCCGTGACCGCCTGTGCCTGAACGATCTCGCCGACCGCCGCTGGTTCCAGCTACCGGAAGGTATCGACCCCGTCTGGCGGGCCTTCTGGAGCCACCCCATGGGCCTGGGCCAGGACGGTCCGGTGGTGCGAACCGTCCACGAGTGCATGCAGGCGGTTCTGTGGAACGGCACAGTGGGGCTGACCACGCTCACCCACGCCCTTCCTGAGGGGCTCGTCGCGGTTCCGCTGCTCGACATGCCGCCCAGCCGTTTGGTGGTCGCTTGGAACAGCAGCGACTCCAGCCCACTCATCCGCTCATTCCGGCAAATCGCCGCCGCTGTCTACCGCCCTGCCAGCTAGCTGGCGGCAGTTCTTGACGGAAGCTCTTACCCGCATTTCTGGGACCCGGGTTTCTGGAGCCCATATTCCGACAACAGTCGCACCGCCCGGAACATGCACCCCTGGTCGACCGCCCGATTCACTCCTGGCATCCGCGCCAGCCGACGGCGTGGGGTGCCCATGTCGGCCTTGGACCGCATCGACAGCCGATAAGACTCGGGCATGTCCGACACCTCGACGGCCGCGACGAGCGCTTTGTTGTCCGCGTAAGTCCTGACGAAGTTCCGGTACGCCGTCCTCTGGTCTTCGTACACGTACGATTCGAGCCCTGGAATCCGCTCGATGACGGCGACGATCGCCTTCTTCTCTTTGGCCGTGGCCGCCAGCTTGTTCGCCTTGCCCCGTCCATGCCGACAGGCAGGCTCATCCGAGTCCTTCATGCATAGATATACGGATATTTCCGGCGTAAACGGAGCCTCGACGCGACTCTTTCCCTGGTCGAGGGCAAGCCCTACCCCTGGCCGCCGGTTCGCCGAGAGCACGATCCAGGTTCGCTCGGTTCGGTCGTTCTCACCCGAGACCCGCACGCGGAACGACTCCGGCATGTCTTTGGCACGCACGCTCGCCAGCACCTTCTTCTGGCCGGCGAACTCCTGGCGGAAGCTCGCGTACGCCGCGGCCCGGCTCACGAAGCGCACCTCGGTCACCTCAGGCCTGCTCTTCAGGAACGTCTCGACGTCCCGCCTCTGCTTCGCCGTGGCGTACCGCTTGTGGCACCCGTCCGCGGACGGCGTACACAGGAAGACAGCGATCTCCCGGTCGTCATTGACGTTGGTCTCCGGGGTCGGCTCCGCCTGGGCCACCACGACCGGCCCGGTCATTCCTGAGAGCGCCACGACGGCCGAGACCGTCAGGCGCCATAACCAGCGCTTCACCGCACTCCTCGCTTGACTGATTAGGGGGCAAGGAAACGCAAGCCCAGCATCATCGCCTCGACCACGATCCGCCGATGGAGGGCTGTGATCATGTTAGGCGAGGTCGTCGTATCCCGCTGCTGTATATAGCTCCGCGGTCAGCCGGCCCTGCCTCAACGCCCTATTCAGTGCCTGCACCGGTCAGTAGGCAGGATCCGCACAATTCATGCTCCCCCAAGACATCTGCTCGCCTGCCCGAGCTGCCGCCGCCAAGCTCGATGTGGCAGAGGTGATCCCGGCCGCGGCGCTGCTTATCGCCGCTGCGGCCTGGGCATCGGGCCCCAAGCGGGAGCATGATCGATATCAGGATGTGGACAGTAGCGACCACGAGATCATCGGAGGGCGACGATTGACACCGCACAGCGCTCCCAACGACCAACCGCTGATCACGTCGCAGCAGCGCCTCGTGCTGATCATCGTGGCCAGCGTAGGTGCGGTCGGCATGTTGATGATCGCGTTCCTCGGTCTCGTCGAGATCGCCTGGGCCGGGGTGTGCGGCGGCAACACCTGTGCCAAGGGGTGGCACGTCAACCTCCTGAAGGCGGCACTCGTCCTGCCTCCCATCGCCGCCCTGCTCTTCGCTTATTACTGCTCGTTCTCCAGAGCGGGGATCGTCAGCAGGCTGCTCATGGCCCAGGCTCTGGCCTTCTCGGCGGCTGGGACCGTGTGGTTCGTCGCGGAGCGGATCCTCATATATGTCGAGGACCTGGCCCGCTTCGAATGACTCTCCGACCGCCCGCCCTTTGAGATCCTTTCAGCGTTGCCCGGGCACGCCGCTACCTCCATCGACATGAGCGAAGCCGAGTAGGAAACCATCGAACCGGTCATGCCCGTGGCCAGGAACGCGTGAACGATAGCCACGTGTACGGGGAAGTTGCGGTCAGTACTGCTGTCACGAGCCAATAGGAAGCTTCCAAGATCGCTCAGGTGTACGGGACCATGTCCTCATGTCAGTGACTGAGTTCGCCGGCGTGGCCAAGGACAAGGATCATGGCGTCACCTCCGACGGAGGACTGTATGAGTTCTGGACCGAGAACTCCGCCCACATCTATCTGCACGACACCGGCTTCAGGCGCCTGACCTACCAGTCCGGCAGGCCGCCGGTGCTGGAGTTGGAGTTTGTCTACCATCCGCAGTGGACTGCACCCGAGCTGTCGAACACACCTGTCGTGATCTTCCGGTTCGAGGATGTCCGCCTCGTCGAGTGGCGCGAGGATCAGGAAGGCCATAACTGCGTGACCGCTGACCTCAATGCTCCGCCCGGGCAGGTCGAACTCTTTGACTGGGACGGCGCCGACCTGTTCACCCTGCGCACCTTCACCCTGCATCTGGCCTTCCAGGCGCCGCGAGCAGAAGTGACCGTACGCGCGGAGTAGAGCAGATAACCCATCGTGACCCACCCATACGACCTCCAGGTCCCCTCTGCTTTCAAAGGCCGACCAAGATGGTGATCAGTCCAGACTGAGCCGGTCGTATATCGCCTCAAGTTGAGCTTGACGTTGCGAGTCCCCAAGCATGATCCGGATTTGCACAAGGTGTCCGTCGGCGTCGTGGTCAGCGGCAATGGGGAAGAAACCGTCCCCCCAACTGGTCATGAAGCACATCGTCCGGGTGTCATCGACCTCGATCGTTCCGGCCTCATGCTTCGCAGCTCTGACCTTGGCCATGATCTGCCAGTGATGGGAGTGCGGTCGGAAATCAACCGCGATCATCCGATCCGCAACAGCTTGTTTCCACTCCTGCAATGCGATGACACGGTCGACTGCCTCGTTGGCAGGCAGGTCCGCCCACCCGTATACCCCGTCCTCCCCAGGATTAGTTAGAAGTGAGGCGCCGAAGCTGACAGCGGCCTCCTTGACCGATCGTCCCCAGAACGCGACGTCGGCCATGCCATCGATCGGTTCCTTATGCCGCCACGAGGCCAATCCGTCGGCGTCGACGAGGCTGAGCCGACCCGCGTCCACCCCGACATGGCCCAGGAGCCTGGTCGATGCGGGCTGCGTGAAGCGCACCCTCAGCGCGATCGACTCCCATCGCACACCGATGCGCCCGTAATCCCGGGAAGTCGCTGTCACGGCGATTTCCTGATCGGTGGGTAGCTCACCGATCGCCACAATGGGAACGCCGTTCATGATGAACTCCGAACCGCCGGCCCGCACCGCGTGTTCGACACGTTCACGATGCGCCACCCGAGGTTCTTGGCGTTCCAGCCAGGCATTGAACCCATGCGCCTGGCAGTGCTCGGCGAAAACGCCGGCCAGTTGCTCAGCACCGTGTCCGGGAATGTCGTAGAGCCACGTGCCCGACTGGCGGTTGAACGACCGAGCGGCAGACTCTGCATCAGGGCCTACCACTGCCAGGTCAACCGACGCGCGAATACTCTCGCGCAACGCCGGATCGTCTACGGCGGAGAGCATGAAATCGTCTGCTATCGGTGACGCGTCCCTCGACCACAAATGCAGATAGCCAGTATCCGCAACCACCAGTCGCCCGGACGGGCACGTGATCGACCCCAGCAGTGTCGAAGCATCAGTTGTCATCCAAGGAAGTATGTCCCAAGTTCTCTTCGTGTTGATCAAAACCCTCCACGCCACCTATGCATCCACACTTACGGCGGCCAATAGTCTGGGTTTCGAGATCGTCCGCCGCTGTCCACAGGCATGGGACATGTGCCGGACCTACGACGCACCTGCGCACGAACGCCGGATCCAGCTTTTCCTGGGCTGCCGGCCCAATCAGGGTCACCCCATCGGTGTCTGCCGCAGATCCTTCACCACGGCTGAGCCGACGGTGGGATGTTCTGCACACCACTCGCCATGCAGGTCCAAACCCTCAAGCGAAGTGGCGATTGCCGCGCCCGGAACGAAGTACAAGGCGTCGAGCTCGTACGTCGCCAGCGTTCCGTCTCTTACGGGAGCCACGATCGCGCGCGGAGGGGCCAAGGGCCGCGTGCCGGCCAACTCTTGCCGATAGCCGCGCCCCTCCGTCCATACCTCGATGATCGTATGAGCGCTCAGCGCCGTCGCGGCGGCCTGGATCCACCGCCGCCGATCAAGGAGCGACCCGAGATCGTCCAGCTTGGGCACCCCTTGCTCATCTGTTTCACGAATCTGATCGTCAACGACACTGAGCCGCAGGTCGCTGATGATCTCGACGTTCGCCTTCCCGTGTTCACCGTCATGAAGATGGAGTGCGTCCATCATCAGAGCGGCCAAGATTCTGGTGGGTAAATCCGGATGCTGCTGATCAACTCCGAAGTACATTGCCGGGCGCTTTCGAACGACCTCGTCCCAGCTCAGCACCGTGATATCCGCGGCCGAGTAGCGCCGTTGCCCCATTCTGCCCACCTCCACTGACCCAGTTTCGTCCAGATCAGAGTCTTGACCTGGCCTTCCGGGACTGATCCCACCACCGTCGACCAGGGTCATCTGCGGGCTCCATCAACAGAGGCGCTAGCAATCTCGGTGCATGCGTCGCTGTCTGAGGCGCCGTACGTGGCGCTCGTACTGGCCAACTCGCGAACGCTGAGCCCGATCGATCAAGAGCGTCTGAGGCTCACAGGCCGACTCGTACAACTCAACCTCGAATGGATCCGCATCCCACTCGACGAGACGCGAGAGAGCCGCTCGATCCTGCTCAACCGTGGGCCGATAGCGAACCCCATCCCTCCACGCCTGGCCGCTCGCCTCCGCCTCATCCATGGCGCCAAGAGTACGCGGGGCAGGTGGATTTAAGTAGCTTCGCCGCTTTTGCATCCACCGCCTGGACAGATTGCGACCATCCCGGCCCTGCATTTCAGCGGTCAGCCTCAGGCCGATGCGCCAGGTGAACGCATACTCACTCGAGACCGTGTCCCTCGGTGCGACGGCGACAGTCGGCCATATATGCACGTTTGGCTTCGATAATGCTTAGCAACTCTTCCGTGTCGCTTTTGCGAACGCTTCTCAACATCATATACAAGCTCTATGAAGCCTTGCCGCCGCTCCAGCCTCTGAGAACCGAGGTCAGCGATCACTCAGATATTCTGCTCAAGTCAGGCTAATAGGCGCCCAATTTCATTCGTTCGCCCGCGGCGCCATGGAGCAGATTAGGCATCGGGAATGTCGGCCTTTGCGGCCAGGATCGTCTTCCGTGGGATGACAACCAGCCGTTCGCCGGGATCGACACTGACCCCGGGAGGGAGGCGATCTTTATACGACGCTGTAAGGTCCGACCCGATGACCGCGACATCACCATTGTCGAGCTCCCAGACATCTGGACAGCTCGAATTTCCGGACGTTTGTCCGAGTTCATGGGATGACTTTCCCATGCGCCGAAGGAAAGATGCGGCTGGATCCGCTTTCCATTTTTCGGTCATGACATTTCCCCTGAGAGATCGAGACCGCTATCACCCTTAGTGAGGGCCATGCAATCGATGTGCGACAGACAAACGTTCTCATCGTGGGTCTACATCTATAGTTACCCGGGATTCCCTTTGTATGCAAGGGGGATTGCATCACAAGCGCCCGGGCGGGATTTATGATGGCAGGCCAGCAAATGTCGGCCGTGATCACGGTCGCCTTGGCACCAAGATAGCCGAAGGATTTCGCAACGCCCTTGAGGCCGTCTTGGTGGCCTGGGATTACCCGAGTCGCGAGGATGTACATCGGTTCATCTCTAGATCAGTGGGGCACGATTTTCGCACCGAGGCGTGTTCGCGCCTCATACACGCGATCCCAGCATGCTTCTGTGTCCCACGTCTCGGTGACCCCGACCATGGTAAGCATCTGCTCCATGGCGGCTTCGGCAAAGTAGCCGCCCTCTCGTCTTCGGGACCGAACCAATCGAGGATCAGCCAGCCAGCTTCGTCCTCGGAAGCCTCCTGGACTTTCCATCCGCCGGCGCCGTCGAGGTCGTAGCCATAGGCGAGCATCGCCTCAGTTGAGGCTGTCAGGCCTTCTTCGCCGTGACGAGTGGCGTTGCCACAGTAGGAGGGCGCGACGGCCATGGCCAAGATCTTTCCGTCGAATACGGAGCCGCCGTCACCTAGATAAACGCTCATTCCCCGTCCATAAGATCATGGCCGGGGCATTTTGATTGGCGCTCAGGGGCAGGTCAAACTGCTGACCTTCCGCCCTGATAGTGGGCACTGCTTTCGAAGTCCGCGGTGATACGAGATGGCTACTGCGCGCTGATGGTGGCCTAACGCTGTCGCCAGCCCAAGAATCCGATGGCAAGGCCCAACGTAGAAGTGCTGCGGCAGCCGATCGCCCAAACCCGGTACATCGAGGACCGAAGTCAGCGATCCCCGGCCCCAACTGACCATGTGCCAGGTCAGGTAGGCGCCGTGAGACGTGCAGCTGGCGCGAAGGCATCAACTTGCCAGGTACCGCCGACGAGCGGAATTCGAGCGCGCAGATGGCCGACGATCCCGTATGGATCACGAGGATTGCGGGCCAGAGTGCCAAGCTTGGATGCCTGCTTCTTAAATGCGCCACGAGGAGTGGGCATGCGCGGCGATGTGGTCCAAGCATTGTCAGCGCGAGCAAGGATATATTCTATGTCTCTATGCTTGGGCAGATTGATGCTGCCTCTACGAAACGGCGCTATTAATACCACAGGATCATCGGTCAGGAGCTTGCTCCATAGGCCATCGTGGTGCGATGTGCTAGACCCGTGATGCGCGGCCTTGTATAGGCTTGCAGGCTTCAAAGGACTGAAGGAATGCAGGACCGCTCCCCAGCCGCACCCGATGGGCCCGGATAGTAGATCAGCACCCAGGAGCGCATTCACCTCGCCCGCGCTTACCCACAACGCAACGGATGCCTCGTTGGGGTCGAACATCGAACGGCGGGTACGTTCGCCCATCGCATGCAACTGGTTCTTGGCTAACCCTTCGAGGGCACGAGTGATTGCGTGTTCCGAGGGCGATAGGGCAGTTACAGTTGCGGCTGGCACGGCTTCGAGCGCGGGAAGATCAAGCATGATCTTATTCTCGCTGGCCCGCCGCAGCGGACGTACCCCCGTAGCCAAATCCTTCCGCTCCTGCGCGATTGCAAAAATCCGCCGGTATTCGCGATAGGACGTTGTGTTGGTGACTCCACTAATGACGTGATCCGCCTCGACAAGGGCAAGGAACTCACGGTTTATCAGGGCATGTGAGGTGACTATAGTGGCTGAGTGGCACGCTTCAACAACGTCGGCTATTCCGTCAAAATGGTCATCATGGGCGTGAGTGGCAACAACTGCAAGGACGTCGGTTGCAGGGTCAGCGCCGATCCCGCGCAGGTACTCCAAGGCAGCGACCTCGCCCGTGCGCTGGTCACGACAGGAATCGACAACGATCCAGCGACATCCGCCCAAGTGCACAACGATGGACTCGCCCCTGCCGGGTCCGAATACTGAAACTTCGAACACATCGGACGCCGGCGCCTCAGTCGAAAAGCTGCTCAAGGCGCTCCATCAAAGCGTCAGCTCTGGCATATACCGTCTGCACTTCTTCAAAAGTGATACGGCCAAGACGTCGAAGCCGCAGGCTTTCGGTACGTGTCGGACGCGTGCCAGGCGTTTTCACAGTGCGTACCGACAGGTAGAACACATCGCCAGGAACAACAGTCGCGGCATCAGAGCCGAGCAGATCCAAATCGAAGTCCGCCGTAATAGGCATTCCATCGCTGTCGATCGGGTACAGCTCGGCAGTAAACGTGCCCCCCTCGATCTCTAGTATTTTTCCTTCCCACTTATCCAACCCGGTGACGCCGAGTGAGCGAACTTGCTGCACTGAGGTATTCCAGGTCGACGGTTCCGCCACAGGCCGCCCCTCCTCAGGGGTACCCCACGTGGTGGACTCGGATGAAACCGCAGCCCTCGGAAGCGATGCGGTCAGATCCCGCGGCGGCAGGGTTTGGGTGGCGGAACTCTGATGGGAGTCCTGGTCTTGAGAAATCGTGACGGTCGCGGTTGTCATCTGCTCTTCCCTGCCGTGACCCTTAGGGATGCAACACGATCGATGATCGCCTGACTATTATTTCGAGAGGCACTGAATCCATCGGTCAAGATTTTCACAGCAACCGGCACCTTGTCGGCCGACCGCTGAGGATTGCCCTCCTCCGGATCCCCAAGGCTGTTCCGGTCGGTAGGAACCTCAGCATAAGTAAGATTGTAGTGATCGTTGATTGAAACGAACACCCCGGGACGAGCAACTTTCGAAGGCTGAATCTGAGTATTAATTGAGCCGCCGTATCCGTCGTCACGAACGCCCCGGATCGTCAAGTTCAGCATGCCGGGCAGATGCAGCAAGTCGGCCCAACTATCCTTGGGTGTCAGCGCATCACCGATAGCGTGGTATTCCTCCAAAGTCGCTTCGAAATGGACCATGCGGTTGATACCCAGCGCAGAGATCGTAGGCGCACCTTTCGACAGCAGAATCCCGGCGGCCAAGTCCCTGGCTGCCTCGACATCAATGACGGCATTGGTAGCAATCTGCAGTACGTCGGGCGTCACCCTTAGCTGGATCGAGCCGAAGCTAACAGCTGTGACTCCGGAGCTAATGATCTCAACGCTGTAAGACTCGTAGTCCTCCGCGCCAATCAGATCCGTCTTCCTGAGCCATCTCGGGGTGATCAGTAGGGGATCGAATTCGCCCGGCAGGACCACCGCCATGCCGTCACTAGCCAGATTCGGTGCGCTCACACACACTTCCTTCCCGCCAGGTTCCTACCGATTCTGAGCGATCTTGCTAGTCTCCCGCTACTACGCCACTGGGAGTAACGCAACGACAGGCGACCATCGGACACAGCCCCGACGATCTATCCAGGATCGACAGCAGGAAGGCACCAGCTAGCCTCTCCAGTGTAGTCAGGGGAATGCGTTCAGGTGCTATTACACCTGGAAGGCGTGCATGGCGGAAGATTTGACAGGGCGGTTCGAGATTTGATGCCCCTTTTGTCGTTGGGGTTGAGTGAGGCGGGGTGGTCAGGCGGCTCGCTGCCGGGTTCCGGACGTGGCTGAGCGAACAATCCTGGCTCGGTTTCGATGAGGATGCCCTTGCTGACCAGACGCTCAAGCTCGGACCGGATGTTCTCGGTGTTCTTGGCCACGATGGGGCAGGTCCAGGGCCAGACAGAGATCACGGGTCCCCCGCGTGCCGGCCGACATCGGCGAAGGCGGAGGGAATCTGCTCGTAGGCGGGATGGCCGGGCAGTTCGGGAGATTGGACTGGGCTTGGTGGCCTCGGGCTCATCGGCCAGGGACATCAGTCAGAGCTGGTGGGGCGATGATCGTAGTCGCGCTCCAGACGGCGGTGCAGCATGAGGATGCCGTTGTGGCGCTGCATGAGGTGGCTGTGGCAGTGAAAGTGGCGATGCCGGTCACGCGCTGCGCATCGGAGCCGCAGTGGACACCTCGTCAATATCTGCGGAGCGGCGGGCGCGGCTGGCCGTAGATCTTGCACGGGCGCGCATGCGCAGCGTCGGCAGGTTGATGAGGCGGTAACGCAGCCCCTCGAAGCTGAGAGCATGACGCCTGAACAGGTCCGTAATCATCAGAGCGTCCACCAGTTCAGCTCCGACCTGTTGTCGATGCAAGATCAGGCTTCAACTGAACTGCGGTAATTGGCCGAGCGGGTGAGGGGCATAGCCGGCAAGGGAATCGGCGAAGCGGGTTTGGGCTGGGGGTTTGGGGGGCCGCGCCCCCCAATGTCACGGCCTGAGCCCCGGCGAAGACGATGCTTGAAGGGCTACTTGAGCAGCTGCCGAGCCATGACCATGCGCTGGATCTGGTTGGTGCCCTCGTAGATTTGGGTGATCTTGGCGTCGCGCATCATCCGCTCCACCGGGAAATCCCGTGTGTACCCGTACCCGCCCAGCAACTGCACCGCATCCGTCGTGATCTCCATTGCCGCGTCCGACGCCGCGCACTTCGCGGCGCTAGACAAGAACGTGAGGTCCCTCTGCGGCTGGCCGTGCATGGCCAGTTCGGACTTGGCCGCCGCGTGGTACGTCAGCTGCCGGGCCGCCTCCAGTTTCATCGCCATGTCCGCGACCATGAACTGCAGCCCCTGGAAGTCCGCGATCGGCCGACCGAACTGCTTGCGTTCCTTGACGTACCCGATGGCGTAGTCCAGCGCCCCCTGCGCGATTCCCAGGGCCTGGGCGGCGATGGTGATGCGGGTGTGGTCGAGGGTCGCCAGGGCGGTCTTGAAGCCGGTGCCGGGGTCGCCGATCATGCGGGAGGCGGGGATGCGGACGTTCTCCAGGATCACCTGGCGGGTGGGCGAGCCCTTGATCCCCAGCTTCTTCTCCTTCGGCCCGAAAGAGACGCCTTCGTCGGATTTTTCCACGATAAAAGCGGAAATGCCGCGAGGGCCGGCCGTCGGGTCCGTGACCGCCATCAGCGTGTAGTACTCCGAGACGCCCGCGTTCGTGATCCACATTTTTGTGCCGTTGAGCACATAGTGGTCGCCGTCCAGCACCGCCCGGGTGCGCATGGCCGCCGCGTCCGAGCCTGCCTCCCCCTCAGAGAGCGCGTACGAGAACATCGCGTCCCCACGCGCCACCGGCGCCAGGTAACGGGCCTTGAGGTCGGCCGAGGCCGACAGCAGCAGAGGCACCGTGCCGAGTTTGTTCACCGCCGGGATGAGCGAGGACGACGCGCAGGCGCGGGCCACCTCCTCGATCACGATCACCGTGGCCAGCGCGTCCGCACCGGCGCCCCCGTACTCCTCCGGTACGTGAACGGCGTGCAGGTCAGCCGCCACGAGTGCCTTGTAGACGTCCCAGGGGAACTCCTCGGTCTCGTCCGTCTCCGCGGCTCGCGGGGCGATCTTCTCGTCGGCGAGGGCTCGAATCGTCTCCCGGAGCATGTCGTGCTCTTCGGCGGGCGCGTACAAAGGGAAGTCCATGGCGAAATACTAGGACGTCCGAGCATCTTGCTACTAGGCGGTACAGTTTGCGGAAATGCCCAGGTGGCACAGAACGAGGTAGCGCGGGCCGGTAACATGCCTGGCACTCGAAAGGAGCTCTCTCGTGCCATATCGCCTCACGGTGATCGGGACCGGATACCTGGGCATCACGCATGCGTCCTGCATGGCGGATCTCGGATTCGACGTCCTGGGCCTCGATATAGACGCCGACAAAGTTCGCCGGCTCAACAGCGGTGAGCTCCCGATCCACGAACCGGGGCTCGAACCCGTTCTCCGCCGTGGACTCGACTCCGGCCGCCTGCGCTTCACCACCTCCTACGAGGAGGCGGCGGCGTTCGGCGACGTGCACTTCGTCTGTGTGGGCACACCGCAGAAGCGCGGCGAGTACGCCGCCGACGTCTCCTACATGGACAGCGCCATCGAGTCGCTGGCCCCGCATCTCGACCGCGAGTGCCTGGTGGTGGGCAAGTCGACGGTGCCGGTGGGCACCGCGGAGCGGCTCGCCGACAAGCTGGCCCGGCTCGCCCCGGCCGGAGCCGAGGTCGAGCTCGCCTGGAACCCCGAGTTCCTGCGTGAGGGCTTTGCCGTGGAGGACACGCTCAGGC
Organism: Nonomuraea sp. CA-143628; assembly: GCF_050942315.1. Taxonomy (NCBI): domain Bacteria; kingdom Bacillati; phylum Actinomycetota; class Actinomycetes; order Streptosporangiales; family Streptosporangiaceae; genus Nonomuraea; species Nonomuraea sp. CA-143628. Next base: position 11,883,169 of record NZ_CP192072.1, read on the forward strand.
CCGACCGCATCGTGATCGGCGTGCGTTCCGAGCGGGCGGAGAAGGTGCTGCGCGACGTCTACCAACCGCTCGGGGAGATCCCGATGGTGGTCACCGACTTCGCGACGTCCGAGCTGGTCAAGACGGCCGCCAACGCGTTCCTCGCCACCAAGATCTCCTTCATCAACGCGATGGCCGAGGTCTGCGAGGCCGCCCACGCCGACGTCACCAAGCTGTCGGAGGCGCTGTCGTACGACGACCGCATCGGCGGCCGGTACCTCAACGCCGGGCTCGGGTTCGGCGGCGGCTGCCTGCCCAAGGACATCCGCGCGTTCATGGCGCGGGCGGGCGAGCTGGGGGCCGACCAGGCGCTGACGTTCCTGCGCGAGGTCGACGCGATCAACCTGCGCCGCCGCACCCGCATGGTGGACCTGGCGCGCGAGCTGGCGGGCGGCTCCTTCCACGGTTGTACGGTCGGCGTGCTCGGTGCCGCCTTCAAGCCGAACTCCGACGACATCCGCGACTCCCCCGCGCTCGACGTGGCCGTCACGATCGGCCAGCAGGGCGGCCAGGTGACCGTGTACGACCCGATCGCCCTGGACAACGCCCGAAAGGCACACCCCGAGCTGCACTACGGCGAATCGGCTCTGGAGGCCGTCCGAGGGGCACATGTGGTGCTCCTGCTCACGGAGTGGCCGGAATTCGTCGACCTGGACCCGGAGCAGCTCGGCCAGGTCGTCGCGACCCGCCGCATCGTCGACGGCCGCAACGCCCTGAACACCGAGACCTGGCGCTCAGCGGGGTGGCACTACCGCGCCCTGGGCCGCCCCTAAAGCACCAATAGCACCAATAGCCCCTGAAGCACCAATACCCCCAAAAGCCCCAATATCCGCTCGCCGGCCGAAAGGCAGCCGCCCAACGGCCGGCCAGCGAGGTGCTAGCCGCCCAGCCGAGCCGCTTCGGCGCGCAGGCGTTCGCCCTTGGCGTGGGCCTGTTCCTTCAGCTCGCCCTGGAACTCCTCCATGCGTTCCCGCAGCTCTGGGTCGGACACCCCCAAGATGCGTACGGCCAGCAGCCCCGCGTTACGCGCCCCACCCACCGCCACAGTGGCCACCGGCACCCCGGCCGGCATCTGGACGATCGATAGCAGCGAGTCCATCCCGTCCAGGTATTTCAGGGGCACCGGCACCCCGATCACCGGCAGCGGCGTCACCGAGGCCAGCATCCCCGGCAGGTGGGCCGCGCCCCCCGCGCCGGCGATGATCACCTTGACGCCGCGCGCCGCGGCCTGACGGCCGTACTCGATCATCTCGGTCGGCATCCGGTGCGCGGAGACCACGTCGGCCTCGAACGGTACGCCGAACTCCGCCACTGCCTCGGCCGCGGCCTTCATCACCGGCCAGTCGGAGTCACTGCCCATCACGATGCCGATCAGCGATCTCACGTGTACTCCCCAGTGGTCAGGTAGACGGCGGCGTGCCTGGCACGAGCGCGTACGGTCTCAAGATCGTCGCCCACGGCGGTCACATGGCCGATCTTGCGGCCGGGCCGGACCTCTTTGCCGTAGAAGTGCAGTTTGATGCCGGGGTCGTGAGCCATCACGTGCTCGTACCGCTTGAACAGGTCGGGGTCGTCACCGCCGAGCAGGTTGGCCATGACGACGACGGGCGCGCTCATCGACGGCGAGCCGAGCGGCAGGTCGAGCACGGCCCGCAGGTGCTGCTCGAACTGCGAAGTGCGGGAGCCGTCGATCGTCCAGTGGCCGCTGTTGTGCGGCCGCATGGCCAGCTCGTTGACCATCAGCCCGTCGGCCGTCTGGAACATCTCCACGGCCAGCAGCCCGGTCACGCCCAGCTCGTGCGCGATCTGCAGCGCGACCCGCTGGGCCTCGGCGGCCTCCTCCGGGTCGAGGCCGGGTGCGGGCGCGAGCACCTCGACGCAGATCCCGTCCTGCTGCACGGTCTCCACGACCGGGTAGCTGACGCCCTGTCCGTGGGGCGAGCGGGCGACGAGTACGGCCAGCTCCCGCTCGAACGGCACGAACGCCTCGGCCATCATCGGCACACCGGTGCTCAGGGCCTCCGCGACCTCGGCGGGAGTCCGGCAGACCCACACCCCGCGGCCGTCGTAGCCGCCCCTGATCGCCTTCAGCACGACCGGCCACCCGTGCTCGGCGGCGAAGGCCGAGACATCGTCGAGGCCCGACACGCGGGCCCAGGCCGGACAGGGCGCGCCGAAGGAGTTCAGCCGCTCGCGCATCACGGCCTTGTCCTGGGCGTGCACCAGCGCGTCGGCCCCGGGCCGCACCGCGTAGCCGTCGGCGGCCAGCGCCCTGATGTGCTCGGTCGGCACGTGCTCGTGGTCGAACGTGATCGCGTGACAGCCCGTGGCGAACTCGCGCAGGTCGGCCAGCTCGCGGTAGTCGCCGAGCCGCGTGTCGACGATGACCCTGGCGGCGCTCTCGTCAGAGGTGTTGGCCAGCACCCGCAACTCGACGCCCAGCGCGATGGCGGACTGCTGCGTCATCCTGGCCAGCTGGCCGGCGCCGACCATGCCGACGACCGGCCCGATTGGACTGTTTGCACTCACGCCAGCTGAGCTTACCCAACCTGCTCAGGCGGGGCCGCGCCGCACGCCCACCGTGGTCAGGCCCTCTGACGCCTTGATCACGCCGGCCAGGACGATGATCTCGGTGTCCTTCTTCAGCGGGTGGGCCAGGGCTGACGCGCCCGCCTTCGGGCGCTGCCGGTAGACGACGCGTAGCGCGTCGAAGACGAGCATGGTGTCGGCCGACAGGGGGAGCGCCATCGTGGGCTGTTCGGGCAGCTCGACGTCGATGTCGAGCCGGTCCGGCCGTACCCGCCCGGGCAGCGCGGCCAGCTCGTCCCGCAGACCACGTACCGGATCCCCTGCCGGGAAGCGTACGCCCGCCACCCCGGCCGGGTCGGTGAGGTAGGTGAGGTGACGCTGCGCCACCACGCGGGCCTGGCTGATCAGCCCCGCGTCGGGGGTGATGGTGGTCGGCGTCTCCGGCGCCGCCCCGCGCGCGGGGATGGGTCCCGCGCCGAGCCGCCAGCGTCCGCCCTCGCGCAGGAACACGAAGTACGCCGGCGACGGCTTACTGGCCAGGGCGGCGAACCAGTCGCCCTCGCCGGGCAGGAAGAAGCCGGGCTCGCTGTAGAGAGCCGGGCGGCCGTTCCGGGTGCCTTCACAGGCACGACCGCCCAGCGTCCTCTCCACCCACGTGGTCAGCTCGGCGACGGCGGCGCAGTCCCGCCGCTTCCATGCCTGGTCGAGCTGGCCGAGCAGCTGGAACGCCTGTTCGGCCGTCGCCTTGTCGACGCTGTGGGCGGCCGCCGGAGCGGAGGTCGGATCCTCGGGGGGCGCCACCGTGGCGACGCCTGTGGTGCCGCAACCGGCCGCCATGACGGTCAGGCCGACGAGCAGGACGAGCAGTCGAAGCGGCACAGGTGAACCCCGAGGGTCGTGGCCGTCTGCGACGGCGGTCCGTCTGAGCCCATCGCCGGTACGTACCGGCGATCTGCCTCCGCAGCGTAACGCCCCAGATTCGTAATTGTCGGGCATAAGGCGATATTTGTAAGCGTGTTGATAGGGGTGGGATGTCATCCGCCATGGCCCACCACCAGCCTGACGGCCGGTACGCTGAAGTGGTCATGACCTGTTTTGCGCCACGACCGGGAAGGGCCGAGTAGCAGACGTGAACTTCGCCAAGGGGCTCTACCAGCGGTTCTCGTCTCTCCTGCACGAGCTGACGAAGTTCGGCACCATTGGCGCCATCGCGTTCGTGGTCGACACCGGTCTCTACAACGTGTTCCTGGCGCTCGGCATGGGTCCGCTGACCTCCAAGGTGGCGGCCACGGTCATCTCGGCGACGTTCGCCTACCTGGGCAACCGCTTCTGGACCTTCCGGCATCGCGAGCAGAGCGGCCTGGGCCGCGAATACTTCCTGTTCTTCCTGCTCAACGGCATCGCCCTGCTGTTCGGGCTGCTGACCATCGGGTTCACCAAATACACCCTGCACCTGCACGACCTGCTCAGCCTCAACATCGCCAACTTCGTCGGCGTCGGCCTCGGCACGCTGTTCCGCTACTGGTCGTACAAGAAGTGGGTGTTCCTGGAGGCCACCGAGCCCATCCCCACGGAGCTGCCCGGGGTCAAGCAGGACCGCTGACCACGCGGGTCCTGTCGTTGTCCTCGGCGTGGCGCAGGAAGATGGCGAAGGTCGCCGGACGGCGGCGTACGAGCTCCAGACGGCCGCCGTCGGCGGCGGCCAGCGCACGGGCCAGCGTCAGCCCCAGGCCGGTGCCCCCGGCCCCGCTGACGTTGCGCTCGAAGACCTTGGGGGCGATGTCGTCGGCGATGCCGGGGCCCTCGTCGGAGACCTCGGTCACCACGTAGTTGTCGCCACTGGTCGTGGTGACGGTGACGGTGCCGCCGCCGTGGCGCAGGGAGTTCTCCAGCAGTGAGGCGATGACCTGGCCGAACCCGCCGGTGGTGGCCAGCGCCCTGAGCCCGCGTGAGCCTTCGAGCAGCAGCGAGCGGCCCTCGCCGCGGAAGACCGGCTCCCACTCGGTGACCTGCTGGACCAGGACCTCGTCGATGCCGACGGGCTTGGCCTGGGCGTGCCGCTGGCGGCGGGCGGCGGCCAGCAGCTCGTCGATCACGGCGGTGAGCCGCTCGGCCTGCACGATGGCCGCCTCCCCCTCCTCACGGACCACCTCCGGCTCCTCGCAGGCGGCGACGATCTCCTCCAGGCGCATGGTGAGGCCGGTGAGCGGGGTGCGGAGCTGGTGGGAGGCGTCGGTGGCGAACTCGCGTTCTCGGGTGAGCAGGTCGGAGATGCGGGTGGCGCTGCGGTCGAGCACCTGGGCCACCCGGTCGAGCTCGGGTATGCCGTAGCGATGTTTGCTGGGCCGGGCGTCCCCGGACCCGAGCCGGTCGGCGATCTTCGCCAGGTCCTGCAAGGGCAGCGTCAAGCGGCGTGACTGCACGATGGCCAGCCCCACCGCCACCGCCAGAGCCGCGACTGCCAGGGCCACGATCAGGAGCAGGCGTGCTCGAACATCCTGCTCCACCTGGTCCCGGTCGCGGCTCACCCGGACATAGATCCCGTTCTCGGACTGGGCGTCCGCGGTCATCTCGTGGCCGGGCGGCGGTGGGGTGCCGACGATGGTCGCCTTGGGCTGGGTGGCGCGCTCGTAGATCTGGATGTAGCGGTCCGGGTACTTCTGTTTGAGTTGCTGAGGATCGAGAGGTGTGTCCTGGATTCGGGCGTACTCGACCTCCCCCACCAGGCGCGTCGCCTCCGCCCTGAGCTCCTGGGCCGCCTCGTCGACGATCAGACGGCTGACCACGATGCCCAGGGGGACCCCCAGCAGCAGGACCGCGATGACCGCGACGAGCAGGGTGGATGTGAGCAGGCGTCGGCGCATCTCCTACTCGCGTTCGAAGCGGAAGCCGACTCCTCGGACGGTGGTGATGTAGCGAGGCTTGGCCGCGTCGTCGCCCAGCTTGCGGCGCAGCCAGGAAATGTGCATGTCCAGGGTCTTGGTGGATCCCCACCAGTTGGTGTCCCACACCTCCCGCATGATCTGCTCACGGGTGACGACCTTGCCCGCGTCACGGACGAGCACGCGCAGCAGGTCGAATTCCTTGGTCGTAAGATGCAGCTCCTTCTCTCCCATCCAGGCTCGGCGGGAGTCGGCGTCGATGCGGACGCCCTGCACCACCGGCGTCTCCGAGGTGCCCCGGCGCAGCAGCGCACGCACTCTGGCGAGCAGCTCGGCGAGCCGGAACGGCTTGGTGACGTAGTCGTCGGCGCCGGCGTCGAGGCCGACGACGGTGTCGACCTCGTCGACGCGGGCGGTGAGTATCAGGACCGGGGTTCCGTGCCCTTCGGCGCGGATCCGGCGTGCGACCTCCAGCCCGTCCATTTCTGGCAGGCCGAGGTCGAGAACGATGAGGTCGATCCCACCCGACAGGGCCCTTTCCAGGGCCTGCGGGCCGTCGGGGCTCACCTCAACCTGATAGCCCTCGCGGCGCAGCGCACGCGCGAGCGGCTCGGAAATCGAGGTGTCATCCTCGGCGAGAAGTACGCAGGTCATAAAGCGATCGTAGGACCTTAGGCGATCGTTTCCCGGTCACAGCGCGCGGTTTGACTCGTCGTTGACCTATCCATTGACCTGGGCAAACACAGATAAATGTCAGTTAGTCCCGCTTAAATTACCGCACTCGCCGGAGACAAAGGCGATTCCCGATCTTGCAGAATCGCAAAACCTTCTGTGCCGCCCGGCGTGTCGCGAAAACGCGCGCGCCCGCCGGGAGTACCGGCGGGCGTGCGAGACGGGCTCGATGGGGATTCAGTCGTCGCTGGAGGGCGGCTCGGCGTAGCGGGCGAGGTAGAGCTGCTCGCCCAGCGCCCTGATCAGGGACAGCTCGGTCTCCAGGTAGTCGATGTGGAGCTCCTCGTCCGCGAGGATGTCCTCGAAGATCCGCGCGGAGGTCGCGTCGCCCTTCTCCCGCATGAGCTGGATGCCCGGCCGCAGCCGGGTCACGACCGACAGCTCCACCTCCAGGTCGGCCCGCAGCTGCTCCTCGACCGTCTGGCCGATGTGCAGGGTGCCGAGGCGCTGGTAGTTGGGCAGTCCCTCAAGGAAAAGGATGCGATCGGTGAGACGCTCGGCGTGGCGCATCTCATCGATGGATTCGGCTCGGGTGTGCTCGGCTAGTTTGGTGTAGCCCCAGTTCTCCTGCATTTTGGCGTGCAGGAAATACTGGTTGATCGCGGTCAACTCCGCGGTGAGCTGCTCGTTGAGCAGCTCGATGATCTGGATGTCGCCCTGCATGAACGGGCTCCTCGTGCTATGCGGTTGCGAGTTCCTCAGACCGCTTCAGGATCGCACATATCTTCCTGACACAAGTCGCACAGTCGCCCCCGGCGCCCGTGGTGTCGCGGATCTGCTTGGCACTCCTCGCGCCCGCGGCGATGCAGTCGTGGACCTCGTTCTCGGTCACGGCACGACAGACACACACGTACATACGGGGACAAGCCTCTCACTACGAAGGGGACACCAAAGGTTAGGCACACCTAAGGTAACCCACTTCGGTAAGGCTTGCCTATGTTAGGTACGACACAGATCAGTGACCCCGGGCGATCCACTCCTCCAAATGCGGCGCCTCGGCCCCGATCGACGTCGAGTCACCGTGGCCGGTGTGCACGACCGTCTCACCGGGCAGCCCCAGCAGCCGCCGGGCGATCGAGTCGACGATGGTGTCGAACGACGAGTAGGACCGGCCGGTCGCGCCGGGCCCGCCCTTGAACAGCGTGTCGCCGCTGAACAGGACGCCGAGGTCGGGGGCGTACAGGCAGACCGCGCCCGGCGCGTGGCCGGGCGTGTGGAGCACCTCCAGCGCGATCCCGCCGACCTCGACCTTCTCACCGTCGGCCAGGGGCTCGTACGGCACCTCCTGGCCGTACACCTGGTCCCAGAGGACCTGGTCGGCCGGGTGCAGCCGGATCGGCGCCCCGGTCAGCTCGGCGAGCTCCTTCGCGGCGTTGATGTGGTCGTTGTGCGCGTGCGTGCAGACCACGGCCTTGACCGTCCGCGGGCCGACGCGGTCGGCGATGGCCCGCGCGTCGTGCGCCGCGTCGATGACGACCACCTCGCGGGCGTCGCCGACCAGCCAGACGTTGTTGTCGACCTCCCACGTGCCGCCGTCGAGCGAGAACGTCCCGGAGGTGATGACTCTGTCGATCATCTAGAGGACCACCACCGAGCGCAGCACCTCGCCGCGGTGCATCTTGGCGAAGGCCTCCTCGACCTCGTCCAGCGCGATGGTCTCCGACACGAACTTGTCGAGCGGGAGCCGCCCCTGCAGGAACAGGTCGATCAGCATGGGGAAGTCGCGCGAGGGCAGGCAGTCGCCGTACCAGGAGGACTTGAGCGAGCCGCCGCGCCCGAACACGTCCAGTAGCGGCAGCTCCAGCGCCATCTCGGGCGTCGGCACGCCGACGAGCACGACCGTGCCGGCCAGGTCGCGGGCGTAGAACGCCTGCTTGTACGTCTCGGGCCGGCCGACGGCCTCGATGACCACGTCGGCGCCGAAGCCGCCGGTGAGGTCGCGAATCGCCTCAACCGGGTCGTTCGCCCGCGAGTTGACCGTGTCGGTGGCGCCGAAGCCGCGGGCCCATTCGAGCTTGTTGTCGTCCACGTCGACCGCGATGATCTTCGCGGCGCCGGCGAGCGACGCGCCCAGGACCGCGGCGTCGCCCACGCCGCCGCAGCCGATGACGGCGACCGTGTCGCCCCTGGAGACGTTGCCCGTGTTGAGCGCGGCCCCGAGCCCGGCCATGACGCCGCAGCCGAGCAGCCCGGCCACCTCGGCGGGCGCGTCGGCGGAGACCTTGGTGCACTGCCCCGCGGCGACCAGCGTCTTGCCCAGGAACGCGCCGATGCCGAGCGCGGGCGAGAGCTCGGTGCCGTCGGCCAGCGTCATCTTCTGGGCGGCGTTGTGGGTGTTGAAGCAGTACCAGGGACGCCCGCGCAGGCAGGCCCGGCACTGGCCGCACACGGCCCGCCAGTTGAGGATCACGAAGTCGCCGGGCGCGACCCCGGTGACGCCCTCGCCCACCGCCTCGACCACGCCCGCGGCCTCGTGCCCGAGCAGGAACGGGAAGTCGTCGTTGATGCCGCCCTCCCGGTAGTGCAGGTCGGTATGGCAGACCCCACAGGCCTTGACGGTCACCACCGCCTCGCCTGGTCCGGGGTCGGGCACGAGCACCGTCTCGACCGATACTTCCTGGCCCTTACCTCGGGCGATGACTCCCTGCACTTCGTACGGCATGGCAGCCATCTTGTGTCAAGGGGATGATCTCCGCAAGGCGTAGGGCTGCACCATCCCGATCCCCCGCGCCGGCCTGCGCCGGATCCTGCGGAGCTCGAAGCCCGTGTCACCGTCGAGACCCTCGGCCAGTTCGGCGTCCACGACGATGGTGCCCGGCCGGGCGATGGCGGTGAGCCGGGCGGCAAGATTTACCGTCGTGCCGAAGACGTCGCCCAGCATGGGCAGGACCGGCCCGTAGGCCAGGCCGATGCGCAGGTCGCCCGGCTCCACCAGGTCGAGCGCGATCGCCGCCGCGTCGGCCGGCGTATGGGCGGTGAACAGGACCTCGTCGCCGAGCGTCTTGACCAGCCGGCCGCCGTGCGCGGCCACCACGTCGGAGGCCCGCGCCTCGAACCCCTCGACCAGCGCGGCCAGCTCCCGCTCGTCGAGTTCGCGGGAGCGCCGGGTGAAGGAGACGAGGTCGGCGAAGCCCACGGCGATCGACACGCGGGCGGGGATGTTCTCCTCGTCGAGGTCGGCGACCGACAGCAGGCGGGTGCCCGCGGCGGCCAGTTGCGCCCGCCAGACGTGGATCAGCACCTGCTCGAAGTCGGGCAGCAGCTGCCGGGCCGTGTCGAGCACCCGGCCGAGGTCGTCGTCGGACGGCCGCTCGCCGGGCGGCAGCATCGCGCCGATCATGATCTCGGCCTGCCACTGGGCCAGCCTGGCCGTGGTCTGGCCGAGCGCGCGGGCCATCCGGATGACGGTCGGCTCGTCGAGCAGGCCGTTGTCGAGCATCCCGCTCACCCGCCGCAGCGCGTCGACGTCACCGTCGGAGAAGGCCACCGCGTCGTCGGCGAGCGAGGCGAAGCCCAGCGCCCGCCAGATGCGCTCGGCCAGCGCCGGCGACACGCCGGCCTCGGCCGACACCTCCGCCTTGGTGTGACGGGCGGGCATGCCGACCAGCAGCCGGTCGATCTCCTCAGCGGTTGGCCTGTTCAATGGCCGTCGATGTCTCCGTCGGAGGCGTCCTCCAGGAGGCGGAACAGGTCGGTCCTGACGTCCTGGATGTGGGGGATGTCGCGCAGCAGGATCTGCCCCCGGTCGCCCGCCGACTCGACGGTGAGCGTGCCGCAGCCGAGGATGCGCTCGAAGAAGGTCTGGTCGGAGCTGACCGTGTTGACCTTGGCCATCGGGATCTCGTCCGTCGACTTGTTGAGCACGCCCATGCTGATCGTGAAGCGGTGGGTGGTCAGCACGTAGCCGGTGTTCTTCCACTGCAGGTACGGCACGAACGACCAGATCGTCAGCAGCAGCACGGCGATGACGCCGACGGCGATCCTGGCGTAGCTGGCGTACTCGAAGCTGCCGGGGATGAGGAAGAGCGCCACGCCCGAGGCGGCGACGATCAGCACGAGCGCGATGAAAGGCACCACGAGCCGCTTCCAGTGCGGGTGGAACGACCTGATGCGTCGCTCACCCTGCGTCAAGTGGTGGTCGGGGAGGGTCATGGGCAAATGGTGTCACCTCCGCGCCCTCGCGGCTACGAGGACGCGCGAACGTGGACGACGTCGCCCGCGCTCAATGTGTGCCGCTGGCCGTTGGCGGTCACCTGGAGGTGTCCGGCCTGGTCGATACCGGTCGCCTCGCCGGTCAGCACCTGGTCGCCGGGCAGCTCGATCCGTACCTGCCGCCCGATGGTGGCGCTCGACGCCTGGTAGGCGGCGCGCAGGCCGCACGCGTCGGCGTCGCCGCCCGCCTCGGACCAGTCGCGGTAGTGCCTCTCGACCTCCCTGAGCACGGCCCTGAGCAGCGGATCCCGGTCCACGCACGCGGCCTGCTCGATGGCCAGCGAGGTCGCCGTCTCCACGGGGAGCTCTTCGGGCTTGAGCGAGACGTTCAGGCCCATCCCGATGACCACGGCGTCCTCTGCCCGCTCGGCCAGGATCCCGGCCAGTTTGCGCTCACCGATCAGCAGGTCGTTCGGCCACTTGAGCCGTACGTCCACCTCGGCCAGCCGGCGCACGGCCGAGGCCGCCGCCACGCCGAACAGCAGCGCCAGCCATCCCTGCGCGGCTATGGGCACCTGCGGGCGGAGCAGTGCGGAGACGGTCAGTCCTGAGCGCGGCGGCGCGATCCAGGTGCGGCCCAGCCTGCCCCGGCCGGCCACCTGCGACTCGGCGACCAGGACCCGGCCCTCCTCGGCGCCCTGTCTCGCGGTCTCGGCGAGGTCGGCGTTGGTCGAGCCGGTGCTCTCGACGACGGTCACGCCGGTCCACAGGCTGCCGGGGCGTACGAGGGCGCGGTTGAGCGCCGCCTCGGACAGGGGCGGGCGGTCGAGGTCGGAGTAGCGGGAGTCCGGCATTCCTCCATCTTCGCCCAAGGTCGGCTGTCCTCTGACGCCCCACGCGGGTGAAGATGGGGAGATGAGCAGACGTCTGGATCCACGTAACTGGGCCTCGTGGCGACCGTTCGGCCTCGGGTTGCGCAAGCCGAACAACTATCTGGAACTGCTGAAGGCGTTTCGATCGGTCAAGGGCAACAGGCGTTACGCCTGGCGGATTCTCCAGCAGGGCACGTGTGACGGGTGCGCGCTGGGCACGCGGGGCATGCGCGACTGGACGATGGACGAGATCCACCTGTGCAACATCCGGCTGCGGCTGCTGCCGCTGAACACGATGCCGGCGCTCGACGTCTCGCTGCTGGGCGACGTCTCCGGGCTGGCCGGTAAGAAGAGCGCCGAGTTGCGGGAACTGGGTCGGCTTCCGTACCCCATGCTCCGGCGGTCCGGAGAGCCGGGTTTCCGGCGGATCTCGTGGGATGAGGCGCTGGGCGTGGCCGCCGGCGGGCTGCGGGAGGCGCGCTTCGGCGCCTACCTGACCAGCCGTGGCATGCCGAACGAGAACTACTACGTGGCGCAGAAGGCGGTCCGCGCGCTGGGCACCAACAGCGTGGACAACGCTGCGCGCATCTGCCACTCCCCCTCGACCGTCGCGCTCAAGCAGACGATCGGCGCGGCGGCCACCACCTGCTCCTACACCGACTGGATCGGCTCCGACCTGATCGTCTTCATCGGGTCGAACCCGTCCAACAACCAGCCTGTGGCGATGAAGTACCTCTATCACGCCAAGAAGGCCGGCACCCGCGTGGCCATGGTCAACGCCTACCGCGAGCCCGGCATGGACCGCTACTGGGTGCCGTCGAACGCCGAGTCGGCGGTGTTCGGGACGAAGATCACCGACGAGTTCTTCGGCGTGAACGTGGGCGGTGACATCGGCTTCCTCAACGGCGTGCTCAAGCACCTGATCGAGAACGACTGGGTGGACAAGGCGTTCGTCGACCAGCGGACCTCCGGCTTCGAGGAGGTACGCCAGGCGCTGGCGGGGCAGTCGTGGGAGGAGCTGGAGGCGCTGTCCGGGGCGACCCGCGACGAGATGCTCCGGCTGGCCCGGCTGCTCGGCGAGGCGAAGTCGGCGGTGCTGGTCTGGTCGATGGGCATCACGCAGCACGCCTTCGGCGAGGACAACGTCCGGTCGATCGTGAACCTGGCCCTGGCGCGCGGGTTCCTGGGCCGCGACAGCTGCGGGCTGATGCCGATCCGCGGGCACAGCGGGGTGCAGGGCGGGGCCGAGATGGGCGCGTACGCCACCGGCCTGCCAGGCGGCCTGCCGATCACCCCAGAAAACGCCGCAAGATTTACCGATATTTGGGGATTTGAGGTGCCGACGGCGCCGGGTCTGACCGCGACCGACATGATCGACGCGGCCCACTCGGGCGACCTCGACGCGCTCATCTCCTCGGGCGGCAACTTCCTGGAGGTGCTGCCCGATCCCGGCTACTGCCGGGAGGCGCTGTCCCGGCTCAAGCTCCGGGTGCACATCGACATCGTGCTGTCCTCGCAGATGCTGGTGCCGTCCGAGGGCGACGTACTGCTGCTGCCCGCCCAGACCCGCTACGAGATGACCGGCGGGGTGACCGAGACGTCCACCGAGCGCCGGATCATCTTCTCGCCCGAGATCGAGGGTCCCCGGATCGGCGAGGCATGGCCGGAGTGGAAGATCTTCGGCGAACTAGCCGCCCACACAAACCCCGAAATTTCGGCAAAAGTCCGCTTCACCGGGACCTCGCGGATCCGCGAGGAGATCGAGCAGGCGGTGCCGTTCTACCAGGGCATATCCGGCCTCAAGGCGTTCGGCGACAACGTCCAGTACGGCGGGCGCCACCTGTTCGCCGACGGCCGCTTCAACACCCCTGACGGGCGCGGCGTGTTCTCCGCCGTCGAGCCGCCCGCGCTGGAGCGCCCCGACGGCACGTTCATGGTGGCCACGCGGCGCGGCAAGCAGTTCAACAGCATGGTCCACGAGCGCCTGGACGGCTTCAACGGCGCGATGCGCGAGGCCGTGCTGATGAGCCCCTATGACGCCGACCGCCTCGGCCTGCCCGACGGCACTCCGGTCGAGCTGCGTTCGGGCGAGCGTACGTATGGGGGCAAAGTCCTCCGCGCGCCGCTGATGCCGGGCAACCTGCAGATCCACTGGCCGGAGGGCAACGTACTCCTCGACGAGACCAGACGCTCACCCCAGGCCAGGATCCCCGACTACAACGCGCTCGTCACTGTGCGGCGGCTATGACCGACCGGCTGACCCGCGTGGGTCCCACCACCCGTATCCGCGTCCGCGAGCTGTCCGGCTCCACGGTCCGCGACCGGCGCGACGACCTCGCCACCGAGGAGCCGCTGGAGATCCGCCTGACCGCGCTGGACGGGACGCGCAAGACCGTCGCCATCACCATGCGCACCCCCGGCCACGACTTCGAGCTGGCCGCCGGGTTCCTGCACGGCGAGGGCCTGGTCAAGCCCGGCGGCATCGCGGCCATCGCGTACTGCGTCGACGAGGACCTCCCGCCGGAGGCCCGCTACAACACGGTCACCGTACGCCTGCACGGCCCCATCCCCGACCTGCCCACGCTGGACCGCCACTTCCTCACCTCCAGCGCCTGCGGCGTGTGCGGCTCGGCCAGCCTCGACGACCTGCACGACCGCTGCGCGCCGCTCCCCCGCGGCACCCTCACCCTCACCCCCGAGATCCTGTACGGCCTGCCGGACGCGCTGCGGGCCGGCCAGGGCGTCTTCGGCAAGACGGGCGGGCTGCACGCGGCCGGCCTGTTCCGGCCCGACGGGACGCTGGTGGCGCTCAGGGAGGACGTGGGCCGGCACAACGCGGTGGACAAACTGGTCGGCTGGGCATCACTTGGCCAACGGCTCCCGCTGACCGAGCATGTGCTGATGGTCAGCGGCCGGGCCAGCTACGAGATCATGCAGAAGGCCCTGACCGCGGGCGTACCGGCCGTGTGCGCGGTGTCTGCCCCCTCGTCACTGGCCGTTGACCTGGCCAGGGAGTTCGGCATGACGCTCGTCGGGTTCCTGCGCGGGCAGCGGTGCAACGTGTACGCGGGTCAGGAGCGAGTATTAGTGGAATGAAGCGTTCCGTTCTGCTATTGTTGGAACAGAACAACCCGTTCCGACAAGGAGCCCCTGATGAGCGTTCACCCCTTCCGCGTCGAGATCCCCCAGGCCGACCTCGACGACCTGCGGACCCGCCTCGCCATGACCCGCTTCACCGACGAGATCGCGGACGCCGACCAGGGCGTGGGCGTGGCGCGGGTCCGCCGCCTGGTCGGCCACTGGCTTGACGGCTTCGACTGGCGGGCCCAGGAGGCCAGGCTCAACGCCTACCCGCAGTTCACCACGGAGATCGACGGGCAGAACATCCACTTCATCCACGTCCGCTCGTCTTCGGCTGACGCTCTTCCCCTGATTCTGACCCACGGCTGGCCGGGCTCGATCGTCGAATACCTCGACGCCATCGAACCGCTGTCGCGGCACTTCCACCTCGTCGTGCCCTCGCTCCCCGGCTACGGCTTCTCCGGCCCGACCACCGAGCTGGGCTGGGACAACCAGCGCATCGCCCGAGCCTGGGCCGAGCTGATGTCCCGCCTGGGCTACGACCGCTATGGCGCGGTGGGCAACGACGCGGGCTCGATGATCTCCCCCGAACTCGGCCGGCTCGCCCCCAACAGCGTCGTCGGCGTCCATGTGACGCAGCTGTTCTCCTTCCCCTCCGGCGACCCGGCCGAGTTCGCGAACCTGAGTCAGGAGGACCAGGCCGGTCTGGCCGTACTCGACTGGTTCTGGAAGGAGAAGGGCGCCTTCAACGTCCTGCAGTCGCAGCAGCCGCAGACGCTCGCCCACGCCATCACCGACTCACCCGCCGGGCTGCTCGGCTGGCTCGCCCAGCTCTTCGACGAGGACCTGGACGACGACTTCGTGCTGGCCAACGCGGCGATCCACTGGTTCACCGGCACCGCCGGCTCGGCCCTGCGCCTGTACTGGGAGAACGCCCGCGCCGAGACGCCGAAGGAGCCCACGACGGTGCCGACGGCGCTGGCCATGGCGGAGGGCGACTTCAAGTCCATCCGCGCGTTCGCCGAGCGCGACCACACCGGCATCGTCTCCTGGAAGACCCTGGAAGCCCCGGCCCACGGCCACTACACGGCCCACACCGCCACAGAGGCCGTCACCGCCGACATCCGTGCCTTCTTCGAGAGCCTCGGCTGAGGTCAGCCGGTGTTCTGCAGGCCCGCCGCCACCCCGTTGACCGACAGCAGGAGCAGGGTCGACAGGCGTTCGCGTTCGTGGTCCGACAGGGTGCCGGTGCGCATGGCCGTCAGCGCGCGTAGCTGCAGGTGGGACAGCGCGTCCACGTACGGGTCGCGGAGCTGGACGGCGCGGGAGAGGACCTTGCGGTTCTCCAGGAGGCGGGTGTGGCCGGTGACGCGCAGCACCAGGCCGCGGGTCCGGTCATACTCCTCCATGACCTGGCGGGCGAAGTCGTCGCGGCCGCCGAGTGCCAGGTAGCGTTCGGCGATCGATCTGTCGGTCTTGGCCAGCGACATCTCCGCGTTGTCGAGCAGCGCGTTGAACAGCGGCCATTCGGCGTAGGCCGCCTTCAGCTCGTCGAGTGAGGCGACCGCGGCCAGGCCGGTGCCCAGGCCGTACCAGCCGGGCAGGTTGACCCGGGTCTGGGCCCAGGCGAAGACCCAGGGGATGGCGCGCAGGTCGTCGAGCGAGCGGGGGGCGCCGAGGCCGCGGCGGGCGGGGCGGGAGCCGAGGCGCAGGGAGCCGATCTCCTCCAGCGGGCTGACCAGGGCGAACCACTCCGGGAAGCCGGGGGCCTCGGTGAGCGAGCGGTAGGCCTGCTCCGAGGCCGTGGCCACCTGCTCGGCGAGCGAGCGGAAGCGGTCTGCCGCGGCGGCGGTCCGGGAGCCGACCGAGGGTGAGGAGGCCATCAGCACCGCGTTGGTGACCTGCTCCAGGTGGCGGCGGGCGATGGCGATGTGGCCGTAGCGGGCGAAGATGACCTCGCCCTGCTCGGTGACCTTGAAGCGGCCGGCGACCGATCCGGGCGCCTGGGCGAGCACCGCGCGGTTGGCGGGGCCGCCGCCACGGCCGAGCGCGCCGCCGCGGCCGTGGAACATGCGCAGCTTGACGTCGTGCTTCAGCGCCCAGGCGGTCAGCTGCTCCTGTGCCTCGTACAGGCGCAGTGTCGCGGCGGCCGGGCCGAGCTCCTTGGCCGAGTCGGAGTAGCCGAGCATGATCTCCATGCGTCTGCCGTTGGCGGCCAGCCGCTCGCGCATCGGCGGCAGCTCCAGCATGCCGGACAGCACGTCCGGGGAGTTGGCCAGGTCCTGGCCCGACTCGAACAGCGGCACCACGTCGAGCACGGGCGCGCGCGAACCGAGCGCGTGCTCGGCCAGCTCGTAGACGGCGGCGATGTCGTCGGCGGAGCGGGTGAAGGAGACGACGTAGCGGGAGCAGGCCGTGACGCCGAACCGCTCCTGGATCCAGGCGATCACCCGGATCGTGGCCAGCACCTCTTCGGTGCGCTCCGACAGCTCGCCGCCCGCCCTGATCTCCTCCAGCGCGGCCGCGTGCACCTGGGAGTGCTGGCGTACCTCCAGCTCGGCCAGGTGGAAGCCGAACGTCTCGACCTGCCAGATGAGCTGCTGCAGCTCCCCGTACGCCTGACGCGCGGCGTGGCCGGAGAGCGAGTCCTGGGCCAGGCGCAGGTCGGCGAGCAGCTCGGCCGGGGCGCGGTAGGCGAGGTCGAGGTCACGGCGGAGGGTGGCGGCGATGCGGGCGGCCACGAACATCAGCCACTGCCGGTGCGGCTCGCGCGGCGAGCGGGTGGCCATCTCCGAGACCACCTCGGGATGGGCGTCGACGGCCGCGGCCAGCGCCGACCTGAGCTCTGGCGACGGCGGCGCGAACTGCTCGGCCGAGGTGAGCGTGCGGGCGATGCGCGTGCAGGCCGTCTCGAGGGCGGTCAGCACGTGGTCGGACTGAATCTGTACGGTCTCGCGGGTGACCTTGGCGGTCACGTTGGGGTTGCCGTCGCGGTCGCCGCCGATCCAGCTGCCGTAGCGGATGAAGGGCCTGGCCAGCGGCGGGCGGGTGCCGGTGCCCTCGCCGAGCGCCGCGTCGAGCGAGCGGTAGACCTGCGGCACCATGCGGAACAGCGTCTCGTCGAAGGCGGCCATGGCGGTGCGTACCTCGTCGAGCGGGTCGAGCTTGGTGGAGCGCAGCTGGGCCGTACGCCACAGCAGGTCGATCTCCTCCAGCAGCCGCCGGCGGCTCTCGGCGCGCTCGGAGGCGCCGCGCCCGGCGGCGTTGTACTCGCTGAGCTGGCCGCTGACCCGCTGGATCGCGGTGACGACCGCGCGCCGGCGCGCCTCCGTCGGGTGCGCGGTCAGGACCGGGTGCAGCTCGAGCCCTTCGACCAGCTCGGCGACGCGCTCGTGGCCCAGCTCGTGTACGGCCTGAGCCAGCGACTCCCGCTCCACTCGGCCCTCGGTGTCACGTTCGCGCAGGATGCGGATGCGGTAGTGCTCCTCGGCCAGGTTGGCCAGATGGAAGTAACAGGTGAACGCGCGGGCGATCTGCACGGCCCGGTCGATCTCCCACTGCGCGACCATGTCCGTGATCTCGTCACCGGTGACCTCGCCCCTGCGGGCGGCGATCACCGCCTTGCGCAGGCGTTCGACGTCAGCCAGCAGATCCTCGCCGCCCTGCTCGGCGATCACCTGCCCGAGCAGCTTGCCGAGCAATCGCACATCATTGCGCAGCTCATCGGGCATCTCGGTGACCGCGGCGCTGCGACGCTCAATCCCCTGGTCAATCATGCTTCAAAGGTATCCACAAGCGTGGAATGTCCGTAAGGCGGTCTCACGTATTGGACTAGACCAATGGTCAAGTGGGTCGAGATACCGCGGCTAGCAGCTCGGGGAGGCGGGGGAAGCCGATCTTCGCGCCGAGCCGCCGGCCCAGCACCTCGGCCAGCAGCCCGTAGAACGGCGCGAGCACGGACACCCAGAGCAGCCCGAAGAGCAGTGGCACCACGAACGGCACCGCCAGGAGGGAGATGCCCAGCAGCGCGCCCAGGCCGGAGACGAACGCCTGGCCGCCCTGACCGGGCGCGGCCCCGCTGAAGGCGTTCATCCGTTCGGGCATGGTGTACGGGATGACGACGCTGGTCACGGAGCCGACGCCGAACCCGGTCCCGAGCGCGCCCAGGCCGATGAGCACCGCCGGGACGATCCCCTCCGGGTGTCCGGCGAACAGCCCGGCGGCGACGGCGATCAGCGTGAGCAGTGGCGTCGCGACCAGCGCGCCGGCCAGGTGGCGGCCGGCCAGATCGGTGCTGAGGCCGCGCTCGGAGCCGATGGTCATGGCGTTCATCCAGAGTGAGCGGCCGTCGATGCCGAAGGAGTTGGCCGCCTGCAGGGCGATCATCATCCCGGCCGTCGCGGTGAGCAGGATCGGCGTGGCCGCCCCTGCGTCTCCGGTACGGGTGACCGAGAAGCCCAGCACGATGGCCACCAGGACGGCGGAGAACCAGCCGACCCGGTAGCGGGGCTCACGGGTGATGTATTTGAGCTCCTTGGTGACCACGGCGGCCAGCGGCCCACTCGGCACGAACCGGTCGACCAGGCCGCTCCCCCTGCGTACGGAGGCCGCGCGGGTGGAGGAGTCGGGTGTGACCAGGGCCCGGCTCAGCGCCTTGATCCACAGCCAGCCGGCCACCACGACCACGAGGGCCACCACGACGAGCTCGGCCAGGCCGGTCAGGCCGCCGTCGGCCATCGCGTGCGCGGCCATGCCCGAGGGCGTCCACCTGAGCAGGGCCGCGACCTGGCGCAGCATCCCCGCCGGGTCGCCGATGTTGCTGTTGAGCAGCAGGTTCGGCAGTTGCGCGAGCAGCACGACGAAGATCGCGGCCACGGCCAGCACGTCCCGGCCGCGCCTGGTGCGCAGGGCGCTGGACAGCGCCGTGGTGACCAGCCGGGAGGCGACCAGGCAGAGCGCGAACTGCAGGAGCACGGCGACGATCCCGAGCAGCACGCCGCCGACGCCGGTGGCGAGCCCCGCCAGGGCGCCCGCCGTGATGATCAGGGTGGCCAGCGGCCAGACACCGGTGGCGGAGGCGGTGAACATGCCGACCGCGAGCCGGTGGGTGGGCAGCGGGAACAGCGACAGCCGCGCCGGGTCGAGCGTGTCGTCCAGGCCGAACGCCAGCAGCGGCACGACCATCCAGCCGATGAGCATGGCCGAGAACACCACGACGACGATCGACGCCGCGATCTCGTGCGGCGCCAGCCGGAGCAGGCTCATGAGCAGGAAGCCGATGACGCTCACGAACACGGACATGACGAGGGTGAAGATGAAGCCGAGCTTGCGCTGTATGTCACCGCGCAGGTTGCCGGCCAGCAGGCGGAGCTTGAGCTGGGCGAAGAGCGCGACGGTGTTCACGCCGGCTCCTCTCCCCGCCCAAGCTTGCCGCGCCCGAGCCAGGTCAAACCCGAGTCGCCGTTGTCGCGCGGACCGCCGACCAGCTCCAGGAACGCCTGGTTGAGGCTGCGTCCGGCGCGTACCTTCTCCAGCGGGCCCTGCGCCACGATGTGCCCGGCGCTCATCACCGACACCCAGTCGCAGAGCCGCTCGACGAGGTCCATCACGTGGCTGGAGAAGATGACGGTCGAGCCCGAGGCGGTGAAGCGCCGCAGCACCTCGGTGAGCGTGTTGGCGCTGACCGGATCGACACCCTCGAACGGCTCGTCCAGGAAGAGCACGGACGGATTGTGCAGCAGCGCCGCCGCCAGGCCGATCTTCTTGCGCATGCCGGTGGAGTAGTCGACGACGAGCTTGTCGGCGGCGTCGGCCAGGTCCATCACCCGCAGCAGTTCCTCGGCGCGCTGCTCGACGTCGGCCTTGGCGATGCCG
Source organism: Nonomuraea sp. CA-143628 (assembly GCF_050942315.1). NCBI lineage: Bacteria > Bacillati > Actinomycetota > Actinomycetes > Streptosporangiales > Streptosporangiaceae > Nonomuraea > Nonomuraea sp. CA-143628. Next base: position 11,903,330 of record NZ_CP192072.1, read on the forward strand.
CGCAGCCTGCCGTTGTAGAGGAGTAACTCGCGGCCCGACAGGCGTTCGAACAGCCGCAGCCCCTCGGGCAGCACCCCGATGCGGGACTTGACCTCGACGGGATCGCGCCACACGTTGAAGCCGTCGATCTCGGCCTGGCCGCCGTCGGGGCGGAGCAGCCCGGTGATCATGCTCAGGGAAGTCGTCTTGCCGGCGCCGTTGGGGCCGACGAGCCCGGCGAAGCTGCCCGCCGGGACCACGAGGTCGATGCCGGCCACCGCGATCTGCGGGCCGTATCGCTTGAACAGGCCGTGCGTGTGAACCGCCTCCGTCATGGATCCACTGTAGGAGCCGGGTTACTGTTGCGCGCATGACTGCTGCCGAGGCCGTACCGGACCCGCCGGACATACACACCACCGCCGGGAAAATCGCCGACCTCGAGCGCCGGCTCGACGAGGCGGTCCACGCCGGGTCGGCGGCGGCCGTGGCCAAGCAGCGCGACAAGGGCAAGATGACCGCGCGGGAGCGGGTGCTGGCCCTGCTCGATGAGGACTCGTTCGTGGAGTTCGACGAGTTCGCCAGGCACCGGTCCACGATGTTCGGGCTGGAGAGCAGGCGACCGTACGGCGACGGCGTGATCACCGGTCACGGCACGATCGACGGGCGCCAGGTGTGCGTGTTCTCGCAGGACGTGACCGTGTTCGGCGGCTCGCTCGGCGAGGTCTACGGCGAGAAGATCGTCAAGGTGCTCGACCTGGCGCTGAAGACCGGCTGCCCGATCATCGGCATCAACGAGGGCGGCGGCGCCCGCATCCAGGAGGGCGTGGTCGCGCTCGGCCTCTACGCCGAGATCTTCAAGCGCAACGTGCACGCCTCGGGGGTGATCCCGCAGATCTCGCTCATCATGGGCGCCGCGGCAGGCGGGCACGTCTACTCCCCCGCGCTGACCGACTTCGTGGTGATGGTCGACCAGACGTCGCAGATGTTCATCACCGGGCCCGACGTGATCAAGACCGTGACCGGCGAGGAGGTCACGTTCGAGGAGCTCGGCGGCGCGCACACGCACAACACCAAGTCGGGCGTGGCCCACTACCAGGCCACCGACGAGAGCGACGCGCTCGACTACGTCAAGGCGCTGCTGTCCTACCTGCCCTCCAACAACCTGGACGAGGCGCCGGTGTTCGAGGGCGCCGGTGATCTGGAGCCGGATCCCGAGCTCGACCTGCTGATCCCCGACTCGGCGAACCAGCCCTACGACATGCACCGGGTGATCGAGCACGTGCTCGACGACGGTGAGTTCCTGGAGGTCCACGCGCTGTTCGCGCCCAACCTGGTGGTCGGGTACGGCCGGGTCGACGGGCGGGCGGTGGGCGTGGTGGCCAACCAGCCCATGCATTTCGCCGGGTGCCTGGATATCAACGCCTCCGAGAAGGCGGCCCGCTTTATTCGAACATGTGATGCTTTTAATATCCCGATCCTGACTTTTGTAGATGTCCCGGGATTCCTCCCAGGGACCGATCAGGAATGGAACGGAATCATCCGCCGCGGGGCCAAGCTCCTCTACGCCTACGCCGAGGCGACCGTGCCACTGGTGACGGTCATCACCCGCAAGGCGTACGGTGGGGCGTACGACGTCATGGGGTCCAAGCACCTGGGCGCCGACGTCAACCTGGCGTGGCCCACAGCGCAGATCGCGGTCATGGGCGCGCAGGGTGCCGTCAACATCCTCTACCGGCGCGAGCTCAGCGCGGCGGGCGACGATGCCGACGCCGAGCGGGCCAGGCTGGTGACCGAATATGAGGACACGCTGGCCAACCCGTACATCGCGGCCGAGCGCGGCTACGTCGACGCGGTGATCCGACCCGCCGAGACCCGGGCTCAGGTCGTCAGGGCGCTGCGGGCGCTACGGAACAAGCGAGCCTCGCTGCCGCCGAAGAAGCATGGGAACATCCCGCTATGAACGCCTATCTGCGGATCGTTCGCGGTGACGCCACGCCGGAGGAACTCGCCGCCCTCGTGGCCGTCCTCGCGACGCGGCGGGCCGCGCCGGAGCCGGCGGTCGTACCGCGGCGTCAAACATGGCGAAACCCGGCGAGAGCGATGCGTAAGGCAGCCGTACAGGGGAAGTCGAGTTGGCGGATGAGCGCCCTTCCCTAGATAGATCCCGGGAATCGGGTGTCAAGTTCTCGAGGAGTTGGGACTATCTAGAGAAAGTAGGCGTATATAGTCAGCCGATCAACTAACCGCGGCCTGGAGGACACATGGCCATCCCAGACCTCATGCCGCATGCTGTGGCAGCGAAGTACGCCGTCCTGGTGGACGTCGGTTATCTCTATGCTGCCGCAGGCGAAGTGCTGCTGGGCGCCAAGGAGCGCAAAGAATATCGAGTGGCCGCCGATGAACTGATCCAGAGTCTACAGAAACATGCGCTGGAACGTATATCTGGCGAACTGCTGCGGATCTATTGGTATGACGCCGCTCGCGACCGGGTGCCGACCGTCGATCAGCGGGTCATCGCCCAGTTGCCCTGGGTCAAGGTACGTCTTGGCAACCTGAACGCCCGTGGCCAGCAGAAGGGCGTGGACGCGCAGATCAGGAGTGATCTGGAGGCCCTGGCCCGGCATCATGCGGTGACTGACACGATCTTGCTCGCCGGAGACGAGGACATGGTCCCCGCGGTGGAGGCGGCGCAGGCGTACGGGGTGCGCATCCACTTGTGGGGCGTCGAGCCGCCGTACGGCACCAACCAGGCCGAACGGCTGGTTTGGGAGTCGGACACCGTGGAAGTGATCACTGCTGAATTCCTGAGGCCCTTTTTCAGTCGCGCTCCGCAACCCGTTCCGGTCGCACCGCCGGTCACCGCTCCGTCGCCCGCGCAGGTGTTCGCCGGGCGCGCGCCCGTCAAACCGCACGTCAAGCCCGGCCAGGTGGCCAAGCTCGGGCCCAGCCGGCCACGGGTCGAGGACGTGGGCGAGCACGTGGCACAGAAGTGGATCCTCACGCGTGGCCGCGACAACATCCGCGACCTGCTGCCGGGGCCGATCCTGCCGACGGTCATCGACACCGAGCTGCTCATCGAGGCGGAGAAGGAGCTCGGCCACTCGTTGCGGCCGTTCCCCGAGGCGCGGGTGTGGCTGCGCGACGGGTTCTGGGCGCGGGTCTACCGGGAGTTCGACCTGGGTGTGGGCGTCTCGTCCAAGTGACGTCTGATTTCCGCTGGTCGGCCGGTTTGACCTGCTGACCAGCGGTTTAACGATCAGGTCCGATTCCCGCCAGTCGAGCGGCCGGGCGAACGCATACGCTCGGTGTCATGTCACCACTTGAGCTCGACTTCGACTCCTGCTACCGGGCGGTAGCCGCCCGGGACGCCCGATTCGACGGACGCTTCTACACGGCGGTGACCTCGACGCGGATCTACTGCCGTCCGATCTGCCCGGCTCGCACGCCGGCCTCGCGCAACGTGCGGTTCTACCGGCACGCGGCGTCTGCGGAGGCGGCGGGCTTCCGCCCGTGCAAGCGCTGCCGCCCGGAGCTCTCCCCCGGCGATCCGGGGTGGGACCTGCGCGGTGACCTCATCGGGCGGGCGCTGCGGCTGATCGACGACGGGGCCGCCGACGAGCGCGGAGTGGCTGGGCTGGCCACGCGGCTGCACATCACCGAGCGCCACCTGCACCGGCTGTTCGTGGCCGAGCTGGGCGTGGGGCCGCTGGCGGTGGCCAGGACCAAGCGGCTGCTGCTGGCCAAGCAACTGCTGACCGAGACGCGGCTGCCGGTCACCGAGGTGGCGTTCGCGGCCGGGTTCGGGAGCGTGCGGCAGTTCAACGCCACGATGCGGGAGACGTACGGGTTCACGCCCAGCGAGCTGCGCGCGACCGCGGGCGGCCCTTCAGGCCCCTCAAGCCCCACAGGCCCCTCCGTTTCCGCGCCGCCGGCGGTCGAGGTCGTGGCCGGGCCCGCGACACTCCGGTTGCGCCTGCACCGGCGGGAGCCGTACGACATCGCGGGCGTGCTCTCCTTCCTGACCTCGCGCGCGATCCCCGGCTTGGAGGTGGCGAGCCCGACGTCCTACAGCCGGGCCGTCCCCGGCGGGACGATCACGCTCACCCCCGAGCCCGGCCACATCGCGCTCGACGTCGCCGTGGACGACACCCGGCAGCTGGCCCGCATCGTGGCCCGCTGCCGCCGCCTGCTCGACCTCGACGCCGACCCCGACGCCATCGCGGCCGCGCTGGGCGAGACCTCGCTGCGCCCGCTCATCGAGTCCCGGCCCGGGCTGCGGGTGCCGGGCACGTTCGACGGCTTCGAGCTGGCCGTACGCGCGGTCGTGGGCCAGCAGATCTCCGTCGCGGGCGCCCGCACCCTGCTCGGCCGGATCGTCGAGCGAGCCGGGCGGCTCACCGAGCGCCCCGGCTTGACCCACCTGTTCCCCACTGCCGCGGAGCTGCTGGAGGCGGACCTCACGGGACTGGGGCTCACCAACCGCCGCGTCGCGACGCTCAAGGAGCTGGCCATCGCCGTCTCCGAGGGCCGGATCGACCTCGACGGCGGCCAGGATCCGGGCGAGGCCGTGGCCGAGTTGCTCGACGTTCCCGGCATCGGCCCCTGGACCGCCAGCTACGTCGCGCTGCGCGCCCTGCGCGACCCCGACGCCTGGCCCATCGGCGACCTGGTGCTCAAGAAGCGCATGGCCTGCCTGGGCATTCCCGACGACCACATCGAACGGTGGCGGCCCTGGCGGGCCTACGCCGCCCTGCATCTCTGGAGCTCCTCATGATCGACGCCCAAGTCCTGCCGACCCCGATCGGCCCGCTGTCCCTGCTGTGCCGCGACGGCGTACTGGTCGCGGCCGGCTTCACCGCCGACCCCTCGGACATGTTCGCCCGGCTGTCGCCCGCGCTGCAGGCCGAAGGGCTGGACGTGGTCGACGATCTCGGCGCCGCCGCGCAGGCCGTACGCGACTACCTGGACGGCGACCTCCTGGCCCTGGACGCCATCCCGGTCGAGCAGCCGGGCACGGCCACCCGCAAGCGCCTGCACCAGGCGCTCCGCGAGGTCAAGCCGGGCACCACGGTGACGTACGCCGAGCTGGCCGAACGCGCCGGCATGCCCAGGACGGCGGCCCGCGCGGCCGGGTCGGCCTGCTCCCAGAACCTCATCGCCCCCTTCGTCCCCTGCCACCGGGTGCTGCCCGGCTCGGGCGGCTATGGCGGCTACTACTACGGCGTACCGGTCAAGGAGTGGCTGCTCGCCCACGAGTCCGGCCGGCTCTAGCAACTCCCCGTCATGGCGCGGCAGCGCTCTGTACGATTGGGTGGATGGCCGGAGCACACGAATACAGGGGCGAGCCGGAGCGGACGCCGGCTCAGTTGATCCTGGGATTTCTGGACGCACGCGACATCTCGGTGCCCGAGGAGGCTCGGGCCCGCATCCGCACATGCACGGATCAGAGCCTCCTCGACCGCTGGACCGTCAGGGCCGTGACCGCGCTGAGCGTGGACGAGCTGTTCAGCTGAGCCTGGGCCGCTCTCAGCGGCCCAGTGGCGTTGCCGCCAGGCGGCTTGGGGCGTCGTCGGCTGGGACGAGTTGGCGGCGGGCCTGCACGCCCGCGAGTCCCGCCACCGCGAGCCCGGTCAGCCCGAGCAGCGCGGCGGTCCAGGCCGGAGCCGTGTAGCCGAAGCCCGCGTCGATGGTCAGCCCCGCCACGAACGACCCGATCGCGTTACCCAGGTTGAAGGCCCCGATGTTGGCCGCGGAGGCCAGCGTCGGGGCGCCCGCGGCGGCATCCAGGACCCTGGTCTGCAGCGGCGGCACGGTCGCGAAGGCGGCCACCCCGAACAGGGTGATCGTCACGATGAACGCGACCTGGTTCCCCGCCACCAGCGCGAGGACCACGCCCAGCAGGGTCAGCAGGGCCACCGAGCCGTAGATGCTCGGCATGACCGCGCGGTCGGCGAGCCGGCCGCCGATCAGGTTGCCGACGACGAGCCCCACCCCGAACAGGGCCATGACGACCGGCACGGCGCCGGGAGAGAACCCGCCGACACTCGTCATGATCGGCGAGATGAAGGTGATCACCGCGAACACGGGCGCGAACCCGAACACGGTCATGGCCAGCGCCAGCCATACGCCGCCCTTGCGGAAGGTCGCCAGCTCGCGGAGCATCCCACCGCCCTCGGGCCGCGGTTGGGCGGGCACCAGGGCGAGCACGCCGATCAGCCCGGCGACGCCGATGGCCACCACGACCCAGAACGTCGCCCGCCAGCCGAACGCCTGCCCGATCCAGGTGCCGAGCGGCACTCCGAGCACATTCGCCAGGGTCAAACCGGTGAACATGAGCGCGATGGCACTGGCCCGCTTCTGGGGAGCGACCAGGTCGGCGGCCACCACGGATCCGACGCCGAAGTAGGCGCCGTGCGCGAACGCCGACAGGAATCGGCCGACCATGAGCACGCCGTACGAGGGAGCGAGCGCGGAGAGCAGGTTGCCCACGATGAACAGCACCATCAGCGACAACAGCATGGTCTTGCGGGACAACCGGCCGCCGAGCATGGTCAGTGGCGGCCCGCCGATGGCCACGCCCAGGGCGTACCCGGACACGAGCAGGCCGGCGGCGGGGATCGTGACGGCGAAGTCGGCGGCCAGGTCCGGCAGCAGCCCGTTGATGATGAACTCGGTGGTGCCGATGCCGAAGGCGCTGATCGCGAGGGCGAACAGGGCGAGTGGCATAGAATACTCCTCAGACGACGTTAGTCAGCGTAGACATTATTTGCACACGCCGACTAACCGACCATACAACCTTGTCCGGGAAGGTGTCACATGCCGCTAGCCGATGACGCCGTCGAGGCGCGCGCCCAGGGCTGGCGCACGCTCGCCGCGCTGCACGCCAGGATCGAGGACCGGCTGGAGCGGGCCCTGCAGAAGGAACACGAGCTGAGCGTGAGCGAGTACACCGTGCTCGACGTGCTGGGCCGCCAGGACGGCTGGCACATGCGCATGCAGCAGCTCGCCCGCGCGGTCGTGCTGAGCCAGAGCGCCACGACACGGCTGGTGACGCGGCTGGAGAACCGTGGGCTGCTGTCCCGCTACCTGTGCGAGGACGACCGCAGGGGCATCTACACCGAGGTCACCCCGGCCGGCCGCGAGCTTCTCGCCCAGGCGAGCCCCACGCACGACACCGTGCTCAAAGAGGTGCTGGCGGAGGCGGCGGAGCTGCCGGAGCTCGCCCCGCTCGCCGCCGTCATCGCCTGAGGCGCTGTTTACGGTCGGACGTTGCTCTGTACCTCACCCACCGGCACGTCGCGGGTCGCCCCCACCTCGATCGGCGCGAACTGCACCGGCACCGCGTTGCCCGCCACCGCCACCGTCCACACGGTCGTCACGGTCAGCTGGTAGACCTGGCGCGGCTGGTCGATCGACGAGCGCAGATACTGCACGCCGCAGGTGAACGGGGCCCCCTTGGCGTACGGCTTGCCGGTGGCCCCGCACTGCTCTCGCACCTCGGCCCGGTCCTTGCCGGTGCCCGCGTCGATCTTGATGTTCTGGAGCGTGGCGACCACGGTCGCGCTCATGACGCCGGGCAGCGTCGCGGTCGCCGTACGCCGAGGCTGACCGATGCCTTCGAGCCACACGAACGTCGGCAGATTGACGAAGCTCTTGGCGTCCGGGCTCAGCTTGACCGTCGGCTCGGGCACGGTGATCGCCGCCCGCGCGAGCTCGGCCAATTGCTCGAAGGTGATCCCGGAGGGCGGCGTGTCGTTCGGCGGCACGAAGACGAACAGTTCGAGCCCGGCCCAGCAGGTGGCGCCGTTGGGGTCGGAGGCGTCGTAGGCGGGCGTCCACCAGCGCCCCGGCTTCCCCTTCTTGTCCTTGAACTGCTGGACGAACTTATTGAAACTCTCCTCGTCGGCCTTCACCCTGGCGAACTGGGTCTTCGAGTCCGTCTGGAACTTGAGCATCTCGTCGGCGTCGAGCCCCGGCTCGTACCAGCAGGGCCGTTTGATTCGGTAGCCGTCGCGCTTGCCGCCCTTGCCCACGTCGCCGCTGAACACGACACCGGAGTGCTTGAGCTTGACGAACGCCGTTGTGTCGTGCTGGCCCGTCGTGACCTCCGTGGTGGATCGGGGGGCGGGCGTAGGCGTGGCCAGCAGGAGCGACCCTGCCATGAGCGCCGGGATCAGGGGATTCATCACGTACACCCTTCTTTGTCCTGGCGGAATTCCCTGATCCGCCACACACCGTCGTCGCCGCGATGCGCGAGCACGGTCTGGAGGTAAGGAGCGCGCACCCAGTCGGGCTGGGGCGCGACCGCCTTGCCGGTGGGCGTGGAGACGAGGCGTACGCCCCGCTCGTCCACGCAGGTGTCGACCTGGGCGCCCTTGCCCATGACCGACGTGATCCGCAGTCTGGAGAGACGCGCGACGCCGCGCGCCGACTCCTGCCGGTCGGCGAACCCGCGTACCCATTCGCCGGCCTGCGGAATCACGGACGGCTCGACATGACGCAGGTAGCCGGTGCCGCCGGTGACGACCGCCTTCCACCGCTCCACGTAGTAGTCGGCGAAGAGCCGCTGCAGCACGCTGGCCGACGACCCCTTCTCCACCTTGACCTTCAGCTCGTCGCCGACATCTACCGTCTTGCCCTGGGTGGACGTGGGAGCGGGCGCCGCGGTGGTCTCGCCGGTGACGGGGGTCGCCACGTCGCCAGGGGCGTACGGCCGGTCGGGCGGGCCGCAGCCCGCCGAGAGCAGGAGCGCCAGCATTACCGCCATCCGCCTCATGCCGTCGACTCCCTCACGATGTGGATGCGCCACGACGGCAGCAGCTCGTCGATCAGCGCCTCGGTCTCGGGCGCCATCCCGCCGCCATAGGGGTGGGAGGACGAGCGCCTGGTCAGCCCCTCGACGACCGTCCGAAGCCGCAGCACGTCCCCGGTGGCGTGCGTGGCCCGCAGCAGGTCGCGCCAGAGCCCCTCGTCGTCGGTGGCCAGCAGCAGGGCCGCGCGTACGGCCGCGACCGCGGCGTCCGGCTCGCCGTGCGCCAGCCGCAGCTCGCACAGCCGGTGGGCGGCGTCGGCGACCCCGGCCGCGACGTCGTACTCGAGATCGTCGCCCGCCAGCCACGCGTATCTCCCGAGCGGCCGCCCGCTCAGCAGCGGGCCTCTGACCAGGCCGAGCGCCTTCTCCAGGAGTACGGTCCGGGCCATGGGATCGCCGTGCGAGCGGCGGACCAGCTCGCGGAAGAGCGCCCAGTCGGTGCGTACCGCGGGCCCCAGCCGCAGCCTGCCCGCCTCGTCGACGTGCAGGTGCTCGCGGCCCAGCCAGTCGACGACCCTGGCGATCGTGGCGTCCCTGACCATGGGTTGCACGCCACGCGGCCACAGAACGCCGCCCAGCACGACGGGGTGCACACCGCCGGGATGCGTGGCCAGGTAGACCAGCAGCTCGGTGGCCAGCGCCATCCGCCCCTCTTCGAGCGGGTCGCGGCCGACGATCTCGATGGGGCCGAGCATCCTGATCTCCACCGCGGGCGGCGCCAGCTCCTCCAGCGGCTCCGCCTCGGGCACCGCCTCGCCGTCGAGCTGCTCCGCCGTACGGAAGAGGTCGATCAGCGCCTGGTAGTGGCGGCGCGGCAGCAGTTGCGCGGTCACCTCGAAGCCCAGCTCCGCGATCTTCGCCTTGCCGTCCTCGGTGATCTCCAGCGTCCAGGTGGCGTGCGGCACGTCGCCCGTCACCACGTATCCGGCGGTGTCCTTGCGGGCGAGCAGCGCCAGACGGCGCGCCTCCTCATGGGTGGGGGCCACGGCGGACAGCAGGTAGTGGGCGTCGCGCGGACTGCCGGTGACGCGCCCGGTGAGCACCTCCTGGCGCGGGGCGGCGGTGGCCTCCAGCTCGGGCAGCACCTCGGCCAGGCTGCCCACGGCCCTGATCCGGTCGGGCGCGATCGCCGTCAGCTCGTCACCGAAGCCGACGAGCGTGATGCGCATCCGGTCGGACCAGCGGTTGGTCGCCAGCTCCACCGCCAGCGCCGCGAGCGCGGCCGTGGTCTGCGGGCCGCGGATGTTGATCAGGCCCTGCGCCGCCTCCAGGTCGATCAGCACCCGGCCGCTCTCGTCGGCGCCGAGCGAGACCAGGCCGGGGTACGGGGCGCCGCCGGGCTGCTCCTCCAGCAGGCGGCCCTCGTGCGCGGCCAGCCGCCACACCTGGCCGCCGTCCTGGGCGATCCACGGCGCGGGCGCGTCGCCGTCGGGCGGGTGGATCCACAGGTCGAGGTTGCGTGGCGACAGGTGGGCGGCGTAGACGGTCGGCGGCGTGCGGCCCTGCGTGGCCAGCTCGGCGCCGAGCAGCCTGAGCCCGATGTCGAGGATGCGCGTGCCCGGCGCGTCGGCGCCCAGCCTCAGCGCGACCTCGGCCTTGGCCGCGTCGTCGCGCGGCCGGACGATGCGGCGGCCGAACGCGCGCCGCCACAGCTGCTCGCGCCGCCGCCTGGCCAGCACGACCAGCAGACCGGCCGCGGCCAGCGACGCGGCGGCCAGGTAGTCGGTCAGGTCGACGCCGGGGCTCTGCACGACGGGCTGCTCGGCCCCGGTGGTCTCGTGTCGCGCGTGCGCCGGACCCTGCTTGACGCTGGAGGACTTGCGCGCCTCGTCGGCGACCCGCTGGTGTCCCTCCTTGTGCGACCCCGCCGGGTGCTGCTTCAGCGTCTGGGCCCGCGCCTGGTTCACGGGTACGACGTGCGCGTGGCGCGCGTCGTCGGGCATGTCGAGCACCCAGCCCGGCCTGATCAGGTCGGCCATCCGCAGGCGGGTGCCGTCGGGCTGCTCCTTGTGCTGGTTGAGCCGGTAGATCTCCGGATACCGGCGCCCGTCGCCCAGGCACTTCTCGGCGATCTCCCACAGGCTCTCGTGATGCCGGCCGTGGGGCGGCTGGACCACGTACACCTTCTTGGTGGCCTGCGCCTGCACCGGCTGCTGCTCCACGATCGGCGCGGAGTAGGCGACCGTCGTCATGGGCGGCGCGGTGGGCGGCGGCGCCGCCAGCTTGATGATGGGCACGACCATGGCCCCGGCGGTGAACAGCACCAGCACGGCCGAGACGAGCTTGTTGGCCAGCGCCTGGGACCCGCCCGAAAGCGGCACCCTGGCGGGCATGCCCACCCTGCGTACGCCCGCGTAGACCTCGACGATCACGCACGAGAAGAACTGCAGCCAGGCCAGCCACACGAACAGCACCAGGACGGCCATGATCGTGCTCGGCCCCACGCGGCTGTTGAGCAGGTCGAGATCGAGCAGTTCGGGAGAGATCGGCGGCCCGACGAACGTGAGCAGCGCGTACGGCACACCGCCGACGATCGCCACGAGCACCGCGAGCGCGCCGAGGCCGGCCAGCACGTCGCCCACGCTCCGCCTGGCCGGGATGCGCACGGGCGCCTGCCCGGGCCCGTGCGGCCGGCCCGCTGGACGCGCTGGGTCTCGCGTCGGCATCGCCTCTCCCTTCTCCGTGTTCAGGGTCCTGCGTGGTGGTGTTCTGATCCATCGAGTGAGCGGAATCGGTCTGGCTCACCTGGCCTGCGGCCCGGCCGTGGCCTCGCCCTCCATCTCGGTGCCGGGGAAGCCGATGGCCTGCAGGAAGAAGGCCGTCCACCGCACCTTCACGGAGACGGTCACGCCGTCCTGTCCCTGCGCGACGGTGCATGTGCCCCTGGTCACGTCGGCGCTGCCCGCCGCCGCGATCACCTCGTCGGCCCGGTCGCACACCTGGCCGTCGCCGAGCAGCCGGATCTCGCCCGTCTCGTGGAGGTGGTCGGCGTCGATCTGGTCGGCGCCCGCCCGCGCGGCCTGCTCGGCGACGTCGGCGGCCCGCAGCCGCGCGTTGATCGCCCCGCCGCCGTCGACGAGCAGCCCTGCCAGCAGGAACACCGCCACGGAGAACAGCACGGTGAAGACCGACATCGTCCCGCGGTCGCGGCGGCTCATCCGCCGCTTCTGAAGCGTTCCAGAAGCACCACGGCTCATTCGGTCCTCCTGAACCGTTCCAGAGACAGCGCGGCTCATTCGGTCCTCCTGAATTGCTCCAGGGGCACCACCGAGGTGCCGGTCATCCGCTTGGTGCCGGAGAACCCCAGGAAGCCCAGGTCCAGCTCGCAGGTGACCTCGGCCTGCACCTGGCCGCCCTCCTCCCACTTGGAGCCGGCCAGAGACACCGCCGGACCCTGGCACCGCCCGTCGAGCGCGGCCTTGACGCTCCGGTCGGCCGCGTCGCCCGCGTCGCCGAACGACCGCCGCACCGAGGCGGCCCGCGCCGCGTCCCGTGCCGCGCCGTTGACCTCGCCCTGCGCCTCGACCAGCCGGCCCGCCCCCGCCAGGAACATCAGGAACAGCAGGAAGACGGGCGCCAGCATGACCGTCTCCACGGCCATCGAGCCGCGCTCACGCCACCGGTTCTGGCTCGTCCGCTGCCGGTTCTGGTTCGTCCGCAGCCGGTTCTGGTTCATCCGCAGTCGTCACCCCCGTCGTCCGGGCGGAAGCACTCGACGGGACCGCCCGAAGTGGCCGTGATCGTGAACGTGAGCTCCGGCAGGAGCGGGATGACCTGTACGGCGCTGCCGGTCACGGTGACGAAGCGCTCGTCGGGCTCCTTCTCCGCGGTCGTGACGGCGGCGTTCGAGAGCAGCCGGGGCCCGATGGCCCGGACGATGTCGGTGGCCTTGGTCGAGGCCGCGCCCTCCCAGTCGCCCGAGTCGAAGGGGGCCGACCTGGCCACCCTGGCGCCTTCCTTGGCGGCCGCCTCGGCCACCTGACGGCCGTGGAACCAGAGCGCCACCTGCACGATGAGCAGCACGACCGCCAGGATGACCGGCATCAGCAGGGCGAGCTCGATCACGGAGGCGCCGCGGTCGCGTCGTCCCCTCCATCGCGCTGGGCGGCGCCGCCCCGGAGGCCGGCTTGGTCGCCGAGGTTGCCCGCGCGGGCGCCGGGCACCTGTCACGTGCGCCCGCCGGTCTGGCCGAAGCTGGTTTGGAGGTCGTTCTGCTTCCCCTCGACCAGCTGCTTGATCAGCGTGGCCAGGCCGAGGGCGACGCCGGCGATGATCGCGGAGATGATCACCCACTCGACCGCCGAGGCGCCCCGGCTGGGGGCGTTGCGGGCGCGCTGGATACGCACGCTGAGGCATGCCTGCAGGTAGATGACCCAGGGATGATTCATTAGGACCCCAACATCTTCATAGCGGCGGGATAACTGAGAAAGATCACGAAGCCCGCGCAGAGCAGCAACTGGGCGACGAGCATCGACTGGGAGCGCTCACCGGCGCGGCCCTCGATCTCGGCCAGCTCGCGGCGGCGCAGCGTGGCGGCCCTCGCGGTCAGGGAGGCACGGACCTTGGCGCCGTCGTCGGCGACCAGGCCGAGCGCGGCGGACAGGTCGCGCAGCTCGTCGACGTTGATCTCCTCGCCGAGCTGGCCGAGCGCCTGCCAGGGGGTGATGCCGACGATCCTGGCGCCGGCCAGCGCCTCGCGGATGCGCGACATCGCCCAGTTGGGCTGGTCACCGCTGACCGAGACCGCCATCATCAGCGCCTCGGGCACGCCACGGCCGCCCGCGAGGTTCATCGAGACCAGGTCGAGGAAGGCGCCGACGACGTGCCGGAAGTCGCGCCGCTTGGCCGCCGCGTCACGCCGTACCTGAACGTCGGGCAGGAAGAAGAAGACCAGCGACACGAGTACGGCCGACCAGAACGGGATGGTCAGGGATGTGCCCCACTCCATCAGCACCAGCCAGCCGAGCAGCACCGGGAACGCCAGCAGCCCGGCCGACGCGAGCAGCGCCTTCGTGGCCAGGTAGCCCTCGAACGACCGCCCGACCAGCGCCAGGTCGGCCTTGACCGACCGGACCTCCCACCCCCGCGCGTGGTAGAGGCGGGCCAGCCGGACGCCCAGGCCGCGGCGGAAGGCGGAGACCTCCTCGTCGGGCAGGGCGAGCTGGATGCGCGGCGCGTCGGCGTCCTCGCGGACGGCCTCGATCGCCAGCAGCCGCGACACGAGACCGGGGCGGGCCGGGAACAGCGCCCGGAGCAGCAGGAACAGGCCGAGGCCCAGCACACAGCCGGCCAGCACACCCTCAACCATGACCGCCCCCTTTATCCATTGCCGCCCGATCCGTGACCGCCCTATCCATGACCGCCCTATCCATGACCGTCTCCTACGAGCAGGCGGGTGGGCTTGTCGAACCGGGCCAGCCGCCGCATCCAGGCGAATCCGGCGCCGAACAGCCCCGCCACGACCGCCAGCACGGCCTGACCGAGGAGGCCGTGGTATTCGCTGACGTAGGAGGGGTTGAAGACGACGAGCAGCCCGGCGAAGACCAGCGCGGTGATCACCACGATCTGGACGCTGCGCCTGGTGGCCCGGCGTTCGGCCTCGACGCGGCGACGCATGTCGAGCTCCTCGCGGGCGGACACCGCCAGCGCCCCGAGCACGTCGCGCAGGCCGGGGCCGCGCAGCTTGGAGTTGAGTATCAGCGCGGCCACCACCAGGTCGGCCGAGGGGTCGTCGAGCTCGTCGGCGAAGAGCGCGAGCGCCTCCGGCAGCGCCATGCGGGTGTGCAGGCGGTCGACCAGGGCGCGCAGGTGCGGTTTGAGCGTGGGCGCGGCGGCCCTGATCGACGACGGGATGGCCTGTTCGAGCCCGGCCGCGCCGGCGATCGTGTCACGCAGCGACTCCGTCCAGGCGGCCAGCCCTTCGAGGCGGCGCATCGCGGCTCGTTCCTCGGCGGCGCCGCCCGACAGGCCGCGCCAGGCGAACACCAGCAGCACCGTGCCCACCGCCGCGACCACCCAGCCGGTCACGACCAGCACCAGGGTGGCGGCCACCGCGGCGATCGCGGTGCGGGTGGTGAGCGTCTTGAGCAGTTCGCGCTTGGGGCGGGCGGGGCGGGCGCGCATGCCGTACAGGGAGAGGATGAACAGGAACAGTCCGCCGCCGACGAGCGCGCCGGCCAGCAGGGCGAGGGGATCGAGGTCGATCACAGCCAGCCTCCGGGGTTGTATCCGTGGGCGGCGAGCTCCTCCAGGCAGGAGACGGGGGCGTGGGGCATGGCCGTGCCGTCGGGGCCCGGGATGAACACCTCGCTCGACAGGACGCGGCCGTCGCAGCCGTTGACCTCGCGGATGCTGGAGACGTAGCGCCGCAACGTGCCGCCGCGGCTGTAGTCGTTGCGCTTCTCGACGAAGACCACGAAGTCGATCGCGCCCGCGATGAGCATGTGGGTGGCGTCGATCGGCAGCCGCTCGCGGGCCTGAAGGGCGTAGGTGGAGATGCGGTTGAACACCTCCATGCTGGAGTTGGCGTGGATGGTGGACAGGGAGCCGTCGTTGCCCTGGGTCATGGCGTTGAGCATCGTGACGATCTCGTCGCCGAGCACCTCGCCGACGATCACCCGGCTGGGGTTCATCCGGAGCGATCTCCTGACCAGCTCGGCCATGCTGATCTCGCCTTGGCCCTCGGAGTTGGGCAGGCGCTGCTCGAAGGCGACGACGTTGGGATGGAGCTCGGGGAACTGGTCGAGGCCGAGCTCCAGGGCGCGTTCGACGGTGATCAGGCGCTCGTGCGGCTGGATCTCGTTGGCCAGGGCCCTGAGCAGGGTCGTCTTACCGGCGTTCGTGGAGCCGGCGATCATGATGTTCTTGCGGGCGCCGACCACCGCGCTGAGGAACCTGCCCACCTCCGGGCTCAGCGTGCCGTTGCCCACGAGGTCCGACATGAACACCTTGCCCAGACGGGCGCGGCGGATCGAGACGGCCGGCCTGAGCGTGACATCCATGACGGCGCTCAGCCGCGAGCCGTCGGGCAGGCGCAGGTCGAGCTGCGGATTGGCGGTGTCGAACGGCCTGCTCGACAGCCCCGAGTAGGCCGCCAGGATCTGGATCAGCTCGACGAGCTCGTCGTCGGTCTCGGCGACCGGCTCCCGCATGAGCTCCTGGCCGTCGGCGTAGCTGACGAAGACGCGGTCGCAGCCGTTGATGTCGATGTTCTCGACCTCGGTGTCGTCGAGCAGCGGCTGGAGGCGGCCCACCCCGAACAGCGCGGCGTGGATCCCGGCCGCCAGCGCCTCCTCCTCCTCGACCGTGGGAGGAGTGCGGCCCAGGCCGATCTCGCTGCGCGCGTGCTCCTCCAGGACCTGGGAGATCAGCGCCCTGGCGAACTGGCGCTCGTCTTCGCCGGTCATCGAGACCAGGCCGTTGACCTGGTCGAGGCGGCGCTGGTGGGCCAGGCGGTCGCCGACTTCTTGGCGGAAGCGCTTGACCAGGGAGTGATCGATCACGGGCTGCTCACTTTCGCGAGGAGGCGTGTCGTACTCCCGGTTGTACGTAGCGGACCGCTCGCGAGGTTGAATGCCATGCCGAAATTCATAGGTTGCTCACCAGCCGTCCCGCGAGATCGCGCGCCGTACGGATGAGCAGACAGCGGTCGAGGCGCCCGCCCCACTGGCCGCGCAGCAGCTCAGCGCCCTTGGGATCGTGGGCGAGGCCGTGGACGAACTTGACGCTCGGACCGACGATCCTGCGTACGTCGTCGATCGAGGAACGGTAGTTGCGCGGGTCGGCGATCACGGCGACGCCGTGGGCCTTGGTGATGGACAGGCGTTCGCGCAGGTGGGCTACGTGGTCGAGAGTGGCCCTGGTGAGCAGCACGACCTGCTCGGCCTGCGCCATCAGGTCGCCGAGCTGCGGGTGGCCGCCGAGCCGGCCGCAGTCGGCGATCACGTCGGCGTTGGGGATGGCGGCCAGCGCCCTGCCCAGCGGACCCCACAGCCAGGTGAGCCCGGCCGCCTGCTCGCCGTGGGTGAGCCCGGCCAGCACGTCGAGGCCGCCGACGATCTTCTGGGTGTGCTGGTGGATCTGCGCGGGCTCCAGGCCGCGCCGGGCGGTCGCGGCCAGCGTGAGCAGGCCCTTGCCGGGGTTGAGCACGCCGCCGTCGGCCGCGGGCAGCCGGTAGGCGAGATCGCCGCCCGCGGGGTCGCATTCGGCGAGGAGCACGGGACGCGGCCACACCGCCGCGAGGGCCGTCGCGGCAGTGGTCACACCAGGCGCGCCCTTGTCGGCGGCCAGTACGATCAGCGCCACGTCAACTTACTCCGGGCAGGTCGGCCACGGCGATCTCACCGCTGGAGGCGTATTGGACGATGGTCTTCGCCGCCGGTGCGTCGACGATCACGGTGATCAGGATGGATCCGCCGGCTCTGCCGCCGTCGCTGACGCTCTCGACGAGGGCGCTCTGTGCGAGTACGCGGCTTTCCGCCTGGTCGGTGCGGCCGGGAACGTACACGACCTGGACCCGATGGCTTCTTTCCAGGCCCGCCGGGAACTGTCCAGGTTTCAGGGAGAGGCCCACTTTGGCCTTGCCGGGCACCAGCTCGCTGCTGGCTCTGACGCCCATGTTGTGGGTCAGCAGGGTGCCGGGCACGATCGTGACGGCCGCGAAGCTCTTGATCACCTCGAACCTCTGTGACCAGGAGACGTAGTCGAGACCGGTGTTGGCGATCTGCACCTCTTCGAGCGCGGCCGGGGTGAACTGCTGGCCGGCGCCGATCTGCTGGGTGACCCTGATCGCGGAGACGCGGTCGCCGCTGCGCAGCACGAGCAGCGTCGTGGCGAGCGCGCCGCCGAGGATCAGGAGCACGGCGAGAGCGGCCAGGGCGGGTTTGCGTTCGCGGGGTGGCACGGGGAGCTTGCGCGAGGCAGGGCCGGACAACCCCGCCGTGTTGACGGCAGGCTTTTCACTGGTCCTCATGGGTGGGGGGCTCCCATTGTGAATTGTCGAATTCACGCCATTATGTGCACCCGCCGGTGGGGGCGGGGCTGGAATGCGAGGAACCATGCTCGTTTCGCAGGTGGCATGGTGTCAACAAGAAATAATCAATGCCTATTGTTTACAGTGAGTTGACCTGGGTGGTTTTTCGGGATAAGCGCGGCAATGGTGGGACAGAGCGGAGTTATTGGCTCACCTTGAGCTCGCTGACGTGCGCCGATCCCCTGTGTCCCTTTTTTCACACCATCCCCTCCCTTAACAACGCCATGGCGACTGGGCCCCTAAATGGGCGGCCAAATCTGTCACTTTCCACAGGCCGTAATTACCGTCCGCGGTTATCCACAGGTCGGCCCATCCATGCCATTGCCGACAACCACGGGACCTACCCTTTGTTCTGGCGTTACCTTTGCGCCCAGGCCCGATCGAGGAGACGGCACATGCGGATCATGCTCACCGTGCTCGGCGAGCAAGGCGATCGTGACGTTGTGATCGAGGGTGACAACGGCGCCACGGTGGCGAGGGTGAGTGAGGCCCTCAGCGGTCAGGCGCCGCTGGCCGAGGTCGTCCGCCTGCCCAGGGCGCGAGCTCCCTACGGCATGTCGGCGACCGAGCCCGGCGCCCGTCCTTCGGCGCGGCACACCCGGCCCGGCGGATCGCCCGACTCCGGCCGGTTCGACGTTCCCCATCCACCTGACGTCCCGGGCGCCCGCAGCCCTGATGGGCGTGGCGTCGGCGGACACTCTGGCCCGCGTGACATCGGCGGCGTGTCCAATCTTGGTCCGGGTGACGTCGGCGGCTCGTCCATCCCGGATCGGGGCGAGGGGATCGGCCGGTCTCGTGACGGGTTCGGCCGGGCGGGCGAGGGGATCGGCCGGGCGGGTGCCGTGCTCTGGCGCAACGGGCGGCCGCTCGACCCGCGCGCCATGGCCGGGGCGGTGCTGCGCGACGGCGACAAAGTAACCCTCGACGCCCATCTCGCCCGAGCCACGATCATCGAGGAGCCCGGCGGCGTGGCCGAGGTGCGGGTGGTGGGCGGCCCGGCCGCGGGCGCCGTTCACCGCCTGGGCCTGGGCGTGCACGTCATCGGATCCGACCCGATGTGCGCGATGACCGTCGCCGACCCGTCCCTCGCCCCCGAGGCCGCCATCCTGCGCGTGACCCCCGACGCGATCACGGTCGAGCCGGCCCGGAGCCGGGCGCCCCAGCAGGCGCAGCGACTCAAGCTCAAGGGCCGGTGGGCCGACGAGGTCGCCGAGCTCACCGCCCGGGTCGCCGAGCGCGAGGCGGCGGAGGCGGAGCCCGTCCACTACGAGCCGCCCGAGCTGGCCGCCCGGCCACTCACCGAAGCCGTCGACTGGGCCGAGCACACGCTGCTGACCTGCGGCTCCTCGGTGTTCACGCTGACCGCGATCGAGCCGCAGGACGCGCACCTGGCGCCTCTCCCGGAGGGCGGCGTCGCCTACAACCGGCCGCCGCGGCTGCGCAGGCCGGAGCCCGAGCGCACCTTCGAACGCCCCCTGGAGCCCACCCGCGCCGAGGGGATGCGCCTGCAGTTGCTGGCCGCGCTCCTGCCCGCGGTGATGGGTGTCACGCTGGCCTACGTCATGCGCCAGCCCTATTACCTGCTCATCGCCCTGATGACCCCCCTCATCATGATCGGGCAGTGGTGGAGCGACCGCCGCCACGGCAAGAAGCAGCACCGGAAGGCCGCCAAGAAATACAAGGAGCGCCTGGAGGCGTACGAGCTGGCGGTCGAGCAGGCCAGGGCCGAGGACGAGCTGATCCGCCGATCCGACGCGCCCGACCCGGCGCAGGTGCTGCTCACCGCCACCGGCCCGCGCCGACGGCTGTGGGAGCGCCGCATCCACGATCCCGACGCGCTGCGGCTCAGGGTCGGGCTGGCCGACCTGCCGGCCAACCTGGAATTGTCCGAGGAGAAGGGCGGCGCGATCTCCCCGCCGATCTGCCGGTCCGTACCGGTGGCCCTGGCCATGCGCAGGCTCGGCGTGGCCGGCGTCACCGGCCCGCGCGACACCGCGACCGGTCTGGCCGGCTGGCTGATCGGTCAGGCGGCGACCCTGCACAGCCCTCGCGACCTGGCCATCGTGGTCCTGTCCGCGCACGCCGACGGCGAGCACCGCTGGGGCTGGGTCCGCTGGCTGCCGCACTGCGCCCCGCGCGGCGGCGAGGACTGCGTGGCCCTGGTCGGCACCGACCCGGAGTCCGCCGCTCACCGCGTCGCCGAACTGGCCGCCCTCATCGACGAACGCCAGAACACCGCCATCCCCGAGCTCGGCAAGATCCCCACCGGCTGGGACGACCTGGGCGGCCCTGAGACACCGGCTCTGACCTCCTATGACGTACGCCCCTACGACGTCCTGGTCGTGCTCGACGGCGCCCAGGTCCTGCGTGGCCTGCCCGGCATGCCGCAGATCCTGCGCCAGGGCCCCCGCTCGGGCGTCTTCACCCTCGCCATCGACGACGACCAGCGCCTGCTCCCCGAGGAGTGCGCCACCGTCGCCGCATGCGCCGCCGACGGTCAGGTGCGCCTCCTCGGCGGCGGCCTGGAGGTCATCGGCCCGGTTCTGGCCGACCTGGTCTCGCCGTCGTGGTGCGACCGCGTGGCCAGGGCGCTCGGCCCGATCCGCGACGTGAGCAGGGACGATCCGGCCGGCCACCTCCCCGAGGCGGTCCGCCTCCTCGACCTCCTGCGCCTGCCCGCCCCCTCCGGCCACGACCTCGCCACCCGCTGGCACGGTCACGGCTCCACGAAGGCGGTCATCGGCATCGGCCCCGACGGCCCGTTCTCCGTCGACCTGCGGGTGGACGGTCCGCACGGCCTGATCGCCGGCACCACGGGCGCGGGCAAGTCGGAGCTGCTGCAGACGCTCATCTGCTCGCTGGCGGTGGCCAACCGGCCGGACCAGCTGACGTTCGTGCTGGTCGACTACAAGGGCGGGGCCGCGTTCAAGGAGTGTGTACGACTGCCGCACACGGTCGGCATGGTCAGCGACCTCGACGGCCACCTGACACAGCGGGCCCTCGACTCCCTGGCCGCCGAGATCCGGCGCCGCGAACGCCTGCTGCTGGCCGCGGGCGCCAAGGACATCGACGACTACACCGGAGAGCCGCTGCCCCGGCTGGTGCTGATCATCGACGAGTTCGCCGCCCTGGTGGCCGAGCTGCCCGACTTCGTCAACGGCCTGGTCGACATCGCCCGCAGGGGCCGTTCGCTCGGCATCCACCTGATCCTGGCCACCCAGCGGCCGGCGGGCGTGGTCACGGCCGACATCCAGGCCAACACCTCGCTGCGGATCGCGCTACGGGTCACCGAACCCGCCGAATCCTCCGACGTCATCGACCTGCCGGACGCGGCGCACATCTCCAAGTCGACGCCCGGCCGGTGTTACGTGAAGTCAGGGGTGGGGGCGGCGGCGGCCGTACAGACGGCCAGGGTGGGCGGGCGCAGCCCGGTGGCAAGCGCCTCGCTCAGAGCCGACCCGACGGGCGCGGGCGCGACACTCGGTCCGAGTGCGATGCTCGGCCCGGGCACGACGCTCGGCCCAGGTTCGACCGTCGGCCCGGGTTCGACCCTCGGCCCGGGCCGCTTGACGGCCGGAGGCGGCTTGGCGGGCGCGGGCGGCCTGACGGGTGGCGGTCTGACGGGCGGAGGTGGCTTGCCGGGCGCGGGCAGCCTGGCAGGCTCCGGTGCGGGCGGCCTGGCCGGTGCGAGCAGCCTGGCAGGCTACGGTGCGGGCGGCTTGGCCGGCGCGGGCGGCTTGGCCGGCGCGGGCGGTCAGCTGCGGGTGGTCGACGTGGACTGGCGCTCCTTGGGCAGGGCGCTGCCGCCGCTCCCGGAGCCGCCCGAAGGGTCGACGATCACCGACCTGACCGTCCTCGCCGACGCGCTCATCGAGGCCGCGCGCCTGACCGGCGTACCGGAGCAACCAAGCCCTTGGCTGGAGCCGCTGCCCTCGGCCGTGACCCTCGACGAGGTCACCGCTGCCTTGGCGACCGGGCCGCTTGCCGGGTCCCCGGCCTTCTCCAGATCGGCGACCTCCGCCACGTCGCGGACATCCACCGGCCCAGGGCCGTTCACCGAATCGGAGACGTACACCGGAGCTGAGGCGTACATCGGATCGGGGACATTCGCCGAAGTCGGTCCGCTGGCCTTCGGGATGATCGATCGGCCCTGGGCACAGGATCGGCGCCCGCTCGCGCTGGACCTGGCCCAAGGCGGCCATCTGCTCATCGCGGGCGCGGCCCGCAGCGGCAGGTCCACGGCGCTACGGACGATCGCGGGCGCCATCGCCGCACAAGCCTCCCCTGCCGATGTCCACCTGCACGCCATCGACTGCGGATCGGGCGCGCTGCTCCCGCTGATGGCCATGCCGCACTGTGGCGCGGTCGTCACCCGCGACCAACTCGACCGCGTCGAACGCCTGCTGTCCCGCCTCCGCGCCGAGGTGGGCCGCCGCCAGCAACTGCTCGCCGAGGCCGGACACGCCTCACTGGCGGAATACCGCCAGGCGGGCCACCGTCTCCCCTGGCTGGTGCTCATGGTCGACCGCTGGGAGGGCTACGTGGCGGCCTTCGAGGGCTACGACTACGGCCGCCTCACGGAGTCGCTCCTGCAACTCCTCAGAGAGGGTCCGGCGGTGGGGCTGCGGGCGGTGGTGACGGGTGACCGTTCGTGCCTGCTCGGCCAGGTCTCCACGGTCTTCGACGACCGCCTTCTCCTCCGCCTGGCGGACCCGGCCGACTACGGGCTGGCCGGGCTGCCGATGAAGGGCCTGCCCGCGTCGATGCCCGCCGGCCGCGCCCTCTCGATCGGCGAACACGGCATCATCGAGAGCCAGATCGCCCTCCTGACCCACGACCCGTCGGGCCCAGCCCAGGTAGCCGCCCTCCAGTCCCTCGCCCGCGCCGCGGCCCCGCTCCGCAGCGTCCCGACGTACGCGTCCACGGCGGCACCCGGGAGAGCCACCCCCCAGCCCACTGCGACCCCCTCTGCGACATCTGCGACAAACCACCGCGAAGCCCTGGTGGGTGCCCCAGACGACCCATCAGGCGGCACGCCGAGGGAGATGTCGAGCAGCGCGGCCTCTGCACACGGCGACCTACCGGAAGGGGTCCCGGGCATGGGCGAAAGGGGTCGGTCGACTCGGCTGGGACGCGGCGCGTGGCTCTGGGAGGGCGAGCCCCCGCTTCGGGTCGACGCGCTTCCCATGCGCATCACCGCCGGCCAGGCCATGGACCTGGAACCGAACTTCACCCATCCCTCGCCGCTGTGGGCCCTGATCGGCGCAGGCGGCGACGCCCTGGCTCCGATGGGCCTGGACCTCCTCGCCCACGGCCCCGGCGCCGTCGTCGCCGGGCCGGCCCGCTCCGGTCGCTCCTCGGTGCTGGTCACGGCCGCCAGATCGCTCATCTCGTACGACACGCCGGTCATCGCCATCGCTCCCCGGCGTAGCCCGCTACGTACGCTGGAAGGCGCCCTCGCCATCCTCGGCGGCGACGGAGCGGGCCTGCAGGAGCTGCTCGCCGACCGCGATCGTTATGTGGTGATCGTGGACGACGCCGAGCTGATCAACCCGGACTCCCCCCTCGGGACGGTCCTGGAAGAGGTCCTCCGATCAGGCCGAGACGGAGACCATGGCCTCATCATCGCGGGCGCGACAGGCGACCTGGCGACGGCCTACCGCGGTTTCGTCGCCGAAACCCGCAAGTCGCGCACCGGCGTACTCCTGTCGGTGCAGAGCCCGGCCGACGGCGACCTGTTCACGGTCCGCCTGCCGCGCGGCGCCGTCGGAGGCCCACCGGGACGCGGCCTGCTGATCACCATGGGCAACACGACTCCCATCCAAGCTGCCATCTCGGACACCGGCCCGCCGTAGAACCAGCCGGACCGGACACCAGCCCACCGCAGAACCAAACTGACCAGACCTCGGCGATCCGGCAGGGCACCGCCTCCACCGAGGTCCTGCCGCGTCGCTTCACCGGTAAGACCACCTGGCCCGGCCCGCTTGGCGATGTATGAGGTCGGCTACGCCCAGCGCACCAGTTTTTGGCTCAGCGACTGCGGGCTCGAGATCTTCAGCACGGGCCGAATCGGGCTGAACGTGGTGGAGAACTATGACGGCGTCAACGACGTTGCGCGAGGCCTCAGCGCGGGCTGCTGCGCGGTCGGGGAATCACCAGCTTGTCCCCCTCAGTTCGCGGGCGCGGTCGTCAACCCCGAGCGTCCGCCGCGGGCAGAAGCAGGAGCTTGCCGTGGGCGTGACCGGTCACACTGATGTCGAGGGCCGTACGCCACTGGTCGAGAGGGAAGGTCCGCGAGACCGGCACAGTGAACCTGCCTTCGGCAGCCAGCCGTGCGAACTCCGCGAAGGAGCCGAAGCGCTCTTCGTCGGTAAAGGTCGTTGGGTCCTCATGAAAGGTGTCGCGCACACCCAGCCCAGGTGCGGCGGTCAGGTCGGAGCAGGTGAGGACGCGCTGCGGGTCACCCCCGGCGATCCGCACGAGGTCGGGCAGCACACCGTTCGCGGGGGCGGTGTCGAAGACAAGATCAACCGGGCCCTCGCTGACAGCCTTGACCCGCTCCGTAAGGCCGTCGCCGTAAGTGGTCACGGCGGCTCCGAGGTCTCTCAGCCGCCCGGCATATGTCTCTCCGGCGGTGGCGATCACCCGCATGCCGCGGATCAGGGCGATCTGCACAGCCGCGTAGCCGACGGTGGTTCCGGCCCCGTTGATCAGTATGGTGCTGCCCGCGGCCAGGCCAAGCCGTGCGAGGTGCCAGTGGGCGGTGCTCAGTGCCATGGGAAGCGTGGCGGCCTGGGTGAGATCCAGTCCTTCGGGGACGGCGAACCAGTGGTCCATGATGGCCTGGTCTGCCGCGCCGGCGCTGGGCTGGCCAGCGTAGTCGGCGGTACCGAATACCAGATCGCCGACCGTGACGTCCGTGACCTCCTCGCCGACAGCCTCGACCGTACCTGAGACGTCGCATCCGATGCCCCGGGGGAGATGTCCGGGGAACAGCCCCCGGCACAGGGCCCAGTCGGCGGGCGCGAGCCCGCACGCGTGCACGGCGACGCGGATGCGGCCGGGGCCCGGCTCGGGTATAGGCGCGGTCTCCAGACGCAGGACATCGGCGGGTTCGCCGTACTCGTGGAAGCGCACCGTGCGCATGGAGTCGGTCGCTGCGGTGTGGTCAACCATGGTTGTTCTCCAGAAGTGGCTTGGTTCCAGGTGGGAGCGCAGTGGCTGCTTGCGCAGTCGCGGTGAATCGCGTGGTGTTCCTCGGGGCGGAGCGTTCGCCGACCGCCATGTCTAGGGGCAGCCGACGTAGTCGGACACTTCGACTTCGCATAACCGGAACGCGTTCCGCTTCCCTCAGCGCCTATACTAGCCCGATGACCGACAAAGTGGAACGCGCTCCGATTAGCCATGACCTCTGACTCGTCTCCACCTGTCCACCAGCAACTCCGCGCCGACGCGGCGCGCAACCGCGAGAGCGTGCTCGCCGCGGCCACCCGCGTGTTCGCCGCCGCGGACGCTGAGCCGTCCATGCGGGAAATAGCCCGCCGGGCCGGCGTTGGGGTAGCTACGCTCTACCGCCACTTCCCCACTAGGGAGGCGCTTGTCGACGCGGTCTACCAGGACCAGGTGGTACGACTGAGCACCGGCGCGCGCACCCTGCTCGAAGCACACCCGCCCGCCCGGGCACTGCGCTTGTGGATGGACCTGTTCGCCGACTGGTTGGCCACCAAGCACGGGATGACCGACACGCTGCTCGCCATGGTCGACACCGGGGAGATCTCCCTCGCCCATAGCCGCCGCGAGCTCTTGTCCGCCATCACCACCATCCTCGACGCCGGGGCCGCTGCCGACGAGATCCGCACCGACACCAGCGCCGAGGACATCGCCACCGCTCTCCTCGGCATCCTCGCCGCCTGCGACAAACGCGGACACCGCGCCCAGGCGCAGCGGCTCCTCGATCTCCTGATGGACGGGCTCAAGCCCCAACCCGCCTCCTGAACGGAAACCCGCTCGCGCCAATCCTCTTCAGGTCCGGTCCGCGAAGAACGAGCTCTCGGGCGCCGCCGCTCCCGCCGCCCCCAAGCGGAACACCACCCCCGCTCACGTGAAGTCCAGAAGGGTACGCAGAGCTACGTCGCGTCCGGCCGCGACGGCCCGAACGGCGAGCCCACCTTGGCCATCACGGGCGCCCCTCCCCACACAACCCGTTACTCGCACCCATCGCCACCCCCTGCTCGCGCGTACATAGCGACGCCCCCCTTGCCGACAAGCCGGTTCGGGATCGATGAGGTCCCGCAGAGCAGGGTGGTTGCTCACCGGCTCAGCCCTGTTCGCCCACGTAGGAAACACACAACGAGATCGTCGATCCACCACTGGGCGGGACGCCATCTCAGGATCTGCGAGGGGCGATGCGGAGGCCGAAGCGAGGGTTATATTGCACTGATCTGTCCAAAACGTGCTACCTTCGCAGTATGGCGCGACCGAGGGAGTTTGAGGAGGAGCGGGCGATCGAGGCGGCCATGCGAGCGTTCTGGAGCGCGGGCTACGAAGGGACCTCGACCCAGGACCTGTGTGAGGCCACCGGACTGGGGCGGAGCAGCATCTACAACACGTTCAAGAGCAAGCATGATCTGTTCGACAAGGCCCTGCGGCGCTACATGGACAGCAAGACCGCCTGGCTGATGGAGTTGCTCGAAGGCGATCTTCCGGTTCGGGAGAAGGTGCGGACTCTGTTGTGGCAGGCCGTCGATGTTGAGGCCGTCGATCCGGTCGGGTGCCTGGTGGTCAACTCGCTGGTGGAGTTGGCGCCGCGAGATCCGGAGGTGGCCGAGCAGCTTCGGCGAGACGGTGAGCGGCGGCTGGCGGCGCTCCGGGCGGCGTTTGAGCTCGGACAGAGCCGGGGCGAGTTGCCAGCCGGCAAGGATCCGATCGCGTTGGCGCATTTCGTGGTCGCGGCGATCAGTGGCATGCGGGTGATGGCGCGCGGGGGTTCGGATCGGGCGGCACTGGAGTCGGTCGCGAAGACCACGCTCGACGCACTCCTCTGACGCCCGGATCGCTCCACCTGAGCAGCTGGCACCCCGGACACGCCCCACGCGAGCAGCTTGACGCGGCTGCGCGCGAGCAGCCTGGTGTGACCCCACGCGAAAAAGTCCCACGCGAAAAAGTCCCACGCGGGAAGCCCCACGCGGGAAGCTCACGCGGGAAGCCCGGTGCGGCCCACACGGTCAGTCCGGTGCGATCCCGCGCGGGCAGTCCCACGCGGGAAGTCCCACGCGGGCGGCTCTACGCGGGCGGCTCTGCGCGGCGCCCATGCGAGCAGGCCGGCGCGGCTGCGCGCGAGCACGCTGGACAGGGTCCACCGCTCCAGACGAGCACGCGTCGTTTCGCGTCTTTTGATTTTGCACTGTTCTATCCAAAACTAGGAGGAGTTCCCATGCCATTGGCTGTGTACATCCTTGGGTTGTCGATCTTCGCCCAGGGCACTTCCGAGCTCTTGCTCGCCGGGCTGTTGCCCGAAATGGCAGCCGACCTGGGAGTATCCGTCCCCCAGGCGGGGTTGCTGATCTCCGGGTTCGCGCTCGGGATGCTGGTGGGGTCGCCGGTGCTGGCCGTGGTGACCTTGCGGTGGCCGCGTCGTACGGCGTTGCTGACGTTTCTGGCGATCTTTGCCCTTACGCATGTCGTAGGGGCGGTGACGCCGAGCTATGGGGTGCTGTTCGGGACGCGGGTGGTGGGAGCGTTCGTGTACGCGGGCTTCTGGGCGGTGGCGGCGGTGACAGCCGTGGGGCTCGTTCCGGAGGGGGCGCGAGGCAAGGCCATGAGCATCGTGGCGGGCGGACTGACCGTGGCCACCATCGTGGGACTGCCCGCGGGGACGGTCATCGGGCAGCAGTTCGGGTGGCGGGCGGCGTTCTGGGCGGTCACGGTGCTGTCGGGCCTGGCGGCGGTAGGAGTGGTGGCCACCATTCCCGGCGGGCGGCCCGAGTCGGGGAGCGTGCCGCAACTGGGGCAGGAGCTACGGAACATGGTCAACTCGCGACTCTGGCTCTCGTACGGGACGACGGCGCTGGCGACCGGCGCGGTGCTGGTCACGTTCAGCTATCTCGGCGCGATGCTCATCGACACCACCGGACTGGCGGCGGGGTGGGTTCCTGCGGTGCTGGCGTTGTACGGGGTGGGGTCGCTGATCGGCATCGGCCTGGGTGGGCGTCATGCTGACGCGCGGCCTTTTGCGACGCTGTACGTGGGTGTAGCAGGAGTTGTTGTTATCTCGGCAGGTTTGGCAGCGTTCGCCGGGATACCGGGGGTGGCCATCGGGCTGATCTTCCTGCTGGGGGCGTTCGGGTTTTCCACGAATCCGGCCTTGAACACGCGGGTGTTCACGGTGGGCAAGGATGCTCCGACGCTGGCCGCGGCCACCAACTTCTCGGCGTTCAACGTCGGGATCACCGTGGGGCCGTGGGCGGGCGGGCTGGCGATCGGGGCGGGGTTCGGGTATCCGGTGGTGGCCTGGATCGGGGCCGGGCTTGGGGTCGCCGCGCTCGGGACCGTGGGGTTGTCCGCTGTACTGGACAAGAGGCTGATGCGTATGCGTGACCTGGCCGTCCCCGAAGCTGTCAGCAGATGCGGTCGGTGACTACGCCGTCGGTCTCGCCGCCCCAAACGTCGTCGTCCTCGGTCAACCAGGTGCTGCACCCATCCGACTGGTCGGCTCCCGGACTGGGGCTGGACATGGGCATGAACGGCATACCCATCCCGTTCCCACCGGTGCCTGCCTTGGGCATGCCCGTGGTGTTCGACAGGCCCGAGACCATGCTGCCGCCACCCCCGGCACTCGTGAGTGGGCCGGATGAAGGAGAGGAGGAGTTCGGGGAGCTCGGGACGTTGGTGTTGGGGCTGGTGCTTGTGGGGCTGGAGTTGGGAGTGGGGGTGTTGGTCGGATTCCAGTCCGAAGGGCGCTGGAAGTCCTCCAGTTTGGTGGGGGTGGAGGTGGCCACGCCCTTGGTGGGGTCGGTCAGGCCGGACGTGGAGTCCGTCATGCCCTTCGTCGGGTCTGTCATGCCCTTGGCGGGGTCCGTGACGCTGCCCGTCGGGACATTCGCACCCTTTGTCGGATCCGTCGCCCCCGGGTTCGTGGTGCCCTTGGTCGGGTCTGTGGTGCCGTTGGGGTCGGGGGTCTGCGTGTCGGTCGGGTACTTGGGCGTGGTGGGGGTATCGATGCCGTTCCGGTTCGAGCCGTCGATGCCGCCCGTGCCATTGTTGTCACCGGTGCCGGTGTAGCCGCCCGGGCTGTTGTAGCCGTCTCCCAATCCGCGCCTGCCGCCGGGGTTGGAGAAGTCAGTGTTCAGGGGCGTGACAGGAGGGGCTACGCCGGCGGGGTCCTTGATGTCCGGGATCTCTTTGTGGAAGGAGTCCGGCAGTTGCTGGTAGGTCAGCGTAAGGTCGTCGTTCAGCAGGCGCAGGTGCTGGCCGGCGAGTTCGTCCTGGGAGCCCCATTCGACGCCTTTGTTCATGGTGCGATACCAGCCGGGGCTGGAGTCGTCGAAGGTGAAGGTGTTGTCGCTCCAGGCCAAGCCCGACTTGTCCATGAACTCCTGATGCTCGACGAGCCTGTCACCGAGTGACTGCAGCGGGCGGCCCATCCAGTTGAGCTTGTCCGACAGCTCGCGGATCGTCGCGTGCAGCACCCGGAGGGCCTCCTGCGCCTCGACCGACGTCTTGCCCTCCCAGCACTTGGCCATCTCGACGTTGATCTGCTCGATGACCTTCTGGGCGCCGGCCAGGGTCGAGCAGGCGTCGAGGTAGGCGTTGCCCGCCTGCTTGACGGCCGTCGGATCCAGGGACTTGACGAAGTTCTTGACCTCGGCGACGCTCCTGCCGTCGTCGTCTACCTCAAGAGGCGGACACGACGTCTTGATCATGTGCGTCTTCTTCTGGATCTTGAGCTTCTTGTCCTCGGCCATGAAAGCCCCTATATGTCCTTCGTGCCGCCGTGGGCGGCATCCACGCGCTTGTAGATGCCCGCGCCCGCGTTGATCAGTTCGATGGCGATCCGCGTCTTCTCGGCGATCTCGCGGTAAGCCTCGGTGAACTCTTTGTGGCCGTTCTGGACCGTGGCGACGAAGGTCTGCCCGCCTTCCCATCGCTTGATCTGGTCGACGGCCACCTTCATGCTGAGGAGGTTGGCCTTCATGTCCAGGTCGTTGACGGACCCGGGTTTGTCCCCGACGAACTTGGTGAACTCACCCTCGAGCTCCTTGGCGAGCTTCTCGAGCTTGCTGGCGCTGTACGTGACGCCCTCGCGCTCGGGATCGAGCCCGGCCCAATCCGACTCCAGACGCCAGCCCTGGGCCGGCGGCGGACTCAACTTATCGGGATCTGACACAGCACCCTCCCCGCGCACCACTGGCCACTGACTTTACTCGTATATCACGATCTCATGGCCTATTTAGGACATAACCCCCCGCTGCTTCCATACTCCTATGCTGTCCTCAGGCCGGACCGAAACGGAGTGGCATGCAGACCCGCAAGGATCTCTACCAGGCACATCGGCTCATGACCCAGCGCCTGGGTATGGCCCTGTTGCAGGGCGAGCCTGACCTGCCCGAGTCGCCGATGCGGCGGCACAACGTGGCGACGTTCGCCGGGATCATGATCGGCGTTCTCATCATCGCGGGTTTCGGCATCTGGGGCATGCTCAAGCCGGGCGGGGCGACCAACCTGAGGGACGCCGGTCAGCTCATCGTCGAGGAGGAGACCGGCGCCGCCTACGTCTACAGCCAGCAGACCGGCCGGCTGCTGCCCGTGGCCAACTACGTCTCCGCCCGGCTCCTGCTGGACAGCGACGCCATCAAGGTCAAGACGGTGTCCGCGGAGTCGCTGGCCGGGTTCGCGCGCGGCGGGCAGGTGGGCATCGCGGGTGCTCCTGATTCACTGCCCAAGCCCGAGCGGCTCGTCAAGTCGCCCTGGTCCGCCTGCGTGGTGGAGGCGACCGACCCCTCCGGGGGGCGCAAGTCGTACGTGACGCTGGTGGGCGGGACCGACGTCGGCGGCACGCCCGCCGGGAACGACGCGCTGGTCGTCAACGATGGGCGGCAGAACTGGGCGCTGTGGGGCAACCAGCGCATGGCACTGAAGAACGCCAACCGGCTCACCGACCAGACGCCCCGGCGGGTGCCGCTCTCCTGGATCAACGCAATCGCCGAGGGGTCGGACTTCGCCGCGCCGGCGATCCCCCAGCGCGGCCGCAACATCCCCGGCCCCGGTGGCACGACGTTCAAGGTCGGGCAGGTCTTCAAGGTCGCGGCGGTCGCGGGGGCGCCCGCGCGCTGGTACGTCATGCTCGCGGACGGCCTCGCGCCGATCACCCAGACGCAGGCCACGCTGCTGATCCAGGATCCGGCCAGCCAGACGGCGTACGGCAAGCAGCACGTACGGGAGATCCCGATCGACGCGGCGAACGCCAACGCGGCGAAGGCCTCGGCCCAGCGGATCACCGGCGGCGGCATGCCGGCGACGATGCCGCGCTTCCAAGTGCCCGCCGGCTCGGCACCGCTGTGCATGGTCTACGCCAACACCGTGAAGGGATCCGTGAAGGGCACGCTCACGGTCGGGAGCCGGATCGGCATCCCGACGCCGGGATCGAGCGGCAACCCGGAGCGGTTCGACCAGGTGCTGCTGCCCCCGGGCACGGCGGCCCTGGCGGGGCTGCTGCCCGGCGAGAACCAGCTCTCCAACGTGCAGCAGTTCTACCTGGTCACCGACCAGGGGAAGAAGTACCGGCTGGCCACGCCCGACGTGCTGACCAAGCTGGGCTACGACGCCTCGAACGTGGCCCCGCTGCCCGCCCACCTCCTGCGCCTGATCCCCGAGGGGCCGACGCTCGACCCGGCGGCTGCCAGGACGCCGGTCTCGGACACCCCGGCCATCCGCCCGACGGGCTCCTAAACAGCAGGTTTCCTGGACGCAAATACTTGTAAACATTAGTATCAAAGGGGTAGATGGGGCTTTGTGATACGTGGGGGGCACATGGGGGACAAGACCGAGGGATATGAGGTCATACCGCCAGACCTGAAGAAGGCCATGGAGACCTGCGCCCACCAGGCCCCGATCGTCCGCAACGCCATGATCGCCTTCGCTCCCGCGAAGCTGCACAAGAGCGACTTCGGCCTCGCGCCCGGCGCCGACGAGCTGGGTGCCGCGTACGTCGACGGCACCGCGGAGAACGACCACCGAGACCAGCGGTACGAGTCCGTCTACGGCTACCTCGGCGACCTGGCCGACGCCCTGGAGTTCATCACCACGGCCCTTGAGGTATCGGCGTACAACTACAAGGCCGCCCACCAGGCCAGCGACGTCGGAGGGCCCAGATGAGCCAACACGGCAGCATCAACCCGCTCGAATGGGACTGGACGGCCTGGCACTTCGAGATCAACTGGGGCTCGCTGCTCAACCCCGCCCCACTGCTCGACACGATCAAGTCCATGTGGCGCGCGCTCCCCACGCTCATCGGCGGCGACGAGACCGAAGGACGGCTCAAGGCCGCCGCCGCGGCGCACGACAACCTCGCCACCACCCTGAACAAGGTCTTCGAGGTCCTCGACGCGCGCGCCCATGGCCAGCACGACGGCTACGTTGACAAGATCGTGAAGGAGTGGAAGGGCAAGGCCGCCGACGACTTCAGGAAGGTCTGGGGCCTCGTACTGAGGCACGACAACCGCGTCGCGCTCATGAAGAGCTGCACGGAGATCGCCAACATCCTGAGGATGGTCGCCGAGTCGGCCGCCCACACCAGGAAGGCCATCATCGAGCTGCTCGAGACGGCGATCATCTGGTACGTCGCCTTCTATGCCCTTCGGTGGGCGGCTGGCATGTGGGGCGGCTGGCTGGCCGCAGGAGCCGCCTACATGCGGACGACGAAGATCGTGCTGCTGGCGGCCCAGGTCCTCACCAGGTTCGCGTCCGTCCTCAGGATCTGTGCCGGCGCCCTCAAGGTCCTGCCCGTGGTCGGCCGGCTGAAGTGGGTGGCCAAGCTCGGCAGCGCGACGCGCACCGCCACGGCCATGACGAAGACGGAGCTGGCGGTCGCGAAGTTCAAGAAGTACTCGGCCTACGCCGAGAAGTTCGGCGCGGCGAACTTCAAGGCGTACGCCAAGACCTCCGGCAGCGTGTACGGCGGAGTCATCGGCACGCAGATGGTGGCCCAGGGCATCAGCGGCCACAGCATCTTCAACCTCGCCCCCCTGACCTTCACCCAGGCGGCCCGCATCACCACGGGCGCCATGCTAGTGGCCACCTTCACCCCCATGTCCGGCTTCTTCGGCAAGGGGGTCCTTCAGGGCGGCACCGCGGCGAGCTGGGCGGCGACCCTGACAAAAACGGGCGCCGCCGTCGGCGAGTCCGGCATGGCCTTCGGCAGCTTTGTCGGGCTGCGCAACTGGGCATACGAGCAGGTCAAGCTCAAGCTGCCTGGAGCCAGGATCGCCGGGAAGCCGGGCAACATTCACAAGCAGTTCTGGGGTGGCATCCCGACGTCTCTCTTCCGGGTGTGGCGACCCCTGCAGACCAACCACGACTTCGGCGACCTGCCCAAGTCGGACGTGCCCGTCGCCAACGGCCAGGCGACCCCGCCCGCACGGGTCGGCACGGCGAAGGTCGGCTATTGGCCGGTCGACAACGGCTCGCTGTCCGACATCGCCAAGAAGGTGTACGGGGACCCGAACCGGTGGCCGGAGATCTACGACGCCAACCGGGACATCATCGGTGACGACCCGCGCAAGCTGAAGCCCGGCCAGGTGCTGCGGATCCCGCTGGACGAGTGAAGCTTCCTCCTGGGTGAGGGTCAGGCCTCGGCCGTCCTTTCGGGGGTCTCCCTTTCGGGAGTCGTGCTGCCGCCGGGCAGCTTCCCGGCCAGGGAGTCGTCCATCTTCACGGAGAGGCCGCCCATCTTCTCGTCGTACGTCATGCCGGCGTCGGAGAACGGCGGCATGCCACCTGACTTCATGGCGGTCATCTCGGTGGGGATGGAAGCCTCCAGCCCGGGGAAGAGCTTTCCGGTCGTCTCGGTCTGCTGGATCGCCAGGTAGAGGACTAGGGAGAGACCTCCGACGACCTTGCCATGCTTCCAGAGCAGCGACCTGACCGTTTGCAGGGTGATGCGGCCCCTCACAGCCGACACTCCCTCGGCGAGGATCGCGGTCCATGGGGTGGCTTTCGAGAGCAGCTTATACATCCCCAGGGCGTACATACCGCCGCCTACCAGCACGGCCACGCGGGCGCCTTCGTGGTAGGCCTTGGCCGTCGCGTTGACAGCCCGCCCCGTGTCGTTGCGGGTGTCCTTGAGAGACTTGACCCCGTTCTTGAAGGACTTGTGGATGCCCTCGAAGGTGTCGAAGGCGGCACCCTCCCATTTGCCTGAGGACTTCAGCTGCTTCTTGAGGCGATCCAGGCCCTCATCCAGCTCGTCCAGCTCGGTCATCAGGCCGTCGTGGTCGATGCTCTGCCAGGCTTTGGCGCTGTTCGACATCGCCCCGGGGTCCGAGACCATCACGCCGATGGCGGCGGCGACGTAGAAGGCCCAGGGCTGCAGGATCGCGACGGCCCCGGCGGCTGCCATGCTCGCCGCCATCTTGTAGAGCGACACGTCGGACTCGTAACTCACCTGGAATCCCGTCCGATCACTTCAGGCGCGATCTCATCGTCGCCGCCCCAGACGCCCTCGTCCTCGCCGAGCAGCGCGTTCTGGCGCTCGTTCTCCTTGTCGCCACCGGTCCCGGCGCCGCCCATCGGCATCATCGGCATCATTGGCATCCCGGACATGCCGCTCGTACCGTTCAAGCCTCGCAGGCCGGCCGGTACGGCACCCGCACCCGCGCCTCCCCCGATGCCAGTGCCGAAACCGGTACCAGTGCCGCCGCCGGTGCCGACGCCCGTGCCGGGGCCGGTCCTGGTCGTGGCACCGTTCAGGTCCGGAGACAGGCTGCTGAGGTCCGGGTTCTTGACCTGCGGGGTGTTCAGCGAGTTGGGGTCGAACTGGGACAGCTGCGTCCCGTCGGGAAGCTTGCTATCGATGTCGGGCATCTTCTGATCGGGCAGTTTCGGCTGACCGTTGAGCGCCGAGTCGATACTCGGCACCTTCATGTCGGCCTGGTTCCCCACGGAAGCCGACGGCAGGTCCGTCTTGGGCAAGTCCGTCGAAGGGAGGTTGCTCGACGGCAGATCGGTCTTCGGAAGGTCCGTCGAGGGAAGGTCCGGCTTGGGCAGATCGGTGTCGGACCCCGGCGGCTTGCCTATGCCGGACAGATCAGGCACTCCGGCGCCGTTGTTCGGCAGGCCGGGGTTGCCGAGGTTTCCGAGATTGCCGAGGCCGTTGGGCCCGCCGCCGAGGCTGTTCGGGTCGAAGCCGATGTTCTTGACCCCGTCGCCGTTGGCATCCTCGGCCGCCTGGTAGTTCTTGGAGGCCTGCTTGAGTGCGGTCTTCCAGCTCTCCAGCGCCTTGCGCCCCTTGGCCAGCGCGTCCGCCTGCCGTTCGATCGCCTTGTCGTGGACGCTGCTGACGCCCATGCCGATCACGCCGAAGTGCGGCCACTGGACGCGCAGATTCTCCGTCTTGCCCTCTAGCTGGGAGATGACCCCAGCGTGTGCGTCTATCGACTGGCTGTTGGTGTCGAGCGCGCTGGTCTTGAACGAGACGCCGGACGACATCGACGGCAGCTGGCCGCCGTTCTGCAACTGCGCCAGCTGAGCCGCCTGGCTGGAATTCGAGTCGCCCATCCCACTCCCTGTAGCGCGGTCAGCAGATGACCGGGTTGGTCACGTCGTGCGCTGAGTTCCAGTCGTCCTTGTCCGCGGGGAGCCAGGTCATCCGCTCGCAGTCCCCCGGATCCGTGCCCGCGCCGGCGTTGGACATCGGCATGAACGGCATGCCGGACATGCCGTTCGCCGAGCCGCGCATCGCCGCCGTGAGCCCCTGGCCCGGGGCGCCCATGGCGCCGTTCGGCGAGCCGAGCACCGAGGGGACGCTGGGCGTGGCGGTGGGCGACAGGACGCCTACCGGGTTGGGGGCGATGGTGCTCACCGGGTTGCCGGTCGGGGTGATGCTGGTCGGGGTGATGACCGGCGTGGTCGGCGAGTAGGACGACACTTCCGTGCCGTTCGGGTCCAGGCCGCCCTTGGGGTTGTCGCTGCTGGTCTTGTCGTCCTGGCCGAGCACCGGCGGGACCGTCTGGTCCTGCTTGCCGGAGTCGCCGGTCTGCGAGGGGTCCTGGCTGCCGGTGCCGTCGCCCGGCGTGGTGCCGCTCTGGTCGCCGGTGCCGTTGCCGTTCTGGTCGTTGCCGTTCTGACCGTTGCCATTCTGACCGTTGCCGGTGTCCGAGCCAGGCTTGCCGCCCGAGTCGGAGCCGTTCTGGTCGGCGGAGCCCGAGCCGCCCGTGCTACCGCCGCGCGAGCCGTCGGAGCCCGTACCACCGCTGGTGGAGCCCGTGCCTCCGGAAGAACCGCCGTAGCCGTCCGACGATCCGTTCCCGTTCCCGCTCCCGCCGGCGTTGATGCCCTTGCCGGTCGGGTATCCGGGGTCGCGGTACGAGCCCGTACCGCCCGGAATCGAGACGGCGGGCAGCTCGTACGACACGTCGTGCGGGACCTGCACGTTGTAGAGATCAACGATCTTCTTGTTGAGCTCCTGCATCGCCTTCTGGGCTTCGCGGTCCGCAGCGGCCTTCGCGGCCTTCGCGTTGGCGGCCTCGTCCACCATGATCTCGGAGCTGGGGACGTCGTTCTCCGACTTGGTGTTGGTCGAGATGCCCTCGACCTTCGAGATCGTCTCGGGGAGATAGCCCGCGTACTGGCGCAGGGCGGAGCCCATCATCTCCAGCTTGGTGGACAGCTCGCCGCCGGAGGCGTGCAGCATCTGCAGCGCGTGGCGCGCCTTGCTGGCGTCGGGGCCCTTCCACACAGTGAGGATCTTGCCCGCGTGCTCTTCCAGCGCGTTGACGGCCGACTCGATCGCGCTCGACGCCTTGTCGTAGGCGAACCCGGCGTCCTCGATCTGGGTGGGCTCGGTGCTTTTCAGCATCGCCAGGATCTCGTCCCTGGACGCGTTTACCGTCCCGCCCTCTGGCATCTTGTCGAACGACAGGATGACGACGACATGCCTGCCGCCCTTGCCCTCGGCCATCAGCCCTTGCCCTCGTTGGCCTTGTCACCGGCGCTGTGGTTGGCGGCGCTCGCCTCGACGGCGGCGATCACGTCCTTGTAGGCGTCGACGAATTCCTTATAAACCTGTGCGAACTTCTTGCCACCGCTGTTGGCGCCGACGGTCTGGCTGAAGGCACTGGCGTCGTGCCACGTACCGATCTGCGCCTCGGACAGCTGGCAGTGGTCCAGGATGCCGTTCACGGAGCCGTTGGTGTAGCCCTCCGCCGAGCCGGGTCCCGTCATACCGCCGAGGTACGACTTGAGCTCTTCGGCGATCGCCCGCATCTGGGTGGGGGAATGCTCCCGCCCCGCTCCCGAGTCGAACAGATCAGGATCGATGTACAGAGGGTCCTGGCCCTCCATTGCGTCCTTCTGGGTCATCCCCATCCCCCATAGAAAAAGGAACCCGGCCGGCGCGTCATGGCACCGGCCGAGGGAGGCACGATCGCCGCGACGGACTGCTAGTCGGTCCAGATGTTGATGTTGCGCCGCTCAGCGGTCTCGTAGTTACCCTTGGCGATGCTGACGGCCTTGGCGGCTTCGAACAGCTGCTTGCCCATCTCCACCTCAAGGGCGTCCCACTGGGCCTTCTTGCCGTCGAAGAACGTCTTCGCCTCACCCTCCCAGTCGGTGCCGAGGGTGGTCCTGACGTCGTTGTAGAGGTCGTCCGTCGCCTTGTCCAGCTCGGTGACGATCGACTTCAGCTGCTCGTACGCCGCTTCCATGTTGGGGAAGTGGGCGTAGGTGTAGTCCTCTGGGGTGAACGTGTCGGCCATGAGTGTCTCCGTCCTACCTACGTACTGGGGGCTTAGCGCGACGCGTTGATCAGCGAGTCGATACGACCGCCGACGCCGGCGGAGTTGAGCCCGCTGGAGATGTCCATGTTCTGCTGCGCGGCGTTGGAGTACACGCCCGCGTTGATGTTCAGCTTGTCGTAGATGTCCTCGAGAATCTTGATCACCTGGCGGAAGTCGACGTCCCAGGCGTCAAGGGCCTTGCCGAACTGTCCGGCGGCCCCACCCTTCCAGCCCGCGGCCATCAGGTCGCCCTTGATGGTCTGCACCCGCTGGCGCATGCCCTCGATGTACTGGGCGGTGACCTCACACTGGCCGGCGGCTTTGGTGAGCTTCGACGGGGCGGTACCCATAAGTGTTGCCATTGGACCTCCAGGTCAACAAGGTCTGGTTCTGTACGGCGGCGCCGTAGGTCCGGTCAACCCGGGTACCCCCGCAAACAACATCAAATGGCATGCTAGCCCCCATCTGCCCCAGAAATAACAGATACTTAACATAACGGCTAGATCACCGTTAGGCGTCTTTTAGGTAAACGCGCAGGTAGACGGCTCGGCGATTTCTGACTTCGGCTACTGGCCTGCGGTCGCGGCTCGTCGTAAAGCTCACAACCTGTACGGCCCAGCAGCCTCACGGCTACGCTTTTGTCGCTTCTGTGTTGATTGCGGGGAGGGCGACAGGGTGGCCGAATTCGGGAGCATGGGGCGGCCGAGCATCGACAGCCTGCTCAACTGGAGCTCTCCCCCGCCACAGGACGGGCCGGGTGAGGTTCAGATCGGCGGCGCGCCCCCGGGCTCGGTCGACGGCAATACGACCGTCCTTGTCGCAGGCGGCGGCGACTCTCCACGGCCCGATCAGGCGGGTCCCGTCGACGATCCGTCGATCCCGCCCGACCAGGTAGGACCCGCCAACGACCAGATCCCCCCGGATCAGGTGGGGCCCGCCAACGACCAGATCCCGCCTGACCAGGTAGGACCGGCCAACGACCAGATCCCGCCGGATCAGGTGGGGCCCGCCGACGGTCAGGGCGATCCGACGGTGGCCGAGGTCCAGTCCGACCAGCTGAGCTTCGGGCCCGAGACGGTGGACGACGTGACCGACGGCGAGCCCGGCTCGGTCGATCCGCAGGCCGCCGAAGGTGACCCGGCGTGGGAGCCCTCGGACGCCGACGAGAGTGGCGGCCCGGACAACCCCGACGGCTCGGACGACGCGACCGAGGACCCGGACGCCCCGCAGAACCAGGACGACACCGGGAATTCGGACAATCCGAACGACCAGGACGGCACGGACACAGGCGACCAGGGCGACACCTCGGACCCGCAGCAGACCGACCCCGGCACCTCCGACGGCCAGCAGGACCCCTCCGGCTCCGAGACCGACCCCCAAGGCCAGACGGACCCGAACGGCCAGCAAGACCCCGCGGACCCGCAGACCGACCCGAGCCAGACCGATCCCAGCGGCCAGACCGACCCGAACCAGCCCGGTGGCCAGGACGACACGACCGTCCCCGAGACTCCCTCGACGGACCCGCCGACCGACGGCGGCACCGAAGACCCCGGCTCCAGCCTCCCGGAAACGCCGGAAACCCCCACCCCCGAAACGCCGGCTACGGACACCCCGACTCCGGAAACGCCCAGCGCTGAGACCCCCGGCGCGGACACTCCCGGCTCAGGAGGCGCTGACACGCCGTCCGTCCCCTCCCCCGACTCCTCCGGAGGCGGCGGTGGCGGAGGCGGCCAGGGCGACGGCAAGTCAGATGGCAAGGGTGGCAAGGACGGCAAGGACACCGGCGACACCACACCGGACGAAAAGCTCATCGGAAGCGGGCTCGGCGGTGGCTGGCGCAAGGCCCACCCTGAGGTCATGGAGAAGCTCGGCAAGAAGATCGGCCCCAGCGAAGGCGGCGACGGCGACACCCCAGGCGACCACATGGGAGCCGCGGAGAACACCGCCCGGAACATCGACATCGGCTTCCCGGGGTTCGGCCTGGTGGGCGCGATGTCGTTCGGCTCCGCATACAGCTCGGCCCGCTCGTCGGCCGCCGACTACCTCAAGAGTGCCAAGAACCAGCTGGGCGTCTGGGACAAGCAGCTCCGAAATGGAGCCGACGTTGTCCGTGAGGCCAACGACAAGAGCACCGTGAAGAATTGACCTCGGGGACGACATGGACTTTTACGACCAAGGCACGACCCTCTACACCACAGCGATAGCCGAATGCGTCATCGCCGCGGGCCTGCCATCCAACCCCGCGATCCAAACGATCAGCAGGTTCGCCGGGGCGCTCATCGGCACGATCCTCTCCAGCCCCAGTGACATCCGTGGCGCGGCCAGACACACCCGCGACATGACCACGACGGTCAACGACGCGGCCGCGTCCATCGACACCGCCCTCGACACCATCGACTCCGACGACTGGGAGAAGATGGCGCGTCCGGACGTCGACTCCGCGGTGAAGAAGTTCACCAAGGAGGCGAAGAACAGCACGCAGGCCTACGAGGGGCTCGCGCAGGCACTCGACCAACTCGCCGGGCATTCCTTCCAAGGGGCCGTGACCAGTGCCTCGGTGGCTTCGATCCTGGTCGCCCTCTCCGGCCTCAGCGCCGCGGGCAAGCTCTTCCCACCCACGGCGGTGGCGACGGACCTCAGCGCCACCGCTTCGAGCGTCGCGGCGCTCGCCGTGCTGAAGTCGATCGTGGGCAAGAGCAAAGGCGTCTACATGGCGGCCGCGGGCATCGCCTCGGCGGCGGGCATGTACATGGGCCAGAGCGCCGCGGAGAACATGAGCAAGGCCGTCACGCCCACGGACCCCAAGAACGCGCCGGCGTTCGAGCAGGTCTACATCCCCAACCTGCCGACGTTCGACAAGGACGGCCAGCCCCTGGGCATGAAGGGGGCCTAGAGGTCCAGGCGGCGGCGGATGCGGTCGAGCTCGCCCATGACGTCCTCGAACGTCCGGTTGTAGGCGGACTCGGCCTCCTTGATCTTGTGCAGGGCGGCGTCGGGGTCCTCGACGTACTTCATCGGGTTGTCCTCGTCGCCGAACGCCTGGCCCATGGCCTCGGTGACCTGGTGCTGCAAGTCCGCGGTCGCGGCTTGGAGCTGCTCCTTGATGAGCTCGGCGAGCTCGCCCGAGCTCAGTCGCATCGCCTTGGGATGCAGCTGGAGCTCGCGCAGCCCCTCGCTGCCGTACTCGATCGTGACCAGGCCGTCGTCGTCCTGGGCCCGCCCGACGAGGTCGGTCATGTTCTTCTGGAGCTCTTCGATGCGCGCGAACTGTTCGTCCGCGCCCTTGAGAAGCTTCTCGATGTCGATGTTCGCGAAGTCCCCAAACTCCTGCATCTTCACTCCACTCTCACAACACTGTTAAATCGCGCAGCAACCTATCACCCGGACAAACCGCGCACCCAGGAATAGACCTCGAGAACGCCCAGCGCAAGCGGGAAGAGCTCGACGATCAGGATGACGTCCACGATGTCCGCCGCGCGGCCCCAGAACGGCGACGGCTTGCCCGTCGGCAGCCAGAGGCCGATGCCGACGGCGGTCAGTGCCAGCCACAGCATGCCGATCGCCACGGCCACGGCGCCGATGACGCCGGACTTCGGGCCGAGGGTCAGCGCGAGCAGGCCGAACGCGGTCAGACCGACTGTCATCAGCCAGAGCCGCTGGCGTACCCCGCGAAAGACCCGGGCCCGCATCATCAGCGTCAATCCGAGCGTCCCGGTCATGAGGGAGGCGATCCAGCCGCCGTACGTGGCCAGCAGCACCTCGGAGACCAGCGCCACCAGACCGATCGCGATGATCATGCCGGTGGCGTAGCGCTGGGCGATGACGGTCCGCTCCTGGATGGCCGCGCTGTTCAGGCGCTGGTTGTCGGCCCGCAACTCCTCCGCGGTGGTGGGCATGGCCGGGAGCGGCACCTTGGCCAGACGGAACGACAGCGTGGGGACCAGCGGGCTCAACGCCAGCAGGATCGACACCGTCACCGCGGCCACTCCGGCGGGTGCCGGTCCCCACACCATGACCA
The DNA here is from genome assembly GCF_050942315.1 of Nonomuraea sp. CA-143628. NCBI lineage: Bacteria > Bacillati > Actinomycetota > Actinomycetes > Streptosporangiales > Streptosporangiaceae > Nonomuraea > Nonomuraea sp. CA-143628. The sequence goes on from NZ_CP192072.1 coordinate 11,945,161, forward strand.
CGGCCGCGCCTATCGCCCCGAACGTCGTGGCGATGGCCGTACCGAGGAAGCCCGGCACGCCGTCGGAGATCAGCGCGCCCGCGATGGTGGCCACCAGCGCGGTGCAGGCGAGCGCGGCCAGCAGGTGGGGAGCGCCGACACCGGCCAGGGTGCCGCCGCTGGCCGGCGCGAACAGGCCCGCGATGAAGCCGTACGGCAGCGCCCCATGCCCGATCAGGGCACCCGCGAGAGAGTCGCCCACCGCTCTCGACAGGGCCGCGCCGGTGGCCACGACCACGAGCGCCATCAGCCCGGCCACCACCGTGACGACCAGCGCGGGCGCTCCGGACAGCGCCAGGGCGATCGCGCCGAGGACCAGCACCCCGAGCGCGCCGCTCGCGCCCATCAGCCGGGTGTGCTTGGTCTCCCAGACGCCCGTGGAATTCTTGACTCCGGTCGCGACCACGTCGGCCACGTCGTCGTACAGCGCGGGCGGCAGGATCGCCTCGCGCGGCCTCAGATAGAGCACCTCGCCGTCGAGTATGCCCAGGGCGCCGAGGCTCTGGCCCAGGTCGAGCGGGGAGCCGCCGAGCCGCTGCAGCGTCCAGCCGGGCGCGGCGGCGGACTCGCCGCCCAGCTCGTCCAGGGCGCGCAGCAGGCCGGGCAGTACGTGCGGCAGCGGGATGTCGGCGGGCAGCGCCAGATCGGCCTTGCGCCGTGGTCCCACGATCGTCACGTGGCAGAGCGCGGGCAGCGGCACGTGCACCTGGGCGAGCGAGCTCACCTGCATGGGCCCCTGCGGATGCGGGGGTCCCTGAAGGTGCGGCGGGCCTGGCAGGCGCGGGGGACCCTGCGGATACGGCCCCTGAACGGCCGGTCCGTGGACCATCGATCCCATGGCTGGACTCCGTCCCACGAGCATCATGGACAAGAGAGAACATATCGGGTCGCTTCTGGTAAGAAGGTCAGCAACCGATACGGAGGACCATCCCACGGTGAGCATTGTCGTTGTCCGGCGGCCCGAACGCCGTCCCAGCCCCAAGCCGCCACGCGGGGAGATCCTGCTCGAATCGCCCCCTGAGATCCCCGAGGTCCAGGGGCAGGGCTTCATGCTGGTGCTCACGTACCTGCCCATGGTGGCGGGCGCCGCGGCGATGGCCCTGATGTTCACCGCGGGCGGCAACTCCAACCCGATCATGTACGTGGCGAGCGGCATGTTCGCGGTGTCCATGCTCGGCATGACGCTGGGGCAGATGGGCCGCCAGTCGGGCGAGCGCAAGCACAAGCTCAACGGGGCCCGCCGCGACTACTTCCGCTACCTGTCGCAGGTGCGCAAGAAGGTCAGGCGGGCGGCCAAGCAGCAGCGCGAGGCACTGGAGTGGAGCGGCCCCGAGCCGGACGCGCTCTGGTGGATCGCGATGGGCCCCCGCCTGTGGGAACGCCGGCCGCGCGACGACGACTTCAGCACGGTACGGCTCGGCACCGGCGTACAGAAGCTGGCCATCCAGCTCATCCCACCGGACTCCAAGCCGGTGGAGGACCTCGACGCGCTGTCCGCCGGCGCGCTGCGCAGGTTCGTCAGGGCGCACGCGACGGTGTCGGAGCTCCCGGTGGCCGTGGCGCTGGGCTCGTTCGCGCGCATCAAGCTCAGCGGCGACCCAGCGGCCATGCGGGAGCTGGTGCGGGCCATGATCGGCCAGATGGCGGTGTTCCACTCGCCGGACGACCTGCGGATCATGGTGTGCGCCGGCCAGGAGTGGATGGGCCACTGGGACTGGGTCAAGTGGCTGCCCCACGCGCTGCACCCCGACGAGGTCGACGCCGCCGGACCGGTGCGGCTGATGGCCGAGAACATGAGCGAGCTGGACCGCCTGGTGGGAGCCGAGCTCAAGGAGCGGGCCAGGTTCCGGCCCGGCTCGCCCGCGGACGCCCTGCCGTACCACGTGCTCATTGTCGACGGCGGGCACGTGCCCCACGACTCTCAGCTCGGCACGGACGCCATCCAGGGTGTCACGGTGATCGACCTGTCCGGGGCCACGGGGGCGGTGGAGGAGAAGGCCACGCTGCGGCTGGAGATCCAGCCCGACGGCTTCCACATGATCAAGCTGGACCACGCCGGCAAGGAGAACAAGACCCGGCTCGGCAACCCCGACAAGCTCGACTACCTGCGGGTGGAGGGGCTGGCCAGGCAGCTCGCGCCGCTGCGCGCCTCGGCCGTCAGCGGCGGCGAGGTCGAGGACGTGCTGGCGGTCAACACCACGCTGACCGACCTGCTCGGCATCGGCGACCCGATGCGGCTGGACCCGGCGCTGACCTGGCGGCCACGGGCGGGCCGCAACCGGCTGCGGGTGCCGATCGGCCTGGGCGCCGACGGCCGGATGGTCGAGCTGGACATCAAGGAGTCGGCGCAGGGCGGCATGGGGCCGCACGGCCTGGTCATCGGCGCGACCGGCTCCGGCAAGAGTGAGCTGCTGCGTACGCTGGTGCTCGGCCTGGCCGTCACCCATTCGTCGGAGATACTGAACTTCGTCCTGGTCGACTTCAAGGGCGGCGCCACCTTCCTCGGGCTCGACACGCTCACCCACGTCTCGGCGGTCATCACCAACCTGGAGGACGAGCTCCCGCTGGTCGACCGCATGTACGACGCGCTGCACGGCGAGATGGTGCGCCGCCAGGAGCTGCTGCGCTCGGCCGGCAACTACGCCTCGCTGCGGGACTACGAGCGGGCCCGCGAGCAGGGCGCCCAGCTGGCGCCGATGCCGACGCTCTTCGTGGTGCTGGACGAGTTCAGCGAGTTGCTGTCGGCCAAGCCGGAGTTCATCGAGCTGTTCGTGATGATCGGCCGGCTCGGCCGCTCGCTGGGCGTGCACCTGCTGCTGGCCTCCCAGCGGCTGGAGGAGGGCCGGCTGCGCGGCCTGGACACGCACCTGTCCTACCGGATCGGCCTGCGTACGTTCTCGGCCATGGAGAGCCGCGTCGTTCTCGGTGTGGCCGACGCCTACGAGCTGCCGTCCGCGCCGGGCAACGGCTTCCTCAAGTTCGACACCACCGGCATGACCCGGTTCAAGGCCGCGTACGTCTCCGGCCCCCACCAGAGCGACCCCCGCAGCGCGGCAGCCGATGGCGATGACAAGACGATCCGCCAGGTCGTCGAGTACGGCCCCGCCTACGCGCCGCTCCCGATCGTGGAGGAGCCGGCCAAGGAGGTCGCCAAGCCGGACGACGAGCGCGGGCCGCGCAGCAGCCTGCTGGACATCGTCGTACAGCGGCTGGCCGGTCAGGGCCCCGCCGCGCACCGGATCTGGCTGCCGCCGCTCGGCGAGCCGCCGACCCTCGCGCACCTGCTGCCTCCGCTGTCGGTGACCCCGGAGCTCGGCCTGTCCACGCCCGGCTGGGACGGCAGGGGCCGCCTCGCGGGGGTCGTGGGCATCATCGACAAGCCGTTCGAGCAGCGTCGCGACCCGTACTGGCTGGACCTGTCGGGCGCGGCCGGCCACGTCGGCGTCTCGGGCGGCACGCAGAGCGGCAAGAGCAACGTACTGCGCACGCTGGTGACCAGCATGGCGCTCACGCACACGCCCAAAGAGGTGCAGTTCTACTGCCTGGACTTCGGCGGTGGCGCGCTGGCCGCCCTGGACGGCCTGCCGCACGTCGGCGGCGTGGCCACCCGTATGGACGCGGACCGGGTACGCCGGACCGTCGCCGAGATCGCCGCCGTCCTCCAGCAGCGCGAGCGCGACTTCGCCGCGAGCGGCATCGACTCGATCGCCACCTACCGCCGTCTCGTCGCCGCCGGAGAGTACGAGGGCGACGGCTGGGGGGACATCTTCCTGCTGATCGACGGCTGGCTGACCATCCGCCAGGAGTTCGAGGCGCTGGAAGGGGTCATCACCGACCTCGCCGCCCGAGGGCTCGGCTACGGCATCCACATCGTCGCCTCCACCAACAAGTGGTCGGAGTTCCGCGCGGGGATCAGGGACCTGTTCGGTACCCGGCTGGAGTTCAAGCTCGGTGACGCCTACGAGTCGGAGGTCAGCCGCAAGGCGGCGCTGGCCGTACCGGAAGGGGTGCCAGGACGCGGGTTGACCAAGGAGGGCATGCACTTCCTGTCCGCGCTGCCGCGCATCGACGGGGTGCGCGGCGCCGACGACCTGTCCGCCGGCGTGCGGTCGCTGGTGGAGGTCGTACGGGCCTCCTGGCAGGGTCCCGCCGCCCGCCCCGTGCGGCTGCTGCCGTCGCTGCTGCCCGCCGCGTCGCTGCCCGACGCCGCCCTCACCGGGCCGAACCGGATCGCCATCGGCATCGACGAGGCCGCCCTGGCGCCGGTCGCGCTCGACTTCGACGTGGACCCGCACTTCATCGTGTTCGGCGACACCGAGTGCGGCAAGTCGAACGTGCTCAAGCTCATCATGGAGGGCCTGGTCGCCAGGAAGACGCCCAAGGAATGCATGATGATCGTGCTCGACTACCGGCGCGCCCTGCTCGACACCGCGGTCACCGACCACCGCATCGGGTACGCCGCCTCCAGCACCGCGGCGGCCGAACTGATCCAGGACGCCCGCACCGCGCTGCTCAAGCGGCTGCCCCCGGCGGACCTCACACCGGAGCAGCTCAGGGAGCGCAGCTGGTGGCAGGGCTCCGACCTGTACATCATCGTGGACGACTACGACCTCGTCGCCACCTCGAACAACCCGCTGGCACCCCTGGCCGAGCTGCTGCCGCAGGCCCGCGACATCGGCCTGCACCTGATCATCTCCCGTCAGATGGGCGGCGCGAGCCGGTCCATGTTCGACCCGGCCGTCCAGCGGCTCAAGGAGATGGCCAGCCCGGCGCTGATCATGTCGGGCAACAAGGACGAGGGCGCGCTGTTCGGCAATGTGCGTCCGCAGCCGCTTCCGCAGGGGCGCGGCTTCTACGTGGACCGGAGGTCGGGCGCGCGCCTGATCCAGACAGCCTTCCTGGACACGCCGTAGGTTGTCACCCGTGTCACACGTGCGCTACCGGCTGACCGGCCCGTCCTTTCCCGGCACCATGGAGCTGACGGTCTGGGCTGACGGGCGGGCCCGGCTGGAGCACGCGCGCGCGGGCGGGGTCCGGGCCTGGACCGCCGAACTGGACCGGGCCGTGTGGCCGTGGCTCGTGGACGGCCTGCGCTCGGCGCGCTTCCCGCACGTGGCGGCGCCCACGCCGCTACCGGGCTCCACGCTGCGCGAACTGACCGTGGTCACTATTGGGGTCGCCGCTGAGGTCGCGGAGTCCGCCGAAGGCGTCGGGGGCGGCCCGGACGGTGCCGAGGACGGCACGGGCGGTCCTGACGGTGGGCTGGGCGGGTCGTTGCTGTTCGGGTGGCGTGATGGTGGCGAGCTGGGGCTGGAGCCGGTCCTGCGGATCCTCGACGCGCTGGTGTACCAGGTCGGCGACGGTGCCGTCCGGGAGACGGCGAACGAGTCGCCGAGGCTGGCCCACCGCTCCGCTCCGGACCGCGCGCTGCCGCCGCCGGATCCCGGCTCGCCGGCCGCCGCCGCCTTCGGGACCGTGGGCGGGCGGCCGGCGTACGCGCTGTCCCGTCCCGGGCGCACTTTCAGCCTGTACGGCCTGCCGTACGGCGAGGACCTGGGCAGCGCCACCGTCACCGACGCGCCCACCCGGGCGGTCGCGCTCGGCACGGCCGGTGGCCGGGAGATCGTCGCCACCGGCGGCGACGACCTGGTCATCCGGGTCTGGGACACCGGCACCGGGCAGCAGCTCCACGCCACGACCGGCCACGACGGCCCGGTCCTGGCGCTGGCCGCGTCCGGTGGGCTGATCTACACCGGCGGCGCCGACGGCGTGCTGCGCGTCTGGGACGCCGCGGGGTCGCTGGGTGAGCTGGCGGACCGGCACGAGGGCTCGATCAACGCGGTGTGCGTCGACGGCACGCTGCTGGTCACCGGCTCCGACGACGGGGCCGTGCGGCTCACCGACCTCTCGGACGGCCGCACCCTGCACTCGCTGCCCGGCCACCCGGGCTGGGTGAACGCGGTCGCCGCCGCTGACGGACTCGTCGCGTCGGCGGGCTCCGACCGGTTGATCCGGCTTTGGGACGCGAGCACCGGGCAGGAGCTTCGCGTACTGGACGGACACGAGGCGAGCGTGACCGGGCTGGCCTTCCTCAGGGTGGCGGAGCGCCAGGCGCTGGCGTCCTGCGCGCTGGACGGCCGGGTCGCCGTCCACGACCCGCACACCGGAACGCTCCTGACCACCTGGCACTCAGGCCAATGGGCCACCGCTATCACCGTCGTATCGAAACCACCAGCGCCCGCCACGCCCGAAGGACCGGCCACCACCGTCGGAGCCGGCGCCGCGTCGGAGTGGCTGGTGACCGCCGGTGACGGGGTCCGTGTCTGGGCGTCCAATGGGACTCTGGCGCGGGAGCTCACCGGCGCCGTCGCAACCGCGGTCGCCACCGACGGGGCGCTCGTGGCCGCCGGGTCCCCTGGCGGCACGCCGTGGTTCTGGCGGCCGGCCGATGGCGGTTTCCTGCCCGAGACGCCCACAGCCTCCGGGGACGGCGGTGTCACAAGCCTGGCCTTCGACGGCGGCAACCTGGTCTGCGGCACCGACAGCGGCACCGTCCGCGTACATCATCCGGTGGACGGCGTGGTCGCGGTGCCGACCCCGCACACCGGTCAGGTGCTCGCGCTCGCCCTCGACGGCGATCTGCTGGTCTCGGGTGGCATGGACGGCACCGTGAGGACCTGGGACGCGGTCTCGGGCCGGCCGCTGCGCCGCCTGATCGGCCATACGGCGGGCGTCACGTGCCTGGCCACGGGCCGGGTCGGCGGCCGGGTCGTGATCGCGTCGAGCGGGTACGACCGGGCGGTCAGAACCTGGGACGCGGCGACGGGCCGGCCGCTGTCGGTGGTGCACGGGCATCCGCTGCCGGTGTACGCGCTGGCGTTGGGCACGGTCGGTGGCCGGGCCGTACTCGCCGCCGGCAGCTATGACGGGCTGGTGCCGGTCCGCGACGCCGAGACAGGCGAGGACGTCGTCGTGCTCGGCGGCAATCCGGGCACGGTCCGGTGCCTGAGCTTCCACGATCCCGATGTGCTGGCCGTGGGCTGCGACGACGGCACCGTACGGCTGTGGCGCCTGCCGGACGGCGAGCGGGCCGGCGAGACCCGGCTGGGGGACGTCCCGCTCGCCCTGTCCAGCGATCTGTACGCGGTCACCCATAACGGGCTGAGCCGCCTGACGCCCCCAGAATCGCAGTAACCCAGAACAGGCCGAACCCCCCCCCCACGCCCGGTTCGGCCGTCTACGGTGGGCCGAGCACGTCGTCCATGCCCAGCTGATCGAGGACCTTGAGCGCCAGCTCGACGTATGACGCCTCATAGTGGAAGTCGAACGGCCTGCTGCCAGGTGCCCCGTCGAGGTGTCCGATCGTCACACCGCGGTGTGCTGAAGGCACGAACTCCACCCGGACCAGCAGCGCCGAGCCGTCCGGCAGCACGTACCTGCCGTCGACGAACCGGCCGAGAGCCGCCCGCACGCGCCTGCCGAAGTAGCCCATGTCCGCCCGCGACATATCGGAACGGTAGGCGAACTTGACGGTGTACTCGGTAACGCGCCGTACCACTCCGCCGCTTGGTGGGAGGGTCAGGTCGCGACGCTCGATGGCCGCGACCCTCGGGTCACGTGCCCCCATGTTCACCGGCTGGACCTGCCTGCGCGCGGTCACCAGATCGGCCGGACGGAAGGTGTGCGGTTTCTCCCCGTGCGGCGTGGCCCCCCAGTCGGTGACCGCCTCGCCCACCCTTCGCGCGTCCCATGCCGCCCGCTCGCGCGCGGCCACGGCGTCCGGCTGGGGAACCTGTTCGGCCTCGGCCGTCCGCGGTGGGCCGAGCGTGTCGTCCATGCCCAGCTGATCGAGGACCTTGAGCGCCAGCTCGACGTGTGCCGCCTCGTAGGGGAAGTCGAACGGCCTGCTGCCAGGTGCCTCGTCGCGGTGTCCGATCGTCACACCGCGGTGTTCCGCAGGCGCGAACTCCGCCCGGACGAGCAGCGCCGAGCCGTCCGGCAGCACGTATCTGCCGTTGACGAACCGGTCGAGACCTGCCCGCACGCGCGTGCCGAGGTGGCCCAGCGGCGACGTATCGGAACGGTAGGCGAACCTGACGGTGTACTCCGTGACGGGCCGCATCACTCCATCACGTGCCTTGACGGTCATGTCGCGACGCTCGATGGCCGCGGCCCCCGGGTCACGTGCCCCCATGTTCACCGGCTGGGCCCGCCTGCGCGCGGCCACCAGATCGGCCGGGCTGAAGGTGTGCGGTTTCCCCCCGTGCGGCCTGGCCCCCCAGTCAGTGACCGCCTCGCCCACCCTTCGCGCGTCCCATGCCGGCCCATTGTTGTGCGGGGGCTCCCCAAGAGCCTTGGGCGGCCCGGCGGCGGGCTGCCCGGATCCCGGGTCGTCGTGCAGCCGTTCCACAAACTGGGCGAAGTCCGCGCCGTCGAACGCCCGGCCGTGCCATTCCCCCGCCTGCTTGGCCCGCAGTTCGGTGGTGACGCGGCCGAAGTCCACGGATCCACTGGCCAGTACAGGCGAATGCTCGGCCGCGTAGCTGAACACGGCCGAGGCGCGGCGGACGGCGGCCTCGCTCGGCGGCTCGCCGAGGAACTCTCCGGCGGCCCTGCGCAGGGCCGGCGCTCCGGCCTCGCCGGGACGCGGCTGTCCGCCGGTGTAGGCGGACCATTCCGCGAGCCTCGCCAGGCCCTCGACGGTCCTCGGGTCGGAATGGCCGTGGCCCAGGACCGCCTCGGTCTCCGCCTTGAGCCACGCCGCGTCGGGCAACCCCGAGTCCGGTCCCCTGCCGAGGAACTTGACCAGGCCGTGCAGGCGGCGCAGGTCTCGTACGGTCGGGGTGTCCACGACGGCACCGTAGAGCGAGTGGGCGGCGTCGAAGAGCGCGCGGGTGTAGTCGACGTGGCGCTGGGTGACCCGATCGCCGAACAGGGAGTGGGCGCGATCCAGCACCTGCACGTGGTCGACCAGGTCACCGCCTCTATGGGGGAACTCGACGAGCAGTTCGCGCAGGTGGCGGGGCAGCCGCAGCGTCTCGGCGGTGTGGACCGGCGGGGTCCACTCGTCGGCCGGCTGCCGGAACCCCGCGTCGCCCTCGGCGAAGCGGTCGGAGCGGGGTAGCAGGTCGGAGAAGTGCACCAGGTGGTGGTCAAGCAACGTCGCCCGTGGCGGGACCTCGTGGCCCGCGTGATCTATCAGGATGCCTCCGGCCGTGCGCACGCGGGACGCGTCACCCATCAGGTTGGCGCCTGGTTCGAGGCCCCGGTCGGTGAGCGTCCTGCGGCCCTGAGTCTGGAAGTCGCGATACTCGTCCGGAAGCCCGAGATGGTGTCCGATCTCGTGGGCGTGGACGTGCGCGTCGGTGTTGGCGCACCAGTTCACCATGTCGGGATGGCCGCTGGGGCGGAAGCCCACCACGTTGGTGTCGGTGGGCCGTGCGTTGCGCACCTCGTCGAAGTCGAGCCGGACGTGCAACTGGCTGCCGTCGGAAAGCCGGTGCTGGTGGTTGTAGTACAGGTCCATGCCGTCGAGGGCGTTGGACTTGAGCCGCGTCACCTCCTCGGCCGTCATGCCTTCCTTGGCGACGTACCGAATCTTGATCGTGAACTCGGTGACCCGCCGGACCTCGCCACCGTCACCCCGGATCGCGAAGCGGCGCGCTTCCACGCGGGCGCTGGCGTCGAGATCCGCGTACCCCACGCGGTTCTTGATCAGGTGGACAGTCGCTCTGCTCCTGAGGTGGGCCCACTCGCTCGCCCTGACCGCCTGCCTCGGGTCGATGACGTTGGCCATCACACCGCTGTTGACGCCGTCGCCGTGGACGGGCAGGAGCGGCGTCCGATAGTCCGGGTTGAGCTCCTGACTGCGTGCCGGGTGCGCCCTCAGCTCGCCGGGATCGTAATTCGGCAAGGGCTCCGCGGCCCGCGGCGGGGCGGCTCCCTCGAACGTCCGCGGCCGCTCCCCGAACGTCGGGCCCGCCGCCCGCGGCTCCACGATCACGGAGCCGGGGGGCGCGTCCAGCACCGAGACCGTGCCGCTGGCGTTCTTCGCGATGTGCTCGAAGGCGAACCCGACGTCGTTGTACCAGTCGTTGTGCCCGAGCGCCCGGAACTCCTGCCGCAGCGCCTCGACGCGTGGCCGGAGCGCCTCGATGTCGGCCTTGCTGAGCGGGTTGGGCGCCCAGTCGGCCAGCTCGCCCTTGTCGCGGAAGAAGTGGCGGCTGAAGGGGCTGTTCGTGTCGGGTAACCGCCCGGTGAAGGCCTTGTCCCCGTCGTAGCCCTTGACCCTGCCGTCGGTGCCCTCCAGGAAGTCGTGCCGCAGGGAGAAGCGGTCATGGTTGCCGGTCAGCGCGTCGAGCAGGCCAAGGAGGACCCCCTCGCGGGTGTTGTGCAGCCGCGACAGATGCCACTTGCCGTCGGGTCCGCGCTGGACCGGCACCTGCTTGCCGTCGACCCAGTCGATCAGCAGCCGTCGCTCGCCGACGATGTGGGTCGCGGCGACGTCGGCGCCGACTGCCTGGCCGAGCCGCGAGCTGAGATGGTCGCGGTCCCGCCGGTCCGTGCCGGAGTACTCCTTGTCGACGGCGTGGCTGCCGTCGGCCAGCCTGACCTTCTCCACCTTCACCGTCTCGCCGCCGGCGCCGGCCAGCGGTTCGCGCGCGACCACGCCGCGCCGGGCGCTTTCGGCGAACGTCACGTGGTCCCTGAGCCGGACGGGTCCGGTCTCGGCCGGGCGCGCCCAGTTGATCAGCTGGTCGATGCTGCGGCGGAAGATGTTCCGCTCCTCGTACGGGTGCGGCCGGGCTTGCTCACCGTCGGCCAGGGGACGGGTATCGCCGGCGTCGGCCAGCCTCGTCCGCCCGTTCCCGTTCGCGTCGTCCGGCCTCGTGCCGTTCCGTGGGCCGTGGTCGCCCGGATCGTCGAAGCGCGCGTGCTCGTCCAGCCCTCTGGGCCCGGGGTGGCCGCCGCCCGGGCTCCAGCTCGCCCAGTGCGCGTCGGCGCCGCCCGCCACGCCCGACGTCAGGCCCTTCAGCACCAGCGTCCAATCGACCGACCCGTCACCGCTCCACAGCTCCGTGCCCAGCACGGCGCCCGCGTTCGCCACCCCTGACTGGCCCATCAGCATCCACAGCGAGCGCGTCGGGAACGCCCACGCCAGACCGGTCAGCAACCCGCCGGTCAGCGCTCCGGTGGCCGCCGACGAGCCCACCTGCCGCCAGTCCACCCCCTCGCGGCGCGACTGCGTCAGCTGGACCATGAGATCCATCCCGCCGAGCAACCCGCCGAACAGCGCGATGTTGATCATCAACCGGCGGGCGAACTGGCGTACCGTCCACCGGGCCGCCTGCGCGCGTACGCCGATCAGCCGCAGCGCCAGGCCGCCCGCGGGCGACACCAGCGCCCACGTCAGCCACGCCAGCTGCACCACCAGCAGGAGCACGGCCAACCGCATCATCCGCTTGGTGAACTGGACCTGCACGCCCAGCTCGTTGCACGCGAACGCCAGATCCACCAGCGACTGCACCAGAGCCGCCTGGCGACCGCCCACCTCCCGGGACACCCTGCGGGTGAACGCCCGCAGCGCGGGCCCGTCCCACCCGTCGGCATAGGGCCGGATGCCGTCTCCGTCGGCCCCGGCGGCCACCCCCCGGGCCGCCTTCACCAGCGCGTCGGCGAGCCGGAACAGACCGCCCTCATCGCCTTTGGGCCAGTCCGTCCCCAGCACCCAACCCGCCCACGGACGGGCCCAAGCGGGCACGGGGATCCCATCGAGCAGCACGAACGTCAGCCCCGAGTGTCCGTTTCAGCTGCCTCGTACGTGTTGGCGGTGACGTGCATCCCGTCCCGGGTACCTTCCAGCTCGTCGATGTAGTTGTCGAAGCCCTTGAAGACGGCCTTCATCCGGTTGGGGAAGCTCTTCTCGAACTCCGCGCCGTACTGGTCATCACCCATGGGCCGGCCCTCGGCGGCGAACGCCTGGCGCAGCTCCTCACGCACCGCTCGCACATGATCGGCCTCCTCCCGCGCCTTTTCGCCCTCGCGCCGGATGCTCGGCCAGTGCGCGGAGTAGCCGTCTTGCTGCCCCAATAGTTTCTCCTTCCTCAGGGACATCCCCGATAACTGTCCACTATGCTCATGTTTCGTGCACTTCGCAGCAATACGTCTGGGGGTCCCATGAGCGGCTGGGTCGATGTGCACTACCAGGCGCTCGAAGAATGTGGGAGACGCGCCCGCAAGGTGGCGAACATGTTCGACCTGGACGACGCGTTCGAGGGCACCAAGTCCACCGCGCCGACCGGGGGGACCTCGTCGAAGACCTTCGGCGACCTCAAGGACTCCGGTGGCCTGGCCACGGACGTCGACAAGGTCTGGCGGGCGCTCAAGGACGAACTGCAGGCGGGCAAGAGCCGCCTGAACAACGTCGAGAAGGCCATCGACCAGGTGGAGACCAATCTGCGTAAGGCATCGAAGGCCTCCGGCGGATGAGCGGCGTCGGCGACCTGCCCGGCGGTGGCCGGCTGGCCACGCTCCTCGCCAAGGTGACCGGCGAGCCACAGGCGATCAGGAGCACCGCGAACGCGTGGCGGACGGCCGCCGGTCACGTCGCCAGGTCGACCAACTCCCTGACCAAGTCCGTCGGCGAGGTGGACAAGGCCTGGCAGGGTGGCTCGGCCGACGCCTTCACCAAGCACATGGCCGCCTACCCGCGGGCGAGCACCGGTCTCAATGACGCGCTGTCGGCCTGCGCCGACGCTCTCGACAAGGCGGCCACCTCGCTGGAGGACGCCCACGGCAAGGTGAAGGCCCTCTGCCAGGACGCGGTCGAACGCGCGGCGGAGTACAAGACCCAGTACGCGAAGCTGAACCCGAAGGCCACCGCCCAGGACGCCGAGGACGCCCTGGCCAAGACGACGATCGTCAGCGGCAACGTCACGAAGGCCGAGAAGCTGGTCGAGAAGGCCGAAGGCGACCTGGAGGACGCCAAGAAGGCGCTGGCCAAGGAGCTCGGCGCGGACGGCGAGTTCGGCTTCTTCACCAAGGTCCCCCAGCCGGACGGGGCCGACTTCGAGCCGGGCGACCACAAGGTCGAGTGGGTCAGGACGCCGTTCGAGGACAAGCGCACCTCGCTGGAGTCGGCGGCCGCCGCCGGTGGCAGCGACGGCGGCGGCGCGAGCGGTGGCGCCGGCTACGCCTACAGCGGCGGCGTCTCCTCGGCCGGCAACGCGCCGGCGCCCAAGGCCGAGGTCGTGAACTGGATCAAGGAGGCCCTCAGGGTCATCAAGTCACCGGAGATGGCCGACGAGCTGCGGAAAAGGGGGCTGCTGGGCAAGATCCAGGGCCTCGACCCGAATGACCCCAAGGTCATCCAGCAGATCTGGACCATCATCTACAACGAGTCCGGGGGCAACCCGAGCGCCATCAACAACTGGGACATCAACGCCAAGAACGGCATCCCATCGCAGGGGCTGATGCAGACCATCCCGCCCACGTTCAACTCCAACAGCCTGCCGGGATACAAGCAGATCCTGGAGCCGGTGGACAACATCATCGCCGGGGTCCTGTACACGTACAAGCGCTACGGATCGCTCGACGAGCACCCGGGCCTCGCCTCGATGGCGGCGGGCGGCGGGTACCGCCCCTACTAAGTGGTCTCCTGTTTGGGCTCCACCCAGTCGAACTTGTCGGAGCCCGGAGGCAGCTGACCGGGCTTCGCCGGAGCCTGGAACGACGGGAACTTCGCGGCGTTGATGGTCGCCTGCTTGAAGTCGATCTCGGCGCCGTTGCCCGGCGTGATGTAGCCGAACTGGTGCCCCTTCTTGATCACCGTGGACATGATGTCCCCCGCTCCGCGCAGGCCCGACACGAGCGTCAAGGTCAGCACGGCCACCGCGCCGTTGGCGCCCGAGGCGATGAACTTCTCCAGCAGCCCGCCGTACAGCTTGGTGTGGGGGAACGCCTGCAACTGCTTGGCGAACAGCAACAGCGTGGCCGTCGTCACGCCCAGCGTGGCCAGCTTGACCCAGTAGCTCCGGTACCCCGCGGCCACCTCGTCGACCATGCCGCCGACGTCGCCGAGCACACCGCGCAGCGCGCCGATCTCCCGGTGGAAGATCCACACGACCCGCTCGAACTCCTGCTGGTCGAGGGCGATCCAGCCGCTCCGCGACGTGGCGATGAGCTGGGGCAGCAGCTGCTTGACCCCGTCGTCGAGCCGGTTGGAGATGCCGTTCTTCCAGTTCGAGGCCGCCTGTGCCATGCCCGGCTCGTTGGCGATGGCCGTACCCGCGACGATCACGGCGGGGACCAGCCAGGCCGACATCCGGCCCAGCCGCTTGATCGACTCCAGCACCTTGGGCCCGATCGGCTCCGGCATCTGCGGAGGAGGGCCGAAGGTGGGCGGCTTGTAGGCGTTGTAGCCCGGCGTGTTGGGCGCGTTGTAGCCGGGGTACCTGTAGGGCGAGTAGCCGGTGTTCGCGGTGGCGGGCTGGTTGTAGGCAGGGTGCCGCAGGTTGTCGTAGTAACTCATTTGCGGTACCGCACAGCGCTGGCCTTCTCCGCGGCGCGCCAGTTGCGCTCGCCCTGCGCGAGTGCCCCCGACCAGCTGTCGATCGTCTTCTCCGCCTCGCCCAGCGTGCTGTCGGCCCACCGGCACATGCCGTCGTAGGTGCCGCCCAGCACCATCTCCCCGAGTACGCCGAAGCCTGGGGACTCGACCCCGACCGTACCGACCAGGCTCCTGACGAAGGACATGGCCACCTTCAGCTCGTCGTCCACCCGATCGCGCAGGTGACCGATGGCCGTGGAGGTGACGTAGATCTCCTGTCCCGGCGCAGCCGCTTTCATCGTCATATGTACGAATTCTTCCTGATGTCGGGTCTCGTCTCCCCGCACTCATGGCACTCTTAATGATCAGTTAGACGACTGGACGGCTCCCGATAGGCATTCGTTAACCTGCTGCCGGTGGCGTGGGGCGCATGGATTCCATTGACCCCCGCCTTGTGGAGCTCGACCGGCTCGTACAGGCCAGCGAACGGACGATGCGCGAGCTCGAACAGGCCACGCAGGCGCTACGTCAGCTGTCCGGCTCGGGCGAGAGCCGTGGCGGAACGGTCTCCGCGCGCGTGGACGCCGACAGCAGGCTGGTCGACGTACAGATCACCCACCGGGCCATGCGGCTGGATCCGGAGGAGCTGGGCCGTGACGTGGTCGAGGCCGTACGCACGGCTCAGGAGGACCACGAGCGGCAGGCCCGCGACCTGCTCGGGCTCGGGACGATGCCCGGCGAGCAGGATTTGCTGGGCACGTTCAAGCGCGACCTGGACGAGCTGCAGGACGCCTACGCCCGCGAGACCGGCGAACGGCTCGAAGGCATGCGCCGCACCCAGCGCGCCTGGGAGGACTGACCCCCGGACAGCAGCGGGGCCGGTGAGGATCACTCCTCACCGGCCCCGCTTTTCGCGCTGTCTCAGCCGCAGTTGCCGTACGGGGCGCTGGTGCTGCCCGAGGCGGTACTGCCCGAGAACTTCACGCACTTGCCCTTGGCGGGAAGCTTGACCGGGCCCGCGTAGTAGTCGTAGCTGCCGGAGTCGGTCCTGCTCCCCCCGCCCTGCACGTCGAGGGTGGCGCTGACCTGGCTCTTCACACCAACGTTCGTGGTCTTCATGGTGACCACGCAGTTCTCACCGCTGCCGTTGTTGTAGAGCTGGTAGGTCACCCCGCCCGCGAACGAATTGCTGCGCTGCACGCTGAACCCGGATCCGCACACCTGCGTCGGCGTGTAGGGGTTCGTCTTGGGCGGCGTCGGCGTCGGCTTGGCCGTGGTCTTCGTCGGCGTCGGCTTGGCGGTGGTCTTGGTGGGCGTCGGCTTGGGCGACTGGGTGGTCGGCTTCGGCGTCGGCTTCTGAGTGGTCTTCGTCGGGGTCGGCCTCGGCGCCTCAGTCGTCTTCGTCGGCTCCGGCTCCGGCTCCTTGGTCTTGCTCGGCTCCGGTGTCGGCTCCGGCTCCTTGGTCTTCGTCGGCGTCGGCGTCGGCTCCTGCTTCGACTCGGTCGGGGTCGGCGTCGGCGTGTGGCGCTTCCTGCTCTTGCGCTCGGTGGCGGTGGGTTGCGTCGCCGTCGGCTGGGTGGCGGGCTGTGTCACCGTCGGCTGGGTCACCGGCTGCGTGAGGAGCGGCTGCGGCGTCGGGACCGTGCTGAACTCCGGCGCCGTGGGCGCCTGCGAGGGATAGTCGGTTGGCAGCACAAGCGGCGCCACGTCGGTCGGGTCGGGGCTGCCCGACGCCCAGGGCACCGTCACGTCGGGCTGCGACTGCTGCGGATCGGGCTGGCCGGGCTGCTGCTGCTGTTGCTGCGTGGAGGAGTCACCGCTGCCACCACCGATCGCGAGGGTGCCACCGCTCTTCGTGGCCTCCGACGCGGAGTTGGAGACGGGCTCCAGCTTGGCGTAGTGACCGGCGCCCCACAGCCCCACACCGGACAGCAGCATGACGGCCGTGACGGCCGCGGCGAGCCCGATGGGGAACGACTTGCGCCGAGGGGCGGCGGCACCACCCTGGGCCGGCACCTGCCACACCTGGGCGGGCGGCTGCCCGCCGGGCGCCCCTTCCCACGTGGCTCCCTGCTGCTGCGGTACGGGCGGCGGGCCCCACGTCTGCTGCGGGACTGGCACCCCTTCGAGCGGCTGCTGGTGCTCGACCGGCACCTGCAACGGCGGGAGCTGGATGGTCTGCGGCGGGAAGAGCTCGTCCTGCGGCGCCGGCGGCGGCACGGTGGCGACGACGCCCACGCGCGGCGCGGCGGCCCCGCCACTCTTGTCCCCGAGGAGCTGCAGCAGCGCCGTGTAGGTGGTCGGCCGCTGCGCGACGTCCTTGGACAACGCGGAGAGGACGACCCGGCGCAGCGGCTCGGCAAGCGCGCCGACCTCGGGCTCCTCGTTGAGCACCGCCTGGGCGTCGTGCCCGAAGGGCGGCTGCCCGGTCGCGGCGAAGACGATCGTCGCGGCCCAGGCGAACACGTCGGCGTAAGGGCCGTAACCCAGTCCGCTGAGCTGCTCGGGCGAGCGGTAACCCAGCTCGCCGACGGCCTCGCCGAGGTCGATGTCCGTGACACGCGGGCCGTCCGCGGCGAGAAGGACGTTGTGCGGGGTGAGCCCGCGATGTGTGACCCCGGCGAGGTGAACGGCGGTCAGGGCGGTCAGCACGCCCACGGCCACCCGCTCCAGGGTGTCGCCGTCGAGCGGGCCTTCGGCCGCCACAGTTTCGGCCAGGCTGCGGCCCTCGATGTGCTCGCGCACGATGTACGGCTGCTCGCCGTGCAGGCCGGCGTCCAGGGTCCTGGCGACGTACACACTCGAAATGCGCTGAACGCCCTTGTACCGCTCGGCGTCCTGCGGCCCCGCGTCCGGAACGGCCGGGAGCAGCTTGATCACTCGGGTGGGTCCGTCCTCGGACTCCTTGCCGAGGTACGCGACTCCGCGCGGGCCCTCGTCCAGCCGTCCAAAGAGGGTGTGAGCTCCTAAACGCTCTGGATCACCCGGCTGCAGAGGGTGCATCTCTTTCCCTTCACCTCAAAACGCGATCTACAGTACATTCAACCAAACCTGTCACTTTTGCATCAGTAGTTTCGGACGCAACCTGACATTTAACCGTCAGGACATCAAGCCGCCGGACGACCGGGACGCCAACCGCGCCGGCGACCCAACGGGACGAGCAGCGCGCAGGCCGCCCCCACGGCGGCGATGGCCAGAGCGCCGACCGTCACCAGGAGAGAGATGTTCGTCGCGTGCTCGTCGGGCGCCGGGACCTTGGCCACCACGTCGGCGGGCAACGGCGAGGGCGGGGGCGCCGCGACCACCGGGGCGCCGGCCGGGTCGAAGGACAGCGTCGCGGTGACGGCGAGCAGCGGGTTGACCATCCCGGCTCCGGTGCCCGTGCCCACCGAACCGTCGGCCGTGGCGGTGATGCGCTGGCGTACCTGCTCCTGGTCGAGCTTGGGGAAGCGGGAGCGGACGAGCGCGGCGACCCCGGCCACGTACGGCGCGGCGAAGCTGGTCCCCTCCAGGCCGCGCATGTAGCTCTTGCCCGTCCACGGGGCGGTGATGTCCACGCCCGGCCCGAGCACGCCGACCGGCGTGGCCGTGTTGGAGGAGTCGGCGCGCTGACCGTTGCTGTTGGCGGAGCCGACGGCGAGCACGCCGTCGTAGGCCGCGGGGTAGGCGGGCTCGGGCGGCCCATCCTCCTTGGTGATGTTGCCGGCGGCGGCCACGACCACGATGTCCCTGGACAGCGCGTACTGGATGACCGCCCTCAGGTCGGGATGGTCGGCGGCCCGCACCGAGACGTTGATCACGTCCGCCTTGCGGTCCACCGCCTCCTTGATGCCCTTGACCAGGTCGGCGACCTCGCCCTCCTCGCTGTTGCTCTGCTTCACCGAGATGAGCTGGGCTTCGGGGGCGACGCCGTGGAAGGGAACGCCGGCGAGGTAGCGGCCGGCGATGATGCCCGCGACGGCGGTGCCGTGCCCCACGCAGTCGCGGTAGCCGGTGTGGGTGATGTCGATGAACTTGGAGATCTGGATCTGCGGGTGCTGGTAGTCGACGCCGCTGTCGACGACGGCGACCTTCACGCCCGCGCCCCGGGTGAGGCGCCACACGTTCTTGATGTCGAGCCTTCGCTGCGCCCACGGCTCGGTGCCGGGCAGCTGCGTCGTCCCCTTGCGCGGCTTGCACTCGACGGGCGCCGACCTCTCCGCCGGCACCGCGGCGAGGGCGGGGGCCGAGGTGAGCTGCAGGGCGAGCACGCCCGCCGCGAGAGTCCGTCCGATCATGGCGGAAGAGCGTAGCCTGCTCACCTGAACGAAAGCAGCTTTGGTGTCCTAATCGAAAGGAAGCCCCGGCGCTCAGGCCGGGGCCCCTCCGCGAGACTCAGCGGGTCGCGGACTCGATGTTGCCCCGGTAGGTGTTGATCACCCGGGAGGCCTCCTGGAGCTCTTCCGTCATGCGCTGGAAGGCCGTCCGGTAGTTCTGCCAGGCCCCTTGGAAGCGCTCGGCTCCCGGGCCCGTCCAAGCGGTGCCGACCTTGGCGGCCTCGCGGTCCAGCGCGGTCATCGTGGTGCGCACCGCCTCGGACTGCTGGGTGAATTGACTGGCCATCTGCTGCATTTCCCCGGGGTCGCCACCGAGCAGGCTCTGGCTCATGCATACCTCCTGGATCGACTGAAAGCGCCCTCAACATAAGCGCGTCACTCACGCCTCGCTCCTGTTATGCCGAGCGGCTATGGTCTTCCAGAGGAATATTCGGATCTAAGGAGCATCCGGCCATGCGCGAGGTTGTGGTCACCGGCGGTGGCACCGGGATCGGCTACGCGGTCGCGGCGGCGTTCGTCTCCGCGGGCGACCGGGTCACGATCACCGGGCGTCGCGAGCGTGTGCTGAAGGAGGCCGCGTCCCGGCTCGGCGCCGACTTCCTGCCCTTCGACGCCGCGAACCCCGCCGCCGTGAGAGAGGCGGCCAGTCGCCTGCCCGAGCGGGTCGACGTCCTGGTCAACAACGCGGGCGGCAACACCAACCTCGACCGGCGGCAGTCCGACGACCTGCTGGACGTGGCCGAGGGATGGCTGGCCAACCTCAACGCCAACCTGCTGTCCGCCGTGCTCGTCACGACCGCGCTGCTGCCACGCTTCGCCAAGGGCGGGCGGATCATCACGATCGGCTCGATCGCCGCCCGCGGTACGGGCTCCGGCTCGTACGGCGCGGCCAAGGCGGCCGTCGAGGCGTGGACCGCCGACCTGGCCGCCCAGCTCGGCCCCCGGGGCGTCACCGCCAACGTGGTCTCCCCCGGCCTGGTGGTCGACACCGAGTTCTTCCGCGGCCGCCTGACCGAGGAGGGCATCAGGGCCCGCGTCGAGAACACCCGCAACGGCCGCCCCGGCACCCCATCTGACGTGGCCGACACTGTTCTGTTCCTCGCCACTCCGGGTGCGCGGCACCTGACAGGGCAGGTGCTCCATGTGAACGGCGGGGCGTACTTGGGTCGCTGAGGGTCGGCCGACAACGAGCACTTACACTCCGTGTCGAGGAAGGGCGTCGGAAGGACATGGGCCCGTGCAGAAGGTTCTGATCGCCAACCGGGGTGAGATCGCCGTCCGGATCGCACGGGCATGTAAGGACGCCGGGATCGGCAGCGTGGCCGTCTACGCCGACCAGGACCTCGACTCCCTGCACGCGAAGATCGCCGACGAGGCGTACGCGCTGGGCGGCCGGTCCCCCGCCGAGACCTACCTCGACATCGGCAAGCTGCTGGAGATCGCCCGGCGCTCCGGCACCGACGCCGTGCATCCCGGCTACGGGTTCCTGGCCGAGAACGCCGGCTTCGCCCAGGCCGTCATCGACGCGGGCCTGATCTGGATCGGCCCGCCGCCCGCCGCCATCGCCGCGCTCGGCGACAAGGTCCAGGCCAGGCACATCGCGCAGAAGGTCGGCGCGCCGCTGGTCGCCGGCACCAAGGACCCGGTGTCGGGGGCGGCGGAGGTGGTCGCCTTCGCCGAGAAGCACGGGCTGCCCATCGCGATCAAGGCCGCCTATGGCGGCGGCGGCCGGGGCATCAAGGTCGCCCGCCGGCTGGAGGAGGTCGCCGAGCTCTACGACTCGGCCGTACGCGAGGCGACCGCCGCGTTCGGCCGCGGCGAGTGCTTCGTGGAGCGCTACCTCGACCGCCCGCGGCACGTCGAGACCCAGTGCCTGGCCGACCGCGACGGCAACGTGGTCGTGGTCGGCACCCGCGACTGCTCGCTCCAGCGCCGCCACCAGAAGCTGGTGGAGGAGGCGCCCGCGCCGTTCCTGTCCGAGTCGCAGGTCGAGATCCTCTACACCAGCTCCAAGGCGATCCTGCGCGAGGCCGGCTACGTCGGCGCGGGCACCTGCGAGTTCCTCGTCGGCCAGGACGGCACGATCTCCTTCCTGGAGGTCAACACCCGTCTGCAGGTCGAGCACCCGGTGAGCGAGGAGGTGTCGGGCCTCGACCTGGTCCGTGAGATGTTCCGCATCGCCGACGGCGGGACACTCGGCTACGCCGACCCGCGGCCACGCGGCCACTCGATCGAGTTCCGGGTCAACGCCGAGGACGCCGGCCGAAACTTCCTGCCCGCTCCGGGCACGCTCACCGTCATGCGAGCGCCGTCGGGTCCCGGGGTACGGCTCGACTCGGGGTTCGAGGCCGGGATGACCGTGCCGCAGACGTTCGACTCGCTGGTGGCCAAGCTGATCGTGACCGGCCGTACGCGTACGGAGGCGCTGGAGCGCTCGCGCCGCGCGCTGGCCGAGTTCGAGATCGACGGCATGCCGACCGTGCTGCCCTTCCACCGCGCGGTCGTGTCGGACCCGGCCTTCACCGCCGAGCCGTTCGCCGTCCACACCCGGTGGATCGAGACCGAGTTCGACAACACGATCCCGCCCTACTCGGGCGACGGCTCCGCCGACGAGCCCGCCGCCCGGGAGTCGGTGACGGTCGAGGTCGGCGGCAAGCGCCTCGAAGTGGTCCTCCCCTCCGGCCTCGCTACGACCGCCAGAGGCTCCGCGCCCCCCGCGGCCAGGAAGCCCAGACGCGGCGGCGCGAACAAGCCCGCGGCGGGCGGCGACGCGCTCGTCAGCCCGATGCAGGGCACCATCGTCAAGATCGTCGCGGTCGACGGCGACACGGTGGCCGAGGGCGACGCGATCGTGGTGCTGGAGGCCATGAAGATGGAGCAGCCACTCACGGCGCACAAAGCGGGCACCGTCACGGGCCTGACCGCCGCCGTCGGGCAGACCGTCACGTCGGGCGCCACGATCTGCGAGATCAAGGACGCTTGACGACGTTTGACGTCGCTTGACCTCTCGCTTGATCGTGCCGGGGCCACGAAGATCCTTGACCACGCCCCGCGCCCGACCGACTCCATACGGGTAACGTGCGCTGTAGAGGAACTTTGTCGAGTGCCCGTTCGTCATCCTGG
Organism: Nonomuraea sp. CA-143628; assembly: GCF_050942315.1. NCBI lineage: Bacteria > Bacillati > Actinomycetota > Actinomycetes > Streptosporangiales > Streptosporangiaceae > Nonomuraea > Nonomuraea sp. CA-143628. The sequence continues at coordinate 11,967,187 of NZ_CP192072.1, forward strand.
GCGAAGGAGGCTTGCTGCCAATGACCCATTCGCTGCGCCGAGCAGGGGCCGCGATCGCGGCTCTGATCGCCGGTCTTTTCGTCGTCCTTGCGCTGTCCCCTGCCGCCAACGCGGCGGCCGCACCCCCTGACGCATCGAGCGTTGTGTCCTATTGGAAGGACAAGAAGGACCCGCTGTACGTGCAGTCGGGCTCGCCGCTGACCTCGGACCAGCAGTCCGAGATCCGCGACACGTTGAAGGGTTCCAAGAGTGACATCTACGTCGCGGCGCTGCCCGACGGCACGTTGACGGCGGCCAACGCCAAGCAGTACGTCACCTCCCTTGGCGAGGCCACCGCGGCCGCGAAGGGTGGGGGCCGGGTCACCGTGGCGGTGCTGGACGGCAACTCCCTGTTCGCGGAGTCCAACTTCGGCAAGCCCGGTCTCACCAACCGGCTGTCCCAGCTGGCGGTGCGTAACCACGACGACGTCGTGTCCGGCATGAATGACTTCGTCGAGCGCATCAACCTCGCCTCCGCGGGCAAGAAGGCCGCGCTCGACTCCGGCCCGGTGGGCGGCAGCGGCGGGGGCAGCGGCGCGCTGATCGCCCTGGGCGCGCTCGTCGTGGTCGGCGGTGGCGGCTACTTCGTCTACTCCAAGAACAAGAAGAAGAAGCAGGCCATCCAGGACGCCAAGGACCTGGCCGCGGTCAAGCAGACCGTGGAGGAGGACGTCACCAAGCTCGGCGAGGAGATCACCGCGCTGGACACCGACGTCGCGCTCTCCGGCCAGAGCGGGCAGCACATCACCGAGTGGCAGCAGGCTCTCGACTCCTACGAGAAGGCCAAGACGCAGCTCGCGGCGGTGCAGCGGGCCGACCAGGTCCGCGAGGTGACCCAGACGCTGGAGGACGGCCGCTACGCGCTGGCCGTGGTGAAGGCCAAGGTCAACAACCAGCCGGTCCCCGAGCGGCGGGCGCCCTGCTTCTTCAACCCGCAGCACGGCCCGTCCGTACGCGACGTGCGCTGGGCCCCGCCCGGTGGCGCGGTGCGCGACGTACCCGCCTGCGCGAGCGACGCCGAGGCCGTGGAGCGCGGCTTCGACCCGCAGATGCGCGAGGTCATGGTCGACGGCCAGCGGCGTCCCTACTACGACGCGGGCCCGGCCTACCAGCCCTACGCCTACGGCTACTACGGCGGCTTCGGCGACATCATGACCGGCATGTTCATCGGCACCATGATGGGCAGCCTGCTCGGCGGCGGCTTCGGTTACGGCGGCTACGGCGCCGGTTACGCCGAGGGCTTCTCCGACGGCGGTGGCGGTGGCGGCGACTTCGGCGGCGGAGGTGGCGGCGGCTGGGGCGACTTCGGCGGCGGCGGCGACTTCGGTGGTGGCGACTTCGGCGGCGGCGACTGGTAAAGCGACCAGCGAATGACCGGGCGCGTTCCCTTCGGGGGGCGCGCCCTTTTCCTTACCCGGCGTGTCCCCTCTCAGGGGGCGCGCCCGTTTTCTTACCGCGCGTGCCCTCTCTCACGGGGCGCGCCCGTTTCCCGTTCCGGAGGTGTGCCTGCCCGCCCGAGGCCGAGCACACCAGCGTTGTCGTTTCGCGAAGATCCGCCCATAATGCTGCGATGGCCGAACCGGACAGCGCCGACACGCTGATCAGCGTGCGCGACCGGGCGAGCGGCCACCGGCGTCCCCTGGTGCTCGGCGCGGCCGCCGTGGCGATCGCGCTGGCGTCCGCTGGCGGCGTCTCCCTGCTGTGGCCCGATCCCGCCCCCGGCTCGCCCTATTCGCCGCTGCCCTCGTACGTGGCCGCCTCCGCGCTCCCCGGCCCGCTGCCCTCGCCGAACACCACGGTCACGGTGCCGGGCACCTCGTTGAGGCTGCTGGAGCACCCGGCCGACCCCGTACGGCTGGTCGCCTACCGGATCGGCGACGAGACCCAGGTCAGAGGCCCCAGCGGCTTCACCGGGCTCGGCATCCCCGGCGCCGAGGTCGCCATGTCACCCGACGGGAACTGGTGGGCGGTCGTCGTGGGTACGGAGATCCGCTTCACCGACCCCGCCATGAGGGAGGCGTTCCGGGTCCGGCTCTCCGGGCACCTGGAGCGGCCGGTCTGGTCGCCGGACGGCAGGCGGCTGCTGGTCACCGTGCGGGGCACCGGCTTCTCCTCCGTAGACCTCGCCACCAGGTCCGCCTCCGCTGTCGTCCGGGTCAGCGGCGACACCGGCCAGTACTCGTGGCTGCCCGGCGGCTCCGGTGTGGCGGCGGGCGCGGCGGGCGGCGGCATCCGGTTCCGCGATCTGAGGGGGCGCGAGCTGCGGGTCATGAACTGGGTGGGACGGCCGTACGGCGGGGGCGCGTTCTCCCCCTCAGGAGACCGGTTCGTCACGTGGTGCCCGAGCGGCGGCGACGTCTGCGTCTGGGACGCCAGGGACGGGACGCGCCTGGCGTCGCTCGGCGATTCGACGATCTACGGCTGGTGGGACGACACCCACCTCGTCATGGCCGACCCGGAGGGCTGGGAGCCTGGACAGGTCAAGGTGACCGACCTCCAGCGGCTGCTCCCGGACCGGCTGCTGACGGAGTTCGGGGCGAGGGGCGCCGTTCCCGTGTTCACCTACGCGCGGCAGAGGTGAGCACCGGGATGGGCGCAGACGGCACCGTCGCCTCCGGCGGCGGGACAGGGATGAGCGCGGACGACACCATCGTCTCAGTGGGCGGAACCCGATCGCGGGCCCGCCCGAACGTCCTCGTCGCCGCCGCCCTTGCGCTCGCGCTGGTCTCCGGAGTCGCCACGTACCTGCTCGTCAAGCGGCCGGCCGGAGGCCGGGCGACCGGCTTCTCGGCGCTGTCGAGCAGCGAGATCAAGCTGCTGAACGGTTCCCTGACCCTCTACGAGCAGCCCTCGGATCCGGTGCGGCTCACCTCATTCGTCATCGGCCAGGACATCACGAACCTCGACAGAGGCAACAACTTCACCACCGCCTACGTGCGCGGCGAGACCGCGTTCACCGAGGTCGGCGGCGACGACTTCAATGCCTCCATCTCCCCTGACGGCCGGTGGCTGGCGGTCGTGGACGAGATGTACTTCTACCACGGCTCCGACCGCTTCCAGGTCCGGATCACGGACCGGGCCACGGATGAGACCTTCGCCGTGAGACCTGCCCTCGATCGCCGCGAGACCGCGATGGAACCCAGCTGGTCGCCGGACGGCGGGCGCCTGCTGTTCACTCTCGCCGACCACAGCGCGGGCCAGAACCTCCACACCGGTTTCCTGATCGTCGACCCGGCGGGCCGCACCTCATCAGTGGTCAAACTCCGTGACGCGAGCGACCGTGAATCCCCGGCGAGCGCGGACTTCTACCGCTGGGGCCCTGGTAGCCAGACAGTCCTCGGCCCATCCGGCTACTCAGGAGCGAGCCTCATGGATCTGTCGGGCAGAACGCTCCGCTCCCTGCACTGGGTGGGCCGACCCATCGGTGTGGCCCCCTTCGCCCCGTCTGGCGGCAGGTTCTTCACCCTCGACCGCAACGCACACATCTCGGTCTGGGACTACCCCGCCGCCAAACGCCTCGCCACCGTTCCCGGCATCTGGGGAGACGACCTCATCGCCTGGTACGACGAGGATCATCTGATCGTCGGCCGGAGCACGCCCGGCACTTACGAGGCCATAGTGGTAGACCTGGCCGGCAAACGCATCCGCGTGCTGGCCCGGCTCGAACGCGACGAGAACCGCAGCGAGCTCCCGGCGGTCGAACTCCGCTACAGCCGGACCCCCGTCAGATCCCGATCTGCGCCTCAGGCTGCATCAACCGCCGAGCCGCCTCGGTGATGGATCCCGACAAAGACGGATAAACCGCGAAAGTGTGGGCCAGCTGATCCACCGTGAGCCGCTGCTGCACCGCCACCGACAGCGCCAGGATCAGCTCCGACGCGCGCGGCGCCACCACGACCCCGCCCAGCACGATCCCGGTGTGCGGACGGCAGAACAGCTTGACGAAGCCGTCGTTGAACCCCTGCATCTTGGCGCGGGCGTTGGTGGCCAGCGGCAGCTTGACCACGTTGGCCTCGATCTCGCCGGCCTCGATCGAGCGCTGTGCCACACCGACCGCGGCGATCTCCGGATCGGTGAAGATGTTGGAGGCCACCGTGGCCAGCCGGAGCGGCTGGACGGCCTCGCCCAGCGCGTGCCAGACCCCGATGCGGCCCTGCATGGCGGCGACCGAGGCGAGCATGAGCACGCCGGTGCAGTCACCCGCCGCGTAGACGCCCGGCGCGGAGGTGCGCGAGACCTTGTCGACCTTGATGAAGCCGTTCCTGTCGAGCTGGACCCCGGCCTCCTCCAGGCCGATGCCGCTCGTGTTGGGCACCATGCCGACCGTCATCAGCGCGTGGGAGCCCTCGGCCGTGCGGCCGTCTTCGAGCGTGACCACGACGCCGTCGGCGGTCCGCTTGACGGAGGCGGCGCGGGAGCGGCCCATGACGTTCATGCCGCGGCGCCGGTAGACCTCTTCGAGCACCTCGGCGCCGTCGGCGTCCTCGTTGGGCATCATCCGGTCGCGGCTGGAGACCAGCGTGACCTCGGCGCCCAGCGAGCGGTAGGCGCCCGCGAACTCGGCGCCCGTCACCCCGGAGCCGACCACGATCAGGTGCTCGGGCAGCGCGTCGAGGTCATAGAGCTGACGCCAGGTCAGGACGCGCTCGCCGTCGGGCTCGGCGCCCGGCAGGATGCGCGGCGTCGCGCCGGTCGCCACGATGACCACGTCGGCCTTGATCGCGCGGTCGCCCGCCTTGACCAGCTGCGGGTCGACCAGCCGCCCGCGCGCCTTGATGATCTCGACGCCCTCGGCCGCGACCCGGGTCTCGATGTCGGCCGACTGGGCCTGCGCCAGCTCCTTGACCCGCTTGTTGACCAGCGGCAGATCGACGCTCGCCACGCCGACGTCGCCATCGAGCCCGCCGGTGAATCCGACGCCCAGCGAGGGCGCGTCGAGGAGGGCCTGTTTACGCACAGAGGTGGCGATGAGCGTCTTGGACGGCACGCAGTCGGTCAGCACACACGCGCCGCCAGGCCCGTCCTGTTCGACCATGGTGACCTGCGCGCCTAGCTGCGCCGCCACCAGAGCCGCCTCGTAGCCGCCTGGTCCGCCACCGATGATCACGATCCTCGTCACGCCCCTATTGTCCCGCATGGCGCGCGCTGACGACGAACGGGGCGGCCGGTCGCGCGCTACTCTTATCTGCTGTGCCTGTATACGCGGCCTACGGCAGCAACATGGACCCCGAGCAGATGGCCATGCGCGCCCCTCATTCCCCGATCCGGGGCGTGGGCTGGCTGCAGGGTTGGCGCCTGACGTTCGGCGGCGAATACTTCGGCTGGGAGGGCGCGCTCTCCACCATCGTCGAAGACCCCGACGAGCACGTCTTCGTCGTCCTCTACGACGTGCCCGAGTGGGACGCCAACTCGCTCGACCAGTGGGAGGGCGCGGTCCGCGGCCTCTACCACAAGGTGCGGCTGCGGGTGCAGACCCTCGACGGCGAGCAGGTGGCCTGGTTCTACGTGCTCGACGGCTACGAGGGCGGCCTGCCCTCCGCCCGCTACCTGGGCATCCTGGCCGACGCCGCCGAGCGGGCGGGCGCCCCCGACGACTACGTCAAGGAGTTGCGGGGACGCCCCTGCAAATCGATCGGCGACTAGCTGAGCGGCTGGTCCTTGGTCTCCTTCAGCGCGAAGACGTACACCAGCGTGGAGACCAGGGCGAGCGCCGACATGTACCACGGGAAGAGCCCCGCGTTGCCCGCGTCCTTGAGCGCCGTGCCGATGAGCGGCGCAGTGCCACCGAAGATCGCGACGGTCAGCGAGTACGGGAAGCCCGCCCCCGCCGCCCGCACCCGGGTCGGGAACAACTCGGAGTTGACCGCGGCCGAGACCGAGGTGAAGCAGCCGAGGAAGATCATGCCGAGGCACTGGATGAACAGCAGGCTGGAGAAGGAGTTCGTCAGCATGCCGAGCAGTGGCACCGGCAGGATCGTGAACGCCAGGCCGAAGGTGATCAGCATGGGCCGGCGCCCGACCCGGTCCGAGAGCATGCCGAGCAGCGGCTGCAGGATCATGAAGAAGACCAGCGCGATCGTGCTGACCGTGAGCGACTCGCCCTTGTCGAAGCCCACGTTCTGCTGGGCGTAGGTCGGCAGGAAGGTCGTCCAGGTGTAGTAGGCGACCGTGCCCGCCACGGTGATGCCAACGATCATGGCGGCCTTGGTCGGGTAGCGGACCAGGAACTCGAACAGGCCCGGACGCTCCGTCTTACCCTCCTGGATCTCGCTGACGACCGCGCTGGTCTCCTCGGCGCCCTTGCGGATCCACAGGCCCACGAGGCTGATCACCGCGCCCACCACGAACGGGATGCGCCAGCCGTACGAGCTCATGTCGGCTTCGGCGAGGTTGGCGGCCAGCAGCGCGGCCAGGCCGGAGGCGAAGAGCTGGCCGATGGTGGTGCTGACGTACTGGAAGCTCGAGAACAGCCCGCGACGCCCGGGAGGGGCCGACTCGACCAGGAACGTGGTCGCCGCGGCGAACTCACCGCCGACCGAGAGGCCCTGGATCAGCCGCGCCAGCGTCAGGATGATCGGCGCGAGCACACCCGCCGCCTCGTACGTCGGCGTGATCGCCAGCAGCAGCGAGCCGCCACCCATCAGGATGATCGTGAAGGTCATCGCAGACTTGCGGCCGAACCGGTCGGCGAACGCGCCCACCAGCAGGCCGCCCAGCGGGCGCATGAAGAAGCCGACCGCGAACACCGCGAAGGCGCTCAGCACCGGGACCAGACTGTTCGTGCCGGACTTGGGGAAGATCTGGTCGGCGAAGTAGACGGTCAGGAAGCTGTAGGTGTACCAGTCGAACCACTCGACGACGTTGCCGATGCTGGCCGCCATGAGCTGTCGGACACGGCTTTTGGGGATGCCGAGTGGCGATGGCGCCACGGGGGAGGTCGCCACGGGGGGCTCCTTTGCTGACAACTGCGATGATGGCCTACTGTGCATTCGGGCGACCGAAACAGTCAAATGCCTGGCAACATATTTACAAACCCGACATAGAGACGGCTCCCCGTGGATGTTCTCGACCGGCGCCTGGTCGCCGCCCTCCAGATCAGCCCCCGCGCGTCGTGGGGCGAGATCGGCAGGGCCGTCGGCGAGCACGAACGCACGGTCGCGCGCCGGTTACAGCGCCTGATCGCCGACGGCATGGTGCGCGTCACCGCGATCTATGACGACCTGCGTTCAGGCCACGGCCGGCCCGTGCACCTGCATGTCCAGGTCCGCCCCGGTACGGCGGCGCAGGTCGCCAAGGCACTGGCCGACCGGCCCGACACGCGCTCGGTCTACTCGCTGACCGGGGCCGCCGACCTCGCCTGCGAGCTGGTCGCCCGGTCACGGGAGGAGCTGCACGAAATCCTCACCGCGGAGATCAGCGAGATCGACGGGGTACTGCAGACGCAGACGCAGGTCGTCCTGCACACCTTCAGGACGGTCGCCGAGTGGCACGCGCCCTACCTCAGCGAGCAGGAGGCGGCCCTGCTGCGTCCGCCCCCGGTCCTCGAAGTCCTTCCCGACGAGGACGGTCTTTCGCCGCTGGAGCAGGAGATCGCCGAGTTACTGGCCGGTGACGGCAGGATCGCGTTCACGGCGATAGCCGAGCGGCTCGACATCTCGGTGCCGACCGCCCGCAGGCGGGTGTCCTCGCTGCTCGAACGGCGGCTCCTGCTGCTGCGGGCCGAGGTCGAGCCCGCGCTGCTCGGCCTGGAGGTGGAAGGCAAGCTCTGGCTCAAGGTACGGCCGCACGGGCTCGATCTGGTCGGCCAGCAGCTCGCCGCGCACCCCAGCGTGCGTTACTGCGCGGCCACCTCGGGCACCCATTCCCTGATCGTCCAGGTCGCGGTGGCCCATGAGGCCGATCTCTACCGTTTCCTGACGGGTGTCGTCGGCCCGCTCGACGAGGTCACCGACATGGACGTCACCCTCATCACCCGCGCCTACAAACGCGGTCACCTCCACAAGTCCGGCCTGCTCACCCTGGAGAGGACACCATGACGCCCGCCGAGAACGAAGTCGCCGAACTCTGCGCCGAACTCATCCGCGTCGACAGCAGCAACTACGGGGACGGCACCGGCCCCGGCGAGCGGGCCGCCGCCGAGGCCGTCATGGCCAGGCTGGACGAGGTCGGCATCGAGGCCACCTACATCGAGAGCGAGCCGGGCCGGGGCAACGTCATCACCCGCGTCGAGGGCACCGACCCGTCGCTGCCCGCGCTCCTGGTCCACGGCCACCTGGACGTGGTGCCCGCCAACGCGGCCGACTGGTCCGTCGACCCGTTCGGCGGCGAGGTACGCGACGGCTACATCTGGGGCCGGGGCGCGGTGGACATGAAGGACATGGACGCGATGATGCTGGCCGTACTCCGCCAGCTCACCCGCGAGGGCCGCAAGCCGCGCCGCGACCTGGTCTTCGCCTGGGTCGCCGACGAGGAGGCGGGCGGCACGTACGGCGCCAAGCACCTCACCAAGCACCACCCCGAGCTGTTCGAGGGTGTCACCGAGGCGATCAGCGAGGTCGGCGGCTACTCCCTGGAAGTGGACCCGTCCCTGCGGCTCTACCTGATCGAGACCGCGCAGAAGGGTCTCGGCTGGATGAAGCTCATCGCCGATGGCACCGCCGGGCACGGCTCGATGCTCAACACCGACAACGCGGTCACCGAGGTGGCCAAGGCCGTGGCCAGGGTCGGCGCCCACGAGTGGCCGATCACCCTCACCCCGACGGTCCGCCAGTTCCTCACCGAGGTCGCGGACGCCTTCGGCCTGCCCTTCGACGAGGACGACCCGGCGCCCATCCTGGACAAGATCGGGCCGCTGGTCCGCTTCGTCGGCGCGACGCTGAGCCACACCGCCAACCCGACCCAGCTCAACGCCGGCTACAAGTCGAACGTCATCCCCGGCCAGGCCACCGCCGTGATCGACGGCCGCTTCCTGCCCGGCCACGAGGACGAGTTCTTCAAGACGATCGACACGCTGATCGGGTCGAACGTCCGCCGCGAGTTCGTGCACCACGACATCGCGCTGGAGACCACGTTCGACGGCGCCCTGGTCGAGTCGATGATCGCGGCGCTGAAGGCCGAGGACCCCACGGCGCGGGCCGTGCCGTACTGCATGTCCGGCGGCACCGACAACAAGACCTTCTTCGCCGATCTGGGCGTACGCGGGTTCGGGTTCGTGCCGCTGCGGCTGCCCGGGGACATGGACTTCGCGTCGATGTTCCACGGCGTGGACGAGCGGGTGCCGGTGGACGCGCTGCAGTTCGGGGTGCGGGTGCTCGACAGGCTCCTCCTAAACTACTGACGTGAGCAACGACCCCTACTCCCTGGCCAGAGCCGCCGCCGAGGCGCTGAAGAGCGCTTGCGGCCTCGACACCTTCGACGTCGCCCTCGTCATGGGGTCCGGCTGGGTACCGGCCGCGGACGCGATCGGCGAGACGGTCACGGAGATCCCCTTCACCGACCTGCCCGGCTTCTCCGCTCCGGCCGTGGCCGGGCACGGCGGCAAGATCCGCGTCCTGCGCACTCCCGGTGGGCGGCACGCGCTCGTCTTCCTCGGTCGCAGCCATCTCTATGAGGGGCGTGGCGTCGACTCCGTCGTCCACGGCGTACGCACCGCAGCCGCCGCGGGGGTCGGCACGATCGTGCTGACCAACGCGGCCGGCGGCCTGCGCCCCGAGACGCAGCAGGTCGGCGACCCGGTGCTGATCAGCGACCACATCAACATGACCGGGGCCAACCCGATCACCGGCACCACGTTCATCGACCTCACCGAGGTCTACTCGCGGCGGCTGCGCGCGCTCGTACAGGAGGTGGACCCGACCATCGCCGAGGGCGTCTACGTGGCCTTCCGCGGCCCCACCTACGAGACGCCCGCCGAGATCCGCATGCTGCGCACGCTGGGCGGCGACATGATCGGTATGTCCACCGTCCTGGAGGCCATCGCGGCCCGCGAGGCCGGTCTCGAGGTGCTGGGCGTCTCCCTGGTCACCAACCCGGGGGCGGGGCTGGCGGACGAGCCGCTCAACCACGAAGAGGTCCTCCAGGTCGGCCGCGCGACGGCCGCCCGCATGGGCACCCTGCTGGCCAAGATCGTGGACCGCCTGTGACCGGCGACCCGGCATCTTCATCCCCCGCGGCCGGCGACCCGACCGGCGACGGCTCCGTGTCCGCCGAGCCGACCGCAGACGCCTCCGTGTCCGCCGACGCTCGCACAGCCGCCGACCTGGTCCAGGCGGCCCGTCTCTGGCTGGCGCAGGATCCTGATCCCGAGACGCGGGCCGAGCTGTCCGCTCTGCTCGACTCCGGCGACGTCGAGGCGTTGCGCGACCGCTTCGGCGCCGGGCTCGAGTTCGGTACGGCCGGGCTGCGCGGTGAGCTGGGCGCGGGCCCCAACCGGATGAACCGGGTGACCGTCATGCGGGCCGCGGCCGGTCTGGCCCAGGTGCTCGGCCGCGGCAGGCATGTCGTCATCGGCTACGACGCCCGCCACAAGTCCGACGTGTTCGCCCGCGACACCGCGGCCGTGCTGACCGGCGCCGGGCTGCACGCCTCACTGCTGCCTTGCCCGCTGCCGACGCCCATCCTCGCCTTCGCCGTCCGCCACCTCGGCGCCGACGCCGGTGTGATGGTCACCGCCAGCCACAACCCGCCCCGCGACAACGGCTACAAGGTCTACTGGGGCGACGGCTCCCAGATCGTGCCGCCGATCGACGCCGAGATCTCCGCCGCCATCGAGGCGGTGGGCCGCGTCGACCGGTTGCCGCTCGACGCGCCCGGCACGCTGACCGAGCTGGGCGAGAGCATCGTCGACGACTACATCGACGCGGTGACCGCGCTGCCGCTCGGCGACGCCCGCGAGCTGCGGATCGCCTACACGCCGCTGCACGGCGTCGGGTCGGGCACGCTGACCGGGGCGTTCCTGGCCGCCGGGTTCGAGACCCCGATGGCCGTCGAGGAGCAGCGCAACCCCGACCCCGCCTTCCCGACGGTGGCGTTCCCCAACCCGGAGGAACCCGGCGCGATCGACCTGGCCGTGGCGCTGGCCAAGAAGATCAACGCCGATCTCGTCCTGGCGAACGACCCCGACGCCGACCGATGCGCCGTGGCCGTGCCGCTGGGCGACGGCTCCTGGCGCATGCTGACCGGCGACGAGGTGGGCGGCCTGCTGGCCGAGCACGTCATCACGCACACGTCCGGCGATCGCCTGGTGGCCACCACGATCGTGTCCTCAACGCTGCTGAGCAAGATCGCCGCCGCCCACGGCGTCCGCTACGGCGAGACGCTGACCGGCTTCAAGTGGATCATCAAGGCAGGTCCTGGGCTGGTCTTCGGCTATGAGGAGGCGATCGGCTACAGCGTCGGCTCCGAGGCCGGGCTGCCCGTTCACGACAAGGACGGCATCGGCGCCGCCCTGACCGTGGCCGGCATCGCCGCGGCGGCCAAGCGCGCCGGGCGCACCCTGCTCGACCTGCTCGACGACCAGGCCCGGCGCTACGGGCTGCACGCCACCGCGCAGCTGTCCGTCCGGGTCGAGGACCTGTCGCTCATCGCCGGCGCGATGGCTCGGCTGCGCGCCGACCCCCCGGCCGCGCTGGGCGGCCGGGCGGTCGAACGGGCTGACGACCTGAGCCTGGGTGACGGCGGGCTGCCGCCCACCGACGGGCTGCGGTACGTGCTGTCCGGTGACGCCCGGGTGGTGGTCCGGCCTTCGGGGACCGAGCCCAAGCTCAAGTGCTACCTGGAGGTGGTCGTTCCGGTGACCGGCCCGGTGGAGGATGCCCGAGCGCTGGCCGTACGAGAGCTTGCCGCCCTGAAAGCGGACGTCGGCGCCGCACTCGGCCTCTAGGCACCGCCCAGCGCCCGGAAGCGGTCAGGCCAGGCGGAACTCCAGGTCGGTGTCCCAGTTGTTGAGGTCGGGCTCGACGCGGGGGTCCGTCTGGTAAAGCTCCAGGCGGCAGCCCCACAGCTCGGTGTCGCCGTCGCGCGTCATGTCCCACTTGAGGTCCTGCTCGGCGCCCCAGGTCAGGAGGTTCTCGATGACGCCTCTGAGCTGGTCGGGGTGGCCGTGGTGGCGTACCGTCGCGTAGCGCCCGGCCGGCAGGTGAGCGGCGAAGATATCCCTCTCGACGGTCACCGGGGCCGCGACCGGCACGCCCGCCTCGACCTCCAGCCGGTCGGCCGGCATGTCGATGGCGAGGTATCTCAGGAACGGCGCCCCGGCGGGTGCCACGCCCCGCTCGGCCAGCCAGCCGATCAGCTCTCCGATGCGGTCGGCCACCAGGCCGAAGGTGGTCATGCTGATGGTTCCGCGGACCCCAATGTAGGGGCGGTCGGGATGGTCAATGATGTTCGGCATTGTTCTGCCCTCCTCCACTCCTATAGACCAGACGTGGCCCGGGAACTCATCGGCGGCTCGTCCGCTAGACCGGTGTCACCTCGATCTGGAGCTCCGTCACCCATTCGGCCAGGTCGTCCGGGCAGTGCAGGGAGATCTCCCTGGCCAGGCCGCTCGACCGGTAGCCGTTCGCCTCGATCCAGTGCGCCAGCGCCTGGAACGTCGGGCCCACCTCCTCCATCGGGCCATGATGGATGATCGTCGCCGCCGTCTCGATGCGCGGCAAAGTGACGAACTGGACGTCGTACTCGTCCTTCTCTTCCGCCGTGAAGGGGAACGCGACGTGCACCATCACCGCGCCGTCGTCTTCGGGGATGTAGTACGCGATGCCGGGACCCGCTATGGTCACCCGCGCCGACTCCAGCCGCCCGCAGAGCTCGACGAACAACGGCTTGATGACCGGCCCGATGTCCTCGCCCTCGTAACTGGCGGCCCGCGCGCTGAGTTCGGCGACCCTGGTCGCGGCGATCTCCTTGAGCACGACCTCGTCCGTGTGCATGTGCCCCTCCGTCTCGATGGTCCGGAGCCTCGCCTCGACGCCGCGCAGCCTGGCCAGGTCGGCGCTGATCCGCGCCTCCAACTGGGCGCGGCGCAGGCGTACCATGCCGTGCAGCTCTTCCGTGCTGACCTTGTCGTCGAGGATCGCTCTGACCTGCTCCAGCGTGAAGCCGAGGTCCTTGATCGCGACGATGCGGTTGAGCCTGGACAGCTGCGCCGCCTGATATGAGCGGTAACCGGTGGCCGGGTCCACGTGCGCGGGGCGCAGCAGCCCGATCGCGTCGTAGTGGCGCAGCATGCGCACGGACACGAGCCCGAGCCTGGCGAAGTCTCCAATACTGAACATGACCCCTCCAGGTGTAGGGCCTGACACGGTGTCAGGGTCAACGACATCGGCCGGTCAGCCCAGCACGACCGTGGCTCGACGGCTCACCCCACCACGACCGTGGCTCGACCGGGTCAGCCGATCACCACCGTCAGCCGATCACCACCGCCATCACCACGAGCGCGATCGCCGCGGCCAGCACCGCGAACGAGTCGATCGCCCAGCTGGCGCGGGCGGGCGGGGCCTCCGCGTCGCGGCGCTTGGCCGACTCCGCCCGCTCGGTGATCTGCTGTCCCACCCAGTCGGCGTGCGTCTTCCCGGCGAACGCCTCCGCGGCCGCCTGCTCCGCCTTGCTCAGCGTGGGCTCGGTCTTGAAGCGACCGCGTTCCTGCCTGGGCGTGGCCCGGCGCTGCGCCCTGGCCCGCTCGCGCGCCGTGCTCATCGGCGTCCACAGCCGCAACACCTGCTCGGTGCCGTAGCGGACGTTGATGGTGTGGGAGACCACCACGTCGTTCACCGAGGCCCAGGGCACGAACGTCGAGCGGAGCGGGTTACGCCCCACCAGCCCCTCCTCGGTCACCACGGTCGCTGGGCGGAGCGCGACCAGGTAGACCACGGCGGTGAGCGCGCCCAGCACGGCGCCCGCCACCAGCGAGGGCTTGCCGTTGTAGCGGGCGGTCAGATCCCAGATGTTGAAGGCGACGAACGCCAGCCACACCCAGCCGAGTACGAAGGCGGTCTTGGATCGGTAGGTCTCTTTCACGGCTGCCACTTCATCCGCGCGAATCCGGGCTTGATCACACCGTTGATCAGCGCCAACCGCTCATCGAACGGGATGAACGCCGACTTCATCGCATTGACCGTGAACCACTGCAGATCATCCCAGCCATAGCCGAACGCCTCCACCAGCTTGTCGAACTCCAGCGACACGTTGGTGCGGCTCATCAACCGGTTGTCGGTGTTGACCGTCACCCTGAAGTTCAGGCGGCGCAGCAGCCCGATCGGGTGGTCGGCGATGGAATCGGCGGCTCCGGTCTGCAGGTTGGAGGTTGGGCACATCTCCAGGGGGATGCGCTTGTCGCGGACGTACGCGGCCAGGCGGCCCAGCTTGGCAGAGCCGTCGTCCGACACCGAGATGTCGTCGATGATCCGCACTCCGTGGCCGAGCCGATCGGCGCCGCACCACTGGATGGCCTGCCAGATCGACGGCAGCCCGAAGGCCTCGCCCGCGTGGATGGTGAAGTGCGCGTTCTCCCGCTGCAGGTATTCGAACGCGTCGAGGTGCCTGGTGGGCGGGTAGCCGGCCTCGGCCCCGGCGATGTCGAACCCCACCACCCCGCCGTCCCGATAACGTACGGCCAGCTCGGCGATCTCCATCGACCGCGCCTGATGCCGCATCGCGGTCAGCAGCGTGCCAACCTTGATCCCGCGCCCCTCCGAGCCCTGCCTGAACCCGTCCAGCACCGCCTCGACCACCTGATCGAGGCTGAGCCCCGTGGTGGTGTGCTGCTCGGGCGCGAAGCGCACCTCGGCGTAGACGACCCCGTCGGCCGCCAGATCCTCCGCGCACTCGGCGGCGACGCGGGTCAGTGCCTCGCGCGTCTGCATGACGCCGACGGTGTGCTGGAAGGTCTCCAGGTAGCGTTCGAGCGAGCCTGAATTGGCCGCCTCCTCGAACCACTCCCGGAGGTTGTCGGCGTCGGTCGTGGGCAGTTCGCCGTAGCCGGAGTCGCGAGCCAGCCCGACGATGGTCTCGGCCCGCAGGCCGCCGTCGAGGTGGTCATGCAGCAGCACCTTGGGCGCCCGTTGGATCTCGTCAAGCGTGGGCCTCATCCGCCCATGATATGCGCCTTCCGCCGGCGAACTCGCGGCCCCAACTGGGCCGACATCGGCCCGTGTCGCCGCTCACCCCACGGCTCTGAGTATCGCGTCGAACTTCTTGGTGAGCTTCATGGCGGTGGTCTTGTCGGCGTTCACGAAATAGACGCTCACCAGCCGGTCAACGCTCTCCACCAGCCCCTCCGCCACGGCGCCGTCACGGTCGCACACGATCGCGCCGTCAGCGGCCGGCGATTCGCGCACCTTGCCGTCGTACTCGGTGCACGACTCGGTGAATTCCTGGCGAACGGCGGAGACGTCCTTCCCGCCGACGGTGTCCGTCCTCAGCACCAGCGGATCCGACCCCGCCTGAGGAGCGTCCGCCGCCGTGTAGAGACACACGCTCGCCTTGACCGATTCGAGGGTCTCCAGCGGGTGGTCGTCCCTCTTCTCCTTCAGCTCCCAGCTCAGCGACGTGGCCTTGGAGAGCTCCGCCACGGTGAGCGAGCAGCCGCCCGCGCCGCCTTTGGCCGTTTCCGCGTGTGGTCTACATGCGGCGAGCAGCACGGCGGCGATGGCTAAGCCGAGCACGTACGCGTGAGCGGCGGTCGGGCGTGTCATGGCGGAGCCTCCAGATCCCTTGGGCGCCCCGGCGTCCGGTGTGCTCCCACGTTGAGGTCTTTTCACCCCATTAATAGAGGCATCGGCTTACATCCCTCTTGATCAACGCTTGCCGCTCGCCCAGCGTCAGACGGCTCTTGCTTCGGCGCAATTGCCTGTCCAGGTCTGCGCTCACTCATGTCACTCATCCTCACGCTCACCGCGAATGGTCCCCACCGCCCCGGACAAGAGAAGAGGGAGCAGTGTGTCGCGGAGTTCTGTGGTGGCTTGGGAAATCCGCTCATGAGCTGCGATCTTCTCGGTCAAGGCGGCCAGCGTCTGGCCTATGGATTTCTGGGTCTCGAGCGGAGCCAATGCCACAGGGAGGGTTGTCAGCATCGTGGTGCTGATGCTGGGAATCGCGGCACCAGCGGCGTTGCGGCGAAACCAGTCCTGCACCAACTGGTGGCCGAGATAGTGGTTGAGGTAGCGCGGGTCAATCCGCTTGTTCGGGCGGACTCTGATGATGCCGGTCCCGAAGAGCCATCCCTCATGTTCCGCGGAGACCAGGGCATGCCGACCGAGGTTGCCGGTTCGTACACAGACGATGTCGCCCACCGTGAGGCGGTAGCGGAACAATCTGGCGGCCTCTTCTTCGCTGATGTGGTCCGTGTCTCCTTGGAGACGGCCGTCGACGAGATTCCTTGGCTTTACCACCGCCACTGGGCCATCGGAATCCGCGGGAGTAGTCGCCCCCGCCCTGAGTTCGCCGAGTTCGCCGAGTTCGACCTGCGTCCAGCCTGCGGGGAGTTCACCGATCAGAGATCTGGCCATATGAGCCTCTCGAGTTCCTGGTCGGCGTTGGCGTCCGCCGCCGAAGCCTGCGCGTGTAGACGGTCCAGGCGCCGGCGTAGCGCTTGAATGGTTTGACCGCCCCATGGCGCATCGACCGGCGCCGGGCCCACGTACCTTCTGGGGTTGAGGTTGAATTTCTGCTCGCGCACCTCGCTAAAAGGCACCGCCGCGGCCAGCGGGGTCAGCGCGGTGGGCAAGCCGCCCGCGCGCCAGGCAGAGAGAACATCGTTGAGTGCTTTGTGATCAGCTTCGGAAAGTGTGCGGCGATTGCGGGCGACCGGGTGACCCATTTCCGAGGCGTCGACGAAGAGGATTTCCGGCCGCGGCCTGTCCGGGTGGGCCAGCAGCCACATGGTGACGCCGATGGTCGTGGTGTAGAAGAGCTTGGACGGCAGGGCCACCAGTGCTTCGACGCAACCGTCTTTTACCAGCGCTTCGCGTATCGCCCGCTCACGCGGGTTTTCCGAGAAGGCCGCGCTGTTCGGCATGAGAACCGCGGCCCTGCCCCCCGGAGCCAGATGGTCGAGCACGTGCTGGAGCCAGGCGAAGTTCGCGTTACTCGGGGGAGGCGGCCCATAGCTCCAGCCCTTGTGGTCCGCCGGATCGTTGTCGCACCAGTCACTCATGTTGAATGGAGGGTTAGCGATGACGTAGCTATATCGCTCACGAGGCGGAATCTCATCGCACAGCACCTGAATGGGCTGGGTCTCGACTTGTGCATCGATCCCGTGCAGAGTCATATTCATACGGGCGAGTGCCCGTGCCTCCGCGGTCAGCGTGTCACCACGCATTGAGAAGTTCTGCCGGCCGCTCGTTCTCCATAGGTGAGCCGCCGCCACGCGAAGTATGTCGCCGGTTCCACAGGAAGGATCGTAGATGTCCGCCGAGGCATCCGGGGCAAGGGCCTCGACCAGGGCGCGCGCCACGGAATCGGGCGTGTAGAACTCGCCACCTCGAATTCCTTCCAGCCCGGCGAACCAGGCCAGCAGGATGCGGAAGGCTTCAGCACCGCCAAAGGCTCGAACCGCCTGGTCGGCTGACTCGACGAGAGCTGTGAGTTCCCGGCTGCGGACATGGGAAAGGGCGGGGACGCTGCCAAGCTCCGGTAGGAATCGGTCCATGGCGGCGTGGGCCCAATCGATCTCGCCGACAAGGCCTTTCGTCACTGCTGACCAGCCTTCATCGTCCCGCGCCCTTAGATAGATCAGGCTGAGCACCAGGTTCCGGTAGCCGGCCACATCCTGCACGCCTCGCAACCGGTCGAATGTCTTCCACAACACTTCCCCGGCGTCCGGTACGGAATCCGGGCGAGGTGTCGTCGGCACGGCGGGCGACTCGTCACCGCTCGATGCGGAAAGGTTCCTGCGAAAACGCTCACCATAAGTGGTGCCCGCCCGTTCACCGCGCAGGAGCGCGTTGCGCGGGACCACGCGTTGGTCGAGCCACTCCATGATGGCGGAGCTCGCGAAGAAATCCTCTCCGCCGACTCGTACGGGCTGGGGATAGCTCTCGTGGCGGCGTTCCCAGTTACTCACAGCAGGACGGCGAACCCGTGCCAGCCGGGCGATTTCCGACCTGGAGAGATAACCGTCGGGAGCACTCACCGAGTTCCGCCCTCCGGCCGCCGTGCGAGCACGTCCGGAACACTGTCCACGCCTCGCAACCACGCACCTACTCTGGGCTCCAGATAGTCGAGCAAGCGATGGATCTTAGCGTGATCAGCAGCCAAATGGCGGTGATGAATGGGCTCGTGATGCATGATCCGGTTACGGAGCAACACCATGGCCTGCAGGTTGTCGCGCAGCGCCGCCCTGGTACCCGAATAGCGCGGGAAGGCGCGGTGCAGAGCCGGCACCCAGAAGGGCCGGTCATATGCACGGTTGAGCAGCGACACCCAGAAGCCGAAAGGCAATTCGGCCACGATGTCGTCAGCCGTCGGCCGCTGGACACCCTTGCGGCTCAGGTCGTCTTTTGCCTTTTCGATCCTGCGCGCGTCATGCTTGTCCAACGGAGCGACCTGCCACCAGTCGGGACGACCATAACGAGCGCCCAGGCGATCGTGCTCAGCGTTGCGCAAGCAGATCTCCAGGCAGTGGAGCGGACTGTAGAACGCCGCTGACACCTCGACGTTCCAGCGATACAGACTCCACGCGGACACGCCGTTCCCCTGGGAGGCGTTCAGATACGGGGCGATGCGTGGCGCGGAGAACATCCGCCCTGCCCACTCAGGCAGATCAGGGGACACGACCAGCACCTCCAGAGGCATCGACTGTCGACAAGCGGCACCTTGGGATACACTGAACGCGTAAGCCCCGGGTCCGCCTCTGCTCTGCATGCCGCCCGGGGCACGGCCTTTTCTAGGCCGATCCCGGGCCAGAGTGCCTCGAAGCGTCCTTCGCTGCATGACAAAGATAGCCTCTACGCCTGTTAACTTCAAGCGCATTGGAATACAAAAAGTGTTAAGCCTCGGCGCGGTTGGCCATGTCCGGGGAGAAGGCGGGAAGGCAGACGGCGATGTACTCGGCGCCGTCCGGGCCGGTGCTGTAGCGGATCTTCTCGCCCGGGTCCGTGACGATGGACTGGCCCGCCGTGACCTCGGTCGTGCCGCCCGCGTGTTCCACCAGGAGCGTGCCGCGCAGGACGACGGTGTATTCGGTGAACGAGGGCGTCTGTGCGGGCTCGTCCCAGCCGGGCGGGGCGACCATGTGGGCGATGGAGATCGCCTCGTCGCCGCTGTTGACGCGGCCTACGTGCTCGTCGATGAGCTTGCCGCCGGGCACCGGGATGCGGGTAGCCGCTTCGATCTTCCTGACCATCAGGTCAGTGTGCCACGTCGATGACGAGCCGATCGGGATCGGACTGCTCCTTCAGCTCGAACGCCGCCTGATGGTTGAGCACCAGGCCGACGCCGACGCGGCCCTCGAAGTCGCCGGTCTTGACCACATGCGTCACGTTGCCGAGGTTGGCCGGGAAGATGGGCCCGCCCTTCCAGGTGGGCCTGCCCTTGGCGTCGTGGGCGTCGGCGGGGGCGAGGATGAGCTGGAGGTACGCGCCGCCGTGGAGGTTGAAGTCGTCGCCTGAGCCGTCCTGCAGAAGTTTGTCCACCCATTTGACGTTGTAGCCGGGCATGGAGCCCTTGAGGTCGATCACCACGCGGTCGTAGGTGTCGTGGGTGGCGTAGCGGACGCCCTGCACGACCGCCGGGTCGCCGATGTTGTGCTGTACGTCCACCTCGACCATGCTCGTCGGCGCCGCCTTCCGCGTGCCCGTGTCGACGGAGATCGAGGAGGAGGACGAGGAGGTGGAGGTGGACGTGGACGTCCGACCACGTGACGTTGATGGGGTGGCGACCCTGGGTGGGGCGGTGGGCTCGGCTGACGCGCTCGTGGTCGCGGTGCTCCCAGCGCCTCCTGGCGGGGTCGTACCGCACGCGGTCAGTACGACGAGACAGGCGAGAGCGGCGTAGGCCGGGCGGCGTCGCGACGGATGCCCGAGCCCGGGTGACGGGCGCATAGCAGGTTGATTCCCCAGTTCAGAGGATCACAAGCGGCGCGGCGCGCGAGTGGCACGAACGTGGGCCACTCATAGACGACACGTGGGGCGCACGAAGAAGGCCCCGCGCGGTACGCGAACCGCGCGGGGCCCTGCCAACGAGATGTCTGGGTCAGACCGTCTCGTACACCTTCGCCTCTTCCTGCGGGGCCGCCACCGGCTTGCGTACCCGCAGCCCGGTGGCCGAGATCGCCACCCCGACCAGCGCCAGCACCAGCGACACCACGATGGCCGAGCGAAGCGACTCGATCGACAGGGTGGTGCCGTTCGAGGTCAGCACCGCCGAGACCACGGCGAGCACGATCGCGCCGCCCACCTGGCCGGAGGTGTTGAGCAGCCCGGAGGCCAGCCCCTGCTCGTCGTCGTCCACGCCGTTCGTGGCCTGGATGTTCAGCGGCGCGAAAGACAGCGCGAACGCGATCCCCAGCAGCAGCATGCCCGGAATGACCAGACCGCCCAGGCTGGGGTGCTCGTCGATGCCCAGGAACATCGCGTAGCCACCGGCCAGCGCGGCCGCGCCGATGATGGTCAGCTTGGTGGTGCCGAACCTGTCGGCGAAGTCGCCCATCTTGGTCGAGGTGATCGCGACGAGCACCCCGGCGGGCAGGAACGCCAGCGCGGTGCCCAGGGCCGACCAGCCGAGCAGGTTCTGGAAGTACTGCATGGCCACGAACTGGAAGGCCACGTAGGAGCCCATCAGGATGAGCAGCCCCAGGTTCGCCCGGACGAGCGAGCCGGAGCGCAGGATGCCCAGCCGGACCAGCGGGTGCCTCATCCGCAGTTCGGCGAAGACGAACAGGCCGAGCAGCGCGGCGACGGCGACCAGCGAGCCGATCGTGCGCAGTGAGGTCCAGCCGGCCTCGGGCGCCTGGACGACGGTGAAGACGAGCAGCAGCATCGAGGCGGTGATCAGCACGGCGCCGATCAGGTCGTGGCCGCCTTCGGCCCGCTCCTCCTCGCCGCGCGGCAGCACCCTGAGCGCGGCGACCAGCGCGATGATCGCGACCGGAACCGGCATCAGCAGCGTCCACCGCCAGCCGATCTCGGTCAGCAGACCGGAGAGCACCAGCCCGAGCGAGTAACCACTGGCGCCACACGCGGTGAAGATGCTGAGCGCCTTGTTGCGCTCAGGCCCCTCGGGAAACGTGGTGGTGATGATCGAAAGAGCGGCCGGCGCGGTGAAGGCCGCCCCCACCCCCTTGATGAACCTGGCCGCGATCAGCAGAGCGCCGTCGTCCACCAGACCACCGAGCAACGACGCCACGGCGAAGACACCCAGCGCGACCAGGAACACCCTGCGTCGCCCGAGCAAGTCGGCGGTCCTGCCGCCCAGCAACAGAAGACCGCCATAACCGAGCACGTAGCCGCTGACAACCCACTGCAGAGAAGAGGTAGAAAGGCCCAGGTCGTGCTGGATGGCGGGCAGCGCCACGCCGACCATCGACACGTCAAGGGCGTCAAGGAAGATCACTGCACAGAGCACGGCGAGCGCGCCCCAACGGGATGAGTGAGAGGACATGGGTCAGTACACTACATGCATCCGCATCTAATGCAAACGCATTTAATTCCGTTGCATCAGTTTTAGCGAAGTGGTAACCTCCGCGACATGGACGAGGAGTTCGTGGTCGGGACCTGGCACTACGTCCTGGCGAAGCACGCCAAGGCGATGTGCTCGCTGGAACGCGAGCTGGGTGACAAGCACGGCCTGGGGCCGAGCGAGTTCGAGGTGCTGGACCGGATCGTCCATCACGACAAGAAGCTCCGGATCCAGGAGCTCTGTGACGAGGTTCACCTGAGCCAGAGCGCGCTGTCCAGGGTCGTGGCGCGGCTGGAGAAGTCTCAGCTGGTCTCGCGCGGGGTGTGCGACCAGGACCGCCGTGGCGTCTTCGTCTGCATCACCGAGGCGGGGAGAGCGCGCCACAAGGAGGCCCTGCCGACGCAGCGCGCCGTCCTCGCCGACATCTTCGCCGACGCACCCGTGCTCGTACGCTAGAGCCCCTGTGCTCGTACGCTGAAAGCTCGCTGACGCCTGTGTGCTAGGCCGTGATCCGGTCCAGCACCAGAGGCAGCACCTCGGCGCTCCCCGCCCCGACCTCGTAGCCTCCTTGCAGCGCCGCCAGGGCCCGCTCGAAGCGACCCGTCTCGTCCGCGTGCAGTGTCATCAGCGGCTGCCCCTCACGTACGAGGTCACCCGGCTTGGCATGCAGCACGATGCCCGCCCCGAACGACACCGGATCCTCCTTACGAGCCCGCCCCGCCCCCAACCGCCAGGCCGCCAGCCCGACGGCATAGGCGTCCAGGCGTGACAGGACCCCCGAGGCAGGCGCCTCGACGACCATGGTCTCGGCCGCCCTGGGCAGGATCGCGTCCGGGTCGCCGCCCTGGGCGGTGATCATCCGGCGCCAGGCGTCCATGGCCGAGCCGTCCGCCAGCGCCCGCTCCGGGTCAGGGCCGGAGATCCCGGCCGCCTCCAGCATCTCCCGCGCCAGCCGTACGGTCAGCTCCACGACGTCCGGCGGCCCGCCGCCCGCCAGGACCTCGACCGACTCCTCGACCTCCAGGGCGTTGCCCACAGCGCGTCCCAGGGGGCGGTCCATGGCGGTGAGCAGGGCGACCGTGCGCACGCCCGCGTCGGTGCCCAGCGCGACCATCGTCTCGGCCAGCTCGCGGGCCCGCTCCGGCGTCTTCATGAACGCGCCCGAGCCCACCTTGACGTCGAGCACCAGCGACCCGGTGCCCTCGGCGATCTTCTTCGACATGATCGACGACGCGATGAGCGGGATCGACTCGACCGTGCCGGTGACGTCGCGCAGGGCGTACAGCTTCTTGTCGGCGGGGGCCAGGCCCGAGCCGGCGGCGCAGACGACCGCGCCCGCCGAGCGCAGCACCGAGAGCATCTCGTCGTTGGACAGCGAGGCCCGCCAGCCGGGGATCGACTCCAGTTTGTCCAGCGTGCCGCCCGTGTGGCCAAGGCCGCGGCCCGACAGCTGCGGGACATAGGCGCCGCACGCGGCCACCAGCGGGGCGAGCGGCAGCGTGATCTTGTCGCCGACGCCGCCGGTGGAGTGCTTGTCGGCGGTGGGCCGGTCCAGCGCGGACCAGTCCATCCGCTCGCCCGAGCGGATCATCGCCTGCGTCCAGCCGGCGATCTCGCGCCGGTTCATGCCGTTCAGCAGGATGGCCATGGCCAGCGCGGACATCTGCTCGTCGGCGACCTCGCCGCGGGTGTAGGCGTCGATCACCCAGTCGATCTGGGCGGCCGCCAGCTCGCCACCGTCCCGCTTGGCGACGATGACCTCGATGACGTCCATCGACATCAGGCGGACCTCGACAGGTCGTCGGGGCCGAAGGCGTAGGGCAGGATCTCGGCCATCCGCTTCGGCCCGTCCACGGTCTCGACCAGCAGTTCCTCGCCGCCGAACTCGAAGAGCAGCTGCCGGCAGCGCCCGCACGGCATCAGCAGCTCACCGTGACCGTCCACGCAGGTGAAGGCCACCAGCCGGCCGCCGCCCGAGGAGTGCAGCGCCGAGACCAGGCCGCACTCGGCGCACAGGCCCAGGCCGTAGGAGGCGTTCTCGACGTTGCAGCCGGTGATGACGCGGCCGTCGTCAACGAGCGCCGCCGCGCCGACGGGGAACTTGGAGTAGGGCGCGTACGCGTTGTGCATGGCCTCGACGGCCTCCGTGCGCAGGCCGTCCCAGTCGACGTTCAATGCTGTTCCCCCCGGCGATAGCGCACGCCGTCGGCCTTGGGCATCCGCAGTCGCTGCGAAGCCACCAGGAGCACGAGCAGCGTGAGCACGTGTGGTGTGATGAAGACGAATTCGTTCGGCAACTTGTCGACGGTCAGATACAGCCAGATCAGTACGATCGTGCCCGCGGCGGCCGCCGCGATCAGGTTGTACTCCCTGGCGCCCCTGGTGACCATCTCCGCCGGCTGGCCGGACGACAGCAGCGCGCGCACCTTGGTGCCGATGTAGATGAGCAGCAGGATGGCGCCGAACAGGAAGAACGCCGTCACGGCCCCGGAGCTGCGCAGCTGCAGGCCGCTGGCGTAGCCGAACAGCGAGGCGCCCGCGGCCAGCCCGCCGGGCCGCCAGTTGCCGAAGATCATGGCGGCCAGGCCGATGAACCCGCGGCCCGCCGTCTGGCCCTCGACGTACTTGGTGGAGATGAAGACCAGGAACACGCCGCCGAGCCCGGCGAACGCGCCGGAGATGACGACGGCCACGTACTTGATGAGGTAGACGTTCACGCCCAGCGACTCGGCCGCCCACGGGTTCTCGCCCGCCGAACGCAGCCGCACGCCGAACGCCGTGTGCCAGAGCACGAAGAACGTCAGCGGGAGCAGCAGCACGGCCAGGATGACCAGCACGTTCACCTCATGGGTGAGCCCGCGCAGGATGCCCGCGACGTCGGAGATCAGGAACCAGTGGGTGCGCTCCAGGCTGCCGAGCCAGTCGGGACCCGCCGAGAACAGCGGCAGGCTGGGCTCGGGCGCCTCCGACGACATGGCCGGCGAGGTGGTGATGCCCGCGCCCGCCGCGGCCGCGCGAGTGCCCTCCCCGTAGAGGACCTCGGACAGGAAGCGGGTGATGCCGGGACCGAGCAGGTTGATGGCGACGCCGCTGATGATGTGGTCGACGCCGAACGTGACGGTCGCGACCGCGTGGATCAGCCCGCCGAGCGCGCCGGCGATCAGCCCGGCGACCAGCGCGGCCATGAAGCCCCACTGGTATCCGGCCCAGCCGGCGAACCAGGTGCCGAGCACCATCATGCCTTCGAGGCCGATGTTGACCACGCCCGCCCGCTCGGCCCACAGGCCGCCGAGCCCGGCCAGGCCGATCGGCACCGACAGCATCAGGGCGGCGTTGAACGTGCCGGACGAGGTGATGTCGTCCTGCCCGGAGACGACGCGGACCAGCGACATGACCAGGATGAGCACGGCCACGCCGATGAGCGCCAAGTGGTATCGGCTGACCTTCGTCATGCTGTCACCTCAACGGGAGTGTTCCTGCCGAGCTGCTGAGCGGCCCGCCGTTCCTCGCGCCGCAGCGCGATCCTGCTGGTGATCTCGTTGGCGATGACCACCAGCAGCACGATCGTGCCCTGCATGATCATGATGACCGAGGGCGGCACGTTGGCGAACTGCAGCGGGCCCTGCGCATGGTCCAGGAAGCCGAACAGCAGCGCCGCGATGGCGATGCCACCGGGTTTGTTCCGGCCGAGCAGCGCCACGGCGATGCCCAGGAAGCCCAGGCCCGGAGTGAAGTTGGAGCCGAAGGAGTGCTTGTCGCCGAGGATCTCCGGCATGCCGATCAGCCCGGCGATCGCGCCGGAGAGCACCATCGCGGAGATGACCATCTTCTTCGGGCTGACGCCGGAGGCCAGCGCGGCCGAGGCGTTGAGGCCGCTGGCCTTGACCTCGAAGCCGAACCGGGTCCGCTCCAGCAACACCCAGAGCCCGATGCCCAGCAGGACGGCCACCAGGAGGAAGCCCCAGAGACCGCCGCCACGAGGCGCCGGCAGCCCGAACATCTCGAACAGGACGTTGAGGTTGGGGAACCAGGCCGACTCGGGCAGCGCGGGCGTCGTAGTAGTGAGCACGCCCTTGGCGCGCTCCCCCGTGAAGGGACCGCGGACGAGGAAGGCGGCCAGGTTGATCGCGATGTAGTTCAGCATGATCGTGGAGATGACCTCGTTCACCCCCCTCGTCACCTTCATCACGGCGGGGATCAGCGCGTAGAAGCCGCCCACGACCATCGCCACCACGATGATCACCGGGATCTGGATCCAGGCGGGCGCCACGAACGTGGAGCCGACGTACGCGGCGCAGATGGCCGCGATGCGATATTGGCCCTCGACGCCGATGTTGAAGAGGTTCATGCGGAAGCCGACGGCCACGGCCAGGCCCGCGATGTACAGCGGCACGGCCCGGTTGAGCATGGTCGTGATGCCGTTGACCACCGCCCGCTCGGTCTCGCCGAAGTCGAAGAAGGCGGCGAACGCGGCCTCGGGGCTGGCCCCCGCCGCGATGATCGCGACGCTGGAGATCAGGATCGCCAGGATGATGGCGGCGATGGCGCCGGCGACGGTCAGTAGCGCCCGGTAGAGCCCGGCGGGCATCACGTCTCCTCAGTACTGGTGATGGCGCCGGTCATGTAGCCGCCCAACCGCTCGGGGGTGACGTCGGACGGGTCGAGGCGGGCGACGAGCCGCCCGCCGTAGATCACCCGCAGCGTGTCGGACAGGCCGATGAGCTCGTCGAGGTCGGCCGAGATCAGGAGTACGGCCAGGCCCGCCGCCCTGGCGTTACGCAGGTGGTCCCAGATCGCGGCCTGCGCGCCCACGTCGACGCCGCGGGTGGGGTGGGCGGCGATGAGGAACTTCGGCTCGCCGCTCATCTCACGCCCGACGATCAGCTTCTGCTGGTTGCCGCCCGACAGGGCCAGCGCCAGCGTGTCGACGCTCGGGGTGCGGACGTCGTAGTCCTTGACGATGCGTTCGGTGTCGGCTCTGGACGAGCGCCGGTTGACCCAGATGCCCTTGCGCGCGGGCGGCCTGGTCTGGTGGCCGAGCACCCGGTTCTCCCAGAGCGAGGCCTCCAGCAGCAGACCCTGGCGGTGGCGATCTTCAGGGATGTAGCCGATGCCCGACTCGCGGCGTTTGAGGGTGGACCAGGTGCTGATGTCGGCGCCGTCGAGCGAGATGTCGCCGTGCACGGGCCGCATGCCCATGATGGCCTCGATCAGCTCGGACTGGCCGTTGCCCTCGACCCCGGCGATGCCCAGGATCTCGCCCTTGTGGATCTCGAACGACACGTCGTCGAGGAGCAGCCGGCGGCCCTCCTCTCTTAGTTTCTGCACGTACAGGGGGATCGAGGTGCCCTTGGGCACCGGGCGGAAGCCGTCGGCCTCCATGGTCAGGCCGGACACCTTCAGCGCCGTCTCGTCGGTCACCGTGGACTCGCGCGTCTCGGGCGTGGGCAGTTCGCTGCCGACCATGAGCTCGGCCAGCTGCCGCGCGGTGACCTCGCCGGGGTCGACGCTGGCGACCGTGGTGCCGCGCCGGATCACGGTGATCGCGTCGGCGATGCTGAGCACCTCGTCGAGCTTGTGGGAGATGAAGATGACCGTCAGACCCTCGGCCTTGAGCTCGCGCAGGTTGTCGAAGAGCTCGTCGACCTCCTGGGGTACGAGCACCGCGGTCGGCTCGTCGAGGATCAGGATGCGCGCGCCACGGTAGAGGACCTTGAGGATCTCCACTCGCTGCCGGTCACCGACGCCGAGGTCCTCCACCAGCCGGTCGGGGTCCACCCGCAGGCCATGGCTGGTCGCCAGTTCGGTGATGCGCGCGCGGGCCCCGGCGGAGTCGAGCCGGCCGCCCTTCTTCGGCTCGGCGCCGAGGACGATGTTCTCCAGCACGGTGAAGTTGTCGGCCAGCATGAAGTGCTGGTGGACCATGCCGATGCCCGCGTTGATGGCGTCGCTCGGTGTGCGGAAGGCCACTTCCACACCGTTCACCTTGATCGTGCCCTCGTCCGGCTTCTGCATGCCGTACAGGATCTTCATCAGGGTGGACTTGCCCGCGCCGTTCTCCCCCACGATCGCGTGCACCGTGCCGGGTTCGACGGTGATGCGGATGTCATGGTTGGCGACGACGCCGGGGAAGCGTTTGGTGATGCCCTCCAGCTCGACGGCGGGTTGCACCGCGGCGAGGGTGTCGGCGTTCACAGATCGCTCACCGCTCCTCAATCGCTCCGCTCACTGGTGTCTCCAAGAGCGGATAGGCCGAAGGCCCGGGGTCGGTCTGGACTCCGGGCCCTCGGTCAACGTTCCTACCTCAATTACGGCTTGGACGGAACCGTGATTTTGCCGTCGATGATGTCCTGCTTGGCAGCATCGAGCTTGTCCTGGATGTCGTCGATCTCGCCACCGGTGGTGGCCAGGCCCACGCCGTCGACCTTGAGGTCGTAGATGGTGTTGCTGCCACCCTTGGCGCCACCCTGGAACGCCTTGACGAACTCGAACACGCCGACGTCCACGCGCTTGAGCATCGAGGTCATGATGACCGACTGCAGATCGGTCTCCTTGACCGTCTGGCGCTGGTCGGAGTCGACGCCGATGGCCTTCTTCTTGGCCGCGGCCGCCGCCTGGAACACGCCCAGGCCCGAGTCGCCGGCGGCGTGGTAGACGATCTCCGCGCCGTCCTGGTACATCTTCTCGGCCGCGACCTTGCCCTTGTCGGGAGCCTTGAAGCCGCTGAAGTCACCGTCGGGGCTGAGGTACTTGATGTCGATCTTGGCGTCCTTCTTGACCGACTTCACACCGGCCTCGAAGCCCGCCTGGAACTTCTTGATCAGGTCGTTCTCGACACCGCCGACGAAGCCGACGTGGCCGCTCTTGGCCTTGGTCGCCGCGGCGACGCCCGCCAGGTAAGAGCCCTGCTCCTCGGCGAACAGCAGGCCGGTGACGTTGGCCGCGTTCGAGGCGGAGTCGACGACCGCGAACTGGATCTCCGGGTATTCCTCGGCCGTCTTCTTGATGTCGTCGCCGTAGGCGAAGCCGACACCGATGATCGGGTTGTAGCCCGCGTCGGCCAGCTGGCGGAGCAGCTCGCCGCGGTTGGAGCCGTCGGCCGCCGGGCTCAGCTCCTTGATGTCGGCCTTGAGCTCTGTCTTGGCCTTCTCCAGGCCCGCGTAGGCGGCGTCATTGAAGGACTTGTCGCCACGGCCGCCGACGTCGAAAGCGAGGCCGACCTTGAGCGCGCCGGACTTCGGCGCCTCACTGCTGGATCCGGAGGTCGGCGCCGCGCTGGACGTGGCGTCGCCTCCCGTGCCGCCGCTGCCGCCACAGGCCGCGGCCGCCATGAGCATGGCGCCCGCTATCGAGCCGGCCGCCATCCTGCCGAATCGCTTGCTGAGCAAGGCGACTCCTTTCCATTTCCCCGCCGTCAAACTTCGTCGCAGGCGCGAAGAAATGTACGGCAACCCTGCACGGAAGATAGTTGGTTGACCAGGGCGGACAAAACCGGCACACAGGGTCGCAACCGCTCCGTTATCGACATCACTCGTGTCCGTGACCTGAATCTGCGGATGCGGTCCGAAGACCGGCTCGGGAAGCTTTACCCAACTTTGGACACCGGGGGGCCCTTGCCGTCAGGTCGATCATGGCAGAGATTCCTGATCAACGGTGGATTTTCATCCTGGAGCCCTACATGCATCCTTGGAAGGCCATGATCATGCCCATGGCCGCGATCCTCATCGCGGCCATGGGCGCGGCGCCCGCCTCAGCGGATACACCGGCTGTCCCAGCCATCAAGATCGAGAACAACGCCACCCAGCCCGTCTTCTCCCGCGCCGACGCCGTCAAGCAGACGGTGTACGTCGAGGTCGCGGGGACCGACAGCGACAGCGACGGCCTGCCGGACCGCGTCGCCGTGGACATCCTGCGCCCGAAGGAGACCGACGAGGGCCTGAAGGTCCCGGTCATCATGGAGGCCAGCCCCTACTACGCGGGCGGCAACGACGTGCCGAACCACGTGGTGGACGTCGACGAGAACGGCAACCCGCTGCCGACCCTGCGCTCCTTCGCGAACAAGCTGGCGGCCGAGCCGTTCGACGGCTACTACGACAACTACTTCCTGCCCCGCGGCTACGCGATCGCACTGGTGGAGAACCTGGGCAGCGGCCGCGCCACCGGCTGTCCCTCCACTGGAGACCGCAACGAGACGGCCGGCCCGAAGGCCGCGATCGATTGGCTGAACGGCCGCGCGAAGGGGTTCACCCCGGAGGGCGCGCCCGTCTCGGCCACCTGGTCGACCGGGAACGTGGGCATGATCGGCGTCTCCTACAACGGCACCCTGCCCAACGCGGTCGCCTCGACGGGCGTCAAGGGACTGAAGACGATCGTGCCCATCGCCGCGATCTCCTCCTGGTACGACTACTACCGGGCCAACGGCGGCGTGCTGGCGGCGGGCGGCTTCCAGGGCGAGGACGCGGACGTGCTGGCCAAGTACGTGCTCACCCGCGCCGACGGGCAGAAGGTGTGCGGCCCCGTCATGGACTACCTGACGGCGACGCAGGACCGGGTGAGCGGCGACTACAGCCGCTTCTGGAACGCCCGCAACTACCTCAACGACGTCGACAAGGTGAAGGCCAGCGTCTTCGTCGTGCACGGCCTCAACGACTGGAACGTCAAGACCAAGCAGTTCGCCCAGTGGTGGTACGCCCTGTCCAAGCGCCACGTGCCGCGCAAGATCTGGCTGCACCAGGGCACCCACATGAACCCCTTCAACCTGCGCACCGTCGAATGGCTGCGGCAACTGCACGGCTGGTTCGACTACTGGCTGTACGGCATCGACAGCGGCATCATGCGTGAGCCGCAGGCGGACGTCGAAATCGCCCCCGGCGAGTGGGGCACTCACGCATCGTGGCCACTTCCGGCCACCAAGCCAGTGGCCCTGCACCTCGGCTCCGGCTCGAAGCTGAACGTCTTCCCGCAGTACGCGGCCCGCGAGTCCTTCGTCGACCAGAAGACCCGCACCGCCGAACAACTGGTGGAGGCGGCCCCGGCCGCGGATCCCAACCGCCTGGCCTACCTGACGCCGGAGCTGCCGGCCGCCGTCCGGATCTCCGGAACCCCGACGATCTCACTCCGCGCGGCCCGCGATGGCGGCTCCTCGCCGTATTTGACGGCCCTGCTGGTCGACTACGGCACGGGCACCAGAGCGGACGGCACCCTGGTCCCAACAGGCGAAACCCTCTGCTACGGCGAAGGCGTCCCAGGCGACACGGGCTGCACGGCATTGCGCAGGCTGGGCACGGCGACGACGCCCTACAAGATCGTCTCAAGAGGCTGGCTGGACATCAGGAACCGCCACGACCCGGCACGGACAGAGACCGTCAAACCGTCCCAGGAATACACGTTCACCTGGGACTTCCAGCCAAAGGACTACCGGTTCGACCAGGGCCACAAGATCGGCCTGATCATCACGTCAACGGACCGGGACTACACGCTCCGCTATCCGGAAGGCTCGAAATTCACTGTCAACCCGGCCAAGTCCTCCTTGATCCTGCCGGTGGTCAGGCCATAGGGCGGCCGGGGTCAAGAATGCGCACGTCACGGTGCTCAACCCCGTAAACCGGAGGAGCGTTTCCCTGGACAGACGCCAGCCCCGCCCAGAAGGGTGGGGCTGGCCCATGCTTGCCGTAAAAGAAAAAAATCAGGCGAGAACAGAGTCGACAACCGGCTCCCAAAGAGCAGTGAGGGCGGTGGCGGCCATGAGTCGGACGCCCATGCCGATCGCCGCCTCGTCGATGTCGAAGGTCCCCTGGTGGATGTCGTACGTCACGCCACCCGGCGAGCGCGTGCCGAGCCGGGCCAGCGCCCCCGGGATCGACTCGAGGTACCAGGCGAAGTCCTCGCCGCCGAGCGACTGCTGCGTGGGCACCACCGCGCCCGGCCCCAGCGCCCGCTCGACCGCCTCCGCCAGCATGTCGACGCTCATCTCGTCGTTGACCACGGGCGGCACCCCGCGCGTGTATTCCATCGTCGCGTCGATCCCGTAAGCGCCGGCGACCGACTCCAGCAGCGACTTGATCAGGTCGGGGGCCGCGTGCCAGGCGTTCTCGTCGAGGCAGCGCACGGTCCCCTCGGCCACGCCGTCGTCAGGGATCGCGTTGGCCGCGGAACCCGCCTGGACCTTGCCCCAGACCAGGCTGAGCGAGGAGCGCGGGTCCACCCGGCGCGAGAGCGCGGCGGGCAGCTCGGTGAGGATCTTGGCGAGGGCGAAGACCAGGTCGGCGGTGAGGTGCGGGCGGGCCGTGTGGCCGCCGGGACCCGACACCCTGATGGCCAGCTTGTCGCAGGCGGAGGTGATCGGGCCGGGCTTGAGCCCGACGTGGCCGAGGTCGACGCGCGGGTCGCAGTGGAGGCCGAAGATGCGCTCCACGCCGCTGATGCCGCCGTGCGCCATGACCTCGAGCGCGCCGCCGGGCAGCTCCTCGGCGGGCTGGAAGATCAGGCGGACCCGGCCGGGCAGCAGGCCCGCGGCGGCCTGCTGGGCGAGGAAGATCGAGGTGCCGAGCAGAATCGTGGTGTGCACGTCGTGGCCGCACGCGTGGCAGGCGCCCGGGACGGTCGAGCGGTAGGGCACGTCCTTCTCGTCGTGCAGCGGCAGCGCGTCGATGTCGGCGCGCAGCGCGACCGTGGGGCCGTCTCCGCTGCCCACGTCGCAGATCAGGCCGGTGCCGCGTGGCAGCACCGACGGCACCAGACCGGCGGCGGTGAGCCGCTCGGCGATGCGCTGAGTCGTGCGATATTCAGCGAAGGCCAGCTCAGGATGCATGTGCAAGTCGCGGCGGAATGCCACCAACTCCTGATCGGTCTCCGTCAGGAACGCGTCGAGTTCCCCCCGAAGCTCACGTCCCCGCATGAGTTCACCGTCCTGTCCAATTGCCATGTGATCGTCAACCACCCGAAGTCACACGGCTTATAGCGCCGTAAATAGTCCTTTGGCCTCGCTGCGGCCGACTGTCCGGTCAGAGCAGCCGGCGGGCGAAAATGCCGCACCCACAGGTTTCGGTGCCAGAGATCGTCAGCACGGGGTTGTGATCCCCTCCTGAGGACAACCCACTGCGGAAACACGGCGGTCGGCCATGAACCCGAAGGCGATGTTCCAACTTTATCTCTTGCGTGTGGCTTCGCGCCGACAGAAACCCCGAAAGCCGGGCGGCTGCATGCCCGTAACCGCAGGTCGTCACCCTGAGTGAGCGCGCGGATGACCCGGAAAATAGTCACAAGGGATCATTAGATGGTGACCCGTGGACACGACTTCCAAACGTGGTCTGCGCTTTCCAATCCTGTCACCTCCCGTCATGGTCATGACACTCCGACGATGGATGCTTTCGCGTAGAATGCGTGTTTCACTCGCAATATGATCACTAAAATCCCGTTCGGGGAGAAGTATGCCGGGTTGAGCATCTTCGAGCCGAGCGAGGGGACCCTGGTGGTCGTACCCTCGCTCTCTCTTCCGCAGGACGAGCTGCGCCGCATCACCGGTGCGAGGTGTTACGAGGAGCGCCTGCTCTTCCTCCTCCTCACCCTCCGCGAGCCCGGCGTCAAAGTGATCTACCTCTCCTCCGCGCCCATCGATCCGGACATCATCGCCTACTATTTCAGCTTCCTGCCAGACCCGGATGACGCCGCCAAACGGCTGCGGCTGATCACTCTCGACGACCCGCACTCGCAGCCGCTGACCAGGACCCTGCTCTCGCGGCCCGAGATGGTCGAGCAGGTGCGTGCGGCGATCGACGGCGACGCGTGGATGGTGCCGTTCGTGCTGAGCGAGCTGGAGGAGGAGTTCGCCGCGCTGCTGGGCATTCCCGTGTACGGCCCGGCCACGTCGCTCGCCTATTACGGCTCCAAGAGCGGCTCCCGCGAGATCGGCCAGGAGGCCGGCGTGCCGATGGCCCGCGGGTTCGGAGATCTGCACTCCCTGGCCGAGATCGAGGACGCGATCGAGGCCCTGCCCGGCCAGCGGGTGATGGTCAAGCTGAACGACGGCTACTCGGGGCTCGGCAACGCCATCGTGCCCAAGGGCGATCTGCCTGGGACGAGCTTCTCCGCGTACGGCGAGACCTGGAAGAGCTTCACCGCGAAGATCCGCGAACGCGGCGCGGTCGTGGAGGAGTTCATCGAGCACCGCCCGCTGCACTATCCCAGCGCGCTGGCCCGCATCACGCCCGGCGGCCGGTACAGCGTCGTGGCCACCCACGACCAGGTGCTCGGCGGCGCCAACCAGGACGTCTACCAGGGCTGTACGTTCCCCGCGGCGCCGGAGTACCGGGCCGAGGTGGGCGCGTCGGCCGAGCGGATCGCCCGGGTGATGGCGGAGCGGGGCGTGGTGGGACTGTTCGGCATGGACTTCTTCGCGCTGGAGACCGACGCCGGATACGCGGCGCTGCTGTGCGAGGTCAACCTGCGGATCGGCGGCACCACACACCCCTTCGGCGCCGCCGTGCTGACCACCGGCGCCTCCTACGATCCGGGGACCGGGCTGCTCATGGCCGGTGACCAGCCCAAGTACTACACCGCGACCGACAACTGCGCGGCCGGCTGCCTGCGCGGCCGCTCCCCCGGCCAGGTCGTGCGGATGGTCGAGGCGCTCGGCCTCGGCTTCGACCACACCCGTCGTACGGGAAACGTCTTCCACCTGCTCGGGGCGCTCCCCGAACACGGCAAGCTCGGCTTCACCACGATCGGCGACTCCCGCGAGGAGGCCGACGAACTCCACCGGCTCACTCGCCGCGCGCTCTGCGGAGCCCCTTCCAGCCGATGACGGCCAATACGATCGCGAGTATGAGATTGACCGCGATCAGGATGCCGTGCACCACGTAGAAGCTCGTGGGATGGCCGTCTGCCAGGTTAAACCCGAGGTTGATCCACTCGAACACCATGAACACGCCGAGCACGATGAGGAATCCGGCGATCTTTCGCGACATGACCACTTCTCTAGTATCAGGTGCCGATCATCAGGGGATGTGTCGGCACATGTGCAATGACACGAAGCTACGCTGAGACCGCCATGCTGATGAAACCGGTGCCCGTCTCGGCACTCCTCACGGCACTCCTCGCGACGGTCGCGCTCACGGGGACCGCCCATGCCACGCCGACTCCTACCCCGACGCCGAAGCCCGTCGGCGGGGACCTGCTGAGCAGTCGCGGCTTGGTGAGACCCGCCGGCATCAAGGCACCGCCGAAGTCCAAGGCCACCTCGTACGTCATCGCCGACCTGGAGACCGGCGACGTGCTCGCGGCCAAGGACCCGCACGGGCACTACCTGCCGGCCAGCACGCTCAAGACGCTCACCGCGCTCACGCTCATCCCCAAGCTGGACAAGAACCTCAAGGTCAAGCCCAGCCGGAACGCGGTCGACCAGGAGGGCACGGCCGTCGGCCTGACGACCAAGCCGCTCTACAAGGTCGACGACCTGTTCAAGGCGTTGCTGATGTCCTCGGGGAACGACGCGGCGATGGCCCTGGCCGAGACGAACGGCAGCCTGTCCAAGACCATGCGTGACATGAACGCCGAGGCCAAGCGCCTGCAGGCGAACGACACGGTGGCCAAGACGCCCAGCGGGCTGGACAAGCCGGGGCAGAGCAGCTCGGCGTACGACCTGGCGCTCATCGCACGAGCCGGACTCGGCAACCCCGACTTCCGGCGATATATCAGTACGAAGGTTGCCAAGTTTCCGGCGCCCAAGAACTACTACGAGATCAGCAACCACAACAAGCTGCTGTGGCGCTACCAGGGCATGATCGGCGTCAAGAACGGCTGGACGTCCAAGGCCCAGGCCAGCTTCGTCGGCGCCGCGACACGTGGCGGCCACACGATCATCGTGACCATCATGCGGCACGAGGGGTACTTCTGGGAGGAGGTGGCGAGCCTGCTCGACTGGGGCTTCGCCGCCCGGGGCAAGGTCACGCCGGTCGGCAGGCTCGTCGATCCACTGCCGGTCGAGCTGCCCGCCCAGCAGGCGAGCGCCGCACCGGTCGTCACCGCGCCACCGGTGACGGCACCGCTGCTCGACTCGGCCGCGTCGAAGCAGACGGACACCAGCCGTACGGTGGGCTCGATCGTGATCGGGGGCGGGCTGCTGTTCGGCCTGACCTGGCTGGGCTACGGCATCCGCCGCCGGCGCAACTCGCGACGCTGAGGGGTCAGGTGACCTCGTTCGAGGGGATGGGCGAGGCCGACGGCATGGGCGTGTTCGACGGGATGGGCGTGTTCGACGGGATGGGCGAGGGTGCGGGCGGCGGGCAGAGCCCGGCCGTGGCGGTCCAGGCGGCGACGTACAGGATGACCCTGGCGGAGAAGTTGATCCAGACCAGCAGCCCCACCATGACGGCGAACGCGCCGTAGATCGGATTGCCCAGCGTCAGCGCCAGCAGCAGCGACGCGACCTGCTTGAGCAGCCCGAACCCGATGGCGCCGAGCAGCGCCCCCCTGGCCAGCACCCGGAAGGGCTGGGTGGCGCGACCCACCCAGCCCAGCAGGATCAGGAACAGCACCCAGTCGGCGGCCACGCTGGCCAGCAGTCCCACCAGCCAGAGCGTGCCGGTCGTCACCGGCGCGCTGCCCAGCCCGAGAGCCACCGCGACCTTGGTCGTCGCCTGCGTGGCGGCCCCGCCGACCAGCACCGACACGATCATGGTCACGCCGAGCAGGAGCAGGGAGATCAGGTCGCGCAGCTTGGCGACGAAGAAGTTCGGCGGCGGGGCCGTGGTCATCGACATCTCCCACAGCGCGCCGCGCAGCGCGTCCACGGCACCCAGCCCCGCGTAGAGCAGACCGGCCAGGCCGATGATCCCGGCCGTCGCCCTGGCCTGGGCGATGGCCTGGAGGTCGATCTGGTCGGCGAGTCCGGGCAACTGGTCCTTGATCGCCGATTCGAGCGTGGTGATGGCGTTCTGGTCGTACGACAGGACGTAGCCGAACAGCGCGTACGCGAGCGCGACCAGCGGGAAGAACGACAGGAACGCGAAATAGGTCACCGAACCGGCCAGCCGATCGCCGAACCGCAGCTGGTAGCGCTGCACGGTCCTCATCAGGTGGTCGATCCAGAGCCGGCGCACCCGCCAGGACTCGACGACGCGGCCACTCCGGGCCTTGGCCGACTCGACGCGTGCCATCACTTTCGCCAACACCGCCGCGCGCCGCCTTCCGAGGTGCCCCGTCGTCGCCGGACACCTGCCCTGGCTGGCGCTCTTCTACCACGGAGCCCGGCACTCAGGAGCTTCGCACGGGTGGTGAGCGCGACGCGGGTGGTGAGGCTATGAGCGTGACGCGCTTGTGACGACGGCGTGGGCGGACT
The DNA here is from genome assembly GCF_050942315.1 of Nonomuraea sp. CA-143628. Taxonomy (NCBI): domain Bacteria; kingdom Bacillati; phylum Actinomycetota; class Actinomycetes; order Streptosporangiales; family Streptosporangiaceae; genus Nonomuraea; species Nonomuraea sp. CA-143628. Next base: position 12,004,178 of record NZ_CP192072.1, read on the forward strand.
CCGCGAGCCTGGCGAGCACCTCCGTCACGTCGTGGTGCAGCAGCCTGCCGCCCCGCTTGACCACCCGTCCACCGACCAGGACGGTGTCGACGGCGCTGGTGTCGGCGTTGAGCACCACCGCCCCGATCGGGTCGTGCGCGGCCGCCATGCCCAGCGTGCCGGTACGCAGCAGCACGAGGTCGGCCTGCTTGCCGACCCGCAGCGAGCCGACGGTGTCACCGAGCCCGACCACCTCGGCGCCTTCGATGGTGGCCATCCGCAGCGCGTCACGGGTGCGGAACCCCATCCCCTGCCCGTCCGGACGGCCCCGCTCCAGCGTGAACGCGGTCCGCATCAGGCTGAACATGTCACCGGGCGCGCATGTCACGGAGTCGACGCTGAGCGAGGCGGGGATCCCGGCGGCCCGCGCCCGCCCGGTGATCGGATAGCCGATGCCGAGGGTCATCTCGTCGACCGGCGACACGGACACGCCGCCGCCGCTGTCGGCGATGAGCTTCAGCTGGTCGTCGCTGTAGTGGTTGGCGTGCACGTACGTCGTGCGCGGCGCCAGCAGCCCGTTGGCCTCCAGGAACGCCAGCCCCTTGGTGGAGCTCTCCCTGCCGTGGCCGCCGAGATGCGCGGTGACGGGCAGGTCGAGTTCGCGGGCCAGCCGCCACTCGGCCAGCGCGTCGTCCTCACTGACGATCTCCGGCCCGAGCGCGGCGATCGCCATGGTCACCAGACCGGCCGTGCCGAAGTGCTCGTCATGGACCCGGTGCCCCTCCTTGCGCAGGTTCTCCCGGGGCCCGCCGTGGCAGTAGCCGAAGATCGCCCTGATGCCCGACTCGCGCAGCGCCCGTACTGCCGAGTCGGTGTGCTCGGGCGTGAACTGCACGTGCGACCAGTCGAGCAGCGTGGTGATCCCGGCGTCCAGGCATTCCAGCGCGCCGGCCAGGTTGCCCGCGTAGACGTCCTCGGGCCGGTAACCGGGAGCCAGCTCGCCCAGGACGCGCTGCAGATATCCGCCGAACGTGATGTCCGGCCCGATCGCCCTGATCCCGGCCTGCCAGGTGTGCCGGTGGCTGTCGACGAACCCCGGCAGCACGATCATCCCGGTCGCGTCGACGACCTCCGCTCCCGGCACCTCGGGCAGGTCCGGCCCCACCTCGGCGATCCGGCCGCCCTCGACCCGCACGTCCACCCGCCCGAGCACGACAGGCTCCGGCTCGGTGTCAACGACGATCCCATTCTTGATCAAAGTGATTGCCATGCCAAAAGCTTAGTAAGAAGCTTTTCAGAAAGCAATATACTGCCAAGTATCCTCAATCACATGAAGCACGATGACGTCGACGCGATGGTCCCCCGCTGGCAGAACTCCGGCCTGTCGTCATCGCTCATCGCCGACCTCGAACTGAGCAAGCGCATGTCCCGCCTCAACATGCTCTTCGAGACGGCGATCAAGGCCGAACTGGCGGACCTGGGCCTGACGTATGCCGAGTTCGACGTCCTCGCCGCCCTGGCCCGCACCGGCCCCCCGCACCGGCTCAAGCCCAGCGAGCTGTCCAAGGGCCTATACCTCACCTCGGGCGGCACGAGCAACGTCCTGCAGCGCCTCACGGCATCGGGCTACGTGGAGCGGGCGGCGAACGAGGGCGACGCGCGCAGCCGCTGGGTCCAGCTCACCCCCGAGGGCCTGCGCCTGGCCAACACCGCCCTGGAGGTCTCGGGGAAGGCCCACGAAGAGGTGATGGCGGGCGTCCCTGAGGAAACGGTACGGAAGGCGGCGGACGCCCTCCGGGAGGTCCTCCTGGCCGTGGGCCGCCGCCGCTTCCGCTAGCAGTAGCAGCCGCACCGAAGCGTGGTATCTCCGATCCCAGGCTCAGCGATGCTCTACCGACCCCGCGCGGCCTCCGTGACCCTGAGGTCATGACGTACTCGACGGAGCAGAAGATCGTCCTCATCACCGGAGCCAACAAGGGGATCGGCTACGCGACCGCGCGGCAGCTCGGCCGGGAGGGACACGTGGTGCTCCTCGGCGCCCGCGACGAGGAGAGAGGGCAGAAGGCCGAGGCTGATCTGGTGGGCGAAGGGCTGGACGCCCGGTTCGTCCGGCTCGACGTCACCAACCTCGCCACGGTCGAGGCCGCCGCGGCGTACATCGACGCGGAGTTCGGCCGCCTGGACATCCTCATCAACAACGCCGCCGTCACCCGCGACCGCCCATACCGCCCGAGCGAGCTGCCGGTGGCGGAACTACGGGCGGTCTACGAGACAAACGTGTTCGGGGTCGTCGCGGTGACCAACGCGATGCTCCCGCTGCTCCGCAGGTCGGCGGCCGGGCACATCGCCAACGTGTCGAGCGGGCTGGGCACGATCGCGTTCCTGACCGACCCGGACTCGCCCTTCAAGGACTACAGCCGGCTCCTCGGCTACAACTCTTCCAAGGCCGCCCTGAACGCGATCACCCTGATCTACGCGGACGAACTACGCGACACCCCGATCAAGGTCAACGCGGTCTCCCCCGGCTTCTGCGCCACCGACCTCAACAACCACAGCGGCACCCTGACGGCCGACGAAGGCGGCACCCACATCGCCCGCCAGGCCACCACCATGTCGACGACCGGCACCTTCCTCAGCGAGGAAGGCGGCGTCGTCCCCTGGTGATCCCCGCCTTGACTACTGATCGCCGGAAAGCCGCGCCTGGGCCGGAGACCGGGTGGTCCAAAGAGCGGAAACCGGAAGGCAGGACAGCCCGTCGCCGAAGCTCAACGACTCAGGCCCGCAGTAGAGAACGAATCCGGCAAGCATACGGTCGCCCAAGCGACGCTTGAGGTGCCGCAGTCCGCGAAAGTCGTCGCCGCGAACGGTCTCCGCCGCCTTGACCTCGATGGCGACGATCTCGCCCGCGTTGTTCTCGAGGACCCCGTCCACCTCGTACTGGTCCCGGTCTCGATAGTGGTAAAGGCGAGCCGAGATGTCGGCCCAGGTCAGCTGCTTGGTCATCTCACTGAGCACGAAGTTCTCGAGGAGCCCGCCATGGGTGGCGTCGGCGACGCTTCCACTGGTGAGGTATCCAGCCATGCCGGAGTCGACGAAGATCACCTTGGGCGTGGCAACGGCTCTCGTGGTCGCGTTCGACGACCAGCCCGGCACGAGGCGGACCACGAAGATAGTCTCCAGAATCTCCACATAGCTGCGAACAGTCGGGCTCGATAGACCCAGCTCGCTCGCGAGGCGGCTCATGTTGAGCAGCCCTCCGGTCTGAGCCGCCAGCAGGGCGACCAACCGCCGCATGTCGGACGCACGCTCGATCTCGGCGACCTGTTTCACGTCCCGGGCGATCAAGTCCGCGAGATAGCCGTCGAAAAACCGTTCACGACGCCGAGGGGTCGCCCGCTTGATCGCCTCTGGGTATCCGCCGCGAGCGGCCAGCGCGAGATAGTCCTTCCGGCGTAGACCGATCGATTCGGCGCGCAGATCTTCGCCCATCGCGAATGCCGCGTCGATGAAGCCGTCCTCGTGGCCGTCGATCTCCCCCTGCGAGAGCGGCCAGAGCTCGATGGTCTCCGACCTGCCGGGCAGCGAGTCAGGGAGGCTGCGCAGCGCGAGGAGGCGCGCGGATCCGGTGAGCAGGAATCGTCCAGGGCGCGGGTCCCGATCCACCACGTGCTTGATGGCGAGCCAAAGATCAGGAACCCGCTGCACCTCATCAATGAGCATCAAGCCGTCATGCTGGACGAAACGGACTGGATCCTCATTCGCCGCCAGGCGGGTGACGGGATCGTCCAGGAAGCGGGCGACGCTGCCGGGGACATTGCGCAGCACCCGCTCGGCAAGGGTGCTCTTGCCGACCTGGCGAGCACCGTTGACGACGACGACACGGGTGTCCTCAAGTGCGTCATACACCAGAGAAGCCGCACGTCGGGGCAGGTAGTCGACCGCTTCCCTCATGCGCCTACCCTAGCCCGGCCTTTAGATCTGCCGAAGCTCTCCCTTTAAATCTGCCGAACCTCTGCCTTTAAATCTGCCGAAGCACTGCCTTTAGATCTGCCGAAGGTCCAGCCCGGCGTTCGCGCATATCAGAGGCGGTCAGAGGCGCGGCAGGAAGCCGACCCGGTCGCGTACCTCGGCCATGGTCTGGCGGGCCACCGCGCCGGCCCGCTCGGCGCCGATGGCCAGCAGCCGGTCCAGCTCCGCCTCGTCGGCCAGCAGCTTCTCCGTGCGCTCCCGGATGGGCGTGAACGTCTCCACGACGGCCTCCGCCACGTCCTTCTTGAACGTCCCGTAGCCCTGCCCCTCGTAACGCGCGACCAGGTCGGGGATGGGCGTGGCCGTGAGCGCGGACAGGATGCGGAGCAGGTTGGAGATGCCGGGCTTGCCGTCCTCGTCGAACAGGACCTCCGACCCGGTGTCCGTGACCGCGCGCATGACCTTCTTGCGCAGCGGCCCCGGCTGCTCCAGGACGTCGAGGATGCCGGCCGGACTGGAGGAGGACTTGGACATCTTGGCCGTCGGGTCCTGGAGGTCGGTGATCTTCTCGACCTCCTTGAGGATGTACGGCTCGGGGAGGGTGAAGGTGTCGCCGAAGCGGTGGTTGAAGCGCCCGCCGAGGTCGCGGGTGAGCTCCAGGTGCTGCTTCTGGTCAGCGCCGACCGGCACGCTGTTGGCCTGATAAAGCAGGATGTCGGCGGCTTGGAGCACCGGGTAGGTGAAGAGTCCGACGCTGGCCGCGTTCTCCCCGAACTTGGCGGACTTGTCCTTGAACTGCGTCATCCTGGCCGCCTCGCCCATGCCCGTCAGGCAGATGAGGATCCAGGCCAGCTCGCTGTGCTCGCGCACGTGCGACTGGACGAACACGGTCGAGCGCTCGGGATCGAGCCCGGCGGCGAACAGCTGCGCGGCGGCCACGCGGGTGCGGCGGCGCAGCGCGGCGGGCTCGGTCGGCACCGTGATCGCGTGAAGGTCGACGACGCAGTAGAAGGCGTCATGAGTCTCCTGCAGCGTCACCCATTGGCGGACCGCACCCAGGTAGTTGCCCAGGTGGAAGGAGTCTGCGGTGGGCTGGATGCCGGAGAGGACACGAGGTCTGGCCATAGCAGCCAATTGTGTCAGGAATCCAGCTCGGGCGGCGACTCGACGGCCGGACGCCGCTGCACCCTCACTCTGGCGATACGGCGTCCGTCGAGCTCGATGACGGTCAGCTCGAACCCGGGCACCTCCACCATCTCCCCGACGGCGGCCACGTGGCCGAGCATGGACATCACGAACCCGCCCAGCGTCTCGTACGGCCCGTCGGCCAGCCGGATGCCGGTCAGGGCGGCGAAGTCGTTGAGGTTCGTCAGGCCGTCGATCTCCATCTCGCCCGCCGGGAGGACCACGGTGTCGCCCTCGACGTCGTACTCGTCCCTGATGTCGCCGATGAGCTCTTCGACCAGGTCCTCCAAGGTGACGATGCCGGCCGTCCCGCCGTACTCGTCGACGACGATGGCCAGGTGGTGACCCTCGTCGCGCATCTCCGAGAGCGTGGTGAGCAGGCGCTTGGAGGCCGGTACGAACTTGACCGGCCGGATCGGCACCAGTTCGCTGATCGGCTCGATCCGCCCGGTGAGCACCGGGTCGAGCAGGTCCCTGACGTGCACGAACCCGATGACCTCGTCGTACGACTCGCGGTAGACGGGGAAGCGCGAGTGCGGCAGCCCCGAGGCCAGCACCGCCGCCTCCGCCAGTGTGGTGTCGGCCTCCATGAACTCCACCTCGGTACGGGGCAGCATGACCTCGCGGAGCTGGCGCTTGCCGGCGGCGAACACCTCCGCGATCAGCTTCCGCTCGTCGGCGGTCAGGTCGGTGTGCCCGACGACCATGTCGCGCAGTTCCTCGGTGGTGACCTCCTCCCTGTCGGCCTGCGGGTTGCCGCCGAGCAGCTTGACCACGCCGTCGGTCGACTTCGACAGCGCCCAGATGACCGGGCGTGACAGCATGGCCACGCGATCGAGGAAGGGCGCCACGACCAGCGAGAGCCCCTCGGCCCGCTGCAGGGCCAGGCGTTTGGGCGCCAGCTCGCCGAGCACGAGAGAGACGTACGAGATGGCCAGCGTCACCAGCACCAGCGCGAGTACGGGAGCGACGGCGTGGGGCACGTGCCACCGTTCGAGCACGGGCACGAACTGCATGCCGAGCCGGTCGGCGCCGAACGCGGCCGACAGCATGGTGGCGACGGTCACCCCGATCTGCACGGCGGACAGGAAGCGGTTGGGGTCCTGGGCGAGCTTGGCGACCCGCTCGCCGCGGCGCCCCTTCTGAGCGAGCTTGCGCACCTGGCTCTCCCGCAGGGAGACCATCGCCATCTCGGCGGCGGCGAAGAAGCCGCCGACGAGGATGAACAGAAGGACCAGCGCGATATTGGCCGCGAGGGTGTCAAACATGGTGGTTGGCAGCGTACTCGGCACGTTTCCCGCGTATGCTGAACACCCAGCCCGACAAAATTAAACATATAACCACAGGAGTACACATGAGATTGCTGGTCACCGGAGGCGCCGGATACGTGGGCAGCGTCGTCGCGGCGCAGCTCGTCGAGGCGGGGCACGAGGTGACCGTGCTCGACGACCTGTCGACCGGCCATGAGGACGCCGTGCCCGAGGGGGCGCGGTTCGTTCACGGGTCCATCACCGAGGCCCACGACGCGCTGGCGGGCGTGGAGGCGGTGCTGCACTTCGCGGCCAAGTCACTGGTCGGCGAGTCGGTGGAGAAGCCCGGCCTCTACTGGTCGCACAACCTCGGCGGCACGCTGGCGCTGCTCGACGCGATGCGGGTGCAAGGCGTGCGCGGGATCGTGTTCTCCTCGACCGCGGCCACGTACGGCGAGCCCGAGCGCTCCCCCATCCTGGAGAGCGACCCGACGCGGCCCACCAATCCGTACGGCGCCTCGAAGCTGGCCGTCGACACCGCCCTGACCGCCTACGCGGGCCTGCACGGGCTCGGGGCGGTGAGCCTGCGTTACTTCAACGTGGCCGGCGCGTACGGCCGCTTCCGCGAGCGGCACACCATCGAGACCCATCTCATCCCGAACGTCCTCAAGGTGGCCACCGGCGAGCGTGAGTCGGTCAGCGTGTTCGGCACCGACTACCCGACCGCCGACGGCACGTGCGTGCGCGACTACGTCCACGTGGCCGATCTGGCGGTCGCCCACCTGCTGGCGCTGGAGGCGCTCACCCCCGGGGAGCACAAGATCTTCAACCTGGGCAGCGGCGCCGGCTTCTCCGTCCAGGAGGTGATCTCGGTCTGCCGCGAGGTCACCGGCCACGACATCCCCGCCGTTCTCGGGCCGCGCCGGGCGGGCGACCCGGCCGTGCTGGTCGCCTCGTCCGAGAAGATCCGGCGCGAGCTGGGCTGGAAGGCCGAGCGCCCCTCCCTGCGGGACATCGTCTCTGACGCTTGGGGAGCGCTTTCCGGGAAATAGGTATAGGAAGTCCCGATATGTGCTGTGATATCGAAATGTGAGGAGCTTTTCACCAAGGGTCACGAAGATAGTCTTCGGCGTCCTCGTTGTGCTGGGTAGCCTCGCGGCGGCGGCGGGGGTGCTGTTCGCCACCTCCCCGCCGAATCCCCCCGCGGAAATCACTATGTGCCCGTAGGCGAACAAAAGGGAAATAGGCCGCAAATCGTACATATAACCAAAAAGACGCGCGCCCGGAAACGGACGCGCGCCTTGTCGGGGACGAATCAGATCAGGCCGAGCGAGGCCACCGCGTCGCGCTCCTCGGTGAGCTCGCGGACGCTGGCGTCGATTCGCTCGCGAGAGAAGGCGTCGATCTCCAGGCCCTGGATGATCTCGAACCGGCCCCCCGCCGCCCGCACCGGGAACGACGAGATGAGGCCCTCGGGCACGCCGTAGGACCCGTCAGAGACGACGGCGGCCGAGGTCCAGTCGGTGCCGTTGACCCAGTCGTAGACGTGGTCGATCGCGGCGTTGGCCGCGGAGGCGGCGGACGAGGCGCCGCGGGCCTCGATGATGGCGGCGCCGCGCTTGGCCACCGTCGGGATGAAGGTGTCGCGCAGCCACTCCGACTCCACCTGCTCGGCCGCGATCTTGCCGCCGACCTCGGCGTGGTAGAGGTCCGGGTATTGGGTGGCGGAGTGGTTGCCCCAGATGGTCATGTTCTTGATCTCGGTGACCGGGACCTGGAGCTTCGCGGCGAGCTGGGACAGCGCGCGGTTGTGGTCGAGGCGGGTCATCGCGGTGAAGCGGTCGGCCGGTACGTCGGGCGCGTTCTGCTGGGCGATGAGCGCGTTGGTGTTGGCCGGGTTGCCGACGACCAGGACCTTGATGTCGTCGGCCGCGTGGTCGTTGATGGCCTTGCCCTGCGGGCCGAAGATGCCGCCGTTGGCGCCGAGCAGGTCACCGCGCTCCATCCCGGCCTTGCGCGGCATGGCGCCGACGAGCAGCGCGACGTTGGCGCCCGCGAACGCGACGTTCGGGTCGTCGGTGATCTCGATGCCGGACAGCAGCGGGAAGGCGCAGTCATCGAGCTCCATGGCGGTGCCCTCGGCTGCCTTCACCGCCTGCGGGATCTCCAGCAGACTGAGCTTGACCGGGACGTTCGGGCCGAGCAGCTGCCCCGACGCGATGCGGAACAGCAGTGCGTAGCCGATCTGACCGGCGGCTCCGGTGACGGTCACCTTGACGGGCGTGGCCATGGCCTTCCCCTAACTCGCAGGATGAATCATTGACTTTCGGATGCTACCCGTTCGTCATCCGCAGGAGACCATCGAGGGTGTTTCCTGCTCGGGAGTGAAGTCCACGTTGGCGAAATACTTGGCCAGCAGCTTCTTGACGACGTCCTTGCTGTAGAGCTCGGCGATGATCCCGTTGGCCGCCTTGCAGGTCTTCGCGTCTCCGTGCTTGATCCCGATGGCGTAGCGCTCGTCGTTGAGCTTGGCGCCGAGGATCTTGAAGCGCTGGTTCTCGCGGCTGGCGAAGCCGGCCAGGATGAGGTCCTCGCCCGGCACCGCGGCGACCTCGCCGCTCCTGAGCAGGTCCATGCACTGCGCGTAGTTGCTCACCGTGACGAGCTCCACCTTCACGCGGGCCTGGACATTACGGACGGACGGACTGTCGGGGGCGCAGATCTTCTTGCCCACGAGGTCGTCGATCGACTCGATCGGGTCGCCGTCGCGGACCAGGAGGTCGTGGTGGGCCACATAGTAGGGGCCGGCGAACTCGACACCGCTCTTGTCGATGGAGTAGGTGGCGATCACCAGATCCACGGTGCCGTCGTCCAGCGCCTTCGGCCTCTCGGACTTGGGAATCCTGACGAACTGGGTCTGCTTGGCGCCGAGCTGCTCCGCGACGAGCTTGGCCAGCTCGATGTCGAAGCCCTCGAAGCCCCCGTCGCCTTCCAGGGAGACGCCGGGGAGGTCGCCCTTCACACCGATCACGATCTTCTTCGTCTGCGCCACCTTGTCGACGACTGAGGCGAAGGAGCCCGGCGGAGCGGGATGGGGCGAGGCCCGCTCCTCGCCGAGCGCGAGCTGAAGCCAGTTGTTCTGCACGGCCACGATCGAGGCGGCGGCGAGCAGCAGGATCGCCACGGCCAGCGCGACCCACCCCGCGCGGCGGCCGCGCGGCGCCGGTGGGCCGGGCGGGCCGGGGTCCGGGGAGGCCGCGGTCGGCCGCTCGTCCAGGATTCGGTGCGGTGGCGCCGTGGAGCCGGTCGCCCAGGGGATCGGCTCGCCGCCGGTCACGGAGGACTGCTCCGGCGGATGCATGAGCTGTGCCTTGGACGGCGCGCCCGTGCCGAGCGTCCCGGACGACACCCTGATGAACGGGGTGGTGTCGTCGCTGGCCACCTGTACGCCCCGGGTCAGCATGGCCGTGGAGGCGCCGACCGTCTCCGGCTGGCCGAGCAGCCGCAGCAGGATCTGATCGGCTGAGGGCCGCTCGTCGGGCGACTTCGACAGCGCCGACCGCACCACGCCGCGCAGCGGCTCGGGCAGCATGGACACGTCGACCTCGTGGTTGAGGATCCGGTTGAGCACCACCGCGATCGAGTTGCCCTCGAACACGGTCTCCCCGGTCGCCGCGAACGCGATCACCGCCCCCCAGGCGAACACGTCGGTATAAGGCCCGACATCGTCTCCGGCGATCTGCTCGGGAGCCATGTACGCGGGCGTCCCGATGGCCCGGCTGGTGATGGTGCCGCTCGAGTCGATGATCCTGGCGATGCCGAAGTCGACCACGCGCGGCCCGTCGGCGGCGATCAGCACGTTGTCGGGCTTGAAGTCGCGGTGCACGATCGAGGCGTGGTGGATCGCGGTCAGCGCGGTCGCCGTCCCGATCGCCAGCCGGTCGAGCGCCGTCCCCCGCAGCGGGCCGTCGGCTTCGACGATGTCCCTGAGAGCGCGCCCGTCGATGTACTCGCTGGCGATGTACGGCGTGTCGCCGTCGAGATCGGCCTCGATCACCCGGGCCGTGCAGAACGACGCCACCCGCTGCGCGGCCTTCAGCTCCCTGGCGAACCGCGACCTGGCGATCGTGTCCCCGCTGAACTTGACATGCAGCAGCTTGATCGCAGCCTGCTCACCCTCATCGGTGACGCCCAGGTAGACGATGCCCTGGCCGCCTTCCCCAACCCGGCCGACCAGCCGGAACGACCCCAGCTGGCCGGGGTCGCCGGCGACCAGCGGCGAGATCTGCGGCATTCATCTTCCCCACGTTCAAACAAAGCCCAACGACGCAAACTTTACGACGCTCAGTAAGCTCTCAGGGAACCGTTAACCGTTCGTGACGTCACGGTTTGTCGCCAGGAGCAGTATGGCCACCCGCCATCACCGGGGTGAGGAGAAACGCCGAATTACCCCAGAATAGGGCGAAACTACGAGAAGCACCGAGGAGGCCCGGGATTATGGCCCGTGCGTACGACATCGTGCTGTTCGGCGCGAGTGGCTTCACCGGCGCGCTCACCGCGGCCTACCTCGCCAAGACGGCCGGCCCCGAGGTGCGCTGGGCACTGGCCGGCCGCGACCGGGCCAAGCTGGAACGACTCGGCCTCGATGCCCCGATCCTGATCGCCGACGCCACCGACCCCGCCTCGCTGGCCACCATCGCCCGCTCGACCCGCGTCGTCGTCACGACCGTCGGCCCCTACCTCCGGTACGGCGAGCCGCTCGTGGCCGCCTGCGCCGAGGCGGGCACGCACTATCTGGACCTGACCGGCGAGGCCGAATTCGTGGACCGGATGTACGTCCGCCACCACCGGCGGGCCACCACGACGGGCGCCAAGCTGGTGCACGCCTGCGGCTTCGACTCCATCCCCTATGACCTGGGCGTGCTCTTCACGGTCGACCGGCTGCCGGAGCACGTACCGCTCAAGGTCAGCGGGTTCCTCAGAAGCGAGATGCGGGCCTCGGGCGGCACGCTGGCCTCCGGGATGACGATCGTCTCCCGCCCGTTGCAGCTCCTGGAGGCGGCAGCCCGGCGACGCGCCGCCGAGCCGCTGCCGCCCGGCCGCCGGGTCAGCTCACTGCCCGGCGGCCTGCGCTATGTCGGCGGTTGGGCGCTGCCGATGCCGAGCCTGGACCCGCTGATCGTCGGCCGCTCGGCCCGCCTGCTCGACCGCTACGGCCCCGACTTCACCTACCGCCAGTACTACGCCGTCAAGACCCTGCCCGCCGCCCTCGCGGTGGCGGCGGGAGCGGGCACGATGGCGGCGCTCGCGCAGATCCCCCCGGTACGCGACTGGATGGCGAGCCGCGTCAAGCCCGGCGACGGGCCCACCCCCGAGCAGCGGGCCCGCAACTGGTTCAAGGTCACCATCCTCGGCGAGGGCGGCGGCCGGCGGGTCGTCACCGAGGTCGCGGGCGGCGACCCCGGTTACGACGAGACGGCCAAGATGCTCAGCGAGGCGGCGCTCTGCCTGGCCTTCGACGACGTGCCCGAGATCGCCGGCCAGGTCACCACCGCCTCCGCGATGGGCCGCCCGCTGATCGAGCGCCTGCGCCGGGCCGGCATCACGTTCAGGACGCGAGAGCCACGTTCAGTACGCGAGAGCCCGTGAGGTGAAGGACGTCCGCAGGAACGGGTTCTTGAACTTGGGGAAGGCCACGGTCAACGGGTCGCCGTCTGAGGTGTAACGCATGTCCGGGTTGCTCTTCAGCCAGTCGAGCCAGGCCACGGAGCAGAACTGCTTGCAGTCACCCTTCTTGTCCATGGCCCTGATGCGCGGGATGCCCAGCGGGTCGAAGGACTTGCTGAACGGCGCGGGCGCGGGCGTGTAACCGGCCAGGAAGACACCCTTGTGGTCATAGGTGACGTCGCCGAGCTTGCCGTGCATGGCCCACTTCTTGTTGTGCGGCTGGTTGCCGTACGGCAGGGCGATGGTCACCGGCTTGACGAAGGCCAGGGAGCTGACCATCGTCTGGATGGTCGCGATCTGCTCCTCGACCTCCTTCTCCGACCGGCCCCGCAGGTTGATGTGGTCGCGGGTGTGGTTGCCGATGTCGAACCCGTTGTCCTTGAGCCAGAGCAGCATCTGGGCCTGCTCGTCGCGCACGGTCTTGCCGAACATGTCGCGCGTGACGTACATCGTCGCCACCGGCCGGAAGCCGGGATTCTTCGCCGCCACGTCACGCAGGATGCCGATGGCGGTGTCCGGCGCCAGGTTGCCCATCTCGTCCAGCGTGAGCTGTGAGGGCGAGGAGTCGTCGAAGGTCAGGACGACCGCGTGCTTGCCCGCCGGGATGTCGATCTTCCCGGTGACGTACTCGGCGGCGGTGATCGGCACGTACCCGTCCTTGACCAGCCGTTCGAGGTCTCCCCTGAACTGCTCGGGAGTCCGGTCGTCGGTGGTCGCCGGGTTCTTGATCACCCGGTGGAACATCAGCACCGGGATCTGTCCCAGCTCGTTGGCCTTCACCTTGGCGGCCAGCGCCAGCTGCGCCGCCTTGGCCTGCTTCAGCTTGGCCGCCGTGTTGGCCGCGTTGTTCACCGGCTTGGCGGCCGGTTCCGAGCCACAGCCGCACACGACCGCCGTGACCGCGATCAGCCCCACCCCACTCAAAAGACGCAATCGCATCCGAACTCCCTGGGACGCCTATGACTGTTACCAGCGACTCTTACCCATTGAATCGTCTTGACCACGCTCTGTGACAGCCAAGAGATGTTCTGGAGAACGCGAAAGGGCCGCCCGAGGGGCGGCCCTTTCGCGTAGCGGAAGATCAGGCCATCTTCTTCTTGAGGACTGTCAGGCCGCTTGTAGTGCTAGCCGTGTGCGGCCGGCCTCGCGGCATGGGCCTGCCGCCATTCCTCGGCCGCCTGGATCATGGCCTGGCCGACGTGGTCGAAGAAGTCACCGACGTCCCGCAGCCGCATCCCAGCAGGTGAGGCCGGGCCCAGGGTTTGGGCGCCGTGGCGGGCGAAGCCGGCCAGCAGGGTGTTCTGGCGGGCGCTGGCCATCCAACCTCGGAACAGGGCGTCGGCGTCGATGACGTAGCGGTCGCGGCGTCGGCGGGGGTCGCGCTCGCGCCTGATCATCTCCTGCTGCTCCAGCTCGCCGATGGCCTTGGAGATGGAGGCGGGGCTGACCTGGAGCCGTCGGGCGAGCTCGGCGGCGGTGAGGATGCCGGTGTCGGTGAGGTAAAGGCTGGCCAGCACACGGGCGGTCATGCGGGACAGCCCGGTCGCGACCATGATGCCGGTGAACTGCTCTTCCAGGTCGTTGACCACTCTGGGGTCGCGTTCGGCGGGGGCGGGGTGGCTCCTCTTGGCCCGTTCCTTGGTGGCCCGGTGCGCCTGGTCGGCCTGGTAGCCGGCGGGGCCTCCGTTGCGGGCCACCTCACGGGTGATGGTGGACAGCGGCCGGTTCAGGCCGGCGGCGATCTCGGTGTAAGTGAGCCCTTCGGTCAGCCCGTCGGCGATCTGCCTGCGGTCCTGTTGGGTCAGCCTGCCTCCGGGCATCAGCGAAAGCCTCCTCTTCTTGCCTGCGTGGCTGGCCCAGTCTTGCATTAACAGTCATCTCATTGCAAGTTTTGCCTTGCATTCACCGCCATATCCATTGCAATTTCCCTACTGAGATGGAGGTTCATTGTTGACGAAATCATGAATGCGAGTTAGCTTTTCGCCTATCGTGAACGTCGTGCGCGTCCGCCGAGCTCCACGAGCTGGCCACCCTCTGAAGATCCATTTGATGTGAAAGGAACAGATATCGATGTTCGCTAAGGCAGGCTTGCTCATCGCCGCAACCCTGTTGACAACGGCCCTGCCCGCCTCCGCATCGCCTGCCCCCGGCCACCCCGCGGTGCAGCGCGTGCTCGACCGGGCCGTGGCCACCAAGCTCACGCCCGGCATGATCGCCGAGATCCGCGACGGCCGACAGGTGTGGTCCGGCACGGCAGGCGTCGCCGACACCAAGACCGGCCGCAAGCGCCACCAGAACGAGCGGTTCCGCATCGGCAGCGCCACCAAGTCCTTCACCGCCACCGTGGTGCTCAAGCTGGTCGCCGAGGGCAAGCTGAGCCTGGACGACACCCTGGAGCAGCATCTGCCCGGCCTGTTCGACGGCACCGCCTACGAACCCGACAAGATCACCATCCGGCAGCTGCTCAACCAGACCAGCGGCCTGTACGCCTACAACCACGACCCGGACCTCATCAAGCTGGGCACCGGCCAGGAGTGGTTCAAGCACCGCTACGACACCTACACCCCAGAGCAACTGGTGAAGATCGCCCTCAAGCACCCGCCGGTCAACCAGCCCGGCGAACGCTTCTGGTACTCCAACACCAACTACATCCTCGCCGCCATGATCGTCGAGAAGGTGACCGCCCGCCCCTTCGCCCGGGAGCTCGACCGGATCGTCATCCGTCCGCTGCACCTGACCGGCACCTGGTTGCCCGGCACCGACCCAAAGATCCGGGGCCCGCACCCGGTGCACTACTCCACCCTGTTCTCCCAGGACCCGAACCCGACCGTCTATGACGCCACCGAGATGAACCAGTCCTTCGCCTGGACGGCCGGCGGCATGATCTCCACCACCAGCGACCTCAACCGCTTCTTCTCCGCCTTGTTCGGCGGCCGCCTGCTTCCGGCCAAGCAGCTGCGCGAGATGCTCACCACCGTCTCCACCGACAACTCGGGCTGGGTCCCCGGCACCAGGTACGGCCTGGGCATCTTCGAACAGAAATTGCCGTGCGGGATGAGCGTCTGGGGCAACGCCGGCGCCACCTACGGCTCCTGGAGCTACGCCATGGGCACCCTGGACGGCAAGCACCGCCTGGCCACCCACGTCAACGGCGACTGGGCGCCGCTGAGCCTCTTCGCCGACGTGCTGACCGCCGAGTTCTGCTCCGCCAAGTCCTGACCCCGAGACGGCACCGAAGGGTGCCGCCCCGGCTCACCTCTCAGCTTGTTCTTAACCTCACGGCGTAGCCGCAGGTAGAGGCCGCATTCGACAGTCAGGCCATCTTCTTCTTGAGGTTCTCGTCGAGCGCCGCAAGGAAGTCCTGGGTGGTGAGCCACTTGGCGTCGCCGCGGACCAGCAGCGCCAGGTCCTCGGTCATCAGAGCGATGCCCGGCCCTCGTGGACACAGGGCTTTCACTCTTCCCGAGGAATGGTTCCCCTTCAACGAATCAATGCATTGAGGCTGTCGGACGGCCCGGTCACCGGGCCAGAAGGGACATGATCATTCCCTTGAGCTCGTCGTTCGCCAAGATCAGCGAGGTAAGGACGAGCACGAATCCGAACGCCCCGAGCGTGATGACGTCCGTCCTCTTGCTGCGTACGGCGAGCCCGCCGTACCCGGCGAAACGGAGCGCGGCGGCCACCATGACGGCGGCGCCCAACGCGAACCCGCCCCACCGCGGGTCCACGAGGAAAATCAGCGCAACGCCGACAACCGCACCCGCCAGAACCAGCGGGTACGGCCCCCAATTTTCTCCAGAACGGCTCAACGTGCCTGCTTACGGCCGCATTCGCTGCGGACCTCCGTTGGCATCGTGCCTCGCTCTCTCCGGTCCAGGCTCATCGCTCCTCTATCGGCTTCCATTTCTGGTCACGCTCACCGATGTACTCACTGTCGGGGCGGATCAGTCTGTTGTCGGCATGCTGCTCGATCACGTGCGCCGTCCATCCGGCCATGCGGCTGATCGAGAAGACCGGGGTGAACAGGTCCGTCGGAATACCGAGATAGTGATAGACCGATGCCGCGTAGAAGTCGACATTGGGATAGAGGCCCTTCATCTCGAAGACGACCTCCTCCATCTCCTTGGACATCCGATAATAGGTGTCGTCGCCGGTGGATTCGGCAAGTTCCTGTGACATCCTGCGCAGGTGCGTGGCCCGCGGGTCCTCGGTCTTGTAGACGCGGTGGCCGAAGCCCATGATCTTCTCGCCGGCGGCCAGCTTCTCCCGCACGGCCTGCGCCACCCCGGTGGGCGAGATCGATTCGAGGGTCTTCATGACCTGCTCGTTCGCGCCGCCGTGCAGGGGGCCCTTGAGCGTCCCGATGGCGGCGACGATGGCCGAGTGCATGTCCGACAGGGTCGCGGCGCAGACACGGGCGGCGAACGTCGAGGCGTTCATGGTGTGGTCGGCGTGCAGCACCAGACAGGTGTCGAAGAGCTCGACCTCGCGCTGGGCCGGAACGCGTCCGGTCACCTGGAGGAGGAAGTTCGCCGCGATGCTCATCGCCGGGTCGGGCTCCGGGACCTCGGCGCCGTTGCGGGCGGCGTGGTAGCGGGCGACCAGCAGGGGCTGCTGCGCGGTCAGGCGAGCGGCCTTGCGCAGGTTCGCTTCGGGGGCGATGGAGTCCTTGTCCGGATCGTCGGCCCCGGCGAGGGAGACCAGGGAGCGCAGGGCCTCCATCGGTTTCTGCTTCTCGGCGATCTCCGGGATGTTCGCGGAGACGAGCGCGCCGAGCTCGTGGCCCCGCACCAGCTCCTCGGCGTACCTGTCCAACTCGTCCCGGTTGGGAAGCTTGCCGCACTGCAGCAGGTGAGCGGTCTCTTCGAACGTCGCGCGGCCGGCCAGATCGTGGATGTCGTATCCGCGATAGAAGAGACGACCGGCCTTCCCGTCAATGTCGCTGAGCGCTGTGGACGCGGCTACGACATCGGCCAGGCCTTTCGTGGGCTTGTCCGCCATGAGTGTTTCCTCCGCATATCTCCGCCCGAAGTCTACCCGTGAGCAGGCAAAACCGGCCGCGAAGGTCCAGACCAATTTCACGCTGGATTCTCCTTATGGCAAAGGCGATTCCGCATCCCCTCGTTTGGGTAAGCCGGAGCTGTAGTAATAGTTACGGCGGGCTACCTGGGGAGGAACTGCCGTGGAGGGGCCGTTCATACGCATCGAGGACACCGGCGAGGTGGTCCCGTTGAGCCCCGAGATCACGACGGTGGGGAGGGGCCGGGGCGCGGACATCCGGCTGACCGACCCGAGTGTGTCTCGACTCCATGCCGAGTTCGTCAGGCGAGGACCCTACCTGTACGTCGTTGATCTGGGCCTGTCCCGCAACGGCACACGGGTGAACGGCAGGCCGATCGCCCGGAGGGTGCTTGACGACGGCGACGTCGTCTCCTTCGGCGCGGCGCGCGGTCGCATCGGCGGAGTCCCCCGTGAGGACTTCACCCCCGAGGTCGAACTGCGCAGGGCCGCTGCGCCCGAGCTGACCAGGCGCGAGGTCGATGTGCTGACCTCGCTCTGCAGGCCGGCGCTGTCGGATGAGGCGTTCGTCGCCCCGGCGACCGCACGTGAGATCGCCGACGACCTGGTCGTGACCGAAGCCGCGGTCAAGCAACACCTGCTGCGGCTGTACCAGAAGTTCCGGATTCCCGAGGGCACCAACCGGCGCACGCGGCTGGCCAACGAGGTCGTCGCGCTGGGCCTGGTGCGCCCGACTCCTGTGGTGCCACCACAGCGGTCGGGGACGTCGGCCGAGCAACAACAACCGACGGCGGCCGGACGCAGGGCTTCATAGGTGCAGACCCCGCAACCTGTGGTGGGCCGCTGAACGCGGCCCACTAGAGGAAACGGATCGCGACCGGCGCCACGGCGAGGGGTTCCGGCAGCGCGAGCGGACCGGAGCCCGGCGTCACCGTGCCCAGAACGCGCGCCCCTGAGGCGCCCGTGCAACTGGGCACGGTCGACGGCAGACCGTGCGCGGTGAGCCAGCCGAACAACGAGAAGGCGATCGCCTCCTTCGCGTCGGCGGGCACGCCGAGCTCGTCGCTGGTCACGAGCCGCGTGTCCGGCACGCGTGCGCGCAGCATGCCCATGAGCGTGGGATTGCGCACACCGCCACCGGAGACGATCACGGTGTCGAGCCCATGCCGCCGGATCTCGGCCGCCACGGTCTCCGCGGTCAGTGCGGTGAGTGTTGCGACGAGGTCGGCCTGCGGGAGGTCCGCTTTGACGTACCCGGGCGTGAAAAGCTCTTTACCGGTGGATTTCGGCGGTTCCTTCGCGTAGTACGGCTCGGCGAGCAGCTCCGCCAGCAGCGCCTCGTCGACCGTCCCGGCCTCGCCGAGCACCCCGTCCTTGTCGTACGGGGGCGCGGCGGCGTCGATGAGCGCGCACGCGGGCCCGGTGTCGTAGGCGATGGCCGGCTCCCGCACGGTCAGATTGGCGATCCCGCCCAGATTCAACGCCCCCGTACGCCCCGGTAGGCCGGCCATGAGCAGCAGGTCGAGGTAGGAGACGAGCGGCGCCCCCTGCCCGCCCGCGGCCACGTCGCGCACCCGCACGTCCGACACCACCGGCAGCCCGGTACGCTCGGCGATCCAGGCCGGCTGGCCCAGCTGCAGGGTGCCGAGCACCCGGCCACCCTCCACCCAGTGGAAGAGCGTCTGCCCGTGGGAGCAGATCAGGTCGGCCGCCGGCCCCTCGGCCGCCGCCTCGGCGAACGCCTGGCCGATGAGCGTGTCCAGGGCGCACACCTCGCCCAGGTCGATCTTGCTGGGCGGCAGCGCGGCCACGATACGGGCTCTCAGCCCGGGCTCGTACGGCCGCTCGCCGGTGTGGACCAGCGTGCCGGTCAGCACACCGCCATCCAGCGACCAGTCCACGACCGCACTGTCTATCCCGTCATGGGACGTGCCCGAGATAAGACCGAGAACCCGCATCGCACTCCGTTCGTCTGCTACCCCGAAGGGACTCCAACCACGACGGACCGTCGTCCTCCGCTTCCCCGAAGGGGGTGTCCCACCTAGGGACGACGGACCGTCTCCCGCTCCCCCGAAGGGGATCTCCCCCGAAGGACGCCAGCCACAACGAACCGCCTTCCTCCGCTCCCCCGAAGGGGGTCTCCCTCCAAAAGGACACCAGCCACCACGGACCGCCTGCTTCTCCTCCCCCGAAGGGGGCATCCCACCCAAAGGACACCAGCCACCACGGACCGTCACAAAGATCGAGTCGGTCGTGTTGACAACCCCCCGAGGAACCACCGCACTCAGAGCACCCGGAACCCGTTACTCGGCTTGCTGGTCCGGTTGGCCCGGTCGACGGCGACCACGTAGTAGTGATCCCCGCGCTTGCCCTCCGGGTCCACCCATTGCACCTGCCGGTCCCCCGGTAGCACCGCGACCAGGTTCCGGGCATCGGCGAACGCACCAGACGCGGCCTTACCGGGGAACCGGAAGATGGCGAACTGGAAGGGCTCGTGCCGATCCGTCGCGACCGCGCGTACCTCCACCCCGCCGTGCTTCCGCAGCGCGTACGCCAGCACCGGCCGGTGCGGCGCCTCGCCGCCCGCCAGCCTGGTCAGCACCGGGGCCAGCGCGGGCCGGGTGTAGTGGTCGTTCACGGCCGTGCTGATCGAGCCGATCCGATCGGCGCGCAGGTCGTTGGCGTTGTACCAGATGTCACCGCTGACCGGCGGGTTGTCCCGGTTGAGCATGAGGTGCTTGGACAGCTCGGCCGGGTTCTGCCATTCGGGCGCGGTCTGGGCGGGGTCGCCCGCCTTGTAGGCGGCCTGGCCGATCCAGAGCAGCGTGCCGGTTCCGTTCGCCACGTCGGACCACCACGGGACGAGCTTGGCGTAGTCGGCCGGCGGCTGGCCGATGTACCAGTAGAGCTGGGGTGCGATGTAGTCGAGCCAGCCCTTCTTCACCCAGCCCCTGGTGTCGGCGTGCAGGCTGTCGTACGACTGGCCGCCGCTGGTGTCGGAGCCGAGCGGGTCGCTGGCCTTGTTGCGCCAGATGCCCGACGGGCTGATGCCCCAGGCGATCTCCGGCTTGACCGCGCGCACGCGCTGCTGCATCTCCGAGACCATGAGGTCGACGTTGTTGCGCCGCCAGGTGGCCAGGTCCGGGAAGCCGGATCCGTACTGGGCGAAGGCGGCGCTGTCGTCGAAGGCCGTGGTGTTCGTCGGGTAGAAGTAGTCGTCGAAGTGCAGGCCGTCGATGTCGTACCGGGTGACCGCGTCCATGATCGCGTCCTGGCAGAACTTCCGCACCTCGGGCATGCCGGGGTTGTAGTAGAGCTTGCCGCCGAACGGCAGGATCCAGTCGGGGTGCTTGCGTCCCGGGTGGTCGGGGTGCAGCTTGGCCGGGTCGGCCTGCATCGAGACCCGGTACGGGTTGAACCAGGCGTGGAAGGCCAGCCCGCGCTTGTGCGTCTCCTCCACGATGAAGCCCAGCGGGTCGTAGCCGGGGTCCTGCCCCTGGGTGCCGGTCAGCCATTGCGACCACGGTTCGAACGGCGACGGCCAGAACGCGTCGGCGGTCGGCCTGATCTGCACGAAGACGGAGTTCAGCTTGCGCTGCACGGCCAGGTCCAGCCAGGCGAGGTATTCGGCCTTCTGCTGTTCGACGGTCAGCCCGGTCTTGGAGGGCCAGTTGATGTTGACCACGGAGGCGATCCACATGCCGCGCATCTGACGCAGCGGCGGGACGTAGTCTGCGGCGAAGGCGGGAAGCGGTACGACGGAGGCGGCAGCGGCGAGGGCGAGGCCCTTCAGTAACGTCCTTCGGCTGGGCATGGGGGGTTTGGCCTCTCGGAAGTGGTTGTGTCGAGGGCGACGATGACAGAAAATTACCTTCAATTCAACAATCGTGAAGGAAAATGCCGCATGTCCCCTGACCTGTACCGACTGGCGATGACAGTGCTCCAGCCAGGCTATGAAGGCACGTCCGCTCCCGACTGGTTGCTCAGGGCGCTCGGCGAAGGACTCGGCGGCCTGGTGCTGTTCGCCCGCAACAACCCCGGGCAGCAGCTCGTCCAGCGCTTTCGCGCCGAGAACCCGGGCGCCGTCGTCGCGATCGACGAGGAGGGCGGGGCGGTCACCCGCCTGGAGGTCGCCTCCGGCAGTTCCTTCCCGGGCAACCGGGCGCTCGGCGTGGTGGACGACGTGGCCCTGACGGAGCGCGTGGGCCGCCAGATCGGCCGGATGCTCGCCGAAGCCGACATCACGCTCAACTACGCGCCTTCCGCCGACGTCAACGCCAACCCCGCCAACCCGGTGATCGGCGTCCGCTCGTTCGGCCCGACCGCCGACCTGGTCTCCCGCCACACCGTGGCCTACGTCAACGGGGTACAGGGCGCCGGGGTCGCCGCCTGCGCCAAGCACTTCCCCGGCCACGGTGACACGGTCACGGACTCGCACCTGGCGCTGCCGACCGTACACGCCTCGCGCGAACTGATCGACGAGCGGGACCTGCCGCCGTTCAGGGCGGCCATCGCGGCCGGGGTGCGCTCGGTCATGTCGGGTCACCTGCTCGTCCCCGCCCTCGACCCGTCGATGCCCGCGACGCTCAGCCGTACCGTCATGACCGAGCTCCTCAGGGGCGAGCTCGGCTTCGACGGAATGCTGGTCACCGACGCGATCGAGATGCGGGCGGTGGCCGCGATGTTCGAGCCCGGGGAGATCGCGGTCCGGGCGCTCGGCGCGGGCGTCGACGCCATCTGCGTGGGCCTGTCGACCGAGCGGAGCCTGCACGACATCCGCGACGCCATCGTGGCCGCCGTCCAGTCTGGCGTGCTCCCCGAGGAGCGCCTGGCCGAGGCCGCCGCCCGGGTCCTCGCGCTGTCCGGCTGGTACGCCCAGCAGTCGGCGCTGCGCGACAAGGCCCGCGCCGACGTCGACGAGAGCGTGGGCCTGGAGGCCGCCAGGGCCGCGCTGACCGTGACGGGGACGGCCACCTTGACCCGGCCGCCGCTGGTCGTGGAGGTCAACACGCGCTTCAACAAGGCGGTGGACCCCTCGACGCCGACCGGCATCACGGCGGCGCTCAGCACGCTGCTGCCGGGGACCACGCGGATCCAGATGGAGCCGGAGGGTGAGCTGCCGCCGTTCGACGACCGGCCGGTCGTCCTCGTGGTGCACGACGCTGCCCGTTATCCGTGGGTACGGGAGACGGTGGCGCGGGCCGTACAGATGCGGCCGGAGGTGATCGTCGTGGACACCGGCATTCCTGGTACGCCCGACGGGGCCGCGCACCTGGTCACGCATGGCATCTCGCGCGTCTCGGCGCAGGCGGCGGCCGAATGGCTGACCCGGTGACCGGGCGTCTCCGTCTATCGACGGGCTGGTTGTTGGTGTCCTGGCTGTTGACGGGCCCGCTGTTGACGGCCTGGCTGTTGACGGGCTTGTTGTTGACGGCCTGGCTGTTGACGGCGTGGGCGGGCTGGCCATCGACGGGCTGGGCGGGCGGATGAACGAGCCGGCCAACCCCGTGGCCGCCGTCCGTGCGGTGCTACCGTCCCTGACGCCGGCCGCGCAGGCCATCGCGCGCATCATCCTCGCCGACCCCGGCGTGGTCGTCCGGAGCACGATCACCGAGTTCAGCGGGGTGTCCGGGACGAGCGAGGCGACGATCGTACGCACTGCCAGGGCGCTCGGCTTCGCCGGCTACTCGCAGATGCGCTTCGCCCTGGCCGCCGCCGTGGCCAAGGAGCCCGAGCGGCTGGTGCCCGGCGACCTCGGCCCCGATGACCCGCTCACCGACGTCATCGCCAAGGTGGCGCGGGCCGAGTCGGAGGCGCTGGCCGACACGGCGGCGCAACTCGACCCCGAGCCGCTCGGGGAGGTCGTCACGGCCATCGCGAGGGCCCGGCGGGTGGACGTGTACGGCGTGGCGGCCTCCGGGCTCGTGGCGGCCGACATGTCCCAGAAGCTGCTGCGGATCGGCCTGTCCAGCCACCCGTTCAGCGACGCCCACCTGGCGCTGACCAGCGCGGCCCTGCTGCGGGCGGGCGACGTGGTGGTGGCGATCAGCTGCGGCGGCGAGACGCCGGACGTACTGGACCCGGCCCGCACGGCCGGGGAGGCGGGGGCGCTGGTGGTCGCGATCACCAACAATCCGCGGTCGTCGCTGGCCGGGCTGGCCGACTACACGCTGGTGTCGGCGGGCCGGGAGACCGCGTTCCGGCCTGGGGCGCTGGCCAGCCGGATCAGCCAGCTCCTGATCGTCGACTGCATCTTCGTCGGGTTGGCGCAGCGGACGTACGACAGGGCTGACGCCGCGATCCGCGCCACGAAGGAGGCTACGGACCGGTATCGGCGCCGGTAGTGCGGGTGATTGCTACGGATTTCCCGGGGTCCGTCACGCGACCGTCTCGATCTTTGTGACGGTCCGTAGTGGCTTAGGTCCTTCTGTAGGGATACCCCCTTCGGGGGAGTGGAAGTAGACGGTCTGTCGTGGCTGGGGTTCTTGGGGAGGGATACCTCCTCCGGGGGAGCGGAAGATGACGGTCCGTCGCGGCTGAGGTCCTTGGGGAGCGATACCCCCTCCGGTGGGAGCGGAAGTGGACGGTCCGTCGCGGCTGAGGTCCTTGGGGAGGGATACCCCCCACCCAGGGGGAGCGGAAGTGGACGGCCTGTCGCGGCTGAGGTCCCAGGGAGAGACACCCCTCCGGGGAGACGAGGACGACGGTCTACCTGGGAAAACGGGTGATCGTGCTATCGTCGTCACCCACGGTGATCATGGGCGGGGAGCAGGCTCGGCCGGGCGCTGTGAAGACACACGGTGGGCGGACTCAGGCGGGCACGGTGAGCGCGGTGAGCACGGTTCGAGAGGCCACGTTCGAGGTGCTGCGGTGGTTCGGGCTGACCACGATCTTCTGTAATCCGGGCTCGACCGAGGTCGCGCTGCTGACCGGGTTGCCCGACGACCTGCGGTTCGTGCTGGCTCTGCATGAGGGGTCGGTGGTCGGCATGGCCACCGGGTGGGCGATCGGGCACGGGGCCCCGGCGCTGGCCGTGCTGCACACCGCGGCGGGTCTGGGCAACGCGGTCGGCGCGATCGCCACCGCGCGGGCCAATCGGGTGCCGCTGGTGATCCTGGTCGGGCAGCAGGATCGTCGTCATCTGGCGTTGGAGCCGTTCCTGACCGGGCGGCTGGCGGGGCTGGCCGGGGACTATCCGGTGTGGGTCGACCAACCGGTGCGGGCGCAGGATGTGCCGGGTGCCGTGGCGCGGGCCTGCCACGAAGCGGTCACGTTCCGGGGGCCCGCGCTGGTGGTGGTGCCGTTGGACGACTGGGCGGCGCCGTTCCAGGACGAGACGATCGCGGCGCCGACGCGGCTGCTGCGGCCGGCCGCCGTGCCGGACGAATCGCTCGCGCCTCTGGCCGCGCTGCTGTCCGAGGCCCGCTCTCCGGCGATCGTCGCGGGCGCGGGTGTTCGCCAGGCGGGGTGGGCGGCGGTAGTAGCGCTTGCCGAGCGGTTGGGGTGTCCGGTCTGGCAGGAGTCGTTCGGCGCCATGGCGGGGTTCCCGCAGGACCATCCGCAGTACGCCGGGGTGCTGCCCGCCGATCGTGCTCGGCTGCGCGCGGCGCT
Source organism: Nonomuraea sp. CA-143628 (assembly GCF_050942315.1). Lineage (NCBI taxonomy): Bacteria > Bacillati > Actinomycetota > Actinomycetes > Streptosporangiales > Streptosporangiaceae > Nonomuraea > Nonomuraea sp. CA-143628. The sequence continues at coordinate 12,028,918 of NZ_CP192072.1, forward strand.
GGCGGCGCACGACGTGGTGCTCGCCGTGGGTGCCCCGGTCTTCCGTCAGTACCCGTTCGACACCGGTCCGCTGGTCGAGCCCGGCACCACTGTCGCGCTCGTCACCGACGACCCGGCCGAGGCGCACCGCAGTCCGGCCGACCTGGCCTATCTCGCCGCCCCGGCCGCCGTTTGTGAGCGGTTGGCCGTACTCGTGCCTGCCAGGCCCGCTCCGCTGCGGCCCGCGCCTGATGGGCCCGGGTTGCCCCCGGAAGGGGAGGTTCTGCGAGCCGCGCACGTCCTGCACCAACTCGCCAGGCGGCTGCCCGCCGATGCGGTGCTCGTCGAGGAGACGCCGTCGTCGCGCCCTGACCTACACCGGCTGGTTCCGGCCCGTAACCCGCTCGGCTTCGTGTCGGCCGCCATGGGCGGGCTGGGGTTCGGCGTGCCCGCGGCGGTCGGCCTGCGCATGTCACTGCCCGACCGGCCGGTGGTCGCGGTGGTGGGTGACGGCTCGGCGCTGTACGGGGTGCACGCGCTGTGGAGCGCGGCGCACTACCGGGTGGGCGCGCTGTTCGTGGTGCTCGCCAACGGCCGGTACGCGATCATGGACCGGCTGGCCGACAAGGCGGGCGGCAAGGCGCCATGGCCCGCGTTCACCGAGGTCAGCATGGGCGGGATGGCCCGGTCGCTGGGCTGCGCGGCCAGGCGGGTGGACACGGCGGAGGAGCTCGCGGCGGTGCTCGACGAGGTGGTGCCCACGCTCGTGGACCGCGAGGAGCCCCTGCTGCTTGAGGTGACCGTCGCCGTGGACCCCGACTTCCAGCCGTAAGAAGCTTCCAGCCGTAAGAAGAACGCCGATCAGGCGCGTTCGGCGGCCTCGACCACGTTGGAGAGCAGGAGGGCGCGGGTCATCGGGCCGACGCCGCCAGGGTTGGGGGTCAGGAAGCCTGCCACCTCCTCCACCTCGGCCGCCACGTCACCGGCGATCTTGCCGTCCACTCGCGAGACGCCCACGTCGAGCACGGCCGCACCCGGCTTGACCATGGCCGGGGTGATGAGGCCGGGCACCCCTGCGGCGGCCACCACGATGTCGGCGTGGCGGACGTGCGCGGCCAGGTCGCGGGTGCCGGTGTGGCAGAGGGTGACCGTGGCGTTCTCGCTGCGCCGGGTCAGCAGCAGGCCGAGCGAGCGGCCCACCGTGATGCCGCGGCCGACCACGGCCACCTCGGCGCCCTTGATCGGCACGCCGTACTCCTGGAGGAGCAGCACGATGCCGTGCGGCGTGCAGGGCAGCGGCGCGTCGACCATGTGGACCAGGCGGCCCAGGTTGACCGGGTGCAGGCCGTCGGCGTCCTTGGCCGGGTCCATGCGCTCCAGCAGCGCCATCGTGTCGAGGTGGCGGGGCAGCGGGAGCTGGACGATGTAGCCGGTGCACTCCGGCGAGGCGTTGAGCTCGTCGATGGCCGCCTCGACCTCGGCCTGGGTGGCGTCGGCCGGGAGGTCCACGCGGATGGAGGCGATGCCGACCTCGGCACAGTCGCGGTGCTTGCCCGCCACATAGATCTGGCTGCCGGGGTCGTCGCCGACCAGCACGGTGCCGAGACCGGGGGTGATGCCACGCTCTCTGAGCGCGGTCACCCGCGTCGCGAGGTCGGCCTTGATCCTGGCTGCGGTCGCCTTGCCGTCGAGTTTCACTGCGCTCATGTCTCGCCATCCTTCCACGAGATCCATGAGTTCGCTGGGAGTGGTGATGACATCGTTGTCATCGATCTTGGAACGGCATATGGTGACGTCACCGCCTATGTGCCCACTAAGGAGTCGTCTTGCCTGCTCACTTGCTGTCCGCAGAGTCGACCGACCTGTTCGTCGGCACGGCGGAGCGTCCGTACCAGGTGCTCAAAGTCACGCTGGAGCCGGATGGGCAGGAGACGCCACTCGACGTCCGTGGTCCCGGGGTGTCCTGCGCGGCCCCCGTGAGCGTGCCACCGGGGGCGGGCCCGGTCACCGTCGAGGTGCCGCTGGACGTCAGCGTTCCGTACGGGAGCGTGGTGCCCTGCACCGTCACCTTCGGCGACGCGACGCTCGACGTCGAGGTCACGGCCGAGGAGCCCGGCTGGACGATGTACATGGTGTCGCACTTCCACTACGACCCGGTCTGGTGGAACACGCAGGCCGCCTACACCAGCCCCTGGGAGCTGCTCTCGGTCGACGCGACGACCCGGCCGCTGTGGGAGCACAACGCGTTCGCGCTGGTCGAGGCGCATATCGAGCTGGCGTTGCGCGATCCCGACTACCGCTTCGTGCTGGCCGAGGTCGACTATCTCAAGCCGTTCTTCGACACCCACCCCGAGCGCCGGGCCGACCTGCGCGCGCTGCTCGACGAGGGCCGGGTGGAGCTCCTCGGCGGGACGTACAACGAGCCGAACACGAACCTGACCGGCGCCGAGAGCACCATCCGCAACATCGTGTACGGCATCGGCTACCAGCGCGACATCCTCGGCGGCGACCCGCGTACGGCCTGGCAGCTCGACGTGTTCGGGCACGACCCGCAGTTCCCCGGCTACCTGGCGGCGGCCGGGCTGACCGGCAGCGCGTGGGCCCGGGGGCCGTTCCACCAGTGGGGGCCGATCAGCAAGAACTTCAGGGAGGCCAAGAACGACGCCTCCCTGATGCAGTTCCCGAGCGAGTTCGAGTGGATCTCGCCGTCGGGGCAGGGCGTGCTGACGCACTACATGCCCGCCCACTACTCGGCGGGCTGGTGGATGGACTCCTCGCCGTCGCTGGAGGAGGCGACGCGGGCGACGTACGAGCTCTACCGCTCGCTGAAGCCCGTGGCCGCGACCCGGAACATCCTGCTGCCCGTCGGCACCGACTACACCCCGCCGAACAAGTGGGTGACCGACATCCACCGGACCTGGGCGGCCCGGTACGTCTGGCCCCGGTTCGTCTGCGGCACGCCACGGGACTTCCTCGACGCGGTGCGTGGGGAAATATCAGCATTTAGCCCGCAAACCCGGGATATGAACCCCATCTATACCGGCAAAGACGTCTCGTACATCGACACCAAGCAGGCCCAGCGCGCGGCCGAGGTGGCGGCGCTCGACGCCGAGCGGCTGTCGGCGTTCGCGTCGCTGCTGGGGCTGGGTGGTTATCCACACACCGCGCTGGACAAGGTGTGGCGGCAGCTGGCGTACGGCGCGCACCACGACGGGATCACCGGCTCCGAGTCGGACCAGGTCTACATCGACCTGCTGACGGGCTGGCGCGAGGCGCACGACCTGGCCGCCGACGCCCGTGACCGCGCACTGGACGCGCTGCTCGGCCAGATCTCGCTCGACGGCCGCAGTGTCGTGGTCACCAACACGCTGCCGTTCGCGCGTGACGGCCTGGTGCGGGTACGTCTCGCGCCGGGTGAGCGGGTGGCGGGCGACGTCCCGGCCATCGAAGAGGACGGCACGCTGGTCTTTCTGGCCAAGGATGTGCCCTCGATGGGCTGGCGGACGTACCGGATCGTCGAAGGGGCGGCCGACACCTGGCAGCCGCTGCCCGGGACCGCCATCTCGAACGACCGGTGGCGCGTCGTCGCCGATCCGGCGCGCGGCGGCGGTCTGGAGTCCGTGTTCGACCGCGCCTCGGGCCGCGAGCTGCTGTCGGGGCTCGGGAACGAGCTGCGGCTGTACGACGAATACCCGACGCACCCCGACATGGGCGAGGGCCCGTGGCACCTGCTGCCGACCGGTCACGCCACCGGCTCCGGCGACGCCGCCGCGCTGGCCGTACACGCCTCGCAGAGTCCCCTCGGGCAGCGCCTGACCATCACCGGCCAGGTGGGCGAGGTGTCCTATGAGCAGGTCATCACGCTCTGGACCGGTTCGGAGCGGGTCGAGTTCACCACCCGCGTGCTCGACTACACCGGCGCCGACCGGCTGCTCCGGGTCCGTTTCCCGGCACAGGTGACGGGCGCGCTGCCGGTCTCCGACGTGGCGGGCGCCGTGGTGGGGCGCGGGTTCGCGCAGCCCGAGGTCGACACCGCCGAGCACCCGTGGACGCTCGACAACCCGGCCAACACGTGGTTCGGGCTGTCCGCCACGGCCAGGGTGGACCTGGGCGAGGCGGGCGCGCGGGCGCTAGGGGTCGCCGAGGTGGTGGTGCCCACTCTGGAGGACGCGCCCGGGGCCCGTTCGCTGGTGGTGGCGCTGGCCCGCGCGGGCGTGACCGCCACGACCTCGTCCGCCTCCGGCTCCCGGTACGGCTGGCTGGACGTCGACTCGAACCTGCCGGACGTACGCATCATCCTGGGCGGCCCGGACGTCAACCCGCTGGCCGCCGAGCTCCTCGACCGCAGCGACCCGGCCTTCCTCGACGCGCTCAAGTCGGGGGCGCCGCTGGTCTGGGTACCCGCCGAACGGCCGCTGGCCGAGGTGTGGCAGCCCAGCGCCGACCTGCGTGACGTACGCGCGCTGCCCGCGCTCATCGTCGCCGGTCCGGTGGAGGAGCTGATCGCGGATCTGGCGGATGCCGTGATCTCCGCCGTTTGCCCGGTGGGCGAGGAGGTGCTGGAGTCTCGAACGGTCGCGCTGCTCACGTACGGATTGCCGGGGTTCGCGGTGGATTCCGCGGGGGCGTTGCACCTGTCGCTCATGCGGTCCTGTACCGGGTGGCCGTCGGGGGTTTGGCTGGATCCGCCTCGGCGTACCGGGCCTGATGGGGCGGGGTTCCAGGTGCAGCACTGGACGCACGAGTTCTCGTACGCGCTGGCCGGCGGCGACGGCGACTGGCGGGCGTTGCGGCTGCCGGCGGCGGGACAGGAGTTCATCACGCCGATGCTGGCGCGAGAGGTCGCACCGGCCGCCGACGGCACGTTGCCCCAGGTGCACTCGCTCCTGCGGGTGGAGCCCGCCCGGGACGTCCTGCTCGGCACCATCAAGGCCACCGGCAACCCGCACGCCCACGGCCTGTCCCCCGCAGGCGGCCTGTCCTCCACCGGCGCCCCGGCGCCCACCGACGGCGTCACCATTCGGCTCGTGGAGTCGACGGGGCTCGGTTCGCGGGCCGCGATCGAATCGCCGGTCCTGGACCTCGACGGCCTCATCCACGCCGACCTGCTGGAACGGCCCGGTGATCCGGTGACCACGCTCGACCTGGCCGGGGCCGAGGTCGCCACCTACCTCGCCCCCGCCCCGCCGCGGCCCGCGCGCCCCGACCTGGGCGCCACCGCCGAGCAGGCCCAGCCCGTCTACAGCCGCTACTGGCTGCACAACAAGGGGCCCGCGCCGCTCGGCTACCTCCCGGTATCGATCGCCGTCACGCCCGGTCTCGTCACACCCGTCGCGACCTCACAGGGAGCGGCCTCACAGGGGGCGGTCTCACAGGGGGCGGTCTCACAGGGGGCGGTCTCACAGGAGGCGGCCTCACAGGAGGCGGCCTCGCAAGAGGCAGTCGAGGTGACGGTCGTGGTGTCGTCCCATCTCGTCGACGCGCCGCACGAGGGCGTGGTGGACATCCGCGTCCCAGACGGCTGGAGCGCCACGCCCGCCCAGCGCGCCTTCCGCCTCGAACCCGGCGGCCACCTCCGCTTCCCCGTCACCGTCACACCCGCCCCCGGCCAGGGCCTGTACTTCGTCTCCGCCCGCACCTCTGTGGGCGGCCAGCTGGTGGAGGACGTCGCCACCGTCGCGCTGAGCGAGGTGCCCGAGCTGCCCGTCGAGGGCGCCGTCCCGAACATGCGCGACGCGTTCAACGGGACCCAGGCCACCGAGGGCCGCGCGACCGGCCTGACCGTCACCGCCCTCACGGAATCGCTCTCCCTCCGCCCCGGCGACCGCACGTCTCTGGTCGTACGGCTGGCGAACACCACCTCCGACGAGATCCGCGGCGAGTCCCAGCTCGCGGCCCCCTGGGGCTCGTGGGAGCTCCTGCCCACGGTCATCCAGGGCTTCACCGCGGCGCCGGGCGAGACTGTCGACGTGTCGTTCCCTGTGGAGGTGCCGTACGACATGGCGGCCGGGCACTTCTGGGCGCTGGCCAAGGTCATGTGGTACGGCCGCTGCCAGTACGCCCCCGCCGTCCGCTTGGAGGTAACTCGATGAACCACGCTCTCACCGATACGGCGGGCGGTCCCGTACGGGAGCGGCCCGCCGCGACCGGGGCGGCCACCGCGCCTGGTATAGGCGCGGTGATCGGCTGGGTCGGCGGGCGGCCGATCTCCCGTGAGCCGCTGGACCGGCGGGTCCGTGAGCTGCGCGACAGCCCGCTCAGCGCGGCCCTGCCGCTGCCGGGCAGCTCCGAGGACCGGCAGCTGGCCAGGTGGCTGACGCAGGTGATCCTCACCGAGGCATTGTGCGAGGACGAGGCCACGGCCCGTGGGCTGTCGCCGGTGGAGGTCGGGCGGCTAGACCCGCTGGCCGCCGTGGAGCTGGGGTCGATCAACGCCTCCGCGTACAACGGGAGCCCGTGGGTCCGCGCGCTGTTCGAGCACCTGACGGCCACTGTCGAGGTGCCGCCGGAGTGGCGGTCGCCGACGACGGCACAGGAGGCGACAGCACAGGAGGCGACAGCGCAGGGCGCGGCGCCGACTACGGCCCAGGGCACAGCACACGGGACGGCGCAGGGAGCGGCGCAGGGGGCGGCCCAAGGGAGGGCCCAGGGCACGGCCCGCGAGGCGGCCTGGCATGTCGTGCGCCATCGGGTGTTCGCCGACCGCGCCGACGCGGCCGTCGCCACAGCCGACGATCTGGAACCGCTGGGGCCGGTGACGCTGGCCTCCCTGCCGTCGGCGATCGCCGACGCCATCCCGCGCCGGCCGTACGGGATGCTCGTCGGTCCGGTCGAGGACACGCTGGGCTGGCACGTAGCGGTGGCCCAACCGGCGCCCACCCCAGCCCCCTCCCCCGGTGCGGTATCGCAGCGGGAGGCCGCGCGGCGGCGGATGTTCGCGCGGTGGCTCGACGAGTCGCGGGCCGCCAAGGTCGAACTCGTGCCCGGACTGGAACATCCTGGCGATCCCCGCCAGCCCGACAACCACCACAAACACTGATGGCCCGCGTACTCGCCATCGACATCGGGGGAACCAAGCTCGCCGCCGCACTGGTGGACGAGACGGGTTCCATGCTGCGTTCCGCGACCCGGCCCACGCCGCGTACGGACGTCATGGTCGCTCTGGCGGCGCTGATCGAGGAGGTGACCGGGGACGGTCCGGCGCCGGAGGCGGTCGGGATCGGCTGCGCCGGGCCGCTGGACCTGGCCGCCGGGACCGTCAGCCCCGTCAACATGCCCAGCTGGCGCGGCTTCCCGCTGCGTGAGGAGGTTCGCGCGCTGACCGGCCTGCCGACCATGCTGGCCGGTGACGCGCAGTGCATGGCGCTCGGGGAGCACTGGCTGGGCGCGGGGCGCGGGAGTTCGGCGCTGCTCGGCATCGTGGTGTCGACCGGGATCGGCGGCGGACTGGTGATCGACGGCGTCCCGCTCCTGGGCCCCAACGGAAATGCCGGGCATGTCGGTCACATGACCATCGACCCGTACGGCGAGCGCTGCGAGTGCGGCGGGCGTGGCTGCGTCGAGCACTACTCCAGCGGCCCGAACCTGGCCCGCTGGGCGCTGGCCAACGGCTGGACCCCGGGCCGCCCTGACGGGCTGGACGGCCCAGCCGACGCTCGGAGCAACGCGGCCGACGCGCCGGGCGGCACGGCCAGTGCGCAGAACGGCGCGGCCGACGCGCGGGCGCTGGCGCGGGACGCGGCAGGTGGGGATCCCGTGGCGGTGGCGGCGTTCGAACGGGGCGCCAGGGCACTGGCCGGCATGATCGCCTCGACCGCGGCGGCGGTCGAGCTCACCAAGGTGGTCATCGGCGGCGGCGTCTCAGCGGCGGGACCGGTCCTGTTCGACCCGTTGGCGCGGGCGCTGGACGACGTGGCCGGGCTGGCGTTCGTCAGGGCGGTGAAGGTGGAGCCGACCACCCTGGGGGTACGGGCCGGACTCGCCGGAGCCGCGAAGCTCGCCTGGAGCCAGTCCCGTACAGCCGTCTGAGACGTTCGGGTACGGCCGCCTGAGGCGCTCAGGCGGCCGGGCGGGCTACTCGCGCTCGGCGGCCTGGGCCGCGCGCCGCTCGATGATGCGGCGGGTGAACGGGATGACCTCTACGACGCGCGCCCCGAAGTAGGCACCGAGGAAGGCGAGCACCACCAACATGACCGGGCTGGTGGCGATCCCGTTCATGGTCACGAAGGCATACAGAACCGAGTCGAGCGGCGCCATAAGGAGTACTCCCGGAGAACGGACGAGCGGCAAGGCCCACAGCGTAACCGGACATTACTTATGCTTGTGCGCAAAAGGGCGGGTTCATACCGCCCTTTTGCTCAGGACCATCAGTGGAATGTCGCGCCGGATCGTCAGTGGAAGAAGTGGCGCGTACCCGTGAAGTAGAGCGCCACGCCCGCCTTCTCCGCCGCCTCGATGGCCAGCTGGTCGCGGACGGATCCGCCGGGCTCCACGACGGCCTTGACGCCCGCCTCGATCAGCACCTCAAGCCCGTCGGGGAACGGGAAGAACGCATCCGAGGCGGCCACCGACCCCTTGGCCCGCGCGTCGGCGCGGCTCACCGCCAGGCGGCACGAGTCGACCCGGTTGACCTGCCCCATCCCGACGCCCACGGTCGCCCCGCCGGAGGCCAGCAGGATGGCGTTGGACTTGACCGAGCGGCAGGCCCGCCACGCGAACGCCAGGTCGGCCAGCATCTCCTCGGAGACCGGCTCGCCCGCCTTGAGCTGCCAGTGGTCCGGCGCGTCGCCGGACGCGTCGACCCGGTCGCTCTGCTGGACGAGCAGGCCGCCGTCGATCCGGCGGAACTCGGCGGGGTTGGCCGGGCCCGAGGGACAGATCAGCAGGCGGACGTTCTTCTTCTGCGTGAGTACGGCCAGCGCCTCGGGCTCGTAGGACGGCGCCACGACGACCTCGGTGAACACCTCGGCGATCTGCCGGGCCAGCTCGGCCGTGACGGCCCCGTTGACCGCGATGACGCCCCCGTACGCCGAGACCGGGTCACAGGCGTGCGCCTTGCGGTGCGCGTCGGCGACATCGGAACCGATGGCGATGCCACAGGGGTTCTGGTGCTTGATGATCGCGACGCAGGGCTCGGCGAAGTCCCAGGCCGCCCGCCAGGCCGCGTCGGCGTCGAGGTAGTTGTTGTAGGACATCTCCTTGCCGTGCACCTGCTCGGCATTGGCCAGGCCGTCGAGGCCACCACTGTAGAGGGCGGCGGACTGGTGCGGGTTCTCGCCGTAGCGCAGGGTCGACTTGCGCTTCCAGGTGGCGCCCATGAACGAGGGCCAGCCTTCGTCGACCCGGTAGGCGTTGGCGAACCAGGAGGCCACGGCCACGTCATAGGAGGCCGTGTGGGCGTAGGCGATGCCCGCCAGCCGCCGGCGTTCGGTCAGCGTGAAGCCGCCCTCGCCGAGCGCGCCCACCACGTCGCCGTAGAAGCGCGGGTCGACCACGACGGCGCAGGTGCTGTGGTTCTTGGCGGCGCCGCGGATCATCGCGGGCCCGCCGATGTCGATCTGCTCGACGCACTCCTCGTCGGACGCGCCGGAGGCCACCGTCTGCTCGAACGGGTAGAGGTTGACCACCACCAGCTGGAACGGGTCGATCTCCAGCTCGTCGAGCTGGGCCACGTGGTGCGGCTTGGTGAGGTCGGCCAGCAGCCCGGCGTGTACGCGCGGGTGGAGCGTCTTGACCCGGCCGTCGAGGCACTCGGGGAACCCGGTCAGCTGCTCGACCTTGGTGACGGGGATGCCGTAGGAGGCGATGGCGGCGGCGGTGCCGCCCGTTGACACGATCTCCACCCCCGCGCCGTCCAGAGCCCTGGCCAGCTCCTCCAGCCCGGACTTGTCGTACACCGCGATCAGCGCGCGCCGGATGGCGATGCGAGTCACTTCGATTCCCCTTCTGCTTGGCTACCTGATTGGTTACCGATTTGGACGGTCCGTCCGCTGACCGTCCAGCCCTCGCGGACCATCCGGCCGACGATCTCGACGAGCAGGCGGCGCTCGACGGTCTTGATGCGCTCGTGCAGCACCGCCTCGTCGTCACCCGGTAGTACGCTCACGGCCTCCTGGGCGACGATCGGCCCGCTGTCGACGCCGGCGTCGGCCAGCATGACCGTGCAGCCCGTCACCTTGACCCCGTGGGCGAGCGCGTCACGCACCCCGTGCGCACCCGGGAAGGAGGGCAGCAGCGCGGGATGGGTGTTGAGCACCGGGAACGCGTCGAGCGTCGGGGCGCCGATGATCTTCATGAAGCCCGCCGACACCACCAGGTCGGGCTCGTAGGAAGCGATCCGGTCGGCGAGCGCGATATTCCACTCCGACCGCTTCTCGTAATCACCCAGTTTTTCGACGAAAGTAGGGACGTCAGCCCGCGACGCCCGAGCCAGTCCCTCGATGCCGTCTCTGTCCGCACCGACAGCCACCACGCGGGCGCCGTAGGACGGGTCGGCCGAAGCGTCCAGCAAGGCCTGTAGGTTTGTTCCAGAGCCGGAGACGAGGACGACGAGCCGCCCAGCCTTTGACACGCGCACTCCAATGAGAAAACCGGGGTGGGGTTGCAAGCGTATCCGCTCTTCGTCCGGCGACGCAGAGGAGGTCAGGTGTCGACACCGGTGCAGGCACCGGCGGGTCAGCATCCCGCGGAATCCGCGGGCCGCCGAGCCATCTGGTTGGCCATCGCGGCGCTGGCCATGACGTTCATGCTGCCGCTGGCGGGGCTGGTCATGGCGGTGTTCGCGCTGATGGCGGGCATTCGCGCGCTGCCCCAGCTGAAGCGCGCGGAAAAGCCGCAGGGCATCGCCGTGGGCGGCATCGCCATCTCCTCGGTCGCCCTCACGCTGTCGGCCCTGGCCACCGCGATGCAGCTCTATCTGATGGACGAATACTCCGCCTACCAGAACTGCATGAAGGGCGCGGGCACCGTCTCGTCGCAGGGCGAGTGCTTCACCCAGTTCAGGGACGCGGCGCAGAAGAAGCTCCCGCCGGACGTACTCGAACTCCTGGGCGCGGTGCAGCCTTAGCCGAAGCGGCTATCCCTCCACCCATCACAGCGAGTCCAGGCCGCGCATCGCGATGTCCACGGCCTGTCCGGTTGACGCCAAATACTCCTGCTCCGCCTCGCCGTACATCTCCATGCTGGCCATCCCGGCCGCCTGCACCGCACCCATGAACGCGCCGGTCGCCGCCGCGGCGCTGATGGGGTCCAGCCTGTCGGGGAAGGCCGTCAGCAACGCGGCGGCGATCCGGCGTTGCGCGTCGAACATCATGTGAAGGGCCTTCGCCTGTACGGCGGGCACCGTCGCGAGCAGCCTCTGGTAGAGATCCTTCAGCTCCGGATCCCCGGCCCACGGCCCCTGAGTGAGGTAATGGGCAATGGCTTGGTCGTAGGTCCTGCGCAGCACCTGCTGCAGCGTGTCGTCCGGGGCGCGGTCGGCGATCACCTCCAGCGCCAGCCCGTAGAACCGCTCGACGTCGGCGAACAGCACGTGCTCCTTGCTCGGGAAGTAGTTGAAGAACGTCTTGGTGGCCACGTCCGCCGCGGCGGCGATCTGTGCGCCGGTGGTCTGCTCATAACCCTGCTCGGTGAAGAGCCGGATTGCCGCACGGATGAGCAGGTGCCTGGTCTGTCGCTTCTTGCGTTCACGCAGCGTCTCCTCCATAGCTGCAATCTTACACTAGAATAAATTTACACGATTGTATTTTTGCGCTAAGTGGTGGTATCCAGGAGTCATGAGCCAAAGAGTGTTACTCCCTCGCCTGGCGCCCGCCATCGGGCTGTTCTTCCTGGCGCCACTGACCGCCGAGTACCTGATGGGCAACGCACCGATCACCCACATCCAGAACCTGCTCGGCCTGGCCCCCCTGTACGGCGGCGGCGCCCTCCTCATCCGTGAGTTCGCCCGCCGTACCGGACGCGGCTGGCCTGCCATGATGACCCTCGCGCTGGCCTACGGCATGATCGAGGAGTCCTTCGTCACCCAGACGCTGTGGGACTCGAACTGGGTGGTCGGCGCACACACCCTCGAGTACGGCTTCATCCCCGCGCTCGGCCTGGCCGGACCATGGACGCTGTTCATGGTCGGCGTGCACACGGTGTTCAGCATCAGCGCCCCGATCGCGGTCGCGGAGACCCTCGCCGGCTCGCGGCGCGCCACGCCTTGGCTGGGCAAGATCGGCCTCACCGTCGCGGGCGTGCTGTATGCGGTCGTCGCCCTGGGCGCCGGCATCATGCAGGCGGTCTTCGGCCACCATGCCTCCGCGCTCCAGCTCATCGGCGCCGGAGTCGTCATCGCCGCGATCATCGTCGTCGGCGTCCGCCTCCCCAGGCGCACCACCGACGTCCCCCTGCTGCCCGGTCGCGCCCCCAGCCCGTGGGTCGCCGGTGCTCTCGCCATGGTCGCCGGAGCGGTCTTCGTGCTGCTGTACGCGGTCGACCCCACCGGCTTCACGCCCTGGCTGGCGGAGGCGATCCCCCTCCCGGCGTGGCTCAGCGTGGTCATCTATCTGACCCTGTTCGTCACCGTCGCCACCGTGGTGGTCCGCTGGTCACACCGCGCCGGCTGGTCGCAGGCCCACCGGCTGGCGCTCGCCGGCGGCGCCATGCTGACCTACGCCTGGCACTCCTTCCCCCAGAGGAACGTCACCCCGACGGTGCCGCCCACCCCGCCGACCAGCCTGGCGGAAGACCTGGCCAGTAACGCCATCCTCACCGCAGGCGCGGTGGCCCTGCTGACAGTCGCGGCTCTGCGCCTCCGCCGGCAATCGGTCACCGGTACGGAGGCTGTTCAACAGAGCCGACCATGAGAGTCGGCCGACCGCGGTGCATCGCGACGGCTGGAATCAGTCGCGATCCCAGGCATAGGGATCGACGTAGATGACATGGCCGCCACGATCGTCCGACTCGTCGACGATGTCCGTACGCGGCGGCCGATCCCGCTCCGGCAGGACCGGCAGGGCCTGGGCCAGCGTCTCCGCCGCGGCCGAGGCGTGCTCGTCCTGCCAGTCGTCCCGGATCACCGGAATGGCCTGGGTGTCGGCCTCGGTGGCGTCCATCCAGTGGCCGGGCAGGGGCCGGGCGTCGGCCTCGGCCAGGCCGACCTTGCTCGCCGCCCTGGCGATCGCGGCGCCCGCCTTTCGTACCGGCACGGCGGCCTTGTCGAGCGGGGCGCGGGCCCGCCGGTTGAGCAGGAGTACGTTGGCCACGCCCGCGGAGATGCCGGCGGCGACGCCCACTTCCAGGCCCACCGACAGCATCACCTCCCACGGCGACGGCCCGACCGTGGCCAGCCGCCCGCCGCCGATGGGGCCGCCGGACAGCGCGGCGAGCAGCGCGGCGACCAGGCCGGTGGTGATCCCGGTGAAGAACCCCCACAGCGGGGCGGCCTCGTACGACGGCGACGGCGCCATCCGGGCCACCACTATGCCGGCCACAGTCCCGGCGGCGAACGGCAGCGCGATCACCGCCATCGTCCAGCCGGGCACGGGACCGCTCTCGGGCAGCGCACCGAGCAGCGGCAGGCTCGGCACCGTGCCCAGCTGCACGCCCGTAGGCGCGACCAGGGTGTCGGCGCCGACGGCGAAGCCCGGCCCGGCGATGTAGGAGGCGGCCCAGATGACGGTGTTGAGCAGGTAGAGGACCTGGACCAGCAGGAGCAGCACGCCGCCCACGAACCCGGGCGCGAGCACGTTGGACAGCTCGCGTACCTGGCCGAAGTTCACGATCAGGGCCGTCAGCACGAGGGCCAGCCCGGCGACGAGCAGCACCGCCGTGGCCACGGCCGTGCCGACGGTCAGGGCGCGCACCCGCTCGGGCAGCAGACGCAGCATCGCCCGCCACGGGCCGATCGTCCGCGCCGTGGCCAGCGCCCCCGCGAAGAACGCCAGCACGAAGTGGCTGACCAGCGCCTCGCCGATGAACGGCTGGGTGATGTCGTTACGGGCGACGAGCGCGATGAGCCCGGCGAGCAGGGCGTAGGGGGCGGCCAGGGAGACTCCGGCCTGCGCGACCAGGACGAGCTGGGCCCGGCGGCGCGCGCTGGCCTGCTCGCGCGGGCTGTTCTTGGGCAGCCGGGCGGGCAGCCGCAGCCGCAGGTCGGCGTCGCGCGCCATCCACCGCCCGGCGCGGTAGAGCAGCACGGCGGGCAGGATCGTCAGGCCGAGCGGGAGCAGCCCCACCTTGCCACCGGGGATCGCGAACCCGGCGTGGTGGGCGGCCAGCCACACCTGCGCCGCCGTACGGAACACGCCCGGCAGCCCCGCGCCCAGCGCGCCGCGCGGCGCGGCGATCCACCCGACCAGGGTCAGCGTGGTGAGTACGGCCAGGCCGACGCCCAGCGTGATGGCGGCGGCGAGCATCCCGGACACGGGCAGCGGCCGGCGCGTCTCGTCGTCATCACTCGAGACGCCGGGCAGCCGACCTAGTACCGATTCGAGAAGCGCCGTCACAAGTAGTTATTTTCTCAAGCTTTACCAACCAACGCTTGGTTGACGCGCCGCGCGCAGGGCTTTCCCTCTCCCATTTTTCGCCCTCTTTGGGGGATCTCCGCAGTTTCACAAGGGACGCCATCCACCGGCTCGGCACAAAAAAGACGCCCCGCCACGAAACGGGCGGGGCGGTCTTCAGCCGGAAATCAGCGCGACTGCATGATCTCACGCATGAGGCGCGCGGTCTCGGACGGAGTCTTGCCGACGCGGACGCCCACCTTTTCGAGGGCCTCCTTCTTCGCCTGCGCGGTGCCGGCGGAGCCGGAGACGATGGCGCCGGCGTGGCCCATCGTCTTGCCCTCCGGGGCGGTGAAGCCCGCGACGTAGGCCACCACGGGCTTGGTGACGTGCTGCTCGATGTAGGCCGCGGCCCGCTCCTCGGCGTCGCCGCCGATCTCACCGATCATCACGATCGCGTCGGTGCCCGGGTCGTCCTGGAACGCCTGGAGCGCATCGATGTGCGTCGTGCCGATGACCGGGTCACCGCCGATGCCCACCGCGGTCGAGAAGCCGAAGTCGCGCAGCTCGTACATGAGCTGGTACGTCAGCGTGCCCGACTTGGACACCAGGCCGATGCGACCGGCCGTGGTGATGTCGGCGGGGATGATGCCGGCGTTGGAGGCGCCGGGCGAGGCGATGCCGGGGCAGTTGGGGCCGATGATGCGGGTCTTGTTGCCCTTGGCGATCGCGTACGCCCAGAACTCGGTCGAGTCGTGGACCGGCACGCCCTCGGTGATCACCACGCAGAGCGGGATCTCCGCGTCGATGGCCTCCTTGACGGCGTCCTTGGTGAAGGCCGGGGGCACGAAGGCGACCGACACGTCGGCGCCCGTCTGCTCCATGGCCTCCTTCACCGTGCCGAACACCGGCAGGCCCTCGTGCGTCGTGCCCGCCTTGCGGGCGTTGACGCCACCGACCACGCGGGCGCCGGAGGCGAGCATGCGGCGGGTGTGCTTGGTGCCCTCACCGCCGGTCATGCCCTGAACGATGATCTTGCTGTTCTCGGTCAGCCAGATAGCCATGTGTCACGCACCTACCGCAGCGAGCTCGGCGGCCCGCTTGGCCGCGTCGTCCATCGTGTCGACCAGCTCGACCCGCGGGAGCGCGGCGTCGGCCAGGATCTGCCGCCCGAGCAGGGCGTTGTTGCCGTCAAGCCGGACCACCAGCGGGTGGGTCACCGCTTCGCCGCGGCTCTCCAGCAGCTTGAAGGCCGAGATGATGCCGTTGGCCACCGCGTCGCAGGAGGTGATGCCGCCGAAGACGTTCACGAAGATCGACTTCACGCTCGGGTCGGAGAGGATGATCTCCAGGCCCGCGGCCATGACCTCGGCCGAGGCGCCGCCGCCGATGTCGAGGAAGTTGGCGGGCGACGGCTTGCCGGGGAACGCCTCGCCGGCGTAGGCGACCACGTCGAGGGTCGACATGACCAGGCCCGCGCCGTTGCCGATGATGCCCACGTCACCGTCGAGCTTGACGTAGTTGAGGTCCTTCTCCTTGGCCTTGGCCTCAAGGGGGTCCTCGGCGTTCTTGTCGGCGTACGCCTCGTGCTCCGGCTGGCGGAACGCGGCGTTGTCGTCGAGCGTGACCTTGCCGTCGAGCGCCTTCACCTGGCCGTCAGCCGACAGGATCATCGGGTTGACCTCGACCAGCGTGGCGTCCTCGTCGACGAACGCGCACCAGAGCTTCTCGATGAGCTCGGCGGCGCCGTCGAGCGCCTTCTCGGGCAGCCCGCCCGCGGCCGCGATCTCCCGCGCCCTGGCGCGGTCGATGCCGTCCAGCGCGGAGACCGGGATCTTGGCCACCTTGTCGGGCGAGGTGTGCGCGACCTCTTCGATCTCCATGCCGCCCGCGGCGGAGCAGATCGCGAGGAAGGTACGGTTCGCGCGGTCGAGCAGGAAGGAGAAGTAGTACTCCTCCGCGATCGCGCTGGCCTCCTCCACGAGCACCTTGTGGACCGTGTGGCCCTTGATGTCCATGCCCAGAATGGCGTTGGCCTTGTCGACGGCGTCGGCGGCGTCATCGGCCACCTTCACGCCACCGGCCTTGCCACGGCCTCCGGTCTTCACCTGGGCCTTGACGACGACGCGGCCGGTCAGCTGCTCAGCCGCCGCCCGTACCTCCTCCACGGTGTGAGCGACAATGCCGCGTGGCACCGGGATGCCGTAGTCAGCGAAGAGCTCCTTCGCCTGATGTTCGAACAGGTCCACGAGGGTCCGTCCTTGCTTATCCGACTGATGTTCGACGCTTGTCCGACTGAATGTTCGACGGCCCGGGCCACCCCGTGCGTGCGTGCCGGGCGTTTCCGCCAGTGAAGCCTAGCCCCAAGCTTGACCTGACCAGGTCATCGGGTCTCAGTTATCCCGTTATGTGACAGTGATCTCACTTCAGCACGATATTTCGGGACATCTGAAGAAGGGCACCCACATCTATGAGGCGATGGATCGCCGGCGCGGTGGCAGTTTCCGCGCTGGCCGTGGCCGCTCCCGCGTACGCGCAGGCCAAACCGGCGGACCCGGTGGCGGCGCTGAAGAAGCAGTTCGTCGCGGGGCAGGGAGTCAAGTTCGCCGAGCGGACCAGCATCAAGATCGGCGGTGAGTCGTACACCCAGGCCGACAGGCAGGGTGTGATCGGGTTCGACGCCAAGGGCATCGCGGGCGCGGAGAACACCCGTACGCCGATCCTCACGCCGCAGGAACGGGCGCGGCTGAAGAAGATGGCGGCGAAGGACGCCTCCGTCGCCGACGCCGTCGACCTGCTCACCGAGCGGATCTACCTCGTCAGCGTGGGCCGGCGCATGTACGTCAACGGCGGCCTGTACAGCACCCTCGTACCCGAGAACAAGAGCTGGGTCGGGATGAACGGCAGCCCGTCCTCGGCCGCTTATGGCGACCAGCTCATCAACGTCTTCGAACCGGCGACGCTCAAATACCTGCTGGCCAAGACGAAGACGGTAAGGGGCGCCCAGTATCGCGGCTCGATCACTTTCGCCGAGCTGTACAAGCTGTCGCCGACCTTCCGCGAGCAGATCGCGATGAAGCCCACCGGCAAACCCGCCAAAACCGTGATCTCCTGGCGCCTGACGCTCGACGCGCAGAAACTGGTGAAGCGGCTGGCCATCTCGTGGTCCATGAAGGCCACCAAGAAGGCCACCCTTCACGCTACGACAGAAAGCCGATACACCGAGTGGGGCACCGCGGTGAACGTGACCGCGCCTCCGTCCGACCAGGTCGCGGACATCAAGGACCTGACGAAGAAGGCCCCAGAGCCACCGGCCGCCATCGACAGGAACTACGTCAGCGTTCCGCCTGACGACGATGGAAACACCCCGTAGTCAGAAATTTCCACAAAGGGGCCCCGACGGCGTCGGGGCCCCTTCTGCACGAAAAATCCACATATTTTCCTCGCTGCGGACAATCGGTTGAGATATCGTCGTGATCTTCGTTTGGCAGGATCCTCCCGCTTCCGTAAATCAAGAGACGAGGGCATTGATATGAAGCGCATCATCACAGGGCTGGCTTTAGCGTCGGCCGCCACACTCCTGGCAGCCGGGCCGGCACAGGCGGCACCGGCCGCCAAGGACCCGGTCGCCGCGGTGAAGAAGCAGTTCGTCGCCGGCAAGGGTGTGAAGTTCAGCGAGCGCACCACCGCCATCCAGGGCCGGATGCGGGGCATCATCACCCGCCGGACGGGAACGTACCAGTTCAGCAAGACGGGCGTCGCCGCGTCGGACATCACCGGCGCGTTCAATGTCAAGGCTCTGGGTCCGGACGCCGGCGAGGACAAGACCCTCAAGGCCATGGGCAGGCCGGAGCGGACGATCACGATCGGCAAGACGTCGTACCTGTCCGGCGGGCTCTGGGCGGACATGCTGCCCGAGGGCAAGACCTGGACCAGGATGCGCAACATCCCGTTCTCCGGCCTGAGCGGCGTCTACGGCCAGCCGCTCAACCTCACCGAGTCGGCCACGCTCAAGACCCTGTTCAAGAGCGCTCAGCCGGCCAAGGGCGGCTGGGCGGGCAAGATCACCGTGGGTGACCTGCGCAGGATCTCCCCGTCCTTCCGTGGCAACCTCCTGCTCGGCGCGCCCAGCAAGAAGACGTCGAAGGTCGCCCTCTCCTGGAAGCTCACCGTCGACGCCAAGGGCCTGCCTGCCCGGCTGGTCACGCTGATGCCGCTGGCCGCGCTCTCCTCGAACGCGGACGACAAGTCGAGCCTCAGCATCGAGACCCTGTACAGCGGCTGGGGCAGCTCGGTGAAGATCACCGCGCCGCCGGCCGACCAGGTGACGGACGAGTTCAAGGACGGCACGGACAGCGAGGACGAGATTCCTTCGATGACGCTTCCGCTCAGCAGCATCGCGCACTAATCGCCGAACCGCTGTACAGCTTCACCAAGGGGGAGCCGGGCTCGCGCTCGGCTCCACCGTAGGACAGACCGGCTCGCCCTCAGCTCCACCGTGAGACAGCCGGGCTCACGCCTCTCCTGTCTCTCCCGTCACCAGGCGGGAGAGACGGGGTTGCTTGACGTAGTCCGTCAGGCCGATGACGTTCCCCCAAGGGTCGGCGATCTCCACCGTCCATCCGGTGAACACCTCGAACGCCTCCCCGCCGACCTCCTTCGCCGCCGCGCGGGCGTCGGGCACCTCGAGCCACACCCGCATCGAGCCCGGCCGGCCCTCCTGGACCCGTACGAGCAGCCCGGGAGTCTCGCCGCCGATCGCGAAGAGGGCCAGCTCCTCCGTCGCGAACTTCTCCCGCAGCCCCAGCACGCCACCGTAGAACTCCCTGGCCCGGGCCAGATCGCCCACACCGACCAGGATGTTGTCGACGCCAAGGATGTTCATGGGACGAGGCGCGAGTCCCGTACGGCGGCCCATTTGAGCGAGTGCCTGATCCCTTCCTCGATCGAGTAGCGCGGCCGCCACCCCAGCAGCCGGTGCGCGAGGTCGCTGCGCGTGTAGGCGCCCGCCACGTCGCCGGGCCGCCGCTCGGTCTCGACCACCTCGACCGGCCGCGCCACCACCCGGTTGAACGCGTCGACCAGCTCACGCACGGTCGTCCCCGAGCCGGTGCCCAGGTTGATGACCGATTCCGCCTCGGACAGCTCGTCGAAGCGCTGCAACGCGGCCACGTGCGCCGCCGCCAGATCCCAGACATGGACGTAGTCGCGGATTCCGGAGCCGTCGCGGGTGGAGTAGTCGGTGCCGGTGATCTGGAAGGGCACGCCTTCCTCGTACGCACCGATCATCTTGCCCAGCGCGTGGCTCGGCCGCCGCAGCTGCAACCCGGTGCGCATCGCGGGATCCGCCCCGATCGGATTGAAATAGCGCAGGGACAGCACGTTGATCGGCCGGGTCGCCGCGATGTCGGCGAACATCGCCTCGCAGACCGCCTTCGTGCGCGCGTAGGGGCTCTGCGGGTCGAGCGGCGACCGCTCGTCGACCGTATGATCGTCCCCCGTGCGGTAGATCGACGCCGAGGAGCTGAAAATCATCCGCTCGCACCCGTTGCGCAGCAGGTGATCCACGAACTCCAGGCTCTTGGTGACATTCGCCCGGTAGTAGCCGACCGGGTCGGCCACCGAATCCGGCACCACGATCAGCGCGGCGCAATGAACGACCGCCTCGATGTCGGGCTGCTCGGCGAATATCTTGTCGACCAGCGCCCCGTCGGCGATATCGCCCTCGTAGAAAGTCCGGCCCTCGGCGAACTCCCGCCGTCCCGTGACCAGGCTGTCGAGAATCACCGGCGTGATCCCCGCGTCCAGGCACGCCGACGCGATCGTGCTCCCGATGAACCCCGCCCCACCCGAAATCAGTACCCGCATCCCGGCACCCTATTGGGTCCCCCGCCGAGCCCGGCGTCATTCGCGCCGACTGGGGTGATCGTGGCTTCCCGCGCGGGTAATGAGGTGCGGTCGTGATCATTTGTCGGCAAGATGGCGCCTCGTGAAACTCATGATCACCGCACTCACGGCCGGTATCGCCGTACTCGTCTCACCGGCCCCCGCCCAAGCGGCACCGAAGAACCCCGTCGCGGCGTTAAAGGCGCAGCTCGTGGCCGGGCACGGGGTCCGCTTCACCGACGCCAGCGCGTTCGTCGGCGCCGTCAACAAGGATCCGCTGGTCCGGCGCACCGGCAGCGTCCAGTTCGGCAAGAAGGGGATCACCGGCTGGGACATCACCGGCAAGTTCTCCAGTCCGTTGTACGACGGGCACAACACCACGCCCGAGCGGACCATCGCGATCGGTGACGTCGCGTGGGTGTCGGGCGGCACCCTGAGCGAGGACATGCCGAAGGGCAAGACCTGGTTCAAGACTTTCAGCAAGATGAACCTCACCACCATGAGCAGCTGGTTCGGCCAGGTGGTGAGTCCGGCCGAGCCCGCCACCCTCGCCGCCCTGGTGAAGAACGGCAAGCTCAGCGGGTCCACCTACCGCGGCCAGATCACCTTCAGCAAGCTGTTCAAGATCTCCCCCTGGTTCAGCAGCTCGATCCCGATGCGCTCCAACACCGAGGCCACCGTCACGTACACCCTCAAGGTCGACGCCAAAGGGCTCCCCAGCCAGTTGACCACCACGTGGCAGGCCACGGACTTCCTGGACATCTCCTGGTGGGAGGACAAGGCGGTCACGACCGAGACCCGCTACACCGGCTGGGGCGCCCAGGTCTCGATCAAGTCGCCGCCCGCGAGCAAGGTCACCACCAAGCTCAACGACTGAGTCGGGCGCGCCGGGCCCGTAAACCAGGACCCCGAGAGGCGTTACGTGATCGTTATCACCAAGCGCCCACCTATGACGTCTTTTGGTTGTCTCACTTATGAGACGCCTGATGCGTAGACATAGTCCTGGAGTAAACCCTTGAATCCCCTCCCCCGGATGCTGGCTCTGGCCGCCCTGATCACCACGGTGGCGGCCTGTAGCACCGAAGGAACGCCTGCCCCGGTGGCTCAGGTCGCCGCCGCCACCCCGGTGCACGCGGCCGGCGCCGCCGTGCCGCGGAAGGCCGTACCGAAGAGCCCGGTACAGAAGGTCGCGGCGAAGAAGGCCAAGCTGGAGATCGCCGACATCACCCCCGAAGGTGAAGCCAAGGAGAAGGTGGGCGTCGGCTTCCCCATCATCGTGACGTTCGACCGCAAGGTGACCGACAGGGCGGCGGCCGAGACCGTCCTGCAGGTGCAGGCGGACCGGCCGGTCGACGGCGCCTGGCGCTGGGTGTCCGACCGCAAGGTCGTCTACCGCACCAAGACGTACTGGCGTCCGCACCAGAAGGTTCAGCTCAACGCCCGCCTGAGCCAGATTCCCGGCAACGAGGCCGCCAAGGATGTCAGCCGCCGCTTCGCCGTCGGCTACTCCAACATCTCGGTGGTCAACACCCGTAGCCACGTGATGAAGGTCAGGCGCGACGGCAAGCTGGTCAAGTCGATCCCGATCAGCGCGGGCCGCGGCGGCCTGCTCAAGAACGGTGTGGACGTCTACTTGACCACCAGCGGCACCCACCTCACGATGAACAAAAAGCCCATGGAGACCATGACCTCGGAGTGGATGGGCGTCACCGACCCGAAGGACCCTCGCTACTACAAGGAGGAGATCCCGTGGGCGGTGCGCATCTCCGACAGCGGCGAGTACGTGCACCAGAGCGCGGGCTACTACCAGTTCTTGGGCCGGTCCAACCAGAGCCACGGCTGCGTCCGTGCCACTCCGGCGGGCGCCAAGTGGTTCTACGGCATCGCCCAGCGCGGTGACGTCGTCAAGATCACCGGCACCAAGCGCAAGCTCGACTGGCAGAACGGGTGGAGCTACTGGCAGCTCAACTGGACCGAGTGGAAGAAGGGCAGCGCCCTCCCGAAGGGCGCCCAGCAGCAGAAGAGCTGAGCACCCGACGGGTCAGAGCCTTCCAGCAAGCCTTCCGGTAGGTCAGAGCCTTCCGGTAGGTCAGAGCCTTCCAGCGGTCAGAAGCTTTTCAGCGGTCAGAGCTTTTCCAGCGGAGCGTAGGCGAGGAGCAGCGTCTTCTCGCCTCCGCTCCCGAAGTCGATCTTGACCTTGGTCTTCTCCGCCACCCCGTCCACGGACACGACGGTGCCCAGCCCGAACGCGTCGTGCGTCACCCGATCGCCCGGCGCCAGCGTGGGCACCGTGCGGGCGCCCTTCTTCGGCGCCGCCGCCTGCGCGGGCTCGCGCCGGGTCGCCGCGCTCCAGGCCGACTTCTCCGGCGGGCTGCGCCAGTCGAGCAGCTGCACCGGCACCTCGTTGACGAACCGCGAGGCCGGGTTGAACGACGGTGAGCCCCATGAGCTGCGTACGGCGGCCCGCGTGATGTAAAGGCGCTTCTGGGCCCTGGTGATCCCCACGTAGGCCAGCCGGCGCTCCTCCTCCAGCTCCTTCGGCTCGCCCAGTGAGCGGATGTGCGGGAAGACGCCGTCTTCCATCGCCGTCAGGAAGACGACCGGGAACTCCAGCCCCTTGGCGGTGTGCAGGGTCATCAGGGTGACCACGCCCTGCCCGCCGTCGGCTTCAGGGATCTGGTCGGCGTCGGCCACCAGCGACACCTGCTCCAGGAACTCCACCAGCGTGCCCTCGGGATTGGCCTCCTCGAACTCCGAGGCGACCGAGATGAGCTCGTTGAGGTTTTCCAGCCGGGACTCGTCCTGCGGATCCTCCGAAGCCTCCAGCTCGGCGCGGTAGCCGGTGGCGACCAGGACCTCCTCCGCGAGCGCCGACGGCGGCATGCCCTCGGCCTTGCCGATCATCCCCTCGATCATCGCGACGAACTCGCGCACCGCGTTGAGCGAGCGCGTCGCCATGCCGTACGCCTCGTCGGCCCTGCGCAGCGCGTCCCAGAAGGAGATGCGCTCGCGCGAGGAGAGCGCTTCGAGCATCGCCTCGGCCCGGTCGCCGATGCCGCGCTTGGGCACGTTGAGGATGCGCCGCATGGACACCACGTCGGCGGGGTTGGCCAGCACGCGCAGGTAGGCGAGCAGGTCCTTGACCTCTTTGCGCTCGTAGAAGCGCACGCCCCCGACCACCTTGTAGGGCAGGCCGGTGCGGATGAAGATCTCCTCGAACACCCGGGAGGCCGCGTTGGTGCGGTAGAAGACCGCGACGTCGCCGGCCTTGACGCCCTCCTCGTCGCTGAGCCGATCGACCTCCTGGGCCACGAACATGGCCTCGTCGTGCTCGTTGTCGGCCACGTAACCGACGATCTTGGGACCGTCGCCCTGGTCGGACCAGAGGTTCTTGGGCTTGCGCGACTCGTTGCGGGCGATGACGGCGTTGGCGGCGGCCAGGATGTTCTGGGTGGAGCGGTAGTTCTGCTCCAGCAGGATCGTGCGCGCGTCGGGGTAGTCGCGCTCGAACTCCAGGATGTTGCGGATCGTCGCGCCGCGGAAGGCGTAGATCGACTGGTCGGCGTCGCCGACCACGCACAGCTCCGACTGGTCGGCGCCAGAACGGACCAGCTCGCCGTCGGCCGTGCGTAGGTCGGGGCGGCCCACCAGCTCCCTGATCAGGATGTATTGGGCGTGGTTGGTGTCCTGGTATTCGTCGACGAGCACGTGCCTGAACCGCATCCGGTAGTGCTCGGCCACCTCCGGGAAGAGCTGGAACAGCGTCACCGTGTTCATGATGATGTCGTCGAAGTCCATCGCGCCGGCCTCGGTGAGCTTGCGCTGGTAGCTCTTGTAGGCCTCGGCGAGCACCTTCTCCAGGTGGGAGCCCGCCTTGTCGAGCGCGGTCTCGTAGTCGACCAGTTCGTTCTTGAAGTTGCTCACCTGGGCCGAGAACGACCGCGGCGGGTAGCGCTTGGGGTCGAGGTCCATCTCCCTGCACACCATCGCCATCAGCCGTTGCGAGTCGGCCTGGTCGTAGATGGAGAAACTGGAGGGGAACCCGAGCCGCTTGGCCTCGCGGCGCAGGATGCGCATGCAGGCGCTGTGGAACGTCATCACCCACATCGCCTTCGACCTGGGCCCGACGAGCCGGTCGATGCGCTCCTTCATCTCGCGCGCGGCCTTGTTGGTGAAGGTGATGGCCAGGATCTCGCCCGGATGCACCTGCCGCTCACCGAGCAGGTAGGCGATGCGATGGGTGAGCACCCGCGTCTTTCCCGACCCCGCCCCCGCCACGATCAGCAGCGGACCGCCGTGATGGATCACGGCCTCCCGCTGTTGCGGGTTGAGGCCATCGAGCAAGGGGTGGTCAACAGAGACTTGGGTCGGCACGCACCCAGGTTAAGACTCTCCACCGACAAACGGCGCCTCGACGCCTGGAATCCCACCCCCCAAAACCGACAATCCCCTCCGAACCCCTGGAATCACGAACCCACCCATCAGCCCCCGGCCCCCGAACCAGCCGCCTGGAATCCCAGCCCCAAACCCATGGCGACGGATCCAGCAGCCTGGAATGTCGGCCGTGAGCCGCTGGTTGTCGTCAAAGAACGATCCGAAAGGGAGAAGATGCTCGCCGACAACGAGATCAACCGGGTACTCGTCGTGACCGCGCACCCCGACGACGCCGACTTCGGCGCCGCGGGCACGGTCGCCCTCTTCGGTGATCGGGGGGTCGAGGTCACCTACCTGCTGGTCACGGACGGCGACGCGGGCGGCAACGAACGTACGCTCGACAACTCCGGCATGGCCGAACTGCGCCGAGCCGAGCAGACGGCCGCCGCCAAGGCGGTGGGCGTCACGGACGTCCGCTTCCTCGGCCACGCGGACGGCACGGTGGTGCCGTCGCTGGCGCTGCGCAAGGACATCGCCAGGGTCATCCGCCAGGTACGTCCCGAGCTGGTGATCACCCACCACCCCGACCGCAACTACCAGTTCATCGCCCCGAGCCACCCCGACCACCGCGCGGTGGGCGGCTCCACTCTCGACGCCGTCTACCCCGACGCCCGCAACCCGTACGCCTTCCCCGAACTGGTCAAGGACGAGGGTCTGGAGGCCTGGACGGTCCGCGAGGTCTGGCTCAACGGCGGCTCCACACCCAACCACTGGGTGGACATCACGGAGGCCATCGACCGCAAGCTCGCGGCACTGCAGTCGCACGTCAGCCAGGTTGGGCATGTCGAGGGCTTCGCCGACTTCGTGAAGAGCCGCTTCGCCGCGTGGGCCGAACAGGCCGGCTTCGGCGAAGGCCACTACGCGGAGGGCTTCCAAACCGTCACCACGGGCTGACCCGCCCCCTTGGGCCGTCCCCCTGAGGCGGGTCCCGCGACGGCTTGGCGACCCAGGCGGCCGTGCGGGTGTCGACCCCGGCCGCCTACCGGTCCTGCCGTCGTGGTCCTGCCGTCGTGGTCCTGCCGTCGTGGTCCTGCCGTCGTGGTCCTGCCGTCGTGGTCCTGCCGTCGTGGTCCTGCCGTCGTGGTCCTGCCGTCGTGGTCCTGCCGTCGTGGTCCTGCCGTCGTGGTCCTGCCGTCCCGGCGACCCACCCCTTGGGCTCTGCGGAACTCCTGAGGCGCGCGGAACCCCTGCGGCCTGCCGACCTTGCCGGTCCTGCCGGTTTTGGTGGCCATGGCGGTGGAGTGGCGCAGGCGCTCTGGGTGGCACAAGCGCTCGGGGTGGCTGTCGTTCTGACGACTCAGAGCGATCTCATTTGGTGGGCGCGGGCTGCTTTCCGGCGATCCGCGCGAAAAGGTAGCCGAGGGAGTTGGTCGCCAGGTGCAGCATGGTCGGGGCCGTCAAGCCGCCCTGGCGGCGTAGTTCGCAGAACAGGACGCCCGCGGCGGCCGTCGACACCACGCTGCCCGCCACCACGCGGGCCGTGTCCAGGCGGCCGGGGGTCTCACCGGCCGCCAGGGCGCCGAGTGCCGGGTTGGCGCGGGACATGTCGATGGCCGGGAGGATGTGCCACAGCCCGAACAGGGCCGATGACACCGCCGTCGCGGCGACGGTCCCGTGGGTACGGCGAAGCGTGCCGTACAGGGCGCCGCGGAAACCCATCTCCTCCAGCAGGACCGTGCCCAGAGGGACCTGCACCAGCGCCTCCTCCAGGACGCGGGCGCGCGACAGCGACAGGGCGCGGTCGTCCTGGAACAGCGGCCGGGTGCGTGGCATCGCGACCCCGGCCGTGTAGACGGCGGCGACACCCGCCGCCAGGGCGCCACCGATCGCCGCGCCCCTTGGCCCCTGCTCCCACCCGAGCTCCTGCCATGACAGCCCGGACCGTCGCGCCATCGCCACCAGGGCGGCGGTCGCGGCGGCGGAGGTCAGGGGGGCGAGGCGGGGCGCCACCCGGTTGTTGAGGACGTTGGCGACGGCCAGCACGGCGATCGAGCGAAGCAGCACTCCTGCAGGCTACGTCGCCCTCCTCCGTCACGGGCTCCCCGCCTGCACGCCGCACACCGCTCGGCGCTAACTGGCGGCCGGGCTGCGCCAGCCGGAGGGGAAGCGGGAGCGTCGGCGCTCCTCCGGGGTCAGGCCGCCCCAGATGCCGTCCGTCTCCCCTGCCGTCACCGCGTAGGAGCGGCACTCGGTCAGGACCTGGCAGGTGGCGCAGACCGCCTTGGCGCGCGCCTCCTGGGTGGCGGAGGGCGCGAGCGGGAAGAACAGCTCAGGATCACTGGATCTGCAGGCACCCCCGCGCAGCCAACCGATCTCTCCCAATGGCATGGGGCAACGGTATGCCGACGTCATGATCGGCCGCATCATCCTTTGGGTTGACACGCGAGTACATCCCCAGCAGGTCCTCGCCCATCCGCCCACGAACCCCGACAAAAGATCAGCAGGCGCCCACTCCGCCGTTGAGGCCGTTGGCGAAGGACTGCTGGCGTTGCTGGGCCGTGCCGTGGGCGCTGGGGTTGAGCCAGTCGTCCGTGGGGTCGCCCGCCGCCTCCAGGTTCAGGAACAGCTCGTTCTCGTCCCCCGGCTCCGCCCGCAGCGCGCCCGAGCTGACGAGCGACGACAGCGTGCCGCCCGCGTAGCAGTCGGCCTGCAGCTCCGCCTGTACGTTCAGGTCGAAGCCGGACCGCAGCTGGGCCTGCACCGAATGTCCGAACTCGTGGGGGATGATCAGGTAGACCGAGCCGTCCCCCATCTCGCTCCAGAGCGACTCCATCCAGTCCTGGTCATAGGCGATGAAATGGCCGTCAGGGCAGTAGAAGGCATTGTTCGGGACGGCGGGCTGGCCGCCGCAGTTGGGCCCCGATTTCCCGGAATAGGGTACGAAGTCGGTAATAGGGCGGTAAGTACGACCGAGGGCACTGAACTGCTGCTTCCAGAACGCCTCCGTCAGCTCCCGCGCCGTCCGTACGTCACCCTCGAACGTGTCGGCCCCTGACGTGTCCATGGAAGCGGGCCGGGACAGCCCGCACGCGGCCAGGAGTAACACCAGGACGAGGGCCAGGGCTCTTTTCAAAGGCGTCACACGTCCCAAGTGTGCACCGGCTCGTTGCCGTGCATGCGCTCTATGTACTCAAGCGTCATCGCCCGCAACGCCTCATGCCGGTCGCCACCGTACCCCTGTACCCGTTCGACCTGCCAGGTCGCTCCGGTACGGCCCGACAGACACCGGCCCTCGATGACGCCGAGCAGCCGGTCGGCCACGCGCCGGTCCACGCCCCACTTGTCGAGTCCCTCGTGGGCCAGCGGGAGCAGGCGGCGCAGGATCAGCTCGCCGGCGGGCACCTCTCCCAGCCCCGGCCAGTAGAGACGCGCGTCCAGGCCGTGCCTGGCCGCGCTGTTCAGGTTGTCCTCGGCGGCGGCGAACGACATCTGGCTCCAGATCGGCCGCTCGGCATGCGGGAGTACGGCCATCAACCCGTAGTAGAAGGCCGCGTTGGCCACGATGTCGACCACGGACGGCCCGGCGGGCAGCACCCGGTTCTCCACCCGCAGGTGCGGGGTGCCACCGGCCACCGCGTACACCGGCCGGTTCCACCGGTAGATCGTGCCGTTGTGCAGGGTCATCTCGTGCAGTTCCGGGATGCGGCCCCCCTCCAGCACGGCTCGCGGGTCCTCCTCCTCGCAGAGCGGCAGCAGGGCCGGGTAGTACAGGACGTTCTCCTCGAACAGGTCGAACACGCTGGTGATCCACCGCTCGCCGAACCAGACGCGCGGCCGTACGCCCTGAGCCTTCAGCTCGGCGGGACGGGTGTCCGTGGCCTGCTCGAACAGCGTGATCCTGGTCTCGCGGTGCAACTCCTTGCCGAACAGGTACGGCGAGTTGGCGGCGACGGCCACCTGCGCCCCGGCGATGGCCTGCGCGGCGTTCCAGTGCGCGGCGAACTGCTCCGGGCTGACCTGTAGATGGAGCTGCACGCTGGTGCACGCGGCCTCGGGCGCGACGCTGTCGGCATGGGTGTCGAGGCGTTCTATGGCCTCGATCGACAGGTGCAGGTCCTCACCGCGGGCGGCGAAGATCTGCTCGTTGAGCAGCCGGTAGCGTGGGTTGGCCGACAGCGTGCCCTCGCCGATGTCCTGCTCGCGCAGCGTGGGCAGGATGCCGATCAGGACCAGGTGGCCGCCCTCGGACTGGGCGCGCTCCTCGGCGTGGTTGAGCCGGGCCCTGACATCGTTCTCCAGCCGGAGCAACCCGTCGCCGCCCAGCTCCTGGGGCTCGATGTTGATCTCGATGTTGAACTGGCCCAGTTCGGTGGCCCAGTCGGGCTGGGCGATCGCGGCGAGCACCTCGGCGTTGCGCATGGCCGCCTCGCCCGCGGCGTCCACGATGTTGAGCTCGATCTCCAGCCCGGCGAGGGGCCGGTCGACCTCGAAGCGGGCCTCGCGGAGCATCTGGGCGAAGACGTCCAGGCATCGTCGCACTTTTTCCCGATATTTCCGACGATCGTCCCGGCTGAACACGACGACTGGTACGTCCCTGCCCATTCTGGAAATGTCGCATGTCAGAGCCAACTAAGCCAGCGTCTCAGCCCGCCATACGACAAAAACCACCTATCGAACAGCCAAAACGGCCCGTAAACATACGAAAACCGTCAGACGAGCCGTCGGGCCGTGGCCCAGCGGGACAGTTCGTGCCGGTTCGACAGCTGGAGCTTGCGCAGCACCGACGACACGTGCGTCTCGACCGTCTTGACCGAGATGAACAGCTCCTTGGCGATCTCCTTGTAGGCATAGCCGCGGGCGATCAGCCGCAGCACCTCGCGCTCGCGCTGCGTCAGCGAGTCGAGCTCGGGGTCGATCGACGGCGCCTCCGACGAGGCGAACGCGTCGAGCACGAACCCGGCCAGCCGCGGCGAGAAGACCGCGTCGCCCTCGGCCACCCGGCGGATGGCGTCGGTCAGCTCGGTGCCGCTGATGTTCTTGGTCACGTAGCCGCGGGCGCCGCCGCGGATCACGCCGATCACGTCCTCGGCCGCGTCGGACACCGACAGGGCCAGGAAGCGTACCTGCGACCCGGCGCCGAGCACCCTGCGCAGGACCTCCTGCCCGCCGCCGCCGGGCATGTGCACGTCGAGCAGGACCACGTCGGGAGCCAGCTCGGCGATCGCCTTGACCGCCGTCTCGACGTCCTCGGCCTCCCCGACGACCTGGATCGAGTCGCCCAGCTCGGCCCGTACGCCGGAACGGAACAGCCGGTGATCGTCGACGATCAGCACCCTCGTCATTGCCTCTCCACCTTCATCGTCAACATCACTTCCGTGCCCTCACCGGGCTCGGTGCGCACCCTGGCGGTGCCGCCGTGACGCTCCATTCTCCCGATGATGGACTCCCTGATCCCCATTCTGTCGAGAGGCACCGCGTTGAGGTCGAATCCCTTGCCACGATCCTTCACGAAAATCGTGACTTCTTCGCCCTCAACCTCGGCATAGACGGAAATGGACGGACTTCCGGAGTACTTGGCGGCGTTGACCATCGACTGCCTCGACGCCTTCAGCATGGCGCCGAGCTTGCCGGCCGAGTCGAGCTCGATGTCGCCCACGCAGACCACCTCGATCGGCACGCCGTGCGCGTCCTCCTCTTCCGCGGCGATCCTGCGTACGGCCGCGGCGACCGTCGCGTCGGCGTCCTGGGCGGGCTGGTAGAGCCAGTTGCGCAGGTCGCGCTCCTGCGCGCGGGCCAGCCTGGCGACCTCGCGCGGGTCGTGCGCGACGCGCTGGATCAGCGTGAGCGTGTGCAGGACCGAGTCGTGCACCATCGCCGCGACCTCGGCCCGCTCCTCCGACCGGATGCGCTCGCGCCGCTCCAGCTGGAGCTCCTTCCACAGGCCCGCGAGCCAGGGCGCGGCGATGACCGCCAGCCCGCCGACCACCACGATGGTGAACAGCAGGCCGGGCCTGGCCTTGGACAGCTCCCCCTGAGCGGCCAGGAAGCCCGCCGCGCCGATGACGACGAGGGCGATGCCGAGCAGCGTGCGCACCCGGTTCTTCCTGATGCTGTTCGTCGCCCCGCTCACCCAGCTGCGGCGGCGTTCGGGATCGGCCTGCTGCCACAGGATGAGCGCGCCGATGCCGACCACGGCGAACGGCAGGATGGCGATGCCTCCCTTGGAGGCGCCGGTCAGCCAGCCGAACGCGAACAGCGCCACGCCGATCGCGCTGAACGCCGCGAGCTGGCTCCAGTCGCGCTGCGGCGGCTGCTGCCCCTCGTACGGCTCGCGCGGCGTGATCATCCAGAGCACCGCGTACGCCACCCCGCCGACCCCGCCGACCACGCTGAGCAGCACGAACATCAGCCTGATCACCACGGGATCGAGCTTCAGCTGAGCCGCAAGCCCTTGTGCCACGCCACCGAGCAGCCGGCCCTCCATGGGGCGCATCATCCGGCGGTAGGGCGCGTCGCCACCGGCTTGGGCAAGAGTCTTCTGGTCAGCCATAACATCGCCATCGTCACATGAAGGCCGCGTTGGGGACATCAGGGAACGACCCCCGGGTCGGCTCAGGGGTCTCCCGGATGCGGACGGCGGGCCGGTGGGGCCACGATAGTGGCATGACAGAAGCACCACCGAAGGAACCGGCCGCTCCGCCGACCGCGCTGCGACGTAGCAGCGAGGGGCGCTTCGTCATGGGAGTCTGCGCCGGGCTCGGGCGCTACACGGGGATCGACCCGGTGGTGTTCCGCGTGGCCTTCGCGGTGCTGCTCTTCGGCTCCGGGATGGGGCTGTTCATGTACATCGCGGCGTTCCTGCTGATGAAGGAGCCGAACGGGCGGCCCGGATACATCGAGCAGTGGACCGGGCGCGACTTCGCCGCCGACACCGTGATGGCGCTGCTGACGGCGGTGCTCGCCGCCGGGCTCGGCCTCAACCTGGCCACGGTCTGGCTCGACTCGGGCACGCTGGTGGTCGGCATGATGCTGGCCATCGGGCTGCTCGCGGCGCACACCAACGGCGTGGACCTGCGCGGCCTGGTCCGGACGATGCCTGAGCGGCTCACCCGCCGCGCCCGGCCGGCCGACTCCGAGCCGTACCTGAACGACTTCACGTATTCCCCCATTCCCGGCCAAACCGCGCCTACGACGGGCTACGCGCGGCCCCGCCCGGCCGCCGCGCCGTACACACGCGAGCCGGAGATGGAGACGCCGACGGAGAGGGTGGCCGCGCCTCCCGCCGGATCGGCGCCGCCGACCGCCCCGACGCGCGTCAACCCCGTCCCCGCCGACGTGCCGATCGACGACCGGGCCGCGGACGAGCCGACGCGAGCGCCGATCGACAAGCCGATCGACAAACCGGCCGACAAACCGGCCGATGAGCCGGCCGCCGTTCGCGCGGAGCCGGCGGAGCCGTACGAGAGGGCACGGCCGGACCAGCGGCCGGAGTCCTACCAGCGGGCGGAGCCGCACCGGAGGCCCGCCCCCGAGAGGCCGCCCACACCGCCGCGCTTCCGTGCCGACCCGATGACCGCCCTCAGCTACGGCGAGCCGTTCGCGCCGAACGGCCCCTTCCAACCGCTCGACCCGCGCAGGCGAGCCGGCGGCTACTCGCCGTACGACCCCGCCCTGTACGGCAGGCCGACGCCCCCGCCCCGCCAGAAGCAGAAGCGGCCCAGATCGTTCATCGGCGCCATGACCATGTTGCTGGCAATCATCATTGGAGGGATCGTCGTGGCGGTCCAAGCCAGGTCCGCCTCGGGGGTCAGTCCCACCCTGGTCGGCGGCGCCGTACTCGTCACCATCGGCGCCGGGCTGCTGATCGCCGCCTGGTGGGGCCGCGGCGCGGGCCTGGTCGCGGCCGGCACCATGGTCGCCCTGCTGATCGGTCTCGGCCTGATGGTCGGCGACCTGCCGCGGAATGTCGGCGACTTCGTCTGGCGGCCGACCACCGTGGCGGAGGCGAGCCGGATCTACGACGTGGGCGTCGGGGACGGCCGGCTCGACCTGTCCGAGCTCAAGCTCACGCCGGGCGCGAATCTGACGGTCAACGCCAAGGTCTCGATCGGCGAGCTGATGGTGATCGTGCCACCGACAACACGGGTCGAGGTGCACGCCACCAACAAGGTCGGCGACATCAAGGTGGACCAGTCGCTCAGAGGCGGCGTGGACGTCAAGTTCGACAAGGTGCTGGAGCCCGACACGCGCCCGAAGGGCGCCGTCCCGACGATCGTGCTGAACCTGCGGGGCGGCATCGGCGACATGGAGGTGCGGCGTGGCGCGTGAGGTCGACAAGCCGCGCCGCGTGCACCGGACGGACTGGATGGCACTTCTGAGCGGCATGCTTTTCGTGGTGCTGGGCATCTTGATCCTGACCCGTGAGATCACGGACCCGCTGGTCCTGGTGTCTTTGGTCATCATCGGGCTGGGCTTCGCGGGGTTCGTCGCCGTCATCGCGCGGGTGATCCGCGGCAAGTAACCCTTGACCGGGAAAAACACCGGCGTACGTTGGGCCTTGTCCGCCTTTCCCGCGCTCCTCTGGGAGGACGTATGCCTCGGACAGCCATCACCGTCGACGGAGTCAAGTACGAGGAGGAAGTCGAGCCGCGGCTCCTTCTCGTCCACCTGCTACGAGATCGTCTGGGCAAGACCGGCACCCCGGTCGGCTGCGACACCAGCAACTGCGGCGCCTGCACCGTCATGCTCGACGGCAAGAGTGTGAAGAGCTGCTCGGTGCTCGCCGTGCAGGCAGACGGCTGCGACGTCGTCACCATCGAGGGCCTGGGCGCCAACGGGTCGATGCACCCGATGCAGCAGGCCTTCCACGAGGAACACGCCCTGCAGTGCGGCTACTGCACCCCCGGCATGGTCATGGCCGCGATCGACCTGCTCAGGGACAATCCGGATCCGTCGGAGGACGCCATCAGGGAGGGCCTGGAAGGCAACCTCTGCCGGTGCACCGGCTACTGCAACATCGTCCGCGCGGTACGCCGGGGCGCCCAGGAGATGGTCCAGGCGGTGAAGACGCGATGACCGAGGTCGGCAAGGCGAGGAAGCGCAAGGAGGACGCGCGGCTGCTGACCGGGCGCACCCAGTGGACCGACAACCTGCGGCAGCCGGGGATGCTGCACGTCACGTTCCTGCGCAGCCCGATGGCGCACGCGCGGATCACCGGGGTCGACGTCTCGGCGGCACGCGAACTGCCGGGTGTCGTGGCGGCGTTCAGCGGCCAGGACTTCGCCGCCGAGCAGGGCAGCCTGCCGTGCGCGTGGCCGGTGAGCGAGGACATCGTGATCCCCGATCACCCGCCGATGGCCGTGTCGGAGGTGCGTTACGTGGGCGAGGCCGTCGCCTGCGTGGTCGCCACCGACCGCTACCGGGCCGCGGACGCGCTGGAGGCGATCGAGGTCGACTACGAGCCGCTGCCGCCCGTACTCGACATGAACGAGGCGCTCACCCCCGACAGCCCCAAGGTGCACGAGGCGGGCAACCAGGCGTTCACCGCGAAGATCACCTCGGGTGACATCGAGGCGGCCTTCAGGGACGCGCCGGTCGTCATTGACCGGACCTACATTCAGCAGCGGCTGATCCCGAGCGCGATGGAGCCGCGGGCGGTGCTCGCGACCACCGACGGCGACTCCTTCACGCTCTGGTCGGCCACGCAGATCCCGCACGTCCTGCGCGTCATGCTGGCCGTGGTGACCGGCATCCCGGAGCACAAGATCCGGGTGATCGCGCCCGACGTGGGCGGCGGGTTCGGCTCCAAGCTGCAGGTCACCGCCGAAGAGGTGCTGTGCCTGCTGCTCACCAAGCGGCTGGGCAAACCGGTCAAGTGGACGGAGTCCCGCTCCGAGGGCAACCTGACCGTGCACCACGGCCGCGACCAGATCCAGCACCTCAGGCTGGCGGCCGAGGCCGACGGGCGGATCCGCGGGCTGCAGGTGGAGCTGCTGGCCGACATGGGCGCCTACCTGATGCTGGTCACGCCGGGCGTGCCGCTGCTCGGCGCGTCGATGTTCAACGCCATCTACAAGATGGACGCCTACGAGTTCGGCTGTACGGGCGTCTTCACCACGAAGATGCCGACCGACGCCTACCGCGGCGCGGGCCGGCCCGAGGCGACGTACGGCATCGAGCGGATCATGGACGAGCTGGCCGCCGAGCTGCGCCTGGACCCGCTGGAGGTACGGCGGCGCAACTGGATCAAGCACGAGGAGTTCCCGTACACAACCATCTCCGGGCTGACCTACGACTCGGGCAACTACGAGGCGGCGACGGACAAGGCGATGGCGCTGTTCGGCTACGACAAGCTGCGCGCCGAACAGGCCGACCGGCGCGACCGGGGCGACCCGGTCCAGCTCGGGATAGGGGTGAGCACGTTCACCGAGATGTGCGGGCTGGCCCCGTCCCGGATGCTCGGCGCGGCCAACTACGGCGCGGGCGGCTGGGAGCACGGGTCGGTACGCATGCTGCCCACCGGCAAGGTCGAGGTCATCACCGGCACCTCCCCGCACGGCCAGGGGCACGTGACGTCGTGGAGCCAGATCGCGGCCGACGCGCTCGGCGTGCCGTTCGAGGACATCACCGTGCTGCACGGCGACACGGCGATCGCGCACAAGGGCATGGACACCTACGGCTCGCGCTCGCTGACCGTCGGCGGCATCGCCGTGCTCAAGGCGTGTGACAAGGTCAAGGACAAGGCCAGGAAGCTCGCCTCGCACCTGCTCGAATGCTCGCCCGACGACCTGGAGTTCGCCGAGGGCGTGTTCAAGGTGAAGGGCACCGACTCCCAGAAGACCATCCAGGAGCTGGCCTACGCCGCGTTCACCGCCCACGACCTGCCCGAGGGCGTCGAGGCCCGGCTCGACTCCGACGCCACCTTCGACCCGGAGAACTACTCCTTCCCGCACGGCACCCACCTGTGCGCGGTCGATGTGGACACCGAGACCGGCATGGCGAAGATCCGCTCGTACGTGGCGGTCGACGACGTGGGCACAGTGGTCAATCCGCTGATCGTCGAGGGCCAGATCCATGGCGGCATCGCGCAGGGCGTCGCGCAGGCGCTGTACGAGGAGGCCGTCTACGACTCCGAGGGCAACCTGCTCACCACCACGATGGCCGACTACCTGCTGCCGACGGCGATGGATTTGCCGGACTTCGTCACCGACCGGACCGAGACCCCGGCCACCAGCAATCCGCTGGGCGCCAAGGGCGTCGGCGAGGCCGGCACGATCGCCTCGACCCCGGCGGTCGTCAACGCCATCGTCGACGCGCTGCGACCACGCGGCATCCACGACATCCAGATGCCATGTACACCCGAGCGGATCTGGAGGGCGCTGCGATGATCCCGGCCCAGTTCGACTACGTCCGCGCCGGCTCGCTCGGCGAGGCTGTCCAGGAGCTCTCCGCCGACGAGGACGCCAAGGTCCTGGCCGGTGGCCAGTCGCTCCTGCCGCTGCTCCGGCTCCGGCTGGCCTACCCGTCGAAGCTGGTCGACGTGGGCCGCCTGCCCGAGCTGACGGGCGTGCACGACCGTGGCGACCACGTCTTCATCGGCGCGATGGCCACGCACGACGAGGTGATGCGCTCCGGCGTGGTCAACGCCGACTGCCCGCTCGTGGCGCAGGCCACCGCGACGGTCGCCGATCCCGCCGTACGCCACCGCGGCACGTTCGGCGGCTCCCTGGCGCACTGCGACCCGGCGGGCGACCTGCCCGCGGTGGTCCTGGCGCTGGAGGGCGTCTTCGTGGCCAGGTCGCCCGAGAGCGAGCGGGAGATCCCCGCCGCCGAGTTCTTCGTCGACTACCTGGAGTCGGCGCTGCGGCCGGGAGAGATCCTGGTCGGGGTGCGGCTGCCGAAGCTCGGCGCCGGCTGGGGCTATCACTACGAGAAGTTCCACCGGACCGCGCAGTCGTGGGCCATCGTCGGGGTGGCCGCGGCGGTCAAGCGTTCCAACGGAGCGATCGAGGAGGCGCGGATCGGCCTGACCAACATGGGCCCGACGCCCGTACGGGCCCACGCGGTGGAGACCGCCCTGCGGGACAGGCAGCTGAGCGATGACCTACGGCAGGCGTGCGAGGAGGCGGCGGCCGACACCTCTCCGCCCTCCGACCTGCACGCCCAGCCCGACTATCGCCGGCACCTGGCCAGGGTGCTGACCCATCGCGCGATTCTCCACGCCGCCGGGTCTCCCTGACCCGTTCGAGGGGGCGCCCTTTCGGGGCGCCCCTTCTCAGTCGTAATGTCGCAATCAGCGGAGAGGAGCGGATCCATGGCGATGCGGTTCGAGCATGAGTTCAGCGTTCCGGTGCCGGTCGAGCAGGCGTGGGCCGTACTGCTCGACGTCGAACGGGTCGCGCCGTGCCTGCCGGGGGCCTCGCTCGACCTCTTCGAGGGCGACGAGTTCACCGGCCGGATGAAGGTCAAGGTCGGCCCGATCACTGTCACCTACCGTGGCGTGGCCCGGTTCGAGAACGTGGACAAGGACGCCCATACGCTCACCATCGAGGCGTCGGGCAAGGAGGCGCGCGGCGCGGGGACGGCCTCGGCGACCGTCAAGGCCACGCTGACGCCGGACGACGGGTCCACCACGGTCCGGGTGGAGACGTCGTTCAACGTGACCGGCCGGCCCGCCCAGTTCGGGCGCGGGGTCATGGCCGAGGTCGGGGCGAAGCTCATCGACAAGTTCGCCGCCAACCTCGCGCAGCTGCTGACCGAGCCTTCTCACGAGGCGCCGCCGGTGGCTGAGCCCGCCCACGAACGGTTGAGCGTGGTGCCCGGTCCCGAGGAGGACGTCCGGCCCGCCGGGACGCTGCGTACGTCGCGCACGCCCGACGAGGAGGCGCTCGACCTGCTGGAGATCGCCGGGACGCCGCTATTGAAGCGCCTGGCGCCCGTCGCCGGGGCCGTCGCGGGGCTGCTGCTCATCGGCTGGCTGATCAGACGCTTCATGCGCTGACATCGGACGTCTCAT
Source organism: Nonomuraea sp. CA-143628 (assembly GCF_050942315.1). Lineage (NCBI taxonomy): Bacteria > Bacillati > Actinomycetota > Actinomycetes > Streptosporangiales > Streptosporangiaceae > Nonomuraea > Nonomuraea sp. CA-143628. The sequence goes on from NZ_CP192072.1 coordinate 12,066,658, forward strand.
GCGCTGATATCGGCCGGCTGATCAGTCGCGCTGATATCAGCAAAGACACCATCAAGTCCGGACACTTCGCCCGATGCTGGGGAAGTTCATCCCTACATGTCTTATTTCGGGGGACATTCGGGGGAGATGGGCATGCCGGACTGCACTGTTGTCGTGATCACCTACAACGACGCGGCCCGCCTGCCCAGGGCCGTGCGATCCGTACTCGGCCAGTCGCTGCGCGACCTCGAAGTGATCATCGCCGACGACGCGAGCACCGACGACACCCCCCGGGTGGCGAGCGAGCTGGCGCGGTCCGACCCCCGCGTCCGCTACCTGCGCCGGCAGGTCAACAGCGGCGGCTGCGGCGCGCCGCGCAACGACGGTCTCGACGCGACGACCGCACCGTACGTGATGTTCCTCGACAGCGACGACGAGCTGCCCAGGCACGCCTGCAAGAGCCTGCTCGGCGAGATCGAGCGGACCGGCGCCGACTTCGTGGCCGGGCAGATCTCCCGGCTGCACGAGCGGAGCGGCCGGCTGGCGCCGTACTACCCGTCGCTGTTCGCCCGGCGGCGGGTCGTGGCGGGCATCGGCGCGGAGCCCGAACTGTTCCTCGACTGCTTCAGCACCAACAAGCTCTACGACGTGCGCTTCCTGCGCGAGAACGGGCTGCGCTTCCCGGAGGACATCCACTACGAGGACCACGTCTTCGCGGCCGGTCTGTACGCCGTGTCGCGCCGGTTCGCGGTCGTGCCCTGGGTGGTCTACCACTGGCACCGCGCGCCCGACGACCGCTCCATCTCGCTCAACATCAAGGAGATGGACAACGTACGGCATCGCGTGGCGGCGGCCCGGATGAGCGACGACGTGCTGCGCGGCCACGACGCCGGGGACCTGGTGCCCGACCGGCAGTACCGCTTCCTCCGGCAGGACCTGCGCGTCTACCTCAACCCGCTGCCCAGGCGCGGCCGGGTGTGGGCCAAGGAGTTCGCCTCCGTCGTGCGGCCGTACCTGGAGGAGATCCCGCTTGAGGTGTTCGAGCGGATCGAACCGATGGCCCGGGTCTGCTGCCATCTCATCCTCGGCGACCGGGTCGACGACCTGCTGGTGGCCGCCCGGTCGCTGCCCGACCCGTGTGCCGCCCCACGGGCCGCCGTACGCCATGAGGGGCGGACGTACTGGGGCACGACGGTCACGCCCGGCATGGACATCACCCGGCTGCGGATGGCCGAGCTGCCCTACACCGCGGCCCGGCTGCGGCACGAGGTGACCGAGATCGCCGGGGACGGCGAGCGGATCCGGATGAGCGTGCACACCTACGACCCTTTCGGCGTGCTGCCGGTCGGCTGGACGGCCTTCCTCCAGCTCGGCGGCCAACGCGTCCCCATCGAGCCGGTCCCGTCCGGTGACGGCGGCTACGTGAGTGAGATCACCTTCACGCCCACGGCCTCGTGCGAGCCACGCATCGGGTTCACCAGGAACCACGACGGCCGCACCACGACCGACCGGCTGATGGCCCCGCCCGACATGGAGCCGATCGCGGTGCAGCTGACGCGCACGGTCACGGCCGAGGGCAACGCCGCGTACCTGCGCGTACGCGTCCCATCGGTCAGGTCACGGCTCCACCGGATCAAGCGCCGGTTGCTGCGGCGGTTCAGCACACCGGCGATGAAGCTGCGCTTCTACAAGGCGGTGATCCGGCTGCTCCCGCCCCGCCCCGACCTGGCCCTGTTCGAGGCCGACGTCGGCAAGGGCTACACCGGCAGCCCGCGCGCCGTCTACGAGGAGCTGCGGCGGCGCGGCCTGCCGATCCGCGTCTTCTGGTCGGTGGCCAGATGCCGGGCGAACTTCCCCGCCGACGCCCGGCTCGTCCGCCGCGGCGGCTGGCGGTACGTCTGGCTGCTGGCCCGCGCGGGCATCTGGGTCGACAGCCACGGCTTCCCGCTCAACTACCCGAAACCACCCGGCACCCGCTATCTCCAGACCTGGCATGGCCAGGGCATCAAGTCGGTCGGCTTCGACGCGCCCGACCTGCGCGCCGACTTCGACCGCCCGCGCGCCGAGTGGCGCGCCGCCGTCGCCCGCTGGGACGCGCTCGTCTCGCCGAGCGCCGAGTTCTCGCGGGTCTTCCTGCCCTCCAACGGCTACACGGGCCAGGTCCTCAGGTACGGCACGCCGCGCTGCGACGCGCTGGTCCGCCAGGAGAGCAGGCACGACGTCCTGCAACGGCTGGAGATACCACCCGGCAGGAAGATCCTGCTGTACGCGCCCACCTATCGCGACGGGGCCAAGAACAGCGGCCGGTCGGTCCGGGCGGACCTGGAGCTGATGGCCGAGGAACTGGCCGGCGAGTGGGTGCTGATCCTGCGGACGCACCCGGTGGAACGCTTCAGGACCCCGCAGCACATCAGGCACTTCGTCCGGCCCGCCGGGTCGTACCCGGAGATCAACGACCTGATGCTGGCCTCGCACGCGCTGCTCACGGACTACTCGTCGGTGATGTGCGACTACGCGCTGACCGGCAAGCCCATGGTGTTCCTGATCGACGACTGGGACGAGTACCGGCTGACCGAGCGGGGCGTCTACCACGACCTGCCCGCGATAGCCCCCGGGCCGTGCGTCACGACGACCGAGGAGGTGGTCGAGGCGCTGCGGGAGCTGCCGGCCGTACACGCGGCCCATGCCGAGCGGTACGCGGCCTTCCGCGAGCTGTGGTGCGCGGACGAGCGCGGGGACGCCGCCGCGCGCGTCGTGGACGCCTTCTTCGGGCATCGGGCGGCGTCGTGACCGTGGTGTTCGCTTGCATGGACGCCGACACGCTGGGGGGCGTCCAGCAGGTGACGCACACCCTGGCGCAGGGGCTGGCCGAACGCGGCTACGACGTGCACGTGGTCGGGCTGCACCGGGCGGCCGCGCCGTTCCGCTACGTCGAGGAGCCCGGCTACCGGCACCACGTGATCAGCCCGGAACCCCTGGGACCGCAGAGCCCGCGAGCACGCAGGCGGGCCGACGAGCGGCTGGCCGCCCTGTTCGGCCCGATGCGGACGGGTTTCGCGGTGCTGACCTCGCCGGGGGTGGTGACGCGGCTGACGTCCGTCCTGCCCGGCTCGCTCCATCGGGTCGGGCAATATCACGGCTCGTACGAGCACGCCCGCGGCTGCTGGCACCTCGGCTCGATCAGACAGCACTACCCCAAGCTCGACCAGGCGGTCTTCCTCAGTGAGGACGACGCCTGGCGCTTCTCCGAGGACGCGCTGCTGCCCAACACCTGGGCCCTGCCCAACCCGCTGGCGCGCTGGCCGGAGGAGGTGTCCGGGCTGGAGACGCCCCGGGTGCTGGGGGTGGGGCGGATGGAGGGGGTCAAGCGGTTCGACCGGCTCATCAGCGCGTTCGCCAGGGCGGGCGCGCCGGCGCCGTGGGAGCTGCATCTGATCGGCGACGGCAGCGAGCTGGAGCGGCTGCGCGCGCACGCCGTGCGCGAGGGGGTCGGGGAGCGGGTGGTGTTCAGGGGCCGCGTCCCCGCCGCCCGGATGACGGGCGAATACCTGGAGGCGGCGATCGTGGGGCTGACCAGCGAGCACGAGGGGCTGCCCATCGTGCTGCTGGAGGCGGCGGCGCACGGAGTGCCCGCGGTGGCGTTCGACGTGTCGGGCGGGGTGCGATCGGCGGCGCCGGTGCTCGTCCCGGCCGGGGACGTCGGCGCGTTCGGCGCGGCGCTGGCCCGGCTGATGGGCTCGGCGTGGGAGCGGCGGCGCCTGGGCGCCGCCGCTCGGGCACGGGCCGCCGCCTTCCGGCTCGACCACGTGCTGGACCGCTGGGAATCCCTGTTCGTCCACCTGACCAGGTGACGAGCAGATCTGTTCGTTACCGCTTGTTACCTCGCGCGCTGGGCCAGCTCGGGCGACTCGTTACGCGGCTGCGGAATCCCGGCGAGCAGCTGCTGCTTCGAGGTGAGCAGCGCGGCGACCGGGCTCGGCTCGCGCAGCCGGTTGATGCGGTCGCGCACCGCCTTGCGCATCCGGTTGGCGCGGCGCTTCTGCATCGTCTTGTGGCAGGTGACCAGGTGCTCCTTGGACGCCGCCGGCGCGCCGGTCAGCTCGTAGCCGTTGGCCTCCAGCCGCTCACCGAGCACCTGCTCGCACAGCGAGATCTCCCAGTCCTCCAGCCGCTTGGCCCAGCTGCCCACCCTGGAGCGGGTGACCTCACCGTGCGTGTTGCTGTGCCAGACCTTGTGCGCGGGGACCGCCACGCTGGCCGCCTCGCGCGGAGAGACCGTGCTCGGGTCGAAGTCCTCGTCGAGGAAGTGGCAGAGCTTCTTCATCTCGGTCGCCGGGTCGTCGGTCAGGTCCTCGTACCGCAGCTCGTAGTAGGTGTCCTCGGGCAGCATCCGCCGCAGCCTGTTGCCCGCGTCGATGGCCTCGGCCCAGGTGGAGACCGCGTGGAAGGAGTCCAGCGTGTACCAGGGCATCTCCTTCAGCGACGAGACGCAGTCGCGGCCGTCCCTGATCAGGTGGATGAACTGGGCGTCCGGGAAGAGCCTGAGCAGGATGTCGACCTGCTTGACGTAGCTCGGCCGCTTGTCTCCCCAGCGGGCCTTGTCGAAGCGGTCGGCGTACATGCGGAAGGTGGTGCCGAGCACCGAGCCGAGCGTCCCGGGCCCGTCCACGACCTGCTGGACGAAGTCCTCCCTATCGATCTTGAGCTCGCGGAACTTGGTGCTGCGGTCGCCCGCGATCCACTCCGCGAGCGCGCGGCGGCGCTCCTCGACGCGCAGGTCGCCGAACGAGCGGCGCCGGTGGTAGACGGGCACCAGGAACCTGGTCTCCGGCGGCACCGCGATCCGCGGGTGCGAGTGGAGCATGAGCTGCAGCATCGTGGTGCCGGAGCGCGGACAGCCGACGACGAAGATGGGCCGGTCTGACATGAAAACCCCCGAAAACTTAGACGAGAACGTGCTCTCGGCTCCTCGTGGAGGGCACGCTGTGCTTGCGCGTGAAGCGCCACATCCGGTGGACGAGGTAGACCTCGTTGACCAGCAACGAGACGCTGGCGACCGCGGAGACCGGGATCAGCGCCACGGTGCCCACGAGCGGCGCGACCACGAACACCGCGGCGTGGAACTCGATGCCGCTGATCAGGTGGGCGCGGATACGGCGGCGGACCATCGCCTTGTTGATCCGCCGCGCGAGACGACGTGACCGGCTCATCGGCGGCCTCTGGCGCGGTATCCGCACCTCGGGCTCGTCCTCTTCCTCCGCCCGGGCCTCCCCGTCGGCCTCCCGTTCGGCCTTGATCGTCTCGCGGACCCGCTTCATCTGCGGCGCGTTGACGTACCTGAACAGGTCGACCACCGCCACCGCCGCGCCCATGACGATGTAGCGGACGTCGCCGGTGATCGCGTACTGGCCGTAAGCGAGGCCGGTGGCGCAGCACACCACCCTGATCCGGTCGCCGACGTAGTCGAGCCACAGGCCGAAGGGCGTCCCCGAGTCCTTGAGCCGCGCTATCTTGCCGTCAAGGCAGTCCACCATGAAGCTCAGATAGAACATGGCCGCCCCCGCGGCCAGCAGGTCCATCGCGAGACATACGGCGGACACCATGCCGAGGACCAGCGAGACCACCGTGAGCTGGTTGGGCGTCAACCGCGTGTGGTTGGCCACCAGCAGAGCTGCCCGGCAGGCGACCGGGTCCACGAAGTACACGGTCCACCAGGAGTCTCTCCGCTTGCGTGTCGCGTAGACGTCATCGAGCGAATAGGTCCTCATGGCTTCCAAGCATGGCCACGCACCGCCGTGATCCAATTACTCTCTGGAACTACTGGGCGATGTCCATGCTGGTTCTTGACCATCCTGGCACCGACAGCCGCCAGACCTTCTGCGCCTCGGCATCGCGAAAGCACGTCTTGAGCACCAGGCCGCACAGTTCCACGCGGGCGTGCAGCCGCCAGCTCGGACCGCCCTCTTCGAGCCGTGCCGGGTCGATCTCCACCGAGACGCCCTGCCCGCCCGTGCGCTGGACCTCCAGCGGGACCCGGCGCTCGCCGTCGGTCAGCCACATGCCGAGCCGGTTCGGCTCCCGCGCCACCCGGTGGAGGGCCACCTCGCCGCGTACCTCGAAGCGGCTCCCCGTCCAGCCGCACTCATGGACCGTGGCCAGCAGCTTGACCTCGTCGCTCGCCTCGAAGACCGCGTCGGGGATCTGGAGGGTCCGGTCGCGGAAGTAGGGGTAGTCGCCGTACCAGCCGATCTCGTGCGGCACGATGGGGGTGCCGTCGACCGAGTCGCGCCTGAACCTGCGCACCACCCGAAGCTCCTCGACCAGGCCGCGGCTCAGCAGGTGGAGTTCGAGCCGGCGCAGCGACGCCACCTCGCCCAGAGCGACGGGGCTCAGCCCGGCCAGCCACTCCTGCGAGAGTTCGAGCAGCGGCCCGACCTCGTCGTCCTCGGCGTACTCCAGCGCCTGGAACAGAAACAGGAGATCCTTCTCCAGCACCACGCCGTCGAAGGCGTCGGCCAGCTCGGGCTCCTGCTCGCTGAGGAAAGCCCGGACCGCGCGGATGGCGGCCAGCCGTTCGGCCAGGTTCGGCAGCTCCATCCGCCGCTGCGTGATCGAGCTCTCCCCCTCTTCGCGCTTGCGCCAGTGGTAGACGATGTCGGGGAGCACGTCGACGCCCTTCGCCAATACGTGCGCCCGCATGCTGAGCGGCACATCCTCATAGATCCCCGCCGGGAACTCCAGCTCGTGCGCGCGCCAGAAGTCCTGCCGGTAGACCTTGTTCCAGACCGTGCGGTCCCTGATCAGGGACCGGCGCTCCCGGATGTGCGCGCCCCGCGCGGGGCGCCTGAACGCCTTCTCGTGCATGGACGACACGGCCAGCTCGCCCTCCCTCAGGCGCAGCACCCCGCCGCACGCGAAGTCCGAGCCGCTCTCCCGCAACGACTCGACCAGCAGCTCGTACGCCTTGGGCGGCACGACGTCGTCGCTGTCCGCGAAGGCCAGATAGGTGCCGCGGGCCCGCCGGATCCCCGCGTTGCGCGCCGGACCGGGGCCCTGGTTCGGCTGGTCGAGCAGGACGAAGCGGGGATCACGGGCCACGAACTCGCGGGCCACCCGCGCGCTTCCGTCCAGTGAGCCGTCGTCCACGAGGATGACCTCGATGTCCTCCAGCGTCTGAGCCGCCAGAGATTCCAGACATTCGCCGATATACGGCTCTACGTTGTAGATCGGGACGACGACGCTGAGCATGGGCGTCATACCGAAAAGCTCCCTTGGGGTCGGGGTAGTAGGGGTCGAGGGCAGCATGCCCTGGCCATCACTCCGGCACGACGTTCGATGCCGCACTCTGATCAGCTCTTTGCCGGATGGATCCGCTACGTTGTGCAATGGATCGAGCGCGCTGAGTAGGGGGAAGCCGTGCTGAGACCCGTACACGACCATGAGCTGCCCGTCATCCGCCGATGGCGCAACCACCCGAGGGTGCGGGCGGCGAGCTTCACCACCCACGTCATCGCCGAGGACGAGCACGCCCGATGGTGGGCCGGGGTAAAGGACGATCCGGCCAGGCGGGTGCTGATCTACGTTCACGACGGGACCGCCGCGGGGGTGGTGACGTTCTCCGAGCTCGACCCCGCCACGCGGAGCGGCGAATGGGGGTTCTACCTCGATCTGGCCGGGCTGGAGCCGTCGGGCGCGCTACTGCCGGCCTGGATCGGGCTGGAGCGGGCCGCCATCGACCACGCGTTCGGGCCGCTGGGGCTGACCACGCTGCGTGGCGAGGTGCTCGCCGGCAACGAGGCGGCCAGGGGGCTGCACCGGCGCTTCGGGTTCGCCGAGGTCGACGTCCACCGGCGCGACATCGACGGCGTCCGCCGCGACGTCGTCACCGTGCAACTCATGAGGAAGGACGACCACACATGATCTCCATCGCCGGGCGGGCGATCGGGGCGGGGCAGCCCCCCTTCGTCATCGCCGAGATGTCGGGCAACCACAACGGCCGCCTGGAGCAGGCTCTGGCCATCGTCGACGCGGTGGCCGACAGCGGCGCGCACGCCCTGAAGCTGCAGACCTACCGCCCCGACACGATCACCGTCGACGCCGACGGCCCCGCCTTCCGCCTGGGTGACGACCACGAGCTGTGGGGCGGCGAGCGGCTCTACCGGCTCTTCGAGCGGGCGCACACGCCGTGGGAGTGGCACGAGCCGATCTTCGCCAGGGCTCGCAGGCGGGGGCTCATCCCGTTCTCCTCGCCCTTCGACCCCACGGCCATCGACCTGCTGGAGAAGCTCGGCGCCCCGGCCTACAAGATCGCCTCTTCGGAGATCGTGGACCTTCCCCTGATCAGGCTCGCCGCCGCCACGGGGAAGCCGCTGATCATCTCCACCGGCATGGCGTCGATCGGCGAGATCCACGCCGCCGCCGAGGCCGCCCGCGAGGCGGGCTGCACCCAGCTCGCCATGCTGGCCTGCACCGCCTCCTACCCCGCCGCGCCCGCCGAGAGCAACCTGCGCTCGCTGCCGCTGCTCGCCGGTCTCACCGGCGCGGTCGTCGGCATCTCCGACCACACGCCCGGCATCGGCGCCGCGCTCGCGGCGGTCGCGCTCGGGGCGTGCCTGATCGAGAAGCACGTCACGGTGGACCGGGGCGACGGGGGTGTGGACTCGGCGTTCTCGCTGGAGCCGGCCGAGCTCGCGGCGCTCGTGGTGGAGAGCGAGCGGGCCTGGCAGTCGCTGGGCAGCGCGGTCATCGGGCCGCGGGCCTCCGAGCGCGAGGGGCTGCGGTTCCGGCGGTCGCTGTATGTCGTACGGGATGTGCGGGCGGGCGAGCCGGTGACGGAGCAGAACGTCCGCTCCATCCGGCCGGCCGGAGGGCTGCCGCCGGCGGCGGCGGCGCAGGTGATGGGCCGCCGCTTCGCCAGGGACGCCACGCTCGGCACACCGCTGACCTGGGACCTGGTCTGACGCGCCCTGGTTTCACTGGTTTTGACGGGCGCTCGGTTCACCGGTTTTGACGGGCGCCCGGTTCACTGGTCCGAGGGGCGCCCGGTTGACTGACGGGCGCACGATTCAGAGGAGGGCTCGTTCAGAGGAGGGCCAGCAGCGCGTCGGCGACGCGTTCCCTGCCGCGGCCGTCGATCAGTCCGGCGCCGCGCCTGCCGTACTCCTCGCGGGCCGCCGGGTCGGCGAGGAGGCGGGTCAGGACACCGACGGCCGCCGCGTCCGGGGCCGGTCCCAGCCCCGCCGCGAGCCCGCCGCCGACCAGCGCCTCGTAGCCGATCAGCTGGTTGTCGGCCACCCAGCTCAGCGCGGTGGGCACGCCCAGGTGCAGCAGCTCCCAGACGGTCGAGCCCGCCGCGGTGATCACCAGGTTGGCCTCGGCCATCAGGCCGGGCAGCCGATCCGTCGGCGGGATGACCGTGACGGGCCCGTCCGCCTCGAACGGCACCGGGCTGACCACGGTCGCCCGGAACGGCAGCCCGGTGGCCCGCAGCGCCCCGGCCCAGGCAGGCGCCACACCGGCGCTGTCGGTGCCGCCGAAGAAGCACAGCACCAGCGGCCCCTCCGGCCGGGCCGGGCGGCGGCGGGCGGTCCCCCGCATCAGGAGCACGCTGTCACGCAGCAGCACATAACGAGCCCCCGCCAGCCGCCCACCCCAGGGTCCATCCGCAGCCCGCCCAGAGTGTGGGAAGGGGCGCAGCTCGGCGCCGAGGTTCTGGTCGAGGTAGAGGTCCGCCTCCTGGCCCAGTGGGTCGCCGTCGACGATCGCCAGCACGGCCGTGCCCGCCGCCCGCAGCGCCGCGCCCGTACCGGGAGCCAGCACGTACGAGTCCAGCACCACCGCGTCCAGCCCGAGCACCCGCACCAGCTCGGCCAGCGCCCGCGGCTCCGAAGGCGCCGGGCACAGCGGGAACGCGCGCTGCCGCAACTGCGACTCCGCCCACGCCGACCCCGCCACGTCCCCGAGGAACAGCACCTCGGCCCCTCGCCCGCACAATTCCTCGGCCAGCGCCACGCAGCGCATCAGGTGACCGACCCCGCTCGCCACGCCCGCGTCGCAGCGGAACCCCACCCGGTGCGTCACGCCTCCTGCAACGCCTTCTGCGCCACGTGCGCGTTGAGCTCGCACACCTCGGGCCGCGCCCGCAGCCAGCCGACCAGCGACCGTACCGGCACGCACCGATCGCCCAGCTCCGCGACGACCCGCGAGATGAGCCGCCAGTCGTCCTCGGTGTCGAGCGTGACCCGCAGGTCGGCCGCCGCCGGCGCGTAGGCGAGGCCGAGCAGCCGCGACTCCCCCGGATGCGTGTAGAGGTAGGACGTGACGTGCGTGCGGTGATGCGCGGTGGCCTCCAGGTCGGCCCGTTTCAGCGCGGCCAGCCCCGCGATCTCCACGTCGAGCCCGCGCGGCAGTGTGCGCGCCAGGCTCGTGCTCAGATAGTCGAGGCCCGGCACGGCGCGGAAGACCAGCGCGGCCTCGCGGATCACCACCGGATCGAGCAGCGGGCAGTCCGCGGTGAACCGCATGACGGCGTCGCCCGGGCGACCCCGCAGCACCTGCGTGAACCGGGTGAGCACGTCGTCGACCGGCCCTCGGTGCCAGAACACGCCGAGCCGGCGGCACTCCGCCACCACCACGTCGTCGGCCGCCTCCGTGGTGGTCGCCACCACCAGGTCGTCGACCGCGGCCGCCTCGCGTACCGCGCGGACCACCCAGCCCAGCACGGAGCGGCCCCCGAGATCGCGCAAGACCTTGCCCGGCAGGCGCGTCGAGCCCATGCGCGCCTGGATGATTCCGACAATCCGCACCGAAGCCCCATTCTCTCCTGTGACCGTGTGTCATCGAACGATCGCGCTATGCTACCGGGCAGCTCGGATGACTACGGCGGGGGGCCGCGTGAGCATTCTCAGTGGATCGTCAATTCTGATCACCGGAGGCACGGGGTCCTTCGGCAAGGCGTTCGTCCGGCACGCGCTGGACCACCTCGACGTGCGCCGCATGGTGGTCTTCTCGCGCGACGAGCTCAAGCAGTACGAGGCACGTCACCTGTTCGACGACGACCAGCGGCTGCGCTGGTTCATCGGCGACGTGCGCGACCGGGAGCGCCTGACCAGAGCCATGCACGGCATCGACTACGTCGTGCACGCGGCGGCGCTGAAGCAGGTCGACACGGCCGAGTACAACCCGTTCGAATACGTCAGGACCAACGTCTCCGGCTCCCAGAACGTGGTGGAGGCCGCCATCGACTGCGGCGTGCGCAAGGTCGTCGCGCTCTCCACCGACAAGGCGTCCAGCCCGATCAACCTGTACGGCGCGTCGAAGCTGGTCGCCGACAAGCTGTTCGTCTCGGCCAACCACTACGCCGCCAGCCACGTCACCCGCTTCGCCGTGGTCCGCTACGGCAACGTGGTGGGCAGCAGGGGCTCGGTGGTGCCGTTCTTCCTGCGGCTGGCCCAGGAGGGTGGCAGCGTGCCGATCACCGACAAGCGGATGACCCGGTTCTGGATCACGCTCGACCAGGCCGTCCGGTTCGTGGTCGACTCCTTCGACCTGATGCAGGGCGGCGAGCTGTACGTGCCGCGCATCCCCAGCATGCGCCTGCCCGACCTGGCCCAGGCACTGGCGCCCCGCAGTCCGGTCTACGAGATCGGCATCCGGCCCGGCGAGAAGCTGCACGAGGAGATGATCGGCCCCGACGACGGCCGCAGGACCCTGCGCCTGAGCGACCGCTACGTCGTGCAGCCGACGATCGCCAGCTGGGGCTATGTGCCCCCGCAGGGCGGCGAGCTGCTGCCGGACGGCTTCGCCTACCGCTCCGACACCAACGACCGCTGGCTGTCGGTCGAGGACCTGCGCGCCATGGTGACGGTGGGCGTCTGATGCTCCCCTACGGACGGCAGTCGATCGCCGACACCGATGTCCAGGCCGTGACCGAGGTGCTGCTCGGCGAGTGGCTGACGACCGGGCCCATGGTCGGCTCGTTCGAGGCCGAGCTGGCCCGCTGGACGGGCGGCGTGCCGTGCCTGGCGGTCACGTCGGGCACGGCGGCCCTGCACGTCGCGTACGCGGCGGCCGGGGTCGGGCCGGGAGACGAGGTGATCACCTCGCCGCTGACGTTCGTGGCGACGGCCGCCACCGCCGCCATGCGCGGCGCCCGGGTGGTCTTCGCCGACGTGCAGCCCGACACGGGCAACCTCGATCCCGCGTCGGCCTCGGCTCTGGTGACCTGCGCCACCAGGGCGATCACCGCGGTCGACTACGCGGGCCACCCCGCCGACTACGACGAGCTCCGCGCGATAGCCGACCGGACCGGGGCCGTCCTGATCGGCGACGCCGCCCACTCCCTCGGCTCGCGCTACAAGGACCGGCCGGTCGGGGAGCAGGCCGACCTCACCACGTTCTCGTTCTTCCCGACCAAGACCGTGACCACCGCCGAGGGCGGCGCCGTCGCCGTACGCGACCACGACCGCTATGTCCGCGCCGCCCGCTTCCGCAACCACGGCCTGGTCCGGGACCCGGCCGAGCAGCGCGATCCCGGCCACGGCGGCTGGCACCAGGAGGTGCACGACTTCGGCCTCAACTACCGGCTGCCGGACGTGCTCTGCGCGCTCGGCCTCAGCCAGCTACGGCGGCTCGAAGGCTTCCGCGCGCGGCGGATCGAGCTGGTCGCCCGCTACGACGCGCTGCTCGGCGACCTGCCGGGCCTGACGCTGCCCGCGCGGCGCCCGTACACCACGCCGTGCTGGCACCTCTACCCGGTCAGGGTCCGCGACGGCCGCAGGCGGGAGGTCTACGAGCGCATGCGGGCGGAGGGCATCGGGGTGCAGGTCAACTACATCCCGGCCTACTGGCACCCGGTCTTCGAGGACCTCGGCTACCGGCGCGGGATCTGCCCGGAAGCCGAGTCCTACTACGCCGAGCAGCTCTCGCTCCCGCTCTTCCCCGACCTCACCGACCAGCAGCAGGACGAGGTCGTCGACCGGCTGCGGGCCATCCTGGACTGACGGCTGTCTCATCGCTCGGCGAGCATGAGGCAGCCGTCGTCGCCCCGGTCCACCAGGAAGCGCCGCTCGGCGACCGTCACGATCGGCCGCGCCCGCGTACGCACCAGCGGCCGGATCTCCCTGCCCTGGTCGATGACGAAGTCCCAGCGCGACTCACGACCGACGACCTCGTCGATGTCCACCAGCGACACCCGGGCCCGGAAGTTCTGCCCGGCCAGCGTGACGGGGAAGTACATCTCCTCGCCGTCACTTCTGCGTACCAGCCGCAGCACCGGGTCTCCGTCGCCCGGGTCGCTGAGCTCGCCGGAGAAGACCAGGTCGTCGCCGTCCACCCGGCACTCGCCGATCAGCGCCTCGGCCCGGCGCAGCCGCAGTCCCCAGGCCCCGCCGCCGCCGCGTACCGGCACCAGCCACACGCCCGCCCTGCGCTTCGGCGCGGGCACCAGCGGTAGCAACCAGCGCGACCCGACGACCTTCGCCTCCAGCTTCAGCCGGGGACCGCGCAACCGTACCCGCAGATCCCAGTGCCCAAGCCGGGCGAGCTGCGCGCGGCTCAACGTCGCCGGGTCGAACGCGAACGCGAAGGAGAACCCGTGCTCGGCCACCGCGCCGCCGTCCTCCTGCTCGACGCTCTCCCAGGTCGGTGAGACGCGCTGGTCGGACAGCGTGACGATCTCGCCGGTCCTGCGCTCCTGCAGCCACGCCTGCACACTCGTACGGCGCAGCTCCGACACGTCGAACCGGCCGATGCTCACCCGGCCCATGCCGCCGAGCTCGCCGTCGCGCCAATCCAGCTCGACCAGCCGGGCCGACAGCTTGAGCTCGGCCGACACCTCCGACAGGCGCTTGGGCATGGCCGGGTGCCGGCCGTACCAGCGCTTGCGCAGCAGGCCCGGCGGGCTGACGCGCGGAAGCAGGCGGCCCGCGCGGTCCTGCTCGAAGACGCGCGCCAGCTCCTCCAGGCGACGCTCGTGGAGCAGGTGCACCTGGAGCCGCTGCGTGAACGGGATGCTCTGCCAAGCCTCCGGCGCGACGCCGTCGAGATAGCGGACGACCAGGTCGACGAGCTCAGGATCGGCCGCGGCACCCATCATGGCCATCGCCTCCACCGCGACGCTCATGTCGATCTCGAGCGTGTCGCGGTCGAAGTCCGGCTTGAGCGCGGGCGCGCCGGTGGTGAGCAGCGCGGCCGTCTCCAGCACCGACAGCAGGCGGTCCCGCAGGTTGGCCGACTCCAGTCGGCGCTGGGTGATCGAGGAGCACTCCTCGTCACGCTGCCGCCAGTGGTAGACGATGCCCTTGATCACGTCGACCGACGAGGCGCCCACGTGCGCGGCCATGGCGACCGGCTGGTCCTCGTACATGCGCTCGGGGAAGGCCAGGCCGAGTGCGTTCCAGAAGTCGAGCCGGTAGACCTTGTTCCACAGCATGCGGTCGCGGATCAGCAGCGGGTGGCGAGTGATGTGCGTGCGCTTGCGCGACTCGGCGAACGCCTGCTTGTGCGCCCACGAGGGTACGAGCAGGTTGCGGTGCAGCCGCATGACGTTGCCGCAGGCCAGATCGGAACCGGTGGCCTCCAGGGAGGCGACCAGCCGCTGGAACGCGCGGGGCGGCACCTTGTCGTCACCGTCGACGAAGGCCAGGTAGCGGCCCGTGGCCCGGCGGACACCGATGTTGCGGGCCCGCCCGACCCCCTGGTTGGCCTGGCGGATGAGGCTGATCCTCGGGTCTGCCGCCATCCGGGCCTCGACCACGGCGGCGCCACCGTCGGTGCTGCCGTCGTCCACGCAGATCATCTCAAGATCCTGGAGCTTCTGCGCGGCCAGCGAATCCAGGCAGGGACCGATGTACTTCTCAACGTTGTAGAACGGGACGATCACCGAAAGAACCGGCACGGAAACTCCTCTTCGTCAGCCGGACAGCAGGCGCGTTCGTCAGCCGGACAGCAGGCGCAGGACCCGGCGGGCGACCCTGCGCGGGCGGGCCAGGCGGCGCGAGAGCCGATAGCCGAGCGTCCTGCGGTAGGCGGCCGACTTCCGCTGGCTCTTTCTCAGCCGGCCCCTGGCCCGCAGCAGCTCGCGTTCGCGGTAGGTGAGCTTGGTCTCCAGGCGGGACACCCTGGCCAGCGCGGCGGTCAACTGGTCCGCCAGCCGGTCCCGCGCGCCCAGCAGGTCCCGGTACGTCGGGGCGGCGTCGCTCAGCTCGGCCGGCTGCCCCAGCTCGGCGTCGAGCTTGCGGGCCAGGTCGAGATCCGCCTGGTCGCACGGCCGGTTCGCCATGCCGCAGAGCGTCAGTGTCAGCTGCTCGGCCTGCCGCGGCCACGGCCACGGATGGTGGTGACCGGCGGCCAGCAGGCGTACCGCGAACCGCCACAACACCCGGCACAACACCACGCGGTCGGCGGGGCGGTCGGGCGGCGCGGGCAGGGCATGGATGGCGGCGAACCGCTCGCCGTCCCAGACCAGGTTGTCGGCCGCGGCGTCGCCGCCCATCTCGACCCAGTCGCCCAGCACGGTGAGCAGGTCGCGGACGGCCCGTACGTCCTCGCGAGCGCACGCCTCGATCAGGACCTCCTCCACGACGCGGCCTGCGGGGATGGGCCGCTCCACGCCGTCGGGCAGCCGGCGGGTGGCGCCCCAGGTGACCTCGTGTACGGCGTGACCCTCCTCGAACAGGCCGAGCGGCAGGTCCCCCCGCACCGTGGGCGAGCCCTCGACCTGGCCGAGTGACGGGTGGGGCGCGTCCGAGGGCCTGGTTGCCATGGCCACCCATACCGGGGCGAGCTGCTCGCCGAGACCGTGACTGAATACCAGCCGGGTCAGCCGCAGCGGATCGGCCACCAGCATCCTGTCGCCGCCACGGGCGCTCAACGGCACCGTGAGCGCGTCGGGCAGGTCGCACCCGAGCAGTTCGCGGGCGAGCAGCGCGCGGGGCGCCGCGCGGCCCGGATAGGCCGCGTAACACCTCTCGGGGGTCAGCCCGGCCGCCACCAGTTCCTCGTCGAGGGCGCCAGGCCCGTCGGGGTAGCCCTGGTCGAACCCGTGCGGCTCCCAGTGCTCGTCGCCGCCGTCCCGGTCGGCGGGCCTGGCCTCGACGAACCGGTCGATGCCCAGGTCGTTGCTCACACTCAGGACGAACCGCCCGCCCGGCGCGACGAGGGCGGCGAGCGCGCCCACCGACTCGCGCCAGGGTGGCGCGACCTCCTCGGCCGAGTGCGTACGCCGCAACCCGTCGAGCGCCAGGACCAGGTCATACGGCTCGCCCTCGGGCAGCGCCGACAGACGGCCGCAGTGCACGGCCAAATCGGGGTGGCGCTCGGCGAGGGCACAGGCGTCGGGGTAAGAGCGCAGCAGCACGGCCACCGACGCGGCCCGCGCCACCACCTCGTCCACCAGGCCGCGCGGATGCGGCCCGACCAGCAGCACTCGGGCCCTCGCGCCCTCGGCGGCTTCGTTGACCTCGCGGCCCTCCCGGCCCAGGCCGCCCTGGCGGCCCTCACCGCCCTCACCGCCCTGGCGGCCCTCACGGCCCTCACCGCCCTGGCGGCCCTCACGGCCCTCACCGCCCTGGCGGCCCTCACGGCCCTCACCGCCCTGGCGGCCCTCGCCGGTCTCGATGGGGAGCAGGCGTCTGACCAGCTCCAGGGCCACGCCCCGCCAGTCCGTGACGCCGGACGTATGGGATGTGTCCGACCACAGCAGCATCTCGCCGCCGATCAGCCGGACATTCTCGGGTGCCTCGTTCATGCGCATCGCGCCCGCTTCCAGCCGAACATTCGCCGTAGCTCCTCGGGTGTCGCCTGATACTCGAATCCCAGCTCCTGCCGGGCCGCCTCCCTGGCCGCCTCGGGGTCGACGTACACGCCGTGCAGCTCGGGCCACAGCCGCATGCGGCGGGCGGTGCCGCCGTACTCGGGCCGCTCGTCCTCCAGCTGCATCGGATCCCCGTAGACGGCGACCTCACAGCCCACGGAGGCGCCGTAGAACAGCGCGCTGCCGAGCCGGTTGGACGCCACCCGGCGATGCCGCCGCAGCTCGGCCAGCTGGCCGGACAGGAAGTCGCGTCCCCTGCCGTCCCACCGCGAACCACGCTCACCGTGGCAGATGACCCGGAAACCCGCCGACCGATAAGCCCGCCGAATGTCCGGATTAGCGAATTCCAACCAGTAAAGACAGATTGTCACCGGCTCCGTCTCCACCTCGGTGATTTCGGCGGCCAGCCGGGCATGATCGCCGCTGACCGAATGCTTTTCCCAGCCGTGGAAGGGATACCAGATCGTACCCTTCCTTTCGGGGGCCGCGGCCTTTCCCGGCTCCATATCAAGAAGGTAGATCCACGGCGCGCCGATGACATAGTGACCACGGCGGCCCATCGACCAGCCACGCCGCCTGAGCACGTCGGACCAGACGAAACGGGGGTAGCCGGGGCTGCACCAGTGGTCGTTGGGCGGGAAACCGTGGAGATAGTTCCAGCCGTGCTGCAGGAAACCCTGTATTCGCCGGGGAGTGTCATCCGCCATTTCACAGTATCGGCCGAGTATGCGGGAGTGCCCGTACCAGTGATTGGATTCGTCCATCATTCCCCCTGTAGCGGTCGACGCGCCGCATGCGACATTCTCAGCCCGGCACAGCGGGCACGCGCCGTTATACGGTTCTATTACTCACGACGGGTGCTTGGTTTCTGTTGACGGACGATCACGGCTACACTACGTGGTTGTCCGAAGACAGAAAGTGAGCAGAGATGAGCCAGCTCGACCGCCTGCGCGGCGTCTTCCGCGCCTCGCTGAGCCTGCCGGCCGACCAGGACGTCGACGGGCTCGAATACCGGGCGATCCCGCAGTGGGACTCACTGGCCCACATGGCCCTCGTCGCCGCGATGGAGGACGAGTTCGGCATCATGATCGACACGGACGAGATGCTCGACATGAGCTCGTTCGCCAAGGCCGCCGAGCTGCTGGACAAGCACGGTGCCGACGCCGTCACCTGACCTCCGGGTCGCGCTCGTCACCGGCTCCACGCTGGGCATCGGCCGGGCCGTCGCCGCGCGGCTGGCCAGGACCGGTCACGAGGTCGTCCTCCACGGGCGCGACCAGGAGCGCTCCGCCAAGGCGGCGGCCGAGGTGGCCGCCGAGACCGGGGGCCGCACCGACACGGTCCACGGCGACGTGGCCGACCCCGCCGCAGTGTCCGCCATGATGCGGGAGATCCACCGGCGGCACGGGCGGCTCGACGCCCTGGTGATCAACGCGGGCGGGCACGCGGCGAGCCTGCTCGGCATGATGCACAGCGACGTGGTGAGCCGGCTCTTCCAGGTCAACGCGCTGGGCGCCACCCACACCCTGCAGGCCGCGGTCAGGCTGCTGCGCAGGGGCACCGACCCGGCCGTGGTCCTGGTCTCCTCGGTCATGGGCCGCAAAGGGGCGCCGGGCCAGGCCGTCTACTCCGCCACCAAGGCCGCCGTGCTCGGCCTCACCCTGGCCGCCGCCAAAGAGCTGGGGCCTCAGGGCATCCGGGTCAACGCGGTGGCACCCGGCTACATCCAGACCGACATGCTCTCCACGCTCGACGACCGGGCCCGCGCCGACACCGTCGCCGCGACCCCGCTCGGCCGCCTGGGCACCGCCGGCGACGTGGCCGCCGCGGCCGCCTTCCTGCTCTCCGCCGACGCCTGCTTCATCACCGGCCAGGTCATCGGGGTGGACGGCGGGCTGGTGCTGTAAGTCTCCGACACGATGGACGGGCGGTCTTCCATGAACGCTTCTCTACACTCCGGACACTCCGGCGCACCCCACCCGGCCGACGGTTCCTCACCGCACATCGGCGAGGACCCGACTCCTGGGGAGGGCCTTCCGCATCCGGGTACGCGGACACCGGAGCACCTTCCACACCCGCACACCCAGACACCGGAACATCTTCCGCACCCGGACGCGCGGACAGCGCAGTGTCTTCCTCATCCGGACGCGCGGATAGTCGTCGCGGGAGAGCCGGGGGTGCTGACCGGTGACGACCTGGCGGCTCGGATCGCGAGCACCACGCAGGCGCTGGCCGCGCTGCCACCCGGCCCGGTGTTCTGCGGCATGCGCAACGACCTGCCGTCCGTGCTGCGCTACCTCGCGGCGTTCCAGGCAGGCAGGCCCATCGCGCTGCTGGACCCCGACCTGCCGCCCGGCGCGCTGGCCGAGCTGGCCGCCAGGTTCAAGCCCGCCGCCCTGCTCGGCTTCACGCGGGCCGCCGACGGCCTGCGGCGCGCCCGTGGCGGCACCCCCGAGCCCCATCCGGACCTGGCCGTCCTGCTCGCCACCTCGGGTTCGACTGGCAACCCCAAGCTCGTGCGGCTGTCGCGGTCGGCCGTGTCGGCCAACGCCCACGCCATCGCCACCGCCCTGGCCATCGGGCCCGGCGAGATCGCGCCGACCAGCCTCCCGCTCTACTACAGCTACGGCCTGTCGGTGCTCAACAGCCATCTCGTCGCGGGCGCCACCGTGGTGCTGACGGACGCGGGCCTGCTCGAACGGTCCTTCTGGACCATGCTCGACGAACACCGCTGCACCTCACTGGCCGCGGTCCCCTACCAGTACGAGATGCTGCGCAAGCTCCGCTTCGACCCGGTCGAGCACCCGGCGCTCACCACCATGACCCAGGCGGGCGGGCGGCTGCGGCCTGACCTGGTCACCGAGTTCGCCGCCAAGGCCCAGCGCTTCCTCGTCATGTACGGCCAGACGGAGGCGACCGCCCGCATCGCCGTACTCCCCCACGACCGCCTGGCCGCCAAGCCCGGCTCCGTGGGCCTGGCCATCCCCGGCGGTCGCCTGACCATCGACGACGGCCAGGTCGTCTACCACGGCCCCAACGTGATGATGGGCTACGCCGACACGGCCGACGACCTGGCCAGAGGCGACGACCTGGGCGGCGTGCTGCGCACCGGCGACCTCGGCCACCTCGACGACGAGGGTTTCCTCTACATCACCGGCCGGATGAAACGCATCGCCAAGGTCTTCGGCGTACGCGTCAACCTCGACGACATCGAACGCCTGCTCCGCGACCGCGGTCCCGTCGCGGCCACCAGCGGCGACGACCGCGTCACGGTCTGGGCCGAGGGCCTCGACGCCGACGGCTGCACCACACTCGCCCGGCGGCTGGGGTCCGAGCTGCGGCTCCACTGGAGCGGGTTCGACGTACGCGGCGTGGACCGGCTGCCGCTGCTCGGCACCGGGAAGATCGACTATCCCGCTCTGGAGGCCCGCACATGAGCGTCTTCACCTTGTCCCAGGACGCGAAGGAGGCCGCGCTGCTGCCCGAACTGGTCGCGCTGACCGAGCGGCATCGGCGGGCCTGCCTGCCGTACCGCCGGATTCTCGACGCGATCGGGGCGGTGGGGCCCTACGAGCGGGTGGCGGATCTGCCGTGGCTGCCGGTGCGGCTGTTCAAGACGCACGAGTTGCGCAGTGTGCCGGAGAGCGCGGTGTTCAGGGTGCTCACCTCCAGCGGTACGACCGGGCAGCGGCCCAGCCGCGTCTACCTCGACCGCGAGGCGGCGGCCGCGCAGCCGCGCATGCTGGCGGCGACGCTCCGGGCGGTGCTGGGTGAGCGGCGGCTGCCGATGCTGATCGTCGACAGCCGGTCGACGATACGCGCTGCCACGCTGAGCGCTCGCGGGGCGGGCGTGCTCGGCATGATGCACTTCGGCAGGGACCATACCTTCGTGCTCGACGAGGGTGGCGAGCTCGATGCCGAGGCGGTCAAGGGCTTTCTCGCGCGGCATGGTGGTGCGCCCTACCTGATCTTCGGGTTCACCTTCATGGTGTGGTCGCACCTGCGTGAGCTTGACCTCTCGCAAGGGGTGCTGATCCACTCCGGGGGCTGGAAACGGCTGGCGGAGCAGGCCGTCGACAACGCCACGTTCCGCCGGCGGCTGGGCGAGGAGTGCGGGCTGCGGCGCATCCACGACTTCTACGGGATGGTCGAGCAGATCGGCACCGTGTTCCTGGAGGGGCCGGACGGAGGCGGGCTCTACTGCCCCGATTTCGCCGATGTCGTGATCCGCGATCCGGAGACGTGGCAGGAGGCGCCGCCCGGTGTGCCGGGACTGATCGAGGTGGTCAGCACGCTGCCCACGTCCTATCCGGGGCACGTCCTGCTGACGGAGGACCTCGGCGTGGTGCACGGGGTGGACGACGGGGTGTGGCCGGGCAAACGGTTCTCGGTGCTCGGGCGGCTGCCCAGGGCGGAGGCGCGCGGCTGCAGCGACACTTCGGCACGGTCGGCGGCGTGATGAGCGAGCTGGGGGTCGGGGTCAGGTTTCCGGAATGCCGGGATATGTCGGTCGAAACGCTGATCGGGCAGATGTCCGGGGGCGAACCGCTCGCGGTGGGTGATGAGCGGATTCGCAGGTTCCTCACCGGGTTCGGCAGGCGCCTGCTGAGTCCGGAGCTGGCGCGACGTCATCCCGAGCTGGCATCGCTGGGCTTCTTCCTGCGGCCCAGCGAGCTGACGCGAATTCTCGACGGGCCCCGGGGCGATCACCTGCGGGCGCCGCGCGGCCTGGTGTTCCACGTCCCGCCCGCGAACGTCGACACCGTCTTCGTCTACTCCTGGGCGCTGTCGGCGCTGATGGGCAACCACAACGTGGTACGCCTGTCGCCGCGCGCGGGCGCCGTGGCCGAGACGATCACGCGGACGCTGCGGGAGTCGCTGGCCGACGCCGATCCGGTGGTGGCCGCCACGCAGCGCGTCGTCACGTACGACCGGTCCGACGCCGTCACCGCGGCCCTGTCAGCGGCGTGCGACCTGCGGGTCATCTGGGGCGGCGACGCCGCGGTCGACGAGATCCGCCGCCATCCACTCGCCCCGCACGCGCGCGACCTGACCTTTCCCGATCGGACGTCGTTCGCGGTGCTCCGGGCGGCGGCCTGGCTGTCGGCCTCGGCCGCCACGCGGGGGGCGGTCGCCGAGGGGTTCGCCAACGACGCCTACTGGTTCGACCAGGCGGCCTGCTCGTCCCCGCGCACCGTCTACTGGGTCGGCTCGGCCGCCGACTGCGATGTGGCGCGCGAGGAGTTCACCGCCTGGCTCGCGCGGGCCGTGGCCAAGCGAGGGTGGTCCGTGGACGCCGCGATGGCGGTCGAGAAGCGGGTCGCCACGTACGGGCTGGCCGCCGACGGCGACGCCCGTGCCATCGACTTCCACGGCAACGCGCTGGCCAGCGTCACCCTGGCCGGTCCTGAGGCGGCGCCACGGCGGTGGCTGGGCACCGGGACGTTCGCGCACGCCCGGCTCGATGGGCTTGGCGAGCTGGCTCGGCTGGTGGAGCGCCGGGATCAGACCATGACCCACTTCGGGTTCGTCCCGGCCGAGCTGGAGTTGCTGGCGGGGGCGCTGGGCGGGCGGGGGGTCGATCGGATGGTGCCGGTGGGGAGCGCGCTGAGCTTTCACCGGGTTTGGGATGGAGTGGACCTGACCGCCGAGTTCACCCGTCTGGTGACCGTGATCACATGACGATCAGGGCGGACAAGAGCGTGGTGACCGCATGACGCTCACGGCGGCAAAGAGCACGGTGGCCTCGCCGGTGGCCGGGCGGCGGGGGTGGTCCGGTTGGGTGCCGGTGGGGCTAGTGGGCCTGGTGACCGTGGCGGCGCTCGTCTGGCGCGGGGTTTCCGTCCGCGACCTTGCGGCCTTCGGGGGCTATATCGGTATCGGCGTGCTGGTTCCCGGGACGCTGTTGTGGCGGGCGTTGGCACGGGGTCGCGGGTCGCTGGCCGAGGAGTTGGCGGCGGGCCTGGCTCTGGGCTACGCGGTCGAGGTGCTGGCCTACATCCCGGCGCGCGCGGTCGGGCTGCCGCTGCTGATGCTCGTCTGGCCCGTTACGGTGATCGCCGCCTTCGTCGCCGTACCCCGGCTACGACGGTACTGGCGGTCGGGGCCGGAACCGGACCCAAGGACGGGGACGGGACCAGAGACGGGGACGGGAGCAGAGACGGGGACGGGAGCAGAGACGGGGACGGGAGCAGGGACCGGAGCGGGGACGAGACCGGGGGCGAGACCAGGGACCGGAGCGGGGGCGGCGGGTCGCGAGTGGATTCCCCTGTGGTGCGCGTGGGCCCTGGCCGCGGTCGTCTGCTATCTCGTTGTCTGGAGCACCCTGTCGTTCTACGGGGGCCACGGCCTGACCTGGCCCGGCAACGCGACTCCCTACGTCGACATGCCCTACCATCTCGCCCTGCTCGGCGAGCTCAAGCACCACATGCCCCCGACGGTCCCGACGGTCCTGGGTGAGCCGCTGTCCTACCACTGGTACGTCTACGCCGAGATGGCCGCCACCAGCTGGGTCACCGGCATCGAACCGCAGACCCTCCTCTACCGGCTGTCGATGCTGCCGATGATGGTGGCCATGGTCGTGCTGGTGGCGGTGCTCGCCAAGCGGGTGACCGGGCGGTGGTGGGCGGGCGTGGCGGCGGTCTTCGTGACGTACTTCGCCTTCAGCCCAGAGCTGTATCGGGGAGCGAGCAATCTGTTCACGTCGCGGTCGATGTTCACGGTGTGGACGAGTCCGACGCAGACGTTCGGGGCGTTGCTCTGCGTCCCTGTGGTGCTGGTGCTGGTCGGGTACCTGCGCCGGGAGCGGACCGGAGCGGGCGGGTGGGTGCTGGTCGGGGTGCTGTCGGCGGCGCTGACCGGGGCGAAGGCGACGTTCCTCCCGCTGTTGCTGGGTGGGCTGGTGCTCGTCCTGGTCGTCAGACGCTGGACACGACCCGCACTCGCGGACGTCAGGAACACACCGGCCGAGCCGTGGTCACGACCCGCACTCGTCGGCATCGGGATCATGCTGGGCGGTCTGGCGTTCGCGCAGTTCGTGGTCTTCGGGGGTCAGCGGCAGGGGCTGGTGCTCGCGCCGTTCGCGAGCATGCGGCCGGTCTGGGGACTGGTGATGGACCTCGGACCCAAGCAGGTCGCCAGGGCCTCGATGTGGCCGATGGCCGGGCTGACCGGCATTCACCTCATCTGCCTGGCGTGCGTGTGGGCGGGAGTGCTGGGCGTGCTGGCCAGGCCGGCGGTCCTGCGGGATCCGGGCATGCTGCTGTTGCTCGGGATCGGGGCGGGGGGCATCGGCGCCGTCGTGCTGCTGGGCCATCCCTCGGCCAGCCAGTACTACTTCCTGGAGGGCGCTCGACCGTACCTCTCGATCGCGTCCGTGGCCGGGATGGCTGTGTTCGGCCGGGAGCGTGGATTCGGTGCCGCCAAGTGGTGGGTGGCGCTGGGAGCCGGGCTGGCTGTGGGTGTCCGGGCGCTGCTCGGACCGGAGGTGCCGGTCCACGGACTGCTCCCGCTCGCGCTGCCGTACCTCGTGCTCATGGCGGTGGTTGTCGCGGCCGTCGCACTGTGGCGCGGGCCCGTGGCGCTCGCGGTCATCGCGCTGCTCACCGGCTACGCGGTGCCGACCACCTTGACCCAAGGGGTCGGGCCGTCGAGCCACCACGAGGCGCCGCCGCCCGTGCGCATGGTGCCGCAGGGTGCGCTGGAGGCCGGGCGGTGGCTGCGGGATCACTCCTCGCCCGACGACGTGGTGGCGACCAACGCGCACTGCCGACCCGTCGGCTGGAAGGTGTGCGACAGCCGCCACTTCTGGGTGTCCGCCTACAGCGAGCGCCGGGTGCTGGTGGAGGGGTGGGCATACGCCCAGAGCACGATGTCGCGGAGTGAACCGTTCGGCCTCTCCTACCTGGCCCTGCCGTTCGCGGACCAGGCGCGGCTGGCGGCGAACGACGCGATGTTCCGGCAGCCGTCGGCGGAGAATGTCGCGCGGCTCGTCCGCGAATATGGCGTCAAATGGGCGTTCACGGATAATGACACGGCCCTTGATGGCTTCGCGACGCTGCGTTTCCGCAGCGGCCAGTGCTCCGTCTACGAACTCGGCGCCGGGTAAAAGTCTCCCCTGCTCCAAGAATGGTGCGGAGAAACAGCCCGCGCATCAATGGACGGCCGCAGCAGCATTCCCGCATGAACACGCGTTCCGCCATGGACAGGAGCCCGGCCGTTCTCGGCGAACCGGTCACCTTGGCGACCGTGGACATCGTCATTCCAGTGCTCAACGAGCAAAAGGCACTGCCCGGTTGCATCAGGACGCTCAACGCGTTCCTCGGCGATTCCTTCCCGCTGCCGTGGCGCATCACGATCGTCGACAACGGAAGCATCGACGGCACCTGGCGGGTCGCCCGGGGGTTGACGCGCGAGTTCCCGCAGGTGCATGCCCGCAGGCTGGAGACCAGGGGCCGTGGTGCGGCGTTGAAGGCCGCTTGGCGCGACAGTCCGGCCGACATCGTCGCGTACATGGACGTCGATCTGTCGACCGGGCTCGGCGCGCTGTTCCCGATGGTGGCCGCGCTCGCCAGCGGCCATTCCGAGGTCGCGATCGGCACCCGGCTCGCGCGCGGCGCCCGTACCCGCAGGTCGCTGCGGCGGGAGCTGGTCTCGCGCGGGTACAACGCCCTGCTCCGGTACGGTTTCGGCGTCGGCTTCAGCGACGCCCAGTGCGGCTTCAAGGCCGCCAGAACGGACGTGATCAGGCCGCTCCTGGACCGCGTCGAGGACGACGGCTGGTTCTTCGACACCGAGTTGCTCCTGCTGGCCGAGCACAACGGCCTGCGCGTCCACGAGGTGCCGGTGGACTGGGTCGAGGACCTCGACTCGCGTGTCCGCATCATCAGGACGGCGGTCGAGGACCTCAGAGGGCTGGCCAGGGTGGCGCGGTCGATGTCCAACGGCAAGGCCGCGCTGAAGATGACGAACGAGACGGAGCCCACGCCCACGCACCCGGACGCGGTCGTCGCCCGGCCGCGCGCGGTGATGCTGGCCAGGTTGGGGTCGTTCGCCCTGATCGGCGGGTTCTCGACAGTCCTCTACGCGCTGCTCTATCTCCCGTTGCGTGAGCTTTGGCCGGCCGCGGCGGCCAACCTCGTCGCGCTGCTGCTCACCGGCTTCGCCGGCGCCGAGGCCCGCCGCTGGACGGTCAACGTGCTCGGCGGTCACCGTACGGCCCCACGCGTCCGGACCGTGCCGGCCTTCCTGGCCGACTACGCCATCACCACCATGGCGGTGCTCGGTCTGCCGCCACCGGGCGGTCGCGTGTTCGAGGCGACCACCGCCGTCGGCACGTACTGCCTGCTCACCCTCCTGCGCTTCGCCGCACTCGACCGGTGGGCCTTTACACGGCGGGTCGGAACAAAGAGATGAACGAGATGCGAGCACAAGAGATCCGCCGCATGGCCGCGCTCGAAGACAGCC
The DNA here is from genome assembly GCF_050942315.1 of Nonomuraea sp. CA-143628. Taxonomy (NCBI): domain Bacteria; kingdom Bacillati; phylum Actinomycetota; class Actinomycetes; order Streptosporangiales; family Streptosporangiaceae; genus Nonomuraea; species Nonomuraea sp. CA-143628. The sequence continues at coordinate 12,092,915 of NZ_CP192072.1, forward strand.
ACTGGTGGTACCGGGAGCGCCGGGCCATCCTCCGTGCCGAGGTACGCCGCCTGCGACCCGGCCGGGCGCTCGACGTCGGCGCGGCCGGTGGCGGCAACACCCTGGTCCTCGTCGAGGAGGGCTGGGAAGCGACCGCCACCGACTGCTCCGAACTCGCGGTGGAGGTGGCCAGGGGACGCGGGCTGCGGGCCGTACAGGCGGACGCGCGTGACCTGCCGGTCGAGTCCGGGAGCGTGGACCTCGTGACCGCCCTGGACGTGCTGGAGCACATCGAGGAGGACTACCTGGCCACCGAGCAGATCGCCAGGGTGCTGCGGCCGGGCGGGCGGGCGCTGATCGCGGTCCCCTGCGACATGTCGCTGTGGTCGGCCCATGACCACGCCGTCGGCCACGTACGGCGCTACTGCCGTGATTCGCTGACCGGCGTGGTCGAGAAGGCGGGCCTGCGCGTCGAGCGGCTGTGGAGCTGGAACGTACTCCTGCGCCCGCTGATCGCCCGGCACCGGCACTCGTCCACCGGCAGTTCCCTGGCGCCGGTGCCCCCGCTGGTCAACGCCGGCCTGTCCGCGGTCGTCAGGCTGGAGAGGTGTCTGCCGGTCGGTTCGCTCAAGGGCGTGACGCTGTTCCTGCGTGCCCGCCTTGAGAGTTAGGAGACCGGTTTGTCGCTCGATCGGAGCCTCCTGCTTGAGGACGCGGGGCGGCTGTACGCGGACGCGCCCCGGGCCCTGCGGCTCAAGCAGCGGCTGCGGGTGCTGGTCTGCCCGTTCGAGGAGACGATCGGGTACGTTCCGGACGGCGCGAGCGTGCTCGACATCGGATGCGGCTCCGGGCTGATGCTCGGCCTCATGGCGGCGCGTGGGAAACGCGTCCAGGGGCACGGCTTCGATCCGTGCCCGGTCGCGATCGGGCTGGCCGGGCGGATGGCCGTCCGCCTGCGCGACAGCGGCTCGACGCTGCGCTTCGAGCACCGCGACGCCCGCTCGCCGTGGCCGGCCCGCTCCTATGACGTGGTCCACATGCAGGACGTCATCCACCATGTGCCGATTCCGGCGCAGCGGGCGGTGTTCGACCGGGCCTGCGCCGCGGTACGGCCCGGCGGCCTGCTCGTCTTCACGGACATGAGCGCGCGGCCCCTGTGGCGCAACGCCGCCTGCCGGATCCACGATCTGATCGTCGCCCGCGCGTGGATCCACCCGGTGCCGATCAGCACGATCGAGGACTGGGCGGCGGGGAACCGGCTCGCTCTGGAGGTGTCCCGCACCGCGCACCGCGTCATATATGGGAACGATCTAAGAGTCTTCCGGCGGCGACTTTGGCCATAAGCTAGCGCATGTGGTGATTCACGGCATACTTGCGGCGTCTTTAGCGCTGACGTCACTCCCCGCGACGAGCGCTCACGCGGAGATCGATTGCGGCAGGGTCAAATGTCTGGCCCTGACCTTCGACGACGGCCCGAGCGTCCATACGCCGAAGCTGCTCGACCTGCTCAAAAAGGAACGTGTCAAAGCCACCTTCTTCCTGGTCGGCAAGCAGGTGGAGAAATATCCGAGCATCGTCAGACGGGAAGCCGCCGAAGGCCATGCCATCGGCAACCACACCTATTCGCATCCGTCGCTGCCCACCCTGCTCGACAACGAGATCCTGGCCGAGATCCAGAACACCCAGGAACTCATCAAGGAGCAGACGGGGACGCTGCCGAAGATGTTCCGCCCGCCGTACGGGGCCACCGACGACCGGGTGCTGGGCCTGGCGGGGTCGCAGAACCTCTCGCAGGTGCTGTGGACCGGTACGACGCTCGACTGGAAGCTGCGTAACGTGGCGAAAATCAAGGCGGCCGTGTTCAGGTTGGCCAAGCGCGACGGCGTGATACTCATGCATGACGTGGTGCCGCAGACCGTACAAGCCATGCCGGCGATCATCAAGGAGCTCAAGAAGCGCGGCTACCACCTCGTCACCGTGCCGACGCTGGAGCGCGGCAAGGGGATGGAAGCCGGGGTGAGTTACCCCTGAACCGCCTGGATCGGGAGCCATGCAGATCGAAATCGCCAAGCGCCGGCGATGGGTGCCACTCGGGACGTTCGTCGCTATTCAGGCCGTTCTCGCCTGCTGGTGGGCGGCGTTCTATCCCGGGCTGTTCAGCCGCGATTCGGTCCTCTACCTAAGCCATACGCTCGTCGGTCCCTGGGTGGGCGACCACTCGGTCCTCTACGACTCGCTGCTGTGGCTCAGCTTCAGGACCACCGGTGACCTCGGCGCGGTCACGTTCGTGCAGACCACGGCCATGGCGGCGGCGCTCACCTACCTGACGGAAGCGCTCAAGAACCTTGGCGCGCCGCGCAGGTCGACGACAGTGGTGGCCGTGCTCCTGCCGCTGGTGCCCACGGCCGGCGCGTTCACGGTCACGCTCTGGAAGGACGTGCCGTTCACGATCTGCGCGGTCGCGATCGCGGCCGCCTGCGCCGCGATGGCCGCCGACCGTACCGTCACCTACCGCAGACTGCTCGGGCTGGGCCTGCTGATGACCGCCCTGGGGCTGTTCCGGGCGAACGGCTTCCTCATCGTGGGCGTCGCCATCGTCGTGCTGCTCGTGGTCGTCTCGGCCATGCGCGTACGGCTGGCGCTGGTCGGCACCGTGGCGGCGGCCATCCCGCTGCTGCTCAACAACCTGCTCTTCCCCCAGTTCGGCATCGCGGCCCCGTCGAAGACCTACGTCTACCACACGGCCTTCGGCGACATCGCCGTCGCGTACCGGGACCATCCGGAGCTGTTCACCGAGCAGGACAAGGCCCTCATGACGGCCGTCGCGCCCCTGACCAGGTGGACCGAGGGCGGCAACTGCTACACGATCAACCCGCTGATCTGGCGGCGTAATTTCAGCTGGCCGCAGGCCGACGCGCACGCCACTGAGCTGCTGGACCTCTGGAAACGCCTGCTCCTCGAACAGCCCGCGATGGTGGTCGACGCCAGGCTGTGCCGGGGCGCGATCGCCTGGAAGCTGTTCGGGGACGACACGGTCCCTGGCGGGAGCACCTACCGGTTCTCGCTCCGCCCCAACGCCGACACCTACGTGGGACCCAACAAGGTGCCCGACTTCCAGGGCCGGTGGGTCTACTCGCTCAGGCCGATGTCGCAGGACCTCTACCAGAGGGCGAGCTCGTGGCTGGCCACCGCCATGCAGCCGCAGTATGACTGGCTGCTGTGGCGAGGCGCGTTCTGGTGCTATCTGTCCTATCTGGCCGTGGCCCTGGGCGCGCTGGCGCAACGCAACCGCTATGTGATCGCCGTGGCGGCGCCGGTGGTGGGGCAGCAACTCGCCATCCTGGCCAACATCTCCGCCCAGGACTTCCGGTACATGGCCTCACCGATCCTCATCGGCGTCCTGCTGGTCCCGCTGCTCATCGCCTCCATCGGCCGGCTGATCCGGCGCCTGCCCCCTCGGGAACCGGCATCGGCCTCGGCCTCGACCTCGGCCGAGCAGGCGGAGACGCCCGCTTAGCTCGTCAGCCGGCGGCCGCGTGGCGGGCGTCGTAGCGCTCGCGGGACTCCGCCACGCTCGCGCTGTGCCTGATCGACCAGTTGGTGAAGGTCAACATCGCCTCGTGGAGCTCCAACGCCATGGGGGTGGCCGCGTACTCGACCATGGGCGGGACGGTGGCGTAGACCGTACGTTCGAGCAGGCCGTCACGTTCGAGAGCGCGCAGGGTCAGGGTGAGCATCCGGCGGCTGATGCCCTCGATGCGTCGTTCCAAGTCGGTGAACCTGACCGGCCCGTCTGACGCCGCCACGAGGATCTGGATCGCGTACTTCCCGGCGATCCGGTCGAGGACCTCGCGCGGCGTTACAGCGGTGTTCTTGTGAAGCATGTCGCTGATGGTCACACATCATGACCCACTGTTACAAGCCTTCGTCAAAGCCGCTCTGCGCCGGTCGTGAACACTTCCCGCTCGATCGGTGAAGGAAAGGTGTGAACCCAAGGACCGAGAGGTGACCGCGATGTCACGGGCGCTGCCCGCGCAGGTAGGCGACGCCGTGATCATCGAACAGTCGTGGGGAGAGCCCGAACGCTTCTCCGCCATCTTCGACCGCTACTACCCCGAGATCCACGACTACGCCGCACGCAGGCTGGACAGCGCCTTAGCCGACGACATCGCCGCGGAGACGTTTCTCATCGCCTTCGACAAACGCACCGGCTACGACCTCGCACGTCCTGACGCGCGGCCCTGGCTGTACGGCATAACCTCCAACCTCATCGCCCGGCACCGCCGCGCCGAAGTACGTCGATATCGGGCGCTGGCCAAGGCGGGCACGGAAAGCCCCATGGAAGACCACGCCGACCGAGTCGCCGGAGTGGTGGACGCGGGCGCGCGCAAATCCCGGCTCGCCCAGGCCCTGGCCGAGATCGCCGACGGCGACAGAGATGTGCTGCTCCTGATCGCCTGGGCCGAGCTGACCTCTGAGGAGGCGGGCAGCGCGCTCGGCATTCCGGCGGGAACGGCACGCTCACGGCTGCACAGGGCCCGCAGGAAGATCCAGGCCGTACTGGGAGAGGACGAATCATGAACGACTTGGAGACGCTGCGCGAGGTCTGGGACCGCCCGAAGCCTCCCTCGCCCGCCACGCAGTCAGCGGCCAGGGCCGCCCTCATGGCGCGAGCCGCCAGGCCCCGCCCCAAGCGCAGGTGGGCGATGCGGGCGCTGGCGGTGGCCGCCTCGGCGGTGGTGATCGCGACGGGGGCGACCGTGTTCCAGTCCGTGGGAGGAGGCGGAGGAGGAGAGCCGGCGCTCCCGGCCGCCAACGCGCAGGTGGTGCTCACCAGGATCGCGGCGACCGTACAGAAGAAGGACTTCACACCGCCACGCGACGATCAATGGATCTACACCGAGATGCGCCTGCGGAGCCATGACAAGGACATCCGGGGCAAGCGGCTCACGCCGCGGACGCCGTTGACGAGCAAGATCCGCGAGTTCTGGACGCGAGCCGACGGCAAGCGGGTCGGCTACATGGTGCGTGGCAAGCTGATGACCACCAACCCCGGGGAGCGGACGCCGGAGAACACCTACTCGATGGTGGCCGCGCTGCCCACCGACCCTGACAGACTGCTGGCCAAGTTCCGCAAGATCCACGCTGTGCGGGGCGGAGATCAGGACGACTGGATCTTCCTGCGGCTCGGCGTGACCCTGAGCCAGAACATCCCCCCGCCGGCCCAGGAGGCCGCCATCTTCAAGGCGATGGCCAAGATCCCCGGTGTGACGGTGAACGAATCGGCGGTGGATGACGAGGGCCGTCCGGCGCTGTCGGTCTCTCGCGTCTCCGAGAAGTGGCTCAACCGCGAGATCCTGCTGGACCCGTCGACGTACGCCTTCCGAGGCAGGCGCGAGACCGCGGTGGCGGATCACGAGGAGCGATATCCGCAGCCGGGAGTCAAGAGGTTCACCATCAAGGACGGCAAGTCCGTTCCGGCTCCCTCGCGCGTGGAGTGGAGCATCGAGAAGGGAACCGTCTGGCAGGTGTACACGCGCACCGTCGTGGGCGTCGTCGACCGGGCCGGGCAGAAGCCGTAACCGTTCGACGAGCTTTACCAGTCTGCGGCTTGGAGCAGCCGAAGGGCGGCCTCGGACGGTGAGCCCGGTTCGGCATTGAACACGGCCACGCGCTGGCCTTCGTCATTCGGCAGGGTCATGAACTCGGCCATGAGCGCCATGGTGCCCACCATGGGGTGGTGGTAGGTGCGTGTGTCGGTGCCGCAGTCGCCGACGGAATGCGCGGCCCACAGTTTCGCGAACTCCGGGCTCCCGACCGTCAGCTCGCCTACGAGGCCGGTCAGGCCCGGGGCACCGGGATAGCGGCCCGCGATCAGCCGCAGGTCGGCGACGGTGGAGCGCGCCTTGCGCGGCCAATCGCCGTACAGCTCGCGCATGTGGGGGTCGAGGAACAGCATACGGGCGATGTTGGGGCGTTCGGCGGGCCGGCTCGGCGCGTCGAAGTCGAGGTGCCCGGCCAGCAGCGCGTGCGCCATCGGGTTCCACGCGAGGACGTCGAGGAAGCGCCCCATGACCAGCGCGGGTACGTCCTTTAGCGAGTCGATCATGATTTGTACGCCTGGCCGTACCCGCTCAGGCTTGACCGCCCGGCGCCGGGTCCTCGCCTTCGGCCGGGCCAGTGAGTAGAGGTGGGCGCGTTCGGCCTCGTCCAGGCGCAGGACCCGGGAGACGGCGTCGAGCACGGCGTCGGAGGCGTTGGGGCTCTGGCCCTGTTCGAGGCGGGTGTAGTAGCCGGCACTCACCCCGGCGAGCTGAGCCAGCTCCTCACGCCGCAGGCCGGGCACCCGGCGGCGTCCCCCGAACGTGGGAAGCCCGGCGTCCTCGGGCCGCAGCCGCGCCCGCCTCGACCGCAGGAATTCGCCCAGTTCACCATGTACGTCCATATCCCCCAGTGTCACGGACCAGCGGCCGTGGAGCCTGCACCTGCCAGGTGTACCCCCGGCGGAGGGCTGGATGGGGCTCACCGTCGGCCGCAGTCTGGTTACCGGTTCGCTCCAGACGGAACGGGAGAAACAGTGAAGATCATTGTGATCGGTGCGACAGGGATCATCGGAAGTGCGGTCGCCGAGGCGTTGGATGCGCGCCACCACGAGGTGGTGCGCGCGTCGCGCCGAGGCCCAGTCCGCGTGGACATGACCGATACTCCGTCGATCGACGCCCTGTTCTCGCAGGTCGGTCCGGTGGACGCAGTGGTGTGCTGCGCGGCGAGCGGCGGCCTGGCACCGCTGGACACGCGCTCGGACGCGGACTTCTGGGGCAGCGGGCTCGAAGGGAAGCTGATCGGACAGGTGAACCTGGTCCGGCGAGCGCTCACTCACGTAGGGGACGGCGGATCCGTCACGCTCACCAGCGGACGGTTCGTGGAACCTGTCCCGGGGAGTTCGCTCGGGTATCTGGTCAACTCGGGCTTGGAGGCGTTCGTCCACGCTGCCGCGATCGAGATGCCGCGAGGGGTCCGCCTGAACACCGTCAGTCCCGGCTGGGTGCGCGAGACCCTCCTCGGTCTGGGCATGGATCCGGCCGCTGGTGTGCCGGCGGCGGACGTCGCGCGCGCCTATGTGGACGCCGTGGAAGGCCCCGCCCACGGCCGCACCCTTTCGGTGAACACGTCCTGAGCACCCCCTCACTGCCCACCGGGCACCCAACCGATCTGATCGTCAAGGGCCGACGTTGGTCGACGAACCTCGCTTGCTCCTCTCGCCAGGGTCTTCACCCATACCCAAAAGCTCCGACGCACCGTCAGCCTCCAGCGTGGCCACCTCCGCCCACACCAAATTCCATCGCAGGGCCACAGTGCGCGTCCCCCACCGGACCGAGGTCTGCTGGACCAGCCACAGCCCTCGCCCGTGGCAGTCACCGTCGTCGGGTTCTCGCGGCTTTGGCACGGTCAACGCCCCTTCGTCGAGCACCTCGACTCTGGCCAGCGCGTCACCGACCTCGAAGACCGTCACCATGACCACTCCGCCAGGCCGTCCCGTCCTGGTGTGCAGCACCGCATTCCCCACCAACTCGCTCGTGATGAGCCGCACACCGTCCGTCTCACGATGCCCGGCCGCCGTCAGCGCGTCCGCGACCCAGCGACGAGCCAGGGGCACCGAACGTACGACGCCTGGAAGCGTCACCTTCACCAGGGCGTGATCGCTCACCGCGCAACCTCCCACACTCGTTCGGGCGCGCTTTCGTCAAGCACGTCCACCCACCGATCACGCCCACGCCCCCATGTGAAGACCCACTGCTCGCCTTGTAGCGCGGCCCGTACGAGCAACAGCCCCGACGCTCGCCGGACAGAGATACACGGTTCGGCATGTCGTGGTAGCTGAACCGAAACGGCCAGCCCTCGCACTCTCGGAGCCCATGCCAGCCGAGCCAGGTAGAGGAACTGTTGCTGCTCCTGACTCGGCGTTGGGCTCGATCGCGTCCCGTCGTCTTGCTTCCGCGTACGTCGCATCGCTCGACCTGCCCTTCGAGTATCGGACTCAATCAGAACGAATCTGTACTTAGTTCACCCTGATAGAACTGACCCTTGGGATCGACAAAGCACCCCACTCGGCAACGAAAAGGCCAGGCCACACCCGAGGTAATGCCAATGCTTTCCACGCAGAGTGTGCATGGTCCATAACTCTCAGTGCAAGAGATATCGCAGAATGCACTTAGTACAAGTTGTGGAACCAAGATCGACCTAGGAGACTTGGCGTACTCACGGAGGTGGAATGGCCGCTCAGCGCAGCCCGTCAGCTCGCCAGCGTCGCCTGGCAGCCATCTTGCGTAGTTTGCGCAAGGAAAGAGGCATGTCCCGCGAGGTAGTCGCAGAACGGCTCGGATGTTCGCCGCCGACAATCACTCGCATAGAAGGAGCCCAGACCAGTGCGCGCATAACTGACGTGACCATGATGCTGGAGATCTACGGAGTGCCGGATCACACGAAGGAGATACTCCTTCAACTGGCCCGTGATGCGCGGAAACGCGGCTGGTGGGACAAGATGTCCGACACGATCCCCGAGTACTTCCAAAGTTACGTGGGTCTTGAAGAGGACGCGTCCTCGATCGCCGGCTATGAGAGCGAGTACGTACCCGGCCTGTTCCAGACGGAGGAGTACGCGCGTGCTGTCATCAACGCAGAGCCGACCCTGCCTCCCGAGGAGGAGCTGACCAACAATCTCTCAATCCGGATGAAACGGCAAGAACGTCTAGGCTCTGCGAAGCCACCCGAGATGTGGATGGTGCTGAATGAGGCCGTCATCCGGCGAGACGTGGGCGACGAAGGCGTCATGCGTCGTCAACTTCAGCGACTTCTTGAGCTGTCGTCACAGAACTTCATCAACATCCAGATACTTGCCTTCGACAGCGGGGCCCATCCGGCTATGAACGGAGGTTTCAGCATCCTGAAGTTCCCAAGGCTGTCGGATCCAGATGTCGTGTACCTTGAGTACTGGAGGGGTGGTATCTACCTCGAAGAGCCAGATGACGTAGATGCCTACAATCGGCTATTCGATCACCTTCGTGCACGAGCGCTGGGACCCGATCAAACCCGACGCCTGATCGAGCGGGTAACAGGAGGAACGTAGTGAAGCACGGGACAGACAAGGATCCGGCGGACCGTTCCCGTATGACGTGGCGCAAGTCAAGCTTTTCCAATGGCACGGGCGGCAATTGCATCGAAGTGGCGACATTGGACGAAGACCATGATGAGGCAGAATATGAGGCGATGGGAGCCGGACACAAGGCCGGCTTGGGACCCCTGATCGCAGTACGCGACTCCAAGGACCCCGACGGCCCCAAGCTGTACTTCACTCGTAGCGAGTTCGCAGCATTCCGCCGTGGAATTATGGCGGGCGAGTTCGACGACCTGATGTAGACCCCGACTAGTTATCATACTCTTCAAGCCACCCTTGCGCGTTCTCGCGGCATCTGACGCCATATCGAGAAAGGGAAGCTTTGAGATGATGAATGAATCGATCTTTATCGTCGTCCACGAAGGCGATGAAGTCCATCGCCGCAAAGATCATGGCTTCATCCGTACTTGCAATATCCTCCCAGGCCTGCGGCATTGCCGCCTTTAGCCGACCATGGCAGCCAGAAGTCAGCCGAATCTCTGCACCGCTTTTGTCATCGATGACTCGCGGTTCCGGCTCAGCGGGTTCTGACAGCGCGATCTCCGTCAGAACGTCGTATATTCTTATCCTTGCTTTCGGCGGGCAAGTTGCCAGCAATTCAAGTAGTGCTGGAATAGCATGATATGCACCTACATAGAGCCGATGCCCTAGAGCGACAGCATGATCGATACCGAAGCGCGCATTGTCGAGATCTTCAGCCTTGTCGGAGATCTGCAAGGTTCGCAAATAGAACGGCATTCTTTCCGCGTACAATGGATGCGATACCCAGCCATCTTGCCACGAGACAGGTTTCAGAACTCCGGACATCCTTCGCTCCTCTTTAACGCGCGGTGCGTCCATAGCCTGAAATCAGAACAACGGCCGCTCCGAGGCGGGCCAAGCGCGTCTCCACCATCAAACTACCGGTGATCCAGCATGGCACACCAGAAGGGCACCGCCTGGGGACTGACGAGCGCGTCGATCGCGACCTGGACGGTCTGAACAACGGCCAAGCCAGCAGGTACGTTGAGTTCGCGCGCCGCCGTCGCCGAGATCCGGCAGCCGGGCGTGTATGAAGGATTTCGAGATCTCTCGCGAGATCAGAGCCAGACGTCAGATCGCAGTACGACTCCAAGAATTCCGATGACCCAAGCCCCGCGGACGACGAGTCGATCCGCAACAACGGAGACGACCTCGAGGCGGGCGCCTCCATCCGCCGACATTGTCGTCAACTGCCGCCGTCAAGCGCCGCGTGCCGTGGCACAGGAGCACCGACTGCCGTGCGTACTTCGCAGCCGCTTGAAGCCTCTCCAGTAATTCCGTAAACCACTTGCTCCTGTGGGTCATACGTGGTCAGCCGATACCTTGATGCCAAATCAAGCAGAACCGAGGAGACTTCACCGGCACGCGACCAGGAGATAGTCGCTATCACACACTCGCTGGTGACATAGAGAGGAGAGGTCCACGGCGACTCGTCCATATTCTCCTCAGCTAGATCTGGAAACACAGAGATCACGGCCTTGTGAAAATCCTCAACAGCCGAACTCGCTTCGACGACACCCGAGAGTCCGTCCGCCAATTGGTCGTAAATCTGAGCGGCCTCCTCTGCGGTAGGAACTGACTTCTGACACCAAAAGGCTAGATCGAAGCTCACCGTCACTCCCTTCGCGAAACCGCCATCCCAGCCATCATGCAGTACTGACCTGCGGATACGATGCCCGATCGCACCCCAGGCACCCACAGCATTCAGGCTCGTTGCCACAGGCGGGACAAACGGTGCCGCCTGATGATGCCTTCGACCACGATCAGATTAATGACCCAGCCCAGGGTCTGACCGACCGGAATCATCGAGGTCGCGACTTCTCCTATCGATCCCGCCTCAGCTCCCCCGAAGGGGATCTGGATCAGCAGTAACAGGGGGACAAGGACGCGCGACGTGACCGCGAGGAACGTCAGCGCGTAGTTGCGCATCATCCAGTTCCGGTGGCTGATGAAGTCGCGCCGACGGGCCGCCCGGTATGCGAGGCCACCGGTGATCAACCACAGCACGGCCGCGGTGGTGAGGCCGATCTGCGTCATGAGGCGGCCGGACCACAACGCGACCGGGATCGTGGCCACCGCGGACGGCAGCACCCCGGCCAGAAGATAGACCCGGCCGAGCGTTCGATGGATCCGCCTGCGCGCCCGTACCTGAGGGATGAACTGCAGAGGGCCGAGCACCAGTGCGACCGCGGCGGTGAAGATATGGCCCACCAGAACGTAATAGTGCAGGCTGTCGCCGACGTCGAGGCGGCTGTTGTCGATATCGAGACCCAGGTACGGATAGGTGAGAACCAGGCTGACGATGATCGCCACGATGAACATCAGCCATGCCGTTCGTCTCTGCATATCCGGAGTCTTGTAGGCACGGTCCGCTCCGGCATCCGCCTCTCGATGGCCGCAGCGGTACACCGATTGGCGTACGGATCCGCTGTCAAACGATCTGCGTGGTCAGCCGCTACCGCCGGGAGAGACCAGACCGGTCTCGTAGGCGACCACCACGGCCTGGACTCGGTCGCGCAGATCAAGCTTGGACAGGACGCTCGCGACGTGCGTCTTCACCGTGGCCACGCTGAGGGTCAGCCGGTCGGCGAGTTCGGCGTTGCTCAGGCCGGTGGCGAGCAGGCGCAGCACCTCCAGTTCCCGAGGTGTCAGCTCGGCCAGATCGCGGTGGAGGGCAGGTTTCGCCTCGTCTCGGCGGGCGAAACGCTCGACCAGGCGGCGGGTGATGGTGGGCGCGAGCAGGGCGTCGCCGGAGCGCACCAGACGTACCGCGGCCACCAGGTGTTCGGGTGAGACGTCCTTGAGCAGGAACCCGCTGGCCCCGGCGGCGAGCGCGGCGTACACGTAGTGGTCGAGGTCGTAGGTGGTAAGGATCAGCACGCGGGTGCCCTCGGCACCGCCCGCGAGGATCCGCCGAGTTGCCTCGAGGCCGTCCATCTGCGGCATCCGGATGTCCATGAGCACGACGTCGGGCCTGGTACGGCGGACCGCGGCGACGGCTTCGTCCCCGTTGGCGGCCTCGGCCGCCACTTCGATGCCGTTGGCGGTGAGGATCATGCGGAATCCCGTGCGTACCAGCGCCTGGTCGTCGGCGATGACGGCGCGCAACCGCTCGGTCATGCGGTCCTCCACGGGACGCGGGCCTTGATCCGGAATCCGCCCCCGGTCGTCCGTCCGGCGTCCAGGGTTCCGCCGTAGACGGCGAGCCGCTCGCGCAACCCGATCAGCCCTCTGCCGTCGCCGGTCCGCGGCCCGGCGACGGGTGTCCCACCGGTGTCGCTCACCTCGATCTCCAGCCAGTCGCCGTCATGACCGATCGTCACGGACGCGGCGGCCCCGGGCGCGTGCTTGATCGTGTTGGTGAGGGCTTCCTGTACGACGCGGTAGGCGGCGAGGTCGATCCCCGGAGGCAATGGCCCAGGTGGCGACACCTCGATGCGCACCGGCACCCCTGCCGCTCGGACTCGTTCCACCAGGCCGTCGAGCTGTTCGAGCCCGGGTTGGGGTTCGAGCCCGTCGGACGGCCCGTCGAGGCGTTCGCCGCCCGGGCCGGCGAGCAGGCCCATGACATGGCGCAGTTCGGCCATGGCGGCCCGGCCGCCGGACTCGATCGCGAGCAGCGCCTGCTTCGACTGCTCCGGCTCCACGTCCATCACGCTGCGGGCCGCGCCGGCCTGGATCACCATCACGTTGACATTGTGGGTCACGACATCGTGGAGCTCGGCGGCGATCCGGGAGCGCTCCTCGGTGACAGCTCTGCGCATGGCGTCCGCCTGTTCCTGCCGCAGCTCAGTGAGCCGGTGCCGGCTGGCTCCCAGCTGTCGCTGCCAGAAACGGATGAAGCACCCGAGGGCGCCGACGCCCAGCAGGACGAGGAACGGCCCCATCCAGCCCGGTAGCGCGGGCGCGAGGTCCCCGAACCCGGCACCGGCGAGCCCGGCCGCGCACACGAGGCCGCCCACCGCCAGGATTCGGTGACGGCTGTGGGCGGCGGCACCGTACGCGGCGATAGCGCAGGTCAGCACGGTGATCCAGGTCGCGTCCTCGTGTGTGGCCCGCGCCGCCGCCAGGACCACCCAGAAGGTGATGAGCGGGTACCGGCGCCGCGCCGCCAGCGGCAACGCCGTCAGCGCCACAAGGAAAGCGGGCGCCTCGTGGGACGACAACCGACCGGTGAACAGGGCACCGGGAGGTAGCGGGGGGACAGGTCGGAGCCGCAAGTGCTCGATCACTTCGGGCTGATTCGCGACAGGGCCGATCGCCGGAAGTTTCGCCGATACGGCCACCGCGATGACCGTGAGGACGACAGCGACCGCCACGTCGGCGGCGAGGGCTCGACGAGACAGCACCGGCGTGTCCCGGGCACCGCGCCGGCTGTACAGGGCGAGCACATGCCGCCACCACGGCCGTCGTTCACCGATTTCCACCGGCACATTGTCACGCGCGCCCTGTTCGTCGTGCATCGGCCGTCGTGATGGGTTTCACGGTCTTCGGGACTAGATCGCAGGGATGACCTGGCGACGTCTCGTTCTCAGGCGGGAGGTGATCCCGATATCGCGGCCGAAGCGCACCGGCATGAGCAGTGCCTAGTTTCGTTCCCGGCACAGCCGCGCCCCGACGATCGAGGCGCTGCCTCTATACAGGAGGACATAGCGTGACGACTGTCCTGCGGGCCCAGGCGTTGGGCAAGAAATACGGCAAACGCTGGGCGCTGCGCGAGTGCACCATCGACATCCCGGCGGGCCACATCGTGGGGCTGGTCGGTCCCAACGGAGCCGGCAAGTCCACACTGCTGAAGCTGGCCTGCGGCCAGCTCGAACCGACCGCGGGCGGCATCACCGTGCTCGGCGGCCGGCCGGGCGACACGCCGGCGCAGCTGGCCAAGGTCGGGTTCGTCGCCCAGGAGACCCCCGTGTACGCGGGCCTGACCGTCGCCGAACACCTGCGGTTAGGAGCGCGGCTCAACCCCCGCTGGGACGACGGCCTGGCACAGGAACGCCTCGCGCGGCTCGGGCTCGATCCCGCCCAGAAGGCGGGCAAGCTGTCGGGCGGCCAGCGCGCTCAGCTCGCCCTCACCCTGGGCCTGGCCAAACGGCCCGAGCTGCTGATCCTGGACGAGCCCGCGGCCGCGCTCGACCCACTGGCCCGGCACGAGTTCATGCGGGGGCTGATGGAGGCCGCCGTCGAGCACAAGCTGAGCGTGGTGCTCTCCTCTCATCTGGTCTCCGACCTGGAACGGGTCTGCGACTACCTGATCGTGCTCGTCGACTCCCACGTCCAGATCGCCGGGAAGACCGATCACCTGCTGGCCACCCATCACCGGCTCACCGGCCCTCACCGGCTGCCCGTCGGCGAGCACGTGGTCTCCGCCCGGCACACCGATGAGCAGAGCACATTCGTGATCCGTGCCGAAGCGCCGATCCACGATCCCGCTTACACGATCAGCCGGCTCGGCCTGGAGGACGTCGTCCTGGCCTACCTGGACAAGCGCACCGCCGGTGTCGCCCTGGAGGTATCGCGATGATCTGGCTGACCTGGCGGCAACTGCGCGGCTCGGCCGCGATGACGGCCGCCGTACTCGCCTTACTCACCGCCGTACTGGCCCTGACCGGCCCGGATCTGGCCTCCCGCTACGCCGCCGGGATCGTGGGCTGCACCCCGGACGACACCTGCGACGACTTCTTCAACCGCTTCTTCGACGAGTACCAGATCCCCTTCCTGGCCCTCACCCTCTTCGTGCTGATCCTGCCGGCCCTGGTCGGGCTCTTCTGGGGAGCGCCGCTGATCACCCGCGAACTGGAGGCGGGCACGCACCTGCTGGTGTGGAACCAGAGCGTCACCCGCGGCCGCTGGCTGGCGGTCAAGCTCGGGCTCATCGGCCTGGCGGCCATGGCCGCCGCCGGCGTGTGCGGCCTCGTCGTGACCTGGTGGTCCGACCCGCTGGACAAGTCCGCCGTTCCGGAGATGGCCCAGATGTCGCCCCTGGTGTTCAGCGCGCGCGGCATCGCCCCGATCGGGTACGCGGCCTTCGCCTTCGTCCTCGGCGTGACCGTGGGCGTGCTGGTACGCCGCACGCTGCCCGCGATGGCCCTCACCCTGGTCGCTTTCGCGGCGATCCAGCTGGCCATGCCGCTGCTGGTCCGGCCCCACCTGATGACCCCGGTCACCTCGACCTTCGAGCTCGGCCGGACGAACGTCAACGGCCTCGTACCGCAAGGGCAGGAAGGCGGCATACAGATCTTCCTGAGTACGTCGGCCGTTCCCGGCCACGCGGGCGCCTGGGTCCTGTCCAGCGAACTCCTCGATCCCTCCGGACGTACCGTCGTCGGCGCCGATGGAGCCTCCGGGCCCTCCTCGACGATCGCGCGGTCCATTCCGGTCTCCACGACGTCGGGGCCCTGCGCACCAGCAGGAGCACAGGGCAGGGACGCGTGCGTAGCGGAGCTCAACCGGCTCGGCTACCGGCAACAGGCGACCTACCAGCCCTTGGAGCGCTTCTGGCCCTTCCAGTGGATCGAGACCGGGATCTACGCCCTGCTCACCCTCGGCCTCACCTGGCTCTCCTTCCGGCGGGTGTCATGACCGCCAGGATCGCGGCCGCCGGACTCGCCCTCCTCCTGGCGACGGCCTGTACGGCGCCGGCGCCGCCGCGCGGCGCGTCGGGCACGACGGCGGGTACGGTCTGCGCGCCGCCCCAGGGACCCCCCGAGGTGGAGACGCCCACCACGATCGACGTCATCGAGCAGGCCTACTTCTGCGTCCTCGGCAACTACTACAGCGGCGCCACGCTGGACGCCCGCGCGCTGCTGACCGCCGGATTCACCGCCTTGACCCAGGAGCTCGATCGCGATGGGCGCGACCTGCCCGGGGCTGCCATGCCGGTGCTGACCGGCGACAGGAAAACCGACTGGGCCGCTTTCAAGACCGCCTACCAGAAGATCACCGATCAGGTTCCTGACCTGCGAGATCGGCTGGCCGTCGTCACCCTCGAAGCCATCGTGGCCGCCCTCGGCGACGACCAGGCCGGCTGGACGCACGACGTCAAACAGTCGCCGGACTACTACGACGGCGACGGCTACGGCTTGGGTCTCGCGGCGAACGTCGACGCTTCGCAGACCGACGGCAACCTCGGCGTCGCCGTACCGCCGCTGTTCATCACCACCGTGCTCGGTGGCGCGGCGCGGGCCGCCGGGCTGCGCCCCGGCGACATCATCGAATCGATCAACGGATCGGCGCCCTTCATCGACGGCAGGGCCACCCCCGCGATAGCCGCCCTCTACCCCCGGTATCCGGAGGCGCGCCCGGTCCGGCTGCGGCTCCTGCGCCAGAGCACCGGCCGCCGCTGGAGCATGACGCTCAAGCCCGGCCTCTACCAGCGGGACCCGACCGACCTGCGAGTGGTGCGGTCGAAACTGCTGAACGACGACATCGCCTACGTACGCGTGACCGAATTCGTACCCGACTCCGCGGACCGGGTCCTGCGGGCGATCTCCAGTCTGCGAAAGGGCCGTACGCTGTCCGGCGTCGTGCTGGACCTGCGCGGCAACAGTGACGGCAGCCCCGTGGAGGCGACCCGGCTGCTGAGCGCGTTCGTCCACGGCAAGGTCACCGCCTACCACTGCACTGTGGCCGGCACGTGCGCGGCCTCGCGTACCGACGACACCGTCCAGCTGCTCAACCTGCCGCTGATGGTGCTCACCGACCGCGGCTGCGCCTCGGCCTGCGAGCACTTCAGCTCCGCCGTCAAGGACCTGCGTCTCGGCCGGTTGGTCGGGACGCGGACCGCCGGTGTGATCTCCGGCCCGGCGCAGGCGTACCGCCTCCGCGACAACACCCTGCTGAGCCTTCCCGCCACACACCACCTGGGGCCGAACCGCGAGGTCATCGACCGGATCGGAGTGCCGCCCGACCACTACGTGCCCCTGAGGCCCGAGGACGCGGCCGCCGGGCGCGACCCCGCCATGGCCAAGGCCCTGACTCTCCTGAAGGGACCTCTATGAGACAGATCCTGGCCGTCGCCGCAGGATTGGCCATCCTCGCCACGTCCGCCTGCTCCGCGCCCGCGCCGCCCCGATCCGCCGCCCCCTCGGCCACGCCGACCGGCCCCGCCACCCTGCCCGCCCCCACCGGCTCCCACTCGATCGGCACCACCGCCTTGTACCTGAAGGACGGCTCCCGCCCCGACCCCTGGAACCTCGACGCCAAAGCCAGAGAGCTCAAGGTCACCCTGTGGTATCCGACCGCGCGACACGACGGGCAGCGCGCGTCGTACATGACACCCAAGGAATCGGAACTTCTCCTGAAAGGCTCCAAGATCGCGAGCGCGCCGTACGACACGCTGAGCAAGACCCGGACGAACGCCATCGAGGACGCCGAACCCACAGGAAAGAGGCTGCCACTGGTGGTGCTCTCACCCGGCTTCACCAAGCCGATGAGCACCCTCACCTCCCTGGCCGAGGACCTGGCCAGCCGCGGGTACGTCGTGGCCGGGATCGACCACACCTACGAAAGCTACGCCACCACCTTCCCCGACGGGCGGGTCGCCGAGTGCCTCGCCTGCGACAGCAACTCCGACCCCGGCTTCGGTGCCGGGCTGGTCCAGGGCCGGGCCACCGACGTCTCCTTCGTGCTCGACCAACTGCCCGCGAAGTGGGACGGTTCCGACCGGACCGACCGCTCTCGCATCGCGATGGTCGGTCAGTCGATCGGCGGATCCAGCGCCATGGCGACCATGCTCGAAGACCCCCGCGTGCGGGCCGGGGTCGACATGGACGGCACCGCGTACGCGCGGATCCCCAAGAGCGGGTTCTCCCGGCCGTTCATGTTCCTGGGTTCGGCGCAGCACGTCTCCGGAGGCCCCGCCCCCACGTGGGACCGCGACTGGAAGCTGCTCACCGGATGGAAGCGCTGGATCGTGCTGACGGGCGCCGAACACCAGTCCTTCACCGACACACCGCTGCTGTCGGACGCCCTCGGCATCAAGCCCCTCCCCGGCATCCTGCCCGCGACCCGTGCCGCCGAACTCACCCGTACGTACGTGGCGGCCTTCCTCGACCAGCACTTGAAGGGGCGGCGACAGCCCCTCCTGGACGGGCCGTCCTCGCGCTACCCCGAGGCCAAGTTCTGTCCCGCGACCTGCGCTCAATCCTGAGAACTACCGGATCTCCCAACAAAACGGGAATTGTGCGCGTCATAGCGATCAACACCTCTCAGGAAGGTCGTCGACATGGATGCCACCCCCAAGAAGCTTTTCGCCATCGCCACGACAGCCGCCATGGCGCTGTCCCTGACCGCCGCCCCCGCCTCGGCGGCGAGCAGTGCGAGCAGGTCGCGCCTGATGAACGCCGCCACCGAACTCTGCCTGGCCGTAGGCAAGAGCGAAGTACGGGCCGGCAAGAAGGTCATCCAGTGGACCTGCTCCACCAACAAGGACCAGCAGTGGATCTACCGCAAGGGCAAGGTCATCAACGCCAAGACCGGCATGTGCCTGGCGATCGCACGCGGCGTCCAGGTCAAGGGCAAGTACGCGATCCAGTGGCCCTGCACCGACGGCGGAACCGAGCAAGAGTGGATCTACGACGAGCACCAGCGACTGCGCAACCGAGCCACCGACATGTGCCTGGCGGTCGGCAAGGCCGAACGCAAGCCGGGCAAATGGATCATCCAGTGGCCCTGCCGGAACTCCGCCGACCAGGCCTGGCTGATGCGCTAGTACCGTGGCCGACATCGGCGGCCGACTTCCCGGAAAATTCTGCGAAGAAGTCCGGGAGGAGGTGTCGGATCGGGCCGGTGGTATTCGTAGCAGGGGTGAGGCCGCCCGCAAGGGGCGGCGCCAACGGCCTCGAACCACGCTGTCCTGACACCACAGGAGATGATCTTCAGATGCGTTACCTGGTTTCCGTGATCGATGACAAGAGCAATCCCGGCAGCACGGACAGGCAGCCGGCCATCAGCGCGTTCAACGAACGACTGATCGCCGAGGGCTACTGGGTTTTCGCGGGCGGACTCGCGGACACCGACGCCGCCACGGTCATCGACAACCGGGGCGAGCAGCCGGTGTTCAGCGACGGTCCTTTCGTGGAGTCGAAGGAGTACCTCGCCGGCGTCTGGGTGTGGGAGGCCCCCGATCTGGATGTGGCGCTCAAGCTCGCCGCCGAGGCGTCGAAGGTCTGCGATCGGAAGATCGAGGTGCGTCCGTTCCAGTGAGCGACATCGAGGAGGCGATCACCCGGGCCCACCACGACGAGTGGGCGCGGGTGGTGGCCACGCTGACCAGGCGCTTCGGCGACCTCGACATCGCCGAGGAGGCGGCGGCCGAGGCGTTCACGACCGCCGTCGAGCGGTGGCGGGCCGACGGCCTGCCCCCCAACCCCGGCGCCTGGCTGACCACCACCGCCAACCGCAAGGCCATCGACCGGATCCGGCGCGAGAACAAACGCGACGACAAGCACAAGGAGGCCCAGATGGTGTACGACGCCGACCCGCCCCAGCCGCTGGGCGCCATCGACGACGACCGGCTCCGGCTGATCTTCACCTGCTGTCACCCGGCGCTGGCGGTGGAAGCGCGCGTGGCGTTGACGCTGCGGATGGTCGGCGGTCTCACCGTGCCCGAGATCGCCCGTGCCTTCCTGGCGCAGCGGACCACCTTGGAGCAGCGGATCACCCGCGCGAAGGCCAAGATCAAGGCGGCTCGCATCCCCTATCGGATGCCGTCCGCCGACGATCTGCCAGCTCGTGTCTCCGGTGTCCTGGCCGTCCTGTTCCTCGTCTTCAACGAGGGCTACCTGGCCAGCGGCCCCGACACCGATCCCGTACGACACGACCTGACCACCGAGGCGATCCGGCTCACCCGCCTGATCCGCGTGCTCCTGCCGCAGGACGGAGAAGTGGCCGGGCTGCTGGCGCTGATGCTGCTCATCGAGGCCCGCCGCCCCGCCCGGGTCTCGGCCGGCGGCGAACTGGTCCCCCTGGCCGAGCAGGACCGCGGCGCCTGGGACACGAAACTGATCGCCGAAGGTCATCGGCTGGTGCGCGAGCGCCTGGCCGCTGCCGCCGCCGGAGTGGCCCCGGGCCGCTATCAGATCCTCGCGGCGATCAACGCGGTGCACACCTCCGCCCGCGACATCCGCGACACCGACTGGTCGCAAATCCTCGCCCTCTACGACCAGCTCGTCCGTCTCGACCCCTCGCCGATCATCGCCCTCAACCGGGCCATCGCCGTGGCCGAGCTCGACGGGCCGGAGGTGGCGCTGGCCATCGTGGACCGCCTCGCCGAGGCGTTGGCCGGCTATCACGCCTACCACGCCGCCCGCGCCGACCTGCTGCGCCGGCTGGGCCGAAGCCAGCAGTCACGCGCGGCCTACGACCGGGCCATCGAGCTGGCCGGCAACACCGGCGAGACCGCCTACCTCACCCGCCGCCGCGACCAACTGCGATAGCACTCGCGTTTGAAGAGCGCACTTGATAGAGCGATGGAAGGCGACGCGGAACGCGCGTCAAGCGGGTGGCCCGCTACATGACGAATGGCCCGCGCATCGCGTCGGGCCATTCGTCTGGAGATACTGCGCGCTGCCGATCCTGTACGGCGACCGCCTGGTGGGCGAACTCGACGCCACCACCGACAGCGGCGGGCGACCGAACGCCTAGTTCTTGCTCCAGATCCCCGCGTAGACGTTGTCCTCGACGTTCGTGATGATGGGGTGGTAGCCCAGTCCCTTCAGCTCAAGGGACTTGAGCTTGTACGTCACGCTGGACAGCTGCAGGTACTCCTTCAGACCGGTCGGGTTGGCCACCTTGCCCCACACGGTGGTGTAAAGCTTGCCGGGCTCGACCGCCATGGCGACCGGACCCAGACCCTGCTTCGCCCGTGCCAGGAGCTCCCTGCCGCGCTGCTCCACAGTCTGGCCGGCGGTCACCTGAAGAGTTCCCGTGACGGCCCCGGCAGCCCAAACGGCCGTGTAGAGCGGCTTCTCGGCGGTGCCGTACACGTCCAGCGAGGAAATCTGGTAACCGGCGGCGCCGAGCTGGGCGTTGACGGTCACCAAGGCTTCCTTGGTCAGGTTGGTCTTGGACTGGAGCTTGCGCGTGGTCTTCTCGAAGACCGCCGCGAAGATGGCGCCCGTGCCCGTACCCGTACCAGTGATCATGGTGGGCTGGAAACCCAGCGCCTGCTGTTCGGTGATGCGCTTCGGCAGGTCGGTGACCGACAGGTCCTGCAAGACGTTCACCTTGCGGGTGGCGTCCTTGACCCATACGGAGGTGTACTCCGGGTTGGCCGCGTTGGTCACGCTCAACGCCGAGGGAACGTAACCCGTTCCCAGCAACTGCTTGATGCGCTGCAAGTGAGCGTTTTCGGTGAGCCCCTGGAGGGAGAGCCAGCTCAGCGGCAGGTTCTGGGCAGACTGGACGGTCTTGGCGGGCTGCTCGGCCATCGCCGGAGACGAGAGCGCCAGCAAGGGAGCCGTGACCGCCGCGAGAGCCGTGGTGACAGCGACGATTCTCGGAGTGTTCCTCATGGTCCTCCTTAGGTAAAGGTTGTCCCAAAATCGGGGCAAGAAGTGACCATAACAGAGAATGAGCGAAACTTGACCATCCGTCACAATGATCGTGACAGCGATGTGTCAAGAAGACGGGCGCCGAACGGCCACAACCAGAGGAGCCTTCATGTTTTGGCCGGTCACCATCGTGCGCAACCTACGCTCTCAGGTCTGCGAGGTTTGTGCGCAATTGGGGTGCCAGCTTGTGGCCTGGGGCTTGTCTCGCGCGGAGGCGGGCAGGTTGATCATCCAGTCAGGGCTCTTCGCTGAGGGCTTGCGTCCGAGTCCAGTGGGCGCGAAGCAGGTCAAGCGCGTTGGCGAGATCCGGGCTTGCGCGCGTGAGGTCCTCAGCGAGCTTGGGGTAGTCGCTCTTCCAGACGGGAGGTGGATCGGGGATGAGCACAGGAACCGCATGGGTGGCTCGCACAGCGAACACGTGGTTCACCACGTCGAGCAGCCCGCGGTCGGCGGGGAGGCCGTCCTCGATCAACAAGATCAGATCGACGAGATCCTTCACCCTGGTATTGGGCCGAGAGTCGTAGTTCCGGGTGAGCGCGTGCAACTTCTCGGCGAAATGCTGGCGACGATCAACTGAGTCGATCATGCGTGGCGGAATGTCGGCGAACGCAAGCACGCCGGGCAGCGGAATCAGCTCGGTCGCCGCAAGCTCCTCGCCACGCAGCACGATGTCCAGCCGGATCTGGGAGAAGCTCTTACCTGCGAGAGCACTGTCAACGGAGAACCGCCAGCCAGGTCGTCCAGCCGCATCCGCGTCCAACATGTTGGGCCGCCCAACGGAAAATACGAAACCATCCCGATCGACGTCGATCGACAGGGTCTCGATCAGTTCCTCGCGCAGGACCTCACCATCATGTGGACCGTTCCAAAGCGCAAGATCGAGGTCCTTCGTGGCCCGCGCTCGGCCGCCCAGACGAAATTCCAGGGAAGTGCCGCCCTTGAGCACCCAGCGGCGTTCGACGATCGATAGCCTGGCGCAGATCCGGTCGAATACCGCGACCCTTCGCAGACGACTGAGGTCAGTTCCGCTTTCGTCGGCCTGGCACTTGAGCCGGGCCTCCAGGGCGCGTCGGAGATCCACCGAGGTCGCATAGCGGCTCATGTGAGCCCCGCGCGAATGGCTCGCTCCACCGCGAGTTCGGCCCTCGAGCCGACTTGCTGTGCGGCCCTCAGAAGTTGTCCCTTGGTCGCGGCACCACGATCGAGCAGCTCAGCGACCGCAGAGTCGATCACATCCTGATCCACGCCATCCGTCGCGGTTTCCACGATCGCGCGTACGGGTCTGGTCACCCGAACTCCCTCATGCTCCTCCACCTCGTCACGCGTCAGCTCCGCTCGGTGGAGGATCACCGAGGAATGTCGCCGACGGAAATCGGGCGGAACCGTCAGATGGATCCGGGCAGGATTGGCGATGCCCAGATCGTGAACAGCCAGTGCGGTGGCATGGGAGACGACCGCGCGTCCCTGGCTCCACAGCGCCCAGCGTACGAGATGATCATGTTCGCTTGGAGGGAGATCGACGAACTCCCGAAAGCGATAGACAGCGCGATCGATGCGCGTCCAGTGACCGTGGCGGACCTGGAAGTACTGCGACTGGTAGGAGTAGCCGTCCTCAAGGGCCTGGCTTGCGGTGAAGTAGCCGCGTTGGTGCGCTGCCCGTCGCCAGAGCCGCACACGAGGCGTGTCTTCCCGTGACCTCATAGCGCCAGTCTAGGCGGTCCTAACAGAAATTTTTAGTTTGACGTAGATCCAGTACGTCAAACTAAAAATGGCTTGTAGTTAGGAGAGTGGCCGCGCGCTGGGCTTCACCCGCGAACTCGTCGACGCAAGCCTCAGAAGCCGCAGCCGCTGGACACACTCCATTGAGGACAGTCACCGACCGTTGCCAGCCGATCCGTTCCGCGATCATCGTCGTCGGCATACCCGGAAAATCGGCCGCTAGCGCCCGGAGCTACGGTTCTACGGGGCTTCCCCCGAGTGTGGATACCGGCGATTCGGTAGCACCGCGGAACGGGCTCGACGAGCAGTTCGAGGGGACGGCTACCGTTGCGCTACAGCTCGACCGCAGGATGTCGCCAATGGCAACCGCTGCCCGTGATGGGGCAAATGTCCAACGAGTACTCCCGATCAGTGAGAATCCGCTGAAGGGACGCTTCCAGCAGCGACGACCGGAAATCGGGTCGAATGCGGCGTGCGACCACCACGACGGTCACCTCCGAAGCTCCCGCGAGTAGGAGCGCGGCGGCTGCGGACTGCGAATGACCGCCTTGAACCCAGGTGTCCTCCAGCACGACGATGCGTTGGCCGGCCACAACCGCTGGATCGGGCACGATGAAATGATCAGAGCGCGCCTCACGCCGCTGCGTCTCAGGAATTTCCCGAGCGGCGTTGAGCTCTACCCTTGCCCAATGACCTGGATGGTTTTGTTCGCGGGAATTGACCGCACTTGCTTGTGAGTTTTGACCGCACTTGGTGGCCGGAAGCATGATCAATGTTCGCGAGAAGTGACCGCACTTTGGCGGCTTGCGGGTCTGCGGGCGGGGGTGTCCTTATGGGATTCGTCAAGCGATGATCTGGAAGCGCTGGTGCCGGTAATCGTCAGGCGGCGCTCTCGGTCTGGTCGTCGCTGAGGACGGGTTCGGGCAGGGTGCCGGCGTTGTGTTCGACGAGCCGCCAGCCTTTGCGGCCTTCTTCGAGGATGGACCAGCAGCCATTGGACAGCCCGACGCGGCGGCTAATTACCGCTCGCCCGAGACGAAGCCAGCCTGGTCTCCTCGATGATCTCCAAACGATACGAGAAAGGCTCCATCCTGCTGACCAGCCGCGAAGCCGGATGGGGCCAGGTCTTCGGCTCCAGAGTTCCTCTGGGAAGCCGAGCCAGTGCAGCATGCCGATGCGTATGGCGGCGCCGTGGGATACGACGACGAGGAGGCCTCCATCGGGGATGTGTTCCAGGGCGCGTTCGAGGGCGGCGTTGAAGCGTTTCGCGACCTGTTCGCCGGTTTCGCCGCCGGGGGGTTGCCAGCTGGCGCGTTCGTCGGGGTAGCGGGTGCGGATCTCGTGGTTGGTGAGTCCTTCCCAGACGCCGCCGTTGCGTTCGATGAGATCGGGATCGTGGGTGACGGTGAGTCCGGTGACCTCGGCGAGGGCTCGGGCGGTGGCCGCGGCGCGTTGCAGCGGGGAGGAGACGATCGCGGTGGGGCGTAGGGCGGCGAGAAGCCGGGCGGCGCGGGCGGCCTGTTCGGTGCCGACGGCGTCCAGCGGAATGTCGGTCGTGCCTTGGAAGCGGCGTTGGACATTCCATGTCGTCTGGCCATGCCGCCACAGGACGATCTTGCGCGATCCGCCTCCCGCCGTCACTGGCCCTCCCCGGCGCGTACGCGCTGCGCTGCGTGGGTGATGATGTTCTCGGCCGCGGCCTCGGCGGCGATCTGGACCAGCCGGGTGGCCTTGTCGGATGCGGTCACGGTGGTGTTGTGTTCCTCCCAGCGGGGACTGCGTCGTCAGCCACGATAGAGCCCTCGCCTATTGACAGCAGTTCCACTGCAGGAGCTCGGCGAGCTCGATGGCGGCGGCGGTGTCGAGGCAGGTCTGGGGCATGACCTGGGCCGGTGGTCAGTTCTGCTGGGCTGCGCGGGTTTGGGCGAGGCGGTAGGAGTCGGTGCCGGTCTCGATGATGTTGCCGCCGAAGGTGAGGCGGTCGACGATGGCGGCGCAGAGGCGGGGGTCGGTGAAGGTCTTGGTCCAGCCGCTGAAGCCCTCGTTGGAGGCGATGGCGACGCTGGCTTTTTCCTCTCGTTCGGTGAGGACCTGGAAGAGCAGCTCGGCGCCACGGCGGTCGAGTTCCATGTAGCCGAGTTCGTCGACGCAGAGCAGGTCGACGCGGCCGTATCGCGCGATGGTCTTGGAGAGTTGCTTGTCGTCGGCGGCCTCGACGAGCTCGTTGACGAGTTTGGTGGCCAGGGTGTAGCGGACGCGGTAGCCGGCCATGGCGGCCTCGGTGCCCAGCGCGATGAGCAGGTGGGACTTGCCGGTGCCCGAATCGCCGATCAGGCAGAGCGGGAGCCCCTTCTTGACCCAGTCGCAGGTGGCGAAGGTGTTGATGACGGCGGGGTCGATGCCCGGGTTGGCGTCGAAGTCGAAGGAGCGCAGCGATTTCTCCCGGGGGAACCCGGCGGCCTTGATACGGCGTTCGGAGCGGCGGCGGGCGCGGTCGTCGCACTCGGCCATGAGCAGTTCGGCGAGGAAGCCACGGTAGGACATCTGCTCGCGGGCGGCGGCCTCGGCCAGCTCGGGGAACTGGGCGCGGATCGTGGGCAGGCGCAGCATCCGGCAGGCCTGGTCGACGGCGGCGTCGGCGGCCTGCTCGGTCAGTCCGCGGCGGGGCTTGGCGGTCATGGGCTGGCGGTTCCTTCCCGTGGGGTGCGGTTGCGGCGGAGCAGCTGGTCGTAGGCAGCGACCGACGGCAGCGGGCGGGTGTCGGTCGGCAGCTTCTCCAGGCGGCGGGCAGTCAGGGACGCGACCACAGACGGGACGGACGGCGTGTCGTCTGCGGCTGGCTGGCCGTCGGCCTCGTCGGCAGCCTTGCGGGCCTCCAGCGCGACCGCGTCCGCGGTCAGCGCCCCTGCTCGCAGCGCGGCGGCGAGACCGGCAACGATGTGCTCGCCGTCCATATGGCGGTGCAGCAGCAGGACCTCGACCAGTGCCCGAGTGCCGACAGCGTCACCGTGGGTCTTACGGGCGGCGGCCCACCAGGCGTCGTGGACCGGGGTGAACTTCCCGGCGGCGCGGGCCTGCTCCAGCGCGGTCGACCCGGGCAGCGCGCCCGGCTTGCGGACCAGCGCCTCCAGATAGTGGTCCAGGTCGAGGCGGGCGCCGGACTTGCCGGGCAGCCGCTCATGGCGGGCGGCCTCCGCGCGCCCGTCGTAAATAACCAGGTCCGAGGCGTGCAGCAGCACCCGGACCCGGCGTCCGATCAGCCGGACCGGCACCGAGTACTTATTGGTCCGGACCGTGACCTGCGCGAACCTGTCCACCCAAGGCGTGAGCCAGCGGCCGGTCTCAAACGGTTCCTCCGGCAGTGGCCGCAACAGCGGCCTCTCAAGCTCCAGGAACTCTCCGACGGTCCGCGCCCGGCCGCCGATCCGCCGGGCCTCATCGGCGGCATCCCACTCATCGATCATCGCGTTGAGAGCCTGAAGGGACGGCACGTCCGGGACGGGGACCAGGTGATTGCGGCGGAACCAGCCGATCTGCCCTTCCACCCCGCCTTTCTCATGGGCGCCTTCGATGCCGGGCTGGCAGTAGAAGGCGTCAAGGCCCCAGTGTGAGCGAAACGCGGTCCACCGGTCGGTCTCCACCCGGGAACGGCTGAACCCGATCACCTGCGCGACCGCGGACTTGAGGTTGTCATAGCGGATCTTCCCGGTCGGCACCCCGCCCAGGACGCGCAACGCGTGCTCGTGGCCCTCGAAGAACGCCTCCTGGCCACCCGACAGCGAGACCCGGTGCACCGCCTTGCCGGAAAACGACAGCCGCAGGCAGAACAGGAAGCACTTCACGTCTTCCCCGGCCAGCCGGACCACGACCTCCCCGAAGTCGACTTCCGCCTCATCCCCCGGCCGGTGCGACTGCCGCACGAACACCTCGGCCGGCCCGCGGCCGGCCTCCGCCCTGACCTGCGGCTTCCGCTCGGCGACGTAGGCCCGGACCACGGGAT
This sequence comes from Nonomuraea sp. CA-143628, assembly GCF_050942315.1. Lineage (NCBI taxonomy): Bacteria > Bacillati > Actinomycetota > Actinomycetes > Streptosporangiales > Streptosporangiaceae > Nonomuraea > Nonomuraea sp. CA-143628. Next base: position 12,120,363 of record NZ_CP192072.1, read on the forward strand.
AGGACACATCCGCCATCCCGTGCTCGTCCATCAGCCGGTGCCAGATCCGCGTGACGGTGTGCCGCTGCTTGCGCGGCGCGTCCAGATCCGCCTTCAGCATCTCATCGATCGCCGGCTTGAACGGGTCCAGCTTCGAGGCCCGCGGCGGCAACTGTTTCCGCGGCTCAGGCCACGCAGACGCCAGGGCCTTGACGATCGTCCGCCGGCCAACCCGGTACTTCTTCTCGATCGCACGGCCCGACATCCCCGCGCGGGCGTCCCGGCGGATCGCGGCGTACAGATCGACCTTCGACGGAGGCATGGGGGACGCTCCTCGGCTACGAAGCACATCCAGTGTGTCACTGTGAGCAACAGCGTGCGGTCGAAACTCACGAACAACGACTTCACCGTGACAGGGCCGCGGTCACGCCCGGCGAACAACTGCGGTCAATCCTCGCCAGCAAAATCACCTGGAAGAGCAGCCGCTAGAGCAGCGAGGGGATGGATACCGGGGCGTCCTCGAAGCGAGGGAACCACCGCCATGCCGCTGACGGACTTGGGCGAAACGATATCGAGGCACGATGCATGGGCATCGGCGAACCCTATGAGGAGAAGAAGCAGGCGTTGAAAGGACGGATTGCGCAGCCGCTGCGCTTCGGGCATTGGATCTTTGTAGCGGTACATATCCCGATCCGCCTGCGTGCCCACGACGGCATATGTCAGAGGAACGACTCGCCGTGCGACGAGCACATCGCCTCGGCGGCCATCGACGCTGCAGCGATAGCACCTCGTGTACTGCGACGAGACGGGCCCTGTGCAGACATCGCACGTGACGTTTGGTACCCGGAGAGGGTTTGTCATGATCGCGCCAAGTCGCTCGCGAATCATCTCCCGGAGCCCCGAAAAAGTCTCCGCCAATGAGTCAGCCAATCCTAGAAAGGAAATCCTCAAGCTGCTTGGGCCGGTCCAGCAAGTCATCGACGATGGTCATCGCCCCAGCGGCATCCTGAGCCACGTGGACATCGGGTTTGCCTGCCGCATCCCGCCCCCACTGAGTGTGATCGACCACCGACCGCATCAAGATCACAGGCCGACCGTGCTCCACGGCCTTGCGCGCCTGGATACGGGTGCCGCTTCTCTCGCTGGCCTCGACGATGATCGTGGCCAGGCTGTAGCCCGACATCGTGCCGTTGCGCAGGGGGAACGTCGTCTTGTCCGGCGCTCTGTCCGGCCAGAACTGGGAGAACACGGCGCCTTGCGCGGCGACCTCTCGATGGAGGTCACGATTCTCTGGCGGAAAATGTTTGCAGATCCCGGTGCCGATGACGGCCACGGTTCGGCCGCCTGCTTTGAGCGCGGCCTGGTGTGCGGCAGTGTCGACGCCGGCGGCCAGGCCCGAGACCCACTGTGAGGTCGCGCTCCACGAGCCTCGTGGCCACCTCGGCCGCTATCAACCGGCCTCCCGATGAGACGGTTCGAGAACCGACCACGGCAACCCCGTTGTCCTCCTCGAGGACCGTCCCACGGGCGAACAGCAGCAAGGGCCGATCGAACACATCCCGCAGTCGGTGCGGGTAATGGTCATCCCCCAAGGCGATGACTTGGATGCCACCTTGCTCCCAGGAATCGATCTCGTCTTTCGCCTGGGCTATCGCTTCCTCAACCGGATCGGAGAACAGGTCGACGGGGGCCAGGCGTTCGCGCAGCAATGCCGCTGCGGAAGCTCCCTCTGTGAGTTTCTGAACGAGCTCGCGCTCGCCCTTCTCCGTGGAGGTACGGCGAAGGAGCGCCACCGTCGCGGCGCGCTCCGTCTCGTGCCACTCGCCCATGACCACAGAGTGGTGTCCCAACCACTTCCCCGTCACTCCGACATCGAACACGTGTCCAAGTAGGCACGCTGCCCAATCAATCCCACTCGATGGTGCCTAGGGGGCCTGGAGCGTGGGAGCGCGAGGGCTTGCCCTCGCATGGGAGGGGCCGAAGGCCCCGGGAAGCACGCCGAGCCCCCAAGGCGCGAAGCGCCTGATCGGGCAAGCCCATGCAGTGCGCGCCAGCGCCAAATAAAGAACGCCGAGCTTCCAAGGCGCAAAGCGCCAATGGCGAGCCCTTTGTTCGGCAAGTGAGACGTCACTCCCACTCGATGGTGCCCGGCGGCTTGCTCGTCACATCGAGCACCACCCGGTTCACGTCGCGGACCTCGTTCGTGATCCGGGTGGAGATCCGGGACAGCACGTCATAAGGCACCCGCGACCAGTCGGCCGTCATCGCGTCCTCCGACGTCACCGGCCGCAGCACCACCGGATGCCCGTACGTACGCCCATCCCCCTGCACGCCCACCGACCGCACGTCGGCCAGCAGCACCACCGGGCACTGCCAGATCTCCCGGTCGAGGCCGGCGCGCGACAGCTCCTCGCGGGCGATGGCGTCGGCCTCGCGCAGCAGGTCGAGGCGCTCCCGGGTGACCTCGCCGACGATGCGGATGCCGAGGCCGGGGCCGGGGAACGGCTGGCGCCAGACCATCGCCGCCGGCAGGCCGAGCTCCTCGCCCGCCCGGCGCACCTCGTCCTTGAACAGGGTCCGCAGCGGCTCCACGAGCTTGAACTGCAGGTCCTCCGGCAGGCCGCCGACGTTGTGGTGGGACTTGATGTTGGCGGTGCCCGTGCCGCCGCCGGATTCGACCACGTCGGGGTAGAGCGTGCCCTGCACCAGGAAGTCGACGGGGCCGTCAGCCATGATGGCGCGCTGTTCGTCCTCGAAGACCCGGATGAACTCGCGGCCGATGATCTTGCGCTTCTCCTCGGGGTCGCTGACGCCTTCGAGGGCCTTGAGGAAGCGGTCCGCGGCGTCGACGACGCGGAGCTTGACGCCCGTGGCACGGACGAAGTCGCGCTCGACCTGCTCGGCCTCGCCCTTGCGCAGCAGGCCGTGGTCGACGAACACGCAGGTCAGCCGGTCGCCGATGGCTCGCTGGACCATCGCGCCGGCCACCGCCGAGTCGACGCCGCCGGACAGCGCGCAGATCGCCCGGCCGTCGCCCACCTGCCGGCGGACCGCCTCGACGGCGTCTTCGACGATGTTGAGCATGGTCCAGGTGGGACGGCAGCCCGCCGCGTCGAGGAAGTGCTTGAGCACCGCCTGGCCGTGCTCGGAGTGGAGCACCTCGGGGTGGAACTGCACGCCGTAGAGACCGCGCCCGGTGTCCTCGAAGGCGGCGACCGGCGTCTGCTGGGTCGAGGCGGTGACCGTGAAGCCCTCGGGGGCGGTGGCCACGCTGTCGCCGTGGGACATCCAGACCTTCTGCGCGGCGGGCAGCCCGGCGAAGATCACACCCTCGCTGAGCACGTCGAGGTCGGTGCCGCCGTATTCGGCGACGCCCGTCTGGGCGACCTCGCCGCCCAGCGCCTGGGCCATGGCCTGGAAGCCGTAGCAGATGCCGAACGTCGGCACCCCCGTCGAGAACAGCCCCTGGGGCACGGCGGGCGCGCCCTCGGCGTAGACCGAGGAGGGCCCGCCGGACAGGATGATCGCCTTCGGCTTCTTGGCCAGCATCTCCTCGACCGGCATCGTCGAGGGGACGATCTCGGAGAAGACGTGGCACTCACGGACCCGCCTGGCTATCAGCTGCGCGTATTGCGCGCCGAAGTCGACGACGAGCACTGTGTCGAACTCAGACACCGAGAGGACCCCCCAAAGCGAATGCGGTGCTCCAAGTGTATCGGGGGGTGGCCCCGGACAATGCTCCCGACCAGCCCGGGGCCGAACCTAGAGGATGCCGCCGATCAGCCCCAGCGGCGGTGAGCCCAGGTCGAACAGGGCCTTGTGGAAGCGTCGCAGCGTGAAGCCCGCGCCCCATTCCTTGCGCGCCTGCTCGCGCAGGTCGAGAATGAGCAGCTTGCCCCAGGTGTAGCGGCCGTAGGTGGGGTCGAACGTGGCCCGCCTCGCCTCCGACAGCGCGGCCGGTCCGGTCAGGTGACTGTCGGACTCGAAGCGCCGGGCGCCGTCCTCGACCGTCATCTGCCCGGTGTGTACGCCGATGGCGCAGGCCAGCCGGGTGACCCGGATCAACGCCTCCATCCAGACCCCGATCTCGACGCGCGGGTCCTGGGCCTCGAACCCCTCCTCGACGCAGAGCTCCTCGGCATAGTGCGCCCAGCCCTCGGCGAACGCCATCGAGTGCAGCAGCCGCCGCACGTCCGAGCCGGCCCGGCGCAGAGCGCGGCCGTGCGAGAAGTGCCCGGGAGCGACCTCGTGCACGTTGATCGCGGGCAACGTGGTGTCGCTGAAGACCTCCAGCCACTCCTCGGCGTCCTGCGCGGGCCAAGCGGGGTCGGGCGGTGTGATGTGGTACCAGGAGGGGCCCTCCGGTTCGCCGGGAGAGTTCCACGACATCATCGCCATCCCCCAGCGGCGCGACGGAGGCGCCAGGCCGACCAGGCACTCGCCGTCGTGGTAGGGCACCAGGTCCTTCTCGCGGGTGAACGCGATGGCCTTCTCGGTGCCGATCCTGGCCGCCTCGACGACGCCGTCGGCGTCGGGGTGCTGCTTGACCAGCTCTCGTACGACGTCCAGCGGCGCCTCGCCCCGCCGCCCCAGCTTGGCGCAGGACTCGGTGAGCAGGGCCATGAGCCGGTCGCGCTCGGCGTCGGCGCGCTCGGCCAGCCTGCCGAGGTCGACGGAGAGCCCTTCGGTGTCGCCCATCAGCCGGGCCAGCGCGTCGCCGCCGAGCGACGCGTCGGGGTCGCCGACCGCCGCCGCCCGCTCGATGTGCGCGACCAGCAGGCCGTGCGCGTCGAGCGCGGCCGCGTCCGTGACACCGGCGGACAGTCCCTGTACGGGTGCGACCAGCGACCTCGCGACGGGCGCGCTGACCCGGTCGAGCGCGGCTATCGCATACGTCACCGCCTCCGGCCAGCGCGCCAGGTGCGCGGCCTTGGCGGCCTCGCGCTCGGCCTCCGGCGCGTAGTCGCGGTCGTAGCAGGCCAGGTCGAGGTTCGCCAGGTGCGGCAGCGGATTGCTCCGGTACAGCTCCAGCTCTCCGTACTGGGTGCGCAGGCCGTCCTCGAAGACCCGCAGATGCGCCGAGTCGTACGGGTCGGCGGGGGCGGCGCCCTCTCCAAGCCGCGCCAGCCCGGCCCGTACGCCTTCCGGCGACAGGTCCTGGATCTTGCCGTCGTATTCGTGCCTGCCGCCCATCTCGCGTGCGTCGGCCACGTTCAGATCCGTTATGGCGCGGAGCCTGGGGTCGAGTTCCGTCATGCCGCCGACGCTAGCGCACAGAAGTCCGGCGGGACCGGGCCGATCAGCCGCCGTGCAGGGCCTCGATGGTGTCCAGCAGGGCTTCGAGAGTGGCGTCGTCCGTGGCCGGGGCCATGACCGTGACGCGTAGGTGGCGGACGCCGTCGAGCTCGGCCGAGGTGAGGTAGAAGGCGCCTTCCGCCATGAGGCGTTCGCGCAGGTCCGCGTGGTCGGCGTCGCCGTACCGGAAGCAGACGATGTTGCTCTCCGGTTCGTACGGCAGCGCGAACCCCGGCCGCCGGCGGGCCAGCTCCCAGAAGCGGTGGGCCGTGGCGTACTGGCGTGCGACGTACTCGCCCAGGCCGCGCTCGCCGCGCCAGGCCAGGTTCAGGAAGATCTTGAGCCCGAGCTCGGCCTTGGTGCACTCGACCGTGCGGCCGATGAGGTCGAAGCCGCGCTCGCCGTAGAACAGGTAGCTGGCCTCCTGCTTGAAGGCCGCGTCGAGGTCGTTCTCCCTGCGTACGAGGACGGCGGCGGCCAGGGAAGAGGTACGGAGCATCTTGTGCGCGTCCCAGATGACCGAGTCGGCCAGCTCGATGCCGTCGAGCAGGTGCGCGTGCTCCTCGGCGAGCAGGGCGGAGGCGCCGTGCGCGCCGTCCACGTGGAACCAGACGTCCCGCTCGCGGCACCACTCGCCGATGGCGCGCAGGTCGTCGTACAGGCCGGTGCCCGTGGCGCAGGCGGCCGCTACCAGCGCCATCACCCTACGTCCCGAAATGTCCGGTAATTTCGTGATGTCTATGCGGCCGAGGTGGTCTGTCGCCAGCGGCACCATGGCCCGCTGCCCCAGTCCGAGGATCGAGGCCGCCCGCGACACCGAGTAGTGCGCCGACGCGGGCGCGAGGATCACCAGGTCGCCGGGCATACCGTCCTCCCATGCCTCGGGTACGGCCCGCGCCCGCGCCGCCAGCAGCGCCGTGAGGTTGGCCAGCGAGCCACCATGGGTGAGCACCCCACCACCCGCCGGGAACCCCACCTTGGCCAGCATCCACCGCAGCACCTCGAACTCCACCGTGGCCGCCGCCGCGCCCATCTCATAGATGGCCATCGGGTTGTTCGTGGCGCCATGGATGAAGTCGGCCAGCGCGGCGGGGAAGTCGGGCGAGGCGCTCTGGTGGCCCAGGTAGGCGGGATGGTGCAGCCGGGTCCCCTCGCCGAGGAAGGTCCGCAGGAAGTCCCGGAAGGTCTCGGGCGTCATGCCACCCTTGGCGATCAGCTCGCCGAGTCTCAGCCGTTCGGCCAGCTCACGGGGTGGGCGGCGGCTGATCGCGGGCTCGTCACCGCGCTGGCTGCGGTCCACGTAGGCCGCCAGCTCGCCGACCGTGATCCCGGCGGCTTCGGTGAACTCCTCGATGTTCCACATACCTCGAAATACTCGTCAATTCGGTGGCGTACGACTAGCCTTGCCGAATTGAGGGGCGGTAATCGTGCATAACGCCGAACTGGATTCGATCGACCTCGCGATCCTGGCCGAGTTACAGAAGGACGCCCGGCTGCCCAACAAGGATCTCGCCGAGCGACTCGGCGTCGCGCCCTCCACCGCGCTGGAACGCGTACGTTCGCTACGTCGTCGCGGAATCATCACCGGCTTCCGCGCCGCCGTCGACACGGCCCGGCTCGGCCGCCCGCTCCAGGCGCTGCTCGCCCTGCGCGTACGGCCGCACACCAGCCGGATCGTGGACCCGCTGCGTGCGTTCGTGCTGGGGCTGCCGGAGACGATCACGCTGTTCCACGTCGCGGGCACCGAGGACTTCCTGGTGCACGTGGCTGTGGCCGACGCCGACCACCTGCACCGGCTGGCCCTGGAGCGGTTCCTCGTCCGTACGGAGATCGTGCACCTGCACACCACCCTGATCTTCAAGACCGAGCACCAGCCCGTCCAGCGGCCGGCCGAAATGGGCTGAAGGAAGATCGCGACAGGTGTGACAATGATCCGCATGTCGCTCCGGATCACCACGCTCGCCGAGCGTCCCGAGTTCGCCTCCGCGCTATGGGAGATGGACCACTCGTGGCGGGTCTTCATGTTCAACGACCCGATCGCCGACCTGTTCTATCCCGTCGCCGCGACGGACTACGCCGATTACGTGCTGGTGGCCGATGACGACACCGAGCCCGGCCGGATGGTGGCCAGGGGCTGCATGATCCCCTTCCCGGCCGGCGACTTGCCCGACGACGGCTGGGACGGGGTGATCCGCCAAGGGTGGCTGGCCCGCAAGCTGGACCGCCCCCTTGACGCCGTCTCCGCGCTGGAGGCCACCGTCAGGACCGACCTGCTGGGCACGGGGGTTTCGCCGATGATGGTGGCCGCGATGCGGGACCACGCGGCGCGGCTGGGGTTCCGGGAGCTGGTGGCGCCGGTCCGGCCGAACCAGAAGCACCTCGAACCGCACACGCCTATGACGGAGTACGCCTTCAGGTCCCGGGAGGACGGCCTGCCGCACGACGCCTGGCTGCGTGTGCACGTACGGGCCGGCGGGGAGATCGTCAAGGTCGCGCCGCGCTCGATGGTGATACCGGGCACGCTCGCCGAGTGGCGCGAGTGGACCGGCCTGCCGTTCGACCGGACCGGGCCGGTCGAGGTGCCTGGGGCGCTCAGCCCTGTGTACTGCGATGTCGCCCAGGATCACGCCGTCTACATCGAGCCGAACGTCTGGGTCAGCCATCGGCTGGGCTGACACGCCCCTGTCACGCGACCGTCTCGATCTCTGTGACGGTCCGTGGTGGCTGGGGTCCTTCGGAGGAATACCCCCTGCGGGGGGAGAAAGAAGACGGTCCGTTGTGGCAGAGGTCTCTAGAACGGGACCCCCTGCGGGGGAACGGAAGCAGACGGTCCGTCGTGGCAGAGGTCTCCAGAAAGGGCCCCTGGCGGGGGAACGGAAGCAGACGGTTAGGAGAGGGTCACCCGTTCGCCCGGCTCCAGCAGGTGCACGCGGTCGCCGAGCCCCGCGAGAGACTTGACCAGCGTGTCGCGGCCCTGCGTGAAGTGTCCCCAGTGCTCGAAGTGCAGCGGCACCACGTGACGGGCGCCCAGGATCTCGGCCGCCTCGGCCACGTCGTCGCTGGTCAGCGTCAGGTACGCGTCACCCACCAGCGGCGTCCGCGCCCCACCGGCGAACAGCACCGCCACGTCCACCGGCCCGACCTGTGCCGCGATGTCCCTGACCACGTCCAGGGAGGCGTTGTCGCCGCTCACGTACACGGTCGGCAGTGCCTCGCCGCTCAGTACGAACCCGGTCACCTCGCCCACCAGGTGCTCGCTCCCGTCGGGCCCGTGCTGCGCGGGCACGCCGGTGATCCGCAGCGCGCCGCCGCCGGGGCGTACCAGCTCGGTGTGCGTCCAGTTCGGCAGCGCCCGCACCGGTTCGCCGATCCGCTCGGCCGCCGAGCCCGTCGACAGCACCACCGCCGCCGAGGACAGGAGGGCGCGCCCGGCCTTGTCGAGGTTGTCGGGATGCTGGTCGTGGGAGAGCAGGACGGCGTCCACGGTCCCGGTGTCGTCCGGCCCGAACGCCGGTCCGGCCGTCTTGACCAGTGCCCGGTTCCCGATCGGGTAGTCGCCGGGCGGGTCGAACGTGGGGTCTGTCAGCAACCGGACCCCGCCGATCTCCAGGACCGCGGTCGGGCCGCCGACGTAACGAATCTCCATGGAGATCATGACACCCGCGCCGGACGCGGTATTCCGCTCCCACTGCTCGGCCGGCTCACGACCGCTGGCGGTGACGACGGCGCGCAGCAGCGCGTATACCTATTTGAGGCGCAGCCTCTTCATCGTCTTGAGCGTGGTGACCAGGGCGCCCGCCCATTTGTCGTACGTCATGCCGAAAGGCGGCTCGAAGCCCAGCCACGTGGCCTGCGAGGCGACGGTCTGTGCCTCGGTGTAGCGAAGCAGTCCCTCGGCTCCGTGCCGGCGGCCCAGCCCCGACGCCTTCATGCCGCCCATCGGCGCGTCGTAGGAGGCGTACGCCGAGCCGTACCCCTCGTTGATGTTGACCGTGCCCGCCTTGATCCGGGCGGCGAGCGCGCGGCCCCGTGCCAGGTCGGAGGTCCAGACGGAGGCGTTGAGCCCGTAGATGGTGTCGTTGGCCAGCGCCACCGCCTCCTCATCCGAGGAGAACCGGTAGAGGCCGACCACCGGGCCGAACGTCTCGTTGCGGCACAGCCGCATCTCCTCGGTGATCCCGGAGAGCACGGTGGGCTCGTAGAACAGCGGGCCAAGGTCGGGCCTGGCCTTGCCGCCGGTCAGCACGGTGGCGCCGTGGGCCACGGCGTCGTCCACGTGCGCGCTGACCGCGTCCAGCTGGCGCCGCGAGGTGAGCGAGCCCATCTGGACCGACCAGTCGTGGCCCGCGCCCATCTTGAGGTCGGCCGCCTGGGCGGCGAAGCGCTCCGCGAAGGCGTCGTAGACGGCGGTGTGCACGTACAGGCGCTCGATCGACAGGCAGAGCTGGCCCGCGTTGGTGAAGCAGGCGCGGATCGCGCCCTGGACGGCGAGATCCAGGTCGGCGTCGTCGAGCACCACCATCGGGTTCTTGCCGCCGAGCTCCAGCGAGCAGCCGATGAGCCGCTTGGCGGCCTCCTCGGCGATCTTTCTGCCGCCCCTGGTGGAGCCGGTGAAGGCCACATAGTCGGCGCCGTCGAGCAGCGCGTCGCCGACCTCTGCGGGCTCGCCGAGCACGACCTGCCAGACCTCGCGCGGCAGGCCCAGCTCGGCCAGCAGGTCGATGGTCCACAGCGTCGACAGGGCGGTCTGCGTGTCGGGCTTGTGCACGATGGCGTTGCCGGCGAGCAGCGCGGGCACGGCGTCGGTGACGCCCAGGGAGAGCGGGTAGTTCCACGGCGTGATCAGCGCCACCACGCCCTTGGGCCGGCGCAGCTCCGTCACCCGGGTGGCCACGGGGAAGATGCCGGCGCGGCGGCGCGGGGCGAGCAGGCCGGGAGCGCGCCGGGCGAAGTAGAGAGCGCAGCCCGCCACGTCCAGCACCTCCTCGAAGGCGTGCTTGCGGGCCTTGCCGGTCTCGTTCTGGACGATGTCGAGGATCTCGTCCCTGCGGTCGAGGATCGCGTCGTGCAGCAGCAGGAACGGCCGCGCCCGCTCCGCGACCGGCCGCGCGGCCCACTCGGCCTGCGCCGCCCGCGCCTTCTCATATGCCGTATGTACGTCATCCACCCCGGAAACGGGCAGGTCGGCGAGGGGTTCGCCGGTGAACGGTGCGGCGATCTCGGTCGTCTTGCCGCTGGACGTCACGTGCATGAAGGCAGGTTATTCCGGATCGCTACCGGCGGGTAGTTTTTGCCAATCCATGGCATGGGGACAGAATCACTTCATGCCTTCCTTCGCGCCACTCAGACCGGGAGACCCCGAGAGGCTCGGCGGTCTGCCTCTCCTAGGCCGGCTGGGCGAAGGCGGCCAAGGCGTCGTCTATCTGGCCAGAGACCCGGCGGGCACACACGTGGCGGTCAAGTGGCTGCGCCCCGACCAGGCCGGTGACGAGGTGAGCGTGGGCCGGTTCCTGCGCGAGGTCCAGGTCGCCCAGCAGGTTGCGCCGTTCTGTACCGCCGCGGTGCTCGGCACGGGCATCGAGCACGACCGTCCATACATCGTCAGCGAGTTCATCGAGGGCCCCTCCCTCCAGCGGGTCGTCCAGGAGGAGGGCCCGCGCACCGGCACGGCCCTGCACCGCCTGGCCATCGGCACGGCGACCGCGCTGGCCGCGATCCACCAGGCCGGGATCGTGCACCGTGACTTCAAACCGGCCAACGTGATCATCGGCGCCGACGGGCCGCGGGTGATCGACTTCGGCATCGCCAGGGCGCTCAACGCCACCTCGACGATCAGCAGCATGCCGGTGGGCACGCCCTCGTACATGCCGCCCGAGCAGGTGATGGGCCACACCGTCGGGCCGGCGGCCGACCTGTTCTCGTGGGGGAGCACGATGGTGTTCGCCGCCTCGGGACGCTCGCCGTTCGGCAGCGACACGATGCCCGCGGTGATCAACCGGGTGCTGAACCACCAGCCGGACATGAGCGGGCTGCACGGTCCGCTGCTCGACGTGGTGGCCGCGTGCCTGGCCAAGGATCCGGCGCAGCGGCCGACGGCGGAGCAGGTGATCATGCGCCTGCTGCAGCACCCGGTGCCCAACTCCGGCATGCTCGCCCAGGCCGCGGCGGCAGCCGCCCCGGCGGAGCCCTGGCAGGCGGCCCCCTACGGCCAACCGCCCGTGACCGGTCAACCTCTTCACATGGGACCGCCCTCCATGCCCGGAGGGCCGCCTTCGGTGCCCGGCCACCACCATGGACCGCCTTCGGCGCCCGGCCACCACGGACCGCCGTCCATGGGCGGCGGCGGATACCCGCCCCCGGGCGACCACCGGCCGACGCACCTGAGCCCCTACTCCCCCGGCCACTCCCAGCGGCAGAAGAGCAGGGCACCCATCGTCATCGGCGTGACCGTGGCCGTCGCGCTGCTCGTGCTGGCCGGCGTCGGCGTGGTCATCAGCCAGACCAAGCCCCCGGCCGCCACACTGACCGCCAACAGCCGCGCCTCCGTCGCGGCGTCCGGTAAGAGGCCCAGCACCACGCCCACGGGCGTGCCGCGGAAGGGCACGAAGCGGGCAATACCCGGCGGCGCCATTTCGGTGTACGAGAATTCGGCCGACCCGATCACGCTGACCTCGTACGAGGTCTACAACAAGAAGGCCGACGACTGGATCGACTACGCCCGCAACTCGCTGCGCGGCACGTTCACGAAATACTCCGGCAACTGGGAGACGCTGGTCTCGCCCGACGGCCGCTCCATGGTCGGCCGCGGCCGCAACTACACCTCCGACGACTACGACTCGGTGATCATCACCGACCGGCGGACGGGCGACAGGACCTCGATCAAGACCGTCCGCAAGCCGCTGATCAGCAGCATCCGCGCCTGGTCGAAGGACGGCTCGAAGATCCTTCTCAACATCGAGAAGGAATCGGGCAAGAACTGGCTCTACCTCGGCTTCGTCATCGTGGACGTGGCCGCGGAGGACGCCAAGGTGGTCACCGTGTCCGACACCTCGATCCGCAAGACCGCCTTCGGCTGGGACGGCGACGAGCAGGGCGTGGTCAACATGTCCCCCGGGCAGGGCCTGCGCTTCTTCGGCACGAACGGCAAGGCCACCCGCACCCTGGCGAACATCGGCTCACTGGCCTCCGGCACGCAGGACATCTTCTCCCCCTCCGGCAAGGTGTTCATCACCAACTGCCCCAAGGGCGGAGACGGCGACCACTGCGTGTGGAACGCGGAGAGCGGCAACCGGGTCCGCCGGTTCACCTCCGACTGCGACAAGGTCCTCGGCTGGTACGACGAGACCCACGTCTACTGCTGGGAGCAGGACAACTCCACCAGGGACGAGATCCAGGTGGTCGACTTCCAGGGCAAACTGGTGCGCAAGCTGCTCGACATCCCCGAGAACCTTGACTTCAGCCCGGTCTTCACGGTCGACCCTCCTGATTGATCGTGAACCGCCCGGCGCGGAGATCCGTGATTGAGGTCATGAAGACGCTGATCCGTACGGTCGTGGCCGGGGCGGCCCTCGCGACGGCCATCTCCGCCTGCACCTCCGCGCCGGAGGGCACCGCGCCTGTGAAGCAGCGCCTGCAGGTGCGCCTGGTCTCCTACAACGGGTGCGACGACATGCTCGCCGGGCTGCGCGAGCACGCGGCGAGCAACGTCGGCCAGTGGGGCTTCGGCGGCCCGATGCCCATGTACATGACCCGCCAGAAGTCCATGGAGGCGACCAACGACGCCGCCCCGGAGCACTCCACGACCAACACCCACGAAGCTGGAGTGGACGAGCCCGACCTGGTCAAGACCGACGGCAACCGGATCATCACGGTCGCGGGCGGCACGCTGCGGATCATCGACACGGCCACCAGGAAGATCACCGGGTCCGTCAAGCTCACCAAGGCCGACGAGCCCGCCTACGCCCCCGCCGACCTGCTCGTCTCGGGTGACCGCGCGCTGGTGATGTATCGAGGGGGCGACATCATGTACAAGACGTTCGCGCCCGTCGGCGAGACCAGATACCTGCTGGTGGACCTGTCCGGTGAGCCCAAGGTGCTCGGGACGATCAAGCCGCAGGGCACGTACGTGGACGCCAGGATGGTCGGCTCGACCGTCAGGCTCGTCACCCGGAGCCAGCCCGACATCACCTTCCCGGAGCCGAAGCAGAACGCCTCCGAGGCCGAGATGAAGAAGGCGAACGCGGACGCGGTACGCCGGGCGCCGCTCGACGCCTGGCTACCCAAGATCCAGATCACGGACGCGGCCGGCAGCGTCACCAAGAAGACCGTCGACTGCGCGCGGGTCAGCCATCCGGCCGACTACACCGGCACCTCGCTGCTGACCGTGCACACCATCGACCTGGCCCAGGGCCTCACGGCGGCGGGCACCGACCCGATCAGCCTGGCGGCCGACGGCGACACGGTCTACGGCACCGGCCAAAGTCTGTACGTGACCAGCAACCCGCGCTGGTGGTGGCCGGTGGCGATGGCGGCCGTGGACGACACGCCCCAGGCCCCCGCCACCGAACCCGACCCGACCGAACCCAGCCCCTCGGCCAAGGTCACGCTCAGCTCTCCGGCCCAAACCACCGTCAGCCCCGAGCCCACACCGACACCGACCGCCCCGCCCGAGGAGACCGAGGTCCACCGGTTCGACATCAGCAAGCCGGGTCCGCCCTCCTATGTGGCCTCGGGCAAGGTGCCCGGACGGCTGCTGAACCAGTACTCGCTGTCGGAGTACGAGGGCAACCTGCGCGTCGCCACCACGCTCACCTCCGAGACCGAGAAGACCAGCGACAGCAGTGTCAGTAGCGTCACCGTGCTCAAGGCCGACACCCTGGACAAGGTGGGCGAAGTGGGCGGCCTGGGCGAAGGTGAGCGTATCTACTCGGTCCGGTTCATCGGCCCGGTCGGCTACTGCGTCACGTTCAAGCAGGTAGACCCGCTCTACACGCTCGACCTACGCGACCCGGCCGCGCCCAAGGTGACCGGCGAGCTGAAGATCACCGGCTACTCCGCGTACCTCCACCCCGGCAACGACGGCCGGTTGATCGGGATCGGGCAGGAGGCCAGCGAGAAGGGCAGGACGCTCGGCACCCAGATCTCGCTCTTCGACGTCAGCGACCCGGCGAACCCGAAACGGCTGTCGCAGATGTTCCAGAAGAACTCGGGCTCCGAGGCGGAGTGGGACCCGCACGCGTTCCTGTACTGGCCCAAGACCGGCCTGTCGGTCATTCCGCTCAACACCTATGAGCAGAACAAGGAGGAGATCGGCGCCGTGGTCCTGAAGATCGACGACTCCGCGGTGACGAGGCTCGGCATGATCAAGCATCCGGTCCAGCGGCCGAAGGACGGGGCGTACCAGCCGAGCATCCAGCGCGCGATGGTCATCGGCGACTCGATCTGGACCGTCTCCACGGACGGCGTCCAGGTCAACGACGCGAACACGCTGGCCGAGCAGGCGTACATCCCGCTCCGCTAAAGGCATCCCACTCCGCTCAAAGGCATCCCGCTCCGCTAGACCTCCCGATCCGGGAGGGCGACCGGCACGATCTCGGGTGCGCCGAGTCGGATCGCGTCGGCCTCCTGGTCGGTGTCCTGCTCCTGGGACAGGCGTTCGGCCTCGACGCGCTTGGTGAAGTACTCGACCTCGCGCTTGACCTGCTCCCCGTCCCAGCCGAGCGGCTGGGCGAGGAGCTCGGCGGCCTCGTGGGCGCTGGCCAGACCGCGGTGGAAGGTCTCGATCGAGATGTGCGTCCGCCTGGTCAGTACGTCGTTGAGATGCCTGGCGCCCTCGTGGGTGGCCGCGTAGACGATCTCCGCGCGCAGGTAGTCGTCGGCCCCGCCGAGCGGCCGGGCCAGCGACCTGTCGTGCTCGATCAGCTCCAGGACCTCGTCGACGAGCGAGCCGTACCGCTGGAGCAGGTGCTCGATGCGGGCCACGTGCAGGCCCGAGGTGTGGGCGAGCCGGTGCCTCGCGTTCCATCGCGCCTGGTAGCCCTCGGCGCCCACGAGCGGGATGC
The DNA here is from genome assembly GCF_050942315.1 of Nonomuraea sp. CA-143628. NCBI lineage: Bacteria > Bacillati > Actinomycetota > Actinomycetes > Streptosporangiales > Streptosporangiaceae > Nonomuraea > Nonomuraea sp. CA-143628. The sequence continues at coordinate 12,135,698 of NZ_CP192072.1, forward strand.
GGTCCGTGCACGACCTCGGCACCCGCTGATCGAGCCCGTGGGCGACGGCGTCGACGGCGTCCTTCGCCATAACCCGATAAGTCGTATATTTCCCGCCGGCGATCATCACCAGGCCGGGCACCGGATGCGCCACCACGTGCTCGCGCGACAGCTTCGACGTCTCCTCCGACTCACCCGACAGCAACGGCCGCAGTCCCGCGTAGACGCCCTCGACGTCGTCCCGCGTCAGCGGCACGGACAGGACGGCGTTCACGTGGTCGAGGAGGTAGTCGATGTCGACCCGCGACGCCACGGGATGCGCCTTGTCCAGCTTCCACTCGGTGTCGGTGGTCCCGATGATCCAGTGCCGCCCCCACGGAATCACGAAAAGTACGGATTTTTCGGTGCGAAGGATGATTCCGGTGAGCGAGTGAATCCGGTCGCGCGGCACCAGCAGGTGGACGCCCTTCGACGCCCGTACATGGATCTGTCCCCGGCCGCCCACCAGCTCCTGGATGTCGTCGCTCCACACGCCGGTCGCGTTGACCACCTGCCGGGCGCGTACGTCCAGCTCGGCGCCGCTCTCCAGGTCGCGCACCCGCACCCCGGTGACTCGCTCCCCCTCGCGCAGGAACCCCACGACCTGGGCCCGTGGCGCCACGTGCGCGCCGTAGGTGGCCGCCGTACGCAGCATCGTCATCACATAGCGCGCGTCATCGACCTGCGCGTCCCAGTACTGCACCGCGCCCGTGAACGCCGTCCGCTTCAACGCGGGCGCCAGCCGCAACGCCCTGCTCCTGGACAGGTGCCGATGCCCGGGCACCCCGCGAGCCAGCCCCGTGGCGAACCCCAGCGTGTCGTAGAGGGCCACCCCCGCCCCCACGTACGGACGCTCCCACCCGAGGTGGGTCATCGGGAAAAGGAACGGCACCGGCCGGACCAGATGCGGCGCGATCCGCTGCAACAGCAGCGCCCGCTCCTGCAGCGCCTCTCTGACCAGCTCGAAATTGAGCTGCTCCAGGTAGCGCAGGCCGCCGTGGATCAGCTTGGAGGATCGCGACGACGTACCGGAAGCGAAATCGCGCGCCTCCACCAGGCCGACGTCGAGCCCTCGGGTGGCGGCGTCGAGCGCGATCCCCGCGCCGACGACTCCCCCGCCGACCACGACCACGTCGAGTTCCTGTGCCCCCATCCAATCCAGCGCCGAGGTCCGCTCTCCAGGCCCAAGCCGGGCGATTCCCCTTCCCGCCATGCCCCTCCTCTTACCCGCCGCAGGCGCTTCTGCGACAAACTTCACTCTTTTCTTGTTTCTTGTACGGCACACGTGAGTTTGCTCGCTACCCGCCGACCATGCCTGGGGTCCTCAGGAGAAGGCTCTTGTACGGCAAGCATGGGTTACCCGCCACCCGCCGACCATGCCTGGGGGCCTCCAGGAGACGGCCGCTGACCGGATGGTGGCTGAGCGCCGTTACGGCCCGCGGAAGAGTGGGGAACACGCTGAGGCGGAGGACCCAGGGAGTGTGTTGAGGCGGGGGCGTGGGGAACACGCTGAGGCGGAGGCAGGAACGCGGGGGCGTCAGGCGCGGATGACCTTTACCCCCGCGTCCGTCAGCTCGCCGGCGAGGAAGTCGGAGAGCTGGGCGTCGGTGACGAGCGTGTCGATCTGGTTGATGGGACAGATGCGGGAGAACGCCCTCTTACCGATCTTGGAGGAGTCCGCCACCACCACGACCTGCGAAGCGCGGCTGATGAGCAGGTGGTTGACGCTGGCCTCCCCCTCGTGGTGGGCCGAGGCGCCCAGCTCCACGTCGAGCGCGTCCACGCCGAGGAAGGCCACGTCGAGCGTCACCTGTTCGAGCACGCCCGAGGCCAGCGGGCCGATGAGCTCGTAGGACTGCGGCCTGGCCACGCCGCCCGTGACCACGATCTTGACGTGCTGGCGGACCGTGAGCTCCGAGGCGATGTTCAGGGCGTTGGTGACGATGGTGACGCCCGATTCGAGTGCTGGGCTGGTGGCCAGCGTGCGGGCCAGCTCGGAGGTCGTGGTGCCGCCGTTGAGCCCGATCACGGCGCCCGGCGAGACCAGCTCGGCGGCCGCCGCGGCGATGCGGTGCTTCTCGTCGGCGTGCCGGGCGGTCTTGTAGCGCAGCGGAAGGTCGTAGCTGACGCTCTGCGCGACGGCTCCGCCCCGCGTGCGCATGAGCATCTGCTGCTGCGCGAGCTGGTCGAAGTCGCGGCGGATCGTGGCGGTGGAGACGTCGAGCTCCTGGGCGGCCTCCTCGACGGAGAGCCGTCCTTCCTGCGCGAGCAGCTCGAGAATCGCGTTCCAACGATCGTAGCGGGACACGATGCCTCCCCTTTGAGATCCGTCGGGGCCAAGCGTGGCACAACCTGGGAGGTCAAGCCACCGGTGCAAATTTCTGCTCCTTTATGCTATAAAAACAGCAGAAACAATCAATCACGGGGAGGCAAGTGGTGACCACCCACACCGAGGCCGAGATCGACTCCCAGCCCGAGTGCTGGCGCCGCGCCGTCGCGGACGTACCCGTCGACGCGCTGCCCCGCCCCGGTGAGCGGGTCGCCGTCGTCGGCTGCGGGACGTCGTGGTTCATCGCGATGGCCTACGCCACCCTGCGCGAGCGCGCGGGACTGGGCGAGACCGACGCGTTCGCCGCCTCGGAGGCCCCCACCGGCCGCTCGTACGACCGCGTGCTGGCTCTGACGCGCTCCGGCACCACGACCGAGGTGCTCGAACTCCTGCGCAGGACCGACGCCAGGACCACGGCCATCACCGCCGACCCGAACACGCCGGTCATGACGGCGGCGGACGACGTCATCGTGCTCGATTACGCCGACGAGCAGTCGGTCGTGCAGACCCGGTTCGCCACCACGCAGCTGGCCATGCTCCGCGCCAGCCTGGGCGAGGACCTCACCCAGGCGATCGCCGACGCCGAGCAGGTCGTGGCGGCCCCGCTCCCCGCCGAGCTCACCGACGCGGAGCAGTTCAGCTTCCTCGGCATCGGCTGGTCGGTCGGCCTGGCCCAGGAGGCCGCGCTGAAGATGCGCGAGGCGTCACGGTCGTGGACCGAGGCGTACCCGGCGATGGAATACCGTCACGGCCCCATCAGCATCGCCGGCCCCGGCCGCGTCACCTGGATGCTCGGCACCGCCCCCGAGGGCCTGCGCGAGCAGGTCGAGGAGACCGGCGGCACGTTCTTCCAGACCGGCCTCGACCCGATGGCCGAGCTGATCAGGGCGCAGCGGGTCGCGGTCGCCAGGGCGTTCGCCAGGGGTCTCGACCCGGATGAGCCCCTGCACCTCACCCGATCTGTGATCCTTTCTTCATGAGCCTTACTCTTGCCGACGCCCGCATCGTGACTCCCGAGGGAGTCCACGACGGATGGTTGACCATCGAAGACGGCCGCATCACGCACGTCGGGCACGGAGCCGCCCCTCGCGCGGGCCACAGCCTGGGCGGGCGGCACGTGGTGCCCGGCTTCGTCGACCTGCACAACCACGGCGGAGCGGGCGGCTCCTTCCCGACCGGCGAGCAGGACCGAGCGCGTGACGCCGTGGCGCTGCACGAGCGCCACGGCACCACGACGATGGTGGCCAGCCTGGTGACCGGCGCGCTCGACGACCTGGCCCGCGCCACGTCGTCATTGGCCGAGCTGTGCGACGAGGGTCTGCTGGCCGGCATCCATTTCGAAGGCCCGTACATCTCACGGGCCCGCTGCGGCGCCCACAACCCCGGGCTGCTGCGTGAGCCGTCGCCGCGGGAGTTCGGCGAGCTGCTGAAGGCCGGACGCGGGCATGTACGCATGCTGACCATCGCCCCCGAGCTGCCCGGCGCCCTTGAGACGATCCGCATGGCCGCCGCCGAGGGCGTGCTCGCCGCGCTCGGCCACAGCGACGCCACCTATGAGCAGACGCTGGCCGGTATCGAGGCGGGCGCGACCGTGGCCACGCACCTCTACAACGCGCTGCCGCCGCTCGGCCACCGCACCCCCGGCCCCATCGCCGCGCTGCTGGAGGACGAGCGGGTCACGATCGAGCTGATCAACGACGGCGTGCACGTGCACCCGGCCATGCTGCGGCTGGCCTATGAGGTGGCCGGGCCCGCCAGGACCGCGCTGATCACCGACGCGATGGCCGCCGCCGGCATGGGCGACGGTACGTACGTGCTGGGCTCCATGGACGTGATCGTCACCGACGGCGTCGCCAGGCTGGCCGAAGGCGACTCGATCGCGGGCAGCACGCTCACCATGGACGTGGCCTTCCGCCGCGCCGTCCAGGAGGTGGGGCTGACGCTGTCCGAGGCGGTCCAGCTCACCTCACTGACGCCGGCCCGCGTGCTGGGCGTCGCCGACCGAACCGGCTCGATCGCCGTGGGTAAGGCGGCCGACCTGGTGGTCCTGTCCGACGAGCTGGAGGTAGCGGGTGTGATGAAGCGCGGAGCCTGGGTCGTGGAGCCCTGATGATCCTCACCGTGACGCTCAACGCCGCCCTCGACGTCACCTACCAGGTGCCCCGCGTCGACTGGGACGGGGTCAACCGCGTCGCCGCCGTACACCGGCGGGCCGGCGGCAAGGGCGTCAACGTGGCCCGCGTCCTGGCCGTGCTCGGCCAGGACGTGCTGGTCACCGGCCTCGCTGGCGGCCCGACCGGCCAGGCCATCGAGGCCGACCTCCAGGAGGCCGGACTGCCGCACGCCTTCGTGGGGATCGCGGCCGACTCGCGCACGACGCTGGTGGTCGCGGACTCCGGCCAGGCTGTGACGGGTGATTCCGGAGCTGACGCCGTGGCGGGCGTCGCGCAGGGTTCCGGAGCCGGCGCCCTGGCGGGCGACGAGCGGGGTTCCGGAGGCCAGACCGCGCTGTTCAACGAGCCGGGGCCAAAGGTCACGGCGGTCGAGTTCGGGCGGATGGTCGGCCGTTTCACCGATCTGCTGGCCACGGCGGAGGCGGTCGTCATCTCGGGCAGCCTGCCCAGGGGCGTGCCGCTCGACGCGTACGCGACGCTGGCCGCCGTCGCCGCCGAGCACGGCGTGCCCGCCATCGTGGACGCCGACGGAGAGCCGCTGCGGCACGCGCCCGGTGGCCGCCCCTCGATCGTCAAGCCGAACGCCGAGGAGCTCGCGCGGGCCGTGCCGGAAGGCGGTCCCGAGGAGGGCGCGCAGGTGCTGCGCGGTCGCGGGGCCGAGTCGGTGGTCGTGTCGATGGGTGCCGACGGTCTGCTGGCCGTCACGCCCGACGGGATCTTCCGGGCGCGCATGCCGTACAAGGTGGAAGGCAACCCGACCGGCGCCGGTGACTCGCTGGTCGCCGGGCTGGCGCTGGGGCTCGTGGAGCGGTCCCCGTGGCCCGAGCGGCTCGCCCGGGCGGCGGCGCTGGGCGCGGCGGCGGTCGCGGCGCCCGTGGCGGGCGACTTCGACCGCGACGTCTACGCCGACATCCACCCCCGCATCGTCATCGCCTGAGAAACCGCCTTCACCGCCTGAGCCTTCACCGTACGAGCCGTCCGAGCCCTCACTGTCACAAGAATCGCCTGAGGAACCGTCAAAGGAGCCGTCATGCCCCTCGCCCGAATCGGCGACATCGTCCGCGAATCACCCGCGGGAGTGGGCGCGTTCAACGTGATCCAGTTGGAGCACGCCACCGCGATCGTCGCGGGCGCCGAGGCCCTGGGTCTGCCGGTCGTCCTGCAGATCAGCGAGAACTGCGTCCGCTACCACGGCGCCCTGGAACCCATCGCGCTCGCCTGCCTCGCGGTCGCCAGGGGGGCCGCGGTGCCGGTGGCGGTGCATCTCGACCACGCCACCGACCGCGTCCTGGTCGAAGAGGCGGTGGAGCTGGGTGTCGGCTCGGTGATGTTCGACGCGTCGGCGCTGCCCGACGAGGAGAACGTGGCCGCCACCGCCGACGTGGCCGCCTGGTGCCACGAGCGCGGTGTGTGGGTGGAGGCCGAGCTGGGCGAGGTGGGCGGGAAGGACGGCGTGCACGCGCCCGGCGCGCGGACCAAGCCGCACGAGGCGGTGGACTACGTGGCGCGCACCGGCGTCGACGCGCTGGCCGTCGCCGTGGGCACCTCGCACGCGATGACCACCAAGGACGCCGTGCTCGACCTGGACCTCATCGCCGAGCTCCGCGCCGCCGTGGCGGTCCCGCTGGTGCTGCACGGCTCGTCGGGAGTGCCCGACGACACCCTGCGCGCGGCCGTACGGCACGGCATGAAGAAGATCAACATCGCTACGCACCTGAACAAGGCGTTCACCGGTGCCGTGCGCGACTACCTGGCCGGCGACGAGAAGGTGGTCGACTCGCGCAAGTACCTGCGAGCGGGCCGCGACGCGGTGGCCCGCGAGGTGACCCACCTCCTCGGCGTCCTCACGAGCTGAGCCGCCGTCACGGAAGCTGTTTGCGCATGGCCACGACCGTGCGGCCCTCGCGATCCTTGTGGCCGGTCACGACGTAGCCGAGCGACTCGTACAGGGCGATGTTCCTGGCCATTTTGACGTTGGTGTAGAGGCGCAGGGCGGGCAGGCCGAGCCGCCGCGCCTCCTGCTCGGCGAAGGCCAGCAGGCTCCGGCCGATGCCCTTGCCGTGGAGCCCGGGGCGTACCGCGACGTTGTCGACGTAGAGCACCCCGCTCTCGGGGATCAGCACGATGAGCCCGTCGAGGTCGTCGCCCGTCACGTGCACCCGGCCCTCGGAGATGAGCGCGGCGTAGTCGGCCTCCATAGGGCGGGGCCGCGCGCCGATGACGGCCACCCACGGCTGGTAGGCCGCCTGTACGAGCTCCTCGACCGCACCCCTGTCCGTCTCTTTCGCGAGCCTCATGCCTCCCATGGTCGCAGGCATATCCGGTGGTCGCGGGGTCGGGCGTCCCCGCCTTCGACGGCGCGTTCCGCCCGACCCTGTTCAACCTGACCGCGACGCGCACGTTCGGCAACGGCACGGTCCTCATGAGGTACGCGCGCTAGGAGTTCAGCGCGCTCATCAGCTCCTCGCGGAACTCCTCCATGCCCATGGGGTTCCCGTAGTCCCGGGAATGGACGATCAAGCCGTCCCGCACCCGGATGACCATGATGTACGACAGGACGACGGACCGCCCCGAGGCGACGAGAGAGCCGTGGATGTCGTACTCCACGATGACCACCTCGGGGTCAGCGGTCTCGTGGACCAGCACGTTTTCCGTCCGCTCCCAGCGCAGCACGCCTTCGGCGGCCTTGAACCTGGCCCGCAGTTCCTCACGCCCCTGCGAGCGCCGAGGAATACCCGGCGGAGCGAACGGTATTTCGATCACGACGTCGGGGGCGTACATGTCGGCGAGCCCGCCGTCGACGGACGCCCGCAGGAAGCGATCGACGACCTCTCGGGGGGTCGGGTAGGTCGGTACGGACATGCGAACTCCTCGTTGCGCATAGAATCGGAACGGTCAACCCGCTTAGACGCTACGGAACGCGCGTTCCGGTTGTCAATTCGGGCACCAGCCCGGCACATGGGAGGCCACATGACGATCGCCGCTCGCGCGGACGCCCGGCACAACCGCGCCCGCGTGCTGGCGGCCGCCCAGGAGGCGTTCGCGGCGGAGGGTTTGTCAGTGCCGCTCGACGTGATCGCCAGACGCGCGGGCGTCGGCGCGGGCACGGTCTACCGGCACTTCCCCAGCAAGGAAGCCCTGTTCGAGGCGGTGGTCCACGACCGGATCGAACGCCTGGCCGACGAGCTCACCGCCCTGCTGACCACCGGTGAAGCGGAGACCGGGGAGGCGTTCTTCACCGCCTTCGCCTCGACCGTCGAGCAGGCCGGACTCAACAAGGCGCTCTGCGAGTCCTTCGCCTCCGGCCTCAAGGCGGAGATGGCCATGGAGGCCCGGCGACGCTACGGCACCGCCCTCACCGCCCTGCTCGACCGGGCCCGCCAGGCCGGAGCCGTACGCCCGGACGCGCAGCTGACGGACGTCATGGCACTCATGGCGGGATGCATCACGATGGAGGCGCACAGCACCACCCCGGGCAGGCCCACCGCTCTCGTCCTGGACGGCCTCCGCACCGGACGCTCGCCGCTGCCCGCCGTAACGAAACCCGTGACGAAACAGGAGGTCCGTAACGAAACCCCTACCGAGACCGCCCGCTGTGAGGAGTGCGGCACCGCCATCCACACGTCCCGCACCGGCCGCCCGCCCCGCTTCTGCGGCGGCGCCTGCAGGCAGAAGGCCCACCGCCGCCGGACCACCGGCTGACGGGTGGATGACCAGGCCAGAGCCTCGCCATCAACCGGCTGACGGGTTGATCACCAGGCCAGAGCCTTGCCATCCTGGAAGAACCCTCCGGTGGGCCCGCCATCCGGCAGATCCACCGCCCACAGCACGCTCCGAGCGCCCTCGGCGACCGGCCGCCCGCCGGGCCCGCCCATGTCGGTGGCCACCCACCCGGGGCAGACGGAGTTGACCAGGATCCGATCCTCGCGCAGTTCGGCGGCCAGCATCCTGGTCAGCGCGTTGAGCGCGGTCTTCGACACGGCGTACGCCGGAGTGCCGCCTCCCATGTCGGTCAGCGACCCGATCTCGCTGGAGACGTTCACCACCCGCCCATGATCACTGGCCCGCAACGCCGGCAGCAGCGCCAGCGTCACCCGCCAGGTCCCCAGCAGGTTCGTCTCCAGCGCCTCCCGCACGACGTCGAGGTCGGCGTTCTCGGCTCGCTGCCAGGTGTCGTAGTGGATGGCGGCGTTGTTGACCAGGACATCTACCTTCTCGTACGGCAGCTCCGCGGCGAACCGGCGCACCGACTCCGGATCACCGACATCCAGTTGCCGCGGCACCACGCTCCCGCGCAGTCCACTCGCCGCCTCCTGCGCCTTTCCCAAATCCCTGGCGGTCAGGATGACGGTGTCCCCCGCCTCTGCGAGCTGGCGAGAGACCTCCAAACCGAGGCCCCGATTGGCCCCGGTGACCAGACAGACTCGATTCATTCATAGAAGCCTACCCACGCATGTACCAAAGGCAGCTCAGTGCGGGCACAAGGGCGGAGGGCGCGGACCAGGCCGGTAATTGGGCGCGGAAGGCGGCGTTATCCCCATGCTGTGATGACTCGCGTTTGTCACAGACACGGGGGTTTCACTCATGCAGCAGAAAGTCCGCTTACGCCTGACCATCCTCAGCACCGCCTGTGCGCTGCTGCCCTTTCTGGGCGCGGGGGCAGCCACGGCACAGACCGCCACCGACGACCCGGCCGTGACCACGCGAGCCATCGACGACCCGGGTGGCAAGACGCCGGACAGGGACGCGACGGGGCCGCGGGGGGCGGTGCCGGGCGGGTTCGCCGACTGGAAGGCGCTGTTCTCGGAGCAGACTCGGCTGAACGGGGTGGCCGACCGCATCATCGAGTCGGCCGAGAACGCCGAGGGCTACGCGGGGATCGTCGTCGCACCGGAGAACCACGAGGTACGCCTGTACTGGCGGGGCGCGGTGCCGCCGGCCGTACAGACCACGATCGACCAGGGGCGGCAGACGGCTCCGGTGGCCGTACTGCCGGCCGCCTACACCAACGCGCAACTCCTGGCGGAGGCCGAGAAGTGGGCCGAGGCCGGCCAGGCGAGCGGCGCGGCGCCGCAGGTGGACGGCAGCGGCATCCGGCTCTCGGTCACCGGGCAGGACGCCGACCCGCAGCAGTTGCAGCGGCCCAGCGGCACAAGCGCGCCGATCACGCTGGAAACAGGAGAGGAGTTCAGCCCGGCCTACAGCAGGCAGGACGACGTGCCGAGCTACTACGCGGGCGGCCGGACCTGGAACAAGCAGTCGGGGGCGGGCTGCAGCTCCGGCTTCGCGGTCGTCGACAAGTACGGCACTCCGGGGTTCCTCACCGCCGCTCACTGCGGCAATCTCGGGGACCAGTTCTACGACGGCGGAGGGACCGGCAACCCGGCGAACTACATGGGTCAGCTGTCCTGGCGTGTCGGCAAGCGAGACGCCGGGATCGTGCTCGCCGACGCGACCGCCAACGTCTTCGACGGCAATAGCACCGCCTCCACCAGTAACAAGGTGGTGGCGCTGTGGAAGGCGTACGTCGGCAACTTCGTCTGCAACTCCGGGGCCACCCTGGGCGAGTACTGCCTCATCAAGGTGACCGAGACCGGCTGGAGCGGCACCTACACCAACGGTCAGTACGTCAAGCACATGGTCCGCGCCAAAAGCGTCGTCGGCGGCTGCGCCGTCGCGCACGGTGACAGCGGGGGCCCGATCTACTCCTACACCAACTGGTTCGACGAGGTCGCCGCACAGGGCATCACCTCGGCCGTCAGCAAGAAGGTGTACTGCGGCGCCGCGGACGGCGGATCCGTGATCATATTCTCCCGCGTCTGGGACGTGGACCTGGAATTCGGCGCCCTGCTACAGGTCTGGTAGTCCGTCAATCAGGCTGAGCTTCGCCGCCACAGCGCTCAGGACCGCCCCAGCGGGAAGCCCTGGGCGCTCCCGGCTGCCAGGAGATCGTGCACGAGAGCACCGGCCCGCGGTTCATGCGAGTGATCTAGCCCCTGCTCAGCACCCTGAAGGCCGAATATCTGGGCCTAGGCGGCCGGGGCGGCCCGGCATACCATGAGGCGGCTTCAGCGACGCAGCGATTCCAGCCCCCTGGCGACCCCACGTGTCCCCCGGGCGCGCGCGCCTGATGGCCCGTATGAAGGGGGTTAGGAAATTGAGCGTCTACGGCGGACTCGAGTACACCGAGGACCCCAACCTCACGAACCTGGTGTCCTTCCCGGGGAACGTGAACCCTGGCAAGGCAACCGCCCCGACCAGGACGCTGACCATCGGCGGCGAGAACATCGGTGTCTACAGCATCGACCCCGCGGACGTGGCCTGGCTGGGCGTTCAGCGCAACGAGGACCACCAGGTCTGCAAGAGCGGGCGGGTCCGGCTCACCAACGACACGATCTCGGCGGAATGGGTCATCGAGGGTCACGGGCAGGACGGCCTGAACGTCGACACGATGATGGCGAACATGAAGGCCGACATCGGCACGCTCATCACCCTGCGCCAGCAGATCAAGCAGGAGGTCGACCAGGCGAAGGCCGCGACGAGCGCGGGCAACATGATCATCCTCGCCCCTGGCGCGGCGGTCGATATGTTCCCGGCCGGAGCGCAAGGGCTCTTCTGGTACCGCAAGGCGCCCCCGACCGCCACTGGGACGGCGCAGATCACCGTGCAGTACACCAAACCCACGACCATCACCCAGATCTGCCTGATCAACGCCGCCCGATGGCTGCCGGGCAAGAAGATCGAGCCCGGCGACGACGTGGACGTGGTGACCGGCACGACGGGAGTGACGTACAAGGCGAAATACGACCTCACCGGCACCTCGAGCCACACCGCCGCCCAGGCCCTGCTGGCGGAGCTGACCAAGAACGCCAAGGCCATCTCCAGCGAGAGCGGCAAGCTGCTGACCAGCGATCAGGTCGGCCTCGTCACCCTGATGATCGTCAACGACGCGATGGCGTCGGTGCAGAGCCGCTACGCGGACAGCTTCGGACAGGCCGACGACAAGAACATGCAGCGCTTCTTCCCCAAGTCGCGCCGCGACGCATACGTGCTGGCCCTCGCCGCGCGGCCGCTCGCGGACCGGTACCTGAACCAGTTACGCACGAACATCAACGCCATCGCCGACGCCTTGGGCGAACTGATCTGGAACCGCTGTGACGCGTTAGCCCTCGCGACCGGCAAGACCAAGGACGAGCTGTCCAGAGGGCCCGATGACGCCCCGGCCAAGGCCCAGGCCATCGCCGAGACGGAACGGCGGGCCGTCCAGGACAAGAAGATCCTGCCCATGGAGCTCGACGGGATCAAGAACGCCGTCCTGGGAGCGAACGGCTCGCTCCTGGCCGCGTGGATCAAGAGGGCCGTACTCGCCTACACCGACTGCACCGCGCAGGCCACCGACCACTTCCATGCCACCTCCGGGCATGGCCATGTGATCAAATCCCTGGCGTTCTCCGCACCGGTCGGGACCACGTACGCCGCCATCTACGAGCTGCGCCGCAACGAGATTCCCATGACCGCCGACCACCGGGACGACGTTCTGGAGATCATGCGCAAGCTGTTCACCGCATCCATCTGACGACTCACCGGCGCCGGGTACGCCGGGGTACGAGGACTGCGGCCTCGGCGTACCCGCCGGTCTGCTGGATCAGGAGCAGCGAGCGTGCGCGTGCGCGTGCGCGCCGGGCGGGGTCAGCGTGTATGTCTGATAGCCATGGGACAAAGAACGTTTTATCCGCCTATTGAGCCGTATGAGACCGGGATGCTCGATGTGGGCGACGGGAACGAGATCTATTGGGAGGTCAGCGGCAACCCCGACGGCAAGCCTGTCGTCTTTCTCCATGGCGGTCCCGGCGGCGGGTCGTTACCACCGCAGCGGCGGTTCTTCGATCCCGAGGCGTACCGCATCGTCCTGTTCGACCAGCGCAACTGCGGGCGCAGCCGACCGCACGCGGGCGACCCCGGGGTGTCGCTGAAGACCAACACGACCTGGCACCTCGTGGAAGACATAGAGCGGCTCAGGCAGCACCTCGGCATCGAGCGCTGGCAGGTGTTCGGCGGGTCGTGGGGGTCGACGCTCGCGCTGGCCTACGCGCGGCGGCACCCGGAGCGGGTGAGCGAGCTGGTGCTGCGCGGCGTCTACCTGGCGAGCAAGGCCGACAACGCGTGGGCGTTCACCGGCACCGGGTCGGCCCGGCTGTTCCCGAGGGAGTGGGCGGCCTTCCGCGGCTTCATCCCGGAGGCGGAGCGGGACGACCTGGTCGCCGCCTACCATCGCCGGTTGTCCGATCCGGACCCGGAGGTGCACGTACCGGCCGCACGGGCCTGGGCGGCCTGGGAGCTGTCGGCGAACACCCTGCTCCCCGCCCCACCGCCACCACTGGACGACCAGGTGCTGGTGGGCTTCTCCCGCATCGAGACGCACTACTTCAGCCAGGCGTGTTTCCTGCGGGAGGGCGAGCTGCTGGACGTGGCCGCGATCCGGCACATCCCGTGCGTGATCGTGAACGGCCGCTATGACATGAAGACGCCGCCGGACGCGGCGGTGGACCTGCATCTGGCCTGGCCGGAGGCGGAGCTGCGGATCGTCGAGGACGCCGGGCACGCGGGCGCCGAGCCCGGCACGCTGCACGAGCTCATCGCGGCCACGGACGGCTACCGCCCCGCCTCCCTGGTTTAGCCGCCCGCCGTGGGGCGGATCGCATGACGGCCGCCAGTTCGCACGACGGCTGGCGGGCGGGAGTACGGGCAGGTGGCGCCACCTGCCCGTACTCCCACCTGGCGAGGGTCAGCTACCGGCCGGCGGGTATGCCTCGGGGTGCTTCTTGGGGTCGGGCATCTTGTCCCAGGACGGGTCGTCGATGACCTTGCACGGCGTGACCGGACCGGTGACGAGATAGCCGCTGAACCCCCACAGGGCTCTGGGCTTCTCCGGGCCCGAGGTCTGGTCCGCGTTCTCGGTGAACTCCATGACGGCTGTCTGCCCCGTCTTGATGTACTGCTTACTGATCCGGACCTCGCCACGGCCCAACTTGAACGTCTTGCCGTTCACCGAGTTCTCGATCGCTTCGTTGACCCTCTTCTGGACCGCGGGATCCTTACTGGTGATGTCCTCCTTGGAGAACGAGGGGCCGAAGTCGGCATCGCCACGGCCGGGGGCGCATCGGGTGCCGGGCTTGACGTAGGAGACGTCGGCGGTCACGCCGGCTGCCGCCAGGTCCTTCTCCACCTGGTCGGGGTCTCTGAACTCGGTGATCTTCAGGGTGACCGAGCCGTCGCCGTTCTTCGTGACCGCGTAGGCCGGGGTCTCCGACCCGGTCAGGAACGGCACCGCGATGGCGGCCCCCGCCGCCATCGCGGCCACCGCCGCGCCGGCGAGCAGACGCCGCCTGACAGCCACACGTCTAGCCGTGTTCCGGGTGACGATTTCGGTTTTGAGCTCCATCAGCAGCTGCTCCTTGAAGTTCATCAGATTCCTTCCAAGACGAAGGGCGCCATCTCCGGTACGTTCCTGAGCGCGCGACGGGCGCGGTGCAGCCTGGCCCTGGCGGCCCCCTGCCGGATGCCCAGAGCGGTGGCCGCCTCGCCGATCGTGAGCTGGTCGATGACGACCAGTTCGAGCATCGCGCGATCACCGTCCGGTAATTCGGCCATGGCCTCGAAGGCCCGCCTGGCCACGCTTTCCGCGTCGATCCGCTCTTCCAACTCGGCGAGGTCGTCGGAGTCGAGCAGCCTTCGCCCGCCTAGGCGACCGGCCAGCCTCGTCTCCTTGAACGCCCGCCGCCGCTCGGCCGAGAGAGTGTTGCGAGCCACGCCGTACAACCACGCGATCTCGCTGCCGAGCCCGGGCCGGTAGGTGTGGGCGGAGTCGAGCACCGCGACGAAAACCTCGGCCACCAGATCGGCGACCGTGTGCGGATCATCGACCCGGCGAGCCAGGAACCGCGCGATCGCGTCGACGTGGCGCCGGTAAAAGGCTTCGAAAGCCTCCGGGTCTGTGGCGATGTCCGACTGTCTGCGACGCACCGGCCATGCTCCCTTCGTCGATTACACCCCTTCTTGGTCAGCTGCCGAAAAAGCGTTATGAGAGTGAACAGATGATGCCGATGTTCCCAGGCCCGCATCGGTCTCGCGGGCCGGGAACATCGGCATCATGGGCCCGCCGTCAACGCGGCGGACTATTGCGGATGATCAGCTCTTGGTGCTGATCAGCTCTTGGTGCGCCGGGCGAGCCAGGCCGCCTCGTACCGGTCGATCGCCGCGCCCAGTCGGGCCAGCTTCTCGGTGAAGGCGACCGGGTAGATGCCGGGCTCGGTCGCCGGCCGGTCGGCGTCCACGTACTGGGTGCCGAGGTTGGTGATGGCCACGACGACGTAGTTGCGGCCCGCCTTGCCCGGCAGGGACCGCACGATGCCCGCGTCGGCTCCCGAGTTGCCGACCCAGCCGGTCTTGTGCGCGAACGTCACCTGCGCCTGCTTGTTGCAGGGCCGGACGTCCTTGCCGAACTTGTTGCCCTCGACCGTCACCGTGCCATCGGCGGCCACCCACCGCGAGGCCACCCGCTGCGGGATGCCCGCGGCCGGGTAGGCGCTGCCGCACCGGTTGGTGGTGGAGAGCATGTCGTTGAAGCCCTGCTCGCCGAGCAGCTTCTTGAAGACCTGGCGGGAGGTCGGGCTCAGCACCGCGCCGGTGACCGGTGAACCGTTGGGGGCGGTCCACGCCGTGCCCTGTACGCCATTGACCAGCGCGAGCAGCTTGGCCGTGTCCAACGAGCTCATCGTGACCGGGTTGGACCAGCGGCCGCCGTTGGCCGGGTTGGTGTTCTTCAGCTGCATGGTCTCCAGGCCCAGGTCCTGGAAGGTCTGGTTGAGCTCGTCCACCGCGCCCTTGTCGTGCAGCAGCTTCACCAGCGCACAGGACGCGGCGTTGGAGGAGGAGGTGATCGAGGCGTCCATGTAGGCGCTGATGGTGTTGCTCGACGGTCCGCCGCACAGCGAGCTGACCGTGGTCGGCTGGTAGTCGTAGGTGTCGTCAAGCTTGATCACGCCCTTGTCCACCAGGCGCAGCACCCCAAAGTTGATCATCAGTTTCAGGGTGGAGGCCGGGTAGGGGAGCATGAAGTCGATGGGTGCGTTCTCCCGGCCCGGCACGATGTCGATGGTGCCCTTGCCCTGGTTGGCGTACCATCCCGCGTCGTCCCACTGCCGGTATCTCACCTGGTTGGTGTGGAAGTTCTGGTCCACCGGCACGGCGATTCCGTTCGGATACTGCGGGCTCATCAGGACCGTGCCGGACTTCACCGGCCGGCCCTTCCCGTCGAGCTCCAGTACGGTCACGTCGAGTTGCGGCTGCTGGACGATGGGTTTGGGGTCGGCCGCATTGGCGAACAGCCGGGCATAGTCGGCGGCCGTCTTCGCGTCCTTGTCGACCCCGCCGGCAAGTGTCCGAGCCTGCGGGGATGACGGCGGCGCCAGGTCGAGGACCTGCTCGAAGCGCAGACCGTCCATGGTCTCCTGCAGGAAGGCGGCGACGTCGTCGGCATCGGTGGCCTGGGCCTGGGCCGGCGGTGTCGCGGCGGCTAACAGCACCGAGGCAGTGGACAGCGCGGCCACGGCACGACTCGTTCTGGTTCGAAAAATGGACACGATCTGTAATCCTCCGTGATAGACGTTCCCGGCTCAGGGAGCTCAGGTTTGTCGGATGGTGACGCGGCCTTCGAACGCGACGAGGAAACGGCCCGCTCGTTCATGGAAAGGACACACAAAGGGGCAGCCGTCACCCTGCAGCCCCCGTTGCAGGTTCGTGACCTTAACACAGTCTGGATCTTGGCTCCGGACTTCTGGCTTCTTCTCTCAGATCTCCTGCGGGATCTCGATACGAATCAGATCGGTGATCGCAGGCGGCTTTCCGGGAAGGGCGCCGGTAAGCAGGGCCGCGACCGTGTAAAGGTTCCAGGCCAGCGCGGGCTGCTTCACGACAGGCTCGGAGAAGAAGGACTTCAACGCGTCGCCGCGGACGAGGGCGGTGAGGGCGTCGGCACGATCGAGCACGAACTCTCCGAGAAGAGCCGACAGATGGGGTCCTGGGCTGGTCCGCCAATTCCAGCTGTTGCCCCGCTTCGGAGCAGGTGGCACGGAACTCCCCATTTCCCGCTGCCACCAGCGGCGCTGTACTTTCGCTTCTCCGCCGGCCTGGAAACGCCAGGGCTTGCCTTCCAGCTCGATCTCCCGCAGACCGGGAGCCAGTCGCCTGATCAGCTCATAGACGACCTCTTCCGAATGCCGCCATCGCTGATCGAGCGACAACGCCTCGACCACCACGCGATTGTCGAGGAACGGCTGAATCGGATCCCCACGCCGCAGGGACCCTACGCGTGCCGCGGCATGCCAGCGTCCCACACGGTAGGTGACGTACAGGTGGTCGAGCACTTCCCACGGATTCTCACCGGCTCGCCGCAGCCATGGCTCCGCGAGCCCGCGAGCATGCTCGTTCGCCTCGTCGGTGAACAAAGATTCGTTCTTGAGAAAGAAGTCGCCGACCCTGCGGCTCATCGCCTTGTCGGTGGTCTGCCCCTGGCTGTAGAGAAAACCACCCCTGAGGATCTCGCCGCTCTGCCCGGACATGGTGGGCGTGGTGGAGTACGGCCGGTAGTCCACGATGCTCTCGTACGCCGACGTCATGCCTTCGCCGGCCCGGATGACCTCATAGGTGCGCACGCTCGGGTGCGGGATGAGCACGGCGTCCTTCGCCTCGGTCCGCACGGGTGGGATGACCGTGTGGTCGATACGCAACCGAGCGGCGATCTCCCTGGCGATGACCACGTCCGGGTGGCTGTCGAGCCCGTTGGTCGTCGCGCGGAAAGGCACCCGGCCCGCGTGCAGAAGCGCCGCCATCAAACGACTGTCGCGCCCACCCGTCAGCGCCAGATTGACCGGCTCGGATATGCCCCGCAATGGCGCGACGGCGACGACGAGGGCGTCACTCAACTGCCTGATCGACTTCCGTTTGGCTCTCCCGGATGTCGGGGCTGGTAGCGCGGGCGGCAGCGGACGCGTACTGATCCTCCTACGACCGCCCTTGACCGTGATCACGGAGGAGACCCCAAGCGCCGTCACACCTCGGTAAGGGGTCTCATCGGAGAGGAAGTACCCCTGCCGGATCATGGATTGCAGAGCCACCTCATTCCAGGCGACCCTCCCTCCGTTCGCCACGAGGTGCACATGCAGAGCGCGAGTCCCCACCAGATGAAGGTCCTCGTTCTCGGCGTAGAAGACGGAAAGCGCCCTGGTGCTCGCGGTAGCGGCCTGCAACTCCCCCTCCGCCACACGAACGGCGGAGAAGCAACCAGAGAGATCCTCCGCTACGTCACTCAGATCGGAAGCTTGGCTGAGATGCCGTAGGTCCCGCTGAGAGCCAAGCGTGCCGCTCATGCCCAAGCCACCATGGCCCCCACGCACGATCAGCGGTGGACGTGCCTCGGCCGCCTGCTCATTGGACCAGCCGAGTAACGCGGTGCCCTGGCCGACCCACTCGGCGGCATCGATGGTTTCCGATGGCACCGGGAAAACGTCACCGAGCAGCGACCGAGCCAAGGAGATGGGCCGACTGATATCCACCCCCGGACGCTTCGCGGCCATTCCCAAGAACACACGCATGAGAGCCCCCAACAGGATGATCATTGCTGCGCTTTGATCTCTGGCGAGAGGACCCTGGTGGCGAGAGCGGCGTCTGCCCGGCCGTGACCCGGATCGACTTCACCAGGACGCGACTACCAGACCGCTGGCTGAGCTCATGCGTATCCCTCCATCGCCTGGATCCTCGTCAGTAATTGCCACGAAGCAGCTTTCGAGTTCACGCGCCGTGGCAGAGGATGCGGTGGAGAGTGCGGGCGCTGTCGCCTCGTTGGGGGCGCCCGTCGGTCAGCCGTTCATACTTCCCTCATCGCGCCCTCACCCGCACAGGCAGAAGCGCTGGCTTTGGTCGACATCTCCGCCCACACCACGCGCTGCCCCGGGCCACCGTCGCGCACGCCCCATCCGACCGCGAACATCTCGACTATCCGCAGGCCCCTCCCCCCGCAGTCATCGGCACCTGCCGTACGCGCCCGGGGGATGGTGGCCGCACCCTCATCAATAACCTCGATATAGGCCATCTCGGCACCGACAGCGGCGACCTTCACGGCAACCCGGCCTCCCGGTCGGCCGGAAGCGGTGTGCGCCACGGCATTCGTGACCAGCTCACTGGCCACCAGCCGTACGTCGGCCACGTCCGCATGGCCTGCGGTCGTCAGGATGTCCGCCACGCACCGACGAGCCAGCGGGACCGAAGATTTCACCCCCGGTAGCACGATCTCGCCCAGAAACAAGCCACTCATTGCCCCGCCTCCCCAGATCGGTTCGACCGCAACAATCACCCGCCCGCCGACGCCCAGCGCCGCGCCACCTTTGCCTGGCCGACAAGGGGCATCGTTGTCGAAAGCGCTGGACGGCTTTCCACCGACTCCGGTGGTCGCGACACGGAGCTTTCGACGAGTTCTACCGCTGCGGTCGTCACAGACCGTACGGGTGCGGAATCCTTGAGCCGATGGTGCTCGTACAACAAGGCGCATGTAAAGCGTTCTCTCGGAACAGTTCCAAAAATTGCTGTTCCAAGCGGCCGACAATTGTCGACATACGAGGTGAGATCGTGGCAAGCAGATTGTCCTCCCCGACGGTCCGCCGGAGGCGACTCGGTGCCGAGCTCAAGGCACTGCGAATCGCCGCCGGCCTGAATCGCGACCAGGCCGCGGAGCATCTCGGGGTAGCGCCAAGCACTATCACAAAGGTAGAAAACGCGACTTCAGCCGCGCGCCCCGCCGATGTCGCCATGCTCATCGACTTCTACGGAGTCGATGAGGAACGCAAGGAATTCCTTATTACCCTGGCCCGCGAAGCACGCCAACGCGGCTGGTGGCAGGACCACAAGAAGGCGATCCGGCCGTGGTTCGAGACCTTCGTCGGGCTGGAGTCCGCAGCGATCGAACTGAGACCGTACGACTCCGAACTGATCCCCGGCCTCCTGCAGACGGCCGACTACTACAGGGCCCACCTCAGTACGACACCCATCACCTTCAGCGCCGAAGAGGTCGAGCAGAAGGTGGCTTTTCGTCTCGCCCGCCAAGAGCAGTTGGCCGATCCGGACGGACTCCGGCTGTGGTCGATCATCAACGAAGCATGTATCCGACGCATGGTGGGCGGCAGTCCCACCATGAAAGCCCAGTTGAGGCACCTCGTCGCAGCCACCGCACGTCCCAACATCACGCTGCAGATCCTGCCGTTCTCCGCCGGTTCCCACCCTGCCATGGACGGGAGTTTCGTGATCATCGAGTTCCCTGAGCGGACGTCTCCTGATGTGGTTTATCTAGAGAGCCAGACAGATGCCCGTTATCTGGAGGAAGCCGAGGTCGTTGACCGATATAACGTGGCTTTTAACCACCTTCGAGCTAAGGCACTGGACCCCGGCGAGAGTCTGCGACTGCTCGTCCAGGCGGAAAAGGATCTCTGATGCACACATCAAGCGAAGGAGCAGGCATGGAGATCGACCTGTCCCAGGTGCGTTGGCGCAAGCCGAAGCGAAGCAACGCCGATGGAAACTGCTTCGAGGCAGGACTCGTCCATGTGCCTGCCAGCGCGGGCCTGCACAAACACGGCCATCTAGTCGTCATTCGCGACAGCAAGGACCCCGACGGCCCGAAGCTGTACTTCGACAAGGCCGAGTTCGCTGCCCTTGTGCTCGGCATGCAGGACGGCGAGTACAGCGATCTGATCTCTGTCTGACCGGATGAGGTCCGCTGTTTAGAGGGCCATTCGCATCGCCCCCCCGGCCCTCCCTCTCTACATTCCGAGGGAGGGATTTTGCCTTCTACCCCAAAAGTCAGAATCGTGGAACCGTTCCCAACGAACTTTTTTCAGCGAACGGATGGCGAGTGGCGCAGCGCTCTCTCTACGGTGAAGGCGTCCCTCTTCCAGACGCGAGGTTTTCTCCCCTGGAACCCCCGATGCTGGGACTCCCAATGCGGATTTCATCGCTATACGCGCACCCGCTCTACTTCGGAGGCTTTATGCGCCTGTCCCCTAACGCTCCCGCGAACCAGAGCTTCGTTCCCTGGGGTCTGAGCCAGATGGCCCCCTTCCCACCCCGAGCCGAAGGGCCTATCACCCGCTACCGCATCAGCATCGACCCTGTCACTCAGAAGGGCGTCTACCTCGACCCGGTGACCAACCAGCCGATCGAGGCCGCCGGCAAACATGGCTCCAACGTGCAGCAGGCCACCCCTACCGCGCCACCCACTCCAGATGGCGACGGCACTAGGGATGGCGGTGGCAAGCCGGACTCCACGACGGACTGGGTGTCAGACTGATGCCAGTCCCCGCGCCGGTCTTGGTGGTCGCCTGCTTGGAAGACCCCACCGCTGACCTGGTGCTGGGCGAGCTCTACGACCGGGATGTCCCGGTCGTGCGGTTCGATCCCGGCGCCGACTTCCCCCGCCATGCTGCGCTGGAGACCTTCATTGACGGCACGGGCATGAAAGGTTCCCTCGGAACCCAGACGCGCGACCTCGATCTGGCCGGTATCCGCGCCGTCTACTGGCGTCAGCCAACGCCTTATCGGCGACCGGGAGACCTCGACAAGTACACGGGAGCCTGGGTAACTGACCAGTCCCGTTTCGGCCTGGGCGGTGTCATGGCCGCGCTGCCCGGAGCCTTCTACCTCAACCACCCCTGGCGCAATCGCGATGCCGAGCACAAGCCCGTCCAACTCGCCACCGCCGACGTACGCGTGACCATGGTGGGCGACCAGGTGTTCCCTGTACGCATCGACGGAGCTCCTGGCCTGGACTGGCGCCACGACTACCCCTCTCTGACCTACCAGGGCGTCGAGGCGCCGACCGCCGTGATCAAGAGCATGCGCGCTTACCTCGACACCTTCGGACTCGTTTTCGGGGCCTTCGACTTCTCTCTGACCCACGATGGCCAGTGGGTGTTCCTGGAGTGCAACCCCAACGGCCAGTGGGCGTGGTTCGATGAGCCCATCCCGCAGCAGATCTCCAGCGCGATAGCCGACCATCTGACCCGTGCGAGGAAACTCACGTGACCATCGCAGCCGCCCAACTCCGGCAGGAACTGGCCGAACTCCTGGTCGCCAAGGGATCTCTCACCGACGCCCGTTGGGCAGAGGCGGTCAAAGCTGTACCGCGCGAGCTGTTCCTGGGAGAGGCGCTCTTCCGGCCCACCGACGGCACGAGCGGGACGCTGTGGGAGCCGGTCCAGCGAGTGAGGACGTCCCACGAACAGTGGCTGCGCATGGCCTACGAGAACCGGACATGGGTCACGCAGGTCGATGGGGTCATGGCTGAGGCGGCCAAAAGCTCGCCGCCAGGACCGCCCACATCTTCCTCAACCCTGCCCAGCCTGGTCGTACGCATGCTGGAGGCAGCCGAAATCGGCGACGGGGACAAGGTGCTGGAGATCGGCACCGGCACGGGCTACTCCACGGCCCTCCTGTGCCAGCGCCTCGGGGATGGCAAGGTCACGTCAATCGAGTACGACCCTGAGGTGGCGGCCCGCGCTGGAACGGCCCTCGCCGCCGCTGGCTACACACCAACGCTGATCGTGGGTGATGGTCTGGCCGGATACGACAAGAACGCCGAATACGACCGACTGATCGCGACCTGCTCCGTCCGATACATCCCGGCTGCGTGGCTGTGGCAGGTGCGCGACGGCGGGACCATCACCGCGCCCTTGTCCGGCTGGATGGGCGGTACGGCTCTCGCGCACCTCACGCTGGCCGACGACGGCACCGCGACCGGACGCTTCCTGAGCGACGAGTTGTCCTTCATGTTTGCCAGGCCGCACGACCGACCGCCGCGCTCGCACTACCTGATCGGTCTTGGCGAGCAGCGCGAGAGCGTGAGCGATCCGCACGTTCTGAACGACCCGACCGGCCTGTTCGTGGCCCAGCTCGGGGCCCCGTCGGCGGAGAAACTGGGGGCGGCTGACCGGATCATCCTTCTGGACGTGGCGACCGGGTCGCAGGCCACCACCGAGCCGTCGCCGGACGGAGGCTGGCTGGTACGCCAGCACGGGCCGTTGAAACTGTGGGATGGCGTCGAAGTGGCGGTCTCGACCTGGGAGGCGGCGGGGAAGCCGCACCGGTCGGGGTACGGCCTCACGGTCACCAGGCAGGGGCAGAAGGTGTGGCTCGGCGATCCCGACGGCCCCTCGTGGAACCTGCCCGCTTGAACGGGGCCCCGCTCTTCCATGAATCCATCTGACTCCATGCCATCACCCGCCCCAGCTCGGCATCCATGCCCACCAGACGGGATTGCCCCCGATCACTTCACGAAAGACAGTCGGGCTTCCCGGGTGGCTCGATCCGGTCGGGCCCCATGCCCCTCCCGCCATGTCATGGTTGTGCCACGGCCGCAAACCGACGATCGCGCCGCCGATCAACGGTGACATGCGGCAGACAAGGCACACACCTTCAGCCGGCTTCGGCGATCCGACTTGCTCAGTGAGACTTACTAAGTTTTACTGAATACATGGCAAGGAAGAAGCAGGAGCTCGGCCGCTTCACAGACGTGGCGTTGCTGGTGCTCATCAGCTTGGCCGAAGGGCAGAAGCACGGATATCGGATGATCAACGACATCGAGGAGTTCTCAGGGACCGCGCTGGAGCCGGGCACGCTCTACGGGGCGCTGATGCGCCTGGAGGAGCGTGGTTGGATCGAGCCGGTTGAGTCGGCCGAGCGGCGCAAGCCGTACCGAATCACCGACGGCGGGCGAGCGGCACTGAGCGAGCAGCTCGCCACGCTGCGGCGCATCGAGCAGGCGGGCGCCAGGCGTACGGAAATCGCTTGGGGGCTGGCATGATGCGGGCCGTGGCCATCGCGATGATCAGCCTTTACCCGAAGGCATGGCGGCAGCGTTACGGCGAGGAGGTCGCCGATCTGATCGAAGCGCGGCCGGCACATGTACGCACGGTGGGCAACCTGGTCATGGGTGCGGCCGACGCATGGCTCCACCATCGACGCGTTCCGGGGGCCGGCTCCTTGACGGTTCCTCTTGCTGCGATCTTGGCCTGCGCGGGAGCCGGCCTCCTGCTCCTGTGGAATCCGGGTCTGCGCGACGCGGCTGACCTGGCCAGCCTGCACGGCGTGTGGGCCGAGGCTGCCAGTAAAGGCACGCTCGCCGAGAGGATGCATGGCCTGGCTCGACTCCTGTACGCCACAGCGGCTACCGCGGCCGTGCTCTCGGTAGTACCACTGATCTTTACCTGCCTCACCGCAAGGCGCCGCTCGGAGGACAGGGTCACGCGGATCATGGCGGGGCGGGTCTTCGTGACGGCCCTGCTGCTCGCCGTTCCTGTCGCGGCAACCGGCCTGGGCTTCGTTGGCATGGCCTTCCTGGAGGTGGGTTATCCCGTCGGGCCGCTCGGCGAGGCGATGGTGGGCGGCTTCCTCGTGCCGATCATCATGGCGACAGTGCTGGCGCTGCCCATGATGGCGGCGGACGTGCCCTCACTCGGGTCATACGTGCGCGGCACCGGCCGGATCCTCATGGGGGCGGCCGTCACCAACGTGGCCGCCTGGTCGTGTGTCGCGGTCTTGCTGGTGATGGGACTGGAGAAGGCGTCGTGGTCGTTCGTGGCGATCATGGCGGGGAGCGCCTTGGTGAGCATGAATATGGCCGCACTGGTGGTCAGGGGTGCGCTAGGGCGCGGCAAGACCGTACTCAACCGTCTCAATCCCACTTGATTGGGGTCTGCGCACCTCGGCTACGTGATGTGCGTCACCATGTCGCCCGTGGTCACGCCCATATTCACCGCTAGACCGTTACGAAAGATCACGCGGATGAGGCGTGTCGGTGATCGTTGAACGAAGAGGTCTCCGGTAGTTGGTTCGAGGAGCACGAAATACCGGAGACCTCGTGGCGAGCGCAGTGATGACGAGGCGGCACGACTTCACTGACGCGCGGTGGGCTGACCACCAAGACGTAGTCGCGCGGACCCGTGTGGGGAGCGTCAGGAGTTCTCAGCACACATGCCCCGTCATGGTCGTCGCCCAGCGCATACCTGCGACCATGTGCTCCAGGTAGCCCGCGTCGCTGACCGTCATCGCGATCTCTGCATAAGGGAGCTTGGCGAAGGAGCGGTCCCTCAGCAGATTCCATACGCCATAGTCGTCCAGATCGGCGGGGCCGTCTGGCCCCTCCAGCTCCCAGGGCTCGTTCGGGTGCTCCAGCGCTGCGACCTCACTCAGTAGCGGGACGTTCCGGTAAGGGCTGATGTCGTAGGAGGTGATGATTTCAGCGGCGCGTTGTGAGAACTCCTCGGCATCGCCGGACGTCGTGACGTAGTTCGAGATTCCGTCATAACCGCTACCGCCGTCCAGCTGGTACACGTCTTTCGCTTTGCGCCTGGGCTCGAGCACGGTGTTGCCGTCCTCCGCGAGCAGGTATCCGTCTTCGGTGACCCTTATGTGCGTGCCGAGGATGAGTTCGTAGAGTTTTGCGAACTCGCCCCTCAGGCGCATGCCCGCCGCGATGTCCTTGCCCTCCTCTCCCGAGAGGGGGTATCGGTCTCCGCCGCGCTCCTCATCGTCTTCGTTGTGCAGAAACCCGTGGTCCAGGTGCCACCAGGCGTCCACCAGGAGAGACAGAGGGAAGACGGTCTCCTCCGGCACGGACGGAACATCGGGGTTGATGATGTGCACCCTCCCACGGAGGGTCGAGCCCTCGACCGATTCGACGGATACGGTGAAGATACTTGTCATGCCGGGCGCCCCTTCAGCCGGAAACGGTGGTCACACTTGATCACCAGTCAGTCTGGATAGTAGGCGTCCTTACCGACACTCGTTTCCGCGTCATACACGCGAGCCAGAAGACCGGCTGACTTCTCACGGTGTGGCGGGACCGCCGGGCCAATCGGCGCGGGCGAAACCCCCGGTGTCGGGTCATCGAGCGGTGAGTACGTGTGCCCACGGCTCATCGATGTCGGCCAGACCCAGCACGGCGACCACGTTGTCGAGCATTCCGGCGCCGAACCAGCGCCGGACGGCGTCGTCGTCGCCCAGCAGGCGCCGAACGGTGTCAACCTGCTTGGCGTAGCACCGACGCACGGCCTCCCCTACTAGGGGCTCGCCGGCGGCACAGTTCGCGTGCATGAGGAAACGCAGGATGGTCCGGTCCGCGACGAGCGCGGCGTAGGCGCCGCGCGCCGCGTCCAACGCCGCCTCGGGCGTTAGCCCGGCCCCACCCGACACCGCCTCGGACGTCGGCCCGGTCCCACCCGACGCCGCTTCGGACGTCGGCCCGGCCCCACCCGGCACCGGCGAGTGCGCGACCAAGGTTTCGGTCATCAGGACGGACACGTGGTCGACCACCGCCGCGAACAGCGCTTCCTTGTTCGGATACAGGCGATAGAGATACGGCTGAGAGATGCCGACCCGCTTGGCCACCTCGTGCGTCGTCGTACCGTAGAAACCCCTCTGCGCGAAACTCTCCATCGCGGCGGCCACGATGGCCCGACGTCGTTCGTCGCTCTTCGTGCTGGTGCCGGCGGCGGGCATGGACCCTCAACCTCCAAACGTCACGCTGAGCTCAGGGTCGGACGGCACGTCGTGCGGTGTGAGCGCCTCGATCGCCACCAGCGGGTTCCAGTAGTCCAGGTAGTGGGTGATGCGCGCGTCGCCATCGGTCCGGACGACGGAAACGCACCTCTGCTCGTACGGCTTGCCGGTCGGCAGGGCGGTGCCCGTCGAGCGGAATTCGGCGATCACGAGACTCGGATCGACCGTCGGGTGGAACACCAGGTCGACGAACTCCACGTCGAAGGTCTCGGGAAAGTTGCTCATGTGCGCCAGCAGTGCGTCTCGCCCCGTCACCCGTTGAGGCACGCCGGCCGGCGCGAACGGGAACTCGAGCACCGCGTCCGGGGCGAACAGCGTCACCCATTCGTCGGTGCGTCCTGCGGCGGTAAGGCGCAGGTGCTCGGCCACGGTGTGCTGGGCAGCGGCGCGGCGGCTGGCGTCGTCTTGCTCGGCTGTCATATCCACTCCTAAGTTAGTTATCAACCAATAACATACCAGCCGCTGCTGCCAGGTCGAGTGCTGACATGCCTAGTCGCCCCCGCTCGGGTCGGCTCAACCAACCCCAAAATAGCCCTCTGCAATGCCTCGGTGGCGTTACGTAGCGGCCAAAGACGAGCGGTATCGGACCGTAGCGCTCAGGGCCGCCCGGCACGTCGACCACCACGCCGCCCAAGCTTGACTTGCTCGGGCGGCGTGAAACTTTCCACAAACCTACAGAAACCCGCGACCAGAGATTGCTAGGCGTCGCGGCGCAGCGTGAACCAGAAGGTCGGCACCGAGTTGGTGCCCGGTGTGACGTCGAGTAGTTCCCAGCCGGGGAACCTGGCGCGGAGCTCGTCGGCCGTGACGCCCGCCGCCCACGACCTGACCTCGGGGATCGGACTGCCGAGCGGCTCAGGGCCGTACCCGAACATCAGCAACCGTGCTCCAGGAGCGGCGCGGTGAGTGAGCCCGGCGGCGTAGGCGTCGCGGCGGTGCAGCGGGACCCCGCAGTAGCAGCTCAGGTCGAAGAACAGGTCGAACGGCCCCGGCACGTCCAGCTCGTCGAGGCGGGTGGCGTCTCCGTGCAGCAGCCGTACCGCGACTCCCGCCTTCGCGGCCTTCTCTCTGGCCTGGTCGACGGCGCGGTCGATCAGGTCGACAGCCGCCACCTCCCAGCCGTGCCGTGCGAGGTAGGTGGCGTTGGTCCCCGTGCCGCAGCCGAGTTCGAGGGCGCGGCCGGGCGGCAGCGCGCCGTGCCCCTCTACCAGGGCGACCAGCTCGGGCGGCGTCACGCCGGTATCCCACGGCGGCTTGCCGGTGCGGTAGTAGCCCTCCAGTGCGCGGTGGACGGACTCTTCCTCCGGGTCTCGCCGCGCTGAGGCCAGGTCCGGTTCTGGCTGATCCATCGTCTCCTCCAGAAATATAGAGTTGAACTCTAGTGACATACTCTAGAGATATACTCGCAATATGGACCAAGTCAAGCGGCCGGACAAGCGAGCCGAGCGCTCACGCCGCACCCGTGAAAAGGTCGTCGAGGCGGCTCGCGAGCTGTTCGTCGCGCAGGGTTATGGGGCGACGAGCCTGCAGGAGGTCGCGGACCGGGCGGGCGTGGCCGTCCAGACGGTCTATTTCGTCTTCCGCAACAAGCGCACGCTGTTCAAGGACGTCGTCGACACATCCATCGCCGGGGATACCGAGCCGGTCGCCACCATGGATCGTGAATGGTTTCGCGCCGCCTGCGCCGAGCCCACCGCAGCCGGGCAATTGCGCGCACACGTCCACGGCACCCGCGAGATCCTGGGCCGGGTCGCCCCGATCATGCCGCTGATCGCGGCTGCCGCGGCCACGGACCCTGAGATCGCCGCACAGTGGCCGGACGGCCCCGACCCGCGTTACACCGTGCAGTACGCGGCGGCCGAAGCCCTGACCCGCAAGCCCGACACCCGTCCCGGCCTCTCCGTCGAGATGGCGGCGGACCTGCTGTTCGGCCTGCTCAGCCCGCAGCTCTACTTGATCTTCGTCCGCGACCGCGGCTGGTCACCGGACACGTGGGAAGAGTGGGCCCGCACCGCCTTGATCTCCCAGCTCTGCGCCGACCTCGGCTAAGCGGATGGACCACTGGCCTTGTCCAGATGGATGTTGTCGCGATCGAAGCCCGCGCACCGTTGCTCGACACTGAGCTACCACCTTGTGACCGCAAAGAGTGGCGACGGTTACTCAGCGCGCCCGCCGGCCCGGTCCGGCAATCGGCGTGAGCGACCCGTCTCATCAGCGGATACGACAATGCTTGATCAGGTTTGGCGGCGGCTGCGGTAGGCGGCGGTCTTGGCGCGAGCCGTACATGCAGCGCCGCAGTAACGGCGCGAGGCGTTGCGGGTCAGGTCGATGTAGACCGCATCGCACTGACGTGCCGCGCACTGTCCGAAGCGGTCTGGGCCGTAACCATCCACGATGAGGGCCAGCGCCGTGGCGAACTCGCCGCCCAGGGCCTCCACCTCAGTGCCGTCCGAACCGTGGAAGTGCAGATGGAACGGCTGACCGACATCCTCGACCAGGTACGGCTGCGCGCCGTACCTGCGGATCATGGCGTTGATGCGGGCGGCCTGGTCCGCTGAACGCTCGGCCAGCAGCACCTGCCGCAACCCGATGGCCAGCTCGGCCAGGTGCCGCCCCGAGTCTGGCACCGCGCGCAGGGCCTCGCCCGTACGGTCACCGAGCTGAGCGGCGAACGTCGTCGCGAGGCGCTCACCTGTCAGCGGCTGCACCGAGGCGCCACCTCGCCAGCGCGCCGTGGCCAGATTGACCAGCTCGGCGATCAGCGGAGCCTGCCGGGTCACGTTACAGGCTATTTCCACTTGACCAGTAACTCGCTTTCGTGTGTCATAGGCAAAATTCAGTTAGATGGTAACGGAGTTTGCCATGCTCGCGCCCTATCGCCGCCTGCTCGCCCATCCAGGCGTCCCCCACCTGCTCGTCGCCGGGCTCATCGTCAAACTGGGCACGCCCGTGCTGAGCCTCGCCCTGCTGCTGACCGCCGTCGACCGGCTCGGCTCCTACGCCACCGCCGGGCTCGTGCTCACCGGCCACGCGCTGGCCCTGGCCATGTGCGCGCCGCTCGGCGGACGCATCGCCGACCGGTATGGCCCGCGCCCGGCCCTGACCGGCTACCTGGCCGCCCACGCCCTGGCCTACACCCTCCTCCTGCTCGCCCCGCCTGCCCTGATGATCGGCGCCGCCGTACTGCTCGGCGCCACCACCCCGCCCGCCGGATCAGTCATCAGAGGCGCCTGGCCACGCCTCGTCCCCGCCGCCTCGCTGCCCGCCGCCTACGCGGTCGACAACGCCGTCAACGAGCTGACGTTCATCGTCGGCCCCTTGCTCGTGCCGGTCCTGACCCTGGCCGTTCCGGCCCACGGCGTGGTAGCGGCCGCCGGCGCCGCCATCCTTCTCGGCACCGCGCTGCTCCTGGCCTCCCCTGCGATACGGCAGGCGGTCCCCACCCCGCCGGTCAGATTCAGCCTGGCCGGGCCGATCACCCACCGGCCCACCCTCCTGCTACTGACCATCGCCGCCTTCGGCACCTTCACCTTCGGGTGCCTGCGCATCGCCACGGTCGCCTCGGCCACCACCTTCGCCTCGGCCGCCTCCGCCGGCGTCCTGATGGGCCTGCTGTCGGCCGGCGCCTTCCTCGGCACCCTCGGGTACGGCGCGCGGGCCTGGCCCATCACCGGCGGGCGCCTGCTCGTCCCACTCTCGCTCGCAGAGGCCGCCATCCTGCTCGGCGGGGGCTGGGCACCCGGCTTCGTGACGCTCGCCATACTGATCACTTTGGTCGGGCTGGTGACCGGGCCGCGCGACGCCGTCGTGCCAGCCCTGCTCGCCGACCACGCCCCCACCCACTACCGCACCGAGGTCTTCGCCTGGCTCAACACCTTCACCTGGACCGGCTACGGCCTGGGCACCGCCGTCGCCGGCCAGCTCACCGGCCCCCACGACACCGGCGCCACCGCCTTCGGCATGGCTGCCGCAGCAGCCGTGGCATGCGCGATCCTGTCAGCCGCCGCCAACCGGATCGCCTCGCCCTTGCCGACGCCCGCCACGGCGCCAACCGGAGGTCCTTCCTCTGAATCTGATCACATAGCTGACAGCTGAGACCCAGATGGGGCTGCGGTGTGTAAAACCCGGGACCGTAGCCCTCCTCCGAAGCCAGGCCCGGACACCGACCGTAAGCAGCTGCCTGACCCTCAGTACACGGAGTTACTTCGGGGCTGGTGGCGCGGACGCGAGCAGAGAGCCCTCAGGGAACCCACGGCTTATCTCTTAGTCCGCGTCCCCGCGGTCTGCGGGATTCCCGTGCCCCGCTCTCAAGAGGCGCTGTCCACAAACCAGGGCCACCCCCAAGGGTGCACGCATCCACGAGTCAGCCAAGAAAGCGGGCGAGAAGTTCATCGCGAGCGGTCACGCCGATTTTGCGGTAGATCGCCGTGAGGTGGTCGTTGACGGTATAGGGCGACACCTCAAGACGGCGGGCGATCTGCTTGGTCGGCAGGCCGTTCAAGGCGCATCGGACGACGTCCTGCTCCCTGGGAGTCAGGCCGTGCCAGGCGGCCACCGCGGGCAGCAGGACGGTCGCGGTGGCGGGTTCGATGGTGAGCGCCACGTCGCACCCCAGCAGGGAATCGACGGGTTGCGCGTGCAGCGCGACCCAGCCTCGGGAGGTGGGGATTCGGCTCAGCGCGGGTCGGGCACTCTGCCGGGAGACAGAGATGGCGTGCCAAGCGACGCCGCAGGTCAGTTCGTAGTCGGTGACCGGCGATGAGTGGCAGGCCAGTTCGCGCAGCCAGCTGTGGCCGGACGGCGTGGTGGCGGTGATCGTGTCGTCGTGACCGACGAGGACGACGCCGGGAGGCCATGGCGGCCCTGCCCACCGGACGGCGTTGGCCGCAACGAATCCCTGCAACGCCTGTGCCAGTGATGGCGCCAGACTGGCTGCGTGGACACCGTCGATGGCGGAGAACGGCCTACTGGTCAGCTCGCGCAGCAGCGACAGCGAACCCCAGACTGTTCCGCCGGTCGCCAGCGCGATGCGGAGTTCGCCGCCGAAACCGTCTGCGGCCATGAGCTCGTGCACCCGCGCGCTACGCCGATAGGCGGGCAAGTCCGCGCTGAGCACCACCACCGGGTTCGGACGCTTGGCCAGGCCGTCAAAAGGATCGGGGTCGAGGGTGTCGTCGGCGGATAACCGCCGCGCGGCCGCCACGCTGTAGCCGTGTTCCGCGGCCCGGAAGCAGACCACGCCGGTCACCGGGTCGAATCCCACGAGCATGTAGCCGTCGTGCGGCACTAGAGTCGCGATCAGGCTTGAGATCACCGCGCCGAGCTCGGCCGCGTTCCCGGCCTGCGCCGCCGCCGGGGGCAGGGTGCGACCGATCGACTCCGCTCGGTGGCTCATGGCTCAGAGTGTGCATCCTCGCCATCCCTGACCCGAGGATTTCTGCGCACTCGGAGTTTCTCGACATTTAGCGCCAAGGCACTTGTTCGAGCCAACGACGGGACACCGAGTTCCGCGCACCACACGCGGCTACCGGCTCGCCACCTGATCAACACATGACCTCCCGGGCCGCACCATAGATGAGGATGGGGCGGCCAGCTGCCGGAGCGTGAGGTACCGCGTCACTAGAACGATCAACGAGGCGGTATCGGCCGAGCATGGGTAGCTGGGGCATCGGCATGCCGTGGGCGAAGCGCGCGGCGGAGCCGCGCCCAGAAGGGCGTCCGAGCGGAGCGAGGCCCTTCAGTCCAGGGGTGTGGACCGACGCCAGGATCGCGCTTGTGCGCCTGCCTGTGGTTTGGCGCGACATCTAGAGGGTGTCTCATTGTTCGCGAAGCGGTGCCGGCTGGCTCCCAGCCGGACGAGAAGTCAGGCGACCCGAGGGGCTGCACGGATAACTCCGCTGCGGGGGTGAAGGCGTGTCCTGGCCGTCTGTGATCATTCTCGCCCCTGCGGAGCGACGCCCGTCGCTTGAAGGGCGAATCCGTTCCTTTGAGCTCGTGCCGGATCCTGCGACGGGCGACGAAAGGCTCCACTGGCACGGGTACTCGTATTGCATAGACCTCTCAGGCAGGATCCTGGCGGACTACGAGCCGAACGAGCTTGAGCAGGTGACGACCCGGATGGGGTCTACGTCTCGTGCGAGTCCATGTACGCGGCCCGAGTCTTCCTTCGTCATGTTCTCGATGGCTTCAAAAGTCTCAGCGGCACCAACCATTACGAGTTCCTGCCGACGGATGAGCTCCTCACACTGGTGGACCGTCACCCAGGATGGGGCTGGCGTCGTCAACCACGCACAGACCTGCGGTTGAGCGTCCTTCACCTGCGTGCCACGGACCGGATCGGTCGATATCAACGGCTCGATTCGCTTCACATCGCATCAGTGATCATTAACCGGACAGGTGCGTCGTCCTGCAAAGAGCGCGGGGCAAGCCCCTGGCAACGCAGAGGGAGCCCATGCGAGGCCACGCCGTGGCGCAAGCCGATCACGGCGAGCGATGGCTACCTTCGCCGACGCCTCTGACCTGCTCGAATGAAGCTGCTCATGCTTTCCTCTCGCTCTGCTTCACACTTTGCCCCCGCTTGGCGTCGAACGACATGAGCGGGCGGGTGAGGGAGCGTCCACGGTCAGCGTAGACCCGGACACACGCCAGCTTCTGGAGAGCGAACGGAGAACGAGCAGGTGGCCGAATCGGCGGAGACCCCCATGGGGTTCGAAATGGCGAAACGGGGCTTCCTAAGACGGGTGGGAGGCGCCAAGAGCGGCAAGGTTAAGGGCGTTGAGGAGATCTTGGAGGACTTGGAACGGCAGTCGTCCACGTACAAGAACATCATCCTCACTCGAATCGATAAGCGATACGTCGATGACGTGTGGGGCGAGGCGCGCGTAAAGATGGCCGCCCATCTCAGGGCTGGCAACGTCGTGGACAACCCTGCCGCCTACATGACGAGGGTGTGCATCAACTGCGCCAACGACGAGCTCAACAAGATCAAGAAGCGCGCTGAGAAGCTTCTCGGCGATGACTTCTCCGTCCTGCAGTTGGACCCTCTCCAGGACGATGAGTCCAGCCTGGGTTACCGCGCCGTCAAGGACATCCTGGATGACGTCCTGGCTGAGCGCGATCACACCGCCTACGTCCTCAGGCACGTCTTCCACCTGAACGGTAAGGAGATCGCCCGGGCCATGGGCTGGTCGCACGTCTCCGTGCGCCAAGCCCTGTGCCGCGCGCAGAAGATCTTGGACGATCCGGAGGTTCAGCGGCGCTTCGACTACCGGCCGCGCAGCTCGGAGAAGTGAGGTAGTTCCCCTCCCGGATCTGTGCACGTGCCCGACCCCTCACCGGGCGAGCGGCGCAGGTCCGAGTGGGGCCCTAGCAAACGGCTCCAGGAAAAGAAGATGGGCTGATGAAGCCCGAGAAACGAGGGAGAGGAAGAGGAGACACTGTGAATGTTCGCATGGTGATGTGGGTCGTCGCGTTCATCGGGGCGATGTGGACCCGGGTGATCCGGTACATGGAGGACCTGCGCACCCCGCGGCCGGTATGGAAAGGCCTTCAGGGAGAAGCTGCGATTCAGGAGGGGAAGGAATCGCAGACCGCTCGGAGGCACGCTCCTCGTACGGCCGATGGGCTTCCGACAGGGAGCGCTCTGTGACTGACTGCTAGGCACAGACGCGCGCCTGAAGGGCGCTGATCACGGCCGGTACCTCCGCTTTTCACAGCTGAGGTACCGGCCGCTGTCGTGTCAGATGACGGTGCACGACACATACCTCTGGGAGACCACATGACCGCCACCCCCAAGCCCCAGACACCACTATTCGTCGACGGCGTCCTCGACGACACCACCAAGGCTGCCGAGATCGACCTCGCCGAGCGACTTGCCGCTGCCAAGACAGCCAAGGACCGGGTACGACAACTCCGTCGTCGGCAGCGCCGGATCCGCCGCCGTGCACACCTGCGCGCACTGCGCAAAGGCGCCCGCATCACGGCCATGTACGGGCTCATCGGCAACGGACTGATCTTCTTCGTTATCGCGGGAAGTCTGCTCATCAACGGCCAGGTCGGCGGCCTCGCATGGTTCGCCGGGGGCGCGGCCGCCTGGCGGACCGCAGCATCCCTCCGCCGTTGACGGTCCTCCGCATGATCCGTCGTCGGCGGCGGCCTTGCCGCGATCGTGTCTCCGCAGGAACGATCGTCCCGAAACCCATTGTCTGCAAACCCTTCGCGGTAGGACAAACGCGCCTACATCTTCCTTAGCACCGTCACCGTCACCCTGATCATCTGGCTCCGCACCTGGGCCAAGAAACGGTCGCAAACCGTCTGACTCAATACATCACTTCCGGAGCCGCGCCATAGATGAGGATGGGGGCGGCCGACTGCCGGGGTGTGAAATCGGCTCCATATCGCGTCAGTACAACGACCACCGAGACGATTCCGGCCGTCCGATCATGAGTAGCTTGGGGGCTACCGGTATGCCGTGGGCGAAGCGCGCGGCGGAGCCGCGCCCCAGAAGGGCGTCCGAGCGGAGCGAGGCCCTTCTGGGGGTCGGGCCATTGGCCCGACTGGGAGCAACGTCTGCCCCCGAAGCGCGAAGCGCCCACCCGCGAAGCCCTTTGTGTCCGAAGCGGGTGGGCGCCCAAATGGTCAGCGCTGGGTAGGCGCGACGACCACCTCGACGCGCTGGAACTCCTTGATGTCCGAGTAGCCCGTCGAAGCCATCGTCCGCTTCAACGCCCCCATCAGGTTCATGGACCCGTCGGCCACGCTCGACGGCCCGTGCAGGATCTGCTCCAGGCTGCCCACCGTGTCGAACGCCACCCGCCGACCCCGAGGTAGGTCCGGGTGGTGTGCCTCCGAGCCCCAGTGGAAGCCATGGCCGGGGGCCTCCGTCGCGCGGGCGAGCGGGGAGCCGACCATGACCGCGTCGGCGCCGCAGGCGATGGCCTTGGCGATGTCGCCCGAGGTGCCCATGCCGCCGTCGGCGATCACGTGGACGTAGCGGCCGCCTGATTCGTCCATGTAGTCGCGGCGGGCGGCTGCGACGTCGGAGATCGCGGTCGCCATAGGTACGGCCACGCCCAGCACGTTGCGGGTGGTGTGGGAGGCGCCGCCGCCGAAGCCGACCAGGACGCCCGCCGCGCCGGTGCGCATGAGGTGCAGGGCGGCCGTGTGGGTGGCGCAGCCGCCCACGATGACCGGCACGTCGAGCTCGTAGATGAACTGCTTGAGGTTCAGCGGCTCGGCCCGGCCCGAGACGTGCTCGGCCGAGACCGTGGTGCCGCGGATGACGAAGATGTCCACGCCCGCGTCGATGACGGCCTTGTGATACTGCACCGTACGCTGCGGAGACAGGCGGACCGCCGTGGTCACGCCGGACTCCCGGATCTCCGCGATCCGGCGGCCGATCAGCTCTTCCTTGATCGGCGCCGTGTAGATCTCCTGCAGCCGCTTGGTCGCGGCCTCGGCGTCGAGCGAGGCGCACTCCTCCAGCAGCGGCGACGGGTCGTCGTAGCGGGTCCAGAGCCCTTCGAGGTCGAGGGGTGCCAGGCCGCCGAGGCGGCCGATCTCGATCGCGGTGGCGGGCGAGACCACGCTGTCCATGGGGGCGACGACCACGGGTAGTTCGAACCGGTAAGCGTCAATCTGCCAGGCGATCGAGACCTCCTCCGGGTCACGAGTGCGCCGGGAGGGTACGAGGCCGATCTCGTCGAGCGCGTAGGCCCGGCGACCGGTCTTGCCCCGGCCGATCTCCACCTGCTGAGTCATGTCTTACCTTCTGTGATAGTTCGGGGCTTCCACGGTCATCTGAATGTCGTGGGGATGGCTCTCCGTGAGTCCCGCCGCCGTGATCGGCATGAGCTCACAGTCGGTGTGCATCTGCGTGATCGTGCGGCAACCGGCGTACCACATGCCCTGGCGCAGGCCGCCGACGAGCTGGTGGGCGACCGCCGCGACCGGGCCCCGGAAGGGGACCTGGCCTTCGATGCCCTCGGGGATGTATTTGTCCTCGCCGCCGATGTCGGCCTGCGCATAGCGGTCCTTGCTGAAGGACATGCCGCCGCGCTCGCGGTTGCGGACCGCGCCGAGCGAGCCCATCCCCCGGTACGACTTGAACTGCTTGCCGTTGATGAAGATCAGCTCACCGGGCGACTCCTCGCAGCCGGCGAGCAGCGAGCCGAGCATGACCGTGTCGGCGCCGGCGGCGATGGCCTTGACGATGTCGCCGGAGTATTGCAGACCGCCGTCGCCGATGACCGGCA
The DNA here is from genome assembly GCF_050942315.1 of Nonomuraea sp. CA-143628. Classification (NCBI taxonomy): domain Bacteria; kingdom Bacillati; phylum Actinomycetota; class Actinomycetes; order Streptosporangiales; family Streptosporangiaceae; genus Nonomuraea; species Nonomuraea sp. CA-143628. Next base: position 12,172,135 of record NZ_CP192072.1, read on the forward strand.
CGCCGGCCGGGCCGCACGCCAGCGACGCCTGGTAGATGGCGGTGACCTGCGGCGCGCCCACGCCGGCCACGACACGGGTGGTGCAGATGGAGCCGGGGCCCACGCCGACCTTGACCGCGTCGGCGCCCGCGTCGACGAGCATCTGGGCGCCCGCCCTGGTCGCGATGTTGCCGCCGATGACGTCGACCTTGCTGTTGGCCTTGAGCTTGGCGACCATGTCGGCCAGGCCCTTGGAGTGGCCGTGCGCGACGTCGACCACGACCACGTCGACGCCCGCCTCGATCAGCGCCTTGGCCCGCAGCTCCGCGTCACCGCCGACGCCCACGGCGGCGCCGACGACCAGGCGGCCGTCCGCGTCCTTGGTGGCCAGCGGATATTGCTCGCTCTTGGTGAAGTCTTTGACCGTGATCAGACCGCGCAGCCGGCCGTCGGCATCGACCAGAGGCAGCTTCTCGATCTTGTTGTGCCGCAGCAGCTCGAACGCGCCGTCACGCGACACCCCGACCGGGGCGGTGACCAGCGGCATCGGGGTCATGACCTCGCGCACGGGCCGCGACTGGTCGGTCTCGAAGCGCATGTCGCGGTTGGTCACGATGCCGACGAGCACGCCGGACAGGTCGGTGACGGGCACCCCGGAGATCCGGTATGTCGCGCACAGCCGCTCCACGTCGGCCAGGGTGTCGTCGGGAGTGCAGGTGACCGGGTTGGTGACCATCCCGGCCTCGGACCGTTTGACCAGGTCGACCTGCTGGGCCTGCTCCTCCACCGACAGGTTGCGGTGCAGGATGCCGATGCCGCCCTGGCGGGCCATGGCGACGGCCATGCGGGCCTCGGTGACGGTGTCCATCGCGGCGGAGACCAGCGGGATCGACAGGTTGATGCCGCGCGACAGGCGCGAACCGGTGTCCGCGTCACCAGGTTGCAGGTCTGAATAGCTTGGGACGAGCAACACGTCGTCGAAGGTCAGACCCGTTTCGGTGAACTTGGACATGCTGCGGCCCCTCCTGCCGATGCTGATGAGGCAAGTCTAGGGCCTACATGCAAAACGTCCCGAGGCCGGGAGCACGATGACCCCCACGGCCCGTCGTACCCCCGGCATCCCAAAGAGCCGGAGGATGGGGCGGTCGGTGATCCGCCCCATCCTCCGGCCACCGACATCCGGGCGGAAGCGCATAAAGCGCCACCGAACCCCCCTCCGCGTCCTGATGGCAAGCGCTGCCAGCTCAAGTGGATGCCGACGCTGGGTTAAGCCTGCGTTACTCATCGGCACACCGCAATGTGAAAACGTGCAATTGCACGAAGCTGCACATGTGGCCAAGGAGTCCACGCAAGGAGCGGACAAGGACGTATCGCCGAGTTATTCTCACGACACGCCCGTGTCCCCCCTACGGAGCCCCTTATATGCGTAGCGAGTCCGCCATCGTGTCCGATCCTCTCGCGACGCTGGGCCTCGACCCGGCCCAGACCGCGCTTTACACGGCGGTGCTGCGTCTGCACAGGGCCACGCGTACCGAACTGGCCGAGGCCATGGACGGTCCCGTCGACAAGGTGAGCAGACAGCTCGACGATCTCGTCAGGCTCGGGGTGATCGACGAACAATCGGGCGAATACCTCGCCCGGCACCCCGCCGCCGCGCTCGGCCGGCTGATCGCCGAGCGCCTTGACCGGCTGGCCGAGGAGAGCAGGCGCATCGACTCCGCGCTCGGCTCGATCCGCGGGCTGATCCGCGACTATGACGTGGGGCACGACTACCAGAACGGCGCGTTCCGGGTTGAGATGGTGAGCGGGGCCGACGTGCTCTACGAGAGCGTGGTGGGCATGGCGGTGCAGTCCCAGTCCCCGCCGATGCACTTACTCACCGCCATTCCCGACGAGCGGACGATGGCGGACTTCGTACGAAAATTTGCCGATCCTTGGATCGATGCACAGCAGCGGAAACTCCTGAACGTGCGGGCCGTCATCCCGGTCTCCACGCTGACCCTGCCCGGCGTACGCGACCAGCTGACCAGACTGCTGGCGACCGGCGGGACCGTACGCACGCTGGACCGGGTGCCGAGCTGGTTCATGACCGCCGGGCCCGACGCCGCGGGCCTGCCCGCGCTGTGGGGCGGCAACCTGCCCGACCACGCCTACAACTTCTACCTGGTACGGACCCCGATCGTCGTGGGCATGCTCCGGTCGCTCTTCGAGGAGCTGTGGGGCCGGGCCGTACCCCTGCCCTGGGGCCGCCGGGGCGAGGGCGTGGTGCAGGTGCTGCGGCTCGCGGCACAGGGCATGTGCGACGACTCGATAGCCCGCCAGCTCGGTGTCTCCGTACGGACGGTACGGGCCAGATTTGCCGACGCCATGGTTCAGCTTGGCGCGCAATCACGCTTTCACGCAGGTGTGGAGGCCGCCCGGCGTGGATGGCTGAGCTAATCACCACCGCGGTGGCCGCATCGGTCATATGGTGGGAAGGTGCTGGAAGACGTCCCCCGCGACCCGTTCGCGGACGACCCGAACGACCCTTCCTCAGCGATGGGCGAGCTCGACGACGCCGAACCGCTGACCGCCTCCGAGCGCGACGAGGCCATTACCGACCTGGCCGACGTCGAGGTCTTCCGCTCCTTGTTAGAGCAGCAGGGAGTGCTGGGCCTGGTGCTCGACTGCCCGGAATGCGGCGAGCAGCACTTCTTCGACTGGGAGCTGCTGCGCGGCAATCTGCGCCAGATGATCGACAAAGGCCAGCCCCAGATGCACGAGCCGGCCTTTCATCCTGACCCGGCCGACTACGTGACCTGGGAATACGCCCGAGGCTACGTCGACGGTGTCATCGACACCGAGGAGCGCCGCTGATCCACGTCGTCCAGCAGCGCGGCGAGCAGCCGCGCGGCCGGATCGCGTGAATCGGGCAACTCGCCGCGGGCCAGCACGTCGAGGAGCGCGTCAGTCTGCTCCTCCGGCGTCAAGCCGACTCCAGTTCGGCCATCTGCCGCAGCCTCGCCAGCGCTCGATGCTGAGCGACACGGACCGCACCTGGTGACATACCGAGTACATTACCGGTCTCCTCCGCCGACAGCCCCGACACCACCCGCAACAACAGCAACTCGCGCTGGTTGTCGGGGAGTCTGGCGAGCAGCCTGCGGGCGTACTCCACCTCGATGTAGCGGACCACCGTCTCCTCGGGCCCCGGTCCGTCGTCGGGCCCGTCCGGTAGATCCTGAGTCGGTACGGCCGAGCGGACCGAACTCCGCAACGCGTCGGCCACCTTGTGCGAGGCGATACCGAAGACGAAGGAGGCGAAAGGCCGTCCCATGTCGCGGTATCGCGGCAGCGCGGACAGGACCGCGATGCACACCTCCTGGGCTACGTCATCGGCAATGTGATATTGCCCTGAAACCCTGCCCAGCCTGGCGCGGCAATAGCGCACCACCATCGGACGCAACTCGCCGAGCAGGGATTCGATCGCACTGCGATCTCCCTGTACGGCGAGGCTCGTCAGTTCCCTTAGGTCGGAGTCATCCGTCCGTGCCGGAAGTCTCGACGCGAGCCTTACCCCAATTTTGGCGTCGGCGACGCTTCCCTCGCTCACGATAGGCATGATGCCCGCACTGATCGGGCCTGTCGTCATCGCGAACGGCTACGGATTGGTCACATTGACGCGGCGATAACGGGCGGTAATCGACCGGCCACACTAAGCCTTTATCGCGGAAGAATATTTCATCCCATAACCCCAAATGTGCAGAAATTGTCAGACGCCTAGACGCTTAAGCCACACATCCGGTTTACCCGAATAAACCACTTTCCCGGTTCATCACCCTTCGCTCACCCTCTCAGCAGCTTCGAGTGGATTGCCCGTATGTCATATGCCATACATGGCTTTGCGAGGCTACATGGCCAGGAGCACACCGGAGAAAGCACACGACCCGCACCTGGAATCAGGCGCGGGTCGGGTGAGGAAGGAACGACTCAGTGGCCGTGGCCGTGACCGTGGCCCTGGCCGGCAGCGGCCGGCTCCTCCTCCGGCTTGTCGACGACGAGCGCCTCGGTGGTGAGGAGCATGCCGGCGATCGACGCGGCGTTCTGGACGGCCGAACGGGTGACCTTGACCGGGTCGATGACGCCCTGGTCGAGCAGGTTGCCGTACTCGCCCGTGGCGGCGTTGAGGCCGTTGCCCGCCGACAGCTCCGAGACCTTGTGGGTCACGACGTAGCCCTCGAGACCGGCGTTCTCGGCGATCCAGCGCGTCGGCTCGACCAGCGAGCGGCGGACGATGGCGACACCGGTCGCCTCGTCGCCCGTCAGGCCCAGGTCGTCGAGGTCCTTGGCGACGTGGATCAGCGCGGAGCCACCGCCGGAGACGATGCCCTCCTCGATCGCGGCGCGCGTAGCGGAGATCGCGTCCTCGAGGCGATGCTTCTTCTCCTTGAGCTCCACCTCGGTGGCGGCGCCGACGCGCAGCACGCACACACCGCCGGCCAGCTTCGCGAGGCGCTCCTGCAGCTTCTCGCGGTCCCAGTCGGAGTCGGACTGCTCGATGGCAATCTTGATCTCCTTGACCCGGTCCTCGATCGCCTGCTGGTCGCCGCCGCCGTCGACGATGGTCGTGTTGTCCTTCGTCACGACGATGCGGCGGGCGTTGCCGAGCACCTCAAGGCCGACGTTCTCGAGCTTGAGGCCGACCTCCTCGCTCACGACCTGGCCACCGGTAAGGATGGCGATGTCCTGCAGCATGGCCTTGCGGCGGTCGCCGAAGCCCGGCGCCTTGACGGCGACCGAGGTGAACGTGCCACGGATCTTGTTGGTGACCAGGACGGCCAGGGCCTCGCCCTCGACGTCCTCGGCGACCACGAGCAGCGGCTTCTTGGTCTGCGCGATCTGCTCGAGCAGCGGCAGGAAGTCGGAGATCGAGGAGATCTTGCCCTGGGTGAGCAGGATGTAGGCGTCTTCGAGGACGGCCTCCATGCGCTCGGGGTCGGTCACCATGTAGGCCGACAGGTAGCCCTTGTCGAACTGCATTCCCTCGGTGAACTCGAGCTCCATGCCCATGGCGTTGGACTCTTCGACGGTGAGAACACCGTCCTTGCCCACCTTGTCGAACGCCTCGGCGATCAGGTCGCCGATCTTGGCGTCCTGAGCGGAGATGGTCGCGACGTTCGCGATCTCCTTCTTGTCCTCGACCGGGCGCGCGCTGGCCAGCAGCTTGTCGCTGATCGCCTTCGCGGCCTTGTCGATGCCGCGCTTCAGCGACAGCGGCGAGGCGCCGGCGGCCACGTTGCGCAGGCCCTCGCGGACCATCGCCTGAGCCAGGACGGTCGCGGTGGTGGTGCCGTCACCAGCGACGTCGTTGGTCTTGGTGGCGACTTCCTTGGCGAGCTGGGCGCCGAGGTTCTCGTAGCGCTCCTCCAGCTCGATCTCACGAGCGATGGTCACACCGTCGTTCGTGATCGTCGGAGCACCGAACTTCTTGTCGATGACGACGTTGCGGCCACGGGGGCCGAGGGTTACCTTCACGGCGTCCGCGAGGGCGTTGACGCCACGCTCAAGCGCGCGGCGTGCGTCCTCGTCGAACGCTAGGATCTTCGCCATGCTGAAAGTCCTCTCCTAGCGTCGAAAGCCCCGGCCGCACGCGCTCAGACGAGACGCGCGCCCGGGGCCTGACGCATCCGGCTTACTTCTCGATGATCGCGAGAACGTCGCGGGCGGAGAGCACGAGGTACTCCTCGCCGCCGTACTTGACCTCAGTGCCGCCGTACTTGCTGTAGAGGACGATGTCGCCCTCAGCGACGTCGAGCGGAATACGCTTGTCGCCGTCCTCATCCCAGTTGCCCGGGCCCACCGCGAGGACCTTGCCCTCTTGCGGCTTCTCCTTGGCGGTGTCAGGAATGACCAGGCCGGAAGCGGTCGTCTGCTCGGCCTCAAGCGGCTGAACCACGATGCGGTCGCCGAGCGGCTTAACGGGAACCTTGGTGGCGGTCGTCACGATCGGACCTCCCCTTCAGATTTGAATGATCTAGAAGAGGCGACCAGCGGGGCCTGCCGTCGCGGGTGTCAGACCTGCCTCGTCGCACGTTGGCACTCTCAAGGGGAGAGTGCCAACAGGAAACATATGCAAGAGGGGCTTGACAGTCAACACGAACGCGTCTGCTCAGAGCGATAAGGCCCAAGAGCTTGCCCAAGGTTGAGGGTAATTGGGGTGACAAGGGGTGTTGCGCACGGGGGCAGGCTGGAGTGCGGCGGGGAGACGCTAACGTCGGGTGACGTGGATCTCGACGCCTTCACCGAGTTGCTCACCCCGCGCGGGCAGCGCGCACTCGCCGAGGCGATCGAGGTGGTGGGCGCCGATCCGGTGGCCGCGGCGACGAGGCTGCGCAGGTCGTACGACGCCGGCCTCACTTCGGCCGCGCTCACCCAGGCGGCGCTGCGCGAGCGCGCCAAGGCCAAGTTCGGCGCCGACGCGGCACTCATGTACTTCACTCCGCACGGTCTGGAGCAGGCCACCCGAGCCGAGGTCGGCGCCCACCGGGCCCGCCGCCTGGCCGGACCCGCCGGTGGGACGCGGGTCGTGGACGTCTGCTGCGGCATCGGCGGCGACTTTCTCGCGCTGGCCCGCGCCGGTTGCGTCGTGGACGCCGTGGACCTCGACCCGCTGACCGTCGCCGTCGCCCGGGCCAACGCGGAGGCGCTCGGGCTCGCGGATCGGGTCACCGTACGCGAGGCGGACGCCGCGACGGTCTCGCCGGAGGACTACGACTGGCTGTTCGCCGACCCCGCCCGCCGGACGAGCCGGGGCAGGACGTTCGACCCCATGGCCTACTCGCCGCCGTGGCCGGTCGTGCTCGACCTGGTCGCCAGGGCTCGGCGGGCCTGCTTGAAGGTGGCTCCTGGCATCCCGTACGAGTTCATCCCTGGCGAGGCCGAAGCCGAGTGGGTTTCGTACAAGGGCGAGGTGAAGGAGGCGGCCATCTGGACCGGCCCCGCCGAGGGGGCGGTGCGAGCCGAAGGGCCGACACAAGGCGAGGAGCCGACGCGAGGCGAGGAGCCGGTGCGCGGCGAGGGGCCGGTGCGGCGGGCGACGTTGCTGCCCGGCGGCGAGACGCTCGTCGCCCGCGGGGCCGAGGCACCGACCGGCCCCGTCGGTCGCTTCGTGTACGAACCCGACGGGGCCGCGATCCGCGCGCACCTCGTCGGGGAGATCGCCGAGATGGTCGGCGGCCGCCTCCCCGACCCGATGATCGCCTACATCACCGGCGACGAGCCGCTCGACACCCCATGGGCCGCGCGTTACACGGTGGAAGAAGTGCTGCCGTTCTCGCTGAAGCGCCTCCGCGCCACCCTCCGCGAGCGGCAAGTCGGAAATGTCGTCATCAAGAAGCGAGCCTCAGCGGTCGACATCGAGCGGCTCAGAAATGAGCTGCGACTTTCGGGTGACAAATCTTCGGTAATCATACTTACCCGCATCATGGATAAGCCTTCCGTCCTGATTTGTCACCCAGCCCCACCTGCGCAAATGACAAACTAGGGCGTTCTCGGGTCAACCCCGATCTTTTACTTCGCTCCTGACGGACCTTGATCGAGCGGCTAAGGTGAGCACGCGGGAGTCCTCCCCCTTTGGCGGTTAGCCGCGTTCTCGTTTCATCTGCAAACCGGACCTGTCCCACCGCTGCGCGGCAGACCGTCGGCGAGCGAAGGAGCCTTTCGGTGGATCACGCCAACCACACCACCCTTCTACAGGCAGGCGGCGATTCCGCCATCTCCGAAAGGATGCGGGACCTGCTCGCGCGTGCGTCTCAGGACCACGTCTACGAGCAGCGGACCCAGGGGGCCGTCCTCGACGAGATCCGCCAGCGCCTTGAGGGTATGGAGTGGCTGCTCAGGGAGGTTCGCGAGCGGGAGCTGGGGGGTCTGAGCGGCACGCTCGAGACGGTGAGCGGTCGACTTGACGACATCGCGGCCAAGCCGCCGATGTGGGCGGAGGGCCTGGCCCAGCATGTCGAGGCGGTACGCGACCACGTCGACGCCGTCGGCGAGCAGGTGGGCACCGTTGACGCGCATGTGGAGTCGGTTCACCAGCGGGTCGCGCCGGTGGCGGAGTTGCCGGGGCTCTGGGCCGAGGTCGGCACCGTCGGCGACAACGTGGACGAGGTGCTCAAGAAGCTGCAGGCGGTCCTCGACTTCACGGAGGGCATCACCAAGCGGATGAGCGACCTGGGCGTCAGGCTGGGTCACCTCAACACGGGCATGGAGGCCGCCGCCGGCCGCTTCAGCCGCATCGACAAGTCGCTCGCCGAGCTGACCGCCCGTACGGACCGCATCGAAGGCGCACTGACGGAGCTGCCCGACAGCTTCGACGGCAAGCTCGCCGCCAACGCCGAGCAGCTCGACAGCAAGCTCATCACCACCACCGAGCAACTGGCCGAGCAGCTGGACGGCAAGCTCGACGCGGCCACCGACCAGCTCGACAGCAGGCTCACCGCCGCCGCCCACCAACTCGGCGGCAAGCTCACCGCGGCCACGGACCGGCTCGTCGCCCAGGTGGACGGCACCGAGCAGCGCCTCTCCGTACGCCTGGGCGAGACCGAGGACCTACTGACCGACCTGGACCAGCGGCTCACCGGCCGCCTGGACAGGACCGAGCAGAGCCTGACCACGCACCTCGACCGAGCAGAAAAGGGGCTCACCGCCCGTCTGGGCGAGTCCGAGCAGAGCCTGGCCGACCGCCTGGACGAGGCCGAGCAGGCGCTGACCGCCCGGCTCCACGAAACCGGGCAGACCCTGACCGAACACCTGGACGACACCCGCCAGAGCGCGGCAAGCCGTCTCGACCAGACCGAGCAGCGTCTGGTGGGCCGCCTCGACGAGAGCGAGCAGCGTGTGGCCGGGCGCCTCGACGGCGTCGATGGCAAGCTCCTCGACGTCCACGGCGCCCTCGACAGCCGGCTCGGCGACGTCGACGAGCACCTGACCACGGTCAACGGCAACCTGACCACGGTCAGCGGACATCTGACCACCGTGAACGGCCACCTGTCCCGCCACGACAACCGCTTCGACACGCTCGACGGTCGTGTCGACGGCCACTTCATCCGGCTCGACGAACGCCTGGCCTCGGCCGACCGCCACCTCATCGACTCCGCCACCCGCAACGAGGGCCGCTTCAACCAGCTCGACAACGGCATGGACACGCTCGACGAACGCCTGGGCGAGGTGGAGGAGCGGGTGACCACCCGCTTCGACGGTCTCGGCACCCAGCTCAACGGCGTGGAGACCCACCTGACCGGCCTCGCCCAACGCGCCGACCAGGCCGGCGAGCACCTCGAAGCCGTCGACGACCGGATCGAGGCCGTCAACCAGCGCATAGGCCAGTTGCCCGCGACGCTCAGCATCGGCGAGCGGGTGGGCGAGCTCCTCGACTCCCAGACCACCCACCAGGGCGAGCGCCTGGCCGCCGCCGCGGCGGTGCTCACGGAGCTGGTCGCGGCGCGCCCCGACCGCACCGAGCTCACCCAGACGGTGACCGACATCGTCGAGCCCGCCACCACCGACCTCACCAGGCGTCTGGGCGCCCTGGAGGAGACCATGCTCGCCCTCGCCGAAGCCCTCCTCCGCCCCACGAGAAAAGACTGAGCCACCCGTCCGGCGCAGCCATGGCGCGCGACCTCATGGCCGGTCGTGAACGCGAGCAGGTCGACGCACATGTGCAAGCTTGTCCGGGTTGACCAGCGCGTAGAGCCCGCCCACCCGTGTGCCCGTCTCGTCCGGTTCCACGGTGAGCGCGACCCGCACCTGGCCCCCGGCCAGCAGCAGGAACGTCGGCCCAGCCGTCCAGAGGAGGTCCAGGTCCACGTACCTGGGCCCGATTCCCATGAGTACGCGGGACACCCGGTCCGAGCCGTGAATCGGGCGTAGTGAGGCGTGCACGCGGCCACCGCCGTCGTTCCACATGGTGACGTCCGGCGACAGCACGGCCAGCAGGTCGGCGAGGCTGCCGCCCGCCATCGCCGCGACGAAGCGCTCCGCCACCTCGCGCGCCACCCGGGGGTCGGCCGGGTAGCGCGGGCGGCGGGAGCGGACGTGTTCGCGGGCCCGGCGGGCGAGCTGGCGCGCCGCCGCCGGTGTGCGGTCGAGGATGCGGCCGATCTCGGCGTGCTCGAACCCGAACGCCTCCCGCAGCACGAACGCCGCCCGTTCCAGAGGCGACAGCGTCTCCAGTACGACCAGCAGGCCCGTGGTGACGTTCTCAGCGGCCGTCACCGGGTAGTCGGCGGTCACCAGTGGCTCGGGCAGCCACGGGCCGGTGTAGTCCTCTCTGGCGCCGCGCAGGCCGCGCAGCCGCTCCAGGGACCGCCGGACGGCGATGCGGATCAGGTAGGCCCGCGGATTGCCCACCTGGGCCAGGTCGACACCGGCCCAGCGCAGCCAGGTGTCCTGCACGACGTCCTCGGCGTCGGCCACGCTGCCGAGCATGTCGTAGGCCAGGGTGAACAGCAGACTCCGGTGCTCCCCGAACACCGCCTCAGCATCGGCCACGGCCTCCTCCAGACCTCCCGGCGATCTCCGGGAGACGGTTTCGGCCCACCGTAACGGGCACGTGGACCAGACGCGCGACGGGCACCTGGCCCACATGCGTAAGGGGCCAGCGGGCCAGATGGCAGCTCGGCATGTCACATCCGGCACCCCGCCACGCATCCGTTGCACGAGGACACCACCACCCGACAAGGAGGCAGATCAGGCATGAAGGTACTTCTGGCAGGAGCCACCGGCACCGTCGGCACCGAGCTGATCCCCCAACTGCTCGCCGCGGGCCATGAGGTGCTCGGCCTCACCCGTTCCGAGCGCGGTGCCGTCAAACTGGCGGAGGCGGGCGCGACGGGCCTGGTCGCGGACATGATGGACCGCGACGCCCTGCTCGCCGCGGTGAAGGGTCACCAGGCCGACGCGGTGATGCACCAGGCCACGGCGATCACCGGCCTGCCGCTGTTCCACCGCCAGCTGTATCCGACGGGCGCGCTGCGCGAGCGGGGCACGGCCAACCTGATCGCGGCCGCCAAGGAGGTCGGCGCGCACCGCTTCGTCACGCAGTCGTTCTTCCTCGGGTACGGCTACCGCGACCACGGCCCGGCGCCGGTGACCGAGGACCGGCCGTTCGCCGAGCCCGCCAGGGGCCCCTTCGGCGTGCACATGAGGACGATTCGGGCCAACGAGGAGCAGGTGTTCAACACGCCGGGCATCGACGGCGTCTCCCTGCGCTACGGCCTGTTCTACGGCCCCGAGGTGACGACGCGGAAGATGATGGCCATGGCGCGGCGGCGGATGCTGCCGGAGGTCCACCCGGCCAGCGTCCTCTCGCTCGTGCACGTCCACGACGCCGCCTCGGCCGCCGTCGCCGCGCTGGACCGGGGCGGGGCCGGGCGGGCGTACAACGTCGCGGACGACGAGCCGGTGAGCTTCGACGCGTATGTCCGGGCGCTGGCCGAGGCGGCGAGCGCGCCCGCGCCGCTTCGGGTGCCCGGCTGGCTGCTGCGGCCGACGCCGTACATCCACGCCTTCATGACCGGCGTGCGCATCCGGCTGTCCAGTGACCGCGCGAAGCAGGAACTCGGCTGGACCCCCGCCTACCCCACCTATCGCGCGGGACTCAAACGTGAACAGTCGTGATCGGCATCGACGAGTCGGCGGGGATGTCCAGCGTCGACGGGGTGATGCCCGCCGCGACCAGGTCGGAGCCCAGGGCGGCGACCATGGCGCCGTTGTCGGTGCACAGCCCGGGCCGGGGCACGCGCAGGCGTACGCCCGCCGCGTCGCACCGCTCCTGGGCCAGGGCGCGCAGCCGGGAGTTGGCCGCGACGCCCCCGCCGATCAGCAGGTCACGCACCTCGTACTTGCGGCACGCCTGGAGCGCCTTGCGGGTCAGCACGTCGACCACGGCCTCCTGGAAGGAGGCCGCCACGTCGGGTACGTGAATGGACTCGCCGGCCGACTCGCGGGCCTCCACCCAGCGCGCCACGGCGGTCTTCAGCCCGGAGAAGGAGAAGTCGAGCGTGCCGTCGTCGATCTTGCCCCGGGGGAAGGCGACGGCGGTGCCAGAGCCGGAGGTGGCGGCCCTGTCGATGTGCGGGCCGCCGGGGAACGGCAGGCCCAGCACCCGCGCCACCTTGTCGAACGCCTCCCCGGCCGCGTCGTCGACGGTGGAGCCGAGCGAGATCACGTCTTCGGCCACGTCGGGCACGAGCAGCAGCGACGAGTGGCCGCCCGAGACCAGCAGGGCGATGCACGGCTTGGGCAGCGGGCCGTGTTCGAGCTGGTCGACGGCGACGTGGGCGGCCAGGTGGTTGACGCCGTAGAGGGGCACACCGAGGCCGAGCGAGTAGGACTTGGCCGCGGCGACGCCGACGAGCAGCGCCCCGGCCAGCCCGGGACCGGCCGTGACGGCTATCGCGTCGATGTCGGAGAACTTCAGCCCGGCCTGCGCCAGCGCGGCCTCCACCGTCGGCGTCATCGCCTCCAGGTGGGCGCGCGAGGCGACCTCCGGCACGACGCCGCCGAACCTGGCGTGCTCCTCCATGCTGGAGGCGATGGTGTTGGCCAGCAGCGTGTGGCCCCTGACGATGCCGATGCCGGTCTCGTCGCAGGACGTCTCGATGCCGAGAACCAGGGGTGCGTCAGCCATCCAGCTTCCTTCTCATCATGATCGCGTCGGTGCCGTCGTCGTAGTAGCGGCGGCGCCGGCCGATCACCTCGAACTCGAAGTGCTCGTAGACCCCCCGCGCCTGCGGGTTGTCGGCCCGTACTTCCAGGAAGATCTCCCGCACCGCGCGCCGACCGGCCTCGGCCAGCAGCTCCGCCAGCATCGCGCCGCCGACGCCGGTGCCCTGGTGCGGTTGGACGACCGCGATGGTCTGGACGTCGGCCTGGTCGGCCGCGGCGGCCAGGCCCGCGTAGCCGACGATCTCCTGGTCGACGAGGGCCACCACGTAGTGCCTGGTCCGCGGCTGGTCGGCCAGCTCGCCGCGGAGCATGGCCTCGCTCCAAGCATCGAGCGGGAAGGTGTCACGCTCGATCGCCATGACCGCGGGCAGGTCGGCCTCGGTCATCTGCCGGAGCCGTACGTCCACCTGACGGGGTTTCACGCCGTCACCCTCTTGGGGGCGCCGGGCACCACCGCGTCGGGCCGCCGCAGGTAGATCGGGCGTGGCGGGCCGAGCGGCTCTCCCGCCGCGATGCGCTCGGCCGCCAGGGCGGCCAGGAATCCGGCATAGGGGTACGGCGGAGCGTCGGATCGCCCCAGGACGTCGGGGTAGAGCCCGGCACCGGCACCCACCACGGGCAGGCCCTCCACCGGCACCTCGGCGGGCCGGTCGACGAACGGCCCGTCCAGCCGGGTGCGCGCGTCGGAGTAGCGGGCCCAGAACACCTCCTTGCGCCGCGCGTCGGTGGCGACCAGGAACGGCTCGGCGAGCCCGCTGCCGTAGGCGACGGCGTCGAGGGTGCAGATGCCGTACGCGGGGACGGCCAGCGTGGTGGCGAGCCCCTGCGCGGTCATCAGCCCGACGCGCAACCCGGTGTAGGGGCCCGGTCCGCTGCCCGCCACGACGGCGGTGACCTCGGACAGGGCCGCACCCGCCTCGCGCAGCACGGTCTCGATGGTGGGGATGAGCAGCTCACCGTGTCGCCGGGCGTCGATCGTCGTCGACTCGGCGAGCACGCTCCGCCCGTCGTGGAGCGCGGCCGTCACAGCGGGCGTCGCGGTATCAAAGGCCAGGACCAGCACGACTGTTTAGCCTACCCGCCCGCCGGGTCACGCCCAGCCGATGCGCTGTTTCAGCCAGTCGAGCGGGTCACTCCCAGCCGGTGCGCTCTTTCAGCCAGTCGAGCGCCACGACGCCCTGCGCCCGCTGGAAGGCCCTGACGGTGGGCAGGCCGGGTGGCGGCGGCTGCCGGCCCTGCCGTACCAGGTAGCCGGTGAACGCGGCGATCACCACCGTGGCGGCGGGATCGGGGTTGGGGAAGAGTTCCTGCGGTGGCGGGCCACCTTGCATGGCGACCGAGGGCAGCATGCCCAGGGTGTCGTACCAGGCCGCGCCGACGCAGGCCCACGGCCAGTCGACCACGTAGACGCGCTCCTCGGTGAGCAGCACGTTGTCGGCCCGCAGGTCGGCGTGGAGCAGCGTGTCGCCGGCGGCGGCCGCGACCCAGCCGGACTCCAGCTCGGCCAGGGCGCCGAGGTGGCGCAGCGCCCACGGATCGAGGCCGGTGGTGTCCTCCTCGAGCAGCCTGCGCCAGCCTCGGAACGCCTCGCCGAGCACCTCCCCGACCGGCGGCGCCTCGATCGGGGCAGGCGTGAGCGCGGCCGACATACGCCGTACGGCCTCCATCACCCGGTCGAGCTCGGCGCGGCGCCAGGGCAGCTCAGGGTGGCGGCCCTCGATGTCCTCGAAGACCAGCACCACCCAGCCCTCGACCTCGAAAGAGATCAGTAACCGTGGCGCGGGCACGGACTCGGGAAGGGCAGCGGCGATCTTGGCTTCGGCCTGGTAGAGGCGGACACTGTCGGGGTTCGGCTCCGGGCCGACGGCCTTGACGAAGACGCGGCGGCCGTTCGCGGCGCGCAGTCGTACGGCCGCCGCGGGCGAGAACCCGCCCGTCTGCGTCACGGCCTCGGCAACGGGGGCGCCGAGGAACTCCTCGACGGCGGCGCGGGCCGCCGGATGCACCTCCGGCCAGGGAACGCGCGTGCCCGACGCGGGCGGATCGGTCTGCTCGCTCACGCTCTGGAAGCGTAGACGATGATGTTGTCGACGTATTCGCCCTTGGCGTAGTCGAACTTGCCGCCGCAGGTCACCAGCTTGAGGCCGTCCTCGATGTACACCCGCTTGGCCGGGAAGTGCTCCTTCGACACCTGCTCGACCGAGTCGACCTTGTACTTGACGACCTTGCCGTCACTCCGCTCGACCTTGACGATCTCGCCCTTGCGTACCTGCCTGAGCTTGAAGAACACCGCTGGGGCCGTCTTGGTGTCGACGTGGCCGATGATCACCGAGGCGCCCTTGTCGCCGGGCACCGCGCTGCCGGTGTACCAGCCGGCCATCTTGGGCTTCTCGTACGGCGGCAGCTCGACCTCGCCGTCCTTGCTCAGACCGAGTTTCATCAGCGGCGCCTCGACCTCGATCGACGGGATGTCGATGCTCTCGGGCACGACGGAGCCGGCCGACTTGGTGGTCGCCTGATAGGACCTGCCGAACGCGACCAGCACCAGACCGGTGACGGCGCCCGCGATGACCACCCGTCCAGGGCGGGCCATCGGCTAGCCCCGGACGCGGCGCTTGATCAGCAGCCCGGCCGCCGCCAGCACGGCCGCGCCGACCAGTACGCCGCCGACCGGCATCCCCGAACCCTCGTCCACGTCCTTGCCGAAAGTGCCGCCGCCGCCCGCTCTGGGCGCCTTCGTGGGCGCCTTGGTGGAGCTGTCGTCGGAGGTGTCAGCGGTCGCGCTGACGACGCGCAGGGTGGCCTTGCCGGTGTCGTTGGTGCCGTCGCACTTGACCTCGACCGGGTAGTTGCCGCGCTTGACCGTGCCCGACACCTGCGCCTCGCCGCGTACCCACGGGTTGCCGGCCGCGGTGCCGGTCGGGGCGGGCGTGGCCGTCGAGGACGTCGGCGCGGTGGTCAGCGACACGCCGTTGATGAACGCCTTGGACGTGGCGGTGCCGGTGTGCGCGGGGCCGCCGCTGGGGACGGGGCAATTGGCTAAGATCCACACCTTCGAGGTCTCACCCGCGGTGACCTTGGCGGGGCTGAGCTCGACCAGGATGGGTTTCCTGCTCACGGTGGCGGTCGGTG
Organism: Nonomuraea sp. CA-143628; assembly: GCF_050942315.1. Taxonomy (NCBI): domain Bacteria; kingdom Bacillati; phylum Actinomycetota; class Actinomycetes; order Streptosporangiales; family Streptosporangiaceae; genus Nonomuraea; species Nonomuraea sp. CA-143628. The sequence goes on from NZ_CP192072.1 coordinate 12,187,951, forward strand.
TGGCGCTGACGGACCCGGTGGCCGAGGCCGAGGGTGTGGGTGTCGATGAGGTCTGCGCGGAGGCCGAGCAGCCGACCGCACCGATCATGACGATGGCTCCCGCGTACGCGACTCGCCTGACCCTGAGCACCGCCGCACCCCACTCCGCGCCGTCCTGCACCAAGCATCCACCAAAAAAGTGGACGCCGCCCCTCCTGATACCCAGAATTTCTGGGCGAATCCCTTACCAATGATCATGTTTTCTATCGATGGTGAGGTACGTCAAGGGTGGCAGCTTTGCCGGAAGACAGGGCGGATTTTACTTTTCCGCAGGTTCGGACGGCGTGTCGGCCCATCGCGCACCGACGCCGCGCAGCGTCACCAGGCGGGCGTCGTCTCCGCCCTCGCGGTCGATGTGGATCTCCAGGCGGTCGTCGGACAGCCCCTCGACCAGTCCCTCGCCCCACTCCACGACAGTCACCGACTCCTCCAGCGAGGCGTCGAGGTCGAGGTCGTCGACCTCCAGGTCACCGCCCAGCCGGTAGGCGTCGGCGTGGACGAGCGGCGGCCCCTGGCGCAGCGACGGGTGCACCCTGGCGATCACGAACGTGGGCGAGGTGATCGGGCCGCGTACCTTGAGCCCTTCGGCGATGCCCTGTACGAGGGTGGTCTTGCCCGCGCCGAGCGGGCCGGACAGGATCAGCAGGTCGCCCGCCCGGAGCCCGGCGGCCAGCCGGGCGCCGTAGGCGCGCATGTCCTCGGCGGTCGGAAGCCTTTCGGCCACTACAACTCCACTCGCTTGATCAGGTCGCGCAGCGCGTCGTTGACCACACCCGGGCGCTCCAGCTGGATCAGGTGCGAGGTGTCGGGCACCTCGGTGAGCTGGGCGTTGGGCAGCGCGGCGGCGATCGCCTTGCTGTGCTCGGGCGGGGTGAGCCAGTCCTTGTCGCCGACCAGGATCGCGGTCGGGACCGGGTCGAGCACGTCGAGGGCGGCCAGTTTGTCGTGGTTCATCAGCGCGGGGTAGAAGTTGGCGAACACCTCGGTCGGCGTCGCCCTGATCATCGTCTCGGCGAAGTCGACCAGGGTGGGGCTGACGTTCTTGGAGTCGCCGAAGCCCATGTAGCGGGTCATCAGGAACGCGATGTCGCTGCCCGCGCTGCGGGTCTTGTCGACGAACGAGCCCCGCCGGCCCAGCAGCGAGATCGTCGACGGGGCGACCTTGTGCACGGCCTTGGACAGCAGCGCCGGCAGGCCCAGCGTGAGCTCGGCCAGCTTGCCCGCCGAGGTGGCGATGAGGGACACCGCGCGGATCTTGTCACCGAACAGCTCGGGATGGCGGTCGGCCAGCGCCATGATCGTCATGCCGCCCATGGAGTGGCCGACCAGCACGCACGGGCCGGGCACGAAGCGTTCGATCACCTCGGCCAGGTCGTCGCCCAGCCGGTCGATCGTGCAGTCCTCGGCGGTGGCGCGCTGCGAGCGGCCGTGCGAGCGCTGGTCCCACAGCACCATGCGGTGGTTGTCGCGCAGGTCGCGGCGCTGGTAGTGCCACGACTCCAGGCTGAGGCAGTAGCCGTGGCAGAACACGATGGTCAGCGGCGCGTCCTCGGGCCCGTCGATCTCGACGTGCAAGGCCGTGTTGTCGGAGGTGACCAGCGTGAGGTCCCTGCCGCGCAGCTCGCCGAACGGCTCGCTCGCCTCGGCGTCGGGGCGCAGCCTCATGCGGCCCACCGCGTAGCGCTTGGCCAGCGCCGCCGCCGCCACACCGGCCGAAGCGGCACCGACGATGGCGCCGGCGATCCCGACCTTCCGCCGTGTTGTCGTCGTCATGTCCCTGATCCCCTATACACCCGCGGCACCCGCGAACCGATCCTGGTCACGATCTCATGCGTTATCGTGCCGAGGTTATCCGCCCACTCCTGAGCGGTCGGCTCACCCCTCCCACCAGGCCCGAACAGGATGACCTCGTCGCCTGCGGCGAGCGGCTCGTCGCCCATGTCGATCATGAACTGGTCCATGCACACCCGGCCGGCTATCGCCCTTCGGCGACCACCCGCCAGAACCTCTGCCCGCCCCGTCGCGTGCCGGAGGATCCCGTCGGCGTACCCGAGCGGCACCAGGCCAAGCGTGGTCTCGGAACTCGTGACATAAAGGTGCCCATAGGACACTCCCGAGCCCTCCGGCACCCGCTTGGCCAGAGCGATCCGCGCCACGAGCGTCATCGCCGGTCGCAGCCCGAAGTCGCCCAGCTCGGGGACCGGGCTGAGCCCGTACATGGCGATGCCGGGCCGGACCATGTCGTAGTGGGTGCGCGGCAGCGTCAGGATCGCGGCGGAGTTGGCCAGATGCCTGATGACGTGGGACCCGGCCGCGCCGGCCTGCTCGGCCTGCTTGAGCGCCGCCTCGAAGGCCTCGATCTGCCGGTCGATCGAGCCATGCCCCGGCACGTCCGCGCAGGCGAAGTGGGACCACAAACCGACGATCTCGATCGCGCCCTCGGCCTGGAGGGCGAGCGCCCTGGCCAGCAACTCCGGCCAGGCGGCGAGCGGGGCGCCGCCCCTGCTCATGCCGGTGTCGGCCTCCAGGTGCGTCCTGGCGGTGCGCCCGGTGCGCCGCGCCGCGGCGGCGATCTCGTCGAGCACCGGCACGTCGGCCGCCGACAGCTCGATCTCGGCTTCGAGCGCCTCGTCCAGCGGCTCTCCGGGGGTGATGATCCACGCCAGCAGCGGCGCGGTGATGCCACCGGCGCGCAGCGCGAGCGCCTCACGGATGAAGGCGGTGCCGAGCCTGCTCGCGCCACCCCCCAGCACGGCCTCGGAGGTCGGTACGAGCCCGTGCCCGTAGGCGTCGGCCTTGACGGCTCCCAGCACTTCGGCGCCGCCCGCGCGCTCCTTGAGCAGCGCCACGTTGTGCCTGATCGCGGCCAGATCGACCCGCGCCTCCGCGGGCGTCGCCATCGGGGATGTCATCCCTCCAGTCTGGCAGCTCGCTCACGTGGTCGAGCGCGAATCACCCCTGTCGAGGTCGGTCCTCACCTCGGAGAGCCGCGCAACGCACGGATCGCCGCCGGAACCGCCGAGGCCACGTCCGCGGCCGTCAGGGGGGCGTCCTCGGCCGCGATCCGGCCGGCCAGCCCGTGCAGGTACGCCCCGCACGAGCCCGCGTCGAAGCAGTCGAGCCCCTGGGCGAGCAGCGCGCCGGACACCCCGGACAGCACATCCCCCGTGCCGCCCGTGGCCAGCCAGGCCGTGCCGGTCGGATTGACCCGTACCGGCCGGCCCTGCTCGGCCACGACCGTGGTCGAGCCCTTGAGCAGGACGGTCACGCCCAGCTCCGCCGCCGCCTGGCGGGCGTACCGGAGCCGGCCCGCCTCGATCGCCGCGCGGTCCACCTCCAGCAGCCGCGACAGCTCGCCCGCGTGCGGCGTGATCAGCACCGGGGCGGTACGCCGGAGCAGCGCCCGGTCACGGGCGACCAGCGTCAGGGCGTCGGCGTCGACCAGGACGGGCACGTCACTGGCGAGCACCCTGGCGGCCAGCTCGTGCGCCCAGTCGCCGGTGCCGAGACCGGGCCCCAGAACCCATGCCTGCACCCGCCCGACCTCGTCGATCGACGGCTCGCCCAGCTCGGTGATGACCGCTTCGGGCCAGTGGGTGCGTACCTGGGTCACCGGCTCACTCGGCCCCACGTAACGCACCATCCCCGCGCCCGCGCGCAGCGCGCCGCCCACGGCGAGCACGGCGGCGCCCGTGTAGCGGTCGCTGCCCGCCGCTACGCCCAGAACGCCCCTGCGGTATTTGTCGGACTCGCCCATCGGCTGCTTCAACCGGCCGTCGACGTCGCAGTGGGTGAACGCCACAACGTCGGGGTCGGGCAGGTAGGGGCCGAGCCCGATGTCGATCAGCTCGATCTCGCCCACGTTGCCCGCGCCCGGATCGACGAGCAGCCCGGTCTTGGGCGCGCCCATGGTCACGGTCACCTGCGCCGCGATGGCCGTCCCGTCCACCTGACCGGTGCTCGCGTCGACGCCGCTGGGCACGTCCACCGCGACGGCCAGGCCGGGCGCGGCGTTGGCCGCCTCGGCCAACCCCGCGTACGGCTCCCGCAACGCCCCGGTCGCGCCGATCCCCACCAGCCCGTCGACGATCAGCTCGGCCCGGTCGACGGCGTCGGGCCCGGCGATCGTGCCGCCCGCCCGGCGGAACGCCTCCAGTCCCGCCTCATGGGTCTTGGAGCCCGCCAGGACGGCCTCGACCCGGGCACCACGAGCGGCCAGGCGGGCCCCGGCGTACAGGGCGTCGCCGCCGTTGTCGCCGCTGCCGATGAGCAGCAGCACGCGCGTGCCGTACACCTTGCCGAGAAGGCCGGCGCAGACGGCGGCGAGCCCGGTGGCGGCGCGGTCCATGAGCGTGCCGTCGGGCAGCCGCGCCATCAGCGCGCGCTCGGCGGTCCTGATCTGGTCGGCGGTGTAGGCGGTACGCATGATCTGAAGCTATCCCTCCGCGATCACGTAGGCCATCGCCACACCGGCGTCATGGCTGAGCGAGATGTGCCAGCGCTTGACGCCCAGGCCGTAGGCGACCTCGGCGGCCTTGCCGGTGACGCGCAGCTCGGGCTTGCCGCTCTCGTCGCAGCGCACCTCGGCCTCCAGGTGCCCGAGCCCCTTCGGCGCGCCGAGCGCCTTGGCGACGGCCTCCTTGGCGGCGAACCTGGCCGCCAGCGAGTGCACGGCGAGCGGCCGTTCGACCTCGGTGAACAGCCGCTCGCGCAGCCCCGGCGTGCGTTCCAGCGCCGACTCGAACCGCGCGATGTCGACCACGTCCACGCCGATGCCCAGGATCATCCCCTCAGGTTAACCGGGCGCGCTCCTACAGCCAGCTGGCCCGCACGCTGTCGGTCGGCCCGTCACCGGGCGCCCTGCCGAGCTCACCCTTCGCCACCCTGGTGAGCAGGCGGCTGACGGTCTCGACGATCTCGGGGACGCACAGGCGCAGCTCGGCCACGTCCGCGGCGATCGACTCGTCGCGCTCCACCCCCGCCCTTTCCAGCACGGCGTCCAGGTCCGCCAGCTTGCCCGCCAGCCACTGCAGGGGATCGCTCGACAGCTCCCTGTCGAAGACGCGCGGGCCCGGGTTCCACTCGGTGAAGGCCGGATGGTGGTGGGTGCGATCGAAGCTGCCGGGGCTGCCGTCGACCGATTCCAGCAGGTCGACGCGCCAGATGGGCCGGTCGAGGTTGATGGGCCGCGCCGAATAGATGGAACCCTTCAGCTGCCCTGGTTCGAGCATCCGCACTTCGAGGCGGACGCCGTGCTCGGCGCCCTCCTGGCCCTTCATCGGATTGGGGTCGACGAAGTAGAGATCGCTCACGGCTACGCCGATCCGCTCGAAGCCGAAGATGTACAGCACGAGGAGCCCTCCTGTCGCGAGTGTCCTCTTCGAGTATCAACAACGTCCTGGGCGGCTTCAATCAGGGGGTCTCAGCCAACGGATCTCCGCCGTAGCGGGGTCGGTCCCAGCCGCGCCGGCCACCGTACGCGGGATCGGTCTCAGACGCGGGCCAGCCGCCGTACCCCCTCGACCAGCTCGGCGGCGTCCGCCGTGGCGGCGAACCCGAGGCGCAGCCACGCGGCGGGCACCTCGGTGGCGAAGTAGCGGCTGCCCGCGCTGACCGCGACCCCGAGCTGCCGGGCGGCGGCGGCCACCGCTGTGTCGCTCAGCCCGTCGGGGAGCCGCGCCCACAGGTGCAGCCCGCCGGCGGGCTGCCGCGCGACGCTCCAGCCGGGCAGCTCGCGCGCGATGGCGGCGGCCAGTTCCGCGCGCCGGTCGCGCAGGGCCGTGGCCAGCGTACGCAGGTGCCGTTCCCAGGACGGCGAGCTGACCAGCTCCAGCGCGGCCTCCTGGAGCGGGCGGGTGACGAAGAAGTCGTCGACCAGGCGGACCGCCCGCAGCCGCGCCATCACCGGACCGCGCGCCACCAGCGCCCCGATGCGCAGGCTCGGCGCGGCCGGCTTGGTGAGCGAGGTCAGGTAGACGACGGTGCCGTCGCGGTCGCCGGCCACCAGCGGCGGCGGCATGGGCCCGCCGTGGCCCAGGTGCCGGGCGAAGTCGTCCTCGATCACGAACGCGCCCGCCGCCCTGGCCACCTCGACGACCTGGCGGCGGCGTTCGGGCGCCAGCACCGCGCCGGTCGGATTGTGATGGACCGGCTGGCAGTACAGCAGCCGCGCGCGGGTCAGCTCGAACGCCTCGGCCAGCAGGTCCGGCCGCAGCCCGTCGGCGTCCATGGGCACCGGCACCGGGCTGAGCCCGGCCGCGCGGGCGGCGGCCATGGCGCCGGGATAGGTGGGCGACTCCACCAGGACCGGGTTGCCGGGTCCCGCGATGGCCCGGAACGCCATCGACAGCGCGCTCTGCCCGCCCGCGGTGATCAGCACGTCCTCCGGTGTGACACCGCCGCCGGCCATGGTGGCGAACACGGCGCGCAGCGGTGACAGGCCGATCGCGGGTGCCCGGTCCCAGGCGTCGGGACGGCGGGCCGCGCGGCCCAGCGCCGCGGTCAGGGCCCGCGTCGGCTGCAGCGATCGATGCAGGTAGCCGCCGTCCAGCATGATCGTCCCGGCGAGCGGCGGGCCGAGGGCGTCGGTCAGCGAGCGGGTGTCCACGGCCCGGTCGGTGAGCGCGACCGTCTGCCAGGCGGTGTCGGCGATCTCGGCGCCCGCTCTGGCGCGCGGCGCCACGAACGTGCCGCTCCCCGGACGAGTGATCACCGCGCCCTCGGCGGCCAGCGCGGCGATGGCCTGCGACACGGTGACGGGACCCACCCGGTAGCGCTGGACCAGGTCACGGCTGCTGGGCAGGCGGTCGCCCGGCGCCATGCCGGACAGCAAGGCACGCAGCCGCACTGCCAGTTCCGCCGAACTGCTACTATCCGACATGAGACTGGATAATAGCGCTTTCGCCTCCGACTCGGGATCGCTACTCGACGTCAAGAGCCTGCGGGCCGACACCCCCGGGTGCGAGCGGGTCGTGCACCTCAACAACGCCGGATGCGGGCTGCTGGCCGCTCCGGTGCTGGCCACGATGCTCGAACACCTGCGACTGGAAGCCCAGATCGGCGGCTACGAGGCGTCCGCGGCCCGCGCCGTCCAGGTCCGCGAGTTCTACGCGGAGCTCGCCGCCCTGATCAACTGCGCTCCGCGAAACATCGCGTTCGCCGGTAGCGCCACCCACGCCTTCGCCACCGCCCTGTCGTCGATCCCGTTCGAGGCCGACGACGTCATCCTGACCACGCGCAACGACTTCATCTCCAACCAGATCGCGTTCCTGTCCCTGCGCAAGCGCTTCGGCGTGCGCGTCGTGCACGCGCCGGACGCGCCGGAGGGCGGCGTGGACGTGGCGGCGATGGCCGCGCTCATGCGGGAGCACCGGCCCCGGCTGGTGAGCGCCACTCACATCCCCACGAACTCCGGGCTGGTCCAGCCGGTCGCCGAGATCGGCCGCCACTGCCGCGAGCTGGACCTGCTGTACATGGTCGACGCGTGCCAGTCGGTCGGCCAGTACCCCATCGACGTGGCCGCGATCGGCTGCGACCTGCTCACCGCCACCTGCCGGAAGTTCCTGCGCGGGCCGCGTGGCTCCGGCTTCCTCTACGTGTCGGACCGGGTGCTGAAGGCGGGGTACGAGCCGCTGTTCATCGACATGCACGGCGCCCGCTGGACCGGGCCGGACCACTACCAGCCCGCCGAGTCCGCCGCGCGGTTCGAGGAGTGGGAGTTCCCGTACGCGACCGTGCTGGGCTGCGCGGCCGCCGCCCGCTACGCCCGCGAGGTCGGCGTCGAGGCCATCGCGCGCCGCTCGCCCGCGCTGGCCGCCCGGCTGCGTGTCCTACTGGATGCCGTTCCAGGGGTACGCGTCCTCGAAAAGGGCCCCGAGCTGGGCGCCATCGTCACCTTCACCATCGAGGGGTGGCGACCGGAGCCGTTCAAGGCGGCCATGGACGCGAAGGGGATCAACTCGGCGCTCAGCTTCCGGGAGTTCGCCCAGTTCGACTTCGGCGACAAGGACGTCGACTGGTGCCTGCGCCTGTCACCGCACTACTACAACACCGAAGAGGAGGTGGACCAAGTGGCCGAGGCGGTCGCGGAGCTGGCGAGCTAGAACGAGCCCCGCTGCCAGGGTCCCCAGATGGCGAACGAGGTGCCCTCTTTGGACTGGACGTTGACGTACAGGGTGTGACCGCCGGGGCCGAAGGTGGAGCCCGCGAACTCCGCGCCGGGGTCGCCCGCCACCGGCTCCAGGCGGCAGAAGTCGAAGATCTGGCCCTGCTTGGTGAGGCCGCGCAGGAAGTTGTCGCCGTCGCCGTCCTCGCAGAGCACCAGCGTGCCACGGGGGCTGGCCGTCACGTTGTCGGGCAGGTCCAGCACCGACGAGCGCGGCGACTCGTACACCAGCCGGAGCCGCCCGGTCCACGTCTCGTACGCCCACACCTGCCCGCGCCCCTTGCCGAACCCGGACGGCGGCGTGTCACCCTCGGCGGTGGCGCCGCCCTGGGTGGAGCAGAAGTACACGGTGCCCTGGTGGTAGATGGCCCCTTCGAGCCGGGCGAAGATCGCCGCGCCCTCGGCCCGCCCCTGCTTGCCGACGGCCTGGACGGCCTCGTCGTTCGACGGCTTGCCGGTGAAGGTGGGGTCGGGGTCGTCGATGGTCACCCATACCGTGTTGTACGTCGCGCCGGGCCGCTGCCCCTTGGACAGGTCCTTGCGCGGCGAGCCCTTGATCGCGAGCATCTGCAGCCGGCCGCCGTCCAGCAGCCGCCCGGCCTTGAGCGGGTGCTTCGGCGGCGTGTAGCGATAGAAGCCGGAGGCGAAGGAGAAGCAGTCCTCGGTCAGGTAGAGCGCCCCCGCCTGCGGGTCGAACGCGGCCGACTCGTGCGCGAACCGCCCGGCGGCCTTGATCGGCTTGGCGTTGGAGGTGCCCGACACCGGCACCTCGAAGATGTAGCCGTGCTTGCGGGTCAGCTTGCTGTTGTCGCCGCCGGAGAAGTCGTTGGCCACGTCGGGGCCGTTGACGGTCTCCTCGCAGCTCACCCAGGCGTTCCAGGGCATCGGACCGCCCGAGCAGTTCATCATGGTGCCGTTGAGTGACGGGGCGCTCTTGAGCACCTCGCCGTAGCGGGTGACGTGGAGGGTCGAGGTGCCGCCGCCGGCCGCGGGATCGTAGGCCTTGTCCTTGTCGCCGAAGGCGCCGACCGCTCCGCTGACCTCGTGGTTGCGTACCAGGATCGCGGTGTCGCGCGGCCCGCGGAACGCGGCCATCCCGTCGTGCCTGCCCGGCACGATGGAGCCGTCGGAGTATTTGCTGCCCGCCGGGCTGAAGGAGCGGTATTTGAACCCGTCGGGCAGGTGCAGCCTGACCTTTCCGTCACGCGCGTCGCGTACCGCCTTCAGCGGCCCGTAGCCGGTCGCCCGTGTGACCCCGCCCCTGGCGCCCGCGCAGGCCACTCCGGCGAACGGCCCGGTGATGCCGGCCGCGGCGGCCAGCCCTGCTCTGGTCAGAAAGCGACGACGGTCCACAAGCCCTCCCGAAGGTCAGGTCTCCGAACAGTAGCCGCTGACAAATAGCCGCATGCCCGGTTTGGTGAGATCCCCGGGCGCGGGCCACCGCCTTACCCCAAACTGGTCATAAGTAATCCCATGTCTTTATCCACAGGCTGTGGATAGAGAGTGCCACCCGGTCGAGAGCGCGTTTGTCGGCCGTCGATACGCTGCCAAGGTGAACAACGGCTACGTTGAACTGAGCAGGGAGCAGTGGAGCGAACTCCGCAAGAACACGCCCTTGACTCTCACCGAGGAAGAGCTGGAAGAGCTGCGTGGCGTCGACGACCCCATCGACCTCGCCGAGGTCACCGACATCTACCTCCCCCTGACCCGGCTGCTGAACCTCCACTTCACCGGGTCCCAACAACGCAGTAGCGTGCTGAGCGCGTTTCTCGGGCATCCCGGGCAGCGCGTGCCGTACATCCTGGGCATCGCGGGCAGTGTCGCGGTCGGGAAGTCGACGACGGCGCGGCTGCTGCACACGCTGCTGGCCCGCTGGCCCGAGCATCCGCACGTGGAGCTGCTCACCACTGACAGCTTCCTCTATCCCAACGCGGTGCTGGAGTCCAAGGGGATCATGCATCGCAAGGGCTTCCCCGAGAGCTACGACCGCAGGGCGCTGGTCAGGTTCGTCGCCGAGGTCAAGGCCGGGCTGCCCGAGGTGCAGGCCCCGGTCTACAGCCACCTCGAATACGACATCGTCCCCGGCGCCAAACAGATAGTGAAAAATCCGGATATCTTGATCATTGAGGGGTTGAACGTGCTGCAGCCCGCTCCGCCCACCTCCCTGGCGGTCAACGACTACTTCGACTTCTCGATCTACGTCGACGCCAAGGTGGAAGACATCCGGGCCTGGTACGTCGACCGCTTCCACAAGCTCCGCCGCACCGCCTTCGAGGACCCCAAGTCATACTTCAAGTACATCGCCGAGCTCTCCTACGAGGAGGCGACGGAGTTCGCGGTCAATGTCTGGCGCGACATCAACGAGCGCAACCTGATCGAGAACATCGCCCCCACCCGTGGCCGCGCCGGCCTGGTCATGCAGAAGGGCGCCGACCACTCCGTCAGGCGGGTACGGCTTCGCCGTACCTGAACACCTCCTCGAACAGGTAGGTCGCGAACCTCCCCGCGCACCCCTGATCGTCTATGTCGGCGAACCAGCAGTCCTCGCCGTCCTCGTGACACCTGAACGTCTGCCTCATGTGAGAGACCCTCGCGTACGGGGGTCAACGGCCCATCAACATCGAATCGACAAGAATGACCAAGTGCTACATCTGCGATTGATCACCCCGTCCACCCGTACGGAGGAGGTGACGTCCGTGCTCGACGAGTGCACGGGCGTCACCAACGTCGCCGTACTGCCCGGCGCGGCCCGCGAGCCGAAGGGCGATCTGATCCTCTGCGACGTCGCGCGCGAAGCGGCCAACGAGGTGATCGACCGCCTCAAATGGGTGCAGGACGAGGGGTCGATCGCCGTCGAGCAGGTGCACCTGGCCCTGTCCAAGGTCGCCGCGGACGCCGTCGAGGAGGCTCCCGGCGACCCCGACGACGCGGTCATCTGGGCGGAGCTCGCCCACAGGGTGCAGGCCGAGTCGCGCATCACGTGGGCGTACCTGGCCTTCCTCGCGATCGCCACGCAGCTCGCGGGCATCGGCGTCCTGCAGAACTCACCCATCCTGATCGTCGGCGCGATGGTGCTCGGCCCCGAGTTCGGCGCCATCGCGGCCATCTGCTTCGGCCTGCTCCGCGGCCGGGGCCGGCTGATCATCACCTCGCTCAAGACCCTGGTCGTCGGGTTCGCGGTGGCGATCGCGATCACGTTCGCCTGCGCGCTGGTCTCGCGCTGGATGGGCTGGATCGACCTGAGCAACCTGCGCGTGAACGAGGAGGTCCAGTTCATCGTCAAGCCCGACCGCTGGTCGTTCATCGTGGCGCTACTGGCGGGCGCCGCCGGGGTGCTGTCGATCACGGCGGGCAAGTCGTCGGCCCTGATCGGCGTCTTCATCTCGGTCACCACGGTCCCCGCCGCCGGCTACGTGGCCGTGGCGCTGGCGCTCAGTGATTGGGAGGAGGTCGGCGGGTCGGTCGCGCAACTCGCGCTGAACATCGCCGGCATGATCATCTCGGGCACTGTCACCCTGGCCATCCAGCGGAAATTCTGGCCTCAAGTAGGACATCGTTCATCCGTGTGAACGAGGCCACTCCCCATGCCCGGCCGGTAGGGTCCGGACCATGCACATCCTCGCTACCGAGGGGCTGACCAAACGCTTCCCGACCGTCACGGCACTCGACCAGCTGACGGTCACCGTCGGGTCCGGTGTCACCGGGCTGGTCGGGGCGAACGGCGCGGGCAAGTCGACGCTGATCAAGATCCTGCTGGGCCTGCTGCCCCCGACCGTGGGCGGCGCGCGGGTTCTCGACCTCGACGTGACCACGCAGGGCGCCGAGATCCGCAGGTTCGTGGGCTACATGCCCGAGCACGACTGTCTCCCCCCTGACGTGTCCGCCACCGAGCTGGTCGTCCACCTTGCCCAGATGTCCGGGTTGCCGCGTACGGCCGCCCGCGAGCGCGCCGCCGACGTGCTGCGCCACGTCGGCCTGGCCGAGGAGCGCTACCGCGCCATCGGCGGCTACTCCACCGGCATGAAGCAGCGGGTCAAACTGGCCCAGGCGCTCGTGCACGACCCCAAACTGGTCTTCCTCGACGAGCCGACCAACGGGCTCGACCCGCGCGGCCGGGACGAGATGCTGGCGCTGATCAGGCGCATCGGCACCGACTTCGGCATCAGCGTGCTCGTCACCTCGCACCTGCTCGGCGAGCTGGAGCGGATCTGCGACCACGTGATCGTCATCGACGCGGGCCGGCTGCTGCGCTCCTCCGCGATCGCCGAGTTCACCCAGGCCACGCAGACCGTCACGGTCGAGGTCGAGGAGGGCACGCAGCCGCTCGCCGACCGGCTGTCCGAGCTCGGCCACAGCGCCGTCCAGCACGGCCGCCTGCTGCTGGTCAAGGTGACCGGACCGGAGACGTTCGACGCGATCCGTGACGCGACCGTCGATCTCGACCTCTGCCTGATCCGGCTCGAACAGGGCCGCCACCGCATCGAGGACGTCTTCAGGGAGGAGGTCGACGCGGGTGTCTGAGATCTATGACATCGGTTACCGCCATTACGACGGACCGCGACTCGGCCGCGGCTACTCGACGCGCGCGCTCACCGTCCACAGCCTGCGCGGCGTCTTCGGACTCGGGCGTACGGCGCGCAGCAAGATCATTCCGTTCGCCCTGGGCGTCATCATGCTGCTGCCCGCGGTCGTGTCGATCGCGATGATGGCCCTGTTGAAGCAGCGCGGCATGGCCTACAGCGGCTTCGCGGTCTACATGCAGACGGTCGTGGCGATCTTCCTGGCCGCGCAGGCGCCGACGGTCGTCGCGCCCGACCTGCGCTTCCGGGTGCTGCCGCTGTACCTGTCACGTCCGGTCACGATCATCGAGTACGTGGCCGCCAAGGTCATCGCCATGACCGCGGCGCTGTTCCTGCTGCTCGCCGTGCCGCTCACGCTGATCTACGTGGGCGAGCTGCTCATCGACATGGACGGGCCGCCGCAGACCAAAGAGTACTTCGGCGCCCTGGCCATGGCGCTGGTGCTCGCGCTCCTGCTGTCCTCGTTCGGCCTGGCCATCGCCGCGCTGACGCCCAGGCGCGGGCTCGGCGTCGCCTCCGTCATCGCCCTCTACCTGCTCACCTCGGCCTCCGCCACGGTCATCTTCGCCACGCTGTACTCGTCGGGCAACGAGACGACGGCCGGCTGGGCCTGGATGATCAACCCGTTCTGGCTGGTCGACGCCGTACAGGTGTGGCTGTTCAGCACCACGGCCAGCGTTCCGGACGGCAGCTACCCGCCGGGGCCCGTCCCGGCGATCCTCGTGGTCGTGCTCATCGGGATCGGCCTGGCGGCGCTCGCGGCGCGTTATCGGAAGGCGGCCGCCCAATGAACATCGAGCTCGCACAGGTCTCTCGCTGGTACGGCAACGTGGTGGCGGTCAACGACGTCACGATGACGATCGGTCCCGGCGTCACCGGCCTGCTCGGCCCCAACGGCGCGGGCAAGTCGACGCTGCTGCACCTGATGGCCGGGTTCCTGGCCCCCTCGGGCGGCACGGTGACGATGGACGGCACCCAGATCTGGAAAAACCACCACATCTATAAGAACATCGGCCTGGTTCCTGAACGGGAGGGTGTCTACGGGTTCCTCACCGGCTGGCAGTTCGTCCTGTCCGCCGCCCGGCTCCACGGTCTGCCCGACCCGATCGAGGCCGCCCGCAAGGCACTGGCCACGGTCGAGATGGAGGAGCCCAAGGACCGCCGCGTCGAGACCTACTCCAAGGGCATGCGCCAGCGGGTGAAGGTCGCCGCCGCGCTCGTCCACGACCCGCCGGTGCTGCTGCTCGACGAGCCGTTCAACGGCATGGACCCGCGCCAGCGGCTGCACCTGATGGACCTGATCCGCTCGATGGGCACGGCGGGCAAGACCATCCTGTTCAGCTCGCACATCCTGGAGGAGGTCGAGCGGGTCGCCCAGCAGATCGAGGTACTGGTCGCGGGCCGGCACGCCGCCTCGGGCAACTTCCGCGAGATCCGCCGGCTGATGACCGACCGGCCGCACCTGTTCAGGATCCGGTCGAGCGACGACAGGAAGCTCGCCGCCGCCCTGATGCTCGACAACTCGGCGGGCGGCGTCTCGCTCGGCGCGGGCGGGCTGGAGGTCCAGGCGGTCGAGTTCCGGCGCTTCGCGTGGCTGCTACCGCGCGTCGCCCGCACCGAAGGGATCCGCCTGCACGAGGTCTCCCCCGCCGACGAGGACCTGGAGAGCGTCTTCGCCTACCTGATCAACCGGAGCACGTGATGAACCCGCGAGGAAGACACCGGATCCCGGCGACCGATGGGGTGAGGCAATGAATCCGGTCGTTGCCGGTATCACTTACCGGGCGTTGCTCGGCAGGCGGAGGATCTTCCTTCTGCTTATGCTGCCGCTGGCGCTGATCGGGCTGGCCGTCATGCTGCGGGTGTTCGCCGGCTACGACCCGCGCTCGGCCGCGCTGCTGATGGACAAGTTCGCCATCGGCACGATGCTCCCGCTGCTCGGCCTCATCGCGGGGACCGGGGTGATCGCCCCGGAGATCGACGATGGCACGATCATCCACCTGATGTCCAAGCCGATCTCCCGGCCGGTCATCGCCCAGACGAAGTTCCTGGTAGCCGCCTCGCTGCTGGCGGTGTTCTCAGCGGTCCCGACGTACTTCGCGGCCTGGCTGCTGGTGGGCAACGAGGACGGTCTCGCGGCGGGCTTCGCGCTCGGCGCGCTGGTCGCGGGCATCGCCTACGCGGCGGTGTTCCTGCTGCTCGGCATCTTGACCCGCCACGCGGTCACGGTCGGGATCATCTACGCGCTGCTGTGGGAGACGCTGGTCGGCACGTTCGTACCGGGGGCGCAGAAGTTCTCTATCCAGCAGTGGGCCAAGTCGATCGCCGACCAGATCTCCGACACCCCGTTCCTGACGGCCAACGTGACGCTCGGCTTCGCCGTACCGGCGCTGATCATCGTGACGCTGGGCGCGGTGCTCTTGGCGGGACAACGACTGCGGGTCTTCACGCTGACGGGCGACGAATAACTCCTCGCTCACGGGCGTCACTCACGGGCGGCGCTCACGAGCGCGTCACTCACGGGCGGCGCCCGCAGGTGACGAACAGCTCACGGGCGGCCGATGGCCGCGCGTAACGTCGCCCGGTCGAGCTTGCGCCTGCTGGATCGCGGGAAGTCCGGGAGCACCGCGATCCGGTCGGGCAGCGCGCCCGCGTCGACCAGCGCGGGCAGCCGGGCGCGTACCACCGCCTCCTGGAAGCCGTCGCCGGGCACCAGCGCCAGTACGACCTCCTCGTCCCCGGTGACCGGATCGGCCAGGCCGACGATGGCCGCGTCGGCCACGCCGGGCAGCGCGGCGATGGCCGGTTCGTACAGACTCGGGTAGATGTTGAACCCATCGCGAAGGATCATGTCCTTCTTCCGGCCGAGCAGGACGAGGCGGCCCTGTCCGTCCAGGCGGACCAGGTCGCCGGTGGCCACCTCGTCGTGCGGCGGCTCGCCCAGGTAGCCGCGCGCCACGTGCGGGCCGCTGACGACCAGTTCCTGGTCCTCGGTGAACCGCACGCCGACTCCCGGCAGCGGCGCGCCGAGCAGGTCTCCCTCGGCGCAGGCCAGCTTCTCGGCCGCGCTCGCCAGTGCGATCGGCAGCGCCTCCGTCATCGCGTACACGCTCAGCACCTCCGCGCCGGGCGCGGCGGCGATCGCCTTCCGCAGTACGGCCGGCGGCGCGGGAGCCGAGCCGAGCAGCAGGTGGCGCAGGCTCTCCGGGAGCCGTTCCACCTGGGCTACGAGCCCGGCCAGCTCCACGGGCACACAGTACAGGTGGGTCACCCGGCGCTCGAAGATCAGCTTGGCCGGGCCGGGCATCGACCAGGTGGCGCCGCCGATGAGCGCGGGCAGGCCGAGCATGAGGCCGTCGGTGTGGACGACGTCGCCGGGCTCGACGGGGAAGCGGTCCCTGAAGATCTCCAGCCCGGCGGCGAGGGACGCGCGGGTGTGGACGACGGCCCTGGGGTGCGCGGTCGTGCCGGAGGTGAAGATCACCGCCGCCGGATCATCCACCTCACCCCGACTCGCGTCGGTCGTCGGCATCGGACCGTCCAGGCCGCGTAACCGTAACGCCGCTCTGGGCACGCCGGGCAGCCATCGGCCGGTGTAGGCGTGGCGCAGTTCCAGCTCCGGCAGCGGATCGCGCAGGCCGGGCAGGAGCACGCCCCGGCGCCTGGCCAGCGCGCGCAGCGGCGCGAACGACGTGATCGCGTACAGCAGCGACCCCGCCACCACCCAGCGCGGCCGGGCCAGCCGGAGCCGGGCCCGCAGGATCTCCGGCGCGAGACCGGGATCGGCCAGCACCAGCACCCCGCCCGCGGCGACCACGCCCAGCGCCACGGCTATGGCGTCCGGCGAGGGCTCGACGGCGTACAGCACGCCGTCGTCGCGCCCGAGCCCCTCCGCCACCAGCCGGTCACGGATGCGCAGCGCCCGCTCGCGCAGCCCGCCGAACGTCAGCTCGCGCCCGCGCGCGCCCACGATCGCCGTCGCCCGGGGCGTACGCTCGCAGGCGTCGAACACCTGAGCCAGCAGATCACTCCGCATCCCACTCCCTCAAAAGCCATCAAAGCCCTCAAAGCTCGTAACGCCGCATGACCGGCACCGCGACCCGGTCGAGCAGCCAGGCCAGCACCACCCACCCCGTACGCCGCCGCCACGGCAGATGCCCGACATATACGGCCCGATACTCGATCTCCGGCACCGCCCCACGCAGCCGCTTGAACTCCCCCGCACCCGCACTGTCGTTGACCGACAGCCCTTCGTCCACAGCGATCTGGTAGACCAGCGCGCTCAGCATCCGGTACAGCCCGATCCCCTGCGGCAGCGCGGTGTCATAGCCGAAGATCGGCGTGGTCAGCGTCCCGTCGCGGTGGAAGTAGCCGAGCACCCCGTCGATCCGCCCGTCCTTGGCCAGCGCCCAGTAGGTGATCGTCCCCGCCCGCATGGTCTCGCGCACGAACCGCTCGGTGAACTGCGGATTGTTCCGTGAGTATTTATCCAGATAAAGCAGGTCATAAAGCTCGACCACCCGAGCCGCGTCACCCTCGCCCGGCCGCACCACCTCATACCCTCTGCGCCCGACCAGCCGCAGGTCGCGCCGCCATCGCTTGCGATGCCGGGCCTCCTGCTCCCCCGGCCGCACCAGGTAGATCCGTCGCCCCGGCACCATCACACAGCCGTCGATCCGCCGGTTCACCGAGCAGAACCCGACGGCGTGCCCTGGGAACCGCTCCCGCAGGAAACGGATGGCGGCCCGCTCATGGGCGGGCTCGATGGCCGGATAGAGGTTCGTGGACAGCAGCCAGTTGTTGACCAGCACCACCCGGTCCAGCTCCGCCCACCGGCACAGCGCGCCCAGCGCGGCCAGCGCCGCCGCCAGCACCGCGCGCAGCACTCCGCTGTCGAGCACGCGCAGCTCTTCACCGGCATAGGTCACATAGTGCGTGTACGGCGAGCACACCCACGCGTTGCCCTGCTCACCGTCATTGACCGACACCGGCAGGACAATGCGCCCGTCCACGAGCAGCACCCCGTAGGTCGTGGCCACATTGGTGACGAACGCCTCGGTCCCGTGCTCGACCAGCGGCACCAGGTAGTCACGCGCGTAGGCGCCGTCCTCGGTGTCGGGCCAGGGCAGCTCGCCGAGGGTGTCCTTCGTGAACAGCTCGGCCTTCACCGGCCGTCCCACTCGATGTCGTACGTCGAGCACTCGATCAGTGACCGCCGTGTCCACAACGAGCGGATCCAGTTCTCCCAGAGCACCTCGAACTGCGCCAGGAACGGCCCCCGGTCCCCTTCCACCGCGATCACGTCGTCGGCGGTGGCCACCACGCTCACCCACCGGCGCAGTTCCGGCCAGGAGCGTACTCCCGCCAGCCCGAAGCCCAGCATCGCCAGCCCGATCATCGCCCGCGTGCCCGGCGCGGGCCGCAGCGGCCGGTCGGGTACGTCACCGAGCAGCACCCCGGCCAGCTCATCGCCCAGCAGATGGACCCCGCTGGTGGCCCGTGGATTGCACTCCATCGGCAGCACCCGGTCGCCGACCATGAAGTCGAAGGCGATCTGCCCGCTGAATCCGACCCGCGCGACGAACTCCGTCACCCAGGCGTCCACCTCGGCATGCTCCACCGGCTCGAAACTCACACAAGCCCCAGAAGCCGTGAACTCCACCGCGTAGGCGGCATGAGCCACCAATCGCCCCTTCATCGCCACGGAGTAGGTGCAGATCTGCTGCCCGCCGAGCGGCTCTTGGGCCACCCAGGGCCCTTCGCCCACCCTTAACGCGATATTTCCCCGCACAACCCGCACTTTCGTACCAAAGCGCGAAAAAACAGGCTTCAGGATGAACGGGCGCCGAATCCCGGCCAGGTCGGCCTGCGACGTCACCAGCGCCGTCTCGGGCACCGGCAGCCCGAACCCCTTCGCCAGCTGAACGAACTCCCACTTGCTGTGCAATGCCCGCAGCGTCCCGAGCGGCTCGGCCAGCACGTCGCAGTGCAGCCGCTTGCGCCCCCGGGCCACCCAGAAGATCTCCTCGCAGGTGGGTACGACCAGCCGCACGCCCTCCAGCTTGACGATGTCGGCCAGCGCGTCGGCGAACGCCTCGGGCGCCCGGTTGGGCGGCGGCACCCGATGGCTCACCGCCACGGCCGAGGACCGCGCGCAGAGCTGCGCCCGCGAGCTCTCGGCCACCACGACCCGCGCACCCGACCTGGCGAACTTCCTGGCCAGGTCCAGCGCCACGGGCGCCCGCCCACCGGTGATCAGCACAGTCACGCTCACCAGCCGCAGGATACGCGTGAGGGGCACGGCGCCGCCGTGCCCCTCACCGGAAAAGCCTCAGACGCAGGCGGCCCGGACCACGTCGGCCAGCCGGCCGGCGACCTCGGAGGCGTGCTCCTCGGACGAGGCCTCGACCATCACGCGGATCATCGGCTCGGTGCCGCTGGGCCTGATGAGCACCCGGCCCGTCTCACCCAGCTCCTTCTCCGCCAGCGCCACGGCCTCGGTGAGCTCGGGCACCGACGCCTTGCCCCGGTCCACGTCCTTGACGTTGATCAGGATCTGCGGCAGCGGCGTCATCACCGCGGCCAGCTCGCGCAGCGACTTGCCCGACCTGGCCACGACCGAGAGCAGGTGCAGCGAGGTGAGCAGGCCGTCTCCGGTGGTGGCGTGGTCGAGCATGATGACGTGCCCCGACTGCTCGCCGCCCAGGTTGTAGCCGTCGGACTTCATGCGCTCCAGCACATAGCGGTCGCCCACCGCCGTCTCCACGACGTTGATGCCCGCCTCGCGCATGGCCAGCTTGAAGCCCAGGTTGGACATCACGGTCGCGACCACGGTGTCCTTGGCCAGCGTGCCCTCGGCGTGCATGTCGGCGGCGAGGATCGCCATGATCTGGTCGCCGTCGATGATCGCGCCGGTGTGGTCGACCGCCAGGCAGCGGTCGGCGTCGCCGTCGTAGGCGATGCCGAGGTCGGCGCCGCGCGAGACGACGACCTGCTGCAGCTTGGGCAGGTGGGTCGAGCCGTAGCCGGCGTTGATGTTGAGGCCGTCGGGCCGCGCGCCGATGGCCTCCACCCTGGCTCCGGATCGCACCAGCGCCTCGGGCGCGACCATGTGGGCGGCGCCGTGGGCGCAGTCCACGACGATGTCGAGGCCGTCGAGCCGGCCACTGACCGTGGCCAGCACATGGGAGATGTAGCGGTCGGCCTCACCGTAGGCGTCACGCACCCGGCCCACGGCGGAGCCGACGGGGAAGGTCCAGTCCTCGCCGAGCCGCCGCTCGATCTCGTCCTCGACCGCGTCGGACAGCTTGAAGCCGCCCCGGGCCAGGAACTTGATGCCGTTGTCCGGTGCCGCGTTGTGCGACGCCGACAGCATGACGCCGAGGTCGGCGCCGAGCGCGGCGGTGAGGTAGGCGACGGCCGGGGTGGGCAGCACGCCGAGGCGCAGCACATCCACTCCGGACGACGCAAGGCCGGCGACCACTGCGGCCTCGAGGAACTCCCCCGAGGCACGCGGGTCCCGGCCTACGACGGCCACAGGACGACGTCCTGTGGCCGTGAACGCGCCCGCATCGCCGAGGACGTGAGCCGCCGCGACCGAGAGGTCCATGGCGAGCTCCGCCGTGAGGTCGCGACCAGCGACCCCACGAACCCCGTCGGTGCCGAAAAGACGCGCCAATTTAGCGCTTGCTGTACTGCGGAGCCTTACGGGCCTTCTTGAGGCCGTACTTCTTCCGCTCCGTGGCGCGGGCGTCACGGGTGAGGAAGCCGGCCTTCTTCAGAGGCGCTCGGTTGGTCTCGACATCAAGGATCGCCAGCGCACGGGACAGGCCCATGCGCAGCGCGCCGGCCTGGCCGGTCACGCCGCCACCGTCGATGCGCGCGATGACGTCGAACGCCTCCTCGGCGCCGAGCACCACGAAGGGCTCGTTGACGATCTGCTGGTGGACCTTGTTGGGGAAGTAGACGTCCAGCGAACGACCGTTGATCGTCCACTTGCCGGTGCCGGGGACGATGCGCACGCGGGCGATCGCCTCCTTACGGCGACCGGTGCCGTACGAGTTGCCCGTGGTGACGGGCTTGCGCACGGGAGCGTCAGCGCTGGCGGTGGACTCGGTGGTGTACTCGGAAGGGAACTCCTCGCCGGAGAAGTCTTCCACCTCGGCCTCGACGGCCGTCTCGACACCGGTGGGCTCAGCCACGGTTCTCCTCTAAATCTTTCGGTCTGCTACTGGGCGATCTGGGTGATCTCGAACGGCACCGGCTGCTGGGCCTGGTGCGGGTGCTCGGACCCCGCGTAGACCTTCAGCTTCTTGGCCATCTTCCGGCCGAGGGAGTTCTTCGGCAGCATGCCCTTGACGGCCTTCTCGACGGCCTTGTCCGGGCGCTTGTCCATGAGCTCGCCATAACTGACGGAACGCAGACCGCCCGGGTAACCCGAGTGGCGGTAGGCCTTCTTCTGCTCACGCTTGTTGCCGGTGAGCGCGATCTTGTCCGCGTTGATGATGACGACGAAGTCGCCGGTGTCGACGTGGTTGGCGAAGATCGGCTTGTGCTTGCCGCGGAGCAGGTTCGCGACGTGGCTGGCCAGCCGGCCCAGCACGACATCGGTCGCGTCGATGACGTACCACTGACGCTGAACGTCGGCGGGCTTCGGTGAGTACGTGCGCACGGTCGTAGCCTTCTTTATGCTCGCGTCTTCGGCGCTGTCGGGAAGCGACAGCTCTAGGGTCGGTCGGTGCGGGCACACGACGGCCCGGACCTTCCGTCTCCCGGGCCCGATGGGCTCGATGATGGGAGATGACGCCGGACGCGCCGCGCATCGGTCGCGCTGGACCTATGCACACAACGATTGATTAGGCTACCCGCATTTAAGGGTGCTGGTCAAAAGACCGGTAACCTGCGATCAGTCTACCTGACACAGAACGGTTCGATTTCGGTTCCCTGGGATCCCTTCTTTCCCAGGACCAGACATCTCTATCGTTGGGTGTGGCATGTGGCACACCTCTCTCACCCGGCACACCCAGCGGAGCGCACGGCGCCGGAACCATCTGGGGGTGCTCGCCTGTCTTATGGCGGTTCTGTTCACGGGTGTGCTGATCGGGCGGTTGACGGACAACGTCGAAGAAACCGGCCACATCTACCTCAACGAGACGGCCCCACCCGCCGCCGCAGCCAAGGCCAAGCCCACGGTCACGCCCACCGCCAAGAAGGCGCTGCCGTACGCGGGCCGCATCCCCAGGGAGAGCACCGCCGGGGTCCCGCGCGGCAGCGTCAGGACCAAGCCCACCAAGAGCCCGGACGGCAACATGGTGCCCGGCTACACCGCCGAAGACCCCACGCGGGTGCTCGGCGAGCAGACCACCGAGATGTCGCCGGCGATGGCGGCCAAGGTCGTCAGCCTCACCAACGCCGCCAGGCTCAAGCGCGGCTGCGGCCGCCTCCGGACCGACGCGAGGCTGACCCTCTCCGCCCGCGCGCACTCCCTTGAGATGGCGAGCAGCGGCCGCTTCACCCACGACTCCCCCGACGGCTCCTCGCCGTGGGACCGGATGGAGCGCGCCGGATACCGCGCGGGCGCCGCCGAGAACATCGGGCGCGGCTACACCTCTCCCGAAGAGGCGGTCCGCGGCTGGCTCAACAGCAAGGACCACCGCCAGAACATCCTCAACTGCCGCATCGAGTCCATCGGCGTCGGCGTGGTGGCCGGGGCCGGCGGTCCGTGGTGGACGCAGGACTTCGGTTACTCATGACCACTTCACGGTAATGTCGCCGCATGGGTTTTCCCGACGAACGTGACACCAGCACGGAGAGCACTCCCCGCCGTTCTCGCAGGGCCCGTGACACGGCCGAAGCCGGCGGCTCCCGCAACCCCTTCGAACCGATCGGGGCCGCCACCGGTCGCAGGGCCAAGGAACCGGCCGCGGCCGAGCCGGTCGCCGAACCGGCGCGCCGCAGCACGACGTGGAGCCCTTACGACGAGGGCAAACGCTCGCGTGGGCCGCTCTGGTTCACGCTCGGCGGCGTCGCGGTGCTCGGCCTGTTCGTCGCGGGCCTCGTGGTGATGTTCAAGTCAGGCGGCTCCGACCAGGCCGAGACCCAGGCGGCCCGCCGCACCTCCGCGCCGCTGCCGTCCTCGCCTCCCGGCAAGTACAGCTACGCGGCCGAGCGCAAGACCGACCCCGAGCCGCTCACGGTCAAGGAGCTGTTCGCGACCAAGAAGATCGCCGTCGGCGGCCGCTCGTACACGATGACCGTAACCAGCAAGGTCAAGAAGTGCTCCGACGGAGCCGTCGGCGACAAGCTGCAGAAGGCCCTGAAGGCCGGCAAGTGTACGCAGATCATCCGCGCGAGCTTCCGCGACAAGGCCGGCAAGCTGATGGGCACGGTCGGCGTGGCCAACCTCAAGTCCAGCAAGACCGCGACCAAGGTGCAGTCGGTCGGCAGCAAGACCGACTACGTCAAGCCGCTGGCCGGCAAGGACTCACTCACCAAGAGCCTCGGCACCGGCAGCGGCGGCACCCAGATGTGGATGCACGGCCACTACGCCGTCATGATCTGGTTCCAGAACAAGGACGGCAGCAAGCCCGACAAGAAGGGGCAGAAGAAGCTCTTCCAGGCGGTCGACGACATCACCAAGGCCACCGTCTTCAAGGCCCTTGACTCCCGCACGCTGACCGGCCACCCGGGCACCTGAAAGCCTCAAACCTTTTCATAGGTACCCAAACGGCATCGATGATCCAGTCGGGAACGCCCATACCGGCATAACGATCTCGCGACTCTCGCTAGGCTCCCCCTTATGCGTGGCCAGGAACCTGGGTCTGACAACGATCGTAGGGAATCTGACGGCTCGGCCGCACCGGCGACGCCAC
Source organism: Nonomuraea sp. CA-143628 (assembly GCF_050942315.1). Taxonomy (NCBI): domain Bacteria; kingdom Bacillati; phylum Actinomycetota; class Actinomycetes; order Streptosporangiales; family Streptosporangiaceae; genus Nonomuraea; species Nonomuraea sp. CA-143628. The sequence continues at coordinate 12,211,605 of NZ_CP192072.1, forward strand.
CGCCGAGCTTCGGCCAGCCCCTTCAATATCCCGAGTCACGGGCGTCTCACGAGGCGCCCGGAGCTACTCCAGCATCGCCACCGGAGCCCGGCGCGGGCGCTGACTCCGGCTCTGACAGCGCCGCTTACGGGAGTGCCGATTATGACGATGCCGGTCATGACATGCTGCCCGCTTTCCCGGGGGCGCCATCGGATGCCGAGCAGACGGTGACCGGGGCATCGGCCTTCGACTCGCCGTCCGAGTGGCAGCCGTTCGAACCACAGCCGTCGGACCCGGCCTCGGCCGAGGACCAGTCCGACCTTCCCGGCCTGCCGGCCTTCCCCGGCGCGCAGCCGTGGGAGGTGGCGGGCGACGACGCCACGCCGTACGACTGGTTCGCCGACCCTCAGGGCCCGCCCCGCCCCATGCGCGGCCGCCTGCCCCGCAACCTCGGCGCCCAGCCCGGCACCCCGTCCCCGTCTCCGCGACCTCCCGCCGCGGGCACTCCGCCCGCCGGCTCCGCATCCGCACGGCCGCCCACCGCTCCGGGACAGAGCGCCCAGCCTCCGTCGCAGACCCCGCGACCAGGCGCCCAGCTTCCGTCGCAAAGCCCAGGCGCTCCGTCACATCCCGCCGGACCAGGCGCTCAGCCTCCGTCACACCCCGGCGGGCCGGGCGCTCAGCCTCCATGGCAGTCCGCCGAGTCCGAATCGGGCAGTCCGACCTCCGGCCCCCAGCCCTCGTGGCCGCGCGCCGAACCGGGACAGGACGCCCCGGCTCCCGGCCAGCCCGGCGCCGGATGGTCTCCGGCGTCCGGTGCCTGGCCCGCACCCATCCCTGAGGAGCCCGCGACCTGGGCCCCCGAGGAGCCCGCCACCTGGGCGGTCGACCCCGTGGTGCCCGGTGCGCCGTCGTGGGAGCCGCCACCGGCCTTCACCGCGGCGGCCGCGGGCATGCAGGTATGGCCCGCCCCCGTCTCCGACCCGCCCGCCATGCCGCCCTGGCCCGCCGCCACGGGCGAGCTCGCCGTGGAGCCGGATTCCGACGACGTGTCATCGCCCTGGAACGTCCCATCGGACAGCTCGCCACCGGACGACGCCGACACCCGTCCGGGAGGCATCATCCCGCCCGGACTCCCCACGTCCGGCGACAGCGACCCCGCGCCCAAGAGCTCCGTGTACGGCGGGCCGACGACCAAGGGCCCCACGTTCGGGCAGCCCGCGGCCGACTACGAAGAGGCCGACCCTTCAGAGGACGCCGAGGACTACCAGACCGACCCGAACCTGACCGCCCCCTACGACGCTAGGGGCGCGTCCGCCCGCCCCTTCGCCGCCAATGAGGCGGCCCCACCGGCCTTCGACCCGAACACCACCGATCCCACCTTCGACGCGAACCCCACTACGCCCGCGTCCGGCGCGACGGCCCCCCACGCCTTCAATCCCAACACCGGGCCCGCCTTCGACCCGAATGCGACTGCGCCGGGGTTCAACGCGACGATCCCCCACGCCTTCGGTCCCAACGCGCACGCGTTCGACGCCAGCACCCCACCAACCGCCTTCGACCCGGGCACCCCGCCGCCCGCCTTCGACCCGAACGCCGCCGGACACCCGGCCGAGCCGAGCGACGTCCCGGTCTGGCCGCCGATCCCCCCTGGCGGGACCGAACAGAAGGGCAACGTCCCCGACCTCCCGTTCGAGGTATGGGGCCAGAAACCCACCGCCGCCCTGCCCGTCCCGGCCTCGCAGGACCGCTCCACACCGCCCGCCGCCTACGGGCAGGGGCCGTTCAAACAGTCGCCTTTCCAGGCGACACCGCCCGCCACCGGCCAGCCCGGCAAGCCGGCGGGCCGGAAAACACTCTTCATCACCCTGGGCGTGCTCGCCCTGGCCGGCGTCGCCACAGGCGGCTTCTTCGCCTACAAGTCGGTGAGCGCCCCGGCACCACCCGCCGCCACGACGGCCGCCAAGGAACCGCCGACGACGGCACCCCCGGCCATCGTCAGCCCCGATGCCTCCACGACCCCGGTCGTGCCAGCCACCTCGATCCTCAACTCCGAGCAGACCGACCCGCGCAAGATGTCGCTCTCCGAGGCGTTCCCGAAGAAGAAGATCGAGGCGGAGGGGGCCGTGTTCTCCAAGGTCAAGACCGACATGACGGGGAGCTGCGAGAAGGCCGCCTCCGGTCCCTTCGCCGACGCGCTGCGCGAGCAGAAGTGCAGCCGGATCGTACGAGCGACGTACGTCGACACCAAGCGCCGCTACGCCGTGACGACCGGCATCGCCGTACTGCCGACCAAAGAGGCCGCCATGAGCGCCGACAAGGCCAAGAACCTCGGCCGCAACGTCTGGTTCCGCGGCCTCCCCGCGGCGGCGGGCACGGGCGGCGAACGCGTGGAGATCGCGGGCGGCTACGCCGCGGGGCTGGTCTGGGGCCGCTACATCGTCTTCAGCTACGCCACGTACGCCGATGGCCACACGCCCGGCACCAAGGAGAAGACACTCGGCAAGGTCAGCGGCGCCTTCCGCGACCAGACCTCCCAGGCCCTGGAACGCCGCCTCACCAACGACTGACGACCCGCTCGACTACGAAGCTCGCCGACAGTGGGCGGATCGACGCGCCGGCACCCGGCTCGTCGACCGCAGCGGGTCACCGACCAACGCACGAACGCGCCGGGCTACGGCGCGTCGACGGCGGGCGGATCATCACCCAGCGTGCGGACGCGCCGGGTCGCGAGGGCGCGCGCGGCGAGTTCCGCGTCCGGAGGGTAGGTCACCTCTTCCAGGCACAGGCCGTGCGCGGGCGCCACGTGCACCCCGGAGTCCCGTACGGCCCGCCCCAGCACCTGCCCAGGCCACTCGACAGGCCGGCGCCCATCGGCGGCCGACAGGAGGGAGCCGACCAGCGACCGCACCATCGAGTGGCAGAACGCGTCGGCGACCACGGTGGCGACCAGCACCCCGTCGCCCTCCCGGACCCAGTCGAGCCGTTGGAGCCGCCGGATCGTAGTGGCCCCTTCGCGCTTCTTGCAGAAGGCGGCGAAGTCGTGCTCGCCGAGCAGGTGCGTGGCCGCCGCGTTCAGCGCGTCCAGGCCCAGCGGCCGGTTGTGCCAGACCACCTCCCGGCGCCGCAACGGATCCACCCCACCGGCCGCGTCACTGACCCGGTAGGCGTACCGCCGTGACAGGGCGGAGAACCGTGCGTCAAAGCCCTCAGAAGCCACGGAGACCCGATGAACGCGTACATCCGGCTGCAGCACCCCGGCCAGCCGCCGCAGGAGTGTAGCGAGCCGCTCATCCACGTCCAGCGGCAACCCCGCACCGACCCCCACGGTGCCGACAGCCGGGATGCCCGCCGCGGGCTCGGGCCCGGCGGATCTCCGGTGGTTGCGGTCGAGGGCGGAGAACGCCTCCACGGGCAGATCCACGTGCGCCACCTGCCCGCGCGCATGCACCCCGGCATCCGTACGCCCGGCGACGGTCAGCGCCGGTGGCTCGGCCAGCCGCAGGATCCTGCCGAGCGCCTGCTCGATCTCCCCCTGGACCGTACGCAGCCCCGGCTGCCTGGCCCACCCGGAGAAGTCGGTCCCGTCATAGCCGAGATCAAGCCGGAGCCGTACCACCATCGCCCTCCCCAGAACGCGAACAGGCCCGAACCCCCGCGAGAGGGGCCCGAGCCCGATTCAACTGGGCCCGGAATCCCCGCGTAGAGGGGATCTGGGCCCGACTTCAGCCGACCTGACGGATCAGGCCTCGTCCTTCTTCGCCTCGCCGGCCTCAGCCTCGGCCGAAGCCGAGTCAGCGGCCTCAACCGTGGCGGCCTCGTCCGACGCGGCGGTCTCCGCGGCAGCCGGCGCCTCGGTCTCAGCCTCGGCGGCGGGAGCGGCAGCGGCGGCCGGAGCCTCCGTGCGCGACACGCGAACCGGGTTCAGCGGCTCGGTCACCAGCTCGATCACCGCCATGGGGGCGTTGTCACCCTTACGGGCGCCCACCTTGGTGATGCGGGTGTAACCGCCGGGACGCTCGGCGAACGTCGTCGCGAGCTCCGTGAACAGGTGGTGGACGACGCCCTTGTCCTTGACGACCGTGAGCACCTGGCGTCGGTTGTGGATGTCGCCCTTCTTCGCCTTGGTGATCAGGCGCTCCGCCAGCGGACGGACGCGCTTGGCCTTGGCAACCGTGGTGCGGATCTTGCCGTGGCGGAACAGGTCCGTGGCGAGGTTCGCCAGGATCAGCCGCTCGTGCGCCGGGCTGCCGCCAAGACGTGCACCCTTGGTGGGCTTGGGCATTGCGTTCTCCTTGTGAGTCAACCCGCCCCGGCCGTACCAGGTACCGGAGTCGGGCCGGTCGCAGTCGCTCTAGGGGCGATGCGAGCCGTTACCGTCGCCCGCGCCGAGCGGGAACCGCTCGGCGCGGGGAGTCGCGAGGCAGAGCCCTCGCGATGGCTTAGTACTGCTCGGTCTCGACGTACGCGCTGTCGTCGTCGTCGTAACCGGCGCCGGCCACCGCGCTCGGGTCGAACCCGGGCGGGGAGTCCTTGAGCGCCAGCGTCATCTCGTGCAGCTTCTGCTTGACCTCTTCGATCGACTTGGCGCCGAAATTCCTTATGTCGAGCAGGTCCTGCTCGCTGCGGGCGACGAGCTCACCCACGGTGTGGATGCCCTCGCGCTTGAGGCAGTTGTAGGAGCGAACGGTCAGGTTCAGCTCCTCGATCGGCAGCGCCAGGTCGGCGGCCAGGGCGGCGTCGGTCGGCGACGGGCCGATGTCGATGCCCTCGGCCTCGACGTTGAGCTCACGGGCCAGGCCGAAGAGCTCGACGAGGGTCTTACCGGCGGAGGCCACCGCGTCGCGGGGCTTCATGGCCGGCTTGGTCTCGACGTCGAGGATCAGGCGGTCGAAGTCGGTACGCTGCTCGACTCGGGTCGCCTCGACCTTGTAGGTGACCTTGAGCACCGGGGAGTAGATCGAGTCGATCGGAATGCGGCCGATCTCCTGACCCGGCTGCTTGTTCTGCGCGGCGGAGACGTAGCCGCGACCGCGCTCGACGGTCAGCTCCATCTCCAGCTTCGCCTTGCCGTTGAGCGTGGCGATGCGCAGCTCGGGGTTGTGCACCTCGACACCGGCCGGCGGCGCGATGTCGGCGGCGGTGACCTCACCCGGGCCCTGCTTGCGCAGGTACATCACGACCGGCTCGTCGTGCTCGGAGGAGACGACGAGCTCCTTGAGGTTGAGGATGATGTCGGTGACATCTTCCTTGACCCCGGGAACCGTCGAGAACTCGTGCAGCACGCCCTCGATCCGGATGCTCGTCACGGCCGCGCCCGGAATGGACGACAGCAGCGTGCGGCGGACCGAGTTGCCGATGGTGTAGCCGAAACCCGGCTCCAGCGGCTCGATGACGAATCGGGATCGGGTGTCGTCGATCGACTCTTCGAGAAGAGTCGGGCGCTGAGCGATCAGCATGTGGGGTCTCCCCTTTTCGTGTGGCGCCCGCTATATGACGCCACTCCGATACAAGCCTAGTCGAGGTGCGGCGAACCGCACCTCAACCACTACTTACTTCGAGTAGTACTCGACGATCAGCTGTTCCTGAACCTGGGTGTCGATCTGCTGACGGACCGGCAGCTGGTGGATCAGGACGCGGATCTTGTCCGGCACGACGCCGAGCCACGCCGGGACCGAGCGGTCACCGGCGGTGGCGCGAGCCACCTCGTACGGGAGCAGGTTGCGCTTGGTCTCACGGACCTCGATGATGTCGTGCTCACGCACGCGGTACGAGGGGATGTCGACCTTCTTGCCGTTGACCAGGAAGTGTCCGTGACGGACCTGCTGGCGAGCGGCGTCACGCGACTGGGCGAACCCGGCGCGGTAGACCACGTTGTCGAGACGGCTCTCCAGAATCTGGAGCAGCGCCTCACCGGTCTTGCCGCTCTTGCGGGTGGCTTCCTCGTAGTAGTTGTGGAACTGCTTCTCGAGGACGCCGTAAATGCGGCGGGTCTTCTGCTTCTCACGAAGCTGAAGCTGGTACTCGGACTCCTTGGGACGTCCGCGGCCGTGCTCACCCGGCGGGTAAGGACGGATCTCGATGGGGCACTTCGCGGACTCGCACTTGCTGCCCTTGAGGAAGAGCTTGGTCTTCTCGCGGCGGCAGAGCTTGCAGTCCGCACCCGTGTAACGAGCCATTTCTCAGATTCTCCTGGGTGTCAGACGCGGCGGCGCTTCGGCGGACGGCAGCCGTTGTGCGGAACCGGGGTGACGTCCTGGATCGAACCCACTTCGAGGCCGGTGGCCTGAAGGGAACGGATCGCGGTCTCGCGGCCGGAGCCGGGACCCTTGACGAAGACGTCAACCTTGCGCATGCCGTGCTCCATGGCGCGGCGGGCGGCGTTCTCGGCGGCCATCTGAGCGGCGAACGGGGTGGACTTACGGGAGCCCTTGAAACCCACGTGGCCGGCGCTGGCCCAGGAGATCACGTTCCCGTTGGGGTCGGTGATCGAAACGATCGTGTTGTTGAACGTGCTCTTGATGTGGGCGTGCCCATGAGCGACGTTCTTCTTTTCCTTGCGGCGCACCTTCTTGGGCGCACCCTGACGGCTCTTAGGAGGCATCCTTTGCCTTCACTCCTGAGGTGTTCGGTCCCGCGGCTGCGTGGACTACTTCTTACCGGGCTTCTTCTTGCCGGCCACGGTCTTCTTCTTGCCCTTGCGGGTGCGCGCGTTGGTCTGCGTGCGCTGACCGTGGACAGGCAGGCCCTTGCGGTGCCGGATGCCCTGGTAGCACCCAATCTCGATCTTGCGGCGAATGTCGGCCTGAACCTCACGACGCAGGTCACCCTCGATCTTGAAGTTCGCCTCGATGTAGTCACGCATCGGGACGAGCTCAGCGTCGGTGAGCTGGTGCACGCGGGTGTCGCCGCTGACACCGGTGGCCTCGAGGACCTCCAGCGCACGGGTGCGGCCGATTCCGTAAATGTAGGTGAGAGCGATCTCCAGCCGCTTTTCGCGGGGGAGGTCGACGCCAACCAGGCGAGCCATGGTCGGGCATTCTCCTTCGTTGTGGCGGAGGTCTTGCGCCTCACGTCCCCTCCCCATGCCCGGGGTGAGGGCCTCGGCCTCCGACCGAGGGTCTCCTGGGTGGTACGGCCCGGAAAACAGGCCGCCTGCTCAGGTGTGACGCGCGATTACTGTCTCAGGCTTCTCATGCGTCGAGCCCGCTCCCTGAAACCGGGGCGGACTCGGAGAAGCCTTACGGCGACTAACCCTGACGCTGCTTGTGGCGCAGGTTGTCGCAGATCACCATGACGCGACCGTGCCGGCGGATCACCTTGCACTTGTCGCAGATCTTCTTGACGCTCGGCTTTACCTTCATTGTCCTTCGTGTTCCTCAGACGTCTTACTTGTATCGGTAGACGATCCGCCCACGACTCAGGTCGTAGGGGCTCAGTTCCACGACTACCCGGTCGTCGGGCAGGATCCGGATGTAGTGCATCCGCATCCGTCCGCTGATGTGGGCCAGGACCTTATGGCCGTTGTCGAGCTGCACCCGGAACATAGCGTTCGGGAGCGACTCGACCACAGTGCCCTCGATCTCGATGGCGCCGTCTTTTTTGGCCAAAATTCCTCGCGTTTCACTGATCGATCGTCTGAGGCTCCGGTTCACTAAGCAGCCGCGACCTCACGCTTCGAAGAGAGCGGCGACCGGCAACGGACGCCGACGCGTGATAGTCATAGTGAGCCGACTAAGGAGTGTACGACACCTGAGCCAAAAACGCGAAACGCGTGTCAGGTGTCCTGACACAACCACGCGTTAGCTTACCCCACCCGCGAACCCGTATGGGCCGAGCGGCAAAGCGATTCGGGCGGCATGGCGATTCGGGCGGCGCGGCGATTCGGGCGGCGCGGCGATTCGGGCGGCGCGGCGATTCGGGCGGCGCGGCGATTCGGGCGGCGCGGCGATTCGGGCGGCGCGGCGATTCGGGCGGCGCGGCGATTCGGGCGGCGCGGCGATTCGGGCGGCGCGGCGATTCGGGCGGCGCGGCGATTCGGGCGGCGCGGCGATTCGGGCGGCGCGGCGATTCGGGCGGCACAGCAAAAGGCCCACCGGCGAACCGGCGGGCCCTCGCAAGTCAGCACACCCCCTGGGACGACTCCCCCCTGATGTGCCCTGAAGACGTTGATGTGCTTAGAAGACGTCGTGCCAGCCGCCGCAGCCGCTGTTGCGTGAGCCGCCCTCGCACACCTGGATCTTGAAGTCCCTCTTGAAGCGGATGCTGTCGAAGTGACGGCGGTCGTCGGACCGGTACCAGCTGCGGTGGAAGTTGCCGTGCCGGTCGTAGTACTGGAACCACACGTAGCTGTAGTCGCCGTCGTTGTGGTGCCGGTCGTACAGGTCGCCGTAGAAGTAGTAGTTGCCCCCGCGCTTCTGCCAGTAGCCCTTGAAGTACGACTCGTGGCCGCCGTTCTCGGAGCCGTTGGAGAAGTACGGGCCGAAGAAGTGCTTCGGGCCGGCCTGGGCGCTCTGCGCCTGGGTGGCGGTCGCGGCGTCTGCCTGGGCCGTGGGAGCGATGGCCAGCGCCCCGGCGACCATCGAGCCGGCGAGAGCGGTGCCCGCGAGAAGGTGACGAATACCCACTGTGTCCTCCTGTAAGACGGTTCCCCGTACCGGACCGGGGCTGCTCGGGTGAGCCCCTCTGTTGTCCGGCACCGCTTACGTTAGGAAGGACGTTTGCCGCCTTCTGCGGACGAATACACAGAGTGCAGTACTACACACTCACTGACGCTTCTGACCGCCTCCGAAGATGGTGCTGACCAGCAGGATCGCACCCCAGGGGCCCATCACCCACAGCGGCCAGGGGTAGATCATGTGCCCGGAGGTGACGCTCACGATCAGCCAGATCACCCAGTTGATCGAGCTGGCCGCGGCCCACGCGCTCCAGGCCGCGCGCATCCCCGAGTGCATGCCGCTCTTGGGCGCCGGGGTGGGGTCGGTCAGCTTGGCGGGCCGGTTGCGCAGGTCCACGTCCGGCAGGTCCGCGGTCAACCGGGCCAGCTCGCCGTAGGTCTTGCTCTGGTAGAGCTGTTCGAGCCGCTCGTTGAACTCGTCCATCGTGATGCGGCCCTGCGCGGTGTGCTCGCGGAGCACGGCGGCCACCCGATCTCTGTCGACGTCCGAGGCACGCATCTCGGGGCTCTGCGCCATACCCACCACTCCCGGCTCGTCTACGGCTGCGCCAAGCGCTCTACGCCCCCATCGAGGGCGGTTAGCACCCAAGGACCATTATGTGTCACCGCGACGCTGTGTTCGAAGTGTGCGGACTGCTTCCCGTCGATCGTCACGACGGTCCAATCGTCGGCCAGTACGCGTGTGCGCTCCGTGCCCAGGTTGACCATGGGCTCGATCGCCAGGCACATCCCGGCCTCCAGCACGGGCCCCCTGCCGGGGCGGCCGTGGTTGGCGATCCAGGGGTCCATGTGCATCTCGGTGCCGATGCCGTGGCCGCCGTACTCGGGAGGGATGCCGAAGCGGCCCTGCGACTTGATGTAGCGCTCCACCTCGTACCCGATGTCCGACAGGTGGCGGCCGACGGTCAGCGCGGCGATGCCACGCCACATCGACTCCTCGGTGATCCGCATGAGCTCGGTGAGCTTCGGATCCACCTCCCCCACCGGGACCGTGACCGCCGAGTCGCCGTGCCAGCCGTCGAGGATGGCGCCGCAGTCGATGGAGATGACGTCGCCTTCGCGCAGCGCGCGGGCGCTCGTCGGGATGCCGTGGACCACTTCCTCGTTGACCGAGGCGCAGATAGTGGCGGGAAACCCCTGATAGCCCTTGAACGACGGGATGGCGCCCTCATCCCTGATCGCCTTCTCGGCGATGGCGTCGAGGTCCAGGGGTGTCATCCCCGGCTCGACGGAGCGCTTCAACAGATCGAGCGTTCGCCCGACCACCAGACCGGCCGCCCGCATCTTGTCGAGCTGCTCGGGCGTCTTGATCTGGATTCCATGCCGGTTCTTCTTGAACACGTGTGGCACCCCCCGGGGTCTCAACGGGCAGATGTGGGAGCCCAATTCCCTCACAATAGCCGCGAGGTGGCACGGAAATCCGTGCCACCTCCGCAGTCGGCCATCGGGCTTACCCCATGAAAGGGCGGATGGCCTCCATGGCCCGCTGGGTGACCTCCTCGACCGGACCGGTCGCGTCGACACCCACGAGGATGCCCTCGTCCGCGTAGTAGGACACCAGCGGCGCCGTCTGCTCCTGGTAGACCTCCAGGCGATGCCTGACCGTCTCCTCTTTGTCGTCGTCACGCTGGAACAGCGTGCCGCCGCAGGCGTCGCACCGGTCGTCCTTCTTGTCATCGAACTCGACGTGCCAGATGCGACCGCACTGGCTGCAGGTGCGGCGGCCGGCCAGCCGCCTGACCACCTCGTCGTCGTCAACTACCAGCTCCAGGACCAGGTCGAGCGCCTGGCCCCACTCCTTCAGCATGTCGCGCAGGATCTCGGCCTGAGCAACGTTCCTGGGGAAGCCGTCGAGCAGGAAGCCGTCCTGCGCGTCGTCCTCGGCGAGACGGTCGCGGACCATGGCGATGGTGACCTTGTCGGGCACCAGGTCGCCGCGGTCCATGAACGTCTTGGCGAGCTTGCCGAGCTCCGTGCCCCCGGAGACGTTGGCACGGAAGATGTCACCTGTCGAGATCTTCGGGATGGACAGGTTCGACGCGATGTACTGGGCCTGTGTCCCCTTACCCGCTCCGGGGGGCCCGACCAGAACGAGACGCACTACCGCAGGAAGCCTTCGTAATTACGCTGCTGCAACTGGCTCTCGATCTGCTTGACCGTGTCCAGGCCGACGCCAACCATGATCAGAATGCTCGTCCCTCCGAACGGGAAGTTCTGGCTCGCTCCGGCCACCGCGAGCGCGACGATCGGGATCATGGCGATCAGACCCAGATAGAGCGCGCCGGGGGCGGTCAGACGGGTGAGCACAAAACTCAGGTAACCAGCCGTCGGCCGTCCCGGGCGGATGCCCGGAATGAACCCACCGTACTTCTTCATGTTGTCAGCCACTTCAGTGGGGTTGAAGGTGATGGACACGTAGAAGTAGGTGAAGAACACGATCAGGACGAAGAACGTGATCATGTAGATGGGCGTGTCGCCCTTGGTGAGGTTCGCGGAAATCCACTGCACGACCGCGTTGGGGTTCTCGGCGTTCGCGAACAGCGAGGTCAGCAGCTGCGGCAGATAGAGCAGCGAGGACGCGAAGATGACCGGGATGATGCCGGCCTGGTTGACCTTCAGCGGGATGTAGGTGGACGTGCCGCCGTACATCCGGCGTCCGACCATCCGCTTGGCGTACTGCACCGGAATGCGGCGCTGCGCCTGCTCGACGAAGACCACGGCGGCGATCATGAAGACGCCTACCACCATGACGACGGCGAAGGTGAACTTGTTGGCCTGGAAGATGCTGGCCAGCTCGGACGGGAAGACCGCGACGACCTGCGTGAAGATGAGGATCGACATGCCGTTGCCCACACCACGGTCGGTGATGAGCTCGCCCAGCCACATGATGACCGAGGTGCCGGCCGTCATGATGACGACCATCGTGACGATCATGAAGATGTTGTCGGGGTCGAGCAGGACGTCCTTGTCACAGCCCTGGAAGAGCTGCCCGGAGCGCGCCAGCGCGATGAACGCCGTCGACTGCAGGATGCCCAGACCGATCGTCAGATAACGCGTATATTGTGTGATCTTCGTCTGACCGGCCTGTCCCTCCTTCTTGAGGGCTTCGAGGCGTGGGATCACGACGACGAGAAGTTGGAGAATGATGCTGGCGGTGATGTACGGCATGATGCCCAGTGCGAACACCGACAGCTTCAGGAGCGCGCCGCCGCTGAACAGCTGCACCATCCCGTAGATATTGCCGTTTTCACCGTTGCGGACCTGATCAAAACAGGACGCAAGGTTCTGGACGTGAACTCCCGGAGTCGGAAGAACCGAGCCGAGTCGGAACAGCGCGATGATGCCCAGGGTAAAGAGCAACTTCTTGCGCAGGTCCGGCGTCCGGAACGCCCGGGTAAACGCGGTCAGCACGGTCCCTCCTGCGCGCCTATAAGGCGGTGTGAGTATGCGATGGTGCGGGGATCTGCCATCAGAAGTCTCATGTCAAAACGAGCCGGACAGAATCCTGCCGTCTCGCGAACTCTAACGCACTACGGGCGTGGGGGCCCATGGTCAGAGCCCCCACGCCTCGTAATAGCTCTTACAGCTCGGTAACGGAACCCCCAGCAGCGGCGATTTTCTCCTTCGCGGAGGACGAGAAGGCATGCGCCCGCACGTTCACCGCGACCGAGATCTCGCCGGTGCCGAGCACCTTCACCAGCTGGTTCTTGCGGACAGCACCCTTGGCGACCAGCGTCTCGACGGTGACCTCGCCACCCTCGGGGAACAGCTCGCCGAGCTTGTCCAGGTTGACGACCTGGTAGGTCGTCTTGAACAGCGCGTTGGAGAAGCCCTTGAGCTTCGGCAGACGCCTCTGCAGCGGCACCTGGCCACCCTCGAAACCGAGGGGGACCGTCGTACGGGCGTGGCTGCCCTTGGTGCCGCGACCGGCCGTCTTACCCTTGGACGCCTCGCCACGACCCTTGCGGATCTTGGCCTTGTTGGCGCCAGGGGCCGGACGCAGGTCGTGAATCTTGAGCGGAGCCTTGTCAGTCATGACTAGTCGACCTCTTCCACCTCGACGAGGTGCGTCACCACGGAGACCATGCCGCGAATCTCGGGCCGGTCCTCCTTGACGACGACATCGCCGATTCGCTTCAGGCCAAGCGAACGCAGCGAGTCACGCTGGTTCTGCTTGCCACCGATCTTCGAGCGAACCTGAGTGATCTTCAGGCGTGCCATGACTAGCTCACCGCCTTGGCGGCCGCCGCTTCGGCGATGCCTTCGCGCTGAGCCTTCAGCATCCGGGCCGGAGCGACGTCCTCGATCGGCAGACCACGGCGGGCGGCGATCTCCTCGGGCCGGGAAAGACCCTTCAGAGCCGCCACCGTGGCGTGCACGATGTTGATGGGGTTGTCCGAGCCGAGCGACTTGGACAGGACGTCGTGGATGCCGGCGCACTCCAGAACGGCGCGCACCGGGCCACCGGCGATGACGCCGGTACCGGCGGAAGCCGGACGCAGGAAGACGACACCGGCCGCCTCCTCACCCTGCACGGTGTGCGGGATGGTGCCCTGGATCCTCGGGACCTTGAAGAAGTGCTTCTTGGCCTCTTCGACGCCCTTGGCGATGGCCGCGGGGACTTCCTTGGCCTTGCCATAGCCGACGCCGACCAGGCCGTTGCCGTCACCGACGACGACGAGGGCGGTGAAGCTGAAGCGACGACCACCCTTCACGACCTTGGCCACTCGGTTGATCTTCACTACGCGCTCGATGTACGAGACGCCCTTGTCGGCGGCGCCACCGCGGCGATCGTCACGACGGTCCCGCCGCTCGCCACCGGTGCCGCCACCGCGACGCGGAGCTGCAGCCATCAGTGGTTCCTCATCTCAGTTGCCATATCAGAACTCGAGCCCACCTTCGCGGGCGCTGTCCGCCAGAGCGGCGATGCGCCCGGCGTAGCGGTTGCCACCGCGGTCGAACACGACCGCCGTGATCCCGGCTTCCTTGGCCCGCTGAGCGAGGAGCTCGCCGACCTTCTTGGCCTTCTCGGTCTTGTCAGCCTCGAGCGTGCGCAGCGCGGAGTCCATGGTGGACGCGCTCACCAGCGTGTGGCCGACGGAGTCGTCCACGATCTGCACGAACAGGTGACGAGTCGAACGGTTGACGACCAAGCGCGGACGCGCGGCCGTACCGACGACGTTCTTGCGGACGCGGCGGTGACGGCGGGCCCGCGAGACGGTGCGGGCAGCCGTGTGCTTGCCGAACGCAGTCTTCGGAGCCATGCCTACTTACCAGCCTTTCCGACCTTGCGGCGGATCTGTTCGCCCTGGTAGCGCACGCCCTTGCCCTTGTACGGGTCAGGCTTGCGCAACTTGCGGATGTTGGCCGCGACCTCGCCGACCTTCTGCTTGTCGATGCCGTCCACGTGGAACAGGGTCGGCTTCTCGACGCGGAAGGTGACGCCCTCAGGGGCGTCGACGATGACCGGGTGGCTGAAGCCCAGTGCGAACTCCAGCTGCGTCGGGCCCTTGGCCTGAACGCGGTAACCGACGCCGACGATCTCCAAGGTCTTGGAGTAGCCCTGCGTGACGCCCTGCACCATGTTGGCGATCAGCGTCCGGGACAGGCCGTGCAGCGCACGGACCTTGTTCTCGTCGTTGGGCCGGGTGACGGCGATGGCGCCGTCGTCATCGCGACCCACCGTGATGGGATCCGCGACTGTATGAGAAAGCGTGCCCTTCGGGCCCTTGACCTGGACATCCTGGCCGCTGATCGCGATGTCAACGCCGCTCGGCACAGGGATGGGCAGCCGTCCGATTCTCGACATGCTGTGTTCCTCCCCTCTACCAGACGTAGGCGAGGACTTCCCCGCCCACGCCACGCTTGCCGGCCTGCTTGTCGGTCATGAGACCGGCGGACGTCGAGATGATCGCGACACCCAGCCCTCCCAGAACGCGAGGCAGGTTGTCCTTCTTCGCATACACCCGCAGACCGGGCTTCGACACCCGGCGCAGCCCCGCGAGCGACCGCTCACGGGTAGGCCCGAACTTGAGCTCCACCACGAGGTTCTTGCCAACCTTGGCGTCTTCGACGGTCCAAGCCTGGATGTAACCCTCCTGCTGGAGGATCTCGGCGATGTGCGCCTTGATCTTCGAATACGGCATGGTCACGCTGTCGTGATACGCCGAGTTCGCATTACGCAGACGCGTCAGCATGTCTGCGATCGGGTCGGTCATCGTCATGGCCAGTGGCCTTCCTCGCCGCGGTTTCCAGTCGGTGAAGCGGAGCTCTACCGGTGGACCTTCGGCGCGGTCATGGGCGCTCTCCAGGAGAGCACCCGGTTTGACAGGTTCTACATATGTACGGCGAGCAGCCCCCACGGGGGCGACACGTGGCCGCCCCCAAGGGTAACTACCAGCTGGACTTGGTGATGCCGGGCAGCTCGCCCCGGTGCGCCATCTCACGGAAGCACACACGGCACAGCCCGAACTTGCGGTAGACGGCGCGGGGCCGGCCACAACGCGTGCAACGGGTGTACGCCCGGACTTCGAACTTCTGCTTACGCCCTGCCTTGGCGATCAGCGACTTCTTCGCCATGATCAGGCCTCCTTGAAGGGGAACCCGAGGAGCTTCAGCAGCGCCCGGCCCTGGTCGTCGGTCTTCGCGGTGGTCACGACCGTGATGTCCATGCCCCGCGGCCGGTCGACCTTGTCCTGGTCGACCTCGTGGAACATGACCTGCTCGGTCAGACCGAACGTGTAGTTGCCGTTGCCGTCGAACTGCTTGGGCGACAGGCCACGGAAGTCCCTGATGCGGGGCAGAGCCAGCGACAGCAGCCTGTCGAGGAACTCCCACATCCGGTCGCCGCGGAGCGTGACGTGCGCGCCGATCGGCATGCCCTCGCGCAGCTTGAACTGGGCGATGGACTTGCGCGCCCGGACGACGGCCGGCTTCTGGCCGGTGATCACGGTGAGGTCGCGCACAGCGCCCTCGATGAGCTTCGAGTCGCGAGCCGCCTCGCCGACACCCATGTTGACCTTGATCTTCACCAGGCCGGGGATCTGCATGACGTTCTCGATGCCGAAGTCCTCGCGAAGCTTGGCCGCGATCTCCTCGCGGTACTTCGTCTTGAGGCGCGGCGTCGGACGCTCGGTCTCAGTGGTCGTGGCAGTCATCAGCTGTCCTCACCCGTCTCGTCGGCCTTGTCCTCGGCCTTCTTGTCGGCGGGCTTGTCCTCGCGCTTGTCGTCCTTGAGCTTCTTCACGTTGCTCACGTGGATGGGAGCCTCCATGGTCTGCACGCCGCCGGTCTTGGCGCCACGCGGGCCCTGGTGGGTCTCCTTGGTGTGCTTCTTGATCATGTTGACGCCCTCGACCACCACGCGGTCTTCCCGCGGGAGGGTGGCGATGACATGACCCTTGGCACCCTTGTCCTTGCCGGTGATGACCTGAACGAGGTCACCCTTCTTCACATGCAGCTTCGGCATTACAGCACCTCCGGCGCGAGCGAGATGATGCGCATGAACTTCTTGTCGCGCAGCTCACGGCCCACCGGGCCGAAGATACGGGTGCCACGAGGGTCACCGCTGTCCTTGATGATGACGGCGGCGTTCTCGTCGAAGCGGATGTAGGAGCCGTCCGGCCGGCGGCGCTCCTTGGCCGTGCGGACGATGACGGCCTTGACCACGTCGCCCTTCTTGACGCCGGTGCTACCGGGCAGGGCATCCTTGACGGTGGCGACGATCACGTCGCCGATACCGGCGTAGCGTCGGCCCGAGCCACCGAGAACGCGGATGCAAAGAATCTCCTTGGCACCCGTGTTGTCGGCGACCTTGAGCCGCGACTCCTGCTGGATCACTGTTTTCTCCTGATTAGTCGCGCCGGTTCTCGTCGTTGCCGAGCCTGGCGGAACTCGTATGGTCTTGTTCCTCCGGCTACAGCCCTGGAGCCGCACCGCAGGCGACGCGAGGCCGGAGCCTCGCGTCCTTGGACACCGTCATGGGGGCTTGGAGGCCCCCACGAGGCGCGTATATATCCGAGAAGCCGTTAGATTACTTGGCCTTCTCGAGGATCTCCACGACCCTCCACCGCTTGGTGGCGGAGAGGGGGCGGGTCTCCATCAGCAGCACGCGGTCGCCGACGCCACAGGCGTTGGCCTCGTCGTGCGCCTTGTACTTGGTCGTACGGCGGATGACCTTGCCGTACAGACGGTGCTTGACACGGTCCTCGACGGCGACGACGACGGTCTTGTCCATCTTGTCGCTGACGACCAGGCCCTCACGGACCTTGCGGAAGTTCCGCGCGTCGTCGTTCGTCTCGGTGGTCTCTGTGGTCTCGGTCTCAGCCATCGCTCGTCTCCTTCTCGACCGTGATGATGCCAAGCTCGCGCTCGCGCATCACGGTGTAGATACGGGCGATCTCGCGGCGGACGGCGCGCAGCCGCCCGTGGCTCTCCAACTGTCCGGTCGCTGCCTGGAAGCGGAGGTTGAACAGCTCCTCCTTGGCTTCCTTGAGCTTCTGGACCAGGGTGTCCTCGTCCTCGACTCGCAGCTCGCCGGCGGTCAGGCCCTTAGCCATCACGCCTCACCAACTTCACGCTTAACGATCTTGCACTTCATGGGCAGCTTGTGGATCGCGCGAGTGAGTGCCTCGCGGGCAACCGACTCGGCGACACCGGAAAGCTCGAACATGACGCGACCCGGCTTGACGTTGGCGATCCACCACTCGGGCGAACCCTTACCGGAACCCATGCGGGTCTCAGCCGGCTTCTTGGTCAGCGGGCGGTCGGGGTAGATGTTGATCCACACCTTTCCACCACGCTTGATGTGACGGGTCATCGCAATACGAGCCGACTCGATCTGGCGGTTGGTCACGTAGGAGTGCTCAACAGCCTGGATGCCGAACTCGCCGAACACGACCCTGGTGCCACCCTTGGCGGCGCCACTGCGGTCGGGCCGGTGCTGCTTGCGGTGCTTGACCCTGCGCGGGATCAGCATGGTCAGCTCCCTTCAGCACCCGGCTGCGCAGCCGGGCCGGTCTCGGGGGCAGCCTGAGAGGCCGCCTCAGTCCTGGGGGCACGGTCGCCACGACCGCCACCGCGACGGGCGCCACCGGCGCCACCACGGCGCGGACGGTCGCCGCCGCCACCGCCGCCACCGCGACGGTCGTCACGCTCGCGACGCTGACCGGCACGGGCGCCGGCAGCCGCCGCCTCGCGCTCGGCGCGGCTGGTGGGCGCCTCGCCCTTGTAGATCCACACCTTCACGCCGATGCGGCCGAAGGTGGTGCGGGCCTCGTAGAAGCCGTAGTCGATGTCCGCGCGGAGCGTGTGCAGCGGCACACGACCCTCGCGGTAGAACTCCGACCTCGACATCTCAGCGCCGCCAAGACGACCGGAGCACTGCACCCGGATGCCCTTGGCGCCGCTCTTCATGGCCGACTGCATCGCCTTGCGCATGGCGCGGCGGAACGAGACACGGCTGGAGAGCTGCTCGGCGACACCCTGCGCGACGAGCTGGGCGTCGATCTCGGGGTTCTTCACCTCGAGGATGTTGAGCTGAACCTGCTTCTTGGTCAGCTTCTCCAGGTCGCCACGGATCCGGTCGGCCTCCGCACCGCGACGGCCGATGACGATGCCCGGCCGGGCGGTGTGGATGTCGACCTGGACGCGGTCGGTCGTGCGCTCGATCTCCACCTTGGAGATACCGGCCCGCTCCATGCCCTTCTGCAGCATGCGACGGATCGACACGTCCTCGGCGACGTACGACTTGTACAGCTTGTCGGCGTACCACCGGCTCTTGAAGTCGGTCGTGATGCCGAGGCGGAACCCGTGCGGGTTAACCTTCTGGCCCACTATCGGGTCCTTCCCTTCGGCTCGCGGGACTCCACGATCACGGTGATGTGGCTCGTCCGCTTGTTGATCCGATAGGCACGACCCTGGGCACGCGGACGGAACCGCTTCAGCGTCGGGCCCTCGTCGACCCACGCCCGGCTCACGAAGAGCGTCTGGGGGTCGAGATCGAAGTTGTGCTCTGCATTTGCCATGGCGCTCGAGAGCACCTTGTAGATCGGCTCGCTCGCCGACTGGGGAGCGAACTGCAGCACGGCCTGCGCCTCCGAAGCGGGCAGCCCGCGAATAAGGTCCACCACACGGCGGGCCTTGAGGGGCGTGACGCGGACGAACCGCGCCTGAGCCCTGGCTTCCATCGCTTACTCCTCTTAACTGCTTCTGAAGGCGTTTATCGCCGGCTGCGGCGGTCTTCCTTGACGTGGCTGCGGAAGGTGCGCGTCGGGGCGAACTCTCCCAGCTTGTGGCCGATCATCGACTCGGTGACGAACACCGGGACGTGCTTGCGGCCATCGTGTACGGCGATCGTGTGCCCGAGCATGTCAGGCACGATCATGGAGCGCCGCGACCACGTCTTGATAACGGTCTTGGTGCCCTTCTCGTTCTGGGCGTCCACCTTCTTGGCGAGGTGGCCGTCCACGAAGGGACCCTTCTTAAGGCTACGTGGCATATCGGCTGCTCCTACCGCTTCTTCCTCTTGCTCCGGCGGCGGATGATCAGCCGGTCGCTGGACTTATTGGCCTGGCGGGTGCGGCCCTCGGGCTTGCCCTTCGGGTTCACCGGGTGGCGACCACCGGAGGTCTTACCCTCACCACCACCGTGCGGGTGGTCAACGGGGTTCATGGCGACACCACGGACGGTCGGGCGCTTGCCCTTCCACCGCATACGGCCGGCCTTGCCCCAGTTGATGTTGGCCTGCTCGGCGTTACCGACCTGACCCACCGACGCCCGGCAGCGCACGTCGACCATGCGCATTTCGCCGGACGGCATACGCAGCGTGGCGTACTGGCCTTCCTTGGCGAGCAGCTGGATCTGAGCGCCCGCGGAGCGGCCGAGCTTGGCACCGCCGCCCGGACGGAGCTCCACCGCGTGGATGAAGGTACCCGTCGGGATGTTGCGCAGCGGCAGGCAGTTGCCCGGCTTGATGTCGGCCCCGGCGCCGTTCTCGATGCGGTCGCCCTGCTTGAGGCCGGTCGGCGCGATGATGTAGCGCTTCTCGCCGTCGGCGTAGTGCAGCAGAGCGATGTTGGCGGTGCGGTTGGGGTCGTACTCGATGTGAGCGACCTTCGCCGGGATGCCGTCCTTGTCATGCCTACGGAAGTCAATGATCCGGTAGGCGCGCTTGTGACCGCCGCCTTGGTGGCGCGCGGTGACCCGGCCGTGTACGTTGCGGCCGCCCTTGCCATGAAGGGGCGCAAGCAACGACTTCTCGGGCGTGCTGCGGGTGATCTCGGAGAAGTCCGAGACACTCGAGCCGCGGCGACCCGGAGTCGTCGGCTTGTACTTACGGATGCCCATCTTTTTCGTTCATCCTTCGTCGGTTACATGGGTGAGCCCGCCGCACGGGCGTGCGACGGTCTCGACCCCTGGCAGGCCGTACGGCCCGCCTACTTCTATGGCTGCTAGCCGATCTGACCGAAGATGTCGATCCGATCGCCCTCGACCAGGCTCACAATCGCGCGCTTGGTGTCGGGACGCTTGCCGAAACCGGTGCGGGTGCGCTTGCGCTTGCCCTGCCGGTTGATCGTGTTCACGCTGGTGACCTTGACCCCGAAGATCTGCTCGACGGCGATCTTGACCTGGGTCTTGTTCGCGGTCTTCTTCACCAGGAACGTGTACTTGTTGTTCTCATCGATCAGGCCGTAGCTCTTCTCAGAGACGACCGGCTTGATGATGACGTCGCGCGGGTCGGCGATCTTCTCCATCAGGCGTCTGCCCCTTCACTCGAATTGGCCGACCCTGCCGACAAACGCGCCACGACCTGGTCGTACGCCTCCTGGGTGAAGACCACGTCGTCGTGGCAGAGCACGTCGTAGGTGTTGAGCTGCCCGGAGTCCAGCAGGTGGACCTCGGGAGCGTTGCGCAGGCTCAGCCAGGTCAGCTCGTCGGCCTCGTCGACGACGAGGAGGACGGTCCTGGACTGGGTGATCTTACGCAGGGCCTCGAGAGCCGCCTTGGTCTTCGGCGTCTCGCCGGTGACCAGGCCGCTCACCACGTGCACGCGACCGCCGCTGGCCCGGTCCGACAGGGCGCCACGCAGGGCGGCGACCTTCATCTTCTTGGGCGTCCGCTGCGAGTAGTCGCGCGGCACCGGGCCGTGGACGACGCCACCACCGGTGAACTGCGGCGCGCGGGTCGAGCCCTGACGGGCGCGACCGGTGCCCTTCTGGCGGTACGGCTTCTTGCCGCCGCCCCTGACCTCACCACGGGTCTTGGCCTTGTGCGTGCCCTGCCGGCGAGCGGCGAGCTGGGCCACGACCACCTGGTGGATCAGCGGAATGTTGACCTTGGCGCCGAAGATGTCTTCGGGCAGGTCGACGGTGCCGGCCTTGCTACCGCTGGCGTCGAGGACGTCAATGCTGGTCACTTGGCAGCCCCCTTCTTGGCAGCGGTACGGACGAGGACCAGGCTGCCGTTGGCGCCGGGGATCGCACCCTTGATCAGGATGAGACCCTTCTCGACGTCGATGGCGTGAACCTTGAGGCTCTGCACGGTGGTGCGGACGTTACCCATCCGGCCAGCCATGCGCAGACCCTTGAATACGCGGCCCGGGGTGGCGCAGCCACCGATGGAACCCGGCGAGCGGTGCTTGCGCTGCGTACCGTGCGACGCGCCCAGACCCTTGAAGCCGTGCCGCTTCATGACACCGGCGAAGCCCTTGCCCTTGCTCTTGCCCGTCACGTCGACGAACTGGCCGGCCTCGAAGGTGTCGGCCAGCAGCTCCTGGCCCAGGGTGTAGTCGCTCGCGTCGTCGGTGCGGATCTCCGCGAAGTAACGGCGCGGGGTGATGTCGTGCTTACGCAGGTAGTCGCCGAGCGGCTTGTTGACCTTCCGCGGGTCGACCTGTCCGAAGCCGAGCTGAACGGCGGAATAGCCATCCTTGTCGGCGGTGCGGACCCTGGTCACCACGCACGGACCGGCCTCCACCACGGTCACCGGAACCATCCGGTTGTCCGCGTCGAAGACCTGGGTCATGCCGAGCTTCTTGCCCAGGACGCCCTTGATCGTCTTAGCCATGTCAGTGCGTTCCCTCAGAGCTTGATCGAAATGTCGACGCCCGCGGGGAGGTCGAGCCGCATGAGCGAGTCGACGGTCTTGGGCGTCGGGTCGATGATGTCAATCAGCCGCTTGTGCGTGCGCATCTCAAAGTGCTCGCGGCTGTCCTTGTACTTGTGCGGCGAGCGGATGACGCAGTACACGTTCTTCTCGGTCGGCAGCGGCACCGGGCCCGCGACCTTCGCGCCAGTCCGCGTCACCGTCTCGACGATCTTCTTGGCCGAGCTGTCGATGACCTCGTGGTCATAGGCCTTAAGCCGGATGCGGATCTTTTGTCCCGCCATAGTGGCCTCGGTGTCCTTCGCTGTCGTCTGAAAAAGTATCGTGCGGCCTGTTGCCGCTGTTTGGTGCAGGTCGAACCCGCACGACCCCACGTGACAGACGTTGTCGATCTGCCGTTTTCTTCCGTGATCCGGCAGTTACTTCGGTCACTTCCGAAGCCACTGCGAGATCACGGCTTTCCCGTGGAGCCTGAGGGCGGAAGCCGTAGGGACTTCTGCCCTCGTGGCGCGGCGGTCGGCCTTCTTCCGAGGGCCGACCGCCGCCCCGCGATCGTACTACTTGATGATCTTGACGACCCGGCCGGCGCCGACGGTGCGGCCACCCTCACGGATCGCGAACTTCAGACCGTCCTCCATGGCGATGGGCTGGATCAGCTCAACGCGCATTTCGGTGTTGTCGCCCGGCATGACCATCTCGGTGCCCTCAGGGAGGTGCACGACACCGGTCACGTCAGTCGTACGGAAGTAGAACTGCGGGCGGTAGTTGTTGAAGAACGGCGTGTGGCGGCCGCCCTCGTCCTTCGACAGGATGTAGACCTGGCCGTCGAACTCGGTGTGCGGGGTGGTCGTGCCCGGCTTGATGATGCACTGGCCGCGCTCGACGTCGTCGCGCTTGATGCCACGGAGCAGCAGCGCGGCGTTGTCGCCCGCGTGACCCTCGTCGAGCATCTTGTTGAACATCTCGATGCTGGTGACGGTGGTGGTCGTCTTCTCGGTCTTGATGCCGATGATGTCGACCTGCTCGTTGATCTTGACGACACCGCGCTCGATACGGCCGGTGACGACCGTGCCACGACCGGTGATCGAGAAGACGTCCTCGACCGGCATGAGGAACGGCTTGTCCGTCTCACGGGGCGGCTCGGGCACGTTCTCGTCGACCGCGTCCATCAGCTCGATGATGCTGTCGGCCCACTTCTGGTCGCCCTCAAGAGCCTTGAGCGCGGAGACGCGGATGACCGGCAGGTCGTCGCCGGGGAACTCCTGAGCGGACAGGAGCTCACGGACCTCGAGCTCGACGAGCTCCAGGATCTCCTCGTCGTCGACCATGTCGGACTTGTTGAGCGCCACGACGATGTAGGGGACGCCGACCTGGCGGGCCAGGAGGACGTGCTCCTTCGTCTGCGGCATCGGGCCGTCAGTGGCGGCGACCACGAGGATCGCACCGTCCATCTGCGCGGCACCGGTGATCATGTTCTTCACGTAGTCGGCGTGACCGGGGCAGTCCACGTGGGCGTAGTGGCGCTTCTCGGTCTGGTACTCGACGTGCGCGATGGAGATCGTAATTCCGCGGGCCTTCTCCTCGGGCGCCTTGTCGATCTTGTCGAACGGCGTCGCCTTGTTCAGCTCGGGGAAACGGTCGTGAAGCACCTTGGTGATCGCCGCGGTGAGCGTGGTCTTACCGTGGTCGATGTGCCCAATGGTGCCGATGTTCATGTGCGGCTTGTTCCGCTCGAACTTGGCCTTGCCCACTGGTTCTCTCCTTGAGAATCTGTCTGACTTTCGTCTACACACTCGGGCCCGGGTGATCCCGAACCCCTAGACGGTGGGGCGGCTCGCACCGCCCCACCAGAGGCCGAAGCCCCTTTCGGCTTGGCGAGGCCCAGCCGGGGGTCCCGGGACTATTCGCCCCGGGCCTTCGCGACGATCTCCTTGGCGATGCCCGGGGGCACCTCCGAGTAGGAGTCGAACTGCATGCTGTAGCTCGCGCGCCCCTGCGTCTTGCTACGCAGGTCGCCCACGTAGCCGAACATCTCAGAAAGCGGTACGAGCGCCGAGACGACACGGGCGCCCGCCCGCTCGTCCATCGCCTGGATCTGTCCGCGGCGACCGTTGAGGTCACCGATGACGTCACCCATGTAGTCCTCGGGCGTGGTGACCTCGACGGCCATCATCGGCTCGAGGAGTACAGCATCGGCCTTGCGAGCGGCCTCCTTGAAGGCCATCGAGCCGGCGATCTTGAAGGCCATTTCCGAGGAGTCGACGTCGTGCGCGGCACCGTCGGTCAGCGTCACCTTCACGCCCACCATCGGGTAGCCGGCCAGCACGCCGAACTCGGCGGCCTCCTGAGCACCCGCGTCGACCGAGGGGATGTACTCCCTCGGGACACGGCCACCGGTGACCTTGTTCTCGAACTCGTAGCCGTCGTTGCCTTCGCCGAGCGGCTCGAGCTTGATGATGACCCGCGCGAACTGGCCGGACCCACCCGTCTGCTTCTTGTGGGTGTAGTCGACCTTGTCCACCGTGCGGCGGATGGTCTCGCGGTAGGCCACCTGCGGGCGGCCGACGTTGGCCTCGACCTTGAACTCGCGACGCATACGGTCGACGAGGATCTCCAGGTGAAGCTCGCCCATGCCCCAGATGACCGTCTGGCCGGTCTCCTCGTCACGACGGACCTGGAAGGACGGGTCCTCCTCGGCCAGCCGCTGGATCGCGGTCGACAGCTTCTCCTGGTCGCCCTTGGTCTTGGGCTCGATCGCGACGTTGATGACCGGAGCCGGGAACGTCATCGACTCGAGCACGACCTGGTTGGCCGGGTCGGACAGGGTGTCGCCGGTCGTGGTGTCCTTGAGACCCATGACGGCGACGATCTGACCGGCGGAGGCCACCGGGCGCTCCTCACGCTTGTTCGCGTGCATCTGGTAGATCTTGCCGATCCGCTCCTTCTTGCCCTTCACCGAGTTCACGACCTGTGAACCCGCCTCGAGCGTGCCGGAGTAGATGCGGATGTAGGTGATCTTGCCCAGGTGTGGGTCGCTCGCGATCTTGAAGGCCAGCGCGGAGAACGGCTCGGCCGGGTCCGCGTGACGCACGACGACCTTGTCCTCGTTGCCGACCGCGTGGCCCTCGAAGGCCGGGATGTCGGTCGGCGCGGGGAGGTAGGCGACCACCGCGTCGAGCAGGGGCTGCACGCCCTTGTTCTTGAACGCGGTGCCGGTGAGAACCGGGTTGATGGCGCTGGACAGCGTCGCGCGGCGGATGGCCGCGACCAGCTGCTCCTCGGTGGGCTCGATGGCCTCGAGGAAGAGCTCCATCATCTCGTCGTCGTTCTCGGCGACGGTCTCGACGAGCTTGTCACGCCACTCGCGAGCTGCTTCGGCGTGGTCGGCCGGGATGTCGACGACGTCGTACATCTCGCCCTTGGCCGCGTCCTCGCTCCAGAGCAGGCCCTTCATCTTCACCAGGTCGATGACGCCGCGGAAGCCGGCCTCGACGCCCCAGGGAAGCTGGATGACCGCGGGAGTCGCGGCAAGACGGGTGACCATCATGTCGACGCAGCGGTGGAACTCCGCGCCGACCCGGTCCATCTTGTTCACGAAGCAGATGCGGGGGACGTTGTAGCGGTCGGCCTGACGCCACACCGTCTCTGACTGCGGCTCGACGCCCGCGACACCGTCGAACACGGTGACCGCACCGTCGAGGACACGAAGGTTGCGCTCGACCTCGATGGTGAAGTCGACGTGGCCCGGGGTGTCGATCAGGTTGATCGTGTGACCGGCCCACTCGCAGGTCGTCGCGGCAGACGTGATCGTGATGCCACGCTCCTGCTCCTGCTCCATCCAGTCCATGGTGGCTGCGCCGTCGTGGACTTCACCGATCTTGTAGTTGATGCCGGTGTAGAACAGGATGCGCTCAGTCGTGGTGGTCTTACCCGCGTCAATATGGGCGATGATCCCGATGTTTCGGACCTTCGCCAGGTCAAGGGCGGTCGTTGCGGCCACTTCTCTCGCGTCCTCGTCGTCTCGTCGAACCCGCCGGGGTTACCAGCGGTAGTGGGCGAAGGCCTTGTTGGACTCGGCCATCTTGTGGGTGTCCTCGCGCTTCTTGACGCTCGCCCCGAGGCCGTTGCTGGCGTCGAGGAGCTCGTTCATGAGGCGCTCGGTCATGGTCTTCTCGCGGCGGGCGCGGGAGTACTGCACCAGCCAGCGCAGGGCCAGGGTCGTGCTGCGCGCGGCGCGCACCTCGACCGGCACCTGGTAGGTCGCGCCACCAACGCGACGGCTGCGGACCTCGAGGGTCGGCTTGACGTTGTCAAGCGCGCGCTTCAGGGTGACGACCGGGTCGTTGCCCGTCTTGTCCCTGCAGCCCTCAAGGGCGCCGTACACGATCGACTGCGCGATGGAACGCTTGCCGTCCAGGAGCACCTTGTTGATCAGAGCGGTGACCAGGGGCGAGCTGTAAACCGGGTCAGACATGAGCTGACGACGGCCGGGAGAACCCTTGCGAGGCATAGTTAGCTCTTCTCCCTCTTCGCGCCGTACTTGCTGCGAGCCTGCTTGCGGTTGCGGACACCCTGGGTGTCCAGCGAACCGCGAATGATCTTGTAGCGGACACCCGGCAGGTCCTTCACACGACCGCCGCGCACGAGCACGATGGAGTGCTCCTGCAGGTTGTGGCCCACACCCGGGATGTACGCCGTGACCTCGATGCCGTTGGTGAGCCGCACACGGGCCACCTTGCGCAGTGCCGAGTTGGGCTTCTTCGGGGTCGTGGTGTAAACGCGCTGGCATACACCTCGCCGCTGCGGATTCGCCCTAAGGGCAGGAGTCTTGGTCTTGGCGACCTTGTCCTGCCGGCCCTTGCGGACCAACTGCTGAATAGTGGGCACTGCCACTCCGTTTCGTGCCTTGGCCGGTAATACGTCTGTTGTTCATTCGCAGGTTCTGCCGGTGTCATGACCTGCTGGTTTTCCCCGTCTCGGCGCCCCCGCGCTCGGGCGTGTCGCGCACTTCGCACAGACACATCCGAGGGGACTTCGAGCCAGGAAACCGTCCGGCGCTCCGATATATGAGCGCACAGCCGAGAGCCCGCTAACGACGGGCACGATGCTCTAGACTACCCAGGCCCACGCGACACGTCAAAGCAGCGCGACAAAGCGGACTCGCTTCTGTCACTACTGCTGGTCGCTGGGCCTCTTCGATGCATGCCCGGCTACTGCTCCGCGCCTATTGTAACCGGCCCGCGGAGTATTTGGTCGCGCTTCACCAGGATGACTCGCGCGGCAGACCACACGGCCTTGCGGGCGCTGGATGGACATACCGGGCATCAACCCCAGCGAGGTAGCCCCGGCTACCCTCCGACCACCCAGGCGGCCCAGAGCGCGCACGTAGCGGCGCCCAGCCCCGTAAACCGGAGGAGCGTGCCCCTGGAGGGAGCCCAGCCCTGTATGGCGGGTGGGGCCCACCGGGCTTGCCGTAACAACAAAACAAAAGCACCGCGTCCGGATCAGCAAGACCCGGGCGCGGTGCTTCAAAGAGCGACTAGCGGTTGTACTGGCCGAAGTCGTACTCCTCCAGCGGAACGGCCTCGCCGCTACCGGTGCCGAAGGTGTAGTCGGCCGCGGAACCGTCGTATCCACCAACGGTGTACATGGCCGCCTTGGCCTCTTCGGTCGGCTCGACCCGGATGTTGCGGTACTGGGGCATGCCCGTACCGGCCGGGATGAGCTTACCGATGATGACGTTCTCCTTCAGGCCCAGGAGCGAGTCGGACTTGGCGTGGATCGCCGCGTCCGTCAAGACCCTGGTCGTCTCCTGGAAGGAGGCCGCCGACAGCCACGACTCGGTGGCGAGCGACGCCTTCGTGATGCCCATGAGCACCGGACGGCCGGCGGCCGGAGCGCCACCCTCCGCCACCGTCTCGCGGTTCATCTGCTCGAAGCGCGGACGCTCGACGAGCTCACCGGGCAGCAGGTCGGTCTCGCCGGACTCCAGCACGTTCACGCGCTTGAGCATCTGCCGCACGATGATCTCGATGTGCTTGTCGTGGATCGACACACCCTGCGAGCGGTAGACCTGCTGGACCTCCGCCACCAGGTGCAGCTGCACGGCCCGCGGGCCGAGGATGCGCAGCACCTCGTTGGGGTTGACCGCACCGGCGACCAGCTGCTGGCCGACCGTCACACGCTGGCCGTCGGAGACCTGCAGGCGCGAACGCATCGAGACCGGGTAGGCGATCTCCTCCGAGCCGTCGTCCGGAGTGATGACGAGCTTGCGGGACTTGTCGGTCTCGTCGATGCGGACCCTGCCCTCGGCCTCGGAGATCGGGGCGACACCCTTGGGGATGCGCGCCTCGAAGAGCTCCTGGACACGTGGCAGACCGTGGGTGATGTCCGCGCCCGCCACACCACCGGTGTGGAAGGTACGCATCGTCAGCTGCGTGCCCGGCTCACCGATCGACTGGGCGGCGATGATGCCGACCGCCTCGCCGACGTCGACGAGCTTGCCGGTCGCCAGCGAGCGGCCGTAGCAGGTCGCGCAGACGCCGATCTTGGCCTCGCAGACGAGCGCGCTGCGCGTGCGGACGGTCTCGATGCCGGCCTCGACCAGCGCGGTGACATGGATGTCGTTGATGTCGACACCCGCCGCCACGACGACCTTGCCGTCGACCTCGACGTCCTCGGCCAGGATGCGGCCGTGCACGTTGGACTCGGCGTTCTCCGCCTTGACCAGGTTGCCCGAGGAGTCCCGCTCGCCGACGTGCAGCGGGACCGCGCGGTCGGTGCCGCAGTCGATCTCACGCACGATGACGTCCTGCGCGACGTCCACCAGACGACGGGTCAGGTAACCCGAGTCGGCGGTACGCAGGGCGGTGTCGGCCAGACCCTTCCGCTGTCCGTGGGTGGAGATGAAGTACTCCAGCACCGACAGACCCTCGCGGAACGAGGCCTTGATCGGACGCGGGATCGTCTCACCCTTGGTGTTGGACACCAGGCCACGGATGCCGGCGATCTGACGCACCTGCATCTTGTTGCCTCGGGCACCGGAGTTGACCATCATCCAGACCGGGTTGGTCGCCGGGAAGGCGTTGACCATGTCGGTCTCGACGTCGGCCGTGGCGTGCGTCCAGATCTCGATGAGCTCCTGACGGCGCTCCTCGTCGGTGATCAGGCCGCGCTCGTACTCGCGCTGGACCTTGTCGGCCCGGCGCTCGTAGTTCTCCATGATGTCGGCCTTGTTCGGCGGCGCGACGACGTCGTCGATCGAGATCGTGACGCCGGAACGGGTCGCCCAGCGGAAGCCGGCGTCCTTGAGCGCGTCGAGCGAGTTGGCCACGTCGACCTTGGGGTAGGTCTCGGCCAGCTCGTTCACGATCGTGGACAGCTGCTTCTTGCCGACCTGGAAGTTGACGAACGGGTAGCTCGCCGGGAGCGTCTGGTTGAACAGGCACCGGCCGAACGTCGTCTCCAGGCGGATCGGGTCGCCCTGCTCCCAGCCCTCCGGCGCGACCCACTCACGGGGCGGCAGGACGTCCTTGAGCCTGATCTGGATCTTCGCCTGAATTTCCAGCTCGTGGCGGTCGAAGGCCATCTGGGCCTCGGCGATCGAGCCGAAGACCCGGCCCTCACCGTTGGCGCCGTCCTTGTGAGTGGTCAGCCAGTAGAGGCCGATGACCATGTCCTGGGTGGGCATCGTCACGGGCTTGCCGTCGGCCGGCTTGAGGATGTTGTTGGTCGAGAGCATCAGGATGCGTGCCTCGGCCTGGGCCTCAGCCGACAGCGGCAGGTGCACGGCCATCTGGTCGCCGTCGAAGTCCGCGTTGAACGCGGTGCAGACGAGTGGGTGGATCTGGATGGCCTTGCCCTCGACCAGCTGCGGCTCGAACGCCTGGATGCCCAGGCGGTGGAGCGTCGGAGCGCGGTTGAGCAGCACGGGGTGCTCGGTGATGACCTCTTCGAGCACGTCCCACACGACCGGACGCGCCCGCTCGACCATCCGCTTGGCCGACTTGATGTTCTGGGCGTGGTTGAGATCGACCAGCCTCTTCATCACGAACGGCTTGAACAGCTCCAGCGCCATCTGCTTGGGCAGACCGCACTGGTGCAGCTTGAGCTGCGGGCCGACGACGATGACCGAACGGCCGGAGTAGTCGACTCGCTTGCCCAGCAGGTTCTGGCGGAAGCGGCCCTGCTTGCCCTTCAGCATGTCGCTGAGGGACTTGAGCGGACGGTTGCCGGGACCGGTGACCGGGCGACCGCGACGGCCGTTGTCGAACAGCGCGTCGACGGCCTCCTGGAGCATCCGCTTCTCGTTGTTCACGATGATCTCGGGGGCGCCGAGGTCGAGCAGACGCTTGAGGCGGTTGTTCCGGTTGATGACCCGGCGGTAGAGGTCGTTCAGGTCGGAGGTCGCGAACCGGCCACCGTCGAGCTGCACCATCGGGCGCAGGTCCGGCGGGATGACCGGGATGCAGTCGAGCACCATGCCGCGCGGCGAGTTGGTGGTGTTGAGGAACGCCGACACGACCTTGAGCCGCTTGAGCGCACGGGCCTTCTTCTGGCCCTTGCCACTGCGGATCGTCTCGCGCAGGTTCTCAGACTCGACGTCGAGGTCGAAGCTGATCAGGCGGTCCTGGATCGCCTGCGCGCCCATGCCGCCCTTGAAGTAACGGCCGAAGCGGTCGCGCATCTCGCGGTAGAGCAGCTCGTCGCCCTCAAGGTCCTGGACCTTGAGGTTCTTGAAGCGGCTCCAGACCTCGTCGAGCCGGTCCAGCTCGCGCTGGGCCCGGTCGCGAAGCTGACGCATCTCGCGCTCGGCGCCCTCACGAACCTTGCGGCGCTGGTCGCCCTTGGCGCCCGCGGCCTCAAGCTCGCCCAGGTCGCCTTCGAGCTTCTTCTGCCTGGCCTCGACGTCGGCGTCACGGCGCTGCTCGATGTGCTGCCGCTCGACGGAGATCTTCGCCTCCAGCGAGGGCAGGTCACGCTCACGCATCTCGGTGTCGACATGCGTGATCATGTACGCCGCGAAGTAGATGACCTTCTCCAGGTCCTTCGGGGCGAGGTCGAGCAGGTAGCCAAGGCGCGACGGGACGCCCTTGAAGTACCAGATGTGCGTGACGGGCGCGGCCAGCTCGATGTGGCCCATCCGCTCACGACGCACCTTGGCGCGAGTCACCTCGACGCCACAGCGCTCACAGATGATGCCCTTGAACCGGACGCGCTTGTACTTGCCGCAGTAGCACTCCCAGTCGCGGGTCGGACCGAAGATCTTCTCGCAGAAGAGCCCGTCCTTTTCCGGCTTGAGGGTGCGGTAGTTGATGGTCTCTGGCTTCTTCACCTCGCCGTGCGACCACTGACGGATGTCGTCGGCCGTCGCGAGGCCGATCCTGAGCTCGTCGAAGAAGTTGACGTCTAGCATTTTGTGCGATCTCCCCCTCAGACTTCTTCCACGCTGCTCGGCTCACGCCGGGACAGATCGATGCCGAGCTCTTCCGCGGCGCGGAAGACGTCCTCGTCGGTGTCGCGCATCTCGATGGACATGCCGTCGCTGGAGAGCACCTCGACGTTCAGGCACAGCGACTGCATTTCCTTGATGAGGACCTTGAAGGACTCGGGGATTCCCGGCTCGGGGATGTTCTCGCCCTTGACGATCGCCTCGTAGACCTTCACGCGGCCCAGGACGTCGTCGGACTTGATCGTCAGCAGCTCCTGGAGGGCATAGGCGGCACCGTAGGCCTCCAGAGCCCACACCTCCATCTCACCGAAGCGCTGGCCACCGAACTGGGCCTTACCGCCGAGCGGCTGCTGGGTGATCATGGAGTAGGGGCCGGTCGAACGTGCGTGGATCTTGTCGTCGACCAGGTGGAGCAGCTTGAGGATGTAGATGTAGCCGACCGAGATCGGGTACGGGAACGGCTCGCCGGAGCGGCCGTCGAACAGCTTGGCCTTACCGCTCTGCTGGACCATGCGGTCCCCGTCGCGGTTGGCGATGGTGTTGTCGAGCAGCCCGACGATTTCTTCTTCGTGGGCGCCGTCGAAGACCGGGGTGGCCATGTTGGTGCGCGGGGCGACCTTGTCGAAGCCCTTGTCACGCAGTCGTTCGGCCCAGGCCTCCTGGACGCCGGAGATGTCCCAGCCGCGGGCGGCGATCCAGCCCAGGTGGGTCTCCAGCACCTGGCCGACGTTCATCCGGCCGGGCACGCCCAGCGGGTTGAGGATGATGTCGACCGGGGTGCCGTCCTCCAGGAACGGCATGTCCTCGACCGGCAGGATCTTGGAGATGACGCCCTTGTTGCCGTGCCGGCCGGCCAGCTTGTCGCCATCGGTGATCTTCCGCTTCTGGGCCACGTAGACGCGGACCAGCTCGTTGACACCGGGCGGCAGCTCGTCGCCCTCCTCGCGGGAGAAGACACGAACGCCGATGACCTTGCCCTGCTCGCCGTGCGGCACCTTCAGCGAGGTGTCGCGGACTTCGCGGGCCTTCTCACCGAAGATCGCGCGCAGCAGCCGCTCTTCCGGGGTCAGCTCGGTCTCGCCCTTCGGGGTGACCTTGCCGACCAGGATGTCGCCGGGTACGACCTCGGCGCCGATGCGGATGATGCCGCGCTCGTCGAGGTCGGCCAGGACCTCTTCGGAGACGTTCGGGATGTCCCGGGTGATCTCTTCCGGGCCCAGCTTGGTGTCGCGGGCGTCGACCTCGTGCTCCTCGATGTGAATCGAGGACAGGACGTCGTCCTGGACCAGCCGCTGGGACAGGATGATCGCGTCTTCGTAGTTATGACCCTCCCACGGCATGAACGCCACCAGCAGGTTCTTGCCCAGAGCCATCTCACCGCTGTCGGTGCAGGGCCCGTCGGCGATGACCTGGTTGACCTCGACCCGGTCGCCCTCGGCGACGATGGGCTTCTGGTTGAACGAAGTGCCCTGGTTGGAACGCTTGAACTTGGCGACACGGTAAGTCGTACGGGTGCCGTCGTCGTTCATCACGGTGACGTAGTCGGCCGAGACCTCCTCGACCACACCCGCCTTCTCGGCGCTGATGACGTCGCCCGCGTCGGTCGCGGCACGGTATTCCATGCCGGTGCCGACCAGCGGCGCTTCACTCTTGAGCAGCGGCACGGACTGCCTCTGCATGTTGGAGCCCATGAGCGCGCGGTTGGCGTCGTCGTGCTCCAGGAACGGGATCATCGCGGTGGCGACCGACACCATCTGGCGCGGCGACACGTCGATGTAGTCGACCTCGTCGGCCCGCGCCAGCTCGGTCTCGCCACCCTTGGTGCGGACCAGGACCCGCGCCTCGGCGAAGGAGCCGTCGGCGTTGAGGACCGTGTTGGCCTGCGCCTTGACGAAACGGTCTTCTTCATCGGCGGTCAGGTAGTCGATCTGCTCGGTCACCTTGCCGTCGACGACCTTGCGATAAGGCGTCTCGACGAAACCGAAGGCGTTGATCCGGCCGTAGGAGGCCAGCGAACCGATCAGGCCGATGTTGGGGCCTTCCGGCGTCTCGATCGGGCACATCCGGCCGTAGTGCGACGGGTGCACGTCACGCACCTCGAAGCCGGCCCGCTCACGCGACAGACCACCAGGACCCAGCGCGGACAGACGCCTCTTGTGCGTCAAGCCGGCCAGCGGGTTGGTCTGGTCCATGAACTGCGACAGCTGCGAGGTGCCGAAGAACTCCTTGATCGACGCCACGACCGGGCGGATGTTGATCAGGGTCTGCGGCGTGATCGCCTCGACGTCCTGCGTGGTCATCCGCTCGCGCACGACGCGCTCCATACGGGCCAGGCCCAGGCGGACCTGGTTCTGGATGAGCTCGCCGACGCTGCGCAGACGGCGGTTGCCGAAGTGGTCGATGTCGTCGACCTCGACGATCACGGTGTCGATCGGCGCCTCCTCGGCGGCCGGCATCGACTCCTCGCCGGCGTGCAGCCGGACGATGTACTCGATCGTGGCGACGACGTCCTCTTCGGTCAGCGTCCCCTGGCTGATCTCACTGCCGACCCCGAGCTTCTTGTTGATCTTGTAACGACCGACCTTGGCCAGGTCGTAACGCTTGGGGTTGAAGTACAGGTTCTCCAGCAGGGTCTGCGCCGACTCCTTGGTCGGCGGCTCACCCGGACGCAGCTTGCGGTAGATGTCCAGCAGCGCGTCGTCCTGGCCGGCCGTGTGGTCCTTCTCCAGCGTGGCGCGCATCGACTCGTACTGGCCGAACCGCTCCAGAATCGCCTCGCTGGTCCAGCCCAGTGCCTTGAGAAGCACGGTGACGGCCTGCTTGCGCTTACGGTCGATACGGACACCGACGCTGTCGCGCTTGTCGATCTCGAACTCCAGCCAGGCACCCCGCGACGGGATGACCTTGCAGCCGTACAAGTCCTTGTCCGAGGTCTTGTCGACATTGCGTTCGAAGTACACGCCCGGCGAACGGACGAGCTGCGAGACCACGACACGCTCGGTGCCGTTGATGATGAACGTGCCCTTCGGCGTCATGAGCGGGAAATCACCCATGAACACCGTCTGGGACTTGATCTCACCAGTGGTGTTATTGATGAACTCCGCCGTGACGAACATCGGGGCGGAGAAGGTCATGTCCTTGTCTTTGCACTCATCTACGGAGTACTTGGGCGGCTCGAACCGGTGATCGCGGAACGACAAGGACATGGTCCCCGAGAAGTCCTCGATGGGACTGATCTCTTCGAAGATCTCTTCGAGGCCCGACTGGGTCGGGACGTCCTTGCGCCCGGCCTGACGAGCCGCCTCAACCCGGGCCTTCCATTTCTCGTTGCCCAGCAGCCAGTCGAACGACTCGGTCTGCAGAGCGAGAAGGTCAGGAACTTCGAGGGGCTCCTGGATGCGCGAAAAAGAGACGCGACGGGGACCAGCGGGTACGGCGGAGGCGTTGCGCGAGGCTGCCAACAGATGTCCTTCCGAGGGCTCGCGGCGGACTGACTACACGCACGCCAGACAACCTCGCAACGTGAGCAAGCGGAGCGGGTCGTCAAAGGGCAGCGCAAAGGGGCAGTGTAGCCGAACGGCACACGCCTGTCCACTTCACTCTCGCTGCATGCTCCACGTTGGTCGCAGCATCGCCCGTTCGAGCGGAAACGTCAAGCCCGCAAGCCCGACTTTCCGCCGACCTAGGGGCCGGACGCTGGGTTTTCTCCCCTGCGTGATCGGACGCCTACCGTCAGGCCCAAGACGATACCCGCGAACGGGGACGGTTAACGCTCCGTCACACCGAGGGTCGAACCCATGCCGACAACCGGTGTAGCTGTGACTGAGGTACCCACTGCTTGGGCTTCGCTAAACCTTATTTTTGGTAACAATTGACCTCGGGGACGCGCCCGATGACTCAAGCAGTGCCGATCAAGGTCGACAGCTCGGCCACCAACCAGCGGGAATCCTGCCGGATCATGACGAGCCTGGCCCGGTCCTGGCTTACCTGTTGCTGTGGTTCGGCCTTGCCGGGGATCTCCCTGACCGTACCCGTGTTCACGAACAACAGAACCTCTACTCGATCACCTTCCGCGCGCTCCACACCCGCGTCGGCGACGGTCGCCGTCCGTACCGTCTTCTCCGCCTTGGCCTTGGCGGCCAGGGAGGCCGACAGCTTCTTGTAGTGCTCGGTGAGCTCGCCCGTCGTGTGCTCGGCCGCCCGGGCCAGGTCCTGCTCGACCGTCCGGTAGTCGTACGACAGCAGGTCCGGCGCCACCGTACGGGCCGCGGCCATGGCCTGGCGGCCCGCCTCCTCGTCCGCGCGGATGGCGTGGGCGTCGTACCAGAACACCCCTGAGGCGGCGCCGAGCCCGAGCACCAGGACCAGCAGCGCGATCGTGACCGCCCTCACACCACCTGCACCGCCCTCGACACCAGCCAGACCCCCTTGGCCTTGGTCACGTCCATCGACCAGCGGTAGAACCGTTCCTGCTTGGGGGCCTTGGAGCCCTCCCAGCGGATCTCGACGTCGGCCACGACCAGCACCCTGGCGGTCAGCTCCGTCATCGACACCAGCCCTGTGGCCCGGACCACGCCGTGCTGCACGACCTTGTTCTCCACTGTGGTGGACTTGAGCTTCGCCGCGCTCGCCTTGTACTCCTCCTGGGCCACTCCGGTTGAGGTGGCGAGGATGCGCCCCATGTCGGCGTCGACGGTCTTGTAGTCGAGCGAGACCAGGTTGATCGCGTGCGCGCCCGCCGCCTCCAGCGCGGCCCGCCGATCGTCCGACCTGGCCTGTTCGGCCAGATCCTGCCCGCGAAGGAACACCACGGCGGCGCCGAGCAGCACCACCAGGAGTACGAGTACGCCGGTCAGGACGCGGGGTGGCCGGACCGGCTCGTCCACGTCTGCTCACCTCCCGGCTCGGTTGCTGGATGGTAACCCGCCGGCCGCTCCTGGAGCCCGGGAAACAACAGAGGCGACATAGGACCCACTCTGGCTGGGGCGGGCATTTGTCTCTTGCCGGGCGGGCGCCGATGCCGTCTCCGCCCTCCCCAGCGAGCGAGCGTCTGACGGACGCCCTTCAGATGGCCCTCTGAGGCCCGCTGGGGGCGTGGCGCGGTGTGGCGGCCTTCTGTCACCGATCTGTCACCGAGGTCCGGGAAAGCCCCTTCTCGGCCCGCCTGGCGGCTCGCCCCGGTCTGGCGCGCTTGGCTGGTTGGCGGCTCTTGGGCCGTCTGACGGCTCTCACCCGGTCTGACGGCGAACCGGTCCAGACCGCCTGCGGCCCACCGGGACCTACCGGACGCCGTTGAGATGGGCGTTGATCAGGCGTGGGTACTCTTCCAGCCAGTTGCGCCCGCGATCGTCCACAAAGGAGCCCTGAGGCGGGATGACCCCGTTGGCCGCCAGCCAGGTGCCGGGCGGCCGCTGCGTACGGCGGAGCCCGTTGCCGCTCGGCATCAGCTGCGGAGGGATCGGCGGCAGCGAGCCGGGGTCGTGGCCCAGCTGCGCCTCGGCCTCCAGCTCGGAGACGTCCTTCTCCTCCGACATGCCGATCGGGCCATGCTTCCTGGCGTTGAGGAACTGCCGGACCACCGGCTCGTCGCTCGACAGCAGCATCTCGCGTGGCCCGAACATGATCAGCTCGCGCCGGAACAGCAGCCCGATGTCGTCGGGCACCGTACGGGCGGTGTTGATGTCGTGTGTGACGATCAGGAAGGTCGCCTCGATCTCGGCGTTCAGGTCGACGATGAGCTGGTTGAGATAGGCGGTCCGTACCGGGTCGAGACCCGAGTCGGGCTCGTCGAACAGGATGATCTCGGGATCGAGCACCAGCGCTCTGGCCAGCCCGGCCCGCTTGCGCATGCCGCCGGAGATCTCGCCCGGCAGCTTGGTCTCGGCGCCGAGCAGGCCGACGAGCTCCATCTTCTCCAGCACGATCTGACGGATCTGCGACTCGCTCTTCTTGGTGTGCTCGCGCAGCGGGAAGGCGATGTTGTCGTACAGGCTGAGCGAGCCGAACAGGGCGCCGTCCTGGAACAGCACGCCGAACAGCCGGCGCAGCTCGTAGAGCTTGCTCTCGTTGCAGTTGGCCAGGTCGTAGCCGTCGATCCAGATGTGGCCGCGGTCCGGCCTGAGCAGCCCGACCAGGGTCTTGAGGAAGACCGACTTGCCGGTGCCGGAGGGCCCGAGCAGGACCGAGATCTCGCCCGCGGGCAGGGTGAGCGAGACGTCCTCCCAGATGACCTGCCGCCCGAACGACTTGGTCAGCCCGTCGACCACGACTTCGACGCCCACGGGTCACCCTCCATGCGCAAAGAGTAATGTGACTTCAACCACAAGACTGCCATCACGGTAGCGGCGCACGAGGGAATTGGAACCAGTTCCAATAACTTGTTACTGCCCGGTTATGAGACGCGCAGTCCAGCAACGGGCGTTGCCGGTCGTCCTGGAGGCGGGCCAGGACGTCGGCGTGACTGCGGCTATTCGGCCTGGGGGTGGGCGATCGCCCTCAGGGCCGGGCGGAGGATCCGCGCGATGTCTGCTTGAGATGCTTCGCGCAGCTCGTCGAGTTCGAGCAGTTGGTGGCCGACGGTCACGCCCAGCATGATCGTCGTCATCAGCGCCGCCCGCAGTCGCGCATCGCCGCCGGGGATCGACTCGCCGACCTGATGGATCTGCCGACTCAGTACGGCCCGCGCCGACGCGGCCGCCTCCGGGTGAGTGAGCATCGATCGCATCATGGCCAGGGAGCTCTGCGGCAACTCCCCCATCTTGAGGCCGAGACTCCCGAGAAGCCGCTCGACCAAGTCGTCGGCGTCGCCCTGGGCCATCGGCGCCGGGGCCACGGTCACCGCCGCGCTGAACAGGTCCTGCTTGCTGCCGAAGTACTGCATGACGAGTGCGGGATCGACCTCGGCCGCCTTGGCCACCGCGCGGATCGTGGTGCGCTCGAACCCCAGGTCGGCGAAGAGTTGCCTGGCCGCGTCCAGGATCCGCCGCTCGGTCCTGCGACGCCGCTCCGCCCGTTCGGTCACGCCGCCCCCCTTTGACAATCGTGGCTCACTCTACAGGCGTTGACCGTTCGTCACATTTCGCTCTACGCTCGTTGAGTCAACCTCTGTTGAGCGAAATGAGGCCACATGTCCACCACCGATGTCGTCGCCGCCTACCACGCCGCGATGCTCCACAAGTCGGCCGACGAACTGGCCGATCTCTATGCCGAGGACGGCCTGCACGAGTTCCCGTTCGGCGGACTGCCCCCGTTCAAGGGCCGGGAGGAGATCCGGGCGGGGTACACGTTGATGTGGGGCGCCATGAAAGCTCTGGTCAAGGAGATCCGCGACGTGACCATCCGCCAGACCACCGACCCGGAGGTGATCGTGGCGGAACAACAGACGGTGGTCACGGTGGCCGACCAGGAGCTGACGGTGCCGGGTCTGCTGATCCTGCGGGTCAGGGACGGCCTGATCGTCCACGCGCGCGACTACATGGACACCAGCGCCGTCGCCCGCGTCCGCGCCGCCTAGCACGGACCGCCTTCCTCCGCCCCGAAGGGGCATTCCCACGGTTTCCCAGCCACCACGGACCGTTCACTTCCGCTCCCCGGAAGGGGTACTCCTCATGGGGCCCCGCCACCACGAACCGTCCCCTTCCGCTCCTCCGAGGAGGTCCCTCGGCCAAGGACCCCTGCCACCACGAACCGGCTTCCTGTGCTCCCCCGGAGGGGCATTCCCATGGGGGATCCCAGCCGCCACGGACCGTCCCCTCCCCCTCCCCTCGGGGGGCATCCCCACGGGGATCCCAGGCACCACGGACCGTGCCCTCCCCCTCCCCCCGGGGGCATCCCCACGGGGATCCCAACCGCCACGGACCGTGCCCTCCCCCTTCCCCCGGGGACATCCCCACGGGGATCCCAACCACCACGGACCGTGCCCTCCCCCTCCCCCGGAGGGGTATCTCTCCTAAGGACCCCAGCCACCACGGACCGTCACAGAGATCGAGACGGCCGTGGGACGAACCACCTAGGGACCCGCCAGGGCTGAGGCCGTATGGTCACTTGGTGGCAGTGAGGTCGTAGACCGTGGCGTTGCCGACGGTAGCGGCCGTGTACGTCTCCTGGACCCACGCGGCGATCTCGGCCGCATCACTGCTGCCACCGGTACTGGCCCCGCCACGCATTCCACCGCCCATCCCGCCACCGATGAAGTAGTGGATCTTCCCCTCGGCCACGTACTGCTTGAACTGGGTGAGTGTCGGCGCGGGGTCGGTCCCGTTGAAGCCGCCCACCGCCATCACCGGCCGGCCCGTGGCGAGCTGGTATCCGGCGGCGTTGTTCGAGCCGACAGTCGCGGCGACCCAGCTGTAGGCGGTGGCGTTGCTCTTCAGAAGGGCGGTGAGCTCGGCGCTGGGGGTAGCGGACTGCAGCAACCCGCCCATCCCACCGCCTCCCCGCCCACCACGAGCGAACCCATCGGCCCCCGTGCCACCAGTGCCTCCCGGTTGACCGCCAGTACCGCCAGGCCACCCAGTGCCACCGGTACCGCCCGGTCGGTTGCCAGTACCGCCCGGCTGGCCGCCGAAGCCACCGAACCCGCCCGGCCCCATGGCCGCAGGACCGCCGCCGCCGCGCCGGAACCCCCCAGGTCCGCCGAACCCTCCCGTAGAGGGACCCGCCGTAGGAATCGCACCGGTGTGCGCGGATGTTGCGGTGTCCAGTGCGTACGCGGCCGGCCCCGCCAGGCACACCACGACCGCCACGACGGCGACAATCCCCGGCACCCGCCGGGACCACCAACCACGCGCCGCAAACGGCACGCCCGTAGGTTCCGCGACCGGCACGCTCCCAGGCTCCCCGGCTGGCACACCCGCCCGCTCCTCCTCCTGACGGCCGACGACCAGCAGCCCCACGGCCGCCGCCAGCCCAGCGACGAGCACAACCGGCCCCAACCAGGAATTCCACTCCGAACTACGCGACAGCAGGACGTACCCCCACCCA
The DNA here is from genome assembly GCF_050942315.1 of Nonomuraea sp. CA-143628. NCBI lineage: Bacteria > Bacillati > Actinomycetota > Actinomycetes > Streptosporangiales > Streptosporangiaceae > Nonomuraea > Nonomuraea sp. CA-143628. The sequence goes on from NZ_CP192072.1 coordinate 12,251,798, forward strand.
GCCGTCGCAGCCGCAGCCAGCGCGAGCGCCCGGTGAGCCCGGCGCTCCCAGAGCAGCGCCACCCCCGAACCCACCAGCACCGCGATCGCCGGAGCCAGCGCCACCGTGTAGTACGCGTGGAAGATCCCCTGCATCAGGCTGAAGATCAGCCCGGTGACCACCAGCCAGCTCCCCCACACAGCCACCTGGGCCCGTACAGGATCGGTCCGTGGCGCCGAGCGCGTCAGCCAGGCCACGGCCGCCAGAAGCACCAGCGCCGCCGGAAGCAGCCACGAGATCTGCCCGCCCGCCTCGGTGTCGAACATCCGCCACCAGCCGGCCTGCTGATTGAGGTTGCCGAGCCCTCCGTAGTCACCGCCGTTCAGCCGCCCGATGCCGTTGTAGCCGAGCGCGAGCTCCAGGACGCTGTTCGTCTGGGAGCCGCCTATGTACGGCCGGTCGGCGGCGGGCACCAGCGCCACGGCCACCAGCCACCATCCGGCCGACACCACCACGGCCACGCCCGCCAGCACGAGTTGCCAGAGCCGCCGCCCCACCGTGGTCGGAGCCGTGATCAGGTAGACGAGCGCGAACCCCGGCAACACCACGAACGCCTGCAGCATCTTGGCCAGGAACGCGAACCCGATGCACGCCCCCGCCAGCACCAGCCACCGCGTCCCCGCCCTCTCCTGGGCCCGCACCACGCAGTAACCCGCGACGGTCAGCAGCAGCACCAGCAGCGCGTCCGGATTGTTGAAGCGGAACATCAGCACCGCCACCGGCGTAACCGCCATCACCGCCCCGCCGATCAACGCGGCCCACGCGGGGAACCGGCGGTGTACCGCGGCATAGACCACCCCCACGGTCGCCACGCCCATGAGCGCCTGGGGCACGAGAATGCTCCATGAGTTCAGCCCGAAGATCCTGGCGCTGAGCTCCATCGGCCACAACGAGGCCGGCGTCTTGTCCACGGTGATGGCATTGGCCGCGTCGGACGATCCGAAGAAGAACGCCTTCCAGCTTTGGGTGCCCGCTTGTACGGCAGCCGAGTAGAACGCGTTCGCCCATCCGGAGGCGTTCAGCCCCCATATGTAGAGCACCGCGGTGGCGGCGAGCAGCCCGGCCAACGCCCATCGATCTCTGACACGCGCATCCTTGAACACACTCGAACGCTAAACACGGCCTCTCGCCACGCGATGAGACGACCATGAGAATCTCGTGAGCTCTGTACGGCGGTAACTGCCAAGCCCGCAAAAACACAAAAGGGGCGACACACCCGGCACCTGGGTGCAGCCGCCCCTTCTGGGGTGAAACGCCGGAACCGGCGATTCGGTAATGCTCTTCGAGCGTTATGCCTCGAAAGTGTTACTTCACGGTGACGGAAGCGCCGGCGCCCTCGAGGGCAGCCTTGGCCTTCTCCGCCTGCTCCTTGTTGACCTTGCCGTCGAAGACGTTCTTGGGAGCGCCGTCGACCAGGTCCTTGGCCTCCTTGAGGCCCAGGGACGTCAGGGCGCGGATCTCCTTGATGACCTGGATCTTCTTGTCGCCGGCAGCCTCGAGGATGACGTCGAACTCGTCCTGCTCCTCAACGGCGGCGGCCTCGCCACCACCGGCGGTGGGGGCAGCGGCAACCGCGACGGGGGCGGCGGCCTTGACGTCGAACACTTCCTCGAACTGCTTCACGAACTCGGAAAGCTCGAGGAGGGTCATCTCCTTGAACGCGTCGAGCAGCTCGTCGGTGCTGAGCTTCGCCATGATGGTTTCCTCCGTATGGATCTTGCGATAACTAGGAACGGGACCGCGGGGTTTGCGGCAATCCCCGTATTACTCGCCCGCTTCTTCGCGCTTGGCGCGAAGGGCGTCGGCCAGCTGGGCCATGTTGGTGGGCAGCGCGGCGAACATGGCGGCAGCAGCACTCTGCTTCGCCTTCATCGCGCCGGCCAGCTTCGCGAGGAGAACCTCGCGGGACTCGAGGTCAGCGAGCCTGGTGATCTCGGTAGCGTCCAGCATCTTGCCATCAAGGACGCCACCCTTGATCACCAGAAGGGGATTGGCCTTGGCGAAGTCACGCAGACCCTTGGCCGCCTCGACAACGTCGCCGTTGACGAAGGCGATCGCGGTCGGACCGGCGAGCAGGTCACCAAGACCCGCGAAACCGGCCTCATTGGCCGCAATCTTAGTCAGGGTGTTCTTCGCCACGGCGAACTTCGCATTCTCACCGAGAGAGACGCGCAGCTGCTTGAGCTGTGCGACGGTGAGACCGCGGTACTCGGTCAGAACGGCGGCAGCGCTGCCTTCGAACTCGCTCCTGAGCTCGGCAACTGCTGTCGCCTTATCCGCCCTCGCCATGGGCCTCCTTCCAGATGTGCCACCGGTGAAGGCCCAGAAATGAGAACGGCCCCGGGCGCAGGGCGCACACGGGGCTCACACACGGATCACTCCGTGTAGGAAACTCGTATCACACCTGCGCGGGCCGTCCACAGACTGTGGATCCTTCGGTCGTCAGGTCTTGAGGAACCTGACGACGACCGGCGGTCTTCGGCAACGACCAGAGTACGTCCTGGCCGCCGAGTTTCCAAATCGCTCTCATCGGCGACGCCGTTCAGCGCCGCATCCGGTTAGTTGGTCGTGCCCTTCGGCAGCTCACCGATCTGGTCGGCGGGCGGCGTCTGGATGTTGACGGCCTCGTTGAACCCCTTGAACAGCAGGGTCGCGTCCAGCGTGGCGCCTTCCTTCTCACCGTTCAGGGCGAGCTTGCGAGGCAGGCCGTCACTGCCGACCCAGATGTCGAACTTGATGTCCTTGAGCTCGGCCAGACCCGAACGGGCGGCTTCCTGCTTGTCGGCCGGCAGCTGCTGCACCGCCGCGTCGACCGGGAAGGTCCCGCTGTAGTGGGTGGTGTCCACACCGCCGACAGTCTCGGTGCCGGCCGCCTTGATGTCCTGCGACGCGGTCACCATCTTGGTGACGGCCGCCAGGTCGAACTGCTGGATCTGGTCGAGGTACGTCTTGACCTGATCCTGACCGCCGACATCGGTCAGCGGCACCTTGATCCACGGCTTCGTCGCCCCGACGAGCTCCTTGAGCGCCTCGACCTTGACGTAGACGGCGTCGCCCTGGAGCACGGCTCGCGCTCCACCGGGCAGACCCTTACCGCCCATGTCGAGGGTGTCGAGGGTGAGGTCGACGGCCAGCTGCGGCTTGCTCTGGTAGAGCATCCGCCCCTGCACCTTGCCGTTCCCCTCCTGAGGGGTCTTGACGTTGACGACGGCGTCAACGGTGTAGCTGGTGACCTCCGCGGTCTTCTGCGCGGCCTGCGTCAGCACTTCGGACGCCGCCAGCTTGACCTGGATTGGCTGCGCGGTCGTTCCACAACCGGCAACCGCGACCGCGACCAGGGCGGCACCGGCCGCGGCGGTAGCGAGGGAAATTCTGCGCTTCAGCATGATTTAAACCCTACGTGTCGGTGTCCCGGTGATGGCGTATTCCCCTGACTTTTCAGGGAAAACCCAGGGTCTTCCCCGACCCGCGTCCCTTGATCGCGCGCCACGCTCACTGCCTCGGCTTCTGCCGTGTGGACTGCTCTGATCTTTCTTTTCGCGTACGGCCGCAGACGGGTCGCACGCCACCTGGGATCCCACGCTCGCCGTACGAGATCGAACTCGCGGACGCGCCCGCAAGGACCGTCCCCAGGGGTGCACACACCGCACCAGAGGTGCCCACAAAGCCCCCGCCGCGGCAGAAACCGCCCATGGGAACCGCGCCCGCAGTGACGGGCTCCCGTGACACGGGGGGTGTGTGGCGGAGGTCCGTGACTGCGGGGGGCTGTGGCCGGGGGTTTGGCGGGCGGCCCGTGGCCGGGAGTCTGGCGGGCGGGGGCTGCGACGCGGGCGCCTATAGGCCGCTATCCGCGCAAAGCGACTCCCGAATACACAAGCGGCCCCGAACACACAACAGCCCCCGCCGAAGTCGGCGAGGGCTGTGTGGTGCGAAGAAGTGCCAGAAGTGTGGCTTTTTCGCTACGCGTCCAGCTCGGCGGTGAGGCCGCGGGTGGCGTTGGGGTCGACCGGGACGCCGGGGCCCATGGTCGTGGAGAAGGTGACCTTCTTCAGGTAACGACCCTTGGCGGCCGACGGCTTGAGACGGAGCACCTCGTCAAGGGCGGCGGCGTAGTTCTCGATGAGCTGGCGCTCGTCGAACGACGTCTTGCCGATGATGAAGTGCAGGTTGGCCTGCCGGTCCGTACGGAACTCGATCTTGCCGCCCTTGATCTCCGTCACGGCCTTGGCGACGTCGGGCGTCACGGTGCCGGTCTTGGGGTTGGGCATGAGGCCACGCGGGCCGAGGACGCGGCCCAGACGGCCGACCTTGCCCATGAGGTCAGGGGTGGCGACAACGGCGTCGAACTCGCTGAGCCGGTTGCCCTTGGCGATCTCGTCGATGAGCTCGTCGGCGCCGATGATGTCGGCGCCCGCCTCGCGGGCCGCCTCGGCACGGTCACCGGTCGCGAAGACCAGGACCCGGGCGGTCTTGCCGGTGCCGTGCGGGAGGTTGACCGTGCCGCGCACGATCTGGTCGGCCTTGCGAGGGTCGACGCCCAGTCGCAGCGCCACCTCGACAGTGGCGTCGAACTTGGTGGTGGACGTCTGCTTGGCCAGCTTCACGCCCTCGACGGGTGCGTAGAGCTTGTCGCGGTCGACCTTGGCCGACGCGTCCTTGTGCGCCTTGCTGCGCTTCATGTCTGTCTCCTTGTGGTGTGCGGGCCGGGTGCCGGCCCTCCCACTGATCGGTGTGGGTAGGAGCCGGGAAACCGGCTCTCCCACGGATCGCGGTGGGGGCCGGGGAACGGCCCTCCCGCGGATCGGGAAGTGTTAGTCGGCGACGGTGATGCCCATGGACCGGGCGGTGCCGGCGATGATCTTCTCGGCCGCCGCGATGTCGTTGGCGTTGAGGTCGGGCATCTTGGTCTCAGCGATGCTGCGGAGCTGCTCGCGGCTGAGCTTGCCGACCTTCTCCTTGTGCGGGACCGCGCTGCCCTTGTCGAGGCCCAGAGCCTTCTTGATCAGCTCGGGCGCCGGGGGCGTCTTCGTGATGAAGGTGAAGCTGCGGTCTTCGAAAATGGTGATCTCAACGGGGATGATGTTGCCCCGCTGGGCCTCCGTGGCAGCGTTGTACTGCTTGACGAAGTCCATGATGTTGACGCCGTGGGGACCGAGCGCGGTACCGACGGGCGGAGCGGGCGTGGCCTGGCCAGCGGGCAGCTGCACCTTCACCAAGGCCGCGATCTTCTTCTTTGGAGGCATGATCCTTCTCCGGGTCCTGAGAATGGTGTTGCAAACCCCCACGGGCATGGGGACCCCAGAACACAGGGGCCCCCAGTTCACGCGCGTGGGGACGACATATCAGCTTACGTGATCGTCTTAGATCTTCGAGACCTGGTTGAACGACAGCTCGACCGGGGTCTCGCGGCCGAAGATCGAGACGAGCACCTTGAGCTTCTGCGACTCGGGGCTGATCTCGCTGACCGAGGCGGGCAGGGTGGCGAACGGGCCGTCCATGACCGTGACGGACTCGCCGATCTCGAACTCGACGGTCGGGCCGGTGCTGGTCTTGGCCGAGGACTTCTTGGCTTCCTCGGTCGGCTCCGGCGCCAGCAACTTGGCGACCTCGTCGAGGTTGAGCGGGCTCGGCTTGTTGGACAGGCCCACGAAGCCGGTCACACCGGGCGTGTTACGCACGGCGGCCCAGGACTCGTCGGTCAGCTCCATGCGCACCAGCACGTAGCCGGGCAGCACGCGCTCCTTGACCGGCACCTTCTTACCGCTCTTGAACTCCTGGACGGTGTGCGTCGGCACCTCGACCTGGTAGATGTAGTCCTCCATGTTGAGAGACACGTTGCGGCTCTCGATGTTGGACTTCACGCGGTTTTCGTAGCCGGCGTAGGAGTGGATCACGTACCACTCGCCGAGCTGGCCCCGGAGCGAGCGCTTGAACTCCTCGACCGGGTCGACGTCAGGCAGGATGTCACCGTCTTCGTCGACTGCGGGAGCCTCGTCGGCGACCTCGTCCTCGCCGCCCTCGTCGCTGTCCGCGACGTCGGCGTCGAGCTCGTCGACGGTCTCCTCAGTGGCCTCGGCGGCCTCTTCCGGCTCGGTGTCCCACTCCTCGTGGGACTCGTTCGCCGGCACTGAAGATTCGGACACGGTGACTTTTCCTCTTTCGTCGAATCGAATGGCGACTCCGTCGGGTGACGCCGTCGGTGTCTGGATCAGGATCCGCCGAAGACGCGGAGAACGGCCCAGCCGAGCGCACTGTCGAGCCCGTACACAATCGCAACCATGATCAGAACGAATACCAGAACGACCGTGGTGTAAGTGATGAGATCCTTGCGTGTCGGCCAGATGACCTTACGCAGCTCGGTGACTACCTGCCGGTAGAAAAGGGCCGGCGAGGTGCGGGTCTTCTTCTCGCCACTAGGCTTGCCTGCGGTCTCGCCGCGCGTGTCGATCGCCACAGTCCTCACCTGAATCTGTCGTATCCAACGCAGTATGCGGCGCGCTTACACGCCATTGCGCGGACCGCACTCGCAGGGCACGAGGGACTCGAACCCCCAACCGCCGGTTTTGGAGACCGGTGCGCTACCAATTGCGCCAGTGCCCTATGTCGCCAACCACACTACCCTGATCAGCTCACTGCCTGGACCGAACCGCACGTCGACATGCGGCGGTACGACCAGGCGAAAGTGTATCGGGGGAATGCCTCCTACGTCGAACCAAACCCGATCGCCCAGGTCACGGCCCGCGTGGCAGCATGGACCCATGTCCACCCGACCTCGCATATCCAGCCGAATTTCCGCGATTTCCGAGTCCGCCACGCTGGCCGTGGACGCTAAGGCGAAGGCGATGAAGGCGGCCGGCCGCCCCGTCATCGGCTTCGGCGCCGGAGAGCCCGACTTCCCAACGCCGGATTACATCGTCGAGGCGGCGGTCGCGGCGGCGCGCGATCCCCGCTTCCACAAGTACACCCCGGCCGGCGGCCTGCCGGAGCTCAAGCAGGCGATCGCCGCCAAGACGCGGCGCGACTCGGGCTACCAGGTCGAGGCGTCGCAGGTCCTGGTCACCAACGGGGGCAAGCAGGCCGTCTATGAGGCGTTCGCCACGCTGCTCGACCCGGGTGACGAGGTCCTGGTCGTGGCCCCGTACTGGACGACCTACCCCGAGGCGATCAAGCTGGCCGGCGGCGTCCAGGTCGACGTCGTCACCGACGAGACGACCGGCTACCTCGCGAGCGTCGAACAGCTTGAGGCGGCCCGCACGGAGCGCACCAAGGTCCTGCTGTTCGTCTCGCCGTCCAACCCGACGGGCGCCGTCTACTCGCGCGAGCAGACGGAGGCGATCGGCCGCTGGGCCGCCGCCAACGGCCTCTGGGTCGTCACCGACGAGATCTACGAGCATCTCGTGTACGGCGGAGCGGAGTTCACCAGCATCGCCACGGCCGTTCCCGAGCTGGCCGACCGGGTCGTCATCGTCAACGGCGTGGCCAAGACGTACGCCATGACGGGCTGGCGGGTGGGCTGGCTGATCGGCCCGTCCGACGTGGTCAAGGCCGCGACGAACCTCCAGTCGCACGCCACGTCCAACGTCTCGAACGTGGCCCAGATGGCCGCTCTGGCCGCCGTCTCCGGCGACCTGTCGGCCGTGGCGGAGATGCGCGAGGCGTTCGACCGGCGCCGTCAGGCGATGGTCCGGCTGCTCAATGAGATCCCCGGCGTGGTCTGCCCGGAGCCGAAGGGGGCGTTCTACGTCTACCCCTCGGTCAAGGAGCTGATCGGCAAGGAGCTGCGCGGCCGGCGGCCGCAGTCGTCGGCCGAGCTGGCTGAGCTGATCCTGGAGGAGGCGGAGGTGGCGGTGGTTCCGGGCGAGGCGTTCGGGACGCCCGGATATTTCCGCCTTTCGTACGCCCTGGGGGACGACGACCTGGCCGAGGGCGTCAGCCGCCTCGCCAAGCTCCTCGCGGAAGCCCACTGACCACGCCACGCCAGCCGACCGCAGAGGCCGGGTGACCGAGCCGCTCAGCTGACCTCAGAGGCCGGGTGAGCGATCCGTGTCAGCCGACCGCGGAGGCCAACCGGCCGATCCGCGTCAGCCGACCGCCTCGGCCACCTGCCCGATCTCGCGGGCCAGTCCGGGCGTGGCACCGATGTAGACCGCGGTGCCCGGCCGTTCCAGCCACATGAAGTTGCTCAGCCCGCCCCGCGTACGCCAGCGCAGGGCGGGCTTGCCGTTGTACGCGCGCAGGCTCGACCTGCTGACCAATGACGCGAACCGCTCGGCGCCCCGCACCCCGCACACCAGACCGACGAGCAGTTCCTCGTCGTTCTTGCGCCACCGCACGCCCTTCACCTTGAGCCGCTCGCGCAGTGACTTGACCCGCGCGAACGAGCCCGCGCGCTCCACCCCCGCGGGCAGGTGGCCGATGCCGAGATCCCCGGACCCGCAGGTCAGAGAGATGATCGTCGACCTCGCCCGGCTCGGTTCCGGCGTGGCTGTGTTCGCCTCCGGCGTGGCGGCGCTGCCGCACCCGGTGAGCGCGAACACGAGGGACACCGCTGCCAGGCGTCGCATCAACCCCCCATGACTTGGAGTGGAAACCGCAGAAAAGGCCCCTAGTCTCCTACAGGAGCCCTGACTGAGGCGGCAACACGGAGCAGTTCCTCGCGCAGAGATTCGCTGACCCTGATCCAGGCTCCGGTGCCCGTACGCTCCAGCCAGACGATCATCAGGCCGCCACCGGGATGCCTGCCGACCAGGGCGGGCCTGCCGCGGATGGTGGTCTCCCTCGGCGTACGTAGCGGCGTCCGCTGCTGGTAGGTGGCCCAGTCGGCAGCCGCGGCGCCGTGCTCGACCCGCACCTCGACGAACCTGTCCCGAGCGCCTGCCCCCCTCTCAGGGGTGAATCTGGCCCAGGCGCCCTGGTCGGGTTCGATCACTCCCCCGTCGGCGCGATCGAACCCTGAAGGCAGGTAGGTGAGCCAGAAGTCATGCGCGACCACCGCGATCCGGGGCGCCGCCAGGGCGGCGGTGACGGTCCGGCCCCGAACGGGCCCCGCGCGACCTGGCGCGGCCGGAGGTGGCTGGGCCTGAACCGGCGGAGGCGCCTCCACCGGTGTGCGATGGAGACGCCCGAATCCCGAGGAGAACAGCCCATAGATGATCGAAACGGTGATCCCGAGTGCGAGGAACGCCAGCATCGCGCGCAGCGCCTGTCCCCCGGTCCCGCCCTCAGACCTCATGCACGGTAGATCCCCGGTCTGATCTCACCCGTACCACCTGATCAGTCGACGGGTTCGATCCCTTCGGCGATCTTCTTCAACTCGTCCGCCGCGTCGACCTTTTTCGCATAGTCCGGGCTGATATACACCTCGACCGCCAGCCCTTCGCGCAGCGTCCAGCCAATGGTGCTCGTGTCGCCCTCAAAGGTGTCGGTGGCGACCTCACCGCCTTCTGTGATCTTCGCCAGGTATGCCCGCTTGCCGGCGATGTCGATGACCTCAGCGCCATCTTTGGAGTACGTCGCCAACTGCTGCGCGATCTGCTTGCTCGCCTCATCCGCGAACACGACCACCTGAACGGCGTAGAGGCCCTCTTCCTGTCCGGGCTCCTTGAAGGTGGTCGTATAGCTCGTCTTGCCGAAGCCGTTCTTGCCCGACCACTTGCCCCATTCGAGCCCGTCGGGCAGGTAGCCGACATGGATGCCGCCGAACTTCCTGCCGTCGCCCAGGTCGCCGAGGTCTTGCGGCAGCGAGACCTCCGAGCCGACGGTGAGCTGGACATTCGTCCCCTTCGGCACCTCCTGGCCCGCAGCGGGGGCTTGCGTGCGCACCTGCCCCTTTTTGGTGGCCGTCTCCGGGTCCTCCACGACCAGTCCGGCCTGCTTCAGCGTCGCGACCGCCTTGGCGGCGGGCATGTCGACGACACTGGGGACGGTCACCAGGTCCATCACGGCCCGGTCCGGACCGGTAGCCGTGTGCTGGGTCTTGGGGGGTTCCCCAGAGTTGATCAGCGCCGGCACGGTCACGGCGACCAGGACCGTGACGAGGGCGGCGCCGGCCGTACGGAATCGCATCACGTGCGCGCGGTGGCGGCGCCGCACGTCCCTGCCGAGCGCCGGCCCGGCGTGCACGTCGGCGACGTGCGCGGCCATGGCCTCGGCGATGGCTTCTTCTTCGGTCTTCATCGGATCGCTCCTTCTGCGAAGGTCATGCGTTCGCGGATCTTGGCGAGGCCCCGGGCCGCCTGGCTCTTCACCGTGCCGATCGAGCAGCCGAGCAGCGACGCGGTGGCCGACTCCGACTGGTCCTCCCAGTAGCGCAGGACGATCACGGCCCGCATCTTCGGCGGCAGCCTGCGCAGTTCCTCGATGAGCGTGTCGCGCAGGTCCAGGTCGGGCGATTTCGCGGCGGTGTCGGGCGGCCGGGCGAACGTGATCTCCTGCACGACGCGCCGCCGCCGGGCCCGGCTGATCGCCGCGTTGACGAGGACCTTGCGCGCGTACGCCTCGGGGTTGTCGTGCCGGATCCGGGGCCAGTGCCGGTAGACCCTCTCCAGAGCGTGCTGGACCAGGTCCTCGGCGTCGTGGTGGGTGGCTCCGCAGACCAGGATCGCGGTGCGTAGCAACGAGGTGCTGCGTGCGGCAAGGAACTCGTCGAATGCCGCTTCATCTTCATCCGTCATGGGCGGGGTCCCCTTTCGCCCCTCCCAACGCACGAACGGGCATACAGGTTGAGTGGCAAGATATGGAAATGCCACGCCCGCTTGACCTGCTGCCCAAGGCTCACCTGCACCTGCACTTCACCGGCTCGATGCGGCATACGACGCTGATCGAGCTGGCTCGCGAGCAGGGCCTGCACCTGCCCGACGCGCTGGAGCAGGACTGGCCGCCCCAGCTGCGCGCGACCGATGAGCGTGGGTGGTTCAGGTTCCAGCGACTGTACGACATCGCCAGATCGGTGCTGTGGCAGCCGGAGCACGTCTACCGGCTGGTCCGGGAGACGGCCGAGGACGAGGCGGCGGCCGGGTCGCGGTGGCTGGAGATCCAGGTGGACCCGTCGGGGTTCGCGCCGCGGTTCGGCGGGTTGACGGCGACGCTGGAGCTCATGCTGGACGCCGCCGCCCAGGCCGCCGTACTGGCGGACATCGGGATCGCGGTGGTCGTGGCGGCCAACCGCACCAAGCACCCGCTCGACGCGAACACGCTGGCCAGGCTCGCGGTCCAATACCAGGGCAAGGGGGTCGTCGGGTTCGGGTTGTCGAACGACGAGCGGCGCGGCGCGGCCAGGGAGTTCGAGCGGGCCTTCCGGATCGCCAAACGCGCGGGGCTGCTGGCCGTACCTCATGGGGGTGAGCTGCTCGGGCCCCGCAGCGTCGCGCAATGTGTGGACGACCTGCACGCCGATCGCGTCGGGCACGGGGTACGGGCGGCGGAGGACCCGTGGCTGATGGAGCGGCTGGCCGAGCGGCAGATCTGCTGTGAAGTGTGCCCGACCTCGAACGTGGGCCTGGGCGTCGCCGAGCGGGCGGCGGACGTGCCGTTGCGCAGGCTGTTCGACGCGGGGGTGCCGATCGCGCTGGGGGCCGACGACCCGTTGCTGTTCGGGGCGCGGTTGTTGCGGCAGTACGAGCTGGCGCGAGAGGTCTACGGCTTCAGTGATGAGGAGATCGCCGAGCTGGCGCGGCAGTCGATCAGGGCGTCCACGGCGCCCGAGGGGGTGCGCAAGGAACTCCTGAAGGAGATCGACGACTGGCTGACCCTGCCGGAGTGACCGGCTCTGCCGGGGTGAGGCGCTACCGGCGTAAGACGGTCTGAGACGGCTACCGGAGTGAGGCGGCTATCTCGGCGGCGCGATCCTTGGTGCCGGCTCCTTCCAGGCGGTAGCCGACCGTGCCGGACTGCCAGATGAGGGTGGGCTGGGCCTGGCGCAGGGGGACCGACGTGCCGTCCTCGCGCTTGATGTAGCCGAGCGGATGCTCGCCGCCGAGCCACCAGGCGGTGACGCCCGCGACCGGGACGTCCTCGGGCCAGGGTGGGCCGACGCTCTTGAAGAAGTACGGGCTGAGCGTGCCGTCGAACTGGTCCAGGCGGATGCCGCCCGGCCAGAACAGCGACGCCACCCGGCCGTTGTCGCTCACTGTGGCGCGCTCGGGGGTGCCCAGCGCGGTGGGGGTCTTGACGGGGAACCGCACTTGGGTGGCCAGGTCCGCCGGGGCCACCGTGTGCTCGCCTGGCAGGGGTGTGGGAGTGCTGACCGGCTCGGGGGTGGACTCGCCCAGGCGTAGCTCGATGCCGGCGTAGTGGAGGATCGCGCGTACGGCGGCGCGGCCCTGGGGGGTGGCGGCGGTGATGGCTATGACGGCCAGGACAATGGCTGTCACGATCTGCCATCTTGCCCGCCGCCCGCGTTGCGCCGGAGGCCGCCGCTCATCGTCCCGCCGACCCGGCGCCGGGGGGTGCCGCCTGGCGTCGGGCACACCGGACACACTGGGCGCCTCGGGAGGCGCCTCAGGGGCCGCCGCCTCGGGCCCCTCGCGGGTCGCAGGGGTTTCGGCCGCCTCGGGGGTCGCGAGCGTTTCGGGGGTCGCGGGCACCGCGAGCGTTTCGGGGGTCGCGGGCACCGCGGGTGTTTCAGGGGTCGCGGGCGTTTCGCGTATCGCGGGCGTTTCGGGGGTGGGCTCCAGGCGGGCGCGGACGGCTGATGCCACATCGCTCGGCGGTGGGTTGGGGACGTCGAGGAAGTCGGCGAGGGCCGTGAGTTCGGCGGCCAGGTCGTCGAACGGGTCATGCGAGCTCATTGCCCACCTCCTCCCTGAGCCGCGCGAGGCCGCGATGGGTGCTGGACTTGACGGTGCCGAGCGGCCAGTCGAGCACCTGGGCGGTTTCCGCCTCCGTCAGTTGTAAGAAGTACCGGCAGACGACGGCCTGGCGTTCCCGCTCCGGCAGGTGGCGTACCGCCTCCAGCAGCCGGGCGCGCCGGTCCGTGGCGACGGCCGAACCCTCGGGGTCGTCGGGGGCCTTGAGGTCGGCCGTGGCGCTGAGCCGTACGGCGAGCTCGGATCTGCGCCCGCGCGACCGGGTCAGGTTGTGCGTCTCATTGGCCACGATCCGCAGCAGCCACGGCCGGAAAGGGGCGTCCCTGCGGAAGGTCGACAGATGCCTGAACGCCTTGACGAACGCCTCCTGCACCACGTCCTCTGCCTCGTCCCCCGCGCCGAGCATGGCGGCGGTGCGGTGGGCGAGCGCGCTGTAGCGGGCGACCAGCGCCTCGTAGGCGGTCAGGTCGCCATCAAGCGAGCGGCCGATGGCCTCGTCGTCGTCCATGAACGAGTCAGATTTCACCGCATCGGAGGGGGTTCAGGGAAGGGCGTTTGACCCATGAGGTGACCATCGGCGCTGCTGGGGCATTAGACTCGCACAAATCCATGAGCCCTTCGAAGGAACGGCACTATGTCTTCTGGGTATGACCGTGTAGTACAACCGGCGGCCGGTGACGAGGCCCTGGAGAACCACCTAGGTGGGGACGAGGCCAAGAACTATCGGCAGTACGAGTTCGACATGGTCGCCCCGCATGTCGGCCGTTCGATGCTGGAGATCGGGTCCGGGCTGGGCCATTTCGCCGAGCAGTTCCTGCCGCGCCTCGACCGGCTCGTGGTGAGCGACTTCGACCCCTACTGCGTCGAGCAGCTCCGCAAGCGCTTCGAGGGGCGCGACGACATCGGTGTGCTGCAGTTCGGCCTGCCGACCGAGATCCCGCTTGAGGACAAGGTCGACACGGTCATCCTGATGAACGTCCTGGAGCACATCGAAGAGGACGCCGAGGCGCTGCGTTCGCTGGCCCGGGTCACGCAGCCCGGCGGCCGGATCGTCATCTGGGTGCCCGGCTACATGCAGCTTTATGGAGACTTCGACCGTAAGGTCGGGCACGTCCAGCGCTACACCCCCAAGACCCTGGGTGCGACGGTCGCCAAGGCGGGGCTGGAGGCCGAGGTGCTGAAGCCGATCAACTTCCTGGGCGGCATCGCCTGGTGGGCCGCCGTCCGCCGGGGTGGGGTGGGCTATCCGGATCCGCGACTCGTGAAGATCTACGACCGGACGGTGGTTCCGGCCACGCGGCTCATCGAGCGGTTCATTCGGCCGCCCTTCGGTCAGACCGTCTTCTGCGTCGCTCGGGTGCCTGCCTAGCGTCGGTGGCACGGACCGTCTCAATCCCTGTGACGGCCCGTCGTGGCTGAGGTCCCTTGAGAGGGATACCCCCTCCGGGGGAGCGGACGAAAGCGGTCCGTCGTGGCTGGGGTCCCTAATCCGAGATGCCCCTTCGGGGGAAGTAGGCGGCTCGCAAGGGGTGCCCTTCCGGGGGCCAAAGTGGTCTGAGAACCACCTCAGCCGCCACCGGCGTGCGGGGCGGCTGAGGGGCCCGGGCCGGTGGAGGAGGGGCCCGGGCGGGGATGGCTGTCGTGGCCGGCTATTTGATGGAGCCCGCCGTCAGACCTCCCACCACCTTTCGCTCGATCAGAGCGAAGAGGATGATCACTGGGATCGTGGCGATCACCGAGCCGGCGAAGAGGTTCTGCCAGTCCACCTGGTATTGGCCGATGAACGAGTTGAGCGCCACTGTCAGCGGCTGGTTCGCCGGTGTCGTGGTCAGCGTCAACGCCACCACGAACTCGTTCCACGCGGCGATGAAGGTGAAGATCAGCGCGGTGATGACCCCGGGCATGGCCAGCGGCAGCGTGATCCGGAACAGTGCCCCGAACCGCCCGTTGCCGTCGATGAACGCCGCCTCCTCCAGCTCGCGCGGGATCGAGGAGAAGTACGCGTTCAGAATCCACACCGCGAACGCCAGGTTGAACCCGCCGTTGACCAGGATCAGCGACCAGATCGAGTCCACCAGCCCGAACTGGAAGAACTCCCGGTAGATGCCGACCAGCATGGCCGTCGGCTGGAACATCTGGGTGATCAGCACCAGGATCAGGAACGCCGTGCGGCCCCTGAAGTTGTGCCTGGCCGAGTAGTACGCGGCCGGCAGGGCCACCAGCAGCACCAGGATGGTCGAACCCGCCGCCACCTTGAGCGTGACCATGAGGTTGCCGGCCAGGCCGCTGGTCCAGAAGTTGGTCAGGTTCGACCATTCCCACTGCGACGGGAAGAACGTCACGTCGCGCAGCGTCTCCTGGGGACGCAGCGAGGTCAGCAGCATCACCAGGTACGGGAACAGGAAGATGAACGCGATCACGTACGCGCTGCCCGCGACGATCACCGTCTTGAGCCTGGGCAGGCGGCGCGCGGCGGGGCGGGGCGGCTTGGCGTGGTGGTGGGTGGACAGCGTCGGCGCCGTTTTGACGGCCATCACGCCACCTCCTTGTTCCAGCGGGACACCCTGAGGAAGATCGCGGTCAGGATGATCACCATGCCGAAGTTGACGACCGACATGGCGGCGGACTCGCCAATGTTGGAGCCCTTGAGGATGAACATCAGGATCGTCGAGGTCGCCGTCGAGTATCCGGGCTGGCCGTGCGTCATTGCCCAGATGATCGGGAAGCTGTTGAAGACGTTCATGACGTTGATCAGCGCGGCGACAGTAAGGGCGGGCCGCAGCAGCGGCAGCGTGATCGACCAGTACGTCCGCAGCCGGGTGGCGCCGTCCATCTTGGCCGCCTCGTAGACATCGGTGGGGATGGTCGCCAGACCGGCCAGCAGCGCGTACGTGGTGAACGGCACCGACACGAACACCGCCACGAACACCAGCCACGGCATCGCCGTCGAGGCGTCGCCGAGCTGGTCGGCCGAGGCGCCGCCCATCGCGTCGATCAGGCCGAGCTTGAGCCTGATCTGGTTGATGACGCCGACCTCGGGGTCGAGCATCCACTTGAAGATGATCGCCGTCATCAGCACCGAGGCCGCCCACGGCGCGATCAGCGCCCAGCGGGCGATCTTGCGGCCGGGGAAGCGCTGGTTGAACAGCTGGGCCAGGGCCAGTGAGATCAGCACGGTGAGAGCGACGACCGCGACCACCCAGATCACGCTGCGGACCATGATGTCCGCGAAGTCCTTCTCACCGAACAGCTTCTCGTAGTTCGCCACGCCGTTGCCGCCCTGGACCACGCCGAACCGGCTGATCTTCAGGAACGACGAGCGGATCATCTCGTAGACCGGCCAGAGCACGACCACCGCGATCAGCACGACAGCGGGCCCGACCCAGGCCAGGGGCTCCAGGATGCGGAACCTTTTCATGCGGAACCTTCCGTAACGGTACGGCCGGCGCTCTGGACGCGAAGCGCCGGCCGTACGGGCCCCCGACTGCTCAGCCGGCGTCGGCCGTCTTCTGGAGCTCGCCGAGCACCTTGGCCGGGTCGTCCTTGACGGCCCCGCCGATGGTCTGCTTGATCTGCGGGTTCACCTCGGCCCACTTGGGGTCCTGGAACGGGTAGAAGCTGGCGTTGGGCAGCGCGTCGAGGAACGGCTTGAGCTTCTCGTCGCCCGACAGCTTCTGGATGCCGCCGTTGGTCACGGGCAGCAGCTTGTAGGTGTCGCTGATCTTCTGCGCGGCGCTGCCGGTGTAGAAGAAGTCGAAGAACTTCTTGATCTCGGCGGCGTGGCCGTTCTTGTTGAACGCCATGATCCAGTCCATGACGCCGAGCGTGGTGTCGAGCGGGCCGGACTTGCCGGGGATCGGCGCGACGCCGTAGTTCTTCAGCCCGGCCGCGTCGAAGATCGGGATGGACATCGGGCCGCCGTTGACCATGCCGACCTTGCCGGCGCCGAAGTCCTCCCAGACCGTCTTGCGGTCCTTGGTGCCCGGGTTCGGGGTGGTCAGACCGGCGTTGACCAGGCCCTTCACGTAGTTGAACGTCTCGATGTTCTGCGGGGAGTTGATCGCCCACTTGCCGGAGGCGTCCTTGTAGCCGCCGCCGTTGCCGAGCATCCACAGGAAGGACTCGGCCTGCGCCTCCTCCTGTCCGAGCGGCAGGCCGAAGGGCTGGCTGACGCCGGCCTTCTTCAGCTTCTCGGCGTCGGCCTTGAGCTCGTCCCAGGTCTTGGGCGGCTCGGCGATGCCGGCCTTCTGGAACAGGTCCTTGTTGTAGAACAGGGCGCGGGCGGAGGAGACGAACGGGATGCCGTACGCGGCGCCGTCGACCTTGCCGAAGTCGGCGAACTTCTGCAGCATGTCGCTGGAGACGTTCGGCGACAGGACCTCGTCGACCTTGTAGAGGAGCTGGTCCTTGACGAAGCCGGAGTAGTCGCCGGTCTGCAGGATGTCGGGCACCTGGCCGTTCTGGACCATGGTGGCGACCTGCTTGTCGATGTCGTTCCAGTTGATGACCTGGACCTCGACCTTGATGTTCGGGTTGGCGGCCTGGAACTCGTCCACGACGCCCTTCCAGAACGTCTCACCGGAGTTCGGCTTGCCGGGGCCGTCACCGTAGTCGGCGGCGACCATCTTGAGCGTCACCGGGCCGCCGGCCGAGGACTTCTGGTCGCCCGCACCGCTGGTGCCGGTGCCTCCTCCTGAGCCACAGCTGGACAGGACCAGCACGGTCGCCAGGCCGAGAGCCGCACCGCCCACAAGTTTCATGTTCACCGAAGTACCGCCTTCTCATCGGACGGGTCTCGCTGGTCCGTACCAGCGGCCGGTGCGTGAGTCACAGCTCAACGCGTTTGCGTCAGAGTAAGCCTCTGTTCTCGGTCTGGTCTATACCGGTTGGTCTCGGTTTGAAAACACTAGGACGCCAGAAACCTCACAACCGGTCTAGACCGCGCGTCAGAGGATCTTTCTCCGCACGCTCTCCCCGCCCTGCGGCGATCCGATCCACGGCCCTTCGATGGACGGGTCGAGAATGCCCTCCTCGACGAAGGTGTAACGGCCGTCGAGCACGTAGCGGGCCAGCCGGGTGTCCTGGGTGTCGGTGTTGTCCCAGAGCTTGGCGAACAACGCCTCCGCCCGCCGCCGCGCCTGATGGCAGAACGTGTCCGCCAGCTCGTACGGCCGGCGCCCCAGGTCACGGGCGTCCTCCTCGGCCTTGACGCAGACCGCGGTGATGGCGAACAGCTCGGCCCCGATGTCGATGATCCGGCCGAGGAAGGACTGCTTGTGTTCGAGCCTCCCCTGCCAGCGAGACATCCCGTAGAAGGTGGACCGGGCCAGCTTCCTGCTGGTCCGCTCGACGAAACGCAGGTGGGCCGCCAACGGCCCGAAATCGGCGTAGGCGGCGGGCAGGTTGCCGCTGCCCGCGACCAGCGTCGGCAGCCAGCGGGCGTAGAAGCGGCCGGCCTGCCGCAGCGCCTGCGCGCGGTCCTTCCTGGAGGCGTCGGGGTTGATGAGCTCCCCGGCCGCCGACAGGTGGGCGTCGACCGCCTCGCGGGTGATCAGCAGCCGCATGATCTCGGAGGAGCCCTCGAAGATCCGGTTGATCCGCGAGTCGCGCAGCATCTGCTCGACCGGGACCCCGCGCTCGCCCCGCGCGGCCAGCGACTCGGCGGTCTCGTAGCCGCGACCACCCCTGATCTGGAGCAGCTCGTCGAGCACCTGGTAGGACAGCTCGGAGGCGTAGAGCTTGGCCAGCGCCGCCTCGATCCTGATGTCGTTGCGCTGGTCGTCGGCCATGCGGCTGGTCAGCTCGCAGACGGCCTCCAGGGCGTACGCGGTGGCCGCGATGAAGGCGATCTTCGTGGCGACGGCCTCGTGCTCACCGACCTTGCGCCCCCACTGCACGCGGGCGTTGCCCCACTCACGGGCGATCTTCACCGCCCACTTGGCGTTGCCCGCGCAGGTGGCGGGCAGCGACAGACGGCCGGTGTTGAGCGTGGTGAGGGCGATCTTCAGCCCTTCGCCCTCACGCCCGATGAGGTTCTTGGCGGGCACCCTGACCCGCGCGAACTCGGTGACGCCGTTCTCGATGCCCCGAAGCCCCATGAAGGCGTTGCGCCTCTTCACCGTGATGCCGGGCGAGTCGGCCTCGACCACGAACGCGCTGATCTTCTTGCCGGTACGGGCCATGACCACGAGCAGGTCGGCGACCACGCCGTTCGTCGTCCACAGCTTGACGCCGTCGAGCACGTAGTCGTCGCCGTCCTTGACGGCGGTCGTGGACAGCCGCGCCGGGTCGGAGCCCACGTCCGGCTCCGTCAGCAGGAACGCCGACACCTCGCCGCGCGCGCACCTCGGCAAGTACTCCCGCTTCTGCTCCTCGGTGCCGAACAGCTTGAGCGGCTGCGGCACCCCGATCGACTGATGCGCCGACAGCAGCGTCGCCAGCGCCGGGCAGTACGACCCGACGAGCATGAGCGCGCGGCAGTAGTACAGGTAGGGCAGGCCCAGCCCGCCGTACTCCTCGCTGATCGTGATCCCGAACGCCCCGAGCTCGCCGAGCCCCTTGACCACCTCGTCGGGCACCTGCGCGGTCCGCTCGATCTCGGCGGGGTCGACGTGCGCGTCGAGGTAGCGCCGGACGGCCCTGACGAAGTCCTCCCCGCGCTTGGCCGCCTCCTCGGCCAGCGTGGGGGCCGGGTGGACCAGGTCGAGACGGAGGTCGCCCAGGAACAGCTGCTTGGCGAAGCTCGGGCGGGTCCACTCCTTCTCCCGGGCCTGCTCGCCGAGCTCTCTCGCCTTTGCGTAGTCGGTCATCGCGTCCCTCTTCCGTTCGGTGAGGGGTCTATTTCTCTTCCTTGTACGGCACGCATGGGCTACCCGCTACCCGCCGCACACGGTTTCGGGCGTCGAGGGGACGGCTTTGCCACCAGAAGGCCAATCAGGGATAGTGCCGCCGGAACCGCTAGATACGCACCGCAGCAGGCCAGGGCGGTGCAGGACAGGACAGTCGCCACGATGGCCGTGTTGCGCGGTTTTCCCGGCGGCAGAATGCGGACGGCCGCCGCCACGCCCGCTGTGGTCACCGCCGCCAGGCAGGCCGAGGTGGCTCTCATGAGGGTGTCCAGGTCCGCCGGCAACAGCATGATCAGGGCGGTCAGAACCGCCAGGAGGGCCAGGCTGCGGTGGGGGGTTCCGCCGTTTTGGAACCAGCGCGGCAGGGATCCGCTCCCTGCCATGGACGCGCCCAGGCGGGCGGCGCCGGCTATGTAGGTGTTGATGGCGCCGAAGGTGAGGGCTATGGCCGCCGCGGTGATGATCGGGCCGGCCGCGGCGCCGATGCCGGTCTCCAGCAGGGCGGACAGCGGTGCCGCTCGGCCCAGGACGGCGATCGAGGTGATGGAGACGCTCAGATAGAGGACGGAGATCACGATCAGGGTCACCGTGGTGGCCCTCCTGATGTCGGTGATCTCCGCCGACAGGTGGGTGGCGGCCTCCCAGCCGACGAAGGCGAAGAAGAGCACTCCGGCCGCGGAGATCACGCCCGCCATGCCGTACGGGGCGAACGGGGTGAAGTTGGCGGCGCTGGCATGCGGCGCGGCGGTGCCGACAGCCGTCGCGAGGAGCGCGATCAGCAGGAGCACCATGGCCACCTGCAGCCGTCCCGAGGTGCGCAGGCCCGCGGCGTTGGCGAGGAAGGCGGCGGCGAGCAGGGTGGCGGCGGCGACGGTCTTGTCCACGCCCAGGGTGCTGGCCACATAGACCGCGCCCACCTGCGCGCCAGCCACGATGCCGATGGGGACGGCGCCGTAGAACCACCAGCCGACCACCGCGGCAGCCCGCCCGCCGAACGCGAGCCCGGTGAAGGCGGCCACGCCGCCGCCGTTCGGGTAGTGGGTGCCGAGTGTGGCGAAGGTGATCGCCACCGGTGCGCTCAGCGCCAGCAGGCCCACCCAGGCCAGGATCGACGCCGGGCCCGCGGCCTCGGCGGCCAGTTGGGGCAGCACCAGCATGCCCGGTCCGAGTACGCCGCCCAGCAGCATCGCCGTGCCCTGACCGGCGCTGAGGCGGCCTTTCGTTTGTTCCGACATATCCGCCGAAAGTAGCCGGACGCGTGGTGCTCACAGCCTTCTGGCGAACGTTTGATCGGTTCTCTGGAGATAATGCCGCCGTGGATGAACTTGATTCGGGAATCATTCGGCTTCTTCAAACGGATGCGCGGCAATCGAACCGGGAACTGGCCAGACAGCTGGGCGTCGCCCCCTCCACCTGTCTGGAACGCGTCCGCGCCCTCACCCGGCGCGGCGTCATCCGCGGCTACCACGCCGACATCGCCCCGGCGGCACTGAACCGCAGCGTCCAGGCGCTCGTCTCGGTCCAGGTCCGCCCGCTGAGCAGAACCGTCATCGAGACGTTCAAACAGTCGGCGGCCGAGCAGCCGGAGGTGCTGAGCGTGTTCGTCCTGGCGGGCGGGGACGACTTCCTGCTGCACGTGGCGGTCCAGGACCTGGACCACCTGCACGCCTTCCTGCTGGATCGGCTCAGCAAGCGGCGGGAGATCGCCGGGTTCCGTACGTCGGTCATCTTCCAGCAGGTGCACAACACCGCGCCGAGCCTGCTGCCGTACGACGAGTCAGCTCATTAGCCCCGCCTCATAGGCGATGATCGCGGCCTGGACCCGGTTGTTCACCTCCAGGCGCAGGAGGATGGCGCTGACGTGGGCCTTGACCGTGCCTTCCGAGACGAACAGCTCACGGCCGATGTCCTGGTTGGACAGGCCGCGGCCGACGAGCGCCAGCACCTCGCGTTCGCGAGGCGTGAGAGATTCGGTCCGCTTGCGGGCGGTGGTGTTCCGGGTGAGCCGGCCGTCGTTCAGCTCGGCGATCACCTGGTGGGCGATGCGCGGTGACAGATACGCCGCGCCGCCCGCGACCGCCCGGACGCCGATGATCAGCTCGCGCGGGTCGGCGGCCTTGAGCAGGAAGCCACCCGCGCCTTCCGCGAGCGCCCTGGCCACGTACTCGCGCTCGTCGAACGTGGTCAGCATGACCACCGCCACCTCCGGAAGCGCGGCGCGCAGCTCGGCGGCGGCGGACAGGCCGTCGAGGCGGGGCATGCGGATGTCGAGCAGCGCCACGTCCGGGCGGTGCGCCAGGGCCAGCTCGACGGCCTCCCTGCCGTCGGCGGCCTCGGCGACGATCTCGATGCCCGCGTCGGTGGCCAGGATCGACTTCACCCCGGCCCGGACCATGGGCTCGTCGTCGGCCAGCAGCACCCGGATCATCCGCTCTCCCCTGTGTCTTTCGGCCATGGCAACCAGGCCGTGACGGTGAATCCCGCTCTATGAGGGCCGGCCTCCAGCGTGCCGCCCAGCAGCCGTACGCGTTCGCGCAGGCTCGCCAGCCCGGTCCCACCGCCACCCGTGGACTGCGCTTCGGTGGTCGAGGGTGCGTTGGCGACCGTGACGGCGACCATGTCGGCGCGGCGTTCGATGGTGACACGGACCTCGGCGCCTGGTGCGTACCGGGCGGCGTTGGTCAGGGACTCCTGCGTCACCCGGTGCGCGGCCCGGTCCAGCAGCGGCGGCAGGACCGCCGAGCGCTCGTCGCGGCGCAAGGTCACCGCCATGCCGGCCCGCCCAGCCCGCTCCACCAGCGTCTCTATCGACTCGTCCGGTGGGTCCATGGAGGCGCCGCCCGAGTCCCGCAGCACCCCGATGGTACGGCGCAGCCGGTCGGTCGCCGTGACCGCCGAGGCCCGCAGCTGGGCGGCCGCCTCCCGGTTCGCCTCGTTCATGTCGGCCGCCAGCTCCAGGGCTCCGGCGCGCAGCGCGATCAGCGCCAGCTCGTGCCCGAGCGAATCGTGCATGTCGGCGGCGATGCGAGCGCGTTCATGGAGTTTGACGCGTTCGGCGGTGTACTGCTGCTCCCGCTCCAACTGACCGACCCGCTGCCGACCCGCCTCGACCAGCTCGGCCTGCTGCCGCCGGAACCGCCCCGCCAGCCAGGGCAGCACCGCGAACAGCGCCATGGCCATCAGCGCGCCCACCCCGTCCCAGAGGCTCACGCCCAGCTCCACGACACCGGGTATCGCGACCGCGCCGAGGACCAGCCAGTCCCGGCGTACCGGAAGATGCCTGCCGTGCAGGTAGGCGAGCACGGCGACGACCGCGAACAGCAGCTGCCGCCAGACCGGGATGAAGTCGAGGTGCAGCCCGTTGACCAGGCTGATCCCCGCGATCATCGCCAGAATCGCCCCGTTTCTCACGTGCTAGACCTTATCGAGCGCAAGAAGCCGACCCGGCCTCACTGCCCGCAGCCGGACGAGCCGCAGCACCGCCGTGGCCACCCCCGCCAGCGCCGCGACCACCAGGGTGATCGTCAACGGGATGGGGAAGTAGGTGAGCTGGGCCCAGGTGATCGTCCGCCCGTTCGAGATGAACGAGATCAGGTCCGGGTACGCCGCCAGCACCACGACCGGCAGCAGCACCGGCACCATCCGCAGCGCGACCCGCCACCCGGGACGCCCGGCCCGTCCGGCCGCCCAGCGTCGTGACCGCCACACGCCCAGGATGCCCAGCCCGATGGCGGCCAGCCCGATAAGGCCCAGCACCAGCTCGAACGTCTGCCGCCCACCACCCGGCAGCTCCGGCGTCCGCCCCTGGGTCATGGCGAACAGACCCGTGGCGACGTTGTACGTGTCGTCGGTGAGGGCCGCGCTGTTGGTCATGACCGCGAAGCCGTATCCGGTCTCAGGGGAGATCGCCTCGACGGCGGTGTAGGTGAACAGGTTGCCGGAGTGCACGAGCAGCTTGGTGTCACTGTCAAGGCTCCAGCCCATGCCGTAGTCACTGACCTTCGACGGGGTGTGCATGGTCCGCAGGCTTTGGGAGGTGACGAGCGGTTTGCCCTTGCCGTTCTGGTTGATCAGCCAGGCGCCCATGTCGGCGGCCGTGGTGATGACCCCGCCGGAGCCGCTGCCGTCGAGGAACTGGGGCAGTTCGGGGCGCGCCAGCCAGGCGCCGAACACCGAGTTGTAGCCGTCCGACGGCCGGACCACCTCACTCCGCACGGCGCTGTGGGTCATGCCGAGCGGGGCGAAGACGTACTGCTTCAGGTAGTCGTCGAAGCTCTGGCCGCTCGCGACCTCGACCAGGCGGGCGGCCAGGTCGTAGTTGGCGTTGCAGTACGCCCAGTGGGTGCCGGGGTCGGTGGCGAGCGCGCCGGTCTTGAGCCGGTCCACGTACTGGGCGAGGGAGGTGGTCTCCTCTAGGGCGTTGATGTCGAGGGTGGTGTCGGACAGGCCGGAGGTCTGGTCGAGCAGTTGACGTACGGTGATCGCCGCGGCGCGCGGGTCCGCCAGCTGGAAGCCGGGCAGCTGCTCGGCGACCGATCCGTCCAGCTTGATCTTGCCCGCGTCGACCAGCGTCATCACGGCCATGGCGGTGAACGACTTGCTGACGGAGGCGACGCGCATGGGGGTGTCGGCGGTGACGGGCTTGCCGTCGGAGCCTTGGCCGTAGCCGGCGGCGTGGATCACTTGGTCGTTGTGGGTGACCACGACGGACATGCCCGGCAGTCCGGTGGACTCCACGACCTTGGTGAGGTAGGCGTCGATGGCGGCCGGGGTCGGCTGTTTGGTCGAGCCGGTGGCGGGCGCGGCCAGGACGAGGGTCAGCGCCGTTGCCGCCACCAGGGTGCCGATGAGCTTGCGTTTCATGGTGACGACGGTAGAAATCGGCGGCCCGGAAAAGATCCGCCGACCGTCCAGGACCACCCCTGACGAAAGTCTGACGTCAATCCGAGAACCGTCGCCCGGGAACCGTCAGCCGGGGAACCGGAGATACGTCGGTGGCACCTCGTCCACCAGCCACACCCCGTTGGCGCTGACCCGGAACTCATGTCCGGCTTCGTGCATCGCCCCGGCGTCCACCGGCAGAACCACCGGCTTGCCCCGCCGCGCCCCCACCCGCATCGCCGTCCCGCGGTCGGGCGACAGGTGGACGTGGTGGCGGTTCATCGGCCGCAGCCCCTCGGCCCGGATCGCGGGCAGGCTCTTCGCCACCGTGCCGTGGTAGAGGTACGCAGGCGGCGTCGCCACCGGCAGGTCCAGGTCGACCTCGATGGAATGCCCCTGGTTGGCCCGGATCCTGCCGTTCTCCAGGGCGAACCGCTGCTTGTCGTTGCCCGCCACGACCCGCTGCAGATCGGCCGGGTCGATCGGGAACCCGTGGGAGGCGGCGGCCCGGAGGAGGACGTCGACGTCCACCCAGCCGCGTTCGTCCAGCTCGATCCCGATCCGCTCGGGCTCGTGACGCAGGTGCTTGGACAGGTATTTGGAGATCCGCACCATACGCCGATCGTCAATCATCCCTTGAGCATGTCGCAGCGGCCCGATCTCCGGCAACCCTATTGCAGTTGATTTTGTGTACGACGTAAGCTTACAACGTACTCAAAATCAACCAGGAGGCCGACACCATGACCACCACCATCGCGATCATCGTCCCGTTCGTCTGGCTCGGCTGGCTCGTCGTGACCGAGTGGGTGCCGATGTTCCCGCTGAACGACCTCCAGCCCGGCAACATCGGACAGCGCGTGCTCGCGGCGTGCGTCAACTACCCGTTCCCGTTACTGATCGCGGCCGGGGTCGCACTGCACCAGACCTGGTCACTGCTCGCCGCCACCGCACTCTGCGTCGTCATAGTCGGCGGACACCTGTGGAACTGGTGGCTGCCCTACTTCGGCACCGGCACCGCCGCGCAGCGGGAGACGTACCAGCGCGAGTACAGCCGCACACTCAAGATCCTTCCGACCGAGGGGCATGACGTGGTGGTCGACGTTCAGCACCTGGTGGTGGGCGCTCTGTCCCTGCTCATGCTGGCCACCACGCTGATCGCTACGCTGACCGGATGAACGAGCCCGCACCCCGGCGCGGCAGGGGACGTCCAGCCGTCCTGACCCGCGAACGGATCGTGGCCGCGGCCATCGAGATACTGGACACCGAGGGACTCGACGCGCTCACCATGCGCCGCCTCGGCACCCAGCTCGGGGTCGCGGCCATGTCCCTGTATCGCCACCTGCCGAACCGGGACGCGGTGCTCGCCGCAGTGGTCGACCACCTGTTCGCCGAGGCGGTGATCGACCTGGACGCCGACACGCCGTGGCCCGACGCGCTGGCCCGGTTCGCGGGCTCCTACCGGCGGATGCTGCTCGGCCATCCGCACGCCGTACCCCTGCTGGCCACCCACCCGGTGGACATCGACCTGGGCCTGGAACTGCTGGCCGGGCTACTGGACCGCTTCGAGACCGCGGGAATCCCACGCCAGGACGCACTCACCGCGATCCAGTCGGTAGCGGTCTATGTCCTCGGCCATGCTTTGGCCCAGGTCGGCACCCCACCGGGCACCACGAGGGCGGGGGACGGCGATGTGGCGGCGGCGGCGTTTTACGACCAGTGGTTCAAAACGGGGCTGCGGGCCATGGTCTCGGGCTTCGAGCGGCAAATCGACCTTCAGTGATTTTCCAGGCCGACCCGGCGTACTGATGACACCGGGTAGTCGTCGACGATCATGGAGTTGTAGAGGCGGGCACTCTTGGTGGTGAGGCGGACGAGGGCGCGGCTTGGCCCCGTGGGCAGGGCGGAGATCAGGCGAAGGCCCTGGACCAGTCCCCGCACGCCGAGACGGGACGTGGGGACCAGGGTCTTCGCCGCGCTCAGCGCGACGGCGCGGCTGCCGCGTACGTGCTCCGCCATCGCGCGCTCGTAAGCGGGGAAGGCGCGCTCGTGGTCACCGCCCGCCCGCGCCAGCTCCCCGGCGAGGACGTACGCGCCGACGATGGCCAGGCTGGTGCTGCCGCCGACGGCAGGGCCGGGGCAGTAGCCCGCGTCACCGACGAGCGTCACCCTCCCCCGCGACCAGGTGTCCATGTGGAGCTGGGTGATCGAGTCGAAGTAGAACGCCGGGGTGCGGTCGAGCTCGTCCAGCCAGCGGTCCACGTCGGCGTGCAGGCCCCTGAACGCACCACGCAGCAGCTCCTTCTGCCGGGGCACGTCGCGGCGGGAGTAGTCGAGCTCGCGCTCACTCCGGAACAGGAACATCGCCCGCGCCTCGCCGAGGTGCCGCGCGCCGTACATGCCGGCGGTGCGGCCGACGCCGACGTGCATGAGGAGCTCGCCGTCGAGATCTGCGGCATTCGGCAGGGTCAGCACCCCGAGATAGGCCCCGATGAAGGCGCTGAAGCGGGACTCGTCGCCGAAGACGAGGCGGCGCACGTTGGAGTGCAGCCCGTCCGCGCCGACGACGAGGTCGAAACGGCGCGGCGCGGCGTTCTCGAACCGCACCTCGCCGTCGGGCGAGATCGCGGTGATCGAGTCACCGAAGATGTACTCGACGTCGTCGCGCGTGGCGTCGTAGTAGATCTCGCTCAGGTCGTCGCGCATGATCTCGACGTGCCGGCCGGAGGTGGCGCCGAAGATCTTGGAGAGCTCCACCCGTACGGGACGCCGCGCGCCCTCCCCGTACGCGGTCATCCGGTTCGCGCCGGTCGCCCGCTCCTCGACACGCGGGAGCACGCCCATCTTCTCCGAGATGTTCATGGCGGGCCGGAACAGGTCGACCGCGTGGCCGCCGGTCTTGCGCAGAGTCGGCGCGCGCTCGACGACGGTGACGGAGAAGCCGTGCCTGGTGAGCCAGTACGCCAGCACCGGACCGGAAACGCTGGCACCGGAGATGAGAATCCGCATGAGCACGCTTCCTTTCTTAACGATAAGTAAGCGTAACATGGCTACTTACCTATCATTAAGTCAGATAGACTTACGGCATGCCTCGTCCCTCTGATACCAAGCAGCGGATCCAGGACGTCGCCCGCGAGCTCTTCGCCCAGAAAGGTGTGCAACGGACCAGCCTTCAGGAGATCGCCGACCAGCTGGGCATCACCAAGCCGGCGCTCTACTACCACTTCTCCTCACGCGAGGACCTGGTCCGCAGCATCGTGCAGCCGATCATCGACGAGGAAGAGGCGTTCCTGGCGGGCCAGGAGGCGCTGGACGAGGTCGAGCCCCGCGCCCTGCTGGAGGGCTACTTCGACTTCCACCACCGCCACCGCGAAGCGATGGTGCTCATGCTCAGCGAGCTGACCACGCTCGCCGACCTGGGCCTGATCGACCTCGTGCTGGACTGGCGCAGGCGGCTGACGAACCTGCTGTACGGCCCCGAACCCACGATCGAGCAGGCCACGCGGGCCGTGATCGCCTTCGGCGGGCTCCAGGACTGCACGATCCAGTTCCCCGACGTGCCGAAGGACGAGCTCCGCCGGGCGGCCGTGGACGGCGCCTGCGCGGCCCTGGGCATCTCGCCGCAGCGCGAAGCCTGACGAAGGGCGCGATCAATCATGCCCCGCCGGGGCGTCGTCATGCGATCCATCTTTACCCCTGAACGATTGTGACGATCGCTCGGCTTATAGGTAGATGATCGGCATATATTGATCACATGAGACAGATGCAGGAACCGACCTTCCTGATCCTGACCGCGCTGGCCGCCGGTCCACAACACGGATACGGCGTCATCACCGACGTGGAGCGCATCTCGGACGGCCAGGTTCGCCTGCGCGCCGGCACTCTGTACGCCGCTTTCGACCGCCTCCAAGAAGAGGGCCTGATCGCCGAGGACCGAGAGGAGATCGTCGACGGCCGCGTGCGCCGCTACTACCGGCTGACCGGCGACGGTGCGGCGAGACTGGCGGCGGAGGCCGAGCGGATGCGCAGGCACGCCAAGGCGGCCACCGTACGCCTGCGCGTCGCCGGCTCGGGAGGCGCGGCGTGAGCCCGCTCGAAGCCCGCTACCGCCGTCTCCTGGCCACCTACCCGCGCGACCACCGGGCACGGCATGAGGAAGAGATGATCGGCGTGCTCCTTGCCGGGGCGCGGTCCGGCCAGACCCATCCCCATCCGACCGACGCGGCTGACTTACTGTGGGGCGCGATGCGCGTCCACGGGCGGCGAACCTTCGGCCCGGTCTCCGCGCCGGGCTGGCGCGCCGGGCTGGCGCTCGCCGTGGCGCTGTGGCCGTTCCTGATGCTGACAGGTGCGCTGGCGGCCGGGCTGCTCCAGGGCGCCGAATCCGTGGGGAACGTGGGGCTCGCCGCTGTGGCGCGGCCGATCTGGATCCTGTACATGGCCGAGCCGATCGTCATCGCGGCCCTGCCGGTGCTGGCCGTACTGCTCGGCCGACGATGGATCGCCGTACTCGGCGTGGTCGCGTTCGTGCTGTATCAGGCCGACAACCCCCGCCTCCTGGATCTGGACACGCTCCTGTTCCCCAACCACGGCCCGGTCCTGCTGGCTCAGCTCGCGCCCGTCGCCATCGCCTTCGCGCCTGGGGCGCATCGCGCGATCACGGTCATTCCCCGGCGCACATTCCTGCTGTGGGGGCCACTCGCCGTGGTAGGGCTGACCGCCAGCAAGGCCATCGTGCGCTGGGTGGACGTGATCACCCACCAAGACATCGTGACCTGGAAACCCGTGCCCTGGCTCGTCGTGGTCGGGCTGGCGGCCGGGTACGCGTGCCGGTCGGCCGTGGGGCGGCGCGCGGCGTTGCTACTGTTCCTGCCTGCGGCTGCCCTGGGCGACCTAGGGGACCTGCCGTCGATACCCACCTCCACGGCCCTTGCCCAGCTCGGGTGCGCGGCCCTGGCCTTCACCACCGCGGCTGCCTTGACCCGGCGGCGGAGCGGCCAGAGACGAGCTTGAACATGGTCGACCACCTGGCGGCTACGAGGAGTTGATCGCAGCGAGGTAGGCCGCGTTCAGGCGCTCGCGAACGCTCGGTGATCGCGCTGGGGTTTCGGAGCCAAGGTGCGAGTGGCGAAGCTCGTCCATGAACTCTTCCCAAAGCGCGGGGCCGCCTTGTTCGAGCAGCTCGGCGCGAACGCGCAGCGCGCGGCTCGTGGGCCGGTGGCGAAGCCCCCAGCTGCCGAGCTGCGCGAACACTGGTACGAGTTGGATCGCGGGTTCGGTCAGGCTGTAGCGCGCCCGCTGGCCAGCTCGCGCGTTCTCACGGGTGAGCAATCCCAACTCGACGAATCGCTTGAGTCGGTCGGCGAGGATATTTGACGCGATCCCCTCTTGTGAGCCGGCCTGCAGCTCTCGGAAATAGCGGCGGTCTCCGAAGACGATGTCGCGGAGGACGAGCAGGCTCCAGCGATCGCCGAACACCTCGACGGTGGCGTTGATCGGGCACCCCGACCGCGGCTCATGCACTTCACCCATAGTGCTTGCAATCTACCACCGCCAGGTACTACGGTCTCGAAAGCGGTTGCAAACCACAAGCGGAAGGGGCCACCCGTGCTGAAGCAGGTCGCGGAGGGTGTGCTGATCCACGAGAGCGAGTTCTGCCAGAGCAACGCCGTTGTCGTGCACGGCCGGGCCGGCGCGTTGCTCATCGACCCCGGGGTGCAGGTGCACGAATTGGCCTGCCTCGCGAACGACCTGTCCGATTCGGGCCAGACCGTTGTGGCAGGCTTCTCGACGCATCCGGATTGGGATCACCTGCTCTGGCACGCCCAGCTCGGCACGGCCCCTCGTTACGGCACGGCCCGCTGCGCGGCCAGTGTCCGGGATCAGCTTTCCGACCCGGGTGCGAAGGACCGCATAGCCGACCACCTACTCGAGACGGAAATCGCCGGGAAGGTCCCGCTGGACCTGCTCGGCCTCATCACCGCCCTGCCCGCCGAGACGGCGCAGGTTCCATGGGATGGCCCTCAAGTCCGGATCATCGAGCATCAAGCGCACGCACCGGGCCATGCGGCGCTGTTCATCGAAGAACACGGGGTGCTCGTCGCCGGCGACATGCTCTCTGATGTCCTGGTTCCGATGCTCGACCTGAACGGCACCGCTGACCCGATCGAGGACTACCTCACGGCGCTGCGGCTGCTGGAGGGCGTGGCCGGCGACGTCGATGTCGTCGTCCCTGGCCACGGGTCAGTCGGCGGAGCTGATCAGGCACACGCGCGGATCGAGCTGGATCGGGCGTACGTGCTCGCCTTGCGTGAGGGCCATGTTCCCGATGACCCGCGGATCGGCCCATCGGCCAAGCCCGGCTGGGAGTGGGTAAGCGATGTGCACGCCGGGCAGGCCCAGCGCCTCGCCCGAAGAAGCGAGCGCGACGGGATGCCCGGCTAGGGATCCACTCGCGGACCGGCTCACTGACCGCCGGGCGCGTCTCCGAACACCATGCGATGCCCCTTGGCGGTGTCCATGTACTCACGCACCCGGTGGATCAACCCGTCCCGCAGTTGGAAGATGAAGCAGTAGTCGTTGCGGTAGGCGTTGCCGCCTGCCAGCGTGGCCTGCATGGTCTCCTCCACCACGACCACATCGCCGTCGGCGTAGAACCCGCGGAAATCTACCGCCACATCGGCGACGAACATGCGCGGGAAGTCGACGGTGAGGAAGTGAACGATGGCGTCCCTGCCCACCATGTGGTGCGTGGCACCGAGCGCTACGGCGGTCGCGTTGCCGGGCGGGGCCAGCCATTCCGCGTCCTGTGTGAAGAAGCTGGCGATCAAGTCCTTGTCCCGACTCGAGAATGAGCGCCATGCCTGCTTTACCAGCTCGCGGTTCTGTTCAGAGGCCATGCCGGGCAGTGTAGACCGCCTCCCGGCAAGGGGACCGGCCATATTCGAACATGGTCACCGGACGGTGGAGCCAGCCCAGGCAATGACCATTAGGGCTGACATGTCGCCGCGTCATCCCCGGCCACGCCAGGCTGCGGTGATCGCCAC
The DNA here is from genome assembly GCF_050942315.1 of Nonomuraea sp. CA-143628. Lineage (NCBI taxonomy): Bacteria > Bacillati > Actinomycetota > Actinomycetes > Streptosporangiales > Streptosporangiaceae > Nonomuraea > Nonomuraea sp. CA-143628. The sequence continues at coordinate 12,283,415 of NZ_CP192072.1, forward strand.
CCTCCTCCTCGGTTGCGGTCAGTAGAACTCCCGAGATGACGGCCCGTGCGTAATCCTCCGCACGCGGCCCCGTACACCGACACCACCGCGGAGGTACGCCCCTGGGCGGGCGCAGGGTTACGACGAGAACGTCCGGGCGCCACGACAAAGAAACCGGGCAGCACGACCAAAGAGCCCCGACCTATGCGGGACAGGGCCGCTAGCGTGCAGATGGATGATCGGGTGTTGGGTGCGAGACTGAGTCAGAGGTCGAATTCACCTAGTCGTACACCACCGATGAAGGCTTTCCACTCGTCTGGGCGGAAAATGAGCATGCCGCCTGCACGGTTCTTGGTGTCTCGGACCGCGATTACCTCCTCGGTGATCGCCACCTCGACGCAACTTGCACCGTTCCCGCTGAGACTGCTCTTGTGCCATGTGACGCCTGAAAGATCGGGCTGCATCCCAACTCCTTTCACTCCTGATCTTCGCAAAGGGATGCAAGTAGCGCTGCTGAGATCCGGGCGTCAGCGCCGTCACACTCCTATTATCCGGCGAGTAGATGGTCGAAGTTGCCGTCCTTCATCCCGTCTATCAAGGCGCGAAGTTCCTCCTTGTCGAGGAACACCTTCGGCCCGTCGGGGTCCTTCGAGTCACGCACGGCCACTAGATCGCCGTGCTTGTGCAGCCCCGCATCAACGGGCACGAAGACTTTTCCGAACTCGGCGCAGGCCCCACCGTTGTTGCTGAATCTGGACTTACACCACTCGACCTGAGACAGGTCAACGTCGATTCCAGTCGCGTCGCTTGTGCCACTCATCAAAGATCCTTTCCCACCTGGGCAATGAGTGCCAGGCTGTCCTCGGCCGACAAAGATTTCGCTCGTAGGTGGTTGAAGACCACGTTATACCCTTGGACTACGGCAGGATCCTCCAAATATCGGGCGTCCGACTGACTCTCCAGATAGACCACCGGCGGCCATGGATCAGGGAACTCGATCGCGATGAACGAGCCGTCCATCGCGGCATGTGACCCGGCCTCAAAGGGCAGGACCTGCAAGGTCACATTGGGTCGCGTACTGATCTCCATGAGGTGCCGCAACTGGGCCTTCATCGTGGCCCGGCCACCGACCATCCGCCGTATGCATGCCTCATTCATGATCGACCACAGCTCCAGCTCGTCCGACGTAGTCAGACGATCCTGGCGCGCCAGGCGAAATTCAATCTTGCGTTCGATGTCCTCGGCGCCGACGGCGGCAGGCGCCGTCCCTAGGTACGCGCCGTAGTAATCGGCGGTCTGAAGCAGTCCGGGAATGAGTTCAGAATCGTAATGATTCAGCCTGGACGCCGCCGACTCCATGCCGACGTAAACCTCAAACCATTCGGGGATCGCCCCCTTGCCCTTGTAGCTCTGCCACCAGCCGCGCTTGCGGGCCTCCCGTGCCAGCGTGAGCAGGAATTGCCGCCGTTCGCCTTCGACCTCGTACAGATCGAGCATCACAGAGACGACACTGAAAGCGGGCGCCGTGGAGTTGTTCTCGATCTTGGTTACGGTGCTTTCGGCTATGCCTACCGCATCGGCGACTTGCTTGCGATTCAGGTTGGACCGTCTGCGCAGCTCCCTGAGCTCGGCCGCCAGCCTGCGCCGCACCACCGTGGGGCTAGTCCTGCTTGACACCGTTTGGCCTCCTAGATCACTCATGTCGCTTAGTTAGAACAAGGTCAATCTGAACTAGTTCCCAAGAACCTCTTTACAGCTGCACATGTGCCAGAGCACCATCGGCATCGAGGATGCCATCACGGAGAGCAATATCTCGCACACGGAACGTCTCTGACGACCTCCGTGGTGGAACTCGCATGAAAGATCCGTTTCGCCCACATCTCAGGTAACGGAGAGGCCAAACGTGTTCAGCACGCTCATCAAGGCTGCCCTCTTTTCTGTCGGACACGGCGGACAGTTCGCCATTGGAGGAGGTCAATCATCTGGAGCTTCCTCAATAAACGGGCTGTTCCTGGCCGAGATCGTATTGCCAGGGGTGGAGCGTTCGGTGGCGGTAGCTCGTCGGTGTGTGGGTGAGGTGCTGATGGTGGCAGGGCACGCGGACGTGAACGACGTCCGGTTGGTGGTCAGTGAGCTGGTGACAAATGCCGTGTCGCACACCGCATCCGGCGAGGCAGGTGGGTTCGTCACAGTGGAGGTCACCTCCCTGGATGCCGCGACGGCCTACATCGAAGTGATCGACGATGGGACGGCCATGACCTTTCCCAAGGTGCGTAACGCCGACTCCGGCGACTGTGGCGGCCGAGGGCTATGGCTGGTGGAAACGTACGCGGCCAGATGGGGCGTACGCGATGAGGGCTGTAGACAGCGAGTGGTGTGGGCGGAGATGTCCACGAGGAACGGCGCGTCTGCCTGTGCGGCAAGGGCGTGAGGGCGAAAGTGAGGTGCTTCGGAGTGTCTTGGACGGTTGATCAAGCGTGGTTTCCTCCTCACTGCAAGAGTCCGCACGCGTCGCCCGCGCAGTCACATGCCGAGCGACTGGCGTGGAACGCGCCCCGTGACAACGGCCGCCACGTGCGCGTCATCGCGTGGACCTGCGAGTGCGCCAACCCCTTCTACGAGCTGTGCCAGGCGGGCGGTCAGCGATTCATCCGACGCACTCGAAACGGGCCGAACGAGTGGGTCGTTGATGAAAGCGACCGATGGCCTGCCGGGCAGGCGGAGGCACAGTGGCACGCCTTGCTGGTTGGGCTTGTCCGCTTAGGAGAGGCGGCAGCCAGGATGGCCGTACGAGATGGGCTTGGGAGTTTGGGTGACGGCGCAAACAGGTGACGGGGCCCCCATGGGTGTCGGCGGGCGCCTACAGTAGAGCGCCGAGTCGGCACGGAACACGCGGGCGCCGATAAATCGGTTGCGACGATCGCCAGACGAGGCATAGTGTCAGCGACATGCGCTTTTACCTGTAATTCGTTGGGGATCCAATACCCCGGCCACTCGGCCCCGCCCGGCGGTGTGTATGCCCGCCGACCTCGTCCAGACGCGGCAGCTGAGCTTGTCGACCGGCCATGGCCGCGTCGTGAATTACGTAAAGGAGCTTCCTCATGCGAGTTCGTTCAGGCAAGAAGAAACACAGTAAGAACCTCCCCGGGCAGGAGATGCCACCGGTGCCCCGGCAGATGCCGAGGATGCCGCAGCGGCCCATCGCGCCGCCCAGGCGGATCCCGCCCAAGGGACGCTAGTCCACTACCAGGATGGTAGTAAGTGCGGCGCGCGACCCAACGCCATGGGCGCGCCGCACACAACCCGCGGTGCCCCGGTCCCTCGTTCAGAGGGCCGGGGCACCGTCGTGTCACCGTCAGCGGTGTTAGAGGCGTTCGATGATGGTGACGTTGGCCTGGCCGCCGCCCTCGCACATCGTCTGGAGGCCGTACCTGCCGCCCGTACGCTCCAGCTCGTGCAGCAGTTTGGTCATCAGGATCGCGCCCGTACCGCCCAGCGGGTGGCCCAGGGCGATGGCGCCGCCGTTGGGGTTGACGGTGGCCGGGTCGGCGCCGAGCTCCTTCATCCAGGCCAGCGGCACCGGCGCGAACGCCTCGTTGATCTCGGTGACGGCGATGTCGTCGATCGACATGCCGGCCTTGTCCAGTGCCCGCCGCGTCGCCGGGATCGGCGCCGTCAGCATGTACACCGGGTCGTCACCCATGAGCGCGAGCTGGTGGATGCGGGCGCGCGGGGTCAGCCCGTGGTCCTTCACGGCCTGCGCCGAAGCGATCAGCACCGCGCCCGAACCGTCGGAGATCTGCGACGCGGTGGCGGCGGTGATCTGGCCGTCCTCCTTGAGCGTCTTCAGCCCGGCCATCTTCTCCAGCGTCGTGTCCGCCCGCGGCCCCTCGTCGTCGGAGACGTCGTTGATGGGCGCGATCTGGTCCTTGAAGTAGCCGTTCGCGATGGCCTTGGCGGCCCGCTGGTGGGATTCGAAGGCGTACCGCTCCAGCTCCTCGCGCTTGAAGCCCCACTTCTCACACATCAGCTCCGCGCCGCGGAACTGCGAAATCTCCTGCTTTCCGTACCGTTCGACCCACATGTCGCCGAACGGGAACGGCATGCCCTTCTCCAGCGCGGCCGTGATCGACGAGCCCATGGGCACGATGCTCATCGACTCGACGCCGGCCGCCACGACCAGGTCCTGGGTGCCGGACATGACGCCCTGCGCGGCGAAGTGGATCGACTGCTGCGAGGAGCCGCACTGCCGGTCGATGGTGACACCGGCCGTGGTCTCCGGCAGTCCCGCCGAGAGCCAGGCATTTCGCGCGATGTCCATGCTCTGGGGGCCGAACTGCATGACGCACCCCATGATGACGTCCTCCACCGCGGTGGGGTCGACGCCGGTGCGGTCGATCAGCGCCTTCAGCGTGTGAGCGGCCAGGTCAGTGGGGTGGACGGTGGAAAGGCCGCCCTTCTTCTTGCCGACCGGGGTGCGGACCGCCCCGACGATGTACGCCTCTGCCACAGTGCCTCCTGAAACCGAGCATTGTTCGGTTATTAGGGAGAGACTACAACAGAACGATGCTCTACGCCCCGTCACCCTGGGGGCAGAAGGTCCTCCGCCGCGTCGATCCGGAACCGCCACCGGTCCACGATCAGCCCGTTCAGGGCGTCGGCCAGACGCAGCGCGAGCGCGCCGACCTTCTCAGGGTCGTCGCCGCGCAGCTCGATCGCGGTCAGCTCGGTGGCGAAGGGCAGGAGCTCCTGTACGGCGGGCGGACGGCCCTTTTCCGGGACCACGAGGACCCGTATGTCGCCGACCGTGTAGAGGAAGTCATCCGGGTTGGCGTCGTCCGGCTTGATGTCGTCGCCCGGAGCAGCGGTAACTTCGGTGGCTTCAGCGACTTCGGTGGCTTCGGTGGCTTCGGTGGCTGCTTCAGTCTCGGCGTCGGCGCTCGCTTCAGCTTCAGCGTCGGTTTCGGCGTCCGTGTCGGTTTCGGCTTTCGCGTCCGCGTCGGTTTCCGCATCGACGGTCGCACTCGTACCGGCCTCTGTGGGCGTGGCGTCGGCAGTGGTGGTGTCCTCGGGCGCGGTGTCGTCCGTGGCGCTGTTGGTCTCGTCGCTTATGTCAGCCTTCGGGGCATCGTCGAGACCGCTCAGCACGGCCCGCAGTTCGTCCGCCGTCGGCCGTTCCGGAAGGATCACCGCTGGACCGCCACGATCACTGTCGGCGGGATCGGTCACCTCGCCTCTGCACACGGCCAGCCCGCCGAGGCGGAAGGCGATCCCCTCGGCCAGGTAGCGGTCGAAGTAGTCGAACGGCAGCGGGCCCTCCGCCACCACCCGGCAGGCCCACACCTGCTCCAGCTCGCCGCCCACCAACTCGGGATCGGCCTCTACTGGGGCGTGCACCCGGACGTCCACCGCCACGATGTCGGCGCCGTCCTCGCGGGCCTCCGGGTCTGCCAGCCGTACCAGTCGCAGGAGGTCTGACTGGCTCGGTTTGGCGGGCAATGCCGCCGTCGGGCCAGTACGCAGTCTCCGCTTAGCCATCCAGCCCATGACGCGCCTCCGCGTTCAGCCTCGATAGGAGCTTGTCATCGTCGCATAGACGATGATGTTGTCGGTGTAGTGACCGATACTGCGGTTGTACGTGCCGCCGCAGGTGATGAGGTGGAGCTGGGCGTTGGCGTTGGGCTGGTTGCCGTAGACGCGCTGGGTGGGGAACGTCTTCTTGCTCGCCTGCTCGACGCCACCGACGGTGAACACCGCGGTCGTACGGTCCTGCCGCTTGACCTCGATGGTGTCGCCGTTGCGGATCTCGTACAGGCGGCTGAAGACGGCGCTGCGCGTCCGGGTGTCCTTGTGCCCGAGCATCACGGCCGGACCGGCTTCGCCGGGGGTGGACATGTTGCGGTACCACCCGACCAGGTTGGGATTGTTGGCCGCCGGCACCTGGATCGTCCCGTCCTTGGCGAGCCCGAGGGACTCGACCGGCGCGTTGATCCCCAGCCGCTTGATCACGATCCGCTGCGGAGTGGACGGCAGCATCGCAGGCGCCGGGTCCGGCAGCGGCAGCGGCGGCGGCACCGTAGGGGCCGCCTTGAACAGGGCCTGCGCCGGCTGTCCCGTCGTCTTGCCGTCGGGCTGCACGGTGACGGGCAGCGTGTCCCGCTGGCTGGCCAGGCCGTACTCCTCGGGCGAACGGAGCACGATCAGCAGCCCGGCCACCACGGTCACCACGCCGGCCACGGCGGCGAGGATCAGCACCGACCTGAGTACGGTGCTGCCCCTGTCCTGCGGCGGCTCGCCCCCGTAGGGGTACTGTCCGGCCACCTTGATCAGCCTCTGGTGGCGGAACGGCGACGCATGAAGAGTCCTCCAACGCCGGCGGCGAGTATCAGCGCGGATCCGGTCAGCACGACCATCCTGCCGTCGGGACCCATGTCACCGCCACCACCTGTGTCGGCTCCGGCCTTGGGAGTCTTGGAGCTCTTGGTGGTGGTCTTCGTCGCCGTGGGGGTCTTGGTGACGTAGGCGGTGTGCGTCTTGGTGGGCTTGGGGGTGGGAGTGGGTGTCGGGGTGGGAGTGGGGGTGGTGCTGGGGGTGGAGCTGCCGGTCGGGGTACCGGTGGGGGTTGGGGTTCCGGTCGCGACGGTGATCAGGGCCGCAGCGGCGGTCGCCTCGGCCTCGGAACCGGCCTTGACCGTGCAGGTGTACCAGGGAGTCGGTGCCGTGCCGCTGGTGGGACCCACCTGCAGAACGAAATCGTCGGGCATCACGGCGATCACACCGGTTGCCTTGGGCGTGAGCGAGATCAGCACCGGCGGGATGGGCATGGTGGCGCTAGGGCTGACCGACGAGAAAGGCGTCATTGACGCACCGACCGACCGCGTCTCGGTCGGACTCGGGTTCGGCGTCCCGGTGACTACCACTGTCGCCTGGATGACCACGCGGTCTGTGGTAGCGATCGCAGACGGCGCCGTGAACGACGTCGGAGAGGCGGCGGGCTGGCCGATCTTCCACGTCACCACCGCTGTGGAGCTCGGCGATGGGGCGGTCAGCGGCCCTTGCAGGTCCATCTCGAACTTGTAGTCGGTGCCCGTGCCCGTGCCCGTCTTGCAGTTATAGGTGACCGGTTTCGGCGCCATCGCGGCCATCGCCGGAACCACCCAGAAGATACCCGCACCCGCTAAGGCCAGGCCAGATGCCTTGAGGGCGAGGCGGTGCCTCGCCTTGGACGTCAGCACTGTCCTTCTCCGTTTCAGCGCGCAGTATCAACAGGCGTATCAGAATCCCAGCCGTTGGTCACGGTCAGGTAGCGATGATACGAACTCTCCCTGTGAAGTTCCCGTAAACCCTACAAGCAAGCACTTGCCACCCTTCACCCCTTCTTCTTGGACAGGGTGGCGTACACGATGATGTTGTCCGTGTAACTGTGGGCCGCCTTGTTGTAGACGCCCCCGCAAGTGATCAGCCTGAGCTGCGCGTTCTTCGTGTTCCCGTACACCCGAGCCGTCGGGAACGAGGACTTGCTGACCTGCTCGACCCCACTCACCGTGAACCGCGTCACCTTTTTGTCCGACCGGTACACGTAGATCTGGTCCCCCTTGGCCACCTCGGAGAGCCGGTAGAACACCGCCGCGCCCTTCTTGGTGCTCACGTGCCCGTTGATCACCGCAGGGCCGAGCTCGCCCGGGACCGGCGAGAACTTGTACCAGCCCGTGAGGCCGGGCTTCGTCAGCGGCGGGGTCGTGAGGTTGCCTTTGAGGTCGACGGTGACCGAGCCGATCGTGGCGTTGACCTTGATCTTGGGGATCTTGATGCGGTACGGCTTCGCCTTCGCCTTCGCGGCCTTGGTCTTGGCCGGCGGGATGGCCGCGACGACCGGGGCGGCGGCCAGCGGCGGCGGCGCGTCGAGACGGGCGGGGGTGAGCGGCACGTTCTTGCCGCCGGGGCCCACGGTCGGGGGCAGGACGAAGGCGCCCGCCGCGTTCTGGATCTGGACCGTGTCGCCCGGCTGCTGGGCTTGCGGCCCGGGACCCGAGCCGTCGTCCACGGGCGGCGCCAGCGAAAGCAGGCCGACCATGATGGCGCCCACCCCGCCCAGCGACCCGGCGATCAGCAGCCCGGGAAGTGCCCTGTTCAGCAGCGGCTTCTGCTCGGTCATGACTCGACTCCTCCGGCATGCTCGGCCTTGCGCCGCCGTAGCAGCAGCCCTCCTGTGGCGCTGCCCATCAGCAGCATCGAGCCGCCCGCGATCAGCCCGTACGACCCGCCGCCCGGCGGCTCGGGCGCCTCACCGGAGTCGACCCCGCCCTTGGGTGTCTTGGCGACCTGCGCCTTGACGTACGTGGTCTTGGTCGTGGTCGGTTTGGGGGTCGCCGTGCTCGTAGTGGTGCGTACAGTCCCCGGTATCACGCTCACCAGGCCGTCGTTCGTCCCCGGCGGGTTGTTGTGCGGGAGCGTGGGGGTGGGTGTGGTCGGGCCCGGGGTCGGCGTGCCGGTGGGACCGGTCGGGGTGGGCGTGGTCACCGTGGGGCTCGAAGTGGGGGTCGGCGAGGTGGGGGTGGCGCCGGGCACCGGCACGTCGATGGCGCCGGGGTCGTTCTGCAGCGCGCACGTGGCCTCGTCGTGGGTCGGCGGCTCGTCCAGGTTGGCGGTGCTCACCTTGAAGGCGTCCACATAGGCCACCTTGGACTCGGTGTTGATGACCTCGATCGTGTGGGGTCCGTAGGGGAGCACCGGTGACTCCCATAGGTCCTCCTGGGACCTGGAGCCGGTCATCTCGCTGCCGTCGCGGTCCTTGCTCGGCTTGACCAGCCCATCGGTCACGGTGGCGCCGTCGAGGAGCACGCGCACGTCGCCGAGGTCCCGATCCCGACGGGCGACGTAGGTGACCTGCGTGCCGGTGAAGGACAGCTTCGCGCTCTCGTCCTGCTGGTCGGTCGTATGCAGGTCGTAGAGGTAGTCGCCGAACTCCTTCTCCGTGTTGATCCGATGCCAGCCACTGGAGTAGGTGATGCTCTTGTGGTTGTTGACCATCACCTCGCCCTCGGCGGGCTGGAACCTGACGACCAACCCGCCCGGCCTGACCCGGATGGTGCCGGTCCGCTTCACCAGGCCCGCGTCCGAGAGTCCGTCGGGGAGCACTAACTGGTCACCGGGCACGAGTTCGTCCTGGTCCTTGCTGCCCTTCGGGCGGAGTTGGCCGTTCCAGGCGCCAGTGATGTCGACCACGCCCTCCAGGTTCAGCGTGGACCCGGCCTCGAAGAAGCCCGGTGAACCGAACCGGCGAGTGCCCTGATACTTCAGCGCCCACTCGACGTCCAGCATGCCGCCCGCGGCGATCTTGGGCGTGATCGTGGCTTCCAGTTGCACGCCGTTCGTACCGGCGACACCACCCGTGCAGAGATACTTCGCGACGAGCGAGGACTCCGCCGACCCTGAGGGGGATGACACCACGAACGCGGCTGACGCCGCCATGCCGACCGAGGCGGCGATGATCGCCTTACCCAACCGATTCACGGCACACTCCGATCAACACAGTAGGCCGAAGGTCGATCTTAGGGTCGATATCCGCCGAAGACCGCAACTACCGGCACTTGTGATGAACCCGTGTCCGCCCCCGCAAACGGGCAACAGAATCGTATTCTGTCCAGCACGACCACCCCCACTTGGAGGCGACCGATGCGGCGAGACCTCTTCGACGAGGAGCACCTGCTCTTCCAGGAGACCGTGCGCGAGTTCATGACCCGTGAAGTCGTGCCACACCACGGCCAGTGGGAGAAGGACGGCATCGTCCCGCGTGATGTGTGGAAGAAGGCCGGGGAGATCGGCCTGTTCGGGTTCTCCGTCCCCGAGGAGTACGGCGGAGCCGGTGTCACCGACTTCCGGTTCAACGCGGTCATCGTCGAGGAGATCATCCGGCACGGCGCGTCAGGGCTCGGGTTCGGGCTGCACAACGACATCATGGCGCCGTACCTCGTCGATCTGACGGACGAGGAGCAGAAGCGGCGCTGGCTGCCCGGGTTCGTCAGCGGCGAGCTCATCACGGCGATCGGGATGACCGAGCCGGGCGCCGGGAGCGACCTGCAGGGGGTCAGGACGACCGCGGTCCTTGACGGCGATCACTACCTGGTCAACGGGCAGAAGACGTTCATCACGAACGGGATCAACGCCGACCTCGTCGTGGTGGTCGCCAAGACCGACCCCGCGGGCGGGGCGCGCGGCACCACGCTGCTGGTCGTCGAGCGGGGCATGGAGGGGTTCGGGCGAGGTCGCAATCTCGACAAGATCGGGATGAAGGCGCAGGACACGGCCGAGCTGTTCTTCGAGAACGTCCGCGTCCCCGTGGCCAACCGGCTCGGCGCCGAGGAGGGCCAGGGCTTCTTCCAGCTCATGAACAATCTGCCGCAGGAGCGGCTGTCCATCGCGGTGGCGGCGGTCGCAGCGGCGGAGACGGTGCTGGAGCAGACCATCGAGTACTGCAAGTCCCGTCAGGCTTTCGGACGAAATATCGGGTCCTTCCAGAACACCCGGTTCGTCCTGGCAGAGCTGGCCACCGAGACGGAGATCGCCCGCCACTACGTGGACAAGTGCGTCCGGGCGCTCAACGCCAAGGAGCTGACCGTGGTCGACGCCGCCAAAGCCAAGTGGTGGACCACCGAGCTCCAGAACAAGGTCATCGACCGCTGCCTCCAGTTGCACGGCGGCTACGGCTACATGATGGAGTACCCGGTCGCCAAGGCGTGGATCGACAGCCGCGTCCAGAGCATCTACGGCGGAACCACCGAGATCATGAAGGAGATCATCGGAAGGTCCTTCGGGTTCTAGAACCCGGACGCATGACGCCCTCCGGCCGAGGAGGGCGTCTTCGTCCGTGGTCAGCGCTGCCAGACGTCGTAGTTTCTGTTCTGGTACAGGTACGCCGGCGTGAACGAGCACCGGAAGGTGTCACCGGACTTGCGGATCAGGCCCTGGTGGATGCCCATGGCCATGCCGCCGTGATACCAGGGGCCGCCGCTGTCGCCGCTGGCGCAGTCGGTCGAGTTCGAGATGACCATGTGCCGCAGCGAGTTGACCGAGACATTGCGGTAGCGCACGCTGGTGCAGACGCGCCCGCTGATCTTGCCGAACTTGCAGGCCGTGTCGCCGACCGCCGGCATGCCTGAACGAGAGTCGGCGTAACGCTTCTTGCTGAAGTCGTAGTAGAAGGTGCGCGTGGGCGTAAAGCCGCCGGTGTCGTAATACCCGATGTCGCCCCACTTCCCCTGATGAGACCAGATCTCCATGACGCCCGTCGATCCACCGTCAGCACTGTGATTGGTGTACGTGCTGAACTCGGTGGAACCGCAGTGCCCGGCCGTGCCGATCCGCTTGGTGCTGGTGGTGGCGTACTTGAGGTTGAACCCCGCGGTGCATCCGGTCAGGTAGCCGCCACCGCGCAGGTAATCGTCCTGCGGGACCGAGGCCGGCAGGGAAGAGACCTCGACCTCGACCTTCATGCCCGCGCTGAGAGTCCGTGCGGACGCGAGCCGGTCGCGTACGGCATCCCGCTCGGCCTGCGGCATCCCCGCCTCCCGCAGTTCCGCGGAGACATGGATCACGCCGGTCTGGATCTCGTAGTACGTGCTCGCCCCCGCGACCGCCGGGTCCGCCATCGCGGCGACGTGCGCGTTCTCCGAAGCCTCCGCCAGCTCCGCCTCCGAGAAGCCGCGCCCGCCGACCAGCCGCACCTCTGCGGGAAGCGTCTTGGCGAGCGCGACCGCCTGCTCGGGGATCGCGTTCTTGAAGCCGAACCACGCGCTGGAGCCGTCCTCGGCCCGGACCGCGCCGGAGAACTCCTGCGGGAACGCCTCCTCCAGCTCGGCCGCGACCTTCCGGTAGGCCGACGTCCAACCATGCCGATCGATCGTCTCGGCGAAGTCGGTCCCGGTGTCCTTGGCGAGGGCCGCGAGGTCGTCCAGCTCTACCGCCGACAGGTCGTCGACCATGACGTCGGGGATGCTCGCCCTGCCGTCGGGCTGGTTCGCCCAAGCCGTGGGTGAGGTGGCGGCGGTCTCGGCCACGTACGCCTCGACGGCCGCCTCAAGAGTGCCGCGCTGGTTGGCGGCCGCGCGCTTGATGCCGTCCAGGGTGGGACGCTTGATCTGGGGCTGGGTCTCCAGGGGCAGGACGATCGTGTCGTCGGCCGCCGCGGCTGGGGCATTCGCTCCGGTAAGGGGGGTAACCACCAGAGCGGCCACTGCCATGACGCGGATCCACTGTTGACCACGTAATAAGTGCACGGTTGTCTTCCTCGGTAAGGACGGTCAAAGATCGCCCAGGCTGTCGGTTCGTCAGGCGCATGTCAAGATCAGAAGCCAGCTACCCACGCGGGAAGCGCTCCGACACCGCATACTGGTCAGCATGGATGGCGGCCTGATCCTGCTGGTTTTCCTGGCGTTGCTGTTCGCCTGGGGGCTCAACCGCGTGCGGCGTGCGATGCGCCTGGGGCCGGTGGGCTACGTCGGGGTGATGATCGTCTTCGTCATCGTCATGCTGCTCATCTATGGGCAGACGGTCCGCTAGCCGGGCAGCCCTTCGACGAAGCGGGTGAGGAGCCGCGCGAACTCCGCGCGCTCCGCCTCCGACCATCCCGTCATCGCCTCGGCGAAAGCCGCCTGCCTGCCGCGATGCGCCTGCTCCAGTGCCGTCCGGCCGGCGTCGGTCAGCACGAGCAGCGCCCGGCGCCCGTCGGCCTGATCCGCCCGCCGCTCGACCAGGCCGGCCGCGACGGCCGCCGCCACCAGCCTGCTCGCCCTCGGCTGGTCGATCGAGAGCGCCTCGGCCACCGTGGAGACGGTGGCAGCCGTTCCAGCGCTCGCGGACTCGATCACGTCGAGCACCTCGAACTCCGGACCCGGCGCGCCCTGCAGCCGCGCCAGCGCGCGCCTGCTCTGCCTGCGTCTGATGGCGACCATCGCGCGCTCGACCGCGGCAATTTCATTGTCAGAGTACATATAGTTGCTATTATACATCCATGAACCGAAGAATCGGCTTCCTCCTCAAGCATGTCCACGCCCTCCTTGAGGACACGATGGCCCGCGCGCTCCACGACCATGACCTCTCGCGCCGCCAATGGCAGGCGCTCAACGCCGTGGCCGAGGGCGACGACCCGTACGAGGCGCTGAAGGCGTTCGACGGCGTCGGCGACGCGGTGCGCGAGCTGACCGCCAGGGGATGGATCACCGGCACCACTCTCACCGATGAGGGCAAGACGGTCCACGCGGCGGTCCTCGATCGCGTGACGGAGTTCAGGCGGCTCGCCACCGAGGGCGTGAGCACGCAGGACTACCAGACCACCCTCGCGGTGCTGAACCAGATGGCCGCCAACCTGGAGGCCGCCTAACCTCCGCTGCCCTCCAGCAGCACCCGGGCCACCAGCCCCGGGTCGTCGCTCATCGGCACGTGACCGCAGCCCTTGAGCAGCTTGACCCGCTGCCCCGACCACCTGGCGGCGCGTACGGCCTGACGGCGCGGCAGCAGCCGGTCGTGCTCGCCCCAGGCGATCGTGATGGGCGACTTGGGCGGCGCGGGCGGCATCACTCCGGCGAACGCCTCCAGCGTCTCGTCGAAGCCGGGCGCACCACCCAACGCCTGGGTGGCGGCGATCAGGGCCGTCGGCGACAGCCGGGACGGATGGGCCACCAGGAGCCCGGCCGACAGGGCCCGGCCGAGGGGGTTCTCGGCGAGCCCGATGGACTGCTCCGGCGGCAGCGCCCTGGCCGTGGCGCGCAGCGCGCGCAGCACCGACCGGCAGTACAGCAGCTCGGAGCGCGACCAGAAACCCGCGGGCGACAGTGCGGTGGCGGTGCGGACCACGCCGCGCGAGGCCAGCTCCAGCGCGATGTAGCCGCCGAGGGAGTTGCCCGCGACGTGCGGCTCGCGCACACCGAGCAGGGCGCAGAACGACTCGACCGCGTCGGCGAGCGACTCCGCGGTGTAGGGAGTGCCGTCGGGCAGGCCGGGCGAGACGCCGAAGCCGGGCAGGTCGAGGGCGATGACGGTGCGTGAGGCGGCGAGGCGGTCCATGACCGGCAGCCATGCCTGCCAGTGGTGCCCGATGCCGTGCAGGAGGATCAGTGGCTCGCCGGTGCCGCGTCGTTCGAAGGCCAGGTCCATGGCCCCGAGCCAATCACTCAACGGCTACGGGTGGGAATCTCGAACCAGACGGCTTTGCCTTCCCTGGTGGGTCTCGACCCCCAGCGCCTGGCGAGTTGGTCCACCAGGTAAAGGCCCCGTCCGCCCTCGTCGTTCTCCCCCGCGCTGCGGATCCGCGGCAGGCGAAGGTCCTGATCGAACACCTCGACCCAGACCGACTCCTCGCCTCTGCGCAGCCGCAGCGTGAACTCCTTGTCGCTCACCACTTCGTCCTCGAAGCCGGGTACGTCCCACGACTCCTCGAACGGCAGCGGCGGCCCCTCGACCACCAGCTCCCTGCGGGGCACGCTTCCGTGGGCCGCGTGGAGCACCACGTTGGTGACGACCTCGGAGACGAGCAGGCAGGCCAGCTCGGCGCGCTCCTCGGGGACGTTCCAGCCGCCGAACGCCTCGGAGGCCATCCGGCGCGCCTCGCCGACCATGATCGGCTGGGCCGGGAACGTGCGCTCCTCGACGTCGAGGTCCGACTCGCTCGACCGGACCACCAGGATCGCCATGTCGTCGTCGATCTCGCCGGGTACCGCGACGGTCGCCGCGTCGGCCACCCGCTCCACCTCGGCGTCGGCCATCTTCGCCAGCTTCTCGCAGAGGACGCCCAGCGTCTCCTCGTCGGTCGGCATCCGGCCGTCACGGCCGGGACGGCGGTCGACCAGGCCGTCGGTGTAGAGGAGCAGCGCCGCGCCGGGCGGCAGCGTGCGCGTCTCCTCCTTGTAGACCAGGTCGGCGTGCAGGCCCTTGGCGCGTACGCCCAACGGCTGGCCGACCTCCTCGATGTCGAGTTCGACGCACTGGCCGTCGACGAGCAGCAACGGCGGCGCGTGCCCGGCGTTGGCGAACGACAACTGCCGCGACCAGGCGTCATAGACGAGGTATTGGCAGGTCACGATCGGCGGGACGCTGATGTCGGCGCCGCTGTCGTCCTTCTCGGGAGTGGCGATGATGCGGGTCCACTCGTCGAGCCTGGCCAGGATGTCGGCCGGTGACTTGTCGTCCTGCGCGAAGGCCCGCAGCGCCGCCCTGAGCTGGCCCATGATGGCCGCGGCCTTGGCGCCCCGGCCCTCCACGTCGCCGATGACGATGCCGACGCGACCGGCCGACAGCGGGATCACGTCGTACCAGTCGCCGCCGACCTGGGTCTGGATGCCCTGGCCGTGGGAGGCGAGGGGGGCCGCCGGGTAGTAGCGCACCGCGATCTGCAGGCCGTCGAGCTGGGGCAGCGCGCGCGGCAGCAGGTGCTTCTGGAAGGACTCGGCGGTGTGCCGCTCCTCCTCGAACAGCAGCGCGTTGTCGATCGCGAGCGCGACCCGGGTGGCGATGGCGCCGACGAAGTCGCGGTCGAAGGCGTCGTAGTGGGGGCTGCGGCGGTCGGTCAGGTTGGACAGCCCGAGGTACATCAGGCCGAGCGTCTCGCCGCGTACGCACAGGGGGGCCACGATGGCGGAGGTCATGCCGACCTCGCCGCACAGCTTGGCGCTGCCCTCGCTCGGCGACGGAAAGCTGCTGACGGCGAAGTCCTCGACGAGGATGGTCTCCTGGCGGCGAAGCGCGGTGTCGGCGTAGTGGGAGGCGGGGTAGCGGATCTCCGCGCCCACGGGCTTCCAGGTGCCGGCCGGTGGGCTCCAGCCCTGGACGTGCTGCGAGACCCGCCGGACCAGCCGGTCGCCCTCCATCAACTCGATGAAGCAGTGGTCGGCGAACTGCGGGACGAGCATCTCGGCCACCCGCTTGAGCGTCTCCTCGACGTAGAGGGAGCCGGCCAGCCGCTCGCCGATGCGCTCCAGCAGGCCGAAGCGGTCCTTCTCCCGCTCGTTGCTGCGCAGCGCCTCGCGGGCGGTCACCACGATGCCGGTCACCGACCCCGAGGGGTGGCGCAGCGGCACGGCCTGGGCGCGGACGTAGACGATCGTGCCGTCACCCCGCCGCACGTCGAAGGTGCCCTCCCACACGCCGCCCTTGAGCACATGCTTGGTGAGCTCGATGGCGAGCGGGTGGTCCTTCTCCATGATGCCCAGCGACAGCATCGAGGTGTCACGTGACGACTTCGACGGGCGGCCGAAGAGCTTCTCGGCGAACGGGTTCCAATAGAGGAGATTGCTGAAACGGTCGGTCACCACGACCGCCATCTCGGCATGATCAAGCACGGATTCGGCCGCCAGATGATCAGCCTCTTCCTGGGACACATCCCCCCAACGCTTCATCCGGAGACCACTCCTAGGGAGGGCATGTGCGCAATGCGAACCACGGGCACTCCTGCAACAGCGTCGACCGGCCGGGAGTGGAGGGCCTCCCAGTAGGGATTCAACCAAGGAGTAGCGGGCGAGTCAGCGCCTGGAGACGAAAACATGCGCGGCAACGTCACGCGGAAGCTCCGCGAGAGTGTCGTTCGCGTCACCGTCACCTGTCACCCGCACACCGTCGTCGCTCGCCGCGAGCGTCACCTCGCGTCCGGGTTGTATCCCAACTTGCTTGAGTTTAAGCATCACAGCAGGATCGCTTTGCACTTGTTCGCTAATTCGCCGCACGACCACGGGTATATCTCTTGGTCCGGCGAGGTCGGACATGGATGTCAAGAGGCTGGGGCCACCCTCGACGGGCTCTCTGGCGCCCAGCTCGCCCAGCCCGGGGATCGGGTTGCCGTGCGGGCACACCGTCGGGTTGTCGAGCAGCGTCACCAGCCGGGTCTCCACGGACTCGGACATCACGTGCTCCCAGCGGCACGCCTCGATGTGCACGTCTTCCCAGGGCAGGCCGATCACCTCGGTCAGCAGGCACTCCGCGAGCCGGTGCTTGCGCATCACGCGCGTGGCCAGGGTGCGCCCGAGGTCGGTCATCGACAGGTGGCGGTCACCTTCGACGCGGACCAGGCCGTCGCGCTCCATCCGGGCCACGGTCTGGCTCACGGTGGGACCGCTCTGCTGGAGCCGCTCCGCGATGCGCGCGCGCAACGGGACGATGCCCTCCTCCTCGAGCTCGAAAATCGTGCGGAGGTACATCTCCGTGGTGTCGATCAGGCCGTGTGCGGTCAAGGCTCCTCCCAACTGAATGCTACGCCGGTCAGGGCATGGGCTGGACCCGTCGGCGACGGGCACAGAAGTCACACGGGAACCCTATGGGGAGAACGAGCGACGATGGTGATGGACGACAACACCGGGGCAGCCCGGTTCCTTCCCGACCGCCTCGATCTCGCCGCGCCGCGGCGGGACGCGGCCGGGTGTCAGGGCTGCGATCGGCTGACCGTCGGCGAACCGGCCCGGTAGTTCCGGAAGCTCGGCACCGACAGTCCGACGATCAGGACCGCGACGGCGCACGCCAGCCCGCCGCCCACCCACGCCCACGTCAGCCCGAACCACACGGCCGTCAGCCCGGCCCGCAGGTCGCCCAGGCGCGGTCCGCCCGCCACGACCACCATGAACGCCCCCTGCATCCGCCCGCGCATCTCGTCGGGAGCGTGCAGTTGCAGGATGGACTGCCGCCAGACCGACGAGACCATGTCGGCCACGCCCCCAACGGCCATCAGCACGACCATGAGCCACAGCTGCTGGGCCAACCCGGCCGCGGCCACGCTGAGCCCCCAGAGCGCGATCGTGACCGTCAGCGCCACCCCCTGGCGGCGTACCCGGCCCACCCAGCCGGAGCCGAGCGCGCCGAGCACCGCGCCGATGGCCATGCCGGCCGACAGCCAGCCGAGCGCGATCGGCGAGCCGTCGAAGCGCTCGGACACGGCCTGCGGGATCAGCGCCCTGGGCAGCGCGAACACCATCGCGATGATGTCCACGACGAACGACATCAGGAGCACAGGCCCGGTCGCGATGTAGCGCAGGCCGTCGATCACCGAGCGCCAGCCGGGCCGCTGGATCTCGCCCATGGGGAGCAGCCGGGGCAGCCGGATCGCCGCGTACAGGCTGGCCGTGAAGAGCACCGCGTCGATCCCGTACGCCAGCGCGTAGCCCTGCCAGGCCAGCAGCACGCCGGCGATCATCGGCCCGATGATCGCGCCGAACCCGAAGACCAGCGAGTTGAGCGCGTTGGCGGCGGGCACCAGCTCGGCGGGCAGGATCCTCGGGATGATCGCGCCGCGGGCGGGCGAGGTCATCGCGAACCCGGTGGCGCTCACGGCCGCGGCGAGCAGCAGCAGGTAGACGTTGCCCAGGCCGAGGAGGGCCTGGGCCAGGATGAAGAGCGTCGCGCCCCAGGAGATGAGCGAGCTGGTGATCAGCAGCCGGCGCCGGTCGACCGCGTCGGCGAACGCCCCGCCCCACAGCCCGAACACCATGAGCGGGAGCAGGTTGGCCAGACCCAGCAGGCCGACCCAGAACGAGGACTGGGTGAGGTCCCAAACCTGCTTGCTGACCGCGACGACGGTCACGCCGATACCGATGTTGGCGATGGCCTGACCGGACCAGAGGCGCCGATAGGTGGGAACGGCCAGCGGCCGTATGTCTATGAGATGACGCTTGACCAGCTCCCCGATTGCCACTTAAGGCACATTAAGGGGCAAGCCTCTCCAGAACCCATCCGGGGCGGGTTCGCCGGTATCGCAGCCTGTCATGCATCCTGTCAAGCTGCCCCTGCCAGAACTCCACCTCCAGCGGGCTGACCCGGAACCCACCCCAGAAGTCGGGAACGGGCGGATGCTCCGGCCACCGGGCGGCGAGCTCGTCGTAGCGGGCGTCCAGCTCCTCCCTGGACCGCACGACCGCGGACTGGCGCGAGGCCCAGGCCCCGATCCGCGAGCCGTACGGCCTGGAGTTGAAGTAGTCGGCCGACTCCTCGTGCGAGAGCCGTACCACCGTGCCCTCGATCCGCACCTGGCGGCGGATCGGGTGCCAGGGGAACAGCAGCGACGCGCGGGCGTTCTCGGCCAGGTCGCGGCCCTTGCGCGACTCGTAGTTGGTGTAGAAGACGAACCCCTGCTCGTCATAGCCCTTCAGCAGGACGGTCCTGGCGCTCGGCCGGCCGCCGGCCGAGGCCGTGGCCAGCACCATGGCGTTCGGTTCCGGCAGGCCGGCGGTGAGCGCCTCCTGGAACCAGGTGGCGAATTGGGTGATCGGATCGGCGGAGAGATCTGCTTCGAGCAGCGGCTCGCCCTCATACGTACGGCGAAGCCCCGCCAGCGCGGGCGGGCGCGAGGTGGCATCCACGAGACGGTATTCTTGCGCGCTTGGTGGCAGATCCCACACAACACTCCCTACCAGCGGCTTTCGCGTTCCGGCGGGTCCGGAGACCGACCACGGGCGGGTAGGGGGTTAAATTGACCCGCCGGTATCTCGACATCAAGGCATTGCCGCTACATGGCAAGAAAGGGAGGCGGCCGAGAATGTCCGACTTCAAACCCGGCCTCGAGGGCGTTGTAGCTTTCGAGACCGAGATCGCGGAACCGGACAAAGAAGGGGGCGCCCTTCGCTACCGGGGTGTCGACATCGAGGAGTTGGTCGGCCGTGTCCCCTTCGGGCACGTCTGGGGCCTGCTGGTCGACAACAAGTTCCAGCCGGGCCTGCCCCCGGCGGAGCCGTACCCCATTCCTGTCCACTCAGGTGACATCCGCGTAGACGTACAGAGCGCGCTGGCCATGCTGGCCCCGGCCTACGGCTTCAAGGCGCTCCTCGACATCAGTGACGAGGAGGCCCGCGACCAGCTCGCGCGCGCCTCCGTGATGGCGCTGTCCTTCGTGGCGCAGTCGGCGCGCGGCCTCGGCCTGCCGATGGTGCCGCAGAGCCGCGTCGACGAGGCCAAGACCATCGTCGAGCGGTTCATGGTCCGCTGGCGTGGCGAGCCCGACCCCAACCACGTCAAGGCGATCGACGCCTACTGGACCTCGGCCGCCGAGCACGGCATGAACGCCTCCACGTTCACCGCTAGGGTCATCGCCTCCACCGGCGCCGACGTGGCCGCCGCGCTCTCCGGTGCCGTCGGCGCCATGTCCGGCCCGCTGCACGGCGGTGCTCCGGCCCGGGTGCTGCACATGATCGAAGGCGTCGAGCACCTGGGCGACGCCAAGAAGTACGTGCAGAGCGAGCTCGACAAGGGCAGCCGGCTGATGGGCTTCGGCCATCGCGTCTACCGTGCCGAGGACCCCCGCGCGCGGGTGCTGCGCCGTACCGCGAAGGAGCTCAACGCGCCTCGTTACGAGGTCGCCGCCGCTCTGGAGCAGGCCGCGCTGGAGGAACTCCACGCGCGCAAGCCCGACCGGGTGCTCGCCACGAACGTCGAGTACTGGGCGGCCGTGGTGCTGGACTTCGCCGAGGTGCCCTCGCACATGTTCACCTCGATGTTCACCTGCGCCCGCACGGCCGGCTGGGCCGCGCACATCCTGGAGCAGAAGCTCACGGGTCGCCTGGTCCGCCCGAGCGCCAAGTACATCGGCCCGGCGTCGCGTCCCCTCAGCGACGTTCCCGGCGCCTCCGAGGTCGTCGGCACCATCTGACGTCTCGATCCCGCTGTTCGTACGGCTGCCGCGTTCCGACGCGGCAGCCGTACGTCATTTCAGCAGGGCGTCATTGAGGCGCGGTGTCGGGCAGGCCGGCGCACACGGCGTCCTTCGGGGGCGGCTCAGTGGCGTCCAGCGAGCCGCAGCGGACGACCGGCTTCGGGTTGCCCGCCCGCGCCACGTCCACCTTCATGATCGCGAAGGCCTTGTCGACCGGGGCGTGCAGATCGGCGGAGCCGAAGTCGATCTTCCCGCTGGAGCCGTTCCAGACCCGCCGGGTCAGCCGGTAAAGGATGTCGCCCCGGCTGGGCAGGCCGCCACCCTCCTGCGCTCCGGCCCGGTAGGCGGTACTGGCCGCCTGGTAGAGCACGTTGGCCGCGTCGAAGGTGAGGATGAGGTTGTCGTCGGAGGACTTCGGGTGCGCGCCCGCGAGCAGGCCGCTGATGAACGCGGTCTGCTTGGTGGCGCTCTGGTTCCACACCGCCCGGTGCGCCAGCGCCACGTAGTAGACCTCCATCTGCTTCATGTGAGCGATCTCACCGGCGTGGTCGGCCATCGCCCTGACGACGTCGTCGCCCGCGAGCACCTTCGCGTCCTTGCAGCCGCTGCCCTCTATCGAGGTCAGGAAGCCGAGGAACTCCGAAGCCCGCCCGGCATAGAGGAAGACGTTCGGTTTGAGGGCACAGGCCGCCACAGCGGCCTCCTGGATGCCGCCCGACTCGACGTTGTAGTCCTTCGGCTCCTTGACCGTGATTCCCTGCGCCTTCAGCGCCGTCTCGAAGTCGTCGGCCAGGTTCTTCGTGTACTGGTCGGTGATCGATTCGTCCTGGACGATGACCGCGGACGGCTTGGCCACGTCCGCGAGCAGCATGCGCCGGGCGAACCGCGCGCCCAGCGTCGCCTCACGGAAGTTGGTCGGCCCCACCTGGAAGTAGTAGGGGGACGGCTGGCCGGGCCGCTTGCCGTCGGCGGAGTCGCCGACGTAGCCGATCCGGTCCGCCGTCGCCGTGGTCGCCACCATCGGGATCTTCGCCAGATGCAACACCTCGATCGCCTGGCTGACGCCCTCCACGCTGCGCGGCAGGCCGATCACGCCCATCACGTGCGGGTCCCGCGCGGCGAGCTCGGTGATGAGCTGCGCCGTCCGGCGGCCGTGGCGGAAGTTGTCGCCGGCGTTGGCGATCAGCACCTGCAGCCGGGGCGTGGTGCTGGCGGTCCGCTGCTGCTCCTCCACCGCTTCCAGCTCGGACAGGGCGGTCGCCAGCCGGGTGTCGTTCGCCTCCGTCTTCGTGATCGAGAACTCGCCGAACAGGACCACGCTGACGTACCGTCCCGAGCCGAGGGCGTAGCCGTTGTTCGCGTCGATCTTCTTGACCAGCTCCTTCATGGCACCGTCGAAGAGGTCGCTCGGCGTGGCGCCGGTGGCGTTCACGATGCCGACGCATTCGGTGCCGCTCCGCTCCGCCCATTGCAGGCCGCCGCAGTGCGCGGCCCTGTCCCGCTGCACCCAGAAGACCAGGGCGAACGGCAGGACCAGCAGCAGCCCGATGGCCGTCCAGTAGGCCAGGGCCCGCTTCCTGCGCGGCAGCACCGGCGGATACTCCCCGACGGCGGGCACGTCCGTTACCCGGATGCCGATCCGCAGGTCAGGGACACGGAACCGGGCCGCGGCCCGCCACCGCCCGACGACCTCGGGCAGCCGGCCCAGCTCCGCGGACCCGATCGGCGGTCCGGGCGGGACGGAGGACACGGCCGCCAGCACCACCATCGGCGGCAGCAACCCGGTCGTCCTAGTGGTCTCCTCCACCAGCCGCAGGAACCGCGCGTTGACCCCGTCGGGCTCGACGACCTCGATCAGCAGCAGGGCGTACAGCCCCCTGCCCCAGCTCGGCCACGGGATGATCCACTTCTTGTACGCCTCGCGCAGATCGCGCATCAGCGCGTGGACCAATAACCGCTCGACGTCCGTGTCGTCACGCTTGATGTCCGCGTCGTCATCCGCGCCCTTGGCATTGGCCAGGCGAAGCGCGTACTTGGCAGGGCCCTCGAACGGATCGCGCCGGATGTACGGCTGATTGCGGAGCCAGCCGGTGAACAGCGTCCCCCTGATCGAGAAGAAGGCCTGGCCGGTGGTGCCGAGCGCGGCCACCAACAGGCCGAGCACCCACGGAGCGAGGCCGACGAGGTCGGCGGGGCCGTTGAACCACCAGACGGCCAGCGTGCCGACCGGCACCCAGGTCGTCGCGGCGCGCGCCAGGAAGTCGGCCGAGGTCCTGCGCCCCCGGTCGCTGTCGCGGCTGCTCCGCTGCCAGTCCTTGAGCCGTTCCTTGAACATCCGGTAGCCCGTGTGCGTGCCCGGAGCCGGCAGCCAGTCATCGGACTTGTTGCCCGGCGGCGGCAGGTGCCGCTGCTTCCTCGCCCACAGCACGAACTGCGCCAGCGGGAAGCGCGGCGGCGGCAGCAGCGACCCGCCCACCGGCTTGCCCAGCTCGCCCTGCTCCCCCGCCAGAGCCTCCACGAGCGCCTGGATCGACTTGTGCTCGCCCTCCTTGACGTGGGCGTAGGGCACAGCGTCCTCGAACGGCTTGGCGAGCAGCTCGGCCGCGGCGAGCGCCTCGGGGCCCGTCACGAGCACCGTGGGCAACGGCGGATCGGCCCGCCAGAACACCGGCCGGCGAATCAACGCTTCGACGACATTCCGCAGATCGGCCACCCGGACTCCTCCAGCCGGACCTCACCCGTGTTGCTGGTCCAACGAATGATCGAGGGAAATGGTTCATCCTTTCTCACGATCCGGACCCGGGTCCAGGCAACCTCCTCGGGTAAGTACCCTTGGTCAGGTGGCTGACATCGTGATTCCCGCTGACATCAAGCCCGTCGACGGCCGCTTCGGCTGCGGGCCCTCGAAGGTTCGCACCGAGCAACTGGCCGCGCTCGCCGCCTCCGGCGCGAGCGTCATGGGCACCTCGCACCGCCAGAAGCCGGTCAAGAACCTGGTCGGCCGCGTACGCGCCGGCCTCATCGACCTGTTCGCGCTCCCCGAGGGCTACCAGGTCGTGCTGGGCAACGGCGGCACCACCGCGTTCTGGGACATCGCCTCCTTCGGGCTCATCCGGGAGCGGTCGCAGCACCTGTCGTTCGGCGAGTTCTCCTCGAAGTTCGCCACTGTCGCCAAGAAGGCTCCCTGGCTGGGCGAGCCCACGGTGATCAAGTCGGAGGTGGGCACCTACCCGGCCGCGGTGGCCGAGGACGGCGTCGACGTCTACGCGCTCACCCACAACGAGACCTCGACCGGCGTGGCCATGCCGATCGAGCGTGTCGGCGACGATGACTCACTCGTGCTCGTGGACGCCACCTCCGGCGCGGGCGGTCTGCCCGTGTCCATCGACGAGACCGACGTCTACTACTTCGCCCCGCAGAAGAGCTTCGCCTCCGACGGCGGCCTGTGGATCGCGCTCATGTCGCCGCGCGCCCTGGAAAGGGTCGAGGAGATCGCCGCCACCGACCGCTACGTGCCGGAGTTCTTCAGCCTGCCGGTGGCGATCGACAACTCCGGCAAGGACCAGACCTACAACACCCCGTCGGTGGCGACGCTGTTCCTGCTGGCCGACCAGCTCGACTGGATGAACAGCAACGGCGGCCTGGCCTGGACCACCGCCCGCACCGCCGACTCCGCCCAGCGCCTCTACACCTGGGCCGACAAGACCTCCTACACCACGCCGTTCGCGGCTCCCGAGTTCCGCTCGCAGGTGGTCGGCACGATCGACTTCTCCGACGACGTGGACGCGGCGGCCGTGGCCAAGGCGCTGCGCGCCAACGGCATCGTCGACACCGAGCCCTACCGCAAGCTCGGCCGCAACCAGCTGCGCGTGGCGATGTTCCCGGCCATCGACCCGGCCGACGTCGAGGCGCTGACGGTCTGCATCGACTACGTGGTCGAGCGTCTTTGACCCATTCCGCCCGTTACGTGGTCGAGCGTTTCTGACCCGTACGGCGCGACAGCTCGTCCAGCAGGGCCAGGGCGTCCTCCTCCTCGACGCTCTGCGCGAACCTCGCCAGCACCGGCAGCCGGTCGGTGCTGGCCGCCAGCGCCTCCAGCATGAGCCGCGTGACGTGCTCGTCCCTGGAGTAGGCGGCCGCGTACTTGAAGGCGTTACGGTACGGCGTGCGGACGAGCAGCCCCTTCTTCACCAGCCGTTCGGCGACGGTCTGCACCGTGGTGTAGGCGAGCTCACGCACCTCGTTGAGCGTGGCGAGCAGCTCGCGCACCCGCATCGGCTTACCGGCATCCCACAGCACGTCCATGATCGCGCTCTCCAGGGATCCCAGGTTCGCCAACTGACCAACCCTCCGGCTCGGTGAGTTAGGAAACATTCTTCCCTAAAACGCCCGCGCACGACCAGGGTCGATCTTCCTTACCACCCAGTTGTGCGGACATATCCTCATGTGACAGGGGTTATACCGGATGAGTATGAGCAGGCGGCCCAACGGCCTGGGCTACCTGATGTTCGCCAGCCGCTGGCTGCAGGTCCCCCTCTACCTGGGGCTCATCGTGGCCCAGGGGGTGTACGTCTGGCAGTTCATGGTCGAGCTCTGGCACCTGATCGAAGGCGTGTTCCATGGCGCCGGCAAAGACCTGGAAGTCACGGTCATGCTGTCGGTGCTGGGCCTCATCGACGTGGTGATGATCTCCAACCTGCTCATCATGGTCATCGTCGGGGGCTATGAGACGTTCGTCTCGCGCATCAACCTCAACGAGCACCCCGACGAGCCGGAGTGGCTGTCCCACGTCAACGCGAACGTCCTGAAGGTCAAGCTGGCGACGGCCATCGTGGGCATCTCGTCGGTGCACCTGCTGCAGACGTTCATCAAGGCTCAGACGATCCCGGACAGCAAGATGATGTGGCAGACGATCATCCACCTGGCCTTCGTCCTGTCGGCCATCGGGCTGGCGCTGATTGATCGGCTGCTGTCCTCGTCTCCGGCCGAGCGGGTGCACAGCTCCTAGTGCGGTCTCGGTCCTTGTGACGGTCCGTGGTGGCTGGGGTCCTTTCGGGGTGATCCCCCTTCGGGGGGAGGGAGAAAAGAGCCGGTCCGTCGTGGTCGGGGGTCCACCGGGGATGCCCCTGCGGGGGGAGCGGAAGAAGCCCGTCCGTCGTGGCTGGGGACCCACCGGGGATGCCCCCCGAGGAGCCGGTGCCCATTGCCACGACGGCGCCGACCACCACGAGGGTCAGGGTTTTGGCCGGGCTCACCGGTGTCGATCACGCCGGTCAGGTCAGGATGAGCGCCCGGCAGCAGCCCCACAGGATCGAGTAGCGGGCGGTCTACTCACCGGTTACCGGGTTCTTCCGGAGGCGTTTCTCCGTGACCAGCAGTCTCACCGTGCCGACCTGCTCAGGCTCGGCGGCCCAGACGTACCAGTGGTCGCCGATCTTGGCCGACTGGTCCCGGCTCATGCCGAAGCCGTTGCCGTCCGGGTTCGGCTCAATGATCCGGAAGACCACCCGCAGCCCCCGCCTGCGCGCCTCGGCCGCGACTTTGCCCACGGTCCGCCCGTCGGCGTCGTAGCCTTCGAGCATCTCGCCCTTGCCGCCGGCCTCCGCGAAAGCCTGGTACTTCTCTCCGGGCTTGGCCGGCCGACCCAGGTAGAAGACACCCCGGCCCTTGAATCCCTTGCTCACCGTGGCAGTGAGGAAGCAGCCTTCCTGGTCGAGCGTGCATCCCTCCGGCTTCAGACCACCGCCGAGCCTGTCGGCCCGGGTGGTGCCGGCGAATCCGTAGCGCACGATATCGCCTACCCGAGTCGGTGAGGCGGGTATCAGGTCCACGCCGATATTGAGGCCCAGCGCCTGGAAGCCCTCGGCGTACAGGGCGTGGTCGGCGAACGGGTCCTTGATCGTAGCGACGTAGTCGTCACCCCGCAGCTCGATGTCGATGGCGGCGTTGGCGTACGAGGTGGCCTCCCTGTCCAGCAGGGTGGGGCCCATGACGGCCACGGTGGCGAGTGCGACGGTGACGGCCAGCCCCACGAGCAGGCGGCGGGCACGGCGCGACCTCGGCGCCCGACGCCCAGCGGCTGCGGATCTGGCTGTCGTTGCCGTTGCGGCCGCGGCTGCGGCTGTCGTTGCGGCCGCCG
This sequence comes from Nonomuraea sp. CA-143628, assembly GCF_050942315.1. Taxonomy (NCBI): domain Bacteria; kingdom Bacillati; phylum Actinomycetota; class Actinomycetes; order Streptosporangiales; family Streptosporangiaceae; genus Nonomuraea; species Nonomuraea sp. CA-143628. Next base: position 12,310,150 of record NZ_CP192072.1, read on the forward strand.
CACCTGGCTTCTCTTCGACGATGGCCGCCAGCAGCGCACGGGCCCCCGCACCGGACGCCTGGCCGGCCAGCTGCTCATCCTTGACCCTGGCGAGTTCGCTGACCTTGGCGAGTTCACTGGCTCCGGCCAGTCCGCTCAACTCGTTCATCTGGACTCCACCTGCAGACGGTTGACGGAGATGCCCGCGCCGGCCAGCGCCTTGGAGAAGCGCTTGCGCGCGCGATGGAGCCGGATGCGTACGGCGTTGCGCGAGCAGTCGAGGACCTTGGCGAGCTGGGCGTGGTCCAGCCCTTCCCAGGCGACCAGCGACAACAGCTCGCGATCGTCCTCGTGCAGCTCCTTGAACGCCTGCGCGATCGCGCCCAGCTCGACGCTGCCCTCGGGCGAGTGGGCATAGAGGTCGGCGATGTCGGCGTCTAGCTCCACGCTCCTGGACCACCGCCTGACCTGGCCGCGCCGGTGATTGGCCAGGACGTTCCTGGCGATGCCGTACAGCCAGAGCCTGGCCTCCGCGTCGGGCGGCAGGGCGTCGGCGCGGCGCCAGGCGATGGCGAACGTCTCGGCGACCGCGTCCGCCGCGTCCTCGGGAGAGTCGCAGCGGCGCAGGGCGTATCCGAGAATCGGCTCGTAAGTCTGGGCATATACGGCCTCGAACCGGCGTCTTCGGTCGTCATCCACCGGCGGTTCCCATGGTGGCCTCCTCATGCGGGGGTTGCGGACACCCCTTACATGTCTGAGGCTGTATCGGCATTTCACCCCGATTTTGCGAGCATCAGGGTGAGCGCCGTTCTACACCACTTCGCGCTTGCGGCGCACTCGACGTCGCGCCTGTCCGGGCGTGTGACACGTCGGTTGACGCCGGCTCGTGACGGACCTGGCGACCCGGCCGGGCGGGCTCACCGGTCGTTGGCGCCCAGCACCCAGGCGCTCGCGTCATCGGCCGATCCGGGCGCGTACATGCCCTGCAAGGCGACCGTGTACTCCTCGCGGGAGATGCACCCGTCGCCGTCGGTGTCGACGCGGTCGAAGAAGCCGTTGGACGTCTCGGCGGACTCGCCGGCCGCCACATACAGGCGGGCGAGCTCCTCCCGCGAGATCGAGCCGTTCCCGTCGGCGTCGATGGCGTCGAACGCCGCGTCGGCGAGGGGCTTCAGGCCGTTGTCATAGTAGTGGGGGTCCTCCGCCACGCCCGCCTGTACGAGGGCGACGTACTCCTCGCAGCTCACCCGGCCGTCCCCGTCGGTGTCGGCGTTGCGGATCTGGTCCCACCATGCCCGGTAGGCCGCCCGCAGCCTCGTGTGCGAGGGCGAACTCGGGTCGGGCGCGATCACGGCGCACATCCGATCGGCGAGGCTCTCGAAGTCGGCGGCCTCGAGATATCCGCTGCCGTTGGCGTCGACGACGGCGAACGCGGCCCTGAGGTTGGCTTCGGCCAGAGGGTTCGACACGGGGAGACTCCCTTCGTGGACACTTTGCGTAATCATTCCACTACGAAGAGTCTCGCCTGTCGAGATCCGGCCGAGCGTCGATCCAACTAATCACGTAGGGGGTGTGCGGCGTCCTACACCACTTCGCGCTTGCGGCGCAGCAGCCAGGCGGCGACGACGCCGCCCACCAGGCCGAACAGGTGGCCTTGCCAGGAGATGCCCTGCTGGTTGGGCAGCAGGCCCCACAGGATCGAGTAGTAGGCGATCCCCACGCCGATCCCGATGACGATGTCGAAGACACGCCGGTCGAATATCCCGCGCGCCAGGACGTACCCGAAATATCCAAACACGAGGCCGCTCGCACCCACCGTGATCGTGCCGGGACTGGTGAACCAGGTGCCGATACCGCCGATCACGATGATCAGCAGGCTGGCCGCGAAGAACCGGCCGAGCCCGCGCAACGCCGCCAGGAATCCCAGGATCAGCAGCGGCAGCGAGTTGGCCATCAGGTGCCCGAAGCCCACATGCAGGAACGGGGCGAAGAAGATGCCCGCGAGCCCCGAGGGATCCCAGCCGACGATGCCGAACTCGCGGTCCAGGCTGCCGTTCGTCGTGTAGTCGACGACCTCGACGGCCCACATCACGGCGAGCATCACGACCATGACGAAGGTCGCGCTCAGGGCGCCGGCGAGGAGGGTGCCCGCGCCGCGCTTGGCCGACTCGTACGCGGACCTCGAATAGTCGCTCATGAGCCCCTCCCGCTAGACCTTTCCTTCTTTACCGTACGCAGAAGAAGTTATGCACGCGCAGCGAAACCCCCTCCCAAAAAGGGGAGGGGGTCCGGAAAAGGACTACTCGCCCTTCCACTGGGGGGCGCGCTTCTCGGCGAAGGCCGCCGCGCCCTCCATGGCGTCCTTCGAGCTGAACACCGGGCTGATGATGCCGCCCTGCTTGGCGAACATCTCCTCCAGCGACCAGTCCTGCGACTCGATGATCACTTTCTTGGTCGCCGCGAGGGCCAGCGGGGCGTTGGCGGCGATCTTGCGGGCCAGCTCCAGCGCCCCGTCCAGCGCCTCGCCCGCCGGGGTGATCCGGTTGACCAGCCCCAGCTCGTACAGGCGTGAGGCCGGATAGTGATCGCCGGTCAGGGCGATCTCCATGGCGATGTGGTACGGGATCCGGCGCGGCAGCCGCATGATGCCGCCCGCGCCCGCCACAAGGCCCCGTCTGGGCTCCGGCAGGCCGAAGGTGGACTCCGACGACGCCACGATCACATCGCACGACAGCGCGAGCTCGAAGCCGCCCGCGAGCGCGTAGCCCTCGACCGCCGCCACGATCGGCTTCTTGGGCGGCGACTCGGTCAGGCCGCCGAAGCCGCGGCCCTCGACCACCGGGAAGTCGCCGGACAGGAAGCCCTTGAGGTCCATGCCCGCCGAGAAGTAGCCACCCGCCCCGGTCAGGACGTAGGCGGAGATGTCGGGGCGAGCTTCCAGCGAGTCGACGGCTGCCGCGATGCCGCGGGCCACCGCGCCGTTGATGGCGTTGCGCGCGGCGGGCCGGTTGATCGTGATCACGGCGACGCCGTCGGACTCTTCGACGAGCACTTCGTCAGACACGTGACCTCACTTGGGCTGGAAGCGGATGCCGCCGTCGAAGCGGACGACCTCGGCGTTCATGTAGTCGTTCTCGATCAGGGATCTGATCAGGTGCGCGAACTCGTCGGCCCGTCCCATGCGCTTCGGGAACACCACCGGCGCCACCAGCTTGGCCTTGAACTCGTCGGAGTTGGGCGAGAAGCCGTAGATCGGGGTGTCGATGATCCCCGGGCAGATGGTGTTCACCCGTACGCCGATGGCCGCCAGGTCACGCGCGGCGGGCACGGTCATGCCCACGATGCCGCCCTTGGAGGCCGAGTAGGCCAGCTGCCCCGTCTGGCCTTCCAGAGCCGCGACGGAGGCGGTGTTGACGACCACGCCCCGCTGCCCGTCGGCGTCGACCGGCTCGGTCTTGGCGATGGCCGCCGCGCCGATGCGCATGAGGTTGAACGTGCCGATCAGGTTGACCTCGATGACCTTGCGGAAGGAGGCGGGGTTGTGCGGGGCGCCCTCACGGTTGACGGTGCGCTCGGCCCAGCCGATGCCCGCGCTGTTGACCACGACGCGCAGCGGCTTGCCGGTGGCGACGGCCGCGTCGACCGCCGTTTGTACCTGCTCGTCGTCCGTCACGTCGGTCCGGGCGAAGACCCCACCGAGCTCGTCGGCGATGCTCTTGCCGCGTTCCTCGTTGAGGTCGGCGATGACCACCGTGGCGCCGTGGGCCGCGAGCTCGCGGGCCGTCGCCTCGCCGAGGCCGCTGGCCCCGCCGGAGATGATTGCTGCAGATCCGTTCACGTCCATAACCCGGACCCTAACCCGCCAACCGAATGAAGTTCTACTCGGGGTGGGTTAAATCTCGCCTACGGCCGTGTCGACATCGGAATATACCTTGATCCGCCGGTCGAGCCCGGTCGTGCGCAGGATGCGGGCCACCGGGGCCTGCGGCCCCGCCAGCGACACACCGCCGCCCTCTCCCGTGGCCAGCCGCCATGCCTCGATGAGCACCGACAGCCCGCTGGAGTCCATGAACGACAGTTGCTGGAGGTCGAGCACCAGCCAGGCGCCATCCTGTTTGATGGCGTCGCGCACCTCGTCGCGGAGGAACGGCGCCGTGAACAGGTCCAGCTCACCCTCAACGGCCACCACCACGGCATCGCCAAGGGCATGTCGCGCAAGCCGCAGCTTCATTTGGCCCCTCCTCGATGAGCCACTGTACTTCGACATCCCCGGGTACCGGGCATGCACAAACTCGGATCATCCGTATGTGAGGGCCGAAACAGGAAAATGACCTTCCTGGATCAGCCGTGCTCGGCCGGCGCGGGGATGGCGAAGCCGTACGGGAGCTCCAGGCGGTGGCGGGCGAGCAGTTCGGCGTCGGAGAGCAGCTCACGGGTGGGTCCGTCCGCGACGATCACGCCGTCGGAGAGGATCAGCGAGCGTTCGCAGAGCTCCAGCGCGTACGGCAGGTCGTGGGTGACCATGAGCACGGTCACGTCGAGCGAGCGCAGGACCTCGGCCAGTTCCCGGCGGGCGGCCGGGTCGAGGTTGGAGGACGGCTCGTCGAGCACGAGGATCTCGGGCTCCATCGCCAGCACGGTCGCCACGGCCACCCGCCGGCGCTGGCCGAACGACAGGTGGTGTGGCGGCCGGTCGATGACCTCCAGCATGCCGACCCGTTCCAGCGCGCCCTTGACCGCACGCTCCAGCTCCGCGCCCGACACGCCCGAGTTGGCCGGGCCGAAGGCCACGTCGTCCCTGACCGTGGGCATGAAGAGCTGGTCGTCCGGGTCCTGGAAGACCAGGCCGACGCGCTGCCTGATCTCCTTGAGCGTGTCCTTGCGCACCTGGGTGCCCGCCACGCTCACCGAGCCGTGCCCGGCCGTGAGGATGCCGTTCAGGTGCATGACGAGGGTGGTCTTGCCGGCGCCGTTGGGGCCGAGCAGCGCGACGCGCTCGCCGCGCCGGATCGTGAAGTCCACGCCGAACAGGGCCTGCGTCCCGTCGGGGTAGGCGTAGGCGAGCCGGCTGACTTCGAGGGAGTTGACGACCGGAGAGTTCACAGTGACAGTCCTTGTACGGCGGACAGGCCTAGTACGGCCAGGGCGATGCCTGGCAGAGCGAGGGCCGTGGCCCATTGCCCAACGGATCCCGAAATTTCGTCCATCATTGGCATCCGTCCGGAATAGCCGCGGCTGAGCATCGCGAGGTGCACCCGCTCACCCCGTTCGTACGAGCGGATGAACAGGGCTCCCGCCGAGCGCGCGATCACCGGGATATGCCGGAAATTCCGGGCCTCGAAGCCACGGGACTCCCGCGCGACCCGCATCCGCCGCATCTCATCCATGATCACGTCCATGTAGCGGAGCATGAACATGGCGATCTGCACCAGCAGGCTGGGCAGCCGGAGCCGCTGGGCGCCGATGAGGATGACCCGCGGCTCGGTGGTGGCCGCGAGCAGGATCGAGGCGATCACCCCCAGCGTCGCCTTGGCCAGGATGTTCCACCCGGCCCAGAGCCCGGCCACGCTCAGCGAGACGCCCAGCACGGTCGTCCGCTCCCCCAGCCCGATCACCGGGATGAGGAAGGCGAACAGCACGAAGGGCAGCTCGACCACCATCCGCCGCAGCACGTACGTCAGCGGCACCCTGGCGGCCACGGCGACGCCCGCGAGCAGGACCGCGTAGAGCCCGAAGGCCCAGAACCGCTCCCTCGGCGTCGCCACCACCACGATCGCGAAGGCGGCGACGGCCAGCAGCTTGCACTGCGGCGGCAGCCGGTGCACGACCGAGTCGCCTGCCAGGTAGAGCTGATGATGGTGTCCCGCGCCCACCTGGCACTCACCGTCTCTCGTTCACTGGCCTCAGACCCGGGCCTTCTCCCGGCCACGGGCGGCATAGGCGACGCCCCCGGCGATGAGCAGCACGAGCCCGACCCCGATGATCCCGGCGACACCCACGGGGATGCCGCCCACATCACCGTAGTCGGCCAGCGCCCATGAGCCGAACATGTGGCCGGTGGCCTGGCCGAGGAACCCATGGTTCTCGGCGACCGCTTCCAGCCCGTCGGGACTGGAGGAGGCGAAGAAGGACACGATCCCGGCCAGCACCAGCGTCAGGCCGAGGCCGCCGAGCAGGAAAGCCCGCAGCGGGCTCCGGGCGGCCACCGGCTCCTCCTCAGCGCCCACCGTGACCGTCGTCCCCACAGTCGCCGGCTCAGCGCCCCTCAGCACGAGAGGTGTGGTCAGCCCGCGCGCGCCGTACACGAGGTCAGGCCGGACGGCCAGCACCGCGCCGACGGTCAGGGCCGTGATGACGCCTTCGCCGATGCCGATCAGCACGTGCACGCTGCCCATCGCGGCCGCCACCGCGGAGACCTCGATCGGCGCGGTGCCGCCGACCCAGAACAGCGCCGAGAACACCAGGGCGGCGGACGGCACGGACACCAGCGCGGCCAGGAACGCGGCCACCGTCACGCCGCCCTTGCCCTTGGCGAGCCGCGCGACCAGCCGGAAGACGCCCCAGCCGACCAGTACGGTGACGATGCCCATGATCGTGATGTTGATCCCCAGCGCCGTGAGACCGCCGTCGGCGAAGAACACGCACTGCACCAGCAGGACCACGGCCATACAGAGCACGCCCGTATAGGGCCCCACGAGGATCGCGGCCAGCGCCCCGCCCAGCAGATGCCCGCTGGTGCCCGCGGCGACGGGGAAGTTGAGCATCTGGACGGCGAAGATGAACGCGGCCACCAGCCCGGCCATGGGCGCGGTCCGGTCGTCGAGCTCGCGCCGCGCGCCGCGCAGGCAGACCGCCAGCCCGGCGGCGGCGACCGCGCCGGCGGAAACGGATACGGCCGCGTTGAAGAAGCCATCGGGTACGTGCACGGCAAAGCCCTTCGTCAAGCGGTGTTGCAGCTCCCTACTTTAGGACATCGTCTTGCACCTGCACATAGATGGCAATTAGCGGAGAATTCTGCGGAAGGCCGTACGGGTGGTCATCTTGAGCACGACCGTGCTCAGCCTCCCCTTGCCCGACGTCGCGTACGGGCGCACGCTCCGCAGCACAGCGCCGCCGCGCAGACGCCCCCACAACCGGCGCGGCGCGGCGACGGTCTGGGCGTCGGTCTCGATCCGGAACCTCGCGGGCGGCCCGCCCAGCTCGACCTCCAGATAGGCGTCCCAGATGCCCGGCGCGAACTTGCCCATCGCGGGCCGGGCCGCGAACCCGCCGCCCGGCAGCGCGACCACCCGCTCGGCCCGTTCGTTGCCCGTACGCCGCTCGCGCCAGACCAGCCGGGTGATCGCCGAGGCCGCCGGGATCACGCCTACGACCGTGACCTCGCCGTCGATGAGCAGCCGCCGCCCGAGCGTCCAGCGCGTCCGGTGGATCCTGGCCCGGCCCGGCACCGTCATCAGGTGCCCGCCGACGTCGATGCTGAGGTTGCCGTTGTCCTTGGTGAAGTACGGCAGCGCCACCACGGCGCCGATGAGCCGGGGCGCCGGCCGGGTGACGCAGCCATCGCGGTCGGCGCCGAGGCGTCCGTACCGGACCACGCCCTCCATCTCGACGGCCACCCGCAGGTCCCAGATGCCCGAGTCGAGCGCGGCCACGTCGACGCTGGCGATGAACGCGGCTCCGTCGCGCTCGGCGGGCACGATCAGCTCCTGCCCGCGCACGTTGCGGGCGCGCAGCACGAGCGCGACCCCGTCGTGCTCCGGCATGCCGTCGAGCCCGGCCACCCCGGTCACGACCAGCCGGTTCGCCTCCCAGCGCAGGCCGGTCAGCCGGCGGCGGACGGCGGCGCCCTCGATCTGGGCCAGTCGCACCAGACGGTGGATGTCGCCGAGCGCGACGATCCGCTGCTGGTCGGTCCGGCTGAGCTTGGCGTAGACACCGGGTGTCAGCCACCGGTCGCAGAGCGCGGCCACTTCCTGGGCGATCTCCTTGCGCTGCACCTCGTCCGACTTCAGGAACGGCACGCCGAGCTGCTCGAACACGTCGAGCCTGAAGTGCCGGCGGAGCAGGTGGTCGCGCAGCGGCCCCGGCGGGACGTGCTCGGTCATGAGCTGGATCGGCCCGCGGATCATGCCGAGCCAGCCGCGTGGGTCCCGGCTGCCCGGCTGCTGCATGATGCTGCTGCCGTCGGACCTGGAGACCAGGTGGTAGCAGTCGTAGTCGGCCACCACGGAGATCACCTTGGCGTGGCAATAGGCGTGCACGGTGAAGTGGATGTCCTCGCCGACCAGCATGCCCTCGCCGAACCTGATGCCGTGGCTGATCAGCATCTCCCTGCGGAACAGCTTGAAGCAGCTCAGGCTGTTGTAGACGGCGCTGTCACCGAGCTCGGCCCGCTCGGCGCCGCGGTGGAACATCGACATCGGAGCGCGCCTGCCGTGCCCGACGACCTTGCCGAGCACGATGTCGGAGCCGTTGCGGTCGGCCATGGCGACCATGCGTTCGAGCGCCTCGGGGCCCAGGTAGTCGTCGGCGTCACAGAAGAAGACGTAACGGCCGGTGGCGTGTTCGATGCCGATGTTGCGCGGCCGCCCGGCACCGCCCGAGGCGGCGATGCTGACGACCTTGACGTTGCCCTTGTGGTAGGTGGCGTAGAGGTCGAGCAGCTCGTCGCTGCCGTCGGTCGATCCGTCGTCGACGACGATGATCTCTTTCCTGATCCGCTGCACCAGCGCGGCGGTGAGGCACCGGTCCAGATATTCACGGCAGTTGTGGGCCGGGATGATGACGCTGACGTCCACCGCGTCCTCGTCGCCGTTAGATGTCGCCATAGCCACAACCGCGCCCCTCAGCCGCCATCACTTACCGCAGTCACGTCGTTTCAGTATGTGATGGCGACCGGGCGTCGCGTGGCCGATCTCGCCTCTTCCTTCACTCCTTTTCCCCAGACAGAAGATTCGCCGCACTCATCGCATAAGCGCAGGTGAAACCGCCAATCCGCACAATCCGGCGGGACCGAACGGGGTTCAGGGACGCTGTTTTCCCACTCGGGTGGAGAGAACCTCCTCCGGGGGAAGGATGCCCTACCCCCACGCGAGATCAGGTGATCCACGGGAGGGGATGACGCGTCTACAGTGAGGCAACCTTGACCGGGGAGGTGGCGAGAGTGGGATCCGATCTTCGCGGGCCCAGGGTGACCGGCTCGGCCGTACACGATGCGGAGTTCATCGTCTCCTCAGCGCGGCTGGGAGAGCTCCATGAATGCTTCGCCTTGCTCCGCCGTACGCGGATCAGGGCGGAAGAGATCGTGGACGAGGCGCGAGCGCTGCTCGCCGAGGCCGAGGCACAGGGCGACCATGAGCGGATCGTCATCCGTGGCGCCCAGCTCGACGAGGCACGCCAGGCGTACTGCAAGGTGCTGAACGCGTACGTGACGATCTGCCGCCGGATCAACGAGGAGCGACAGGAGATCATGCAGACGCTCACCGGATTGTCAGGCACCACCTGACGCGCTACTGTCAGGCCATGCCTGACCCGATGGACAAACTGCGCTGCTCGTTCTGCCACAAGAGCAGCGCCGACGTGGCCAAGCTCATCGCCGGACCCGGCGTGTACATCTGCAACGCATGTGTGGGTCTGTGCGCCGACGTGCTCAAGGAGGTGGGGCTTGCCCCCTCCCTCGAGCCCCGCCTGCCCGCGTGGGAGACCATGAGCGAGGACCAGATCCTCGACCACCTCCCCAAGATCGTCGCCGTTCAGGTCCAGGTCGACGACACTCTGCACGACTGGGTACGACACCTCCGCACCAAGAACGTCAGCTGGGAGCGCATCGGCGCCTCGCTCGGCATGACGCGGCAGTCCGCCTGGGAACGGTTCAGGGAATGACGGTTCAGGGAATGATCGGTAAACCCCTGTGGCTTGTGAGGCGTCCTTGATGCAGGGAGGCCCACCATGCAAGTCCTCGATGGCCTCGCGGCGCCCGATCTGGCCGAGCTCCACCTGGAGCTGATCCTCATCGCGGCGTTGCACGAGGAGGCAGAAAGCCTGTCCACCCGCTGAACGGGCTCCAGCTCCCCGATCGCACCGGGGAGCTGGAGCAGGGGTCAGTGAGTCGCGGACCCGCCGCCCTTGCCGGGGAGCTGGCCGCGGATGGCGCCGTCGGGATACTTCGCGTTGTGCACGTTGACGTAGTACCGATCCGGCGACTTGACGATGCCGTGCAGTTCCTTCTTGGTCAGGACGAGCGCGGCGTTCGAGGTGCTCTGCTGCTCGGCCGCCTTGATGCAGCCTCGCGCGGGACCCTTGGTCGGGGCTCTCAGAGTGACGGTGATCGGGCCCGCCACGCCTCTCTTGCCCCGGTGGATGTGGGCGGCCGTGGCGGGCAGGATGCGGTCGGCGGTGATGGTGTAGCAGAGCGTCTCGCCCTTCACCGTGTAGGTGAAGGCGCCGTGCCCGTCCGGGTCACCTGGACCCGGCACCTCCTGCCGGCCGGTCATGATGACGCGTTGCGCGCGGTCGGCGGTGGCGGCCTGGCCCGCGATGGCGGCCTGGCTCACGGGGCCGGTCGGGCTCGCGCCGGCGGGGCCCGGGAGGGCTGCGAGGCCGGTGACGAGCGCCGCCGTGGTGAGGGTGGCGACTGCCAAGGGTCTGCTCATGGGATGTGGTCCTCTCCCATCACACTTCAGGACACCCTGCCGCACTCATATGTCGATGTTTCGAGGCGGCGAATCATGGGCGAAGCGGCTTGACGGTAAGCACCTGTACCTGCCGGAGACAGCGCCGGTAATATCCGCATTTATGCTGCGCTGTGCCGTACTGGATGATTACCAGGATATCGCACTCGGCCTCGCCGACTGGTCCCTGGTGCGGGCGACGAGCTTTCGCGAGCACTTCGCGACGCAGGACGACCTGGTGCGGGCCGTACACGACCACGAGATCCTGGTGATCATGCGGGAGCGCACGCCGTTCCCCGCCGAGCTCTTCGCCCGGCTCCCGAACCTGCGCCTGCTCATCACGACGGGCATGCGCAACGCCTCGATCGACCTCGACGCCGCCCGCGCGCACGGCGTCACGGTCTGCGGCACCGCCGGCAGCTCGGCGCCGCCCACCGAGCTGACCTGGGCCCTCATCCTGGGCCTGGCCCGCCACCTGATCCCCGAGGCCGGCGCACTGCGGGCGAGCGGCCCCTGGCAGCACACGATCGGCCTGGACCTGCGCGGCAGCACCCTCGGCCTGCTCGGCCTCGGCAAGATCGGCTCCCAGATGGCCGCCATCGGCCGCGCCTTCGGCATGGACGTGGCCGCCTGGAGCCGCAACCTCACCGCCGACCGGGCGGGCGAGCTGGGCGTACGGTACGCGGCCACGAAGGAAGCGCTCCTGGCCGAATCGGACATCGTGTCGATCCACCTCGTCCTCGGCGACCGGACCCGTGGGCTGATCGGCGCTCCGGAGCTGGCGCTGATGCGTCGCACGGCGTATCTGGTCAACACCTCGCGGGCGGCCATCGTGGACCAGGCCGCCCTGATCGAGGCGCTGACCGAGGGCCGCATCGCCGGCGCCGGGCTGGACGTCTTCGACCAGGAGCCGCTTCCGGACGACCACCCGCTGCGCACGCTGCCGAACGTCCTGGCCACGCCGCACCTGGGCTACGTCACCCAGGGCAACTACCGCACGTACTTCCAGGAGGCCGTGGCCGACATCGAGGCGTTCCTGGCAGGCACGCCGGTACGGCTGCTCACGTAGCCCCGGTCCTCGCGGGCACCTCGGTCCAGTTGCTCGCGGGCGGCCCGGTCCAGTTGCTCACGTGGCCTTTCCCCGCGCCCGGAAGGCCGCGGTCTTGACCCGGTTCTGGCAGGCGGTGGAGCAGAAGCGGCGCGTGCCGTTGCGCGACACGTCCACATAGACCCGGTCGCAGTGCGGCGCCGTGCACACGCCGAGCCGGTCGAAGAACTCGCCGCCGAGCACGATCGCGAGGCCGGTGGCGCAACTGGCCGCCCAGTCGCCGGCCAGGGTGCCACCCGTGCCGTGGAAGTGGAGATGCCACGGCTCGCCGTCGTGCCGTTGGAGTGTCGGCCGGGCGTGCGACTCCTCTAGCAGGCTGTTGACCTGCGTCGCCGCCGTGTCGATGTCGTCCGCCGCGACGGCCTCGAAGACCATGCGCAGACGCGCGGCGATCTCGGCGTAAGCGCCGCCCTCCGCCTCGGTGACCTCGGGATGCGTGGGGTAGACGGTTCGGAGCACGTCCGTGGCGGCGGCGCCGAGATCGTGCGGCACCGGCCAGGGCCGCCCTCGGCTCTCGCCCGGGGTCAGCACATTGACCACCGCCACGGCGACTCGGACGACCGCGTCCGTGTGACTGTTGAAATCCACTTGACCAGTTACATCCTATGCTTTAGCTTGTGACTGTCTAAAGCTTAAACGAGGGTCACAAGGAGACGACGTGCTCACTCACGAGATCGCACTCGACTGGATCGCGCGCTGGGACCGGCAGCAGGAGGGCTACCTGCCCGACCGCGAGGAGCGCTTCACCGCGTTGATCGACGCCGTCGAGGCACTGGGCCGCCCGGACCCGCTGGTCATCGACCTGGGCTGCGGGCCAGGCTCGCTGTCCGCCCGCCTTCTGGAGCGGCTGCCCAAGGCCACGGTGATCCCGGTCGACGCCGACCCGCTGCTGCTCGGCCTCGGCCGGGCCGCCTACCCGCGGCTCGGCTTCGTCGACCTCGACCTGCGTACACCCGGCTGGACCGACTCGCTGCACCTGGACCGCCCGGCCGACGTCGCGGTGAGCACCACCGCGCTGCACTGGCTCGCCGTGCCGGAGCTACGGAAGTTGTACGCCGACCTGGTCTCCGTGCTGCGGCCGGGCGGGCTGCTCCTCAACGGCGATCACTTCGACTCCGACGACGCCGCCACTCCGGCCATCGCCCGGCTCGAACGCGCCGTCCACGACCGCCACACCGACCGGGTGTTCGCCGAGGGCCGGCCCGAGGACTGGCGGCAGTGGTGGGACTCGATCGCCGCCGAGCCGGCCTTCGCCGAGCTCAACGACGCCCGTACCGCTCGCACGACCGCGGGCGCGAACCACAGCGGCACCGAGTCCGGCCTGCTGTCCCAGCACGTCGAGGCCCTGCGGGCGGCGGGCTTCGCCGAGGTCGGCACGCTCTGGCAGCGCGGCAACAACCGCCTCCTGTGCGCCGTCCGCGCCTGACCGGGGTTTCCTAGCCCCACACCTCCCGCGCGGTCTCGGCGATCAGGGCCAGCTTGGCGAACTGCTGGTCGGCGTCGAGCACGTTGCCCTCGACGGTGGAGGAGAAGCCGCACTGCGGGGACAGGCAGAGCTGGTCCAGGTCGATGAACTTGGCGGCCTCGTCGATGCGCCGCTTGAGCGCGTCCTTGGACTCCAGCTCGCCGTGTTTGGTGGTGACCAGGCCGAGCACCACCATCTTGCCCGGCGGTACGTAGCGCAGGGGCTCGAAGCCGCCCGAGCGCTCGTCGTCGAACTCCAGGAAGAACCCGTCCACCGCCAGCTCGCCGAACAGCGCCTCGGCCACGAAGTCGTAGGCTCCGGAGGCCGCCCAGGAGGAGCGGAAGTTGCCGCGGCACATGTGCGTGGTGATCGCCATGCCCTCGGGCTTGGCCGCGAGCGCGATGTTGATCTGCTTGATGTAGCGCAGGTGCATGTGCTCGGCGTCGTCGCCGCGTTCGGCGAGCTCGGCCCGCTGCGCCGGGTCGTTGAGGTAGGCCAGGCTGGTGTCGTCGAACTGCAGGTAGGTGCAGCCCAGCTCGCCGATCTTGCGCACCTGCTCGGCGTAGGCGGCGCTGAGGTCGCTCCAGAACTCCTCGACGTCGGGATAGACGTCCGGGTCGATGGAGGCGGGACCACCCCGGTAGTGGACCATGCTGGGCGAAGGGATGGTCAGCTTGGGCACCGCCGTGGTCACGGTGTCACGCAGGAACGTGAAATGGTCGGCGAAGATCGGCTCGGTCAGCCTGATCTTGTCGTGCACCCGCATCGCCGCGGGGGTGTACTCGAGGTCGCCCTGCTCGTTGTGGAAGCGGACCGTGATGTGCTCGCCGGTGGCCTGGCCGATGCCGCCGAGCTGGTAGATGAAGTCCATGTGCCAGGAGGCCCGGCGGAACTCCCCGTCGGTCGCCGCCTGCAGGCCCAGCTCCTCCTGCCTCCGCACGACCTCGCGGATCGCCTCGTCCTCCACCTCGCGCAGCGCCTCGCCGGTGAGACTCTCACGGGCGCTGAGCAGGGCGGGTGGCCGCAGCAGGCTGCCGACATGGTCCGCGCGGAAGGGTGGGGAGGTGCGCATGTGGATCACCTTCTCTGAGCGTACGTAGTACGCCCAAAGTTAGGCCACCGTGCAACGACTGTCACTATTCTGCCCAACGTCCTCCTGATCACAATGTTGGGCACTCTATTGACAGGCGTAAAGGCCCTGCCTACATTCAGGGCCACATTCGCGGTCCTGGAGGTCCTGATGCACAGGTTTCTCCCGTCCCTGGCCTGTCTCGTTCTCGCCACGGCCGCGTGCGGCAGCGGTGGCGGCGGCGGATCCGACACTCAAGGCCCCATCAAGGTGGGCCTCATCGTCTCCCTGACCGGCAACTACACCCCACTCGGCAGCGAGGACAAGAAGGCCGTCGAGCTGGCCGTCGAGCAGATCAACAACGGCGGCGGCCTGCTGGGCCGCAAGGTGGAGCTCGTCGCCCGCGACGACAAGACCGCGCCGGACCAGGGCATCGTGGCCTACAACCAGATCAAGGGCGAGATCGACGCGCTGATCGGCCCGGTCTTCTCCAACTCGGCACTGGCGATCGAGCCCCTGGCCCAGCGCGACAAGATGCCCTACCTGTCGCTGGCACCCGCCCAGGAGCAGGTCGAGCCGATCAAGTCGTACGTCTTCGTCACCCCCGCGCTGTCCAGCATGTACGCCGAGCGCTACCTGCAATACCTCCAGGCCACCGGCCTCAAGACGGTCGCGGTCGCCTACGACTCCAAGAGTGCCTACTCCGTGTCCGGGCACAAGGCCATGGTCGCGCTCGCCCCCAAGTACGGCGTCAAGATCGCCGTGGACGAGCCGTACGAGACCACGACCTCCGACTTCAGCCCGCTCTTCACCCATGTACGCGGCTCCGCCGCCGAGGCGCTGGTCTTCTGGGGCTCCGGCGCGCCCGGCGTCACCGCCGCCAAGCAGTACGCCGCCGCGGGGCTGAAGGTGCCGCTGTTCCTGACCGCCTCCCAGGCCAGCAAGCTCTGGCTGGAGCCGATGGGCGCCGCGGCCGAGGGGATGACCGTGCAGAGCGCCATCGGCGTGGTGGGCGAGCAGTTACCCGACGGCAAGCAGAAGCAGGTCATCGAGCAGATGGCCAAGCCGTACCAGCAGAAGTACGGCTATCCGCCGCCGCAGTTCGCGCAGGACGGCTACAGCGCGAGCCTGCTGCTGTTCGAGGCGATCAAGAAGGCGGGCGGCACCGACAAGGCCAAGATCCAGCAGGCGCTGGAGACCATGGACCTGGTCACCCCGAACGGCCGCTTCCGTTACTCCCCCACCGACCATTCCGGGCTCTCCCCCGAGTACATCTCGGTCAACACCGTGAAGAACGGCCAGTTCATCACCACCCCGTGGGCCAAGGCGCAGCTCGCCAAGACCGTGGCCGCGGAGTAGCGGTGCTGGCGGTCACCGGGATATCGCGCTCCTTCGGAGGCGTCTACGCCGTCGACGACGTCACACTGAGCGTCGCGGACGGCGAGGTGTGCGGGATCATCGGGCCCAACGGCGCGGGCAAGTCCACGCTGTTCAACCTCATCACCGGCCACCTGCTCGCCGACCGCGGCGAGATCGCCTTCCTCGGGCGCCGGGTCGAGCGGCTGGCGCCCCACAGCCGGGCCCGGCTGGGCATGTCCATCGTCTTCCAGGGCGCCCGGGTGTTCCGCGGCATGACGGTCAGGGAGAACGTCATGGTCGGGACGCACAGCCGTACCCGGGCCGGGTTCGTCTCGGCGGCACTGCGGCTGCCACGGCATCGCGCCGACGAGCGGGAGATCGCCCGCGAGGCGGACCTCGCTCTCGACCGGGTGGGGCTGGCCGAGTGGGCGGACCGGCCCGCCGACCAGCTCCCGATCGGCCAGCAGCGCGCGCTGCAGCTGGCCCGCGCCCTGTGCGCGCGGCCCCGGCTGCTGCTGCTCGACGAGCCCGCGTCCGGGCTGCGCGGCGGCGAGCGCGAACGGCTCGCCGCCCTGGTCGAGGAGTTGCGCGCGAGCGGGCTGACCATCCTGCTCATCGAGCACGACGTCGCCTTCGTGACCCGGCTCGCCGACCGCGTCGTCGTCCTCGACCTCGGGCGGGTCATCGCGGACGGCTCCCCCGCCGAGGTGCGCGCGGACCCGCTCGTACTCGCCGCCTATCTCGGACAGGCTTCATGATCGACGTCCGCGACCTGGTCGTCTCGTACGGCGCGGCCACCGCGCTCGATCACGTCACGCTCTCGGTACGGCGCGGCGAGATGGTCGCGCTGCTCGGCCCGAACGGCGCGGGCAAGTCGACGCTGGCCAACACCCTGGCGGGCCTGCTCACTCCGGCCTCCGGGACCGTGCGGATCGACGGCCGACTGGCGCTCATCCCCGAGGGCCGCCAGGTGTTTCCGGATTTGTCGGTCGCCGACAATCTCGCTCTCGGCGGCTGGCGCTCCCGGCAGCGCGACCCGTCGTTCGTCTACCAGCTGCTGCCTCAGCTGGCCGAGCTGGCCGGCAGGCGGGCGGGCGTGCTGTCGGGCGGCGAACAGCAGATGGTGGCCTTCGGCCAGGCCCTGATGGCGCGGCCCGACGTGCTCGTGGTCGACGAGCTGTCGCTGGGGCTCGCTCCCCTGCCCACCGCCAAGCTGGCCGAACACCTGGTCGAGCTCAACCGTACGCATGGGCTGACGGTGCTGCTCATCGAGCAGAACGCGCGGCTGGCCTTCGAGCTGTGCCAGCGGGCCTACGTCCTGGAATCCGCGCGCGTGGTGGCCGAGGGCGAGTGCGCCGAGCTGGCCGACGACCCGCGCGTGGCCGGCGCGTACCTGGGCGGGGCGATCACATGAGCGCGTTCATCGGTTACCTGCTCAACGGCCTGGCCGTCGGGTGCGCGATCGCGCTCATCGCCAGCGGGCTGGTCACCATCTACCGGGTCACCGGGGTGGTCAACTTCGCCCAGGGCACCTTCGCTGTCGTCGCCGGGCTCTGCACCTCCTCGCTGCTGGGGCTCGGGGTTCCCCACGGCGTCAGTGAGGTGGCCGCCGTCCTGGTCGCCGCGCTCGCGGGCCTGCTGACCGGCCTGGCCGCCACCGGCAAACGGGACACCACCCCGCTGTCGTCGCTCATCGTCACGCTCGGCGTGGGGGTCCTCGCGTACGCCGTCGAGATCGTCCTGTGGGGTGACCAGCCGCGCTCGGCCCCCGGCCTGGCCGGCTCGGTGACCATCGCCGGGGCCCATGTTCAGACGCAGCACCTGCTCGTCATCGCCGTCACCGCGGCGACGTTCGTCCTGCTCGTCCTGTTCTTCGGCCGTACCTACCTGGGCAAGGCGCTGACCGCGTGCGCCTCCAACCCCTTCGCCGCCCGCGTCATCGGCATCGACACCCGGCTGATGGGCCTGCTGGCCTTCGCCCTGGGCGGGCTGCTCGGCGGCATCGCCGGAGTGCTGGTCACGCCGCTGCGGCCCATCTCGTTCGACACCGACGTCACGCTCATCGTCAACGGCTTCGCCGCCGCCGTGTTCGGCGCGCTCACCCGCCCCGGCGTCGCGCTCGGCGGCGCGCTGCTGCTCGGGGTCGCCGAGACGATGGCGGCGGGGTACGGCTACGGGTCTCACCAGCTGGAGGTCGCTCTGGGTCTCATGCTCGTCGTCATGGTCGTACAGGCGAGCCGCCGATCGACGATCCACCAGGAGACGGCGTGAAGCGGGCGGCCGCCGGGCTGCTGATCGCCGCCGTCACGCTCGTCCTGCCCGCCGTCCTCGACGACAGCTCGCTGGCCGTGTACATCCTGCTCGGCCTGGCGGCCATGGTCACGGTCGGCGTCTCCCTGCTCATGGGGTACGCCGGGCAGGTCTCCCTGGGCCAGGGCGCCTTCTACGCCATCGGCGCCTACACCGCCGCCCTGCTCGCGCTGAACGGCGTACCGCCCCTGATCGGGCTGATCGCCGCACCCGTCGCGGCGGCGGCGTTCGCCCTCGTGATCGGTACGCCGCTGCTGCGGCTGCGCGGCCACCACCTGGCCTTCGCCACCCTGGCCATGCAGCTGATCCTCCTCTCCCTGGCCGGGCAGCTGGACTTCACCGGCGGCGACATCGGGCTGCAGGCCATCCCCCGGTTCGGCATCGGCTCGGTCGAGGCGGAGAGCGCGTCCGCCTACGCTTACCTGACGTGGGCGGGTCTGGCCCTGGTGATGCTCGTGACGCACAACGTGATCGCCTCCCGGCCCGGCCGGGCCCTGCGTGCCCTGGCCACCAGCGAGACCGCCGCCGCCTCCGCCGGGATCCCGGTCGGCCGCTACAAGCTCGTCGTGTTCGCGCTGTCGGCCGCCTTCGCCGGCCTGGCGGGTGGGATCTACTGCTTCTACACCGGGTACGTCGCGCCGGGGTCGTTCCCGGTGCTCATCTCGATCCAGTACATCGTCATGGCCGTCGTCGGCGGACTGGGCACGATCTGGGGAGCCGTCGTCGGGGCCACCGCGATCACGCTGCTCGTGCAGGGGCTGGACCGGGTCGCGAACCTGCCGGGGATGCCGACGTACGCGCCGAGCGTGCTGTCATACGCGGTCTACGCGCTCGTCCTCATCCTCGTCGTACTCTTCCTGCCCCGGGGACTGCTGCCCACGTTTCTTTCTCCGGATCGGAAGAGAACGCGCGGCGATTCCGCCTGAACTTGCCGATTGGGTATACCGGTGAACCTGGATCAGGGCGCACTGCGTACTTCGTGGCAATCGACTTTCCGGAGACTTGCCATGAGGATCCGCTATTCGGCCATTGTCCTCGCGCTTTCCGGCGTCGCCGCGTGCAATGGCGGCGGCGAACCGGCGGCACCGGCATTCGCGGGCGGCGCGACCGCGAATCCGCTGCCTGCCGGTGCATCGGTCTCCCCTTCCGAGGCCAAGAACATTCTCGATCGGTACGAGCGCCTGGCCAAGCAGGCGAGTTCGAAAGGCAAGGGCTGGGAGGCCGCAGAAGCCGGACTCTCGCTGCAGCTGACCAACGCCGACGCCCGGATGGACGCGCTGACCGGCGAGCGTAGGAAAGGCCGCGCCGGAGTCGACAAGTCCCGGTTCGCGATCCCGGCGAGTGGCGACTGGTTCCTGGCCGAGTACAAAACCGGGTCGAACTGGACGCAACTCATCTTCCAGCAGACCACCGAAGGGTGGCGCGTGGTCTCCGCCTCCGCGACACAACCACC
Organism: Nonomuraea sp. CA-143628; assembly: GCF_050942315.1. Classification (NCBI taxonomy): domain Bacteria; kingdom Bacillati; phylum Actinomycetota; class Actinomycetes; order Streptosporangiales; family Streptosporangiaceae; genus Nonomuraea; species Nonomuraea sp. CA-143628. The sequence goes on from NZ_CP192072.1 coordinate 12,329,563, forward strand.
CGCCATCGCCAAGGACGGCAACGGCTACGCCACCGCGCTGAACGTGGACGAGCGCGGCGGCCTCGCCGTCTCACCCCGGCAGGCGGCCACGGCGCACGCGCGCCTGATGGGCACACTCGGCGCGGACGCGGGCGCCAAGCAGGTGTTCGCGGCCGGCGATTACACCACCAAACTCGTGGCGAGCCTGCGGAGCGACCGGCAAAAGGCGCAGGGTCAGTGGAATCTCCAATACCAGCCGCAACTCGCACCGGAGATCTTCGCCCTCAAGACATCGGCCGGCGGTGCCGTGGTCTGGTACGGCATGCGCGAACAGGACACCTTCACCGCCCGCCCCGGCGCCGCGCAATTGGGGCTGTCACAGCCCGGCTGGAAGGCACTGAGCCGCGGCGCGTTCTACAAATCCAAGCTCACCATGAAGAGCGGGGCCATTTATGTCGCCGTCATCCCTCCGTCGTCCGGAAAGGTGCGGGTGATCAGTCAGTGGTTCGCGCCGTTCAGCATTAGCGGATCATAAGCGAATATGGCGGCAAATGTCCCGAGGGAAAGATTCTTTTTCCAGTCCTTTACTATGCGTAGTTGATCGATTACCTTGAGTGCATATGGCCTGGTCAAAGGCCAGACACCCGCCGCACGATGAAAGGTGCACAGCATGCGCGCTCTCCCTCTCGTCGCTCGAACCGCCGCGCTCGTCGCCGCGATCTTCCTGGCGGCACCGGCCCTGTCCGCGGCCGCCAATCCCCTCCCGCGACCCGTCGTCCCCGGCGGTCCGCCCGTGGACAAGCTCAGCGCCCTCTCACCGCCCGCGCCCTGATCGCCCTCTGTGAGCGACTGGTCAGGTGGCGGTGGCCACCTGGCCGACGGGGGTGAGCCGGTCGCGCCGGTCCAGTCGTCTGACGGCGGCCGCGGAGGCGAGCCCGGCGACGGCCAGCAGCAGCCAGGGCAGAGCGGCCAGCCGCGTCGTACGAGCCGCGTCGAGCAGGGCGCCCGCGACCAGGTTGCCGGCCAGGATGCCCACGCCGGACGCCAGGTTGTAGATCCCGTAGTACGTACCGATCAGCCGATCTCCCGCCATGTCGGCGATGGTGGCCATCTCGAAGGGAAAGGCCATCAGCGTGCCGACCGTGAGCAGAAGAGTGCAGGCGAGCACGGGCAGCATCGCCCACACCGGCGCCAGAGGCAGGTGCGCCGCCACGGCCGGCGGCAGGAAGGCGAGCCCCATGAGCGCCAGACCGCGGCTGATCGCCTGACCGCGACTCCAGCGCGCCGCGCACCAGGTGGTCAGGTGCACCTGCCCGGCGATGCCGAGCAGCGCGGAGACGGCGTACAGCGCCATCACCCCCGACTCGCCGCCGCCGAAGCGCTGCACCTGCAGCGGCAGGGCCAGGTACATCTGGTACGACAGCGCGTACGAGGCGATCATCGCCGCGGCGAAGGAGACGAACGCCCGGTTCCCGAACGCCGCGCGCCACTCACGCAGCACCGGCTGGTGCTCCGCCGCCGAAGGGCGCCGGGCCGGAAGGCGCGCGCCTTGCAGGACGGTCAGCACCGCGAAGATCGCCGCCGCGGACAGGCACACGGCCGGGAAGCCGACGCTCATCAGGGCGATGCCGGCCAGCGGGCCGAGCAGGATGCCCGCCTGGTAGAACACGTTGAACACGGCGAAGGCCGCCACCTTGCGCTCGCCGGCCTCGACGGCCAGGTAGGCGCGGGCCGCCGGGTTGAACAGCGCCCCGGCGAAGCCGGTCACGGCCGCTGCCGCGAGCAGCCAGGGCAGTGAGGTGGTCAGCCCGAACAGGGCGAACCCGATCGTACGCAGCGCGCACCCGGCCATGATCATCGGCTTGTAGCCGAGCCGGTCGGCCAGGGTGCCGCCGATCAGGAACATGCCTTGCTGGCTGAAGTTCCGCAGGCCCAGGACCAGCCCGATGGTCCAGGCCGCCAGCCCGGCGGCGGCCGACAGGTGCTGGGCGAGATAGGGCATGAGCATGTAGAAGCCGAGGTTGATGCCCAGCTGGTTGATCTGCAGCAGCTGGATCGGCCGGTCGAAGGAGCGGAACTGCCGCAGTGTGCCGTTCATCGCGTTCCTGCCAGCGGGTCCATCACGTGGGTGCAACGCGTCCAGTGGTGCACCTCCCGCTCGCTCGGCGCCGGCAGGAGGTCCGGTTCCTCCGCCGGGGTCGTGTCGAGCAGGCCGTGCCGCCGGCAGTACTCGTCGTCGAAGATGGTGTTCCAGTATCGCCAGGGCCCGTCGGGGAAGATCGCGACGATGGTCTGGCCGGGGGTGGTACGCGCCAGCCAGCGGGCCACCAGGGTGACCGCGCCGGTGCTCCAGCCGCCTGAGATGTAGTGCCGGGCGGCCAGGGCGCGGCACGCCCAGACCGCTTCGGCGGCGCTGACCCAGTGCACCTCGCTGAAGGCGTCGTAGGCGACGTTGCGCGGGTGGATGCTGGAGCCCAGGCCGCGCATCAGCCGGGGCCGGGCGGGCTGGCCGAAGATGGTGGAGCCGACGGTGTCGACGCCGATCAGTCTCAGGTGCGGGAAGTGGCGGCGCAGCACCTCGGAGATGCCCGCGCTGTGCCCGCCGGTGCCGACCGAGCACACCAGCACGTCGATGTGCGGCAGCTGGGCCAGCAGTTCGTGGGCGAGCCCGGCGTAGGCGCCGACGTTGTCGGGGTTGTTGTACTGGTCGGGGCAGTAGGAGCCGGGGAGGTCGGCGAGCAGGCGATGTACCCGCTCCCGGCGGGCCTGCTGCCAGCCGCCGACCGGGTGCGGCTCGGTGACGATCTCCAGGCGGACGCCGTAGGAGGTCAGGAGCCGGCACATCAGCGGCTCCATGCCGAGGTCGCCCACCAGCACGACCGGGTGGCCGAACACGATGCCGGCCAGGGCCAGGCCGAGCCCCAGGGTGCCGCTGGTCGATTCGATGATCGTCGCGCCCGGCGCGAGCTCTCCCCGGGCTCGGGCCTGGCGCACCATGTGCAGCGCGGGCCGGTCCTTGATGCCGCCCGGGTTGAAGCCTTCGAGCTTGGCCCAGAATCCCCCTCCCCCCGGTACGAACGGCTCCGAAATAAACGCCAGCGGCGTATTGCCGACAGTGAGGGCCAGGGTGGAGTCTTGCGGACGCGCGAATATTGCTGGTGATGACATGGATAAAATCCCCGAAGAATACGCGAAATTCACGGCACGACGATATGGCCGCGAACTTGGGCGGGCAGTGGACGACGAAAGCAGACGCAGTCCTGGCCTATACGCGCATCACGCTTTCCTGATCGGGCCTGGCCCCCTGGCCGATGTCGGCGGACGACGAAGCGGCCCTGGCGGTTCGCGGTGCGGCCGGGCAGGGCAGTATGACCACCAGCCCGGCCGGCAAGATCGGCACGCCGGTGGGATGGGTGGCCGAGCGGTCCTGCTCGGTTCCGTGTACATGGCCCATGGGCAGGTCACGATGCAGGCAGCGGACGCCGTGCGTGACCGGAGAGACCCCTCCGGCCGCCAAATGAGCGCCGTGAGCGAACGCGGAGCCCCCTCCACCGGCCGGCTGAGCGCTGTGGGCGACCGGTTCCGACAGCTCCACGGCCGCGCACGCGCCGCCATGGGCGAACACCACGCTGATGACCAAGGCGATCGCGAACACCGCGTGCGTCAGCAGCCGGCCGGTGCCACGGGCGGCCGGTCGGCGCGAACGGAGCGTTCGTGTCGCAAGCATCACCGGTGATAGTGCCCGAAAGGCAGCCGGACGCGCCCCGCAATAGCAATGCTTCCGGTAAAGCTCGTGCCGTCATCCGGTTTCGCGGGCGCGTCGATGGCCCGTTCACCGACATGGGGGAAAGAGCGTCCTACCGTACGGCCATTTCTCCCGTACCGCGATTTACGGTGGACATTCGCGCCTCGCGTGAATCGCGCTGATATCAGGTGGAGTCCCGCATGACCCTGTCCCGACGCCGGATCCTCGCCGGGCTCGGCGCGCTGGCCGCCGGCGCCGCGACCCGCCCAGCCGTGACGCCCTCAGTCCCGGCCGAGACCCGCCCCGCCCCAGCCGTGACGCCCTCAGGCCCAGCCGTGGCCTGCCCAGCCCCGGCTGAGGCGCTGACCGTGCCCGGCGGCGGTCTGACCCCTGAACAGCTGGCCCGGGACGAGAGTTTCTGGGCCGCCGTCGCCCGCCAGTTCCAGGTAAGCGCCGACTTCGTCAACCTGGAGAACGGCTACTACGGCATCATGCCCGAGCCGGTCCGGCTGGCGTACCAGCGCAACATCGACCAGCTCAACGAGCGCGGCTCCCACCTGCTGCGCACCGCGTACAAGCCGCGAGCCGACCAGGTCCGCGACCGCATCGCCACGCTGCTCGGCGTCACCAGGGACGAGATCGCACTGACCCGGGGCGGCACCGAGGCGCTGCAGAGCCTGATCTCCGGCTACCGCCGACTGAGCCCGGGCGACTGCATCATGTACGCCGACCTGGACTACCACAGCGCCCAGTACGCGATGAACTGGCTCCAAGCCCGGCGCGGCGTCCACCTCACCCGGATCGTCATCCCCGAGCCTCCCACCCGCCAGGCGGTGCTGGAGGTCTACGAGCGCGCGCTACGTGAGCACCCGAAAGTGAAACTGCTGCTGCTCAGCCACATGAACAACCGCACCGGCCTGGTCACGCCGGTGCGCCAGATCGTCGCCATGGCCCGCCAGTACGGCGTCGACGTCATCGTCGACGCCGCCCACTCCTGGGGACAGCTCGACTTCACCCTGCCCGACTTCGACGCCGACTTCGCCGCCTTCTCCCTGCATAAGTGGATGAACGTACCGCTGGGGGCCGGGTTCCTCTACATCCGCGCCCAGCGCCTGGCCGACATCGACCCCCTCTACGCCGACGAGACCTACCCGGCAAGCGACATCCGCTCCCGCGTGCACTCCGGCACCATGAACGTCGCCCCCTTCCTCACCGCCGACACCGCCCTGGACTTCCACGACACCCTCGGCGCCGAGGTCAAGCAGGCTCGGCTGCGCTTCCTGCGTGATCGCTGGGTCCACCAGCTGCGCGACCTCCCCACCGTGCAGATCCTCACGCCGGACGAGCCCGACATGTACGGCGCCATCACCGCCATGCGGCTGCGCCGCCGTACCTCCGAGGCCGACAACCAGGCCATCGCCGACGAGCTCATGACCCGGCACCGGATCTTCACCGTCGCCCGCACCGGGATCACCGGCGGCGCCGCCGTACGCGTCACCCCGGCCCTGTTCACCTCCGCCGACGATGTGGACCGGCTCGCGGCCGCACTGTGCGGCATCGCCCGCAGAGAGGCGTGATCAGCGGAAGCGCAGCTCGTACTCGACCTGCTCGATCGGGTTGCCATCACCGAAATCATGCTTGCGGGCCGCACCCGACTCGGTGAAGCCGCTCTTGGCGTAGAAGCGGCGTGACTGGGGTGTGTCGCGCAGGGTCCACAGATGCACCCCGCTGAAGCCCTCCTCGCGCAGCCTGGTCAAGGAGGCGGCGATCAGGGCGCCCGCGCTGCCGGTGCCCCACCCGTCGGGATGGCTGTAGAAACCGAAGATCTCCGCGTCTCCTGGCCGCGTCGGCGAGGGACCGAAGTAGGAGAAGGTCAGCGGCCGTCCATCCAGGGCGGCGATCAGGATGGTGCCTTGCCCGTCAGCGAGCGTGGCGTGCCACTTCTCGCGCCGGCTCCGTACGGCTTCGGCGAAGTACTCCGGGTCGAAGAAGCCTTCGTAGGCCACCTTCCAGGACTCCGCGTGGATCTCCCCCACCACGTCTCCGTCATCCGTGGTGGCCTGAAATGTCGAGATACCTTCTGCCATGAGGTGATTCTTTCTTTTTGGGCCTGCGGTAACCGCCTGGGACCACGGCGGTCCCGGCGCAGGCGGCGCCCGCCCGACTAGCTGGACCAAGCCGGCGGGCGGGCGCCGCGGTCATGGGTCAGGCGCCGCGGACGGCTTGGAAGCGGGAGATGACGTCGGTCCAGTTGATCAGGTCCCAGAGCTTCTCGACGTAGTCCGGGCGCACGTTGCGGTACTGCAGGTAGTACGCGTGCTCCCAGGCGTCGAAGACCAGCAGCGGAGTGGTGTTCATGCCGACGTTACCGTGGTGGTCGTAGACCTGCTCGACCACCAGCCGACGCCCCAGCGGCTCCCAGGCCAGCACGCCCCAGCCCGAGCCCTGCACGGTCGCGGTGGCCGTGGTGAGCTGCTTGGCGAAGGCGTCGAAGGAACCGAAGTGCTCGTCGATGGCCGCGCCCAGCTCGCCGTCGGGGCGGTCGCCGCCGTCCGGGGACAGGTTCTGCCAGAAGATCGTGTGCAGCACGTGGCCGGACAGATTGAAGGCGAAGGTCTTCTCCAAGCCGACCAGGCCGCCGAACTCGCCCTTGTCCCGGGCCTCGGCCAGCTTCTCCAGGGTGTCGTTGGCGCCCTTGACGTAGGCGGCGTGGTGCTTGGCGTGGTGCAACTCCAGGATCTCCCCGGTGATCGCGGGCTCCAGCGCCGCGTAGTCGTAGGGCATGTCCGGAAGGGTGTAGTCACCCATGTCTGGCTCCTCTACGGTCGCTAATGCATATAGCTCGCAATAACGATATATGTGCAAGTAGTCGAGAGAGGAGTCGCCCCACCCATGGCACGACAGCGACCGGCGGCGAGCCCGTGCGGCTACAGGTCGCCGCGCCGCCACCGCTCTATCTCGGCTTCCAACGCCCGCTCGTCCAAACGGGACACCGACACGTTCTGGGCCCACGCCGCCAGCAGCCGCGCGAGCTCCACATCCCCTTGGTCGGCCTTGCCGTGGACGTGGAACCACGTGATCAGCGGCGCCGCGTGCGGCGCGTCCTCATCGCAGGCGGGGCAGAGCACGACCCCGGTACGGCCGTGCACCCACCCTCCGCCGGCGTTGGCCCAGCCGTACGGTACCCGCGCCGACAGCAGCGCTTCGCCTTCGCAGCGCGGGCACGTGGGCGGCTCCGCGGTCGAGACGACCTCGATCCGCCGTTGGGTCACAGCATGATGGCTTCCGGCCCGAACAACTGCTTCACGTCCGCGGCGAAGCTGGGCTCGGCGTTGACCGAGAACTCCGGCAGAGCGCACACCAGGGTCTTGCCGCTCAGCCGCTGCACGTTGATCCGCAACGGCACGCTGCCCTGGTGCAGCTTCAGCACGTTACGGAGCTCTTCCACGGTTTGCTGCGTGAGACGTTCCTCGCGGACCTGGATGGTGACGGGATGCCCGGAATCGCTGGTGATGCCGGACACGTCGAGCGGGGTGAGATCCTGCGCGAAGACGCTGATGGCGCCGTCCCGGTTGTTGATCTGGCCGCCGACCGACACCACGACGTCGCCGCGTAGCTCCGGGGCGTACAGCTCGTAGCTCTTGGGGAAGAACAGGCACTCGACGGCCGCGTCCATGTCCTCGACCGTGACGATCGCCCACACGTTGCCGGCCTTGTTGACCCGCTTGTCGACCTTGGTGATGAGGCCGCACACGCGTACGTCGCCGCGGTCGTCACGACCGCTTTCGAGGAGTTCGGCGATGGTGGTGTCACGGTTGCGGGCCAGCAGCCGCTCCGTGCCCGCCAGCGGGTGGTCCGACACGTACAGGCCGAGCATCTCCCGCTCGAAGTCCAGCAGCGTCTTCTTGTCCCACTCCATGTCGGGGATCTGGACGGAGAACGCCGCCTCACCCTCGTCGTCGCTCGGGCCGCCGAACAGGGAGTCCTGGCCGTGGGCCTCGTTCTTCTTGATGTCGATGACCGAATCGACCGCCTGCTCGTGCACCATGAGCAGGGCCTTGCGCTGGTGGTCGAGCGAGTCGAACGCGCCCGACTTGATCAGTGATTCGATGACTCTCTTGTTGCAGGCCGTCAACGGCACCTTGCTGAGGAAGTCGTTGAAGTGCTCGTAGCGGCCCTTCTCGGCGCGGGCCTTGACGATGCCCTCCACCACGTTCTCCCCGACGTTACGGACGGCGCCCATGCCGAAGCGCACCTGGGTGTCACCGACGGCGACGAAGTCGAGCTGGCTGTCGTTCACGTCCGGCGGCAGGACCTGGATGCCCATCTTTCGGCATTCGGCGAGGTAGACGCCGGCCTTGTCCTTGTCGTCACCTACGGAGGTGAGCAGGGCGGCCATGTACTCGGCGGGGTAGTTGGCCTTCAGGTAGGCGGTCCAGTAAGCGACCAGACCGTATCCGGCGGTGTGGGACTTGTTGAAGGCGTATCCGGAGAACGGCAGCATGACGTCCCAGAGCGCCTGGATCGCCTCGTCGCTGTAGTTGTTGGCGCGCATGCCAGCCTGGAAGTTGGCGTACTCGGCGTCCAGGATCTCCTTCTTCTTCTTACCCATGGCGCGGCGCAGCAGGTCGGCGCCGCCCAGGGTGTAGCCGGCCAGCTCCCGGGCCACGGCCATGATCTGCTCCTGGTAGACGAGCAGGTGGAAGGTGGGGCCGAGGATGGGTTCGAGCGCTTCCTTGAGCTCGGGGTGGATGGGCTCGATGTCCTGGCGGGCGTTCTTGCGGTGCGCGTAGTTGGTGTGCGCGTTGGCGGCCATCGGGCCGGGCCGGTAGAGGGCGAGCACTGCCGCGATGTCCTCGAACCGGGTGGGCTCCATCAGTCGCAGCAGCTGCCGCATCGGGCCGCCGTCGAGCTGGAAGACGCCCAGGGTGTCGCCGCGGGCCAGCAGTTGGTACGTGGTCTTGTCGTCGAGGGGAAGCGTCAGCGTGTCGAGCTCCACGCCCCGGTTCTGCTTGATGATCTTGATGGCGTGGTCGATGATGCCCAGGTTGCGCAGGCCCAAGAAGTCCATCTTGATCAGGCCCATGTCTTCACAGCTCGGGTAGTCGAACCCGGTGATGATCACCTTGTCCTTGTCCCGCATGTGCATGGGGATCAGTTCCAGCAGGGGCGCCGAGGAAAGGATCACCGCCGCCGCGTGCACGCCCGTGCCGCGGATCAGGCCCTCGATGCCGCGGCCGGTGTCGATGACCTTGCGCACGTCCTGGTCGTTGTCGTACAGGGCGCGGATCTCGGCGCCTTCGATGTAACGGGGGTGACTCTCGTTGAACATGTCCGCCAGCGGGACGCCCTTGCCCATGACGTCCGGCGGCATCGCCTTGGTGATCTTGTCACCCATCACGAACGGGTAGCCGAGGATGCGGGAGGCGTCCTTGACGGCGGCCTTCGCCTTGATCGTGCCGAACGTGTTGACCTGCGCGGTGGCCTCGCTGCCGTACTTCTGGGTCACGTACTGGACCATGCGGTCGCGCTGGCGGTCGTCGAAGTCGAGGTCGATGTCGGGCGGGCTGATGCGCTCAGGGTTCAGGAACCGCTCGAACAGCAGGCCGTGCTCCAACGGGTCGAGCTCGGTGATGCGCGTCGCGTACGCGACGATCGAGCCGGTGGCGCTACCACGGCCGGGGCCCACCGCGATGCCGTTGTCGCGGGCGTGCTTGCAGATGTCGGCGACGACCAGGAAGTAGGAGGAGAAGCCGAGCGGGCCGATGACCTTCATCTCGGTCTCGTAGCGCTCCATGACCTCGGCGGGGACCGGGGTGCCGTAACGCATCTCCAGGCCGCGTTCGACCTCCTTGCGCAGCCAGGACTCCTGCGTCTCGCCCTCGGGGACGTCCGGGTATTGGGGCATCCGGTCCACGTAGGAGAACACGTCGCTGTAGTCGCCGACCATCTCGGCCACGAGCAGCGTGTTGTCGCACCCTTCGGGCAGGTCGGCGAAGAGCCTGCGCATCTCGTCGGCGCTCTTGAGGTAGTAGCCCGACCCGTTGAACCGGAACCGGTTGGGGTCGTCCTTGTTCTTGCCCACGCCGACGCACAGGAGGCTGTCGTGCGCGTCGGCCTGGTCCTCGGTCACATAGTGGCTGTCGTTGGTGACCAGCAGCGGGATGTTGAGCTGCTTGGCCAGCCGCAGCAGGTCGGCCCGGACCTCCCGCTCGATGTCGATGCCGTGGTCCATCAGCTCCAGGAAGTAGTTCTCCTTGCCGAAGATCTCCTGGTATTCGCCGGCGACCCTGACCGCCTCGTCGTACTGGCCGAGCCGGATCCGGGTCTGCACCGCACCGGACGGGCAGCCGGTGGTGGCGATGATGCCGTTGGCGTATTGGGAGACCAGGTCCTGGTCCATCCGGGGCTTGGAGTAGTAGCCCTCGAACGAGGCCAAGGACGACAGCTTGAACAGATTGCGCAGTCCGCCCGCGTCCTTGGCCCACATGGTCATGTGGGTGAACCGGCCACCTCCGGAGACGTCCTTGCCGCCTTCGCCGTCGGCCACACCGGTCTCGGCTCGCGATCCCCAGAAGACCGGCTTCTTCACGAAGCGGTTCTCCGGCGCCACGTATGCCTCGATGCCCACGATGGGCTTGACGGGGCTGTCCTTGGCCACCTTCTGGAACTCGTACGCGCCGAACATGTTGCCGTGATCGGACATCGCGATCGCCGGCATCTCGAGGCGGGCGGCCTCCTTGAACAGCGGCTTCATCTTCGCCGCCCCGTCAAGCATGCTGTACTCGGTGTGGACGTGCAGATGTACGAAGGACTTGCTCACCCGTTCCCCTAACCTTGCCCCGGCCCGACTGCACGCATGAGCCTATTCCGTCCCGCGAGGCTGTTGGAGCATCGAACCGAAGGGGGAGCCACCCTGTTCCAGGGTGTTGCCAGAGTGCAATGCGGCTCCCGGAAGGTCAGCCCTTTCCGTTGGCGGCGCACCAGCCGGACCACGTGGTGGCGCCCTTGCCCAGCTGCTTGTTGTAGAAGGAGCTCCAGGAGTTCTCGCTCGGGCCGGGCGCGGTGGGAGCGGCTTTGAAGAGCGGGTAGGCGGCGTCGACCTCCGCCCGCAGCCACGGCTCGACGTCCAAGTAGGAATCCAGCGACCAGCTGCGGGCGTGGTAGGTGAGCTGGCCGCGGACGCCGGTCTCCGGCAGGCACATGAACGGCGCCCACGGGCTCGTCCTGGTCCAGCTGATCTTGGTGTGCATCGCGCCCTTGGGGATGCTGCCCGCGACCGTACGAGCCGCGACCTCGCGATCGTCGACGTAGAAGTCGAACATCTCCTGGGCCGCGTAGACGCCGTTCACCAGGCCGAACTGCTCGCCCAGCGTGGTCCCGAAGTCGGTGCGTACCGGGATGTCGCTGGTCCACTCGGTCTCGTCGTGCATCTGCCGCAGGGGCGGGCCGACGTAGGAGGAGGTGACGTTGAACGGGCCGAAGTTCACCGTGTCGTTGTTGATCGGGACGACCGGGTAGGTGCGCTGGTCGATCGGGTTCTTCCACTCCCGCAGGATCTTCGTGGGGTCGGTGGGGTCGGTGTAGAAGACGATCTCGCGGGAGAGCTGGTAGAGCTGCGTGGTGCCGGGCACCCGGTAGAGCCGCCGGATGTTGTAGCCCTCGATGTTGAACAGCTTCTGGCCATGGCGCAGCTGCGGGTCGTACGCGTTGCCCTCGATGTTGGCGTAGACCGCCCCTGAGATCCGGAAGACCATGTCCTTTCCGTCCGGCCGCCCGTTGGTCTGCAGGGACAGCATCCCGCTCTTGTCCGTGACCGTCTTGTAGACCGGTCCCGGATATGTCGGATCCTCTGTCTGCTGTTCCGCCGCTGCTCCAGGGATGGCGACGCACACGAACAGCGCGGCGAGGGCCGCGGACAGGGTTAAGCCACGACGCTTGGACAAGGGTGCTCCTGGGATGCCGAGTGTGACAGTGATCAGGCTGATCATCCCAGGCCGCTGTTCGTGATCATTCCGCGCTTCCCGGCGGTAAGAAATCTGACCACAATCTTCGACATAACTCGCAGGTACGGGAGGAGGCCAGGTGTCGAGCAGCGTGCTGACCCACGAATTCCACATGGACGCCGCACCGGAGAAGGTGTTCGAGCACCTGACGACGCCGGAGAGCTACATCGGTCTGTCACCCCTCGTGGTGGCCGTCAGCGATGTGGATCGCTCGGAGCCTGGTGTGATCCGGTACACGGCCGTCGAGCGTTTCCGATTTTTACGGATTTTCAGGTACGACAACGCGATCGACGTGGCCCTGCACACCGACGGCCTGTCCGTCCACGGCGAGGTGCGGAGCCCGGGACGCATACGCATGGCCTACCGCTTCGACCTTGAGCCGGATGGCACCGGCACGCGGATGAGCGACCGGCTCGACCTGACGGCGCCGTGGCTCCTGGCCGGGTTCGCGGCCGGCCAGGCGCGCAATGTCCAGCTCGCCCGCGCTCGGATCCTGGCAGCGCGGCTGTCTCGCACGTAGCACCTCAGTTGTCAGGCGCAGGTGTATCCGGACGGTAGTGCGGTGTTGCCGTTCGGGCGGGTCGCCTGGAAGCCGACGCTGGTGGTGCCGGCTCCTGGGGCGAGGGTGCCGTTGTGGGCGACGTTTCTGATGGTCACGGTCTGCCCGCTGACGGTGAGGGTGCCGTTCCACGAGCCGGTCACCGTGTGCCCGGCCGGCAGGGTGAAGGTGGCCGTCCATCCGGTGATCGTCGCGGTGCCGGTGTTGGTGATGGTCAGCGGCTGGACGACGTACCCGGTGGCCCACTGGGTCTGTACGGTCGGAACGGCCGTACACGCTCCGGTGGACGTGCCGGGCTGGGTGGTGACTGTCGCGGTGTTCGAGACCGGTGAGACGTTGCCCGCGGCGTCCCGTGCCCTGACCTGGTAGCGGTAGGTGGTGCTCGGTGTCAGGCCCGTGTCGCTGTACGAGGTCGTGGTCGAGGTGCCGACCTGGACGAACGTAGCGCCGCTCGCGCGCAGGACGTCGTAGCCGGCAACGCCGTTGTCATCTGTGGCGGCCGTCCAGCTCAGGCTCGCGCCCGTGGAGGTGGCTCCCGAGGCCGCCAGGCCGGCCGGGGCCGTCGGCGGCGTGGTGTCGCCGGAATCGCCGAGGGTCGGCGTCTGCCAGTCCCGCCAGTCGGACAGATTGCCGAGCGCCTTGGGCGAGATCCTGATCGCGCCGGGAGCGTTGCCCGTCTTCAGCAGGAACTTCTGGATGTTCTGCTGCAACGGGGACCGCCATTCAGGCCGGTTGGCGCAATGGTTGCCATCCTGAATGTCGGACCAGTAGGTGATGTTGCTTCCCGCGCCGAGCGCTTTGTAGACCTCCGCCCCACCCAAGGCCGCCACGCTCGCGGATCGGGGACCCAGATTGACGATGTGTGGGTTGTCCATGATGAACAATCCGCGCGGCGCGACCATGGCCACCATTTCATGTGTGTCCACCGGCAGCCGGTCCGGACCGCTGGTGAAGGAGCCGAACGCGTCGCCCAGCCACGGCTGCTCTCCATAGGCACTGCTCAGACTCTGGGCGCCTTCCCCGGGAATCCCGCGGAAGATGGGAACACCGGCGCTGCCCGACTCGATCGGCATGGTCAGAGCGATGCGCTGATCGAAGGCACCGATCACGAAGGCGCCCTTTCCGAACCGCGAGCAGCCCGTGACGCCGGTCGCGTCCGCTTTGAGAATGCTGCCGTCCGACTGCTCGATGACGTCGATGATTCGGCTCACTCCCCAGGCCCAGGCGAGTAACAGCCCTGTGCTGCTGGAGGAGCCGTAGATGCTGTAGAAGGCGCCCTGTTTGTTGTTTCGTGGCGTGCCCTCTCGCCCGACCGCGTAGGGGTCGTAGTTGATGACGGCGGCGCCGGCCGCGGTGATGGCGGCCGTGTCCGCGCCGAATCCGCCCAGGACGACCACGGCCGGGAAGGGTCCGGAACCACTCGGCAATGAGACGCTCGCCGAGAAAGCAGCGCTCTTACCGTTGTGGTTCACGTTCACGGTGATACTGGTTCTGGAGACCGTGCCTGTGACGCTTGCCGGCTTTCCGGGCTTCTCGCCGTAAACGAATTTCTCCGCCAGCTTTTTGATCTCTTCCCGTCGGCACCGCCAGTCGGACTTGGCGGAGATGCGCGTACCGTCCAGCTTCTTGAAAGGGTCGGGGAGCCGGGAGTTGCTCGGCAGGGATCCCTGGTCGGGCAGGCCGGTCACGACACAGTCGGCGCCCTCGTCCTCGACTCCGGTTGCCGCCGTCGCCCCGGTGGGGGCTACGGTCAGCGCTCCGGTGAGCGAGAGTGTCACCGCTACCGCCAGCGCGACGGCCCTCGTACGGAGGGTCATGAGGCTCTCCCTTCCAGGTGGGGCGTTGGCGATCAGTCTGAGAAGCCTCCCGAAATATGTCAATGTCGGCCCGAAACTTTCAGTCCGACGGTCGTGGAGCCGCCCCCGAGGGCCGGAGACGGCTTCACGCACTATGCCCAGGATTGTTCGACGATCCAGCTCACGTCGCTGGCCCATGAGGTGGCGCTGTCGAAGGCGTTCGAGCCACCGTTGCTGGCGATGTAGACGATGTTGTTGTAGTGGCGGATATACCGGGTCGGGAAGTTGTAGGAGGCGAGCGAGGAGCCCTGGCCGCTCTTGCCGGCCTGCGGGCAGAAGGTGGCGTCGGCGGCGAACAGTGAGCTGCCGTCGTTGTGCTGCCGGTACAGCTGGTAGTTCTGGTGCCGCAGGAAGTCGCCGGGGTAGTTCCTCGACTCGAACGACACGCACGAACCGCTGGCCAGGCCGCTGCGTACGATCCACGAAGCGTCGCTCTTGTCGAGAGACGAGCTGCCCGAGGTGATCACCGACGTGATGGCCTGGTCGTTCTGGTGCCGGATGTAGCGGTCGGTGCAGCAGGCCGTCGTCGCGCGCAGCGAGATCGACGAGCCGGGGGTGAGCGTGCCGCCGGGGTTGCCGCCGCCGCTCGACGGCGCGTATCCGGCGGCGACGATGCCGGCCTGCACCGAGTTCTCGGTGGCGTCCGACGGGTAGCCGGAGGTCATCACGCCCTCGTAGAAGGTGCCGGCGGAGCCGTTGCTGTTGTCGCCGCCGATCCCGAGGATGATCGCCCCTTCCTTCTTCATCGGGTTGTAGCCCGCGACGTTGGGGCGCGCTCCGTTGTAGTACGTCGACAGGTTGCCCGACTGCGCGTTGCCGGCCCGGATCGACCAGTGGTTCGGCTCGCCCTTGATGATGGCGGTCAGGAACCGGTGGTTCACGGTCGGGTCGTTCGCGTTGTAACCCGGGTTCACTCCGGAGAACAGGCCGTTCTCGAGGTCGGCCATGACCCAGGGGCCGTTGCCCGTGCCGTAGCCCCAGACCTTGATGTTCCCGAAGTAGATGGCCTCCATGGTGCCGTTGCCGTTGTCGCGGCTGTTGGTCTCGGCGTTGCCATAGTCGAAGCAGCAGCCGCCGTTGTAGTGCGTGCCATCGAAGACCGCGTACATCCCCTCAGGCTGATCGCCCTTGGCGACGCCGTTGGTGGTGTTGTTGCGGTAGCCGGTGCCAGGAGCCACGTAGACGCCGTACGCCTTGTGGCCGTTGATCATCGTCGGCGCGGCGGTCGCGTTCGCGAGGTTGTCGTACCCGCCCGGAGCCGGGCCGGGGAACCCGCCGGGGGGCGCCTGGGTGAGGTTGTTACCGCGACCGGACTGGTCGTAAATGATGGTGATGAGGCAGGTCGTATTCGCGCAGAACGAATCTTGGGTGGCGGCGTTGGCGTATCCGCCCGCGCTCAGGAGGCCGATGTTCCTGGTGGTGTTGTCCGAGGTGCGGCGCACCTGGTAGAGCGAGCCGTTGTAGGTGCCGTACAGGGCGCGGGTCGTACTGTGCGCCGCGACGCATGGGGTGCCGCCGGCGGCGTAGATGTCACACGACAGGGCTGCGGCGGCCTGGGACGGCGTGGAGATCCCGGCCAGAAGGCCGGCGGCGAGCGCGACGGCCGCACCGGCGGACAACAGTACCTTTTTAAGCTGCCGTAATTGGGACCGAACAATCATGATGAACCTCTGCCTTTCAGGGGGGCGTCGCTATATTCCAGGCACAGGTCATTAACGAAAGACGCGAAGGACGCCGCCGTGCGGCCGTGCGCACAGCGACATGCCTGCCGACCTGCGACATCGCGACAGGGGCGGAAAGGAGGTTACATTGTTAGCGCTAACATTCTTGCCTGCTATAAGACCTCCAGAGACACGCTTATGGGGTGACTGGCTCACTATGGATCGGAAGCCTATGTTGCGTCAAGGTTTCGGCAGAGTCATGAAAACGCGGCACGGCCAGAACGATCACAGCTCGTCGCCCTAACAGCCGGGCACCCCTACCGCTTTGTCTGGTGGTGCCGTGCACACGGCCGGCTCCTCCACGTGGACCGGGCCGCCTCGATCTCTGGTGACGAACGCGACCGCGACGAATGCCGCCACGATCACGCCGTAGGTCCATGCGCCCGCCTTGTTGTTCAGCGCCAGACTGGCGATGAAACCAACCGGTGGGGCGCCCAGCCCGAGGACCAACATGGCTATCCCGCACACCAGGAAGAGGGTTTCGTTCGCCGATGCGCCCTCGGTCAGGGTGAAGCCGAACGAGAACGCCAGAACACCCAAGGTGGGTGTGCCGATGAGCCATAGGAGACCGAGAAGCAGGAGCGCTGTCCCGCCCTTCGGCTGCCCCTGATCCGGCTCCGTCATGCCTATTGGTCGCCGCCGGCAGCTGACGAGTTCGTGATCTGTCGCAAGGGTTGCCGAGCCGTTACCGATCAATGGAGCGGTCGTCGTAGGCTTCGCGAGACCCTGCCGGTGACAGGGGCGGCTTCGTCAGCGTGGGTCTGGTATGAGTGGCGCGTCCTCTGGGTGCGGTCGGTCGGCCTGGGTCGGGTACGAGGTGGTGGTCCAGTCCTGGCCCAGGCTCAGGTGCGCCAACCAGCGGGGATCGGTTACCCACACGTCGTAGTCGGTTTGGACCAGCGACTCTTCGCCGGTGAACCAATGCAGGTCGTAGCGCCTGGTTGGCAGGTTGGCGATGTCCGTCTTTGTGAATGGCACGTTCTTCGACATCACGGCTTCGTACCGCTCGATGAACCGCCAGGTGTTGCCATCAACCCAATCGTCGTCGAGGATCTCATCCAAGCCGACCTGCTCGCCCAGCGGACCGGCATCCTCGGCCTCGTCCCATAGCACGCGTAAGAAGAAGCTCGTATCGCCATCCAGCAGCGCCTGGTCGTACTCATCGGCGTCGTAATACGTGACGAAGACGCGCAACCGGACCCGCCGCTGCCCCGGTTCCAGCGCCATCACGCGGATTCCGTAAAGGTCTGTACTCATCACATTCCCCGTCACGATCAAGGCGTCCGACGTCGATGATCGTATAGAAGTCGTAGTTCTTCTCGGGCGACAGTACAGTCGACGCCGTGGCATACGACCCCGCGCCGCTTGAGCAGCTCACTACCCTTGTTCCCCCGCCGCCCTCACCGGTCTTCGGCATTCGTGCCTGGGATGAGGTTTTCGCGGATATCGGGATGCGGCTTCCGGATGATTACGTCGCCTTCATAGAACGCTACGGGAGCTGCGACTTCGCCCGCTGGCTGTATGTCTGCGACATACGCCTGCTCACCAAAGAGCAGTGCGCCGCGTTGCCTGAGGAAATGGACGACTACCGAGACCTCAGAGAGGACTCTCCCGAAGATTTCACGCTCGCCATGTGGCCCGAACCCGGGGGGTTCTTCAGCTGGGGCAGCACTGTCAACGGCGATGCGATCGGCTGGTTGACCGTGGGCGAGCCCGAAGTCTGGCCGGCGATCATCGTTCCTCACGAGGCCGAGCAAGAGCCACCCATCGCGGAGACCATGACCGAGTGGCTGGTGGGTTGGGCATCCGGTGCTCGATACGACACGAGTGGATTCGCGGAGGGTGTCGAAGGCCATCCGCTCGTCTGTGAGCCGCTGTCATAGGGCTGGAGGGAGTCAGGCGGCAGACCGTACCGGAGCGGAGAAGGCGCTAGATCCCGGCCAGCTCAAGGTCGGTGCCGCCGGCGCGGATCCCTTCGGCGGCCGCCTCCGTGAGTGCGGCGTCGGTGATCACCATGTCGAAGGCGCTCAGCGGCGCGACCCGGTACATCCCGAAACTTCCGTACTTCGACGACCCGGCCACCAGCACCGAGCGTGACGCCGCTTCCATCGCCGCCTGCTTGATCTCCACCTTGGCGGCGGTCGGGGTGGTGACGCCGCGGATGAGGTCCCACGAGCCGGCGCTGATGAAGGCCACGTCGAAGGCGAGCTGCCGTACGGTGGCCGCGGCCAGCCGCCCCACACTGGAGCGATTGTCGGGCTCGACCTGGCCGCCGGTGTGGATGACGGACAGGTACCTGGCCGCCTGAAGCTCGTCGACCGTGGTGAAGTCGTTGGTCACCACGGTCAGCGCCTCGCGCGGCAACAGGAACGAGACCATGGACAGGATGGTCGTTCCGGCGTCGAGGTAGACGGTCATGCCGTCCTTCACCAGCTCGGCGGCGGCCCGGCCCATGGCCCGCTTCTCGGGCTGCTCGATCAGCGACTTGTCATGGAACGTCGGCTCGGTATGCACCTGGTGGGCGATGCGTACACCGCCCGGCACGGAGAAGACCCGCCCCTGCCGCTCCAGCTCCGCGATGTCGCGCCGGACCGTCATGTGCGAGACGCCGAAGATCTGGGTGATCTGCTGAACGCTCAGCACACCCTCGCGCCGCAGCTGCTTGAGCAGCCGTTCGCGGCGCTGGTCCGGGATGAGTGGGGGCTCCTCCGGGGCGGTCATCGTGCGTCTTCCCTCCCTGTCGGCTCCATTCTGTCCGCTCCTCTGTACGGCTCGGCACCGGCAGTGGTGCGGATTCACAGAAGCTCGTCATTGATTCACATCTGCGTAACGTATTGTACTTTAACTTCACATGAACGCTGTCCGGAGGGCTGAGCCATGCCGTACCTAGGGGCCGTCGCCGATGACTTCACAGGAGCGACGGATCTCGCCACGATGCTGGTCGCCCGCGGGTTCCGCACCGTGGTGGCCGTCGGTTCCGGCGGCCTTGTCGACTCCCAGGCCGATGCCGTGGTGGTGGCGCTGAAGTCGCGCACGGCGCCCGTCGCCGACGCCGTGCGTGACTCGGTGGCGGCGCTGGACGCGTTGCGCGCCGCGGGATGCGAGCGCTTCTACTTCAAGTACTGCTCCACCTTCGACTCCACGCCCGAGGGCAACATCGGCCCGGTGGCCGACGCGCTGCTGGACGCGCTCGGTGAGACCCGTACGGTGGTGGTGCCCGCCTTCCCGGCGACCGGCCGCACCGTCTATCGCGCCCGGCTGTTCGTTCACGACGACCTGCTCGACGAGAGCCCCATGCGCGACCACCCGCTGACGCCCATGCGGGATTCGCACCTCGGCCGCCTGCTGTCCCCTCAGACGCGGCGGCGGGTGCACTTCATCGGTCACGACACGGTACGGGCCGGCGCCTCGCACATCCGTACGGCCCTGAACGCCCCGGAGGCCGACGGCGCGCTGACCGTCGTCGACGCCACCACGGACGCCGACCTGCGCGCCATCGCGGCGGCCACCGCCGACCTGCGGCTGGTGACCGGCGCGGCCGGTCTGGCACTCGGCCTCACCGGCCCGCACCCCGGATCCGCCCGAGCGCTCGCCCGCCCCGCCGATCCCCGGTTCGGCGTGGTGCTGTCCGGCAGCGCGTCGGCGGCGACGCGCGCACAGGTCGCCCATGCCCGCCCGGCGCTCCCCCACCGGCGCCTCGATCCGGTGGCGCTACGCCGCGACTTCGAGGGCGCCGTCGCCGACCTGGTCGGCTTCGTCACGGCCAGCTGGCACGAGGACCCCGACCGACCACCGCTGATCTACTCGACCGGTCCGGGCGATGACCTGGGCGCGGACCTCGGCCCGGACGCAAACCTGGACGGGGACCTCGGCCCGGACGCAAAGCTGGATGCGGCGCTCGTGGAACGCGCGCTCGCCCGGTGCGCGGCCGACCTGGTGGCAGCCGGGGCCCACCACCTGCTCGTGGCCGGTGGCGAGACATCGGGAGCCGTGGTCACCGCACTCGGCGCCCGGACCCTGCGCATCGGCGCCGAGATCAGTCCGGGCGTGACCTGGTCGCGTACGGAAGCGCGGTTGAACGGCCGCTGCCTGCCGATCAACATCGCCCTCAAATCCGGCAACTTCGGGGAGACGGACATCTTCACCACCGCATGGGACAAGCTGTCGTGAGCGCCGAACTGATCGAAGCGGGCGCCCACCTGGCCGCCCTCGGCCTGAGCCCCGGCTCGTCGGGCAACCTCAGCGTCCGCGAGGGCGACCGCCTGCTCATCACCCCGACCGGCGCCGACCTGTCCGCCCTGGACCCCGAGGGGCTGTCGGTCCTGGACGAGCACGGCACGCACGTCGCCGGGCCCATGCCGTCGAAGGAGTTCCCTCTGCACCTCGCGCTCTACCGGCGCGATCCGGCCGCCAAGGCGGTCGTCCACCTGCACGCACGGCACGCCGCCGCCGTCGCCTGCCTGCCGCCGTGGTCGCCACGCAGCGCGATCCCGCCGCTCACGCCGTACTTCGTCATGCGGGTCGGACAGACGCCACTTATCGGGTACGCCGCTCCCGGGGACGCGGCCCAGGCCGGGGAACTGGAACGGCTCGACTTCCCGTTCCGGGCCGCGCTCCTGCAGAACCACGGCCCGATCGTGACCGGCTCGTCGATGAGTGCGGCGGTGGACGCGGCCGTCGAGGTCGAGGAGGTCTGCGCGCTGCTCCTGCTGCTCGGCGACCGCGAACCCCGCTTCCTCGCCGACGCGGAGATCCGCGAGCTCACCGGCAGGTACGGAACTCCCTGGGGCACAGGCGCGGACGAAAATGGGCCCACGTCTCTACGGCAAGATGTGACGCATGTTCGGCACACCCCTGTCCGCCCGGCTTGAGCGTTCCAGCCGGATCCTCGTCGCCGGTGCGGGCGGAGGCTTCGACGTGTACGCCGGGTTGCCCCTGGCCCTGTCTCTTCGGGAGGCCGGCAAGGAAGTGCATCTGGCGAACCTGTCGTTCAGTCACCTCGATGCCCTCGACCTGGGCGTCTGGCTGTTCGAGGATGTGGCGGAGATACGCCCGGACACCGAGGCCCGCGACTGGTACTTCCCCGAGGGCTGCCTGGCCCGCTGGCTGGCCAGGCACGGCCAGCCGTCGACCGTGTACGCCTTCCCCAAGGTGGGCGTCCGCCCGCTGCGCGCCGCGTACGCCAAGCTCGCCAAGCACCTCGACCTGGACGCGGTCGTCTTGGTGGACGGCGGCACCGACATCCTCATGCGCGGCGACGAAGCCGGCCTCGGCACCCCGGCCGACGACATGACGAGCCTGGCTGCCGTCCAGGCTCTCGACGTCCCTGAGAAGATCGTGGCCTGCCTGGGCTTCGGGGTGGACGCCTATCACGGCGTCAACCACGTACAGGTCCTGGAGAACCTGGCGGCCCTGGAACGCGACGGCGCCTACCTGGGCGCGTTGTCGGTCTCCAGGTCCACGAAGGCGGGTGCGCTCTATCTCGACGCCGTCGCGCACGCCCAGGCCGAGCTGCCGGCGTACCCGAGCATCGTGAACGGCTCGATCGCGGCGGCCGTGCGCGGCGAGTTCGGGGACGTGCGCTTCACCGACCGGACGAAGGGCAGCGAGCTGTTCGTCAACCCGCTCATGGCCATCTACTTCGCCGTGGACCTGGACGCGCTGGCCCGGCGCTCGCTCTATCTGGACCGGCTCCGGGACACCGAGCTCATGCGCCAGGTCGCCTCCGTCATCGAGACGTTCCGCGACGAGGTGACACCCCGCCCGCCGAAGGCGTTCCCGCACTAGAGACTCCCGCCCGAGCATGTCGTGCGAGGTCATTGCCATGTTCCTCAGGATTTGCCCCAGTCCCCCATTACGCTGCTCCGCATGAACCAAACGGCCATGATCGAGACCTGGCGTCGCCTGCTGGACCCCGCCAAGTCCTGGGTGCTCTTCGCCAACGGAACATGCGTGATCTTGATGGAGCCGACCGACGATCTCGGCCGGCAGGCGACCTCGCTCTTACGGGAGTACGGTCCCGTTCACACGGGCACCCCGGCCGGAGACTTCGACATCGTTGACCTGGACGACGCACCCGGTTGGGCCGTAACCGGCCATCATCCCGACGTTCTCACGTATGTCGATCCCAGCGAGTTGGAGAACCACGAGGATCTCGCGGTCGGCCTCTTCGGCCGTAGCAAGCGCGATCAGGACGGGCACGATTTGATCGTCATTCACATCGAAGACAAACACGCCGCCTGAGGACCAAGGCCTAGCAACGACGTGCCGCAGAGCGCCGATGCCCGGCTGATGTATATGCGGGTGATCCGGGAAAGTGCCGCGCCGGATGACCTGCGGCGTGGTCAGGCCGACTCCGGCGTGCCCATCAGCTTGCCGAGGTCGGTGACCGCCGTCCGGAGTTGGCCGGTCAGCGACTCGCCGTCGTCCGTGGACCAGCCGAGGGCGTACCCGGCCCTGGCCCAGTTCGCGGTCAGCGGTGGAAGGCGGCAGCCGGCCGCCGCGAGCTGCCGGACGATCTTGACGTCCGGCAGGCCGGCGAGCACCTCCACCGGGGCGACGTTCCGGCGGACGATGCCGGAGGCCAGTAGAAAGCGCACTTCCGCCCGGCGGGCGGGGGGTGGGTGGTCCGCCGCGAGCGGCTGGCCCAGTGCCAGGTGCGCCTGGTCGAGGTAGAGGTCGCGGCCATGCACCGCGGACACCAGTTCGGTGATGTAGTCGCCTGCCGGCCGGACCGTCCCTTCCAGCAGGACGGGGCGGCCGTCGTCGAGCTTCACCTCGACGTGCAGGATGGCCGACTCGATCTGCCAGGCGGCGATCAGGTCTCGGACGAGCGCACTGACGGCGGCATCGGGGCGTTCGGCCTGGTCGGTGGTGTGGGCGACTTCGAGGAAGCCGGTGGGGCCGCCTGTCTGCTTGCGGGTCAGCGAGGAGAAGGCCAGCTCGCCGCCCCGCACCACGGCCTCGACGCTCGCCTCCGCTCCGGGCAGGTACTCCTCCACGATGCCGGTACGGCTCGGCGAGATCGCTCGCACTCTCGGCCAGCGGTCCAGCGCCTCTTCGACGTTGTGTACGGCGAACACGGCGGCGCTCGCGGAGGCGTCCGGCGGCTTCAGCACCGCGGCCTGGACACCGGCGGCGAAAAAGCGTACGAGATCGTCGGGGCCGGTGACGGCCGAGTGCCGGGGGCCGGTCAGGCCGTGCCGCTGGCCGGCCCAGCGCTGGCTGATCTTGCTGCGGGCGATGCGCGCCGCGCCGACGCCCGGACCCGGCAGGCCCAGTTCCCGCGCCACCGTCGCGGCGGTGATCAGCGATCCCTCGGCCAGCGTGGTCACCCCGTCGTGGCCGAGCGCCATCCGCGCCAGCGACTCCACATCGGCCTTCTCATCACGGACCTCGACCGGATGGAAGCGATCGACGGCGTGCTCGAAACCGCCGGCGCTGACCCCGTCCGCGAGGGTGACCGACAGGCCGGCGCGCAGCCAGGTGGAAAAGGCCCACTCGCGGCGCGGGTCCGCGCCTATGACGAACAACCTCACCGGTCTGTACTCCCAACTGTCCGGCCGCCCACGCTTTCGGCGAACCGGTCGAGGTTTGCGATGGTGCTCTCCCAGAGCGCGAGGACGTCCGCCTCGCTGTAGCGTTCGGGCTTGTACCGCAGGGCCGCCCGCAGGCCGCCGCCGTCGTCCTCCGACCAGTACGTCAGGAGCGCCCCGTCCGGTCGCCCGAGGTGGACAGGGAACTCCTCGATCTCGGTGCCGGCGAAAGCGGCCGGGCGCAGGGCGGGGCCCATCCGCAGCGGCTGGGCGTTGAACGAGATGTACGGCAGCGACATCGAGTGGGTGAACCATTCCGGCACGGTGTCCGCGACGACCAGCGCCCATGGAACGCGTGCCGAGTCCAGCGCCGCGACCACCGCCTCGCGGAACGACCGCATCTGCTCCGCTGGATCGGCATGCCTCCTGCCTCGATTGACGACGGCTACCTGGTCGGCGAACCAGCCCACCGAGCCGTGCAGGTCGGGGCGGGGACGACCGGCGACCGCCATGATCGTCGCAGCGGGGAAATGCTCGCCCAGTTCGGCCGACGCCGCGTCCAGGGCGGCCAGGACGAGCTGGAGCCGGGTCAGCCGGAACCGCTTCGCGGCCGGCAGCAGACGCTCGTACGAGTCCGCGTCGAGCTGCCGCTCGATCCGCGGAACGTCCGCCCCGCCGGCGAGCCTCTGATCGGCGGCCCCCCGACCGACAGGCCTCCGCCCAGCGGGCCCCCGGTCGGGGAGGAGGATGTGCCGCGCGAGCTTCCGGCGCAGGTTGAGCCCGGCTGTGGACTCCAGGTAATCGTTCTGGCGTTCCACCCAGCCGACGTACGCGCCCGGCGCCGGGGGCAGGTTCGTGGTCGACGCGCCGATCTCCAGGTCGTAGAGGCGGTACAGGTCGTCCAGGAGGATCCGCCGCGACCACGCGTCAGAGACCAGGTGGTCGACCACCATCCCCAGCAGCGTCTCCGCGGTATCCGGAAGCGGGATGGCGACCAGCCTGGCCAGCGGTCCCCGCTCTAAGTCGAACGGCCGCTCGGCCTCCCGCACCAGCGCCTGCCGAGCTTCGGCGAGGTACGGCAGCCGTACCAGGTCGACCGGGTCGGCCGGGTCCAGCCGCCACAGCGGCTTGTGCGGGTCGAAGGACGTGAGCAGGATCGGGTGCCGCCGTTGCAGCCGGAGCCAGGCCAGGTTCAGTGCGGCGAGGTCCAGTGAACCGCGTACGCGCAACGCGGAGATCGTGTGCTGCGGCCGGTAGAGCCCGGCCTCCGCGTCCTCGACCAGCCGGAGCAGGCGGCTGCGCTGGGTCCACGACGGGGTGATCGGGCCGGTCACCCGAGGCTCCGGTCGGCGAGGTAGCGGGAGATCTCTTCGACGGTGGGGTGGTCGAAGACCAGACCGTAGGGGATCTCCGCTTCCAGCTCGTCCTCCAGCCGGGCGGCGATCTCCATCGCGGACATCGAATCGACGCCGAGCTCGAAGAGATCCGCGGTGAACGGGACCGATTCGACGCCCAGGACACGTCGGCAGGTTTCGACCACCAGCGCGTTCCCCCCGGTTTCGGCGTCGACCTCGACCTCAACCGGGGCCGGGGCGCGCAGGTCTGTGCGGTCGATCTTGCCGTTCGGCAGCAGCGGCAGGTCCGTACGCACGACGAACTCATCCGGAACCGCCGCGGCCGGTAATTCCCGCAGCACCGCCTCCCGCAACACCCGAACCGGCGGCACGGCCGGATCCCCCACGAGACAGGCGACAAGCCGTGCGTCGCCCGCGACGACCACGGCGGCCTCGCGGACGCCGGCCACGCCGCGCAGCACCCGTTCGATCTCCGGCAGCCGCAGCCGGACACCACGCACCTTGACCTGCTGGTCCAGCCGGCCGAGCAGATGCAGCGACCCTCGCTCGTCCCATCGCCCAAGGTCGCCGGTGCGGTACACCTGCTCACCCGTGGGAGCCGTCTCGAACGTACTGTCCGTGCCGAGGTATCCCAGTGACCGATACGGCGTCGTCAGCACCACCTCACCGACATCGTCGGGCTCCCAGGACCCCGGCCGCAGTACGCCGACCGAGCACCCGGGCAACGGCCGCCCGACCGGCAACGGGCCGGTGCCCGGCTCGTCAGGCACTTCGAAAGCGCACTGGGCCAGGGTGGTTTCCGTTGGTCCGTACAGATTGACCACCCGGCTGCCGGGCGCCACCCGGCCGCGCCAGTCGTTCACCAGCTCCGCGTGCAGCGGCTCCCCGGCGAAGAAGGCGGCCCGCAGGGTCGGCACGGCGGTGTCCACGGCGGCGGTCGCCAGCCACCGCCGGACCAGCGACGGAACCGTGTGAACCAGCGTGATCCCGTACGTCCGCGCGAACGAGAAGACCCGTCCGGCGTCCCGCGACCGCGACCCCGGCAGGCAGAGTGTGGCGCCGCTGATCAGGGGGGTGAAGATGTCGCGCAGCACCACGTCGAAGGACCAGCTCGTCAGTTGCGCCATCCGGTCGCCCGGTCCGACCTCGAAGGTGTCCCGCTGCCAGCGGACGAAATGGGCGAGCGAGTCGTGCGCGCCCAGCACCGCCTTCGGACGCCCGGTGCTGCCGGAGGTGAAGCAGAGGTACGCGGGCGAGCGGGCGTCTAGCTTGGCGGGCTCGGCCAGCGGTTCCACCTGCTCCGGGACGGCCATCGGCCGGGTCTGTCCAGGCTCGAAGAGGTCGTCCGCGCGTACCAGGAAGCGCGCCACGCTGGTCATAGAGTCACGAAGCTCCGGCGACAGCACCGGATCGATCGGGAGGATCACGCAACCGGCGTAGAGCGTGCCGGCAAGGGCGATCACCGACGCCGGTGTGCCGCCGTCCTCGACGGCCACTACCTCGCCGGGCGCGGCGCCCAGCGCACGCAGCAGCCCGGCGAAGCCGCGGGCCCGCCCGATGAGTTCCCCGTACGAGACAACGCCCGTCGGGCCGGTGATGGCCGGCGCGTCGGGACGCGCGGCTGCCGCCGTTTCGAGCAACTGTGGAAGATATGTCATGGTCAAATCCATCCGTCGGTGTCATGTGTACGGGCCCGCCGCGCCTGCAGCGTCAACAGGACCGCGGCCACCGCCAGCCAGCCCAGGCCGACGGCCGCCTCGGCGGCGGCGTGCCCCAGCCAGGGCCCGCCCGCGAGCGCGCCGCGTATGGCGAGCAGCCCGTTGGTCATCGGCAGTCCGTGTGCCACTGCCTCCAGCGCGTCCGGCAGCCGTTCGAGCGGCGCCACCGCGCCGGTCAGGGCCAGCAGCAGGTAGCTGGCGACGTTCGTGATGAAGGAGTCGACGCGCTGGGTCATCGCGAACGCCGCTACGGCCATCCCCAGCGCGCTGGTGGACAGCGCCACCAGCACCACCAGCCCACTGGCCACCCACATGCCCGCCAGCAGCGCGGGCCGGTCGAAGAGCAGGCACGCCGCCGTCGCCGCCACCAGCCCGCCCAGCACGCCCTCCGCGGTGAAGATCCACCATCGGGTGGCCGCCACCACCGGCAGCGGGATCCAGGCCAGCCGCATCCGGTAGAGGATCCCGAAGATCCGGTCCTCGACCAGGATGTCGGCGGCCTTGATCACGGTCGCGATGGTGACCACCTGCAGGGCCGCGCCGACCAGGGCGAAGTCCCGCCCGGCCGGACCGGCCCCCATCAGGCCGACGTACGCGACGAACAGCGTCTGCAGGATCGCCCGTGGCAGCGAGCTCGCCAGCACCACCCGCAGTGGATAGACCGCCCGGTATTCGCGCCACGAAAGGATCGCGACCGTACGCAGGGCGGCGACGGTGCGTAGGGCGGTGGGATCAGACCAGCTCAAGGGTGCCCTCCGCGCGAATCCGCCGCAGTACGGCGCGCAGGCCGACGACGGCGCCCACCGCGTACCCGGCGGAGGTCGCCACCAGGAGCAGCCAGTCGCCCAGCTGCTGTCCTCGTCCCGAGGCGGCGTCGAGCAGCAGCTCGCCCGCCCACCGCAGACTGATCAGCGTCGAGAGCTGTTGCGCCCAGCCCGGCAACAGGGCGGTCGGCACGAACAGCCCGCCCAGGATGAACACGGGATAGATGAGCGTCTCGGCGATCCGCACCGCCGAGCGGGCCAGCAGGAACACCGAGCACAGCAGCAGCCCGAGCGAGGTCGCGGAGATCAGCGTGGCCAGCGCGGTGAGCGTGAAGACGACCGGTGCGGCGATGCCGACCGGATGCCCGGCCACCGCCGCCACCACCCCGACGGTCAGCACCGTCAGGGCCGCCGACCGCAGCACCGCGCCGAGGCTCTTGCCGATCAGCACCACCACCAGCCCGGCCGGTCGGCTCACGATGCCCGGCAGGATGCCACGCTGCCGCTCCTGCCGCAGTACCAGCCCGAACCTCCACACGGTCGCACCCCACAGCCCGAGCAGCCCGCAGCCGATCGCGGTACGGGTGCCGGCCGCGGCCGGTCCGGAGGCCAGCAGGGTGATCGCCATGAACACCGCCGGCTGCACGACACCGGCCATCACGCCGGCCAGCCGCGTCTCGCTCTTGAACTGGACCCGGGCGGCGGCCATCAGCACGCGGGCGATCATCGACCACCGCCATGGCTGAGATCTCGGAAGATCTGTTCCAGACCCACCGGCTCAACGCGTACGTCGGCGATCTCGCCGTGCGGCCACTGCCGGGCGAGTTCGGTCAGCGTCGCCGGCTCCCAGCGGGTCACCTCGTAGCGGGCGGTCCACATGCCGGATCCGGCAGGCTGGGCATCCACCAGCCGTACACCCGACTGTCCGGCGTCGCCGCCCGGCCACACCGGCTCGTCCCCGCGCACGCTCACCGTCACCGCCGCGGCCGAACCCGCCTGGCGCAGCAGTTCCTTCAGCGGCAGGTCATGGGTGAGCCGGCCGTCCTGAAGGATCGCCACCCGGTCCGCCAGATCCTCGATGTCCCGCAGGTAATGGCTGGTCAGCAGGATGCACGGCCGATAGCCGGCGGCCCCGGCGGCCAGCTCGCCGACCACTCGGCGCAGCCGGTCCGCCTCTATGGGGTCGAGTCCGACGGTGGGCTCGTCCAGCATCAGCAGCTTCGGCGCGGCCATCAGCCCGATGGCCAGGTGCAGGCGCTGCTTCATGCCCCGCGAGTACGTCTCCACCGGCCGGTCCGCCACCTTCTCCAGGGCGACCATGGCGATCGCCTCGGCGGCCCGCCGCTCCAGCCGCCGGTGGTCCAGGCCGGACAGGGTGCCGAAGAAACGCGCGTTGTCGCGGCCCGACAGCCGGCCATAAAGGCCCTGCTCCCCGCCGAACACCACCGACAGCAGGCGCCGTACCTGCCGGGTCCGGGTGGCCACGTCCACTCCGCCCACCCGGACGCTGCCGGAGGTCGGCAGCAGCAGGGTGCTGATCACCTTGATCAGGGTCGTCTTCCCCGCGCCGTTGAGCCCCAGCAGGCCGACCACCTCGCCCGCCTCAGCCGTGAAGGAGACCTCGCGCAGCGCCTCGACGATCCCCGGCCCGGTCTTGAAGACACGGCCTACCGCGTTCACCTCCAGCGCGGTCACCAGGGCACGTCCCAGTCCTCCGCGGGGAGCACCCGTTCGTCGTACCGCCCCCGCCACGCGCGCCGCTCGGCGGCGCAGCGCTCCGCCGGGACACGGGCGGATCCGTCGCACGGCACCGCCACCGTCCACAGCGGGTGGAGTCGCGCGCCCCGCTCGGCCTTCACCCGCGCCGACTCGATGCCCAGGTGCAGGCGGCGCAGTCGGGCCCGCTCCATGTACTGAACAGGCAGGTAGTAGGACAGATTGAAGTACTCGTACGCGTTCGCCAGCCGGGCGTAATCGAAGCCGATCATCCGCGCATAGAGCGTGTCGCCGAACCGATACTGCAACGCGCCGGCCACCAGCCGCCCCTCCCTGCGCACGGTGAACGCCACGCTCTCGTCGTCGAGGAACTCGGCCTGCGAGCCCAGCACCCGCCGCATCGACTCCGGGGTGGTGCGGTAGCCGTACTTCTGTTGCAGGTTGGCGACCAGCGTGGCCAGCGCCTGCCAGCACTCGCTCAACGGCTGCTCCGCCAGGTCGTAGGCGGCCTGCTCGAACCGGCGCCGCTCCCGCATCGTGCTCTTGCGCCGCCTGCCGCCCAGGCCGGCCAGGTACGTGTCCCACCCGTCGGCGGTCAGGCACGCCTCGACCGTGTCGAACGCCACCGACCCGCCCTCGGCGTGGAGCCACCTGGCGACGCGGGTCGGCGCGAACATCCACACCAGCCCACGGGCGTCCCGCTCGGCGGCCAGCCGGAGCCCGGCCGCCAGCAGCGCGCGCAGCACCGACCGGCGCTCGCGCTCGTCGCCGGACAGCAGGATCCCGCTGTGGTGGGCGCGGCGCCCGCCCGCCAGCAGCCAGCGGCCCCCTCCGGTGAGGGCCTGACGGTGCCGCCTCGGTGCGTAGAAACTGCTGCCTTCCACGCGGATGTCATAGATCGGCAGCGCGCCGGCCAGAGCGCCGTCATGGTGGGCGAGGACGTAGTAGTCGCTCACGTACGGATCGCCGTCCAGCGTCCGTAACCATCGGTACGACAGGTAGAAGTCGTCACCGGTCGCCAGCCGATCCCAATCCGGCTGTCCGACCTTGTCGAGTCCCTGCGTCACCGAGATGTCCAAGTCCACTCATTCACTCCAGGTCCGGATGTCAACGGATCCCACGCCGAACGGCGACTTAGAGTTTGGTCTCCCGGCTTGGCGACTATCCAGGGCAAGGACCGGACATCGACCGGACTTTTGCCGCCTGCCTGCCCACAAACTCGCCGCTGCGAAATCTTATGTCCGGTCGATGTCCGGTCGCTGACCTGGCCCGGCTCGCCATGAACTGGCAATGTGGCTTTCCGGTCTTCTTGCCGACCCATTTAGGGAGCGGAAAGCGAGGTGGAAAGAATGCGAAATCAGATTCGCCGATGAATTCGGCAGCGCTGCTAATGAACAAAATCTCATGCCAGGAGAAGTCGATGTCCGGCACGCTGCTCGCCAAACTCATCGAGACCGATCCGATTCTGCGTCTGCATTGCGCTGTGGCGCGCGACGGCGGGCCATATCCCGCCCATCCCGTCCACGGAAAGGCCACCCTCGTCGTCGACCTGGACGATGTCCGGGACGGCGCCGACGAGTTACCGACCTCGTTGGCCCGGGTGTTCAGGATCTGCCTCGACAGGTACGGCATCGGCATGAGCGATCCCCGCTTCGAAGTGGCGCCCGGGGGGCGGGCCACAGGCCGGGTGGTGCTGCCGGACGTGGCCATGGAGGAAGCAAACGAGGAGCGGGCACGGCGCGCCCTGGCGGAGCTGACCGAGACGATCGCGCTCCTGGAAAAGACCACCGGTATACAGGCACAGCTCGTCCTGGCGACGGAGCTTCGCTTCCTGTCCGCTCGCGCGGCGGCCCTGCTCGACGCCTCGGGGAACGGCCCGGCTCACACGGTGGACGAGCGTCAGCACGCCGTGCTGGCCGAGGTGCTGCGGCGGGTGGCCGAGCGTGCGCGCCTGCGGCGGGCTGATCCAGCGATCAAGCCGCCGGCCGTGATGCTCGACATCGACATGTGCGCGCTCGATCCCCGCGCCCGGGTCGTCCACGCTCTCAGGGCCGTCGGCGTCGATCCCCACGAGCTCGCGGCTCTGCCCTCCTACCATCGGCCGGCCTGGGATCTGTGGGTTCAGGAGGCCGACGTGGAGATCGACCACGAGGTCTTCTGCCGCGCCCTCTTCCGGCCGTGGGAGAACCTGCGCTGGGACACGCCGGTGCCGGGGCTGGCCCGCTTCGTGTGGGACGTGTACGACGCCGGCGGCCGCGTGATCTTCAACACGGGACGGCGGGAGCGGGTCCGCGAACACACCGAGCACGCGCTGGCCACCGCCGGCATCACCGGGCCACGCGTCGCCTTCCTGCGGAACGACCGCTCCCGGCCGGTTCATGAGTTGAAGGCCGAGAGTCTGCGGACCTTCGCCGACCTGGACATCGTCGCGGTGTTCGACGACATCTGCGAGAACCGGCAGGCGATGGCCAAGAGGCTCCCCGACGCCCTCTTCGTCGCGGTGGAACTCCCCGGCTACGTCCACGAGCGACCCTATGACGGCGCCGAGGTCGTCCAGTCCTTCGAGACCGTTCCCCGCTGCGCCCGCACCGCGCGGGCCGCAAAGCTCCCGGCGCTGTCACATGCGAACTCGCTGGCCGAACTGCCGCTGGCCGAGATGTTGGAGGGGAGATTCGCCTTGGCGCACGCCGTCCGGCTCAGCGAGCGCGAATCCCTGGAAATCGTCAGCACGCTGATCCAAGGCGCCGAGCGCGCCGCGATCCGGACGGCCGAGCGTGCTCCCCGGACAGACGATCTCGCGGCCGATATCTATCACCTGCTCACCCGCCCCCAGTTCCGCAAGGGAGCACGGGCGAGCTATTCCTTGGCCATGGCGAGGCGTGAGATCCGGCCCCATGTGGCCGACGGCGCCCCCATTCCCATCATCACCAGGGGATTTCCGCTCAAGTTCCACTACAACAAGCTCAAGACGATGGGCAGCCTGCCCGACCTGTCCGAGCTGGCCGCCATGATCCGGCTGCGCGAGCTGCAACGTACGGTGCGGCGGATCTATCCACCGGGGTTGGCGATCACGGTGCTCGGCGACGGCAACCACTTCCGGTCGCACCCGCGGAGTCTGCTGCGCGCCTACCGCGAGAAGCTCCGCTCCTATCACGCTCTGGTCGGCGAGACGGAGATCCTCACGATCCTCGACCTGAACGAGGTCGCCGAACAGCGCATGGGACCCTCGGCCATGCGACAGCATGCCCTTCTCGTCCCGCGACGAGTGGCGGAAGTTCGTGACACCCTCGCCGGGCTGGACATCGCCGCCACCCCCATGTCCGCGCTGGAGCACGCCACGCTCCGCACGGCCCGCGTGATCGGCGAGGCGCTGCCGCGTTTCGAGAGCCTGTTCCGATCGTTGATGTACACGGTCTCCGTGACGCGGAGCCACAGCGCCGCTTTCGCCAGGCGCGTCTACGCCGATCTGTTCAACCTGGCCGACCCGGCACTCGCCGTCGAACGTCGCGCGGTGCTGGTCAGGGCCTGGCATGACACCATCCGGTACATGGCGGTCCTGTGGGTCGATCGTGAGCTGGGATTCGACGCGGCGATGTTCGCCCACCAGATCCGGCTGACCCCGAACCCGCGCGGCGGCTGCCTCGGCTTCACCTATCTTGGCGGGGCGTCCGTCCTTCCCTGGCACGGCATGGCGGCCCTGGACGCCTTGGGCCAAGTGTCGACAGATTTCGCCGTCTCCCTGCTCGACCAGGGCTTTGTTCCGGCGTACTCGCCTTTGCTCGGCCCAGACCAGCCGTGGACGATGGTCCCGGTCACCGCCACCGAAGGCGGCCGCCTCAACGACGGCTTCCGCGCCGCGGTACGACTCAGACACCGCTGAACACCCCACCCAAATCAAACTATTTCCCCACAAGTTACATCTGGTCACTACTCTTTCCCGATGTGTCTCCTGAGCATCACCACACGACAGCCGTCTTCGTCGACCAGAGCGGTCGCCGGCGACGGCTGATCATGATCGGCTCGATCGCGGCCGGCGTGCTGGCCATCGCGCTGCTCGCGGTCGTCATCGGCGGCTTGTTCTCCAACACGACGCTGTCGGTGACCGGGTGGCCGGGCGATCAGAAGGGCGGGATGGGCAGCACGGCATCGCCCGATCCTTCACCGACGCCTCGGACAAGCCGGACCAAGCGGCCCACCCCTTCGGTGACTCGCGCCTCCACGCGTCCCACTCCAAGCAGCACCCGGTCCGCCGTACGGTCGACGGAGCCTGTGACCGTACGGACCCCGTCGCCGTCGCCCAGCGTGAAGCCGAGCACGGAACCGGCACCGAAGCCGACCACCGAGCCCACGGTCGAGCCCGTAGCCGAGCCCACCGACCTACCCCCGGGCCAGAACAAGACGCCGCCAGGGCTCAACCCGGACCGGGCCAAGGGGCCGAAGAAGTGAGCGGCCTGGCCGACCCCGACAAGCAGGTCTGGCCGCGCCCGGTGGTCGCCGCCTGGCAGGATCCCGCTTCGGTCCAGGCTGAGCAGGACCGACCGGCCGCGCCATCTTCCGCCAAACGGGCCGACCCGAGGGGCCACTGGTTCCTGCTGGCCATCGGCATGCTGCTGGCGGCCGGCGCCCTCGTACTCAACGGGTACGTGACCAACGTCGTCGGCGAGACGCGCGCCGCTCCGCCCGCCACCGACCACCCTTCCCCGCAGCTGGCGGAGATGCGGCGCGGCGGACCCGTGCTGAACCTCACCGGCAGCGAGCCCTCCAGCGCGCACCTGCCGAACAAGACGATCGCTCTCACCTTCGATGACGGCCCGGATCCCGCCTGGACGCCGGCGGTGCTCGACGCCCTGAAGAAGCACGGTGCCAAGGCGACGTTCTTCGTCGTCGGCTCGAAGGTCGCGCAATACCCCGAACTGGCTCGGCGGATCATCGCGGAAGGTCATGAGCTGGGCAGCCATACCTACACGCACGCCGAGCTGGCGGCTGTTCCCGGCTGGCGGCTCAGGCTGGAGCTGTCTCTGACGCAGAAGGCCCTGGCGGGAGCGACCGGGCTGCACACCGCTCTGGTCCGCCCGCCGTACTCCTCCACTCCCGAAGCGATCACGGGCCCGCAGTGGGAGAGCATGAAGGCGCTGGCCACCGAGGGGTACCTCGTCACGCTGACGGATCTCGACACCAAGGACTGGAGCCGCCCCGGCACGCCGAAGATCGTGGCCTCGTCACTTCCGGCCGGGGGCCGGGGCGCGATCGTCATGATGCACGACTCGGGTGGCGACAGACGGCAGACCGTCGAGGCCGTCGATCTGGTCCTGAAGGAGATCGCGGGCAAGGGCTACCGGGCGGTCACGGTGACCAAAGCCCTCGGCATGCCACCGGCACAGCAGCAGGCCGGCGGAGTGGACCGGTTCGTCGGCTCGGCGTTGAACGTGGCCCAGCGCGCGTCCGGATGGTTCACCGACGCGCTGTCGTGGGTGCTCGTCGCCGCGGGCGCGCTCACACTGGCGCGACTGTTCTTCTTCGCCGTACTCGCGTGGGTGCATGCCCGCCGTACCAGAGGTGGAAAGCGGCGAAGAGGGCGCGCGCCCGCGTGGCCCGCGCCCCCGCCCGTGACGGTGATCGTGCCCGCCTACAACG
Source organism: Nonomuraea sp. CA-143628 (assembly GCF_050942315.1). Classification (NCBI taxonomy): domain Bacteria; kingdom Bacillati; phylum Actinomycetota; class Actinomycetes; order Streptosporangiales; family Streptosporangiaceae; genus Nonomuraea; species Nonomuraea sp. CA-143628. The sequence continues at coordinate 12,364,151 of NZ_CP192072.1, forward strand.
AGGAGGCGGGGATCCAGGCGACGGTACGCTCACTGGCCGACACCGCCTACCAGGGCCAGTTGGAGATCCTCGTCATCGACGACGGCTCGACCGACGCGACCGCCGACCTGGCCGCCGGGCTTGGATTGGCCAACGTACGGGTGATCCGGCAACGCAACGGCGGCAAACCCGCGGCGCTCAACACGGGCATCGCGGCGGCCGGGCACGAGTTGCTCATCATGGTGGACGGCGACACCGTCTTCGAACCCGCGACGATCGGCCACCTGGTAGGCCAGCTCTCCGACCCCACGGTCGGCGCGGTGAGCGGCAACACCAAGGTCGGCAACCGGCGCGGCATGATCGGGCGCTGGCAGCACATCGAGTACGTCATCGGGTTCAACCTCGACCGGCGTGCCTTCGAGCAGCTCGACTGCATGGCGACCGTACCGGGCGCGATCGGGGCGTTCCGGCGCTCGGCACTGGTGGCCCTGGGCGGCGTCAGCACCGACACGCTGGCGGAGGACACCGACCTCACGATGGCACTGTGCCGGGCCGGATGGCGGGTGGTCTACGAGGAGAAGGCCCTGGCCTGGACCGAGGCCCCGACCACGCTCGGCCAGCTGTGGAAGCAGCGCTACCGCTGGTGCTACGGCACCATGCAGGCGATGTGGAAGCATCGACGCGCCGTGCTCGACCAGGACCCGTTCGGCCGCCGCTGCCTCGGCTACCTGGCGCTGTTCCAGGTGCTGCTGCCGCTGCTCGCACCCGTGGTCGACCTCATGGCGATCTACAGCACGGCCGTGGGCGATCCCCTGCCGGTGGTCGCGGTGTGGGCCGGGTTCGTCGCGGTGCAGGCGGTGACCGGCTGGTACGCGCTCCGCCTGGACGGCGAGCGCGCCTCGGCCCTGTGGGTGCTCCCTTTGCAGCAGTTCGTCTACCGCCAGCTGTTGTACCTCGTGGTGATCCAGTCATTGGCGACCGCGGTGCTGGGCGTACGGCTGCGCTGGCACACGGTACGCAGGGAGGGCACGTTCAGCGCGCCCACCGCTCCCGGTCTCTTGCGTTGACGGCTTGACTCTTCCTCTGTGGGAGGCCCCATGCTGCTTTCGCCGATCACCCGACCACCGAGGAGAGCGACATGACCATCGTGCCAGGCATCGAGGGCCGTGGCCTGCAGCACTGCGAGACGACGGCCATGGGAGTGCTGCTGCGGCATGAGGGACTTGATCTGTCCGAGCCCATGCTGTTCGGGCTCGGCTCGGGCCTGTCCTTCATCTACTGGGACAGCAAAAGCATGCCGTTCCCCTTCCTCGGCGGCCGCGTCAAGCCCTTCGAACTCACCAGGAACCTGGCTGCCAGGCTCGGGCTGACGCTGTCGGTCGATGAGACCACCTCAGGACGCAAGGCGTGGGAGAAGGTGGCCGCCCAGATCGACGCCGGTCGACCAGTCGGTCTCCAGCTCGACTCCTTCCACCTGGCCTACTTCCAGTCCAAGGTGCACTTCGGCGGCCACATCGTCGCCATGTACGGCTACGACCAGCACGATGCCTACCTGGTGGACACCGCGCAGCAGGGAGGGGCCGTACGTACGAGCCGGGACAGCCTGGCCACGGCGAGGGCCGAACGCGGCCCGATGACCGCCAGGAACCGCTCGTTCTCCATCACCCTGCCGGCGCACGCGCCCTCCTGGCAGGACCAGATCATCCCCGCGATCAAAGCCTGCGCGGACGCCTTCCTGGCCCCTCCCATCGCCAACCTGGGCCACCGCGGAATCGAAAAAGCCGCGAGCCAGGTGCCCAAGTGGCTGCTACGCATGGACGATCCGCAGCGCGACCTGCCGCAAGCCGCCGTACTCATGGAGAAGGCCGGCACCGGCGGCGCCCTGTTCCGCGCCCTCTACCGTGACTTCCTCGGCGAGTGCGCCGAACTCGTCGACGATGACCGCCTGCGCACCGGTCACCGGCTGTACGCCGAGGCCGCCGCGCTGTGGACGAGCGTGGCCGACCTGATCGCGAAGGCCGGAGAGAGCGGCGACGCGGCGCACCTTGAGCAGGCCGGCGCCATCCTCCACGACCTTTCGCGGATCGAGCGGGAGGCCATGCACGTGCTGTGTGGGCTTTAACGCCCGTCCACCAAGACGGCGAAACCGTCGAGATGGCGCGCGAGGGCGTACTCGAACAGTCCGTTCAGGTCCGACGCCGCTTCCTCGGGAATCGCGGCCAGCAGCGGAAAGCGTCCGCTGTGGAGGAGTTCGTCGGTGCGCTTCCGCTGGGCCAGCCACCACCGGTCGAGCGTCACGCCGGTCTCCTGCTCCGCTTCGACCTCGTCCGCCATGGACAGAGCGATGGTGAGGACCAGTGTGTGCAGCGTGAGCGCCTCTTGGATCCCCGTCGCCACGGGCAGCCCGAGCCCGTCGAGCGCGCGCAGGGTCCACTCTGTGTGCTCCATCATGTTGGGGACGAGCGACGGGCGAGTGAACGAGATGGCCCTCGGCAGCCAGAGGTGTCGGCGGCACAGCTCCCATTGACTGCGGGAGATCAGTTCGAGCTTGGCCCGCCACCCCTCCGGCCCCGGGATGGGCAGATCAGGTTCGCCGAAGGCTTCGTCGACCATCTGCGTGACCAGTTCGTCCTTGTTCGCCACGTGCCGGTACAGCGACATCGGACCGACGCCGAGTTCGGCCGCGAGTCGCCGCATGGAGACGGCGTCGAGCCCCTCGGCGTCGGCGGTCGCGATGGCGGTGCGGAGAACCTGCTTCCTGTTCAGCCTGGTGATGCCGCCCTGACGCGGCTTCGGTGACGCGCTCGGGCCGGTCGGCTGCTGCCGGGCCGCGCGTGCGCTGACCACCGCGCCGGAGCCGACCTTCGTCTCGACCAGCCCGTCGTCGCGGAGCGTCGCCATCACTTTGGTCGCGGTCGCGACCGCGACGCCCCATCGCTGGGCGATCTGCCGGATGGACGGCATCCGCTCGCCGGGCCGCAGGTCGCCGGTCAGGATCCGAGTGCGGATCTCCGCGACGATCCGCCGGTATGGCGGGTCCGGTCGCTGCGTTGACGACGACATGTGCCCCCGATTCGTTTGGTGAGGTTCGCTACGTGCAGGCAGTGTACTAGTTCAATGGCTATAGCACTAGTTCACTTTATTTGTCTTAAGCGCAGAATAGTGCGGCTTTCATGCGATGCGTAGCTACTCTGTACGCATGACACTCAATACACCGTACGCATCGACCCGATCGATCTCGTTCACCGAAGTGCGGTCGTGGCATCGACCGCTGATGATCATGGTTACGGCGATGTCCGCGCTCATCGTCGTCGCGATCTTCGGCCTCCTCGCAGACGGCCGCGAGCTCATGCAGCAATCGATCTGGGTGAAGCCGTTGAAGTTCGGGGTGTCGTTCGTCATCCATGGCGCGACCCTCGCCTGGCTGTTGCCGAAGCTCCACAAGGCGAAGCGCACGATGTGGAACCTCGGAACGGCGTTGGCCGTCGCCGGGATCATCGACGTCGGCTTCATCGCGGTACAGGCCGCCCGCGGCACCTACAGCCACTTCAACACCGGCGCCGACACCTTCAACACGATCGGACAGCTGGTCTTCTCCACAGGCGTGGTCGGGCTGTTCGCGGCGAACCTGCTCATCGCCATCATGCTGCTGTTCCAGCGGATCGGTGAACCGGCGCTCACCTGGGCCCTGCGTGCCGGGATCGGGCTGGCCGTCATGGGCATGGGGCTGGCGTCCTTCATGGTCGGGACTGCCAACAGGACGCCCCGGACGGTCCAGGATGCCTACGGGAACCCGGTCCCGCTGGTCGGAGGCCACGGGGTGGGGGCGCCCGACGGCGACGGCATGCCGATCACGAACTGGAGCACCGTGGGCGGCGACCTGCGCGTTCCGCACTTCATCAGCCTGCACTCCATGCAGGTGTTCGTCCTCGCGGTGCTGGTTCTCACCGCCCTCGCGGCCCGGGTCAGCTGGCTGCGCGGCGAACGCGCCCGCGCCCAGCTGACCGGGGTCGTCATCGTGGGCTACGCCGCGCTGTTCGCCATCACGGCGTGGCAGGCGCTGCGCGGCCAGTCACTGATCCACCCCGACGCGGCCACGTGGATCGCGCTCGGGGTGTCGGCCGGCGTGACCGCGCTGCTGGCGGTGCTGGCCATCTTGGCGGCCCGCCGCAGGGAGATGGCACCCGCCCGCCATGGGCGCACGCCCAACGTGCACCACTTGTCCGGCAACCCCCGCTGAACCCCAGCAGGCATAAAGGCGTGGTCGACCTCAGGGGCGAATCGTATGATCAAATTCATGTCGATCCCCCGAGCAGTCGCCGTGGTCACCGACGGTATCCGAGTCCTGGTCATCAAGCGTTTCCTCATGCGCCGCCCCGGCATCCCGTGCGTCATGTGCGAAGCCGCAGGCTGGGAGGGGTCGTCGTGCCCTGGTCACCGTTACACGGTTCTCCCCGGGGGCCATGTGGAGGATGGCGAGTCGCCAGAGACCGCGGCAGTACGCGAACTCCACGAGGAGACGACTCTCACCGGGAAGATCGACCGGCTGCTCTTCACCAGCTCACACAATGGCCGGCCCGCCTTCTACTTCCTCATAGGTGACGTCAGCGGCGTTCCGTCGCTGGCCGGGGAGGAAGCTCTGGATCACGGGCCGGACAACACCTTTGAGCTCAGATGGCTGAGGGCTGACGAGTTCGAGCCGCTGAACCTGTATCCCGCCGATGTGCGCGGGCCGCTCACGGAACTGCTTCACACCTGACCCCGCCGCGCCGCGACCCGAAGGTAGGACGCATGCCCGCCCGCGAATTGCCGGACCCCGCTCTGCCGGAGCTTTCAGCCAGGTGGCAATCCCGCTGGCCGGACTGCCCGCCCGTCGGCCACGAACTGCGGTCCGACCCGGATTGCTGGGTACGCTTCCACAGCCTGCCGAACTCCAAGCGATACGCGGAGACGGAGGCCGAGTATCGCACGGTGCTTCACCGCTACAACGCCGTACTGACAGAGATGTTCGCCGGCCAGGAGGTGTACGTCACCACCGTCACCTACGTCATGGACGAAGGCGTCACCGACCTGGTCCCTTTCGACGCGCATGCACTGAACCCCGGCTCCCGCCCGTGGACCAGGATCCGTGAAGATGAGGACCCCGGCCCGGGTAGCACGACGCACGTACACATCGGCCGACAAAGATGGCAGCCGGGCTGCCTCGACCCTCTCCTGCGAGCCGTCGCGGACAACAAGTGCAACAGCGTCATCATCATGGACACCGACCTACGCCGCCTCTACCACCCCTACGACGGCGGCGCTGACGTAAACCTCGCAGACAAGGAGGAACGCGACCAACTGAAGACCGCACACGCCGACTGGCTTCCCCGAACTCGACACGGACGGTAGCCGAGATCAACTCAGGTCTGTCGGTTTAGTACGCCTAGCTGGCCTCCCCGCGCCAGATCAGCCAAAAGTGCGATCGCCCCAACGCTGATTACGCCTTTCAGCCGATATACGCAGCGGAGCCAGGGCCGAAAAATCGCTTCATGTCGTCAGAGAGCGCACCTCCAACGTCGCCGGCTGAGAGCCTGGTTGAGTCAGGGCGGACTTCAGGGCGGGCGCGGATCGCCGCACTCGACGTGCTGCGCGGCTTCGCGCTGTGCGGGATCCTGCTAGCTAACATCCAGCCGATAGCCAGCGCTGGTGACATCGTCACCGGGGTGGCATGGATGGACCTGCTCGTGCACGAACGCTTCTTCCCGATCTTCTCCTTGCTGTTCGGCATCGGATTCGCGCTGCTCATGGAATCCGCCGCGGCACGCGGCGCTTCCCCGCGGCTGCTCCTGCTGCGCCGTCTTCTGACGCTGCTCGCGATCGGCCTGGCGCACTATGTACTCCTGTGGCAGGGCGAAATCCTGACCGTGTACGCCATCCTCGGTTTGCTGATCCTGCTGCCCTCGACCTGGCTGCCACGCTGGGCCACAGCCGGCCTCTCCGCCGCGCTCCTCGCGACATCTCTGCTCATCGGCGGCTTCTATGCGATGGTTCCCGCCCTGTTCCTGCTGGGCTCGACACTGGTCCAGTACGGCGTGATCGACCGCATCGACCGATCCGCCCGCGTGCCCGCCCTCCTGGCGACAGCCTTCGCGGCAGGGGCCGCACCCGCCCTATGGGTGCAGGCCAGGTGGTTAACCGGCAGCGACATGGACAGCCCGGTCGTCCGGCTCGCTTCTGTCGTGGCCGGATTGCTCCTCGCGGGCGTGTACGTATGTCTCATCCTGATACTGCTCAGGACACCGCTCAGATCTGCGCTGCAGACCGTATTCACCCCGCTCGGCCGCATGGCGCTGACGAACTACCTGACCGCCACCCTCATCGTCCTGGCGGCCGGTCACCTGATAGGCGGCAGGCCACGCGAATGGCCCTCTACCACGGTGATCCTGATCGCCGCCTCGATCCTCGTCATCCAGTGGCTGTTCTCCACCTTCTGGCTACGCCGTTACCACTACGGCCCTGTCGAGTGGCTCTGGCGCTGGGCCACCTGGGGCCACCGCCCACGGCTCGAACGAACTGTCAGACCTCGAAGAGCGTGAACTTCACGTCCCACAGGCCACCGAAGCTGACGCCGGTCCTGTCGAACAGGACGCCCATCGCCCACGTCTCGCCGTCCTCGCCATCGGGTTTCCGCTCCTCCGCCACCGGTTGACCGTTCACGAAGTGCAGGGCGATGGCCTGATCGTCGATCCGTACGAGATGCAGCTCGGTCCCGGCCGATCTCTCCTCCAGGTAGTCGGTGCTTCCGGACAGCCTGTGGCCGGTCTCGATGGTCACGGCCCAGTCGCCGACCTGCGCCACACACAGGTTGGGGAAACGCGAGAAGGAGGTCGCGTCCTCGAACCCCATCGTGGTCTCCGTCTCCAGGAAGACGTCCGGCACCGCCATGAACAGCTCGTCGGTCTTGACCGCCGCTACCTCTAAGTTCCAGCCCATGGACATAGCCTAACGATCGATCGTTTCACCCCCGTGAAGTCGCTCACAAAAGAGGACTTTCAGACTCCTGTTTAAGTAGAGTCGTCCTGTGTACCTCAACCGCTCCACGGACATCAGCCTCCGCATCCTCATGCTCAGCGCGACCCGCGACGACCTGCTCACCATCGACGAGCTGGCCGAATCCCTCGTCGTGCCCCGGCACCACCTGGCCAAGGTGGTCCAGCGGCTGCAGCACCTGGGCCTGCTGGAGACCGTCCGTGGTCGCAGTGGCGGGGTACGCCTCGCCGCCACGGCCCGCACCGCCTCGATCGGCGGCCTCGTACGCGAACTGGAGGGCGGGACCGAGGTCGTCGACTGCGACGGCGACCCGATCTGCCCGCTCAGCCGAGGCTGCCTGCTGCGCGGAGCCCTGCGCCGCGCGCAAGAGGCGTTCTACGCCAGCCTCGACCCGCTCACGGTCGGGGACCTGACCGCGCCGCCGACCCGGCAGGTGCTGCTGAGCCTCGGCCGTCGCTGATCCGCCATCCATCCCCGCACCTGGAGGAAACAAGTGCTCTCCGCAACCAGTCTCCCGATCGTCAAGGCGACTCTCCCCGTCGTCGGCGAACACCTCGGCGCCATTTCGGGAGTCTTCTACGACACGATGCTCGGCGAGAACCCTGACCTGCTCAACCTGTTCAGCCGCAGCGCGCAGGCGACCGGCGAGCAGAAGCACGCGCTGGCCGGTGCGGTCGCCGCCTTCGCCGGGCACCTGATCGGCGCCGGCCCGGACGGCCCGGTCTTCGACCACATCGTGGAGCGCATCGCACAGCGGCACTGCGCCCTGGGCATCCGCCCGGAGCAGTACACGGTGGTCGGCAAGTACCTTCTGGGCGCTGTTGGCACCGTGCTCGGCGACGCGGTCACCCCGGAGGTCGCCGCCGCCTGGGACGAGGTGTACTGGTTGTTCGCCGCCCGGCTGATCGGCCACGAGGCGCGCCTGTACGCCAAGGCCGACGTGAACAGCGCCACCCCGTGGCGGGAGTACGTCGTGGCGAACAAGATCATCGAGGCGCACGACACGGCGTCGTTCATCCTCACGCCGGCCGACGGCGACCCTGCCCCCGGCTTCCTGCCCGGCCAGTACGTCACCGTCGCCGCCGACCTGCCCGACGGCACCAGTCAGTTGCGCCAGTACTCCCTCTCGCAGGCGGCCGCCGCCGGCATGCTGCGGATCACCGTACGCCGGGTGCGCGGCGCCAACGGCACCCCGGACGGCGTGGTCTCTGGCTTCCTGCACGACCATGTGGGCATCGGCGACCACCTGCGGCTGAGCCACCCGTACGGCGAGCTCACCCTGCGCGCAAGCGATGCGCCGTTGGTCCTGGTCAGCGCGGGCGTCGGCATCACCCCGATGGCCGCCATCCTGGACCACGTTTCGCGCACCCAGCCCACCCGCGACGTCACGGCCGTGCACGCCGACCGCAGCGTGGAACGCCACCCGCTACGCGCCGACATGATCGCCAACGGCTCCCGGCTGCTGTCCTTCCGCAACCTCGTCTGGTACGAGCAGACGCTCCCGGACGCGCCGGACGCCTTCACCGGTTTCATCGACACCGACGCGATCCCTCTGCACCCCGAGGCGGATGTCTACCTGTGCGGTCCGGTCCCGTTCATGCAGATGGTCCGGGCCGGTTTGCACCGCCGCGGTGTGCCGGACGAGCGGATCCGCTACGAGGTCTTCGGCTCCGAACAGTGGCGCCCGGCCCCCGTACCGACGCCCGCCTGACCGTACTAGCCCGTGCCTGAGGTCCCTGAGAGCACCATCAACCAACGGATCATGGAGTGTGCCGCCCGAATGAGGAGGGTGGGACGAGAAGCGCTTCCGCGCCGATCGGAACGTAGCCGGCGGCGAGGAATGTCCGGACGCTCGCCGCGTTGCCTGGGGCGATTTGCGCCCAGAGGGGGTGCGTGACGAGATGCCTGGCGGCGCGGGCGAGGGTTCGGCCCAGACCGCCCCCTCGGCTGGAAGAGTCGACCTCGACCGCGACCTCCCATCGACCGGCGACGCCTCGTCCGATGACCAGCAAACCTCCTGGACAGGTCCAGACGCGTACATCGTCCCGATAGCGATGGGCGCGCCGGACACGAGGATGGGCCGCGTCCGTGACCTCGACCAGTTCGATCGGCGGAGGACCAACACAGGGGACGGCCACAGCGAGCATGTCGATGTTGCCGACTCTGCGCCCCATGGCTTCCTCCAGTTCCCTGAGGAAGAGCGGGTTCAGTGGCGCCGATAAGTCTCCGTCGGGAAGCCTGGATCTGATCCAGTCCTCATCGAGGTCGGCGTAGATCACATTGTGCGCGGTGAAGGCGATCACTCCCGCGTCACGCGGGGACGGCTGCGGGACGATCGTGGGGCCGGCCCCAGGCTGGGGCATATGTCCGCTAGCCGCATCGGCGAGGATGTCCTGCAAAGCGACCATCCGCAGACCGTAGTCGCTGGCCAACGCACTTTCAAGGACCGTCAAATCCGGCTTGTTCCCCAGTCTCAACAGTCGCGATCTCAGGCTTGGTCCGCACCGGACAGGCCGGCCGCCTGCGCGGCGATGACGGCCGCGACCTGCTCGACGACCGTCCGCGTGTGCGCCGGCCGTACCGCCCAAGTGATCATGGGAAGGGACAGCCCGGCCAGCGGGCGCCATGGCCACTCGGGGAGCTGGCGGGCGGCGGTGTGCGAGCCGACGACGACAGCGTCGGCTTCCGCGGCCTCGGCACAGGCGAGCGCGTGCTGGACGAAGTGGGTGAAGAGCCACTGCGGCCGGATGTCCGCGGCGAGCGCGGCCGCCATGAGGCTGTCCTGCTGGGTCGGCACCTGGTCACGGGAGTGGACGAGAACGCGGAGGCCGTCGAGGTCGTCGAGCGCGTAACTGTCCTGCGCGGCCAGCGGGTGGCTCGGCCGTACGGCGGCGCCGAGCGGTTCCGCCCACAGCCGGCGGCACACATGATCGGCGGGCGGCGCCTGGTGCACGATGGCGATGTCGAGGCTGCCGCGCCGGAGCAGGCGCAGCTGTTCGTTGCTGCCCGCCTCGCGGTAGGCCGGTTCGCAGTGCGGAAGCTCGGCGTGGAGCGCGCGTGCGGTGTCGACGAGCCACGTGTCCAGAACTCCGGGAGGCACGCCGATGCTGACCAGTTCCCTGGGGCGCGTCGGGCCCGCCACGATCTCGGGCGTCGCGGACAGCAGCGCGAGCAGCTCGCGGGCGTGACCGACGAGTGCGACACCCTCCGGGGTGAGCGTGGTCCCTTGCGGGGTGCGGTGGAACAGCGTCTGGCCGAGGTGGCGTTCGAGGTGACCGATCTGGCGGCTGAGGGATGGCTGGGAGACCAGCAGGGCCGCCGCCGCCCGGTTGAACGAGCCCTGCTCCGCCACCGCCATGAAGTAGCGCAGATGCCGGAATTCCACGTCCATGATGTCGCCGCCCAGGTCGCTACAGTCGGATGGGTTATGCATGCGGAGCATAACGGGGGTGCGTGAGCGGACTTGGACATTACAGACAGACTTATCCTCTAATTCCCATTACGGGAGCATTTCGCTCGCGTGTACGCCAGCCAGACGGGATGTGAGATGAAGCTCGGCGTCTACTCGATATGCCTGCCGGATCTGACCCCGGCGCAGGGCATCGCCGCAGCAGCCGCGGCCGGGTACGCCGGGGTGGAGTGGCGAGTGGGCGACCTCCCAGCTCCTGGGGACGCGCCCGGCTTCTTCCGCGGGAACCGATGCACCGTACCCCCGGACCCGGCGGCGGTCGCCGCGGTGGCGCGAGAGACGCGTGCGGCCGGCCTGAAGGTCATCGGGCTCGGTGTCTACATCGACCACGGCGACGTCGGAGGGGCCAAGGCCGCACTGCGGCTGGCCGCCGGCGCGGACGTGCCGTGGATCAGGCTGCGCGCGCCTTGGCGGGATGGGAGCAGCCGGTACGGCGCGCAGTTCGCCGCCGCGGTGGAGTTCTTCTCCCGAGTGGCGGAGCTCGCCGAGCGGTATGGCGTCATGGCGCTCATCGAGCAGCACCAGCGGACCATCTGCCCGAGCGCCTCGCTCACCGAGCGTCTCGTGTCGCGGTTCGATCCCGCGTACATCGGCGTGATCTACGACGCGGGGAACCTCGTGCTCGAAGGGTACGAGGATCACCGCATGGCCCTTGACATCCTGGGCCCCTATCTCGCCCACGTCCACGTCAAGAACGCGGCCTTCGACCGACCGGCCGGCGGCGGCGTGTGGACACCTCGCTGGACGCCGATGGACGACGGCGTACTCGACGTCTCCGCACTCCTGGCCGAGCTGGACCGCGCCGGATACGAGGGCTGGATATCCGTCGAGGACTTCAGCACCGACCGGACCCCCGTCGACGCGCTGCGCTTCAACGCCGAGTTCCTGCTCGGGCACGGCAGAAAGGGAACCATTTCGTGAACACGCAATCCGTGGCGCTCGTCACAGGAGGGGCCGGCGCGCTCGGCGCGGCGATCGGAGCGCGGCTGGCCAAGGACGGCGCCGACGTGGTGCTCGTCGACATCGACGGCGACCGTGTGGCGCGCCAGGCCGATCTGCTGGCCAGGGAGACCGGCCGTCCCGTGGTGGGCCTGCGAGCGGACGTGGCCGACCCCGACTCCGTCCGCGCGGCCGTCGAGCGGGTCGCCGATGGCTTCGGCCGGCTCGATCACGTGGTCAACAACGCGGCGCTCAACCGCCGAGCCGACCTCGCCTCGCTCACCGAGGCCGGATGGGACCCGGTGATGAAGGTCAACCTGTGGGCCCCCGCGCTGCTCTGCCAGGCCGCGGTACCACTGTGGAAGCAAGCCGGCGGCGGCCGCGTGGTCAACATCGCCTCCCGCACCTGGCTCAGCGGCGGGCCGCTCGCCTACACCGCCTCCAAGGCCGGCGTCGTAGGGCTCACCAGGTCGCTCGCCCTCGAACTCGCCCCGCTGAACGTCACCGTCAACGCCGTCGCGCCGAGCATGGTGGTCACGCCGTTCACCCGGGCGGGGCGGAGCGAGGCGGAGTTCGACGCCTTCCTCGACAGACATCGCGCGATGACCCCGCTCGGCCGCCTCGCCTCCCCGGACGACGTGGCCAACGCCGTCTCCTTCCTCGCCTCCGACCGGGCCGCGTTCATCACCGGCGAGGTGCTGCACGTGTGCGGCGGCGCCCAACTCGCACCGTCTCCCTGATTCACCCCATCTCAACTGGAAGTAGTCCCAACATGTCCGCACAGGACCCCGGTCTCGCCTTCAGCGCCGGCACCGCACTCCCCCACGTCTCCGCCAGGCGTGCCTGGACCGTACTCGGCATAGTGGTCGCCAGCCACGCCGTCGTCTTCCTCGACAAGGCGCTGCTCGGGCTGACCGCGCAACCACTGATGCGGGAACTCGGGCTGAGCAAGGCCGAGTTCGGCTCTATTTCCGGCGCCTCCTATCTGCTCTTCGGCGTTACCTGCCTGATCGCGGGCTACGTCGCCGACCGGTTCTCCGTCCGGTGGGTCCTGCTGGCCTGCGGGGTGATGTGGGCGCTTGGGCAGATACCCGCGATCTTCGCGGTCAGCGGCGCGATGCTCTATCTCAGCCGGGTCGCGGTCGGCGCGGCTGAGGGACCCGCGCAGCCGCTGTCGCACGTCGCCGCCTACTCCTGGTTCCCGAACGAGCGACGCGGCCTGCCCGCCGCGCTGATCACCTGCGGGACGTCCATCGGCAAGTTCGCCCTCGTCCCGCTGGTCGCGCTGATCATCGCCCAGTTCGGCTGGCATGCGGCGTTCGTGACGGTGGGACTGCTCGCGCTGGTATGGAGCGGGCTCTGGCTCGCGTGGGGTCGGCTCGGGCCGTACGGGGACACGAAGGCCTCGGCCACGAAGGTCACATCGGTCACCTCGACTGCATCGGTCACCGAGGGAGGCTCGGGACCGGCCGTCTCCTGGTGGCGGATCGTACTGAGCGGGACCTTCATCGGCAGCTTCGCCGCCGTCTTCACCCAGGGCGCGCTGGCCGCGGTCATCTTCACCTGGCTGCCGTCCTACTTCCACGAGGGGCTCGGCTTCTCCACCACCACCGCCGGCACGCTGTTCACCGTGCCGAGCGCGATGGCCATCGTCTCGCTGCTCTGCGTCGGGCCGATCACCGACATGCTGCTCCGCAAGGGCGTGCCCTCACGCCTCGCCCGCGGCGTCTTCGGCGGCTGCTGCCTCATCGCGTCCGGGCTGATGTTGATGCTGCTCTACTGGGTGAGCTCGCCGGTTCTCGCCATCGTGGTCCTCACTCTGGGGTACGGCCTGTCGACCACCGTCAATGTCATCGCCAACCCCTCGCTCGCCGAGATCACCCCGGTCGCCAAGCGGGCGCGCGCACTCTCCGCGCTGGTCGCGCTGGGATCGCTCGCCGGGGTCACCAGCCCGATCTTCACCGGCTGGCTGCTCGACATAGCCGACACCCAGCAGCGCGGCTACGCCGAGGTGTTCCTCGTCTTCGGCGCGCTGGTGGCGCTCGGCGGGCTCTGCTTCGCCGTACTCGTCCATCCGGAGCGTGACCGGCGCAGGGTGATGGGCTGATCTGTCGGAGCCCTGCCAGTGGACCGACCTCGTCCCGCTCCAGGTCGTCCGCGACATCTTCGGCCACAGCGACACCGAAGTGACCACCCACGTATTGGAAGGCGGCAAAGGAGGCCATCTCCACTGCTCTCCTGAGCAAACAGCTCCCGAAGACACCGACTGAAGATCGAAAAGCACAAGGCCCCTGACAGCGTAATGCCTGTTCAGGGGCCTTTAGCTTGCAGAGCCGACGAGAGGAATCGAACCCCTGACCTTGCCCCTCGTCTCGTTTATCTCAACAGTCAGCGCGGCGATCGCCGAGAACAACACCGGGCTGACCTGGGGATCCGCCAACAGCTCCGCAACACTCTCGGAGAAATGGCAGCGGCGCCGTACCAAGCTCGCGGTAGGACTCCATCCGCCGGCCACCTTAAAGCGCGTCGGCGACGTCTCCATCGGAGCCGACGACGCCACCGGAATCGACTACTCGAACCAGGCGCTCCATTGCGGCATTCACATCGCCAATGCCGAGCAACTGCGGTGTGACACCCGGCAGGTGCCGGGGTGGTTACCGAGACCCCGTCGCAGCCAGGGCGAATCGATTGCGAAAAGTTCACCCCATCGTTGAACCGGGTCGGCGGCTACATCGTTTCGAAGATCAGCCAAACGCGGACAGCAAGCTCACGTCGACTCAGCGGGAGACTTCCAGTGGCACTGCGTCTGAATCGCTCGGCTCTCGTCGATCTTCCTTCTGCGGATCGGATCCTGTTCCAGAGTTTCGGCGCCGGCCCGGAGGCCGCCCCGGCGTTCGACCGCATTCACCACGCCTTCGAGGCCCACGCCAAGGCCGCGCCGACCGCGACCGCCGTCACTCATCTCGGCGAGAGCATGACCTACCTGGAACTCGACCGCCACGCCGACCGCCTCGCCGCGTCGCTCGCCCACCGTGGCGTGCGTCCCGGCGACCGCGTCGGCCTGTTCATGACACGGTCGATCCCCATGGTCGTGGGCATCCTCGCGATCTTGAAGGTCGGCGCGGCCTACGTGCCGCAGGATGTCCGCATCACCCCGGCCGTCCACCTGCGCCACATTGTCGACACGGCCTCCGTCAAGGTGATCCTGACGTCCTCTGATTCGGCGCCGAGGATCCCCGCCGGCGATCGTCACGAGGTCATCGCGGTGGACGAGGTCCCGCGCTCGGGCGAGTGGTCCTCGCGAGTCCCGGGCGGGTCGGGCGACGTGGCGGTGGTCATCTTCACCTCTGGGACGACCGGCCATCCCAACGGTGTCAACGTGACCCACGCCAACCTGTGCAACATCCTGCTGAACGAGCCGGGCTCCCTGGGAATCGGCCCTGGCACCAGGGTGGCCCAGATCCTCAACATCGCCTTCGACATGGCGGTTTGGGAGATCCTTGGAGCCCTGTCGCACGGCGCCACGCTCGTCATCCGCGGCGACGACATCGAGGAGACCGTACGCGACGTCGACGTCGTCATCGCCACGCCGGGAATCTTGAGCTCCCTCGACGCCTCTCGGTGCCGCAACGTCAAGGTGGTCGCGGTCGCGGGCGAGCGCTGCCCCCGGCATCTGGCGGACACCTGGTCTCGCTTCAGCGCCTTCCACAACGCGTGCGGACCCACCGAGGTCACCATCGTCAACACGATTCAGCGCTACGATCCGCGGCGCCACGTCCTGACCATCGGCAGACCGCTGCCCAACACCACGGTCTACATCCTCGACCAGAATGGCAGGCCATGCCCGATCGGCGAGATCGGCGAGATGTGGGCGGGCGGCGCTTGCGTGACCGCGGGCTATCTTGGAAACGACGTCGTGACCATGCAGAGGTACCGGCCCGATCCCTTCCGTGGCGGCGGGCACATGATGTTCCGCACTCGCGACCTGGGCCGCTGGACACCGGACGGTGAGCTGGAACACCACGGCCGCACCGACGACCAGGTGAAAGTCAGAGGCTTCCGGGTCGAGCTGGACGCGGTCACCGGCGCACTGGAGCTGACCGCGGACTGCGCCCGCGCCACCACGGTCCTGCGCGAGGGCGAGCTGATCGGCTTCGTCAGCCCGGCGAGCGTGGACGTCGAGGCGGCGAGGAAGTCCGTCGAGCAGTCGCTGCCGTATTACTGTGTGCCCTCCCGCGTCGTGGCCGTGGACGAGCTGCCGATGACCGACCGCGGCAAGGTCGACAAAAACGCCCTGCCCGACCTGATCGACCCGCTGATCGACGTGGTCGCATGACGGTCGTGCGCTCCTTGTCGGATGCGCTCGAACTGCCTCCGCCGCGCTCGGCGATCAGGATCCTCGGCAGTGGCCGGCGCTACATGCACTACAACCGGCTCGCCGCCGTCGTGTTGGCCGTCAACACAGGGTTTCTCGTCCACGCGATCACCGCCGGCTGGTGGGCCGACCCGAGCACCCTGTCCCTCCTGGTGGTCGCCAATGTCACCCTGGCCGTGCTGATCCGCCAGCAGTACGTCATCAACCTGCTCTTTCACGTGGCCACCGATGCCCCCGTCCGCTGGCCGCTGGCCATCCGCCGCATTCTGGGCAAGGTCTACCATTTCGGTGGACTACACGTGGGCGGGACGGTCGCGGCCACCTTGTGGTTCGCCTTCCTCACCGGGGTGATGACCGTGCGCCCCGCCGAGGTCTCCGCGGGGCTGTTCACGCTCACGTACGCGATCCTGGCGCTGCTGCTCACGATGGTGGTCTTCGCGCTGCCCTCGCTGCGGGCGCGGCTCCACAACGTGTTCGAGGTCGTGCATCGGTTCGGCGGCTGGACGGCACTCGCCCTGTTCTGGGCGCATGCGCTGCTGACCGCGGCCCACCAGGCGACGTTCTGGGCGCTCACGGCCATCACCCTCAGCGTCGCGCTGCCGTGGCTGCGCCTGCGGCGCGTGCCTGTCCGGATCTCCAGGCCGTCGTCGCACGTGGCCCTGCTCGGGTTCGACTACGGAGTCACGCCGTTCGCGGGCTCGTCGACCACCGTGAGCCGTAACCCGCTGATCGAGTGGCACTCCTTCGCCAATGTGCCCGCCCCCGGCAGGAACGGCTTCCGGCTCACCGTCTCGCGGGCCGGCGACTGGACGGGGTCGCTGATCGACGACGGTCCCTCTCACCTGTGGGTCAAGGGCATACCGACGGCCGGCGTCGGCAACATCGACAAGCTGTTCGCGCGCGTCGTCTGGGTGGCCACGGGCAGCGGCATCGGCCCGTGCCTGCCGCACCTCCTGTCGCGCGACACGCCGTCGCGGCTGGTCTGGTCGACACGGCGCCCCCGCACGACATACGGCGACGAACTGGTGGAGGAGATCCTCGCCGTACAGCCGGACGCGGTCGTCTGGGACACCGATGCCAAAGGCAAGCCCGACCTTCTGGCCCTGGCCTACCGGGTGTATGTGGAGTTCGACGCCGAGGCGATCATCTGTATCTCCAACAAGAAGACCACATGGCACCTCGTCGAACAACTTGAGATGCGAGGTGTCCCCACGTACGGAGCGATCTGGGATTCCTGACCTGACAGCGCGTGATCTCTGGAGGACGATCCATGGCTTTTCGAACACTGACGGTCGACGACAAGGGTGAGATCGTGACGCTCGCCATTGACAGGCCCGGCGTGCTCAACGCCCTGTCCCGGCAGACCCTCACCGAGCTGCGACGCTTCCTCACCGGCCTGACCGGCTTCCGCGGGATGATCCTCACCGGTTCGGGAGAACGCGCCTTCGTCGCCGGTGCCGACATCCGGGAGATGGCGGCGATGACGCCGGAGGAGGGCGAGGAATTCGGCAGGCTGGGCCAGGAGGTCACCCGGCTGATCGAGGCGGCGCCGTTCCCGGTGATCGCTTGCGTGAATGGGTACGCGCTCGGCGGCGGGTGTGAGCTGGCCATGGCCTGCGACTACATCTACGCGACGGCGGACGCCGTATTCGGCCAGCCAGAGGTACGGCTCGGGCTGATCCCCGCCTTCGGCGGATGCGTGCGGCTGCAACGTCACGTCGCCCCCGGCCGGGCCCGGGAGATGATCTACACGGGCCGCAACGTCGATGCCGGGGAGGCCCTGCGGATCGGCCTGGTCAACCGGGTGTTCGTGACCAGGGAGGAGATGCTGGAGGCGGCGTACCAGTCGTTGGCGCTGGTCTCAGCGAACTCGCCGATCGCCGTGGCGTTGTGCAAGGAGGCCGTCAACGACTCGCGCGGCCGGGAGATCGACGCCGCGCTCGACATCGAGGCGCACGCTTTCCGCCGCACGTTCACCAGTGAGGACATGCGCGAGGGCACGCAAGCCTTCCTGAGCAAGCGAAGGCCCGTTTTCCCGGGAAAGTAACCCCCTTCTCACATGGGTGTGGACATGACCGATGCGCATGCGGCACTCCTGCGGGCACTGTACGACGAGCACGCGCCCGCGCTGTGGCGCTTCGTTGTCCGCTTGACCGGCGACAACCAGTTCGCCCATGACGTCGTCCAGGAAACGCTGCTACGAGCGTGGAAGAGCCCGGAGGTCTTCCACAAGGGTGAGACGGCGTCGCGCGCCTGGCTGTACACCGTGGCCAGGAACGTGGTGATCGACCACAGCCGCAGCGCTCGGGTACGCCGGGAGGTCGGCACCGACCGGCTCCCCGAAACGTCCAGCGCCGACCAGATAGACGCCACACTCGACGCCTGGCTGGTCACCGACGCTCTCGCGCAACTGTCGGAGAACCACAGAACCGTCATCGTGCGCACCTATTATGGCGGCGAATCCGTCGCCGAACTCGCCGACGAGCTCGACCTGCCGCCCGGCACGGTGAAGTCGAGGCTGCACTACGCTCTCAGGGCCCTGCGACTCGCGCTGCAGGAAAGGGGGGTTACCACTCATTGATGTCCTCAACGGATCCGTACGCGGAATGGGACGCGGCGTACGTCATCGGAGCCCTGTCACCCCGCGAACGACTCGAGTACGAAGAGCACTTGAGCGGATGCGCCGCCTGCTCGCAGGCGGTCGCCTCGCTCGCCGGCCTACCCGGCATCCTCTCGACCGTCCCGGCGGACCGCGCCCTCCGCCCGCCGCACGCCGACCCCCCGCTTGCCGAGGTGCCGGCGAGTCTGCTCCCCGAGCTGATGCACTCCAGCCGGCGGGCCCGGCGGTTGGGCCGGATACGTACCGCCGCGGTCGCCATCGCGGCGGCCCTTGCCGGGGTGATGGCGTCCCAGCTCCTGCCCGAGCGGCAAGAGGCCACCCTGCCGATGCAGGCGTCCCCACTCCCGCCCGAGCGGCAGGAGGCCGCCCTGCCGATGCTGCAGACGATTCCCAGCCCTGTCACCGCCGAGGTGCGCGTCATTCAGGAACCTTGGGGCACTCGAGTGGAGTTGACCTGCCGTTACGCCGTGCCCGCCGACCCGGCCCCGCCCAAGACGTTCGAGTACGCCATGTACGTCACCGACCTTCTGGGCAGCAGTACCAAGCTGGCCACCTGGATGGCGTCGCCCGGCACCACGACCATGCCCGTCGGCACGACCGGGCTGACCATGAAGCAAATCAGGAGCATCGACGTCCGGCTTACCAAGAACGGGCGCATCCTACTCGACAGGCACCTGTAGCGGCCGGCTCCGAGGGCGACGCTCCGGTGCGCGCGGAGTCAGGACCGGGGTCGTCTCCCCCGCCTACCATCCGACATCAGGCCGCCGGATTCGACACAGGGCGCCACACCTTCACCCGCGAGGCTGAATGACAGCCATGGCCGGGTTTGTCGGGTCCGCTTGGGCGCGCAGGATCCGCCAGCACAGATAGATGCAGACGCCCATTGCGGGCGCACCACCCAGCAGTGTGGCGGCGATGCCGAGCGGAATCACGTTCCCGGCCAGGTACAGAGGTACCAGCACCATTGTGGCAATCACGTACCTCGCCAGGAAGACCGCCGTACACACTTGATAACGCCGTCGCCGTGCAGGGTCTCGCCGCCAGCCGAACCGTTCACCCCGTGCCGCCCCCACCGCCAACCCGATCACGGGCCACCGCACGAGAATGGATACCAGGAACACCGCACCCCCAGCCGCCTGCCAGAGCACGGTCGGAAGGTAGAAGTCGACCGCGTGTCCGGTACTCCCGGCCAGCGACGCGGAGGCCCCCACGACAACCAGCCCGACCGCCGACTGCCAGTACTTTCTGTCGGTGAATACTCGGGCCACGGCGAACACCACCACGCCACCGACCGCCACCAGCGCGGAGGTCGACACCTGATCGGTCACCAGGTAGGCGATCAGGAACAGCACCCGGGACGCGGATCCCTCGGCGACCGTGCGCCAACCACCCACTGCGGCGAACAGGGACAACGACTTCTGGGTCATGGCATTGAGACTCATGTGCCCGCCTTCGCCGCGGCAGGCGCGGAGAAGCTGTCCCGGCGCATCGTGTCTTCGTACGCCTCGATCGCGTCGATCAGGTCAAGCCGGCCGCGATACGCCTCGACCAGGGCCTCGCAGAGGCGGTGCGCATCCTGCATCGCCAAGTTGCCGCCGAAGCCCGGGGCCAGGTGGATGGCGTCACCGATGACCGTCACCGGGCCGGCGGGCCAGGCGGGTATCGGCGGGATCGTCCCGCCGCGCAGTGCGACCGTGATGTCCGGCCACGCCTCGGCGACGACCAACCGCAGGGCCGAGGGCAGGTTCACGACCAACTCCTTGGCCTGGCGCCACATCGCAGCCGGCGGCCCGGCCGAGCCCAGCTGCTCCCGCGTGATCGGTAAAGCCCACATCGCGAAGTCCTCGACCGGGGCGTCCGCACTGAGGGACAGGGCAGGCAGCCACCGCTGCCGCGCGGCCACCGGCGACTCGGTGAACCGCAGCGCGCCCAGCACCATCATCGTGCCGTCCACCCGCACACTGGCGGGGCTGTGGCCGATCAGCTCGGGCAGCCCGGTATCGGCAATCGCCCGCAGCGCGGTCGCGCCCATGAGCATGCGCCGTCCCGTATCGACCACCCGCGCGTGCGGCAGGTACTGACGGCGGACCGCCGAACCGATCCCGTCCGCGCCGACCAGCACGTCAGCCGTGTCCGTGCGGCCGTCGGCGAACCACACCTGGACCGTGCCGTCGGCTCCCTGCTCGAACCGCGTGAACTCCGCCCCGAATCGAACCACGTCCTCCAGCCCCGTCAGCAGCACCGCACGCAGCAACGGACGATGAACCTGTCGCCCAGGCCGCGGCCGGCCCGCCACGCCGTCGGACGGCTGAGCGCCCGCGATGGTGAGCTCTCCATCCACTTCGGATAACGTCAGCGTCTGCTCGCGCGGCCCACCCATCGTGGCCTCAACCATCGCGGCGTGCGCCGAAGGCAGGCACGCTCGCAGCGCATTGGCGCCTCGGTCGTCGACATGCAGGCTGACACCCTGCGCACGTCCCCGCGCGCCGTCTCGCTCGTACACGACGACATCGATCCCCGCCCGACGTAAGCCCTGTGCCAGGGTCAACCCACCCAGACCTGCGCCAACCACGATCACCTTCATCGCGACCCCTTTCTTCATCGCTGATGAAGTTCAAGCTAGAGGGACGTGACACGAAAGTCCACCTATGATGAAGAAACTCCCGATAGACTGGTCCGGTCATGACAGAACACAGTTCCCCCGCTCGCCCCGGGCGCTGGCGAACGGGCGCGGAGAGCAAGCAGCGGATCTTGGACGCGGCACGCGCACTGTTCCGCGAGCACGGCTACGGCGGCACCACAGTGCGCGCGGTCGCCGCCGCCGCGGGGGTCGATTCAGCGATGGTGTTCTACTTCTTCGGCAACAAACAGGGCCTGTTCGCCGCCGCTGTCGAGATGTCCGCCCAGCTCCCGCCGGCCATCGAATCGATCTTCGCCGACGGCATCCACGGCATCGGTGAGCGCATCATCCGGACCCTCGTGGAGACCATCGACGCATCAGGCCGCACCCCGCTCGCGATGCTCACCCGGTCGGCCCAGTCCAACGACCAGTCCGACACACTGATTCGCGAATACATCGACCGGGAAATCACCAGCCGGGTGGCGACACTGCTCGGCACACCTGACGCCGCATTCCGGGCCGGCATGGTCAACGTCCAACTCTTGGGCCTCACCGTGGCGCGCTACATCGTACGGATCGAACCGATCGCGTCATCGTCCGTCGACGAACTGGTCAGCCGGTTCGGACCGCTCGTGCAGCACTGCCTGACCGGGCAAACCGCACCGCCCTGAGTGACGCTCACCGAGCATCGGTTCTACCCCGCCCAGTTCCTGATGCCCAAGCTCATCGAGACCCACAACAAGCAGAACCCGAGAGACCCCTGAACTTCTGTTTACACTCGCCCAGCGCGCATCGCTCGGCGATGCTCAGACGCAGCAGCCTGGCAAGAACGCGGGACAGGCTGGGGAACCGTCTCCACACCGCGCATGCGGCCTCGTCGTCTCGCGAGGTCGGCGGTGTGGCCGCACTTCCGGCAGTCGGGGCGGTCATATGGGTGAGGACTACGGCTACGTAGCGAACGGACCAGTGGGCATTGACTCGTGATCTTACTGGCTATATAAATGGCGTATTTCGCGGCTTCGTCTGGTCCCCAAGACGCTCGCCATCGGCGGGGGTGCTACGTTGCCGAACGCGCATCAACCACCACTGCATCGAGCCTTGCCGGCCGACAGTGAAGGCGGCCCCGCCGTGCGTCGGCGTAGATGCTCCGTTAGTGATTGCGAGCGGTTGCTGTAGATCATGAAGATCAGGAACATCGCCGCCGACGATCTGGCCCATGCGGGGACACTGGTATTCGACCCGGAGAGCTGGATCAGCGCGGGGAAAGGCGTCCGGAAGGCCGCTGATGATCTGGCCGAGGGCGTGGACGAGTTCTGCCGGGCGGTGGATGAGCGCCCCTTCGGTCAGGACGATCTAGGCCGGGCGCTGTTCGAGGGCGATCCCGAGGCGGGCCTGCCGGGGTTCGCCCGACTACGTGACGACCTGCTGAAAGACCTGGTCGGAGCGGTGAACCTGCTACGCGCGATGGCGGCCGGGATGGTCGTCGCCGGGTGCGGATATGCCGCGACCGAGGACTTGAACGCCAGGATGATCGCCGGGGGCAGGTACGCCGAGGCCGCGGAGGCGACCGCCGAGATCCCGTACGCGCAGGGGTACCCGGGATGGCTGACGGATCCGGATGTGTACCAGCCCAGGCTGAGCCCGAGCGGTCTGCCGACGACCACACCAGCGCCTGACTTCGTGAGCCAGGCGATCTGGTTCCTCGAATCTGTGGGAGTCGGGTCCGCGTGGCCGGATGGTGATCTCGACGGTGTGGCGCGGCTGCGGGATGCCGCGACGACGGTGGGACGCGTGGTCGCTGACGTCCGGGAGCAGGTCGCCGGACAGGCCGGGCGGGTGACCGGGGCCGGGTCCGGGCTGGCCACGGCTGTATTCGGACGTACCACGCGGGTGGTGCACGGCGAGAATGGGCAACTGGCGGACCTGCGGCGGCGGTGCGCGCATCTCGCCGACAGCGGCCAGATCGGCTACGACGCGATCGTGGAGGCCAGATGGCGATTCCTGGCATCCGCGGCGTTCGTGGTGGCACTGATGCTCATCGCAAAGCTACTGGCCCCCCGACTTGGCCCGCTTCTCGACGCCGTGGTGAAAAAGCTGCTCCGGACAGAGGGCCAGGTACTGCGGATCACTTTGCTGATCATCCGTCAGGCAGCGTTGGGTGCGATGTTCTCCGGCGGGCTGGGCGCGATCAACCAGTTGTTCGCCACCGGCACCATCGATGTCGGGAAGCTGGTTCGGGATATGTTGCACGGAGCGCTCGCCGGCGGGTTGATGGCCGGTGCGCACGGCGCGCTGCCCGCGTTGCTGCGCCGAGGCGGACCCGCGCTCACCGGCCTGGCCGAGGCCATGGAGTCGGCCACATGGGAGCGGGCATTCTCCCGGATCATGGTCGGCGGAGCGGTGAGCTCAACCGTGCTGGCAACCACGGGATGGGCCAGCGGCGCCGGCTGGGATTGGAAGCACGCCGCTGAAATGGGCTTCGGCATGGCCGCACTCAGCACCGGCGCGGGTATCGCCGCTCGGTCCTGGCCTGCCCCACCCTATGCGAGCCTGAGGGGCAGAGAATGGAAGCAGAGCCCGGCCAAGCGGTGGCATGACGTCAAGTGGGCCACCGGGATTGTCCTGATCACTACTCCTGCGAACGCCATCTTCGCGCTCGCAAAGTTTGCCGAGGACGGAAGGAATCCCTTCTTCTTCCAGAAACGGGTTGGCCAGTTCGACCGCGAGTTCGACATGGCCAAGGGCCGTACGATGAAGATAACCGACGGTATGAAAGGCGGTAGCGGCGAACGTACGAGCGTCGGCGAGGGGTGGTCGCGTACCACTCTCGACGAGACCGTTCAAATGCTCTACAACGTCATCATCAAGGGAAACATGTCGGTAGTGAACGACCGGCCGCTATTGGCCCCCGACAGACAGAGAACAATAGCGGCGCTCGGGCCCGTTCTGGGGCCACGCTGGAACGAAGCGGATCTGGCCGGAAAGCCTGGGTGGCTCGGCCCGTTCCCCAACAAGACCGTCGAGCTCAATCTCAAGCAGGGAACATTCGCGTACGACCTTCAACGAGGCTTCACGGGCCTCTGGCATGACCAGCACGCGAGCTTGAAATTGGACCGGGAGATCGCCCGGCAATTCCTCTCCACTTACTGGCAGCGCATTCTCTCGACTCGATCTTCTGTGCACCCAGCAGAACAGGAGTGAAGCCGTGACGTAGCGGTGAATCTGCCCCCACCAGGACGAACCGAGCCCATCACCCAGTAGAGGAAACGGAGCCCGTGACCCTGCCGACCCGCATCGAACGCGACCTGGTCGAGATCGTTCAGGCCAAGCGTCCGGAAGACATGACACCCGAGGTGACTCGCGAACTGGTCAACTGCTGGATGACCGTTGCGAACAACGGCGGAGCCGTCGGCTTCGCGTTTCCTCCGGTCTGCATCGATGACGTGCGACCTGTCGCAGATCAGCTCATCGCAGACCTTGACCCCGAATACAACCGGCTCCTGCTCGCCAAACTCGACGGTGTCCTCGCTGGATGGCTGAGCCTGAGCCGATACCGGGACCGGCTCGTCCCGCACTGGGGCATGGTCAAACGGGTTCAGACCCACCCCGACTTCCGCGGCCGCGGTATCGGCGCCGCTTTGATGCACCGTGTTCGTGAAGTTGCTCGTGACGAACTGGGCCTCGAACAACTCCGACTCGAAGCGCGAGGCGGAGAAGGACTCGAAGACTTCTACGACCGGCTCGGTTGGCAGGAGATCGGCCGCTGGCCGGATGCGCTCCGCTTCGACCACGGCGATCGCGACGAGGTGCTCATGCTCCTGGCTCCACTGTGAGGTTCACCATCACCGAGGCATTCAGACAGTTCTGAGCGGGCGTTCAGGCCCCTGGCGGCACCCGCCGCCGAGAAAGGGCCTCGTGCCGCCGCGTTCCAATTCAGGCATGTGTTCCCGGTCCGGGACCGCAAAATGCCTGGGCCAACCCTGGAAGGAAGGCGCCCTTGAACGACACGACACCCCAGCGTTCCGCCGCCGCCGCATCAGCGGGGTGTCCGCCCGGAGGGCTGCATCCCGAGGTACTGCGTCAACTGGGCCGACTGCGAGGCGCGGTGCCGGACGACTTCGCGCCCCGCGACGGGTGGACCGTCGCGACGCCAGTCGGCGAACGGCGGCTCCCTGCCGAGGTCCAAGCCTTGCTGTCGATCGGCTGGCCCGAGGCCCACGTCCTGCTCGACGAGGACGACAGCGGCCCGGTCGAGTTCCCGATGCTGCTCGAAGTCGACGAAGAGGACGGACCATGGGGGCGGGCGTGGCTCTTCGTAGGCATGACCAGCACCCAGTTCTACTGGCTGGTGGATCTCAACGACGCCGGAACGGGAGACCCACCGGTCTACGTCATCGACCACGACTGGTACGACGACGGCGAGGAGGAATTCCCCGAGCCGAATCCGCTGTCGACGATGCTCGCTGACCTGACGGCCGTCCCACCGCCGTCCCCAGAGGACCTCTTCCCGCGAGCCTGCGCGCTCGGAGACCTCACGGCCGTCCGGGAGGCCCTTATCGGCACACCCGCCCTCGGCCCGCTGAACGACTCGGGGCTCACCCCCATGCACCTCGCCGTCATCGGCCGTTCCGCCGACGTCGTGCACGCTCTGGCTGAAGCCGGCGCCGCCCCAGGCGCGGCACTCCACGAGACCTGCCGGATTCCCTGGACATACCGCCACCCGCAACGGCACTGCCCCGACTTCGGGGAGCTGAACGCCGGTACTACGCCCCTGCACCTGGCTCTTGCCCCCTACCTCCGCGTCATGTCCGGGCCCGACATCGCGCCCGACGTCATCGAGGCCCTCCTCGCCGCAGGCGCCGACCCCAATGCGACCGACGAGCACGGCCGCACCCCACTCCACGACGCGGTCACCTGCGTCGGCCCTGACGCGCTCGAAGCCGTGCGGCTCCTCGTGGAAGCAGGCGGCGACCCCCATACGCGTATCGAGGATCCCAACCAACTGCGGTACCCGGTCAGATCACATACGCCCCTGACTATCGCCCATGAACTCGGCCGCACCGAAGCAGCCGACCTGCTGAAGAACGCGAAAGGACACCGTAGACACCGTCCGCGCGGAGAAGGCCGGTCGGCGTCAACAACGTAGAAGGAGACCACGGGGGTACGAGGTGCTACGCCTGATATCCGATGGTGCCGTTACACCTACTCGAAGGCAACCAGCGCGCGGCAACAGGGGCCATCCCCACCGCGCCCCCGATGGCGCCCAAAGAGGCCGCGGATCGGCCGCCAACGGATTGTTGAGGAGCCAGCCGCCGATGTCCTCGACTCTCCGCGGCTTCTACAATCATGATCGCGCCGCCCGCCACGGTGTCGGAGGCGACTGGGCACAGGATCGCGATCACCCCCTCAGCGCGCAGCGACACCATGCGTCGCTGGTGTTCGAGTTCGATTGCATGCGCGCCGTCCATGATCCGCTCCGGCCCTCACTGAAGGAGCGCCAGGCTGTAGGTCTTCGCGGTCGCGGCCAGAGCTCGAATCTCTTCATCTGTCACGGTCGTGCTCATGGTGTCTCCTTATTCTCGATGCGCTCAGCCAACGAGACGATGATTCCTTCGGGCCCGCGGACGTAGGCCATCCGCCACACGCCCTCGTATTCGCCGATCCCTCCTACCAGGCCGTAGCCGTCGACTGCGGCGTGGTCGACCGCGGCTCGCAGGTCGCGCACCTCGAAGGCGACATTGCGCAGGCCCAGCTCGTTGGCCGGCGCGGCAGGCGAACCCGGGAGGTGGTCCGGCCGCCTAAAGCTCGAGAGCTCCAGCGTCGTGCCTCCGCCGGGCGCTCGCAGCATGACGATCTCGGTGCGGGCGTCGGTCATGCCGATCACCGTGTCCAGGAACTCGCCTTCGACGGCCATCTTCGGACTGGCCTCCAGACCGAGATTGACGAAGAACGCCGTCACGGCGTCGAGGTCGGCGACGGTGATGCCGACGTGGTCGAAGCGCCTAATGAAGGTCATCGGATCCCTTTCGAGGTTTCTTTAGGAGACGCCGAGAAAGATAGCACTCTAGGTTCCCTAAGGGAACCCCAATTGCTAGATGGCTGCCATGCAGCGAACGCGGTTCGGGCTAGCGAGATCTCAATATTGTCCTGGCGAATCAGAAGCTCCTGGCGGCGTAACGCCCGTTCAGGGCCTCCTACGCGAGAGTTGACGAGGGGAAGCGAACCCCTGACCTTCTGTTTACAAGCCACTTCGAGACCGTCCACAGGTGTCCAGGGGACTCCTCCTTGCCTGGTCGCGAACGCCTGGACGCCGTCGCCAGTCCCTCACCGTCCGCAATCGTCCGCAGCCGTTGTTAGCAACAGCGTTAGCAAGATCTGCCGTCATCGTGATGCTGGTTCTCCAGCAGGGCTCGTAGACGACGCACCTCGGCTA
The DNA here is from genome assembly GCF_050942315.1 of Nonomuraea sp. CA-143628. Taxonomy (NCBI): domain Bacteria; kingdom Bacillati; phylum Actinomycetota; class Actinomycetes; order Streptosporangiales; family Streptosporangiaceae; genus Nonomuraea; species Nonomuraea sp. CA-143628. The sequence continues at coordinate 12,391,618 of NZ_CP192072.1, forward strand.
CCAGGCGCGGGACATCGGACCGTGCGTGCGCTATGAACGCCGCGTTCTCATCCCACCGATCATCAGGACCTGCAACATAGGGCCTCGGAAACTGCACCAAAGTGGCAGCCACCATCTCCCCGCCCTCCCACTCTGGCCAACGCCTGCCCTCGCCATCGTCGGGTACGGTGCTGACGGCGACCAGGTTCGCGGCAGCGTCATCGTCAAGGAACCGCACATACCAGGGTCCAGGTGTCGCGCTATGGGCACGGTCCTCGATCTCATGCAGTTCGCTGTCACTGATCGGTACGCTCATGTATCAAGCATCCAGGCCACTGACCAGCGAACGCCAAAGTGACCCCTCGCAGATCTGGGTGATCTCCGACCCACAACTGGCTTACGTGTGGAGACGGCTTAATTATGCCGTTGAGCAGCGGTTTCGCTTGCGGGCGTCCCACATCCCTTCTCGCTGTTTCCGATGCTCTCACGGAACAGCGACGGATAAGGAGCAGAACTTCCAGGCCCGTATAGCAATGCCAACGAAAGGCTCACGGCTCATCACCGTCGACGGCTCCGTCTTCCGCTGGCGCGTCTACCATAAAACAACCCACAGTCAGAGCAACGCTCGGAGTCCTCGCGCCTACCCCGCCGAACAAGGCCTTCTTCTGTCTGTGCAGTGTGAGAGTCACCGTCGGCACGACGGCAACACCGGCATGGCCCACGCCATGCACCCTGAAGGCACAACCCACTTGATGTATGCCACCACCTAGCCATGGCCGACTTCCAGATCGGTGGAGGCTGTCGGTTCGGCAAGGAAGTCAAGGAGCTCGCGGTGGACGAAGATGTAACCAGGTCCGACCTTGCGGAGGATGAGGCACTCCGTCATGAAGTCGAGAAACGGCAGACACGGCCATGGGAAGCGGCGGGACCGATTGAGATCGTAACGTAGTACTAATTGTTCAAGCAGTGGGCCTCCGCCTATTGAGACGAATGTCAAGAGGAAGAACGCCAGGCCGACGAGCACCCCGTAGACAGCCGGAGGCAGAGATTTCGCGGGCGCAGCCCCGGCGACGTAGGTTGCGACAAATCCGGTGATCAGGCTCCAGGCCAGCCCAACGCGCAGTGCGAGTTGAACACGAGGGCGCAGCGCAGGACTCGGCACCTCTCGGCTCGCCGTGATCGTGCGGCTGGACGTGGCCAGCTCATTCACGAAACCGTCAATCACTCCGGACACCAGGAGGTACGAGGCGAGCAGCACGATCGCGTAAACCGGTCCCGTGAGAGCAGTCTCCTGCAGACTGAGAGCCGCGCCAACTGCCAGAGCGATCACCGACGCGGCAAGTTTGTCGCCAAGCCCGTGCACCATGAAACCTCCGACAGCCATGTACAGGGACTTCATGACAGAGTTGGAGGTGATATCTCCTCGCCGCGGTACATCTCTGGGCGGCCATACCTCTCTTGTGCTCTCTCGGCTGCGCCACGAGATGCCGGCATTGTTTTCGTAGTCCTGGCTGAGCAACTGCGTGATGAGTGCGATCCCTAGAATGGCCGCGGCGATGGCTGCTGTTGTGATGGTGGCAAGGAGCCAGGAGACGGCGAAAACGAGAGCGCATGACGGTATGACTGCCAGCAACAGGATGCCTCTGGATCTGCTCAGGTGCAGGCCCTGAGGAAGCCAGTCGGCCCCCAACAAATCGAGCGAGAACACGGTCTGCCGATCGCTTCGCAGCCGGTAAGCGAGAAGATGGAGATAGTGTCGGGCCTTTTCAGGAGGATAGTGCCGGTTCTTGCGCCAGCGCAGCATCGTTCTCACGTACTGGGCGTACAGACGGCGACGCAGGCCCTCCTGTTGGGCAGGTGGAGGTGACTCGGGACCGTCCCGGTAAGCGAGGGCCATGATGCTGAGCAGAAGTGGCGAGGAGGCAAGCTGCCACAGATCGGGATCGGCGGCCAGAGCTGCTCGCAGTCCGTCCAGCCCGGGTCCGGCGTCCTGAAGGAAGCGCTGGGTCTGCTCGGCCGACATCGGCTGGATCGTCACGATGCCATGCGCGCTGATCTCCTCACCGAGGACCGTGTACTCGGCTTGGCGGCAGCAGATGGCCGTGCTGGTTGGATTAGCCCGCAGATACTTGTTCAGTTGGGACACGCATGCCGGACGGTGCTCTGCCGCAACCTCGTCGAGCCCGTCAAAGAGCGCGAGGACATGGTGCGTACGCAGCCAGTCGGCCGCAAGTTGCCGTGGCATGCCGTAACTCTCGACGAGCTCATCGACTATCCATTCGGCAATCGTCTTTTGGTGACGGGCCCACGATGCGAGCGGCAGCACAACGGGGACCGGCTTGCTCTCATCCTTGGCCGTCTCCAGGAGGCTCTTTGCGAGTTCGAGCAGCATAGTCGTCTTGCCCGCCCCCGGCGCGCCCAGGATGACGATCCGCTGATCCATCCGCGCGAACACATCCGCCATGTCCGTACCCGGCGGCAGCGACTCCTGGCTGCCATTAGTCCAAGTGACGGCTATATCCCATGGCCGGTCGGTCGTCTCGCGGACCACCAACTCTAGCTGGATCCGTGCCTCGTTGTAGAGCGACTTCTCCAACACGCCGGTGACCCAGAATCGCCGTACGCGGCGGATCAACTCAGTCCGCGCTTGCGTCGAAGGAAAGTCTGCAGGCCGCTCGTCCTTCTGTACGACTTCCAGCACTGCCGTGGCGATCACGATCACGAGCATCAGCGGCCACGCCACCCACAGTCTGCTCTCCCACGCTGCCGGCAGAACGCCGGTGGCGACATTGGTCGCCACGCCGAGCATCGCGATGAAGAGGACCGAGAGCACGATCTGAGCGCGACGCAGCATGACACTCTTTCTACATCTAGCGTTTACTCCATTGACCCCATGCAGCATGTGGAGGCTTGACCATTCTCGGAAGCCGACAGGTTAGCGCTCTCGAGACGTGTGGCTACCTAGGTGACGGCGCGGGAATCTTCCTGAGCATCCCTATCGAGTCGAGCCCCGAACCACTTCTCTCCGGGTGCAGTGGAGAGCTGCGGTCGAGAACTGGCGCTGCTGCTCAACCCTGTGACCCCGCACGTGGCGATCAGGCTACGTAAGGCGTCACGACTGACCAGGGACTCAACGGACCAAGTCGCGAAACCGGCGGGCGGCGCGCCGTATGTTGGTGTCTCCCGGTGATGTCGGCGACTCCGTAGAGCCGAGCTACTTCATACCGTCCTCGCGAAACAGCGTCTAAAAGACGTTGCCAGCAACACCAGAGAGTAAACATTTTGGATCGCGTGCAGGGCAACTGCTGTTGTGCCGTTCAACATCCTTCTGGGTGTTCACGGCGCACTCGCGGAACATGATCAGGACTCGTTCGACGAAGCGGGTGTCCTTGATCGATCGGGCATGGGGTTGAAGAATGCCTTCTTCTTTGGCGAGGTCGTGGATGGCTAGAACCTGGGATCGGGTGTACAGGCGGCGCGTCCCGCGTGGGTCGTGGCTGGGGGCGCGGAACTGAGGTGCAGGCAGAACACCGTCGCGTTCCCATTTGCGAATGGTGCCGGCCTCACGATTTAGGACGGTGGCGAGCTGACCCATACTGAAGAGCTCAATGTCTGTACCGCACAGGCGATAGACGCGGGGCCTGCAACCCTTCAGACGCGGATCTCTTGGGGTGGAGGGGTCGTGTCCAGCGGGGTGCAGCTCACCTCGTTCGCGCGTGACTTGGACAAGCTCGCCGAAACGCGTGAGATCGTCAGGATCCATCACAACTTCGATGATGCCTCATCGTCGATCAGACTGCCTTGGTTCTGGTGAGACAGGACACCCGTTCCTCTGATCTCGCATAGTTCTGACGCAACCGCCATCGAAGTACGGGATCCACAGAGATCAATAGGTAGCTCGGCCGATACGGTCGAAGTCAGCGATCGTTCCGATGTCCGCTGACAACCTCATTACGAGTGAGAACACGATCGTCCAGGGCCGTCCGAGGGAGACCATGATGCCTGCTCAGCGCCCCCTCAATGTTGGGACACTGTCCACCCGCGTCCATGATCGTCCAGGACCATTGTTACCTCCATTGGCAAGAGGGGACCTCAGCCCTCATGCTCAGTGGCAAGCCGACCCGGAGCGCAGGGCCGCCAGGCCCGAGCACCGGCAGCGGCGCGGCAGCCTGTTCCGCTTTTTGGGCAGAGCAATAGCCCTGCACGGCTGACCAAGACGGCGCGGTGATCGCCGCAGCCCCAGGGCGCCGGTAACAACCGAAATAGCCGATCTTCATAACCCTACCTCTCATCGGCCGCGTCCGCGATCAGACAAACTTCCCATCCGCAGGCACAGTGTGAATTGTCGTGGCGCGAAAAGGTGCGTTCGGCTACACCATGGCCATGGTCGATGGCCCGCTAGCTCTGAACTAGGGACACTACAATCTGAGGCCGGAACGGGACGAGCTTACCCACGGACGTCCTCATTCATCGAAATATCCACTTTCCCAGAGGGTTCCCGGCGCAACTCCATCAGAGACGAATAGAGCCTGCTCACGCCAATGTTTCCATCGATAAGCAAGGTAGGCTTTCCTCTCGTTCGAAATTAGAGGCGTGGAAGAGATAGCCGCCTCGATATTCGACACCTCCGCCGCAAGGGTCTGCGTAGCCTCACCAGTACCCAGCGTGGGCGGGACGCCCCGCAGCGAGAAGTTCCCTCGCATGCCAGAGATGCAGCAGGCATTCTGCGCATCCTTCGCCGGACGAAGCTGGTCGAACGTGTAGAAAAACTCGGAATCCCTTGGCATCAAATTACGCTTTGCCCTGAGGAGATCGGGCCGCTTATGACGACTTCGCCCAAGGCGGAACTCTGAATCTCTGCCATAGATTAGGATATATTGCGTCTCGATTCGCCGATAGCCAAGTTCGGCAGGTATGTAAGCGTGGCGAAAAAAGAGAGCATTCTCCGGATTGGAAAACCAGAGCTTCCAGTCCAATAGTTGATCAAGTGCCTGATTGAGCTCTGCGGTTGCCCATCCATTTTCAGTGAACCAGGGCTTGCGAGGCGCTTCGATTTCAATGAGAATCACATACACTGTAGCCGTGTCGCGCTTTACCCACATAAAGTCTGGAAGGCGGTCCCCGCCCAAGCCCTTTAGGCGCGGTTGAGTTATGACCGCATCCCAGCAAGCGCCATGATGCCCGCGGCCGACATCATCTGCAGCAGCGGGAAGTAGTGAGGGATGCTGCTCAAGAAACTTTTGTACTTCTAATTCAGCGGGATCCGACTTAAGTATATTTAGCCACTCAGATGCAAGCCAAGCTTCATACTGATCCCAGGAGACTGCTAGCGGTCGGCGCTGATCACGGGAATCATCTCCAACATTCAAGGCTAGGGCGACTTCATCGCCGTCTTGTGAAAAAAGATCGGCGCCGTACTGCCTAGACGCCCCCCAAAGCGCCTCGCCAGCAGCCTCATAGCTACCATAACGCTCAAGCATGTCAAGCTCGACGCGCAGGTGGTTGTATGGGCTAGAAGAGATCTCCACAAAGAACACCTCTTACAAATAGAGAGGGGGTCGGTATTCGCAGAGCTAGGTATAGACGCTTAGGACCATAGATCTTACCGCACCGCTTGCCGCGCGTGGTTGTCTTTGACACTGCGGCGCCTCGACCCACCAGTCGAGCCGACCCAAAGCGCAGGCCTATACAGCGGAAGCAGTTCAGCCTCATCGTCGCCCAAGCCAAGCGATCATAAAGGCATCCAATGATCATCGTCTAGGCGCGCTCCACGTCTCGGGCTGTGACGGGGTGAGCTTCTCGGCCTCCGGTAGCAGGGTGTCGACTTGGAGGCTGGCACTTGGGAAGTAATCCAGACCCTCCAGTGCGTACGTGGACGTCTTCGGTTCGTCCAGCCAAAGTCGGGGGACTCCGCACGTACATTGCCGCTCCCTTCGATCTACCTCAACGCTCTGAAGGAGGCCGCAAGTAGCAGTTCCTTGAACGGTCCGATAGTTACCCGAATTGGGAGGACCCTTAGGTGGTCACCTACGGAGCATGCAGCTTGAGCCCAGACGCCTCTATAGGCGCTAGTTCAGCCTGCACCCGCTTCGCTATTGGTCCGAACAGGGGCCGGCATCATGGGTTGCATCTCCGAAAGGATCTCTTCGCCGTGAGCTTTAATTGCTGCTTCAAGTGTTGCAGGACCTGCAAAATTCATTATCAGTAGGCCCAAGTTTTTGGCCTTCTGAGCATCTGTCATCTCCTTGTTTGATTCCAGCGCGTCTACTGCGCGACGCAGTCTCTCCTGGTCATCGGCAGGTGCATTTTGCATTAGCGATAGACAGAAGGCGGGAAGCGCAACCTTGGCTTGCATAAAAGATACGCCTGCCATTATTCGCGTCACCTCCTCCGAGCGACTCCGCGCCCGCACTCGATCAACGCCTCGATCTGCCGCGTCAAGTAAAGGCAGCAGAAAAGCACTCGGTCCAATTGGAACGACCTTTGCATCTACTTTGAGATTAAACAATGAACTTCGAAGAAGTACCATCGACCCCGTACCAGCAATCATGACTTGTGTTGCAGGCTGGCTTTGAAGGTCAGCTGACGGCCAGTTGTAAGCCTGAATCAGATGCAGAGCCACAACGCTTGCTGAAGCGTTCAGCAGTATGTAGAGCCAGGCGCTCGGCATCGAGAAGACAGCTCCTGGCTTATCTCTGTATCTGCTTACAAGCTCAGCAAGCCCAACGAGTGCACCTAATGCCCCTGCCGCCACAAAGGACCACATTCGAGCCCCCTATGCATCATGAGGAGATCGACGACGCTCAACGCCGTCCGAGTCGCCAAGGAATGTGCTTATGGGATCGCTGAAATGACTCCTGTCAAGCTCATTTAGCTCCTGCTCCTCAGCTTCTGCCATGCGGGTCAAGGTAGGCGCTTGGCTATCTGCAGGAACGATCCGAGCAAGCTTTTCGACAACAAGTGGCGCAGCGACGCCAAGACCGAGAGCTGCAAACGGTCCGGCCACCTGACCTCCAGCAACTGCCGTTGCTGCTAGCAGGGACCCGAACAACCCACGGATCAGAACCGATGTCAGATATGCAGCCATTCCCTGAGGAATGGGCCGTTTCCATGACCAGCCGGGAAGGCGCATTCGCGCCAAAAGCTCAAGCACCTCAACGGCAAGACTGCCCGTAAGTCCCCAAAGCGCAGCTTCCCACCAGGACATCCTCTGACCGTAACGGGATCCTCAGCGGAGGACAAGGTTCTCTGCGTTCTAACCCTTCTCCAGCGGGTAATACCGCCGCTACGACTCGATCTTCCCGTCCGTCTTGTGCACATAGACTGCTGCGAGTCAAGGGGCTACCGGGCCCTGCCCGGACGTAGTAGGCAGGAAGATTAGGCCAGCCCAGCTACGCGCGACCGCGCTCATGTTTGCCGCGATCATCCCGGAGCGGAGTCCCCGCCGGTAGCGCGCCCTGACCCGTAGCGATGTTCGATCTGCTGATCGGGTGACTAGACCGTCTGAGTAACTACCTGGTCCAGCGTCGACTGAGCTTCCGGCCCGTGCAGCTCCCCGCGCGGGACCGGCCCCCAGGGCCGCACGCCCGCGCGGGGAGGGCTGGACGGGCGCGGAGGAGCGCAGCGACGACGCCTTGATGACGTGTAGATAAGTTGCTTTCAGTACTATCCGGTAGTGGCTGTTCGTGAGTGTCTCAGAGCCTGCTGACAAAGCGATTTGGTGTCGGAGTTCGAGCCAGGAGACGGTCGGGTTTGGTCATGTTCGGGCTATTGACCCGCGAATGGGAGCGGGCTCCCAGCAGCTGACGTATTGTCTAAGATCGCATCCGTGACGAGGACCACCCCACCGCGCCCGCTCGACGTTGAGCTGCTCTTCCCGGAGTTGGCCGCTTACCGCGGCACGACTACCCGGCTGCACCCGCGGCCAGGCAGCCCGAACGCGTCGTCCAGTTCCGTGGGCGGGCCCCTTCTATGGCCGGCGGACGAGCCATGGCCGGTGTGCACGGAGCCGCACAAGCGCGGGACCGGCCGGCGCCCCGCAGACATCCATCGGGAGCGACAGGTCCTCACTACTGCCTGGGCCCGCCACCCGGACGCGGGCCCCACGACGGAAGAGCAGGCACTCCTGGAGGAGCTGTCGCGGAAGCATCGCGTCGCCGGGGTGGCCGACACCGATCCGCTGCCGATGATCGGCGTCGCCCAGCTGTACCGGCGGGACCTTCCCGACCTGCTGGCGGGACCGGACGGGTGCGACCTGCTCCAGGTGTTCTGGTGCCCGTTCGACCGGCACGGACCGACCGGGTACGGCATGTCACTGGACCTCCGCTGGCGCCGGTCCTCCGAGGTGGCCGAGGTCCTGGCCGCGCCACCCCGACCAGCAGTCGTGGGCTTTGAGGGGTACGTACCGGAGCCCTGCGTGCTGCACCCGGAACAAGTGGCCACCTACCCGTTCGCCGGACTGCTGCCCGAGGACCTGCGCGCCCGGATTGACGCCCGGGAGGAAGCCCTCGAGGAGGAGGCCGAAGAGACGGTGGACGACGACGCACCCGAGGCGCCCGCCTACCAGTACGACCTGTCCATTCCGCCGGGCTGGCGCGTCGGAGGGTTCGCGTCGTGGCACGTGACCGACCCGTCTTCCATGGACTGCCGGGCCTGCAGGGCACCGATGGACCTGCTGCTGACCATCGACAGCAGGGAGTGGGACGGCGGCAGCGGCAGCTGGAAGCCGATCGAGGAGCAGGACCTGCCCACGCACCGGTTCGCCACGCCGACCGAGGTCACCGTGGGGAGGTGGGGTCAGCTGAACGTCTTCGCCTGCCCCGTTCCCTCGCATCCGCATCGCTGGAGCATCCAGTAGGCCGCCAGACCTGTTGTCCTTCGTGTGTGCGTGATGCAGTCGCAACCTGATCGAGCCAGCCCTCTACTGCCCCCCATGTCCACGGGCACTAAGCCTTTGTCAGCAGGCTCTCAGTGCTGGTTGTGGTAGGGCTGGGCTGTGGTCCAGGTGCGTTCGAAGCTGGTGAGGTAGACGTCGGCTGGGCCTTGGTCGTCGGTGCGGTGTAGGTGGATGACGGGGGCGTTGGCGGCTGGTGTGGCGTAGGCGTGGGTGTTGACGAGGAGTTCGTCGTCGGCTCGGTAGATGGAGCTGTAGAGCACTGTGCGGTGATGGCGGATCTCGACGCCGTCGACGTCGAGCAGGGGCCGGTAGAGCGTGAGAGCGTTCTTGGCTCGGGCGGCCATCACCGCGGGGCCAATGCCTTCGTCGGTTCCGCGGGCTGCGACTTCGGGGCTGTCGGGGTCGCCGAGGAGGATGCGGATTTTGACGCCTGCGCCTGCTTGGGTGCTGAGGATGTCGAGGAGTCCGCGGTCTTCGGCGAGAAAGAGTGCGCTGTAGGCGAGGATGCCGATCTGCTCGGCGGCTTCTTGAAAGTGGTTACGCCAGACGGTGCGGGGGACGGCCCAGCGGTGGGGGTAGATGGCTTCTACGCCTGCGGTGAGTGCTTGGTGTCGTGGGGCGAGTTCGGGCCATAGGTCGGCCTCGTCGAGGTGGAGGAGGTCGGCGATGGCCCAGCGGTGGCGGGGGTAGGGTGTGCGGCCGTTGATCCAGCGGGCGACGGTCTTGGGGTCGACGGCGAGTGCGGCGGCGACGTCGGTGGTGTTGAGCCGGGCGGTAGCCAGCGCGTAGCGGAGGTTGTTGTTCATCTGATCCGCCTGCTTGTCTCGCGAAACGGTCGTGTGCTGCGACGTTAACATCAGACGTCCCTAGACGTCCCCAAGTTGCGGTGTTCCGGCCCCTGACCCCAGAGGGAGTCTCGACACGTACACCGAAGCGAGTGCGTCAGGAGGACGGGCATGCCGCCGAGCAAGACCATCAAGGAGCAGCAGCGGGCGTACGCCGAGCGGTTGCTGACCGCGCTGGGCAGCCAGTTGGCCATGCGTGAGGTCACGGTGGTGCTGATCGTGGCCGAGGACGGGCGGCCGGCTCTGGATGTGACCGATAGCCGGTGCAGGATGCGGCGGGTGTTCGTGCAACTGCCGTTCTGCTGGTTCTACTGGGGCGACCAGGACGACGAACGGGTGTCCTTCCTGCAGATGCCGGCCGCTGTGGAGCGGATCGAACAGGCCGCACGGGCCGGGTGGCGTGCGGGCGAGCAGGGCGAGCTCAGCATCGACCTGAACAAGATGCTCGATGCCTACCGCGGCTGATCCGGTGACCGAGGGCCGGTGGCTGACCGGCGGGCGGGTCTACCCCCAGATCGCCGACCGCCTTCGCGAGCGGATCGTCACCGGCGAATTCCCGCCGGGCAGTGTGCTGCCCTCTGAGGCGTCGTTGTGCCGGACGTTCGGGGTGGCGCGTAACACGGTGCGGCGGGGGATGGCTCTGTTGGAGGCTGAGGGGTTGCTGGTCACCGTTCCGTCCATGGGGCGGGTGGTGTGCGGGGCCGGGCCGACGGTGCCGTATCGGTATCAGGTGATCGCTGCTGAGCTGCGTGGGCAGATCGAAGGCGGGCAGCTTGCTGGCGGCGCGGCCGTGCCGAGTGAGGCCGAGCTGAGGCGGCGTTTCGCGGCCTCGCGTAACACGGTGCGGCAGGCGTTGTCCGTGCTGGAGCGTGAGGGCCTGATGGTGGCCGAGCATGGCCGGGGCCGGTTCGTCCGGTCCTAGAGCAGTATGGGGTGAGACGTCCTGGGACGTCTCACCCCGCCCTCTAGATCTATCCCGGTCCCGGGTGCCTATCGTGGGGCTCGTGGGAGATGTTGATTGGGCGTACAGCCTGGCCAAAGACCTGCTGGAGACCAAGTTGCCCCGGCGCTGGGCACACACCCAGGGAGTCGCCGAGCAGGCCGAGACCTTGACCTGCATTCTCGGCCCGGAAACGGACACCTTGATCGCCGCCTCGCTGCTGCATGACATCGGGTACGCCCCCGACCTGGTGGACACCGGGATGCATCAGCTCGACGGCGCCCGGTACCTGCGTGATGTGGTGAGGGCCGAGGATCGGTTGTGTCGGCTGGTGGCCTACCACTCGTGTGCCGACAATGAGGCGCGGCAGCGTGACCTGTTCGATGTCCTGGCGGCGGAGTTCGACCAGGAAAGGCCCGAGCTGGCCGAGGCACTGACCTACTGCGACATGACTACCGACCCGAATGGTCGGCACCTGGATGTGCGGGACCGGCTGGCGGAGATCCACTCCCGCTATGGCCGGGAGCATGTGGTGAGCCGGTCGATCGTTGCGGCGACGCCGTGCATCGTGTCGTCGGTTCGCGCGGTGGAGGCGGCGCTATCCGATGTGCGGCAGGCCGGTGCCGGATAGGTAGTGCTCGATCCGCATGCGCATGGATTCGGCCATCGGCAGAGACAGGGCCTCCTCGCGGGGTATCCACCGCACCTGGCGGGATTCCGCGCTCGGTGTCGGTGTTCCGGAGATGGCGCGGCCGACCAGGACGATGGAGAACTCTTGGCGGGCTTCGCTGTTGGAGGTGTAGAGGATCACGTGTCCGGGGTCGGTGTAGGTGCCGACCAGGCCGGTGATCTCACAGGTGATGCCGGTCTCCTCCAGCGTCTCCCGCACGCCCGCCTGCGGCAGAGATTCGCCCAGGTCGATGGCTCCGCCGGGAAGTGCCCAGTTGTCGTTGTCGGAGCGCAGGATCATCAACAGATCTTCGTGGTCGTTGGTGACGATGACGTTCACCGACGGCACCAGGCTGTTGGCCTTGGGTGCGTTGGGGTCGTGGTGGAAGTCGATGCGCCGGGCCATGTTTCAGGACTCTATCGGGGTGGCCTTGGCCCACACCTTGTCGTAGCTCTCGGCGTAGGTGGCGACCATGTCGCCGCCGGCTACCCGTCGTAGATGCAGGACGGGGGCGTTGCCGGCGCGGGTGCCGTACACGTGCATGTTGATCAGGTATTCGTCGTCGGCGCGGTAGATCGAGTTGTACAGGATCGTGTCGTGCAGCCTGATCTCGACGTTCTCCATGCCCTTGATGGGCTGGTAGAAGACCAGAGCGCTGCGGATCTGCGCGGCCATGCTGTCGCCAACGCCCTCGTCACTGCCCCGCTGGGCGACCTCGGCGCTGTCAGGGTCGCCGAGCAGGATCCGGACTCTCACCCCGGCTCGGGCCTTGTCGGCGAACAGCCGCACCATGCCCCCGTCGTCGGCGAGGAACAGGCCGCTGTAGACCAGGACGCCGATCTCCTGCGACGCCGCCGCGAACAGTCGTCCCCAGATGTCCCGGGGGACGGCCCACCGGTGTGGATAGATCGCGATGACCTCAATTTGGGAGGCTGCGGCGACCTGATCGCGGGTGAGCGCGTCGGGCCACAGGTACGCCTCGTCCACACCCAGGTACGAAGCCGTGGCAAAGCGGTGTTTTCGGTACGGCTCGCGCCCCTTGGTGATCCACCGCTCGATGGTCTTGGGGTCGACTTCGATCGCCTCGGCCAGATCGGCGATGGACACGCCTTTGTGGAGAAGGGCTGCGCGTAGCCGTTCGTTCGCCATCTCACCTGCTCCAAGGGGACGTCCGGGGACCGCCTCATCGTAGGCCGGACGTCTTGAACATGTCCCGTCGTGTAGTGATCTCGTCCTGACTCTCCGCAGCATTCTCGGTTGCACAAGCCACAACGGTCCCCAACCGAAGGAGGAGATGCCCAATGACGAACATGATCAGCTTCCTGGACGAGACCCCCTCGTGCGAGTGCGGTAACGCCCTGGCCGAGGGTCAGGTGCAGTGCTCCAAGTGCCTGGCGCGTGAGCGCTGGAGCAGGAAGCAGCGGGCCAGGACCCGGCGCAACCAGCGGCGGGCCGAGACCCGCCGTCCCCCGCACGGCACCCGCAGCATCGCGGCGGCGGGGGTGAGCTGGACGTGAGCTGGCTCCCGCTGATCCTCGCCGGACTGCTCGGCGTGACGCTGTTCGTCGGCTACATCACGGTCCTGGTCGGCATCCGCCGCGAGGACAAGGCTATGAACCTGCGCCGTCAGGCCAACGGGGTGTCGGCGTCGCTGGCCCGCAAGGTCACCGGCTGCCACGTGCGGAACGGCGTGTCGTGGACGTAGCCAACTGCTCCTCAACTCGTGCGAGCCGTCCCGAGAGGTCCTGCACAGCAGTGCGTAGCTCGGCGACCTCGTCGGCCAAGTCGCCGGCGGCCGGTGCGTCGGCTTCGTCTCGGACGTATACGCCCTTGCCCTGCTGGCCGATGACCAGGCCCTCGTTGCGCAGGATGCCGACCGCCATCTTCACCACCGATAGGGACGCGTCGTACTGCTCGGCGAGCTGGGCCGTGGAGGGCAGCGGGGTTCCGGGCGCGAGGGATCCGCCGCGGATCTGAGCGCGGAGATCGTCGGCGATCTGGAGGTAACCGGCCCGCCCGGTGTGCTTGACCATCACGTTCCATCTCACCACACCAAGTCAGCCACGCCAACATTGACAACTGAGCCAACTAGGTTAACTATGTTGGCTACGACGAATAAGGAGGTCACAGCCCATGCGTTCCGTCCCGATCCCGGTCGACACCACCAAGCTCGCCATCACCTGCGTCAAGGCCCCGCGCCCGCGGGTGCTCAACAAGGACACCGGTGAGATCAAGACCGACAAGAACGGCAACACCGTCTACGAAGTCACCGTGTCGGTCGAAGACGAGTTCGGCCGGATCGAACTCGTCAAGATCGGCATCACCGGAGAGCCACCCATCAAAGCCGGAGACCCCGTCAACGCGGTCGGCCTGCTCGGCTACGTGTGGGAGATCTCCGGCCGGTGGGGCATCGCCTACCGCGCCCAGGCCCTGCTCCCAACGCGGGAGAGCGCCGATGTCTGACGCGCTGGTCCTGCTCGCAGTCCTGGCCGCCACGGCGGCCGGGCTGTGGGCCTGGCGCCGCTGGCACTACCCGTCCTTCTGGCTCGCGCTCGGCTTCCCGCTCACCGCCGTCGCGGTCCGCGCCTCCTGGCGGCGCATCGCGCTCGGCTGCGCCCTGACCAAGAAACGGCACCGCTGGTGGTTCACCACCGTCCCCGGCCTGGTCGCCTCCACCGGCATCGTCAAGGTACGGCGGCGCTTCCAACGGGTCGCCGTCGACACCAAACCCTTCATCTGGCTGCCGCTACCCACCCGGCACGGCTGGCGCGTCACCCTGCACACCCTGGAAGGCCAGACCCCCGGCGACTACGCCGACGCCGCCGAACGCCTCGCCCACTCCTGGGGCGTGCACGCCGTCCGGGTCTCCTCGCCCCGGCCCGGCCGGGTCGTGCTGATGGCAACCATGCGTGACCCACTGGTCAAGGTCGACGAGCTCCCACCGTCGCCGGACCTGCTCAAGGTGACCGTGGGCCGTCTGGAGACCGGCCGACCCTGGGTGATCGACTTCCGGACAGTGCCGCACTGGCTGAACGCGGGCGCCACCCAGTCCGGCAAGTCCAACCTCGCCAACGCGCTCATCGTCGGCCTGGCCCCGCAGCCTGTGGCGCTGGTCGGCTTCGACCTCAAGGGCGGCGTGGAGTTCACCCCCTACGCGCCGCGCCTGTCGGCACTGGCCACCAACCGCGCCGAGTCGGTCACGCTGCTGTGCGACCTCGTCGGCCTGATGATCGACCGGATGGGCCTGTGCCGTCAGGCCGCCGCCCGCAACATCTGGCAACTCCCACCCGCCCTGCGCCCAGTGCCGGTCGTGGTCCTGGTCGACGAACTGGCCGAGCTCTACCTGATGGCCGACAAGTCCGAGAAAGACGAGATCGCCAAAACCTCGACCGCCCTGCTGCGCGTCGCCCAACTCGGCCGGGCGTTCGGCATCTACCTGTTCTGCTGCGGCCAACGCATCGGCTCCGACCTCGGCCCCGGCGTCACCGCCCTGCGCGCCCAATGCTCCGGACGCATCTGCCACCGCGTCAACGATCCGGAGACCGCCACCATGACGCTCGGCGACCTCGACCCCGCCGCCCTCGCCTCGGCCCGCGCTATCGCCGCCGAAACACCCGGCGTCGCCATCGTCACCGGCCAAGACGGCCAGTGGTACCGCGCCCGCTCCTTCTACGTCACCGAGCACACCGCCGAACACGCCGCCCGCACCCACGCCCACCTCGCCCCGTCCTGGGACGAGATCACCACCCACCTACCCGAACCCGCCAACGCCTGACCACAGCAAAGGAGGGTGCGACGATGCGACGCTTGGCCTGCTGGCTGCTCGACACCGGACCGGTCCTCGTCCTGGCCGCCATCGCGGGTGCCGGATCGTTCACCCACATCCGCGACACCGCCACCGAACACGGCCAGACCGGCTGGATGTCCTGGGCCGTAGCCATCTGCATCGACCTGACCTGCGTCATGGCCGCCCGCGAACGCCAACGCGACAACAAGCACGGCAAGCACCGGCGCGGCCCCATCTCCTGGCCCGTCCTCGTCCTGACCGGCGGCATCGTCCTGTCCCTGGCCGCCAACCTGCAGCAAGCCGCCCCGACCGCCTGGGGCTGGATCACCGCCGCCACCCCCGCCGCAGCATTCCTCATCGCCATCTCAATGCTCGAACGCCGCGCCGCTCATCCTCGCCCCGAACCGTCCACGGCTTCGACAGCATCGTCCGCGCCCGTCCTCGCTTCATCTCCGGTCCCCGAACTCGTCCCGAACGACGACCCGGCCGAGGACGACAGTCAGGACGACCAGGACGGCGACCTCGCCCCCGCGCTCGTCGACTACGCCCGCCGCGTCGCCGACGAACACCACGCCAAACACGGAAGACCGATCACCCGCGACGCCCTGCGCGCCCACCTGGGCGTGTCCAACCAGCTCGCCTCCGATCTGCTGCGCACCCTACGAACCGCCTGACCAGAAGGGAGACCTCATCCCATGACCAACAACCACAGGGCCCTCATCAACGGCCTGCTCGACCTGGCCGCCTTCCTGGAAGACCACCCCGACCTACCCGTGTCCCCGAGCCTCACCCTGCACCACTTCTCACGCCAGGACAGCGACGCCGACCAATGTGCCGAGATCGACCAGATCGCCGCCCGCATCGGCTCCCCCATCGACTACGAAGACTCCCCCTACGGCCACTACGCCACCTCCGTCTTCTTCGGCCCCGTCGAATACCGAGCCGTGGCCATCTCTGCCGCCGCCCGCGCCCGCCACGCCGCCGAATCCAGCTACCACGGCTGCATTCAGCCCGACCCGGCACCCGCCGCCTGACCAGGAGAGACGATCATGCGCATTCGCCTCGAAGGAACCCGCACCGAAGTCATCGACGCTCTGCTCCACCTGCGCCTGCACTTCACCGTCATCGCCGCCTCACGGCTCTACCCCAACCGCGCCAATCCCTGCTACTGGCGCATCTACCTCACCACCACGCCGCGCGAAAGGGGGTGACCGGCCTTGATCGAAATGGTCCGTTACCGCTGCTGCACCTGCAACGGGAGCGGCCTCGACAACGACCGCGACCGCTGCCGCGACTGCGACGGCATCGACAACCACGGCGCCTAGCGCAACGCCCCCGGCCTGGCCGTACATCCGCCAAGACACACGCCAGGTCGGGGGCCATCCCAACACCCGAACGAGTGAAAGGAGGTCTCCATCTTGCCCACAACCCACGCCACCGCGCACGCAAAAGCGGGCATGATCGCCCGGCTCAACCGCCCCGACTACGACCGCTGGGCCAACCAGATCCGCCAAACAGGCGGCTGCCGACAGCCCATCCACTTGCGCGGCAAGGTCGAGCACTACGACCAGGTCACCGGACAGCTTCTACACCGCTACACCACCCGCACCGAACCTGATGGCATCCTGCGCGTCCCGTGCAAGACCCGCCGCGCCTCCCGCTGCCCCGCCTGCGCCGAGACCTACCGCACCGACACCTACCACCTCATCCGCGCCGGACTAATCGGCGGCAAAGGCGTCCCCGACACGGTGACCAGCCACCCCACGCTGTTCGTCACCCTGACCGCCCCGTCCTTCGGCGCCGTCCACACCCGGCACGAGCACGGCGGCAAGGCTCTGCCCTGCCACGCACGCCGCAACGCCCCCACCTGTCCACACGGCCACGTCATGTCCTGCACGGAGCGGCACAGTAAGGTCGACCCCCGCCTCGGCGAACCGCTGTGCCCCGACTGCTACGACTACACCGGCTCCGTCCTGTTCAACGCCCTGGCCCCGCTGCTATGGAAACGCTTCGCCGACTCCCTACGCCGCCACCTCGCCAAACACGGCGGCCTGGCCCTCAAAGACCTCCGCCACCACCTCACCGTTTCCTTCGCCAAAGTCGCCGAATACCAGCGACGCGGCGTCGTCCACTTCCACGCCGTCATCCGCCTCGACGGTCCCGGCGGCCCCACCGCAGAGCCTCCGACCTGGGCCACCGCCGACACCCTGGCCGACGCCGTCCAGCACGCCACCCGCGTCGTCAGCGCCCTGGTCCCTGCGATCGACGACCAGCCCGCCCGCCTCTTCAAGTGGGGCACCCAGCTCGACGTCCGCCCCATCACCCTCGACGGTGACCTCACTGAACAAGCGGTCGCCGGCTACATCGCCAAGTATGCAACCAAGGCGGCCGAGTGCGTCGGCACCCTGGACCGCCGCATCAACCCCCTCGACAACCTCGACGCCTACAACCTCCGGGACCACCCACGGCGTCTTATCGCCGAGTGCATGCGCCTCGGAACCATCGAGGACCTGGCCGACCTCCGCCTCACCCAATGGGCACACATGCTCGGCTTCCGCGGACACTTCTCCACCCGCTCCCGCCGCTACTCCACCACCCTCGGCGCCCTCCGCGCCGCGCGCGAAGATCACGCCCGCGAGCACGAGATCACCACCGGACGTCTGCCTCTCTTCGACGAGGACACCATCCTCGTGATCTCCGAATGGGAGTACGCGGGCAAGGGCCACTCCGCCGGTGACCAACTCCTCGCCGCCGCTCTCACAGGAACTCCGCTGCCTGTGCCGGAATCCCCCGTAGCGAGCCGCCCATGACCAGGCTCCTCCTCACCGTGCCCGAAGCCGCAGAAGCCCTGGCCATCTCACGCAGCAAGCTCTACCAGCTCATAGCCTCCGGCACGGTCGCCTCGCTCCGCATTGACGGCTCTCGCCGCATCCCTGTCTCAGCCCTCACCGACTACATCACCCACCTCGCCACCAAGGAGGCCGCCGCATGACCAGGACCCTCGTAGCGACTCCCGACGAGCGCCCCCGTAAGAAGAAGCCGCCCAAGCTCCGCGACGGTGTAATGAAGCGCGGAACCACGTGGTCCTACGTGATCCGCGTGAAGGACCCCGAGACCGGTGAGAGTCGGCCCCGCTGGGTGAGCGGCTTCGCCACAGAGGACGACGCCAAGGCAGCCCGCGACGAGGCCCGCGTGAAGGCCCGTCGCGGCGAGTACATCGACCGGAACACGATCACGGTCGCTGACTACCTCGCCGAGTGGATTGAGGGCCACGCGGTCGAGATCAAGCCGCACACCCTCAAGGGCTACCGAGACATGATCCGCCTCTACATCAACCCGCGCATCGGCACCGTCCGGCTTCAGGCGCTGCGCGCGTCGGCGATCACCAAGCTCTACCGTGAGCTGCTGACAAGCGGCGGCAGGAAGAGCGGCCCCCTGGCCCCCAACACCGTCAAGCACGTGCATATAGTGCTCCGGAAGGCGCTCACTGACGCCGTGCTCGTGGACGAACTACTCCCCCACAACCCCGCTGAACGGGCCAAGCTCCCGCGAGTCCAGGCCACCGAACCCGGCATGGTCTGGACCCCCGTACAACTCCGGGCATTCCTCGACACCGCGCGGGATCACCGGCTGTTCGCCTTCTTCCACCTGGCCGCCTACACCGGCGCTCGCCGTGGCGAGCTGCTCAACCTCCGCTGGACCGATGTCGACCTCGACAAGCCACAGATCCACATCACCGGCTCGGCCGCCGTCATCGACCGCCAGCGCGTTGAGGGCACCACGAAGAGCGGCCGTTCCCGCGTGGTGTCCCTCGATGCCGGAACCGTCAAGATCCTCAAGGCCCACCGCGCCCGCCAAGACGAGGACCGTCTCAAGCTCGGCGAATCATGGAAGGGCGGCAACGCCTACGTGTTCACGACCGGCTGGGGAGACCCGATCTTCCCCGACACGCCCAGTTCCCTGATGCCCAAGCTCGTCGAGGCCCACAACCAGCAGAACCCAAGGGGTCAGCTCCCACACGCCCGTCTCCACGACCTCCGACATATCCACGCCACCACGCTGCTCCTGGCGGGCGTACCCGTCCACGTCGTCGCCGCCCGGCTCGGCCATGCCGATCCCGCCATCACCCTCCGCGTGTACGCCCACGTCATCCACGAGCAGGCGGCCACGGCCGCCGACGTCTTCGCCAAAGCCGTCAACGGCTGATTGGGAGCCACCCGGGAGCCACCGTGTTAGCAAGGGTGTTAGCAAGATCTCGACATTGTCCTGACAAACAGAAAGCCCCTGACGGCATAACGCCTGTTCAGGGGCTTCCTCTTGTAGAGCCGACGAGGGGAATCGAACCCCTGACCTTCTGTTTACAAGACAGATGCTCTGCCGATTGAGCTACGTCGGCGCGGCCTATCAGTGTAGACGGTCAGCGACCCCGATGACGAGCCACCTCGTACAACGCCACCCCAGCCGCCACCCCAGCGTTCAACGACTCCGCGGCGGCCCTCATAGGAATCCGCGCCACAACGTCACACTGCTCCCGCACCAGCCGCGACAGTCCCTTGCCCTCGGAGCCCACCACGACTACCAGCGGCTCGTTCAGCAGGTCGACGTCGCCGATGTCCGCGGTGCCCTCGCCATCGAGTCCGATCACGAACAGGCCGGCGTCTCGGTATTCCCGCAGCGCCGCCGTGAGGTTGGACGCCCGCGCCACGCGGAGGTTGGCCAGCGTGCCCGCGGAGGTCTTCCAGGCCCCGCCCGTCACTCCGGCCGAACGCCGCGACGGGATCAGCAGCCCGTGCGCCCCGAAAGCGGTCGCCGAACGCGCGATGGCGCCCAGGTTGCGGGGGTCGGTGACGCCGTCGAGGGCCACGACCAACGGAACCTCTGCCGCGTCCTGCGCCAATTCGACCAGCTCAGAAGGGTGCGCATAGTCATAGGCCGGGATCTGCAGCGCGATCCCCTGGTGAACGGCGCCTTCGGTGAGCCGGTCCAGCTTCTCGCGTGTCGATTCGAGCAGCGCGATGCCCCGCTCCGTCGCGACCTTGATCGAGTCGCGTACGCGGTCGTCGCTCTCGATGCGCTGCGCGACATACAGCGCGGTGGCCGGCACTCCGGCGACCAAGGCTTCGAGCACCGGGTTTCGGCCGCCGATGTATTCGGGTGAGTCCTCGGAGCGTCGCTGCCGGGCCGGAGCGGGCCGCCGTCCGCCTTGCTCTTCGCGGGCGATCCGCTCGGAACGGGCCTTGTCCTTGTACCAGTGACGCATCTCGGCAGGCGGGGTGGAGCCCCTGCCCTCGAGCCCGCGGCGTCCCTGCCCACCGGTGCCCTTGGACGGGCCCTTCTTCTTCGCGGGCCTGCCCGATGCCCTACCGCCAGCTGCCATGGCATTAAGCGTACTCGGGCCATCACCCACCTCACGCCTCGTTCAAGATCACACTCTGCTACGAGCATGCCCTCCGGTCGATAGGCGCAGTTGGTTCATTTGCGAGGCCGATAGGGGGGTGGCAATCCCGGCGCACTCCCTCCTGACCGACCCAGTTACTCTATGTACATATACATGTTCATATTGTTTCCCAGAAGGTGAAATATATGGATAGGCGAACGTTCTCCAAACTGCTCCTCGCGGGAACGGCCGCGGCTTCACTGCCCAACCTCCCGGCCGCATCGGCCTCGGCGGTCGTACCCGATGACCGGAAGACGCCGGTGAAGCAGATCAAGGCGGGCGTCCTGAACATCGGGTACGCGGAGGCCGGTCCCGCCGCCGGTCCAGCGGTCGTCCTGCTGCACGGATTCCCGTACGACATCCAGAGCTTTGTCGAGGTGACACCCCTGCTGGCAAAGGAGGGCTATCGAGTGATAGTCCCTTACCTCCGGGGCCATGGCACGACCCGCTTCCTCTCGGACCGGACATTCCGGAACGCCCAGCAGTCGGTGATCGCCCTCGACATCATTGCTCTGATGGACGCCCTCAAGATCGAGAAACCGATCCTGGCCGGGTTCGACTGGGGATCGCGTACGGCCGACATCATCGCCGCCCTCTGGCCCGAGCGCTGCAAGGCCCTGGTCTCCGTGAGCGGCTACCTGATCACCAACCGCGAGGCGCAAAAGGAGCCCCTGCCGCCGCGGGCCGAACTGGCCTGGTGGTATCAGTACTACTTCGCCACCGAGAGGGGCCGACTCGGCCTCGAGCGGTACCGGCACGATTTTGCCAGGCTCATCTGGGAGAACGTCTCCCCGGCCTGGAAGTTCGACGACGCCACGTTCGAGCGTACGGCGGCGTCCTTCACGAACCCGGACTGGGTGCCGATCGTGATCCACAACTACCGCTGGCGGCTGAGCCTGGCCGCGGGCGACCCGAGGTACGACGGCATCGAGAAGCGGCTGGCCGCGGCTCCCGCCATCTCCCTGCCCACGATCACCCTCGACGGCGAACGCGACCCCTTCACCCCCGCAGGCGACGGCTCCTCTTACCGCAAACACTTCACCGGCAAGTACGTACACCGGACCCTGCGGGGAGTCGGCCACAACGTGCCGCAGGAGGCCCCGCAGCCGTTCGCCGAAGCCGTCGTCGAAGTGGACCGGCTCTAACAAGAGCTATGAGCTACGACGTGCGAGCCTCCGGCTGAGGGAATCGGAACAACCCGTGCAACCTCCCCAAAGCCTCAAGATCCCCAAAAGCCCTCGCAGCTCCACTCTTGATCGCATCGCCAAGCGTCCCCTGCCCCGCCCCCATGTCCACCAGAACATCGTCATCCATCTCAATAACGACATCCGGCCGCTGAGCGGGCCCATGCATCGTTTCGATCGTCCCGTCATCGACCCGAGCATGAAAGACCTCATCGGAAACCCGGAACTCGTACACCGCCCGCAACCCCACCGCCGCCTCCGGCTCGAAGCCGACCCGCAACGCCAGCACCGCCCACCCGGCCTGGAACGACTCCCCTTCCTTGCGCTCCCCCATCGCCCACTTCATGCCCCACCGCGCCAGAGCCAGCACCGCGGGCCCCAGCTCCTCACCGGCCTCGGTCAGGGCATAAGCAGGGGTACGCGCCGGCGCAGGCAGCACGATCTTGCGTACCAGCCCCTCACGCTCGAGATGCTTCATCCGAGCCGCCAGCAGCCCGGTGCCCAGCCCGCGAAGGCTGTGCTGCAGATCCCCGAACCGCTTCGGCCCGGTCAGCAACTCGCGCACGAGTAGCAGCGTCCACCGCTCGCCCACGATGTCCAAGGTCCGGGCAGTGGCACAGAACTGGTTGTACGATCGCTGGTCCACTTCAACATTCTAAGCTTCGGGCTTCCTGTTTCTGAACTTCCCAGTCAGAGGGGTCTCGGCCAGGTCGCCGGCCATCTCCAGGTGCGTCTCGCGGGTGATGCGCAACCGCGACAGCACGTCCGCAGCCGCGCTCAGCTGTTCCGGCAGCTCGACGATCTGCTCGCGGAGCCGGACGGTTTCGGCCCGAGCGGACGGAGCCGGACGGCTTCTTCGGCCCGAGCGGCCGGAGCCGGACTGCTGCTTGGGGCTGAGCAGTGGCGGTCGGGAGAGGACGGAGACGACCCCAGCCCCATGCCGACCTGCTCCATACGGACTAGCGAAACACGTGACCATGGCCATATCCGGCCGACTTCTCCCGAGCACTACGTTGACCCTGAATTGCCTAATGCCGCAATTGCTGCGAGGCTCAAAGTAGGGCCCGGCGTGCGCGCCGATCGTGTAAGACCGGGAAGAATTACACCGGTGCGTTGAACCTCTTACACAGGTTCCTGACCTGCGAATTTGATTGTCCTGATAGCTCTGGACAATGTTCGGACGACTTTACACGGCAGATCGCTTGCCGGAGCCGGGCAGTGGCGGTCAGAGTGGTGCCGTTCCCAGTTCCGGGGTTCGTTATCGGCGCCATTGACAGGCGTGCGGATATTCCGCTGAATCGCTATACGCGGTTGATCGGAGACTCCCGAGTCGGAAAGTGCAGAGGATTTCTTTGAAAGGAGATCCGATGATCGGACGAAAAGGGATTACAGGAGCGGCTCTCGTCGTCGGGCTGACGGCCGGGCTCGTGGCAGGATCGTCAGCGTCGGCGCAGGCGGCGCAGGCGGGGCAGAGGGCCACCGCTGCCTCGGACAGCTCGGCCGTCCTGGCCGCGCCGGGCTGGTCGCCCAAGTCGTACCTGGGGATCAGCTACCACGACCGGTGCAAGGGCTGGCAGCGGATAAAGACCCCGTACAGGAGCGGCGCTTACATCACGACCAGCAGGCAGGTCCACTGCGAGAAGGGCGAGTGGGGCCGCCGGGCCGTGGTCAAGACGAGCCTCCAGCAGTATCGCGGGCTCGGTTTCTGGCGGACGAAGGCCACCTCGGAGGTGAAGAAGGGAAGAGCGGCGTTCACCGTGACGACGACACCTTCGTGGAAGTGCTCCGGCGGTAGCCAGCTCTACCGGAACCAGACGAAGGTGCATCTCTACTCCCTCCTGCGTGGCAGCGAAGTGGCCACCCTGTACAAGCGGTCGCAGGAGCGTCGGATCCGGTGTTGATCCCGGGCTGGGACGGGGACATAGCTCGGCCGGACTTCGGCCCTTGGCGCTCGCGAGAGCGTCAAGGGCGTCTTCTTCCGAAGGAGTGAGCGGCGGATGGGATCGCCTGAGAGAAGGCATGTCCCGGCGTGGCGCGTGATCGTCGGCGGGGTCGTGTCGGCCGCCCTGGGTTTCGTGCTGTGGGCGACGGTCTCGGTGGCGGAGGAGAAACCGTACGAGGACATCAAAAGGCAGTACATCGCCGCCGTAGACGCGGTGTGTGAGGAAGCGTCCCGGCAGTCGGATCTCCGCGAGGAGCCACCCGCGAACCTGCGCGAGGAGGTGGACGAACTGCGCCGCGCGTCGGAGTCGATGACCAGCACCATCGCCGCGATAGAAGCGATCGCGCCGCCCGGTGGTGACGTCCCGCGGGTGCGGGAGAGGTTCTTCGCGCCCGCCAGGGCGCTTACCGCGAGCCTGCGTGAACTCAGCGGAAGCGCGGAGACGGCGATGCGCGCGGGCAGGGAGGGCGAGGCGAAGAAGGCGGTGGAACAGTCCTTGGAGCCGGACGAGAACGAGAAGGCGCTGCGATCCTTCGCGGCGGAGTACGGCTTCCGGGCATGCGCGGGTGAATGACCACAGCGCCCCCGAGTAGACCGCAGAATTCCGGACTTATTCGGACAATTCAGGTAATCTCATTTGCTCTCAGGTGTCACAGGCCATGCCGGAATCGTCGGCACGGCCGGATGACGGCGCCGGACAGGGCAGGTGAAGATGCCGGAATTACCAGGGACATCAGGCTCGCAGGGGGACGAGCCTGGCCCGCTGCCGACGGGCATGGGATCGCGACCTGGGCGAAAGCCGGTCCGGCTGGACCCGGCCGCGAGCCCGGTGGCGGCCCTCGCGTATCGACTGTCGGAGCTCAAGGCGGAGGCGGGCGACCCGTCCTACGCGGAGATGTCGACCCGCTTGGGCGCGGCGGCCTCGAAGTCCTCGCTGGCCGCCGCCGCCCGGGGGCAGGTGCTCCCGACCTGGGAGACGACGTGGGAGTTCGTCCGGGTCCTCGCCGTCGAGCGGCTGAAGCAGGAGGCGGCGGAGGCCAGGCGCGAGTGGCGAGCCCACTGGGAGCAGGCCGCGAGCGCCGCACGTAGCGAGACCACCGAGGACCGTACGGGTCACGACCAGACCTACCCTGGGCAGGCGGAGCACCTCGAACGCCGAGGCCGGCCTCTCCTTGTCAGAAGGCTGGTCATGATCGCAGCGGTCGCGACCGCCGGTGCCGCCCTCTTCATCTGGCTGGCCCCACTCTCCGGAAAGAACAAGCCCACCACGTCGGCCACCCCGGCTCAGACTGCCTCCTCCTACGACGATTCCGCCTTCGAGCAGGACGTCACCCATCCGGACGGCACGGTGGTGAAGACGGGGACGGAATTCACGAAGATCTGGCGGATCAGGAACACCGGCACCATCCCGTGGCGGGGACGCTTTCTCACCCGGCTGAACGACACCCCGTGCCGCGCCCCCAAACGGGTCGAGATCCGCGTGGTCCAGCCGGGCGAACCCGTCGACATCGCGGTACGCGTCCGCGCATCGGACTCCCCCGGCAGATGCAAGATCTACTGGAAGATGACCGACGAGACCGGGACTCAGCTGCTGTCCGCCAAGAAGCCGATCTTCCTGGACGTGGTCGTCGGCTGATCGGCTCTCGAAGCACGTCTTGGCCGGGTCGAGGGGCCGGCCTGCCACATCCGCCTCGACCCACGTCACCGTGCGGGTTGGGGGTGGCTCAAAGGCCCACGGCCTTGCCCGGTAACTCCAGGTGATGACGGTGCTCAAGAGCGGGCGACGCGGTCGAGTACGTCGTCGATCAGAGCTCCCGCTCACCCTACGAAATCACCGGCACCAGCCCTCAGAAGTACGGAAGTGACAGCACCCGGATCGGTGAGCAGCACATCATGTGGCCCGTCCAGCGCGACGGTTCGATAGCCGACCGCCTCGGCGAACCTGTCGAAGCCAAAGGTCTGCGGCCGGCAGTAGACCCCTGTCCCAGGGATCCGATCGACTGCCCCGGTCAGGCGCGTGCCTTCGGTGAGGGTACGCAGCGGCTGCGGACGCAACCGCTCCTGAAGCCACGCGGCGTCGGCCGGATCGGTGATGCCGAAGAGCGCCGGCGCGGGAGCGGGCACCTGCCAGCCGTTGGCCGAAGCCTGAACGAACTTCACGAACCCTTCGGGAGCAAGGCTGATCAGGCTGTCCCCGTTCGTCCCGGCCCAGCCCTCCACCATGATCACGTGGTCAACGCGTTCGGGACGGAGGTCGGCTGCCTGCCGTACCACCAAGCCCCCGTAACTGTGCCCAACCAGCACAACACCGCCGCCAGAGCGGACATCGATCTCGCGCCGGCTCTCGGCCTCGACCTCGCCCCCGGCGCCCTTGGTGTCGGCGCCGGTCTCGGCTTCGACAGCATCGATTGCGGCGACGACCTGTCCCACGTGATCACGCAGCCCCACATCACGGCCGTACACGAGGTCAGGAACGACAGTGCGCGCTCCCGCGCGTTCGAGCAAGGGAACGACGCGATCCCACGCCCAGGGACCATGCCAAGCACCGGAAACCAGAACAAAGGTGGTCATGGGCGGATCTCCGTGCGAAGTCGCGGCAGCACCCGGTCGGCGAACTCCCCCAATGCCGCACGATGGTCATCGACGGCGAACCGGATCACCACGTGCCGCACCCCGGCCGAGGCGTACGCGTTCAACCAATCGACCGCATCGGCGGCGGATCCGGCGAACGCGGCCTGGATGGACTCGATGAACTCGAGCGGCGCGTTGTAGTAACGCTCAAGGCTGGTCCGCAGACGGCCTCGCGCCCGCTCAGGGTCGTCATCGAGACAGACCGTCGCGAACAGCGCAGGCGTGATCACGCGCGCTCCCTCACCCGCAACAGGCCCCACCAGCGAGTCCGCCTCACCCACGGCAGACTCCACCACAGATGCCGCCTCACCAGGCCCACGACCGCCCAGACGTGCCGCCTCCTGGACCACGCCCCATTCATGGGCGTACGTCTCACTTGTCGGCGGATACGGCAACCACCCATCGGCCAGTCGTCCCACGCGCCGCAGCGCTGCCGCACCGCTGCCCGCCAGCCAGATCGGCGGCCCCCCAGCCTGCGCGGGCTTGGGTTCCAGCACCACATCTTGGAAGTCGAAATGCGTGCCCTGGTACGACACCGCACCGCCGGCCCACAGTCGCCGCATCACGTCGATCGACTCTTCCGTACGGCTGACCCGGCGCTTGAACGCGATGCCGAGCGCGTCGAACTGTGCCTCGGTGTTCGGATGCGGGAATCCGGCGCCCATCCCGGCGATGAGGCGCCCGTCGGCGATCCGGTCCAGCGTGGCGAGTTGGTGGGCCAGCAGGATCGGATGACGCAAGGCGGGCAGGAGTACGGCCGTGCCGAGCGTCACTCGTTCCGTCATGGCGGCCACCGCGGACAGGAGCATCAGCGGATCCGCGCGGTGACGGGTCACCGGGCTGTCGCCCGCCCAGACGGAGTCGAAGCCGAGTTCCTCGGCCAGCCGCGCCTGCTCGACCAGCGCGGACGGCTCGCGATCCCCCAGAACGACCCAGTCACGTGTCGGCAGCAGATAGCCGACCCGAGGTCTCGTCATAGTTCCTCCAGCGAAGCGATCACGATCGGATCTTAAAGCATTGACTTCCTGTTTTTGAAGTCTAAGATTCACTATCGAGAAGACGACGACAAGGACTCTGACATGACGAAACCGCTCTATACCGCGCAGGCACAGGTGACCGGTGGCCGAGTACACGGGCACGGGCGCTCCAGCGACGGAATGCTGGATGTGAACCTGCGCCAGCCGAAAGAACTAGGTGGCGATGGTGATGGGACAAACCCGGAGCAACTGTTCGCGGTCGGTTATGCCGCCTGCTTCTCCGCCGTCCTGACGATGCTCGGACAGCGGCAGGGGTTGGAGGCTGGAGACGCGGCGGTGGACTCCAAGGTCATGCTGATCCCGAACGCCAACGGCACGTTCAAGCTCGGGGTCGAATTGGACGTCACGCTGCCCTCGATCGAGGACCCGGCGCAGGCCGCCGGTCTGGTGCGCACCGCGCACCAGGTGTGCCCGTACTCCAACGCCACACGCGGCAACATCGACGTCGCTCTGTCAGTGAATGGCACCATGCTGTGAAGTGGATACGCGCCACCAGTACAACGTGGCTTCTGTGGGGGTGGATTGAGCGTCGTGCACTGTCGCATGGGGGTGATGTTCATGTGGGTGCGCGACAGCTTCTGTAGGGGTTGGCGCATTGGTGTGGGCTGTCGGCTTACGCTGGCCGCTTCCTGATGGAGGTGGTCCGTGCGAGCGTTCCCGGTGTGTTTACCGTCTGGCGTTCGGTACTGGACGGTGGTCGACGACGGCTTGGAGGTGCATGGGCCGGCGGATCGGTTTTTGCAGCACGTCCGGTTCGGTATGGGGCGGGCGGAGAGCACGACCCAGGCGTATGCGACAGGGGTGGCGCTGTATCTGGTGTGGTGCGGCCAGACCGGGCGCGACTGGCAGGTGGCGATGGAAGGTCTCGGCGGCTTCATGGTGCGGCTGAGGTACGCACCCGGCCCGGCCTCGGACGGCCCAGCGGCCCCAACGGTGACCTCGTTGGTGGTGCGGCAACCGCGACGCATCAAGGCGGTACTGGTGGCGGTGCGGGAGTTCGTCAAGCACGCCGTGGCTGTCGGGGACGCCCCAAGCGCTGGGTTGGCCGCCTTGTATCAGCTCGGCGACGACCGATGGTTTCCAGTCGAGGCGCGGCGCGATGACGGGCGCCTGCGCGTGCTGGAGCGTCCGCGGCATCGGTTGTCGGTCCCGGAACGGCAGATCGACCGGGCCGGCGACGATGAGGCGCTGGCACTGTTGAAGGCATGCGGTTCGGCTCGCGACCGGCTGATCCTGCTGTTGATGGGCCGAGCCGGGCTGCGGCGGGGCGAGGCCGCGGCGTTGCGACGCAGCGATGTGCACCTGGCGCTGGAATCGACCGGGCTGGGATGCCGAGTGCGTGGTGAACACGTGCACGTGCAACCACGCGAGGATGCACCGCGCGGCGCGCGAGCCAAGTCGCGGCATCCCCGGACGGTCCCTGCCGACGCCCTGCTGGTGGCCGCATGAGTGGGAACGGCAGCGGTGCCCTGAGGCCCGCGACTGTGACTTCGTGCTGGCCAACCTGTTCCGGAAACCGCTCGGGGCACCGATGCCCCCGGAGGCGTTGAACGAGCTGCTGACGGCGTTGACGAGGCGTTGCGGGCTGGACCGCAAGGTGACCCCGCACATGCTGAGGCATGCCTTCGCCGGGAACATCCTGGACGCCGGCGGCTCGGTGGATGAGCTGCAGAGCCTGCTCGGCCACGCCACCCTCGCCTCCACCCGCCCTTACCTGCATCCGGCCGCTGCGCGGCTGCGAGCTGCGGTGGAGCGCGTCTCTCGGCCGAGGGATGACCGATGAGGGCCGGAGCCACGACAGCGATGCTGCTGGAGCAATACCAGCTGGAGCCGGAACGGGTCGCCGATCAACTGCCCGGAATCCTTGACCAGGAGTTCATGGTTGCGATCGGCTGGGACGCCGACCAGCTGTTGCTCCAGCCGCCGAGCGATCACCCCCTACTGGGCTGGGCGCAGTGCATCGTGCCCGAATGCCTGGTCGACGCAGCGACTTATGGAGGACTCTGCACGGGTTGCAAGAAGCGCCTCGCGCACAGCGATATGACCCGGGAGGCGTTCATCGCCGACCCGCCGCCGAAAACGGGCGGCGGCACCTACAAGTGGCTGATTGACGAGTGGGTCTGCCAGGTGAACGGCTGCCCGAGGCCGATCTCTTCACGCCAGACCGATCTGTGCGGGTCTCACGCGGGCGGATGCCGGGCCGTCTTCGGCCACGTCACTGCGGAGACGATCGCCCGCTACCTGCAACTTCCCACTACGGTCGCGCTGGCACCCCTGGGCGGCTGCAAGGTAGCGACCTGTCTGCGACTGACCCATTTCAACGGAGGGCTGTGCCGGATTCACGCTGTCCGCTGGCGCGAGGATGTGAAGGCCGAACCGCGTCGGGACTTCGAGCACTGGTGCCGCGTCGAGCCGGGCGTGGCTCTCAGCGGAGTGGCCAACCTGCGGGGCTTGGAGGCGAGCGTGGTCACCGAACTGCTGGCCGGAATCCAGCTGCGCGCTCAGCAGGAGTTGCGCACCCGTTACACCTATCTGAACACGATCGCCAATGATCTACGCTGCCAGCAGGTGAGCACGATCTTCGAGCTGGACCCGCCGCCACGCCAGAGAGCGGTGGCCAATGTCCGGCTGCTGGCCGATCGCGAGCGGGTCCTGGCCGCCACCGAGCTGACCGATTGGGCGCGTGCCGAAGCCACCCCGAGCGAGGAGGAAATCACTGCCTCGACGCAGCTCGCGCGACCAATCGAGAATTGATGACACAGCTCAACAGCACTCCCGTTGGCGAGCAGCGCAGAAGTTCGCCTACGGGGAGCAGGATCAACGGTGAGGGTTAGCGACCACGGGGACCGTGGCATGGGAGCGTTTCGCGCACCTACCTGTTTGCACTGACTCTTGAAACGACGTTCGCTCTCGACCTGGTTGGGCCGCGTGCGGTGTCACGAGTGCTCGCCTATGAAACAGCAGTGCGGTCAGCCCGCAGGCATGTCGGCGTCGGCCGGCGGGCAGCTGAAGTCGGCGATCGGCCGGGCGATCGAGGCTGCGAGACTGGGCCTCATGGACGACAATCCAAGGCCTTCACTCAGTCACCGGCCTGACCCGGATCCCTGAGCAACTCAGCCGCCATCCCTGGCTTAACGCAGGGGAAGGCGAGGACGACCCACTGATGATCGACGCACACGAGCGCATCCTGAAACGCTACAGCGACCAGATCCCCCGCCGAACAGGCGATCATGACCCTCGCAGCCGCGGCCTTGCCCTACATCGTCACCGGCAACTTCAACGTCGTCGAAGGCGAACAGCTCGTTTTGGCCTTCGCCCAGACCGATGACCTCCACCAGGCGTTGGGAACCCGCGCTCCCCCCGGCCTCATCTGCCGCCCCAGAAGTCACTCTAGGTAACCACTTCCCATAGGCTACTCAAGAGCCCATTTCCTCTGACACACCTCGATGACGTCCGCCTCGTGGGGTGGCCGGCGCCGATGGGTCGTGCCTCCGCGACCGGTCCGCGTCCAGAAGAGACCGGGCCGATTGCGGCGGAGCCGCGCTGGGGTCAACTCCCGGCCTACGGGCGCATGTGCCACCTACGGCGAAAGGCCGACGCGGATTCACACCCTGGATTGACGAAGGCCACCGCCCCGGCTGCATAGCATGCCACTTCAGATGAGCTGATCGTGCCTGTCGAAAAGGGTGCGTGTGATGAGTCGCTGGCTTCGGCAGTCGATGGTGTGCATGGTCCGGCTGAATCGGCACGTCCTCACCCGCGGGGGCGCGCTGGCGTTGACCCTCGTGCTGATGAGCACGGCCGACTACGGCGCCGCCGCGGTGGTGGCGGAGTGGCAGGCGTGGCGGCATCGCGAGGTCCACGGGCTGGAGCAGGTCTGGGGCGCGGCCGGGGACGCCGGCGGCCAGGCTGTGGGAACCACGCACAACAACCATCAGCCGGCCACGTTACGGGCACGCTATCCGCTGACGGCGATCGAGACCGGGGCGCCGCAGCAGCAGAACACGGCCGAGGTGGGCGACGCGCCGGTCGCCGGGCCGGAGGAGGGCGCGGGCTTCGACCCGGCGACGAGCCGGGAGATCCCGGAGCGGCGCGACGCTTATGTCCGGACGTTCGCCAACGCCGACGGCACCGAGTCCACCGAGGTGTCGGCCCGCCCGGTCAACTACCGCCGCGCGGACGGCACCTGGGCGCCGATCGACAGCAGGATCGTGGAAGCCGG
This sequence comes from Nonomuraea sp. CA-143628, assembly GCF_050942315.1. Lineage (NCBI taxonomy): Bacteria > Bacillati > Actinomycetota > Actinomycetes > Streptosporangiales > Streptosporangiaceae > Nonomuraea > Nonomuraea sp. CA-143628. The sequence continues at coordinate 12,423,188 of NZ_CP192072.1, forward strand.
CCTGCGGGACGGCGACGGGCTCCCGGATCGGGGATGGCGGAACGCGGCTGACGCCGTGGACGTCCGGTTCGCGCCGCGCAGTAACGCCCGCCCGCTGGTGAGCGTCGGACTGGACGACGCTCACCAGGTCGGCTACGGCGTTCAGGACGGCGCGGCGGCGCCTGGACGTACCACCGGAGAACGCGCGATCACCTATGAGAAGGTGTGGCCGGACACCGACTTGAAGGTCGAGTCGATCCCGGGCGGCGCGAAGGAGACGATCGTGCTGCGGTCGGCCGAGGCGCCCCGCACGTTCGTGTTCCCCCTGGACCTGCGGGGCCTGACGGCCAGGATCACCGCCGGTCAGGTGGAGTTCGTGGACGAGGCCGGCCAGGTGCGGGCAAGCGTCCCCGCGGGGTTCATGACGGACTCGGCGGCCACCCCCGCAGCCTCGACCGCGGTCTCCTACAGCCTGGTGTCGGCGGGCGGGAGCCCGGCGTTGCGGGTGAGCGTGGACCCCGCCTGGCTGGCGGACCCCGATCGCGTTTTCCCCGTGCTGGTGGACCCGTCGGTGGAGACCGGCAAGGCTGGCAACAGCGTGTCGGTCGGCGACGGCGGCACCACGGGTGGCGGGCAGACGCTGACGATCGGTTCGAGGTCGGCGGCGTACGTGACGTTCCCGGCTCTGGTGAACGAGCTCAGGTACCACCGGATCTTCGGAACCTACCTGTGGATGGTGAACTACGAGGCGGCGACGTGCCAGGCGCGTCCGGTGACCGTGCATCCGGTGACCGCGGCCTGGTCGAGCAGGACCACCTACCCGGGCCCGGGCGTGGGCAAGGCGCTGGTACGCAAGTCCTTCAACCACGGATACATCGCGTTCGGATCGAGCACCTCGCGCTGCCCGCCGAAGAAGGGCGAGCTGTTCGACCTCGGCAAGGGTGGCCGCGACCTGGTGCAGAAGTGGGTTGACGATCCGTCGCGGAACTTCGGGTTGTCGATCCGCGACGCCTCGTCCGACGGCAAGGGGCTCAAGAAGTTCACCGGCCACGACACCGCCAACCCGCCGCGCCTGTACGTGACGCACAGCCCGTACAACGCCTCGTACGCGATCACCAGCCCCGTGCCGAATCCGCCCGTCACTCAGGCGCAACCGGGCAAGATCAAGATGACTGTGACCAACACCGGCGCCGCCGCCTGGGCACAGGGGGACTACTACCTCGCCTACCGGACCTACGACAGCAAGGGCAAGCTGGTCACCCAGCAGCGCTCGGCGAACCTGACGGCCACCGTGCCGCGCGGCGGGAAGGTGCGGCTGGACGCCGAGATCAAGCCGCTCAAGCCGGGCACGTACAAGCTGGACTTCACGATGGTGCGGGCCGGCGGCAAGGTCTTCACCGACGAGTACGTGCCGCCGGCCCGCCTCATCATCAAGATCATCGACATCGCCCCGGTGTTGCAGGAGCTGTACCCGTTCAACGGCTACCAGGCGCCGACGCTGACGCCCCAGCTCTGGGCCAGGGCCGTGGACCTGGACGCGCCGCCGTCCTCGTCGCTGAGCTACAAGTTCGAGGTCTGCGAGAAGGCCGCGGACGGCTCCGCGGTGAGCTGCTTCGACTCCGGCTACATGCCCAAGCACGCCTGGACGGTGCCCACGGGCAGACTATCGTGGACCAAGACGTACCTGTGGCGGGTGTTCGTCAAGGACACCGGCAACGAGGTGCCCTCGCCGCGGGTGATGCTGCAGACCGCGGTGCCGCAGCCGGAGATCACCTCCAAGCTGGCGGAGGCCCGGGAGCGCGGGTTCGACCCGATGGCGGGCAACTACTCCACCGCCGCCGTAGACGCCTCCGTCGCCACCGTCGGCCCGAGCCTGAGCGTGGAGCGCGTCTACAACAGTCTGGACCCGCGGCGGGACTCACCGTTCGGCGCCGGCTGGTCCACCCCCTTCGACATGAAGCTCACCGAGGACGGTGACGGTTCGGGCAACGTGGTGATCGGCTACCCCGACGGGCAGCAGGTCCGCTACGGCCGCAACCCGGACGGCAGCTACGGCTCGCCCCCGGGACGGCAGGCCACGTTCACCCTGGGCAACGGGCAGGGCAAGCTGGTCGACAAGGCGGGGTCCGCCTTCGAATTCATCAACGGCCGGCTGACCAGGATGTCCGACGCGGCCGGTCACGCGATCACACTGACGTACGACGGCACGACTGGCAGACTGGCCAAGGCCACGGGACCCGGCGGCCGGGCGCTCACCTTCACCTGGTCGGGCGCGCACGTGGCCTCCGTCTCCACCGCCGCGGTGGACGGCAGGACGCTGACGTGGGCCTACACCTACGACGGCGACAAGCTCACCAAGGTGTGCAGGCCCGGCGACCGCTGCACCGGCTACGAGTACGCGCCCGGCTCGCACTACCGGACCACGGTCATGGACAGCCGGCCCGAGTCGTACTGGCGGCTGGGGGAGGACGAGGGCGACTCATCAGCCAGCCAGGTCGCGGTCAACCTCGGCAAGGACGCCGGCACGTACGTGAACGTCACGCTGGGCGAGCCCGGTGTGACGGCGGGGACGGGTGACACGGCGGCGGTGTTCGACGGCACCGCCTCGCAGGTCGTGCTGCCGAACGGCACGCTGAAGAAGAGCCGCGACCTCGCGGTGGAGGTCTGGTTCAGGAACCAGGCGACCGGGCCGGGCGGGCCGCTGCTCGGCTACCAGGACAAGGCCCTGGACGGTACGCCGGGCGTGGGCGTCCCGGTGTTGTACACGGGCACCGACGGCAGGCTGCGCGGCCAGTTCTGGAGCGGCGGGACGATCGCGCCGATGGCGTCGCCGGTCGCGGTGAACGACGGCAAGTGGCACCACGCGGTGCTGTCGGCGATGGGTTCGACCCAGACGTTGTACCTGGACGGCAAGGCGGTCGCGACGCTCGCGAACCAGACGCCCGACCACCTCGGGCTGACGTTCAACCAGCTCGGCGCCGCGTACGCGACCACGCCCGGCTCCTGGCCCGGCTGGGGCACCGCGCCGCGCCGCTTCTACGCGGGCACCCTCGACGAGGTCGCCCTCTACCAGCACCCGCTCGGCCCCGACCAGGTCACCGCGCACTACAAGGCCGGCCTCGCCGCCGCCGACCAGCTCGCCGCGGTGACGCTCCCGAGCGGGAAGGTCGCCGCCGAGATCGAGTACGACACAGCGGCCGACCGCGTGAGCACCTACACCGACTCCCAAGGCGGCACCTGGAAGCTGGGCACGCCGGTCGTCTACGGCGGCGACGACGACCTGCGCCGCGCGGTGGAGCTGCGCGACCCGGCCGACCGCCACCACCTGTACGAGCAGGACGCGATCACCGGCCAGGTCGTCCGCGTGGGCATCCCGCTGGGCCTGGCCACCCGTGAGGAGGACCGTCCTGACTGGCCGGCGTCGCCGTCCCCGTCGCCCTCGCCCACCGTGACGTGCGCCAGCCCCGACCCGGGTGACCCGCAGTTCTGCACGACGCTGCCCGGCTCGCCGGGGCAGGAGCCCGACTTCATCGGGCGCGACGCCGACGGCATGGGCATCCGCACCTTCGACTACGACGACCGCGGCTTCCCGACCAAGATCGTGGACGAGAAGGGCGACGCCGTGCAGCTGGTCTACGACAGCCGGGGCAACCTGACCAGGCGCATCTCCTGCCGCGCCAAGGACTCCTGCCAGACCGCCTACTACACCTACCCGGCGCTCACCGACCCGGCCGACCCCCGCAACGACCAGCCCGTCGAGTATCGCGACGGCCGTTCGTCCGGCCCGGCCGACGACCGGTACAAGACAACCTACGCCTACACCGCGCCGGGCAACCTGCTGACGCAGACCAACCCCAGCGGCGGCGGGCAGCTCAAGTACACCTACACCAACGGCGCCGAGGCGGCGGTCGGCGGCGGCGCCACGCCCGCCCATCTGGTCGCCACGATGACCGACCCGCGCGGCGCGGTCACGAGGTACGCCTACACGGCCGCCGGCGACCTGGCGCAGGTCACCGAGCAGTCCGGGCTGGTCACGAAGTACGCCTACGACGCGATCGGCCGCCTCAAGAGCACCACCGAGGTCTCCGACAGCTTCCCGGCGGGCGTGACGACCGGCTACGGCTATGACGACTGGTCCAGCCTGACCAGCGTCACCGACCCGGCCACCACCGACGCCGTCACCGGCGCCCAGCAGCAACGGCGCACGGACCTCGGCTACGACGCCGACGGCAACCTCGTCAGGACCCAGGTCATCGACAAGATCGGCGGTGGGGAGCCGCGCACCACCACGTACGGCTACGACGACCACAACCGCCTGGACGAGGTCGTGGACGCCTACGGCAACGAGACCGCCTACGGCTACGACCGCTTCGGCAACGTCGTGGAGATGACCGACGCCGGCGACAACGAGTACGCGTTCGCCTACACCGCACGCAACATGCTCGCCTCGGTCACGCTGCGCGACTTCGACGGCGACCCCGACGGCGCGCCGGGCGCGGGCGACGACCTCGTGCTGCGGTCGTACGCCTACGACTACGCGGGCCGCCTCGTCCGCGACACCGACGCGATGGGCCGCCGCACCGTCTATGACTACTACACCGACGACCTGCTCAAGTCCGCCACCCTCAAGGACTTCCGCGACGCCGACGGCACCAAGCGCGACCTCGTGCTGTCGGCCACCGAGTACGACGGCGCGGGCCGGCCCACGAAGCAGACCACCGGCAACGGCCTGCGCGTCACCGAGAACACCTACGACGCCGTAGGCCGGCTCGCCACCGCCACCCTCGACCCCGGCAAGCTGAACCGGCGCACCGCCTACACCTACGACCTCGGCGGGAACGTCACCCGCGTCGCCCGCACCGGCAACCCGTCCAACGTCCCGTGGCCCACGTCCACGGCCGCCGAGACGATGGACTACGCCTACGACTTGGCGGGTCGGCTCGTCCGCGAGACCGTGTCGGACGGCACGAAGTCGCTGGTCACCGGGTACGGCTACGACCAGCGCGACCTGCTCACCTCGGCTGTCGATCCGCGCGGCAACGTGACCGGCGCCGACAAGACCGCCTACACCACCACGTACGCCAGCGACGAGCTGGGCCGCCCGACCAGGACCGTCCTGCCGCCCGTGCAGACCGAGGAGGGCGGCGCGCCGCCGGTCACCGTCCGGCCCGAGACCGTCACCGGGTACAACGCCTTCGACGAGGAGACGGCGAGCAAGGACGAGCGCGGCGCCGTCACCAGGACCGAGTACGACCTGCTCGGCCGGCCAGTCAAGCGGATCGCGCCGGCGTACGCGCCGCCGGGCGGCGGCACGGCGCTGACCCCTGCCACGGTGCTGCACTACGACGCGCTGGGCCGGGTGGACAAGATCGTGGACCCGAGGCAGAACGAGACGCTCTACACCTACGACCGGCTGGGCCGCGTCCAGGTCGCCGACACGCCCGGCGCTACCGGCGGCGAGCGGGCCGAGTGGCAGTACGACTACACGCGCACCGGCCGGACGCTGGCGGTCGTCGATCCGAACGGCGCCCGTACCGAGGCCACCTACGACGACCTGGACCGCCAGGTCACCAGCACCCTCGTCGAACGCGTCCCCGTCCCGGCGGCCCACACCACGCGCTACACCTACGACGACGCCGGCTCGCAGCTGACGGCCGTCACCCCGAGCGGCGCCACGACGCGCGGCGCGTTCGACGGCACCGGCGCCCTGACCAAGGTCACGGACCCGGCGGGCGTCGCCGTCCAGTACGGCTACGACGGGCAGGGCCGCCAGGTCCGCTCCAGCGACGGCCTGAACCGCACCACCAAGCTCACCTACGACGCGCTCGGCCGGCTCACCACCGCGGCCGACCTCAAGCCCGACGGCACCGAGCTGCGCAGCCGCGGCTTCGCCTACGACCCGGCGGGCAACCTCACCGAGGTCGCCGACCCGCTCCAGCACCGCACGGCGTTCGCGTACGACGCGCTCGACCAGCTCGTCAAGCAGGTCGAGCCGGTGAGCAGCAGCGCGTCGATCACCACGGCCTTCGCCCACGACGCGGCGGGCAACCTCACCCGCTTCACCGACGGCCGCGGCAACAGCACGATCTACACCTACAACACCCTCGGCCTGCCCGAATCCACCATCGAACCCGCCACCACCGCCCATCCGGCGGCCGCCGACCGCACCTTCACCACCGGCTACGACGCGGCGGGCAACCCGGTCAGCGTCACCGAGCCGGGCGGCGTCGTCCGCAGGCGCACCTTCGACGCGAACCAGCGGCTGCTCACCGAGACCGGCACCGGCGCCGCCAGGGCCACCCCCGACAGGACGTTCGGCTACGACGCGGCCGGGCGCCTGACCCGCTCGGGCTCCGACGTCTACGGCTACGACGACCGCGGCGAGCTGGTCTCGTCCGACGGCCCGTCGGGCGAGGCCGCCTGGAGCTACGACGGCGACGGCCGGCCCACCACCCGCACCGACGCCGCCGGCACCGCCACCTTCACCTACGCCAAGGGCCGGCTGACCGGCGTCCGCGACGCGCTCACCGGTGTCTCGCAGACCCTGCGTTACGACCTTTCCGGCCAGGTGAGCGAGGTGGACTACGGCGACGGCCGGGTCCGCGCGCTCGGGTACGACGACCTCGCGCGCACCACGTCCGACACCCTGAAGAACGGCGGCGGCCAGGTCGTCGCCTCCACCACCTACGGCTACGACGACAACGACAGGACCACCTCCAAGACCACCACCGGCCTGGCGGGCGCGGGCACCAGCACCTACGGCTACGACCAGGCGGGCCGCCTCACCTCCTGGTCGGACGGCACGGCGAGCACCGCCTACGAGTGGGACGCCGCCGGCAACCGGACCAGGAGCGGCGCCGGCACCGCCACCTTCGACCAGCGCAACCGCCGCCTCACCGACGGGGGCGACAGCTACACCTACACCGCCAGGGGCACGCTCGCCACGAAGACCGACGCCGGCACCGTCACCGCGTACGACTTCGACGCCTTTAACCGCCTCACCGGCGCGGGCACCACCACCTACACCTACGACTCGCTCGACCGGCTCGCCACGCGCGGCACCAGCGCCTTCACCTACGCGGGGCCCGGTGGCGAGCCGGTCGGCGACGGCACCACGACCTTCGGGCGCGGCCCCGGCGGCGAGCTGCTCTCGACCGGGCGAGGCGCCGCCGAGCGGATCTCCCTGCTCGACAAGCACGGGGACGTCGTCGGCGGCTTCGACCCGGACGGCACCCTGTCGTCGCTGGCGGACTCCACCGCCTACGACCCCTTCGGCACGCCCACCGCCGGCACCACGACCGCCCTCGGCTTCCAGGGCGACTGGGCCGACCCCGACACCGGCTACGTCAACATGGGCGCCCGCTGGTACGACCCGGGAACGGCCGCGTTCACCGCCCGCGACGACTGGAACCTCAGCCCCGTCCCGGACTCGGCGGACGCCAACCGCTACACCTACGCGGGCGCCGGCCCCCTCGACCGCGTGGACCCCACCGGCCACGCCCCCTGCAGCCCCGGCGGCGGTGGCGGCTCTCAGCTCGCCAGCTACGGCGGCGACTGCTGGTACGGCTGGTGCTTCGACAACGAGACCGGCATGTACTACCCGTGCGGCGGCTCCAAGCCGCCGTGCGTGGTCACGGTGTCGCTGCCGTCCGACTCGCTCATGGCCGCGGGCCGCTGCCGCGACAACGACGGCGACAGCGGCGGCAACCCCGGCGGCAGCCCGGGCGGCGGCAGCCCGGGCGGCGGCGCCAGTCCTCCCGGCCGTGGCGGCGGCGGGATCTCGCCGGAGGAGCAGCGGCGCCGCGAGAGGGAGCGCAAGCGCAAGAGGACGGAGGAGGGCAAGAAGCGGCAGGAACGCCGTGCCCAACGTAACCCGGTCGCGCCCCCGCCGTCGGCCCGCAGGCCGCACTACCCGGACCCGCGCGACAAGTTCCCTGGCGCCCGCCAGCCTGCGCCGATCACTCAGCAGAACAGGAACGTCGTCAAGGACACCACGCAGTCGCTGAAGGACATGCGCGCCAAGGCGGTCCAGCAGGCCGGCCCCATCGTGGGGCAGACCGGACTGCCCGGCATGTCCGCGCCGGAGATCTCCCCGGTCGGCGGCGGCCAGGGACCGGGCGGCTCAGGAGGCGGCACGACACCTCAGGCCGGCGGGGAACAGGGTGACGGCGGCGAGCCCGGTCTCGGCACACCGGCGCCGAAAACGCCGGAGCTGGCCGGCCCCGAGCCCCACTGCAAGCCGTTCCAGCCGAGCATCCTGTGCAAGCTCGACAAGGCGTGGCAGAAGGTCCAGGACGCGTCCGGCGCCATCGTGAACGGCATGCAGAAGAGCGCGGACTACTTCCTCGGACATGTCGGCATTTCGGTCTCGGTCTGCTTCGTCGTCTGCGGCAACCTGACCTTCCAGGACCTGCAGCTCTGGGGCGGCGTCGGCGCCCACGGATTGAACTGGAAGGAGGTCGGCCCGGGCATGATGCGGCCGAAGTTCGGGGCCGGATTGAACCTGCAATACACCTCGCGCCGCCCCGACGAGCAGGGCGGGGCCTACGGGCAGGTCTGCGGGTACGTGCGGTTCGGCGGATGCGTGATGGGCGATCCCGGCAGCCCGGTCACCGGGCGTAAAGGCTGGTGGGGCGTCGGCGGCGGAACAGGGTTCGGCTACTTCGGCGGCGGCATGACCTCCAACAAGCTCTTCGACGCCCGCGACCCCAAATGGCCCTGGCAGTACTGGTGAGCCGGTCAGCGGGCGGCCGGCTTGACCAGGCCGCAGTCGTAGGACAGCACGACCGCCTGCACCCTGCTCGACAGCCCCAGCTTGGCCATCAGCCGGTTGAGATGCGTCTTGATGGTGCCCTCGCTCACCGACAGCCGCACCGCGATCTCCTTGTTCGACAGCGCCTGCCCCACCAGGCGCAGCACCTCGGTCTCCCGGGCGGTCAGCCCGTCGAGCGAGGGCGCCGGGGCGGGCGGGACGATGAACGCCTCGATCAGGCGCTTGGTGATGCCCGGCGCCAGCAGCACGTCACCGGCGGCGACGGTGCGGATGGCCGTGATGATGCGCTCGGGAGGGGTGTCCTTGAGCAGGAAGCCGGAGGCGCCCAGGCGCAGGGCGTTGTAGACGTACTCGTCGAGGTCGAAGGTGGTCAGGATGAGGACCCTGGGCGGCACGCCCTTGGCGGCGGCCAGGATGCGCTCCATGGCGGTGATGCCGTCCACACGCGGCATGCTGATGTCCATGAGGATCACCTCGGGCGCGCGCTCGGCGGCCAGGCGTACGGCCTCCTCGCCGTCCACGGCCTCGCCCACGACGTCGAGCCCGGCCGCGCGCAGCAGCGCCGCCAGGCCGGCGCGGATGAGCACATGGTCGTCCACCACGAGGACCTTGATCATCACCCTGCCTCAGGCTCACCCTGCCTCTGCGGGAGAGGGACAGGGAAGGTCACCAGAACCTCGAACCCGCCCCCGGGGCGGCCTCCCGCGGTGATCGTTCCCTGGTAGAGCCTGACACGTTCAGTCATGCCGATCAACCCGTGACCGCCATGGCCGGAACCGGCGGCAGGACCGGTGGAGGGGCCGGTGCCGTCGTCGGTGACGCGCAGGGTCAGCGTGCCGGGGGCGTAGGCCAGGTGGACCTCGGCGCGGGAGGCCGCGGCGTGCTTGAGCACGTTGGTCAGCGACTCCTGGACGATCCGGTAGGCGCACTGGTCGAGCCCGGGAGGCAGCTCCACGGGCCGGCCCTCGACGCTCAGCCCGACGTCCAGCCCGGCCGGTCGTACGCGCTTGACCAGGCTCTCCAGCTCGCTCAGCCGCGGCATCGTCAGGTAGCGGCCCTCGTCCTCCTCGTGGGCCTCGATGCGCAGGATCGACAGCAGGCGCCGCATCTCGGTGAGCGCCTCATGGCTGGTGTCGGCGATGACGCCGAGCGTGGTGTTCGCGGTGGCGGGGTCGGACAGCGCGACGTAGCGGCCGAACCCGGCCTGTACGGAGATGACGGGACATGTGGTGGGCGACGACGTCGTGCAGCTCCCTGGCGATGCGTACCCGCTCGCGGGTCACCGCCCGCAGCGCGGCCGCGTCGCGCTCCTCGGCGAGTTGCCCGGCCAGCGCGGTGAGCTGCTTCTGGCGGGTGCCGAGCAGGCGCACGATCGTTCCCGTGGAGAACGTCCAGCCGGCCACGATGAGCGACTGGCCCAGCGCCGACCACAGCGCGACGCCGGGCTGCATGGCCGAGCCGTGCGTCCACTCGGCCACCACCGGCAGCGCGCCCGCCAGGCCGGCCCGCCAGGAGGCGTGCGCGGCGACCGAGTACAGCGCCAGCAGCGGGCCGATGCTGTTGAGGCCCGGATGGTGGCCGGCGACGTGGAAGAGCACCGCCGCGCCGGACGAGACCAGCAGGACGGTGAGCGGCGCCCGCCTGCGCCACGCGAGAGGGCCGTCGACCAACACGGTCAGCGCGAACGATAGGGCGTCGGCCGGCCGGCCCTTGCCCGGCTCCAGCGCCTCTCACACCCAGGTGCCGGCGGTCAGGGCGAACGCCATGGCACCGTCCACCAGCCGCGCGTCCAGCGAGGAGAGGGAGGACAGTGAGAACCACCGCCGGGCGAACATCGGGAGCCTGACGCGCAACCTTCACTCCTGAACCGTCTCGACGTGGCGCGGTCGCCGCGGCCGTAGCACCGCTTCCACGGTGCACGGCCACGGCGACCGGCGCAACAGGTGCCCGCCGCTACTTGGGCGGGTCGGGCAGCTCCTCGCGGCTGAACGTCACCCCGCCGCCGTCCTGCCGCTCCAGGGCGGCCGTCTGGGTGGTCACCTGGTAGACGCGGGTCTGGTTGTCGGCGTTGCGGTACAAGAACGCCCACGACGAGCCGTTGGCGTTGCTGAAGGTGAAGACGGTCGGATCGGTGGCGCTCTCGTCACCGGCGAACGTGACCTGTTGCCAGGGCCGCCACGTGCCCGACGCCTGCACGGTCTCGCCGGTGCTGTGGATCATGCCGTCCGCGCTGCGGGCGACGATCTCCGTCTTGCCGCTCATCGGGCTGAGCAGGGCCGCGGGCTGGCCGGCCGCCGTCAGGCCGGGCACCTGCTCCCAGACGTCGGGGAAGGCGCCGGTGTCGTCCTGCCGCTTGGTGAGCACCGTGCCTTCCGTGCCCCGGACGAACAGGCGGATCCTGCTCCCGGGGTAGACGACGGCGGCGGGCGTCCCCGTGAGGCCGGGGTCGCTGATGCTCGTGCAACCGGAGACGGCGCCGTTCGCGTACAGCATGGTCCGCAGCACACCGGCGTTGTCGAGGACGAACAGCCTGATCCCGCCGCTCACCGTCGCCGCCACGGGCGTGGCGCCCGAGAGCCCGGCCACGCCGAGGCTGATCCAGGAGGTGTACGGGCCGGCCGCCGCCGTCTGCGGCAGGGCCCACAGCGCGCCCCCGGCGTCCACCGCGAAGGCGACGGGCTTGCCGTCCTCCAGCCTGCCGATCGCCGCGTGCGAGGCCATCGCGATGTCGCCGGGCAGCCACGCCTCCCACGCGGGGACGTTCTTCGTGGCCTGGGTGGCGGTCCACACCGCGCCGGCGGCGTTGTGCGCGGCGATCTGCAGCCGCCCGTCGGCCTGCTCGCCGAGCGCGGGCCGGCCGGCGTAGGCCTCCGTGCTGGAGAACGGCGTCCACTGCACGGAGCCGAAGTTGTCCGGGTCGGGCTGGTGGCCGTGCAGCAGGCGTCCGTAGTTGTCGGTGTAGGCGTACTCCAGCGGGCCGAGCGTCGCCCCCTGCACCGGCGTCGCCTGGAGCGCGGCCGTCGGCGTGAACGGCTCGACCGGCACCGGCGCGGCGGCCTGGCGCACGACGTTCGACAGCACCACGGCGGTGCCGGAGGCGGGCTGGCCGCCCGGCCCCTCGCCCGGCACCCCAACGACGGCCTCGGCCTTGCCGTTCTTGTCGAGGTCGCCGATCGCGGCCGAGGAGCCGAAGTTGTCGCCGCCCTCGTTGGCGTCACCGGCGTCGATCTGGGTGAGGCGCCGGCCGGTGGTCAGGCTGACCGTGGAGTTCGCGGGGCGCGCGTGCCCCCGGAACAGGAACGCGGCGCCCGCCCCCGCTGGGCCGTACGCCTTGCCCGGGGCGCCGATGATCAGGTCCGAGTACCCGTTGACGTCGGCGTCGCCCGTCGTCAGCGCGGCGCCGAACCGGTCGCCCGAGGCCGCCTGCTCGCCGGCGCCGCTCTCCTGCAGCCAGAACGCCGTGCCCAGCTTGGTCGCGGCGCCGGGCAGGATCACGACCGAGCCGCTCTTGACGTCGGTGCCCTGCACCTCGCCCGGGATGCCGACGGCCACGTCGGCGTAGCCGTCCTTGTCGAAGTTGCCGATGGCGAGCGTGGCGCCGAAGTTGTCGCCTGCCTCGTTGCCGCCGCCGTTGCCCTCCTGCGTCATCCCGAACCCGGCGGCCTTGCCCGCCGCCGCGCCCGGGATGACGTAGATGCCCCCGCTGCCGGCCGGGTCGGCGCCCGGCGCCTCGGCCGGGGCGCCCACCACGAGGTCGGCGTGCGCGCTGCCGGTCACATTGCCGGCCGCCAGCGCGGCGCCGAACCGGTCGCCTGCCTCCGTGGCGCCGCCCGCGTCCTCCTGCTTGGCGTCCCAGCCCTTGACGATGCCGCCGGCCGAGCCCTTGTACACGTAGATCGAGCCGCCCTTGACGGTCTCCTGGTACGGCATCTCGCCCGGCACGCCGATGGCCAGGTCGGTGTAGCCGTCGCCGTTCAGGTCCGCGGCGGCCAGCGCCGTGCCGAAGTTGTCGCCCGCCTCGTCGCCACCGCCGCCCGTGGTCTGCGTGTAGGACTTGCCGCCGGACAGGCCGCCCGAGCCGCCGGGGAAGACGGCGATCGCCCCGGCCCCCGCCGCCGTTCCGATCGCCTCGCCGGGCGCGCCGACGGCCAGGTCGGCGTAGCCGTCCTTGTTGAAGTCGCCCGCCACCAGCGCGGCGCCGAACCGGTCGCCCGTCTCGATCCCCCCGCCCACGTTGGCCTCGGTGAGCCGCGTACCCGGCGTGACCAGGCCGCCGGCCGACCCCTTGTACACCGTCACGCTGCCGCCCGCCGCACCGCTCACGGTGTCGCCGGGCGCGCCGACGGCCACATCGGCGTAACCGTCCTTGTTGAAGTCGCCGCTCACCGACGTCGCGCCGAACCTGGCCCCCGCGGTGGCGGCGGACGGTGCCAGCACGCGGTGCGCGTACAGGTCGGCGGTGGTGCAGGCCGTCGCGGCGTACGCGGTGGCGGGCGCCACGCCGGTCACCGATCCGGAGACGATCATTGTGAGAGCGCATAACCGAGCAAGCTGATGACCACGGGCCATGGATTCGACCTCCGCCTGGACAGGACAGATTTCCGGCAAACGTATCCAGCGGGCACCCTCCGAAGCGTCAGCCGTGGGGCTGAATGTCGCTTCAACCGATCCGCGTAGCCGTCCTGTCCCGTGTCAACCAGAGGGATAGTCGACGGCCTTCCACGCCGAGCTCAAGAAGATCTTCGCCGCGTCCGGCGAGCAGGCGGCCTTCGACCCCCTGGCCGACTTCACCACCACCTGGGGCCAGAAGCATCCCCAGGCGGCCCGCGTGTTCGAGACCGCCTGGGACCGGACCGCTTCACACCGCTCCTCGCCTTCTCTCCAGCGGTCCGCAAACTGCTCTACACCACCAACGGCATCGAGTGAACTACCAGCTACGCAAGGTCAGCAAAGCCCGCGGGCACTTCGCCGGCGACGACGCCGTGGTCAAGCTGCTGTGGCTGGCCATCATCAACATCGAAGACAAACGCGCCCTTGAACGAGCGGCTACCGCGAGATGGAACAGGCCCTCGGCCTGGGCGACTACGAAGGCCGCGGCTACGCCGGATTCCACCACCATGTCACCCTCATCTCCGCACGCCGCCGGCTCCCGGCTCGCTGGCCGGGTTGTGGTCGGCCGCGGCACTCCTGCACGTACCGGCCGCCGATACCGTCCCCACGCTGCGCGCCTGGCACGCGGCCCTGCGCCCTGGGGGCGTGCTCGGACTGAGCACCTCGACCGGCGAGGGCGAGGTCTGGGAGCCGGTCCCGCACGACAAAAGGCTCCAGCGCTGGTTCGTACACCGCGAGCCGCGCACGCTGCTCGCGATCCTCGCCGAGATCGGCTTCGAGGTACGCGAGCACGCCGAGAGCACCACCCATCGCACGTGGCTCAGCGTGCTCGCGATCCGCCGCGAGGTTTGACCACCCGCGTGCCACTGCCCACGCTCATCATCATCACCACGCGAATCGGCGATGGCGGCAGCGTGCGCACTGTGCTGCTCGATGACCGCGGCTACGTCACCCTGTTCAAGCTCCACCTTGCCCGCGCCAAGCTACACCGCCGGACTGTTGTCCCCTCCGGTCGCTGTCCCCTGGCGGGCCGCTGTCCCCCACCGCCGAGCTGCTCTCCCTTCCGGGCCGCTGTCCCTCACCGCCGCGCCGCTCCCCCCTCCGCGCCGCTCCCCCCTCCGGGCCGCTGTTCCCGCCGCCCACCACACCGGCGCGCACCCAGCGCATACCGCTCTCAAGTGCTCGGATCCGGGTGGTGCACGGCACAGCAGCACGTCAATGCTCCCCACGCCAAAGCCCGGGCGCTGTTACTTCTCAGCGACATCGCCCTCAAACGAAAACGATCGCTGTCGCAGCAGACCGGCGGGCCTGACAGGGTCTCGCTTGACGCACGGCTCGATCTTGTGACGGCTATCGATGTACCGTGTCGTCGACGCCGGGACGGGGTGAGCGGGATGCATGCGGAAGAACGTATCGAGCGGGCCAGGGTGGCATACGAACGCGCTGTCTACGCGGGCGAGACCGCTGGGCTAACAGGAGCGGAGCAGGACCTGGACAAGGTCGAGGCCGATCTTGCCTTGGCTCGGGGCCGGATCCTGCACGCGCGGTTTCTCGAAGACCGGCAGGAGGCCACACATGAGTTGGCCTTGTTCGAGCGTGCGACACAGCTGTATCGAACGCTCGGTGATCTACCCGGCCTGGCCGAGTCGCTGTTCTGGGTGGGCTGTTTTCACCAGGTTGTACGGGGTGATACCCGTACGGCCATCCCGCTGTTCGAGCAGTCGTACGAATTGGCGACGCAGGCCGGAGATCGGTTCACCCAGTCCGAGGTGCTCCGGCATCTTGGGATCGCGGAGCATTCTGCCGGTCGGTTGGAGGCCGCGCGGGAGCGGTTGGAGGAATCGATACGGCTGCGCCGCGAGATAGGGCTGTTGGCTGGAGTCGCGTCCAATCAGGTCGGGCTGATCTACATCGCTGTCGCGGAAAACCGCAGTAGCGACGCACTGGCGCTGGCGGACGAGGCGTACGCCACCGCGGCGGACTGCGGTGCCGAACGCATCATGCGCCAGGTCGAGGAAGCGCGCACGCAGATCACGATGCCGGCCGCCGATCAGGGCTAGACCCACGACCAGAGTGGGTCCTCAGCCGCTCAACCTTCGATGACACAAGCTCACGGATCACCACGGGCGGGGTTCACCGCAGCCTGCGGGCGACCGCAGCCCGTGAGCGGTGACCGCAGCCCGTGAGTAGTCACCCGCAGCCTGTGGGTGGTCACCACAGCCTATGGGTGGTGATCGCCGACCGGTTACCGGAACCAGTGGGTCGGCCGCACAGCTGGGACCTAGTGGGACAGCTGCCAGCTAGCCCCGTGCGGTGCGTCCTCCACCGTGATCCCCGCCGCCGTCAACTGGTCCCTGTCTGAACGGGACCGATTGTCAGTGAGTTCGGGAGCGGGCCTAGTGGGACAGCTCCCAGCGAGCCCCGTGCGGCGTGTCCTCCACCGTGATCCCCGCCGCCGTCAGCTGGTCCCTGATCGCGTCAGCCGCCTCATAGTCCCTGCGCGCCCGAGCAGCCTTGCGCTGCTCCAGCGCCACGGCCACCAGTGCGTCGACCACCGGCTTGAGGTCGGACTTCGCCGAGCGCCACTGCGCCGAGCGCGGGTCGAGGCCCAGCACGTCGAGCATGTTCTGGGTCTCGGCCAGCAGGCGTGCCACCGCTTCCTTGTCGCCCCTCGCCAGCGCCACGTTGCCCTCGCGGACCACCTCGTGCACGACGGCGAGGGCCTGCGGGGTGCCCAGGTCGTCGTCGAGCGCGTCGCTGAACGCCTGCGGCAGCGGAGCGTCGGCGTCGACGTCGTGGATCACTTCGGCGGCCCTGGTCACGAAGCCTTCGATGCGCTGGTAGGCGGCCGCGGCCTCCCGCAGCGCCTCCTCCGAGTAGTCGATCGACGAGCGGTAGTGCGGTGCCGCGAGGTAGTAGCGCAGCTCCACCGGGCGTACTTTCTGCACCATCTCCGGGATCAGCAGCGAGTTGCCGAGCGACTTGCTCATCTTCTCGGCGCCGATCCTGACCAGGCCGTTGTGCATCCAGTAGTGGGAGAAGTCGTCGCCGGCCGCCTGGGACTGGGCGAGCTCGTTCTCATGGTGCGGGAAGATCAGGTCGAGGCCGCCGCCGTGGATGTCGAACGCCGACCCGAGGTATTTGGTGGCCATGGCTGAGCACTCCAGGTGCCAGCCGGGGCGGCCGGGGCCCCAGGGGGTCGGCCAGGTCGGCTCGCCGGGCTTCTCGCCCTTCCAGAGGGCGAAGTCGCGCGGGTCGCGCTTGCACGACTCGTCGTCGGTGTCGGCCGCCGCACGCATGTTGGCCAGCTTCTGGTTGGACAGCGTGCCGTAGCGGTCCTCGTAGGAGACGACGTCGAAGTAGACGTCGCCGCCCGACGCGTAGGCGTGGCCGCGGTCGATGAGCCGCTGCATCAGGACGATCATCTCGGGCACGTGACCGGTCGCGCGGGGCTCGACGGTCGGGGGCAGGCAGCCGAGAGTTTCGTACGCCCAGGTGAAGGCGCGCTGGTTGCGCTCGGCGACCGTGAACCACGGGACGCCCTCTTCGGCGGCCACCCGGATGATCTTGTCGTCGATGTCCGTGACGTTGCGGCAGAACGTCACGTCATATCCGGAACGCATGAGCCAGCGGCGCAAAACATCGAAGTTGACGCCCGAGCGGATGTGCCCGACGTGCGGGGGAGCCTGCACGGTCGCCCCACACAGGTAGATCGACGCCCGGCCGGCTTCGACCGGAACGAATTCGCGGATGGCGCGTGCGCTGGTGTCGTAGATGTGCAGGCTCACGAAAGAAAGGCTAACGCCTGAGCCGACATCGCAGGTCCTTTAATCACGCACGCATGATGACCTTCTCTGGACTTATGCGGACAATCAGCCGCTCGACTCCTGGCTTGTCCTCCCAGGGCTTACCGGTGTACTTCAGCGAGAGCTCCTGGATGAGGTCGCCCGCGGGGTCCTCCTCCATGCTCACGCGACCACGGACCTCGGCGTAGCGGTAGGGGTTCGCCGGGTCGATGACGAGCAGGCTGGCCCGGGGGTCGCGCTCGAAGTTGCGCGGCTTGCGCCGCCCCTTGGCGGTGGAGAAGAGGACGTCGTCGCCGTCCGTACGCACCCACACGACCGTCGACTGAGGTCCGCCGTCGGGATTGATGCTGGTCACCGTCGCGTAATTGGGCCCGTCGAACAGCTCGCGCACGTCCCCTGAGAGCTCGGTCATGTATCTCCCTTGATCGGTCCTGCCCCCCATTCTTCTGTAGGCTCGAACCGCCATGGACGTGACTCCCCCTTCTACGCTCCGACGCCTGGGCATCGCCCTCGCCGGTCTCGCGGTGGCCGGCCTGACGGCAGTCGCCTGCGTGCTCTCCTTCGACGACCTGCGGGCACTGGCCGTCCGCGGCGAATCCCGACCCGACCTCGCCTTCCTCTATCCGGCCGGCTTCGACGCGCTCCTGGTCGTCGCGCTGATCGGCGTCCTCCTGCTGCGCTCGGCCCGCCTGCTGGTACGCGCCCAGGCGGCGGTCGTGCTGGTCCTGCTCATCGTGGCCGCCGCCGCGTCGAACGCCGCGACGGCGCTCCAGGTCCAGCTCGACATACAGCCTCTCGCGGTGGGGGTGGCGGTCGCGCCATGGATCATGCTGGCGATCGCCCTCTGGCTGTGGTTACTGCTCATCAAGCACGTCCAGGCCCGCAGGACGTCCACAGACGACGATGACGACGGTACGGCGGAGCAGGACATCGTGCCCTTCCACCGCAACCGCCCCGCCGAAGACCCGCCGCCGCTGACCAAGCCGCTGCACCACCCCGTGCTGGAGACCACCCCGGTCATCGGTCCCACGCCCGCCCCGGAAACCCCGCCCATCTCCGCCCGCGTGACTCGCTGGCCCGCCGCCCCCGCGCAGGACGGGGACGCCGAACCGGCGAATCTGCCGCTACGCAGCCCGGAGCCGGCAGCCGAGTGGCCCAACCAGCCGGAAAGGACCCAAGAGCCGACACCCAGGCTCGAGTGGGCCCACCGGTCAGAGCGCGACCCGGAGCCCAGGGTAGACACCCCTGACGGCGAGGGCCGGCGGAAGCCCGAGGCGGTGCCAGAGCCGGAGCCGGACACCCGTACCGACCCCGACGGACGGACGGAGCCAGGCGGACGCACCGACCCCGCGCCAACCCCTGAGCCCGAGCCATCCCCAGAGCCGGAGCCGGAGCCAACCTCTGACTCCGGGCCATCCACAGAGCCGGACCTGGAGCCCGTGCCGGCCTTTGAGCCGAGCGCCGAGCCACAGCCGACCCCGGAGGCGAGCAACGAGGAGAAGCGTCCGGTGCGTTGGGGCGATCGGGTCAAGCCGACCGACGTTCTCGTCCATCCCCGTACCCCCGCCGTCACCGACCGGGACACCGACACCCAACCGGTCCGGGTCTTCAGCGACATCCCAGCAGCACCGCCCCGCGCCAGACCTGCCCAAGCCGCCCAGGCTCCCGAAGCCCCCGAACAGGCCGAGGCCAGGGCCGGAGTCGCCGAACAGGCCGAAGCCAGGGCCGGAAGCGCCGAACAGGCCGAAGCGGGGCACAACCCCGACCCCGACCACGGCCCGGAAGTCGCCGACCCCGCCGAGTCCGCCACCGCCCGCACCCGCACACTGCAGGACCGCGCCCTTGAGGACACCGCCCCTCACCCGGTCGTAGAAGACGACGCCCCCTCGCGCCGCCTCCGCAGCACCCCCCTCCCACCCGAGGACTGAACGGGCCCAGCAGAAGACCCGCCCGGTGCAAGTACCGGGCGGGTCTTCGCGTACCGTTCCGCGCCGAAGGGGGTTCGGCACAGTCGCGGAACTGCCTAAGCCATCGTCTAAACGCTCTTGCCACTGCCCCGCCGCAGCCCGGCCACGAGCCCGACACCCACAACGGCCAGAACGACCTGCATGACGAGTTCGATCCAGTCGATGCCATTGGTGGTGGCGACGCCGAGCACCTGGGCGATGAGCGTGCCCACAAGGGCGGCGACGATACCGACGACGATGGTGAGGATCCACCCGATGGCCTGCCTGCCGGGAAGCAGCAGGCGACCGAGGGCGCCGATCACGGCGCCGATCACGATGGCGCCAAGGATGGACTGGATTGTCATGACCAAACCTCCCAGTGAGAGTGAGCCGTTCACTCTCGAGGGAGATCAGTACCCGGCTACGCGCGAATATGCGTAGCTGCGGGGAAACGCCAGGTCAGATCGGCGTTCCTCCGGTTCGGCCGGTTTTTCCGGCGCTCACCCTGGCGACGATGAGGACTCCGATGACGGCCAGGGCGAGCTGGATGATGTGCTCCAGCCAGTCGATGCCCCGGGTGTCGGCCCAGCCGAACGCCTGAGCGATGAGCGTGCCGAGCAGGGCCGCCACGATGCCGACGATCAGCGTCAGGCCGATGGACATGTTCTGCTTACCGGGCACTATCAACCGGGCCAGTGCTCCGACAATGGCGCCGATGACGACTGCGGAAACAATCGCGCCGATCATGTGTAGCTCCCCCCGAAGACGTTCCACATGTCTTCAGAAGGACTTACCCGACATATCGGGAAAGTACCCTCGGGAAGGCGGCGATCCGTACCGCGCCAGTAACGGACCGCCGCCCCCGTTCGCTCGGCGGGCCGGAGGCAGCGCCCGCCGGGATACCCTCAACGGATCCCGTAAGAAGACGTCGCACTGCCGGTAAAGGTTGACGAATCGCCCTAAACGACGAACAGAACTAAGAGACGACGAGTGCCGTCGCGATGGCCGCGACCCCTTCGCCCCGCCCGGTCAGCCCCAGCCCGTCCGTAGTGGTCGCGCTGAGGCTCACAGGCGCCCCCAGAGCGGCGCTGAGCGCCTTCTCGGCCTCTGTACGGCGCGGCGCGAGCTTGGGCCGGTTACCGATGATCTGGACCGCGACGTTACCGATCTCGAAGCCCGCAGAACGTACCTGGCGTGCGGTCTCCTCCAGCAGCGTGACACCCGAGGCGCCCGCCCAGCGCGGGTCGGCGGTGCCGAACAGGCCACCGAGATCGCCGAGCCCGGCGGCGGACAGCAGCGCGTCGCAGGCCGCGTGCGCGGCGGCATCGCCGTCGGAGTGGCCCGCGAGCCCGACCTCGCCCGGCCAGTGCAGGCCGGCGAGATGCAGGTCTCGCCCTGAAACGAACGGGTGGACGTCGACCCCGACGCCCACCCGTGGAAGCTTCGTGTTCAGGAGTTGAGAACCTCGTCGAGCAAGGCCTCCGCCTTGTCCTCATTGGTCTTCTCGGCGAGGGCCAGCTCACTCACCAAGATCTGACGGGCCTTGGCGAGCATGCGCTTCTCACCGGCGGACAGGCCGCGCTCGCGGTCCCTCCGCCACAGGTCCCGGACCACCTCGGCGACCTTGTTGACATCGCCGGACGCGAGCTTCTCCAGATTGGCCTTATAGCGCCGGGACCAGTTGGTCGGTTCCTCGGTGTGCGGCATCCGAAGAACATCGAAAACCCGCTCTAGGCCTTCCTGGCCGACAACATCGCGCACGCCGACGAGTTCTGCGTTTTCTGCTGGCACCTGGACGGTAAGGTCGCCCTTGTCGACCTTGAGCACCAGGTAGGTCTTTTCCTCACCCTTGATGGATCGCTTCGTGATTGCTTCGATCCGAGCAGCCCCATGGTGGGGGTAGACGACAGTGTCGCCGACCTGGAAAGTCATGTGACAAGTACCCCTTCCGCTGTACTCCAGAGTACCACGCATCCACAGGCTCCCGGAACAGTGAAATCATCATAACTGCAGGTCAAAGCGGCATATTGGGGGTTGACAAGGCGTCAAGTCTATGAATCGCATATGCGCGCATAGCTAATGACCTGCAGGGGTGCGGATATGACCATGGATTCGGATGGATATGGTGGGCGCTGCCCAACATGCATGCGCAAGACCCTAGGAGTACCCGCTCGTGACCCGCCGTCGCTGGATTGTCGCCGCTGTAGCGTTCCTGGCCGCCCCCGTGCTCGCCGGCTGTTCGGCTGGATTCGACGCAGACACCAACAAGCCGTACGCCCCCAATGAGGCCGGAGTCCTCTTCGATCAGGCCAAGAACTACGGCACGCGTGGCATCCAGATCCCTCAGGCGTTCATCCTCGGCCCCGACTCCGGCGCACAGCTCGTCTATGGCGGCTCGGCCCCGGTCTACCTGAACATCCTCAACACCAACGGCGCTCCCGACACGCTCACGGCGGTCAACGCCGGCACCATGGCCACCGCGAAAGTGACCACGCCGATCCAGCTGCCGAGCAACCAGCTCGTCAACACCGGCAAGCCGAGCCCGCAGATCATGCTGGAAGGCATCTCCAAGGGCCTCAGGGGCGGCGAGAGCATCCGCCTGGACCTCCAGTTCACCAACGCCGGGGTCGTGTCCATGAACGTCCCTGTGGTCACGCGCAGCCGCGAGTTCAAGGACTACCCGCCGGCGCCCAACGCGACCGCCGCGCCGACGCCCACGCCCTCTGCCACCGCCGCGGCCGAGGCCGAAGCGGCCCACTGACCCCAGGAGAAAGCCCCGGTCCGGCACAAGAGCAAGCAAGAGCAAGCTCGTACGTGCCGGATCCGGGGCTCAGCCTGAGAGTGTCAGCTCTCCAGCGCGTCGAACTTGTAGCCCAGCCCGCGCACGGTCAGAATGCAGCGCGGGTTGGACGGGTCTGATTCGATCTTGGCGCGCAGCCGCTTGACGTGAACGTCGAGCGTCTTGGTGTCTCCCACGTAGTCGGCGCCCCACACCCGGTCGATGAGCTGCCCCCGGGTGAGCACCCGCCCGGCGTTGCGCAGCAGCACCTCCAGGAGCTCGAACTCCTTCAGCGGCAGCTGCACCTGGTCGCCGCGTACGGCCACCACGTGCCTGTCCACGTCCATGCGCACGGGACCCACGGCCAGCACCGCGGACTCCAGCTCCTCCACCGCGTCGCCCTGGCGGCGCAGCACGGCGCGGATGCGGGCGACGAGCTCGCGCGAGGAGAACGGCTTGGTCACGTAGTCGTCGGCGCCCAGCTCCAGGCCCACGACCTTGTCGATCTCGCTGTCCTTGGCGGTCAGCATGATGACCGGCACCTTGGAGCGCTGCCGCAGCGAGCGGCAGACCTCGGTGCCCGGCAGTCCGGGCAGCATCAGGTCGAGCAGCACCAGGTCGGCGCCGCTCCGGTCGAACGTGTCGAGCGCCTCCGGCCCGGTCGCCGCGACGGAGACCTCGAAGCCTTCTTTGCGGAGCATGTACGACAAGGCGTCGGAGAACGACTCTTCATCCTCGACCACGAGAACTCGGGTCATTTTGCGGCCTCCAGGGTGTTCGGGGGTGGTACGACCACCGCGGTGCCGCCGAATGCGGGCAGCCGCAGCGTGAATGTGGAGCCGGAGCCTTCCTTGCTCCAGACGGAGACCTCGCCGGCGTGCGCCGCGGCGACGTGCTTGACGATCGCGAGGCCGAGCCCGGTGCCGCCGGTCGCCCGGGACCTGGCCGCGTCGACGCGGAAGAAGCGTTCGAAGATGCGCTCCAGCGACTCTTCCGGAATGCCGATGCCCTGGTCGCTGACGCTGATCTCGACGGAGTCGCCGGCCGGTCTGACGCTGACGACGACCCGGGTGTGTTCGGGGCTGTAGGCGATGGCGTTGTCGATGAGGTTGCGCAGGGCGGTGACGAGCAGTTCGTCGTCTCCCCAGATGCGCAGGCCCTCCGTGCCGCCGGTGACGAGTGTGATGTCCTTGGCGATGGCCCTGGTGTTGCAGTGGTCGATGGCGTCATGGACGGATTCGTCGATCGAGACCTGTCCGGGAGTGGGGATGGGCTCGGCGCCCTGGATCCGGCTCAGCGTGATCAGGTCCTGCACGAGGTAGGTGAGCCGGGCGGCCTCGTGCTGCATGCGCCCGGCGAACCTGGTGACGGCCTCGGGATCGTCCGCGGCGTCCTGGATGGTCTCGGCGAGCAGGCTCAAGGCGCCGACGGGGGTCTTGAGCTCGTGGCTGACGTTCGCCACGAAGTCGCGGCGGACGGCCTCCACCCTGCGGCGCTCGGTCTGGTCCTCGGCGAGCACCAGGACCTGGCCGTGCGAGCCGAGCGGGGCCACCCGGACCGCGAAGTTCGTGATCTCCTGGCCGAACTTGTGCCCGGCGACGTCGATCTCGCTCTCGCGGATCTCGCCGTCCCGGCGTACCTGCCTGGCCAGTGCCAGGAGTTCGGCGGCCATCAGCCGGTCGCCCTTGACCAGCCCGAACGCGCGGGCGGCCGAGCTGGCCCGCAGCACGCGGTCGTGCGCGTCGAGCACGACGGCGGACGAGGGAAGCACGGCCAGCACCGAGGCGACGCCCTGCGGCAGGGCGCCGGTCTCCTGGTCGCCGGCCGTCGCGGCCCTGTGCGAGGACTCGATCTGGTTGCGGTAGAACAGGACCGCCAGCGCTCCCACGACGAACCCCGCCAGGGCCGTCAAGCTCATGGCCATCTCACTCATGCTTTCGATGGTAGGTGGCCTTCTTCAAGTGACAGCCCTTCCACCTGCGGATGAACGGGGCTTTCCAGGAAAGTTCATCTCGCGGTAGGAGTTCGTTCATCAAGAGCGACGTACGGTGACGGCATGCGCGACGCGTACCATGAAGAACTCGATTCCCTGACTGACAAGCTGGTCGAGATGACCAGACTGGTCCGCTCGGCCATCTCCAGAGCCACCACGGCCCTGCTCGACTCCGACCTCCAGCTCGCGGAGAGTGTGATCTCCAGGGACGCGGAGGTGAACGCGACGTTCGAGCAGCTCGAGGCGTCCATCTTCGAGCTGATGGCCAGGCAGCAGCCGGTGGCCGTCGACCTGCGGATGGTCATCACGGCCCTGCGGATGGGCACGGACCTGGAGCGCATGGGCGACCTGGCGGTGCACGTGGCCAAGATCGCGCGGCTGCGCCACCCCGAGACGGCCATCCCGGCGGAGGTACGGCCCACGATCGTGCAGATGGGTCAGATCGCCGAGACCCTGGTCACGAAGGCGGGCGGCTGCATCGCCTCGCACGACGTGGAGTCGGCGCTGGAGCTGGAGGCCGACGACGACGCCATGGACAAGCTGCACCGGCGGCTGTTCAGGAACATCCTGGCCAAGGACTGGCCCCACGGCGTGGAGCCGGCGATCGACATCACGCTGATCGGCCGTTACTACGAGCGTTACGCCGACCACGCGGTCAATGTGGCCGGTGACGTCGTCTACCTGGTGACGGGCTCCCGCCCGACACCGAGCTGACCTGAGCCGATGACGGCGGGGCGCGCGATGCGCCCCGCCGTCGGCGTTTGCGGCCCCAGCCGGGGACAAGTCGGTGTTCAGCGGCCCTGGTTGGCGACCGCCTCGATCGCCGCCTTCGCGGCCTCCGGGTCGAGGTATTCGCCGCCGCGCCGGAGCGGCTTGAACTCGGCGTCCAGCTCGTAGCGCAGCGGGATGCCCGTGGGGATGTTGAGCCCGGCGATCTCCTCGTCGGGGATGCCGTCGAGGTGCTTGACCAGCGCCCGCAGCGAGTTGCCGTGCGCCGCCACCAGCACGGTGCGCCCGGCCGCGAGGTCCGGGACGATCTCGTCGTACCAGTAGGGCAGCATGCGGTCGACGACGTCCTTGAGGCACTCGGTGCGCGGCATGAGCTCGGGCGGCAGCAGGGCGTAGCGCGGGTCGCCCGCCTGGGAGTATTCGTCGCCGTCGGCGATCGGGGGCGGCGGGACGTCGAAGGAGCGCCGCCAGAGCATGAACTGCTCGTCGCCGAACTCCTCGCGGGTCTGTGCCTTGTTCTTGCCCTGGAGGGCTCCGTAGTGGCGCTCGTTGAGCCGCCAGGAGCGCTTGACGGGCAGCCAGAGCAGGTCGGCCTCGCCGAGGGCGAGCTGGGCCGTCTGGATGGCCCTCGTGAGCAGGCTGGTGTGGACCACATCGGGACGGACCCCGGCCTCCACCAGGAGCCTGCCGCCCCGGCGGGCCTCGTCCTCGCCCTTGGCCGAGAGGCTCACGTCCACCCACCCGGTGAACAGGCCTTTCGCGTTCCAGTCACTCTCGCCGTGCCGTAGCAGCACCAAAGTCGCCATGCGGGCAATCCTATGGCGGGCCTCAGCCGCCGGTCCGCGCCGGACCCGGTCAGCCGTCGGTCCGCGCCGGATCCGCGAAGCGGGCGAACGCCTGGAGGTTGGCCAGCGACTCGCCCCGTTTGGCGCGCCAGGCCCACTCGCGCCGGATCGACGAGGCGAAGCCGAGCTCCAGTGCCCGGTCGAACCAGTCGTCGGAATAGGTCAGCACGCAGCCGAGCAGCCGGTCGATCTCCTCTTCCGTGATCGCCGTGAGCGGCGTCCGGCCGACGAGGTAGACGTCGCCGACGCTGTCGACGGAGAAGTGGACGCCGTACATGCCGCCGTTCTTGGCGAGCAGCCATTTGTAGAACTCGGTGTGGTTCTCGTCGGGCTGGCGGCAGAAGAACGCCTCGACGTGCAGCGCCTGATCGCCGATGATCAACCAGGTCATCGTGGCGAGTTTGTGCTGCCCGGGCAGCTTCACCAGGAACGCCCCCGGCCGCGGCTCGTCAAAAGAGACGTCCGCGGCCTTGAGCGCGGTTTCTACGACTTCGCGCATGTCGTACAGCCTACGGAACGAGCGCCCTATGAGATGACGGCGACCGGCAGCCGGTGCAGGCCGGCGACAGCGTCCGCGTAGACCTGCATCAGGCGCGACGACGTGGCCTGCCAGCCGAACGCCGCCGCGTGCTCACGGGCGCCGGCCGACAGGCCGTCGCGCCAGGCGGGTGCGGTGACGAAGCGGCGCAGCGCGCGTGCCCACTCGTGCGCGTCGTGGCCGTCCACGAGCACGCCCGACACACCATCCTGTACGGCCGTGCGCAGCCCGCCCACGGCCGCCGCGGCGACGGGGGTGCCGCACGCCTGTGACTCCAGGGCGACCAGGCCGAACGACTCGCTGTGGGACGGCACGACGGTCACGTCGGCCGCGCGGTACCAGTCGGCCAGCTCGTGCTGCGGCGCGGGCGGCACGAGCCGGACGACGTCGGAGATGCCCAGCTCGGCGGCGAGCTCGGCGAGGAGGGACGGCCTTGCCAGGCCGTTGCCCGACGGTCCGCCCACGCACGCGACCACCAGGCGGTCGCGCAGTGAGGGGTCGTCGATGAGCATCCGCGAGGCGGCGCGCAGTAGCACGTCGGGCGCCTTCAGCGGCTGGATCCGGCCCACGAACAGCAGGACGTGCGCGTTCTGCGGCAGCCCGAGACGGCGCCGGGAGGCCCCTTGTGAAGCGGGTTGGAAGACTGTGAGGTTGACGCCCGGGTTCACCACCGCGACGCGTTCCTCCTGCGCCCCGTACAGCTCCATGAGCTCGTTCGCCTCGTCGGCGGTGTTGGCCACGAGCCGGTCGGCGATCTCCACGACCTGCTCCTCGCCCACCACGCGGGCCTGCGGCTCGGGCTGGTCGTTCTGGGCCAGCAGCAGGTTCTTGACCTTGGCCATGGTGTGCATGGTGTGCACCAGGGGCACGCCCCAGCGCTCCTTGGCCAGCCAGCCGACCTGGCCGGACAGCCAGTAGTGCGAGTGGATGACGTCATAGCGGCCGGGGTCGTACATCGCCTCGGTCCGCAGCACGCCGGACAGGAACGCGCAGAGCTGGCCGGGCAGGTCGGCCCTGGTCAGCTCCTCGTACGGTCCGGCGGTCAGGTGGCGGACCATGACACCGGGCGCGAGTTCGGCCACCGGTGGCAGGTCACGTCCAGTGGCCCGGGTGAAGATCTCCACCTCGACGCCGGACTCGGCCAGTCGCTTCGCCGATTCGACGATGTACACGTTCATCCCGCCGGCGTCGCCCGTGCCGGGCTGTTCCAGGGGAGACGTGTGCATGCTGATGGTCGCGACCCGGTTGACCCGTCGTCGCCTCACCCGACACCACCTCCAAACGCAGTACAACTATGCAGAACATCCCGACATTCCCGACAAGCGGGGTGTCATGGGCAGTGCTGGCAAGATGTGTGCCATGAAGAAGACAGCCGTGGTGACGGGCGCGAGCAGCGGGATCGGTGAGGCGACGGCGCGGCGGCTGGCCGCCGAGGGCTACGACGTGGTGGCGGGCGCGCGACGTCAGGACCGGCTGGACAAGCTGGCCGCCGAGGTGCCCGGGATCCGCCCCGTGTCCCTGGACGTGACCTCTCAGGAGTCGGTGGACGCGCTGGCGGCCTCGCTCGACCGCTGCGACGTACTGGTCAACAACGCCGGTGGCGCGCTCGGCATGGAGCCGGTGGCCGAGGGACGGATCGACGACTGGCAGCGGATGTACGACACCAACGTCCTCGGATCCCTGCGGATGACGCAGGCCCTGGTGCCCATGCTCGTCGAGTCGGGCGACGGGGTGCTGGTGATGCTCACCTCGACCGCGGCGCTGGTGGCGTACGAGGGCGGGGGCGGCTACGTGGCCGCCAAGCAGGCGCAGCGGTCGATGGCCGAGACGCTCAGGCTGGAGCTGGTCGGGCAGCCCGTACGCGTCGTGGAGATCGCGCCGGGCATGGTCCAGAGCGAGGGCTTCGCGGTGACCCGCTTCCGCGGCGACGAGACGGCGGCCGCCCGCGTCTACCAGGGCGTGCCGGACCCGCTGAGCTCCGACGACGTGGCCGACGCGATCGTGTGGTGCGTCACCAGGCCCGCGCACGTCAACATCGACCGCCTGGTCATGCGCCCGCGCGCCCAGGCCGCCCAGCACCGGGTGCACCGCGTCGGTGGCTAGGCCGGTCGGTTCGATCACCAGGGGCACGACCGGGCACAACCGGCTGCGGCGCGCCGACCGGTGGATCGCCGCCGCCCACGGCCGTCTGCTGCGCGGCGCCGCCCGGCCGCTGGCCGTGGACCTCGGCTATGGCGCCTCCCACACCACCACGCTGGAGCTGTTCACCCGCCTGCGGCGGATCAGCCCGAACATCGAGGTGGTGGGCATCGAGATCGACCCCGCGCGGGTCGCCCTGGCCAAGCCGTACGAGCGCGCCGGGCTGAGCTTCGCCCTGGGCGGCTTCGAACTGCCGGTCTCACGTCCCCCGCTGCTGATCCGGGCCTTCAACGTCCTCAGGCAGTACGGCGAGGCGGACGCCTGGCGCTACTGGGAGGCGCTGCGCGGCCGGCTGGCCCCCGGCGGCGTCCTGGTGGAGGGCACCTGCTCGGAGAGCGGCCACCGGGCGATCTGGGCCGGTCTGGATCGGGACGGCCCGCGCACGCTCACCCTCTCGGCCAGGTTCGACGCCTTCGACCGCCCTTCGGACCTGGCCGACCGCCTGCCGAAGACCCTCATCCACCGCAACGTCCCCGGTGAGCGCATCCATGCGTTCCTGAGCGACTTCGACCGTGCCTGGGCGAGAACCGCCCCGTACGGCGCCCACGGCCGCCGGCAACGCTGGCTGGCCGCCGTGGACCTGCTGGCGAACTCCTGGCCCGTCCACCGGCATCCGCCGCTCGGCGGCACGGCCAGATGGCGCCTCGGCGAACTGACCCTCCCCTGGGAGTCCGTGGCGCCGCGCTGAAAGGCCCTCCCAAAGAGGCGCGCGCTCTAAAGAGCCGCGGAGAAGGCCGCGTAAGCGACCGCGTCGAACAGGACGAACCGCACTTCGTCCACAGCTGTGGAAATCTCCCGCACAGTGCGCAGCGCGATGCGGGCGCCGTCGTCCAGCGGCCACCCATAGATGCCGGTCGAGATCGCGGGAAAGGCCACCGACCGGGCCCCCAGCGAGTCGGCCACCCGGAGCGACTCGCGATAACACGAGGCCAGGACTTTGGAGCGGTCATCCGTCCGCGAATAGACCGGCCCGACGGTGTGGATCACCCACTGGGCGTCGAGCCGTCCGGCGGTCGTGGCCACGGCCTGCCCCGCCAGCAGCCCCTTGCCGTAGTGGGACGCCCGCAACGCCCGGCATTCGGCGAGAATCTCCGGCCCACCCCGCCGGTGGATCGCGCCGTCGACCCCGCCCCCGCCCATCAGCGACGAGTTCGCGGCGTTGACGATCGCGTCAACCGTCTGCGCGGTGATGTCCCCCTGTACGAGCGTGACGTCCATCTCACCAGCATCCCGGATGTCTGCTCGACGCTTTGTAGTACTACGCTGAAGAGTGTGAAGGGTCTTGGCGAGCTCGAACGCAGCATCATGGACATCATCTGGGCGGGGAGCAGCCCGCTGACGGCCCGTGAGGTCGGCAGGCTCATAGCCGACCGCGATCTGGCCCCGACCACCGTCATGACCGTCCTCGACCGTCTGACCCGCAAGGGGTTCCTCCAGCGGACCCGCGACGGCCGCGCCTGGCGCTACGAGCAGGCGGCGAGCCGCGACGCGTACATCGCTGAGCTTATGCTGGAAGCTCTGGACCTGACGGGCGACCGCTCGGCCGCCCTCACCCGCTTCGCCCAGGCCGTGTCCGGCTCTGAGGCGGAGATCCTGCGCAGGGCTCTCACGGAGCTGGAGCTGGAGGAAGAGTGACCACGGCAGCGACGCTGGCAGCGCTCGCCCTCGCGTGCGGGCTCGGCTCCTGGCGTCTCACGACTGCCCGCTGGACGTCTCGCGCCCCTCGGATCGCCATCATCCTCTGGCAGTCCCTGGGCGTGGCCTGGGGCCTGGCCACGACCGGCGCCATGCTGGCGTACGCCGTGCAGCCCTCGGGGCTGGGCATCCTGCCGGGCATGGCGGCCTTCCTGAGCGGCGAGCGCCCGCGCGGGACCTGGGATCCGCTGCACATGACGGCGATGATCGCCGGGCTGACCTCACTGACCGTCCTCATCGTGGTGCTGATCACCGCCGGCGTGCAGGCGCTGCAGGCGCGCAGGCGCCA
Organism: Nonomuraea sp. CA-143628; assembly: GCF_050942315.1. Lineage (NCBI taxonomy): Bacteria > Bacillati > Actinomycetota > Actinomycetes > Streptosporangiales > Streptosporangiaceae > Nonomuraea > Nonomuraea sp. CA-143628. The sequence goes on from NZ_CP192072.1 coordinate 12,453,370, forward strand.
CCGCGTGCTGCTCGCGCTGATCGCCCGCGACGACCCGGGCGTGCCCGGCGTGCGGGTGCTCGACCATCCGAGCGCGGCGGCCTACTGCGTGCCGGGGCTGCGCTCGCAGGTGGTGGTCAGCGAGGGCGCGCTCAAGCTGCTGTCGCACGACGAGCTCACGGCCGTGCTCGCGCACGAGGCGGCGCACGTACGCGAGCGGCACGACCTGGTGCTGCTGCCGTTCGCCGCCCTGCGCCGGGCCCTGCCCTGGTCCAAGGTGGTCTGCGAGGCGCAGGCGCAGGTCGAGCTGCTCATCGAGATGGCCGCCGACGACCGCGCGCGCCGCTACTGCTCGCCGCGCAGGCTGGCCACCGCCCTACTCAGGTTCGGTACGGCCGGTGCCATGCCGACCCCGCAGGGCATGCTCGGCGTACGCGCCCAGAACGTCATGGCCCGGGTGGATCGCCTGATCAAGCCGGGTCCCGCGCTGCCCACCACGATGCGTTTCAGCATCCTCGCCCTGTCCGTCACGTTGGTCACCGCCACCCCGTTCCTCTGGACCATCCAGTTTTAACGCTTGCTGGCGTTAGCTTTGCGTTTGCAATTGCAAGCACTCTGGGGCACACTAGAGGCATGGCACTACCGAAGGTCGGCTCGATCGGCGAATACATCCGCGAGCAGCGGCAGCAGGCGAAGATCTCGCTGCGCCAGCTCGCGGCGGCAGCGGGGGTGTCCAACCCCTACCTCAGCCAGATCGAGCGCGGTCTGCGTAAGCCGAGCGCGGAGATTCTCAACCAGATCGCCAAGGGTCTGCACATTTCATCGCAAGCGCTCTATGTGCAGGCGGGCCTGATCGAGGATCGCGAGCCGCCGAGTGATGTCATCACCGCGATTCGCGCCGACGCGAACCTGAGCGGGCGGCAACGCCAGGTGCTCATCGATATCTACGAGTCGTTTCGCAAAGAGAAGCGTGCCGAAGACGAGCAGACCTCCCAGAACGCTCATCTCCGGCACGACTCCGAATCGGACGACGAGCCGCTGCCCGAGGAATATCTCGCCGCGCTTGAGCCTTTCGCGGCGTCCACCGGCAATGGCACCGCCAACCAGGAAACCAAGGAAGGTTAACCCATGACGCTGGCCACTGAGGTCAAGAAGCTCACCGACTCCAAGCCTTTCTACGCCGTGGCAGGTGCGGGCGACTACGCGGTGGAGAAGCTGCGGGAGCTGCCCGAGCGGCTGCTGAAGCTGGAGTCCCGCCGCGCCGAGATCGCCAAGGACCTGCCCGGGAAGGCCCGCACCTACGCCGACAAGGCCGAGGGCTTCGCCAGGGAGTTCCCCGAGAAGGCACGCACGTACGCCGACCAGCTGACCGTGCTGGCCACCGAGGTCTACGAGGACTTCGCCACCCGCGGGCGCAAGGTCGTCAGCAAGACGACCGGCGAGGCCGCGCTGGAGCTGGAGGAGGTGTCGGAGGCCGCCGAGCCGGCCGTCGCCGCCCCCGTCAAGAAGCCCCGCACCACCAAGACCACCACCAAGGCCACCACGCCCAAGGCCTGACACCACGCCGGAAGCCCGTCTCCGCCCGGAGACGGGCTTTCCGCTTCGGGGGTGCCCGTTTGTCGGGAGCGCCTACTAGGCTGGGGCCGTTTCATCGCGAGCGTTGGGCGGGACTCACATGGAAATTGTCAACGGCGGCTTGAATCTTCTCTTCCTGCTGCTCGCGGTCGGCATCTTCGGCATGTCGGGCTACGCGCTGGTGCACGCGGCGCGGGTGCCGGCCAACGCGTTCGTGTCGGCCGGCAAGCTGCAGAAAAACCTCTGGCTGATCATCCTGATCCTGGCCACGCTGTTCTCCGCCGCGGGCGCGTGGTCCTACTACCAGGCCTTCATGTTCCTTGGGGGCAGAGAGTTCCTCGGGATCGGGCTGGGGTTCTTCTCGATCATCGCCGTCATCGCGGCGACGGTCTACGTCGTCGACGTCAAGCCCGCCGTCAAGGGCATGGGCGGGCGCGGCGGCAACAACGGCCCCTACGGACCTTGGTGATCCTTCCCGGGTAGGCGGCCGATGGCCTCCGCCAGCCATTGGCCCAGGTGGAAGTGGCCCTCGGCGGTCGGATGGATGCCGTCGGGGAGCAGCTGGCCGGGCGGGGTGCCGGTGATCCGCTGCTCGGCGAGCGGGTCCAGGAAGGGGACTGCTTCCTGCTGGGCCAGGCCCGACAGTGCGTCACGCAGCCGATAGGCCTTGCGTGGGGTGTCGTGCAGCCAGATAGGGCCGATCATGAGGATCCGGGTTCGCGGCCAGTGGGTCCGCGCCTCGGAGATGAGGCTCGCCGCCGCTCGCCGTACGCTCGTCGGCGACCAAGGGCTGTCGTTGTGGCCGCCTGAGATGATCAGCATGTCGGGGGCGGGGCGCCAGGCCAGCTCGGCCTCGAACGACTCCTGGAACGTACGCCCGACGCGGCCCTGGTTGAGATAGCCGGTGCCGCCCGCGCCCGCGATGACCGGTTGCCAGCCGAGCAGGCGGGCCGACTCGGCGGCGTAGGTCCGCCAGGGCGGCACCGGGCCGGAGCCGACGGTGAAGCTGTCGCCGACGAACATCACGACAGGCGCGGCCGGCTCGCTCCGCGGCAGGGGCGACTCAGAATGAAGCTGCGCCGGACTCGGCCAAGGCTCACCAGCCCCATCACCACATCCCGCTATTGCACAACAAATCCCCAATATCGCGACAGCCGGTGCGATCAGGGCTCGATCCAGCAGGCCGCGCATAACCACCTCGGGGATTAAGCTGCCGACATGACTCATGACCTCCACGGGCGGACAGAACGGCTCGAATTGTCGGATCAGGACCTGCGCGACTTCGAGGCCGTCGTCCTTGACTCCACACCCGACGGAATCGTGCTGAGCAAGTCGGCATTCTATCCGGGCGGAGGCGGCCAGCCGGCGGATCACGGAGTTCTGCTCTGGCAGGGGGTGGAAACTCGGATCGTCGGAGTACGCAAAGGCGATGATCTGCAGCTAATTCCGGCAGAGGGCGATCCGGTCCCGCCGGTCGGCACGGTCGTTCAGGGGGCGGTGGCCGACGCGCGGCGTTCCGCCCTGATGCGTACCCACTCAGGGCTGCACGTCCTGTGCGGCGTCGTCTTCCGCGACTACGGCTCGCTGGTGACGGGCGGCAACATGGACGAGCTGAGCGCGCGGATGGACTTCAACCTGCCGGAGCTGCCGCCGGGCTTCAAGGAGGCGGTCGAGGACGCGTGCAACGCCGAGATCGTCGCCGACCGGCGCATTGACGTACGGGTGCTGCCGCGCAAGGAGGCGTTCGACATCCCGGACATCATCCGGACGGCGACCAACCTGGTGCCGGCGCATGTGGAGGACGTCAGGATCGTCGACATCGTCGGGCTGGACACCCAGGCCGACGGCGGCACGCATGTCGCCTCGACGAAGCAGATCGGGCGCATCAAGGTCGCCAAGATCGAGAGCAAGGGCCGCGGCTTCCGCCGCCTCCGCATCGCGATCTCGGACTGATCACGACCCGGCTCGGCCCGCGCCTTCGATGATCCCGGCCAGCCCGTCGAGCAGCGATCGCAGACCGAACTCGAAGAGCCGGTCGAGGTCGAAGTCGAAGTCGCCTCCCATCCGTCGGATGACGTCGACGAACGTGGGATAGGCGCCCGAGGTGACGATGGCCGTCAGCCGCGCGTCCTGGGCTCGCATCCATTCGTCGTCGGTGAGGCCGGTCTCGGCCTGCGCCTGGGACTCCAGCTCGAAGTTGGCGGCGATCCCCTCGACGTAGCTGTACAGCAGGATGTGCACGTGCATCATGCTCTCCGGGTCGAGGCCGTGGCCGTCGACCGCCGCCAGCGCCCATTCGGCGTGCTTGAGCAGGCTTGGTGACGGCAGCGGCCGGCTCAGCGAGGTGATCCGGGTGAGCCACGGGTGCCGCCGGTAGGCCGCCCACTGCACGCGGGCCGCCACTTCCAGCCGGGCCCGCCAGCCCGGCGGCGGCTCGGCGGGGAGCGGGAATTCGCCCAACACCTGGTCGATCATCAGCTCGACCAGGTCGTCCTTGCTGCCCACGTGGCGGTAGAGCGACATCGTGGCCACGCCGAGCCGGCCCGCGACGCCGCGCATGGACAGCGCGGGCAGCCCCTCGGCGTCGGCGATCTCGACGGCGGTCCGCACGACACGCTCCCGCGTCAGATCACTCGCGGGGTCTCGCGTCAGCTCCCGGCCAGGGCCGTCGGAGTCGCCGTGCGGGCGCCGTGGTGACCGGGCCGACGATCCGGCGACGACCGTGCCGACGCGCGACTCGGCCACGACCACGCCTTCCTGCGCGAGCCGGGCCAGCGCCTTGGCGGCCGTCGCCAGGGCCACGTCCCAGTCCCTCGCCAACTGCCTGGTGGAGGGCACCCGCTCCCCGGCCCCCAACTCACCGTCCGCTATGCGGCGCTTGATGTCGTCGACGATCCGCACGTACGGCGGCACCGCTTCCACAGCCACTCGGCCTCCTCCACCCCTGTACTAGTACAGAGATTAGCAGAACCCCTGTTGCAAACCCTGTCTGTACGCCGTACATTCACCTCGTACAGCGTCAACAAAGGGAGCAGCCTCCAATGAATGTCCTCATCTCCGGCGCCAGCATCGGCGGACCCGTCCTGGCCTACTGGCTGCGCGAGCACGGCTTCGACGTGACCGTCGTCGAACGCGCCCCCGCCCCCCGCCGAGGCGGCCAGGCGATCGACATCCGGGGAGCCGCCCTGGAGGTGGCCGCGCGCATGGGCATCCTGGAGCAGGCCCGTGCCATGAAGACCGACATGCGCGGCATGTCGATGGTCGACGGCGACGGCAACGAACTGATGCGCACCACCGAGGAGACGATCAGCGGCGGCCGGCTGGACAGCCCCGACATCGAGATCATGCGCGACGACCTGACCGCCCTCGTCATCGCCGCCTCGGGCAACGGCGTCGAATACCTCTATGGCGACTCGATCGCGGCGCTCAACCAGGACGGCCAGGGGGTCCAGGTGACGTTCGAGAGCGGCGGGCCGCGGCGCTTCGACTACGTGGTCGGCGCCGACGGCCTGCACTCGAACGTACGCGGGCTGGTGTTCGGCGCGGAGTCGCAATTCATTCACCACCTGGGCATGTATGTGGCGATCTACAGCGCCGATAACTTCCTCGACCTGGACCGCTGGCAGGTGTGGCACCGCGAGGGCGACGCCGGGTTCGGCCTCTACACGGCCCCCGGCAACGCCTCGATCCGGGTCAACATCGGCTTTGGCGGCGAGGACGTCGCCTACGACTACCGCGACGTCGAGCAGCAGAAGCGGCTCATCCAGGAGCGCTGCTCGGGGCTGGGCTGGGAGACTCCCCGGCTGCTGAAGGCGATGTGGGCGGCCGACGACTTCTACTTCGACGCGATGGCGCAGATCCGGATGGAGCGCTGGTCCGAGGGCCGGGTGACGCTGGTCGGCGACGCCGGCTACTGCGCCTCGCCGCTGTCGGGCCAGGGCACCAGCCTGGCGATGGTGGGCGCGTACGTACTGGCCCAGGAGCTGTCCAGGGACCCGCAGGGCGCGTTCGACCGCTATGAGGCGCGGATGCGGCCGTTCGCCGAGCTCAACCAGGCCCTCGCCCTGGAGAACCCCGGCCAGGGCGCGGCTCCGGAGAGCGTCCAGCGGGCCGCCAACGGCATCGCGCTCGATTGATCCCGCCTGCCCGTACAAGGTGTACGAACCGCTACGATGTGCCGCCATGACGGGTATCAGGCGCACGCTGGCCATACTGGGGGCCGTCGCTCTGTCGCTGACCGCCGCCCCCGCCATGGCGACGGCCGGAATCACCGACGAGGTGACCATGAGCCTCGCCAAGAACGGCACACTGCACGTGGTCGAGAAGATCAGCGGCGGCTCGGGGGAGCTCAAGCGGACGTTCCTCACCAGGACCCGCTTCGACGACGACAACGACCGGCTGTACCAGATCTCGAACGTCAAGGGCGGCACGCTCGCCGGCGACGTGCTGACCATGAAGGGGCCCGGGACCGTCGAGTACGACGTCAAGGGGGCCGTGACGCCCGCGGGTGCCATCGAGGAGCTGCGCTGGTTCGCGGTGAACGGCTGGAGCCAGCCGGTCACCAAGGCGACGGTCAAGGTGAGCGGCCCCGGCCAGGTGCAGAACCTGTCGTGCTTCGCCGGTGAGCTGACCTCGGCCATCGGCTGTACGTCCGCCTCCATGGACCACGGCGCCACCGAGGCCGCCTTCGAGCAGCAGAACGTGGGCCCTGGCCAGGCACTGACCGTGGTCGTCGGCTACGCCAAGGGCTCCACCAGCGGCACGCCTATCCTGGAGCGGCGCTTCTCGCTGGCGAGCGCGTTCACGCTGAACGGCGTCACCGGCGGCGCGCTCGCCGCCCTGCTGGTCCTCCTGCTCGGCGGCGTCGGCCTGCTCTACTGGACGCGCGGACGCGACTCCAGGGCCGCAGGCCACGAGCGCAACTCGGTCGCCCCCGTGCAGAACGGGCACTTCTCCCCGCCCGACGGAGTCCGGCCCGGCCAAATCGGCACACTCGTGGACGAACAGGCCGACGTGGTCGACGTGACCGCGACGATCGTGGACCTCGCGGTCCGCGGTTACCTGCGCATCGACGAGCAGCCGCGGCAGACCTACGACGCGCCCGACTGGACGCTGGTCAGGCTGCCGAACGCGCCGGTCAACACGCTGCTGCCGTACGAGCGGGCGCTGTACGACGCCATCTTCGACGGGCGCGACATGGTGCTGCTGTCTCAGATGTCCGGTTCGTTCGCCAGTCACCTGGGCAAGGTCCGCGACGCCCTCTACGCCGACGTGGTGACGCAGGGCTGGTTCGCCCGCCGTCCCGACACCGAGCGGACCCGCTGGACAGTCGTCGGCGTGCTGCTCATCGGCGTGGGCCTGCTGGCCACGGTGGCGCTCGCCTGGTTCACCACGTACGGCCTGCTGGGCCTGGCGCTGATCATCGCCGGCGGCGCCCTGGCGGTCGGCGGCCAGTACATGCCCGCCAAGACCGCCAAGGGCTCGGCCGCGCTGGCGCACACGATGGGTTTCCGCGAGTACCTGTTCTCCGGCGACCTCGGCGAGGTGCCCGAACAGCACCGGGTGGAGCTGTTCTCCCGCTATCTCCCGTACGCGGTGATCTTCGATGGCGTGGAGCACTGGTCCCGGGTCGTCGCCTCGGTCACCGGCAACGGGCCCCAGTCCGACAACCTGTACTGGTATCACGGCCCGGCCGAGTGGGATCTGTCCAAGTTCGCCGGGTCGATGCGTACGTTCACCACGACGACCTCAGGCGCCATCTCGGCCAGCCGCCAGTTCCGCACTCTCTAGAGGCTCAGCGGAGGCGCAGTTCGCCCACGGCGCGTCCGCCGCCCATCAGCGGCGGGCGGGCCATCGTGTCCAGCTCCGGGGCGTCCAGGCCGAGCGAGCGCAGCGCCGTCACCGTGGCGGGCGTGCGGGCCCGCTGCGCGCCGTCCTCGACCTTGACGGTGCCCGCCCGCCCGTCCTCGAACACGAACGCGTTGAACCCCTCCGCGCCCACCTTGACCATCAGCCCCGGCAGGGCCCGCATCAGCTCGGCCTCCGGCCTGATCGTGCCGGACGTCCACTCCGGATACGCGCGCATGGTGTCGAAGATCCGCCGCTCGTACGAGCCCGCCTCCCCCAGAGCCAGCGCGCGGAAGGCCCGTGTCACGCCCACCATCGAGACGAAGAACAGCGGCGCGCCGCACCCGTCCACCCCCGAGGCCGCGACCCGCTCGCCCGTCAGCTCCTCCACCGTGCGGCGGATCATCCGTTGCAGCGGATGCGTCGGCTCCAGGTAGGTGGCGAGCGGCCAGTCGTTCAGCACACAGGTGGCAAGCATGGCGGCGTGCTTGCCCGAGCAGTTCATGTAGACGCGGCCCAGGTCGGTCGCCGCCCGGTCGGAGGGGTAGTCCTCGGGGCAGAGCAGCGCCGACTCCGTCAGCCCGGCCTCCGCCAGGATCTTCCGCACGCCGTCCACGTGGTACGGCTCACCGGAGTGGGAGGCGCAGGCCAGCGCGAGGAGTTCGCCGTCGAGCGCGAGCCCGGCGCGGAGCATGCCGACCGCCTGGAACGGCTTCATGGCCGAGCGCGGCGAGGCCGGCACGTGCACCGCGCCGTGCACCGCGACCGGATCGCCCGCGGCGTCCACGGTGAGCATGCGCACGTGATGGGTCGACTCCACGAACCCGGACCGGACAACCTCGACAACCAGCGACATTCGCCTCCCCTTTCGGCATGAGTCTACGAAGCCTTTTGACCTGGGCCAGAATGAGGTCTTATGCGAGCAGTCGTACAGCGAGTCAGCACCGCGTCCGTGGTGGTCGACGGGGTGACCGTCGGAGCGATCGACGAGCCGGGCCTGCTCGTGCTGGTCGGCGTCACGCACTCGGACACCCGCGCCGAGGCGCGCAAGCTCGCCGCCAAGCTCTGGGGGCTGCGCGTCCTGCATGGCGAGAAGTCCTGCTCCGACGTGTCGGCGCCGCTCCTGGTGATCAGCCAGTTCACCCTCTACGGCGACGCCCGCAAGGGCAGGCGGCCCACCTGGCAGGCCGCCGCTCCAGGACCGGTCGCCGAGCCGCTGGTGGACGCCGTGGTGGACGAACTCCGGGCGCTGGGAGCCCACGTGGAGACGGGCCGGTTCGGCGCGGACATGAAGGTGTCCCTGGTCAACGACGGGCCGATCACGCTCGTGGTGGACGTGTGAATATAGTCCCCGCGCGGAGGCGTCCGGTTCAGCGGAGGCGGCGGCGCATCGCCGGGTCGATGGTGACGTTGCGGCCCGCGTCCGGGGGCACGATGACCTCTTGGGCGGCGGCGACGCCGCCCGCGAGCAGGGGCGCGTCGACCGGCACCGTCCGCTTGACCATGGCCAGCGCGATCGGGCCCAGCTCGTGGTGGCGGGCGGCGGAGCCGACGACGCCCACCTCCTGGCTCTCGAAGATCACCGGCGCCCCGTGCGCCGGCAGCGTGTCGACGCTGCCGTCAAGGTGCAGGAACACCAGCCGTCGCGGCGGATGCCCCAGATTGTGGACGCGGGCGACCGTCTCCTGCCCCCGGTAGCAGCCCTTGGTGAGGTGTACGGCGGTGCCGATCCAGCCCACTTCGTGCGGGATCGTCTTGTGGTCGGTGTCGAAACCGAGCCGGGGCCGGTGCCCCTCGATGCGGAGCGCCTCGTACGCCCAGAGCCCGGCCAGCGGCTTGCCCAGATGGTCGGGCAGCTCGGCGCGCGGCACCAGGAAGTCCTCGGTCGCGGACGAGAGCACCGCCAGGTCGTCGGCGCGCGAGACCTCGACGCGGAGCATGAACCGCATCCGGTCGAGGTAGGCGACCAGGCTGTCGGCGGTGCCCGGCTCGACGTGCGCCAGCACGGCCTCGCCGTCGTCGACCAGCGTCAGGTGGTGCAGGACCCGGCCCTGGAGATCGAGGTCGAGCGTCTGCGTCCACTCGCCGGGCGCCAGCGTGTCGAGCTTCTGCGAGGTCAGGTCGTTGAGCCATTTCAGCCGGTCGGCTCCGGAGACGCGGACCACCTCGCGGTTGCTGCGGTCGACCACCGCCTCGCCCTTGACGAGCGCCCGTTGTTCGGCGAACAGGTCACCGTAGTGGGCGGCCACGTCGGAGTCGGGGCCGTCGGCGGGAACGGCACCGGGGAGATCGAGCAGAGGGCTGCGCATGCCTTCCAGGTTATCGGCAGTCGCGGCGGTGCCCGAAGACGGTGCTATCGGCACTTGCTGCAGCGGCCGAAGACGGTCAGGTGGCGTACGTCGGCCACGAAGCCCAGCTCGCTGTCCAGCCCCTTGACCAGCCCGTCCGCGAGCTCAGGACGCACTTCGCCGACCTCGCCGCAGCCCCGGCAGACCAGGTGCAGATGGTCGGCGTCCGCCGCCAGGTGGTAGGTGGGAGCGCCGTGGCTCAGATGGGTGTGGGTGACCATGCCGAGCTCTTCGAGCAGCTCCAGCGTGCGGTAGACGGTCGAGATGTTGACGCCACGGGCAGTCTCGCGCACCTTGACGGAGATCTCTTCCGGCGTGGCGTGCTCAAGCGACTTGACCGCCTCCAGCACGAGCTGTCGCTGAGGGGTCACCCGGTAGCCCTTGGCGCGGAGTTCCTCGTGCCACTGCGTCTCCGTCATGTCCCGAGTCTACCGAGATGCGGGTCAGTGCTCCCGTCTTCAGGCGGGGATGTGTAGGCCCGCCCGGGAGTGCCCTCTGGGGCGAACGTGCAGCGACCGGAACTGTTTGCGACGGCCCAGTCACTTACGGTAAGGTTTCGTTGATCGAGCTGGCAAGCGATAACCAAGCTGGCGGTGAGATCGCTTCCTGGATTCATCGGTACGACGAGGCCGCCGGACGGGCGGTGACAGGACGTGGAGACTTGCCGGTGGGCGGGTCAGTGAAGCGTCAAGCATCCCGTTCCACAGCTCGTGCTGCTTGCGCGGCATGGACTGCTGCGTAAGCAGCACGGGAATCCTCGCCTCGGCGAGGAGCACGTCAAGACCGAGTATTAATCACTTGCCCCCTCCGCGACCGAGCGCATAGCTTCTGGAGTACGCCGAAAGGAGGTGGTCCAAACAATGGTGATTCATAGTTGGACTAGCGAGGTGGTTGTCCGCTAACGACGCGGACTGTTGTCTCGCGTCTGCTTGGCGAATACGAGGCAACCACCGGGGCCCCTGGCAGTCGGAGGGCGGGGATGGTTTTCCTGTCCATGGTCCATCCGACCCGTTCGACCACGAGCGGAACGCCGCCTGGGGCCCTTTTTCATGCCCTCTAGTGCGCGCCGCGAGGCGGGATGCCCAGCTTGTCGCAGGCTTCGCGATAGAGGCGGACGACCGCCATACGCACCTGGGGGCGCTCGGTCAGCGTCTCTCCCCACGGCACCCTGACCAGCTCGCCGCCGTCGATCGTGAACTCGATCGCCTCGGCGTCGACCCCGCTGGTGGCCGCCGTCGTCGCGGCGGGCCGGTCGCCCAGCCCGCGCACGATGATCAGCGCGTCGCCCGAGTGGTCGTCGTTCATGTGCCGCTTGATCGCCTCGACCGCCTCGGCGGTGAACGGGGTGCTCATATGGATCAAGCTACCTTCTTGAGCTCCGCCGACATGTGCGACGTGAGCGGGTGCCCGACCGCCGCCATGTCATAGGCCCACATGAGGTTGCCCTTGACCAGCCCGTACAGGCGGGTGGCCGCGGTGTATTCCTTGGCCGAGGCGGTGCGCGCCACCACGTCGGTGCGCAGCTCGATCTTGTGGAAGACGACCTCGCCGATGTAGATCTCCACGATGCCGGTCGGATGGGCCAGCAGCACCTCGAGCTGCCGGTCGGGCTGCGGCCGCCAGTAGCCGGACTCGGTGGCGAGCGGCCTGACCCGGTTGCCGTCCTCGTCGAGCAGCCAGGTGCGGCTCACGTATGACAGGAACGGCTTGCCGTTGTGGCTGAACTCGATCTCCTGACCGAAGTTGAAGCTCTCGATCGTCGGATATCCCCCGACACCGGCGCCCTCCCAGCGGCCGATCAGGAACGCGATGTGCTCCAGATCGGGATGCACGGGCACCTGGACCTCAGCATCTTCCATGGCACCAAACTGTACTGGCCGCCCGCGGTGAAGGCGCCCTGCGGGAAGGGGGCTAGGGTGACGAACATGGCACGATCACTGGTGATCAAGGTGACCGCCGGCGCCGAGGCCCCGGAGCGCTGCAACCAGGCGTTCACGGTCGCGGCCGCCGCGCTGGCGAGCGGTGTTCCGGTCTCTCTCTGGCTGACCGGCGAGTCCTCCTGGTTCGCGGTGCCGGGCAGGGCCAAGGAGTTCAACCTGGCCCACGCCGCTCCGCTCACGGACCTGCTGGACGCCGTTCTGGCGAGCGGCCGGGTGACGGTGTGCACGCAGTGCGCGGCTCGGCGAGACCTCACGGTCGACGATCTCATCGAGGGCGTCCGCATCGCCGGCGCCTCCACCTTCGTCGAGGAGGCCGTGGCGGAGGGCGCGCAGGCTCTCGTGTACTGACCGCGAAAAACCTCCGGCTCGCGTGTCCGGGGTGGCGCGGTGGTTCCGACGTCTCTGGTGTACGGCACCGGGAGCGGTGCCGGCCGAGAGGAGAGATCGTGAAGTACATGATCATGATGAGCGGCACCCAGCGCGACTACGACAATCTGTCCGGAAAGCCCGGTAACCCGGTCTGGTCCGGGGAGGACGTCGCGGCGCTGCACGCCTTCATGGAGGCGTGGAACAACGCCCTGGTCGAGTCCGGGGAGTTCGTGGACGCCCAGGGACTGAGCGCGCCCGTGCTCGCCAGGAGGGTCGAGCTGAAGGACGGGGTTCCGGTCGTGACCGACGGGCCCTACTCCGAGACGCAGGAGGTCCTGGCCGGTTACACGATCGTCGAGTGCGAGAGCTTCGACCGGGCCACCGAGATCGCCGCGCAACTGGCCGACACTCCCCACCCCGCGAACGCGACCCTGATCCACGACTGGCACGTGGACGTACGGCCGATCGTCGGAGGCTACGAGGAGCTGTGACGGCGGCGAGGTCCTGTTGTGACCGGCGGCAAGGCTGAGGAGCCGCTGTGACCGGGGGCCAGATCGAGGACCTGCTGCGCGGGCTGGCGCCGCAGGTTCTCGGCGCGCTGGTACGTCGCTACGGGCACTTCGCCACGGCCGAGGACGCGACGCAGGAGGCGCTGCTCGCGGCCGCCCTCCAGTGGCCCGGGGAGGGCCTGCCGGACAACCCACGCGGCTGGCTGATCACCGTCGCCGCACGCCGGCTGACCGACCTGCTGCGCGGCGAGCAGGCCCGCCGGCACCGCGAGGACACCGTCTCGCGCTGGACACTGCCCGACCAGTGGCTGGCCCCCGCCGCGGACCGGCCGGCGGCGGAGTCCGACGACACGCTCATCCTGCTGTTCATGTGCTGTCACCCCTCACTGTCGCCCGCGTCGCAGATCGCGCTCACCCTGCGGGCCGTCGGCGGCCTGACGACCGCGGAGATCGCCAGGGCGTTCCTGGTCCCGGAAGCGACCATGACCCGGCGCATCACCAGGGCCAAACACCGCATCAAGGAGAGCGGCCTCCCCTTCGGCATGCCCTCCGGCCAGGACCGCGCGGAACGGCTCGCGGCCGTCCTGCACGTCCTCTACCTGATCTTCAACGAGGGCTACGCCAGCACCTCGGGCCCGGCCCTCCACCGCGCCGAGCTGACCACCGAGGCGATCCGCCTGACCCGCCTGGTCAACCGCCTGCTGCCGGACGACTCCGAGGTGGCGGGCCTGCTGGCCCTCATGCTTCTCACCGACGCCCGCAGACCGGCGCGTACGGGCCCGGACGGCTCCCTCATCCCCATGGCCGAACAAGACCGAACCCTCTGGAACCCGGCCTACATCACCGAAGGCATAGCCCTCGTCGCCGGAGCCCTCCCCCGCGGCCCGACCGGCCCCTACCAGCTCCAGGCGGCCATTGCCGCCCTGCACGACGAGGCGCCGACCGCGGCGGCGACCGACTGGCCCCAGATCAAGGCCCTGTACGGGGTGCTGATGCGGCTCTCCGACAACCCGGTGGTGAGGCTCAACCACACGGTCGCGGCCGCCATGGTCGACGGCCCGGAAGCAGGGCTGGCCCTGCTCGAAAAGCTGGCACACGACGTCCGAATAGCCGAAGACCACCGGCTGCACGCGGTGCGGGCCCACCTGCTGGAGATGTCCGGCGACCACCAGGCGGCCCGTGCGTCCTACGAGGCGGCGGCACAGCGAACGAGCAGCCTCCAGCAGCAGCGCTACCTGCACGCCAAGGCTGGCGCACTGACCACGCGGACGGCAAGGAGCTTGACCACGCGGGCGGCTAAGAAGACGTCGTAACGGCGCCCGGCCCTGTGCGGGCTCAGCGGCCGTATCCCTGGAGGCGCCCAGCCATGGTCGGCGACTGGGGCCCACCGTGCTGTGCCGTAAAGACGACTGCTTGTAAGTCGACCACCAGCTTGTAAGTCGACCACCAGCGAAATTAGCTGCCGAGTACGGCGGCCAGACGCTCTCGCCGGAGCTGCTCGTAGCGGGTGTCGTCGAGCGGGGCCAGGTCGCCCGCGCGCCAGGAGAGCAGCAGGTCGGCGAGCGCCGGGTTGCGCGCCAGCGCCGGCCCGTGCAGGTAGGTCCCGACGATGTGCCCCGCGTAACACCCCTCGAAGCCGTCGCCGTTGCCCACTCCCACGGTCGTCCGGGACAGCGCCTTGACGCCCGGACCCAGGCGGGTGACTCCCATGTGGTTCTCGAAGCCGGTCAGCGTCGGCAGCCCCAGCTCGGCGTCCACCTCGGCGACCAGCTCGCCGACCGCCCGGGCGGGGCCGCGCGAGCTGGCGATGTCGAGCACGCCGATGCCGTCGACCGGCTGGCCCTCCTCGCCGCCGAACGTACTGCCCATGATCTGATAACCGGCGCAGACCGCGAGCATCGCCGCGCCCCGCGCGATGGCGCGGTGCAGGCCACCGTCCTTGCGCAGCCGCTCCGCCGCGAGGATCTGCGGGCGGTCCTCGCCGCCGCCGATGAGGTAGATGTCGCCACTCTCCGGCACCGGGTCGGCCGAGCGCACGTAGATGGTCTCGGTCTCGATCCCCCTGCGCTGGGCGCGCTGCTCCAGGACGAGCACGTTGCCCTGGTCACCGTACGTGCTCAGCAGGTCAGGATAGATCCAGACGATGCGAAGGGCGCTGTCAGACGGCACGACCGAACTCCGATCGGATCTGCTGGAAGGCGGTGTAGTTGGCGATCACGTCGACCCGGCCCGGCGGCTGCATGGCCAGCGCCTCGGTGAAGCTGCCGCAGAGCGAGAACGGCACGTCGGCCACGTCGAGCCGGAGCGCCAGGTCCAGCCGCCGCTCACCGGTGACGAACACCGGGCGGCCGCGCAGGATCCGGTAGTCGACGTCCCACAGCCAGGAGGTGTCACGCCCGTCGGGTCCCTGCGCGTTGACCGAGAGGATGATCGGCTGCTGGGGGTCGGAGACGTCGAACGCCTCCAGCCAGCCCGCCGGGTTCTTGGCCAGCAGCAGCCGCGCGTGGCGGCCGTCGCGCTCGACGGTGGTGTAGCGGCCCGCGACCGAGGTGACCTCGCGCAGCCGGGGCAGCGCCCGCTCGACCGAAAGGCCGAACGCCTCGGCCACCGCCAGCGCCATCGCGGCGTTGGACCGGTTGGCCAGGCCGGGCAGCTGGATGTCGAGCAGCCACCGCTGCCCGCGCGGATCGACCACCGCGTCGTCGTCGAGCACCCACTGCGGCTCCGGCCGGTGGAACGTGCACTCGCGGCACGCCCAGTCGGCGTCCTTGCGATCGAGCGGCCCGCCGCACTCCGGGCAGCACCAGGAGTCTTCCTTCCAACGCTGGCCGCCGGCGACCCAGGTCACCTTGGCCGCGGTCGAGGCGCCCCAGGTGACGAGCGGGTCGTCGCAGTTGGCGATGACGTGCGTCGGCTTGCCGGACAGCGCCCTGCGCCACTTCTGCGCGAGCAGCCAGATCTCGGCCGCGCGGTCCATCTGGTCGCGGCTGAGGTTCATCAGGCAGACGACGCCGGCGCCGGTGGTGTCGAGCACCTCGGGCAGGTATTTCTCGTCGACCTCCAGCACGCCGTAGGGGGCGTCCTTGTGCGTGGAGAGCGCCGAGACGTGACCGGCGGGCATGTTGGCGCCGAACGCGTTGGTGGCCACCTCCCCCAGCTCCAGCAGCGCCGAGGTGATCAGCCGGGTCGTGGTGGTCTTACCGTTGGTCGCGCTGACCAGGGCCAGCCTGCGGTCACGGGCGAGCTGCCGGAGCAGGTCGGGCTCGAGCATCAGGCCGACCCGACCGCCGATCACCGAGCCGTCGCCGCGCCCCGTCATCCTCGACAGCGTGGCGGCACTGCGGCCCAGGGCGCTCGCGAGCTGAGCCCGCAGTGGAAGCTGGGTCATGGCACAGAATCCTAGTCGGCGTTGGGCGTTACTCTGGTGGGGCACACGAAAACGCGGCCCGGTTCGGTAGCCCGGGCGACGCTTCTCGTATCCGCCCTTCCAGGGATGTCCGGTGTGCCGGAAGCGGCCTCGTCAGGCCGTCGTTCGGCATACCCGCTGGAGGGCAACCATGGTGACGCTGTCGGTCTATCTCGACGGCTCGTTCTGGGTCGGCGTGCTGGAGATCGTCGAGGACGGCGAGCTGCGGGCCACCCGCTGCACATTCGGCGCCGAGCCGACCGATCCCGAACTGTACGAGCATCTGATGCGGCACGGCCTGGCGCTGCTGGCCCAGGCGTCGGCCGCGCCACCCGTTCCCGCCGGTTCCCGGGGCGGCGGGCGGGTCAATCCCAAGCGGGCCGCCAAGCTGGCCGCGCGGGCGGCGGCTCGGGTCTCTTCGAGGAGTACGGCCGCACAGGAGGCCATGCGGCTGGAGCTGGAGAGCCGCAAGCAGGAGGCCACCGGCGACCGCAAGGACCGCCGCGAGGCGCTGGCCCGGCACAAACGCGAGGTCGCCCACCGCAAACGCGCCGAACGCCGCCGCGGGCATTGAGCCTCGTCATCACCTCTCGGGAGATTTCCACGTACTTCTGGTCAACCTTGGACGGAGCTCAGGGAGTGTCAGGGGCGGCCTTCACCGACGGCCTTTCACCGACGAGAGGAGACCGGATGGACGCGGATCTCGTGAACCCGGATTTCGTGGACTTCGTCCGGCGCCGAGGAGATCACCATCTGAGGACAGCGGTCCTCCTCACCGGGGATTGGCACACGGCCGAGGATCTGGTGCAGTCCTGTCTCGGCAAGTTGTACCGGGCGTGGCATCGGCTGGACACCAGCTCTGAGCCCGATGCCTACCTGCGCCGCATCCTGGTCAACACCTACCGATCGTGGTGGCGGGCCCGGTGGCGCCGTGAGATCCCGCGCGCCGACCTGCCCGATCTGCCCGGTCCCAGTGACTTGGGGGAGGCTCGGGCGGTCGCTGAAGACGTACGGAACGCGCTGGCGAAGCTGCCGGTCAGGCAGCGCACCGCCTTGGTGCTGCGCTTCTTCGCAGACTTACCCGAAACGGAAGTCGCCGATCTGATGGGCTGCTCGACAGGGACGGTCAAAACCCACACACATCGCGGTCTGCAGGCGATGCGGCGGCTGATCTCACCGGACATGGTGGTCAACCGGGCCGAGGCCGAAGGGAGTGGGATCCGGTGAGAAACCGACACGAGGAGCCGTCCATGAACGAGAAAGACCTCCGCGCACTGCTCGTCAAAGCCACCGAGGATCGACCGGCGGGCATCGACCTGATGCCGACGGCGCCGAAGATGGCCGGGATGCCGAAGCGCCGCCCGTTCCGGGTTCTGGTGCCGATCGCCGGGGTGGGCATCGCCACAGCGGTGAGTGCGATCGTGCTGGGCCTGCCCACGAACCAGCCTTCGGCTCAGGCCCAGGTGGCCGCCGCCGTCGAGAACACCAGCCAGGAGAGCTACCGAATCCACAGCACCAGCGGCCTCAAGACGTTCGATGGCGCCTTCGACCCGGTCCAGCGCGTGGGCGTCATCACGAGGGCCGGAGACGAGGCCGAAACCCGGTTCGTCGGCGATCTGATGTACGTCCGGGAGCATCGCGGGGCGAAGTGGATGGTCTCTCCGCGTGTCGAGCCGGAGTTGAGGCGCGCGCCGGCGGTCGTCGCCCTGGTCAAGCTCGCCCCGCTGGACCCCCAGGAGGCGCTGCAGCGACTCCGTTCGGCCACTGACGTCCGCGAGAACGGCTCCGTCTCCGGCCAGGGCTGGACCGGGCAGCGGTTCACGTACTCGCTGAAGGACACGGGCGGGTTCGACCCCAAGGGTGACGCGGTCAAGCCGCAGGAGGTCACAGGAGCCGTGAACGTGGACGATCAGGGACGGGTCCGGCGTCTGGAAGTCGTCTTCAGCGACACCGGCCAGCGGAACGTCACGGACTTCGGCGATTTCGGCACCCCGGTCACGGTCACGGCCCCACCCGCCGACCGAGTGGAGCAACTGCCGACCGACCAGAGCGACAAGGGCGTCAAGGACGGCAAGGGCGTCAAGCCGAGCGAGGAGCCGAGCGTCAAGAACTCCTGACGGCCATCGCACTCATGAGCGCACGTGCGGCCTATGAGCGCACGTGCGCTCTGAACCGCTCGTGGGCGGCCTGCTTGGAGATGCCCATCGCCACTCCCACCTCCGCCCAGGAGGCGCCCGCCTCCCGAGCCCCGGCGACGGCCTGATCGAGCAGGGCACGCTGCCAGCTCTCCACTTGGGACAGCAGGGTGAGAGCGGCAAGAGGACGCTCGGCCGCGAGCCTCACGATCTGCTCGCTCAGCATGTGCGACTTGATCAGCAACTCACGGGGTGGCGCCGCGGCGAACAGTGGTGGGGCATGCATACTCCACCACCGGCCCTCCGCCTCCTTCGCCCCCGCCTGCGTGGCCGCGAACCGACGCCCGTCAGTCCACCCACAGGAACATACGGCCTGGTAGCCGATGAAGTCTTTGGTGAAAGCGCTGGCGGACTGGGCCAACTCCCCGTTGGGAAGCACCGGCGCGGCATAGCCCTCGTGATCGGGAATCTCAGGAAATTTCATCGTCATAATCGTCAAGATACCCTGACACGACCCGGCAATCACAAGAACAACGTCAAATCCTGACAACACAACCCGCGCCAACCACCGCCAGCGGACAGAGATCGTGCGATCACGACTCACCTACGTCCGCTTGGCCCGCCGCCACCGGCCCGACCAGGGCGTTCTCGCCCCCGCACGGACATCGGTGGGCGATGATGTTCAGGTGCGGAGAGTGACCAGGACGCGACGCTCGGTGTGGCGATGGGTGAGCTGCGCGGCCTTTCTGATCGCCGTGGCCGCCGTGCTCGTGTTCTTCTATCTCGGTCCGCCCGATCGGCTGCAGAAGGCCGACAGCCTCGCCAGCGTCGGCAGCCTGTTGTTCAGTGGAGTCTCGCTGCTGGTGTCCGTGGCCGCTCTGAGGTGGGGGGTCGCCGCACCTCGGCACGACGGCGCCGCGGACGAGACCCGGTCGCTGGATCCGTGGGTGGCCAGGCTCGCGGCGAGGGTACGCGACCAGTGGACCGAGGAGGCGGCGGTGCGGACGCTGGGCCGGCCGGATCCGCTGCAGTTGCGCTGGTCGTCCTCGGGCCGTCCCGGTGCCTCCCCGATCGCGGTGCTGGGCAAGGGGACGATACCGGGGCGGCCCACGCGTCTGCGGCTGCACGGCGATCTGAGCGACGTGGTGACGAAGTTCCGGATGCTCCCGCGCAAGCAACTGATGGTCCTGGGAGAGCACGCGGCCGGCAAGACCGTGCTGGCGCTGCTGTTCACCCTCGGCATGCTCCGAACCCGCGAGGCGGCCGAGCCGGTGCCCGTCCTGCTGACCGCGTCCTCATGGGACCCGGCCCGGGAACGGCTCGACGTCTGGTTCGCCAGGCGGCTGCGTGAGGAATATCCGTTTCTGGCGGACCGGGACGTCCACGGCACCGACGTGGCATGGCGGCTGGTCCACTACGCACGGGTGATGCTGGTCCTCGATGGTTTGGACGAGATGCCGGGCAGACTGCACGCGACAGCGATCAAAGCGATCAATCGAGCCGCCAACGACGAGCGCCCGCTGGTGATCACCTGTCGCGGCGCCGAGTACGCCGCCGCGGTCGCGGCGGAGGGCCAGCCGCTCGCCCACGCGGCGGTCGTGGAGATCGAACCGGTCAAGCCCGAGGACGCCGTCGGCCACCTGCGCGACGCCCTTCCCACCGGCGACGATCGCTGGGGACCGATGTTCGATCATCTCCTCGCCTGCCCTGACGGTCCGCTGGCCCGATCGCTGTCGTCTCCGCTGATGGTCTCCCTCACACGCTCCGCGTACGCGCCTGCTGGCACCGACCCGTCCGACCTGCTCGACCTCGGCAGGTTCCCGGACCGCTCCGCGATCGAACACCACCTGCTCGACGCGTTCCTTCCCACGGTCTATCCGGCGCGTTCGCTGCCGCCGCCGGACCGTCCCGGATCCCCCGCGACACCCATCCGCGCGTACGAGCACGACCAGGCTCGGGCCTGGCTCGCGCACCTCGCCCGGCATCTGAGAGCACTCGGCACCCGTGATCTCGGCTGGTGGGAGCTGCACCGGACCCTCCCCCGGGGCGGTTTCGAGCTCATGGCCGGCCTTGCCGCCGGACTGACGGCGGGGCCGGTGATCGGGCTGGTGGCGGGGCTCGTGTTCGGGCGATCGTTCCTGACCGTCGCCGGGTGCGGGACCGGGCTCGGCGTCGGAGTCGGGGCGGCGCTGGTGTCCGGGTTCGGGAGAAGGCCGTCGCCTTCCCGGGTCCGGCTCCCGATCAAGGGCCGCCGCCGCCAGGTCCTCCAGGGAGTCCTCGTGGGGGTGGCCGTCGGGGTGTTCTCCGGCCTGGTGTTCGGGGTGGTCTTCTGGTTCATGACGGGCGGCTCGGGCATCGGGCTCATGGCCGGCGTGGTGGCCGGAGTCACCGGAGGGATCGGCGTCGGGCTGGGCGCTGGCCTGACCGCGCCGGTCGGGCCCGAGGAGAACATCAGCCCCCGCTCGCTCCTCGACCTGGACCGCGCCACCGCGCTGACCCAGGCGTTCGGCGGCGGGCTCGGCGCGGGGCTGATGGTCGGCGTCGCGGCGGCCCTGCTCGCCCATCCCGCGGCCAGGCTGGGCGCCGCGCTGGTGGCCGGCGCAGGGGTGGGCATCGGGGTGACCCTGATCGCGGTGAGCAGCACCGCGTGGGGGCGGTGGATGCTGATCCGCGCCTGGCTGGTGTTCAGGAGGAAACTGCCCTGGCGGGTGATGGATTTCCTGGACCATGCCCACCGTCACGGCGTGCTCCGGCAGGTGGGCGGCAGTTATCAGTTCCGCCACGCCCGTCTGCAAGATCACCTGATCGACTTCCCGGCGATCGGCGGAGACCGGGATTTCGCGGCCGGTCTCCGCTCGACCGGCATCGATCCATGCCCTGGTTGATCAGCTCCGCGTGCCGGTTCAGCGGCAGATCGTGCCGGGCGCGGGGAGCGTCCCGGAGACCAGGTAGCGGTCGATGCTCGCGGTCGCGCACGCGTTGCGCAGATATGCGGTGTGCCCGTCGCCGTCGGAGGTCAGCACCCGCGACCCCTTGATGCCCTTGGCCAGGCTCTCGGCCCAGGCGAGCGGCGTCGCGGGATCATGCGTGTTCCCGACCAGCAGCACGGGCGGCGCCTTGGTGATGTGCACCGGCCGCTGCGGGTTGGACGGCTGGGCGGGCCATCCCACGCATCCGGTCGTCATGTCCCAGAACTCCGACGTACCGCGCATGTGCGGGGCCCTGCGCGCGATGTCGCGGGCCCGCGCTCTGAGCTCCGGGAAGCCGCTGATCTCCGGCTTGATGTCCTGGCAGAGGATCGCCCGATAGGCCGAGGTCGTCGCGGGGTTGTCCAGAGCCTCGGCCCGGATCTGCCCGAAGGTGACCGCGTCGCCCCGCTCCGCCTCGACGATGCCCCTGGCCAGGCCGCCGTAGAAG
Source organism: Nonomuraea sp. CA-143628 (assembly GCF_050942315.1). Classification (NCBI taxonomy): domain Bacteria; kingdom Bacillati; phylum Actinomycetota; class Actinomycetes; order Streptosporangiales; family Streptosporangiaceae; genus Nonomuraea; species Nonomuraea sp. CA-143628. Next base: position 12,474,895 of record NZ_CP192072.1, read on the forward strand.
TCGGGGGCGATCGTGAGCATCGCGTACGCGCTGTAACGCAGCTCCTCCGCCGTCAGAGGACGCCCACCGGCCACCGGGATCGGCGTCTTCTCCGCCCCGCGCACCAGCGCGTCCCACACCTGCGCCACGGGCCGGTTGTGCAGCGCGCATTCCGTCGTCCGCTCGCACCACCCGGCGAACCTCCCGAACGCGTCCTCCACCGCCGACGCGGCATCCCGCACCATCTCGCGCGAGCTCATCCCATGATCGACGACCCCGTCCAGAGCCATCGCCCGCAGCCGGTCGGGGAACCGCCGCGCGTACTCGGTCCCCAGCATGCTCCCGTAGGAGCGGCCCAGGTAACTGACCCGCTCCTCGCCCAGCGCGGCGCGTACCGCGTCGAAGTCTCGTGCCACACTCCCGGTGTCCACGTACTGGATCATCGGCCCGCAGCTCTCGCCCACGGCCCGGTTGTGCGCGACGAGCCGGTCGTACTCCTCGCGCGTCGCCGGGAACTGCGTGACCGCCGGATCATGCACCGCCTTCCCACACAGGAGTTGCCCGCTGCCCCCGACCCCGCGCGGGTCGATCCCGACCACGTCGAACCGTTCGCGCAACTCCGGCGAGAAGAACTGCGGCGCCCAGTCCCGCACCAGATCGGCCGCGCCCGTCCCGGGACCGCCCGGGTTGTAGAACAGCACCCCGATCCGTTCGCCGGTGGCCTTCCGCCGCGTCACGTTCAGCGAGATCGCCGGCCCGTCCGGCTTCGCCCAGTCCATCGGCACGGCGACCGTGCCGCACTCGGCCCCGGGCTCGGTTCCGCAGGCCTGCCAGGCGATCGTGCCCGTGCTGCCCACGCCGGCTGCTCCGATTGTGCTGGCGGCAGCGGCAGGAACCGCTGGAGCTACTGCCGCGATCAGCAGCAGGCTCGTGATGAGGGGTGTCCATTTCATGATCCAGATCATTCTCGGATCACCAGACGCCGCCATCGGCCTTTCGGGCCCGCCGCATCGGCCGAACGGCCTTTGTTACCGCGGCTTCCGGACCGGCACCCTGACGTCGTGTTGTCAGAGGTCCTGCATGGGGAAGACCTCGTCGACGGCGCGGCGCAGCGTTTCGCGGACGATGGCCGCGTCGTCGAGTTCCGCGCCTTGGAAGGCGCCGTCGTGCAGCATGACGAGAACGCGGGCGGCGTGGTCAGGGTCGGGGTGGCCCAGGTCGGCCGACAGGTCGCGCAGCGTCCTGAACAGCCACGTGCGCTGGTCGTCGATGACCGCGCGCACCGGGTGATCGGGATCGGGATACTCGGCGGCGGCGTTGAGGAACTGGCAGCCGCGGAAGTCGTCCTCGCCGAGCGGGGCACTGAGGACGGCCATGACCGCGCGGACCGCTTCGCGCGGTGACTTGTCACCTCGTGCCCGCTCGACCGCGTCCTTGATCCCCTCGGCAGTGGCCTTGAGGTAGGCGACGACCAGATCGTCCTTGCCGGGGAAGTGGCGGTAGAAAGTGGCGCGTGTGACCGAGGCCTCGGTGATGAGGCGCTCGACGCCCACGGCACGGATGCCCTCGGCGTAGAACAGGCGGGACGCGGTGCGCAGGAGCCGGTCCTTGGGGTGGAGGTCCTGAGCGATCGTCATCTCCCCATCTTAAAAGAAAGACCAGTCGTTCTGAGAAGCTGCCCGCGTCGATTGCCCCATCCAGAGAGAACGACTAGTCTTTCCGCCAGAAAGACCAGTCGTTCTTCCTACTAGGAGATGAGATCCATGAGCACCACTCCCACGATCGTCCTGGTCCACGGCGCCTTCGGCGGCTCCGACATGTGGCGCGGCGTGATCGCCAAGCTCCAGACGCACGGCTACACCGCGGTCGCCGTGGCCAACCCGCTGCGCGACCTGGAGTCCGACGCGCGGTACGTCGCCGAGACCGTCCGGGCCGTCGACGGCCCCGTCGTCCTGGTGGGCCACTCCTACGGCGGCGCGGTGATCACCCGCGCCGCCCGGGATACCTCGAACGTCGAAGCCCTCGTCTACAGCGCGGCGTTCCAGCCCGACGAGGGCGAAAGCTCCTTCGGCCTGGCCGGCCGGTTCCCCGGCGCGAAGCTGGGGCCGGACACCACCACCGTGGTCGAGCACGAGGGCGAGCCTGAACTGCGGGTCCAGCCCGAGCACTTCCGGGACGTCATCGCAGGTGACTTGCCCGAAGCGACCACGAATGCCCTGGCGGTCACCCAGCGCCCGGTGCTTCAGAAGGCACTGACCGCCGAGCTGTCCGGCCGGCCCGCGTGGCGCACCCTGCCGTCGTGGACGTTGATCGCGACACAGGACAACGCCATCCCGGCCCAGGCACAGGAATTCATGGCCGAGCGCGCCGGGTCACACGTGGTACGTGTGCGGGCGTCCCACTCGCCGTCGATCTCACAGCCGGACGCGGTGGCCGACCTGATCATGGAGGCCGCCAAAGCCAAGCGCTGACCTCAACCGCACTTCCTTGGTGCTTGACAGCAACGACGAAGGTTCTCCGCACTTCCGGGGCTACCACCTCGCGGGCGGCCGACAAACGGGCGAGCCCCGCCAGGCCCCGAGGCCGGGGCGGTCCGGCCGTCCGGTCAGCCGAGGGTGACGCCGTACATCGCTTTGATGATCTTGATGGGGATGTCCAGGTTCTTCGGCTCGATGTTGGTGTGGACGGCGACGCTCTGCCGGCCGTCGTCGGTGCTCAGCGCGAGAGTGAAGGATCCGGGCAGGGTGCCGCTCACGCCTCGCAGCGTCAGGCCGTTGGTCCCCGCGCTGTCGAACTCGATCACGCCGAGGCCGTAGCGAGCGTGCGGCAGCCAGACGACGCTGCCGGAGGAGACCATGGTCCACATCTCATGGTGCTGGGCCGGTGGTAGCAGGCTGCCGGTCGCGATCGCCTTGAGGAAGCGGCTCAGATCGCCGGTGGTGGAGACGATGCCGCCGGCCGCCCATCCCCATGAGGTGTTGAGCGCGGTGCAGTCGATGGGCGGCAGGCCGGAGTCCTCCCCCAGGGAGGCATAGTCCTCCGGGGTGAGCGATGCCGGGTCGGCACCTTCCTTGAGGATATTGGCGACGTATGCCTGGGGGTGCGGGTCCGGGTAGCTGGTGTCGGTGATGGGCCGTACGTAAGTGCTGGTCAGGCCAAGCGGCCGGATGACTGTGCGTTCGACCTCGGCGGCGTAGCTGTTGCCGGTGACCTTCTCGATGATCGCGCCGGCCAGGTAGTAGCCGCCGTTGGCGTAGACGAAGCCTTCGCCCGGCTCGCCGACCGGCGGCTGGGAAACCGCGAGGTTCAGCAGGTCGGAGGTGTTCCAGACGCGAGCCGGCTGGGTGACGAGGCTGTGCTGTAGTTCTGGTGCGAGGCCGGTGAGGAACAGGCCGCTGGTGTGGTTGAGCAGCTGTCGGATGGTGATCTTGTTGCCGTCGTAGCCGCCCGCGTCCATGACACCGGTCAGCCATTTGTGCACCGGATCCTCGAGGCTCAACCTGCCTTCGGCCGCCAAAGCCAGCATTGTGGCGGCGGTGAAGGCCTTGCCGGAGCTGCCGATGTGCAGGTATTCCCCGGGCTGACGGCGGCGTCCGGTGGCGAGGTCGGCCACGCCCGCGGTGCCGAACCACGCTCCGCCGGCGTCATGGACTTCGGCGACGATGCCGGGAATGCCGTCCTCGGCCACAGCCGAGTCCAGGATCTGCTGCACCTTTTCGTAGGTGTTGTCGGTCATTTTGCTGCCTTTCCGGAGGAGAACGATTCAGCAGAGAACGAGCGGGGTTCAGCGTCCTCTGCGCATGTAGGCGCGCAGCGACAGCGGGACGAACACCGCCAGCAGGACGGCCGACCAGAGCAGGACGGTGGTCGCCGGATGCGCGAGCGGCCAGGCCACGTCCCCGGAGGGGGCTCCCGGGTTGCCGAACAGCTCACGGGAGGCGGCGGTGAGCGCGCTGACCGGGTTCCAGTCGGCCAGGAAACGCAGCCACCCGGGCATGCCGTCAGTCGGGACGAACGAGTTGGAGAGCATGGTGAACGGCAGGAACAGTGGCACCACCACCTGGGCGACCATCTGCTCGTTCTTCACCACCAGGCCCACATAGACGCCCACCCAGCCCAGCGCGTACCGCAGCAGGAGCATCAGCCCGAACGCCTCGGCCGTCGGGATCAGGCCGTGGTGCGGTTGCCAGCCCACCAGCAGGCCGGTGCTCACCATGATGGCCAGGAGTGGCAGGCCGATCAGGGAGTCGGCGCCGGTCTGCCCGAACGGCACCGCCAGCCGGGCCATCGGCATGGAGCGGAACCGGTCCATCACGCCGCGGGCGGCGTCGGCGGCCGTGCGTGCCATGACTCCTTGCAGGGCGGTGAAGGTGATCATCGAGAACAGGCCGGGCATGAGGTATTCGCGGTAGTCACCGCCGCCCGGCACCTGGATCGCGCTGCCGAGCACGTACCCGAACAACACCACCACTATGGCCGGGAAGAGCAGCGCACCGACGATCTCGCCGGGCTCCTGGCGCACCCGGCCCAGCTCGCGGCCGACCAGGGTGAGCCCGTCGATGAACGTCCAGCGCAGGCGGCCCATCCGCGAGGTGAGGGCGGTCATCGGGCGGCCTTCTTCGGGTTGGTGCGAGCGGTCATCAGATGGCTGGTCCGGGCGGTCATCGGACGGTCTCCTTGCGGTCGGTGAGGCGCAGGAACACCTCATCGAGGGTGGGGCGGCGCAGGCTCACGTCGAGCGCGGCGACCCCGGCGCGGTCGAGCTCGCGCACAATGTCGGCGAGCCGGAACCCGCCGCCGGGCAGGGCGACGCTGAGCCGGTCGGCGTCCGTCACCGTGGGTTCGGCCCCGGCCAGGGCGTTCAGCGCGGTCGCCGCCGGGCGCAGTGCGGCAGGGTTTTCGACGACGACGTCGAGGCGGTCCCCGATGGTGGCCTTCAGCTCGTCGGGAGTGCCCGTGGCGATCACCTGGCCGTGGTCGATGACGGCGATGTCGTCGGCCAGCCGGTCGGCCTCGTCCAGGTACTGCGTGGTGAGCAGCACCGTGGTGCCGTCCGCCACCAGCTCGCGGACGCTGTCCCAGATCTCGCCGCGGCTGCGCGGATCCAGGCCGGTGGTCGGCTCGTCCAGGAAGAGCACCTCGGGGCGCAGGATGAGGCTGGTGATCAGGTCGAGGCGGCGCCGCATGCCGCCGGAGTAGCCGGCGACCTGGCGATCGGCGGCGTCCATCAGACCGAAGCGTTCGAGCAGCTCATCGGCCCGCCGGTGCGCCTGGCGCCGGGAGAGGTGGGACAGGCGCCCGAACATGCGCAGGTTGCCGCGCCCGGTGAGCTTCTCGTCCACGGCGGCGTACTGGCCCGCGAGCCCGATCTTCTCGCGCACCTTGCCGGCCTCGCGGACGACGTCGTGACCGGCGATGCGGGCGTACCCGGCATCGGGATCGGACAAGGTCGCCAGGATGCGCACCGCGGTCGTCTTGCCCGCGCCGTTCGGCCCCAGTACGCCACAGACCATGCCTTTCGGGACGCTCAGGTCGAGGCCGCGCAGTGCGTGGGTGTCGCCGAAGGACTTGTGCAGCCCCTCGGCGACCACGATCGGATCCATGATCCTCCCTCCATTGAGTACTTCGTACGCAGTTACGACGCTCAGAGTAAATTACTGAGTACCGCGTACGCAACTAGAGGGTTGAGCGATGCCCCGGATGCGGCCCGAGCGCCCGGCCCGCAGGCCAAAACCCGCCTACAGCCGCACGCAGATCACCGAGACGGCGATCCTTATGATCCTTTAACATGGAGAAGCCTAAAGTACTAGCAAGCTAGATAAATGGAGAAAGACAGTGATCGAGTTCCATCTGGACGGCAGGTCGGGTGTTTCGCCGTACCTGCAGCTGGTCCAGCAGGTACGGCATGCCCTACGACTCGGACTGCTGCGCGAGGGCGACCAACTACCGACCGTCAAGGAGGTGGTGGCGCACCTGGCGATCAACGCCAACACCGTCCTGAAGGCCTACCGGGAGCTCGAGCACGAGGGCCTGGTCGCCGCCCGGCCGGGGGTGGGGACGTTCGTGACGGCGACGCTCACCGGCACCTCGCTGGCCGCGCACGGCCCGCTGCGGATGGAACTGCGGCGCTGGCTGGCCAAAGCCCGCCGGGCCGGCCTCGACGAGGAAAGCATCGAGGCCCTCTTCATGACCACCTTTCGGACCACCGCTCAGGAGGACATAGCGTGAACGCTGTCCTGCAGGCCCAAGGACTAGGCAAGAAATACGGCAAGCGCTGGGCGCTGCGCGAGTGCACCATCGACATCCCGGCGGGCCACGTCGTCGGACTGGTGGGGCCCAACGGGGCCGGTAAGACCACGCTGCTGAAGCTGGCCTGCGGCCAGCTGGAGCCGACCGCGGGCGGCATCACCGTGCTCGGCGGCAGGCCCGCCGCCACGCCCGCGCAGCTGGCCAGGATCGGCTTCGTCGCCCAGGACACCCCCGTCTACGCGGGACTGACCGTCGCCGATCACCTGCGGTTAGGCACACGGCTCAACCCTCGCTGGGACGCCACCATGGCGCGGGAGCGTATCGCGCGACTCGGTCTCGATCCCGGCCATCGGGCGGGCAGGCTGTCCGGCGGGCAGCGCGCTCAGCTCGCCCTCACCCTGGGTCTGGCCAAGCGACCTGAGCTGCTGATCCTGGACGAGCCGGTCGCCTCGCTCGACCCGCTGGCCCGCCGTGAGTTCCTGCAGAGCCTGATGGAGGCCACGGTCGAGCACGAGTTCAGCGTGCTGCTCTCCTCCCACCTGGTCTCCGACCTGGAACGGGTCTGCGACTACCTGATCGTGCTCGTCGACTCCCGCGTCCAGGTCGCCGGGGACGTCGACGAGCTGCTGGCCACCCATCACCGGCTCGTCGGCCCGCGCCGCGATCCCGACCGGCTCCCCGCCGACCAGCAAGTCGTCTCCGCGCGCCACACCGACCGGCAGAGCACGTTCATCATCCGTACCGACGTCCCGATCCACGACCCCGCCTGGACGGTCAGCCAGCTCAGCCTGGAGGACCTCGTCCTGGCCTACATGGAGAAGCGCACCGCCGAGAACCGGCGCGTCGCCCTGGAGGTGCAGCGATGATCTGGCTGACCTGGCGCCAGCTGCGCGGCTCGGCCGCGATGATGGCCGCCCTGCTCGTCATCCTCGCCGTCGTCCTGGCCCTGACCGGCCCGGACCTGGCCTCCGGCTACTCCACCGGTATCGCCGGTTGCGTTCAGGACGACACCTGCGTCCGCTTCTACGACCGGTTCTTCGGCGAGTACGACACGCCCTTCATGGCCGTCAGCCTCGTCGTGCTGCTCCTGCCCGCTGTCGTCGGGCTCTTCTGGGGAGCACCGTTGATCACTCGCGAGCTGGAGACCGGCACGCACCTGCTGGTGTGGAACCAGACTGTCACTCGCGGCCGTTGGCTGGCGGTCAAGCTCGGGCTCACCGGCCTGGTCGCCATGGCCGCCGCCTGCCTGTGCGGCCTCGCGGTGACCTGGTGGTCCGATCCCCTGGACAAGTCGGCCCCGGGCGACCTGGCCTTGATGGCCCCTCTGGTGTTCGGCGCGCGCGGCATCGCCCCGATGGGGTATGCGGCGTTCGCCTTCGTCCTGGGCGTGACCGTGGGCATGCTGGTGCGCCGCACACTGCCCGCCATGGCCCTCACGCTGGCCGCCTTCGTCGCGATCCAGCTCGCCATGCCGCTGCTGGTCCGGCCCCACCTGATGCCCCCGGTCACGGGAACCTTCGAGCTCAGCGAGACGAACCTTGACGGCATCGGCATAAACCGTGACCAAGGCGGACGTGTGGAGCTTCGCCTGAATGCGGCTGTTCCCGGCCACGCGGGCGCCTGGGTCCTGTCCAGCGATCTCGTCGATCCGTCCGGACGTACGGTTGCCGGCCCCGAGCCCGGAGTCGGGATCGTCCAGATCTCGACGACGTCGGGACCCTGCGCACCGTCGCCATCGGCAGGGATGGGCGCGTGCCCGAGAGAGATCAACCGTCTCGGCTACCGGCAGAAGGCGACCTACCAGCCCCTGGAGCGCTTCTGGCCCTTCCAGTGGATCGAGACCGGGATCTACGCCCTGCTCACCCTCGGCCTCACCTGGCTCTCCTTCTGGTGGATCCGCAGGCGCCTGTCATGACCGCCATCAAGATGGCGACCGCCGGGCTCGCCCTCCTGCTGGCGGCGGCCTGCACCGCACCGACGCCACCGCGCAGCCAGGCGAGCACGGCAGCCAGTACGGTCTGCCCGTCGCCCCAGGGACCCCCCGGGGCGGAGACGCCCACCACGATCGACGTCATCGAGCAGGCGTACTTCTGCATCCTCGGCAACTACTACAGCGGCGCCACGCTGGACGCCCGCTCGCTGCTGCTCGCCGGATTCGTCGCGCTGACGCAGGAGCTCAACCGCAACGGCCGCGACCTGCCCGAGGCCACCATGCCCGCGCTGACCGGCGACCGCAAAGCCGACTGGACCGCCTTCGAGACCGCCTACCGCAAGGTCACCGACCAGGCCCCCGACCTCCGCGACAAGCTGGCGATCGTCACCCTAGAGGCCATCGTGGCCGCCCTCGGCGACAACCACGCCCGCTGGACACACGGCGTCAAGCGGCCGCCCGACTACTACGACGGTGACGGCTACGGCCTGGGTTTGCAAGCGAACGTCGAAGGCTCGCAGATGGAGGGCAACCCCCGCGTCGCCCTTCCCCCGCTGTTCGTCACCACCGTGCAGGGCGGCGCGGCGCGGGCCGCCGGACTGCGCCCTGGCGACATCATCGAATCGATCAACGGATCGGCGCCCTTCATCGACGGCGATCCCAGCCCCGCGATCGCCGCCCTCTACCCGCAATACCCCGAAGCGCGCCCGGTCCGGCTGCGGCTCCTGCGCCAGAGCACCGGCCGCCGTTGGAGCATGACGCTCAAGCCCGGCCTCTACCAACGGGACCTGGCCGCCCTGCAAGTGGTGCAGTCCAAACTGCTGGACGACAGCATCGCCTACGTACGGCTGCGCGGGTTCGCCCCCGACTCCGCGGACCGGGTCCTCAAAGCGATCTCCAGGCTGCGCACCGGCCGCACCCTCACCGGCGTCGTACTGGACGTGCGCGGCAACGGCGGCGGCAGCCCCACCGAGGCGACCCGGCTGGTGAGCGCGTTCGGCCACGGCAAGGTCACCGCCTACCAGTGCACCGTGGACGGCAAGTGCGAGACCTCGCGGACCGACGACACCGTCGAGCTGGTCAACCTGCCGCTGATGGTGCTCACCGACCAGGGCTGCGCCTCAGCGTGCGAGCACTTCAGCTCCGCCGTCAAAGATCATCGCCTCGGCCGGCTGGTCGGCACCAGAACCGCCGGGATCATCTCCGGCCCGGCGCAGTCACATCTGCTCGGCAACAACACCCTGCTGGGCTTCCCCACCAGGCACCACCTGGGGCCCGATCGCGAGGTGATCGACCGGATCGGCGTGGCCCCCGACCACCAGGTGCCCCTGACCCCGAAGGACGCGGCCACCGGGCGCGACCCCGCCCTGGCCAAGGCCCTGACCTTGCTGCACACCTGAACGGACCTCGCGATGAGACACCCTTTGGCAGTCGCCGCAGCACTGACCGTCCTGGCCACGTCCGCCTGCACGGCACCCGCGCCACCCCGCTCCGCCGCCCCCTCGGCCACACCGACCGGCCCCGCCACCCTGCCCGCCCCCACCGGCACCCACCCGGTCGGCACCACCGCCCTGTATCTGAAGGACACCTCCCGCCCCGATCCGTGGAACTTCGACGTCGATGCCAGGGAGCTCAAGGTCACCCTGTGGTATCCGACCAAGCAGCGGGACGGGGAGCGTGCGCCGTACATGACACCGAAGGAATCGGAGTTGGCCATAAGGCGCTATGGGGTCGCGGGCGTCCCGGACGACACGCTGAGCAAGACCCGTACGAACGCCATCAAAGACGCGAAACCCGCAGGGGAAAAGCTTCCGCTGGTGGTGCTGTCCCCCGGCTTCACCAATCCGATGAGCACGCTCACGTCGCTGGCCGAGGACCTGGCCGGCCGAGGGTACGTCGTGGCCGGCATCGACCACACCTACGAAAGCTACGCCACCACCTTCCCCGACGGGCGGGTCGCCGAATGCCTCGCCTGTGACAGCGACACCGACCCGGGCTTCGGCACGGGAGTGGTCCAGGGCCGGGCGGCCGACGTCTCCTTCGTGCTCGACCAGCTGCCCGCGAAATGGGCCGGCTCCAGCGTGATCGACCGCTCCAGAATCGCCATGGTCGGCCAGTCGATCGGCGGGGCCAGCGCCATGGCCGCCATGCTCAAGGACCCCCGCGTACGGGCCGGAATCGACATGGACGGCACCACCTACGCCCGGATCCCCAAGAGCGGGTTCTCCCGGCCGTTCATGTTCCTGGGCTCGGCGCAGCACGTCCCCGGTGGGCGCGACACTTCGTGGGATCGCGACTGGAAGCTGCTGACCGGGTGGAAGCGCTGGCTCGTCGTGACCGGCGCGGAACACTCGAGCTTCACCGACGCCCCGCTGATGGCGGGCGTCCTCGGCATCAAGCCTGCCTACGGCGTTCCGCCCGCGGCGCGCGCCGCCGAGCTCACCCGCACATACGTGGCGGCCTTCCTCGACCAGCACCTGAAGTCCAAGCGGCAGCCCCTCCTGGACAAGCCGTCATCGCGCTACCCCGAGGTCAAATTCTGCCCCGCGGCCTGCGCTCAATCCTGAGACCTGGCACATCCGCCGAAGCAGCCCGCGCCCGATCGGACGAACGCGGGGCTTACCTCTTCTCGCGCCGCTCCGAGCGGTTCCTGGCCGAAGTCGACCAAGAATCGCCGGACAGTCCACGAGCCTGCCCCCCTCGTCTGCCCCACGTGCCGCAACCGTGACGCCGGGTCGACACCGATCGCGACCGTGCTGATCCGGCCCTCCGGCTGGGGCTGAGAGCGCAATCGTGCCCAGCCGGACCCCGCCGACCTGTGAGGACGTCACGAAGTGCTTTGGCGATGAAAAGAATGCGTGGCGGCCCCTCCAGGTGGGCGTAGAAGTGCTGGAGCATTTGACGCCTCTGTTGTAACAAGTACTGTTACAACAGGGGTCACCGTGCCACGGTGGCGGCCGAGCAGCAAAAACCAGTCTTCTTCACATCGACAGCAGGAGTGCAGTCATGGGTCAGCTTGAGGGCAAGACAGCCGTCGTCACCGGCGCCACCACCGGAATCGGTCTGGCCGCCGCCCGGCGCTTCGCCGTGGAGGGAGCCCACGTATTCATCACCGGCCGCCGCCAGGACGTCCTGGACGCCGCGGTCGCCGAGATCGGCCCCAACGCCACGGGCGTGCGTGCCGACGTGTCCGATCTGGCAGACCTCGATCGGCTCTACGCAGCGGTCGCCGAGCGCGGCCGCCCGGTGGACGTGCTGTTCGCCAATGCCGGTGGCGGGGAGTTCGCTCGTCTGGAGCAGGTTACCGAGCAGCACTTCGACACCACCTTCGGTATCAACGTGCGCGGCCTGCTGTTCACCGTACAAAAGGCCCTGCCGCTGCTGGCCGACGGAGCCTCGGTGATCCTGACCGGCTCCACCGAGGGCACCAAGGGCGCCGAGGCGTTCGGCGTCTACGCGGCATCCAAGGCCGCCGTCCGCTCCTTGGCGCGCACCTGGGCGAACGAGCTCAGTGACCGCGGCATCAGGGTCAACGCCCTCGTACCCGGCCCGATCGAGACCCCCGGCATCACCGGTCTGGCCGCCGACGAAGAGGAGGCCCAGCAGCTCAAGGCCCACCTCGCCAGCACCGTGCCGCTGGGCCGGATGGGCCGCCCCGAGGAGTGCGCCGCGGCCGCACTGTTCCTGGCCTCCGACCAGAGCACCTTCACCACCGGTAGCGAACTGCACGTCGACGGCGGCCTCAACCAGGTCTGACATCAGAGGGCGGCGATGCGTTTCCTCCGCATCGACTTGCCTGGCCGCCATCCGATCATGAAGAGCAGTTTTCATCCAGCGAGTTTCAATATTACGACTCTGAGGAGGTGACGTTGTGGGCGCCAACAGCAGACTCACCATCGCGGCCCATGCACTGACCTGGATGGAAGTGCACCGACGCCAGGGGAACGAGCTCTCCACGTCGGAGCAGATCGCGGGAAGTGTCAACACCAATCCCGTGGTCATTCGCCGTCTGCTGGGAGAGTTGCAGAAGGCGGGCATCGTGGAATCTCGACGTGGCGCGGGAGCCGGTTGGACGCTGGCCCGTGAGCTGGAGTCGATCACACTGCTCGACGTCTATCGGGCGGTGGAGCCTGGCGTTCTGTTCGCGATGCACCGGTCGACGCCGAATCAGGAGTGTCCGGTGGGCGTGGGCATCCAACCGGCCATGCAGGAAATCTACGACCACATCGAGGCGACCCTGCGAGCCGAACTCGCCCGCACCACGCTCGCCGAGGTATTGCAGGGAGTGCTGTCCGGCGCCGACTGAGGCTGATCCAGCCATGGGAGAGCAAGCGCCGAAGACCCTTTTTTGCGACTTGACGTAACAAACTTAGTTACTACGGAGGTAACGATGCTGGAGCCCACCAACCAGGCCGGCACGCGGGAGACAGTGGAGCGCTTCTTTGCGCTCTTGGGCACCGGGGACTTCGACGGCATCGCTGACGCGTTCGCCGACGAGATCGACTGGTACGTGCCGGGCAGCGCGGAGGTCCCGTGGACGGGGCCCCGGTCACGACGCGAGCAGATCCCTGAGTACTTCAGGCTCATGGGCTCCGCGTTCGTCCCGAGCAGGGCCGAGATGTCGATCGACAAGATCCTCGTCGACGGCTCCGACGCCGTCGTCCTGGCCCGTTTGGGGCAGACGGTCGCGACGAACGGCCGCCAGTTCCACATGCCCGTCGCCTTCCACTTCACCGTGACGGACGGCCTGATCGGACGCATGCACTTGTACGAGGACACGTTCCTCGTCGGGAAGTCGCTGGGCATTCTCGACTGACAGTGACGGTGTACTGAGCTGGCTGTAGCTCGTTTCAGCGACCGGAGCAATCACGCAGTGAGGCATATCCGTCCTGGTAGTAGCGCTGGTGGACACGATCGTGCCGTCGGCGCGGTGGTGCGGTGGCGCGGTGGCGCGGAAAAGAAGATCTTCTCCGTCTCGGCCCGGGAGGGCGGTCCGGCATGACGGCCGCGCTTCGCCGCACCTTAGTCGCTCAGGAAGTCCTACCGGCTTACCCAGACCCGGGCCCGTGCCGAACAACCTAGCCGATCACCATCACACCCCTACCAGGCCAGGCCAACGTCACGCTCATTTGTACGGCCAACATGTATCGCACGATACATTTGCGGCGTACCATTCGATACATGGATGATGTTGAACCGGCTCTCGCCTTCGGTGATCCACACCAAGCCAAGATCCTTCTTCATGCCTATGTCGAAGCTCAGCGCGACCTCGACGACCGTCGCGACCCCTTGGTGCGGGGCGCTTTGGCCTCCGGGGTCGACCCCTCCGAAGTACACGAGATCACCGGAATGTCCCGCTCCACCATCGACCGCATCCTGGCGCCCATGGCGCGCCGCGCCTATCGGCAAGGCGACCGTGACGCCGTTCTGGTCGCGGACCCATCCCCGCCGGCCAACGAATACGCCTGCATCCTGCGCGCTCGTGCCAAGCAGCTCTGGGACACATCGCCGCAGCAGCCCGCATCTCCCAACCCGGGCTCACTGATCGACGATGAATTCGCCGGGCGTGCCATGATCTACCGCGGCACCGCCAAGATGCTAAAAGGCGCCCCTCCACCCAACCTGACCGAGGACGCCTGGCTGCAATCAATGGCCGCCCGTTTCCGCCGAGCAGCGACCTCAAACCACACCATGGCATCCCCATCCGCTCGCGGCCAGGCCGAGGGACGGACTTACCGGGAGACATACCTCCAGATGGTCCGTGAAATCACGGCAATTCGTCGCTACGGTCAAGCCGCGCTCGATCCCGCCACCGGCGTGTTCAGCGCGGAGGAGATCGCCACCGTCCGTGACCTAAGCCACCCAGAGTGACGCTGCGTGCTGCCTGCCACTGAGGAAAGCGGGCGCGGCCCGCGCCACTGCGGCGGCCGGTGGTCATTCTGCCCGACTGGCTGTACGGCACTGACTAGGCATCCTTGAGGCTGCCCGAGAGGCTGCGGCACATCCTGTCGGAGCTGGCCAGCCAGACGACCCTGAACTGATAGCCCTGGGTCTCCCGGAGCACGCTGTCGGCGCAGAACTTGGGTGTCGGCGGGCCCTCCGCCCGCACGCCGAAGTCCGGAATGAAGGGCACCTGCTTGGCCAGCAGGCAGATCGCATCCTCCGCCAATGCCTGCACGTCGCCTCGCACCACGGCCACGACGCCCAGCGACCAGTCGTACTCGGGATCTTGGTAGACCGAGACCGCCAGGTGGTCGTTCTCGTACGCGCAGTCCACAGCATCTGCCACCAGGACGACCTGCTCGGCGAAGGTCCTCAGCCCCGTGCGGAAATTGCGCAATTGCACCTTGCTGGCCATCTCCTGTTTCGGGATGGCATCGAGCACGAGACCGAGGAAGCCGTTCAAGCCGAGGCAGGGGTTCGTGGCGATCCGCTCAACGCCCTCCGGCGAGGGCAGCAGCGAGCGGGTGATCGGCCCGGCCTTGGGGCAGAAACCCTTCTTGGCCGGTGGCGGGTTCTTGGGTTGCGCCTGGGCCGGCTGATCGGCGCTGGCCTGATCACCTGGGAACTCGCACCCGGTGAGGAAGCTGAAGGAGAGGATCGCGATCAACAGCCCGCTGACAACAGAGAGACGATTCATGGAATCAAGCGTGTGATTCCGATCGCCGGATCGTCATGAGTAGCCCCTACTCGAACACGTAGCGGTCGCTATTGCGGTGACCACGAATGTTCGCCGAGGGACCGGCGGAGACGTGGTCTGACAGGTCCTGTTTCAGCCCCGCCGATGCTCCTAGCCTCGAAATGCAGCGACCGTGGGTGTACGCCGGGCAGCCCGTCTACACGCCACCCGGCGAGGAACACTGGCACGGGCGCGACAACCGACGACTTCATGGAGTATCTCGCCATGCTCGAAAGCGGCTGCGAGCCATCGACCGCGATCCGATGGCTCGAATACGTCACCGATGAGTACACCCACCGCCCATAACCGATGACGGCGGCGCGCTCACACAACCACGCAGAAGGAAGACACTATGAAGACGCGAACCCTCGGTACCGGCGGTCTCGAGGTCTCGGCGGTCGGGCTCGGCTGCATGAGCATGACCGGCGGCTACGGCGGCCGTCCCGACCGCGACCAGATGATCTCGCTGCTGCGCAGTGCCGTCGATCGGGGCGTCACCTTCTTCGACACTGCCGAGGTCTATGGGCCGCATGTGAACGAGGAGGTCGTCGGCGAGGCACTCGCCCCGTACCGCGGGCAGGTCGTCATCGCGACCAAATTCGCCCAGGACATCGATGCCGACAGGCGGCAAGCGCGGGGCCGGATGCTGACGCCCGACCAGTTGCCCCAGGCGGTGGACGGGTCGCTGCGCAGGCTCGGCGTCGACACGATCGACCTGTACTACCAGCACCGCATCAACCCCGGCGTCGCCATAGAGGAGTACGCCGGAGCGGTCAGGGAGCTCATCGACGCCGGCAAGGTCAGGCACTACGGCTTGTCCGAGGCCGCTGCCGGCACCATCCGGCGCGCGCACGCCGTCCAGCCGGTGACCGCGGTTCAGAGCGAGTACTCGCTGTGGTGGCGGCGCCCGGAAGAGGAGGTCCTCGACGTGTGCGACGGGCTCGGCATCGGCTTCGTTCCCTACAGCCCGCTCGGCAAAGGCTTCCTGACAGGCGCCATTGACCCGTCCACCCGCTTCGAGGAAGGCAACGATCTGCGCGCCCAGATACCCCGCTTCAGCTCGGAGGCACTGAAGCGGAACGTCGCGATGGCCGAACTGGTCAGGACAGTTGCCGCAGACAAGGGCGTCACACCGGCTCAACTGGCGCTGGCCTGGCTGCTCGCCCGCAAGCCCTGGCTCGTGCCGATCCCAGGCACGACCAAGCTGCACCGCCTGGAGGAGAACATCGCGGCCGCGGACGTCACCCTCACTGGCGACGAGCTGGAAGAACTGACCCGAACGTCGGCCGCGATCGAGATCGAGGGCGGCCGTTATCCCGACTTCCTCGAAGCACAAACCAACCTGTGACCGCCCACCACGAACCGCCCTAGGGTAGAAACATGGAACCGCGCTCGGAAATCACCGGTTTCCTCACCTCGCGCCGGGCCAACCTGACCCCCGAGCAAGCCGGCGTGCCGCTCTACAGTGGCAAACGCCGCGTGCCTGGGCTCCGGCGAGAAGAAGTCGCACAACTCGCCGGCGTGAGCACCGACTACTACGCCCGGCTCGAACGCGGCAAGATGGCCGGCGCCTCCCGCGAAGTGATCGAAGCCATCGCGCGTGCACTGCAACTCGACGAGGACGAACGAGACCACCTGCTCAACCTCGTCAAGCTCACCCAGCGACGACCCGCTCGCCCCCAGGCGTCCCGCCGTACGGCGATTCGAGCCGGCATCCAGCGTGTTCTGGACGCGATCGACACACCGGCCTTCGTGCAGAACGCCCGACTCGACCGGCTCGCGGCCAACCGCGTCGGACGAGCCCTCTACTCCCTGCCCGAAGACGGCTCCCGTGACCAGTACAACTACGCCCTCTATCTCTTCCTCGACCCGAGAGCAGCAGACTTCCACCGCGACTTCGAAACCGCCAAACACAACGTCGTCGCGCTGCTCCACGCAGCCACCGCCCGCGACCCACACGACAAAGAACTCATCAACATCGTCGGAACCCTCTCCACCCAAAGCGAAGAGTTCCGCGGACTGTGGGCAGCTCACGACGTCTTTCGCTACCGCTCCGGCGCCAAACTCCTGACCCACTCCATCGTCGGTGACCTCGAATTCGGCTACGAATCCTTCGAACTATCCACCGACCCGGGCCTCGTCATGCTCGTCTACACCGTAGAACCAGGATCACCAACAGCCGAAGCAATGAGCATCCTCGGCAGCTGGACAGCACCAACGACGGCGACGTAGGCATCCAACTGCGCATTGGCGGCAGCTTGCCGCTGCGGGTCGGCCAGTTCGGGGTACAACCGGCGCGCTTCCGCTTCAACCTCTCCTCAACACGGTGGGCACTCGTGATCACGAGCAAGAGGCTGCGTCTGCGGTCGGCTGACCGGAATGCCCTGCCACGACAGGGTGATGTACTCGGGCATAAGCGTTACCAGCTCTCGCCCATACGAACACTTAGTTGTTAACCGTTCGCATGGACAGCGCGACGGCCTCCCAAGGGCCGGGAGGCGTGACCGAGCTAACCCTCACCCCTGAGTCCGGTAGGGGCTGGACGCGCGGGCGGCGCCTGCCGCGTGTCACCCAGAGGGTTGGCGAGTGCTCGCTCGAATCCGGTGAGGGCGTTGATGAGGTCGGGCGCCTCGAATGCCCGGTTGCGTCTGCCGATGGTGGTCTGTCGGAGTATGCCGACTGCTGCCATCTGATTGACAGCGTCATTGGCTCGCTGACTGGATCTTCCGATCAGGTCGGCGGCAGTGGCCACCGTGAGCACAGGAGCGGAGGGAAGCACTCGCAGCAAGAGATCGACGGAAGATCCCGATCGGACGCTCCCCAGTTTCCGTCGCCAATCCGTTTCCAGAGCGTCGAGGTCCGCACCGAAGCGATCCGTATCGACGATGGCACGGGCGGTGTCCACGGTGAATCGATCTATGCACACGCCCATGGACTCCTGGGCCTCCGGGGAGTCGGCGGCTCCTTCATACCGATATGACGTGAGCGCGGAGATATAAGCGTCAGCGTGTGAGGCCAGGATGAGGCTGATCGGAGGTACGAAACGGGGCGCCAGCCCTCTACGCCGAAGGATCAAGTGGATGAGCGCCCGTCCAGTACGGCCGTTTCCATCAACAAACGGATGGATCGTCTCAAACTGCGCGTGCGCGATAGCCGCTTGGACAAGAGCGGGGTGTTCGTCCCCCGATATGTACGCGCACAGGTCTTCGAGGAGCGAGTGCACTCGGTCCGGCGGTGGCGGGACGAAGTCGGCAGTGCAGGGCGACATTCCGGTTCCGCCGACCCAGTTCTGCTCGGTTCTGATCAGCCCACCGAAGCGTGCGTCCCGGGTCCCGTTGAGAAGTCGCCGGTGCAGTTCCAGCACGTCGTCGAGGTGTATGGCTGGCGCGTCCGCGAGTCCGAGGGCTGATTCCATTGCCCGGACATTTCCGAGGACGGCGTGTGCCGTGTCGTCGCGCATCTCTATGCCCGTACGTTCCGCCACATCGGCCTTGGCCAGACGTCGCACGTTGATCTGCAGGCCTTCGATGAAGGAACTCGCTACGGCCTCGGCCCGCAGGAGAAGCCTGGCCAGGGCTTCAAGGCTGACCAGAGGACGTTCGGAGGTGTTCAACTCCATGAGTCGGCGTTCGACGTCGTTCACGTCCGCTGCGCGCTGTCCCTTGAGGATCAATGGACGGCCCAGCAGAGGATCGGGAACATAGGCTCTGTAGCCGCAGCTCTGACGTTCCGCTCGCGTGGCGCCGTTAGGGGTGCCCTGCCACGACAGGTTGATGTACTCGGCCACAAGCGTTACTACCTCTCGCTCATACGAACACTTAGATGTTAACCGTTCGTATGGGAGCCGCCAGAGAACACTTACGAAGTGCGATAGAGGCTGCTGCGCGCCCGATCGGTAAACGATCTTGCTGCTACATGTGCTCGGCGAGCCGCGGAGATACTTCGGCCGTGGAGACGAGCGTGAGGGCGGACGAGATACGTCAGCGTCGGTCGCACTCACTACGTTCGCCCTACGGGTGACCTACGGTCATGCCGCCAGCCCTGACGCTCCCGACCTCATGAAGGCGAGCAGGGCCGCAGGTCGTCCGCTCAACGTCTCAGTCCTGATCCAAGGCGTACCTCAGATAGAAATCGGGTTTGGCGAGGAATCGTCGCCAGTGGTCCACCAACTGGAGCTTTTCCCAGTCGGTCGTGCGGATGCCGTGCTCACCGAGTTCGATGACCTGCGCCCCCGGAAGGCTGGTGAGAATCGGTGAGTGGGTGGCGCAGATGATCTGCCCGCCTTCGCCGGCAACACGGTTCATCAGGCCGACCAGACGCACGCATGACTGGAACGACAAGGCGGCTTCGGGTTCGTCCATGAGGTAGAGCCCCGGCCCCGACACCATCCGCTCAAGAACGGTGAAAAAGCCTTCCCCATGGGATTGCTCCGTCAGGTCGTCCTCCCAGAACCCATATCGGCCAGACACGTTCTGCCCCAGGTTGAAGAGCGTTTCGGCGCGGAAGAAGAACGCCCGCCGCTTGAGGCGAGGACCGTGAAGCAGCCGCAGCCCTGTTGAGGTGAGGTCGGCGTCAAGGACCTCCCCCAAAGGGGTAGCGGGTCCGGTGCTGGAGTACTTAGTACCGGCTTTGCCGCCCTCCGAGTTGAGGCCGCAAACATCGGCGACCGCTTCCATGATGGTGGACTTTCCGGAGCCGTTCTCCCCGACGATGAAAGCCACAGGGGCGGCAAGCTCGAGACCTCGTTCCGCCAGGTGGCGAACAGGCGGCAGCGTCGCGGCCCAACCTGGTGGAAGGCTGCGAGCAGTCAGCTGAGTGAGCAACACGGCTAGTGCCTTCCTGCGGGCTGGATCAGCCGGGCAGCGTACGCGCGTACCGGACTGACAAGGGTTGGGTAGTCACCACTCCGGGCGGCACGATCGAGAATATGCGCCGCAGCAGACAGCTGCGCCAGACGGCCGGTCGGGGCGTCGAGGACGTCGGCGAACACATCGTGGACCCGCGCGGCTATGGCGGGGACCACGAAGCTGTGCAGATAGAGAACGGCGGCACCATATCCAGCGGGGGCGCTTCCCCAGTGCTCCCAATCCAGCAGCCACAGGCGAGGTCGGGTGAGGTTGGCCCAATGCAAGTCGGTGTGCTCAGTGCGCAGAATCGGGGTCTCGGGCAAATCGAGCGGTCGGCCGTAGAAGGCTTCAACGCGTCGGGCCAGCGCCCACGGGTCATGATCGCCTCGCGGGGTGGGATGCATGGCAAGCGCATCGACAGCAGCACGCAGGTCCGTCCACCAGGACGCAGGCAGAACTGGAGACACGATCAGTTCTGGAGAGGGGGAGCAAGGCGGATCAGGCACGTAGGTCATCAATTCGACGTAGATGCACACCGGCCCCTCGTCCCACTCGGTACGGGCAATCAACGTGGGTTTGGGGACATCACTGATCGATGCGGCGTCTCGATTGCCTGTCCAGGCTGGGCCGTGCGCCCAATCCTGGTGTTCGGCGGTCGCCCGAAGCCAAAACCGATCGTCTTCCGACAGGGAGGCCGACCCGATCGTTCGATCATGCCAGCCGAACACCGGCTCCCCGGTCAGAGTAACGCCGAGGCGGTTCGAGCCCTCGGCGAGAACGCGGCGCAGAAAGGCACGCTGCCCGGACTCAGGATCGCGGTGTCGGCTGGTCATGTCGGTCCGTACCTACTTCTTGTCCGGGCGGCACTTGTTGGGGTCGCAGTTCATTACAGGCTTGCAGTTCTTATCGCGTGGCGGGCACGGCCCGCAGTTGTAGTTCGGCAAGCAGTTGTCCGCTGGGCGGCAGTTATTCTGTGGCTGGCACGAGGGGCTACAGTCTGGGCTGCACGGGTCTGGCCGGCATGGCCGGGCACGCGTCCCGAACTCCTCTCGCAGTTCGCTCGCGATCTGGGCGAACTTCTCGCCGGTGACGATACCCGGCAGGGATGTCTGTCGGACGTTACCGACAGGCAGCCAGCGGGAGAACACGCACGGCCACACCTCGCCCGTGGGTGAGATGGCGACCCGCCGGTCTCCGCAGTTGCCGCAGAGCTGATCGACGCCCGGTCCGTTCTCCCGTACGCCGCGCCCGACTTCCCGAAGGTTGTCGTAACCGATCTCGGCAACGCCCAGCCGTTCCAGTGAGGCGATGGCCTGGCCGGTGCGTTGCCCGTCGAGAACCCCGATCACTCCGACACGAAGCGGGATGCCCAGCTCCTGCGCGCGGACGATGTTCTTGGTCGTGGCTCTGAGCGAGGGTCGCTTGGTGATCGCCTCGTGTTCGTCGGACCGGTCCGAGTAGTAGGAGGTAGCCAGATGGACCCCCGGCAGTCGGAAGGTCTCCCACAGCTCCGGTGTGACATGGACGAGATTCGTATAGATCTCGACCTCCATGCCAGCGCTGAGCGCGTGCTGTACGAGCTGGGGCAACGCCGGATGCAGGGTTGGCTCACCCCCGATGAACTGCCCCATCCTCGCGCCCGCCTCGCGGGTCTGGGTGATGACGCGCCGCCAGTCGGCCACGCTCAAACTGCCGTGAGTTCCGTCGGGCCCGGACGAGGCATAGCAGTGATCACAGGCGAGCTGACACTTTCCCGTGATCTCCCACCACGCGAAATCGAGCACATCGAGTTTCGGCACAGTACCTCCTACGGTTTCCAGCAGACCGGACAGGACCGATGGGATTGAAGTCACGACTTCCAGCGATTACCAACTCCCCATAAGCCTCCCGACTCGCCCTTTTGCGCGCTTTGTTGCATATAATTTTCGCTTCATCGGACATGACAGAGAAGCAGAGCGCTCCACATACTGTCCGCTACATGGATGGACCAACGGTCGCTCTCGTGGGCGACCGTCCGCCCGCCCCGACGATCGGTCCTGCGAATGAACCGCAGCCCGCCGAGCGCGATCAATTCATAAACGACCTCATCGCAGTCGCAGGTCCAACGCAGGACCCGGCCATCCGGCTCGCCGCCGCGTGGCGGGTTCCATGACAGCCGCTCGTAATGCGACGTGACAGCCGACACGTGAGGCGCCATGCAGCGAGGAGGGAACACCTCTTGACCAAACACCCAACTCACCGCCATCACCTGGGACCTCTGAGTACGACTTCGCTCATCGCGCGCTCTTCGACACAGACGGGAACGACCGGACTCGTAGGCACCTCCGCCCAGACCGTGAGATGCCGACCGCCCGACCGGCGCACACCCCATGAGGCCGCGACATGCTCAACCAGCCTCAGACCCCGCCCACGAGAAGCCAGGCCATCAGACAGACGTGGACGCGGAACCGTGTCCGCCCCGTCATCGGTCACCTCGATCCGAGCCAGGTCGGCACCGAGGCCGACAACATCCACCGCGACGAGACCACCGCTGTGACCCGAGGCAGTGTGCTGAATGGCGTTCGCGGTCAACTCGCTGACGATCAACCGCGCGCATTCCACGTCCTGGTGACCCGCACCCGAAAGGATCGCTGCGACGATGCGACGAGTCACCGGCACCACCCACGTCTCACCGGGGAAAACCATCTCGCTCAGAAACCGCTCCGTCACTGCGTCTCCTCCCAGACCCGTGCAACCGCGTCCTCGTCGTACGCAGCCACCCACCGACCCCGACCATGACCCCAGGTGAAGACCCAGTCCTCACCTCTCAACGCAGCCCGCACCCGCAAAGCCCCCCGCGCCCGAGGAATGGAGATGAACGGCTCGTCCCTTCGAGGCCACTGCACAGCCAGCGCCACCCCGAGCTGGGACAGATCCCACATCAGTCGCATTAAGTGAATGAACCGTTCCTCATCGTGATCGAAGTACCGCATGCTGATGCCTCCCTTCGAGCGACCGCGTCGACTGACTTGATCTCGCCCTGTTCGATGCCTTGCCCGTATAGATCGCGCGAGTTCATGAACTCGGCTGCTCTGCCCGCTGAGGAGGGAACATGTGGCAGGCTGCTTATTTCCATGATGCACATGAACCAGGGGAAGCTGCAACCGTTGCACGTGCATCTCGCTATCGGAGTTCGGTAGCCTTGCTCGCATGCCCCAAAGGCACCAGACGCCGACGGTCCGCCTGAGACAGCTCGCGAGGGCGCTCCGCCAGCTCCGCGAGAGTTCCAACCTGTCGCGCGAGGGGGTCGCGGAGATCACGTCCATGAACCGAGCGACCCTCTACAGGATTGAGACGGCCCAGGTTCGACCGCAGGTTCGCACACTGAAAACGTTGATGGACGTGTACCAGGTGACCGAGCCTCGGCGGACGGAACTGCTCACCATCCTCAAGGCGGCGAATGAGCAGGGCTGGTTGCAGACTGCTGTGGATCTGCCCGAGCAGTACGCCACATACATCGGGTTCGAGGAAGAGGCCCAACGGATACTCAACTACGAGTCCCTGTTCATGCCTGGCCTACTTCAGACCGAGGAATACGCAAGGGCGGCTACGGCTGGAACCGGCCCAACGCTTCCGAAGGACGAAGTCGAGAACCGGGTTGTCACCCGTATGAGCCGCCAAGAGCGTCGAGACCCACCGTTGGTCGTCTGGGCCATCATCGATGAAGCCACGCTACATCGGCAGGTGGGGGGCCCTCGCATCATGCGTGAGCAGCTACAACGCCTGATTGACGTCAGCTTGGAACCCCACGTCACGTTGCAGGTGGTTCCGTTTGGAGTTGGCGCGCATCCGGGCATGCGCGGCTCATTCGTGATCCTCCAGTTTCCGGAGGAACATAATCACGATGTCGTCTATATCGAGACGAGTACAAGCGATCTCTTCCTGGAGAGCCAGGAGGATGTAGCACGATATAGCCTGGAATTTGAGCATCTTCGCGCAGTATCGATCAGCCCTGACGCAACACGCGATCTTATTGCCGACGTGCTCTCGAACATGAAATGAGAGGAGGTGCGGCGTGGAAAAGAAGGATGTTGACCTTTCGCAAGCTCAGTGGCGCACTAGCAGCCTGAGCGGAACGAACGGCCAATGTGTTGCCGTTGCCTTCGTTGATGGTTGTGTGGCGGTTCGTCACTCCAAGAACACGGACGGCCCTAGCATCATCTTCACGGTTGACGAGTGGCGAGCCTTCACCGGAGGCGTGCGACTGGGCGAGTTCGATCAGCCTTAAGTCACCTAACAGCGCTGCCCGGTCCCCATAGCGATTCCTCCGAGGGGGCCGGGCATCTGTCTGTCTATGGGATGAAGGTCGATGTGCTTCGTCCACTTTGCCCTCGGGCCAGGGCTTTACCAACGCGCTCGACGGGGCAGACGCGACCCTGACACCACCCAGCAGACGGCCACCCAACTCCAACAGATCTTCGCCGAACTCCTGGCCCATGCTCAGGAGGCAGGCGTGGCGCGGACCGATGTGGACAGCCAAGACGCACGAGTCATCGTCCTGGCCGCAGTCACCGCAGAACGCCGCCGCGCCAACCACACCAGACCCGGCCACCTCGCCGACCTCGTGCTGGACAGCCTGCGCCCCTGACGCGCTCACAATCGACGCCCACTCCCGCTCCCCCTGCAGCCGCGGCCGGCCTACTTGCCCAATGCGACCCCCAGCTATAGCCAGCGGATGATCAAGGTGGGTGTGCCTGAAAGCGTGGAGACAGGCCGACAGAATGCCGAGCCCGAGATGGACCAAGCGGTCGGTCAAGGATGGTAAAGCTGGGCCAGCGCAGTGATCTCCGCGCCGACGGCGGGGGTGGCGCGGGCGACCCTGAAGTTACGGAAGTAGGGGTCAAGCCCGCCGCGCTCCAGGCTCAGCCGGGGCTTGGCACGCAGCAGTGCCGCGAATTCGACGGCACTGTAGTGCACGGGTACGGGGCCGTCGCTCATGTCGATCAGGACGACCGTGGCTTGCGAGGCCAGGCGGTAGGTTCTGGCGGCGCCGGAGGCGGGCAGGTAATAGCCGTCGTTGTCAACCTTGAGGCCGCAGACCAGGATGGACGGCCTGGCACTCAGCACTGCCCGCCCGCCCTTGAGGGAGACGCGGCTGATGCTCAGCACCTCGGGCCGGGAGACCCGGTGTTCACCTGGGCGCTTGCAGACCTTGGGACGGGGTGGAAGTTCGACGGCGGTTGGCCGAGGGAAAGCCGACAACGCGGAGGCCGACGATAAGGAAGCCGTAGCGGGGGCGGGCTGTGTGGTTATGGGCTGCTGCGGCGGCGCGGCCTGTGCGGAACCGCCGACGGCCGCCAGCGCGGCCGCCGACATTGCGATCATACGCAGTGCACGCATAGCGTCCCCAAATCCCGATGGTGCTGATCATGGGTGTTCGACGATCAGCACCATCGGGAAGTTCACGCCGGGATCAGCGTGAGGAGATTCAGCGCGAGACTCGCGCAGCTCGTCCAGATGGTGATCGGCGACGTAGGCATCCAACTGCGCATCGACGGCAGCTTGCCGCTGCGGGTCGGCCAGTTCGGGGTACAACCGGTGCGCTTCCGCCTTGACCTCACTCCAATTGCGTCCGGGGCTCATGACTTGCCCTCCCACTTCGCCTCAAAGGTTGCCCCTGTCTGCCGGGTGGCCCATCGGGGTGCTGTCTCGCCCCCCATGCGCTGGAGGTGGTGGAGCTGTCGGGCCGCCAGGGGCGAGCCGGAGGCGGCCCGACAGTCGCCGAGGTCTAGCCGGCGATCCTGGCGTATTGGTAGCGGGTCTGGCCGTTTTCGTCTCCGGAGTGCTGGCGGCCGACCATGACTTCGTAGTCGCCTGCCTTGGAATGGCTGCTGCTTTCCCTCTGTCCGGGGGTCCAGCGGTAGGAGGTCAGTTCGACGGTCCGCCCCCACGCGCTCATGCTCGCGATGGCGTAGCGCGTGGGCCCGTTCTCATCGCCGGAATGCTGCCGGCCCACCAGGACCTCATTCTGCGGCGCCACGAAGGACGAGTTGCTCTCTCGCTGGGCGTCGCTCCAGGACGGCGCGCCAATCTTGACGAGTTGCCCATCAATGAGGATCAGGCCGCAGTAGTAGGTGGTCTCGCCGTTCTCGTCCCCGAAGTGGGCGCGGCCGAGCAGGACCTGATCGGCCGGGCAGGCGACGGGGATGCCGGCCGATTCCCTCACCGTCTGGGTGTAGCCGTCGATGATGATGATCTCCGCCGCGTGGGCGGCGGTCGCTTGTGAGACTCCGGCGATGGCCAGGGTGAGTACGGTGCCGGTGAGGGCGGCGAGGGTTGTGCGGATCTGTCGCATGGGGGTCTCCGGTGCCGACTGGCCACGTCTATGGTCAGTCACATATAGTAATTTGATAATTACAATAAGTGACATCATCTCAGCCGTCGAGCTCTCGCAGGCAGCACACGTCGCCCGTTAGCGCCCATGGTCTGACCGTGGCGGAGCGTGGGAGCGCGAGGGCTTGCCCTCGTATAGGAGGGGCCGAAGGCCCCGGGGAGCACGCCGAAGGCCCATCGGCGCGAAGCGCCCGATCGGCGAGCCCTTGCAGTGCGCGACAAGCGCCAAAGGAAGAACGCCGAGCTTCCCATGCGCGAAGCGCTGACTGCGAGCCCTTGCGTCCCTGGTCTGGATGACGGGCTTGTCGGCATCGCGGGTGCACGACTCGTACCCGCACGCCACGCGCGTGCAAGGTTTTAAGAGAACCCAGAGACCTCACTCGTCCACCTCTCTGGCCTCGGCAACGCAGCGTGGCAACGTCGCGCCACGTAGAGCGATCAACCAGCAGCGCTACCTCAGCCAACGAGCAGACGCCTTTTTTGGTCCTGAGGTCGTCCCGTCTCTTCTCAATACGATCTCCCTCCAGCAGCTATTCTCACGGTATGAGTGCTCAGCCCCTCCGCCCGCACGTTCCTGGCGAGCCCAGGGTGCCGCGTACCGTCGATGGGATCGCCGCAGCTCTCCAAGGCGGTCGACGGATGGAGTTCTATCGCGAACTTGGCACGGCACCGCTGGACCAAGCCGAGGCGGTCCTGCGCCGTTGGTGGTGCGAGGCGATGCTCGACACCGATCCCGAGGCCGATGAGATTCGCAAGGCCGCGCTGGAGGGCACCTTGCCTGTCGCCAGCCTCGCAGACATCCTTGCTCGCCGAGAGCAGCAGGGCCTGCCCCTTGAGTGAGCCCGAAAGGGAGGGGTGGCCCTGCTATTTCTCCGATGGAGTTGCGGAGCTCCTGGCCGACCCTCAGATCAGCCCAACGTTGTTCTCGGCAGTCGTCGCATTGTCCGTTGAAATCAACGAGACGAGAGGCGACGTCTCCGGACAGACCGCCTCTGCCCAGTGGCCACAACAGCGCAGAGTTCCACTCGGCAAGAACGGGATCTTGGGCGTGGCCGAGTACGTCGTCGTTGCAGACGCAGCTGAGCCGCACTGCGTCATCACCCGTATCCAGCTGTATTAGCGGGCGCCGTCGGCCGCAGATCAGTCCTCGACCTACCTCATCGAACTGGTACATAAAATGCGCTGGCACCCGAGTCTAATTGGGGCCGACTACGAATGATCATTGGGCGAGTGCGTGACGACCTCTGCCTGATCTTCAAGACGATCATCGCCGAATCGGACTGTCCTATATGTGATGGTTAATTTCCTAGGTTCCTCGCCCATGATCTAGCCGTGGCGAAGCGTGGGAGCGCGAGGGCTTGCCCTCGCATAGGAGGGGCCGAAGGCCCCAGGGAGCACGCCGAAGGCCCATCGGCGCGAAGCGCCCGATCGGCGAGCCCTTGCAGTGCGCGACAAGCGCCAAAGGAAGAACATCGAGCTTCCAAATGCGCGAAGCGCCGACTGCGAGCCCTTTGTGACGAGCGCCAGACGAGCACCAAAAGAAGATGCGAGCCCTTTGTAAAGCTCAGCCCGGCTCGGCGAAGGAGAGCTCCGGGGCGCCGTCCCGGTCGAACGGCAGCACGAACCGGCGCGGCCAAGACAAAACGCCCTCCAACCACCCCGCCCCCATCGTCTGCCCCACATGCCGCAACCGCGACGACGGGTCGACGCCGATCGCGACTGTGCTGATGTCGCGCTGGACGCCCTCGCTCTCGTCGTCCCCCAGAATGACCCGCCAAGCCAGCGCCCGGTTGTGGTCGACCTCCATCGACAGCGGGTGGTGGCGCAGGGCCTTGGCGCGGTGGCCGAGCAGTTCCGATTGCAGGAGTTCGGCCGAGCTGCCGTTGGGCGCGTTGCGGAACAGGGCGTACTCCATCGGCGGTGCCGGGCTGCGCAGGTTCGGGGCCGGCTGGCCGTACGGGAAGAGTCTGTCGACCTCGTGCAGCCAGCGCACCTGCGGGATGACCCATGAGGCGCCGGGGCGTTCGCCGCCGCTGTCCACGGCGGCGAGCAGGCGGGTGGCCGTCTCGGCGGCCTTCTCGGTGAGCAGGGCCGGGTCGAACCAGCTGCGCAGCGACCAGGCCCGGCGCTGCACCGAGCGTTCGATCAGGGTGGCCAGCAGGCACTCCCGGCGTCTGGCGGGCAGTTCGGACCAGGCTGCAGTCAAGGCGCGAGGTACGCCGGGCAGGGGCCGGTTGCTCACGAAGGCCAGGACGACCGTGTCGCACCAGATGCGCAGCCAGGCCCAGTCGGGCGCGTCGGCGAGGACGTCGGCCTCGCGGAGTTCGACCAGGGTGCACGCCTGGCCGGTGCGGCACTGGGCGCCGCAGGCCGCCGATCTTCGGCCACGGATCGGCGGGGGCGGACCGGCCAGGAGCTTCTCGCGCGACTCCCCCAGCGGCACTCGGACGCGCAGCGGGCGGTCCATCCCGTCGGCGAACACCGCCGCGGAGCCCGGTTGCAGGGAGACGACGTGGCGGGATTGTTCCTCGCTGAGGTTCATGGCCGCGCCGACGAGTTGCCGGTCGTCCTCGGCGGGGAGCCGGTGGACGACCTTCAGCGCGGTGTTCTTGACCACGTCGGTGACGAGCTTGGTGGGGATCTGCTCGGCCACCACGATGCCCTCGCCGTACGCCCGGATCTCGGCGAGCATGCCGGCCAGCAGTTCGACCGCGTGGGTGGAGGCGCGGCCGGTGCCGCGGTCGCGCAGCAGCCGGTGGGCCTCCTCGATGACGATGACGTGGCGCAGGCCGGTGGACTTCTCCTGCCGGGCCCGCATCCGCAGGTGCTCGACGATGCGGATGATCAGCGTGCCCATCAGGAACGCCTTGTCCTCGTCGTTGGCCACGTCCTCGATCGCCAGCACCACGTTGCGTTCCAGCAGGCCGCCGATGTCGGCCGGGTGGCCGCCCTCGAAGAAGCGGCCGGCCGAGCCGACGCGGAGCGAGCGTAGGCGCAGCGAGATGAAGCCCTCCACGTCGGCCTGGACCTCGCGACCGTAGCCGATCTCCTGGATGACGTCCATGGCGTGCTGCTGGAGCAGTTCGAGGGTCGGCACGCTGGGCGGCACCTTGGAGCCCGGTACGGCGCCGCCGGTGACCACGTCCCAGCCGGTGGCCTCATAGACGCGCTGCAGGGCCAGCGACATGATCTGCGGGAACGGCTCCTCGGCGTCGAAGGCCGCCATGAACAGCGCCCTGACCATGTCGATGTGGGCCTGGACGGGGTAGCCGGGCTCGGGTTCCAGCGGGTTGATGCTGAACGGCACACCGGCAGGGGCCGACGGGTTGATCACAGTGACCGTGCTGGGCTCGATGCGGCCGGCCATGGCGGCGTACTCGGACTTGGCCGGCTCGATCGCCAGCCACGGGATGCCGGCCCCGCTGAGCTGCTCCAGCAGGTGCCTGACGGTCTGCGACTTGCCCGAGCCGGTGGCCCCGGTGACGAAGGCGTGCCGGTTGAGCGTGCTCAGCGGCACCCGGAAGGAGCCGACGCACCGGTCCTGCCCGTCGAGGATCTCCCCCAGGTCCAGCTCGCCCTCCTCGGCCTCGGAGGTCACGTCGAAGAACCCGGAGTCGAGCACCCGTACGCCCGGCACCTCGCGCCTGGGCAGCCCGGCCAGCGCCGCGAGGGCCCCGGCGGTCGCGGCGAAGGGCGCGGCGGCGCCGTCGGCCGGGTCCTGCATGGTCAGGGCGAGCGCCTCCGACAGGCCGTAGACGGCGCCCTGGGCGCTGCGCAGCCGGTAGGGGTGGTGGCTCATCTCGACGGAGCCGACCAGGACCGGTGCGATCTGCCGGAGTTCTTCGGCCGTGGCGCCGCCGGCCAGCACGCGTACGTTCCAGAGCCCCGCCTCGCGGAAGGCGTCGAGCTCCTGCATGCGGCGTTCGGCCCGCTCGGCGTCGAACCTGCTGCGCTCGGAGGCGTCGCCGTACTGCCTGAGCACGTTGAGCTGCGTACGCAGGTGCGCGACCTCGGCGTCGAGCAGGTCGGTCGGCTCGGCCACCACCAGCCACGCGAACGGCCTCGACATGAGCGTGACCAGCGTCGCCTCGAACAGCGTCGGCCGCTTCAGCTCGTCGGGTTCGAGCCCGCCGAACTCGCGCCGGCCGCCCAGCGGCGGCGCCTGCCGTCCCGGGCACGGCGTCCACACCAGGTCGGCGAGGTCGGCCAGGTATTCCTCGTCGAGCTGCACCCCGCGCGCCCCGCCGGGGAACAGCAGCGGTTGCGGCCCGGCCGGCGCCCCCGGCGCGTCGGTGGCGCGGCGCGGCTGGCGCGGCGGCGACAGCGGCCCGGCGTTGGTGATGAGTTCGAGCGGCGCCCCGGAGCCACGGGAGAGCCACCCGATGACGAACGGCCGGTCACGTTGGGCGGCGGACAGCACGGCGGGCAGCACGGTGACGAAGTCCCACTCCGCCGACGAGCTTCGCGAGGGTGCCGCGATCGACTGGATTCGGTACCAGGGCCCGCTCAGCGAGACACTCGGCTGCATTTCATTCCCCCACAGACGGTTGCTAGTAAAATCCGCCTACCGTCAGCGCGCCACGTTGACATTTGCCATGTCATTGCCTGTCCTTGCGCCAGTCCAGGCGTGGCGGCGGCGGGCCGAGGTTCGGTGGCGGCTCTCCGTCGCCGTCTCCGCCCTTGCCGTCGATCGCGAGTACGGCCTCGCGGACGTCGTCCAGCTCGCCGAGCGTGGTCTTGGGAAATGTGAGGATGGCCGGGTTCGCGTCGGCCAGCCGGACCCGGCGGCCCTGCGCGGTCGCGTCGGTGACGATCACGGACGTCGTGGGCAGTTGCTGGAGCTGGTGCGGCTCGACGAGGAACTCGCGCGAGCGCTGCAGCACCCGCTCCTTCTCGGCGATCTTGTCGGCCGTCCTGCCCCACTCCGTGGACTCCACGAGGTCCTCCGCGAGGTCCGTACGGTTGTCGTCACGCTCCTCCGTGGCGTCCTCGACCTGGGAGATCGTGGAGGTGTAGCCGCCGTCGAGGCGGGGGATCGAGTCGCTGATCGTCTCGGTGAGCTGGGCCAGCTCCAGCCGGTGCTCGGTGCCGACGTGCTCACTGGCGACCCGGGCGTCCTCGGCGTTGCCGAGCCGCATGAACGCCACCGCGGCGTGGCCCCTGCCGAGCCGCTCCCGCACGGTCGGGGTCAGACTCCGGTACGTCAGCACCAGGCCGGTCCTGGACGTCTCACAGGCGTCCATGAGCCGGTCCAGCACGTCGCCACGGAGCTTGTCGGCCCCCGCCACGATGATCGTGTGATACCAGGGCCGGTCGGCGGCGGGCGACTGGCGCAGGATGTGCGTGAGCGCGGTGGCCACGTAGGTGCCGAGCACCCGGTTGCCGAACACCCCGGCCTGCCGGTCCATGCTCACCACCCGCAGCCTGGCCGGCGGCAGCCGTACGGCCTCCGTGCCGAGTGTCTCCAGCTTGCGCAGCTGGGACTCCAGCGCCCAGGCCCGCTCGATCACCACGCGGTCGCTGACGCCCCGCCCGAACAGCGTGCCGATCCGTTCGAGCTGCGTCGCCGTGATCAGCCCGAACCTCAGGTCGTCGCGCGGGTCGCCGACCTGGGCGAGGGCCCGCAGCGCGGCGGTGACCTGGTTGATCGTGGCGTTCTCGCCGAGCACCTCCAGCACCCGCTCCAGGATCGCGTTGTCGAAGCTGAGGTCGCGCGTGGTGCGGTGCTCCTCGCTCACGCTGACCACGTGGGCGAGCACGTCGGCGAACGCCTCGGGCTTCAGCGTCGCGCCCAGGTCCAGCCGGGGCAGGTCCGTCGGCAGCACCCAGACCAGCGGGTCGTCGCCGCCCCGGCGGGCCAGCTCGATCAGGTCCTTGGCGATCGCCCCCTCGGACAGGTCGAGCACGGTGAGGTGACCGCCGCTGTAGAGGCGGGTGGCGCCGAGCAGGGTGATCAGCGCCGACCAGCCGGGCAGCGTGCCGCCCGCCACATCGATGCGGTCGATCTCGTCGGGGACGGCGACGGCGTACCAGGTGAGCTGGCGGTCGTGGCGTTCCTTGACCTCCTGCCACTCGCGGTAGCGCTGGGCGTGCTCCTCCTGCGCGCGGAACAGCTCTTTGTCACGTTCCCGTCGCTGCCGGTCGTCGCGGGCCTGCTGCTCGCTCACCCGGTAGCGGACCGCCCGGTCACCCTGTACGAGCGCGTAGCTGCAGATGATCGCCACGCCGCCGGCCGCGACCAGACCCAGCAGCGCGAACGACCACTGCAGGTAACCGGCGACGGCCAGCCCGAGTATCAGCACGGTGAGGATGACCATGAACACCCTGAACACCCGCACGGGCCGGTTGAGCAGGTCCTGCTGGAAGCGTTCGCGGCGCAGCAACTCGTGGTCGGCCTCCGCGGAGGCGGCCTCCCCTTCGCCAGGCGAGGGGCGCTTGGGCGGCGGTCCCGGATCGGGGTGCAGCAAGATGTACTGCCAGCCCAGGTAGATGCGGTCCGCCTGGAGCTGCGCATGCTCGGGATGCACGTCCGCCACGTGACCCTCCGGCCGCGATATGTCGTTAGTGGGGGCTGACCCTCCGCTCCGTGACAGCGTATGAGCTAGACCCCCTGCTGCGGCAGGGTTCTCGGCAATTAGACCAGCCAGATGGGAGGCTAGCGGCAGATGGGGCAAGCGTGACCTATTACCATCCTTACCCATGACGGAACCCTCCGGCGGCAGCAACAAGCCCAAACGCCCGGTAGTGGTGCCGGCAGTGGCCCTGGTGGCAGTCACCGCCCTCGGCATCACCGCCCTGCTCGGCGGTTTCGCCGAGGTTCCCGATCCGGCCCCGCCCCAATACGGGGAGGGGGCGGTGCTCGACCAGGGGCAGTTCAGTACGCAGTTCGTGACGGCGAAGGTGGCCACGCAGAAGGCCAAGGCCGACTGGGATACCGACAAACGCTTCGTGGAGCTGACCTTCAAGGTGACGAACCAGGGCAAGGCCACGGCCATGGTCGGCCTTCCGCCCAGCAAGCCGGAGGGCTCGATCTCGGCGACGAGCTTCGCCGGGTCGCTGGTCAAGGTGACCCCGCAGGTTCAGGCGAAGGGTGTGCCGACGGTCTACAGCCTGTCGAAGAACGCGCAGAGCGGCCAGCTTCAGCCGGGCGTCCCGACCACGGTCATCCTCCGCTACGACCTGGACGGCGCGGCGAAGCCTCCGGAGAGGGTGACCCTGGACGTAGCGGGCTTCGAATACGAGCCGGGCTTCAACGACCCGACCTTCCACTGGACCCTGATCTCCGAAGAGACCGACTCGGAAGAGTCCGGCTCAGGAGTGCCCGGCAACGGACGGCGTCCCGTCGTCCAGGCCCAGGTGACGCTCCCGGTGCACGGCGCGGAGGCGACATGACCGCCACCGCGCCTCGCCGCCCGCCCGGCCGCCGCTCCCGCGCTCGCCGGCAGGGCGGCTCGCGCGTGCTCGGCGCCCTCGTCGGCCTGGTGCTGCTGGGCGGCGCCGTCGGCCTCCAGACGCGCAACCTGACTCCGAACGAGATGGACGCCCCCATCACCACCGTCGGCGCGAAGGGCCAGGAGGTGAACACGGGCAGGTTCGCGGTCCGGGTCAACTCGGTCACCGTGGCGCGGGCCGTACAGGGCGCGAGCGGGAAGGTGGAGACCGAGCAGCTCTTCCTGATCGTCCAGGCGTCCGCGACCTCCGCCACCAAACCCCTGCACCTGGGCACCCCCACGCTGCTGACCCCGGACGGCGTCAGCTACGACGCCACGGACAAGATCGAGGCATCCGAGACGCTGGCCAACCCCTGGGTACAGCCGGGCTTCTGGGTCAACGGCAACTTCGTCTTCGAGATCCCCGATTCGGCGCTCGAAGGCGCGCGGGTCGTGTTCAAGCTGCCCGGATCGGCACTGGTCGAGCCGTTCGAGCCGGAGGCCGAGGTCGATCTGGGCATCGACGGCCCGGCAGCGGCCCGGTTCAAGTCAGCACCCAGCGACGTCTACATCCTGAAGAAGAGCTGATGAGCACAGACGACCGCGGCTGGTTCTCTCCCCCGGCCGGCCAGAACGCGGACCAGCCCCAGGCGCCGCCTCCGTCTCAGCCGCAACCTCGATCTCCGAGGCCGCGGCCGCGGCGGCGCCGTTCGGCCGCCACTCGGGTGGTCCCTCCCGATCAGCAGGTGTGGCCGCCCAAGCGGACGGAACCCTCGGTGGACACCTCCACCCAGCCGATCCCGGCCATCCCCAGTGCGGGGCCGCTTCCCCGGCCGTCCGTCCCACCCCTCCCTGTCGTCCCGCCTCCTCCTGAGGAACCGGCGGCTCCGGTCGCCGCCGAGGTGCCGGTCGCCGTGGCCCCGCCGCCGCCGCGCCGACGCCGGCCCGTGCTGACGGCGCTCGGAGCCGTGGCCGCGCTGGTCGTGGCGGTCGGGGCGACGACGTACGACCGCTATCACGTCTATCTGGTCAGATCAGGGCAGAGTCCGGCCAAGCAGGAGCAGGTCGTACCGGCGGGGCAGTCCGTCACGGTCAAGCACGTCAGCTGGAAGGCCACGATGGAGGCCGTGCCGCAGATCCCCGGCAGCAAGCCCCAGCCGGGGTCGGCCTACATAAAGATCGAAATCGCCCGGTCGGCCGTCGACGCGGATGGCGCGGTCAAGACGGCCAAGCCCAAGGACCTGTTCGTGACGGATCGACAGGGCCGTACGTGGGTGGCCCTGGTCGGCAACGACACGACACCGGCCGAGAAGATGGAGGTCGGCGAGTCGTACCAGATGACGGCCTACGCCCGGGTGCCGCCCGCGCAGGCGGCCGAGGTCGAGCTGCTGCTCACGCCGAGCAACTATCGCTCGGACATCCCCACGGCCCAGCTCATGACCGCGAAGACGGAACCGGAGCTGGACGTGCTGCGCTTCAAGCGCTGACGCTCCGACCGGCCGGGTGCGGCACGTCAGGGCGTGCGGCGCGTCAGACGTTGACGCCCATCCGGCCGCCTCGTACGGCGGGCGGTTCCGGCGTTTCGGGCGCCGGCGCCATCCGGCGGCCCCGCGTGGCCGCGATGTCGAACGCGGCGGCCAGCAGGGCCATGGTGAGGACCGTGACGAGCAGGTTCTTGACGAAGTCGACGGGGGTGCCGACGAGCATCCAGAGCCACTCCACCTTCGACCCGATCAGCGTCCGCACGCCGCGCATCGCGTACTCCGCGCCGACGTGCAGCGACACGTAGCACAGACACATCATCCCGAACAGCGCCACGCCGCCCGTCAGCGTCTGCCTGAAGGAGTTGGCCAGGGGGACCCAGCGCTCCTGGAAACCGCCGGTGATCCGCTCGACCGACTTCTGCGTGATCGAATGGGTCGAGTAGAGCTTGTCGATGCCCTTCTCGAAGCGCGTGTCGCGGACCATCGTGCGGGCGTCGTCGGCGTACGTACCGAAGACCAACACGGCTACCGTCAGCCAGGTGAGCGGGATGAAGACACCCTCCACGATGTACGGCCAGATCTCACCGACCGCTCCCCAGAACGCCTGCCAGCCGGGGATGCTCTGCTCGGCCTGGGTCACGAGCTCACCCGAGGCGGAGATGGCGAGGCGGTGCGAGACCCAGTCGGAGCGCGCGTTGGCCAGCACGAAGGTGGCGTTCAGGCCGAAGAACACGAAGGCGAACTCGGACAGGGCGGTGCCCAGCCCCGAGACCTTCCCGTCGCCCCGCTCCACCATTCTGCTGAACAGCGCGCGCAGCAGGAACGCCACCGCCATCAGGCCGAGCGAGATCCGCCAGTCGAGGTCGATGAGCCCCCGCCCGACCGTGCTGCTCCTGCCGAGGAAGCTGTCGCTGAAGAAGTCGTCGATGTTGTGCAGGAAGTCCGTCTGTACGAATTCCCGGGCGTCCTCGACGTGGAACCCCCAGGTCAGGTAGATGACCGCGAAGGCGGGGGCGACGCGGTTCATGGAGACCCAGTAGCGCTCGTCCTCCTCGCCCCCCGCCCGCCGGGCGTTGATCTCCCAGAGCGCGCCGCGTACCGACCACAGCATGCCCGCGGTGATCGTCATCGACGCCATGACGATGAGCGTCAGCACCGCGATGGTCGCGACCAGGCGGAGCTGCCGGGCGTCTCCATGAGAGATCTCCGTACCGAGGTACAGCAACCCGAAGCGCACCGCCTGACCGGCCGAGAACCAGGCGATCAGCGGTAGCGCGCACTTTCCGGCGATGCGTAGAGCGTGCAAGGGCAGAGAGAACGGCGACGGCATCGGTCCCGGAACGGACACAGGCCGGGACGGGGCCATCACTCCTGACATCGCGGACACCCACGGGATCCTACCGACATGTCGAGACATGCGACTACCAGGCGTGATGATCGCCAATCATTCATGGCAAACCGCCGGGAGATAGCCACAACAGACCGGAGCGCCCGGAGCAATCCGGCGAGTTGTGGGGGAACATGGCGGCATGGAGGGACGGCCCGCGCTGGACACAGATCCGGTCATCGTCGGGCAACGAGTGCGGCTGCTGCGTCAGGCGGCGGGCGTCTCGCTGTCCGAGCTGGCCCGGCGCGCCGACATCGACCGGGAAACGCTGTCCGAGATCGAGGACGGCCTGCTCAAGCCGACGGCGGAGATGCTCTGGGCCATCACCGCGCAGCTCGGCGTGCCAATCGGCGCGATACTCGACACGCCGCCATCGCCGCAGGTCGTGCGCGGCACGGCGATCGAGGCCGCGCTGCTGGAGGTGTTCGAGGACGGGCGGGTGACCTATGAGCTCTATCGGCTGCGCATTCCGCCCGGCATCACCCAGACCTCCGCCGCGCATCTCGAAGGGGTGACCGAGCACCTCACGGTCTACGCCGGCACACTGATCGCGGGGCCGATGGACGCGCCGCTGACGGCGGGCCCCGGCCACCACATCTCGTGGCGCTCGGACGTCCCGCACGGCTACCGCGCGGTGCCCCCGGACGAGGTCAGAGCCTCACTGCTGATGCGCTACCCGACGGACGCCCAGACCTGACCCGGACACCCGTACCTGACGGGCGTTCAGGACGCGCGCTCAGGACGGGTGCCTCAGGGGGCCAGGGCGGGCGCTCAGGACGTGCATTCAGAACGGGCGCCTCAGGCGGCCAGGGCGGGCCGGCAGGTGCGGCAGGGCCGGTAACCGGCCTCCTGGGCCTGGGCGATGCTGCGGAAGCCGTGCCGGTGCGCGGCGGTGATGCGCCGGGCGTTGTGGCAGGTCGGGAAGCACACCACGCCGGTGGTGTCGCTGGCCAGGTAGAACACCCGCGCCCGCGCCAGCCGCCGCACCGCGTCCAGATCCACGCCCTCGGCCACCAGCAGCCGCTCCTTGGCTGCCGCCCCGAACACGTAGTCGCCCGCCACCCCGTCGGACCTGGTCACCCGGTGGCACGGGACGAGCAGTGGCACCGGGTTCGCGCCCAGCGCCGCGCCCACCGCGCGTACCGCCTTGGGCCTGCCGATCTGAGCCGCGATCCAGGCGTAGGGCCGTACCTCGCCCCTGGGGATCGTCCGGGCGGCCAGCAGGACGTCGCGCTGGAAGTCGCTCAGCCCCCGCAGGTCGAGCGCGACCCCCGAGGAGCGGCCGGTGCGCAGCGCGGGCAGCAGCCCGGCGGGCGGCCGGTCGGCGGGCAGCAGCGGACGTCCGGCCCGCGCCCTGAAGGCGGCGGCGAACCCGTCGCCCTGATGGACGTAGGCGATGCCCTGGCCGGTGAACGCGACGGACACCTCCCCGAGCGGGCTCGGCGCCGTCACCCAGCGCGCGGCGATCCGCTCGAGCAGCCCGTCGGGCGCGTCCGTGGCGAGCGCCGCGAGCCCGGCGAGCAGCGGGTCCCGGGTCAGGTCCTGGGTCATCGGACACCTCCAAGTGTGCGCAGTCGCCGCAGACCCCGTGACACATGCGATTTGACCGTGCCCTGCGGAATCCTGAGGACTGTGGCGATCTCACTGACCGGTAGATCGACGACATGCCTGAGCACCACGGCCACCCGCTGATCCTCCGGCAGCATGCCGAGCATTTCGGCGAGTTCGTCACCGGTCTCGTGCCGCACCGCCGCGTCCTCCACGCTCTCGCGTGGATCAACGGTATCGACCGGCTCCTCGCGCAGATCGGGTGGAGGCTTCCGGGACTTGGTACGGGCGCAGTTGCGCCAGATGTTCAGCAGGATCGTCAGGAGCCAGGCCCGCGGTTGCAGGGCGGCGATCCGTTCTCGGTCATAGCCGGCGACGGCACGGTAGGCACGCAAGAACGTCTCAGCGGTGAGGTCCTCGGCATCGGCCCACCGCCCGCTCAGCCGCAGGGCGGTCGAGAAGACCGCGCCGCGATACGCGCCGAACAGCTCGGCGAACCCTCCGTCGAGGTCGTCGAGCAGCGCCTTTCGCACCGGGTCGAGGCAGTCGATGT
This sequence comes from Nonomuraea sp. CA-143628, assembly GCF_050942315.1. Classification (NCBI taxonomy): domain Bacteria; kingdom Bacillati; phylum Actinomycetota; class Actinomycetes; order Streptosporangiales; family Streptosporangiaceae; genus Nonomuraea; species Nonomuraea sp. CA-143628. The sequence continues at coordinate 12,513,353 of NZ_CP192072.1, forward strand.
CACTCACACCAGGTACAACACCGCCGGGCCGGAATCCGTTGCACCCTTTGACCGGCCATGGTCTCACCGTCTCGTCACGGCGCCCGGCCCCGTGCGGGTCAGAGGCCGTACTCCTGGAGGCCACCGGCCCCGTGCGGCGGGTGGCGGCCTGCCGGGCTTGCCGTAACAGAAGGCCCGTCGTCTTCTCCCGCACCCCCGGAGGGGGGATCCCTCCAAAAGGACACCAGCCACCACGGACCCGGAAAGCAGAAAGCCCACGTCCAAGATCGGACGCAGGCCTTCTGCTAAATATTGCGCGGGTCAGACGGCGACAGCCAGCTGAGCCACTTCGCCCAGCTTCGCCTGGACCTTGACGTCACGCGTGACGCCGCCGCCGGCGATGATGCGCACCGTCCAGTCGCCAGGCGCGGCGAAGAAGCGGAACACGCCCTCGTCGGACACGACGACCTCGCCGGTGAACTCGCCGGAGTGGTCGAGCAGCCGCGCGTAGGCGGTGCCGGCGCCCGTCACGACGCCCTGGATCACGGACTGGGTGGACAGGTCGACCCCCGCGGGCAGCGCGATGGTCTGCTCCGGAGCTCCGCAACCCGGTGCGGTCTGTACGTTCTGGGCAGTCTGAGTGGTCATCAGCGGGCCTCCCCCAACTCGATCGGCACGCCCACGAGCGAGCCGTATTCGGTCCACGAACCGTCGTAGTTCTTCACGTTCGCCTGGTCGAGCAGCTCGTGCAGGACGAACCAGGTGTGCGCGGAACGCTCGCCGATGCGGCAGTAGGCGATCGTGTCCTTGTCGAAGTTGACCCCCGCCTCGCCGTAGAGCGTGCGCAGGTCGTCGTCGGTCTTGAACGTGCCGTCGTCGTTGGCCGCCTTGGACCACGGGATGCTGCGAGCGGTGGGCACGTGGCCCGCGCGCTGCGCCTGCTCCTGCGGCAGGTGGGCCGGGGCGAGCAGCTTGCCGGTGAACTCGTCGGGAGAGCGGACGTCGACCAGGTTGAGCTTGCCGATCGCGGCGACCACGTCGTCGCGGAAGGCGCGGATGGACGTGTCCTGCTCCTGGGCCACGTAGGAGGTCTTGGCGCGCTGCGGCACGTCCTTGACCAGCTCGCGCGAGTCGAGCTCCCACTTCTTACGCCCACCGTCGAGCAGCTTGACGTTGTCGTGGCCGTAGAGCTTGAAGTACCAGTAGGCGTAGGCGGCGAACCAGTTGTTGTTTCCGCCATAGAGCACGATGGTGTCGTCGTTGGAGATGCCGCGCTCGGACAGCAGTGTCTCGAAGCCGGTCTTGTCCACGAAGTCACGGCGGACCGGGTCCTGAAGGTCCTTCTGCCAATCGACCTTCACGGCGCCACGGATGTGGCCCTTGTCATAGGCGCTGGCGTCTTCGTCAACCTCGACGAGAACGACGCCGGGGGTGTCGAGGTTGGCCTCGACCCATTCGGCATCCACCAGGACGGCGGAGCGGCTCATTGGGGAACCTCCAATTTGGCGGCGGGCAGTAGTCGGCGAATCAGCAGGTACGTTTCGCAGCCGAGGCAGAATCCGAAGGCTGCGTTGAGGAAGGCGGCGAGGAGTGCCGCGGCCGTGGCCACGAGGGCGAGCGGCGTGATCCCGGTGAGGTATCCGACCAGACCCACGACCGCGAAGCCGAGCCCGACACCCTGCGCGAAGCGGGGTGGGCGGGCGTCCTCCGTCTCCCTGGGAGCGCTCTTGACGAGCGCCTTGAAGAGCACCACGTAAGGCGAGCGCCCTGCCACGCCGAGTGCGAACACCAGCGCCTGGGCGGCCAGCAGCACTAGGGCAGCCGTCAGCCAGGCGCTCCCCGTCACCAGGACGATGGCGAGGATCGCAGTCGTGATGGCCGCGCTGAAACGCAACGCTCTAGGGTCGGCACGCATCGAAGGATGCTCCTGAAGGGGGTCGGGTTGGGGCGGATCGGAAGTCCGCGCGAGACCGTCCTCAGGCAGCGCGACAGAGCGCGGTGGCTACGCGGCAGAAATCAACCGCGCGCCGCTTCGTCAGCAGCTCTGTCGATGGGTTCATGGCAAGGACACTACTCGCCGTCTCGGCATCTGTCACATCTCGTCCGCGTTCTGAGACGAAACGTGGGACACTGCCCCCGCCAAAGCAGCGAGGACGTCCGCTTTGCGCGGCTGGCCAGACGCCTTTTTCACGATATTTCCGGCGCTGTCGAGGATCAGGACCGTTGGCGTGCGCATGATGTCGAGCCGCCGGACGAGATCAAGCCGCGACTCGGCGTCGATCTCGACATGCGCCACCCCAGGCACGAGCCCACTGACGTCGGCCAGCACCCGCCGGGTCGCCCGGCACGGCTGGCAGAAGGCGGTCGAGAACTGTACGAGCGTCGCCCGTTCGCCCAGGTCGGCACCCAGGTCGGCGGTGGCCAGGCGGTCGTCCGCCCGAGCCGTGTCGCGCACCCTTCCGTCGCGGCGCAGTCGTACCACCCCGATCACCGAGCCGAGCGCCAGCGTCGCCAGCGCCACCCACAGTCCTGTCATCTCGTGGTGCAACCCCGGAGGGGACGCTTTACTTCCCCCTCGGGGCCGGGATCTTGACGAGCACCTTGCCGCCCGAGTCGACGACCTCGAACCTGGCGATGTCGTTCATCGGGATCCGGGTCTGGCGCGGGAAGACGGCCTTGTTCTCGTAGGTCTCCCGGCTGACCTTCCAGCTCGCGGTGGAGTCGGACACGCCGTCCTTGGCGAACACCACCAGCCGGCACGTCGTACCGATCGGCAGGCCACTGACGCGCACCGACAGTTTCGTCACGTCGCCGCCGGGGAAGGCCGTCACGCTCGCGTGATAGCCCTTGGCGGCGTTCTCGCCGGGGAACTCGCGGCCGGGCGCCGTCTGGCTCGCCGAGGGCCGCGGAGTCGGCCGCGCCTCGGACTTCTTGAGCCGCGCGTCGTTCGGCGCGGTGTCCTCTGCGGCGTACGGCGCGACCGCCTTGGACTCGACCTCCCCGGAGACGGCGGCGGGCTGGGCGGCGGACTGGGTGTGGTTCGCCTGCTGGGAGCCCATCCACACCGTGACGCCGACCGCCATCACCGCGACGGAGGCGGCCACGGTCAGCAGCGCGCGTCCCCTCCGGTGGCGCCGGGCGCGGGCGTTCAGCAGCCGGTCGAGCACCTGACGCGGGGGGCTGGAGACCAGGTCGACGTCGCGCTCCGACACCTTGCCGAGGAACGACGCGACGCCCTCCAGGTCGAGCAGCTCGGCACCGCACGCCTCGCAGGTCGCCAGGTGGGTGTCGATCTCCATCGCCTCGTCGGGGTCCAGCGCGCCGAGCGCGTGCGCGCCCAGTGCCAGCCGTACCTCCTCACACGTCATCACGGCGCCAGCCCTCGCTCCTCGAGCGCGAGCCGGAGCGCGCGCAGCGCGTAGTAGGTGCGTGACTTGACCGTGCCCGGCGGGATGCCCAGCGTGGCCGACGCCTCCTTCACCGATCTCCCCCGGTAGTAGACCTCCATCAGCACCTCACGGTGCTCGGGCCGCAGCGCGGCCAGCGCCTCGGCCACGGCCCATGACTCGACCGCCCGCTCCAGCTCGTCGTCCGCCGGCAGCACGGCGAGCGCCTCGTCGCCGGTCTCCGGCGGGCGCGCCTTGCGGGCGCGGTGCTGGTCCACGACGAGATTACGGGCGACGGTGAACAGCCAGGCACGTATCGGGCGGCCGGTGAGGGCGTCAGGATGCCGCCAAGCCCGCAGCAGCGTTTCCTGCACGACGTCCTCCGCCTGTCCCGTGTCGCCCGTGAGTCGCAGCACGTATCCGTAGAGTGGCCCAGCGTGCTCGTCGAAGAGGGTCTTGACCAGTTCCTCGTCGGCGGTGTCGGCTGCAGTCACACCCTCATCACGTACGGCGGGACCGACCGGTTCGATGTCATCCACGGAGTGGCACGTCAGACGCTTCGGCCGCGATCTCCAACCCGTCGGCCACGCTCTTCACTCCGGTCACCTTCACATCGAACGGGAGCTTCCCCTTGAACGGGATCGGGAAGGTCACGAACTTCGCGAGCGCGTCGGGCACACCTTGGATCTTCTCCGCCTGGAGCTTGATGCCGCCGTCGGTCACCTGGACACGCATCTCCGCGTTGAACTTCACCTTGTTCACCCCTACCGTCACCTCACCCGACGCGACGAGCCGCTGGCCGTTCCCGGAGATCTTGACGCCCTGCGGTGCGTACTTGTCGATCGTCGCCCTGGTCAGAGTGCCGTGGACGGTCAGGCGCCCGGCCCGGACGTTGGCTCTGTTCTGGAGCACGTCGGCCAGCGGGGCGGTCACGTCATAGGCGACGCCTTGCAGGTCCTTCACCGGAACTCCCCCGTAGGTGAGAGTGCCGAGATTGAACCGTACCTCTGGATAGCGGCCGGAGACCGCCTGTGTGAGAAATGGGATGCCCTCGATGGTCACCGTCGGCTGGGAGTCGAGGTCGGCCGCGGCGGCGATCCTGTTGGCCAGGTCGCGCTGCACTCCGGTGACCGCCACCCGGTCGACGACAGCGAGGAGAACGACCAGCACGATCAGGAAAACGATCAGTTTGCGCATCGGACATCCTGTCTCGCGGGGGATCATGAGCTTATCGACTGGAATGCCTCATGCCCTGGCCGAGCGCTCGATCACCCCCCGGCGAAGGGCGGCAGCACCTCGACCGTCGCTCCGTCGCCGAGGATCACCTCCTCGTGTGCCCGTTTGCCCACCGGCGAGCCGTCGACCAGGAACGACGAGCGGCTGACCACGCGAGCCAGTTCGGCACGATTTTGTGTGATTTTCGTCATGAGTTCACCAAGTGTGACCGCGTCGAACGGCTCCTCGGCGACTCCGGCCGCCTCTTTCGCGGCGGCCCAATAACGTACCTTTCCCGTGGCCATGGCCACCTCACATTCTTCTCGGCTCCATTGTGCGACCGCGTTAACGTCGGCGTTGCAGGGTTTGCGCTGTTCATCTGGTGGACGCGCAATGGACGCAAGCTTCGCGTGAGATATCCTCGCTTACAGGACCTGGGCGATGAAGCCCCCGGGTCCTTGTGTGTTTGAGGAGGCCGATATGAGCAACCTGCTCCTGCTGACCAACGCCCTCGAGCCATCGGCCGAGGTGCTGCCGGCCCTGGGGTTGCTGCTCCACTCGGTCCGCGTCTCGCCCGCCGAGGCGTCCGCGCTGATCGACACGCCGCCCGCCGACGCCGTTCTGGTCGACGCCCGAAAGGAGTTGGTGCAGGCCAAAAGCCTGTGCCGGCTGATCCGCACGACGGGGATCGACTGCCCGCTGCTGGTGGTCGTCACCGAGGGTGGGCTGGCGGCCATGACCGCCGAGTGGGGGGTCGACGACGTGCTGCTGGAGAGCGCGGGGCCGGCCGAGGTGGAGGCGCGGCTGCGGATGGCCGTCGGCCGTACGACTCAGGCCGAGGATGTTCCGGACGAGATTCGCAGTGGTGATCTGTCCATTGATGAGGCGACATATACGGCGCGGCTGCGGGGGCGGGTGCTCGACCTGACGTTCAAGGAGTTCGAGCTGCTGAAATACCTCGCGCAGCATCCGGGCCGCGTGTTCACCCGCGCCCAGCTGCTGCAGGAGGTGTGGGGTTACGACTACTTCGGGGGCACCCGGACCGTCGACGTGCACGTCCGGCGGCTGCGCGCGAAGCTGGGCACCGAGTACGAGTCGCTGATCGGCACGGTCCGCAACGTGGGCTACCGCTTCGTCCCCGACCGCACCGACCCGGCCCACGTCTGATCCCGCACAGTTGACATGTGACGGCCCCAAGGTTCCACTGATGTGACAGGGCGGCCCTCGGCCGTCGTGTCGCTGTCATGTCGTGTGGGCTGTTTCGGTCGTGGACACCGCCGTCCCGAGAGGGGTGGTGTCGGGGTGGGGATCTTCCGGTCGCTGGTCGAAGAAGGCGCGCGGCCCCGAATCTTTCGGCGTAACGAGAGCATTTGTTCTGCATTTCGGCCGAGCAACCGAGTATTTGTGATCGATTATGGCTATGCGCGGGAGTATTTAGCGGGCGGCGAGCGCGACGGCATTCACGATCTGCGGGCCGACGGCGATCTCGTCGGGGAATTGGCGTTCTGGAGTCCGGGCGAACGGGTGCGGATCGACGCGCTGACCGAGGTACGCGCCTGGTCCATCGACGTACGGACATTGCGCGAGCACGCCGCGGCCAATACGGCGGTGGCCATGGCCCTGGTGCAGGAACTGTTCGCCAGAGACGTCGCCGCTCGCCGCCACGAGGCGCTGGCCCGGGCGCCCGTCGCCGCGCGGCTGGCCGTGTGGCTGCTGCACCTGGACGAGCGTTACGGGCTCGCCGGCGAGTCGGCGCCGCCCCTGTCCATGGAGACGCTGGCCGACCTGGTGGGCAGCGCGCCCGATGTGGTGCAGCGGCAGCTCACCCGATGGGTACGGCAGGGCTGGCTGGTCAGGCCCGGCTACCGGCGGCTGCGGATCGCCGACGCGGCGGCGTTGCGGGGCGTCGCCGGGGCCTGGGAGCACTTGTCCGCTCCCTGGGAGGGGCGGGTCACACCGTTCCTGACCCGGCCGGGTGCGCCGGCCGGGCCGCTGCCCGCCGGGGAGGTGCCCCGGCCCGCTCAGCTGCCCGCCGACGTGTCCGACTTCACCGGGCGGCAGCAGAGCCTCGATCTGCTCACCTCGTGGCTGGACCGGACGCGCCGCCCGAACACGATGGTCGTACAGGGGCTTCCCGGCGTGGGGAAGACGGCGCTCGTGACGCGCTGGGCGCACCAGCAGGCGGCCCGCTTCCCCGACGGGCAGATCGTGATCGACCTGCGCGGGCAGTCCCCCAGTCAGCCACCCATGACCCCGGCCGAGGCACTCGGGCAGATCCTGCGCTCGCTCGGCGTCGGCGAGCACATGCCCGCCGCCGACGAGGCCGAGTTGATGCTGCTCTATCGCAGCCGGCTGGCGGGGCGGAAGCTGCTGCTCATCCTGGACAACGCCGCCGACCCGGCCCAGGTACGGGCGCTGCTGCCCGGCAGCAAGGACTGCGCGGTGCTGGTGACCAGCAGGACCAGGATGGCCCCGCTGCGCGCGACCGGCCACGCCGACCTGATGGACCTGTCCGTCCTCGATCCGGGCAACGCCGTCGCGCTGCTGGTCGCGGTGCTCGGCGAGGAGTCGCCTCGGGCCGCCGACCGCGACGCGCTGGCCGAGCTGGCCAGGGTCTGCTCCTACCATCCGTTCGCGCTGCGCATCTCGGCGGCCAAGCTCGCCGAGGACCCCGGGCTGAGCGTCGAGTCGCGCGTACACGAGCTGCGCGGGCCCGACCAGCGGCAACCGCTGTCCGGCGATCCGGAGGACGCCTTCCGGTCCGCGCTCGACCTGGCCTACGAGTCGCTGTCTCCGCCGCAGCGGCGCGCGTTCCGGCACGTCGGGCTGCTGCCCGGCCGGGACTTCACGCCCGAGGTGCTGGCCGCCGCGCTCGGCGGCTCCGTCAGCGAAGCGGTGATCGCGGTCGAGGGGCTGCACCGGGCGTACCTGGTGGAGCCGATGGCCGAGACCCGCTATCGCGTGCACGACCTGGTCAAGCGGCTGGCCAGGGAGCTGGGCCGGCACGCGGAGGCGGGCGTGCGCGAGGCCAGGGTCCGGCTGCTCGACCACTACCTGGGCATGGCGACCGATCCGGGCACGCCGCGCGCGTGGTTCGAGGCCGAGCGCCGTTCGCTGGTCTCGGTCGTACGGCTGGCGGAGGAGACCGGCGCGCACCACGCCGCCTGGCGGCTGGCCGAGGCGGTGTTCGAGCCGTTCAGGCGGCTGCGCTACTACCAGAACGACCTGGAGATCCAGCAGATCGGGCTCGACTCGGCGGCGCGGATCGGCGACCGGCGGGCGATCGCGCTGATGCGCAGCCATCTCGGCTCGATCTACCGCGACATCGGCCCCTCCACGCAGGCCGCCCGCCACATCGGCGAGGCGCTGTCCGACTTCACCTCGCTCGGTGACCGCGAGGGCCGGGCCCGCGCCCTGAACGACCTGGCCGAGGTACACGGCATCGCCGGCAACAGCGGCGCCGCGCTCAAGTGCGCGGACGAGGCCCTGGAGCTCTACCAGGAGATCGGCGACCTGGCCGGGGTCGCCGACTGCCTGCACTCGCTGTCGCGGCTGCACCTGTCCCAGGAACGGCACGAGCTCGCGCTGCACCACGCCGGGCAGGCGCTGGAGGTACGCGAGCAGCTCGGCGACCCGCACGGCACCGCGCAGAGCCTGATCATCCTGGCCCGCGTACAGCACCACCTGGGCGAGCCGAACGCGGCCCTGTCGGAGGGGCTGGAGGCGCTGGCGATCTGCCACGACCTGGGCGACGAGCACAGCGAGGCCGAGACGCTGCTCTGTCTGGCCGAGATCTACGACTCGCTCCGGCTGCCGGACGACGCGCAGCGCGACGCCGAGCGGGCCCTGGCCGGGTACACGGCCACCGGCGACCAGCACGGCTGCGGCCGGGCCCTGTGCACGCTGGGGCGCATCGCGCGCAACGGCTCCCGATACGACGAGGCCCTCGAACACTACGAGCAAGCACTTGCCGTACAGCGGGAGCTCCATCACGAGCAGGGACGGGCGGAGACGCTCGGCGACATCGGGCTGGTGCACTGGCGGCTGGCCGACTACCTGCGCGCCGACGACTACCTCAACCAGGCGCTCGCGATCAGCCGGGAGATCCACGACCTGCCGGTCGAGGCACGGATGCTCAACCGGCTGGCGCGGGTACGGCGGCGTCAGGGGTTGCCGCAGGTGGGGTTCGTGCACGCGCTGGAGGCGCTGGACCTGGTCCAGGGCATGGGCAACCGCCGGGCCGAGGCCGACGTCCAGGAGACGCTGGCCTACACGTACCTGTCGCTCGACCGGCACCAGGACGCGCTGCGCGCCGCCAAGGCGTCGCTGGCGATCAGGGAGGAGCTGCGCGACAACAAGGCCAGCTCGCTGCTGTCGATCGCGCAGGCCATGCTCGTCGCGGGCAAGCCGGCCGCCGCGCTCGGGTACGCCAGGGAGACGGTCGAGTTGCAGAACGAGAGCGGCACCAGGGACCGCTGGGCGGCGGCGCTCACCACGCTGGCCATGATCCTGCTGGACCTGGACCGGCCCGTGGAGGCGCTGACGTTCGCGTCGCAGGCCAGGGACGTGCATATCGTCTCCGGCACCCGGCGCGACCTGGGCTGCGCGCTGCGGGCCATCGGCCTGATCGCCCACCGGGTCGGGGACCGCGCGGAAGCCGTGGCCCACCTGAGGGAGGCGGTACGCATCCTGGAAGAGGTGGGCGACGTCTTCGAGCTCAAGAAGGCCACCGCAGAACTCCGCCAAATGTCGTAAATTTCGCGACCTGAGGTCGCAGATCTTGACCGGCTCCCTGCCGTTAGCTGGTGCTACCAGCTACTCCAACGGAGGTGAACCGGATGCTCAGAAACCAGCCGCGTCGAGACCTGCGCTGGCTCAGTCGGGACCTGCACTGGCTCAAGCGACAAGGACGTAAAGACCGGCGGATCACGCTCTCCGTGCTCGCCGGAGTGCTCGCCGCCTGGATCCGCCAACTCTCCCCCACCGACCCGATGCCCGGATCGGGCCCCCTGCTGGCCATCTCGCTGGGGCTGGTGACCGCGTCGGGGGCGGCCTGGCTGGTGTCGGCGGGCTTCCTCGCCATCACGGCTCGGCCGCGGCGGGAGCCGGCCGAGGCGTTGCGGTGGGTGTCGCATATCGCGCGGGCCAAGGAGTGGGCGTTCTGCTCGCTCAGCGCCTATGTGGCGTGGCACCTGCTGCAGTTCGTCACCGCACTGTTGGTGAGGTAACCGCCAGGGGTATTGGGCCGCTCGGCCGGGGGCCGCGCGCTGGCGCCCACCGCAGAGTGCGGCCGACTCCAACGCGTCGAGCCCCACCTCAGAGTGCGGCCGACTCCAACGCGTCGAGCCCCACCTCAGAGTGCGGCCGACTCCAACGCGTCGAGCCGCACTCCGGTCCCTGTGAGGACGGCCTGGACGATCTCGGCCACGGTGAGCTCCGCGAGGCCGATCGGCAGGTCGGCCCGCTCGTCGCACCACCCGACGATCGCCTCGGCCGTCGTCACGGACACGGGCTCGGCGAAGTGGACGAGGCTGACGTACCAGCGATCACGCACCCGGCCACGCTCGAAGTCGCGCACCCCACGAGCGGCCAGCCCGTGCGCGAACCGCTTCTGGAGGGTGACCAGCGCGTCGTCGACCGGATAACCGCAGGCGAGCACCCCGCCCGCATGGGGACTCACGCCCCGCAGCAGCACCCGGACCGGTGGCAACCCCTCGGCGGCCTCCCGCAGGGCGTCGGCCCAGGCAAGCCGTAGCGGATCGTCCACAGGGATGACGGACCGGTAGGGCTCCAGGGAACGCAGCGTGAGGTGCAGGCAGTCCGCGCCGTGTGCCCAGTGTCCGGGTCCGGCGACCGTACCCACGTCCTGGGCCAGCTCAGCGAGCCGTTCGAGCACCGGACCGACGGGCCGCAGGATCGCGGCGGCTCCCCAGCGAGCGGCCCCCTCCACCATCGGCCGGTCGTGGGTGGCCCGCCCTGACAGAAGGGCGTCGCGGCCGGCGGCGAAGAAGGTGGTGAAGTCGGACATCCGGGCAGTATGCCAGGGTCCCTGGTATGCAGTGATCTGTGGATGTGCGTGCGTGGTGTGAGCGGTGGCTCGGCTCGACGCCGGTCCGTGAGCTGTTCCGTACAGGTCACCTGTCCGTGGTGCTGGGCGTCGAGTTGGCGGATGGCCGCGCCGTGGTGCTCAAGCGGCGTCCTGCCTCGGCTCGTCTCCAGGGATGTGTGGAGGTGCAGCGGCACCTGTCCCGCGCGGGCTTCCCATGCCCTTCTCCACTCACGGACGCCGCGCCACTCGTCCCCCGCACGGCCACCGCTGAGACCCCGGCCCCGTCCGGCCATTGGACGGTCACCGCCGAGACCTATCTCCCCGGCGGGGCGCAATTGGACCGGGATGCCGATCGGTCCCGGCTGTTCGCGGAGGCTCTGGCGCGGTTCATACGCCTGGCGCCCTCCCCTGACGCCGTCCCCTCCGTCGCCCCGGCGCCGCCGTGGGTCGGCTGGGCGCATGGGTCGGCGAGCGTCTGGCCGTGGCCGGACGACATGGACGTCGATCTCAACACCCGTCCCGGTCCCGCCTGGCTGGACGACCTCGGTCGCCGCGTCCGCGACCGCCTGCTGGCCGTACGGCACGCACCGGTGATCGGCCACGGAGACTGGGAGTCGCAGAATCTCCGCTGGCAGGGCCGCCAACTGCACGCCGTGCACGACTGGGACAGCGTGGTGTCCCTGCCCGAGCCCGCCATAGCGGGAGCGGCGGCGGCCGTGTTCACGGAGACGGGCGAGCCGTTCGAGGCCGCGACGATCGAGGAGACGGACCGCTTCCTGGAGGCGTACGCAGAAGGACTCGGCTGGGGGGCGGAGGAGCACGAGGTCGCCTGGGCGGCGGGGTTGTGGGTGAGGGCGTTCAACGCCAAGAAGGCCTCTGTGACGGCAGACGGGTCGCGAGTCCTGGACCGGTTAGCGCACGAGGCGGAGCCGCGCCTGCAACGCGCGGGCATCTGACCTCGGCGGGCGCGTCTCAGCCAGCGGGCGTGGGGCGGGCGGTGAGTTGGGCTTCGAGGCCGTCGAGGATGGTCTTGAGGCCGATTTCAAAGCTCTGGTCGGGGGGTGCGGCGGAGTCGGCGTCCTCCCATGCTTCGATGCGGGCGCGCAGGCGCGGAAAGCGCATCGCGATCTCGCCCGCCTGGGTCATGGCCTCCCGCATCTGCGCCTCCTCGTCGCCGCCATTACGGCGTAGCCGCGCCCTCCAGGCCGCATCGGCCACCTCGCTGAGCGCCGTGCCGAGCACGTAGGTGAGGACCGTCTGGCTCGCGTTGTCCGCCTCCACACCGACGAACCCGGCTGTTTCGAAGACTGCGAGGCAATGGTCGTCGCGGCGCGCCTTGCCAGGGCCGTACATGAGATGGGTGCTCATGGCCGTCACGAGCCACGGGTGCCTGGTGATCATCCCGCGGGTGTCGTGGGCCATGGTCGTGGCCGCCGTCCGCCAGCCGACCTCACCGGGGTCGGGGAGCTCGACCTCGCCCCACACCTCGTCGCCGGCGAGCACGACGAGATTCTCCTTGCTCTTGACGTGCCAGTAGACCGCCGTCGCGGCGGAACCGAGCCGGGTGCCCAGGCGCCGCATGCTCAGGCCCTCCACGCCCTCGGCATCGAGGATCTCGATGGCGGCCCGGACGATCTGCTCACGGGTCAGTGTGTCACGCGGCATGTTCCCAGGATAGGGGAGGTCTTGCACACTGTTCGAGTGCTACTTGCACAGTGTTCAAGTACGGCTCTACGCTCCTTCTTGTACATCGTTCAAGTTGGGAGTGAAAAGATGACTGATCCAGTCCCGCCCGGTAGGGCTCCCGTCCAGGAGAGGCGCCGTCCGCGCAGCGTCGTCCTCGCGGCGGCGCTGCAATTACTGGCCGCCGTGCCGTTCCTGGTCGGCTCCGCCGTCGTTCTCTTCTATGGCGCGGGCGCTCAGGCGGCGGCCGAGGCCGAGGTCTCGCGGCAGGGCCTTCCCCCCGCCGTCCTGGCCGACCATGGCATCAGCTTCGGGTCGAACCTCGCGGATCTACCACTCGCCCTCGGGATCGCCGTGATCCTGGTGACTCTGGCCCTGCTCAACCTGAGAGGGAACCGGCCCGGCCGGCTGCTGTCCTGGGTTCTGCAGCCGATCCTCTTCGTCGCCGGCAGCGTGATCGTGCCCAGCCAGGTGTTCACCGCTCAGGTCCTCGAATCCTCTTTCAAGAACTCCGGCGACCCGGTGCTTGAGCGGATCGACGTGCCCGCCATGGTCGACGCGGCCGCGCACGTCATGCCCGGCGGGCTCCTTTACGTGAACATCGGCAAGCTCGCCCTGACGACCCTGGGCTCACTGCTGATCGTCACCCTGCTCGCGACTTCCTCGGCGAGAGCATATTTTCGCAGGTAGAAGCCCTATTTGGCGTCGGGCAGCAGGTGCGGGGCCTCCATCTTGACCGCCTCCAGCAGCTGGTCCTTCGACGGGTTCACCATCGTCTTCCCGGCTACTGTCACGGTCGGCACGGTCTCGTTCCCGTTCGCCACCGAGCGGACGAACGCCGCCGCCTCAGGGTCCTGCCAGATGTTCACCTCGGCGTGCCACAACCGCGTGAAGCGCAGACGCGTGCGCAGCCTCATGCAGTACTTGCAGCCGGGCCGCCAGTAGAGGACCACGCCCGTGTGATCCGCCAGCGCGTGCGACGTCGCCCGGTCTCGGCGGGGCAGGTTCCCGATGATCATCCACGCCGCATAGAGGACGAGGTAGGAGATCGCGATCACGGTAGCCGCACTGGAGATCACGGAGAACATATAGGAAGTATCTCAAGGACTCCCCGAGTCCGGCGATGACAGTGGCGGGCGGGACGCTGACAGAGATCTGGCAGTACGGACCGGCATGGTCGCCCCATGACCGAGAAGACGAACGTACTCATCGTCGGCGGCGGCCCGACCGGGCTCACTCTCGCCGTGGATCTGGCCAGGCGCGGCGTCGACTGCCGCATCGTGGAGCAGGCACCGGAGCCCTTGGGCGGCTCCAAGGGCAAGGGGCTGCAGCCCCGTACGCAGGAGGTCTTCGATGATATGGGGGTGATCGACCGGGTTCTGGCGACTACGACGCTCTATCCGCCGCTTCGGGCACGGATCGGCAGGGTGCCGGTGTACCAGGGCCGCATGCACAAGCTCGTCACCCCCACCGACGCGGTGCCGTACCCCATGGTGATGATGCACCCGCAGTGGCGTACCGAGGCGGTGCTGCGCGAGCGGCTCACCGAGCTGGGCGGAAAGGTGGAGCAGGGCACCGGGCTGACCGGTTTCGAGCAGGACGCGCGCGGAGTGACGGCCAGGCTGAGCACGGGGGCGACCCTGCGGGCGGACTACCTGGTCGCGGCGGACGGCGGCAAGAGCTTCGTACGCAAGGCGCTCGGCATCGGTTTCGCCGGGGAGACCCGCGAGGAGGAGCGGATGGCCCTCGGCGACGTACGGGTCGAGGGGCTCGGCCGGGACCGCATCCATGTCTGGTACCGGCCGGGAAAGGGAATGGTGGTGCTCTTCCCGATGGCCGGCACCGACACCTTCCAGATGCTCGCCCCGCTGAAGCCGGGTGTCGTGCCGGACCAGACGCTCGCCGGCTTCCAGCGGATCTTCGGCGAACGGTCGATGCTGAGCGGGGTTCGGATCACCGAGCTGCTGTGGTCGTCCCTGTACCGGGTGAACATCCGCCTGGCCGACAGCTACCGGAACGGCCGGATCTTCCTCGCCGGGGACGCCGCCCACGTGCACTCGCCGGCCGGCGGACAGGGGCTCAACACCGGCGTACAGGACGCCTACAACCTGGGCTGGAAGCTCGCCCGGGTGCTGGCCGACGCGCCGGAATCGCTGCTCGACACGTACGAGGAGGAGCGGCGGCCCGTCGCCGCCCGCGTACTCGGCCTCAGCACCGACCTGCTCGACAAGAAGACCCACAAACGCGACGAGGAGACCCACCAGCTGATGGTGAGCTATCGGGGCGGCTCGCTGGCCCGGCGGGGCGGGGACCGCGTGCCGGACGGTCGGGTGCGGCTGGCCGACGGGTCTCAGGTCCGGATGTTCGACCTGTTGCGGGGCACGCACTTCACGCTGCTGTCGCCCGATCCGGCCCCGCGCGTGGTCGGCGGGCCGGAGGTGCGGGCTTACGAGCCGGCAGAGCCGTACGGTGCCGAGCGCCACACGCTGGTCCGACCGGATGGATATGTCGGGATCTCGACCTCGTCGGCGGAGGAACTCGCCGCTTATCTGGCCATGGTGTGACTCAGCCTTGTCGTGATCAGCGCGACGAGGCGCTTGGCGGCCGGCTGGCCCAGCAGGATGCCGGAGAGCACCAGGACCAGCCCGCAGACCTGTTGCGCGGTGAGCGTCTCGCCGGCGATCGCGGTGCCGAGCAGTACGCCGGTCACCGGGTTGAGCAGCCCGATCAGGCCCACCGTCGCGGCGCTCAGGTGCCGCAGCCCCGCGAACCAGGCGGCGAAGGCCAGCGCGGTCGCGACGACCGTGACATAGCCGAAGCCGAGCAGCGCCGGGCCGTCCAGCGACGGCGGCGCGCCCTCCACGGCGACGGCGACGGGTAGCACGGCGATCCCTCCGGCGATGAGCTGCCAGGAGGTCAGCGAGAAGACGTCTACCTGCGCGCTCCACCGTTTGGCCAGCACATAGCCGGCCGACGACATGACCATGGCCAGGACGGAGGCCAGCACGCCGGAGGCGTCGACCGACGCCGTGCCGTCGAGCAGCAGCAGGCAGACGCCCGCGATCCCGATCCCGGCCCCGGTCACGTGCGCCACCCTCGGGCGCTCGGCGAGCGCCGCCCAGGCGAACAGCATCATCATCACCGGGGAGGTCGCCATGATCGTCGATGCCATGCTCGTCGGCAGCTTCTGGGCGGCCAGGTAGACCAGCGCGAAGAACGCCCCCATGTTGAGCGTGCCGAGCACCAGCGAACGCCACCACCACGCCCCCCGGGGGGAGCTTCCGAGCGAGAAGCAGGAGGAGTAACCCGGCCGGCAGTGCCCGGATCACCGCCCCGTACAACGGATGATCGGGCGGCAGGAATCGGTGGGTGACCAGATACGTGGAGCCCCAGGCGATCGGCGCGAGCGCGGTCACGGCCGCCCACCGAAAAGTACCTTCCATGGAAGCAATATAGCTTCCATGGAAGCTATATTGGAATCGTGACGAACGACTTCGACCACGTCGCCCGCATCCAGCAGGCGTGGGCCCGCGAGCGGCCGGACCTGGACGTGAGCCCGCTGGGCGTGATCGGACGGCTGCACCGCCTCGCCGGTCACCTGACCGAGCGGCTGTGCGTCGTGTATCGCCAATACGGGCTGGGCGAGGGAGACTTCGACGTACTCGCCGCCCTACGGCGCGCCGGAGCGCCTTACGAACGCGCGCCCGGCCAGCTGGCCGCGCACACCATGGTCACCACGGGCGCCATGACCAAGCGCGTCGACCGGCTCGAACACGCCGGCCTGGTCACCCGCCGGCGCAGCGCGAGCGACGGGCGCGGGCGGGTCGTCGCGCTCACGCGAGCCGGCCGGCAACTGTTCGACCAGGCGTTCACCGAGCACGTGGCGAACGAGCGCCGCCTGCTCGACGGCCTGACGCCCGAGCAGGCGGCCCAACTGGAGTCGCTGCTCACCACCTGGCTCGCCTGCTTCGAGGCGCCGCGGCCCGCGAAGCTCGATGATCGAGGCCGGTTCCTACCCTGATCTCACCTGACCGGCCGATACGCGCGACCAGCCGCCTCGATGTGCGCCTTGGCCGCGCGCCGGGCGGTCTCCGGGTCTCCGGCACGGATTCCGGCGACGATGGCGCGGTGCTGTTCGGTGATCGCACCGGCCCAGTGGGGGTCATCCAGGTTCGCCACGGTGGTGACCGCGATTCGGTCCCACACCCGGTGCAGGGCGTCTTCGAGGAAAGCGTTGCCCGCCGCGGCTCCGATGGCGCGGTGCAAGGCCAGGTTGGCCTGCGCGGAAGCGCGCGCGTCCTGCGCCTTCACCGCGATCTCGACCTGGTCCACGGCTCGATCGAGGGCGTCGACCTCTACGGGGGCGAGCTCGCCCTGCGCCTGCCGCTTGGCCGCCAACTCCGCGGCCAGCGCCTCGAGATCGGCGCGCAGGACGAACAGCTGCTCCGCCTCTCTTGAGGTCAGCGCCGCGACGGCGACCCCTCGCGCCGCCGGGATGACCAGCCCTTCGGCCAGCAACCTGCCGATCGCCTCGCGTACCGGCGTCCGGCTGACCCCCAGGTCCGCGGCCAAAGCGGTCTCGGTGAGCCGCTGACCAGGCGCGAATTCGCCATCTGAGAATCTGTGGCGCAGTGCGACGTACACCGCGTGGGCGCTGCCGGGCTGGGAGTCCGAGGAGATCGCCATTCGCTCAGTATACGCTGCATGCAAATCATCCTGTGAACGTCGAGTGAATCCTTGACATGCATTGCATGCAGTGGATACTTAGTACCCAGACATTCGAGACAAGGAGCGCCGTGCTGGACCCCCTGCGATTGACCGTTCTCGCCGTTGCGGGCTTCCTGGCCGGTGCCGTGAACGGGGTCGCCGGCGGCGGCTCGTTGATCTCGTTTCCCACACTGCTGGCCATGGGCTACTCGCCCGTGGCGGCCAACGTCACCAGCGCGCTGGCCACCCTGCCTGGGTATGTGGGCGGGCTGGTCGGATACCGTGACGAACTGGGCACGGTCGGCCCGAAGGTCCGGCAACTCGCCGCGGTGAGCGTCGCCGGCGCGGCGTGCGGATCGGCGATCCTGCTCTGCGCGCCGGCTGAGCAGTTCCGATCCATCGTCCCGGTTCTGGTCCTCGTGTCGGTCATCGCCCTGGCCTTGCAGGGCATGGTGGCGGGACGTCTCGGCAAAGCGAGAGCCGCCGGCGGTGGGCGCGGGCTGCTGATCGGCCAGTTCGCGGTCTCGATGTACGGCGGCTACTTCGCCGCGGGGCTCGGCGTGATGATGCTCGCCGTCCTCGGCGCCTTCGTGGCCGCGGACCTGCACCGGCTCAACGCCCTCAAGGGCGCCCTGTCACTGCTCGTCGGCTCGGTCTCCGCACTGTGCTTCACCGCGTTCGGGCCGGTGGAATGGATCCCGGTGGCCGTCATGTCGCTCACCGGGCTCGCCGGTGGCCGAAGCGGAGTGGTCCTCGCCCGGCGCGTGCCACCCCGATACCTTCGCTGGCTCATCGTCGGCGCCGGTCTCGTCCTGTCCGTCGCACTCTTCATAAGGTAACCATGCGTCAACGACACAACCTGCTCATCTCGGGCACGCACGTGATCTCCATGGATCCCGCCATCGGGGACATCCCATCCGCCGACATCCTCATCCGCGCCGGTCAGATCATCGACGTCGCCCCGCACGACCCGGACCGCGAGGCCGGCGACGCGCAGATCATCGACGCGGCCGGAACAGTGACCCTTCCCGGCTTCGTCGACACCCACTGGCACCTGTGGAACTCGCTCCTGCGCGGCACGGTCGGCGACCGGCCCGGAACGGACTACTTCACGGTCAAGCGTGCGCTCGCACCGCATTTCGAGCTGGACGACTTCTACTGGGCGGCCCGTCTCGGGCTGGCCGAGGCGACCAGCGGCGGCATCACCACGGTGCACAATTTCGACCACAACGTACGCGGGCCTGGCGACGCCGACGCCAACATCCAGGCGCATCTGGACTCCGGCCTGCGCGGACGCTTCTCCTACGGTCCCCCCGACTCGGCCGCCCCAAGCAGCACGAACGACCTGGACGACCTGGCCGCGCTGCGGGCGCGCTGGCCCAGAGACCGTCTCGACGGCCGGCTGGACTTCGGCGTCGCCCTGCGTGGCCCTTACCGCACCCCTCCGGAGGTGTACGAGCGCGAGTGGGCGGCGGCGCGGTCACTCGGCATGCCGATCACCATGCACTGCGATCGATGCCTGCGTGAGGAGGGCTGCCGTAGCTGTGGCCTGGCCCGCCTCGAAGAGCTCGGCCTCCTGGGTGAGGACGTGCAGATCGTCCACGCCGTCCATGCCAGCGAGCAGGACATCCACGCGCTGGCCCGTACGCGGACCCGGGTGTCGCTGAGCCCGATGACGGAGATGCGGACCATGGGGTTCCCGTTGCTCACGGAACTCCTCGAAGCCGGCGTGCGGGTTTCACTCTCCCTGGACACGCTCGCCATGCCGACCAGCGCCGACATACTCGGGCACCTGCGCACCATCATGTCGGTCGAAACCGCACGTACCGGCTCCGGCACGGTCACGCCGCGCAAGCTGCTCCAGTTCGCGACGATCGACGGCGCCAAGGATCTCGGACTGCAGGAGCAGGTCGGCTCGGTCACCCCCGGCAAGCGCGCCGACCTCGTGATCCTGCGCTCGTCCGACATCAACCTGGTCCCGTCCGGCGACCCGGTCGAGGCGCTGGTCTACACGGGCCAGGTCGACAACATCGACACCGTCATCGCCGATGGCCGGATTCTCAAGCGACACGGACGGCTTGAGCCTGCCGACGACGCGGACAACCCCGTCCTCGTGGCCGCGACCCGCCGCGACGCATTGCTGCGCAGGGCCGCGGCGGCCGGCGACTGGCCGGTCCAGCCCATCTCGGATCCCCCAACGGCTGCGGATGAAGGAAGACCATGATGAGCGCCACCCCCCACCCCATCCTGCCCGCGCCAAGGGAAACCCTGGCTCCCAGAGCCGCGGTCGCGATGTTCGGCCTGCTGCTGCTGGCCTACGCCGTCAACGCCATGGACCGCATGGTCTTTCCGATCCTGCTCGTCGAGGTGCGTGGCGAGTACGGCTTCAGTCTCGAGGCGGCCGGGTTGCAGGCCACCGTGTTCGCCATCGGGATGGGGCTGGCGGGCCTGCCCGCCGGACGGCTCCAGCGAACGCTCGGCCGCAAACGGACGATCGTGGCCGGCACCGTCGTGTTCTCGCTCGCGACCGCCCTGACCACGGTGTCGATCGGGTTCACGGACATGGTGCTGTGGCGCGTGCTGTCCGGAGTCGGTGAGGCGCTGCAACTCGCGTTGATCATCGCCGTGGCTTCGAGCGCGTTCCCGGCCCGTCGCGGCGTGGCCATCGGCAGCGTCAACGTGGCCTTCGCCGCCGGGTCGGTCATCGGCCCGTCACTCGGCAGCGGCCTGCTCGAGAGTCACGGCACCTGGCGAGCGCCGATGCTCGTGTTCGCCGTCATCGGAATCGCCCTCGCGCTGGCCATCGTGGTGCTGGTGTCGCCACGATTCACGGAGGTCGACTCGTCGGCGAGCCGGTCCCCGCACATCGGTGGCGCGGACACGCTCCTCTCGCGCAACCCGCTCGTACTCGCCGTCATCGTCGCGCTCTTCGGTCTCGCCGATTTCGCGTTCATCGGCCTTTACGCCAGCTATCTCCGTGAGCGACTGGACTTCACCCCCGGCGGGGCCGGGTTCGTCATCGGGCTGTCCGGGCTGGCGGCGTTCGCCTCACCGCTCGGCGGCCATCTGGTCGACCGGTGGAGTCCGCGGATCGTGCTGCCGGCGCTCAACCTCGGTGTCGCGGCGTCCGGATGCGCCCTGTTCCTCGGGCCCGGCTCAACGTCCTGGCAGGCGACCTTCTCGTTCCTGTTCGGGCTCTTCGCGAGCAGCGGCGTGTACGTGGCCGCGGCCGGCTACCTCATCAAGTCCGTCAACAGCGAGAACGTCAGCCGCGCGGCCGGACTGTTCGTCACCTGTATCTATGTCGCCGCCGGCGTCGCCGGTCTGCTGTTCAGCCGCCTGGTCTCGGCCACCGACTGGATCACGGCGGGCATGGTGCAAATCGTCGGCTTCTCGGTGCTCGGCGCCGTCCTCGCTCTCACCCTGCACCCGCACCTGTTCAGCAGAACCACTACGACTCAGGATCACTGACCCATGACCGCACCCGTGCTCTGGCAACTCGCCCAGACCGCCCTGCCCGTCGCCGGAAGGCCGGAGTCCTTCCCCGTCCGTCGCGTCTACTGTGTCGGGCGCAACTATCTCGACCACATCCAGGAGATGCGGGAGGGCAGCGAACGCGACGACCCGTTCTTCTTCCAGAAGCCGCCGGACGCTGTCGTACCCGACGGCTCCGCCATCCCCTACCCGCCGCAAACGGAGGATCTTCAGTTCGAAGGGGAATTGGTCGTCGCCATCGGCGCGGCCGGGTCCGGCCTCAGTCCGCAGGACGCGCCGGGGCACATCTTCGGCCTCGCCGCCGGCATCGACCTGACCCGGCGCGACCGGCAGCGTGACTGCCGCGATATGGCCCGTCCCTGGGAGGCCGGCAAGTCCTTCGACCACTCAGCCCCCTGCGGCGACATCCTGCCCGTCGAGCAGGCCGTCTCGACCCTGTCCGGGGAACTGCGGCTGAGCGTCAACGACCGCCAGCGGCAGCACACCAGCCTGGGCCTGATGATCTGGAACGTTCCGGAGATCATCAGCCAGCTGTCCCACTCCTACCGCCTGATGCCCGGCGACCTGATCTACACCGGAACTCCCGCCGGTGTCGCCGCCGTACGCCCCGGTGACCAGATTCGCGTCGAGATCACCGGCCTGCCCGCCCTGACCGTGACCATCAGCGAAGGAGACGCCCATGCGGCCCAGTGAACGGCTCGAGTACGACCCCATCGAAGGCCGCTCCGCACTCACCTTGCCCGATGGCAAGCGCATGGTGGTCTGGGTCATCGTCAACGTCGAGACCTGGTCCGACACCGATCCCATGCCCCGGACCGTCCTGACCCCTCCGGCCGGGGGCATCCCGGCACCGGACGTACCCAACTGGGCCTGGCACGAGTACGGCAACCGGGTCGGCTTCTGGCGCATGCTCCGGTCGCTGGACCGCCAAGGCGTACGAGCGTCCTTGGCGATCAACGGCCAGTCCGTCGAGGACTACCCGCAGATCGCGCAGGCGGCGCTAGAGCGTGGATGGGAGTTTCTCGGTCACGGCTTCACCCAGAAGAACATGCAGAAGGTAGAGGACGAGCGCGCGGACATCCGGGCCACCACCTGGGCGATCGAATCCATGACCGGCGCCCGGCCACGGGGCTGGCTGGGCCCCGGACTGACCGAGACCTGGGAGACGCCGGACATCCTGGTCGAGGAGGGATATGAGTACGTATGCGACTGGGTGCTGGACGACCAACCCGTGGAACTGGCCACCCGGACCTCGCCCATCGTCAACATTCCCTACACCCAGGAGTGCAACGACGTCGCGATGATGCTGATCCAGCACCATCCGGCTCGTGAGTACTTCCAGCGGGCGGTCGACCAGTTCGACCAGCTGTACAAGGACTCTGCCGAGTCCGCCCGGGTCATGGCCCTGGTCGTGCACCCGTACATTATGGGCGTACCGCACCGCCTGAGGTACTTCGAGCAGGCCCTGCAGCACATCCGCGCCCACCGGGACGTCGAGTTCTGGACCGGTGGGCAGATTCTCGACTGGTACCGCCAAACCCGCGCCACCCCACGGCCATCACCGGAGCGCGAGTCCTTGGTCGCGCGCTAGCAAGCCTCATTGTCAGAGGCCGAAGGCGCCACCTTGGACGAGGATGAGCAGGCCGATCCCGATCAGGACGATGGGCAGGAGAATGTGCCCCCATCGGCTGAGCGCCTTGGCGATGACAGGCCGGGTGGCGAAGAACCTGCCCGCCAGGCACCAGACGGCGACCAGAACGAGGAAGACGACGGCGTAGACGCTCATGCCACCGATGCCGGCGGTGGCGAAGACAGGGACGTAGACGCCGATGTTGTCGCCGCCGTTGGCGAAGGTGACCGCGGCGACCTCCAACGCCTTGGGTCCACCCGTCGCGGCCTGCTCACCGTCGGCGTCCTCGCCGTTGACGTGGTCGCGCCACGCCTGCCAGCCGGCCTTGAGGCCCAAGGCCAGCGGCAGCAGGCCGAGGTACGGGATGACGGGCTCGGGCAGGAAGGTAGCGCCGAAAGCGGCGGCGATGGCGACGACGAGGAGGGCGGCGAACCCGAGGTATTGCCCCAGGATGATCCGCGAGGTGGCGCCGCGGTGCCCGGCCCCCTGGGCGAAGAACAGCGCCAGGATCACGATGTCGTCGATGTTGGTGACGGCGAACAGACCTGCGGCTTGCCCGAAGATGCCGACGTTCACGAGGGGCGTGGTTCCTCTCCAAGAGGCGGGGGTACCTGAGGAACGTATCGGGCTTGATCTCAGGCCGCCTGCTCAGCGTCTACCGTGAAGCCCGCGAGTATGCCGCCGCCGGGAGTCCTCACGTGAGCCGATCCAGCAAGGTCCTCTACATCATCGTGTGCGCCGCGGGCGTCGCCGCCGACGTCGGCCGCCTGGTCACCTACGCCCAGGACGAGGGCTGGACGGTCCAGATAGTCGCCACCCCGTCCGCCCTGGACTTCATCGACGTTCCCGAACTGGAGCGGCAGACCGGACGGCCCGTCCGCAGCCAGTACCGCAAGCCGCACGAGCCGAAACCCCCCAGGGCCGACGCGATCATCGTGGCTCCCGCCAGCTACAACACCATCAACAAGTTCGCCCAGGGCATCGCCGACACCTACGCTCTCGGCCTCCTCGCCGAGGCGCCCGGCCTGGGCATTCCCGTCGTCGTCCTGCCCTTCGTCAGCAGCGCTTTAGCCTCCCGCGACCCTTTTCTCCGAAGCGTCGAAAGCCTGCGCGCCGAAGGCGTTCCCGTCCTCCTCGGCCCTGGCCAATTCGAGCCACCTCCCGCTGAAGCCGGAGGGGAGAATCTGGACACCTATCCCTGGGCATTGGCGCTCAAGGAGATCGGGCGGCTCTATCCCCGCAAATGATGTGGAGGCTGTCCACCACGGCGGCGTCACCCGAAAGATGTAGTCCGATCTCCTCAACGCGCAGGAAGCCTCCGACCTGGCTCTTCATTAGCGTTTTCCGAGAACGGGGGCGCCGCGTCCCTCATGATCGAAAGAGATCCACATGGCCCCCGCCCGCAAGACATTCCTCACCGGTCTGGCCGTCTTCGCCGCCGGGTTGGCGCTGTGGTTGTTCGGGCTCGACACCGAGATCTTCGTGTTCACACCGACGAAGGTCGGGCTGGTTCTGATGGTCCTCGGCGGCCTGGAAGCTCTGTACGGGCTGTACAAGATCGTACGCGGCGACGGCGCGGAGCCGCGCTGACGCTGTGACCGGGCGACGGCGGCCGTGGCGTCACTATGTAACCTGCCAATGATCAGCCAGGAAACCTCTTCCAGGCGCGTCGCCCCTGCTGAGCGAGATGCCGTCCTGGCTAGAACAGGACCCTCATTACGCAATACGGGGGTTTCGATGCTGAGACGTCAGACGAGACAGGCGGCAGGGGATCGGTGCAGGCCACCCTCTGGCAGACGAGATCGGCCGGTGCGGCCGTCCCGGGTCTGGGTGTTGGCGGCGGGGGTTGTCGTCGCAGCGGGGTTGGCGGTGCCAATGGCCGAATCCGCGCCAGCCACCGCCGACCCACGACTGACCGGATCCGCGCCAGCCCCCGCCGACCCACAGCTGGCCAAGTCCACGCTGGCAACCACAGACCCGCAACTGACCGCGCCCGCGCCGACGACCACGGACCCGCAGCTTCAGGACTTCCTCTACGTGGCCAACAGCGGTTCGGACAACGTGTCGCTGGTCGACACGTTCTACAAGACCGTCACGCCCGTCGGTGTCGGCAGAGCTCCCGGCCAGGTGGCGATCAACCTGGCCGGTACCCGCCTCTACGTCACCAACAGCACCTCGGCCAACGTGTCGGTGGTGGACACCGAGACCAAGGCCGTCACCACGATCGACGTCGGTCGTTCGCCGAGTGGTGTGGCGATCAACCCGGACGGCACCCGCGTCTACGTCGCCAACAGCGGCTCGGACAACCTGTCAGTGATCGACACCACCGCCACCCCGCCCTCCGTCACCACGATCACCGTCGGTCGTTTTCCGACCGGTGTGGCGATCAACCCGGACGGCACCCGCGTCTACGTCACCAACTACGGGTCGAGCAGCGTATCGGTCATCGACACCGCCACCAGCAATGTCACCACCATAGGCGTCAAGCCCTGGCCCAAGAGCGTGGCTGTCACGCCCGGCGGCACCCGTGCCTACGTGACGCACTATGGGGCGGCCAACCCCAACCTCGTGTCGGTGATCGACACCACCTCCAACAAGGTCACTGACACCATCCGCGCGGGCGACCATCCGATCGCGGTGGCGATCAACCCCGCGGGCACCTTCGCCTACGTCGCCAACAACTTCTCGGGCAACGTGTCGGTGATCGACATCGCTACCAACAAGGAGACCACCACCATCCAGGTCGGTGAGTCACCGAGTGGTGTGGCGATCAACACCGCGGGCACGCGCGCCTTCGTCACCAACAACCGGTCGGACACCGTGTCAGTGATCGACACCGCCGCCAAGGAGCAAGTCACCACCATCAACATCGGTCGGTTTCCGATAGGTGTGGCCGTTCTCGAGAGACCTGTGGACCGGACCGCCATCGTCTCCCTGGGTGACAGCTACATCTCCGGCGAGGCCGGCCGCTGGAAGGGCAACGCGGTCCCGGCGAGCAACCGGGGTGACCGCTGGGGGACCGACCGCGCCGCCTACAACTGCAATGACAGCGGCCGGCGGTGCAGTCACGACGGGCGGCGTGTCTACGGTGAGTCCTACGACAACGGCTGCAACCGCTCGGACTCGGCCGAGATCCAGAGCGCGGCCGTCAACGTGCTGCGCCGGATCAACCTCGCCTGCTCCGGCGCCAGAACCGTCAACGTGATCGGGGCCGACGCGGGCGGAAAATCCTTCAAGGGCGAGCCTCCCCAGGCCGACCAGCTCCGCCAGGCCGCCAAGCGGTACAAGGTCGAGTTGGTGGTCCTGTCCATCGGCGGCAACGACCTCGGCTTCGCCTCGGTCCTTGAGAAATGCGTCAAGAGATGGCAGAAGCAGCACGGGATCGAGCACTGCCACGTGGACCAGGAGCCTGTCTTCCGTGAAGGCCTGGCACAGACGAAGCCCAAGGTCGAGCAGGCCGTCAGGGAAATCAAGCGGGCCATGACCGATGCCCACTACGCCGATGGCTCCTACCGGCTCGTCCTGCAGTCCTACCCGTCCCCCGTTCCGCTGGGCGACCAGAACCGCTACCACGAGTTCAGCGACTCGCGCTTCAACGTGGGCGGCTGCCCGATGTTCAACGACGACTCCGACTGGGCTCGTAACACCGTCATTCCCGCGATCTCCGACATGCTCAAGGACGTCGCCCGCACCCAGAACGTGGAATTCCTCGACCTGCGCAACCTGTTCGACGGCCACGAGGTCTGTGCCAAGCGCGCGCAGCAAGCCACCGCCGCCAACTCTCTTGAGAACCCGCTACCCGGCGACATCAGCGAATGGACCCGTTTTCTTGTCGTCCTGGAATCCCAGGGCCAGAGTCAGGAATCGATTCACCCCAATTACTACGGCCAGCGGGCCCTCGGCACCTGCCTGACCAAACTTCGGGACCACACGGGAACCGAGAAGAACCACGTCTGCACCGGCACCCCAGGCCGCGCCCCGGAGGACGTGAGCCTCACCAGTAGCAACTGGTGAGCGGGGCGGGCGGGATCGACACAGCCGATCCCGCCCGGCTCGCCTTCCGGACGGCGAACGCCGGTGGAGGCAGGCTCTCGCTGTCTGCACAATGGTCGCCATGGACGAGAACATCCAGGACGAAGCATGGTGGAAGCGGCAAGCCGCCGCACAAGGGGAATGGTGGCGGAAACGGGCGGCAGCGCATCAGGAGGAGACTCTCCGGCAGAACAACCTGATGTACGGCGGCTTGATCGCCATCGGAGTCGTCTTGGTGCAGCCGTTCCTGACCCCGGGAAGCGCTGCCCTCGATCTGTCCGCCCAGATCTGTGTGGTCGCCTTCTCCTTGGCCATCCCCCTCTTGTCCGCTCTTATCGTGTTGAACCGGCATGAGACCTATCGTCGGCGTTCGACCAGCTCCGTTTTCGTGCTGGTGGCGCAGCAGGCCGCGCTCGGGCTCGGGTACGTCGGGGTGGTCGCCGGTTTCTGGCACATCATGACGATCGCCGGGATCGCGCTCCTGGTCGGCACGGCCTTGGGCTTGGCCGTGCATTCCGCGGGTTATGTGCAGGTAGAGGAAGAAGACGCCAAAGCAACACCAGGTGCGGAGCAACCACCCAAGGGCCATGATGACTACATGAGCGAAGTACTG
Organism: Nonomuraea sp. CA-143628; assembly: GCF_050942315.1. Classification (NCBI taxonomy): domain Bacteria; kingdom Bacillati; phylum Actinomycetota; class Actinomycetes; order Streptosporangiales; family Streptosporangiaceae; genus Nonomuraea; species Nonomuraea sp. CA-143628. Next base: position 12,540,142 of record NZ_CP192072.1, read on the forward strand.
CGATATACCGCTTTCACCACCACTCCCGCCGGCGGCAACCCCGCCGGAGTGGTCTTGGACGCCCGGGCGTTGTCAGACGCGGATATGCTCGCCATTGCCGCCGAACTCGGCTACTCCGAGACGGCCTTCCTGCACCCCACGGACGAGCGCCAGTACCGGATCCAGTACTTCAGCCCTCTGGCCGAGGTCGCCTTCTGCGGCCACGCGACGATCGCCGCCTCGGTCGCGCTCGGCGAGCGGATCGGCCCCGGAACCGTGAACCTCACCACCCAGGCGGGCCCGGTCCCGGTGGACATCACCGCGGATCCGACCGGCGGGATCACCGCCACCCTGACCAGTCCGCCGACCTCCACCCGCCAGGCCTCCGAAGAGGAGGTGCAGCCCGTGCTCGCCGCACTGGGCTGGTCGGCCGACGACCTGGACCCCGCCTTCCCGGCGCACGTCGCGAACGCCGGCAACGACCATCTCGTCCTGGCCGCGGCCAGCCGGGGCCGCCTGGCCGATCTCGACTACGACTTCGAGGCCCTGGGCAAGATCATGGCCGACTTGGGATGGACCACCGTCCACCTCTTCTGGCCCGAATCCCCCACCGTCTACCACGCCCGCGACCCGTTCCCACCTGGCGGCGTCGTCGAGGACCCGGCCACCGGCGCCGCGGCCGCCGCCTTCACCGGCTACCTGCGTACGCTGGGACGCCTCGAAGACGGCACCGTTCTCACCATTCACCAGGGCGTCGACATGGGGCGGCCCAGCCTCCTGACCTGTAGCACCATTCCCGGCGACTCTCGCGTCAAGGTCTCCGGCGCGGCGGTGCCCATCCAGTAGCGGTCGTCCCGAGTTCCCGGCGCAGCCGGGCCGGGTCGACCTCGGTCACGGCTGTCTTCCCGTCCAGCTCCCAGCCCTTCCCGTACGCCGTGGCGAATGCCTCCTCGCCCAGCGCGGCCCGCCCTCGGCGGGTGAGCTCGCGAACCTGCTGGTCGGTGCGGTCGTGCGTGCCGCGCAGCCGGGAGGCGACGCCGAGCAGGACGGCCGACTCGTGATGCCGCCCGTGCGCCTGGGCGAGCGCGGCCGCGTTCACCGCCCCCAGCGCCAGGATCGGCAGGTCCCGGGCGTCCAGCGCCGCCGCGTACGCCTTCGCCAGCATCTTCTCCGCCCCGGCCAGGTCGCCCAGCTCCAGGCAGAGCGCGGCCCATACGCTGCCGGCCAGCGCCCGCGCGTGGTCACCGGGGAACGTGGTGTCGCCGTGCAGGGCCCGTTCGGCGGCGTCGAGCAGGTCCCGCGCCCGGTCCAGGTCGCCGCGCCGCACCCGGAAGTCGGCCTCCCACGCGTCGACCAGGGCAGACAGCTCCGGCGAAGCCGCGCGCGACGCCAGCTCCCGGGCCGAGCCGATCATCGCGATCGTCGAGTCGGTGTCGCCGCGCCGCAGGTGCAGGTCGATCCAGCGCAGGTGGAGAAACACCTCGTCGCTGAGGCTGAGCGAGCCGAACTCGCCGGCCAGCGACTGCGCCTCGCGCAGGTCGGCCAGCGCGCCGTCGAGGTCGTCGTCGTACTGCCGCTGCTGGGCGCGCATCGGCAGCACGGTGGCCTGGCCCCAGCGGTCGCCGGCCTGCCGGAAGCAGGCCAGGGCCGCCTCCACGTCGGCGCGCATGTTGTCGAACTGGCCCGCGTTCTCGGCGAACTGGGCGCGGAACATGCGGGCCAGCCCGGACAGCCACACGTCGTCGCCGTCGGCCAGGCGCGCGATCTTCGCGTACACGGTCTCCTCCTCCTGGAGGAACGCGAGCGTGAGCGCGGTGAGCGCGCCGCACGGCCCCGGCAGCTCGGGGTAGGCGAGCAGCCGGTCGGCCAGCTCGCGCAGCCGCGCCTGGTCGTCGGCGACCTCCTCGGCGGTCAGCCCCGGCCGGGTGCCGGCCCGGTTGATCAGGTGGATCGCGTGGGCGCAGTCGCGGCCGGGCGTCGGCTCGCCGCCGCCCGGCACCGCCAGCGCCTCACCCAGCCAGTAGGTCGCGTCGGGGTGCCGGCCGAACATCTGCCAGTACCAGGTCAGGTTCAGGGCGAGAGCGACCGCGCCGGTGGCGTCGCCGGTGTCGCACCGCTGACGCAGGGCGGCCAGCGCGTTGTCGTACTCGGCGCTGATGACTCGGATGGCCATCAGCTGGCCGGGCCCGCGCAGCCGCGGGTCGTACCGGGCCATCAGCTCGGCGAAGTGGCCGGCGGCCAGGTCGCGGACGGTGCCGAGGTCGCCCGTCTCGGCCAGGCGGGCGGTGCCGTACTCGCGCAGCGTCTCCAGCATGCGGTAGCGGCCCGGGTCGGGCGCGAGCTGCAGCAGCGACCGGTCGACCAGGCCCGCGAGCAGCTCGGGGATCTCGGCGGCCGGCACCGAGGTGCCGGCGCACAGCGCGGTGGCCGAGGCCGGCGTGACGCCCCCGGGCAGGATCGAGACGCGTTCGGCGACCGTACGCTCGTGCTCGCTCAGCAGCTGCCAGCTCCAGGCGATGACCGCGCGCAGCGTGCGGTGCCGGGGCAGCGCGGTACGGCTGCCGGTGGTGAGCAGCCGGAACCGGTCGGACAGCCCGTCGGCCAGCTCGGGCAGCGACAGCGTCCGTAGCCGGGCGGCGGCCAGCTCCAGCGCCAGCGGCATCCCGTCCAGGCCGCGGACCACCCGCCGGACCTCGGGCAGCGTCGTGTCGTCCACGTCGAAGCCCGGGCGTACGGCCGCGGCCCGCTCGGTGAACAGGCGTACCGCCGCCGCCCGCCGGGCCTGCTCGACGCCGTCGTCCGGGCCGGGCAGCGCGAGCGGGCCGAGCGGCACCAGCGCCTCGCCGTCGACCGCGAGAGGTTCGCGGCTGGTGGCGAGTACGCGCAGCTCAGGGCAGCGGGACAGCAGCGCCGCGACCAGGTGGGCCACGGCGTCGACCAGGTGCTCGCAGTTGTCGACCAGCAACAGGATCTCCTGGGCGCCGAGCCGGTCGGCGAGTACGTCCAGCTCGTCGCCCTCGACCCGCGTCCGGGCCTCGAACATCGCGCCGCCGCGCAGCCCGATCCCGGCGAGCACGGCCGCGCCGACCTTGGCCGGCTCGGTGACCGAGGCGAGGTCGATCAGCCAGGCGCCGTCGCGGTAGTCGTGGTGGTGGCGGCGGGCGGCCTCGACGGCGAGGCGCGTCTTGCCGGCGCCACCGGGACCGAGCACGGTGACCAGGCGGCCGGTGGCGAGCAGCGTGTCGATCCGGGCGAGGTCGTCGTCACGCCCGATGAAGCTGGTCAGCGGCGCGGGCAGGTTACTCAGCCTGGTCTGCGGCGCGGGCGGGTCACTCAGCCTGGTCTGCGGCGGGGGCAGGTCACTCGGCCCGGTCCGGTTACTCGGCCTCGTTCGCGGCGCGGGCAGGTTACTCGGCCCGGTCTGCGCGGCGTCGGCGGCCGGGGCGGGCCGCTCGGCGCGCAGCAGGCGCAGGTGGCGTTCGTGCAGGGCGGTGCCCGGGTCGGTGCCGAGGGCGTCGGCCAGGGCTTCGCGGACCCGCTCGTACAAGGCCAGAGCGTCGGCCTGGCGACCCTGGGCGGCGAGCGCGTCCATGAGCAGCGCGGCCGCCCGCTCGTGGACGGGGTGCGCGGCGAGCAGGGCGGTCAGGCGGGCGGCGGCCGCGGCCGCGCTGCCCAGGGACAGCTCGGCGTCGGCGAGGTCGGCGACGGCCTCGATCGAGGCGTGAGCCAGCCAGGTCCCGACGGTGGGCGCGACCGCGGCGACGACCGCGGGCTCGGCTCCGGGACGGTCGCCCCACAGCGCCACGGCCTCGCCGAGCACGGCCGCCGCGCCATCGGGGTCGCCGGCGCGCAGGCGGTCACGACCGGCGGCGGCGAGCCGCTCGAACCGCAGCGCGTCCACGTCGGCCGCGTCCACGTCCAGCCGGTAGCCGCCCGCGACCTGCGCGACGTCGCCGGCCGAGCCGATGGACCGGCGCAGCCGCGAGACGAGGGCCTGCAAGGCATGGGCGGGGTCGGCCGGGGGGTCGTCGGCCCAGATCGCGTCGATCAGGACGCCCTGCTCGACCGGGCGCCCGCCGGCCAGCGCCAGCCGTACGACCAGGCCCTGCGACCGCGCGCCGGGAACGGGCAGGGCGGCGTCACCGCGAGACACCTGAAAGGCGCCGAGCAGCGTGACGCGAAGCCTCGCATCCCCGTCCATCTTCCGAATCTTCGCGTGCGTGCCGTCGAGTGTCCAAATCAGGACTTGTTCCCCATGTGAGCGCCGTGTGCGCCCCGTGTGAGCGGCCCGCGTCAGTCTTCTCATGCCTCGGAGTGGGGCGCGCGGAGGGGCCGCGCGAACACTCTGGAATAGCGTTCCAATAATTTCCGGAAAGGGGGGCTTTCGTGCACGATGTAGTGATCGTGGGCGCCGGCCCGGTCGGCCTGTTCCTTGCCTGCGAGCTTGGTCTCGCGGGCTGCTCTGTCCTGGTGCTTGAGCGGGAGCCGGAGCCCGGCTCCCCGTGGAAGGCGGACCCGCTCGGGATGCGGGGCCTGTCCGCCGCGTCGGTGGAGGCGTTCTATCGCCGGGGGATGCTGCACCCGCTGTTGACGGCGTCGGGCGTCCATGGCCTCGACCCGGACGAGCCGACTCGCCCGCGTGGCGTGGGCCACTTCGCCGGCATGATGCTCGATCCGGCCAAGGTCGACGTCGCCGCCCTGCCGTTCCGGCTGCCCAGTCCGGCGATGGACGGCGTGATGACGAACCTCGAAGCGGTCGAGGCGGTGCTGTCCGAGCGGGCGGCCAAGCTCGGCGTGGAGGTCAGGCGCGGTGTCACGGTCTCCGCCATCGCGCAGAACGATGAGAGCGTGGTCGCGCGAGCCGGCGAGCACGAGTACGCGGCGCGCTGGCTCGTCGGCTGCGACGGCGGACGCAGCGCGGTGCGCGGGCTCGCGGGCTTCGACTTCGTCGGCACCGAGCCGCAGTTCACCGGCTATGTCGTGCTCGCCACCATCGCCGATCCCGAGAAGCTGCGCCCCGGATTCAACCTGACGCCGACCGGCATGTACCTCCGGACGCCCGCGGAAGGGTACATCGGCATGCTGGACTTCGACGGCGGCGCGTTCGATCGCTCGCGGCAGCCGACTCGCGACCATCTCCAGGCGGTTCTGCATCGTGTGTCCGGCACCGACGTGACGCTGAGCGACGTCCATCTCGCCTCAAGCTTCACCGATCGGGCGATGCAGACGACGACGTACCGACAGGGACGCGTCCTGCTCGCGGGCGACGCCGCACACATCCACTCTCCCCTTGGGGCGCAGGGACTCAACCTCGGCATCGGCGACGCCCTGAACCTGGGGTGGAAGCTCGCGGCGACCGTGCAGGGGTACGCGCCGGACGGGCTGCTCGACACCTACACCCGCGAGCGCCATCCGATCGGCGCCTGGGTGCTCGACTGGACGCGCGCCCAGGCGGCGGTCATGCGGCCGGAGCCGCATGCCCAGGCGATCCAAGGAGTGGTCCGCGACCTGCTCGGGACCCGTGACGGAACGACCTACGTGTACGAGAGGACATCGGGATCGTCGCTCCGTTACGACCTCGGCGGCGAGCAGCGGTCGCTGGTCGGCCGCAATGCCCCGGACCTCCGTCTTGAGGACGGCACTCGCCTCGGCGAACTGATGCGGGACGGAGGAGGCGTCGCGCTCGATTTCAGCACCGACCGGCGCCTGCGCGATTCAGCGATGGGCTGGGAAAGCCGGATGCGGTATGTAACCGGTCCGGCGAGAAACGACCTCGGATTCGGGGCCCTGCTTGTCCGGCCCGACGGCATAGTCGCCTGGGCCGGTGATCGCTCCCCTGATCGTGACGCGTTCGAGCGGGCCGCCGGTCATTGGTTCGGTGGCCCGGCGATTTAACGCCGCGCCGTCCCGAAATGAAATTCCTCTCCTCAACCGAGATTCAGGAGCACACATGACGATCACCCTCCGACCGGGAAGCACCGTGATGTTCACCGGCGATTCGGTCACCGACTGCCAACGGCTGGAGAGCGAGGACGGCCTCGGCTTCGGCTATCCCCTGCGCGTCGCGGGCGAGTGGGGACTGCGGCACCCGGACCGGCCCGTGACCTGGCTGAACTCCGCGATCGCCGGCAACAAGGTGATGGACCTCGAAGCCCGCTGGCAGGCGGACGTGCTCGACGCGCGCCCGGACGTGGTGTCGATCCTCGTCGGCGGCAACGACGTGGCCTGGCACACGTACGACCCGGACGGCTACGTGATCTCCACGGAGGAGTACGCGGCAGGCTACGACCGCCTGCTCGCGCCCCTCGCCGAGGCCGGCGTCGAGCTGATCCTCATCGAGACGTCCCTCCTGCCGATCAGCGGCCTTGTCGAGGTCGGCGACGCGCACATCGGCGAGAAGGAGCGGAAGGAGTGGCGGGCCGACCTGGACCCGAAGAACCAGGTCGTCCGCGAACTCGCCCGCAAGTACGGCGCGCACCTGCTCGCCGCCGACGGCATGTTCGCCGAGCTCGCCGCGACGACCGGGCCGGAGTACTGGGCCGCGGACGGCGCGCACCCGACGCCGGCCGGTCACGCCGCACTCGCGGCGGCCTGGCTGCGCCTGGTCGCGTGACCGGGCCTCGCCGGCGGTAATTCGCGTATCACCGCCCGATCTTTATCTCCGCGCGACCGCGGAGATAAAGATCGGGCTTACCTTTGCATAGTGATCGGTGATCTGCTCGACATCGTGTTGGTCGCCCTGGTGATCGCCTTCGGCTTCTCCGGATATCGCCAAGGGTTCGTCGTCGGGGCGGCGAGCTTCATCGGTTTCATCGGCGGATGTGTGTTCGGGATTAATCTCGCGCCGCCCATCGCGGGCGCGGTTGTGGACGGAGACGTCCCGCAGTTATTGCTGGCCCTGGTAATCGTGCTCCTGGCCGCGATGATCGGCCAGTTCATCACATCTACCGTGGGGGCGGTATTGCGTTCCCATCTGCGGGACGAACCTGCCCGGCAGCTGGACGCGGTGGGCGGAATGCTGGTCGCCGCCTTTTCGGTGCTGGTCATCGCCTGGCTGGTCGGAAGCCTGCTGGTATCCACCTCGCTGGTGCCGGTCGTGGAACAGATTCGTGGCTCGCTGCTCTTGGCCACGGTTGATCAGGCGGTCCCGGACGCGGCGCGCGACTGGCAGAAACCGTTCAAGCAGTTCATCGACCGGTCCGGCTTCCCGCCGGTGCTGGACGTGATCGCCGGCCAGCCGCTCATCGACGTTCCACCGCCGAGCGCGGCAGTGCTGAAGAGCCCCGCGTGGCAGCAGTCGCGGGCCGGGATCGTGCAGGTGCAGGGGACTGCGAGCTCGTGCCGTAAGCGCATCACCGGCTCCGGATTCGTGTACGCGCCCGATCACATCATGACCAACGCGCACGTGGTCGCGGGGGTGGACGCGGAGTTGCAGATCATCGATCACGAGCAGCGTCCTCGCCCAGCGGTGGTGGTTCTGTACGACCCGCGACGGGACGTGGCGGTCCTGCACGTACCGAACCTCGGACTGCCGCACCTGACCTTCGACGGCGAGGCGGACAAGGGCGAGGACGCCATCATCGCGGGCTACCCTCAGGGCCGCGGGTTCACTCCGCAGCCGGCCCGGGTCGCGGCGCGGCAGAGCGCCGCCATCCCCGACATCTACCGTGGGCCCGAGGTGACGCGGGAGGTGTACCTCATTCGGGGCAAGGTCGAGCACGGCGACTCGGGCGGTCCCCTGCTGGCCACCGACGGTCGGGTGCTGGGCGTGGCCTTCGCCGCCGTCACCAGCCAGGAGGACATCGGTTACGTGCTGACCGCCAGCGAAGTCGCCGCCGACGCCCGCGAGGCCGCGACCGCCACCAAGCCCGTCAGCACTCAGGTCTGCGACTGATCCTTTCTCTGTCGACCCGCAGCTCAGCTCACTGCCAGACATCGTTGGCGAGCGCCGGTCAGGCGACGACCGCGAGGAGGGTCGTCATGGCTGCGGTGAGCTCGGGGTCGCCGTCTTGCCGGGAGCGGTCACGGGCCTGCTCGACGGTGATGCCCCGGGTGGCGAGTCGCCAGAAGGTGTCTTGATCCATCGTGACGCGGGCCTTCGGCTCGGGCCCCGGTGCCGTCATGCGCCACCGGCCCTCCTGCCAGGCCGCGCTCCACCGTCCGCCCACGGCCCCGAGCACCTCCAATTCGGCCACCGTCCCCTCGGGCCGGTCGTGCTCCCGCAGACTCTGCGGCAGCGCACGCGCGAAAACCTCCAGCACCGGGGCCATGAGTGCGGGCTCGGTGGCCCCCGGCCGGGCGACGGCGTCGCGGATCTGCTGCTGATGCACCCAGAACTCGGTGTATTCGCGCCCGATGTCCAGCCAGGCGGGACTGGCGACGTCCGTGGCGGCCCACGACACGTTCAGGTCGGCGAGCGACTCAAGATCACGGGAGGCCCAGAGGGCGTCGAGTCGATCCCCCAGGTGCTCCAGCAACTCGATCAGCAGCTCAGAACTGATCTGGCGGGTCGCCTGGACGAACTCGCCATTGACCCTCGCCAGATAGCCGGGCAGTGACTCATCGTCGGCGAAGCGCGCCCCGGCATGCCCGTCGCGGCTTCCCGACAAACGCCGCAGATAGTCGTTGAGGACATGACCTGCGATGTCGTGCACGTCCCACCCCGGGCAGACCGTCGGCCTGGCCCAGTCCTGCGGGCTCAGGTCGCGCAGAAGTTCGAGCAGGGCACGCCGCTCGCCTGGGAACAGCGGGCGCACGTCGATCATCGAACCAAAAATCGTCATGCGGCCCGAGCCTAACGGAGACGGCACCTACGGTCCCACGCCATTTCCGTGATCCCCGAGCCTCCAGCGCTGCGCGCCTCACCTGCCCAAGCATTCAGCGCTCGGGCCTCATAGGCCCGAGCGCCGAGTCAGAATGAGGCGGAAGCGGCCGCGTCGCCGGATCTCAGGGCCGCCTCGACGATGCAGAGCGCCTCGGTCTCGTCGATGCCTACGCTCGCCACGACGGCCGCGTAGTCGGCGGCCGCCTGGCGGGCCCGTTCGCGGGCCTCCTCCCCCGCCGCCGACACGAACGACCCCGCCCGCCCCCGGGTCTCGATCAGCCCGGCCTCCTCAAGCTCCCGGTAGGCCCGGCCGACCGTGTTGACGGCCAGGCCGAGGTCGGCCGCGAGCCGGCGGATGGTCGGTAGCCGGGAGCCCACGGCCAGCGTACGGTCGTGGATCTGCCGGGCGAGCTGGGCCCGCAACTGCTCGAACGGCGGCACCGGCGAGCCCGCGTCGATGACGATCATCCGACGCCGACCACGTGCCGAGCTGTGTCCGCGCACGACGGCGTCCTGGCATGGGCGGCGATCATGGCGGCCAGACCCAGCACCATGAAGCCGATGGAGGCGGCGCTCCACCAGCCGGGCGCGGATCCGGACAGCAACACCATCGGCAACCCCAGCAGCACGCTCGGCGCGTTGCCGTCGCGCGCGTCCTCGATGCGCATGATGACGTCGGCCGTCAGCGACACCTCGTCCTCGGCCACGACCGGCCGGGCCAGCAGCTCGCGCAGTTGCAGGGCCACGCCGAGGCCGGCTCCGGCCACGGCGACCAGCAGCACGACAGCCGTGTACCGGACTCTGCCGTCATCGACGGCCAGTGCGCTCACCCCCAGCGCGATGGCACCGGCGAAGGTGCCAGCCACCAGGACGGCGTACCTCCTTCCCAGGAGGGTCCGCCAGCCGAGCTGCACCGGATGGGCCACTCGCCGCGCCAGCGTCGCCCCTGCCTGCCGATCGACCCGCCGTACCCAGGCGTGAAGCAGCGTCCGGGCCAGCACCAGCCCGATGATCAACACGCTCAGAGCCAGCAGCAGCGTCGGCCGCTCCGGCCAAGGTCCGCCGGATGCGGCCGTGGCCATCAGGTCAGTGGCCTGTGCCAGCGCGGCCAGGATGTACAGCGCGGCCAGCAGGACACTGCCTAGGAGCCGCGCCCGCCCCCGTACCGCCAGTCGCGTGATCAGCAACGGTGTCGGTGGGCCGTCACCGAGGCCGTGCCGCCGCAGCCAGGTCTCCGCGTATCGGACCTCCGCCGGCCGCGACCCGGCGCTCGGCATGGAACTGTTCGCCATACCGTCTCCTTTGTCGCAAGGTTTGTATCAACATGTTGCGTCATGGCTTGCGACAAAGTCAACACCAGGCCATCGCCCGCGCCGGACGCCGCTGCGATTACTTTGGGTGCGTGGAGCGGCACGCAAAGTGCTGGCCGACCATCGCCGCCGCGCTCGAACGAATCCCATGACGTTTGACAAATTCACCGCTATATGTTCTCTCGATTTGCCCTCAGAGCGCCTTTATTTAATTTGTCAAATCGGCTCGATAAAGGCTTGGGTATACGAAATGAAGGACTAACGTAAACGCATGGAATTTCGTCGTCTCGGCCGTAGCGGCCTCTCCGTCAGCGCGGTCTCCTACGGGCATTGGCTCGCGCACGACGCCCCGGACCAGGAAGAACGTGCGCGGGCGTGCGTCACGGCGGCGCTGGACGCGGGCATCACCACGTTCATCACCGCGGACGCGTACGCGAACACCGCGGCCGAGTCGGTGCTCGGCCGCGCGCTGAAAGGACAGCGACGAGAAAGCCTGGAGATATCCACGAAGGTGTTCTGGCCCACTGGGCCGGGCGGGCCCAATGACAAAGGTCTTGGCCGCAAGCACGTCATGGAGTCGGCACGCGCGTCGCTGCGGCGGCTGGGCACCGATTATCTGGATGTGTACCAGGCGCATCGATTCGACCGCACGGTGCCGCTGGAGGAGACCATGCTGGCGTTCGCCGACCTGGTCCGGCAGGGCCATGTGCTCTATGTCGGCGTCTCCGAATGGACGGCCGAGCAGATCACGAGGGGCGCCGCGCTCGCCCGGGAGCTGCACGTGCCGTTGGTCTCCAACGAGGCGCAGTACAGCGCGTTGTGGCGGGTGATCGAGGCCGAGGTCATGCCGGCGTGCGAGCGAGAAGGGCTCGGTCAGCTCGCCTGGTCCCCCATCGCGCAGGGCGTACTGACGGGCAAGTATCGGCCGGGCCGGCAGGCGCCCGCCGGGTCTCGCGGCGCGGACCTGAGCGGTGCGGGCGGTTTCATCCAGCCCTTCCTGCGTGAGGACGTGCTGGAACGGGTGCAGCGGCTGCGTCCCCTGGCCGATGAGGCCGAGCTGTCCCTGGGGCAGCTCGCGCTGGCCTGGGTGTTGCGGCGCCCCAATGTGGCTTCGGCGATCATCGGTGCGTCGCGGCCCGAGCAGGTGAGGGAGAACGTCGAAGCGGCCGGGGTCCGGCTCGACGCCGATCTTCTGGGGCGCATCGATCAGGTGCTCGACGGCGTCGTCGAAACGAACCCGGCGCTGACGACGAGCCCATGAAGAGATGACCGGAGTGCGTCAGCGTGACCTGTTCGCCTTGACGTACTCGGTGCCGAGGACATTCAGCAGAGCCAGGGCTTCGGCGCCAGGGGATCCTGAGGGCGCGCTGTAGAGGACGAGGTGCTGGTCGCGGTCCGTGAGCGCGAGCGAGTCGCAGTCAACGGCGACCTCCCCGACGACCGGGTGCCGGAAGGTCTTCGTGAGCGTTGGCGCGGCCTGCACGTCGTGCCGCTCCCAGAGCCGGGCGAACTCGGGGCTGCCAGCGCGGAGCTCGTCGACCAGTTCGGTCACCGTAGGGTCGGACGGGTAGCGGGCGAGGGTGGCTCGCAGCCCCATGACGACGTGGTGCCGGAACTCCGCGGCGTCGGAGACCCCGTACAACGTCTCATCGGCGCGCTTAGGGCCGAGGAATGCCCGCCGCGCGAGATTGCGGTCCCGTGGGGCGAGCTCGGCGAAGTCCTCCATGAGCGCGGCCGCGAGGTCGTTCCACGCGAGCACCTCGAACGCGGCCGAAGTCACGAACGCGGCCGTCTGCGGCAACCGCTCGAGAAGCGTGAGGATGCTCGGGCGTACGTCGCGCCGGTGCAGTCCGGTACGGCTCGGCGCGGTCCCCGCGAGGACGTGGAGGTGGTCGGACTCGGCGTCCGTGAGCCGCAGCGCGTCCGCGATCCCGGCGAGGACCTCGCCCGACGGTCGCGGTGCCCTGCCCTGTTCGAGCCGGACGTAGTACTCCGTGGAGATGTGCGCGAGGACCGCGACCTCCTCGCGGCGAAGTCCCGGCGTCCGGCGTCGCGGGCCCGAGGCCAGGCCGAGGTCCTGCGGCCGGAGCCGTTCGCGACGGCTGCGGAGGAACGCCCCGAGTTCCTGTTTGTCCATATGCCCAGTGTGCACGCTGCGCGGCGATCGATCCTGGTACCGTCTGTGCCTGCATCCGGCCTGGTGACCGGCCTGACACTGTCGTCATGACGAACACCACTCACATCGCACCCATCGGCCTGCTCACCGGCAAGGTCGTGTTCATCACCGGCGCCAGCCGCGGCATCGGGGCGGCCGCGGCCCGGCTCTTCGCCGCCGAGGGGGCCGCCGTCGTACTCGCCGCCCGCGGCACCGACGCCCTGCTACAGATCGTCACCGAGATCCGCGCCGAGGGCGGCGTCGCCGACGCCGTCACCCTGGACCTCGCCGACCGTACGAGCATCCAGGCGGCCCTCGATCGCGTCGAGGAGCTGCACGGACGGCTCGACGGCGCGTTCAACAACGGCGCGGTGATCCAGCAGCCCGGTCCGCTCGATACCACGAGCGATGAGGACATAGAGCAGCAGTTCGCGGTGAACTTCCGGGCGCACTGGACCGCCATGACGGCTGAGGCCGCACTCATGCGACGCGACGGTGGCGGGGCGATCGTCAACACCTCGAGCATCGGCAGCCGCCGCGCGAACCCCGTACTCCCCGCGTACGGCGCCATGAAGCGCGCGCTCAACAGCATCACCGAGTCCGCCGCGGTGAGCTGGGCCCGTGATGGCATCCGGGTGAACGGCATCACCCCCGGCGGCACCGCCACGGAGATGATCGACGCGTGGGAGGCGGCGACCCCCGGCATCGTCGAGCAGCTGAAGTCATCGATCCCGCTCGGACGGATGGCCGAGCCCCGCGAAGTCGCCGAAGTGGCGGCGTGGCTGCTCAGCGACCGGGCATCGATGGTGACCGGCGCGATCGTGCCGGTGGATGGCGGCGCCGGCGCCTGAAAGGGATAACCCCGTGCCTGCCGCTTCGATACCCGATTTCGGAGCCTTTGCCGGTCCCGTTCTTAGAGCTTGCGTGCTAAAAGGGAGTTCGCCCGTGATCTAGGAAAGGGGCGTTCGTAGGGATCGGATCCGTGAAGTGGCCTGGACGTGTTGCACTCATCGACACAGTCGAGGATCCGGCGGAACTCGCGCGGCTGCTCCACGAATCGGCGCGGCAGGTCGTTCCCGAGTTCGCAGCCGAATGGCGGCCTACTCGGCTTCCGCTTCTAAAGATTTGACCTCGAGTTCGGTTGAGGTTGCATGCTGAGATCGACATCAGCTGAACAGGGGAGAGTGTTGTGCGTGCGGTGTGGCTGAAGGAGTTCGGCGGGCCCGAGGTGCTCGTACCTGGAGACGCCCCCGATCCGGTCCCGGGGCCGGGGCAGGTGTTGATCGACGTCGCCTACGCCAACATCACCTTTGTGGAGACCCAGTTCCGGTCGGGTGGCCCGTCGCCGTTCAAGCCGGAGCTTCCGATGATTCCGGGCAACGGCGTCGGGGGCATTGTCACGGCGGTCGGCGAGGGCGTCGACTCCGGCCTGGTCAGCCGTCGGGTGGTGACCTCCACGGGGGGCTCCGGCGGTTATGCCGAACGGGCCGCGGCGGATGCCTCCGGGCTCTTTCCCGTTCCCGACGACCTGGAATTGGACGACGCGGTCGCAATCTTGGCCGACGGGCGTACCGCGACCATGATGATCCGGGCGACCGCGCCACAGCCCGGGGAACGGGTTCTGGTCGAGGCGGCGGCCGGCGGCGTGGGCTCGCTCCTCGTGCAGCTCGCCAAGTCGGCGGGCGCCACCGTCGTCGGAGCGGCCGGGGGCTCGCGCAAGACCGGTGTGGCCCGTGATCTGGGCGCCGACGAGGTGGTCGACTACACGGCTCCGGGCTGGACCGACGAGGTCGACCCCGTCGACGTCGTTTTCGACGGGGTCGGTGGCGATATCGCTCGGGCCGCCTTCGAACTGCTCGGCCAGGGCGGGCGGATGGTCAGCTTCGGGCTGGCGAGCGGAGAGTGGGCCGGCATCGAGGCGGAGGCCGCTGTTGCTCGCGGCATCACGCTCGTCCAGGCGAAGCCCACTCCGGAGATGATGCGCGAGTACACCGAGAGCGCCCTCGCCGAGGCCGTGGGCGGACGGCTGCGGCCGCTGATCGGGCAGCGCTTCCCCCTCGACCAGGCCGCCGCCGCGCACGCCGCCATCGAGTCGCGCGCCAGCGTCGGCAAGACCCTGCTCGAGGTGCGCTGATGCTCAAGGTCGGCGTGAACCTGCCGTCGTTCGGCGTGGATGAGACCGCCGGGGTGCGCGAGCATGCCCGGCACGCCGAGGAGCTCGGCCTGGAGTCGATCTGGGTCGGCGACCATCTGATCCCGGTGCGGCCGTTCCTCGACAGCACCATAGTGCTGGCCACGGCCGCCGCCGTCACCGAGCGCGTCAAGATCGGCTTCGGGGTGATGGTCTTGGCGCTACGCCCAGCCGCCTGGGCCGCCAAGCAGATCGCCAGCCTGCAGCATCTGTCCGGCGGTCGGGTGCTGCTCGGCGTCGGCTCGGGCGGCAGCGTGCACGGCGACGCAGCCTGGCGGGCCGTCGGTATCTCCTACGCCGAACGCGCGCAGCGCACCGACGCCGCCCTGGAGATCCTGCCGAGCCTGGTCGAGGGCAAGCCCACGAACGTGAACGGCGAGGTGATCACTCTCTCTCCGGGCGCGACAATGCCGCCCGTCCTCATCGGCGCCGGCCCCATGCGCCGAGCCGCCCGTTTCGCCGACGAATGGTATCCGGCGTTCTCCACGCCGGCTGAGATCGCCGAACAGACCCGCCAACTGGCCGGCCTCGCCGCCGAATACGGCCGCCCGGCGCCGCGCGTCACGATCGGCCTCAGCGTCGGTCTCGGCGACCTGCCCGCGTCGGTGATCGACGCTCAGGCCCGGTCGCTGATGGAGTACGGGATGACCGAGGAGGAGGCCCGTGGTGGCCTGGTCACCGGCCCACCCGCCGCGGCCGCCGAACGGCTGGCCGCTCTCGCCGAGGTCGGCGTGCACCGCGTCATCGCGATGCCGTTCCCCGCCGACCGCCTCCGCCAGAGCGAGCTGCTGGCCGAGACCAACCGCCTCCTCAACCCCTGAAGATCCGGACCTGCCGCTCGGGTCCGTGCCACCAGCCTCAAGGTAGAGCGTTTCCGCAGGCCACAGCGAGTGACAGCCGCGGTGCCCGACGTCGGGTTTCGGCCCGGGCGGTCGGGGATGAGTTCGGCGCTCTCCGCCTCGATAACGACAGTGGGGATGTTCTCTCAGGTAGCCGTGTTTGCGGATGACTTATGCCAAGCCATCCGCAAACTTCCGGCTACCCACAGCTACTTTGCGCACTAAGCCACAAACCGTGGCTTTTCGATCCGTTCAGCATCCACCGCGAAGCCCGCGAGCATGCCGCCTCACTGGGAGTTCCCGCGTGACCCGATCCGGCAAGGTCCTCTGACATCATCGAGTGTGCCGCAGGAGCCGCAGCGGCCATCGAGGAGCCCGGCCCGGTAGCCAGCAGGTCAACCACACGGCCGACTCAGACATGCTGGACACCTGACATGCGGTGGCCTGCCATCCGTTACCGCTCTTGGAGCGGTTAGCTGGGCGCGCGAAGGATCGCGGAGGCCATCACCTGCCGCCCCGCTTCCAGGTGGTGTGACGGCAGGAGCAGTACCGCCGGGGTGGCCGATCCTGCAGGCGAGCTTCAGCCCCCCAGATCGACCAGACCGGCAGACAGGGGCGAGAGTTGAACCCCGTCTCACCCGCCAGCTTGCTGCCAGGGGAACGGAGCGAGGTCCGGCTCGACCCAGCCGGTCCTGGCCGGGTCGCTTGCCAGCGTCGAGGACCGATAGAAGCGGGCGAGCAGCTTCTTGTCGAGTAACGCGGGGTTCTGGTCGGCGAACGCGTCGAAGTCGGCGGCGTCCGACTGCCCGGCGTGGTGGCCCACCAGTTCGATCCAGGCCCGGCTGACGGTGGCGTTGTACTTCTGCGGTGCGCCCGCGTAGCGGGCGGTGCGCTGGATGCCGTCGCTGATCAGGTCGACCGCCGCAGTGGTGCCGTAGCGCCGGACGGTCAGCCAAGTCAGCTGGACGTGCTGGCGGTGCCCGAACCGCTCGGCGGTCGCCATCACCTCCCCCATCAACTCGGCGAACGGCGAGGACTCCTCGTCCGTGCCGTTCGCGCCGTGGCCAGCGTGCAGATGCCGTCGCAGGCGCTCCGCTGGGCCGGTCAGAGTCTTGAGCAGCCCGTGGAGATGTGCCGCGTGGCCGGAGTACGGGCCGTGGTCGTGTGTGGTCATGACCCCTCCTTGACCAGCGCGTCCAGAACGGCATAGAAGCCGGCGACCGCTTCGGCGGGCAGGCCCTCCAGCGCGCGGTTCTCGACGTCGGTCAGGGTCTGGGTAATGACGGCGGCCGCCGCGCGGCCGGAGTCGGTCAATTCGATGAGCACCGAGCGGCGGTCGCCGGCGCGCGTGCCGCGGGTGATGTGACCGCGGCGTTCCAGCCGGTCCAGCACGCTGGTCAGCGTCGTGGGGCGGGCCCCGACCGCGGCCCCCAACTGGGAGACGGTGCGGCCATGACCGTCGGCGAGGTTGGCCAGTGCGTTGATCTCGGAGGCGGTCAGGTCGAGGTCGACGAGTTCAGTGGCGATCAGGTGCAAGGTGGCGTGGGTAGCGCGCTGCAAGGCCAGCAGCGCCGACCGGCCCGGTGATACGGATTCGGACTTCATGCTTTCGGATATTACGATATCGGTATAGTTTGCTGCAAGGCGCCACCATCGTCACGGTGCCGCTCAGCACCCCGAAGATCAATTCAATGGAGACCGTGAAGTCCACATCGTCAGGGTGAATGGCACATCCGGCGCCCTACGTCGTCATCTTGAGTGGCAACCAACAGGTGTCTGCTGAGGCGCTGGAGGCTGAGCTGACGTCTCTGCTGAGGCAGACGGGACCGCGTCCCGGCCTAGAATCTTGGTGCATGGCCGTTATTCACCAGACCACCATGACTCCCGGAAAACTGGAACTCCTGTCGGCGTGGCTTCCCTCCCAGCCCTGGTACCAGGGCGGACCGCCGGCTCTGGTCAAGTGCGGCGGCTTCCGGCTCGACGATCCGGCCGGTGAGGTCGGCATCGAGTTCATGCTGGTGGCCGACAGCTCCGGCGACAGCCCTGCGGTCTACCACGTGCCGCTCACCTACCGGGGCTCCCCGCTGACCGGGGCCGACCACGCCCTCGTCGGCACGGCAGAGCATGGGGTCCTTGGCCACCGGTGGGTCTACGACGGAATCGGTGACCCCGTGCTGACCGCCCAGTTGCTCGCGTTCCTCCGCGGTTCGGCCGTGGCACAGGCGCAGAATGCCGACGACACCCCCGACCCGTCGGTCATCGCCCACCTCGACGGCGTCGACCTCACCTCTGCCGCGCAAGCCTTCTCCGGCACTGATCTGGCCGCCGAGCCGGGACTCACCGTCCGTATCGTCCGCGCACTCCAGCCAGCCGAAGGTTGCGGCTGTGCGACGACCGGAGCCCGTGGATGCGTCACGGCCGGGTGGCGCTCCCCCGATGGCGCCGAACAGCGTGGCCCCCTCTTCACCGTCCTGAGGTAGGACTCGACCCGCCCGACGAGCCCCACCAACAACGCTCACACCCTTGTACGTTTACCGTACTCAGCTCTGCATTTCACGGAGTACACCGAGATCGTGGACGCTCCCGTCTGGTCCTTTTGGTGGGACTGACCGCAGCGCCGCGACGCATCAAACGGCACCCCAAGAATCATCAACCAGCCCTGGCTGACAGCTCGGTGCTCGGCCCACCGATGACTTTCGGGCGGCATTGGTGTCTAAGCACCAGCGACGCCGCGGCCACGCGAGCGGTGCGGCCCGGAACACGCACGTCCCCCGAGCAAGCACGGTCCCCAGACGACCCGAGACCACGGAGATCTGATCATGCGGAAGCTGATAGCGACAGTGTTCAACTACTCCGTCGACGGCCTTCTCGCCGACGAGGGCACCGAGTTTTGGAAGTTCTGCTTCGACCTGCCCGAAAACCGTCAGCCCGATGACCCGGCGCACCTCGACTTTCTCCAGAGCTCATATGCGCACATCATGGGCCGCACCGCCTACGAGGGCATCTCCGAGGCGATGACAACGTCCACTGACCACCCGTTCGCCGGCATCCTGAACGCCGGACGCAAGGTCGTCTTCTCCCGGTCCCTGAAGACGGCCGACTGGGCCAACACCACCATCGCCGCTGGTGACACGGCAGAAGAGATCGACAAGCTCAGGATGGGCGGCGACGGTCACATCGTGGTCTGGGGCGGCGTCAGCCTCTGGCGGTCGCTCATGCGGCTCGACCTGATCGACGAGCTCCAGTTGAGCTTGTTCCCCTACGTCGCGGGTGAGGGCACTCGGCTGTTCGACGGCGTCCCCAAGTCCTACCAGCTCGACCTGGTCTCCAGCACCGCCTCCAGCAACGGGATCGTAGAGCTGCGGTATCGGCGACACCGCTGATCCAGCGGCCGACATACACACGAGCGGCAGTAGGGCAAGCGCCGCTACCTGCCCGAGGAGTCCATGGCCCAGCTCAAGCCAACCAGCGATACTGGCGGCATCGCCACGATCGACAACGGCGAGTAGATACCGGGAATCAGCCTCAAGGCCCTCCGCTCCGCGAGGCGTTGCCTCCGGGCGCTGCTACCTCTCACCGACATTCCGGGCCCGATCCGCCCCAAAGTGCTGTCCAAACTGACCGGCAAACGCTGCTGATAGCACTCTTCAGGCAACAACTCGCCCGCGCAGGCAACCGGGGCTTCAGAGGCGTCACGCCAGCAACCACCTCCGGCTGATGTTCGGGAAATCCCGACTCTCCGCCTTCAACGGAGTTAGGATTTTTCCCGAACGCCGAAGGACTGGAGAGCACCAATGGAGGCGAGGCCACAGCCTCAGAACGAGGTTGAAGTTTTGCGAGCCGGGATGGCTGTGCTAAGCGACCGGCTGCCGGCCGGGTGGGACATCCAACCACTGAGCCGCAAACTACCCGATGCTCGCTTCGACGCTCTCTGGAAGGTGACAGCACCGGACGGAACCTCGGTCGTGCTGGTCGTGGAAGCCAAGCGCCTGGTGGAGAGACGTGACACCGCTACGCTGCTCCAGCAGTTGAATGCCGCGGCGGATGAGCATCCAGGCAGCCGCGGGGTTGTCGTCTCCCGATACCTGTCGCCGCCCGTGCGTAAGCGGCTCTCGGAGGCTGGCCTGTCCTACATAGACGCGACAGGGAACATCACCCTGAACGTCTCTCAGCCCGGTCTATACGTTGCAGATCGAGGGGCCGACCATGATCCGTGGCGCGGTCCTGGAAGACCGCGCGGAACGTTGAAGGGTGCTCCCGCGGCGAAGATCGTACGTGCGCTGCTGGACCACGAAAGATCATGGGCGATCCGTGAGCTGATCGACGTCGCTGACGTATCTACTGGGTCGACCTACCGGGTGATCGAGTTTCTCGAGAGCGAGAACCTGGCAACACGGACCAGCTCGGGTGCAGTCGTAGTTCCCGACTGGGTCGCACTGCTGAGGCGTTGGAGCGAAGACTACGGGTTCGTACGAAGCAGCCGCGTCACACGGTGGATAGCACCGAGAGGCCTACCTAACCTCATGCGGCGGGTGGCTGATAATCCCACCCAGTACGCCGTGACCGGGACTTTGGCCGCAGCCAACTGGGCCCCCTATGCTCCAGCCCGCTCCGCCATGATCTACACGACGGACGCTGAGCACACCGCGCAACTCTGGGATCTTCGCCCTGCTGACGCCGGAGCGAATGTGATGTTGGCCGAGCCGGAAAGCGACGTCGTCTTCGTTCGTACCCTTACCGACGCTTCCGCTCTCACGATCGCAGCACCACCCCAAGTCGCCGTCGATTTGATGACGGGCCCTGGACGCAGCCCCTCTGAAGCCGAAGAACTCGTTGAATGGATGGCGCGACATGAATCCTCCTGGCGTAAGGAGTAGCGACATCCTCGTCCGATCTCGGTCCGCGCTTCTCGATGCATTGGCCGCGTTGGATGCCCATCGCGACGCTGTGATCGTGATCGGAGCACAGGCCGTCTACCTGCGCACTGCAGGAAGTCCTGTCGCACTCGCCGAGACGACGAAGGACAGCGATCTCGCACTCGACCCGAGGGTCCTGGAGGATGATCCGCTTCTGGAGCAATCCATGGGCCGCGCGGGGTTCTACCGGGACCCCGTTGGCGGACAACCCGGAGCGTGGCTGAACCTCGCGGGCATTCCCGTCGATCTGATGGTGCCCGAGGCTCTCGCAGGAGCAGGTACGAGGAACACGCGGGGCGCCCGCATCCCACCGCATGATCGCCGTGCCACCCGGCGCGCTCGAGGTCTCGAAGCAGCTGTCATCGACAACACGGTCATGGGCGTGACGGCCCTTGACCCGGCCGATAGCCGCGTATATCGAGTCAGAGTCGCCGGGCCCGCAGCCTTGCTGGTGGCCAAGCTCCATAAGATCGCCGAACGGATTTCGGCCCCCCACCGGCTGAATGACAAGGACGCACACGACATGTACCGCATCCTTATCGACGTCGACACCGCTGAACTGGCCACCACGTTTAGGCTCCTGGCTCGTGACCCCATCAGCCGCGAGGTCACCGAGCAGGCGGTCGAACATCTGGCGACACTGTTCGCGGCAGGACCGGACGCGCTCGGCTCAACGATGGCCGGACGCGCGGAAGAGGGAATTGGCGAGCCCGAGACGGTTGCTTTGGCGACATCTCTGCTGGCTGCTGATCTCATGCAGGCCTTGGAACGTGCCTGAGCCCTCCGACAACTCCGCAGAGGGCTCGACCTCAACTTCGAGGCCTGGCCCTCCGCGCTGACGAGGTCAGATTCCGCCTAAGAGACTGAGTTACTCACCTGCCGACACGATGCCCACGGGGCAGGAGATGCTGGCGCCGCCGATTTCACAGTACCTACAGATATTGCGGGTGCTACTACTCACCAACAAAATCACCGTTTCAACTGGCCAACCCAGCGAAGCGTGATTGGAAGGCGGTCCGAGCGCAGCGAGGCCCTTCAGGAGGCGGGCGTCAGCCCGCCTGGGAGGACGTCCGGAGCGTAGCGGAGGGCCTTTGTGGGCGGGTGGGCATGAGACGGCCAACCACCGAATCGGGTGACGGGTGGGAAAAGAACGCCCGGAGCGAAGCGAAGGCCCTTTTGAGCCTAGGCCGAGTCTCGGACGATCAGGCTGGTGGGTAGGGCGATCGAGTCGACTCGCTCCGCGCCGTCAATGAGTGCCAGCAGCAGCCGTACCGTCTCCCTGGCCACATCCCCCAGCGGCTGCCGCACCGTCGTCAGCGGCGGATGGGTGGAGATCGCCACCGACGAGTCGTCGAAGCCGCCCACCGCCACGTCCTCAGGCACCCGCCGCCCCGCCGCCCGCAGCGTGTGCAGGGCCCCCGAAGCCATCACGTCCGAGGCCGCGAAGACCGCGTCCAGGTCGGGTACGCGTTCCAGCAGCCGGGCCATGGCCGCCTCGCCGCTGGCGTGGGTCCAGTCGCCGTGTTCGATCAGTTTCTTGGACGCCTTCCGGCCGAGGACGTCGGCGAAGCCTTCGAGGCGCTGGATGCCGCCCGGCGTGTCCATCGGGCCGGTGATCATGGCGATCTTCTTGCGGCCGCGTGAGACCAGGTATTCGGCCATCTGGCGGGCTCCGCCCCGTTCGTCGCAGGCCGCGTACGGGATCACCGTCTCCCTGCCGATGACGGCGCCGCAGGAGACCACCGGAATCTCGGCACCGTGGAGCGTGTCGACCAGGGGGTCGCCGGCGTGGGTGGACAGGAGGAAGACGCCGTCGGCGTGGCCGCCCCGTACGTAGCGGAGGACCTGTTCGCGCTCCCTGTCGTCGCCGGCGATCATCATGACCAGCGACAGGTCGCGTTCGCCGAGGCGGCGGATCGCGGTGCGGATGGTGGTGGTGTAGTTGGGGTCCTCGAAGGGGGGTTCGGACAGGACCATGACGACCGATCCGGCGCGCTGTCTGACCAGGTTGCGGGCGTTGCGGTTGACGACGTAGCCGGTCTCGGCGATGGCGCGTTCGATGGCGATCCGGGCCGCGGGGCTCACATAACGGTCGCCGTTCAGGACCCGCGAGACGGTGCCGCGTGAGATCCCGGCCGCCGCGGCCACGTCATGGATGGTCGGCCTTTTCACGGGTTCAGCATCTCACGGCCCAAGGCCGACAAACTGTGAACGTGCACACACCTTTTTGGGCCGTTTAACGACCACGTAACGAAGGGTTGACAGGGAAGATGGCCAGACCCACGCTGTGAACGTTCACAGACGCCCTCCGTGCTCAGGTTGAGGTGCCCATGCACATGAACAGGCTTGCCGCTGTCGCCGCGGCCGTCACCCTCGTGGCCGGCTGCTCCAGCGGTGGTGCTCAGCAGAGCGCCGCCCCGTCGAGCTCCACCGCACAGAAGGCCCAGAAGGTCGCCCTGACCTACTGGAACTGGGTGCCCGGCATGGACAAGGTCGTCGCGGTCTGGAACAAGGCGCATCCCGACATCCAGGTCACCTCCAGCACCCAGGCGGGCGGGGACGACTCGGCCACCAAGTTCCTCACCGCCGCCAAGGCCGGGAACCCGCCGGATCTCGTCCAGGCGGAGTACCAGGCGCTGCCGTCGTTCGTGGCGGCCGAGGCGGTGGCGGACATCAAGACGGCGGCGGATCCGGTGAAGGCGCAGTTCAGCGAGGGCATCTGGGGGCTGGTCACGCTCGGCACCGACGCGGTCTACGGCATCCCGCAGGACAGCGGCCCGATGCTGCTCTACTACCGCGAAGACCTGTTCAAGAAGTACGGCATAGCCGTACCGAAGACCTGGCAGGAGTACGCCGACGCGGCCAGGACCGTGCACGCGAAGGACCCGAAGGTGTACCTCGGCACGTTCTCCAGCAAAGACCCGGGCTCCTTCGCGGGCCTGGCCCAGCAGGCGGGCGGGCAGTGGTGGTCGATCAGCGGCGAGGCGTGGAAGGTCGCCATCAACGACGAGCCCAGCAAGAAGCTCGCCGACTACTGGGGCGGCCTGGTCAAAGAGGGCGTCATCGACAACATGCCCTACTTCACCCCCGAGTGGAACAAGGCTCTGAACGACGGCAAGCTCCTGACCTGGCCGTCGGCCATCTGGGCGCCCGGCCCGCTGTCGACCAACGCGCCCAAGTCCAAGGGCAAGTGGGCGATCGCGCAGCTGCCGCAGTGGAACGCCGGCGAGAACTTCAGCGGCTTCTGGGGCGGCTCGGCCGTCTCCGTGTCAGCGGGTTCCAAGAACAAGGAGGCCGCCGCCACCTTCGCCACGTGGCTCAACAGCGATCCTGAAGCGCTCGCCCTGCTGGTGAAGGAGGGCTCCGTCTATCCCGCCGCGACCAAGGGCGCCGACCTGCTCTCCGAGCCGCCCGCGTACTTCTCCAACATCCCCGACTTCTGGAAGCAGGCGGCCGGGTTCGGCGCGGGAGCGCGCGGCTTCACCTTCGGCCCGAACGTCAACGTGGCCTACAACGCCTTCAAGGACGCCTTCGACAAGGCCGCGCTGAACAAGACCTCCTTCAGCGGCGCTCTCCAGAGCGTCCAGGACGCCACGGTCGCGGACATGACCAAGTCCGGCTTCAAGCTCGCCCAATGACCACAAGGAAAAGCTGGGCGCCGTACCTGTTCCTGACCCCGGCCGTCACCCTGTTCGCCCTGTTCCTGGCCCTGCCGATCGGCTACACCGTCTACCTCAGCCTGCGCCGGACCAAGGTGTCGGGGCTCGGGCTCGGCAAGGGGTCGAAGCGGGAGATCTTCGTGGGCCTCGACAACTACGCCGCCGCCATCGGCGACGGCGAGTTGTGGACCGGCTGGCTGCGGGTGCTCGGCTACGGCCTGCTGGTCCTGGTCGTGATGCTGGGGCTGGCGCTGGTGTTCGCGCTGATGCTGGACGCGGCCAGGGTACGGCTGGCGCGCTTCTCCCGGATCGCGATCTTCCTGCCGTTCGCGGTGCCGGGCGTGGCCGCCAGCCTGATGTGGGGCTTCCTCTACTTGCCGAGCGTCAGCCCGATCAGCGAGCTGTTCGGGGTCGCGCCGCTGAGCCAGAGCGCGGTCGTGTACTCGATGGCCAACGTGGCGGTCTGGGGCGGCACGGGCTTCAACATGCTGGTGCTCTACACGAACCTGCGGGCTGTGCCCCAAGACCTCTATCAGGCGGCGCGCATCGACGGCGCGTCCGAGCTGCAGATCGCGCTGCGGGTCAAGATCCCGATCCTGGCTCCGGCGATCATCCTGGTCACCGTCTTCTCGGTCATCGCCACGATCCAGGTGTTCACCGAGCCCACCGCGCTCCGGCCGCTCACGAACACGATCAGCTCGACCTGGAGTCCCCTGATGAAGATCTACCGGGACGCCTTCGTGACCGGTGACCTGTATTCGGCGGCGGCCACGGCCGTAGTGATCGCCGGAATCTCGCTGGTGCTGTCGTTCGGGTTCCTGCGCGTGGTGAAGAACCGCGCGTTCGGGGAGACCTGATGGCCCGCTCCACTTCTGCGTACGGACCGCTCGGGCTGGTCCCGACCGGCGTTCTGCTGGTCGGCGCGGTGTACTGCCTGTTCCCTGTGAGCTGGGTGGTGATCGCCGCCACGAAGACGTCCGGCGAGCTGTTCTCGACCTCGACGTTCTCCCCCGGCACCGGGTTCTTCCAGAACCTGGCCGATCTCGCCGCCTATCGGGACGGGGTGTTCTGGCTGTGGATGCTCAACACCCTGCTGTACGCGGGGGGCGGGGCGCTGCTGTCGACCGCCGTGTCCGCGGTGTCGGGCTACACGCTGGCCAAGTATCGCTTCGCCGGCCGGAACCTGATCTTCAACATCCTGATCGGCGGCATCCTGGTGCCCGCGGTGGTGCTGGCGATCCCGCAATATCTGCTGTTCGCCAAGGTCGGGCTGGCGGACACGTACTGGTCGGTTCTGCTGCCGCAGATCCTGCATCCGTACAGCATCTATCTGGCCCGCGTGTACGCCGGCGCTGCCATTCCCGACTCGCTGCTCGAAGCCGGGCGCATCGACGGGGCCTCGCACTGGACGCTGCTGACCCGGGTGGCGTTGCCGCTGATGGGGCCGGGGATGGTGACCATCTTCCTGTTTCAGTTCGTGGCGATCTGGAATAACTTCCTGCTGCCGTTCATCATGCTCGGCGACGACGGCAAGTTCCCGCTGACGGTCGGGCTCTACACGATGCTGGCCGCCGGGGCCAACCATCCGAGTCTCTACAACCTCATCCTCACCGGGACGTTTCTGGCACTCATTCCGCTGATCGCGCTCTTTCTCACGATGCAGCGGTTCTGGCGCACCGACCTCAGCAGCGGCGCCGTCAAGGCATGAAAAACGGGGGGACTTACATGATCGAGGGCATCGCGTTCGGCGGGGACTACAACCCGGAACAGTGGCCGCTGGAGGTGCAGGAGGAGGACGTACGGCTGATGCGGCAAGCCGGGGTGAACCTGGTCAGCCTGGGCATCTTCGCGTGGGTGCTGATGGAGCCCGCCGAGGGCGTGTACGAGTTCGGCTGGCTCGACACCATCATCGACCGCCTGCACAGCGCGGGCATCTCGGTGAACCTGGGCACCCCGACCACGGTGCCGCCCGCCTGGTTCGCCAGAAAGTATCCCGACGCCTCCCCCATGACCCGCGAGGGCCTGCGCGTCGGCGCGGGCGCGCGCGAGACCGCCTGCTCCAGCCACCCGGCGTTCCGCGCGGCCAGCGCGCGACTGGCCGAGCGGCTGGTGGCCCGCTACGGCGAGCATCCCGCCGTGGTGATGTGGCATGTGCACAACGAGTACGGGGCGCCGCTCGGCGAGTGCTACTGCGAGTCGAGCGTGGCCGCCTGGCGCGACTGGCTCCGGCACCGGTACGAGAGCCTCGACGCGCTCAACACCTCCTGGGGCACCGCCTTCTGGGGCCAGCACTACGGCGAATGGGAAGAGATCGACGCGCCCCGGTGGAGTCATACCGTGGTCAACCCGGCGCAGCGCCTCGACTACGCCCGTTTCGCCAACGAGGAGCACCTGTCGCACTACCGGCTGCAGCGCGACATCCTGCGCCGGAGCGGCAAACCGGTCACCACCAACTTCGCGGGCACGGTCAACTGCAAGTCGATGGACCTGTGGCGATGGGCCCCCGAGCTGGACGTCATCGCCAACGACCACTACCTGAACGGCGAG
Source organism: Nonomuraea sp. CA-143628 (assembly GCF_050942315.1). Classification (NCBI taxonomy): domain Bacteria; kingdom Bacillati; phylum Actinomycetota; class Actinomycetes; order Streptosporangiales; family Streptosporangiaceae; genus Nonomuraea; species Nonomuraea sp. CA-143628. The sequence goes on from NZ_CP192072.1 coordinate 12,566,562, forward strand.
CAGCCCGACAACCACATCCAGCTCGCCATGTCGGCCGACCTGAGCCGCTCCCTGGCCGGCGGCGGGCCGTGGCTGCTCATGGAGCACTCGACGAGCGCGATCAGCTGGCAGCCGCGCGGCATCGCCAAGCGGCCCGGTGAGATGCGCCGCAACAGCCTCGCCCACGTCGCCAGGGGCTCGGACTCGGTGCTGTTCTTCCAGTGGCGGGCCTCGCGGTACGGCGCCGAGAAGTGGCACTCGGCGATGATCCCGCACGCGGGGACCGACTCGCAGATCTGGCGCGACGTCGTCTCGCTCGGCGCCGACGTGCGCCGGCTGGCCCCGGTCAAGGGCGAGCGGGTCACGAGCGAGGTGGCGATGGTCTGGGACTGGGAGTCGTACTGGGCGCTGGAGCTGGAGTGGCGGCCCTCGGGCGACCTGCGCTTCCGCGAACGCGTGGACGCCTTCTACGAGGCGCTCTGGCGGGAGCACGTCACGGTGGACTTCGTCCACCCTTCCGCCGATATTTCGGGATACAGGCTGGTTGTTGTGCCGAGCTCGTACCTGCTCGCCGAAGGCTCGGCCAAGAACCTGCAGCGCTATGTCGAGGCGGGCGGCCACCTGCTCGTCTCGTACTTCTCCGGCATCGTCGACGAGAACGACACCGTCCACGCGGGCGCCTACCCCGGCGCGCTGCGCGAGGTGCTCGGGCTGTCGGTCGAGGAGTTCCACCCGCTGCGCGAGCTGGAGACCGTGACGCTCACCGGCGGCGCCACCGGCCGGATCTGGTCCGAGCGGGTCCGCCTCGAACGCGCGGCGGCTGTGCGGCACTTCACCGACGGCCCCGACGCCGGGCATCCCGCCATGACCGCCAACGCGTTCGGCGGCGGCACGGCGAGCTACCTGGCCGCCGCGCTCGGCGGCGACGACCTGCGCGCCCTGCTGGGCGAGGTGCTCGACCGCGCGGGCGTCTCCCGGCCGCGCGACCTGCCCGACACCCTGGAGCTGGTACGGCGCGGCGCCTGCGTCTTCCTCATCAACCACGGCGACGCGCCTGTCACAGTGCCCGGCCTGACCGGCACGGACCTGCTGACCGGCGGCCCGTTCACGGGCGAGGTCCCCGCAGGCGGGGTGGCGGTCGTGCGGTGAGGACTCTAGGCGCCGCGCCACGTCGCGCGGCGGGTCGTTCGGTGGCGATCGGGCGCTGAGGACCGTCCGCCGGGCGCCAGGTTGATCAAAGTCGGCCCCGCCGAGGTTGATCAGCATTAGAGTCCTGGCGTGATCGCCCCCTCCCCGTCCTTCAGCCGGACGACTTCGCCGAGCGGTACGACCGTCGCGTTGGTCTCCGTCCTCGCCGTCGTCATCTGGCTGGCGGGCTTCGTCGCCTGGATGGCCGTGTCGCTCCTCGGGGACAAGGCGTGCGAACTCGGCGCGCTGACCTATGACCAGACCGCGGAATGCGACGCGGCCAGCACGTGGGGCACGATCACCCTCTCGACCTGGCTGCTCGCGCCGATCGGCTGCGCGGTGCTGCTCGCCCTGCTCACGGCCATTCCCGAGCGGCACACGGGCGCTCGCCAGGCCGCCCTGTACGCCGTGCCGCTCGTGCCACTGCTGGTGATCGCGGAAGCGGCGTTCGCGTACACCCTGTGATCAACCCTCTCTTCTGGCCTTCGCCCGGCGCTTGCCCTCGTGCATCGCCTGGACGCGGGCGATCGGGATCGTGTGCCCCTCCTCGACCAGGTCCGCGGGCAGCCGCTGCGGCTCCGGCATGAGCTCCGCCCAGGGATCGCCGTCGGCGAGCAGCCGCGCGGCGGTGTGGACGGTGAAGTCGGACGGCACGACCCGGTCAAGGTCCTCCCACGCCACCGGGAACGAGACCGGCGTACCCGGACGAATGCGCGGGCTGTAGGCGGCCGCCACCGTCGCCCCACCCGCCCGGGTCGAGTCGAGGAACACCTTGCCCTCGCGGTCCTCACGGATGAACGCCGTGGTGGCCAGCGCCGGGTCGACGCGCTCGGCGCGCGCGGCGAGGGCTCGGGTGGCCGCGGCCAGGTCGTCCATCGCGGTCCCCTCCACCACGGGCACGAAGACGTGCAGCCCCTTCGCCCCGCTGGTCTTCACCGCTCCGGCCAGCCCCGTGTCGTCGAGGGCCTGGCGTACCAGCCGGGCGGCCTGGACGACCTGCGGGAACGCGTCCCCTTCCGGCGGGTCGAGGTCGAGCACGAGATGGGTGGGATGCTCGCCGCGGAACAGCGCCGGGTGGTATTCGACCGCCCGCTGGTTGGCGAACCAGAGCAGGGTCCTGCGGTCGTCGCACAGGGCGTAGGACACCTGCCGGTGTGACGCCTCGGCCCAGACGGAGATCGTACGGATCCAGTCGGGGGCGTACTTGGGCACGTTCTTCTGCATGAACGGCGCCTGGCCGGGCCGTACGCGGATCACCGACAGCGCGCGGTCCCGCAGGACCGGGATGATGCGGTCGCGTACCGCGTCCAGGTAGTCGACCAGATCCCGTTTGGTCGCGTTCGATCCGTCGAACAGCGGCTGGTCGAGATTGGTCAGCGACACTCCGTCCCGCGTCTCATCGCTGGTCACCCGGTTCACGATGCCGAGATCCGGACGTGAGGTCAACTTTCCGCCCAACACGGGTGGGGCTGGTTTTACGGGGGAAACAACCCACTGCAAACGATTGACGTCCCGTAGCCCTTTCATTACCGTCCTAAGTTAAATATTGCCTGGGTGTTACGAACGGACGTGGCCATGAGCGATCTGAGCCGACGTGGATTCCTGCAGGTCGGTGTGGCCGCCGGGGCGTTAGCCCTGACGGGCTGCGCGGGTGGCGGCGGCGGATCGGGCGGGGCGGCCAGCATGCAGTTCGCCTGGTGGGGCAGCACCGCCAGGCACAACGCCACCCAGCAGGCCCTCGCGGCGTTCCGTAAGAAGCGGCCCGGTGTCCAGGTCAGGACACAGTTCTCCGGCTGGGACGGCTACTGGGAGAAGCTGGCCACGCAGACCGCCGGCGGCAACGCCCCCGACGTGATCCAGATGGACTACTCCTACATCGGGGAGTACGCCCGGCGTGGCAGCCTGCTCGACCTGGGTCCATACCTCGGCAAGGGCTTGGACCTGTCCGGCTTCGCGAAGGACGTCGTCGACGCCGGGAAGATCGACGGCAAGCAGTACGGCGTCAACTTCGGCATCAACTCCATGGCCCTCATCTGGAACAGAACGCTGGCCAAGGAGATCGGCGTCGAGGTGCCCGAGACCTTCACCTGGCCGGAGTTCGGCGAACTGTCCAAGAAGATCGCCGAGAAGGCGCCCAAGGGCGTCTACGCCAGCGAGGACGGCGCCCAGGACGGCGGCGCGTTCGAGAACTGGCTGCTGGAGCGCGGCAAGATGTTCTTCACCGCCGACGGCAAGCTCGCCTACGACGAGAAGGACCTCACCGAGTGGTTCACGTTCTGGGACGGGCTACGCAAGGCGGGCGCGGCGGCCCCGCCCGACGTGCAGGCGACGGCCTTGGGCGATGTGCAGAACAGCCTGGTCGCCACCCGCAAGGCGGTGATGGACTGGGCCTGGTCCAACCAGCTCACCGCCTACATGAGCGTCACCAAGGACGACATAGCGGTCCACGCCTTCCCCACCGGGGACAAGCCTGGCCAGTACTACAAGCCGTCCATGCTGCTCACGGTCAGCTCGGCCACCAAACGGCCACAGGACGCCATCGCGCTGGTCAACGCGCTGGTCAGCGACGTGGATGTGGCCACGCCGCTCGGCTCGGAGCGCGGCGTACCGCCTTCTTCGGCGATCCGGGCGGCGCTGGAGCCGAAGGCGTCGCCGTCGGAGAAGCTCGTGTACGCCTACATCGAGTCGCTCTCCGACAAGGTCGGCCCCTTGCCGCCTCCGCAGCCGCTCGGCGCGGGCGAACTGCACAACAAGGTGCTCATGAACATCAACCAGCAGGTGGGCTTCGGGAAGCTGTCCGTCGCTGAGGGGGTGTCCCGATTCTTCGACGAAGCGCGCCGCGTACTGAAATAACGGCCAAGAGGAGAGAAGGGCGGTCGGCGTACCTCTTCCTGTTGCCGTGGTTCGCGGGGCTGCTCCTGCTGACCGGCGGGCCGATCCTGGCCTCGCTGTTCCTCTCGTTCACCGACTTCGACCTGCTCACGACGCCGTCGTGGGTGGGTCTGGACAACTACGCGCGGATCATGGACGATCCACACTTCGGCAACGCGGTGCGGGTCACGATGATCTACGTGGTCGCCTCGGTGCCGCTTTCGGGCGGTTTCGCCCTGCTCGTGGCGGTGCTGCTGAACCGGCCCATGCGCGGGGTGGGCGTGTACCGCGCGGCCTACTACCTGCCGTCGCTGCTGGGCGGCAGCGTGGCGGTCGCCATCCTGTGGCGGCAGATCTTCGGGCCGGACGGGCTGGTCAACGACGTGCTGTCGGCCTTCGGGATCGTCGGGCCGAGCTGGATCTCCACGCCTCAGTACGCCATCTACACCCTGGTGGCGCTGCACATCTGGCAGTTCGGCTCGCCCATGCTGATCTTCCTGGCCGGCCTCAAGCAGATCCCGGCCGAGCTGTACGACGCCGCGGCGGTCGACGGGGCCGGCAAGGTGCGGGCCTTCTTCCGGATCACGCTGCCCATGCTCAGCCCGATCATCTTCTTCAACCTGGTGCTGCAGACGGTCAACGCGTTCAAGGCGTTCACCCCGGCGTTCATCCTCAGCGGCGGGACGGGCGGCCCCGCGGACTCCACGCTCTTCTACACGCTCTACATCTACCAGGAGGGGTTCGGGAACTTCCGCATGGGCTACGCCTCGGCCCTGGCCTGGATCCTGCTCCTCGTGACCGCGGTCTTCACCGCGGTGGCCTTCCGTTCGTCGAGGTACTGGGTGCACTATGCCGACTAGGTCACGCTGGGCCGTTCACGTGCTGATCGTCGTGGGCGCGCTGGCCATGCTCTACCCGTTGTTCTGGATGATCAGCTCGTCGTTCAAGCCCAACGACGAGATCTTCGCCGATCCCGGCCTGGTGCCCCAAACCGTCGTCACGGACAACTACACCGAGGGCTGGAACGCCCTCGGCGTGCCGTTCACCGGCTTCTTCGCCAATTCGTTCATCGTGGCGACGGCGGCCGTCGTCGGTAACGTCATGTCGTGCTCGATGGCGGCCTACGCGTTCGCCAGGCTGTCGTTCCGGTTCAAGGGCGTCTGGTTCGGCGTCATGCTCGGGTCGATCATGCTGCCGATCCACGTGCTGATCGTGCCGCAGTACACCCTGTTCAAAGCGCTGGGGTGGGTCGACACGTTCCTGCCGCTGATCGTGCCGAAGTTCCTGGCCGTGGACGGATTCTTCGTCTTCCTGATGGTGCAGTTCATCCGGTCGCTGCCCAGGGAGCTCGACGACGCGGCCAGGATCGACGGCTGCGGGCCGATCCAGGTGTACTGGCGGATCATCCTGCCCCTGTCGAGTCCCGCGCTGATCACCACCGCGATCTTCACCTTCATCTGGACCTGGGACGACTTCTTCAGCCAGCTCGTCTACCTGAGCGACGTCTCGACGTACACGGTGCCGCTGGCGCTGCGGGCCTTCCTCGACTCCAGCAGCGGCTCCACGTGGGGGCCCATGCTGGCCATGGCCGTATTGTCGCTCGTGCCGATCCTGGGCTTCTTCCTCATCTTCCAGCGACGCATCACCGAGGGCATCTCCACGACCGGCCTCAAGGGCTGACGGGTGGCATGATGCGGGAATGGTGATAGTTCCCGAACTTCCGGCAGGCGAGAGGCTCCTGCTTCGCCCATGGCGGCTGGACGACGTCGTGGCGGTGCAGGAGGCTTCCGAAGACGCCTACATCCCCCTGGTCACCAGCGTGCCACCGAATTACTCGGCCGCCGAGGGCATCGCCTTCATCCAACGTCAGTGGAGCAAGGCCGCCGACGGGATCGGCTACTCCTTCGCGATCGCTCACCTGGGCGATGACCGAGCCGTGGGTCAGATCGGATTGTGGCCGGGTCTGCAGGGGCGGGCTTCGGTGGGTTACTGGGTGGCGAAGTCGGCCCGCGGCCAAGGCGTCGCCGGCACCGCCCTGCGGGCCATCTCGTCGTGGGGCTTGGAGCGGCTGCGGATTCCACGACTGCAGTTGCACGTGGAGCCGTGGAACACGCCGTCCTGGAAGGCCGCCGAGGGAGCGGGATTCCTCCGAGAAGGGCTCCTGCGCAGCTGGCAGGAGGTGGGCGGTGAACGTCGCGACATGTACCTGTACTCGAAGCTCCTTTAGGGGTGCTCGGCTTCGATGAGGAAGCGGTGATCGCGGGCGGTGAAAGCGCCCTGGGCGCAGATGCGCTCATGGAGCGCGCGTAGCCGCTGGTCATAACGGTTGAGGTCGAAGTCTCGGACCTGCCATGGAACCGCGCGCAATTGGAAGACGACAGCGCCGATGTCGTGAAAGACGTAGTCGACCATCTCCTCGCGGGCGTCCAGCACCCGCAGCCCGGCGTCGCGGAGCCGATCGACCGCGACTTCCAATGTCCAGCTCGCCGGATCGATCGGAGGCGGTGCGCCCAGGGCGTCATTCAGCTCCAACCCATTACAGCTGCCTACTTGCTGGGTGAGCAGCCGCCCATTCGGGACGAGAACGCGCGCGATCTCGGCGGCGTTCAGCGCGCCGTGCCTGTTGAGCACCAGGTCGAAGGTGGCCTCGCGGACGGGAATCCGATCGGCGGCAGCGCCCAATACCGCCACCCGCGACGCTCTCAGCCGCTTGCCGGCGATGGGGATGTTGGGCAGCCAGCCCTCCATGGCGACCGTGTGCCGGGGAAGCGGAGACAGCGAAGCGAGCAGCTCACCTCCGCCGGTGTCCATGTCGAGCAGTCGCCGCGCCGTTGGAAGGAGCGACGAGGCTCGCTCGGCGTACACCCACGACGGTTGTCCACCGCTCGTCCGCCCGCTCAGCCAGCCGAAGTCCCACCCGCTGAGGGATGCCTGTACGGCCTGCTCGACAAGCCGCTCATAGCTCGATGGGCTGTTCCTCAACGCGCAGGCTGGGTCGGATGCGGCTCGCTGGGAACCATGCCGGCCATGGCGTTGGTGATGACCCACCGTTCGTGATCCCGCCAGGCGCCGTCGATGAAGAGCAGCTCCGGTGAGCAACCCTCGCTGCGGAACCCGTGGCGTTGGACCAGCTTCAGGGAGGCCTGATTGCCGGGCTGGATCTGGGCTTCCAGCCGGTGGAGGCGCAGTTCCTCGAACGCGTAACGCATCGCCAGGCGGAGCCCTTCGGACATGTACCCCTGACCGGCGGTGGGGGCGAAAGCCGCATAGCCGAGGGAGGCGGTCTGGGCGCGCCCGCGGATGATGCTGTTGATGTTGATGTTGCCCGCCATGGCACCGGTGTCGCGCAAGCAGACCACCAGGCCTTCGGCCAGCAGCGGGTCGGTGAACTTTCCGAGAAAGGCGTGGAAATCCGGCGGCGTGGTGGGCAGGGACATGTACGGGCCGAACAGGTCGGCACTGGCCCTGACCAGCTCGGTGAACTCGTCCTGATCATCGACGGTCATCCGGCGCAAGGTCACGCGACCGGAATCTCCCCCAAAGCCGGTCAGAATGCTCTGATCGGTGCGTTCGGCGCCATCGTTCTGAATCACAGCCCACAGGCTAGCTTCTCTAGCACCCACGTGGTTCGGCCATTGCGGCGTTCAGGGAGCGGTCAGTACGAGGAACGGGACGGTCACCCTGATGGGTAGTTCGAGCTCGAGCTCCGTCTGATGCACCCGATGAAGCCTGTACTCGGAGGCCACGGCATCGAGATGGAACTCCTTCACTTCGACGATCTCGTACTTCTCGTCGAGCATGACGAGAAGGTAGAGCGGAATGCCGGCGGCGGCATACTGCGTGCGTTTATCCGTGAGATCTTCCCGCACGGTCCCAGGTGAGGAGACCTCGACGACGGCCAGGACCTGGGACGCATCCGGCTTCTGACCAGGGTCGTCCAGGCATCTGTAGACCACTACGTCCGGACGTCGGAAGGTGAATTTGGGAACCCGCCAGAGCACCACGTCGATGTCGGTCTCAACGCTCAAACATGGCCCACTGATCGGCCGGGCGGCTTCCATCGAGCCGGCCAGACGACGCGCGATGCGGTTGTGCTGCGGGGCAGGCGACTCGCACTTGATCACATGCCCATGCACTATTTCGATGTTCCTGGCGATGTCCTCGGGCAACGCTCGATACTCTGCTTCGCCAATGACTTCGGGAAGCGACTCGTACCATGAAGGTGTTGCCATGCCGGTCTCCCTCGCTTGGGGCTGACGTCGAAACTCGGCCAACTGGAAGACGTGGAGCGGATACGGGAATCGAACCCGTGCTGTCGGCTTGGGCACCGCACCAATCACGGTCACCGTACCACCAGGCGCCTGGCCAGCGACGCGACCCTCATTCTCTTGACCGATGAGCCGCACCACTAATCCCTGCGATAATCGGCGCGCGGCGAGCGTGCCGCCCCCGGCCGAGCGCCAGGTCATCAAATTGCCTTGTCCGCCGTATGGGCCGACGGCTAGTCTCGAGCAGCCAATGATCCTTCGAGGAGCTGAGATGCCCGGTCGACCGAGCACGCGCTGACGTTCTAGGTCACTTCCCGACCTGTCACCGCGTGCTGCACTCCAACTGCGGCACAGCGCACCTTCCTGCCCAGATCCTGCGGGACGGGCACCCTTCTCAGCGACTCAAGGACCCCTGTGCCGTACGTTTCCCTTGCCGTGCTCGCGTCCCCTGCCGTGCTCGCGCGCTCGCCCATGCGAGGCCGCCGATGACGGGACCCGCCCCGACTCCGCCCAGCGTGTGGCGAGAGGGTGACTTCCGTCGGCTCTGGATCGGCCAGACCACTTCCCAACTGGGAACTCAGGCCGCCCAGGTCATCCTGCCGCTCATCGCCGTCGTCGCCCTCAGCGCCGACACCGAGCAGGTCGGCGTCCTCCGCGCCGTCCAGCAGGCACCGATCCTGCTGCTCTCGCTCTTCGCCGGCGCCGGGGTGGACCGCCGACGCTCCACCGACGTGATGGTGCTGGCCGACGTCGGCCGTACCGTGGTGCTGGCCGTCGTCCCGGTCCTCTACCTCCTCGGCATGCTCGACATCCCACTGCTCGTCCTGGTCGCCTTCCTCGTCGGTGCCCTCACCGTGTACTTCGACGTGGCCTACCAGACCTCCCTCGTACGACTGGTGAAACGCGACCAGCTCACCCAGGGCACCAGCGCGCTCGAAGCCAGCAGATCCGCCACGCAGATCGCCGGCCCCGCGATCGGCGGCGCGCTGGTGTCGCTCGTCACCGCGCCGATCGCCATTCTGGCGAGCGCCTTCTTCCTCACCCTGTCCGTCCTGTCGATCCGGCGGATCCGTCGGCCCGAGTCGATGCCCAGGCCGGCCGCAGGGCAGGCGCGCGTGTGGCGGCAGATCCACGAGGGTCTGCGCCTCGTCGTCAACGACGCCTCATTGCGGGCGGTAGGGATCGCCTCGGCCCTCTTCCAGTTCTCCTTCGCCGCCGTGATGACCATCTATCTGCTCTTCTTGCCACGTACGCTGCATCTGTCGGGCGCCGCCGTCGGGCTCGTACTGGCGGCGATGGGGCCGGGCGCGCTGGTGGGTTCCCTGCTGTCGGCCAGGTTGCCGAGGCGGTACGGGTATGGCGCCGTACTGGTGTCCGCCGCAGTGCTCGCCGATGGCGTGATGCTGTGCGTCCCCGCGCTGCGCGGCTCCTCCGCGGTCACGATCGGCGCGCTGATGGCGGTCAACTTCCTGTTCGGCGTCTTCAGCCAGGTGGTCGACGTCACCGTCGTGACAGTACGCCAGGCCATCACCCCGATCCCGATCCAGGGGCGAGTCGTCGCGACACTCAACTTCGTCGGCATGGGCCTGACCCCGCTCGGGTCACTTCTCGGCGGCTATCTGGCCGGCGCGCTGGGACTGCGAACGAGCCTGCTGCTGACCGCTGTCGCTCTGGCCCTGTCTCCGGTGTTCATGGCTCTGTCTCCGCTCGCCCGCCTGGGGAAGCATCTCCCTGATCCAGCAGGCGGCTCCGGCTGATTCAGGGGCACGTAGATTGATGCCATGCCGAGGGTCTTGATCACAGGAATGTCGGGAGCCGGCAAATCGACCGCCCTTCAGATATTGAGCTCACGAGGGCACCGGGTTGTGGATACGGACTACGGCCTGTGGAGCCACTGGGTCACCCTCCCGGACGGGTCATCGGACTGGATATGGCATGAGGAGGCCATGTCCGCCCTGCTCGCCGGCCACGAGAAGGGCGGCTTGTTCGTGGCAGGTTGTAAGAGCAACCAGGCGAAGTTCTACCCGTGGTTCGACCACGTCGTGTTACTGAGCGCCCCGGCTGAGGTGCTACTGGCCCGGGTCATGGCGCGGACCAGCAATCCGTACGGCAAACAGCCGGAGGAGCGAGAGGAAATCCTGGAGAACATTCGCGTTGTCGAGCCACTGCTGCGAGCCACTTCGACCATGGAAATCGACGCGTCCGCTCCGATGGAGCAGGTCGTACGGCAGCTTGAGGGGCTTGCCTAGCGGGGCGACAGAGAATGGCGGGATGGCTCACATCGTTTTGCTGCATTCCGTGTACGGGCTGCGCGCCGTCGAACGCGCCGCCGCTGAGCGTTTTCGTGCCGCCGGCCACGAAGTGGTCACCGCCGACCTGTACGAAGGCCAGGTCGCCACGACGATCGACCATGGGTTCACCCTGATGAATCGGATCGGCTGGAAGGTCATCGTGGAGCGAGCCCGCGACGCGGTCCGGAAGATGCCCGCGAGCACGGTCCTCGCCGGCGTCTCGATGGGCGCCGGGGTGGTCGGGGAACTACTTCCCGACCGGCCCGACACGGCCGGTGTGCTGCTTCTGCACGGCATCACGGGGATTCCCGCGTCAGCGCGGGCCGGCCTTCCCGTGCAGCTGCACGTCGCCGATCCGGATGAGTTCGCGCTTCCCGCCGCTGTCGTCGCATGGGAGAAGGCCGCCATGGACGCGGGATCCGTCGTGGAGGTCTTCACCTATCCGGGAGTCGGGCACTTCTACACGGACGCGAGCCTGCGTGATCATGACGAAGAAGCGGCCGAGCTCGCCTGGCAGCGAAGCTTGGCCTTCCTCCACCGTCTGTGAGTCGCGGGGAGACTTGTGACCAGGAAGATGGCAAAGTTGCCGAACCAGTGGTCCAGCGGCTTCGATGAGCCCCGTGTCCCGTCCGTACCCCATAACCGCACGCCGGCGTTGGCCCGCCCTTCGCACGATCATGATCACCTCGATGATCATGATCCTCGGCCCGCTCACGCTGACCGGCTGCACCCGATCGGACGAGCCACCGTCGCTGCCGCCGAACAGCGTCTACGACCACGAAGCAGCGGGCGAGAACTCACGAGCCGAACCCGTCCCGGCCAACGGTACGGCCGGATCCGTCACTCGGCCGTTGACGCAGACCGGCTGGTTCTGTGCGCAGGTCCGGACCAATGCGGACGGTCGCGCCCTGTGGTGCCGGATCGGTCACCGAGACCAGACCGACACGGTCCACCCGCAAGTGGCGCAGTTCCTGCTTGACCACGACGACCGTCTCGCTTGGGCATGGTTCCCGCCCGCCGAGCAGTCGGCGAACCGTGAGACAGCTGCTCAGGTCACCACCGCCGCGGTACCGGCGCTGACCGCGATCTGGCCCGACACCGGCGAGCGCGTACGCCAGGAGATCGACGACTTCGATCGCGACCTCATGGACCGGCCGGTCGACGACCTCCCTCCGACCGCGTGGCGGGACACGCATGCGGACTACCGCTATTCCGGACTCGACGGACTCATCGTCACCGCCCGCGACAACCCCGTGCGGCGCTGGCCGTTCGGCGCCGAGCACTACGCGACCACGATGAGCTCGGCCGTGGACGATCTTCGGGCCGGTGGTTACGACTGCTTCTATCCGCCCCAGCAGAACTGCAATCGCCCACAGTCGAACGGCTACTTCCGCGTCACCCTCCATGACGATCAGATCGTCTCGGTACGGTTCGGCATCGGCAGCCGGATCGAGGCAGGGCGGCAACGGCATCTGCTCAAGGAGGAGTTCCCGCACGGCCTCGCCTTCCTCACCGAGGCGGTTCGCGGGCCGGTCACCGAGCGCATCGAGCAGTCCCGGCGATCCGGCACCGGCTTCGCCGGCATCGTGGCCGGGACGGTCGTGATCATCGACGCGGATCGGGGGGCGGCCGACGGAGACGATCTCGTGGCGTACTTCAACATCCAGATCGGCGCACCACTGGCCGCGACCCTGCCCATCTGATCATCCAGATCGAAGCGACGCCGGCCTGCCTAGAACCTGGATCACGGAAGGCCTTCAGCCTTTTGCCAGGCTGATGCGCCAGCGTGTCGCGCCTGCCGCACAGAGTGTGGCACCACCGGCTGTCATAAGGACGATCGCTGGAATATTCACAAGATTCCGAATGTCGTCGCATCCGGCCGTCATGGATTCTTCAGAGAACTCTGGAAGAGACTCATCCTGCGCAAGTCCCACGAAAGCCGACCCGCATTTCTCTCCCCCCGAGGTGACCGGAAGGATACCTGTGAGAATGCCGGAGCCGACCATAAGTAACCCAGCGAATACCAGCGCCTTGGCATTCATTCAGAAGCTCCCCCATTGTGTCGAGTGATCGCGATGAATCATGCCATGCCGCGACGCGGTGAGCCGGGAGGTCGCCGAGGAGACCGGCTACGACGCGGTGGTCGAACGCCTGCTGGGCGTGGACTCAAGGGTGATCATCGCCGACGTCGCTTGTCGGCGTCGATCCTCGCTCGTCGACATCGGCCTCGCCCTGGCGCAGACCGTTCCGGCGACCGGCCACGTCGCTCCCGTCCCGGTCGGCGGTCTGATCCAGCATTGAGGGGTGTCGCGGACCGCGCTCGAGCGATCGTGCGGTTCCTACCGACTCACGGCGGATCTCATCCAGCGCGCCGCTCGAGGCGAATGGTGATCAAGCCAGCCGCCGTACCGGCGGAGGTCCGAGTCGAAGGGGGTAAGACCGTGAAAAGCCTCAAGTTCATCAGTGTGATCTTGAGCGCATTGACCGCGCTCCTGTTCCTGCCTGTCAGCCCGGCCGGCGCGGCCGTCAACACAGTCTGCGCCGGAAGCCTGCCCACCGGCTGGGTCAAGACGAACGACTTCTGGGATCCGACGCGCTGCGGAAATCCGTCAAGGATCACCTACAACGTGTGGAACATCGCGTCCTACTATGACCAGCCCGTCGGCACGATCATGACCGTCTGCTCCAACCAGCTGCCCGTCGGCTGGGTCACCATCAACACCCAGTGGGACCCGACGAGCTGCGGCCACCCGTCCCGGATCTCCCAGAACATGTGGACCATCCAGCGCCTCTCCTGACGGCGTTCTCGCCATTGACCGGCCCCGGACGCCCGTACGTTCGGGGCCGAACCCCCTTCAGCGGATTCCACGAGCGAGCAGGTCTTTGGCGGCCTGAGGCGCCTTCGCCGGTGAGCCCGCGTCGAAGGGCGGTTGGGGGTCGTACTCGATGGCGAGTTGCACAGCCTCTGCGGTTGTCTGGTCAGCGATGCGCGCCACAAGCGCCAGCGCCATATCGATACCGGAGGAGACGCCGGCGGCGGTCACGATCTTGCCGTGGAACACGACTCTTTCGGGGGTGTAGGTCGCGCCGAACGACTCCAGCACGTCGACAGCTCCCCAATGAGTCGTCGCAGGCAGCCCGTGGAGCAGTCCGGCGGCGGCGAGCAACAACGAGCCGGTGCACACCGAGGTCGTCCAGGAACTTCCCTCGTGCATGCGGCCGATCCAGTCCAGAAGCGGGCGGTTGTTCAACTGCTCCCTGCTACCCGGGCCTCCAGGCACCACGAGCACGTCGCATGAGTCAACCTCGGCGAACGTGACGTCGGCGGTGATGGCCAGCCACTTCGGCACGTCCCGGATGGGCCCGGACGCCGCGGCCACGAAGACGATCTCAACATCGGGAAGGAACTTCAGCACCTCGTACGGGCCGACCGCGTCCAACGCTGTGAACCGATCGAACAACGGTATGGCGATACGCACCGTTACTCCTTTCGTCTGAAGAGCCGCCTATGGCCCTGCCCTCAGCACGGCGATGGCTTCTCATTGTGCATAGAGTCGTCGTCTTCGACAGAAAGGCGGTGCCGGGTGAGTTCCACCGACGAGGAGGCCGGTGAGGTCCGCCGCTTCTGGGCCGGACTCGGCCTTCCCGGGCTGATCGACGTCCATACCCATTTCATGCCCGAGCGTGTCCTGCACAAGGTCTGGGACTACTTCGACGGTACCGGGCCGCTGATCGGTGGGCTGAAGTGGCCGATCACCTACCGGAAGCAGGAGGCGGAGCGGACGGCTCTGCTGCGGGAGTTCGGGGTCCGGGCCTTCACCGCGATGCTCTATCCCCACAAGCCCGGCATGGCCAGGTGGCTGAACGAATGGGCGGCCGATTTCGCCCGCCGTACCCCCGACTGCCTGCACACCGCCACCCTCTACCCCGAGCCGGACGTCGAGACATACGTCCGCGAGGCTGTCGAATCAGGGGCACGCGTGTTCAAGGCTCATGTGCAGGTGGGCGCGTACGATCCGGCCGACGAACGTCTCCAGCGGGCATGGGCGCTGCTGGCCGAGGCCCGCATCCCCGTGGTGATGCACTGCGGCTCCGGGCCCGCGCCCGGCAAGCACACCGGCCCCGAGCCCATCGCGCGGGTGCTGGCGCACCATCCGAAGCTGCGGCTGATCGTCGCGCACATGGGCATGCCCGAGTACGAGGAGTTCCTCGACCTCGCCGAACGGTACGACCAGGTACGGCTGGACACGACGATGGCGTTCACCGACTTCACCGAAGAATTCATGCCGTTCCCCCGCAAAGCCCTGCCGCGGCTCACCGCACTTGGCGACCGCGTCCTGCTCGGCTCCGACTTTCCCAACCTCCCCTACCCCTACCTGCACCAGCTCCACGCCCTGGAACGACTGGGACTCGGACCGGACTGGCTGCGGGCCGTATGTCATGACAACGCGGCGACCCTGTTCGGCCTGTAGCACTGTTGGGACGGTACGTGGTGACGGAACTGACGATGTACGAAGCCGGCTGGCGCAAGGTCTGCGGCGACCTGGACAACCATCCCCAGGTCAAGATCCTTCACGCCTTGGAGGGTGAGCTCGACACGGGTTTCACCGATGTCGCCGCCTCGTGGGCGGTTCTCGTAAGCGAGCAGGAGGTCAAGGCGCCCGCCGCGCTGGAGCAGTGCGATCTGCGCTTTCGGGAGCTGGGGCGCCAGTGGATGGGTGAAGGACCGTACGTCAACGGCGAGTTCTACCTCACCCACATCGCGCGGGCGGGCAGCCCAGGGCTGGACGAGGAGTGGATCGAGTCGTGGACGGGCAAGGAGCTCTTCCCGTCATCGCAGCTGCGCGTCATCGATTGCCACCCCATCACGGGTACAGGTCACTATGCCGCACTGCGGCTGCTTCCAGGCGGGGACGAACCCGAAATCTGGTGGGTGGCCGAGCCTCGCTATGGCGCCTGGAAGATGGACGTTGGCTACCGGGAGTACCTGGAAATGCTTCAGCTGACCAAGGGCGCATTCTCCTGGCAGTTCTTGTTCACCCGGGCGCCGCTGGACAATGAAGAGTTCGAGGGCGTGCGCGATCGCATGGAGAACATGCTCGACGCGTTGCCGGTCCTGTTCCCCGGGCACGACTACAAGCCGCTCACAGAACGCTTCTCCGCACGTCTTCGAGACGGGCGTCGCTAGATCTCGTGGTCGCACGGAGGTGTTCGATGCCGGTGTCGAGCGCCGCCTTGAGGTGGGTCGAGTCGCCCGTGGCCATCATGATGGTCACGCCTCCCTGGATGCCCGCCAGCAGCGCGGCGGCCGTCCGGTCCACATCAAGGACCGGCCCGACCAGGCCGTTCGCCTGGAGGGCGCGCATGCCGCGGGCAAGCTGCCGCTGCCATTGGCGCATCAGCTCCGTCACGATTGCCCGTGCGCCGGGCGTTGACCGCCCCACCTGCAGGAACAGCGACCCCAGGGGGCAGTGGTCGCCCTGGCGTTCATAGCGTTCCACCACCATGTCCCGCCACTGATGCCAGGATTCCCACGAGTCCAGGCGTCCTAGGTGCGGCTGCTGCTCCTCCAGGACGCGGTCCGCTTCGAACTGGGCCACCGCCAGCAGCAGTTCGTCCTTGCCCTCGGGGAAATAGTGGAACAGCTGGCTCTTGCTCGTACCGGTGCGGCCGCGGATGTCGTCGAGCGTCGTGAGAGCGACACCTTGCTCGCGCAGCAACTCGGCCGCGCCCGTGACGATGCGGGCACGTGTGGCGCGGCCCTTCGCGGTCGGCGCGTCCGACATCCAGCCTCCTCCAGATCACCAGGCCCATTTTACCGACATGGGCCTCGTTCTGGACTTGCCGGTCCATTTTCTGCGAGGCACAGTTGTCCACGCACTGCGAGACAAGGGAGATCGCGTCATGAGTGAACGACTGCGGAACAAGACAGCGCTGGTCACGGGGTCGACGAGCAACATCGGACAGGCGATCGCCGAGGCGTTCGCCGCCGAGGGGGCCCACGTCATCGTGTCGGGGCGCAATCGCGAACGCGGGGCCCAGGTCGTCGAAGGGATCCGCGCATCCGGCGGCCGGGCCGATTTCCTGGTGGCGGACCTCGATGGCAGCGTGGCGTCCTCCCAGGACCTGGCAGATCGGGCCCGTGAGACCTTGGGCGGGCGGATCGACATCCTGGTGAACAACGCCGGCATCTATCCGGCCCCCAGCACCGCCGCCACCGACGAGAAGACGTTCGACAAGGTCTACGGAGTGAACGTGAAGGCGCCGTTCTTCCTCACCGCTGCCGTCGTTCCGGCCATGATCGAGTCAGGTGGCGGAGTGATCATCAACCTCGGCTCGTGGATCGCCCGCCTGGGCGTTCCTCTCGGCGCGCTCTACAGCTCCACCAAGGGAGCCATGGAGACGCTCACGCGGGCATGGGCCGCGGAGTTCGGCCCGATGGGCGTGCGGGTGAACGCCGTCTCGCCGGGGGTGATCCTCCCCCCGAGCGCGGAAGGCAGCGAGCCCCATCCGGGCGAGATCATGATGAAGGGCACCCCGGCCGGCGGCATCGGCACGCCGGACGCCATCGCGCATGCCGTGGTCTGGCTCGCCAGTGACGAAGCGACCTTCGTACACGGAACCGTGGTGGACGTCGACGGGGGCAGGACCGGGGTCGCCGTCATCGCCGCGTAGTGGCACGGATTCAGCCGCGCCGTACGAGGAAGCTGAGGGTGTTGGCGGCGACGATGGCGCCGATGCTCGCCCATTCGGTCGAACCCAGGTTCTGGCCCAGGCCGATCCAGCCGACGAGGGCCGCGAGGAGCGGGTTGACGCTCATGAAGAGCCCGAACGCCTGGGCGGGTACGCGACGCAGCGTGAACAGGTCGGCGAGGTAGGGCACCGCCGAGGAGAGCACACCGGCCACCACGGCACAGCCGACGGCCGCGGCGGTCGGCGGCCGGTGCAGGACGAGGATGACGCCGACCGGCAGGAACATCAGCGCGGAGATCCCGGCCGCCGCGGCCGAGCCCTGCGCGCCCGGGACGCGGCGGCCGACGGTGCGGTTGAGCAGGATGTACGACGCCCAGCAGCACGCGGCCAGCAGGGCCAGGCCCATCCCCACATAATCGGTCGAGGGCTGGGGGCGCATCAGTACGACGACGCCGGCCGCGGCGATCACCGCGCAGAAGGCGTCGACGCGGCGACGCGCGGCGGCGAGGGCGATCGTGAGCGGGCCGAGGAACTCCAAGGTGACCGCCAGGCCAAGCCCGATGCGGTCGATGGCGGTGTAAAGGGACAGGTTCATGGTCGCGAACACCACGGCGAGCCCCAGCACCGGCCGCCACTGCGCCCAGGTGAAGTCCCGCAGGCGAGGGCGGCCGACGGCGAGCAGGACGAACGCGGCGACGTACTGGCGGACCGCGACGACACCCACCGGCCCAAGGACGGGGAAGGCAAGGGCACCGATGGCGGCACCGACCTGGTTCGACAGGCCGCTGCCGGCCATCGTGACCACGCCGGCCAGCCGCCCCCTGGACGGCGCCGGGACCAAGGGACCCGAAGACCGGGGAACCGTGTTGGACGCGCTTCGCATGACTAGATGGTGCGACCTTGCGACGCTTGCACAAAATGCGTTTACTGCGGGATCTATACACTTAAGTCATGGATGATGTGGAGCTGCGGCAGTTGCGGTGCCTCGTCGCCATCGTCGACGAGGGCACCTTCACCGACGCCGCCATCGCTCTGGGCGTCTCCCAGGCGGCGGTGTCCCGGACCCTGGCCTCGCTCGAACGCGCTCTGGGGGTGAGGCTGCTCAGGCGTACCTCACGCGAGGTGACACCGACCACGACCGGGCTGCGGGTGGTCGCCCAGGCCAGGCGGGTGCTCAGCGAGGTGCACAACCTGGTCCAGGAGGCCACCTCGGGCCACGGCATCCTGCGGATCGGCTATGCCTGGTCGGCGGTCGGCCGCCACACACCCGCGTTCCAGCGCCGCTGGGCCGCGACGCACCCCGGGACGGATCTGCACCTGGTACGCGTCAACTCCGCGACCGCCGGCCTGGCGGAGGGCGCCTGCGACCTCGCCGTCATCCGCAATCCCCTGGACGACCGTCGCTTCGAGAGTGCCATCATCGGCCTGGAGCGGCGCCTGTGCGGCCTGTCCGCCGAGGACCCCCTGGCCACACGCCGGTCGCTGCGCCTTGCCGACCTCAGCGAGCGCATCCTCCTGGTCGACCGGCGAACCGGCACCACCACCCCCGAGCTGTGGCCACCCGGCTCCCGCCCGGCGACTGAGGAGACCCATAACGTCGACGACTGGCTGACCGTGATCTCCAGTGGACGCTGTGTCGGAATGACGGCGGAGTCCACCGCGCACCAGTACCCCAGGCCCGGCGTCGTCTACCGGCCGGTCCGCGACGCCGAGCCCATCGCCGTACGCCTCACCTGGTGGCGAGACGACCCGCATCCCGCGATCCAGGCGGCAATCGAACTGCTCACTGCCCTCTACCGGGGCGACTGACGTACTCGTCCAGCACACGTCGCGGCCCTCTCGCGCGCCAAGCGGTCGCTACTGACTGCACGAGGGTGGTTGATACGCCGTTCGTAGTGTTCACCTCGTAGTCGTACGGGCCGAACGCATGCATGCCATTGATTTCCACGTGCTCACGGCCTTCCCCGATACGGCGGTCCCCGCGCTCGTGTTCTCTTCGGTCGATCTCCGCGAGATCGCAATGCACCCCGACCAGGAACACGTCGAAGTCAGTCAATAGGCGTGACAGATCCTCGCGCCAGGTCCGGTATTCGATGACGTGTTCCACGATCAGGTCATTTCCTGCGGCCGCAAGGGCAGGCAGGCATCGGTGAAAGCCGTTGAAGAACCGTGGCCGCATCTCGTTCCACCAGGAGAAGGGACCTTGGTCTTCCCTCCGCTCCGGGAGCATGCCGCTGGCCACGAATTGGTCGGAGGAGACGTACATAAATGGCTCGTCCATTGAGTGCTGTAGCGCCTTGGCCAGGGTCGACTTCCCGGAGCTGGAGGCCCCGTTGAGGATGATGACGCGGCCTGGGCCTCTGTTCGGCGGGGTAGCTTCCATGCTCACACGATGGCAGAGGGCTGGAATGTGCCGTGTGCTGGATACGCCTGACGGCCTTTCGCGCCTCGACGATCAGTCCGCGGCCTGGGCCTTCCGCGCGTCGCCCCTCCCTGTCTATTTGACAGGGAGGGGCGACGCGCACACCTCGTCCTGCTGATCATCCCGAAGCCGAAGCCCTCCGCCGGAGGCGCGTTCTCAAAGGAT
The DNA here is from genome assembly GCF_050942315.1 of Nonomuraea sp. CA-143628. Classification (NCBI taxonomy): domain Bacteria; kingdom Bacillati; phylum Actinomycetota; class Actinomycetes; order Streptosporangiales; family Streptosporangiaceae; genus Nonomuraea; species Nonomuraea sp. CA-143628. Next base: position 12,586,439 of record NZ_CP192072.1, read on the forward strand.
AATGAATGCTGTGCCTGACCTGCTCTGGGATGACGTAAAGGCCCTCTTTGACCCTGAGGTCAATGGAGCGTTGCCCGACGTGATCGTAGAGGGGACAACTGCCGAGGACTGGCAGGTGCTGCTGGATCTCGTCCGGGCGCAGGGCTGGCAGTACGCCTACTCGGTAGACGGCGAGCCGGTGGAGCTCACTTCGGCTGCTGACATGGCCGCGGCTGCCACCGCCGACGGCAGGCCCGAGCAGAGAGTCACACCCGAGTTGAGAGTCTGGCCGAGCCCCGACATGCTGATGATCTTCCGCATGTATCAGGCCGAGTCCATCGACTTCGACGTCGATCTCAGAGAGTTGCAGGGGCAGGAGCGGTTGGATGTCCTGGTGGATTTCTTCTGCGCGATCGGACGGCGTCTCAGGAAGTCCGTGCTGATGACCGCAGAGGGATCTCGCGACCATCCGGATCTTGGGTTCGACATCGAGGCTGACCGCGTGGTGCTGATGGTGGATCCCGTTGATCCGCGCGTGTAGCGACTGTTGAAGGGCTTGAGAACGGGCTTCATGGCGCCAGGGGAAGCAGGCCAGAGCCACGCGGCCAAGGTGGAGCCCCGCTGGTGGCCCTGGTCTGCTTGGCTTGTCCCGGGGCGATGGTAGGCGGGATGATCAGGCTTCCACCTCAGCCGCTAACGGACCCTTGCCTTTCGCGATCGTCCCGGAGCCGGAGGCATTCGATAAGGGCATCGCGTGCGCGACAAGATTGAGACCATCAGGCTGCGGCTGACTGCTTGCACGCTCAACGACATTGACGAGTTTCACGGCCTATTTAGCGATCCGCTAACCCACACGATCGGGGCGGGGCCGTTCACGTCGCGGGCTGAGACGGTGGATTGGCTTGAGCGCAGGCTCAAGACGAAGCAGGATTATGGCTTTGTCTGGTACGGCATTCGCCATCGCGAGGGTGGCCCGCTGATCGGTGGCTGTGGCATTCTCGCCAGCCGCACAGGGGTCCTGGAGCCGGAGATTGGTTACGAGATCAAGCACTCCGAGCGTGGAAACGGACTCGCGCTTGAAGCGGCTCAGGCCGTTGTGTCCGAGCTACAGGCAACCACGACCGTGAAACGTCTGTGGGCGACGGTTCGGCCTCTCAATGCTGCCTCACTCAGGATCTGCGAACGACTGGGCCTGGTGCTGGACCGCGTCGAAACCGACAAGCGTGGTGAGCTGCTTTATCTGGTGCGCGATCTCGCATAGGCGCGGCTTGAGTGGGGGGTGCGCGCGAGAAGGGCCCAGGCCGCACGCGCGGCCTGCGTGTGATCAAGTCCCAGAAAGTTCACGCCGACTCTCGGAGGCAGGTCACACCATCTGACCAGAGAAAACGACGATCTGGGCCGATGTCGATCGAGTGACCGTGAGTTCCCACGACTCCCCGTTGGTCATTGTCCGAACGGGGCGCGCAGCAGCCATGGCCTGGCAGTCCGCGCACTCCGTCGTTCTGCTCAGGCATCTCTCTCCACCATTTACAGCCCCGCCGAAGAGTGACTCGTGATCGTAAAGGGTTGGACAGCGCTCCTGCGCGGACAAGAAGATCTCGGCATGGGGACCGACATCCACGGATTCATCGAGTGCCGCACGTGGACTCGCGGGCTCGATGTTGGCGAGACCGCTTGGTGCGCCGCTATCCCGCTAAGGATGTTGTTGGCGGGGAGAGAGTACGCTGCCTTCGATTGCCTCTTCGGGGTCCGCGGCGCAGGTGACTGGCGGCCGATCGCGGCCGATCGCGGGCTCCCCCAGGATGCGTCGAAGACCACTCGGGCGGGGCTGGCGGAATGGGGAGATGCTGCCTTCGGTGTCACGTGGTTGACCTGGGGTGAGGTCGCCGCGATCGACTGGGATGAACCAGCCCTCCGTCCGACGAACGTGGCCCAGTACCGGCAGCTTCCCGATCAGAGTCTGGAACTCGTCTACCGCTCGGTATGGAGTCGCGGGTTCGCTCGGGTAAGTGGTGTGAACACCTTGGCAGTCGATCCTGATCAGGTCGCTGTGCTGTGGGACGACGGCACCGAGTGGAAGGACAGAGACACTGTCTTCCGTGTTGAACGTCTCACACGCCGCCATGCTGTACCGCCTGACAGCCACTGGCACGGCGTATGGACAGTCATGCGTACGCTCGCGCACGTTCACGGAGACGACGCTGTCCGCCTGGTGGCGTGGTTCGAGGAATAGGCGATCCGGCATGCCGGACAGCGCCATCCTCCGGACCTGCTCCAGCCGCGCCTCCAGGTCGATACTGCCGTGAAGGAGGCGGGGTTCGGTCTGACCGAACCCCGCCGGTGGCGCAAAACCGCTCAGCTAGAGAAAACCGCGCTGTGAATGTCCACAGGGTTGGCGGCGTCGCCGGTGGCCACGCCATACACAGCCGTGAAGGCTCCACCAACCGAGACCAGGCCGGTGTAGTCCCCGACCAGGCGTCCGACGCTTGTCGCCGGAACCTTCCGCGCGTCGAACGGCCCTTCGATGTGCTGCTCGCGCCACGCCCCGGGCTGCGTGCAGTCGTCGGCGCAGGTGACGGCCCACACGTCGGTCGGCAGGGTGGCGGGGTCGGACGTGTTGTTGCGGAAGTCGTAGTAGGTGATCGCAACAGTGCCCGTACGGGATGCGGCTATGACTGGTACGGCGGCGGAACCGGTGGGCGTCTTGTCCACGCGGACCGGGCTGGACCAAGTCTTTCCGCCGTCCGTCGACCGCGAGTAGGCCACGTGGAAGGTGCCGTCGGAGTCCTGGCTCTGCCATGCGGCGTTGACCACCTGGGTGCCCGGCTGGGCGGCCAGGAGCGGCAGGGAAGCGTTGCGGATCGGGTCACCCGAGTTGTCCGGGTCCGGGATGCGGGGGCCCACCGCGAGCGGCGCCGGAACGTTCAACGTCGGCGCCGACCAGGTCTGGCCGCCGTCGGTCGAGCGGATGACCTGGGTGGCACCATCGGTGTCCGTCTCGTGGTGCATGCCGATCAGCAGCGTCCCATCGGGGAGCGGCACCAGTTGTGTGCCGATGACGCCGCTGTTGGCGGGTACGTCGTACACCTTCTTCGTGGTCCAGGTGCGCCCGTCGTCGGTCGACTTCGCCAGATAGATCGGCTGTACCCAGCTCTGCTCCGTGCTGTCGATGCGGTCCCACACGGCGTAGACCACGCCCGGGTGGTACGGGTCCGCGGTCACCGACGGGCGATCGTTGAAGTAGCGCGGGTTGTCGTCCCGTTGCAGGGTTACCGGGGCGTCCCAGCGCCGGCCGCCGTCAGCGGACCGGGACACCAGAATGGCGGTCACGTCGCCGGTGCGCGACAGCGAGAACGACGCGGCCACCGCCGCACCCGATGGTGTGACCGTGACCCAGTTGTCGGTCGTGACGTCGTAGTCTCCGCCGTTGGCGGTCGTGCCGCCGTTGCACCGAGAGAAGGCAGGCAGGTTCTCGGACCGCTGCCAGGTCTTGCCGTAGTCGTCCGATACGGCGGTGACCGCGCCGTTGCTGCCGTACCGGTTCCAGCGGTCCTGCTGGAACACCGTGACGAGGTGCCACGGACGATTCGGGTCCCGCGCCAGCATGGGCAGGACTTCGGTGTTCGGGTTGAGCGTGTAGCCGTCGGCCGGGGGAAGTCCGCAGCCTGCGGGCAGGGGGCTGGTACCCGAGACCGGGCGCACGATGGCAGGTCCGGCAGATGCGGCACCTTGCGCGGAAGCGGGTTGCGCGACAGCGCAGGCGATCAGGATGGCCGCTGCGGGTAATAAAGCCCTGGAGCGTCGAATCACGAGCCTTCCTCATCTTTGTTGATGGGGCGTCTACGGGGGCGTCGACCGCCTCTCCGGGGAGTGTGCCCCCCAGGAGTCGGCAGACGATGCGAGGGCACATTACTGCCTCAAGATCAGTTGTGTCTGCCCCATTGGCCGTACGCGCAGTCAAGCTGGGTGTCCGAACCGAACCCTCGCCCCAAGCCTTGAAGCACCTACAGGAGTCCGTCGACCCTAGGCAAACCCCAGGACGGGCAGACCTCCTACTGCCTGATCGGCTCCGCCCGCGTCGACGGCAAGCCCCGGACCGTCTCCCAGCAGCATCCGGCCGCAAGCGAGAACTTCCTCCCCCAACGACCCAGTTGATCAAGTCAAGGCGGGCAGGTGGACCGTGGGCGTTCCCGAGAGCATCATCCCCATCCTCAAGGAACCTGTGGACACGTACGTCCAAGAGGAGCCGAGAACGCTGATGTCCCCCGGCGGGACGGCTGCAGCACCCGTATATGTGTGAATAGGTTGAGCCATAATGGGCCAGGTGGGGATGTTCGATGATTACCGACCCTCGGACCACCTTGTATGCCCCTGGTGTGGCGGGGCCCTGATGCAGTGGCAGGGGCAGGACGGGCCTTGCCGGCTACTCCCCTGGGTTCAGGGGTTTCGGCACCCGGTCGTACCAGCCGGAGCGGGTTATGAGCTTCCTGAAGATGAGGCAACCGCTGTGCTGCCGGAACGCTTCATGATCTATACGGCGTGCGGAAGCGATCATTGGGTTGAGGCTGAGGGGCGCTGCGTTGACGGTGTATGGCTCAAGACACGCTTGGTCGATGAGTCCGAATATCGTTGAGAACGTGGGTCACTGTGCGCTGGCTGGATCTCGTGCCTGGTCTCACTTGATGCTTGACACTCCCTAGCCCGCTCCAACATCGAAGGCGATCGAACGCATTCCCGGAGCCGGAGCGCCCCCGCCGGAGACTATGGTCTGCCCATGCCAGACTTTGACGCATGGGCGCGGCTTTCTCTATGGGAGCAGGCCGACTTCCTCGTCGGTGACGCCGAGATTGTGATTGATCGTCCTGCGGGCACGCCGCATCCCAAGGTGTCGAGCTTCATCTACCCGCTGGATTATGGCTTCTTGTCGGGGACCCAAGGCGGGGATGGTGAGGGCATCGACGTGTGGATCGGCTCATCTCCGGTGCGGACCGTGTCGGCCGTGGCCTGCACGGTGGATCTGCTCAAGCGGAACGCAGAGGTCAAGTTTTTATGGTGCTGCTCGCCGGATGAGATTGCACTGGTGGAGGATTTCTACGCCCCTCAACCTCAAGCGGCCGTGGTGATCCACCGGCCGAACTGAGCAAGGCCGCGTGGCTCTGGCGGCGGCGTGACGGTGGCCGTCGCGGTGGCTCGGTACGGCGTGGTGCGGCTACGGCGATGCCCCGCGCGGCGCCCGTGCCGCAATCGCCCCCAGGCCGCAGCGCGGAGATGCTGGCACGGGGCGTACGGCGGCGATCGACAAGCACCTGATCTGACACGAACGGGGACGCGAAGACGAGGAGGATCTGCCCGACCTACTCGCTCCTGTCAGATGATCACCAATGCATCACATGCGCTCCTCGGCGAGGCGTGCGATCTGGTCGACGGCTTCTAGCGGCACCGTGACCGCAATGTCCCATGTCTCGTCGTCCTGGCCGATGAGGATCGTCGCTTGCCCATCGTTTGCCGCCCAGAACACGGGCGCGTCAGCACAGGTCCCGACTGGAAATGAGCCGCGTGCATCCCAATCTGCCTCCTCGATCCCGCGGAGGCGCATCAAATCCGCCAGAGGCGCCCGGATGTTAAGCTCCCAGGCTTCGGCCTGGAGCTTCACCACGGCCCCGGAATCCTCGGCCTCATCCAAGGTCACATCAACCACGCGGCCATAATCGCACTCATATGACGCCTAATGGCACGCAGGGATCAACAACTCACTGCATGATCAAAGCCCAGCACCGAATCCGTCGGTCTACCTGGGCTTTCACGATGAGAGCGGGTGACGGGAATCGAACCCGCGCTGTCAGCTTGGGAATTGCAGGGATCTTGACTCCGTACGCAGAGATGGCGTTGACCTGCGGCTGAGGCCGGTCCTCAGTGACCGTGGTTGACCCCTCGTCACCGCCCTTAATGGCATGCCGGATAGGTTTTCTCTGTTCAACGGAGCGGGAACGCTCGCACTCTGATGCCCGCAGGGGGCTAAGGCCACGATCGCACCCGTAGACAGGTGAGGCTCGAGGACCATCCAGCCGCGACGAGCCTTACTACCGTCTCCACGGTGATGCGCAGCCCTCGGATGGTCGGCTTGCCATCGAGCTTGTCGGGCTCGACAGTGATCCGGTCGAAGTTCATCTATTTCTATCCGCCCCTGATGCTGCCAGGTTGGCGGCCCACTGCGTGCGTAAAGTCGCATGTCGGATCGAGCGCGCCGTACGGCTGGCGGGCTTGGCGTTCGCCGTTCAGCAACAGGCGAGTCAGTCGTCGAACTCGGAAACGTTCGCCTCGGCGGTTGCGACGAGCCGCAGCATGCGGTCGGCGTGCCTTCCAGGGCAGGGGCCTTACAGTCGACCCGCCCGAAGGGGAAGCGGGCCAGGGCCATTTACGGACCTGCCAACCGTATGGCGATCATCCCGGAGCCGGAGCGCCCCCGCCGGAGGCGTAGTTCTCGTTCTCTGGTGTCTCGCGTCGGGCGATCCAGGCTCGGATGATCTCGGCGGCGAGCCAGTGGCGTCGCCGCTCGGCTTCTTGGAGAGGGGTCCCGTGTTTCGGGGATGTAGCGAGGGGGTTGGCGCCTCGGGCAAGGAGGTAGGCCGTGACATCGACGTGCAGGGGTTTGCCGGTCTGATGATGTGCGTCGATCTCCATGTCTATGGCGTGGTGTAACAGGGTCCAGCCATCTTCGCCGGGGTCTTCGACGCTGTGGCCGTTGTCGAGCAGTTCGCGGAGCGTGGGGAGGTCTTCGAATTCAACTGCCTGATGTGCTGGGCTATAGGTCATTGGGGAAGCTTGGCATAGGTGCTGACCTGCGGCCGGAGCCGCCGGCGGCCGGGACCAGCCCCAGGCCGCATGCGCAGTCGGCCTCCCTGGTCTGCACTTCCATGGCCTTTGCCACACCGGGAACATGATCGCCACAGAGTTCGGGGCGGGACTCAAGGACCTGATGGCCCGGATGGGTCACGACAACGCCAGGGCCGCGATGATCTATCAGCACGCGATCAGAGCCGTCGAGTGCCGCATGTGGACCCACGCAGCGTCGGACAGCTCGCTCCGCGTACGGGCACGCAACGGGCACAGACCCCGGTCTGCCTCGGCCTGCACAAATGGCCAGGGAGGCGAGCATGGCGAGGCATAGACTGCGACCATGAGCGCGATATGTGAAGAGTTGCATGCTCTGGTCAATCGACTTCCGGAAGACCGTGTCCAGCCGGTTCTCGCACTTGTCCGTGAGAACCTTGAGACAGTCAGTCGGCGCGAGCGAGCGCTGGCCATTATGGAGCGGGTTCAAGAGCGGATGCGCGGCGTGACGGGCGTCGACGAGGAACTGGACCGTCTCCGGGAAGGCGCGCGTGGCTGACGCGTACGTCGTGGACACCGGCGTGTTCCTACGGTGGTTCGTCGATCAACCTTGCTTCGAGCACGCCCGCCAGATCCGGGACGACTTCCTGCACGACCGGGTAAGACTGGAGACAGCGGACTTCGCGCGGATCGAGGTTGCCGGAGTGCTGCGGAAGAAGGGTCTGCTCGCAGGTCGGCTATCCGCAGACGAGTTCATCGCGGCCGTTCGGATCATTGACGAGCTCGTGTCCGGGTCCATCCCGTGGACACCGACCGGTTGGAGCGGGCCGCCACTCTGGCGGTGCGGTTGACGTTGCGCATGTATGACGCCGTCTTCGCGCAGCTTGCTCTCGATCGAGAGATTCCGCTGCTGACCACCGACGCGAAACTCCACCGTGCGCTTGATGGCATCGTCGAGACCGAACTTCTCAACGACGCAGGCCCTCAGTGATCACCGCTGGATGTGGGACTGAGCACTGTTCCGAACTCAGGTCAACAAAGGAACCACCCCGGCGAGCCCAGCGGTCGGGGAGCTCGAGGGGCGGCAGCCCCTCGAATCGGGGTTTGGGGCGGAGCCCCAATAGACACAGTCTGAGTTTGATCGGCGCGAAGCGCCCCATGGACGAAGGCGATGCAGTTGAGCGGGGTGTGGGGGCCGCGCCCCCACTGGACACAGTCTGAGCTCTTGAGCGCGAAGCGCCCCACTTCGAAGACCTTGCTTGTGGAGCGGGTGACGGGAATCGAACCCGCGCTGTCAGCTTGGGAAGCTGATGTTCTGCCATTGAACTACACCCGCATCGGCCGTAGCCGCGACCACCACTCTAGCGGAAACTCGGCCCACATCAGCCAGCCGTGCCCCCCGAGTTTCCCACCGGCACGCGGTAGGTTGCTCTGCGTGCTGCTATCTGACCGCGACATCCTGGCCGAGATCGACTCGGGACGGCTGGCTCTCGATCCGTTCGATCGGGACATGATTCAACCGTCCAGTATCGACGTACGGCTCGATCGGTTCTTCCGCGTGTTTGAGAATCATCGGTATCCGCATATCGATCCATCCGTGGAGCAGCCGGATCTGACGCGGATGGTGGAGCCTGAAGGGGATGATCCGTTCATTCTGCATCCCGGGGAGTTCGTGCTGGCCTCGTCGTACGAGGTGATCAGCCTGCCTGATCACCTGGCGTCGCGGCTGGAGGGGAAGAGTTCGCTGGGGCGGCTCGGGCTGTTGACTCACTCGACTGCCGGGTTCATCGATCCGGGGTTCAGTGGGCACGTCACGTTGGAGCTGTCCAATGTGGCCACGTTGCCGATCAAGCTGTGGCCGGGGATGAAGATCGGGCAGCTGTGTGTGTTTCGGTTGAGTTCGCCGGCTGAGCATCCGTACGGGTCGTCGAAGTACGGGTCGCGGTACCAAGGGCAGCGTGGGCCGACGCCCTCCCGGTCGTTCCGGAACTTCCATCGGACGAAGATCTGAATGATGATCGTGTCCGATGAAGGTCTCTGACGAAGGTCGGATGCTCTGGGGTGTTCGAGGGCCAGCTGTTGCTGTTTGGGGCTTGTCTGGGGGGTGCGGGCGTCCCTCCGAGTACTGGCGGGCGGTTTGCGGGAAGCTGGCGCGGGTGCCTCGGGCGGCTCGCAAGGGCTCCTCGGGCGGCTGGCGGGGCGTCTCGGGGTAACTGACGGGCCTCCCCGGAGTACTGGTGGACGGCCTCGGGGTAGCTGGTGACCGGTTCCCGAACGGACCACCTGGCCTCCCTCGGGCGGGTGTCCCTCGGATGGATCTTCCGGGCGGCGGTCCCTCGGATGGATCTTCCGGGCGGGTGGCCCTCGGAAAACTGGCGGGCGTGTCTCAGGTGGCTGGCGGGGGCGCTTCTGAAAACTGGCGGGCGGCTTGCGGAGAGCAGCGCGTCTCCAGCGTCCGACCCATGAGCAGCGGCGATGCACCTGCCCGTACACACAAGACGCCCGAAGACACAAGACGCCCGAAGACACAGGACGCCCGAAGCCGCAAGACGTCCGAAGACACGCCCCAACAACCCACGACCGGACTAGCGGTGATCCGGAAATGTCACCAAGATGGACTGGACAAGCGGTGACCGCAACCCACGGCCAGGTCTCCCCCACATCGCCGTGAAAAAAGGGCAACCAAAGTACCAACTGCCCCGGTGTCGCACACCATACGAAGGGTAGCCAGTAGGAGAAGGGGACATGAAGTTCGCATTTCTCCTGGTAACCCGTACTCTCTACCACGGACCATCCCCGCACATCTGGAGAACGACGTGCGCCTGCGTCTCACGCCACGTGAGGACAGCTACTACGACCTGTTCGCCGACTCCGCGAACAACCTGGTCACGGCATCCCGTCTATTGGTCGAGATCATTAGTGAGGGATCGGACAGGGAAACCCTGGCCGAAAAGATGCGCGCCTGCGAGCACGCCGGGGACGAACGCACCCATGCGATCATGAACCGCCTCAATGAGAGCTTCATCACTCCGTTCGACCGTGAGGACATCTACCGCCTCGCCTCGAACCTCGATGACGTGATGGACGCCATGGAGGCGGCATCCGACCTCATCGTGCTCTACCAGATCGACCACCTCCCCAAGGACGTCGTCCGCCAGGTGGAGGTGCTGGAGCGGGCCGCCGAGCTGACCGCCGAGGCGATGCCGCGCCTGCGGTCGATGAAGAACCTCAACGAGTACTGGATCGAGGTCAACCGGCTGGAGAACCAGGGCGACCAGGTCTACAGAAGGCTGCTGGCCAAGCTGTTCAGCGGTGAGTACGACGCGTTGACGGTCATGAAGATGAAGGAGGTCGTCGACGCCCTTGAGGAGGCGGCCGACGCCTTCGAGCACGTCGCCAACACGGTCGAGTCGATCGCGGTCAAGGAAAGCTAACCTCTGTGGACCTTTCGCTCGCCCTCGTCATCGGCGTGGTCGTCATCGCACTGGCCTTCGACTACACCAACGGGTTCCACGACGCGGCGAACGCCATCGCGACCTCGGTCTCGACTCGCGCGCTCACTCCCAGGGCCGCGTTGTTCATGGCCGCCGCGATGAACTTCATCGGCGCCCACCTGGGCACCCAGGTCGCCGCGACCGTAGGCAAGGGCATCATCGACGCGCCGGACGGCTCGCATGGCCTGGTCATCGTGGCCTCGGCGCTCATCGGCGCCATCTGCTGGAACCTGATCACCTGGTATTTCGGCCTGCCCTCCTCCTCCAGTCACGCCCTCATCGGCGGCCTGGTCGGCGCGGCCCTCGCGTCGGCCAGCGCCGTCCACTGGGACGGCGTGCTGGAGAAGGTGGTGGTCCCGATGGTGCTCTCGCCACTGCTCGGGTTCACGCTGGCAGCCGCGATCATGATCGCAATATATTGGATCTTCCGCAACAGCCAGCCCGGCAAGACCAACCGCGGCTTCCGCTACGCGCAGACCGTCTCGGCGGCGGCCATGGCACTCGGCCACGGCCTGCAGGACGCGCAGAAGACGATGGGCGTCATCTTCCTGTCCCTCGTCGTCGGCGGCTACGTCAGCCCGGGGTCGGAGATCCCGCAGTGGGTCATCCTCGCGTCGGCGGGGGCGATCTCGCTAGGCACGTACGCCGGCGGCTGGCGCATCATGCGTACGCTGGGCCGCCGGATCATCGCGCTCGACCCGCCGCAGGGCTTCGCCGCCGAGTCCGCGGCGGCAGTGGTTCTGTACACGGCGGCGATCGGGTTCGGGGCGCCCATCTCCACCACGCACACGATCACCTCGGCGATCATGGGCGTCGGCGCCACCAAGCGGCTCTCGGCCGTGCGCTGGGGCGTCGCGGGCAACATCGTGACCGGGTGGATCCTTACGATTCCGGCTGCGGCTCTGGTGGCAGCGGTGTCCTACTTTGCCCTGCACTGGATGGTGGAATAACGGCGTACATCACGTCGACGTCCCAGCGGTCGAAGCCCAGGGACTCGTACAGGCGGATCGCCGCCGTGTTGGCCTCGTCCACGTAGAGCATCGCCTGGGCGAGGCCACGCGCGCGTAGATGGTCCAGACCCGCCAGCGTGAGCGCCTTGCCCAGCCCGGTGCCCTGCTGGGAGGGGTCGACGCCGACGACGTACACCTCGCCGATCGGCTCGTGGCCGTGCTCGGACGAGCCGTGGATCTTGGTCCAGTGGAAGCCGGCCAGCCGCTCGCCGCGGAAGGCCAGGAAGAAGCCCTCAGGGTCGAACCAGGGCTCCTGCTCGCGCTGGCGCAGGTCGCTCGCCGTCCAGGCGCCCTGTTCGGGGTGGTGGGCGAAGGCCGCGGCGTTGACCTTGAGCCACGCCTCCTCGTCCTGACCTGGTACGAAGGTGCGCAGCCGTACCCCCTCGGGCATCTCGAAAGCGGGCAGCGGCGTGGACAGGGAGCGTCGCATCTGCCAGAGCGAGCGCATGCGCTCGAACCCCGCCGACGCCGCCAGGATGCCCGCGCCCTCATGATCGCCGTGCGCCCACAGGCGCAGGCTGCCACCCGACACCTCGAGTACGGCCCGTAGCAGCCGCGTGCCGTGCCCCTGCCGACGGCGGGCGGGGTGGATGGCCAGTTCGCCGCTGGGACCCTCGACCTCGTCGGTGGGATCGATGTGGGCATAGCCCACCAATGCCTCATCGTCGTCGTACAAGAGCAGGGAACGGGCCTGCGGATCGCCGCCATAGCGCAGGTGGAGCATGACATGCTCGTTGAGCGGGCGGACGCCGTCGGCCTCCGTCGCCGCGTCCACCACGCCGAGCACCTGAGCGATTTCGCGGTCATCAAGTCGTTGTCTGATCTCCACGTGCGCTGTCACAGTCCGAACTCTAGGGGTACTGATGGCAAATAACGCCATGTGGCGGGCCGATGAATCGTTACCTTTGCGACATTGGCTGCATAGGTTCCGGCCGTAACGTCTTAGGCCATGACCTCACGTTCCCTCCTCCGGCTAGTGCTGGCCGGAGCCGTCGCCGCGGGCGGGTTCGCCGCGGCGACCACCCCCGCGAACGCGAGCAAGGCACCCAAGACCGTTCCGGTACGGCTGCTCGCGCTCAACGACTTCCACGGCAACCTCGAACCCCCGACCGGATCCTCCGGCCGGATGGTCGACGAGAACGGCGCCACCGTCGAGGCGGGCGGTGCCGCGTACGTCGCCACCCACATGAAGGCCCTCAGCGACAAGAACACGATCGCGGTGGCCCAGGGCGACCTGATCGGCGCGAGCCCGCTGATCTCGGCGGCCTACCACGACGAGCCGTCCGTCGAGTTCATGGGCAAGCTCGGGCTCAAGGTGGCCGCGGTCGGCAACCACGAGTTCGACGAGGGATACACGGAGCTGCGCCGGATCATGAAGGGCGGCTGCCACCCGGTGGACGGGTGCTCGCCCGCCGGCACGTGGAAGGGCGCCCAGTACGACTACGTCGGCGCCAACGTGCTGTTCAAGAACCCGAACGAGAAGACCGACGCGCTCGCGGCGCTGGGCGCGCAGCAGGCGCAGGTGAAGCAGCTGATGAGCGACTGGGGCGTGCCCGCCCTGCCGCCGGTCAGCGTCAAGTGGATGAACGGCGTGCCGATCGGCTTCATCGGCCTGGTCACCCAGACCACCCCGAACATCGTCACCGCCGAGGGCATCAAGAACCTCAAGTTCGTGGACGAGGTCAAGGCCGCGAACCTGGCGTCCAAGCTGCTCAAGCTGGTGGGCGTCAAGGCCCAGGTCGTCCTCATGCACGAGGGTGACCAGGTGACCGCGGGCCAGTCGCCGGACGCCTGCAGCGCCGTGCCGGGCGCGGGCAACCGCATCGCCACGCAGGTCGACCCCGAGATCGACGTGATCCTCAGCGGCCACTCGCACCAGGCGTACCTGTGCAAGGTCAAGGACCCCGCCGGTCAGGACCGCCTGTACTCGCAGGGTGGTTCGTTCGGCCGCGTCATCACGAAGGTCGATCTCAACGTGAACGTCAAGACGCGGGACATCGACCGCGCCTCGGTGGCGGCGGACAACCAGATCGTGACCCGTACGGTCACCCCGGATCCCGAAATTTCCGCCTTCGTGCAGACCTGGAAGGACCGGGTCGCCCCGGTCGCCAACAAGCCCGTAGGCAAGATCACCGCGGACATCACCAACACCGCGGCCCCCAGCGGCGAGTCGGCGCTCGGCGACCTCATCGCCGACGGCCAGCTGGCCGCCACCAAGACCGGCGGCAACGCGCAGATCGCCCTGATGAACCCGGGTGGCGTCCGGGCCTCGCTCACCTTCGCCGGCTCCGCGGCGGGCGAGGGCGACGGCGTGGTCACCTATGGCGAGGCGTTCACCGTGCAGCCGTTCAACAACCTGATGCAGGTCGTGACGCTGACCGGTGCGCAGCTCAAGACGGTCCTGGAGCAGCAGTTCACCGGCGGGCCGAACGCCCAGCCGTTCACCAAGATCCTCCAGCCGTCGGCGAACTTCACCTACACCTACAGCAGCGGCGCCGCGTGGGGTTCCAAGGTGTCGAACATGAAGATCGACGGCGTCGCGGTGACGGACGCGCAGACGATCCGGGTCGCGGCCAACAACTTCCTGGTCGGCGGCGGTGACGCCTTCCTCGGCTTCAAGGACGGTACGGACCTCTGGAGCGGGCCGCTGGACATCGACGCCTTCGTCGACCAGCTGGGCCGCGACAACCCGATCGCCCCGCCCGCCACGACCCGCATCACCGTAACCCCCTAGCGAACCGGCGAAGGGCCCGCTTCCAACGCGGAAGCGGGCCCTTCCTCATGTGAAGGACCCGCTTCGGAAACGAGAAGCGGGCCCTTCTTCCTTCTTCGCCCGACGCTGTCTTTCGCCCGACGCTGTCTTTCGCCCGACGCTCTTCTTCGCCTGATGGTCAGCCGGCGGTCGGCTCCACCTTGCGGATCAGCAGGCCGAAGCAGAGTGCGCCCAACACCGCCACCACACCGGTCACCAGTAGCGGGACCACGAACGACCCTGTGGCCTGGGCGAGGGCACCGATGACGATCGGGCTGAGCGCGCTGGCGATGTTGGCCGCGAAGTTCTGCAGCCCGCCGAGCGTGGCGACCTGGTGCGCGGGCGCGACGTCGGCGGGCAGGCACCAGAGCGACACGATGGCGAACGCGATCGCGGCGTAGCCACGACGCATGTGGTCACGCGGAGCTCCGCCGTACCTGATCGGGCGCCGCGGGTGTTGCAGCGCGCGGACGTACGGCCGGGCAGATGGCTGTGGCATTCCGCGACCAACGGCGGCGTGGCTCTGTCGGTCGCGGCGCGGCTGCTCGGCTACGGCGACGCGGTGGAGGAGCTGATCGCCATAGCGGGGGCGGCCACGATCGCGCAGGCCGAGGCGGCGCCCGTGTTCATCCCGCATGTGACGCCCGAGCGCGGCCCGCTGTGGCTGGAACGGCCCCGCACCGCCCTGCTCGGCTACCTGCCCGACACCGACGCCTGGTCGGCGGCGTGGGGCGCGGTCGAGGGGGTGGCCTTCGCGGTCCGCCTGATGCTGGGCGACTCCGATCATGTCGTTATGGTGGGCTCGCTGGATTACGCCGGGATCGTGGCGGACCTGTTCGGACGGCCGGTCCATCTCGTGGAGGAGACGTACCTGCCCGCGATGGGAGCCGCGGCGATGGCCGCCGAGGGGACGGACGGGGTCATACTCCCCGCGCCGCCGTATCGGCGCATCGACCCGCGTCCCGAGTGGGCGCACGTCGTCGCCGCGCGCTGGGAGTCGTACGGCGAGACCTGGGGCAGGATCGTGGGCCGCCCCACCCCCACGGCACCCCCGATGAGCGAGGAGAGTCGATGATCTACGTGACCCGCACCTTGACCGACACCGCCATGGCGCTCGTGCACTCGCTGGGCCGGCCCGTGGTGTGCGGCGAGGAGGACCCGCCCGACCGCGCCACGCTGCTGCGCCTGGTCGCGGGCGCGGAGGGGGTCGTGTGTACGCTCACCGAGCGCATCGACGCCGAGTTCCTCGACGCGGCGGGCCCGTCGCTGCGGGTCGTCGCCAACACCGCGGTCGGCTACGACAACATCGACGTGGCCGCGGCCACCGAGCGCGGGATCCAGATCACCAACACCCCAGGAGTGCTCGACGGCGCCACCGCCGACCTGACGATGGCGCTGATCCTGGCCGCCGCGCGCCGTGTGCTGGACGGCGACCGGCTGCTGCGGGAGCGTACCCCGTGGATCTGGGGGCCGCGCATGCTGCTCGGGCTCGATCTCAGCGCCGGGGCATCGCTCGGCGTGGTCGGCTACGGCCGCATCGGGCGGGCCGTCGCCCGGCGCGCCCGCGCGTTCGACATGGAGATCCTGGCCACCCCCACCTCGTCGCCGCTGTCGGAGGACGATCGGCGGGGCGTCGAGTTCGTCGAACTGCCCGAGCTGCTGGAGCGCGCCGACGTGGTCAGCCTGCACTGCCCGCTCACCCCGGCCACCCGCCATCTCATCGACGCCGACGCCATGGGCCGCATGAAGCGCACCGCGATACTGGTCAACACCGCTCGTGGCGGCATCGTCGACGAGGAGGCGCTGGTGAAGGCGCTGAGGGCGGGGACGATCGCGGGGGCGGCCCTCGACGTGTTCGAGGGCGAGCCGGCGGTGAACCCGGCGCTGGTCGAGCTCGGCAACACCGTGCTGACCCCGCACATCGGCAGCGCGGGCACGGCGACCCGCGAACGGATGTGCCACCTGTCGGTCTCGAACGTCGCGGCCGTGCTGGACGGGCGCGAACCGCTCACGCCGGTGAATCTCCATCCAGGTGCAACGGCAGACGGGTGACGAACTGGGCGCCTGGATAGTGGTCGGTGATCGTCAAGGTCCCCCGGTGCGCCTGGGCGATCTCCCTCGACAGGGCGAGGCCAAGTCCGCTGCCCTCCTTGTCCCTGGCCCGGCCCTCGGCCAGGCGGGTGAAGCGCTCGAAGACGTGCTCGCGCTCGTCGGCCGCGATGCCCGCCCCGTCGTCCGTGACCGTGATCTCGACGGTCTGGTCTCCATGGTTCACCGCCACCTGGAGGTCGATCCTGGTGGCGGCGTGCCGGGTGGCGTTGTCGAGCAGGTTGGTCAGCAGCCGGTCCAGCTGGATGCGGGAGCCCATGACGGGGGCCGTGCCCATCACGTGGGTGACGACGCTGATATCGCCTCCCGCGCGGCGGCGCCCCTGCTCCTCCGCCAGTTGGCAGGCGTCGACGACGTGCCATTCGATGACGGCGCCCGCGTCGAGCCGGGCCAGCATCAGGAGCTCCTCGATGATGTCCGTCAGACGGTCGGCTGAGGCCAGGGCCCGGGCGCCCGTCGACGCCCAGTCCGTGTCGTCCGGGTAGGCGCTGGCCACCTCCAGCTGGGTACGCAGTGCGGTGATGGGGCTGCGGAGCTCGTGCGAGGCGTCGGCCACGAAGCGGCGTTGCGTCTCGGCGGAGCGTTCCAGCCGGTCGAGGGTGTCGTTGGTGGTCACGGCGAGGTTGGAGATCTCGTCCCCGGCACCGGGCACGGGGACCCGGCGGCTCAGGTCGTGCCCGGTGATCTCGGCCAGCTCGGCCCGGATGCGCTCGACCGGGCGCAGGGTGTGGCCGACCACTGCCCAGGTGATGCCCGCGACGCCGAGCAGCATCAGTGGGGTGCCGAGGAAGATCAGGGCATAGAGCCACCCCAGTGCCCGGTTGACGTCGCTCAGCGAGGACGCGCCGTACACGGTGATCAGGCCGTACGACGTCCGCGACTGCATGGCCATGACCAGGTACTTGGATCCCTGCTCCACGCTCTCGCTGTCGCCGGTGAGCTCGATCTCGGTGGCGTAGATCGTCTCCGGCTGGGGCAGCTGGAGGTTCGCGATAGGCGGCTGGCCCCTCAGGTTGTGGCTGGAGGCGAGGACGATGCCCTCGGACGAGACGACCTGCAGGAGGGGTACACGGGGCGGCGTCGGGAGCAGGCTGCGCAGCTCCTTCGTCCGGGCGTCGTTGGCCACTCGTCGTACGGCCAGCTCCACCCGGTTCTGCACGGCGCCGCGGAGGTTGCCCGGCAACGTGCTCAGGGTGAGGCCGACCGTGGCGGCGAAGACCACGGCCGCGACCAGGGTCGCGATCATGGTCAGGCGAGCCCGGATCGAGCAGGGGAAGATCCTTTTCACCATTCCATGGCCCCTAGCATCACTATCTGTGACACTTCCCTATTATGCCGCGAGGAACAGCATTGACACTGACCTGCTGATATATCTACCTTTGCAGCGCTAAATCGTCGCGGAGAGTAAGGGCCGCCACTGTCGGCGATTCCCTGCCGACGATGGCGCAGTCAGTGATTTCGCTGTCGGCGATGCCTTGGTTTCGCTGCCGGCGATTCCGCTGTCGGCGTGCACGGCTACCGGGCGGCGGCCGGGATCGGCAGGGTGGTGGCCATGAGGCTTCTGGTGCTGGGCGGGACGGAGTTCGTGGGGCGGGTCTTCGTCGAGGAGGCTGTCGCGTCCGGCTGGGACGTGACCGTGTTCAACCGGGGCACGCATGCCCCGCCGCCCACGGTGACGGTGCTGCGGGGCGACCGGGCGAAGCCGGGCGGGCTGGCGGCGCTCGACCGTGGTGAGTGGGACGTCGTGGTCGACACCTGGTCGTGGGCGCCGTCCGCCGTACGCGACGCGGCGACACTGCTGGCCGAGCGGGCGGGACACTACGTCTACGTGTCCAGCCGGTCCGTCTACACCTACCCGTCGGCGGCGGGTGCCGACGAGGACGCCCCGGTGGTGGCGGCCTCGGCCAATGACGGCGATGACGTGGGTTACGCGCGGTTCAAGGCCGGTGGGGAGCTGGCGGCGGTGGCCGCCTTCGGGGAGCGGGCCCTGCTGGCGCGGGCGGGGTTGATCCTGGGACCGCACGAGAACATCGGGCGGTTGCCGTGGTGGTTGAGCAGGATCGCGCGTGGCGGGCCGGTGCTCGCGCCGGGGCCCGCCGAGCTGCCCCTGCAGTACGTGGACGCGCGCGACATGGCCCAGTGGTGCCTTGAGGCGGCCAAGGACGGACTGGGTGGGGCCTACAACGTGGTGAGCCCATCGGGATTCGTCACCATGGAGGAGTTGCTGCGGACCTGCCGGCAAGTGACCGGGTCCGGGGCCGAGCTGCGATGGGTGGAGCCGGAGCCGATCCTGGCGGCCGGAGTGGAGCCGTGGACCGATCTGCCGATCTGGCTGCTGGGCGAGGACCACGACACCATGCACCGGGGTGACGTGTCGAAGGCGGTGGCGGCCGGGCTGCGGTTCCGGCCGGTGGCCGAGACGGTGGCCGACACGTGGGCGTGGCTGCGAAGCATTGGCGGGCGGGCGCCCATGCGTCCTGACCGGCCGCCGGTCGGCCTGGACTCGAAGGTGGAGGCCGCGCTGCTGGGGCTCGACGGCTGATCCCAGCCCGCATCAGGTGCGTGTCGCCTGCTCTGGGGCAGCGCGATTGCCGAGCGCAACGTCCGATACCTGCTCTGGGGCAGCGCGGTCACCAGGTGTACCGTCCGATCATGGACATGATGACCGTTGAGCAGAACGGCATCAACGCCGTTCCGGCAGCCGAGCGGCGGGGCACGCCTCGGGACCTGTTATGGCCGTGGGCCGGCGCCAACCTCTCCCTGTTCGGCGTCGCCTTCGGTGTCTACATCGTCGGGCTCGGTCTGGGCGTCGTCCCGGCGATCATCACGGGAGCGATCGGTTACGCGCTCTCGTTCGGGCTGGTCGGGCTGGTCGCCATCGCGGGCACCCGGTCGGGGGTGCCGACGATGACGCTCGGCCGCGCCCCGTTCGGCTACCAGGGCAACAAGCTGCCGGCCGTACTCTCCTACGTCTCGAACGTCGGCTGGGAGATCGTGCTCGTGACGCTGTCGGCGCAGGGCGGCGCGGCGATCCTGAAGCGGGTCGCGCCCAGCATTCCCGGCACGACCGCCATGGCGGTCTGCTTCGCGGTCGCCGCGTTGCTCACGATCGTGATCGGGGTGTACGGCCACGCGTTGATCATGGCGGTGCAACGGTATCTGACGTACGCGTTCATCGTGCTGACCGTCGTCTACATGATCCTCATGGCCCCGAAGCTCGGCACCTCGCTGGACACCACCGCCGGCCCCGGCGGCTGGGTGGGCGCGGTCATCTTCGCGATGACACTGCTCGGCCTGGGCTGGGTCAACTGCGGCGCCGACTACTCGCGCTACCTGCCCACCGCGTCCAAGCCCTCGTCGGTGGCGCTGTGGACGACGGTGGGCGGGGCGGTGCCGCCCATGGTGCTGCTCGTCTTCGGCGTCCTGCTGGCCGGCGGCGACCCCAAGCTGGCCCAGGCCGCGGGCGCGGATCCCGTCGGAGCGCTGGCGGCGGCGCTGCCGACCTGGTTCCTGCTGCCGTACCTGCTGACCGCCATCGGTGGCTTCCTGGCCGGGGCGATCATGGACATCTACTCGTCGGGACTGTCCATGCTGGCGCTGGGGGTGCCGATCAAGCGGCACTACGCGGTGCTCATCGACGGCGCGCTGATGGTGCTCGGCGGCTACTACCTGCTGTTCGTCTCGACCAGCTTCCTGGCGACCTTCCAGGCGTTCCTGGCGATCATCGGGGTGGTGATGGCCGCCTGGGTGGCCGTCTTCCTCGTCGACATGTGGCTCCGGCGGGCGGGCGGGCGGTCCTACGACGAGCGGCTGCTTCGGCCCGGGGCGCCCGCTCTGAACTGGGCGGGAGTGATCTCGCTGGTCGCGGCGTCTGTTGTGGGTGTCGGGCTCATCACCTCCACCGACCCGAACATCGCCCGGGTTGTCGGCTTCCTGATGAGTGACCAGCTGAGGGCGGGGACGTTTGGGGCGGCCAATATCGGGGTGGTGGTGGCGCTGGTGTTGGCGGGGGTTCTCTACTTCGCGATTTCGAGTTTGGCGCCGCGCCGTAGCGGCTGAGCGCTCCCGGTCCGTCACACGACGGTCTCTGCCCCTGCGACGGTCCGTGGTGGCTGGGGTCCTAATGAGAGATACCCCTCCAGGGGGAGAAGAGGAAACGGGCCGTCGTGGCGGGTGTCCCTCTGGAGGGATGCCCCCTCCGAGGGCGGGGAGGAAGACGGGCCGTCGTGGCAGATGTCCCTCGAGGGTGGGGAGGAAGCCGGGCCGTCGTGGCGGGTGTCCATCGGGTCGTGGTTGGCGTCCCTCGGGAGGGACACCCCCTCCGGGGGAGGAAGGTGCCGGTCCGTCTTGGCAGAGACCTCAAGGACGGACACCCCCCGGGGGGAGAGGAAGAAACCGGCCGTTCTGATGCAGGCCCCAAGAACGGACACCCCTCCGGGGGAAAGCCGGTCCGTCCTGGCACAGGTCCCAAGGACGGACGCCCCTCCGGGGGGACCGTGTTAGGCGGTCACGATGGCGAAGTCGGGGATCGGGTGGTCGAGTACGGCCACCAGGCGTCGCAGTACGCCGATGTCGCCTTCTCGCTCGACCCGCTCGACCCCCCGGCCGGCCAGCAGGCCGAGCAGCTGCGCCTTGGTCAGTCGCAAGGTCAGGTCGACCGGCCCCTCGGGCGGGTCGGCGTGCTGGATGAGCGCGCCGTTCGACAGCGTGGTCCGGTACCTCTCGCCCAGGTCGGTCAGGTGCCAGTCGATGGACAGGCTCTCGTTCCAGGCCCGCGGCCCGTCGATCCGGATGGCGATCGAGTCGAGGATCTGGTCGACGCCGAGCGCCGCGACCAGGCCGGGCGCGGCCCGCTCCGTGGCGGCCGGCACGACGCCGTCGCTCAGCTCCAGCGCGCCCGTCAGGTAGAGGTTGCGCCAGGTGGCGTTCTCCGCGCCGTGCCCAAGCCGGGTGTACACCTCGGCGAGCAGGTCGCGCGCCTCCTTGTTGCCCTCGTCGGCGAAGACCGCGTGGTTGAGCAGTTGGGCGGCGAAGCGCAGGTCGTTCTCCTTGAGGTAGCGCCTGGCGAAGGCGACGACGGCCGCACCGCCGCCGAGGCACTCCACGTAGCGGGTCGCGCTCTCCCTGGGCGGGTGCTCCCACAGGTGCGCGGGGTTGCCGTCGAACCAGCCCAGGTAGCGCTGGTAGATGGCCTTGACGCTGTGGCCGACCGGTCCGTGGTAGCCGTGGGTGTGCCAGACCTGCTCCAGCTCGGGCGGCACCCGCATGGCCTCGGCGATCTCGGCTCCGGTCAGGCCTTTGTTCATCAGCCGAAGGGTCTGGTCGTGCAGGTAGGAGTACAGGTCACGCTGCTGCGACAGGAACCGGGCGATCTCCGGCCCGCCCCAGGTGGGCCAGTGGTGCGAGGCGAAGGCGACGTCGAGCTCGGCCGCGAACAGCGTGACCGTCTCGTCCAGTTGCCGAGCCAGGGCTTTGGCGTCCCGCAGGGGCAGGAGGTTGTGCGGGTTGCGGGTGGCGTTCTCGCCCAGGCAGAGGGCCCGGCGGCCGGGCAGGTACAGGGCCAGCTCCGGTGGCGACTGGGCGAGCTGGAAGACGATGCGTACCCCGTCGACGGTCTCCTCCTGTCCCGTACGTTCGACGTCGACCGTGGGGGCGATGAGCGAGATGGAGCGGGTCTTGCCCAGGCCCGTACCGATCTGGCCATCGGGTGATCGTTCGAGGGCCTGGCCGTACAGGTAGACGGATCGGCGGGCTGTGGCGGACCAGGCGTGCAGGTGTTCGCGGGCGACGTTCCGCAGGAAGCCCGCGGGCGCCAGGACCGGCACGCCGCCGCCGGTGACGCCGCGCACGCCGCCGAAGTGGTCGACGTGCGGATGCGTGTAGATCACCCCGGTCACGGGCCGGGCGCCGCGATGGGCTCGGTAGAGGCGCAGCGCCGCGGCGGCGCACTCGGTGGAGATGAGCGGGTCGATGATGATCACACCGGAGTCGCCCTCGACGATCGACATGTTCGACAGGTCGAACCCGCGCACCTGGTAGACGCCGTCCGTCACCTCGTACAGCCCCTGCCTGGCGGAGAGCCGCGCCTGCCGCCACAGGCTGGGATGCGCGCTGCCGGGGCACTCCTGCTCCAGGAAGGCGGCCGACTCGCCGTCCCAGATGACCTTGCTGTCGGCGGCGCTGACCACCGCCGGGCTGAACTTCGCGATGAAGCCGCGATCCGCCGCCGCCTCGAAGTCGTTGGAATCGTGGAGTGGAAGGTCGGCCATGCCCAGGCCCATTCCCGAGAACCGGTCAACGCATATCCTCGTTAATGGGCAATCCCGACAAAGCCCGCTAGGGGGTTCCGTGGAAGCGTGCGTGTTCGACCTCGACGGCGTACTCGTCGACTCCGAGCCGGTCTGGGAGGAGGTGCGGCGGGCGTTCGTCGCCGAACACGGCGGCACCTGGCAGGAGGACACCCAGTCCAGGCTCATGGGGATGAGCACCCAGGAATGGGCTGCCTACCTGCACGAACTCG
Source organism: Nonomuraea sp. CA-143628 (assembly GCF_050942315.1). NCBI lineage: Bacteria > Bacillati > Actinomycetota > Actinomycetes > Streptosporangiales > Streptosporangiaceae > Nonomuraea > Nonomuraea sp. CA-143628. Next base: position 12,609,134 of record NZ_CP192072.1, read on the forward strand.
GTGTGGCGCTGCCTCCGGACGAGATCGCGCGCGGCGTGGTGGACCAGATGGCCGAGCGCTACCGGCACGGCGTACCGCTGATGAAGGGGGCGCCCGAGGCGGTGCGGCGCCTGGCGGCGGACCTCACGCTGGGCCTGGCCAGCTCCTCGCCGCGTGCGTTGATCGAGGTGGTGCTGGACGCGGCCGACTTCCGTGACTGCTTCGCCGTCACTGTCTCCACCGAGGAGGTACCGCGCGGCAAGCCCGCCCCCGACGGCTACCTGGAGGCGACCGCCAAGCTGGGGGTCGATCCGCGCGGGTGCGTGGCGGTGGAGGATTCGAGCAACGGCCTGCGCTCGGCGCACGCGGCCGGGATGCGGGTGATCGCCGTGCCCCATCCCCGTTATCCGCCCGCCCCCGACGCGCTGGCGCTCGCCTGGAAGGTCGTCCCCGACCTCGACTCCCTCACGGTCGCGGCGCTCGAACGATGACCCGACTTCGAGGCTTCCGTACGATGACCCGACTCACCAACCCCCTCACGATGGCGGCGCTCCAACGATGATCCGGCTCAGAACTCCCGACGATCTCGACGCGTGCGTGCGGGCGCTGGCCGAGGTTCAGGCCGCCGACCGGTACCCCGTGGACTGGCCCGACGATCCGCACCGCTGGCTCACGCCCGGCGACCTGCTCCGAGCCTGGATCGCCCTGGACGAGCAGGGCGTCATAGTCGGTCATGTCGGGCTCGCTCAGGTCGAGTCGCGGGTGGCCGAGCTGGTCGGCACGCCCGTCCGCGCGTCCGTGACCCGCCTGTTCGTCACGCCGTCCGCCCGGCGTGACGGGCTCGCCGCCCGTCTGCTGGACACCGCCCTCGCCGACGCGGACGGACGTCTCACGCTGGAGGTCTCCGCCGAGGGCCGGGCGGCCATCGCCGCCTACGAGAGGTACGGCTGGCAGCGCGTCGCCACCTCCCGGGCCCGATGGCGCAACGCGGCCGGTGAACCCGCCCTGGTGCACCATTACCTGAGCCCGTGAAGCTATCCTTTCGGAATCGTGCGAGACATCACGGTATTCAGCGGCAGTGCCCACCCCGACCTGGCTGAGGAGATCTGCTCCCACCTGGGCACCCCGCTCCACCCGGTCAAGGTCAACCGCTTCGCCAACGACGTGCTGGAGGTCCAGCTCCAGGCCAACTGCAGAGAACGCGACGTCTTCATCATCCAGCCGCTGGTCCCGCCCGTACAGGAGAACCTGGTCGAGCTGCTGCTGATGCTCGACGCGGCCCGTGGGGCGTCCGCCGCCAGGACGACCGTGGTGATGCCCCATTACGCTTTTGCCCGGAGCGACAAAAAGGACGCGCCGCGCATCTCCATGGGGGCCAGGCTGGTGGCGGACCTGCTGGTGACGGCGGGCGCCGGGCGGGTGCTGACGATGACGCTGCACTCGCCACAGGTGCACGGGTTCTTCAGCGTGCCCGTCGACCACCTGCACGCGCTGCGCGAGCTGGCCGCCCATTTCCGCCAGTACGACCTGTCCAACACCGTCGTCGTCTCCCCCGACCTGGGCAACGCCAAGGAGGCCGCGCACTTCGCCCGGCTGCTCGGCGCCGACGTGGCGATGGGGGCCAAGCAGCGCTTCAGCGACGACCGGGTGGTGATCAGCTCGGTGATCGGCGAGGTCAAGGGCAAGGACGTGATCATCCTGGACGACGAGATCGCCAAAGGCACCACCGTCATCGAGCTGCTCGACCGGCTGCGCGAGCGTGGCGTCAACTCCGTACGCGTGGCGTGCACGCATGGGCTGTTCGCGGCCGGGTCGATCGAGCGTCTGAGCGCGCTGCCCGAGGTCGAGGAGATCGTCTGCACCAACACCGTGCCCGTGCCCAAGCCCACGGACAAGCTCACGGTCCTGTCCATCGCCCCGGCGCTGGCCGAGGCGATGCGGCGGATCCACGACGGGGAGTCGGTGAGCGCGCTGTTCAGCGCGCCGTGACAAAAGGTCATCACGTGGGCTTCTCGCAATTGTGGATCTATCACGACATGCTGCTCGGATGATCGATACGAAGCTCGCCGGTCGGATCGTTCTCGTCACCGGCGCCAGCAGAGGGATCGGCGCGGCGGTCGCGCGTGCCTTCTCGGCTGAGGGGGCGCGGGTGGCGGTGCACTACTTCAGCGGGAGAACCGCTCCTCCGGGCGTCACCTGGGAGCACGTCACCCCCGCCAGGGACGTCGCCGAGGCGCTGGCCGCCGAGCTCCGCGACGCGGTGGCCGTACCCGCCGATCTACGTGAGCCGGAGGCGGCGCGGCAGCTGTTCGACACGGTCGAGCGGCTGCTGGGGCCGGTCGACGTGCTGGTGAACAACGCCGCGCACTGCGAAAGCCCGGACACCTTCGGCGCCCTCACCGCCGACGGCCTGCGCCGCCACTACGAGGTCAACGCGATCGCCCCCGCGCTGCTCGTCTCCGAACTGGCGAACCGGCGGCGGGACGGCCGCGAGCCGTGCGTGGTGAACGTCTCCACGGACGCCGCGCGCGCCTTCCCCGGTCAGATCGGGTACGGGACGTCCAAGGCGGCGCTGGAGGCCCTTACGCGGGCGGCCGCGCTCGACCTCGGTGCGGCCGGCATCCGGGTCAACGCGGTGGCTCCTGGGCCGGTGCAGACCGGCTGGATGGACGCCGAGATGTGCGCGCGGGTCGGCGAGATCGTGCCGCTGGGGCGGGTGGGCGAGCCCGCCGACATCGCCGACGCCGTCGTGTTCCTCGCCTCGCACCAGGCTCGGTGGATCACCGGTCAGGTTCTCCAGGTGGCGGGTGGCCACGCGCTCTAGTGTGGTGACCGCCTCAGCCCCTGTGACGGTCCGTGGTGGCTGAGGTCTCTCGGGAGAGATACCCCCTCCGGGGGGAGAAGAGGGAGACGGTCCGTCGCGGGCTGAGGTCCCTCAGGACAGATACCCCCTCCGGGGGGAGAAGAGCGACACGGTCCATCGGGACAGATACCCCTCCGAGGGGAGCGGAAGAAGACAGTCCGTCGTGAGGACAGACGTCCCCACGGAGGCGCGGAAGATGACGGTCCGTCGTGGACACCGCTCTAGGCGAAGCCGCCGTTGCTCATCAGCAGTTGGCCGTTGATCCACTGGCCCTGCGGGGAGCACAGGAAGTCGACCAAGTCGGCGGTCTCCTTGGGCGTGCCGAGGCGGTTGAGCGGGGTCTGGCGGAGGAGGCTCTCCCGGGCCTCGTCCGACATCCAGCCGGTGTCCACCGGTCCGGGATTGATGACGTTGGCGCTGACGCCGAGGTGGGCCAGCTCGCGGGCGGCGGCCAGGACGATGCGGTCCAGGGCGCCTTTGCTCGCGCCGTAGGGCAGGTTGCCGACCGTGTGGTCGCTGGTGAGGCCGATGATCCGGCCGGTCCCGTGGGCGCCCGAGAAGCGGCGGCCGTACTCGCGGACCAGCAGCCAGGTGGCCCGCGCGTTGACGGCGAAGTGGCGGTCGAAGCTGGCGAGGGTGGTGTCGAGCAGGCCGGAGGCGACTGATTCGCAGTGGCACATCACCAGGGCGGTGACATTGCCCAGCCGGCGTTCGGCCTCGTCGAAGATCCGTGCGGGGGAGTCGGCGTCCGTCAGGTCGGCCTCGATCGCCGCGCCGCGCCCGGCGAGGCTTTCGCCGATCGCGTCGGCCGCCCCCGGCTCGGCGCCCCAGGACATGCGCTCGTCGTACGGGGTCCAGTACGTGTAGGCGATGTCCCAGCCCGCGGCCGCCAGCCTGCGGGCGATGCCGGCGCCGATGCCGACAGTGCGCCCCACACCGGTGACCAGGGCCACTTTTCCGTCGCGTCTCCTGTCGACCATAGTGGCCATCATGCATGCGCCAACCGATCTTCTGCTAACCCGTTTCCTCCACGACATCAGGCCGGCCGTACCCCTGGTCGCCCTGTGGGCGCACGGGTCGCTCGCGGCGGGTGACTACCAGCCGGGCAAGAGCGATCTCGATCTCATCGCGGTGGTCGAGACGGACCTCACCGAGGAGCAGCGGCAACGGCTGGCCAAGCTGCACGAGGAGATCGTGCTGCCGCTCGCCGAGCATCTGCACTGCTCCTACATGCCCAAACACCGGCTGAGCGACTTCGCGACCGACCATGTGACCTGGGCGCACCAGGAGCTGTACGAGCGGCCGGTCACCCCGGTGACCCGTCGTGAGCTGCACTCGGGCGCCCTTGAACTGTACGGCGAGCCGCCCGCGGGCCTGCTGCCGACGGTGTCGGACGAGGAGCTGAGCGAATTCATCCGGACGGATCTCCAGGATTTCTGGCTGGCCAAGACGCGCGAGCGCGAGCTGTGGCTGCGGGACATCTGGGTGGATCTCGGGATGATCACCGTGGCGAGAGCGACGGTCACCTTGCGGGACGGGCGGCTGATCACCAAGCGGGAGGCCCTGGACGTGCTGGCCGAGCTCGGTGCGCCGATGAACGTGGTGGCGGACATCCGGGCCCGCAGGTACGGCCTGCCGCAACCGTTCCTGAGCCGGTTCAGGCGCGGAACCCTGGCCAGGGTCTTCATCAGGGCGGCGATCAAGCGTGCCCTCGGCTGACGATCAGAACACCACCCCGGATAGTCTTTGCCGGGTCACCACCAGAAAACGGGGAAAGGCGGGACATGGGGGAGATCAGGGAGTCCTATCTGGTCGCCGCGTCGTCCGCGGTCGCACTGCTGCGTGAGCCGGCCGTGGCCGCCGCGTGGGAGAAGCCGAGCGCGTTGACCGAGTTCAGCGTGGCCGGCCTGGCCGCGCACCTGGCCCACCAGATCGTCCGGGTCGACAGCCTGCTCGACGACGGCGGACCGATCGGTGAGCCGATCCCGCTGATCGAGCACTTCACCAGGTCGCCGTGGGTGCAGGCGGGCCTCGACCACGAGAGCAACGTGGGCATCCGGCGGGCCGGTGAGGTGGCCGCCGCCGACGGCCCGGTGGCGCTGGCCGCCAAGGCGGGCGAGCTCTTCGACCGGCAGCGGGTCGCCCTGCCCGCGCAGCCCAGCGACAAGGTGGTGTATCTGCCCTGGTCGGGCTGGTCGCTCCGGTTCGACGACCTCCTGCTCACCCGCCTGATGGAGCTGGTCGTACACTCCGACGACCTGGCCGCCAGTGTGGGTGTGGAGACTCCCGAGCTGCCGTCCTCGGTCGTCGAGCCGGTCGTCGAGCTGCTGGCGCGGCTGGCCGTACACCGTCATGGCGCGACGGCGGTGATCCGCACGCTGAGCAGGGCCGAGCGGGCGCCCGCCACGATCAGCGCCTTCTGACCAGGGCCCGCCACAACTACCTCTGGACCATGCGCAGGGCCGCGACCACCTCGCGGCCCGACAGCGCGCTGCCGGGATCGATCAGCCACTGTGACAGGAACCCCGTCAGCATGGCCTGATAAAACGTGCCGACCAGCCGCGCCCGCTCCGGCTCCGCCGCCGGGTCGATGCCCTCGAACAACTCCGCGAGCCCCTGACGCCCCTCCTGGATCCCGGCCACGAGCTGCTCCCGGACCTCCGGCAGGTGGTCGATCTGGCCCAGCAGCTCGAACTGGGTGACCCAGAGCGGCCGCAGCCGCTCGAATGACTCGATCACCCGGTCCCATGCCGCCTCGAAGCGTTCGAGCGGCTCCGTGTTGGCCTTGACGTCGGCGGCCAGCGTCGCCGCCAGGTCGTCGCCCCACTCCCGCATCACCTCGAACAGCACCTCGTTCATCAGCGCGTCCTTCGACCTGAAGTGATAGCCGATGCCCGCCAGGCTCACTCCGGAGGCCGTGGCGATGTCGCGCGCCGTCGTGCGCGAGTAGCCCTTCTCGATCAGGCAGCGCTTGGCCCCGGCCAGCAGGTCTTCACGGTTTCCCATGCCCAGAGTCTAACACGATCGTCTCAGAAATCCGTACTAGACAAGCGTCTGAGACGTGTGTACTTTTCGAGACATGACGAACATCCTGATCTCCGGCGCGAGCATCGCCGGCACCGCGACGGCTTACTGGCTGCGGCGGCACGGCTTCACCCCCACCGTGGTGGAGCGGGCGCCCTCGATCCGCGAGGGTGGCTACAAGGTCGACATCCGCGGCGTGGCGCTCGACGTGGTCGAGCGGATGGGCCTGCTCGACGCGGTCCGCGCCAGGAGCACCGACATGCGGATCGCGACGCACTACGACGGCAAGGGCCGACGGATCGCGGAGATGGACGCCGACCTGTTCGGCGGGCGCGAGGGCGCCGACGCCGAGATCATGCGCGGCGACCTCAACGAGCTTCTCTACGACCTGACCCGCGACGACGTGGAATACCTCTTCGACGACTCGATCACCGGCATCGCCGAGGACGGGACGGTGACGTTCGAGCGGTCGGCGCCGCGGCGGTTCGACCTGGTCGTCGGGGCCGACGGGATGCACTCCAACACGCGCGGACTGGTCTTCGGCGCGGAGTCGGCGTTCGTGCGCGATCTCGGCTACTACATCTCGATCTGTACGGTCCCCAACCGCCTGGGCCTCGACCGCGAAGAGGCGGTCCACGCCGCCCCCGGCCGGACCGCGAACGTCTACAGCACCAAGCAGGACAGCAACGCCAAGGCGCTGTTCATGTGGTCGTCGCAGCCGCTCGCCTACGACCGCCGCGACCCGGACCAGCAGAAGGAGTTGCTCGCCCAGGCCATGGCCGGGGTCGAGTGGGAGGTGCCCGCGCTGCTGGAGGCCGTGCGCGGGTCGACGGACTTCTACTTCGACTCCGTCAGCCAGATCCACATGGACCGCTGGTCCAAGGGCCGGGTCGTGCTGGTCGGCGACGCCGCCTACTGCGCCTCGCCGGCGTCGGGCCAGGGCACCAGCCTCGCCCTGGTGGGGGCGTACGTGCTGGCCGGTGAGCTGGCCTCCGGCGGCGGCGTGGACGGCTACGAGCAGGAGATGCGCGCCTTCGTGGAGGCCAACCAGAAGCTGGGCCCGGCCAACGTCAAAGGTATGGTGCTGCCCTCACGCGCGGTCATCTGGTTCCAGACCAGGATGATCAGGCTGCTCCCCCACCTGCCCGGCCGCGACCGGATGATCGACCGGATCGCCGGGCCCATGGCCCGCGCCGCGACGGCCATCACGCTGAAGAACTATGTGGAATAAAGCGTTCCGTTCTGATAGATTAGGAATCGAACGTTCCGTTCCGAATAAATGCCAGAAGGAGCCTGTCATGACGATCCTCGTCACCGGTGCCACCGGAACCGTCGGCCGCCTCATCGTCGACGAGCTCACCCGGACCGGGCACCAGGTGCGTGCCCTGACCCGCGACCCGGCCAAGGCCGACCTGCCCGAGGGCGTGGAGGTCGTCGCCGGGGACCTGGCCGAGCCGGGCAGCCTCACGACCGCCTTCGAGGGCGTCGAGGCCGTTCACCTCATCAACTTCGCCGGCGACGACTACGCGCCACTGAAGACCGGCGAGCAGATCGTGGAGCTGGCCGTCAAGTCGGGCGTGCGCAAGGTCACCGTTCTGGGCGGGCGCGCCGACGGCCCGCTTGAGCAGGCCCTGGCCGCCAGTGAGCTGGAGTGGACGCTGCTGACGCCGGTCGAGTTCATGTCCAACACGTTGCAGTGGTGGGCCCAGACGATCAAGGCCGAGGGCGCCATCAGGGAGCCGTTCGGCGGCCGGCTCAGCGCCATGGTGCACGAGCGTGACATCGCCGCGGTGGCGGCCACCGTGCTGACGAGCGATGGCCACGCGGGGAAGTCGTACACGCTGACCGGGCCGCAGGCCGTCACCACCACGGAGAAGGTGCGCATCCTCAGCGAAGCCGTCGGCCAGGAGATCCGCTTCGTTGAGCTCTCCGAGGCCGAGGCCCGCGCCAAGTGGCGCGCCGACGGCATGGGCGCGGAGACGATCGAGTTCCTCATCGGCGCGCTCGGCAACACCCCGGAGATCGGCTACACGGTGGTCCCGACCGTCGAGCAGGTCACCGGCCGGGCACCGCGTTCCTTCGCCGAGTGGGCCGCCGAGCACGCCACGGCATTCAAGCGCTGAGCTCCGCGTAATGGCAGGCCGCCCGCGCGGCCGGTGTGGCGGGCAGGATGTCGAGCTGCTGCGACCTGCACTTGGCGTCCACCCCCGCCTCGGCCGCCTTGCCGGAGGCGAGCACCTGGCAGCGGGCGTGGAAGCGGCAGCCACCCGGGATCCGCGTCGGGTCCGGCGCCTCACCGGTCAGCACGATCCGCTCGGGCGACTCCGGCAGCACCGACAGCAGGGCCTGCGTGTACGGATGGCGCGGCGCGGTCAGCACCTGCTCGACCGGCCCCGCCTCGACGATCCGGCCGAGGTACATGACCGCGACCCGGTCGGCGATGTTCCAGGCCAGCCCGAGGTCATGGGTGACGACCAAAGCCGACAGGCCCAGGTCCGTGCGGAGCCGGAGCAGCAGCGCGAGGATCTCGCCCCGCACCGAGGCGTCCAGCGAGGCCACCGGCTCGTCGGCGACCAGGACCTTCGGGTTGAGGGCCAGCGCGCCGGCGATGACCACACGCTGACGCTGACCGCCCGACAGCTCGTGCGGGTAGCGCAGGAAGAACCGCTCAGGAGGCCGCAGCCCGGCCCTGGACAGCGCCTCGGCCACGATCTCCCGCTCGCCGGACAGGCCGTGGATGCGCGGTCCTTCGGCGACCGCCTCGTAGACGGTGTGCCGCGGGTTCAGCGAGCCCATCGGGTCCTGGAGGACCAGCTGCACGGCCTTCCGGTACGCCTTGAGCGCCTTGGAGCGGTAGTCCAGCTCCTTACCGTCATAGACGACCGACCCCGAAGTGGGCCGTTCCAGGCCCATCAGCGTGCGCGCCAGCGTGGTCTTGCCGCAGCCGGACTCACCGACGAGGGCCACGATCTCACCGGCGCCGATCGCCAGGTTCACCCCGTCGACCGCGCGGGCCCGCCGCCCGCGCGACGGGAACTCCACGTGCAGGTCACGGGCCTCCAGCAGGGTTTGGTGCCCCGTGGCGACGGTCTCCGAGGACGTCTCCGTCTCGGTCATGAGGCCTCCTCCTTCGCCCGTACGTGCACGCAGGCAGCGGTACGGCTGTCGCCCGCGGGCCAGAGCCCGACATCGAGGGTCGCGCACTCCTCCAGCGCCACCGGGCAGCGCGGATGGAACGCGCAGCCGGTGGGCAGGTCCATCGGGTCCGGCGGATCGCCGCCGAGGCCCTTGGGCGCCAGCCGCGACACCGGGTCGCCGACCGTGGGGAAGGCCGCCGCCAGTGCCCGCGTGTAGGGGTGCTTGGCCTCGTGGAACACCTCGCGCGACGGGCCGTGCTCCACGACGCGGCCCGCGTACATGACCGCGAGCTGCCCGCAGACGTCGGCGAGCACCGACAGGTCGTGCGAGATCATGATCAGCGAGATGTTCCGCTCGGCGATCAGCTCCTTGATCAACGTCAGGACCTGGGCCTGGACCATCACGTCGAGCGCGGTCGTCGGCTCGTCGGCGATGATCAGCCGGGGCGAGCAGGCCAGGGCCATCGCGATCATCACGCGCTGCCGCTGGCCGCCGGACAGCTCGTGCGGGTAGCTGCGGGCCCGCCAGGCGGGCAGGCCGACCTGTTCGAGCAGTTCGGCGACCCGTTTGCCAGCCTGGTCGGGTTTGGCCAGGTTGTGCACCAGCAGCGGCTCGGCGACCTGGTCGCCGATCTTGCGGACCGGGTTGAGGCCGTGCTGGGCGCCCTGGAAGACGATCGACGCCTCGGCCCAGCGGACCGCGCGCATGCGGCCCCATTTCATGGCCAGGATGTCCTCGCCGTCGAGCAGGATCCGGCCGCCGACGCGGGCGTCGCGGGGCAGGAGCCGCAGCAGCGCCATGGCCAGAGTCGACTTGCCGGATCCCGACTCACCGGCTACCCCGAGCGCCGCGCCCGACTCCAGTTTCAGCGACACTCCCCGTACGGCGGGCACCTCGCCGGAGGCGATCCGGTAGGTCACCGTGAGGTCGTCGAGTTCGAGGAGAGTCATGCGCCCGCCTTCCTGAGTCGCGGGTTGAGCACGGCCTCCAGCGCGCGTCCCACCAGCGTGAACGCCATGACGACGGCCAGGATGCAGAGGCCGGGAATGAGGATGTACCACCAGGCACCTTCGGCGGGAGCGTTGAAGTCGTAGGACGCGCGCAGCATCGTGCCCCAGGAGGTCTTGTTCGAGCTGACACCGAGGAAGGCCAGCGTGGATTCGGTGACGATCGCGCTGGCGACCTCCAGCGTGGTGCTGGCCAGCAGCAGCGGCGCCACGTTCGGCAGCACGTGCCGCGTGGTGATGTGCCAGTGCCCGCCGCCGAGCGCCTTGGACCGCTCGATGTACGGCCTGGCCTCGACGGACAGTGTCTGAGACCTGATCAGCCGGGCGGTTGACGGCCAGGTGGTGATGCCGATGGCCACGATGATCGTGGCCGTGCTGCCGCCCAGGATGGCCGCCAGCACCAGCGCCGTGATCAGCGAGGGCAGCACCAGGAACCAGTCGGTGACCCGCATGAGCGCGGCCCCGATCCAGCCGCGGAAGTGCCCGGCGGCGATGCCGATGACCGTGCCGATCACGATGCTCAGCAGGGCGGCGAGGAAGCCGATGAGCAGCGAGGTACGCGAGCCCCACCAGACCATCAGCAGGATGGACCGGCCGGACTCGTCGGTGCCGAACGGCTCCGCGAGGCTGGGCGCCGCGAACTCGTCGCTCGTGCCGCTCACCACGCTGGTCACGCCGTCATCGATGAACAGCGGCGCGACCAGTGCCAGAAGGACCGCGGTGACGAGCACCACCAGCCCGGCCATCCCGGCCCGCTCCTGGCGGAAACTCCCCCAGAAGCGGCCGAGCGCCAGACGCCTGCGAGACGTGGCCACGGCGGTCATGCCGACCTCACCCTCGGGTCGATGATGTGGTAGACCACGTCGGCCAGCGTGTTCATGAGGATCACGGCCACCGTGATCAGCATGAACGTGCCCTGCATGAGTGTGAAGTCAGGCACTCTGACCGCCTCGTAGAACAGCTGCCCGAGCCCCGGCCAGCTGTAGATCGTCTCGACGGTGACCGCGCCGCTGACCACGAAGCCGATACGCAGGAAGACCAGCGTCACCGTCGGCAGCAGCGCGTTGGGGACCGCGTGGCGGCGGCGCACCTCGTCGTCGCGCAGGCCCTTGGCGCGAGCCACGTTCACGTAGTCCTGGCTGACCTCCTCCAGCAGCGACGAGCGCATGACCAGCAGGTATTGGGCGTAGACCACGGCCACGAGGGTCAGGCACGGCAGCACCATGTGCATGCCGACGTCGAGCACGTAGGCGAAGCCGTCGGGCGCGTCCACGCTCTCGATGCCCCGGGTCGGGAAAATGCCGGGAATCGGGCCGATCCCGACGCCGAACACCATGAGCAGGAGCAGCCCCAGCCAGAACGTCGGCATGGACCACAGCACCAGCGAGACGCCCGTGGAGACCTGGTCGAAGCGGCTGCCGCGCCGCCATCCGGCCCGCTGGCCCTGCCAGATCCCGAGTCCGACCGCGATGACCAAGCCCCCGCCCGCGAGCAGCAGCGTCGCGGGGAACCGCTCGCCGATGAGGCTGAGGACCGGCCGGTTGTACTCGTAGGAGGTACCCAGGTCGAGGTGGAGCGTCTTGCCGACGAAGTCGAAGAACTGGTCGATCAGCGACTTGTCCAGGCCGAGCCGGTGCCGTTCCAGGGCGAGCTGCGTCGGGGTCATGTTGCGGCCCTGCGCCAGGTTGCGCACGGGGTCGCCGGGCAGCAGCCGGAACACGAAGAACGTGCCGACGATCACCATCGCGATGCTGAACAACGCCCCGCCGACCTTCGACAGCGCGTACTTCAGCGTGCCGCGGTAGGCGGGGCGGTCATCACCGGAGCCCGCCGCCTGGACGGCGGGCTCCGCTGCTTCGAGCGGTGTGGTCATTCGCGCTCGTCGGCGACGCTCTTGCGACGCCGGGTCAAGAGGAAGGCCACGAGTCCGATGACCACCACGCCGCCGACCACGCCGGCGATGAGGCCGGTGTTGGAGCCGCCGTCGCTGCCGGCCGCACTGGTGCCGCCGGTGGCCTTGACGTCCATGGCGTAGAACGGGTAGCCGCTGCTGCCGCCGTAGAGCAGGCCCTTGTCCTCGGGGACCGGGGTGATGCTGGTGATGCGGTCCTTGCGGTAGCCCTCAAGGTCGTTCGGGTAGTAGATCGCGATCACCGGAGCGTCGGTGTAGAGGCGCTCCTGCATCTTCTTGATGATCTCGACGCGCTTGGCCCGGTCGAGCTCCTTGAGCTGCTCCTGGTAGAGCTTCTCGAAGGTCGGGTCGCAGTAGAACGACTCGGTGCCGCCGCCCTCGCCCGCCGGGGTGGGCCGGCGGCTGCACAGGTGCGTGGCCAGGACCTCCTCGGGGTCGGGGTTGACCGACCAGCCGCTGATCGCGATGTCGTACAGGCCCGTGACGCCCGTCTGCTCGGAGAACTTGCTGGAGTCGAGCTTCACCGTGGTCAGCGTGACGCCGATCTCCTTGAAGAAGCCCGTCAGGTATTCGGCGAGCTTGTCCTCGATCGGGGTGTCGGTGTGGATGCTGAAGCGGAACTCCAGCTTCCTCTTGCCGTCGGGCATCGTACGGACGCCGTCGGCGCCCTTCTTGTAACCGGCGTCGTCGAGGATCTTGTTGGCCTTGGCGACGTCATAGGTGACCTTCTGGTCGCCCGTGGCCTCCCAGAAGAACTCCTTGTACATCGGCGGGATGATCGAACCGTCGGCGGGCTTGGCCAGGCCGCTCTGCACCTCGTCGGCCAGCTTCTGCTTGTCGATCGCATAGTGCAGCGCGGTGCGCACCTTCGGGTCCTTCAGCGCGGGGTGACCGTCGCCGACAGGCTTGTTGTCCGTGGTGGTGGCGCCGGGGTTGACCTCCAGGTACGCCGCGCGGCGGCCCTGGGTGTTCCACTGCTCGATGTTGGGGTCGCCCTTGATCGACTCGAAGTCCGGCGGCGTCATGCGGCCGATCAGGTCGATGTCACCCTTCTTCAGACCGGCGATGGCGGCCTGCGGGTTGTCATAGAAGATGAACTGCAGCTCGTCGACCTTGGGCTTGCCCCGCCAGTAGTCGGGGTTGGCCTTGAGCTTGACGAACTGGTCCTTCTTGTGCTCGACCGCGATGTACGGCCCGCTGCCCACGGCCGGGTAGACGTCGGCCTCGTACTTGGCCATGTCGGTGACCTTCTCCCAGACATGCTTGGGCATGATCGGGATCGGGTTCTCCAGCATGGACGCCTGCGGCGCCTTGGTCTTGATGGTCAGTTCCTGGCCGTTGGCGGTGACGCTCTCGAAGTTCTCCACGGCCGGACCGTTGGCGGTCTTGGCCGCGTCGTCCGTCATGACCTTGTTGAAGGTCCAGGCCGCGTCCTCGGCGGTGACCGGCTGACCGTCGGACCACTTGGTGCTGCGGATCTTGAAGACCCACGTGAGCCCGTCGGGCGAGGTCGTCCACGACTCGGCCAGGTCCGGGCTGGGCTGCAGCGTCTTGGGGTCGGGCGTGGTCAGGAAGCTGTACATCTCGCGCTGGACCGCCGACGAGACCAGCCTGACCGCCAGGAAGGGGTTCATCGAGTCCATCGACTGCGTGGCGCCGATGCGGACGATCTTCTTCCCCGCTGCCGGTTCCGCGGCTTGGGCCGCCTGGCCCTGACCTGCGACTAATACCGCTACGCCCAGCAGAGCCAGGCGTGCGAACCATTTCCTCATTGTGCCTCACCTTCAGGCGGGGGTGTCCTGTGTAGAGAAAGGCACACCATACGAACACTGCGTGTCAACGAGTGCCGGAAAATTGTTTCACCTTCGTTTCCTTGAGCGGTGTAAATTTTCAGCCGCGCTCAAGGACCGTCCCGTCGCTCACACTCAGGCGGCGATCGACGTGCACCGCGTCGAGCATCCGCCGATCGTGGGTGACCAGCAGCAACGTGCCAGGATAGCTCGACAGAGCCGACTCCAGCTGCTCGATCGCGGGCAGGTCGAGATGGTTCGTCGGCTCGTCCAGCACCAGCAGATTAACGCCTCTGGCCTGCAACAACGCCAGCGCCGCGCGGGTACGCTCGCCGGGCGACAGCGTGTCGGCGGGCCGCAGCACATGCGCGGCCCGCAGCCCGAACTTCGCCAGCAGCGTCCGCACCTCGGCGGGCGGCAGCTCCGGCGTCTGCGCGCCGAACGCGTCGAGCAGCGGCTCCCCGCCCTCGAACAGCCCTCTGACCTGATCCACCTCGCCGACCACCACGCCGGGCCCGAGCGTGGCGTGCCCCTCGTCGAGCGGGGTGCGGCCGAGCAGCGCGGCCAGCAGCGTCGTCTTGCCCGAGCCGTTGGACCCGGTGATCGCCACCCGCTCGGCCCAGCCGATCTCCAGGTCGACCGGGCCGAGCGTGAACGCGCCCCGCCTGACCACCGCACCGCGCAGCGTGGCCACCACCGCGCCGGAGCGCGGCGCGGCGGCGATCTCCATCCGCAGCTCCCACTCCTTGCGCGGCTCCTCGACCACGTCCATGCGCTCGATGAGCTTCTCCGTCTGGCGGGCCTTGGCGGCCTGCTTCTCCGTCGTCTCGATGCGCGTGTTGCGGCCGATCTTGTCGTTGTCGGTCGCCTTGCGCCGGGCGTTCTTGACGCCCTTCTCCATCCAGGCCCGCTGCGTCCGGGCGCGGGACTCCAGCTGGGCGCGGGTGTCGGCGTACTCCTCGTACCGCTCGCGGGCGTGCCTTCTGGCCACTTCGCGCTCGTCGAGGTAGGCCTGGTAGCCGCCGCCGTACAGATGGATCTGCTGCTGGGCCAGGTCCAGCTCCAGCACCTTGGTGACGGTCCTGGCCAGGAACTCCCGGTCGTGGCTGACCACCACCGTGCCGGCTCGCAGGCCCTGGACGAATCCTTCCAGCCGGTCGAGCCCGTCGAGGTCGAGGTCGTTGGTCGGCTCGTCGAGCAGGAACAGGTCATAGCGGCTGAGCAGCAGCGAGGCCAGCCCCGCGCGGGCCGCCTGGCCGCCCGACAGCGAGGTCATGGGCTGGTCCATGCCCACCGGCAGCCCGATCTCCGCCGCGCGATCCTCCAGGTCGGCGCCGCCGAGCGCGAGCCAGCGCTCCAGCGCGACGCTGTAGGCGTCGTCGGCGCCCGGCCGCTCCTCGACCAGGCCCTGGGTGGCGTCGTCGAGCTCCCGCTGCGCCTGCTCCACGCCGGTGCGCCTGCTCAGGAACCGCCCGACCGTCTCACCGGGGCGGCGCTCCGGCTCCTGCGGCAGGTGGCCGACCGTGGCCGTGGCCGGGCTGAGGCGTATGGAGCCCTGCTCGGGCCGGTCGATCCCGGCCAGCAGGCGCAGCAGCGTGGACTTCCCGGCGCCGTTGGCCCCGACGAGCCCGATGACGTCGCCGGGGGCCACCACCAGATCCAGGTTCGAGAACAGAATCCGCTCGCCGTGCCCCGCCGCAAGGTCCTTGACCACCATCGTCGCGCTCATGTAGGCCGATGCTACTAACGTGAGCCAAATGTCTCGCTGGCTCGCGCTCGCCGCCGCTGTCGTCACCGTCGTGGCCGGGCTGGGGGTGCGGCTGCTGTGGGACGGACCGTTCGCCAAGTACGCGGGCGACGCGCTCTACACGGTCCTGATCTACCTGCTCATCGTGCTCGTCCTGCCGCGGGTCCGGCCGGTGTGGGCCGCGCTGGGGTCGGCCGCGCTGAGCTGGGCGATTGAGTTCGCCCAGCTCTGGGAGATCCCGCCGCTGCTGCGGCCGCTGCTGGGCAGCACGTTCAACCCGCCGGACCTGTTCTGGTACGTCGTGGGCGCCGCCGTGGCTTGTGCTGCGCATATGACGGTTCGCCGCTCATATAGCGATATTTAGGTAAAGAACGCTCCTTACCAGGTCGAAACTCCGCTGTAACGCCTTGCCTGTGGGATGGAAATGGTCTAGAGATAGACCAAATCCAGAGAGTCCTCCGCCGCGCATCCCCCCAAGGAGACCTCAATGACCACAGAAGAGGATTCCAGGCGCCTCGCCGAGCTCGGTTACAAACAGGAGCTGTCAAGGACCTGGAGCGGTTTCTCCAACTTCGCCATCTCCTTCTCCATCATCTCGATCCTGGCCGGCTGCTTCACCACCTTCGGCCAGGCCTGGAACAACGGCGGTCCCATCGCCATCTCCTGGGGCTGGCCGCTGATCTCCGTCTTCATCCTGATCATCGGCCTCTGCATGTCGGAGCTGGTCTCGGCGTACCCGACGGCGGGCGGCATCTACTGGTGGGCCGCCACCATGGGCAAGCCGATCCACGGCTGGTTCACCGGCTGGCTCAACCTGATCGGACTCATCGCGGTCACCGCTTCGGTGGACTACGGCTGCGCGACGTTCCTGAACATCACCATCAACCGGCTCACCGGCGGCGGCTGGGAAGCCTCGCTCGGGAACGCCTTCCTGCTGTTCGTGATCATTCTGGTGCTGCACGCGCTGATCAACATCTACAGCCACCGGCTCATCTCCATGCTGCAGAACGTCTCGGTCTGGTGGCACGTGGCGGGTGCCGCGATCGTGGTGGCGATCCTGATCTTCGCGCCGAGCCACCACCAGACGGTCGGCTTCGTCTTCACCGACACCATCAACAACTCCGGCTTCGGTAACGGCGAGGGCGGCATACCGTTCTGGTTCTACGTGCTGCCGCTGGGCTTCCTGCTCACCCAGTACACGATCACCGGCTTCGACGCCTGTGCGCACGTGTCGGAAGAGACGCAGGGCGCCTCCACGGCGGCCGCCCGCGGGCTCTGGCAGTCGATCTTCTACTCGGCGATCGGCGGCTGGATCCTGCTGCTGGCCTTCCTGTTCGCCGCGACGAACGTGGACGAGATCAACAAGCAGGGCGGCTTCGTGGGCGCCATCTTCGAGACCGCGCTCTCCTCGCCGCTGGCCACCGCGGTCTTCGCGATCTCCACGATCGGCCAGTTCTTCTGCGGGATGAGCTGCGTGACCTCGATGTCGCGGATGACCTACGCGTTCTCACGAGACGGTGCCGTGCCGGGCTGGCGGCTGTGGTCGAAGGTCGACCGCAACCGGACGCCGGTCAACGCGATCCTCGCCGGCTGCGTGGTGGCCGCGCTGATCACGCTGCCCGCGCTCTGGGCGCCGCCCGGCTCGACCACTCCGGTGGCCTTCCTGGCCGTCGTGTCGATCGCGGTCATCGGGCTCTACCTGGCGTTCCTCATCCCGATCTGGCTGCGGCTGCGCATGGGCGACAGCTTCCGGCCCGGCCCGTGGACCCTTGGCCGGAAATATCGGGTCATGTGCTGGATCGCCTGCATTGAGATCGTGATCATCTCGATCTACTTCATCATGCCGATCAAGCCCTCGGCGATCCCCGGAAACGAGAACTTCACCTGGACGGACGTGAACTACGCGCCGGTCCTGGTCGGGGTCGTGCTGCTCGGCATCGCCCTGTGGTGGAAGCTGTCGGCCAAGCACTGGTTCACCGGGCCCCGCCGGACCATCGACGAACTCCCGATGCCCTAAGACGCCTCGAAAGCCGTGGCCACGGCCGCGCGGACGGTGTCCATGGACGTGGCCTCCAGCTCTCTCTTGAGCGAGGTCATGTCCACGTCGGGCATGCCGCAGGCGACGGCCCAGTGCCACGGCTCCAGGTCGCCGTCGACGTTGAGCGCGAAGCCGTGGCTGGTGACGCCACGGCTCTGCCGCATCCCGATGGAGGCGACCTTGCGCCCCGTCTCGGAGGTCCAGACGCCGGTCAGCAGCTCGGAGCCGGGCGGGGTGTCGCGGCGCTCCGCGGGCAGCCCCAGCGCGCCCAGGGCCTCGACCAGCCGGAGCTCCACTTCCCGTACGTAGTCGACGATGCCCTCCTCCTCGCCCAGCTTGACGATGAGGTAGCCGACGAGCTGGCCGGGACCGTGGTAGGTGAGCTGGCCCCCGCGACCGGTCTCGACCACGGGGATGCCGCGCGACGGGTCCGGCAGGTGGGTCACCGGCGTGCGGCGCCCGACCGTGTAGACCGACGGGTGGCTCAGCAGCCAGAGCGTGTCCGGCCGCTCGTCTCGTTGGCGCTCACCGACGAGGTCGGTCATGCGCTCCATCGCCTTGTCGTAGTCGACGAGCTCATCCTGGACGAGTGTCAGCGGCCTAGCCCTCATGCGTCCCAGGATAGGACGTCTAGTAGCGCTTCGGCTCCTCGGGGACGAGGATCCACATGGCCACGTAGACCACCCAGAGCGGTCCGGGGATGAGCGACAGCAGCAGCCAGAGGATCCGGACGAGGGTGGGGGGCAGGCCCATCTTGTCGGCGAGACCGCCGCAGACGCCGGCCAGGATTCTGTGCTCTCGTGAGCGGTACATCGTTTCCTCCGTGTGGTTGCACCTACCTGGAAAACGGATGTCCAGGCTGGAGATATCCCACTAGGCACCCTGAGAAAACCCTGAGAGGGTCAGCCACTCGTGCGCCTGGGCGAGGTGTTGGCTGGTCAGACCCTTTCTTGGATCAACATGAATGAGCAGGAAATCATCGAGACCCTGAGTGCCCCTGAGGTATTCCTCGTCCTCCAGCCATACCTGGTCGTCGAACCATACGAACGGCCTGCGACCGACATAAGCGGCTACGTGCGGGGTTTTAAACATTTCCCCGTACAAACCCCCCTGGTCCGGTCCCATGGGGATGACGGGCAGCTCGGGCAGGCCGAGCCGGGGCCCGATCCACTCGTTGGCGTGCTCCTCCCAGGTCGTCGCCCAGACCAGCTCGGCCCCGGTGACCAGGGCCAGCTCCAGCAGCCTGGTGCCGTGCCTGGCGTTGAGCTGCACGGTGTAGACCTGGTCGCCGACCGTGCAGTGGTAGCGGCGGAAGTCGGGCGTGGGCCGGCTGAACGGGTTGAGCACCCCGTCGACGTCGATCAGCAGCAGCGGCCTCCCCGGACCGCCCGGTGCCCCTGTGGGCTGCGGTCTCACCGGACGGCCCCCCGGTGCTCCTGCGGGCTGACGCCGCGTACCCGCTTGAAGGCCGCGCTGAGCGCGAACGGGCTGCCGTAGCCGACCTGCCTGGCCACCGAGCCGACCGTCGCGTCGGGTTCGCGCAGCAGGTCGGCGGCCAGCGCCAGCCGCCAGCCGGTCAGGAATGCCATGGGCGGCTCGCCGACCAGCTCGGTGAAGCGCCTGGCCAGCGAGGCCCGCGAGACGCCCACCTGCGCGGCCAGCGCGGCGACCGTCCACGGGTGGGCCGGGTTGTTGTGCAGCATCCGCATGGCCCGGCCCACCACCGGATCGCTCTGCGCCCGATACCAGGCCGGCGCCTCGTGGGTGGCGAACCACGACCGCAGCACGGAGATGAGCAGCAGGTCGAGCAGCCGGTCGAGGACCGCCTCCTGACCCGGCTGGTCCTTGACGATCTCGGCGCCCAGCAGCGGGACGAGCGGGTCGCCCCGCTGGACCAGCAGCGTGGGCAGCGCCTCCAGCAGCCGCCTGCTCACCTCTCCCTCCATGAGGTAGGCGCAGGTGATCATCACGGTCTCGCCGTCCACGGCGTTGCCCCAGGTGCGTACGCCCAGGTCCATGGCCTGGGCGAGCGACACTCCATCGACCGTGGTGCAGTGCTGGCCGGGGTGGATGACGATCTGCGGCGGCGTGGCGGGGCTGTCGGCCACCGTGTACGGCTTGGGCCCGCGAATGATCGCCACCTCCCCGGGACACAGCTGGACGACGTCCCCCTCATCGGGCACCACCCACGCCTCGCCGCGCACCATCACCACCACCGTGAGCGGGGCCTCGTCCTGGATGCGCAGCGACCAGGGCGGATCGAGCAGGCAGCGGAGCATGAAGGCGCCTCTTGCCCGCGGACCGTCGAGCAGGGCGGCTAGCTGGTCCATGGCTTAGACGATCGCATATGGGATTGCGCTTCTCAACCATGGAGAGTCTCAGGCTTCGGCGGCTTACTTGAGCCATGACAACTTTGGTGCTGGGCGGCACGGGCAAGACCGGCCGCCGCGTGGCGAACAGGCTCACCGTTCTCGACCACCCGTGGCGGATCGGCTCCCGCTCCGCGCGACCGTCCTTCGACTGGACCGACCGATCCACGTGGGCGCCCGCGCTGGACGGCGTCGACTCCGTGTACGTGACCTACTACCCCGACCTCGCCTTCCCCGGCGCCCTGGAAGACATCGACGCCTTCACCTCGCTCGCCGTGGCCGGCGGCGTCACCCGGCTGGTCCTGCTCTCCGGCCGGGGCGAGCCGATGGCCGAGGCGGCCGAGCGGGTCGTCCAGTCGTCCGGGGCCGACTGGACGATCGTGCGGTGTAGCTGGTTCATGCAGAACTTCAGCGAGGGCTACCTGCTGGACCCGGTTCTCGAAGGGGTGATCGCGCTGCCGATCGCGGACGTGCCCGAGCCGTTCGTGGACGTGGACGACATCGCGGACGTCGTGGTCGCGGCGCTGACCCAGAAGGGCCACGGCGGCAAGCTGTACGAGCTGACCGGGCCGAGGCTGCTCACCTTCGCGGACGTGGCCGCCGAGCTGTCCAAGGCGACGGGCCGGGACATCGTCTACGTGCCGGTGACGGCCGAGGAGTTCGCGGCCGGGGCCCGCGAGCAGGGCGTGCCGGAGAACGAGATCGAGGGGCTGAACGGGCTGTTCGCCGAGGTCCTGGACGGCCGCAACGCGCACCTCGCCGACGGCGTCCACCAGGCGCTCGGCCGGCCCGCCAGGGACTTCACCGACTACGCCACAGCGAACAAGGCGACCTGGACCGTGCGTTGACGCTGTGCGCTCAACGCACCACTTTGGCCGGATCCCAGCCGGGGCCGGGCACCGAGGCCAGCAGCAGGCGCGTGTAGGGGTGCTCGGGCTCGGCCAGCACCCGCTCGACCGGGCCCCGCTCCACGACCACCCCCCGATGCAGCACCAGCGTCTCCTCGCACAGGTGACGGACCACGGCCAGGTCGTGGCTGACGAACAGCAGGGCCACGCCCGCGTCGCGACGTACCTGGGCCAGCAGCTCCAGGATCTGGGCCTGGATGGACACGTCGAGCGCGGCCACGGCCTCGTCGAGCACCAGCACCGAGGGCTCGACCGCGAGCGCCCTGGCGATGGCGAGGCGCTGTCGCTGGCCGCCGCTCAGCTGGTGCGGGCGCGCGCCGGCCTCGCGGCTGCCCAGGCCCACCTGGTCGAGCAGCTCGGCGGCGCGGGCGGGCGGCTTGCCGTGCAGGCGGAGCGAGGTGTGCAGGCATTCGGTCGCTGTCAGCCGGGGGTCCAGCGAGAGGTAGGGGTCCTGGAAGACCATCTGGATCTCGCGGGCCCGGCGCAGCCTGGCCGCCCTGCCGCGCTCCTTCGGGCCGCGGGCGCGGCCGGCCACGGTGATCGTGCCGGAGTCGGGGGTGACCAGGCCGACGAGCATGCGGGCGATCGTGGTCTTGCCGGAGCCGGACTCGCCGACCAGCCCGAGCGAGCCGCCCGGCGCCAGCTCGAAGGAGACCTCGTCGGCGGCCACGGTGCCCTGGAAGGACTTGCTGAGCTTCTCAACGACCAGCATCAGGTCTCCCCCAGGTCTCGTACGGGCGGCATCAGGCCGTGGACGGCGGTCATCGGGCCTCCACGAGGCGGCAGGCGGCCGAGCCGCCCGCGACGGTCAGGGGCCGCGGCTGCCAGGCGTCGCAGTCGCCGGTGGCGTGCGGGCAGCGCGGCGCGAACGGGCAGCCGGTGAACGCGTCGTCGAGCGACGGCGGCCGGCCCGGAATGGGGCGGATCGGGCGCGGGTCGCCGAGCTCGGGTGTGCAGGCGAGCAGCCCGGCCGTGTACGGGTGCCGCGGGTCCGCGAACAGCTCCTTGGCCGGCCGCGACTCCACCACGGCGCCGGCGTACAGCACGTGCACCCGGTCGCAGTAGGCGGCGGCCAGGTGCAGGTCGTGCGTGATGAACAGCATGCCGAGCTCCCGTTCGGCCTGGATCCGGCGCAGCAGCGCGAGCGTCTCGGCCTGGGTGGTGACGTCGAGCGCGCTGGTCGCCTCGTCGGCCAGGAGCAGGGCCGGGTCGGCGGCCAGCGCGGCGGCGATGACCACGCGCTGGAGCATGCCGCCGGACAGCTCGTGCGGATACTGCCGCACGCACCGCTCGGGGTCGCGCAGGCCGACGGCGGCCAGCAGCTCCAGCGCCCGCGTACGGGCCTCGGCCTTGGACCGGCCCAGCGTGAGCACCATGCGTTCGGTGAGGAAGTCGCCGATCCGGCGTACCGGGTTGAGCGACGAGCGCGGATCCTGGTAGATCATCGACACCTGGGCGGCTCGCAGGTCCCTGAGCGCCGCGGGGCCCATCGAGAGCACGTCGTCGCCGGAGACCAGCACCCGGCCCGACACCCGCGCCCCCTGCGGCAGCAGGCGCAGCACCGCGCGGGCGATCGTGGACTTGCCCGAGCCGGACTCGCCGACCAGGCCGACGACCTCGCCCTTGCCGACGCTCAGCGACACCTCGCGCAGGATCGGCCGTCGGCCGCCCGCCTCGATAGTGAGGTCCTCCACGGAGAGCAGCATCAGATTCCCCTCACGCCCATGCGGTCGGCGAGCCGTACGCCGATCACGTTGAACGACACGACCACCAGGGCGATGGCCGCGCCGGGCACCAGCACGGGCAGGAAGGCGCCCTGTACGATCGCCGGCTGCCCCTCCTTGACCATGAGGCCCCAGTCGGACGACGGGGGCTGCGCGCCGAACCCCAGGAAGCTCAGCGTGGCCAGGCTCATCAGCCCCTCGCCGAACAGCACCACGAGGTAGCCGACGATCGAGCGCCCCATGTTCGGCACCAGGTGGCGCACGCAGATCGCCAGCCCGCCCATGCCCTGCACCCGATAGGCGTCGATGTACGGCTTGCCGCACTCGGCCAGCGCGACGCTCCTGGTGTACTTGGCGATCGTCGGCGCGTAGGCCAGGCCCAGCGCGATGACCGCCGTGGTCATGCCGTTGCCGAAGACGGCCACGATCAGCACCACGGACAGCAGCCCGGGGAAGGCGTACATCACGTCGGTCACCCTGGACACCACCGCGTCGACCCAGCCCCGGTGCCAGGCGGCCAGCGTGCCCAGGGCGACGCCGAGGGCCGAGGCGATGGCGAGCAGCAGCAGCGGGCCGACCAGCGAGGTGCGGGCGCCGTACAGGATGCGGGTGAGCAGGTCGCGGCCCGACTGGTCGGCGCCGAGCAGGTGCTCGGGCGAGACCGGCGCGAGCGAGGCGCCGAAGTCGACCGCGTCCGGCTCGAACGGCGTGACCAGTGGCGCGCACACCGCGCCGACCACGACCAGGCCGAGGAACGCGGTGGCGAGCAGGTAGCCGAGCGGCCGGACCGGTCGCGGGGACAGCGTGGCAACGGCAGTCATGCCCGCCTCCTTGCTCGGGGGTCGATCAGCGGCTGGACCAGCTCCACCAGCGTGGTCACCACGATGTAGGCGGTGACCATGAGCAGCAGCACCGCCTGCGTCACGGGGAAGTCGTGCGTGTTGATCGCGTTGACCAGCAGCGAGCCGATGCCGCTGAGGCCGAACGCGGTCTCCACGGTCACCGTCCCGGCGAGCATCCCGGCGGTCACCAGCCCGCACATGGTCACGATCGGGCCCAGCGCGCCACGGAAGACGTGCCTGACCACGATCAGCCGCTCGGACAGCCCGGAGGCGCGGGCGACGGTCACGTGGTCGAGTTCGCGCTGTTCGACCATGGCCTGCCTGGTGACCCGGCTGATGATCGCCAGCGCGCCGAGCGCCAGCGTCACGGCCGGCAGGGTCAGGTGCCAGAGTGAGCCGCCGCCCATGACGGGGAACCAGCCGAGCCGGACGCCGAACAGCGAGATCAGCACGGTGGCCACCACGAACGGCGGCACGGAGGTGGCGAACGTCGTGCCCGCCACCACCGCCGCGTCGGTCCGTCCGCCGCGTACCGCCGCCAGCATGCCCAGCGCGATGCCGAACACCACGAACAGCACGGCCGCGTAGGCGACCAGCCCGAGCGTGCTCGGCAACCGCGCCGCCAGCAGGTCGCCCACCTGGTCGTTGTACTGCGTGGACCGGCCCAGATCGCCCGTCACCGCGTCGCCGAGCCAGCGCCCGAACTGGACGAGGAACGGGTCGTCCAGGTGGTACTGCGCGCGGACGGCCGCCAGGTATTCGGGCGTCAGGTTCTCCTTGCCGCCCGCCAGGAACGTCACCGGGTCGCCGGGCGCCGCGTACGACGCCCCGAAGATGACGAACGAGGTGACCAGCAGCGTCGCCAGAACCCCCGTCAGCTTGCGGACCATGCTCAGCCCTTGGCCCCGAGGTCGGCGGCCCATGGGTAGCCCATGTAGACCTGGGAGGCGGGCGGGCCGGTCACCTTGCCGCCGAGCACGACCGCGGACGGCACCTCGACGAGCGAGATCCACACCATGTCGGCCGTGAACCGCTGCTGCAGGTCGATGACGTCCTTGGCGCGCTGGGCGTCGTCCGTGCTCGCCAGCGCCTTGGCGACGAGCGCGTCGTATTCGGGCGAGCTGAAGCCGACCCAGTTGTTGGCCGAGCCCGTCAGGCCGTTGTCGTAGAAGCCGATCGGGTCGGACTTGGTGATGTACCAGTCGTCGGGCACCAGGTCGACCTGGGCGCGCAGCGACTTGTCGGTGTAGAAGCTGCCGAACTCCGACGGCGGCACGGTCTTGATCTGCGCGGTGAGCCCGATCTTCTTGGCCGCGTCGACGACCGCGTTGGCGATCACCGTACGGGTCTCGTCCCCGTTGGTGGCCACCACGATCGGCTCCTTGGGCGTGCCGGCCTCCTGGACCAGCTTCTTGGCCTCGTCGAGCGACGGCGTCTCGGGCGCGCCGGACAACTGGTCGTAGGCCGTCTGGAACGCCTGCTTCTCGTACGACCAGGCGCCCGCGCCCACCGGCACCTTCCACGGCCTGGCCAGCCCGGCGAACCCGGACTTGGCGATGCCCGCCCGGTCGACCGCCAGCGACAGCGCCCGGCGGATCTTCGGGTCCTTCATCACGCCGCGGTCGGTGGGCAGCAGCACGAACACCCGCGTGGTGGGCCCATAAGCGACATTGACCGCCTGGTTAGCCTGCAGCGCGACCGCCGGGCCGGTGTCGGAGAGGTAGGCGCCGTCGGCCGCACCCGTCGTCAGGCTGTTGACCAGCGCGGTGTCGCCGGCCCATTTGAAGGTCACCGTCTTGGTGAGCGGCTTGACGTCCTTGTTCCAGTAGGCGTCATAGCGCTCGATGGACAGCTCGGTGCCCGACTTCCAGTCCTTCACCTGGTACGGACCGCTGCAGGCGTCCGGGTTGCCCGGCGTCCCGTACTCCTTGCCGAGCTTGTCCACGACCTTCTGGTTCAGCACGATGCCGCCGCCGCCCGCCATGGCCTGGACGAAAAGGGCGTTCGGCTTCTTGAACGCGATCGTGACCTGGCCCTCGCCGGACTTGCTGATCGACTCGACGTCCTCGAACTCGTCGGACTCGTCCATGCCCTCGCCCGAATGCCGCTTCAGGCTCCACACGACGTCCTCGGCGGTGACCGGCGAGCCGTCGTGGAAGGTGGCGTCCTTGCGCAGGGTCATGACCATGGTCTTGGGGTCGGGCTGGTCGACCTTCTCGGCCAGCCACGGCTTGACCGTCATGTCGGGCTGCGTCTGCATGAGCCGCTCGCAGACGTTGGCCAGGATCGTGCGGTTGTCGGTGTTGCCGTCGATGTCCATGTCCAGCGTGCCCGGTTCCTCGTCGAGCAGCCAGGTGGCCGAGTCGAGCGCGCCGGTCGCCTTGGCCGTCTGGTTCACCAGCGTGAGCTTGGCCGGGTCGGGCGCCTTGGTCGTGGCGGCCGGGCCGCCGCACGCGGCGGTGAGACCGAGCAGCCCGGCCACAGCGAGTGTCTTCTTCACAACGTCTCTTCTCCGTGCGGTCCGTCGTAGAGGTTCCAGGGCACGCGCTCGTACTCGTGGTCGCAGGGCGTGCCGGCGGCGATGAAGTAGTCGCCCGTGGTGAGGTCGACGCAGTTCGACAGCAGGGTGGCCCACTGCTTGACAGGGGGCTGGCTCTGGTCCGGGTGGGTGCAGAGCGACTCGGGGTAGCCGAGGTGGTCGGACATGGCGTGCCTGATCAGCTTGCGCGCCTCGTCGCTGCCGGACGCGTGGCGTACGGCGCGCAGCCCGCCCTCCGCGCGCGGCACCCGGAACAGCGAGTCGGCCGAGCCGGGGCGGTAGGTGGCGGCGAGCTGGGGCGGCATGAACGCCTGGTAGTGGTTGCCGTGCACGAGCAGCCCGTCGGTGGGATACATCCAGCCGACGGCGCCGGGCGTGGTCTCCAGGTCGATCGCGAAGCCGGCGCGGTGGGTGACCAGCGCGTTGCTGGCGATGTGGGCCCGCGACTTGGTCAGCGCCTCCAGCGCCGAGTTGAGGTCGGCGCTGTCGAGGACCCGGCGCCTGATCAGCGTCTGCGGCACGCCGATCGCGTCGTCGAAGCGCCCGCCGAGCCCGTTGGCGTTGAGCGCGATGCCCGCCGAGTTGGCCCCCTGCCGCCCGACCTGGCCCGCCTCGACGTGCATGATCACGGTGGGCTTGCCCGGCTGAACCACCCTGAGCACCATGACCGTGTCGGCCACGCCGGCCCGCCAGTCCCAGTTCTGGCCCGCGTAGACGTGTCCGTCGCCGGACGCCTGCTCCATCAGGGCGAAGGAGGTGCACCCGTCCGGCTCCATGGAGTTGAACGTGGTGTCGTAGATGATCTCCCCGCGGGCGTTCAGCGCGACGATGTCGAGGAACTCGACGCCGGCGCCCTCCGCGATGCCCTCCATCTCCTCGACCAGGTCGGGGGCGAACGCCTTGCTCGGCTCCACCCAGCGCGCCGCCCGCTGCGTCACCTGTGGCCAATCCAGGCCGCTGGAGTGGGCGAACGCCTCGGCGTAGAAGGCCAGCGCGCGGTGGATCCGTTCGCGGGCCTGCTCGCCGTACTGACGCCCGCGTTCTCGCGGACCTCCGGCGATCTCGACGAGGGGCAGGGAAGTGAGGCTCAATGGTGCTCCTTGGACCGGCCGATGCCTGTAACGTTCATTTCAGTGAGGCAACGAGTCCGTAGCGGTCGTTTCCAGGAAAGAGTAATGAGCGCTACACAGGAGTCAAGGTTCGTAATGGAAAATTCACACAGTCCGATCGAGCAGCTCAGGAGCACGGTGAAGCAGCTCTGGGACGAGCTGTCTCCCGCCGAGCGAGCCGTGTGCCAGTTCTTGATCTCCGCTGCGCCCGAGCAGATCCTCTTCTCCAGCGCGCAGGAGCTGGGCACGGCCTCCGGCACGAGCAACGCCACCGTGATCCGCACCATGCAGCGGCTCGGCTTCGGCGGGCTGCCGGGGCTGAAGCGGGCGCTCGCCGGTGAGTTCACCTCGGCCGTGGCGCCCGACGTACGCATGCGGCAGCGCATCAGCCATGTCGGCCACGACCTGTCGGCGATCTGGGACCGGGTGTTCGACGAGGCCCGCGAGCGCCTCGACCATTGCCGCCGGCTCTATGACGCCGAGGCGTTCCAGCGCGCGATCGAGGTGATGGCCCCAGCGAGCGCGGTGCTCGTCTACGGCGCGGGCGCCTCCGAGCCGTCGGCCCGCTATTTCGCGCTCAAGCTGGGCCGTCGTGGTCACCGGGCCCGCGCGGTCTCGGCCACCGGCTTCGCGCTGGCCGACGACCTGCTCTCGCTCCAGCACGGCGAGGCCGTGGTCATCTTCCAGCCCGGCCGCAAGCTCAGGGAGCTCACTGTCCTGATCGACCGCGCGCACGCGGTGGGCGCCGGCGTGATCCTCATCTCGGACGAACTGGGCGGCACCTTCGCCGACCGGGTCGACGCCGTACTCGCCGCTCCCCACACGCCCACCGGCATCAGCGCCGAGCCGCTGACCGGCATCATCGTGGCCGACGCGCTGCTGCTGGCGCTCGATTCGCTCGACGAGAGCCGTTCGGTCGAGCATTCTCACCAGCTGACCTCGCTCCGCGAGCAACTGCTGGGCCCCCGTATCCGCTAGCCTCGCCTCGTCACTTACGCGGGTATGGGGAAGGTGTAGCCGTGATCGGCTGGTTCGAAGCGGCGGTGCTGGGGCTGATTCAGGGCCTCACGGAGTTCCTACCGATCTCCTCCAGCGCCCATATTCGCGTGGTGTCCGCGTTCTTCAAGTGGCCGGATCCCGGCGCCGCGTTCACGGCGGTGATCCAGCTCGGCACCGAGACGGCCGTCCTGATCTACTTCAGGAAAGAGATCTGGGAGATCATCTCCACCTGGACCCGCGCCCTGTGGACGCCCGAGCTGCGCAGCCACTACGCCGCCCGCATGGGCTGGTATGTGATCATCGGATCCCTGCCCATCGGCATCCTGGGCCTGGTGTTCAAGGACCAGATCGAGACGGTCTTCCGCGACCTGCGCCTGGTGGGCACCACGCTGATCGTCTTCGGCATCATCCTCTGGTTCGCCGACTACACCGCCCGCAACAGGCTCACGCTGGAGAAGCACCTGAGCTTCACGCACGCCATCGTCTACGGCTTCGCGCAGGCGCTGGCGCTGATCCCCGGCGTCTCCCGCTCCGGCGGCACGATCACGGCGGGCCTGCTGCTGGACTATCGGCGCGAAGACGCCGCCAAATACTCCTTCCTGCTGGCCATCCCCGCGGTCCTGTCATCGGGCCTGCTGGAGATCGTCCAGATCGGCGGGGACAAGGCTCCGGCCTGGGGCCCGACGATCCTGGCGACGGTCATCTCGTTCATCGTCGGATATGCGGCGGTGGCCTGGTTCCTGAAGTACATCAGCCAGCACCGCTTCACCGGGTTCGTCATCTATCGCATCCTGCTCGGGCTGTTCGTCATCCTCGCGGTCACCCTCGGCTGGATCCCCGCCCAGGGCTGATCCGTCACCGGCGGATGCGATGAGCCGCCTGGTGGGAGCTCGTACGGCGGCGGGGCAGCGCCAGGAGGATGACCCCGAGCAGCGCCCACGCCGCCAGCACCCCGAGCGGCGTCCCCAGCGCGGCCCCGTCGAAGTAGACGGTGTTGCGCACCACCTCGCTCCCCGGTTCGACCGGCAGGAACCGGCCGATCGCGGCGTACCACTCGGGAATGAACCGTGCCCCGATCGGGCCGCCGCTGGCCGGTAGCCCGATCGGGATGAACAGCAGCGCCGCCAGCACCAACCCCACGGTGCCGACGGTCTTGAGCAGGCCCGAGACGACCAGCCCGATGGTCAGCACGATCCCCGCCGACACCACGACCAGCCAGCCGTATCTACCGGGCAGGGCGCCGAGCACCACGTCCGCGAGCCAGGCATTGACCGAGGCCGCCACCAGGGCGCCCGCCACCATCACCCCGACCCGCAGAGCCGGGCCGTGGCCGGGCGCGACCTTCGTGAGCAGCAGCGCCATCGCGAGGCCGGGCAGCACCAGGCTGAGCACGTAGAACATGCCGGACGTGCCGCCCACGTCACCGGCGGCGAGCGGCACCGCGTCCTCCACCCGCAGCGCCCGGCCCTGTGCCTTCTCAGCGGCTTGGAAGGCCCCGGTGATCGCGGCGGCGCCCGCGCGCCCGCCCGCGCTGGCCACCACGAGCCTGCCCTCTTGCGGGACCAGGACCGCGTCCACCTCCCGGCCGAGCAGGGCCTCGTGGGCGACGTCGACGGAGGTGTATTCCCGCAGGTCGAAGCCGCCGGGTTTGTTGTCTTCCATGGCCCCCGACAGCTGGTTCACCAGCGTGTCCGGCCCGACCACCGCTACTGGCACCCCGTGCGGCTCCGGCTCGAAGAACGTCCCGAGGAACGATCCGGAGAAGAGCATGCCGAGCAACGAGACCCCGACGAGCACGCCGATGATCTTCTTCATAGAGATTCACTGCCTGTTGACTTCATCACTGTTGAATTCATCGCCGTCGAATTCTACATAGATGAATTTCCGTAGTTGAATGGCCCCATGGCCGAAGAACGCGGAAGGCGCCCGGGAAGCCCCCCGACCAGGACCTCGATCCTGGAGGCCGCGGTCGCCGCCTTCACCGCGCAGGGCTACGGGCAGACCACGATCAGGGCCGTGGCCCGCGCGGCGGGCGTCGATCCGGCGCTGGTGATGCACTTCTTCGGGAGCAAGGAGGGGCTGTTCCGCGCGGCGATCGAGCACAGCATGCCGGTCAGACTGATGGCCGAGGCCCTCGACGGCGACCCGGAGCACATAGGCGAGCGGCTGGTGACCAGATATCTGTCGCTCTGGGAGCATCCCGCGCACGGCCCGCGGCTGACCGCCATCCTGCAGGCGGCCGCCGCCACCCCGGCCGCAGCCGACCTGGTGACGAACCTCACGCGGGTGGATCTGCTCGGGCCGCTCGCCGAGCGGCTGCCCGGCGACCACGCCGAGACCCGCGCGCTGCTCGCCGCGTCGCAGCTGGTCGGC
Organism: Nonomuraea sp. CA-143628; assembly: GCF_050942315.1. Lineage (NCBI taxonomy): Bacteria > Bacillati > Actinomycetota > Actinomycetes > Streptosporangiales > Streptosporangiaceae > Nonomuraea > Nonomuraea sp. CA-143628. The sequence goes on from NZ_CP192072.1 coordinate 12,639,495, forward strand.
ATGGCCATGTTCCGCTATGTGCTCAAGGTCGATCCGCTGGCCTCGCTGCCCGTGGGCCGGGTGGCGGCCCTGGTGGCGCCCAACGTACAGCGCTATCTGACCGGCACGCTCTCCCTCGACGAGCTGACCGTCTCCGGCCGGTAGGTCACCAGTGTGAAGACCAGCGCCAGCAGCGCGAGCCCGGTGGCCAGCACGATTACGCCCGGCCTGCCATACCCGTCGAGCGCCAGGCCTCCGGTGATGCCCGCCACGAACAACCCGACGTACTGCGCCGAAGACAGCAGTCCGAGACCGATCGGCACGTTGTGCGGCACGGCGGCGACGGTCCTGTACTGCTGCGCCGGCGCGACCACCCACCCGAGCGCGCCCCAGCACAGCGCCCACACCAGGGCGACCGGCAGGGCGAGGTTCGCGACCGGGATGAGCGCCAGGAACACCGTCGAGGCCGCCATGCCGATCAGCACCATCCGCCGCGGCCCGAACTTGTCGGTGAACCGCCCGCCGACCTGGTTGCCCACGACCCCGCCGATCCCCCATGCCCACAGCACGGCCGGCAGCGGCAGGTCGAACAGCGAGCCGATATAGGTGTAGGCGGCGAACCCGGCCGCGAACATCAGCAGCTGAGTCACCAGCACCGCCAGCACCCGCCGGTCGGCCAGCGGGGCGAACCGTTCGGCCAGCCGCCCCGTGGTCTCGATCATGACATCGGGCACCACGGCGGCCACCCCGACGAGGCCGAGCACACCGAGCGCGACCACGAGCCAGATCGTGGCCCGCCAGCTCAACGCGGACCCGAGCCAGGTGCCCAACGGCACGCCGATCGCCGACGCGACGCTCAGGCCGCCCATCACCAGCGCGAGCGCGCGACCACGACGTTCGGGCGAACTCAGCGCCGTGGCGACGCCGGAGGCGGTCGGCGTGAACATCGCCGCACCCGCCGCCGCGACCACGCGGGTGACCATCACCAGCGGGTACGTGGGCGCCAGCGCGGTCAACGTGTTGCCCAGCACGAACACGGCCAGCGCGATCAGCAGCACCCGCCGACGCGACAACCGCGCGGTCAGGGCGGCCAGCACCGGCGACAGCAGCGCGTAGGCCAGCGCGAACACGGTCATCAGCTGGCCGGCCGCCGATAACGAGATATGCAGATCATGTGAAATGGGCGCCAGCAGCCCGGCGGTGACGAACATGCCGGTGCCGACGGCGAAATTCCCGAGCGCGAGAGGGTAGAGCCGACTGCTCACCGAGCCTCCTTCAGTTTGATGTCCATCAAACTGGACTATCGTTGGATTGTTGTCAAACAATGCGACGGAGGTAAGGTCGGACCATGCGCCTGCTTCCACATCCGGCCACTGCCGACATCCAGCTCACAGAGGTGTTGCGGGCGCTGTCCGATCCCATACGCATGGAGATCGTCATCCGGCTGGCCAGCCGCGGCGAGATAACCTGCACCGAGGCGTGCGACGACCTAGGCGTCCACAAGTCGACGGCCTCGCACCACTACCGGACGCTGCGCGAGGCCGGGGTGATCATGTCCAGGCAGGAGGGGCGGCTGAAGTACATCAGCCTGCGGCGCGACGGCCTCGACACCCGCTTCCCCGGCCTGCTCGACGCGATCCTTTCGGCGGCTCATGTCCTCGTCTGACGCTTCGCCTCCGTCTGACGGGCTACCCCCTTTTGGGCTGCTTCCGTCTGACGGGCTGCCCATCCGGCATGTCCTGCCGGAGCTGCTCGGTGTGCTCGACCGCGCGGGGGCGGCCGTCCTGACCTCACCGCCCGGCACGGGCAAGACCACCGTCGTCCCGCTCGCCCTGGCGGAGGCCGGGCTGCGGGTGCTGGTGGCGGAGCCGCGGCGACTGGCCGTACGCGCGGCGGCCAAGCGGATGGGCGTCAGCTACACGATCCGCGGCGAACGGCACACCGGCGCGAACCCCCTGGTGGAGGTCGTCACCACCGGCGTGCTTCTACAGCGGCTCCAGCGCGACCAGGAGCTGGCCGGGGTGGACGTGGTGATGCTCGACGAATGCCACGAACGCCATCTCGACGCCGACACCGCGCTCGCTTTCCTGCTCGACGTAAGGGACACACTCCGGCCTGACCTGCGCCTCCTCGCCGCCTCGGCCACCGCGGACGCCGCTCCCTGGTCCCGCCTGCTCGGAGACGCGCCGATCGTGCGCGCGTCGGGGGCGACGCATCCCGTCGAGATCGTGTGGACGCCACCGATACGGCCGGTCGCCCCGCCGCACGGCCTCCGGGTCGATCCCGCGCTGCTCTCGCACGTCGCCCAGGTGGTACGGCAAGCGCTGGCGGAACGGGAGGGCGACATCCTGTGCTTCCTGCCCGGCACGGGCGAGATCGCCCGGGTGGCCGCACTGCTCGGCGACGCGCTCTCCGGCGACGGGTCCTCGGGCGGCGGGCCTTCCGGTGGCGGGCGCTCCGACGGCCCGCTCTCGGGCGGAGGGCGCTCCGGTGGCGGGTCCACAGGTAGCGGGCCCTCGGGCGGCGTCGAAGTGCTTCAGGTACACGGGCAGGCCCCGGCCCGGGTTCAGGACGCGGTGCTGTCGCCCGGGTCGCGGCGCAGGGTGGTGCTGGCCACGTCGGTGGCGGAGTCGAGCCTGACCGTGCCGGGGGTGCGGGTGGTGGTGGACTCGGGCCTGGCCAGGGAGCCGCGCACCGACCACGCCCGTGGGCTCGGCTCGCTCACCACCGTACGGGTCTCGAAGGCGTCGGCCGACCAGCGCGCCGGACGGGCCGGACGGGAGGCTCCCGGCACGGTGTACCGGTGCTGGACGGCAGCGGAGCACGAGCGGCTGGCCGACCACGCACGGCCGGAGATCGCCCTGGCCGACCTCACGGGGTTCGCGCTGCAGGCCGCCTGCTGGGGCGACCCGGACGCCTCGGGCCTCGCCCTGCTCGACCCGCCACCACCCGCCGCGATGACCGCCGCCACCCGCACCCTCCACACCCTGGGCGCCCTGGAACCGGCCCCCGGCACCACCACGCCCTCGTACGCGCCGGACGACATCACCGACCACGTGACCGGCGACGGCACCGACCGGATGATGTGGCGAGTGACCGCGCGGGGACGGCGAATGGCACTGGTCGGCGTACACCCGCGCCTGGCCAGAGCGCTACTCGACCTCGGACCGCGCGCCGCCGAGGTGGTGGCGCTCCTGTCTGACCAACTCCCCCGCGACGCGGGTGACGACCTCGTGGAGATCTGGCGCTCGGCCCGCCACGGCCGCGACGGCTTCACGGCCCGCTGGCGCCAGGAGGTCCGCCGCCTCACCAGAAGCACCCCATCCCAGGACCGGCCCACCCCACCAGACCGACAGGCCCCACCACCGGACGGACGGGAGATGACCGACGACGCCCTGGCCGGGCTGGCGGTGGCGTTGGCGTTTCCTGAGCGGGTGGCGCGGCGGCGGGGCGGTGGATATCTGATGGCGTCGGGCACCCAGGCGCAGTTGGCCGAGGGGTCGAGGCTCGGCGAGGCGAAGTGGCTGGCCGTGGCGGTGGCCGACCGTCCCACCGGCTCGGCGTCGGCCCGGATCCGCCAGGCCGTGGTGATCGACGAGGAGACCGCCAGGCTGGCGTTCCCGGTGACCACCGAGGAGGAGATCGCCTGGCGCACCCCGCCGGGCGAGCGCCGCGGCGACGTGTCCGCCCGCGTCGTCGAGCGGCTCGGCGCGATAGAGCTCTCCGCCGCCCCGCTCAAGAACGCCGATGTACGCGAGGCCATCCTGTACGGCCTGCGCACCGAGGACGTACTCACCTGGACCAAGGAGGCCACCGCCCTTAGGGACCGCCTGGCGTTCTGCCATCGCGAACTCGGCGACCCGTGGCTCCCGATGGACGACCTGGCGGAGATCGCCGAACGCTGGCTGGAGCCGGAGCTGTCCCGCGCCCGCCGCCGCGCCGACCTGGAGCGCATCGACGTGGCCACCGCCCTGAAGCGGCTGATCCCGTGGAGCCGGCGGCTGGACGAGGTGGCGCCCGAGCGCGTCGCGGTGCCCAGCGGCTCCCGCGTCCGCGTGGACTACTCGGGCGGGCAGCCGGTGCTGGCGGTCAAGCTGCAGGAGTTGTTCGGCTGGACGGAGACGCCGAGGATCGCGGGCGTGCCGCTCCTCGTACACCTGCTCTCCCCCGCCGGACGCCCGGTGGCGGTCACCGCGGACCTTGCGTCGTTCTGGCGCGAGGGCTACCGTGCGGTCCGCGCGGAGCTACGCGGCCGCTACCCCCGGCACCCCTGGCCGGAGGACCCGCTGACCGCGGCCCCTACCCGCCGCGCGAACCCAAGGTAACCCCTGCCGCCGGGGCCCCTACTGAGCCGGCTTCGCCTCGTCGGCCGCCCCGCCCTGCCCGCCGCAGAACACTTCATTGACGAGCTTGTCCACCAGCTTCTGGAAGTCCTTCGCCGGGCCCCTGGTGGCCTCGTCCACCCAGGTCACCGAGGCGGTCAGGGTCTTGCTGCCGTCGGGTGAGCTGTACATCAGCGCCCCGTAGCCGTGCGGCGGGCTGCCGTTGTGCTGGTAGACGGTGCCGCAGTTCGGGCCCAGGTCCTGCACGAACAGCCCGAAGCCGTAGTTGTACTTCCCGTACGGCTTGCGCATCTCGGCCAGCAGCGGCGCCGGCAGGAGCTTGCCGCCCATCAGCGCGGAGATGAACGTGTGGAGATCCTCGGTGGTCGAGATCAGGTCACCGGCGCCGGCCAGCAGGGAGAGGTTCTGGCGGGAGATGTCGACCGTCTTCCACTGGCCGGCTTCCTCGTAGCGGTAGTAGCCGTGGGCGTGCGGCCCGGGGAGCTCGGTCCGGTTGCCCGGCACCACGGTGCCCCGCAGGCCGAGCGGCCGCAGGATGCGCCGCCGCGCCTCCTCGGCGTAGGAGTGGCCGGTGACCTTCTCGATCAGCAGCAGGGCCAGCGTGTAGTTGGTGTTGGAGTAGTTCTGGTCCGTGCCCGGCTCGAACCGCGCGGGCTTGGACAGCGCGAGCCGTACCAGCTCTTCGGGCTGGTAGCTGTGGAACCGGTTGTCCAGCCACGCATCGCCCGTAGCGGGGATCCCCGGCACGACCGTCCCGTCGTCGTAGTACTCGCCGGTGTAGTTGAATAATCCGCTGGTGTGCTGCAGCAGCATCCGCACGGTGATCCGCTGGTCCAGCCCGAGCTCGGGCAGGTAGCCGGCCACCGGGGCGTCCAGGGCGATCTTGCCCTCGGCCACCAGCTGGAGCACCAGGGTCGCGGTGAAGGTCTTGGTGACGCTGCCCGCCCAGAACCGCCCGTTCGTCGGCGGTTTGGCGCTCTGGCCCAGCTTGCTCACCCCGGCGCTGCCGGCCCACTGGCCTCGCTCATCGTGCACGCGCACCTGCACCCCGGCGAAACCGGCGTCGATGAACGCCTGCGTGGCCTGCTGCAGCTCCGGGCGATCCTGCCTGACAGCGGCCTTCGGCACGGCCACGCTACCGGCCACGGCGGGCGTGGCCACCCCGGCGAGCAGCGCGGCCGCCAGCGCCGTGACCGCCACTCGCCGGAAGACCTTGGTCGCTGGTGGGGATTGCGTTTTCATGGTTGCTTGTCCTTCGGTGTCGTGGGTTGCGGGCGGTCCTACCGGGGGCGGACTCGGTGTCAGTCGTCGAGCGCCTGGTAGGTCGTGGTCCAGAAGTCGTGGATCAGCCGCGCCGGGTCCGGGACCGACATCCCGACCTGGGTGAGCAGGATGCCGGTGAGCTGGTTGACCGGGTCGGCGTAGGTCGAGGTGCCGGTTCCGCCGTCCCAGCCGAACTGGCCGATGGGTGCGTAGTCGCCGCGGTAGGTGCGCACCGCCATCCCCATGCCCCAGCCGCCGTGCTGCCCTTGGCCGAACGACACATGGACGTTGTTCTTGGCCAGGTCGTCTCGAGCGGCGTTCTGCTCGGGTGTGAGGCGATTGGTGGTCATCAGCTCGACGGCGGGCCGGGACAGGATCCGTTCGCCGCCGTGCATACCGTGATTGAGCAGCATCTGGAAGTAGGCGTGGTAGTCGTCGACGGTGGAGGCCACGTCGTTGGCGGCCGACTGGAACTCCCGAGGTTGGCTGTAGCGTCCCCCTTCGGCCTCGTCCCATACGGTGAACTCGCCGGTCTCCGGATCGGGGGCGTAGGTGGGCGGCAGCCGGTCGATCTTGTCGGCGGGCACGTGGAGACCGGTGTCTTTCATGCCCAGCGGGTCAAGGATGCGTTCGCGTAGAAACTCCTCGAACGGCCGGCCGGTGACCCTGGCGACGAGCACGCCGAGCACATCGATGCTGATGTGGTACTGCCAGCGCTCTCCGGGCTGGTGCATCAGCGGGAGTGTGCCGAGGCGGCGCATCCACTCGTCCGGGCCGGGCACCGGCCCTCCATGGCCGGTGAGCTCCAGCTCGAAAACTCTGCCCATGATCGGAAAGCTCATCGCCGTCAGATCCATGCCGAGCCCGAACGTGGAGGTCAGCAGGTCCCGTACGATGATCGGCCGCCGCGCCGGCACGGTGTCGTCCAGCGGGCTGTCGGGTCGCTTCAGCACCTGCCGGTCGGCGAGTTCGGGTAGCCACTCCTGTACTGGGTCGTCCAGCCGCAGCCGGCACTCATCGAGCAGGACCATGACCGGCGCGACCGTGAGCGGTTTGGACGTCGACGCCATCCGGAAGATCGTGTCCCGGCGCATCGGCGCGCCACCGTCATGACGCATCGTCCCGACCGCTTCGACGTGCGTCTCACCGCCCCGGCTGACCAGAGCGACCAGCCCGGGAATCTTCCCGGACTCGACATGCCGTGCCAGCATGTCGTGCAGTCTGCGCAGCCCTGCAGCGGAGAAGCCGCTGTTGCCTTTTTCCATCATGAATCTCCTTACGTTTAGTGTTTCGATCTGCCAGACGGGTCCCGGCGCGGCGCTTACGGCTTCGGCGAGCTGGGCCCGGTGGGCCGAGCCGCGGAAGTGTGACCGCTGAACCGTTCATGGCGTCCACCATCGCCGACCGCTCTGATACCGGGCCGTTGCCGTCCTGACGCGGCCGCTGACACGGCAGCACATGGTCGGAGGTGATGCCGGTGACGGTGAGCGACACGCCCAGGTCGGCCAGTCTGGGATCAGCCCGCGATCGGGGAGATCCACTCGGTGAGCTGGATCGCCACGCCGTTGGGGTCGGTGAGCCGCATCAGCAGCTCACCCCACGGCTCCCGCCGGAGCGGGATGGTGATGGTGGCGCCTTCGCGGCGTAGCCGCTCGTACTCGGCGGCGAGGCCGGTGACCGTGAACACCACGATGGCGTCCGCCAGTCCCTGTTCCGGTCGCCGCCGCTCGGGGTCGCGCTCCATCAGGATCAGGTCGACGGCCGCGTCGTCACGGCCCAGCGCGATGAACTCCTCGCCGACCAGGATTTCGCGGAAGCCGAGATGGCTGGTGAAGAACCGGCTGGAAGCGGCCGGATCGGTGACGGTCAGGGATATGGCGGAGGAGACGATGTTCACGCCACACCACCAGAAAATGACATATCCCGATTTACCTCCCGACGGGGCGTGTTCTTTGGATGGATCAAGCATCACGCCGGGCAGTGCCGCGGATCAACGGCGACTATCGCAACGGTCGTTAACCCGCGGTTGACGGTCTCAGCCGGGCACCGGTCCCAACCGGGCAGTGGTCCCTACCGGGCAGCGGTCCCAGCTCGCGCAGCACGCGTGCGAGGGCGCGGATGAGATCGTTCTCCGCATCGCCGCGGCACACCAGCCCGTGCGGAACACCGTTATCGGGGTGTTCACCGGCGCTAGAACTTCAGTTCGCCGACATCGCGAGCGGCCTGGGCGAAGGCACGAATGAGGTCATTCTCCGATGCGGTACTCCAGATGAGCGCCCAGCGCAGCGGTGGCGCGTCGCGAATGGGCACATGGGCCAGATCGGGTCGCGCATAGTAACGGCTGGAGTGACCGAAGACGGGTGAGACAGCCTCGCCGGCGGCCAGGATGGGGAGCATCTCCTCTCCGGTGGAGACGATCGGTCCGATCCGGATGGGGCGTCCACTTGGAGTCCGGGTGGGGACGAGCGCTTCGCGCCAGTAGCCGGGCTTGGCGCCGCCCATGACGATCTCGTCGCCCAGATCTTCGTAAGTCACCCAGGGTCGCCCGGCCAGCCGATGGCCGGCCGACATGGCCAGGAAGGCCGCTTCGGTGGAGACGATCGGACCCACCGTGAGGTCGCGCTCCTCGACCGGGAGCCAGGCGAGCAGAACATCGGCCTCCGCCGCGCGCAGAGGGCCGAAGGGATCGCTGAAGCTGACATAGCGGAGCTGGATCTCGCAGGTGGGCTGTCGGACCATGAACGCGTCGAAGAGGGGACGGAGTTCGGTGGTGTTGGTGCTGAGCATGCCCAGCCGCAGCACGTCGGTCTTGTTCTGCGCGGCCGACCTGGCCCGCCCCAGACTCTCGTGGAGCCTCTGGTATATCGGGCGCAGGTCATCGCGGAGCCGCTGGCCGGCGGGCGTGAGCATGACGGCGCGGCTGTTCCGCGCGAACAACTCCGTTCCGATACTGCGCTCTTGCTTCTTGATCGCCTTGCTGACCGCCGCCACGGAGACGCGCAGCCGCTCTGCCGCGCGGCCGAAGTGCAGCTCCTCGGCAAGGGTCAGAAAGATCTCAATGTCGCGCAGCTCCACACGACCCCTCTCGGCCGATCCCATCATCGAGACCGTTCATTCGGGGCGCAAGTATGACATGTCTGCCCTATTGGAGCGGTCACCGTGAGTATGAAGCGCTCCGCCGCGCCCGCGTCGTCTCCAAGGGCGGCGCGATGTCGCCGTAATCGTGTCCCTCGCAGGTGTGGTGGGCGGCCACGGTGTACCTGCGCGAGGGAGTACGGCTGGCCGCGGCCCATGACGAGGGCGGCGTCTCCTACCGTACGCTGCAACGGTGGTTGGCCGACTACTGGCGAGGCGGTCTTGACGCGTCGGACGAGCCAGGTGGAACGGAGCCGAGATGACCGATGACCGGCTGCTTGAGGCGGCGCGCAACAACGCCGAGTGGTGCGACGCGGTGTGCCGCTCGCACGGGTCCCCCGGCACGTTCAGCGCGCTGAGCTGGACCAACCCCGGCGTCAGCCCGACCTACTACCCCGACGCCATCACCCTCTTCCCGGAGGCGACGTGGGCCGACCTGCTGGCCGGGGTCGAGGGGAAGCGGAGCGCCTCGGTCAAGGACAGCTTCGCCGTGCTCCGGCCGCCGCCCGGGTGGGACCTGCTGTTCGGGGCCCAGTGGATCCATCGCCCCGCCCACAGAGCGACCGGCGAGGCCGTCACGCCCACGGCGACCGGCGAAGCCCTCACCCCAGCGGCTACCGGTCAGGCCACTGCCCCGGCCGGCGTGGCCATCGCCCCGGCCGCAACCGGGGACGTCATCGCCTGGGAGGCGGTCCGCGACGCGGGTACGCTCCGCGACTGGGAGCGCGCCTGTTTTCCGGCGGATGACGGCAACCTGTTCCGGCCGCCGCTGCTGGGCGAGGTCACCGTGCTGGCGGGCCGGATCGGTGGCGACATCGTGTGCGGGTCCGCGCTCAACGCGAGCGGCAGTGTCGTAGGTGTGTCGAACGTGTTCGCCCTCGGCTGCGATCTGAACGCCGCCTGGTCGGGCACGGTGGCGCTGGCGACCGAGCTGTTCCCCGGCCGCCCGTTGGTCGGCTACGAGACCGACCCGGCCCCCGCGTCCCGGCACGGCTTCACCCCGATCGGCCCGCTCCGGGTGTGGCTGAAGGCGTGACCCCGGACGCGCCGCCCTCGCCCCGGCGGCGCCGCAGCGGCCCTCAGCGCACGTCGCAGGGCCATGGACAGGCCGACAGCGCGCGTCACAGACGACCTCACAGCACGTCGTCCATGGTCGGGTTCGTCAGCACCTCGACCGTCTCCGACCCCACCCCCACATCCTTGAACCCGCTGGACGTGGCGACGCAGACCACCGGCCCGTCGAAGTCCCGCCCCAGCCTGCGGTAGGCGGCCAGCCCCGCCGCTCCCGACAGCTCCTGCCACAGCCCCTGCCTGGCCAGCGCCCGCTGCGCCGCCCGCATCTCCTCGTCGGTGACCAGCAGCGCCTCACCACCGCTGTCGCGCACCGCCCGTACGCCCCGGTGGCCGCCCACCGAGCCGCCGATGCCGTACGCGTCGGTGTGCCCGAGCGAGACGATCGCGGCCGGCGCCCCCGTGGCGATGGCCCGCGCGTGGGGACCGCCCGCGGCGGCCTCGCAGGAGAACATGCGCGGCGTCGTGCCCGCCAGCCCGAGCCGGCGCAGCTCGGTGAATCCCTTCCAGACCCCGTACAGCAGCTCCGCGTAGCCCGTCGGCGCGAACACCGCCGCCGGCACCCCGCCGAGCTGCAGGAACAGCTCGTACGCGATCGTCTTGTAGCCCTCGGCCCCGAACGGGTGCCCGGTGTGGGTGACGGTCAGGTTGCTGACCGGGTGGTAGCCGAGCCGGTCCACGATCTCGCGCATCAGCGGCCAGCGGGTTTCGACCGGCACGGCGAGCACCTTGGCCCCGTACGCGCGGACCAGCGAATGGACGGCGGGCGGCGCGTCGGCCGAGGCCAGCACGATGGCGGGCAGCCCGGCGCGGGCGGCGTACGCGGCGGCCGAGGCGCCGTGGTTGCCCGACGAGGCCACCACCACGCCGGGCGCCCCCGCGCCCACGGCCGCGCTGACGGCGACCCGGTTGAGCCGGTCCTTGTGCGACCAGGTGGGGTTGCGCGACTCGTCCTTGACGTACACGCCTTCCAGCGGGATCAGCGGCGTGCCGCCCTCGCCCAGCGTGGGCGCGTGCAGCGGCGGCAGCAGCGGCGACCAGCGCGCGAGGTCGGGGCCCGGCTCCTGCTCGAACAGGGTCGCGCTGACCCGGGCGTAGTCGTAGTCGACCTCGACCGGGTAGGCCAGCGAGGCGGTGCTCGTCGTCGGACAGCCGCGGGTCAGCGGCGGCCACAGCGGATACGTGATCGAGGGGTCGCCCAGGGAGCGCTGGCCGGTGGCCAGAGATGGTCCGTTCACGCGGACCAAGCGTAGACGGGCTATCATTGTGATATCACTTCGATAGCAAGGAGTCGGGATGGAACGATACGCCTTCCGCCTGAACGGTTTCCTGGTCCTCCTCGTCCTGCTGGTGCTCGCCGCCATAGCGGCCATCGGCTCGCCGCAGGTTCTGGGCATCGGGTGGATCGTCCTCTTCGCGCTGGTCGCCAGCGGGTTCACCGTGGTCAACCCGAACGAGGCGAAGGTGGTGCAGTTCTTCGGCCGCTACATCGGCACGGTCGAGGACGCGGGCTTACAGTGGGTGCTGCCGTTCACCAGCAAGACCACGATCACGCTCAGGGTCCGCAACTTCGAGACGGCCAAGCTCAAGGTCAACGACGCCGACGGCAACCCGGTCGAGATCGCCGCGGTGGTCGTCTACAAGGTGGACGACGCGGCCAAGGCCAAGTTCTCGGTGGACGACTATGAGGACTACGTCGAGATCCAGTCGGAGGCGGCCGTGCGCCACCTGGCCACCACACACCCCTACGACTCGCATGACCCCGGCCGCACCAGCCTGCGCGACGGCACGGAGGTGGCCGCCGAGCTCACCGCCGAGCTGCGCGAGCGCACCGAGCTGGCCGGGATCGAGGTGCTGGAAGCGCGCATCACGCACCTCGCGTACGCTCCCGAGATCGCCCAGGCCATGCTGGTCCGCCAGCAGGCCGCCCAGGTCGTGGCGGCGCGCACCCGAATCGTCGAAGGCGCTGTGGGCATGGTCCAGCTCGCGCTCGATAAGCTGGCCGCCGAGCAGGTGGTGGAGCTGGACGAGGAGCGTAAGGCGCAGATGGTCTCCAACCTCCTGGTCGTCCTCTGCGGCGACCGGGCTACCCAGCCGGTGGTGAACACCGGCAGTCTTTATGCCTGAGCGCAAGAAGCTCCTGCTGCGCCTCGATCCGGCCGTCTACGACGTCCTCGCCAAGTGGGCGGCCGACGATCTGCGCAGCGTCAACGCGCAGATCGAGTACGCGTTGCGGCTCGCGCTGAAGCAGGCCGGCCGGGAGCCTCGCAACGAAGGGTGAAAACCCGCACACTTTAAGCATGTTGTGGACAGGCAGGTCCGCCATCGAGATCGCGACGGCCGTACGCCAGGGTGAGGTCACGGCCGCGACCGTCGTCGAGGAACACCTTCACGCCATCGCCGAGCGCGATCCAGGAGTCGGGGCGTTCCGGCTGGTCAGGGAGCGGGCCCTGGACGAGGCGCGGGCCGTGCAGGAGCGCCGCGACCTGGCGGAGCTGCCGCTGGCGGGCGTACCCGTCGCGGTGAAGGACAACCTGGAGGTCGCGGGCGAGGCCACCCGCGGCGGATCCGCCGCGACGGCGGACACGCCCGCGCCCAAGGACCACGAGACGGTCAGCCGGCTGCGCGCGGCCGGCGCGGTGATCGTCGGCCTGACCAACCTGCCCGAGCTGGGCCTGGTCGCCTTCGGCGACAGCGCCTACGGCACCGTGCGCAACCCCTGGAACCTGGCCCGTACGTCCGGCGGCTCGTCGGCGGGCAGCGCCGCGGCGGTGTCGGCCGGGATGGTGCCGCTGGCCCTGGGCAACGACGGGATGGGCTCGCTGCGCATTCCCGGGGCCTGCTGCGGGGTGTTCGCCATCAAGCCGGGCACGGGCCTCGTACCACCGCCGACAGAGACGTGGGGCGGCCTCACCGAGAACGGCCCGCTGGCCAGGAACGTGCCCGACCTGGCCCTGATGCTCTCCGTCCTGGCCGCCGACGAGGGCCTGGCCGAGTCCTGGCGCGGCGGCGAACGGATCGAGCCCCGGCCGCGCATGCTCCGCTCGGTCTGGGCGGACGATGACGACGAGGTATGGGCGCCCCGGCCACCGCACGAGACCCCGGAGCCCTTCGACCTGCGCGTGGCCTACTCCCCGCAGCCGCTGCCGGTGGGCCTGCCGATGGACCGGGAGTTCCAGGCGGCGGTACGCGCGGCGGCCGAGACCCTCAGGATCGCCGGGCACACGGTCGTCGAGCACGACCAGCGTTTGCCGGCCGCGCTCGGTCCCGTCACGATCGCCACCTGGCTGACCCGCGCCGCCGGGGCGGCCGCCGGTCTCGACCGCGGGCGCCTGGAACCGCGCACCCGCGCGCTGGCCCGCGCGGGCCGGGTGCTCCACGCGCTCAGGCTGGACGGCGAGCGGGGTCGCGCCCGCTGGCACGGGTACGGCGCCGACCAGTGGTTCGGCGACGCCGACGTGCTGATCACGCCGACGCTGGCCCGGATCCCGCCGAAGGCCGACCGCTGGGGCGAACGCGGGCTCGCCCGCAACCTGCTGGCCAACGTCAGGTACGCGCCCGCCACCGGCGCCTGGAACATGTGCGGCTGGCCCGCGCTCACCGTCCCCATCGCCACCCACTCCAGCGGCCTGCCGATCGGCGTCCAGCTCATCGCCCCACCCGGCGGCGAGCCGCAACTGCTCGGCCTGGCCGCCCAGCTGTCGGCCGCCCACCCGCCGGTCCGGCCGCGCGGCTACTCAAGCTGACGGTCCGATTCAGCTGAAGTCGGCGAACGTGGTCGATTCAGCTGAAGTCGGGCAGTCGGCGGCGGGCGTGGTCGATGAACGCTCGCGCGGCGGGCCCCGACGGCCCCGTGGCCCGCCAGATGAGCGCCATCCGGCCGCGCAGCCGCGGCTCGGTGATCTCCAGTACGTGCAGGTCGTCCTTCGCGACGGTGACCGCCGACTCGGGCAGGACAGCCAGGCCGAGCCCTTTGGCGGCGAGTTGCCCCAGCACGTACGGCTCGCTGGCCTCGAAGGCGACATGCGGCGTGAACCCGGCGGCGGCGCACGCCTCGTCGAGCGCGGCCCGCAGACCGGTGCCGCGCGGCAGGCAGATCAGCGCCCGGTCCGCCAGCTCCCGCAACGTGATGGCGGGCGCCCCCGCCGAGTCGTGAGCGGCCCCCACGGCGGGCTCTTGAGCCAGCCCGGCATCGGACTTCCCCGCCAGGTCGTGAGTGAGCCCGACGGCGGCCACCAAAGCCTGGTCGACCACCACCTGCGCGTCGAGCCCCGGCGGCACGCTCGATCCGATGCCGATGAGCCCGAGGTCCATCCGCCCCGCCCGCACCGCCTCGATCAGGCTCTCCGGATCGGACTCCCGCAGCGAGATCTCCACGGCCGGATGCCGGTCGTGGAAGTCGGCCAGCAGCCCTGGCAGGTCGAGCACGGAGGGCGCCGAGACGGTGCCCATCACGACGTGCCCGCGCAGCAGCCCGGTCATCTCGTCGACGACCAGCCGGGCGGCGGCGACCGCCGCGAGCGCGGCCCGCGCATAGGGCAGCACGGCCTCCCCCACCTCGGTGAGCCGCACCTGCCGCGCCGAGCGGTCGAACAGCGGCTGGCCCAGCTCCCGCTCCAGCTGCCGGATCTGCGCGCTCACCCCGGGCTGCGCGACATGGAGCCGGGCCGCGGCCCGGGTGAAGCCGGCCTCCTCGGTCACAGCCACGAAGTACTCAAGCTGTCGGAGCTCCATAACAAATCATGCTAGCAGCCAGAAAATCCATCTCTTTGACTTCTGGATGAGCCCGACACAAGCTGAATCGCATGGACATGCTGAAGTGCCCGGTGTTCCGACCGGGTGATGAGGGATATGACGACGAGCGGGCCGGTTTCCAGGCCCTCGCCCGGCACCGGCCGGACGTGATCATCGGCGTGACGGACGCCGCCGACGTACGCGCGGCCGTGGCCCTGGCGGCGGCGGACGGGCTGCTGGTGGCCGTGCAGGCGACCGGGCACGGCATGCCGATGGCGGCCGAGGGCGGCCTGCTCATCAGCACCCGCAGGATGACCGGCGTACGGATAGACCCCGAGACCGCGACCGCCAGAATCGAGGCGGGCGTGCGCTGGGCGCGGGTCATCGAGGAGGCGGCCCGCCACGGCCTGGCCCCGCTGTCCGGCTCGGCCCCGTCCGTGGGCGCCGTGTCCTACACGCTCGGCGGCGGGCTCGGACTCATGGCGCGCCGCTATGGCTACGCCGTCGACCAGGTGCGCGCCGTCGAGGTGGTCACCGCCGACGGCGTGCTCAGGGAGGTGACGGCCGCGACGGAGCCGGACCTGTTCTGGGCGCTGCTCGGCGGGCGCGGCAACTTCGGCGTGGTCACGGCGCTGGAGATCGGCCTGGTCCCGGTGACCAGTCTGTACGGAGGCGGCCTGTTCTTCGATCTAGCCACCGACGTGGTGCGGCGCTGGGCCGAGTGGACACGGGACCTGCCCGAGGAGATGACCTCGTCCATCGCGGTGATCCCGTTCCCGGACGCCCCGCAGGTGCCCGAGGTGTTCCGCGGCCGCCGGGTCGGCCACGTGCGGATCGCGTACACGGGCGGCTCGGAGGAGGGCGAGCGCCTGCTGGAGCCGCTGCGCGCGATCGGGCCCCGGCTCGTGGACTCGGTGAAGGAGCTGCCGTACACCGAGTCGGGCAGCATCCACAACGACCCGGCCGAGCCGATGGCCTACTACGCCACCCACTCGCTGCTGCGCGAGCTGCCCGCGCGGGCCGTGGACGCGCTGCTGGAGACGGAACGCGCCATCCTGGAGATCAGGCATATGGGTGGCGCGCTGGACAAGCCGGGCCTCGGGCCCGTGGTCAACCGCGACGCCCAGTATCAGGTCGGCGTCCTGTCCCGGCTCGCGCCGGGCGGTGACCCCGGCGAGGTGCGCCCGCTCCACGACGGGGTCCGCGAGGCCCTGTCCCCGTGGGACACCGGAGGCCGCGGGCTCAACTTCCTGTACGGCGAGAACACCGCGCCCGACCAGGTCCGTCTGGCCTACGACCCGGACGACTACCGGCGGCTGGCCGCGCTGAAGACGGTGTGGGATGCCGGCAACCTGTTCCGGCTCAACGCCAACATCCCACCGGCGTGACGACGCTCAACGCCGACATCCCACCCGCCTGACGGTCAGACCCCCATCGGGTGCCAGACCGTCTTCGTCTCCAGGAAGCGCGTCATGCGGGTGAGGGCCGGGGCCGCCCGCCAGTCCTCGTCCGGCGACGGGCGCAGGACCCGCTTGAGGTTCTCCGCCGCCGCCTGCTCGCAGGTCAGCGCCAGCTCGGCGTCGGACACACCGGTCAGGTCCAGCCCGTTGACGTCCATGTGGGCCGCCAGCCAGGGCGCGAGCTCCCGCTGATGCCCCGTGAGGACGTTGACGACGCCGCCCGGCAGGTCCGAGGTGGCCAGCACCTCCGCCAGGGTGATGGACGGCAGCGGCGTCCGCTCGGAGGCGATCACGACGCACGTGTTGCCCGTCACGATCACCGGCGCGATCACCGAGATCAGCCCCACCAGCGGGTCCTCGGGCGCGACGACGGCGACGACCCCCGTGGGCTCCGGCGAGGACAGGTTGAAGTACGGGCCGGCGACCGGGTTGGCCGTGCCGTGCACGGAGGCGATCTTGTCCGACCAGCCCGCGTACCAGACCAGCCGGTCGACCGTGGCGTCCACGGCCTCCAACGCCGCCTTCTTGCCGCCGCCCAGCTCCTCGGCGAACTGCGCGCGGCGGCCCTCCAGCATCTCGGCGATCCGGTAGAGGATCTGGCCCCGGTTGTAGGCCGTGGCGCCCGACCAGCCGGGGAACGCCTTGCGCGCCGCCACCACGGCGTCACGGACGTCCTTACGGGAGGCCCGCGAGGCGTTGGCGAGGAAGTCGCCCTTGGGCGAGGTCACGGCGTAGGACCTCCCGCTCTCGGAGCGCGGGAACGCCCCGCCGATGTACAGCTTGTACGTCTTGCGAACGGCCAACCTACTCATCGCCGCGCCCCCTCCGCATGGTCTCCTCCGACATCTCGACCGGCACGAAGACCTGGCCGCACCGGCTCACCCCGCAGCGGTGGGCGTACCAGCCGGTGCGTACGGGCCTTCCGGCGCGGGCGAAGGCGTGGCCGCGCGTGGCCTGCGCCCGCCGTCTGCCCCGGCGGGAACGGCGGTGCTCACACATCAAGGTAGGCCTCCAACCCGAGCAGCCCGCCCTCGCGGCCGTATCCGGACTCCTTGTACCCGCCGAACGGCGCGGCCGGGTCGAACCGGTTGAACGTGTTGGCCCAGACCACTCCGGCCCTGAGCTTGTCGGCCATCCACAGGATGCGCGAGCCCTTCTCCGTCCAGATCCCGGCCGACAGCCCGTACGGCGTGTTGTTGGCCTTCTCCACGGCCTCGGCCGGGGTGCGGAACGTCAGCACCGACAGCACCGGGCCGAAGACCTCCTCCCGGGCGATGCGGTGCGACTGGGCCACGCCGGTGAAGACGGTCGGCGGGAACCAGAAGCCCTTGTCGGGCAGTTCGCAGGCGGGCGACCAGCGTTCGGCCCCCTCCTGCTCGCCGAGGTCGCTGAGCGAGCGGATCTTCGCCAGCTGCTCGGCCGAGTTGATCGCGCCGATGTCGGTGTTCTTGTCGAGCGGGTCGCCCAGCCGCAGCGTGCCGAGGCGCCGCTTGAGCGCCGTCAGCAGCTCGTCCTGGATCGACTCCTGCACCAGCAGCCGGGAGCCCGCGCAGCACACGTGCCCCTGGTTGAAGAAGATGCCGTTGACCACGCCCTCGACGGCCTGGTCGAGCGCGGCGTCGTCGAAGACGATGTTCGCGGCCTTGCCGCCCAGCTCCAGCGTGAGCTTCTTGCCGGTGCCCGCGACGGTCCTGGCGATGATCCGGCCGACCTCGGTGGAGCCGGTGAAGGCCACCTTGTTCACGTCGGGGTGGGCGACCACGGCGGCGCCCGTCTCACCCGCGCCGGTGACGATGTTGACGACACCGGGCGGCAGCTCGGCCTGCCGGCAGATCTCCGCGAACAGCAGCGCCGTCAGCGGCGTGGTCTCGGCCGGCTTCAGCACCACCGTGTTGCCGCAGGCCAGCGCGGGGGCGATCTTCCAGGCCAGCATGAGCAGGGGGAAGTTCCACGGGATGACCTGCCCGGCGACGCCGAGCGGCCGGGGGTCCGCGCCGAACCCGGCGTACTCCAGCTTGTCGGCCCAGCCGGCGTAGTAGAAGAAGTGCGCGGCGACGAGCGGCAGGTCCACGTCGCGCGACTCGCGGATGGGCTTGCCGTTGTCGAGCGACTCCAGCACGGCCAGCTCGCGGGCGCGTTCCTGGATGATGCGAGCGATCCTGAACAGGTATTTGGCCCGTTCGGTGCCCGGCATCGCGCTCCAGACCCCGAACGCCTTGCGCGCGGCCTGTACGGCCCGGTCGACGTCGTCGGCGGAGGCCGTGGCGACCTCCGCCAGCTTCTCCTCCGTCGCCGGGTTGATCGTCTTGAAGGGGGAGCCCGAGCCGTCCACGAACTCGCCGTTGATGAACAGCCCGTACGACGGCTTCAGATCGACGATGTCGCGCGACTCGGGCGCCGGTGCGTATGCGAAGGTCGCCATCATCAGTCCAAGGTGAAGTAGTCGGGGCCCGCGTAACGGCCGGTGGTCAGCTTCTGGCGCTGCATCAACAGGTCGTTCAGCAGCGACGAGGCGCCCAGCCTGAACCAGTCGGGCGACAGCCAGTCCTCGCCGGCGGTCTCGTTGACCAGCACGAGGTTCTTGATGGCGTCCTTGGTGGTGCGGATGCCGCCGGCCGGCTTCACGCCGACCTGCCGGCCCGTTTCGTCGCGGAAGTCGCGCACCGCCTCCAGCATGATCATCGTCACCGGCGGCGTGGCGGCCGGGGCCACCTTCCCGGTGGAGGTCTTGATGAAGTCGGCTCCGGCCAGCATCGCCAGCCAGGACGCCCGCCGTACGTTGTCGTAGGTCGACAGCTCGCCGGTCTCCAGGATCACCTTCAGGTGGGCGGAGCCGCAGGCGGCCTTCACCGCGACGATCTCCTCGTACACCTTGAGATAGTCGCCGGACAGGAACGCGCCGCGGTCGATCACCATGTCGATCTCGTCGGCGCCCGCGGCGACGGCGAGCGCGGTGTCGCTCACCTTGACCTCCAGCGAGGTGCGTCCGCTCGGGAAGGCGGTCGCCACTGAGGCGACCTTCACCCCCGAGCCGCGCAGCGCGCCGGCGGCCACCGCCACCAGGTCGGGATAGACGCAGACGGCCGCCACCCGGGGCGCTCCCTCGCCGGGGTGCCTCGCCTTGGTGCACATCGCACGCACCTTGCCGTGCGTGTCCGCGCCCTCGAGCGTGGTGAGGTCGACCATCGAGATGGCCAGGTCGATCGCCATGGCCTTGGCGCTGGTCTTGATGGAGCGGGTGCCGAGCATCGCCGCTCGCTGGTCCGCGCCGACCCGGTCGACACCGGGCAGGCCGTGCAGGAATGCTCGCAGCGTCGCGCCGGACGAGCCGACGTCGGCGAGCGAGGTAGTCACAGTTGACACCTCCACAGGATCGCCGACCAGGTGGGCTACGTCCAAACCGGATCTCTAAGGCGGCATCGGTGCCCCTCCTAGGTACTCCCTGGCCTGGAGTTTCCCGGGAGATAAGGCATCCGCCCGATGTGGCGGTGGGGGCCTTAGACCGAACCTTAAGAGTGTCAGCAAGACACAAGAAGGAGACACACCACCATGAGTCCCGAGATCGAATACCAGATCATGAAGAGCCACGTCAACGAGCTGCGCCAGGCGGCTGCCCGGCACCGTCAGGTACGCGAGGCTCAGGAGGGCAACAAGTCCGAGCGCCGCTCGGTCTTCGGCAAGCGCCGCTCCTCATGACCGCCCCACAAGCGCCCGGCCGCACCCTCCCTCGCGGCCGGGCCACCGTCCCTCCCTAGCTCTCCGAAGGGACCCCGACCACGACGGACCGCCCTTCTCCCCTCCCCCGAAGGGGGTATCTCTCCAAAAAACCCCGACCACGACGGACCGTCACACGGGATCCCAACGGTCTGCGTGACGAACCCCCGGGAACCCCATTTGCGGCCACCGCCCCAGCGGGCCAAAGCCGCTTATCAATCTGCCCAAAATGCGTCGAAAGCGGCTGGTGAGGCATGACATGCTGGACGACATGCTGGGACGTTCGGTAAGTCCCGTCTTCGTGGGGCGGGAAGAGGAGCTCACGGCCCTCTCTCAAGCCTTCGACGAGGCCCGGAAGGGCACCGCGACAGCCGTGCTGGTCGGCGGTGAGGCGGGAGTCGGCAAGACCCGGCTGGTGCAACGCTTCGCCGAGCAGGCGGCGCGGAGCGGCGCTCATGTGCTGTACGGCGGGTGCGTCGAGCTCTCCACGGAGGGCTTGGCCTACGCGCCGTTCACGGCTGCCCTGAGACAGCTGGTCAGGGAGCAGGGCACCACCCAGATCGCCGCGCTGCTGCCGGGCGGCGCCGAACGCGACCTGGCCCGGCTGCTCCCCGAGTTCGGCGAGCCCAGCGGCGACGGCGAGACCGACACGGGCCGGGCCCGCCTGTTCGAGCAGTTCCTGACGCTCCTCCAACGGCTGGCCGGCAACCGGCCGACGATCCTGCTCATCGAGGACATCCACTGGGCCGACCGGTCCAGCCGCGACCTGATCGCCTTCCTCAGCCGCAACCTCGGCACCGCGCAGATATTGATCGTCATGACCTACCGCTCCGACGACCTGCACCGGCAGCATCCGCTCCGGCCGGTGCTCGCCGAGCTGGGCAGGGTCAGCAGCGTGCTCAGGCTCGACCTGCCCCGCCTGTCCAGGGACGAGGTCGCCCTGCAGATGGCCGGGATCCTCGGCATCGACCCCGACTACCCCAAGGTGGAGAAGGTCTACGAGCGCAGCGAGGGCATCCCGCTGTTCGTGGAGGCCCTGCTGGACTGCGGCGAGGACTGCGCGTTCCCCGAGTCGATGCAGGACCTGATACTCGGCTCGGTCGAGCGGCTGCCCGAGGAGACCCAGCGCGTGCTGCGCATCGCCGCCGCGGGCGGCATCAGGGTCGGCCACTCCCTGCTCGCCGCGGTCAGCGGCCTGTCCGACCTGGAGCTGGAGGCCGCCCTGCGATCGGCCATCGCCGGGAACGTGCTGCAGATCGCCGACAACCGCGCCTACGTCTTCCGGCACTCCCTCATCCGCGAGGCCGTACACGACGAGCTGCTGCCCGGCGAGCATCAACGGCTGCACTCGCGTTACGCCGAGGAGATCTCCCGCGACCGCAAACTGGTGCCACCGGGCCGGGCCGCCGTGGAGCTGGCCCACCACTGGTACGGCGCGCGCAACGACCTCTGGGCGCTGATCTCGGCCTGGGAGGCGGCGCAGAAGTCGTTCAGGGCCTTCGCGTACACCGAGGCGATCCCGCTGCTCGAACGCGTACTCATGCTGTGGGACCGGGTGCCGGACGCGGCCGGGCGCATCGGCGCCGACCACACGGCGGTGCTCGAACGCGCCAGCGAGGCCGCACTCGCGGGCGGCGAGCTCGACCGGGGCATCAAGTTCGTCAAGGCGGCCCTGGCGCAGCTCGACGAGACCCAGGAGCCGGCCCGGGTCGCCACGCTGATCGTGCGCTGGGCCAACCTCAAGATCTACAAGGGCAAAACGGGCGTCCTCGACGACTTCCAGCACGCGCTGCGTCTGGTGCCCGAGCCGAACCTGGCCCGCGCGAGCGTCATCATGCCAATGAGCCAGCACCTGATGCTCCGTGGCGACGTCAAGGAGGGCACCCGGCTCATCGAGGAGGGCCTGCGCCTGAGCCGGGACCTCGGCGACAAGTGCCTCGAAGGAGACCTCCTGCTGAACCTGGCGCTCGGCCACTCGATCAACGGTGACACAGAGGCGACGCTGGCCACCAACCTGCGCGCGCTGGAAATGGGCCGTCAGGAGAGCTCGGGACGGCTCATCACGCGGGCGATCGGCAACAACATCGACGCGCTGAGCGACCTGGGGCGCTCCGAGGAAGCCCTCGCGCTGGCCGACGAGGGCTGGCAGCTGGCCAAGCAGTACGGCCGGATGCGACTCAACGGGCTGTTCATCCTCCTCAACAGGGCCGAGGCGCTGGAGGCCATCGGCCGCTGGGACGAGGCCCTCGAGGCCATCGGTCAGGCGCTCAGCCTCGGTCCCGTGCTGCGCACCCACAACCACCTGCTCCGCGTACGCGCCGACATCGCGCTGGCCAGGGGCGAGCTCGCGGTCGTCGAAGGCATCCTGGCGGAGCTGGGCGTGCTCAAGGAGCGGCCCGAGGAGTTCCTGCAAGACGTCACCAACAGCACCCGGCTGCGCATCGGCTGGCACCTGTTCAAGGGCGAGTCGCTGGCCGCGCTGGCCATGGCCGAGCGCATCCTGTCATTGTCGTCGCAGTCCTCGTCGTCGCAGTCCTCGTCATCGCAGCCCCCGTCGTCGCAGCCCCCCAAGGCCATGCTGGGCTGGCGGCGGCTGGCTCTGCTCACCCTGGTCTGCGACACCGCCGAGGACGCCGAGCCCGACCGGGTCCGCGCGGTGCGCGAGCAGGCCGCCAAGGTGGCCGCGAGCCTCAAGGTCAGCGGGCCGGTGGCGGAGGCGTACAAACTGACGTACTCGCGCGACTTCGACGCGGCGGCGGCCGCCTGGGAACGCCTCAAGCGCCCGCACAACCAGGCCAAGGCCCTCGTCAGGGCGGCCACCGTGGTGGCGCGGTCGGGCGACAGGGAGGGCGCGGCGACCCGGCTCACCGTGGCCGCGCCGCTGGCCGCCGCGCTGCGGGCGACGCCGCTGATCGACGAGATCGAGGCACTCTCCCGGCGGGTCGGCGTCGTCCAGCAGCAGGCGACCGTCCCCGAGCTGCTCACGCCACGCGAGACGGAGGTGCTGCGGCTGGTGGCGCTGGGCCGTACGAACCGGGACATCGCCGCTGAGCTGTTCATCTCGGCCAAGACGGTCAGCGTGCACGTGTCCAACATCCTGGCCAAACTGGGCGTGACCACCCGCGGCGAGGCAGCCGCGGCCGCACACCGCCTCTCCCTGCTGTCCCGGTAGAAGCGGGTCTCCTCCTATAGGACCCCAACCACGACGGACCGTCTCCCTCTCCTCCCCCGAAGGACCCCAACCACGACGGACCGTCTCCCTCTTCACCCCCGGGGGGTATCACTCCCGAAGGACCCTGGCCTCCACGGACGGTCACAAGGGTCGAGACGGTCGCGTGACGGACCCACTCCCCTAGGAGGCCAGGTCCCGCCGGAGGAACTCGGCGGTGTGGGAGCCGGTCGCCGCCAGCAGATCGCGCGGCGTGCCCTCGAAGAGCACCTGACCCCCCTGCCCGCCCCCTTCGGGCCCGAGATCGATGACCCAGTCGGCGTTCTTGACCACGTCCAGGTTGTGCTCGATGACGACCACCGAGTTCCCGGCGTCGACGAGCCGGTCCATGATGTCGAGCAGCCGCTTCACGTCCGACATGTGCAGGCCGGTGGTCGGTTCGTCCATGACGTACACGGTGCCGCTCTTGTGCAGTTCAGTGGCCAGCTTGATGCGCTGGCACTCGCCGCCCGACAGCGTGCTGAGCGGCTGGCCGAGCGTGAGGTAGTCGAGCCCGACGTCGTTGACCGCCCGCAGCACCCGCCTGAGCTTCGGCTGCGGGAAGAACGCGTACGCCTCGGCCGCCGTCATCTCCAGTACGTCGCTGATCGACTTCCCGTCCAGCTTGTGCTCCAGCACCTCCGGCCGGAAGCGCCGCCCCTGGCAGTCCTCGCAGGTCGACTTCAGCCCGTCCATGAACGCCAGGTCGGTGTAGATGACGCCGAGCCCCTGGCAGGCGGAGCAGGCGCCCTTGGAGTTGGGGCTGAACAGCGAGGCGCTCACCGACCCGGCCCGCGCGAACAGCCGCCGGATCTCGTCCAGCATCCCGGTGTACGTGGCGGGGTTGGAGCGGCGCGAGACGCTGACGGCCGACTGGTCGATGACCACCGCCTCGGGGTGCCGGCTCAGGAACACGTCGTTCACCAGCGTGCTCTTGCCGGATCCCGCGACTCCCGTCACGACGGTCAGCACGCCGGCGGGGATGTCGACGGTGACGTCCTTCAGGTTGTGCGTGTTCGCGCCGGCGATCGACATCATGCCGGTGGGGCGCCGGTTGTCGGTCTTCAGGGGTAGTCGCCGCTTCATGTACCGGCCGGTCAGGGTGCCGGCATCGGGCAGCGCCGCCGCGGTGCCCTCGTACACCACCTGCCCGCCGTGCGTCCCGGCCCCGGGGCCGATGTCCACGACGTGGTCGGCGATCCCGATCACCTCGGGGTCGTGCTCGACGACGATGACCGTGTTGCCCTTGTCACGCAGCTTGCGCAGCAGCGTGTTGAGCCGTTCGACGTCGCGCGCGTGCAGCCCGACGCTCGGCTCGTCGAAGACGTACATCATGTCCGTGAGGCTGCTGCTGAGGTGCCGCACCATCTTGACGCGCTGTGACTCGCCGCCCGAGAGCGTGGCGGTCTCGCGGTCGAGACTGAGGTAGCCGAGGCCGATCGTGACGAGGTCGCGCACCCGGTCGATCAGGCTCGCCACCACGGGGGCGCCCACCGGGTCGGTGAACCCGGCCAGAACCTCCACGAGCTCGGTGGCCTCCATCGTGGCGAGCCGGGCGATGTTGAAACCGTCGATCTCGCAGCCGAGCACGTCCTGGTTGAGCCGGGCGCCCGCGCACAGCGGGCAGGTGGCCGTCGTGACGTACTCCTGGAAGAGCCGGCGGTTGGCCTCGGACATCTCGGCGACGTCCTTCTTGACGTACAGGCGGGTGAACCGCGTCACCACGCCCTCGTAGCTGGAGTTGATCGTGCCGCCCTGCCACTCCAGCGGCACCTTGGTCTGGGCGCCGTGCAGCAGCATCGCCCATTCCCGCTCGTCGTAGTCGGCCAGCCTCTTGTCGTTGTCGAACAGGCCGGAGTTGGCGTAGATCTTCCAGTACCAGGTGCCGACGGCGAAGTGCGGGTGCAGGAGGGCACCTTCGTTCAGCGACCGGGACCTGTCCAGGAAGACGTCGAGGTCGAGCGCGACCGTCCTGCCCAGACCCTCGCATTCAGGACACATGCCCTGAGGATCGTTGAACGAGAACGCGTTGGAGTAGCCGACGAACGGCTTGCCGACCCGCGAGAACAGCAGTCTCAGCAGCGAGTAGATGTCGCTGATCGTGCCGACGGTCGAGCGCGAGCCGCCCCCGAGCCGCTTCTGGTCGACCACGATCGCGGCGGACAGGTTCTCGATCACGTCGACGTCCGGCTGCCCGTACTTCGGCAGCCTGTTGCGGGCGAAGGCGGTGAAGGTCTCGTTGAGCTGACGCTGCGCCTCGGCGGCGAGAGTGTCGAACACGATGGACGACTTCCCGGACCCGGATACGCCGGTGAAGACGGTGATCTGCCCCTTCGGAAGGCTCAGGGAGATGTCGCGGAGATTGTTCTCGCGCGCGCCGATGATCTGGATACGGGACGTCTGCAACGTCACTCCTCGACCTCGATGAACTCCGTACGCCGTACATCGTACTATGTACGGAGTTATGTTGAGTGAGAAGATGGATGACGTGCCGCCCACGATCGCCCGGACCAGCGCCGGAGACCCCGCCCGCACCATCGAGCTGCTCTGGCGGCAGCCGGGAGCGCGGCCGGCGCAGCGCGGGCCACGTCAGGGCCACACGGTCGACGAGGTCGTCGCGGCCGCGATCTCCGTCGCCGACGAGGAGGGGCTCGACGCCACGACGATGCGGCGGGTCGCCCAGAAGCTCGGGATCGGCACGATGTCGCTCTACACGTACGTGCCGGGCAAGGCCGAGCTGCTCGACCTCATGCTCGACACGGTCCTCGGCCAGATGCCCCGCCCCGACCTGTCGGAGCTGCCGTGGCGGGCGCGGCTGGAGGCGGTGGCGCAGGCCAACCTCACGGTGTACGAACAACACCCGTGGATGCTCGCTGTGTCCACCACACGGCCGCCGCTCGGCCCGGGGGTCCTGGCCAAGTACGAGCACGAGCTGCGGGCCTTCGAAGGGCTCGGCCTGGGCGACGTGGAGATGGACGCCGCCCTGACCTACATGCTCGGCTTCGTGCACTCCTCCGCCCGCTCGGCCGCCGACCAGCGGGCCGCCCAGAGCGAGGAGATGACCGACGAGCAGTGGTGGGCCGTCAGCTCCCCACTGCTCGCCCGCGTCTACGACGAGGCCGCCTATCCGACGGCCACCCGGGTCGGCGCGGCCGCCGGAGCCGCCAACAACGCCCCTTACAGCGCCGACCACGCCTACGAGTTCGGCCTCCAGCGCGTCCTGGACGGTCTCCAGGTCCTCATCGAACGACGCTAGAGCGTAATTGGGTGGGGCCCGTCAGGCGAGGGCGACCAGATCGCGGTAGTCCTCGCTCCACAGATCCTCGTCCGCGTCCGGCAGCAGCAGGACACGGTCGGGGCGGAGTGCGTCGATGGCGCCCTCATCGTGGGTGACCATCACGATCGCGCCTGGGTAGGAGCCGACGGCGGCCAGGACCTCGTCGCGGGAGGCGGGGTCGAGGTTGTTGGTCGGCTCGTCCAGAAGCAGCACATTGGCTCCGGAGTGGACCAGCCCGGCCAGTGCCAGGCGGGTCTTCTCCCCGCCAGAGAGCACCCCGCCGCGCTTGTCGGCGTCGTCCCCGCTGAACAAGAACGCGCCCAGGACCCGTCTCGCTTCGCCATCCGTCAGGTGAGGGGCGGCGTCCAACAGGTTCTGCCGGACTGTGCGGGCGGGGTCGAGGGTGTCGTGCTCCTGGGCGAAGTAGCCCAGCCGCAGCCCGTGCCCGTGCACCACCCGTCCGGCATCCGGCCGCTCGTGGCCCGCGAGGATGCGCAGCAGGGTGGTCTTGCCCGCGCCGTTGAGGCCGAGCACGACCAGGCGACTGCCCCGGTCCACGGCCAGATCGACGCCGTCGAGGACCCGGTGACCGTCGTAGGACTTGGCCAGGCTGACCGCGCCGAGCGGCATCCGGCCGCACGGCTCCGGTTCGGGCAGCCGGATCCGGGCCACCTTCTCGGTGCGGCGGGCCGGTTCCAGCTCGGCCAGCATGCGGTCGGCTCGGCGGGCCATGCTGCGGGCCATGACGGCGGTGGCCGAGCGGGCCTTCATCTTGTCCGCCTGCGTGTGCAGGGCGGCGGCCTTGCGCTCGGCGTTCACTCGCTCCCGGGTGCGGCGCCGCTCATCGACCTCCCGCTCGGCGAGGTACGCGACCCAGCCGGTGTTGTGGTGGTCGATCGTCGCGCGGGTGGCGTCCAGGTGGAAGACCCGGTTGACGACCTCGGTGAGCAGACCGGTGTCATGGCTGATCACCACCAGACCGCCCTGGTGGCCTTGGAGGAAGGTACGCAGCCAGGTGACGGAGTCGGCGTCCAGGTGGTTCGTCGGCTCGTCCAGCAGCAGCGCACCGTCGTGGCCGGCGAACAGGATCCGCGCCAGCTCCACCCGGCGCCGCTGCCCGCCCGAGAGATTGCCGACCGGCGCGGTCAGCACCCGATCGGGCAGGCCGAGCCCGGCCGCCACGCGGGCGGCCTCGGCTTCGGCCGAGTATCCGCCGCCGGCCTGGAAGGCTGCCTCCGCACGGGTGTAGGCGCGCATCGCCCGCTCCAGCGCGGCGGGCCCGGCCGCCTCGGCCAATACGCCCTCGGCCGCGCGCAGCCCGCGCAGGGCCCGGTCCAGGCCGCGGGCGGACAGGATACGGTCGGTGACGGTGACGGCCGGGTCGGCCGCGCGGGAGTCCTGCGGGAGGAACCCGACCGTGCCGGTGCGGATGATCGTCCCGGCGGCAGGCGTGGCCCGGCCCGCGAGAGCGGTCATCAAGGTGGTCTTGCCCGCGCCGTTGCGTCCGACCAAGCCGATGCGGTCGCCGGGGGAGATGGTAAAGGAGATGTCCGAGAGCAGCAGGCGGGCGCCCGCGCGCAGCTCGACATCACGAACGGTAATCATAATACTACGCTCCGAGAAAGCTTAAGGACACACTTCTGGCGTGGAAGCGGGTCCTCAGCTAGGAAACGCGGGGCGTAGACATGCTCCTACCGTAACCGATCACCCGGCGCGTTAGACGACCGCATCCACCAGCAGCGCGATTCCGAAGATCGCGAACACCGCGGCGGCTCCATACCTGATCGCCTTCTCCGGCAGGTGCTTGCCCAGCAGGCGCCCCACCACGATCGCGAGGGCGTCGGCGGCGACCATGCCCACCGTGGACCCGATCCAGGTGCCCAGCCAGCCGTGCTGCGTCGCCAGTGTGATGGTGGCCAGCATGGTCTTGTCACCCAGCTCGCTCAGGAAGAACGCCACCGTCACCGCGACCACGGCGTTCCTGGTGGTGCGCCGGGCCTTGCTCGACTCCTCGTCCGTCAGCTCGTCACCGCGCAGCGTCCACAGGGCGAAACCCAGGAAGGCGAGGCCGGCCACGACGGAGATGGCGGTCGTGGGCAACGCGTCGCCGATCAGCCCGCCCACCGCGACGCTGACCAGGTGCACGGCGGTCGTCGCGATCGTGATGCCGGCCAGCACCGGCCAAGGCTTGAAACGGGTGGCGAACGTCATCGCCATGAGCTGGCTCTTGTCACCCATCTCGGCCACGAAAATGACCGCGAGGCTGATCCAGAACGCTTCCAACTGTCCTCTTCCGCGCAACCGAGCCGGAAGCAGGCACCCAGGGAGTTTTCGGGCACGACTTCGGCCCGGCAGCGTCTTGATCCATAGCTACCAGGCCGAAGGTCTCGTCCGCCCGTACAGGCCCGCGTGACCGGGCGCGCTAGCGCGCCAGCATGTCGATCACGCGATTGGGACTACTCCCCTTCGGTAATTCCGAACAACCATAACAGCGGCTCTCCGGGACCTATTCCAGCGAGCAGCCGACCAGCACCGGCTCGTTGACGAGCGTGACACCGAACTTCTCCAGCACCCCGTCACGCACCTCCCCGGCCAGCAGCAGCAGGTCGGCCGTGGTGCCCGTGCCGTTGGGGTTGGTCAGGGCCAGCGTGTGCTTGGTGGAGATGCGGACCGGGCCGCGTTCGTAGCCCTTGGGGTAGCCCGCCTGCTCGATCAGCCAGGCGGCGGGCACCTTGACCAGGCCGTCCGGCATGTCCCAGCGCGGATGACCGGGGGCCCGCGCCGCCAGCTCCTCGGCCTCGGCGGCCGACAGGACCGGGTTGGTGAAGAACGACCCGGCGCTGCGGGTATCGGGATCGGCCGGATCGAGCACCATGCCCTTGCCGCGCCGCAGCTCCAGCACCGCTCGACGAGCCTGGTCGAGCGGCACGCGGGCGCCCGGCTCGACGCCCAGCCGGGTGGCCAGCTCCTGGTAGGCCACGGGGCCCGACAGCTCCGAGACGTCGAGCGCGTACGTCACGCCGAGCACCACATGCCGCGCCAGATCCCGCTTGAACGCGCTGTCGCGGTAGGAGAAGCCGCACTGCCGCGCCTCCAGGTCGACCACCTGCCGCGTCCTGCGGTCGTAGGCGCGTACGCACCTGATGGTCTGGGCCACTTCCTGGCCGTAGGCGCCGACGTTCTGGATCGGGGTCGAGCCCACGAGCCCCGGAATGCCGGACATGCACTCGATGCCGGACCAGCCCTCGGCCACCGCGCGGGTGACCAGTCCGTCCCAGTCCTCCCCCGCCTCGACCGTGACCAGCACCTCGTCACCGTCACGGGAGACGGACACGCCCTGGGTGACGACCCGGATGACCAGCCCGTCGAACCCCTCGTCGGCGACCACCAGGTTGCTCCCGCCGCCGAGCACCAGGGTGGGCTGGGCCTGCCGGTCGGCCTCGGCCACGAGGGAGACGAGGTGCTCCGCCGTACTGGCCTCGACGAATTCGCGGGCGGGGCCGCCCAGCCCGAGGGTGGTGTACGGCGCGAGGTTCTCCATGGGGCACAAGCTTATGAGGCCCTCGGCGGGGCTTTCACTCTTGGGGCGCCTCGGGCTCGTGCAGGCGGCGTACGGGAAGGCGGTCGGAGGGCACGACCAGCTCGCCCTTGAGGGCCATGGAGAGCTCCAGGTCGGCGTTCTCCCCGTCGCGGGCGTCCTCGGGCAGCGCGCCGATCGCGGCCGACCTGCGTACCGCCATCAGGTCGCCGCGCAACGCGCGCACGCGCCCCGGCCCCGCCTCGTGCCATCCCGCGCCGATCAGCTGCCGCTCCAGACCGGCCCCCGGCGCCTCCTGGCCGTCCGGCGGTCGCTCCAGGCCGTGCCACCCCGCCGCGACCGCGCCGTCCGCGACCGCAGCGACGAGCGGCGTGAGCGCGTCGCCCGTCAGTACGACCGAGGTCTCCATCAGTACGTGCACCTCTGACGTGTCGAGGCGCAGCAGCTTGGCCCGGCAGGCACCCCACGTGGCCGAGCCACCCCGCCAGTGCGGGGCCTCGGCCACCCGCCACTCGGTGATCCGCTTCGGATGGCGCAGGGCCAGCTCGTGCAGCACCTCACCGGCGCCGTCAACGTCGCCCAGGTCGAGGGCCAGGACATGGGCCTCGGTGTGCTCAAGTACCGACTCTATGGACGCCCGTACGTCCTCCGGCCGGCCGTCGACGATGAGACTCACAGACGCCGTGACGTCGGCGGTCGCCACCCGCTGCCGCTCGTCGGCGACGCCCGCCGCGTCGAGCCGGTTGGCGGCCAGGCTCGCGTCCCAGACGCGCTGGGCGTGCAGCATGTCGTCGCCCGGATCGCCCCGCTGCTCTGGGTCACCGGAGAAGCCCAGCTCGTCGGCGGGATTGGCGCGAGCGCCTCTTGGCCTGGCCCCCGCGGTGCCGACACCCGTCGCCGCGCCCGCGCCGCCGGCCGTGTCGCGGCCGCCGGTCGTGTCGCGGCCGCCGGTCGTGTCGCGGCCCGTGCCGACGGCGCCCGCCACGTCCTCGGTCCTGACGGGACCCAGGTGGCCGGGCGGCTTGTCGGTCACCGCGGAGACCGGGATCGATGCGACCGTGGGCCAGATCCTGCCTTGGTGCGGAGCTGTATCCATAGGCTCCCGCGTACCCGAGAGCCGCCCCGCCTATCATCCGGCCGAGCTCGTTGCCCTACGCGAGTTGAACCACCGCGCGAGCCTTGGACAGCACCCGGGTGTCGCCCGCCCTGGCCGTCAGCCCGACGACCACCCGCTTGTCCGGCAGCTTCTCCTCCACGACGCCGCTGATGGTGATCGTCGCACCCTCGTCGTCATCGGGCACGACCACCATCGAGGAGAACCGCACCCCGAAGTCGACCACCGCGCCGGGATCGCCCACCCAGTCGGTGACGAACCGGCCGCCCTGCGCCATCGTGTACATGCCGTGCGCGATGACGTCGGGCAGCCCGACCGCCTTGGCGAACCGCTCGTTCCAGTGGATCTGGTTGAAGTCTCCCGACGCTCCCGCGTACATCACCAGGTTGAGCCTGCGGACGTCGTAGCCGGTGGCCGGGATCTCGTAGCCGACCTCGATCTCGTCGTACTTCACCGTGGCAGTCATCTCAGGCCGCCCCTCCGCGCTCGACGATCGTGTTGTACGTGGTGCAGACCGGCTCACCGGAGACCGTGCTGATGTCGCTTCGCACCGTCAGCAGTTCGTTGCGCCCGGCGCTGCGGATGTCGGTGATCGTGGAGCTGGTGACGAGCTCGTCGCCGGCGTAGATGGGGCGTACGTACTCAAAACGCTGCTCCCCGTGGACCACCATGGCCAGGTTGAGGCCGAGGTCCGGATCGGCCAGCGCCTCGCCGCCGCTCTGCAGGCTGAACACGATGGGGAAGGTCGGCGGCGCGACCACATCGGGATGCCCGGCGGCCTGGGCGGCGTCCCGGTCTCGGTAGATCGGATTGCCGTCACCGATCGCGGCGGCGAACTCCCTGATCTTCACCCGGCTGACCTCGTACGAGGACTTGGACGCGTACGTCCGGCCCACGAAGTCGCGGTTCAAGGCCATCTGTGCTCCCTCGCATGTCCGTTACGCAGACGCTAACAGAACAAGGTTCGGCTGTCGCCGGGATGACCATGACTTTGCCGCAGTGACGGGCGGCGAATTCCACCGCCATGGCGGCTGGCGACTTCCGCAACCGAAACGGCCAGCAGACACGACAAACCGACGCCCTGATGCAGGACGCCGGTTGTGCGTTTGGTTAAGGCCAGGAGAATGCCCCCGGCGAGACCGCGCTCGGAAAAGAGCTAGCGGGTCTCGCGGTGCGCGCGGTGGCAGCGGCAGTTGGGGCAGTACTTCTTCAGCTCAAGCCGATCCGGGTCGTTGCGCCGGTTCTTCCGCGTGATGTAGTTGCGGTGCTTGCACTCCTGGCAGGCCAGCGTGATCTTCGGCCTAACGTCGGTGGCAGCCACGTGGGAGTGCCTTTCTACGTTTGGGACTGGGACATGCCCAAGCCCAGGTCGGCGACCTGGGGAGGGGCAGTAGCGGAGGCCGGACTTGAACCGGCGACACAACGATTATGAGCCGTTTGCTCTGCCTGACTGAGCTACTCCGCCTTTGAGCCGGACGAACGACCCCGGCCCGTAGAGGATACCTGACCTGGGGAGCACATACGTAATCGACCAACCCGCCCAAGCTGGCCAGCGAGCAAGCTTAGCAGCCGGGGTACGGCGGGCAAAATCCACGCACAACGAGAAACGCCCAGCTCCGCGATTTCGCAGGTCTGGCGAATTGCCTCGTCAGTGTGCGAAGGAGGCATACCAGCCCGCAGATACGGTTGCGGGCTGCGGAACATGTTCGGGAAACGCGGCACGTCACCGTACGCGTCCGCTGCGACCGCAGCCGGCGACCATCAAGGGGCCGAGGCGCTCCTGACGGCGACGGACATCCAGACGATCAACCCGGTGAGGGCCATGATGGCGATGATGATCAGTGCAGGAAAGTACCAGCCGGGAAAGAGCAGCCCGAGATCGAGATCGCCAGAGGGATACAGCACAGTGACATAAGTGGCCAATACGGCCAGGGCCAGAGTCAACAGGTAGACCACGCTGGTGGCCGTGCACAGCACGAGGCCACCGGCGGTCGATCGACGATTCAGCCGACCACCCAGCGCGGCGAGCAAGGCCGCCTCGACGGCGAGGATGAGGGTGATGCTGAGCGTCACCTGCCGCGCCCACGCGATTTCCCCGTCCAGCCGGTGTAGCAGCACGGGGTCTTCGAGCTCCGTCGGGTGGGCGGCCAGCTGGAGCGCGATCAGGGTCGCCGCGGCGTACAGCAAGGGCGCTGCCAGGGCGCACAGCAGAGCGGGTGAGCGTTTCAGATGGCGTAGGACCATGATCGATCAGACGGCTGACTCCAACTGAGCGTTCCGCGACGGATCAGCTCTACGTACGTGCTTGAGATGGCGATCATCTCGGCCAGTCGCAGATGTAGCGCGCTTGGCAATGGGCGGGTCCGACTCGGGTGAGGCGGCGAGCCATGCCGACCTGTTCCACTGCTGGAAGTACCAGTACACGGCCTGCCAGGGCGTTCAGGCCTTGGGCCAGTCCTTGCGCGCCGCCACGTACGTGCCGCGCATCGGCACCGTGAACACCCACCCCTGCTCGCGCAGCAGAGCGACCGCCCGCCTGACAGTGCCCTTCGCGAGGCCGTACTGCTGCATGAGCGTCGTCTCGCTCGGAATCGGGAAGTCAGGCCGGAGTTCGCCGGCGCGGATCCGTTCGGCGATCTCGGCGGCGACCCGCTGATAGGGCGACGTCGTCTCGGTGACGCGCGGCTGGTCTTCGGGACCGGCGAACGAGCCGACGCCACGGACCGTGTAGACCAGACCATCGTCTCGCAGCATGCGGATGGCTTTCGTCGCGGTGATGCGCGACACCTCGAACTCGGCGACGATCTGGTGCTCGCTGGGGATGGCGTGGCCAGGCGGGATCGTCCCGCTGGTGATGCGGCGCCTGATCTCATTGGCGACCTGCCGATAGATCGGCACAGGCCCCTCACGGTTGAGCACGCTCGCGACGATAGGTGAGCTATATCATGCCCTTTTGTTCCACTACATGCTCCTTGTTGATTGCAGTCAACCATCTAACTGATTTATAGCAATCCCTAGACCAGACAGGGCAAGTGGACGTACGGTCAAGACATGGCTGCTCCTGAACCCGCGCCTGACCTCCCCCTAATGACCTCGACCGCCCTCCGGGTGCCGCACGTCGTCGCCTACAGCGAGGAGACCGTCTCGCTGGCTCTCACCGTCCTCATCGACACGTGGGCGTTGAGCGGGCGGCGACTGTCGTACATCGACCCTGCGGCGAGCGACTGGGGCCTGGCGTCCTGTGGGCCCGGCAGCCGTCGCACCGCCTTGGGAGGCCCCAGTACGACGAGCTGCACACGCTGCGGCAGAGGGAATGCATGCTGCACCGACTCTGCCAGGTGTGCGCCAAGCCCGCGCTGAACCCCGATACCGGGCGCCTCCCCTGGGTTTTCCACGAGAAGGTACACGCCGCGTCCGGCCACCTCAGCAAGCCGCCGACGTGCCTGCGGTGTATCCCCGGGGCGCGAGCCGCGTGCCCACGCCTCCAGCAGGAGGCCCACGTCTACACTTCGCCCGACTATAAGCCGTGGGGTGTGAAGGGAATCGTCTTCTCCTCCGGCGGCCCGGCTCGCCAGGACGTCCCGCTGACGGACCACGCCACGCTGGAATTCACGCTCGCCAGGGCCCTCATCGTGCATGTATCGGATCTGCGGCCCGAGCGGGCCCCGTAGACAGCCCGGCCTTTGCCGCCTGGAGGGGACGAGCGAGGGCCGGGCCTCACTCCATAAATCCAGGTAGCGCCTCGACCAGTAGCGTGTCGCGTTGCTTCTCCGCCGGCGGCTCGAACTCGACGGCGTACACCAGGCGAGCCTACTGACCGCGCTTGATATGTTCCCGGAGATCGGCCTCAACGGCGTCATCCCACCGCGTGGCGCCAGGCGGGCGTTCTCCCCGCTCGTAGTACTCCGCTGCGCGCTCTCCAGCCTGGAGGGTCTCCGCGTACTCGTCCGGGTCGGCCTTGAGGACGGCGGCCATCCACCAGCGCGTCTGGAACTCCTGGATGGGTGCCAAATCGTAGGAGACCTTCGCCTGGTCCAGCGCAGTCCGGTATTCGCGGTCGAACAGCGCGTGGTCCTCGGCCGACAGCGCGGCACGGATGACTTTGGGGCTGCGGTCATCCTTGAGCGATGCCCGGACCTCCTCGGGCGTACCGCGTGTGCCATGCGGCTGAGCGCTCACCGGCCGCCCTCCTCTCGCTGCCCTTCGAGGCTACCGAGTCCAGCGGGCACCTGCCCGGTCGTCGCGCATAACGAGAAACGCCCGACTCCGCGATTTCACGGGTCGGGCGAATTGCCTTGTCAGTGTGCGAGCCCCCAAACGGAATCGAACCGTTGACCTTCTCCTTACCATGGAGACGCTCTGCCGACTGAGCTATAGGGGCCTGTCCGGCGCTGCGGACAGGTGTAACCATACACGGCCCTCAGCGATGACGCGAACTCGTCAGCCCCACTAGCCGACCGCCTCATAACCCCGCTGGAACGGCAGCTCCACGACCTCGCAGAGATCGGCTAGATCGACGTGCCGGGCCACCTCCGCGACCGACACGCAGTCGGCGACGGGAACCCCGTTCCTGCGCACCCGGAGCACCTGTCGCCCGTCACGCTCGGCGAGAACAACCTCGTAGCCGTCTAACCCAACCCATCGCCTGTCCATAGCGGCACACAGTAGCTCCTGGGTCTCTCAATTTCCGATAGGCGACATGCGTTACACGCCATACCGAGTTGCTACTGCGTCTACGCATCTAGGTTGTGGCGAGTGCCGATTCGATACCGGGCAGTAAGCAATCAGAAGGTTCTGTGACGCTGGGTGATACGTGCTGATCAGGCGTCGAGTGCGACCGGCGGCATCCAGAGGTTGCCGGTGAAGGCGCGGTGGATCGCCTCGAAGGCGCTCAGCCCGTGCTTGCGGGCGCTATCGAGGTAGGAACGGATGGTCAGCCGGTGCGCGGCACCGTCTTCGGATTGATGGCAGCCGGAGATCTTCACCTGCGTCTTGACCGGCCGCAGCGCGCTCTTGACCGGCGGCTACTTGCCCGGACGGACGAAGGTGTCGCTGGACGGCGGTAACGAGGAGTTCCCCGAATTGCGGTTCTGCCGGCGTTCCAGCTCGGCGACCTGGGCGGTCAGCCGCTCCACCGTTGCTTCCAGCTTCGCGATCGTCTCGCGCTGAGCCTCGATCGTGGCCATCTGCCGGACCACCAGCGATGCCAGCTCGTCATATAACGGACGGCGCTCCGGGGTCTTCGGCGCCCAAAGATCATCGCACCTCGCGGACAGCCCTCACGCCAGCAAGATCGAGAGCTACTGAATGCCTACGTTTGTATTCGCTTGAATCTGCCGTCTTGGAAGGAATCAAGGTCGCCCGGCTTGGTAGAGACTCCGCAGAGTCGTCTGTTGGCTTCGGGTGATCAGCCGAGGGAGGGCAGGCGGTTGATTCGCACGACCGCGACCTGCACCATCGACTCCACGATGAAGTAGACGACTTCGATGCCTTGGTGTGTCAAATGTGCGCATCGCGATGTCTTCTTGTGTGTCACGCTTCAGCTTGGTGCCGTTGTGGGGTACCAGCCGCAGCACATCGTAGACCTCCATGAGGGCGGAGAATTCACGATCATCGAGCGCTTCGGCCTGTGCCTCGGCCACCTTCCCGACCAAGACGATCGTGTAGGCCACTACCGGGTCACCGGGTAGCCGCGCTGGGCGGCGAGGTCGGCCAGGTCACGGGTGTGTACCTGCTCGCCGCGGCGGAGCTGTTCGCGGAGTTGGAGGACTTGCGCCCAGTCGTCGCGGTCGCGGTTGGCCGCGATCGCAGTCTGCCACCAGCGGGTCAAGAACTCATCCAGCGCCGCCATCGCTACGGTCGGCCGACTGGTCAGTTCGGCGTATTCCGCTTCGAACTCGGCGACGTCGTCGGGGTGAAACAGCGCGGCACGCACCGCCGTGAACGTCCGGTCGATCGGCGTGTCAGTGCCGGACTCATGTGGTTGAGCGGTCATCGACTACTCCTCGACTGGATTCCTGTGCATGCGCTCTTGGCCTACCTCGCAGGCACTTCTGGTTGGCGGAAGGCTACGCGCCTGCTGGGACGGCGGCAGCAAGCAGCCCCGCTGCGCGCCGTCCCCGATCCGATCACTGATCCAGGGCGAATCGCCGACCTGCCAGGTCCAGCCACGGGCTGGCGGCACCGCAGTCCGCCCAGTCGATGATCCCCGCGACGCCGCCTTGAGCGATGCGACCCCCGGCTCACCGGAGACGAGTCGCGTCACCAGGTGAGGGATCTCCGCGTCCGCCGCGCCGGCGATGACCGCGGGGACCGGAACGCCCCTCTCCGACATGGATCTCAAGGCCCATAACTCCACCTCGACTTCACGCGCGGCGGCGGCCTTGAAGACAGCGCGTGCCCCGGACTCCAGGGTCACTGCGGCGACCGTGTTGGCCGCGAATCCAGACAGCGGCTCATACCCTGTCACGCGTTGGGACAGCAAGCGCTGGATCACCTCACCATCGATGCGCCCAGCATCGCTCACAACTACTGGCTTCCTCTCACTCCCGTCGCAGGGTAGTCCGGATGGTACACACTGAGGTCAGTAGCGGTAGAAGCCCGCGAGATCCTTGATCCGTCGGATGTCGTCGACGCGTACCGAGGCCCCCGTCTCAGGGGCGTTCATCATCTTGCCGTGGCCCAGATAGACGCCTACGTGGTGGGTCTTAACGGTGTTTTTGGTGATTTTTCCGAAGAAGACGAGGTCGCCTGGTTCGGCCGAGCCGACTCGGCGCAGCCTGCGTACGTGGGCGTCGGTGGTGCCGGGGCCGAGTACGTCGGCGCCGAAGGCTCGGGCGTACACCCACCTGGTGAAACCCGAGCAGTCGAGCCCCCGAGTCTTGGCCGCCGGGCAGGGGCGCGTCTTTCCCCGGTAGCCCAGGCAGGTGCCCTTCGACGGTCCCGGATCCGTAGCGTGGCCGCCTCCCCAGGAGTAGACGACGCCCCGCTGCTGGATCTCGTACGCGATTCTGACGATCGCCGAAGGAGCGGGGAACCGCAGGAGCGGCACCGACGCGGTGGCGGTCAGCAGGATGAGGGCGATCGCCACCCAACGCCATCCCGATGCCGCCGCTAACCCTCGCAACCTAGGCATCGGGATTTATTCTGCTTTATCGGGCGCCCCGGCGAGCAGCGCGATAGGCCCCGACCGGCGGACCCGGTCTATCGGGCCGTCAGAGTGAGGTTCACCGAGCCGACCGTGACACGTATGCCGACCTTGCCCTTCCCCTTGGTCTTCGAGTTCGTGGTGAAGGTCAGTGTCGTCTTCTGGCCGCGTCCGAGCTCGGCGACGTCGCAGCGCACCGCCGTACCGCTGAAGTCGCAACCCGGCGCCCGCACCACCCGCTGGCCGCCGAACGCGCGCCCGGACACCTTGACGTGCGTGACGCTGACCGGTCCCGTGTTGGACACGGTGACCGTGTACGTCTTCCTGTTCCTGGCCAGGCCGGAGACCGTCACCTCGGCCGGCGGGTTGGCCAGCTCCGCCAGTTCGCCCTCGGAGCCGTTGAAGGAGTTCTGGCCGCCGGCCAGCGTGCCCTTCTCGGCGGACTGCCAGAACGTGTGCCGCTCCCAGCCCTTGGGCAGCTCACCGGGATCGCCGCCCCAGCGGGCCAGCCACAGCGGGTGGGCGCCGAACTTGCCGGAGTCGCCGGTGCACGTCTGCCACCAGGCCCGGGTCGTGTAGATGATCGCCTGGCGGCCGGTCTGCTCCCGGTACTTCGCGGTGAACGACTTGATCCAGCCGACCATGTCCTTGTGCGACAGACCGTAGCAGCCGTCCTTGCCGTTCTTGTCCTTGTACGGGTTCTCCTCCAGGTCGAGCACTCCGGGCAACGTTCGCCCGTCGATCTTCCAGTCCCCGCCGTTCTGCAGGAAGAAGTCGGCCTGGGCGGCGCCGTCGGACTCGTGCGGCTGCGCGAAGTGGTACGCCCCGCGTAGCAGTCCGGCCTCCGCCGCGCCGTCGTACTGGGCGTCGAAGGAGGGATTGCGGTAGTCGGTCCCCTCGGTCGCGTGGACGAACGCGAACTTCCCGCCGCCGGACGCGACGGCCGGCCAGTCGATCTCCCCGGTCCAGTTGCTGACATCCACCCCGGTGACCCCGTCGGCGGCCCACGCGGTGCCGGTCGTCCCGGCCGTCGCGACCGCCGCCAATAACAACAACAGACGTTTCACGCGGGAGATCATCGCCGAGCGCCGAGCGGCCTCGCAAGAAAATTCTTATATCGGTATAAAACCGCATTTCAGCGGCCGAAAATTGGTCATCCACAGGGTGTGTACGAGATGGCGTTTTCGCAGGTCAGAGCCGTTTATGAACGTCACTTTCACGTTTGCCAAACCGCCTTTACTGGGCTCAAGCTGATTCCGATCCTCAATCGAGCCCCCGACCTGGGGTTTCTTCGCCATGCCCGGAGGAGAACGACCATGATCCACGCCCGGGGACTGACCCGAGTGTTCAAGTTGAAGAAAGAGGCCGTCGAGGCCGTACGCGGCATCGATCTCGATGTGGAGGCCGGCCAGCTGGTCGCCTTCCTCGGCCCGAACGGCGCCGGCAAGTCCACCACCCTCCGCATGCTGACCACCCTGCTACCGCCCACCTCCGGCACCGCCACCGTGGCGGGCCGGGACATCGCCCGCGACCCCGCCGGCGTACGCGCCCGCATCGGGTACGTCGGCCAGAAGAACAGCGCCGGCGAGAACTTCCGCGTCCGCGACGAACTCGTCACCCAAGGCCGCTGCTACGGCCTGGCCCCCGCGGAGGCGGGCAGGCGCGCCGACGAGCTGCTCGACCTGCTCGAACTGCGGCCGCTGGCCCAGCGCAAGCCGGGCACGCTGTCAGGCGGCCAGCGCCGTCGCCTCGACATCGCGCTCGGCCTCGTCCACCGCCCGGGGCTGCTCTTCCTCGACGAGCCGTCCACCGGCCTCGACCCCAAGAGCCGCGCCGAGGTCTGGTCGCACATCCTGCGGCTGCGTGAGGAGTACGGCACGACGCTCTTCCTGACCACCCACTATCTCGAAGAGGCCGACAGCATGGCCGAACGCGTGGTGATCATCGACAACGGCGAGATCATCGCGGACGGTACGGC
The DNA here is from genome assembly GCF_050942315.1 of Nonomuraea sp. CA-143628. NCBI lineage: Bacteria > Bacillati > Actinomycetota > Actinomycetes > Streptosporangiales > Streptosporangiaceae > Nonomuraea > Nonomuraea sp. CA-143628. Next base: position 12,679,456 of record NZ_CP192072.1, read on the forward strand.
AGAAGGACTCAAGAACGACCTGGCCGGAGACCGCATCACGATCACCACCGTGACGGAGCAGGAAGCGGCCACCGCCGCCGGGATGACCAGTGAGGCGGCGGCCGAGGTCGAGGGCACGACCGTGCGGCTGCGCGTCGCCAACGCGGCCACGGCCCTGCCCGAATATCTGCGCACCCTGGAGGCGAACGGCGTCAAGGTCGCCACCGCCGAGACCGCCCGCCCGACCCTCGACGACGTGTTCCTCACTCTTACCGGGAGAAGTCTCACCGATGACGACATTCCTTCGTGACACCGCGACGGTCTTCACCCGCGAAATCACCCCCGCGCTCCGCGAGCCCGTCGGGCTGTTGTTCTCGATGGGGCAGCCGCTGCTGTTCCTGATCCTGTTCGGCTCGCTGCTCGATGGGGCGATGGGCTCATCTTGGCAGTGGTTCGTGCCAGGCATTCTCGTCATGATGTGCCTGATGGCGCCCATGTCATCGGGCTATCTCATGCTGGTCGAGTTGCTGGGCGGCTCGATGGAGCGGCTGATGGTCACCCCGTTGAGCCGTACGGCGATGCTGGTCGGCAGGACGATGAAGGAGATGGCGGTCCTGTTCTGCCAGGCCGTGCTGATCATCCTGCTGGCGCTCCCGCTGGGCTTCCGGCTGTATCCGGCGGGCGTGCTGGGCGGGCTCGCGATGTTGATCGTGCTCGGTGTCGGGCTGGGGGCGCTCTCGTTCGTCCTCGCGATCAAGTCGGCGCCCAGCGGAAACCTGTTCTACGTGGTCACCCAGGTGGTGCTCTTCCCGGTCCTGCTGTTGTCGGGGGTGCTGCTCCCCGTGGAGACCGGGCCCGCGTGGCTGCGGGTCATCGGACAGATCAACCCGATCTCGTACATCGTCGAGGCCGAACGCGCCCTCTTCGCGGGCGACCTCACCAACCTGTCCATCCTGTACGGCACTGCGGCCACCTGCCTCATAGCCGCGATCGGCCTCTGGCTGGGCAACCGGGCGATGCGCCGGGGCGTGTAATTTTCAAGGACTGATCGCCAAGAACAGGAACGCGGCGAACAGCACCAGATGCACGCCGCTCTGCAGCAGCGTCGCCCGCCCCGGCACCACCGTGAGCGTCGTCACGACGAAGGTCAGCCCCAGCAGCACCAGATGCGTGGCGCCGAGGCCGAGCACGAGCGGCCCCGTCAGCCAGATCGAGGCCACCGCGATGGCCGGGATCGTCAGCCCGATGCTGGCCATCGCCGAGCCCAGGGCCAGGTTGAGGCTGATCTGGATCTGGTCGCGCTTGGCCGCGCGGACGGCGGCGATGGTCTCCGGCAGCAGCACCAGCAGCGCGATCACCACGCCGACCACCGCCTGGGGCAGCCCGGCCGACGAGACCGCCAGCTCGATCACCGGCGACTCGACCTTGGCCAGGCCGACGACCGTCACCAGGGCCACCAGCAGCAGCCCGAGGCTGATCATGGTGGCCCGCGTCGAAGGCCGCGGCGCGTGCTCCTCAGCGGTGGCGGGCGCATCCCCAGCGGTGGCGACCGGCAGGAAGTAGTCGCGGTGCCGTACGGTCTGGGTCAGCACGAACAGCCCGTACAACAGGAGCGACACCACCGCCGCGAACCCGAGTTGCGCGGCGGAGAAGGCGGGCCCCTTGGCGCTCGTCGTGAACGTCGGCAGCGCGAGGCTGAGCGTGCTCAGCGTCGCGACCGTCGCCAGCGCGCCGCCTGTGCCCTCGGCGTTGAAGACCGCCACCTTTCGCCGGAGCGTTCCGCTGAGCAGTGACAACCCGACGATGCCGTTACAAGTGATCATGACCGCGGCGAACACCGTGTCCCGGGCCAGTGACGCCGAATGCTCGCCACCTGAGATCATCAGGCTGACGATCAGCGCCACCTCGATCACCGTCACGGCCACGGCCAGCACCAGCGATCCGAACGGCTCGCCCACCCGGTGCGCGATGACCTCGGCGTGGTGCACTGCGGCCAGGACAGCGCCGGCGAGCAGCACGGCCAGGATGATCGCCAGGACGAGCGGGAGTTCGCGACCCCATGCCAGGGCCAGAGCGAGGAGCGCCAGCAGGGGAACGACGACCATCCACTGTCTCGTTATGTAACGAAGCATATACAGGGTGTTGCCCAATCTTCCGGAGTTACCACCGATCATGCCTTGTCATCCGTTTTGGGGTGAAATAGACCATGGATCAAGTGATCGCGACGGAGACCGTGCCATGGATCCCGACAGCGCACCGGCTGGAGGTCGTCCTGTCCTCGCGACTGCCGCCGACCGGCCAGATCACCACGGCCTTCGCCGTCGTACGGGACGACGCCGACAGGATGCTGCTGACCTGCGTCGACCGGGTGGGACGCGGCTGGGACATCCCCGGCGGCCACCTCGAACCCGGCGAGTCCCCCGTGGACGCCGCCGTCCGCGAGCTGGCCGAGGAGACCGGGCTGGTGCTGGCGCCCGAGAAGCTGTCCGTTTTCGCGTGGTTGCGGATCGAACTGACGGGGCCGGTGCCCGATGGATACCGCTATGAGGCGCTGACGAACCTGGTGATGTTCCAGGCGCGGCTCGACTCGCCGGGGCCCGCCGTACGGCCCGCTCCGGGGTCGGAGAGTACGCGGGCCGCCTGGCTCCCGGCCGAGGAGGTGGAACGGTTGTGCGCCGGGCGGAGCTGGCTGATCGCGTACCGGACGCTCTAGCCGTTGCAGACGCTTCGTTCAACGGATTAACCTGGCCCTATGCCCAGGGGAACCTCAGAAGTCAGCGAGCCGATGTACTTCGTGCTCACCGCGCTGCGCGGCGGACCGCTCCACGGACACGCGATCAGCAAGTCGATCAAGGAGCTGTCCAGCGGCCGGGTCCAGCCCTCTGTCGGCACCCTGTACGGCATCCTTGAGCGGCTCAACGAGCGAGGCGTGATCGCCGTGGACCGCGAGGAGACGGTCAACGGCCGCAACAGGCGCTACTTCAGGATCACCGACGAGGGCCAGGCGCTGGTGGAAGCCGAGGCGAGACGCATGCAGGAGGCCGCGTCCCTCGTCCTGCGGCCGACCATGTCCGCCTCCCTCGTCCATCGCCTGACCGCATGACCACGCTCGAACGGCGTTACCGCAGGCTGCTGCTGGCCTACCCCAGGCAGTACCGCGCGGCGCACGGCGACGAATTACTCGACGTCCTGCTCGAATCCGCTACCCCGGGACAGTCCGCCCCGGTGCTCAGGGAGGCGTGGGGGCTGCTCCGAGGTGGCGTGCGCACCCGCATCACCCATCAGGCGACGGGCACCGCATGGGCGGACGGCCTGCACCTCGGGGTCACGGCGGTGTCGGCGGTGAACCTGGCCGCGCTGCTGCCGTTCGCGGGCTCGCTGCCGCTGTGGACGCTGCTGTCGGTGCTCGCGCTGCTGGCGGTCATGCGCGGATGGACGCGGACGGCGTTCCTGCTCACTCTCGCCACCGGCGTCAAGGCGGTCTCGATCGCCGGCGGCTGGCAGCCTTTGGACCTCACCCTGCTGCCGGTCTACCCGTCGCCGCTCGCCGAGCGTCCCCTGTTCGAGACCAGCAGCCCGACCGAGGTGGCCGTGGGCTACGGGGTGGTGCTGTCCGGCCTGGCGGTGCTGGCCTGGCGGCGGCACCGGCCACGGGTCCGGTCGTGGTGGTGGTTCGTGGCGGCGCTGGCGGCCTCGTGGGTGGGCCCGTCGTTGCTGCCGGAGGACTCCCGGCTCCCGATCAGCCTGAGCAAGATGGCCGTCGAGGTGGTGGTGCTGGGGCTGGCCGTGGCGGGCGCGTACCTGGCCCGTGACCCGCGCTGGGCGCTGGCCTCGGGCATCTACCTGCTGGTCACGTCGGGCGGTCTGGGCCTGCACGGCGACGAGCTGACCAGGCAGCACCTCGCCTACTGGGGCGTACTGCTCGTGCTGACCCTGGCGACCGCGTTCGCGCCCTACCGGCAGCGGCGGCACGCTCTGGATTGACCATGCTCTGTTAAACGGAGTATGGTCCTCTGCCATGCCCAAGAGATCCCCTCTTGCTCCTGTCGTGGCAATGGCCGCGCTGGTCGCACTCGGCGGCTGCGGGGGCACCGCCGAGAACGCGCCACAGCCGTCCCAGACGGCGGCGGCCAAGGACAAGAAGCACCTGCTCGAATCGGCCAAGGCGGACTGCATGAAGCTAAAAGGCTTCAAGTATGTCGCCTACGTACAGCCGGAGAAGCAGGACAGCGAGGATGACAAAGCCCGCAACGCTGGCGACTACCCGGCGATGCGGAAATATCGCGAAAAATACGGGTTCGGGGTGTTCGCGATGCACGTCTACCCCAAGGAGATGGGGAACCCGGCCGTCAAGCCCGACAACCCGGAGATCAACCCCAACTGGCAGATCCAGAACTCGCTGTCCAAGGCCCAGTCGACGGCCTACCGGAAGGCGACAGACGGTTGCATGATCGAGGCGGCCAAGAAGGTTCTGGGCAAGACCTTGAAGTCGATGGACGACTACTTCCGCCAGCAGAACCGGGCTTCGGAGCGGGAACTCGCCAGGACCGTCGACAGTGACCCCAAGCTGATCGAGCTGGCCGCCGCCATGGCCGACTGCCTCAAGGGCAAGGGCTACCCGATCGGCAAGACCACGCCGATGGCCATGGCCCGGCAGGGGCAGCAAGTGTTCCTCGCTCAGGAGGACAAGCTGGGCCGGCAACAGCTCGACGACGTGCCCGACGTCGCGCCGCCGGTCAAGGAGGGCGAGATGCCCATGACCTACTCCCCCACGCTCACCCCGGCCGAGGCCCGACCCTACCTGGACAAGGAGATCAAGGCGGCCCTCGACGATCTGGAATGCGGCAAGGACTTCTATCCGGTGTACCTGCCCAAGGAGACCGTCGCCGGTCAGCGGGTCGCCGAAGAATACGGTATGTGAGGCCCGATGAAGTCCCCCCGGAGGCTGCTCGCCTTCGTCATCGCGGGTGTCGTGGCCATCGCCGCCGCCGGCTGGGTCGTCAGCACCCGCCTGCGCTCCCCTGCCGACGAGGCCGCCCGCCGCGCCGCGCCGAAGGCGTCGCTCGTCACCGCAGCGGTCGAGCGCCGCAAGCTGGTCAGCACGGTCGTGGTCAGCGGCACGCTCGAATACGGCTCGCCCCTGCCCATCACCCTCGCGGGGGTGGTCGGCGGCACCTCGGTGCTGCAACGGGTCACCCGGGCGCCGCGCCAGGGCAGGCTGAAAGAGGGAGCGGCGTTCATGGAGGTGAACGGCCGCCCGGTGTTCGCGCTGCGCGGCTCCGTGCCGATGCACCGCACGATCGGCCCCGGCACCGAGGGCAAGGACGTCAAGCAGCTGCAGAAGGCGCTGCGCAGGCTCGGGTACGGCGGGCCCACCTCGGGGGTGTTCGACCGGGCCACGATCGCCGCCGTCACCAGGATGTACAAGAAGAAGGGGTACGAGGCCCAGCAGCCCACGCTGACCGACCGGCAGGCCCACGACCAGTTGCGCAAGGCCGTACAGACGGCGCAGGAAACCCTGGCGACCGAGAAGAACACGCTCGACCAGGGGCGTGACGTACTCCCGCTGAAGGTCAAGCTGACCAACGCCAAGGCGGACCTGAAGTCGGCGCGCGCCGCGCTGAAGGAGGCCGAGCGGCAGCGGCTCACTCCGGAGGACGACGCCAAGCTGGCGACGGCCGACGCGACCGTACGCGCGGCCGAGGAGAAGCTGCTCGAAGCCGAGCAGGCGCTCGCCGCGGCCAGGAATCAGCCGACCGCCGCCCCGACCGCCACCTCTACCGCCCTGCCTACCGCCACCGCCGCGCCGCAGCCGACCCAGGACACGAGCCTGCTGGAGATGAAGGTACGCAACGCCAGGGCCGATCTGGACCAGGCGCAGGAGGCGTACGGCCGGATCAAGGAGGAGTCGCGGCAGGCCCGCGAGAAGCTGCTCGAAGAGCTGCGCAAGGCCGAGCGCACGGCGAAGGACGGGCTGGTCACGGCCGAGCAGGCGCTGCGCCAGGCCCGGCGGCTCTCCCCCACCAAGCTCAAGGTGGCCAACGCGGCCAAGGACGTGAGCGCGGCCAGGTCGCTGCTGGCGGAGTTCGAACGGACCTATGGCACGGCGATCCCGCCGGGCGAGATCGTGTTCCTGCCGAAGCTGCCCGCGCGGGTGCAGAAGGCCGCGGTGAAGGCAGGCGAGGCCGTCGAGAAGGAGATCGCCACGGTGACCAGCTCGACGTTCATGGTGACGGGGTCGGTCGAGAGCGCGGAATCCGACCTGCTGCGTACGGGCATGAGCGCGGTCATCGAGCTCGACTCGGGCAAGACGTACCCGGCGGCGCTCACCGCGGTCGGCGAGAAGGCCACGGTGCCCGGCCAGGAGAAGGGCGTCGAGGGCACACAACCGGTCCTGCTCACGCCGAGCTCAGCGAAGGGGCTCAAGGGCCAGACGGGCGCCACGGTCACGGCCAGGGTGACCGTGGGGGCGACCAAGGAGCCGGTGCTGGTGGTCCCGGTGGCCGCGGTCGTCACGGGGGCCGACGGCAAGGCGCGGGTGCAGGTGGAGTACGCCACGGACAAGACCAAGGAGGTCGAGATCCGTACCGGCCTGACCGCCGATGGGAACGTCGAGGTCACCGGCGCGCTCAACGCCGGCGACCGAGTGGTGGTCAGCGGTGCCTGAGCCGGTCATCGAGCTGACCGCAGTGTGCAGGGAATACCCAGCGCAGCCGCCCGTCCGCGCGCTCGACGACGTCTCGCTCATGGTGGCGCGCGGCGACTACCTGGCGATCGTCGGCCCGTCGGGCTCGGGCAAGTCCACGCTGCTCAACGTCCTGGGCCTGCTGGACCGGCCCAGCTCGGGCGGCTACCGCCTGGACGGCACCGAGACCACCACCCTGCGCGACGGCGAACGGACCAGGCTGCGCGGCGACCGCATCGGCTTCGTCTTCCAGTCCTTCCACCTGCTCGCCCACCGCACCGTCGTGGAGAACGTGATGCTCGCGGAGATCTACGGCGGCCACCCGCGCAAGGGCAGGCGAGAGCGGGCGCTGGCCGCGCTGGAGCGGGTCGGGCTCGGCCACCGCGTGGGCTTCCTGCCCGACCGGCTGTCCGGCGGCGAACGCCAGCGCGCGGCCATGGCCAGAGCCCTCATGGGCGAGCCGTCCCTGCTGCTGTGCGACGAGCCCACCGGCAACCTCGACAGCCGCAACACCGAGGCGGTGCTCGACCTGTTCGACGAGCTGCGTGCGCAGGGGCTGACGATCGTGGTCATCACGCACGAGCGGGAGGTCAGCACGCGCGCCGGTCGCCGGGTGCGGATCACCGACGGCGTACTGGTGGAAGAGGCGTGATGCACGTACGGGATCTCCTCGGCGAGGCCGTCGCGGGCATGCTCGCCAGGCCGGTGCGCTCCGCGCTCACCACGCTCGGCACCGTGCTGGGCATCACCACACTGGTCATCACGCTCGGCGTGGCCGCCACCGCGGGCAACCAGATCGTCGGACGCTTCGACGAGCTGGTCGCCACGGCCATCACAGTGGAAGTACCGGAGAGCCCGAGCGTGCCGCTGGTCGCCTGGGACTCGCTCGACCGGGTGACCAGGCTGCGCGGGGTGGTCTCCGCAGCGGCGGTGGCCGAGACCAAGGACAGCTCGAACCTGTCCGTCCGCTCCAACGACCTCGTCGACCCGGCCAGGGTGACCACGCAGACCCTGACCGTACTGGCCGCCACGACCGGCCTGCCCGAGGCCGCCAGGGGCCGGGTCGTACAGGGCAGGTTCTACGATGCCGGCCACGTCAAGCGGGCGGACCGGGTGGCCGTGCTCGGCGACCAGGCGGCCAAGATGCTCGGCGTCACCAGTCTCGACCGGGCTCCAGCGATCTTCATCGGCAAGCACGCGTACACCGTCATCGGCATCCTCGGCGACCTGCGCCGCGAACGGAACCTGAGCGCCGCCGTCATCGTGCCGCCCACGGTGGGCAAGCAGTTCGGGCTGCGTGACGTGACCAGGGTGCTGGTCAACACCAGCCTGGGCGCCGCCGACCTGATCGCCGGGCAGGCGCCGAACGCGCTCTCCCCCGGCAACGGCGACCAGTTGCAGGTCGTCGCCCCGCCCAGCCCCACCAGGGCGCGCGACCAGGCACAGGACGACGTCAACGCGCTCTTCCTGATCCTCGGCCTGGTCTCGCTCGTGGTGGGCGCGGTCGGCATCGCCAACGTCACACTGGTCACCGTGATGGAACGCGTCGCCGAGATCGGCCTGCGCCGCTCGCTGGGCGCGGCCCGCCGCCACATCGCCGCCCAGTTCCTGCTGGAGTCGACGCTGATCGGGCTCGCGGGCGGCGTGATCGGCGCGAGCATCGGCGTGGTCGCCGTCGTCGCCGTCTCGGCCGCCAAGCAGTGGACGCCGCTCCTGGACGTACGGCTGGCGATCGGGGCGCCCATCGCCGGAGCCGTGGTCGGGCTGCTCGCCGGCCTGTACCCGGCACTGCGGGCGGCCAGGATGGAGCCGGTGGACGCGCTCAGGTAGCTTTTCGATCATGAACCCGACGCCCGAGGACGGCATCACGCTCACCGTGTGCCCTCCCCTGACCGACCACGACCTCAACGACCTCTTCGCGGCCTCGTGGCCCGGCCACGACCCGATCTCGTTCGCCCCCATCCTCGGTCGCGGCCTCTGCTGGGTCGCCGCCCATCGCGCGGACCGCCTGGTCGGCTTCGTGAACGTCGCCACGGACGGCGGCATCCACGCCTTCATCCTGGACACCACCGTGCATCCCGCCGAACGCCGGGCGGGCCTCGGTGTCCGCCTGGTCCGCGCGGCCGCCGACGAGGCCAAGGCGCGCGGCGCCGAGTGGCTGCACGTCGACTACGAACCGCATCTTGAGGGCTTCTACGCCCAGTGCGGCTTCCGCCCCACGCCGGCGGGGTTGATGCAACTCTGAGGATCGCGGCGCGGCGAGGCGGCGGCGAGGAGGATTGCGGGAAGGTCTTTCGCGGGGTCTACTTCGTCCATGGCACTCCCCGAACTCGTCCCCTCCGGGCAGCCGGTGGACGTCCAGAAGACCAGTTTCTCACTCGATGTTCTCGGCCGCTTCTTCTGCAGCACCTGGCAGGAGGCGACGGGCAGCGGCGGGCCACCGTTCTCGGCGGTGGTGGTCGGCGGCGGGATGTACGGGGCGTACTGCGCGACCAAGATCTACCGGCGGCACCCGGGCAAGCGGGTGCTGCTGCTGGACGCCGGCCCCTACCTGGTGCCCGAGCACGTGCAGAACCTCGGCCGTATCGGGCTCAACGTCCCCGCTCCCATCGCGCCCGGCGCCGATCCACGCGTGCCCCGGGAGCTGGTGTGGGGGCTGCCGTGGCGGGGCAACGTCGACTTTCCCGGGCTCGCGTACTGCACCGGCGGCAAGTCCCTCTACTGGGGCGGCTGGTGCCCCCGGCTCACGGCGGATGATCTCCGGCGTTGGCCGGCCTCGACGGCCGCGTACCTGGAGAGCACCTATCTGGAGGTGGAGAGCGAGATCGGCGTCGTGCCCGCGACCGATTTCATCGCGGGAGACCTCTGTACGACGCTGTTCGAGGCGTTCGCGAGCGCCGCCGCGGTGACGCCGGGGTTCGAGACCGGCCTCGGTGATCGCGGCGCCGAGGTCGCGCCGCTCGCGGTGCAGGGAGACTCGCCGGTGTCGGGCCTGTTCAGCTTCGACAAGTACAGCAGCCTGCCGATGCTCATGGACGCGGTCCGCGAGGATGTGACCGCCTCCGGAGGACGCGACGCGGACCGGCGGCTCTTCGTGGTGCCCCTGGCACACGTCCTGCGGGCGCACACGGCCGACGGGGTGGTGACCGGGATCGACGTGGACGCCGCCGGACGAGCGGAGTCCCTGCCGATCTCCCCCGACTGTGCCGTGATCCTCGCCGCGAGCGCGGTGGAGACCACCCGGCTCGCCCTGGGCTCGTTCCCCACACCGCTCATGGGCCGCAACCTGATGGCGCACGTACGCAGCGACTTCACCGTCCGGATCCGCCGGACGGCGCTGCCGCCGCTGCCCGAACACGTGCAGACCGGCGCGCTGCTGCTGCGCGGGCTGGTGCCCGCCGGCCGGTTCCACATCCAGATCACCGCGTCGACGAGCCAGGGCGGATCCGACGAACTCCTGTTCCGCATGCTCCCGGACATGGACCTGCTCGAACGGCAACTGGCCAACACCGATCCCGACTGGATCACCATCACCCTGCGCTGCGTCGGCGAGATGCACGGGGACCGGACGACCGAGATACCGGACCCGGACAAGAGCTGGATCAATCTCAGCCCGCACGAGGTCGACGAGTACGGGATAGCGCGCGCGTACCTGCACCTCACGCTCGATCCGCGGGATGAGCAGGTCTGGCAGGCGATGGACAGCGCGGCGCTCGCCATCGCCCAGGCGGTCTCCGGCTCGCCGGACCAGATCCAGTACCTGTACGACAACGCATGGCACGCGCGGCCGTTCCCCCTGGACAGGCCGTTCCCCGAATGGCATCGGGGGCTTGGGACCACCTACCACGAATCCGGCACGCTGTGGATGGGCGACGACCCGGCCACCTCGGTGACCGATCCGGTGGGCCGCTTCCATCACGTACGGAACGCCTATGCCTGCGACCAGTCGTTGTTCCCGACGGTCGGATCGGTCAACCCGGTCCTCACGGGACTGACCCTCGCCAGGCAGCTGGCCGACCGGATCTGAACGGAACGCCGCCCCCCTTGCGGGAGACGGCGACCGTGCGAGTCCTATCGAACCCAGAGGGGGTAGTAGCCGGTGCTACCTGTGCAGTCGTACTGGCTGAAGCCCTCCCGGACATACTGCTGACCCATGTCGATGCACTTGGACTTGGTGGTGAAGGTGCCGATGTACACCCAGTCGGCCGCCTGAGCGGGGGTGCTGAGCACGCTGACGCTCATGACGGCGATGGCCGTCGTGAGGAGTGCGGCACGTAGACGCGACATGTGTCTCCTTACAAACCCGGGGGAGCGATACGCGAAGATCATGTCAGGGCACGGTCCGAAACGCGATCTCGGCTCGATATTGTGATGCCCTACATCCCCCTGGCGGCACGTAGAGAGCTGAGGTAAGACAAGTGGTGGCACCTGGCTTCGGTGATTTCGCGAACATGAATGTCGACGCGTTCCTGCGGGATTCACAGAAGCGGGTGGCCCGTTTCACGGAAGCGCAGGAGAGGGCCACGGGCGCGGTCGGCCGGGCCACCACCGCCGACGACCACATCGCGGTCGAGTGCACCACCTCCGGGGTGAGCAGACTCGATATCGACCCGCGGGCCAAGCGCATGAGCGTCGAGGAGATGTCCGCGGCGATACTCCAAGCGATTCACCAGGCCGACACGGACCTCAAGCGCCAACTGTCGGAGATCCTGACGGATTCGTTCGACGGGGACGCCCTGAACCCGACCGGCGACCCGGAAGCCGCCAGAGCGCAGGTCGAAGAGGCGCAGAGAGCCTTCGACCGAATGATGACCGACACGATGGGCGAGCTGAACCGCATGCGCAAGGAGTTCGGCTACTGACCGGATGACCCGCGTCAGACCGCTCGGCGGCTGGAGTCATTCGGCGATGGCGCCCCACCCGTCACTTCAGGCCGTCTGTGAGGGTCTTGTCGTATCCCCAGGCGGCCCCACACGCCACGAGCAATCCGAAGAGCTCCCACAGAACCTTGTTGCGCAGGATCAGAATCCGTTGCTCAATCGAGAGCGCCGCTGAACGCGCCTCCAATTCAGCGTAGATCCGGCCGCCTCCGCCGAGCAGCCCGGCGAGCGCAACCGCCGCCACGTGAGTGGCGATCGCGAAGTTGAAGTAGATCCACACGGTCCAGACGTTGGCCAGCACTCTGAGAATCAACGAAAGACGATGGGCCGAGGTGGCGGCGGCCTGCGAGCCCATGGCGAACTCGGCGACCTTCTCCCCGAAAACCGCTCGATCCATTGACTGCCAACTGGCCGCCGACACACTGTCGTGCCGATCCCGCATGGACTCACCGGAGGCGGACACGTTGCCGCTGATGGCACTCCAGCCGTCCGCCGCCTTGTGCAGCAACTGCGGATCCACCGGGATCGTGAGGGCTTGATGGAGCACGGCCTTCTGCATCACCGGCAATATGGCCGCGGCGAAGGCGTATTCGCCGAGCGTCGTCAGCTGCATCCACAGGAGATCGCCGCCACCGCCGGGCTCGTACGGGCTGGGCGTGCCACCTGGAATGGGGAGCTTAAATCCGTCTGACATGCTCGATGCTCTCCACTTCCGCGGTGTCCACGTTTCCGGATGCCGTATACAGCTCGTCGCGATGGCCGTGCAACGATTGGGCCATGTCGCCCAGCCTCCGCTCGGCGGCGGCGACTATTTTGTCGTGCTCCAGAGCCAACGGAAATCCCAGCACACCCAACGCGCCCCAGCCGAGCCGCATGTTCGGGGGAAAGCCGCCGGCCTCTTCCAGATGTGACACGGGAGAGGTCCCGTCGGTGTCGTCGACAAGCGCGTCGCCGAGCCTCTTGATCGCTCCCCTGTCGTATATCCGGGCCGACTCATCCGCACCTGTGCCGGGTGTAGCCGAAGGCAAGGTCATCACCATCCGCGCCTGAGGAGTCACTTTTCGACAGTACGTCGGCAAGATCCTATAAGTCGGAAGCCCAGCCGCCGAACGCACGCGGCGCCGCCGCGTGCGCCTGAGGCCGGTCAGTCGTTGCCGAGCTCCATCGCGGCGCGGTCGAGCATCTCCTCGTCCTCGGAGACCTCGCCGCGTGAGGCGATGATCTCGGCGCCGCCCTGCGGCATGTCGCCGATCAGCGGGGTCGAGGGCGTCTGGGAGGCGTCGATGAGCGCGGGATGGGTGGGGCCGAGCATGCCGAGACTGGCGTACTGCTCCAGCTTGGCGCGCGAGTCGGCGATGTCGAGGTTGCGCATGGTGAGCTGGCCGATCCGGTCCACCGGACCGAACGCCGAGTCCTCCGTACGCTCCATCGACAGCTTGTCCGGGTGGTAGCTGAAAGCCGGGCCGGAGGTGTCGAGGATCGAGTAGTCCTCACCGCGCCGCAGCCGCAGCGTCACCTCGCCGATGACCGCCGTGCCGACCCAGCGCTGCAGCGACTCGCGGACCATGAGCGCCTGCGGGTCGAGCCAGCGGCCCTCGTACATCAGCCTGCCGAGCCGCCGTCCCTCGCTGTGGTAGCTCGCCAGCGTGTCCTCGTTGTGGATCGCGTTGACCAGCCGTTCGTACGCCGCGTGCAGCAGCGCCATCCCGGGCGCCTCGTAGATGCCGCGGCTCTTGGCCTCGATCACCCGGTTCTCGATCTGGTCCGACATGCCCATGCCGTGCCGGCCGCCGATCGCGTTGGCCTCCATCACCAGGTCGACCGGGGTGGCGAACTCCTTGCCGTTGATCGTCACCGGGCGGCCCTGGTCGAAGCCGATGGTCACGTCCTCGGTGGGGATCTCGACCGTGGGGTCCCAGAACCGCACGCCCATGATCGGGTCCACGGTCTCGATGCCGGTGTCGAGGTGCTCCAGGGTCTTGGCCTCGTGGGTGGCGCCCCAGATGTTGGCATCGGTCGAGTAGGCCTTCTCGGTGCTGTCGCGATAGGGCAGGCCGTGGGCCAGCAGCCACTCCGACATCTCCTTGCGCCCGCCCAGCTCGGACACGAAGTCGGCGTCGAGCCAGGGCTTGTAGATGCGCAGGTGCGGGTTCGCGAGCAGACCGTAGCGGTAGAACCGCTCGATGTCGTTGCCCTTGAACGTCGAGCCGTCGCCCCAGATCTGCACGTCGTCCTCGAGCATCGCCCGGACCAGCAGGGTCCCGGTGACCGCCCGGCCGAGCGGGGTGGTGTTGAAATAGGCCCGCCCGCCCGATCGGATGTGGAACGCGCCGCAGGTCAGCGCGGCCAAGCCCTCCTCGACCAGCGCCGCGCGGCAGTCGACCAAGCGCGCGATCTCAGCTCCGTACGCCGTCGCGCGACCGGGCACCGAGGCGATGTCGGGCTCGTCGTACTGGCCGATGTCGGCGGTGTAGGTGCACGGGACGGCGCCCTTGTCGCGCATCCAGGCGACGGCGACCGAGGTGTCGAGACCACCCGAGAAGGCGATGCCGACCCGCTCGCCGGTGGGCAGGGAGGTGAGAACCTTGGACATGAGACAAGAGTATGCATTGCTTCGCATGATCATGCAAGATTCGGCGCGGGCCGTGGTCTTCGCGTGCAACAGTTTTTGCCCCTGGCTCCTCTCGGAGGTGAAAGAACGACGAAGGGCGAGAACCGTTGGAAGGCGATCCCCGTTTCGCAGAGTTCGTCGCAGAACGCGGCGACGCGCTGCTGCGCTACGGCTATGTACTGGCCGGGAACCCCCATGACGCGGCCGACCTGGTCCAGGAGGCGCTGCTGAAGCTCCGTGGCGCCTGGCCGCGATTACGCCTGAAGGAGAACCCGGAGAGCTACGCCCGTACCACGATGGCCAGGTTGCACATCGCGAAGTGGCGCTTGCGGCGACGCGAGTTGCTCGTCTGGGACCTGCCGGAACGCGAGCACCACGATCCGCTGCCCAGCGGCGACGAGCGCGACATGTGGCAGGCGCTGGCCGGACTGCCACGCAAACAGCGCGCGGTGCTGGTGCTGCGCTACTACGAGCAGCTCGACGACGCGGAGATCGCCGCCGTGCTCGGGATCTCCCGCGGCACGGTACGCAGCCAGGCCGCCCGCGCGCTGAGCAAGCTGCGCTCCGCCTTACCGACTGAGCGGAATTCGATGACCGGAGGGAAGGCCCGATGAACGAGGTCGAGGAGACCCTGCGCAGGACGTTCGGTCAGGCGGCCGAGCAGGCGCCCAGACTGCCGGGGATGCTGCCCCAGCGGCTCGAACGGGTTCACCTGCGCAGGAGGCGGCGATCCCGGATGGCGCTGGCCGCCGCGGCGGTCGTGCTGGTCTCGGGCGGGACGCTGGCCGTAGTGCGTGGCGGCGACACCACGACAGCCGTACAAGGCGACGTCGCCTCGCAGGTCAGTGCCGAGGCGCCGGCCGAGCCCGTGGAGCAGGTCTGGCCGGAGGCGGTGCTCAAGGTCGCGGGAAAGGGGTACGGCGGGACGGCATGGCGGCCGGCCACGGTCATCGACGACCGCACGGTGCTCATGACGACAAAGGAGGGATTCGAGAGCACGGCGGCCATCTACGCCTACGACCTGGAGACCGCCGCCCAACGCAAGATCGCCGACGTGCCGAGGCCCGCGGGCACGGTGTCGTTCGCCTCGGACTTCGCCGTGGGCGGCGGCCACGTGGCCTGGTGGACCGCGACGGAGGACTCGGTCGCGCACCTTTGGGCCGTACCGCTGGCGGGCGGCGAGGCGAAGCTCGTCGCCGACCAGCGGATCCAGATCGACGACGGCAACGGGATCGACGGGCTCGAGGTGGTCAACGACAAGATCGTTTTCTCTCTGCGCTCGGGCGGAGTCTCCACCGTTCCCCTCGGGGGCGGCACGGTGGAGCCGATCGCGGAGAGCGCCGGAATGCACCTGCTGAGCTGGCCGTGGGTCGGCACGCCGGGGCCGGGCGGCCAGCCCGAGACGGGCCCGGTGGTCGAACGGAAGGGGGGCCCGCTGTTCGAACGGATCCGAAACCTGGAGACCGGGGAGACCGCCACCGCCGTCGTCCACGCCGACGAGCAACTCCGCTCGTGTGGCGTGCGCGTCTGCCTGGGCACCACCACGAGCGGCGAGAGCTTCTACCGGCAGCGGGACGGCTCACAGGAAAGAAAGGCGATCGGTCACCCTCTCACACTCGAACCACCGGCCCAAGACCGCTTCTCCTTCTCGGCGTACGGCCCGCAGCCCGCGGGCGTCGGGCTGTATGACCTGGTCAGCGGCAAGTCGGCCAGCCTGGGCATCAAGCCGGAGGGTAATTCGATCAGGCTGCCGATGGTGGATTCCACCGGAAGAATCCTCAGCTATCCGCTCGGGGACGACCTGTACATGATCGATCTGTCCAAGATCCGGTAGCCGTCGCGACGCCCCCTGGAAGCGGTCGAGACGGCATTCTCGCCGCCTCGACCGCAGCGGCGAGAATGGTTCGGCCGCCATTTGCGACCCGCGTGTTACCGTCGAGTCATGGTTGGGCTGATTTTCCCGCCGTCTTCAGATATTGCCCGCATTCGGCGGAACATTTTCTATGCGGATGCGGTGAGTGTGCTCGTCCTGTTAGGAACAGGGTGCTTTTTTTCGTTGAGCAGCCAGACGGCATTCGCAGGCTACCTATCGGCGGGGACGGGTGTGGTGTCGCAGGCGTGCGCCCCTGTGGCCGTCATCATTCTCGTGTTAGGACTCTGGTACCGGCCCGGCACCGGTAAATCCCTGCTGGACCTCGCCAGTCCCGGCGAGCAGCGCGCCGCGTCGAAGTCGGCGGAGACCGACCGGGTGACTCAGGCGCTCTATCGGAAACTGATCGTGCTACGCGTCGCCACCGGGATCGTCATCGTGCAGGCCGCCTTGTATGGCGTGTCGGCTGTGACGCCCTATTGAATATGGCAATGGACGAGTCGAGCGATCGCATCTACACGGCATTCGAACCCCGTCCGCTGACGGCGCTGGAGCAGGCGCTGGAGGTCGTCGAGCGCGACGTTCGCGTCCGAGGAATCACCGGCACACTCCGCTTGATCACCCCGGGCGACGGCGCTCTTACTTGGGTGGAGTTCCAGGGCGGCTACCACGGCGCCGGCATTACCGCTGACGGCGACATTTATGACCGGCTCGCTGATGTCGCCGAGGCCGTCCAGGAAACAATCATGGAGCTGACCTGGAAAGTCTGGCCGGTCTGCGTCACGCACGATCGTGGCCTGCACGTCGACGTGGAACAGGAAATCGCCGTATGGCGGTGCACCGGCGACGCCACGCATACCGTCTCGCGGGTCGGTGAGCTGCCTTGATCGCGTCGGCGCGCGCGATGATCCGCTACCCCATCTCGCCGAGGTCGAAGGAGACATCGGCCAGGCGGACCGTCCCGACGTCCGGGTCGTCGAGGAGCTTGCGCAGGTCGGCGAGTTTCCAGCGGTCGGCCACGAGCCCGTACACGACACCCTCCTTGGCCGCATCCGCGAGCCACCCGTAAGTTAACTCGAACTCGCTGAAATCATCCCCCTCGTCAAGCAGCCCCACCCACCTGCGGAACTCCGCCAGCGCCGCCTCCGGCTCGGTCTCGCACTGATAGGTGAGATCCGTCAGGCCTTGGTCCTTGGTCATGTCGCGGTTCCAGACGACCGCGTTCATCGAGGCCGGGTCACTGGAGTCGTCGTAGAAGGACGGCGAGTAGATGTAGGAGACGCCCGCCCCTCCGCAGAGTGCGTGCCTGCGGTTGAAGGCGACGAGCCGCTCGGTCGCCATCGGACGCGCGAACTCCACGACCCCGACGGCCTCGAGCGTCTGGGGAAGTCCGTCGATGGTCTTCCGGATCTCCTCCTTGTCGGCTTCGGGGTCCGGTTGCACGGAATCGATCGCGTCCTTCAGGCTGCCCGCCGACCCGTCGAGGGAAGGGGCGCGGACGGTGCCGAACAGGTTCTCCACGATTTCGTAGTCCGTCCAGCCCGCGCTGGGACCGGCCCGGCGCGGCTCCCCCTGCAGCGTGTAGGACGTCTCCATCAGCCCTGCGCCGTTGCCGTAACCGTACGACAGGCGTTTGTCCGGGTTCGCGATGCGGGCGGCCGTGCCGTACACCTCGCCGATCCGCGCGTCGTCGGAGGGATCGATGAACACCCACAGGACCCGATCGACGGCGCTGAAGGCCAGGAACAACGCTGCGGTGACGGCCAGGACCTTGACGAGAGACCTGCCCACGTACGCCCAGTCGGGCTCCCTCGTGTTCAGCACCGCGCACTCCTGCGACCTAGATCAAATCGGTAAGGCGCACCTTAGCCGCCCGGAACCGGGACGGGCGGGGGAATCAATCGCCTCCTCGGCTATGAAAGTGCCGCGCTCAGGGTCGGAGGCCGGCGCGTTTGATGACCCGGATCACGGGCGCGGTCTGGATCTCGCCGATCAGGGGCAGGGCGCCGAGGCGCTCGGTGAGGTATCGGTAGAGGTCTCGGCTGTCGCGGCAGACGATGGAGACGAGGAGGTTGGTCGGTCCGGTGGTGGCGGCGCAGAAGGCGACCTCGGGGTGGGCGGCGACGGCGGCGCCGGTGGCCCACAGACGTGTCTCGGTGCAGTAGCCCAGCGCCGCCGCGTTGACGTCGAGGTATTGACCGGCGAGCCCGCCCAGGTCGTCTCCATCGCCGATTTCAGCGCCCCCGAACTCGGGGCCCGGGTGTCCACCGGCTTCGGCCGGGACAAGACCCACGCCCTACGCGAGGGTGCCCGCCTGGCCGCCGCCGGCCGGCTCACCCTGCCCGTGGCACAGACCTTCCCGCTCGCTCAGGCCGGAGCGGCGCAGGCCGCGAGCGCGACCGGCCACGTCCGGGGGCGCATCGTCGTCACCGTGCCTTGATCTCAGAGAGGACAGCAATGACCATCACCCTCATCAACAGTTTCACCGTGCCGCCGGACAAGGAGGAGGAGTTCCTCCAGACCTGGCGCGGCACCATCGATCACTTCGCGGGCGCGCCCGGCTTCATCCAGGCCCGCCTGCACCGCAACACCGGCATGAACGACAGCACTTTCCAGTACGTGAACATCGCACTGTGGGAAGACGTCGAGACCTACCGTGCCGTCTTCCGGAACTTCACCCCAGCCGGGCAGCGCGTAGACGGTGTCAAGGCGTATCCGGGCTTGTTCGAGGTGTGTGCGGAGGTGCACCCCATCGGAAGTTCAGCGACTAGCGGGGGTTCAGCGTCGCGGTGATCACCATCGTGGTGTAGGCCATGGTGAAGCCGCCGCCGATCGCGTCGATGGCGGCCCCGACGCCCGCCAGCACCTCGGCCAGCTGGTCCGGTGGGAGTTGGGTGAGGGCGCCGGTGGTGGGCAGCAGGTCGAGCCAATCGTCGCGGCTGTAGTGCCGCTCCCAGTCGAATCGCCACTGCTCCGGCTCGCCGAACTCGGCCGCCTTCCGGATGCCGTCGGCGAACAGGTCGAACATCGCCTGGTAGATGTCCTGGGCCGGCCTCGGCGGTCCGGCACTGAGCGGCGAGTCGGGCGCCACCTTCCGGAAGACGGAGGCGAACGCCTCCGCGACGAAGGGCGGCGGGTCGTACGCGTGGGCGAACACCGCCAGCAGGCCGCCGGGACGCAGCACCCGCGCCGCCTTGGCGGCACCCGCGACGGGGTCCACCCAGTGCCAGGACTGCCCGGCGACGACCGCGTCGAAGGTACGGCCGGCGGCGTCCCAGTCCTCGAACGTCGCCACCTCGACCTCGATCCCGGTACGGCGGGCGAACTCGGCCATCCGGACGTCCGGCTCGACTCCCAGCACTTCGCACCCGGCCGCCAGGAACTGACGGGCTTCTATGCCGGTGCCGCAGCCGACGTCGACGATGTCACGGCCGGGGCTGGCGGCGATGATCTGCCGTACCAAGGCGTCGGGATAGTCGGGGCGGGCCCGGTCGTAGCGTTCGGCGTCGACCCCGAACGACTCCGCCATCCGCCTGGCCTTATGGGGCTCGTTCCGCGAAGGCTCTGGTTGCTCCTGCGATAAAGTGGGCATGCGCCCACCATAGTGGGCGGGCGCCCACTCCACAATCGGGCCGCCGTTCGCGGTGAGCGAAGGAGCGGGCGAAGGAGTGCGAAGAAGGAGGAACGGGCGATGCCGACTGGAGTGGCCCTCCGTGATGTGCGGCAGCAGTTGTTCGACGCCGCCGAGCGCGTCCTGCTCCGGGACGGGGCACCCGGTCTGACCAGCCGGGCGGTCACGGCGGAGGCGGGCGTCGCCAAAGGTGTCCTGCACAAGCACTTCGAGGACTTCGACGCCTTCCTCGCCGAGCTCGTCCAGGACCGCATCGCCCGGCTCGAAGGCCAGGCCGCCGCCCTTCGCGACTCCGCCGGCACCGGCACCGTCGCCGGCAACCTGATCGGGGCGCTGATGGACCTGTTCGACTCGGTCGCCGTGTCGATCGTCGGTCTCGTCATCTTCCGGGATGAGTTGCGGGCCCGGCTGCCTCGGGCCCAACCGGCTTTCGGCATCCCGGTCCTGACCGATGCCGTGGCCATGATCTCCGCCTACCTGAACGAGGAGTGCGAGCTGGGCCGCATCGCCGCGGACGCCGATGTGGACGCGCTGGCACTCTCCCTGATCGGGGCCGGGCACATGCTGTTCGCCGGCCGAGACGGGGTCGCGCCGGAGCCGGAGGAGGTCGGCAAGGTGGTCAACGCCGTCATCGCCGATGTCACGCAAAGACGACTGCTATGACACGCTCCTGCGATCTACCTCAAATCGGGCAGGGGACTCCAAGCGCGCTCGCCATCATCACGGCCGGACGTTGGCCGCAGGAGTCCCGAGGTCCAGGTGATCGAGTTGGGTTCGGGAGGTTACGCCGAGTTTGGGATATGCCTTGTAGAGGTGCTGCGCCACCGTTTTGGGGCTGAGGAAGAGTCGTCCGGCGATGTCGCGGTTGCTGAGGCCGGCCGCTGCCAACCGTACGACCTGGAGCTCCTGGGGCGTGAGCAGATGCGGGCTCGCGGCCTCGGTCCCGTATCCCAGCCGGGGCTCGCCGGTGGCGTCCAGCTCGGCCCGCGCCCGGTCTGCCCAGGGTCGTGCGCCGAGGTCGGTGAAGATCCGCAGGGCGGTCCTGAGCTGGATCCCCGCCCTGGCCCGGCTGCGTCGCCTGCGCAGCCACTCGCCGTATGCCAGGCACGTTCTGGCATGCTGATACGGCTGCGCGCATCGCTCGTGGACCTCGATCGCGGCCTCGAAATACTCCCCTGCCGCACCGCCCGAGGCCGTCATGGCCCGGCAGCGGAGCTCCATGGCCGAGACCCAGGGTTGCCTGACCGACCGTGTCCATTCCATGAGCGTCCGCAGCGACCGCTCTGCGACCTCGGTCCGGTTGGCGCGCACCCCCGCCTCGATCAGGTCGGCGGCGCACCACACGGCGACGATGGGGTGCCGCACGGCCTCCAGATGGCCGACGGCGTGCGCCGCGCGCCCCATGCCCAGCTCGAGAAGGCCGAGCGCCCAGGCGCCGAGCGCCCCGGCCGCCACCACTCCGTGGTCGCTTCCATAGCGGATGCCCGTCTCGGCTAGCGGGCGGCACCGCTCGTGGTCGCCGCTGATCGCGGCCAGCCAGGCCAGCACGCCGCCAAGATGGGCGAAGCGGTGGAGCTGACCGATGTCGCGGCCGAGGTCGTAGCCCTCGGTGGCGATGGTGAGCGCGTCCAGATGCCGCCCCCCGATCAGCTGCGCCTCAGCGATGATCTCGAGTGCGTGGGGCAGGATCCCGACCATGCCGTGCGTCCTCGCGTGCTCCGCGACGGGCTCGGCCAGCTCAAGCGCGATCGTGTCCTGCGCTGTGACGAGGGCGAGTGACGCCGCGAGGAGGCGCTCGGCGGGCCGGTGAGCCGGCAGGCGGTGCGCCGCCGCGACCAGCTCGTGAATGGGGGGTCCGACGTCGCCTCCACCCGCCAGCAGGCCGGCCATCGCCCGCATCGCCCTGACCAGCGGCGCCAGGCCCGAGCCCGGTGGCACGTCGATGTGACTCAGCCGCTCCGCGGCATCGTGCGCCCGGCCTGCCTCACCACTGAAGGAGAAGTTGCGGATGGCGTAGGCGAGCATCAGCGCGGCGCGCTCGGGATCTGAGCGCTCGATGGATTCGGCGCTCTTCACCAGGACCTCACCCGCGTCCGACGGGAAGCCCTGCTCGAACTCCACAGCGGCGCGCACCCTCGCCAGACCGGCCAGCTGGGCGGGGTCGTGGGTGAGGGACTCGGCACGCCGCGCGAGGTCACGTGCCTGCCCGAGCTGGCCTGAGTGGACCGCCGCCTCGGCCGCATAGGAGAGCCGCAGGCCGCGCAGGTGGCGATCGGCGGTCAGGTGGGCGGCCCGCTCGTAGGCGGCAGCCGCGGTGGCGTACCCGGCCCGGCCGCCCGCCCGGTGGGCCACCCCTTCGAGAGCCGCTCCGATGGCGTCATCGGAACGGGTGGCGGCAAGGGCCAGGTGCCAGACCCGGCGATCGGCGGCATCACCGTAAGTGAGCAGGACGTCGGCGAGCGCGCGGTGCGCCGCGCAGCGGCGGATGAAGGACGCGCCCTGGTAGACGGCCAACCTGACCAGCGGGTGCCGGAACGCCAGCAGGCCACCGTCGATCCGCACCAGGCCCGCGGTCTCGGCCGACTCAAGGGCCCGCTCGGCTTCGGCCGGCCCGTCGGCCAGGTCCGCGGACCGCAGGATCAGGTCCGCGGCTCGCAGGACCAGTTCCAGGTCGCCCGTGTCGTCGGCGGCCGCGAGGAGCAGCAGGCGCCGCACCGCCTCCGGCAGCGCGTCGACCTGGCGGTGGAACGTCTCGTGCAATTTCCGGGTGACCGGTAGAGCGGCCCGCGGGCCGCCGAAGCCCTGCGGATCGGCGACCTCGGCCGTCTTCGCGAACTCGATCAGCGCGAGCGGATTGCCGAACGCCTCACTCATGATCCGTTCGCGCAGCTGTGAGCTGAGCCCGGGCGCCCGCTCACGCAGCAGCGCTTCGGCGGCGGCCGGGTCCAGCCCCGTCAGGGGGAGCTCGTCGAGCCCCGCGAGCGCGGGCCAGTCGTCCCTGGCGGCGAACAGCAGCACCACGGCCTCGACGTTCAACCTGCGAGAGGCGAAGATCAGCGCGTCCGCCGAGGACCGGTCGAGCCATTGCGCGTCGTCGATCAGGCAGAGCACAGGACCGCAGTCGGCCAGCAGCGTCAGGACCGCCAGGCCGACAAGGAAGCGGTCCCCGGAGGCGGGGCCGAGCCCCATCGCGCCGCGCAAAGCGACCGCCTGCGTGCGCGGCAACTCCTTCAGCCGGTGCATGACGGGCTGAAGGAGCTGGTGCAACCCGGCGAAAGGGAGCTCGGCCTCGGTCTCCACGCCGTTGGCCCGCAGCAGGCGGATGCCTTCAGCGTTGTCCCGCGCGTGTTCGAGCAGTGCGGTCTTGCCAATGCCCGGCTCGCCCCTGATGATCAACGCGCCGCTTCCGCCGTCCGCCAAGCCGGCCAGCAGCCCGTCCACGACCTGCCGTTCCCGCACCCTGCCCGTCAAGAACGACCCGCGCACAGTTGATCAGTGTGCCCCGTTCTTCGTGCGCTGGCCAGAGTCAGGGCAGCACGCGGGGGAAGATGCCGGGGAAGGCGTCGAGGGCGTCCCACACGTCGGTGAAGTACTCCCTGCAGTCGCCCGAGCCGTCCAGATTGCTGCCGCCCGAGTGGACGCCCTTCACCTGGACCTTCCCGTTCGACATGACGTAGTACGTCGGGCCGCCCGAGTCGCCGTGGCCCGTGCACGTACCGGTCTTCGAGCCGGCCACGACATTGCGGACGGTCTCACCACCGCTGTAATTGATGTTGACCCCGTAGTTGTAGACCTTCCACCCGCAGAGCTCGCCGGTCTTGTAGCCGCTGTTGCAGTACGTGTCGCCCACTGTCGCGCGGCGCGGCGCGAGCTGACCGATGATCGAGGTGTAGGGGTTGCTGACGGATCCGCGATAGATGTAGTAGCCGCTGAACCCGTTGGGGATCTCGATCAGCGAGAGGTCGCCCCTGAAGACACTCTGTCCGGGGAGCAGCGTGGATCCCCGGCCGTCATACCAGTTCTCCCTGGTGTTCTCGCTGACCCAGCCCATGTAGCTGGTGTCGTTCCCGTTGAAGAAGAAGCCGCCCTTGGGAGCGCAGTGGCCCGCGGTCAGCATCCCCGACTTGTCGCCCGGCATCCAAACGGGGATGCCGGAGGAGCAGCCGACCACGTTCCCGTCGGGGGCCTGGCGGATCGTCATCTCCGCGGCTCCTCCCCAGTTATTGGGTCCATCGTCGGCGCGGCTGGACTTCGTGGGGTTGAAGGCGGGATCGACCTCGACGGCGAACGCGTCCGCCCCGTACCTGGCCGTCAGCGCCTGGAGCATCGCGTCGGTGGTCCTGTTCACCGTGACGATCACCCGGTTGTGCTCGGCGTCGATGCGGGTCATCCGGATGGCCGCCGCGTCGGGAACGTCCGCCGCCGGCTCCCCGATCGCGCCATCCTTGATCTTCTCCAGTACGGCCTTGCTCCGGGCGACCGGCCGCCGCAGGACGTCCTTCCCCTGGTCGGCGGCCAAGCGGTTGCCGGTTCCGGTCACCGTTGCGAGGATCACCTGGCCCGTCGCCGGGTCCACCCACGGCTCGCCGAAGTCATCGGGGTGCTGCTCGGCCAGCTTCCGCGCCTTGTCCAGAGCCAGTGCCGTGGGCTCGGGCAACGTCTTGACAGCGGTCGGCTGCGGCGACAGCAGCTCGGGCCCCGCCGCGGCGAGCGCCGCTACGGGCATGGTGGTCACCACGGTGAGAGCTAAAGCTGTGGCCAGACCTATGGTTCTCCTGCGCACGCGTTCCTCCACGTCCCGAAAGCCCCGAATCGCGACAAATCTAGGGACGTGGCAGAGAAAACGAATCAGGAGCATAGCCTCAAAAACCGTGCACGCGGGCTCGCTGGAATAGGTAGGTCACCGACGCGCGCGCACCAGGACGATGCCGACCGCGAGCGTCATGGCCAGGCAGACAGGTGTGTAGAGGAACAGGTTCAGCCAGTAGAACGGGCTTCCGGTGTCTGTACCGAAGCCGAAGGCCCAGACCAGGCCGGCAAGCCCGCGCACCAGCACACCGGCGCCCACGGCCATGGTGACCGCCTTGGCCGGCCACCCGCCCCGCCCGCCGGAGGCCGCCGCCACCGACAGGGCCCCCACGCTCAGCACGAGGACGAGCGGCAGCAGGACCCGTGGGGTGAAGGGCACCTCGGCGTTGAGGACGGCCAGCGAGAGCGCGCGGGGGTCGGCGATGGGCCGGACCACCCAGAACAGATGGACGAGTGCGTCGAGAAGCAGGACGGCGGCCGCGAAGGCGCCGGGGCGTGAGATGTTCATGCCCTCCAGGAGGCGCCGAACTCGCCAATGGTTCCATGGAACCTTCTGCCCCCGAGCCGCCTCTGGATAAACGTGAACTGGCCTGTTGCCGACCTGGACCCGGTGCGCCGGCTGCGCGTGCTCGCCGCCGGCGTCCCCGGCGCGCGTGTCGCCGAGCGGATTCTGCCCGACCCCTTCGAGCTGGTCTGGGAGGTGGCGAGCGACTTGGAGCGAGAGTTCGGCACCTTCGAGCCGGACATGCGGAACCTGCGGATCGTCGCGGACGACGGAGGCGGGCGGCTGATGGCCGAGGCCCGCAGCAAGTACGGCATGCGCGCCCGCTTCGACGTCGACCTGCGGCCCGGCTGGTGCTGGATGCAGAGCAGGTTCCTGCTCGTGGGGCTGGCGGCCACCGCCGTTCCGGAAGGCACGCTGGTGGCGCAGACCGGCGGCATCCGCGTGCCCGGACGTACCGCGCTGGTGCCTCTGGGCGTCCGGAGAGCCGGGGAGAAGGCCCTGGCCCGGCTGGCGGCACGGGTCGCCGAGCGTGCCCGATGAGCGCGGCGCTCGTCCGGGCCGCTCAGCTCGGCGACACGATGGCGATGAACGACCTGCTCCGCGAGCTGACGCCGTACCTCGGCCGGATCTGCGGGCCCATCGCGCTCGACAGCGGGCAGGACGCGGTCCAGGAGGCGTTGATCGCCGTCTTCCGCAACCTGCGCGCGCTGCGCGAGCCCGACGCGCTGTACGGCTGGGCGCGAGCGATCGCCGTGAGAGAGGCTGTCAGGATCGCCAGGCGCGACAACCGTGTCGGCCCCGCGGAGCCGGGCGACCTGCCGTCGCGGCAGGACGTGGAGAACGCGGTGGACATCCGCGACGTGCTGGAACGGCTCACGCCCGAGCACCGCGCCGTGCTGGTGCTGCGCGATGTGGAAGGGCTCGACGAGGCCACCGCCGCCAGGCTGCTGGAGGTGCCGGTGGGCACGGTCAAGTCCCGGCTGGCTCGGGCCCGGATGAGCTTCCGCAACGCCTGGCAATCGTGAGCGATTCCCTGAGGGGAATTGTCCGATGTCATGACTCGCCCGGAGGATCCTCACGTAACCGAAGTGGGGGAAGGACGTGCGATGAGGAGCTACCACCTGCGGCCGGGACGCGGTCTCGCCGGGCTGACCGTCGAGGAGCGGGACGAGCCCGCGCCGGGGCGCGAACAGGTCGTGGTCAGGATCCGGGCGAACGGGCTGGGTTATCGCGATCTGATGGTGCTGGCGAACGACTATCCGCTGCCGATCAGACCCGGCGTCGTGCCCGGCTGCGAGGGCGTGGGCGAGGTCGTGGCCGTCGGCGAGGACGTGACCCGGGTCAGGCCGGGCGACCGGGTGGCGGCCACCGTGTTCCCGCGCTGGCAGGACGGGCCCTTCCTGCTGGACAACGCCGCCCAGCTCGGCACCATGACCGACGGAGTCCTGGCCGAGTACGCGCTGCTGAGCGAGGACGGCGTGGTGCCCATCCCCGAGCACCTGTCGTACGAGGAGGCGGCGGCGCTGCCGCTGGCGGCCGTGACCGCGTGGAACGCGCTGACCTCCGGCGGCGCCCCACGGCCCGGCCAGACCGTGCTGACGCTCGGCTCGGGCGGGGTGTCGCTGTTCACGCTGATGTTCGCCAAGCTGAGCGGCGCCCGGGTGATCATGACGACGTCCGGCCCCGCCAAGGCGGAGCGGCTGCGGAAGCTCGGCGCCGACGAGGTGATCGACTACCGGGCGAACCCGTCATGGTCGGAGGAGGTCCGCGCGCTCACCGACGGCCTGGGCGCCGATCGCGTCGTCGACCCGGCGGGGCCGCTGGAGCAGTCGCTGAAGTCGGTGGCGTTCGGCGGCGAGGTGGCGTTCGTCGGTTACCGGCTGTCCGGTGCCGAGGGCGCCCGGCCGGTCGACCCGGCGCTGCTGTTCGGGGCGGGCGCGGTGCTGCGCGGCGTGGCGACCGGCAGCCGCGCCCACTTCCTCCAGGTCAGCCGCGCGGTCGCCACGCACCGGCTGCGTCCCGTCCTCGACCGGGTGTTCCCGTTCGAGGACGTCCACGAGGCGTACCGCTACTGCGAGGCGGGCGGCGGCTTCGGCAAGATCGTCATCAGCCACAACTGACTGAGGACCCCTGTCAGGAGCTCGTGAGGATGACGAGTTGCTGGGTCGCTCGGGTCATCGCGACATAGCGGTCGACCGCGCCTTCGATGCCCTCGCCGAACGCCTCCGGGTCGACGAGGACGACCAGGTCGAACTCCAGCCCCTTCGACAGCTCCGGGGTCAGCGACCGGACGCGGGGCGTCGTACGGAAATTGGGATCCCCGATGACGCACGCGATCCCGTCGGCGTGTGCGGCGAGCCAGGTGTCGAGGATCGAGCCCAGGTCTGAGGCGGATCCGTGGACGACGGGGACGTCGCTGCGGCGGATGGAGGTCGGCACGTTGGCGTCCGGGAGCACGGCCCGGATGACCGGCTCGGCTTCCGTCATGATCTCTTCCGGCGTCCGGTAGTTGATGCTCAGGGAGGCCAGGTTGATCCGGTCAAGCCCGATCCGCTCAAGCCGCTCCTGCCACGACTCCGTGAACCCGTGCCTGGCCTGGGCGCGGTCCCCGACGATCGTGAAGCTCCGGGACGGGCACCGGAGCAGCAGCATCTGCCACTCCGCGTCGGTCAGTTCCTGGGCCTCGTCCACGACGATGTGCGCGAACGGGCCGGCGAGCAGGTCCGGTTCGATGCTGGGCAGTGCGGTCTCGTCGACCAGAGAGACCTTCGCGTCCTGTCCGCGCAGCATCGTCACCAGGCCTTCGCCGTCGTCATCGGCGGCGAGCAGATTGTCGACGACCATGTCCATCTGCTCACGCTGGGCGGCGAGAGAGGCGTCGTGCCGGCGCTTACGGCGCGCCGCCTCCGGGTCGCCGAGCCGTTGCCGTGCCGCGTCCAGGAGCGGCAGGTCGGACACCGTCCACCCCTGGGCGTCCGCGCGCTGCAGCGCCCGAACCTCGTCGGGGCTGAGCCAGGGAGCGCACATCCGCAGGTAGGCGGGTACGGACCACAGGTCCCCGACAAGGTCGGCCGCCTCGATCAGCGGCCACGCCTTGTTGAAGATCGTGAGCAGCTCCCTGTCCCGCAGCAGCGACTTGCGGAGCAGGTCAGGCGAGACGTCGCCGTCGTGCTTGTCCATCAGGATCGTGAGCAGTTCCTCCCAGATCTGGTCACGCGCCTCGTTGTGCGGAGTGCCGGGATCCGGGGCCTGGAACGCCTCGGCCCAATCCTCGGCGCTCAGCCAGATGTCGGACCAGGGGGTCGTGATCGTCATCCCCTTGGTGGGCGGATTCTCGTAGAACCGGACGGCCGGCTCGATCGCCTGCGTCAGGTTCGCGGACGACTTCAGGCGGGCCACGTCCGGGTCGGCCTCGATCGCCGCCGCGGCTCCCTCGGCGACGAGGTCCCGCAGGGTGCAGGTCTGCACGCCCTCCTCTCCGAGGCTGGGGAGTACGTCGGCGACGTACGCCAGGTAGGGCTGGTGCGGACCGACGAACAGCACGCCGCCCCGGTGGTTACCGAGGCGAGGGTCGGAGTAGAGCAGGTAGGCGGAGCGGTGCAGCGCGACGACGGTCTTGCCCGTACCCGGACCGCCGTCGACGACGAGGGCGCCGCGGGAGCCCGCGCGGATGATGGCGTCCTGGTCGGCCTGGATGGTGCCGAGCACGTCTCGCATCCGTGCCGACCGGTTACTGCCCAGGCTGGCGATGAAGGCGGACTGGTCGTCGAGCGCGGCGTGCCCGACCAGCCCGTCCGAGGTGAACACCTCGTCCCAGTAGTCGCTGATCCGGCCGCGGGTCCAGCGGTACCGGCGGCGGCTCGCCAGCCCCATCGGGTTGGCGTGGGTGGCTCCGAAGAACGGCTCGGCCGCCGGGGAACGCCAGTCGACCAGCAGCTGACGGCCCGCGCTGTCCCTGAGGCCGAGCCGGCCGACGTACACGGGCTCGGGGTTGTCCGCGCTGACCATGTGCCCGAGGCACAGGTCCAAACCGAACCGGCGCAGCGCGCGCAGGCGAGCGGTCAGCCGGTGGATCTCCATGTCCCGGTCCATCGCCGCCCGGCCTATGCCGCCGGGCGCCTTGCGCTCGGCGTCGAGGCGGTCGGACAGGTCGGCGATCGACTGCTCAAGGCTCTCCGCGATGGCCGCGAAGTGCCGCTCATCGCCGGCGATCAGCGCCTGGTCGCCCTTGAGGGCGAGGCGGTCGGGAAGGTCGAACGCGCTGGTGGTCAGGGGGTTCACGTAACTAGGCTCCGATCTAAGGTCACTGGCGTTCTGGCCTCGGCCGCTGATTCTGCGGCACGACCCGGGTCTTGCCGCAAGCCCCCCGGTGCGCTATACGTTGAGAGTGGAAAGGTGCGGATAATCCCCTTTCCCCTTCACGAAGCGGCGCATCGACGCCGCACCCCACGGTTCGTCGAAGACGATCTTTAATCGCGTTCGGCGTTGACAAGTGGGGGCTCCATACGTCATCATGGAAATGCGACCGGAACACTGGTCTGCGTAAGCGTGGACAAATTGCATTTGAGCGAGTACGCTCATGCATCCACGCTGCTTTTCTGACGACCCGCTCCGCTTGCTCACGTTGCGAGGTTGTCTGGCGTGCGTGTAGTCAGTCCGCCGCGAGCCCTCGGAAGGACATCTGTTGGCAGCCTCGCGCAACGCCTCCGCCGTACCCGCTGGTCCCCGTCGCGTCTCTTTTTCGCGCATCCAGGAGCCCCTCGAAGTTCCTGACCTTCTCGCTCTGCAGACCGAGTCGTTCGACTGGCTGCTGGGCAACGAGAAATGGAAGGCCCGGGTTGAGGCGGCTCGTCAGGCCGGGCGCAAGGACGTCCCGACCCAGTCGGGCCTCGAAGAGATCTTCGAAGAGATCAGTCCCATCGAGGACTTCTCGGGGACCATGTCCTTGTCGTTCCGTGATCACCGGTTCGAGCCGCCCAAGTACTCCGTAGATGAGTGCAAAGACAAGGACATGACCTTCTCCGCCCCGATGTTCGTCACGGCGGAGTTCATCAATAACACCACTGGTGAGATCAAGTCCCAGACGGTGTTCATGGGTGATTTCCCGCTCATGACGCCGAAGGGCACGTTCATCATCAACGGCACCGAGCGTGTCGTGGTCTCGCAGCTTGTTCGGTCGCCTGGGGTCTATTACGAACGTAGCGTCGACAAGACCTCCGACAAGGATCTCTATGGCTGCAGGGTCATCCCGTCGCGGGGTGCCTGGCTGGAGTTCGAGATCGACAAGCGCGACAGTGTCGGTGTCCGTATCGACCGTAAGCGCAAGCAGGCCGTCACCGTGCTTCTCAAGGCACTGGGCTGGACCAGCGAGGCGATTCTGGAGCGGTTCGGCCAGTACGAGTCGATGCGCGCCACGCTGGAGAAGGACCACACGGCCGGCCAGGACGACGCGCTGCTGGACATCTACCGCAAGCTGCGTCCGGGTGAGCCGCCGACCAAGGAGTCGGCGCAGACCCTGCTGGAGAACCTGTACTTCAACCCCAAGCGTTACGACCTGGCCAAGGTCGGTCGTTACAAGATCAACAAGAAGCTGGGTGTTGATTCCGCGATCACTCAAGGCACGCTGACCGAAGAGGACATCGTCTCCGCGATCGAGTACATCGTCCGGCTGCACGCGGGCGAGGAGTCGATGTCGGGCACGGACGACCGCGAGGTCATCGTCGAGGTCGACGACATCGACCACTTCGGCAACCGCCGTCTGCGCAGCGTCGGCGAGCTCATCCAGAACCAGGTCCGCCTGGGTCTGGCCCGTATGGAGCGCGTCGTCCGCGAGCGCATGACCACCCAGGACGTCGAGGCGATCACGCCGCAGACCCTGATCAACATCCGCCCGGTCGTGGCGTCCATGAAGGAGTTCTTCGGCACCTCGCAGCTGTCGCAGTTCATGAATCAGACCAACCCGCTCGACGGGCTGACGCACAAGAGGCGTCTGTCCGCGCTGGGGCCTGGTGGTCTGTCGCGTGAGCGGGCCGGCTTCGAGGTGCGTGACGTGCACCCGTCGCACTACGGCCGGATGTGCCCGATCGAGACGCCGGAAGGCCCCAACATCGGCCTGATCGGTTCGCTAGCCTCTTATGGCCGGATCAACGCCTTCGGTTTCGTCGAGACGCCTTATCGCAAGGTCGTCGACGGCAAGGTGACCGAGCAGATCGACTACCTGACCGCCGATGAGGAAGACCGTTTCGTCAAGGCGCAGGCCAACACGGTCCTCAACCCCGACGGCACGTTCGCCGAAGCGCGGGTCCTGGTCCGCACCAAGGGTGGCGAGACCGAGCTGGCGCGGGCCGACGAGGTCGACTACATCGACGTGTCGCCGCGTCAGATGGTGTCGGTCGCCACGGCGATGATCCCGTTCCTGGAGCACGACGACGCCAACCGTGCGCTCATGGGCTCCAACATGATGCGCCAGTCGGTGCCACTGCTCAAGAGCGAAGCGCCCCTGGTCGGCACGGGGATGGAATACCGGGCCGCGACCGACACGGGCGACATGGTGACCGCCGAGAAGTCCGGCGTGGTGCAGGAGGTCTCCGCCGACTACATCACGGTCTCCAATGACGACGGTACGAGCACCACCTATCGGGTCGCCAAGTTCAAGCGTTCCAACCAGGGCACTTCGTTCAACCAGAAGCCCATCGTGGCCGAGGGCGACCGGGTCGAGGTCAACCAGGTCATCGCCGACGGGCCCTGCACCGACAGCGGTGAGATGGCTCTGGGCAAGAACCTGCTGGTGGCGTTCATGCCGTGGGAGGGTCACAACTACGAAGACGCGATCATCCTGTCCCAGCGGCTGGTCCAGGACGACGTCCTGTCCTCGATTCACATCGAGGAGCACGAGGTCGACGCCCGCGACACCAAGCTGGGCCCGGAAGAGATCACCCGGGACATCCCGAACGTCTCCGAAGAGGTCCTGGCCGACCTCGACGAGCGCGGCATCATCCGCATCGGCGCCGAAGTAGTGAACGGTGACATCCTGGTCGGCAAGGTCACGCCGAAGGGCGAGACCGAGCTGACGCCGGAAGAGCGGCTGCTGCGCGCGATCTTCGGTGAGAAGGCCCGCGAAGTCCGCGACACCTCGCTGAAGGTGCCGCACGGCGAGCAGGGCAAGGTCATCGGGGTGCGGGTGTTCTCCCGCGAGGAGGGCGACGAGCTGCCGCCCGGTGTCAACGAGCTGGTCCGTGTTTATGTGGCCCAGAAGCGGAAGATCAACGATGGCGACAAGCTGGCCGGCCGGCACGGCAACAAGGGCGTCATCTCCAAGATCCTGCCGGTCGAGGACATGCCGTTCCTGGAGGACGGCACCCCGGTCGACATCATCCTCAACCCGCTGGGCGTGCCCGGCCGGATGAACGTCGGCCAGGTGCTGGAGACCCATCTGGGCTGGATCGCCGCCCGTGGCTGGGACATCTCCGGCGTCCAGGAGGCCTGGGCCGAACGACTGCGTGACAAGGGCTTCGACAAGGTCGCCCCGCGCACCAACATGGCCACCCCGGTCTTCGACGGCGCCCACGAAGAAGAGATCGTCGGCCTCCTCAACAGCACGATCCCCAACCGCGACGGGGATCGGATGGTGCAACGCAGCGGGAAGGCCCAGCTGTTCGACGGGCGTAGTGGGGAGCCGTTCCCCTATCCCATCGGCGTCGGCTACATGTACATCCTCAAGCTGCTCCACCTGGTCGACGACAAGATCCACGCACGTTCGACCGGCCCCTACTCCATGATCACCCAGCAGCCGCTCGGCGGTAAGGCCCAGTTCGGTGGCCAGCGCTTCGGTGAGATGGAGGTGTGGGCTCTGGAGGCCTACGGTGCCGCCTATGCCCTCCAGGAGCTGCTGACGATCAAGTCCGACGACGTCCTGGGCCGCGTGAAGGTCTACGAGGCGATCGTCAAGGGCGAGAACATCCCCGAGCCGGGAATCCCCGAGTCCTTCAAGGTCCTCATCAAGGAAATGCAGTCGCTGTGCCTGAACGTCGAGGTGCTCTCCAGCGACGGCATGTCCATCGAGATGCGTGACACCGACGAGGACGTCTTCCGCGCCGCGGAAGAGCTCGGCATCGATCTGTCCCGGCGTGAGCCGAGCAGCGTCGAGGAGATCTGACCGCTTTACGGCTTCTGGGCACCTGGTAACTCCTGGGTGCCCGGAAGCGCCTAGCAACTTCTGGGTGCCCAGAAGCGCCTAGCACTTCTGGGTGCCCGGAAGCGCCTAGCGACTTCTGGGTGCCCGGAAGCGTCAGCGTAGCGTCGGCAGGCCCGCGAGGAACGCGGCGATGGCGCGCTTCAGCGTCGGCAGGAACGGCGGGCGCCCGGCGGCGATCCCCGGCTCCTGCGCGTAGAGCTCGGCGAGCACCGGGGGCGGATGGGCCATCGGGTAGAGGAATCCGGCCAGCCCGGTGGCCGCCCCCACCAGCTCCAGGCCCTCGCCCTCCGTCAGCTCGGTGGCCCGCGCGACCTCGGCCCCGACGTCGGCGCCCACACCGAGGAGCACCACCTTGAAGGCGCGGGCCGCCTCCAGCGACACGTTGTGCTCCAGGCTGGCCGCGGCGTAACCCAGCAGGTCGCACATGAGCGGCCGCGCCTCCAGCGTCTCGGCCAGCGCGTCGACCACGTCGCCCGGTCCGGCGGCGGCGCGCAGCCGCTCGGTGACCGCCTCTTTCCAGCCCTGCCACTCTTCGGCGGCGAGTTCGAGATAGATCTCCTCGCGCGTGCCGAAATAGCGCACCACATTGGACTTCGCCAGCCCGACGGCCGCCGCCACGGCGCGGAGGCTGACCGTGCGTACGCCCGACCGCAGGGCGAGCTCGCGGGCGGCGGCGAGGATCGCCTCGCGTCGCTGTTGCTTGTGCTCCGGCCGCCTGGCCCGGAGAAACTCCGACTCTCTCATTTTCCCCGCCAGCATAACGGCACCCGTAACAGACCACTGTCCGCTTGTGTGGCCGGCGCGACCGCGAGCGCCGTCCACCACGCCACCGGCAAGCGTGTCTACGAGCTGCCGATCACTCTGGCGAAACTGACCGATAGAACTGTTTTGGTCAGTTTGTCGGCTAGAGTGATGGCGGACACGACAGGAAGGGAGCCGTCATGGCGGGCACGGTCAGGCATGGGCGGGCGCTGGTGGTCGGGCTGGGGATCGCGGGCATCGCCACCGCGCTGCGGCTGCGGCAGGTGGGCTGGGAGCCGGTGCTGGTGGAGCGGGCCGCCGCGCGCCGCTCGAGCGGCTACTTCATTCTGTTGTTCGGCGCCGGGGTCGCCTCGGCGCGGCGGCTGGGTGTGCTGGACGCCATCGGCGACCGCGGTCATCCGGAGCTCGCCGTGTACGAGGTGAACCGGGCCGGGCGCCGCACCCCCGGCACGAGCCCGACCGAGCTCCCGGACCTGGTCAGCAAGCCCCGGCAACTGCTGCGCGGCGACGTGGAACAGGGACTGTTCTCCGCGCTGCCGGACGACGTGGAGATCCGCTACTCCACCGTGCCCACCCGCATCACCCAGGACGACTCCGCGGCCGAGGTCACCCTGCACGACACCGCCGCCGACACCACCGTGACCGAGCGCTTCGACCTGGTGGTGGGCGCCGACGGGCTGCGCTCCACCGTACGAAGGCTGGTCTTCGGCCCTGAGGACTACCTGCGCCCGCTGAACTACATGATCGGCGCCACCGCGCTGGATGCGCCGATCGCGGGCTTCGGCCTGCATGAGGGCCTGATCCTGGCCGAGCCGGGGCGCTCGGCCTGGACATTCCCCTTCGCCGACCACGCGCCGAGCCTGCTGTTCTCCTACCGCACCGACGACATCGACGCCGAGTTCGCGCGCCCGCCGATCGAGTCCATCCGCACCGCCTTCGGCGCACAGCCCGCCGGTCCGCTGCTGGAAAGCTTGTTCACGGCGTTCGAGCGGGCCCCGGAGCACCTGTTCGACGCCGTACACCAGGTCAAGATGCCGAGCTGGCACCGTGGCCGGGTCGTCCTGGTCGGCGACTCCGCCTGGTGCGTCACCCTTTACGCGGGCATGGGCGCCTCCAGCGGCATCGCCGGAGGCGAGCTGCTGGGCACCATGCTGCAGCGCCACCCCGGCGACCTGCCCGGCGCGCTGCACGCGTGGGAGGCCCAGATGCGGCCGTTCATCCACACCGAGCAGGACAGCGCGCTCGTCATGCGCAGGCTGTTCACCCCGCATGACCGCAGGGAACAGATCATGCGCACTGTGATGGTCCGCCTCATGAACCGGCCGGCCCTCTGGCAGGCCATGGGCAAAATAATGAAGGGGCCAGACTTCACGAACAAAGAGTTCGACATCGCCGCCGTGTGACAAGCCATGGAAGAGGATGAGTCCGGTGAGCCAGCTGATCGAGCACCAATCGCGTAAAGCCGCCCGCATTCTGGACAGCGCGCGCGAGCTTGTGCTCGACCACGGCGTACGCAAGGTCACGGTCAGCGAGATCGCCCGCACTGCCGGCGTCGGCAAGGGCACCGTCTACCTCTACTGGCCGGCCAAGGAGGACCTCATCCTCGGGCTTTTCGCCCGCGAACTGCTGACCCTCGTGGACGAGATCATCGCCCGCGTCACCGCCGACCCCGCCGTGGTGCTGCCGCACCGCCTGGCCCCGCTGCTGATCCGCACGGCGGAGAAACTCCCGCTGGCGGGCCGCCTCTACGGCGGCGACCCCGACCTGCTGCGGCTGCTCACCCAGCAGGCCGGCGACCGCGAGTTGTTCGCCCGCACCAGGCCCAGCGCGCTGTGCAACGCGGTCATGCCGATCCTCCACCGCCACGGCCTGATCCGCCACGACCGCCCGTGGCCCGACCAGGCGTACACCGTGCACGCCGTACTCACCGGATTCGGCACGGCCATGTCCGACCCGGCCACCGCCCCGCTCGGCGTCGACGACCCTTACGAGGTCCTCGCCGACACCGTGGCCCAGCTGCTCGAACCGCCGGTCGCTCCTGGCGGGCCGGCCATCACCGCGGCCGCCGCCGACACCATCGGCGTCCTGCGCGACACCAGAGACGCCGTACTGGAGCTCATCGAGCGTAGTCAGGTCACCGGAGAATGACCACCCATGAGGAATTCCATGTGTTGGTGCCAGCGGCGGCCGTCGCTGACGAACAGGCTGACCGACGATACGAGGGCGGTGACCGGCAATCGTGGGGTGATCGCGGCTTCCACCTCGTGGAACACCTGGGCCTGCTGGCCGTGGGCGACCGTCAGGTGCGGGATGACGTCCGCGAACTGTCCACCGTACGGTGGCGCTTCAGGCCATCGCGCCACGACGGCCTCGGTCAGGGCGCGGAACGGCTGCTCGGGCGTCGGCGCGAGATAGAGCACGTCAGGGAAACGCCGGCACGTCTCGAACCGGACGGCGAACGGGCTGTGCTCGCCGATCAGCGCGGTCAAATCCTCGATGACCGCGGGCCCGACGCGATCGATGTCGAGGAAGGGGAAAAGCACCGTCACGTGCGCGGGAATCCCCGCACTCGCGGACGAATCGAGACGCCGCCGCCAGTTCCCGACCAATGGCTCGGCTTCCCGCACCGCGGCCAGCAGCGCCGTCTCGCCTGCTCGGTACGGTCCTGAAGCGTCATCCGACATGGCCGGATGATCTCGAACTAGTCGGCAGGTTCGCCACCCATATTCCGGCCACGGCCTGCCTCGAGGTCGCGATCGTCGACGCCACGCAAGCGCGACCCTTGGCCTGAAGCGGTGCGGGAAATCTGTCAGCTCGTGAATCCGTAGGCCGATGGCCTGTTCGGGAGCAGCCACTGCTGGTCGGGGTTACCGTGGCAGTCCCAGAGCACCAACCAGGTGCCGTTGGTGGTGGCTCCTCTGTTGGCCAAACCGACGCACTTGTTAGGGGCGGCGAGGCTGCGAATGGCATAGGCGTTGCCGCCGACATTGGCGAACTTCCACTGCTGGTCGGGATGCCCATGGCAGTCCCACAGCACGAGCGGAGTGCCATTGTCGACGCTTCCGCCGTTGGCCAGACCGACGCACTTGTTGGTGGCGGCGCGGCTGCGGATCGAAGCGTCGGCATTGCCATGCCAATACTGGTCGACATGATAATGGCAGTCCCACAGCACGAGCAGAGTGCCGTTGTCGACGCTTCCGCCGTTGGCCAGGCCAATGCATTTCGCGCTGCTACTGGCATTACTGCGAATGTAGGTCGACGGGTACGTGTCGGCGTGGGCGGCGGTCGCCGGCCCGAACGTCAGGGCCAGCGCGGCGGGGATGGCGAGCAGCGAACGACGCACGATTTCCTCCGAAAGCCTGGGGAAGTTTTTCTGACACGACTGTCGCCTGACCAACTGGGGGAGGGGCATCCCCAGCTTTAGGGGGTAGCGGATCAGCTGCTTCCTGGAGCTCACCTACCAGCCGCTCGACCTGCCCATGTCCGCCCACGAGGTGCACTCTCTGACCATCTACACCGCCGAACCCTGGTCGCGCTGGCTTACCTCATTCGGGCCCGACCACCATCAGAGCGTCGGCCGTTGAGCCCGGTCCCGCCCGACCAAGCCGGTGTCTCCCCCGAACCAAGGCGTCGGGATGGCGGCGATCAGGAGCCGGGCGGGTCGGGAAGCCGATCCAGGGCAGCAGGATCATCCGGGCTTCCGAGATTCCGCATCCCATGTGACGATCGCTGAGAACGCGTGCGTACCAGGGCAACCTTGGTCATGTGCACGGCGTCGTATTCGTTGTGGATCTTTCCAGGGTTCGTGGGCTGCGCGTCGCCGCCGCAGCCGTCACCCTATTGTTCACCCTCGGTGGTCTCGATCAGCTGGCTATGCCTGCGCTGCCGATGCCCAAGGACGCGGCGGCCTCCGTCGAGGAGATCGCTGAGCGACTGCGGGGCCGCGCGGACGACGACGTCGACCGCGGCCTAGAGGAATTCGGCGTCACCTACGCGCCCTACGCACTGAGCTTGAACGCCCCTTTGTTGCATTGGTGCTGGCCGGAACAGGGGCAGGGCGTCGAGGCCCGACTGCCGCCCGAGGGCGTGCCCGGCTACACCGCGCAATTGCACGCTGTGGAGGTGGCAAGGCCGTTGGAGGTACGGTTCTGGATCACCTCGCCCGCGCAGGCGACCCGCTTGGTCACGGCAGCCCGGCGCGGTACCCAGCGGTGCGATGATCGCCCTGACTATGCGCTCAGCGAGGTGGCCGATTTCGACCGCTGGGGATGGCGCGGCATGCAGGCCCTGGTCACCACGAAGAACTGGACGGAGCTTGGCGACTCAGGCGCCAGGGCGACGATCGTGGCCGCCCGTGGCGCGCTGCTGGCCGAAGTGTCGTGGGAATGGGAATTCGAGGCGGGCGGCCTACCGGATCGGCTGCCGCTGCTCCAAGGCGCCGCGGTGGCAACGTCCGTGCTGGCCGCCGTAGGCGGTGCCCCCACCAGCCCCGCACCGTCTGGTGCCGCCCCCGCGGCCTCAACAGCGATAGCCGCGGCTCTGCCCCCGCCGTCCGTCTACGGCCAGGACATGGCGCTGTGGTCGAACCCTACTGATGCCGACCATGACTTGATCTGCTCACTGGCTTTCGACGAGAACGTGTACGGCAGCGCGCCCGCCATCACGCGTCGCCTGATCGGTGAGGTCTCCGTCCGCGAGGACGTGCTGTTCCTGCCCGATGAGCAGAGCGCCGAACAGGCGCGCGGCCGGGCACTTCTTTGGGCCGGACCAGGCAAGAGCGGGGGAAGGAGCTGCGACTTCCGCGACGCGATCTTCAAGAATGTCCGCCCCCGCGTCGAGCCCTTCACCAGGGGTCCATGGATTGGCGAGATCGAGACCTTGGCCGCCGGTCAGGACTCTGTCACGCACGTCGCGGTGTCCGTGCGGCGGAGTTCTACCGTGGTCTATCTGCGCTGGCAGGGCCCCTCCGGGACCGATCCGGCCGCCGCTCTGCGCAGAGGCCGCGCCGCCCTCACTCACACACTCGATCTCCTGGCCACCGCCGGCGGCTGAGGCCGTTGACCCGAGCATCCTCACCCTGCGGTTGCGGGCCCCTCGATCACTGACCTGCGGCCGCCTGACGCTCCTCTGGGGTGGGCACGAAGCTGCCCATGCCGGGTTCGGTGCGAATCAGGGCGTCCGCCCGCAGAGCGCGCATGACCTTCTGACCGGTGACGTTGGCGATGCCGACAAGTTGCAATTTAGGCGGGAGGATGGCACCACGCGCTGGTCAGCGGCCGGTCGATCCGTCGATCTGTTCGCGGAGGATGTCGGCGTGGCCGGCGTGCCGGCCGGTCTCCTCGATCATGTGCGTCAGGACCCATCGCATCGATGGCGCCGGCCCTGGGCGCGAGGGTCGCGGGGCGGGAAGGGCCAGGTCTGGGCAGGCGTCGATGACCTGGTTCGCTCGCTCGACGGTCTTCCGGTAGTCGGCGAGTACGCCGTCGACGGTGTCCTCCGCGGACGGCCGCATGGTCGCGGGCCAGTCGCCGGCATCCTCACCGAGGAAGTAGAACCGTTCGACAAACGCCAGATGCTTGACCAGCCCCAGAAGGTTGGTGCCCGAGGGCACTCCGGCCGTACGGACCTGCGGTTCCGGCACGCCCGCGACCTTGTCCGCGATCGCGTTCCGCAGATAGTCGAGGAAGCCCCGCAGGGTGGCCTTCTCGTCGGCGCCGGTGCGCGGCGGTGTGGTGTCCTTCGTCCGTGTTCTGGATCGCTGCATCGAGTCACTCCCCTGTGGTTCAGGCGGTTCGTTGGACGAGCAGGATGTTGTCGATGACGGTGGCGGTCTCACCGGCGGGTCCGGTGGCCTGGCGGCGGGGCATGTCGGCGCGCAGGACGGGCCAGTGCGCGGGGTCGAGATCGAGGTCGGCGGCGATCTCGGTGGGTGTGGGGTAGTGGATGTCGGGGTCCTGGTTCCATGACCAGGGCGCGGTGGAGCCGTGGTCGACGATCAGCATCAGACCGCCGCGGCGCAGGGCCTGTGCCGCGGTGCGCAGGACTTGGCCGCGGAGCAGCGGGAACGGGGTCTGGAAGTACTGGGCGGAGACGAGATCGAACCGCCCGGCCGGAAAGCTTCTGGCCAGATCGTGCTGTTCGGTGGCGACCCGGTCCGGGATGCCGAGATCGCGGGCGCGTTCCCGTACCCGCTCGACGGCGGTGGTGGAGATGTCCACAGCGGTGACGTGCCAGCCCTGCTGGGCGAGCCAGATGGCGTCGCCGCCTGCGCCGCAGCCCAGATCGAGGGCGGCGCCGGGGCGCAGCGGTGCGGCGGTCTCGGCGAGCAGCGGGTTGACGCGTGCGTCCCAGGTACGCCGGGTGCGATAGAGCCGCTCCCAGAACAGCTCGGCGTCCTCGTCGGCGGCGGGACGTCCGCTTCGGTGGGAATCCATCTGAGTTGCCCCTTCGTCAGTCGTGATGGGCACTTTCAGCGCCGGTGATGTACGACAGCATCGCCACCGCCACTTCCTACTTGCAAGAAAAGTTGCGGATCCGCATTATCGGGAGGCATGGACAACCCCGCAGAAGACGTGTTGGCCGGAGTCGGGCCGCGTCTGCGCGCCCTGCGCAAGGCGCGGAGCACCACGCTGGCGGCGCTGGCCGACGAAACCGGCCTCACCGCGAGCACCCTGTCCCGCCTCGAGAACGGCAAGCTCCGCCCCACGCTGGAGCAGCTACTGCCTCTGGCCCGGGCGCACGGCGTCCCGCTCGATGATCTCGTCGCGGCCCCGCCCACCGGCGACCCGCGCATCCACCTGCGACCAGTGCGACGATCCGGGCTGGTGATGGTGCCACTGACCAGGCGAGCCGGTGGCATACAGGCGTACAAGGTGATCTATCCACCCGCCGGCCGAGCGCCCACGATGAAACTGCGGACCCACGAGGGATACGAGTGGTTCTACGTCCTCAACGGACACGTCAGGTTCGTGCTCGGCGAGCAGGAGTTCCGGCTCGGCGTCGGCGAGGCCGCGGAGTTCGACACCCACGTACCGCACTGGATCGGCAGCGCCGACGGCCGGCCCGCGGAGGTGCTCACCCTGTTCAGCGCGCAGGGAGAACGCGCCCATCTGGCACCGGCCAGACCTTCGCCGCGATAAACCAGTTGTGCTTCGCGCGTCGATCGGCCAAGGATCGGCACGACGGTACGGCGAGCAGAACCGCCGACCGTCTTTCTAGATCGTGTCGCGGCACGGGAGGAGAGCCAGCATGTGTACCGACTCTGATCAATGTGGCAGGGAAAACCCTGGTCAGCGCAAGCATGCCCTACGGCTCTGACACTTCGGGCCCCCGCTGCGGCGGCCTGCCTGCGCGCTGACCGACCTCCAGAAATCAGGAGATCATGGCGCTGGAAGACGCGCGCAAGAAAGCGATCATCGCGGAGTACGCGACCTTCGAAGGTGACACCGGTTCACCGGAAGTGCAGATCGCGCTGTTGACCCATCGGATCGCCGACATCACCGCACATCTGCGCATCCACCAGCTGGACCATCACAGCCGTCACGGGTTGCAGAAGCTCAACGGTCGTCGTCGGCGACTGCTGAAGTATCTACGTAACACCGACATCGAACGCTACCGACGCCTCATCCAACGGCTCGGCCTGCGCCGATGACACCCGAGCCGGGGGGAAACGACCGCAATGCCGCTTCCCCCCGGCTCACAGATCACAGCTGGCCGCCGATTCCCGGCTTCACGCCGAAAGGGTTGTCGATGGCGTATCGCCAGCGCCCATCTTTTCCGCGTCGGGCGACATCGGTGGCGGTGCCCTCGATGTGTACGGGACGGCCGTCACGATCCGTCCCGTCGATGACCCAGTCGACGATCAGCAAGGCGATGTCGCCGGCGGTGTAGACATGTCGCGGCCGAACGGTGATCGGCAGCCCGAGATTCAAGAATCGCTCGTTGGCGGCATCGGCCTCCTGCCCGGTCAGCGGCGAGCCCGGCTCCGGGACGAACACCGCCCCGCTCTCATAGACCTCCGCCACCGCCTGCGCATCACCGGTGTTGAACCGCTCGGCGAACACCGTAGGAACGTCCTCGGGGCGTTCAGCAAGCTGCCGCATGCATGTCCTTCCATCAGGTACAAATCAGTCAGACGCGGCAACGCTAGGAGGCGCCCTCGTGACTCACCAAACGGTTGGTTACCCAGGCCGGCCAGGCTTGCCCGACGACCCTCGCGCCGACGTCACCGAACCCACCCCCTCCTGCCCGGTGGAGATCACCCTCGCGGCCCTGCACGGCCGCTGGACAACCCTGGTGATCCGCGAATTCCTGCAAGGCGATCGCACGTTC
This sequence comes from Nonomuraea sp. CA-143628, assembly GCF_050942315.1. Lineage (NCBI taxonomy): Bacteria > Bacillati > Actinomycetota > Actinomycetes > Streptosporangiales > Streptosporangiaceae > Nonomuraea > Nonomuraea sp. CA-143628. The sequence continues at coordinate 12,721,713 of NZ_CP192072.1, forward strand.
ACCGAACTCCGCCACGCCCTGCCCGCGCTGTCGGACAAGGTCCTGTCCGATCGGCTGGCGCACCTGACGGAAGCCGGTGTGCTCGCTCGCCACCGTCAGTCTGGCTGGCCGCCCCGGGTCTCCTACACACTCACCGCGGACGGGCGGCGTCTCGGCCCTGTTCTGCAAGCACTATGGGATTGGGGCGCGGAGCAGCAGCTCTCTTCGCCCGAAACCCGATAACGTCCCACCCAAGATCTATGGCCGGCGCATTACCGATCAAGCAGTACCGACCTTGTCGTGATCGCTTGCCTATGCTTACGTGTTCGGAATGAGCCGTGATTCCGAGGCAGGCAGGCTTCTCGAACCCGTTCCAGCGCAGGTGAACCGGGCAGGCGAGAAGGCGAGACCCATCACGCTGCTCCTCGTCCTGGGCGCGGTCCCCCTTCTGCTTGCCAACTTTTTCATCGTTGCCACGATTCTGGGACGTGACTGCACCCTTCTCTATGAGGGCGGCAACATAACGGAATGTGCCGGCGGCCTTTCGGAGGAAGAGATGAGCGCCGCATCGGGACTGATCGCGCTGGTGCTACTTGCCATCCAGATAGTGCTGATCGTCCTGGTCAACCGGCGCAGGCGCTCCCGCCCGATGCGCGCATCGGAGGCCGGCTAGCCTCCGTGCCCCACCTTGTGCGGGCCATGGGACCTGATGCTGGCCTGATAACGCGCGTTAGCAACGCTGGAGAGATCTGTCAGGCGCCAGGAGCCCGGTATGCCACCTCCATCCGCGTGGCATCGTCGATCTCCTCCGGCGTCAGCAGGACAGCCGTCTTCGTTCGTACCGCCCCGGTCGCCGAGATCGTGAGCCCCACAGCGGCCGAGGCCGCGTTGCTCGGCAGCTCGACGATCACATACGTGTCCGTCTCGCCGAACGCGAAGTACATCTCCTCAACCCGGCCACCGACGCTTTCCGCCATGCGCTCCACCGCTTGCCGGCGTCCGGTACCGCCATCTCGCAGCACTCCTTTGAGGCCATCCGCGGTGTAGGTCGCCTGGATCATGTACTTGGGCATGGTCGAGTCCCTCTTCTCGTACAGCCACCCTGCGCTGGGGCGGCCATTGCGGTCACGAGGTCGAAATTCTCGGCTTAGGGCGACGGTAATCCCTCCCGCTGTACTGGTTTTCCCCTTCTAGCTCAGCCGTTGTAGTCGCGAATTTCCCAGTAACGGGAGGGGTGGCCGTCGCAGGTGTACTGGACGGCCTCGATGTTGTTCTCGGTGCTGACGCCGCCGGCGATGGTGAGGCATTTGCCGGTCTGGACGTTCCGGAATTGAAGGTGTTGGCCGATCTGATTGCCAAGCGCCCAGTAGCGCGAGGGGTGGGTGTCGCAGGTGTACTGGAGGGCGACGATGTTGTTCTCGGTGCTGACGCCGCCGGCGATGGTCAGGCATTTGCCGGTCTGGCGGTTCTTGATCTGCAGGTACGCACTGGAGTAGCCCCAGACGTCCCAGCGGCGGGAGGGGTGGCTGTCGCAGGTGTACTGGACGGCGTGGACGTTGTTCTCGGTGCTGACGCCGCCGGCGATGGTCAGGCACTTGCCGGTCTGCCAGTTCACGAGCTGGACGTTCGACGCGGCCCAGACGGCCCTGGACGACGGCGCGGCGGATGCCGGGGTGGCGGTGGTCGCGCCGAGGGCGAGGAGGGGAGCGATGACGGCTGCCGTGCGAAGGATGTGTGACTTCATGTGACCCAGCGTGCTGGCGTGGGGCCAGGATGGCCTGAGTACCTCGTACTCAATGTGTGCGCCCGAGGGCGGTACCGCCGCGCCTCACACCAGGCGATTACCACCCGATTCGCCGTCGGACAGCACGATGGCCCCTTGCGGCGACGGCTGTTGCGGCTTGCGGATCACGGTATCCGCATGTGCAGGAGCGATGCCCAGCGCCAGCACGGCGGCCAGGCCGACGGCCGAAGCGGCGGCACGGCGAGTCCAGGTACGGGTCTTCATACGGCTCTCCCTGTCGGCCGGTGATCATGACAGCACTGCCCACCAGCATCAGTGCCACATCTCCGCCCGTCCACCCCAGAATGGCCGAGTGGCCACAAGCGGACAGGCCCTCGCACCCCCGCCTGTGCCTTCGGCGCAACCGTCAGTACCCCGGGTAGCCACCGCCAGGAGCACCGGGCACCACGCCACCGGGAGGCATTCCGCCAGAAGGCATGCCTCCGTAGGTCGCGGCCGCCGAGCGGCGTTCTTCCTGGGCCTCGGTGATCTTGCGGATGACGCCGATCGCCAGCACGGCCGCGATGAGCATCAGCCCGATGCTCACCACGTCGAACCGCGCGGCGGCGGCCAGCGACTCCAGCTCGTCGGCCTTGAACAGCAGGCGGCTCCCCAGATTGGTCACCCAGGTGCCGATCAGCCAGGCCGCCCACCAGGCGTTGAACAGCCCCCGAGGAGGCGAGGGGACGAGGGAGGAGGCGTACCAGATGTCGTCCACGATCTGCTTCGGGAACCAGAAGTTGACGATCGGCACCACCCAGCCGAAGATCAGCCACGGCTGGCCGCGCCGGTGGCCGCCGGGTGAAAGGATCTCGGCGTTCGCCCGGACCTTGAACAACCACACCAGGAAGGCCACGACGGCCACGACGTAGACGACCGCCTCAAGGATGCCGGACAGGCCGTAGACGAGGTCAGCCGTGTTGATCTCCGCCTCGGACACGGAGTCGAGGTCAACGACCATGCGGTCCACGAACGAGGCGTACCAGAGGTCGATCCCGGCCACGACGACGCCGACGACGGAGTCGCACACCAGAGCCACCACGGCGAAGATGGCGACGCCGCGGACCACCGGGCGTATCGGCATCGGCGGTGGGGGGTAGCCAGGGTGGGAGGGGGGGTGGCGGATACATGGGTGGGTTTCTCCTGTGATCATCCTGTTTGTGGCGTTCTATCAGCCCCAGTAGTTGAAACCAACCCATTTAGCCGCTTGGACGCAGAGTTCACCATGGTCCACGGGCCTGATCGCGGGCGCCACGGGAGGCGGGACCAACCACGCCGTCGCCCGGCCGTTGAGCTCTGCCCGATCGTCCGTTCAGGCGCCTCCCAGAAGACCAGCCGAGCGTGCGCGGTCAGTTCCGCGCCAGGAGAAACCTCGCAGCCAGATCATCGGCCAACTCAGCGATGCCCCGAGAGCCATCGACATCCAGCAGCGGCAAATCCTGCTTGAGAGCCTGGCGTCGCACCTCGTCGTCCCAGAGCTCGTCGCGGCCCAGCCGATTCGCCATCGCCTCGGCGTGGTCGCAGTTTCCCCAGTTGGCTCGCGCTCGGGCCGGGTCAGCGAATCGGGCGCCCAATGCATGGCGCCGGAATTCGGGCGTCGGCCGCAGAAATACAGCTTGCTCGCGCCACTTCAGCAATGGTGCGACGTGTTCGGGCAAGGTACGGAAATCGTCGACCAGCACGGGGCGGTCGGTTGGCAGGGTGAGCAGGTCTTCGATGACGAGCCCGATTGTCTCGCCGTGCAGACTGGGCATGCTCTGGAAGATCTCTTCCGGCGTGCGGCCCGTCCATCTCTGTTCCAGGGGCGTTTGCAGCAGGGCGCACATGTAGGGATGTCGTTGCGGGGAACACCGCCGGATGTAGTGACGTTCGGCCAGATCGCCGTCATAAACGACCACGTCATAGCGTTCGGCCAAGACCTGGCTGAGGGTGCTCTTGCCCGCGCCGGCACCACCGGCGATCCAGCGGACATGCGCGAGCCGAGGGACGAGATCAGCGAAGTCATATTCGTTCAGGCTGTTCATGCCCGTCAGTCTCACAAGATCGAGCAGCTGGAAACAGTCTTGTTCTCGCGCCCCTTGCCGGTGAAGACTGGAGGAGAGGGACGGTTCGTACATGCCGCCGTCCGACACAGGCTTCTTCGTCCCAGACCCGGTCTCCCCCACCAACTCCCGTCGCCGTCGCCCAGGACAAGCTGAGCGGGGCAGAGGGTCGGGGCGACGGGAAGATCCGGCGGGATACGGGCGCGGTCCAGGACTCTAGGAGTAGAAATCCCGTCCGTACTGCTTGCGGTGCTTCACGAAGTCTGCCGGACGTGCCTCCCGAAGGCGCGCGTAGCGCTCAGCAAACCTATCGATGGCTTCGTGGATGGTGTCACCAAACTGCTCGCGCATGATCACCAGGGCAGGGAGGATACGCTCAGCAAGAATGTGATCATCGATGGCTTCCCAGGGATCTTCCACGAGCCCATCCTCTCGCCACCAGCTTGGGAGATGCAGTGATCTCGCTCGTAGACGCGCTGACCAGCAGTTGAGATTGGTCGTGCCGCTCAGGAGGCGGGCCCGTCGTCGGCTAAGGGCGAGCAGCGTAGCCCCACCGGGCCGTCAGCTAAAGTCAGCGCGCTTCGAGCACCGCGATGTCGCGCACCATGTAGCGGCGATGCTCGCACTCCTCCTCCATCACCACACGCAGGCAACTCCCGACCGAGCCCGGTTCCTCGGGATAGCCGGGTGCGGGTGCGCGCGTGCACATCCGTACAAGCTCGATGTCAGTGAGGCCGTCGACGATGCCGCGCACCAGCGCCATGCGGCCGGCGCGCGCCTCCATCACTTCCGCGTACGACGGGCGCGCATCAAGGTCTATGCCGAGTGTCGCCGCGTCCGTGGCCGGATAACCGGTATGGGTGAGACCGAGCCGGTGGAACGGCATCGGCTCGTCGAGGATCGTCCGGCTTGCCCAGGCGTCGGTGGCGAAGACCAGGTGGCGAAGCGTCTCGGCAAAGGACCATTCGCCGTCAACTCGCTCGTGGCGCGCTCGGGATGTCGCCGGTCGAGTTCGGCCTCGACGAAGGGAGTGACGTCCACGTCGTTGACGAGGAAGTTGCGTACGTCTCCGGACACGCTGACGTCCACGACCAAGGAGTCGACGATCTTGACCTGGCGCAGGTCACAGTCCCGGAACTTCGCCGCTGCGAAGGTGGCGCTCGTGAAGCTCGCACCGCGGAACTCATCGGTGTTGTCGTACCGCGTCGTCATCGCGCCAATGTCCCCATGCCGCCGCGATCCCGAGCACGCCGGCGCTCGGCGAGGTGGTTCCACGCTGATACGACAGCGATGGAGACGAGCAGCAACACGACGCTTCCGGCGATGTCGAGCACATAGTGGTTCCCCGTGACGAGCACGACTGCCGTCATACCCAGCGGAAAGATCCACGGCAGCAACGCCAGTCGCGGATGGGAGGCCCGCAGCGCGCACCACGCGGCGTACGCGCACCACAACGACCACCCCACGTGCATGCTGGGCATCGCTGTCAGGTTCTGGCCGTTCGCGATCTCTCGTGAGGCATGGCCGCCCAGGATGTCGTACTCGGCGATGATGTCGACGACGCCCGGCAAGGCGAACCGTGGGGGCGACATGGGCAGCGCCCAGTAAACGGGCAGCACGAGAACGACCATCGCGACGAGGGTCCGCCGGAGCTTGACGTAGACCTCGGCATGCCGGACGAAGACCCACACCAGCACACCGATGATCGCGAGGTAGTACAGGCGGTAGTAGTACACCGCCGGCTGGATGAGGGCCGGATGCTCGGTCAGCCACTGGTTCGCCCTCAGCGCGATGTCCAGATGGACGGCCTGCTCTATCGACTGCACGGCCAGAGCGTTGGCGGTGGCGGCTGCGACGTCCTTACCGACGGCGGTATGAAGCCATGCGAAGAGCAGGATCACGAGCAGCAGAGCGGCCACTTCGACGAGTGGTGCGGGGCGTCCACCCATCTTCCCGGCAAGTGCCGCCGATCGGGCACGAGCCACCAGGCTCGATAATCGGCCTACCGCCACCTCACGTGGGCTCACGCGGGTCACCCTAACTCACCGTTCCTCAAAAGACCGGATGAGGGCGATCACAGTGTCGGTGGTGCGGTCGAGGAAGCTGTGGCCATCGGGCAGTTGCGGCTCTGGGCTGATGTAGCTGCGCCGCCCCATGTGGGTGGCCGGGTCAAGCCTGTGTACGGCGATCTTTCCGGCGCGGGCGGCCCGATTCCATTCGCTGCGGCGGAACAGCCGCCAACGCTGAGGGAAGATCCAGGTGCCGACCCGCTCGATCCAGTCGTTCGCGCTGGTGAGCTGATGCAGGTGATCGGCGTGGGTGAGATCGTTGGCGCCGTTGTGGAATCCACCGATGGTGATCAGCAGGAGCGGTGCACGCAGCCGGGTGTGCAGTTCTTCGACCGCGCCGGTGGCGACCTGGGCGCCACCGCTGTAACTGAGCAGCACCACAGGTATGCCGCTGTCGGGACGGTAACCCGCCCGGCGCAGCTGGTTGACGATCTGGGTGCCCACGGCGCGGTTGTACAGGGGACGGTATCTGTGGTCGGCGGCCACGAAGATCTGCATGACGTTGTGCAGGAACAGCAGGAGCCCGACTCGGTGCCGGAGCCACGCCCACACAGGCCGGTCGGCCAGCGGGTCGGCCAGTGGAGAATAGGGCTGCACCTGACCCAGCACCCGCAGCTCCGGCGCACCGGTGATCAGGGCCTGGACCAGCTGGCCCCCGTCGCGGGTGTCGCGGAAGCGACGTTTCCCGATGCCGTCCAGATAGACCAGGTAGGCGTCCGGCGGACGGTCGGGCTCCGCACCTCGGGCATAGGGCATGTCCTGCGGTAGCTCGGTGACAGGAGTACGCCAACCGGCGGTGTAGGCCGTGACCTCGTAGCGGGCGAGCAGAGCTTCGGCGAGCAGGACCGGACCGAGCAGCAGGACAAGGAGCGGGATCTCAATCACGTGGCCGGCTCCTGCGTCCCGGTGGCGTTGATCCGCACGACCAGGCGCCGTACAAGCTCGATGGCGGCGGCCAGCCCGACTCCGGCGACGGCCACGCAACCTGCGGCAGCCCACCAGCCCAGCCCCGTCGTGGCGGCGAGCGGGGCGACGAGGCCGGCCCCGACCCCCGCGAGGAGCAGCAGGTGCAGCAGCGGCCCGAGCAGCGGGAACGCCAGAACGGCGGCGAGAAGCAGCGGAGCGACCAGGCCGGGTGTCCAGGTCAACGCGGCGGCGACCGACAATGGAGCGGACAGCAGCAGCTCGGCGAGGGTCCATGCGGTCAACGGCCACAGAGCGAACGCGGCGCCCTCGACCACGGCACCGGTCAGCATGAGCAGGATCGTATGAGGCCGCGACACGCCGGGCCGGCGAGCCACCAGGGGCAGGAACCGCCCGACAGCCTCGGACAGCCCGGCGAACAGCAGCAGGACGACAACGACGGGTGACATCGCTCAGTGCTCTCGTGCCGAATCCGCCGGGTCCGGCAGTCTGCCCCGGCCGGCCCGGTGCAGGTAGCGCTCGAGTTCGTCGGCGGCGCGCAGATAGCCGCCGGCTCCGCGCTGGTCGATCCGCAAGCCGGCCGCCGCGGCCCGGAAGCGTGGCTCGTCGAGCAGGCGTCGTGCGAGGGCATTCACGGATTCCGCCGCGGCGTCCTGGGGACGGATCGACAGCCCGGCGCCGAGTTCGACCACCCGCCGGGCCACGAGCGGCTGATCCGCGCCCTGCGGGACCACCAGCATCGGAACCCCGGCGTACAGGGCCTCGTTGGCGCTGTTCATCCCTCCGTGAGAGACGAACAGCGCGGCACGGGCCAGCACGTCGAGTTGCGGTACGAAGCGGCGAGCCCGCACGTTGTCCGGCAGCGGACCCAGCGCGGCCGGATCGGCCTCTCCGGTGGAGATGATCACGGTGCCGCCCAGTGGCGACAGCGCGGTCGCGAAGTCGCGCAGCAACCGGGGGGCGGCTTTCAACACGGTGCCCACCGAGGCGTACAGCACCGGATCTCGCAGGCTGTCGGCCGGGAACGACGGGTCAGGTGGGCGTACGCCGATGCTCGGGCCGACGAACTGGTACGACCGGTCGAACGCGTCGACGTCAGGCTGGAACGCGCGCGAGGTGAAGACCAGGTTGAGCGGCTGCCGTACGTTCGCCAGGTCTACCAGCGGCAACCCACGAGTGTCGTAGCGGCGGGACAACTCCCACCGCGACCGCAGGTAACCTCGGCCATTGCGCGGCCGGGTCGCCGCTGCGGCCAGCAGCTCCCACGAGGCGGCGGTGGGGCTGGGCGCGGACCGGTTGAACGCGAACGTGGTGAACAACGCCGCTGCCGGCACCTCGAGTTCGCGGGCGGCGACCGCGCCCCAGGGGCAGGCGGAGCCGTGGACGATCAGGTCAGGCCGGATGCGACGCAGCTCGGAAAGCACCGGCGGCAGCAGGCCGACGGCGGTGCGCGCGAGCCCCTCCAGCATCGTGAGCGGTATCGGCGGATCGGGGAGCGGTTGATCGCCCCCGGGGTAGAGGTACACGGTCGCACCGGTGGCCTCGATCTCCTTCGAGAACGCGGGCGAGGTGTGATATGTGACGGAGTGGCCACGGCGGACAAGCTCGGCCACGACCGGCAGCGTCGGGTTGATGTGCCCGTGCATGGCGATGTTGAGGAACGCGATGGTGCTCACCGGCCGACTCCCGACGCGGAGGCGGTCTGTGCCTCGCCCAGACCGTCCGGAGAAGTCCGATACAGGCCGGGCCCACTGACGCGCAGCCCGTCGAGAAAGCGGCCCGCTTCGCGGCAAGCGGTCTCGATCAGCCGGTGGGATTGGCCGAAGTCCCACGGGGCGGGCCAGGTCTCGATGCCGGTCGGCAGCACGACGGTCGGAATATGTGCGGATACGTCGTGCAGGTCGCGCTCGATCTGGTGGTGCCACAGCAGCAGCCCCGCCCGGGCGGCGACCGCGCCGGCCTGCCGGGGAGGGATGGCCGGGCTCAGCGGATAGCTCGCCGGGCCGGTCGAGAGCACCACCACGCTGGCCGCCCCTGCCTGCAGAGCCGCGCGTACCGGGACATAGGCGATCACCCCGCCGTCGACGAGCGTCCGGCCGTCCCGCTCCACCGGGGGCAGGACTCCCGGAATGGCCGCGCTGGCCAGCAGCGCGGACTCGAGATCTCCATGGTCGAGCAGCACCTGGTCGCCGGTGGCGAGATCCGTGGCCACCGCGGTGAAGGGGATCTCCAGCTGTTCGATCCGCGACGGCAGCTCCGCCCGGGCGATCAGTCGGCGCAGGCCGCGGTCCGCGCAGATGCTGGCCCGCGAGGACAGATAGCCGAACGGAAACACCTCACGGCGACGCGCCTGGGTCCACACGCGATCCAGCCATGGTGCGGCCTTGCCGGGGTGGGCGGCCGCGATCGCTCCGTTGAGGGCTCCCACCGAGGTTCCGATGATCAGGTCCGGTACGAATCCGCGCTGCTCCAATGCCCACCCGACGCCGACCTGCGCGGCCCCGAGCACTCCCCCGCCTCCGACCACCACCGCCACGGGACGGGGAAGGGCGCGCAAGCCCGCCGACAATGCGACCCTCATGCTCCGCCCCTCTCTCACCGTGGCCTTTCTGGTTCCATTACGCCCGCAACCGTATCATTCGAAATAGTATCATTCAATACTATATCGAGAGAGGGACCGCCGACCGGTGCTTCCCGGCCGCTGACGACGACCGCGAAGGCCCGCGCATCTGCGTGGCCTCGGTCGCCCCGGCGGGCCGGGAAGCGGCCATCAGGACAGTTTTTCGAAGAAGAACTCGTGCTTGAGAAACGACGTGTCGTATTCGTGCCCTGGGTACGGCGGGATCAGCTGCGACGCCTGGAACAGCCGCCAGCCGTCGCGCAGCGCGTCCACCCCCGTCTCGTACGGCGGTTCGTCCCCGTCACCCGCCGTGGGATCGGTACGCCCGGTGCCGTCGTAGCGGGACCATCCCACCACCTTGGCGTCGAGGGCGGAGGTGGCCAAGTAGAGAACAAGCACTTCTTGCTTCATGCGACCCTCCCGGGGCGGTTGTTCACACGCGTGATCCAGTAGTCGATGTCGAACGAGGGATCCGCGGTCATGGCACGCCACAGCAGTGCCCGATTGTGGTACTCCAGCCGCCCGGTTGCCTGCTCGTACCAGGGGAAACGCCTGCCCAGCTCGTCGAGGACGGCGGGGTCGGCGAGATCGGAGGTGTCCCACAGGAGCACCTGCGGGACGGTGGGGTTGAACCGGATCTTGAACATGTACCGCCGAACCGCGCTGTCGTTGCGCCGACCGCCGTGCCAGATGCCGTGGTGCAGCAGCATCACCGTCCCGGCGGGGCAGGTCAGCCGGGTCTGGCCGAGCAGGTTCTGGTAGCGGCCGGTGTCGCTCTCGTTGACGCGGCGCAGGTGGCTGCCGGGCACCACGAGGGTGCCGCCCATGTCCGCGGTGACCTCGCGGGGGTAGTACATGAGCTGCACGTCGAAGGCGTCCACGCGGGTGTCGATGATGGCGTCGGCGTGCAGCGGCTGGGCCTGCCCGTTGTACGGCTCGCGGATGTGCACGGCGTGGTGGTCGACGGTCGGGCCGGGCCCGACGAGGGAGTGCAGGGCCCCGGCGACCTGGGGCAGCTCGATGAGGCGGCGGGCGAACGTCCCCTCGGGGAACGCCTTGTCGATCGGGGTCCCGTACGGCAAGCGCGGGATTCCCGCCTCCAGTACGTCGATCGCCTGGTCGTTGAGCTCGTCCGGGACGACTCCGTCGAGCCGCAGGTAACCGGCGGCCACGAAGCCGGCCACCTGCGCGGAGGTGAGCAAAGTGGTTCTCATGCCTCAAAGCTAGAATCGGACACTCGCCGTGTCGTGGGTTGTAATCCTCATCTACTGGTTGATTTTCCCCCACTGGGGTAGACATGCGCTGTGCGTCACCTGACGATCGCGCTCTCCGAGCCGCCCGTGGTGGCCGGGGCAGGAGTGGGCGTGCACGGCGTCGTCGGCCTCCACGACGTATTTCGGTTGCCCGACCTGTGGCAACTCCACCTGTACGGCTACGCGGCCGATCTCGTCCTTGACAACACCACGCACGCCATCAAGCCGGGACACGTGAGCCTGATCCCGCCCGGCGCCGAGGTGCACTACCACTATCGGGGCAGATCAGAGCACCTGTACGCGCACTTCCGCCTGCCCGGCGAGGACGAGCGCCGCACCGTGCCGGTCATGCGGGACGCCGGCGACCAGGCCCCGGTCATCGGCGCCGCGCTCCGCCAGGCCATCGCGGCCGTCCCCGGCACCCCGGCCAGGGCGTCGGCCGAGGTGTGGTCGGTGCTCTGGCGGGTGGCGAGCCTGCCCGTGGTCGGCAGCCGGCCCGCCGTGGTGGCCGCGGCGATCGAGTACATCGAGGCGAACCTGGCCGCGCCGCTGACCGTACCGGACGTCGCCAGGGCCGCCGGAGTCTCGCACAACCACCTCACCCGGCTGTTCCGCGCCCAGAGCGGTGACACGGTGGTCGCCTACATCCGCCGCCGCCGGCTGTCGCGGGCGCTGCACCTGCTGCGCGAGTCGACGCTGGCGATCCCCGCGATCGCCGCGGCAGTGGGGATCGCGGACCTGCAGGCGTTCAACAAGGCGTGCCGCCGCGAGCTGGGCGCCTCTCCCCGCGTCCTGCGCACGCGACGATGATCCACGCCTTTCCCGACCACCGAGATCATCATCCGATAATGGCGTGTGCCGTTCACTCTGAGCCATGTCGCCGCGATCCTGCCGATGCGGCGGTGGTTACCGCCGTCGGCGCTGACGGTCGGGGCGGTCATACCTGACCTGCCGTACTACCTGCCGCTGCCGTTCTCGTCGGCGAGCACGCACGCATGGTGGGGGGTGCTGCTGCTGGGGGTGCCGTCGGGCGCGGCACTGCTGGTGCTGTTTCATCACGTGCTCCGGGCGCCGCTGCTCGCGTTGGCCCCGGCCGCGCTGCGCGCCCGGCTGCCCGTCGCGCCGCGCCCGGCGCCCGTGACGGTGGTGGCGGCGCTGGTCGCCGGGATGGCCACGCACCTGCTCTGGGACGGATTCACGCAGGTCGGCGGGTTCGCGGTGGAGCAGTGGCAGGTGCTGCGGCTACCGGTCGTCGGCCCGCATCGCGTGTTCAACGTGCTCATGTACGCCAGTTCGGCAGGTGGTCTGGCGGCCCTGGCCGGATGGTTCGCGCTCTGGTATCGGCGGACCCCGATCCGGCCGGAACGGCTGCCCGGGGTGGCGGGCCGGGTGCGCGGCGCGGTGCTGGCCATGGTCACGGTGGCCGCGATCACCGGTGCCGCCGCCGGGGCGGTGACCGACCGCGCCGCGGTGAGCGGCTACGACCTGGTTCGGAGCATGATCCTGGGAGGCGCCGACGGGGCCGCTGTGATACTTGCCTGCTACGTACTCGCCTGGCATGGGCGCAACGTAGTGAGCACCCGACGTCGCGATTTGGGCCGCCCGGACCCGTAGCGGTGATTCAACGCGGTCGAGACCCGATCAGATCGTGGAGCCGCTGAGCCACGAAATCGTGCGGGCGAGCTGCGAAGGCGATGTGCAGCCAGCCATCGGCGTCGGCTTGGAGGAGATCGTCGCGGATGGACGGGTCGGCACCGCGCTCCAGAAGCAGGCGGATCACTTGGAGACGACCGCCCGGAATCGCCCAATGCAGGCCGGTCCGCCCGAGGTAGGGCGCGACGTCGGGATGGACACCCCGGTCGAGGAACCAGCGCACGACCTCGACCCGCCCGTGCTGGCAAGCATGAACGAACGCCTCCCCCACGATCTCCTCCGGATCATCGGTCGCCGGCAGCCGAGACGGAAAGCCCGCACCGGTGTCGGCGAGGTCGGGGCGCGCCGACGAGGCGTCCGGCCGGAGGCTGCCGTCCGCGTCGAAACAGGCCCGCACCAGATCCAGCCGACCGCAGGCGGCATAGGTCCAGAGCGCCCGCGGGACGATTCCATGCTCGGCGAGCAGGTCGACGACCTCCGTGTTGCCGTGGTAGATGGCGTTCTCCAGCGGGGTGCTGCCCCATGTCCGGATGCCAGGCTCGGCACCGGCGTCGAGCAGCAGGCGTACGTACTCCACCCGGTTGAAGCGGGCCGCCCAGGTGAGCGGGAGATCCAGGTTGGTGGCCTTGCCGAGCAGGACATCGACCGCGGCGCGCGGCGCGCCGAGATCCTGCTCAAGCCGTACACCGGGGATCGGCTCGGGCCCCGCGAGCATGTACAGCAGCGTGTCGGCCTGCTCGGCGGTCAGACCGGCAAGCCGATCGGTGTCGCCGGCCAGCAGGGCTTCGGCCTCGCGGTGCAGCCGCCGCCACTTCTCCCGGCGTTCGCCGAGATCGCGCCGGGATTTCTCGGTGTACGACACGAGCTCCTGCCAGGTCGGAAAGCCGAGCTCCCGCGCGATGATCAGCCGCGCGTCGCGAAGCCCGGCGGTCGCGGCGGAGGCGGCGGTGGCGTGCCGGGGTACGTAGGCCCGCAACCGTCGCAGCGCGCCGGGATCGTCGCGACGCAATTCGAGGAGGAGGGTATCGGCCATCGAGGCGTAGATGCCCGGCCTGACTCCCATGAGGCGGGAGACCGGCCGGTCCTCGGTGGTGCGGCGGCTTTCGACATGGGCGCGAAACTCGGCCCAGGTCCGGAATCCGTGTTCCTGAGCGAGCACGAACTGGGCGTCGCTGAGCAGGAACCGCTCGGCGGCTCGATCGCTCAGCACCTCGGTAACCCGGGCCGCGGCTGCCGCATCGCCGGCCGCGTACGCATGCCGCAGGTGCTTGGCCTGCTTGCGGTAGTACTCCAGATTCGGATGAGCTGGGAGCTCGAAATGACGATCGGACATCACAACCTCCTTCGTCGCCGAGGTCCGCTTGCCCGGCCGGAAAGAGGTTGGTCTTGTCCAGTGCGTTGACGTGCTGATCGAGGTGGGAAAATCCCTGCCCGCGGACTGGCAGCGCCCTCGCACGCTCCTCTCAGAGTAAGGATCGGCTCTGCGCGGAGGCAACCGTCAGGAAGCGTCGACCACGATGTTCATACAGTCTGCTGCCGCGTCGGCGTCTGCTCATGCGTGACGCGGTGGTGCCGGGTCGGCAGCCCAAGTGTCGGGTTGGCGACGCTCCACGCGGCGCTCTTGCAGATCAGTTCCTTGTAGACGGCGGCCAGTCGGCCGGTCAGGACCGCCTGCTTGGCACGGTCGTCGGCCGTGACGTACTGGATCAGGCCCTCCTTGCGACCCAGTGAGACGCACAGGTTGAAGTAGCCGATCGTCTTGTTCGGGACCTTCCGGCCGGTCAGGCGCGCCGCGATGGCGTCGGCGGCCAGCCAGGCGGCGGGGATGCCCGAGGCGCACGACATCCGTAGCGGCTTGTCTCCGGCGCCCATCGCCATGGCCGCGTCGCCGACGGCGTACACATCGGGGTGTGAGACCGAGCGCATGGTCCGGTCGACCACGATCTGGCCGGTGCCGGAGACCTCCAGGGAGGTCGCCTTCGCGATCGGGTGGACCGCGAAACCGGCGGTCCATACGGTGACCGCGGCGGGGATGACCTTGCCGTCGGCGGTGGTGACGTGGTCGGCTTCGACGCCGCTGATGGCGGCGTGCTCGTACGCGGTGATGCCGAGCCTGCCGAAGACCTTCCCCACGTGCTCGCGCCCCTTGGGTGAGAGCCAGTCGCCGAGGCCGCCGCTGACGGCCAGCGCGACGTCGAGGTCCGGACGGGCCTCGGCGATCTCGGTGGCGGCCTCCACGCCGGTGAGGCCGCCGCCGACCACCACCACAGCCTGCCCGGCATCGAGGCCCGCCAGGCGCTCGCGCAGCCGGAGCGCTCCGGTACGGCTGGCGATCTGGTAGGCGTGCTCAGCGGTCCCGAGTACGCCTTGGCTGTTCCAGTCGCTGCCGAGGGCGTACACGAGGGTGTCGTACTCCAGTTCTTCGGTACCGTTCGCACCGGCGATGGCGACGGTCTTGCGGTCGACGTCGACGCCGGTGACCTTCGCGAGCCTCAGTGCGACGCCGGTGCCGGCGAAGATCTCGCTGAGTGGCCGGGGCCTGAGGTCCTGGCCGGTCGCGAGCTGGTGATTGCGGACGCGTTCGACGAAGTCGGGCTCGGCGGTGACGAGGGTGATGGCGACGTCCTCGCGGCGCAGCCGCCTGGCGAGGCGGCCGGCGGCGCCGGCTCCGGTGTATCCGGCTCCGAGAACGATGACGCGGTGCTGCATTTCAGGCTCCTGTCCGGTTCGGATGTGCCACTTGAACCGGATGGCCCGCTGTTTCCTGACAGGAACTCGATGTGAGACACCTCACATCACGAGCAGGGGCTCCCCATGGCCGACCGCCGCCCATTGCTCGGTCGCGCGTTCGAGCTTGTCGGGGTTCGCCTGGGTACGGCAGGCGGTGATGCCCTCGGCCGTGACCTCCAGGCACATGATGGCGACGACCCGGCCCGCCACGACGGCCACAACGGCGGGTTCGCCATTGGCGGTCCAGGCGTATATCTCGGGCGAGCCGCCGACGATGGCCCGCTTGGCCTCTCCGGGCTTGAACAGGCCCCACACGAACTTCGCGACCGCGACGGCGCCCTCGAACGCCTTGGTGCGTGCCGGAACCTTCCCTCCGCCGTCGCCGATGGAGATGGCGTCCTTGGTGAGCAGGCGTACGAGCTCATCGGTCTGGCCACTGGTGGCGGCCGCGAGGAACTCCTCGACGATCCGCCGGGCGGCGGCCTCGTCGATCTCGGTGCGGGCTTTGCCGTACGCGACATGCTTCTTGGCGCGGTGAAAGATCTGCTGGCTGGCCGCCTCGGTGATGTCGAGGATCTCGGCGATCTCCCGGTGCGGGTAGTCGAAGGCCTCCCGCAGCACGTACACGGCCCGTTCGTTGGGGGACAGGCGCTCCATGAGGGTGAGGACCGCGTACGAGACCGATTCGCGCTGCTCAGCGGTGTCGGCCGGGCCGAGCATCCGGTCCCCGGCGAGCAGCGGCTCGGGAAGCCACTGGCCCACGTAAGTCTCGCGACGCGCCCGCGCGGAGGTGAGCTGGTTGAGGCACAGGTTGGTGAGCACCTTCGTCAGCCAGGCCTCGGGGACCTCGACGCGGTCGACGTCGGCGGCCTGCCAGCGCAGGAACGTCTCCTGCACGGCGTCCTGTGCCTCGTCCGCGGAGCCGAGGAGACGGTAGGCGATGGCCTCCAGACGGGGCCTCGACAGCTCGAACCGGTCCACGTCAATCACCGTCAGAGGCATGGCCCGAATCCTAACTACTCGTATGGTTCTCGCATGCCTCAGAGCCTCCGCCTCGCGCCCATCACCCCCGCCAACATTGAGACGGCCATTGCCGTGAAAGTCCGCCCCGAACAAGAACACTTCGTCTCACCTGTGGTGAAGTCGCTGGCCGAGGCGTACGTCCAGCCGAACGTGGCCTGGCCACGCCTCATCCTCGACGGCGACCGTCCGGTCGGCTTTCTCATGGCTTTCCTCGATATCGACTGGGACGGCAAGGGCATCGACTTCCGGTCCGGCTTGTGGCGTCTCAACGTCACTCCCGACGCACAAGGGCGGGGAGTCGGCCGCTTCGCCGTCGAATCAGTGGCGGGCGAAGTCAGGCGTCGTGGTGGTATGCAGATGTATGTGACGTGGGAACCGGGAGTGGGCAGTCCCGAAGGCTTCTACCAGAAGCTCGGGTTTCAGCTCACAGGTGAGAAGAGCGGGGGCCAGACGGTCGGAGTGCTGGACCTGACGAAGCCCTCGTCATGACAGCACCCCCACCGCACAGCCAGGGGGCCGCTGGTGAGCCTTGGACGGGTAACGATCCAGGTCACAATGATCAGTGCCACGCGCGATGGGGTGCGTCGTTGAACCGCTCCACCGCCCAGGCCGATTACCTGGACAAGTGGTACTCCGCCCAATGCGGAGGATGCCATTTCTGGATCGCATTGAGCGGTCAGCTCGGCTTGGACTACGGGGCCTGCACCAACCCCGCCTCATCGTTCGACGGACGGGTGCGTTTCGAGCATGACGGCTGCCTACGGTTCGTCGACCGCGAGGACGGCTCGTTCGGGTAGCGGCCCCGGTCAGGCGACATGAAAGCTCTGCGCGCCCGCCGCCGCTCACGGCTTCAGCTTGAGCCTCTTCTTCGACGCACCCGGGAACACGACGACCAGGTGCTGCTCCTCCCCCGCATCGTCGACCCGCATGTAGACACGGAGCCGGTAGCGGCCCTTCCCCGAGATCGCCAGGTTCGGCATCGGGGCGCCCGCGCCCACCTCTCCGCCCTCGCCCATATACGGCACGGTGAGCCGGCCGCTGCGGCTGACGATCGGCACCTCGTTGACCTGATCCCACCCGGCCGTCCGCCGTGGCGGTGCGGTGCGGAATGCCTTCACGGTAAGGCACAGATCAACGACGTCTTCGACGTGCCCGATGAGCACCGCGCTGCCGGCCACCCCGATGAGGTCGCCGTCGTCGTCGTAGAGATTGTCCATCGCCCGCTCAGCCACCTCTTCGGTCGCTTCGTTCTCAGGGTCCTCGACCAGATAGCCGGGATCGCCGTCGACGAACAGGAAGTATTTGGCCGTGGCCTGGACGACACCCTTTGTCCGGGGCCACGGGTCGCGGCACTTCGCGTTCTCCTCGGCGATGTAGGCGGCGTTCGCCGCCTCCGCCTCTGTGGTCGACCGCAGCAGCTCAGGACGGGTTGCGCCGACGATCTCCGGGCAGACGTAGACGAGGTCCCACAGGTCCACGCTCGAGGTGGGCCGCGCGCTTCCGGCCCGCGTCAGAATCGCCTTCTGCTCGTCGCGGTCCTTTGCACGGCACAGCGCCCGCCCGGACGCGAGGATCGCCTGATCCGACAGGCTGTCAGGGAACATGGGCGGGACTCCGCCGTCTGTGCTCCGCGCTAGGCACAGGAACGTGGCGTCGCGCTCCGCGGGTTTCAGGTCGCCGAAGCTAGGCCGGTCATAGCAGTCCATCGACCGGCCGGTGTAGGTGAGGTGCGCGGCCTGCTCCGGTTGGATCATTGCGGTGATCGGCAGTACGACCACGGCCGCCACCGCGACGCGGATCACGCGCCGCCGCGCGGGCGGAAGGTCCGCCGGGCGGTACTCAGTGGGCAGCTCACGGGCGGTCGCCGCGATCCACACGGTGGTGACGAGCCCCATCGCGTCCAGCATGACGCGCATCGCCAGGCTGCCGCTGTAGATCCTTTCGAAGAGAAAGTCGAGCGGTATCACCAGCGCGTAGAGACCCAGCGACAACCACCCGGCGGCCTGCGTGCCGCGGCTCCATCGGCCGTCGCGCCGCTGCCCGACGAGCGTGATGACGGTCGCCGCCACTCCGCCCAGCATCAAGCCCGATTCGACGATGCCGCCCGAGCCGAACTCTGGGAGGTCGAGTTCGTCGAGCAGTTGGTTGGCCATCCCGGCCAGCTCGACCGCGAATATCGCTGCGGCCGCCGCCCGCAGCACGCGGGACCGCCAGCCGATGACGAGCAGGTAGAGGATGTTGATCGCGGTCCACAGCGCGAGCTGGAATGCCGTGTCGACCGCGTCGGGGAGCAGCGCGATCGGGTACCACAGCACGAGGGTGTACGCCACCGCCAGATACAGCAGCCGGCGCAGCACCTTCGCCCGGCGGTCCAGCGGTCCCGGCGCCGGGGTACGCAGGATCAGCCACAGGAGCGCGGCCTTCACCAGGGCGGCCACGAGCAGCGCCACGACCGTCGGAGTGTCGAACCCGTCGCGTGCGTAGAACCCCGCGTAGGTCGACGGCGACCATTCGACGGCCACCCAGAGCCAGGCGTCGCCGAGCACCAGGCCCGCGACCGCCGCCGCAAGAACCAGGCCTACCAATCCAAGCCTGATAAGCCGCCATAAACCATCAGAAGGCACGGGACGCGATCTTAGCGCGACACCGCCCCGAAGCTTCCGGATATTTCTGGACCTTCCTTGGCCTTACGCGCCTTGCGTAAGGCGCCCGAACGGTTCACCTACCCCTGGCACCCCGATTTTCGGGCCTAGCAGATACTTCTGAATGAAACCTGCGACCGTCGGATTAGAAGTGGCTCAGCCCACCCCCGTCTGCCCCAGGATCGCCGATCCAGGGGCATCGGGGTCTTCACTTGTGATCAGCATCCAAACGCCTTCGCCGTACTCCTGGCGGGAGATCCTGCCGTCTCCGTCGCTGTCCAGTTGGGCGAAAGCACCCTCGGCCACCTCGTGGGGGATACCCATCGCGCTGAAAAAGCGATCGAGTTCCGGCGCTGAGATGAACCCGTCTTCGTCGGTGTCGGCGGCGTCGAAGGCGGTGCACGACAGCGTGATGGTCATCTGCTGGAACTGCGGATGACCTGCGACCAGGCGGTCCACCGCCTGGATGAATTCCGCCTCGCTCACCGCGGCATCGCCATCGATGTCGGCGTCCTCGCGGACGTGTTCCCACCAGTCCGCGCACAACTGGTGAATGGCCTGATGCTGACGCGAGTCCGGGTCGGGGGCCACCACCGCACATAGGTCGTCCGCGATGCGCTTGAAGTCATCGGCGGCGATCTGCCCATCGCCAGTGCTGTCAAGCAAAGCGAACAGGGCAGCGACGTTGGACTCATGCAGAGAGCGGGTCACAGGAGTACCTTCCGGGAGGGAACGGCGTGGATCACAACCGATGCCCTAAGTATCCGGATCGCTCCGCTCAGTGACAGATGGCGCCGTGGTAGCGACGCGGCAACACTAATGTGCCTTGAGAGACCGCGTATAAGCAACGCCGGCGTGCGCGAAAGACCGGCGGTCGAGCAGCGCGCTCGAACCGAGCGTTCAGCCGGGACGAGCGCGCCGCTCTGTCATGGCCCGCTGGATACGGGCGAGCAGCTCAGCTGCAGCGCGCGACGCGGGTCACGGAATACGGCTTGTAGACAGCCGCGTAGAACTTCTTCTTGCCCTTGGTGTGGGCGTTGACCGTCATGCAACGGTACTTGGTGACCTTGTCGCCGACCGAGCCCTTCCTCTCGAACGCGATCTTGGCGCTGACCTTGTGGCTGCAGTGGTTGTTGAAGTAGATAGTCACGGTCGTGTTGCCCTCGCCCCACGAGTAGTTGGCCCACTTGCCCCTGGGCTTGGAGCACCTGATGCTGTCGCGCTCGACTCCAGCTTGAGCCGACGCGGTGGTGGCCTTCGCCGCAGCGGTCTTCGTGCTCGCCTGTGCGGTGCCTGCGGTTGCCGGTGCCACCAGCAGGGCCGTCGCGGCGGCGGAGCCAAGCAGAACGGATGTGAGCTTCTTGCGGTACATGCATCAACCTCATAACAGCAAAGATCTTGACTTCTTTTACCGTATCGGCCATCCCAATGCCCTGTAAAATCGAGGTTGTCTTCCCGTCAAGCAGACTGTTCACCAGCATCGTCCCAGCTGGGGGGGGACTTGGTGCAGCGAGAGCGCCCTCCGCCGTGGCTCGTTTCATGCCTTCACGACGAGGCCGGTCAGGTGTGGAGAGAGCGGAGAAACCGCTCGACGAGTCGCTGGCTTTCCCGTGCGGGATCGCCGGACCAGCGCAGTACGCCGTCGTTCGCCTTGAGCAGCAGCAGGATGTCGTTCTCGTCAACGTCCTGGCGGAGGTCGCCGTGACCTTGGCTGCGTCGAGCAATTGCCGCAGAGCCCTTCCGGCCTCGGCGTGGGAGTGGCTGACCGGGCTGTCCGGCGGGAAGTCGTAGAGGAACACCGCGGTGAAGGCCCGGCCCTCCAGTTGCAGGTGCATGAGGTAGTTGAGGTGGTCGACCAGGCCCTGGCAGGGGTCGGAGTTGGCCAAGCGCGCTGTGTACTGAGTCCTCGCATTCGGTCAGCCGGTCAGCGAAGACGTAGGCCAGGAGGTCTTCGCGGGTCGGGAAGCGTCGGTAGAGCGTGGCGGTGCCCACACCCGCGCGCTTCGCGATCTCCTTCGTCGGCACGTCGGCTCCGAGTTCGCGGAAGGCGGCGCGGGCCGCACCGGCGATGCGGTCGCGGTTGCGTTCCGCGTCGGAGCGCAGGGTTCGGTGCGCCGTCGTCGGCGCCTGTCCTGGGCGCTGAGGCGGACGTTCCCGTATGGATGCGAGGAAGACCGACGTGCGCGGATTGATCACGACGAAGGATGGCTCAGTAGAGTTCGCCGAGGTGCCGGAGCCCAACCGCGCAAGCAACGAGCTCCTGGCGCAGAGATTCGCTCGTTCAACTCCTCGACAGCGCAGGAGAGGAAGCAGGCCATACGCGCCGTCGGGCGCTCGCGGCCGGAGCGTACTTCGAGATATGGCCGGACCCGGTCGAGGCGCTCCACCTGACCAGGACTTACCAACGTCGCGCACGTTTTACCCACCGGCTAGAAATCCCATCCCTCGGCTATGAGGAGGCGGTCGCGCAGCTCAGCTGCTGCGGGCTTCAGTACCTCATCGTGAGCATCGTCAAAAGCACAGAGCCCGCCTACCACTTTCAGCTCTTCCTATCTCCCGACGCATCACGTGTGGTCGCTTGGCTTGGCGTCAGCCAGCGGGCGCGCCAGGCGCACCACCCCTGACTGAGATCATCCCGATGCTGGAGGCCGCGCCGACGGCATGGTTGTACGGTGGCCGCCATGGATGCGTCATATGCCGCTGATGCTCGCAGGATCTGGCAGACCCATGTACCACGTCGGGGCCAGGCGGAGACCGTCCAAGGCGAGCTGTTGCGTGCAATTGAGAAGCTTCGAGATGAGGCGCAGCGCAATGGCAACATCAACTGGGACGAGCACCATGAACGTCTCCTGGCCTACCTGCGCGAGACGCTCACCAGGTCGGGGCTCTTCACCGAGGAGACCTTGACGGAATTGGCCATGGACCTGGATCGCGTGGCCGACTTCGAATGCCCCCTCACCAATGACGCGCCTTTCGACCGCATCACGTACCGCATCGTGGACTGGTGCCGCGCCCAGTCCGAGCCGGTTCGGCATGAGCAGAATCCACATCTACAGCGATAAGCATGGCCTCGCCAGATCGGTAGAGATCAGCCACGTTCTCCGGTGAGCCAGAGTAAGGAACGAACCCTGGATCGTCGATCGCCCCGAAGCACGTACGGCGGCCAGCCACGCAGGGGCGATCGCAGGGCTGCATCTGTAAGTCGGTGCGGCAACCCCGGTCGGTGCGTTCGGTCGGTACGGCGGGCCGGCGCGATGCCCGGCCCGGGGGTCCCGCCGCCGTCCGGGACCGGCCCCCAGACCGCACGCCCGGACGGCGGGCGGGCGTAGGGCCGAGGGTACGTCGGCGCGCCGCGCCGCCGCTTGGTACCTATAGGAACAATTCTGCAAAAGGCATGCTCCTATACGGCTGAAACAGAGCACGCTCTGCGGCGGTATGCTCACCAGCGAAGCGACTGCTCGTATCGGCCCGGCGGACTGCGTCAAGCGATTCGGACAATTACCTGCTGCAAGCATCCGATCAGCATCACAAACTGTACCTCGCCCCAGCTCCGGTGGATCTCTCGCGTAAGACGGGGCTCCTGGCCTGCCGAAACGCACATCCACGTAAAGTGTCAGACCCACGACGTACACTGACGTACTGCATTGGAAAGATCGGGCTGTCCAACGCAGCTCATGCACTCTGTCACACATCCAGGAGGCTGAAGATGGCAGGGACTTTGCACTTTCGTCTGCGGGTTGCTCACATATATCAGCGCAGGTTTGACTCCATCAGCCTTGCACAAGCTCTCTCCTCCAGCCACTGGTACCTGATTACACGCAGACCAGGAGTTAAGCTGATACCGGGCTCATTCAGATACGAGGATGAGATTCTCACGGCCGACTTCGTCACTCGAGATACTGTTACTGGGGTGAAAAATATACTCACCCTGGGCTCAGACACTCGACATCTTGGCGAGCTAACGGACTTTCATATCTACGAGGAGGGATCTTATTTCTCGTTTCGAACAGAAAGAATGGTCGTGCATGGCGACTCATGGGCTCTAGCCTCCCTCCTAGCCCAGGCAAGAGGCGACATTTCACACCACGAAATTCTCTATGCGGGCCAGGCTTATGGAATCAACAATTCACGCAACTCTTACGAGCGCACACTAACCCACAAAAAGCTACAGCGCATCTATGAAGACCATATCGATAGTGGGTACGAAATTTTTGTAGCGCCCTTGGTTTGCGATAAATCGACAATGATCAGCGATGATCATATCGATGATGCAGAACCTGGCCCTGATCTCACGCGCTACCTGGAAGACTTTGTGGCGACAGACGGTAAGGTTTTGAAGTCTTCCGTTGATTTGATAGAACATAGTATCATTTCGCATTTCACCCCCTATTACAATGAGAAGCTAGTAGAGTGGCGCGCCTCTCGCCCTACGGATGCGATGCGTAAGATGCGCGAGGCCGGCTTTCGACTCATACATATCCACCTGAGTGGCTGGCATGGCCTTGCGCGATTCTTTTCCCCCTCCGCAACAACTCCCTTCAGAAGCCATTTGATCTCTCATGATCTTCCTCCTATAGAGATAGCGGCCCCTGATGTATTGCGCGGAATTTCTGCTCAAAAGTTGAGCGATTGGCGCTTTGGGTCGTTTATGTTGCGAGAAGGACAGGAGCTATTGGCAGATTTGGCTGAGAACTCCGGTGCAACGATGACGATCTTCGGAGAAGCTGCACCATCGGTACGCAAACCGCCTGGGATCAGCATTACTCTCTCAGCACCACCTACTGATACTGACGCCCCAAGCCGTATAAGTCTCACCAGTGAAATTTATGAGGCGAGAGAAAGAGAACGGAGAGCTAGCGAGGCTCCGCAACACCCTGGAATTCCGACTTATGACCCCGCAACAGGAGCCGTTAAGATTGGGGAATATGTCGATGGCAAACCGTCTTATATGCAACTGCATGACCCTGAAACGGGAAGTCTACACTCGATCCTAATCATAGGCGATCCGGGAATGGGTAAATCAACTGGCTTGCGCAGCTTGGCCATGGAAGCTTACGGCTCCGACGTATTCGATGTCATACTAGTTGATCCGCTGGATAGAAATGGCCTCGCACACCTCAGCGAGCTGATGTACAAAGACCTTCGTGCAGCAACAAACCTAAGCGAGTCAGTCGGCGTGCTTGAGGTTGCACTCAAGCTAATACGCGAACGCAAGGAGAAAGAACCCTACGGCGTGCCTACAAGGGATAACCGAGGGCTGTTCATTGCGATAGATGACGCTGACAACCTATTCCTTGACGAAAGGGGCGCGCTTCTCATTGAGCTCATCCTTTCCGCTGGAGGCGATCTCGGAATTGGTCTAATTGTCGCCGTATCAAATATTTCAGACTTCGAGCCCAACGGGGCTCTTATGCGGGCGTTGATGAAGTGCAAGCAGAGAGTCGCATACATGCCCAACGGGTACTATGTGATGTCGGATCTAATGGCTCGATTTGGCTCGCACCGACCATACACATGGGACGGAGACTCGGTATCATTTATCCTCCGTCGCGATTCCGCCAGCATCAGCATCGGGATAATTGCAGCTATATTCGACCCGGAACTAGACCCGCCCTCCGTCCAGTCTCTGTGTGCAGATGAGCTTATACCCTCGGACTTTCAAGTTGAGGGATGGAGCAAAGTGGAGTCCATGGACTATTGGCGAATAATGGACCTCAATATGACTGACTGGAGACTAAGCAAGCACGAAGACGCATGGATTTTGTCGCATGGTATCTCTACAATCTCCAGCACCGCTCTGAAGACTAGCGCGGACGCACTTGCATGGGCAGATGGGGTCTTCAAGTTCAGATTTGAGGGCGACCTTACCCCGTGGCAAGTGGGTCCTACAGTTGATGGAGTGGTCACTCTGTACGCTGATACAGTCGGAGAAGTGATCGCGAAGCATCAGTCTCTAGAATCTGCGTACAGGCTTTTCATGGAACGTTATTGAGACGCCGCATGTCGCCTGTTGCGGACTCAGGATCGCTTCTGGTTATGGGCTTTAGACACCCGAGGTGATAGGCCCTCGACAAGGGGAAACGCGCCAGGATCCATTCCAGGCATATTCCGGGACCTGCGACAACGGGCCGCTCTCAGCGGCATCCGGCTGCACACGCCTGAAATGCAGACGAAGCCCCGAAGGGCTTCTGATCTGCACTTACTGATGTGGCAGGTGCAAGGTTCGAACATGCGTAGGCTGAGCCAACAGTTTTACAGCGCGTGACCATTTCTGCGCTCACATGGCTTCTGACCTGCGGCGCTTGGATCTCACAACGCTTGCACCGCCATGATCATTGTGCTCATATTGCACGGTGCCACCTGCACGTCCTGCGAGTTGCACTACCTCATCGAGGACTGGCACCTCAAGCTGCGTCATAGACGATCGAACCCTCATTCTGTCGGTCCACTGACTTATGGTGTGCTGCCTGACGGTAACCGTGATGATCGGAGAAGAAGACGTGGGCCTAACGACGCCCCCGGCACCGTTCGACGTGGCGAAGCTCTTTCCCGAACTGGCCGGTCAGAGCAAGATCACTGTCCGGCTGCACCCACGTTCCGGCGCGCCTTCACCTACAGACAGCTCCATGGGTGGCCCACTGCTCTGGCCCATCGGCGAACCTTGGCCGTTGTGCACGTCTTCTGACCACGAAGACTTCACAAGATCACAACCGATCGCGATGGTGCCGATCCTCCAACTCCACGCCCGGGACGTACCCGAGCTGCCGTTCCCGCCGAACACGGACGTGTGCCAAATACTGTGGTGTCCCTTCGTGCACGAGTCCGACTTTCGGCCGGTCGTATGCGTGCTCTGGCGGAAGGCGAGCCTCGTCGCAGAGCTCCTCACCGAGGTTCCGGAGCCCGTGGCCAGCGAGGAAGGACTTGTCCCCTACCCGTGCGTGCTCTCACCCGAACGAGTCAAGGAGTATCCGGCCTGGGAGACGTCGGCAGAGCTGGCCGAGAAAATCGAGGAATGGGAATCGTCGCTGGACGATGCGGAAGATTGGAGTTACCACTACCACCTGTCGGCTGCTCCGGGCACGAAGGTCGGCGGATGGGTCGACTGGATCCAATCGCCCGAGACCGTCACATGCGGCCAGGGCCATGAGATGGCGCATCTGCTGACGGTCGCCAGTTGGGAGCACGATCCCGGATCCGCGACGAGGTGGGTACCGCTTGAGGAGCGGCACCTCCTCAGCCCAGACTTCGACCCAGGGCAGATGGGTCCCTCCGGACTCGTGATCGGCGATGCCGGCGCAGCTTACCTCTTCGTCTGTATGGAGTGCCCTGATCGGCCCATCGGCAGCGTCGCCCAGTGGTCGTGAAGTTGCCTGATGGAGTCTCTGACCGTGAAGCGGGTCGGGAATCGAATGCCGCGCTGTCAGCTTGGGAATCGCACCCATCATCGGCCCTGGACCTCGGGTCGCCTGGTCAGCTGTCAATGGCCTGTGAGCTCTCCCCGCTGGCGGCCAGATAATTAGGTTCTGAGCCACTTCTTGTGATCCGTGACGGGACGTAACCATGCTCAGTCGGCGTGGAGGATCTGAAGGCGGAGAAGGTCGAAGCTGGCACGCCCGTAGCCGTCCCTTTTGATCCGCTTAATTCGATTCACATTGCCTTCCACACGGCCGGAGTTCCACTCCAGGGTGAGCCCGGCGGTGACGGCGTCGAAGTCTTGGCGCAGGCCACGGGCCAGGCTGCGCAACGGCTGCAGGCCGGTGGCCTCGGCCTGG
Source organism: Nonomuraea sp. CA-143628 (assembly GCF_050942315.1). Classification (NCBI taxonomy): domain Bacteria; kingdom Bacillati; phylum Actinomycetota; class Actinomycetes; order Streptosporangiales; family Streptosporangiaceae; genus Nonomuraea; species Nonomuraea sp. CA-143628. The sequence continues at coordinate 12,748,203 of NZ_CP192072.1, forward strand.
TCGAGCCAGTCCGGTAGCAGGTGACCGTGGCGGTTGGTCATCATCACGGCGAAGGCGGTCACACAGTCGGCGACAGCATCCAGCTCGGGACACCGAGCCCGCAGCTTCTCCAGCCGCAAGATCCCGACCTCATCCAGATGGTCCGGGTGGCTGGTGAGCAGGCGCGCGGCGCGGCGGACAGTGAGTTCCTCGCCCGCCTTCGGCGCAGGCTTGCCACTGGCGCGAAGATCTTGAAAGTGGCGGCGCAGGGTGCGTTTGCTGCCCTGGTAGCCCTGCTGCTGAATCTCGGCGAACAGTCGAGCGGTATCGGTGCAGCCCTCGTTCCAGCGCTGGTGCAGGTAGGGCAGGAACGCATCCACGCGAGTGCCCCGCAGTACGGGCCCGCTGACCAAGTCTTGCGGGCAGGCGGCCTGGGCGTAGCGGCGTACGGTCTTGCGGTCCAACTGCAACGCCTCGGCGATGGCGGAGATCCCGACCCCCTTGTCCAGCAGGGCATGTACGGCGGCATGGCGTTCGCGTCGGGTGGCAGCGCGTCGCCCTTCGGCTTGTGCCGGAACCGCTGTGGGATCGTCTGAGAGGTGCCCTGCCGCATCAGGTTCGCCGCGGCCGGAGTCACTCTCGGCCGCCTCGATCAGGCATCCGCGATGAGCCTGGACGCACTTTTCGACCGCGTCGCACAGGTTCTTCCAGATGTGGTACCTGTCGGCTACCTGCGTCGCCTCGGGGGCGGCGGTGCGTACAGCCTCGGCATAGGCACCTCCACGATCTCGGCACACGACCTGCACGCCGGGGTGAGCCCGCAGCCAGGCGGCGAACGTCTCGGCCGTGCGGTCGGGGAGCACATCGACACGCTCGCCAGTCTCCATGTCCAACAAGATCGTGGCATAGACGTGTCCCTTCCTGGTAGCCCAATCGTCGACTCCCAGCACGCGAGGCGCCGGTCCGATCACCTTGTCGGGCAGCTTGCGGATCAGCCGCAGCAGCGTATTCGCGCTCGCGCTCATCGCCAGGTGCCCGAGCAACCGGGCCGCCGGTCTGCCGCCCGTGGCCAGCACGATCCGCTCCAGCGCCCGGCGTAGCGCCGGTGTTCGACGCGCGAACGGCTCGGTCAGCCCGTCCACCTGCTCCACGAACGTCTTGCGCGCGCACTGCGGTGTCCGGCAGGCGAACCGGCTGACCAGCAGGCTGATCACCGTCCGACAGCCCGCCGCCCCCAGATCGGCCAGGCGGCGTCGATACCTACCATGCCGCCGGTCCGACACGATTCCGCAGGTAGGACACGCTGCGCTCGTCGTCACGGTTTGCGCGCAAATGGCCACCGTTCGATCGTCAACGACGACATCCTCCACGGCCACGGCATCCACGTGACCCCATAGGGCAGAGAGCAATCCACAGTCACACGAACCTTGATCATTCCTGAACGCGTGACACGGTGTGATCACTTCACAAGAAGTGGCTCAGAACCGCATCCCATGGCCGCCGTCAGTCAGCGGCGCTCTCGGGCCGGTCACGAGTGACCGTGGTCGACCCCTCTTCACCGGGGTTAATGGCACGGTGATCATGCCGTCGCCCAGGCAGTACGCTCCTGGCATGCCCGCCACGCGGTGACCTGACGACTTCGATGGCCACGCCTGGGAGACCGAGGCCAAAGGCTGGTTTGAGGGCGTCATGGTGAAATGGAACGGGCGCCATATCCGGCCGGTGTTCTGCGACCCCGTACGGCTCGGCCAAGAGATCGCCGATACCTTCGCTCGAGGTGAGGCATACTTCCGGGAGCCCAATCTGATCGTGGTCCAGGCCACTATTCGGGACTACATGCAGGCCGCTGTTGAGGGTCTGTCCGATGAGGAGCTGGAGCAGTTTGTAACCGAATGAGGGCTGTGGAAGGTGAGGCGCGGTGCGTGTCGAGCAGCTGGCGGCTGTGTGGATTCGTAGCGATGAGCTGACCCCCGAGGAGATCACCGATCTTCTGGGAGTCCGCCACTCGTCCACCGGTCCGGGAGATGTGTGGATACTCGAACCTTCGGTCGCTGACGAGGCGGCATCGCTTGATGATCAGATCGCGGCTGTTATCAATCCCCTCCGCGTGGTGGCGGACAAGCTCTCAGAGCTGGCCGAGAAGGGAGCCGAGTTCGAATTGCTACTCACCCGCAGCCTGTTGGGGCCCGGCGTGGGGATGCTGTGTTTCATGCTCGACAGCCCTGTGATCAAGTTCTTAGCGGATGTGGGTGGATCAGTGTGGTTCGACGAGTACGACGAGACCACCGAGGAGAGCGCGATGCGCACACCGCCGCCCGCCTGATCACCCCGCCGGAGGCATGGGTTTGTACTGTGATCGTCATGGACGCGCAGTATGCCGCCGACGCTCGCCATATCTGGCGGACCTACGTTCCGCGTCGTGAGCAGGCTGACACTGTCCAGGGCGAGCAGCAGTTGGGTTGAGGGCGGCTCTCCATGGTGCTGGGAGCCGCTCTTTCATTGATCATCTACCGCGCGGCATCAGGTCGTTGCGCCTGCGCAGGTGGTGACGCCGCACGCCTTCTTGCCTGCTGCGACGGCCGCACTTAGTTCCACCCTTTCGATCGGGCACGGTTCACGACCTACGGTTTCGCTGCTCATCTGGCCGCCTACCAGCCCATGGCAGTCCAGTGTCGTGTGCCAGCAGTCTCCCCTTTCGGTGATGAAGACGGTGGTCATGGTGTCGTCCCCCTTCAGGTTCGTTGCGTGTGGTGAGTTGGTCACACGAGGTGTTATCGCCGCCAGTGTCCGTCGCGGCAGATGTAGGTGCGCCCGTTCGACGCGACGCCCATCGCTCCGGGACTGCCGCAGAAACCTCCCGGGTGTGCTCTGGCGAGCGGTGCCGGCTCCGGTTCCGCTACAGGCTTGGGCTTGGGAGTACGCTTCGGCGAACGCCGCCCCTCATCGGGGTCGCGGTCGTCTCGGTCGCGGGACTTGATGACGCCGTCGCCGTCTTTGTCGTCGTCGTAGCGCTCTTCGGTGCCGTCCTCGTCGAGGTCTTCGATGACCTCAACGGGTTCCGGTGTCGGCGTCCAGGAGGGCCAGGAGATGGTGCGCGACGTGATCGGAGGCGCGCTGGCCACGGCTGCGGGTTCTTGGTCGTTGCCGACGAAGAGGGCGTTGCAGCCAACGACAACAAAGGCGATTACGGCGAGGCAGCCCCATGCCCCACCCTGGTTGCCTGACTTGGATTTGTTGGGCATGGCGTCCCCTCGGCTCCGCGTGGACACGAACGGTATGTGGGACGCTGCTTTGCGCTACTTAGTTGGCGGTAGAGCCCTCATCTAGCAGGCTGGTACGCCCCGGCCCGCTGCCAGGACCGGTAGCGGCATCTGGGCGTGGCGCAGTCGATGGGCCGGGTCGGCTGCCGGACAACGCAGCAGCCGAAGCGTTCAACAGCACCCTCATCGTCGCGTACGTCCACCGCCACCGCTTCCACACTAAAGCCGAGCCCCGCATGAAGATCGCTACCTGGATCACCGATGTCCACAACACCACCCGGCGGCACAGCACCGACAACGGGCTGCCGCCCATCACATTCGAGCATCACCTGGCCGGGCCGTACGAGCTGGTGAGCAGAATCGTGGTCCCGGTAACCGAGTGATGTCGCTGTTCGATCGTGCGAAACGCGCCCTCAGCCAGCACGTGCGCCGCCTTGATGCCGTCGGGCACGCCCGGAGCCTCCGGCCACTTCGGTTCCAGGTGATCCGCCCAGTCGATGATCTCGGAGGCGAGGGCCAGCGCCTGCGCGTTGCGGCCGTGCACGAGTTCCACGGCGAGCCGCAGGTACGTACCCTGCCGCGTCCCATCGTTCGCGGCGGCCAACGCGGCGATCCGATCGGCGGCCCGCACACCGTGCCCGGGATGCTGCGCGGCAAGGACAGCGAGCACGAAACGCCCCCTCCTCGTCCGCTAGCTCGCGCAGCAGGCCGGGCACGTCGTCGGCGGAACGTGCGCGTGCTCCAGGTCGCCCCACGGCACGTCGTCGAGACCGGCCAGCTCCACGATCCCCGGGGTGGCGAAGTCGGGCGTCAGCGCCAGTGGTTCCAGAGGTGGCGCCGGGACGACGGTGACCTCCGGGACCGGCGGACCCGCCTTTGCCCCCCTCACCTCGATCAGGCGGGTCCAGCTGCGATACTCGGCCACCCTGCTGACGTCGAACCGGCTGCCGCCACTGGGCCGGCCGCCATGCATCCCCGTCATAGCGCTCCAACCAGCCACGCGCACGTCTCCGTCCTGCCGCTTCTGCTGTCCTCCGCCGCCTGCCAGCCTGCCAAATCGCCCGCTCTCGTTCTCCGCGGCTGCCCGATGGTCCAGTAGCCGGGCCACCTGTCCCATCGCCGCGTTGACTCTGGCTTCGACGCTGGGGGCTACCAGCCGTTCCAGGAGTACAGGCCGCACCCCCCGCAAGCGCCAGCTCGCAGGCCGGCATCAGCCCGGTAGGGCCGGGGTCGGCGACGATCACCTCGCGTGTCATGGCAGACCGGCCCCTCGGCCCGGTGGTGTCGAGCGTAAACGCAGCCATCGCGGTGACGCGCCGTCCTTTCCACGCCCAGCAGACCGCCAGGCTCAACGTCTGGTTGATCAGGCTGATTGGGGTGGTTGGTCGTCGTGGGACTTTTCCTCATCGGAGCTCTGGTCCTTCTTTCGGCCAATCCCGAGGGCGATGACAATGGCGATCAAGATGCCGATGGCGGAAATTGTCCAGCCTGCCAGGTCCATTGGTCTCCTTTGGGCGCTCTCTCTGCGGTACTAGGTAGCGGGCGACCGTGTCAGCTATCGCGGCACCAGTTCGGCCAGTCGCTCGTGGATCGGCGCGCACGGCCCGCACGGCGGTGCCATGCGGGCCCTGCGGCGGTGGCGCGTCAGGCGTCCTCAGTGGTGGCAATTGCCCCAGGCGTTGCGGGAGCCCTGGGCCAGGGGGCCGCCGTGGCCGCCGCTGCTGATCGCGCCGTAGAACCTGACGCACTGCCCGGAGGTGTGCTCCACGGCTGCGGCGAAGTGGCGGTATCGTCCGTTGTCATCCGCATTGCCCTCGGCGCCGCTTCCTGAGCTCCGGTAGTAGAGCACGGCTTGGGTGAACGTGGCCCTACCGTGCCAGGACGACTTGAGTGTCACCACGCAGTTCTCGCCGTACTTGCTGCTCCACAGCAGGTACACCTTGCCGTACTTGGTGCCCTTGCGATTGATGGCCGATCGTGAAGACTGAGTGGTGTATCCCCCGGATGACCATCCGCATCCCTTCGATGAGCGGACGACCTCAGAGAGGCTGTGCGCGGAGGCCTGTGTCGATGTGAGGCCGATCACGGCGGCGGACAGCAGCAGGGTGGCTGCTGTCGAGCCGGCGAATCGGCTGAATGGATGTCGAGCGAATGCAGACATCTTCTCCTCCTCGGTTATCGAACCCGGGACGACGAGCGAGTCGCGTACATCCCGGATGTGGATCTCGTGTATCAGCGCTCTTGTCGGCGCTCCCGCCACTCGGGCAAACCCTTGGGCCTACCCGTCCGCGGCCGCCCAAACATGCTCCGGTGCGCCAGATTCTTCGTCACGCACGACGACAAGCACCGGCAGATCGACGCCGCGGCCGGGCACGACCCCAAGGCCGTCATCGATGTCTGACAGGAGAGTGGGCCGCTACGGGTCCGCCACGAGTTCGCCGGCTCCGGCGATGGCCCGGCGCAGCATGAGGCAGTGCCGACCCATCAGCCTCCCCGGGACCCGCGCGTGCCACACGGAGCGCCCGCGTGGCTAGTCACAAGCCTTCGCTGTGGTGCCGCTGCCCTTGTTGGCGCGACCGGCCCCGGCCGTCACCGTGCCCATGGCCTTGGCGCAGACGCCGCTGGGGGCGTAGATCATGTTGCCCCAGTGGTGCCCGCCGTTGCCCGGCCGGTAGGTGAAGGATCTGCTCTTGGCACTGGTGTAGACCGTGATGGAGCCGGAAGCGCGCGTGGCGACCGACACCTCGCCCCAGTTGGTTCCGCAGTGGCGAGAGTAGAACAGCCGGATCGTGCCCAGATGATCTCCGACCTCGTTCTTCAGCGAGGCATACTTCCCGGTGTTCACCTTGGACTTGGCGCACCCGCTCCTGTAGGGGTCCTGTCCGTCGTACAGGTGAGCGCTCGCCGGCCCTGCGGTCCTCGCGACCGAGAGGGGGCGGCGTGGGCCGCACCGTTCATCAGACCGATGGTCATGAGACCACTGGCCAGGGCGGCGCCCATGCCGAGGACGGCCATCTTTCGGGTGATCGATGTAGTGGTGCCGTGATTCATAAGGTGACGGCGGGCCTGCTGTCAGATTGCATCGCCCGGCCCGTTGTTCCGTCATTTGGACGTCTGGCCTTTCGTGTTCCACTCTTGCGGCAGTCTTGCTCGTGAGTCTGTGTAAAAGGGCACACTGGCCGAACTTTTTTGGACAGGCCGAAGACGCGGCCGACGGTCGGTACTGGGGGACTTCTCAGCTGCGCCCTCGCAACCCTCGCCTACGGTGAGTACGACAGCCTGCCCGGCCTGAATGGCGGCTACGAACAGCTTCCGAATCGCAGGTGCATCCCGAGCTCGCAGCTGGGTTCTAGGTGGGACGATCCTTCGGGGGTTGGTAGCCGCTGCGACGTCAGAGCTGCTCGCGTTCCCAGGACGGCCCCGCAATGTTCGGCGGCGTAGTCACCCAGCCCTTGACGGAATGCCACGTGGCGGGCCACTCATGAGGAGGACGCGCCAGGATCGCGCAGACCTCGCGCGCCAGTTCGGTCGGGCTGCGGCTGCGCCAGGGGGTGGCGACGAAGATCTGGTAGTCATCCTCGATCTCAAGCCAGACCTCGAACAGATCAGGATCTCGGGGGACGGCTCTCTTGGCGCTGAGGCCGTAAGTCAGCAGTCGGTCATGGTCAATGCTCGTCAGGACCAGCCGTCCCGCGGTGCGCATCGAGGTCTCCCATGAATGATCCGCGGCGACCCGCGCGACCTCCAGCTCATACTGAGTGGCCGAGAAGCAGGCGTCTCGGTCCGCGGGCACCTCTCTCGACCATTCCCAGCGCACCAGGTCCCCATAACGGGTGATGGTGACGTCCGTGCCCCCGCAGTCGTAGAAGCCGCATGCGCCGCAGCGAGCGATCGCGACAGTGTGCGGCCGGGAATCGGCCAGCAGTCGATCGGCCGGGACCAGGACGTCGTACGGATCCATCCCCAGCCCCGCCCCAGCGGAGGTCATCTCCGCTCCGCTGACGTAGACCTGCAGCTGGAATGATTCGCTGCCTGGCGTGCTGGACGCGGGCGCGACCGCCAAACGGAGAAGGTCGACGCCCAGTTCTCCGCCGTTCCTGTTCACACCACTCATGATCCACCATCACGACGGCCTGACCGCCCGCTTTCAGCGATAAGCCCTGTGGGGACGGCTCGGACGATCGTCAAGATCAGACATGCCGCTCCAAGTAGGCGCTCACGAGGAATCCGGGTGCGGTAGACCTGGTGCAACCGAGATCATGATCGGTATGGGAGTTTGCATTTTCTGCGAGATCATCGCGGGGCGAGCCGAGGCCAGCGTCGTCTATGACGACGACAATGTGGTGGCAATCCTAGATCACAAGCCAGCCACGGTCGGTCACGTACTGGTGATCCCGCGCGTACACATGGCCGGGCTGGCGGACACCGATGACGCGATCGGTGCGGCGATCTGGCGGACGGCACGGCATGTGTCGGTTGCGTTGCGGGCGTCGGGACTCCGCTGTGACGGGGTGCGCCTGTCATTAGCTGACGGGGAAGCCGCAGGACAGGATGTCTTCCACCTCCACCTGCACGTTGTGCCGCGTTATCCGGGGGACGGCGTTGTGGTTACCGCCGACTGGAAGAAGCGCTCGCGTGAGTTTCTCGACCAGGACGCGGCGCTGATACGGGATGCACTCGCGTAGGCGAAGTGACGAAATCGCGATCTGTCTTCAGGCAGGTTAGGTGCAGTGATCACGTGCCAGATCCGTGCCAGATCCGTGCCAGACGCCACGGGAAACCAGGGGGAATCGCGGGAACTCACGGGCGATCAACGCGAGAGGCCCGTCACCGCGTTTCCGCTGGTGACGGGCCTCTTCCCGCTGGTGTGGCAGGTGCAAGGTTCGAACTTGCGTAGGCTGAGCCGACGGTTTTACAGACCGCTCCCTTTGGCCACTCGGGCAACCTGCCGCGCCATCCGCTCTCGCGGCGACATCAGAAGAATAGCGGACTTCCGAGGTACACGTGACACCGGTTTGTCCCACGCCGGATCCCGCCTAGCTGCTCCGCCGAAACGGTATTCGCCCCACCATCGACCGAACCGTCCCCTTGACCGTACCCGCGTCCTTGACCTGCGGTAACGGCTTGTCAGGCGCCAGGTCGCAGAGCGGGGTCTAGCTCTGGCCTTCCTTGAAGACGAGCAGGCGATCACCCGGAATGATGTCTCTGACCTGAGCAAGCGCGTTTCGAGAAGGCGGAGGGTCCGGCCCCAGGCGCCCGCGCAATGCCCACCAACGCCATCGAAAAGCGCCCCAATCGGGAAGCAACGCCGATGATCCTTCGGTGTGGCGCGTGGATCGAGGCCCGGCGCCCTGCACGACGCGCCGATGCTGGCTAGGCTCGTACGCTGGGGTCCGCGTTCGCAGAGGGCGCGTTTCGAGGTCCGCAAGATCTGGAACCGGATACCGCCTAATGCTTACGCAGCGAGAGGATGTGCGTTTTGGCCGATTCATCTTTCGACATCGTCAGCAAGATCGACCGCCAGGAGGTCGACAACGCGCTGAACCAGACGGTCAAGGAGATCGGACACCGCTTCGACTTCAAGGGCACCGGGGCCAGCATCAGCTGGTCCGGGCAGAGTATCGAGATCAAGGCCAACAGCGAGGAGCGGGCCGGGGCCGCGCTCGACGTGTTCAAGGAGAAGGTGATCAAGCGAGGCCTCTCCTTGAAGATCATCGACGCGGACGAGCCCAAGCTGTCCGGCAGGGAATATCGCATGCTGGTCTCGCTCAAGGAGGGCATCGACCAGGAGAACGCCAAGAAGATCTCCAAAATGATCCGTGACGAGGGACCCAAAGGCGTCAAGGCCCAGATTCAGGGTGAGGAACTGCGGGTCAGCTCGAAGAAGAAGGACGACCTCCAGGAGGTCATGTCCATGCTCAAGGGCAAGGACCTGGACATCGCCCTGCAGTTCGTGAACTACAGGTAGCGGGCACCCCGCCGTACGTCAGAGATCGCGCAGGGCATATCCGGGGCACACGGCCGAGCGCGCTGTCCACAGGGCACGCGTTTTCTCCTGTGCCTCGGGCCTCTGCTCTCCATAAACGCTGTCCCGTATTCGATGCCTTGCGGTGATCCGGATATGCCAGGGTTGGCGTAATTGGGCGAGCGAAAGGTGAGGGTCTTGGCGTTATCGCGTGTTGTGGCCGGGTTAGCCGTCGGAGTGCTGGCGACCGTACTGCCTGCAAGCAGTCCCGCTCAGGCGAGCGCCGCGTTACCGCCCTGTCCGCAGATATTCGGACATGGCGGCTACCCCAGCGGCGCCAACGGGGCCGACACCTGGAACCGGGATCAGGTACGCCAGCCCAACAACCCCACCGCCATCCGGAAGTACAAGGGCTGGGGTGCGGCAGGGGTCGAGGCGGATCTCCAGCTCACCAAAGACGGTACGAAGGCCGTCATGTGGCACAACACCTCCACCTGGGGCCTGAGCGGGGTCAAGAAGAACATCACCGACATCTGGTGGGCCGCTGGCGACACCGCGCTCAAGGGGCGGACCATCAACCGGGGCAGCTTCAGCGGTGAGACCGTCTATACCTTCCGCGAGTGGCTGGCCGCTATGAAGACCGATGGCATGATCGGGCTGGTCGAGATCAAGCCCGAGACCCGGCAGTTCCTGCTCGGCGCCGACGCCACGATCAAGTCGCGGGCGTGGGCCGAGGTCCTGGATCCGGTCAAGGAGCGGTATGAGTCGCAGGAGATCATCCTGTACTCCCACGATGCCGGTATCGCGGCCGAGCTCAAGAGGCGCGTCACCGCCGCGGGCCTGGCGCGGGTGCTGACTGGCGGGCCCAGTTGGCCGGAGGTGACCAAATGGGAGGAACCGCCGCCCTCGTGGACCCTGAACGAGAGCGCGTGGCAGGCCGCGCTCGAGCGGTCGACCAAGCGGATGGCGACCGACTACACATCCCAGCTCAGCGCGTGGCTCAAGGGGAAGTGCCAATAGCTGGTCATCGGCCAGAGGGGGCGTAATCATGACCATGCTCGTTCACATCACCGCGGCCAAGAACACGCGGTCCATGCGGCGCAGCGGCATCCGGGCGGTGAGCGGTGGGCATGACGGTGTCTCTGGTGTCTATTGCCTGCCGGTGCTCCCGTCGTACCAGATCACCCATCAGTGGGTCCGCGAGCTGCGGCGAGGCGGGCAGCGTACCCTCGTCGCGGTCTATTTCCGGCTGCCAGATGACGAACCGGTGCAGGTCGGCCACTACAGCCGCTTTCCCGCCGAGATGGCCAGCACGGAGGCGGCCGCGCTGATCGCGGCCCAGCAGGATGCGCGCGGGTACGAGTTCTTCGTCGCACGGCCCATCAGGGCCGACGAGATTCACCGTATACGCGGCGTCAATCAGGTGACCGGGTGGCGCTACATGCCGGACGCCCATGGAAGACCGCCATGCGCGTGCCCGATCTGCAATCCCTCGGGCCAGTACGGCGCGGCCAAAATCCGCCAAGCCTTCGGCGACCCTGACGACTAGTCCGATGAACGAGGAAATCAGTGAGGAACTGCGAGGCAAGCTGATTGAGCTTGCCCGGCTGCAAGGCGGCGAAGCCGGCGAATTGACGGACGAGCATGAACGCTGGGCGCTCTACCGAGTCGCGATCGACGATGGCATCGGAGTAACCGAGCTTTTCGATCTGATCTCGCTGGAGCCGGATTCCGCGTTGGCCTCTTCTGTGGTCGTACACATGGTGGAGCGGTCAGCTCCTGAGGAGCGGCGGCTGTGGGTCGCTCGGCTTCCGGCAGAGGTTCAGGGCTCTGCGCAGGTGCGGGTGGCCGAGCTCGAGACGGTGGACATGCTCTGCTCTGGCGGCTTTCCGCATGACCAGGTGGCTGACAGCTTGGCAGGTTGGTCCACCTGGCTCCAACTCCGGATCATCGCGTTCGTTCAGGACACGCACGTGTTGAGGATCCTGGCGGAACAGGGCCGGACCAAGAGGGTGCGCAGGCAGGCAACGGAGGCGACGCACGTGTCCGCCCGTAGTACTCGGTGACAGGTATCCGGCCGTGTGGGTCAGGCGAGGGGATGGTCGGGTGCGACGTCTTCACCGTGGTGGGACAGGAGGTGGAACGCGCCTCGGATGATGGACTGGCCTTTGGCCGCCACGTCCACCGTGTCAGGTGCGGTGGTGGGGTCGGACACCATGAGGCTGGTGGCCAGAGCGCGGCCGTCAGCCGTGCGGGCGAGGTAGTGCATGGTCACGACGCCGGGCTCGCTGCCGCCTTTGTACCAAACCGCCGGGAACTGGGCCGCGTCCAGGTTGAGCCCGTCGTCGTTGAGTGACAGCGCGTGGTGGATCTCGGGCTGGTCGAGCCGCAGCAGCCCCGCGTACGCGTGGCAGATGTCGGCCGGCGAGGCGAACCATTCGATCTGGTCGATGTTCTTCGGTTGGGGCCAGGTCTTTCGTACGTCGGGCAGAGGCCGCCGTTCCAGTTCCCGTAACGCGGCGGCGCGCTCGTGTCGCGGAAGGGCCAGGTACTGCTGTGCCCGAGCCGCATCCGGGGCGGCCTTGAGCTGGAAGAGCGCCTTGGTGGTGAGGAACGGGACGTTCTCCCGGGGCTGCCGGTGGCCGAACAGAGACAGCTGGCGCACCACAGCCTCCCTGCCCAGGTGGTGGATCAGGTGGTCGGTGGCGGTGTTGTCACTGATCGAGATCATGTGGTCGGCGAACGCCGCCAGCGGAAGGGTGGTGCCGGCCGGGCGGTCCTGCAGTGTGCCCGAGGGCAGGCTCTTCCAGTCCTCGCGGATCGCCAGCTCTTCGTCCCACGCGGCTCGCTTCTCTGCGACGGCTTGGGCGAGCGCGCCCAGTACGTACAGCTTGAACGCCGAGCCGATCGGCCGTTGCGTGTCGGCGGCGAGGCCGTGTGCGATCCGGCACTGCCCGTCCGGCTCGATCTCCGCAGCGGCGAAGGACACGCGTGTTCCCAGCTCGGCCAGCCGCGTGTCGATCCGCGTCCACGAGGTCGGCTCGCCTTCGTCCGGGGTCAGGCGGAGGTTGTCCACGAGCCCCGCCCCGTCCACACGCACCGTGAGGAGGTAGACGGCAGTACGACCACGCACCTCCGCCTGGGCCAGATCCGATCGCGTCGTGAGGATCTTGCCTGCCACGAGCCTGCCCACCCCGGCCAGCGCGGCGTTGAGCCCGTCCGGCCCGCCGCTCGCGTCCAGCAGGGCCGGTGCCAGGCGCTGACGGATCTCGTTGTCCGGCAGCGGAGCTCGGGCTGACGCGCCCAGCAGCCAGTCCAGCTGTTCTGTGGCGGTCTTGGAGGAAGCATCCGCCGCGGTTTCTTCGATCATTGCCGTGCCCTTCGTCCAGGCGTCGAGCCAATGTGGTCAGCACGGGGTGCCAGCCAGTCGGCGATGTCGGCGACGACGGCCGCGTCGACGTGCTGCGGCGACTCGTATTCCGCGGGAGTGGACGGGCCTGAGCCGGAGAAGAACAGGTGATTGTCGGCCTCGTGGACGCGGATGGTGACGTCCGCCCGGTGGGCGAGACCTGCCTGCCAGCGGGCGAGGTCGTCGGCGACGGTCACCTGGTAGTCGCGACCGCCCTGCAGGATGAGCATCGGCTTGTCCAGCGCCGCCGCGGTCGCCACCGGGTCATAGCCTCGCAGATCCAGCCAGTACGCCCCCGAAAAGCCGAACGGCAGCTCGGCGGCGGGCGTGTCGGGCGACAGGTCGGGGCTGTCGACCATCGCGGCCTGCCGCGTGATCATCTCGACGGCGGCCCGCGCGCCGGGGTCCAAGGAGGCGAGGTAACTGACGACGCGCACGGCGGCCTGGTGCATCGGCTGGGCGTCACCGGCCAGCAGCACCAGACCGGCCACGGACGGCTCGGCGGCGGCGACTCGCGGGGCCACCTTGCCGCCCATGCTGTGGCCGGCGACGTACACATGGGCGGGGTCGACGGCCGGGTGGCGCTGAAGCAGGTGGATGGCGGCGACGGCGTGCGGGACGTACTCGTCGGTCATCGTGAAGTCGGACCGGCCGGCGTGGGTGTAGGTCACCTTGTCGAAGCGCAGCACCGCCACACCACGACTGGCCAGCCCCCAGGCCAGGTCCTTGAGCGGCTTGTTGGGGCCGCTGGTCTCGTCCCGGTCGAACGGTCCGCCGCCGCTGAGCAGCACCACGCCGGGCCACGGGCCGCGCCCGCTCGGCAGGCTCAATGTCCCGGGTACGGCCAGCGCGCCGGCACCCACGGTGACCTCGTGCTCGTCGAAACTCTCACGACGCGCGTACGGCGGCGGCGTCCATTGCTCGGTGAGCGGGGGCGCGAGCCGCAGACCATGCAGCAGGCCGGTCTCGTCGACCGACATGACCACCGTCAACCCGCCCCGCTCGCACGTCACCGGCACGCTCACTCGGGTCAGCCCTGCCTTGACCGGCTCGCTCACCGGTGTCCCCAACGCCGAGATCGACCCGATCCTGGAGGTCAGGCCCTCCCACTCGACGCGCAGCGCCTCAGCGGACACCACCGCTCGCAGAGGCGGGGCGAATAACTGCTCGATGTCCGCGAAGTGCCCACTCTCCGCCATTTCGACAACCGCCGTGGCGGCGGCCGCCGGTCCCATTTCCACCATCATCACGACACCAACCTTTCTACTGTTTTGCGAACGGTAGCACAGCATGAGATCGTTGTGCGGATGGAATCCTTGGAGCTACTGGCACATCCGGTACGGCTGCGGATCGTGCACGCGATGCGCGGCGGGCGCTCACTCACCACCACTCAGCTGTGCGCCCGGATCCCCGACGTCTCGAAGGCCATGATCTATCGGCACGTCGACCTGCTCGCGTCCGGCGGAATCCTGGAGGTGGCCGACGAGAGGCGGGTTCGTGGCGCGGTGGAACGTCACTACCGCCTACGCCTCGACCGGGTCACCGTCGACGCCGACGCGCTCGCGGCGCTGTCGCCCGACGACCACCGGCGCGTCTTCGCCACCTCAATGGCGGTCCTGGTCGCCGAGTTCAACGCCTACCTCGACCGCGAGAACGCCGACCCGGTCGCGGATCTCGTCGGTTACCGGCAGCACGCCATCTGGCTCAACAGCGGCGAGCTGGAAGAGATGATTATCGGACTGCGTCGCGTACTCCTGCCCCTGCTGGCCAACCAGCCGACGCCGGACCGCGCGCAATACCTGCTCAGCCCGCTCTTCTTCCCTCTCGAACAGCCATCCGGCGACTCCGAGATCGATTGACGTCCCGGCGAACCTGTCGCATCACATCCGCAAGCCGGAGAACACCCGCATAAGCTCCAATGACGTGACGAAAATCCCCCTGCGCCGTTTCACGGCCCGTGCCCTGCCCATCGACGAACAGGGCAGGGTGCTCCTGCTCCATGGGTTCGATCCCGCCCGGCCCGATGAACCGTTCTGGTTCACCATCGGTGGCGCCGCCGAGGACGGCGAGACGCTCCAGGAGGCCGCTCTGCGCGAGCTGCACGAGGAGGTCGGGATCCGGGCCGGGGCCGACCGGCTCACCGGTCCGTACGGCACGAGCACGATCGAGTTCTTCTTCGCCGAGTACGTCATCACCCAGGACCAGACGTTCTTCGCGGTCAGGGTGGCCGAGGGCACGGACATCTCGTACGAGCACATGGAGGAGATCGAGAAGGCCACCACGCTGGGTCACCGCTGGTGGAGCCCCGAGGAACTGGATGCCACTGACGAGGTCTTCTTCCCCGAGGACCTCGCCACCATTCTGCGCAAGATCAATTCGGCTGCTTGACGACCATAAGGCAATTGTTTTAAATGCGGTCATATCGGCTATCTGGAGGTCACCGTGAGTGGCGCGCCCGATTACCCGTTCCGCAATCCCACCGCTCTGGAGCCGCCTGAGGAGTGGGCGAGCATGCGCGAGGGCTGCCCGGTAGCCCGGGTCCGGCTGGCCAGCGGCGATGAGGCGACGCTGCTCACCCGCTACGAGGACGTCAAGCAGGTGCTGTCAGACCCGCGGTTCACCCGGCACCTGGACGCTCCCGACGCCGCCAGGGTCAGCGCCGACGCCTCCGGCGGATCGTTCGCCAAGCGCAGGACGGGCATGGCCACCTCGGTCGGTGAGGGGCACCAGCAGTGGCGGCGGCTGGTCGGCAAGGCGTTCACCGTCAAGCGGGTCATGGCGATGCAGCCGCGGATGGTGGCGATGAGCGAGCGGTTGATCGACGCGATGGTGGAGCAGGGGGCGCCGGCCGATCTCGTCTCCGGGCTGGGGTTCCCGCTTCCGGTATGGGTGATCTGCGACCTGCTCGGGGTGCCCGATGAGGATCGTTTCCGGTTCCCGTACTGGTCAGACACGCTCCTCAACATGACGAAGTTCGAGCAGAAGGAGATCGACGCCGCGCAGGCCGACTTCAACGACTACCTCACGGCGCTCATCGCCGCCAAGAAGGCCGAGCCGGGCGACGATCTGATCAGCGCCCTCCTGGCCCTCGTCGAGGAGGACGGCCTGATGACGGAGGCCGTCGTCCTGGGCACCTGCCAGGGCCTGCTGGTCGCCGGGCACGAGACCACCGCGAACATGATCGGCAAAATGGTGGCCATGCTCCTGGCCGACCGGCGGCAGTGGGAACGCCTGCTGGCGGACCCGTCCCTCATCCGCTCGGCGGTCGAGGAGATCCTGCGCTTCGACGCGAACCCCGGGTTCGGAATGCCGCGCTACCTCACCGAGGAGGTCGAGGTCGCCAGTACGACACTGCCGGCCGGAACCACGGTGGTCTGCAGCCTGGCCTCGGCCAACCACGACGAGGACGCCTTCGCGCAGGCCGGCGACATGGACCTGGGTCGCTCGCCCAACGTCCATCTGGCCTTCGGCGTCGGGCCGTACTCCTGCTTGGGCCAGGCACTGGCGCGTACCGAGTTGCAGACCGTTCTGGCCGTGCTGCTGCGGCGGCTGCCGTCGCTGGAACTGGCGGTCCCCGCTCGGGAGCTGGCCCGCCGCGAAGGACTGCTCATCGGCGGGCTTCAGCAGGTGCCCGTCAAGTGGGCGACCGGCCGATGATCATGAGGGTGGCGGTGGACCGGGACAAGTGCTGCGGGGCCGGGCAGTGCGCGATGATCGCGCCGGAGGTGTTCGACCAGGATGAGGATGACGGGGTCGTGCTGCTGCTCGACGACACGCCGGACGCGCGCCTGCATCGGGCCGTACGGGAGGCGGCGAGCGTGTGCCCGGCCGCCGCTATCCAACTGTCCGAGTCCGACGTGACGGCGTAGTCACACCCCTGCCGTCCAGCTGTACGAGTCGCCATGTGGTCCGCCCGACTGCCCGAGCCATCGGTGTGGCGGATCAGCGGCGGTAGCCCGCCATGCGCTCCAACCGGGCGACCCGCTCGGCAGTGGGCGGGTGGGTGGAGAACAGCCGCCCGAACCCGGACCCGCTGAACGGGTTGGCGATCATCATGTGGGAAGCCGAGGTGAGACGGCTGTTCTCCGGCAGCGGCAGCCGGCGCGCGCCCATCTCGATCTTGCGCAGCGCCGAGGCCAGCGCCAGCGGATCGCCCGTCAGCCGAGCACCGGACTCGTCCGCCTGGAACTCCCGCGTCCTGGAGATCGCCATCTGCACCATCCCCGCCGCCACCGGTCCGAGAACCATCATGAGCAGCGCCCCCACGAACCCAGGCCCCTCATCGTCATCCGACCCGCCGAAGAACACGGCCACATAGCTGAGCCAAGTGATCATCGTGGCCAGAGCACCGGCTACCGACGAGACCAGGATGTCTCGGTTGTACACATGGGACAGCTCGTGGCCAAGGACTCCGCGCATCTCGTCCGGATTGAGCAGTTGCGTCAGCCCGTACGTCACGCAGACCGCCGCCTGGCGCGGGCTCCGGCCGGTCGCGAAGGCGTTCGGTTGCACGGTGGGCGAGATGTACAGGCGCGGCATCGGCTGCCGGGCCTCGTTGGACAGCTCCCGTACGATCCGGTAGAGCATCGGCTGCTCGACCTCGCTGACCTGCCGCGCCCGCATCGCCGACAGGGCGATCCGGTCGGAGAAGAAGTAGGCGACACCGCTGCTCGCCATGGCGAGCACGAACGCGAGCTGCAGCCCGGTGCCGCCGCCCAGCCACCCTCCCACCGCGAGTATCAACGCAGATAGGCCGCCCAGCAGAATGGCGGTCCGCAGACCGTTGTGGTGCAAGGTTCCCCCCTTCGCGGTGTGGGTTCACCTGGTCCAACGACGATCCCCCGGTTCATCGTTCCCTACGGTGCCCGCCGTAGGGCACAGCGCGACCGAACCGCCTGCTCAGAGGGTCGGAACCACGCTCCATCCGCCTGCTCTTCCGGAGGGAGATGCGCCCCAGCCGCTGGCTCAGCACGTCAGAACCACGCCCCATCCACCAGCCCTTCCGGAAGGAGATGCGCCCCAGCCGGCGGCGGATGTGTCTCATCCGCGTGCTCACCCGGAGGCGGACAGCGACGTCATCCCCAGCACCAGCTGCGGCGCGACCGAGAACAGCAGCGCCACCACCACAGCGATCCCGACGGCCACCCAGGCGGCGGGAAGCGCCCGGCGGACCCCGGCGGGCACGGGTTCGGCCGGGGTGAACAGCCGGGCCGTCCAGACCACGTAGTAGTACAGACCGATCACGGTGTTGACGGCCATGACCACCGCGAGCCACCCGGCCCCACCCTCGATGATCTCCCGGAACACCACCACCTTGGCGAACAGACCCGCCAGGCCCGGCGGCAGACCGGCCAGGCAGATCAGGCAGAACGCCAGCGCGATCGCCGCCACCGGACTGCGAAAGGCGAGGCCACGGTAGTCGTCCAGCTCGTTGCGCGCGGTCGTCCGCGACATCAGCATGACGACCGCGAAGGCGCCCAGATTCATGGCCGCGTAGATGACGAGGTACGCCATCGACGCCCCGACCACACCGGCGACATCACCGGCAGTGCCAGCCGCACCGACGGAAAGGCTGGGAGCACCGGTCTGGGCCGTCACCGCGAGCGGGGCCAGGATGTAGCCCGACTGGGCGACCGAGGACCAGGCCAGCAGGCGTACGGCGGAGCGTTGGCGCATGGCCAGGAGGTTGCCGACCGTCATGGTGAGCGCCGCGACGATCGCGATGATGGGCGACCAGGTCGACGTCTGGCCGGGCAACGCCGTGACCAGAACGAGGATCAGGCCCGCGAACCCGGCCGCCTTCGAGATCACCGAGAGCAGCGCGGCGACCGGGATCGGCGCGCCCTGGTAGACGTCCGCCGCCCAGGCGTGGAACGGCACCACAGCGATCTTGAACGCGAAGCCCGCCACGACGAGCACCAGCCCGACCGTGACCACGCCCGGTAGCCCGTGACCGGCCGCCAGCAGCGACGAATAAGTCTCCGGCGCCCCCACACCCGGCGCGGGGGTCTTCCCGCTGAACACCGAGGCGAGACGGGAAAGGTAGACCGTACCCGCGATCCCGTACAGCAGCGAGACCCCGAACAGCATCACGGCCGTCGACACGACCGAGACCAGGAAGAGCTTGACCGCCGCCTCGGAGGAGCGCCCGTCGTAGCGTTTGAGCGCGGTGAGGGCGAAGACCGGCAGCGAGACCAGCTCCAGGGCGACCACCAGCATGATCAGGTCACGCGAGGCGGGCAGGGTCACCGCGCCGACCAGCGTACAGAGCAGCAGGAAATACCACTCACCTGCCGGAATGCCGCCCCCGGCCAGCTGGGTCATCGACATCAGCACGACCACGACGCCCGCGACCAGCACCAGCCCGGCGAAGATCAGCGTGAACCGGTCGACCACGAACGAGCACGCCGGCTCACTTCCGGGACCCGCCGCGGTGGCGAGGCTTTCGGGAACGCAGAAGGTCGCCCGTGCGCCGTCACCTCGTACGGCCTGCGCCACGACGAACCCCAGCGCGACAACCACGCCCGCGAGACTGACCAGACCGAGCCCGGTCCTGGTGCGTCCCCCGCTGGGAAGGAACGCGTCGAGCATCAGCACGAGCCCGGCCACCAGCGCGAGAACCAGAGGCACCGCGATGACGGAGTAGTCGATCTGCTGGATCATGACAGGGCTCCCAGCAGGGTCTGTACGGCAGGTGTGGTGAGCGAGAGGAGCAGTTTCGGCCAGAGCCCGAACAGCAGGATCAGCACGATCAACGGCACCCAGGCGGCGAACTCGTACCCCTGGATGTCCCGCAACACCCACCCGCCGACGCCACCCTCGCCCTTGATCGCCCCCGCGACCCGCTCACTGTCCGGCAACGCAGACCCGTCGGATGGCCGACCGCCCACGCCGGAAGCGCCCGAGAGGGCGGCGGCCGGGACCGCCTGGGCGCGTTCGGGGCGTCCGTGTGTCACGCGGGACAGCATGACGAGGAAGTACGCCGCCGTCAGCACCGCGCCCAGCCCGCCGATCACCATGAATGTCAGGAACAGCCCCCGAGGCAGCCCGCCCGCCGGCTGGAAGGCGCCGAACAGGGACAGCATCTCCCCCCAGAAGCCGGCCAGCCCCGGCACCCCGAGCGAGGCGATGGCCGCGAAGGTCAGCACCGAGCCCAGATGGGGAAGTGTGGCCAGCATGCCGCCGCCGAGTGCGCGCATGTCGGCCGTGCCGTAGCGCTCCTTGATCGCGCCGGCGAGGAAGAACAGCAGGCCGGTGATGAGGCCGTGGGCGACATTCGCGAACAGGGCGCCGTTGATGCCCACGGTGGTCAGCGTGGCGAAGCCCAGCAGGACGAAGCCCATGTGGCCAACGGATGAGTAGGCGATCATGCGCTTGAGATCGCGCTGCGCGAGGCAGGCCAGGGCCCCGTAGACGATGCCGACGACGGCGAACGCCCCCAGCCACGGCGCCACGGCCGCCGCCCCTTCGGGCAGGACGGGGATGGCGATCCTGGCGAAGCCGTACGTGCCCATCTTCAGTAGCACGCCGGCCAGCAGCACCGAGCCGACGGTGGGCGCTTCGGTGTGCGCGTCGGGGAGCCAGGTGTGCAGCGGCCACATAGGCGTTTTGACCGCCAGCCCGGCGCCGATCGCCACGAACGCGAGGATCTGTACGGCCCTGGGCATGCCCGCGCCATGTGCCTGGCCGAGAGCGATGATGTCGAGCGTGCCGGTGCGCGCCCAGACGAGCAGCAGGCCGAGCAGCATCACGACCGAGCCGAGCAGCGTGTAGAGGATGAACTTGATCGACGCCCCCCGGCGGCCCTTGCCGCCCCAGATGGCGATCAGGAAGTACATCGGGATCAGCACGATCTCGAAGAACACGAAGAACAGCAGCAGGTCGAGCGCGAGGAACGTACCGATCATGCCGACTTCGAGCACGAGCAGCGTGAACACCAGCGCCCGCGGCCGCCCACCCCCCGCTCTCGGTCGCAACAGCTGGCCGGGGCCGCGCGCGTCTCCCCAGCTCAGGTAGACGAAGCAGAGGAAGGTCAGGAGGGCGGTCAGCGCGATCAGCGGCAGGGAGATGCCGTCGACGCCCAGGTGGAAGTGGAGCCCCAGCCCGGAGATCCATTCCCGGTCGACGGCGAACTGCGGCCGCGCCGCCTGCCCGTAGTCGAACGTCGCCACCATCACCACGGCCAGCGCCAGCGCGACACCCGACACGACCAGCCCGTAGACCCGCAGCCATGGACGCAACACGGTAGGCGACACCAGCAGGAGCAACGCGCCGAGCAGAGGCACCGCCAGCAGCGCCACCGGAAGCCAGCTCATCATGTGAACACCACCGCCCCCACCACGATCAGCAGGACCCCGGCGAGCACGCCGCTCACATAGAGCTGGACGTTGCCGTTCTGGGCGAGCCGGAGCAGCCCGGACAGCCCTCGCGCGGACCGCCCCGAGCCGCGCACCGCCCCGTCCACGACCACGTCGTCCGTCCTGACCACAAGCCTGGCCAGCGCCAGGGCAGGCCGGACGAACAGGGCGGCGTAGACGCCGTCCACGTAGAACGCCCGCTCGCACGGCACACGCAGAGGACCGAGCAGCCGGGCCGGATCGGCGAAGGGGTCACTGCGCCAGAACGCGTACACCACCCCGCCGCCGAGCAGCGCGAGCACGACGCTGACGGCCGCCACCCCGAGCTCCACATGGAGCCCACCGGCGAACCCGAGAAGCACGGCGGGAACCGAGAGGAGCACGATGGGCACGAGCATCGTCCGTGGCGCCTCGCGGATGTCGACCACGTGGGCCGTGCCGGGCTCGGGCTCGGGGAGCGCCACGACTCTCGCCTCGCCGAAGAAGGTGCGCAGCCAGGCTCTGGTCGCGTACGCCCCGGTGACGGCGACCGTCGCGAGCGCGCAGCCGTACAGCAGCAGGGCGGCGGCATCCGTCAGACCGCCACTCGACAGCGCGCGGTCCATGGTCAGCAGGAGCTCGTCCTTGCTGAAGAAGCCGCTGGCCGGAGGCAGCCCCGCGAGGGCGGCGAACCCGATCGTCATCGTGACGAACGTGACCGGCAGCGCCCGTCTCAGCCCGCCCATCTGACTCATCAGGTTGGAGCCGACGTGGTGGATGACCGCCCCGGCGCACAGGAACAGCAGCGCCTTGAACGCGCCGTGCGTGAGGAGGTGGAAGATCGCCGCGCTGTCGGAGCCCGCCGCCAGCCCGCCGGCCATGTAGGAGAGCTGGCTGATCGTCGAGTAGGCGAGCACGCGTTTCAGGTCGTCCTGGGCGAGCGCGGCCAGGGCGGCGCCCAGCATGCCGAGGGCGGCCATGACGGCCAGCACGTCGAGCGTGGGACGGGCGCCTTGGAACGCGGGGAAGAGCCGCGCCACGATGAAGATCCCGGCGGCCACCATGGTGGCGGCGTGGATCAGCGCGCTGATGGGGGTCGGGCCCGCCATCGCGTCGGGCAGCCAGGTGTGCAGCGGAACCTGCGCGCTCTTGCCCGCCACCCCGGCCAGCAGCAGCATGGTGGCGGTCACCAGCGTGCCTGTGGACATCTCGGGCACCTTCGCCAGCACCTCCGATATCCGGAAGCTGCCCGCGGCGCCGCCGAGCACGAAGATGCCGAACAGGAAGCCGACGTCGCCGAGCCGGGTGACCAGGAACGCCTTGATGGCCGCCCGCGAGTTGCTCTTGTCCTCCCACCAGTGGCCGATGAGCAGGTAGGAGCACAGGCCCATGACCTCCCAGCCGACGTAGAGGACGAGGAGGTCGCCGGCGTAGACGACCAGCAGCATCGCGCTGGTGAACAGGCTGATGAAGGCGCTGTAGGAGGGATAGCGCGGGTCGTCGTGGAGGTAGCCGACCGAATAGACCTGTACGGCCAGCGCCACGAGGGTCACCAGGACGCCGAGGATGGCGGACAGGTCGTCGGCCTGGAGGGTCAGCGAGATCGGGACGGCGCCGGTGCCGATGGTGCCGTAGGTGCGACCGACCGCCGGGCCCGGCGTCGCGTCTTCGAGGAAGGCGAAGCCGGGCGCCCAGGCCAGCCAGAGCGCCAGGACCACGGCGGCCGCCGTGGGCACCACCGCGATCCACGCCGCCCGCGTGTTGGCCGCAGAGCCCTCCGAACCCGGTCTGCTTTCCAGGCGCCGATGCGGCCAGCGCGACAGCAGCAGGCCGGCGAAGGCCGCGACGAAGGGCAGGACGACGGCCAGGAGCGGGAAGATCGTCACGACGCGCCCCCTCGCTTGGCGGGCTCGGCTTTCGTGGCCGAGTCCCCCGCCGCCGCGTTCCCGGGTGTCGTGGTCGGGTCCCCCGCCACCGCGTTCTCTGCTGTCGTGGTCGAGTTCCCTGCCACCGCAGGCTCACCCAGCCGACGTGTCGGCGGGTCATCCGACGTGCTGGGATCTGCGGGATCGTCCGGCATGCCGGGATCTGCTTGGTCGCCCGACCTACCCGCTGAGTCCGCCGGGGTGTCCGACGTGCCGGGTTCGGACAGGTCGCGGAGCTGATCGATGTCGACCGTACGGCGGTTGCGGTAGAGGGACAGCACGATCGCGAGCCCCAGCCCGACCTCGGCGGCGGCGATCACGATGATGAACAGCGTGAGCACCTGGCCGCTGTGCAGCCGATCGCCCAGCCACACGTCGAACGCGACGAGGTTGAGGTTGACGGCGTTGAGCATCAGCTCGACCGACATCAGCACGAGGATCGTGTTGCGCCGGGCGAGCACCCCGTAGACGCCGACGGAGAAGAGGAGCGCGGAGACGATCGCCGGGTAGACGATGTGCACTAAGAACCCCCGGTCTGCTCAGGTGGCGAACCCCCGGGTATGTCCGTGCGGGACAGCACGATGGCACCGATCAGCGCGGCCAGCAACAGCACCGAGAGCGCCTCGAAAGGCAGCACCCACGTGCTGAACACGCTGGCGCCCAGCTCCTTCGCCGCGCCGGCACCGGGTTTCAGCGGTGTATACGCCGTGCGGAAGCCGTCGATCACCACTGTGACCAGGACGGCCGCCGTCGCCACCGCCACCACGGCCGCCACCCACCGGTTGCCGCTGTCGAGATCGGCGGAGCGGCCGATCGGGGCACGGGTCAGCATGATCCCGAACAGCAGCAGGACCACCACCGCGCCCACATAGATGAGCACCTGGACCCAGGCCACGAACTCGGCGGTCAGCACCAGGTAGCCGCCGGCGAGGGCGCCGAAGGAGACGACCAGCCAGAGGGCGGCGTGGACCAGTTGCCTGGTCGTGACAACGAGCAGCGCGGATCCGACCGCCACCGCACCCAGCAGCAAGAAGACGATCTCTTGCCCGGTGGGTGACAGATAGGAGGGCACCGCCTCGGTCACGAATCCTCCTCGGACTCCCTTGTCTTTTCAGGGTCGAGCCGCCCGGGCGGGCGGATGGATCGAGGATCGGCCATCCTGCGCCCGCGTCGGCTCGTGCCAGAAGTCTGCTCCCCGCGGCCGGGCGGCGAAGACGGTTGGCCCGTGCCTGTGGAAAACTCTTCGGCAGATGGCCGGCCTGTGGACGACGCGCCGGATTCGGCGCCGGATTCAGCGCCGGGAGCCGATTCGGAGGCAGGTCCGGACGCGGCACCGGAGGCAGGGGCGCTGGAAGCAGGGCCAGAAGCCGCTCCGGATGTGGGGCCGGAGACATGGCCAGAAGCTGTACCAGCGCGGTCCGCGGCCGGGCCGCCAGCGCCAGGGCGAGCGGTGGACTGGCCCGCGGCCTCAGGGCGGTCCCCGGCCGCGCCTGCGGCACCAGGGCGGGCGCCGGACGGGCCACGGGCCGGGCGGCGAGCAGCGGTGAGTTCCTTCGGCGGCTCGGCGCCAGGGTCGTGTGCAGGAGGAGGCGCGACCGTGGGCGCCCAGGCCGCGAGCCGATCCTTCTCATGCAGAAGGTTCCGAATGTCACCCTCGGCGTACTCGAACTCAGGCGACCAGAACAGCGCGTCGAACGGGCACACCTCGATGCAGATCCCGCAGTACATGCACAGGGCGAAGTCGATGGCGAACCGGTCGAGCACGTTCCGCTGGCGGGGCCGTCCGCCCTCAGGAGCCGGGAGGGTCTCCTTGTGCGAGTCGATGTAGATGCACCAGTCGGGGCACTCGCGCGCGCAGAGCATGCAGGAGGTGCAGTTCTCCTCGACCAGGGCGATGACGCCACGGCTGCGCGGCGGGAGGGCGGGCTTGACCTCGGGATACTGCTGTGTCACGGATTTGCGCAGCATGTGACGAAGAGTGACCGATAGACCCTTCGCGAGGCCGACTCCCGGTATCCGCGCCATATCAACATCATGTCGCACTTGACCGCGCAGGTGAACGCTCCAGGCCCGTTGTCCCCAAGTTTTCCACAGCTATCCACAGGCAGACCGAAGGTTATCCACAAGATGTGTCCACACCCGATATGTGAAAGTCCTGCGCGATAGTCTTCCCGCCATGTCGTACAGCCAGCCGCCCCGTCCGAGCGGCGGAGCATGGGCGGCGGCCATCGTCTGGGCGGTGCTGCCGCTGCTGACGTGTGGGCTGGCGACGCCGTTCACCATCGGGTTCGCGGCCTACTGGCTGCGGAGCACGTGGCACGTCGTCGCGGCGGGCTTCTATGCCATCTGCATCGGCTCGTTCGTGCTGGCGGCCATAAGCTACACGGAGTACGCCGAGATCCCGGACCCGCTGTCGAGTTTGGTCTCGTTCGGGCTGGTGATCAGCTGGCTGGGCGGGGTCATCCACTCCGGCATCATCGTCCCCAAGATGGTCAGGGCCCGCCTCAACAAACCCGTCTACCAGCCTCAGCCTCAGCCTCCCCACCAGCACCGAAGCGCTCCCCCGCCCTTCGATCTGCACCAGCGCACCACCGCCCCGAGCCAGCAGCGCCGCCCGCACGAGCCCGAGTGGATCGGACACTACCGGGTGCTCCAGCCGCTCGGGCGAGGCGGCCAGGGCGCGGTCTATCTGGCGATGGCGCCCAACGGCGTACGCGTCGCGGTCAAGGTCCTGCACGACCTCGTGGACGAGGTGGCGCGGGCCAGGTTCGCCAGGGAGGTGGACGCGGCGCGGCGGGTGGCGACGTTCTCCACGGCCCGGGTGCTCGACGTCAGCATCACGGGTCAGCACGCCTACATCGTCAGCGAATACGTCGAAGGGCCGTCGCTCGAACATCTCGTACGCAAGTACGGCCCGCGCGACGAGGACAGCCTGACGCGGCTGGCGTTATCCACAGCCGGGGCCCTCGCCGCCATCCACAAGGCGGGGGTTGTCCACCGCGACTTCAAGCCGAGCAACGTATTGATCGGATCGGACGGGCCGCGAGTGATCGACTTCGGGATCGCGCGGGCGCTCGACCAGATGACGGTGACCTCGGGCAAGATGGTCGGCACCCCGCCGTACATGTCGCCCGAGCAACTGTCGGGGGCGCCGGTGGGGCCGCCGTCCGACGTGTTCAGCTGGGCTGTGACGATGATGTTCGCGGCGACGGGGCGACCGGCGTTCGGGGAGGATACGGTGCCCGCGGTGTTCAACCGGGTGCTCACCTTCCATCCGGACCTGTCGCCGTTACCGCCCGCCCTGCGCAGCGTCGCGGGCGCCTGCCTCCACAAGAGCCCCGACGACCGGCCGTCCGCGTCCGACGTGATGCTGGCCATCGTCCACTGACCCGATCCACCTGAGCCCGACCCGCCGACATTCCCGCCTCTGCCGATCCGCATCGCCCCGGTCCGGTCCGCTGGCATTCCCGCGTCCGCTGACCCGCATCGCCCCGTCCGACCCGCCGACATTCCCGCTCGCTGACCCGGCCCGATCCGGTCCGACCCGCCGACATCCCCGCGTCCGCTGACCCGGCCCGGTCCGGCCTGCCTGACCTCCCCACCCACCAACCGGCCGGTCGCCGCTCAGGTGTGTGACTTCCGCCGCCCAGATGTCGGCTGGGCCGGTAAAGCTCCCATCGGTCCTCATGCTCGCCGTCGACGTCGTCGGCCGGGTGGCCATCCGGCCGGCGGAGCCGCAGGCGGGGATCGCGAAGTGCGAACGGCATGGTTCGCGCGGGCCAGGACGGATATTCAGCCGCCCCGGCAGGCGTGCGTTCGTGGTCGGGCTCACGACCTGAACAGGCCCACTGCTCCCGAGCGGGGGAAGTGATCCGGGCGCCGAACATGGCCTCCCTCGCAATCCACCGCTGCCCCCGAGCGGAGGGAGTGATCCGGGCGCCGAACATGACCTCCCTCGCAATCCACGCTGCCCCCGGGCATGAGGACGTGATCACCGCCGCTGGTGAAGGGGCGCTTGCTGGGCCCGACTCCCACATGCGGCTTCGGCGGGACTGCCGGAGCGGGCTACCGGCTGGGGTCGATGACTAGTTTGCCGGTCGTACGGCGGCTGCGGAGTTCCTCGTGTACGTGCTGGATCTCCGACATCGGGTGGTCACCACCATGGATGACGCGGAGTTCGCCTGCGGCGACCTGTGCCGCCAACTCCGCGTACGCCTTGGCAAGAGTCGCCGACTGGGCGAAGGCGTTCATGAGCCAGAAGCCGCTGAC
Organism: Nonomuraea sp. CA-143628; assembly: GCF_050942315.1. NCBI lineage: Bacteria > Bacillati > Actinomycetota > Actinomycetes > Streptosporangiales > Streptosporangiaceae > Nonomuraea > Nonomuraea sp. CA-143628. The sequence continues at coordinate 12,775,346 of NZ_CP192072.1, forward strand.
AGTGAGGGAGCGGCGCTGGAGCGCGCGTGGCGAGACCTTCTCGGGTTCGACCCGGCTGGCCATTCCGTAGAAGGCGAGTCGGCCGAAGGGGGCCAACGCGGCGATGCTCTGATCGGTGACAGGGCCGCCGGTCATTTCCAGGACCACGTCGACCTGCTCACCGTGATTCGCCGCGCACAGGGCCGCGGTGAGGTCCTCGGCCGCGGGGTCGACAGCGGCGTCCGCGCCGAGAGACAGCGCCAGTTCACGCTTCTCCGGAGTGGAAGCCGTGGCGATGACCCGGCCCGCGCCGCTCAGCTTGGCCAGTTGTACGGCCAGCGAACCGACGCCGCCGGCCGCCGCGTGCACGACCACGCTCTCGCCGGATCGCACGCGGCCGGTGTGGTTGATCAGCCACCAGGCGGTCAGCCCTTGGATGAGGAGGGCGACCGCGGCGACGTCGTCGACCCCGTCGGGCACGGGGAAGGCGGCGTCATCCCGTAGTAAGGCTTTCTCGGCGTACCCACCGCTCTCGATCATGGCGGCCAGCCGTCGGCCGTCCTCGGTCCGGCCGACGACTTCGCTACCTGGCACCAGCGGCAGCGTGGCCGGGGCGAGATAGGCGTTCTCGCGCAGGAGGGTGTCGGCGAAGTTCACCCCGCATCGCGCCACGTTAAGGAGGGTCTGGCCGGGGCCGGGCTGGGGGTCGGGCACCTCGCGTACGGCCACCACTTCCGGGCCGCCGAACTCCGTTATCTGCACTGCTCGCATTTCAGCTCCGAGGCATCTCGTACCAGTTGGTACTGAGTACCATAATGGATCGCGTTCGGAAAGCGATAGACTGCGTTGGTGTCTCGACCACCCCTCCGCGTGCGCAAGCGGCAGCGAGCTCGTGACGAGATCGTCGCGGCCGCGTACGAGTTGTTCGCCGAACGCGGCTATGCCGACGTGACCGTCGCGGACATAGCGGAACGGGCCGAGGCTGGGCGTACGACGTTCTTTCGGTACTTCGGCGACAAGCAGGAGGTCGTTTTCGCCGACGAGCAGGAGTGGCTCGACAAGGTCGCCCGTCGGCACCGTGAGCTAAGCGTCGACGGAGCGCCCACCTTGTCCGAGGCGCTCGCTCTGCTGCGTGAGACCACCCTGGCCATCTGCGCCGAAGTGACGCGGGACGCGGAGCACTACGTCCGGCGCGAACGGCTGATCGCCGACAACCCCGAACTCAGCGACCGCGCGGACCGCAAGCAGCGGCGCCTCGCCGAGACGCTGGGTGAGATCCTGCGTGACCAGGGCGCATCGCCCGAAACGGCCGCGCTGGCGCCGCAGCTCGCGCTGGCCTGCTACAACGCCGGCCGCGAGATCGCCGCTGACGACCCAGCCGCGCTCGGACCGAGCGTGGCCGCCGCGTTCGACCGGCTCGGCATCGCCTCGACCACAGCCTGACACCCCACCGGACTCCAAGCAGCCCAGCACCATCCCCACCACGGCCTGATACCCACCGGACGTGGGTAGGGGCGGCCCGAGCCTCCAGGACCCCGGGTTGAGACTGGTAGGAGTCGTTGATCAAGTGGTCTGTATCCGAGCCAGTCGCACTGAGGGCGTTCACTCTGAGTGGTCGTTCGGGCGTAGCGGGTTCCAGGTCCCGCCTGCGTCAGAGGCGACTCGGGGGGTGGTCTTGACGTGGAAGCCGAGGGCTCTGGCGCTGACCGGTGCGGGGCCTGAAGGACGAGTTCGCCGCTACCGGCGCCTGGGCCGGCGGGGGAGCCGGTCGAGCGTCTCGATGACGCGTGCGGGGCCGTCCTCGGCTCCGACGCGCCCGGCCAGCTCGGCGGCCCGCTGCCGGTAGGCAGGGTCGGTCACGGCCTGGCGTACCAGGTCACCGAGGCGCTCGGCCGACAGCTCGTTCATCGGCACGTACCCCGGGCTGACCCCCAGCCCCGCCAGACGGCGCGACCAGAACGGCGCGTCACCCATCATCGGCACGGGTACGGCCGGAACGCCCGCGCGGACACCCGCCCCCGCCGTGCCCGCCCCCGCGTGGTGGACCACGGCGGCCATCCGGGGGAACAGCCACTCGTGCGGCGTGTCGCCGATGGCCAGCACGTCGTCCCCCATCGCCGACAGCTCCGACCAACCCGCCTGGACCACCGCCCGCGTCCCTGCGCGGCGCATGGCGGCGGAAATGGTCTCGGTGATTTCCTCCGTGTCGTGCCGGGTGATGCTGCCGAAGCCGACGAACACCGGCGGCGGCCCGGCCTCCAGGAAGTCGGTCAGCTCGCGCGGTGGCCGCCAGTCCTCGCGCGCCGGCGGCCACCAGTAGCCGACCACCTCCACGCCGGGACGCCAGTCGGCCGGGCGCGGCACGACCTGGGGACTGTAGCCGTGCAGGATCGTCCAGTTCTCGTCCTCGATCGTCCGCCTGCGCACCTCGCCGAGCCCCGTCTGCGGCAGGCCGAGCTGCTGCTGGAAGGCCCTGATCGGGGTGTCCAGCGGGGTCCTGACGTGGCTGGTGACCCCCATTACGAGGCTCGGCAGGTGGCGGTTGCCCCACCTGCCGAGGAACCGTACGTCGAACGACGGCAGCGCGAAGTCGGCAGTCGGGACGCTGGGGAACAACTCCAGGCCCACAGCTGGGATGCCCATGACCCCCGCCGCCAGGTAGCCGTGCCACAGGGCGGTGCGGTGCAGCAGCAGCACGTCGGCGCCCTGGGCGGCCGAGACGACCCCCTTGCCGGTCTCCTCCAGCAACTGCATGCCCATCTGGATGTTGGTCTTCATGGAACGCAGCGTCCCGGTGCCGCGTCCCTGCCACCTCTGGCCCTCCTCGGACCCGAGCATGGCCCGCGTGTCGCCAGGGACGAGCCGGAACTCGCAGCCCGCCTCGTGGACGAGGCCGGCGAAGCTCTCCTGCGCGGCTATCGCCACATCGTGCCCCGCCGCCTTCAGGCGGGCTCCGAGGCCGGCATAGGGGGCGACGTCTCCACGGGATCCGCCGGTGATGATGACAACTTTCATGGGCGCGCTACGCCTCCGGACACGTTGGTGGGCAAGGCAATGCGCCGCGTGCGCGTCCCATCTGGCACGCCAAGGCGGGCATTCGATTCTGTACCAGCTAGCAATTTCAGCTTAGACTGAAATTACTAGCAATGACAATCGTCGATTTGCGCCAGTCTCCGGCTGGTCCCGGCCGCCGCCCGCCAGACAGCGCCCAACGAGTCCCCCAAGGCGTTCGCGGACTCCACGTACAGATGCAAGCGCGCGCGGACGTGCACATCCGGGAGATCCCGCCACGGGCGGTTCTCGTCTTCGATCCCGTACGCGAAAGCATCACCAAGTGGCTCGGTGGGGCGTCCGGTAGGCGGCGGTTCGGCAAGCGTGGGTGTCGCGCCTGGTAGACGGCGGTTCGGCAGGCGTGGGTGTCGTGGACGGCATCACGGCAGTGGCCGAAGCCGGGGCGAACCACCGCCCACACTGTGGGCATCGGCGCGCGACATCGGCCCTTTCACCGTAACGCCGACCAGCAGCCGGTCTTGTGGTGGAAGCGGAGGGAGTGGCTGCTTCTCCTACCGCTGTTCGCCGGGCTTGTCGACGACCTTGCGGCCCGCCGCGTCGATCGCGTCCTGCTTGGCCGAAGCCCCCTGGATCGTGGGCAGCGCCCGGAACAGCACGGCCCGCACATCGGCTACCAGCGGCGGGTCGCTCAGCAACTGGGCGATCGTCTGGAAGATCCGCTCCTGCCTGGTCGTGCCCGCGTCGTCGAATTCCGAGGTAGGAGTGGCGTCGACGCTCGCCCCGATCGTGGAGAACCTGCCGCCCCCGACAACGAACCGTTCGAACGCGTGACCAGAACCCACAGCCCCAAGCCGGAGTCATGCGAGGCGTGGCCCGGCGACGCGATCAGGGTGTCGCGTCACGAGAGTTGAGGGTCAGGGCGATGTACTCCTCACGCGACACCGCATGCACGGCCAGCCCCAGCCCATGTCGGTGCGCGAAACGATTGGCCGCGTCGGGCAGCCACGGCCCTGGCAGATGGTGCACAGCATCGCCCCGCATATTGCGGATGACAAGTCCGGATAAGCCGTCGTAGTGGTAGAGCAGCAAGCTCACCGCGTCCACCACCCTCTCACCGATCCTTATCCTCGGGAGCTGCTCCTTACCCCGGGTGATCTGCAGTTTGTCGCTTGACGTGACACTGATGTACGCCCCGGTGCCGGAGCCGAGGATCACGCCGCGATCAGCACGCCACCGCTGAATGCGAGCCGACACCGGACGTACGACGAGCAGTAGGGGGCTGAAGCCCACTGCCAGCCACTTGGCCTCCACCACGTCCAAGAGCATCCGGCCGACCGCGGAGATGCCGCGCCAGGCCATCCACATGCCGGTCGACGCGAGGTACACCATCGCGGCCAGTCCTGCGACGCCGACGCCGATGCTCACCGGTTTGCGGTACCTGAGCAGCACCGGTGGAGACTGGCCGTGGAGGCGACGCCAGCCGGGGGCCCGGGCGGCGAGCACGGCGCGTACCCGTTTCGAGTCGTGGTGGCGGGCATCGACCAGCGGGATGCCGGTTCTCGCCACGAAGTCGGTCAAGTGTGGGAAGTGCCATTCACCCGGCAGGTCGAGGAGCACCAGGCCGTCTTCGTCGAGCGCGGCCAAGCCCTGGACCGCGTGGGTCTTGGACTTTTTGGACGACACGAGGAACGCCTGGTCGTAGCTGTAGCAATAGAGCGTCGCGGGTCTCAGCTGTAAGGACTGGCCGGATGCGGCGTCGGTGGCCGCCAGTGCGTCACCGTCCCACGAGATGGCGGTCTTGGGGAAGCGCGCCCCGGGATGCGCCCCTGCTACCGGTCGAAGCTGAACGTCCATGACGATCGTCGTCCTCCCCCTCGCCCCTAGTCACATAAGACGGATAAGTCGAAGCTGAAGTTTCGGGTCCGGGAAACGCCCACGTGACGGCGCAAAGGACAGTCCCCGGGTGTTTCGTCACGCGACCGTCTCGATCTCTGTGACGGTCTGTCGTGGCTGGGGTCTTTTGGGTGGAATACCCCCTTCGGGGAAGCGGAAGAAACCAGCCCATCGTGAGCAGAGGCCCCGTGGAAGGACACCGCGTCGGAGACGCGGCAGAACGATGCCCGGCGAACCTTCGTGGACCCCGCCCCACTAAATGAGGACCTTCACCACACCCGTCAGCGCCAATTGCGCCAGCGCCAGCGGCACCAGCACCACCCAGGCCAGCTTCTGCAGCTGGTCCTCGCGCAACCGGGGAAAACTCACCCGCAGCCAAATCACCAAGAAGGCCAGCACGAACACCTTGACCAGCGTCCACACCCACCCGGCCAGCAACGGCCCGTGCCAGCCGCCCAGAAACAGCACTGCGGTCAGGAACGACAGCACGACGATCCCGACGTACTCCGAGAGCATGAACAGGGCGAATCGCATCCCGGTGTATTCGGTCATCGGGCCCATGATGATCTCGGACTCGGCGATCGGCATGTCGAAGGGCGGGCGGCGCAGCTCGGCCAGGCCGGCCAGGAAGAACACCACGCCGCCGATGGCCTGCCACGGCAGCCACCACCACTGCCACGCCGACACGATCCCCGGAATGGACAGCGTGCCCGCCGCCATCGCGACCGAGGAGGCGGCCAGCACCAGCGGCAGCTCGTACGACATGAGCTGGGCGGCCGCCCGCATGCCGCCGAGCACCGAGTATTTGTTGGCCGACGCCCACCCCGCCATGATCGAGCCGAGCACCCCGATGCCCATCACCGCGAGGACGAAGAACAGCCCGAGGTCGAGGTCCACGCCAACCAGGCCCTGGTCGACGGGGATGGCGATCAGTACGAGCAGGTACGGCACGAGCGCGACGCCTGGGGCGATCATGAAGATGCGCCGGTCGGCCGCGGCCGGGATGACGTCCTCTTTCTGCGCGAACTTCACCCCGTCGGCGATGAGCTGCGCCCAGCCGTGGAAGCCGCCCGCGTACATCGGCCCGAGGCGCGACTGCATGTGCGCCATGACCTTGTGTTCGGTCTGCCCGACGATCAGCGGTAGCACGAGGAACACGACGAGAATGGCGGCGAAGCGCAGCACCACGTCAAGCATCGGGTGTCCCCCAGTCGGCGGGTACGCCGGGCGGCAGCGTCTTGCGCCGGCTCGGCGAGCCGTGCCCTGATTCGCCCGGTTCCTTGGCTCCCGGCCAGGGCTTGGCCACCCGGGCGGCGAGGATGAAGTCCTTGCGCAGCGGATGCCCCTCGAAGCCGTCGGGCAGCAGCAGCGGCACCAGATAGGGGTGGCCGTCGAAGAGCACCCCGAACATCTCGTACGTCTCGCGCTCGTGCCAGTTGGCGCCCCGGTAAACGCCCACGGCCGAGGGCAGGCGCGGGTCGGCGCGCGGCACCCGGGTGCGGACCAGCACGCGCTCGCACGAGTCGGGGTCGTAGACGTGGGCGACCACGAAGAACCCGTCAGGCGGATCGTCGACCCCGGTCAGCCAGTCGAAGAAGGTGTGGCCGGAGTCCCTGAGGAAGGTCAGGACCTCGATCCAGTCCGCCGTGGCGACGTCGACGGTGGTCTCCCCGAAGGAGGTGGAGACCGAGACCCGCTCGCCGAACCGCTCCTCGAGAGTCACAATTCTCCCTCGTGCGAGCGGGACCACACGTAGCGGTCGCTGAGCCGCTCCGCCGCGATCTTCTCCTGCAGCTTCATGATCCCGTGCAGCAACGCCTCCGGCCTGGGCGGGCACCCGGGCACATAGACGTCCACAGGAATGATCTGATCGACACCATTGGTGACGCAGTAGGAGTCCCAGTAGGGCCCGCCGGTGTTGGAGCAGGCACCGAACGAGATCACGTACTTCGGGTCGGGCATCTGCTCATAGAGGCGCTTGACCGCGGGAGCCATCTTGTCGGTGACGGTGCCCGAGACGATCATCAGGTCGGCCTGGCGCGGCCCGTTGGCGAACGGGATCACCCCGAACCGGATGAAGTCGTGTCGGCTCATCGAGGTCGCGATGAACTCGATCGCGCAGCAGGCGAGCCCGAAGTTGAACACCCACAGCGAATATCGCCGCCCCCAGTTGAGCACGAAGCGCATCGGCTTGGGCGCCAAGCGCGAGATCGGCCCCACTGTGGGCATCGGGAGATCCGTGGCTGCCATACGTCCATTGTCCCTCGCGATCTCCCTCAGGAGTAGAGAGTCCCCAAGTGATCGACCGAAAAACAACCTAAGTCCAGGCGAGTACGCGCTTCCGCCAGGCATAGAGGATGCCGAGCGCGATGAACCCCAGGAAGACGAACATCTCCACGAGCGTCGTCAGCCCGTATCCCGGCGCGTCGAAGACCGTGGCCCACGGGAAGAGGAAGACGGCGTCCACGGCGAAGACCACGTACAGGTAGGTGAAGACGTAGTAGCGCACCTGCGACTGGGCCCAGCCGTCGCCGACGGGGTCGACGCCGCACTCGTACGTGGTCAGCTTCTCGGCCGTGGGCCTGGTCGGGCGCAGGAGGCGGTTGGCCATGAGGGCCCCGGCCACGATGGCCACGCCGATCAGCAGCAGCGCGGCGACCAGCACGTAGGACCCGAAGTAGCCGTCCATGTCCTGATCGTAACCCAGTCAAAGCTCCGTCCCTATAACCCCAAAACGGGGTAAACCACGCGATCTCCCCCATAATGTGGCGGCCATGCGTAAAAAGCGATTCTTCGGAGGAATCGCACTGCTAGTCCTCTCCGCAGCAGGTGGTGGGCTGGCTACCGCCTCCCCCGAGCCCGAGCACGAGCACGAGCACGACGTCATGGTCCCCGCGGAGCCGACCATGATCGACTTCGTCGACCCGGCGACCGTGGACGGTCTGGGGACCAGGAACCTGGGCGGCGACGAGGGCGAGAACGCGGGTCGCTATGTGCACATCGCCTACCCCCAGCTGCCACACGCCCCCCACCTCAACGTGGCCCTGCGCGGCGAGGCCGAGCGGGTGCTGCACGGCTTCCGCGAGGCCACCAGGTTCGACGCGCCGCGCCCCCGCCCCGAGCTGAACATGGACTGGCAGCTCACCGCCGCCTCGGGCGAGATCTTCGGGGTACGGCTGCGCACCGGCCAGTCCCTCGGCAACGGCTGGAGCAACTCCACCCGGACCCTCTGGTACGACCGCAAGACCGGCCAGGCGACCGGCTCGACGGGCCTGCTCGCCGGGCCGAGCGCGGTGCGCGACCTCACGCGCCTGGTCAGGAGCCAGCTCGCCAAGCGCGGCACCCCGACGACCGCCCACGAGCTGACGGGCGACCAGCTCGACTCGATGGCCTTCAACAATGGCGGAGACCTGGTGGTGGAGTTCGACGACTGCCAGGTCGGGCCGTGCTCCCTCGGCCGCCTGGCCGTGGCCGTACCCGCCCGGCAGGTGGAGCCCCTGCTGTCGCCGATCGGACGGGCCGCTCAGCATGCCGTACGGACGGCCGCCGAGCAGACGTCCGCGACCGTGCCGAAGACGGTCCCGACGCCCAGCCCGGAGGCCGCCAGCAACCAGGCGGGCTCGGTCGACTGCGCCGAGACCAGGTGCGTCGCGCTGACCTTCAACGACGGGCCTGGACCCGCCACGCCCCGGCTGCTCGACACGCTGCTCAAGGAGAGGGCGCGGGCCACCTTCTTCACCATCGGCATCAACGCCGCCGCCCGGCCGGACCTGGTGCGCAGGATGAGTGCCGAGGGGCACCTGGTGGCCAACCACACCTGGGCGCACCGGGACCTGTCACAGCTGCCGACCAGCAAGATCGCCGATTCGCTCGGCCGTACCCAGGACACCATCACGGCCACCATCGGCGAGCGCCCCACGCTGATGCGCGCGCCCTACGGAGCGGTGAACGAGGACGTCACGGACGTGGCGGGAGAGATGGGCCTCGCCATCGTCGGCTGGGACGTCGACGCGGGCGACGGGCGCGTGGACGACGCCAAGACGATCACCGACCGGGTGATCCGGCGGGCGCGGGCCGGGAGCATCGTGCTCATGCACAACGTCAACAAGACGATCGTGGACGCGGTGCCGGGCATCGTCAAAAGATTGCGCGGGAAGGGTTACACCCTCGTTACCGTTCCAGAGTTGTATGGAACAGCAGGGATGCAGGCAGGACGCCTATACCGGCCGGGGTCGGAGAGCACGCCAGAGCGCCCCCAGACGTAGTCCACGCCTTGGGGGGACGTATAGTTGGCGCTCGTGACCCGAACAGTCCTCTTCGCACGGCTGCACGTAGACCTGTGCAGAATCGCCGGCGGCCTGTGTCACCCCTAGTGGTTCTCCGGTAGCCCCTGATTGCCTCCGCGTTTACCCGCATTATGTGGCGAGGAAACGTGTTGAACCTCGCGAGGATCTAGCATGGAAACTGAGAACGCGCCCAAAGCCACCGGCGCGTCGAGGAGGACTGAGCTGTGACGAAGCAGGTCCAGCAACTCGACCGCGTGATCATCCGATTCGCCGGCGACTCCGGTGACGGCATGCAGCTCACGGGCGACCGCTTCACCGCGGGCACCGCGGAGTTCGGCAACGACCTGTCGACGCTGCCCAACTTCCCCGCCGAGATCCGCGCCCCCGCAGGCACCCTCCCCGGTGTGTCGAGCTTTCAGCTGCACTTCGCCGACCACGACATCCTGACGCCGGGTGACGCCCCCAACGTGCTCGTCGCGATGAACCCGGCGGCGCTGAAGGCCAACCTGGGCGACCTGCCCCGCGGCGCCGACATCATCGCCAACATCGACGAGTTCACCAAGCGCAACCTGCAGAAGGTCGGCTACGCGGCCAACCCGCTGGAGGACGACTCGCTCAGCGAGTGGCGCGTCCACGCGGTGGCGCTGACCTCGCTGACGGTCAAGGCGCTCGAAGGCTTCGAGCTGTCCAAGAAGGACGCCGAGCGTTCGAAGAACATGTTCGCGCTGGGCCTGCTCTCGTGGCTGTACCACCGGCCGACCGAGCACACGATCAAGTTCCTTGAGCAGAAGTTCGCCAAGAAGCCGGAGATCGCCAAGGCCAACATCGCGGCCTTCCAGGCGGGCTGGAACTACGGCGAGACCACCGAGGCGTTCTCGGTCTCCTACGAGGTGAAGCCGGCCCAGCTGGCGCCCGGTGTCTATCGCAACATCTCGGGCAACCAGGCCCTGGCCTACGGCCTCATCGCCGCGAGCGTGCAGTCGAAGCTGCCGCTGTTCCTCGGCTCCTACCCGATCACGCCGGCCAGCGACATCCTGCACGAGCTGTCCAAGCACAAGCGGTTCGGCGTCCGCACCTTCCAGGCGGAGGACGAGATCGCGGGTGTCGGCGCGGCGCTGGGCGCGGCGTTCGGCGGCGCGCTGGGCGTGACCACGACGTCGGGGCCCGGCGTGGCGCTGAAGGCCGAGACCGTCGGCCTCGCGGTCACCACCGAGTTGCCGCTGCTCATCGTCGACGTGCAGCGGGCGGGTCCGAGCACCGGCATGCCGACCAAGACCGAGCAGACCGACCTGCTGATGGCCATGTTCGGCCGCAACGGCGAGTCTCCGCTGCCGATCGTGGCGCCGATGTCGCCGAGCGACTGCTTCGACGCCGCCATCGAGGCGGCGCGGATCGCGGTCAAGTACCGCACCCCGGTCATGCTGCTGTCGGACGGCTACCTGGCCAACGGCTCCGAGCCGTGGCGCCTGCCGGAGGTGTCCGAACTTCCCGACATCTCCCAGGAGTTCACCACGGCGCCCAACGGTGCCGACGGCGAGTTCCTGCCGTTCAAGCGCGACACCGACACGCTCGCCCGCCCGTGGGCCATCCCCGGCACGCCGGGCCTGGAGCACCGGATCGGTGGCATCGAGAAGGCCGACGGCACGGGCAACATCAGCTACGACCCGAACAACCACGACCTGATGGTCAGGACCCGGGCCGCCAAGATCGCCGGGATCGACGTACCCGACCTGGAGGTCGACGACACCGACGGCGACGCCAAGGTGCTGGTGCTGGGCTGGGGTTCGACCTACGGCCCGATCGCGGCGGCCGTACGCCGCATCAGGAAGAGCGGCGGCAAGGTCGCGCAGGCGCACCTGCGTCACCTCAACCCCCTGCCCGCCAACACCGGCGAGATCCTCAAGAGCTACGACAAGGTGCTGCTGCCCGAGATCAACCTGGGCCAGCTCGCGCTGCTGCTGCGGGCGCGCTACCTCGTCGACATCATCAGCTACAACCGTGTGCGCGGGCTTCCGTTCAAGGCCGAGGAGCTGGCCGGAGTCATCCAGGACGTGATCGACAGTGACTGAGCTGATCAATGGGAAGGGCCTCTCGCTCGTCCCCAAGACGGACACCAAGCAGGGCCTGAAGGACTTCAAGTCCGACCAGGAGGTGCGCTGGTGCCCCGGTTGCGGTGACTACGCGATCCTGGCCGCGGTGCAGAGCTTCCTGCCGGAGCTCGGGCTCAAGCGCGAGAACATCGTGTTCGTCTCCGGGATCGGCTGCTCCTCCCGCTTCCCGTACTACCTCAACACCTACGGCTTCCACTCCATCCACGGCCGCGCGCCGGCGATCGCGACGGGGCTCGCCGCGAGCCGGCCCGACCTGTCGGTGTGGGTGATCACGGGTGACGGTGACGCGCTGTCGATCGGCGGCAACCACCTGATCCACGCGCTGCGCCGCAACGTCAACCTCAACATCCTGCTGTTCAACAACAGGATCTACGGTCTGACCAAGGGCCAGTACTCCCCCACCTCGGAAGTCGGCAAGATCACCAAGTCGACGCCGATGGGCTCGCTGGACAAGCCGTTCAACCCGATCTCGCTGGCCATCGGCGCCGAGGCGTCGTTCGTGGCCAGGACGATCGACTCCGACCGCAAGCACCTGCAGTCGGTGCTGCGCGAGGCCACCGCCCACCGCGGCACCTCGCTGGTGGAGATCTACCAGAACTGCAACATCTTCAACGACAACGCCTTCGAGCAGCTCAAGGATCCGGAGATCCGCGACGACATCACGCTGCGGCTGGAGCACGGGCAGCCGATCGTGTCGGCGTCGAAGGCGGTCGTCAGGGCGGCCGACGGCGGCATCGAGGTGGCCGACCGCGCCTCGGTGAGCGCGGACCAGATCCTGGTCCACGACGCGCACCACCCCGACCCGTCGCTGGCCTTCGCGCTGTCGCGGCTGGACGAGCCCGCGTTCGAGCACGTCCCGATCGGCATCTTCCGCTCGATCGACCGGCCCGCGTACGACGTGCTGATGGCCGAGCAGATGGAGGAGGCCGTGGCGCAGAAGGGCGCCGGTGACCTCAGCGATCTGCTCATGGGTGGAGACACCTGGCGCATCGGCTGAAAACCGTGGGGTAACGCAGCTCCTTCGCGAACCGATACACCTCCGATGCATCGGACTCGCGGGGGAGCTGCGGAGTGGCCGAAGCGCAAAACGGGCCTGGTCAATCCCGACTGAACGCCTTCAACCTGCTGCGCCTCCTGGGAGCGCTCGCGGTCATCGTCGAGCACAGCTGGGTGCTGACCGGGCACGGGACACCCCTGACCCCGGACAGCGGGATAGGGGTCGGCGGCATAGGCGTCGGGGTCTTCTTCCTCATCAGCGGCTACCTGATCAGCACGAGCTGGCTGTCCGACCCGTCGGTGCGCCGCTACACACTCCGCCGGGCGCTGCGCATCTATCCCGCGTACGCGCTCGTCGTCGTCGCCACGGCCCTGCTGCTCGGGCCCCTGGTGAGCGCGCTGCCCGCCGCCTCCTACTTCTCCGGCACCGGCGCCTGGAGCTACATCGCCAGAGGGCTGCTCATCCAGCCGGTGAGCTACGCGCTGCCCGGCGTCTTCCAGGGGCTCCCCTATCCGGGCGCGGTCAACGGGTCGCTCTGGACGATCTGGGTGGAGGTGCTCTGCTACGTCGGTGTGGCGGTCATGGGCCTGCTGGGGCTGCTGCGCCGCCGGACGGTCCTGATCGGGCTGGTGCTGCTCGCGCTCGTCGCCGCGTCGGTCATCCACCTCACCGGCTACTCCGGTCCGCTCATCCCCCTGGTCGTGTCGGCGTACGCCGCGCAGCCCGTGGCGTTCTTCGCGCTCGGCATGCTGATCAGGGAGTTGCGCTGGGTCCCGTCGCTCTGGCTGACGGTCCCCGTGGTGCTCGCGTGGTGGCTGCTGTGGGGCACGCCGGTGGCCAATCTGGGGGCGATCGCGGCGGTCACCTGCCTCACGTTCCTCATCGCCTTCCGCGCGCCGACGTGGCTGCACCGGCCGACCGGCTCCTACGACCTGTCGTACGGGACCTACCTGCTGGCCTTCCCCGCCCAGCAGGTCCTGGTCCAGTACGGGCTCCGGGCGCCCGCGCTCGTGTTGCTGGCCACGGTCGGCATCGTGCTGCCGCTGGCCGCGCTGAGCTGGCGGCTGGTCGAACGGCCCGCGCTGCGCCTACGACAGCGCAAGCCGGCTCCCGTCCCGATGACGACCCCTTAGCGCGGCTCCGTCTGAACCGCGGTCCCGGAGATCCCCTAGCGCGGCTCCGCCTGCGCCAGGAGCCGCTGCAGGTGCAGGCCCCGGTGTACGTCGATCTCGTGTGAGCGGCCGATCCGTACGGCGGTGGCGAACTCCGAGCGCAGGGTCGCCCTGGTCTCCGTCGAGTCCGCCGGCAGCTGTTCGGAGTCGAGCACCAGCGTGCCCTCCGGGCCGTACAGCTCATAGCGGGTCCGGCGGCGCTGCGGGACCCGGCCGCAGATCGTCAGCTGGCTGATCACGTCGTTCTCGTGCAGGCAGGTCAGCGCCAGGAAGCCGGACCGGTTGCCGACCGGCCTGACCTCCGTGATGCGGCCCAGCGCGGCGTCGAGCAGGTCCAGGCCGTGCGGTCCGGTGTTGTAGAGCACGCCCGCGCGGGAGCGCCACGGGCTGTCGGCGAAGGTGTCGTCGAGGAATTCGCCGGTGAGCTGCATGCCGCGGGCGCCGATGGCCGGGAAGTCGCGGGCCCGCTTGAGGAACTCGCGTACGGCGGGACGGTAGCGGTTGGTCAGCACGAGTTGCGTGGCCACGCCCGTGGCGTCCACCTCGTCGGCGAGCGCCTGCGCGTCGCGTACGGTCAGCGCGATCGGCTTCTCCAGCAGCAGCGCCCGGCCCCGCCGCGCCGCCTGGACGGCCATGGGCGCCTGGACGTCCGGCGGGACGGCGAAGACCACGGCCTCGCACCGCTCCAGCAGCCGCTCGTAGGAGGTGAAGGCGGGCACGCCGAACCGCTCGGCCAGCGCCTGGGCGGCCGGGGCGCGCCTGCTCCAGACGCCCGCCAGCCGGGTCTCGGGCCCGGCGGCGAAGACGGGGGCGTGGAAGTCGCGCGCCCAGGGCCCGGCGCCGACCAGGCCCACGTTCACCGGCGCGCTCATGCCGTGACCTTGTAGACGTGGTAGGTGTTCTCCCGCTCGAAGGTGTCGGTGAAGCCGCCGTCCTTCACGGGGAGTGTCCTGTTCTCGAACAGGACCTCCACGCTGGAGGCCGACTCCAGCGCCTTGGGCAGTTTCAGTGTCTGCCGCCCCGGCTTGACGCCCGCCTTGGGCATGGCGAAGACGTAGGAGGAGCCGTCGAGGTCCTTGAGCATGGTGTCGAGTCCCGGCGCGAAGGTGTGGACGTAGGACTGGGTGTTCAGGACGGGCGCGAGGGTGCGGATCCGCCGGTTCAGCTCCGTCACGGCCGCCCGCGTCGCCTGGGCGCACGGCTCGCGCAGCACGTGCTGGCTCGGGCAGGGCCCGGCGAAGCTGTGGTTGAAGTAGATGATGCCGCGTGCCTCGTGGATGAGGGAGTTCATCACCGCGCCGGCCAGCTCGTCGCCGGTGATCGCGCGCAGGCCGTTCGAACCCGGCCAGCCGAGCTCCACGAACGCGTAGATCGGCTGCCTCTTGCCGTCCAGGGCGTCGAGCTTCCTGCCCCGGTCGACGACCATGCCGTAGTTGGCGGCCCGTGGGCAGCGGTCGGCCGGCAGCTTGATGAAGTTCTCGGCCTCCGGGCAGATGCCGGTGTCGGTGTACCAGTACACGTCGGTGGACATGACGTCGGTGTAGGAGTTGACGAACTTCTTCGCCTCGTCGTCGGACTCCCACATGGCGATGCCCTTGCCGTAGTTGGCGTAGTGCAGGCGGCCGTCGTTCTTGGGCAGTTTGTCCTTCAGGGTGCGCATCGCCGTGTAGCCGCAGGGCGGTTTGTCGGGCAGGCACACCTGCCCTTCGCCGCCGTACTTGCCGCTCCAGACGCCGTCGCCCGGCCCGGCGAACATGTCGGGCTCGTCGGCGATCATCCAGCCGACCGTCTCGCTGCCCGACCCCGCCAGGGGCTTGCTGGTGATCGCCGACATCCCGTTGGCGCGGATCAGGCCCATGTCGCTGTTGGCCGTCAGCTCGACGTAGGTGTTGAGCCCGGCCTCCTTGTCCATCCGCACGTCGCGTTCCTCGACGACGGACTCGAACCAGACCCCGATGGGGAAGAACGATGGAGCGGTCCAGCCCGCTGCGGCCGGGGCGGAGAACTTGGCGTAATAGGCCGGGCCGCCCTCCCAGGGGACGCGCGGCAGGCCGAGGTCGTCTCGGGTCGACTTGGCCTGCGCGAACACCCAGCCCACGGCGATCACCAGCAGGGCGGTGACCGCGATGAGCAAGATCCGTCTGTTCGTCGTTCGAGAAGTCATTGCCCTCCCAGCTACGAGGCGATCCGGTAGACGTGATAGCTGTGCTCCGCGTCGAAGGTCTCGGTGAAGTGTCCCTCCCTGTCGACCGGGATGGTGCGGTCTTCGAAGATCTCCTGGATGTGGCCCGCCGCCGAAAGATCGCTGGGTACGGTCAGCACGCGCGGCCCCGGAGCCTGGCCCCGGCCGAGCATCGTGAACAGGTAGTAGTCGCCGTCGAGGCGCTTCAGCATGGTGTCCAGCTCGGGCGCGAAGTCGTAGGCGTACGACTGGGTGTTGAGCACCGGCGCGAGCCGGGCGATCCGGCGGTCGAGCTCGGCGACCCCGCCCCTGACCGCCTTTCCGCAGGCGTGCCGGAGCACGTTGTCCACCTTGCAGGCGGGGTCCGTGCCATGCGCGTCGTAGACGATCCCCCTGGCCCCGTGGATCAGGGCGCTCATCGCCGCGCCGCCCACCTGCTCGGGGGTGAGGCCGGCGAGCGAGATGATCGCGTACACCGGCTGCCGGCGGCCGTCGGCGGCGTCCAAAGTGCGCAGCCGCTCGACGGTCGCGCCGTAGTTGGCCGCCAGGCGGCACTGGGCCGCCGGGAGCTGCAGCCACCGGGTGGCCTCGGCGCAGACGTTGGGGTCGCCGTACCAGGAGACGTCGGCCGCGACCACGTCCGAGTAGCCGTTGACGAACTTGGCGGCCAGCGCCTCCTCCTCCCAGTAGGCCACGCCCTTGCCGAAGGAGGCGTAACGCAGCCGGTCGTCCTTGGGCAGGCGCCCGGCGAGCGTGCCCATGACGGTGTAACCGCAGGTGACGAGTACGGGGACGCAAACGGGTTTGGTGGTGAAGCCGCGGGCGCCCGTCCAGCGCCCGTTGCCCGGTCCCGCCCACACATCGGCCTTGTCGGCGATCAGCCAGCCCACGGTCTCGGCGCCCGCGCCGGGCAGCGGGCGGCTGGTCAGCGCGGTCATGCCGGACTTCCTGAGCAGGTCGGGGCGGCTGCCGCCGGTCGGCTCGATGTAGGTGTTGATGCCAGCGGCCCGGTCCAGCGCGACCTCCCGGGCGGTCCGCGCCGAGGCGAACCAGAGCCCCACGGGGAAGAAGCCGGGGCGGGTCCAGCCCGCCCTGACGGCCGCGGCCGAGCCCTTGTAGGCGGCCGGACCGCCTTCCCAGGGCAGTGCCCGCAAGGCCATCGTCAGCGCGGGCAGCGTGCTCGCGACGGGCTTCGGCGGGACGGACCGCAGCCACAGCCCGCCCCCGACGGCCACCGTCGCGGCGGTGAGCAGCGCCGCCCACCGCGTGACTGTCAATATCTTCACGCCATCCCTCTTCACGCCATCCCTCTTCAGGCCAACGCTCTTCACGCCAACGCTCTCAACGCCGTGCGTCGGGTGTCTGCTCGGCCAGCGCCATGAGGTCGGCCGCCCGCGCCGACCAGTCGGCGCCGGCCAGCGAGCCGCGCAGCCGCTCCGGCGACTGCGGGCCGCCCTCGGCCAGGCAGACGCGGATGGCCTCGATGAACTGCTCAGGGGTGGTCGCGGTCCTGACGCGGTCGGCGTAGTGGGCCAGCTCGTCGAACTCGGTGCTGACCACGGGCAGACCGAGCGCCAGGAACTCCTTCAGCTTGATCGGGTTCGCGTGCTTGATCCACTCGTTGTCCAGCCACGGCATGATCGCCACGTCGAAGCCCGAGCCGTAGGCGGGGATCACCGAATAGGGGCGCAGGCCCAGCCAGTGCACGTTGGGATGCTTGGTGAGCCGTTCGATCTGCCCGTTCGCGTCGCCGACGAGCACCAGCGACGCCTCCGGCAGGCCGAGCGCGACCCGTTCCAGCAGGTCGAAGTCCACCACGAAGTCGTCCAGGGCGCCGAAGAAGCCGATCCTGGGCCCCGGTACGGCCCGCAGGTCGGCGGGCTGCCGGTCGGCCGGGACACGGCTGAAGTGCTCCAGGTCGACCCCGTGGTCGAGGAAGCGGGCCCGCGTGCCCGCGAGCGGGCGTTCCTCGGCCATGAGCCCTCGGCTGGCGTACACCACGTGGTCGGCACGTTCCAGAAGGTCACGTTCGAGGGTCTCGATCGTCCTCGTGTCCGACTCGGGGAAGGCGGAGTGGCGGTCCGAGCGGTTGAAGATCAGCGCCCGGCGGCGCATCGGGCGGACCACATCCCAGGCGGTGGGGATGGTCACCACGATCACCGGCACCTTCAGGCCCAGCCACCCGCAGACCGCCCGTACCTGTGTCCTGACCAGCCAGGCGTTGAGCCCACGGCCCAGGCGCGAGCCGTACAGGGGGAGCGGGAGCGGCGACATCACCCACAGGTTCGGCTCCACCCGCCTGACGAACTTGGCCACGCTGCGCAGCTTCCTGGCGATGCGCCGCAGCACGAAGGTGGAGCGGCCGGGCAGCGGCATCCGCATGCCGATGCTGTTCACGATCAGCACCTTGCGCGACCCCGCGAGGTGGCGCATGAGCTGGAAGTCGGAGTGGGCCCGGTTGTGGTACCACCAGTCCTGGGCGGAGAAGCAGACGTAGGCGGGCGGCGATGACGCCGGGCGGCCGCCCGGCGGCGTCGGCCATTCGGCCATCGTCGCGAGTTCGCGCAACGCCGCCCGGTGCCGCTCCCCCGCCCGCCTGCCACGGGTGACGGCGCGCATCGCCTCGTTCAGTGCGACCGCAAGGCGCATGAGCTGCGCGCGGGGCCTGCCGTACCGCTGCCGGTGCAGCCGCACCCGGTTGGCGGCGGCGAGGGTCCACAGCGGGCTGGAGTTGGCCTGCTCGCCGCCGAGGTGGACGGCCACCGCCCTTGGCTCGTAGCGGATCGAGAAGCCGTGGTCGCGGATCTTGAGCATGTACTCGGTCTCCTCCGAGTACAGGAAGTAGCGCTCGTCGAGCGGTCCCACAGCCTCCAAGCAGGCGCGCGAGACCAGCCAGGCGGCGCCCGTCGCCCAGTCGGGCGTGCCCGGCCGCTCGTAGGCACGCGGGTCGACGACGAGCTCGCCCAGCGGCGCGTGGCGGCCCGCTCTGAGCCCGCCCAGCAGCGCCTCTCCCACGGCCCGCAGCACTGTGGGGCGCCGGCGCAGGGACAGCTGCAACACGCCGTCGGCGCCCACCAGCCGGGGC
The DNA here is from genome assembly GCF_050942315.1 of Nonomuraea sp. CA-143628. NCBI lineage: Bacteria > Bacillati > Actinomycetota > Actinomycetes > Streptosporangiales > Streptosporangiaceae > Nonomuraea > Nonomuraea sp. CA-143628. The sequence goes on from NZ_CP192072.1 coordinate 12,794,063, forward strand.
ACCGCGATGCCCGTGCCGGGGACGGACAGCGCCTCGCGCAGCAGGCGCACCGAGTCGGGTCTGAGCCGGATGTCGGCGTTGAGGATGAGGACGTCGCAGCCGGGGGCGGCGGCGATGCCCGCGTTGACGCCCGCCGAGAACCCGCCGTTACGGCCGGTCCTGACCAGCTCGACGGGCACTCCGGTCGCGAGCACCCGCTCCACCGTGTTGTCGGGGGAGTCGTTGTCCACGACGATGATCCGGGCCGGCTCCCCCTCGCTCAGCACGGTGTCCAGCGAACGCAGGCACTCCTCGATGACCTGCCCGCTCTGGTAGGTGACGATCACGATGGCAAGCGGAGACCGCTCGGGAACAGTCATCAGGCACCCAATCTGTGAGGTCAGGAGCGCCGGCCCGCGGCCAGCCGGTGCCACGCGGCCCCGGCCAGCAGCCTGAGCGCGAAGGGCAGGTCGTCACGCAGGTAGCGGCGGACGAGTCGACGGGGTTCGAGGGCGAGCCTGAACAACCACTCACCGCCCACCCGCTGGATTCCGTCCGGGGCCCGCCGGAACTGCCCGGCGGCCATCGGGATGGCGGCGCCGCAGCCGATGTACCAGGCGTGCGGGAGTTCGGGGCGGAGCGCGGCTATGACGCGTTCCTGCTTGGGAAAGCCCAGGCCGACGAAGACGAGGTCGGGAGCGGCCGCGCGGACCTTCTCCACGGTCTCCGCCATCCCGCCGGCCAGCCGGTCGAAGCCGAAGGGCGGCGCGTAGACCCCGGCCACCCGCAAACCGGGATAACGCCCGGCCAGTACCTCACCGGCCGCCTCCGCCACCCCTGGCTCGCCGCCGAGCAGGAACACCGACCGTCCCTCGCGGGCGGCGACCTCGCTGAGGGTGAAGATCAGGGAGGACCCGGTGACGCGGTCGGATACGCGCAGTCCGCCGAGGCGGGCGGCCCACACCACCGGCATGCCGTCCGCGACCACCAGTTCGGCGCCCGCCACGAGCTCGGCGAGCTCGGGGTCGCGGGTGGCGGCGCGGACGATGTCCACGTTGGCGGTCACGATCATGCCGCCCAGGCCGTCGTGCCAGGCCCGCGCGAGGTGCTCGGCGACCTGCGACTCGGTGATGGCGTCGATCCCGACGGCGCCCACCCGCGCGCGCTGCGCGACAGGTAAGGCGCGGTTCTTTGGACCGTTCTCATCCGACGAATGGCCCATCGGAATACCGCACCCCCCGTCTGCCGACTCACCCTTTGGACATCGGTATCGGGGTATATCCGTTACACGGTGGCGACGGCTCGGACGCCGGGCCAAGATGTGCCCATGAGAGTCGAGGAAGGCGCGCTCGCGGGGACGCTGCTGTTCGTCCCGAGCCCGCACAGTGACGAGCGCGGCCTGTTCACCAGGACGTTCGACGCCGAGATCGCGGCCGAGCACGGCCTGGATCCGGCGGCGTTCGTCCAGGACAGCCAGTCCCGCACGGTCAAGGGCGCGATCAGGGCCATGCACGGCCGCTCCGGCCGGGGCGAGGCCAAGCTCGTCAGGTGCGCGCGCGGCGCGGTGTACGACGTGCTCGTGGACGCCCGGCCCGGCTCGCCCACCTTCGGCGAGCAAATGTCGGTGCTCCTCGACGACGAGACCTTCACGCACCTGTACGTGCCGCCCGGCCTGCTCCACGGCTACCAGGCGCTCAGCGACGCCGACGTCTGCTACCGGATCGACCGGCCGCACGACCCGGCCGAGGACATCTCCGTCCGCTACGACGACCCCGACCTGGCGATCGACTGGCCGCTGCCGGTCTCGGCGATCAGCGCGCGGGATCTGGCGGCCGGCTCGTGGAAAGAGGCACGGCGGCGGCTGGAGGGCTGACCTCACAGGGCGCCTGAAGCCCGGCCTCGCGGCGCGCGGCCCGCATCAACGCCCCGGCCAGGCCGATGAGCAGGAACGACAGTGCGGTGGCCGTGCTGAAGGAGTTCAGGTCGAACGTGGCCGAGCCCACCACCGGCACGATCAGGCAGGCGGCCAGCGTCAGCCCGAGGTCGCGGGTGCGGTCGTCCACGCTGATGCTCCTGACGCGAACGGCCGACCACATCCCGACCAGGAAGAGGCCGAGGAACGCCAGCACGCCGATCGCGCCCCCCTGCACGGCCGTCAGCAGATACTGGTTGTCGAAGACCGGGTGGTGCGGCGGGAACCAGGTGCCGTTGCCCCGGCCCAGCAGGGGATGCTGCGAGAACTCCGAGATCGCCGTGGTGTAGTCGTTGGTCCGCCAGCGCAGGCTCTCGTCGTTGTCCAGGTTGGTGAACAGCCCGGCGATGGCGCCGATCAGGCCGGGGACGACCAGCTTCATGACGACCAGGAACCCGGCGAGTGAGACGGCGGCCCTGATCCGCCGGGCGTTGGGCCAGCCGAGGAACAGCACCGCCCCGGAGGCGGCCAGGCCCAGGACCGTCGAGCGCGAGGCGGAGAAGGCCATCCCGCAGGCGATCAGCGCCACCAGGATCCACCAGCGCCGCTGCGGCTCGCCGTTCTCCCGCGCGCCGAAGGCGTAGTGGAGGGCGACCGGCAGCACCATGGCGGTCACGACGCCGAACTCGATGGGGTGCCCCGCGGTCGAGGCCACCCGGTTGAGCCCGTTGCGCTCCAGGATCGTCACCTCGACCGCCCGAATGCGGCTGCCGGGGATCTGCATGTACTGGGTCACGTCGAACGACAGCAGGAACTGGATCGCGCCGATCACCCCCATGATGGCGCCGACCACCACCAGCGTCTTCAGCACCAGGTCGATCCGCTCGCGGCTCGGCACGCCGTCCACGCCGATCAGCGCGATGCCCACCATCGCGACCGCGATGACCAGCACGTGGTCGGACAGGTCCTGCTCGTACGAGGGCAGCCACCCGGCGGAGGCGTAGGCGTAGGTCGCGAGGAAGGCGAGCGCGTAGAAGTAGATCGCGTAGCGCACCGCCGACGGCCCCTTGGCCGCGCCGAGCGTTCTGGTGAGGTGCGCGCAGAACCACCAGACGGCGGCGAACAGCCCGATGGCCTCCGCGTAGGTGAGGTCGAACGGCAGGCCACCGATCACCTGACGGGCGGGCACCAGCATGAGGACCACGGTGAAGATCGCGCACAGGGTCGCGGCGTCGGCCCTGTGGGGCACCGGCCGGACGATGGACCGCTCGATGGCCACGTTCAACGCTGCAACACCGCTTCCTCGGTCCGGACGTCCGCCTCGGGTGCCGGGTCCGGCCCGTCCCGCTCGTCCCTCCTGCGCCGCAGCCCGGTCATGACGCTCTCGGCGCAGAAGGAGGCGCCGAGCGCGGCGGCCACGCCCAGCGCGAACACCGCCGCGGCGCTGCGGATCTTCCCGCCGCGCTCCGGCAGCGGCTCGGTCGGGGAGACCATCTCGTTCAGGTTGATGTACGTCTCCGGCGGGGCCTTCAGCACTTCCTGGCGCCGTTTCAGCTCGACCTTGGCCCGCTCGGCGACCCTGACCACGATCGCCCGCGCGTCCTGGGGCGCCAGGCTCTTGCCCTCGATGACCACGAAGGGCGCGCTGATGAGCAGTTCGGGATTGGGATGGCCGTTGTTGACCTTGTAGGTGGTCTTGCCGTCCGGCCGGATGCCCATCTGGCCGGCCACCTCCGTGGTGTTGAGTATCTGCACCAGGATGGAGGCCGACATGTTCAGCCCGCCGTCGAAGTTGAGCAGCGGGTTGATGATCGGGTTGGGGTTCTTGGGGTTCGGCGGCCGGTACGACCCGCTCGGCGGCACCGTGAGCACCATGACCGTCGTCGAGGAGTACTGGACGGGGATCTGGGTGTAGACGCCGTAGGCGGCGGTCAGCGTCAGCAGGAACGCGGGAGCCGCGATGTACCAGCGACGCAGGAGGACGATGATCGCGCTCCAGAAGTCCAACACAGCCCCCCAGGCATGTTCCAGCCGTACTTCAGAGCATCGGCGAGGCTGCGACCAGCGTTACTTATCACATGTAACGTGCCAAAGCTTGGCTCCGATGAGGGTGAGTGACCAAGCCCATGACCTCGCTGGCCGTCGTCACCCCCAGCTATGGACCCGACGCGGAACAGTTCGCCGATCTGCACCGCTCCGTACTGGAGTACACCCCGGAAGACACCGTCCATCACGTCTTCGTGCCGCGCGCCGACCGGCGCCTGTTCGCCGCCCACGAAGGCCCGCGCTGCCGGGTCAGGACCGTGGGAGAGCTGCTGCCGAAGCGCTACGTCAAGGTGCCCCGGCTGGGCATGTGGGTCAACGCCCTGCGCCCCTGGCCGCCCGTACGCGGCTGGGTGATGCAGCAGATCGTCAAGCTGGCGGCCACGGCGGCGATGGACGCGGACGTGGTCCTGGTGGCCGACTCCGACGTGGTGCTCGTCCGGCCGACGACGGCCCAGCGCTCCCTGGTCGGCGGCCGGCCGCTGCTGCACCGGCTGGAGGACGGGGTGCACCCGCTCATGACCCGGCACGTGCTGTGGCACCGGGTCGCCCGCGAGCTGCTGAAACTGCCGCCGGCGCCCGAGCCGCCGCTGCCCGACTACATGAGCCCGCTCACCTTCTGGGACCCCGCCATCGTGCGCGGGCTCCAGCGGCGGCTCACCGAGAACACCGGCCGGCACTGGGCCGACGCCTTCGGCTCCCGGCTGCACGTGTCGGAGTTCATGCTGTACGGGCTGTTCGTGGACGAGGTGCTCAGCGCGCCGGACGAGCTCCCGCCGTCGGACACCGGCCTGTGCCACAAGACCCCCGACGAGTCGCCGATGGACCTGCCGACCGCCCTGGCCTTCGCCGATCGGCTCGGGGACGGGGCGATCGGCATGATGATCTCCGCCAAGTCGGGCACCCCGCGAGAGGTGCGACAGGCGGCCATCGAGCGCTGTGCCGAGGTCGCCAACCGGGTCGCCTAGCCCCGAGCGCGGCGTTCGGGGCGGGTTCCCCCGCCCCGAACGCCGCGCCAAGCGCCGGGTTCCCTAACCCGCGTGGCCGTCCTGGCCGGGCTTTCGCTGGTCGGGAGCGATACTCAGGAACTCGCCGTTGATCCGGGCGAACTCCTCCGTCGCGGGGCCGTCGTCGTCGCGGTCCGCGGACGGGCCGTCGTTGGATCCTCCGGAAGATATGACCGTTGAGCGGCCGTTTAGGGGCTTCGCCGCTTCCGGCTCGGCGGCGGGTTCGGGGACGTCCGCCTCGTCCTTGGCCGGCTCCGCCGGGGCGGTACGGGCGCGGACGCGGCGGATCCACATCAGGTAGGCGGCGCCGAAGCCGAAGAGCAGGGCGACGACCAGCACCTCAGCGGCCAGCTGGAGCTTGCCCCCGCCGTCGTACTCGACCGGGATCAGCGCCACGTTGTTGACCGCGATGAACGTGCTCTTCGGCGCGCCCAGCGAGGTCTGGTAGCTGGTCAGCTCCTCACGCAGGCGCCGCTCGGCCCGCTCAAGGATGCCCTTCGCCGTCTCCGCCGTCCGGCTCACGACCTTGATGTGGATGAACGGGCCCTGCGTCACGACACCCAGCAGGTCCGCGTTGGACCGGCCGTCGTCGATGACGATCTCGGTGCTGCCGTTCTCCTCGATCCCGAGCTTGCGCAGCTCGTCCTTGCTGTTGAGCGCGAGGATGAGGATGCCCGCGACCGTCCGCAGCCCGTCGTTGTACTGCAGCAGCGGATTGGTCAGGCCGACCGGCTTGGTGGGATCCATCGACAGGGTGCCACCGGACGGCGGCGCGGTCAGGATCAGCGACGACTCGGTCTCGTAACGCGGTGACCCCACGAAGAACGCCACCAACGCCAGGACGAGGGCGAGGGCGATGATGGGAGGTCCAACGCGCTTGTTTCGGATAAGGCCTAACAGATCGTTCCAAAAAGCCATATTTACCCGCCCAAGCCCCCGCCAGTATGGGCCAATGCCTGGCCATAAAAAATGGTACAGATTGCTTATCGTGACCGGCCGAGTCGATGTTACGAATCACCGGACCTGGTTGCCGTTCGCCTTACTTCGCGAGAACATCGGCGCGACCGTACCTCAGCCTCACCTCAGCTTCCGCTAGAAGGGCTGCCCGGATGACGTCCAGATCACCGAATGTACGCTCCTCCGCCTCACTTGTCGGCCGCGCCGAACCTCCTATCGGGGTCGGCATGCCCGTCTACAACGGCGAGCCGTACCTGGAGGGCGCCCTGCGCTCGGTCCTCTCCCAGAAGGGGGTCGACTTCGAGCTGGTGATCGCCGACAACTGCTCGACGGACGGCACCGAGGAGCTCTGCCGCGAGCTGGCCAGGACCGATCCCCGCGTCCGCTACCTGCGGCGCGAGCACAACGTCGGCATCACGGCCAACCACAACAAGGTCGTCCACGAGACCCGCGGCGAGTTCTTCTCCTACGCCACCTCCGACGACGAGTACCACGAGGACCGCCTGGCCCTGCTCTCGGCGGCGCTGCGCCGCCACCCCTCGGCGGCGGCGGCCGTCTCGGGCGTCGAGGAGATCGACGAGACCGGGCAGACCATCGGCACCTGGCGCGACACCGCCCCCACCGACCAGCCCGACCCGGTGACGCGCCTGCGCCACCGGCTGGACAACTACGACGAGACCATGCACTTCTACGGGCTCATGCGCAGGGAGACGCTGCTGCGGGCCCGGCCGCTGGAGGCCATCCTGCCCGCCGACCGGGTGATGATCTCGGGCCTGGCGCTGCTCGGGCCGCTGGTCGTGGTGGACGAGCTGCTGCTGCGCCACCGCAACCACCCGGGCAGCAACAGCCAGGTCAACCACGCGCGGGCCTTCCGCGCCCGCGAGATGCCCGGAGACCAGCGCTTCTTCCTGCCCAACGTGGAGGAGGGCCGCGCGCTGCTGCGGGTCATCAGGAACGCTCCATTGACCCGCCAGCAGCGGCTGCGCGCCTACGCGGCGCTGCGGCCCTGGCTGCGGCGCAACGCCGTGCCCATGGCCCGCAACGTCGCCCACTCGGCCATCGACGTGGCCCGCGGCCTGCGGGGGCCGCTCAGCTCGTCACCACCTCGCGAATCTTCCTGATCCGCTCCCGCGAGAGCCCGGTCACCACGTACACGATCAGCCCGGCTCCTCCGGCGGCGCAGAGCCGGACGAAGTCGAAGGCGCCCTCGGTCAGCCTGGCCACCAGCCAGGCGGCCAGGCCGGCCAGCAGGCCGCCGAGGAGCAGCCGGAGGATCCCGGGCAGGACCGGTCCGAGCACGACGCCCGAGCGGCGCAGTTGCAGCGCCGTCACGGGCAGGGCGATCAGCAGCGCGACGGCCGCGTGCGCGATGGCCACGCCCTGGATGCCGTCCAGCCGGGCGCCGGCGTACAGGGCGGGCAGCAGGGCCAGGGCCCAGCTCAGGTTCATCCACACAACGAGCCTGGTCGCGCCGAGCGAGGTCAGGATGTCGAAGGCCAGCGCGGTGAGCATCCGCACCACCATCAGCGCCATGAGGAAGGACAGCGCCTGGGCGGCGGGCAGCCAGCGCTCGCCGTACAGGAAGGGCACGACCAGGGGCGCCAGCACGCCGAAGAGGACCGCGACCGGCAGCACCAGCGTGATCAGCATCGGCACGATCTGCTGGACGCGCGCGGAGAACGCCTCCGGGCGCTCCTCGGCGACCCGCGAGAAGCCGGGCAGCGTGACGTGGCGCAGGGCCTCACCGACCAGTCCCGGCACCCAGCTCGACACGTTCAGCGCGATCATGTAGAAGCCGAGCGTGGTCGCGCCCAGGAGCCGGCCGATGATGATGGCGTCGGCGTTGAGCACCAGCGCCTCGATGGCCAGGCTGACCGCCAGGGGGATGCCGAAGCCCAGCAGCTTGCGGGCGATGGCCCGATCGAAGCCCAGCCGCAGCGGCATCTTGGCCCAGATGAAGACCAGGATGCCGCTCACCAGGGAGTTGGCGACCGCGCCGATGACGAAGCTGTAGACGCCCGCGCCCGCGGCCGCCAGCGTGATCGCCAGCGGCACCTGGACGGCGATGCCCGCCATGTTCGCCTTGGCTATCTTGTCCTGCTGGAAGCCACGGAGCATGACCGCGCTGCGTACGTTGACGAACCCGTCGATCACGATGATCACGGTGAGCAGCCGCACCACCGGCGTGGCGGAGACGTTGCCCGCCAGGCCGGTGAAGTAGGGCGCCGCCACCCAGAACGCGGCGTAGATGGCCACGCTGAGGGTGAGGACCACGGTGGTCGCAGTGACCACCATGTCCTCCAGCTTGCCCCGCCACTGCACAACGGCCGCCACGATGCCGGCGTCGTTGATGTAGAAGAGGAACTGGTTGGCGGCCAGCGCGACCGCGTACAACCCGAAGTCCTCCGGGGCGAGCAGGCGGGCCAGCACGAGGCTCAGGGTGAAGGTGGCCACCTTCGACCCGCCCCGCGCCAGCAGCCCCCACCGCAGTCCCCTGCCCGCCGATCCGGCCCGATGATCGCTGACGGGCTCGCTCACTACCTGCTCACTCACTGTCCGGAACCCTTTCGAGCCAGATCTCGCGCCAGAAGGGGAAGAACTCGCGAGGGCAATTCAGCGAGTGGACGCCCTCGCACACCACGTCCTGCAGCACGATGCAGGGCGTCTTCATCTCCAGCATCCGCCCCGTGGGCTCGTCGATGCAGCGGTCCACCCGGGCGCGGACCCGTGCGGTGCGGCCGCAGTGGCGGGCCAGCTCGGCGTCGAAGTTCATGCCGCGGTTGGACAGGTCCTCGTTGACGGTGGCCAGGATCTCCTGCTTGGACCGTACGCGGACCAGCTCGCCCGGCTGAAGGTCGAGCGTCTGGACCGGCGTGCGGCCCCTGATCTGGCCCTTCATCGTGCCCCACGGCCGGCCGCCCTTGATGCGCAGCGGGCGGGGCAGCTTCCTCCTGGCCAGGTGCTGGAAGCGGTTGTACAGCCCGATTCCGGTGGCCTTCAGGGTCCTGAGCACGCCGACGTTCCGCGTCCGTACGTCCGCCACGAACTGCCCCAGATCGGCCATCGGCAGTGGTACGGGCGCCGCTCGCAGCAGCTCGGTCGCCTGGCAGGAGTAGCGTTCGGTGCCGTCCTCGCCCGGCGGCTTGCGGCTGTTGATCTCCAGCAGCGGCAGCAGCCGGGAGTCCGGCACGGCGTTCGGGGGCAGCTCGTCCGCCGCGACGCGCTTGATCCACGCCTGTTTCCAGTACATGGAGCAGGCCGTCTGGCAGCCGCCGTGCGCCGAGCCGTCGCACCGGGCGCCGAGCAGGTGCACGGCGCTGTCCATGCGCCGCAGGCCCGTCTTGGTCAGCGTGTCGCACAGCTTGTGCGCCACCTTGTGCACGGTGAGGCGCTGACCGCAGAACTTCAGCATCTCCGGCATGAACGGCAGGCCGTCCAGCTCGCCGCGCTCGTCCAGCGTGGCCAGGATCTCGGCCTCGCTGCGGATCTCCACCAGGTCGCCGACCCGCAAGTTCATGGTTTCCATTCCCTCACCAGTTCCGCGTCTTCGAGGCTCCCCGCCGCTTCGGCCACCGCCTGGAACGGCAGGCCCGCCCGTTCCGCGATGTCCAGCAGCGAGTGCGTGCCGTCCGAGAGGTTCAGCACCCAGAGCATGGCCATCTGGGCCTGCTTGGTGTCGCTCCTGCCGCCGAGCGCCCCGTACAGGCCGCGCCGGCCCAGTTGCGGCTCGCCGTAGGGGCTGAGGTTCTCCAGGCGCCGGTCTCCCTCCAGCACCCGGGTCACCTCCCAGCAGGTCTCCAGGGTGTCCTCCATCGCCTCGGGCAGGACGAACGCCGGGTCGTCGCCCGAGGTGTGGTACTCCGGATAGCCCGCGTACGTCGATCTGGTCAGGCAGCCGACCGGCAGGTCGAAGCCGGGTGAGCAGTACTGCCGCTCGTCGTAGCCGTACGGGGAGAAGTCGAGCGTGCGGTGCGGGCGCTCGGAGGAGCGCAGCACGTGCCCCATCGCCCGGTCGATCTCCGTGTCGCCGCGCCTGCTCCGCTTGTACGTCAGCGCGCCGCCGTCCCCCGCGCAGGCGAGGACCAGCCCGTGCCTGACCCGCTCGACCGCGTCCCGGTTGCGGGCCAGCCAGGTGATCGACCCGATCGTGCCGGGCGCGAACAGGAAGCGGTAGGTGTAGCGCGGCGACGCCGCCGCCAGCCGCCGGGCCAGCTGGACGGCCACCGCGATGCCCGCCAGGTTGTCGTTGGCCAGCGACGGGTGGCAGGTGTGGCAGGAGATCAGCACCTCCTCGTCCGTCCGGCCGGGCACGACGTGCTCGGCGTACGTGAGGTGGCCGTCCGCCAGCGTGGAGTCGACCACGACCTCGTACTCGCCCTCCTGGAGGCCCTCCAGCGTCTCGTGGCGCAGGCAGAACCCCCAGTCCTCGGCGTAGTAACTCGTCCGGTAGGGGATGAGCCCCGGCTGGTCCGGCAGCGTGTGCAGGTGGCCGCGGAGCTCGGCCAGCGGCATCCGGGCCGAGACCGGCACGCTGTAGCCGACCACGTGCAGGTTGGACTCGGCGAAGTCGACGACCTTGGCGCCCGTGGGGTCCTTGATGTAGGCGTCGCGGATGTTCCACTCTTTGGGCACGTTCCAGTCGAGCACCTGCGTGCCGGTGGGCACCTCGTGCGTGTTCAGCGCGATGTGCTCGCCGACGATCTCCAGGGTGCGGCGGACGCCGTCTCCCGTGATGCTCCGGCACAGCGGGTAGAGACGCTCGACGAGCTCGTGCATCTCCTTTCCGAGGCCGGTCACGAGGGCATCAGCCGCTCGTCCACCGTGCCCGCGGCCTGCCGGTCCGACAGGCGGGCCAGGCGGGTGAAGCGGCGCTCGAAGTCCTCCCTGGTCAGCCCGTGCCGCCGGTAGGCGTCGATGAGTTCGAGCGCGCCCTCCTTCACCGAGCGGCGCGCCTCGTATCCGGGCAGCGCCGCGCGGATCCGCGAGAAGTCGACCCGGTAGGAGCGCGGGTCGGCGCCCGTCTCCCCCGTGATGGCCAGCGTGGCGCCGGGCACCGCCTCCACCACGGTCGCCGCTATCCCGGCCACGGTGACGTTGTTCTGCTCGGTGCCCACGTTGAACGCCTCGGCGTGTACGGCCTCGCGCGGCGCGACCAGGGCGGCGGCGAACGCGTCCGCGATGTCCAGCGCGTGCACCAGGGGCCGCCACGGCGTGCCGTCGGACAGCACGCGCACCTCGCCCGACAGATGGGCGTGCCCCACCAGGTTGTTGAGCACGATGTCCGCACGCAGCCGGGGCGAGAAGCCGAAGGCCGTGGCGTTGCGCAGGAAGACCGGCGTGAAGTCGGCGTCGGCCAGCTTCAGCACCTCGTCCTCCACGCGCACCTTGGACTCGGCGTAAGGGGTCACGGGGCGCAGGGGCGCCTCCTCCGTGACCAGGTCGTCCCCGCCGGCGGCTCCGTAGACCGAGCAGGTGGAGGCGTACAGGAAGCGCCGCACCCCCGCCTCGCGGGCCAGCCGGGCCAGCCGTACGGAGGCGTGGTAGTTGATGTCGTAGGTCAGCTCGGGCGCCAGCGAGCCGAGCGGGTCGTTGGACAGGGCGGCCAGGTGCACGACCGCGTCGAATCCGGTCAGCGCCTCGGCCGGGACCTCGCGCAGGTCCAGGGCGAGCCCTTCGGGGTCCTCGGGCCGTGGCCCGAGGACGCAGTCGGCGAACAGCCCTGAGTCGAGGCCGGTCACCTCGTGTCCCGCTTCGGCGAGTACGGGGGACATGACGGTGCCCAGGTAGCCCTGGTGCCCGGTCAGCAGTACACGCATATCCGGCTAGTCTCCTGCGAGGTCGAGGGTCAGTTTGCGGGTGTGGAAGGCTTCGGCGTACCTGTCGCCGCACTCGATGCCGCGGATGCGGGCGAGCCCGAGGAATGCCTCGTCGTCGAACCAGGTACGCCCGAGTTGCGAGGGGTAGTGCCGCCGCAGCAGGGCGACCTTCTCCGCCGCCACCTCCGGCCGCAGCGGCTGGTAGGCGGCGGGGCGGCCGAGGTCGCCGTCCCACTTGACGATCTCGTAGCCGAGTGTCAGGTGGTCGCGGAAGGCCGTGGGTACGAGCTCGGCCAGGCCCCGGTGGTCCTGGTGGGCGTCTCCCGGATGCGGGCCGAGGATCAGGTCGGGATCGGTCCTGGCCCGCAGCAGCTCCAGCGCCTCCTTGGCCTGCTCCCAGTGCGCGGGCAGCCGGCCGTCGGGCAGCTTGAGCACGGTCAGCCTCAGGTCGGCCCCGGGGCAGAAGGCGGTGAGCGCCGCGTGCTCCTCGTCCTCTCGCTCGGTGCCGCCACCGGACAGGACCAGCGCGTCGACCTGGAGCCCTGGCCGGGCCGCGCAGAGGGTGAGCAGCGTGCCGCCCGCCCCGATCGCGATGTCGTCGCAGTGCGCGCCCAGCGCGACGATCCGGCCCAGCCGGGTGGCCGTCAGGCGGATCATGCCTCCCACAGCGCCCAGGGCCTGTCGCCGCGCGAGTACGCGTCGTCCAGCTCGATCCGTTGATTGACGGTGTCGGTCGGCCGCCAGTAGCCGCGGTGCCGATAGGTCATGAGCCGGCCGCGCTTGGTCAGCTCCACACAGCCATCCCCCACCAGATCCCCATTTTCTGGAATGTGATCGAAAATTTCCTGACGGAGCACGAAATACCCGCCGTTGACCCAGATCGGCATCTGGGTGACCGGCGCGATGTCCCTCGCCAGCCCGTCGTCGTCGATGTCGATGCAGTGGAAGGTGCCGGGCGGCGGCACGACCATCATGGACGCCCCCACGTCGGCGGCCGTGAATCGATCAATGATCTCCGGCAGCGGCGCGTCGGTGAGCACGTCGGCGTAGTTGGCCAGGAACACCTCCTCGCCGTCCAGCTGGTCGCGGACGCGGCGCAGCCGCTCGCCGATCGGCGAAGTGACGCCGGTCTGCACGAAGGAGATCGACCAGTCCGAGATGTCCTGCGACAGCAGCTCCACCTCGCCGCCGCGCAGCCGGAAGTCGTTGGAGGCGGTCTCCTTGTAGTCCAGGAAGAACTCCGTGATGTGCTGGGCTCCGTAGCCGAGGCAGAGGATGAACTCGGTGTGCCCGAAGTGCGCGTAATAGCGCATCACATGCCAGATCAACGGCCGGGGACCGACGAGCTGCATGGGCTTGGGTACCTCGCCCGGAGCTCCGGTGCGCATCCGCGTGCCGTACCCACCGCAGAAGAGCACGACCTTCATGGCACGATCTCCAGACTCGGGATGGGAAAGACCAGCTGCCCGCCCCACTCGCGGACATAGGAGAGCTGTTCGGTGAGCTCCTCTCGCAGGTTCCAGGGCAGCACCAGGACGTAGTCCGGCCGGTCCTCGGCCAGGCGCTCGGGCGGCAGGATGGGGATCCGGGTGCCCGGTGTGAACCTGCCGTGCTTGTACGGATTGCGGTCCACCGTGTACGCCAGCAGGTCCTCGCGGATCCCACAGTGGTTGAGCAGCGTGTTGCCCTTCCCCGGCGCGCCGTAGCCGGCCACGGTCTTGCCCGCCTCGGCCGCGTCGATGAGGAAGCGGAGCAGGTCGCGGCGGACCTTGGCCACCCGGGCGGCGAACTCCGCGTACCCGGCCAGCTCGTCGAGCCCGGCCCCCTTCTCCCTGGCCAGCACGTCGGCCACCCGCTCGCTGGGCTCGCCGCCCGCCTCCTCGGGCCGGGCCCAGAGCCGGATCGAGCCACCGTGCGTCGGCAGCAGCTCCACGTCGACCAGCGTCAGGCCACCGGTGGCCAGCGCCCGCCGCGCGGAGGCGACCGTGTAGTACTGGAAGTGCTCGTGGTAGATCGTGTCGTACTGGTTCAGCTCCACGAGCGTGAGCAGGTGCTGCACCTCGATGGAGACCCACCCGTCGTCGGCGACGAGCGCCCGCAGCCCTCGGGTGAAGCCGACGACGTCGGGGATGTGCGCGTACACGTTGTTGGCCACGACCAGGTCGGCGGGCCCGTGCTCGGCACGGACCGCCGCCCCGGTCTCCGGGTCGAGGAAGGCCGTGAGCGTGGCGATGCCCTTGTCCCTGGCCGCCTCGCCCACGTTGGCCGAGGGCTCGATGCCCAGGCAGCGCACCCCTCGCTCCGCCACATGCTGCAGCAGGTAACCGTCGTTGCTGGCCACCTCGACCACGAAGCCAGGCGCGAACCGGTCCACGGCCGCCGCCACGAACTCCCTGGCGTGCTCCACCCAGGAGGTGGAGAAGGAGGAGAAGTACGCGTACTCCGTGAACGTCTCCTCCGGCTGGATCAGCGGCGGTATCTGGGCGAGCCAGCAGCTCGTGCAGACCCGCAGGTGCAGGGGGTAGGTGAGCTCGGGCTCGTCGAGCCGCTCCCTGGTGAGGAACAGCTCGCAGGGCGGCGTGGCACCGAGGTCGACCACGCTCGCCAGTTCGCCCGAGCCGCAGAGCCGGCAGACGGTCACCGGCCTCGGCCTCTTCCAAGCAGTAACCAACGAGCCATGGTCCCCTCCCGATGTGTGAAATTCAGTACGAACTACCGTTGGCTCGCTCCAGGTGAGCCACGGCCTCCTTCTCGTACTCCGCCGACAGCTCCTCCGGGATGCGTGCCAGGTCCCCGGCGCGCATGAAGTCGCGCAGAGTGGTGCCCAAGCACGCCGCGTCCACGTTGGGCGCGCCCTTGCGTGATCTGACGTCGTCGATGTGGACGGTGCGGAAGTCGATGCTGAAGCGCGTCACGCCCGAGGTGTTGCGCACGGTCGAGTGCAGCTGGGCGCCCGAGAACAGGAGCACCCCGCCCGGCTCCATGACGAACCTGAGCTCCCCGGACAGGTCGAGATCCTCCTCCGGCTTCGGCTGCTCGCGCGTGTCGCTGTAGATGTGCTGGGCGGCCGACGGGCGCTCCGTCCTGACCCACGAGGCGTAGTCGTAGCGGCCGCTGCCGTTGCGCACGGCCTGGGTGAAGTACTCCGGGTGCAGCGCGAAGACGTTCTCCGGCACCACGTCGTAGACGGGGATCCACCAGTTCACCTGGTTGAACGGCGCCGAGTACCAGCAGTCGCGGTGGGCGTGGTAGGCGTAGGAGATGCCCGAGTCGAGGTAGCCGTCGGAGGTAGAGGTCCGTAACCGCGGCACGTCGAAGTAGGTCTCGTCCGACGCGAACCCCAGCTCGTCCAGCAGGACCGCGATGAGCTCCTTGCACCTCGGGTGATGGATGAAACGCGGCTTGACGTCGGCCAGCAGCGCGGCGAACCGCTCGACCGGCATGCTGTGCTGGGCGGTCGTGGGATCGGCGCCGCCGAAGGTCTCGGCGACCAGTTCGCGGGCGAAGGACACGAGCTCGCGGGACGCGGGCGAGGCCGTGTAGACGAAGACGTCGCCCTGGAAGATCCGCTCGCGTCGTGCCTCGTCGTTCATCGTGCTGCCGGTGAATACCGTGGTCATCTGGACTTGCCCCTTACACGTGCGTGGTGCGAGTCGAACCGATCTCCCCTCGTAGGTCTTGCGAGGCCGTGCGTGGGGCGGGATGGGTTGCAGGCTCCCGGAAACGTACTGATGGGGACGGTGATCCTGACCCCGCTCGGGATCACCTGCCTCAATCAACTGGCATTTCGCGACTGCCATCTCACGCGTTACACGCTCTGGTGGGAACGTTCCTGCTATGTCAGGATCCCGCTCATGGATCCCCTCGGTTTCGACGGCGCCTGGTTGTTCAGCCCGCGTATCCACAAGGACGGACGCGGGCAGTTCCTGGAGTGGTTCAGGAGCGACGAGCTCGACCGCCCGCTGGACCTCGCCCAGGCCAACTGCTCGGTATCGGCCAGGGGCGTGCTGCGCGGCCTCCACTACGCGGACGTGCCGCCCGGTCAGGCCAAGTACGTCACGTGCGTCTCCGGCAGCGTCCTCGACGTCGCGGTGGACCTCAGAACCGGCTCGCCCACCTTCGGCCAGTGGGCGGCGGTGCAGCTGGACGACGACTCGCGGCAGGCGGTCTACCTGGCCGAAGGACTCGGGCACGCGTTCTTCACGCTCAGTGAGTCGGCCACCGTGATCTACCTGTGCTCCACCTCCTACGCTCCGCAGCGCGAGCACGGCATCCATCCGCTGGACCCGGCCCTCGGCATCGTCTGGCCGGAGGGCATCGAGCCGATCCTCTCGGACAAGGACGCCGCGGCACCCACGCTGGCGGAAGCGGCCGAGCAAGGTCTACTCCCCTCCTACGCCGACTGCCTGGCCCACTACGCGAGCGCCCCAGGCCCTCAGCAGGGCCGGCCAGGCCGCGTGTAGGGCGATGGACCACTCCCGCATCGGCGGCAGCCCGGCGGCCTGCCAGTTCCCGTGCGCCAGCACGCTGTTGGCGGGGCGTGGGGCGGGCCGGCGCAGGGCGGTGCTCGGGATGGGTCCGACCCGGCCGGGATCGGCCCCGAGCAGGGAGAAGAGCTCTCTCGCGTAGTCGTACCAGCTGGTCCGCCCCGCACTCGTCCCGTGGTAGACGCCGGGCGGGGCGTCCGCCCGGCCGAGCTGGACGATCCGCTCGGCCAGGTCGCCGGTCCAGGTGGGCTGGCCGAACTGGTCGTCGACCACGGAAACGGTGGGCCGGGAGGCTTCGAGGCCGACCATCGTGCGGGCGAAGCTGCGGCCGTGGGCGCCGTAGAGCCAGGCCGTACGCACCACGTGGTGGCCGTGCTCCAGAGCCGCGTGCTCGCCCGCGAGCTTGGTCCTGCCGTAGGCGTTGATGGGGCCCGTCGGGGCGTTCTCCCGGTACGGCCCGACCCCGGCGCCGTCGAAGACGTAGTCGGTGGAGAGCTGGATCAGCCGGGCGCCCAGGTCGGCGGCGACCCGGGCGAGCACGGACACGGCCGTCCCGTTGATCGCCAGGGCCTCCTCCTCGCGCGTCTCGGCGTCGTCGACGGCCGTCCACGCGGCGCAGTTGACCACCACGTCGGGCCTGGCCGCGCGCAGCACCCAGGCGACGGCACCGGCGTCGCACAGGTCCAGCTCGGACCGGATGAACGGGCGCACCCGCATCCCCGGCATGGTCCGCAGCAGCTCCGTCAGGTCGGTGCCGAGCATGCCGCCCGCACCCGTGATCACCCACCTCATGCGCGCCGCCTCAGGATCAGGTCGGTGACCGTGGCGCGATGGTCGGTCCGTGGGAGGGCGAGCGTCTCGAACGAGCGCACGGCCACCCCCTCGGAGGCCAGCACGTGGTCGATGGCGACCTTGGGGACGAGGGCGGAGCGCCCGTAGTACGGCCAGGTCATGACAAGTCCCTTCCCGGTGACGGACGCGGCGTCCTGATAGCCGGTGGCGATCAGCTCCCTCAGCACCGCGTGGTCGAGCGTGGAGTTGAAGTCGCCGGCCAGGACGCGCGGCCGCTTCGCCACCGCCGACGGCAGGACCCGGATGCTCTGCGCCCAGCATCCGGCCAGCCAGCCGCCGGCCGGCGCGCAGGCGTGCACGCCGACGACGTCCACCTCCGAACCGTCGGGCAGCGTGAGCAGGCCGCCGACGTGCTGCCACTGGCCCGCCGCGAAGCCGAGTCCAGGACGAAGCGGGAAGCGCGAGTAGACGGCCGTGCCCAGCTGTTCCAGGTGGTACGGCAGCAGGGCGCGCAGGCCGCCCCGGTCGAGTCGCGCCGCGAGGTCCGGCGTGAGCTCCTGGAGGGTGAGCACGTCGGGACGGGTCCGCTCGACCGCACCGATCAGGGCCTCGGCGGGCACCGAGCCCACGCGCAGGTTCGCGGTCATCACGCGCAGCGGCTGCCCCGCCGCCTCGGGGACGCCCTTCGGCACCGCGCGCGGCAGCACCGCCGAGGCCAGCAGCCCGCCCACCACCAGCGCGGCGTACGTGGCGGGCCGGTTGCGCAGCGCCAGAGCGAGCGCCAGCGGCACCAGCGAGCCCGCGGCGGCGTAGGGGGTGAACGAGACGAGCTGGGACCACCTGAGCTTGGGCTCCCATCCGGCCACGCGGAGCACCGCCCAGCCGGCGAACGGCGACAGCAGTGCCCAGAGCGCGGAGGTGAGCCAGGTGTTCCGCTTCAAGCTCTCCACCACGCCGCGTTGCTCGCGTACCAGCTGACGGTGTCCTTGAGCCCCTGCTCGAACGGGATCTCCGGCCGGTAGCCGAGCGCGCGCAGCTTGGTGTCATCGAGAGAGTAGCGGCGGTCGTGGCCCTTGCGGTCCTCGACGGGCTCGACCATGCTCCAGTCCCGGCCGCACGCCTCCAGCAGCCGCTCGGTCAGCTCCCTGTTGGTCAGCTCGGCCGTGCCTGCGATGTGGTAGACCTCGCCGGGCGCGCCCTTCTCGGCCACCAGGCGGATGCCCGCGCAGTGGTCGGCGACGTGGATCCAGTCGCGGACGTTCCCGCCGTCGCCGTAGAGCGGGACCCGCTCGCCGCGCAGCAGGTTCGTGACGAACAGCGGGATGACCTTCTCCGGGTACTGCCTCGGGCCGTAGTTGTTGCCGCACCGGGTGATCGACACGTCGAGGCCGTACGTGATCGCGTACGCGCGGGCGACCAGGTCGCCGCCCGCCTTCGACGCGGCGTACGGGGAGCGCGGCTGGATCGGCGCGGACTCCTCCCATGAGCCGTGGTCGATGGAGCCGTAGACCTCGTCGGTCGACACGTGCACCACCTTCGGCACCCCGGCCTCCAGGCACGCCTGGAGGAGCGTCTGGGTGCCGAGCACGTTGGTGCGTATGAACTCGGCCGGGCCGTCGATCGACCGGTCGACGTGCGACTCGGCGGCGAAGTTGACCACCAGGTCGTGGCCCGGCACCACCTCGCCGAGCAGCTCGACGTCGCAGATGTCACCGTGGACGAAGGTGTGCGGCCTCCCTTCGAGGTTGGCCCGGTTGCCGGCATAGGTGAGCTTGTCGAGCACGGTCACGTCCGCCTCGGGCAGCCCGTGGACGAAGTGCGAGCCGATGAAGCCGGCCCCACCCGTCACCAGAATCCTTGTCATGAACTGATCTGCACCTTGCTGTGATCGCCCAGCACGAGGCGGTGGGCTTTGGGAGTGTCCGGGGCGGGGGTCACCTCGACGTCGTGGCCGATGAGCGACGACTCGATCCGGCCGACACCCTGGATGGAGGCTCGGGGCAGCACGATCGAGTATTCGATCTCGCTGCGGCCGATCGCGCAGTCGGCGCCGATCGAGGTGAACGGGCCGACATAACTGTCCTGTACCCGCGCTCCGGGGCCGATGATCACCGGGCCCACGACGCGCGAGCGTTCGACCACGGCGCCCGGCTCCACCACGACCCGCCCGATCAGCTCGCTGGCCTGGTCGACCTGGCCGCTCACCCGGCGGTCGAGCGACTCCAGCACGAGCCTGTTCACCTCCAGCATGTCGGTGACGTTGCCGGTGTCCTTCCAGTAGCCGGAGATCACCGAGGACTCGACGCGCAGCCCCGACTCGATCAGCCACTGGATCGCGTCGGTGATCTCCAGCTCGCCGCGCCCCGACGGCTTGAGCTCGGCCACGGCGGCGTGGATCGCCGGGCTGAAGAGATAGACGCCGACCAGCGCGAGATCGCTCTTGGGCCGGTCGGGCTTCTCCTCCAGGCCGACCACCCGGCCGGCGAGGTCGAGCTCGGCGACCCCGAACTGGCGCGGATCGCCGACCCTGGTCAGCATGATCTGGGCGGTGGGCCGCTCCCTGACGAACCGGTCCACCAGGCCGTTGATGCCGCCCACGATGAAGTTGTCGCCCAGGTACATGACGAAGTCGTCATCACCGAGGAAGTCGCGGGCGATCAGCACGCCGTGGGCCAGGCCCAGCGGCGCCTCCTGGCGCAGGTAGGTCACCTGCAGGCCGAACGCGGAGCCGTCGCCGACGGCCGCCTCGATCTCGGCCTGCGTGTCGCCGACGACCAGCCCGAGCTCCCTGATCCCCGCCTCGGCGATCGCCTCCAGGCCGTAGAACAGCACCGGCTTGTTGGCGACGGGCACGAGTTGCTTGGCCGAGGTGTGGGTGATGGGCCGTAGCCGTGTGCCCGACCCTCCGGCCAGCACGAGTGCTTTCACCGCTAGTAAGCCCCTTCTCCACGGGTGACGACGGACCAGGTCTTCCAGAGGATCTGGAGGTCGAGGATGAGGGACCAGTTCTCCACGTACCTCAGGTCGAGGCGTACGGACTCCTCCCAGCTCAGGTTCGAGCGGCCGCTGACCTGCCAGAGTCCCGTCATGCCCGGCTTGACGACCAGGCGGCGGCGGACGTCGCTGCCGTACTGGGCGACCTCCTCCGGGAGCGGTGGCCGGGGGCCGACGAGCGACATGTCGCCACGCATGACATTGACCAGTTGGGGGAGCTCGTCCAGCGAATATTTGCGGAGGAAAGCGCCTACCGGAGTGATCCTTGGATCGTTCCTAATCTTGAAGAGCACCCCGTCCAATTCGTTGGCATCGAGAAGCGCGCCTCTGAGCTTCTCGGCGTCCTGCACCATGGTCCGAAATTTCAAGACACGGAACTCTTTGCCGCGTTTGCCGACCCGGGTCTGGGTGAACAGCGCGGGGCCCGGACTGGTGAAGCGGATCAGCAGCACGATCGCCAGCAGCGGCACGGCCATCAGCAGCAACGCGGCTCCCGCTACGAGCCGGTCGAAGATGGTCTTGACGATCTGCCTGGCGCCGTCGAACTCGGGATGCTCCACGTGCAGTAACGGCATCCCCGCCACCGGCCTGATGCTGATCCGCGGGCCGGCGACCTCCACGAGCGCGGGCGCGACGAACAGATCGGTGCGGGCGGTCTCCAGGCTCCACGCCAGCCGCCGCAGCGCCGACCCGTCGAACTCCGGGCAGGCCGTGACGGCGACCGCGTCGGCCCCCATCCGGTACACCACCTCGGCGACGTCGCCGAACGAGCCCAGCACCGGGATGCCGTCGAGGTCGACGTCCATCCGGTCCGGCGGCAGGCAGGCGCCTACGACCCGCATGCCGTGGTACGGCTGACGGCGGAACTGCATGACCAGGTCGAGGATGGATTCGCGATGGCCGACGGCGATGACCTCGCGCATGTAGTCGCCGACCACTCTCCGGCTGTGCAGGTACTTCCGCATCCTGTAGCGGAAGTACAACGTGGACAGAAGCGCCAGCGGCAGCATCGCCATGACGAAGCTGCGCGCGACGACGGTCTGCGTGGCGTAGGCGCCGATCGCGACCGCGGCCATCAACCCGGCCCCGCCGTTGAAGACGGCCCTGAACTCCTCAGTGCCCTCGCCGTGCGCGCGCTGCCGGTACGCGCCACCCATCGCCAACGCGAAGGGCCAGGCGATGATCAGGCCGACTCCGAGAACGAACTCGGCCAACGGAACGTACGCGCCGGACAAGAGGCGGATGCCCAGCACGCAGACGCACGCGACCAGCGCGCACGCCGTGTCGCCACCCCACAGAAGCCGTAGGTACGCACGCGTCCAGATACTTGACGCGTGACGTGGTACGGCCTCGAGGAGTACGACATCGGACTCCTCAGTCCCCACCCTCATAGCACCACCCTGAAAACTCTGTGCACCGCAAGAACATGACGTTCCTTGAACCTCATGGGTTGACAAGTCCCCCATGCACAATCAAGGGCGGCGGCCCCCACTAAAGAGTAAAGATCCACTCCTGCCTGGGAAATACCGTTAAATGTCCACAACCGGACGGAACTCAGGGCGGGGAAGGGGTTGACGGAACGATCCAAAAGTGCTGATCTACATGTCGGCAAATGTGGGGTTTATGGCAGCATTTCAGCAGGTTGCCGGAATATTACGCCGCTAGTCATATTCCAGATCCGGCAGTGCGGACGGCGGATCGGGACTCCGCCAGACGACCACGACTCCGTCATGTGCCGACTCGGCGGCAATGTGCAACCGGTCGAGGTCGAAATCGGGCAGATAGCGCAGACGCGCCAGAAACGTGGCGTCGGTGGCAGACCTGGGTACCACGCAGCCTTCGCCGTCGCGGTCGAGCAGGATATAGAGGACGTCCTCTCCTGACTCGGTCACCACACGGACCTCGACCACGTCCTCCCAGGCAAGGGCTTCGACGCTCCCGTCCGCATAGTGACGGGTCACGCCCTCTTCCGTGACGTACACGTAGGAGTCCGGCATCGGGTTGCCGTGCATGGCCGCGATTCTTGCGACTTCTGGGGTCCCGCCGCAAGAGTTCGCGATATTGGGTGCGGATCTCCGTCGCGAGATCGGCCCGGCAGAGGGTCAGGAGAGCTCGGGAAAGGGCCTCTTTACGGGACGTCGCTCTCGGCTCTGGGGGATGTGTCGCCGCCCCAAGTGTGGCTGAGGTGGGCGACCACCGCGGCCCGCGCCGCGTCGGCCGGGCCGTCGGCGATGGCGTCGAGCAGCTCCCGGTGCTCATGTACGAGCACATCCCTGTCCTCGTACACCTCACGCAGCCGGACCAGGCCGAGCCGGGTCTCCGCGGCCAGCGCGCCGTAGAGCCGTTCGAGCCGCGGGCTGCCCACGGCCTCGATCAGCGCCTGGTGCAGCGCCATGTGCTCGGCCACCGACTCCGACCACGGCGCGTCGGCGGGCAGGGCGCCCATCCGTACCAGCGCCGCCTCCGCCTCCGGCACCCGCCGCCCCGCCACCGCCGTGGCCATCAGACCCTCCAGCGGCCGGCGTACGTACATGAGATCGTCGAGGTCCGCGATCGTCACCTCGGGGACATAGGCACTGCGATTGCGCTCACGCCTGAGCAGCCCTTCGTGCACCAGCACGGCCAGGGCCTCCCGGACCGTGGGCCTGGCCACCCCGTAGGTGGCGGCGAGCTCCTGCTCGGGCAGCGCCGTGCCCGGCCCGATCTCGCCGGAGAGCACCCTGCGGCGCAGCGCGTCGGCGAGCGCGCCGACCGCGGAGACGGGTCTGAGCGGCAACGTCACGGCTGCGACTCTAACGCCTCATTGGGACACACCGTTTCCCCCCGCGACCGTAGCCCACGCGACCCCCCGTCTCGCACCCCTTGAGACGCCGACCCCCCGGCCCGCGCCCCTTCAGGCGCCGACCTCTCCGCCACCGAACTATCGGTGGGCGGCTTTTCGGGCAGCGGCTTTTCCGGTACGGCCACGACCACGAGGCTGATCGCCAGCAGGACGAGGCCGGCGATGGACACCGGGGTCAGTCGTTCGCCC
Organism: Nonomuraea sp. CA-143628; assembly: GCF_050942315.1. Taxonomy (NCBI): domain Bacteria; kingdom Bacillati; phylum Actinomycetota; class Actinomycetes; order Streptosporangiales; family Streptosporangiaceae; genus Nonomuraea; species Nonomuraea sp. CA-143628. The sequence goes on from NZ_CP192072.1 coordinate 12,817,081, forward strand.
AGCACCAGCAGCCCGAGCAGCGCGGCGACCGCCGGCTCGGCCAAGGCGAGGGTGGCGGCCGTGGCCACCGGTGTGGTGCGCAGTCCTCGGCCGTACAGGAAGTAGGACAGAGCGGTGGCGCCGACTCCGAGGTAGAGGGCGGCCAGCAGCCCGCGCGGCTCGGCCAGCCACTCGGTGCCTCGCCAGAGCAGGACCGGCACCATGATGACGGCGGCGCCGCCGAACAGCACGCCCATGACCGCGTTCGACGACGCGCCCGTGCTGATCGCCCGAGCGGCCGTGACGGCGTAGAACGCGTAGAGCAGCCCGCCGAGCAGCGCGAACAGCACCCCGGACACCATCTGCCCGCCCGCCTGCGCACCACCGCCCACGATCAGGGCGGCGCACCCGCAGACCGCGGCGGCGGTGGCCATGGCCCACCGCCGGCTCGGCCGCTCACCGTGCAGCAACCAGGAGAGCGCCCCGGTGAAGACGGGCCCGCTGCCGATCGCGACGACTGTGCCGATGGCCACGCCGGTGCGGGCGACCGCGGCGAAGAAGCACAACTGGTACACGGCGACGGCAACGGCGGCGGCCAGCAACCCGGGCGTGACCGGCAACCTGAGGGTGACCGGCAATCTGGTGCCCGGGAACCGGGTGACCAGCGGCCTGGGCGTGCCTGGCGACCGGGTGCCCGGCAGTCTGGGCATGACCGGCTGCCTGGGCGTGACCAACGGGGCCCGCCCAACTTCCGCTCCCGTTCCCGTTCCAACTCCCGCTCCGGCGCCGGCTCCGGCCCTCGTTCCGACTCCGACTCCGGCTCCGGCCCTCGTCCCGACTCCGGCTCCGGCGAACAGGCCGACCAGGGCGAGCGCCGTACCGCCGATGACCAGTCGGGCGGCGGCCAAGGCGATCGAGTCGGCCGAGACGAGCAGCCCCGCCGTACCGGCCGTCCCCCAGAGCACGGAGGCACCGATGACGGCGAAAGGTCCGTTCTTCATGCCCATCATTGTCAGACAGTTAGACAATGTTGTCCAACTGCTGGTCGATGAGCTGCCCGGCCGGGGCGGCCAGCTCGCCCGCGTAGTCGTCGAGCACGGCGAGCCCGTCGTGAATGCTGGATGTGGTCTTGCGCGGCAGCCCCAGCAGTACGTCACCCTCGACGGAGATCACCCCGTCGACATGGAACTCGCCGTTGGCGGCGGAGATGGAGACGGCGAAGCTGAGCTCACGGCCGTCGGGGAGGGTGAACGCGGTCCCGGTCCGTACGCCGGCGGGCGGAAAGAAATAGGAGAAGGGCTGGCTCCGGACGAACGGGTGATGTAAATCGGCGAGAATCTCCGCCGCCCGGCTCAGTGCCGCCAGCAGGTCGGCCGCGGCCGAGCTCTCGCTGTCCACCCCCCGAGCCTAGATCAGCTCGCCTACCCATGACCAGGCGCGAGCTGTTCGGCACTCTCCGTCCCACGGTCCCAGCCGTCCTCGGTGGTGGGCGATGGCGGGTCTGTGGGTGATGGCGGACAGTCAGTTGGCAGGTCGGTCCCGCAACAGGTCAGTCGGTGGCGAGGCGGGCGTGGCGTTCGACGTCGTAGCGGCGGCCGTCATAGCGGAGCTTCTGGCGTTCGATGCCCTCGGGGCGGAAGCCCGCCTTTGTGGCCACTCGGCACGAGGCCGGGTTGTTGATGCGGTGGCCCAGCTCCAGCCGGTATAGGCCGCGCTCGCGGAAGGCCCAGCGGGTCAGCTCGACCACGGCCGCCGCCGCGACACCACGACCCCTGGCCTCGGGCACCGTCCAGTAGGAGACCCAGCCGTTGTCGTGGCCGTCGATGCTCGTCACCGCGACGTTGCCCACGACCTGGCCGGAGAGCGTGACAGCGAACGCGTGGCCCGCACCGGGCCAGGACGCGATCCAGCCCACCGCGTCCTGGAGCGAGACGATCGGCCACGACGCCTGACCGGCCATGTCCGGCGCCTGGAACGCGCGCAGCACGGTAGGAGCGTCGTCCGCGCACCACGCGCGGAGCTCGATGTCCATATCTGTCACGGTGCCTGATCCTAACCGCGACTTCCAACTCCTTTTACGCCCTATTGCCCGATTTTATGGGCAGCCTCGAAGGGGGTGACCAGTTCCTTGGGCGCCGTCAAGCACCACGCCTCGGCGACCAGCTCGAACAGCTCGTCAGCGTCGATCCGCTTCAGGTGCACCACCACCCACCCGAACCGCCCGGCGGTGAACTGGATCTCGAACACGTCAGGCCGTTCGGCGACGAGCGCCATCTGCTCCTCGATCGTCGCCTTGAGCCCCACGGTCTCGGTCTCTTCCCACAGATAACCGAAGCCCTTGTCACGCACCTTGAGGCTGACCCAGGTGCCACCGTGATCGCCCAGGCGCGCCTCGGGCAACTGGTCCAGCAGCTTGAGGAACTCGTCGACGCTCACACCCATGCCGTCTTGTGTAGCAAACCGCGCCGACAGTTTGCGCCCGGCCGAGTCCTTGAGCCCTCAGTCGTAGTAGCGGGCTTCGATCACGTTCCCGTCGAGGTCGGAGAAGTAGATCACGCCCGGCGCGATGCCCCTGGCGCCGAACGAGTTGGAGCCGGTGCCGGTGACCTCCACGCCGTTGCGGGTCAGCCTGGCTTCGAGCGCGTCGAAGTCGTCGCGGGCGAGCGCCAGGCAGAAGTGGTTGATCGGATGACCGGCGCTGCCGCTGACGCCGGTGCCCTCGTCGACGCGCTTCGCCGCGTTCTGGGGCATCAGGTCGATGATCGTGTCACCGGAGACCCGTACGCTGGGGAACGGCGCCTTGCCGTCCCTGAACGCCTCGGCCCGCACCCCGGGCAGGCCGATGACCTGCTCGTAGAAGTCGAGCGCGCGAAGCTGGTCCGAGACCCAGCAGACGAGATGGTCCAGACGCACGTCCATACAGACCTCCGGTGTGGGGGGATGTTGACCTCGTCCAATATGAGTTGCCCGCTATATCGCTGTCCACTTGTCGGTTTGTGAGGGAGCGGTTCGTCGGTGGGGTGAAACGACGAGCAGAAGGAGTCATCTGGTGAAATATCTGCTGCTGATCTGCGCGGATCCGTCCATCGAGGTGAGCGCGGACGAGGGCACGGCCGTGCCGTGGGCCGAGGAGATGGACCGGCGCCGGGTCCGGCTGGAAGGACACGCGCTGCGGCCGGCTTCGGAAGGGCGGTCCGTACGCGTACGCGACGGGCGGGTCCTCGTCGGCGACGGGCCGTTCGTGGAGACGAAGGAGCAGGTCGGCGGCTTCGACATCCTCGAGTGCGCCAGTCTGGAGGAGGCGGTGGAAGTGGCGGCCGAGCACCCGGCGGCCAGGTTCGGGACCGTGGAAGTGCGGGCGTTCCAGGCCGATCACGCCGTGACGGGAGCCACCACGGAGGTTCTGGTCCGGGTCGGCAACTCGCCCGAGGAGGTGTGGGAGCTGATCACCGACGTCTCGCGCATCGGCGAGTGGAGTCCGGAATGTACGGGCACGACCTGGCTTGACGATGGGGACGGCCTCGCGGTCGGGAGGAGGTTCGAGGGGCGGAACCGGTTCCCCAACGGCCAGACGGGGGTCGTGACGTGCGAGGTCACGGAAGTGGAGCCGGGCAGGCGGTTCGCCTGGGCGGTGCTCGACGGCCAGGGGTGGCGGGCCTCGTTGTGGAGCTACGACCTGACCCCCGACTCCGGACAAACCATCATCAAGCACACGTTCGTCCACGCGTACGGGAACAGCGGACTGCGTCAGGCCGTACTCAACAATCCGGGCGACGCGAGCGCCATCATCGAGGGGCGGCTGGCCCAGCTGCGAACGCACATGACCGAGACCATCAGGGCGATGACCAAGACAGAAGCTGATTAACCGTCCAGAAACCCTTCAGTCTGTCCCTATACGCTCGACGGCATGGGACGACCGCCTCGCCATGACGTTGACCGATTGCTCGACGCGGCCGCCGAACTGGTGGCCGCGAGCGGCCCGAGCACCGTGACCGTGGCGGCGGTCGCCCGTGCCGCCCGCGCACCGAGCGGCTCGATCTACCACCGCTTCCCCAGCCGCTCCTCCATGCTCGCCACGCTGTGGCTGCGCACGGTCGACCGCTTCCAGGACGGCTTCCTGTCCGCGCTCAACACCGAGCCCGCCGTGCGGGCCGCCCCCGCCGCCGCGCGCCACGTGGTCGCCTGGAGCCGGGCGCATCCGCACGAAGCTCACATCCTGCTGTACGGCCCGGCGGACTTCGACGAACCCAACTGGCCGTCGGAGGCCCGCGAACGCCTGGAACGCAGCGACCGCCGGGTCCGCAACGCCGTCCGCGCCCTGGCCGAACGGCTGGACCGGCGCGAGCCGCAGGAGGTCGAGCAGTTGTTCCTGGCCACGGTCGACCTGCCCTACGCCACGGTCCGCCGCCACCAGAGCTCGGGCCGCCCGATTCCCGCCTACGCGGAGGACCTGGTCACCAGCTGCGCCGCCACACTTGTGGGGTAGCCGGATCAGCCCTTGATCGCGGTGCCCTGGGCGGAGGTGAGGCGCCAGGAACCGTGGGAGTCGGCGGCGTACACGTGGGTGTAGCGGCTCCCGGCGCTGAACGTGGCGCCTTCGGGGCTGGTGAAGTTCATGCCGGTACGTCCCACGACGATGCCCACCTTCCCATGGAAACGGACGATCGCCTCGCCGGGAAACGAGTCGATCCGGGGAAACCGGAGGGACCCGGACGCCACGAGATCAAGGATGACCTGCTTGGTGGCGACCGCCCCGTCTTCGACCCCCACCAGGAGGAAGTCGTCCGCCAGCAGCTCCGTCAGCCGGTCGAGGTCGTTGGCCACCAAGGCGTCGAAGAAGCTCTGGTCGTACTCGAGAAGAGTGTCGCGGTCCGTGCTCATGCCGGGGCGTCCGTTCGTCGGTGGTGGGGGATCGACGATAAACGTTGACGCCGGTGACAAGGTCAAATGATGGCGGCACGCCCGCGGGACTGGCGTTACGCGGGTCCGGGCATACGGAGACTGCCATGGCTGACATCGATGCCGCGATGAAGGGTTGGCGATCATGTCCGCTGCGATTCGTTCCAGAAGTGCGCCCCGTCTGGTGATCGGGCTCGTGGCCGCCGCGCTGACGCTGACAACGGTCGGCGCGGGTACGACCGCGGCTCGCGATACGTCTGTCACCGTGACCGAGCGGGAGTTCTCTCTCACGCTCTCGACGAACGCCTTCAAGCCAGGGGCCTACACCTTCACGATCCACAACGCGGGGACCGCTCCGCACGGCCTGTCGATCAAGGGGCCCGGGGTCGACTCGACCTCCAGCATCATCCCGGGCGGAAAGACGACGAAGCTCTCCGTCACCCTGAAGAAGGGGACGTACGACCTGTGGTGCCCGGTGGACAATCACCGTGGGATGGGGATGATGACGAAGATCAGCGTGAAATAGCGAGCCTCTAGCGGCGGCTCAGGTCCTCCCGGGAGCGCGAGCAGGGCGCGTCAGGGCTGGGCGTCGCGGCGGTAGCGCAGGCCGTCCATCAGCAGGTCGAGCAGGCGGCCCGTCCGGTCGCGCTGCTCGTCCTCGCCGACGACCAGCGCCACGCCGCCCAGGCCGGCGAGCACGTCGTCCGGCTCGACGTCCGAGCGCACGGTCCCCGCGGCGGCCCCGGCGGCCAGCAGCGACCCGATCGCGCCGACCATCCGGTCGCGGCTCTCCGCGAACGGGTTGCCGCCGGACGCGATGACCGCGCGCAGCGCGTCGGCCATGCCGCGCTTGGTCGTCATGTAGTCGACGAAGCGATCCATCCAGGCGCGGGTCGCCTGGTCGGGCGGCATCGTGCGCAGCAGGCTCGTCGCGGCCTCGCACAGCCTGGTGAGCTCGTTGCGGTACGCGGCCTCGACGAGCGCCTCGCGAGTGGGGAAATGCCGGTAAAGCGTACCGATGCCGACGCCCGCGTCCTTGGCGATCGCGTCGAGCGTCACCTCGGGGCCCTCGTGGGAGAAGGCGCGTACGGCGGCGTCGAGCAGCCGATCGCGGTTGCGGCGCGCGTCGGCGCGCAGCGGTCGGGATCCGGCCTGCACGGTGACTCCTGTGGATTTCGGGGGCGAGATTTGCCAAACGGAGGAGACTCCGAATACAGTCGGAGCTAATTGGAGGCTCCTCCGGTTCATATCTTACCGTTTGGAGCTCTCCCACCGCATCCCTGACAGGACTGGGAATCATGACTGCGAACACCCGCATCACCACCCCGTTCACCGCCCGATCGACCGCGGCCGAGGTGCTGGAAGGCGTCGATCTCAGCGGCCGGCGGGCCATCGTCACCGGCGGGGCGTCCGGCATCGGCGTCGAGACCGCCCGCGCGCTCGCGGCGGTCGGCGCGGAGGTGACTCTCGCCGTGCGCGACCTCGACGCGGGCGCCGCGACCGCCGCCGACATCACCGCGACCACCGGCAACAAGCAGATCTTCGTCGCCCCGCTGGACCTCGCCGACCGCGGCACGGTCACGTCGTTCGTGACCGCCTGGGAAGGCCCGCTGCACATGCTGGTCAACAACGCCGGCGTGATGGCCTGCCCCGAGGCGCACACCCCGGACGGCTGGGAGCTCCAGTTCGCCACGAACCATCTCGGCCACTTCGCCCTGGCCACCGGCCTGCACGCCGCGCTCGCGGCGGCCGACGGCGCCCGGGTGGTCTCGGTCAGCTCCACCGCGCACCTGCGCTCCCCGGTCGTCTTCGAGGACATCAACTTCCGTGCGCGCGCCTATGACCCGTGGTCGGCGTACGGGCAGTCCAAGACGGCGAACGTGCTGTTCGCGGTGGAGGCGGCCCGGCGCTGGGCGGACGACGGGATCACCGTCAACGCGCTGATGCCGGGCGGCATCCGTACGAACCTCCAGCGGTACGTCTCCGATGAGGAGCTCGACCGGCTGCGCGCCGCCGCCTCTTCCTCCGGCGCGGACGTCACATGGAAGACGACGGAGCAGGGAGCGGCCACGTCGGTGCTCGCCGCCGCGTCGCCGCTGCTCGACGGCGTCACCGGCCGCTACTTCGAGGACTGCAACGAGGCGCTGCCGAACGACGCGCACTCGGCCCGCCACGGAGTCGCCTCCTACGCCCTCGACCCGGAGTCCGCCGCGCGTCTGTGGGAGCTCTCCGTCAACATCTGACCTGCTAAAGTATCTACTGGATCGATCGATCCCCGGCGCCGGTGAGTCTCCCCGCGCACTTCACTCCCCCACCGTTCCCCTGGTAGTCCGGTGCATAGTCCCTTTATGGATACCAAGGGATTTCCACGTCAATTCGCCCGTACCCAGCGGTTCTCGCTCGGGGTGCCCCGGGCCTTCACTCTGTCGCCCGATGGCCATCGGGTCGTATACCTCCGGACTCGCGGAGGTGAGGATCGGGGCAGCTGTCTGTGGGTCGCCGACGAGATGGGTGAGCGGCTGGTCGTCGCGCCGGAGACGCTCGGGGCGGACGGGGCCGTTCCCGAGGCGGAGCGGATTCGGCGGGAGCGGGCTCGGGAGCGGGCGACCGGGGTCGTCGCCTATGCGGCCGATGCAGCCGTACGTACCATCGCCTTCGCCGTCGACGGGCGGCTGTGGGCGGTGCACATCGACGGCGGCGAGGCGCGGCCCGTGCCCACCGCCGGGCCGGTGGTCGATCCCCGGCCCGATCCGACCGGGAGCCGGGTCGCCTACGTGACCGGTGGCGCGTTGCACGTCGTCGAACTTGCCGACGGGCGTGACCGGCGGCTGGCCGTGCCCGAGGACCCAGAGGTGGTCTGGGGGCTGGCCGAGCATGTGGCGGCCGAATCCATGGACAGGACGCGCGGCTACTGGTGGTCGCCCGACGGCACCCGGCTGCTGGCCGCCAGGGTCGACAACCGTCCCGTACAGCGTTGGTGGATCGCCGATCCCGCCAACCCGTCCCGGCCGCCTCGCGAGATCGCCTACCCGGCGGCCGGGACGGCCAACGCCGAGGTCACCCTGCACGTGCTCGACCTCGACGGCGGCTCCGTGGAGGTGCGCTGGGACCGGGCCGCGTACGAGTACGTGGCCACCGCCGGCTGGGACGCCCATGGCCCGCTGATCAGCGTGCAGAGCCGGGACCAGCGCACGCTGCGGGTGCTGGCCGCCGATCCGGACACGGGACTGACGAAGCCGCTCCACGAGCAGCGCGATGCCGCCTGGGTCCAGCTCATCGCGGGCACGCCCGCACGGACGGCATCCGGTGCGCTGGTGCACACCGCCGACCTGGACGGGACCCGGCGGCTGCTCGTGGACGGCCGTCCGGTCACTCCCGAAGGGCTGCAGATCCGCTCGATCGTTAACGTCTCCGGCGAATCCGTGCTCTTCACTGCGAATGACGAACCCACCGAGCAACACCTGTGGACATATGACGCGGAGCGCGGTCCCGTACGGCTGAGCGACGGGCCAGGGCTGCACACCGGCCGGCGGGAGGGCGGCGCACTGCTGCTCACTTCCCATACCGAGGCCGGCCACTCCTTCCGTGTGGTGCGTGACGGGCGGCCCGACGTGGAGATCGCCTCGCTCCAGGCCGAGCCGCTGATCGTCCCGCGTGTCACGTGGTTGCGGGCGGGTGAGCGGGAGATCCGTACCGCGTTGCTGCTGCCCTCCTGGCATCGGCCGGGCTCCGGTCCGCTGCCGGTGCTGATGGCGCCGTACGCGGGACCGGCGATGCAGTTGGTGACCCGGGCCCGGCACTGGTGGCTGGCCGAGTCGCAGTGGTTCGCCGAGCACGGGTTCGCGGTGGTGACGGCGGACGGCCGTGGCACTCCGGGACGCGGCCCCGCCTGGGACAAGACCGTCCATGGCGACACGCTCACCGCGCCGCTCGAAGACCAGGTCGTGGCGCTGCGGGCGGCCGCCGAGCACTGCCCCGACCTCGACCTGGACCGGGTGGGCATCCGCGGCTGGAGCTACGGCGGCACGCTCGCGGCGGCGGCGGTGCTGCGCATGCCGGAGGTGTTCCACGCCGCCGTCTCGGGGGCGGCGCCGAGCGACCAGCGGCTGTACGACACCCACTGGCGGGAGCGGTTCCTGGGCCATCCGGACGAGGAACCGGAGAACTACGAGCGCTCCTCGCCCATCGGCGACGCGGCCCGGTTGCGCCGCCCGTTGCTGCTGGTGCACGGCCTGGCGGACGACAACGTGGTGGCCGCGCACACCCTGCGGATGTCGGCGGCGCTGCTGGCGGCGGGCCGTCCGCACCAGGTGCTCCCGTTGTCGGGGGCCACGCACATGCCGACCGCCGAGGCGGCTGTGGAGGGGTTGCTGCGGCACCAGCTGGAGTTCCTGCGTACGGCGTTGAACGTCTCTTCCGGCTGACCTCATGACCTGCGGCCGGGTCCGAAGCCCGGCCGCGGGCCCGCCACCAGTGACGTGACAGCGGGACAACAGCGACCTACCAGCGGGCGGCGCCATCGTCGGAGGACGACTTCCTCCGAAGGGACAGCTCATGACATCGACCGACAGCATCCGGATGGGCGTGGTCCGCAGCATCCAGTACGGCCTGGTCGCCAAGCCCGACATCTTCGCCCCGCAGGCCCGCGACCTCGGCGCCGGACTGCTGCGCGTGTTCTTCTACTGGTCGCAGCTCGAACCCGAACCGGGCCAGTACGACTGGAGCGCGGTGGACGCGGTCCTGGACCAGGTCGACGACGACACCGAGCTGTGGTTCATGATCTGCGCGGCCTCGCCCTGGGGCTCGACCAGGTCGACCGACCTGCTCCCCGGCTCACCGCCCACCGACCCCGCCGCGTACGAGGCGATGCTGCGCGCCCTGGTGACGCACTGCGCGGGCCGCGTGCGCTACTGGCAGTGCGAGAACGAGCCGTGCATCCCGCTGTTCTGGGGCGGCACCGCCACCGAGTACCTCGACCTGCTGGCCCTCTTCCACCGGGCGGTCAAGAGCGCCGACTCCCAGGCCGACGTCGTGCTCGGTGGCTGCCCGCCCGGCGTCTTCCCCGCCCCCGAGCCCCCCGACGAGGAGCGGGACTTCTTCCTGCGGCTCGTCGCCGAGGGCGCTTACGACGTCTTCGACATCCACCTGTACGGCGACCCGTACCTGATTCCCGACACCATCGACGACATCCGCACCGTGATGCGCTCGTACGGCCCCGAGAAGCCCATCCTGGCCGGCGAGTACAACGGCCCCCTCCTCTTCCAGTATCCGGAGGTGATGGAGCACCTGGCCGACGTCATGAACTCCGGCGCCATGACCCCTTGGCACACGTTCACGACCGAGGACTTCAGGTCAGGCCGGGTGTCGGCCGCGCCCGCCCGGGAGGCGATGGAGCGGCTGTACGCGCGGATGAGCGAGCTGCCGCCCGCCCTGCAGATGTTCATGACGGGCTGCCCGCCGGAGCTGGAGGCCGAGCGGCACCGGATCAACGCGCGCGACCTCGTGGTGCGCAACCTCCTGGCGATGTCCTGCGGTGTGCGGCGCACGGTCTGCTGGCAGCTCGGCCCCGACCCGCACGAGCCCGCGGACCATCTCGAGCTGCTGCAGTTGATGTTCTCGAAGTTCGTACTGCTGGAGTCGGACGGCGAGACGCTCGGTGCCCGTCATCCGAGCGCGGACGCCTTCGCCGAGCTGGCCGCACGCCTCGACGGCGCCGAGAGCGTCCGGCGGGTCGACATGCCGGACGCCTATCGGTTCGAGGTGACCCGGCCCGGACGCCCATCGCTTTACGTGACCTGGGTACGCGGCGCGGAACAGGACGTTAAGGAAAAGGACATCGAATGGCGAACCGCCCCTCACGGAAGCAGCAGCCCCCAGTAGAGGGCCCACGGGAGGAACACCGCCCCACCGGCGAGCAGGAGTCCGAGCCGTACCCTCTCTCCTCTCGCCACCGTGGCGCGGACCCGGCGCCAGGCCAGCGCCGTACGGAAGGTGGCGACCACGCAGGCCACCGCGAGGAGCTGCAGCGCCAGCCAGATCACCGGATGACCCGCGACCATGGGCCCGGGAGCGGCCAGCTTGCCACCGGTCATGACCACGTAGAACAGGTAGGAGAACGCCCCCAGCACCACCCCGGACCCGCCCGCGCTCACCAGCCGGGCGGCCCTGGACACCGGCGCCTGGGAAGCACGGCGAAGACGCCGCACCAGCGCGACCACCGGGTAGGCCCCGAACCCGACCAGGAACACCAGCAAGGCCACGACCTGCATAAAGGCCGACTCCCACCAGGCCGGAGGGTCCATCGGGATGGTCAGCGACGCCTGCGTGGGGACCGGTCCATGCGTCTGAGCCGTGGGCAGCTTTCCGCCGGTCACGTCCTTCACCCAGGAGCCGACCAGATCGGCGTAACCGGGGGCGAGCTCCTTCAGCCGGGTGACGCCGCCGTCAGGGGTCTGGTGGGCGGCATGATCGGCATCGGGGAAGAACTGGAAGGTGTAGTGCCGATTCCCGCCCGCTTCGAGCGCCCTGGCGAACACCGGCGGGGTCTCCTTGGGCGGGGTCAGCAGGTCGTTGGTGCCCCAGATGCCGAGAACGGGCTGGCGTACCTTGGCGATGGTCGGCGCGGGATCGTAGTAGGGCTCGGGGAACATGCCGCCGTCGGCGATCGCCGTGTACAGCTTGGGCTCGGCCCGCTCGACGAGCGACCCCGACACCCCCGCCTTCCGCAGCCCGGCCGCCACCGCCCAGGTCTGCTGCCGCAACGGCGCCAGCCCGTTGGCGCCCACGAGCACGATGAAGGCGACCTCCTTCGAGCGAGAGGCCGCGATCGGCACCACCCAGCCGCCCTCGCTGAGCCCCCACAGCCCGACCTTCGCCGGATCCACGCCCGGCTGCGTACGTAGCGCGGCCACGGCGCCGAGCGCGTCGTCGGCCAGCTGCGAATAGGACCGGGTGAAGAGCGAGTAGCCCACTGATCGCTTGTCGTAGATCAGCACCGACAGCCCTCTGCGGGCGAACTCGACCGCCTCACCCAGGAGCTGCTTACGGGGCGTTCCGGTGCCGGCGCCGTGCACCAGCACGATCCCCGGCCGGTCGGCCTTCGCCCCAGCCGGGGTCAGCACCGTGCCGTGCAGGGCGAGCCCGCCGCCACCCCGGAAGCCCACCTCGGTCGCGCTCAGATCAGGGGGTACGGCGAGCGGGGAGGGTTCGGCCACCGCGACAGCCGGCGGGACGAGCAGGCACAGGGCCATGGCCACTGCCGCCGCTCCAGCAAGAATCCGTCTCATATGCCGAAGCTACTCTGCAGAGACATCTCGGCAAAGACTTCTCTGCAGATATCATTCTGTAGAAGGACTAGGCTGCTCCTCATGAAGGATGACGAGGCGTTCACGCTCGACGACCCGGCGAGGCTCAAGGCTCTCGCCCATCCGATGCGCCGGCTCATGCTGCGCCACCTCAACGTGCACGGCCCCGCGACCTCGACCACCCTCGGCGAGCTCCTCGACGCCAAGACCGGCACGACCAGCTACCACCTGCGCCAGCTGGAGAAGTACGGCTTCATCGAGGAGATCCCCGAACGCTCGACCGGCCGGGAGCGCTGGTGGCGCCGCGCCCCCGACGCCCCGAGGGACATGCGCCTGCCCACACCGGACCAACTCGCCCCCGAGGACCGCCCGGTGCTGGCCGAATTCCACCGGATCGGCATGGACGAGGACCGCGTACTCTTCGAACGCTTCCCCGCCGCCTACCACCGCGACCCGGACTGGGCGAAGGCATCACGCGGCTTGGGCCGAATGACGAAGCAGGAGTTCGCCTCGTTCTACGAGGAGTACATAGCCCTGCTCCTGAGGTACAGCCACCGCGCCGAGGACGCGCCCCCGGACGCCCGCCCTTTGTACATCCGCCTCTTCGCCCTCCCCGCGGACGAGGATTGACCAAGCCCTCGCACGTACCATGACTCTGTGCGCGGTCTCATTCGTTCGGTGTGGGACGAGCCCCGCCCTCCCAACCCCGCGCCGCGGGGGTGGCGGGACTGGGCGCTGGTAGGGGTGTTGGTGGCGGTCGCGGTGCTCGAAGGAGTGCTGCGGCCGGATCTTCCGTGGCGGGCCCTCTCGGTGATCGTCACTGTCGGGCTGGCGACGACGTTGTTGTGGCGCCGCAGCCGGCCGCTGCTGATGATCGTGATCGCCTTCGGCGCCATGACCCCGGTCCCCTTACTGACGGGCGGCTACTCGCCAGAGACGTACACCATGGCGTTTCTGCTGTTGCTGGCCTACTCGTTGTTCCGGTGGGGATCCGGACGCGAGGCGGTGATCGGGTCGACGATCATCCTGGTCAAGATCTTCTTCTCGACGGTCTCCGACTACCCCGGTCCCAGCGATGCGGTCGGCGGGGTCACCGTGGTGTTCCTGGTGGGCGCCCTGGGCGTGGCCTTCCGCTACCGGGCCAAGGCCAGGATGCGCGAGCTCGACCAGGTCAAGCTGCTCGAACGCGAACAGCTGGCCCGCGACCTGCACGACACCATCGCTCATCACGTCTCGGCGATGGCCATCCGCGCGCAGGCCGGTCTGGCCACCTCGGCGTCGCGGCCGAGCGCCGCGACCGAGGCGCTGCAGGTGATCGAGGCTGAGGCGGCGCGCGCCTTGGCCGAGATGAGCGCCATGGTGCGCGTCTTACGCCGCGACCAGCCGGCCGGTCTGGCGCCCGGGCGGCGCGTCGCCGATCTCCGGCAGCTCGCCGGGCCAGGCGGCTCCGGTCCCTCCGTTGACGTGGAGATCTCGGGCGACGTCGACGATCTGCCCCCCTCGGTCGGTGCCGCGATCTACCGCCTGGCCCAGGAATCGGTCACCAACGCCCGGCGCCACGCGCGTCACGCCACCCGCATCCAGGTCCGCCTGACCGCCGACGACACCTCGGTGCACCTGCGCGTCAGCGACGACGGCGACGGCAGCCTCATCCGCCCGGCCGCGTCGCCGGGCTACGGGCTCATCGGCATGATCGAACGCGCCGACCTGCTCGGCGGCACCTGCGTCGCCGGCCCGAACCCCGATCGGGGCTGGAGCGTGACCGCCGTACTCCCTCGAAAACTCCCTCGAAAACTCCCTCGAACCGGATCGGCCCCATGAGCATTCGCGTGATCGTCGCCGACGACCAGGAGATCGTCCGCACCGGCCTCATGATGATCCTCGACGCCCAGCCGGACATCGAGGTCATCGGCCAGGCCGCCGACGGGCGGCGAGCCGTCGAGCTCGCCCGGCGCCTACGCCCCGACGTGTGCCTGTTCGACATCCGCATGCCCGTCCTTGACGGCATCGAAGCCACCCGCTCCCTGGCCGGACCGACCGTCGAGGACCCTCTGGCTGTCGTCGTCATCACCACGTTCGACCTGGACGAGTACGTCTACGCCGCCCTGAGGGCCGGCGCCCGGGGTTTTCTGCTCAAGAACGCCGGCGCCGACCTGCTCTCCCAGGCCGTCCACGCCGCCGCCAACGGCGACGCGCTCATCGCCCCGAGCATCACCGCACGACTACTCGGGGCCTTCACCCGCACCGGGCCCGCCGCACCACCGGTCCACCCCATCGAGGCGCTCACCGACCGAGAAGAACAGATCCTGACCACCGTGGCACGTGGCCGGACCAACAGCGAGATCGCCGACCAGCTGCATATTTCCCTCAGCACCGTCAAATCCCACATCGCTAGCCTGATGGCCAAACTCGGTGCCCGCAATCGCGTCGAGATCGCCATGTGGGCGTATGAGACCAACCGCATCAAGAACTAACCCGGCTCTCCTACGGAGACACACGGCGATCGCCGGTCGGCCGCGCGGCGCGGCGCGGATTGGCCGGTCGCCTACGGATGATCCATTCGGCCACGGCGACGTTGATCACCCACCCGGCGCCCATGAGCAGCCCCCTGGGCAGCTCGCCAGGTGTGCCGAAGAACAGGAACCACGGCAGGTGGGTCAGCGCCTGCGTCCCCGCACCCAGTGCGATCGCGTACCCGCGTATCATCCAGGCGCGGTGCCGGGCGAAGTCCCGCCGCCGGATCGCGCCGAGGCCGAGGCCGAGGGACAGGAACATGGCCGTGCCGAACACGAGCCGGAAAGCGGTGACGAGATCGCCATCCCCCACAGGGCGGGGATAGAACAGGGTCATCCACAGACCCGTCAGCGCTACGACGAATCCACATGGCACCAGCACCCGCCCGGCGACGCGATGCCATCCCGGCCTCCGGCGGCGGAACCCGGAGGCGAACTGGAACGCCCCCAGAAGGCTGTACACACTGACGCTGATGATGTGCAGCACCACGGGCAGGGGCATCGCGAAGAACCGAGCGTTCTCCGGCGTGATCGCCGCACCGCCGGCCAGCTGGGTCAGGCGGAAGGCACCGGCGGCCATGGGAATGGCGCTGAGCAGGATCAGCCCGGCGGGCACGAGCCACCCTGCGCGCGGAGCTCTGCGCCGATCATCCGTCGGCCTGCTGCCTTGAGAGGATTGCCGGAACGGGGGGCGTACCGTCGTGATCTCGTCGCTCATAACCCCGATTGTGCGGATCGAGGCGGTGGCGGCTCATCGATAGAACGGCCCGTTCTGATCTGGCCGATCGTCCGGAAATCAGGCGTACTTTCGGCTGATCGGCGGGCTTGGGGGTGCGGCGCGTGTCCGCGCCGCACCCCCAAGCGCCTGCCCCCGCAGGCTAAGCGCGGCCCCCGTCCTTGATGGACACGATCGAAGCGGTCTGGAACCTCTTGTGGCCCTTCCCGTCGGACTTGACCACCGCTGTGTAGTTCTTGTACGTCCAGCCGAGGCTGTACTTGATCTTCAACTTGCGCTTGTTGCCGCACCTGTTGTGCCAGTACACCGTCACGGAGCTGTTGCCGTCTCCCCAGGACCAGGCGAAGCAGCCGCTGACACCGCGATGGACGTCCGCCGCCGCAGGAGCGGCGCCAAGGCCGACGCCGAGTCCGGCGACGACGACGGATGAGGCGGCGACGACGGCGACTCGGGTACGCAGGCTCGCCATACGGGAACGGGTGGACATGAGAGATCTCCTTCTCTTCTGGAGTGATGCGGTCACTTCGCTGAGGCGAGGCAGCTGAGGACAACGCGCTTAGGAGAGATGCGCTTGGGGGGCGCCGGTGCCGCGCGGGTGTGTTCGCCGAGGAACCTCCGCCACGATGCCATCAGGAGGACGGGGCCGGCCAGCGATCTTTGTCCAAGGCCGCTCCATGGGGCCGACGCTGGACATTGGACAAATCACGCCTGGGCGTCGACCTGCGGTGATCTGAACTGATCGTTGACTTGTCGCGTCAGATATTTTGGGAAGGCACTGCCAGATGCGGAGGCGTCGGCAGCATCGCGAGTGAACGGAGGAAGAGTGAACGGGGGGAAGTGGGGCCGGGGTGCAGGCTCAGGATCGTAAGCGTCGGGGACGGCAGCCGATACGTCCTGATCCGGATTCGGGTGCGGTGGGAGCCTTCGCCGACCGGCTACTGAAACTGAAAGAGGAAGCGGGCGATCCCTCGTACGCCGAGATGTCCGCTCGGCTCGGCGCGGCGGCCTCGAAATCGTCGCTGGCCAGCGCCGCCCAGGGGCGGAAGTTGCCGAGTTGGGAGACCGCGTGGGAGTTCGTCCGGGTCCTCGCGGTTGATCGGCTGGAGCGTGATCCCGAGGAGACCGAGCGGGAGTGGCGGGAGCTCTGGGAGCGCGCGAAAGCGGTCGACACAGCGCACGACGACGGCGGGGCTGTCGACACGGCGCTCGACGACGAGCCCGCACCAGCGCCGCCGACCGCCACCGCCGAAGGCGTCCAGGCTCCCGCGCCGTCCGCGCGGCGGAACCGCGTCCTCGTCAGCTCGATCATCGCGGTGGCGATCATCATGGTCGGCCTGACCGGCTTCTACTTCTCGACGACCGCGGGCCAGGATGATCCCCCGGTGCGCACGCCCGCGAAGGATGACTCCGAATTCGTGGGTGACATCACGTACCCGGACGGCTCGGAAGTGCGACCGGGCTCGTCGTTCAAGAAGGTATGGCGGATCCGCAACATCGGGACCACGTCCTGGGCGGGCAGGCGTCTGGCTCGGATCAACACCGGGCCCTGCCGATCCCCCGAAACGGTGCCCATCCCGCCGACCGCGCCTGGCCGGACCGCGGACATCGCGGTACAGGTCCGCGCTCCGGACAAGCCCGGCAACTGCCGCATCTACTGGAAGATGACCGATGCGCGGGGCCAGGAGCTGTTCCCGGACAAGCGGCCGGTGTTCCTGGACGTTCGGGTGACCGCGCCCTGACCGACCTGCCGGTAAGGCGCTCTCAGCCGTCGAGCCGCGGCCACTCGACCGGACGGTCCGTACTCATCACACTCGGGGCGTGGAACACGGTTTCGAGGCCGCTGCCCCATGGCGGCGGACCGGTGAGGAGGGACGCATGCCAAGCCGCCACATCCATCTCGTCGGCAGCTATCCGGCAGCCGACACCCGCCAGGCCATGACGATCGTGGCGGACGTGGCGGGCCCGTATCTACGGGCGTTGGCGGACGGGGAGGTCGGTGCCCGCCGCAACTGGATCACGCACATCATCGACGGTCTCCGGGAGCATCCGGACGTCGAACTGCGGACCGACGGCGACTGGTCCGGCTACGACAACCGCCCTGTCTTCAGGGTGAAGCGCGGACACCGGCTCAGCTCCGGCTCCTTGCGCCTCGGCCACGCGGCCGCCGCCGGGGAAGGCTACGAGGTGTTCAAGGAGATCCGCGTGTCACACCGTCTTGACGGTGCGTCGTTCCAGGTCGGGATCCCCGGCGACCTGGACCTCGCGCTCTTCGCTTTCGGCCCGGCGAGGGCGTTCACCCACCGCCTGCTCTTCCGGGAGGCGCTCGCCCGTGAGATCCGGGAGATCGCCGGGTGGGGCGGCCAAGACGTACTGTTCCAGCTTGAGGTGCCCGTCGAGCTGGTCATGGTGGCGGGCGTTCCGAAGCCGCTGCGGACGGCGACGGCGCGCACGCTGGTCCACGGCATGGTGAAGCAGGTCGCCACCGCGCCGCCGGACGCTCGCTTCGGCGTTCACCTGTGCGTCGGCGACCTCAACAACAAGGCCCTGAAGCGATTACCCACCGTGACGCCTGTGGTGTCCATGCTCAACGCGCTCCTACGGTCCTGGCCGCAAGGCCGCCCGCTGGAGTACGTCCACGTCCCGCTCGCGGCGGGCGACCAGCCGCCGCCACTGGAACCTGGCTTCTACCAGGGTCTGGAATCCCTCGCCGCGATGCCTCCGGACATCAGGTTCGCCGCCGGCCTCGTCCACGAGGCTCAGGAAGTGGATGACCAGCGGAAGATCCTCCGCATGGTGGAGAGCATCCTGTCTCGTACGGTGGACGTCTCCCCCGCCTGCGGCCTGGGCAGACGTTCGCCGCAGAATGCCCGGCGCGTCCTGGAAAGGGCCGTCGCACTGGCCGAATCATGAGGGATGCCCCGCCTTCCGCATCGCCGCCCCCAAAACCGGCACTTTCCCACTTTTCCGGTGGCTGGATGAACCTACGAGCCCCGCGCCGCCGCACCCCTTTCTGAGCGGGCCGGTTCATCCCACGGCCCGCACCTCCCCCCGCACCCGACAACTGCCCGATCGAGTGTCCCGACCGAGGTGTCTACTCCGTCCACGGATGGCCCCAACCGGCGGCATCCCACGCGGCCCACATCCCATGCCGCACAGACGAGTCGACGCCGACCGAGGGACACCGGTATCGGGCGATCGGGGGCGGGGGTTCACGCGCTAGCCCTGCGGCTGAGCCACCGGTGCCGTGGGCCGAGAGCGGATCTTCGCCAGTGCCCGGGTGAGGTCCCGCGAGGACAGGTAGAGCTTGAACATGATCGCGGCCTCGAAGACCAGCAGGAGGGCCGCCGTGCCGACGGTCACCGGCACGATCCACCCGGTGAGCGGGCCGACGATGAACACCGCCATCTGGAACTCGATACCGCTGATCAGATGAGCTCGGACGCGGTGGTCGCGCAGCCAGTCGCGGATGTGGATGTACCAGGCGAAGTGGGCACGGAAGTTCTGCTGCAGGTCAACCGAGTCGGCGGAGCGGATCTCTCCTGAGTCGAGACCCGTCTCTTCCAGGTCCGGCTTCTCCAACCGAACGGCCGGGACGCCGGTGACCTGCTCGATCGCCTCGTCCAGTTTGCGGCGCATCTGGCGGCGTACCTTCGCGATCTGGAGCGCGTCGACGTACCGGAGCATGTCGAGGAAGACGACGAGCATGCCGAGGACGAGGTAGAACTCCTCACCGGTGCTCTCGAAGCGCCCCCACATGAGCGCCAGGGCGCAGGTGAGGACCCGGATGCGGTCGAAGACGTAGTCGAGCCAGCCGCCCAGCACGGTGCCGGTGCCCTTGAGCCGGGCGATCTTGCCGTCCACACAGTCCAGCACGAAGCTCAGGTGATACAGAACGGCGCCGACGGCCAGCCATGCCCAACCGTCGGCCATCAGGAAGCAGCCCGCCGAGCCGAGCCCCAGCAAGAAGGCGCCCCAGGTGATCTGGTTCGGCGTGATGGCGGTACGGTTCGCCAGGCCGACCACCAGACGACCGGCGAGCGGATCGACCAGGAACACCGTCCACCAGGCGTCCCGCGCCTTGTAGGTCAGCGTACGCACGTCGTCCAAAGTGAAGGTTGTCACTGCGCGGGCCCTTCGTCCGTCCATCCGATTTGCTGATATGCGATGAAAGAGCCAGTTTCGACGTCCCGGCCGTCGGCCACCCGGCTGACGCTCCTCGTCTCCGTGGCCAGCGGCAGCCCGCTCTCCGCCTCGATGACGAGCCGCTCGTCGCTGATCCGGCCGTCCCTCATCACCTGGTAGCTCAGGGCCTGACCGGCCCGGCCGAGCGGGTCGGTGACCGCGCCCTCCGGCTTCATGCCGGGCATCGAGGCCAGGATCTGGTACGCCGAGGCACGCACCTCGGGCGAGACCGGCAGCCCGGTGATGATCTCCAGGCAGCTCTCGCGCAGCTCGGCTTCCATCTCGCGCCCGACATACGCGCCGTTCTCCCGGGCGATGTGGGTCACGAGGAAGGCGCGGAGCGCCGTGGGGTCGCTCGGGATCGTACTCAGGGCCGTCCAACTGACCAGCTGCTTGGTCAGGATGCCGTCCGCGTTCCGCCATCCGACGCGGTGCGGCCCGCCCTGCGGCGGACCGGGTGCCGCCTCCACCAGCGCCTGCGGGGAAACGCGGCCCAGGCCGGTCACGTCCGCCGGGTACTGCCAGCGGCTCGGCGACCCGGCGCTTCGCCACGCGGCCTCGTCCTGGGGTGTCGCCGGTCGCGCGCCGAGGTACCGGCCGGTCCAGCGATCCCGCGCACTGTTCTTCCTGGCGAGCCAGGTCTGGCGGGTGGACTGGCGCTTGACGACGTACCGGCGATCGGGAGAGAGGATCAGCTGCCCGGTCACGACGCTGGTGCGCCAGTAGGCGCCGTCGGACGGCGCCGTGGCCATCGCGATCGCGGCGGCGAGCAGGATCTGCCTGGCGGTCGGCGGAGCGGAGGCGGACACGGCCGGAACGGGCGAGAGGTCGATCAGCGAGTTCGAGGGCACGGCCACGGCGAGTGCCAGCGCGACCGCCGACGCCGCCCCGATCAACCCGTTACGGACCGGCGCCCACCACCGCGACCGTACTCTTCGCGCCGGTACTCGTTGAGGTGGCGCCGTCAGAGCCGCCTGCAGCCTGGCCCGGCCGGAGTCGACGACCTCGGACGAAGGACCGGGCATCGAGAGGAGATCGCGTACGGCGGCCAGCTCGTCCGGGCGGTCGTTCAGCTCATCCATCGAACCCTCCGATCATCGGATTGACGCCGCCCAAGGCTCTGCGGAGCTTCTTACGCACCCGGTTGAGCCGGGAGCCGACGGTTCCGAACGGAATGTCGAGCGTCTGCGCGACCTCCTCATAGGTGAGGTCGGCGAGCGCGACGAGGAGGAGCACGTCGCGATCACCGGCGGAGAGACGTCCAAGCGCTGTCGCGAGCCGCCCCTGTGCGTTCGCGGCGGCCACTCTCGCCGTCACCCTGTCCTCGTGCCCGTCGTCCGCCACTTCGCCGGCAGGTGCCCGCTGAAAAGCCTCCAGCCTGCGCGTTTCGCTCCTTCGATGCTGAGCGAGCAGGTTGGTGGCGATCCCGTACAGCCAAGGCCGTACGGCACCGCGAGCGGAGTCGAACGTCTGCCGTTTCCTGAACGCCACCAGGAACGTCTCGGCGGCCAGATCATCGGCGATCTGGGTGCCGAGACGTCCGGAGACGTACCGGTGTATCTCTTCGAAGTAGCGGTCGTAGAGCACGGCGAACGCTTCCGGGTGGTGCCATGACCGCTCGATGAGCGCGGCGTCATCGTCTGTCACAGGCACGTCCGGGGGAGCGGCCATTCGCATGGTGTCCCTTCTGTGGGGTACACCTCTATTCCGCCGAAGCCCCGCCTCCTCTTCACACTTCTTTCAATTTTCCCGAAATATCCCCTGACGTCCCTTAAATGCCTGTACAGCGGGCACCCCGCTCCGCAGCTCGGACTTTTACCCGCGCTTGCCGATCGAGCGGTAGGCCGGGCGGCAGCGCGGTCCTATGGTCGCGTCCATGGCCTCTCCAGAAGAGAACGAGCGGGAACTGATCCTGCGGGTGGCGACCAGGCTGTTCGCCGCGCTCGGCCACGACGGCGTCTCCGTCGGTCAAATCGGTGAGGCCGCCGGGCTGACCACGGCCGCCATCACCCCGTATTTCCCCACCAAACGCCACCTCTACTTGGCGGTCATGGAGCGCGCTCAGCAGGACCTCTCGGCCGTCATCGACAAGAGAGCCGGCGAACTGACGGCCGCCACACCCCAGGAGCGGCCGGCCGCCCTACACCGCTTCATCGACGGTTACATCGACCTGTGCGTCGAGCATCCCGAGGTTCCCGCGCTGTGGATGCACCGGTGGCTCTCCGACGCCAGCGACATCGAAGAGCTGGAGTCGCTCTCCGCTCAGCCGCTGGCCCAGTACGCCGTCGACAGCATCACCGCCCTGGCGGCGCCCGTACACGCCGACGCGCAGCTCACCACGTACACGCTGGTCTGGTGCATCCAGGGGTTCTCAGTGAGCGGGATCCTCGACACGACAGGACAACGCCGCCGCCCCGACGACCCCGACGCACTGCGGCGCTTCCGCGCTCACATGCACCAACTGCTCGACCGCCTTCTCGGCCTCGCCCCCACCGCCGAACCACCGTCCGACAGCTGATCGCCCACCGGGCGCCGGCTATCCGTCGCCCGCGCGCAGCACCTCGCTCAGCCGCCGACGGCGCCGCAGTGCCGACTCGATCGGCACCACGACGGCGACCGCCACCAGCAACGCCATGGCCACCAGGCCGAGCCGCCACCACGGCAGCACCAGGGCCGGGTCGGCGGCCTGCCCCGTGAGCAGCCGCAGCGCGAGCGAGCCGAGCATCAGGCGGGCGAGCAGCACCCCGAGCAGTGGACCGGCCACGGCGGCGACCATCACCGGCGGCAGCAACTCCCCCGCGGCGATCCACCGGGCGTCTCGTGGCCGCAGACCGAGGGTGCGCAGCCGGGTCAGGGTCTGCCATCGCTCCGGCGCGCTCGCGGAAGCGCCGAGAGCCAGACCCAGCAGCCCCAGCGCCAGCAGAGTCGCGGCCGAGACCCACGCCAGCGTCAGCAGCCCTGAGGTCAGCGGCGCCGCGCGGCGGGCACGCAGCACGTCCTCGCGCAGCACGGTGTCCGCGTCGACGCCGCTCGCGGCGACCGCCCGCGCCGCTCCGGGGCCGTTCACCCACACCGTGTCGGGTACGGAGGGCATGCCCGCGGCCTGGAGAGTGGCGGCGTCCACGAGGACGACGTCACCGGCGCCGCCGATGGCGGGTGCCGTACCGACGGCGGTGAGCCGGATGGCCGGAGCACCGTCCCGGAGCAGTTCCAGCCGCGTGCCTGGCCGCAGGCCGCCGTCGCCGGAGCGCACCAGGGCAGGCACGTCCCCGTGACCGGTCGCCCCGAGCCGGGCGAGCGCCGGCTCGTCAGGCAGCGGGGTGGCGGCGAGCAGCCGCCGGAACGCGGAGGCGTCCACGACGACCAGGCGCGGAGCGATGACCAGTGAGTCGGCGACGACCCGCGCCCGGTCGGTGACCTGCGCGGCGACGACCTGCCGGACTCCCGGAGCGGCGGCGATGCGCCGGGACAGCGCGGGTGTGGAGGCCGCCGCGGCTGGGACGACGTCGAGGCGGGCGTCGGCGCCGACGGTACGCCACGCGCCCTCGGCCAGGCCGTCGCCGGCGGTGGCGTCCAGGGTGAACGCGAACGACGCCAAAGCGGCGGAGGTCACCAGGACCAGAAGCGGCAGGGCACGCGCGGACGTCGCGACCGCCCGCGCGGTGCCGAACACCGCCAGCGGACGACGTGAGCGCAGAGCCCGCTTGAGCACCAGGCCCAGCCCCGCGGGGAGCAGCCGCAGCAGGACGAGCGTGCCGGCGAGAACGCCAAGAACGGGCGCGCTCGCGGGCAGCGGACCGCCATCCCCCAGCCCGAGCCCCGGACCGGCCACGTCACCGCCGGGAGCGGAGGCGGCCGGGAGGATCCCGCGCTGGTGCAGCGCCACGAAGGCGGCCACCGCGGCGATCAGTACCGCTGCCTCAAGGGCGGCGCGGCGCAGTTGGACGGTGTGACGGGCCCAGCGGCGCGCGGTCCGGTTGGCCGGGACCCGCCGGTCGCGGGTGGCGCGGGCGGCGGCGAGCGTACCGAAGACCGGGCCCGCGACGACGGCCGCGAGCACCACGGGGACCACCCACTCCCAGGAGGCGCCCGGGACGACGGCGCGCGACAGCGCGAGCCCGGCCGCGGCGGCCGTCAGCGCCACCACGGCGGACTCGACCAGCAGCTCGGCACCGAGCGTCGGCAGGGCCGCCCCCCGTTGCCGTGCGGCCTCCAGCGCCGGGGCGCGGCGGCGCACCAGCAGGTCGGCGGCGAGCAGCAGGACCAGAACCGCGACGGCCAGCACGCCGGTGAGCAGGACCGACGCCTGCGCGGACGCGGCGCCGACCTGGGTTGTGATGTTCCGCAGTACGCCGTCGAGCCCCGTCTCCCACTTCAGAGAGCCGTCGAGGGCGCCGGAGGAGCCGGAGGTCGCCTTGAGCGCGACCACCTTCGCGGAGACCGCCTGGGCGGAGTCCCAGGTGATCCGGTTCGGGTTGGGGGTGAACCGGACGACGCGCCTTAGCGCGTCCTGGTCGAAGGCGAGGCGGGCATCGGGCAGGGACTCGGGTGACAGCAGGCCGGCGAATCGGGTGGAGCCAACACCATCCGCGCCGGAGACTGGACGCAGCAGCGCGGGAGCCGTCCGCCAGGCGGGATCGGTGCTGTCCGTCGCCCGGAAGATGCCGCTGACCAGGACCTTCTTGACGCCTCCCGCGTCGTCCTTGAGTGGGATGCGCGCGCCGGGACGCAGCTTGAGTGCGTCGGCGCCCGCTTCCGACAGACCGACCTGCACCGGCCAGGGCGCCCCCGTGACGGGAACCTCGGCGTGGTCGTCCCTCTTGGGGACGGCGGACCGGGGCGGGCCGCCCGCGATCCAGGTCACCTGCGGCCCGCTGCCGATGCCGTTCACGTGCGAGCCGCCGTCGGCGCCGTTCCCGTGCGCGCCGCCGTCGGAACCCTCGCCCTTCGCGTTCGCCAGGTAGGCGAGCTGGAAGGTGCGCAGCACGCTGCCATCAGTGATCTTGAGTGTGGGGCTGATGACGGTGGCGACGGGCGGACGCAGCGCGGCCCGCAGGCCGGGTCCGAGTTCGTCCGTCGCCCTGTCGCGAAAGTCGTCGACGTCCTCGGCGAGCCGGGGAGCGCGGACGCGTCCGCCGTTGGGCCCGTCATCGCGTTCCATACGGGCCTCGACAAGGACGTCGCCGTCGCCGCCGGCGCGGCGGACCCCGTCCCGAACGGCCTCGTCGGCGGTCGCGCGCAGCAGCGGCGGTACGACGCCGGCGAGCAGAGTGACGACCGCCACGACCGCGGCGGCCAGGAGCAGCGACCCGGCGTCGGCACGGGCGCGCCCACGGATGCTGGGCCAGTGGAGGGCGGGCGGCCACCAGCGACCGACCGGCCACAGGCCGGCGCGCCACCTCACGACTCCACTCGCGGATGCCTCACGAGGCCGTGCCCGCATGCGCCTCATGACACCACCCGCAGATGCTTCACGACCTGTGCTCGCATGCGCCTCACGACGCCACCCGCAGGTACGCGACGTCGACGCGGCGGGCCTGTACGACGACCACGGCGGTCACCGCGACCGTGCACCCGGCCAGCAGCAGGGCAAGCAGCCCGGCCTCGGTGGCCCATGGCCAGACGGGCAGGGCGGCAGGCACGGGGACGGAGCCTGTGTCGGAGCGGACGAGCAGGGGCGCGACGACGTGGGTGGCGAGTGCGCCAACGGCCGCGCCTGCCGCGAGCAGGGGCAGCAGGACGCCGACGTGCTGGCCGAGCAGTACGGCACGTACTTCCCGCCGGGTCATCCCCAGGCCCCGCAGCCGCGCCACCTCGAGCGCGCGGGTCCGGAGGTCGAAGGTCACATGCAGGACGACACCGGCGAGCAGCAGCAGGGCCGTAGCCGGGACGAGCAGCCGGAGCGCGGCCGGCAGGCCGGCGCGCAGGGGGCCACCGGTGAGGCGGGCGGTCTCGGACGCGCGCGTGGTGACGGTGCCGAGGCGGAGGGCGGCGACGCGTACGGCGGCGTCGGCTCGGGTGGGGTTGCCGACCCACCAGGCGTCCACGGGGAAGTCGAGGTTGCCGCTGATGACGAGGGCGCGGGAGAGGACGTCCGAGTCGGCCAGGATCGCCGCGGCGCCCGGGGCGGATGGAACGGTGGGCAGCACCTCCGTCACCCTGACCGGGACGGGGGTGAGCCCGACGGTGAGATCGAGCCGCGAGCCGCGACGAGCACCGACCTCGTCGGCGAAGCGGGTGGAGACGGCGACGGGCACCGGCCCCGGGGCCGGGAAGGCGGTGGCGACCAGGGTTCGGGCGGCGTCCGGGGGGCCCTTGAGCCCGACGGTCGTCGTCATCTTCAGCTGAACACCGGCCGGGGTACGGGCGAGGGCGACGGCCGGATCGCCGAGCTGGCCGGGGGCGGGCTCGACGGAGGTGGCGCTCCACGGCGACCCGGACGCCACGCCGGTGGAGGCTGGGGCCTCGGGGACGGTGAGGGTGACGGCGACGCGGCTGTCACCGGCCCCGGCCGGCAGCTCGGCCAGGGCATCGGAGTAGCCGAAGCCGACGTTCCCCAGATCGGGCGCGAACGGGAGGGACACCGCGACCAGCCGCAGCCCTTCGACGGTCGCGCAGGCCGACAGCGGATGCGCCTTGCCGTCGAGCGGGATGGGCGCGCCGTCACAGGAGGTCCGCAAGCCCGTGGCGTCCTGCAGCAGCAGCCGAGGGGTGACGGTGAGCGGGGTCGCGCCAGTCGTCTTCCCAGCGCCGGTCGTGCTCCCACCGCCGGTCGTCTTCCCAGCACCGGTCGCCTCCCCAGCACCGGTCGCCTTTCCACCGCCGGTCGTCTTCCCAGCACCGGTCGCCTCCCCAGCACCGGTCGCCTTTCCACCGCCGGTCGTCTTCCCAGCACCGGTCGCCTCCCCAGCACCGGTCGCCTTTCCACCGCCGGTCGTCTTCCCACCGCCGGTCGCCTTCCCGGTGAGGGTGAACACGGCGCCTTTCGGGACGGGGACGCCGGTGACGCGGGTCGGCGGCGCGAGCGCGGCGCCCACGTCCGTCCACCTGCGGCCATCGTTCAGCCGGCCGCGCAGCAAGTACGCGGCGCGGGTGGTGTCGACGGCGACCAGCCGTGGTACGTCCCCGGCGTTGCCGAGCCACTGCCCGACCGCGACGCCACGGTTGGTGGCCGGGCTCACCGCTCCTCCGGTGGCCGCGCGGACAGCCGCGCCCTGCCCGGCCCCCGGCGGCGCGGAGAGGGTGAGAGCGAGATCGGTACCGACGGCCAAGTCGGCCTGGTCATGCTGGGAGCGCTGCCACGTGGCGTCGAAGCCGACCCCGAACGTGGCGGCCGCGCAGGCCAGGCCGATCAGCAGCCCCGCGGCGACCGCCTGCGGCCGACGGGCGGCTTCGAACGCGGCCAGCGGAAGCGGCAGCCCACGGGCGCGGCGCGCCAGTCGCTCGACGCCGCGCAGCGCGGGCACCACCAGGCGCAGCGCCAGCGCGGAGCCGGCGGTGAGCAGCAGCGCGGGAGTGAGCACGCGGATGGCGTCGACGGAGGACCCGGAGCCGGTGGGCTGATCACGCAGCTGCCACCAGCCGGCGACGGCGAACGCCACGAGCAGCACATCGGCCCCGGAGCGGGCCAGCAGTTCGCGCCGGTGGCGACGGTCGCCGCCCACGGGCGTGGGCCGCACCGAGAGCGCGACGAGCACCGCCGCGAGCGCCAGCGCGCCACCCGCGACGGCGAGCACATGGACGCCGGTCACGACCGGATGGACGGCCAGCCCGGCCTCCGCCAGCGGCGGCAGGTGAGTCAGGCCGGCGTGCAGGACAGAAGAGGCGGGAATCGCGAGCGCGGCGGCCAGGACGGCGAGTGCGCCGGCCTCGACGACGGCGGCGGCGGCGAACTGCCCGCGGCTGATGCCCAGCGCCGACAGCAGAGCGGTCTCGTCAGCGCGCACGCCGGCGGTGAGCCGACCGGCGAGGGCGAGGGCGGTCGCGGTCAGGACGATGCCGAGGACGGCGACGGTGAGTACGGCGGCGGCCGTGACCTGCTGCTGATCGCGGGCGGACAGCAGGGTCGACGGCAATCGGGAGGCGACGCGTTCGATCCGCACCCGGTCGCCGAGGGTACGCGCCAATAGGCGGTCGGCGCCGAGCACGGACTCGGCGGCGGTGTCGAGGCCGCGGCGAGTGGGGGCGGACAGGTCGGGATGGGCGGTGATCTCCAGCCGGTCGATGGTGGAGCCGCCGGCCAGCAGGGCGGCGAGATCGACGATGAACGGCCCGTACGCATGGACCGGCCGCACGGAGCGGCCGTCGCGGTAGGCGAGGTCGTAGCCGGTGGCGGCGAGGGGGTCGCGGTCCCAGCCGGTGCCTGGCAACGGGCGTACGACGCCGACGATGGTCACGTCGACCGTCCGGGCGGGGTCGTCGCCCAGCTCCGCACCGAGGCGGACGCGTCTGCCCAAGGTGAGGCCGAGCAGCCGCGCGGTGGGCTCAAGCACGACGGCCTCCAGCGGCACGGCCGGGCGGACCGCATCGGCCTTCAGCGGCCCACCGGAGTGGACCGCATCAGCCTTCGGCTGCACCGCCGGGCGGACCACGTCCGCCTTCGGCTGCACGGCCGGGCGGACCGCTTCGGTCTTCGGCGGCGCGGCGGGGTGTGCCGCGTCGGCCGCGCCTCGCGGCCACCGGCCCGTGACCAACGCGGCGCGGGCCGACAGGTCCTCCACGCCCGACAGGTAGGTCTCATCGGGTACGCCGTCGCCGCCCGCCCGCGTCGTCGGCAGCGACCGCATCACCGACGACGCGCGCGCGGCCGTCGTCGCGGCGAACGGAGCCAGCTCCGAGGTCAGCACGCGGCGTGTGTCGTCGGCGACGGATCGAGCGTCCGGTCCGCGGATGGTGACGGTGTAGGCGGTGACGTCGACCTGGTCGGGAGTGGCGCGGGACGCGGCGGCCTCCAGCGCCTGCTCGGCGGTGCGGGTGATGAGGAGGGCGCAGGCGCCCAGCAGGGTGGGGCCCACCATGGCGACCGCCAGGAGGGCGGCCAGCAGCGGCCACTGCGCGCGGGCTCGGTGGGCGAGCAGCCTCAGCACGGGCGGCTCTGGACGATCATGAGGCTTCACACCCGTCCAGCTGCCCGTCGTTGATCTGGATCACCCGGTCCGCCAGCGCGAGCATGGTCGGGTCGTGCGTGGACACCAGCGCCGTCACCCCCTCGGACTCCACGACTCCGCGCAGCAGCGCCATCACCGACAGACCCGTCTCGGCGTCCAGTTGCCCGGTCGGCTCGTCGGCGATCAGCAGCCTGGGAGAGGCGGCCAGGGCCCGGGCGATCGCCACTCGCTGCTGCTGGCCGCCGGACAGCTCACCCGGACGTTGCTCGGCGTGGTCGGCCAGGCCCACCAACTCCAGCAACAGCTCGACCCGACGCTCGCGTTCCGCCGCCGGGAGGCGCGCCAGCCGTAAGGGGGCGCCGACGTTCTCCGCGGCCGACAGCACCGGGATCAGGCCGAACGTCTGGAACACGTAGGAGACCTTCTCCCGCCGCAACCGGGACAGGCCGTCCTCGTCGAGGGCTGTGACGTCGGTACCGTCGACGAGTACGGTCCCGGAGTCCGGACGATCCAGACCGCCGATGACGTTCAGCAATGTGGTCTTCCCGGACCCGGACCGGCCGATGAGGGCCACCATGGTGCCCGCGGCGAGGTCGAACGACACGTCCCGCAGAGCGTGGACGGCGGTCGGCCCGCTGCCGAAGCGCCGATGGACGCCGCGCACGGCGAGCAGCGGCCTGTCGGCCGGACCGGCGCTCATGCGGGCCCATCGAGGTCAGGGCCGCCCGCGACGTGATCGACCGCGTCGAGATCAGGGCGGGCCACATCACGATCGGACCCGTCGAGATCAGGACGGATCACATCACGATCGGACCCGTCGAAGTCGGGGCGGATCGCGACATGATCGGCCTCCAGCGCCAGCCGGACCCGCCTGGTCAGTGCCAGCGCCTCCCGATAGTCGCGCGGCACCTGGACCCGTCCGGCACGGTCCATCACGGCGTACTCCTCGGCGATCATGTGCGTGTCGCCGTCGGCGCCGGTGGCGGTGCGGCGGAGTACCTCGCTGCTGGTGCGTCCGTCGCGGATCGCCACGGTCCGCTCGACCTGGCCGCTGACCGCGGAGTCATGGGTCACGATGACGACGGTGACGCCGAGTCGGCGGTTGACCTCTCGTAATGTCCCGAAGACCTCGGCGGAGGTGGCGGTGTCCAGCTCGCCGGTCGGCTCGTCGGCCAGCAGGACGCGGGGCTCGTTGGCGAGGGCCACCGCGATGGCGACCCGCATCTGCTGCCCGCCGGACAGCTGCGCGGGACGCCGGTCGGCGCAGTCGGCGACGCCGAGGGCGCTCAGCAGTTCGGCGGCGCGGGCCCGGCGCCTGCGGGCCGGTGTGCGGGCCGCCGTCATCGGCAGGTCGATCATCTGCCGAGCGGTCAGGTAGGGCACGAGGTTGCTGGCCGTCTGCTGCCGGACGAATCCGACGGTACGCCGCCGGTAGTGCACACGATCGGCCCGGGACATCGCCAGCAGGTTCCACCGGTCGACGCGCGCCCGCCCGGCGGTGGGGGCGTCGACCCCGGCGAGGATGGACAGCAACGTCGACTTGCCCGACCCCGACGCCCCGACGACGGCGACCATCTCGCCACTGTCCACGAGCAGGTCCAGCCCTTGTAACGCCTGCACCTCGACCGACCCGGACTGGTAGATCCGTACCAGGCTCTCGCAGACGATCAGCGCGTCCCGCCCGAACTCCGGCGCCTTCTGAGGCGGCTGCGGCAGGGACAGCGGCTTGATGGACATCCCCCTCCTCCAGACCGGAGCCGTGCTCATCTCTGGCCAGACTCTATAGAGTCCCCTCACGCCCGGCCAACAGGGTCTTGTGAGCGCTCACGCCACGCGAAGGAGCCGTAACCGGCTGCCCGGAACCGCGGTCCCCGATCGTGCACCCGACATCCCTACTGCTACTTTTGTGCCCTTTAGTCCCATAGTGGTTAGAGGTACGGAAAGTGCGACGGTACGGCTGGACGATCAGCGCAGTCACAGCAGGGTGTCTGCTCGCAGGATGCTCCGCCCTGCCCGCCCTGCCAGGCATGGGCGGCGCGAAGGCGGACCCTGCCGCGACGAGCAAACCCAGCGCGAGCAGTGCCCCGAAGCCGGCTCGCGCCATCTCGGACCAGGAGGCCACCTCGGTCCTCGCGGACTACGTCAAGCGCAACAACGCCGCCAACAAAGCCCGGAGCGACGAACTCCTGGCCGGCTACGAAGGCGGCTCCAGCTTCGCCATCGACAAGGCCAGCTACGCCTCCAGCCGCATCCTGCGCAAGACCATCAAGTACCAGCCGTTCGGCTACACGGGCGCCGCGTTCCGCGCGCCGGCCGCCGGGCAGCAGCCCTGGTTCCTGGCCACGGCACACTGGCAGCGCAAGCCGACGACCTCGAAGGAGCCGACGTACCTGCTCTTCGCCCGGCAGGGGGACGGCTGGCGGCAGATGTACTCCCCCGACGCCTTCGACGGCACCACCACCGACGAACTGCCCGCGATCGCCGCTGACGCCTCGGGCGTCGCCACGGCGGTCGGCCCCACGGACGGAACCGGCCTGCTGATGTCGCCCGCCGACTTCGCGAAGAAGTACGCCGCCCACATGGTCGGCAAGGGCACCGCCGCCGACAAGAGCCTCTTCGCCGCCGACAGCATCACCACCGGGGCGGCGAAGACCCGCCAGAGGATGAACCAGTACGCGCGCAGCTCGTCCACCGCCCGCCCGGTCACCCGCTACCCGTCGTACACGCTGCGCACCACCGACGGCGGGGCCCTGACCTTCACCACGATCGAGCGCACGATCCGCTACGACGTGCGGCAGGGCCCGGAGCGCAACTACGTCTTCCAGAAGGACAGCGGACTCCTGCGCGGCAAGTACTACACGTACATGACGATCACCGACCTGTTCCAGATCGCCGCCCACATCCCCCCGAAGAGCGGCAAACCAGACCAGGTCAAGGTGCTCGCCAACTATTCCGGCCTCGTAGCGGGCAGCGGCCGCTGACCCCCGGTCCGGCGTTGGCCCGGTCCGGGCCAACGCCGATCAAGCACGCCCTTGATCCTTGGCGCTAGGAACCGAACTGCTTCCTGACCGCCGCCACCCGGTCCATCAGCACGCCCGGAGCGATCAACACACACTCGTACCCGAGCGAGGCGTAGGCGTCCTGGTGGATCTGCTCGAACCGCAGCGACTCCTCGAACGTGATCAGCCGCGCGTCGGTCGGCGTGACGAATCCGAGGTTCTGTACGAAGAGCACCTTCTTCTCGAAGATCCGCTGGGCCTCGATGCGTTCCAGTTCGCGGGACAGCGCAGGAGAGACGGAGTGGCCGAGATAAACAGCCAGCGCGTATGTGCAGACCGGCGATCGATCGTAGATCTGTACCTCGCCGGGAAGGGCCGCGGCCTGTTCCTGCCGTCGGCGCTGCAGGGTGATGATCTCCTCCACGAAGGACGGCTTCGCCCACGGCTCGGCTTCACCCTGTGCCTGCCGCAGGGCGATGACGTCCGTCGCCGCCTCCTCGACGACGGTGTAGCCGTCGCACTCCAGCCGGCGCAGGATGGCGGTCTTCCCGGCTCCAGGCGTGCCGGTCAGGATGTAGCGCTTCATGAATCACTTCCCGTACGTCCCGGAGCTGGGCCGTGCGTCACGTCTGGACGGATCTCCAGGACTCCACAGTCGCTTCGGCGATGGCTTCGATGCCGCGTCCGTACGCCAGATGCCCGTCGGACACGAAGCTGCCACCCTTGACCGGCAGGCCGCAGAACGAAGCGCGGAAATGCCCGGGAGATCCGCCCTGCGGGAGCGTCGCGTACTCCTCGAGTGGCGCCATGTCGTAGCCCGACCGTACCCCGTGCTTGTTCCGTGCCACCTGATGGGCTTGTAGGCGAAGCAGCGCGTCAAGGCCCTTGTCCACGTAGAACTGCAGCCAGCGGAACTGGCCGTCGATGTGCTTCTCATGGGCGCGGGAAGGATGCTGCAGGAGGTACGCGCACACCACGGGCGCGTGCCATTTGTACATCTGCGGATCGGCCTGCTCTTCAGCCAGGATCGCATGATAGTAGTCGACGCACACGCCCAGCGGGCCGGCGCTCGCGCCGCAGTCGCACTGGCGCATGCTGGGGTTATCTGTCACGGTCGGCACCATAGGCGGTCGGCAACGGCCTTGTCGACGACATTTCGGCCCGGCTCACCCCGCGCTCGCGGCCCGAGCCAGCAGGTCGTGGATGAGGGCGACGACCTCGTCGGGGGTGAACTCCATGGCGTTCTCGCCGACGCTGACCTCGAAGCTGCACCGGCCGGGATCGGGGGCGGAGCGCACCCGGCCCCAGAGCTGGATGCCGTGTTCCGCGAGGATTTCCGCGCCCGCCCGCTCCACCGCCCGTTTGGGGGCGGGCAGGTGGATGTGGAACATCGGCGTCTGCGGCGGGCTCGGATGGGCGCGAGCGGCGCCGTCGGCGTTGACGGCCGTCGCGATGGCGATCGCGTGCTCGTGGTAGGCGGGCATGCGCGCGGCCAGGTCGTCGAGGTGGACCAGGGCGGCCAGGGCAAGGGGCCAGGCGTCGCGAATGCCGCCGCCGAGGCGCTGCCGCCAGACCTCGGCGGCGCGTACGGTCTCGGCGTCTGCGGCGAGCACCGCGCCGCGCACACCCTGCAGGCTCTTGTAGAGCGAGACGTACACCGTGTCGAACAGGGCGGCGATCTCGTCGAACGGCCGCCGGTAGTAGGTCTGGGCCTCCCAGAGCCGGGCACCGTCCAGGTGGGCGGCGGCGCCGGCCGTCCGTACGAGTGCCACCTGCTCGTACAGATCCTCCCATTCCGGCAGCAGACCACCGAGGTCACGCTGCGGCAGCTCCCAGACGACCGCCGCGAGCGGCTCGCTGATCGCCGCAGTCAGGTCCGAGGCCGTCATCAGCTCGTACGGGTCGCCGGTACGCCGGAGCCGCAGACCGTGAACGGCGTTGTAGCCCTGCTCCTCCCACACATCCAGGTGCGATTGCGGATGGGCGGCGAAGGCGCGGCGGCCACGCCGGTCGGCGTGCACGCGCAACGCGACCTGCTGCGCCATCGTCCCGCTCGGGAAGAACAGCGCCACCTCCTTGCCGAGCAGGTCGGCCAGCCGCCGCTCCAGCACCGCGACAGGGCCGTCCGGGCCCGCCTCCGGAGTGTCGTCGTCCACCAGCTCCAGCATCTGCTCCAACATCAGGCGCGGCTTGCGCCGGATCGACGCATGCAGAAACAACGACCGCCGTACAGGCGAGGTGGCGTTCGACATCTGCAACCCCTTTGCTGTTGCCACTAAATTGCACTAGCTTGCCGAAACCTACATCAGTCCCCTCACTTCACCCAACGTCGAAAGCCGCCCTCAGAATTGATCACCTGGCCAGTGATCCAGGCGGCATCGTCCGAGACGAGCCAACGAACCAGCTTGGCGACCTCATCTGGCCTCCCCCATCGGCCCGAAGGCAGGGCATGGCCGATCTGCTGGGCTAGCCCGGGACTGGCCCAGCCGGTGTCCACCGGCCCAGGGTTGACGGTGTTGACCGTGATGCCCCGATCAGCGAGCGCGTCGGAGAGGCTGGCCGTCATCTGATGGATCGCGCCCTTGCTGATCGCATACGGCAATTCCGTCGGCATTGGGGCCAGATGCTGACCGGACGTGAACAAGATCACCCGACCCCCGGGGCGCCGATCATCGTGCTGAGCGGCGAATGCCTGGGCCAGCAACACGCTGGCCCGAGCGTTCACCGCCCACGCCAGGTCGAGCTCGGCCGCCGTCACCTCCTCCAGCGCCTGCTTGGAGCTACGCGCATGGTTGGCGACCAGCACATCCACGTGCCCGAACCGGTCGACGGCCCGCTCGATCACCTCCGCTGGCGCCGCCGGGTCGGTGAAGTCGGCCTCCACATGCTCCAGATGGTCACCCACGCCGCCCAGCGCCGCCAGCACGCCGGCCATCCCGGCCGGATCGCTGCCCCACGGCTGATCGGCATCGTGTGGGGTCCACGACTGCGCCACCACCTTCGCCCCGGCGCTCAGCAGTTCGCGCGTCAGGGCGAAGCCGATCCCCGCCCGGCGACTCACTCCGGTCACCACCGCTACCCTGCCCGCCAGCGGCCCCTGTGCGCTCATGTCGATTTCCATCTGGAAATCTTCGCAAATCAGGTCCTTTGATGTCCTCGCTCAAGAGAAGGGAGCCCAGGTCACACCGCTGACCTGGGCTTTTACCGGCCAGGCTAGATCGGCTTGAGCGCCCAGAAGTGGTTGGCGTTGTTGCCGGCCAGAACCTGCTGGTCCAGGACGGACGACGTACCGGTCGTCATGTTGAGCACGCGTTGGCTGTGGACGTTGACGAGGACGTACGTGCCGTCAGCCGCCCGCCGTACGGTCCACATCTGCGTGTTGCTCGCCGTGCAGGTCGACTGGACGATCTGGGTTCCGGCCGCGTCGCTCGGTGTCTTCAGGTCCAGGCACAGGCCGCTGTTGACGTTGACGAAGCGGGCGGGGAAGGTGTCCGAGGCGGCCTTGCGCAACGTCCACTGCTGGCGCGTGGCGCCGGAGTGCGCCTTGTGCGTGACCACCGCTCCGGAGGTCAGCGCGCCGTTGAGCACCTCGGCGTTCTCCCGGTTGCCGATGCCTGTCAGGTAGTACTTCGCGCCGTCCTGTGGGCCGAGATCCGTGATCCGGTTGAACTTCCACCGCTGGTTGGTCGCTCCGGTGTAGGGCTGCTGCTCCAGCGGGGCGGGGTACGCGCCCGTGACCGTCAGGGCCAGGCCGGACAGCCAGTTGATGATCGCGTAGCTGCCGTCCGCCTGCGGCAGGTACGCCCACCGCATGCCGTCCTGACCGTTGCAGGCGTACTGCAGGACCTGGGTTCCCGAGGTGGTGCCGCTGTAGGCGCTGTCCACGCACATCCGGCTGTTCGCGTTGATGAACTGCAGGCCGGTCTTGTAGCCCATGATCCACTTCTGGCTCGCCCCGTTGGTCCGGGCGCGCTGACTGAGCCTGACCAGTCCGGTCGTGGAACCATCGATCGGCTCGATGGCCCCTCCCGTGGACACGCTGGTGATCGCGTACGTGAGGCCGACCGTGGGATGGCCTACGACGTCGGCGGTCGTGCCCTTGATGAGGAAGTCGCTGTCCGCGCTGTTCCAGTGGGTGGCGAGGTAGCTGTCCGCCTCCGGGCTGACGTTGAAGTAGTCGTCGCGGTTGCAGTCGGGAACCCGGTAGTCGTTCCACTCCACGCAGTCCCAGGACGGCGTACCGCCGTAGCACATGAGGTCGAACTGGTCCGTACAGTGTCCGCTGTTGGAGTGCGGCGCGCTCGGCTGCACCGCGCCGAACGTGTGGCCCAGCTCGTGGGCGATGGCGTTGGCTCCGAAGCAGTTGGGTATCGCGTCGACCCGCGCGTAGGTGGTGCGATTGTTGTAGTTGGCGGCGTCGGGACGATCGTCATTGTACCGTCCGCCCCGCCCGCATTCGACGGTTGCCTCGGTGAGCATCAGGTACTTGCGGTCCGCCTTGTCGTATCCCAGCGCCTTCACCGCGGTGATGCCACTGTCGAAGGTGGCCAGCGAGTCGGCGGGCACCGTGACCTGGCGTACCGCGACTTGGCAACCCCCGGAGACCGTCTCCGTCACGTAGCGGATGTGCCGGCTCTGGCCGCCCTCGGCGGCGGCGTCGTTGTACGAGTCGTCGGCGTTGGCGAGCCACGCCTGGAACATCGGCATGAGCTGCGTGTAACGGTCGGGCATGCTGGACTCGCGGACGTACAGGACCTCGACGCGCTTGCCGCTCTCCCCGTCGCCGTCGCAGAGGACCTTGGCCGTCGCCGCCTCCGCCGCCGCGTCGGCCTGGTCCGCCGTGAGCCGGGCCCCGTTCGCCTGGGGGCCCGTCCGTAACCCGAGCCGCGCGCCGGGGAAGAGGTCCGACGGAGCGCTGCAGCTCAGCGGCTCGGACGACACCGCCGTACCGGAACATGGATCGAGCGATTCCGCCGCCACGGGACGGGCGTCGAGCCCGTTGGCGACAAGAACCCCCGCCGCGACATAGAGGACAAGGCGTTTGAAAAGCATTCGGCGACCCCCGGATCGTGAACATCGCTCACCTTGGCGATGAGGAAGATCAACGTACTGGGCCTGACCGGAATAGCCAATCCAGGCGTAATACCTGCTTCGCCCAGGCCACGCGAGGGGCGACCTCGGGGCCGGGGAAGCGTCCGGAACTCTCAGTCAGAGACTGCGGGCGGTGATGTCGCCGCTGGAGGTGGTGGCGTGGATGTCGAGCTCGGCGGTGCCGTCGCTCTTGAGGTTGTTGGCGATGCGGCCGTGGGCGGTGCCGGCGTCCAGGGAGGCCGAGACGCCGGCGGCGGCGCTGATCGTGATGTCGCCGGACTCGGTGCGGAGCACGACCTTGCCGCCGGTGGCCTCGGCGATCCGGATGTCGCCCCGTGCGGTGCTGATCTCCGCGGCGCCGCCCAGCCGGCCGACCTCGACGTCGCCGTCGGTCGCGGTGAGGCGCAGGCTCGCGGTCTCCTCCAGCTTGATCTGGTGGTAGGCGCCTTCGAAGGTGACGTCGCCGAGGCGGCCGACGGTCCGCAGTTCGGCGCTGCCCGACTTCGCCTCGACGCGGGAACCGGTGGGCAGCTGGATCGTCACCTCGATGGCTCCGGTCGGGCCGAGGTACTGGTTCTTCTGCGCGGTCTCGACCCGCAGGACGCCGTCGGCGTATTCCACCATGGTCTGCTCGGCGGCCTTGACGTCGCGGCCTTTGGAGGCGTTGGCGGGCTGGACCTCGACGGTGGTGTCGGCCCGGTCGGCCGCGATGAACTTGACACGTCCGGCGGGGATGTCCAGGACGGCGGTGATCGGGGCGAGGGTGTCGAACTTCTGCATCGTGTGCTCCTGTTGAATCTCAGTTCAGCGTGGCCCAGTTCGTAAGCGCTGGGCCGTTCATGGGATTGAGCATCGCCGACCGTGCTGATACCGGGCCGTCGCCGTCCTGACGCGACCACTGACACACCACCCGCGCGCTCGTCCATTCGGGGTTCGGTGGGGGTGGGGCGAACCCTACTCTGATCTTGATAGGGCTTACTTCCGACAGCCAGGAGAGATCACATGCTCGGCCGTTTCGTGTCTGGCCTGGTGAGCGCACTGGTGCTCACCACAACCGCAGCCGCAGCCACCACCGCAGCGCCCCCGCCTCAGCCGACCCGGGGCCCGTTACCTGGCGTAACGGAACGGACGGGAGATGGCCAGTTCGGCAAGGGTCAGGCCGCGGTCGTCGCCGACCTGAACGGCCGCCCTGTCCAGCTCACGTCGTACACCACTGTCGACATGCAGAACCACGGGGGCCCGTTCACGCTGTGGGCATGGCAGCCGGACCGGCGGCGGTTCATCAAGAGCGACTATGGGGATTTCGCGGTCTCCCCCGACGGACGCTGGACGGTCGCGCGGCTGGAGTCGAGGGGAGAGCCGGGCAAGAGTGGCCTGCGGATCCTCGACCGGACCACCGGCAAGAGCCGGGACGTCGCGATCCAGCTCACCGACTACAGCCCCGCCGATACCGAGAACGGCGGCACCCAGTATCCCCAGATGCGCTGGCCCAGGTGGTCACCGGACGGGAAGAAGCTGCTGTTCACCGTCAGCCTGGCCCGCCAGGGCGACCGCTCGGCAGGAGTCCTGATCCTCGACGTGCCCGACCTCACGCCTCGCTTCATCAAGATCCACAAGGCACTGGTCACCGTCGGCGGTTTCGAGTGGAACCAGGACGGCACCCGCTTCCTGGTCAGGCACGGCAGGCTCGGCAGCACGACCGTCCGCCTGTACGACCTCCAGGGCAAGGCCACCAAGGAATACCAGGTACGAGGCCGGCCAGGCGGCGACGGACGCGGCGTCTTCTCCCCCTCCGGCAAGCGATTCGTCACCGCCTGCCTGCCACTGGAGAAGGCCGCCTGCGTGTGGGACGCGTCGACCGGCAAAGCCGTGACGAGACTTCCCATCGTCTGGAGTGGACGGCCCACCACCCTCGGCTGGTACGACGAGAAGCACCTGCTCATCTCCACCGCGGCCGGCGTCGGGATCGTCGACCTGAAGGGCCGGGTGACCGAGACGCTGCTCAAGCTCGGCAAGAAGTCCGAGATCTTCCCGCACTTCAGCGCGCTGAAATGATCAGTCGGCATGCGGAGGTTGTCCACAAGATCGGGCCGGCAATGCCTCTAACCGGCTCGTAGGGCAGCGACCGACTCGACGAGGCCTGCCGTCTCCAATGCATCGAGCACGTCGTCCACAGTTTCCGGCGGGTTGGTACGCGAGTCCGCGATCTGCTGCACGCAAGCCCACACGACTCTCCCATCGTGGTCAATCTGGTCCAGCACGAAGTCATCGGGGGATTTGGCCTCAATGCCCCATGGGGCCAGGTCTCCTGCCGGAAAGTCCTTGAGGTTCGACGTCACGATGATCTGCGCCCCTGCCTTGATCGCCGCCGCCAGCACATGCCGGTCGTCCGGGTCGGGAAGCTTCAGCCCCTCAATCAGCGGCTCATAGCCCTCAATCAGGGAATCCCTGACAGCCGAGTTCATCAGGAGGCGGAGTTTGCCAAACTTCTCTTCCGAAATATCGGGACGGTTGGCAAGCAGGTTGCGTTGCATCTCGTCGAGAATCCCGTTGGTCCATTTGGCCTGCGCCCGCCCCACCATGGCAAGGCGGATGAGCAGGTCACGCAGAGTGTTGCCGTACAGCACGTTCGCGTCGTAGACCACCACGAAGGCCATGTTCAGATGCCCAGCTCTTGCCCCAGTGCAGCAAGTTGATCAGCAGCCGTTCGGCGCTTGACGTCGTCACGGCGCTTGTACTCCTGGAGATCCTCATAGGTGATACGCCGATGCTTACCGATCAACCGGAAGGGAATCTCACCCGCCTCCAGAAGCTTGATCAGATAAGGTCGCGAGACGTTCAGCATGTCCGCTGCTTGCTGCGTGGTCAGCTCGGCATGGGACGGTATGACGGTAACTCCGCGCCCTTCAGCCGCCTGAGCGAGGACGAAGGCGAGCAGGCTCACAGCCTCGCGAGGCAGGATCAACGGATCCTCGTCACCATGCTCGCCGTCGACGCGAATGGTCGACTGTTCGGGATACCGCATGAGGTAATCCTTGATCCGCCGCACCGCGCGACTGGCGAGCTCGGCGTCGATGGTCCCGGGCTGAACACGTTTGGCCTGGGCGTCTGCCATGACAACACCTCCCTATCGCATTATCCGCAATAAACGAAACAACCGCAAGCGGACGATCAGCCTCTTGGCCAACGGTCAAGTGCGCATCAGGATCTGGACCGAGCCGAGCCGCCTGATCGCTGCGCGGGCTGAGCGTTCAACTCGTTCCACTTGTGCAGCAACTGGGGGACCTCGCTGCGGAGGAACGCGAAGAAGCGCCGAGTCTCGTCCATCCGGGCGCCCGCGGGCGTGTCCGTACCGAGCACCTCGGCTCCGTCGCGGGCCCCCTCCTCGAAGCGGCGGAACACCTCGTCACTCGACGCCGCCGCCCTGTACCAGGCCGCCTGGTCGACGCGGTAGTGATCACGGCGCTCACCGGGGTCCCGCTCGCGGGTCACCATCCCAACCCGCATCAGATATTTCACCGCGCCCGAGACCGCCGACGGGCCGACGTGCAGCACGTCGGCGAGTTCGCCGGCGGTGCGCCGGCCGTCGTCGGCGATGAGCAGTGCCGCGAGCACGCGTGCCGCCATACGCGGGTAACCCGAGTCGGACATGATCACGGCGAACCGTTCGAGGAACCGCAGCGCGTCCCCGGTTCTTTCGGCCATGCCGGTCTCGTCGTCGGCTCTCTCGGTCATGCACACCCTCTGCGCGTCGGCTCTGATGGCCACAGGCTACAGACTAACTGATGTTTCACGAATTTCATGAAATTCATGTAGTGTCCGAAGTATGGCAAACATGATCTCCGCGTCCGGTCTGGTCAAGACCTTCGGCCGGACTCGGGCGCTCGACGGTCTGGACCTGACGGTCCGGGCCGGTGAGGTGCACGGATTCCTCGGGCCGAACGGAGCCGGTAAGTCCACGACCATCCGGATCCTGCTCGGCCTGCTGCGTCAGGACTCCGGCACCGCTCGGCTGCTGGACGGCGATCCGTGGCGCGACGCGACCGCCTTGCACCGGCGGCTGGCGTACGTACCCGGTGACGTGACCCTGTGGCCGACCCTGTCCGGTGGCGAGGCGATCGACCTGCTCGGCCGGATGCGCGGCCGGATCGACCCCCGGCGGCGGGCCGAACTGCTCGACCGCTTCGAACTGGATCCACGCAAGAAAGGGCGGGCCTACTCCAAGGGCAACCGGCAGAAGGTGGCCCTGGTCGCGGCGCTGTCCTCGGATGCCGACCTGCTCATCCTGGACGAGCCCACCTCCGGCCTCGACCCGCTGATGGAGGCGGTCTTCCAGGAGAGCATCCAGGAAGAGCGGCGCAAGG
Source organism: Nonomuraea sp. CA-143628 (assembly GCF_050942315.1). Classification (NCBI taxonomy): domain Bacteria; kingdom Bacillati; phylum Actinomycetota; class Actinomycetes; order Streptosporangiales; family Streptosporangiaceae; genus Nonomuraea; species Nonomuraea sp. CA-143628. The sequence continues at coordinate 12,858,255 of NZ_CP192072.1, forward strand.
GACGTACGGTGCTGCTGTCCAGCCACATCCTCGCCGAGGTCGAGGCCTTGTGCGACAGGGTGAGCATCATCCGGCACGGCCGCACGGTGGAGACGGGCACGCTCACCGAGCTGCGCCACCTCACCCGCACCTCGATCACGGCCGAGCTCGCCGGTCCTGTTCCCCAGCTCGCCGGATCGGCGGGCGTACACAGCCTGTGGACGCAGGGCAACCGGCTGCGCTGCCAGGTCGACGGCGACGCGCTGGACGCGCTGCTGCGCGAGCTGGTGAAGGTAGGCGTGCGGAGCCTGGTCAGCCAGCCACCGACGCTGGAGGAGATGTTCCTGCGCCACTACGAAGACGACCTGTCCGGCGCGGACTCGAACGGAGAGCACGCGGTGGCACAGCGATGAGCACTCTCACCGGCACCGGCGGACTGATCCGGCTCATCCTGCGGCGCGACCGGGTGCGGTTACCGGTCTGGTACGGGCTCGTGGCGCTGCTCGTGATCGGCGTGGCCGGCTCGGTGGCCGCCGCGTTTCCCACGGAGGAGGCGCGCCAGGCGTTCCTCCACACGACCAATGGCGACCCGACGCAGCTCATGATGATCGGCCCGATCTATGACTCGTCCGCCGCCGGGCTCGCCGCGTGGCGCGTACGTGGGCAGGCCGCCCTGCTGATCGCACTGGCGAGCCTGTTCCTGGTGATCCGCAGCACCCGCGGGGAGGAGGAAGCGGGCCGTAGCGAGCTCCTGGGCTCGACCGTGGTCGGCAGGCACGCGGCACTGACGGCCGCGCTGACCGTGGCGTTCGCCGCCGGCCTGGTCACCGCCCTTGTCGTGGCACTGGGACTCATGGGCCAGGGACTGCCTGCACAGGGTGCCCTGGTGATGGGGTTGTCGGTCGCCGCAGCCGGCTGGGTCTTCGCCGCGCTCGCGGGCCTGGCGGTCCAGCTGACCGAAAGCTCCCGTACCGCAGCCGGCCTCGCCGCCACCGCGATGGCCATCCTGTACGCGGTGCGCGCAGTCGCGGACCTTGAGCAGAGTTCCTGGGTGTCCTGGTTGTCGCCGTTCGGCTGGACCCAGCGCATGCGTCCCTTCGCCGGTGACCACTACTGGCCGCTGCTGCTGGTCATCGGCCTGACCCTGCTGCTGGTGGTCGGCGCGTACCGGATGTCCGCCCGCCGGGACCTGGGGGCCGGCATCCTGCCGGCCCGGCTCGGTCCCGCCGAGGCGGCGCCGGGCCTGCGTACCTCGCTCGCCCTGGCCTGGCGGCTGCAGCGGGGCACGCTGCTGTCCTGGGCCGTCGCGTCCACCGCGTTCGGCGCCGGCTTGGGAGGCGCCGCGAAGAGCGCCGCCGAGCAACTGAACGCGAGCGAGGCTCTCAGGGGCCTGATCGAGCGGATGGGTGGCGGCGTCCGTCCCGCCGACGGCTTCTTCGCCTTCGTCATCTACCTGATGAGCCAGGTCATCACGGTCTACGCGATTCAGGCGACCCTGCGCCTGCGGGCGGAGGAGACCTCCGGCCATGCCGACGTCATCCTGACCGGCCCGATCGGCAGGCTGCGCTGGGCAGGCGGCCACCTGGCCGTCGTCGCGGCCGGGTCGGCGATCGTACTGGCCGGGCTCGGTCTCGGGATGGGTCTGGTCTACGGGCTCTCCACGGGAAACGCGGGCGGCGAGATCGCCCGGCTGCTGGGGGCGAGCCTGACCCGGCTTCCGTCGGTCCTGGTGCTGGCCGCCGTTCCGGTGCTGGTGTACGGCCTGCTGCCGCGGCTCGCCGCGGTCGTCGCCTATGTCGCGCTCGGTCTGTGCTTCGTGCTGGAGTTCGCGGTGGAACTGCTGCACGCCGACCCGTCGATCTTGACGGTGTCGCCGTTCGCGCAGACCCCCGGGCTTCCGGTCGCCGAATTCACCATGACGCCGCTGATCCTGCTGACCGTCGTCGCCACCTCGCTCACCGCTGCCGGGCTGGCCGCTTTCCAACGGCGTGACCTCGGATAGCGCGCGGACCTCAGAGCGTGCGAATGACCCCCTCAGCGATGGCCCGAAGTTTGTCCGGGTTAGCGATGTTATGGAGGGCGGTGATGCGCCCGTCAGCGTCGAAATCAAAGGTGACAGTGGCGATGACGCGTCCCAGACCGCTGAACACCATGCCCGGCCCACCGTTGATCTCGACCAGTTCGGCGTTCATGTCGCCGGGCTCGACACCCTGGTACGTGACCTTCCCGATGGCGCCGAACCAGGCGGCGACCGTCTGGGCGCCCACGACCGGAAGCAGGGCCTGCCGGACCTTGCCTCCCCCGTCGGTCCACAGCGTGACGTCCGGAGACAGCAGCTCCATGAGGGTGTTGATGTCGCCTCCGGTCGCGGCGGCGAGAAACCGCTCCGTGACGTCGCGCTGCCGCGACCGGTCGGCGGTGAAGCGCGGCCGTCGAGCCCGCACGTGCTCGCGAGCGCGGTGCGCGGCCTGGCGTACCGCCGTCTCGGAACGCTCCACCGCCTGCGCGATCTCGGCATGACTGAAGTCGAAGACCTCCTTCAGTACGAACACCGCGCGCTCAAGCGGACTCAGGGTTTCCAGCACCACCAGCATCGCCGTCGACACCGACTCGGCGCTCGTGACGTCGTCGGCGGTGTCGCCGCTGGTGAGGATGGGCTCCGGCAGCCACGGTCCCACGTAGGTCTCGCGCTGGTACCGGGTCGAGCGCAGCCGTTGCAGGGCCAGATTCGACACGATCCGCGCCAGATAGGCCTTGGGGTCGGCCACCTGCGAACGGTCGTCGGCCGACCACTTGATCCAGGCGTCCTGCACCGCGTCCTCGGCGTCGGCCACGGTGCCGAGAACGCGATAGGCCACCGAGAACAGCAGATTGCGATGCTGGTCGAACACCTGCTGGTCGTGCTCCCGGTACTGGCGGCTCATCGCACACCTCGGACACGGGTGAAGCGGCCGCCACGGGGCCAGAACGCGCCTGAGGCCGGCATCTTCTTCATACGGCCGTACGTCGGCCAGGGCGAAGCGGTCACCGCCTCCTTATACCGTGCCGCCATGCGGCCGGTCAGATGCACCCGTCGGGGGCTGTCGTCGGGGTGGGTGAACTGGACGACCGCATCGTGCCGCCCCAGGCTCACCGGCGTGTGGTAGTAGCCGAAGCGGAACGGATTGATCCGCTTGCCGTCCAACGCACGAACGATCGACACCGCGGCGTACACACCGGTCGGCATGCCACCCTGACAGGTGCCATGCATGACTCCGTAGCCCTGGCGGATCGCGGCCGCGTCGCCCACGGCGTACACGTCCGGGTGCGAGACCGACCGCAGCGTCGCGTCGGTGACGATGCGTCCGCGCTCGTCGACGGTCAGATCGGCGGCGGCCGCCAGCGGCGACACCCGCGTACCGCTCGTCCACAGGACGACGTCGGCGGCGACGCTCTCCCCGCCCGCCAGTTCGACGGAGTCGGGCAACACCTTCTTCACCTCGACCCCGCTGCGCATCTGGACACCCAGGCGCGTGAGCGCGGACTGAAGATAGGCCTTCGGCCTGGGGCTCATGGTCGCGCCGGGCTCCTGCCGGCCCAGCAGCACGACGTTCAGCTCGGGGTGCCGCTCGGCGATCTCCGCGGCGGACTCGACACCGGTCAACCCACTGCCGCCGACCACGACCGTACCGCGACCGAGCCGAGCCAGCCGCTCGGCCAGCACCTCGGCGTCGTGGGCGCTGTTGAGGGCGTACGCGTACTCCTCCACACCTGGCACCGTCACCGTGTCGGCCACGCTGCCCAGCCCGTACACCAGGGTGTCGTAGCGCAGCACGCGGTCATCGTCGATCCGCACGAGCTTGGCGTCCGCCTCGATCGCCGTCACCCAGCCGCACACGAACCGCGCGCCCGTGCCCTCCAGCAACTCCGGGATGTTCATCTCGGCGACCTGCTGCCCGGTCGCCGAGATGTGCAGCCGCAACCGCTCGGTGAACCGCTCCTGCGGGTTCACCAGGGTCACCTGTACGTCTTCGCGCCCCTTGGTCCGAGCGGCCAGCTGGATCGCCGCGGCCATGCCCGCGTACCCCGCCCCCAGAATCAGAACGCGGTGGGGGGTCGCTGTGCCAGCCTTGCGGTGTGTGGTCATCTTTGTACCTTTCGCTTGGGTACGGACAACCACGGGATGCAAGCAGGCCGCTGATCCGTGACATGCGATCGGTGTGACACGCGCCACAGCCTCCTGGTTGGACTGCGGTCATGCGTGGGGCGGGACCCTGCGAGCGGAGGCCGCGAGCCGGTCCGCGAGCGCGACGACGAGGCCGCGGAGTTCATCCGGTCGCTCGATGACGAACGGCCGGTCGAGCGACGCGAGCACCGGAGGCAACCAGTCGAGCCGCTCCACCCGCAACTCGACGCGGAGCCAGCCCTCGGTTCCGGGATATGTGCCTCCCGCGGACGGAGGCTCCTCCACAGTCGCGACGCTGGCGGGAAGCCGGGCGCGGATCTGCTCGATCGTCCCCTGGATCCGCAGGACCACTTCATGTCGGTACTGAGCCTTGGCGAGCCCCGACAGGACGCGCTGCGCCGGATCGAGTCCAGCGGGCGGCTCGAACGAGCCGGGCAGGGTCCTCGCGTCTGCGATGCGATCCAGCCGGAATGTCCGGTCCTCCCCGATCTCGGAATCCACACCCGTGACGTACCACCGACCCGAATGGGCGACGAGCCCGTACGGATGCAGCGTGCGTTCGCTGCGCCGACCGTCTGCGGCGGTGTACCTGATCGAGATCGGCCGACGATGGCGCACCGCATCGGCGATGGAGAGCAGGACCGCGGTCTCCGGGGCCGCGAATTCGCCGGGCGAAGCCGTGAAGGCGAGGGATTCGAGCACGGTGTCGAGCCTGCGGGCGAGCCGCTCGGGAAGTACCCGCCGGATCTTGGCCGCCGCCGTCTCACTCGCCGTGCCCGCCGCCGTCATCAATCCTGACCGGCGACCGGCGACCAGGCCGAGCAGAACAGCGAGCGCTTCGTCATCGCTCAGCATGAGCGGAGGCATGCGGTATCCGGGAGCGAGCCGGTAGCCGCCGTAGCGGCCGCGCACTGACTCGACGGGCACGTCGAGGTCGATCAGGTGATCCACGTACCGTCGCACGGTGCGCCCGTCGACGCCCAGTCGGTCGGCCAGTTCGGCCATCGTCCGGGTGCCTCCCGACTGCAGGAGCTCCAGCAGGGTGAGCACGCGGTGAGTAGGGCGAGCCATGTCACAAATCTAAGCGAAAATACCGGACCGTTTCTGTCCAGTATTTGTCCTAACGTGGGACGAGAACAATCCGGCAGACAACAAGGAGAGAACCATGAACCTCGTCTCGATCCGCATCATCACGGGCGACGTCGCGCGCCTGGTCGACTTCTACGAGCGAGCCATGGGTGTGCGGGCGAGCTGGTCCAACGAGGACTTCGCCGAGCTCAGCACTACCTCCGGCACCCTCGCGATCGGCAGCACCCGCACCGTCGCGCTCTTCGCGCCTGGCGCCGCCCGGCCGGCCGACAACCGCAGCGTGATCATCGAATTCCTCGTCGACGACGTGGACGGCGTGCATCAGAACCTGCTCGGCTTCGTCGAGGAGTTCGTCAACGAGCCCACCACGATGCCCTGGGGCAACCGCTCGCTCCTGCTGCGTGACCCCGACGGCAACCTCGTCAACTTTTTCACCCCTGTCAGCCCGGCGGCCATCGAGAAGTTCGCTCGTTGACGACAACGCAGACCGCCCGTCGCCGTAACTACTCCATGTCGTGGATCAAGTTCTCCCGCTCCCCACCGACGTCGACCAGGGACTCGCGAGGTGCCGATCCGGAAGCCATGAACGCTCGGACCTGCAAATATTTTAAGTACCCTTACTAATAATTACCGGCGTGTCATGCTCGCGTCTCAAGCGCCCCACAGAAGAGGAGTGACATGACATGCGCCGACGAATGATCACCGCCCTCGTCGTTGCCTTATGCGCGGTCCCGCCCTGGCTCCGGCAGGCTCGGCGACGGCCGCCGAAGTGTTCTTCCAGGACACCGGAACCCTGACCGGTTGGAGCAACTACCCACAACAGCCACAGAAGCAAGGCGTGATCCGTACGGTCAGCAGCCCTGTGTACAAGGGCACCACCGCCATCGAGGCGCGGCAGACCTACATCAACGAGGGCGGCGGGTATCACTCCGAGACCGTCCAGAACCGGACCCAGGCCGTGGGCCAGGACCGCTACTACGGCCAGGCCATCTACCTGGCGCCGAACTGGCAGTTCCACAACCAGAACGTCACCTTCCAGCAGTGGTCGCCCGAGGATCCGGAAGGGCCCTGGGAGCTGATGTTCGTCCAGAACGACGAGTTGCGGATCGGCGGCTCAGGCGGGTTCGCGGCCACACTCGCCAAGATCACGAACCTTCGTGGCACGTGGATCAGGATCGTCACCCGCCTGAAGTTCCACGGCACCGCGGGCGCCTTCGAGGTCTGGGTCAACGGGCAGAAGGTGTGGAGCAAGACCGGAGTCGCGGTCCTGCCCAAGACATCGCAGACGATCCGCTGGTCGTCGGGCATCTACTGCACCGCTTGGCGGAACGGCACGCCCGCCGGGCCGAGCGTACTGTCGATCTACCACGACCACGCCAGGATCGCCTCCTCCTACGCCCTGGCCGAGCCGGCCAACTGGTGACGCATCGACGTCATTCCCGCAGGTGGGCAAGAAGCTCGTCTCCAGCGGGATATGCGTGTTCCTGAGGCAGCAGCCGGGCGGCGGAGTCCAGGTCACGGCCCCTGACGAGGGCGTGTATCTCGTGGGCGAGCGGGGTCATGTCGCGGATGGCGACCGTCCATTCGTCGGCGTAGCGTCGTACGGCCTCACCGGAGAGGCCGAGCTGCAGGGATCGGTAGGGCAGCGGCTGCGAACGCAGGCCCCGCTCGGGGTCCCACTGCACACGGGCGGGGGCGCGCTTCAACTGAAGCTGCCAGGTTTCGCGGTCGGAGTGTACGCCGCGCACGTAAGTCGACAGGCACGCGTGCCGCAGCGCCCATTCGAAGCCGTCACGATTGATCTCGACGGCGAGAACGGTCTCCTGCCCCGGCTTGGCGCCCCAGCCGCACCGGTACATCATCCACAGGAACGACGGCTTGATCCACGTCATCCTGTTCCGTTTCCACGCGGCGGGAAAACGGCCGTCGCGGACGGCGGGCAGGCCGATTTCCGGGTCGTACGCCTGGTAGACGGTGATCGTCGAGTCCGAATAGGCGGCACGGATCCCGCGTTGCGGTTGTTCCATGGTGTACAGCGTGAGGGCGGGGCGGCTCAGACGGCCAGCGAATTTCCGGATGGCCGCTGACCGGGCGGCTCGCCGGCGCCGCGACCCACCGCGCCGGCTCCTTGTCCGTGGCTTGCGGCCGCGCGGGCACGGAATCGCTCGGAACCCTCGCGCGTTGAGAAGAGCGGGCAGGCATGGGATGCCGGTGGTGCCCGAGCGACCGAGCTGAGAGATCTTGGAGGGGGTCGTCATGGCTACGCAGACGCAGAGGGCCGTGCTGGCGGGCGGATGCTTCTGGGGAATGGAAGAGCTGATCCGCCGCCTTCCGGGAGTGACGGCGACCCGGGTCGGCTACACCGGGGGTGACGTGCCGAACGCGACGTACCGTAACCACGGGACGCACGCGGAGGCCATCGAGATCCTTTTCGACCCCGAGGCGACCGATTACCGCGCGATCCTGGAGTTCTTCTTCCAGATCCACGACCCGAGCACCAAGAATCGCCAGGGCAACGACATCGGCCTCAGCTACCGTTCGGCGATCTACTACGTGGACGACGAGCAGAAGCGGGTCGCCGAGGACACGATCGCCGACGTGGACGCCTCCGGACTCTGGCCGGGCAAGGTCGTCACCGAGGTGGAGCCGGTCGGCCCCTTCTGGGAGGCCGAGCCCGAGCACCAGAACTACCTGCAGCATTACCCGAACGGCTACACCTGCCACTTCCCGCGTCCGGGATGGCGGCTGCCCGCCCGCACGGAGGGCTGACCGCGAGGCGGCCTGCGCAGATACCGCCAGGCCAGAATCCCGTACCAGATCATGACGGGCATGTGGAGCGCGTACCCGAGCTGTTCCAGTGTCCCCGTAGGGCCGCCGGTCCCGGTCGTCCACGGAAGCACGACCGCGGCCAGGCCGATGAGTGCGGCGATCATGCCCGTGACACGGAGCCAGGCGGGCATCGGGATGCCCGCCGCGCCGGCGGCGGTGGCGGCGACCCACAGCAGCCCGGCCAGATTGACCGCCCATTTGGCGGTGAGCAGGACGGCCAGCACCCCCGTAGCGCTCGGCTGGGCGGCAAGCTGGGTCAGTGCCAGGTTTCCGGCGTCATGAAGCAGCCCGGCCAGCCCGGCGCCGGCCAGCAGGCCACCGGCCAGCGTCACCAGATACGGTCTTGACGTCTCGTCCGGGCTCTCGGCCGGGCGAGCGGCCATCACCAGCCCGGCCGCGGTCAGTGCCAGCCAGCCCAGCACGTCGAAGGCCAACTCGGTCAAGTGCAGCCCGACCTGCTCGCGCACCGCGTCCATCGCGGCGCCGGGGTCGGACGGACTCAGGGTCAACCCCGATGGCACCACGATGGCCGTAGCGGCGATCATGGCTACCAGCGAGGTCAACAGCAGCACACCGGTGAGCCGGCGCCGAGGGTTCGGATCAGTCATGGACCGTGACGGTAGGACCCTGACGCAGGGACAAAGTCAACCTGCCAGGAGAGGGGCGCCATGTGGCGGATCGGGCAACTGGCGCGCATGGTCGGCGTATCCGAACGGACCCTGCGCCACTACGACAAGATCGGGCTGCTGGTTCCCGCCGCCGTCGACCGTACCAACGGCTACCGCTGGTACGGCGTGGCCGAGCTGTCCCGCCTCGAACGCATCCGCGGGCTGCGACACCTCGGCCTGCCGCTGCGCCGGATCGCCGATCTGGTGGACGCCCCCGAGCCGCAGCTGCGGCAGGCCCTGACCGAGATCGTGGCGAACATCAGGCGTGACATCGCCACGCTGACCGCGACCGCGGCTCACGCCGAGGACCACCTCGCCGTGCCGATGTCGATCCTGCCTCAGCGGACCGCGGTGGACTCGCGTCAACTCCGCGTTCGCCGCATACGCCTCGACCATCCCGGCGAACTGGCCGCCGTCTGCCCGGCGCCACCGGCGACCCTGCTGACCTGGCTTCGCGGGCAGCCGACGGGCGGCTTCGCCGCCGCGGTGACCACCGACGGCGCCGGCGAGCAGCTCTCCCTGCCTGCCCGCACCGTCGTACGAGCCGTCGTTCCGCCCTCAGCAGGGGTGGTCCGCGCCGGGCAGGACCTGTTCGGCTGGCTGCACCGCCACCGGCTGGCTGTCACCGGTCCCACCGTGGAAGAGCACCTCATCGACGCCGACGGCGCTCACGCCACCGTCCTTGAGGTGACCGTGAACCCACGGCGGCCTTAAGACCGGAGGTCGTTGGAGAGGTTGATCCGGATCTCCGTGTTGCGGTATCCGGCGCGCCGGAACGCGGCCGCCATCGGCGCGTTGCCCACGTCGGTGGTGGCGGTGACGCGCGGCTCTCCGTTGGCCGCGTGCATGCGGGTGATCTCGGCGAGTACCTCGTCCACGTATCCGCGCCCCCGGAATTCCGGGACGACCCCGAGATACCCCACGTTCACGCTGTACGGCGTCGCCGAGGGGATCGCCATACCTGCCACCTCGCCCTCGTGCGTATAGGCGATCCGCCACCACTCCCGCTTGCCCGGCGCTCCAAGATAGAAGTCCATCTCTGCGCGCGCGGTCGCGTCCACGCCCTTGGCCTCCACGCTCGTTCGGGTCTGGAAGTCCAGGCTGCCCTCGGCGATTCTGGTGAACACCGCCAGGAACTCCTCATCAGACGCCTCGTCGAACCGCAGCGCCCCGGCCACCGGGGGCACCCCGTCGCCCGGCGCCCACTCGAACTGCAGCCGCTCCACCTTCTGGGTAAGACCGGCCGCGTGCGCTGCCGCCCGCCGCCATTCCACCGCCGCCGAGGTGGCCGGATCGTCACGCCAGCCGCCGGCCGCCTTGATCGCGTACTGCACCGGCCGCGGGAACACCGACAGCGCGGCCCTGATCAATTCGGCGGCGACGGCGGTGCGCTCACCCACCGCGGGATCCACGTCGAGGCAGTCGAGCGCGACCGGGTACGCGCTGTCCCTCGGCCCCCACCACAGCGCCCGTCCCACGACCTGGTCGCCGATCTCGGCGATCCACGTCCACTCCGGCCGGTACATGTTCTCGGCCAGATCCGCGAGGTAACGGTCGGCGGGGATCCAGCCGACGGGCTCGGTCACGACCCACGCGGTCACACGGTCGAGCTCCGCAGGGACGATCGCACGGTAAGAAATCACCTGAAGAGGCTAGCGAATGATTTATCCCACCCCATGAGCAAAAGGTCTGATGCCAACGAAGCCGACGCCACGCCCACCGGACACGAGACCCCAGTGCCGCCGATGCCGCAACTCTCGCGTCGCCGGCTGTGACCCGGGCGGCCGCGTAGGCAGGCGTGGGCACGTCAGCCCCTCGGGAAAGGACCCGATGGTAGTGACGCGAATCACCGTCACCGCCGCCTCATCGGCGTCACACTCCCGGGCCTTATTCCGTCGTATGAGTAGGCAAGGTTAGGGGGCGCAAATGCGTTCGTTGTTGGCCAAACACCGCTCGTTTCAGTTCTCTCACTGGTCGTTCATGTTCGCGGAAATCGCCGTCTGGTCGTTCGTCGTTCTGGCGGTGACCGGGGCGGTGCTGATGGTGTTCTACGACCCCAGCATGTCCCAGGTGACCTATGACGGCTCGTACGGCCCGCTGCGCGGACTCTTCGTCAGCAAGGCCTTCGACTCGACCATGCATCTGAGCCTGGAGGTGCGCGGCGGCCTGCTCATCCGCCAGGCCCACCACTGGGCGGCGCTCGTCTTCGTAGCGGCCGTCGTGTCGCAGCTGCTGCGCATGTTCCTCACCGGCGCGTTCCGTCGCCCGCGCACTGGGCAGTGGCTGATCTGGGTGACGCTGCTGGCGCTGGGCATGGCCGCGGGCGAGACCGGCAACGCCCTGCCCGACGACATGCTGTCGGGTGGGAGCCTGTGGCTGATCACGTCGGTCGTGCAGTCCATCCCCGTGATGGGAACCTGGGCGCTGTCGCTGCTGTTCGGCCCGGGCTTTCCCGGTGACAGGATCATTCCGGTCATGTACGGGGGGCACCTGCTGATCGCGGTCGTCATCGCCGCGCTGCTGATCGCCCGCAACCTGCTGGTGCGGCGGCACGGCCACTCCCGGTTCATCGACTCGCTGCCGACGCGACGGGGCGCACGCCCGTTGATGGCGCTCACGACGATCGGCATGCTGATCATTCTCGGGTTCGGGTTCCAGATCGCCCCTATATGGCTGTACGGCCCTGCCAAGCCGACGCAGATCTCGGCGGGCTCGGTTCCCGACTGGTACATGGGGTTCCTCGACGGCGCCCTCCGGATCATGCCCGGGTGGGAACTCACCGTCGGGGACTACACACTCAGCCTCGCGGTCCTCGTCCCCACGCTGGTGATACCCGGGGTCTTCTTCACCGCCCTGGCCGCCTACCCGATGGCCGAGCGCTTCCTCCTCTCGCGACGCGGCCGCCGTGACGCGCAGGGCCGGCCCAAGACCACGAGCCGCATGGCCCGCGAGACCCTCGCGCATGACCTGCTCGATCGCCCACGTGAGACGCCGCTGAAGACAGCCATCGCGGTCGCCGGCGTCACGTTCTACGGCCTGCTGTGGGCAGCCGCGGCCAACGACCAGATCGCCCATCAGTTCCAGATGAACGTCAATGCTGTGACGATCTTCTTCAGGTTCGCCGTGGTCATCGGCCCTGTCATCGCCTTCGTCATCACCCGGTGGATCTGCCTCGCACTTCAGCAGACGGATCACCACGTGGCCGAGCACGGAGTGGAGACCGGGATCATCACACGGTCCCCCGACGGCGGATTCCACGAACAGCTGGCGCCGGCCCAGCAAGAGCACCGAGAGCCGGCAATCGCCTCAGGGAGATGACCATTTGGGAGATGACCCTTAGGGAGATGACCCTTAGGGAGATGACAGTGACACCGAACAGGCCTCAGGTTGTGATCGTCGCGGCCAGACTGCCGATCATGTACGCCGCCAGCAGCGCATTGTTGACCTGTCGTGCGCTGTCGACGGCGCGTCCGTAGTAAGGCATGACGTATCTGGAACACCGGTCGTTCAGGACGGGTCGACAAGTGCCGCGCCGAAGACCCACGGGGACGTCTGGGCGATGAAGTCGCCCGGGAATCCGAGCGTGGAGCCGGTGGCCTGTTCCAGGCGGGCGAGGCTTTCGGGCGGCAGGGTGAGGTCGGCGGCCGCGAGGTTGTCCCGGAGTTGTTCGACGCGGCGCGCCCCGAGGATGGGGTGGATCGCGTGGGAACGGCTCGCCGTCCAGGCGATCGCCACCTGCGAGGGCGTGGCGCCGAGGTCATCGGCGACGTCCTGCACCACCTGGGCGACAGCGTGGTCACGGGCCGAGAGCGACTTGGCAGTCAGTCGGCCATCGGTCGCTGGACCGCCGGGGCGGGTGTACTTGCCGGACAGCACCCCTCCGGCTAACGGGCTCCACGCGGTGACGCCCAGCCCGAGCGATTCGGCCATCGGCAGCAGCTCGCGTTCGATGTCGCGTTGGAGGAGGCTGTAGGGCACCTGGAGGCCGATGAACGGGCTCCAGCCGTGCCACTGCGCCAGCGTGTTGGCGCGGGACACGACCCAGGCGGGGGCGTCGGAGATCCCCACGTACAGCACCTTGCCGGCCCGGACCGCGTCGTCCAGCGCGCGCATCGTCTCCTCGATCGGCGTGTCGCGATCCCACATGTGCACCCAGTAGACGTCCACATAGTCGGTGCGCAGCCGGCGCAGGCTGGTCTCCAGCGACGCCCGGAGGTTCTTGCGGTGGTTTCCGGCTGCGTTGGGGTCGGCGCGGTCGCGTGAGACGGTGTACTTCGTGCCGAGCACGAATGACTCGCGTCGGCCCTCCAGCAGCTCGCCGAGTATCTGCTCGCTGGCCCCGTCACGGTAGTTGATCGCGGTGTCGATCATGTTGCCGCCGGCCTCGGCGTACAGGTCGACCATCCGGCGGCACTCCGGCAGCGGCGCGCCGACGTCACCCTGTTCGCCGAAGGTCATGGCGCCCAGGATCAGTTCGGAGACCCGCAGGCCGCTCGCGCCCAATGTGCGGTATCTCATGCCGTCACCGATCCGCCGAATGGCTCTGCGGCCCGCGAGACGATCTCGTCGTGCGGTACGTCCTGGATGTGCTGGTCCAGCGCCCAGCGATGCCCGAACGGGTCGAGCAACTGGCCGGTTGGTCCGGGTCGGTGACGACCAGGTGGATCGCTATCCGTGTCATGGTCATGAACCATACACAGTGTATGGACATGTCGTCTAGACGCTATGACCGTACAGGCTGTCATATGCTGGGGCGCATGGCTTCCAAGCGCACCGCCCCTTCCGCCCGCCGATCCGGCGCGGCGCCGGCCTCCGCGGAGCTGCGGGAGCGCATCCTGTCGGCGACGCGCGAGCTGCTGCGCGAACACCGCTTCGACACCCTGAGCGTGGCCGACATCCTGACCGCCGCCCATGCCTCCCGGGCCAGCTTCTACTTCTACTTCCCCAGCAAGCAGGCCGTGCTCGGCGAGCTGGTGCGCGAGGCCGTGGCGCAGGGGCAACAGGCGGCGGAGCCCTGGATCGACGGGCGGCAGGACCCGGCCGCCGCGCTCCGGTCCGGTGTGAGCGACGGGGCCCGGCTGTGGCGCGCCAACGCGGGCGTCCTGATGGCGATCGTGGAGAGCTGGGGCTCCGACGAGGGCCTGCGGGCCCTGTGGCTGGAACAGATGGACCTGTTCACCGAGGCCGCCGCGGCCCGTATCCGATCCGACCCGGACGCGCTGCGGCGGCTCGGCGACGCGGACGTGCGCGCCGTGGCCGCCTCGCTGACCTGGCTGGGGGAGCGGCTCTACTATCTCGCCGCGACCGGGGTGCCGCCCTTCGACGACGAGGAGGTCCTCATCGACGTCCTCACCAATGCCTGGACCTCAATCCTGTACGGCCACGCCCCCACCGGCCACCGGCCGCCTCCGGAGCACTGAGCGCCCAGGAAGCTTCTGCCACCAAGTCCCCCACATGTGCCCGATCTGTCCTGATTTTTGTTCGCGGATCGATCTAGAACTGATTTAATCCTCGAGTTGATCTCTAGGGGGGCTGTGGCATGACGGAGCCGAAGAGTCCGAGCATGGGGCGTAGAGCGTTGTGGGGCACCGCCGCAGGGTTGGTGGGTGCCGCCATGATCGCGAAGACCCCGGCTGCGGCGGCGGAGACGGCCCCGCTGGACTGGTTCAATGTCAAGAACTACGGAGCGCTCGGCAACGGGGCCGATGACGACACCCCGAAGATCCAGGCCGCGATCGATGCGGCGGTGGCCGCTGGAGGCGGAACCGTGTACTTCCCCGCGGGAGCGTACGCGGTCACCCCGACGGCCGGCGGCCCGGCCTTGTCCATCGGCGGCAACGGAATCCGGCTGGTCGGCGCGAGCAGCAAGGCCTCCACGCTGGTCAAGAAGGCGAACGGCATCCTGTTACGCATGTCGGGAGCCCCAACCGACACGAGCGGGTCGAAACATCGGCGCTACTGTTCGATTGAAAACCTCGGGTTCAACGGCACTGGCAAGACCGGGTTGCTGCTCGAGCTTTACTACAATGACAATTCCTACTTTCGCGATGTTTTCATGTCGAGCAACAACGACCTGTGCATCGACGCCGTCGAGTTCTGGGACTCCAGGTTCTACAACCTGGTGATCGAGGAGAGCACCGGCACAGCGAACAGCACTACTCAGCCCAACGTGTGGCTTCGGAACTCCTCGGCCACGACCGGCTGGGGATACAGTGCCGACAACGTCAACCAGATCCATTTCATCGGATGCCGCATGGAGGCATTCGGCACCGGCGCCTTGTGGATCACCCAGGGCACCGCGAAGACCAATAATCCCAACGGGATCTATCTGACGGACTGCAAATTCGAAACCTCCAGGATGCAGGGCGGCCCTCATCTGAAGGTCGACGCGTCCTGTAGGCATGTCTATGCGTCCAATATCTATGCTTACGCAGGTGGTTTTGCCTCCGGGTATTCCACTGCGCAGAACATCATCGCCTGGGCGGGAAGCGTCAGTGCCCTGGAGAACGTGCTGATCGCCAACAGTTCGGCGGCGACGGTCAACTCCGGGATCGATCTCTACTCCGGCTCCGGCTCGACCGCCGTCCTGCGTAACGTCGTGGGGCGCTACTCCACAAAGCCGACCGGCACTCACATTTACTACGAAGCCTCAAGCACCGGCGATTTCCGGGTGGAGAACTGCTACGCGAACATCGGAGGGCAGTCCGGCGGCACCATCCCAACCAAGAACCAGCCGAACCCGCCGCTGCGGATGGTCGCGGGCGCGGTCAGCGACGCCTCGTTCACGCACACCCCGACCGACGGAACACTCGCGGTCGACTCGACCAACAGACGCCTCTACGTACGAGTAAACGGCAAGTGGCTGTCGACGGCGCTGAGTTAGCGGCGGCCGGTCGGGATCCTGCGGCCGGAGACGTGCGGTGCCGGCCGTGATCGGCCGAAGAACCGCAGCGCGGCCAGCGACCGCCCGACGCTCGGCGAGGCGCCGCAGGTCTACGCCTCGCCGGACGTCAGCCCCACCGGACAGGCCACGCCCGTTCCGCCGATCCCGCAGTAGCCGTTTTTGTTGCAGTGGAGGTGCTCCCCCGCGAAGAAGAGCGGCCCCGCGGCTGCCACCTCCGTGATGATCTCGCCGTAGCCCGCCCCCTTCAGGAGCCCCTCGTACGTCGGGTAGCCGACCGCCGGTCGCGACGACCCCTGGGGCCTGCCAGAACGTGCGCTCGGCGCCCCAGAAGCAGCCCATGCCGAAGCCGGCGATCTCCGCGCCCTAGGGGTACGGCGAGACCAGGACCGTGCCACCTCCGGACAGCCACCCCACCTTTTAGCAGCCCTACATATTTCCATACAGCAATACGCATTTGTGTTTAAAGGTGGTAATGCCCGAAACTGGACTACATGCCTGACCTGAGGCGCGGTGTGCTGTTCGGGGCTGCCGCCTACACGATGTGGGGTCTGTTCCCCCTGTACTGGCCGCTGCTCAAGCCGTCAGGAGCCGTCGAGATTCTCGCGCACCGCATGGCCTGGTCACTGGTCGCGGTCCTGGTGGTGCTGGCCGTGCGGCGCCACTGGTCCTGGATGAGAGAGCTGCTCAAGGAGCCCAGGAAGCTCGCGCTGCTGACGCTGGCCGCCGTGATCGTCACCGTCAACTGGGGCGTCTACATCTATGCCGTCAACGCCGGTCAGGTGGTCGAGAGTGCCCTGGGGTACTTCATCAATCCGCTGATCAGCGTGTTGTTCGGGGTTGTGCTGCTCAAGGAGCGCCTCAGGCCGCTGCAGTGGGTGGCGGTCGGGTTCGGGACGCTCGCCGTGTTGGTGCTGACCATCGACTACGGCCGGCCGCCGTGGATCGCGCTCGCGCTGGCCGTCAGCTTCGGTCTGTACGGGCTGGTCAAGAAGCAGGCGAACGTGGGCGCGGCCGAGAGCCTCACCGTCGAGACCCTGGTGCTGCTCACCCCCGCGCTGGGCTACATCCTCTATCTCAGCCTGACCGGGCAGTCCACGTTCGGGAACGAGGGGCTCGGCCATGCCGCACTCCTGATCGGGGCGGGCGTGATCACGGCGGTGCCGCTGCTGTGCTTCACCGCCGCCGCCATCCGGGTGCCGCTCAGCACGATCGGCCTGCTCCAGTACATCGCGCCGGTCCTGCAGTTCCTGTGCGGGGTGCTGGTCGCGAAGGAGACGATGCCGGCCAGCCGCTGGATCGGGTTCTCGATCGTGTGGCTGGCCCTGGCCGTCTTCACCTACGACAGCATCCGTACGGCCCGCGCTACCCGGGCCGCGATCAGGAGATCACCCAGAACGCTCGACAACGTAGTCACATAGCGCCAAAAATGCGTTCTTGGCGGGGATGTCTGGGAGGCTGGAAAGGTCGGTACGAGCCCGGTTCACCCAGGCATCCAGCTCGGCCCGCGCCTGTCCCATGGCCGGGTGCGCCCGCAGCAGCGTCAGCGCCTCGTCCAGGTCCGACTCGGCCACCGGCCCCGACAGCAACTCCGCCAGCCGCGAGGACGGGTCGGAGGCCAGAGCGTAGAGGACCGGCAGCGTCCGGATGCCCTCCCGAAGATCCGTCCCCGGCGTCTTGCCCGACTCCGTCGAGGTGGACGCCACGTCGAGCAGGTCGTCCCCCAGTTGCCAGGCCACCCCGACGGCCTCGCACGCCCGGCTGAGCCGCTCCTCGACGTCGGACGGCGCCCCGGACAGCAGCGCCCCGAACCGGCCGGAGGCCGCGATCAGGGACCCGGTCTTGTCCGCCAGCACGCTGATGTAGTGCGCCACCGGGTCCTCTTCGCCGCGCGGCCCGATGGTCTCGCGGATCTGACCCTGCACGAGGCGGGAGAAGGTCTGGGCCTGTACGCGGATGAGCTCCGGCCCGAGGTCGGCCAGGAGGTCGGACGCCTGGGCGAACAGATAGTCGCCGGTGAGGATGGCCACGGTGTTGTCCCACCGGGCGTTGGCCGACGGCGAGCCCCGGCGTACCGGAGCCTCGTCCATGACGTCGTCGTGGTAGAGCGACCCGAGATGGGTCAGCTCGATGACCACGGCGCCGGGCACGACACCCGGCGCCGACGGATCCCCGAACTGGGCCGCCAGCAGCACCATCAGCGTACGGAAGCGCTTGCCCCCGGCCTCGATGAGGTGCTTGGACGCCTCCGTGACGAAGGCGTCCTCGCTCTCCACCGACGAACGCAGCAGCTTCTCGACGGCGGCCAGTCCGTTGGCCACGTCCTGCGCCAACCGTTCGTCCTCAATGGGAAGGTCAACCACGGGAGGCGCGGACATACAGATCCCCTATCTGATGAACAGGCCGGAAGCAGCCTGGTTGGCGAGGTCGAGCATGGGCTGCGGGAAGAGCCCGACTCCTACCGTAATCAGCAGCGAGATGGCGATGACGGCCACGGTCCCCATACTGGGCACCGCGATGGACGGACCGTCGGCCGCCGGGTCGCTGAAGAACATCAGGACGATGACGCGCACGTAGAAGAACGCGGCGATCGCGGAGGCGATGACGCCCAGCACGACCAGCCCGGTCATCCAGCCCCCGAGCGAGTCACCGGCCTCGGACCCGCTGGCCAGCGCGGCGGCGAACACGGCGTACTTGCCGAAGAAGCCGCTGGTCAGCGGGATGCCGGCGAAGGCCAGCAGGAAGAAGGCGAAGACACCCGCCAGGATCGGCGAGCGCTTGCCCAGACCGGCCCAGCGCGACAGGTGGCCCGCCTCGCCGCCGGGGTCGCGGACCATCGTGACCACCGCGAAGGCGCCGACCGTGGTGATGCTGTAGACGAGCAGGTAGAACATGATCGCCGACAGCGACTTGGCGTTCTGCGCGCTCTTGTCGAACGTGGCCATGACACCGATCAGCAGGAAGCCCGCGTGCGCGATCGAGGAGTAGGCCAGCATGCGCTTGATGTCGGTCTGCGTGATCGCCAGGATCGCGCCGATCACCATCGTCAGGGCCGCGACGGCCCACATGACCGGCCGCCAGTCCCAGTCCAGGTTGCCCAGCGCCACCCAGAACACCCGCAGCACGGCGCCCACGGCCGCGACCAGCGTGCCGGAGGCCATGAGCGCGGTGATGGGCGTCGGAGCGCCCTGGTAGACGTCGGGCTTCCACGCCTGGAACGGCGCCGCACCGATCTTGAACAGCAGGCCGACGCCGAGCAGCGAGAGGCCGAGCAGCAGGATCGGGTCGAGCAGCGAGCCGGTGGACAGCGCCTTGTTGATGCCGGTGAAGGACACCGTCCCGGCGAAGCCGTAGACCATGGCCGTGCCGTACAGGAAGAAGGCCGAGGAGAACGCGCCGAGCAGGAAGTACTTCATCGACGCCTCCTGCGAGAGCAGGCGACGACGACGGGCCAGGCCGCACAGCAGGTACAGCGGCAGCGACATGACCTCAAGGCCGACGAACATCGTCAGCAGGTCGTGCGAGGCGGGGAAGAGCAGCATGCCGCCCACCGCGAACAGGACCAGCGGGTAGACCTCGGTGTGCGAACCACCGGCGGCCTCGGCCTCCTCCTCGTCGGCGCTGCCGGGCACGGCCGCCGCCGAGGCGACGAAGTGACCCTCGTCGTTGATCATCAGCACGCAGACGAACGACAGGACGAGGATGACGCCCCAGATGAACAGCGAGGGTCCGTCGACCGCGACCGCGCCCATGGCGACCGGCGCCGTGGGCACGGCGCCCTTGACCACCTGCACGATGACCAGCGCGAACGCCCCGGCCAGCGACAGCAGGGTGAGGGGTACGTGGATCGACTTGCGCATGTAGCGCGGCGCGAACGCCTCTACGAGCACACCGACGACGGCCGCGCCGAAGACCAGCAGCATCGGCGCCAGCGTGCCGTATTCGATGGTCGGCGCCACGACAGCGTCGTTCACTGGCCGGCCCCCTTCTCAGCGATAGCCGGGTTGTCCACTTTCACGTTGACCAGCGTCTGGGTGACCGTGGGGTTGATCACGTCCAGCAGCGGCTTGGGGAAGAAGCCGAAGCCGATGATCAGCGCGATGAGCGGCGCGAGAACGACGATCTCGCGCACGTTCAGGTCCTTGAAGGCCTTCACCGGCTCGGCGGTCGGCCCGTTGAGCGCCCGCTGCACCATCCACAGGATGTAGACGGCCGCCAGGATCACGGCCAGCGCGGAGACGATCGCCGCGACCGCCAGCGCGCCGGACCCGAAGGCGGAGCTGCCGTAGGTGCCGATCATCACCATGAACTCGCTGACGAACGACGACAGCCCCGGCAGCGAGAGCCCGGCCAGACCGGCGATCAGGAAGAAGCCCGCGAGCAGCGGGGCGACCTTCTGGACGCCTCCGTAGTCGGCGATGTGCGGCGAGCCGCGCCGGGCGATGAGGAACCCGGCGGCCAGGAACAGCGCGCCGGTGGCGAAGCCGTGGTTGACCATGTAGAGCGCGGCGCCGGACTGCGACACCTGCGACATGGCGAACACGCCCATCACGATGAAGCCGAAGTGCGAGATCGACGTGTAGGCGATGAGCCGCTTCATGTCGGTCTGCCCGATGGCCACGATCGCGCCGTAGATGATGCTGATGACCGCGAGGACCACGATCGGCATCGTGAACGCCTTGGCCGCGTCGGGGAACAGCTCCAGGCAGAAGCGGAGCATGCCGAACGTACCGACCTTGTCGAGCACGCCCACGAGCAGCACGGCGGCGCCGGCCGGAGCCTGCGCGGCCGCGTCGGGCAGCCAGGTGTGCACCGGCCAGAGCGGCGCCTTGATCGCGAAGGCGATGAAGAAGCCGGCGAACAGCCACTTCTGCGTCGCGGGGTCCTGGATGGCGCCGACGAGCTCGGGGAACATGAACGTGTTCTTGCCCGCGACCACGTACAGCGCGATGACCGCGACCAGCATGAGCAGGCCGCCGAACAGCGAGTACAGCAGGAACTTGACGGCCGCGTACGACCGCTGCGCGCCACCGTACGACCCGATCATGAAGTACATCGGGATCAGCATGGCTTCGAAGAAGACGTAGAACAGGAAGATGTCGGTCGCCGCGAAGACGCCGATCATCATCGCTTCCAGCACCAGCAGCAGCGAGAAGTACGTCTTGACCGACCGCTTCGGGGTGATCAGCGTGCCGTCGGCGCTCTGCGTGCCGTCGGCGTCGTGCCAGGAGGCGAGCACCACGATCGGCACCAGCACCGCCGACAGCGCGATCAGCACGAGCGCGATGCCGTCGACGCCGACCCCGAACTTCACGCCGAAGCTCGGGATCCAGTCGTAGACCGCCTGGAACTGGAACCTGGGGCCGCCCGTCTTGAACTGGACCGCCATCACGAGCGTCAGCGCCAGCACGACCAGGGACACCAGCAGCGTGGCCTGCTTGGCCAGCTTGTCACTGCCCTTGGGAAGCAGGGCCACCACGATGGCGCCCAGGACGGGCACCGCCATGAGTATCGGGAGCCAGGGTGACATCAGATGTTCCCAACGAGGAGCAGGGCGCCTGCCAGGAGGGCAGCACCGAACAGGATGGACAGCGCGTAGGATCTGGCGAAGCCCGTCTGGATCCGCCTGAGGCGCCCCGAGGTCCCGCCGATGCCCGCCGCCAGGCCGTTGACCAGCCCGTCGATGCCGCGGTTGTCGAAGTACACCGCGAAGCGGGTCAGCCACTGGCCGGGGCGCATGAACAGGGACTCGTTGAGCGCGTCGCCGTAGAGGTCACGACGGGCGAACGTGGTGAGGAAGGAGCCGCGCGGCGCCACGGCGGGCACCTCGGCCCTGCCGTACTTGACCCAGGCGAAGCCCGCCCCGACGGCCACCAGCGCCAGCGTGACCAGGCCGGGAACGCTGGTGAAGACGAACTCCGGCCGCACTTCCGCGGTGCCCACGGCGGGCGAGAGGAAGTCGTACAGCCTGTTGCTGATGATCAGGTAGCCGCCCAGGAAGGCCGCGCCGATCGACAGGATGATCAACGGCCACGTCATGACGGCGGGCGACTCGTGCGGGTGCGCGTCCTTATCCCAGCGCTTCTCGCCGAAGAAGGTCATGAAGACCATCCGCGACATGTAGAAGCCGGTGATGCCCGCACCGAGCACGGCCAGCCAGCCGAGGATCGGCTGGTGGTGAACGGCGGTCTCGATGATGCCGTCCTTCGTGAAATATCCGGACAGCAGGGGGAAGCCGATGATCGCCAGGTAGCCGACCATGAACGTCCAGAAGGTGACCGGCATGTACTTGCGCAACCCGCCGTACTTCCGCATGTTCACTTCGTCGTTCATGCCATGCATGACCGAACCGGCACCAAGGAACATGTCGGCCTTGAAGAAGCCGTGCGTGATCAGGTGACCGATCGCGAAGGCGTAGCCCGCCGGGCCAAGGCCCGCGCCGAGCATCATGTAGCCGATCTGCGACATCGTCGAGCCGGCCAGGCCCTTCTTGATGTCGTCCTTCGCGCAACCGATGATGGCACCGGCCAGCAGCGTGGCCGCACCGACGATCGAGACGGCGAGCGCCTGCGCCGAGTCCGGCGGGAAGAAGAACGCGCCGGAGCGGACCACCAGGTAGACACCGGCGGTGACCATGGTCGCCGCGTGGATCAGGGCCGAGACCGGAGTCGGGCCCTCCATCGCGTCGAGCAACCAGGACTGCAGCGGCAGCTGTGCCGACTTGCCGCACGCGCCGAGGAGCAGCAGCAGGCCGATCGCGGTGACCGCGCCGCCGGACGGCGGGCTCTTGGCGATCTGCGCGCCCAGCTCGCTGAAGGTCAGCGTGTGGAAGGTGGCCAGAATGATGAACATGCCGACCAGCAGCCCGAAGTCACCGACGCGGTTGACGACGAACGCCTTCTTGGCCGCGACCGCCGCCGAGGGCTTGAACTGCCAGAACCCGATCAGCAGGTACGAGGCCAGGCCCACGCCCTCCCAGCCGATGAACAGCCCGACGTAGTTGTCGGCCAGCACCAGCAGGAGCATCGCGGCGACGAAGAGGTTCAGGTAGGAGAAGAACCGGCGCCGCTCGGCGTCGTGCGACATGTAGCCGATCGAGTAGATGTGGATCAGCGATCCGACGCCCGTGATCAGCAGCGCGAAGCTGATCGACAGCGGGTCGATCAGCAACCCCATGTCGACCATGCCGGGAATGAACTCATACAGATGTACGGCCTGACGGCGCTGTTCAGCCGGTAGGCCGATGATCTCAAGGAAGGTCAGCACCGCCACGACGAACGAGGCGAGGGACATGGCCACGCCCAGCAGATGGCCCCACCGGTTCGTCATGCGCCCGAGGATCAGCAGGATCGCCGCACCCAGCAACGGGAAGGCGATCATCAGCCAAGAGGCCCCGATCATGCCGCCGGCGGTGTGCTGGACGATCTCAACAGGAGATTCCACCAGTCACCTCTAGTACTTCAGCAGGTTGGCGTCGTCTACCGACGCGGACCTGCGGGTTCGGAAGATCGTCACGATGATGGCCAGGCCGACCACGACCTCGGCCGCGGCCACCACCATCACGAAGAACGCGATGATCTGGCCTTCGAGGTTGCCGTTCTGCCGGGCGAAGGCGACGAACGCGAGGTTGGCGGCGTTGAGCATGAGCTCGACGCACATGAACACCACGATCGCGTTGCGCCGGATCAGCACGCCCATCGCGCCGATGGCGAACAGCAGGCCCGACAGGACGAGGTAATGGGTGGTCACTTGGACTCCTCCTCAGCCGACTCGACGGCGGCCCTGTGCTTGATGGCCTCGGCGAGCTTCGGATCCTCGGGCAGATGACCCTGCTCGACGTCGAACCGCGCGATGTAGCGGTTGACCGAGCTCTCCGCGACCGAGCCGTCGGGCAGCAGCGCCGGCATGTCGATGGCGTTGCTCCTGGCGTAGGTGCCGGGTCCGGGCAGCGGGGACGGGCGGTCGCCGAGGAACCGGGCGCGGGCCAGGTCCTTCTGCGAAGGCCGTACGGTCAACCGCTCGCGGTGCGCCAGCACCATCGCGCCGAGCGCGGCGGTGATCAGCAGCGCCGAGGTGATCTCGAAGGCGAAGACGTACTTCGTGAAGAGCAGCAGCGCCAGCGAGCGGATGTAACCGGCCTGCCCGATGGCCGAGGCCAGCCCGGCCTCCTTGGCGAAGACGGCGTTGCCGATGGCCAGGATGACCAGCGCGGCGAAGCCGACGGCGGCGATCGCGGCCCAGAAGCGCTGGCCCCGCAGCGTCTCCACCAGCGAGTCGGAGGAGTCGACGCCGACCAGCATGAGCACGAACAAGAAGAGCATCATGACGGCGCCGGTGTAGACGATGATCTGCACCGCGGCCAGGAAGGGCGCGTCCTGCACGGCGTAGAGGACCGCGAGGCAGAGCATCACGGTGCCGAGCATCAGCGCCGAGTAGACGGCCTTCCGGTTGAACACCATGCCGAGTGCCGCGCCGACGGAGACGACGGCGAGCACCCAGAAGGTAATGGTCTCACCCATTGGTCCGTCCCAGCCGGTAGTAGTCCTCTTCGGTCTCCCCGAGCCGCATGGGGTGCGGAGGCTGCTCCATCCCCTGGGTCAGGGGCGCGAGGAGCATCTCCTTGGTGAAGATGAGGCTCTCGCGGTTGGTGTCGGCCAGCTCGTACTCGTTGGTCATCGTGAGGGCCCGGGTCGGGCACGCCTCGATGCACAGACCGCAGAGAATGCACCGCAGATAGTTGATCTGGTAGGTGCGGCCGTAACGCTCACCCGGTGAGAAGCGCTCGGCGTCGGTGTTGTCGGCGCCTTCCACGTAGATGGCGTCGGCCGGGCACGCCCAGGCGCACAGCTCGCAGCCGACGCACTTCTCCAGCCCGTCAGGCCAGCGGTTGAGCTGGTGCCGCCCGTGGAAGCGAGGCGCCGTGGGCCTCTTCTCCTCCGGGTAGTTCACCGTGACGGGCTTCTTGAACATCGTGTGGAAGGTGACCCCGAAGCCCTTGACGGGGTTCAGCCAATCAGTTAGTCCCACTGGGAATCTCCTTGTGCTGCACCCCGTGGTAGTGCGGCAGGTCGAGCGGCGGCACAGGGAAGCCACCGGCCGTTGGCTCGTTGGACAGCTCCTCGAACTCCGCCTCGACCTCCGCCTTCTTCGCTTCCTTGCGGCGCTGGTTCACTGTGTCGAACCGGGCCCAGATGGCGAGCGCGCCGACGATGACGACCACCGCGACCACCATGACGGGTGCCAGGCTGCCCTGGAAGCCGGCTTCGCCGTTCTTGACGTACATGACGGTCCGGATCGTGGCGACCAGCATGATCCACGCCAGGTTGACCGGGATGAGAACCTTCCACCCCAGCGACATGAGCTGGTCGTAGCGGACGCGCGGCAGCGAGGCCCGCACCCAGACCACGAAGCAGAAGACCAGCACGAACTTGACGAAGAACCACAGCAGCGGCCACCAGCCCTCGTTCGCGCCGGCCCAGAACCACGTGATCGGGAACGGAGCCCGCCAGCCGCCGAGGAACAGCGTGATGGCCATCGCCGAGGCGACGAAGGTGTGCAGGTATTCGCCCATCATGATCAGCGCGAACTTCAGCGACGAGGAGTACTCGGTCTGGAAGCCGCCGACCAGCTCGCCCTCGCCCTCGGGCAGGTCGAACGGGATACGCGCGGCCTCACCGAAGGCGCAGAACACGTAGATCAGGAACGACGGCAGCAGCAGGACGACGTACCAGGAGGGCATCGACATGCCCCACAGCTCGCCGCCGGTCGCCTGCGACTTGACGATCTCCGACGTCGACAGCGTCCCCGCGAACAGGAACACGCCGACGAACGACAGACCCATCGCGATCTCGTACGAGACCACCTGCGCCGCCGACCGGAGCCCGCCCAGCAGCGCGTACGGCGAGCGCGACGACCAGCCGGCCAGCACCACGCCGTAGACCGAGATGGCACCCATGGCCAGCATGAACAGCACGGCCACCGGCAGGTCGACCAGCTGCAGCGGCGTCCGCACGCCGAACAGGTTGACCATCGGCCCGAACGGGGTGATCGAGAAGGCCAGGAAGGCCGGGATCACCATGATGACCGGGGCCATCAGGTAGAGCAGCTTGTCGACGGTCCGCGGGAAGAGGTCTTCCTTCAGGCCCATCTTGATGCCGTCGGCCACCGACTGGAGCAGGCCGAACTTGCCCGCCCGGTTGGGGCCGAAGCGGTTCTGCATCCTGGAGATCAGCTTCCGTTCGAACCAGACGCCGAACAGGATGCAGAGCATCAGGAAGGCGAACAGCATCACTGCCTTGATGATGGTGATCCAGAGCGGATCCTTGCCGAAGTCGGCAAGAGTCGGATCAGTCAGGAGAACAGGGATCATGAGGCGCTCCCGATCGTGACGATGTCGCCGGTCGCCGCACCGAGATCGCGCGTGACCGAGCAGCCGCCGGAGTTCGCCGGCACCCAGACCACCCGGTCCGGCAGGTCGGCGACGCGCACCGGCAACGTGACCGCGTTGGGTCCTTGACCGCCGACGACCAGCTTGTCGCCGTCGACGACGCCGATCTCCGCCGCGGTGGCCTCCGAGACCAGCGCTTCGGCCGGCCGGGCGGTGCCCGCGAGGTACGGCTCGCCGTCCTGCAGGCGGCCGTCGTCGAGCAGCAGGTGCCAGCTGGCCAGCAGCGCCTCGCCGGTCCGCGGCGCGAGCTGCGCGCGGGTGGCGGTGCTGGGGGCGGCGACGCGGGTGCCGCGCCAGGAGCCCATCGCGGTCAGCTCGCGGCGGGCGGCCGCGGCGTCGGGCAGGCCCAGGTGGACGTCCATCCGGTCGGCCAGGTTGCTGATCACGGCCAGGTCGCTCTGCAGGCCGGGCACCTTGAGCGGGGCCCCGAAGGAGCGGCCCCTGCCTTCCCAGTTGACGAACGTGCCGCCCTTCTCCTGCACGGCGGCGACCGGCAGGACCACGTCGGCCCGGTCGGTGACCGCGCTGGCGCGGATCTCCAGGCTGACGATGAACGGGGTGTTCTCCAGCGCGGCCAGGGCCGCGGCCGGGTCGGCCAGGTCGTAGGGGTCGACACCGGCCACGACCAGCGCGTCGAGCTTGCCCTCCAGTGCCGCGAGGAGCATGCCCGTGGTGTCGCGTCCCGGCGCGTCGGGCAGCGAGCCGACGTTCCACGCCCTGGCGACCTCGGCCCTGGCGATCTCGTCGCCGACCGGACGGCCGATGGGCAGCAGGTTGGGCAGCGCGCCCGCCTCGATGGCGCCCCGCTCGCCGGCCCTGCGTGGGACCCAGGCGAGCTTGGCACCGGAGGCGGTGCTGAGGCGTACGAGGGCGGACAGAGCGCCCGGAACAGTGGCGAGCCGCTCACCGGCCAGCACGATCGTGCCCTCGGCGAGCGAGCCGACCAGCTCGCCGATCGCGTCGGCCTCCGCGCCCGGCGCGGTGCGGATGAGCGTGCCGCCCATCTTGGCCAGGCCGTTGGTGGCGAACGGGGCGATCGCCGTGACCTTGAGCTTCTTCTTCATCCACGCCTTGCGCAGGCGCAGGAAGACGATCGGCGACTCGTCCTCGGGCTCGAACCCGACGAGCAGCACGGCAGGGGCGCTCTCGAGGTCACTGTAGGAAACCTCGATGCCCCTGCCGGCCACGGCGTGGGCCAGGAACTGCGCCTCCTCGGCGGAGTGCGGCCTGGCGCGGAAATCGATGTCGTTGCTGCCGAGGGCCAGCCGGGTGAACTTGGCGTAGGCGTAGGCGTCCTCGACCGTGGCCCGGCCGCCGACCAGCACCCCGGCCCTGCCGCGCGCGGCGGCCAGGCCGCGGGCCGCGACGCTGAGCGCCTCGGGCCACGAGGCGGGTTCGAGCACGCCGTCCTCGTTGCGTACCAGCGGCGTCTTGAGCCGGTCGGGCTGCGTGGCGTAGGAGAACGCCCAGCGGCCCTTGTCGCAGTTCCACTCCTCGTTGACCTGCGGGTCGTTGCCGGCCAGGCGGCGGGTGACCCGGCCGCGCCGGTGGTCGGTGCGCAGGCTGCAGCCGGAGGCGCAGTGCTCGCACGCGCTCGGCGTGGAGACCAGGTCGAAGGGCCTGGCCCGGAACCGGTAGGCGGCGCCGGTCAGCGCGCCGACCGGGCAGATCTGCACCGTGTTGCCGGAGAAGTAGGAGTCGAACGGCTTGCCGTCGGCGACACCCACCTGCTCCTTGGCCCCGCGCTCGAAGAAGTCGATGAACGGGTCGCCGGCGATCTGGTCGGAGAAGCGGATGCAGCGGGCGCACTGGACGCAGCGCTCACGGTCGAGCAGCACCTGCGAGGACAGCGGCAGCGGCTTGGGGAAGGTCCGCTTCTGCTCCTGGAACCGGGACTCGCCCTGGCCGTTGGACATCGCCTGGTTCTGCAGGGGGCACTCGCCGCCCTTGTCGCAGACCGGGCAGTCCAGCGGGTGGTTCATGAGCAGCAGCTCCATGGCCCCGCGCTGCGCCTTCTCGGCGACCGGCGAGGTGAGCTGGGTCTGCACCACCATGCCCTCGGCGACCTCGATCGCGCAGGACGGCTGCGGCTTGGGGAAGCCGCGGCCGTTACCGGCGTCGGGGATGTCGACCAGGCACTGGCGGCAGTTGGCCGCCGGGTCGAGCAGCGGGTGGTCGCAGAAGCGCGGGATCTGGATGCCCAGCAGCTCTGCCGCCCTGATGATCAGGGTGCCCTTCGGGACGCTGACCTGGAACCCGTCGATGCTGAGGGTCACCAGGTTGGTCTCTACGGCGGTTGTTGTCACTGGTCACCCCAGAGAGTCGACTTCTTCGCGTCGAACGGGCAGCCGCCGACCTCGAAGTGCTTGAGGTACTCGTCGCGGAAGTACTTCACCGAGGAGTGGATCGGGCTCGTCGCGCCGTCACCGAGCGCGCAGAACGAGCGGCCCAGGATGTTGTCCGCGATGTCGGTGATCGTGGACAGGTCCTCCTCGGTGCCCTGGCCCTTCTCCAGGCGCTTGAGCACCTGCTTGAGCCAGTAGGTGCCCTCGCGGCACGGCGTGCACTTGCCGCACGACTCGTGGGCGTAGAACTCCGTCCAGCGCAGCACCGTACGGACCACGCAGGTCGTCTCGTCGAAGATCTGCAGCGCGCGGGTGCCGAGCATGGAGCCCTTGGCGCCGACCGACTCGAAGTCGAGCGGCACGTCCAGGTGCTCGTCGGTGAAGATCGGCGTGGACGAGCCGCCCGGGGTCCAGAATTTGATCTCGTGACCCTCACGGATCCCGCCGGCCATGTCGAGCAGCTCGCGCAGCGTGATGCCGAGCGGCGCCTCGTACTGGCCGGGCCGG
Organism: Nonomuraea sp. CA-143628; assembly: GCF_050942315.1. Taxonomy (NCBI): domain Bacteria; kingdom Bacillati; phylum Actinomycetota; class Actinomycetes; order Streptosporangiales; family Streptosporangiaceae; genus Nonomuraea; species Nonomuraea sp. CA-143628. The sequence goes on from NZ_CP192072.1 coordinate 12,887,185, forward strand.
GTGACGTGGCCGCTCAGCGAGAAGATGCCGAAGCCTTTGGACTTCTCGGTGCCCATCCCGGCGAACCAGTCGGCACCGTTGGTCACAATTGAGGGAACACTGGCCACAGACTCCACGTTGTTCACAACAGTAGGCGAGGCATACAGGCCCGCCACGGCCGGGAACGGGGGCTTGAGCCGCGGTTGACCTCTGAAGCCTTCGAGCGAGTCGAGCAGCGCCGTCTCCTCGCCACAGATGTACGCCCCGGCGCCGCTGTGCACGACGAGTTCGAGGTCGTAGCCGGAGCCGAGGATGTCGGTGCCGAGATAGCCCTTCTCGTACGCCTCGCGCACGGCCGCGTGCAGCCGCCGGATGACGTGCAGCACCTCGCCACGCACGTAGATGAAGGCGTGGTTGGCCCGGATCGCGTAGGCGGTGATGATGACGCCCTCGACCAGCGAGTGCGGGTTGGCCATCATCAGCGGGATGTCCTTGCAGGTGCCCGGCTCCGACTCGTCGGCGTTGACGACGAGATAGTGCGGCTTGCCGTCACCCTGGGGGATGAAGCCCCACTTCATGCCGGTCGGGAAGCCCGCGCCGCCGCGGCCGCGCAGGCCCGAGTCCTTGACGGCCTGGATGACCGCGTCGGGGTCCATCCCCAGCGCCTTCTTGGCCGCCTCATACTCGCCGTAGCCGGCGAGGGTGAAGGAGTTGGCCTGGTCCCAGTTCGCGGTCAGGACCGGGGTGAGAGTCGTGCTCATGCCTCTGGGGCCTTCCATCCGTTGGCCTTGGCGACCTTGAGGCCCTCCAGCGAGGGGCCCGCCGCCGACGGGCCGTCGCCCGCCAGGTCGTCGGGCAGGCCCGCGAGCACCCGCGAGGCCTCCTTAAAGGTGCAGAGCTTCTTCGGCCCTCGGGTCGGCCGGACGTCCTTGCCGTCGCGCAGGTCGTCGACGAGCTGCTTGGCCGACTCGGGCGTCTGGTTGTCGAAGAACTCCCAGTTGACCATCATGACCGGGGCGAAGTCGCAGGCCGCGTTGCACTCGAGGCGCTCCAGCGAGACCTTGCCGTCGGCGGTGGTCTCCTCGTGGCCGACGCCAGTGTGCTCCGACAGCTCTTCCCAGATCTGGTCGCCGCCCATGACGGCGCAGAGCGCGTTGATGCAGACGCCAACGTGGTAGTCACCGGCGGGCTTGCGCTTGTACATGGTGTAGAACGTCGCGACACCGACGACCTCGGCCTTGCTGAGGCCCAGCATCTCCGCGCAGAACTCCTGCCCATCGTCGGAGACGTGACCGTCTTCGGACTGCACGAGGTGGAGCAGCGGCAGCAGTGCCGACCGCGTCTTCGGATAGCGTCCGATGATCTCCTTGGCGTCTCGTTCGAGACGCTCCCGGACTTCCGGTGAGTAAGTCACCGGTCCACACCTCCCATGACGGGGTCGATAGATGCCACCGCGGCGATCACGTCCGCGACCTGGCCGCCCTCCGCCATGGCGGGGAAGCCCTGCAGGTTGCAGAAGGACGGCTCGCGGAAGTGGACGCGGTAGGGGCGGGTGCCGCCGTCGCTCACCACGTGCGCGCCGAGCTCGCCCTTGGGCGACTCGATCGAGGCGTACGCCTGCCCGGCCGGCACCCGGAATCCCTCGGTCACCAGCTTGAAGTGGTGGATGAGGGCTTCCATGGAGCTGCCCATGATGTGCGCGATGTGGTCGGGCGAGTTGCCGAAGCCGTCGGGGCCCAGCGCGAGCTGCGCGGGCCAGCCGATCTTCTTGTCCTCGATCATCACGGGGTCGCCCTTGAGCGGCCCGGCGATGCGGTCGAGAGCCTGCTCGACGATCTTGAGCGACTCCTCCATCTCCCGCATCCGGACCAGGTAGCGGGAGAACACGTCGCAGCCGCGCTCGGTCGCCACCTCGAAGTCGTAGGTCTCGTAGCCGCAGTAGGGCTGCGACTTGCGCAGGTCCCACGGCAGCCCGGCCGAGCGGAGGATCGGCCCGGTGATGCCCAGGGCCATGCAGCCGGTCAGGTCGAGATAACCCACGTCCTTGGTGCGGCGCAGATAGACCGGGTTCTCGTCGAGCAGCTTGCGGATGTCCTTGATCCGCTGTGGCATGATCTTGAGGAACTCGCCGATCTTGTCGACCGCACCGGCGGGCAGGTCCACGCTGACGCCGCCGGGGCGGACGTAGGCGTGGTTCATGCGCAGCCCGGTGATGTACTCGAACAGGTCCATGATCAGCTCGCGGTCGCGGTAGCCGAACAGGAAGGGCGTGGTCGCGCCGAGCTCCATGCCGAACGTGCCCATCGCCACCAGGTGCGAGGAGATCCGGTTGAGCTCCATCATCATCACGCGGATGGCCTGCGCCCGGTCCGGGACGCGGTCCTCGATGCCGAGCAGCTTCTCGACGCCCAGGCAGTAGGCGGTCTCGTTGAAGATCGGCGAGAGGTAGTCCATGCGGGTGACGAACGTGGTGCCCTGCGTCCACGTCCGGTATTCGAGGTTCTTCTCGATGCCGGTGTGCAGGTAGCCGATGACGCCGCGCGCCTCGGTGACCGTCTCACCGTCGAGGGTCAGGACCAGCCTCAGCACGCCGTGCGTGGACGGGTGCTGCGGGCCCATGTTGATGACCAGCCGCTCGTCGTCGGACTCGCGGACGCCGCTGACGACCTCGTCCCAGTCCGCGCCGGTGACCGAGTAGACCTTGCCCTCGGTCGCCTCGTCATATCCGGTGCTCACGAGTGAACCTCGATTCGTTCATCTACGCTCAGCTTGATGCCGCTCACGCGTACGACCTCCTCTGGTCGGGCGCGGGGATCGTGGCGCCGCGGTATTCGACCGGGATGCCGCCGAGCGGGTAGTCCTTGCGCTGCGGGTGACCTTCCCAGTCGTCCGGCATCATGATGCGGGTCAGGCCGGGGTGGCCGTCGAAGACGATCCCGAAGAAGTCGTACGCCTCGCGCTCGTGCCAGTCGTGGCCCGGGAAGACGCCGACGGTCGAGGGGATGTGCGGGTCCTCGTCGGGGGCGCTCACCTCGACGCGCACGCGCCGGTTGTGGGTGATCGAGCAGAGGTGGATGACCGCGTGCAGCTCCTCACCCTTCAGGTGCGGGTAGTGCACCCCGGAGACGCCGAGCGAGAGCTCGAAGCGCAGGGCCGGGTCGTCGCGGAGCTTCTGGCACACCTCGACGAGCCGCTCCCGTTTCACGTGCAGGGTGAGCTCGCCGCGGTCCACGACCACGCGCTCGATGGCGTCGTCGAGGGCCAGCGTGTCGACCAGCTCGTCGAAGTAGCCGCCGTAGGGGCGGGACGTGGACAGCTGGGGGGCCCGCCGTACGACGAGGCCGCCGTAGCCGGAGGTGTCACCCGAGTCGGTCGTGCCGAACATGCCGCGCCGGGCGACGGGCGGCTCTGCGACCGCCGGAACCTCGGGGACCTCGGCGGAGGGGACCTCGGGGAGGTTGTCGGGCGAGGTCACTTCGCGGCCCCCTGGTCGATCAGCGGCAGCGTACGCAACGCCTGCAGTTCGAGCTCGTCGATCTGCTTGGCGCGGTGGGCGCCGAACTTCATGTTCTGGATCTTGTCGTGCAGCTTCACGATCGCGTCGATCAGCATCTCCGGCCGCGGCGGGCAGCCGGGCAGGTAGATGTCGACCGGGACGATGTGGTCCACGCCCTGCACGATGGCGTAGTTGTTGAACATGCCGCCGCTCGAGGCGCACACGCCCATCGAGATGACCCACTTGGGCTCGGCCATCTGGTCGTAGATCTGCCGCAGGACGGGAGCCATCTTCTGCGACACGCGGCCGGCGACGATCATCAGGTCGGCCTGCCGGGGAGACGCCGAAGCGCGCTCCATGCCGAAGCGCGCCAGGTCGTAGTGGGGGCCACCGGTGGCCATCAGCTCGATGGCGCAACAGGCGAGGCCGAATGTGGCCGGCCATACGGAGTTCTTGCGCGCCCAGCCGGCGGCCTGTTCGACCGTGCTGAGGATGAACCCGCTGGGGAGTTTCTCTTCAAGTCCCATTTCTAGTCCCAGTCCAGACCCTTGCGGCGCCACACGTACGCGTAGGCGACGAGCACGGTGACGATGAACAGCAGCATCTCGACAAGCGCGAACACCCCGAGGCCCGAGGAGAGCACGCTGCCCGCGTCGTTCTTCAGCGGCGCGAAGGAGACTGCCCAGGGGTAAAGGAAAATGATCTCGATGTCGAACACGATGAAGAGCATCGCGGTGATCATGTATTTCAGCGGGAACCGTCCGCCACCGACCGGCTGGGGCGTCGGCTCGATGCCGCATTCGTAGGCGTCAAGCTTGGCGCGGTTCCAGCGCTTGGGACCGGTGAAGGGAGCGATGGCGACCGAGAAGATCGCGAAGCCCCCCGCGAGAACGGCGAGCACCAGGATGGGCACGTAAAGGTCCATCGCTACGCCTCCTCTGGAGTCGCCACGCGCGCGGGCGCGCAGCCTGATCTATGGGTGAGTCTGAGGTTCATGCTGGTGGCGCGACCTTCGAGAGTGCATTGATGATCTTGTCCGACGCATCCCCTCGCCGGTCGGTGAGATTACCAAGGAGTTTGAGCGCGAAGCGCATCAGCCTCGGGTGTGGCAACCCATGCCGCGTTCCGAAGCTCATGACCCCCGGCTTCCCAATCGCCTGGACGAACCACCTGCCAAGCGTGAAATATCCGCCGTAGGCGTCCTTCAACACCTGAGGATAGGTGCGCAGGATGCGTTCCTGTTGCGCGGGGGTGGTCTGGCGCAGCGCCTTGACGATGGTCTCGGCGGCGATCTCGCCGGTCTCCATGGCGTAGGCGATGCCCTCGCCGTTGAACGGGTTGATCGCGCCGCCGGAGTCACCGACGAGGACGAGGCCGCGGGTGTAGTGCGGCTGGCGGTTGAAGGCCATCGGGAGCGCGGCGCCGCGGATCGGGCCCCGCATGTTCTCCTCGGTGAAGCCCCATTCGGCGGGCATCGCCTTGCACCACCGCTTGAGCAGGTCGCGGTAGTCGATGTTCTTGAACTGGTCGCTGGTGTTGAGCAGGCCCAGTCCGACGTTCGCGGTGCCGTCGCCCACGCCGAACACCCAGCCGTAGCCGGGCAGCAGCGTGTTCTCGTCCCACAGCTCCAGCCACGTCTCCAGGTAGTCGTCGTCGTGGCGCGGGCTCTCGAAGTAGGTGCGTACGGCCACGCCCATCGGGCGGTCCTCACGCTTGTGGAGTCCCATCCCCAGGGCCAGCCGGGTGCTGTTGCCGTCGGCGGCCACCACCAGACGGCTGCGGTAGGTCGGCCCGTCCTTGGTCGTCACTCCGACCACGTGCCCGCTGCGGTCGTCGAGGACGGGACCGGTGACGTTCACACCCTCCATCAGCCGCGCCCCGGCCTTGACGGCATTGGCGGCGACGATCTGGTCGAAGTCCTTGCGGGTGCGCACGAGGCCGAAGTCGGGGAAGCGCTCCAGCTGCGGCCAATCGAGCTCGAAGCGGTGCCCGCCGCCCACGACCCGCAGGCCCTTGTTCCTGATCCAGCCGGGCGCGTCGATGTCGACGCCCATGTTGAGCAGCTGCTTGACCGCTCGGGGGGTCAGCCCGTCGCCGCAGACCTTCTCCCGGGGGAACCTGGTCTTCTCCAGGAGCAGCACGTCGAGGCCGGCCTGAGCGAGGTAAAAAGCGGTTGCGGAACCGGCGGGACCGGCGCCGACGACGATGACATCGGCGTCAGCCTGTGTGGCTGGTGGCTCGGTCACTGGACTGTCCTGTCCTACACGCTCGAAGGCCTCGGGGTGTGGCGCCTTCGTTCCTTTGTGAACCCCTTCACAAACTTGTCGGCCCGCAGTCTAACTCTTTTCTTGGACAAAGTGGCAGTCGGGGGCCGGTCTTCGCACAAACGAAAGCCCTCCGTCCGAGACGAAGGGCCCTGCGTCGTCGCCACGAGGAGATCAGACCTCGAACTCGCGGCGGCGCACACCCTCGATGAAGGCGCGCCACTCATCGGGCGTGAAGCAGAGCATCGGGCCCACCGGGCAGACTCCTTCGTAGCGTCACGGTTATATCCGAGCCTATCGTGAGAAATGTGACGCGGGTTACACCAGTGCGGTCACGCTCCGTAAGCGAAACGCTACACCAGTACGGCCAGGAATTAGTTCAGAACCATCCTCGTCCAGCGCCGCGTTGCCGAACCCGCCCTCGGCCGGCCCGCCCGACGGATAATTCCTGCGATAAACGATATCTCCGGACACGGAACCCCGACCAGACCGCGGACTTGACGGCGTTAATGGCATCTCGCCATATCGCGCGGCACCGAACGGGCTTACAACGGGCTTACAACGGGAGCTCACCACGGGACTTACGCGGGCTTGAATCCCCGGTGGATCGCGACGATGCCCATGGTGAGATTGCGCCAGGCGACCCGCTGCCAGCCGGCCTCCTGGATGGTGCGCGCGAGTGTCGGCTGGTCGGGCCAGTCCCGGATCGACTCGGCCAGATAGGCGTAGGAGTCGTCATTGGACCCGAAGACCGTGGCCACCCGCGGCAGCAGTTTCATCAGATATTCGCGGTAGACCAGGTCGAAGGCGTTGACCTTCACGTGCGAGAACTCCAGGATCACCAGCCGCCCGCCCGGCCGCGTCACGCGCAGCATCTCCCGCAGCGCCTGCGAGGTGTCGTGCACGTTGCGTAGCGCCACCGAGATCGTCACGGCGTCGAAGGCGTCATCGGCGAACGGCAACCGCAGCGCGTCACCCGCGATGAAGGGGATCCCGCTACCGCTCAGCGCGTTGCCGCCGTGCCTGCGCACCCCCGTGCGCAGCATGCCGAGGGAGAAGTCGGAGGCGATGGCGCGGGCGCCCAGCGTGGTGAACGCGTCGGTGGACGTGCCGGTGCCCGCCCCCAGGTCGAGCACGATCTCGCCGGGCCCGGCGTCGACGGCGGCGGCCACCGCCTTGCGCCAGAAGCGCACCTGCCCCAGGGAGATCACATCGTTGACCAAGTCGTAGCGCCGGGCCGTGCGATCGAACATCGCGGCGACCTGATCCGGCTGCTTGTCCAGCTGAGCACGCGTCATGGCCCAAGCCTATGACCATCGCGACAATCAACAGAAAGTAGCCACACGATTACCCAATGTCTGCTAGAAGTTTGCGAATGCTGGTACGTGTCGCCCTTGCGGCGATCCTCGCGACGACCCCGGTCGCTCATTCGCGCGTCGTCTCGGCCGACCCGGTCGACACCACTCCGCACGTGCTCGACGGGATCGTCAACTCCATCACCCTGGTCGGCGGCACGGTCGTCGTCGGCGGCTCGTTCAGCGAGGTCGCCGACGCCTCACGGACCCACACCTACACCCGGGACAACGTCTTCGCCTACAGCCTCGCGACGGGGCACATCCTGCGTTACTTCGCGCCGCAGGTGGGCGGGCCGGTCTACAGCCTGGCCCCCGGCGACGGCGGCACGGTCTACGTCGGCGGCGACTTCCCCGCGGTCAACGGGGCGCCGACCAGGGCGCTGGCCAGGCTCAACCTCTTCGACGGCTCGGCCGTACGGGACTTCAGGCCCGGCGTCTCCGGCGGGATGGTGACCACGCTGGCCAGGCGCGGCGCGCAGCTCTACGCGGGCGGCGACTTCACCAGGCCGCGCGCGGCGCTGGCCAGGCTCGACGCGACGACCGGCGCGACCGACCCGGCGTTCGCGATCACGCCGGGGGCGCCGCTGACGCCGACGCTGCGGGTCTACGCGCTCGCCCTGACCGCCGATCGGCTCGCGGTCGACGGCAACTTCACCACGCTGGACGGGCTGTCGAGGCCGCAGCTGGGGCTGATCGACGTACGCGGCGGCGGCGCCAAGGTGGCCGACTGGCGTACCGAGGCGTACGTCCCCACCTGCATGGACGCCTTCCCCTCCTACGTACGCGGCCTGGACTTCGCGCCCGACGGCAGCTACTTCGCCGTCGTCACCACCGGCGGGCCGGTGCGCGGGAAGCGGCTGTGCGACAGCACGGCCAGGTTCGAGACGTACAGCAGGGGCGAGCGGATCACGCCCACCTGGGTCAACAAGACCGGCGGAGACTCACTCTACGCAGTCGCGGTGACCGGCGCGGCGATCTACGTCGGCGGCCACCAGCGATGGCTGAACAATCCGCTGGGCCGCGACTCGGCCGGGCCTGGAGCGGTCCCCCGCGAGGGCATCGGCGCCATTCATCCACTCACCGGAATGGCCCTGACTTGGAATCCTGGCAGGGAGCGCGGGATCGGGGTCAAGGCATTTCTGGCGTACAGCGGCGGACTACTCGTTGGTAGCGACACAACGAGACTCGGACGGGAGTACCATGCCCGGATTGGCATGTTCCCCCTGCCCTAGTCGCTCTGCGGCTTGGGCCGGTCGATCTTGTCGCTGATGCGAGTGCTAAGGGCGTCGCGCTGCTTCGAGAGCAACACGTAGCTGGCGATGCCGCTGATCAAGAAAGACACGATGATCAGTAGCACCGCGTTTTGCAGGCCAAGCAGCCGCAGGACGCCGAGTGTCACGACAAACAGGCCGATCCGCGACGCGGTGTATACGAGAACGGGATGCACAGATCGAGGTTACTCGCCCTGTGTGACACGGTCGCTCTTCGCATCGGGCGCCAGCACTGCTAGTGTCCCAGTTAGGGTGTTTCGTAAAGAAACACCCACGAGAGCCCCAAAGAGGCTCTATCATATAACAATCGGGCAGTCAGCTGATAACAACCCGTGATCTTTGTCGAAAACCACGGATAAATCAGGCTTCGCTCGACACACTGGTTACCTGTCCGCCCGCTGGCAGGAAGCGGGATGCGAGGGGGAGAGATTGGTGGAGAGTAGCAGCGAGCGTCTGCTGACCCCAGGAGAGGTTGCCGCCCTCTTCCGGGTAGACCCAAAGACGGTTACACGCTGGGCCGCGGCAGGTCGCATCAGCAGTATCCGCACCCCCGGGGGGCATCGTCGGTTCCGCGAGTCGGAAGTGCATGCCCTTCTTCGAGGCGAGGACGTTCTAACGGCCGACAGGTCGGGCGAGTCCCCGCGTGTTTGACGTTCCATCCAGACGGTGATCCTGCCCGCAGGGTCGCCGTCTCCCCCTGCCTGTAAACGTCATCAGCAGCCCCTCGACCTCCGCCCCGGACCGGCCTAGGCGTCTTCCTGCTCCGCCTTGAAGGCCAGAAACTCCTGCTCCAGGTCGTCGTTCTCGATCAGCCAGCGCTCCCGGCGGTCCGCCGCCTCCTCCTCCGTCAGGGACTCCGGTAGCCACGTGTCGTAGTCGGGATCGCCAGGTTCGAGTTCCACGTACGCGTTGCCGATGAGACGCCCGTCTTCACTGGTCAGGCTCTGCGGCACGCGCAGGGTCCCGTCAGCGAGCCGGATGACGTACATGGCTCATCACCTAGATTCCGTAGCGCCGGTTGAAGAACAGCATGACGTTGAGCGCCGCGCGGGTGTCGCCGCCCAGCATGTCGACGAGGGCCGGTCGCTGGCGCGAAGCGATCGCGGCGAACGCGTCGGCGAAGAACTCCTTGCGCCCCAGCCCGTCCCCCTGACGGTGGAAGGCGGAGACCAGGAGCGGCGTGATGTCCTCGTACAGCTTCGCGAATTCCCGCGAATCAGAGACCCAATCGCCGTATGCCGAATCGACGTCGTCGATGGCATGTCCGACCTCGTGCATCATCACGTCAGGCGTGGGTGAGGGGCGGTCACCCACCACGATCTTCCCGTCGCCGTAGGCTCCGGCGCAGATGTCCCATGAGGCCCGGCCGGACGGCAGGGGGGCGCCACGCAGGTAGCCCATGTCGTCCAGGTCAGGTACGCCGCCCGGGCCCACGTAGATGCCTTCGAGGCCGGCGGCGAGCTTCTCCTTCAGCAGGTCGGGCAGCATGGCCAGGCTCTCCACCGCCCGAACCACCTCCGGCGACGGCGGCCCCTCCCGGGCGTCCCACTGGCGGTGCAGGATGGTCTCCAGCTTGCCGCAGTGCCGCAGGCCGTCGCCGAGCGACGGGGCGTCGGGGCGGTTGGGCCGCGCCCGGAGCACCACGTCGTCGAGCTCGAAGTCGTGCCACGTGTACTGAGGGCGGTCCACCACGGCGGCCGACAGCCGCTCCCCCACCTCCCACCGCCGCGGCTCTCCGGCCTCGGCGGCCTCCCAGCGCCGCGGTTCTCCGGCTTCAGCGGCCTCCCAACGCCGCGACTGCCCGGCTTCGGCGGCATCCCACTCCCGGAACTCCTCCGGCTGCCGGTACCCCTCCTGTCGGCGGAACTCCTCCTGTTCACGGCGCCCCGCCCAGGACCACCCCTCGGAACCGTCTCCGCCGGCCTGGCGCCGCTCGCGACCCCGCCAACCGAACAGCGCGAAGCTCCCCTCACTCCCGATCGAGTCCCGTCCGGCGGGCTCCCGGCCCGGCCATATGCGTCCTGGCCAATCCCGATCGGCTCGCTTGCGCTCCACGTACTCGCGCTCCGACCGCTCGTGCTCCGACCGCTCGGACGCCAGCCGGTCGCGGCGCTTGGCCCCGCCCTCGAAACCGGACCACCCGCGCCTGTCCCCGCCGCTCCTGTCCCCGTCGCGCTTTTCGCCGCCGGGCCGCCACGGCCAGGCCAGCCGTCCCGCGCGGTCTTCGCGGGCCCGGTCCGGCCGTCCGGACGGGCTGGGTCTGCCGGGGGGCGCACTCCGGTCGTTCGTCCAGAAGGAACGATCCGCGTCGGGGGGCGCCTCACTGCGGCGGGAGAAGAGATACGACCCGCGCCGCCACCAACGACCCCGCCGATGGCGGCCCTTGTCGTTAGAAAAGGCCATCGCACCCCTCAACGCCGTGGGACGCCCGCGCGCATGGCACCCGGCCGCCCCGAACGGCGGTCCCAGCGGGCGGACGCCGCTGAATCGAGTCCACCGTACGACGTAGGTCTCGCTGGAGTCACCTGAAATGGGACAACGGGAAAACACGATCACGACGCGAATGGCTTACAGTTCGGACATGGTAGGTGTCGTTATCGGCTTGGCGCTGCTGGCCTTCTGGCTCTACTCGTTGTTCGACGTCATCACCACGCCGGAGGAAGAGGTAAGGAACGTACCAAAACCGCTCTGGGTGCTCGTCGTCGCGCTGGTGCCCCTGGTGGGCGGGGCCGTCTGGATGATCCGCGGCCGCCCCCAACAGCCCCGAGAGACCTGGCCGGTCCCCCCACGTCCGGGCTCCCGCCGCCACTCGGCCCCCAAGGGCCCGGACGACGACCCCGAATTCCTCCGCGACCTTGACCGCCGCATGCGCGGCGACGACAGCTAGAGCGGCGTCACCGACCGTCCGCTCTCCGTCGCCCATGACGGGGGCGTCCCTCCATGGGCCTCTGCCACAAGGCGGTACCCCTCCAAAAACCCAGCCACCACGGCCCAGCTACTTCCGCTCCCCGGACGGGAGCAACCTCCGGGCCACCACGGACAGCCTTCTCCCCCTCCTCCGGAGGAGGCATCCCCCAAGAGGCCCTAACCACGACGGACCGTCTTCTTCAGCGCCCGGAAGGCCATCCCCCGCAGGGCCATCAGCCACTACGGCCGCCCGCTTCTCAGCCCCCGAAGGGGGTCCCTTCCTAGGGACCGCAACCACGACAGACCGTCTTCGTGCTCTCCCCTTGGAAGGAGGCATCCCTCCCGCAGAGCCCTAACCACGACGGACCGTCTTCGTCCTCACCCCCGACGGGACCTCCCCAGGGGACATCAGCGCCAACGGACCGCCCGTCCGAAGGAGGTACCCCCTCAGGGGCCCCAGCCACCACGGACCGTCGCAGAGGTCGAGACGGCCGTGGGACAGACGATCACCCCGACACGTCCGCGTAGCTGTGCAGCCCGGAGATGAACATGTTGACCCCCACCAGGTTGAACAGCAGGCACCCGAACGCAAGGAGCTGCACGATCGTCGCCGCGCGCCCGCGCCATCCCGCCGTGACCCGGGCATGGAGGTAGGCGGCGTACGCCACCCACGTGATGAAGGCCCAGACCTCCTTGGGGTCCCAGCCCCAGTAACGGCCCCATGCCTTGTCGGCCCAGAGAGCACCGGCGATGACGGCGAAGGTCCACACCGGGAAGGCGAAGACGATCGCGCGGTGGGCCGCCCGCTCCAGATCGGCCCGTGACGGCAGCCGTGATATCCCGTCGCCGCGGATCAGGTAGAGGATGCCCGACACACCGGCCACGATGAACAGACCACTCGCCAGGATCGCCGCCGTCACGTGGATGGCCACCCAGTACGAGTTGAGCGCCGGCACCACCGGACCCGCCGCCGTGTAGAGGACCTTGACCGCGAAGCCGAGCCCCAGGGCGGCCGTCACCATGACGAAGGCGCCGAGGAAGCGAATGTTCTGCCGGAGCTGGGTGCCGAGGAAGGCGGTGACCGCGGCGAAGCAGATGGCCACCACGAACTCGTACATGTTGCCCCAGGGCCACCGGTCCACGGCCAGACCCCGGGTGACGATGGCGGCCAGGTTCGCGGCCCAGCCGAGCCAGCCGAGCGCCATGGCCGCCCAGCCGGCCTTGCCCGCCCAGGCCGGCGGCTCGACGGCCGACTCCGAAGCGACAGGGCCGTCCGAAGCGGCTGGGCTGCCTGAGGAGCCGCCCGCCGAGCCGACTGCGGCTCCCACGGGCTGCCTGGCGGGTACGGCCGCCGAGTCGGCCTGGGAGCGACCGAAGGCCAGCTCCAGCGCGAACCCGATCATGGCGGCCAGATAGAGCAGGACGGCGGCGACGACGAAGAGGTCGCTCACCCCGGCCAGTTGCTGCTCAGCGGGCATCCTTGCCTCCAGCTGATAGGACCTTGACGATGTCGGCGAACTCCTCGGTGAAGCCCGCCGCGGACCCTTCGGTACGGGTAAGACCGCCGACTTCGGCCACGCCGTCCTTGACCCGCACCCACACCCGGCGGCGGCGGATCATCAGCGACAGCGCGATGGCGACCACGGCCGTGCCCGCGGCGATCAGGGCGGGCAGCCGCCCCGGGTCGTAGGCGATCTGGAGCGTCATCCACTCCTTGACCGCGGTGAACTCCAGCTTTCCCGCCCCCTTGGGCAGGTCGATCGAGCCCCCGACCGCGAGTGGCGCCTGGCCGGTGCCCATGACCAGCGGGGTGAGCTTGCGCATCACCTCGGGCGGCGCGAGCTCGTAGACGGACTGCGGCCGCCCGGAGCGTATGCCGAAGTCGCCGGAGAATGCCCCGAGGAGCTGGACCTGGGGGTTGAGCGCGCCGGGGAAGAGCGAGGCCCCCGCGCCGTTACCCGTGGGCAGGAAGCGCAGCAGGAACCCGAGCTGCGACGGCTGGGCGTCGGGCACCTTGACCACGCAGCCCGAGGTGAGCGTGGGCTTGCTCTCGATCAGGCAGGGGACGGGCCCTTCGAAGGCGACCTGCCCCTTGCCGTCGGTGACCTTGAAGACGGGCGCGTAGCCGTGACCGAGGAGGTAGGTCTGGGTGCCGTTGACCTCCAGCGGCTCGTTGACCTTGAGCGTGTAGTCGCGCGTGGGCGCCCCGGGCGCGTCGTTGACCTTCATGTAGGCGGAGTAGTCGAGTTCCTGCCCTCTCTTGGGGCCTTCGACCTGGTAGGTGGTCTGGAAGTCCGTGAGCGAGAATGAGAACGGCTCCAGCGACTCCGCCGACACCTGACTGCCCGGGATGAACCGATCGTAGGCGGCGACCGTGTTGGCGAAGCCGTCGCCCTCGACCACCAGCACGTTGCCGCGGTAGCCGTACAGGGAACCGAATCCGATCGAGACGAGCAGGGCGAGCAGGGAGGCGTGGAAGAGCAGGTTGCCCGTCTCGCGCAGGTAGCCCTTCTCCGCGGCCACCCAGCCGTCGCCGACATCGACGCGGAAGCGGAGCCGGCGCAGCCGCCCGGCGGCCTCCTCGACCGTCAGCGGGTCGTCCAGCCGCGAGAAGTGCGGCAGGCGCGAGAGGTTGCGCGGCGCGGCCGGTGGGCGGCGGCGCAGCTCGCGCACGTAGGTGGCGGTGCGCGGCAGGACGCAGCCGATCAGCGAGGTGAACAGCAGCAGGTAGATCGCGGCGAACCAGGTCGAGGTGAAGACGTCGAACAACTGGAAGCGGTCATACCACTCGGCGAGCGTCGGGTCGTTCTGGAAGAGCATCGCCACCTTGTCGGGGTCGACGCCACGCTGCGGCACCAGCGAGCCGGGCACGGACGCCAGCGCGAACAGGAACAGCAGGATCAGCGCCGTCTTCATCGAGGTGAGCGTGCGCCAGCTCCAGCGCAGCCAGCCCATGGGCCCCATGCCGGCGGGCCGCGCCCGCTCCTTCTCCAGCTCGTCGACGGTCATCAGATCACCGGCCTGAAGGCGCCGATCAGACCCTGCATGGTCGCGATCATCTCTCCCCAGAGGCCGGTCACCAGCAGGATGCCGACGGCCACCATCATGCCGCCGCCGATCCGGGTGATCAGCTGTGAGTGCTTGCGGATCGCGCGGAACGTACGCAGGGCCTTGCTGTAGGCGAGGGCGGCGGCCACGAAGGGCAGTCCGAGGCCCAGCGCGTACGCCACGGCGAGCAGCGCGCCACGCGAGGCGCTGCCCTCGTTGAGTCCGAGCGCGAGCACGACGGCCAGCGTGGGCCCGATGCACGGCGTCCAGCCCAGCCCGAACACCACGCCCAGCAGCGGTGCCCCGGCCAGTCCTGCCGCGGGCAGCTTGTGGATGCGTATGTCGCGCATCAGGCCGGGCACTACGCCCAGGAAGGCCAGGCCGAGCAGGATCGTCAGCACGCCGAGCACCCGCGTGATGATCTCCGCGTTGTCCAGCATGGCCGCGCCGAGGCCGCCGAACAGCGCGCCGCTGAGCACGAACACCAGCGCGAAACCGGCCACGAACAGCACCGTGCCGAGCACCAGCCGCCCCCGCTTGGGGTCCTCGCTCATGCCCGTCACGTACGACAGGTAGCCCGGTACGAGGGGCAGCACGCACGGCGACAGGAACGACACCACCCCGGCCAGCACCGCGATGGGCACGGCCAGGAGCAGCGAGCCCGAGGCGACGACGTCACTCATCGCGTACCTTGGTCACCGCGTCCATCAGGTCGGTGTACTTGACCGCGCCCAGCGCCCTGGCGGCGATCCTGCCCTGCGCGTCGATGATCAGCGTGGACGGGATGGCCGCGGGCGGCACCGTGCCCTGGAAGGCCAGCGCGACCTTGCCGGGCTGATCGAAGATGCTCGGGTAGCCGATCTGCTCGGTGCGTTCGAACGCCTGCGCGTCGGCCTTGCGGTCCTTGAAGTCGACGCCGAGGAACTCCACGCCGCCCTTGGTCTTGGCGGCGACCTCCTTCAGCACCGGCGCTTCCGCCCGGCACGGGCCGCACCACGACGCCCAGAAGTTGAGCACCACGACCTTGCCCTTGTGGGCGGCGAGCGAGGCGGTCGCGCCGTCGAGCGTCTGCCCGCCGATCTCGGGGGCGGCTTTGCGGTCGGCGGCGGCGAACACCTGCATCTTCCCGTCGCCCGCGACGAACCGGGTGTCGCCTGCCTGCGGCTGGCCCGACTGATTGCCGCCCGCGCAGCCCGCGAGGCTGCCCGTGGCCAGGAAGGCCGACAAAACAAGGGAGATGGACTTGGCGCGCACGGAGGAAGATCTCCTTGTACTACAACCGGTAGAGCTTGCAACTCTACCGGCGGGGTCAGGCGCCCGGGACGCTGGGGCCCGTCGCCAGTGATCCGGCGGGCTCGCTGTAGCCGACGCTGACCAGACGATCGCCGTCGAAGGTGAGCGTGGTGAGGCTGGCCAGATTGCACTGCCTGCGCCGGGGGTCGTGCCAGAGCCGGCGGCCCTCGGCCGCCATCCTGATCGACCAGATCGGCAGCTGGTGACTGACCAGGAGCGCCTCGTGCCCGCGCGCCTCCGCCCTGACGTCCTCGATGATCGAGCGCATCCGCTTGACGATGGCCGGATAGGGCTCGCCCCAGGACGGGCGCAGCGGGTTCCAGAAGTAGCGGTAGTTCTTGGGATCGCGCAGGACCGCCAGGCCCTGGCCGACCTTGCGGCCCTGGAGCATGTTGGCGGCCTCGATCAGCCGCTCGTCGGTCCGCACCGGCAGCTCAAGCAGCGCGGCAAGGGGCGCGATGGTCTCCTGCGCGCGTTCGAGCGGCGAGCTGTAGAGGGTGACGATGTCACGGCCCGCCACCGACTTGGCCACCGTCTCGGCCATCAGCCGGCCGGTCTCGGACAGGTGGTAGCCGGGCAGCCTGCCGTACAGGACGCCTTCGGGATTGTGCACCTCACCGTGGCGCATCAGGTGAACTACGGTGGTTTCAGCCATGGTGTGCCACAGCCTATCCCGCTCTGCCCGTTCCGCGATCTCGCCCGTCCCGCGAACAACCCCGGCGCGCCGCAGGACCCCAAACCCCAACAAACCGCCCGCCCGAAGGGGATTCCTCCACAGAGACCCCAACTACGACGGACCGTTGTCTTCCGCACGCCCAAAGAAGGTTTCCCTCGCAGGGGCCCCGACCACGACGGACCGTCATCTCCCGCACCCCCGAAGGGGGTATCTCCCCTAGGGACATCAGCCACGACGGACCGTCACAGGGATCGAAACGGTCGCGTGACGAAACCCCCTAGGCGACCGCCCAGGCGTTCTCCTTGGTACGGCTGGCGTCCGCGAGCGCCTCGACCGCCGCCCGGATCGCCGGCCGCCGAGCCGCGTCAGTCCGCCAGATCACGTAGATGCGCCGCGACTGCCTGGGCCGCAACGGCACCACAGTCACCCCGTCGGGCACGCAGTCACGCCCCAGCCGGGGAATGATCGCGCAACCGAGCCCGGCCGCCACCAGCGCCATCTGGGTCGGATATTCGTCGGCCATGCAGGAGATCTCGGGCTCCAACTGCGCGGCGCGCAGCGTGTAGACCAGCCAGTCGTGGCACACGGTGCCGGGCGAGGAGCTGATCCACCGCTCGTTCGCGGGCAGCGCGGCCAGCTCGACCTCCTTGTTGCCGGCCAGCGGATGGTCCGCGGGCAGCAGAAGGTCGGCGATGTCGTCGAGCAGCGTGGACCGGGACAGCCCTTCGGGCAGGGCGATCGGCCGGTTGAGCCAGTCCTGGATGACGCCCAGGTCGAGCTCGCCCCTGGCCACGTCGCGCACGATGCGTTCCGGCTCGCGCTCGTGCATCTGAACGTGCAGGTCGGGATGACGCCGCTTGAGCGCGGTCAGGGCGGAGGGCATCAGCCCGCGCGCCGCCGTCGGGAACGCGGACATGTTCAGCCGCCCCACGACCTCGCCGCGCAGCGCCTCGAAGTCCGCCTCGGCGGTCTCCACCAGGGCGAGGATCCGCTCGGCGTGGTCGGCGAGCAGCCCGGCGGCGTCCGTCAGCCGCACCCCGCGCCCGTTGCGCTCCATGAGCCGGGCACCGGTCTCGCGCTCCAGCTTGGCGATCTGCTGCGACACGGCCGACGGCGTGACCATGAGCGCGTCGGCCGCGGCGCCTACAGAGCCGTAGATGTGCACAGCGTGAAGGGCCTTGAGACGGTTCAAGTCCAACATGTAAGCCAGTCTAAAGGGTTTAGCGTAGAAAGTCTCGCTTGTCCTTCACTCTGTAGCAGGAGAAAATATATGCATGAGAAACAACAAGGCGCAGAAGCAGCAGACGACCACCATCTCCTACCTCAAGACCCTCGCCGAGCAGGCTCGGGACCAGCGCGTCCGCTACCAGAAGCCGGCCGCCAAGTAACGATCAGAGGACCGCCGCGGCAGCCTTGGCGGCTGCCGGCAGGGCGTCGGCGATCTGACCGAGCGCCTCGTCGTCGTGAGCGGCCGAGAGGAACCAGGCCTCGTACGCCGATGGCGGCAGATAGACCCCGCGATCCAGCATCGCGTGGAAGAAGGCGGTGTACGCCGCGGTGTTCTGGGCCCGCGCACCGTCGAAGTCCGTCACCGGCGCATCCGTGAAGAACACCGAGAACAGGCTCCCCGCCCGCTGCAACCGGTGCGGCACACCCGCCGCGGCGAGGGCGTCGGAAGCGGCCTGGCCGACCGCCAGCGCGGCCGCGTCCACCTTGGCGTAGGAGCCGGCGTCGAGCGCGCGTAGCGTGGCCAGTCCGGCGGCGCAGGCCAGTGGGTTTCCCGACAGCGTGCCCGCCTGGTAGACCGGCCCTTCCGGTGCCAGGCAGGACATGACGTCGGCCCGCCCGCCGAAGGCCGCCGCCGGCAACCCGCCGCCCATGACCTTGCCGAAGGTCATCAGGTCGGCGTCGACCGGGTCCAGCCCGTACCAGCCCGAGGGCGAGACCCGGAAGCCCGTCAGCACCTCGTCCATGATCAGCAGCGCGCCGTTGGCCGTGCACAGCTCGCGCAGGCGCGCGTTGAAGCCGTCGAGCGGCGGCACCACGCCCATGTTGGCCGGGCACGCCTCGGTGATGACACAGGCGATCTCAGCGGACGCGAACGCCTGCTCCACCGCGCTGATGTCGTTGTACGGCAGCACGATGGTGTCGGCCGCCGACGCCCCCGTCACGCCAGGCGTGTCGGGCAGCCCGAACGTGACCACACCCGACCCCGCCGAGGCCAGCAGCGCGTCCACGTGACCGTGGTAGCACCCGGCGAACTTGACCACCTTCGACCGCCCGGTGAACCCGCGGGCCAGCCGCACCGCGCTCATCGTCGCCTCGGTGCCCGAGCTGACCAGCCGGAGTTTGTCCACGGGCGCCACCCTGGCGACGATCTCCTCGGCCAGCTCGACCTCCCCCGGCGTGGCGGTGCCGTACGAGAGGCTGTGGGAGAGCGCCGACGAGACGGCCTCGACGACGGCGGGGTGGCGGTGGCCGAGGATCATCGGCCCCCACGAGCAGACCAGGTCGACGTAGCGGTTGCCGTCGACGTCGGTGAGATAGGGACCCTGCCCGGAGGCCATGAAGCGGGGCGTGCCGCCGACCGCGCCGAACGCGCGGACCGGGGAGTTGACGCCACCCGGCACGATGGCGCGGGCGCGGGCGAACAGGTCCTCGGAGTTCTGTGTACGGCTCACGCGCTCCAGGTTAGTCCTGGGCCACGGCGGTCTAGTCGGCGAGCCAGTCGAGGATGCGCAGCGGATCGGGCAGCGGACGGCCGTCCGGCGGGCGCAGCCAGGAGACGGGCTGGCCGGTGGGGAGCGTGGAGGGTGGGGCCAAGACGTAACTGTCGCGGCAGTGCCAGCGCAGGCCCGGATTGTCCTCGATGGTGCCGGGCTCGCAGTCGAGCTGGCAGGACCACCACTCGTCCTCGTCGTCGGGATTGCCACGGGTGGCCACATAGAACAGGACCCGGTCACCGTTGGCGGCGACCGGGCCCGAGTGCGCCGAGGCGCCGTCGATGCGGGTGAGGGCCGACAGGCCCGTGTCGAGCGGTACGTCGAAGACGTCGAACACCCGGCCGGTGGGCAGAATCACATTGGCGTCGGGGTCCATCCGCCACCAGCGCGTGAGCTGAGTGGCGTCCGTCGTGGCCTGTAGGTGCCAGGCGGGAGACAGCGGATGCGCGCCCGGGTCGGGGCAGCCGAGGCGGTCACAGGAGCAGGAGCGGGCGCCCTGACGCAGCGGATGAGCACCCGGCACGCTCGGCCAGCCGAGAGCGGCATAGCCCAGGACGGTGTCGATCCGTGTCGGGCGCGGCCGTTTCTTGGTACGCCGAGCGAGTGGTACCCCCACCATGGTGTCTCCCGTCGATCCAAGCGCCTGAAGAGGCCCCGGCTCCTGGCTGCAAAGCACACGCGGGACACACCAGCACTTGCTATTGCACTCTAACGCACAGGCCTCAGCGATCTACGGGAAACCCCCTGGTTCACAGGCGGCGCGCCACCTCGGTAGCCCAGTACGTCAGGATCAGGTCGGCGCCCGCGCGCTTGATCGAGACCAGTGACTCCATGATCATCCGGTCGCGGTCGATCCAGCCGTTGGCCGCGGCGGCCTCGATCATCGCGTACTCGCCGCTCACCTGATAGGCGGCCACCGGCACGTCGACCTCGTCGCGGAAGCTCTTGATGACGTCCAGATAGGCCATCGCGGGCTTGACCATGACGGCGTCGGCGCCCTCCGCGAGGTCGAGGCGTAGCTCGCGCATCGCGTCTCCCAGCGGCCCGGCCGGGTCCTGCTGGTGGGTGCTGCGGTCGCCGAACTGCGGCGCGCACTCGGCGGCCTCGCGGAACGGGCCGAAGAAGGCGGAGGCGTATTTGGCGGTGTAGGCGAGGATCGGCAGGTCACTGAAGCCGTCGGCGTCGAGCGCCGCCCTGATGGCCCCGACCTGGCCGTCCATCATGCCGCTCGGCGCGATCATCTGGGATCCGGCCCTGGCCTGGGCGACCGCGATCGACGCGTAGCGCTCCAGCGTCGCGTCGTTGTCGACGTCGCCGGAGGCGGTCAGCACGCCGCAGTGGCCGTGGTCGGTGAACTCGTCGAGGCAGGTGTCGGCCATGACCACCACCGCGTCGCCCACCTCGGCGCTCACGTCGCGCAGCGCGACCTGCAGGATGCCCTCGGGGTCGTCGGCCGCCGAGCCCCGCGCGTCCTTGACGGCGGGGATGCCGAACAGGATCACCCCGGACACCCCGGCGTCGGCGGCCTCGTGGGCGGCCTTGCGCAGCGAGTCGCGGGTGTGCTGGAACACGCCGGGCATCGAGGCGACCGGCTGCGGCTGGTCGATGCCCTCCTTGACGAACAGCGGCAGGATCAGGTCCGCGGGGTGCAGTCTGGTGCCCGCCACCATGCGCCGGATCGCGGGGCTACGACGGAGCCTGCGCGGCCGGGCGACCGGGTAGTCAGCACTCACTTGGCTCTCCTTCTGGCGCCTCTGCGGTTCTGCGACGGCCGCCGCGGGCTGTCGCCGGCGGCGAGGGCCGCCTGGCGTTGCTTGGCACCGTACGCGGCCAGCGCGGCTGCCAAGGCGGACGCCGACGGCCGGTCGGCCATGACGTCGACGCGCAGCCCGAACTCCTCGGCGGTCTTCGCGGTCTGCGGCCCGATCACCGCGATCACGGTGACGTTGTGCGGCTTGCCGGCGATGCCCACGAGGTTGCGCACGGTCGAGGAGGAGGTGAAGAGCACCGCGTCGAACCCGCCGCCCTTGATCGCCTCGCGGATCGGGGCGGGGGGCGGTGCGGCTCGTACGGTGCGGTAGGCCGTGACGTCGTCGCACTCCCAGCCTAGCTCTGTCAGACCGGCCACGAGGGTATCTGTGGAAATGTCCGCCCGCGGCAGGAGCACCCGGTTGATCGGGTCGAGCATCGAGTCGTACGGCGGCCACTCGGCCACCAGGCCCTCCGACGACTGCTCGCCCGAGGGCAGCAGGTCGGGCTTGACGCCGAACTCGACCAGCGCCCGCGCGGTGGCGTCGCCCACGGCGGCCACCTTCAGCCCGGCGAAGGCGCGGGCGTCGAGGCCGTACTCCTCGAACTTCTCGCGCACCGCCTTGACCGCGTTGGCGCTGGTGAACGCCACCCACTCGTAGCGCCCGGTGACCAGGCCCTTGATCGCGCGGTCCATCTGCTGCGGCGTGCGCGGCGGCTCGACGGAGATGGTCGGCACCTCTTCCGGCACGGCGCCGTAGGAGGTGAGCTGCTCGGACAGCTTCTCTGACTGCTCCTTGGTGCGCGGCACCAGCACGCGCCAGCCGAACAGCGGCTTGGTCTCGAACCACGACAGCTTGTCGCGTTGCCCGACCGCGTCGCCGACGACGATCAGCGCGGGCTCGGTGAAGCCCGCGTGCTTGATGTCGGCCTGCAGCCTGGCCAGCGTCGAGACGACGGTGTACTGCTCGGTCGTGGTGCCGCTGCTGCTGACCGCCACGGGCGTGCTGTCGGGCTTGCCCCCGGCCACCAGCGCCTTGCCGATCGCCACGGCCCCGGCGAGGCCGTTGTAGATGACCAGCGTGCCCTGGCAGGCCGCGTGGGCGGCCCAGTCCTGCTCGTGCGCGGCGTCGACGATCCGGAACTCCGGCACGTCGGCCGCCGGCGGGATGCCCGCGTAGGTGAGCACCGCGGTCGCGGGCGGCACGCCGGGCACGATCTCGAAGTCCACCTCCGCCGCGGCGCAGGCCGCGACCTCCTCCTCGATCGACCGAGCGATCGAGGAGAACAGCATCGGGTCGCCCTCGCACAGGCGTACGACGAACTGCCCGGCCTTGGCGCGCTTGACGAGGTCGCCGGACGCGATCTCCACGCCTTCGCGGCAGTGGCGCAGGAACGAGCCGAACAGCTCCTCGTCGAGGGCGACCGCGTCGGCCTTGGCCAGTAGTTCGGCGCCGCGGAGCGTGAGAAGGTTCGGATCGCCGGGGCCCGCGCCCACG
Organism: Nonomuraea sp. CA-143628; assembly: GCF_050942315.1. NCBI lineage: Bacteria > Bacillati > Actinomycetota > Actinomycetes > Streptosporangiales > Streptosporangiaceae > Nonomuraea > Nonomuraea sp. CA-143628. The sequence goes on from NZ_CP192072.1 coordinate 12,909,445, forward strand.
AACGCGAGGAAACCGGAGGTTGGACTATCGGAGCTCAACGGGATTGCTCCCCCATCAATCTGTCGGCCCCTTCGGAGATCATCTCGGCCGCGAGGAGCTGGCCGAGTTTCACAGACTCGGAAGGAGAGCCGGCGGCGGACTTGCGCACCGCCTGCTGGCCGTCGAGAGAGACGACCATGGCGGTGAGGTTCAGGGTCTGTCCGTCATCGACGGCGAAGGCACCCACGGGGGATGAGCAGCCGGCCTCGAGGGCGGACAGGACGGAGCGCTCGGCCGACACCGCGGAGCGCGTCCGCGGGTCGTCGAGCACACCGAGGATGGAGATCAGGTCGGCGTTGTCGGAGAGACACTCCACGGCCAGGGCGCCCTGCCCTGGCGCGGGCAGCACCTCCTCGACCTCGAAGATCTGCGCGATCTCCACGTCCCTGCCGATCCTGGTCAGGCCCGCCGAGGCGAGCACGACCGCGTCGACCTCGCCGGCGGCGATCTTGCCGATCCGGGTGTCGGCGTTGCCGCGGATCGGGACGTACTCGAGATCGGGGCGCAGCGCCCTGAGCATGGCGATCCGGCGCAGCGAGCCGGTGCCGATCCTGGCCCCGGTGGGCAGGTCGGCGAACTTCGCCGGGCCGACCAGCGCGTCGCGATGATCGTGCCGGGCCACGATGGCGGCCAGCGTCACCCGCGGGTCCGGCTTGGTCGGCAGGTCTTTCAGCGAGTGGACGGCGAAGTCGATCTCGCCGTCGATCAGCTTGTCACGCAGCGCGCTGACCCACACGCCCGTGCCACCGAGCTGCGCCACCTGAGCCTTGGTCACGTCACCGAACGTGGTGACGCCGACCAGCTCGATGGCGCGGCCGGTCCGTTCGGTGTAGGAGTCGGCGACCATCTGCGACTGCGTGGTCGCCATCAGGCTGCGCCGGGTGCCCAAGCGCAGTGTCACAACTCCACCTCCCTCACGGCTTCGGGCATCTTCGGATCCAGGTCGAACAACTCGCGCAGCGCTTCGGCATAATGATCGCCTCCCGGGCTGGTGGCGAGCTGTTTGACACGCACAGTGGGCTCGTGAAGCAGCTTGTCGACGACCCGCTGCACAGTCTGCGCCACCTCGTCCCTGGCCTTGCCGTCGAGCTGGGGCATGCGCATCAGGAGCCGGCCCAGCTCGGCCTCGACCACGGTCGCCGCCTTGCTGCGCAGCGCCACCACGGTCGGAGTGACCTTGGCGGCCCGCTCGGCGGTGAGGAAGGCGGCCAGCTCCTCGGCGACGAGCCTGCGCACCGAGTCGACGGTGTCGCCCTCCCTTGAGCCTATGCCCGATTCCTGGATGGTCTCCAGGTCGACCAGGGTGACGCCGGGCACCTCGCGGACAGCGGGGTCGATGTCGTGCGGCAGTGCCAGGTCCAGCAAGAACGTGCCTGGGGGGACGATGTCGGGGGTGATTACGTGCCGGCCGCCGCCCGTGCAGGAGATGACGATGTCGGCCGTCGCGAGCTCTCGGGGAACCGCGGCGAACTCCACCGCCCTGCCGCCTACGGACGCCGCCAGGCGTACGCCTCGTTCGAAGGTGCGGTTGGCGACCACGATGTCGGTCACGCCCGCGCGGGCCAGCGTGGTGGCGGCCAGCGAGCTCATCGAGCCCGCGCCGACCACCAGCGCCCGGCGCCCGGCGAGGTCGCCCGCCAGCGCCAGTCCGGCGGTCACGAGGGAGGCGCCCGCCTTGTCGATGTCGGTGTCGGCGTGGGCGCGCTTGCCGACCCGCAGTGCCTGCTGCACCAGCTCGTTGAGGGTGGCGCCGATGGTGCCCTGCTTCTGCGCCAGGGTGAGCGCCCGGCGAACCTGGCCGAGGATCTGCCCTTCGCCCACGACCATCGAGTCGAGGCCGCAGGCCATCGCGAACAGGTGCTCGACGGCCTGGTCTTCGTAGTGGACGTAGAGGTGCGGCTGCAACTCCTCCACGGGGACGCCCGAGTGGACGCCCAGCAAGCGACTGATCGCGGTGACGGCGCCGTGGAAACGGTCGACGGCCGCGTAAACCTCTACCCGGTTGCATGTCGAGACCACCATGGCCTCGGCGACGCACACGTCCTGCTGCACGTCGTGCAGGAGCTTGACGAGCGCCTCGCCGGACACCGATACGCGCTCGAGCATGGCCACCGGAGCTGTCCGGTGGCTGAGTCCGATGGTGAGAAGACTCATTGACTGTCCACGGCCATAAGTGGCCCCCCTGCTTTGCGCTGCTCATGGAACGCAAGGATCTGCAGTTCTATTGATAGGTCGACTTTACGGACATCCACGCCATCTGGTACAGAAAGCACTACGGGCGCGAAGTTCAGGATGCTGGTGACCCCGGCCGCCACCACACGATCGCAGAGTTGCTGCGCCGCCACCGCGGGTGTCGCCAGTACCACGATCGAGACCCCACGCCGTTCGATGACGGCTTCCAGGACGTCTATGTGCTCAACATTCAACCCCGCTATATCGTCGCCCACGACTTCGGGGTCGGCGTCGAGAAGCCCGGCCACACGGAAGCCCCTGGAGACGAAACCACCGTAATTGGCCAGTGCCCGGCCCAGATTACCCACTCCTACGATGGCCACGGCCCAGTCTTGGGTCAGGCCCAGCTCGCGGGAGATCTGGTAGACGAGGTATTCGACGTCGTAGCCGACGCCTCGCGTGCCGTACGAGCCCAGATGGGACAGGTCCTTGCGGAGCTTCGCGGAGTTGACTCCCGCGGCCATGGCCAGATCTTCGGAGCTGACGGTCGCGATGCCGCGTTCGGCCATCCCGTTCAACGCCCGCAGGTACAACGGGAGCCGGGCGACCGTTGCCTCGGGGATCCCGCGGTCACGGGACTGGGACGGGCTCTTCACGTGCCGGAGCTCCAGGGGACGAGCGGCCTGCCGGCCGCGTGAATGAAATCGAACCGCCTTTCAGGTTAATCCCTTTGTGAAGCGATGCACAAAGTCGGCACGATACGGTTGGGTGCATGCACCGCATCACGCTGCTCGGCAGGCCGGGCTGCCACCTCTGCGACGACGCGCGCGAGGTCGTCTCCCGCGTGGCGGGAGACCTGGGTGTGCCGTGGGAGGAGGTCGACATCGACTCCTCCGAGGAGTTGCGGGAGAAATACTGGGAGATGATCCCGGTCACTCTGATCAACGGAGTCCAGCACGACTTCTGGCGGGTCTCCGAAGACCGGCTGCGCGCCGCGCTGAGCGGGTAGCGCGCCCGTAGCAGTTAGAACATCGCGGTCGGGAGCGGTACGACCTTGGCGGCGTTGACGTTCAGCTCGATGATGTTGGTGGCCAGCACCATGGCCTGGCGCTCGTTGACGAACCGCTCGACGTGCGGCTGGCGCTGATGGTCGCGGTAGGCCACCTCGTCGCGGTAGAGCTCATAGACGATGCGCTGCAGCGGGGCCGACTTGACCGCGTGGCAGGCGTAGATGAGCGTGTCGGGCTCGCCCCGGCGTACGGCCTCGACGGTGAGCTCCGCCAGGCGGTCGAACGCCTCGCCCGAGCCGTCCATGAGGGTGAAGACCGTCAGCATGCCGTAGATGCTCGGTGAGGGCCTGCTGGAGGCCGCCTGCTGCTGAGGCTGGGCCTGCGGGGCGGGCATCCGCGCGGGCTGGCCCTGAGGAGACTGGCCCTGAGGGGGCTGCTGGGCCGCGCGGGAGCCGGTGGAGAACAACTCGGCCCCCGGGTAGGCCGCGGGCATCCCGAAGTCCTGGGGACCGGTCTGGGGCCCGGCGCCGTGCCCGCCGTTCATGATGTAGCCGGTCGAGGGGCCCTGGTCGGGCGGCGGCGCCATCCGGGCGGCGTAGTCGACCGGCTGGTCTCCCGCCCGGTATTCGGCCACCAGATCGCCCAGGCCCGACCGGCGGGGCTGACCGGGAGGCGGCTGCTGTTGCTGGGGCGGCCCCTGCATCGGCGACTCGGCGAGCGGCTGGGGGAAGGGCTCCGACCGGGGGAAGGAGTCCGACGGGAGGAACGGCTCCGAGTGGGGGAAGGAGTCCGGCTGGGGGAAGGGGTCCCGATCCCGCATGGCCCGGCGGCCATGGGAGGACCGCTCAACCGGCCGCTCGCCGGACCGCTCGCCGCGGTGGCCCTCGAACTCGTCGTCCTCGTCGTCGTCCTCGTACGGCGCCAGGGGGCGCAGCACGGCGTACCAGATGCCCGCGGCGGCCACCACGAACAGCGCGGTGGCGAAGAAGCCCGGCACCGCGAACCTCATCGCCCCGATGATCGCGATGCCCGAGGGCGCGATGACCATGACCGCGTGCAGGTTGTCGGTGTCGAGTTCGTCACCGTTGCGCCAGCGCAGCGCCGCGATCACCACGGCCGCCAGCATGATCAGCCCGGCGATGGAGTGCGCGCCGATCAGCAGGTAGCTCGGGATGAGGTTCCAGTGCCCCTCGGCCGCGGGGAGCAGCTTGCTCATCTCGTCGGCCCTGCTCACCGGGTCGAAGATGAGCACCACGGTGGCGACGATGGTGAACGCGATCCCGAGCAGCCAGCCGGCGAATTTCGGCGGCACCTTCTCCGACAGGAGTTGGACCAGTCCGATGGCCAGCCAGAAGGGCGCGAGGAGGGATCCGGTCAGTTGGTAGACCTTGAAGGTGACGTCCCCGAACCCCATCAGATAGCCGACACCGATCGCACCGAGCGCCAGGCAGAGGGCGACGGCTGAAACGGTCCAGGCGATCAACCACCCCTCCACCTCGTCACGCAGGCGCCGGACCAGGGCGACCGCGCCGATCGCGGCGAGGAGTGCACCTACAAAGGCTAGGACAGCAACGAGGATCTCCATGGTGACTCCAATGCTGCCGGACTATGCCTCCCAGCCGGTAGCCGAAGAGGGAACGGGTCGGTCCACACGGTATCGGCCGATTACGGCTAGTCATGCCTTCGCGAAGCGGATTGTGGAATTTCCGGTTGATTTCTAGAGTGTTCGAGCACGCCGCACCCCTTACCCCTAGGGATACCGGATGCCTGACTCGTGGCCGTTCGCCGGGCTGCTCCCACCAGCGGTCGCTGGTCCCGCCCGGACGAGCGAGCTTGCCGTGCGCGAAGAGATTCCCGATGACCTCCGCATGCTGGTGCTGCACGCCAAGACCGGAGACTCGGATGCCTTTGGCACGCTCTATGACCGATACGTGGATCTTGTCTATCGCTATATCTACTTCCGCGTCGGCTCGCATCCGCTGGCCGAGGATCTCACCAGCGAGACCTTCCTCCGCGCGCTTCGACGGATCACCGACTTCACCTGGCAGGGCCGTGACTTCGGCGCCTGGCTGGTCACCATCGCCAGGAACCTGGTCACCGATCACTTCAAATCCGGCCGCTATCGCCTGGAGATCCCGACCGGGGAGGTGATCGACGTCCCGCTCGACGGCCCGCACATCCCGGAGAACGCCGTCGTCACGGCCATCATCAACGACCGGATGCTCCGCGCCGTCCAGGATCTGAACCCCGAGCAGCAGGAATGCGTGGTTCTGCGGTTCCTGCACGGCCTGTCGCTCGCCGAGACCGCGTTGATCATGGGGAAGAAGAGTGGAGCGATCAAAGCCCTGCAGTTCCGAGCGATCCGGGCCCTGGCCAGGGCGCTCAAGCACGACCTGGCGTAACCTCCACCAGCGGCACGTCGTTAGGCAGATGTCACGATCGGATCTTTTGGCGGGGGCGTCAAGGAGCTGTCATGGGTAGGGCGCGCAGATCGCGCGAGCGCGTGCTCGAACACCTCACAGAGCTACGACGGCTCCCGCTGGGCGGGGGTCCGGCCGCCGCCTTCCGCGAACGTCTCCGCGCCGAGCTCCTGTCCGCACAGCGCCTCCCCGAGCCCGTACGAGCCCGCCGTTCCCATCGCCGTCCGGGGCGGCGGCTCTCCTGGCTCTCCCAGGCCGCCACGTTCGGTCTGGCGGCGGCCATGATGCTGTCGGCGTTCGCCACCTACCACGCGCTGCCCGGCGACACTCTCTACCCGCTCAAGCGCGCCGCGGAGAGCACGCTGGTCCGGCTCAGCACCGACGACGTGCAGCGGGCCGAGCGCGAGCTGGTCTCGGCCAAGACCCGGGCGGCGGAGGTCGCCCAGCTGCTCGGCTCGTCCGGCGACGGACCGCTGGTCACCAAGACGCTCAAGGAGATGGAGGACTCGACCCGGTCCGGCATCAGGAGGCTGGAGCGGGCCGAGCCGCGCTCACCGAAGATCAACCGGTTCGCGCGCGACCAGAAAAACATGGTCGAACCAATGCTTGAACGGATGGACGGGGATCAACAGGACAAGGCGACGGGCTACCTCGACTACATAGACGGGCTTGTGGCCCCGCGCTAGGTAAGCTGAGGCGCATGTGGCGGCTAATGCGACGACGGCGCGAGGCGGAGGCGGAGCTCGCCGGCGAGGCCGCAGCGGCGGCCGCGGTGACGGTGACCCCTACGGAGCCCGACCAGCAGGCGGCCGCCTTCTTCGACGTCGACAACACGATGATGCGCGGCGCCTCCATCTACCACTTCGCCAGGGGCCTGGCGACGCGCGGCCTGTTCACCACCTCTGACCTGTTCAAGTTCGCCGTCGGGCAGGCGGTGTTCCGGCTGCGCGGCAACGAGAACCCCGAGCACATCGCGGTGGCCCGCGAGACCGCGCTGGCGTTCGTCGCGGGCGCGAAGGTCGACGACGTGATCCGGCTGGGCGAGGAGATCTACGACGAGGTCATGTCCGACCGCATCTGGGGCGGCACCCGGGCGCTCGCGCAGAGCCACCTCGACCGCGGCCAGCGCGTCTGGCTGGTCACGGCCACGCCGGTCGAGCTGGCCAGGGTCATCGCCCAGCGGCTCGGCCTGACCGGCGCGCTCGGCACCGTGGCCGAGACCACCAACGGCGTCTACACCGGGCGGCTGGTCGGCGACCTGCTGCACGGCCCGGCCAAGGCCGAGGCGGTGCGGGCGCTGGCCCGCAGGGAGGGCCTCGACCTCACCCGGTGCACCGCCTACAGCGACTCGGCCAACGACCTGCCCATGCTGTCGCTGGTCGGCAAGCCGGTGGCCATCAACCCCGACAGCGAGCTGCGCGAGCACGCCAAGAAGCACGACTGGCCGATCAAGGACTTCCGCACCGGCAGAAAGGCGACGCTGACCGCCCTGCCGATCGCCGCGGGCGTCGGAGCGGTGGCCGGCGGCATCGCCGCCGGCATCGCCCTCCGCAGGCACTACCGCTCGCCGCAGTAGCCGACCCGGGCATCCCTCCAGGGACCTCGGCCACAACGAACGGCCCTCTTCCTCGCCCCCGGACGGGGAATCCCTCCAAAGGACCCCGGCCACAACGGACCGCCCACTTCGCCTCCCCCGAGGGGCCCCGGCCACGACGGACCGTCCCCTTCCTCTCCCCCCGGACGGGGGATCCCTCTAAAGGGCCTCGGCCACAACGAACCGGCCGCTCCCCCTCCCCCGGAGGGGGTATACCTCCAAGGGACCCCAGCCACCACAGGCGGTCACACGGATCGAGACGGTCATGTGAACGAACCGCCCAGGGCCCTACCGCAGGCTGGCGAAGAGCCGGTTCGCGTCCGGTTGCATCCACACGATCCGGTTCGGATCGTCCGGATCGGGCTTCCAGGGGACTGTGGTGAAGGCCAGCTTGGTCTTCTCCAGCGCGCCGGCGATGCCGATCATGGTGTCGAGGTCGAACTCCGGGTCGGTCTTGATCGACTTGCTGGCCGTGGTGAGGAAGTCCCGCAGGGCCGCCGGCTCCTTCAGCCGCTGCTTGGCCTTCTTCAGCAGCGACATCATGAGGATCTGCTGACGCTTGATGCGCTGGATGTCCGACCCGTCACCGTAGTGACGCAGCCGGATGTAGCCCAGTGCCTGCTTGCCGTTGAGCACCTGCTTGCCCGCGGGAAGCCGCAGCTTCGCGCTCTTGTCGTCCACCGGCCTCGGCAACGTGACCTCGACCCCGCCGAGCGCGTCGACGATGGCCTCCACTCCGGAGAACTCGACCTCCATCATGTGGTCGACGCGCACCTTCGTCAGCTTCTCGATCGTCTTCACCGAACAGGCGATACCGCCGGCGTGGAACGCCGAGTTGATCATGTCCCTCCTGGCCGGCTGGGACCCGCAGGCGGGAATCTGCACCATCGAGTCCCTGGGGAAGGAGATGATCCTTGCCTTCGTCCGGTCGATCGGCAGATGCAGCAGCAAGAGGGTGTCGGAGCGGGCTCCCTTGTTGAACTTGTCCGTACCCTCCTGGCTGTCGCTGCCGACCAGGAGCACGTTCAGCACGCCGCTCGTATTGGCCGGGCGGGCACCCGCCGGCTGAGGCACGGTCTGGCGGCCCGCCAGCATCAGCGTGGGCACGGCTACGGTGGCCACCGTGGCCATCGTGGCCACCGCGACGAGGCCCGTCAGCAACCACGTCAGCCGCCTGCGCCGCGGTCTGGCCTGGAGCAGGCGCTGCCGCTGACGGACCAGCGTCGCCGGAGGCTGGTGTTCGAGCTCCCTGCCGAGGTCGCGGAGCATCTTCAGGTCGTCCATCGTCACTCCTCCTCGAGCATCGGGTTGGTGTCGCCGAGCGCCGCGCGTACCTTCCGCCTGCCCCTGTTGAGGCGGGAGCGTACGGTGCCGATCGGGATGCCGAGCGCCTGCGCGACCTCGTCGTACGTCAGATCGCCCCAGGCGATCAGCAGGAGTACGTCGCGGTCCTTGGCGGGCAGGGCGGCCAGCGCGCTGGCCAGCTCGGGGCGCGACGCCTGCGCGGTCACCCCGGCGGCCACGCGGTCGGCCGGGGACTCCACGTCGGCGTCGACAGGGGCGCGCTGCAGGGCGCGGTAGCGGGCCGCCTCGGTGCGGTGGTGCCGGGAGACGAGCTTGGTCAGGATGCCGAAGAGCCACGGCCGGGCGTCTGGATAGCTCGGGTCGTAGCTCTTCCTGCGGGAGAAGGCGACCAGGAACGTCTCGCCGACGATGTCCTCGGCGGGCTCGGGGCCCAGCCGTTTGGAGACGTACCTGTAGAGCATGGCGGAGTAGCGGTCGAAGAGCTCGGCGAACACTTCAGGATCGGTCAGCGAAGCGTGCACGAGCTCTGCGTCCGCACCCCTGGTGGCGGGTTGCGTGATCATCTCCGCCCTTCTGCGGGGGGAAGTCGGTCAGGGATGTATCACCACAACCCGCCAATCAGGTTCATGACGCGGTCTACACCTCCTTGACGCAGCCTCCGTCGATCACGATGTCGGCGCCCGCCGTGCTGCCGGAGCGGGGCGAGACCAGGAGCGCGATCGCGTCGGCGACCTCCTGCGGGGTGACCAGGCGGCCGGTCGTCAGCTTCATCATCTCCGGGGCCACCTTGGTGATCAGGTTGTCCCGGTCGGCGCCGACCATGCCCGCGAAGACGTCAGCCGCGCCGCCCTCGTCGGTCCACCAGGGGGTGAGCACGGGCCCGGGAGAGACGGTGTTGACCCGGATGCCCTGCGGGCCGTATTCCTCGTCGACCGCCTTGCTGACGAAGGTGAGGGCCGACTTGGCCGCGCCGTAGTCCATGTTCACCGCCGAAGGCTGCCGGGCGGTGACGGAGGAGACGTTGACGATCGCGCCGCCGCCGCTCTCCAGCATCACCGGTACGGCGGAGCGGATCATCCGGATGACCGAGAACAGGTTGAACTCGAACATCCCCCGCCACGTGTCGTCGTCCGAGGTCATGAACCCGGCGTGCGGCAGCGTCACGCCGGGCGGCGGGCCACCGGCGTTGTTGACCAGGATGTCCACCCGGCCGAACTCCTCGACCGCGCGGGCGACCACCTCGGCGGGCGCCTGCGGGTCCATCAGGTCGACCGGCACGTGCACCGCCTTGTCGGGCAGCTCGGGAGTGCGGGTCCTGGAGGCCGCGATGACGTGCGCGCCCTCTTCGATCAGGGTGTTGGTCACCGCCAGGCCGATGCCCTTGGACGCCCCGGTGACGATGGCGACGCGTCCGGTGAGTTGCAGATCCATATGGGTTTTCCCTCGCTTCCGGTGTTGTCTTCAGTTGGAGAACACCGGCGGCCCGCTACTGGTTGCAGGTGCAGCGGGGACCGTCGAGAAAGTGCAGCTCACCGTGGGCGAAGTCCAGGTGGGCGCGGCGGTTGAGCGTGGGGCACTCGGACGTGGCGATGTACTGGACGATGTCGTGCACGGCCCAGGCCGCGATGACCGTGTTGGTGGCGCCGAACGACCATGGGGTGGGGCCGTGGCCGCCCTCCAGCCGCCGCTCGCGCGACAGCCCGGCCTCACGGGCGTGCTCGAAGCAGGTGTGGCAGTGGCCCTCGCGGGGCGACAGCAGCGGGCCCCAGTGGCCGTGCTCATGGGCGACCGCCGCACGGCTCATGGCCACATCGCGTTCGCGGCACCATCGCCAGACCGTGTCGGCCAGCTCGGCCGGCTCGTCGGCGCCGATGAGGACGAGGTCCACGGGCGGCAGGCCGTCGAGGTCGGCCGCGCCGGCGACGCGCCGCCGTACGGACACCACCTCGGTCTCGGGCGCGAAGTCGCGCAGCCGCGCGCTGAGCGCGTCGACCTTGGGCACGCCCACGTCCCTGGTCGTGTACGGCAGCTGCCTGTTGAGGTTGTGCAGCTCGACCACGTCGGGATCGACGGCCACGATGCGCCCGACCCCGGCGGCGCCCAGGTGCTGGGCCGCGACCGCGCCGATGCCGCCCACGCCGAGGAGCATGATCGAGCAGGCGGCGATCCGCGACTGGAGCTCGCGCGCGTCGGGGGCGAACAGCGTCAGGTAGCCGTGCTGGCGGGCGAGCCGGCCGGTGGACTCGGCCGCCGACTGCGGCGGCTCCGAGGTGAGCCACCCCATGTGCGTCAGCGCCGCCACCAGGTCGGCCAGCAGCCGGTCCGCGTCGATCTCACTGTCGTCGACGCCGTCCCGCAGCAGCGTGACCGCCTGCTCGACGCGGTCGAGGTCGCCCCGCAGCGATAATCCGTCACGTGAGCCGGTCGACAGGATCACCTGGTCGCCGGCGTTCGTGACAAGCACGGAGTCGACGAGCCGTCTCATGCACGCTCCCTAGGTGTCGAACCCATGGGTGTCCAGCCGCCGTCTTGCCTTGCTCGGTTTCCCCATCCTTGATGGCTTGACCGATCATGTCAAGATTCTGTTGAGTTCAGAAGAATGGCGGAAAGGCGGGGCCGCGGCGCAGCCTCAGCTCGTTGAGCATCTGCTGGATGATCTCGCGGATGTGATCGGTGAGGTTGAACACCAGCACCGGATCATCGGCGTCCGCCGCGTCGTACTCGTCGGTACGGATGGGCTCCCCGAACTGGATCATCCACTTCGACGGCAGCGGCACCAGGCCGAGCGGGCCGAGCAGCGGGAAGAGCGGGGTGATCGGCAGATAGGGCAGGCCGAGCAGCCTGGCCAGCGTCGGCAGATCGCCGATCTTGGGGTAGATCTCCTCGGCGCCCACGATGGCGGTGGGCAGGATCGGCACCCCGGCGCGGATCGCCGACGCGACGAACCCGCCGCGGCCGAAGCGCTGCAGCTTGTAGCGCTCGGAGAAGGGCTTGCCAACGCCCTTGAAACCCTCGGGGAACACCCCGACGAGCTCGCCCTTGCGCAGCAGCCGGTCGGCGTCCTCGCGGCAGGCCAGCGTGTGGCCGGTCTTGCGCGACAGGTGGGCGAGCATCGGGAGCTGGTAGACCAGGTCGGCGCCGAGCAGCCGCAGCGGCCGGTCCGCCTCGTCGTGCAGCGCCACCTGCATCATCAGCGCGTCGACCGGCAGCGTGCCGGAGTGGTTGGCCACCACCAGCGCGCCGCCCTCCTCGGGCACGTTCTTCAGATCGACGGTCTCCACCCTGAACCAGTGGTGGTAGAGGGGCCTGATCAGCTCCAGCAGCACCTTGTCCGTCAGCTCGGCGTCATAGCCGAACTCGTCGACCTCGTAGTCGCCGGTGATGCGCCGGCGGATGAAGGCCAGCAGCCTGGCGAGCGGCTCCGGCTCCTCGAAGGAGGGTGCCGAGCTGATGGGGATCACGCGGGCCTCGTCGTCCGGGACGCTCAATGCCGCACACCTCCGAGCGGGTGCAGCCCCCGCGAGAGCAGAAAGTCGTCGAAGGCCGCTCCGGTGGTGAACTTGGGCTTCCAGCCCAGCTCGGCCTCCAGCCTTGAGCAGTCGACCGCCCGGCCATGGCTCATCAGCCGGACCTGCTCGGGCGAGTAGTCGACCAGTCCGGCGCGGCGCGCGGCATCGCCCAGCAGGCGGAAGGCGGGCGCGAACAGCGGCAGCGACGGCCGCCCAGCCCGGCGTGCGCACTGCGACAGCAGCAACACGCCTGCCCCGGCCACGTTGTACGTGCCGGGGTGATCTTCGGTCGCCATCCGCCGCAGCACCTCGACGGCGTCGTCCTCATGGACGAACTGCAGTCGCGGGTCGAAGCCGAACACGTACGGCAGCACCGGCTGGGTGAAGTAACGAGTGAGCGGCGAGTCGACGCCGGGACCCATGAAGTTGGCGAAGCGCAGCAGCGACACCGTTATGTCGGGCCGACGGCGCGCGAAACCGCGCACGTAGCCCTCCACCTCGACCGCGTCCTTGGCGTAGCCGTGGCTCGGGCTGTCGTGCGGCTCCAGGTCTTCCGTGAACACCGCGGGATCCCGTGGCGACGAACCGTAGACGGCGGTGGTCGAACGGACCACCACACGCCGCACGGTCGCCGACCGCTGGCAGGCACCGAGCAGCTGCATGGTGCCGATGACGTTGTGCTCCTTCATCACGGCCCTGCCCGCGCCCCGCGACGGAGCGCTGACCAGGCTCATGTGCACAACGGTGTCGATGTCGGCAGCCGCGATCACCTGAGCGATGTCGGGGCTGCGCAGATCGACCCGGACGAACTCCGTCCGGCCGAGGGAGATGCCGCCATCTCGCGTCAGCGAGGGCGGCGGCACGGTGTCCACTCCGATGACGCGACTGATGTCCGGGTCGGCGGCGAGCACGCTCGCCATCCGAGCGCCCACGTGGCGCGAGACCCCGGTGACGAGCACGGTGTGGGTCATCAGCGCCTCGCAGCTGCGTCTGTTACTTCTTGTTGCGCCGCTGGATGCGCGTCTTCTTGAGCAGCTTGCGGTGCTTCTTCTTGGCCATCCGCTTGCGGCGCTTCTTGATCACAGAGCCCACGGGACCCCCAGGTACTGATAGCAGATCTGAACCGATGCGCGAGCGCACACCGGATCACAGACTACCGGCGATCGGCTGTGGATCGCCCCCTGGGGGTGAGCCCGGCCGCTCGGTGGCGGCCGGGCGTCTCCCACGACGGCATTCACGGCGTGTGGCATACGCCGCTACCTCAAGATCTACCCTGCCTCGATGTAGGCCTCCCGCAGATAGTCGTGGACCGCCTGCTCGGGCACCCTGAACGACCGGCCGACTCGGATGGCCGGCAGCTCGCCAGAGTGCACCAGGCGGTACACCGTCATCTTGGACACCCGCATGACCGTGGCCACTTCCGCCACCGTCAGGAACTTCACCTCACTGAGAGGTCTTTCGCCTGCACCCATCGGACGCCTCTTCCGCACGTGTTTACGGGTTATCCCCACTGGTGCCACTGCTCACGCACGTGTACTGCCGTCAGCGTAAGTCGGGACTCCGACAGCGCAAACCCCCTATTTTCTCAGCTGACGGAGCTGCCTGTCAGCCAAACCAGCAAAATCGCTGGTTAACACCGGCTTGAGCACCTCGCCTGGACGTTGGAACTGTCCAACTTGTCACACATAAGAGTCGCCCAGGCCCTCTCAAAAGTTGGCAAAGGGACTGCGAGCCTCTTGGAATGCAGGCGCGAAAAGACCGTATGGGGATGACCGAATTGAACTCAAAGGGCCTGTGAGGCTCGTGTGACCAGATGGGCGATCAGCGGCTCGTAGTAGCGCGGTAGCACATTGTCATCCAGAGGTACGACCACGTCGATCTTGCCCTCGGCCTCGCCGAGGAAGAGCCCGGGATCGTTGCTGTCGGCGAACGCCACCGTCGGCACACCCGCCTCTCCAGCCGCTCCCGCCCAGCCGTGGTCGGCGATGACCAGGTCCGGCGTGGCCTCGCCCAGCACGGTCAGCATCCGCTCCATCGGGGCGGAGTCGTGGGTGTGCACGAATCCGCCCTTGTCATCGAGCATGGCGATGTCCTGGAGGTAGCGGATCTTACGCGCGCGTCCGAAACCCGACCCGGAGTAGGTCCAGCCCTCGGCCGGCGTCAGCAGCGTCGCCCCGCGCTCCACGGCGAACCGGGCGAGCGCCAGGTGGACGACGAGCAGGCCCGTGGGGTGACCGGTGGCGAACAGCAGCCGCGGCTTGTCCCGCGACAGCACGCCGGCGATCCGGTCGGCCATGGCATCGAGCGCGTCGATCGTCAGATCGGGGTCGATGGTGTCCTGGCCCCAGCGGTGTCCCGCGTCGGCCTGCACGCCCGCCGCCTTGACCATCTGCGCGAGGACGTCGCGGAACGACCACGGCTGTTCGAGGGTGAGTCCCAGCAGGTAGTAGGGATCGCGGTTGGCCACCGAGCTGTAGTGGTCGAGATTGTTCTCGCGCGAAGTCGCGACCTCGCCGGCGATCCGGGTGCGGATCAGGTGTTCGCGGAGTTGGTCGCGGCTGAGCACAGCTCTCCCTAAGGCATCGGGTCGAGGCCGTGCAGGGGGAAGACCGCCTGTCGGGTCGCCATGACCGCACGGTCGATGGGGTCTGCTGGGTCATAACCACCAGCTAGGTCACGAAATTCCGGATTTCTGCCGTCCGTCATGGTCAGCGGAGCCGTCTCGCCCGTCCGCTCCCGTACGAACGCCCGCCAGGCCGGGGGCGTCTGGGTGGCCGGGTCGAGCGGATGCCCGGACAGCTCGGCCATCAGGTGCGTCCAGGCCCGCGGCACCACCTGGACCAGCTCGTAGCCGCCCCCGCCCGTCGCGAGCCACCGGCCACCGGCCGTCTCGTGCGCCAGCCGGTGCAGGACGGAGTAGGCGGTGCGCTGCCCGTCGAGGCTGAGCATCAGGTTGGCGAGCGGGTCGAGCGCGTGGCTGTCGCAGCCGTGCTGGGTCACCAGGATCTCCGGCCGGAACTCGCGCAGCAGCGGCGGCACGACCGAATCGAAGGCCCGCAGCCAGCCCTCGTCTCCGCAGCCCGCGGGCAGCGCCACGTTGACCGCCGTGCCCTCCGCGCCGGTCTCCCCGGGGTAGCCGGTG
The DNA here is from genome assembly GCF_050942315.1 of Nonomuraea sp. CA-143628. Taxonomy (NCBI): domain Bacteria; kingdom Bacillati; phylum Actinomycetota; class Actinomycetes; order Streptosporangiales; family Streptosporangiaceae; genus Nonomuraea; species Nonomuraea sp. CA-143628. Next base: position 12,924,636 of record NZ_CP192072.1, read on the forward strand.
CCGGGGAACAGCGTGCGCGGGCTCTCGTGCAGGCTGATCGTCAGCACCCGGGGATCGTCGTAGAACATCGCCTGCACGCCGTCGCCGTGGTGCACGTCGACGTCCACGTAGGCGATGCGGCCGACCCCCTGCGCGAGCAGCCAGGCGATGGCCAGCGCCGGATCGTTGTAGACGCAGAAGCCGCTGGCGTTGCCGGCCATCGCGTGGTGCAGACCGCCGGCGATGTTGACCGCGTGCTCGGCCGTGCCCTCCCAGACCGCGCGGGCGGCCGCGAGCGTCGCGCCCGCTATGAGCGCGGAGGCATCGTGTACGCCCTTGAAGGCCGGATTGTCGGACGTGCCGAGCCCCACGGACAGATCGGCCCCACCGGAGGCGGAGACGCGCTTGACGGCCTCGATGTAGTCGCGCCGGTGCACCATGGCCAGTTCGTCGTCGGTGGCGGGCACACAGCCGACCACCTCGATCTTGTCCAGCACACCGAGCTCACGGGCGAGCGCCATCGTCAGCTCCACCCTGACGGGCGCCAGCGGATGGCTCGGCCCGAAATCGTAGGAAGTGAGAGCATCGTCCCAGATGGCCCGTGCCGTAGAACTCATTCCCGCTCCCGTCCCTCGCCCTTGGAGCGACGTTACCGCAGCGTCAACTGGCCGCGTCCAGACGGTGACGAGGGCTGTTCCGGCGAAATATCGCCGCTTTTCAATAACTGCCGCATAGGGTTGGATCATGCGCTTCATGCGTCGCGTCACGGCCGCATGGCGCTTCTTCAAGCGTCCGCGCGTCTTCGACATCACGCTGGTGACCGTGCTCGTCGGGGGCGCGAGCGTCGGCCTGGTCTCCGTACTGCGCCAGGGCTACCCGGACGTCGGCGCGGGCGCCGTCCTCTTCATCCTCAGCACGTTCCCGCTGCTCTTACGGCGGAGCCGACCCGTCACGGTCGCCGCGATCGAGACCGCCGGTGAGATCTTCGGCCTGGCCGCCGGCATCGTGGCGTCGGCCAGCATCCCCTCGACGATCGCCTTCTACAGCGTGGGCCGCTACACCCCGGGCAGGACCGCCGCGCTCACCGCCGTCGGCGGGGGCGTGGTCTACGGCCTGGCCCACCACCTGGCCAGGCCGGTGCCGGGCTCCTGGATAGCCGGGGCGATCTACCCGGTGGCCGCCATACTCGTCGGGCAGCTCGTCAGGGTCCGCGCCGAGCTCAGGGAACGCGGCCAGCGGGAGGCCACCGAGAGCGCGGTCCGCGCCGAGCGGCGGCGCATCGCCAGGGAGCTGCACGATGTCGTGGCCCACCACATCAGTGTCATCAACGTGCTGGTCGGCGGCGCCAGGGCCACTCTGCCGCCGAGCGAGGACGCCGCCCATGACGCCCTGGCCGGGGCGGAGCGGACCGCGCGCCAGGCGCTGGCCGAGATGCGCCAGCTCCTCAACGTGCTCAGGGCCGACGACCCGGTCGGAGCCGGCGGAGTGTTCACCACGGACGGGCTGCTCAGGATCGAGGGGGGCGCCGACGCCGCGACCGGGGTGGGCGCCGCCCGGCTGCCGGCGCTGGTCCAGGAGGCCGCGACCGCCGGGCTGCCCACGAGCCTGTCCGTGGTCGGCGAGCCCGTCACGCTGCCGGCGGCCGTCGATCACGCCGTCTACCGGATCGTGCAGGAGGCGCTGACCAACACCCGCAAGCACACCGTGGGGGCGCGGGCCAGCGTCCGCCTGGCGTACGAGAGCGAGGCGGTCGAGGTGGAGGTCACCGACGACGGCCTGCCCGCGGCGGGCGGCCGGACCGCCCCGGCCCCGGGGTTCGGGCTGGACGGGATGGCCGAGCGTGTGACGCTGTGCGGCGGCCTGCTGAGCACGGGCCCCCGTCTGGAGGGCGGCTTCCTGGTGCGCGCCCGCATTCCCCTGGAGACGACATGATCACCGTACTGCTGGCCGACGACCACGCGCTGGTGCGCAAGGGCTTCCAGCTCATGCTCGACGCCCAGCCGGACATGCGCGTGGTGGGCCAGGCGGCCGACGGCGCGGAGGCCGTCGAGCTGTGCGAGCGGCTGCGCCCGGACGTGGTGCTGATGGACCTGCACATGCCGGGCCTCGACGGGGTACGCGCGACCGAACGGATCACCGTGGAGTCGCCCGGAGTGCGGGTGCTCGCGCTGAGCACGTTCGACCTGGACGAGAACGTGGTGGCGGCCCTGCGGGCGGGCGCCGCCGGGTTCCTGCCCAAGGACGTCTCCCCCGAGGAGCTGGTCGAGGGCGTCCGCGTGGTGCACCGCGGCGAGTCCGCCGTGGCGCCGCGCCTGCTGACCCGCCTGATCGGCACGTTCGTACGGGCGGCGCGACCGCGCCGCCGCGCGGCTACCACGACGCTGGACGGGCTGACCGAGCGCGAGCGGGAGACGCTCATCCTGATCGCCCGAGGCAGATCCAACGCGGAGATCGCCGAGGACCTGGACGTCTCCCCCTCGACCGTCAAGAACCACGTGACGAACCTGTTCGCCAAGATCGGCGTCCGGGACCGGGCCCAGGCGGTGATCGTGGCCTACGAGGCGGCGCTGATCACCCCTGGAGAGTAGGAGCAGGGTCCCAGAGGCCGCGCCCGCGAACGGTCCTCCAGCAGGACGAAATCCGCTTCCCGTACGGCCACGCTTGGATCATGACCGCGATCCGGGCAACGAACCTCTGCAAGCGCTACGGCGGCACCGTGGCCGTGGCGGACCTGTCCTTCGACGTCGAGCCCGGCCAGGTGACCGGGTTCCTGGGACCGAACGGTGCCGGGAAGTCGACGACCATGCGCATGATCCTCGGCCTGGACCACCCGTCGGGCGGGTCGGTCCTCGTGGACGGCAGGCCGTACGGGGAGCTGCGGCACCCGCTGCGCAAGGTCGGCGCGCTGCTCGACGCCAAGGCCGTGCACGGCGGGCGCAGCGCCCGCAACCACCTGCTGGCCATCGCGCAGACCAACGGCATCCCGGCGAGCAGGGTGGAGGAGGTGCTGGAGGTGGTCGGCCTGACCACGGTGGCCAAGCGGCGGGTCGGCGGGTTCTCGCTCGGCATGTCGCAGCGGCTCGGCATCGCCGCCGCGCTGCTCGGCGACCCGGAGATCCTGCTCTTCGACGAGCCCGTCAACGGGCTGGACCCGGACGGCATCCTGTGGATCCGCACGTTCATGCGGAAGCTGGCGGCCGAGGGGCGCACGGTGTTCGTCTCCAGCCATCTGATGAGCGAGATGGCGCAGACGGCCGACCACCTGGTGGTGATCGGCAAGGGCGCGCTGATCGCCGACACGAGCATGTCGGAGTTCATCGGGCGCAGCTCGCAGTCGTACGTACGGGTGCGCTCGCCCCGCCTGGCCGAGGTGGCCGATCTGCTCAAGGTCGGTGACCTGCACGCCGACCACCTGAGGGTGACCGGGGTGACGCCGCTGGAGATCGGCACGATCACCGCGCGGGCCGGGTTGCCGCTGGAGGAGCTGACGCTCGTCCAGCCCTCGCTCGAAGCGGCCTACATGGAGCTCACCAAGGACAGCCTGGAGTACTCATCATGATCGACATTTTCCGCTCCGAATGGACCAAGATCCGCTCTGTCCGCTCGACGGTGTGGACCCTGGCCACCACCGCCGTGCTGATGCTGGGCTTCTCCATCCTCCTCAACGCCTCGGCCAAGGGCATGGCCAAAGGGCCGGTCCCGGGCCGGGATGCGATCATGCTGAGCCTGACCGGGGCGATGATGGCCTCGATCGCCATGGCTACCCTGGGTGTTCTGGTGATCTCCAGCGAATACCGTACCGGGGGCATCCGCACCTCGTTCATGGCCGTGCCCCAGCGCATGCGCCTGCTGACCGGCAAGATCGTCGTGTTCGTCGCGGTGTCGCTGGTCGTCTGCCTGGTCGCGTCGGCCGTCGCGGTGGGTGTCGGCCTGGCGATCTCCCAGCCGGCGTCCATCGAGACGGGGGAGGTGGCGCGGGCCACGCTCGGGGCCGGTCTCTACTTGACCGCCTGCGGGCTGTTCGGGCTCGGGCTGGGCACGCTGATCAGGCACACGCCAGGCGCGATCGTGGCGGCCATCTCGCTGATCATGGTGCTGCCCAGCGTCGCGGGCCAGCTCCCGGGCGAGTGGGGCAGGACCGTGGCCGAATACTTCACCACGAACGCCGGCTTGCTGGTCGTGTCCGGCGACAGCCGCGACTCCCTGGGCCCGTGGAGCGGGTTCGCGGTCTACCTCGTCTGGGTGGCGGTCGCGACGATCGCTGGGGCCGTGCTGATGCGGCGCCGCGACGCGTAATCGCCTTTGATCCCGTTACTCGGCGCGGAGGGCGATGACCGGGTCCAACCGGCCGGCCCTCCGCGCGGGCGCGACGCCGAAGAACACGCCCACCGCCGCCGAGACGCCGAACGCCAGCGCGATCGACCACCAGGTGATCGAGGCGGGCACCGGCGTGAGCGCCTGGATGGCGAGGGCGCCGCCGACGCCGAGCAGGATCCCGATGACGCCGCCGATCGTCGTCAGCAGCACCGCCTCGATCAGGAACTGGGTCAGTATGTCGCGCTGCCTGGCCCCGAGCGCCTTGCGCAGCCCGATCTCACGGGTCCGCTCCCGGACGCTGACCAGCATGATGTTGGACACGCCCACGCCGCCCACCAGCAGCGAGATGCCGGCAATGGCGGCCAGCACGCCGGTGAGCATGCCGAGCACGCTGCCGATCGTGCCGAGCAGCTGGGTCTGCGTGACGGCCGAGAACTTCTCCCCCGGATACCTGTCGGTCAGCGCCGCCACGACCCGGCTCTGGAGCGGCTCGATCTCGTCGGGCCCCGACGCGCCGACCGCGATGCCGTTGACCCTGGCGATGCCGAGCAGCCGCTGGGCCGTCGTCACCGGGATGTGCACCTCCTGGTCGCGCGAGACGCCGAAGGTCTGGCCGATCTTGGCGTAGACGCCGACGACCCGGAACCGCGCCCCGGAGATCGTCAGCTGCCGCCCGATCGGATCGAGGTCGCCGAACAGCTTGTCGGCCACCTCGGAGCCGAGCACGGCGACCCGGCGCCGGGTGTCGACGTCGGTCCCGCTCAGGTGGCGGCCCTTGTCGAGCGGGCGGTCGAAGATGTTGGTGAGGTTCTGGTCGGTGCCGACGACGGTGACGAACGCCTCGGTCCCGCCGACGCGTACGGTCTCGCCCGACTGCAGCGACACCGTCACCTTGGCGGGGTCGCCGACCACGCGCCGCACGTACGCGACGTCGGCCAGGTTGAGCTTGCTCTGGGTCGGCGCCGCGCCCACGGTGAGCCGGCCGGGGACGACCAGGATGATGTTGGTGCCGAGGCCGGAGATCTCCTTCTCCACCGCGTCCTTCGCGCCGGTGCCGACGGCCACCAGGATCACCACGGCGAGCACGCCGATGACGACCCCGAGCATGGTCAGCACGCTGCGCATCCGGTTGACCCGCAGCGCCTCCAGCGCCATGCCGAACGCCTCGCGCCCCCTCACTCCTCGCCGCCGCCGCTTGGGTGCCCGGTGTCGAGCTCGATCAGCCCATCACGTACGTGGATCTGCCGCCGGGCGTGGCCCGCGACCTCCGGCTCGTGCGTGACCAGCACCACGGCCACCCCACTGTCACTGTTGAGCCGGTCGAGTATGGCCATGACCTCGGCGCCGTTGCGGGTGTCGAGATTGCCCGTCGGCTCGTCGGCCAGCAGCACCTTCGGCTCGCCCACCAGCGCCCTGGCGATCGCCACACGCTGCTGTTCGCCGCCGGACATCTGCGAGGGCCGATGCCCCATCCGGTGCCCCAGACCCACCGCCTCCAGCGCGGCCCGCGCCCTGGACCGGCGCTCGGTCTTCCCGACCCCCCGGTAGACCAGCGGCAGCGCCACGTTCTCCAGCGCCGAGGTCCTGGCCAGCAGGTGGAACGACTGGAAGACGAACCCGATGGTCTTGTTGCGCAGCTCGGCCAGCTGGGTGTCGGACAGCTGCGACATCTCCACCCCGTTCACCCGGAGCCGCCCGGAGGTGGGCCGGTCGAGGCAGCCGAGTAAGTGCATCAGCGTGGACTTACCGGACCCGGACGGCCCGATGATCGCCACGAACTCGCCGCGGCCGATGCGCAGCGACACACCGCGCAACGCCTCCACGGCGACGCCGTCGAGCTGGTAACGCCTGGTGAGATCCACGGCTTCCAACGCGGCGGCGGTCATGGCAGTCGCTGCCCTTGCCGTACCGAGTCCGCGCCCTTGACCACGATCCGGTCACCGACCGACAGTCCGTTCAGCACCTCGACCACCGCCTCTCCCTGGGCGCCGAGCTTGACCACGCGGCGCTCCGCCGTACCGTTCCTGACCACCCAGACCACGCTCTCGCGCCCGCTGGAGACGATCGCCGAGGCCGGGGCCGCGATGGCGGCGGGCGACTCGCGGACCGTCAGCCGCGTCACCGCGCTCATACCCGGTTTGGGAGTGGGCGCCGCGGCGCCGTCGTCGAACCGGCCCGCGCCGAGCGTGAGCTGCACCGGGTAGCTGACGCCGCCCGTCGTGCCGGGCATCGGCGTCACACCGACACCCGTGACCCGCGCGGTGTAGGCCGCGCCGGGAACCGCGTCGAGCTCGACCGTGGCCTTGGTGCCTCTCTTGACCAGCAGCACGTCGGTCTCGTCGATATCGGCGGAGAGGGTGAGCTCCGAGACGTCCGTGACGGTGACGATCGGGTCGCCCGCCGACACGGGAACACCGGTCGCCACCGGCGCGCCGCCGCTCGCCGAGCCGCCGGAGGTGTCGGCGGGCAACTGCTGGCCGCCGGTGGGCAGCTGGCTGAGCAGGCCGTTCAGGCTGCTCGCGGCGCCGCCGCCCGAGGGCCGGCCGAGCGTGACCACCCCGCCGAACGGCGCCTTGACGGTGAGCGACTTCACCGCGCTCTCCGCCGCCTTGACCGCGGCCTTCGCCTGGGACTTGGAGGCCGCCTGCAGCGACGCCATGGACGACGTCAGCCCGCCGAACCCGCTGGTGACCCCGGCCAGCACGCTGTTGATCGACCGGTTGAGCTGCGCGGTGATCGACTTCAGGGCCCTGGTCTGCGCCTTGTGCTGGGCCTCGGCCAGGCCGATGGCGCTGAGCAGCTGCCTGCGGGCCTGGGCGTCGTCGATCTTCTTCGCCTCCCTGCGCGCCTTGGCGAAGTGCGCGGCCACCTTGCGGTCGAACGCGCCGGTGTCGAAGGAGGCGAGCCGGACGTTCGGGCGGCCCAGGCTCGGGGTCGCGGGCGCGGCCGACTTCGACGCCCGCCGGGCCTGTTTGAGCTGGTCCTGGGCCTGCGGCGAACGGATCTTGGCCACGATCTGGCCCTTGCGCACGTGGTCGCCCTCACGTACGTACAGGTGAGCGATCGTGCCCTGGGCGGGCGAGCGGAGGGTGGCCGTGGCGCGGGCGCCGATGGTGGCGGGCGCCTCGACGACCTCGGTGACGGGGGCGCGCTTGACGTCGGCCAGTTGTACGGCGGCCGGTGCCTCGGCCGAGCAGCCGGTCAGCGCGAGCAGGACGAGCAGCGGGGGGATGCCGCGACGGATCGTCACCCGACCCATCGTAGGAGCAGGGTGCCCGGGGTGGCTCGGGCCTCCCGAACTCAGCCCGAGGCCAGCTCGCGGCTCCGGTCGCGGGCGGCCTCGATGGCGGCCAGGAAGGCGGCGCGGACGCTGTGGCGTTCGAGCTCGGCGATCGCCGCGATCGTGGTGCCGCCGGGCGAGGTGACCGCCTCGCGCAGGATCACCGGGTGTTCGCCCGAGTCGCGCAGCATCACCGCGGCGCCGACGATCGACTGGGTGACCATGTCGAGCGCGGCGGCCCTGGGCATGCCGAGCAGGATCCCCGCGTCGACCATGGCCTCGACCAGGTAGAAGAAGTAGGCGGGCCCGCTGCCCGACAGCGCGGTGGCCGCGTCCTGCTGCGACTCGGGGATGCGCAGCACCTTGCCGACCGGCTTGAGCAGGTCCTCGGTGTGCTGGAGGTGCTCCTCGCTCGCGTGGGCGCCCGCCGAGATCACGCTCATCGCCTCGTCGAAGCGGATCGGCGTGTTGGACATCACCCTGACGACCGGCACCTCGACGCCGAGACGCTGCTCGACGAAGGCGCTGGTGATGCCCGCGGCGGCGGTGATCACCAAGCGGTCGGCGGGGACATAAGGGGCGATCTCGGCCAGTAGCGCCGCCATGTCCTGTGGCTTGACCGCCAGGATGATCGTCTCCGCGGCCTTGGCGGCCTCGGTGTTGGTCACGGTGCGCACGCCATAGGCCTCACGCAGCGCCTGCGCCCGCTCCGGCCTGCGGGACGTCGCCATGATGTCGCCCGGATCGAACCCCGCTCGCAGCAGCCCGGACAGGAGGGCCTCGCCCATCTTGCCCGTGCCCAGAATCGCAATCACCCCGGTAGCCTACCGAGCCGGTGCCGGCCGACCGGCGACCGGGCGAAGCTAGTGGCGGCTGACCGGCGACCGGGCGAAGCTAGTGGCGGCTCACCAGCGACCGGGCGAAGAAGGCCAGGTTGCGCGGGCGCTCGGCGAGGCGGCGCATGAGGTAGGCGTACCAGTCGGCGCCGTAGGGCACGTAGACGCGCACCTGCGCGCCGAGCCCGGCCAGCCGGGCCTGCTCGGCGGGCCGAACGCCGTACAGCATCTGATACTCGAAGCCCGTCGCGTCCCGCCCGGTGAGTACGGCCAGCGCCGAGGCGATCTCCACCAGCCGCGGGTCGTGCGTGGCGACCATGGGGTAGCCGGTGCCCGCCATCAGCACCTTGAGGCAGCGCGCGAACGACCGGTCGGTGTCGGCCCGGGAGGTGAGGGCGCCGGGCGCGCTGTAGGCGCCCTTGCAGAGCCGTACGCGGGCGCCGTCGAGCCGCTCGCAGCGCTCACGGGCGTCCGGCAGGTACGCCTGCACCACGATGCCCACGTCGGGATGCTCCTTGCGCAGCGTGGCATGCACGGAGTGGAGCCTGTCGATCGTGTCGTGCTCCTCGGCGTCGAGGGTGACCGTCACTCCCCTGGCCGCGGCGGCCTCGCAGACGGTGGCCGCGTTGTCGAGCGCGAGCTTCTCGGACAGCCGCAGCCCCAGCGCGGTCAGCTTGACCGACACGTCGGCGTCCCGGGGCAGCCGGCCGAGCAGCGCTAGGTAGCTCTGGACCGCACGCTCGACCTGCGCCCGGTCGGTGACGTCCTCGCCCAGGCGGGCGATGGTGACGAGCAGCCCGTCTCGGGTCAGCCGGCCGACGACCGCTTCGACGTCGTCGGCGACATAGCGTCTGACCACGTCTCTGGTCAGCGGCGAGGTGGTGACGACCCGCTCGACGAGGTCGCTCCTGGATAGGGCTAGCAGGGCCTGACGCAGCACATGCTCCAGCCTAACTTCGCCGGCGCGATACCCGCCGGATTCGGTAGCTGAACCTGCGAGCCGTCCCATTCGTCCAAGAGGTATGCGCACAATGACAGCGACTCTTCTGGCCGGATGTCTGGTGCTTGCGACGAGTTGCGGGGCCCCGGCGCCTGCCAAGCAGGCCACCGCCCCCGCCCCACAGACGCCGGTCACCACTGACCCCGTGGCGAGTGTTCCCGCTGAGACCACTCCCACGAAGGCTCCGAAACCGGTCAAGCCCACGGGCGACACCATCAACACGCACAAGGTCCGCTGGACCAAGGCGCAACCGACGTCCCACGGCCGCAAGCTCAAGCTCATCTGGTGGTCGGGCGTGGCCCCGTGCACCGTCCTGGACCGGGTGAAGGTCAAGGAGACGCGCAAGAGCGTCAAGGTCACCCTGTACGAGGGCACCGCCCCGAAGGCCAAGGACGTCGCCTGCATCATGATCGCGGTGGAGAAGACGACGACGGTCAAGCTGAAGACCCCGCTCGGCAAGCGCAAGGTGCTGGACGGCGCCAAGCCCTGAAACCCCCGACCAGACCCCGGCACACGACCCTTTGTCGCGCCGGGGTCCGCCAGTTTCGGGCGGAGGACCTTCAGGGAGGAACGGCCAGACCCCGGTACTCGGCCCTTGTCGTGCCGGGGTCTCGTCAGGGTTTGAGGGGGGAGTTCTCAGGGGGAATACGGGTGCCCGGGGTCAGGTTGAGTCGAGTAGGCTCAAGCTGTTTGACAAACACCCCGGGTATTCGTACGTTGAGTCCAACCGACTCAACTTTAACTACAGGGACGTACTCATGGCACGTGCGGTAGGTATCGACCTTGGGACGACCAACTCCGTCGTCTCGATCCTCGAGGGCGGTGAGCCCACCGTCATCGCCAACGCGCAGGGCTCGCGGACCACGCCGTCCGTGGTCGCCTTCGCTAAGAACGGCGAAGTCCTGGTCGGCGAGGTCGCCAAGCGACAGGCCGTCACCAACGTGGACCGGACCATCCGCTCCGTCAAGCGGGAGATGGGCACCAACTGGTCCCAGGAGATCGACGGCAAGAAGTTCTCCCCCCAGCAGATCAGCGCCTTCGTGCTGCAGAAGCTGAAGCAGGACGCCGAGGCCTACCTGGGCGAGAAGATCACCGACGCGGTGGTCACCGTCCCGGCCTACTTCAACGACGCCCAGCGCCAGGCCACCAAGGAGGCCGGCACGGTCGCGGGCCTCAACGTGCTCCGCATCATCAACGAGCCCACCGCGGCGGCCCTCGCCTACGGGCTCGACAAGGAGCAGGACCAGACGATCCTGGTCTTCGACCTCGGTGGCGGCACCTTCGACGTGTCCCTGCTCGACGTCGGCCAGGAGGACGGCCACGGCTTCGTCGAGGTCAAGGCGACCTCCGGCGACAACCACCTCGGCGGTGACGACTGGGACCAGCGGGTCGTCGACGAGCTGGCCAACCGGTTCAAGAACGCCCACGGCGTCGACCTGTCCAAGGACAAGATGGCGCTCCAGCGCCTGCGTGAGGCCGCCGAGAAGGCCAAGATCGAGCTGTCCAGCCAGGCCGAGACCAACATCAACCTGCCCTACATCACCGCCTCCTCCGAGGGCCCGCTGCACCTCGACGAGAAGCTGACCAGGGCTGAGTTCCAGCGGCTGACCGCCGACCTGCTCGAGCGGACCAAGGGCCCGTTCCACCAGGTCATCAAGGACGCCGGCATCAAGATCTCCGACATCGCCCACGTGGTGCTCGTCGGCGGCTCGACCCGCATGCCCGCCGTCTCCGAGCTCGTCAAGGAGCTGACCGGCGGCAAGGAGCCCAACAAGGGCGTCAACCCGGACGAGGTCGTCGCCATCGGCGCCGCCCTGCAGGCCGGTGTGCTCAAGGGTGAGGTCAAGGACGTCCTGCTGCTCGACGTGACCCCGCTGTCGCTGGGCATCGAGACCAAGGGCGGCATCTTCACCAAGATCATCGAGCGCAACACGACGATCCCGACCAAGCGCTCCGAGGTCTTCACCACGGCCGAGGACAACCAGCCGTCGGTGCAGATCCAGGTCTACCAGGGCGAGCGCGAGATCGCTTCTTACAACAAGAAGCTGGCCACCTTCGAGCTGACCGGCATCGCCCCGGCGCCACGCGGCATCCCGCAGATCGAGGTCACCTTCGACATCGACGCCAACGGCATCGTCAACGTCTCCGCCAAGGACCTGGGCACGGGCAAGGAGCAGACGATGACGATCACCGGCGGCTCCGCGCTGCCGAAGGACGACATCGAGCGGATGATGCGCGAGGCCGAGTCCTACGCCGACGAGGACAAGAAGCGCCGCGAGGAGGCCGAGGTCCGCAACAACGCCGACGGGCTCGCCTACCAGACGGAGAAGTTCCTCCGCGAGAACGACGACAAGGTCCCCGGCGAGATCAAGACCGAGGTCGAGGAGGCGCTCGCCGAGCTGAAGAAGGCTCTGGAGGGCACCGACACCGACGTCATCCGCAACTCGGCCGAGAAGCTCGCGACCGTCAGCCAGAAGATGGGCTCGGCGATCTACGCGCAGAGCCAGGGCCAGCAGCCCGGCGGCGAGGGCGCCCCGCAGGACGCCGCGGCCGGCGAGCAGCAGAAGGCCGATGACGACGTGGTCGAAGCCGAGATCGTCGACGAAGACCAGCCGAAGAAGGACAAGTGATGCCGACGCGTGACAACGGGCACGACGAGCCGGTGATCCGCGACAACCGCAAGATCGACCCGGAGACGGGCCAGGTGCGCGAACGACCGCAGGACCAGGACGCTCCCCCTCCTCCCGCCGCCAGCGAGGCGGCGGCGCAGGACGGAGACCTGCTGGCCCAGCTCTCCGAGCGGACGTCCGACCTGCAGCGTCTCCAGGCGGAATACACCAACTACCGCAGGCGGGTCGAACGCGACCGCGGAGCCGTGCGGGAGCAGGCCGTCGCGAGCGCCCTCCAGGAGCTCCTGCCCGTGCTCGACGACATCGGCCGGGCACGTGATCACGGCGAGCTCACCGGTGGCTTCGCGAAAGTGGCAGAGTCACTGGAAGCGGCCGTCACCAAGCTCGGGCTCAACCCCTTCGGCCAGAAGGGCGACCCGTTCGACCCGACCGTCCACGAGGCGCTGATGCACAGCTACTCGCCGGACGTCACCGAGCCGACCGCGATCGAGGTGCTCCAGCCCGGTTACCGCATGGGTGACCGGGTGCTCCGCCCGGCGCGGGTGGCCGTGGCGGAGCCAGAAGACGCCCCCCCGGCGTCCGACGACGACAACTGACGCAGAACGAAGGGCGATAGATGAGCACCAAGGACTACCTGGAGAAGGACTACTACGCCGTCCTTGGTGTGCCCAAGTCAGCCACGGCCGATGACATCAAGAAGGCCTACCGCAAGCTGGCCAGGCAGTACCACCCCGACACCAACCAGGGCGACGTGGCCAAAGAGGCCAAGTTCAAGGAGATCTCCGAGGCCAACGACGTCCTGTCCGACAGCAAGCGCCGAAAGGAATACGACGAGGCGCGCACGCTGTTCGGGTCCGGGGTGGGGGCCCAGCGTCCCGGCAGTGGCGGCTTCCCGTTCGACTTCGGCGACCTGTTCGGGGGCACCGCCAACCAGCAGCAGCAGGGCCACGGGGCGGGTGAGCGGCTCGGCGACCTGTTCGGCGGGCTGTTCAACCGCGGCGGCGCCGGCTCGACCCGTACGACCAGCGCCACCAGGCCGCGGCGTGGCCAGGACGTCGAGTCCGAGGTCACGCTCACGTTCACCGAAGCGGTCGAGGGCTCCACGGTGTCGCTCAGGCTGACCAGTTCGGCCGCCTGCACGGCCTGCAGCGGCACCGGGGCCAAGGCCGGCACCACCCCACGGGTCTGCCCGACCTGCGAGGGCACGGGGGCGGCCAGCCGCAACCTGGGCAACTTCGCCTTCTCCGAGCCCTGCCGCGACTGCAAGGGCCGCGGCCTGCTCGTGGACGACCCCTGCCCCGTGTGCGAGGGCAGCGGCCGGGCCAAGAGCACCCGCAACATCCAGGCGCGCATCCCCGCGGGGGTGGCCGACGGACAGCGGGTCAAGCTCAAGGGCAAGGGCGCCCCGGGCGAGAACGGCGGCCCGGCCGGCGACCTCTACATCCTCACGCACGTCAAACCGCACGCCGTCTTCGGCAGGACGGGCGACAACCTGACCATCACGGTGCCGGTGACGTTCTCCGAGGCCGCGCTCGGCGCCGAGATCAAGGTGCCGATACTCAAAGGGCTGCCGGTCACGCTGCGCATCCCGACGGGCACGCCCAACGGCCGCACGTTCCGGGTCCGTGGCAGGGGCGTCGCCCGCAAGGACGGCACCAAGGGCGACCTGCTCGCCACCGTCGAGGTGCTTGTCCCTCAGACACTGGACGACAAGTCCCGCGAGCTCCTCACGGAGTTCAACACCGCGACGGCGGGCGAGGACCCGCGGGCTGATCTCATACAGAGAGCCAGAAGCGAGTAGCCGATGGACGCCAACTATTTCGACCTGTCAGACGAGACTCCGGTCTATGTGATCTCGGTGGCCGCGCAACTGTCGGGCCTCCATCCACAGACCTTGCGACAGTACGACCGGCTCGGACTGGTTTGTCCAGGCCGCACGGCGGGGCGCGGCCGCCTCTACTCCACCCGCGACATCATCCAGCTCCGCGAGGTCCAGCGGCTCTCCCAGGAGGAGGGCATCAACCTCGCGGGCATCAAGCGGATTCTCGAGCTCGAGAACGAGGCTCTGCGGCTGCGTGAGGAGGTTCACCGCCTCCGCGCCGAGATGCAGATGGTCAGGGCGCTGATCCGCTATGAGCTGCCACCGGGGGCCTAGAAACACATGGACTACAAGCTCACCCAGAAGAGCCAGGAAGCTCTCTCCGGGGCCATGCGGCGTGCCGCCGCGGAGGGCAATCCGGAGATCGCGCCCGCCCATCTGCTGACCACCCTGCTCGCCCAGACGGGCGGCACCGCCATCCCTCTGCTCGAAGCCGTCGGCGCCGACTGGAAGACGCTGCGCGCCAAGGCCGAGGAGCAGCTCGCCGCGCTGCCGAAGGCGCAGGGCTCCACCGTGAGCGCGCCGTCGAGCTCGCGCCAGCTGCTGACCGTGATCAACACCGCCGCGCAGCGGGCCAAGCGGCTCGAAGACGACTACGTCTCCACCGAGCACCTGCTCGTGGGCCTGGCCACCGACGGCGGTCAGGTGGCCGAGCTGCTGAAGTCCCAGGGGGCGACTCCGCAGGCGCTGCTCGACGCCTTCGAGAAGGTACGCGGTCACGCCCGCGTCACCAGTGAGACGCCCGAGGACACCTACCAGGCGCTGGAGAAATACGGCGTCGACCTGACCGAGCGGGCCCGCAACGGCAAGCTCGACCCGGTCATCGGCCGCGACTCCGAGATCCGCCGGGTCGTTCAGGTCCTGTCGCGGCGCACCAAGAACAACCCGGTGCTGATCGGCGAGCCCGGCGTCGGCAAGACGGCCGTCGTCGAGGGACTGGCCCAGCGCATCGTGGCCGGCGACGTGCCCGAGTCGCTGCGCAACAAGCGGCTCATCTCGCTCGACCTCGGCGCGATGGTCGCGGGCGCCAAATACCGCGGCGAGTTCGAGGAGCGGCTCAAGGCCGTGCTCTCCGAGATCAAGGAGAGCGACGGGCAGATCGTCACGTTCATCGACGAGCTGCACACGGTCGTCGGGGCGGGCGCCGCCGAGGGCGCGATGGACGCGGGCAACATGCTCAAGCCGATGCTGGCCCGCGGCGAGCTGCGCATGATCGGCGCCACGACGCTCGACGAATACCGCGAGCGCATCGAGAAGGACCCCGCGCTGGAGCGCCGCTTCCAGCAGGTCTACGTCGGCGAGCCCACGGTCGAGGACACGATCGCGATCCTGCGCGGGCTCAAGGGCCGCTACGAGGCCCACCACCAGGTCCAGATCGCCGACAGCGCGCTGGTCGCCGCCGCCGCGCTCTCCGACCGCTACATCACCAACCGCTTCCTGCCCGACAAGGCCATCGACCTGGTCGACGAGGCCGCCTCCCGGCTGCGCATGGAGATCGACTCGCGTCCCGTCGAGATCGACCAGCTCCAGCGCAACGTCGACCGGATGAAGATGGAGGAGCTGGCCCTTTCCAAGGAGACCGACGAGGCCTCCATACAGCGGCTCGAACGCCTGCGCAAGGAGCTGGCCGACCGCCAGGAGGAGCTCAACGCCCTCGTCGGCCGCTGGGAGCTGGAGAAGGCCGGACTCAACAAGGTCGGCGAGCTGAAGAAGCAGCTCGACGAGGCCAGAAGCGGCGCCGAGCGGGCGCAGCGCGACGGCGACTTCGAGGCCGCCTCCAGGCTCATGTACGCCGAGGTGCCGCGCCTGGAGCAGGCCCTGCGGGCCGCCTCCGACGCCGCGACACCCGACAACGCCATGGTCAAGGAGGAGGTCGGCGCCGACGACATCGCCGAGGTCATCTCCTCCTGGACGGGCATCCCGGCGGGCCGCCTGCTGGAGGCTGAGACGGCCAAACTGCTGCGGATGGAGGAGGAGCTGGGGCGGCGCCTCATCGGGCAGCAGCAGGCCGTACAGGCTGTCTCGGACGCCGTACGCCGGAGCCGGGCCGGTATCTCCGACCCCGACAGGCCCACGGGCTCGTTCCTGTTCCTCGGCCCGACGGGTGTCGGCAAGACCGAGCTGGCCAAGGCGCTGGCGGAGTTCCTGTTCGACGACGAGCGGGCGATGACCCGCATCGACATGAGCGAATACTCCGAGAAGCACAGCGTCGCCCGGCTCGTCGGCGCGCCGCCCGGCTACGTCGGCTACGAGGAGGGCGGCCAGCTCACCGAGGCCGTCAGGCGGCGGCCCTACACGGTCGTGCTGCTCGACGAGGTGGAGAAGGCCCATCCCGAGGTCTTCGACATCCTGCTGCAGGTGCTCGACGACGGCCGGCTGACCGACGGCCAGGGCCGTACCGTCGACTTCCGCAACACGATCCTGATCCTCACCTCCAACATCGGCTCGCAGTTCCTGGTCGACCCCAAGCTGGCCAACGGCGCCAAGCGCGAGGCCGTGATGGGCGCGGTGCGCAGCTCGTTCAAGCCGGAGTTCCTCAACCGGCTCGACGACGTGATCCTGTTCGACGCGCTCGGCTCGGAAGAGCTGACGCGCATCGTCGACCTCCAGGTCGAACGCCTGGCCCAGCGGCTGGCCGACCGCAGGCTCACGCTGGAGGTCACCGACGCGGCCAGCGAGTGGCTGGCGCTCACCGGGTACGACCCGATGTACGGGGCGCGCCCGCTGCGCCGCCTGGTCCAGTCGGCGATCGGCGACAAGCTGGCCAAGGCCGTGCTGTCGGGCGAGGTCGTGGACGGCGACCGGGTGTTGGTGGACCTGGCCGACGACGAGCTGTCCATCGTCCGCGGCTGAGGTCTGATACGTGACGCCCGGGAACCGGCTGGTTCCCGGGCGTCGGCGTTCCACGGCAGCCGGTCGGTTTTCGGGGGTCTTGGACTTGTCGGGGGGTCTCAGACCTTTCGGGATCCTGGACTGACGCACGACGCAGCCACGCGCCGATCGGCCGACTGCGCGCCATAGCCGGCGGATCGCGTCACCAGCCCGTGGGCAGGCTCACGCCACCCACCGGGCCCGTCACGTCCACCCTCTCGGGACGTCCCTGGTCAGGACGCCAGGCCCGTCACGTCCACCCTCTCGCGACGTCCCTGGTCAGGACACCAGGGCGTCGAGGTCGTCCTCCGGTAGGCCGAGGTCCACCCTGATGCGGTAGCGAGTACGCAGCAGGGCCACGTGCTCGGGGTCGTCCTCGTCGCAGGCCAGCACCGCCTGGGTCGCCCACTCGTGCCCAGCCCGCAGGTCACCGTAGGCGACCAGGGTCTCGGCGATCGTGTGGGCGGTCGCCGTGGTGGCTCTGCCCTCCGCACGGATGGTCTCGATGACCTCCCTAGCCTCGTCCGGCCTGTCGAGCTCGAAGAGCGTGTCGGCGATGCCGGCTCGCGGGTCGATGCTCGACTCACCACCGTCCTCCATCGCACGCTGGAAACACTCCATCGCACGCGCGGGCTGTCCCGCCGCCCGCCATTCCTCGGCGGCCAGGACCAGGATGGATGCCCTGGAAACGTCGCCCGTCGAATAGCCGAGCGCGACGTCGTACAGCCGCTTGGCCAGCGAACCGTGGTCGTCGGCCAGCAGTGCCTGCTCTAGCAGGCGATCAAGGTGCTCACGGGTCACATGCGCCACACCGCGAGACTACCGAGCCGCTTGCGGTTTTGCCCGGTCAATGCACATCGCGGATCTCGCACAGGTTCGGCAACGTAGCGTTAAAGTGTGACTACAGTCAGCGTGTCTGTGCTGGTCGGAGGGGATATTACCGTCGCGCTCGTCCGCTAGTGGAGGGAGTCGCGATGGGCCTGTCCAGGCAGATGACCTTCATTTTGGTCTGCCTCGTCGTGCTGTCCGCCGTGATTCCGGGCGCGGTCGGCTACCTTTCGGCCCGTCTGGAGGCCATCGAATCGGCGGAGCGAAACCTGCACGCGCTTGAGGCGAGACTGCACACCAGGATGATCAGGGAGGCCCGTGACGCACGGTCGGTGACGTTCCTGACACCGTGCGCGCCGGGCACCGACACCTCTCGCACCCAGCCGCACCCGCCGCCCGCCTCCGCGCTCGTCCCGGAATCGGGCGACCGGCTCCAGTCCAGGTATGACCCTCGCGGCTCGACTCCCGCCTGGCTGCCGGAGCTCCTCAGAGAGCTGCACGCGGCCCACTGAACGCCCAGCGGCTCCGGCACGTGACGCCCCACGAGGGCCAAGCGTGACGCTTCACACCAGACAGACGAGACGCGTCACAAAGGGCGTGACGCTTCATCGAGGGCCCGGGCGGCTCCCGAGGGCCACGACTTGAGCTGGCGGGACAGGAAGCCGCGGATCAGCTGCTTGGCCGCCTCGATGATCTCCGGCGCGCCGTCCGGATCGCGGCGGAAGGCCAGCTTCAGCACGGCGTCGCCCGCTTCGACCGCGACCAGCACGGCCATGTCGAGCTCCTGGCTGTCGGCCAGCCCGAACTCCTTCAGCAGCAGCCCGCGCAGCCGCCCGGCGATCACCATGTTGTTGTCGGAGTCGGAGTCGAGCAGGTTGAGGTCGACCACGTCGCCGAAGCGCAGATTCCTGAACCCGGGCACGCTCCGATGCATGTCGACGAACTCGTCGATGATCGCGTCGACCGCCTCCCACCAGCCGCGGTAGTCCTCTTCGAGGAACCGGCGGCCGACCCGGGAGACGAACTGCTCGACGTTGCGCCGGGTCAGCTCCTGCGTGATGGCCCGCTTGTCGGGAAAGAACTGGTAGACCGACCCGATCGCGACACCGGCTCTCTCGGCGATGCGGGTGGTGGAGAGCCCTTCGTAGCCGATCTCGTCGAGCAGCTCGGCGGTCGCGTCGAGCATCCGCTCGACGCGGCGGGCACTGCGGCGCTGCGTCGGCTGCCGTCGGAGCGGTTTGGGCGCCGCGCAGCCGTCTTCAATCATCGGGGAGGACACGTGCTCCATCTTCCCCCCAAGTGCACGATCGTTACCTGGCGAATGGCGGATTTCTCGTGACGCCGGTCACTCTCGCGAACCGGCGCAGCGCTCCCGGCGAGATCCTCGACAGCGCGTAGCCGATCTTCCCTTCCGCGTTGACCGCCACAACGGCCTGGTCACGGTGTACGGCCCGGAGGATATGAGCGGCGACGCGCTCGGGCGGGTAGCCGCGGCGGGCCAGCCCTTGTTCGGCCGAGTCCCTCATGTCCGGTCCGACGTACGTGGCGTTGTGCGCGATGGGCGTGGACACGAAACCGGGGCAGATCACGCTGACCCCGATGCCCTGTCCGGCCAGCTCCGCTCTCAGGCAGTCGCTCAGCATCTTCACCGCCGCCTTCGAGGTCGAGTAGGCGGGCAGCAGCCGCGACGGTACGAACGCGGCCAGCGAGGCGATGTTGATGATGTGGCCGCCTTCTCCGCGTTCGACCATCTGGGCGGCGAACAGCCGGCAGCCGTGGATGACGCCCCACAGGTTGACGTCGAGGGTCCTGCGCCAGTCGTCGACCGAGTGGTCGAGGAACGGCCCGCTGACCGCGATCCCGGCATTGTTCACCACAATGTCCGGCACTCCATACTCAGTGCGGATATTTCCGGCGAAGTCTTCCATTTGGGTGGTGTCGGCGACATCGACTCGTACGGCGTGTGCCGTACCGCCGAGGTCCTTGGCGATGCCGTCAGCCGTACGAGCCGCCGCCTCGCGATCGAGGTCCGCGCAGACGACCTCGGCGCCGTGCGCCGCGAAGGCCCGCGCGGTGGCGCGCCCGATGCCGCTGCCCGCGCCGGTGATCACCGCCAATCGCCCGTCGAACGCCTTGCGCCTCTCCTTAAAGCGTCCCTCCTCGACACGGGCCCCGCGCAGGCCCCTGGTCGGCGCGCCGCCGTCGACGTGGGTGGCGAACTCGGCGATCATCCTGGCGACGACGTCGGGATGACTGCGCTGGACCCAGTGCCCGGCCGCGATCTTGCGATGCCAGAACTTGGGGACTCCCTCCCCCAGCGAGGCCAGCAACGCCGGGCCGACGAACGGATCCCGGGTGGCCTCGATGAGCTGAACGGGCACGGCAACGGCCGGACCGCCCCCACGACCGCCGTCGCCACCCTGGAGCCGATCGACCACTTCACCGCCGCCGGAGCCGGAGCGGTCGGAGTGCCCGCCCATGTTGCTCCGGTAGAGGCGCAGTCCATTGCGGGCGTCACTTCTCAGGGTGTCGGCCGGGTGGCCCGGTCTGGGTTCGAGGCCCTCGTCCCGCCGCATCGACCGCTCCAGGACCCGCGGCATGAACGTGCTCCAGGCCAGCTCGGGCAGCACCGGGAGCCGGAAGGCGCCGATGTACCAGGACCTGACCGCCTGCGCCAGGACGTCGCGCCGCCTGCCGTGCCGCATGAACTGGCGTGCCTGCGCGAGCCCAGGACCGCCGAAGCTGGTGAAGGAGGCGATGCGGTCCCGGATGCCGGGACGGGACACGGCGTCCCAGCCCTGCAGCGAGCCCCAGTCGTGCCCGACCAGGTGGACCCGGGGCTTGCCGATCGCGTCGAGCACCGCCGCCAGGTCGGCCGCCAGCCGGTGGAAGGCGTAGTCACCGGTATGACGTGGGACCGTCGAGGCGCCCGCACCGCGTACGTCATAGCGGACCACGTGGAAGCGGTCACGCAGCCGCTCGGCGACCTCGTCCCAGACCCGGTGCGTGTCCGGATAGCCGTGGACGAGCACGATCGTGGGGTCGCCGGGATCGCCTTCCTCGAAGACCGCCAGCCGTACGTCATCGGACGCGACCCAGCGCATGGCGACCTCCTTATTGGACGTGGAGTCCAATGATAGATCTCGTCAAGGGCGGGCTGCCAGCCCCGTACAGGATCGCAGGGCCCGCCAGTCGGCCACCGCCTGCGTCTTGGCCGTGCCCGTCATCAGGATCGGTATACCCCCCTGGATGGTGGCGGGCGTCCACTGGTCCTTGAGCACCTTGCGGCCCTTGATGGTGAGCGTCAGCACGCCGGTCCTGCCGGTGGTGCCGGGCGTGGAGTTGTAG
Organism: Nonomuraea sp. CA-143628; assembly: GCF_050942315.1. Lineage (NCBI taxonomy): Bacteria > Bacillati > Actinomycetota > Actinomycetes > Streptosporangiales > Streptosporangiaceae > Nonomuraea > Nonomuraea sp. CA-143628. Next base: position 12,945,604 of record NZ_CP192072.1, read on the forward strand.
AAGACGAAGTTGCCCAGGCCGTAGCTGACGTAGCCGTTGCCGATGTACCCGGCGCCGAGCAGGATGTGCGCGTGCCCGCCGACCACGACGTCGGCGCCCGCCTTGACCAGTTTCGGGCCGAGCGCGAGCTGCGCCGGGTTGGGGCACTTCTGCATCTCGGTGCCCCAGTGCAGGTGCACGATGACGGTGTCGGAGTTCTTGCGCGCCTGCCGTACGGCCTGGAGCAGGCGCTCCTCGTTCTTGGCCGACGCGAGCCCGCCCTTGTCGGGCGTCGCCGTCCACGCCTGGATGAACTCGGCGTCGAGCACCTGCGTGGCCCCGATGATGGAGACGCGGTTGCCGTTGACGGTCTTCCTGTACGGCTTGTAGGCCTGGGTGGAGTTCGCCCCGATGCCCACGATCGGGAACTTGCTCCGCTTGATCGCCGCCAGCGAGTCGGCGAGCCCGGTCTCCATGTAGTCCATGCCGTGGTTGTTGGCCATCGACGCCACGTCGACCCCGGCGGCCTTCAGCGCGCCGAACGCCGTCTCGGGCGCCCGGAATGTGTACTGCTTGCCGGGCGCGGGCGTGCCACCGGTCGTGATCGCCGTCTCCAGGTTGACCATCGCCAGGTCGGACGAGCGCAGCACCTGCGCGATCGGTCCGAGCGCGGTGCGCGGCGCGGTGAGCCGGTTACGGAGCCCGCCCTCGAAGTGCACGTCCCCGCCGAACGAGATCGTGTACGGCTTCCGGGCGGGGGCGGTGGGGGTGGTTTTGACGGGCGTTTCCTTCGGTTTCTCCGCCGCCTGTTCGCTCTTCGGCGGCTGCTCCGACTCGGCCGCCGAGCACGCGGCGGCCGAGGCCAGCATCACGGCGAGGGGCGCCGCGAGAAGGGGGCGGGGGACTCTCATATGTGCGGCTACTTCCGCTCGATCCTGACTTTCAGCCATCGAGCATGCCATGAGCGGATGAATCGCGCGCTACCTAGGGGTGCTGACCTTTGGTCATGAGGCCGGTCATGTCATGAGGTCGAGAAACCGCGGGGTCACGACGTGGAGGCGGCGCCGGCCATCAGGCGGGTCATGGCGTCGAGGCACCGCTGGTCCTGCGGCGAGTAGACGATCATGCGGGTCTCCGGCGCCGACGAGAGGTGGAAGCTGGTCGTGCTGAAGCCGATCCGGCCCATCTCACGATGCTCGTACGTCTTCACCCGCGGCCCGGGCTCGGCCACGTCCTGCCTGGCCCACAGCCTGGCGAACTCGGCGCTCTCCGCGGCGAGCCGCCGGACGAAGTCCTGCCAGCACGGGTCGTCGGTGTGGCGGCTGTAGGCGCCCCTGAAGACGGCGACGGCGCGCGGCAACTCCTGGTCGCGGTTGACGAGCATGGTCGTCCACGAAGGGCTGAGGAACGTCTGCCAGAGCGAGTTGCGCTCGCCTTCTGGGGCGTCGACGATCTCGGGAAAGATCGTCGCGTAGGCGGGGTTCCAGGCCAGCACGTCGCAACGGCTGTTGGTGATGCACGCGGGCATCGCGCCGAGCTGGTCGAGTATGGCCTGCATCTCCGGCGTCACCTGGGTGGAACCGGCCAGGATCGGCGTGCCCGGCTGGCCCGCCAGCCGGTAGAGGTGCTCCCGCTCGGCGGTGTCGAGCCGGAGCGTACGCGAGATCGCGTCGAGCACCTGGCTGCTGGCGTTGATCGGCCGCCCCTGCTCCAGCCACGTGTACCAGGTGACACCCACCCCGGCGAGCTGGGCGACCTCCTCGCGGCGCAGGCCGGGAGTGCGCCTGCGGGGCCCGGGCGCCAGATCGACCATCTCGGGGGTGATCCGCTCGCGCCGGGTGCGCAGGAACGCCGACAGATCGGAGCGCCTTGCCTCTGTCACGGTCACCCCTTCACTATGGTGGAGCGGGCGTAAGCCATCCAGGTGCTGCTAATACCAGTATAAAGGGGCTCTCGTTACTGGTACTGGTTTGCCGCCAGAATCTACACATGACCCAATCTGCCCATCTTGCTCCCCCAATCCCGGCCGTACAGCCGGAGAAGGGCAAGGCCAACGGACTGCTCCTCGCGATCATCCTCGTCGGACAGTTCCTGGCAATCTTGAACGTCAACATCGTCAACGTGGCCACCCCGACCATCGAGGCCGATCTGCACTCATCAGGTGCCGGGCTGCAGATGATCGTGGCGGGATACACCATCGTCTACGCCGTCCTCTTGATCACCGGTGCCCGGCTCGGCGACCTGCTCGGCTACCGCAACGCCTTTCTCGCCGGGCTCGCCTTCTTCACGCTCACCACGCTCGCCGCGGGACTCGCGCCCACGACCGGCACGCTGGTCGCCGCCCGGCTCGCCCAGGGCGCCGGGGCCGCGCTGATGATGCCCCAGGTCATGACGCTGATCCAGCGAAACTATCAAGGCGCGGCCAGAGGCCGGGCGCTGGGTCTGTGGTCGGCGGTGGTGAGCGGCGGCATCGTGGTCGGCCAGGCGCTGGGCGGGATCCTGCTCGGACTCGGCGCCGGCTGGCGGATCGTCTTCCTCGTGCTGGTGCCGATCGGCGCGCTGCTGTTGATCGCGGGGCTTCGGGTGCTCCCCGCCGACCACGGTGGCGGCCAGGGCGGGCTCGACCCGTGGGGCCTGGTGAGCCTGTCGGCCGCCGTGCTGCTGTTCGTGGTGCCGCTCGTGCTGGGCAGGGACCTCGGCTGGCCGCTGTGGGGCTGGGCCTCGATGGCGCTGAGCGCGGTGGTCTTCGTGGCGTTCGTCCGCGTCGAGCGCTGGGTGACGGGCCGCGGCGGGCGCCCGCTGGTCAACGCGGGCGTGCTGCGCGCGCCCGGCATGCGGCCGGGACTCGCCGTGCTGCTGCTCGGGCCGGCCACCTGGGGCGCGTTCCTGTTCACCTCGGCGCTGCACCTGCAGGGTGACCTGGGTCTGTCGCCGCTGGCCTCGGGCATGATGCTGGTGCCGTGCGCGCTGGCGTTCGCGCTCGTGGGGCTCTGCTGGCCGCTGCTGCCACCCGGCCTGCAGCGCTCGCTCGTGCCCTTCGGCTACGTGGTGGCCGCGCCGGCCTACCTGGGCCTCGGGCTCGCCTCAGGAGGCGGCGTCCTGTACGCGGTCATGAGCGCGCTCATCGGCGCCGGACTCGGCGTGCAGGTCGCGGTGACCAACATGGCGACCCAGCAGGTGGACGACGTCTACGCCGCCGACGCGAGCGGAGCGCTCCTCACCGTGATGCAGCTCGGCCAGGTGATCGGGGTATCGACCGTCGGAACGCTGTTCATCTCCCTCAGCCAGGGTGGGGGCACCGGCTCCGCCTCGATGGCGACCGCCGTGGCGCTCGCGGCGCTGGCCGTACTGGCCGGGCTGAGCTCGATCTTCCTGGTACGGCGCCGCTGAGACCCTTCTTGGTACGGCGCGGCCGAGACCTGTACCAGTCCTTTACTTGAATCATTCAGGTTTAGCACTAGCGTGTCCGGATATGGGGGACAACGACCTAATTCGCCAGGCGGGACTACGGGTGACCGCCGCCCGCCTGGCGATCATGCGGACCGTGCGCGAAGGCGACCACCTCGATGTGGAAGCCGTTCACCGCGGCGTGCTCGACCGTGTGGGTCAGGTATCCCTTCAGGCCGTCTACGACTCGCTGCACGCGCTGCACCAGGCCGGACTGCTCCGCAAGATCGAACCTATGGGCAGTCCGGCGCGCTACGAGGCCAGGGTGGGTGACAACCACCACCACCTCGTCTGCCGGCGCTGCGGCGTCATGACCGACGTCGACTGCGCGACCGGGTTCGCCCCGTGTCTGGTGCCGGTCGACGCGGCCGGATTCGTCGTGGACGAAGCCGACGTCACCTACTGGGGCGTCTGCCCGAGCTGTCAACGATGATTTTCGGAGGACCGCGCTGATGACGAACAGGCCTATCTCCACCGACGACGCCGGCATTCCCGCGCCGAGCGACGAGCACTCGCTCTCCGTCGGCCCCAACGGCCCACTTCTTATGCAGGATCACTATCTGATCCAGAAAATGGCGCACTTCAACCGGGAACGTGTTCCCGAGCGCGTCGTACACGCCAAAGGCGGCGGCGCCCATGGCGTCCTGCGAATCACCGAGGACGTCAGCCAGTTCACCAAGGCCGGCCTCTTCCAGAAGGGCAAGGAGACCCCGCTCTTCCTGCGCTTCTCGACCGTCGCCGGTGAGCTCGGCAGCCCCGACACCGCCCGCGACCCACGCGGGTTCGCGATCAAGTTCTACACCGAAGAGGGCAACTACGACCTCGTCGGCAACAACACCCCGATCTTCTTCATCCGCGACCCGCAGAAGTTCTCGGACTTCATCCACAGCCAGAAGCGCCGGGCCGACACCCACCTGCGGGACAACAACATGCAGTGGGACTTCTGGACCCTGTCGCCGGAGTCGGCGCACCAGGTCACGTTCCTCATGACCGACCGCGGCATCCCCGCCTCGTGGCGGCACATGCACGGCTTCGGCTCGCACACCTTCCTCTGGTACAACGCCGGAGGTCAGAAGTTCTGGGTGAAGTACCACTTCAGGACCGAGCAGGGCATCAAGAACTACACGGGCGAAGAGGCGGCCGCGCTGCTCGTCGACCCCGACCACCACATCCGCGACCTGCACACGGCCATCGAGGCCGGCGACCATCCGTCGTGGAAGGTGAACGTGCAGATCATGCCGTTCGAGGCCGCGGCCGACTACCGCTTCAACCCGTTCGACCTGACCAAGGTGTGGCCGCACGAGGACTACCCCGAGATCACGATCGGCCGCTTCACCCTGAACCGCAACCCGCGCAACTACTTCGCGGAGGTCGAGCAGGCCGGCTTCGAGCCGTCGAACCTGGTGCCCGGCATCGGCGCCTCGCCGGACAAGATGCTGCAGGGCCGCCTGTTCTCCTACCCCGACACGCACCGCTACCGGATCGGCCCCAACTACCTGCAACTGCCGATCAACCAGCCGCGGGCCGCGGTCAACTCCTACAACTTCGACGGTCCGATGGCCTTCAGCAACTCGCAGGACCCGGTGTACGCCCCCAACAGCGTCAACGGCCCGGCGGCGGACCCGGCGTTGTACGAGGGCGAGAACTACCAGGTGGCCGGCGAGATCATCCGGTCCGCGTACACCAAGCACGCCGAGGACGACGACTACGTCCAGCCGCGCGCCCTCTGGGAGAACGTGCTGTCAGAAACGGACCGCGCGCACCTGGTGGACAACATCGTCGGGCACGCCTCGGCCCCCGAGGTCACCTCGGAGATGAAGCAGCGCGTGGTGGAGTACTGGAACAACATCCACAAGGACCTCGGCGAGGGCGTCTCCAACGGCCTCGGCCTCTCCTGACGCCGCACGCGAAACAGCCCGCGCCCATGTGCGGCGCGGGCTGTTCCCGTTGTGGGTGGTCCAAATGGGGGGAGCAGAGGGCGCTTCGGCTGGAGTCGTCAGACCGTACTCCGCGATTGTCTGCTTCGAACCAGGTGTGGCTAGTTGATCTCCAGCGCGGTTCGGGCCAAGATATGAAGATCTTCAGATCGCGCGTACAAGGTCGAACTGGAGTGCGTGGCGGCCCTGATGGTGTTGTGTCAGCAACCTGCCAGGGCCGTTTTTCATGAAGCGGTAGCGGCAAGCGAGGTCAGGTCGAACTCGCCGTCGCGGACCCCGGCCGTAAAGGCGGCCCATTCACTCGGCGTGAAGACCAGGACGGGACCGTCCTGCTCCTTGCCGTCCCTCAAAGCGACGTTGCCGTCGGCAAGGGGTGCGACTTCGACGCAGCTGCTCGCGCCGTTGCAGAAGCTGCTCTTCTGCCAGGTCGCTACCACGGGATCGATGTACATTTTCTCCCCAAACGGGCGAAAGGGGCACCATTGCCCCTTGTTGTGATCTTTGTCGCTAGCCCCGCCACATCATGGCCTTGCGCTGGATGAGGACACGTGACTCGTCCTCGTCGAGCGCTTGGGACTTGATGTAGTCGAAGGCTGTCTCATATCCGGCCACACGTTCGAGGTCCTCGACGAAGTGAGCCGTGTAGAGCTGCTCCAGGTATACAACATCGTCGAATTCCGCGAACTTCAGATGGATGAACGCCCCCGTGTTGACGGGATGTAGCGCTTCCGTAGCCAACACCTGCACGCTGACGTGCGGCAACAGCGACATCTCCAGGAGATGCTCCATCTGCGCACGCATGACCGAGGGCTCACCGAAACGACGCATCAGCGCCGGCTCGTCGAGCACGAAGCGTAGCTGGGACGGCTGTGGGCGATGCAACACCCGCTGCTGCCGATCCAGGCGCGCCTCGACCCGGCTCCGGACACCGCTGTGCGTGATCCGTGAGATGCCACGGACGGAAAGGACGACCTCCCGTGCGTAGTCCTCAGTCTGGAGGAGACCAGGCACGATCTGGGGTTCCCAGTTGCGCTGGAATGTCGCCTCCGCTTCCAGCCCGAGGAATCTTGTGTATTCCTCCGGGAGGGCGTCTTCGTAATCTTCCCACCACCCACGCTGATCCGCATCCCTCAGCAGGGCGAAGAGTTCGTCACGTTTCTCGCTGTCGACCTTGTAGAGCTCCGCCAATGCCTTGATGTCCTCGGCACTTGGCATGGTCTTGGCGGCTTCGATCCGGCTGATCTTGCTGGGACTCCAGCCCAGGCCACTGGCCGCCTTGGCCCCCGTCATCTTCTTTCGTTCGCGTAGGAGCCGGAGCTCCTGACCGAGTCTGAGCCTGCGAACAGTCGGACTGCCCTGCTGCGATGGCACCGTCCACTCTCCTCGTCGGGAATGAAGGTGGGGGTGTAACGGGAAAGGCCACTTAGCCGTTCGGCCAATCTTACACTGCAACTTGCACGAGCACTGCCACGGACGCTTGCCGTAAGGGTTTCACGGAGTGAGCGTAGGGGGCAAGAGGGGCCCAGCCCGGAGCCGACGACTTCCCCCACCTGCTCTTGCATCGCAGGCATCTGACAGTTGGCGTGCAAGTTGCATCCACAGATGCACAACAAACATCAGGCAAGGACCAAGAAAACTAAATCTTCTCTTGCTGAATGTATTGCACCGGGCCCATCCGGGAGAGACGATCGAGCCCTGGAAGGTAACCGACGGATGGGGGGCCGAGATGACAACACGGCCTACCACATCGGGCCTATCGCTCTTCATCGCTGGCGGCCACGCGGGCCGCACCTCCGGCAACGTCGCCGTCCCGGATTTGATTCTCTGCCCCAGGGAGGCCGCTTGCCGGAAGGACCCCGCACGCATCTGACTGACCACAGCGCATGTCGCTCATTCGAGCATGGAGAAACACGAAGAAGCCGGACCCAGGCTGACCACCTATTAGCCGCTCAAAAGGGCTGCCACCCTGCGGCGTCACCGGTCATCAGCCTGCGATCCGGCGAAAGAACCCACCTCGAGTAATGCCGCGAAAGAGGTGTTCCATGTACTCACAAGGTACCAAGGGACTCAGCCGAATCAAGACCCGGATCCGGGAACTCATGGCATGGGCGGATCGAGAAATCTGCATGGAGCCGGATGAGTTCGCCTACCGGCGCGGCTGGACCGTCGCCAAGGTCGGATTCGGCGCTCGTCGCTACCGCGACCCCCGATTCGACCAGCTCACGATCCCCTCCCGAGTCGCCGAGGAGGTGTCCTGAGATGTCGAGGAACCCGCGCAACCAGATCTACCCCGCCAATGAGGACCTGCCACCCGGCCGTACCGGACTGCCTGCCAGGCTTTGGCGGATCCGTACCGAGTTGCTGCTGATCGGGGCGCTCAGCCTGTTCGTGCTGACCCTGCTGGGCGCCACCCAGCAGGGCCGGTGGTGGCCGTTCATCATGCTGACCAGCGCGATCTCCGCGCCCGCGGTGACCAGGACCGGTCGCAACTGGGTGATGGCGCACTTCTGGTGCGTGGCGTCCCGGCACCGGCTGCAGAAGACCTGCCTGGAGACCACCATGCACACCCGCGCGGGCCGGATCCCCCTGGTGTTGTGGATCACGCCCACGCGTACGGGTGAGAAGGCCCTGGTGATGACCAGGGCGGGCATCTCCGCCGCGGAGTTCGAGGCGTACGCCGAGGAGATCGCCGCGGCGTGCTGGGCCAGGAGCGCCAACGTCTACCGGCACCGCAAATGGGCGCACCTGCTGATCGTGGAGATCGTCCGCCGTGACGAGTTGCCCGGCGCCGTCTCCCCCGGACTCGACCGGCTCTATGGCCGCGCCTGGGCCTCTCTGAGGACCGACCTCGAGGAGCCCCCTGATCTGGCCAGGCCGTTCGCCCTGCCGCAGGTCGGCTGACGGCCCGCCCATGACCTGGGGAGTGGCGGCTCGGGCCTGGGCCGGACGCTCCCCAGTGCAAGCCCCGGAGACCGCGGGGGCTCCGGGGCTTCCCCATATGTGTCGTACGAGCAAAGATGAGTTCCACCGACGAACTCAGGAGCCGTGATGACGTCGACCGTTCACCGGACCTGTCCCCTGTGCGAGGCCGTGTGCGGCCTGACACTCACCCTCGACGAGGGCGGGCACGTGACGAGCGTGCGGGGCGACAAGGAGGACCCGTTCAGCAAGGGCTTCATCTGCCCCAAGGGCGCCAGCCTGGGCCGCCTGGACGAGGACCCCGACCGGCTGCGCAAGCCGCTGATCCGGGAGGGCGAGCTCTGGCGCGAGGTCGGCTGGGACGAGGCGTTCGCCGCCGTCAAGCAGGGCCTCGACCAGGTCACGGAGCGGCACGGCCGCCAGTCGGTCGGCGTCTATCTCGGCAACCCCAACGTGCACAACATGGCGGGCCAGCTCTACGGCACGCCGCTGCTCAAGTCCCTCGGCACCCGCAACATCTTCTCGGCCAGCACCGCCGACCAGATGCCCAAGCACGTCGCCAGCGGGCTGATGTTCGGCCATCCGCTCGCCGTCCCCGTGCCGGACCTCGACCGGACCGACTACCTGCTCATGCTGGGCGCCAACCCACTGGAGTCGAACGGCTCGCTGTGCACCGCGCCCGACTTCCCCGGCCGGCTCAAGGCGCTGCGCGCCCGCGGCGGCCGGCTCGTCGTGGTCGACCCCCGCCGCACCAGGACCGCCGGACTGGCCGACGAGCACGTGTTCGTACGTCCGGGCACCGACGCCTACCTGCTCTTCGGGATCACGCACACGCTCTTCGCCGAGGAGCTGACCACGGTGTCTCACGAGGTCAACGGCCTGGAGGAGTTACGCGAGGCGGCCAAACACTTCCCGCCCGAGGTGGTGTCCCGCCGCACCGGCGTGCCCGCCGAGGTGATCGTCCGGCTGGCCAGGGAGCTGGCGGCGGCCAGGACGGCGGCCGTCTACGCCAGGATCGGCACGTGTACGGCCGAGTTCGGCACGCTGGCCCAGTGGCTGGTGGACGTGCTCAATGTCCTCACCGGCAACCTCGACCGGCCCGGCGGCGCCATGTTCGCCAAACCCGCCACCGAGTTCGGCCTGGGCCGCCGCCCCTACACCGTGGGCCGGTGGAAAAGCCGCGTCAGGGGCCTGCCCGAGGCCAACGGCGAGCTGCCGGTCGCCACCCTCGCCGACGAGATCGAGACACCCGGCGACGGACAGATCCGCTTCCTCCTCACCGTGGCCGGCAATCCGGTGCTCTCCGCGCCGCACGGCACCCGGCTCGACGCGGCCTTCGAGCGGCTCGACTTCATGGTCAGCGTCGACCCCTACCTGAACGAGACCACCAAGCACGCGAACGTCATCCTGCCGCCGCCGCGGGCCCTCCAGTCGGGGCACTACGACTTCGCCCTGCTCAACTTCGCGGTACGCAACTACGCCCGCTACTCGCCGCCATCGCTGCCGCTGGACGGGCAGCCGTCGGAGGCGCAGATCCTGGCCCGGCTGACCATGATCGCTTCCGGGCTGGACGGCGATCTGGACGAGTTCGTCCTCGACCAGATGCTGCGCAAGGCGGTCGACCTGCCGGGCTCGGGCGTGGAGGGACGCGACGTGGCCGAGTTGCGGGCCGCGCTCGAAGGCGATTGCGGGGCCGAGCGCCGGCTCGATCTGATGCTCAAGCTGGGCCCGTACGGAGAATGGGCGGGCAAAGGCGACCTGTCGCTGCGCAAGCTGCTCGACCACCCGCACGGGCTGGATCTCGGGCCGCTGGAGCCCCGGCTGGGCGAGGTGCTGAGGACCGCCTCCGGGGTGATCGAGCTCGCGCCGCCGCAGCTCATCGAGGACGTCGAGCGGCTGCGCGGCGGGCTGGAGCAGGAGCCGCCGGACATCGTGCTGATCGGGCGGCGCCACCTGCGCTCCAACAACAGCTGGCTGCACAACGTGGGCCCGCTGGTCGGCGGCAGCAACACCTGCACGCTCCAGATCAACCCGGCCGACGTGGCCCGGCTCGGACTGGACGGGGAGGCCCTGGTCCGCTCGGCCACGGGAGAGCTCAGAGTGCCGCTCGAACCCACCGATACGATCATGCCGGGCGTGGTCAGCCTGCCGCACGGCTGGGGACACGCGGGCAGCGCCCAGCTGGTCGCCGCCGAACACGCGGGAGTTAGCGCGAACATACTGACCGATGAGTCCGCAATCGATGTTCCGTCGGGAAATGCCGTGTTCAATGGGGTTCCGGTGACGATTTTGCCAACCGGGGTGATCACCGCACAATAAGGTGTCGCGCGTGACTATCGCACCAGAAGAGGACCGCCTGACCGCCCAGATCGCCTTCGCCGTCGAGATCGACAAGTTGAAGCGGATCATCCGCCGCAACCATCTCATGGACGGCTCACGGCGAGAGAACGACGCAGAGCACTCCTGGTACGTAGGCATGCTGGCCATGGTCCTGGGCGAGCACGCGCCACCCGGGACAGATATCCAGCGGGTGGTGTCCATGCTGCTCGTGCACGACCTGGTCGAGATCGACGCCGGTGACACCTTCGTCTATGACACTGCCGCGGTGGCCGCCCAGCCCGAAGCGGAGCGGGCCGCCGCGGACCGCATCTTCGCGCTGCTCCCGGGCGAGCAGGGGGCGGCGATGCGGGCGCTCTGGGACGAGTTCGAGGCCAGGCAGACGCCGGAGGCGAAGTTCGCCCGAGCGCTCGACCGCTTCGCGCCGATCCTGGCCAACCACCACACCGAGGGCGGCACCTGGCCGCTGTTCAAGGTGACGGCCGCACAGGTCAAGGAGAAGGTACGGCTCATCGAGGACGGCTCGCCGTCGCTCGGGGCGTACGCGCTCGAGCTGGTCGAGCTCTCCATCGCCAGGGGGCACCTGTCCGAGTGATGCCCTTATGGCCGGGGTAGGGGACTTGTCGTGAAAGAGAAAGTACGAGCGAGAAGGCGGCAGTCGCGGCGTTTTGTGGGGCCGGTCGACCTGGCCGACCGGCTCGAACGGTCCAAAGCCATGGACGAGCCGATCCGAGTGCTGGCCAAGGCCATACGCAAGGGGATCCGGCCGGGACGGCTGCGCGACTGGCTGCACGGCGTGCCCACGGGCAAACCGCTGCACCCGCCGCTCGCCTCCTTCAGCCTGGGCTGCTGGATGTCCACCGCGGTGCTCGACTGGACCAGCACCGATCCCCGGGCCGCGCGGCTGCTGCTGGCCACGGGCCTCGGCAGCGCGCTGCCCACCGCGGCCGCCGGTCTGACCGACTGGTCGTCTCTCCATCGCGAGCAGCAGCGTGTCGGGTTCGTCCACATGCTGTCGAACGTGACCGCGCTGGGGTTCTTCTCCGCCTCACTCCTGGCCCGGCTGCGCGGGAACGAGCGCGCCGGCAAGATGCTGACCATCGCCGGTCTGAGCGTCGGCGGTCTCGGCGCCTACCTGGGCGGGAATCTGGCCTACCGGCAGGCGGCGGGCGCCAACCACGCGCCCCAGGTCACCCATCTCGTACCACTGGGCTGGCACGACCTTTGCCTGGTCAACGACCTGCCTCAGGGCCGCCCCGTGTCACGGCGGCTCGGCTACATCCAGCTCTTCGTGCTGCGGCACAGCTCGGGCGTCACCGTGCTCGCCGACCGGTGCTCCCACCTCGCGGGCCCGCTCCACCAGGGGCGGCTCGTCGTGGAGAACGGTGAGGCGTGCGTGGTCTGCCCCTGGCACGGCAGCACGTTCCGGCTGGTGGACGGGTCTGTCAAGCACGGTCCGGCGACCGCGCCCGCGCCGACGTTCGAGACCCGGATCCGCAGCGACGGCACACTCCAGGTACGGCCGAGCATGACCTGAAGACCGCTTGACCTGAACATTGGTTGAAGTTCTACGGTCCGTCCATGAGCAGAATTCTGGTGACCGGCGCGACCGGCAACGTAGGCAAGCACGTGGTCTCCCAACTGGCCGGGGCGGGCCTCCAGGTCCGCGCCCTGGTCCGCGACCCGGACCGGGCGAAACTCCCGGAAGGGGTCGAGGCGGTCCAGGGCGACCTGTCCATCCCCGAGACCCTGGAACCGGCGCTGAAGGACGTCGAGTCCGTCTTCCTGATCTGGCCCGGCTTCGCCGCCGAGACCGCCCGGGACGTAGTGGCGGCCATCGCCGCCCACGCGCGCCGTATCGTCTACCTGTCGGCCGACGTCGAGGATCTGGCCGATGGTGAATCGCCGACGCTGTTCCACCAGGAGGTGGAACGGCTGATCAGGCACACCGGCCTGAGCTGGACATTCCTGCGGCCCGTGGGTTTCGCGGCCAACACGCTCGGCTGGGCCGACCAGGCCAGGCAGGGCGTGGTGCGCTGGCCGTACGGGGAGGCGCGCAGGTCGTTGATCCACGAGAAGGACATCGCGGCGGTGGCCGTGCACGTGCTCACCTCGGCCGGGCACGGCGGGGGCAAGTACGTCCTCAGCGGGCCCGAGCAGCTGTCACAGGCCGAGCAGGCGCGGATCATCGGCGAGGCGGTCGGCCGGGAGGTCCGATGGGTGGAGCTGCCGCTGGACGTCGCCCGCGAGCAACTGCTGGCCGCGTGGGGTGACGCCCGGTTCGTGGACGGCGCGCTCGCGGGCTGGGGCGCGTTCGTGGACACGCCTGAGCGGATCACGGATACGGTCCCGAAGCTGCTCGGACGGCCGGCGCTGACGTTCCGCGAGTGGGCCGCCGACCACGCGGCCGACTTCCGCTGACATCGCGCCTTGGCCCGCCGAACGTGGCCGACTTCCGCTGATGTCGCGCCTTAGCCCGCCGGCTCCGGCCCTTCCGCTGACGTCGCGCGCCTGAGCCCGCCGCCTCCCGCTTCCCTACGGGCCGTCTCCGCCCTCTCCCCCGAAGGGGGGATCCCCTCCGAGGGACGCCAGCCATCACGGACCGTCTCAGGGGCCGCGGCGGGGGTCAGCTCTCGTCGGCCGGATGTTCCACCAGGGCCAGGATCCGGCTGGACATGAACCGCGCCGTACGCACCGCGGTGCCGCTCCTGGTCACCTCACTGACCTCGACCAGCCCCCGCCGCGTGGCCACCTCGACACGGCGGCCCGCGCGGGTGGCGGCGATCTCGTAGGTGCGCGGGGATGAGTCGCCCGCGTCGATGACGATCTCCACCCGATCACCCTTCATGTACGGATTTATACCCAGAATGCCCGGTATTTATCCGTACACCAGTTTGATAATCGCCACGATCCCCACACAAACGATGATGCCCCGCAGCACCGGAGCCGGGATGCGGCGCCCGACCTTGGCCCCGACGAACCCACCCACCGTGGCCCCCAGCGCCACCGCCAGCACCGCCCACCAATCCACGTGGGCGATGAAGACGAACAGCACGGCCGCGGTGCCGTTGACGATCAGGGAGAGCACGTTCTTGGCCGCGTTCACCCGCTGCAGGGGTTCGGTCAGGAAGCTGCCGAGCAGCCCGATCAGCAGCACGCCCTGGGCCGCGCCGAAGTAGCCGCCGTAGATCCCCGCCCCCAGCACGCCGAGCCAGAGCAGCACCCCGCCGTGGGGATCGTCGTTCTTACGCCGGGCCGACAGCCAGCCGTTGAGCTTGGGCTGCACCACGACCAGTACGCAGGCCAGCCCGATCAGCACCGGAACCACGACCTGGAAGACCCTCGGGTCGAGGAACAGCAGCAGGATCCCACCGATCAGCGAGCCGATCGCCGAGGCGGGCCCTAGGCGCAGCAGCCGTTCGCGCTGCCCGGCGAGCTCGGCGCGGTAGCCGTACGCGCCGGTGAAGGAGCCGGGCACCAGGCCGATGTTGTTGGAGACGTTCGCCACGACCGGGTCGATGCCGACGGCCACGAGCGTGGGAAAGGTGATCAGCGAGCCCGACCCGACCACCGCGTTGATGGCTCCGGCCGCGACCCCGGCCCCGAACACCGCGACCGCCTCCCACACTGTCATCCGACAGAGCTTAGAGGCGGCCCCTTTCCCGGCTACAGGTCGGGGTCATCCTTGGGCGGCGAGAAGAGACCGCCCAGATTCTCCAGCGCCCGGCCCATCTCCGACGGGACGATCCAGATCTTGTTGGCGTCACCCTTGGCGATCTCAGGGAGCATCTGCAGGTATTGGTAGGCGAGCAGCCGCTGGTCCGGTTTGCCCTCGTGGATGGCCTTGAACACCATCCCGATCGCGTCGGCCTGCCCCTTGGCCCGCATGGCCTGGGCCTCGGCCTCCGCCTGGGCGCGCAGCACGGCCGCCTCCGCCTCGCCACGGGCGCGCAGGACCGCCGCCTGCTGCTCGCCCTCGGCCGTCAGGATGGCCGCCTGCCGCTGCCCCTCCGCGGCCAGCACCGCGGCCCGCTTGTCGCGGTCGGCGCGCATCTGCTTCTCCATCGAGTCCTGGATGGAGGAGGGCGGGTCGATGGCCTTGAGCTCGACCCGGTTGACCCGGATGCCCCACTTGCCGGTCGCCTCGTCGAGCACGCCGCGCAGCTCGGTGTTGATCTCCTCGCGCGAGGTCAGCGTGCTCTCCAGGTCCATGCCGCCGACCACGTTACGCAGCGTGGTGACGGTCAGCTGCTCGACGCCGACCAGGAAGTTGGCGATCTCGTACGTGGCCGCCTTCGGATTGGTCACCTGGAAGTAGATGACGGTGTCGATCGAGACCACGAGGTTGTCGGAGGTGATCACCGGCTGCGGCGGGAACGAGACGACCTGCTCGCGAAGGTCGATCAGATCCTTGATCCGGTCGACGAACGGCACCACCAGGTTGAGCCCCGGCTTCAGCGTGCGGTGATAGCGGCCGAGCCGCTCGATGATCGCCGCGGTCGCCTGGGGGATGATGCGGACCGTCCGCGTCACCCCGAACCCCACCGCGGCGACCACGACGATGGCGACGATGAGCTGCTCCGTGGACATGCCAACGCTCCGAGGCCGAGGGGATCGCCTTCGTAAATGCTAATGGTCGTTCAGCGGATTTACGCGATCTAGTGCGCGCGGGCGTACCAACGTCCTTCGGCGCTTCGGTCTAGCGTCAGCGGCACCCCGAACGTCTGCGACAGGTTGTCGGCCGTCATCACGTGCTCCAGCGGCCCCTGGGCCACGACCGAGCCGTGCTTGAGCAGCAGCCCATGGGTGAACCCGTTGGGCACCTCCTCCACGTGATGCGTGACCAGCACCAGCGTGGGTGAGCGGAGGTCGTTGGCGAGGACCGACAGCCGGCGTACGAGGTCCTCCCTACCGCCCAGGTCGAGCCCGGCCGCCGGCTCGTCCAGCAGCAGCATCTCGGGGTCGGGCATGAGCGCACGGGCGATCTGCACCCGTTTACGCTCACCCTCGGACAGGGTGCCGAATCTGCGCCTGATCAGATGCGCGGCGCCCATCATGTCGATCAGCTCAACGGCCCTGGTGACATCGTTGGAGTCGTATTCCTCGGTCCAGCGGCCCATGATCGCGTAGGACGCCGTCAGGACCAGGTCGATGACCTTCTCCTCCGGCGGAATGCGTTCGGCCAGCGCGGCGCTCGCCAAACCGATGCGGGGCCGCAGGTCGAAGACGTCGGCCTGACCCAGCCGCTCGCCGAGCACCTCCACGATCCCCTCGCTCGGATAGAGCAGTGTCGCCGCGACCTGCAACAAGGTCGTTTTGCCTGCTCCGTTCGGCCCGATGACGACCCAGCGCTCGTCCTCGTTGACCGTCCAGTCGATGCCGCGCAACAGGGCTGCTCCGTCGCGCCGGACGGCGACGTCCTGGAGCCGCAGCACCTGACCACCCATCCCCGTATCCCTCCTTTAGGAGTAACGCTCGGGACAAACCTATTGCAGGGCGAGCGCATATCGTGGATCGGTGCCTCCTGAATCACCTGTCTCTCCTCCGCTGGTCGCCTGGGGCAACGCCTGGCTCGCCGGTCACGTCGGTCTCGACGAGGCCGTGGACCGGGTCGAAGCCGCCGCCGGTCCCGCCGTCGTGGGCCCCGCCGACGTCTCAGGCTCCCCCGTGGACGTCTCAGGCTCCCCTGCCGACGTCTCGGGCTCCCCTGCCGGCGTCTCGGGTTCCGCTGCCGTGGGCGACGTGCCGTTGCGTGCCTACCTCGCCGGGCTGCGGTCCGACGGGCTGACCGAGTTCCGGCTCGCCCTGCCCGCGCCCGGCGACCCACTCGGGCTCTCCGGGCCGCCCGCCTTCAACGCGGCCGCGGTGGAGGCCGGTCAGGCGGTCATCGCGGTGCTCTCCGGCCACTGCCTCGGGCTCGTGCCCTCGCCCGACCTGCGCGGTTCGTCCTATGTGGGGGTACGACTGGCCGTACACCCCTCGGGGCCCGTACGCGTGGACCTGCCCTCGGTGGCCGAGGCGGAGCGGGAACTGTCGATCGCGATGCGGTCGGCGACGGACGCGCTGGCCTCGGTCGACGGACCCGCACCGGAGCGGCCCGACCGGCTGGGACGGCTCGGCGGCGAACTGGCCCCCGGCTATCCGGGACGGGCGCATCGCGTCTCCGCCCTGGCCACCCGGCTGGGCGCGGTGCTGCGGGTGGCCGACGAGAGGGGGCTCACCTCGGGCCAGCTCGCGGCGAGCGGCGAGGCCCTGCGGGAGCTCGACCGGGCCGTACGGCGGGCCCTGGTGGCGGCACACCACGCCATCTTCGAGCCGGTCAAGCATCAGTAGCCGCGACCAGCCCTGCACAAGCCTCCAGCGGTAGGCAGCCAGGGCGCCGGGGTCAGCTCCTAGATCTTGTCTGCCTTCACCTGGGCGATGAAATCGGCCCATACCTCGGGTGCGAACACCAGGGCTGGGCCGCTGGGGTCCTTACTGTCGCGGACGGCGACGATGCCGGGCAGGTTGGTGGCCACCTCGACGCAGTCACCACCGTTGCCGCCACTGTGGCTGCTCTTGAACCAATGGGCGTCCGTCAGATCCATGATCCCATCGCTTTCTCCATCAGGGCCACCGACGCGGCCTGTGGCAGGGCACACGCCCGGAGCGCGTCGAGCTGGGCCGACAGGGTCTCGATTTCGGTGAGAGCGTTGACTATCTGACCCTCGGATGCAGTTTCCAAATAGACTATATCGTGCGATCCTCTAAAACTCGCGATCACGAAAGCCCCGGTCATACCGGCATGCGCGCCCACTTCAAGCGGGATGACTTGAATGGTGATTCGGGGCAGCTGAACCAATTCGAGAAGCTGCTCCAGCTGCTTACGCATGACTTGCGCGCCGCCAACGGGACGCATCAACACGGCTTCGTCCAGGGTGACCAAGAACATGGGCGGGTCCGGCTTGGTGAGGATTCGTTGCCGTTCCATGCGTGAGGTCACCAGATCTTCCACCTGCTCCCCGGTATCGCCCGGTCGTCCCGCTCGTAGAACCGCTCGTGCGTAGTCCTCGGTTTGCAGCAGTCCCGGAACGAGGATGGGCTGGAAGCTCCGCAGGGTCCGGGCCTCGCGTTCCAGTTCGACGAACGGCCGGAACCACACGGGGGAGACGTCCCTGCCGATCAAAGGCCATAGGCGGACGAGAGCGCCATCCGTCTCCAATGCGTCATCACACTTCTCCGCGAACTCCCTCGTCGGCGCGCGTTTTGCCGTCTCGATGAGACCGACAAGAGACGTGGAATAGGAGATCCTACGCGCGAGATCCTTCTGACTCCATTGCGCCGCCTCTCGGTATTTACGCAGTTCGGCCCCCCAGTAAGCAAGAACACTCGCGTTCGCGTCCAGCTCGTTCGGAGAGGGCATCGCTACTCCTGTCCTACAGGGGTCTACACGAATCGTTGTGTGTCCTACCAAAGACGCCACCGAATCTGCGGGCTCACCGTTGGAGGCATCCCACTACCGAACGTAGTCGCCTCGCTACACATTTGGAAGGGCAATCCGACTGCAAATATCAACCGCGCCGAGAGGAGACGGACAACGATGATCGCTCCCGCCCTGCCGGCCCGAACGCCTGCCGTACACGCCGCTGAACAGCTCAATAACGCGCTGAAACAGCACGGGATCTTCGCTGACGTTCATGACGGCTATGGCATCGCCCTGGTGTCGGTCTGGGTTGATCTTCTGGTCTGGACGGACGGCTTCGTCTACCGCTGGTGGACGGGGCAGATCTCAGGGCGGACGGGCCGACGGCTCTACACGGTCTACAACGTGGAGAACCCGGCTACCGTCGCCCGTTGCGTCGCGCGCCGGTACGTAGAACTACATCAAAGCCGCGCGTTGTTGGAGCCGGTCCATGGGGACACGTCGTGAAGTCACTTGAAGAGTGCCTGAGCCCGCACGTGGCCATGCCTCAGCGCGATCACACTCGGTTGAAGTGGAGCAAGCCGTACCGGACATCTAATCGCATAAGGCCGGTGAGCTGGACCTGCGCCTGCCGCGCCACGGTCTACGAACTGTGCGAGGGCGGCGGGCAGGCGTTCATCCGGCGAACCGTTCAGCGCGACCACAAGCACGAGATCCACGAGACCAGCCGATGGTCTCTCGCCGAAGCTCGGGTGATCTGGGCGGGGTTGCTGTCCGGTAGCGCCCGGTAGACGGGCGTGGCGGCGTGGGATCTGGAGGGACGGCGTCGCCACGCCCACCAAGGCGTCGAGGAGCACGAGCCGGTCGGGCCGTAACACGCGGCGGATCAGGCGGGAACGGCGGTGAGCGGCTCGACGCGAGACCTCCGGCGATAGACCACCAGGGCGCCCGCGCACAGGAGAGCCAGCAGGAGCGTGGTCGGCAGGCCGGTGAACGGTCCGGCCAGCGCCGCCTCTCCGGCCAGCGGGCTCGCCTTCGGCTGGCTCAGCAAGAGCACGGCCATGTCCGGCTTCGGCTGCCCCGGCACGGCCACCACGAAGGCGTTACTGGCCAGCCAGAGCGGCGTCGCGTGGAAGGCCATGGTCGCCCAGAGACTGCGCGTGGTCAGCGTGAGCAGCGCCCCCAGCACCGACCAGAGCACCAGGTTGGTCGCGAGCACCCAGTGGAAGGTGTGCAGCGGCCAGATCAGCATCAGGGGTCCGACGAAGTGGAAGAGCGCGAACGCCGCGGACGACAGGGCGATGCCCGCGGGCACGCCCCATCGCGTCCCCGCGCTCTGCAGGATCCAGCCCCGGAAGAGGATCTCCTCGATGGCGATCATTATGAGCCTGGCCAAGTAGGAGACGGGCAGCAGGTAGACCAGGGCGGAGCTCCACAGCGAGCCGTCCACGCTCAGGTTGCCCGTGGCGTACTGCAGCCCCAGCCAGCCCGCGATGAAGGCCGCGCCCAGGCCGAAGCCGATCAGGTGCTGCCGCCAGGCGTCGCGGCCCCGGGAGAGGCCGAGCGAGGCGAACGGCCGCTTCTCGTAGAAGCGCGTCCAGAGCCACAGCAGCACGAAGATCGGTGCGTGCTGGATCACGATCTGGAGCAGCATCAGGACCGCGAAGAGCGGGCCCGAATGCCTGCCGGGGAAGAGCATGCCAAGGGGCAGCAGGAGCGCTATTCCGATGACGATCCCCGCGGCGTAGATCAATTGCGCCAGCAGGACCGCGAGAAGCGGATGGGTCGTGCGTTTCCCGGCCGTCGCGGCATTGACGAAAGCATTGTCCATATCGCCGAACGTAGAGATCGGCCACGCCCGGCGAATCATGCGCGAGACCGATCACGGCCTGTCTTCGCATGTGTCGCAGGTCATGTTCGCCCGCCGGCCCCGAGGGGTTCGCCGTCCCCGCTGTTAGCGTGGAAGCGTGGCCGGAAGTGATCGTTGGACACGTGGCACCGATGAGCGGGCCCCCTACCTTCTGAGCGCCCTTTTCGGCGGCTCGGATCTGATGCTTCTCTGGGCCGCGCTCCAGGTGGCGGCCGGTGACCACAGATTGTGGTTCTTCTGCGTGCCTCCCCTGGCGATGCTGGGCATGTGGCCGTTCCTGCGGTGGAATCGGGCGGCCTCGCGGACCCGTAGAGCGGTCAGCCTCCTTTTCGTGCTGGCCGCGCTGGGTGGGATGGGCACCGGAAGCGCGATCACGACCATCCCCCTGGTGGTGGTGGTGCTCACGCACATCGTCTCCGTGTTCGGGTTCGGCGGGGGCGTGTGGTTCAGCGCGGTCGCGGTGGGTTTCACCCTGACCGCGAATCTGATGGCGGGGCGAGATGCCTGGCGGTTGCTCGCCGAGACGATCGTGATGACCGTGTTCACGGTGTGGGCGCTGATCGCCACCCGTGTGCTGCTGGGCGCCAGGCAGCGCGCCGCCGACAACGAACGGCTGCTGGCCGAGCTGACCGACGCCCATGCGGAGCTGCGCCGCTACGCCGCCCGGGTACGCGAGCTCACGGTGGCCGAGGAGCGGGCCCGGATGTCGCGCGAGATGCATGACTCCGTCGGCCACTACCTCACAGTGATCAACCTCGGCCTGGAGAACGCCCAGCGCTACCGCGCGGCCCGCCCCGACGAGGCGTGGGCCGAGGTGCGCCAGGCCCAGCAGCTCACCGTCGAGGCCCTGGCCGACACCAGGCGCTGGGTGCGGGCGCTCAAGCCGCTGGCGCTGGAGGGCAAGGCGGGCGCCGCGGCCCTGGCCGAGCTGGCCCGGTCGTTCGAGGGCACCGGGCTGGACGTCGCGTTCCGCGCGGAGGGTGCGGAACCGGCCTTGGCGGAGCAGGCCGAGCTGGTGATGTACCGGGCGCTGCAGGAGGGGCTGACGAACGCGGTGCGCCATTCGGGGGCGCGGCGCGTGGAGGTTGTTCTCGGCGCCGCGGACGACCGCGTCGAGCTGGCCGTCACCGACGACGGATGCGGCGCGACGGACGAGGAGCTCGGCGCCGGGCACGGCCTGACCGGGCTGCGCCAGCGGGTCGACGCCCTCGGCGGCTCGCTCCACGCCGGGAGCCTCGCGGACGGCGGGTTCGCATTACGGGTCAGCCTGCCCGTTGGTGTGGGGGTGGGCGCGTGACCGTACAGGTGCTGCCCGTTGGTTTGGGGGTGGGCGTGTGACCGTACGGGTGCTGCCCGTTGGCGTGGGGGTGGGTGTGTGACCGTCCGGGTGCTGATCGTGGACGATCAGGTGCTGATGCGCCAGGGCCTGCGCAAGCTCCTGGAGCTGGAAGAGGGCATCGAGGTCGTGGGCGAGGCCGCGGACGGGCTGGCCGCGCTCGACCTGCTACCCTCGGCCCGGCCCGACGTGGCGCTGGTGGACGCGCGGATGCCGAGGATGGACGGGATCGAGCTGATCGGCCGGCTCGACATTCCCGCGATCATCCTGACCACGTTCGACGACGACGACTACATCTTCGGCGGCCTGCGCGCCGGCGCCCGTGGCTACCTGCTCAAGGACACCCCGCCGGACGAGCTGGTGGCGGCCATCCGCAAGGCGGCCAGAGGCGAGACCGTGCTGGGCGGAGTCGCCGCCGAGCGGGTGGTCGCCGAGCTGCGCAGCGCCCCCGCCACGCCGGACCTCGCCGACCAGCTCTCCGAGCGCGAGCACGAGGTGGCCGTCCTGGTCGGCGATGGCGCGACCAATCGGGAGATCGCCAGGCGGCTGTTCATCACCGAGGGCACGGTGAAGAACCACATCTCCAGCATCCTGCGCAAACTGCGGCTACGCGACCGCACTCAGCTGGCCATCCACATCGCGAAGTCCGGCTAGGCGAAGCCGTGGCAGACGACGTACAGGGCGGCCTCAGTGGCCACAGACGTTCGCCGGGTCTGATGAACTGTAGTTATACCTCGAAGCGCTCGACTGTCGGAAGAACTCCGGGTGCCCACAGAGCCACCAGAGCGTCAACGCGTGAGGAGTAGTCGTTGCGCTCCGCCTCCATATGTTTCTCCAGCGTCTTTTGGCTGGCCCACTGTTCGAGTATCACCAGCCGGTCAGGGGCGTCCAGACTCTGGAACAGTTCGTACTGCTCGCAGCCCTCTTCTTGCTGTACGAGAGCCTGCAGCGCCTTGAAAGCGCCGGCGAAACCGGCGGCCTGGCCAGCGGCAACCTGGATCGTGATGACATGGCGAACAGCCACAACGTCTCCCCTAGCTAGTGGGACCCAAAGCAGACTAATCGCCCGGGTCATTGCGGACCAGCGGTCGCTGCTGACCAAACTGCCGCAACCACCAGACCCGGCGAACGTTGTGGGAGCCGGTCCATGTCGTGAAGTCGCTGGAAGAGTGCCTGAGCATGGCTCAGCGCGATCACACTCGGTTGGAGGGGCGGAATCCGTACCCGACGTCTGATCGCATAAGGCCGGCGAACCGTTCAGCTCGACCACAAGTGCAAGATCCACGAGACCAGCCGATGGCCGCTCGCCGAAACTCGGGTGATCTGGGCGGCGTTGCTGTCCGGTAGAGCCCGATAGACCGGTGTGGCGGCGTGGGATCTGGAGGGACGGCGTCGCCACGCCTGCCAGGGGTCAGAGGTGATCGTGAGGTCAAGCTAACCCGTGGCGGACGGCGTACAGGGCGGCCTGGGTGCGGTCCTGGACGCCGAGCTTCATCAGCACGTTGGACACATGCGTCTTGACCGTCTTCTCGGCGACCGACAGGCTCCTGGCGATCTCCCGGTTGGAGTGGCCGGCCGCGATCAGCGCCAGCACCTCGCGCTCCCGTTCGGTCAGCGGCACCGGCCCCAGCGCCGGCGGCGAGCCGTTGGCGCCGGACAGCATCGCCTCCGCCGCCTCGGGGGCGAGCAGCACCTGCCCTCCATGTACGGCCCGCACCGCCTGCACGAGCGCGTTCGGATCCACATCCTTGTAGAGGAACCCGGAGGCGCCCGCCCGCATCGCCGGCCCCACGTCGGACCGGTCGCTCACCGAGGTCAGCACGATCACCCTGGGGAGCGCCCCCGAGAGCCGGGCCAGCGCGCCGAGCCCGTCGAGCACCGGCATCTTCAGATCGAGCAGCAGCACGTCGGGAGCGAGCTCGCCGGCCAGCTCTACGGCCTGGGCCCCGTCGGCCGCCTCGCCGACGACTGTGATGTCCTCCTGAAGGTCGAGGAAGGTCCGCAGGCCCTGTCGTACCACTGGGTGATCGTCGGCGATCAGCACCCGGATCACACGCCCACCTCCACGCGGACCGTCGTCCCCTCGTCGCGGGCCGAGGCGACGGTCATGACGCCGCCCACCGACTCCGCCCTGTCCCGCATCGACACCAGGCCCAGGCCGCGCGACTCGGCCTGCTCGAAGCCCTTGCCGTCGTCGCGTACGGTCAGCACCAGCTTGCCGCCCTCGTCGGCCAGCCGCACCTCGACGTGGCCGGCGTCCGAGTGCCTGAGCGCGTTGTGCAGCGCCTCCTGCGCGACCCGCAGCACGGCCACCTCCACCACCGACTCGAGCGGCGGCAGCTCGCCGCCCTCGAACGTGACACTCGCGGGATGGAGCCGGTCGAGCAGGCGTACGTGCTTGCCCAGCGTCTCCGCCAGCCCGTGCCGGTCGAGCTCGGCCGGGCGCAGCTCGACGATCACCGCCCGGAGCTCGGCCAGCGCCTCGCCCGCCAGGCGCTGCACGCGGTCGAGCTCGGCGGCGGCCTGGTCGGGGGCGCTGCGCAGCAGGACGGCGGCGGACTGCGCGGTCAGCCTGAGCGAGAACAGCTTCTGGGTGACGGCGTCGTGCAGCTCGCGGGCCATCCGGTTGCGCTCTTCGAGCATGGCCAGCTCGCGACCCCGCTCGTACAGCCTGGCGTTGGTCAGCGCGATGGCGGCGTGCGCGGCGAACAGCGTGAGCAGGTCCTGGTCCGCCTCCGTGAACCCGTCGGGCGAGCGCTTGTTGGCCAGGAAGATGATGCCGAGCACCTCCTCGCCGTCGCGGATCGGGGCGCCGAGGAAGTCCTTCATCACCGGATGCGCTTTGGGCCACCACTCGAACCTGGGGTCCTCGCGCAGGTCGGGCAGGCGTACCGGAGCCCCGTCGCGCAGCATCGCGCCGAGCATGCCGTGCTGCCTGGGCAGCGGGCCGATCGCGTCCCACTGCTTGTCGGTGAGCCCCTCGGCGACGAACTCGGCGAACGAGCCGTCCTCGTCCGGCACGCCGAGCGCGGCGTAGCGGGCGTCGAGCAGCCGCTGGGCCGAGCGGACGATGACCTGCAGCACCTCGCGCACCGAAAGGTGCCGGGTCACGGCGAGCACGGCGGTGCTCACCGCCTGCATGATCTCGTCCCTGTCGGAGGCCACGGCACCCACTCTATGGTCCTGGACCGCCATGCCCAGGACCATCGGTCCTAGGTCCATGTGCCCAGGCGGAGGCGGCCCCTCAGCCCGATGTACGGCCGCTTCCGCGCTCCTACCGTCAAGACATGACGAACACCGCACTGATCACCGG
This sequence comes from Nonomuraea sp. CA-143628, assembly GCF_050942315.1. Taxonomy (NCBI): domain Bacteria; kingdom Bacillati; phylum Actinomycetota; class Actinomycetes; order Streptosporangiales; family Streptosporangiaceae; genus Nonomuraea; species Nonomuraea sp. CA-143628. Next base: position 12,970,144 of record NZ_CP192072.1, read on the forward strand.
TGCCTCCCGCGGCCTCGGCCTGGCCCTGGCGACGACCCTCGCCGGCGCCGGATGGGAGCTCCTGCTCACCGCCCGCGGCGCGGCGGACCTGGAGCGGGTCGCGGCCGAACTGGGCGCCACCGCCATCGCCGGTGACGTGGGCGACCCGGCACATGTCGAGCGGCTCGCTCGGGCCGTACCCCAGCTGGACCTGCTGGTCAACAACGCGAGCGGGCTGGGCGTGACCCCGCTGCCCCCACTGTCGGTGTACCCCAGGGATGAGTTCAGGGCCCTGCTGGAGACCAATGTGATCGCTCCCCTGGCCCTCATCCAGGCGACGCTGCCCGCGCTGCGCGCCACGCGCGGCGCGATCGTGAACATCACGTCCGACGCCGCCACCGGCGCCTACGAGGGCTGGGGCGGCTACGGCGCCACCAAGGCCGCCCTGGAGCAGCTGTCCAACGTCCTGTCGGCAGAGGAACCCGACCTGGCCGTCTGGTGGGCCGACCCCGGCGAGATGAACACCCGTATGCTGGCCGACGCCGTCGGCGCGGAGGAGGCGGCCGGCGCGGCGGACCCCGCCAAGGTGGCCGCGGCACTGTACGACCTGGTCAGGGCCCGTCCGGCCAGCGGCCGAGTGAGCCTGCAATGACCGCCGCGCTCGACTTCGCGCTGCCGGACACCCTGTCGGCGCACGAGCCGCCCGAGGCCCGAGGGCTGACCCGCGACTCGGTACGGCTGCTGGTCTCGCGCGGCCATCTCCCGCCGGAGCACCACCGCTTCACCGACCTGCCGGGGCTGCTCGACCCCGGCGACCTGATCGTGGTCAACAACTCGGCGACGCTGCCCGCCGCCATCAGGCTCGACCGGCTCGCCGTGCACTTCTCCACCGCGCGCGAGGACGGCACCTGGCTGGTCGAGCTGCGCCGCCGTACCTCGAAGTCCTCCGAGCCGTACGGCGGCGGCGAGCCGGGCGAGTGGCTGCCGCTGCCCGGACGGGCGACGCTGCGGCTCATCGAACGCGAGACGCCGCGCCTGTGGCGAGCCAGGCTCGACCGTGACGTGGAGGCGTACCTGCGCGATCACGGCGTGCCGATCCGCTACTCCTACGTGGAGCGCGACTGGCCGCTCGACGCCTACCAGACCGTCTTCGCCACCGTGCCGGGCAGCGCGGAGATGCCGAGCGCGGCCCGGCCGTTCACCGCCGAGCTGGTCACGGCTCTGGTGGCGCGCGGTGTCGGGATCGCGCCGATCACCCTGCACACCGGGGTCGCCTCGCCGGAGAAGGACGAGCCGCCCTACGCGGAGCGGTATGAGGTGCCCGCGGCCACGGCCCGCCTGGTCAACCTGACCACGGCCAACGGCGGCCGGGTGGTGGCCGCCGGCACCACCGTGGTGCGCGCGCTGGAGACGGCCGTCGGCGGCGACGGGCTGGTGGCCGCCTCGGCGGGCTGGACCAGGCACATCGTGACGCCGGAGGTAGGGGTCAAGGCCGTGAGCGGGCTGCTCACCGGCCTGCATGAGCCCAGGTCAAGCCACCTGATGATGCTCACCGCGATCGCCGAGCGGGAGCCCCTCGCCCGCGCCTACGAGGCGGCGTTGCGGGAGGGGTACCTGTGGCACGAGTTCGGTGACACCCATTTGCTGCTGCGCCGATAGTGGCCCCTCGTGCTCATGTGTCAGGGTACGCCCAGTAGCCTGGCTCAATGTGGACCAGCGCACCCTCCTGATCACCCTGACCGGCCCGGACCGACCGGGCGTCACCTCGAGGCTCTTCTCGGTTCTGTCGGGTTTCCCGGTGACCGTGGCCGACATCGAGCAGGTCGTCATCCGCGGGCGGCTCACTCTCGGCGTGCTCGTCGCCTACGCGGGCGGTCCGTCGACCGGCACGGGCAGCACGCTCGGCGCCATGTGGACCGCCGTCGAGCGGGTGGCTGAGGACCTCGGCCTGGAGCTGGAGCTCTCCACCGGCTCCCAGACCAAGGAGCAGCGCCGGCGCGGCCGCCTGTCGGTCAGCGTGCTGGGCGCGACGCTCCAGCCCGCCGCCATCGCGGGCATCGCCGGGCGCATCGCCGCCGCCGGGGCCAATATCGACCGAATCGAACGCCTCGCCCAGTGGCCGGTCACCTGCATCGAGCTGTCGGTCTCCGGCGCCGACCCGAGCGCGCTCCGCGTCGAGCTGGCCGCCGAGGCCGCCGCCCTGCACGTGGACGTGGCCGTGCAGCGCACCGGTCTGTCGCGGCGGGCCAAGCGGCTGGTCGTCATGGACGTCGACTCGACGCTCATCCAGGGCGAGGTCATCGAGTTGCTGGCCGGCCACGCGGGCTGCCTCGAAGAGGTCGCCCGGGTCACCGAGGAGGCCATGCGCGGCGAGCTCGACTTCGCCGAGTCCCTGCGCCGCCGGGTCGCGCTGCTCGAAGGGCTGCCGGCGGAGGTGTTCGAGCAGGTACGGCAGCAGGTCGTGCTCACCCCCGGCGCCCGTACGCTGGTCCGCACACTCAAGCGGCTCGACTACCGCTTCGCCATCGTCAGCGGCGGCTTCACCCAGATCACCGACAGCCTGGTCGAGGACCTCGGCATCGACTACTCGGCGGCGAACGTGCTGGAGGTCGTCGACGGCAAGCTCACCGGCCGCGTGGTCGGCGAGATCGTCGACCGGCCGGGCAAGGCCCGCGCGCTGGAGCGATTCGCCCGCGAGGCGGGGCTGCCGATCAGCCAGACGGTGGCCATCGGCGACGGGGCCAACGACCTCGACATGATCGCGGCGGCCGGGCTCGGCATCGCGTTCAACGCCAAGCCGGTCGTCCGGCAGGCGGCGGACACCGCGGTCAACACCCCCTACCTCGACTCGATCCTCTACCTGCTGGGCATCTCCCGGGACGAGGTGGAGGCGGCGGACGCCGAGGACGGCGTGCTCACTCGCTGACCTCTCCCTCCTTGGGGTCCCAGCGGGTGATCAGCTGGGCCTCGCCCGGCCACAGGTCCACCCAGTTCGCTTCCGTACGGATGACCGCGAACGAGCCCGGCCGGAACCCGTAGTCGCCCCCGGCCAGCGCGATCGCCAGTTCGTGCACGCCCGGGTTGTGACCGCACAGCACGACTGTCTCCAGCTCCGGATCGGTCAGCTTGACCAGCGCCAGCAGCTCTTCGGGGTAGGCCTGGTAGACGTCACGCTCGTAGCTGACCGCCACCTCGGGGAAGGCCAGCTCGGCGGTCTGCTTCGTGCGCAGGGACGGGGAGCACAGCACCAGGCCGGGGGCCAGCCCGAGAGCCCGCACCTCGTCGCCGGCCCGCTTCGCGTCGCGTTCGCCCCGGTGCGTCAGCGGACGCTCGCTGTCCTCCAGGCCGGGGACCTGCGCGGCCTTGGCGTGGCGGAGCACGATCAACGTACGCACGTGCTCATGTTCCTCTCGTCGCCCACACACCCAGCGCGACGATCACCGCGAGGATGGCCAGCATCGCCAGCAGAATGTAGGCCAGCGACTTGCCGCCGCTGGGCCGCTTGTCTTCCATCCGCCCAGTTTCCCACCGGGGGCGGTGGGTGCCGCACCTGACCCGCGATCCTTCTTTGTTTCTTGAGACCGGCGCCTTGGGAAGTTGCTCCTTGAGACGTGGAACGCCCGCTCCCCCAGACCTCGGAGGAGCGGGCGTCCAGACGTGGGTCGCTACGAGGCCACCGGCTCGTGCTCCCGGTTGTTGTCGTTGCTGGCCGACTCACTGGTGACCGAGCGGCGCTTGGAGACGAGGATGGCGCCGACCACCACGCCCACCGCCACGACGGTGATCCCGATGCGCAGGGCCGGGTTGCCCGCGTACAGGACCACCGCCGGCGCAACCAGGAGCGCCACCAGGTTCATCACCTTGATCAGCGGGTTGATGGCCGGTCCGGCCGTGTCCTTGAACGGGTCGCCGACCGTGTCACCGATGATCGTGGCCTCGTGGGCCTCGGAGCCCTTGCCGCCGTGGTGCCCGTCCTCGACCAGCTTCTTGGCGTTGTCCCAGGCACCGCCCGAGTTGGACAGGAAGACCGCCATGAGCGTGCCGCAGGCGATGGCCCCGGCCAGGAACGCGCCCAGCGGCGCGTAGCCGAGGGCGAACCCGACCGCGATCGGCGTCATGACCGCCAGCAGGCCGGGCGTGGCCAGCTCGCGCAGCGAGTCACGGGTGCAGATGTCGACGACGCGGCCGTACTCGGGCTTCTCGGTGCCGTCCATGATGCCCGGGTGGTTACGGAACTGGTCGCGTACCTCGAAGACCACGCGCATCGCGGCCCGCCCGACCGCGCTGATCGCCAGCCCGGAGAACAGGAACACGACCGCCGCGCCGATGACCAGGCCGACGAGCACGTTGGGCTGGTCGATGCCCAGGCTGAACGTGGAGAACGTGCCGAGCGACTCCTTGATCGCGTCGGTCGCCTGACTGAGCTGCGTCTCCACGGCCGTACGGAACGCGCCGAACAGCGCGGTCGCCGCGAGCACCGCCGTGGCGATCGCGATGCCCTTGGTGATGGCCTTCGTCGTGTTGCCGACGGCGTCGAGGCTGGTGAGCACGCGCGCGCCCTCACCCTCGACGTCACCGGACATCTCGGCGATGCCCTGCGCGTTGTCGGAGACCGGCCCGAAGGTGTCCATCGAGACGATGACGCCGACCGTGGTCAGCAGGCCGGTGCCGGCCAGCGCCACCGCGAACAGCGCGATCGTCACGTTCCCGAAGCCCAGCAGGAACGCGCCGTAGACCGCGCCGGCGATGATCAACGCCGAGTAGACGGCCGACTCGAGGCCGACGCTGATGCCCGCCAGGATGACGGTCGCCGGGCCGGTGGCCGAGCTCTCGCCGATCTCGCGGACCGGACGCCTGGTCGTCTCGGTGAAGTAGCCGGTCAGCAGCTGGATGGCGCTGGCCAGGACCAGACCGATGATGACGGCGCCGATGGCGATGAGCCGCGGGTTGGCGGTGGACTGCACGGCCGAGCCGGTCAGGTCGCTGAAGGTGGCGGGCAGGTACCAGAACGCCGCCGCCGCGACCAGCACCGCGGAGATCCCGGCCGAGATGAAGAAGCTGCGGTTGATGGCGGCCATACCGCTGCGGTCGCCGTCGCGCATCCGGGTGACGAAGATGCCGATGATCGCGGTGAGCACGCCGATCATGGGCACGATCAGCGGGAAGATCAATCCCTGCTCGCCGAAGGCCACCTTGCCCAGGATGAGGCTGGCGACCAGCATGACCGCGTACGACTCGAACAGGTCGGCGGCCATGCCCGCGCAGTCGCCGACGTTGTCGCCCACGTTGTCGGCGATCGTCGCCGCGTTGCGCGGATCGTCTTCGGGAATGCCCTGCTCGACCTTGCCGACCAGGTCGGCGCCCACGTCGGCGGCCTTGGTGAAGATGCCGCCGCCGACTCGCATGAACATCGCCAGCAGCGCCGCGCCGAAGCCGAAGCCCTCCAGGACACCGGGCGCGTCACCTTGGTAGACGAAGACGACGACGGCCGCACCGAGCAGGCCGAGGCCCACGGTGAACATGCCGGCCACGCCGCCCGTACGGAAGGCGATGCGCATGGCGCGCTTCTCGCCCGCCTCACGGGCGGCGGCCGCGACGCGTACGTTTCCGCGTACGGCCAGCCACATGCCCATGAAGCCGGTCAGCGCGGAGAATACCGCCCCGACCACGAAGAAGATCGAGCGGCCGATGCGCACATCGGTCTCACCCGGTAGCAGGAGCAGCAGGAAAGGGATCACGACGACGAAGACCGCCAACGTGCGGAACTGCCGCGCGAGATAAGCGGCGGCTCCCTCTTGTACGGCACGGGCGATGTCCTGCATGCGCTCCGTGCCGGGGTCGGCGGACAGCACCTCGCGCACCAGGCCGCCGGCGACGGCTAGGGCGATCAGTGCGACCGCGGCGACCACGATCACGATGGTGAGATTGTTGCCGCTCAGGGCCAGATTGGACGCTGGCTCCACCGCCAGCATGTGCCTAAACATCGTTCTCCTCGGCAAGACCGGTCGTCCTGCCCGGGCGGTGCGCAAAGATCGGCGGACTGGTGCGGCACCATCCGGGTTGTGGGTGCCGCTTCCGGTTGAGTCCGCAGTTTCGCCGGATCACCTTGGCCGGTGCCGGGAGTCTACGCACGGGCTGCGCGGATATGAAGGCTCTGCCGGTCGCTATTTGGCCACGCGTCCAGTAATCCCCCAGTAATCCCCAGCCAGCAAGGCGATTTGCCATCTGACAACCGATATTTCTCCGGGTTTACGGCCATGACAGGGTGCCCAAAACGACACGCCCGAAACATGGGTTTGGGACATCCCAGAGGGACGACGTGGCGGTGGGCGCATCGCTCTTCGGCGCCCAGCGGCCGGGATGACATGCCGAAGCCGGGAGGTGGGCGCATTGCCCGGGAGATGCCCTCGGCGCCCAGCGGCCGGGATGACGTACCAGAGCCGGGCCGTGGCTGCCCACGACCCGGCCGGTCACTCGGAAGAGACGGCGACGGCCCTGCGTCTGCCGGCCGGTGCCCTATGGCCGTCGAGCTCGGTGCTCTCTGGCCGTCGGGTGGCTCGGTGCTCTATGGCTGTTGGCTTGTGGAAGCCATGGGTGCCGTGCCTCGTATCGGCGCCCAGCCCCGCATCACCAGAGGAGCGTATCCCTGGACAGGGCTCAGCCACGGTCGGCGGGAGGGGCCCACCGTGCCGTGCCGTAAAGAAAAGATTGTCGTTATATCGGCGCGCCATTGGTGGCGGCGGGCCAGCTCATGCGGATGCGCATCCCCTTCGGACTGGGGAACACCTCCACATCGTCGGCCAGCCCCGCGATCACCGCGATGCCGAACCCCGACATGAACGAGTCAGAGAGCATGCCCAAATCGAGAGGTTGCTCCTGCTTGATCTCATCGCTGGGGGCCTGATCGCTGACCGTGACCTCGAACCGCCCCGAGTCGTCTTTCAACTCGATACGGATGGGCTCTCCCGGGCAGTGCGCGCGATGCGCCTCAACCGCCCGGGAGCAGGCCTCACCGACGGCGAGCCTGACCTCGTCCAGCAGTGACTCCTCCACGCCGGTGCGCCGGGCGATCGCCGTCGCGACCAACCGGGCGGTCCGCACATGGGCGGGGAGGGCGCTGAACGTCAGCTCGACGGTAGCCATGACTACTTGTCTTTGCCGTGAGCTTCCTTGGCCTCGTCGACCGAAGCGTAGATCCCGAAGACCTTGGTGAGTCCGGTGATCCGGAAGATCTTGAGGATGCGCTCCTGCGTGCACACCAGCTCGAGCGAACCGTCGTGCGCCCGAACCCGCTTGAGCCCCCCGACCAGGACACCGAGGCCCGTCGAGTCGAGGAAGTCGACCTTCTCCATGTTCACGAGAAGGTGGAAGTTGCCCTTGTTCACCAGGTCGATGAGGAGCTCACGCAATCTCGGCGCCGTGTAGACATCGATCTCACCCTCAACCTCGACGATGGTGAGTCGGTCCTCGTTGTGGTGATCCAACTTCAGATCCACAGATCCTCCAGCGCCTCGCCTGCGAAAGTACCCTTGCGGGCCTGGCAGTCTGGAACGGGGCTCCAGACCGTCTGACCCTGACGCGCGGCATTCAACCACGCGTCTGGCTTGTGTCTATACGAAATCACGATTCCCGGCGACTTTGCCCACGGATGCAGACTGGAAACAGTGACTTCCTCCGCTTCCTCCCCACACCGGCCAGGTCCACTCCTCGGTCACCTGCTCGGTGTTCCCGCACGTCATGAGCGCGTCACTCATGTGGAGCATGTTCCAGCACGTCAGGCGGGTCAAGTGGGTTGGCCGAAATGGGCGCCGGAACTCCTGGTTACGCGCTTGGCGAACCGTGGAATCCCGGGATTGTGGCCACACCAGTACGAAGCCGCTGACCTGGCCCATCGTGGCCGAAATGTGATCATTTCCACCGGAACGGCATCCGGGAAGTCGCTCGCGTACCTCACTCCGGCCGTCGCCTCCTGCCTCGACGGCGGCACGGTCCTTTACCTCACTCCTACCAAGGCCCTGGCCGCCGACCAGCTCCGCGGCCTCCGCGAGCTCCGCGTCACCCAGCTCCGCGCGGCCTGTTTCGACGGCGACACGCCGTTCGAGGAACGTACCTGGGTCCGGCAGCACGCCAACTACGTACTAACAAATCCCGACATGCTGCACCGCAGCATCCTGCCCCGGCACGCCCAGTGGTCGTCGTTCTTCCGGCGGCTGCGGATGGTCGTGGTGGACGAGTGTCACGGCTACCGCGGGGTGTTCGGCTCGCACGTGGCCCAGATCCTGCGCCGCCTGCGCCGCGTCTGCTCCCGCTACGGCTCGCAGCCCGTCTTCCTGCTGGCCTCAGCGACGGCCAGCGAGCCGGGGGCGTTCGCGATGCGCCTGACGGGGCTTGAGATGGCCGAGGTGACGTCGGACGGGTCTCCCAAGGGTGCGACGACCATCGCGCTCTGGGAGCCGCCCCTGACCGAGCTACGGGGCGAGAGGGGCGCTCCGGTGCGCCGCACGGCCACCGCCGAGGCCGCGGACCTCCTGACGGACCTCGTCCTGGCGAACGTCCGCACCCTCGCCTTCGTCCGCTCCCGGCGCGGCGCCGAGACAGTCGCCCTGACCGCCCGCGCCAAACTCGCCGACGTCGCCTTCTCACTGGCCGGAACGCCAGGGCCCGTTGACGGCTCATCGAGTACGGCCTCCACCCCCACTCCCGGGGCGCTCTCCCTGTCTGGTGGTCACACCATCCCCTCAGCACCCCCAGACCACGGCATTTCCCCGCCTTTCTCCGCCGCGTCGCCAGACTGCGACACCCCCATGGCATCCGTGGACCACGGCACTTCCTCGCCCTTCTCCGCCGCTGACCCAACGCCTCCAGACCGCGACACCCCCACGGCATCCATGGACCACGGCACTTCCTCGCCATCCCCGGCCCAGGACGCTCACTCAGCGTTCCCCGCCCCCAGCACCACCCCACTGCCCTCAGACCAGGACGCGCTGTCCGCAGGAGCGTCCGAGTCCGCCGACTGGGCCGACCTCCCAGACCGGATCGCCGCCTACCGGGCCGGATACCTCGCCGAAGACCGCAGGCTCCTGGAGAAGGCTCTCCGTTCGGGCTCCATCATGGGCCTGGCCACCACCAACGCCCTTGAGCTCGGCGTGGACGTCTCCGGCCTGGACGCCGTCCTGATCGCCGGCTGGCCGGGCACCCGCGCCTCCCTCTGGCAGCAGGCGGGCCGAGCCGGCCGCGACGGCCAGGAGGCACTCGCGGTACTCATCGCAAGAGACGACCCCCTCGACACCTATCTCGTACACCACCCCCAGGCCCTCTTCGGTCAGCCCGTAGAGGCGATCGTGCTCGACCCGGACAACCCGTACGTCCTCGGCCCCCACCTCTGCGCCGCCGCCGCGGAGATCCCGCTGACCGACGCCGACCTGCCCGTCTTCGGCCCCACCACCCCGAACGTCCTCGACGACCTGGTCACCGAGGGCCTGCTCAGAAAGCGCCCCGCCGGCTGGTTCTGGACCAGGCGCGAACGTGCCACCGACCTGGCCGATATCAGAGGCGGCGGAGGGGCGCCCATCCAGGTCGTGGAGTCCGCGACCGGCCGCCTCCTCGGCAGCGTGGACGAGCCGTCCGCCCACACCACCGTCCACACCGGCGCCGTCTATCTGCATCAGGGGGAGACGTACCTGGTGGAGCTCCTCGACCTGGAAGCCGGCGTCGCTCTCGTGGGCAGTTCGGAGCCCGACTACACGACGTTCGCGCGCGACGTGACGGAGATCTCGGTGCTCGCCTCCCTGCGTTCGCACGACCTCGGCCCCGGCAGCCTCCATTTCGGTGAGGTGGAGGTCACCAGGCAGGTGGTCTCATACCTCAAACGCCGCCTCCAGTCCGGCGAGATGCTCGGCGACGAGCCCCTGGACCTCCCGCCGCGCACCCTCCGCACCCGCGCGGTCTGGTGGACGCTCCCCGCCTCAGAGGTCGCCGCCTTGGCTGAGGAGGGCTTCGACCTGGGCGGCGCCGCCCACGCCGCCGAACACGCCGCCATCGGCCTGCTCCCCCTCTTCGCCACCTGCGACCGCTGGGACATCGGCGGCGTGTCCACGGAACTTCACGCGGACACGGGCCTGCTGACGGTGTTCGTGTACGACGGTCACGAGGGAGGCGCCGGATTCGCCGAACGCGGCTACGCCCGTGCCACCGACTGGCTCACGGCCACCCGCGAGGCCATCGCCTCCTGCGAATGCGAACGCGGCTGCCCATCCTGCATCCAGTCCCCCAAATGCGGCAACGGCAACGAGCCTCTGGACAAACGCGGCGCCATCCACCTTTTGGACACCTTGCTACGCTCCGCTCCCGCCGCAAGCTAGTCCGGCATCCACGAACGTCCGTGCGGAGACGTCCGTGCGGAGACGTCCGTGCGGTTTCCACGAACGTTCGCCAAGTGCCCGTCCTTCCTCGCCCCCAAAGAGCACCGGCAGCACCCCGCGAGCGGCCGGGACGAGCTCCCGCATCAGCGGCGCGAACCGCGAGATGGCGCCGCGCCGAGCTACCCCTCCGCCAGGACCCCTGCCACAACAGACCATCACCGAGATCGGACCAACCGAGGGCCATCGTGGTCACCGCGCTAGGCAGCACGCGACCGCCCGAACCTCGATAAGCCCAGGTGAGAGCACCCGCTGACCGATTCCTCCAAGATCCTTGACGCGTTGGCCGCGAGACCCACCCACTGACCGATTCCTTCCGGGTCCTTGACAGGTTGGCCACGAGACCACGCACCCTCCAGGTCCTTGACGGGTTGGCCGCGAGATCCACCCACTGACCGATTCCTTCCGGGTCCTTGGCGGGTTGGCCGAGGCGAGACCACCCACTGACCGCATTGCCAGTCCCACTCGTAGAACGCAACGATGCGCAGACTTACTCAAGGCGCAGCCCCTGCAGGATCCGGGACAAGGCGGCCCACACGTCGTCCAGATCGCCGGGATCTCCAGAGCCGGCCAGCCACAGGGCGGCCTCGTTCATCGCCCCCGACAGCAGGTGAGTCAGCGGGGCGACCGGCTGTCGTGCGATGATCCCTGCCTCGATGAGGCCGGAGAGCGCCTCGGCCAGATGGCGGGCGGAGGCGGCCTCGTCCAGCGCGCGCCACTCGCTCCAGCCCAGGACTGCGGGGCCGTCGATGAGCATGATCTGCTGGATGTCCGGATCGGTGCAGGCTGTGAGAAACGCCCGGCACCCGGCCACCAGTTGCTCCCACGGGTCGTCCTGGACCTCAGCGGTCGCGGCCACCGTCTCGGCTACCTCCCCCTGCACCTGCTCCAGGACCGTACGGAACAGGTCGGCCTTGCTCTCGAAATGGTGGTACAGCGCACCCTTGGTCACCCCGGCAGCGGCGACGATCTGCGACAGGCCCACCGTCCCGTAGCCCCGGCTCGCGAACAACATCCTGCCCTCGCGTACCAGAATCCGCCTGGTCTGCTCGCGCTGCTCGATCCTGCTGCCCTGGCGCATCACGTCACCCCCGTTGACGTACCGATGGTATGCCAATAGCGTAGCTTGACATACCAACGGTATGCGAAGGAGCTTTCCCTGATGCTGACCAGCTTCTATCCGGTTCTCTGCACCTCCCTGTTGCGAGAGTCCCGGGACTTCTATGTCGGGTGGTTCGGGTTTGAGGTGACGTTCGAGGCGGACTGGTACGTGAGCCTGCGCCGACCGGGGACCCCGCCGTACGAGCTGGCCCTTCTCGACCACCGCCATCCCACGCTGCCCGAGAGCCACCGCGCGCCCGTTCAGGGGCTATTGCTCAACTTCGAGGTCGAGGACGTGGACGGGGAGTGGGAACGGCTCGTGGTACGGGGAGGTCTGCCGGCCGTGCTCGAACCGCGCAGCGAGGATTTCGGACAGCGCCACTTCATCGTGGCCGACCCCAACGGAGTGCTCATCGACGTCATCACACCAACCGTTCCCACCGCCGAGTACTCCGGCCAGTATCAGACTCAGGATTCACAAGGATCCGCAGCCCTTTGACGCACAACAGAGCCCGTCCGACCTCGGCTCAATAACAGCTTGCTCGCCGCGCCAGATGACCTCACCCACCGCATCAGTGCCCAGGTCAGGCAGCTCAGAGTCCGACGGCATACCGATGATCTCGGCAAGACCGATCGCATCAGGCACGCCCTCGACGCGGAGGAACACGCCGAAGGGCCGGCGCCGGCCGAGGAAAGTGCTCCCACCGGCCGACTCCTTCGGAGGGCTTGGTGGGTTGGTCGTGGCCTAGCTGTCGCCGCCGCGATGGCGGTGGCCCGCGAAGGCGTTCTCGTCGTCGTCAGCCGCCCAGAAGTCACCCGCTCCGGGCTGCGGACGCTCCCAGAAGCCACTGTCCTCCATCGCCCTGGGAGCAGGGGGCAGGTAGTCGTCCCAACGCTCCTCGATCCGTACCGCGGGCGGCGTAACGGCGGCGGCCGACTCGGGCACCTCGATCACGGCCGAGCTGGGCAGCGCGATCCGTACGGGCTCCTGACGGACCGTCCGACCGTCCAGCTCAGCACGTATCCGACCGGGCTGGTCGAGAGGCTCCCGATCACCCTGAGCCGCTCCCCTCCAGCCGTCCTGATCACTGGAAACCAGGTCATATCGACCGGCATCCCCCCGGCCATCCCGCTCCCCGGACACCCACGCAACCCGCCCAGCATCCGCCGAGCCATCCTGTCCGTCGGACAACCAGGAAGCCTGCCCAGCACCCGCCTGGCCGTCCCGGCCGCCGGACGCCCACGAAACCTGCCCACCACCCGTCCGGCCGTCCCGACCGCCGGACGCCCAGGAAGCCTGCCCGCCACCCGCCTGGCCGTCCTGACCGCCGGACGCCCAATCATCCGGATCAGCAGCCCCCATGTCGGCGTCGCTGAGGTGCAGCGGGAGGGCGGCGCGTACCTGCGCACGCCCCTGTCCCGGCACCGGCCCGTCAGCCCGACCGGCACTCGGCCCCTCCGCGTAGCGCCGTGCTGCGGACGGCGTGGCCAGCGGGTCAGACGCTGTCGAGTTGAAGCGATCGGGTGACACCACACCAAGCTGTTCAGACCCGCCCGGACCGAACCCATCGGACCCGCCCGGACCGAACCGATCGGGAACCCCCAGACCAGACCTATCCGATATCCCTGGATCGAACCGGTCGGACCCGTCCGACCCGGCTACACCGGCAACCCCCTGACTGAACCGATCGGACACCCCCAGATCGGAAACCCCCAGAGTGGACCCTCCCAGGGTGGACGCTTCCAGGCCAGGTGCTCCGGGCCCGGTTAGGTCGGACACCCCCGAACTGGGTCGGTCGGACGCCGTCGAGCCAGGGGATTCCAGTGCCTGCATGTGGGATTCCAGTGCCCGCATGCGGGATCGTGCGGGCGTCTGCGCGCCGGAGCGTCCTGGTGGCGTACGCGAGGCTCCAGGAGCCTGAGCACCAAGCCGCTCTGACGCGCGCGAACGCTCAGGCGACTGAGCGCCGGACCGCTCCGGCGCGCGGGACTGTTCAGGGGACTGCGTACGAGGATGCTCACCGACCGGTCGGACCTTGGCGACTGCGAGCACCACGGCAGGGCGTCGGGGGGCCGAAGCGGTGGGCGGGACGCTGTCGGTACTGGGTTGAGCGGAAATGCCGAGACTTGGCGAAGCAGCAGCCGAGTGCGGAATCGAACCCCCAGCACCAGCGGAGGCGAGAGACCGGCGACGCGCCCACGCGCCTCCGTGCGCGGCCAGCAGCAGCAAGACGAGCCCGCCTGCGACGTACAGGCCGTATTGGCCGATGCCTCCGGCGGCCGACTCCGACGACTGGGCCTTCACCTTGGAATCGATGGCAGCGGAGTCGGCGTCGCCTGTTGTGCCGTTCGGAGCGAGGCCGTCGGTCTTGCTCGAATCCCCGGTCGTGTTGGCGGTCGGAATCGGGAGATTGCCCTTGGGGTCCGTGTCGGGCATGGCGGGGAGCTTGTCGGTCTTCTTCGTCGTGGTCGCCTTGTGCGTGGGCGCGACCGTGGACTGCGCGTGCTTCTTGGCGGGCAGCGTAGGGAGGGTCTCGACGCCCTTCTTGGTGCCCGGGGTCTCCTGTTTCGTGGCGGTCTTCTTCGGCTGGGCGGTCGGCGGTGCGGGGATGGTCACGTACGCTGCGCCAGAATTGCCGGACTCGATCGACCCGCCATCGCCGTCGCCCCTGAACGCCTTCACGGTGAAGCCCACCCGCTGCCCGGCCGCCTTGGTCGGTACGGCGAGCACGGCCTTGCACGATGATCCGGAGCAGGCGCTGTCGGCGGGCAGCCTGCCCACGATGCCGGACTGGCTGGTAGCCACCTCGTACGACTGGAGGTCCGGCTCCGAACCCTTGCTCCAGGTCACCACGATCTTCTCGGTCCCCTGCAGGGCCGCGGCGACGTTGTCCGGCGCGGCGGCGGGCCGCCTCAGCTTGAAGGTGCTTGTCGCGTAGGTGCTGCCGGTGAGCTCACCCTTGAGGACCACGTTGAAGGTCCCGTTGGGTGCGCTGCCCGCGTCGAACGTCCCGGAAATCGTCTGGTTGGCACCCCCACCGGCGACCTTCTGCCTGGTCGTCGAGGGGCCCTCCACGTACACGCCCATGTTGAGCTGCATTAACCCGGTATGCGCTGAGATCGGCACGGATCCACTCGTGACCACCTGACCGTCGGACGGAGACGTGATCTCCCCGGGGGCCGCACCTTGCCGCTCCACCACGGCCGCCTGAGCGGACCCACCGAACACGATGGTTCCCGCGACGACCGCCGTCGCGACTATCGCTCTGCCAACCGTCACGGCGCTTCCCTCCATAGAGAGCCTCGCGCCGCCTGACCACCCTGGGGCGTTCACGCGACGACCGGAATGCAGTCCGCTTGGCCGATGTCGATCACCGACCGCCCCTGAACCCGCACCCTAGCGGCTCAGGTCCGGGCTATCCCAGACTCCGACCCAGACGGCATGGACTCACGAGTAAGCGGCACCTTATGTGAGCTATCTAACTCTTGGACACTCTGTCTAAGAAGTCGTAATTCGATTGCGACCTAGCCCCGACAGCCCCACAAGCCACATTGTTCGCAAAAGTTAAAAAAGCCTCTGCTTTCACGAACAATGCGCTAAATAACGGCCCACCCCGCTCTGTGGGAGCGAGATCCGACCCCACACCCCTCGGCACGGGCCGGAGTCCGCTCCCGACCCAGAACCAGGAGCCACCTAAACCAAGGCTCACAGCCCGCAGACTCACAGCGCAGGTCCGGGCTTCGGAGGCGACGACCCAGAACTGGGCCCTGGACCGGAATCAGAACCCAGGACCGGGCCAGGACCCGGCCAAGACCGGTCCAAGACCGGGCCAGAACCAGAACCAGAGCCAGAGCCGGGGCCGGGACCAGGGCCAGAACCAGAGCCGGGGCCAGGGCCAGAGCCGGGGCCGGGACCAGGGCCAGAGCCGGGGCCGGGACCAGGGCCAGAGCCAGAGCCAGGGCCGAGACCAGGGCCAGAGGCAGAGCCAGGGCCAGAGGCAGAGCCAGGACGGAAGCACACCCACACCTCCGCCCACCTCAGCGCCTCGTCATACCGGCCGATCGATCAACCAGATGCGGGCCAATGCTCCCGTGTCCAGGCGCGATGGTGTAGGCCCGCGCGTCAGTGCCCCCAGGGGCGCGAGCGTGCAGCGATCGGAACTGCTTGCGATGCCTCAACCACGTACAGTAAAGATCCCGTGATCGAACGGGCAAGCGACAACCAAGCTGGCTGTGAGGTCACTTCCTGGATTCATCGGTACGACGAGGCCACCGGACGGGCGGTGACAGGACGTGGAGACTTGCCGCTACGGGTCGGTGAAGCGTCAAGCATCCTGCTCCACAGCTCGTGCTGCTTGCGCAGCATGGACTGCTGCGTGAGTAGCACGGGAATCTTCGCCTCTTCAGGGCGAGGAACATGTCAAACTCCGCATCGTGACTGCTGCATCCCAGCGTGGTGGCTCCTTCTACGACTCACCCAAGATCTCCCAGAGGTATCGCGACCATCGGCACAGTGGAGTAACGAGCCCAAACCACGTCATGGAGGAGCCAGCGCTACTGGATGTCCTTGGCACGGTCACTGGTCTGCGCGTTTTGGATCTCGGCTGTGGGGATGCGGCCATCGGGCGGACTCTGCTGGACTCAGGCTGCCGCAGCTACCTGGGCCTGGATGGCTCGGCAGCCATGGTGGAGGCGGCCGGCGCGACCCTTCGTGACACCTGTGGGCGAGCTGAGCATGCGGACATAGAGGATTTTTCCGCTCCGCCGTCATCGTTTGATCTGATCATTTCTCGCCTGGCCCTGCACTACGTCGAGGATCTGGAGGCCGTGCTGACGGCATACCAGGCATGCCTTTCGCCTGGTGGGCGCATCGTTCTTTCGGTTGTTCATCCCGTTATCAGCTCATACGACGCCGGGACGGGGAAGCAGCGCACGAACTGGATCGTCGACGACTACTTCCTCAAGGGTCCACGGCAGCGCAACTGGTTGGGCGGCAGTGTCGTCTGGTTTCATCGGACTGTTGAGGACTATGTAAATGTGCTGATGAGCGCCGGGTTCGCACTGTCAGCTCTGCGTGAGTGCGCCCCGCAGGAAGAGCGGTTCGACGGCGACTCGGCCGAGTTGGCGCGCCGCCGCCGCGTGCCGCTCTTCCTGTTGCTCAGTGGCACGAGGATCTGACCGGCCAGGAGAACGGCCGGACAAGGCCTTGCCCCATGTACGCACGGGGTCACCAAGGAGGTCGCCCTGGCCGAGCGGGTACGGACGTCCCTATCCCGGCCGAGCGGGTACGGACGTCCGCGTACCCGCTTGGGCCGGCGCGGGCCCTGCCCGTCAGGGTTCGGGTTCCTAAGGCGGGCAGGGTGATGGTCAGCGAGGTTCGGACATCCGCGATTTCACCTGTGAGCGTGCATTGGAGGAGGTGGGCGCCGTTTTTCGCGGCTATGGTCTTCGCTCTGTCGCAGGCTGCCCGGGGGTCGAGAATTGCCAGCCTCGCCGCCGCCAGCGCGCTCAGATCAGCTGCGTCGTGTACGTGATGGCGAGCGACGCGTACTGAGCCCACGGTGGCAAGGGCCGTGGCAACCGTCATGAGCAAGCCCATGAGCGCGACGCCCCACAGCGTCGCGGAACCCCGGTCTGCTCCCTTGGCGAACGTTGCGGCTCGATCCTTCGTCGCCGAGGTGCGCCGGCGCGTCATGATTCCGTGTCGGCCGTCGCGGTGGCGGCTACTTGTACTGCGGGCAGGGACGCTCCCCATGCTGGTCGTACCTCCACCGAGATCTCTACTTTTGTGCTCTCCGGGCTGCGGCTGATGTCCACCTGTGCGTTGGAGCGGGTGGCGGATCGTACGAGTTCGCGGACTTCATCCAGTGGCTCGCCTCTGGCTGCGGCCCGGGCTGCGGCGCGGGCCGCGTCGACGCATTCCAGCTGGACCCCGACTGCTTGGATCGCCCACAATGCGGCGGCCAGGACGACCATGAGCGCGGGCAGGACCATAGCGGTCTCGGCGGTCACGGAGCCGCGCGACATCGACCGCCGCTTCAGCCGCGATGTCGGCCACTTGCGACGCGAAACGGATCGCTTCACGGGCGACACCGGCCGCCTCGGACCTGCTGTCGACCGTTTACGACGCGCTACGGATCGCTTCACGTGCGAGGCCGACCGTCTCATAGGTGATGTCGGCCGCTTCGCGCGCTTGGAGGTCGCAGCTTGGGGCGGGGTCATCCGGCTGTGTTGAGCGCCTTGTCGATGAGCTTCGAGAGCATCTCATGCACCTCGGGGCTGTTGACCACCTTGAACAGCAGCGCCGCGAAGGCGCATGCGGCAATCGTGCCCACGGCATATTCGGCTGTGGACATGCCGCGCTCGCGGTGTCGTCCTGAACAACGGGCCCATCTGTCGGCGAGCCAGCCGTGGTGGCGGACGGCTGGGCTGGCCGCTTTGGTGATCGGCCGATCTTGTGACGGTGCGACGATCCGCCGGTCCTGTGACGGTGTGACGATCCGCCGGTCTCGTGACGGTGTGGCGATCGGCCGGTCTTGTGACGGTGTGGCGGCGGCGTTCGGAGTGGTTGCCGCAGGGCGCATGGTGCCTCCAGGTGATCGGAGCCGGGTGTCGTCCGGCGTGGGTCCAACAGTGGCCCAAGGCCGCACGCGGCCGATGACCCGAACGCCGTTCTGTGGAAAACGTTGGACCATCCACAATCAGCCGACCAACCGGGGGGGGTTACCGGCACTCTGCCGGTATTTGCGATAGCTGATCTCTCCGCCCGTCGTTGCGATAGCTGATCTCTCCGCGTGTTCCCGACATCGATCCAGCACGCGTAGGTGCGCAGCAGCCGCCCCCGCGCACGTTCATGCCGTCCGAATGAGCGCGCAGGCGTTCGCGTACCCGACAGACCATGGGAACACCCAGCGACCTCAGCGGCGCGCAGAGCGGCCCTACGAGTCGGGTGCGCTTTTCTGGAGGGACTGCATCCGCTTGCCCAAGGCGGCCTCGTACGCACGCATCGTCCGCACGATCGTGGCGCGCTCGGCCGACGTGAGGTCGGCCAAAACCTCAGTCCATGCCAGCGCGCTGCCCGACAGCCATTCGCGGATCGGCTCGACGTACTGCGGTGCGATTGCGACGACCCGTCGTCGCCGGTCGGCATCGTCCTCTTCCCGTGTCAGGACACCTCGGCGAGACAGGTCGCCCACCATGAGACTGACGGTCGTCGGAGCGATCTCCAGCCGCTCCGCCAGCTGGCTCACCGTGAGACAGCCGTCGTACTGCAGGTAGGCCAGCAGCGACAAGTGGCGGGGCGCGAGGTCGAGCGTCCGCAGCGCCTCTGGGACGGGCAGCCGCTTGGCCCGCCCGACCATCCTCGGCATCAGCAGCAGCATGGACCGCACCGCCTGATCGGTGGTCATGCCGTCCGCGTTGTTGACCATCTGGTACTTCACCCATTACCTTTGACATTAAAGCTAGTTTGAGAACAAATAGGAGGCTTATAGTGCCACATCTGACTGTCCGCGTCCTGGAGCCGCAGCTGCAGGGCAACGAAACGGCCCTCATTGCCGCGCTGACCGAAGCGGTGGTCGACGTATACGGCGAGTGGGCGCGCGACGTCGCGGTCATCCACCTCGACGGCGTACCCGCCGGACGGTGGGGCCTGCGGGGCAAGCCCGCCGACGAGGCGCCACCCGCGATCATGTTCGGTATCCGCGAGGCGGCGTTCACCCGCCCCGACAGCGGCGAGCTCATCGCCAAGCTGGTACGGACCGTCACCGACGCCGTCGCCGACGTCCTCGGAACGCACCTGCGCGACACCATCACGGTCGAGCTCGTCGCCGCCCCGGCCGGCCGCACTGCGGTCGGAGGTGTGATCGTCGACAGCTAGCCCTTTTCCGCGTGCGAGTGAGCTTCAGCGGAGGTCTCGTGGGTCGATGTCGGCGGAGGTCCATGAGGTGGAGCTATGGACCAGTGGGCTGGTCAGCCTTTCCCGATTCGGTGGCCGCTAGGTCGTCGGTCTGGTCAGAACGTCGATGAGGGCGGCGGCGAACTCACCGGGCTGGGACCAGTAGCCGGTGTGGTCGCCCGGGAAATCGGTCACGGGTGTCCCCCAGCGGTCGGCCAGGGCGAGGATGGGACGGTAGGGGAAGTGCTGGCGAGAGTCCCGGCCGCCGATCGGGACGATCCGGGCCCGCTGGGCGTCCAGGGCCGCCAGATCGGGGCGGTAGCCGGGCGCCTGCCGTACTTCGTGATCAAGGAAGAAGCCGATATTGACCGACAAGCGGCGGATCAGTTCGGGGTCGATGGCAGCTGGGCGCTGGAGCGCGTTCAGGCCGATGCCGGTCATGAACATCCGCATCGCCGGTTCCGCGCCGTCACGCCGGTAGGTGTCGTACACCTCCTGGAAGAACGCCCGCCACCTGGCGGCATCGGCCAGCACCTCCGCCAGAGGTGGCTCGTGGGCGATCAACCTGGTGACCAGGCCTGGGCTCTCGCTGATCAGCGCGAGTCCGATGACCGCACCCGCGCTGCTGCCGAAAACATACGCCGGGCCCCCTGCGACCGCCCGTAGTAGGCGACGCGCGTCGTTGACGTGAGTCTCGTCCCATGCGCTGTTGTCGAATGATCCGTTCAAGGTGCTCCTGGAGAACCCGCGCCGGTCGTAGCTGATGACGGTGTAACGAGGGGCGAGCAGGTCCGCGACGGCGTCGAACAGGTCGGCGTCGCCGTTGCTTCCAGGGATCAGCAGGAGCGCGGGCCCTTGCCCGCGCACCTGGTAATGGAGGCGGGCACCGGGCACGTCCAAGGTGTGGGTCTGCTTGACGAGCATGGCAATGATCCTTTCCTCTGCTACTTACCTGCCGTAAGGCAAGCTAGCGTGCTAACCGGCCGTCAAGTAAGTGATGGGTAACTGATCGCCCGAGTTGATAGCTAGGTCCGCTCACAGGACCTGGCGGACCTACTCCCATTGACACCTGGCTCAAGTGCCTTGGAGCGGCAACTTCCGGCTGGCTCGTATCCGAAACCAATCCCCCGTCCGACATTTCGGCGATGGGGTTATTAGGTGTTAGGGGATGGTGATGGCGGTGGCGAGGCCGGCCACGACGGGGATGATGCCGAGGAGGACGAAGGCCGGCAGGAAGCAGAGGCCGAGGGGTGCTACCGCCTTCACGCCGACGCTCCTGGCTGCGGCCACAGACGTGGCGTGGGTGGATTGGCGGGCGTCGTCGGCCAGGCGCGTCAGGACGTCGGCCACCGGGGCGCCGGTCTGAGCCGCTCTGCTCATCGCTCGTGACAGTTGTGCGGTGGCGGGTTCTTGGGCGAGGAAGGCCCAGGTGGGGTCGGGGTCGGCGCCCAGTCGGAGTTGCCGGCTCACCCACGACAGGCGCTGGCCGAGCGGGCCGCCCAGCGCGCCAGCCGCTATCTCGGTGGCTGCGCTGACCGGCTGCCCGGCGAGGAGGCTAGCTGCCATCAGGTCGGCGGCGAACGGCAGGTCAGTGGTGATCTGTTTGCTGTCTCGGCGGGTTTCCGGGTCGACTTGTCTGTGCAGGACCATGCCGACGATGGGGGTGACGATCAGGGCGGCTATCAGTCCGGCTCCTCCGCCGATGAGTAGGGCGGTGATGAGGGCGGTCCCGAGTGCTCCGACCAGCGTGCGGCGGTTGATGCGGCGGGGTGAGGTCGCGGGGTGATCGAGCCAGGCCGGTGGGGCGAATGTGTCGGCATCCGGGTATGTGGAGCCTGAGTTCGGGAGTCGGTGTGTTCTGGGTGGGTGCAGGTGCCCTGCGGGTGGGTGTAGAGGTATGCCTGCCCTCGGCCCGGGTTGGGTGGCGGCTTCTGGTGATAGCAGGCGGGTCAGGCGTTCGGCCGGAGTTGTCGGGGGGATCCACAGCCAGGTCGCCACGCAGGCACAGACTGCGGAGAGCAGCTCGAACATCGTCTGGGGTCCGTTCCGGTCGGTTGCGCCGCGCGATCATCTGAGGGAGCCGTGCGATCACCCGAGTCAGCCGCGTGATCACCTGAGGTAGCAGCGTGATTGTCCGACGGAGCGGCGTGATCACCTGAGGTAGCAGCGTGATCGTCCGACGGAGATCCGGGCGGGCGGTGGTGGAGCGGGGCGTCGCTATGAGTTTTCGGCGCGGGTTGCCATCTGGTGGGTCCACCACAGGCCGCAGGCGTCGAGGGCGATTCCGGCCGTGAGGCAGGCGAGGCCGGGAAGGCTACCGAAGAGGAAGGCGAGCGGGCGCATGCCCAGCGCGCTTCCCATGAGGAGGCCCAGGACAGGGAGCGTGGCCAGCATTCTCGCGGTGGTGCGTGGGCCTGCCAGTTGCGCCGTGACGTCCCGGCGGTGGGCTTGGGCTGAACGTAACGTGCTGCCGACGCGCTCGACGAGGGCTGCCAGTCCAGCGCCTACGGTCACGCTGACGTTCCAGCAGGCGGCGAGGCGGCGTAATCCCTCGCCGCCCTGCTGGGGGGCCGCTGACAGGAGGGCCGTGGACACGTCGCCGCCGTCTCTTGCCGCCGCCATCACCGGGCGTAGGGCTTCCGGGTCGGGGAAGTCGACTGCGGTGATCGCTCTGGTGAGGGCTTCGCCTGGGGTACGGCCTGCGGACAGCTCGGCTGAGAGGGCTTGGCAGAGTTCGATCGATGCCTGACGCCAGGCGTCGGCGCGACGGGCTGGGCTGGAGCGGGTGATCAGGTGCTTTATGGATCGCTGCTGGAATGGCTCGCGGACTGAGGTCAGCCTGTTGAGGCGGGCTGTCGCGGTGTTCGGGCCGGTCCACAGCCATACAGCGGTTGCTGTGGACAATGCGGCTACCAGGGCTGCGATCACGGGTTGGGGCCTCCGTTCGCTTGTCGCGGGTCTGCTCGGGTGCAGCTCACCGGTGGAAGTACAGGTGGGTGGATGGAATCGGGCGAGTAGGGATGGGTGGGTAGATAAGCGGGTTCGGGCTGGTGGGGTTGGGGGCCGGTGAGGTTGGGGGTTTGGCGGTGGGGTTGGTGGCGTGTCAGCTTGCGGCCGTGGTGCGGGGGCAGAGGGGATGGGCGCACGCACGGCGTTCGACAGGTGTTCGTTGGCGAAATCGGTCGTTTGCGGCACCCCGTGGGGTTACGGAGGCGTTCTCTGCGCCAGGGTGTTGTATCCCGGGCCGGTTTGGGGTCGGCCGTGCGCGTCGAAGGTCAGGGCGGGCAAGGATTCGACGAAGCCGGTCGGGGTTCTCGACAGGAGGCAGATCTCCGCTACGCGGCGGCGGCCGTCGGAGTGGTTGCGGGTCAGGTGGATGACCACATCGAGGGCGGCGGCGAGTTGGCTGTGCACGGCCTCCCTGCTCAAGCCCGCCGCGCAGCCCAGCGCTTCCAGCCGGGGTGGTACGTCGGCGGCCGTGTTGGCGTGCAGAGTGCCGCAGCCGCCCTGGTGGCCGGTGTTCAGTGCGGCCAGCAGGTCCACTACCTCTGCGCCCCTGACCTCGCCGACCACGACTCGGTCGGGACGCATGCGCAGGGCCTGGCGTACCAGGTCTCGTAGGCCGACACCGCCGGCGCCTTCGAGGTTTGACGGACGGGACTCCAGACGTACCACGTGAGGGTGGAGCGGGCGGAGTTCGGCCGAGTCTTCTACGAGCAGCAGGCGTTCACTCGGATCGGCCAGTGACAGCAGCGCGGACAGGAGCGTTGTCTTGCCTGTGCCGGTGCCACCTGTGACCAGGAACGCCAGCCTGGCCGTCACGATGGCCGTCAGCAACGGTATCGCCGACTGCGGGATCGTGCCCGCCGCCACGAGGTCGGGCAGCGTGAATGTACGTCTCGGTGGCAGGCGCAGCGACACGCAGGTGCCGCCTGAGGCGATCGGTGGGAGCACGGCGTGCAGGCGTACGCCTCCGGCCAGCCTGGCGTCCACGTACGGCGAGGCGTCGTCCAGGCGTCTGCCCGCGGCGGCGGCCAGGCGTTGGGCCAGTCTGCGGACGGCGCCGTCGTCGGCGAACGTCACTTGGGTTCTGCGCAAACCGTGGCCGTCGTCCACCCAGACCTCGCGAGAGCCGTTTACCAGGACGTCAGTGACGTCGGGCTCCGCCAGGAGGGGCTCCAGTGGGCCGGCTCCTATGAGGTCCGCGCAGAGGGATCGGGCAACGGCGAGGATCTCCGCGTCGCCGTATACGGATTTTTCGGCTCGTAGGGCTACTGCCACCTGGGCGGCGCTGGGCTCGACGCCGGTCCGTGCCAGCCGTACGCGGACGGCCTCGATCAGCTCGGGTGACACGCCTCCTGCGTTCATGGGCTGACCTCCTACATTCATGGGCTCACCTCTGTCCGCTCCGGCAGCCCGGCGCATAGGGACCTGGGTACGTGCACGGACGCCCACGCGCAGGGCGGCGGCGTGGGTTTCGGCGGCGTGGACGTGGACGTAGGCGAGGGCGTGGACGTGGACGTGGACGTGGGCGAGGGCGAGGGCGAGGGCGAGGGCGAGGGCGAGGGCGAGGGCACGGATCCGGACGCTGACGCGCTTCTCATTGGGGCCGGCCGAGGACCGTGAACAGCGGACCTGTCATGGCGCAGGGAGTGCTGGAGGTTCGTCTGGCTGGTCACGATGGGAGCAGGTCGCGTAGGAGGGAGGTGCAGAGGGCGCCGAGGACGGTGCGGGGGCCGAGTTTGGGGAGTTCGCCGCGATTGAGGGTGGTGGGGAGGCGGGGCTGCTCGGGCAGGTGGCCGGCGGAGGGGATGCCGAGGGAACTGGCCACCACGGCGTCGTCGAGGATTCCGGGACGGATGACCGCGCGAATGTCCGAGGTGTGCTGGTTTACCGCTGTGAGGACCTGAGCGGCCGCCAGCACGCCGCGTACGTCCGCCATGGCCACGAGCAGCGTGCCGCTCGCCCTGGTCAGTGCCTCGACGGCGGCGGGGTCGAGGTGGCGTGGGAGGTCGACGACCACCACGTCGAAGCCGCGGCGTCCGGCTTCCAGCACCGAGCGCATGGCCTGGGCGGGGATCGCCCGCACCTCTCCGCGGTGGAAGGACAGGACCGTCAGGTCGCCGAACGCGGGCAGCGCGGCCCGCAGGGCTGCCGAGCCGACCCGGCCTTCGCGGGCCACCAGGTCTCCCCAGCGGGCGCCGGTGGCCTCCTCCTGCCCCAGCAACGCGTCGATGCCGCCGCCCAGCGGGTCGGCGTCGATCAGCAGTGTGCGCAGGCGGTCGCCGGAGGCGCGCAGGGCCAGGCAGGCCGCCAGGACGCTCGCCCCCACCCCGCCCCGGCCGCCGATGACGCAGAGCACGACGCCGGAGCGGGGATCGGGCTCCATGGCGTCGGCGAACTCCTCCACCAGGCGCCGCTCACCTCCCGGCAGGTCGACGACGGCCTGGGCGCCCACGGCCACACATCGTCGCCAGCTGTCGGGATCTTCAGGACCGCGGGTGACCAGGAGCACGCCGTCTCGGGCGGGTGGTGAGGTGGCGGCCACCGCGTCAGCCAGGTCGCCGCCTATCACCACCAGGGGCGCGAGGTTCCAGAAAGGGCGCGCGTGGGCCGGGGCGTGGGCCACGTCGAGCTGGGCTCCCGCTGCGGCGGCCACGCGGACGAGGTCGTCGAGCAGGTCGCGGTCTTCGGTGATGACCAGTGGGCGGTGCATGAGGGGCCTCCTGATCTGCGGGTCGGGAGGTACACCATGCGTCGCGAGGGTGGGGCGGCGGGCCACCGAACGCGGTTCTGTGGATGACGGGGCTAGAGGTGGGAAACCCCTGTGGATAACGGGAGCCCCTGTGCGACGACGCGCGGCCCTCAGGGCGGATCCAGGCGCAGAGGGACCCGGGTAGAAATGGGGCGACCCCCGCCGGGGGGGAGAGCGGGGGTCGCCTGATCGGTCCGGCTCCGGGGGGGTAGAGCCGGTCCCGTTTCAGAAGAAAGCTTTCATCACTTGACCGGAGCATGGCAAGAGACTGGCAAACCAAACCCATGCACAGTCGCCCCAGTTTCCGGAGATACCCCCGTATGCTGCCCGATCGACTCGAGTTTCGTCGAGGAGCAATCTCGCATTTTCGCCAAGTTTTTTTCGTGCCCCCATAACGATCACATAAAGCAGATCACTCTGCGTGATCGTCACAGGTTGATAACCGTAACAAAACCCACGAGCCCCCGAAATCTTCACCCCCGGAGAGCCCCGCACCGGTAAAGGTCTTGGTCCTAGGGGTTCCCATCAGGGCGGATCCGTCGTACAAAGGGGACACGGACCACTTGTCCGGGTGCGTCAACCAGGCACCCACGCGCGACCAGCCGCGGGAGGCGCGTCGTGACGGGCTTGTCCCGCTCCGACGAATAGAGGTGCACGCTTGGTAACCCGGTGTGACGTATCGGCAGACGGCGTCTCATGACTGAGACGCCGTCAGCTATGTCAGGACCCTTACGGCGCCCCAAGATCGACCCTTCCGTGGCACCGCGCAGGTCAGCGCCTCGCTGACCAGCCCCTCTTCCAGCTCAACCCCTCTGCAGCGCCTCGCAGATCGCGGTCGTCTCGCGTACGCCGAGGGTGACCGCGGCGGCACAATGTCGTACCCACTCCGCCACCCCCTCGGGTGACCCCGTCAGGTAAGCCCGCAGGCCATCGGCATAAGGCAGCTCCAGATGCCCCACCTCGACGGCCACCAGCGACTTCGGGTCGAGCCCGTACTCCACCAGCGTGAGCCGTTCGGCCGAGCGCGCGACGACACCGTCGGCCGTACCGAAAGGACTCAGCACGGCCAGCTCCG
Organism: Nonomuraea sp. CA-143628; assembly: GCF_050942315.1. Lineage (NCBI taxonomy): Bacteria > Bacillati > Actinomycetota > Actinomycetes > Streptosporangiales > Streptosporangiaceae > Nonomuraea > Nonomuraea sp. CA-143628. Next base: position 12,996,369 of record NZ_CP192072.1, read on the forward strand.
CGTGAACGACGGCGGCCAGCACGAGCGCGGGTGCCTTCGTCGGCGCTTCGAGCAGCCCGAACAGGCTCTCCAGGCGGGCCGCCAACTCCTGGTCCTGGGTGCGCGGGCGGCCGAGTGAGTCCGTGAGGCCGGCCGCGGCGACCGTGTGCAGGCGGGCGAGCACCTGGCGGGGGGCCTTGCGCCAAGTGGCGCCCAACCGGCCCAGCTCCGCCGACGCTCGCAGGGCGCCCTGGACGACGGGGTCCTCGATCGAACCCCGGCGCAGCTCGTCCAGAGGTATGTCGACGCCCTCGATGGCCGCCGACGCCCGCGCCCCGCGCAGGGACGACTCGGCCGAGACCGACGGGCTCGCGCGGCGCAGGACGCGATGGCGATAGAGCCCGTCGACGGCCTGCCTGGCCTCCTCCACAGCCTCGGGAACGCCGGGAAGTGCCGCGATGACAGCCAGTGGATCACTCACGGCATTCCACCCTAGCGGGGGACCCAATAAACCCACCCATTGGCCCGTTCCATATTGGTGTGGTGCCAAAATGACAACAGTTCAATAGCAGTTGTTAGTCCCGTTGATAACTGGATCACCCACGCGGCGCCACATGTACAGACCTGTCTAGACCTCTTGTGTGCGGAGCACGTGAGCTGGTGGAGTGGGACACGACCTGTCCGATCTGGCCCTAGAAGGAGCACGAGGTGGCCCCGGAAACCCCTGGCAACGAGCCCCAGGCGTTGTCGAACCTGCTGCAGGAGAACCGCCGGTTCGCACCGCCGGCCGACCTGGCGGCCGCGGCGAACGTGACCTCCGCCGCGTACGCCGAGGCGTCGGCCGACCGGCTCGCGTTCTGGGAGAGTGCGGCCGACCGGCTGACCTGGGCCAAGCGGTGGGAGACCACGCTTGAGTGGAACGCGCCGTTCGCCAAATGGTTCGTCGGCGGCGAGCTGAACGTCGCCTACAACTGCGTGGACCGCCACGTCGAAGAGGGTCGCGGCGACAAGGTCGCCTACCACTGGGAGGGTGAGCCCGAGGGCGACACCCGCACCCTGACGTACAACGACCTGAAGTCCGAGGTCAGCAAGGCCGCCAACGCCCTGCTGGAGCTCGGCGTACGCAAGGGCGACCGGGTCGCCGTCTACATGCCGATGATCCCCGAGCTGCCGATCGCGATGCTGGCCTGCGCCAGGATCGGCGCGGTGCACTCGGTGGTGTTCGGCGGGTTCTCGGCGACCGCGCTGAAGAGCCGCATCGACGACGCCGACGCCAAGGTGGTCATCACGGCCGACGGCGGCTACCGCCGCGGCGCCCCCTCGGCGCTCAAGCCGACCGTGGACGAGGCCGTCGCCGAGTGCCCGCAGGTCGAGCACGTCCTGGTCGTACGGCGTACCGGTCAGGACGTGGCGACGAACGACAAGGACGTGTGGTGGCACGACCTGGTCGAGCGGCAGAGCGACCAGCACACCGCCGAGCCGCACGACGCCGAGGACCCCCTGTACATCCTGTACACCAGCGGCACCACCGGCCGGCCCAAGGGCATCCTGCACACCTCGGGCGGATACCTGACCCAGACGGCCTGGACGCACCACGCGGTCTTCGACCTCAAGCCGGAGACCGACATCTACTGGTGCACCGCCGACATCGGCTGGGTGACCGGACACTCCTACATCGTGTACGGCCCGCTCGCCAACGGCGCGACCAGCGTCATCTACGAGGGCACTCCGGACACCCCGCACCGGGGCCGGTTCTGGGAGATCGTGCAGAAGTACAAGATCACGATCCTCTACACCGCCCCCACGGCGATCCGGACGTTCATGAAGTGGGGTGACGACATCCCCGCCAAGTACGACATGTCCAGCCTGCGCATCCTCGGCTCGGTCGGCGAGCCCATCAACCCCGAGGCGTACGTCTGGTACCGCGAGCACATCGGCGACAACCGCTGCCCGGTCGTCGACACCTGGTGGCAGACCGAGACCGGCGCCATCATGATCAGCCCGCTGCCGGGCGTCACCAGCGGCAAGCCGGGCGCCGCGATGCGCCCGCTGCCGGGCATCAGCGCCGACGTGGTCGACGACCAGGGCAACAGCGTGCCCGACGGGGGCGGCGGCTTCCTCGTGGTACGCGAGCCGTGGCCGTCCATGCTCCGGACGATCTGGGGCGACGACCAGCGCTACATCGACACGTACTGGAGCCGGTTCGAGGGCATGTACTTCCCCGGCGACGGCGCCAAGAAGGACTCCGACGGCGACCTGTGGCTGCTCGGCCGCGTCGACGACGTCATGCTCGTCTCGGGCCACAACATCTCCACGACGGAGGTGGAGAGCGCGCTGGTGAGCCACCCGAAGGTCGCCGAGGCGGCCGTCGTGGGCGCGACCGACCCGGTGACCGGGCAGGCCATCGTGTCGTTCGTGATCCTGCGCGGGGCCGCGGAGGAGGGCGCCGACATCGCCTCTGAGCTGCGCAACCACGTGGCCAAGGCGCTCGGGCCCATCGCCAAGCCGCGCCAGATCCTGGTGGTGCCGGAGCTGCCCAAGACCCGCTCGGGGAAGATCATGCGGCGGCTGCTCCGGGACGTCGCGGAGAACCGGAGCGTGGGGGATGTCACGACGCTGGCCGACAGCACGGTGATGGACCTCATCTCGGAGAAGCTCCCGTCGGCGAAGAGCGAGGACTGACGGGGGAAACGAAGGGCGAAAGGCGAGACCCGCTCCTCTACGGGACGGCGATCTGAGGTCACCCGCCGTAGGTGGCGGGCGGCCTCTGGGGACCGACCCGATGCCGCCCGCCGCACACGGCGGGCGGCCTCAGGGAGAGCGGACGTAAAAAGCGAAGGCTGCTTTACGGCACGGCCAACCTGGCGCCACCCGCCGTACGTGGCGGGTGGCCTCCAGGGAAACGGCCGCTGAGCCCGCACGGGGTCGGTCGCCGTGACGTGCGGGTTCTTGGCCGGTTACCGGACTGGCTTGGCCGGTTACCGGGTTAGGGTGGATATCGGTGTGCCGGGAAGTCGGGTCGGCGTCACGGGGAAGCGATCCTCGCGACAGCCGCCAGAGGAGACCCCGTGCGCCCAACCGCCGAAATGTGGCCTTTCCAACCGACCGTTCGCTACGCCCGTACCGTGGCCGAGGCGTTGCGCGCCGAGACGATCGGCGGCATCGTCATGCTGGCGGCCACGGTCGCCGCGCTGATCTGGGCGAACGTCTCTCATGAGGGCTACACCGCGCTCCAGCACACCGCGCTCGGCCCGATGGAGCTCTACGAGTGGGCGCAGCACGGCCTCCTGACGATCTTCTTCTTCGTGGCGGGGCTGGAGGTCAAGGAGGAGTTCGTCCACGGGGAGCTGGCCAACCTGCGCAAGGCCGCGCTGCCCATCTTCGCCGCCCTCTGCGGCATGGTCGTGCCCGCGCTCGTGTACCTCGCGGTGAGCTGGGGAGCGCCGGGCGCGGCGCGTGGCTGGGCGATTCCCACCGCCACCGACATCGCCTTCGCGCTCGCCGTGCTGGCGGTGACCGCGAGCTCGATGCCTCCGGCGTTGCGGGCGTTCCTGCTGACCAGTGCGGTCGTCGACGACCTCGGCGCCATCTCCATCATCGCCGCCTTCTACACCGCCCATCTGAACCTCCTCATGCTGCTGGCCGGCGCCGCCCTGATCGCCGTCTACTGGGTCCTGCAGCGCTCGGGCGCCGGGCGGCTGTGGATGTACCTGCCGTTGGCCGTAGGCGCCTGGTACGCGGTGGAGGCCAGTGGCGTGCACGCGACAGTGGCCGGAGTGGCGCTCGGCCTGCTCACCCGCGTCACGACGCGAGAGCACGAGACCCGCTCCCCGGCGGAGGCCGCCGACCACTATCTCCGCCCCGTCTCCGCGGGCCTCGCGGTGCCGGTCTTCGCGTTCCTGTCGGCGGGGGTGAAGCTCGACGGCTCCAGCATCGGCGGTATCTTCTCCGATCGGGTAGTTCTGGGAGTGATAGCCGGGCTCGTGATCGGGAAGTTTGTGGGTGTGTTCGGCGGTGCCTGGCTGTCTGTACGGCTTGGCCTGGCGAAACTGTCCAAAGAGCTCCACTGGCGGGACATGGCGGCGGTGTCGCTGCTGGCCGGGATCGGGTTCACGGTGTCGCTGCTGATCGGCGATCTGGCGTTCGGCGCCGACCAGGAGCGGGTCGACGCTGTGACGACCGGGATCCTCTTTGCCAGCCTCACCGCGTCCGTCCTGGCGGCGCTACTGCTTCACGTACGGATGCGCAAGCGGCGCATCGCGCTGGATGATGTATGACACGGCCACCAGGCCTCGATAGGAGACGTTCATGCCCCAGACTCCCGAGGAAGAATCCCTGGGCTCGCTGGTCGCCCAGGCGAGCGATCACATCTCGACCCTGATCCGCTCGGAGATCGAGCTGGCCAAGGCCGAGTTCAGGTTCGACGCCAAGCGGGTCGGCACGGCCGGCGGCCTGTTCGCCGCCGCCGCCTTCATGGCGCACCTGTGCCTGATCCTGGCCTCGTTCACGATCGCCTTCGTGCTCGCCCAATGGTTGCCGAACTGGGCGGCCTTCCTCATCGTCACCGTCTTCTATCTGCTGGTGGCCGGGCTGCTGGTGTTCATCGGAATCCGTAGGCTTAAGGGGCTGGCCGGGATGAAGCGTACGGCCAGGTCGATCAAGGGACTCAAGGAGATCGCCAGTCCGGAGAAGGAGATAGAGCCGGTGACCAGTGATGGCACCTGACGAGTCGGTCGTCCAGATCGAGGGACCGTGGAAGCACCGGCAGGTGCACGCCGGCGGCACCCGCTTCCATGTCGTGGAGGCAGGTGAAGGGCCGCTGGTCCTGCTGCTGCACGGGTTCCCGCAGTTCTGGTGGACATGGCGCAACCAGCTGCGGGCGCTGTCGGCGGCGGGATACCGCGCGGCCGCGGTGGACCTGCGTGGCTACGGCGGCAGCGACAAGCCGCCGCGCGGCTATGACCTGCCCACACTGGCCGGCGACGCCAGCGGCCTGATCCGGGCGCTCGGCGAGACCGGGGCCATCGTGGTCGGCCACGACTGGGGCGGGCTGCTCGCCTGGACGATGGCGGTGCTCGACCCCAAGTGCGTACACCGTCTGGTCACCGTGTCCGCGCCGCACCCCCTGCGGATGCGCAGGTCGCTGCTGACCGACCCGTTCGGCCAGCTGAGGGCGACCAGCCCGGCGATCGGCTACCAGCTGCCGTTTCTGCCCGAACACCGGCTCACCCGTAACGGCGGCTCGCTGGTCGGCAGGATGCTCGACGCCTGGTCGGGGCCCGGCTGGCCGGACGAGCAGACCGCCGGCGTCTATCGCGAGGCGATCCGCATCCCGACCGTCGCCCACTGCGCGCTGGAGTATCACCGCTGGTTCGGCCGCTCCCAGTTCCGCCCCGACGGGCTGCGTTTCGCCAGGACGATGCGCGCCCAGATCGAGGCCCCCACCCTGCACCTGCACGGCGCCCTCGACCGCCGGGTGCTGCCCCGTACGGCCCTCGGTTCGGGTCGCTACGTGGCCGCCCCATACCGGTGGCGGCTGATCGAGGGCGCAGGCCACTTCCCCCACGAGGAGACCCCCGACGTGTTCGACGCCGAGCTGATCGGCTGGCTGTCCGATTCGGAGCCTGGCCGATGAGAGACCGCGACCCCGAAGGCAAGCCGCGCAACGCCCGGCCACGCGACGCCTACGGCCGGCCGATGCCCTACGGCTCGACCGGTGTGGACCGAGTGCCCGACGACTACGCGCCCACCACGCCGCAGGCCCTGTCCGACGGGCGCCGCTTCCTGAGCGAGGGCCTGCCGTTCAACGCCCACGAGGTGTTCGAGGGCCGCTGGAAATGCGCCCCCGACGACGAGCGCGAGTTGTGGCAGGGGCTGGCGCAGATCTGCGTCGGGCTGACGCACCTGCAGCGCGGCAACGGGCGCGGGGCGCTGACCCTCTTCAGCCGGGGGGCCGCGCGCGTGCAGTCGTACGGGATGCCGTACGACTCGGTGGGACGGGCGGCGTCGGGGCTGAGCGACGACAGCGACCCGGCGCAGGCCATCGAGCTGATCCTCAGTCGGCTGCCTGACTAGTCGCACTCCTGCGTGCCTGCCGGGGTGGTGTCGTTTCGGCCCTGGTCGGCGTCTGGCCTGACCTCGTTGGCCGTCAGTACGTAGCCCGTGTCCTCCTGGCTGACCGCGGCGGCGAAGACGACGCCGAACACCTGGCCGTTGACGGTCAGGAGCGGGCCGCCGGAGTTGCCGGGCAGCACCTTGCCGCGGATCGCGTAGACCTTCCTGGTGACGTTGCGGCTGCGGTAGATGTCGGGGCCCTCGGCGTTGAGCTGGCTGCGGATGCGGGCGGGCTCGGCAGTGAAGCCCTGGCCCTTGGGGAACCCGGCGACGATGGCGTTCTCGCCCTTCTCCGCCTCGCCGTCGAAGGAGAGCTGCGGCAGGCCCAGCCCCGGCACGTACAGGATGGCGATGTCGCGCTGCGGGTTGTAGCGCACGACGGTGGCCGGGTGGCGCTTGTTGTCGTAGGCGAGGACCTGCAGGTCACGCGTCACGCCGGCGACCACGTGCGCGTTGGTCATGATCCGGTCCTTGGCGTAGACGAAGCCGGTGCCCTCGATGAGCTTGTTGCAGCTCTCGGCGTTGCCCTGGACCTTGACGATGGCCCGTTGCGCCCGTTCGAGCTTGGCGCCCTGGAGGATGCTGCGCGCCGGCGGCGGCACGTCGACGAGCTGCCCCGCGCCGATGGCGTCGAACACCGGCGGGAACTCCGACCGGTCGATGAACTTCTTGAACGGCTGCTGCCAGTTGCGCGCGGTCTGCGGGATCGAGTCGTCGACCGTGGTGAGCAGCATGGAGTTCTTCACCTGGTCGACGAGCGGGGTGAACGCCGTCGACACGATCAGCGAGCCGATCAGCCAGGCGATCACCAGCACGGACAGCGCGCTGGCGAACGTACCGCCGACCGCGTCCGCGACCTTGGCCGGCTCCCAGGTGACGTGGCTACGCACCACGGCGCCGATCGTCGAGGAGGCGAACTGGCCGATCGTCGCGGCCAGGAACACGATCACGATGGCCAGCAGCGCCTGCGGCGTGTCACCGTCGACGACGGCCTTGGAGATGGGGGGCGCGATGAAGACCCCGAGCACCGCCCCGCCGACGAAGCCGACGAAGCTCATGGCACCGATGATGAAGCCCTGCCGGTAACCCGAGATGCCGAAGGCGATCACGAGGCCGATCAATATGAGGTCAAGCAGATCACCGCGCACGTTTCAAAGGTAACCAGCGATTCGGTCAAGTGTGCACGTCTTCATCAGGACGGCGACACGCGCTGGTTACCTTGGGCGGCATGCCGCCCAACGACGAAACAGTGCGCGGCCTCATCGAAGCAGCTCTCGGCGACGACAACCCCGACGGGGCGGTGCGGTGGCACGTGATCTCCGTACTGCGACAGCGCGGCGATCTTGAGTCCTTCATCGAGGCTCGGCGGCTCTGCGCGGCGGACGACGTCACCCAGCGTCTGCTCGGGGTGGACATCCTGGGCATGCTCGAGGCGTACGTGGATCGGATCCTGCCCGTCCTGCGCTACCTGGCGGCCAGCGAGGACGACGTCATGGTGCTCTACTCGGTGCTCATCGCCTTCGGCCACCTGGCCGACCCCCGGTCGCTACCGTCGGTGATGGATCTGGCCGGGCACGAGGACCCGCGGGTCAGGTACGGCGCCGCGTACGCGCTCCAGCACGTGCTGGGCGACCCGCCGGACCGGGCCGGGCTGAACGCGCTGCGGGCGCTGGCGGCCGACAGTGACGCCGACGTGGCCGACTGGGCCTCGCTCGGCGTCGCCCTCACCACAGGCGATCAGGACCGCCTGGACCCGCTCGCCTGAAGCGGTGCTTCAGCCCCGTGAGGCCATGTCCAGGACGTCGGGCGGCATCTCCTCCACCCGCCCGGGATCCCACGGCCGTTCCAGCCCGCCTTCGCGCAGCACCCCGTCGAGCACCATCGCGGTGAACCCCCACACCAGCATCCCGCGCACCCGGAAGGCGGGCCCGGCGTAGCCGCCCGGATGCCGCAACGTGAACCGGTTGTCCGGATCGACCAGCTCGGCGATCGGCACCCGCTCCACGGACTCCACCTCGGCGGGCGAGGCCGCGTGCACCGCCGACGGAGTGCGCCACCAGCCGACGACCGGTGTGACCCGGTTGTCGCTGCGCCAGATGTAGAGCTCGGGCATCGTACAGAGCACGGTCACGCCCTGTGGATCGAGACCGGTCTCCTCCTCGGCCTCGCGCAGCGCCGCCCCGACGGGCCCGCCGTCCTCCGGGTCCACGCCGCCGCCGGGAAAGGCCGGCTGGCCCGCGTGCCTGCGTCCGCGCGAGCTGCGCTGGATGAGCAGCACGTCAGGCCCGAGCGGGCCCTCGCCGAACAGCAGCAGGACCGCCGCGGGCCGCCCTCCCTCAGCGGGCGGGCGCAGCCCGGCGGGCACCGAAGTGAGTACGGCCTGCGCCGCGAGCGTGTCGAGCCAGTCGGGCACCTGAGTCACGCAATCTCCAACACACCAGGGGTTCGGGGACTTCCCTACTCAGGAAAAGGGGCCCGGTCTGACGAGCTTCTGGGCCTTGACGGCGTCCGTGGGACCCGTGCCGTACGAGGGGCAGAGGGCGGCCAGCGGGCAGACGCCGCAGGCCGGCGTACGGGCGTGGCAGATGCGGCGCCCGTGCCAGATGACCCGGTGCGAGAAGATCGTCCACTCGCGTTTGGGGATCAGCTCCCCCACCACGTGCTCGATCTTGACCGGGTCGGTCTCGTCGGTCCAGCCGAAGCGGCGGACCAGCCGCTGGAAGTGGGTGTCGACGGTGAGGCCGGGCACGCCGAAGGCGTTGCCGAGCACCACGTTGGCGGTCTTGCGGCCCACGCCGGGCAGCTTGACCAGGTCCTTCAGCTTGCCGGGCACCACCCCGCCGTGCTGCTCGCACACCGCCTGGGCCATGCCGATGATGCTGTTGGTCTTGGCACGGAAGAACCCCGTCGAGCGGATGATCTCTTCCATCTCGGCTCGGTCGGCGCCCGCATAGTCATCCACCGTCGGGTACTTGGCGAAGAGTACTGGAGTAACCATGTTGACCCTCTTGTCCGTACACTGCGCCGAGAGGATCGTCGCGACCAGCAGTTCGAGCGGGGTACCGAAGTCGAGCTCGCAATGAGCCTCGGGGTAGGTTTCCGCCAGGATGCGATTCATCCGGCGTGCGCGACGCACGAGGGCGAGCCTGGACTCAGTGGGCATTCCCATAGCCTACGTGCGCCGCCTGGAGTGGGGTGCGTCACAATGGCAGCAGAGGAGGCAGAGTGAACACCGAAGATGTGCTGGGCAAGGCCCCCCTGTTCGCCGCGCTTGACCGCGAGAGCGCCGCGGCGCTACGGACGAGCATCACCGAAGTCCAGCTGTCCAAGGGGCAGACGCTCTTTCACGAGAACGAGACGGGCGACCGGCTCTACGTCGTGCTCGAAGGCAAGATCAAACTGTCGCGCACCTCGCCCGACGGCCGCGAGAACCTGCTCAGCGTGCTCGGCCCGAGCGAGATGTTCGGCGAGCTGTCGCTGTTCGACCCGCGCCCCCGTACGGCCTCCGCGACCGCGCTGACCGACGTACGCCTGGCCGGGCTGGGCCACGACGACCTGCGCCCCTGGCTCACCGGCCGGCCCGAGGTGGCGCTCCACCTTCTGCGGGCGCTGGCCCAGCGGCTACGGCGCACCAACGACGTGCTGGCCGACCTGGTCTTCACCGACGTGCCCGGCCGGGTGGCCAAGCAGCTGCTCGACCTGGCCGAGCGGTTCGGCACCAAGACCGACGACGGGCTGCGCGTCCACCACGATCTCACCCAGGAGGAGCTGGCCCAGCTCGTCGGCGCCTCCCGCGAGACGGTCAACAAGGCTCTCGCCGACTTCGCGCAGCGTGGCTGGCTGCGCATCGAGGCAAAGGCCGTGGTCATCCTCGACATGGACCGCCTCTACAACCGCTCCAGGTAGTCCAGCTGGGCCCGCACCGACATCTCGGCGGCGGGCCAGAGCGACGTGTCGACGTCGCTGTAGACGATCTCCACGATCTGGCGGGGCGTCTTGGCGCCTTGGCGCAGTGCCGCCCTGATCTGGTCGAGGCGCTGGCGCCGGTGCGCGATATAGCCGTCGAGCACGCCGATCGGGTCGGCCAGCACCGGTCCGTGGCCCGGCAGCAGCGCCGCCACGCCCAACTCGTCGGCCATGGCCCTGAGCCGGTCGAGGCTGCGCAGATAGTCGGCCAGGTCGCCGTCGGGGGCGATCACCGTGGTGCCGCGGCCGAGCACGGTGTCGCCGGTCAGCATGGCCTGGTCCTGGGGCAGCCAGAAGCAGAGCGAGTCGAACGAGTGGCCCGGCGTGCCGTACACGCGCACCTCGACGTCACCGGCGCTCACCACGTCGCCGTCGCCCAGCCCCTCGTCGCCGAGCCGGTGCTTGGGGTCGAGGGCCCGCACGGGCGCGCCGACCAGCTCGGCGAAGCGCCGGGCGCCGCCGCTGTGGTCGTGGTGGCCGTGGGTGAGCAGGATCCAGCTCACCCGGCGCTCGGCCAGGTGGTCGGCGACCCGGCGCAGGTGGCCCTCGTCGTCGGGGCCCGGATCTATGACGATGGTGTCCCGGTCGCCGATGATCCAGGTGTTCGTGCCGTCGAGGGTCATGGGCGACGGGTTGGGCGCGAGCAGGTTCTCGGCGTGGGCCGTACGGGATCCGTCGGGCGAGCCGACCGGAATGTGCAGACCGCTCATGCCGTCACCAGCTGAAACTCGCCGTCGACCTCCACGACCCTGGGCAGGATCGTGACGATCTCCCGTCGCGTGGCCAGGACGTCCGCCACCGAGTCGCAGGCGGCCAGCTCGGTCAGCGTGCGATAGGTGGGCGGCATCAGGAAGATCTTGCCCTCGTGCGCCAGCTCGACGGCGTCGGCCGGGCGCTTCCAGTCGACCTGGTCGGCCTCGCCGCCGACGTCGCGGGTGCGCTGCCCCTCAGGGAGTACGGCGGCGAAGAAGCGGGTGTCGAAGCGCCGGGTCTCGATCTCCGGGGTGATCCAGTGCGCCCACGGCTTGAGCAGGTCCGAGCGGAGCACCAGGCCGCGCTTGGCGAGGAAGTCGGCGAAGGACAGGCTCCGGTCGATCAGCGCGAGCCGGTCGGCCTCCCAGTCGTCTCCCGTGGTGTCGTCGACCACCGAATCGGGCCCGGGCCCCGCGAGCAGCACCCCCGACTCCTCGAAGGTCTCCCGTACGGCCGCGCAGACCAGCCCGCGCGCGACCCCCTCATCCGCGCCGAAGACCGTGCCCCAGTCCGCCGGAGACGGCCCGGCCCAGGCGACGGCGTGGTCGGTGTCACGGGGATCGACCGAGCCGCCGGGGAAGACGTACGCGCCCGCGGCGAAGGCCATCGTGGACTTGCGCCGGAGCAGATAGACCTCCGGCCCCTCACGCAGGATGACCACCGTGGCGGCGTCCCGCGCGGGGACCGGCTGGACGCGTCCGGCGAGGATGTCCCTCGCCCGCTCGGCGAGCTCGTCTGGGAGTTGCAGACCAGTCACATGACCTCCTTCTAGAACAACTCGGGCTTCTAGAACATCACTCGGGTCATCGTGACATATCCGGACTCTCAGGAGACCTCGGCGATCAGCTCCACTTCGACCGGGGCGTCGAGCGGCAGGGACGCGACGCCCACGGCGCTGCGGGCGTGCTTGCCCGCGTCACCCAGCACCTCGGCGAGCAGCTCACTGGCCCCGTTGGCGACCTGGGGCTGCTGCGTGAAGGCCGGGTCGCTGGCCACGAACGCCACGACCTTGACGATCCGCACGACGTTGCCCAGCTCGCCGACCTCGGACTTCAGCGCGGCCAGCGCGTTGAGCGCGCAGATCCGGGCCAGCTCGCGGGCATCGTCGAGACCGACCTCGGCGCCGACCTTGCCGGTCTGCGCGAGCTTGCCGTCGACCATGGGCACCTGGCCCGAGGTGTAGACGAGGTTGCCGGTCCGTACGGCCGGCACATAGGCGGCCAGCGGCGCGACGACCTCGGGCAGCGTCAGCCCGAGTTCGGTGATCTTCTCTTCGGGTGTCACTGCTTCTCCCTCTTGAAGTAGGCGACAAGCTGCTCGGGCGTGGCACCCTGCAGGATCTGGACCAGCTCCCAGCCGTCGGCCCCGAAGTTGTCCAGGATCATCTTGGTGTTGTGGATCAGCACCGGAGCCGTCAGGTACTCCCATTTCTTCATGGAGGCCAGCGTAGGAGAAGCGCAACCCGTGGCGCACCGCACGCCACGATGTGAGCTATCTCAAAGGGTGGTCGTCGGCATTCGTCAAGTGACCGTTCGGTAGCCTCGAAACGTGGACTCTCGGGACACCGATTGGGACGGCGTGCGACTGCACGTGGTCACCGGCAAGGGCGGCACAGGCAAGACCACGGTCGCCGCGGCCCTGGCCCTGGCCCTGGCCTCGGGCGGGCGCAAGGTGCTGCTCGTCGAGGTGGAGGGCAGGCAGGGCATCGCGCAGATCTTCGACCTGCCACCGCTGCCGTACGAGGAGCGCCGGATCGCCGTGGCCCCATCGGGCGGCGACGTCTACGCGCTGGCCATAGACCCTGAGGAGGCCATGCTCGAATACATGGAGATGTTCTACGGCATGCGCAGGGCGGGGCGGGCGCTGACCAAGATGGGCATCGTCGACTTCGCGACCACCGTCGCCCCCGGTTTCCGCGACGTCCTCGTCACCGGCAAGACCACCGAGGCCGTACGCAGGCGCGGCAAGAACGGCAAGCGGATCTATGACGCCGTCGTGCTAGACGCGCCGCCGACCGGCCGCATCTCGCGCTTCCTGAACGTCACTCAGGAGGTCGCCGGGCTGGCCAGAGTCGGCCCGATCAAGAACCACTCCGATCTGGTGAGCAAGGTCGTGAAATCTCCGGAAACGGCGGTGCACTTCATCACCTTGCTGGAGGAGATGCCGGTTCAGGAGACGCTCGACGGCATCGCCGAATTGCGGTCGGCGGGGCTGCCGCCCGGCGGAATCTTCATCAACATGGTTCGTGAATCACTGCTTCCACAGGCCGCACTTGACAGTGCTGTCAAGGGCCGATTCGACGTCGCCGAGCTCACGCTCGGGCTCAAGGCGGCCGGGCTGTCCGACGGCGCCTCCGCGGTGGCGGAGGCTCTGGCGGAAGAGGTCGCCGAGCACGCCCGCCGTACCGAGCTGGAACAGGCCGAGCGCGCCTCTCTGGCGGAGGCGACGCTGCCGTCCTACGAGTTGCCGTTGCTGGCCGACGGCGTCGATCTGAGCGGCCTGTACGAGCTGGCCGAGGCCATCCGCACCCAGGGAGCAGCGTGAAGAAGCCCCCCGTACTCGACGTCGACGCCATACTCGACGACCAGGGCACCCGGATCATCGTCTGCTGCGGCGCCGGCGGCGTGGGCAAGACCACCACGGCCGCCGCACTGGGGCTGCGGGCCGCCGAGCGCGGCAGGTGCGCGGTCGTGCTGACCGTGGACCCCGCGCGACGGCTGGCGCAGTCGATGGGGCTCACCGAGCTCGACAACACCCCGCGCCTGATCAGCTCACCCGAGGGCGGCGGCCAGCTGTTCGCGATGATGCTGGACATGAAGCGTACGTTCGACGAGATCATCGAGGCGCACGCCGACCCCGACCGGGCCCGCCAGATCCTGTCGAACCCCTTCTACCAGTCGCTGTCCTCCAGCTTCGCCGGCACCCAGGAGTACATGGCGATGGAGAAGCTGGGCCAGCTGCGCCGCTCGGACGAGTGGGATCTGATCATCGTCGACACCCCGCCCTCGCGGTCGGCGCTCGACTTCCTCGACGCCCCTGAGCGGCTCGGCCGTTTCCTGGACGGGAGGTTCATCCGGCTGCTGACCGCGCCGGCCAAGGCGGGAGGGCGGAGCGCGTTCCGGCTGCTCAACGCCGGGTTCGGGCTCATGGCGGGCGCCATGACCAAGCTGCTGGGCGCGCAGGTCATCAAGGACCTGCAGACGTTCGTGTCGGCGCTGGACGCGGTCTTCGGCGGGTTCAGGCAGCGCGCGGAGATGACCTATCGGCTGCTCCAGGCGCCGGGTACGGCTTTCGTGGTGGTGGCCGCGCCGGAGCGCGACGCGATGCGTGAGGCCTCCTACTTCGTCGAGCGGCTCGCTGAGGAGCGCATGCCCCTGGCCGGCCTGGTGGTCAACCGGGTGCACGAACCCACCGCGGCGGCGCTCTCGGCCGCGCGCAGCGCCGCCGCGGCGGAAGACCTGGAGTCGCGGGGCGAACACGAGTTGACCGCCGCCGTACTGCGGCTGCACACCGGCAGAATGCAACTCGCCGCCCGCGAACACCGGGAGCAGGACCATTTCCTGTCGGCCCACCCCACAGTGCCGGTCGTCCAGGTACGTGCGATGTCGGAGGATGTCCACGATCTAGCGGGTCTGCGCCAAATCGGGGAACTCCTCGCAACGAGTACATGAGAGTACGGCCGGTGCGAGCACCGGCCGTACTCCCGAGGCCAGGGTCAGCCTGCGATCAGCTCGTTAGTCCGTTCGTACTCTTCCTTGGCAGACTCGAGCAGCTCTCGCCATGAGTCCACGTCAGGACGCCGCCGTAGCAGAGCCCGTCGTTCCCGTTCCGTCATGCCGCCCCACACGCCAAACTCGATGCGGTTGTCCAGCGCATCGGCGAGGCATTCGGTCCGGACCGGGCATCCTCGGCAGATCAGCTTCGCCCTGTTCTGTGCGGCTCCCTGGACGAACAGTGCGTCCGGGTCCGCTCCTCGACAGGCGGCACGGGAGGTCCAATCCGTGATCCACATTTCGACCCCACTCCCCTTAGGTGGTCAGTCGTCATTTGGGGCCGACGGGCGCGGGCGCCGAGCCTCCGTATTCAGTTGCCGCAGAGGAGAACGTACGCAACTAGACGTTCGGGCCGACAGACCCCAGAGGACCAATTTCTCGCTGGAGTCTTGACCGGGAATGACTAGTCACCCCCGTCAGTCAAGGCGAAATGGTGCCGAGTTACCGATAAGGTCACTCATTCGACGTACTCTTGGACTTGTGCAAGCTCAGGGCAAAGATCGTTCCTCGCCGATCTTGAACATCGTGCGGCTGATCGCCGCGGGCGCGGTCGCGGGAGTGCTCACGGCTGCCATAGCCCTTCCCGCGGTCGGTGGAGCGGGGATGTCCGCCAAATCCGCGATGACAGGGATCAACCTGAAGCCCGAGGACCTGGCCGAACCCCCGTTGCCCGAGCGCACGGAGCTGCTGGACGCCAACGGCAAGAAGATAGCCCAGTTCTTCTACGAGAACCGCGAATCGGTGAGTCTCGACAAGGTCGCCCCCATCATGCGGACGGCGCTGATCTCGATCGAGGACTTCCGGTTCTACCAGCACGGCCCGATCGACGTGGAGGGAACGGCCCGCGCCCTCGTCAAGAACCTCACCCAGGGCGGCGTGACCCAGGGTGGCTCGTCGATCACGCAGCAGTACGTCAAGCAGGTGCTCCTCAACTCGGCCGAGACCAAAGAGGAGCAGGCCGCGGCCATCGAGACCAGCGTCGGCCGCAAGCTCAACGAGCTGCGCTACGCCATGGCGGTCGAGAAGAAGTACTCCAAGGACCAGATCCTTGAGAAATATCTGAACATCGCCTACTTCGGCGCCGGTGCGCACGGCATCCAGGCCGCTTCCAAGCGCTTCTTCGGCAAGCCGGCCTCCGCGCTCAACCTCGTCGAGGCGGCCACGCTGGCGGGCGCCGTCCAGAACCCCAACAGGACCGACCCGAACGTCAGCAAGGCGTCCAGGGAGCTGTTGAAGGCCCGCCGCAACGTCGTCCTCGACCGGATGGCCGAACTCGGCAAGATCACGCCACAGGAGGCCGCCGAGGCCAAGGCCAAGAAGCTCGTCTTCAAGGACACCAAGGTCGAAGGCGGTTGCGAGGAGAGCAAGTACCCGTACTTCTGCCTCTACGTCCAGAACGAGATCCTCAACAACGAGGATTTCGGCAAGACCCCCAAGGAGCGCCTGAAGCTGCTCCAGCGCGGCGGTCTCACCATCAAGACCACGATCGACCCGAAGATGCAGAAAGCCGCTGAGAAGGCCATCAAGGAGTACGTCAGCACCAAGGACAAGCCGGTGGCCTCGCAGGCGATGGTCGTGCCGGGCACCGGCGAGATCAAGGCGATGGCGGCCTCGCGCAAGTTCGGCGGCAGCAAGAAGAAGAACGAGATGAGCTACAACGTCGTCGCCGACGCCAAGCACGGCGGTGGCGGCGGCTTCCAGCAGGGCTCGACGGCGAAGGCCTACACGCTCGCCACAGCGCTCGAGGAGGGCCTGAAGTACGGGGACGGCTACCCGGCGCCCGCCGGCTTCACCGCGTCCGGCTACGGCGCGTTCAAGAACTGCGACGGCAAGCGGGTCGGCGACCCCACGCACGAGGTACGCAACTCCAGCGAGGGCGGCGGCGGCTTCAAGACGCTGCAGACCGGCACCTGGGGCTCGGTCAACACCTTCTTCATGCGACTGGAGGAGCGCGTCACGCTCTGCAAGGTCGTCAAGCTGGCCAAGCGGATCGGCCTCAAGCGGGCCGACGGCACGAAGCTGCGGGAGTTCGAGACGTTCACGCTCGGCATCAACGAGGTGGACCCGGTCACCGTGGCCAGCACCTACGCGGTCTTCGCCTCACGCGGCCAGTACTGCAAGCCGCTGGCGATCACCGAGATCAAGGACCGCAACGGCAAGGCCACCCAGTACAAGCCCAAGTGCTCCAAGGTCATGGAGGAGGAGGTCGCCGACGCCGTCAGCGGCATCCTCTCGGGCGTGTTCACCAAGGGCACGATGCGTGAGGTCGGCGGCATCGGCCGGGACGCGGCGGGCAAGACGGGCACCACCGACGGCTACACGGCCGCCTGGTTCGCCGGTTACACCCCGAACCTGGCCTCCGCCGTCAGCCTCGGCGACCCGCGCGGCGCCTTCACCCACAACCTGATCGGCGTCACCATCGGCGGCCGCTACTACAGCTACGTGTACGGGGCGTCGATCTCGGGCCGCATCTGGAAGCAGGCGATGATGGCCGCGCTCAAGGGCGTCGAACCCACCGAGTTCACGCCGGTCAACCAGGAGCGGTTCGGCGGCTGCGGCGACAACTGCGCCCCCAAGCCCAAGAAGGAGAAGAAGGACGACAAGCGGGGCGGCCCTCAGGACGACTTCTTCGACCAGTTCGACCAGTTCAACCGCGACGACAACGGTGACCGGGGACGCGGGCGCGGGCGCAACTGACCTGAGCTTTTGAGTGCCCTGAGTGGCCTGGGTGCCCGCGTTCGTGGCGGGCACCCGAGACTTGGTTAGCCCGAGACCTGGTTAGGCGGACAGTCGCGCGCGAACGGCGGCGGCGACCCGTCCCCCCTCCGCGCGACCGGCGACCTTCGGGTTGACGACCTTCATGACCTGGCCCATCGCCTGAGGGCCGGCGGCACCGGTCTCGGCGACGGCCTCGTCGACGAGGCGGTCGAGCTCCTCGTCGGAGAGCTGCGCCGGCAGGTATTCCTCCAGCACCGCCTGCTCGTCCAGCTCCGCCTGCGCCTGCTCAGCGCGCCCGGCGTTGCCGAACGCCTCGGCCGCCTCCCGGCGCTTCTTGGCCTCCTTGGTCAGCACCTTGACGATCTCGTCGTCGGAGAGCTCCCTGGCCGCCTTGCCGGCGACCTCCTCGACGTTGACCGCCGCCAGTGCCATACGAATCGTCCGGAGACGTACCTCGTCCCGGCTCTTCAGCGAGGCCGTGAGATCGGCCTTCAGCTTGTCCTTCAATGCGCTCATGGGTTCATCTTGCCGCCTGTACGGACGGCTACGTGCTCACGGAGCCCCATCTCACGTACTCGGGACGCCTGGGGCCGGATGTCGGGCATCATGAATGGGTGAGGAAAGCTGCCGCCATACCACTGTCCATCCTCGGTCTCGGCCTGGCCGGTCTGGGTTACGCCTCCGTCGTCGAACGCAACTGGTTCCGGCTGCGCCGCTTCGACGTGCCCGTGCTGGAGCGCGGGCAGCGCCCCGTACGCATCCTCCACCTGTCCGACCTGCACCTGACGCCGGGCCGCAGGATGCTGATCAACTGGGTCCGCTCGCTCGGCTCCCTGGAGCCCGACCTGGTCGTCAACACGGGCGACTCGATCGCCCACCCTGAGGCCGTGCCCGCGCTCCTGCACGCCCTGGAGCCCCTGCTGGCCCGTCCCGGCATGTTCGTGTACGGCTCCAACGACCTCTACGCCCCCAAGCCCAAGAACCCGGCCCGCTACCTCTGGCGCACCTCCAAGAACGAGCGCCGCCAGCACGTCCCGACCCTCCCCTGGGAGGAGCTGGGCGCCGGCATGGCGGCCGAGGGCTGGCTCGACATGAACAACACCACCGCCCGCCTCAAGATCGGCGACCTCGACGTGGCGGTGGCGGGCATCCACGACTCCCACATCGACCGCGACCGCTACGACCTGGTCGCCGGCCCCGCCCCGGCCGACGCCGACCTCCGCCTCGGCGTCATGCACTCCCCCGAGCCCCGCAACATGACCCGCTTCGCCGCCGACGGCTACCAACTCCTCCTGGCCGGCCACACGCACGGCGGCCAGCTGTGCATCCCGTTCTACGGCGCCCTGGTCACCAACTGCGGCATCGACCGGCCCCGCGTCAAGGGCCTCAACCGGCACGACAACGCCTGGCTGCACGTCTCGGCCGGCCTCGGCACCTCGCCGTACGCTCCGGTCCGCTTCGCCTGCTTCCCGGAGGCCTCGTTGCTCACCCTGGTCCCGCGCCGATAAACCCGGTCACAAGCACCCGCGAAGTCAGCTAGACTTCTCAAGCACGCGCAAGAGGGTGTGCACCGGGGTGTAGCGCAGCTTGGCAGCGCGCTTCGTTCGGGACGAAGAGGCCGTGGGTTCAAATCCCGCCACCCCGACCCAGTAGTTGCAGGTGAAGGGCCTGGTTCTCAAGATCGAGAGCCGGGCCCTTGATCGTTTGACCGTCAATTGACCGTCTGTCTGAACGCCTCCAGAGGTCACCGACGGGTTCAAATGAGTTTTCCTGAACACCTTGATCCATCAGCCACGGATCAAAGACCGCACGCTTGTTCAAATGACAAGCACAGCTGAAGCGCTGCTCCGATCACACCTCCAGCAGCCGCAGACCTCAATCCAGCGGCGAGGACACGCCACTGACCGTTCCATTGCTGCTTGACCCCGGTGCTTGGCGGGTGCACTGTGGCCGCGGCCAGGGGCAGAGGGGGAAGCATGCCGGAAGTGGCCGCAACGCCGCTGACAACCCGGCAGACGGGCCGGACTGCCAACGCGATGGATCCGTTTACATTTCAGAGGGCGTTGTGCGATTTGATGCCCATGATGTCGCAGTGTGACCGAGTGGATTTGTAGCGTTACCGCCGGTTGGTGGGCCTGGATGTGCTGGGATGGCCGGGTGAGTGAGCGCAAGCCGTACTCGAGCGACTTATCCGACGAGCAATGGGCGTTGATCGAACCGATCATCACGGCGTGGAAGGCCGCGCATCGCTCCGTCAGCGGCCACCAGGGCAAGTACGAGATGCGCGAGATCGTGAACGCGAGTGCGCCGTGCGGCGCCTTGTTGTATCCCCGGTGAAGCCGGGAGGGACTCGGAAGGAGGTTCCTGGGCCGCCTGGCCTACCTGGAGGTGAAAGCCGAAGGGGAAAGCAGCATGTCTGGAAAGTGGCGACCTCACCATGACCTGCTGCGCTGGCACGTGTGGGAGGACCGCTGCCGCGTCCGCACAGCCTCCGCCCCGTCCATCCTGGCCACCATGCGAAGCTACGCAATCGGCGCGCTACGCCTGCTCAACCACACCAATATCGCCGAAGGCACCCGTTGGGCCCGCGACGACTCTCATGCATCCGCCGATCGCCCTCGGTCTCACGATGTGAGAACTCCTTCAGCCCTGCATGCTTCCTTGATACCGGTACCGAGCTTTCGCCTTCTTCCCGGTCGGTGTGCGCCTCACGTTACGCCGATGGCTGTTCGTCTCCCCAGGCCGTCCGCAGCGTCCGGGTCGCCTGGCCGGAGAGCGCAGTGCGTCCGTGGAGGTTGCGGCGGTTGTCCAGCCAGAGGATGTCACCGCGCCCGAGGGACACCGGACGCTGCACCGAGGGTTGCCTGACGAGCTCGCTCAGCTCCTCGACGGCTGCGGCCCCTTCCGCGGTGTCGGCCCTGATCCGGTACTTCTCGTCGTGGCGGAAGCGGATTGTGGGCGCGTCGCCGATCCCCAGCACGGGGCCCCGCCCCAGGGCGGTCCTGCTGTCATCGCACCGTACGAAGTGGAACTCGGGCCGGCCGAGTACCTCGACGGTGTCTCGTGGCAGGCGTGTGGCGAGGTCGCCTGCCCGCACGACCCGCGACTCCCCGAATCCCGGCAGGTCGGGCTCCACGCACTGAAGGAACAGCATATCGGGGGGAGAGGGCTCGAAGCTGCCGTCGCTGTGCGGCAACAGCCTGCGCTCGGAATTGGCGGGAGCACCCCAATCGGGACACCCCCGAGCACGTCCGCGATCAGGCCGAACTGTGGGTGGGACACGCACGCACCGAACTGGAGTGGGCGAAGAGCCTGAGCAAACGACTGTCTGAGGGCGCCTACACCATGGCCGATGATCCAGGTTCGTGGCGAACGGTCCCCGATCACCTCAAGATGCGCGCCTAATCAACCTTGACTAGACGTTTCTTCCTCGTGTACTTTGGCCAAGTAGTCAAACTGGACTAGTCTCTACCAATCCGTTCGCAACACGGGAGAAGGAATCGAACCCATGGGAAAGCTCGCGATCGAGACGAGAGGGTTGAGCGGAGGTGGGCGCGTGTCGGCGACGAAGCTCCTGGTGCTCGGTATCGTGCACCTCTCCGGCGGCGCGCATGGCTACCAGGTGCGGTCCGAACTACAGAGCTGGGGTGCGGAGAGTTGGGCCAAGATCAAGCCCGGCTCGATTTATCACGCGCTGAAGAAGGCGGCGGCTGATGGCCTCCTCACCGAACACGCCGAGCCGGGCAACTCCGGGCCGGAGCGCGTTCTGTACCGCGCGACAGCTCGGGGACGTGACGAGATGGTCGAACTGGTCCGCGACGGTCTGCGGCGCACCCACGACCCGGACATGCTCAACGCGTCCATCGCCATGTTGCCCATGCTGACCAGGACAGATGCCATCGCGCACATTAACGAGCGGGTCGCGCGCCTGGAAGCGGAGCTCGTAGTGCAGGCCAAGTGGCGGGAGCACCCCAATCGGGACACCCCCGAGCACGTCCGCGATCAGGCCGAACTGTGGGCGGGACAGGCACGCACCGAACTGGAGTGGGCGAAGAGCCTGAGCAAACGACTGTCTGAGGGCGCCTACACCATGGCCGATGATCCGGGTTCGTGGCGAACGGTCCCCGATCACCTCAAGATGCGCGTCTAATCAACTTGACTAGACGTTTCGTCCTCGTCTGCTTTGGCCAAGTAGTCAAACTTGACTAGCTCACCAATCCGTTCGCAACGCCGAGAGAAGGAATCGAACCCATGGGAAAGCTCGCGATCGAGACGAGAGGGTTGAAGAAGAGCTTCGGCAAGACCCACGCGGTCGCCGGTGTCGACCTGGCCGTGAGCGCCGGGGGCGTGTACGGCGTGCTCGGTCCGAACGGGGCGGGCAAGACCACCACGATCCGCATGCTGGCCACGCTCCTGCGCCCCGACGCCGGAGAGGCGCAAGTGCTCGGCTACGACGTCGTGCGTGACGCCCGGGCGGTGCGGAGCAGGGTGGGCCTCACCGGGCAGTTCGCGTCGGTCGACGAAGACCTCACCGGGGTAGAGAACCTGTTGCTGCTCGCCAGGCTGCTCGGCTACTCGCGCCCGCGGGCCAAGCGGCGAGCGGCCGACCTGCTCGACGCGTTCGGTCTTGCCGAGGCGGCCGACCGGCAGGTGAAGAAGTACTCCGGCGGGATGCGCCGGCGCATCGACATCGCGGCGAGCCTGGTCGTCACCCCCGAACTGATCTTCCTCGACGAGCCCACGACCGGGCTCGACCCGCGCAGCAGGAACCAGGTCTGGGAGATCGTCAGGGGCATGGTCGCCGAGGGCGCCACCGTGTTGCTGACCACGCAGTACCTCGACGAGGCCGACCAGTTGGCCGACCGGATAGCGGTGATCGACCACGGGAAGGTCATCGCCGAGGGCTCGAGCGGCGAGCTCAAGGCATCGGTCGGCGCTGGCTCGCTGCACGTACGGCTACGTGCGCCCGAGCAGCGGGCCGAGGCAGAGCGGGTCCTCGCCGGCGTCCTCGAGGTGCCGGCCGAGCCGTCCGCTGACCCAGCCGCGCTGTCCGCGCGGATCTCCGACCCCGAGCGGGTCGCCCGTTCCCTGGCCGAGTTGTCCCGCAGCGGTATCGACGTCACCGAGTTCGCGCTCGGTCAGCCGAGCCTGGACGAGGCGTTCCTCGCCCTCACCGGACACGCCGCCGAGGAGACACCCGAGGAGGATGCCGCATGAATGCCACGTCCGCGGAGCAGGCGTCGGCGCCGGTCACTGAGGACGCGCTGCGCAGTGTGCTGTTGGCCGGCGAGCGGCCGTCTCGGCCTGGCCCGGTGCTCACCTCGTTGACATTCGGCTGGCGCGCTCTGCTGAAGATCAAACACGTCCCGGAGCAGCTCGTCGACGTGACCATGTTCCCGATCATGTTCACGCTGATGTTCACCTACCTGTTCGGTGGCGCGCTCGCCGGGTCGACACAGGCGTACCTGCAATTCCTGCTGCCCGGCATCCTGGTGCAGGCGAACGTCATGATCACCATGAACACCGGCATAACGCTGAACACCGACATCCAGAAGGGGGTGTTCGACAGGTTCAGGTCACTTCCGGTGTGGCGACCGTCGCCGCTGGTCGGTGCCCTGCTCGGCGATGTGATGCGCTACTCGATCGGGTCGGCGATCGTGATCACGCTCGGCCTGGTCCTAGGGTTCCGGCCGGAGGGTGGCGCCGTCGGGGTGGTGCTCTCGGTGGTGCTGCTGCTGGTGTTCTCGTTCTGCCTGTCGTGGCTGTGGACGATGCTCAGCCTGATCCTGCGCACGCCGAACTCGGTGGCGGGGGTCAGCATGATGGTGATGTTCCCGCTGACGTTCGTGAGCAACATCTTCGTGGACCCGAAGACGATGCCCGGGTGGATGCAGGCGGTCGTCGAGGTCAACCCGATCACCCACCTGGCGACCGTGGTACGCGGCCTGATGGACGGCTCGGTGCCCGCCGGGGAAATCGGCTGGGTGCTCGTCTCGTCCGTACTTCTCGTCGCGGTCTTCGGTCCCATCACCATGGTCCTCTACCGCAACAAGAAGTAGATGCCGCTACCGCGAGCACTTGGTCGAAATCAACTCCGACAACCCGGCCCACTCGGCCAAAGCCATCACCGCTACCAGACCCGGACACGACAAGGAGAGCCGAATGAGCACCATCCCCAAGAAAACCTCGGAAACCGTTGCGCACACGCCCGGGCGGGCGAGCAGCATCGGGGTCTGGATTCTGCACGTCGTGCTGGCGGCGATAATCGCCGGCGGCGGAATCTCGAAGCTCGCCGGCGACCCGGTCATGGTGGACATGTTCGCCGACATCGGGGCTGGCCA
This sequence comes from Nonomuraea sp. CA-143628, assembly GCF_050942315.1. NCBI lineage: Bacteria > Bacillati > Actinomycetota > Actinomycetes > Streptosporangiales > Streptosporangiaceae > Nonomuraea > Nonomuraea sp. CA-143628. Next base: position 13,020,013 of record NZ_CP192072.1, read on the forward strand.
GTGGCTCCGGTACCTGGTCGGAGCGCTGGAGGTCGCGGGAGGGGTTGGACTTCTGATCCCGGCTCTGGCGGGCCTGGCCAGTCTCGGGTTGGCGGCATTGCTGACCGGTGCTGTCATCACCGATCAGTTCGTGCTCGAGCAGAGCCCTTGGCTGCCGCTCGCCTTACTCATCGTGGCGGCCGTGATCGCAAGGACGCGGTGGTCGCGCACCGAGGCCGTCGTCGGCACGCTGCCCAGGCGCTGAGACAAACCTCTCGAACGGAGATGTGAGATGAACGAGATGGCCTTTCGCGTGACATCAAACGATGGCACCACCATCGCCTACGACAGGGAAGGAAGCGGTCCGGCCGTCATTCTGGTGGGCGGAGCACTCGACGACGGGGTGGAGAACGCTCCCTTGGCGCCAGCTCTCGCCGAGCACTTCACGGTCTACAACTATGCCCGTCGGGGACGCGGCGCGAGCGGCTTCACCGAGCCGTACGCCGTGGAAAGGGAGATCGAGGACCTGGATGCGTTGATCGCGGAGGCAGGCGGCTCGGCACACCTGTTCGGAGCGTCCTCAGGCGGCGCGCTGGCGCTGGAAGCCGCCGCGGCCGGGTCAGCCATCGACACGATCGCCGTCTGGGAGGTGCCCTACGCGGTCGGGGACGACATCCGCCAGCGATTCGAGGAGTACATCGCAGACACCCGACGCGCCTTCGACGCCGGGCGAGACGAGGAGGTTCTCGAACTGTTCATGCGCATGACCGGCGCCTCCGACGACAACATCGCGGCCAGGAAAGCGGCAGGCAAGCAGACGGCGCATTGGGCGCATTCGGTCGCCCTCGCGCCCACGCTGGTCCACGACAGCGTCTTCCTCAACCGCTACCAATTGCCGGCCGATCGACTGGCAACGGTCACCCAACCGGTCCTGGTCACCACCGGAGGACCGATCACGGTCCCCTATATGGCAGGCCTGCCCTCGGACTTCTTCGACCGCGCAGCCGACGAGCTTGCAGACCAATTACCCCACGCTCAACGGGAGACCCTCGAGGGGCCGGATCACGTCGTCGACCCACAGACCGTCGGCCCGCTGTTGCTACGGTTCTTCAGCACCGAACACTGAGGGGCCCGCGAGGTGTTGCGGGAAGACCGATTAGGCACCGCGCAAGCAGATCTTCGTCGCGCCAGGGACACGGGGCGGACAGGTAGTGTCGAGGTTGATGTCGTCGGCGGCATCACAGGCCTGATCCTGGGCGTGCTCGTCACCAACGTCTTCGTCACCACGCAAGGCCGGGCCGTCGTACTGACCTGGGCCTCAGTGGGACTCGACCTGGCCTACTCGCTGCTCATCGGCTCCGTCGTCGGTCGTACCCCGCACTCCGGGCCGACTCAGTACCGCCCACCGAAGCCCTGCGCAGCACATGACCAGGCACCTCGGTAGGGCCAGTCATTCCGGGCTGTGGTCGCATGCGGTCACCGTTCCCAGGCGGTGGCCCGGTGCCGAAAGTCGTGCCCACGGCGTGCTCACGTCAGGAGTGCCACCGATGACGCAGCCGCGTTCCCGGGTCGACCTGTACGCGGCGATCCGACGGGATGCCCGATCTGGGATGTCCAACCGCGCGCTGCAGCGCAAGCACGGCGTCGGCTTCCGAACCGTGACAGCGGCGCTGGAATCTGCATGGCCGAAGGAGAGAAAGCAACCGCCCAAACGCGGCTCACGGCTTGACGCGTACCGAGTGGTGATCGACGACTGGCTGCGCTCGGACCTCGACGCGCCGCGGAAGCAGCGACACACGGCGAAGCGGATCTTCGATCGACTGCTTGACGAACATGACGGGGCCGGGGTGGTGTCGTACTGGATGGTCCGCGAGTACGTCGCCACCCGACGCCGTGAGATTCGCGTCGAGGTCGGATGGGGAACCTGCCAACGCGTTCATCCCGCAAGAGCACCGCCCGGGCCGCGAGGCCGAGGTTGACTTCGGCGACGTCGCCATCCGCCTGCGCGGCGAGCTCGTAACCTGCGCGCTGTTCAGCCTTCGGCTCTCCTACTCGGGCAAGGCCGTGCACAGGGTCAGTGCCTCGGCTGGGCAGGAAGCCTTCTTCGAGGGTCACGTCCACGCCTTCAACGTGCTCGGCGGGGTGCCGACCGGGAAGATCCGCTACGACAGAGTAGCCAAGACGCGTGCGCATGACGAAGATCGTGGATTCGCATGTTGACGCCCAGGTCGGCCTTCTCCAGGGCAGGCTTCCATACCTGGCGGCGAAACCAGTCAGCGGGAATGTGGCCGTCACTGTCGCGAGAGCGTGGAGTTCGAGGGCTGTCCTGGCCGACCGAACGGCGTCCCGCTCGGTAGATGGCAAATCCTGCTCGGCAGTGCTCGCAACGGCACTTGCCTGCCGTGTACGCGCTGAGCGTGCCGTGACGGTAACGCCGGCCGTTCGCGTTGGCTTCGGTGAGACCAAGCCTTGCCGGATCCGGTGCGAGCCGCAGTTTGGGCTTGGTCCGCGGTTCGTGCCGCCAAACGAACAGCAGGTCGTTCGCCCCGAGCTTCTCCGTTGCGATGTGGTCCTCGATCTTGACCACTATCTGAGCAGAGAGCTTGAAACGGCGGAACTCCTTGTCCTTCGGATACTCCTTGACCAAGAATCGTCCACCGTCGGGATGGAACTTCGGATTCACCTCGACCACAGCTCGCGACACCGTGAGGATCCGCGACCGGATGGCCAGGTCCTTGACACGCAGTTCGGTAAGTTCTCCCCACCGCAGCCCGGTCTCGATACCCGTTTCCACCAAGAGCTGCGACTCGATATCCGGCAGTGTCTGGTACAGCGTGTCGAACTGCTCCGGAGTGATGATCGTGCGCGGCTTCTGGGGAACGGTGGGAGTCTTCACCCCCCGGCAGGGATGCACGTAGGTCACCTGGTCGTTGAGCGCCGTGGTGAAGATGGCGCTCAGCAACACCTTGGCGTACTTGATGGTCGCCGGGCCGACGCCGTTCTTCTTCATGGTCGCCACCCACACCCGTACGTGCTCGGGAAGGATGTCGATCATCCGCATCGCACCGAACTCCGGAATCAGGTGCCGGTGGATCGTATAGGTGTAGCTCTGCCGAGTGGTCGCCTCGATCTCGTGATTCGGTAGCCAGGTCTCCAGGACGTAGCGTTCGAAGGTCTGCCGCCCGCGTCGTGGGTCTCCAAGCCGGCCTTCTGCGACCTTTGCCTCGGCTTCGTGCCATGCCTTGTTAGCGGCCTTCTTACTGGAGAAGGTGCCCGCCGACTTCTCCAGGCCCTTCATGTCCCAGTAGTAGGCGGTGTACCTGACCGTGCCGTCCTTTCCGACCCGCTTCCGCGAGTAGCCCATACCTTCCGGATCCCTCCTTGATCATCTGACCGTCGTTTGACCGTGGGACTCGCCGTCACCGTTGGAAACTGTTGGTCAGTAGGGGGCACGCGAAAAGCCGTGCCTACCTGCGATTTTACGGAGGTTGACCGAGATCGCCAGTCACTCTGCTGAACGCCTCATGCCCGTTCGGGGTGAAGGCTCCGGAGGGCAGGCGGGCCAGCGGCCCGTCGATCAAGTCGGCGTTGACCTGCTCGATGATCGCGTGATCTCGGTGCTGGGCTTCGGCTTGGAGGAGATTGAAGGGGCTGTCGGTGAAGATCACGTGGTGGCGCCAGGTGACGAGCAGCTCGTCTTGCCCGATCGTCGCCGGCGGGTTGAGCCGGATGGTCATGGCCCGGTTCTTCTTGGACGCGAATGCGGTGTAGGTGACCTCGGCGATCTCGGCGTCCGATACCCACCGGTCGGCCCGCGCGGCCTGACCAGCCCAAACCCCGGCCACCGGCCAGCACCTCCACGACCGTCACGGTCCGCCCGCCACGAGCGCCCACCCCACCCCCAACCCTGTGGACACATGCGACCCGCACGCGGCGACCCCTTTCATGCCCTCGGAACCCCACCGACCAGCAGAATAAGTTCTCGCCGAAGAATCGAACTCGAAACGATCAGCCGAAATCAGGCATGTGAATCCAGGCTCAGTCATCCGGGCGTTCTCGGTCAGCAGGGCCCGCAACAGAGCAATCAGCTCCTCACGCGGCATCTCTTCCAGGCCGGACATCGGATGATCTCACCACGACCCACACACTTGAGCAAAGTGACCCAGCGTGAGAGGCGCAGCTCACTCGTCACTCATCGCGCGCGGGATGAATGCTTACGGACTGAATCGGTTGAATGATTCGGTATGCCACCGTCCGTCATCACATGTACACGAATTATGATCTTGCTAACCTCCCGCACAGAAGTTACGCTTAACATACTTTGCTGACTAATTATCGCGTTTCCCGTAAAATAGTGTTCATTGTTCAAAGAATCAGCAATAGGGGCGGAGTGAAGCTGATCGCCGTCTTCGAGCCGATCGCTAGATTCGATATCGTCGCCCCCCTGATTGACGGCGGTGTGGTCTCCACCGCCAACGTGGCGCTCGGCTTATCCGGAGACAGCAACCTGGGGCCAAACCCTCCGCATCGGAGGGAAATGTGATCTTCCGTCTGCTGGGCCCATTGCGCTTGGGGCTGGACGGATCCAGACCGGTTACCGCACCTCCCATGGCGCTGGGAGTTCTCGCGGCACTGGTGCTCAACTCTGGGCGGGAGCTATCAGCGGCACGGCTGGCCAGCCTAATCTGGGACGAGCCACCACCGTCGGCCATGTCGAACTTGCGCACCCATGTTGGACGGGCACGCTTGTGGCTCCGGCAACACGACCTCGTTCATCGGCTGCCCACCACCCGGGGCGCGGGCGAGGGCAGCACCACGTACCGGCTCATCGTGCAGCCCGGAGAGTGTGATGTGCAGGTGTTCCAAGATCGGATAGCCTACGCGCGGACCACTCTCGCCCACGGACGTCTCGACGACGCAATGGACCTGTTCCGGCAGGGCCTGAGCATGTGGGAGGGACCCGCATGCTCAAACGTTTCGGGCAGTGCGATCCTGAGGGCAAGCCTCGACCATCTCGATGAACAAGGTCTGCTCGCCTGGGAGGATTACATCGAGGTCGGACTTCGCCTCGGCATGGAACGGTTCCTCGTCCGTGAGATTCGCGGCTTGGTTACGGAACATCCGACGCGGGAGGGCATTTCTGGACAGCTCATCAGAGCGCTCTACCTGAGCGGCGACCCCCATGGCGCGTTGAACGAGTACGAAAGGCTCCGCCGTCTGCTGCGGGAAGAACTGGGCGTAGACCCGTCCTCGTCCCTACAAGACCTTTACCGCACAGTCCTGAGACATGACGACCAGGCAATACGGGCACCCGGAGACCTTCGCCGATCGCTCGGGCACACTGCATGAATGCTCCACCCGAATCGACCAAGAATGCTATGGGGAGCTCTTTGATGGAAATGTTACTGAGGAGCGCGGCGCTGCTCGTCTCCCTCGTAGTACATGCGTTCACCCTCTCGTTCATCGTCATGGGGGGCTGGATCATTTACGTGAACTCTGAGTTTCTGTTCGCCTGGATGGTAGGCATGGTTCTCGTGAGTATCGGCGTGCTGTTGCTACCGCGGGCCCGTCGCCTGCCCGCCGACGCCGAATCGGTGGCTCGTTCCTCAGCACCTGAGCTGTACCGTGTCACGGAGCGGGTAGCACGAGCCGTGGGCGTGAGGCCGCCGACCACCGTGGCGCTCAGAGACCTCACCGTGACCAGCGAGTACCTGCGCATGGGACGAGGCAGCCAGGTGCTTGTAATAGGCCTTCCTCTGTGGCTTGTTCTGTCGGCAAAGCAGCGTGTGGCATTGCTGGCCGCAACCTATGCCGAGGCGCACGACGACAGGTCGATCGTCGATGGTGCGCTTTCCACTCTGGCCCTGTGGCGCGAGTCGCTGCTGAAAGGTGGTGCCGCCCCCGGACGCGCGGCGGCGCACACGCAGATCAGGACAGAGTTGGGCATGCAAGGCACTCCACTTGGCACCTATGAAGGCATGGGAGTAATCGGCCAGGTCCTCGGCAAGGTCCTCGGCCTACCCGTGATACTCCTAGAGCGGACGTTGATCAGGCTGGTACAAGGTGGCCATAGCAGTGCGGCCCGACAACAGCTCGCACGGGCGCACCGCGTTGCTACGGAAGCAGAATTGGCCGAATTGGCCGAACTAGTGAAGGACGGCCGGTTTCTGGCTCCGGTGCAGGCGGCTGTGTTGCGTGGTGCGAGCGTTTCGGAGATCAGGCAGTCCGCGCTCGCTCGCGCGGAGGCCCTCGTCTCCCACGCGAATGGTCACAACGCCACGCCCAACCTACTCACTACGGATGCATCGGCCCACATCGACGAGGAGCTGAGGGGGCACTACGCGTGCGCCATCAAGGGGTTTGGGCTGATCTCCTGAAGCTGAGTAAAGGCGTTCCTGTGATGGTGAGGAGCGACTTCGTTTGGTCAGGCGGTGACCACAGCGCGCTCCCACATCATGGGCTTGTCGCTGCCGAAGGCCGCCAGCACCGCGGCCACACCGGCCGCGCCCTCCAGGAATCCCGGGTTGTCCTGTGCACGCCCGTGGAGATCGACTTCTCGAAAGCCGTACGGAGATGCCGGATCGTACATGTCTAGCAACTTGTCCAACTCACGGTCCAAGTGCCCAATCAAGGTGGGATCTGGCCGTGACGTGTCTCGCGTAAAGCGGTGTAGAAGATGAACGAGCCCGGCCCTTCCATGGCAGAAGTTCGGCGATGGGATACCTCGGGACTCAGCGTCTCGCCCGAGGGCGGCATGCAGGATGGCGACGGCGGTATTCTCCCAGTCCGGGCGGCCACATGCATGCGCTGCAAGCTGGAGCGCGCGAGCCGCTCCTGGGTTTCCGTAGCACCAAGCTGTGCGCGTCTGGCGCTCGGGATGATGAACTCCAGGAGGTAGCACGTGATATGGGATGTCAGCCCCTCCCTCGGAGAGCACGACGCTCGCACACAGACGCTCGGCCAGCGAGGTGATCAGTGGCCGCAGATCGAGGCCGACCCGCCCTGCGAGCTGGACGAGGCAGGCGAGACTGAGAGGGCCGGCGATGCCGTGTGCGACCCCCAGATTGAGGTAACCGCCGCGCAACTCCGGATGCAGGTCACGGTCTCGGTCGAGGACTCGATGCGCCGGTGTCCACAGACCTCCTGGTGAGGGCTGGCAGCCCCAGTCGGTGAGCCGCTGCATGACGCGCTCCAGAAGCGTGGCGGCTTTGGCAGAGTGCTGCGCTGCCATGGTCAAGTGAGCGGCGACGCCGCAGAGCCCATTGATTAGATCGTAGTCCGCTTCAGCGAGACCACCCTCGGCGGGCAACTCGTCCAGCGCCGTATCGACCCGATAGAAGAGCTCTGCTTCCACCTGCCTAATCGCGTTTTGGTAGCGCACTCCGCCAAGAGACAGACACCGTAGCGCGAACGCGATACCGGTCACACTATTGAACAGAGAGGTCGAGCGCGGCGCGAACCTGGCCTGCAACGCGGCCTGTAGAAAGGCGTGCCCGGACACGTCCCAGCTCTCCTCCGGCCAGAGCTCGGCAAAGGCGCCGCAAGTCATCGCCAGCCCTATGTCTCCTCGCGCCATGCTGTGCGCTACCCAATGCTGGTCGGCCAACCTCCGACGGTCCCGTAAAGCCGCCATGGTCTCCCGAGCCAAATTCACCGCCTGGCGACGCTGAACCGAATCATTAGGTTTCACAATACCTCCCTTTTCGAACCAGAACTTCCTCAGCACCATAACGGGGTGATGTTCTTTTGCCAAGGCCAGAAGGAAAATTCATGTGTGCAGAACATGGCCCCGATGTATGCGGACTATGTGCCGCGCGCCGTTAGCTTGGTGACTATACAAACGGACCAAGCAGAGAGCGCTACAAAGAGAAAGGGCTGACATGACTCCTCCCGCTATCACCGCTGAGCCTGCCGTCAATGACCTCGACTTTGACCTGGACGTCAGCGTCCTGACGCAGGCGGTCGCGAGCGATGACCCCAACGCGTGCTCGGAAGGCACATGGCCTACCGCTAGCTGCTACACCTGCCTGATCGTCACCAAGTGTGTGGCCACCACTCCCAATGGCTTCAACATGTGCGAGACCTGCTAATCCGTCCAACTAATGTGGTCGGGCGCGGCTGCCGCGCCCGGCCTTCGAGGGAGCCAGTGGGCACAGCATCACTCGGTCGGATGCGCGAAAGGCGAAGCTCGTGATTCTGCAAAAACACTTCATTGTGCGGGCACCGATACTTCCCGCATGTCACTACGACCGGACGCTGCTCGATATCGCTCCTGACTCACCGAAATATTACGAGCAGCTGCGCGAATATCTGGTGGATCTGTCATGCGATTCGTTGTTGATGGAGGCCATCCAGGTTTCCAGTCCGACGCTGGCGCGAGAACTGTCCGTCGTCATAAACGACCACAACCCGAAGGCGAGCCGACTTGAACGCCTAGCAATAAAGACTTCGAAATACGCTATTCGCGCGTCGCTGCGCCCTACGCCGTTCGGACTTTTCGCGGGCGTCGCCCTCGGCACCTTCTCGGAAACGCCCTCTGCTCAGTGGGGCAAGATGCACAGAAAGCACGTTCGTCCTGATTCCGAGTGGTTTGTTCCGCTGATGCATAGGTGGCAAACATCACCAGATGTGCTGAGCGAGTCCACTCTTACGACCAATAGCCTTTGTTACCTTCGTGGCGGCAGATACATACTGCCGCATGTGCGAACGGTGAACCCAGAGTACCGACAGGGCGCAGCACAGGAAGTGTCCATCAAGGCCTCCACACCAGTCAGAATTTTGCTCGACGCAGCCAGGACGTCAACGACCTACCAAGACCTCTGCGACACATCGGTCCGCGCTCTGCCGAAAGCAACCCCCACAGCGATTCATGACCTGATCACTAGGTTGTTGACCCACGACTTCCTGCTGTCCGATCTTCAGTGGCACCAAGACTCCCGCGACGACCTCGAGTGGCTCACCTATCGCACCGCCGCTCATCCTGAGAGCTCGACGCTTGCCGACATCGAGCAACAGATCAGGAAGTATGCGGGGCAACCCCTCGGGGTAGGAGCCAGCGAACTCCAGAGCGCCCAAGACACCATCACGAGCAAGGTGCCTGCGGCGAGATCCGCCCTCCAGGTCGATCTGGAACTCGACCTCAACGTCGCCTTGCCAGAGAGCGTGGCGCGAGAGGGCGAGCGGGTGGCACTCGCGCTGACCACTTTGGCCAGGAGATCCTCGTACTCCGTCCTGCCGTGGATCGCCACTTATCACGCGCGATACCTGGAGCGCTACGGCACTCACGCTCTTGTCCCCCTCCCACAATTGCTGGACCCGAATACGGGCCTTGGCGCTCCGGACGGGTACGAGGCACCACGTGACACCACGCGCAGATTGGACCTGGACACAGCGCTCCCCATGACGCGGCCCAACCTCGCGCTGGCCACGCGCCTTCAGCAGGCATTGCTCGACGGAGCGGCGGAAGTCGTCCTCGACGACGACTTTATCGCGGAGATGGGAGACAGCCCGGAGCAGTCCGAGATCGACACCCCCGCCTACTTCGACCTTTGCCTGGAACTCTCCTGCGAATCCGTCGAAAAGGCGGCGGAGGGTGACTTCACACTACTGCTGTCGGGCGTCGCCTCGACGCCAACGCCAGGGGCCATGATGGGCAGATTCACCAGGCATCTAGGGGCAACGGCCCTACTCGGCGACCTGCTCGAGGCCCCGCGGACGATTGACTGGATCTCTGCACAGATCGTGTATGCACCTGCCCGGCCACGCCAAGTCAATGTCTCGAAGGTTCCCGACGTTCTTGGTGCCGTTATTCCGCTGGGTGTTCCGTACGACGGGTCGATGATGACCCTCCTGCCGGCAGAAATCGCCGTGGGCGCGACGAACGAACGACTCTATCTCTGGTCTACCGTCCATCAGGCGCCGGTTTTTGCGGTGTTGCCGAACATGGTCCGTATCGACAGCACGCCGAACATCGTGCGCTTACTCGCCGAGGTCTCGCAAAGCTGGGTGACGACACCGCGGCGCTGGAGTTGGGGCCAGTTCGAGGCGCTGCCCTATCTACCTCGGGTCCGATATGGACGAACGGTCATCTGCAAGGCACGCTGGCGTCCTGATGACACCCTGCGAGACCACAGTCTGTCCTGGTCCGGTTGGCTGGCCGCACTCCGTACCTGGCGCGGCCGGTGGCGGGTGCCCGACCTCGTAGAACTGGTGATGGCGGACAACCGACTGGAGCTCGATCTCAGGTCGTCGTTCCACTGCCGGCTGCTGCGAACGGAGTTGGAGAGCCATGGTGAGGTGCTTCTAACGGAAGCCATGGACCTTAAGTCCCGCACGTGGCTGGATGGACACACAGCCGAATTCGTTGTCTCGGCTAAGGAAGAACCATCCGCACCGACCGCGACTCTCACGGCGAAGCCGATCCTGCGGGAGCGTCCCACGCGCCATGCCGTCGGCAAGGAATGGCTCTACTTCAAGCTGTACTCGCGGGCAGAGTCCCAAGACGAGTTGCTCCGCGGCCAGTTGCCCGAACTTCTCCACAGGCTGGCACCCCAAGTCGACCGCTGGTTCTTCATTCGGTACGTGGACCCGAGACACCACCTCCGGTTGCGCTTGCATGGCGACCCGAACGAGTTGCGCGACAGAGTGCTCCCCGTGATCGGCGATGCCATGGAGGGCCTGCGGCGGAACGGAGAGATCGTCGACTGGACCGTTGATCACTATGAGCCGGAGATGCATAGGTACGGAGGACCTGACACGCTAGAGATGGCAGAGCGGGTCTTCTGCGCCGACAGCGCCCTGGTCCTGGGACAACTGTGCGCGCACACGCACGCGGCACTGGGGGTCGAGCCGGAGACGCTGACCGCGCTCAACGGTATCCGGTTCCTCACGGACCTGGGCATCGACTGGGCACCCTGGGCGCTGACCGTGCTCGCGCCACACCTCTCCGGTAGTCCTCTGCGGCCAGAACTGCGTGGTCAGGTTCGAGTACTGGATCCGCGAGATGACTGGTACCGGCTCAAAGTCGATGGAGCGGGCGCAGAACTGCACGCTACCTGGCAGGACCGCGCCAAGGCTGCCGGGCTTTTCAGCAACGTCGCGGCCTCATTAGCCCCGCCTTACCCGACCACACCGATGATCGCGCGCAGTCTCCTCCACATGCATGCGAACAGGCTCCTTGGCGTGGACCTTGAAGCTGAACGCCAGGCATACCTTATGTTGGTGGCCGCTGCCCGCATGCTGTTGAATCGGGAGGACCGACCATGACCAACCGGCGGCAGCGGGCGCGGGACACCGTCTTCCATATCGCGGAACTCCTCGCCGATCCCGAACGGGTCACCTCCGTCGTCGAGCCGAAGAATCAGTGGATAGCACTCGAGACGGGCAGCACAGTGCCCATCTGGAGCAGAGCGAGCCTGGCAAGCGGGTATAGCGGTCTCGCACTCTTCTTCGCCGAGCTGTCAGAACTCGACCCGTCGTATGCGAAGCACGCGCACGACTACCTGAACAGGGCGATGCTGAACGCCCACTCACTCCAGGGGTATGGTCTGCACCAAGGCGTGACCGGCTTAGCGTTTGCCGCGGCGGCCTGCGCGCGCGGGATGGGTGCCTTCCATCTGGCCAGGTCCCGGCTCGACAGCACGATCGAGCACGCCGTTCTCGGCGTCACCCGACGTGTCCTCTCCGGCCAAGTACAACTCGCCAGCATTCAATCTTACGACGTCTACGATCCGCTGAAGGGGATCACTGGGGTGGGCGAGTATCTACTCACGCATGGACCTAAGGACTCACCGCTACTACCTGCCATCCTGCGATCGCTAGTCGAGCTAGGCCGTCCGTTCCAGCAAGAGGGTATGAGCATGCCCGGTTGGTGGATCTCAGCTTCCCCAGCCTCGGGTATCGCGCCCTATCGTGAAGGACATCTGAACTTCGGGCTCGCCCACGGCATGGCTGGGCCACTGGCCTTGTTCGCCCGCAGCTGGCATCGGGGCGTACGCGTCCAGGGGCATGAGGACGGCGCAGCGACAGTTGCCGAAGCGCTGGTCCGCCATGCACAAGAGGACGAGATCGGCTTACACTGGCCGCGCTACCTGGAATGGGAGGCGCTTGGCAGGGGAAACGGGCCAAGGTCAGCACCCACTTGGTGTTACGGCGGAGTCGGCATCGCGCACGCGCTGCAGTTCGCCGGCGTCGCCTTCGGGCAACCCGCGTGGAAGTCGCTCGCCGACGAGGTCATGAGGGTCGAACTCATCCGGCTTTCGCGGGGTGAGTCGCTCACGAATTCCTTCGTCTGTCATGGTTGGGCAGGACTTCTGCTCATCCTGCACAGATATCGCTTCGACAGTCCGAACGTGGTTTCTCAGGACCACCTCGACACGATCGCAGACCGGATTCTGGGTCAATATCGTGACGACGTACCCTTCGGCTTCCGAGTCGGCCGCATGGGTGATACCCGAGATGTCGACATCCCTGGACTGCTTGAAGGCTCTGCGGGCGTAGCCCTCGCTCTAGCGGCCTATCTCAACGGAAAGCCGTCTACTACGGGCTGGTCTGCAATCTTCAGCCTGTCATAGGCACACTCGACAGCGGGAGAGACATGCCACAGGACACAGAGGTCCCGGGAGCAGGGCAAGCCAATACTGCGGAACTTATCTTAGCGAGCTGGCAGGCACACGAAACGCAGATGGCGTCGATTGGCATGTGGCAGGTGATCAGGAGGCTACCTGCGCTGTTACGTGATGCGCTGAACCTCGGTTGGCAGGCGAACCGGCGCGACCTCGTGGCGGTCATCGCCCTCAATTGCCTGGCCGGGCTGTGCGCCGCAGTTGGGCTGGTGTCCGGCGCGCAGGTCCTCGCTCGTCTCCTGTCGGCTGGCTTGACCCGAGAGGCGCTCCTCGCGGCGCTTGGCCCGCTCCTTGCCATTGTCACCGCGAGTGCCGCACGCAGCTGGCTGATCGCGGTGGCCAGGTGGTCACAGACGCGGCTGCGCCCACAAGTGGAACGCATCGTGGCCATCCGGCTGGCAGAGGGGGCTAGCGATGTACCGCTCGTCGACTTTGACGACCCAACGTTTCACGACGGGATGACCCGCGCCCGCGACCGCGGGCTTTACGAAGCACCTCAAATGGTCACCCGGGCGGTGGACGTTTTCGGCGCGCTGATGGGCGTGGTGGCCGCAGCGGGTGCATTGACCGTGCTGCACCCGCTGCTTCTGCCACTACTGCTGGTTGCGATCATGGCCGAGGCGTGGACCACCACCCGCACGGCGCGCATGCGGTATGAGACGCAGTTCCAGTTAGCTGCAAGCCGTCGTAGGAAATGGATGCTGCATGATCTGATGGTCGGCAGGAGTGCCGCGCTTGAGGTGCGCGCATTCACCATGCGGAATTTCCTACTTGCAGAGTACGAAGCGATTTCCCAGCATGAGGAAGGACTGGAGCTAACACTTGCTAGTCGGCAACTGACGCTCGGACTCCGCGGCACTGTCCTGCGTGGGCTGGGCATTGGAATTGTGTACGTCGCGCTTGCCGCCCTGCTCGCTGCCGGGGTAATGCCGCTGTCCGGGGTGGGTGCCGCGGTCTTCGGCGTCCAGTTGGCGAACCGCTCCCTCGGGTCCCTCGTGCTCTCACTGAACGGGTGCTACGAATCCGGGCTGTACTTCCTCGACCTGGTGGAGTTCCTGAACGCCACGTCGGCCCGACACAGACCGGCACTCGCCCCGGCGCCTCGTGACGTGAGCCACTTCGAGGCGGACAACATCAGCTTTTCCTACCCGGGGGGAACATCCGCCGCCGTGCACGGGGTGTCCCTTCATGTGCGCCGGGGTGAGATGATCGCTTTGGTGGGCGAGAACGGCTCAGGCAAGAGCACAGTTGCCAAACTGCTGGCAGCGTTGTATGACCCGGACCAGGGGAAGATCCGGTGGGACGGTGAACCGGTGATCGAAGCCCGCCGGGAAGAACTGTGGAGCCAAGTCGGCTTTATTGCCCAAGACTTCACTCGCTGGCCCTTCTCCGCACGAGACAACATCACGATGGGCAGGCCGGTGGATCTGGGGTCACTGCACCTCGCATCCTCCAGGGCTGGCGCCGATGTGGTGGTCGAAAGCCTGGACGCGGGGTACGACACGCTTCTGGACCGCCGCTTTAAGAGCGGTCACGAATTGTCGAAGGGGCAGTGGCAGCGAATGGCCGCAGCGCGCGCTTTCTATCGGGATAGTGCCCTCCTTATCTGTGATGAGCCGACCGCAGCCCTGGACGCCCGTGGAGAGCAGGCGTTCCTACATGCGCTGCGGGAGTACGCCAGGGAGAAGGCGGTGGTGCTCATCACCCACCGGCTGGAGAACGTCCGACACTGCGACCGTGCATACGTTCTCGTGCGAGGCAGGGTGGCAGAATCCGGAGGCCACGACGAGCTAATGTCCCTACAGGGCGCCTTCTACGAGCTGTACCAGCTCCAGGCCGACAGGTGGGCAGCCGTTCCTTGATACTCGAGGACTGTCGTTTGCTAGACCAGGTTGGCACCTGCGGAACGCCATGACCAGGGCAGTCTGGCCGTCATGGGCTGCGTCACCCCAGCTCTGGCGGCCAGACGTGGAGCGGACATCTTCGGCCCGCTGTCGGCGGAATCGGATCACGTTTTCCGGCGCCTCCCATCATCCCAGGTCGAAGGGCACCTCTCCCGCGTTCAGGACATTCACATCAGATTCCGGCCCGTGGATCCAGGCTCCGTAAGCCGCCGCATGAAACAGGTGCTCGGGCACGCCGATCTCCGGCGGGATCCTCACCAGGTTGCTCCCGTACAGCACGAGGTGCTTGACCGCGATCAGCTTGGCGATGGTCGGTGGCAGTGTCACGATCTGCCGCCGCTCATCCGGGCTCAACTCCGCCAGCGGCCGAAACACCTCCCGGCCGTCTGCGGCTGCTTCCTCGATCAAAGCCAGCAGATGCCGCCATCCTGGAGCAGAGGTGTCCTGGCGCTCGGCGTGGAATCGGACGTGCTTCGGCTGCTGCGGCCTGAACTGATCGAAACACTCACATCGATCACCCTCGACCCCTCCGCCAGGTCCTACCGCGTCCGCCCACAGATTGCCGAAGACCTGTCTCGGCTGCTCACTATCCGCCATAGTGGCCCAACGTACGACGTCCTCAAGGAGTCCGGCGACCGAAGCGCAGCAAGCCACGACGAACACACCGGGCCCCGTCACTTCCTTCGGGAGGTGGCGGGGGCCTTTGTCATGTCACCGCGACCGTTGTAGCCGCCAGGATGATGCTCACGCTGAGTGCCAAAACGATCAACCAGTTCGGGGCACTCTTCTCGTCGAGGATGTACCTGCACAGAAAGATGATGATCGCGACCTGTACCAACAGGGCGGCGACGAGCATCGGACCGAACGGCCCGTCAGCCATTCCGCCGCCGTCAACGGCGGGTACCGCTCCGACGGTCGCCCCGGCAAAGGCAAGGGCGGCCGCGATACCCACGATGACGGTGAACGCCCCACGCCGACTGGCGATGTCTTGTGACTCCACGGATCTCTCCTTGCGGTCAGATTGAAGGCCAGTGTTGGATCGGGGCGGGTCGCAGGTCTTCGAGCACGACCAGCAACTGCTTGGCGAGCGCGTACTCTAGGCGGCGGAAGGAGTCGAGAGAGATGACGACGTTGCGCTCCAGCTCGACCGGCCGATCCCGTGACGGCCGCAGAACATCGCCGATGACGCCGTACGGCGCGGCGCTGCCCACGCTGTAGACGGCCGCACCGCGGCGCAGGCGCGGGCAACTGGCGATCGCCGCTGGAACGCACCGGGCGCACGTGGGCGGAGCGTTCGTGTAGCCCGCCCCGGTGGACGTGTCACCAGAGTCGTCGGCCAGCACCCATGGGATCCGGCTGTCCACGGGATCGGCCGCCACCTCGCCGCACACCTGGCAGAGCAGACGCAGCATGCACCGGCGCTGCCGGATCGTGTTGACGACCTTCCACTCAGGACGGCCTCGACGGTGCAGTCCCTGCCGCGCCCAGAGCACGCCGTACATCCAGTCCTGCGGAACGGCGTCGGCGTAGCTGAGCCGCACCTCGTCCGTCGCCTCGGGTTCCGTAGTGAAAGCGAGAGGATGCAATGCGAGCTCTTCGCTGTAAGCGGTGATGTACGGCACCCGGACGGCGATCGTGGTCATGCCGCCTCCAACGCGTCCATGTGCCACATGGCTTCGGTCACCAATCCTGCGGCCAGCCACGGCAGAGGCAGCGGCTTCGGTCTGGTGCTGTGCCGCTGGACCTCATATCCGGCCTCCACCGTCCCTACCACCCGTGCAGGGTCAGCCCTCACTTGCGGCATGTCGAGACGGTGACGCCATTGACGACCCTGACATTGAACGGGCCGCACGGCGGACAGCCGGGCTCCTGTGGCTCTGGCGGCGGATTCGGCGGATCTATTGGCACCGCTCTCCCTATGGTCGAGGGCCGGGGTCCCGTGCGGTGGATACGGGCCTCGGCTAGCCCCCGCCGGTCCGGAACGGGCAGGGACGCATCCGGCAACGAGCCATAGGGACCAGGCGGCGTGCCGGAAGTCTTTATGGTGGCCCCGCGCCGTCCCTCCGGCCGCCGCCATCTGGGCTGCGGGCCAACGAGTCGCGGGGCCACCCACCCGGCGCACCGTGACGGGGGCGACACGGTGCGCCGGGGAGATCATTTGCCGAAGTCGTTATGGGCTCGACCGTTGTGGACGAGAGACGACTGCCAAGCCAGCGTCGCGGCGAGCGCAATCGCATCCGGCTGTCGGATGTACCTCACAACCCCGGCCTTCACCATGTCGAGGGTGATGATTCGGCGCAGTTCAGCGGTCCACCGCACTTTGCCGGTCGAGTCGCGGTCATAGCCGATGTCCCAGCCGGGATAGGTGTTGCACAGCACCGACAGCTGGCAAGCCGTCCAGTCCAGTACGGGCGCCTCCTGCGCAACCGCCAGGCGTATGTTCGGGTCAACGACTTGAAGGGCTGTGTACGGCTCGGTGTCCCTCATCGGCTAGAAGTCACTTCCTCGAATGGCCTTTTCCTGTTACTCGCCGCATGCGTGAGTTTCTGCTTCGTCGCGGCGTCAACATTCGGTGATGCCATAGTGGTGACAGGCATATGGGCGTCGCCAGAGTGTCGGCGTGGCGCAGGTCAACGCGCCACGGACGCCACGGAATCCGAAGACACAGTGGGCGTACCATCGCAGTCAGACGCGTCCGTGTGGCCCCTCTTTGGGGCCCTCCTGCGCCTAGAACGCGAACGCACCGGTATGGGTTTGCGCGCGGTCGCGGCGGCCATCCCAGTGGACTACTCCCAGCTGGGAAAATGGGAACGGGGCGTCCATCGGCCACCTATTGACGCCATCCAGAAGATCGACACCACACTCAACACAAACGGGCGATTGACGAATCTCTATGCCGTAATGTCGGAACTAGTCGAATTGCGGGCATGCAACGTCAAACCAAACCTCTCGATCAGTAGCGGGGGAAATGGACGAGATACGCAGACAGCTCCTCAGCGGGCTCGTGACGCTCGGCGCCGCCGGGCCCGCGGCCAACATCCTCGGCGCCCTCGACAACCTCCGCACTTTCGTCGACGACCGCCTCGGCTCCTCCCAGCTCAGCGAGTGGGAAGAGCTCGCCTGGGAATACGCCCTCATCGTGCGAGAACGCGTCGACATCGTCACCGACCTGTCCCAAGACCTCCTTGCCCTGCAGCGCCTGACGCTTGGCGCTCCCGCGCACGAGGTGCGGGCCTGGGATGCCGTCAACGCCCGCATGGCCATGCTCCTGGCGTTCGCGCTGGGCAACGTCGGTAACGAGCGTGAGTCGCGCCAATGGTGGGCGAGCGCCCGTCGAGCGGCGGCCCGCGTCGATGAGCCCGAGCTGCTGGGCGCGATCAACGCCATCGAGGCAGTGCAGGCGCTGTACGAACAACGCCCCCTGCCACTGGTGAGCACCAGGATTGATGCCGCTCTGCACGCGGTGCAGGATCGGCCATGCCGAGCCGCCGCCAGCGCGTACGGCGCCCGCGCCCACGTGCTCGCGCTGCTTGGCGACCGCGCCGGCGCGGAGACCGCACTCGCGCAGCAGGCGCGCGTCTTCGAGCAACTGCCCGCCGACGTGACGCAGGATCGGACCTCGGTGTACGGCTGGCCAGTGGAGCGGATGCAGCACACCAGATCCCTCGTGTACACGCTCCTCGGCCACCAGGCCGCCCCGGCGGCGCAGGAGGAAGCCCTGGCCGCATACCCGGGCGCATCCGGATCTGCCGCGCATGCTCGACAGACGGCACAGATACGACTCCATCAGGCGATCACCGTGATCCGCCGCGGCGCCATCTCGGACGGCATCGAGCAGGCTCAGGACGTGCTCACCGCGCTCCCTCCCGGTCGCACACGCTACTTGCGGCACCTCGCCGGGACGGTCCTGGATGCGGTGCCTGCCGTCGAGCGGACGAGGCCGCCAGCGATGGAATACCGCGCCTACCTGCAGTTGCCGCCGAGCGAGAGGGCGTGAGTGGTGGGATTCGCGTTCCGGCACGTGGTCGGGGAGAAGGCCGAGGCCGTCCTGGGCGAGCCGTACGTGAGTATCTACCTGGCGATCCGGGCAGAGCCGCCATACAACTCGGGACCGAACTACTCGCCCGAGCGCTTCCGTGAACGCACGGGCAAGCAGGTAAAGCTGCCCGGCTTCGAACTGGTGGCCGCCGAGCTTGACGGCGAGCCGGTCGGGTTCGCGTTCGGGTTCACCATGGCGGCTGGCCGTTGGTGGGGCGGCGAGACCACGCCACCTCCCCAGTGGGCGCTGGACGCGCCGAAGCTCGCCGTGGTCGAGCTGGATCTCCTGCCAGAGCACCGTGGGCTCGGTGTCGGCAAGCAGCTGCTGGTGGAGCTCCTCGACGCCCGCGATGAGCCATGCGCGACGCTGCTGTCCCGGCCGGACACGCCTGCGCACGCGATGTACCAGCGGTGGGGGTGGCAGATCGTCGGCACCGTCCGGTCCGCACCGGATGCGGTCGTCACCGACTCGATGGTGATCGACCTCTCGCGGCGATCAGCAGGGCTGTGAATGGGTTTATCGGGGAGCCCCCTCCCGGGTTAAGTTCCGGAGTTATGGGGTTACGTTCTTAATCCGGCTAGCTGATCTACTGCACGTCGAACGCAAGTCCATGGTGATCCACTCGCAAGTCACCAACTGCTGTCGGCTATGGTGGCGGCATGGGTTGCTTCGCCGCTATGAACATCCGCGCCGCCGCTTAGCGGCGGTATCGCGGTTGCCGTAAACCGCGGCCTCATTGCCTGCCCCGCTGGGGTCAGTGCCAGGGCGTACCGCCGGATCAGTGTCCCGCCGGCAGCCCAATCGCGTGTCTCGCTGTGCTGCCGGATCGTCCCGCGTGATCCGGGGAGCAAATCCATGTCGCAGCAGTTCCATCCAACGCATCAAGATCCTCTCCCTCGCACGTCCGAGGCATTCCTCGCCGTCGCCGACAAGCCAGCCGCGGCCACCGCGAAAGCGAAGCCGGACCATGACGTGCGGCCCGAACCCGCCAAGCTTCTCCTGATGGTCGGGCTCCCCGGCGCCGGAAAGACCACCCGGGCCGAAGAACTCGCCGCGGCGCACCGCGCACTGCGGCTGACCCCGGACGAGTGGATGATCTCCCTGTTCGACGGGTCGCAGCCCGACGGCAAGCGCGACATGCTGGAAGGGCGGCTCATCGCGCTAGCCCTGCGAGCGCTGCGACTGGGCACCAACATCGTGCTCGACTTCGGGCTCTGGAGCCGCGACGAACGGTCGGCGCTGCGCTGGCTGGCAACATCGGCCGGGGCAGCCTGCCAAGTCATCTACCTGCCTATCGACAAGGACGTGCAACGCGCCCGGATCGCACACCGCCAGGCAACCGCACCGCACACGACATTTCCGATGAGCGAGGCGGACATCGACGAATGGCGGAAGCAGTTCCAGGCACCAGATGCCGCCGAACTCGGCGGTGGCGACATCCCCGGTCCTCCACCGGGGTGGCCGGGCTGGCCGGAGTGGGCCGCGGACCGATGGCCCTCGCTCGCACACGGCAACGCCTCCGAGACGCGGAGGCGACATCGACCGGCGGCCGAGTGACGGATCCGTCGGGCACCGGCAAGTAGGTCCGCCCCCGGCGGAGTCAGCGTGCCGGCCCCGGCGTCGCGGCCGCATCACGCTCGATCGCGCGGTAGACCGTGGACGCGCGACCTCCAGGCCACCAGTTGAGCGGTCCGGCCAGGCGCATGAGGCTCGGCACCAGCACCGCCCTGATCACGGTCGCGTCCACCAGCACGGCCACCGCCATGCCGACGCCCAGCATCTGCACGAACATCACCTGCGCGGTGGCGTACGCGGCGAAGGTGAGCGCCAGGATGCCGCCGGCCGCGGTGATCAGCGGAGCGCCCCGCTGCAGGCCGGCGGCCACCGCCTCCTCGGTGTCGCCGGTCCTGTCGTACTCCTCCTTGATCCGCGACAGCAGAAACACCTCGTAGTCCATCGACAGGCCGTAGGCCACGCAGAGCATGAGGATGGGGATGCTGGGGTCGAGCGTGCCCGTCGGGGTGAAGCCGAGGAGCCCCGACAGGTTGCCGTCCTGGAAGATCCAGACGATGGCGCCGAACATGACGCCGAGGCTGAGAACGTTCAGCAAGGTCGCCTTGATCGGGATGATCAGGCTGCGCGTCATGAGGAACAGGACCACGAACGTCACGCCCAGCATGAGCGCGAGCACCAGCGGCAGCCGGTCCACCACCGAGGCCCGGTAGTCGGACAGCTCGGCGGGATAGCCGCCGACCAGCACCTCGAAGGGCGGCGGCACCGCGCGTACGGCCTGGACGAGCCGCACGGGGTCGTCGGCCAGGGCCGCGGCCGACGGGACCACCGACAGCCACGTGCCCTCGCCCTGGAACCTGGACGGGTCCCCGTCGCCCACCTGCCGCCCACCGGCGAACGACCCGGCGGCAGAGTCCACCTGGGCCACGCCGGGCAGCCGGGACAGGCTCGTCGCGTACGCCGTGACGTCCGCCGTCACCGCCTCGCGCGAGACCAGCTGGATGGCGTCGGTCTCCTCGGCGGGGAACGACTGGCGCACGACCTCCTGCGTCTGCCGGGAGGACGCCTCCAGGGGCAGGATGCGGTCGTCGGCCACGCCGAAGCGCAGGCCCAGAAAGGGCGAGGCCAGCACCAGCAGCAGCACGGTCGCCAGGCCGCCGAACACCAGCGGCCGGCGCATCACGTGGGTGGCCAGCCCGTGCCAGAACCCCGCCGCCCGCTCCGGTCGCTCCCGTCTGGGCAGCATCGTGCCGCCGATGGAGGCGAGCACGGCGGGCAGCACCAGCACGGCCGCGACCAGGCCGCCGATGACGACGGCGATGCCCGCGTACGCGAAGGAGCGCAGGAAGTCGAACGGCAAGGCGAACAGCACGGCCAGCGACGCGGCCACGGTCAGGCCGCTGAACAGCACGGTCCGGCCGGCGTGCTCGACCGCCCCCGCGACGGCCGCCGCCCGGTCCTTGCCGCCCCGCGTCTCCTCGCGGAAGCGCTGGATCACGAAGAGGCAGTAGTCGATGCCGAGGCCGAGCCCCATGGCCAGCGTGAGATTCAGGGCGAACGTCGAAATTTCGGTAAATGCCAGGACGCCACGGAGCAGCGCGAGCCCGATCATCATCGCGAACAGGCCGGCCAGGATCGGCACCAGGGCCGCCATCGCGCGCCGCTGGTAGAGCCAGAGCAGCACGAACGCCAGCGGGAAGATGACCAGCTCGGCCCGGACGAAGTCCTGCCTGGCCAGCGGCACGGTCTCACGGAAGACCTCCTCCCCTCCCCCGGCCCGCACCTGCAGCAGGTCCGTACCCCGAGTGATCTCGGGGACGAGCCTGGGCAGCACCTGTGCCCGCACGTGGTCGGCGTCCCCCGGGACGCGGACCACGATGAGCGCGTGCCTGCCATCCTCGCTGCGCATCGTGGCGGGCCTGCCGCGGGTCCAGTACGAGTCCGCCTCGGCGACGTCGGCCTCGCCCCCGATCCGGGTGGTCAGCTCCCTGCCCGCGGCCTCCACCGCCGGATCGTCCACCGTGCCGCTCTTGGCGGTCACCAGGAAGATCATGTCAGGGCTGCCGGTGTCGAACCGCTCGACCAGCTCGGCCTGCGCCCGGTCGGACTCCGAGCCCGGGGCCTCGAACCTGGCCAGCGACAGCCGGGGCACCGCGCCCGCGGCGAGCACTCCGGCCGCGACCAGGCCGAGCAGGGCCAGCGTCAGGACGAGCCGGCGGCGGCGGACCAGAAAGTAGCCGAGCCTGCGCAGCGGCGGCTCCGCCGTGGCCGCACGTGTGGTGACGGGGCCTCGCATGCGATCTCCGATCAAAACTCGGTAAACTACTCGTGTTTGCTGTCCCGAATCAGAAATACAAGCAAATGCTCGTATTTGTCAACGAGGTGCCACATGGCTGAACGCACGGTCCGCCGACAGGCGAGGGGTCTGAAGCGCATGGCGGAGATCCTCGATGCCGCCGAACTGGTGATCGCCGAGGTCGGGTACCCGGACATGACGACGAACCAGGTCGCCGCGCGGGCGGGGATGTCCCCAGGCTCGCTGTATCAGTTCTTCCGCAACAAGGAGGAGATCCTGGACGGGCTGGTGTCCCGCTACACCGACGACCGCCAGGAGTTCTGGGCCGCCAGGCTGGCCGAGGTCACCCCGGACGTCCCACTGGAGGTGCTGGTGGGGCAGCTCGTGGACGAGAGCGTGCGGTTCAAGAGCCGCTCACCGGCGTACTGGTCGCTGCTCTACGGCTCGGCCACGGGCGACAGATTCGCCGCGGCCTCGCAGCGACTGCACGACGACATCGCCGGGCAGATCGCGGGCATGCTGCGCCGCCTGCGGCCGGGACTGTCCGAGCACCGGGCCCTGCTCATGGGCACGATGGTGTTGTCGATGGTGAAGGCAGTGATGCCTATGATCACCACCGAGTCGCCCGAGCGGAGCGCCGAGCTCGTGGACGAGCTCAAGCACATGCTCGTGTGCTACCTGAACTAGCCGCGGAATTGCTTGATCTTGCTGGGGTGTCGGCGTGGAAGCTCGACGGATTCTCAACATATCCTCAACACCTGTAAACCTACATTTCCGGATATGAGATCCGTAGGAAAGATCGCCACACTGGCCGTGGCGGCCGCGCTCACCTCCGGCGCGCTGGTCTCCTCAGCGCACGCCACCAGCGCCACCGAAGGCGCCACCAAGGCCTCGGCCGCTCTGTGGCCCTGCGTCGTCCAGGCGAAGTGGGCGGTCAAGGTGCACAAGCGCAAGAGCCTCAGCTCCGGCTACCGGGTGGCCAAGAAGGGCGCCAAGTTCCACGGCTACTGCTGGGACAACAAGCCCACCTGGAAGTGGACCGAAGTCTGGAACCTGGGCGGCGGGGGACACGGGTACGTCTGGCACACCGGGCTCAAGATGGTCCGCTAGGCCGAATCGCGTAGAGCAGCGATCGCCGGGAGCCGACGAACAGGTGAATACCGACCCACAGGACGTCGGCTCATGTGCCATACCTCCTCGCAGTCCTCCGCCCTCATGCAAGTGCTGGGCGTCGTTCGTACGAATCCTCGGCCGACGCCCTTTACCCGCGACTGCCCGCCGGACGGGCCTGATCAGGCGTACTCGACTTATTGCCCAGAAGTGGAAGAAGCAGATGATCAATAGCTCTGAATCAGGCAGTCGCATGGCCACCTCACACGCCCTGGAAGATCACCTGGCGGAATGGTCGCTGCAGACCGGGATCACCGTGGAGATATGGGCTCTGCCGGAACAACCGCTTCCCGCCCTCATCACCGAGATCGTCCATGGCACGATCCGTGACATTCTGCAGGAAGTGGAACGGCAGGCACGGGCCCGTACCGTCTCCATCGCCCTCACCGTGGCTCCCGGCGGGCTGCGCTTGACCGTCAGCGATGACGGCCTCGGCAAGTCGGCCAAGGCATATGGGGCCAGCCTGAGCGGCAGACGGGACGAGCTCGCAGGAATAGGCGGCTGCCTCACCATCAATGGCGTACCAGGAAATGGCACCACGGTGAGCGCCACAGTACCCCGAAGGGCCTTCGGCTAGTTTGCGCTGGCGCGTCCGTCGCGATCCAAGGTCGTGGAAACAGAGCGGAGGGGCTCACCAAGGCCCTACCAGCTAGGGGCACATCGTGAATGGTTCGATGCCGGGCAGGTGGCGGGACCATTCACTGGCGGTGAGCGTACGACCGGCGCGCACGCACAGGGTCGCGGCCACGTGCCGCTCGTCCACCTCGAACACCCGGATCGTGCCGTCGGGGGCGACGGTGTGGAGTTTCGTGCCGTCCGCGGAGAATGCCACCCACCCGCCGTCGGCGCCGTCCGCCGCCTGCTTGCCGTCGAAGACGACGCCCAGCGGTCGCCGGCTCGGCACGTCCCAAAGACGTACGCGCAAGCCCTTCTCGTACGTCGCGATCATGCGCCCATCAGGCGACCAGGCCAGCCTGGTGACCTCGCTGCCTGGCACCGCGGGGAACTCGGCGATTCTGGTCCTGACGTCGCCGTCCCACAGAGTGAGCCGGCCGGGCCCGGAGAAGGCCACCTGCCGGCCGTCCGGGCTGTAGGCGAAGGCGCCGGCGAGCTGCCCGGTGCCCTGTTCGGGAGGCCGGATGACGCCCTTCTCCGGATCGATGAGCTGGAGCGGGTTTCCGGTCACCAGCAGCCGTCCGTCGGGGCGGAAGGCGAGGGCTTTCGCGCCCGTCCCGGTCTCCGCTCGTCGAGATCCGCGTTCGAGGTCCCACAGCTCGACGCGACCGTGCTCCCCGTAGCGCGACACGGCCAGCGTGCGTCCGTCCGGGCTGAACGCCAGCGCCTGGGCGCCCTGCTCGACGCCGCCCCCCAGCTTGAGCCGGGCCGCCACCTTATACCCGGTCAGATCCACGATGTGGACCGTGTCGTCGGCGGCCAGGGCAAGCCGGCGACCGTCGGGACTGAAGGCGGTCGCGCCACCGCCCGACCGGCTGACCGGTTTCATCAAAGCACGGCCCGTCACCGCGTCCCTGACCTCTATCCGGTCCTCCCCGATCGCGGCCAGCACGCGCGTGGAGGGGGCCAGCCGTACGTCGCCGCCCTCGCTGCCGCCACCGATCGGCCGGTCGAAGACCATCGAGACGTCCTCGGTGTGGACGGCGCCGTGTTCGTCCAGATAGCGGACGGCCCGGTCGGCGAGGTCGAAGCGGAGCCCGCCGACGAAGGCGGGCAGGGCCTGGCTGTACACCGTGTCGAAGAAGGCGGGCAGGGCCTCGCCGAACACCGTGTCAAAGGTGGAGCGCCGCTGCAAGGTCAGCCGCTCCCGGTCGCCCCAGTTCGCGATGAAAGCGTCGCCGAAGACGAAACCGGCCTCCGGGCCCACCCCGCCCCCCGGGCCCACCCCGCCCTCCTGGCCCATCACCCCCTCACCGGACGACACCTCGAACATACGGATCCTGCTCGTCTCTCTCGAATTCACCAGCTCCGTGGTCATCATCATCTTGCCGTCGTCGCTGAAGGTGGTCTGGTTGATGACGCCCTTGTCCCGCTCGGGCGGGATCGGCGTCCTCTTGCCACGGCGCAGGTCCCACAACTCCGCGTTATAACCTTTCACCACGTAGCCGAAGCGGCCGTCCCGGCTGATCGCATTGAGCGCGGCTCCCGAGGGCGCGGTGAGCTGCTTACGCTTGGCGACGTCCCACCATTCGGGCAGGGCTTTCGCTCCCCAGGGGATGGCGAGGTAGCGCCCGGAGCCGTCGAAGCTCAGTGTGCCGCCGCCCGATCGCCTGCCTTGACGGGCGATGGGGGCGCCGAGCGGTCTTCCGGTGCGCGTGTCCCACAGCCGTACCCCCTCATGGTCGAGGAGGGCCAGGGTGTGCCCGTCGGGGGCGAGCGCGGCTTGGGACACGTCCGCGCCCACCCCGGACAGCACGCCGATCCGCCGTTGGCCGGTGACGTCCCAGATCCTGGCCGTCCCGCCGTCCACGGACACGAGCACGCGGCCGTCCTGGCTGAGGTTCTGCACGGTCGCGGCCGTGTAGTCGGGGTCGAGGAAGACGGACGTCGCGGTCTGAGAGAGCGAGTCGTAGAGCGCGCCGCGGGTCTCGGGCAGCTCCGAGCTCAGCCGCCAGCCGGCCACGCTCAGCAGCTTCGCGACCTGAGGATCGCTCTGCCGCAGGTCGGCGGCTCGCAGCGCGAGCTCCCGCGCCAGCGCGTCGTCGCGCTGGCGGCTCGACTCCCTGCGCAGGTACTCCGCGGTGCCGAGCCCGCCGAGCGCGACCACGAGCAGCACGGCCAGAGCCGCCGCGACCAGACGGCGTCTCCTCGCCCTCGTACGGGCCAGGCTCACCGCCTCGTCGAGGAACTCGCGTTCGCGCCCTCCCAGCGTTAGGTCCTTGTTCGCGGTGGCGGCCCACTGCAGCGTCCGATCGAGTGCCGAGCCGTGCATCAGGTCGGCCGGTCTTCTGCCGTGCTCGCTCCAAAGCACGGCCGCCTCGGCGAGTCGCCGGTGGACGGGCAGCCCTTCGCGGTTGCCCGCCACCCAGTCGCGCAGCCGGGGCCAGGCGTGCAGGAGGCCGGGCGTGGCCAGTTCGTACGCGGCACCGGACCGCGTGACCAGGCCCGCGGCGCCGAACACGGTGAGCATCGCGTCGACGGCCTGCGAGTCCGGCAGCTCGTCCCTGCCGACGGGCCGGAGCTCGTCGCCGTCGATCATCCGCAGGAACACCTCGGGCGCGGTCGCACGCTCGGCCTCGGTCAGCTCCCCGTAGAGCTCCTCCGCGATCGCGCCCAGATCGGGCTCGGGCCGTCCAGTCAGTACACCCGCCTGCGTAAGGCCGCGTTCGAGCAGGTCATCGCCGCGGCGGAGCGGCGCCTGGCCGCCATGGCCCAGCAGCCGCAGCAGCACCTCCCCAGCGGCCGGCCGCTCCGTGGGATCCCGGGCAAGCGCTGCGGCCACCAACGCATCCAGGGGTTCAGGCAAGCCGCACACGTCCGGCTCGAACTCCATCACCCGCCCGATGACGGCGGCCGGATCCTCCGCCTCAATCACGTCCTTGCCCCGGGCCGCGAACAGCACCACCATCGCCCACGCCCACAGGTCGGACGCCTCGCTCGCGCCCCGCCCCGAGAACACCTCCGGCGGCATGTATCCGGGCGTGCCCATGATCGGCCCGCTGGTCGTCGGCCCCACCTCACGGGCCACACCGAAATCGATCAGGCGCGGTCCGTCCGGCCCCATGATGATGTTGTCCGGCTTGAGATCACGATGCACGATCCCGCCCTGGTGGATGGCGGTCAGCGCGGTCGCCACCCCGATCGCCAGCCGGCGCAGCGCGTCCTTCTCGTATGACCCCGACTCCGCCACCACCCGCCGCAGGCTCGGCCCTGGCACGAACTCGCTGACGATGTACAGCGGCGCCGAATCGACCTGTGCCTCGATCACCTTGGCGGTGCAGAACGAGGCCACCCGCTGGGCCGCCGCCGCCTCCTTGGCGAGTCCGGCGCGTGATTCGGCGCTGTCGTACCTGGGGACCTTGATCGCGACCCGCTCTCCCGCCTCCCCGTAGCCCTCGTAGACGACACCTTGGCCGCCCGCGCCCAGTCGGCCGGCCAGCCAGTAACGACCTAAACGCCGCGGGTCAGATGGGGTGAGCGGAGCTATTGAGCGTGCCATTTCGGGAAACTCCGGATGGGCTGAAGGTCAAGGACATCTGCCGGATGCCGAACACCGGCCCAAGTACGCCGAGAGCGTACGCGCCAAGCTCGAACGCATGGTCGGCCGGGCGTCCTCATCGAACCTACGCGTGAGGTCACTTGGCGTGTGGATAGGCGACCATGGTGTTTGTGGAGTCTTCCCAGAACAGACCATATCCGGAGTAGTCGCCGAAGGGAGCCACGATGTAGTCGCCAGGCCGGACCTGGCCGGTGGCGAGGTCGATGGTGACCCGCGGGTCGGCCTGGTCGGCAGTCGAGGCGCCGATGCCGAAGGCGACGCCGTCATCGGTCACACCGCTCAGATGGACCGGCTTGTCGCGGTCGGTCTCCTCGAAGCAGTGGCCGGTGCCTTTGTCCAAGTCGAAGGCGGTGTGGCCGCGGATGAGATAGCGGCCGTCGGCAGACAGGGAGGCCCCCTTGGAGTCGTCGGCCGTCACGCCCTGATCCGGCGCGCAGTCGACCTTGGCGCGAGCCTTTCCCGTGGCGGGGTCCAGGACGGCCCACGTGTCGTTGGGCACGCCTTCATCGCGCCACTGCGCGACGAGGGAGTCCTTGACCGGGGCGATGAAGAGCTTGTGGTCGCTGTCGGTGGTGAGAGTTCCGCCTGACCAGGCTCCCGGCACCCAGTAGTGGCGGCGGGGCTGGGTGTTGGTAGCCAGCAACGGCCCGCGAGGGGTGACCGCTACGGCCTTGGTCGAGGCGAAACACAGCTTGCACTCGCTGGCTGGGGGTTTCATCTTCCTCAGGTCGTACGTCTTCGTCGCGCCGGTGGCCGGATCCACGGTCACCACCACGTCGTTGTCCATCTGCACCAGCAGTCCGCCACCGCCGTTGGCGACCGCGCCCTCGCCGTCCAGTTCGACATGGTGAGCCGGCTTGACGCCGTCTCCGGCGGCACGGGCCGGGAAGATGTCGATCGTCGTGACCTGCCGGCCCTTGCTGACCACGTCGGCGCCCTGAAAGCCGGACGCGGAGGCGACCAGGTAGTCCTTTCCCCGCACGGTGACCGAGAACGCTGACATCAGTCCGGGACCCTTCACCTCGCTCTTCCACAGACTTTGACCACTGGTCACATCGAGCACGGTGAAGGTGCCATCGTTCTTGCCGCCCTGCCGGAAGACTGCGACCGCCCCGGAGTGCGGCAGGGTGAGCTGGTCCCCCGGCAGGTCCGACTCCCAGCCGCGGGAGGTGTCATAGAGGCTGGGCACCGACAGCTGTGTCTTCGGGGCGACACGCTCAGGGGAGGCGTACGAGGACGGCGTCGGCGTGCCGGTCCGGGGCCCGTGCGACCTTCCCGAGTCATCGCTTCCGGCACCTCCTCCGCAGGAGGTGAGAAGACCGGCAACCACCACTGCCACTATTACGCGCCTGGGCCGATTCACGCGAATCCTCCATGAAAACAGAACGTATCGGGCGCCAATAGATGCGCACCCTTGATCCGGGGTCCCCCACCGGAGGCACCCTCTTTCAACGCCACTCGATGAACGCAGCAGTGTCGCCGAGTGTGGAGAACTTCCCGGTTCGCTCGACCTTCTGGGGCGTGGATCCCGGCTTTGTGTCGCAGAGGTAGTAATTTATCGCGGCCCCCTTCTGGGAGAGAAACGCGAATCTCTGACCGTCGGGGGAGATCACCATGGCGTGATTGCTGTAGTCGTTGCTGGGGACTATGGGCGCTCCAGCCCTCGCCCCCGAGGCGATGTCAAGCGCGGCGAACCTGCCGTCCGCGCTGCACAACACCGTGTCGTTGTCGAGCCAGCCGCCGGTACCACAAGAGACGTATCTGCCCTTGTCCACGAGGTCCGGGCCCACCCCTTGGCCCTCCGCCGGGACTTCCAGGACGCGACTTTCCGCCAGGAGGCGTTTTCCGTCCGGCGAGAGGAAGGCGCTGCCGGCCACCACCGCCCTGCTCGGCGATCTCCCCACCATGATGAGGTTCATGTGGTTGGCAGTCCTGACCTCCAGCTGGTCGATCGCCTTGTGATCCCCGGCAAGCGCCCGGCTCGCGACCCGGTCCTTGGTCGAGATCCCAGGCTGGTCGGTCACCTCGTACGTGAACCAGACCGCGCTCCCGTCCCGTGAGAAGGCCGCGTTTTCCTCGTGCGGAGTGTTGCCGAAGTCCTCGTTCCCGGTCAGATCGGTGAACTTGCCCGCACGGTCGACGTAGCCGACATGAGTCGCCGCGGTCTGCGGGTCCTCGGTGACCACGGCCATCTTCGTGAAATCCTGGTCGAAGAGTGAACCTTTTTCAGGCTCCTTGGCGGGCGCCCTGGTCACAGCATGATCGCGATGCCGGTGTTCGGCCGGTGACATGAAGAAGCTCCTGGTAGACGGGTTGATCACCACAACCCACACCGTCGCAACCAGGAGCTTCAGGTGCTGTTCTACCGTGCCGCCGTCGATTTGTCGCATCAGACCCTGAACTACGTCGCCGGGGTGATCCGGCGCCACCGTAAGTCCATGAGGTCGGTCTGGCGCCGGCTCAACCCCGGTCAGCAGGCACTGCTGGTGCTGGTCTACCTGCGTAAGAGCGAGACGTTCACCGAGCTCGGAGCGGGGTTCGGCGTGTCAACGGCGACCGCGTGGCGGTATGTGGAGGAGACGATCGCGCTGCTGTCGGCCCGCTCGCCCAAGCTCACGGGGGCGTTGCGCAAGGCGAAGCAGGACGGGCTGCACTACCTGGTCCTGGACGGCACGCTGATCCACACCGACCGGGTCAAGGCCGACCGGCCCTACTTCTCCGGCAAGCACCGCGTGCACGGCATGAACGTGCAGGTCATCGCCTCACCGGACGGAACCATCCTGTGGACCTCCGGCGCGCTGCCCGGCAAGGCTCACGATCTGAGCGCCGCCCGGATCTGGGGCATCCTGCGGACGCTGGAGCAGGCCGGGATCATCACCCTGGCCGACAAGGCGTATCAAGGAGCAGAGGGCCCGGTCCGCACCCCATACAAGGGCAAGAACAAGCCCGCCTCCCAGAAGCAGGCCAACCGCGCCCACGCCCACCTTCGCGGCCCCGGCGAACGAGCAAATGCCCAGCTGAAGAGCTGGAAAATCCTCCGCAAGCTACGCTGTAGCCCGTCCAAGGCCGGCCACCTCTGCAAGGCCATCGCCGTCCTTCAGAACCACCGCGTCGCCCAGGCGGCCTGAGGATGAAAAAGAGTCAGTGATCTGATGGCGGCCACATCCCCGGCATCAGCGGGCAGCTCGTCTGGCTCGCACAGTTGTCTCACGGCGGTGTTGGGCTTGGACTTGTCGTACTCGACGATCGCTGTCTCCGGCAGCCGGAAGTCCACAT
The DNA here is from genome assembly GCF_050942315.1 of Nonomuraea sp. CA-143628. NCBI lineage: Bacteria > Bacillati > Actinomycetota > Actinomycetes > Streptosporangiales > Streptosporangiaceae > Nonomuraea > Nonomuraea sp. CA-143628. The sequence continues at coordinate 13,051,046 of NZ_CP192072.1, forward strand.
GCGCCAGGTGTTTCCAGCTTTGCGGGTTCCAGCCATCGACGTTGATGACTCCCCCGCTGCCGTTCCCCCGCGAGCAGACAGCCGTTATGACCATGTTCTGCTGGGTGAAGTCGCCACCGGCGCCAGTCTCCGAAGGCCCCTGACCGGTGTCTGCTTCCGGCCCGCGCTCTTCACCGGCCGCTGAACAGGAAACGAGGCTTGCTGCCAGGGCCAGCGAGAAAAGGGTCGCCGCTGCTCTCGACTTATCAGCCATTCGCCTGCCCCCTGTCCAATTTCGGCCCGCTTCGTACAAAGGGCATTGACGTCGTCTCATCAAGTCGCCGATGAAAGCGAGTGGTTCTGAAACAAGGCCGAGCTTGCAGCCCAAGCATTCCTCGGACCCGCCGCCTGGATGAAGGAGATGGCCCCTGGTTCTTGATTCTCACGAGGAGTTCTTCTATGTGTGATCGCGATCGGCGTTCGGCCTGCACGTCTCGTAGTTCGAGTGACGGATGGTACGGAGGTTGTCGATTGACATCCACCCGTACTTGTTCGTCCCCTTCACCCGGCCATAGGCCCAGAGGTTGCCGTGTCGGTTCCGTACCCAGCAGTGGAAGTAGATCACCTGCCCCCTGCGGAGCCTGGTCACGTTCCCGCACCGGTCCATGTAGGGCCCCTTCTTGAGGTTGTAGGAGCCCTTCATTACGCCGTAGCCGCCGTCCAGGTTGGAGATGGAGTCGTCGTACACGGCACATGGAGACGGGGTGGCCGACGCCGTCGGCCCGTTCACGAGTGTCGCCGCCATGATCGCGCCGGTCGTAACCAGCATTCCTACCGTCTTGGTGCCGAAACGCATGTTGCCCCCCTTGTCCTGTTGACCAAACTGGCGATCCACATGGTGCGCCGGACGGTGTTGAGAGCTTGTTGAGGATTTGTTGAGGGGACCGGCATGGGGACGGGCGCAGGCCAGCCCGAGCGCGCCGGTCGATGGCATCACTGTCTCGGGATCGTGGAGTTCAAGGGTCGTCCTGGCCGGATCCGGTGCGAGTCGCAGTTTGGGCTTGGCTTGACCAGGAACCGTCCACCGTCAGGATCGAACTTCGGATTCACCTCGACCACGGCTCGCGACACTGTGAGGATCCGCGATCGGATGGCCAGGCCTTGCCTGTACGACTGCGAGATCCCAGGGAGCCCCACACGCCACACCGAGGGCGGCGGGCCGCCCAAATGACCGGCCGAAGCCGCGCCCAGATGGGGCGAGGCCGACCAGGCCCGCACCCGACTCTCCGAAGCCGAAGACCTTGGTCTCAGCTGTCCCTCATCCACGCCTGACCTGCGGATGTGTGCGCCACGGGAGGAGGACATCTCAAGGACGTAATGTCTATCGCTGTCCTTGATCCGCAGGACGCCGGCATCGGCCCGCAGGCCATTTTCAGAGTTCGATCTGAGGGGTGGGCGCGAGCTGGCTACAGTGGCGACGGCCAGCAGTCAATTGCAGTTAAGGCTGGCCGAAAATCCAGAGGAGAACAGGCATGCGAAGAACCTGGCCACTGGCGCTGATGGCCCTCGCCACGGTTGTCATGGGCGGCGCGACGCCGGCGAGTGGCGACGCGGTCGGTAAGGCAACCAATTCGACGACGGCGACGGCAGCGGTATGCGGCAGCTCGTCGCTGAACGGACCGACCACACCGCCCGCCGGCGCGGTCGTGGTCCCTAAGGGCGACAACAGCGGCGTGGACTTACGCAAGGCGAACACCACGTACTACTTCGAGACCGGCACGCACACGCTGGGCACCGACCAGTACTCCCAGATCATGCCCGGCAACGGCGCGACGTTCATCGGCGCGCCCGGCGCGGTACTGGACGGGCAGCGGCTGAACCTGTACGCGTTCACCCAGCATGCGACCGGCGTCACGATCCGGTACCTGACCATCACCGGGTTCGTCGCGCCGCGCGATCAGGGTGTGGTCAATCACGACTCCGGTGACGGCTGGATCGTGGAGCACAACACGATCCGCGACAACGGCGGCGCGGGGCTGATGGCCGGGGCCACGAACCAGATCCGCGGCAACTGCCTCAAGGACAACGGACAGTACGGCCTGAACGCCTTCAAGGACGGCAACACCATCACCGGCCTGGTTGTGGCGGACAACGAGTTCACCGGCAACAACACCGACGACTGGGAAACCCAGGAGCCCGGGTGCGGATGTACCGGTGGCATGAAGTTCTGGGCGGTGAACGGCGCCGACGTGACCGGCAACTGGGTCCACGGCAACCACGGGCCCGGGGTCTGGGCGGACACCAACAACAACGACTTCCTCATCGAGAACAACCTCATCGAGAACAACGAGTCGCTCGCGATCTTCTACGAGATCAGCTACAACGCCGTGATCCGGAACAACACCATTCGCGGCAACGCCTGGGCCTCCGGTGCCAAGCGGGCAGCGACGGGCGACCCGTTCCCCGAAGCGGCGATCTACCTGTCCGAGGCGGATGGTGAGCCCCGCGTGAAAGCGCGGACCAGCAAGATCGAGATCACCGGCAACCGGCTCGAGAACAACTGGGGCGGAATCACCGCGTGGGCGAACGCCGACCGGTTCTGCAACAGCCCCGCCTCGACGACCAGCGACTGCACGCTGATCGTCGGGCCGAAAAACACCTCACAGTGCTCGGCTCCCGCCATCGCCAGCGAGCCGCTCTACACCAACTGCCGCTGGTGGACGAAGAACGTCGAAGTCCACCACAACACGTTCGCCTTCGACCCCAGTGCCGTCAACGGCGGCTGCCCGACGCAGTACTGCGGGCACATGGCCCTGCTGTCCAACTGGGGCACGTACCCGGACTGGTCCCCGTACAAGGGCGCCGTGATCCAGCAGTCGATCGTCCACGGGTCGAACAACTCCTGGCACGACAACACCTACACAGGTCCGTGGCAGTTCAGGGTCACCGACATGGGCACTCGCATCGCGCCCGGCCAGTGGGTCGGCCCCCAGTACGGCCAGGACGCCGGCAGCACGTTCGACGGCGGCACGCCCACCCCGCCGGCGATCACCGAGCAGGACTTCGAGTCCGGCTCGACGATCTCGCCCTACGCCCCGTGGTACGGGGCCAGTGTCGCGCACCAGACCGGCGGCGCGCATGGTGGCACGGGCTCGCTGCAGATGACCAGCACCCAGTCGGGCGGCAGCGCGGTGGCGCTTGACAACTTCCCCGGCTACAGCGGTGTGGTCGCCGGTACGAGCTACCACGTGTCGCTGTGGTACCGGGAGGCAGTGGCGACCATGCCTGCCGTCACGTGGAACGTGCGGTGGCGCGACGAGTCCGGCACGGTGCTGCGTACCGACGCCATCTCCCTGGCCCAGAAGACCGCCTGGACCGAAGCGGCCGGCACGTTCACCGCGCCCGCGGGCACGACCCGCGTCGACTGGACCCTTGTCTGGAACGCGAGCACCGCCGGGCCCGCGTTCCAGATCGATGATGTGGCGATCCGTCCCGGGGCTTAAGCAAAAGACCTGAAGAACACGAGCCCGGTGGCGGCGCTCCGCCCGCCTTCCTGACACGCTACGCACGAAAGAGCGGCTGCGACACCGAACCCCGTGTCGCAGCCGCTCTCATGGGAGCATCGCCCCTGAGAAGGCGCGTGAAGCACCCACGTCATGCCATTAGCGCTGCAGTGTCAGCACACCCGGCCGGTAGGGCAGGAGACCGTAGTCGCCGCCCGAGCTGGGGGCACGTCCCTGGTAGAGCAACTGCAGATTGCAGGGATCAACGGTCATGGTCTGATCGGGGTTGCTGCGAACCAGATCGCCGTGGCTGATGTCGTTGGTCCAGGTGGCGCCGCTGTTGGCCTTGCCGGCGAAGGGATTGCCCTCGGTCGCGGCCTGCGGTGTCCACGTACCGCTCAGACTGGTGGCCGTGAACGAGCGGAAGAAGCGACCCTGCGAGCCCATCGCCTCGACGAGCATGAGGTATCGGTTCTGGCCCTGGAGCTGGTAGACCTGAACTCCTTCGAACAGATTGTTCGTCGTGTCGCTCATGATCGTCGTCGAGGTCGCGCCGAAACTGCCCGGGAAATTTCCGATGGGCATACTGGCGCGGTAGATCTTGCCGTTGTCCCCGGCGAAGAACAGATACATGTTCGTGCTGTCACCGATGAGTGTCTGGTCGATGGGTCCTGTGCTGGAGCCGGAGATGCTGCCGGAGAAGAGCACCTGCTGCGCTGACCAGCCGTTCGGGTTGGTGGGGTCGCTGGAGGTCCGGTAGGAGAAGGCGGTCCCACCCCACTGGTAGGCGAGCACCCAGATGTTCTTCGGGGCGAAGTAGAAGAGCGTCGGCGCGACAGTCGAAGAAGACATCGTGTTCTGGCCTGCCGAGGCCATGTCGGACCAGTTGGTGAAGAGGCCGAAGTTCATCGAACCCCATTTCGTCCCCGTGTCGTGCGTTGTCGCGTAGACGAGATGCCTGCCGTTGTAGACGACGTTGGTGAAGTCCTTGAGCGAGACCCATCCCGACTTCGGGTTCGCCAGCTGGCCCGTCGATGTCCAGCGGTACGTCGATGGAAGAGCGCACGTGCCGGTCGGCGTCGGTGTGGGCGTCGGAGTCGGTGTGGGGGTGGGCGTGGGGGTGCCGGGGTTGCCACAGGTCACGCCGTTCAGAGCGAACGACGTGGGCACCGGGTTGCTGCCGTTCCACGAGCCGTTGAACCCGAAGCTGGTGCTGCCGCCGGAGGGGATGGAGGCGTTGTAGGAGACGTTGGTGGAGGTCACCGACGAACCGGACTGGCTCTGGGTGGCGTTCCAGATCTGGGTGATCTGCTGGCCGGCGCCGAAGGACCAGGTCAGCCGCCAGCCGTCGACCGTGTCACCGAGGTTGTTGATGGTGACGTTGGCACCGAAGCCACCCTGCCAGCTCGAACTGATCGTGTAGTCGACCCGGCAGGCCACGGCGGCCTGGGCGGGCTGTGTGATCAGCAGACCGGCCCCGGCCAGCAGGACCGCGATGGCGCCGATCACCAGGCCACGGCGCGAGACCCGCCGGGGCGGCGCCGCGGCCGTGACGGCGGAGGGGTGCGCCGGCCAGGGCAGACGCATCCTCATTCTCCTCATCATCATGTCCGGCCTCCGTCAAGGGCTGGTGCAGGTGGCGGTCGGGGTGGCCGCGGTTCCGTTCGCGGTGAACCCGAAGGTCGTCGATCCGCCGGCGGCGATGGAGCCGTTGTAGGCGGCGTTGCGTACGGTGACGCTGGAGCCGGACACGCTCTGCTGGCCGTTCCACAGGCTGCTGATGCTCTGCCCGCCGGGCCAGGTCCACCGCACGGTCCATGCGCTGATCGCCGCACCGCCCGCCTGGACGGTCACCGTCGACTGGAAGCCGCCCTGCCAGCTGTTGGTCGTCGTGATCGTCGCCGCGCACCCGTCCGGAATCGGGGTCGGAGTCGGAGTCGGTGTCGGGGTGGGGGTGGGGGTGGGGTCGGGGCCGCCTGGCGAGGCGGCGTTGAGGGCGTTGAGGACCGCGTCGTAGGCGGGCTTCTTGTTGCCGCCGCTGAACAGTAGTGGGGTGTCGCCTGATCGCCAGGAGTCCTGGTCGCGTACTCCCCATACCGTGATGCCGGCGCAGCGGGCTACCGCCAGGCAGTCGTTGGTCACGGCGGCGTAGGTCTGGGCGGAGGCGCCTTGGATGTCGAGCTCGGTGATCTGCACGTCCACTCCGAGGGCGGCGAAGCTGGAGATGGTGGTGCGGTAGTTGCTGTTGTAGGGGCTGCCGCTGTTGAAGTGCGACTGCAGGCCGACGCAGTCGATCGGCACGCCGCGCTGCTTGAAGTCGCGGACCATGGTGTAGACGGCCTGTGTCTTGGCCCAGGTCCAGTTGTCGATGTTGTAGTCGTTGTAGCAGAGCTTGGCGGCCGGGTCGGCGGCGCGCGCGGTGCGGAAGGCCACCTCGATCCAGTCGTTGCCGGTGCGCTGCAGGTTGGAGTCGCGCCGCCCGCCTCCGCTGTCGGCGTAGGCTTCGTTGACCACGTCCCAGGCGTAGATCTTGCCTTTGTAGTGGGCCATGACGCCGTTGATGTGGTCGATCATGGCCTGGCGCAGGCTGCTGCCCGACAGCGACTGCATCCAGCCGGGCTGCTGGGAGTGCCAGGCCAGGGTGTGGCCGCGCACCCGCTTTCCGTTCTGCACGGCCCAGTTGTAGATGCGGTCGCCGTTGGTGAAGCTGAACTGGCCCCGGTTGGGCTCGGTGGCGTCGATCTTCATCTCGTTCTCGGCCGTCACCATGTTGAACTCGCGGCCGGCGATGGTGGTGTACTGCGAGTCGCCGAGCTTGCCCGCGCTGATGGCGGCGCCGAAGTAGCGCCCGCTCTGCGCGGCGGCCGCGCCGAGCGTACTCGCCGCCGCTCCGGCCGGCATGGTCGGTACGATCACCGCGGTGACCACGCCGAGGACGCCGACGGCGGCGGCGATCAGCACCCGCGGGCTCCTGAGAGGCCGCGGCGGAAGTATGGCTTTGATCCCCATGACTGGCTGCTCCAGACTGAATCACGAAAAAAGCGGACACGCGGGGGTCACCCCGCACGATCGACGCCGCGTTCCGTGATCAGGGAACGCACACCACAAGGGCATCGCGAACGGCGGTCCTCACCGCGCACCACCACGAGCAGGAGGAAGCCGCCTTGGGCCACAGTTTGGAAACCACGCCGAAATGTGTCAAGGTTTTGGCGAAAGTTTCAGAGCGACGCGCTCGCCGTCAGGGGCGGCGATCCCTGATAACGCCTGATGAGCCGCCCGCCCGTCCACCGACACTCCGTGGACGGGAGCTGCCGTCCTTGACGTCTCCTCTTCGTCTCGTATTGGCTCCGACCTGTCACCACAGCCATCTGACAGAAAAGGAACCGCGACCGAGAAGAGAGCGTTAACAGCCGACCTGGGGCCACCACCCGGCGGCCATGGTGCGGGGCGGTCCGGCGGACAGACACCACGTCCCTGGAGCCGCCTCTCAGAGAGTCACCGATGAGGAGGTTCACGACGGTCTTTCCGCCGCCGGTGCGATCAACCGTTCAGGGCGGCTGTCGGCGGCGTCTTCGACGCGCGAATCGCCGGATAGAGGCCGGCGAGCGCGCCGATCAGCATGGTCGCGCCGATGCCACCCGCGAACACGACGGGAGGCACCGAGACGGGCCAGCCGTTCGTCACGGCGAACACCGCTATGGCCCCGAACCCGATGACGGTCCCAGCCAGTCCGCCGAGTGCGGACAGCAGGAGGGCTTCTGCCAGGAATTGGGTACGAATGTGGCCTTGGGTGGCGCCGAGTGCCCGCCGCAGCCCGATCTCCCTGCGGCGTTCGAGTACGGAGATCACCATGGTGTTGGCGACGCCGATCCCCCCGACGAGCAGCGCGACGGAGCCCAGGCCGACCAGCAGGCCGGTGAACGCGAGGTCGGCGGCGTTCTTCGCCGCCAGCGCGTCGGAGGGCCGCGAAACACGCGTGTTCTCGGGATTCTCCGGGTTCACCGTACGCGGCAGGAGCTCGCGTACCGTTTCCACCTCCGCATCGGCCGACCGCTCGAAAATGGTGGTCGGTTCGCCGTCCCAGTCGAACCGCGCGGCGGCGTACGCCTCACCGATGAACGCGGAGGTGTCCAGTTCCGGGGCGAGAGGCAGGGGATCGAGTATCCCGATGACCGTGAACTGGGTGTCGCCGAGCCAGATCTGGCTTCCCGGGCTCACGATGCCGAGCCGATCGGCGGAGATGGCGCCGAGCACGACGGTGGGGTAGTTCGCGGTGGCCTTGGTGAACCATGTCCCCTGGCGGAGCGTGCCGTCGAGGAGGTCCAGGACATGGAGGTCGGCGGCCTGCGCGATGAGGCCGCTGGACTTGTCCGCGTCGATGAGCCGGCTCCGGTACACCTTGACGTCCGGCAACGTCGCGACCGCTCCGGCGATCGAGACTCCTCGGATCAGCCCGACCTTGCCGGTGGATTCGGCGGGCAGAGTGGTGTCCTGGCCCGTGAGCGAGGTACCGGGCTGGACGGTGAGCAGGTTCGTGCCCAGCGACGCCAGCTGGGCGTCCAGCCTCGCCCGGCTTGAGGTGGAGATGCCCACGACGGCGATCATCGCCGCGATACCGATCGCGATGCCGAGCGCGGAGAGGACGACCCGGGTGGGCCGTGATCTCAGCCCTGCCGCGCCCAACCGGTAGGCATCGGAGCGGAGCAGGCGCGACCGGCGGATCTCGGCCTGGTCGCCGCGGCTCATGCTGGTGCTCCCTGAGTGTCATCGATGACGTGACCGTCCTGGATGGTGATCCGCCTCGGGATCCGTTCGGCGAGCCGCACATCGTGCGTGATCACGACGACGGTGGTGCCCGTGGCGTTGAGCTCGTGCAGCAGCTCCAGCACGCTCACGCCGGAGCGCTGGTCGAGGTTGCCGGTGGGCTCGTCGGCCAGCAGCAGCGTCGGATCGGACACCGTCGCACGGGCGATGGCGACGCGCTGCCGTTCACCGCCGGACAACTGGTGCGGCTTGTGGTCGAGGCGGTGTGCCAGGCCGACGCGGGTGAGGCTCGCCACCGCCCGGCGCCGTCGCTCGGCGCGGGGCGTCCCCGTGTAGATGAGGCCGTCCGCCACGTTGTCGAGCGCGCTTACCCCGTCCGCGAGATGGAACTGCTGGAAGACGAACCCGATTCGGTACGCGCGCAGCGCCGAGAGTGCCGCGTCGCTCATCGTCTCGACGTCATGGCCGTCGATGATCGTACGTCCGCTCGTGGGCCGGTCGAGGGTACCGATGATGTTGAGCAGGCTCGACTTGCCCGAGCCGCTGGGGCCGACGATGGCCACGAATTCGCCGCGCGCGACCGACAGCGACACGTGGTCGACCGCGCGCACCGGTGGACTGCCGTGGTCGCGGACCACCTGGTCGAGTTCGATGACGGAATCGCTCATAGTGTTGGGACCACGACTTTCTGCCCCGCGTCGAGTCCGTCGCCGGTCACTTCCACGGAGCCGCCGGCGAACAGTCCGGTCTTGATGGTCACCGTCCGGGTTGTTACAGAGTCGCGGACCACCTCGACGCCGTACCCGCCGTCCGGCAGAGCGATGAGGGCGGTGACGGGCACGGTCAGGACGTCTTCGCGACTCGCGGTGGGAAAGTCGATCGACACCGAGACCTCTTGGAGGGAGCCGGCGTCCGCAGGATGATCGAGGGTGATGGTCACCGGGACGATGATCTTCTTGTCGCCGCCGTCCTCCCGCTGCCTGGGAGCGCCGACCTTGGCGATGGTGCCGGTCGTCGCCTTGCCGCCGGGCAGGTTCACGGTCACCTTGCCGCGTACCTTGGCGACGGCCTGGTTCGCGGTCTTGAGCTCGGCGGTGACGATCTTTGTGAGCCCCGACAGTTTCGCGACGCCGGTACCCGCCGCGACCTGGTCGCCGAGCTGCGCCACGGTCTCCGCTACGCGCACTTCGCGCGGGGCGAAGACGATCTGCCCGCGCTTGATCGACCCGGTCCGCCTCACGCCGATGGCGTCCTGCCAGTGCTGGATCGCGATCTTCGTGTACCAGTCGAAATGGGCGTCGGGGCTCCCGGTGAAGTGGCCCAGGGTTTTGAGGTTCCGCTCCAGTTGCCGTACGTCCGGCCCATCGCTCATGCCGCTCTTGAAGGCCCGCCACGCGGGGAGCCTGCCACGCAGCAGCACCACCGGCTGGTTGTCGATCGAGTGCAGCACACCGCCGGGCCGCACCTTGCGGCCTTCGCGCGGCAGGCGGGTGATGGTGCCGGCACGGCCGGCGTCGAGCCGGCGCGGCGCGGCGTAGCTCAGCGATCCGGGCGAGGTGATGGTCTCTCGGAGCGTCCTGCGTTCCACGAGAGCGGTGTTCGCCACGTGTTTCCGGTCGGGCTCCTCGGCAGCGCCGCCCCCGGGCCGGATCACCGTCAAGGTCGCGACCGTGCCGAGGGCAAGGGAGGCGATCGCCAGCCCCCACGTGCGCCCGTGACCCCGCTCTGGCTTTCCGGACGTCATTTGCGGTAGCACTCCGTCAAGCCGTCCTGCGAGACGCCATCAGGCACCTCGACCTGTGCGGCCTGCCCGGGAGCGGGGTCTTTGACCTTGTACCCGTGGTCGCGGAGGCACTGGAGGGTCTTGAGCTCCTTCTCCTTCGCTTCTTTGTCGGACATCTTGGGCTGGTCGTCAGAGGCTGTGGGCGGCTTGCCGATCTTCTTGACGCAGGCGTCCCTCGCCACCTCGTACGCGTCCTGCCGGTCGCCGAAGTCGATTTTTCCGGCCTCCTTCGGAAGCACGAAGCCCTTGTCACTCAGGCACGACCGGAACTTGACCTCCCATTCGGTGTACTTCTGGTCGGCCGTACCGGCGGAAGCCGACGAGTCGTCCGGCGGCCCGCTCGACCCGTTGGCGTTGCCGCAACCGGCCAGCAGGCCCGCGAGGCAGGCGAAAGCCGCGAATGCGATGCGGGTACGAGGGAGGTGAAGTGTGTTGAGCATGGTTGGCCACCCTGCGCGGTGCGGGTGTCCGCGCTGTCGCGGTCGCGTATCCACGACCGCTTGGTTACGTATCGAGTGTGTGTCAGCCGCTGATACACCCTCAATACGCGTCCAAGCGGCCGCCGATACGTGACCGCCGCCGCATGGACACCTGTACCGCGCAGGGTGTCGCACATGCGAAGTCGTCATCTTCTCGTCGTTCCCGTGGCGCTGGCCGCGCTGGCGGCGACCGCGACTCCGTCGTTCGCCCTGCGCGGCGGCGTCGAGTCGGTACGCCCGTACTCGTTCATGGGCTCGTTACAGCGCGCCGAGTCCCCGCGCGCGGACGGCCATGTCTGCGGAGTCACGCTGATCGCGCCGCAGTGGGTGGTCACCGCGAGCCACTGCGCCCGTACGCCCAATCAGGCTCCGGTCGGCACCCCTCGGGGCTGGCGGGTGCGCATCGGCTCCCTGAGCGTGACCTCGGGCGGTGAACTGGCCGAGGTCGACAGGTTCTATCGGTACTCCACCGAGGTCTACGGCAAGGATGTCGCGCTGCTGCACCTGCGTACCCCGGTTCGGGCGAAACCGGCGCGAATCGCGCCGGTCACGCCGGCCGACCGGACCCCGACCCGCATCATCGGCTGGGGCGTGACCTGTGACGAGCGCGCGCCGAAGTGCTATCCGGACCGCCTGCGCGAAGCCGACACCGTCGTGCAGCCGGACAAGGAATGTGAAGTGAGCGGTATCACCGCGAAGCGTGAGCTGTGCGTGGGCAGCCCGGACGGACGCATCTCGGCCACCAACATGGATTCCGGTGGTCCGGCACTGGTCCGCCGCGGTGGCAGCTGGCTGCTGGCCGGGGCGGTCAGCGGCAGCAACAGCAATGACACACCGACCGTGTACAGCGACGTGTCGGTGTATCGGAAGTGGATCCGGGGCATCGTCACGGGCAGCGCGGTTCCGCCGGAACCGCACATGCCGTCCCTGGAGGGTGCCGCGCAGTTCGGTGGCTGTTCCGGCGCCGTGGTCCGCACCGGGAGCGACCGGGCGCAGGATCCGGCCCTGCTCCTCACCAACGGCCACTGTGTCCAGGGCACCCGCCCCGCGCCGGGGTCGGCGCTGGTCGATCAGCCGGCCGCCCAGCCGGTCACGATCACCGACCGCGAGGGCTACCCCAAGGTCGAGGCCAGGACGACCCGGCTGGTGTACGCCACCATGACCGGCACCGACGTCGCCCTGTACCGCCTGAACCGGACCTACGCGGAGCTGGCCGCCGCCGGCGCCAAGGTCTTCGATCTCACCACGACCCCGGCCGCGGCCGGTGACCGGGTGGACCTGTTGTCCGGCACCTGGGGCCGCCGCTGGAGCTGCGCGGTGAAGGCCGTGGTGCCGGGGCTGCGTGAGGGCGGGTACGAGCAGGAGAACGCGCTCACGTACACCAGCTCCTGCGAGCCGGGGCACGGCGCCTCGGGGTCACCGCTGATCGCCCCGGACGGGCAGACCGTGGTCGGGCTGCACAGCACGAGCAACGACGACGGGAAGAGCTGCACGGAGAACAATCCGTGTGAAGTGGACGCGGCCGGTCACGTGACGGTGCGCAAGGGCGCCCATTACGGGCAGCAGGTCGCGGCCGTACCCGCCTGCCTGGCGCCCGGCTCAGTGCTGGACCTGTCCCTCCCGGGCTGCACGCTGACCCGCCCAGCCGCCTGACGGGCGTCGGCTCTGGTTTTTTCGTGCCGCCCGGGAGTATTATTACGTGCCACAGAAACAGCACGATATTAAGGAGCATCGGCGTGCTGGAACCGCACGGCACCGAGGTCTGCCAGCATTGCGGCAGACCTCTCCCTTCCCGGTCAGGGCGTGGCCGAAAGCAGAAATACTGCGACTCCACCTGCCGCAGCGCCGCACGACGCACCCGCGACAGCTCCAAGGATGTAAAAGAAAACTTGACATCCTCCGCTCGTAAAGCAAATATTGACGACGTGACGGAAATGGCGGACACGGCCCGGCGGCTGATGGAGCAACTGAGCGCTCCGGATGCGTCCCCGCTGGGCGCGGTGGTCGCCACCCGGGATCTCGCGCGGGCCGTCGACCAGGCCATGCGGGCAGCGGTCGACAGAGCACGCGCGATGGGACACACCTGGCAGGAGATCGGCGACGTGCTCGGCTCCAGCCGGCAGGCGGCGTTCCAGCGGTTCGGTCGGCCACTCGACCCAAGGACAGGGACACCCATGATCGACAAGATTCTGCCCGGCGCCGCCGACCGCGCTGCCGCCCTGGTCGCGGACCTGACCGACGGCCGCTGGGAGGAAGTACGCCGCGACTTCGACGAGACGGTCGCCGTCGGCCTGAGCGCGACCAAACTGGCCGCGACCTGGGCACAGGCGGTCGGCATGGTCGGCGCGTACGAAGGCATGGGTGAGCCGGTGCCCCATCAGGCGGGCGACCACACCATCGTGGACATCCCGCTGTCCTTCGAGGCGGGCGACCTGACCGCCCGCGTCGCCTACGACGGGGACGGCAAGGTCGCCGGGCTTTTCCTCCGGCGTCCCGACACTGCGTAAACCACTCGGATCAAAGAAATGAAGTGACCCCGCGATGTTCTTACGTGAGTTCGTTCGCGCGCCGCGTCTGGGCGCCGGTCTGTGCGCGCTCGCCCTTCTGGTGAGCGGGTGCGGCAGCGAGTCGGCCGCCCGCGCGGCCACCGCTTCTCGTACGACCCCTGCCTGGATCGAGGAGGAGGTGAGCTTCCGGGTGGACGGGATGACCGTTTACGGCACCTGGCGCCATCCGGCCCGGCCGGGCGCGAAGGTCCCGGCCGCTCTGATCATCGCGGGTAGTGGTCCCACCGACCGCGACGGCAACAGCGCCGGGCTCAACGGGATGGACACGAACAAGACGCTGGCCGGGCTGCTGTCCGCCGACGGCGTGGCGAGCCTGCGCTACGACAAGCTCGGGAGCGGCAAGACCGGCCTCGGGCCGTACGCGTCCAAGATCGCCGACATCGGCATCGCCCCGTTCGAGCACGAGGCCAGGGCGGCGCTGGACTTCCTGGCCCGGCGGCCCGGGACCGACAAGCGGCGGCTCACGGTCATCGGGCACAGCGAGGGCGCCCTGTTCGCTCTCCTGCTCGCCACGAAACCGAGATCGAAGACGCGCGTCCACAGCCTGGCCCTGCTCGAACCGCTCAGCCGCCGCTACCTCGACATCCTCAGCGGTCAGATCACCGCCCAGATCAAGGCCCAGCAGCAGGCAGGAACGATCACCGACGCCCAGGCGGCCGCGGTCGAGGACGCCCTGGCCAGGGCTGTCGCGTCGCTGCGCGCCAACGGAACGGTCGCGGCGAACCTGCCCGGTGGATTGTCGAAGGTGTTCTCTCCGGCGAACGCGAAATTCCTGTCGGAGGTCGACCGCGAGGACCCGGCCGAACTGGCGGCCCGGCTCAAGGCGCGCACCCCGGTTCTGCTGAGTTGCAGCGATGCGGACATCCAGGTGAGCTGCGACGACGTCGAGCACCTGGCCGCCGGGCTGGCGAAGGCCCCCGCCGCCACCGACTTCGTCCGCCTGACCGGGATCAACCACGTACTCAAGGAGGACCCCAGCCGGACCGCGGCCCACTACACAGAACCTCTGCCGTTCTCGGCCCAGCTCAAGCAGGCGCTCGCCGCGTTCGTCCGGGCTTCCTGAGGTGGAAGTCGATAAGCGCCCATCAGGGCCGTTCTTCGACGGTCCATGATCGAGTCTGGGAGCGGTCGAGGAAACGAGCCTCGTCCTCGGCGACGCCAGAGTCCGCGGCGAGTACGAGGGCGAGCCAGGTGCGGCGGGTGGACTCGTCGGCGAACTTCATGTGTGTCATCACATCGAAGTCAGCGGGGAAGCGGCGTTGGTCGATCTCCGGCAGGTAGTTGCGGACGTAGTAGTCGGGTGGCGGGGCGAGGCTGAGGATGAGGGGGACGTGATGGTTCTCGTAGTAGTCGATGAACTCGTCTCGGCTGAGTCCGTCGCGGGCCTTGAGCAGGGCGATGGTGGTGATCATGAGGTTGTGTCCTTCGGTGGTCTGTGGACTGCCCGTTCATGGGAGGCGAATGTGGTGGCCCTGCCAGCGGGCACGCAGCCAGCGATCGTGGCTGGCGATCACGATCGCGCCGGGTCCGTCGGCGCCCAGGGCCTCTTCCAGTTCGTCGGAGAGGCGGGGCGAGAGGTGGTTGGTGGGCTCGTCGAGCAGAAGTACGTCGGGTGGGTCGGCCACCAGCAGCGCCAGTGCCAGCCGGCGGCGCTGGCCGACGGACAACTCCCTTATTCGCAGCTTCGCGTCGCGGGGGCTGAGCAGGCCGAGCGAGCGCAACGGCACGGATTCGGCGCGTTCCGGACCGAGCGCCCGTTCGTACGTCTCCCCTACCGTCCGGTCCGGCCGCTCGAAGACGGTGTCCTGGGCCAGCAGCGCGACGGTCAGGCCGGGTCGCCGCCGTACCTCGCCCTCGGCGTCCAGCAGTCCGGCCAGCACGGCCAGGAGCGTCGACTTGCCCGCTCCGTTGGCTCCCGTGACCAGTAGGCGCTCCCCGAGCGGCACGTCAAGGTGGTCGATCGAGAGCCGTCCCGGTACCCGCACGTCCCGCAGCGACAGCAAGGCGTCTGTGGCCTCCGCGGTGTCCGTGACCAGGGTGCGCGGGCTGAAGCGGAGCGGGGGTGGTGGGGCGGGGACCTGGTCGCGTTCCAGTTGGGCGAGCCGCCGGGCGGCATTGCGCACCCGCCGCCCGATCTGGTGCTGCACCCTGCCCCCGGAGTGCCCGTACCCCATCTTGTCGTTGTCGCGCATCGGCCGGTCGTACGCCACCCGCCGCGCCGTCACGGCGACGGCCGTGCGCAGCTCGCCGAGCTCCGCCTGCTCCTCCGCGTGCCGTCGCTCCCAGCGCTCTCGTTCCGCGCGCTTCTCGGCCAGGTACGCGCTGTACCCGCCTCCGTACCGTACGGGCCCGTCCACCGCCGGGTCGAGATCGATCAGGTCGGTGCAGACCGCGTCCAGGAACGCCCGGTCGTGGCTGGCCACGACCACGACGCCGGTCATGCCGCGCAGCTGCTCCTCCACGAACACCGCCGCGTCGTCGTCCAGGTGGTTGGTGGGCTCGTCCAGCAGCAGCGCCGCGGGCCGTCTGATGAGCAGTGCCGCCAGGGCCAGCCGCGCGCGCTGCCCTCCCGACAGGGACGTGAGCGTACGGGAATGCGGCACACCGCCGAGGCCGAGCCGGTCGAGGACGATTTCGGCACGCCGGTCGGCATCCCAGGACTCGCGCTCCTGAGTCTGCTCCAGCCGTTCCCCGTACTCGCCGAGCAGGGCGGCGTCGTCCGGAGCGGCGGCGAGCGCGCGGGCGAGCCGATCCAGTTCGGCCAGGTCCGCGCGCGCCTCGCGCAGGGCGTCGGCGAGCGCGTCGGCGATGGTGGCCCGGCCGTCGAAGGGCAGCTCCTGGTGCAGGAAGCCGAGGTCGGCGGGGCGTACGACAGTGCCCGCGTCGGGCCGGTCCACACCGGCCAGCAACCGCAGGAACGTGGTCTTGCCCGCGCCGTTCTCGCCGATCAGGCCGATCCTGGCGCCGGGCGCGGCGGTGAGCGAGACGCCGGCGAGCACGCGCCGCGTGCCCAGCGTCCGTACGAGATCGTGGGCGAGCAGCGCGTCACTCACCAGCGGGACCCCCGGTCTCCAGGAGGCGACCGTCCGCCAGCTCCAGCCATCGTTGTACGCCGATCTCGGCGAGGAAACGTTGGTCGTGGCTGACCACCACGAACGCTCCCTGGTAGGCGATCAGCGCGCCCTCCAGCTGCGCCACACTGACCAGGTCGAGGTTGTTCGTCGGCTCGTCGAGCAGCAGGAGCTGAGGCGCGGGCTCCGCGTACAACACGCAGGCCAGGGTCGCCCGCAGCCGTTCGCCGCCGGACAGCGCCGCCACCGGCAGGTGCGCACGCGCGCCGCGGAACAGGAAGCGGGCCAGCAGGTTCATCCGCTCCGCCGCCGCCATGCCGGGGGCGAAGGCGGCCAGGTTCTCCGCCACGGTGCGCTCGACGTCGAGCAGGTCGAGCCGCTGCGACAGGTAGGCGACCCGCCCGTCGGCCCGCCTGGTCGTGCCGCCGTCCGGCTCCAACTCGCCGCTGATCAGGCGCAGCAGGGTGGACTTGCCCGCACCGTTGGGGCCGCTCAGCGCGATGCGCTCGGGGCCGCGTACGGTCAGGTCGACGCCCGGCTCGGCGAACAGGCCGCGGGTCCGCAGGTGTTCGCCGAGGAAGACCGTGCGTCCGGCGGGTACGTTCGTCCCCGGCAGCTCCAGCGCGATCCTCTGATCGTCGCGCAGGGCCCACCCGGCCTCGTCGAGCCGGGCTTGGGCGTCGCTGACCCGCGAGGCGTGCATCTGGCCCGCCCGGCCGGCCGACTCCTGGGCGCCGCGTTTCATGTTCCCGGCGAAGATGCGCGGCAGCCCGGCGTTCTTGAGGTTGCGAGCGGCGTTGCCCGCGCGGCGCTCGGCCCGCTCGCGGGCCTGCTGCATCTCCCGCTTCTCGCGCTTGAGGTCCTGCTCGGCGCTGCGTACGTTCCGTTCGGCGGCCTCCTGCTCGGCGCGTACGGCCTCCTCGTACGCGGTGAAGTCGCCGCCGTAGAAGCGGACCTCACCTCGATCGAGCTCGGCGATGCGGTCCATGCGATCGAGCAGGGCCCGGTCGTGGCTGACCACGAGCAGGCAGCCGGTCCACTCGCCGAGTACGTCGTAGAGCCTGCGGCGCGCGCCGAGGTCGAGGTTGTTCGTCGGCTCGTCGAGCAGGAGCACTTCAGGGCTTTTGAGCAGTTGCGCGGTCAGGCCGAGCGAGACGACCTGGCCACCGCTGAGCGTGCCCAGGCGCCGGTCGAAGCCGATGTCCGCGAGGCCGAGCCGGTCGAGCTGGGCACGGGTGCGCTCCTCGATGTCCCAGTCGTTGCCGATCGTGGTGAAGTGCTCCTCGCTCGCGTCGCCCGACTCGATGGCGTCCAGCGCGGCGATCACCGGGGCGATGCCGAGCACCTCGGCCACGGTCGGCTCACCGACGAGGGGGAGGTTCTGCGGCAGGTAGCCGAGCACCCCTTCGACGGCGACGCCGCCGGAGGAGGGCCGCAGATCACCGGCCATCAGCTTGAGCAGTGTGCTCTTGCCCGCGCCGTTCGGGGCGACGAGGCCGGTACGGCCGCCGCCCACGGTGAAGGACAGGTCGTTGAAGACGGGGGTGTCGTCAGGCCAGGAGAAGGACAGGCCGGAACAGATGATGAACGCATCGGACATGCGACAGACCTCGAAACGAGACCCGGGCGCGCGAATGGGCCCGGCAAGGGAACAGGGGTTGGGGGTACGACGACAGAGGCCACGTCGGCGGCGGTCATGCGCGCCTGCCGGGGCCGGTCAACCTCCGGTATCACCCGGAGATGTCGTCGTCACCTGCCATGTCTGGTCTCCTCAAGTCTGTACACGATCGTCTTTCACCGTAGCAGCCGTCGGGATCAGGCCGTGCCGGCCCTCAGCGCCTTCGTGGGGTCAGTGTGCCTGTGGGGTGCCGACGCCGCGCAGCAGGGTGTCGACCACGACGTCGGCGGCCTGTGCGGCGCTCAGCTCGGGCAGGTTCGCGGCGGCGTGTTCCATCAGCGGCGGCAGGGCCATGGCCACCCAGCCGGGCGGCAGGTCGGAGCGCAGCAGGCCCTCGTCGGTGGCGCGCCGCAGGAAGGCGTCGACCTCGTCGATCAGCCTGCGGCGGCGCTCACGGATCGCCATCTCGCGGAGCATGAGGCTCGTTTCCACGGGCCATTCGCGGTTGACGGCGATGATGCCCTCGACGTAGCGATGCAGCGCGACCGCGACCGGGGCCTCGCGCAGCCTGGCGGCCTCGATGGCCTGCTCGACCGCGTCGTAGCGGGCTCCGTAGACGGCGGCCATGAGGTCTTCGCGGGAGGCGAAGCGGCGGTAGACCGTGCGGCGGTCCACCCCCGCCTCGGCGGCGATGGCGGCGATGGTCGCTGAGGGGTCGTCTGCGAGCATGCGGGCGCCCGTGCTCAGGACACGTTCCAGGTTGCGTGTCGCGTCTGCTCTCACCTGCCCAACATACCCCCTTGCGTAGCACATGACGTAGCTTGCGTCACTTTTTTGTGGATATTAAGCTAGCAAGTGCTACATTGATGTGACAGCTAATCGATCAAAGGAACCACCCATGGCCAAGACATGGCTCATCACCGGCGCGTCACGCGGCCTCGGACGCCGCCTCACCGAAGCCGTCCTCGAAGCGGGCGACCGGGTCATCGCCACCGCACGCAGCCCCAAGCAGCTCGATGACCTGGTGGCCAGCCATGGCGACCGGATCCGAGCGGTCGCGCTCGACGTCACCGACGCCGCCGCGGCATCCCGAGCGGTCAAGGAGGCCATTGACGCCTTCGGCAGCCTCGACGTGGTCGTCAACAACGCCGGCTACGGCAACAGCGCACCGATCGAAGAGATGGCCGAAGACGACTTCCGCGCCCAGATCGAGACCAACCTCTTCGGCGTCGTGAACGTCACCCGGGCCGCCCTGCCCGTCCTGCGCACCCAAGGATCAGGAGTCTTCGTCCAGTTCTCCTCCGTCGGAGGACGCGTCGGCGGCACCCCCGGAATGGGCGCCTACCAGACCGCGAAGTTCGCCGTCGAAGGCTTCTCCGAAGTCCTCGCCAACGAAGTCGCGCCCTTCGGCATCAAGGTCATCATCGTCGAGCCAGGGGCGTTCCGTACCGACTGGCAGGGCTCCTCCATGGAGATCCACCCCGTCGGGCCCGACTACGAGCAGACCGTGGGCGCCATCCACCGCTTCCGCCGCGACACCGACGGCACCCAGCCCGGCGACCCGGCCCGCGCCGCCAAGATCATCATCGACGTGGTCCGGGACGACGACCCACCTCGACGGCTCCTCCTCGGCAGCGACGCCGTCGCCTCAGCCCAGAAGGCCGCCGAGATCCGCGCCGCCGAAACCGAGAAATGGGCCGATGTGAGCCGCTCGGCCGACTACCCCGACCCACGCACCACTCTTCAAGGTTGAGTTTCGGGCGGTTGTGGGGTGGCGGGGCGCCCGGGCAGGTCGTGCTGGGTGAACATGTCGATCAGCAGCCGGATCGGCAGTCCGGCCTCGGTCGGGTAGCGGAAGTGCTCGTCGAGGTTGATGCTGTAGTGGTTGCGACGGCCGACTCGGTCGCGGGAGAGGTAGCCGGCCTGGTGCAGGTCGGTCACGATGCCTTGCACGGCGCGTTCGGTGATGCCGATGCCGGTGGCGATGTCGCGCATCCGCGCCTGTGGGTCGCGGGCGATCTCCAGCAGGACGCGGGCGTGATGGGTCAGGAACGTCCAGGCGGACGAACGGTCGTCGGATGCGCTCACGGGTCTTCACCTTCTCCGCCCCCGGCGGTTAACGGTGGCTGCGGGGCGGACTGTACCCTCTCTTCCCAGAAGATCCTATGGGGAAAAGTCTTTCCGGTATCGGTCTTCGGGATTAAAGTGCGGATGCGAGGAAGGAATCGCGCCCGTACTCGGCCAGCCCTGAGAGGACGTCATGACCGTCGCGCCACCGTCGGCCGCCTGCTGAGCAGGCCGTCAAGCCGCCATGCCCCCTTTGAGCCTGGACAGCCAACGCCTGATCATCGGCGTGCTGATCACCGTGACCGGCGAGGTGGACACCACCAACGTCGCCCAATTGGAGACCTACCTCGGCCGACAGGTCCGTACCGGCGAGCCGTTGCTGCTCGACCTGGACGGGCTGACCTTCCTCGACAGCATGGGCCTGCACCTGCTGGTACGCCTCAACACGGCCCTGAGCGAACAGGGTGCCGCGCTCCATCTGGCGGCCGTACGCGGCGCGCCCGCCCGCATCCTCGAGATCACCGGCCTGTCATCGGCCCTGAACATCCACACCACCGCGGAGCAGGCCATCTCCAGCATCCTGGCCGAGCAGACCCAGCCATAGGAACCTTCGTTCGTCTGGGGGACGGCCCATGTTCATAAATAAGCCCAGACCACACCATAAATTCCGATTCCATGGCATTTAATGACATGTCCGCTAACAGCCTGTCCCGGCGGTCTCTGCTCACCGGCGCGCTGTCCGGGGTCGGGCTCACCGTGCTCGGCGGTACGGCCGCCCGGGCGGCGACGGCTCCGCCGACCGGCAAGGGGCCCCGGATACTGATCGCCACGAACGAACCGTGGGGCACCTACCACGCGGCTCCGCTGCTGCCCGAGGCGCGGCGCCCGGGGTGGGAGATCGTGCAGCTGGTGCCCGACCGATCAGGGATCAAGCCGGGCGATCCGGTCTCGGTCGCGACACCTGACGAGATCCCGCGGGCCGACCTGCTCGTGGTGACGGGCGCCGGGGACTGGCCCGCCGACTGCGCCGCGCGGCTGCGTCACCTGCCGCTGGTCGCCAGTTCGCTGGCCTACCAGTTGCCGGTGGAGGCGCCGCGGGCCAAGGAGTTCCGCGGGCGGCTGCGGGCGATCACCGCGTCGTCGCCTGCCGAGGCGAAGGTGTACGACGACTACCTGGGCGTCCGCCGCCCGATCACGGTCGTGGGTACGCCGCAGACCGACGACCTGCCCAAGCACGACCCGGAGAAGGGCACCGTACTGGTGCTCACCAGCGTGACCAGGTCCAGCGGCACCGGCGGCTCGGCCCCCGGCACCGAGCTGCTGCTCGCCGCGGCGGAACGTCTCGCGGCGGCTGGCAAGCACATCCTGGTCGGGCTGCACCCGCGCGAGGACCGTTCGCTGTGGGAGCGGTACGAGATCAGCTCGGTCCCGTCCGTCCAGGCGGCGGCGCGGGCCGAGGCCGCCATCGGCATACCGGGGACCGTCTTCCCGGTGGTCGCCGCGGTGGGCGTTCCGCTGGTCGGCTGTACGGATCCGCGCCTGCAGATCCCCGACTACCTGCTCAGCGTCTGCACGCACACGATCACCAACGCGGACGACGCGGTGACCGCCGTGGAGACTGCCGAGCCGGTCTCGTCGAAGGTGCTCTATGAGGCGGTCGGGCCGGTGGGTGGCTCGGCCAGGCGGCTGTTCAAGGTGTGGCGGAAGGCCGGTCTCCGGGATCACGTGGCAGCCTGACGTCGGCCTCCGCGGTGAGCGGCGGCCAGTCGGCTCCAGGTTTACGGGGCGTGTGCCTTGATCGCCACGCTGGTCAGGGCGAGCAGCAGTTCGAGGTCGGGTTCGGCGTCCACCTGCACGGCCACCCAGGCGCGGTCGGCGCAGGCGTGCACCTGGTCGCAGACCCGCAGATGCGGTTCGAGCCGGTCGATCGCCGCCGCCGTCAGACGCAGGTGCACCTCGTCCCGGCCGGACGGGCGCAGGATCTCGGTGCCCCGCACCGCGAAGGCCACGCCGCGCCGGGTGTCGCTGACCGCCAGAGCCGGCCAGGAGCGCAGCTCGGCCATCGCCCGGGCCACATAGGGCCCATGACGCAGACTCGCCCGTCGCCAGACGGAGATCCCTGCCACAACCTCAATGCTGCTCTACCGCACACCGCATCGCCATGCTGCGTTCTTCAACCGTTATCTGTTGTTCAGACGCAAGGAGTCCCGGGGCACGGGTGGAAACACTTGCGGAGGTGCCGGACACCTAGTGAGGTGTTCCGGCATTCTTCGGTTAGGAGACACCCGTGCAGGATCAACGCGTGCCACCCGACACGCGAGATCGCTTCGAGGCGCTCTATCTCGCCTGTTATCCGGCCGTACATCGCTATGCGATACGTCGTACAGATTCCGTGGACGACGTCGCCGATGTGATCGCGGAGACCTTCCTCGCCGCGTGGCGGCGGCTGGATGACGTACCCGAGGGCGAGGCCGCCGTGCTCTGGCTGTACGGCGCGGCCCGGCGGGTCCTGGCCAATCACCGGCGCGGCGAGTCGCGCCGTACCGCGCTGGCCTCGCGGCTCCGTGGCGAACTGGCCGTCGGACAGGGGCAGACGGCCACCGACCCACGGACCGAGGCCGTACGCACCGCTTTCGCCGCCCTGAACGCGGCCGACCGGGACGTGCTCGCCCTGGCCTGCTGGGAGGAGCTGACCGGCCCACAGATCGCCAAGGTGCTGGGCTGCAGCAGCACCGCCGCCCGGCTCCGGCTGCATCGGGCCCGCAAACGACTGGCTCGGCTGCTCGACACGACCACGACGGACGAGGTCAGCATGTTGACCGCGCTGAGGGGAGAGACCCGATGAACAAGATCGACCGCATGGTGTCCGCCATCGATCCGGCCGCCGAGTACGCCGAGCCTTCCATGGGTCAGGGCGTCCATGACCTCCTCGCGGAGATCGTGGCGACCCCGCCCGCCCGCCGTCGGCCCTCCTGGACGCCGACGCGTCGTCCCGTGCTGGCGGGGTTGGCCGTCGTGGGCATCACCGCGGCCGCGCTGGTGGCCGTGCCGCTGGCCCCAGGGGCGCCGAGCGCGGCGTACGCGGTGGTGAAGGGCTCCGACGGCACCGTTCAGGTGACGGTCAAGGAGTTCCGGGACTCCGACGGGCTGGAGGCCAAGCTCAAGAGCGCGGGGATCACGGCCGACGTGACCTTCACCGAAGCGGGCAAGCAGTGCGCCCGTGGCCGTTTCGTCGGCGCGGACCTGGCCTACGACCCACCGAGCACCAAGAACATGACCGAGCAGCAGCGCAAGGAGTTCGACAAGCCGGACAACTGGCGCTCCCGAGACGTCGCGGCGCCGATCAACAAGGACACCTTCGTGATCTCCCCACGCTTCATGCGCCCGGAGGAGACGCTCGTCCTGGAGATCCGGCCGGGTAACTACGGCGGAATGGAGTACGCGTTCCTCCCCTATCTGGCCAAGGCCGGCAGCCCGATCGCGCCCTGCCGGCTCGTGAAGGCGAACTCCGATGAGGAGCTCGCCAAGAAGCTGGCCGGAACCAAGAAGATGGACGGAAACTGAGTCGAGCCGACCGCGCTCCGCGACATACCGTGGCCTGATGGCTGACGATATGTTCGAACATCCGCGGCTGGCCTCGATCTATGACGCGCTCGACTCCGACCGTGGTGATCTGGACGCGTATGTGGCCATCGCCGATGAGCTCGGTGCCCGTACCCTCCTGGACGTGGGGTGCGGGACGGGGACGTTCGCGCTGCTCCTGGCCGGTCGCGGCGTCGACGTCATAGGCGTCGACCCGGCCCGCGCGTCGCTCGATGTCGCGCGGGCCAAGCCGAACGGCGACCGGGTGCGCTGGCTCCACGGTGACGCGACGACGCTTCCCCCGATGCAGGTTGATCTGGCCACCATGACGGGAAACGTCGCCCAAGCGATCATGGACCCGCGCGATTGGGAGGGGACGTTACGTGGGGTCTACGACGCGTTGCGGCCCGGTGGACATCTCGTGTTCGAGACCCGGGATCCGGCGAAACGCGCCTGGGAGGAGTGGAATCGTGCGGAGACGCACAAGGTCACCGAGATTCAGGGCGTCGGCGCGGTGGAGAGCTGGTGCGATGTGCTCGACGTCAGCGGGCCGCTGGTGACATTCCGCGGGACGCACGTCTTCGGCTCGGACGGGCAGGTGCTGACCTCGCACTCGACGCTGCGCTTCCGCGAGCGTGACGAGGTCGAGGCGGCGCTGGTCGCGCATGGATACACCGTGGAGGAGGTTCGTGGTGCGCCCGACCGGCCCGGCCTGGAGTTCGTGTTCTTCGCCCGGCGGCCCCAGTGATGATCAGTGTTCTTTGAACAGGGTCCTGCACAGCCGTTCCCTGAGTCCCTGCAGCGGGACGCAAGCCGAGCGGTGCTTGGCTCTCACGTGATGGCGGGTCTTCGCGGCCTTGACGCGATGTTTCCGCTCGGCAGCAGGATGGGCGGCCCTCCGGGCGACCCGATGAGTAACCCGATGAGCAGCCGGACGGGCAACTGGGCGGGCGGCTGGAGGGGCAGCGGGCTTCGGCGCCGCGTTGACCTGTTCGGGGGCTGACGGCGGGGCCTCACCGGTCGTGACCGACATGGCCGCCACCCGTGGCCGGAGCGACGACTGACGCTCCTGTACGGTCCGGCCCATCGCGTAGCCGAGCCCGCTGCCGAAGCCCATGGACCCGGCGAGCGCCAGCGCCATGCACGCCGATCCCCACCGCCGTCGTGGCGGGGTCGGTGTCCTGCGAATGAACGCTGACGGCGGAAGCATGTCCATCATCATCACCCCCGGGGATCATGAGCTGACAGTTAGTGGACGATTACGAAGCGTTATGATCTCAAGATTTCCACGCGGATCCCGGGTCAACCCTCCAACCGGGTAGGAAAGGCGAAAGGGCCGGTCCCGCGACGCGGA
Organism: Nonomuraea sp. CA-143628; assembly: GCF_050942315.1. NCBI lineage: Bacteria > Bacillati > Actinomycetota > Actinomycetes > Streptosporangiales > Streptosporangiaceae > Nonomuraea > Nonomuraea sp. CA-143628. The sequence continues at coordinate 13,075,813 of NZ_CP192072.1, forward strand.
ACCGGCCCAGACGAGGCCCTCAGGAGGTGAGGATGGTCACCCCAGGCCGCTCTTCATGGCGGTGATCAGCTCACCGCCGGTGGTGTCGCCGCTGAGCTCCCAGAAGAACGCGCCGCCCAGGCCCTGGCTCTTCGAGTAGCTCATCTTGCCGCCGATGGTGCTCGGCGTGTCGTAGCTCCACCACTGGCCCCCGCAGTAGGCGTACGCGGTGCCGGCGACGGTGCCGGTGGCCGGGCAGCGGGTCTTGAGCACCTTGTAGTCCTCGATGCCCTGTTCGTACGTACCGGGCGCCGGCCCTGTCGCCGCGCCTCCGGGAGTGGACTGCGTGACCCCGCTCCAGCCGCGGCCGTAGAACCCGATGCCGAGCAGCAGCTTGTTCGACGGCACACCCTTGCTCTTGAGCTTCTGGATGGCGTTGTCTGAGTAGAAGCCCGGTGTCGGGATGCCCGCGTACGAGGTGAGCGGCGAGTGCGGAGCCGTGGGGCCCTGCGCCGCGAAGGCGCCGAAGAAGTCGTACGTCATGACGTTGTACCAGTCGACGTACTGGGCGGCGCCGCCGTAGTCGGCCGCGTCGATCTTGCCGCCGCTGGTGCCGTCGGCGGTGATGGCCGCGGTGACAAGGTTGCCGGACCCGAAGCGGGAGCGCAGGGCCGACATGACGTTCTTGAACGCCGCCGGGCCACTGCTGTCGCAGCTGAGACCGCAGGCGTTCGGGTATTCCCAGTCGATGTCGATGCCGTCGAACACGTCCGCCCAGCGCGGGTCCTCGACCAGGTTGTAGCAGGAGTTGGCGAAGGCGGTCGGGTTCTGCGCGGCCTGGCCGAAGCCGCCGGACCAGGTCCAGCCGCCGAAGGAGAACAGCACCTTCAGGTTCGGGTACTTCTTCTTGAGCTTGCGCAGCTGGTTGAAGCTGCCGCGCAGCGCGCCCGCGTCCCAGGTGTCGGCGACGCCGTCCACGCTCTCGCCCGCCTGGTAGAAGCGGTCGTAGTCGGCGTAGCTGTCGCCGATGGCGCACTGCCCGTTCGTCACGTTGCCGAAGGCGTAGTTGATGTGGGTCAGCTTGGCGGCCGAGCCGCTGGTGTCGATGTTCTTGACGTGGTAGTTGCGCTGGTAGACGCCCCACTGGACGAAGTAGCCGAGCACCTTGTTGCCGCCGCCGGTGCACCCGGTGGTCGCGCCGGTGACCTGGGCGCTGGCCGCGGACTCGCCCACCGAGTTGTACGCCTTGACGGTGTACGTGTGCGACGTACAGGCGCCCAGCGACCCGATGGTGGCCGAGGTGCCGGTCACGGTCGCCTTGACCGTGCTCCCCTCGTACACGCGGTAACCGGTGACGGTTCCGGAAGAGGCGCCCCACGACAGGGCGATCGAGCTGGCGGTCGTGCCGGTGACACTGGGTGTGCCGGGCTGGCCGGGAGCGCCGGTGCCGCCCGAGGTGGTGGCGGTGACCGAGTTGCCGGCGGCCGAGACGTTCCCGGCGGCGTCACGGGCGCGGACCGTGTAGGTGTAGCTGGTGGCGGCCGCGAGACCGCTGTCGGTGTAGGAGGTGCCGGTGACCGTGGTCACCTGCGTCGAGCCGCGATAGACGTCGTAGCCGGTGACGCCGACGTTGTCGGTGGAGGCGTCCCATGCCAGGGAGACGCTGCTGGAGGTGGTGCCCGTCGAACGCAGGTTGCCGGGCACGGACGGCGCGGTGGTGTCGGTGCCGCCGCCGGTGACCGGTTTCCACAGGGCGGGTACGTTCGGCGGCTCCCAGCCGGGCTGGGAGGTATGGCTCTGGATGCACTCGTAGTCGACGCCGTTGTAGGTGACGCGGGTGCCTGCCGTGTACGCGGTCCACGGGGCCCAGGCGGCGGCGAAGGCGACCGAGCTGGCGCCGTACGCGCCGGTAGGTGCGGCGACCGTCGCGGTCAGCGGCAGGAGTAACGCCGCCAGGACCGCGAGGCCCTTCTTCAGGATCGTGTGTCTCATGGTGGTCCGACCTCCGGCGGTTTTGGGGGTGGGTGGGAGGCCCGACAGGAAATTTATAGGAAAGTTTCCTGTCAATTATGAGACGACGCTAGCCGCCGCCTGCGAGATCGTCAATACGGGCGGTCAATTTTTGTCATACACGGAATTAACACCCGGCCCGGCAGTCTTCATCGTGACCGGCCGGTCGTCACAGCTCAGAACCCTTCAGAGACCCCTCAGAGAAGAGAGTCACATGAGACGCGCACTCGGTGCCGCCATCATCGCCGTGGCGGCCTTCGGCACCACCGCGGCCGTGTCCGCCCCCGCATTCGCCTCGGACGACCCATCGCAGCCCGCGCTGATCACCAGCGACCAGGTCGCGCCCATCCTGGAGTGCTCCGAGCCCGACGTCGTCTTCAAGGGCGAAGTGGGCGAGAGGGTCCGCCTCAAGGAGGGCCGGTTCGAGGACGAGGACGGCAAGCTCATCAAGGGTAAAAAGGTGCGCGTCTTCTCGGAGCGGCTCGGCCCCGAGGACGACGCCTGCGGGCCGGACGAGAAGATGAAGTGCGTCGTCAGGCACCGCGAAGGCAGCCGGGTCAATGTCCGGTTCCGCGATGAGAAGGGCGTTCTGCACAAGCGTGCCTTCAAGAGCAAGAAGGGCGCGGAGTTCTTCACGAAGAAGGACAAGCACGTCATCAAGTGGGTCGGCTGCGCCGTCGTGCGCTGACAACCCGTACGTGCCTGGCGAGACTCGCCCCGGTTTCGGGGCGAGTCGTCACGGGCCTACTTGGCCGTCCGGGACGACAGGTACTCAATGGCCACCAGGTGGGGTTCACCCGCCACCAACTCGACCTCCTCCCGATGCCCGGAGGCGCGGTGGATCAGGGTGATCCGCTGGTCCACGGGCGAGCGCAGCACCGCCCGCACGGCCCCTTCCCCCCAGGTCAGCTCCTCGACGACGACCCGCCCCCGGCAGGCGACGCCGCGGATCGTCCCCTTCGGCAGCAGCTCGGGCACGGCGGGCAGCAGCTCCACCACCCCCGGCCGGGAGTCCACCAGCAGCTCGATGACCAGCCCGTGCAGGGTGTGCGCGGCGTCGGCGTTGTAGATCTCCCGGCCCGGGTTGTGGGACGTCATGAGCGATCGGAACAGCATGTCCGTGCCCAGGATCTTCATCAGGTTGGCCTGGGCCTGCCCCGCGTCCTTCAGCCGGGCCGCCGCCAGCGCCCGGTGCAGGCTGCCGTGGGCCGACAGGTTCTCGTCGCCGCGCAGCTCCAGGGCCCGACGCGCGGCCGCGGCCAGCTTCGGCTCGTCGTCGGGGTTGATCTCGTGCAGCGGCCACACCGGATAGAGGTGGCTGACGTGCCGGTGATCCTCGTGCGGGGCCGCGTCCCACGCCCACTCCGTGAGCGCGCCCCGCTCGTCGATCCGGTACGGCGGCAGCCGCTCGGCCAGCGGTGATCCGGCCAGGCCCAAGGCGTGCCGGGCCGCCGCGATGTCCATGGTCGCGTTGACGCTCGCGTACGCGGAGCCCCCGGGACCCACCTCGGGCGAGAACGACGGCACGATCACGAAGCCGGACCCGGCCAGGAACCCCTCCCAGAACGCCGCCGCCTCCGCCAGCCAACCGGGCAGCTCTTCAGGCAGCTCGCCGGTGACCTGGTGGTGCTCGTGGAGCGGATACAGCAGCCAGTCGGCCCCCGCCAGCCACATCGTCCACGGCCAGTCCTCGTCGAAGTGGAACAGGTAGCCGCTCTCCCCGTCGGTACGGCTCGGCGCGAGGATGCCGTCGACCCCGTAGATCTCGCGGGCGTTGACCCGCCAGTGGTCGATCTGGTCGCGGATCAGGGCGGCGTACCCCGTCATGAGCTCGGGCATCGCGCCGATGTTCACCCCGGCCAGCTGCAGGTTGAGGTTGGCGTCGGTGGTGAAGTCGCCCGACCAGGCCGCTCCCCACGCGCCGAGCCAGAGACCGGTGAGCCGGGGCGGCAGCACGCCCGAGGAGCTGAGCAGCAGGTAGCGGCCCGAGTGGAACAACCGCTCGACCAATGCGGGACCAGGCTCGGCGATCAGCTCGCCCACCGGCGGATCCCCGGCTACACCCAGATCGAGGGTGACCCGCTCATAGATGGGCCGATGGATGGCGACATGCCGCGCCAGCAGCTCGTCGTACCGGTGCCCGGCCAAGGCCGCGAGAGCGGCCTCCAGCCGGTCGGTGCCCCAGCCGGGCTCCTCGTACCGGTCCAGCTTCGTCAGCAGCAGCGTCTCGCCCCGCGTCACCACCGCGTCGCCGGACACGGAGACGTCGGCGGCCAGGACGAGCGTCAGCCCCTCCAACCCGGCGGCGCCCAGCCCGGCCGGATAGGCGCCGCGAGCGCTCAGGAAGACGTGCCCGTCCTTCTCGTAAGCAGTGGTCTGATAGACGACGTCGTCGGGCTTGCCCGGCAGGTCGCCCGTCAGACGCAGCCTCAGCTCACCGGTCAGCCGCTGGACCACGACGGAGTCGGCCCGCGAGACGAACGCGTGGTGGGCGCGCCCGCCCGACGTGACCGCGATCTCCCCGGTCGCGAAGTCGGTGACCCGCCGATAGGGCCCGGCGGCGAACGCGCCCTCGACGACCAGCTCGTACCCCGGATGGAACGCCTGCGTCCAGGCCAGACTCCGCCCGTCGGCCGCCACCCGCTGCGCCTCGGCGGCCCGCCCGGACAGGATCAGCTCGCGGATCTCCCCCAGCCGGTCGGCGATGGCGGGCGGGCGCAGGTCGCGGGAGCCGTTGGGCAGGACGAAGCGGTGATGGTCGAACACCACGCGCTGGGCGTGCGGCTCGCCGTAGACCATGATCCCGTATTCGCCGTTGCCGGAAAGGAACGCGTCCTCCCAGGTCAGTGCGGGCTCGGTGTCGTGAATGCGGTGCGCGGGCATCGGACCTCCGACCAGGGGAAGCGCTTTCCCAGCCACCCTATTAAATGCTACACATGCTTGACGTAGCGAAAAATGGATGTCGAAAATAGGGACGTGTCCGAGACAGCGCCCGAGGTGTCCTTCGACACCCATCCCGACCGCTACCGCCACCTCCGCGTCGAGTACGACGCCGAGATCGCCCGCATCGTCCTCCAGGTGGATGAGAGCGGCGGCCTGGTCCCCGGCTACGAGCTCAAGCTCAACTCCTACGACCTGGGCGTGGACATCGAGCTGTACGACGCCGTCCAGCGCCTGCGCTTCGAGCACCCCGAGGTCCGCGCCGTGATCATCACCGGCGGCCTGGAGAAGGTGTTCTGCGCGGGCGCCAACATCAGGATGCTGGCCGGATCGACGCACTCCTGGAAGGTGAACTTCTGCAAGTTCACCAACGAGACCCGCAACGGCATCGAGGACGCGACCGCGCACTCCGGTCAGACCTACCTCGCGGCGATCAACGGCACGGCGGCCGGTGGCGGCTTCGAGCTGGCGCTGGCCTGCGACCGGATCATTCTGCTGGACGACGGCTCCACGGCCGTGTCGCTGCCGGAGGTGCCACTGCTCGCCGTACTGCCCGGCACCGGGGGCCTGACCCGGCTGGTCGACAAGCGCGGCGTACGCAAGGACCTGGCGGACGTGTTCGCCACGCGCAGCGAGGGCGTGCGCGGCTCGCGCGCGGTGGAGTGGGGCCTGGTCGACGAGGCGGTGCCGCGCAGCAGGTTCGAGGAGACGGTACGGCGGCGCGCCACCGAGGCCGCCGCCCGCTCCACCCGCCCGCGCGACGCCAAGGGGATCGCGCTGACCCCGCTGAAGCGCGAGGTGAGCGCCGACGCGATCCGCTACCCGAACGTCACCGCGGACCTCGACCGGGCGAACGGGCTGGTCACCATCACGGTGTACGGCCCTCGCCAGGACATCGAGTCCTGGCCGCTGGCGCTCACCCGGGAGCTGGACGACCTGATCCTGCGGCTGCGCACGAACGAGCTGGAGCTGGGCACCTGGGTGATCAAGACCCAGGGCGACGCCCGGCGCGTACTCGACGCCTGGCAGGGCGACGGCTGGCCGGCCGACGAGATCCGGCACTACTTCAAGCGCACGCTCAAACGCCTGGACGTGACGAGCCGCAGCCTGATCGCGCTGATCGAGCCGGGCAGCTGCTTCGCCGGGCCGCTGCTGGAGCTGGCGCTGGCCTGCGACCGCCAGTACATGTTCGACGAAGAGGGCACCGCGATCACCCTCACCGAGGCGAACTTCGGCGCGTTCCCCATGGGCAACGGCCTGTCCCGGCTGGCCGCCCGCTTCCTCGGCGACCCCGGCCACCTCGCCAAGCTACGACAGGAGACCGGCCGCGAGATCGACGCCGCCGAGGCCGACGAGCAGGGCCTGGTCACCTTCGCGCTCGACGACATCGACTGGGCGGACGAGGTGCGCATCGCGCTGGAGGAGCGGGCGGCCCTGAGCCCGGACGCGTTGACCGCGATGGAGGCCAACCACCGCTTCGCCGGCCCCGAGACGCTGGAGACGAAGATCTTCGCCCGGCTCACCGCCTGGCAGAACTGGGTGTTCAACCGCCCCAACGCCGCAGGTCCCGAGGGCGCGCTGCGCCGCTACGGCACCGGGCAGCGGCCCGCCTTCGACCGGAAGCGAGTGTGAGATGTCCATCGACTACGGCGAGCGCATCCCGAACAACGTCAACCTGGCCGAGGACCGGCGGCTGCAACGGGCGCTGGAGTCGTGGCAGCCCGGGTTCCTGCGCTGGTGGGGCGAGATGGGACCGGCGCTGCCGACCCAGGACGTCTACCTGCGTACGGCGGTGGCGGTGGGCCGGGAGGGCTGGGCGCACTTCGGACACGTGGCGCTGCCCGAATACCGGTGGGGCATCTTCCTGGCCGAGCGCGACCCCGACCGGCGCATCGCCTTCGGCCAGCACCGGAGGCAGCCGGTCTGGCAGCAGGTGCCCGGTGAGTTCCGCGCCGAGCTGCAGCGGCTCATCGTGGTGCAGGGCGACACCGAACCGGCCAGCGTGGAGCAGCAGCGCCGCCTCGGGCTGACCGCGCCCAGCCTGTACGACCTGCGCAACCTGTTCCAGGTCAACGTCGAGGAGGGCCGGCACCTGTGGGCCATGGTCTACCTGCTGCACGCCTACTTCGGCCGGGCCGGTCGCGACGAGGCCGACGCGCTGCTGCTGCGCAACTCCGGCAGCGAGGACTCGCCGCGCATCCTGGGCGCTTTCAACGAGGAGACGCCGGACTGGCTGTCGTTCTTCATGTTCACCTACTTCACCGACCGCGACGGCAAGTATCAGCTGGGCACGCTGAAGGAGAGCGCCTTCGATCCGCTCAGCCGTACGTGTGAGTTCATGCTGAAGGAGGAGGCCCACCACATGTTCGTCGGCACCACCGGCGTGGACCGGGTGGTGGAGCGCACCGCGACGCTGATGCGCGAGCACGACACCGACGACATCCAGAAATATGGCGGCATCCCGCTTGATGTCATCCAGAAGTACATCAACTTCCACTACAGCGTCAGCCTGGACCTGTTCGGCGGCGAGACCTCCACGAACGTGGCCAACTACTACACGGCCGGGCTCAAGGGCCGCTGGCAGGAGGAACGCCGCAAGGACGACCACCTGCTCACCGAGGCGGCCACCACCGTCCAGCAGGTCGTGGACGGCCGCCTGGCCGACGTGCGCCTGCCCGCGCTGACCGCGCTCAACGCCGACCTGCGCGGGGAGTACATCGCCGACTGCGCCACCGGCCTGACCCGGTGGAACCGCATCCTGGACGGCGTCGCCACCCTGTACCTGCCGCATGTCGGCTTCAACCGCCAGGTCGGCGCGTTCGCCGGGCACCACCTCACCCCGGACGGCCGCCTCGTCGACCGGGCGGCCTGGGAGCGCGACCGGGACCGCTGGCTGCCCACCCCCACCGACAAGGCGTACGTCCACAGCCTGATGCGCCCGGTCTACGAACCCGGCAAGATCGCCGCCTGGCTGGCCCCGCCGCGCAACGGCATCAACGGGCGGCCGCTCGACTACGAGTACGTCCACCTCTGAGGGGTCATGTCTGAGGGATCATGGATGTCTCGGGCTCGGGCCGCGGAAGGCGAGGGCGGGGACGTGACCGTCGTACATCTCGCTGACCGTCACGAAGTGGAAGCCGCGCTTGGCCAGCCTCTTCAGCACTTGAGGGATCGCTGCCACGGTGGTCGGCCTGATGTCATGAAAAAGAATGATGGATCCGGGCCGCGTCGGGCCGACCGCGGCACGGGTCACGTGGCCGCTGTTGCGGTACAACCAGTCCAGGGTGTCCACGCTCCACAGCACCAGCGGGTGCGGTGACTGCCTGCGTACGACGCGGTCGAAAGCACCGTACGGCGGGCGGACCAGCGTGGGCGTCACCCCGGTCGCCTTCCGGATCGCCTGGTCGGTCCTGGCCAGGTCCGCTCGCACCTCACGGGCGGACAGCCTGGTCAGGTCGCGGTGCGACCAGCTGTGGTTGCCGACCTCGTGCCCGGCCCGCACGACGTCGCGCACCACGCCGGGGCGCGCGACCACGTTCTGCCCGACGACGAAGAACGTGGCCCGCGCCCGGTACCTGGCCAGGTATTGGAGCAACCTGGGGGTGTACGGACTCGGGCCGTCGTCGAAGGTGAGCGCCACGCACTTGACCCGGCGGCAGTCGACCGAGCCGTCCGCCGTATATCCGGGCAGCGCCATGCGGCCGGACGGACGCATGACCTGCGCCTGCGCCCGCCGGCCGAAGTCCGACAGCAGGGGCTCCACCTCGGCGCGCGGCAACACGGCCTGCACCTGGCCGACGGCCCCCGCCGCCACCTCCCCTTCGTCGAAGGTCACGACCAGATCGCCGTCCTTGGTGAAGCCCAGGTCGTCGAGCGTCTGGGCGCTCCGGTCGGCGAGCCGTGCCTTCTCGGTCAGCGCCTTCTCCGTCAGCGCCTTCTCCGTCAGCGCCTTCTCCGTCAGCGACTCGAACCCGCTCATGGACGCCGCGTCGATGAGCGACATGGCGGGCACGACCTGGCCCTTGACCCCGTCGTACCAGAGCGACGTCGTCGACTTGCCGTCGCCCGCGCCCCCGAGCTGGTAGACGGTGAACCGGACCCCGATCACGTCGCCCGAGGCCGCCACGAAGCCGAACCCGACGTTCAGCTCGGGCGCCTTCCCGTCCTGCTCGCCGCACCCGCTCTCCCGCGCCCACTTCAGGAACGTGGCCCGCCGCGCCTCGACCAGCCGGCTCAGCGCGTCCGTCAGTGGCTGCGCGCCCGGCACCTGCGGGTACGTGGTCGACCAGGCACAGGATCCCTCGTTGCCATTGTCACGAACCACCCGCAGCCCACGCATCCACGTCGGCGCGACCGTCGCGACCGGGTCCTCCGACCGTTTGACGGAGGCCTGCCACACCTCGGACGCCTGCCCGATCCCCCCGCACGATGTCGATGTCAACGTGACCACCGCCAGTGCCGCCACCAGACGCCTCATGATCACGACCCCCCGCCGTTTCCGCCCCTGACCCGTTCGACTCCCGGTTCCAGCTATTGGTTCGCCAAACAGGCCGTCCTGGATGGTCTACTTCGACGGTAACTCGGCCGGTCAGCTACGTTTGCGCAGCATGAGTGACAATCGCATCCCGCCCCCCTTCATCGCCGACGAGCGCGCCATGCTCACCAACTGGCTCGACTGGCATCGCGAGACCCTGGCCGTCAAGTGCGACGGTCTGTCGGAGGAACAGCTGCGGCAGCGTTCCGCCCCGCCGTCGACCATGTCGCTGCTCGGCTTGGTCCGGCACATGGCCCACGTGGAGCGGTCCTGGTACCGGGGGGTGCTGAACGGCGAGGACGTCCCGAAGCTGTGGGGCAAGGATGCCAACATCGACGCCGACTTCGACGATGTCGACACCGCCTCGGCCGACGAGGCGTTCAAGACCTGGCAGACCGAGATCGAGCACGCCCGCGAGGTGTCTGCCAGGGTGCCGCTCGACGCGCTGGGCAAGCAGCAGCGCCATGGGCAGGACTGCTCCCACCGGTGGATCCTCGTCCACATGATCGAGGAGTACGCCCGCCACAACGGCCACGCCGACTTCCTGCGCGAGCAGATCGACGGTGTGACGGGCGAATAGCGTCCCCGCCCGGCACGCGGCGCTCAATCAGACCACTGAGCCCGCCACACTCAACCGCGCTCAGCAACGCCGCTGAGCCCACCACGCCCAGTAGCGCCACTGAGCCCGCCACATTCGATCGCGCTCACTGGCGCCGCTGAGCCTGCGGCGCTCAGCCAGGCCGCTGAGAGGGCAGGGCAGGGCCGGGCTATAAACCTACTATCTAGGTAGGATATGGTGGTTTTAGTTTCAGCGACCACCGCCGTGAAGGATGTCCCATGCGTTCCGCCGCGCTCACCATGCTCACTCGTCTGGGGCCCAACCGCCTGAGGCTCACTCGTCTGAGACTCAATCGCCTGGGGCTCAATCGCTCGGCGCTCACCGTCTCAGGGCTGGCCGTCTCAGGGCTCCTCGCCGCCTGCGGCAGCAGCGGTCCCGCCGTCCAGGCGCAGGCCGCCAATGGGGCACCCGTCTACGGGGGCACGCTGACCTACCTGGAGCATCAGCCACCGACCTGCCTCTACCTGCCCGCCGCCGGCTTCTATCCGAACGGCGGCGTGCTGAACCAGCTCACCGACAAGCTGACCTGGCAGGACCCGAAGACGCTGCGGATCGAGCCGTGGATCGCCACCAAGTGGGAGGTGAACAAGGACGCCACCGAATACACCTTCCACCTGCGCGACGGCGTGACCTTCAGCGACGGCAGCCCGCTCGACGCCTCAGCCGTGGCCGCCAACTTCGACGTGTACGGCCTGGGCGACACCGACCTCAAGCTGCCCCCGGCCGAGTTCGTCAACAACTACGAACGCAGTGAGGTCATCGACAACAGAACCGTGCGCTTCCATTTCAAGAAGCCGTCACCCGGTTTTCTGCAAGGAACCTCGGTCATCGGCGCGGGCCTGGTGTCGAAGAAGACGATCTCGCTGCCGTACGAACAGCAGTGCCAGCTCAAGAACGTCATCGGATCCGGCCCGTTCACCGTGGCGAAGCAGGTCGTGGACAAGGAGATCGACCTGGCCGCCCGCAAGGACTACAACTGGGCGCCGGCGTCGTCGAAGCACCAGGGCCGCGCGTACCTGGACACGATCAAGATCATCGTGACGCCCGAGGACAACGTGCGGGTGGGCGCGCTCACCTCCGGCCAGGCCGACTACGTGCGCTACGTACAGGCTTATGACGAAAAAACCGTCAAGGACGCGAATTTCAAGATTTATGCGGAGCCGACCAGAGGCGTGAACAACGGCCTCTACCTGCGGCCCGGCAACAGCATCCTCAGCGACCTCGACGTACGCAAAGCGCTCCAGGCAGGAACCAACGCCAAGGAGGTGGTCGACACCCTGTTCACCCCGAGCTACCCGGTCGCCACCTCGGTCCTCAGCCACCTCGCCCACGGGTACGTCGACCTGTCCAAGGAGCTCGCCTACGACCCGGCCAAGGCCAACGCCCTGCTCGACAAGGCGGGCTGGGCGCGCGGCGCCGACGGCATCCGGGCCAAGAACGGCAAGCCGCTCCAGCTGGGCGTCTTCGTCTCGGGCCCGCAACCGCTGTCCAAGCAGACCCTCGAACTCATAGCCCAGCAGTGGACCAAGATCGGCGTGAAGCTGGAGATCCGCCCCGCCGACGCCGGCACCCAGGCCGTCGACATCAAGGACGCGGAGAAGACCGCCATCGCCCACTCGATGGTCGGCCGAGCCGACGAGGACGTGATCAAGAGCCACTTCCACAGCCAGAACCGCGACGTCATCCTGTCCAAGGACACCAAACTCGACAAGCTCCTGGAGGAGGAGTCGGCCCTGGCGGACAAGGCCGCCCGTGACGCCAAGGTCGGCGAGATCCAGCACTACGTGGTGGACCAGGGCTACGCGATCCCGCTGTTCGAGGAGCCGCAGGTCTACGGCGCCGCCCCGTACGTCCAGGGTGTCGCCTTCGAGGCGGTGGCCAGGCCCACCTTCTACTCGGTCTGGCTGTCGAAGCGGTGACCCGATACGTCCTGCTGCGCGTCGGGCAGGCGGCGCTGGTGCTGTGGGCCGCCTTCACGGCGGGCTATGTCCTCCTCCAGCTCCTGCCCGGCGACTCGATCCTGATCAAGTTCCAGAACCCGGAGCTCGGGCTGTCGCCCCAGCAGATCGCCGAGATCCGCGCCTACTACGGCGGCGGCGACCCGCCGATCATCGGCTACCTCCACACGCTGCTCGGCTTCCTGCGCGGCGGCTTCGGCTACTCGATCGACACCGGCACGCCGGTGATCGAACGGCTGGCCGAGGCGCTGCCGGAGACGGCCAAACTGGCCACGGCGGGCTTCGCGCTGGCCGTGCTGATCGCCGTCGTGCTCGCCTTCGCCGCCGGTTACAGCCGTACGTCGTGGCTGCGCGGGGCGCTGCTGGCGGTGCCGTCGCTGTTCGTCTCGGTGCCCGCCTTCTGGCTGGGGATCCTGCTGATCCAGGTGTTCTCGTTCCAGCTCGGGCTGGTGCCGGTGATCGGCGGCAGCCCGACGCAGCAGCTCCTCCTACCAGTGCTGACGTTGGCCGTGCCGATCTCGGCGCCGATCGCGCAGGTGCTGGCGCGCGGCATCGACCAGGTCTACACGCAGCCGTTCGTACCCGTCGTGGCCGCCAAGGGCGCGTCGCAATGGTGGATCCTGTGGCGGCATGTGGCCCGCAACGCGATGCTGCCCGCGCTGACCGTCGCCGGGATGACGTTCGGCGAGCTCATCGCGGGGTCGGTCGTCACCGAGACGGTCTTCGGCCGCAACGGCGTCGGACGGCTGACCGAGCAGGCGGTCAACGCGCAGGACACACCGGTGATGCTGGCCGTCGTGGTGCTCGCGAGCAGCGTGTTCGTCCTGGTCAACCTGGGTGTGGACCTGCTGTTCCCGGTGCTCGACCCGCGACTGAAGGCGGCGGCGTGAAGATCCTGTCCCTTGCCGTGCCTTGGGAGGCGGCAGCGTGAAGATCCAGTCTCGTGTCGTGCTCTGGGAGGCGGCAGCGTGAAGGCCCTGTCCTGGTTGACGATCGCCCTTGTCGTGCTCTGGGCCGTCGTGCCCGCCCTGTTCACCGAGCACGACCCGCTGGCCGGGGTGCCGGCCGAGAAGCTGCGCCCGCCGAGCACCGAGCACCTGTTCGGCACCGACGCCGTGGGCCGCGACCTGTTCGCCCGCGTGGTGCACGGCTCCGTGCACTCCCTGTCGGGCGCGTTCGTCGCCGTCGCCGTGGGCCTGCTCGCGGGCACGCTGCTCGGCCTGCTGGCCGGGTCGACCGGTGGGCTGCTCGACGACGCCGTCATGCGGGTGGCCGACGTCCTGCTGTCCGTACCCGGCCTGCTCTTGGCGCTGACGGTGATCATCCTGCTCGGCCCCGGCACGGTCAACGTGGCGATCGCGGTCGGCATCGGGTCGGTCGCCGCGTTCGCCCGCCTGTCGCGCTCGGAGGTCGTACGGGTGCGCCGGTCCGACTACGTGGAGGCCGCGTTCGGCAGCGGCGGCCGACTCCCGGCCGTGCTCTGGCGGCACGTCCTGCCCAACTCGCTCGGCCCGGTCATCGCGCTGGCCGCCCTGCAGTTCGGGGTGGCGATCCTGGCCATCTCGACGCTCGGCTTCCTCGGCTACGGCGCCGAGCCGCCGACGCCGGAGTGGGGCCTGCTCATCTCGGAGGGCCGCAACTACCTGGCCACCTCGTGGTGGCTGACGACGCTGCCCGGCGTGGTGGTCGTGGCCGTGGTACTGGCCGCGAGCCGAATCAGCCGCTCTATCGGAGGGAACACGACATGAGCTGGTCGATTGGAGGCCCCAACCAATGAGCCTCCTGGACGTACGCGACCTCGCGGTCTCCTACGACGCCCGGCCGGCGGTCCAGGGGATCTCGTTCACGGTCGAGCCCGGCGAGGTGGTCGCGGTGGTCGGCGAGTCCGGCTCCGGCAAGACGACCACCGCCCACTCGATCATCGGCCTGCTGCCCCCGAACGCCACCGTCGACAGCGGCCGGATCCTGCTCGGCGACTCCGACCTGGCCACCTGGTCCACCCGCCGGATGGAATCGATCAGGGGCGCCCAGATCGGCCTGATCCCGCAGGACCCGTCCAACTCCCTGAACCCGGTCAAGACCGTCGGCGCCCAGATCGGCGAGGTCCTGCGCATCCACAAACGCGGCGACCGTCGTACGATCTCCCGCCGCGTCGTGGACCTGCTCACCCGCGTCGGCCTGCTGGACCCGGAGGCGCGCGCCCGCCAGTACCCGCACGAGCTGTCCGGCGGGATGCGTCAGCGGGTCCTCATCGCCATCGCGATCGCCCTGGAACCGCGGCTCGTCATCGCCGACGAACCGACCAGCGCGCTGGACGTCACCGTGCAGCGGCGCATCCTGGACCTCATCGACGACCTGCGCGCCGAGTTCGGTACGGCGGTTCTGCTGGTCACCCACGACCTGGGCATCGCCGCGAACCGCTCGGACCGCCTGATCGTCATGAAGGACGGCCGGATCGAGGAACAGGGCCCGTCGGGCCAGGTCCTGTCGGATCCGCAGGCCGCCTATACCGGACAGCTGCTGCGCGACGCGCCCGCGCTGTCGGTGCGCGAGTTCCGCGCGGTAGAGGCGGTAGAGGAGGTCACAGACGAGGAGCCCGCGATCGTGGTTCGCGACCTCGTCAAGGAGTTCCGCGTCGGGAGACGTCCGTTCCGCGCCGTCGACGGGGTGTCCTTCGAGGTACTCCCCGGCACCACGCACGCCCTCGTGGGCGAGTCCGGATCGGGCAAGACGACCACGGCCCGCATGGTCGTACGCTTCGCCGAGCCCACCTCCGGCACCGTGACGATCTCCGGCACGGGAACGGTGGCCGCAGCGAGGACGGTCGCCGGAGCGGGGACGACCGCCGGAGCAGAGACGGTCGCCGGAGGGAGAGCGGTCGCCGGAGGGAGAGCGGTCGCCGGAGCGAAGGCGGGGCACGACTTCCGGCGTCATGTGCAGCTCGTCTACCAGAACCCCTACGGCTCGCTCGACCCCCGCCAGTCCATCGCCGCCATCGTGGAGGAGCCGCTGCGCAACTTCCGGCTCGGCGACCACGCCGCCCGCCGCCGCAGGGTGCGTGATCTGATGGAACGTGTGGCGCTCCCCGCGAGCCTGCTCGACCGCAGGCCACGCGAGCTGTCCGGCGGCCAGCGGCAGCGCGTGGCCATCGCCCGCGCGCTGGCCGTCGATCCGGGAGTCGTGGTGCTCGACGAGGCGGTCTCCGCGCTCGACGTGACCGTACAGGCGCAGATCCTGGACCTGCTCGAAGAGCTCCAGCGTGACCTGGGGCTGACTTATCTGTTCATCTCGCACGACCTCGCGGTGGTGCGCCAGATCTCACACACCGTTTCCGTCATGAACAAGGGACGCATAGTGGAATTCGGAACCACACAACGGGTCTTCACCGACCCACAACACGACTACACCCGCGAACTCCTGGCCGCGATCCCGGAGCCGGTGCGATGAGGCTGGGATTCTTCAGCCGGCTGCTCGACGAGGTGCCCGCCGACGAGCGCTACCGGCTGGCCGCCGAGCAGATCGGGCACGCGGAGTCCTTCGGGTTCGACACGGCGTGGGTGGCGCAGCACCACTTCGACGGCGCGGAGGGCGGACTGCCCGCGCCGCTGGTCTTCCTCGCCCATGTCGCCGCGCGTACCAGCCGGATCAGGCTCGGCACCGGCATCATCACGCTGCCGCTCGAACATCCGGTACGCGTGGCCGAGGACACCGCCGTACTCGACCTGCTGACCGGCGGCCGGCTCGAAGTGGGTGTCGGCAGCGGCGGCACGCCGTCGTCGTTCACCGCGTTCGGGAAGGAGAGCGCGCGGCGCGCGGCCGTCTACGCCGCGCATCTGGCGGTGCTCGTCGACGCCTGGTCGGGCCGCGACCTCGGCGGCGGCAACCGGCTCTATCCCGCGGCGCCGCGGCTGCTCGACGCCGTCTGGGAGGCGACGTTCTCGGTGAGCGGCGGCGCCAGGGCGGGGCGGGCGGGCAACGGGCTGATGCTGTCGCGTACCCAGCCACGTTCCGAGGAGCATCCCGAGGCGACGCTGGCGGAGATCCAGTTGCCCATCGTGGACGCCTACTACGAGAACCTGCCCGCGGGCACCGCGCCCCGGATCGTGGCGTCGCGGACCGCGTTCGTGGCCGACAGCCGGGCCGAGGCGCTGCGGTACGCCGAACGCGGGCTGAGCCGCGCCCGGTTGCCGTTCGAGACCTCCCGCGACCGCATCACCGCCTTCGACGTGCACGTGGGCACCCCGCAGGACGTCATCGACAGCCTCAAGGCCGATCCCACGCTCGACCGGGTCACCGACCTGGTCCTGCAGGTGCACTCGGTCGACCCGCCGCACCCGCTGATCCTCCGCTCCATCGAACTGCTGGCGACCGAGGTCGCCCCCGCGTTCGGCTGGGCCCCGAACACCACGGAATTGAGCTCCACATGATCGACGTGATCGACCACCTGGTGGGGATCGAGCCGGACTCCCCGCTCGATCGCCTGCGCGACCGGCGGCCGGACGCCCGTGAGCACGCCCAGCGCGGCTTCGACGCGCTGCTCACCCCTGACGTGCCCGGCGCGGTCTCGCTGGTCGAGCGGGACGCGGTGGCGGCCTTCGTGACCGGCCTGCACAGCGATCCCCGTACCGCCCGTTTCTACGCCGACCGGCTCGCCGAGCTGGCCCCCGAGCTGCTCGGCGCGGTCCGGCTGGAGATCGAGGCCGGGAGTACGACCGGCCCCTACGGCACCTACCCCGCCGACGGACCCCTCGCCGCCGAGAGCGACGAAGGGCTGCGTTACCGGACCCGGCAGCCCGAAGCGCTCGGGGCCCGGCTCGCCGCCGCCTTCGAGCACGCGCATCTGCTGGTGTTCCGCCCACGCGAGGCCGACCCCAAGGACCTGCGGGCACTCACGGACGCGGGCTGGAGCGACCCGGCCATCGTGACGCTCTCGCAGCTCGTGGCCTTCCTCAGCTTCCAGATCCGGGTGGTCGCGGGCCTGCGGCTGCTCGGCGCCGCCCAGAAGGAGACCACCGCATGACCAACTCCACCACCGACCAGCTGGGCTTCACCACCGACCAGCTGGGCTGGACACCGTGGCTGACGCCACTGGCCGAACACGAGCTGACCGAGGCCCACCGGGAGGCCCTGGTCGACGCGTCCCGCGCCGCCTCGCCGTACTTCAGGCTGCTCGCCCACGACCCGGAGATCCTGCACGCGCGGACCAAGACCGACAACGACATCTTCTACAACACCAAGGGCGGCCTGCCGCGCCCGGAACGCGAGCTGGCCGCCACCGCCACCTCGCGCCGCAACGGGTGCGTCTTCTGCGCCTCCGTGCACGCGCGGTTCGCGGCGCACTACTCCAAACGGCCCGACGACGTACGGCGGCTGCTCGACGAGGGCGTGGCGGCGCCGCAGGACGGGCGGTGGCGGGCCGTCATCGACGCCTCGGTGGCGCTGGCGGCCACACCGTCCGAGTTCGGTGCCGAGCACATCGAGGCGCTGCGCGCGGCCGGGCTGGACAATCTGGCGATCAGCGACACGATTCACGCGGCGGCCTTCTTCAACTGGGCGAACCGGCTCATGCTCTCGCTAGGAGAGCCCACCGACGACCGGAAGGCAGACTAATGACCGATCCGAGAGCCCACCGCCGACCGGAGGCAGTCCAGTGACCGATCCTGGCCTCGACCACCTCGTCTACGCCGTACCCGACCTCCTGCTCGGCGTCGCCGACTTCGCCGAGCGCACCGGGGTCACCCCGGCGGTCGGGGGCCGCCACCCCGGCGGCACCGCCAACTACCTGGTCGGCTTCGGCGAGACCTCCTACCTGGAGATCGTCGGCCCCGATCCGGAAGCGGACCCCGGACCCCGGCGCTCCTTCTTCGACCTGGAGACCGTCACCGAACCGCGGCTCATCACCTGGGCCGTGCGCTCCGCGGACCTCGACAAGTCCGTACGGGAGGCCCGCGAGCAGGGCTACGACCCCGGCGACATCGAGCCGCTGTCCCGGCGCACCCCCGACGGCACTCTGCTGGAGTGGCGGCTCACCAGGCGAGACGATCCCGAGCCGGTCCAGCCGGTGCCGTTCCTTATCGACTGGGGCGACACCGCCCGTCCCGCAGGGCTGCCCCGGCTGGGGCTGTCCGCCTTCGGCGCGGTCCACCCGGAGCCCGCCGCGCTCCGCCGCGACCTGGCCGCGCTGGGCGTCGAGCTGGACGTCACAGAGGGCCCGGAGATCTTGTTGCGGGCCGTGCTCGACACCCCGCTCGGCCCCGTGACCCTGGCCTAGCCGCGCATTCCGTTGGCTTGATCGCGGGCTAGCCGCAAGAATGGCGCGATGGCTGACACTACGGAGACCGACTGGGTCTCCAGGTTCGCGGATGAGGTGATCTCCGAGGCGGAGCGTCGTGCCCCGGGGAAACCGATCGTCTGCGCCTCCGGATTGAGCCCATCAGGGCCGATCCACCTGGGCAACCTGCGGGAGGTCACGACTCCGCACCTGGTCGCCGACGAGATCCGCCGCCGCGGCCTCGACTGCGTGCACCTGCTGTCGTGGGACGACTACGACCGCTTCCGCAGGGTGCCCGCGGGCATCGACCCGTCCTGGGCCGACCACATCGGCAAGCCCCTGACCTCGGTGCCCGCCCCGCCGGGCAGCCCGTACGCGAGCTGGGCCGAGCACTTCAAAGCGCCGATGATCGAGGCGCTGGCCGACCTCGGCATCACCTACACCGGCATCAGCCAGACCGAGCAATACTCCGCCGGCACCTACCGCGAGCAGATCCTGCTCGCCATGCGCGAGCGGGAACGGATCAACGCGGTCCTGGCCCGCTACCGCACCAAGGAGGCGGCCCCCACCGAGGCGGTCGACTACTACCCCTACAGGCCCTATTGCGAGCTGTGCGAGCGGGATCTCACGACCGTCACCGCCTATGACGACGACAGCACCGAGCTGGCGTACGTGTGCGAGTGCGGGTTCGGGGAGACCGTGCGCCTGGCCGAGCACGACCGCGGCAAGCTGGTGTGGAAGGTCGACTGGCCGATGCGGTGGGCGTACGAGGGCGTGGTGTTCGAGCCTTCGGGCGTCGATCATCACTCCCCCGGCTCCGCCTGGGTGGTCGGCGGGCAGATCGTCGGCGAGGTGTTCGGCGGCGAGCGGCCGATCGGCCCGATGTACGCCTTCGTCGGCATCACCGGCATGGCCAAGATGAGCAGCTCCAAGGGTGGCGTGCCGACTCCGGCCGACGCGCTGGAGATCATGGAGGCCCCGGTGCTGCGCTGGCTGTACGCGCGGCGCAAGCCCTCCCAGTCCTTCAAGATCGCCTTCGACCAGGAGATCCAGCGGCTCTACGACGAGTGGGACAGCCTGGGCCGCAAGGTCGCAAACGACGCGGCCCAACCCGCCGAGCTGGCCGCCTACGAGCGGGCCGTACGCACGGCCGAGGGCCCGCTGGCCGCCACGCCGCGCCCGGTGCCGTACCGGACGCTGGCCTCCGTCGTCGACATCACCACGGGCGACGACGACCAGACGCTACGGATCCTGCGCGACCTCGACGGCGAGCTCACCTCACTCGACGAGGCCCGGCCCCGGCTCGACCGCGCGCAGCGTTGGGTCGACACCCAGGTCTCCGCCGACCAGCGCACCCGCGTGCGCGAGTCGCCCGACGCCGAGTTGCTCGCCGCGCTCGACGAGGACGAGCGGGACTCGCTGCGGCTGCTGGTCGACGGGCTCGACGAGCACTGGTCGCTCGACGGGCTGACCACGCTGGTCTACGGCGTGCCGAAGGTACGAGCCGGGCTGGCGCCCGACGCCAAGGCCACGCCCGAGCTGAAGACGGCGCAGCGAGCCTTCTTCGCCCTGCTGTATCGGCTCCTGGTCAGCCGCGACACCGGCCCACGCCTCCCCACCCTCCTCCTGGCCGTCGGCGCCGACCAGGTCCGGAAGCTGGTCGGCGCTTGAGCTCCGTCTTCCTCATCACCGGTATCTCGGCCGCGGGCAAGTCGACGGTCGGGCAGGCGCTGGCCGAGCGGCTGCCCCGATCGGCGCATGTCCGGGGTGACCTGTTCCGCCGCATGGTGGTCAACGGGGGTGTCGGCATGGCACCGGAGCCCGACGAGGAGGCGCACCGCCAGCTACGCCTGCGCTACCGGCTCGCCGCCACCGCGGCCGATCTCTATTTCCAGGAGGGTTTCACGCCGGTCGTCCAGGATGTGGTGCTGGGCGCGGACCTAGAGCTGTTCGCCGGGCTGATCCGGAGCCGTCCGCTGCACGTGATCGTGCTGGCCCCTGACGCCGCCGTGGTAGAGCGGCGGGAGGCGGAGCGCGCCAAGACGGGCTACGGCGTCTGGACGGCGGCCCAGCTCGACGAGGCGCTCCGGCGCGACACCCCGCGCCTCGGCCTCTGGCTCGACACCTCGTCCCAGACACCCGCCGAGACGGTCGACGAGATCCTCGCCAGGGCTGCGGAGTCCGTCGTCCACGTGGAGCCCGCCGTCTGACGGCCGCCGCCTGACGGTCGCCAGGCGTACGACCGCAGTCGCGCGGTCGCCGCCGTCCCGCGTGGAGCCCGCCCTCTGACCGACGCGCCCCGAGGGCCGCCATCTGACAGCGACCCGTCGTACGGTCACTTCCGGCCGGTGCGGGGTGGGCTGGGGCGTTCAGGGGGCAGGACCTCGACCGAGGTCTTGCGGATGTGGTCGTAGACGAGCGACGTACGCACGTCGGCGATGTTGCGATGCCGCGAGACATGGTCGAGCACGAAGTCACGCAGATGCCCCGTGTCGCGCACCGCCACCTGGATGATGAAGTCGTCGCCGCCCGACACCACGAAGATCGCCAGGGTCTCCGGCAGCGTGGCCACGTAGTCGCGGAACCCCTCCACCGCCTCGCGGATCTTGGGATGCAGCCGTACGTGGATGAGCGCCTGCACCGGACGCCCGATGGCGCCCAGGTTGACCTCGGCGTGGAAGCCTTCGATCACCCCGCTCCCGCGCAGCGACCGCACCCGTTCGAGGCAGGTCGAGGGCGCGATGCCGATCCGCTCGGCGAGCTCGCGGTTGGTCTGGCGGCCGTCGCGCTGCAGCTCGACGACGATGGCCGTATCAAGTTCGTCCACGCCCGCATTCTCCCACTAATCTCCGAACTTCCTTCGGAATCCAGGCTATTGAGTTGTCCATCCAGCAGAGAAAAGTGCAATCTCCCCTCATAAGTTCGGAGAAGGAGAGATGGATGACTGTGCTCGCCGACTGGATCGACAGCCTCGACCACCGTAGCGACCTGCCCACCCGGGATCTCCCGGTGAAGTGGGTGATGGTGATGGACCGTGACCTGCCCCGCGGCCTCCAGGCGAACGCCGCCGCCTGCCTCGCCGCCTCCGTGGGCCGTACGGTGCCCGCGATCCTCGGCTCGGGCGGCACCGACGCCGGCGGCCACGCGCATGCCGGGCTGCCGTGGATCGGCTGCACGGTGCTGGCCGCGCCCGCCGCGATCGTCAGCCGGGTGCGCGCCGACGCCGCCGCCGAGCCCGACCTGGTCGTCACCGACATGGCGGCCATCGCCCAGCGGACGAACGTCTACGACGACTACCTGGCCGAGCTCGCCCGCACCGAGGACCCGCCGTACTACGCGGTCAGCCTGCTCGGTCCGCGCGCGGCGGTGGAGCGCCACACCGGGCGGCTTCCTTTGCTTCGCTAAATATCCGGGTGCCTCAGTTACACGAGAAACCCGGGACTATATAAGCAGACATATACATATATCCGCGATCGATGCAAGAAGCTGTCAAGCGACTTGCATGCGGGTCGGCGCACCTTCGGGGCATGAACAAGCCCTTCGCCGTGAGCGTCACTGTAGTCGTTCCTGCGATGAACGAGGCCGGCAATCTCCCTCACGTCTTCGCGACGCTGCCCACCTGGATCGACGAGGTGGTCCTCGTCGACGGCAACTCGACCGACAACACGGTAGCCGTGGCCCGGCGGCTCCGGCCCGACCTGCGCGTGGTGACGCAGTCGGGACGCGGCAAGGGCAACGCCCTCATTGAGGGATTCGCCGCGGCACGTGGCGACATCATCGTCATGATCGACGCCGATGGGTCGACCGACGGTGGAGAGATTTCCTCCTTCGTCAGCACCCTGGTTCAAGGGGCCGATTTCGCCAAGGGCTCCAGGTACGCCCCGGGCGGTGGCTCCGACGACATCAGCCCGCTGCGCTCGCTCGGCAACAAGGTCCTCACGGGCCTGACGAACCTGTTGTACGGCACCCACTACACCGACCTGTGCTACGGCTACAACGCGTTCTGGGCCCGCCACCTGGACGCGATGGCGCTGGACTGCGACGGCTTCGAGATCGAGACGCTGATGAACGTCAGGGCCGCCCAGGCCGGACTCCGGATCAGCGAGGTGCCCAGCCACGAGCACTCCCGCATCCACGGCGAGAGCAACCTGCACGCCGTACGCGACGGCTGGCGCGTACTCAAGACGATCCTCCGGGAGCGCACCAGAGGGGCGATGGCACCGCAGGCCCAGGTGGCGCTCGCCGAGTGAACGGTGACATTCTCGGACGATGCGCTACATAGTCATCGGAGCAGGAGCAGTTGGCGGCACTATCGGGGCACGGTTGTTCCAGGGCGGGCACGAGGTCGTGCTGGTCGCGCGCGGCGCCCACTATGA
Source organism: Nonomuraea sp. CA-143628 (assembly GCF_050942315.1). NCBI lineage: Bacteria > Bacillati > Actinomycetota > Actinomycetes > Streptosporangiales > Streptosporangiaceae > Nonomuraea > Nonomuraea sp. CA-143628. Next base: position 13,098,500 of record NZ_CP192072.1, read on the forward strand.
GGCGCTGAAGAGCGGCGGGCTGCGCCTGATCACGCCCGACTCCACCGAGACCCTGGACGTGCCCGTGGCCGACGGCCCTGTGCCGACGCGCGACGACGACGCGCTGATCGTGGCGACCAAGTCGCAGGACACGATCAGCGCGCTCGACCCGTGGCCCAGGCACCTGCCGGTGGTGTGCGCCCAGAACGGCGTCGACAACGAGCGGACCGTCCTGCGGAGGTTCGACAAGGTTTACGGCATGTGCGTGTGGCTGCCCGCCTCACATCTGGAGCCCGGAACGGTCGCGGCCTTCGGCCACCCGTACTCGGGCATGCTGCATGTCGGACGTTATCCACAGGGTGTGGATGAAGTCTCCCGGCGGCTCGTCACCGACCTCAACAAGAGCGGCATGTACGGGCTCGACGCGCCCGACGTCATGCGCTGGAAGTACGCCAAGCTGCTCGGCAACCTGAACAACGCCGTCGACGCGGTCTGCCGGAGCGGTTCCGGCGGCGAGGCGCTGACCGAGCAGGCCAGGGCCGAGGGCATGGCCGTGCTGGAGGAGGCGGGCATCCCCTACGCCACGCCGAGCGAGCAGGCGGAGCTCCGCGGCGACAAGGTGGACGTCCGGCCGATCGAGGGCGTCGAACGCGGCGGCGGATCCTCCTGGCAGAGCCTGGCCAGGTCCAGCGGCTCGATCGAGGCCGACTACCTCAACGGCGAGATCGTGCTGCTCGGCCGCGAGTATGGGATCCCGACCCCGGCCAACGAGGTGCTCCAGCGCGAGGCCAACCGCCACGCGCGTGAGAAGCTGCCGCCCGGCTCGATGTCGGCCGCCGAGCTGGCCGCGCTCATCGACGAGCGTTCCGCAGCCGTATCCCGCTGAAGCCCAGCGTGCTGGCCGTCACCTCGTTCCAGAACGACCAGAGGTTGTCCAGCACGCGCAGCTGGATCCCGGCCTCCTCGTGCAGGTCCAGGAGATCCGGCACCGGCTCCGCGGGGCCGAGCGGCTTCACCGGCACCTCGGCCACGAGCGCGTGCCCGTCGTCGCCGATGGCGCGGAAAGGGCCGGCGGGCAGCCGGTAGGCGTAAAGGCCGACGTCCATGAGCGCCTTGAGCCAGCCGTACTCGATGGCGTGCACCCGGTCGCCGCAGCCCGCGCCGATGATCCGGTCGGCGTCGGCCTCGCTGGTGCCGGCCGTTTTCCAGGCCATCGCCCGCGGGCAGGCCCGCGGGAACCAGTAGTCGGGGCAGCGCTCGTAGCCGACCGCCCAGACGTACGGCTCGCGCAGGGCGGAGGTCGGCGCCACGTGCGGCACGAACAGCTCGATCGTCGGGTCCTCGGAGAAGTGCAGCACTTGGCCGGGCTCAGGTCTCATGATCTCCATGATGACCTGGAACCCCGGCCTGATCGGCGATCGCGCGGCATAGTCCGCCCGAGCCGGGGCAGTAGGGACTCGCTCTGACGACAGGGAGTGAGCTGAAATGATCTTGCTGGGTCTACTCCTGGTCCTGCTCGCCGGTGGCGCCATCGCCTTGGTGGCCGCCGAGGAGACCTCCAGGTACATTCTGTTCGGCTACACGTTCGAATTCAATTCGTTCGGCATGTTCATCGCCGGTGCCGTGACCACGGCCGTGCTGCTGCTGGGCATCGCGATGATCAGCTCCGGTTCCCGCCGGTCGGCCAAGCGTCGCCGCCAGAAGCGCGTGGCGAGCGCCGAGGCCTCCAGCCGGGTGGCCCGGCTCGAAGAGGAGAAGCGCGAGCTGGAGCGGAAGCTGCAGGACGAGCACGAGCACGCCGCCACGCGCGAGCCTGAGCACGCGCGCGAGCCGGACATGCGCGAGACGCAGAACCTGCGCGTGCCCGAGCAGGTGCGCCGGCCCGAGCACGCACGCGAGCCCGAGCCCGGGCACGAGTCCGAGTCGACCGACCGGCTCGTGGCCGGTGGCGTCGAGAACCCCAGGCGGCGATAGCCCTGAGCGCGGCAGGCGCGGGGGCGTCAGGGCCCTCGCGCCGAGCCGTCGCCAGAAATCCCGGCAAAATGGGGTGTACTCTGCGAGGCGATCTCATCATGCCTCCGGAGGTCGCATGCCCCCCACGCGTGGCCGTCCCATCGCCATCAAGCTCCTCATTCTGCTGATCGTCCCGCTCACGTCATTGGTCGGCCTGTGGGCCTTCGCGGCGACACTGACCGGCGGCGACGGCCTGCGCCTGCTGGAGATCAACGATCTGGTGACGAACCTGGCCGACCCGTCCGAGCAGATCAACGTCGAGCTCCAGAACGAGCGGCTGGCCTCCGTCGAGTTCCTTACGACCAAGCGCGGCACCGCCCAGCTGGCCAGGCAGCGCGCCCAGACGGACAAGGCCGTCGCGGACTTCCGCAAGCTGGCCGCCGACCAGCAGGCCATCTCGTCCGGGATGGCCGTGCAGCTCAGAGCTCTGTACGACCGGCTCGACGCGCTACCCGCGATCCGGCGCCAGGTCGACGGCGGGAACCCCGCCCCGCTCAACGTGATCGACGGCTACAGCCAGATCACCGACGCCTCCTTCCGCATGTACGACGCGATGATCCTCATGCCGGACATGACGCTCTACCGGCAGGCCCGCGCCGTCACCATGCTGGGCGAGGCCAAGGACCTGCTGTCGAGAGAGCGGTCGATCATCGCCGTGGTCCTGGACAGGGGCAAGGCGACCACCCTTGAGCGCCGGGAGTTCACCGGCATGGTCGCCACCAGGCGCCTGCTCTACACCCAGGCGCTGTCCCACCTCGACTCCGAGCTGCGCGGGCCGTACGAGCAGCTGGTCTCCTCGCCCGCCTACCGCGAGTTCATGCGCGCGGAGGACGCCATCATGGGCCAGGCCACCACGAACGGCCTGCCCGCCACGGCGGCCACCTGGCCCGTCGACGCGAGCAACCTGTGGACGGCCGTCGATCGCAACCAGCGCCAGGCCGTACGGGAGATCACGCAGCGCGTCACGCCCACGGCCGTCAACGTGCTGATCAAGATCGGCGTGGCGGGCGGCGTCGGCCTGCTCGCGGTCCTCGCCTCCATCCTGCTGTCGCTCCGCTTCCGCGGCCGCCTGGTACGCGAGCTCGCCGGGCTCCGCGACGCCGCCACCGAGCTGGCCGAGGTACGCCTGGTGGCGCTGGTCAAGCGGCTGCGTACGAACGTCGGCGCGCCGACGCCCGACGAGCTGCCACCGCTGGAGGTGAAGACGGACACCAGCGAGGTGCTGGACATCGTGCAGGCGTTCAACAACGTGCAGGCCACGGCCGTGACGGCGGCGCTGAGCCAGGCCAGGCTGCGTCACGGCGTCAGCCAGGTCTTCGTCAACCTGGCCCGACGCAACCAGACGCTGCTCCACCGCCAGTTGCTGCAGCTCGACAGCATGGAACGCGGCGCGGAGGAGCCCGAGACGCTCGGCGACCTGTTCAAGCTCGACCACCTCACGACCCGCATGCGCAGGCACGCGGAGAGCCTCATCATCCTGTCCGACCAGGCGCCCGGCCGGGGCTGGCGCAACCCGGTGCCGATCCACGACGTGCTGCGCGCGGCCGTGGCCGAGGTCGAGGAGTATCCGCGGGTCGAGGTGCTGCAGCCGCCGCCCGTCTCCCTGGTCGGCTCGGCGGTCACCGACGTCGCCCACCTGATGGCCGAGCTGATCGAGAACGCCACCCTCTTCTCGCCGCCGCAGACCCGGGTGGACTTGCGGACCACGATCACCCCGCATGGAGTGACCGTCGAGGTCGAGGACCGCGGTCTCGGCCTGACCAGGGTCGAGCTCGACGAGCTCAACACGCGGCTGGCCGAGATGCCGGAGTTCGACCTGGCGCAGAGTGATCAGCTGGGGCTGTTCGTGGTGGCCAGGCTGGCGGCCAGGAACGGGATCAAGGTCACGCTCGACGTCTCGCCGTACGGGGGGCTCACCGCGCTGGTCAGTCTCCCCGCCGACCTGCTGGCCGACCAGCCCGTGCCCGCCTGAGATTCACCTACAGGGAGCTCTACAGGGGGCTAAGGTCCAGGAACGGGTCACTGAAGTGGGCGGTGGCCAGCACCGCGCGCTCCGCCCGCAGCGCGCCGAGCACTTCGGCGCGAGTGGCGGCCGCCGCCGCCTGGTCGTCGTCGTAGACGTAACGGACGCTCGGATCGGCCAGCTGCGCCGGGTGCAGCACCAGGTCGCCGGTCATCGCCAGCTCGCCCAGGCGGACGATCTGGTGGCCTGGGGTGTGCCCCGGGGTGAGCTGGACGCGTACGCCCGGCGCGACCTGGCAGTCTCCGTCGACCACCTGCAACTGGCCCTTGATCGGGGTGACGATCTGGTCGAGCATCGCGCCGTGGGCCGCGTCGACCTCGGCCTGCTGGAGAACGTACCTGGCGTTCTCGAACAGCGGCCGGCCGTCCGCGACCGCGCCACTGGCGTGGTCGCTGTGCAGGTGCGTGAGGATCACGGTGCCGACGTCGGCCGGTTCGACCCCGGCGGCGGCCAGCTCACCGGGCAGTGTCCCCGGCACCGGCGCCCAGCTCGACGCCGGTGAGTCCACAGCGCCGATGCCGGTGTCGACCAGGGTGACCCGGCCCGCCCGGTCACGTAGCAGGTAACAGTGGAAGTGCAGGATCCACGGCTCGTCCGCGAGCCCTCCCCCTGGGAACATCTCGGTGAGCGGGCGGCGGATCGCCGGGCCCATGGGACCCACGGCGTCGCAGAGAGGCGTCACTTCGACGCCGGAGATCGTGCGCGGTTTGTGTGGCATTCGCCCAGATTAGGCGGCCACGCGCTGGCGCGGAACGTACTCGTTCTCGACGTCGGCGGCGTAGACGGCGCGGCTGCAGTGGGCGCACCGATAGATGATCGGGCCCTCGTCGAGCTCGTTGTGACACCGCGGGCAACGGGTGCTGGTCTTCATCGTGATCCCCCCAAGGAGTTCGTGGTTCTATGAAAGCCTCATCGGATTGCAGCGGCCCTGCATCTCACTTGACAGGTTGCCGGTGCGTTGATGGGCGATCTGTGTCGTCGTGCACACCTGCTGCGGGTAATTCGCAGCACTCCGGCACCGAGAAGAACATTGTTACGCCGCACCCCCGGCGGCGAGGCGGAAGAAGCCAGAACCCCCCGGGAATAGCCCAAGCGGGCTAGGTGTTGTATGGGCCGGAACGTGTGATACGTTGCCAGCGGCGTTGAGCTTCCAGCTCCGCCACTTCCCCCATAGCCCGCCCCGGTGTTCCCGGGCCCGGCTCATTCTTCACACTCGCCGGCTTTCTTCGGCGGTGCCCTCGAGGAGGGTTCATCATGTCTGTTCAAACCATTCCCAAACCGCGCTCCGGCGCGCCCATTCGGCAGGTCAGCGGCCTGCTCGACGTACGGGAGAAGGGCGCCTTCATCCGCGCGGGACACCTGCCCGGCCCCGATGACGTCCGCGTGCCGCCCGACCGGGTCAAGCAGCTCGGCCTGCGCCCCGGCGACCATGTCGTCGCCACCGTCGCGGGCGGCAAACCGGTCGAGGTCGAGTCCGTCAACGGCACCGCCGACTGGCGGCACCGCCCGCACTTCGCGGACCTGATCCCGATCCATCCCACCGAACGCCTGCGCATCGAGACCGAGTCGCTCAGCACCCGCGTCATCGACCTGTTCGCGCCCATCGGCAAGGGCCAGCGCGGGCTCATCGTGGCCCCGCCCAAGGCCGGCAAGACCATGGTCATGCAGGCGCTCGCGGCGGCCATCGCGCGCAATCACCCGGAGACGCACCTCATGGTCGTGCTCGTCGGCGAGCGGCCGGAAGAGGTCACGGAGATGCGCGCCTCCATCAAAGGCGAGGTCTTCTACTCGACTTTCGACCACCCCGACCGCGACCATACCGCCGTCGCCGAGCTGGCCATCGAACGCGCCAAGCGCCTCGTGGAGAACGGCGAGGACGTCGTGGTGCTGCTCGACTCGCTGACGCGGCTCGGGCGCGCGTACAACAACCTGGCCCCCGGCGGGGGCCGCGTGCTCACCGGCGGCATCGACGCCACCGCGCTCTACCCGCCGAAGCGCTTCTTCGGCTCCGCGCGCAACGTGGAGGGCGGCGGCTCCCTGACCATCCTGGCCACCGTGCTGGTGGACACGGGGTCGCGCATGGACAACAGCCTGTACGAGGAGTTCAAGGGCACCGGGAACATGGAGGTGCACCTGGCCCGCGACCTGGCCGAACGACGCCTGTTCCCCGCGGTCGACCTGGGCATCTCCGGCACCCGCCGAGAGGAGATCCTGCTGCCGGCCGGCGAGCGGCAGGTGGTCTGGAAGCTGCGCCGGATGCTCGGCGCGCTCGATCGGCAGCAGGGGCTGGAGCTGCTGGTCGGCAAGCTCCGCGAGACCCCCTCCAACGCGGCCTTCCTGCTTGAGGCCGGCGCCTGACCCCCTGGCGCGTCAGGTACCCCCGGGCCATGACAATGGGCGCATGCTTGCTGACATCATCAAATACCTGGCCTGCCCCGTCTGTGCCCGTGAGATGTGGTTGGCGGGTGACACGCTCCGCTGCGCCGAGGGCCATGCGTACGACGTGGCCAAGCAGGGGTACGTGAGCCTTCTGGTCGGCTCGCGGACGCCGGGAACGGCTGACAGCGCGGCGATGGTGGCGGCACGCGCCGAGTTCCTGGGGACCGGACACTACGCTCCGCTCGCCGACGCACTCGCCGAGAGTGTGCGCTTGAGGATATTCGGCGCCAATGGCCGGGAAGACGATGCTTTCCGTAGGGATAGGTTCTCGGCACTGCCGGACGCGGCGGCCGAGAAGGCGTACCGTAGTGCCGCAGTGGCTCGTGGAGCAGGGGCGGCGCGGCACGACGCCGATCACGCGCCGGAGCCCGTGATCGTTGATGCCGGAGCCGGGACCGGTTACTACCTGGCGACGGTGCTGAGAGCGGTGGACCGTGGCATCGGGATGGCATTCGACGTTTCCAAGCACGCCGTGCGGCGTGCCGCTCGGGCACATCCGAGGGCGGGGGCCTTCGTGGCCGACGTGTGGCGGCCGTTGCCCATCAGGGACGGGGTGGCCGACGTGGTGATCGACGTATTCGCGCCGCGGAACGGTCCCGAGTTCCGGCGCATTCTGCGGCCTGGCGGCGCGGTGGTCGTCGTGACACCCGCTCAGGCGCATCTGAGCCCGCTCGTCGAGGAGCTGGGCCTGCTCTCCGTCGACGAGGAGAAGGAGCGGCGCCTGGCCAGGAGCCTGGAAGGCTTCGAGGAGACCGAGCGGCGGACGGTCGAGTTCGATCTGGAGCTGGGTCCCGACGAGGTCGCCGGAGTGGTGGGGATGGGACCGAGCGCGTGGCACACTGAGCCGACCGAGCTGGCGGAGCGGATTTCGAACTATCTGTCACGGGATGCTGTGAAAAAGCGGGAAAAAGTGGCGACCAAGGCTGCGTTCCACCTGTCTATCTTCGAGGCCCCGGCGCGATCAAGGGCTGTTCCTTGACGGACATCTGGGACTCGTGTTATTGATGGGGCATTTAGTCCGAAATTCCCCCACATTCCCGGAGTATTTCCGCGAGACAAGCGCAATACTGGACGGCAACCCACGCCCGGAGGCGGGGCGAGAGGGAGGGGGGCGCGCCGGATGAAGGCCGAGGAACGCTGGCAGGCCAGGTTCCGAGCGTCGCGCATGACGTTGCCCTCCTGGGCACGGCTGGCCCCGAACCGCTCGATCTATCGCTCCAACGCCACCGGCACCTGGGAGGTCTACGCCTGGGACCGCGCCAGCGGCGCCAACCGCCAGGTGACCGACCGGCCCAAGGGCACGGCCCACGCCGCGATCGACCCCACCGGCCAGTGGATCTACTGGTTCGCCGACACCGAGGGCGATGAGTTCGGCACGTGGTGGCGCCAGCCGTTCACCGGCGGCCCCGACGAGCAGGTCGCTCCCGACCTGGAGCCCGGCCAGCCGGGCGGCATCGCCCTGTCCATGGCCGGCCACGCGGCGATCAGCCTGGCCAGCGAGGGTTCGTTCAGGATCCATCTGGTACGGCCCGGCGAACCGTCCCGTCTGCTGTACGAGCACGCCGAGGCGGCCTGGGTCGCCGACATGTCCCTCGACGGCTCACTTATCGCGATAAATCATGCCGAGTATGGCGACTTCCGTCATCCGGCGCTCCGCGTCGTACGCCCGAACGGCGACGTCGTCGGCGAGCTCTACGACGGCCCCGACAAGGGCGTGATCGGCCTCAAGTTCGCCCCGGTGCCGGGCGACCGCCGCATGCTCGCCCTGCACGAGCGCCGTCAGCGTCAGGCTCCCCTGGTCTGGGACCCGGCGACCGACGAGCAGCGCGAGATCTGGATGAAGGACTCCGGCGAGCTGACCGCCAGCTGGTACGACGACGGCCGCGGCCTGCTGATCCTCCGCGACAACCGCGCCCGCAGCTACCTGCACCGCTATGACCTCGCGGGCGGCGGGCTGACCCTGCTCGAGACGCCCCACGGCGTGATCGACGCCGCCGCCCCGCGCCCCGGCGGCAACGTCGAATACTCCTGGTCCAGCGCCTCCCGGCCACCGGTGATCCGCTCCAGCAACGGCCAGGTCGTGCTCAACTCCAGCGGCCCTTCGGCGCCGCCGAGCGTGCCCGTCGAGGACCTCGACGTGCCCGGCCCCGGCGGCAGGATCCACGCGCTGGTCTCCCGGCCCGAGTCCGGCGCCGCGCCGTTCCCGACCGTCTTCCTGCTGCACGGCGGCCCGACGACGCACGACCGCGACGCCTTCTCCCCCGAGGTCGCGGCCTGGGTGGACGGCGGCTTCGCGGTGGTGCGGGTCAACTACCGCGGTTCGACTGGCTACGGCTCGGCCTGGCGCGACGCGCTCCACAGCGACGTCGGCCACATCGAACTGGCCGACGTCGCCGCCGTACGCGAGCACGTCGTGGAACGCGGCATCGCCGACCCCGCCAGGATGCTGCTGACGGGCACCGCATGGGGCGGCTATCTCACGCTGCTCGGCCTCGGCACCCAGCCCGAGCTGTGGACGGCCGGCATCGCGGCGGTGCCGATCGCCTGCCATGAGACCTCCTACGAGGACGAGGCAGAGAGCCTGCGCGCCTACCACCGCGCGCTGCTGGGCGGCTCGCCCGACGAGCAGCCCGAACGCTATGCGGCCAGCTCCCCGATCACGTACGTGGACCGGGTGGAGAGTCCGGTGCTGATCCTGGCCGGCGAGAACGACAGCCGCTGCCCGCTGCGGCAGATCGAGAAGTATGTGGCGAAACTTGCTGAGCACGGGCGGGAGCATGAGGTTTACGCCTACGACGCCATCCGTGGCTCGTTGGTCATGTCCGAACGGATCGCACAAATCGCGCTACAGCTTGAATTCGCCCGCAAGCATGTAAATCCACACTGATAATCGACAATTCGCCAAGTCGGCAGTCAACCGACAATGCCTATGAGAGTCGGTGGCGCGCCCATCAGGTCACTGGGCGGGTCTCTTCGGTCAGTGACGCACCCATATCAGTGGGCGCCCATCACGGGTCAGCGAGTGTGAAGACTGTCGAGAGGTCAGCGGGCGCGGAGGACCACGATCGCGAGGTCGTCCGCGCTCGGCTCCGTGGCGAAGTCGGCCGCCCCTCGGCGGATCCGCTCGGCCACCGCGCGGGCCGACAGCCCGGCGCACTCGGCCAGCAGCTTGGCCAGCCCGCTGTCGTCGTCGAGCAGCCGCCCGCCCGAGCGCCGCTCCGTCACCCCGTCGGTCACCGCCAGCAGCACGTCACCGTGGTCGAGATGCAGCGTGTCGGCCTCGAACACCACCTCGTGGAAGACCCCGAGCAGCGACTGCGGCGTCGTCACCGTCTCGACCACGCCGCTCGGCTTGAGACGCAGCGCCTCGGGATGGCCCGCGGACACCAGGCGTACCTCAAGACCGGTCGGCACCGGCGTGATGTCGCCGTGCAGCAGCGTGAGGAACCTGGCCCGCTCGCCCTCCTCCAAGATCGCCTGGTTGAGCCGGCCGAGCACCGCCGCCACCCCGTAGCCCTCGCGGGCGAGCAGGCGCAGGGTGTGGCGGGCCAGACCGGTCACGGCGGCGGCCTCCGGGCCGGTGCCGCACACGTCGCCGATCGCGAAGCGCCAGGAGTCGTCGCCGGCCTTGAACAGGTCGTAGAAGTCGCCTCCGACCTCGTTGGCCTCGCCGGCGGGCTCGTACACGACGCCGTAGTCGAGGCCGGGCACCTCGGGCTCGTTCGGCGGGAGCAGGCTGCGCTGGAGCGCCCGGTTGGCCGCGGCCTGCTGGGCGTAGACGCGGGCGTTGTCGGTGGCCAGCGCGGCCCGCCTGGCGATGTCCTCGGCGAACTGGATGACCTCGTCGGGGAAGCGGTCGGACCGGCCCAGGCACATCATGCCCAGGCCCCGGCCGCGCGCGGTCAGCGGGACCGCGAGCACCTGCGAGTCGGCCAGATGGACGGTGGAGGTGACGCGGGCGTCGGCGATCATCGCGTCCATGTCGCCCAGCTGCTCGCGCAGCCCGTCGATCCTGGCCTCGTCGGCGTGCCAGAGGTAGACCAGGCGCAGCGGTCCGACAGCGGTGTCAGAGGTGTAGACGGCGCACCAGCTCGCCAGTCGCGGCACCACGATCTGGGCGATGATGGCCGGCACCATGTCGGGGTCGAGAGTGCCCGCGAGCAGGTCACTCGCGTCAGCCAGGAACCCCAACCAATGCGGCCCTCTGGCGCTCTCCTCCAGCCATTCGGATGCCACTCTGTCCGTCGAGCCGGGTAGCGTGAGTCTTGCCCAATGGACACGAGAATCACCGGCGAAGGTGATTCCCCACTCCTCCACCCCCACAGACGGAGCCTTCGGGTCGCCCTGCGAGGTGCTCCGCTGTCTCAACTCGACCTGCACGGCGTCACCAAAATGCTTCCAGATGACTTCGAACGGCTCGTCCACCACCTGTTGTGCCAGGTCACCCGCGACCTGCTCGGCCAGATGCAGCACGCTGCCGACCGCCCAAGCGGTCATCACCTCACGGGTGAACCTCATCGCAGCCGTCACGGCGGTGTCGCCGGGCGCGAACGTAGCGGCCAGCACCGCATGGGGAGTCGCAGTCATCGCATCGTGCCTACCACACTTCCTGCTGACTTGGGGTAAATACAAGGACGCGACTATGAGCTACTCATCGTGACAGACTTGACTCACTCGCGGTGGCACCCCGGGAGTGAAGGAGGCCCCATGACAACGGCCAAGGCCGCATTGAGCTCTGAGGAGAGGACTTACACCGAGTCGGATCTCGTCCCGATCCTGGAGACCCTCTTCTCCTGGCGCGACGGCGACTTCCGCCGCCGGGTTCCGCATGCCCCGGCCGGCATCCTCAGTGAAGTGCGGTTGCTGCTCAACGAAGTGGCCGATCGTCGCGAACATCTCGCCAACGAGCTGGTGCGCGTACGCAAGGAAGTTGTCAAAGAGGGCCGCTTCGGCGAGCGGCTGACACCGGGGCCGGGAGTCGGCGCCTGGGCGGAGAGCGTCGAGTCGGTCAACATGTTGATCGACGCCCTGGTGAGCCCGGTGAGCGGTGCCGCCGACGTGATCGACGCGGTGGCCAAGGGCGACCTGTCGCGGCGGATCGACCTCGACCGCTCGGCCCGCGGCGAGGTGCGCCGCCTGGGCAAGGCGATCAACGGCATGGTCGACCAGCTCGCGCTGTTCAACTCCGAGGTCACGCGGGTGGCCAGGGAGGCCGGCACCGAGGGCCGACTGGGTGGCGGCGCCAACCTGCGCGGCATGTCCGGCAGCTGGCGCGACCTCACCGAGGCCGTCAACACGATGTCCTCCCGGGTGGCCGCGCAGGTGCGTGACATCGCGGTCGTGACCACCGCCGTGGCCAAGGGCGACCTGAGCCGCAAGGTGACGGTCGACGCCGTGGGCGAGATGTTCGAGCTCAAGAACACCGTCAACACCATGGTCGACCAGCTCTCCGGCTTCGCCGAGGAGGTGACCCGAGTCGCCCGCGAGGTGGGCACGCAGGGCCAGCTCGGCGGCCAGGCCCGGGTGTCGGGCGTGTCGGGAGTCTGGAAGGACCTCACCGACAACGTCAACTTCATGGCCAACAACCTCACCAGCCAAGTACGCAGCATCGCGACCGTGGCCACGGCGGTGGCCCAGGGCAACCTGTCGAAGAAGATCACGGTCGACGCGGAGGGCGAGATCCTCCAGCTCAAGGACACCCTCAACACGATGGTCGACCAGCTGTCGTCCTTCGCCGACGAGGTGACCCGAGTCGCCCGCGAGGTCGGCACCGAGGGCAAGCTGGGCGGGCGCGCCGAGGTGAAGGGCGTGTCGGGCGTCTGGAAGGACCTCACCGACAACGTCAACTCCATGGCGTACAACCTGACCTACCAGGTACGCAACATCGCCCAGGTGACGACGGCCGTGGCCAACGGCGACCTGACCCGCAAGATCGACGTGGACGCCCAGGGCGAGATCCTGGAGCTCAAGTCGACCATGAACACGATGGTCGAGCAGCTGTCGTCGTTCGCCTCCGAGGTGACCCGAGTCGCCCGCGAGGTGGGCACCGAGGGGCAGCTGGGCGGCCAAGCGCAGGTGCGCGGCGTCTCCGGGGTCTGGAAGGACCTCACGGAGAACGTCAACTCCATGGCCAACAACCTGACCTCCCAGGTGCGCCAGATCGCGACGGTCTCCTCCGCGGTGGCCCAGGGCGACCTGTCGAAGAAGATCACCGTCGACGCGCAGGGCGAGATCCTCCAGCTCAAGGACACCCTCAACACGATGGTCGACCAGCTGTCGTCCTTCGCCGACGAGGTGACCCGAGTCGCCCGCGAGGTCGGCACGCAGGGCCAGCTCGGCGGCCAGGCCCGGGTGCAGGGCGTGTCGGGAGTCTGGAAGGACCTCACCGACAACGTCAACTTCATGGCCAACAACCTGACCTACCAGGTGCGAAACATCGCCGAGGTGACCACCGCGGTCGCCAACGGCGACCTGACCCGCAAGATCGACGTCGATGCCCAGGGCGAGATCCTGGCGCTCAAGACCACCATCAACCGGATGGTCGACCAGCTGTCCTCGTTCGCCTCCGAGGTGACCCGAGTCGCCCGCGAGGTGGGCTCCGAAGGCCAGCTCGGCGGCCAGGCACGGGTCGAGGGCGTGGAAGGCACCTGGAAGCGGCTCACCGAGAGCGTCAACGAGCTGGCCGGCAACCTCACCACGCAGGTACGCGCGATCGCCACCGTGACCAGCGCCGTGGCCCGAGGCGACCTGACCCGTTCGATCGCCGTCGAGGCGCAGGGCGAGCTGGCGGAGCTCAAGGACAACATCAACTCGATGGTGGCCAACCTCCGCGAGACCACCCAGGCCAACCAGGAACAAGACTGGCTCAAGTCCAACCTGGCCCGCATCTCCCGGCTCATGCAGGGCCACCGCGACCTGTTCGAGGTGGCCAAGCTGACGATGAGCGAGCTGACGCCGCTGGTGTCTGCCCGCTATGGCGCCTTCTACGGCGTCGATCCCGAGGGCGAGCACGAGCTGCTGCTGATCGGCGGCTACGGCGTACGCCCAGACCGCGGCCCGCGCCAGCGCTTCGCGGTCGGCGAGGGCATCGTCGGCCAGGCCGCGGCCCAGGGCCGGCACATCGTCCTCGACGACGTGCCGCCGCGGTTCATCACCATCGACAGCGGTCTCAGCCAGTCGACGCCCGCGCAGATCGTCGTACTCCCGATCCTGTTCGAGAACCGCGTCCTGGGCGTGCTGGAGCTGGCCTCCTTCACCCCGTTCGGCGAGGTGCACCTCGACTTCCTGACCCAGCTCGTCGAGACCATCGGCGTCACGATGAACACCATCATCGCCAACTCGCGCACCGAAGACCTGCTGACGGAGTCCCAGCGACTCACCCGCGAGCTGCAGGAACGCTCTGACGAGCTGCAGCGCCAGCAGGAGGAGCTGCGCAGGTCCAACGCCGAGCTGGAGGACAAGGCGGCGCTGCTGGCCAAGCAGAACCGCGCCATCGAGATCCAGAACTTCCAGATCGAGCAGGCCCGCCGCACGCTGGAGGAGCGCGCCGAGCAGCTGGCCGTCTCCTCGCGCTACAAGTCCGAGTTCCTCGCGAACATGTCCCACGAGCTGCGCACGCCGCTCAACAGCCTGCTCGTGCTGGCCAAGCTGCTGACCGAGAACGCCGAGGGCAACCTGACCTCGCAGCAGGTCGAGTTCGCCAGGACGATCCACGGCGCGGGCTCCGCGCTGCTCCAGCTGATCAACGACATGCTCGACCTGTCCAAGGTCGAGGCCGGCCGGATGGACATCCATCCGATCCAGGTGTCGCTGCCGAAGATGGTCGACCTCCTGGAGGCGGCGTTCGCGCCGCTGGCCCAGGACAAGGGGCTGGCGTTCGCCGTCGAGGTGGACCGCGATGTGCCGCAGGAGTTGCGCGCCGACGAGCAGCGCCTGCAGCAGGTGCTGCGCAACCTGCTGTCCAACGCGGTGAAGTTCACCCCGAAGGGCGAGGTCAAGCTGCGGGTCACGCCGGTCTCGGCGGGGGTCCAGTTCGACGACGACACCCTGCACAGCGCCCACGACCTGCTGGCCTTCCAGGTGATCGACACCGGCATCGGCATCGCGCCCGACAAGCGTGAGGTCATCTTCGAGGCGTTCAGGCAGGCCGACGGCACCACCAGCCGCAAGTACGGCGGCACCGGGCTGGGCCTGTCGATCTGCCGCAAGATCGCCAGGCTGCTCGGCGGTGAGATCCACGTCGACAGCGAGCTGGGCAAGGGGAGCACGTTCACCCTTTACCTGCCGGCCTCCTACACCGGACCGCTGGCCGAGACCGACACCGACGCCGTGGTCGAGCGCAGGCAGCTGCTCGCCGTGCCGGTCGAGGAGACGGCGGCCGCGCTGCACGAGCCGCCGATGCCGCTCGACCTGCCGCTGCCCGAGCTGAACGAGCCGCCCGCCGAGACCAGCCAGTGGCACGGCGACGACCCGCTCAACGGCGCGAAGATCCTCATCGTCGACGACGACATCCGCAACGTATTCGCCCTGACCAGCGTCCTCGAACGGCACGGCTCCACGGTCGTCTACGCTGAAAACGGCCGGGAAGGAATCGAACAGCTCGAACGGAACGAGGACGTCGCTCTCGTGCTGATGGACATCATGATGCCGGAGATGGACGGCTGGGCCACGACCTCGGCCATCAGGCGCATGCCTCAGTTCGCCGATCTCCCGATCATCGCGTTGACCGCCAAGGTCATGCGAGGCGATCGTGAGAAGAGCATCGCCTCGGGCGCGTCCGACTACGTACCCAAGCCCGTCGACGTCGACCGGCTGCTCGAACGGCTGCGCGGTTGGCTCGGCCGGGGGCGGTCCACCGGCGAGTCCACCGCCGAAGGGGCGTGATCCATGCCGGATCGTGCCAAAATCCTCCTGGTCGACGACCGCGAGGAGAATTTGATCGCTCTCGAAGCGATCCTGAGCTCGCTCGACCTGGTGCCCGTACGCGCCAGGTCCGGCGAGGAAGCGCTCAAGGCGCTGCTCAACACGGAGTTCGCACTGATCCTGCTCGACGTGCGGATGCCCGGCATGGACGGGTTCGAGACGGCCGCCCACATCAAGCGGCGGGAGCGGACCCGCAACATCCCGATCATCTTTCTCACGGTGGTCGACAGCGCGCCCGACTACGCCTTCCGCGGCTACGCGGCGGGCGCCGTCGACTACCTGACCAAGCCGTTCGACCCGTGGGTGCTGCGGGCCAAGGTGTCGGTGTTCACCGAGCTGTACAACATGAACAAGCGACTGGCCGAGCAGGCATCGATGCTGCGCGAGCGGCTGAGCGGCGAGCTGCCGCCGGGCGCGGGTGACCAGGCGGCGATCCTGCCCGAGCTGTCGCGGCGGCTGACGGCGGTGGAGGACGAGCTGGGCAGGGTGCGGGAGCTGGCCAACAAGTCGCACGACCCGACACTGTCCGTCCCGCTCGCCGACCTCGCCGACCGGCTCGCCCACCTGCGCTCCGGCTTCGACGCCCTGTCGTAAGCGGCCGCGCCGTCCCTCGTTCGGTGCGAGAGACGCCGTCCTGTACGAGAGGCGCTGTGCCTTGCCCGTACGAGAAGCCGTACCTCTTGTCCGTCTCTGAGGCTGTCCGTCTCTGAGGCGCTGAGATCGTTCTCAGAGGCGCGCCGACGTCTGGACGGCGGCGGGGAGAGGCCCGGCCTCAGGGGCGCGTCAGGCTATTGTCTGGCGCGCTCCAAGGCGTCCCAGAAGCCGCGGCGCAGCGCGTGGCGTACCTCGTCGTGCAGCAGGAAGTCGATCGGCAGGGACGACCCTTGCAGCAGGCGGGCCTCCAGGTCGGAGGGCATCCGCGGCTTGCGCGCGAGCACGGCCTCCAGCCACAGGGCCGGCGCGTCGCGGGCCACGGACTCGCCGAAGTCGTGCCCCTCCCGATGGGCGGCCTTGACGGCGTCGGACAGCGTGGTCGCCCCGGCCGTGGCGGCCGAGGGCTGGGAGACCGGCGCGGGCTGCGGGCCGGTGTAGGCGCCGAGCTGCGAGGGCTGGTAAGTGCCGTTGGACTGTGGCGGCGGGGGCTGATAGGTGCCGTTGGACTGCGACGGCGGCGGCTGATAGGTGCCATTGGACTGCGACGCGAACTGCCCGGTCGTCGGTGCCTGCGGCTGCTGCGGGATGGGTCCGGTCACCGGGGCGGCCGACGGCGTCGGATCGGGCTGGTAGTTGGCGTAGCTGGGCGGCGACTGCTGGCCACGCCCCACCGACGGCATCGCGCCGTTGGCACCGGACTGGCTCCCCCGGTCGGCGGCGTGGCTGCCCCCGCTCGGCTGGGCGGGCGGCAGCTCCCGCTGCGCGTGGCCGTTACTGGCCGACTGGTGATGTCCGTTGGACACCTCGATGGCGCCGGCCACCATGTTGACGTAGGGGCGCAGGTGGACGCCGCCGAGCTCGATGAGGTCGTCGCTCTCCTGCATGAGCGTGCGGGAGGCCGCCCAGCTGCCGTCCAGCGCGATGTGCACCACGGTCACCCGGACGCCGAGGTCCTGGGCGTCGCTGACGACCTGGGTGAGGTCCTCGTCACCGCTGACCACGACGGCGTCGCAGATGGCGCTGTTGCGGGCGAGGGTCATCAGGTCGCGGTGCACCTGGGCGTCCACGCCTTCGCGCCGGCCGGGGCGGATGCGCGAGAGACGGAGCTTGAGGCCGGGGATGTCGGCGAGCACGTCGTGCTCTGGTGTACGGCGGGCTTCGACGGTCGCCTCGTACCAGTAGCACCGCAGCATCGGCAGGCCGGTGCGCTCGCGCGAGAGGTTCGACAGGAGCTGCAAGAGCCCTGGATAGTCCCAGGCCACGGCTTCACGATGGCGGGTGCCATGCACGGCCATCGCGCCGTCGGCCAGCAGATAGCCAGCGTCCACGAACAGCGCGCAGCGATCCACTGACACGGCCCCTTTCCTGGTGGTCCGACCTAGCAGACTGTGCACCGTCAGAGCCGGATTCGCGGGCGGCCCTCTCTCAGGGTAATGAAAGCGGGTGATCGCGCGAGGTTAATCCCGACGATTCGCCCCTGCCCTGGCCATACGCCGGTGCGTCCGGGCTGACCGTACCAATATGTCGGACTTTGGTCACTATCGTGCACGTACGTCACGACCGTGCACGCACGCTGACGGCGGCGATCGCGAACAACACCACATCCTTCCGCGTATCGATGGCCAGCGCCGGGTCATGGCCGAGTTCGCCGCCGAACGTGTCGACATCGACACCGAACGTCATCCCTTTGGCGCCGTTGGACGAGCCGTCGAAGACGTTGTCCGCGTCACGGTCGCCTCCTGCGGGGGTGAGCGGCCCCGCGCCCAGAGAGAGCCGGTCACCGTCGAGATCGGCATCGCCTTCCCAGGCCACCACCTCGACCCGAGCAGGCACCCGCCCATCCGACGAAACCCGCCTGGATGAGCCTCCGGAGGCCGGGCGCCTACTCGGGACTCGCGCCCGCACGGCCGCAGGGGCCACGTGCGCCCGCAGGCTCCGCGCGGACAGGGCCTCAGGAGCCACTCCCTTCTGCCCGCGCCGCACGGACGCGGCCGCAGGAGCCACGGTCTCTCGCGGGTGTCGCGGGCCTCGCGCGAGTCGCGGTGCGGAGACCAGCCCGTCCAGCGGGATCCGGGCCTGACCCGCCTCACCGCCGATGACGGTCGGCGTGTCGAGCACCACGGCGTGGCTGTACGGCTCGGTCGGATCGGTCGCGATCACCACCAGACTCCATCCGGCGTGCTGCGCGACCCCCTCCCCCATCGGCGGGTCGGCCGCCCACCACGTGCCCTCCTGCCTGAGACTCCCGACCAGCCCGGTCACGTCGGCGAACGCCTGGTATGCGGGCCCAGAGGGCAGGTCGCGGACCGTCACCTGCTCGGGCCTGATGAACAGGTACCGCCGCCGGCCCGGCGGCCGCAGCCTGATCGGCCCCGTGTTCTCCCCACTGGCCGACCAGTAGAGGCCCGCCCACACGACCCGACCGCCCGGGGGCAGTCGCAGCGTGGCGCCGCTGGAGGCGTAGGTATCCGCCACCCCATCCCCGTCGACGACCGCCATGGGCCACAGCTCGTCGTCACGCCTGTCGCCCTCCCGCCGCCGGGCCTCCGCGCAGCCGTCGCGCTCCAGCGGGCAGCTCAGGAGCGAGTTGCCGACCGCCCTGACCGTCACCTTCCCGTCGGTGGCGAACCTGGCGGGCATGCCCTCCCGCCGTACCCCGGCCGCTGACCGCGCCCCGATCCGCAGCGAACCGGACGTGATCCGCACAGCGGGCCCGTCGCCCTGGGGCGCCTGGGCGGCCACGTGAACGCGCAGGAAAACGGCGGTGCGGCGACGCGCATCAAGCGGCCCCCTGGCACACACGGCACCGCGACCGGCCGGGCGACAGGTCCAGCCATCCAGGGTCCCAACGGGCGTAACCAGCGCAGCACCATGACCGTAGCCACCGGGCCGGATCGGCGCCCCACCCGCCGCGACACCGTGCTCGTAGCCACCCGGCTGGATCGGGGTGGCGCCGTGGTCGTGGCCACCCCGCTGGATCGGTGCGGCGCCGTGGGCGAAACCGTGCGGGCGGGTCAGGGTCACGCCTGCGGTGGTGCCATGACGGTTATCGCCCGACGGGATCAGCGTGACGCCTGCGGGCAGGTCCACGGTGGCCGTGAGTTCGGCGGTCGGGGCGTTGCCCGAGTTGCGGAGCCGCAGCCCGATGATGCCAGGCTGGTCACGGACCAGTGCGCCGAGCACACCGATCGTGGCGTGCAGGCGCGCCCGGTGCCCCCTCGCCGCCGACGGGGTGTCCGGCCGACCGGGAGGAACCCGCGTGGGCTTGTCGGCCGGTCGTACGGGCGGCGGCCCCGCTGACGCGACGGGCTTGGCGACCGGCCTCGGCATCGGCTCCTCGGCCGAGACCAGCGTGAACGCGGCGGCGGCCGCGACAGCGGCAGCGGTACCGCCCGCCACCGCCGCCTGTGCGTACGTGGGCACGCCCCGAACCCAGCCGAACACGTACCTGGGCACGTCCCGGACCCAGCCGAGCACGGGCCTGGGCAGGCGTCCAAGCTGGCCGAGCGCACACCTGGGCGCCTGCCTCACCCGACCCAGCATGTACGCGGGCACTCGCCGCACCCGATCGGACACCTGCCCGGACGCCCTCCGCACCCTCCCGAACAGTCGCCCAGGCGCCCGCCCCAAGCGGCCCAGTGCGCCCGGAAGGCCATCCGGGCCGTCGCACGAGGTTCCCTCCTTGGCCAGTGCCGCCGCGTACCCCGCGAAGACCGGGCCGGTGATCAGGGGTCCGATGATGACCCGTAGCCCCCGGCTCACGTCCGTCAGCTCCAGCAGGACCGCGCGGCATTCGGGGCAGCCGCTCACGTGCTCGTCCACCGCCTTGGAGTCGCGCCTGGCCAGCACGCCCCGGACGTAACGGCTCATCCTGCCCAGCGCCAGTCGGCACGTGTGGGGCGGTGGCGCCACCAGGTGCGTCTGCAGGTACGCCTGGCGCAGGCCCGCGAGAGCCCGGCGGGCGAGGTCGGTGACGCCGTTGGCCGACAGGCCGAGCAGCGGGGCCACGTCGGCGGGCGGCAAGTGCTCGACCTCGGTGTGCCAGAGCACCGCCCGCCACCGCTCGGGCAGCGACAGGAACGCCTTGGCGATCAGCGATCGTTCGAGGCCGATGAGTGCCGGGTCGATGAAGGGCACACCTGGATCGACCGCCTCGATTCCGCCCAAAGCCGCATGCTGGCCGCCCTCACTCACCGCTGTCTGCCGCTCGGTCCCCATGGCTATCTGGCCGTCGGCCACCCGCGTACGGTCACAGACGGTGCGTCGCACAACCGTCAGCAGATACGTCCTGAAACCCGCCGAAGGACCGCCGCCACGGCCGACCAGGTCGAGGATCTTGGTGAACGACTCGACGACCACGTCGTCGGCCTCGGCCTCGCCCCTGACGAGCTGGCGGGCCAGCGATCGTGCGGCGGCCACGTGGCGGTCGTGGAGCTCGCGGTAGGCGGTGGCGTCGCCGGCTCGGACCGCGTGGAGAAGATCCGCATCGCTCGGTGGCGATTCTGCACTCATAGTGACCTCACGATTACTCAGAGTTTACCTCCGAGCATTCCGCAGCCACCGTCCCGGCTAAACCGAAGGGCCGCGTTTACCTTCCGACGGACCTTCCATGCCTTCCGGCAGCGCCCCCGGCTGGCCATAGGCGGACCTCCTGGCCAGCCGCAGGCGGACCTCCTGGACGTACGCGAGGACCCTAAGCTGGGACCCATGACAGACCGCGACAACCTGCTCGCCGAGATCAAGAAGAAGGCCGTCGTGCACGGCAAGGTCGTGCTCTCCTCGGGTCAGGAGGCCGACTTCTACCTGGACCTGCGCCGGATCACGCTTGACGGGGTGGCCGCGCCCCTGGTCGGCAGGGTGATGCTCGACCTGACCAAGGATCTGGAGTACGACGCCGTGGGCGGGCTGACGTTGGGCGCCGATCCCGTCGCGACCGCGATGATGCACGCCGCCGCCGCGCAGGGGCGCCCGCTCGACGCGTTCGTGGTGCGCAAGGCGCAGAAGGCGCACGGCATGCAGCGCAGGATCGAGGGTCCGGAGGTCAAGGGCCGTCGCGTGCTGGCCGTCGAGGACACCTCCACGACCGGCGCCTCCCCACTGACGGCCGTCGAGGCGCTGCGTGAGGCGGGCGCGGAGGTGGTCGCCGTGGCCACGATCGTCGAGCGCGGCGCGGCGCCCCGGATGGCCGAGGAGGGGCTCGACTACCGCTCCGCGTTCACACTCCAGGACCTCGGACTGTGAACACCACCCGCTCCGCGCTCACGCCCCACGGCCCCGGACTGTGAACGCCTCCCGCGCGCCGGCCTTGCCCTGCGCGCGGGGCTTGCCGTTCTCGGTCACCACGACCGTGGCGGCGTCGCTGAGCACCACGTCGAGCTCGGGTTCGAAGTAGCTGACCTCCTCGCCCCTGCTCATGTCGCGGTATTGGAGTACATCGCCGCCCGGCACTCGGACCGTGACGAGGGGGCAGGTGTCCGCTACGCACTCGATGCGGACGGTCGGCACCTGGGCGCTGGCCTGCGGCTGGGCCGCGACCTTTCCGCGTTCGGGCTGCTGCTCGCGCGTGTCGAGCGAGGTGAGCAGCGCGCGACCGCCGACGACCAGGAGCGTCACCACGGCCACCGCCGCCAGAACGGCGAGCGCGAGGCGGGCGAGGCCCATCGGATCTGACCTGTGGCGTCCCACAAGGGGGAGCGTACTCGTAGGCGGGGTCGATCTCGATCACCAAAAGATCGCCGAACGATCGACAGTGAGATCAGCGCACGCGGTGGTGCTTGCCGTTGGGCTCCGGTAGTTGCTTGCCGGCCCTGCGGGTCTTCACGACCTCGACGATGATCGGGATCAGCGAGATGAGCACGATGAGGAAGACACCGGGCAGGATGTACTTGTCGATCTTGGTCGGATCGACCTGGTTGCCGAGGAAGTGGCCGATCAGCAGCATGCTCTCGACCCACAGCACGCCACCGACCACGTTCCACAGGAAGAACGCGCGGGCCGGCATCTCCAGGACGCCGGCGACCGGATTGAGGAACGTGCGAACGATCGGTACGAAGCGGGCGATGATCACCGCTCTGGCCGGGCCGAACTTCACGAAGAAGTGCTCGGCCTTATCCACATATTCCCTCTTGAACACCCGTGAGTCCGGCTTGTCGAAGAGTCTCCTGCCGATCTTGGCCCCTATGAGGTGGCCGAGCTGGGCGCCCGCCACCGCGCACAGCGGCGTGGCGATCAGCAGCACGGGGAAGGACAGCGGCTCGATGCCAATCCCCTTCGCCGCGGCAGCGGAGCTGAAAATGCCCGCGGCGACGAGCAGCGAGTCACCGGGCAGGAAGAACCCGATGAGCAAGCCCGTCTCGGCGAAGATGATCGCCAGAACGCCGACGGTCGCGAAGGCGCCGAGCATCGTCAGCCACCACGTCGGGTCCAGGAGGTTGGAAAGCCAGTCCACGGGGTGAGCCTACCCGTCGCGAACGCTCTTGGCCGCCGCGCGTTGTCTCTACCACGCGGGGTAGCGGACCGGGATACTGGGCTGCGCGAAGCCGTACTTCTCAGGGAGATGAAGCATGCCTATAGCAACCCCAGAGGTCTATGCCGAGATGCTCGACCGCGCGAAGGCGGGCGGATTCGCCTACCCGGCGATCAACGTGACCTCTTCCCAGACGCTCAACGCCGCGCTCCGCGGCTTCGCCGAGGCCGGGAGCGACGGCATCGTCCAGGTGTCGACCGGCGGTGCGGAGTTCCTGTCCGGCGCCACGGTCAAGGACATGGTGATCGGCGCGACGGCGCTGGCCGAGTACGCCAGGGTGATCGCCGCCAAATACCCGGTGACGGTCGCGCTGCACACCGACCACTGCCCCAAGGACAAGCTCGACGGCTTCATGCGGCCGTTGATCGACATCTCGCTGGAGCGGGTCTCCAAGGGTCTCGACCCGCTCTTCCAGTCGCACATGTGGGACGGCTCGGCCGTACCCCTGGAGGAGAACCTGGAGATCGCCAAGGAGCTCATCGACAAGTGCCACCGCGCCAACATCATCATGGAGATGGAGATCGGCGTCGTCGGCGGCGAGGAGGACGGCGTCGTCGGCGAGATGAACGAGAAGCTCTACACCACGACCGAGGACGCGCTGGCCACGGCCGAGGCCGTGGGGCTCGGTGAGAAGGGCCGCTACCTGCTGGCCGCCACGTTCGGCAACGTGCACGGCGTCTACAAGCCGGGGCACGTCAAGCTGCGGCCCAGCGTGCTGAAGGAGATCCAGGAGGCCGTCGGCGCCAAGTACGGCAAGGACAAACCGTTCGATCTGGTCTTCCACGGCGGTTCTGGGTCGGCGATGGAGGAGATCCACGAGGCGATCTCCTACGGCGTGGTCAAGATGAACGTCGACACCGACACCCAATACGCCTTCACCAGGCCGATCGCGGACCACATGTTCCGCAACTACGACGGCGTACTCAAGGTCGACGGCGACGTGGGCAGCAAGAAGGCCTACGACCCGCGCGCCTACGGCAAGGCGGCCGAGGCCGGCATGGCGGCCCGCGTCGTCGAGGCCTGTGAGCACCTCAAATCCGCTGGGACGAAGATCTCCTAGCCACTGCGGCGGCTCGGCGGGTATGACTTGTCGTATGGATAACCTTCTCGCCGGGCCGCCCCCGACTCAACTGCCGGACCTGCCCGAGGCCAGGGAGGCGCTGGAAGCCGGCGCCAAGGCCGCCGACGTGGCGGCCCGTTTCCCCGCCTACCCGGCGGCTTGGGCCACGCTCGCGGAGGAGTACTTCGCGCAGGGCCACGCCGTCACTTCCTACGCTTTCGCGCGCACCGGCTACCACCGCGGGCTCGACCAGCTCCGCCGGAGCGGCTGGAAGGGGCATGGTCCCATCCCCTGGGAGCACGAACCGAACCGCGGTTTCCTGCGCTGCCTCTACTCGCTCTCCAGGGCCGCCCAGGCGATCGGCGAGAAGGACGAGGCCGAACGATGCCTGCAGTTCCTCAAGGACAGCAGCGCGGACGCCTATGACGCGCTGGCCAAGAACTAGCACTTGGGACGAATAGGCCGACTCGGGTAGTCTCTCTACGCAAGAGCCCCTGTCGCACTTGCGCCAGGGGTTTCGTTTTGTGCTCGGGAGACTGAACCATGCCGGCTGCCGTTCTCGTTGGTGCCCAATGGGGCGATGAGGGCAAGGGCAAGGCCACCGACCTCCTCGGTGGCGACGTCGACTACGTCGTCCGCTACCAGGGTGGCAACAACGCGGGTCACACCGTGGTCATCGGTGACCAGAAATACGCACTGCACCTTCTGCCCACCGGAATCCTGTCGCCGCACGTCGTGCCGGTGATCGGCAACGGGGTCGTCATCGACCCCGGGGTCCTGCTCAGCGAGATCGACGGGCTGGCCGCGCGCGGCATCTCCGCCGAGCGCCTGCTGATCTCCGCCGACGCGCACCTGATCATGCCCCACCACAAGGCGCTCGACAAGGTGACCGAGCGCTACCTGGGCAAGGCCAAGATCGGCACGACGGGCCGGGGCATCGGCCCCGCCTACGGCGACAAGATCTACCGGATGGGCGTACGCGTCCAAGACCTGCTCGACCCCGGCATCCTGGCCAAGAAGATCGAGGTCGCGCTGACCGAGAAGAACCAGGTGCTCACCAAGGTCTACAACCGGCGCGGCATCGAGGCCGAGGCCGTCGTGGAGGAATACCTGGGCTACGCCGAACGCCTCAAGCCGCACATCGCCGACACCTCACTGGTGCTGAGCCGGGCGCTGGACGAGGACAAGTTCGTGCTGCTGGAGGGTGGTCAGGGCACGCTGCTCGACATCGACCACGGCACCTACCCGTTCGTCACCTCCTCCTCGCCGACGGCCGGTGGCGCCTGCGCCGGGTCCGGCATCCCGCCGATGCGGCTCACGAAGGTGATCGGCATCCTCAAGGCGTACACCACCCGCGTCGGTTCCGGCCCGTTCCCCACGGAGCTGGAGGACGAGATGGGCGAGTGGCTGCGCAAGACCGGCGGCGAGTACGGCGTGACCACCGGCCGCAACCGGCGCTGCGGCTGGTTCGACGCGGTCATCGCCCGCTACGCGACCAGGATCAACGGGGTCACCGACTTCTTCCTCACCAAGCTGGACGTGCTGTCCGGGCTGGAGCGGATCCCGGTGTGCGTCGCCTATGACGTCGACGGCACGCGGCACGACGAGATCCCGATGACGCAGACGGACTTCCACCACGCCAAGCCGGTGTACGAGGAGTTCCCCGGCTGGCAGGAGGACATCACCGGCGCCAAGACCTTCGACGACCTGCCGCCCAACGCGCAGTCGTACGTGCGGGCGCTGGAGGAGATGAGCGGCGCGCCGATCTCCGCGATCGGCGTCGGCCCCGGCCGCGACCAGACGCTCGTGCTCCGCTCGCTCGTCTGACCAACCGGTTCACGGGTACGGCCGGCACCGCGTCGCCGGCCGTACCCGACCCAAAAGCCGTACCCGACCCAAAAACGTCAGGAAGCCGCCAGGACGGCGGCGGTCATCGGGGTGCGGGTCGTCCAGCCGATACTCCGATAGAGGGCCTGACCGGCGGGAGTGGCCACCAGGATGCCCGTCCTGGCGCCACGCGAGGCGGCCGTGTCGGCCAGGGCCGTCATGACCACGCGGCCCAGGCCGCGGCGGCGGTGGTTCGGGGCGGTCTCGACCTGGTCGACGACCGCCGTACGCCCGGTGACCGCGATCTGCCCCCGGGCCGCGATCTCGCCCGCCGCCGTGAGCAGGCGGGCCACGGTCACGTCCGACCGGGTGGTGACGGCCAGCGTGTAGCCGTCGGGAGCCTCGGCCCGGCCCCGCGACAGCGGCCCCGTCATCATGAACTCCGGCTCGTCGATCGACCACGCCGGCGTGAGCCAGGGAACGACCGCCTCCGCGGGTGCGCAGAGCTTGAGCCAGGTGCCCGGCGTGCTGATCGTCTCGGCCAGCAGCCGCAGGTCGCCGGGGGTGGGCGCGGGCAGCACATGGCGGGCGACGTGGCCGGGCCGGCCGACGTCCACGCGCAGGCCCCATGGCTCCCGTACGGGCCGCGGCGCGCTGCGCGAGACCACCCAGCCGTCGACCCAGGCCTGGACGATTTCCGGCCGGACCGTTTCGAGCGCCTTCGTCATGACCGCCAGCTTATTGCCACAGAGTCGCATTTATCGACCTAATAAATGCCGTGCGTGGCGCGGCGACCTGCGCTTACTCTCCGGGGCATGGAGATCCGTCGTGCCACTGAGCCCGAGGTCGTCGAGACGGCCGGTCATCTCTTCGACTCCCCTCCCCTGCCGGAGGCCACCGCGAGGTTCCTGGCGGACGAGCGCCACCACCTGCTCATCGCCTATGTGGACGAGGCCCCGGCCGGGATGATCACCGGGGTCGAGACCACCCACCCCGACAAGGGGACCGAGATGTTCCTCTACGAGCTCGGCGTGGACGAGCCCTTCCGTGGCCGGGGCATCGCCAGGGCGCTGGTCGCGGCCCTGGAACGGCTCGCTCGCGAGCGCGGCTGCCACAGCATGTGGGTGGCGACGGACGAGGGCAACGAGGCGGCCCAGGCCACGTACAGCGGCGCGGGCGGGGTGCCTGAGAAGGACCAGGTGGTCTATGTGTGGACGTTCAGCCAGGAATAGTCATACTCACCACAAAAAGGGCGCGGCGTGGCACGTCGTGCTCGTGGCGCGCGGCAGGTAGTGTCCCCGGTGTGCGCGTTGAGATTCACGGTCATCGGGGAGCGAGGGGCCTCTGGCCCGAGAACACTCTTCCGGGGCTGAGCCGCACGATGGAGCTCGGGGTGCACGCGCTCGAGTTCGACGTCGCGCTCACCGCCGATCGTCGCCTCGTGTTGACCCACGACCTCACGGTCTCGGCCGTGACCAGTGCCGACACGCGGCCGATCGCGAAGGACGACCCCCACTTCCCCTATGTCGGCAAGCCGATCAACTCGCTCGGGCTGGCGCAGCTGCGCATGCTCGACGTGGGTGTGCGGCTGCCCCGGCACGCCGATGATCCCTTCGCGCTGACGCAGCGGCCGATGCCGGAGACCCGGATGCCCACGCTGGGCGCGGTGCTCGGGCTGGTCAACGCCTACGAGGCCGAGGACGTACGCCTGCACGTCGAGCTCAAGTCCGACCCGACCAGGCCGGAGCTGACGGCCGATCCCGAGCTGTTCACCGAGATGGTGCTCGAGGAGTTCGACCGGCACGGCAGGCTGGACAACGCGGCGATACTCAGCTTCGACTGGCGGATCATCGGCCACGCCGCCCGGCTGGCGCCGGGCACGCGGCGCTTCGCGCTGATCGAGCTCGACACCCTGCACTGGAACGGCCCGCTGGGCGACGACATCCCGGCCGCCGCCAGTGAGGCGGGGGCCACGACGCTGTCGCCCGAGCACGTGATGGTGAATGAGGACCTGATGGCCCAGGTGGCCGCGGCGGAGCTGGACGTGGCGGTCTGGACCGTCAACGACAAGGCGCTGGCGGCCCGGATGCTGGACCTGGGGGTGGCGGGGATCGTCACCGACTACCCCGACCGGATGCGCGAGCTGTGGCGGGAGCGCGGGCTGGAACTGCCCGCCCCTGTCGGACCGCTCAAGCGGCCCGTCGGAGTCTGACGCCCGCGCGACACCATCTAGAAGCCGTCTAGAGCCAGCCGTTGCGGCGGAAGCCGCGATGCAACAGGACGCAGGCCGTAATCATCACACCGAGGACCGCCGGATAGCCCCACACCTGGTTGGTCTCCGGCATGAAGTCGAAGTTCATGCCGTAGATCCCGGCGATCATCGTGGGCACGGCCAGGATGGCCACCCAGGACGAGATCTTGCGCATGTCCTCGTTGGCCAGCGCGTTCGAGCGGGCCAGCGCCGCCTGGAGGATCGAGCTGCACAGCTCGTTCGACGACTCGACCTGCTCGCACACGCGGGAGAGGTGGTCGCCGACGTCGCGGAAGTATTCGCGCATCTCCGACGGGATCACCCGGCGCTGCGGCAGCGCGGCCAGCGGGGCCTGGAGCGGCGTGACGGCCCGCTTCAGCTCCAGCATCTCCCGCTTGAGCTGGTAGATGCGGTTGATGTCGCGGGAGCTGACGTCGGCGAAGACGGTCGCCTCGACCTCTTCGAGTTCGAGCTGCATGAGGTCGGCGACCTGGAGGTAGCGGTCGACGACGTGGTCGGCTATGGCGTGCAGCACGCCCGCGGGCCCGCGGTTCATCAGCTCGGGCTTGTCCTCGAGCCGCTCGCGCACCTCGGTGAGGGGACAGTGCCGGCCGTGTCGTACGGTCACCACGAAGTCGACGCCGAGGAACACCATGATCTCGCCCGTGGCGATGATCTCGCTGGTGGCGGTCAGCTCATCGTGGTCGAGGTAGGCGATGGACTTGAGCACCATGAACAGGGAGTCGCCGTAGCGCTCGACCTTGGGGCGCTGGTGGGCCTTGACCGCGTCCTCGACGGACAGCGGGTGCAGGCCGAACACGCCGGCCAGCCACTCGACCTCGGGAGCGGCGGGCTCGTGCAGGCCGACCCAGACGAACGCCTTGGCGCCGTCGGAGCGGCTGTTGTGCTCGCGGACCAGCTCGAGCGACTCCTCGATGCCCGGGGCGACGACCTTCTCGCCCTTGATGTAGGCGCCGAACTCGACGAGGGAGTCAACGGGAGGCACGCAGACCTCACGCACCGGCTTGGTGAGCTGGCGCGAGACATGCGGCTGTGCGGGGTGACGGGTGGTGCGACGGAAAAGCGTAGACGTGCGCATGGCAGTCCCTTTCCGCCCGACCTGGCACGCTCCACGCGCGACGAAAAGTCACCTCAATCAACGAAAGTACGTGGAGGCACGATCAGGCTGCCGGATTGGAGTGGTCGGGGGCATACAGGGTGTACGTGGGTGAGCACGTACTGCTGGGATCACCAGGTTTCATCCCGGACCACCTCCAATCACAAGAGATGCCATAAAGCCGCCCTAAGTTACCACAGGCGGATGGACCCGACTGACGATACTCCCCGACGGGTCCTGACAGCAGGTAGAACTCCACAAAGATTCCCGCCTATTCCCTCACTTCGACTGCTTCGTTCCCGCATTTCGAGCGCCCACGCAGGTCAGTCGCGGGTGCGCCGGGTGCCCGGCCGGCCGGCCCTGTCACAATGGGGCGGTGCGCGTTCTAGTCATCGGCTCCGGCGGGCGTGAACACGCCCTGTGCCGCTCACTCATGCTCGATCCCCAGGTCACCGAGCTCCACAGCGCCCCCGGCAACGCGGGCATGGAGGAGATCTCGGCCCCGCATCCGGTCACGGCCACCGATCCCGCCCAGGTGACCGAGCTGGCCCTACGACTCGGCGCTGACCTGGTGGTGGTGGGCCCCGAGGCGCCCTTGGTGGCGGGCGTGGCCGACGCGGTGCGCGCCGCGGGCATCGCCTGCTTCGGCCCGTCGAGCCGGGCGGCGATGATCGAGGGCTCCAAGGCGTTCGCCAAGGAGGTCATGACGGCCGCCGATGTCCCCACGGCCAGGGCGCGGGCCTGCGTCACGCCCGAGGAGGCCGCTCAGGCCCTCGACGAGTTCGGCGCCCCGTACGTGGTCAAGGACGACGGGCTGGCCGCGGGCAAGGGCGTGGTCGTCACCGGCGACCGGGAGCAGGCGCTCGCGCACGCGGCGGCGTGCGAGCGGGTGGTGATCGAGGAGTTCCTCGACGGGCCCGAGGTCTCGCTGTTCGCGCTCTGCGACGGCAAGACGGCCGTGCCGCTGCAGCCCGCCCAGGACTTCAAGCGCGCCTATGACGGCGACGAAGGCCCCAACACCGGCGGCATGGGCTCCTACACACCGCTCACCTGGGCCCCCGAAGGGCTCACCGAGCAGGTCATGCGCGAGGTCGTCCAGCCGACGATCGACGAGCTGGCCCGGCGCGGCAGCCCGTTCCAGGGCGTCCTGTACGTGGGCCTGGCCCTGACCGCGAAGGGGCCGAAGGTGATCGAGTTCAACGCGCGCTTCGGCGACCCGGAGACCCAGGTGGTTCTCGACCGCCTGGAGACGCCGCTGGCCGGGCTGCTGGCGGCCTGCGCCACGGGGCGGCTTAGCGAGCATCCGGCGCCGGCGTTCCGTGCGGGCTCGGCCGTCGCCGTGGTCGTCGCGGCCGAGAACTACCCCGACGCCCCGGTCAAGGGCGACGTCATCGAGGGGCTCGACCCCATCGGCGGCGCCTACGTCCTCCACGCCGGCACGAAGCGGGTCGACGGCCAGGTGCTCTCCGACGGCGGGCGGGTGCTCAACGTGGTCGGCACCGGCCCCGACCAGGAGACGGCCCGCCGCAACGCCTATGAACTGGTCTCGCGCATACGGCTGCGCGGCTCGCACCACAGGACGGACATCGCCCGATGAAGCACCTGCACTCCGGCAAGATCCGCGATCTCTACCAGACCGACGACGGTCAGCTGCTGATGGTCGCCTCCGACCGGATCTCGGCCTTCGACTACGTGCTCGAGTCCGAGATCCCCGACAAGGGGGCCATCCTCACGCAGATGTCGCTGTGGTGGTTCGAGCAGCTGGCCGATCTGGTGCCCCATCACCTCATCGGGCCGGGGCCCGACTCCCGCAGCGTGCTGTGCCGACCGCTGTCGATGGTGCCCGTCGAGTGCGTGGCGCGCGGCTACCTGACCGGCTCTGGCCTGGTCGACTACCGGCGCGAAGGGGCGGTCTCGGGGATTGAGCTGCCGCCGGGCCTCGAAGACGGGTCCCGGCTGCCCGAGCCGATCTTCACGCCCTCGACGAAGGCCCCGGTCGGACAGCACGACGAGCCGATCTCCTTCGAGCGGGTCGTCGGCGACGTGGGTGCGGAGACGGCCGAGGAGCTGCGCCGGATCACGCTGGCCGTCTACACGCGCGGCGCCGAGATCGCCCGCGAGCGGGGCATCATCCTGGCCGACACCAAGATCGAGCTGGGTCGCGACGCCGACGGCGTGCTCACGTTGGGGGACGAGGTACTGACGCCTGACTCGTCACGATTCTGGCCGCTTGACCAGTGGCAGCCAGGACGCTCCCAACCGTCATTTGATAAGCAATATGTAAGGGATTGGTTGTTGTCGCCCGAATCGGGATGGGACAAAAGCTCCGGAACTCCCCCACCTCGCCTTCCCGACAAGGTAGTGGAACAGACCAGACAGCGTTATCTGGAAGCCTACGAGCGCATCACCGGAGCTCCCTTTAGGGGATGATTCGGCAGGGGCAGCAGTGGTTAGCGGCTACTCTTGGCCCGGTCTAGCTCAGACCGAGACCTCCGAGGAGCCGCACGAATGGTCCGTTACCGCGTGCGCGGTGGCAACCCACTGCGTGGAACCGCCTTCATCCAGGGCGCGAAGAACGCCGTGCTGCCCATGATCGGTGCGGCCCTGCTTGCCCCCAAAGGCCGCACTGTCCTGCGCAACGTACCGATCATCGAGGACGTGCGGCGGGCGGTGGAGCTGGCCGAGGCCATCGGCGCGTACGTCGAGCTGCACGAGGCCGAGCGCACCCTGGTGATCGACGCCTCCCGGCTGACCAGCGCGGTGCTGCCCGCGGACATCGCCAGGCGCTTCCGCGGTTCGGTCCTGTTCACGCCCGCCCTGCTGCACCGGCTGGGCGAGGCGATCGTGGAGGGGGTCGGCGGCTGCAATCTCGGCAGTCGCAACCTCGACTTCCACTACCTGGGCTACAAGCGGCTGGGCGCGGTCGTCGACGAGGGCGAGACGGTCATCCACGTCAAGGCGTCCGGCCTGACGGGCGCGACCCTCTACCTCGACACCCCCTCGCACACCGGCACCGAGAACCTCATCATGGCCGCCGCCCTGGCCAAGGGCACCACCGTGATCGAGAACGCGGCGCTGGAGCCCGAGGTGCTCGACGTCATCGACATGCTCACCAAGATGGGCGCGCGGATCAGCGGCGGCGGCACCGGCTTCATCACCGTCGAGGGCGTCGACGAACTGCAGGCCGTGGAGCACACCGTGATGCCGGACCGGCTCGACGCCGGTGTGTTCGCGATGGGCGCGGCGATCACCGGCGGCGACCTCAGCCTCGTGGGCACCGGCCTCGACCTGGGCGTCGTCCGCTACAAGCTGGAGCAGATGGGCGTCGACTTCGCCCGGCCCGGCGCGGTTCTTCACGTACGGTGCGAGCGGCCGCTGCGGCCGATCAACATCATCACCGACACCTACCCGGGCTTCGCCACCGACCTCCAGTCGCCGATGATGACGGTCGCCGCCCTGGCCGACGGCACCAGCTACATCCACGAGCGCATCTTCGACGGCCGCTTCGCGCTGGCCGGCGAGCTGAACAAGATGGGCGCCGACGTGGAGGTCGAGGGCAGCAGGGCCATCGTCAGGGGCGCCACCCCGCTGAAGGGCACCCGGGTGACGGCGCACGACCTGCGTTCCGGAATCGCGCTGGTGCTGGCCGGACTGGCCGCCGAAGGCGAGACCGTCATCGAGTCCGGATACCTCATCGACCGTGGGCACGCGCATCTCGCCGAGCGAATGCGGGCGCTGGGGGCGGACATTACACAAGAGATTTCCGACCGCTAAAAAGCGTTAGGAATACCTCGTTGAGCTGCTGATATACCTTCTCAGGCAGTCAAGCAGAACGACTTTCCGGAAAAGTCGGGCGTGACATTATGGTCCCCGCGAGCGATCGTTCCAAAAGAGAGCACTGCAACAGACAGCAGGATGGGACGAACATTGGTCGAGAGGGCCGAAGAAACTCCCCGAGTGTCACGCCCGGGTGCCATGACACCGGACCTCACCATTGGTGTGGTCGGACCCCACGATCTGGTCGAGCGGGTCATGTTGATGGGTCATGCCGCTGCGCCACTTCCGTGCCGTTTGGTGGCGGCCGCCTACCGCGATGAGCAAGAGGCGCCCGACAAGGTGACGCGGCTCGGTCCCGGCGTGGACGCATGCCTGTTCGCCAGCCCGGTCCCCTACGACCTGGCCAGGCGCTCGGGTGTGCTGACGATGCCCGCCACCTACGTGCAGCTCGGCGGAGCTGCGCTGGTCGCCGCGCTGGCCAAGGCGGCGTTGGATTCGCGCATCGACCCGCAGCGGGTGAGCATCGATGTGGTGGCCAGGGCGGACGTCGAGGAGGCGTACACAGACCTCGGGATTGCCGCAACGGATGTCCACAGCCGCGACGAGCCGGGCGCCACCGGCACGATCGCGGCTTACCACGAGCGCCTGGCCCGCCAGGGATCCACCACGGGCGCGCTCACATGCCTGCCGGCGGTCGCCGAACGCCTCCAGGCGTCCGGTGTCCCGGTCATCAGGATCAGGCCGACCTCCGCGGCCGTGCGCACCGCGCTGCACACCGCAGCGCTGCTCGGTGCGCACCACCGCCTGGAGGAGTCGCAGCTCACCGTGGTGTTGGTCGAGGTACCGACGTTACGCGAGCCGGTACGCCGCGCCGCGCCGCGTTACTGGCGCGACGAGCTCCGGTTGTCGCTGCACCGGCTGCTGGTCCAGGAGGCGAACCGCATCAACGCCACCGTCTGGCCGATCGACGATCACAGCTATCTGGTCACCGCGACCAGGGGCTCGATCGCCGCCGCGACCGACGGGTTCAGGGTGCTGCCGTTCGCCGCCAGGATCCGCGACGAGCTGGGACTGGCGGTCGAGGTCGGCGTGGGCATGGGACGCACAACCCATGACGCGGAGTCGCACGCACGGGCGGCTCTGGCGCGTACCCAGGCCGGTAAACAGGCCCAGGGCTTCGCCGTGGACCGTGAGGGCCGAGCGCTCATCCCGGCCCCCCGGATGCCCCCTCAGGGCTCCACCGCGCTCAAGCCCAAGGGCGTGGAGGTGCTGGCCCGGCTCGCCGCCAAGCTGGAGGGCGGCGACACCGTGGTGGACGCGGAGGGCGCGGGGAAGATGCTCGGAGTGACGCCGCGTACGGCTCGGCGGTTGCTGCGCACGTTGGTCGACGAGGGACTCGCGTGGCCGCTGCCGCCCAACCGTACGCCCCAACCGGGCCGGCCGCGCCAGCTCTACCGCCTCATCGTGGAGAAGCTCGGGCCACGCTGATCGCCCCCAGATACAGGTCCGCCGTCCCCCCTTCCCTTTCCTGGGGCGGCGGGCCCCCTGGCTCTTCGGCCGGGTGTGTTTTTGGTCAAGTGAACTAGTGATTGGCCGCGTCCGAAGAGGGTATGTATTGCGTCGCCCCCGATCGACGGGATTCGGACGGGGGCACCAAAGCCTTTCTTCCCCGCCAAGTTGGTAGTCCGAGGCCCGCCAGCGTTCTGTCGGGAACGCCCGCTATTGTCATGGCCTATGGCATCGGACACCCCTGACCGCCCTCCCCTGCTCGTCTGGAGCGCGCTGGTCATCGTCTATGTGGTCTGGGGTTCGACGTACCTCGGCATCAAGATCGCCGTCGAGACCATCCCGCCGATGCTCAGCGGGGCGCTGCGGTTCGTGACGGCGGCGGTGATCCTCGGCGGATTCCTGGTCGCGCGCAAGGGCTGGGCGCCGTTCCGGATGACCCGGGCCCAGTTCGGCGGGGCCGCGCTGGTGGGGCTGCTCCTGCTGACCAGCGGCAACGGCCTGCTGGCCGTGGCGGAGCGGAGCGTGTCCAGCGGGCTGGCCGCGCTGCTCGTCGCCTGCGTGCCGCTGTGGCTGGTGGTGTTGAGGATCATGGCCAGGGATCGGCCGAAGGTGCTGACGCTGGCCGGCGTGCTGGTCGGGCTCGGCGGTGTGGCGGCACTGTCGCTGAGCGGCGGTGGCGGGTCGGCGAGCACCAGCGGGATCGTGGTGATCCTGGTGGCGTCGCTGTCGTGGTCGGTCGGGTCGTTCCTGTCTGCCCGGATCCCGATGCCGGCCAACCCGTTCGCGGCCAGCACGATCGAGATGCTGGTGGGCGGGGCCGGGCTGGCCGTCACGGGCCTGTCGTTCGGCGAACGGCTGGACGTCGCGGCCGTCTCCGGCCGCTCGTGGGCCGGGCTGGTCTACCTGATCCTGGTCGGGTCGCTGGTCGGTTTCACCGCCTACAGCTGGCTGCTCAGCAACGCGCCGATCTCGCTGGTGTCGACCTACGCGTACGTCAACCCGGCGGTGGCGGTGCTCCTCGGCGCGCTCGTGGTGAGCGAGCAGGTGACCTGGCAGATCATGCTGGGCGGGTTGGTGATCCTCGTGGGCGTCGCCCTCGTGGTGTCCACGGAGCGACGGCCCAGAGCGAAACGGCTCACCCCTGAAGAGGTCGCGGCTTAGGGGTCAACGGCCTTCAGGAGCGGACGAGCTCCCGTTAGGGGTTCATGGCGTTCAGGAGCGGGACTAGCTCCCGTTCCTCGTAATCGAGGTGTGCTTCGAGCTCGGTCACGAGCCGATCCACCTCCGCGAGCACCTTCGGGGCGGGCGCGGCCGGCTCGCCGTCCGCGAGCAGCCCCTGGAGCTCGTCGAGGAGCCGGGAGACGGTCCCGTGCTCCTCGCGCAACCGGTCCACCACAAGGGTGAGCTCGGGATGCCGCCCTTCGACCCAGGGGAACATCCCGGCGTCCTCGAACTTGTGATGCTGATGGAGCCCCTGGCACAGGGTCAGGCAGTTGACTCGCAACTGCACGCCCAGGCCGCCGGTCCCGGACGCGGCGACCTCCTTGCGGATCAGCCGCAGCTCCCGGCGGAACGCGTCGTGCACCCGCACCAGGAAGTCACCCCCTCGCGTGCCGTCCGGACCGCCGCCGCGGGGGGTCAGCGCGACCACGGGGATGACCCGGCTCGTCTTCTCCTGGTAGGCCGCCCAGCCGGGGTCCATCTCGACCGCCCGCGCGAAGGCGCTGTCGCGTTCCTCGCCTTCGAGGACGACCGCGTCCGCCGGGTACGTGAAGATGCCGTCCTCCACCGTCACTCGCGGCGTGGCCAGGAGGTTGTGGTACCAGGCCGGGTGCTTGGGCGCCCCTCCGGCGGAGGCGATGATCAGCATGCGCTCGCCGTCCGGCAGGTAGCCGACCGGAGTGGTGTGCTGGGCGCCGGTCCTGGCGCCGGTGGTCGTCAGAAGGAGCAACCGGGCGCCGTCGAACATGGCGACCTGGCCCTGGTTGGCGCGGAACTCGTCGATGATCGGCTGATTGAAGTCTTGGGGCATGCTCTGCTTGCTCTCCAGATGTGAGAAAGGGTTACGACGGGCGGGATGCGCACGGCACGCCGTACCGGCCTCGGGCGGAGAGCCTCGATGAGCACGCGAGGGGAAAGGGCGGTCAGGCGATCACCGGACCGTCGAGCAGCACAACGGTCAGGCGATGGCCGGACCGCGGGGCAGCGTGAAGGATCGCGTGCGACGGTGGTGCGGGACACCACCGGGCATGGGGACGACGCGCGGGCGCGCGATCAGATCAGGCGCTGCCTGTGAAGTGAGAAGTCACGACATCATCCCCTACAACCGGTGCCTCCATGCCGCCGACGTCCTCCGGCCGGCGACACGCGACAAGAGGCCCATTACACGGCCTAACCCCGCAAACTGTCAACCCGCCTTGAAGGCCGCCGCCGCCGCGAGGAACGTGTCGTTCGCCTCCGGGTCGCCGATCGAGACGCGGGCGCCCTCCCCCGCGAACGGCCGCACCGCCACGCCCACGGCCGCGCACGCCGCCGCGAAGTCGAGCGTGCGCTCGCCGAGCCGCAGCCAGACGAAGTTGGCCTCGGTCAGGGGGATCGTCCAGCCCTGGGCGATGAGCGACTCGCGCACCCGGGTCCGCTCCTTGACCACCGTGTCGACCCGCTCCATCAGCTCGTCCTCGGCGCGCAGGGAGGCGATGGCCGCGATCTGCGCGAGGTGGTTGACGGCGAACGGGATGATCGTCTTCCGGATGGCCGACGCCACCGCCTCGTGCCCCACCAGGTAACCGACGCGCAGCCCCGCCAACCCGTAGGCCTTCGAGAAGGTACGCAGGACGCAGACGTTCGGCCGGTCGCGGTAGAGGGTGAGCCCGTCGGGCACGTCCTCGTCGCGCACGTATTCGCGGTAGGCCTCGTCCAGGACCACCAGCACGTCGTCCGGCACCCGGTCGAGGAAGGCCACCAGCTCGGCCCGGCGGATCGCGGTGCCGGTGGGGTTGTTGGGATTGCAGACGAAGATCATGCGCGTCCGGTCGGTGATCGCCTCGGCCATGGCGTCCAGATCGTGGTCCTCGCCTGCCAGCGGCACCCTGACGGAGACCGCCCCGGCCAGGTCGGCCAGCAGCGGATAGGCCTCGAACGACCGCCACGCGTAGATCACCTCGGCGCCGGGCTCACTGACGGCCTCGAACAGCTGCTGCGCCACGGTGACGGACCCCGCCCCGAGCGCGATGTGCTCGACCGGCACCCCGAACCGCTCCGCGATGGCCTCCGTCAGCTTGATCGCCCCCGGGTCGGGGTAGCGGTGGACCTGCCGCGCCCCCTCGGCGATCGCCTCGACCACGGACGGCAGCGGGTCGTAGGGCGACTCGTTGGAGGAGAGCTTGTACGAGCGGCCGTCGGGAGACGTGACGGCCTTGCCCGGCTTGTACGCCGGCATGGTGTCCAGAATCGTGCGGAAACGAGGCATGGCTTCACCTTAGAAGAAGCCCACCAGCAGGTCAGCATCGCCGTCCGGGTGCAGGCAGCCGAAACCCAACGTCAGTAACATTGTGTGACAGTTGAATCACCCGGCAGGCCGTCGCGACGGCCAGGCCGCGGGCGTTGTCTCCGGAGTGAGGCGGTTCGCCGCAACCGTGGAGGCCGATCGTTCGAAAGAATGGGCGGAGCCATGGCTGAGCATCAGGATTCGCTGGAAACGGGATATGGCATCGGTGCCGTGTCCCGGCGGCTCGGCGTGCCCGCGCCCACGTTGCGCACCTGGAACCTGCGGTACGGCATCGGCCCGAGCGGCCGCAGCCGGGGTGGGCACCGCCGCTACGACGCCACTGATCTGCTCCGCCTGGAGGAGATGAACAGGTTGATCCGGGAGGGTGTCGCACCGGCGGAGGCGGCGCGGGTGTCACTGCGTCTGCGACCGGGGGCGGACCAGCCCGAACCGGCCAAGCCCGCCGTTCCCGGAACTGGGGTGGCCGGGCCGGTGCCCACGACGGCGATGCTGGTCAGGGCCGCGACAAGGCTGGACGGCGGGGCCGTCGGCGCGGGGGTCACGGCCGCGATCTCGCGCCATGGCCCTGCCTGGACGTGGGAGCGGCTCGTCCTGCCCGTCCTCGCCACGATCAGCCGCCGGCAGCGCAGGACGGGGGCGGGCATCGAGGTCGAGCACCTGTTCTCCGACGGCGTCCTGGCGGCGCTGCGTCCGCTGCTCGAACCACCGGCGAGGCCGGTCAACCATCGGCCCGTGTTGCTGGCGTGCGCGGAGGAGGAGCAGCACAGCCTGCCCCTGTACGCGCTCGGGGCCGTGCTGGCCGGGACGATGGGGGTGGCGGTGCGGTTGCTCGGCGCGCGCACGCCGTACGGGGCGCTGGCCGGTGCGATCCGCACGCTGGGGCCGTGCGCGGTCTTCCTCTGGTCGCAGCAGGAGCTGACGGGAGATCCGGCTCCGCTGGCGGCGCTGCCGCCGGTGCGTCCGCCGTACCGGGTGGTGGTAGGCGGTCCTGGCTGGTGGGATGGGCTGCCACGCGGAGTGACAAGAGTGGGTTCGCTTGATGAGGCGGTGACCCGGCTGGTGGCGGCGGCGAGCTGATCAGGAGGCCGCGGTGACCAGGTTCTTTGGCATTCGTCCGAAGATCAGCCGGTGGAAGGGGACCAGGGCCCACCAGTAGAGGTGGCCGAGGAGCCCGTGCGGGTAGAAGATGGCGCGCTGCTCGTAGACGGTTCTGTCACCCGCCTGCCGTACGGAGAGCTCGAGCCAGGCCAGGCCGGGCAGCCGCATCTCGGCGCGCAGCCGCAGCAGGCGGCCGGGCTCGATCTCCTCCACCCGCCAGAAGTCGATGGAGTCACCCACCCTGAGCCTGCGTGGGTCCCGTCGCCCGCGGCGCAGCCCGACGCCGCCGGCGATCCGGTCAAGCACGCCGCGGGCCCGCCAGGCCACGGGAAGGGAGTACCACCCGTTGCCGCCGCCGATGCCCTCGACGACGTCCCACAACACGCCCGGTGGGACGTCGCAGGCCAGGGTGCGGCGGTCGATGTAGAGGCTGCCGCCTGCCCAGTCGGGGTCGGTGGGCAGGGGGTCGCTCGGGGCGCCCGGGGTGGAGGCGGAGGACCAACGGGTCGCGACGTCGGCCTCCTTGATCTTCCGCAGGGCGAGGGCGACGGCGCGGCGGAATCCGATCAGGCCTTCCGGCGGATCGGGAACGTAGGCCGCGATGTCGTGCTCGCGGCAGACCGCCTCGTTTCGCAGCGACTCCACCAGGGGTCGCGCGATGGTGGCGGGAACCGGCGTGACCAGGCCGACCCAGTGGCTGGACAGCCACGGGCTCAGCAGGGGCACCGGGATGATGAGTCGCGGCGGCAACCCGGCGGCGGCCGCGTAGCCGCGCATCATGTCGGCGTAGGTCAGCAGGTCCGGGCCGCCGACATCGAAGGCGCGGTCGACCTCCTCGGGGATGGACGCCCACGCTCGCAGGTAGCGCAGCACGTCACGTACCGCGATGGGTTGTGTACGGCTGCGCACCCAGCGCGGCGTGGTCATCACCGGGAGCCGTTCGGTGAGATGGCGCAGCATCTCGAACGAGGCGGAACCCGAGCCGATGATCACGGCGGCACGCAGTACGACGGCGGGCACCCGGCAGCCCAGGAAGATCTCGGCGACCTCGGCGCGCGAGCGCAGGTGCGGTGACAGGTCCTCATCGCCGGTGAGCCCGCCGAGGTAGACGATCCTGCGTACGCCCGCTGCCTCGGCGGCGGCCGCGAAGGCCCGCGCGGCCCGGCGGTCGGCGTCGGCGAAACCCCTGCCGCCACCCATGGTGTGGATCAGGTAGTAGGCGACGTCGACACCGTCCAGCGCGGCGCGCGTGGCAGCGGCGTCCAGGGCGTCGGCCGCCACGATCTCGGTGCTGCCCGCCCAGGGCAGGTCGCGCAGGCGGGCAGGCGAGCGGACCATGCAGCGCACGCGATGCCCGGCGTCGAGGAGCTCGCGCACGAGTCGCCCGCCGATGTACCCGGTCGCGCCCGTCACCAGCACGGTCCTGGTCATGCCGCCTCCAGCAGAGCGTGCAGGCGGTGCAGGCCGCGGGCCGTCCTGGCCTTGACGGTGCCGAGCGGGACGTCCAGCCGTTCGGCGATCTCGCGCTGGCTGAGGTCCTCCCAGTAGGCGAGCCGGATCGCCTCGCGTTGGGCCTCGGGCAGTTCGGCGAGTGCCCGGCCGATCAGGTCGCGGTTGGCCAGGTCCTCGCCGTCGTCACGGCCATCCCGCCCCGGTGGCTCGGCGACGGACTCCAACGGCACGGTCGCCAACCGCCGCGCCCGCAGGTAGTCGACGGCGCGGCGGTGCGTGATGGTCAGCAGCCAGCTCTCCAGGCTTCTGGCCGGATCGTAGCCGAGCCGGCAGCGCCAGACGTCGGCGAAGACGGCCTGCGTGACATCGTCGACGTCCTGCGCCGGGATCAGGTGTCGCAGGTAGGCGCGCACCATCGGCCGATGGATCGCGAAGCATTCCTCGATCATCGCCCCTCCGAACGATAAGCTATTCAAAATCTATTCAACCTTGCCATCTGGAGGGCCGACAACCAAGAACACGGAGATCGTGCAACCGCTCCGGCGCCCGCCCGCGAAAGCATGGGAGTGGAGACGGTAATCGTGCTGTTCAACCGGGACCTGCGGGTCCACGACCATCCGGCGCTGAGCGCGGCGTGCGAGCGCGCCCGCCGCGTGATCCCGCTGTTCGTACGGGATCCCGCCGTGCCCGCGGGCCGGCGCGGAGAGTTCCTGACCGGGTGCCTGGCCGACCTGCGCGCCTCACTGCGGGCGCGCGGCGGCGACCTGCTCATTCGGCAGGGCGAGACGGTCGCGGAAACCTTGCGTCTGGCGGAGCGGACCGGCGCCGAGGCGGTGTTCGCCAGCGCGGACGTCAGCGAGCTGGCCAGAACCAGGGAACGTCGCCTGGCCGCCGCAGGCGCGCTCAGGCTCTTCCCCGGAGTCACGGTGGTTCCACCCGACCTGCTGCGCCCGGCCGGAGGCGACCACTACCGCGTCTTCACCCCCTACTGGCGCGCATGGCAGCGGGCGCCCCGCCGTACCGTCCTGGCCGCGCCCCAGCGGGTGCCTACGCCGCGGGAGTGGGAACCGGGCCCGCTGCCCGAGGGCGGCCAGGGCGGGGAGACGGCCGCGCGGCGTCGGATGAACGAATGGGCCGCCCGCCACCTGGACCGGTACGGCGAGGGCCATGACGACCTGGCCGGTGACACCACCTCCAGGCTCAGCCCTTACCTGCGGTTCGGCTGCCTGTCGCCGCTGGAGTTGTCGGAGCTGGACAACGAGGACTTCGTCCGGCAGCTGTGCTGGCGTGACTTCCACCACCAGGTCACCTTCGCCTTCCCGCGCATCAACAGGGACGACTACCGCCCGCGCGGCCATCGGTGGCGCGACGACGAGGACGCGCTCCAGGCGTGGAAGGCGGGGCAGACCGGTGTGCCGATCGTGGACGCGGGCATGCGCCAGCTGCTCGCCGAGGGCTGGATGCACAACCGAGCCCGCCTCATCACCGCCTCATACCTGGTCAAACACCTCAGGATCGACTGGCGGGCGGGCGCGGCGCACTTCTTCGAGCTGCTGCTGGACGGCGACGTGGCCGACAACTTCGGCAACTGGCAGTGGGTGGCGGGCACGGGCAACGACACTCGCCCCAACCGCTCGTTCAACCCGATCCGCCAGGCCAGGCGCTTCGACCCCGAAGGCAGGTTTGTCCGCGCCTACGTGCGGGAGCTGGCCAAAGTTCCCGACGCGTACGTGCACGAGCCTAACAAATCCCCCTCTCCGACGAGGGGCTACCCGCCGCCGCTGACCCTCGCCGGGCGCGAAGCCACCCTCTTCTAAGGGCGGCTGAGCGACGCGTGAGGCGCCGTCCCGAGGTTCGGGTGCTATTCCTTCAAAGAACGCAACATCGGGGGGTGGAGGAGCTCGGCGGGGCCGCGGCGGTGGAGTTTGGCCGGGCGGCCGCCGTCGCGGGTCGTGGTGGCGCCCGTCTCGACCAGGAAACCTTCCGCCTTGGTGACCTTGCGGTGGAAGTTGCGCGGGTCCAGGGGACGGCCCCAGACGATCTCGTACACGCGCCGCAGGTCCGCCACCGTGAACTCCGGCGGGCAGAAGGCGGCGCCCAGCGAGGTGTATTCGAGCTTCGCCCGCGCCCGCTCGATGCCGTCCTGCATGATGCGCCGGTGGTCGAAGGCCATCACGGACAGGGTGTCGACGGGCTGCCAGCTCATGTGGGCCTTCTCCGAGGCCGGCAGGTCCGGGGCCAGGCCGAGGTAGGCGACGCTGACCACGCGCTGGCGGGGGTCGCGGTCCGGGTAGCCGTAGGTCTGGAGCTGCTCCAGGTGCACCGGGGCGCCGGGGAGGCCGGCGCGTTCGGCCAGGATGCGCTGGGCCGCCGCAGGGAGGTCCTCGTCGAGCTGGATGAAGCCGCCAGGCAGCGACCAGCGCCGTAGGAACGGCGGGTTGTCCCGGCGCCACACGAGGGCGCACAGGGCCTGGCAGCGCACGGTGAGCACGACCAGGTCGACGCTCACCGGGATGCTCGGGACCATGGCAGGCACGTTACACGCCGACCGGCCCAGGGCGCCTTCAGCGGCGGGCGCGCTCACGCCGCGATGCGGACGTGGAGCGGCTCCGTGGTGGCCTTCCCCGTGGGGAGTTTCACGCCGACCTTGACCCATTCGTCCGGCGGCACCTGGGTCCAGTCGAACGGCACCCACGCCGTCTGCATGCCCTCCGGCAGGTCCTCCAGCGGGTCCTCGTCGAGCCAGCCCACGGCGGAGACCACCAGTTCCTTCAGCTCGTCCCCGTACTGGAGGGTGATCGTGCCGTTCTTGAGGTTGTATCCGCGCACCTCCACCCCGTCCTGGATGTCGCGGGAGCGCCGGATGGCGTCCACCGCGATCGGGCGCTGCCAGTCCTGGCTGATCTGCGTCTCCAGCGAAGGGGAGCCGCAGGTCAGGAAG
This sequence comes from Nonomuraea sp. CA-143628, assembly GCF_050942315.1. Taxonomy (NCBI): domain Bacteria; kingdom Bacillati; phylum Actinomycetota; class Actinomycetes; order Streptosporangiales; family Streptosporangiaceae; genus Nonomuraea; species Nonomuraea sp. CA-143628. The sequence continues at coordinate 13,141,596 of NZ_CP192072.1, forward strand.
TCGCTCCACATGTAGGAGACTATTTTCTGAACGTACCTGCCGGCCATGGTGACGGCCTGGTCGAGGCGTTTCTTGTCGGTCTGGCCGCGGGTGCCCTGCGGGGCGCATGGGCGATCGCCGGAGGGCTCGAACGCCTCGACGTTCGCCCAGAGCTCCACGTTGAAGCCCGCCTGGAGCATCTGGTCGCGGGCCGCGGACATCTCGCGGTAGTAGTCGCGCGTCGAGCCGTGGTAGGCGGTGCCGTACGTGGTCTCGCCCACGACGGAGCGCAGCCGCTCGTCGACCTCGGTGTCGCGCTGGTCGGGCCAGAACAGGCCCACCTTGCCGGTGCCGCGGCTGTCCTGCGGCGCGATGATACCCACCCCAGTCTTGGCCAGCGCCACGAACGCCGCGGCCACCTGCTTGGGCGTCTGCCCGAACGGGACCCGCTTGCGGGCGTCGAGGTAGGGGCTGATGAGGATGGGCTTGCCCGGCAGCTCCTGCTCCACGATCTGGTGCTGCTCGGCGTACACCGTGAGGGTGGGGTTGTCGGCGAGTGTGTCGCCCATCTGCACCTCGAACGGCTGGTAGACGCCGCCGAGTGAGGCGCGGTCGGCGAAGCGCACGCCGTAGTCCTGCAGAATGCGGCGGGTCAGCGTCCGAAGTGTGTCGATGTGCTTGTCGTTGGCCCTGGTCGGGGTCTCGGGGTCACGCGGCGCGAGCGGCAGCGCCGGGAAGACCCGCACACCGAACTGGTCGCCGAGGTCGAGGAGTTGCGTCAGGCTGTCGGTGTCCGAGCCGGCGATGAGGATCAGGTCGTACGGCTTGGCCTTGGTGAAGTCGCAGGTGGCGTCGTCGGAGCCGCCGTCCATCGGGGTGAGCACGCGGAAGTACACGCGCTTGCCCACGGCGATCTTGCGTTCCATCTGGGAGCAGCGGAACAGGCCGGGCCCGAAGGACTCGTCGGTGCGGTAGGCGTACGTACGGGCGATCCGGTTCTTCGGGTTCGCCGCCTTCAGGTCGCGCTCAGCCGCGTCGCGGCAGCTCCGGCCGTCTTCCTCGCAGTCCTTGTAGAGAGGGTCGAGCTGCCCGTCCTTGGTCAGCACGCGGCCCTCGTCGTCGGTGGAACGGAACTGCAGGCCGTAGCCGATCCTGATGACCGTGTCGCCGCCGAGGTTGTGGATGTCCTCCAGCTGGTGGCGCCAGGTGCAGCGGTTGGACTTGGGGGTGATCCAGTAGCCCGTGACGGCGTAGGGGGCCTTCTCCTTGGTCTCGAACGATCCACACTGGTCGGTGAACTCGCTCACCTTCGGCGTGGGCTCGACGCGGGTCGGCGTCGCCTTGACCTGCTGGGCCGCCTTCTTGGGAGGATCGCTCTTGGGCAGCACGACGATCACGGCCGCGACCGCGGCCAGGATCGCGGCGCCGAGGAGCACGAGAAGCCAGCGCACGTTGGGGAACCTACCGCCCTAATGGTCTGCCGAGGATAAACCGCTAGTTCTTGACGCCGGCCCACGATTCGAGCTGGGCCACGAACCTCTTGGCCGAGTTGGGCCAGTGGTGGTTCGCGCGGGCCGCCGCGTAGCCGCGCGCGCCCTGCGCCCGCCGCTCCCGTACGTCGTCCCTCAGCGTCAGTACGGCCTGGGCCACGGCCTTCGGATCCTCCCATGGGACGACCACGCCGCTGTCATACCGCTCGACCAGCTCGACCGCGCGGGGGGACGGCGTCGTGATGACCGGGATGCCGTGGGCCATGTACTCGACGATCTTCGTGGGCATCGAGTGACGGTAGTTCGGCTCGTCGTGCAGCAGCGAGAGCCCGGCCAGCGCGCCGTCGAGCCGCTTCAGCGCCTCGTCGTTGGGCATGAAGTCGCGCCACTCCAGCAGGCCCTCCGTGACGGCCTGGTTGAGCATCGGCCGGCTGTACGGGTCGGCGTAGCCGATCAGCTCCACCGCCACCCGGTACGGCTGGAGCAACCGGGCCACCTCGACGGCCTCCATCACGCCCCGGGCCCTGGACAGCCAGCCCAGGTACACCACCCGGTCGTCGCCGGGCGGCGTGACCGAGTCGGGGACCCAGGTCTCGTTCGGCACGATCAGGTGGGCGTGCTTGAACCGGCCCGCGTAGGCCGTCTCGGCCAGCAGCAGGTGCAGGTGACGCTCGGCCGTGCCCTCCAGCATGCGGGCGAGGAAGCGTACCGGGGGCCGCAGCAGCGACGGCAGCCACGGCTTGAGGGAGAGCGTCGCCGGGGTGTCCTCGTGGACGTCCCAGACCACGGGCGGGCGGTTGCGCACGCCCCAGATCGCGAACAGCAACTCCGGATCGTGGATCAGCACGATGTCGACCTTGCGCCGCATGCGCTTGAACAGCTTGCGGGCGGCCCAGACCCCGGCCACGCGCTTACGCTGCGCGGCCCTGGGCAGGTCGACGCCGTTGACCCAAGGACGAGGCACGACCCCGTGGGCGGTGAACGAGGCGGCATACGTGACCTCATGACCTGCATCCACGAGGGCACGGATCTGCCTATGCAGGATCCTCGCGTCCTCGGGGTTATGCACCACCGTCATGACGAGCACGTGCACTGCGCGCAGCCCTCCGTCGCTACAGCCGCTCGACGCGTTCACCCTCGGTGAGAACACCGCGGGTGTCGAGCACGAGCCTGGCCTTAGCCTCGACCATGTCGAGGTCGAACGCGGCGTGCTGCTGCAGCAGCAGCGTCACGTCGGCGCCGACCACGGCCTCGGCCAGGTCCTCTTCACGGGGCACCGGGGTGCCGTCGACCGACCACTCCTTGACATGCGGGTCCGCGAACGTGAGCTCGGCCCCCAGTTCCAGCAGCGCACGCGCCACCGGCAGGGCCGGGGTCTCCCGTTCATCGGCGATGTCCGGCTTGTAGGTCACGCCGAGCATAACCACCTTGGCGCCATTTACGGCCTTTTTATGCCTGTTGAGCAGACGCTGTACCCGTGCCACCACATAGGACGGCATCCGCTCGTTGATCTCCTGAGCCAGCTCGACGAACCTGAACGGGTAGCCGAGCTTGCGCACCGTGTACGACAGGTACGACGGGTCGACGGGGATGCAGTGCCCCCCGACGCCGGGACCGGGCAGAAACTTCTGGAAGCCGAACGGCTTGGTGGCCGCGGCCTCGATCGACTCCCACAGGTCGATCCCCAGCTCGTCGCAGAAGATCGCCATCTCGTTGACGAGGGCGATGTTGACGTGCCGGTAGGTGTTCTCCAGCAGCTTGGCCATCTCGGCCTCGCGCGTGCCGCTGACCGGCACGACCTGCTCGATGAACTGACCGTAGAACGCCGTCGCGCGGTCGCGGCAGGTGCTCGTGTAGCCCCCGACCACCTTGGGCGTGTTGCGCAGCCCGAACTTGGGGTTGCCCGGGTCGATCCGCTCCGGCGAGAAGGCCAGGAAGAAGTCTTCCCCCGCGACCAGGCCCGAGGTCTCGAGAATCGGGCGGGCCACCTCGTCGGTGGTGCCCGGCCACGTCGTGGACTCGAGCACGACCAGCGTGCCCTTGCTCAGATTGCGCGCGACCGACCCCGTGGCGCCCTCGACGGCGGACAGGTCCGGTCGGTGGTCCTCGTCCAGCGGAGTGGGCACGCAGATGACGATCGTGTTGCTCTTGGCCAGCACGGACTCGTCGAGCGTGGCGCTGAACCCGTTGGTCAGCATGTGCTCGAGATCGGCGTCGGTCAGGTCATCGATGTAGGACTGACCGGCGTTGAGCGCGTCGACCTTGCGGGGGTCGACGTCCACGCCGACGACCCGCAGACCGGCCGCGACCGCCTCCTTGGCGAGCGGCATGCCGACGTAGCCCAGGCCGATGACCGCCAAGTCGATTTCTGTCACAGCAGTGCCTTAGAGAGCCGGAAACAACACTTCATGGTCGCAAAGGCTATCTCAAGTCCACCTAGCTCACGCCTAATGCGACCGAACCCGTCACAACAGACAGCCAATCTGAAGGTCATCGTTCGGTAATGGAGCGGTAGAGAGACCGGTAAGTTTCGGCGACTCGGCCCCAAGTTCGCTTGGCGGCCACCTCTGCCCGGCCCGCCTCACCCATCGCCGCGCGCCTGGCAGGATCCTCCCTGAGCGCGGCGAGCGCCTTGGCCAGCGCCTCCGGATCGCCCGGCGGCACCAGCAGCCCGGCGCCGTCGGATCCGACCAGCTCCGACAGCGCGGGCAGGTCGCTGAGCACGACCGGCTTGCCGAGCGCCATCGCCTCGACGGGCTTCAGCGGCGTGACGAGCCGGGTCACCCGCAGGTCCTCGCGGGGGCAGGAGAAGATGTCGATGGCCGCCTGGGCCTGTAGCGCCTCGTCCGGGCCCACACGACCCGGCAGGAGCGCGCTCATCAGCCCCAGCTCGCCGACCAGCTCCAGCAGGTTCTCGCGCTCGGTGCCGTCGCCCACGATGAGCACCCGCACCGGCGTGCCCTCGTCGCGCAGCAGCGCCGCGGCCCGCAGCAGCGTCGCGAACCCCTCGTAGCCCACGATGCTGGACACCGACCCGACGACGATCTCGTCCTTCGCGATGCCCATGCTCGCCCTGAACGCCTCGCCGTCGTAGGAGGCCGTGAGCAGCGAGTCGTCGACCGCGTTGGGCGCCAAGAAGATCCGCTCCCTGGGCACGCCCCGCTCGACGATCTCCGTGGCCATCGTCTCGGCCAGCGTGACGACCGCGTCGGCCTCGCGCATCAGGAACGCCTCGCGCTCGCGCTGGAGCACATGGCGCTCGCTGCCGATCCGGCCGGGGTCGCGGGAGGCCCAGGTCTCCTCCAGGAAGCCGCGGACCTCGTAGACGAACGGCGTGCCGGTCCGCTCGCGTACGGCGTGCGCGATGGAGCCGTTGCGGTGGTCGGTGGCGGCGTGCAGCACCTGGGGCCGCAGCTCCGCGACGAGCTTGGTGACGCCCTCGGCGCCCTTGATGATCCGCCCGCGGGTCTCGAACGGCATCTCGCCGTGCCCGTCGGGCAGCAGCCGGTAGTAGGGGATCCCGTCGAGCTCCTCGAACGGCGGCGCGTCGGCGTGCCCCTGCAGCATCGGCCAGCCCCAGCTGGTCACCACGTGCGGATCCAGGCCCTTGGCCTGCTGCGCCATGACGATGCGGTGCGTACGGACCGTGTAGCCGGCCTGTGTGTACGGCAGGGCGTTGGTCACGCAGTGCAGGACCCGCCCGGCCACCCGGTCCACGACGGCCACCTTGGGCTGCGGCGGGATCGGGTCGGGGCTGATCGCGGCCAGCTCACCCCGGTAGTAGGCGGCCCTGCGCTTGACGAAGGGGTATTTGGTGTGTTCTTCGAGCACGGCCGCGGCCTGGCTGACCCGGCCCTGGTCCCAGTGCTCCTTGGCCTCGTTCCACGGCCCCTTGAGCACCCGCATGCTGAACTTGCGGACCGCGCGCCTGGCCCGGCGGGCGGCCGGCCAGGCGACCTTGCCCACGACGGGACGGAGGGCCGGCGGGAGCGCCTCGGCCGCCGCCTGGGCCACGCGCACCGGATCGGACTTCACCTTCGTCACGACGACGCGGGAGACGATGATCGGGTGCTGCACGAAGCCCCTGATAAGGCCGCCGACACCGGCACGAGCGGACTTGGCGGAAACCTTGCCGTTTGGTCTTGGGGAGTCTTCACGACTGGCGTCGGATGCCACGCGGTGACCGTACCATAGGCAGCGTTTTTTCCCTTCCGCTATGAAAGGCGAGGTCAATGAGGGAGAACCCCCTGGTCCTGCACGTTCTGGGCGCCCGTCCCAACTTCGTGAAAGCGGCCCCGGTGGTGCGGGCACTCGGTGAACTCGGCGTGCGGCAGGGCATCATCCACACCGGTCAGCACTATGACGCGCTGATGTCCGACGTGTTCTTCGCCGACCTCGGTCTGCCGGAGCCGGTGGCCAATCTGGGCGTCGGTTCGGGCAGTCACGCGAAGCAGACCGCGGCGCTGCTCGTCGGCCTGGAGGAGGTCGTCCTGGAGCACGACCCCGACCTGGTGGTGGTCTACGGCGACGTGAACTCGACGCTGGCCGCGATCCTGGTCTGCGCCAAGCTGGGCGTACGCACCGCGCACGTCGAGGCGGGCCTGCGATCGTTCGACCGGGGCATGCCGGAGGAGGTCAACAGGATCGTCACCGACTCCCTGTCGGACCTGCTCTTCGCCACCTCGCCCGACGCGCTCTCGCACCTGGCGGCCGAGGGCGTGCCCGCCGCCAAGGTGCACCTGGTGGGCAACCCCATGATCGACAGCCTCTTCTCCGCGCTGCCCGCGCAGGACCCGGCGCCCGTGGTGGCCCGGCTGGACATACCGGCTCGTTATGCCGTGGCGACCCTGCACCGCCCGGCGAACGTCGACACCCCCGAGGCGGCCAAGGAGCTGGTCTCGGCCGTGCTGGACGTCGCCCGCCAGATCCCGATCGTGGTGCCGATCCACCCCAGGGGGCGTACCCGGCTGGCCGAGGCGGGCCTGGTCGACGGTCCCTCGGTGAAAGTGATCGAGCCGCTGGGCTATGTGGACTTCCTCTCACTTGTCCGGGGCGCCGCGCTGGTGGTCACCGACTCGGGCGGCGTGCAGGAGGAGACGACGATGCTGGGCGTGCCGTGCCTGACGGTCCGGCCCAACACCGAGCGGCCGATCACGATCACGCATGGGACCAACCGCCTGGTCACCCCGGCCCTGCTGCCGGCCGCGGCGGAGAAGGCGCTGGCCGACGGGGCCACGACGCCGTCGGGTGAGCTGCCGCCCCTGTGGGACGGCGCCGCCGGGCCGCGGATCGCCCGGGTCATCTCGGCCTGGCTCAAGGGGGACAACCTCTCGCCCGCCGCACAGGGTGCGCGTTCCGAATAACCCCCTCATTCCGTACGGTCCCCGCCGTACCATGACATTCCTCCGCTAAGCGATAAGGCGTGCATCCCCATGGCCGAAACCCCTGAAGAGCCCACGTACCAGCGACTCGGCCCCGTGAACTGGCTGCCCGAGGAGCGCAAGCTCGTCGAGCGCTATGAAGCGGACATCAGGGAGCTGCGCCGACGGCTGGAGATAGCCGAGGCCAAGGCCGCCTACGCCACGTGGAAGCTGGAGGCCACCCAGGCCAAGCGGACGTTCAAGCTGGGCGAGGCGCTGGGGTCGAAGAGCCCGGGCAAGGTGCTGGAGGCGGTCAGGTCCAAGGACCGGGCACCCAAGGCCCCGATCCCGGTCACCTTGGCCGTCGCGGCGGCCAACCACCGGCCACCGCAGGTCGAGGTACCGACCGTGAAGTGGCCGGCCGGGCCGGTGAACCGGCCGGACCTCAAGGTCGCCGTCATCCTGGACGACTTCTCGCGGCTGGCGTTCAAGTACGAGTGGGACCAGATCGAGTTCGGGCTCAAGGACTGGCCGGCGATCTTCGCCGAGAAGCGGCCTGACCTGCTGTTCTGCGAGTCGGCCTGGCACGGGAACCAGGGCCGCTGGCGCTACCAGATGACCGGGACCAACGCCCCCAAGGACCCGCTGCGCGACCTCGTGGCGTGGTGCCGCGCCGAGGGGATCCCGACGGTCTTCTGGAACAAGGAGGACCCGCCGAACTTCGAGTTCTTCATCGACACGGCCAAGCTGTTCGACTACGTGTTCACCTGCGACGGTGACATGGTGCCGAAATATCGTGAAACTTTGGGCCACGATCGGGTGGACGTGCTCCAGTTCGCCGCCCAGCCCCGCGTGCACAACCCGATCCAGCAGCGGCAGGGCCGCCTGCACGACGTCGTCTTCGCCGGCATGTACTTCCGCGACAAGCATCCCGAGCGCCGCGAGCAGATGGAGACGGTCATCGACCCGATCCGCGAGCTGGGCCTGCACATCTTCGCCCGCAACGGCGAGGTCGACGAGAAGTACGCCTGGCCGGAGAAGTATCGCCCGCACATCGTGGGCGAGCTCCCCTACGACCAGATGCTCGCGGCCTACCGGATGTACAAGGTCTTCCTCAACGTCAACTCGGTGCTCGACTCGCCCACGATGTGCGCGCGCCGCGTGTTCGAGCTGTCGGCCTGCTCCACGCCGGTCGTCTCCGGGTGGTCCAGGGCTATCGAGGAGACGTTCGGCGAGCTGCTGCCGATCGCCCGCGAGCCGGTCGAGTCGTACAACCAGGTGCTGCACCTGATCAACAGCCCGGAACTGCGGGCCCGCATGGGGCACCTGGCGATGCGCGAGGTGTTCGACAAGCACCTGTTCACCCACCGGGTGGACCAGATTCTCCAGTTCCTCGGACGGCCCGTCTCCACCATGGCCCGGTCGATCTCCGTGGTGCTGCCGACCAACCGGGCCGCGCAGATCGAGCACGCGATCTCCTCGGTGGCCAAGCAGATCCACCGGCCGTTGCAGCTCGTCATGGTCCTGCACGGCCTGGACATCGACCCCGTGGTGGTGGCCGACAAGGCCCGCATGGCGGGCATCTCCGACGTCGTCGTCCTGCCCGCCTCGGCCGAGCTGTCGCTGGGCGCCTGCATGAACCTGGGCATCGAGGCCGCCGAAGGCGACCTGATCGCCAAGATGGACGACGACAACCTGTACGGCGAGCACTACCTGTCGGACCTGGTCAGGGCCTTCGACTACACCGACGCGGAGCTGGTCGGCAAGGGCGCCCACTACTCCTACTTCGAGGGCCTCAACACCACGATGCTGCGGCTGCCGGGGCTGGAGCACCGGTACTCGTTCCTCGTGCAGGGCGGGACGTTCCTCGGCAAGGCGGACATGTTCCGGTCGTACGGCTTCGCGGACATCACCCGGGGCGAGGACACGCACCTGGTCCGCAGGCTGAAGGAGGACAAAGTCAAGATCTACTCCGCGGACCGATTCAACTTCGTCTATTGGCGCAGCGCCGACGCCTCCATGCACACCTGGCAGGCCGACCACATCAAGCTGACCCGGAACGCCCAATTCTCCTTTGTGGGCCGGCCGGACGATCACGTGCTTGTTTGATTTTCTTTTACGGCCGGCCCGGTGAGCCCCAAACGCCATACGGGGCTGGGGTCTGTCCAGGGGCACGCTCCTCCGGTGGAGGTGGCTGGGCGCCATGACGTGCGTCTTGTTGGCCAGTGGAGTTGTCGCCGCTCTCCCGCCGCAACGCAGGGGACTGTCCGTGAGACGCCTCACGACCGCCTGGTGACCGGCGGTGGGATTATCTGGTGATGCGGGCCAGATTCTGGTCGGCCAGGCCGGCGAGCTCGAACAGGTCGGCGGGCGCCACCTTCCGGCCGACGACGAGCATGCTCATGATGACCTTGCCGCGCCGGATGACCACCGAGCCGACCTGCGCGTCGCGGTGGCCGCCCGACGCGGTGGTCAGGTAGGCCCGGGACTCCTCGCCCCGCGTGGGCATGCCCAGGTCGCGCGTACGGTACGTCACCCGCGTGCCGTGCACGTCGGCCCCGTAGGCGGCGCACTGCGCGGGCAGCGGCGCGGGGAAGGCGGAGGCGGGCATCGACACCAGCGCCTGGGTGATCGAGTCGCTGCCGGAGGAGAACGCGACCACGGCGGCGGGCGCCTCCGCGACCTCGGGCTTGCTCAGGTCCAGCTGACCGGCCCCGCCGCACTCAGGCCGGTCCAGCTTGGCCTGGCGCACGGCGGCGAGTCCCTGCCTGGTGGACTTGAGCGAGCCGAACGCCCCGGCCTCCGGCCCGTAGGCCAAGCTCATGCCTTTGGGGGTGGGCAGCAGGCCGGCCCGGAGCCTGGCCGCTCCGGGCGCGGACCGGGACGGGATGGCGGACGGGTCGGCGGGCGTGGTGCCGGACGGGTCGGCGGCCGGGGGCACGTCCGGCAGGGGCGCGCCCACGACCTCGTCGGCAGCACATCCCGATATGGCCATCATGCTCAGACAAATGAGAGAAAGAGCCTTAAGCATGAATTCTCCACTCCCCTAAAGCGACTTACAATAAAACGCTAGAGGAAGCGCGGAGTAACAAGCCGAGCAACGGCGCTATTCGCGCAATTCAGGTGATTCGCGAACGACTTCGGAGTTTGCTCCATTGGGCGTGGGGGCGGGGGCGACGGGCGTCTCCGCTGCGGGCCGGCTGAGCAGCGTCCTGGCCAGGCCCAGGCCGGCGCCGCCGAGCGTGAGCGCCTTGGCCAGCATCTCCTCCACACCCTGGGCGCCGTTGAGCACCACCATGTGCTCGACGTTGCCGAACGCCTTGGCGCCCGCCTCGACCACCTCGGGCCAGCGCTCGGCCAACTGCTGGGCGACGACCGCCTCCTGGTTGGAGGCCAGCGCGTCGGCGCGGGCCTTGATGGCGTCGGCCTGCGCCAGGCCCTTGGCCCGCGCCGCGTCCGCCTCGGCCATGCCGCGCAGCCTGGTCGCCTCGGCCTCGGCCTCCCCGAGCAGCCGGATGCCCTCCGCCTCGGCCTGAGCCCGCGCCACGGCGGCCCGCCGGTCCGCCTCGGCTATGGTGACCTGCTCGTAGGCCCGCGCGTCGGCCGGCCTGCGTACCTCTCCCTCCAGCCGCTTCTCCGCCAGCACGGCCTCCAGCTCGGCGGCCGTCGTCTGCTGGACCACGACCTCCTGGCGCGCGGTTGCCTCGGCCAGCGGCCCGGCCTGCTTCGCCTTGGCCGCGGCCCGGTCCATCTCCGCCTGGTAGCCGGCCTGCTGGATGCGGGCCTCGCGGATCGCGGCGGCCTTCTTGATCTGGGCCTCCTGCTCGGCGGTGTTGGCCTCCTGGTCGCGCTGCGCCTCGGCGGTCCTGGCCAGCGCCGACACGGCGGCGGCGTGGGGGCGGCCGAGGTTGACGATGTAGCCGGTGGCGTCCTCGATCTCCTGGATCTGCAGCGAGTCGACGATCAGGCCGAGCTTGCTCATCTCGTCGGAGGAGGAGGTGCGGATCTCGTTGGTGAGCGCGTCACGGTTGATGATCAGGTCCTCGACCGTGAGGTTGCCGATGATCGAGCGCAGGTGCCCGGAGAAGAGCTGGTGCGTCTTGTCGTCCACGGTCTTCTGCTGGTCGAGGAAGCGCCGCGCCGCGTTGGCGACGGAGGCGAAGTCGTCGCCCACCTTGTAGATGACCACCCCGCGTACGTGTACGGGGATGCCCTGCTTGGTCACGCAGTTGACTTCGAGCGGCGAGACCCGGCTGTCGAGCGAGATGCGGCGCGCGGTCTGGAACCCCGGCACGACCAGCGCGCCCTTCCCCGTGACGATCTTGAACCCGAGCGTCTCCCTGCCGCGCGCGCCCAAGCCGGAGATGATGATCGCCTCGTTGGGCTCGGCGACGCGCCAGATCAGCTTGAAGGCGACGATCGCGACAAGTGCCAGAGCCACGATGACGCCGGTGAGAACTAAGTCCATTGCTTCCCCCTGGATGACGTAGGGACTTCCCGGCTCAGCTGTTCGTGACGGCGGGCCGGTCTATTGCGCTTTGCCGGAGGACTCCGGTTCGGAGCCGTTCGGTGCCGCGCCGTTGAGCAGCGCCCTGGCCAGGCCGAGGCCGGTGCCGCCGAGGGTGAGCGCCTTGGCCAGCATCTCCTCCACGCCTTGGGCGCCGTTGAGCACCACCATGTGGTCGACGTTGCCGAACGCCTTGGCGCCCGCCTCGACGACCTCGGGCCAGCGCTCGGCCAGCTGCTGGGCGATGACCGCCTCCTGGTTGTCCTTCAGCGCCTGCGCCCGCGCGCTGATCGCCTGCGCCTCGGCCAGGCCCTTGGCCTGGGCGGCCGCCGCTTCGGCGAGCCCGAGCGCCTTGGCCGCCTCGGCGTGGGCCAGCCCGCGTGCCTTGGCGGCCTGGGCCTCGGCCTCTCCCGCGACCTTGGTGGCCGCGCCCGCGGCCTCACCGCGCAGCCGTACGGACTCGGCTTCGGCCGCGGCGGCCTGCTTGACCTGGGAGGCCTGCGCGACGGCGCGCAGCTCGGTCTCCCGCGCCTCCGCCTCGGCCTGGGCGATGCGGGCGTCCCGCTCGGCCTGGGAGAGCGTGACGGTCTCGTACGCCTTGGCGTCGGCGGGCTTGCGGACCTGCGACTGCAGCCGCTGCTCCGACAGCTGCGCCTCCAGCTCGGCGGCCCTGGTCTCCTGGACGACGACCTCCTGCCTGGCCGTCGCCTCCGACAGCGGCCCCGCCTGCCTGGCCCTGGCCGCCGCCTGGTCCATCTCCGCCTGGTAACCGGCCTGCTTGATCTTGGATTCGCGTACGGCGGCCGCCTTGCGCGCGGCTGCGGCCTGCTCGGCCTCGGTGGCCTCCTGGTCGCGCTGGGCCTCGGCGATACGGGCGACGGAGGCGACCTTGGCGGCGTGCGGCTTGCCGAGGTTGACGATGTAGCCGGTCTCGTCGTCGATCTCCTGGATCTGCAGCGAGTCGACGATCAGGCCCAGCTTGCTCATCTCGTCGGCGGCCGACGCCCTCGTCTCGCTGGTCAGCCGCTCACGGTTGAGGATCAGGTCCTCGACCGTGAGGTTGCCGATGATCGAGCGCAGGTGACCGGTGAACAGCTCGTGGATCGCGCCGGTCATGAAGTCCTGCTGGTCGAGGAAGCGCCGGGCCGCGTTGGCGATCGAGGACAGGTCGTCGCCCACCTTGTAGATCACCACACCGCGGATGTGCACGGGGATGCCCTGCTGGGTGACGCAGGAGACCTGGAGGTTGGCGGCCCTGGTGTCCAGGCGCAGCCTCCTGGCCGTCTGGAAGCCGGGCAGCACCGCCGTACCCTTGCCGGTGATTATCTTGAAGCCGAGGCTGTCCGGGCCCTCGCCGCGTCGGCGCGCGCCGAGACCCGAGATGATCAGGGCCTCGTTGGGCTCGGCGACCCGCCACACGGCTTTGAAGAGCAGGGTCAGCACGATGACGGCGACGAGGATGCCGCCGCCGAGAAGAAGGAGCTCGGGGGACATCGGGGGCCTCCCTAGACGAGTGCTCGGGCCACATAGACCGTTCGCGGTGGGAAGTAGTCCACCACGATCACGATCGTTCCGACGGAGAACTCCTCGTCAGGCACGGTCGGATGAGCGTAGAAAGCCTCCACGCCTCCTCTGACCGGGACCATGACCTCGCCGACGAGGCCAGGGCCGATCTTGCCTGTGACCCTGCCCTGCTTGCCGACCACCCGGACTCCCCCCGTCGTGATATTTCGGACGCTACTCCAAACAGGCATTCGCGGTAATAGGTCACGCAAAATGTTTCTCGAAGCACTGCGCGGCAGGACGCGGCTTTTACCCGGAGTCCTGAGGATCGGCGCATGAGCGACATGAACGCGCGCTCGGCGCGCGACCTCGGGATGGACCGGCCCATTTCGCGCCGCGACTTCTTGGACGGCGTCGCCATGGCGGTGGGCACGCTGGCTCTGGGAGTGTCGGCGGGCTGTACGTCGCGGCCGGGCCCGCCGGGGTCGGGCGAGACCTATCCGCCGGGCGTTCCCCGGGCCGAGGTCTCTCCGCCGGGCCTGACCGGACTGCGGGGCGGCACCCCGGAGTCGCTCAGCGTCGCCCACGCGCTCCGCGACGGCCGCTTCTGGCAGTACGCGGGCACGCCCGTGCCCACCGGCGAGCATTACGACCTGGTGGTGGTCGGCGGGGGCATCAGCGGGGTGAGCGCGGCCTTCGAGTGGCACCGCCAGAACCCCGGGGCCCGCATCCTCATCCTGGACAACCACGACGAGATCGGCGGGCACGCGCGGCGCAACGAGTTCCACCCGGCCGGCCGCAGCGGTGTGCTGGTCGGCTGCGGCGGCTCGCGGTCGCTCCGGACGCCCTCGGTGTGGACGCCCGAAGGCAAGAAACTGCTCGACCGGCTCGGCATCGAGCTGAAGAGGTTCGACCGGTACTTCGACCAACGCCTCTACGGCGGGCTCGGGATGCATCGCAGCGTGATGTGCGACCGGGAGACGTTCAGGAAGGACGCTCTCGTCCGCATCACCCCGCAGACGCGGACCGAGGAGTGGGTCAGGGGGCTGCCGATCGCCGAGCAGGCCAAGAAGGACCTCGTCATGCTGTACGACAAGCCGCGTGACTGGTTCCCCGGCCTGCCGCGGGAGCGGAAGGAGGAGCGGCTGGCGGCGCTGACCTACTCGGACTTCCTGCTGAAGGTCTGCCAGGTGCACCCCGACGTCGAGCTGTTCTGCCGGACCATGCCGAGCGTCATGTGGGGGTACGGCACGCAGACGTTCGGCGCGATCGACGCCTGGGGCAGCGACTACCCCGGCTTCGGCGGCCTGGGGCTGGACGGCGGCAAGCCCTCGCGGTTCAGCTCGCCCAGCATGAAGAAGGAGTGGAAGGCGGCCGACCCGAACATCTACCACTTCCCCGAGGGCAACCAGGCGCTGGTCCGCATGATGGTCGGCCGGATGATCCCCGGCTTCGCCGATTCCACCTCCATGGACGGCATCACCACCGCCTCCTTCGACTACGGCCGCCTCGACCTGCCCGCGAACCGGGTCCGCTTCCGGCTGTCGAGCACGGCCGTCAGCGCGCGCAACGACGGCCCGCCCGACTCGGCGGGCACGGCGACCGTCGGCTACTTCGACGGCCACCGGGTGCGTACGGTCCGCGCCGGAGCGGTCGTCATGGCCTGCTGGAACATGGTCATCCCCTACCTCGTCCCCGACCTGCCCGAGGACCAGAAGCAGGCGCTGCGCGACGCGGTCAAGATGCCGGTGGTGGACGCCATGGTGCAACTGCGCGACTGGGAGGCGTGGCAGCGTCTCGGCATCGACCGCACCCGCTGGACGGGCGCCTACTGGTGCCTGTCGGAGCTCGACCACCCGGTCACCATGCCCGGCTACGACTGCCCGACGAAGCCCGGCAACCCGATCAACGTGCGCATGCTGGCCGCCACGTGCCGCTCGGAGCTGGGCCCGGCCGCGGGCGCCGCCACGGGCCGGAACGAGCTGCTCAACACGCCCTACAGCCGCCTGGAGTACACCATCCGCGACCAGCTCACCCGGCTGCTCGGTCCCGGCGGCTTCGACCCGGCCACGGACATAGAGGCGATCACGGTCAACCGCTGGGGCCACGGGTACGCCCCGGAGTACTGCCGCCCGTGGAACTCCTTCTACCCGGACGGCCCGTTCCCCGCCGACCTCGCGCGCCGGCGGTTCGGCAGGATCGCGATCGCCAACTGCGACTCGGTGCCGGCCTCCCGGGCCGACGCGGCCATCACCGCCGCCCATCGGGCCATCAGCGAACTGCCGACGTGAGGCCGTGGCTACGCGTCTTCCTGATCGGCCTCGTGCTCTGGGTGGCGAGTGTGATCGTCACCGCGTGGACCGCCAACTCCAACCTCGTGCCGATGGTGGTGTTGTTCGGCAGCTTCCTGGTCCCGGTCACGTTCGTGACCTGGGCCTACGGGCGCGCGCAGTCGCCCGAGGTGACGGTCGAGACGATGTTCAGCGCGTTCGTGACCGGCGGCGCGCTGGGCGTGCTCGGCGCGTCCCTGCTGGAGAGCTGGCTGCTCCGGCCGGCGCTCTTGGTGTACCTGACGGTGGGCCTGATCGAGGAGGGCGTCAAGCTGGCGGCCCTGATGTTCGTCTCACGGCATCTGATCCGCCGGACGACCAAGGACGGCCTGGTGCTCGGCGCGACCGTGGGCTTCGGGTTCGCCGCGCTGGAGAGCGCCGGGTACGCCTTCAACTCGCTCTTCACCTCGACGGGGTTGTCGCTGTCGCAGCTCGTCGAGACCGAGGTGGTGCGCGGAGTCCTGTCGCCCGTCGGCCACGGCCTGTGGACGGCCATCGTGGGCGGGGTGCTCTTCTCCGCCGGGGGCCGGCTCAAGGGGCGGGTGGTGCTCGCCTATCTCGGGGTCTCGCTGCTCCATGCGTTGTGGGACTCGATGGACGCCATCGCCATCGCGATCACGCTGGTACTGACCGGGCAGGTGTGGCAGTTCCAGCTGCTGCGCATCGGCAAGGTGCCCGGCGTCACCGAGGCGCAGGTGCACATCTACACGATCTTGGTGTGGACCGGGATCCTGGTGATCTCGCTGGTCGGGCTGCTCTGGCTGCGCTCCGTCAGCCGCTCGAAACGCTGAGACCGGTTCAGGGCGCTGAGACCGGCCTGCCGAGTGTCAGCTCTTCAGGGCGGTGAGACTGGCCTGCCAGAGGCGTTCGGCCAGGGCGGGGTCGGACATCGCGGACGGGACCGGCTCCGGGGTCCGCTTCGCGAAGTAGGCTCCGGCGCGCCGCTCGCCGTCGGCGTGCGTGGCCAGGTGAACCAGCGTGCGCGCGCCGTACTCGGGCGGCTTGGCGTAGCCGGGCACGGCCAGGAACATCCGCATGATCCACGTCTGCGCCGCGAACCCGGTGCGGATCACGCCGGGATGGAAACAGGTGGCCGCCACCCCCCGGGCCGCCAACCCGACCGTGAACAGGGCGTTCGCCTGTTTCGTGTCGCCGTACTGGAGCCAGCCGTTCCATCGTCGCCGCTCACGCGACAGGTCGTCCGGGTCGAGCCGGCCGCTTCTGCCCGCCCGTGAAGAAGTGGTGACTACCCTGTCGACCCGATCCGTTAGAGAATCGGTCAACAGAAAGGGGGCGAGATGGTTGACCTGAACCATCAGCTCGTGACCGTCCACAGTAATCTGGCGCCCCGGACTCATGACGCCCGCGTTGTTGGCCAGTACGGCAATTCGGTCATAACGCTCACGCAACACCGCCGCGAGCCTACGGACGTCGTCAAGCGATGTGTAGTCGCAGGTCAAAACATCGGCTTCCGGCCCGCTCAATCCGTCGGCCACGGCTTTGAGCCGAGCCTCGTCCCGACCGACGAGCACCACCCGGTGCCCCCGTCGTGACAGCTCGGCCGCCGCCGCGGCGCCGATGCCGGCACTCGCCCCAGTAATCACGCTAATCAACGCGTTCCTCCCACTGCGCCGGAAGCATAATCGGTGCTAGTCTCCTGTGCGATCTTCCGGAGGTGTGTTTACACAGAGTGTGCAAATACCCCTCGACTCCGAGGTTGGGACATGGGCTCGCATAACCGGTCAATTCGGTTCAAGATCTTCTTATTGCTGTTGCTACCCCTCCTGTCTCTGAGTGCGCTCTGGGGCTTTGCCCTCAATCTCACCGTGGGTGACGGCCAGGCCCTTCTAAGAGCCAACACGCTTTATCAGACGATCGGCATCACCTCCACCGACCTGGGCTTACAGCTCCAAGCCGAGCGGGCCCAATCGGCCGTGGCGGTCACCACCCGTCAACTCACCCAGGAGCTCGGGGCACAGCGCGCCCGCACCGACAAGTCCGTGGCCGACTTCCAGAAGTCCGCCGTGACAGCGGGTGACGCGATCAAGGACAACCTGCGCGACTCGCTCAACACACTCACCGCGGAGCTGAACCGGCTCGGCTCCATCCGCGCCGACATCGACGGCGGCATCAGCTCCCGGCTGACCAGCCTCAACGAGTACAACCGGGTCCTCGACGCCATCTTCCGGCTCTACGACCAGCTCGTCTCGGTGCCCGACCTGCCGCTGTTCCAGCAGGCGTCGTCGCTGCAGGCCATGGGCAACGCCCGGGAGATCATCGCCCGCGAGCACGCGCTGCTCAGCGGCGCGCTCATCGACCGCCGGCTCACCGAGCCGGAGCTCACGGCCTTCACCGAGTACGTCGCGGCCCGCAGTTTCCTCAGCGCCCGTGGCCAGGCCGGGCTCGACACGGCGCTCCGCAGGCCGTACGAGCAGATCTTCGCCGGTGAGCCGTTCAGGGACTTCACCGCCATGGAGGCGCGCATCATCGCGAGCGGCGCCCCACCCGCCGACGGCGCGATGTGGAACTCGACCGTGGACCGGCTCACGGCGCAGCTCGACAAGCTCGGCGCGTCGTCCGGCGAGGTGCTGAGCGAGCGCGCGCTCGACGCCGCCACCAGCACCATGGTGAAGATCGGCACCGCGGGCGGCCTCGGGCTGATCGCCGTGCTCGCCTCGATCATCATCTCCGTACGCTTCGGCCGCCGCCTCGCCGGTGAGCTGGCCGCGCTCAGGTCCGCGGCCGTGGAGCTGTCCGACAACCGGCTGCCCGGCCTGGTCGACCGGCTGAGCCGGGGCGAAGAGGTCAACGTCAAGAAGGAGGCCAAGCCGCTCAAGGTCAGCGGCGCGGCCGAGATCGTCGACGTGGCCAAGGCGTTCGGCTCCGTGCAGCGCACCGCCGTGACCGCCGCCGTGAGCCAGGCCGCGATGCGCCGCGGCATCGGCCAGGTGTTCCTCAACCTCGCCCGGCGCAAGCAGGGCCTGCTGCACCGCCAGCTCGCGCTGCTCGACGGCATGCAGCGCCGTACCCACGACCCTGACCGGCTGGAAGAGCTCTTCCGCCTCGACCACCTGACGACCCGCATGCGGCGTCACGCGGAGAGCCTGATCATCCTGTCCGGCTCCGCACCCGGCCGGGCCTGGCGCAAGCCGGTGCCCGCGGTCGACATCGTCCGGGCGGCCATCGCCGAGGTCGAGGACTACACCAGGGTCACCGTCGAGGCCATGCCCGGCAGCGCGCTCGACGGAGCCGCCGCCGCCGACCTCACCCACCTGGTCGCCGAACTGGTCGAGAACGCCACCATCTACTCTCCACCCACCACCACCGTGGTCGTCCGCGGCGATCTGGTGAGCAACGGCTACGCGATCGAGGTGGAGGACAGAGGGCTGGGGCTGTCTCCGGGCGAGTACGCGGCGTTCAACGCGCTGCTGACCAACCCGCCGGAGTTCGACCTGGCCGACAGTGACCGGCTCGGCCTGTTCGTGGTGGCCAGGCTGGCCGAACGGCACGGCATCCAGGTGCTGATGCGCCGTTCGCCGTTCGGCGGCACCACCGCGATCGTGCTGGTGCCGCGCGGGCTGGTCCACGACCAGGCCGCACTCGAGGCGGGCGGCGGCGGGGAAGCGCCCGCGCTGCCCAGCCGTACCAAGAAGAAGACGCTCGCGGTGGTGAACGGCACGCATGCCGGGCTGCCACGGCGAGTGAAACAGGCAAATCTGGCACCCCAGCTCAAGACGGACGAATCATCTGAGCCGGAACCGGAAGAGAAGAAGACAGAGCGCTCTCCCGATGAGGTACGGGACCTGTTCTCCGCCTACCAGCGGGGAACCCAACGCGCCCGAGAAGAAGCGAATGAGGAGGGGGAGGCATGAGTGTGCCGACGACCAACACCGGTGAGCTGAACTGGCTCCTCGACGACCTGACGACCAGGGTCGGAGCAGTACGCCAGGCCGTCATCCTGTCGACCGACGGCCTGGCGGTCGGCTACTCCAAGGGGTTGACCCGCGAGGACGCCGAGCACATGTCGGCCGTCGCCGCCGGGTTCCAGAGCCTGGCCCGCGGCACTGGACGGCACTTCGGCGGCGGGGACGTACGCCAGACCATCGTCGAGATGGAGTCGGCGTTCCTCTTCGTGACGGCGGCGGGGAAGGGCACCTGCCTGGCCGTGCTGGCCGACGCCAACGTGGACGTCGGGCACATCGCCTACGAGATGGCGATGCTCGTCAAGCGGGTGGGGCAGCACATATCCACCAACCCCAGGGCGACATCGTCATGAACGAGCCCCCGCGGTGGCTTGACGAGGACGCGGGGCCGGTAGTCCGGCCCTACGCCCTCATTCGCGGGCGCACCAGAACCTCCGGGGAGGCGTTCGACCTTATGGCGATTGTCTCCGTCGTCGGCGACCCGGAGTCGTATGATCTCGAACCCGAGCAATTGCTCATCCTGCGGGCAGCGCGTAACCCGATCACGGTGGCCGACGTGGCCGTCGAGCTCGATCTGCCCGTAGGCGTCGTCCGGGTGCTGCTCGGCGACCTGCGTGACCACGGCCTCATCTCGGTGACGTCCCCCTCGGAAAAGGGGCCGCGTCCGAATGAGCGCATTCTCAAGGAAGTGATCAATGGACTCCGTGCTCTCTGAGGACCCCGTCGCGCTGAAGATCCTGATCGCCGGGGGGTTCGGCGTGGGCAAGACCACGCTGGTCGGCGCGATCAGCGAGATCAGGCCGTTACGCACGGAGGAGGTGCTCTCCGATCGCGGCGTCGGCGTCGACGATCTCGACGGTGTGGAGGCCAAGACCACCACCACCGTCGCGATGGACTTCGGCCGTATCACGATCCGCGAAGGGCTGGTCGTCTACCTGTTCGGCACCCCGGGGCAGGAACGGTTCTGGTTCATGTGGGACGAGCTGTCCTACGGCGCGCTCGGGGCCGTCGTGATCGCCGACACCCGGCGGCTGACCGACTGCTTCCCGTCCGTCGACTACTTCGAGCAGCGCGGCACGCCGTTCGTGGTGGCCGTCAACTGCTTCGACGGCGCCGACCGGCACAGCGTGGACGACGTGCGGATCGCGCTCGACCTGGACGACGACGTGCCCGTGCTGCTCTGTGACGTGCGGCGGCGCACCTCGGCCAAGGAGGTCATGGTCACGCTGGTCGAGCACTCCTTGAGGACGATGACCTCAGCCAACTGAAGGGCCTGCGGACGGTTGATGACCTCAGCTGACTAAAGGGCCCGCAGACCGTTGATGACCTCTCTGAGCAGGCTCTCCGTAGGGGTCGTCGCTTTGGCGAGCGGCGGCCGGGCCGACACCAGGCCGTAGTCGAGCAGATCTCCGAGCAGTACCCTGGCCACCCCCACCGGCAGGCTCAGCTCGGCGGCGATCTCGACGACCGGCCTGGTCTGAGCCATGACGCAGTCCATCATCCTGCGGTGCTGGCCGCTCAGCTCCGCCTTGGCGGGCACCGGCAGGCCGGTCGACGACACGGTCGCCAGCAGGTCGAGTTCGGGCGCCGAGGACTTGGTGCGCCCCCTGGCCACCGCGTACGGCCGCACAACCGGGCCGGCCTCCTCGTCAACCCACTCGTCTGGCCCATGGGTCACTATTGGGATCCCCCATCCTGATCGCTGTCCTGCCGCCCGCGCTGCCAGCCCGACTGGAGCGAGGAGAGCAGAGCCCTCGCCTCCTCCGGTGAGCGGCTCTCGGACGAGCGTGCCTCAGTCTGCTCGGGGGGTGGCGACTGCTTGAGCTGCTCCGGCAGGTTGGCCTGCCGCACCCGGCGGGGCAGCGCCGACTCCTGGGTCCGCTCAGGGCCGTGCTTGGCCGTGCGCTGGCGGCGGGGCAGCTGGCCGGGGGCCGTCGTGTCGTGAGCCGTCCGGACGTCCTGAGACGTCCTGCCGTCCCGAGGCGTCCTGCTTTCCTGAGGCGTCCTGACCACCGAGACGGACACAGACTCCAGCTCGGGCATCCGCACCGGCGTCGGGAGGGCCTGGATCAGCGCTGTGGGCACCAGCACGATCGCGGTGGTGCCGCCATAGGGGGAGGGCTTGAGCGTGACCGTGATGCCGTGTCTGGCGGCCAGCATGCCGACCACCGAGAAGCCGAGCCGCTCGGTCTGCGACGCCTCGAACTCGGGTGGGCTCTCCAGCTTCTCATTGACGGCCTGCCGGGCCTCGGGGGTCATGCCCAGCCCGCGGTCCTCGACCTCGACGGCGAAGCCCCTGCCGACCAGCTCGCCGCGGACCGAGACCTCGTTGCCCGGCGAGGAGAAGGCGGCGGCGTTCTCGATCAGCTCCGCGAACAGGTGCATGAGGTCGGCCACGGCCGCGCCGGAGACCCCGCACTCCGGCATCGGGTAGACGCGGACCCGGGTGTACTCCTCGACCTGCGCGGCGGCGCCGCTCAGCACGTCCTCGACCGGGATGACGCCGCGCCACCTGCGCCCGGCGGAGCCGCCGGACAGCAGCACCAGGCCCTCGGCGTGGCGGCGCATGCGGGTCGTCAGGTGGTCGATCCTGAACAGCCGGGACAGCGCCTCCGGGTCCTCGGTCTCGCGCTGCATCTCGTCCAGCAGCTTGAGCTGGCGTTGCAGCAGCGACTGGCTGCGCCTGGCCAGGTTGCGCAGCGCCTCGGAGACGCCTTGGCGCAGTTTGGCCTGCTCGACGGCCGCGTCCACGGCGGTGTACTGGACGCTGTCGAACGCCTTCGCCAGGTCGTCGATCTCGCTGGTCGCGCCGTCGCACATCTTGATGGGCGGCACCTCGGCCGGGATGTCGACGTTCTTGCCCTGCCGCAGCTTCGTCACGACGCCGGGCAGCCGGATCTCGGCCAGGTCGAGCGCGTTGCGGCGGAGCGCCGCCAGCTCACGGCTGACGCGCCGGCCCACCCGGATGGAGATGAAGATGGACAGGGCGACCGCGATGAGGCCGAGGACGCCCGCCACGCCGGCCCGTACGAGGATGGCGATGCCGGCCGGCGTCATCCGGGCCAGCAGCCGGTCACCGTTGTCCCAGATGACCTGGGTGTAGTCCTTCAGCTCGGGGTCGGCCATGCCGCGCCAGACCGCCGGGTCGAGCATCCGGCCCGAGACGTAGCCGTCCAGCGCGCGCTCCATCGCGGCCCAGCGCGCGGACTCGGTGACCTGCTCGAACGGGGTCCGCAGTTCGGCGTCGAGGTTGGCCATGGCCTTGGGGAACATGTACGTCCGCGTGCCGTCGATCCTCGCGAGCATGTGCATGTCGCTCATGGACGGCTTGCCGTTGGACGCGATGATCAGCGCGTGCTCGCGGCTCAGCAGCTCGCGGACCTCGCTGGCCGCGATCAGACCCTGCGCCTGCTGGGCCAGCTCGACGTCCGTGCCGAGCGTCAGAGACGGGTACAGGTGATGGACCGCGTCGCTGACCTCCGAGTATTCGGTGATCAGCGCGCCGGGGGTCAGCTTGCGGCTGTCGACCTTCTTCCTGATCTCAGGCAGGCGGTCGATGGCCGTGAAGACCTCTTTCAGCCGCCCCTGCATCTCAGGGGTGAGGGCGGCCTGCGTCGTCTCCGACAGGCCCCCGTCGGAGAGCCGCTTCTTGACCTCGTCGACCTTGCCGCGCGTGGCGGCCAGCTGGGCGGGGTCGGCGACGCCGCCGGAGATCACCTCGGCGGAGGCGAGACGCTCCTGCTCGAGTGTGTAGACCAGGAAGTCGGCGTGGCTGATGACTCCGGACCAGATCGTGTCGACCTTCAGCAGGCCCATGGCCTCACCGGAGGTCGTGCTGGCAGCGAAGCCCCAGAGTCCGACCAGAGAAACCAGTGGGAGAACCAGCAGCGTCGAGATCTTGAATCTGATGGATCTGCCAGATGCCATGACGCCCGCTCCCGGATAGAAGATCGCGGGAGAGAATAGCACCAAATGCGGCGGTTCTTAAGATCGACTCGCGACAAATCTATGATATGTCCGGAAATCCGCAGGTCGCTGGATGGCCCGGCCCCATGCCAGCCGTACCAACCACGCGGCGAGCACCGCCAGCAACGCCACCTCCGCGCCCAGCAGCAACCGCTCCACCAACCCGATCATCACCCGCTCACCGGGCAGCGCCACATAGGTGACCGCCAGCACCCCGAGCCCGCCCGCCAGGGCCAGCCACTCGACGGTCCGCGCGACCGGCTGCCACGCCTCGTCGGCCGTGAGCCGGGGCACCAGCAGAGCCGCCGCCGCGGGCAGGCTGACGAACGCCGCCACCGACACGTAACGGTGGATCTCCGCCGTCAGGGTCAGGTCGGCGCCGATGGGCGAGGTCGGGATGACCGCGGCGACGATCAGCGCCCCCGACCACACCCACAGCAACCGCTCCGGCAGCCCCCGCACCGGTGCGTTCGCCGCTTTCAGCGCCCTCAGCAGGACGATCGAACCGAGGCCCAGCACCATCATCGCCGCTTCCGTGACGCCCCCGCGGTCGGACACGGCGTATTCGCTGACGGTCACGTTGAGTGGGTTCAGGCCGGGGTCGAGCACCAGCTGCCCGACCACGATCCCGACCACCGCGAACACGATCGACCCGCAGGCGATGATGGGATAAAGCCTCTTTGCGGTCATGGCCCTACTTTCCCGCCGCCCGGCCCACCCTCACATCAGGCGCCGCCCCTGACCCGACCCTGATGTGATCTCGGGGTTTTTTTAAGGGTCTTTCTTTTACGGCAGGCACGGGAGGGCCCATCCGCCGACCGGGGTCGGCGGCCTTCCAGGGGCACGGTCCTCCGCCTCACCGGCTGGGCGCCGTGACGTGCGTCTTCTTGGCCGGGCACGGTCCATCGCTGCTCGCCGCTCGGGTGTAGAGGGCCCTGCGCTCTGCCGGGCTCCGTCGGGTCCTTTCGGTCCTGTCGGGCTCCGTCGGGGCCCACAGGAAAGCCGAGCCCGCTCCCAGGCTGTGTCGAGGTCCGTCGGGGCTACAAGCCCGAGGGGTCTCTGCCGACGCTGATCTCCTCGGCGATCCGGCGGAGTTCGGCCATGTCCAGGCCGGGGGCCTTGGGCAATTGGCGTAGCAAGGCGTCCATCACCACGGGCACCGGCTGCCCGGCCAAGCGGCCGGCGATCCCGTGAACTGCCCTGAACAGCGCCTCATCCGTGTCGTGCATCCGCTCTCCTCGTTCGACTTCCGGGAGAACCGTACGGCGTCGCGGGGACAGTTTCGCGCTACGGCGCCAGCGTGTTCGACACCGGTTCGCGCTACGGCTCCAGCGTGTCGCGCACCGCCGCGCAGATCTCGGCGAGCTGTCCCAGCTGCTCGGGGGTGAGGACGTCGAACAGGCTCCGCCGTACCTCCTCCACGTGGCCGGGCGCGGCGGCGGCCAGCGCGGCGAAGCCCTCATCGGTGAGCGCGGCGAAGCTGCCCCGGCGGTCGGAGTCGCAGGGCCGGCGCCGCACCCAGCCGCGCTCCTCCAGCCGCGCGACCGCATGGGAGAGCCGGCTCTGCGAGCTCTGCGCCCTGTTGGCCAGCTCGCTCATCCGCATCGACCGCTCCGGCGCCTCCGAGAGGGCCACCAAGATCATGTAGTACGTGTGCGGCATGCCCGCCTCGCGCTGGAGCTGGCGGTCGAGCGCTTCGTTCACCAACTGGGTCGCGGCCAGGAAGTCGCGCCAGGTGCGCTGCTCGTCATCGTCCAGCCATCGGGTCATGCGCCCATTTTAGTTGAACTCTCATATACTCAGAGGTAGCTTCCGCCGAAAGGGGTTCACCATGCCGGTCCAGCGGCTCAACCACGCGGTCCTGTACGTACGCGACGTGGAGCGCAGCGTCGCCTTCTACCGGGAGGCCCTCGGCTTCGAGGTGGTCATGGGCATGCCCGGCGCCGCCTTCCTGCAGGCGTCCGGCTCGACCAACGACCACGACCTCGGTCTGTTCCAGATCGGCGAGCAGGCGGGACAGTCCGCCGCCGGCCGGTCCACCGTGGGCCTCTACCACCTGGCCTGGGAGGTGGACACGCTCGACGAGCTGGAGCGCATCGCGGCCAAGCTGAGCGAGCTGGGCGCGCTGGCCGGGGCCTCAGACCACTCCACCACGAAGGCCCTGTACGCGCACGACCCGGACGGCCTGGAGTTCGAGGTCTCGTGGCTGGTGCCCGCCTCGCTCCTCACCGAAGAGGTGCTGACCGCGCGCAGCGGCATCCGGCCGCTCAACCTCGCGGCCGACAAGGAGAGGTACGGCGGCCAGACGCGCGGCGGTGTGGGCGTCTCCATCCCCGTCTGACGTCCTGACGCCTCCATCTCCGTCCGACGTCCCGTCGCTGTGACGTCTCCATCCCCGTCGGATGTCCCGACGCCCCGACGTCTCCGATCCCCCGCCTGACGTCCTGGCGTCACATTTCGCACTGGATGTACCGTGGCCTTATCCCACTCCCGCGCTTTGGAGGAGGGCCATGCCGAGCGATCCCGACCATGTCCTCGACGCCATCGACGGTGTCGTCGACGAATGGGAGACGTTGAGCGCCGACGCGATGCGCTGGGCGCCTCCCGAGAGCAAGTCCGAAGACCTGATCCACGAGGTGACGGAGATCTTCGGTCCGCTCGCGAACGCGCTCAGCCAGGCGTTCCGCCCACTGGGTGACGCCGTGACCCGCGTGCTCGACAATCTGATCGACAACGACGACGAGTCCTGAAATAGCCTGAATAGCCCGCCATAAGCCGCCTGCCGCATGGCCCGGCAGGCAGGCGGGTCAGGCGGGTCAGGCGGCCGAGAGGCGCATGGGGCGTAGGGCGCCTGTGAGCTTGGCGAGTTCGGCCAGCATGGCGTCGGCGGCGGCGGTCATCACGTCGTTGGGCTTGACCGTGCCGTCCTCGACGAACTGCGGGACGAACGGCAGGTTGACGGCCTCGACCACCGGGATCATCTTCAGAGTGCTGACCACCTGGCGCAGGCTGTTGACCGCGCGGGTGCCGCCGGACAGACCGCCGTAGCTCACGAACCCGGCCGCCTTGTGCTGCCACTCATGGTGCAGGAAGTCGAGGGCGTTCTTGAGCACGGCGTTGAAGCTGTGGTTGTACTCGGGCGTCACGAAGACGTAGGCGTCGCCGCGCTCGACGATGGCGCTCCACTCCTTGGTGTGCGCGTGCTCGTACTGCTTGAGCCTGGGGTGGTTCGGCTCGTCCAGGAAGGGGAGGCCGACCTCGGCCAGGTCGATCAGCTCGACGTCGAAGTCGCCGCCGGCCACGGCCCGCTCGTAGAACCACTCCCCGATCACCCTGCCCACGCGGCCGGGGCGGGTGCTGGCGATGACCACCTGCAGTACGGGCTTGGACATGTGGCGCTCCTCAGTCTCAGACATCTAGTCGCTCAACATTATTGAGTAACTACATATTTCTTAGCAAATGGAGCGGCAGTTGGGTAAGATCTGCGGCGTGAGCATTGATTCGGTGTGCGTCAGGTTCCACACCGCCCTCGAACTGATCGGCGCCCGGTGGTCGGGCGCCGTGCTGCAAGTGATCTTCAAAGGCGCGCACCGCTACGCCGCGCTCAAGGCGGCCATCCCCGGGGTCAACGACACGATGCTCGCCCGGCGCCTGCGGGAGCTGGAGGCGGCCGGGCTCATCGAGCGGCGAGTGCTCGACACCTCGCCGGTCAGGGTCGAGTACCACCTGACGGAGATGGGCGAGGAGCTGCGCCCGGTCATAGACGAGCTGGTCATCTGGGCGCACAAGTGGATCCCGCTCCCGGAAGAGAAGGCCTCCTGACCTTCGGGAACCATCAGGCGGCTCCCACGTGTTCGGCGATGGCCTCGGTGACCGGTATGACCGTGGGCAGCGGCCGGGCGGTGAAATGTGCTGGCTTGTGGGTGCGCAGCAGCAGTTCGCCGCTGCGTTCCCAGTCGAAGCCGCGCTTGTTCAGGAGTCTCGCGAAGACCGCGCCGGCCTTCTCGGGATCGCGTTCGGCCAGCCGCCGGATCGGCACCGGCGAGACGGCGTCGCCCCTGAGGTAGGAGCTGACCAGCTCGCGATAGGGCCGCCTGGCGACCAAACCGGGGTTCAGGAAGACCTCCTCCAGCTTGGCGAAGTCGGCGTAGTAACCGAGTCCCGCCACCTCGTCGAAGATCAGGGCCACGGTCTCGGCCCCGTCCATCTGTACGGGCAGTTCCTGCGTGGTCGGCGCCGGGCCGCCCAGGCGACCCGACTGGTAGGCCAGATAGCCGCGGATACGGTCGGCCAGCTCGGCGGGCCGCAGCACGACCAGGTCGGCCCCGAAGTGACTGATGAAGCACCGGCGCTGCTCGCCCTGCAGTTCCCTGGCTTGCGTCAGCAGCACCGGATTGCGGAACACCCAGTCGGGATGCTCCAGCGCTATGTGCGCGGCCACCGACAGGAGCGTGTCGCGCGCGGCGGCGGCGTGCACCGCCGGCGTGCCGCTGATCAGCCAGTCGAGGCCGAGCGGCAGCAGCCTGCCCACCACGTACATGCCTGGGCGCAGCTCTCCGAACGCCGCCTCGCCCAGGTTGGAGAATGCCCGGTAGACCAGCTCGTCCACGAGGTTGAACAGCCGCACGGCCGCCCCGTCGACCACCCGCACCTCGAACACCCCCTCGACCACCTCCTTCCAGCTCGACAGCAGCTCGACCTCGGCCCTGGCCAGGTCGGGCCGCTCGCGCAGGAACCGGTCGATGACCGTGTCGCCGCCGGTCAGCGGGTGCTGGTGGGCGAAGTAGTCGATGGGCAGGAAGGCCGCGGCCTCGTCGGTGGGCGGGTCGTCGGCGTAGAAGCGGTCGAGCACCCCGCTCAGCTCGCGCTCGAACCTGCCGGAGGTGGCAAAGTGGATCAGCTCGGCCTTGAGCTCAACGGCCCGCGCCAGCATGGTCATCATCACTCCTCGTGTCCGGAGTGACACTAACCGTCCCTGGTGCTGTCGGGACGGCTCTTCCGCCAGTTGGGGTCACCACCTGGCGGAAGTCCGGGCCGGTTCGGGTCACCACCTGCCGCCCGTCCGGGTCAGTTGGGGGCGACCACCTGCCGCCCGTCCGGGTCAGTTGGGGGCGACCACCTGCCGTTCGTCGCCCGCCTCGCCGATAGCCTCGTACCGATGAGGTGCCGGGCGAACCGCTGCCGTGGTGGCCCGGTCGCGCGCTCAAGAGGTGGTAGGCGAATGACGCTCTTGGATTACCTACGCGACTGGCAGCCCAAGCCCGTGACCAGCGAAGACGTCATCTCGCCCCAGCCCGCGGCGGCCCTGGCGGCGGTTCTCGACGCGCCGCCGACCGCCGGTGAGGCGCTGCCGTTGCCGTGGCAGTGGCTGTACTTCCTTGAGTGGCCGCCGCAGGCCGCCCTCGGCCTCGACGGCCATCCGGCCGAGGGGCGCTTCCTGCCGCCCATCCCGCATCGGCGGCGGATGATCGCCGGCGGGCGGATGCGGGCGCGGCGGGGGCTGGAGATGGGGCGGCCCGCCGTACGGACCGCTGAGCTGACGGCCGTCACGCCGAAGGAGGGGCGGACGGGAGAGCTGTTGTTCGTGACGGTGCGGTACGAGTACCGGCAGGGTGGGGAGTTGCGGCTGGTCGACGAGCAGGACCTGGTCTACCGCTCGGACCCGCCGACCGAGGGGGCGGCTCCCGGCGAGACGCTTCCGCCGACCGAGGGAGCGACTCCCGGCGAGACACTTCCGCAACCGGGAGAGCCGGCTCCGGCCGCTGCCCCCGCCCCCGCCTCGGCTGACGCTGACGCCGGCGCTGGTCCCGCCGGTGCTGATGCCGCGTGGCGGCTTGCGGTCACCGCCACGCCCCCGCTGCTGTTCCGTTTCAGCGCGCTCACCGCCAACGCCCACCGCATCCACTACGACCAGCGCTACTGCACGGAAGTCGAGCGCTACCCCGGCCTCGTCGTGCACGGCCCGCTGCTCGCCGTTCTCATGGCCGAGCTGCCCCGACGGCACACCCTGGGGCGGCGGATCACCAGTCTGACCTACCGCCTGCGCCGTCCTGTCTTCGAGGGCGAGCCGTTCGTCGTCACCGGCTCGCCGGAGTCGGGGCAGCTGAGCGTCCAGGACGCCGCCGGCAGGCTGCGAGCCGAGGCGCACTTCACCTGACCCCGGCTCACACCGTCTTGAGCATCCCGCCGTCGACGAAGTACGTGGAGCCCACCGAATAGCCGGCTCGCTCCGAACACAGGAAGACCATGAAATCCGCCACCTCTTCCGGGGTGGCGAACCGCTTGATCGGCGCGTGCTCCCGCGCGATCTCGTCGAGGTGCGCCTGCCAGTCCCCGCCGCTGTCCGCGGTCAGCTGCTTGGCGGTCTTCACCCAGTCAGGGGTGAGGACCAGGCCGGGGTTGACGCAGTTCACCCGGATGTTGTGGTCGATGACCTCAGTCGACAGCGTCTTGGAGAACATCATCAGCGCGGCCTTAGCCACGCTTCTTTTAGTGCATACTCCGAGACATGACCACCTCACCGCGCCGAGTCGAGGGGCGCACACTCATCGATCGGGACCCTGACCAGCTCGTTTGGATCTTGTCTGCGAGAGAATCCGCCGACAGAAAAGATCAGCTAGCCAATCAGCTCACGGATCTCCGTGCCCTCGTTCGGAGCATCGGGGGGCGGATCGATCGGGAAGTACCCGAAAACGCCGTTTCATCTTACAAGAAGACCAGAATTTCGCTGCCTGATGGCACATATGGGTATCGAGTCGTTCGCCCCGACTGGGAAGACATCCTTACCGGCCTACGCCGCCGCGAATGCAACGCTCTGGCTGTAGCCGATCTCGATCGTGCAACACGCGATCCAAGAATCTTGGAAGACCTCATTGAGGTTGTCGAGCACTACGGCGCGTACGTGGTCAGCCTGACAGGCAATATCGACCTTACGACGGACGCCGGTATTTCGGCAGCGCGCGGGCTGGTCAATCAGCGAAACCAGGAATCCCGGAACACCTCTCGCCGAGTCGCTACCGGAAAGCGGCATGCCGCACTAAAGGGAAAGAACAACGGTGGCCCTCTTCGGCCCTTCGGATGGCGGAAAGACAGAAAGGCTGTCAACAAAAGAGAGCAAGCACACATCCTGCGAGAGCTCCCAAGAATCAGAGGAGGAGTAAGTGCAGTAACTATTGCGCGAGAATGGAAAGAACGCGGAATACCCACGGTCTCCGGTGCAGAGTGGCGCTCGACAACCGTCAATGGCATTTTCACGAATCCGCGCATTTGCGGCATCCGCACCTATGACGGGGAGATCCTTAGGGATGAATCCGGCAACCCCGTGCGAGGCGAATGGAACCCCATCCTGACGGTAGAACAATGGGAAGAGGTGTGCCAGAAATGGAAGCCTTCCAAGCCCCAAGCCCCATCACGTCTCGGAGCCACGGGAACCGGCTCACGCACGAAGTACCTCCTCTCACCGTTCCTGCGCTGCGGAAAGTGCAATGCCAGAATGTCAGGCACGCTTGGGGTACGCGACGGCAAGAGGGTGGAGCTCTACATATGTCCCGGCAAAGGACTGGGAGGATGCGGCGGCACCTCCCGTATCGCCAAACCCATCAACGACTACATCACAGCTCTCGTCATCGCCGACCACAGAAGGATTCAATTCCAGAAGGAAGAAGAGGAAGGCGAAGAGCAGCCACCATGGCCCAAAGCAAAGGAATTGGCGGATCTGCAAGAACGCATCAACGACTCCACCCAGCGTTATGAAGCAGGCGAATACTCCGCCGAGCGCTACTTCCCCAGCTTGGCGAGGATGGAAGCGCGTGAGGCTCAACTAAAGCGCGAAAAGCGCACATACGAGAACAAGCAGCAATCCCGACGACGCGTGATCGTAGACCTGGAAAAGAGATGGAACGAGCCGGACTTTACCCTAGAGCAGAAACATGAAGCCATCGCAAAGAGCCTGTCAGCAGTTATCATCCGCCCAGCGGGTCGAGGCGTTCGCTTTCACCCCGATCAAATTGAGCCGGTCTTCAATGAAGAACATGAGAGCATGGTGCCATAAGCGCCAATATCCCAGAGCACGAATAGCCCCCGCTTGCGGTCGAGCAAGCGGGGGCTATTTTGGTTATTGGTCAGCCGCTATTTCTAGGCAGTAGATTTGCGCTACCTCACGAGCCCAGCGAGTTGACCTAGTCGGCGCGTTTTCTAGTTGGCGTTCGGCCCACTCTTCAGGAGTGGGGATTATCACCCTCTCTCTTTTCTTTTGTTTACGACTGTTTGGGTTGCTCGTTCGACATCACCTCCTTTCAGCGTCCGAAGCGTTACGGGTGCCGTCGCGGTGGAGTCGGCGGGCGTGGTTCCACAGGCGTCGACCGATCCGTAGGCGTAGACCGGTGCCGCCGCAGCGGGGGCAGAAACGCCACCCACGGCCGACGAGGTGGGCGATTCGTCCGGTGCCCTTGCATCGGCGATGCTCGCGGAACGGTCGGGCGTAACAGGCGTAGGCGTAGCTCAGCGTGAGCAGTACGGGAACGGCGATTGCTGCGGCGGCAGCGAGTGTGTTGGGGGTCAACAAACCACCTCCTGAGCTGAATACGGGTTGTCAGTCGGTCAGCCTGCTATCTGCTACCTGACTGGTCAGACTGCGTTTTGGGGTGCTAGCGGGGGTGCTTCCGGAAGCAGGGTGAGCTACTTCCGGAAGCACCGCCCGAGGCTCAGTCCGCACGGCCCGTTTGGTCACGATCCGCCATGGCTTGCGCGAGGGTTGCACGGTAGATGCCGCGCCGCGTGTGCTTCTTGCCGTCGATGCGTCGGCCGATGTCGCCGACCTTGACGCCGAGCGGCTTCAGGGTCGCCGTCAGTTGCTCGGACTTCCATCCGCCGTACACCTCTGGCCGCAGGGCGGCCAGACGCGTGCATAGCTCGGCGTTCCACGCAGCGTCTTCAGCGTCCGGCCACACGTGCGCCAGATCGGCGAGAAGGTCGTAGGTGGGTGGGTCCGGTCGGGTGGCGTGCGGGTCGGGCATGGTGCCCGCCTTGACGCGTAGGGCGATCGCTCGGGCGACGACCTGTTTGGCCTGGTCGGCGTTGACCTCGAATCCCCTGCGGGCACCGGGCTTGCCCAGACCGACCAGGATGCCCCACCCCGCCTCTACTACCGGCTCGAACACCGTGGCGCGGTGGCCCGCCTTGTACATCCCGGTACCCAGGATCATGTCGTTTGCGACCTGGTCGCTTACCGACAGGCATACGCGGGTGTTGACGTTGCGGGTGATCCCGGTTGGCAGGGAATCCTTGTCCGGGATCTGGGTGTCTATCAGCAGGATCACGCCCAGAGCTCGGCCGAGCTTGATCACCTTTTCGCACAGCTCCCCGGCTTCCGCACCATGGGTTCTGTCTTGGAAAAGTTCTTGCGCCTCGTTCAAGATCACCACTAGCGGGTGAAGCCCCGACCCTTTGCGGGACGCGAGTTCGGGCGTGACCTTGTTCTCTGGAGCCATCCCGAGCGCGTGGTAGTGGCTGATCTTGGCCGCGCGTTGCTGGCACTCGCTGTGATACAGCCACTTGATCAGTGCGGCGGCACGGCCGATGGTCTGGTCATCTTGGCCATTGCCGTACTCAGCGCACACGGGTTCGATGACCTTGAAGTCGCCCACGCCCTTGAACTCATACGCTCTGATCTCGGCACGTGGGTCGAGGCTCGCGGCCAGCCCCAACAGCCGCAGCAGGAACGTTTTGCCCGATCCGGGTTGTCCACCGATCAGCCAGTTCCGGAAGATCAGCATGGCTGTGATGATCTCCATGCGTGGCGTGGTGAAGATCGGGAACGGCTTGAACACGTCCACCGTGCCGCCCTTCAGAAGCGGCCAGAGCGGTTGTTCCATCGTGCTCGCCGGTTGGTAGCCGACCCACAGCGCGAGCCGTCCAGGATGGCCGCTAGCCACCTCTGGCCATACCTGATCGAGCGGTAGCCGCATGGCTGACGCGA
The DNA here is from genome assembly GCF_050942315.1 of Nonomuraea sp. CA-143628. NCBI lineage: Bacteria > Bacillati > Actinomycetota > Actinomycetes > Streptosporangiales > Streptosporangiaceae > Nonomuraea > Nonomuraea sp. CA-143628. The sequence goes on from NZ_CP192072.1 coordinate 13,174,630, forward strand.
GCCGTCCCCGCCGCGCCACCACGTCGGCCGCTTCAACCCCGAACGGCAGATCGACGATCGCCAGGTGTCCAGGTCCGTCGCGGTGGATGTCCTGCGGGAAGCTGATCGCGTGCTGATCTTTGGCTACGGCCGCATTGATCGCGCCTATGCCGATGCTGAGTAGCGAGCGGCGTACCAGCTCGGCCGTGAGCTTGCGGTAGCGGGCCCCTTGGCTGACGCGATCAGTGATCGGCTTGTCCGCTGGCCGTCCAGCACGGGCAAGGATCGGCACTAGCACGGCGAGCAGCGCCCACCGTGCCCACTCGGGCACGGTGACCTGTAGCGCCAGGACGAGGGGCACGGCGGTGGCACTGACCAGGATGGCCAGGATCAGCACCGACCAGCGCCACCGCGATTGCCGCTCGCGTTGCTTGTCGAGTTTGAGCCAGGTCATCGGATCGTTGCGGTCAGCAGCCGCTTGCCGAAGCGCCCAGTTGCCCTCTTCGGCACTGGCCCACCTCAACAGTCGGCCGATGCCGGAGACCGATCCGATCGGCGCGTAGATCGCCACCTTGGCCGCGTACTTCGGCAGACGTACGGCGTGGTAGCCGAGCACGTAGGCGGCATCCTTGCTCCACCACACCAGCATGGCGCGGGTGCCGATCCAGGTCCGTGCCCACGGCGGCAGGATGGGGGCACGCCCCCGACCGGTCGCTGACCGGTCGGGGGGTACGCCGTCGTCGTCGGGCCGATCTACCGGCGGCCCGTCCGCCGGTAGATCGTCGGGTACCGATTCCCGGTCGAAGAACTGATCTTCCCCGTCCGGGCCAAGATCATTTACCTCGCCCGCGGAGGGTTCAAGATCATTTTCTGGCCCTTCGCCGGCGGATTTGGGCACCTCTCTGACCTGCGAAAACTCCGGATTCTGGTCCGTCCAGGCGAACCCATCGAGCGGGAGCGCGGACGACTCGTCAGGGTCGGGCGGGCGCGTCATGAGGCGCCATCCCGTCCCCCGCGCCTGCCTCGCGGGTGCCGTGCGCGTGCGCGCTGCGCCGACAGTTCGTCGCGCAGGTAGTACAGGGGATCGTGTTCGCCGTCCGCGTGCGCGTGCAGGGTGGCGCGTGCGGCGGCCATGAGGTCCGCTCGGTCGAGGCGGAGCCGGGTGATCTCGCTGCGGAGCCGGGTGATCTCCACGACCAGGGCGGGCGTGTCGGCTAGAGCGGCTGTGACGTGCTGCCACAGGTCCGCGAGCGTCGTGGTCGAGCGGGCGAACGTGCCGATGAGTTGACGTGCGAGCCGGTTGCGGGTGATGACCTCCTGTAGGTCAGGGTCGGGGTATGGATGGCCGTTGGTCACTAGGCATCACTTCCTTCGGGTCGGTGGTCAGGAGCCGGTCAGCCAGGACACGACTGCGCCCAGCGCGCGGCGGACGTCGGGAGCCACGGCCGTTGCAGCCAGCAGGAAACCGAACGCGACGCATAGCAGCACACTCCAAAGCCGCAGCTTCAGGAAGCGCACGGCCAGCACCACGAGAATGCCGAGGAGCACAACCACGGGGATCGTGACGTTCATCGGGGTATCACCTCCTTCCCCACGTGAGCGAGACATGAGCGGACGGCTAGATGCCGTCGTGGCGGGCCTTGTGACGTCGCCACGCCGACCGGGCGCGGCACTTGCGGCAGCGCTTGCTTCCGGGGTCCGGACATGCGCCGCACAGGCACACAGGGGTCAGAGGGAATGTGCGCAAAGGGATCACCTCCCCCCCTGACGCGAGCGGGGGGCGGAGTCGTCGGGACGGGGGCGGCGCGCGTGCATGAGCACACGCCGCGCCGCACGCTCCGCACCGCTATGGGGGCGGTCCAGGAGGTTCCGGTGGCGGTCGTCGGCACGAATGCCGCAGACCAGCGCCACGAACAGCACGAGAGCGCCCATGGCGGCGAGAGCCGCGAGGCTGAGCACTAGTAGGGGGATGTCCACCGTTCACGCTCCAGGGGGAAGGTCTGGAGAGACGCAGTCCTGGTAAGACATGAGTGCGTTGGTCCTGGCACGACGCGCTTCTGTAGCGGTCATTGCGCCGTACAGCAGAGGGCCGAAGCGCACCTCCGCCGAGTGGTAGCCAAGATCCGCATCGGCAGGGTTGAGGGGCATACCGATCAACCGCCCGATGCGCTCTACCTCTGCTTTTCTTTCCTCTTCGCTGCCGTGCAGGACGCATACCGTGGCATGCACCATGTCGGGTACGGGCAACTCTGGCCGATCTTCCAGGAAGTCGGCGAGGGCTCGTAGGCCCTCAATGAGTCGCGTCCGGTGATCGGTCCGGTTACGAGCGCTCATGTTGATCACTTCCTTCCGAGTCGTGAGGTCAGCGAGCCATAGAGGGCCAGCGAGTCAGGGCAGTTCTCCAAGAGATCCGCAACCGCGTGAAGCGCGACGATCACCACTAGGAGCACCGTCGCTACCAGCTGGCTCAAAGCCAGGGCATCCGTGCCGTTGTCAAGGACATCCGCCAGGGTGCGAGCGCCCGTGATCACGCGGGAGTGGTGGACACTCTCAAAGTTCGCCATCAAGATCACTCCCATCCGCAACTTGACTCCGGCGACTGCTTGCCCCCCTCGATGACCGTGCAGGGGGTACTACACGCTGGACCGTACAGCCCCCCCTGCACGAACGTCAAGGGCCCCCTGTACGAAGGGTCTAGCCCCCCCTTGACGAAGCGCGTACTCTGGCGCTCATGACGAATGAAGGCGCGATCGGAGCAGTGCAGGCCGCGCTTGCTGACCTCGAAAACGCTTTTGGTGCGGCAATTCAGGCGATCCATGCCGAACCGGACCATAACCGCGCTTACAGCGACGCGACGGAACTGGTCGAAACGTTAAGGCGCCTCTTTGAAGCGTCGGCAGATCAGCGCGCGCTTTCGGCAGCCCGCATTTTCAGAGAAGAGGAAATGTCGCTAGCTGAATTGGGCGGACGCATCGGAGTATCGAAAGCGCGTGCTGCCCAACTCATCAAAAGCGCAAGAGACATCAACAGCCCAGCGTGAAACGTGACAAGGAACTTCGATGACCAAGCTGACAGAGGTAATCATTGAAGTCTGGCCCGTATCGGCTGACGAAGTCGGCCTATGGCTAATCAGCGGACGCGATGCATGGCGTTCCCAGGCCATACGGCAAGACAGCGACCCCCACACGGCCGTTACAAATCTCTTGCAGGAAAATGATGCGTCGGATGGCGTGAAGCTCCTGCACTCGACAAGTTGGCGCGCCGAAGGTCCCGCCGTGATCCTTACCTATGTCGCCGTCATCGGCTGTGGCGCGTTCGTGCGCGATAAATGGCAAACCGCAGCGCCAATCAGCCCGGTTCTACCGGGTGCAGTAGGAAAGCCGATAGCAGTTGAGGCAACAGAAGCCCCAATCCCCCGATACATCGACGTGCTTATGCATGGTTTGCGGCATTTGCAGTTTCTACTGCAAACAGATTCGGCTGCACGTACGGCTCTCTGCGGAAAATGGCCCGACCATCTCGCGGTCTTTCGTCCGGCACTAGCCGGCATGTACGACCACGAGCACGGGGAAGAACCGATCACTCTCCCCGAAGGGCATGAAGCACGGTAATTCGCTCGGACAACTAAGGAGCATGAAGTGTCGGAAGGTTCGCTAGAACAACTTCACGTACAGCAGCAGACCGTGAGTGTGCTCGAACAGCTTCTAGCACGCGTCGCGAATGAGGAGTTGCCAATAATTACATGGACTATCGCCAGTGACGCGTCTCCGGTCGCACTTACCGGCCAATGTGATGCAGAGAATCCCGACCAGCGGCGCCGTGATTTCGAGAGGTGGACAGAGGCCCTAACTGCCAAAGCTCTACCCAACGAAACGATGGGTTCCGGTAGCACCAGATTGCAGGCTACCCTGACAGACAATTACGCGAACCTAACTATTGCCATCATCGCAGAGCTATAGAGCAAATTCGCCATACGCAGTGCGGGGCGTGTGACGACAAACGAAAAAGGCATCCTGGCCCATAGGCCAGGATGCCTTTTCTTGTACCACCTATCTCCACGGAGACATCTCCGCGTACGCCCTATACCCAGGTTAACGTTGAAGCGGGGGCCAGGTGAGCGACAAGCCGCATGCTTTGCATGTCCTGGTGAACGTCGCTGGGTCAACCTCAAAGGGCCCTATGCAACCGTTCGCGCATGGGTCCGCCCCTGACCGTTCGCGCATGAGGTACGAAACAGGAGGGTTAATTATGTAAATCATTCTGGCGGCTAGTCTCCCGTATTCGCCTCTACCGGCGAATTGCTGACACCGCTGCGTTGTGCTGCCTCGTATCTCAACCATTGAACCTCTCGTATTCTTAGCCTGACGAGCTGGGTAGAAATATCAACCGTTTTACTGATGGCCTCAAAGGTCTCCCCCGCTTCAAAGCGATCGGTCATTTCCTCTGCGGTCACCTGTTCTCCACTTTCTTCGCTAAACGCCACCTTCTTTCGATAGGTCCGGGATCGTGGATCGTTTGGATGGCGGCGCTTAATCCCTGCCTCTACCATGCGTCTGCGGACTGTTGTAGTAGAGACGCCGAGCGAATGAGCGATGTGCACTATGAGCTCTCCAGCCTCGTAGCGCCGCCTCAATTCGGTCGCATCAATTCCGATATCCATCCTCGGACGAGTCCGCCTATGCCGTAGGGCTTCGCGGCGACTTCGGCGCGGGATTTGTGCTTCGTCTAAGCGTCTTTCGATTGTCCGAGCCGCCACGCCAAGCGACTTGGCGATTCTATTTACACTTTGTCCAGCCTCGTAGCGCCGCCTCAATTCAGCAGTATCAATACCAATATCAATCCTTGGACGAGGCGGGTTAATCCGCAAGGCTTCGCGGGAAGTTCGGCGCGGGATTTGTGCGGCTTCTAAGCGTCTTGCGATCGTTGTAGCCGACACGCCAAGCGACTTGGCGATTCTATTTAGACTTTGTCCAGCCTCGTAGTAGCGCCGCCTCAATTCAGCGGTATCAATACCAATATCTATAATGTTCTTCGCAGACATAGCTTGACCGTCCTTTAGTCTGAAGCTCTTTTACGCGCGGTAGCCACGAGCTGGGCAGCACGCTGTTTCGATATGCCCAACTTTTCCCCCAAGCCTGTAAGCGACAAGTCGTTATCCGTAAGGATGCGCTCTGCAATCTTGGCGCGTTTTAGGGCCGCATTATCCGCGATCCGACGTAGACAAATTGCCAGCTGCGTAGCCTGCTCAAAAGCTTCGGGAAGGTCAGAAGCGGTTTCTAGTTCCGCGCTAACCCGTTCGTACAGTTCATGGATGGCAGTAAGTCCCTGAGCGGGTGGAGACACTTGTGAGGAGTCGTTTCCTTCGATCGTGAAATTCACCTTTTTGTCATGCCCGTCTCTTAGGTTCGCTCTCAACCGGAGAGTTAGCGAGGCGGAGCCCTAGATCCGCCAAGAACTGACGAAGCAGTACGTTGGCGCGGTCCTTGGCCAGCTGCGTAGAGAAGAATTCCTCTGACTTGGGCTTCATCCCTTTCTCATCAGGAAGCCGGGGAGAAAGAACGCAACGCCCCTCTCCCGTCTGCCTTCTGGTGATCGAGAATGCCTTGACTTTTCCCACGAAACCGTATTCGGTATCGGCGAAATTGGACGCCTTCCATTCGATCCTGAATTCGAGCATTAATCTATTCTCGCGTTTCGCCTGGAGTCGTATCCTGAACGTAAATGGTTTCCGAATAGGTAGCGCTAACGGGTCGCAGCGGGCAGGCATGGGGTACATGCCGGTTGGGGCAGCAGACGACGGCAATAGAAATAAACATGCCGCCTTTTAGCCATTCGTTCCATTGCACGTCCATGGCGCGTGACAGGAGTGTCATTGCGAAATCAAGGCGGTGCTTTAGCTTCATGCGAACCGGCAAGAGGAATGACTTGTGCACCTGTAGATACTCACGTACCAGCCAGTCAGCGACCGGAGAGGGAGAAGAGAACGTCTCGGCGATTCGTGTTGCAGGTTTGAGTAGCCAATCGCCTACTTCAATCGGAGGTAGAGGTGAGTCGATGAAATGAGGCGATTCCGCATGGCGTTCTGCCATCCGTGCTCGCTCCGCTCCGGTTCCGGTCCAGGTATAGGCGTGCCAGTGCATCTGTCTAGCGCTCCCGTAAAGGTGGCGAGGTAGAGGCCCGAACCTGCCGTAATGTGGGGAAGGCGCATACGGCGGGCTCGGGCGGCTTTTGGTTTGTCAGCGGCCAGTACGAAAATCCTTCTCGTTGGAGACCGGGGCACAGGCGAGTTTCAATAGTCCCGACTGGGACATGCCCTGTAGTTCTCGATACCGTTGGTGAATCCGGCTGACTGCTTTCTCTAGAGCGTTGGCGTGACAGTAGGTCCATACTTTTAGTCCGATATCAGTGGTATCGCCTGACCACCACTTGAACCGATATCCGACCGGCCCCTTCTCGCACCACACGGACAGAGAAACGCCGTCCACCGGCACCGCTACCATTGCCACATCGACGCCTTCGACGTCGGTGTATAGTTCGGTCTCGATGTGGAGCTTGGCGAGTTTCCGGCATAGGTCGATTGCCATCCGATGCGTCCGGCTAGAAGCCGCATGACGTTGCCCGCTCACGATTTCGTCGCTACTCCCGCTAAGAAATCGATGTGGTCAGCCTCAGCGACCGCAAAGGGATCGATGTAGTCGGGCTGCCACAGAGGAACCCGCACCACCCCTGGATCTATCAGCGACAGGTGGGCATCGGTGAAGAATCGGTTGATCTCCTTTTCCGTGCGGAGGACGGTAGGTGCCGACGCGTTCTCGTAGGCTTTAATAGCGCGAATCGTTCTCGGCGCCTCTAATACATGTGTCAGTACTAGATAGCTTCCGGGCGCCATAGCCTCCATGAGACTCGCCACGATTCCGTGCGGATTGTCATCGGGCGGGATGAAATGCAAGACCGCCACGGCCAGCACGCCCACTGGACGCGTAAAGTCCAGCACGCTGAAGGCGTCAGCCTCGCACGCCCCACACCAAAAGAGGAAGTCGGGATCGCGTAGGTCGATTGGCAACATCTTCGTACGCGGATCGGTGGCCAGCAGTGCGCGCCCGTGGGTAACAACGACCGGATCATTGTCCACATACAGGGTGCGTGCTTCAGGGTTGAATTCTTGTGCGACCTCATGCACATTTCCCTGACTTGGAAAGCCCGTTCCTATATCAAGGAATTGGGATATTCCTTGGCGCGCCAGATATTCTACTACCCGCTTGATGAACGCTCGGTTTGCTCGTGCGCAGTCCTTTGCGTAGGGGTTCAGTTTAGAAGCTTGATCAGCGGCTTTGACATCTGCTTCGTAGTTGTCCTTGCCGTCTAACCAGTAGTCATACATGCGCGCCACATTGGGCACGTGTGGATTGACCTTGGAGGATGATAAGAATGGCAGCCCGTTTGCACCTACCGGGCTAGTCGGTGGCATAGAACCTCCCGTCGGGTCATGCGCGTTTGATCGCCTGCCTTCACTTGGGCAGTCGGGAACACAGCCGCTTCAGAAGCCTTTGGGCTTTGAGTTGGCCATGGGGACACCATACTTCAGGCTTGCTAGGCATGCTAGGGATGCCGCTATCGCTTGGCAGTCCTGGTGGTGCATAGCGTGTTGATCGTGATCGAGTGGAAGCCAGATACGCCCCGATGGATCCAGGTCTATGAGGCGATCAAGGCAAGGATCGAGTCGGGCGAGTACGCCCCCGGTGACAAGCTGCCCTCGGTTCTCAAGCTCCAAGAAGAGTTCGGGATCGCTACCGCAACCGGGCAGAAGGTCTTGCATCAACTTCGCGCGGATGGGCTGACCTACACGCAGCCAGGTATGGGGACCTTCGTGAAGAGGCCGTGAAGAGGCCGGGATGACTCCGGCCATGAAGCGGGACTCCAGCAGGCGACGATTAAGGACTAGAGCGCACCTGCGGGCGCGGGATGCCGCCTCATGGCGGAGTACCCACCCGACCCTGACGAGCCGTCCGCGATCCTGCCCCACCGCTCGCGTGAACAGGACCCGTATCCGGAGTCTCCGCAGGCCGAAGGGGTGTCCAAATCCGCCGGCAAGCCGCCTAAAAAACGATCTTGAAACCGTCGCTGACGGGTATGGAGATCAGTTCGGACGGAACTTAACTATCCCCCCGGAGTCAAGTGATTACGCATGGTTTCCGCCGTACGGTCAGGGAAGCCCCTGATTTAGGAGGATGCAATGCCTGGATGCGGCTCGTGTGATTGCTTCATCGTGGAGACCGGGGGTCTCTTGGTTGGCCAGGTAGACGGCGATTAGAGGGTCCGTGACAGACCCCGTGGAGCCCTAAAAACCAGGAAGCGGCATCGTGGCGTACGACCACGATGCCGCTTCCTGGCTGTTAGATGCCGTTTTGCCGTGCGTGTTGTTTAGAACACGATGCGGGCGCACGGGGCTGCGAGCCAGCCGCTAATACCCTGCCTGCTCACGGCGTACCACTCGAATCCTCCTTGACCACATTTGTTCGTGTAGCCGTTGACATTGTCTCCGAGTAGGACTTTGCAATTGCTGACGCGCGTCCCCGTACTTAGAACTGTGAGGACTCTGCCGTTCGCCAAGGGAACGGCGCGGATAGCGACTCGCGCCCCCGTGACCTGGAGTGTTCGATTGACGGTTACCGTTGAACCGGTCGTTGCGGATACGCTACTGCACGACTTTTGCTTCGTCGCGGCCTGGGCGCTAGAGGTCCCGATGAGAGTGGCAACAGCGGATGCCAGCACGGCGGCGGCGAAGATGGTACGGGCGTGCTGAATGGACTTGGACATTTCTTGTCTCCCTGTCTCGGAAGGGTTTGATGGAATGTGCCAAGCCGTACGTACAGTTCTCCGGCTTTGGTTCAATCCTGACTGCACTTTTTATCGTGAACCGGATTACTGGATTCTCTCTAGAGAGATCAGGCGTGCATATTGTCGATTCTCTAGAGAGATCAGGCATGCATATTGTCGCCGCGACTCGTCCATGTGTGGCGGAGTGAGCTGGCAGAACACCGACCTATCCACGATGCCGTGGGTTGTAGAGCAGTCGCGCGTTGGGGCGTACGGTTGGGGTCATGATGGCTGGTGAGACAGGCATGGCCATGATCGCGGTTGGCGAACTCAATTGGGGCACGTACCAGATGTCATGTCCTCAATGCCATGCCTCCCACAGGTGGACACTCGTCCTTGAACCGTCGTCAGACGTGCGTCGAGGTGAGTTGGCGTCCGCAGTGTGCGCCGAAGGACACCGAATGGTGCATCCCCTTGTCTACCCTCAGATGGTACAAAGCCTGATCGACTGGTCCGCCGCATCCGTGACGGCGCGTCCGGCGACCCCCGGTCAGGCGTTGCAGGCCATCAAATGGCAGCCGCACGATCCTCAGTGGTCGGACTCCGGCTACTCTGACATGCCGCCCCTGGTCATATACCGCCCGTGGGAGCTCTCAACGGTCGCGACCTACTGGCGAGACAACTGGCCTGAACTCATCGAAGCGGCGGAACGATCTGGCCAACGGCCAAGCTGACTCGCCATCGCTGACGGGGACGTCTGGCCAGTCACGTCATGCCGCTCTGAGAGGCGAACCACATCCAGAAGAAAATCTCACCATTTTCGCAGGTCAGCGCCCTAGAAAAAACTTACTAGAGGCAGAGTGGTGTTGGTCACGTTGTAGATGGGTTCGTACCAGAGCGGCTGGACGGCGCAGATCGACGCGTTGTGCAGGATCACCCCGCCGCCGCGTCGCCGCATGCCGGGCACGAGGCCGCGGGCCAGGCGTACCGCCGCCATGACGTGCAGGTCCCAGTACGCCTGCCACTTCTCGTCCGGGGCCTCGAGTATGGTCTCGTTGGATCCGGCCCCGGCGTTGTTGACCAGGATGTCGGCGCCCCCGAAGCCTTCTTCGGCCGCCTCGATCAGCGTCGCCGTGCCGTCCGCGGTCGCCACGTCACACGGGACGGGCACCACCCGCACGCCGTGCGCTTCGCGGATGCCGCGCGCCGCCTCCTCCAGGCGGTCGCCGACACGGGCGGCGAGTACGAGATGCGCGCCCTCTGCCGCGAGCCCCTGTGCCACGGCCAGGCCGATCCCGGAGCTGCCACCGGTGATGACGGCGACCTTGTCCCTCAACCCGAGTTCCACCGAACCTCCCGCAGATGTCCCACACGTGACCTCCCCATCATCGGGCACCACCTGCGGCGCACCGGGTTCGCGCGCCGCAGGGGTGTCGATGTGGATTCAGTCCGCCACGAGGCGGCTCCTCTGGCCCTCGTGCTCGCGCTGCCGCCGGATGACATACGTGCCCGGCGTGCAGCCCGTTGCTCCGTGTTCGGGATGCAGCAGGTAGGCGACGGCGGAGGTCTCGAAGATGCCGATCGCCAGCCGGTCGGAGTCCATCACGTCAACCGTCCAGCGGCAGGTGCCCGGATCGGCGACGAGCGTGTGCGGGTTGCCGCCGGCCGCGCCACGCAGGAGTTCGACCCCTTCGGGCGGTACGTCCGTCCAGGTAGTCGGGTTCCATGGCCGCACGGACGACGCGACGACGGAGAGCGGGATGACGATGAGGTCGCCCTGGGCCTGGAGCCCGTCGACGACAGGGATGCGCACCGTCTGCTCGAGGTGGTCGAGCACGGCGAGTCCGGTCTGCTGGGAGAGGGAAGCGAGAGTCACAGTCATGGAGATCACCTCAGGTTCGGCGTACGAGAAGGGAGTACTGCTCGGCGGACAGCCCGTAGGTCCAGCCGGCGGCGTCGATCGGGTCGTTGAGGAACCCCGGCACGGTCAGCCCGTACCGGCGGCGGTGCCCGTCGCGTTCGACGGACCCGTTGACCGCGAGGAGCACCTTGGTCTCCTTGCGCATGTCGTACAGCCGCAGTTCCGACCCGGGGTTGCCGGGGTCCGGCGCGGCGGCGATGAGCCGCAGGCCGGCCTGTTCGATGTACGAGCTCCAGCCGATGCGCTCGATCGCGCACCGCCTGACCTCGACGTTGGCCTCCTGGGCGATCCGCTGGACGTCCGGACCCGTGATCACCCAAGGGGGCACCTGGGTGCCGTGCCAGGCGTACACGTCCCAGCCGTCCGCGTAACGCACCGCCGGGCCGTCGGCACAGTGCAGCCGGACTTCGCCGTCGTCGCTCCACGCCTCCGTGTGCAGGGTGACGGGCCGTTCGGAGATGACGCACACGCCTTCACGAGGCCACCACCAGCCGCCTGACCGGGCCGCTGCCGCCCACAGATCGAGCCTCCTGGCCCGCTCGGTCCCGAAGACCACGCCGGCCGCTCGACGGAGGGCGTCGTAATGGGCGATCCAGGAGACGCACTGCACGCCGTACCAGCCGATCATCCGGCGCTCCCGCGGGCCATGCACCGCCTGGACCGGCACGAGGAGCGAACCTTGGGTGGATCGCGCGAGCGGGCCGACCACCTCCCGGCGGATCAGCCGGTCCATCGGCTGCCATCTGACCCGGGTGTCGAGTTCGAGGCACAGCTCTCTCATCAGGGCGGAGAGCTGATGTGGCAGCGGCCATTCGGACATGTGCCGGGCGGCTTCCGAGGCCCGTAGACCCGGCGGGACGGTCTCCAGCGCCGCGAGCGGTGACGGGACCCAGCGGAAACGCGGTGGAGCGAGCCCGATCAGGTGGTAGAGCTCGGAGATGGCGGCCTCTTTGGCCGACCGGTCGGCGGGCATGGTCGACAGCGTCGAGCCCAGCCATTCTTCGCGGATTGCGGCAGCTTCCCGCTGCTCGAGAGCGCTCACCAGATGAGGGTGGCGTCGTCCTTTCCTACGATCATGGTGGAAATGGTGACAGATCTGGGTGGCGGCTGTCCAGACGCCGGTAATGCTCTCGACGTTCCGGACATGGATCAGATGACCGACGATCCAGATGAGGAGACCGGATGGGAACCGATCCCCCCGACCGGTTCGTAGAGATCTACGAACAGGCATACCGCCCCATACTCGGGTACGTCCTGCGCCGCTGCCAGGACCCCGACGACGCGGCCGACGTAGTAGCCGAGACGTTCACGATCGCCTGGCGGCGGATCGAGGAGATGCCTGAAGGAGATGAGGCCAGGCTCTGGCTGTTCGGTGTGGCCCGCCGGGTGCTGGCCAACCACCGGCGTGGGGAACGCCGCCACGAGCAGCGGACCGCGGCGCTACGCGAGCAGCTCGCGGCCTCGCCCCTGCTCGCCCACCTGCCGCAGCAGGACTTATCCGCGATAGGCAGGGTCTTGGCCGACCTGTCCGATGATGACCGGGAGCTGCTGACCCTGGTCGCCTGGGAGCACCTGGACACCGCTCAGGTGGCGCGGACGCTCGGCCTCTCGCGCAACGCCGTACGCGTACGGCTCTATCGCGCCCGTAAGCGGTTCTCGCGCGGCCTGGCCAAGGCCGGGATCGACCACCCACGTGCCATCGAGTTCCAGGAGAGTGCGCTGTGAACCTCACCGACCACGCCCGTGTCCGCGACGAGGATCTGGCGAAAGATCCTCTAGGCCAGGCGTCCGGCGCGGGGGCCCGGACGCTGATGGAGGCGATCATGACCGAGGAGCGCCCCACCGCGTCCCTCCCTTCGCCGGGATGGCGCCTGTCGCTGCGGCGGGGCCTGGTGCTGAGCGTCGCTTCCGTCATACTCGCGGCGGCCGTCGCGATCGGCGTCGGCCTGCCGTCCGACAGCCCGGCCACCCAGTACGCCAACGCGGCCATGTCCATCACCAAGGCCGACGACAACTTCAGCATCGCCATCATCGACCCCGCGGCCGATCCCCAGCGCTTTGAGGAGGCCTTCCGTGCGGTCGGGGTGGAGGCCACCGTGAAGATGGTTCCGGCGATGCCGGGCCATGTGGGCAAGCTGTACGGCCCGGCCTTTCCCCAGGGGGCGAACGCCCATTGGCGCGGAAACATGACGCTGGAGCCCATCAAACCCTGCGCATCGGCGTTCTGCGCCAAGCTCACCATGTCGGGGGGCGCCCCTGCGAGGCTCGTCTTCGGAATCGGGCGCCCCGCCGCGCCAGGCGAGCCCTACGCCGACCTTTCCCCCTCCTTGGAGGGCAGGTGGGTGGAGGCCCTGGACGGTTACAAGGTGGACGGTTACCGAGTTCACGGCAAGACGGTCGCGGCCGTACGCGCCGAAGTGGACCGGCGCGGGCTGAAGACCGTCTACGAGCTGTGGTGGAGTTACCCCAACGGCGGCTTCTTCTCTCAGTCCGTCCCCGCGGACCGGATCAAGGACGACTGGATCGTCGAGAGCTCTCGCGCGTACAGCTCCGACACCATCGAGCTCACCGTCGTCCCCGGCCACGAGGCCGGCCCCGCCCCCTCACCGTCCCCCCGCCCCCATTGGTGGGACCTGCCTACGGGCAGCTGACAGACACCCTTACCAGGTGAGGAGGAGCGCCTCGGGAGAGCGGTGGATGAGGGTGGGGGCCATCGTGATGTCGGTGTCGGCCAGGCGCAGGCCGGGAAGTTCGCGGATCAGGATTTCCAGGGATATCCGGACCTGCTCCTTGGCGAGTTGCGAGCCCGGACAACCGTGCGGGCCGTGACCGAAGGACAGGTGACGGAAGGCGTCCCGGCCGATGTCGAACTCGTCGGCCCGCACGTCGCCGTCCGCCCGCACGTCGGCGTCGCGGCCGGCTGAGGCGAAGGACACGAAGACCACGTCGCCCTCGTGCAGCTCGGTGCCGCTCAGCGTCACGGTGGTGGTGACCGTACGCCGGAAACCCTGGACCGGTGCCTCGAACCGGAGTGCCTCCTCGATGGCCGCGCCGATGAGCCGCGGCTGCTCGCAGAGCAGTTCCCACTGACGGCGATCACGCAGCAGGTTCAGCACCACGGTGCCGAGCAGCGCGGTCGTCGTCAGGTGGCCGGCCAGCAGCAGGTTCTGGACATTGGACACGATCTCCTTGCGCTGGTCGAGCGTGAGGTCGTCGGACCCGGGGGCCAGGTCGCGGACCATCTCCGTGAACAGGTCGTCGCGCGGAGCCGCCCTCCGCGCGCGAGCGTAGCCGTCGAGCAGCCGCTGCATGTCCACGATCTCTTCCGCGACCTCGACCTGCTCGGCCTCCGTCAGCTCGGTGAACACCAGCGTCTCCGCGCCCTGCGCCCCGCGAATCGCGCCAGGCGCGTCGGCGGGGTCCAGGCCGACCAGATGGCCGATCACGGCGGCGGGCAGCGGCCTGGCGTACGCGGCCATCCACTCGACCTGACCGTCGCCGGCGAAGGAGCCGATGAGCGCCTCGGCCCGCTCGGTGACGAACGGGAGCGCGGCGGCTACCTTGGCGGACGACAGCCCTCTGCTGAGGGGGCGGCGCAGGCGCCGGTGCGCGTCGCCATCGGCGCCGAGCACCGTCCGCACGCCGCCGAACCCCTGGCTCAGCACCGAGAGCGCGGCCTTGCTCGGCAGGTGGTCGGGCCGCAGCGCGCCCGCCGACGAGAACCGCTCAGGATCGCCCAGCACCTCGCGTACGTCTTCACGCCTGCTCACCAGCCAGGCGTCCAGCTCGGGTACGAAGGTAAGCCCTTGCGTCCGGCGAGCCTCGGTGTAGACGGGGTACGGGTCGCGGTAGAACGCCTGTGGGTTCACGTGCCTATGGTCGCGGGTGGGATATGCGCCGGACAAGCTTTGCCCAAAGGCTCGATACGTTGCCGTTTAGTGGGAAATTTCCTCATTAATGTCGCCTCACATGCGCTTTGTCGCTTTTGAGGTCTAGTGAGAGGATCGGCGGACGATGCCCACAGATATTGTTGTGATCCTCAATGATCAGCCGGGTGAGCTGGCCCGACTCGGCAGGGTCACCGGCGAGGCGGGCGTGAACATCCAGGGTCTCGCGGCTTTCACCGGAGAGGGCAAGGGCGTCGTACACGTGCTCGTCGATGACGAGGCCGCCATCAGATGCCGGCAGGCGTTCGAAGGCGCCGGGATGGGGATCGCCGACGAGCGCTCCGTGCTCGTGGCGGACATGGACGACCGTCCGGGCGCCCTTGGCGAGCTGACCCGGCAGCTCGCCGACGCCAACGTCAACATCGACCTCGCCTACACGACCTTCGGCGGCGTACGGATCGTCATCGCCACCGACGACATGGCGAACGCGAAGTCGGTCCTCGAAAGCAGGCGCTGATCCTTCTCGCGAGTCGCGGCGATTGACGTCGCCGATATCCATCGCTATTGTCATATTGGAAAATGACGAACAGGCGTGAATTCACCGACCGCCTGAAGACGAAGGTCAGGAGCCGGACGATGGACAGGAAGGTAGCAGCCATGATGGCCTGCTCCGCCTGCGATCCGGCCGCTTCGTCCTGTTGTCGTTGTTGTCGCGCCTGACGCGCATCTCTCCCCCGCACATCGCCCCACCGGCGGTTTCTCGCCGCGCCGTCGAATGACGTCGCACGCGCATCTTCAGCTTTCTTCCCTTTTCGAGAGAATGGATATTCTCATGCCTGAAACGCTTTCCCTTATTCAGGGATTCCGCGTTCTCTCGTGCGTCCCTGATGGCGACCCGATAAAGGACGAACGCGCCGCCACCGATCTGGTGGGCGAGGCGTGGGGGCAGCGCGCCGAGGTGATCGTCATTCCGGTCGAACGGCTCGACGACGCCTTCTTCCAACTCCGGACCCGGGTCGCGGGTGACATCATGCAGAAGTTCACGATGTACCGGCTGCTTCTGGTGATCACGGGGGACATCTCCCGGCACACGGCGGCGAGCTCGGCCTTGCGCGACTTCGTTCATGAGACGAACCAGGGTGAGCACGTCTGGTTCGTGTCCAGCCTGGAGCACCTCGACGAGCGTCTGGCCCGGCGCGCCGGCGCCTGACCGCTCGTCTGCTTGGCCGTGTGCCCGAGTGGTTCAGGGAACCGCCTGCAAAGCGGTGGACGCCGGTTCGAATCCGGTCACGGCCTCTCAACTCGCCCTTTGACCAGGGTTTATATCGAATCAGATATTGATCCCTGGCGAATAGCGCTATTAGACATCATCTGATCGGTTCTGATTTGCTCCTGCCCTCTGCTGACCAAGAGGGGCTCTGATGGCGCGTCGGGGGACGAAGATCGTACGGCTCACCGCGGCCGGGGTGGCCGCGGGTGTGCTCGTGGCGGGGATCGCGGTGCCGGCCGTGGGGGGTGCGGCGCTCGGGTTCGCGTCGGCGGTGGGCGAGGCGGAGCTCAAGCCGGTCGCCCTCATCGAGCCGCCGCCGGCCGAGGTCACGATCGTGCGGGACGCCAAGGGGGGCGAGATCGCCCGCTTCTACGAGGAGTATCGGGAGGTCGTCGGCTTCGACCAGATCGCCGAGGTCATGAAGACGGCGATCGTCTCGATCGAGGACTACCGCTTCTACGAGCACGGCGCGATCGACATCGAGGGCACCATACGAGCGCTGGCCAAGAACCTGCGGGCGGGCAAGGTGAGCCAGGGCGGGTCCAGCATCACCCAGCAGTACGTCAAGCAGGTGCTGCTCAACTCCGCCGACACCGACGCGGAACGGAACGCGGCCCTTGCGGCCAGCTATGCGCGCAAGCTGAACGAGCTGCGGTACGCCATGGGGGTCGAGGAGAAGTACACCAAAGACCAGATCCTCGGGAAATATCTGAACATCGCGTACTTCGGGGCCGGGGCCTACGGTGTCGAGGCGGCGGCCAAGCGGTTCTTCGGCGTCAAGGCCGACCGGCTCACCCTGCCACAGGCGGCGACGCTGGCGGGAGCCGTACAGGACCCGAACGCCACCGACCCGAACATCGACAGGAAGCACCGCGAGAGGCTGCTGAACCGCCGTAACGTCGTGCTGAACCGGATGGCCGAGCTGGGCAAGATCTCTCCAGCCGCGGCGGCCGCGGCGAAGGCCACCAAACTCGGCTACAAGGGCACCAAGCTCCCCGGTGGCTGCGAATCCAGCAAATATCCGTACTTCTGCCTGTATATCCGGCAGGAGATCCTCAGCAACCCCGACTTCGGCAAGACCGCCGCGGCGCGCCTGGCGATGCTCAACCGCGGCGGCCTGACGATCAGGACCACGATCGACCCCGTCATGCAGCGGGCCGCGGATCGGGCGATCAGGAAGTACGTGCACGCCTCCGACGACCCCGTCGCGGCCGAGGCCTTGGTCCAGCCGGGCACCGGAGCGATCAAGGCCATGGCCGCGAGCAGGCCGTACGGTGGCGACCGCGCCAGGAACGAGATCTCCTACAACCTCGTCGCGGACGCCGTGCACGGCGGCGGCGCCGGGTTCCAGGCCGGCTCCACGTTCAAGACCTTCACCCTGATCAGCGCGCTGAAGAACGGCATGAAGCTCGACGACGGCCTGAGCGCGGGCGCCGGATACCGGGCCCCGGGCTATTCGACGTTCAAGAACTGCAAGGGCGAGAACATCGGCGACCCCACGCACACGGTCACCAACGACGAAGGCTCCCCGGGGTGGAAGACGCTGCGGACCGGCACCTGGGCCTCGGTGAACACCTTCTTCATGGAACTCGAGCGGCGGGCCGGGCTCTGCGAGACGGTCACCACGGCCAAGTCGCTGGGCATCCACCGCGCGGACGGGCGGAAGCTGCAGGAGTACGAGACGTTCACGCTCGGCATCAACGAGATGGACCCGGTGACCGTGGCCACCGCGTACGCGGCGATAGCGGCACGCGGCAAGTACTGCGCGCCGACGGCGATCACCCGGGTCACCGACCGCGACGGCAAGGCCACCCGGTACCGGCCGAAGTGCCGTCAGGCGCTCGACCCGGCCATCGCCGACGCGACGGCCGACGTCCTGTCCGGCGTGCTCACCAAGGGCACGATGCGCGAGGTCGGAGGCATCGGGCGCGACGCGGCGGGCAAGACCGGCACCACCGACGACTACGCGTCGGCGTGGTTCGCCGGGTTCACCCCGGACCTGGCGGCGGCGGTGAGCATCGGGGACCCGCGCGGCTCCCAGGACCACAAGCTGACCGGGGTGACGATCGGCGGGCGCTACTACGGGGCGGTGGCGGGTGCCACCCTTCCCGGGCCGATCTGGAAGGACACGATGATCGGCGCGTTGACGGGTGTGCCGCCGACGTCGTTCTCCCCCATCGACGCCGCTCGATTCGAGGGGTGCTCCCAGGGTTGCCGAACCGCGCCGACGTCAACTGAAGACGACAGCACGCCTGACCCCTGAAGCGGGCGGGCGTTCGCGCGAAACCGCTGGTTGGATGTCCCGTACGCGTGTGGCGCTGATCACCTTGGATGTGCGGATTTCTCCACAGTTGATCGCTGGCCGTCTCCCTAATGTCTGTCCTGCCGGACGAACCCGGCAGCACCGACAAGGGGGAGGAACCCAATGCGTAAGACCTTTGCGATCGCGGCTCTGGCCGGCTCGATGGCCTTCACCGGTATCGCTCTCAGCCCGGCCGCCCAGGCGACCACCCAGACCACGACCACCACCGCGAGCGCGACCAACTTCACGGTGAACTGGGGCAAGTTCTTCTCCAGTGACCGCAAGGCGTACACGTTCGGCAGGACGTGGAAGAGCGGCGGCAAGGTCTTCACGACGTGGCACGGGGTGGACAACGTCGGCGGCAAGAAGGGCTGGGTGTGGTTCGAGTACTACAAGAACGGCAGCTGGCACAAGTTCAACCAGTCGTGGGACGGCGAGGTCGTCGGCCGCTGGAGCGGGCGTGGGATCAAGAAGGTGTACACGTTCACCTGCTGGGCGGGCAAGTTCGACAACTGCGGCCGCAAGTACCGCATCTACTAGACCGGGCAACGTAACGAGCGGTGACCCTGCCGCACTGGCGACTTCTCCCACACGGTCCGTCAGCACCACGGACCCGCAGGGTCCCTCTCGTGAAAATCGCGGCCAGCGGAAGTAGCTGGTAAGGGTAGAAGCATGATCTTTTTGAGGCGGACAGTGGGAGTCGCCGTACTCACCCTTCTGGCCATCCCGATCACCGCTGCCACGGCCACGCCACCGGCGGCCGCCGGCGTGCGCGAACGATCGCAGGCCGAGGGCGGGACGGCGGGCCGCCGCATGCTGGCCCGGTTGAAGGTCGCCAAGCCATTATCCATCCGTGGTTACAGCCACCAGCGGTTCCTGCCCCGGTGGGCGCACCACAAGGGTAGGTGCGACTCACGAGAGGTGGTCCTGGCCCGCGACGGGCGACGCGTACGCAAAAACGCCGCCTGCCATCCGGTCAAGGGCGTCTGGTACAGCCCGTACGACGGCAAGCGGCTGAAAAGCGAGAGACTGGCCGACGTCGACCATGTCGTGCCGTTGGCGTACGCCTGGCGCTCCGGGGCGAGCAAGTGGAGCCAGGCACGGCGCCGCGCCTTCGCCAACGACCTCACCCGCCCCGAACTGGTGGTGGTCAGCCACTCCGCCAACATCGCCAAGGGCGGCCAAGGGCCGCAGAGCTGGCGTCCGCCGCGCCGCGCCTACTGGTGCCGGTACGCGACCTCGTGGATCACCGTGAAGCATCACTACCGGCTCCTCGTGACCCGAAAGGAGAAGGTGGCCCTGCTCAACATGCTCCGCACCTGCTGAGTGGCCCATGATCAGGATTCGTCTTTGGCGGGGATCCGCTTGCCGAGGTTGATGAAGAAGAGGACCAGGCCCACGGTCAGCACGATGTGCCCCAGCCCGGCGAGGCCGGAGATCATCGCACTGGTCTGAGCGCCCAGGACGGTCTGGGTGCCGTGGATGATCATCATGAGGACCGTTAACGCCAGACCCGCGTTGTAGACCCAGAAGAACCAGTTGAAAAGCCTGCCGGCCGACAAGGTGAACAGCTTCTCCAACGCCAGCACGACGAGGAAGAAGAGCATGCC
This sequence comes from Nonomuraea sp. CA-143628, assembly GCF_050942315.1. Taxonomy (NCBI): domain Bacteria; kingdom Bacillati; phylum Actinomycetota; class Actinomycetes; order Streptosporangiales; family Streptosporangiaceae; genus Nonomuraea; species Nonomuraea sp. CA-143628. Next base: position 13,194,416 of record NZ_CP192072.1, read on the forward strand.
GAGCGCGAGCAGGTGCGTGTGCACCACGCCGAGCTGGGTGTCGCCCGTGAAGTCGGTCAACTTGGTGAGCTCGCGATAGTACAGACCACTGATCACGCCAATGATCATGTAGATGTGCGCCGCATGGAGGAGCTTTCTCATGGTTAATACCTTTCTGGTGGTGGCGCTTCAGGACCTGGCGTCGTTCCAGGTGGTGCTGGTGAGGAAGTAGGTGTCGTAGAGCTCCTGCACGTCAAGGAGGCTCTCCGGCGGCACCTTGCCGTACGCGATGCGCTCCAGGTGGCGGAAATACTCGAACCGCTCGACGCCCGGAGTGATAACGATGAGGATGTCGGCGTCCTCTCCCGGCGCCGCGGCGAAGGCATGGGGAAGACCGGCCGGCACGATCACGAGGTCCCCACGCTCGGCGGTGACGACCTGCTCGCCGGACAGCAACTGCGCGGTGCCGTCGAGCATGTAGAACAGCTCGGCGGAGGCGCCGTGGCGGTGCGGTTTGGCGCCGTCCGCCCCGTTCGCGAGCGTGACCCGCTGGGTCGACAGCGCGCCACCGGTCGAACTGCTGTCGGCCAGCAGCCGGATGGTGGTGGGGGCCCGGCCGATCACTTCGGCGTCCCCGGATCTGACGATGACGGACTCGTTCGCGTTGTTGCTGGGGTTGGGCAGGATGAGCGACATTTCGGCGACTCCTTCAAGGTACGAACTGTTGCTGGCGCTCGCTATGCGAGCCGGTGGTTGCCGTTAGAACTGTTGTTGGATTTCTTCGGCTCGATCGATTGCAGCGGATAGTAATTGTGAGGTAATTTTCTGTTACAGCCGGGTGTCTGACTGAGCGCCCGGTCCCCGCCCCTGTTGGTGTCCGCATCAACGGGACAGCGTCCGGCGGGGCGGTGGCCCAAGAGGCGCACTCCCTCCAGGAGCGCGCAGTCAGGCCCTGACAAAGCGGTTCTCACCCACGGTCCGTCCAGCTTGCCGGATGGACTCGGCTTCGGCTTCCACCGGATTCCTATCCGACCTCGGCCGGGTGCGAAGAGACTACGCCGATGTCCGTTTTACTGAGGTAGACACAGGGAACCGAAGACGCTCAGGCGAGGAACAGCAGGACGGCGCCGATGAGGACGACCACGGCGGTGGCGAAGTGGATGCCGAACGCCACCGCCTTGGTGCCGCCATTGCGCAGGACGATGACGCAGTCGGTGAGCGGAAGGAGGGCGACGACCAGCATGAACCAGGCCTCGGCGCGGACCCCCACGAAGAAGAGCAGGGCCAGGCCGACGAGGCCGTAGACGGCGTCGCGCTGGCCCTTGATCGTCAGGTAGACGGCGTCCCCGTCTTTCTTGGCGGGCACGCCGTAGCCGGCGGCGGCGGTCTGCGGCACCCGCAGGAACTGCAGACCGATGAAGAGGATGAACAGGTCGAGCACGACAGCGAGTCCGTAAGCGATGGGGGTGAGCACGATCCACTCCAATTTCTAGCGCCGCTAGTTGCAAGAGTGACGCTAACATAGCCGCGACAGTTGCGCTAGCGGCGCTAGAATCGCGGTCATGGGCAACCCATCGCGGAGCAGGTGGACGGGAACCGCACTTCTGGGAAGGCGTCCCCGTACGGAAACCTAGATCGACGCCAGAACGCGGTCGATCGTCGAGCGACCCGCGGGTCCCCAGGTCTTCTTGCCACCGGGGAGGCCCCGGTCCCCGGCCCGGCCGATACTGATGAGCATCAGGCCGCGCAGGATCGCCCACCCTCGTGCGCGCCGGATCATCGCCTCGTCCGTGTCGGCGTACGCGGTGAGGAATCGGGTGTCCGCTCCTGAGGGCAGGAGCAGCCACGCGGCCGCGAGGTCCGACGCCGGATCACCGGCGCAGAGGGCGCCGAAGTCGATGATGCCCGCGAGGGTGCCGTCCACAGTGACGACATTCGCCGGATGCAGATCACCGTGGACCCATGTCGACGGCCCTTGCCAATCGGGGGCCGAGACGGCGTCCTCCCAGACCTCTCGTAGGTGGTCGCCGGTGCCGTTGACGAGATGGATCCACTGTTCGAAGCCGCGGGTGAGCGCTTTGAGGGGACCTCCGTGATCCAGATCGGCGGGCGCCTCGGCCGGCGCATGCTGATGAAGCACCCGGAGGAAGCCCGCCAAGCTGTCGGCAGCGTGCTCCCCACGGGTGATGGAGGCCCGGTCGGCCGGCTCGCCGGGAACCCAGGCCGTAATGGTCCACGGCCACGGAAAGCGTTCGGACGGTTCACCGATCCGCACGATGGTCGGCACCGGAAGCGGAAGACGAGGCGTCAGGACGGGCATCCACTGATGCTCCTTGCGCACGAAAGTCGGTGCGTCCGGCGTCCGCGGCATGCGCACGGCCAACTCGTCCCCGAGACGCCACATCTGGTTGCTCCAGCCGCCGTCCACCTCACGCAAGTCCAGCCCGGCGAGGTCCGGGTGCTGCTCGCGTACCAGGGAACGGACCAGGTCCTCATCGATCTCTAAGTTGCCCATGCGCTTACTCAACCATCGACGGCCCGGCACCACGCGACTTCTACCCCCAGCTCAAGCTCGGACTTCGCGCTGGCCAGGGGCTGATTCAGACGCACTTCATCCCCGCCACAGGCCACGGCCGTCAACGCCGTACGGTCGGCACCTCGTCCTTGTGCGACAGCCGACCGCCGGTGAAACACAACCGGTAGGCCGGCGACGGCGAGTTCGCCCTGATCCGGTAGAAGCGGCACTCGTCAGCGCCCCGCGGGTCCGCGGGCGCGCCCCGCGGCCGCCCGCCGTCATTCACCTGGTACGCCGGCAGCCGTGCCCCGAGTGACGCCAGGCTTTGGCCGACGCGCAGTTCCGTGTACACCCCGGCGTCCAGCACCGAGCGGTGCGCGGTGTAGAGGTCATAGCCGGAGGTCACCAGCGTCAGAGCGGTGGCCGCCGCGATCGGCATCCAGATCGCGTCGATCACTCTGCGCCGTACCTTTCGGCGAGCCAGGGCGAGCTCCCGCTGGGAGTCGGGTGGCGTGGCGGCGGCCCCAGCGGTGAGCGGCAGCCGGGCGGTGACGGCGAAGCCGCCGTCGGCGGGCCACGCCCGCAGCCTGCCTCCGGCCAGCCGGACCCGCTCGTCCAGACTGACCAGCCCGAAGCCACCGGACGGTTCCCCCGGGAAGACCGCCGGCAGTGGCCCGGCCGGGGGCGCCGCGTTGACCACGGTGACCTCCGCCTCGCGGGACGCGTGGTCCGTGCCCAGCCGTACGGTGACCGCGGCGCCCGGCGCGTGCTTGGTGGCGTTGGTCAGGGCCTCCTGAACCACGCGGTAGGCCGCCCGGTCGGCCATCGGCGGCAGCGGCTCCAGCTCGCCGTGGAGCGTCACCGCCATCCCCGACGCGGCGGCCCGCTCGACCAGCTCGGCCACGGTGTCCCCGGACGGCAGCACGGGCGCGCTCTCGCCGTCCTCCCGCAGTACCCCGATGATCTCGCGCAGCCGTTCAGCGGACCTCGCGGCGGAGCCGCGCAGCTCGGCGGCCGCCTGGCGGGCGGACTCGTCCAGCCCCGGATGTACCTGAAGCGCGGCAGCGCTCAGCGCGATCAGGCTCAGCTCGTGCCCCAGCGAGTCGTGCATGTCCCCGGCGATCCGGGACCGCTCCACCAGTCGCATCCGCTCGCCGATCAGGCTCTGCTCCCGCTCCAGCCGCTCGGCGAGTTCCCATCCGGTGCGGACGAGGCCGTCGTGCTGGCGGACGTACCGGCCGGCCAGCCAGGGCAGCAGGATGTTCGTCACCGCGGTGGTGACCAGCGACAACCAGTTCGACAGCGTGCCGCCGGGGGTGAGATTCACCGCCACAAGTCCCGCCAGGCACACCCCGGCGAAGAACAGCAGCCCGGCCCGCATGCCGGCGGTCCGCCGCCCCAGCAGGAACGCCAGCAGCAGCTGGGGAATCATGAAGGTGTCGGTGTACAGCTCCGGTGTCACCGCCAGAGCCAGCCCCACCGGCACGGCCGCGGCCACGACCGGCCGCCGTCGGCCCACGGCCACGGCCAGTGCCAGAAGCGGTACAGCGGCGATCCTCACCCAGGGCAGCGGCAGGCCGGGAGGCTGCCCCACCTCGGGCGACTCGTTCGCCAGGAACACCGGCACGGTGACCGCCAGCCAGAGCAGCAGATCGGCGCCCTGTTCGCTGCCCGGGAACGCCTTCATGACGAGGTCCCGGAACGACCGATTCATGGCGGTCACGCTACGCGGTGCCGCACGCCGCGACACCTGACGAAAGTAAGGGGCACCCGCTGCCGATCGTGCATGATCCCGGCCATCTCCGGATCCCTATGGTCGAGACCCCTGTCGGCGAAGGAGCCTGATGATCACCCTGCACGGACTGACCAAACGTTACGGCGACCAGACCGCCGTCGACGATCTCACCCTGGAGCTCACCCCCGGCACGGTCACCGGCTTCCTCGGCCCGAACGGCGCCGGAAAGTCGACCACCATGCGCATGATCATGGGTCTGGACTCCCCCACCTCCGGCACCGCCCTGATCGGCGGCCGCCCCTACGCGGACCTCGACCGGCCGCTGTGTACCATCGGCGCCCTGCTGGACGCCAAGGCCGTCCACCCCGCCCGTAGCGGCCGGGACCACCTGCGCGCCATGACCGTGAGCCAGGGCCTGCCTTCCTCCAGGGTCGAGGAGGTCCTCGCCCTCACCGGGATGACGGAGGCGGCCCGCCGCCGCGCCGGGACGTACTCCCTGGGCATGAGCCAGCGGCTCGGCATCGCGGGCGCGCTGCTCGGCGATCCCGAGGTGCTGATGCTGGACGAGCCGGTCAACGGCCTCGACCCCGACGGGGTCCGCTGGATCCGCACATTACTCAGATCGCTGGCCGCCGAGGGCCGTACCGTCTTCGTCTCCTCCCATCTGATGAGCGAGATGGAGCGCACCGCCGACCGGCTGATCGTCCTCGGCAAGGGCCGGCTGATCGCCGACGAGCCCATGGAGCGTCTGGTCGCCGGCTCGGAGGTGCGGGTACGCGGACCGCGGCTGCGACCGCTGGCCGACGTCCTGCCCGCCGCACGCTGGACCGGCCCGGACGAGCTGACCGTCAGCGGCCACACCACCGAGCAGATCGGCCGGCAGGCGTACGAGCTGGGGTTGCCGCTGTACGAGCTGCGCGCCATCGAGTCCTCGCTGGAGGAGTCCTACATGCGGCTGACCGCCGACAGCACCGAGTTCGGAGTCCCCGCATGAACGCCCTGACCCGCGCGGCCGCCGCCGAGTGGCTGAAGCTCCGCTCCGTCCGCTCCACCTGGTGGTTCGCCTGCGGCGCGCTCTTGATGATGCTGCTGGTGGCGATGCTGGAAGCGAAGGACACGGCCTTCTTTCTGCGCAAACAGGGCCTACCTGTAGAGCCGGTGTCGTCGGTCCTCGAAGGTCTGGACTGGGTGCAGCTCATCTTCGGATCGCTCGGCATGCTGGCGGCGACCAGCGAGTACGCCACTCGCAGCATCGTGGTGACGCTGGCCTGCACGCCCTCGCGCACCCGGCTGCTGCTGGCCAAGACGGCCGTCGTGGGCGCCACGATATTCGTCGCCGGCGGGCTCGTCGCCGTCCTCGGCGTGGCGGCCAGCGCGCCGCTGCTGCGGGACTACTGGGAATTCGACGCCGGACAGGTGACCGGACGAATCCTGGCCATCGCGACGTATCTGGCGCTCATCGCCGTGCTGGCTCTCGGACTCGGCACGCTGATCCGCAGATCGGCCGGGGCCATCACGATGCTGTTCGTCCTGCTGTACGTGCTTCCGATCGGGCTGCAGGGGTTCGCCACCTCGCTGGACGCCGAGTTCCTCAACACGCTCGCCGGCTACACGCCCGCCCCCGTCGGGGAGCGCTTCATCGCGGGGGAGGCGGCGTCCGGCCTCGTACTCACCGCGTGGGCCGCCGTGGTGGTCGCCGCTGGAGTGTGGGTGATGCGCAAACGCGACGCTTGAGCGGATCGCGGGGGTACGCCGTGCGGACTCACGATGTTTTGACTGGCTTATCCCGTCAGTCGTGCGGGACCAATCCGGCCTCGTACGCCAGCACGGCCGCCTGGACCCGGTTCTTCAGATCCAGGCGGCCCAGCACGGCACTCACATACGCCTTGACCGTCCCCTCCACCAAGAACAGCCGCCCGCCGATCTCCGCGTTGGACAACCCGGCGCCGACCAGCGCCAGCACCTCCCGCTCGCGCGGCGTGAGCACCGCGATCCGCTCCTTGGCCGCCGACTGCCGGCTCATCCGGCCGCCGCTCACCTGCTGGATCACCCGGTGGGCGATCTGCGGCGAGAGGAACGCCGCGCCGCCGTGCACAGCCCGTACCGCCGCCATCAGCTCGTACGGATCTCCCGACTTGAGCAGAAAGCCGCTCGCCCCGCCGTCCAGCGCCCTGGTGATGTACTCGTCTTCGGAGAACGTCGTCAGCATCACCACCGCGACGTCCGGGGCCGCCCGGCGCAGCTCCGCCGCCGCGCTCAGCCCGTCCAGCAGCGGCATCCGGATGTCGAGCAGGGCCACGTCCGGCCGGTGCGTACGGGCGAGTTCGAGCGCTTCACGCCCGTTGCCCGCCTCCGCGACCACCTCGATGTCCGGGGCGGCGCCGAGGATGGCCCGCACACCCACCCGGACCAGGACCTCGTCGTCGGCGAGCAGCACCTTGATCACGCCTTCGACGCTACCGCCGTGATCCGAGTAGCGGCAGGTCACTTTCCGAGGCGGAGCAGGCGGTCCACGAGGGTGCGGGCGTGGTCGGGGCCGATGGGGCGGTTGAAGAACATCGCGTGGTAGTAGACCGGCGCGATGATCACCTCCATGAACTCCAGCAGGTCGGGAGGAGAGCCCTCCCCGCGCTTGGCCGCCCGCTCCAGCATGTCCTGCAGCTGGACGGCCCGGTCGGTCAGGTAGGTCTGGTGCTCGTGGGTTCGGGTGCTGATCTGCGCGGCGCGTACGTACAGGGCGCCGAGCGGCCCGGCTACGTCCGCCGCCAGCTGGACCGCGTAGGCCTCCAGGTCGCCGCGCAGCGACCCCGTGTCGGGCACCGGCGACTCTTGCGACAGCCGTTCCATCACCACGTCGTCGACCAGCGCCTCCAGCGTCCCCCAGCGACGGTAGACGGTGGCCTGATGGACGCCCGAACGCTCGGCGATCTGGGGGATCGACAGGCTCTGCCAGTCCTGTTCTGACAGGAGATCGAGGACCGCTTCGTGGACCTGCCGGCGGACGCGTGCGCTGCGACCTCCTGGCCTTCGTGCCTGTTGCATGCTTCCACTTTAACGCGAAGTTCCTTGCATTAGCCCTTCCAGGAGCTTATCTTGAAGCGAAATTCTTCGCGATAAGGAGCCCCGCCATGGAAAGGACCTGGTCATGAAAGGCGGCTTCGTCAAGACGATCCTGGCCGATGTGGCACCACCCATCGCCGCGTACTACCTGCTGCGCGCCTTCAACGTGAGCGAGTACACCGCGCTGCTGACCGCCACCGCGGTCGGCCTCGCCCGCACCGCCTACGTCGCCCTCCGCGAGCGCAGGCTGGACGGCTTCGCCGCCTTCACCGGCCTGGTCTTCGGCATCGGCTTGGTGCTGGCCTTCTTCACCGGCGACGAGCGCTTCATGCTGGCCATCAAATCCGTCAGCACGTTCGCGATCGCCGCCGTCCTGACGGCCACCTGCCTGGTCGGCAGGCCCGCCGCGTTCGCGCTGGCCATCCGCTTCGGCGCCGAGGACGAGAAGACGGCGGCCCGCTGGCGGGTGCTGTACCAGGCGGAGCCGGCCTTCCGGCGCATCTATCTAGTGATGACCTTGACCTGGGTGATGGCTCTGGTCGCCGAGTCGCTGATCCGCATCCCGCTCATCTACCTGCTCCCCGTGGACGTGATGACCGGGCTGTCGACCGCCCTGCTGGTCGGCACGCTCTGCCTGATCGCCGCCTGGAGCGCCTGGTACGGCAAACGTGGCGAACTCGCCGCGCTCGCCGAAGCCGGTACGGATTCACCAGGCAGCCCTGCCCATTCCTGACTGACGCCGCCATCATCGACAGCTACCAAGGAGAGAGTGCATGAGTGATCAAAATGGGCCGATATTAGTCATCGGGGCCACCGGACAGCAGGGCAGCGGAGCCGTACGAGAACTGCTCGAACGGGGTTGCGCCGTCCATGCGTTCGTCCGCGACACCGACACGTCAGCCGCCAAGGCGCTGCGCGAGGCGGGGGCCGAACTCGTCGTCGGCGACCTGGACGATCCGGCGTCGTTACGGGCCGCGATGCGCGGGGTTCATGGGGTCTTCCTCGTGCTGACCATGTTGGAAGGCCGGAAGGTGACCGCCGGGGGCATCGCGGCCGAAGCGCGGCGCGGCAGGTCCGTGGTGGACATCGCCCGGGAGAGCAGCCGCGATCGCGTTCGAGCGCCCCAACCGGTTCCAGCAGTTGCCGATCGAGCACTTGCGGGCCTTCGACGAGCAGGTGGCCAAGTCGTTCGAGTGGTTCGATCAGGGTGCCGTGCGGGCTCCCGACTTCGCGGAGCTGCGGGCCGAGCACCCCGGCCTGATGACCCTGGACTCCTACCTGCGCGCGACCGGCTGGAGGCCGTGATGACCGATGGACTGATTCTCCCGCCCGGTGGCGGACATCGGCTCGAAGCCGCGGGCATGACCCTCAAGGTCGGCGCCGAGCGGTCGCAGGTGTTCTCGGCGTTCGAGAGCGAGGTCGCGTCCACAGCTGACGTCCGGGATGTGCATGGGAACCTTTCCCCCGCATCCGGATAAGTACGGCTGTGACACCCATTCCAGATGAGGATCCGACCCCGGCGGGCTTGACGCTCCGCATGGCGGCACCCACGGTTCCGGAGGCCTTCGACGTGCCGGCCCCGATTGAGGACTCGGCGATCATCGAAGCGTCGCTGCGCGAGCCGGAGCGTTTCGCCGAGTTGTTCAACCGGCATGCCGCCGTACTGCACCGCTATGTCGTCCGGCGGCTCGGTCCGGATCACGCGGAGGACGTGGTGGCCGAGACGTTCACCAGGGCGTTCGAGAAGCGGCGCAAGTACGCCTTCGACCGCTCGGACGCCTTGCCGTGGCTGTACGGCATCACCACGAACATCATCGGCACCCACCGCAGGGCAGAGGTACGCGGCTACCGCGCTCTCGCCCGAACCGGCGAGGACCCCGTGGCGGTGGCCTTCGACGAGCGGGTGGTCGCCCAGGTCTCCGCCTCGGCGACCCGGGAACGGCTCGCGGCCGCCCTGGCCAAGCTGGGTCGAGGCGAGCGCGACGTACTGCTGCTGATCGCGTGGGGCGATCTCAGCTATGAGGAAACGGCGCAGGCGCTGGGTGTGCCCATCGGCACCGTACGGTCCCGGCTGTCCCGCGCCCGTCGCAAGATCGCCCAGGCGCTGGGCGGCAGTAACCCGACCGACGTTACCGAGGAGGTCTGATGAACGATTTGGACATGGTCCGCGACCTGCGGTCGCAGGTGCGGCAGAGCGAAGAACGCGATCTCCACGGCGCCCGGCGGCGAATGCTGGCCTCGATGGCTCAGGAGCGACCGAGTCGCCGGCTCCCCCGTATGGCGCTGCGCGTGGCCGCCGTCGGCGTCCTCGGCGTCACGATCGCGGCCGGCGTCACAGTGGTGCAGTCCGTCCGTACGAATGACCCGGGCAAGGGAGGAACCACCACTGCCCCGGCATGGCTGGCCGCGGCGAACGCGGAGACCCTGGCCAAGCACGCGACAGCGGCGGCGGCCCGCCAGACGGACGTCTACCCGCGAGCCGACCAGTGGGTCTACACCAAAAGGGACTTCTACCGCACACCCAAGATCGCCTCGACGAACTCGCGGTACACCGCGGAAATGTGGACCCGGGGGGACGGCAAGGAAAGGGCCATGCGGGAACAAGACAGCAAGACGATCCAAAGGCGCAAAGGCGGGGAGGATCCCCGTGTACGGTTCGACCCCGCCTACCTACGCTCACTCCCCTTGGATCCGGACGCTCTGCTGGAACGCCTGAAAAAGGACACAGCGGGGGTGATCCCTCTGCCCGAGGCGCGGGCGGTCTCCCATCAGATCCTGATGATCCTGCAAGAGGGCGCCCCAGCGGCTCGCCTGCGCGCCGCCTTCTACACCGTCCTGTCGAAGTTGGACGGGGTCGGCGTGGAGAAGGTACGCGATCTGCTGGGCAGAGAAGGCGTGGCCATCTACACGGACGACGCCGACGAGGGGATTCGCCAGGAAATCATCATCGACCCGAACACCTTCGCCCTGCTCGGCGGGCGCCGCGTCTACATCGGCGGAGCGGATGCGCGGTCCCCGTACGCCAAGCTGCCCAAGGGCGAGGTGGTCCTCTCGGTGGCGCAGGTGGCCGTCGGCATCGTGGACGACGCGGGGGACGTTCCGTAACCGAGGCGGTGGCCGTCGGCATCGTGGACCACGCGGAGGACACCCCGTAACCGGGGCGGTGGCGATTCCGAGGCGAAGACGCACAGCGGGCGTGGGACCGTTTCCCGGTCCCACGCCCTCGCTTTTGTCTTGTGGTCGTTCAGCTCTGATGGGTGACCTCCGGCGCGGCTTCCTCGGCCTTGCGGTAGCCGAGACGGCCGCGGGTCGCGACGAGAATGATGATCGCCGCCGTACCGCTCGCCAGCAGGGTGACGTAGGACGACTGCTGCGCGTCGGCGATCGACGGGAACATGTCCGCGTAGGCGAGCGACATGAAGTTGTTGACGCTGACGTGCAGCACCATGACCAGCGGCAGACTCTGGCCGGTCCGGTTGAACACCCAGGTGACGATCACGCTGAACAGGCAGGCGAAGGCGATGAACTCGGCGACCGTGAGCCAGGTGACGTTCGGCCACCCGCCCCACTCGCTGAAGAACAGCGGCACGTGCCAGAAGCCCCACAGCGGGCCGAGGATGAGGGTGGCGCCCAGCGGGCCGTACTTGCGCTGCAGGCGAGGCAGGGCGAAGTCCCGCCAACCGGGCTCTTCCGCCAGCCCGGTGGTGACCATCTGGAGCAGCAAACTGGGCAGATAGGCCACCAGCACGGCGACGGGCGGCAGGTGGATGTCTTCGTTGGACAGCGCGAAACCGCTGATGATGATGGCGGCGGGAACACCGGCGGCGGCCCCGAGGTACCAGATCCAGCTGACCCGCCACTTCATCATCCGCCCGACCCACCGACGAAGACCCGCCTTGCCGTCCGCGACCGCGGTCACGATGAACGCGGCGAAGATGGGTCCGAGATAGGCACCGGGGAGAACACCGGCGAACTGCGTGGTCCCGAGCACCGAGGGGAAGGTGAAATCTAAGATCCCCAGGCCGGTCGCCGAGAGAATGTAGGGCGTCCAGGCAGCCCAGCTCATCAGATTCGCCAGTACGAAGAAGCTGAGCAGCGGACGGCGACTGATGAAACCCCGTAGCCCGGTCTGACTCGCGTGATGCTCGCTGCCCCGGCGACTGTCGACTGTCATTTCATTTTCTCCTGAGAGGTGCGCTTGACTGACAGTGATCAGCACACCAGTCAGGGGCCCTCCCGGTCGCTCCCATGTACGCCCCAATGGGGGTACAGCTAGGGGTACCTACGCCGTTTCACCTGGCCATACAGGCGCGTTGTCGCGAGCCCGTCCCGCGATTCGGATCCCTGGCTCACCCTCCGGGTCTACGCCCACGTGATCTGTCGCGAGCTCGCCGTCGCCAGGCTGGGCTGCCGGCTTGGTGCCATGGCCTACGTCGCGGAGTTCACCGTGGCCCGCTACCGCTTGGGCCACGATCCTGTCTCGTCTCCACCTCGACACCGCCCCACTTTGTAATGTCGACAGATAGGCGCCCGCGGGTAACGGGTCCGCTACTCAACGGGACCTACAGCCTTCCTTGATCCGCTCACCGTGAGGACCCCCTCATGACCGACGAAGCGGTACCCCCCGATGTCGACCCCGTCGCACCCGCCACAGCGGCCGACCCTCCGCGAGACAAGCGCCCCTGCCTGGCGGAGATGTTCGGCCTGGCCAAGCAGCTGGACGGCACCTGGCCGCTCTTCGCCCGGAGCCTGAACCCCGCCACCGACCCGGCACACCTGCGCGGCCGTTTCCGGGCGGCGGCCGCGTCCACCGCCCGCTGGTCGGCCCGGCGCAGCTACTTTGAGGGGAACCTGACTCTGCTCGCCGTGCTGTTGGTGCTCGCCGCGGCCTTCACCGTCCTGGTGGCGGTCTTCTCCATCAACTCCTGGCAGGAGTTCATCCTGGCCGTCGTGGGCACCGCGGTCTTCCTGACGATCGCCGGCTGGGTCGAGATGCGCCGGCATCACCCGCTCTTCCGCTTCATCGATACGCTGTTCGGCGTGGTGGGACTCGGCCTTTTTCCGGCCACCCTCTACATCCGCTACGCCAGCGGCCCTGCCTGGGCCGTCGACCTGGCGGACCGATGGTGGATGCCGATCCTCCAGGGCATCGGCACCGCCTGCGCTGCCCTGGTCCTCATGTGGATCCTGATCAACGCGGCGATGTGGCTGTGGGACCGCGAGTCTCACATCTCTTTGACCGAACCTCTGTTTGAGCAGCTGACGGCCATCCTCTCCCGCACCGAACTAGACCGTCGCGGCCATCTCCCGCCCAAGGCCCGCCAGGAGATCCACACCCTGCTGGCCAAGGTCGCCTTCCTTCTGCGGGCAGGCATCCCGACCGTAGCCCGCAGCGGTACTCCTCTGACCAGGGCCGTCGTCCGTACCCGTGCGATCGAGGCCTCCCAAGCCGTCATCGACCTCCAGCTGTGGATCGCACTGCCCTCCATGACCACCTACGACGACTTCCGCAGGCGCATCGCCGACTTGACCTGCATCATCCTCACGGGCGAATACGACCGGCTCCCCATCCGCAAGACCACCCCCGAAGCTACGCGCCGCACCTGGCACGTCCGCATCATGGATGCCGCCCGGACCCTGATCATCGCCCTGGTCCCCCTTGCCGGTCTTCTCATCACCGACCGGCTGGGTTTCACGCTCCCGTCTCCTCTCGACGGTGCAGCCTTGATCGCCGCACTGGCTTGGGCCATCGTCCTCTTCTTGAGTCTCCTCGACCCGCTTTTCCCCGCCCACCTGGCCGCCGTCCGCGACCTGATCACACTCGTCCCGTTCACCCGAGCCACAGGGAACAACCCAGGCAACCGACCAAGTCTGTGAGGGACGGCGTATACGACACCTGACCACCCGGTTCGTCGGCAAAGGCGGACGCCTCATCAGCGGGATCTCGCCTTGCTCAGATAGTTGTGCGAGTCGGTGGAGGGTGATCCATGGCGGCAACATACTTGAGCACGCTCACTTACAGCAGCAGCCTCACATGCAGGCCGCCCTACTCGATCCTGATCCTTCAGTCGCCATCAGCCATCTGGCAGAACGGCGGCTCGACGGCTTCCGTGGACCTCGTCCGGGACCGAGGCCCCTGGAAGAACGCCCGAAGCGAAGCGCAGGCCCTTGAAAAATCTCTTAGTCTCGCTACCGGGACCCGGACGGCGAGAAAAGGGATCCTTGTCTCATTCGGCGATACCGGGCGATCGAGCTTCTCGGCGAGCTTCCGATCAACTCCACGACGCCTTCGTCGCGCATGATCGAGAGCCAGCGCCGTACAGTCTGATCGGTCAGTCCGGTCCGCCGGGCCAACTCGGCTCGCGAGAGCGTCTCGTCACCAAGCGCGTCCAGCAATTGGGAGCGTCGATCGGTCCGCGTGGTTGCTGATGCGCTCCCCGAGGAACGACGGTGTCCCCGCTGGGACAACTCGTATTGTGCCCATCGCCTGCTCCCCGCCTGGGTCACAAGTTCACGTGCCACGAGATCCCGCAGTTCTGCCGTGGCGACACGCGAGTCCACGCCGGTCGTGCTCCGGTAGGAGCGGTTGTCCAAGATCTCTCCATTGCGGAGCATCGCCAGAGCGATGCACTGGCTGTCAGTGAGACCTCCTTCACCCAGACCTTCGATCCATCTCACGACTTCCTCATTCAGCAAGGCGTGGTTGGGGATGGTGACCGTGAAGGAGGACACTCGGTCATCGAACTGCGGCGGGCTCATTCCAGCCGCTCGGAGGGCGGAAACCATGGCGCGGATTCCAGAACCCCGATTCTCGCAGACGGTCCGGATCTCGCCCGGCAGAGGTACGTCTTCAAGCATCTTCATCAGGGTCGCGTTACGTGCAGATGAGATCCCCTCATCGGTGAGGTTGTCGATAGTCACCGGGCCGAACAATCCACCTGGGCTTCGCATTGTCAGTCTATCGGGATACATCTCGATCTGGATTTGAGTGCCACGGGCGGCGCTGGACAGATCCCTGTGTACGAGCGCATTCACCACGGCTTCCCGAAGGGCGGTCTCCGGGTATTCCCAGACGTCCTCTCGACCGGCTCCTCCGATGACTGCTCTTCTTGACATATTGCGCCGGATCGCAGCGAGTGCGTCGCGGACCATGACGGGGATGGGTCCCTCGATGGTGAGGTTGTCCAGAAAGCGGGTGCCGGTCGCTGATGGTTGGCCGGTAACCGACGGATAATGCACAAAGCTAATCATCAACTGGGGAAAATACTCCTGCGGGTAGGAGCCGAGCGCGAGCATGGCTGCCAGAGAGAGCGTTTCCGTGCCGTCATGGCCAGTTACTAGAATCTTGGCTCGTCTTAGCAGATTGTCATGGTCAAGATCTTTGAAGGCGTAGGGCCTGCTTGTCCGGAGCCTCGCGATGAACGACTCCAGGGCGATCGAGTCGAGTAGTTCGAGGCCGGTTCCTGGAACGGCCATTTCGTCCTCGCGAGGCTGCCCGCGCGAGGAGAGCATGATCTGAACCTCATAGCTCGACATTCGCTGATCGCCATCGCCCACGCGGACGAAACTGCCCCTGGTCATCCCGGCGCCTTTGTAGAAACATGGTCGCTGGGCCGGATCCAGTTCTGGGACTTCCGCCACGATGATTTTCACGCCTTCGAAGTCGTGGACGCGGATCAACGGCCGCAGAGCAGGTTCCATGTCCGTGGAACAGAGCGAGGCTAGGTCGTTGGACAGCTTCGAAGCATCATGGACACCGGTCGCTGTGAATCCTGTGCTCTCGCTCAGGCCGAGGATGAGCACTCCGCCGTGGGTGTTGGCGAAGGCCGACAGGGTTTCCCGGATCGTCTTCGGCAGCTCGCGCTGGGACTGCTTCACTTCCACGTCGCAGACGTCCCCGCCGAGTACGCGGAGGTTCGCAACGATCTCGGAGAGCTCTTCGTCGAGCACCGTATTCTCCCTGAGCAGCACGGACCAGCATGCGAACAACATGCTAGTTAGCATGTTAGTTAGCATGTCGAGACCAGAGGGCGGGAATGCCCTGGCCAAGGGCCCGCCCGAGAGGTCCTGGGCGCCCAGTTGGAGACGAGGTCGATACTGAGGACCGCGCAGGGGCGTCCGAGAAGTTCAGCCAAGCCGCAGAAACAACGGGCAGAACCCGCTCAGCTTGATCGACGGACGTCCTGCCATCCCCGCCGGCAGCCTCATCCTCGACGCACTGGCCGGCTTCCCGCTGACCCCGGGCACCGGCCAGTCACCCCCGGCCATCCCACCACCCACCGACGCCCAACTCCGTCTCCTGATCCTCTTTGACATCGATCCACGAGACCCTCTGACTGAAGATCACTCGCATGCGGGAAACAGGGTTAGTACGTCCCAGCTTTCCCGATCAGGCTCGTTTCTGTACATCGGGGTGATTCGGTGTCTCCGGTGCGCTGTCTGGCCGGCCGCGCGGTATGAGCTCGCCATCGCGACGCTGGGCTGTAGGCTCGGCGCCATGGCCTACCCCTCGGAGGGGCTGCTGACGTCGGGTGGGCTGACGAAGCTGCCCATGCCGCGGACGGTATAGATAGCCCCCTCTTCTCGGAGGGCTCTCATCGTCTTGTGGGCGGTCATCCGGGCGATGCCGAACTCCTGCATGAGATCGTTCTCGCTTGGCACGCGCGAGCCGGGGCGGTAGACACCTGCTGCGATGCGTTCGCGGATCACCTGTGCAGCCTGCTGCCACCTCGGCTGATCCTCACGGAACTCGATCACGATGTAACTGTAGGCAACTGTGAGCTGCAACCGAGGCTCGACGGCTTCCGTGAACCTCGTCTGGGACCGAGGCCCCGGGAGACCCCTGAGGCCACTCCATGCTTCCCTGCACATCAATGGCAAGCGATATCCCTTGCCTGTGAGGCCAACGGAGAACGCGCAGGCGAAGCCTGCGCCTGAGGAGGGCGTCCGAGCGTAGCGAGGCCCTGCAGGGGTCGGGGCTCCGGCCCGACTGGGAACAACGCCTGAGCTCCCGGAAGCGCGAAGCGCCGACTGCGAAGCCCGTTGTGCGCCGCAGGCGCCCCCTGGAAGAACGCCCGGAGCGAAGCGCAGGCCCTTTGTGCCGTGCGGGGTCAGCCGCGGGGCGCGTACATAATCACCAGGACGCCCGCCAAGCAGATCAGCGCGCCGATGACGTCCCAGCGGTCAGGACGGAAGCCGTCGACGATCATGCCCCAGATCAGCGAGCCGGCCACGAACACGCCACCATAGGCGGCCAGGATGCGTCCGAAGTGGGCGTCGGGTTGAAAGGTGGCGACGAAACCGTACAGTCCGAGCGCGATCACGCCCGCGCCGACCCAGATCAGGCCGCGTTGCTCGCGCATGCCTTGCCAGACGAGCCAGGCGCCGCCGATCTCGAACAGCGCGGCCAGACCGAACAACAGCAGAGAACGGGCGATCGTCATAGCAGCCATTGCACCAGGCCGGGCCGGGGCGGGTCCGTGCCGGGGCTGGTCAGCATTCGCACCCCGGTCGCCATGAGGACGGCCGTGCCGACGGCGCTCTGGTTGACAGAGGATGGACCGGCGGCGACCGCGGCCATGGCCGTGGTGGCGGCCGTGAGCGTGGGCGGCCAGGCGGCGGCGAGCGCGGATGTGACGGCCCAGCAGTGGGAGGAACCAAGGCCCAGGCGGGGGCAAACCAAGGCCCGATCTCGTGGATGCCATGGCAAAGCCGTAAACAATGCCGCTGCTGCGGTGGAAGACAGGTATTCAGGCTGGAATGTGCGGAAGGTATCGTGAGGCTTGTGATGACGTTTCGGATCAGCGAGGCCGCGGCTCTGCTCGGGGTCAGCGCCGACACCGTTCGCCGATGGGTGGACGCGGGTCGGCTGGGCGCCGAGCGGGATGAGCACGGTCACCGGCGGGTCGACGGCGCCGATCTGGCCGCCTTCGCTCGCTCGCAGATCGAGGAGAGCGATGGCGGTAGCCGCTCCTCGGCGCGTAACCGCTTTCGCGGGATCGTGACCGAGGTGATCCGCGATGCGGTGATGGCCCAGGTGGAGATCGCCGCCGGGCCGTTTCGGGTGGTTTCGCTGATGAGCCGCCAGGCCGCGGATGAGTTGGGCCTGGAGGTGGGGGTGGTGGCGGTCGCCGTGATCAAGTCCACCAACGTCGTCGTGGAGATTCCCGGTCACGAGCGCGTGGCCAGTCATTTGTGAGGAGCCCTCCTTGGTGTTCAGGCGTCTTTCCCGATGGGCGATCGCCCTGCCCGTCGCGCTCGCGCTGGCGGGCCTGTCCGGTTGCGGTTCCGGCCAACCGGCCACCTCCTCCACGGCGTCGGCTTCGAGCTCGGCGGCTTCCGCCGGTGGCGGCGCCAAGGAGGTGACCGTGTTCGCGGCGGCGTCGCTGACCGGGACGTTCACCGAGCTCGGCAAGACCTTCGAGGCCGCGCACCCGGGTACGACGGTGAAGTTCAACTTCGGCTCCAGCGCGACACTGGCCCAGCAGATCGTTCAGGGGGCGCCGGCGGATGTGTTCGCCGCGGCGAGCCCGGCCACGATGAAGACAGTGACCGACGCGTCGCTGGCGAGTGCGCCGACCACGTTCGTGCGTAACAAGCTGGAGATCGCCGTGCCGAAGGATAATCCGGCCAAGGTGGATGAGCTGAAGGACCTGGCCGACAGCAAGGTGAAGGTGGCGTTGTGCGCCGAGCAGGTGCCGTGCGGGGCGGCGGCGGTCAAGGCGCTGGACGCGGCCGGGCTGAAGGTCAAGCCTGTGACGCTGGAGCAGGACGTCAAGGCCACGCTGACCAAGGTCGAGTTGGGCGAGGTGGACGCGGCGTTGGTGTACAAGACCGATGTGATCGCCTCGGCGGGCAAGGTACGGGGGCTGGAGTTCCCTGAGGCGGACAAGGCGATCAACGACTATCCGATCGCCACGCTGGCCAAGGCTCCGGCCGGCGACCTGGCCAAGCAGTTCGTGGATCTGGTGCTGTCGCCGCAGGGCAAGGACGTGCTGACCAAGGCCGGCTTCGAGGCTCCCTGATCGCTGATGAACCCTTCCGTGCCGGAGCAGGTCGACCTGTCGAGCTCGCCACGCGGGCCCGGCAGTCGGCCGGCCGCGGGGCGCGAGGTCTCCGGGCGCCTGCCGTGGATGCTGGTCGTGCCCGCCGTCGTGGGTCTGGTCTTCCTCGTACTGCCGCTGGCCGGGCTGCTGATCCGCGCCCCCTGGTCCACGCTGCCGCAGCGGCTGGCCGAGCCGCAGGTGCTGGAGGCGTTGCGGCTGTCGCTGGTGTGCGCCACCATCGCCACCGCTGTGTGCCTGCTGCTCGGAGTGCCATTGGCCTGGCTGCTGGCCCGGGTGTCGTTTCCCGGCCGGCGGCTGGTCCGGGCCCTGGTCACCGTTCCGCTGGTGCTGCCGCCGGTGGTCGGCGGTGTGGCGCTGCTGCTCGTACTGGGGCGGCGCGGGTTGGTCGGGCAGTGGCTGGAGGCCACGTTCGGCATCACGCTTCCGTTCACCACCGCCGGGGTGATCATCGCCGAGGCATTCGTGGCGATGCCCTTCCTGGTGATCAGTGTGGAGGGGGCGTTGCGTGGCGCCGACCGGCGTTTCGAGGAGGCGGCGGCCACGCTGGGCGCCTCGCGGTGGATCGTGTTCCGGCGGGTGACGCTGCCGATGGTCATGCCGGGTGTCGTGGCCGGGGCGGTGTTGTGCTGGGCGCGGGCGTTGGGCGAGTTCGGCGCGACGATCACGTTCGCGGGCAACTTCCCCGGCACCACCCGCACCATGCCGCTGGCGGTCTATCTGGCGCTGGAGACCGAGCCGGAGGCGGCCATCGTGCTCAGTCTGGTGTTGCTGGCCGTCTCGGTGGTCATTCTGGCCAGCCTGCGGGATCGGTGGGTGAGCGCGCCATGACCCTGTACGCCCGGCTGGTGGTCACCCGGCCCGCCTTCACCCTTGATCTCACCCTGGAGGTCGCTCCGGGCGAGGTCGTGGCGCTGCTCGGCCCCAACGGCGCGGGCAAGACCACCGCCTTGCGTGCCCTGGCCGGGCTCACCCGCCTGTCCGACGGGGAGATCGTCCTGCGCGACAGGCCGCTGCACACCCTGCCCGCCGAGGAACGCCCGATCGGCATGGTCTTCCAGGACTACCTGCTCTTCCCGCACCTGACGGCGCTGGACAACGTCGCGTTCGGGCCGCGCTGCCATGGCGTGCCCAAGGCCGAGGCCCGCCGTACGGCCGCCGCCCTGCTGGAACGCGTCGGCCTGGCCGAGCGGGCCACCGCCAGGCCACGGCAGCTGTCCGGCGGACAGGCTCAGCGGGTGGCACTGGCGCGGGCGCTGGCCGTACATCCCGATCTGCTGCTGCTGGATGAGCCGCTGGCCGCGCTCGACGCCCACACCCGGCTGGAGGTCCGCTCCCAGCTGCGCCGTCACCTGGCCGACTTCGACGGCGCGACCGTGCTGGTCACCCACGATCCTCTCGACGCGATGGTGCTGGCGGACCGGCTGATCGTGATCGAGAACGGCGCCATCGTCCAGCAGGGCGGTCCGGCCGAGGTGGCCCGCCGCCCCCGTACCGACTACGTGGCCCGTCTCGTCGGGCTCAACCTGTATCGCGGCGTGGCCGACGGATCCCGGGTCAAGGTCGGCGAGTTGTTGCTGCACACCTACGAACACCTCGACGGGCCCGCGTTCGTCGCCTTCCCGCCCTCCGCCGTCGCCCTCTACCGAACCCGCCCGGACGGCAGCCCGCGCAACCTGTGGCAAGCCCGCATCGAGGGCATCGAACGCCACGGCGACAACGTACGCGTACACCTCGACGGCCCCATCATCGCCTTCGCCGACATCACCCCCGCCGCCGTCGCCGACCTCGACCTGACCCCGGGCCAGCGGATCTGGGCCTCGGCCAAGGCCACCGAGACCCACGCCTACCCCGCATGAACCCGCCCGCGCCGGACGACCGGCATGACTGCAACGCCATCTGCCTCGGCGGGCCCTGCCACGGCCTGCTCACCCATGTCGACCAGGACATCGGCATGCTGACCATCCCCGTACCGCGCCGCTCACCGGACGAGCCCGAGCAGTGCGCCGGCTACCGCGTCACCCGCGAACGGGTGCGCTACTGGGGCCAGGCCGAGCCGTACATCGCCCTGCACTGGGCCGGCCAGCCCTGCTCCTGGGAGTGCTCAGCCCCATAACCTCACTGGGAGTGCTCAGCCCCAAAACCGAGTGCTCAGTCCCATAACCGGTCGTCGGCGTACACCCTGATGTCGGTGACCTGGCTGATGTGCCGGCCGCCACACCGATCGCCCGGCATCACCAGGTGCGGCCCCTCGTCGTCGAGCCCCCGGCAGTCCATGCTGACGGCCAGCAGCGCCGGGGTGTGGCCGAAGTCCGGGTCGATCTCGCCCCATGACAGCACCGCGCGGTGGCCGTCCCGGCCCAGTACCGAGATCAGGAAACGCAGCCGGTCCTTACGCTCGCCCGGATCGAACGTCGGCTCGGCCGCCCGCAGCACGTCGAGGAGCAGCGGCCCGGAGAAGTAGTGCCGCCGCAACCCGGAGGTGCGGCACTCGAATCTCACCGTGGTCTCCCGCTGCGGCATCGAGCGGAGTGTCGCGACGCTCAACCAGGCAGGTACGCGTACGTCGCCCGACAGAGCCACCTGGCCGTCCGTTGGAAGATCGGTTGACGTGGGCTGCACAGGCACCCTCCTCGCCTCGCCATGTCTGCTCTTCGCATGCCCGCCGCCGAACAAGGTCACACTCAACTGCGAGGCGCATTCATCTTTGTCGTGGCAGATGAGAGGACAATCGCCTGATCCAGGCCGCTCATGCCCTCTTGCCTTCTCTCGTCTTCAGTAGTCTCATAGGGACTACCAAGCGCTGGCTCGGATTACCAAGCGCACGTTCATCGACAGGAAGCCGACGCTGATGACGGTGACCTTGGACAAGAGCGTCGAAGACTTCGTGGCGACGCCTCGGCAGCTCTTCATCGACGGCCGGTGGGTGGACGCCGCCTCCGGCAAGACCTTCGCCACCCCCAACCCCGCAACCGCTCAGCCACTCGCACATGTGGCCGAGGCCGACGCCGAGGACGTCGAGCGGGCCGTGGCCGCCGCCCGCCGCGCCTTCGACGGCCCGTGGTCGCGGCTGACACCGTCCGAGCGCGGACGAATGATCTGGAAGATCGGCGACCTGATCCTGGAGCACGCCGAAGAGCTCGCCCAGCTCGAATCGCTGGACAACGGCAAGCCCCTGACCGTGGCGCGCGCCGCGGACATCCCCCTGGCCGCCGACATGTTCCACTACATGGCCGGATGGGCGACCAAGATCGAGGGCAACACGATCAAGCTGTCCGTGCCGTACATGCCGGGTGCCGCCTTCCACGCCTACACCCTGCGCGAGCCCATCGGCGTCATCGCGCAGATCATCCCGTGGAACTTCCCGCTGCTCATGGCCGCCTGGAAGCTCGCACCCGCGCTGGCCACCGGCAACACCGTCATCCTCAAACCGGCCGAGCAGACCCCGCTCACCGCGCTGCGCCTGGCCGAGCTGATCGCCCAGGTCGGCATCCCCGACGGCGTGGTCAACGTCCTGCCCGGGTACGGCGAGACGGCCGGAGCCGCCCTGGCCGCCCACGACGGCGTGGACAAGGTGGCCTTCACCGGCTCCACCGAGGTCGGCAAGCTCATCGTGCACGCGGCGGCGGGCAACCTGAAGAAGGTCACCCTCGAACTCGGCGGCAAGAGCCCGAACATCGTCTTCGACGACGCCGACCCGGAGATCGCCGTTCAGGGCGCGGCCAACGCCATCTTCTTCAACCACGGCCAGTGCTGTGTGGCCGGATCCCGGCTGTTCGTCCAGGAGGAGCGCTTCGACCAGGTCGTCGAGGGCGTCGCCGAGATCGCCCGCGGCATCAAGCTGGGCTCCGGGCTGGAGCCCGACACCCAAATGGGGCCGCTGGTCTCCGAAGAGCAACTCCAGCGCGTGACCGGCTACCTGGACTCCGGACACCGTGAAGGGGCGCACACCGTGGTCGGCGGCGCCCGGCACGGTGACCAGGGCTACTTCGTCCAGCCCACCGTGCTCATCGGAGCGCACCCGTCGATGAAGGTGGTCCGCGAGGAGATCTTCGGGCCGGTCGTGGTGGCTTCGCCGTTCTCCGACCTGGACGACCTCGCCGCCCAGGCCAACGACACCACCTACGGCCTCGGCGCCGGCATCTGGACCCGCGACATCTCCAAGGCGCATGCCCTGGCGGGCAAGATCCGGGCCGGGACGGTCTGGATCAACTGCTACAACGTCTTCGACGCGGCCCTGCCGTTCGGCGGCTACAAGCAGTCGGGCTGGGGCCGGGAGATGGGCCACGAGGTGCTGGAGGCGTACACCGAGGTCAAGGCGGTCTGCACCCAGCTGTGACAAGCCTCCGGGCCGGCTCGGGAAAGGCGGACCCGGGGAACGAGGGGCGGACGCGGCGGATCACACCGGCCGCGCCCGCCCTTCGTGTGCCGGGGCTCCTGCGTGTGCCGGGGCTATGGATGGGTCGTGTCGACCCAGGTGAGCACGGTGAACGGGACGGCGCTCGAGGGATGGTGGAGGCTGCCGAAAGTGATCCGGTAGGCGATGTCCTCGGTATCGCCGGGCGGCCCGAAGGGCACCTGCACGATGCCGACGTCCTGGTGGATATAGGTGAGCATGCCGTCGCAAGGCCCGCCGACGCAGATGGCGTTCGGAGCGGGTTTCATCGCGGGCCGACCCGTAAGACGCGCACGTTGTTTCCTGTCACCGGCAGTTCTCCGAAGCTGTCAGCTAGTCTTTATGAGACTAGTTGGCCGCTCTCTGATTGCCGCTGTCGCCCCTACCCTGGATGCGTGGACTCTCGCGGGTTGTCGCTCACCGAGTGGGTCGTGCTCGCGCTGGTCGCGGAGGGGCCGACGCACGGCTTCGCCGTCTCCCAGCTCACCGGGCCGGCCGGCTCTGTCGGCACGATCTGGCAGGTGCCTCGGCCGCGCGTCTACCGCGCGCTCGACCAGCTCGCCGACCTGTCGCTGATCGAGCCGTCGGGTACGGAGCCAGGCAGGGGCGGCCCCCCACGCACGCTGTACGCGATCACCATGCCGGGGCGAGCCGCCGTGGACGCGTGGCTGATGCGGCCGGTGGAGCACATCCGCGACATCCGCACCGAGTTCCTGGTCAAGCTCGCGCTGCTCGACCGGATCACGAGGGACTCACGACCGTTGCTGGAGGCGCAGGCGGAGCGGATCAAGCCGATCATCGCCAGCCTGCGTGAGCAGCGTGACCAGGCATACGGGTTCGAGCACATGGTGGCCTCCTGGAGATATGAGACGGCGGAGGCGGCCCTGCGCCTGATGCAGACGGCTAGAAGGTGAACGTGAACCGTCGTCAATACACGTCACGTACGTAGCGCTTGCTCGCGGCCAGCTGCTTGACGTAAGCGGTCGCGTCATCAGGAGAGAGGCCGCCATAGCGGGCCGTGATGTCATGCAGAGTCTGGTCGACGTCCTTGGCCATCCGGCCGGCGTCGCCGCACACATATACGTGGGCCCCGTCCTGCAGCCAGGCCCAAAGCTGGGCACCGTGCTCGCGCATGCGGTCCTGAACATAGACCTTGGCGCGCTGGTCACGAGAGAAGGCCAGGTCGAGGCGGGTCAGCAGCCCGTCGTCGTGCATTTGGGCGAGTTCGTCGCGGTAGTAGAAGTCGGTGGCCCGGCGCTGCTCGCCGAAGAAGAGCCAGTTACGGCCGTGGTGGCCGAGGGCGCGGCGTTCGTCGAGGAAGCCGAGGAAGGGGGCGACGCCGGTGCCGGGGCCGATCATCACCATCGGGGCGCCCGGGTCCGAGGGCGGGCGGAAGTGGGTGGTGTGCTGGACGTACACCGGCACCTGGGTCCGCTCGGGGTTGTCGGCCAGGTAGGCCGAGCACGCGCCGCTGCGTGGGCGGCCACGCAGATTGTCGAAGCGGACCACCGAGATGGTCAGGCGTATCTCGTCGGGGCTGGTCAGCGGGCTGGAGGAGATGGAGTAAAGGCGCGGCTGGAGCCGTTTGAGCACGCCGATCCATTCCTGGGCGGCGGCGCGTACCGGGAGTTCGGCGATGACGTCAATGGCCTGGCGGCTCCAGGTCCACTTGGCCAGCTCGCCCTTGTTGCCTGGACGTAGCAACCGGGACAGATCGCGGTCGCGAG
Source organism: Nonomuraea sp. CA-143628 (assembly GCF_050942315.1). Lineage (NCBI taxonomy): Bacteria > Bacillati > Actinomycetota > Actinomycetes > Streptosporangiales > Streptosporangiaceae > Nonomuraea > Nonomuraea sp. CA-143628. Next base: position 13,218,891 of record NZ_CP192072.1, read on the forward strand.
TACGTTCGGCGACGAACTTGAGCAGGCCCGAGGTGATCTTGGTGATGTCCAGATGGCGGTGCAGCGCCTCGCCGAAGGGAAGCGAGCCGAGGCCGGTGAGCTCCACGTTGTCGACCGGGCTGAGACCGGTCACCGCCAGCCATTCCATGACCAGATCGGCGCTGTTGACGGGAATGACGCCGAGCGCGTCCCCGGCCTGGTAGGCCAGCTCGCCGCCGGTGTCGAAGGTGAACTGGCGAACCTCTTTGGCCGAGCCGGGCAGGCTGAGCAGCCGGTTGCCCGACAGGGTCGCGGTGAAAGGGGCCGTCTTGCTGTGGCTCGGCGTGGGCGGCGAGGCGGGCGTCGTCTCGGTGAGCGTGGTGAGCACATGGTCGAGCCAGCTCAGCGCACGCTCCTGGTCGTCGGGCTCGCAATCGGCGCGCGGCGCCAGGCGTACCGCGCCGAGCTCCTCCAGACGCCGGTCGAGCTGGCGTCCATGACCGCAGAAGTCGTCGTAGCTGGAGTCGCCGAAGGCCAGCACCGCATAGCGCACGCCGTCGAGCCGCGGCGCTCCGGGCTCGGCGAGCGCCTTCCAGAAGGCGGCACCGTTGTCGGGCGCTTCACCGTCGCCGAACGTACTGGAGATGACCAGCAGGTCCGCCTCCGCCGGAAGAGCGGCCGGGGTGCAGTCGGCCATGTCGACGAGCCGGGCCTTGCGGCCCGTGTCGGCCAGGCGGCGAGCGCTGGCGGCGGCGAACTCCTCGGCGTTTCCGGTCTGCGAGGCCCACAGGACGATGAGCTCGCGCACCGGCGCCTCGGGCGCCTCCGGTACGAGGGCAGGGGCCGCGACACGAGAGAAGGCGCCGGCCAGCGCGCCGTTGATCCACGGAGCATGGCTCGGGTCGATGGGGGCGTGGCTTGGCAAGATCGGTACGGCCGTACCGGTAGGCGGCGCATCGCTCAGACCGGCCAGGAACCCGGCCAGATACTGGCGTTCGTGACCTGCGAGCACCGGCGGGGCCAGCTCGCCCAGTCCGAACAACCCGGCCAGCGCCGCGACCGGACCGGGCACCGCCGCCTGCGCCGCGACCGGACCGGACACCGCCGCCTGCCCCGTGCTCTGAACGGCCGGCTCGGGTGCTCGTGAGGGCGCGTCGGTGGCCTGCTCCGTGGCCACTCTGGCCAGGGAGACCGCGCACACCTTCAGCTCGGGCTGGAACGAGATCGGATCCACGGCGTCGCTGGTGACGGCGTTGACGCTGAGGTACTCGCCGAACAGGTCGTTCCAGTGGAACGGCGCGAAGCTGTTGCCCGGCATCACCCGGTCCGTTACGACCGCGGGCAGCACGGCCCGGCCGCGCCGTGAGGAGATCGCCACCAGGTCGCCCTCGCCGATGCCGAGCTCAGCCGCGTCCTGCGGGTTGATCTCGACGAACGGGCCGGGGTTGAGCTTGTTCAGCTTGGCGACCTTGCCGGTCTTGGTCAGGGTGTGCCATTGATGCGGCAACCGACCGGTGCTGAGTACGTACGGGAAGTCGTCGTCGGGCAGCTCGGCGGCGGGTAGGTGCGGGCGCGGGAAGAAGACGGCGCGACCGTCGGCGGTGGCGAAGGCCAGGCGCGGGCGGCTGCCGTCCTCCCGTACGAGCGGCGCCTGGCTGAGACCGTCGTTGAGATAGCGGATCGGGTTGCGCGCGCCGGAACCGGGCGCGCTCGGCCACTGCACCGGCGTCTCCCGCAGCCGCTCGTAGGTGACGCCGCGCAGGTCGTAGCCGGTCGCGGGATTGCCCGCCCGCTTGATCTCCTCGAACACCTCCTCCGCGCTCTCATAGGAGAAGTCAGCCTCGAACCCCATCTCGCAGGCGACCCTGGAGATGATCCGCCAATCTGGCAGCGCCTCCCCGACCGGCTCGACGGCCTGCTGGAGCAGGGTGAGGTTGCGCTCCGAGTTGATCATCACGCCTTCGGACTCGGCCCACAGGGCGGCCGGGAGGACGACGTCGGCGTAGGCGTTCGTCTCGGTGGCCGCGAACACGTCCTGGGTGACGACGAACTCGGCGGCCTCCAGACCGGCGATCACGGTCTTGCGGTTGGCGACACTGGCGATCGGATTGGTGCAGATGATCCAGCACGCCTTGATCTCGCCCTCGGCCATCCGCGAGAACATCTCGATCGTGCCCTGCCCGGCCTCGGTCCGAAGCGTACCGGGCGTGATCCCCCACAGCTCCTCGACGAACCGGCGATCCTCCTCCACCAGCGCCGACCGTTGCCCGGGCAGGCCGGGCCCCATGTAGCCCATCTCACGCCCACCCATCGCATTGGGCTGGCCGGTCAGCGAGAACGGGCCGCTGCCGGGGCGGCAGATCGCGCCCGTGGCCAGGTGCAGGTTGCACAGCGCATTGGTGTTCCAGGTGCCGTGAGTGCTCTGGTTGAGGCCCATCGTCCAGCAGCTCATCCACTCGCCGGCTTCACCGATCCACTGAGCCGCCCGACGCAGGTCGGCCTCGGGTATCCCGGTGATCTCCGCGACCTTGGCGGGCGGGTAGTCGAGCAGGAAGTCCGGCATGGCCGCCCAGCCGTTGGTGTGCTCCGCGATGAACTCCTGGTCGATGTGGCCGTCCTCGACCAGGAGGTGCAGCAGCCCGTTGAGCAGGGCCAGGTCCGTGCCCGGCCGGATCTGCAGGAACAGGTCGGCCTTGTCGGCCGTGGCCGTGCGGCGCGGGTCCACCACGATCAGCTTGGCCCCGGCCTTGACCCGGTCCTTCATCCGCAGGAACAGGATGGGGTGGCAGTCGGCCATGTTCGCACCGATGACGAAGAACACTTCGGCGCGCTCGAAGTCCTCGTACGAGCCGGGCGGGCCGTCCGAGCCCAGCGACAGCTTGTAGCCGCTGCCCGCGCTGGCCATGCACAGCCGTGAGTTCGACTCGATCTGGTTGGTGCGGACGAACCCCTTGGCCAGCTTGTTCGCCAGGTACTGGGCCTCCAGCGTCAGCTGCCCGGACACATAGAACGACAGCGCGTCGGGCCCGTGCTCGTCCAGGATCGTGCGCAGCCGCCGGGCGGTCGCCGTGATCGCCGCGTCGACACCGGCCTGCTCCGGCTCCGCGCCTCGATCCGGCCGGACGAGCGCCCGCTCCAGCCGTCCCGGAGCCGCGAGCATCGCCGCGCTGGTGGCTCCCTTCGTACACAGACGACCGGCGTTGGCCGGGTGGCTCTTGTCCCCCGAAGCCTTGACCACCCTCCGCCGCCCATCGGCGCCACGCGTTACGTCGAGCACGATGCCGCAGCCGACGCCGCAATAGGAACAGACGGTCTTCACACGCGTGGCCGTGCCGTCGTCCGGGTCTGTCGCCGTCATCGGCCCTCTTCTTCTACAGGGCCTGAACGCTGTCCCGGGCAGTGGGCGCGTCGCAGCCGCAGCGGGCAGATCCAACACGCAAAAGGTAAGAAGCTGGTGTTACAGGGACGTCACATCAGCCGGCTGCGGCCGGTTACCTTCACATCACCACCGATCCCTGCCCGCCACACCTGCTACTTCAGCCCGATCCCGGCCGAGCACCCCGCCTGCGGCAACTCCGCCTCGACCCCGATCGGGCGTCCACCGCCCATCCCACCACGCTTCTCCACATGGATCCCGGACAGCACCGCTGACGCCCGGTCAAGGGACGACGGAACCCTCGACCGGGCGACCGGTCGTCGGTCAGGCGTCGGCCAGGCGGGTGCCGTCGTCGGTCAGGCGGACGGCCTGGCCGGTGGTGGCCGAGCGGGTGGCCGCGGCTCCCACCAGTACGCTGCGGATGCCATCGCGGTACCCGGCGGGGCGGCCCAGCGGGTCCTCGCTCGGGCCGCGGAAGACGTCGTTCAGGAGCAGCCGGTCGCCGCCGCCGTGACCGCCCTCCCCCTGCTCGATGATGATCTCCTCCGACTCCTGCCAGTGCCGGTGCAGGGTGAGCTTCTCCCAGGCGCCGGCCGCGTGTTGCTTGGTGGCGGCGCTCGGGTCGATCGCGGCGTGCGGCGGTGTCCAAGATCGCTCGCACACCTCCAGCTCGATCCGGCCCTCCGTGCCGTTGAACACCACGCGGTAGCCCTCGTACGGGGCGTGCGCGGTGAGCGAGTACGTGAGCATGGCCCGGTTCGCATAGCGGACCAGGACCGACATGTTGTCGTCGATCGTCACGCCCGGCCCGAAGACGTCCTGGTCGCGGATGTAGCCGTCTTCGTGCTCGGCGTCCAGGTAGAGGCGCTTGAGATGCTCGTCGGTGGAGATGTCCAGGATGAACGGGTCGGTGCCCAGGCCAGGAGCGCCCTGGCCGCGGGCGGGGCGCGGGCCTCTGGGCAGGGCCTGGCCGTAGAAGCGCAGGTCGGTCTGGGCGAAGACGAGCTCGGGCGCCGCCGCGAGCCACCAGTTGACCAGGTCGAAGTGGTGGGTGGACTTGTGCACCAGCAGGCCGCCGGAGTTGGCCCGCTCGCGGTGCCAGCGGCGGAAGTAGTCGGCGCCGTGGATGGTGTCCAGCGCCCAGTCGAAGTGGACGGAGGTGACCTGGCCGATCGCGCCCTCGCTGATCAGCTTCTTCACTGCCGAGTTGCGGGGCGAGTAGCGGTAGTTGAAGGTGACCACCAGTTTGCCCGGGTTGCGCTCGGCGGCGGCGGCGATGGCCTCACAGCCTTCGGCGTCGACGGTGAGCGGCTTCTCCACGATGACGTCGAGGCCCGCGTCGAGGGCGGCGACGACGTAGCGGGCGTGGGTCACGTCCATCGTGGTGACCACGACGGCGTCGGCCAGCTCCAGCAGCTTGCCGAACTCGTCCGGATGGAAGCGGGGCACGTCATCGCCGATGCGCTCGGCGTAGTAGTCCATGCGGGTCCGGTTGGTGTCGCAGAGGCCGACGATCGTACCGGTGTCCCGCCAGTCGCCCAGCAGGGCGTCGATGTACATCCGGACACGGTGACCAAGGCCGACGAAGGCGTACCTGGTGCTCAACTTCTCTCCCCGAGTAGCGAAAATGATGGGCCGGAGCCACTGACGACCCCGGCCCTGCCGTACCGGCCTCGGCCTTGCCGTACTGGCCCCGGCCTTGCCCGTACCGAGCTCAGCCGGCGAGGGCGGCGTTGGCTTCGGTCAGGAACTTCTGCGCGGCGGCGTCCGGAGTCGTCTTGGCGAAGACGACCTCCTCGGTGACGCGCTTGAGAATGTCGTCCACCTGGAGGGCGCCCTTCGGCGGAGCGGCGATCGGGCTCAGCTCGCTCCTGACCTCGTCGATGAAGCCCAGCGTCTTCTGGTCGACGGCCGGCAGCTTGTCCTTGACGGCGGCGAGCACCTTGGCGTTGGTCGGCAGGCCACGGTCACTCAGCAGGATCGAGGCCGCGTCCGGGTCGTTGACCATGAAGTCGATGAACTTGGCGGCTTCCGCGGGGTGCTCGGACTTGGCGGCGACGGTGTAGAACATCGACGGCTGCAGGAACATACCGCTGGTGGTCGCCTCCTTCACCTTGGGCATGCGCAGCAGGGTCAGCTCCTGACCGGACGCCTTGGTCAGGCCGCCCAGCTGGTTGCTCCACCACATGCCCGTCGCACCGGCGTTGGTGCCCAGCGGCGACTGTTCGACCCCGCCCGCGATCAGCTCGGAGCTCTTCGCCGCGTCAGGCGAGCCCTTGGTCTGGATGAGCTGCTGGTGGATGGCCCACCAAGCCTTCAGCGTGTCAGGCGAGACGCCCAGCTTCTTACCGTCGTACAGCTTCTCGCCCCGCTGCGCCGCGAAGATCTGCAGCCAGGCGGGGTTGTAGTTGTACTCGGCTCCCGTGATGCCGCCACCGCTCGCGCTGATCTGCTTGGCCAGGTTGATCCAGTCGTCCCAGGTCCAGGACTTGTCGTCGGGCACCTTCTGCTTGGCCTTCTCGATCGTCGCCTTGTTGACGAGCATGGAGAAGGCGTTGACGCCGGAGGGAATGGCGTACTGCTTGCTGTCGATGTTCCCGGCGGCGAGCGCCTGCTGGTCGAGGTCGGTCGTGACCACCTTGCCCGCCAGGTCGGCCAGGGCGCCGCGCCCGGCGTACTCGCCCAGGCCGCGGATCTCGATGCTCATGACGTCGGGGGCGTCGTTCGCCGCCACCTTGGTGGCCAGCTTCTCGTAGTAGTTGTTGAAGTCGGAGAAGTCACCTTCGACGTTGATGGTCGGGTTCTTCTCCTCGAACTTCTTGATCACCTGCTCGGTGAGCTTCTGCCGGGAGTCGCTGCCCCAGTACGAGAAGCGGAGTTCGACCTTGCCGCCGTCCGCCTTGTCGCCGCCGCCGCAGGCGCCGGCCGACGTCATCACGGTGGCCGCGAGCAGGGCAACCGTCCAAATCTTCTTGCGCGAGCTGAAACTCACAGCTCTACCTCCTGGTGAAGAGTTGCGGGGGGTGTTACTTGAGTCCGGTGGTCGCCATGCCACGGATCAGGTATTTCTGGCCGGCCAGGAAGAATCCGAAGATCGGCCCCAGCGACACGATCGACATCGCGAACATCGGCCCCCACGAGGACTCACCACTGGAGTCCAGGAACTGGCGCAGCGCGACGGCGACCGTGAGGTTGTCGGAGTTCGTCAGGTACAGGTTCTGGCTGAAGAAGTCGTTCCACGTCCAGATGAAGGTGAAGATGCCGGTTGTCGCGAGCGCCGGGGTGCAGAGCGGAAGGATGACCTGGAGGAAGACCCGCCAGTAGCCCGCGCCGTCGATGGAGGCTGCCTCGTCGAGCTCCCTCGGCAGGGTCCGGATGAACTGGACCATGAGGAAGATGAAGAACGCGTCCGTGGCCAGGAACTTGGGCACGATCAGCGGCCAGATCGTGTTGATCCAGTCGAGGTTGGAGAACACGATGTACTGCGGCACGACCGTCACATGATGCGGCAGCATGATCGAGCCGAGCATGACCGCGAACCAGAGCTTCTTCAGCGGGAAGTTCAGCCGGGCGAAGGCGTACGCGGCCAGGGAGCAGGCGATCAGGTTGGCCGCCACCGACAGACCGGTGATGACCGCGGAGTTCCACAGGTAGAACCCGAAGGAGTGCTTGAGCGAGGTCCAGCCCTCGCTGTAGTTCTCCAGCGTGAAGGTGCTCGGCCACAGGCCGGGCTCGCGGAAGATGAGCTCCTCGGGCTTGAGCGAGCTGGACACCATCCAGAGCAGCGGATAGAGCATGACCAGGCCGAACCCGATCAGCAAGATGTGCTTGAGCAGCCGGCTGCCCCGCGGAAGCGGGCGGAACAGCAGCGGGACGGCCTTACTTGGTGTCGCCATAGAAGACCCAATACTTCGACGCGAGGAAGTTGACGCCGGTCAGTCCGGCGATGATGAGCAGCAGCACCCAGGCCATGGCTGCCGCGTAACCCATGTCGTAGCTCTTGAAGCCCTTCAGGTACAGGTAGAGCGTGTAGAAGAGCGTGGAGTCGACCGGTCCGCCCGTGCCGCTGCTGACGATGAACGACTGGGTGAAGGACTGGAACGACTTGATCACTTCGAGCACGAGGTTGAAGAAGATGATCGGCGTGAGCAGAGGCAGCGTGATCGAGCGGAATTGGCGGAGCTTGCCCGCTCCGTCCACCTGAGCCGCCTCGTAGTAGCTCTGCGGGATCTGCCGCAGCCCCGCCAGGAAGATGACCATGGGCGCGCCGAAGGTCCACACGTGCAGGAGGATCAGCGTCCCCAGCGCGGTGTCGGGATCGGAGACCCAACCGGCACCCTGGATGCCGAAGACGTCCAGCACCGCGTTGACCAGGCCGTCGCTACCGAAGATCTTGCGCCAGAGGATCGCGATCGCCACGCTGCCACCGAGCAGGGACGGCAGGTAGTAGATCGAACGGTAGAACGACAGACCGCGCAGTCCCCGGTCGAGGGCCAGCGCCAGCCCGAGCGCGAAGGCCAGCTGCAGCGGCACCGACACGACCACGTAGATCGTGGTCACCTTCAGCGAGGTGAGGAACCGCGTGTCCTCGGTGAACATCTTCGCGTAGTTGTCGAGCCCGATCCACTTGGCTGTTTCCAGCATGTTGAAGTCGGTGAACGACAGGTAGAGCGACGCCAGGATCGGGCCGACCGTGATCACGAACAGGCCGAGGAACCATGGTGCCAGGAAGAGGTAGGCCGTACGGGCCTCTCGCCGTTTGTGGGCGTTCACCCGCTTGGCGCGCCCCGCACCCGGCGGCTTGGCGTGGGCTCGCCTGGGAGCGAGCGCCCGTTTGGGGGTTACCGCGATCGAATCGGACATAGACGCATGTGTCCCTCATTCCTGGCCGTCCGGGCACGGCGGGGATTGGATAGCGCTTTCCTATAGGTGCGCCAAAAGTTTCGTCAACCCTTTGCAGGCGTTACGTAGATGTTACCGATATATCGTGATCTATGTTTTCCCAGCTCACGCCGCTATCCGAGCAATTAGCTTCCCAGCTAAATTTTTCCGCGAACTACAACCGGTTGCATCATTCGGCCCACCAGGAGCCGCTCAGCTCCTTGATCGTGAAGGCGCGGCTCACCCGGTCGCGCAGCGGCCGCCAGGCAGCATCAGGGGTGGATCTTCTTCTGCTCGGCCAGCATCGTGACGTACTGCTCGATACGACGTGCCCGAGTCTCGGGCTTCTTGGCGTCCTGCACGCGATACAGCACCGCGTACCGATTGCGGCTGTCCAGCGTTGCGAAGAATTCCTGCGCGGCGGGATTCTGCGCCAGGGCACGCGCCAAATCCTCGGGTACCGTGGCGGTCCGCGGTCCGTCATATGCGGCGTCCCAGCGGCCGTCCTCTTGCGCGCGCTGGATCTCCAGCAGGCCAGCGGGCCTCATCCGACCCTGGTCGATCAGCGCGGTGACCTTGTCGCGGTTGACCTTCGACCATTTGCTCCTCGGCCTGCGGGGAGTGAAGCGCTGCAGCCAGTGGTCATCGTCGAACTTGGCCTTTTGCCCGTCGATCCAACCGAAGCACAGCGCCACGTCAAGCGCCTCGGCATAGGTCAGCGACTGGCCGCCCGCCACCTTCTTGTCGAGCTTGAGCCAGATTCCGGACGAGGAGGCATGGCTGACGGCGAGCCATGCTTCGAATGCCGCGGCCGAGGGGAACCAGCGAGTTTCCATTAGATCACCTGCTGTGATGGCGCTGACGTGAGGGTGTCCCAGGCGGCCATCGCGCAGGTGATGACCGTTTCCAGTTCGGCGCGGGTGGCACCGTCGCGGGCTTGTATGGAGAGGCCCTGCACCACGGTGGTGTAGTAGCGGGCGATGGCGTCGAGGCTGGTGGGTGCCGCGGTGAGGTCGCCGTCGGTGACGCCGCGGGCAAGCCGGTCTTTGACGGTGGTGAACTGGTCGTGCCGGCGGTCGGCGAGGAATTCTCGGACCGCGTGGTTCTCCACGGCGCCGGTCGGCGCGGCGAGGATGAGCATGCAGTAGTGCGGGCTGTCGGGGCGGGTGATCTCATCGGCGGTGGCACGCAGCATGGCGTGGATCGCGGCGCGCGTGGTCGGTTGTTCGCGCAGCGCGCGCCTGGGCGGCTCGCCTGAGGTCGTGCCGTAGAGCGCCATGACCTTGCGGAACAGGTCCTCCTTGCCGCCGAAGCAGGCGTAGATGCTGGCCGAGGCGATCCCCATGGCCTGGGCCAGGTCGTTGAGCGAGGTGCCCTCGTAGCCCCGTTCCCAGAACAGGTCCAGCGCCTGGCGCAGGGCGATGTCCGGGTCGAACGTGCGCGGCCTGCCGCGAGCAGCCATCGGGACGTGCCTCCATACTTGTTTGTCGTTCGATCAAGTTTACCTTGACCTGCGTCGTACGGGCGTGCCACGATTTATTTGCCGTTCGACAAACAAAGAGGAGGTCGATCGTCATGAGCATTCCCGCGACCATGCGCGCCTTGGAGCAGACGTCACTGAACGGCCCGCAGGACCTGCGCCTGATCACCGACGCGCCGGTACCGAGCCCAGGCCCGGGCGAGGTCCTGATCCGGGTCACCGCCGCCGGCGTCAACTTCGTCGACATCTCACAGGCCCGCGGCACGTTCGCGGGCGGCCCGCGGCCGCCGTACCTGGCGGGCATCGAGAGCGCCGGTGAGGTCACCGCCGTCGGTGAGGAGGTGACCGGCCTGGAGCCCGGCGCCCACGTCATCGGCGTCGACGTCACAGGCGGCGCCTTCGCCGAGTACATGGTGCTGCCCGCAGCCGGGGCGGTGCCCGTGCCGGCGGGCTGGGCCGACGAGCAGGCGCTCGGCCTGGTCGTGAACTGGCCGACCGCGCTGGCGGCGCTCAAGCCGCTGGGCCGCGTCGCCGCCGGGCAGACCGTGCTCATCCACGCCGCGGCCGGCGGGACCGGCCAGGCCGCGGTGAAGATGGCCAAACACTACGGCGCGACGGTGATCGCCACGGCCTCGCCAGGCAAGCACGAGGTGGTACGGGCTCAGGGCGCCGACCACGTCATCGACTCCCGCGGCACCGACATCGCCGCCGAGGTCCTGCGGCTGACCGGCGGCGCGGGCGCCGACCTGGTGCTGGAGTCGGTCGGCGGCGCCACCCTCGATGGCAGCCTGGCCGCGGCCAAACGGGTCACCGGCCGGGTCGTCGTCTATGGCCTGGCCGGCGGCGAAGCCGCGATCACCAACTGGGAACTGATCTACAAACACCAGATCCACCTCATCGGCCTGAACATCGGCACCCTGATCCAGGCCGCACCACAGATCTTCGGCGAGGTCATGGGCGAGATGTCCGGCCTCCTCGCGGCCGGTGTGCTCGGCCCCGGCCGGCCCACCGTCTACGAGCTGGCCGAAGGGCCGAAAGCGCTCGCGGAACTGGAAGCGCGGGCCACCGTGGGCAAGCTGGCCCTGCTGCCCTGAACAGACCGCGACGCCAGGCGGCTTCTGCCGCCGACAGGCACGAGCGCAGGCTCGCGCCCGATCACACCGAAATGGCAGGAGCAACAGGCATGACCATGAAAGACAAGACGGTCCTGGTGACCGGGGCCAACCGCGGCATCGGGCAGGCGCTGGCAGCCGAAGCCCTGGCCAGAGGCGCCAGGCAAGTGTATGCCGGCACCCGCCAACCGCTGGCCCACCCGGACGACCGGGTGACGCCCCTGATCCTCGACATCACCAGCGCGGCGCAGATCCAAGCGGCTGCCGATCAGGTCGAGTCACTGGACATGTTGATCAACAACGCCGGCATCGCGCTGCCCGATGACCTGACCGACCCCGCCGTACTCGAACGCCATCTGGCCGTCAACCTCTTCGGGACCTATGCCGTGACCCAGGCCTTCCTGCCGGCGCTGACCCGCTCCCACGGGGCCATCGTCAACATCCTCTCGGTGAACTCTCTCGCTGCCTTGCCGTTCATACTCCCGGCCTACTCCGTCTCGAAGGCGGCCGCGTTCTCCTTGACCCAGTCGCTTCGCGCTCAGGTGGCCGGGCAGGGGGTAAGGGTTCACGCCGTCCTGCCCGGCCCGGTGGACACCGATATGATCCGCGACTTCGACATACCAAAGGCATCCCCGGAATCGGTCGCGCTGGCCGTCTTCGACGCCATCGACAATGGCGAGGAGGAAATATTCCCCGATCCCGCCTCAGCGCCCATGGCTGCTCTCTGGCGCGATAGCGCGGCCAAGGTGCTCGAGCGCCAGTTCGCGCAACTGGCACCCGTCAGCTCGTAAGCGAGAGGAAATGCTCAGCCCCGGCCAGGCAATCACGCTCGCCGAGGTGTGCAACGAATAGCCCGTCAGTGCTCCGGCGGACTACCCAGCTTCTCCCGTTCAGCCCTGGTCAGACGGGCCACAACCAGGTCGTAGGAGTGATCGACCAGGTCGAGAAGTTCGTCGTCGGGCACGGAGCCGTCGAGCGTGATCGTGTTCCAGTGCCGCTTGTTGAGGTGGTAGCCCGCGGTGATCGCGGCATACCGGCCACGCAGACCGACCGCGAGGTCCGGGTCGCATTTGAGGCTGATGCTGCCGGGAAGCGAGCCCAACGCGACCAGCGCGAACATTTTGCCGGCGACTTTGAACACCGCCACCTCGTCGCCGAACGGGTAGTCCTCCACCGATCCTGGCTGAGCGCCGCACGCCGCGATCATCCGGTCACGCCGGGAGCTGTGCGCCATCGCGTACTCACCTGCCATCCTCTGGCTCCACGGCCGGTGCCAAATCCTAACTTTCCCAGCGTCCGCGCAGGAGACTCGGTGAGTCTTAGCGGGCCGAGATTCATCATCGCCGATGACGTCGGTGCGAGGGACAGAACGGGCACGCTGTGCAGCAGTTCACCCCCACACGAGGTCTAATACCGACCCCGCGATGAAGAGGATCAGGGCCGCCCACTTCACCGGATCGCCGGTTGCCTGCCGCCCGAGGAGAAACAGGCCCCATGAACTCAGGACCTGTACAGCGGCCACGGTCAGGCGCAAATGAGTGTTGATTCGGGCCCGCCGATGTTGCAGAGCAAACGCAAAAGAGCTGCCAGCAACGAAAATTCCGAACCCCACGACCGTCGTGATGACCTGTTGCAGGTAAAGGAAGAACAGGGCAACCCCTGCCGCACCGACGGCGACCATCCCAGGAATGATGCAGCCGGACAGACCACCATCGGTGCTGTACCTTCTGTGTTGCGCGGCCAGGAAAGAATTCGCCTGGTCCGGCAACTCGAGTCGGCGAGCGACCTCCTGTACGGCTTCCGCTTCGATGAACGCCGCCTGATCAGGGCATATGCGGTCGCCGTGCTGCTCGCTACACGGGCACTCCGCTCTCATTCGGGCGCTCGCTCGTGCGATGAATTCCTCGACGTTGGCAACCGACAGCAGCGGCGGCACCGCCGCCGGCGGAGACTCGGAGAACCGATACCCCTTTATATGAGGAATGACAAACCCGTTGATCGGAACGGTACCCGGGACGATGGGCGCCTCGATCGCTGCGCCCAGGATCGTTGCGGCCAGCTGTTTCGGTAGGTGGTCATACTTCGCGAACTTCCGGATCTCGCGAAGTAATGCGCGTTGTCGCGTCGCCCGCTTGTGGGCTCGCCGTAACCGCTCGCGACCCACAAGATCGAGTGCGACCGCCAGTCCGGCGAGAAACTGGAGCAGCTTTCCCGACTTGGCCAACCACCACGCTGCCGGATACTCACCCGATGCTTGCGACAGTCCGTAGAGGAGGGTGGCCACGACATCGACCTTACCCAGCCGCGCGCACCGCGGCATTCGGCCTTTGTCACCCGGCAATCCAGCTGATCAACCAGCCCAGACCAACGCGTAGATGGCGATCAGCTCAGCCTTTGCGGGCCCGGGATCCTCCTCGTGGATCGCTGGGTGCGGGTGGTCACCACCGCACCGGCGTACGAGCCGATCAGGGTGGCCTTCTCGCGGGTGACGTCGCCGGTCGGCCGGTCGCCGAACTCGCGCTGGAACTCCTTGAAGTCGGCCGGCTCAGGCAGGCCCTCGCCGTCCACGACATGACCTCGCACTTCAGGCTCAGGCGGCGCCGAGTTCGGTGAGCAGGGCGTCGAGTACGTGCATGGCGCGCCATGCCTTGGTCATGCCGAACTGCGCGGAGAACCGTACGACAGCACGGGCCTCCTCCGGCGTGGCGCCGGCGGCGAGGGCGCGCGTCAGGTGGGCGCGGAAGCTCTCCTCCAGGGTCTGGAAGAGCACGTCGACGGTCATCGTCATGAACGCGCGCTCACGGACCGACAGCAACCGCATGTCTGCACGCATCCGCGACTGCAGGTCCATGTAGCTGCCGAACGGTGCGTCGAGGGCGGCCACGGCCTGCCGCAACGGCTCGGGGATCGGGCTGCCCGTGCCGCCGGCGTTCACCTCGTGGCCCTGGCCGGTGGGGGCGGGCAGGGCGTACTCCCGTTCCAGGTCGGTCAGGCGGGCGAGCGCCGCCAGGGCGGCGGGATAACCGCTGTCGTAGGCGACGAAGCGGAGCACTTCGCGCAGGTGGTCGGCCGACAAGCCGCAGTCTGCCGCCATCATCACATGCTGCTGGAAGGGCAGGCCGAGGGTCTGCTGACAGACGTCGGCGGTGAGGCACAGCAGCACCTTCTCGCGCGTGGTCAGCTCCGGGCTCTCGTCCCAGAGCAGGCGGTCGGTGGCGGCGCTCATCTCGGCGAACACCGAGTCCAGTGCCTTGACCTGGTTATCCATAGAAAACCTCTGTTATGTGAACGACTGTAGTGCTACGACTGTAGCGCTAAAGTCGTTCGCCTACAATGGGCCACCATGGACACGATCCCCTCCGCTCCGGCCAGCCCTTCTGGCGGCAGGCGGGGCCGCAACCCGCGCGGCCAGGGCGAGCGGCTGCGCGAAGACATCGTCGGCGCCGCCCTGCGGCTGCTGGACGAACACGGCGACGACCAGGCCTTGTCCATGCGCGCGGTGGCCCGGGAGGTCGGCGTCGCGGCGACCTCTGTGTACATTCACTTCGCCGACCGGGACGCGCTCGTACTGGCCGCCCTGGAAAAGTTCCATCGCGAACTCTTGGAGGCCGTCGATCAGGCGGAGACCGGTGCCGCCGATCCGGCGGGGAAGCTGCGTGCCCGCGTCCTGCTGCTGGGCAGGTGGGTGCAACGGCACCCCGGCCTGTACAAGGTGCTGCACGAGAGCACACTCAACCAGCGGGCGGCCATGTCGTTCAAGCAGGAGCTGGCCGAGCGCACCACCGCCGCGGTGCAGCGATGCATCGACGCCGGGCTCGCCCCGGCCGACGACGCCGCAGTGGTCTCGCTGGACCTGAGGGCGGCGGTTCACGGGTCCGTGTCGATGCGGGTCAATCAGCCCGACCTGCCATGGCCGCCGCTGGAGGAGCAGGTCGATCGTTTCCTGACCAAGCTGGTCGGCCTCGGGTGAAAACCAGATGCGGGCGGCGAGACAGATCGTTTACCCTCCGGGCGTGGAGCTTCGAGAAGAGCGGCCGGGCGACGCGGACGCTGTGCGTCACGTCCATCTGCGAGCGTTCGGCGACCACGGCCGAGTTGTGGCCGACCTGGTCGACAGCCTCCGCTCCGGCGGGGGGCTCGCCCTGGTGGCCGAGGCCGACGGACAGGTCGTCGGGCACGTCATGTTCACCCGCAGCCTGCTCGACGCGCCGCGGCGGCTGGTCGACGTACAGGTGCTCAGCCCGCTGGGCGTGCTACCCGAGCACCAGCGGCAGGGCATCGGCTCGGCCCTGGTCCGCGCCGGGCTCGCGACTCTCTCCGAAGGAGACAGCCCCCTCGTCTTCCTGGAAGGCGACCCCCGCTACTACTTCCGCCTCGGATTCACCCCGGGGGCCGAGCAAGGCTTCCGCAAGCCGTCCCTGCGCATCCCCGACGACGCCTTCCAGGTGATCAGGCTTCCGGCGTGCGAGCCGTGGATGACGGGGACGCTGGTCTACTCCGAGCCGTTCTGGCGTCACGATGCCGTCGGACTTCGGGACCCCGACGCCTGATCAGTCCAACCTCGAGTCCCTACCTGCACGGAATCGCGCCAATTCCGACGACCGGTAGACCCGCGATCACGCGTCGAGATGACGTCGGCTGTAAGTCAGCGATCTATGAGTCCTTGGCGGAAGAGGCTTTCCGCGGTGTCGACGACGGTGGTGACCACGTCGCGGGGCGCCCAGCCGAGCACCTTGCGGGCCTTGTCGGTGTGCAGGACGGGGACTTTGCCCAGCTGGCTGAGAGCGTCCCGGAGTGCGGGGTTGGTGCGTGCGCCTTCACGTACTTGCTCCGCGGTCAGTTCCTGAGTGGGGACCCGGGCAGCGCGCTCGCCCAACTTCTCGGCGAGGATGTTCGCCATCTGCAGGAAGCTGATGGCGTCGTCGCCGCTGACGAGGAATCGCTCTCCTGCGGCTTCGGGATGGGTCATCGCGCGCAGGTGGATGTCGGCGACGTCTCGGACGTCCACCATGCCGAAGTACTGCGGAGGAACGACCGCCAGCGCTCCATCGAGCATCGCCTTGACGAATGCCACGGAGGCGGAAAGGTGATCGTTGAGGATCGGGCCGAAGATGCCGCTGGGAGCGATCACCACCAGTTCCAGGTCACCGCCCTCGGCCTGCGTGAAGTCCCATGCTGCCCGCTCCGCGACGGTCTTGGACTTGATGTACGCGGTGAGATCGTCGTTCGGGTCGGTCCAGTCGTGTTCGTCGTACTCGTCGCCGGCCTTGCGGGTGTAACCGATGGCGGCGAAGGACGACGTCATCACCACCCGCCGCACGCCCTGATCTCGTGCCGCCCGCAGAACGCGCAGCGCGCCGTCGCGTGCGGGGATGATCACCTCGTCCTCGTGCCGCGGCTGGCCCGCGGGGAAGGGGGAGGCCACGTGGAGAACGTAGGTGCAGGTCCGCGCCGCTTCATCCCACCCCTCGTCGGTGTCGAGATCGGCCCGGACGATCTCAAGTCGCGCACCCCAATCCGAGCCGGCGCTCGCCGCTGTCGCACGGATCTGATCGGCGCGGTTGAGCGAGCGCACGGTGGTCCGCACCCGGTAGCCGGCCTGCAGCAAAGACCCGATCACATGGGACCCGAGGTAGCCGTTGCCGCCGGTCACCAGAACCAGTTCCCCGTTTCCTTCTCCGTTTCCGGTCGGTTCTGCCGGCCGGAATTCCGTACTGCGCGACATATTCGTCTTCTCCTTTATCGAAAGTCGGCCACGACGTTTGTGAGAGCCTGTACGGCACGGTGTTCCGCGCCTATGTCACCGCGCTGGCGCGCGTCCCACAGATCCGCCTTGAGCTGCAGGTATCGCAGCCGCGTCTGCATCTGCTCGATCTCCTGGGCCACTCTTTCGGCGTTCTTCAGAAACAGATCCCGCATCTCGGCCGCGTTGTCGCCGGCCGCGTCCAGGTACCGGAGGTAGGCACGCATGTCCCGCACGCTCATCCCGGCCGCGCGCAAGCAGCTCAACGCCTCGATCGTCTCGACGGCCGTACCGTCATAGCGCCGGTGCCCGCTGCTCTCGTCCCGGGGAACCGGGCCGATCAGGCCGATCTTCTCGTAGTAACGCAGTGTCGGTTCCGACAGGCCGCTCAGACGAGAAACGTCCTGAATCGACACCGTGGTGACGGATTCGCTCTTCCCTGTCGCTGCCATGTCCTCAGCCTGGCTCACCTCAAGCGCTTCAAGTCAAACCGCCCGGTCGCGCGTAGCCGGCTGCGTTCTGCGGGGGTGGTGCCGCCCACTTCTGCGCCGCGAGACGACCAAGATCGACGACGTCGTCGCGGCCGCCGATGAGGAGCAGAGGGAAGGTCCCTTGGTCGTGTAGCCGCGCCGAAGGTGGGTCTCCCTCGCGCCTGACCCGCGAGGACACACCCCTCTGCTGGGCGGCGCTGTGGCGGGGCCGACCGCTGGCTTGCTCACGCTCGTCGAGCATGTGCGGCTGCTGGCGGCGCTCAGCAGCGAGCACCCGTTCGACGAGCAGGTACATGCCCCGTTGATGGTCGGGCGGGAGGTCGCCGCATCGATTCCGGGCCTTCCGGCAGGGCCGGGGTGCCTGAGATCAGTCCACAGGGGCCGGCTCGACATGGTGATCGTTGTAGGGGAAGAGGTCATCACCGTGATCGACGACGGTGCTGCACCGGTACCGGACAATCTCGATCATCGACACCGGGTCGAGGTCCTCGTCGTCTCCCCGTCCCCGCTCCTCGTTGTGCGGATCCAGAGCCTCGTCCACGTTGTAGTGCAATCGGCCGTCCACCAGGTAGTCGCGGCGGAAGTCAGTTCTCCACTGTGAGTTGCTCCCCCAACCGTGCGAGAGGTCGCGGGTGGATCGTGACCGGCGCCAGAAGGTCCAATACAGGCTGGAGCGATCGGCGACCCCCGCAACCAGATGCCGCGCTCCGGCGGTGACGACCACTCCGGCCCGCATCAGCAGCATCGATCCCATCATGTAACCGGGCCAGCGCTCCTCGACGATCGAGGGCGGCTCATCGGGATCGTCGACCGGCCGCACCTCGGCGACCTCGTGAAAGAACGGATGGAAACCCCGCCTGCGAATCCGCTCCGCGCCCAGAGCCTCACAGAAGGCGGGATAGACGCCGACCGGTGGGTAAACCTCGTTCGGGCTCGCCGCCGAATCGTCCGGGGGATCCTGGTAGTTCAGGATGAGCAGGTCGAGGATGCGGTTCACGGCATACAACCGCACCAGCGAGCTGTATCCCCTCCTGGGTGACCTCGCCAGAGGAATCAGGTGACTTTCGGGCCTGCCCGCCTCCCGCACCTCCGCCACGTGCCCCGGATGCTCATCCAGCCACCGAAGCAGCATGTCGCCCAGCCCGTCGCCCTCGTGGTCAAAGACGCCTTCGTACAGGGAACGCCAGTGGTGACCCGAATAGACATCGTCGTTCATGTGTCCCAGGGTCCAGCAGATCGACAAGCCCAGACCAACGTGTAGATGGTGATCAGGTCAGCCTTTTCATCGACGTGGAAGTGAAGCAGGCCGTAATCACCGAAGGTGGCCTGCCGGTAGTCCGTACGTCCGGGATACACCACCTGCGCATCCCACGGCTCTTCCAGCAGATCGGCCGTCCACTCAACCAGAGCCGTCAGGGCAGCATCGGGGAAGTCCTTCATCCTGGCCAACGCCGAAGAAGACAGAACCGGGCGAAAGCTCACGTACGCCGCGCCCGAGCCAGGCGCTCT
Source organism: Nonomuraea sp. CA-143628 (assembly GCF_050942315.1). NCBI lineage: Bacteria > Bacillati > Actinomycetota > Actinomycetes > Streptosporangiales > Streptosporangiaceae > Nonomuraea > Nonomuraea sp. CA-143628. The sequence goes on from NZ_CP192072.1 coordinate 13,237,462, forward strand.
TCCCGGTCGGGAATCGCCTCCTCAAACCCCACGAACTCGCCGACGCCCTGAGCCGCTACGCCGACACCGCAGACCCGCGATTCGTCGGGGACGGCGGGTGGACCACGTACGGGCTGGTGTTCACCGAACCCACCCGCGGCATGAACGCCAACCTGAGCGAGCGGCTGAAGAAGGCGCTGACGCCGGCCCCGCAGCCGGAGATCAAGATGTTCGCGACGGGGCTCGGGCTGGGCGTGCTGCTGGATGCGACCGTGATCAGGGCGCTGCTGCCGACGTTCGTCGCGGTGATAAGTCGATGGAACTGGTGGCTGCCCGGCTGACCGGCCCTGCTCGTACGGGTGCCCGCCAGGCCAGACGTTCCGGTCTCGGTTCGTACAGCTGGACCGGGGCTGAGCCCGATCCCGTGGGCCAAGGTTGGCTGGGAGGCTGGTACTCGCCGAGAACGGGCTCGAGGAACTGCACGACTCGGCCCATGCGGAGCAATGAAGCGAGAACGTATGGCATGAGCCCATTCGTGATCGACACTTCATATGCCGTCGACGGGTCATCTCACCGGAAGTCCCGTGCGTGGTCGACCGCCCACTCATCGAATGTGATCGCAGAGCGGCCCAGGACTTCCTCGACGGTGGGCGCCGCCGGCGAATTCCCGGCAGCCGCATCGTCGAGGAACTGCAGCACCGCTTCGGCTTCCCCCGCCGGCATGAATTGCGAGAACTGTCGCATCGCGGCATCGCGGGACAACTCCCGCACCGGGATCTCCCTGCCCACGGCGCGGCCGATCGCAGCGACCTGGTCACGCTGGGAGATCCGAGCCGGGCCGGTGAGCAGCCCGCTCACAGCCGGTGTGGTGGCACCGGTCAGCGCCGCGCAGACGACGGCGGCGACATCCCGCTCGTGGATCGGAGCGGTCAGCGCATCCGGCTGGTACAGCGGCACGCTTCCGTTGGCCCGGATCTGATACGCCCAGCCCAGAGCGTTGGTGGCGAGCACAAGCGGACGGACCGGCATCATCAGCACGTCCGAGGCGACAGCAAACGCGGCCTCGACCTCACGATGCTTCTCAGCGATGGCGTTGCCTGCCGAGGAGGGGTGGATCACGCTCCCTGAGGACATCAGCACGATGCGCTCCAACCCGGCGGCACGGGCGGCCTCGATGACACCGTGGACGCCTTGGTGGTTGGCATAGAGGAACACCTGCCTGGCACCCTCGAACGCTGGGAGAAGACTGGCCCGGTCGGTCAGGTCCGCGGCGAACACCTCGACGCCGTCCGGGAACTGACCGGGCGCCGGACGGCGGGCGGACGCGCGGACGGGGACGCCTTCAGCCAGAAGCCGCTTCATGACGAACTTGCCGACGCTCCCACGAGCTCCCATGACCAGGGTGGGCTTGCGATGAAGACTTGCCATGACGGGCTCCAATGCACGCAGTGACTGCGCGCCACGGAGACCCTGATCGGTCGACGGGGCGTTCCGACGCAGCACCCCGATGCTGAAGAGCATAACTCCGTGATCAGGGTGGCAGAGGTCTCCGCCACGGCCCCGTCCCGGTCCAGCGCGGGCACCACGAGGGCATCGCCGGGCTGCAGGTGACGCAACGGGTAGGCGAGCGCCGCGAACTGCTCAGCCGCGCCGATCTCCAGAACATCCTCAGGAGGTGGCAATTGTGAAGGCTGATCACGCATACCGCAGGTTTCTCAACGTCTTTGACGCTTTCGTCAGGGCAGTGATCTACTCCCTGCCATGACGACCCTGACGAACCTTCAGCCCGCCCCTGTCATCGACGAGACAACCCGACTGCTGACCCAGCACTACGTTTTCCCTGAGATAGCCAAGCAGCTCGCCGACCTGCTACAACGACGCCTCGCCCAAGGCGCCTATGACGTCGACAGTGCCGAGGAACTCGCCCGTCTGGTCACCGCGGACCTGCAGTCCGTCAACAACGACAAACACCTGAGACTGAAGCACCACGCCGACCCGGTGTCCCCCAAGCAGGGCGCGGCAACCCTGGACTCCATCCGCCGGGACTTCGACACCTCGCTGGGCGGTGCGCCCCGGGTGGAGTTGCTCGACGGAGGGATCGCCGTGGTGGAGCTGGCGCCGATGCTGTTTCCGCTGGAGTGGGCCGCCGAACCGCTGAGCGCCGCGCTCACCCTGGCCTCTCGCGCCCAGGCGCTGATCGTGGACCTTCGCAACAACCGAGGCGGCGACCCCGACACCGTCGCCTTCGTCTGCAGTTACCTCCTGGACGAGCGCACCCACCTCAACACCATGTACTGGCGCAGCGGCGAGCGCAGCGAGCAGTCCTGGAGCCTGCCGCATGTTCCCGGTGCGCGTTTCGGCGGCAGCAAACCGTTGTACGTGTTGTCCAGCGACAGCACCTTCTCCGCCGCTGAGGAACTGGCCTACGACCTGCAGCAGCTCGGCCGCGCCGTTGTCGTCGGCGAGCCCACCCGCGGCGGCGCACACCCGTGCGAGGGCTGGACCGTCCACCCCCACCTGGAAGCCACCGTCCCCACTGGCCGCGCCATCAATCCCGTCTCTGGCGCTAACTGGGAGGGCACCGGCGTGCAGCCGGACGTCCCTTGCGCTGCCGCGGAATCCCTCGACAAGGCACACGCACTGGCCCTCGCCCGGCTGGCAGGCTGACGCAGTCCGGCTCACCGACAGTGCGTCGTTCTTGATCAAGGCAACTGGAGCTCCGGGCCTGGTACCAGACCACGCTGGCCTCGGACCTTGGTGATCTCGACGATCCGTACCACGGGGTCCATCCGGCCGTACCTCAAGCCGACTATGAGCGACTCAGCTGGCAGGAGCCCGATCCCCGTAGCGATCGGGTACGAGTACGCGATCACACATGCGAGTGCCGGCACATCGCGTACGAGCTGGGTCAGGCAGGCGGCCTGCACTGCGCCTGGTCAGTGCCCTGGCACCGCTGGCGTTCGCGGGTGCGTATGAGCTGTTGATGTGGATCGTCCGCGACACCCGCCGGACGTCGGTCGAGGCCCCGGGGAGGAGCACGTGTGCCAGCCCTTCCAGACCGTCGTTGACCTGTACCTCAGGGGGCGAGTTTAGGGTTTCGGTCATGTCTGATAACGCTGTCGTTCTGTTCTCCTATGGCACGCTGCGTCGGCGCGAGGTGCAGCTGTCGGTGTTCGGCCGCGAGGTCAGCGGCACTCCGGACCGGTTGCCCGGCTACCGGCTGTCCATGGTGGAGATCACCGATCCGCAGGTCATCGCGATTAGTGGCGCCAAGCATCATCCGATTTTGCAGGCCACGGGAAGCGCCGCCGATGTCGTGGAGGGCACCGCGCTCCGGCTGAGTGCGGACGAACTCGCCGCTGCCGACGACTACGAGGTCGACGACTACCAGCGTGCTCTCGTACCGCTGGCGTCGGGTCTGCACGGCTGGGTGTACGCGGCTGGTCACGATGGGACGACGGCATCTTCCGGACCGGACGAGGCTCGGCGGGTCACGGGTCTGGTGGCGGCGCAGGAGAAGGCCATCGCCCTGTTCGCCGAGGTGGAGGCACGCGGGCTGGTCGCCCCTGGAATAGGGGAGCGGGAGGTGAGCGATCGCATCCGGGACCTGGCCAACGACATGTTCGGCACGACCAAGCACTGGCACAAGCGGATCATTCGCTCCGGGCCCAACACTCTGCTCCCGTACCAGGACAACCCACCCGACCGCATCATCGGCGAGGACGACGTCGCCTTCGCCGACTTCGGCCCGATCTTCGAGGAGTACGAAGCCGACTTCGGCCGCACGTACGTCTTCGGCGACGACCCGGACAAGCACCGCCTGCTGCACGACCTGCCGCGCGTCTTCGACGCCGGACGCGCTGCGTTCGCGGCCGATCCGGATATCACCGGCCGGCGACTGTACGCCGAGGTGGCACGGCTGGCGGGCGAAGCCGGCTGGGAGATCGGCATCTGGCACGCCGGGCATCTCGTGGGGGAGTTTCCGCACGAGGTGAACGACGGCGCGAAGGCGGACTCCTACATCACTCTGGAGAACGACACCCCGCTGCGGCGCACCGACCGGGCGGGGCAGGCGTGTCACTGGATTCTGGAGCTGCACTTCGTGGACCGGGCTCGCGGCTTCGGCGGCTTCTACGAGCAACTGCTCGATCTGGCCTGACCTTCCCCCGGCCGTCGCCGCATCAGTGGCCCCGTTTCGGAACGCCGGCCCCCTCGTGGACGCAGGTCGGCGAGGACGGACTCGTTGACCTGTACCTCGGGGCGCGGGTTTAGGGTTCCGGTCATGCGAGTGGGGGAGTTGGCGCGGCGTACCGGTGTCACGGTGCGGGCGTTGCGCTACTACGAGGAGGTCGGCCTGGTCGTCCCGCGCCGCTGCGCCAACGGCTACCGCGACTACGACCCGATCGCGGTGCGGCTGGTGGAGCAGATCCGGTCGCTGATGGCGTTGGGCCTTCCGGTGGAGGAGACGCGGCCGTTCGTCGAGTGTCTGATCAGCGGCGCCGACGCTGGTGATCTGTGTCCGGCGTCGCTGGCCACGTACCAGCGGGCCATCGACCAGTTGGAGCAGCGCATCAGGCAGCTCGCCGACCAACGAGACGCGCTACGCGCCCAGCTCGACACGGCCGCGCAGCTCATGATGCGGCCGCAGTCCGGCCGGCGGCGGGCCATCGCGGCAGTGGACCCGGCCAGGCTGCTCGGAGCCGAGCTGCCGGATCTGGAGCTCGTGGCCACCGACGGGAGCCGGGTCCACGTCCAGGCGTTCGGCCAGGGGCGCAGCGTGCTGTTCGGGTATCCGCTGACCGGCCGGCCGGGCGTGGACCTGCCGCAGGGATGGGAGACGATACCGGGCGCGCGGGGCTGCACCGAGCAGGCGTGCGGGTTCCGCGACCATCACGCCGACCTGCTGAAGGCCGGGGCGGCGCGGATCTACGGGCTGTCGGCGCAGTCGAGCGGGTATCAGCGGGAGGTGGTGCACCGGCTCCGGTTGCCGTACCCGCTGTTGGCCGACCCGCGCCTGACCCTGGCCGCCGCTCTCGGCCTGCCCACGTTCGACGCCGGCGAGATGACGCTGTACCGCCGGCTGACCCTCATCGTGGTCGACGGCCGGGTCGAGCACGTGTTCTTTCCCATCGAAGAGCCGGCCGGCCACGCCGAACAGGTCATGCGATGGCTGGCGGAGCATCAGGTCTGACGAAGGGAAGGCAGTCCCCGTGGTGCGATCTCTCCTGGCGGCCGTGGCGGTCCGCGCTTGGCTGACCGTGGTCCCAGGGCCGGGTATGTCGCGCCCGGCGATGAAGGGCCGATGAGCGCGAACCGGCGCCTGTACTCCTGCCTCTGCGCGGACACACCGGGCCGAGCGGCGCCGTCGCCCCTGCCGGTGGGCCAGGTCGTCGAGCTGGCGCGGTATCCGGTGAAGTCCATGGGGGGGTGAGCGGCTGACCTGTGCACGCGTCACCGCCGACGGTGTTTCCGGGGACCGAGGCTGGGCCGTCTATACCGACGACGGCGGGATCGGCAGCGGCAAGACCACCCGTCGCTTCCGCCGTATCGACGGTCTGCTCACCCTGCGAGCCCGCCTGGAGACTTCAGAAGACGGCGAAGTGCCGCTAGTGGTCCTCCCGGACGGGCGGGAGCATCGTGCCGACGACCCGGCAGCCGCTCAGGTGCTCAGCACGCTTCTGGACCGGCCGCTGCACCTGCGCCGGCAGTCCTCCGTGCCGCACCACCGCCGTCGGCTGAGGTCGCGGGACGCCCGGGCGGCTTGACAGCCGCGGCGCAAGGTTGCATGGTTAGCTACACATGTAGCTAACCAGTTGGGCGGCTAAGCCAACGATGGACGACGACCGACCGATCTTCCTTCAGATCGCCGAGCTGATCGAGAACTCGATCATCGACGGGTCGCTGGTGGAGGAGGCCCAGGTCCCGTCCACCAACGAGCTTGCCGCCTTTCACCGGATCAACCCGGCCACCGCGGCCAAGGGCGTCAACCAGCTCGTGTCGGAGGGAACGCTCTACAAGCGACGCGGCATCGGCATGTTCGTCGCCGGTGGCGCCCGGGCCAGGCTGCGCGAGCGGCGACGGGACCGGTTCACCGAACAGTACGTGGAACCCCTGCTCGCCGAGGCGCGCAAGCTCGGCATCGGCCACGACGAGCTGATGAAGATGATCGATTCATTCGGTGCGGTTGTCGGGAGGGACCTGGGATGACGGCGGTGGTAACCGCACACGGGGTGACCAAGCGCTTTGGTGACGTCACGGCGCTCGACGACGTGAGCTTCGCGCTGGCCGAGCACACGATCTACGGCCTGCTCGGGCGCAACGGGGCGGGCAAGACCACCCTGATGCAGATCCTCACCGGGCAGGCGTTCGCGTCGTCGGGGAACGTGTCGGTCTTCGACGCGCCACCGGTGGAGAACCCGGCCGTCCTGTCGAAGGTCTGTTTCGTCCGGGAGAGCCAGCGCTACCCCCACGTCTACACCGTGCGCCACGTCTTTCGCACCGCACGCCGGCTGTTTGCGAACTGGGACGACACGTTCGCGCACGGCCTCGCCGCGGACTTCCAGCTACCGGCCGGGCGGCTGGTCCGCAGGCTCTCGCGGGGCATGCTGTCGGCCCTCGGCGTGACCGTCGGGCTGGCCGCGCGGGCGCCCCTGACGTTCTTCGACGAGCCGTACCTCGGGCTCGACCCGGCCGCCCGGCAGCTTTTCTACGACCGCCTTCTCGCCGACTACGCCGGGCATCCCCGCACCGTGGTGCTGTCCACCCACCTCATCGACGAGGTGAGCGATCTGGTCGAGCGGGTGCTGCTCATCGACCGTGGCCGGCTGCTGCTCGACGAGGACGCCGACGACCTGCGCGGGCGGGCGGTGGCGGCCACCGGACGGGCGGAGGCCGTGGACGGGTTCGCCGCCGGACGCACCGAGTTGCACCGCGAGCGGTTGAGCGGCCTGGTCCGGTCGACCATCCTCGATGGGCTCGGACCGCACGCGAAGGCGCACGCGCAGGCGCTGAACGTCGAGCTGGAGCCGCTGTCGTTGCAGCAACTCGTGGTCCGCCTGACCGTACCGCCGACGACAACGGCGCCGGCGGACCGGGAGGCCGCCCGATGAACCGCATCCGTCAGGTGGCCCGTCTCCAGATGCCGGCCTGGCCGCAGATCCTAGGCTGGACGTGGAGCATGACGGCCGTCACGTTCGGCATCAACCTGTTGACCTTCATGGCGAACTACGACCCGGGCGACGGCGTGACGAACACCGGCGGCCTGGTCAGCCTGTGCGGCGTCGCGATCGGGATGGCCGCCGTCTCGGTCACCCAGATCTTCCCGTACGCGCTGGGCATGAGCGTGACCCGCCGGGAGTTCTACCTGGCCTGGTCGCTGCTCGCGGTCGTCCAGTCGGTGGTCTACGCGCTGGTGCTCTGCCTGCTGCGCGCCGTGGAACAGGCCACCGGCTACTGGGGGGTGGGGATGCGCTTCTTCGGCCTGCCGTTCATGGATGACGCCAACCCGGTGCTGCTCCTGCTCGGGTACGCGGTACCCATGCTGGTCGTGACCCACCTCGGGATCCTGCTCGGCACGTTGTACCTGCGCTGGGGCACCACCGGCGTCCTGGCCAGCCTCACCCTGACGTTCACAGCGCTCGGGCTGGCCGCCGCGCTGATCACCTGGACCCGGCAATGGCACGCGATCGGCCGCTGGTTGCTCGACCAGTCCCCCACGGCACTGCTCGCCGGCTGGCCGGTCCTGGTGGCCGCCGCGTTCGCGGTCGGCGGGTACACGCTCATCCGCCGTGCCACGGCGTAGGCGCGGCGGGCACACGGCCGCTCCGGACACCGGACAACGCGAACACCAACATCCGCCGTGATGGGCCGCCAGATTGTCAGCCCTGTCCACCCGCGTCCTTAGGAGAGATGCAATGACGAGCAACAACACGCCCCCGCCCGCCCCAGGTCTCGGGATCTGGGCAAATCTCGGGATCTGGATCGCCTTCGGCGCTGCCTTCGGCGTCCTCGTCGGCGTCGTCGTCGGGGGCTCTTTCGACAACCTCGCTTACGGTGTCGCGCTAGGTTCGTCCATCGGTCCGGGCCTGGGTGTGGCCGCCTGGGCCGTCTTCATCGCGCCGCGAAGGAATGCCCGCCACGACTCCTGAACGTCGAGCCCGAGTATCGGCTACGGGGTCGTAGGCGCCACCGGGAAGTCCAGGAAGCAACGCAACGGCGCTGGCGATGGTGGCCGCAGCCGGCGCGGAGCGCGCCACCACCATGGCGATGTGGTATCGGTACAGCTTGGTCGAACCGACGCCAGACCAAGCGGCGCTTGGCGCGGATGTACTCGGCGATGTCGTCGAACGGGTACCACTCGATGACCAGGTTGGCGGGGATCTCCAAGCCGGCGGCCTGGGCGCCCGCACGGACGCGTCCAGCCGCCCGGCCACCACCTGGAAGAACCCCGTGCTCACCTCCGCGCGGATCGACGAGGCCATCGCGTCCAGCGTGGTGTAGCCCGGCAGCTCGCACCGGGCGCGAACCAACTCCTCCAACGCCACGTTGATCAGATCGGCCGGGTTGTCCTTGGACTGCACAGCCTTACGGATCGTGACGTACCGGCCAAATAATGTTGCAGATTCTCGGCCAACGTGCGTTGCAGGTCACAGTCCGAGATCCTCCACTCCCGCGCGTGCGCGCGCAGGCGGCTCCCGAAAGTCCCGATACGGCGGTCAGTCTTCCCCGCCCTTCTCAGCCTGCCGTCGCGCCTTAGTGGTGAGTACATCGCGCGGAATCTACCCAGTGACGAGACGACCACGAACGGGGGCGAACCTCAGTGAACAAATGGCCGTTGCTACAGTCCGCCCCTAGAAACGACTCAGGGAGTCCCTTGAGATCAAGGGACTCCCTGGTGATGCTGTGTGCGGCCGGAGGTACTCGAAACCCCAACCTTCTGATCCGTAGCCAGTTCCAGACTGTCCACGGGCGTCCACCCCTGTCACAAGTGCCTGCTTAGCGGCCCTTCCGGCTTGATCTGCTTCCAGGGACGTGTATCGGCGTCCAGGAAGGTTGTAAGCAGAGGCGTTAGCAAGATCATCCACACTCAGCATCGTCACGATGCGGGTTCCCCAGCAGAGCACGTAGGCGGCGGACCTCGGCCAGCAGGCGTGGGACATCAGATCGTGCGTGGGCCATGAACGCCGCGTTCTCATCCCAGCGATCATCAGAACCGACAACGTACGGTTCCGGGGACTGAATCAAGGTCGCCGCCACCAACTCGTTGCCGTGCCACCTCGGCCAGCGCTCGTGCCGCCCGGTGTCGGGCGCGGTGCCCACGGCGACCAGGTTCGCAGCGTAGGCGTCATCGAGGAACCGCACATACCATGGTCCAGGAGTTGCGGCCTGGGTACGGCTTTCGATTTCCTGCAGCTCACTGTCGCTGATGGGCACGCTCATATCTCAAGCATCCAGCTCTTCATCGGCAGCCGTCTGAGCCTTTCGTTACGAGTGAACGACAAATGCCAGCGTGCCGATCTGATCGGTTCCGGTGGCTACCCAGGCCAGCGGCCCGCAGGGCCGAGGTCACGTCCGTCGAGAACCTCGATGTCGGTGATGACTGTCGCGGTCGGATCCAAGCTCAGCCAGATTACGTCCTCACCGTTTCGCTCAAGCTGCACCACCCAGCATCCCGAGGAACCCCGCGGGGCGGTCAGGAGGTTGGTACAGGTGGCACTGCAGGAGCACACGCTGTGAAACAGCAGGTGTTCAACCGTGTCCGCCAAGGGGTGATTCTCATCTTCGGCATACAGCAGGGCGACAATGTCAGCGGCGAGCTCGGGAAACGCCTCCACCAGGCGCAGGTGCTGGCGGTCCGTCATGGCAGGCACGATACACAAACAGAGCGGGTCATCCCTTCTGCGATCCACCTGGCCAGCCGGCCCATGTCCATACGTCCAGGAGCACGCGAGTTCAAGCGGCATATTGAGCGCCTGCTTGCAAACGGGAGCCGGTCACGACGTAGAGCCTTCCGCTCCCTGCTCAAGCAGTAGTTGAAGACTGGTGGCATTTGACTGGGTGAGGCAGCGTTGCCGTATCCGCCTGCTGTACGGCACCGCGCGCGAACGGCAGCACCGTCTGACGATGCGCCGGCCGAAACCCACCGCCTCAACCCGCACAGTCCGGTCTCTCGCCGCTTCGAGCTACCTCAAACCCGATGCCACCTCGATGTGCCGAACGACGAGCAGGAGATCCGCCGAGTGCAGACGTTGCTCAATCTCGCTTAATCGGACGCCGAGCAGGTCGCGCTGCGCTTCCGTGAAGACGGCGCCGAAGTCCAGGCACTCGCTGACGCATATGGTGATCTCCAGGAGAACGGGGTCCGAGGAGGGCAGCAGACGAGGGAAGCGTTGGCGGCGCCAAAACCGCAATGCGAGCAACGCGGCCTTCCGGGGATTGCCGTACCAGTACCAGCGAACCTGAAGGTTGGGATTTGGTTCCTCTGCACGCGGAGATCGCCGGCCTTGCATCTTGGCCTCCCGACGCCTTGTCGCGTAGGCGTGGAGCTCGGCATGCCAGGCAGCGCGGCTGGCCTCGATAGCGTCCAGCGCCTGAAGCAGTGCCGCCTCATCGTGTTGAAACCTCCCGGCCTGGAACTCGAGGAAACTCAGCGTCGCCTCGAATCCGAGAGGCCGATACAACTGCACGCAGGACCGGAACGCTGACAGCCGCCATCGGTAGGGCAAGTCAGGGTCACGTACCCTACGGGCGAAGTTGGCGAAGCTCACCGGGGAAGGCTAGCCAATTGGACGCTGGGAGGCACCAACTCGGCAACGGCGCTGCGGGGACATTACTAGTGGTCTGTCCCAACCACTCACTTCCGGACCTGACCGTCCGCTTTTCAGGCGGACCGATCACCCTGCTCTGTGGAGATTCACCCTGGTCAAACACGTGTACAAAGTGGCTTGGATGCGTTGGCGTGTGGGGACGTTAGATCGCGATGACCTCACTTGGGACGCCGCGGCGACCTGGTCGCGGGTGAGCGCCTCGGGCCACAGGTACGCCTCGTCCACACCCAGGTACGAAGCCGTGGCAAAAGGTGTTTTCGGTACGGCTCGCGCCCCTTGTTGATCCACCGCTCGATGGTCTTGGGGTCGACTTCGATCGCCTCGGCCAAATCGACGATGGACACGCCTTCGTGGAGAAGGGCCGCACGTAACCGTTCGTTCGCCATCTCACCTGCTCCAAGGGGACGTCCGGGGACCGCCTCATCGTAGGCCGGACGTCTTGAACATGTCCCGTCATGTAGTGATCTCGTCCTGACTCTCCGCAGCATTCTCGGTTGCACAAGGCACGACGGCCCCAACCGAAGGAGGAGATGCCCGATGACGAACATGATCAGCTTCCTGGACGAGACGCCCTCATGTGGATGCGGCAACGCCCCTGCCGAGGGGCAGGTGCAGTGCTCCAAGTACCTAGCGCGTGAGCGCTGGAGCAGGAAGCAGCGGGCCAGGAACCGGCGCAACCCGCGGCGGGCGTGAGCTGGACGTGAGCTGGCTCCCCCTGATCCTCGCCGGACTGCTCGGCGTGACGCTGCTCGTCGGCTACATCACGGTCCTGGTCGGCATCCGCCGCGAGGACAAGGCCATGAACCTGCGCCGTCAGGCCAACGGGGTGTCGGCGTCACTGACCCGCAAGGTCACCGGCTGCCACGTCCGGAACGGCGTGTCGTGGACGTAGCCAATTGGTGGTGAAGATGGCGATCGGCATCCTGCGCAACGAGGGCCTGGTGATCGCCAGCAGCGCAAGGGCGTGAGGGACGCGTCGTATTGCACGGCGCGTTGCACAGTGGACCGCTTTGCCTGGCCAGGGCCGCCCGACGTCCCAAGATCGTGGGTTCACTCCTGCCGCCCCTTTCGCGGCGAAGCCCCGGCCAACAAGGTCTTCGCAGGCGGAGCCTGCGCGGGGAAGGGCGTCCGAGCGGAGCGAGGTCCTCCAGGGGTCGGGCCCTTGGCCCGACTGGAAGGCAACGCCTGAGCTCCCAAAGCGCGAAGCGCCCAAAGCGAAGCCCGTTGTGCGCCGCAGGCGCCCCCAGCAGGACGCCCGGAGCGAAGCGGAGGCCCATTGTGGAGGGGCGGGCATCAGACGGCCAACCACCGAATCGGGTAACGGGTGGGCGCGAAAAAGGCCCTCCGGGATGATCCCGAAGGGCCTCTTACCTGCTGTGCGGCCGGAGGTACTCGAAACCCCAACCTTCTGATCCGTAGGGAACGGCGGATGCCCTGTCAGTGGCGTCCCAGCCTGGTCAAGCAGTGGATGCTGATCGGTAACACGCGGTCGGGTATGGCGGTGTTGCTGTACGGCGCTGCTGTACAGCACTCTGCCCAACGTGCTTCGACGCTGTTCCACCCGGTTCCGCCGGCTGGGAAAGGGCCGCGTCGTCCTTCCAGCTTGTCGGTCGGCAACGGACGGATACCGGACTGCCGCAAGGTCGTCAGCCGTTCCAGCCGTTCAGGACGCTGCCCAGAAGTACCAGCCCTGGTCATCGAAGCAGGGATGGGTCTGTGTCCCACCTGCCTGCACACCGTTCCTCCAGTATTCGCAAATTCCCTGAGTGGAGTAGGGGCCGTACCAGTGACCTGCTGTCTCCTTGGCCTGTGCGGGACTGACGGAGAGTAGTAGGGCCGCGAGGCCGCCGATCGCGGTAACGGCAATTCTTCCGGTGACGTTTCGCTTCATTTCTCTGCTTCCTTTCGTCGTTTCATCGTCATACAGCCGGCTACGCCAAGCACAGAACCGGTATGGGCGACCACTACTTGCCCAGCAGAGAAGCGACCGCCAATTCGGTTCCACGCGATTGAAGACAGGCGTATGTCTGGAGGTACCGACAATTTCTTCACCCGCGTGTCATTCACGCTAATGTCCAAGAAGGCTTGGCTCCAGGTAACCGGCAGGACATTCATAGGACATTTCGCCGCTGACAGGAGCAGTTCGTGAGAGTCAGACGCACCTGCTCCCCGCAGACGTTGGCCACCAAGCCCCTGGAGGCATGGTGCTACTCGCCGCGCAGCAACCAGGCCAGGCTCACGTCCCCGATTCGATGGCCATCTCCAGCCAGTCAGCGGTCGCCCGGACGCACGCCACCGCGGCACAACCAGGACGTGGCGCACATACTCGGCGGCCTGCAGAACTACCCACGTTTCTGCTGTTAGCCGACTGCTGGAGACCGGAGGCCGCAGCGCCGGGCTTCTCGGGCTGAGGTCAGGCGCGCTTGGCCTTGCGCCATGAGCGGTCGTAGAGGGTGGCGCTGTCGAGGGTCGAGGGGCCGCCTTCGTCGCCCAGCGTGGGACCGTCGACCGATTTGCGGCTGGAGATGAACCGGTGTTTGCCGGTGGAGTCGATTCCCAAATACATGCCGACGTGGTCGAGTGCTGTGCCGTCGTCCGTGCTGGCGTCCCAGAACAGCAGGTCGCCCGTCTGCAGGTCCGCGTAGGACGTGGGTTTGGCCGTGCCACCGTCGGTCACCGTGACCCCCGGGGCGTTCTCGTCGGCCATTTGCACGGCTCGGCGGGGGAGGGCGGACTTGCTCAGCGTGTCGCCGATGCCCAAGGGGTAGCCGCCGCGGTAGCCGAAGACCATTCTGACGAAACCGGAACAGTCCAGCGATTCCTTCTGGCGGGCTTCCGGAGGGTCGATCTTGTCGTCGTAGGTCCAGGAGAGGCCGAGGTAGTCGTTGAAGTCGGAGCCCTCTTCCCGGGTGCCGTCCGGGAGTAAAGGCCCATAGTGGGCGTCGCCCGCGTAGCGCAGGCCATCGCGAACCTGGGCGGGAGCGTCCACGAAGTACTGCGTGGCGATTTCCAGCAGATCCTCGTCGGTCCTGGCGATGTTGGCCGCCGGCCATGAGGCCGCCCACGGCGCCGAGGGCGACCACGGGCCGGGCAGCAGGCGGACCCAGGCCCGGGTTGAGACGGTCGCCTCGGTTGTCGCCTCGGCGAACTTACGTTGCTCGCCGAAGGTGACGGCGGTTCGCGCGCCTTCCGTCAGGAGAGCGCCGACCCGGCCTTGGCTGTAGTAGAGGTTCTGGCCGGCTTTGCCGGGAGCGTAACCGGTGAAGGACTGGCCCGGCGAGCAGGCGGTGGCGTCGGCGAACAAGGCGGTGAAGGAAGCGAACCCTGTTTTCAGGGGGCGGCGGTCCTGCCAGACCGGCGCCCCGGCCAGGGGATCGGCATGGCGCTGCCACCACATCCGGCCGGACGCGTCGAGCGCGTAGACGACTCCCGCTCCGGCGCCGGACGGGCTGCGGTAATCCTCCCAGCCCTCGCCGGCCACCAGCCCCGTGCCCGTGCCGAAGGCGGTGCCGCCCGCGACCGGGTCGGTGTGGTCGTACCAGCGGATGTGCCCCTTGGTGTTGACGCCGTACAGCGTGCCGTCGCGCCCGGTCATCAGCGTGGTGATCGCCGTCCAGCCCGAACGGATGACCTTGCCGCTGCCCGGCGCCCACTGGGCCTCGCCGGTCATCGGTGAGAGGTGGCGGTACCAGTGCAGGTCTCCGGCTTTGTCGAGGGCGTAGATGACCCCGGAGCCGGCCGACACGATGTCCACGAAGTCGCCCCAGCCACGGCCGATGACCGTGCCCTCGCCGGGAGCCCAGCCGCGCTCTCCGGTCGCCGGCGAAAGGTGGCGGTACCACTTCAGGCCACCGTCGCCGTCGACCGCGTAGATCACGCCGTTGCCGCCGGAGAACACCTTGGTCAGCGTGTTCCAGCCGTAGCCGATCTCCTTGCCGCTGTCGGCGGCCCAGGAATTCTCGCCAGAGGCGCCAGCGCGGTGGCCGTACCAGCGCAGTTTGCCCTCACCATTGATGCCGTACACCGGCACGACCGCCGAGCAGGTCAGGGCGGAGTCGGCCACGGCCGGTCGCGGACTGACCGTGAACAGCAGGGACGCTCCGACGATCCCGGTGGTCAGGACGGCCAGGTGGGTACGGAGCATGTCTGCAACCTACTTTCGAACGCGTCGACGCCGCCGGACCGATCGTAGGGAAATGATGTCATTCCTCCCAGGGCGATCAGACCGTCGCAGACCGCGCTGCGGCGCCGGTGTTGCAATGATCACTGGAACCTAAGCCAAAGGGCCTTTGACATGCTGTGCGGCCGGAGGTGCTCGAAACCTCAACCTTCTGATCCGTAGTCTCGGGCAGGGGGTTTGCCCAGGTATGCGGGGCTTCGTTTCCCCTGGATACGGCGTGGTGTGGACTCCGGCGAACGGGGGTGGACTCCCGCCAGTTGCTACAGCCACTGCTACAGCGGTTTCACCCTTTCACCAGGGAAAGAGTGCCATTCCAGCCGTCGTCGCGAATGCCCCCACAAGCCACCGAGGAGCGCTGAGACGGGCTCAGAGAGCCTTCTCCGCCTCAGTCTTCACGTGTGCGCTTCGGCGGCTTCCCAGCGGCCCGCAGGGCCTCATGGGTCCCTTGAAGCCCTTCGGCATCACCGCTCCCCCACCGCAGCGGCGGCTGACCTCGCGCGTACGCGCGTAGAGGTGGCCGGAAAAGTCCGGAAACCCCGGGGGTCAACCCTCAACGGACGACCGCGCTGGCCCCGGCCAGTGCGGCAAGGCGGCCGAGGCTCGGTGACCCAATCACCGAACCCCGGCCTACGACCCAGCAACCTGATCAACCCAGGAGCCAGGCCATGAGCCACCCTTCCACACCCTTGATCGCCGGGAGCGAGAACCGCGTTGACGCGCTTCCGCCCAAGCGTGCCCGGCGCTTCTCTATCAACCCGTTCCGTGCCCGCGGCGCTGCCGTCGTGCCAGTTGCTGCGCACCCGACCGACACCGGCACGGGCCGCCTCGGGGACCGGGTAATCCTCGGCTTCGCGGTAGCCGTTCTCCTGGCCGTCGCCGCTGCTGCGGCCTACGTCTCGTACCACCACTTCTACGGCCTGGCGATCGTTCTCGGTGAGCGGCACGACATGGCCGTGCTCTACCCGGCGATGTCCGACGGCGTGATCGTCATGGCCTCGCTGGTGATGGTCTACTGCTCGCGCCGCAAGATCCGTGTGCCAGTTCTGGCGTGGGTCGCTCTCAGCCTCGGAGGCGCCGTAACCCTCGCGGCGAACGTGGCGCACGGCTGGTCAGGAGGACTCGGATCGCGCCTGGTCAGCGCCCTGGCACCATTGGCGTTCGCCTGCGCCTACGAACTCCTCATGTGGATCGTGCGGAACACCCGAGGCCCCGCCACCGAGGTGCCTGCGGAAGCGCACGCGTGCCAGCCCGCCGAGACCCTCGTCGAGGTGGAACGCGTAGTGCCGGTGCTGCCTGGCGACCGGTACGAGGCGGCACGGCTCACCTACCTGGACAGCCTCGCTGAGGGCAAGCAGCGAGTCGGCCGCCGACCGCTCATGAGCCGGTGGGGACTGGAGCAGCGCGAGGCCGAGGAGATCATCGCCGAGGTGGACAAGGAGCGGTCCCAGGCCACCGAGCCGGACGCCTCCGAGACGACCGGCTCAGTGGCCGCTGCGCCGCCGCTGGGCGGGTCGCAGCCGGTTGGTTCGAGCGAGGCGGAGGCCGCGTGATGACCGACTCCCTGATCCCCGCCATCTGCCTGTTCTTGTTCCTCCTGTGCGCCACCCGCGAGGCGACCGTGGACGCCCAGACTGCCGGACAGATGTGGGTGGCCGCCCGCCGCTCCGGTTGGTGCCGCATGGTCTTCATGGTGGTTCGCGTCGTCGTGGTGGTGGTGCTGCTCATCCTGGCGGACGTGTGCCGTCTCGCCGGGCACGCTGTGAAGGCAGTACGGATCTTCGTCGAGGCGCTCGCCGTGCACACCGAGATTCTCGGATCGCTGGTCACTCGGACGGAGGTGAAGGCGTGACTGCTACAGACACGCACGACGACCTGGGGATCACCCTCCAGGACGAGGCCGCTCCGCTCGCTCCCGAGAACGCCATCGCGGCCCCTGGGGAGAAGTCGACGCAGGAGGCTCCGGGCGATAACGACGACGTCCTTGAGGGCAATGTCGTCCTGGTCGATCAGCCGTATAAGCCCGACCCGGTGGACCTGATCGCCGAGCTGGGCGCGCGCCGACAGGAGCGGTCGCCGCTGATCCCGGTGTGGTTGAAGTCGCGGGCCGATGCCCTCCAGGTACTGAAGTGGCAGGCCGAGCACACCGGCTACGTGCTGGCTTATCACGTACTGCGCACCCCGAAGTACGCCGCCAAGCTCGCGGCCCGCTCTCCGGCCGGCGCCTGGCGGCTGCTGGTGGCGCTGGTGAGCTGGCTGTTCGACCTGGAAGGCCGTCCGGTGCGCCGGGCAGCGGCCACGAAGGAGGAGGCCGCAGAGTACCTGGCACTGTCCCGGCAGCGCGACGACCGGGTCAAGGCGCGCCTGTGGACGCTCCTGGTAGGCACGATCACGCTGGTCCTGGTCGGCATCTTCGTCGCCATGGCCGCACCGACCTGGATCCACTGGGCGATCCTCGGTGTGCTCATCGGCGGGGCGGGCATGATCGGCTCCCCCGCCGACAAGCCGCTGCTGGACCGGGCGGTCATTCCCTCCCGCGTCCGCACGCTCACCAGTGACCAGGTACTGGATGCGCTCGGCTCGCTCGGCATCTCGGCCATCAATCAGGCGCTCGGCAAGACCGGGCGCGGCATCACCTTCGCCGCCCCGATCATGCGCGATGGACCCGGCTGGCGGGCCGAAGTCGACCTCCCGCTCGGCGTCACCGTCTCGGAGGTACTGGACAAGCGCGACAAGCTCGCCTCCGGCTTGCGGCGCGCGCTGGGCTGCGTCTGGCCCGAACCCGTCTCGGAGGAGCATCCCGGCCGTCTGGTGCTGTGGGTGGGCGATCAGGAGATGCGCAGGGCCAGGCAGCCCGCCTGGCCGCTGCTCAAGTCCGGCCAGGTCAGCCTGTTCGACCCGATCCCTTACGGCAGCGACCAGCGGGGCCGTCCGATCAAGGTCCTGCTCATGTTCGCCAACGTGCTCATCGGCTCGATGCCCCGGTACGGCAAGACGTTCGCGCTGCGGGTGCTGCTGCTGGCCTGCGCCTTGGATCCACTGGCCGAGCTGCGGCTGTTCGAGCTGAAGGGCACCGGCGACCTGTCGGCGCTGGAGAAGGTGGCCCACCACTACGCCAAGGGCGCCACCGACTCCGCCAAGGCGGCCTGCGTCGCCTCTCTGGCCGAGGTGTACGCCGAACTCGACCGGCGGGCTGCGGTCATCGACGGCCTGCCCCGCCACCAGGCGCCCGAGTTCAAGGTCACGGCCGAACTGGCCGCGCGGCGCGACCTTGGCCTGCACCCGATGGTGGTCGCGATCGACGAGTGCCAGGAGCTGTTCGCCGACGACGAGCACGGGGAGGAGGCCGCCAAGTACGCCACCGCGATCATCAAACGCGGCCCGGCCCTGGGCATCATCCTCATCCTGGCTACCCAGCGCCCGGACAAGGACAGCCTGCCCAAGGCCATCAGCGCGAACGCGGGCATCCGGATCTGCCTACGCGTGATGGGCTGGCAGGAGAACGACATGATCCTCGGCACTGGCATGCACCAGGCCGGGGTCAAGGCCACCATGTTCACCCTCAATGACAAGGGCATCTCCTGGGCGGTCGGTATCGCCGAGGACCCGATCATCGTCCGATCGGCCTACCTCGACGGCCCCACCTCGGAGCTGATCGCCGAACGCGCCTACCAGCTTCGCCAGGAGGCCGGGACGCTGTCGGGCCAGGCGATCGGCCAGCAACCGCCCCAGCGGGCCTCCTACGACCTGCTGGCCGACATCCTGACCGTGACCACCGCCAAGGAGGAGAAGATCTGGAACAGCGCGGTCGTAGACCGGCTGGCCGAGTTCCGGCCGGACGCCTACGGCCAATGGGCGGACCTGGAGGACGACGCCAAGACCGCCGCACTGACCGCGCGGCTGAAGGAGTACGGGGTCAAGACGGAGGACACCTGGGGCCGCGACGCCACTGGTAGGGGCCGCAACCGCAAGGGCTTCACCCGCGCCTGCGTGGCCGAGGCGCTCGGCAAGCGAACGATTTAGCCCTAGCGGCCCAACCACCCTGATGAACGCCTCTGGAGCCCCCTCCAGAGGCGTTCACATGTGGCAGCTAGGACGCTAGGCCGCAGGTCAGGACTAGGTTTCTCTGCTAGCTGAGCCGCTAGACCTCGCGGCTGCACCCGCTAGAAAGGTCCCAGCTTCGCGAGCCCTGGCGGCCACGAGGACATCCGCGGCTGCTACCGGCTGACATGGAGGAGCGACACCTTCTCATCGGTGGACCTGAAGTGGAGTTGGACCATCTGCTCGCCGTCCTGCCAGCGTCGCCATGTTTTCGCGGTCAGGCCCATGACCATGCGATGTGGTGTCATCAGCGTTCCCTCGCTGCGTGACTTTGTCGATGAGAGGCGGCTCCGCTTGACGTCGATTGGAGCGCCAGTTCTCGGATCGGGAAAGTGATGTCATTCAGTTTCGGCGCCACTGCCCTGCGACGGGTGAGACTATCGAGGGATCCCCGTTGCAAAGGGGCACCCGATGGCGAACAGCAGGGTGGACTTGTTCGCGGCCATCCGGCGCGATGCCCGGCAGGGCATGTCCGGCCGGGAGTTGGCGCGTAAGTACCGCGTGAGCCGGCGGACGGTGGCGCAGGCGTTGACCTCCGCCTGGCCGACGCCGCGCAAGCCGCTGCCGCCCCGGGCCTCGCGATTGGATCCCTACAAGCCGTTGATCGATCAGATGCTGCGGGTGGATCTGGACGCGCCGCGTAAGCAGCGGCACACCGTGGTGCGGATCTGGAACCGGTTGGTGGAGGAACACAGCGCGGTCGAGGTGTCGTACGCGATGGTGCGCAACTATGTGCGCCCGCGTCGTGCGGAGATCCGATTAGAGGCCGGCCGCGGTCCGTCGGCAGCCTTCATCGAGCAGACGCATCAGCCCGGCAACGAGGCTGAGGTGGACTTCGGTGATGTATGGATTCGACTCGGCGACCCACCCGCCCCGGTGCCCGAACCATTCGCCACCCTGCTCCTGGACTACGCCCGCACTCGCCCGAACACCCTGACCGCGACCAATCCCGACAGTCGATGGTTGTTTCCCGGCCGAAGAGCCGGACAGCCGATCAACCCCGCGACCATCCATGATCGACTACGAGCTCACGGCTTCCAAGCCGGCAAGGTCCGAACCGCCGCAATCCGCCAACTCGTCCTTCAAGCTCCAGCCCCCGTTGTCGCCCGCATGCTCGGCTACAACAACGAGAGCGCTGCTCAGATCGCCGCCCAAGCTGCCGGCCCTTGGAGCCTCTACGCCCCCGGCGATCACCAACGGTGACGAACCTGACCCTGCCGCCTACGAATACAACACAGTGGATTACGGAACCTCACCAGTTCTGACCCCCTCTGTGCGATGGAACGGGATCCGGCGTAACCACGTCCGGAAGACCGCAACGGCAGCGGTTCACTGACCTGGGAGAACCCCGCTAACGCCGGATTCCGTTCCAAATCTCTCTGACCCCCGCTTCCGGGGTTCAGCGTGCTGCGTCGGGCATGCGGACCGTTATGTATGGATGTGCCTGTTCCAGCCATTCGCCGGTCAGCCTTGCTCTTGTCGTCTGATCAATGACCGCGAGCCAGGCGGTGGATGAAGGGGGCGAGGTGGTGGGTCAGGCGGCGTGCCGGGCAGCGAGTACCCTTCCGGCCTCGCCTGCTGCCTCCTCGGCGGCCTTGTGCATGGTCGCCGCCATCTCGGTGAACTCGTCGAGGGCCGGGTTCACGCCGACGAGCGTGAACTCGCGCTCGACCACCGTAAGGTCGGCGCCCCAGATGTCGACGAGGATCCGGCGCAAGAAGTCGGTGTTGTGGTCCCAGCCCTCGCGCGGGGTGCCGGGGCCGTAGGCGCCGCCCCGAGTGGTGACCAGGACGGTCGGCGTGCCCTCAAGCAGGCGGATGCCCTGGGGCGTGCCGGCGATCGCGAGGTCGATCCACGTCTTCACGTGCTGCGAGACGCCGAAGTTGTAGAGCGGCAGCGCGAGCACGGCGCTCGTCGCCTGCTGCAACTCAGTGGCGATCCGCTCGGCTGTGGCGAGCGCCTCGCGCTGCGCGGCGGTGCGGGCCGCCTCCGGAAGGTAAAGGCCGGATGTTGCGACCTCCCAGACGTGCGCGGGCAGCGGGTCCTGACCAAGGTGACGCCGTACCACCGGCACCCCAGGGCGGGCGACCACGAACTCGTCGAGGACGAGGTCGGCGAGTGCGCTGCTGGCGGAGCGGTCGCCCTGGATGGTGGCGTCGACACGGAGCACGGACATGGGGTTCCCCCTGATAGATGAGTGCCACTTGAATGTTCAAGTCGACAATATGCCGCACCACTTGAATGTTCAAATTGACCGGTAGAGTTGGTGTGTGAGCACCGATACCCCCCGCAGACCCACCCCCGAGCACGACGTGCCATGGCTGTCGCCCGACCAGCAGCGCGACTGGCGAGCGCTGGTCGCCTTGATCATGACCCTGCCGCCCGCGCTGGACGCACAGCTCAAGCGCGATGCCGGCGTGAACGTTTTCGAGTACCACGTGCTCGCTGCTCTCTCCGACGCACCCAACCGCACGCTGATGCTCAGTAACCTGGCCGCATTGGCGCAGGGGTCGCTCTCACGAATCTCCCACGCGATCACCCGGCTCGAGCGGTCTGGCTGCGTCGAGCGGCGTAGCTTGCCCAACCGCGGTGGCCGGCACACGGAGGCGCGGCTCACCGACGCCGGCTTCGCCAAGCTCGAGGAGATCGCCCCTGGTCACGTCCGAGAGGCCCGTCGTCTCGTGGTCGACGCACTGACGCCCGAGCAGCTCGCCGCACTCGGCGACGCCGCCCGGGCGATCACCGCCGTCACAAGGGCGGAGGCGCCCGAAACGTGCCGGGAGATCAGTGACTGCTGACCCGGCAGACGCAGAGGGCCGTCGCGGAGTATCAGGATTCCTGACCCGCGTGGCGTAACCTGCAAGGTCTGTGTCGTGGACGCCATGGCGGGGATCGCCTCCACCGAGATCACCGCAGGATGGCACCACTCGGCCGGAAACGACCCACCCGCCTACGGCTACTCGGCAACGCTCACCGTCGCCGCCCGCACCCGCCCGTTCGCCGTCGTCGACCGCGCCTACGGCAGGGCAGCGCCCACGGCGCGCTGCTCATCGATGGCAGCCTGGCCTGCCCGCTGATGCCCGACCGACTCGCCCGCGCCGCCACCGACCTGGACGACGCCGCCATCCGCACACCATCGCAAGAACTCACCGCGCTGATCACCGCGCGAGAGCCGTATTTGCTGCGTCTCAAGCAGAGCCCGAACGCGGGCGGCGCCATCCGCTTGCAGTGCCCTGCGGCAGGCACCTCCCCGTCGGTCACTTGCCCCCGCTTCGACCGCCTCCACCAGCGCGGGCCCATCCGCGCCACCGCGGTCGACCTGACCGACGCCCGGCAGCGAGCCGCCCACGCCGCGGCCAAACCCCGCGTCCTGCCCCCGACCCCTGACCGCAAGACCGGCGATCTGCCGAAGATCTGCCACCAGCAGACCATCACCCTGCGCCCCGGCGACCTCGGCCACCTCGACAAGTTCCGGCAGGATCTGCCCTACCTCAGCCCCTCGTGGCGGGGGACGTACTCCGCTGCCAGGGCGATGACGGAAGGACTGAACTGCCGCCTCAAAGGCCACGACCTCGATCTGGGTGATCCGAAGAACGGGCTCGCCCATGGGCGCGTCGCCCAGACCATCCCGGTCGCCCTGCTCGTCACGGTCGCCAACGACCACTTTCTCGACCAGTGGCGCCACATCCACCAGCCCCCAGACGAGCCCGACACATCCGCCGACATCTTCGAGATCCCAGCAGAGCGCCTCGACCGCACACCGCTCACGGGCCGGAGCCGGCCACCACCCACCCCATAACCCGCAATTCAGATCACCTTGTCGCAGCACCCAGCCCGGAGCAGGCATCGCCATGCCCAGCGACGCGAACATGGACCTCCACCAGCGGCCTGTCACCACCCGGGCCTTCCCGGACACCTGCTCCGCGGTTCCCAAACCATGACGAACCCGATTCGGAAACCCCTGAAACGACAAGATCCCGCCTGATCGCGATGATCAGACGGGATCCCGTCAACTTCAGTCCAGCCGTTTCAAGAACGGCCCAGATAGGGCAGCCGGGCGAGTCGTGCAATTCCTCGTGCCCCTTCTCGGCGAGCACCAGACCGTCCAGGTGTCCCGGGGCTCCGGGACTCTACTGGCGAGTAGCTACGCTAAGCACCGAGCTGCAGGTGGGCGCAGGGGCCTGTCCCGAAAGCGATCAGGGTTGCGCGGTGGCGAGGGCCGGGGTCGGGTTGGCGGCGCATGCTGTGGCAGACGCATAGCTCTGCGAGCCTGGCAGTCACGGCGCCCTCCTCGCCGGAGCCGAGGTGGGGCCACCACGCTCACCCTGCCGCTCTCGTCTTCTTCGGCTGCCGGGGCACGGTGGTGGCCTTGTCGAGATGCCCGTACACCGTGGAACGCGATACCCGAACAGGTCATTCTCTCGCTCGCCCGCGAGTTCGAGGCGTTCGCCATCGAACCGGCGCGCCGCTTCCTGCGCTCCGTGGAGGGCCCGCTGGGCCGCGCCATCGCCGCCGGAGTGGTATGGCCGGAGCAGGTGCTCGGCGAGCAGGCCGGGGATATCGATGGTCACCCGCTGATCGGCGGCCACCTGCTCCTGGTTCTCGATGTGGGCGGGATCCTCCAGGAACTGCTTGACGTCGTCGGGCAGCTCGCGGGCACCGGCGGCATCGAGGACTCGGCGGATCGTTCGGGGGGCAACGCCGTGCTCACGAGCGAGTGCCTTCACAGCGGCCCCTTCGCGGAACGCGGTGACGGCTGCTTGCGCCTTACGCGGGTCCAGGGCGGCCGGGCGGCCGAGCGGGATGGGGGCCGCTTCAACGCCGCTACATCGATTCCCAGACTCGGCCCGGGTGCAGGGGAGTCTGGTCGGTCACACACTCTTGCTGACGTGTCAGTAATCTGGCTATGGTTGCTGACATGTCAGGTAGAACGACGGCGCAGCAGCGGCGGGTATGGCAGAGCTTCCTCGTACTGGGCGAGTTGGTCCGCCGCGAGACCGCGCGTGACCTGTGGGACACCTCCCAGCTCTCCGAGCCGGACTTCACCGTGCTGGCCCGGCTCGCTGCCGCGCCAGATGCCGCGATGCGATCGACAGAGTTGGCTCAGGCGCTCGACTGGGACACCAGCCGGATGTCGCACCATCTGCGCCGCATGGAACAGCGCGGTCTGGTGCAGCGCTGTCGCGGCACCGACGCCGACGGGCGCGCCGCGCTGGTGTCGTTGACCGACGACGGCCTCGCCGCCTACCGGCGCTCGCTCGGTCCGCACTGGCGCTCGGTCAAGCGCTGGTTTCTCGACGGCATCGAGCCCGATCGGCTTGACCAGATCGACACGATCCTCCAGACGCTTCTGGACCACCTGCAGCAGACACAAGACAACGCTTCGAAGGAGACCGGATGACCACCACAATCGAGCTGCCGAGCTGGGCGCAGCCGGACACCGACCTGAGCGGGAAGACCGTGCTCGTCATCGGCGGCGCGGGCGGTGTCGGCGAGGGGATCACGCGCGCCCTGCTCGACGCGGGCGCCGCCGTGATCGCCACGGCCCGCACCCAGGCCAAGCTCGACGACCTGGCCGAGCGCATCGACGATGCGAACCTCACGACGTTGCGGCTCGACCTCACCGGGCCTGACTTGGACGACAC
Organism: Nonomuraea sp. CA-143628; assembly: GCF_050942315.1. Classification (NCBI taxonomy): domain Bacteria; kingdom Bacillati; phylum Actinomycetota; class Actinomycetes; order Streptosporangiales; family Streptosporangiaceae; genus Nonomuraea; species Nonomuraea sp. CA-143628. Next base: position 13,262,190 of record NZ_CP192072.1, read on the forward strand.
GCTCGCCGCCCTCGTCGACCGGCACGGCCGCCACGGTCGCCTTGACGGGGTCGTGGTCTCGGTCGCGGACTGGGGTCGCCAGGGCCCCAAAGGCATCCTCGATCTCACCGACGCTGAATGGGAGGCGCTGGTCGAGCAGAACCAGACCACGGTCTTCCGCGCTTACCGGGCACTGGTCCCGGCCCTGGCGCCCGAAGGGGCGATCGTTCATATCAACGGCTTCAGCGCGGAGATCCCGTATCCGGCCAACGGTGTCATGGCCCTGACCGCGGCGGCGACCAAGTCGATGGTCCGCACGATCGCCGAAGAGCTGAAGGGAGCGGGGCTGCGGGTGTACGAGGTCATCCTCGGCGTCATCCGCACCAGGCCGCGCCAGCTCGCGGGTATCGACAACCCCCGCTGGATTCCGGCCGTCGAGGTCGGCATGCATACCGCCGAACTGGTCGCGGGCAACAGCCCACTCGCCGAGTCGGCACTGCAGTACTTCGTCACCCGTGAGGCGGGCCCGTCCCTGACCCCGCCCGAGATGCCGTGAGGGGCCGTCATGCTCGACATCATCCGGCCCGGCGACCCACGCTATGGGAGCGTCCGGCACGTCTACACCGCGACCGGCTCGCCCGCGCGGGTGATACGGCCCCGCACGACCGCTGAAGTGGCCGAGGCGCTGAGCCTGGGGCGGGAGGCCGACGGGCCGCTCGCGATCCGCAGCGGCGGGCATGGTATCTCCAGCGTCTCGACCAACGACGGGGGCACCGTCATCGATCTGGGCGAGCTGGCTTCGATCGATCGGATCGAGCCTGGCGGCGACCTGGTCCGGATCGGGCCGGGCGCCCGCTGGGGCGAGGTGGCCCAGGCGCTCTACCCGTGGGGCCTGTCGATCAGCTCCGGCGACTCAGGAGACGTCGGCGTCGGCGGCCTGGCCACGACCGCGGGCGTCGGGCTCATGGGCCGCGCCCACGGGTTGACCATCGACCGCCTGGCCGCGGCCGAGATCGTCACCGCCGAGGGCCAGATCCGCCACGTGGACGCCGAAACCGAGCCCGACCTGTTCTGGGCGGTGCGCGGCGCCGGGGCGAACGTCGGCATCGTCACCGCGCTGGACTTCCACGCCTCGCCGGTGCCGGTGGTCGCCCACGCCACGTTCCAGTACCGCCTCGACCGCCTCGCGACATTCCTGCGGGCGTGGGGGGAGACGGTCGAGGCGGCGCCCCGCGAGATCGGCGCATTCCTGTACGTCGGGGGCGGGGGGCACGCCTTGGCGACCGTCATCTTCGCTGGCGACGACGCGACCGCGGCCCAGCGGGCGATCGAGCCGTTCGGCCGGCTCGGCCCGATCCTCGGCCAGCGGGCCGTGCTCGAACCCTACGCAGCCGTGGTGACCCGGACCGGCGCGCCGCACCGCGGCCAGCAGGGCGCCCACCTCCACAACGGCTTCGCCGTCCACCTGGACGACACCATCGGCGACCGGCTCGAAGCACTACTCAGCTCGGGATACGGCACGATGCTCCAGATCCGGTCGGTCGGCGGCGCGGTCAATGACGTTCCCGCCGAGGTCACCGCCTTCGCGCACCGGCACCAGAACTTCAACATCGCCGGAGTCGCCTCCGCTCCCTCGAGGGCGTTCGACGCCGCGTGGGAGGACGTGCGTCAGTCCTTGGACGGCCTCTACCTGAGCTTCGAGACCGCGTTCTCGCCGCAGCGGCTGGCCGACGCGTTCCCGCCCCAGACGCTGCGCCGGCTGCGCGAGATCAAACGCAAGGTCGACCCGGACAACGTCTTCAACCAGAACTTCCCGGTCGCATGAACGAGAGGGCATCCCACAGCCCTCACCACGAGAGCGCGCTAGCCGGGGCCGCGGCGGGCATCGAGCAACGCGGCCTGCGCTCCTGCCAGGCACCACGAAGTCACTTCAGAAAAGGACATCATGAACACCAAGATCATTGCGCTGGTCGGCGGCACCGGACACCTGGGCAACCTCATCGCCGAGGAGGTCCTCGCGCAGCCGGACGCGCGGTTGCGGCTGCTTGTGCGGCCGGCCAGCCGCGGCAAGGTCGCGCATCTGGAAGCCAAGGGCGCGCAGGTGGTGGAGGGCGAGCTCGGCGCCGATGAGGCGCTGGCCGCATTCGCCGTCGGCGCGACCACGGTCGTCTCGGCCGTGCAGGGCGGGCCCGACGTCATCATCGACGGCCAGGCGTCGCTGCTGCGTGCCGCCCGCGACGCGGGGGTCCGGCGGTTCATCCCCTCGGACTACACGCTGGACCTGTTCAAACTCCCGCCCGGGCAGATCCTGCCCTCTGACTGGCGCCGCCAGTTCGGCGAGGCGGCCGACGCCGAGCGGGACCAGGTCGAGGTGGTCAGCGTGCTCAACGGCAGCTTCCTCGACCGCGGGGTGCTGTTCGACTGGCTCCGCATCATCGACCCCGAGACCCAGACCGCGTACCTCTGGGGTGAGGGCGAGGCCGCTGTGGAGTACACCACCTGGGCCGACACCGCCAAGTACACGGCCGCGGCAGCCCTCGACGACGAACCGATCGGCAGGGTCCTCCCGGTCGCCGGCGACCGTCTCGACTTCCACGGTCTGGTCGCGGCCTTCGAGAAAGCCTCCGGCAAGCGGCTGCGTGTCGAGCGTCGCGGCTCGCTCGCCGACCTCGACGAGCGAATCGCCGAACTCATGGAGCGCGATCCCCAGAACTTCCTCGAGTACCTCCCGCTCATGTACAACCGGGGACTGCTCAAAGGCGAAGCGACGCTGCCGCCACTGATGAACGACCGCTACCCCTGGATCCAACCGACCACGGTCGAGCAGTACTTCGCCACACAGAAGTTCTGAAACACCGCGACGCGTGAACCCCTGAGCGGTACCGGGGCAGCGCGCCATACGAGGGTGAGCGGGTGATGCGGTCGATCGAAGAAGAACCGGCTGCCCGATGTCCTCCTGCGCCGCCCCGGCCGGCTCGCCATGCCGCACCGCCAAGGGCAAGGTCGCCATCCAGTACCACACCGCCCGGTTCCGGCTCGTACCCTCGCTCGCCAAGGCGCTGAACGTCCCCACCCCGGTCGTGCGCAAGCCCGGGACGGCCTGGACCGAACTGCCCCGCCCCGCAGCGGGCGTCGAGCTGACCGGGCATGTACCGCCGAACCTGCTCGTCCGAAAGATACTCGACAGCCACGAATCGTGACGGTACGGACGCGGCCAAGCCACTACCGGCCAGTACCCCCAAACCGAGATCAACGCCCACTGGCCAACACCGGACACCCCAGTTGACCTGCGGCTCAGCCCTAAACGTAGCTACCCGTCAGTAGGGTCCCGGAGCCCCAATCCGCCAACTCGTCCTTCAAGCTCCAGCCCCCGTTGTCGCCCGCATGCTCGGCTACAACAACGAGAGCGCTGCTCAGATCGCCGCCCAAGCTGCCGGCCCTTGGAGCCGCTACGCCCCCGGCGATCACCAACGGTGACGAACCTGACCCTGCCGTAAGCCGTCGAAGAGATCCTCAGTGAACGTGGGAAGCGATCTGGCATCGCCCTTCCCGTCCGGCAGCCGGCCGGGCGGCGGGCAGGCGCGACGCCCGCTGAAGAGGCCAGATCGTGGCGGAGTCGCCGTAGTACTCGGAGGCCGGGAAAGCCGGTCACAGGGGGAAGGGCGACAGCGTGATGGCAGCGGAACTGCTATCGGGGAGGAACGTTGTTGAATAACGACGCCACGGCCAGGGGTGGCTCTTAGACGGGCGCATGCCCCTTGATGGCTTTGCCGGGCGCGGCCAGGCCCGCCTCTATCGCCGTCTCGCTCGTTCGTACGGCCGCGAGGAGATCAGTCATCAGCGGGACCGGGATGGCGCCGATGTCGGCCCCGGCGGTTCGAGGTCTGCGGGGGCCATAGTCAGTTCCTGGGGAGTAAGGCGTCGCGTGCTGCGCGGCTGAGGATGGCCTGCGTGGTGGCAGACAGGCCGAGACGGTTCCAGTGGAAGATCACCAAGTGGGTGAGGACATGGCGGACGCCTCGGTCCAGGTGGCCCGCTGTTGCGGCCTCGCTGAGCAGTTGCCCGGTGTGGCGGAACGCCTCGGTCCAGGGCGCCGCGAAGGCGCACAGCCCTTCCGGGTCGGCCGAGCCGATAGGGGCGGACACCAGCGGGCGGATCGTGTCCGCCATGGCCTCCAGGCGGCCGGGTGGCGTGTCGGCAGGGAGGGGACGTAGCTCGGCGACGCGGCTCCAGAGGTCGCCGCGCTCGAACCGGTCTAGCCTGGCCGCGCTCAACAATGTGGAGCACAGCAGCATTGACACTTCTCTACGGCCGACCTCATGGGTGGGTTGCCGCAGGTAGTGGAGCATGTGGTGGCTGTCGGCGTGGAACAGGTCGTGGGCGATCTCAGTTCCGACCGCGCCGCCGAACGAGGCGTTTTCCGGCTCGTACATACCGGGCCGCCATCGGGAGATCACCCACGATACCGCGAGGTCGTTTAGGACAGCGTGGATCGCGGACCTCACCTCGGGGGTTACGCCGCCGGCCGGGCGCAACCGTAGCCGCCAGGCGGGATGCTTGCGGATGAACCACCACGCGTTGATCAGTCCGATGTCGTGGAGGTGATCCAGGCTCGGGCCGAGCGCGGTGGCGGCGGCCTGCTCGGCGGTTTCCCAGTCGGGGAAGTGGAGGCGGAGGTGGTACCAGCCGTGATCGGCGACACGGTCCTCCAGCGCCCGGTATCCGGCCGTCTGGTAGCTCTCGACCGCGTCGGCGAGGTCTTCGACACGCATGTTGAGCGCGGCGGCCGCCACCTCCACGGGGGTGTCGGTCAAGACCGCCAGCACGGCGTCGGCCAGGCGTGACGTTGGCATAGTTGTCAGGTGATGAGCAGGCATGTGTCCCATCCAGAGCGCGGGGGCGTGTCGTGGGCGGAGATGTGAATCACCCTCTCCCGGTCAGCGGAGCAGAAGGCAGGCATCCCAGGTGGTGGTGGGAGGCGCGTCGTCGGCAAGGGTGTGGAGGGCGAGCCCGTAACCGGCGTGTCCGGTCAGAAATCCCGGGGGTGTGCTGGTCGCGGCAGGACCGTCCAGCAGCAGGTTGATGACGCCGAGGATCGGCAGACGGCGGGGAGCGATGGCGTCGGCGGCGAAGGCGACCACGGTCATGAACACTCCCGCCGCACCGTGGCACAGGCCACGATCGATGATCCGCCGTCGTTGGTGCGGGTCGTTGAGGCAGCCGGTCAGGGCGTACTCAGCAGTGGCCTGGCGGGCGATGTCGCCGGTGGCGAGAGCCGCCAGTTGCTGGGCACGGGCCAGGCCGGGCGTGCCGTAGCACCAGGAAGGGCGGCGCGGCTCAGAATGGGCGCTCTGGCCTTGCTGGAGCTCCGCGAGGCTGATCGTTTCGGGCCACCAGGGGGCGCCGCCGTGTTCCTGCTCCCAGTCGTCCAGCCAGGCGCAGATCCTTCCGATGGCCTCCATCTGGCCCGGCACTGTCAGGTCGGCTCTGGCGGTGAGAGCCAGGAGAGTCAAGGGTCCGGCAATGCCGTGAGCCATCCCGTTGTTGCCGTGCCCACCAGGCGGGGCGGCCGCGCCGCGCTGAGCCGAGGACAGCGTCCACCAGCCTGGCAGACCATCGATCGGGTTGGTGAGCCGGACGAGGTAGGCCAGCACGTCCTTGATCAGGTCGCCGCCGGGGTCGTGCCGCCACAGATGCGCGCCGAGACCGGTCAGGCCGCTGATCAGATCGAATTCGGCCAGGGCGGGCCGTTCGCCGCGTGCGAGCCGATGGGAGGCGGCGGCGAGCCGTTCGTGGGTGAGGGCCGCGACCGCCTCGTCCAGGATGGCCTGTGCGGGTCGGTACCCGGGATGAGGGGCGGGGTGGAGGGCAAAAGCGAGTGCGGGCGCCCCGTGGTAAAGGCAGGCGCCCGTCCCAGCGATGAGGTCGTCGCGGGTCGCTGCGCTCAGCCAGTCGTGTGCCTCCTGCCATCCGGCGCTGCCTGTAGTGGCGCGTTCGATGTGCAGGAGCGCGATCCCGGTGGCTCCGCCGCTGAGCGACTGGAGCGGGCCGGCCGGAGAAGGTGTCTGGAGTTGGCGGGCTATCGCGTCGGCACGGTGGCGGGCGCGCTCGTGGAGGTCGATGAGCCTCTCCTTCCTTCTCGTGCGATCAAGCTCTGGGCCAGGGTCCGCGCGAGCCGCAGGCAGGTGCGCTCCGAATCGGCGTCGATCCCGATCACGCGGGTGTGGTGCAGGTGCAGCAGATCACCCAGAACGGCGTCCACGTCGTCTGCACCAAGGAATGCCCGGTAGGTGGCCAGCGCCGTACGCCGCCGCTCGATCAGGCCGGACGCAAGGACTGCTGGGTGCCGGGCCTGCTCCACTGTGGCGCGATCGAGCGCTCGGGGCCCGCCATGGGTGAGGTGCTCCACAAGCCATGCCAAGCCGTCGATGCCCATGAACCCAGTCGCGAGGTCGAGCAGGCTGGCCGCCGTCGCGGCTTGGGCGTTGGCCGCAGTGCGTAACTGCGCGACCGCGATTGCGGAGTCTGCGGCGAACACGACTTCGGCGGCGGTCAGGGCCGGGCCGGTGCCGAAACGGCCGACCTCGGGCCGGTAGGTGTCCAGGCAGAGATCACGGAGCAACCCGGCACTGTGGACGGCGCGCGCCCACTGCCCGAGCGACCGGGCGGCGGGTCCGTACTGGTCGCTGTCGTGCAGGCGCAGCCGGAGCCGCAGGTGCGGTTCGGGGGTGTCGTAGCGGATGAACCACCAGTCATCGCGGCCGCCATGCTCCCAGCCAGTGAGCAGGTCCGGCAGATGGGTGGTGAGCAGTTCAGTCTGCCTCGCCGGGTGCGCGAACAGTTTCGCCTGCAGCCACGGTGAGTCCCCGGGCAGATGGCCGGGACCATGGTGCATCCGCTCGGGCCGCACAGGTCGCATCAAGCGTCGGGGCGGGGTGGTGGAGGCGAGGGGAACGACGATCTCGTGGGGGCGTCCGCCGAGCCAGGCGTCGTCGCTCACATCCTCAATCAGCCTGGCTCGGCCGGTGCGGTCCAGGTGGCGGCGCAGCAGCGTCAGGTGTGCGGCCTGGGTCAGGTCCAGCCGGATCAGGACGTCATCGTCGCCGAACCGCACCGCGTCCGGGATATGGCGTGCGCGCTGGTGCTCCTGGAACTGCTCGGCCCATTCCTGGGTGGTGGCTGCTGCTGCGGGCAGGTCCGGGGCGGTGAGGTTCCACCGAGCTGGGCTGAGGATCGTCCGGCCGTACCGGACGCGTGGAAGGAAGGCGAACCGGTCGGCGATACGACCCCACTTGAAGGTGGTGCAGGGTGTCGAGGTCGCGGTGCTGACTTCACACAGGAACCGGGCCAGGGGGTGGGCGCTGTGATGCAGGTTGGTCGCGTTCAACATCAACGGCTCCACGGCGCGGCCACGCGTGAGCGACACCAGGATCAGGCGGCGAGCATCGGCGCTGATCGCCAGGTCGTCGAGATCGACCGCTGAATCGCGCGGATGGCGATGTTCTCCCAGCGACAGCACCGGCAACACGTCCGGAGTGCGAGCCAGGCCGTCCGTGCGCGCCCGCAGCGGGGGGACCGACAACTGCACGGCCATCGCGCCGACCGTGCTGGTCGGGAGGCGACGGTAGGCACCGATGATCCGCTCCCGGTCCGGAGCGGGCAGAAGATGCAGGAACCGGCCCGCCGAGGTGCCGGCGTGCCGCGACGCGCACACCACAGTGAGGGTGAAGTCCCCAGCGTCCAACGCGGCGGGAGTTGGGGCGCTGACGGCGACCCGCACCTCGGTGTGCGGGGCCGGCCCGGCCCCGCCGCCCGTCTCCAGCTCGGCCACCATGTCATCAGTGAGGACCAGTTCGGCGTATCCGCTCAGGGCGGCCTTGTGGGCAAGAACCGCAAGCGCGGCGTCTCTGCGGGTCGGCGTGGGGTCGTGGGTGGCGAGCGAGCCGCGGAACCCGGCGGGATAGCCGAGCCCGCGATCAGGGTCCAGAAGTTCCCGGATTCCTACTTGGGCTCCTGGGCCGTAACGGTCGACGAACGCGGTGTGGTAGGCATGCCACGCGGGCTGCCTGGGGGCCAGCCGAATCAGAATCGCGGCGGCCGCCTCGACCTCCTCGATCACCGGGGGAGGCACGCTGATCGAGCAGTCCAGCCGCAGACTGACCGCCAGCCGGGAACCCGGATCGAGGGCAGAAGAAGTGGCGGCCGGGCCCTGCAGTTGGGCGGTGATGTGGGCGAGGGGGTCGGTGACGGTCATCGGCGGTCGCGCGCTGGTGAGCAGGATCCGTAAGCGCACCAGTTCGGTGAGCATGTCCTCGATGACCGTGACCGGTGCCTGCGGAGACTCGGCGGCCAGCTTCGCCAGCAGATCACCGAAGACGACCGGGGTGGGCGCCTCCTCCAGGGCCATGCGGACCGCCCTGGTGTAGCGCACGGCCACCTCCGACAGCGTCCCATCAGCGCTGGGCGAGTAGGGCAGCACCCAGTCTGCGCCCCGCGCGAACCCCAGGTTGTTCGCCTGGACCGGCAGCACTCGCAGCACAGCCGGATCGTCTTCCAGCGCACTGATCTTCTCGGCGAGCCACACCGAATCCGGCCGGTGTACGGCGGTATGCCGATCGCCGAACGCGACCGAGGCAGTGGCGGCCAGGGCGACGGGAGCGATTCCAGCGAACAGGCCGAACGGTGTGGCCCGACTCGTCCACCGTAGGAGATAACGCATCAGTGCCTCGGCCGCGCGATGGGTCTGACGCGGCCGGAAGGCGTTCGGGTTCTCACACATTGCGGTGAGGACGCGAGCCAGATCAGGGCTGGCGATCGAGACAGCGTCGCCTACCCCTGGCATCGGCCAGACCTCGCAGATCCAGTTGGCAGCCTCGCGAGCATTGGTCCCGGTGAGGTTGGGCCATGGCGGCAGAGCCAAGTCTTTCGGGTAGGCAGCGATGCGAACGACGGCGGCGTCCACGGCTCGGAAGCGATGCATCTGGCCGTTCCTCCATTCTGGAGGGGGTGTTCCCGGCCATGTGGATTGGCCGGGAACACCGGGGAGGGGTTAGCAGTTGGCGATGCCGGCGCTGCCGGGGGTCTCGCCGCAGCCGTCGCTGGTGCAGTCGTCGGAGTCGAGTCCGATGGACACGGGTGCGACCTTCAAGAAGCGGACGTCAAGGGTGAACTCGTGCGGCTCCATGTACCGGATCCTTTCGATCGGGAAGGTGGGGCTACCTGGCCGGCGGCCAGGAGATCACGAGACGGGTGTGAACCTTGTCCAGGACGTGCCCATCTGGTAGTTCGTCGTCCGGTGTGCCCGCCGGGTGGACCGACAGGCGGGGTTCCGGCCGACCGGCCAGGTTCCACGCGTCGATCTGGTCGGCCAACCGCCGCGCGGACTGCTCGGCTTGCGGGCCGTGCGCGAACGCTCCGAACTCGAAGACGTCGCGGTCGATGGGGCGGGGCTTGGGGCGGTAGGCCAGGTTCGGACCGTCCACGAACGCTGGTGTGCCGTACTGCCATGGCAGCGCCACGATGCCGTCGTCGAGCGCTTTCTGTGACGCGGTGATCAAGCTGAAGCCGGGCAGGGTCGTGGCGAGCCATAGGTCCTGATCGCTGTACCGGATTCCGGCACCCACCTTGATGCCGGTCCACACCTCCACGCGCGGCAGGTCCAGCACCCCAGATAGCGCCGCCGCGTCGACGGTGTCTTTTTCGTCCCGCCACAGCCCGACTGTGTGATCACTGTCAGCGTCGAGCAGTGGGGTCGCGGTGCCCTTGTGGGCTCCCACGCCTTGCATCGCGACGAAGCCGCACACCTGACGATCTCGGCTCACCAGGGCGCCGCCCTGATGTTCCAGGACCCAGGACCTGGTCATGCCCCAGGTGCGCAGCGGGACGACCAGCTTGCCGCCCTCGGCGAGCTGGGAGGGCCAGGCCGGGGGAACGTCCCAGGAGCCGACTGTGATGATGATCGCGTTGAACGTGCGGGGCGGCTCAATCTCGAACTCGGCGTCCGCGCAGATCACCTCCACGTCGCCGTACCCGGCATCCGCCAGGAACCGCTGGGCGCGGTCGGTGACCTCAGGGTCGATGTCGATCGTGGTCACCGAACCCATCGGCCCGACGACCTCCCGGATCAAGGCCGCGTTGTAGCCGCCGGACCCCACTTCCAGCACTCGGTCGCCGGGCTTGAGTCCGGCTTGGCCCAGCATCACCGCCTGCAGCCAGGGCGCCGACACCGAGCTCATGGAGGCGCCGCGCTCGTTGAGCTTGGTGACGACCGCGGTGTCCTCGTAGGCGGCTTGCAGGTCGACGTCGCCCGTGAACAGGTGACGGGGCACCGTCCGCATCGCCTGCTCCACCTCAGCCGGCAACACCAAGCCCAGCGCCTGGTGCCGGATCGCGATCTTCTCGACCATGGCGTCACGCAGGACCGCCGCCTGCTTTTCTATATCTCCATCAGTGAGTTCAGCGGCGCGAGCGTGGTCGTCGTTGGTCACGTCGGTCACGAGTGGTCCCTTCTTGGTCGTACTGGATGGATGGTCGATGGTGGTTGTTGTCACCCGCGGCGGAGGTTAGCCACGCCGCTCGAGGAGCGAGTCGTACTCCGGCGTCTCTCTGCGGCGCCGGTGCTCTGTCCGGTGCTGATTCACGAGGGCGACGTAGGCGGCGACCGCCGTGCGGTAGATGCCGTGCCCTGTCTCCTCGTAGCCGTTGCCCTTGGACGGGCGGAGCACGAATCGAAAATGGGGTCCTCGGGTTCAGCCGCCTGCGGTCGGCGGGCTCTGGTCATCGTCTGCTCTCTCCACGCGGGTCTCAGTGTCTGGGGCCGTGGGGAGAGCAGTAACGGGAGGGTGATCAGCGCCGTCGCTGGAGGGCGGAAGGTCCTCCTTGCGGGTGCCGAGGGTGAAGATGGCAGCGAGTGCGATACCGGCGTCCATGGCATGACCTTCGCGTGGAGAATCCGGGCGTTGTACGCCCAGAGAGGGTGAGGGAGGCGGCCAGACGGCCGCCTAGATCCGCCTCCCTCGGTCCCGGCCGCGGGTTGGGCAGCGCCAGGGGGTGCGGCGCGTTGGGGAAGGGATGACGGCCGGGGGGTGAAGCTCGCAGCCCACAACGGACGGGTATCCCGCGCGGGCTGCGAGTTGTAGGCGGCACGGACCACGACGGTGCTCGGATTCTGGACTTGGGTCCGCGCCGGAGTGCGCGGCCAGCCATGGATGAGCCGCCCCTGGCCGGCCGCGCCAAGACGCGGCGTTGCATCCCCGACTGCGCACGGGGCCGCCTGCCTGGCCGCGTCTCGTCTTGTCACCCGTGCCTTCTACTGAGGCCGGGAAGTATCTCGTTGATGACGGGGTGGTTCTGCATGGGGAACGCCGCGAGCCGCAGTTCACCGAGCCTCGCGGAGACGCCCTGCCGTAGCTCCTGCGGGGTGCGGCCCTTGACCCAGATGCCCTCCGGCGTGGGGCCCTTGTAGAACGCGGTGAGGTGCTTGCCCGCGACCTCCCACAGCACGAACACGATCTTGCCGTACTCGTTCTGCAGTTCGGCCGCCCAGCGGGTGCCCTTCTCGTCGTCGGGGTACTCGTCCTTGCCGCCGGAGTGCTGGGATGTCACGCGGTTGCGCCGCCGGTGCCTCATGTCGCGCTCTCCTCGCCCTCGTGCTCCGCGCACGAGCCGAAGGAGGCCACCGCGGCAACGAAATGCGCTTTCCCGACGTTGCGCGGAAGCGGGTCAGTGGGCCGCCACCTCGACGCCTCCACAAGGCCGGGCTCCAGGAGAGGCAGGCCGTTGAGGAACATCTCCCGGATCCGGGAGAGCGGGCGCGGGTAGATGTCGGCGGTTCGCTTGTACGCAGTGAGAAGCCGGTCGAGCTCGTCAGCGGTCAGGAGGTCGCTCCGGGCGTGGCTGAAAACGAGGTAGCCGCCGGGGAACGCTGCCATGTACCGGTGCAAGATGTCTCCCGGCTTCTGCACGTCCGGCCAGAAGTGCGCCAGCGCCGTGGCCACGATCCCCACACGCTGGTCAAGGTCGAGGAGGCCGCGAACGTGTGCAAGCACCGTGTCCACGTCCCGCGCGTCCGCCTCCAAAACCATCGCGCCGTCCTCCACCACGAGCAGCGCACGCCCGAAGATGGCGACGGAGGGATCGTTGTCCACGTACGCCACCCGGGCGTCCGGGTGAATGCGGCGGGCCGTCTCCAGCGTGGTTTCCTCGCCCACCTGCGGCAGACCGCAGCCGAGGTTCAGCCACTGCGTGACGCCCAGCTTGGAGGCTGCCTCAACGCCGCGTGGGACGAACTCCAGGTTCGCGAGGGTCGCCTCCGGGAGCTCTGGGGCGATCTCCGTCATCGCCTTGACCACGTCCCGGTCGCTGGCCCGGTTGTCCTTCCCCTTGGTCGCGGCGTCGTAGACACGGGCGATCGACGGGGCGTCGCCGGGGATTCCTGGGCCGGTCGAGGTCACCGGGGTTGCGCTGCGGGAGTCCATAAGCTGAGACCTTCAGAGGGGAAGGGGCGGATTGGGGTTCGAGGTGTCACCATGCGGCGGTCCTCAGTGGCTGGTCGTCGGGCGCGGTGAAGAAGTCTTTGAGCCGGTTCCTGATCGTGACCGCGATCTGGTGCGCGTCGTCCGAGTTGATATCGATGCGTAGGACGTCGTATCCGGCTTGGATGAGCCGCTCACATGCCTGCCGGTAAAAGTGGGCCTCGGCATGGCTGGAGCTGGGGGTGAGCTGGAACCGGTTGTGCGCTCCGCGCTCCGCCAGCCGTGTTGCGATCAGTTCGGGTGCACCTTCGAGGACCACGGCTAAGTCCGGCCGGTCGGCCAGGGAGTTCAGGCCCCACAGGAATGTCGGGTCCACTCCGTCGAAGCGCTGCATGACCAGGGCCGACGGCACGTATCTGTCACAGAGGACGATTTCGCCGGCGTCCAAGTGAGGTTTGATCTCGGTCTCAAGGTGGTGGTAGCGGTCTGCGGCGTACAGGCAGGCCAGTGCGGGGCCGGTGACGGTTTCGGTCATTTCGCGGGCGATCTTGCCGAGGACTCCGTTGGACGGTTCGGCGGTGGTGTGGACGTGCTCGCCATCGGCCACCAGCAGTTGCGACAGGTGCGCGACGATGGTCGACTTCCCGGCGCCGGAGGGGCCGTCGATGCTGATGAACAGGCCACGTTGGTGATCAGAAAAGGGTCTGAGCTGCGTCATCGGTCGGTCCTTCGGAGGAGGTCATTTTTACTTCGGTCAGGAGGGTGGCCAACGGCAGCGGGTCCGCATCGCCAGCCAGGTAGGCGAGGAGGCGAGCGCACACGAGAGCGTCGTAGGCCGCCCGGTGGACCTTCAGGCCGGCGGGCATGTCCGCAGCGAGCTTGAGTTCCTTCGCGAGCGTGCTCAGCTTGTACGAGGGGCGTCCGGGCACAAGGCGGCGGGCCAGCTTCAGGGTGTCGATGACCTCGGCAGGCTGGAAGCCGGGCAGTTCCCGGGCCAGCACGCTGAGATCTACGTGAGCGTTGTGCGCCACGAAAATGGCGCCATCGAAGACCGCCATGATGTCCGCGGCGTACTCGGCGGCAGGCGGGTCAGACGCCACCTGCCGGTTGGAAATGCCGTGGATGCGGCAGGCCAGCGGTGTGATCGGCCTCGGAGGTTTCACCAGCCACGTCAGCGGCTCTCCCACCGTGCCCTGGTCGATCAGGACGATGGCCAGCTCAACGAGATCTGGAGGCTGCTGACCGTTGCCTTCGACGTCCGCGACCGCGTAGCGGAACTCCGTCCATGGGACCTGACCGTTGATGTCAGCCATTCGCGTTCTCCCATCCGATCTCGGCTCGGCCATGCCGTTGTTGCCGATGGGGGTGTGCGGCGTCGTGGATCTGGAAGCCGAACCTGTGCTGGAGGTAGTAGCGCGGCTGCTCGGACGGCAGCCCCTCAACCTGCGCTGCCCGCTTCGTGACCTCGATGACGCGCATGCCGGCCGCTTCGGGCAGGACGGCTGCGGCCTCCTGGAGTTGGCGAACGGTCGGCGCTCGATGAACCTGGGCGCATCGATCGAGCTGGGCGGCCGGGCAGATGTCGCACAGCTCGTTGATGCCGTAGTGGCCGTTGTAGTCCGGCAGCCCGTGGGCGTACGAGACGGCGCACGAAGTCTTGCGGAACAGCGGCGGCGCATTCGATGGCCGACGGGCGAACGCCGCAAGGATGCGTTCCTCCAGCGTCTCAGGGACAATCTTGCGGCGCGTGGTCTCCTGATACGGCTCGGGCAGGCCGTTGGCCCGGTAGTAGTCCGCGATCTCGTCCCGGTAGAACAAGCCGGTGAACACCGTGGCGTCTGCCCATTTGGACAGACTCGCGGCCCGCGCCAGGTGGGCCGCGGTGTCGTTCAGGCCGGGCACCAGGGGCCGCCAGTAGAAGATCGTCCGATAGCGGCGTGGCCCGTACGTCGTGGCAAGCCGCATGGAGCGTACGGCGATGCCCGAGGGGTGCGGCTCGATCCGCTTGTCGTCGATCCCCGAGTACGTGAACAGCAGCGTCACCTTCACGTTCATCAAGGCGTTGAGCCGCTCGCAGTCGCGGACGTCCACATGAGCGCGGGTGATCACCAGCACGGGGTTCGTGAGCCCGCGGTGGTCGAGGTTCTCTAGCACGGCGAACAGGTGGTCACGGACGCCCGGCAGGAACGGGTCGGTGGCCCGGTTGAAGACCTGCAACGGAGTGTCGTGCGGCCGGAAGTACCGATGGCTGACGAGCTGCTCGACCGCCGCACTGTCGCTCATTAGGGCCCCGGGCCGGCGTGCGTCCCAGAGCCCGTAGGTGTGCCGGATGCAGTACGCGCACCCGAGCGAGCAGCCCTGCACGTGATTGAGGGACAGCCCCGACTTCCGGTACTCGACGACCTCACGGGCCCGCTCCGGGAGCGCGGCCACGGCTTCCTCAGGCAACAAGGGGACGAATGCTGAACTCACGACAATCTCCAGGTCAGGACCGTCGATGGCGCTGTCAGCGTGACACGGGCGCGAGGGGAACGGCGAGGAAAGTTCTAGAGATTTCTCGAATCTGACCGGTCAGGAGAGGTTAGGCGAAACATCGAGCTACGACGTCGTGCCGCTTTCGTCATCGTCGTCGGGTAGCGCCGAACGGAGTTCCTCCATCACCTGGGTGATGACCGCGCGGGCGCTGGCGCCGTAGGCCGCGACGGAGGCCATCGCCCCGAAGACCTTCTCGTGCAGGTCGATCTCTTGGGCCTGGGTCAACGTCAACTCGGCCGAGAAGATCTCCACGAGCACCTGACGGTCATCGAAGATCCAGAAGCCGCACCCAGGAGCGATGACGAACGGTGTGCCGAACGGGATGACGCCGAGCCGCACATTGGGCAGCGTGGAGGCGGCCACCAGCCGATCGAGCTGGGGCAGCATCAGCTCCGGCGGGCACAGCCTGTACCGGAGAACGGCCTCGGTGATCACGAAATGGAAGCGTTTCCGGGAGTCGTAGAGGATCTCCTGCCGGGCCAGCCGGGCGCGAACGGCGTCGTCGATGTCGTTCGTAATGCCGAATACCGTGATGGCCTGAGCCAGCCGGTGACGGGCGTATCCCGCTGTCTGGAGCAGCCCGGGAATGAAGGCGGGCTCGAAGACCCGAAGACGAGTAGCGCGCCGCTCCATATCGGCCCAGGTGCCCTGATGATGCCGGGTGCCCCCGCTCAAAAGCCGCTGCCACTCCGCGTGCGCAGACTCCATCGTGCGCAGCATGGCGAGCACCGAGGCTCTGTCCTGCTCGTCGCCGGTCGTCGCGCCAACCCAGCCGGTGACGTCGGCCTCGGTAGGGGTCTGCTTCCCCGTCTCCAGCTTCGAGATCTTCGAGGCAGGCCAGGAGAGACGCTCGGCCAGTTCACGGCCGGTCAGGCCCGCGGACGCACGCAGGGTGCGCAGTTTGTTGCCGAGCGACTCTCTGGCTTGCTGGAGGCTGGTCACGCCCCCTTTTCTACTCAGCCGTCCTACTCTCGTGCCAAGTCGGCGAGGAACTGTTCACGAGTGACCGCCCGATGCCAAGCGTCGTCTCGAGCTGCCGCCAGCTCGATCACGGTGGCCGGGTCGGTGACGATCTCAGCACCGAGCAGTACGTCATCCTCGTCGAATTTCAGCCGAGCGGCCCACCTGGAGTCGAACAGCCAATAGTCGAGCTCCGGCAGACCGGCCGCCTGCGCCCGGTTCAGATAGCGGATGTCCTCGCCGGCGTGGATGGCGAACTCCGCACACCACAGGCCGAAGCGGGAGTAGTCCGACAGCGGGACGGAGACGACTCGCACGCGATGGACGAACTTGCCCTTGGCCGCGTGTTCGGCCATGAGGTCGAGCCAGGACCGATTCCACGCCAGGTCGTCGGGCTCGCCAGCGAGGAACTTGCGGATCGGCTCGTGCTCGCCCGGGGAGTTGTAGCGCTCCCGAGGCTCCAGCCGGAACGCGGTGTGCTCGAATGACCTGAACAGATCCCCGAACGCGTCGCCGGAAACCAGGGTCAACGCCCCTCACCGGCGCCTTCGTCGGCCGTCGCGGGCGTGGCGGCGTCGTGGGCGGTGGGGGCCTGGTAGAAGCTAAGCAACTCCAGCGGGATCTCGATGTCGGCCTCCCCGGAAGGCACCTCCCCCAGGTCGGCGAGCGCCTGCGAGTCGGTGACGCGGTAGCCGCGCACCACAAGACTGCCCCGGTCTGTTGCCCACAGTGTGGGCGAGCCGCCGTTCTGCGAGGTCGAACCGAGGAACGTAACCCTCATACCTGCCTCCGATGGAGAAGAATTCGAGAACATTCACCATGAGGGGACTACGACTCGACGTAGCCGTCAACCCTCCAGACTCGATCGCTCTGGGCCGTCGTACACCGCCATCCGGGAGTCAACCCCAACCACCAGGCAAGTCATGATGGCGGTCGAACTGGTACGGGGTTCCCGACCACAACAGGGGCCGTCCCATCGCCACCCACGCCGCTCACTACCGCTGTAAGCCCTGGCCGTAGTCGGGGCGCCTCACCTGACCGGCCAGATGGAGTTCCGGAACCTTTCGTAAGCGTCCTCGCGTACGCCCTCTGTGCCAAGCTCAAGTGAGACAAATGGGGACCAAGTTCCTTAACTGACATGAGCAGGGCGAGAACGGGTACGACGCGCAGTGACCATGACCAGCCACGACCTTCAATCCGGCGACGGCCCCCGAGGCGACCGGCCCAAGCGACGGCACTTCTCGACCGAGTACAAGCTGCGGATCGTCGCGGAGTACGAGGCCGCCCCCGAGGGTGAGAAGGGCCGGGTGCTGCGCCGGGAAGGCCTGTACAGCACCAGCATCGATCTGTGGCGGCGCCAGCGCGACAATGGCGAACTGACCTCTAGTGGGAGTCCGGCTGCCGCTCAGCGTGTCCGCAAGACGCCCGAGCAACTGGAGCTGGAGCGGCTGCGCAAGGAGAACGCGGCACTGACCAACCAGAAGGCCAAGGTCGAGAAGAAACTCGCCCAGACCGAGGCCGCCTTGGACATCATGGGAAAGGTTTCGCGCTCTTGGAAATGATCTCCGAGAGCGCGGAGAACGAGCCTTCGTGACCACGTGCCGGCGCGAAACGCTCGATCTGCTCGCCGCAGTGCTGCCGATCAGCCGCTCGTGCGTGCTGGCCGGCATCCCTCGCGGCTCCTACTACCGCAGCCTGGCCGAGCCGCTCCAGCGCGAGCCGGTGCCACGTCCCGCGCCACCCAACAAGCTGTCCGAGGTCGAGCGCGAGGAGCTGATCGGTGTGCTCAACAGCGCCCGATTCGTCGACAAGGCGCCCCGCCAAGTCTGGGCCGGGCTGTTGGACGAGGGCATCTACCTGGCGTCGGTCTCCACCATGTACCGGCTGCTGCGTGAGCGCGACCAGGTCCGTGAACGCCGCGCCCAGGCCCGCCACGAGGCCCGAAAGAAGCCCTACCTGGTGGCCCGTGCCCCCAACGAGATCTTCTCCTGGGACATCACCAAGCTTCATGGCCCCGCCGACCGGCAGTACTACGACCTCTACGTGATGATCGACATCTTCTCGCGGCACGTCGTGCACTGGGAGGTGCACCTGCGCGAGGCCGGGGAACTGGCCGCTGAGTTCATGGAGAACACGATCCGCGCCAACGGCGGCATCGCGCCCAAGGTCATCCACTCCGACAACGGCACTTCGATGACCTCTCGTGCCGTCACCGACTTGCTGGCCACCCTCGACATCGTCAAGTCCCACTCCCGGCCGAAGGTGAGTAACGACAACCCCTACTCCGAGGCGGCGTTGCCGGGTAGCGGGCAGGAGTCTCACCTGCCCGCCCCCACAGATCCGGACGTGAACCTCTCGATTCATCCGGCTCGTGCCGTCCAATCATCAGGTCAATACCGCAGTTCCCAGTGCGCGAACAGCCGAGGCGCCCGTTCCCGGACCGCTTTCAGCCATTGCCGCGCTTTCTTGTCGCTGCGTTTCAGCCGTTCGTACTTCCATATCGCCCAACGCATCAGATGGCGGTCGATGCGCTCGCAGAGGGGTTTCACCTTGCTCGGGTAGAACACGGTGAAGTAGTTGAACCAGCCCCGCAGGATAGGGTTCAGCCATCGCGCGATCTCGCTGAGTGTCTGATTCGTTCGCCGGTGGATCCGCCAGGCAGCGAGCTTGCGGCTCATCTCGGTCAGCTTGTCCGGGGACACCGCTGGCAAGAACCCGGTGTAGACCTGCTTCCGGGTCTTGTCGAACGCCATCCGCGGACGGAACGCATACCCACAGAACGTGAACGTCACCTGCTCGAATTCCAGGCGGCGTCTACTGTCCTTGCAATACACGATCTTCGTCTTGTCGGGATGGAGGACCAACCCGATCTCGGCAAACCGACCTTCAATTGCCGCCCAGACCTGACGAGCTTGACGCTCAGTAACACAATGGACCACCACGTCGTCTGCGAACCGCTCGAATGTGACGGTCGGGAACTCCCGGGCCATCCACATGTCGAAGCCGTAGTGCAGAAACAGGTTGGCGAGCAACGGGGATACCGGCCCACCTTGCGGCGTGCCCTTCGTCCGGGGGGTGAGAGTGCCGTCGGGCATCAGCATCGGTGCTTTGAGCCAGCGCCCCACATAGAGAAGGACCCATTTCGAGTCCGTATGCCGCTCGACCGCCCTCAGCATCAGATTCCACGGCACGGAGTCGAAGAAGGCTTTGACGTCCAGATCGACGACCCAGTCCTTCCTAAAGCACCGTTGCCGGCACACCTTGACCGCGTCCAGCGGTGACCGTCCGGGGCGGTAGCCGTAGGAGTCGTCATGGAACACCTTCTCCACATCCGGCTCCAACGCCATAACCGCCGCCGTCTGGGCCACCCTGTCGATCACGTTCGGGATGCCGAGAACCCTCGTCCCGCCCTTCTTTGGTATCTCCACCGCTCGGACCGGACCGGGAAAGTAGCTGCCCGAGGACATGCGATTCCACAGTTTGTAGAGATTATCTTTCAGCTTCTCCTCGAACTGGTCGATCGTCACGCCATCGGCCCCGGCTGCACCTCCATTCTCTTTCACTTTCAGCCACGCACCCCACACCAGACGTTTTGGTATGTCGTGCGACCTGACCTGAGACTTCGGCTCACTCATGCGATTCCTCCCTTCTCGGTTGATCGCATTCGTTCACCAGGACAACCCCGCCCCTTGGCTCCACTTCCACTGCGATACGCAGAAGCTTCCCAGCTACTACGGGCGAGTCCGCCAGCGCGTCCCGCATCGGTACTCTGCTCCTCGCGGATTAGCCGCTTGGAGTCCTCCCTCTCACCGCTCTACGAGCGGAAGTATCGGGACGCGCCTTCACACGTTCCATGCGAGAGCCTTGTCCGGACTCATGCTACCTATATGCCGGAGACCGCCTGGGCAGTAAACGGGTATCTCCCAGACTCATCCCGGAGTAGTTTTTCGACCCCGGTTTCGATCTCGTCTGACTTCTTTTCGACACGTCAACGGCAGAGGACTTGCGCCCCTCGCTCATCTTCCCGGACCACACCTGACGCGATCAGGCCGCGCCTTTTCCCACGACGTTCACCACAACGGTCTTCAGCCAATGCAGCTCGGGGTGGTTTAGAGCCTCTCCCCGCAGAGCGGCTCTGGAGGGCCAGCAAACCTCCATCTCTCACACAGCACCGCGTTCAGCGAAGCGCCATCGCTTCTCCACCTCCCGCGTTCGTGTTCACAACAAGACCCTCAAATACTGCCCGGTCTTCCCCGACCGGTTCGCCTCCCTGGACGATGCCCGCGCCTTCTGCCAGCGGTTTTTCACCTACTACAACCACGAGCACTACCACGCCGGGATCGGTCTGCATACGCCGTTCACCGTGCACATGGGCACCGCCCACGCCGTCCAGGACAAGCGTGCCCAGACCATCGAGCGCTTCCGTGCGGCCAACCCCCACCGCTTCACCCACGCACCCAAGCTGCCCGAGATCCCGCAGGTCGCCTACATCAACCAGCCCGAGGAAGAAGCTGCCTAGCGATCAGACCAGCCGACTCCCTGTCGCATTTGACTTGACACCTACCGACGCGCGCGAGCGCTGGCTGGTGCGGCGTAGCGTTCACACTCGTGACGAGCCTGCTCCCTTTCCCCTGCGATCCGGTCGTTGTCGCCTCTGACGCATGCACCCGCTTCGCCGCCCATGTGCTGCTGCTGACGCACCACCTCGGCGAGCACGAAGGACATCGAGAAGGAGCCACCAGGTGAACGAGGCGACGCCTGCCGAGCCGCCTGAGCCGGTCGCCCCGTTGGAGTCGGCCTGGGTGAGGCGGCTGAGGCGTGGTGCCGAGGCTACGATCTTCCTGCTGGGGGTCACGCTGCTGGTGGCGCTCTCATTCCCGGCGCTGCTGGCGTGGGCCAAGTCGCCGCAGGGGCTCAATCAGCCAGAGTTCTCCGCGTGGCTGGTCGTGCTCTTGCTGGCGATCGCCCCGGTCGCCATGCTGCGGCAGGCCGGGGATGCGTGGCGGCGCGGGTACCGTGCGCCGAAAGCGGTCATCGCCATGTGGGTGTTCGTCGTTCTTGGTGTCGCCGCGCAATGGGGGGCGGGCGCCCCGTGGGCAGAGATCGCCTTCAGGCCAGTGGTGGTGGGCGTCATGCTCTGGTTCCAGCGGCCGGCCGATCCGCCGCCGATACCGGTCCATGGCGACGGCGGCAACGCCCCAACGCCGCCTGCTGATGGCGGTGAGCGATGACCATGGCCCCAGAGCGTCCGACGTCTATTCCTCCCCCAGCAGAGGGCTGAGGGCGGCGGCGACTCACTCGATCAGATGGAGTTGCATCGAAGGCAGTTCCGCTCGAACTAGGGCTCAGAGCCCCACACCCCGCATGGGGTTATCTCGCCACTTGTCGGCCGTCCGAATGTATCCGTGAACGACGGGTGACTTGTCCGACCAGCGGCCATGCCGTGCGATGGCCGACACCGAGGCTCCGGCCTTGGCTGCGGCCGTCGCCCCTCCCGCCCGGAGGGAGTGGGCGGTGTAAGTGTGCGCGTCCTTGAGCCCGGCCCTCTCCGCTGCTCGCCGCACGATCTGGTTGAGGCCGTCGCCGGACATGCGGCCAGTGCCGCGCATGGTCGCCCCGGGGGTGCCGGACAGGCGCCCATGCCGGTCGATGGCGCGCAGCAGCGGGCCCTCGATCACGCTGTGGGCCTCCAGCATGGCGAGCCAGGCCCGGATGACGCGTACAGGGCAGGTCTTCGAGTGGGAGCCGTACGGGAGGGGCACCATCTCGCCGATCGCATCTTGGTCGGTCTTGGACCGGCGGATGGCCACCTCCAGCCCATCCTCGGTGACGGTCAGGTCGGCGATGTCGAGCGCCGCAAGCTCGGAGCGGCGGCCCATAAGAGCGAAGCCGAGCACCAGCACCACGCGGTCACGCAGGCCGACGAGGGCGACCGGGTCAGTGGTGTCCACCAGGGCGCGTAGCACCGTCAGCTCGGCCGGTGGTGCCTTGCGGGTGCAGTGCCCGGCGGAGTTGCGTTCTCTGCGGTAGTCACGGAGGGCGAGCCGGGCGAACTCGGCGTTGAGGGGGAGGCCGGCCTTCTTGTGCCGGGACTGGATGCAGGCCAGCGCCCGCTCGATGGTTGAGGGCGCCGGGAGAGTGCCCTTCCGGGTGGGGGTGGCGGCCAGGTGGGTGACGTACTCGGTGACTGTCTCCGGGGTGGCGGGCAGAGGGCTGCGGCCGTGCACCGCACACCAAGCGGCGAAGGTCTCCCAGTCCCGTTGATAAGCCCGGCTGGTATTGGCGGCGAATCCTCCGGCGACCCGCGCCCGTGCCGCCTCGGTCAGCGCGCGATCGACCGCGCTTGCCGGGGTCGATAGTGACGCGGTCGGGCCATCATCCAGCCGTGCCAGCTCGGTCACCGGCGGTCTCCGATCTTAAATGATCAAGGTTCTGGGTCGCGATAAGGCATATTATCGCGACCCAGGATAACTAACAACGATCTTGGCGGACTCGGCCGAGCGAGGGCGAACATCCGAGGCGGCTGGAAGATCGAGAACAAGTCGGAATCCGTCGACAACCATGCCCCAAGCTAGGGAACCGGCAACGAAGACGCCGCCATAGGCGGCCAGGATGCAGCCGAAGTTCGCGTCCGGCTGGAGGGTGGCGACGAACCCGGACAAGCCCAGTGCGATGACTCCAGCGCCGACCCACAGTGGCTCACGGGTCGACTGATGTCACCGTGCCGCTGATCGGCTTTCCCACCTGCATGCTGACCTGCAAGTGTCGGTTCTGATCCGGGCCCTGGTCGGGATTGAAGGTCGAGGACCAGGAGACGAAGACCCGGCCGGCCAGTAGCACGCCCTCGATCGGTTCCTCGCCCAGGTGCACAATCGCTCTGACCAGCGGCGCCGATGCCAAGGCCGTCGCTCCGTTATGGCGGATGACAGTCAGTCCCATGGCGAGCGGGCTATGGGGCACGTTCATGCGGCCGGCCGCGTCTCGTGCGGCGATGAGGTCGCGGCGAACGTGATCGCTATCGGCCCCTTCGAGGATCCCGAACTGTAGGCATACAGCCAGGTAGGAGTGCTTGAGCAGGGCGAGCCGGTATCGGTTCTCGTCGGGAAGCAGCCCGGCCAGTTCGATCTCCCCGCTTCGGAGCATCTCCTCGATCGCCGGATCGATGTTCCCGCTCAGGAGGAGCGCGAACCCGTCTTCGGGCGTCCACATGAGCGGGATACGAGCGGTTCTCCTGGCGCCTTGGATGCCGGGGCCGGTGAACCGCAGAAGCGTGATCAGGTTGTCGTACCAGTCGGTGAGATCTGCCTCCACGTGACTGCCCAGCCTGTGGTTGCATGCGGCGCACGTGCGGGTCATCTTCTCCCCGCCCATGGCCGCCGGCGGGACGTGTTCTTCGTTGGTTGCCGGGTCACCGCAGATGGGGCAGTCGTCGAAGAGACGGCGAGTGATCGTTTCGAGCAGGGTGATCCTCGCCGAAGCCGATGGCTTCGGGCGCGTGGTCGACATGTGCAGGACGCGTCCGTCGGACAGTTCCACAGACATCGCGCCCGGTTCTTGGCGGTTCACGATCTGGGATCGTAGCTGGGCCACAGCGGCGGGCGCACGGGCGTTTTGCGTGCGCGCTACCCGGACGCCGAGTTCTCTGATGCCGACTTCATGGCGCCGACTCCAGGCGGACATGTTGCTGGCGGCGGCCCACCTGCTGGGACCGCTGTGCGGGCTCCTGGGCATCACCCCCGGCCGGGGCGCGGAGTAGCCCTGCTTCGCGCTCGGCTGGTACCTGCCCGGCGCCGATGTCAGCTCTTCGCCGCCGGGCTGCCAGTCTGCTGAGCGAAGTGCGCGGCCAGCGCGGTCATCTTGCCCAGATAGCGGGCGGCCATCTGAAGGTGGGTGTAGGCGGTGTCCTCATCGACGGCGCGGCCGCGCGGGTGGCCGGCGGTCGAAGTGATGAGCCTGCCGACCGATGACTTTCGGCAGGCGCGCGAGTCAGCACTGTGGGAGCCAGTTCGAGCTAGGGAGCAGCGCATGACCAGCATCCACGAGAACCGCCCGACCCAGCACGAGGCGTCGGCCGCGTCCGCCGCCCCCCCGATCGTCGACAGGGGGGCCTGGCAGGCCGCCCGCGATGAGCTACTGGTGCGCGAGAAGGCGCACACCCGCGAGGGCGACGCGATCGCCGCGGCCCGCCGTCGGCTCCCGATGACGGAGGTTGACGCAACCATCACCGTCGTCGGGCCGGACGGGCCGACGACCCTCCTCGACCTGTTCGATGGCCGCGAGGAGCTCGTCGTCTACAAGCACATGTGGCACCTGGGCGAGCCCTTCGAGAACCAGTGCCCGGGCTGCACCCTGACCTACTTCGCCGTGCAGAACCCGGCCTACCTCCACGCGCGGGGCGTCGCGTTCGCCGTGTTCGCCAAGGCGCCTTACCCCGACCTCGCGGCGTTCGTCGGCTTCATGGGCTATCCCCACCACTGGTACTCCGTGGCCGACGTCGACGACGACATCGTGAGCGGCGACGACTTCGGGACCTGGGTGTGCTTCCTGCGCCATAGCGACCGGGTGTTCCTCACCAACACCGTCACCGGCAGGGGCTGCGAGGCGACGATGCCCGCGCTCGCCCTCCTCGACATGACCGCCCGCGGTCGTATGGAGGCCTGGCAGGACTACCCCGAGGGCTGGCCCGAAGGCAAGAACCCAGGCTGGTTCTGGCGCAGCCACGAGGACGGCATCGGGAACAACTGGACCGGCGGGCGGCCCACCATTCAGTGGACCCGTCCCGGCGTCGGAGTGGTGACGTCCGAGCCCCACCGTCACCACTGACGCCACCGGGACAGCACGACATCGAGAGCCGATCGTTGGCACCACGGCTGCCTCCGTCGACGGCTTCATCACCGGCCGGATGTACGAGGAGAGTCATAGTGGGAACGGAACGGGACTCACCTGCAGACCGTCCGAGCAGTCTTTGTGACACTGTCTCAGGCAACGGGAATAACGCTCCCACCAGGAAAGCCTGCCTTCTAGCGGTCGTCGCAACACCCCACCTCGGGGAGTTCGATGGTCTTCGAAGTACGCAAGAATCGAGCACCGCAGGGCCGCAAGAAGCTGACGGGAGAGCGGGAGGAATACTTCCGCCTTATTGATCAAGGTTTCAGTAGCCGTGAGGCGTGCCGGATCGTCGGGATCAACCGGCGGACCGGGAAGCGGTGGCGCAACGGCACGGCGCCGAACAAAGCGAAAAAGAAGGGGGCGCCGCCGGTCCGACGACCGGCGGTGCCCCCTTCTGGCGCGTCCCGCTATCTGCGCGAAGACGAGCGGATCCATATCGCCGACCGGGTGCGGGAGAAGGTCTCGATCCGTGAGATCGCCCGCGAGCTGGTCCGCAACCCCTCGACCATCAGCCGGGAAATCCGCCGCAACCGGCATCCCACCAACGGGCAGTACCGGCCGCACGCCGCCCAGGCCCGCGCCGATGCGCGCCGGCAGCCGGTGGCGGTCCGGATCGCCTTGGGCAGGTAGGAATCGAAGAACCGACGCGCAGGAGCGCAGGGATCCGGCAGGGAGCGCGAGTTGACGTGAGCGCGAACGACGACGTCGTACCCGGCCGCACGGTGCGCTCGGCATCGCTGGTCTTCACCGCCGGGGCTGCAGTGGGCGTGCTCGGCGGGATAATCGGCCTGGGCGGCGCGGAGTTCCGGCTGCCGCTGCTCATCGGGCTGTTCGGCTTCGCCGTGCTGGCCACCTACGTTTCTGCTGTTAGCTGGTGGCCAGCTCACCCGGTGGCCGCCCCTGAGCTTGGTTCTGGGCCTGGCGGCGCTGCTTGACCTCGGCGATGCGCTTGACGATGCCCTCGACGACAGCCGCGTTATGGCCGACCTCGATCGCGCCACCCTGATGACCTGAGACCTCCACGGCCTTCACCGGGCGCCATTCCTCCGGGTACATCCGGGAGAGCAGTTCGAGGGCGACACGACCGTTGGGGGGCGTCCACGCGCGTTCTCGGGTTCCGTCCGGCCGGGTGACCTCGCGGATCAGGGTGCCGCCCTTGGCATCGGCGAAGGCAGCCGCAACGAGGTCTACAGAGGCTCGCGCGCGTGCGCGCGCAAGGGCCTCCCGAAACTCCCGGTACTCGGGAGCCGCTCCCTCCTCCTCTCCCAGGGCCACCCACCTGTGGACGGTTGAACGGCCGACTCCGCATAGGTCAGCAGCGGTGCCGAGGAAGTGGCCCGCCTCCAAGTGCTTACAGAGCTCGTCGCGCAGCTCGGGGGTGAGCTTGGAGGGGCGGCCCATCACTCACACTCCTGGCGTCGGGCGGCGAGTAGCCGACGGGCTTCGGCGGTTCTCCGGTGCGCGATGCTCGGGTCGGTGGTTCCGCATCGGCAAGAGACCGGTAGGGCAGGACGGGCCGAGGTTGGTCGCAGTCCGTGCCGCATGAGCAGCGTGACCGCGTCGGCCGCCTTGCGTTCAGCTCCAGGTGCCTCCCACTCGACGAGCAGGATGGCCGGGGCCCGTAGGGCGTTCGTGATGGTGGCGGCGATGGTGCTGCTGCTCAAGTCTCGATCCTCCGTTCTCGGCGCTGTGGCCTGGGAATTCGTCGCCGGGCTACTCCTCGGCGGCGAGCGCGATTCCGCGGTATGCCTGTCCGGATCGGGCACGCTTCTTCTCGTAGCCTCGCTTGGCCATAGAGTCAGCGAACGTCACCTCTGACCCCGCCTCCTCCCCGGCCGTGATGCACCACTTCGACCAGGCGGCGAACAGGTACCGGGCGCCGACGTGGTGATGGCTGGCTTGGATGGTGTGGTCCTGTAGGAACCGCCCGAGCGGGTCGGACTCGATCTGGTACTTGTTGGTGCGCTCGGCGATGACGTTGGGCAGCGCAAGGCCGCCCTCCTCGTAGCCCCGGTATCCCCGGTACGCCCAGGCGAGCAGCGCGGGCAGTTCCTCGGCGAGCCGCTCGGGCAGCCTGCGGTCAGGCTTGGCGACGACCACGTCGAAAGGCACCACTCGGATCCGGCGCCAAACTGCGGGGTCATCGCCGGAGACCTTCGGCTTGTGGTTGGTGCAGAGGATCAGGACGTGGCTCGGGTCGAACTCGAAGAAGTCCTTACGCATCTTGCGGGCGCGGAGCCGTTCGCCACCAGTCAGGCGCTTCATGGTCGCCGAGGCAAGGCTCCTGCCCTCGTCGGTCTCGCTGCAAACGGCCAGCCGCGCCCCCTTCAAGTCGGCCAGGCCGGTCGGGTGCGCCGACTCACCCCGGGACACGAGAAGGTCGGGCTCGGCGTTGATGGCGTAGTCACCGAACGCCTTGCCCATCGCCTCCAGCAGCGTCGACTTCCCGTTCTGGCCGGTCCCCGTGAAGATCGGGAGTACGTGCTCGCGGACGAGCCCCAGCATCGAGTAACCGAAGACCCGCTGCACCCACACCTGGAGCCCGGCGTGACCGTCGTCGTCGGGCAAGATCTCGTTGATGAACCGGTCGAACAAGTCGCTTCGGGCATCCATGTCCAGGTCACACCCGGCCACCTTGGTCAGCATGTCGGCGGGATCGTGCTGACGCTGTTCCCCCGTCCGCAGATCGAGCGTGCCCGTGGGGGTGTTGAACAGGTGGGGGGCGGCGTCCAGGACGTCGGGTGACACGGTGATGGGCTTCAAGGAGCCTGCGATCCGCAGAATGCCGTCGAGGGCCGACGCGGACTCACACTTGCGGATGTCGGCGTACAGGTCATCCCGATCCTCCTTGTTCTCAAGGCTCGGGATGTCCGAGAGGGCGGCCTTCACCGTCGCTGCGGCTGCGCGCATTGCGGCGCCGTCCTTGTCCGGGACCCATCGGGTCGAGTTCCACACGTGCCAGCCGAGGCTGTGGGCGTGCATGAGCCGCCCAGTGTGGAGCTTGGCGAACCGCTCGGCCATGCGGAGCTGACCTCGGTGCATCTCGCCGATGATCGACGATGCCTTGGGCCCTCCGGGGACGCCGGCTTCGTCGAGAATCTGCTGGGCACTCTTCGTCACGACGCCCTCATTCCGCGACGCATGCCGCTCCCGATCGTGCCGCGCCCCAGGGCGACGCCGACCTCTGATTCCGTGAGCCCGATCTCCATGCCGGACGCCCAGAGCACGTTGTAGGCAGTGGCCTCGTCGATGGCGCCCTGCGCGACCATCTGCCCCGCCCGGAACGCGGCCCAGAACAGGACCGTGTTCCGCTCTCCCGGGGCAGCCTTGAGGACCGTCCGTACGAGGCCACCGAGGCGGCCCCGTGCATCCCCGCTCCTTGCGCCTCGGGCGACCTTGTGGGGCTGCGGCGGCTTCTCCTGCAGCCGTTCGAGGAGGGCTGGGTGAAGGTCGGCCAGCGGCAGCGCGAACTGGTCGTTCACCCATCGGTAGGGCTGGCCCGTGCGCGGGTGGAGAGAGGGAGCCACCACGATGTACCCGCCATCGGCCTTGACGTCGATCTGCTGTCCGGCCTTGCCCACACCGGAGGGGATACGGACTCCAGGATGCCGGTAGACCAGATGCAGGCCGCCGGACCCCGTGGTCGCGGTGACTGTGCCGGGCAGGATGCCGCCCTCGTCGAGTTTCGCCATGGTCTTTAGGCCGTGAGGTACGTCTACGTCGATGACGACGGTGCCCGAGGCGCTACCGGTGCGGATCGCGATCAGACTGCGGGGGACACGACGGTCCATGGCGCGGATGCGATCAGGGTCTGTCGTGGCCGCATAGAAGCCGTGGCAGGTCAGGCAGCGGCAGGCTTCCATCTGCTCCGGAGCGATGTGCTCGTCACGGCACCGGTCGCAGTTCCGCAGGGGTGTCTTGGAACCGGATAGGACGAACACCGGCCAGCCGTACGCGGCGTAGCGGAGCATCGCCTGCAGGCGGGGATGGCCAGGGCTCACACGGAGGTCTGGCGCGCCTTGAACCGTCGCGGCATCCGGGCCGTGAAGTCCGGGCAAGGGGTTGCCGCTGCTCAGCGTGTTACCGTGCTGTCCAGCGGCCGGAAGACTCTTCTGGTCGTGCATGATCCTGTCCATCTCGGATGCATCGAGTGATGGGGTCGGGCGCCTGGGTGTGCGACCACCCGGGCGCCTTCTTGTACGGGCGTTCGGCGGAGTGGCGGAGTAACCGTCGCCGTGGGTGTACATGGAGCCGTAGGCCCGAGGCAGGAGCCTCTGAGCTGCCGCATGAGACAGCGCGGTTCCAGGTAGGGCAGTGACCACGTCAGCGACTGGCGGAAGGCGTATCGCCACGCGGCCGAGCGGTCGGTTCCTCGCCCCGAACGGACGAGCCACTCAAGGGCGGAGCGACCAATCGGTCATCCAGCGGCTGTGTGAAGTGCCCTCACGGTCGGCGCGTCAGGCCGCCGAGGCAGTCGCACGCAGTTCCTGGACATAGGTCAGGAGGGAGTCCCTCGGAACGCGCCTGCTGCGGCCGATGAGCACGGACTCCAACTCGCCCGACTTGATGAGCTGGAAATAGACACTGCGGCCGATCTGGAGCAGCTCAAGGACCTGCTCCTCCTTGAGGAGGAGGGGGAAGCACGCGCACGGCGACCCCGTGGACGTCGGCTCACCAGCGGGCGGCATGTGGGTGTGGCGGCTGGTCAGAGGTTCTCCGACCGTGCTCAGCCCCCTAGCATTGGACATAGCTCAGGTCCTTCGAATCGACGCGACTGGCTTGGGTAGCCCTCGGTGGGAAACCGTGCGGTGTTCGGAGCGGGAACTCCGTCCATCAGCACCCCGCCGGGGGCTTATTGCTGTCCGGACCGTGACACCGGTTTGGGTTTCCACCCTCCAGTCCTCGGTCGTACGAAGATCACCGTAATGGTCCATGGCGGCTCGCGCAAGTTTTCGCTCGCATTCGGCTGCATATGACGCAAGCGACCGTTTGTGATAGGCGACCGAGCCGCCTTTGGCGCCCGAGAGAGACGTCATAAGGCCGATTACCAGGGGACTTACTTGGTGAGGCGGGGAAAAACTTCGTACTCTACGCGCCCTTGCCGCTTGCGTCATCTCTCGCTGTTTACTGCCTGCTGGGCGTCGCCGAAGGCGACCGTACGCTGCCGAACGTTGCCGAATGTTCTTGCGGGCCACGCTCAACATCATTAGAGTCCATATGCGTTGTCCGCATTCCATGGAGGAGTCAGCATTCATGCCAGAGGAGAACAAGTTCTACGACTGGCTAGCAGCCACGGCGCGTGCCAGCGGGTACGGGTCTGACGCACAGCTCGCCGAGGCGCTCGGCCTACAGCAGTCGACAGTTTCCCGGTGGCGGAAGGGAACCCGCCCGCACATCACACACCTGGTGAAGCTCGGTCAGCTGTTCCGCATGAGCATTGAGCCCATGCTCGTCCTGTCCGGGCATGTCCCGCCCGACCTACTCCGCAACACCGAGCCGCCGGCACCGCCCACCCCGCCGATCGTCCGCCAGATCCAGGAAGCCTCACTCCCTGACGGCGTCAAGAAGGCCCTCCTCGACTACTGGGACGAGCGGCTTGAGGAGGAACAGACCCGGGTCGCCGAGCTGATCAAGGTGTTCGGGTCGAACTTCGGAGGGCTCAACACCGAGGACCCGGTAGCCGGGTCGTTCACACTCGCCAGTTCAAACTTGCCGCGGCACTTCGCCGGCCTCATGCAGCAGGCCGTCAAGGAGCTGAGGCCACCCGCACGCCGAACGCGAGGAACGGGAGCGACCCGATGACGGCCACGAAAAGGCGTTCGCGCGGCAACGGAGAAGGCAGCTTCTACCAGCGCGGGGACGGTATGTGGATCGGTGCCGTGACGTTGCCGGGCGGCGAACGGAAGACCGTCTCGTCGAAGGACAAGACCAAGGCGCGGGAGGAGTGGCGCAAGCTGCTCCGCCAGGTCGAGGAGGGCAAGCCGATCACGTCCGGCCGCGGCGTCACCCTGGAGCGCTACCTCAACCAGTGGGTCGCGCTCACGCTGGCCCAGCGGGTGGCCGCCGGGAAGGTGGCCGAGTCCACGATGATCTCCTACTCGGACAACATCAGGCTCCACGTCATCCCGCACCTTGGAGGCGAGCCCCTGACGAAACTGACCCCCGCACGGTTACGGGCATGGCTGCTGGAGCTGCAGCGCAAACCGGCGGCCCGGCAGAAGAAGGCAGTGGAGGGCGAGGATCCGCCGCCGGTGGTGTTTCTGTCCGACCGCACGGTCAACTACTGCCACGCCATCCTCCGGGCCGCGCTCAACGATGCGTTCAAGGACGAGCTGGTCGCGCGCAACGTGGCCATGCTGGTCGAGCCGCCCTCGGGCAAGAGCAAGCGCGGGACGGCGCTGACCGGCGAGGAGGCCGACAGGCTCTTTGCAGCGGCGCACAACCATCGGTGGGGCGTGTTGTGGCTCACGATCCTTGGCCTCGGCCTGCGGCGCGGTGAGGCACTCTCACTGCGTTGGGAGGACATCGACCTGGACAACGCCGTGATCAAGGTCGGCCCCTCGCTGCAGCGCCTGCGAGGCGAGCTCGACCAGGAGACCGGACGCCGACGCGGCCGGCTGGCCGTGGTCCACGCGAAGACCGAGGGGTCGGACGCGAAGCTGGCGATCCCCCGGGCCGTGGTCGTGCTGCTGCGGCAGCACAAGGTGGACCAGGCCGCCGAGCGGCTGGCGGCGAAGGTGTGGGCGGACCCGGGGCTGGTGTTCACCACTTCGGTGGGGACGCCGATTGAGCCGCGGAACGCCAACCGGGCATGGAACGCACTGTGCGACGAGGCGGGCATCACGCGGTCGAACGGCAAGCGGGTGAGGATTCACGACCTCCGGCACACCGCGGCGACCTGGCTGCATGGGGAAGGCGTGGACATGAAGACCATCCAGGGGACTCTCCGGCACAGCCGACTCGCCACGACCTCGGAGATCTATACGCACCTCACCGAGGACGTGCAGCGCCGGGCCGCGGACTCGATGGACGGGGCGCTGTCCCGGTTCGGCCGCCTCGCTCAATGAACCCGCACGCTGCTGACCTGCGGAAGTGTAGGGGTGTGTAGGGATCCAGGTATTGGTTCTGTATGTACAGGCGCGTAGGTGGAACAGGTAGACCCTACACAGCCCTGCACACACCCGCTGAAGTGCAGGAACACGAAGAGAAGCCCTACACGGCTGCAGTCAATCCCAGCACTCGCGGCCTATCTGGAACAGATGTAGTCGAATGTAGTCATCCGTATTACAATGTAGTCGTGTCGAACAAGCCGACCACCGTCCGGCTGACGGACGAGCAGAAGGCGGGGCTCGACGCCATCGGCGAGCGAGAGGACCGGAGCCGATCGTGGCTCATCTCGAAGGCTGTGGACGAGTACATCGCCCGACATCAACGAAGCGAAGAGACAGCTACGGACGGAGGCGAACCTCAGTGAACGAACCGGCGTCGCTACAGCCGTTGCTACAGTCGGCCCCTAGAAACGACTCAGGGAGTCCCTTGAGATCAAGGAACTCCCTGGTGGCGCTATGTGCGGCCGGAGGTACTCGAAACCCCAACCTTCTGATCCGTAGACTCCGGCAGGAAGATCGCCACAGTTCGCTGGAGTAGGTTTTCGCAGGAAACCACCCTGGCGAACTCCTACGAACTCCCCTGAATCCTGCGGATCGGGTACAGCTACGGGTACACCTCACACCCCCGAAACCCCACTCTGACCGGCCGATACGCCTCCCAACAGGTGCATCCCCACAGCTACCACGGCATCGCTTCTGACACGACTATCGGAAGGTCCTGAGCACCGGACCGAGACAGCCGTGAGGCGGCCGTCCAACAGCCCCAGGGGCCGCGGTCACTGGCCTTCGTAGTCGGCGATGGCGTCGAGGACGGCCTGGCGGGTCGTCGCGCCGGCGTTGCTGGTCGGGATGCGCCACCGGTACAGCCCGTCAGGGCTTGACCATTCGAGGATGCCGCCCTTCGCCTGGACGTCGAACGCCTCGTACACCACTTCGGGTGATTTGGGATGGACGGTCACCGACGCGCCTTGAGCTCGCCCGATCCACGGCGCACTTGAGGCTTTCCCGGAGGAGGTCGTAAAGGTGCGCTTGCCCTGCTTGACGCGCCACTGACTCCCGTACGGCAGCGGCATCTGGTCCGCCTTGGATACCGCGGTCACGCGGATGGCGAGCGCCAGGAAGTACGTGTTACGCGGCTTCGTTGAGGATTCCGCAGTCGGGCGGTGGTAGTAGACCCCGACCGGTGCAATCTGTAGCTGGTTCCCCTTCTCCCCCTTGATGCGGACGGATTGGCCGAGCTTCAGCAGCTTCGGCGCGGCCGCGTGGACGGCGGCCGGCGTCTGTGCCGTGCGGGCCTGCTCGGTGCCTGCTGCTGCGGGTGCGGCGTGGCAGGCGATGGCGAGTAAAGCGGCAGGTAGTACGGCGACGCGATGCGACATGCATCCTCCCGGTTTTCGATCGTTCCACTCCCCCCGAGCTTGATCACCTTAGCGACCGGTGCCGCCGCCGGACAGGGGGTCGGGACCCCGCCCCATCGGAGTGAGACGCAAAGGGTGCCCGATTCGTACAGTCCCGCCTCACGTGATCAACGGAGAGGCGCACGCCACTCTTTGCCGATGTAGACAACATTAAAGATTATGCAGTAATCTTTAATCAGTCATCGGGCAGTGAGCGGCACCGCCCGGACGGCAAACCGGAAGGACACCCATGCCCAACACCAGAGAGGAGCAGCATGAGCGCCGCCAGCCCGCATACGTCGGGCTGATCACGCTCATCGCTGAGATGCGCCCCGACTGGGACATCGACCAGATCACCGCCGAACTGATCGGCTGCCCCTGGAGCGAGCACCTCATCCTCGCCGCCGTCCGCGCCACCCGACCGGACGACGAGACCAAACTCCGCGTCGCCGACGATGTCATCAAGGTCAAATCCCAGGCCATCGCGGTCACCCAGGAGCAACTCGACGCGTACGCCAACAGCGTCCGCCGCCGCCTCCAGCGCAACCGTGAGGCCCGCAATGCGTGACCACGCCGAGACGTGCCAACAGCTCCTCACCCCCGTGATGCGGGAGCTCGCAGCCGAGATCATCTGCTCCGTCCGCGACCACGGGCCCGCGATCACCGCCCAACGGATCGCCGACATCCCCTCCGACATGAGGCTCACCCTCACCGTGCTGCTCGCCGCGCTCGTCCCCGACGACCAGGCGCTCGAGATCGGCGCCCTGAACCACTACGAGCCCGGCACCGTGCTCGACCCGGTCGCCCAGATCCAGGAAGTCATCGAGGCGCGCCTCGCCCTTGAGGGGATGCCGTCGCGCCACTCGAACAAGTACCGGGAACCGGTCACCCCCGAGCAGGCCGCGATCAACCAGGCCATCCTCGTCCGGGAAACCGCCGAATTCGACCGTCGCACCACCCGGGCGGCCCACACAGCCCGGGATGCCGCATGATCCCCGGCACCCTCACCGAATTCCAGCCGCCCGCCAACCCCGCCCTCCCCCAAGGCGGGCCCCACTGGCGCGGCTGCGAACGCCTCCACAGCGCGTGCGCCTACCAGCTCGGCAAGCAACACGCCGAGCACACCCTGCTCCGCCAGGCCACCGACCTCATCGCCGACCTGGCCCACCACGACGACCCGGCCGCCCGGACGTTCGCGCTGCATGAGGCTCACGCCGCCGTGCGCCGACTCGCTGGCCTGCCCCCGCTCACCTACCCGAAAGAGGACGACACCCCCATGCGCCACACCCCCCGCTACGAGGCCGAACTCGCCGCCGAGCTGGAGCGCATCCGGGCCGACGAGGAAGCCGAGCGAGCGGAAGAGGCGTTCGACCGCGAGGCCCTGCACGGCGCATGCGCAGACGAGGCCGAATTCGGATGCTGACCATTGCCGACCTGATCGCCGCATCAGGACTTCCCATCAGCACTCCGGTCAAGGCGCTGCCCGGGTTGACCTGGCACGTCACCCGGCCTCTGGAGCAGGCGAAGCCGTCGATCACCACGATTGGCGACCTCACGACCTACACGGATGCCGATTTGCTCGCCATCCCGCTGTTCGGTGCCGAACGCCTGAAGAAACTGCGCGCAGCCCTGTCCTGACCTTCGCACTTGGCTAAGCCCCTGAGAACCCGAAGCGAGGAGTTTCCATGCCCAAGACCACGAGCACGTTCCGCGAGGAGTTCGAGACCGAAACCGGCTTCCGGTGGAAGCCTTGGCGCTGGTTCTTCGCCATCGTCGGCATCTGCTTGGTCGTCTTCCTGACGATCCAGGTGGTCGGCTGGACCACGCAGCCAGCCCGCACCGCCGCCGGGGTGCGCGAGCGGGTCGGCAACGCCGACAACGCGCTGTTCCAGTACGAGAAGTTCCACGACGCATGCGCCGCCGTCGTCGCCTGGGACAAGCAGCACGAGACCGCGCGGGCCGCTGCCGAGCGGCACGACAAGCGCACCCAGGGCAAGCCCGACCCTCTCGGCCGCAACGCTGACGAGTCCAACCGGCTCCACCAGGTCGCGGACGGCATCCTCCTCACCCGGCAGAAAGCCGCCGAGCAGTACAACGCCGACTCCCGCAAGTGGACGCAGGACCTGTTCAAGAGCAAGTCCCTGCCGTCCCGCATCGGCGACGTTACGCCCAACTGCGACGCCTGATCACCCTTCCCCTTCAACCACAGGAGACGACCATGAAGACGACCCTCAAGACCATCACGGCGGCGGCCCTGGCGCTCGTCCTGCTCACCGGCTGCACCGGGGCGACCGAGGACCAGAAGAAGAAGCGGGAGAACTTCGAGGCGGCGCAGACCGCCGTCCCCTTCCCCGAAGATGTCGTCACCAAGAACCCGACCGAGCGGATGAACGTCCGCGAGAAGCTCATCCGCGACAGCGACCCCAACCGCCTGTCCTACATCTACTTGTTGTCTGTGGACGGCAAAGTGGTCGCCCACTTCGTCGCCAAGGGCAAGGTGTCGTCCGCCGACTCCCAACTCCTGCCCGACTACGAGTACCGCGACCTGTGCGGCACGTCGTCCTGCTGGAACGTCGTGAACGCCGCAGGTGACGATGCCACCTACGGGAACCGCGAGCCGGGGATCTTCTTCTTCACCCCTGAAGGAATGTTGGTGACCTACACGGGCGACTACCTCCAGTTCGACCGCCCGATGAAGATCAACACCCCGATCTCCCTCGTCGCTGAGGTCAAGTAGCCCATCCGGTGGGGCGCGAACCGCACGGCTCGCGCCCCACCCTCCCCTCCCAACCCCACCGAGGAGCTCTCCCCGTGTACCAAACCCGCGCGTACGACGACGAAGCCGGCGACCCGGTCGTGGTGATCGTGGCTACCGGCACCACCGATGTGTCCCGCCTGGTTCACCTGCTCCAGGGCGGTAGCCCGTCCAGCGAGCAGCGCGACCTGGCCGACCAGGTGACCCGCCAGGTGCGGCGCCGCAGCGGCGGCCGCGACGCGCTCCGGCTGCTCGCCGAGCACGGCGGCCCTGACCTGCTCACCGCCGTGGGCGAGACCAAGCCGATGTTCGACGTGGCCGCCGAGGTGCCCGTCATCCCTGAGACCGGCCCCGCCTCTGCCGTCGAACTGGCCAAGTCGTACGCCGCCCGCACCGCCTACGCCATGCGGTACGCGCACGAGACCTTCCCGAAGTCCGACCACCCCGACCGCCCGGCGGCGCTCCGCCGCGCCAGCGACCACATCCACATCGCCCAGTACATGTACGGCGTCATCTACCTCCTGCGCGAGCTCATCACGCACGCCCCCGGCCAGGCGGACGAGATCGCCGCCCGGCTGTGGGACGACTGGATCGACGGCGACGGCAGCGAGCGACTCTCCGACTGGCTCGGCACCTGGGGCATCGACATCGACCCGCTCATCGTCAAGGCGATCGACGACGCCCGCGCGGCCGGCGCCGACCTGCCCAACGCGGACGAGGTCGCCATCCGGCAGGAGCTCGCCGCCCAGGACGCCAAGTGGGGCGAACAGACTCACCCGAACGGCACCGGCCCTGACGTGGTCTGGGGGCTCACGGGACGTGCCGCCAGCCTCGCCGATCTCGCCAAGGGCTTGTGCGAGCGTCGGGCCGAAGAGGGCCGACTGACGTGGCGCGACATCCTCCTTGAGGAGGTCGCTGAGGCGTTCGCTGAGGACGACCCCAGCAGACTGGGAGCCGAACTCCTCCAGGTGGCCGCCCTCGCCGTGCAGTGGCGGCGCACCCTCCGCCGGCATCCCGCCCCGACGCTCGCTGCTGTGACTGCTGGAAGGGACGCGTGATGGCCGACGCCTGCACCCGCCACCCGGACGCGCCGCGCATCGGCGGCGCGTGCGGGCTGTGCACCATCTACCCCGAGAACGTGCCCGCCCAGCCCCGCTACGCGGACCGCAGATGGGCGCCGTCCGCGAACCGCGCCGAGCCCCTCTCCTGGCGCAGGCCGTTCCGTGTCGAGGTCGTCGAGGACCTGTTCACGCCTGACCTGTCGAACGCGTGGGTCGCCGCAGTGTGGATGTCGATGTTCTGGACCGGCGGCGACATTCGCGGCACCATCTACAGCCGCTTGAACAAGCCCGTCCAGACGTTCCTGGTGCGTACCGACCACCCTGGCCGGATGCGCGACTGGACGAACGCGTGGGCCAACCAGCAGCGCCGCGTCGCCATGGTCAAGGCCGCCATCGAACAGGGCTGGTGCGACCAGCAGGACCTCGAGCAGGTGCCGTGGATGGCCGAGCACCTGGCCAGCGTGTGGCTGGGGGTCACTGTCAACGGTCAGTACTCCGCCGAGGAGCGCATCCCCGATCTGCTGGAGGCTCGCGCCGCCGGACGATTCCTGCTGTGCGCGCCGCTGCACGAACCGCTCGACCTGCACCCGTACCTGGCCGACACCATTCCGGTCACGCACTCGCACCACGACGCCCCGGACGGCGGGGTCGTGCACGGCATGGAACGCCACGGCGACGAGTGGATCCGCCGCGACCGGATCGGCTGGATCATCGCCGCCGGCGAGCAGGGCCCGAAGGCCAGACCGACCCACCCGACGTGGCTCACTGCCCTGGCCGCCGCCTGCGACGAGCACGGGGTCCCGTTCATGTTCACCGGCTGGGGAGCGTGGGCGCCCGCCCCGTGGAAGGTGTCGATCGACGTCGAACCGGCCGAGACGCTTGAGCAGCGCAAGCGCCAAGCCGAGCAGCTCGGCGCCACGCACTGCCTGAGCAGCGAAGCCCACCGGTACGGCCACGAGATGTACCAGCCGCCGCACAAGACGTGGTCCACCGAACGCTCCGACAAGGAGGAGTGGCCGGGCGGGCAGGCGCCGATGCGGTTCCACCGCTCCCGCGCCGCCGCCGGATGGCTGCTCAACGGCCGCGCCCGCGACGCCATCCCCGCCAACTGTCGGTAGGTCCTGATCCCGCCCAGGGCGGTGGTGAGCGCAAAACCCGCCGCCCTGGGCGTTCCAACCGTCTGGAGAACCCATGAACCTGCTCGACGCCATGAACGACAGCCTCGACCGCCTCGACGAGGCCGCGAAGAAGAAGCTCGCCAAGACGATGAAGGAGGAAGACCTCCGAGACGACCACATCGTCCCGATCGCGAGAATCCTCGGTTACCTCATCTACTGGACGTGGAACAGCAGGCACAGCCCGGCAGGCTTCCCCGATATCTACCTGCTCCACCCGCAGACAGGCGTCACCCTCATCCGCGAACTCAAGAGGGTCGGCAAGAAGCCCACCGAGGCCCAACAGGCCTGGCTCGACGCGTTCGTTGCGGCCGGGTTCGACACCAAGGTGTGGACGCCCAACGACATGATCTCGGGCCTGATCCGTGAGGAACTCTTCCGCGGTGCCGGCCGTGCGGCGTGATCGGGATCAACGTCACACCGTTTTACCGTTGACGTCCTGAGACACATCACAGAACTCTTGGTAATCTTTTAACACCGGGTAGCGACGACCCGCGTGCCCACCAGCCGACACACGAAGGAGGGCACCCCCGACAACCATAAGGACATGGCGATGAGCACCGACCCCACCCAGACCCTGACACTGGACGAACTGCGGGCCATGCCGGCAGGACCAGACCGCATCCGCGCAGCCGCCGGCCTCGCCGCGGCCGCGAACGCCGAAGCGAAGGACGCTCGCGAGCTCCTCGGAAAGGCCGCTTGGACGCTCCACTACCGGCACAAGGCCAAGGGGTGGAGCAAGCAGAAGGCGTCCAAGGGCACCGGCGTCGGCGCAACCTCCCTGTTCCCGACCGGCACCCCTGTCGCGCCAAGCGACGAGGACATCCTCGCGCAGCTCCCCGACTGGGACCCGGACACTGCGCTCGCCGAGAGGGACCAGGCCGCAGCCGAGCTGAAGACACACCGCGCGCTCGCCGAGAGCGCCCGGGAGATCCGGCGGCAGGACATCGCCGCCCTCTACCAGGGCCACCTGGACGGCAGGCAATGGGAGATCGCCGAGATCGGCGCCGAGTACAAACTCGACCTGACCATGGTGTCGGGCGACATCAAGGCGCAGGGCGTCGAACTGCGCCCGTCGCAGCGGCGCAAGGTGGCCAGCGAGAGCGGCGAGCAGCCGACCGAGCTGGGCCCCATCGCCAGGATGCTCGGCGTATCGCGCGTCGCGCTCCAAAACCGCATCCGCTACTGGGGGAAGCCGGAGCAGGCGGACAAGCCGACTGCGTTTCCCGCGGACGCCGACGCTGGCGACGGCAAGTACTGGCCGGCCAAGGTGAAGGCGTGGTTCGACCGGCTCCCCGCCATGGCGAATGCGCCCACCGGGCTCAGCATGCACCGCGCAGCCGACCAGGTGGGCGAGCCGTACGCGACCGTCAAGGGTGCCCTCCTGGCCGCCGCGGACGCCGGCAACCTCCCGCACGAGCTCGTCTACAGCAACGGCGCCGTCAACGAGGCGCTGTTCGTTGAGTGGTGGCGCGAGCGGAAGGAGCGGCTGACCGCTGGCACCACCCTCGTAGACGCGGCCGAGCGCGCCGGCGTGAACGAGAAGACGTTCCGGACAGCCGTGCACGCCGCGGAAGAGGCAGGCGAGCTCCCGAAGGGGGCCAAGGTCAGCGACCGCCGCTACGACGAGGACATCCTGCTCGCCTGGTGGCGGCAGAAGACCTCGCCTGAGGTGGTGGCGAGCGCGGGCACCACGATGAAGGACCTCGCCGAGGCGGCCGGGCTGAACCTGGACAAGGTGCGTTACCAGGTGCGCAAGGCCGAGAAGGATGCGAGCCTCCCCGAAGGCGTGCGCCTCGAGAGCGGCCGGTTCAACAAGAAGGCGGGCCTGGCCTGGCTGAAGTCGCTCGGGCTGTAAGCCCGGCTACCACTCACGGAATACGGCGGCGATGTCGTTCGCGTTGGTAACGCGCATGTAAGTGGCGAGGTCAATGGATGCATTAAAGCGCTACGCCTCGGAATACAGCGTCTGTGTCTGCAATGCGGACGCTACAGTGAGACTTGGGTCCTGAGACGTAGGGCCTGATCTTGGATGTAGGTGCCCCCGCCGTAGCTGTGCCGGCGTTGACGGGGGTCACCGTTCGAGCGGGCTCAGGTAGCCCTAGGGTTACCTGAGCCTGTTGACCAGCCAGTCAACGAGGATGAGCCCGGCCCGCATTGCGAGCTGCGCCCATTCCACCCACCTGGACCGGTCGTTCTTCTTCTTCCGGTTTCGCACGATGACCCTTCCTTGTGTTGGCGTACCGGGATCGGCGCCATTTGGGCAGCCGACCCCCCGATGGACTGCTGCCAGGACCGCGTGCGAAGCGGACAGGAAAGAGCTTAGACGTGCGTCCATGTTGCCGGGGGTATTTGCGCACTCGAAGCCGGGGGCGCTGTGGAACGGTGCGCACGTATGCGGATGTGCGCGGAATCTCGCAGGTTGGAATCAGGGATTTTCCCAGGTCATGCAGCAATATGTGATTCGCGTCACATTGAGCGTGTGCGCGAGTGTCGGCGCGGTCGCGGCTCTTGAACGAAGACGCTAACCGTCACACCGCGGCAGAGTTGCGCCGTGGACAACGCGGCGGTGTGCGAACGCGGGGAGCCGTGTCCGCTGTGCGGGCGCGTCATCCTGCTGAGCGCGCGTGACGAGCAGGAGGTGGCCGCCGCGCTGCGGCTCCACCTGCGCTACGGGTGCGACGGATGACGGCGCTGGCCGTCCCCCTTCCCCACGACCTTCCCCGCGGTGACTCCCGGATCGCTTCTGGGATGCTGTGGGATCTGATGGCGCTGCCGCCATCGGTGCGGCGCCGCACACTTGGCATGCTCTCCCAGCCGGACCTGGTCCAGGTCCTGGCTGTGGCCGGGAAGGAGCTCGGCACCCCGTACGGCGTGTGGCTCGGGGATCCGGTCGGCTTTGTCGAGCAGGTCCTCGGTGAGGCGCTGTGGTCGAAGCAGCGGGCGATCCTGACCGCGATCACCACGCACAAGAACGTCGCCGTGCCGGCGGGCTTCGGCCTGGGTAAGACACATATTTGCGCCAGGGCGGTCGCCTACTGGGCGTGCGTCTACCCGGTGGGAACCGCCTTGTCGATCACTACGGCGACCCGAATGCGGCAGGTGCACCGGCAGATGTGGCCGCATATCCGGCACGCGGTCGCGCACGGCGCGCTGCCCGGCTCGTGTGACCAGGTGCAGTGGAAGATGGTCGATGCCAAGGGCGTGGACGTCGTGGTCTCGTACGGCTTCACGGCGACCGAGCATGACGAGTCCGGCATGCAGGGCATCCACGAGAGCAACCTCCTGTTGATCGTGGACGAGGCGGGCGGCATCGGTCCCGTGATCGGCCGCTCCACTCGCAACCTGCTGACCGGCTCGAACGCGCGCATGATCGCCATCGGCAACCCCCCCACCGACACTGAACGGAGCTGGTTCGAGAAGCTCTGCAACGACGGCTACAGCGAGCGATATCCGCAGACAACCACCATCAAGCTTGCCGCCACTGACTCGCCGGCCGTGACGGGGGAGCGCACCGCGGACAAGGTGTGTGCCTGCCTCGCCGGCGACCCGGGCCACATGGTGTCCTCTCACCTGGTCAACGCGGAGTGGATCGAGGAGGCGATCCGCGACCACGGCGAGAAGTCGCCGTACGTCATCGCCAAGGTGCACGCGAAGTTCCCCAAGGGGGCGAAGGACCAGATCATCCCCTCGGATTGGGTGGACGCGGCCGCGGAGCAGGAGGAGCCGGAAGGGCCTGGCTGGACCCGCCTGTGCGACCTTGGCCTGCCGGATGAGACCGACGAGTGGATGGTGCGGCTCGGCGGCTGGGTGCGGCTCGGCGTGGACGTGGCGAGCGACGGCGGCGACGAGTTCGTCATCGCCCGTCTGGTGGAGGACCTGGCGACGGTCGAACACACGAGCTCGGGGGCGGAGAACAGCGACGCCGTCACCGTGGCGAACCGCGTCCTGGAGGAGATCAGGCGCGCCGAGCTGCTGCGCCGTCGTCTCGGCACCAAGGCCAAGGTGCGCGTGAAGATCGACACGATCGGTGTCGGGTGGGGCGTCGTCGGATTGCTTCAGCGGTGGGGCAAGGAGAAGAAGCACCAGGCGGAGATCGTGCCCGTCAACGTGGCCGAGTCCACCGACCGGCCGGCGGACTCCGAAGTGCTGCGGCCGTACCGCAAGCGGGACGAATTGTGGATCGCCGGTCGGACGCTGCTCCGGCCGAACGCCGAAGGGGTGACGCGGCTACGGCTGCGCGTCAGCAGCCGTACGAGGGGGCAGCTTGGCGCGCCGAAGAAGTTCGACAACTCGGCGGGGTTCACGTACGTGGAGTCGAAGAAGGACATGCTCGCGCGTGGGGTCAACAGTCCCGACCAGGCGGAGGCTGTGCTGCTGGCCCCGTACGAGCCTGCCCCCAAGAAGGTGAAGAAGCGCGGCCGTCTCCTCTCTGGTTGACAGAGCGTGACTGCCAAATGTGGACGATCGGGACGCTTGATGACTTGGATCGGTTCACAGGGTTTACGGATCGTTACAAACATTCTGTCCGGAACGCCGGAAAATAAGGCCATCTGAAAGATCATCTGACCATTTACGCGACCTGCCACCGATAGCTAAGGTCTCTCCGCTGGCTACTGCCACATGTGCCACCAGTATCACATCAGTAACGGGGGATCGACCTGTCGGAACCTATACCCGCCGACAGGCTGTTAGAGCATCCCCACAAAGCAAGGGGGTTGATAGATCGCATGACCACCGAAGTCTCCGAGACAACCCAGGACGAGACAATCAGTGACGGCACCAGCGACGGCACGCACGAGTTCGTCGCCGGGGTCACTGTGCCAGTCTCCTCGGAGCAGGCTCGCCGCATAGAGACGAGCCGCCGCAGCCTCATGATCCCCGAAAAGACGTGGACCGTCGCCCAAGACGTCTACTGTGACCACTGCAAGCTGCGGTGGGCCGACGCCATCACCGTGCCGTGCCCCGGACCGCACACCGAACACCTCCTGGGCGGCAACGGGCCTGCCGTCCGGGCCAAGCGGAAGCGCCCCACGCCTGGGTCCACCGCTGCCGAGGTCGCCATGCGACAGCGCTCCAGCCTCGGAGACATGTACGGCTAAACAGGCCGTCTAGCTGGAGCCGTACACAAACCACAGCCTCCTCCTAGCCTGCCCGGCGACCATCGTCGTCCCGGGCAGGCAGGAGAAGCAGGTTGAACGCATCTGACCCGCGCGCGCGTGAGGCGCGCCTGCGCCGCGACCTGATCGCCTTGGTTCTCATCGTCGCCGGCATCGGCGGGACACTGGCCGTCGCCTGGAACGTCCACCCACTGCTGTTCTGGGCCAGTCTGTCCGCCGCGGCCATCACCGGCGGCGTGCTGCTCGGCAGCGGGAAGTAGGCGACGCAGTGGCCTTCCTGCCCGCCCTGAGGGGCGCCCTGAGGCTCGCGACGAAGTCGGCTCCCGTGGAGACGAAGTCGTTCGAGCTCGACGCCGGCCACACCTCCTGGTCGGGCATGCTCGCCCGGCTGCGCGACCCGCGCCGCTCCTGGCCCGTCGAACGCGCCGTGCTGGAGGGGATGGAGCGCGTCGTCTGGGTGTTCAAGAGCGTCAACGCCATCGCCGGGCACGCCAGCCGCCTGCCGATCGAGCGGGTGCTCATCAAGGACGACGGCGAGCGCGAGGTCATCACGGACGACCCTCTCGCCCGACTCCTCAACGCAGGCGTCGCCAACCAGTTGGAGAAGGGCCCGCAGCTACGCAAGCGACTGTCCGGCCAGGTGCTGCTGTCCCCGGCCGGGACGTTCGTCGAGATGACCACCAGCCGGCGCGGCCACCCGATCGGCGCGGACCTGCTGCCGCCCGGCCGAACCCGCCCGGTCCCCGGGTTCGGCGGCAACCTGCTCTCCCACTTCGAGACGATCACCCCGGACGGTCGGCGCCGCGCCATCGACCCCGAGAAAGTCATCTGGTTCCGGGATCCGCACCCGCTGGACCCATTCCGCGGCATCACGCCGATGGAGGCCGCCGGGCTGTCGGTGGACTTGGACTTCCTCGCCCGCCTCTACAACGCGACGTTCTTGAGGAACGACGGGCGGCCGGGCGGCGTGATCGGCATTGACGGTGAAGTCGATGACGACGAGATGGAGCGCATCCAAGACATCTTCGGCAAGGGGGCGCATGAGGCCGGCAAGCTGACTGTGCTTCAGGGCGACCTGTCGTTCATCGACTTGGCCGCCAAACCGCGCGACATGGCCTACGCCGACCTGGCGCGCATCTCCAAGGAGG
This sequence comes from Nonomuraea sp. CA-143628, assembly GCF_050942315.1. Classification (NCBI taxonomy): domain Bacteria; kingdom Bacillati; phylum Actinomycetota; class Actinomycetes; order Streptosporangiales; family Streptosporangiaceae; genus Nonomuraea; species Nonomuraea sp. CA-143628. The sequence goes on from NZ_CP192072.1 coordinate 13,306,791, forward strand.
AGATCCTCGCCGCGTTCGGCGTGCCGGAGAGCATCCTCGGGAACGCCTCCGGCCGGACGTTCGACAACGCGGCCCAGGAAGAACACCAGTTCTGGACGCACACGATGCTGCCCCACCTGTCGCTTCTGGCCACCGGATGGGATACCGACCACGAAGACGGCGCGGTCTACGAGTTCAACACCGACTCCGTCGAGGTGCTCCAGCGGGCGAAGACGCAGCGGCGGGCGGAGGCGCGCGAGGAGGCCGCGGCCGGGCTCATCTCGCTGGACGAGTACCGGGCCATCGCCGGATACGACCCCGTTGACCTGCCCCACACGCGGGCGCTGTACGTGGCGCAGGGCAAGACGCCTATTCCGACCCGCCAGGAGGACGCGGTCGCGCTCGGCATCGCCCCGCCGGAGGATCCGGCGGCCGCGGCTGAGGGCGGAGCGCCGGAGGGCGAGCTCGGCGAGCAGCCGCCTGCCGGAGGCGGCGCCCCCGCAGCGGGAGACGACGACGGCGCCGAGGAGAACGCGCTGTCGCGCCTGCGGAACGCGTTCAGCGAGACCAGCGACGACAAGGAGAGCGCCGAGGCGGACGACGCCGACCCCGATGCCGGCGAGAACGCGGCCGCCGAGGACGAGCCCGAGGACGAGGACGACGACGCCCAGGAGGAGGCGGAGCGGCCGCGTGGGCGTCGGCAGACGAAGGGCTCCCCGGCGGCCGGCCCCGCCGCCGAGCTGGTGGAGGCGCTGTGCCAGCTCGGCGGGAGGCTCGTCGGCCGGACGGTGGCCAGGCTGGAGTCACCGAAGAACCGCAAGGGCACCCGCCACTTCCAGGCGGAGTTCAAGGTGGACACCCGCGTCGGCGCGAACGCGCTGGACGTGGCGCGGATCGTGCCCGTGGAGGCGTGGCAGGCCGAGGCCGAGCAGGTGGTTCTCCCGGTGCTCGCGGCGGCTGCGGTCACGGGTGGGGGCGGCATGGATGCGCACGACACCGCGATGACGGCTGCTGTGGCGGTCGGTGAGGAGTTCGGCCGGGTGGTGGAGGCCGTTCGTGGCGTGGTGGAGGAGTTGGACCAGGTGGGCGCGCCGATGGAGGAGATCGTGCAGGCGGTGCGCGAGGTGGATCTGTCGGATTGGGCGGCTGCGGTCACCAGCGAATTGCCGATGTAGACACTATTAGAGAAGACTGCTAATGTTGTGGGTGTTCGACCGGCAGCGAGCGGCGCTGCTGGTGGAGCCCGGAAGGAACCCCATGCACAACGGCAAGATCGCCGACGTCATCCCCATCACGTCCGAAGTTTCGCGTCAGGACTTCGGCACCTTCACGGCCGAGGACGGCAGCACGGCTCAGGTCATCCATGTCCGCGACAGTGTCAAGTTCAGGGTGCAGAGCAAGGTCATGGTCGGCGGCAACCTGGTGGACGTCGTTCTCTACCTCGACTTCGACGCCGAGACCGCCATCGCGCTCCAGATCGCGACCGGCCTGGCCGCGATCGGCGCCAAGGGCCACGAGTTCATCGACGGGCCGGAGGGCGTGCGATGAACGAGAAACATCTCACCTGGAGCGGGAACGACAGAGACGGCTGGACCGGCTACTTCTGGTCGTCTCCCATCCCGTGGCAGTTCCGCATCATCCCCATCGTGGGCGGAGCGGCCTACCGGCTCGACAACCCCCTCCCCAACCACGGCTACCGGAGTGACCGGGAGCCGTACTTCGAGACCTCCGACAAGGCGAAGGAGTACGCCGACATCCTGCTGAGGGAGTTCGAGATCCCCGCCGCGATCCTGGTCAACCGGAACTATCGGCACCAGTACGCCGACAGCGCCACGGAGTACACGTTCGCGAACCGACTTCTCACGCATGCCTGTGACGGGCCCTGCGACCCTCGGAAAGACGGCCACCACTACAAGCCCGAGGCCATCGTCATGCGGCTCATCGGCAGCGACACGTGGATCATCACCCGGCCCGGCGGGCGGCACGCCGACCACTCGCAGGAGTGGACCCTGCCCGACTCCCTCCCCGGCAGCCCGGGTTACCCCGGTGACGCGTTCCGGTTCACCGAGGACGAGGCGTTCGACATGGTCCAGTGCCTCGACGAGAACCAGGACTGACTCCCTCCCCCCTTCGGTCTCGCCCCGGCATCGGGGCGAGACGTAGCTCACCTCTTCAGGTTCCGTGTGCCGCCCGAGCGGCGGGCGGCCACGGAACCCACCGGAAGGAACACCATGAGCAGCAACATCACACTGCGCCGCGTAGTCGATGAGAAGCGGGCAATCCGCATGCAGGCCAGACGGGTGATGAGCCGCTACACGTACCGCGACCACGACCCGGTAAGGGAGGCCGACCGGCGCACGTCGATGAACGACGCGCGCACCGCGCTGTGCCTGGCGATGGGCGTCGCCGAGAAGGACATTGACCCGGCAAGCGGGCGCGACTACTCGGCGGAGGCGTACGAGCGCGTGCGCGCCTCCTGGCAGGATTACGCCCGCCATCACGGGCTCTCACGCTTCTATGACGGCCCCGCCTACCAGCAAGCGATCGACGGCTGGCGGGCCCGGCGACCTGACCTCGTGGCCGATGGCTGGGTTGGCCCGCTGGAGAGTTGGGCGCGGGACTAGTCAGCGCCAAGCGCACAGGCGCCGCACCGGACCAGCCTCACCCCCCGTCCCCGGAACTAGCGGCGCCCACCTCTTCGGTCTTGCCCGCATCGGGGCGAGACGTTAGCTCACCTCTTCAGGTTCCGTGTGCCGCCCGAGCGGCGGGCGGCCACGGAACCCACCGGAAGGAACACCCCAGCATGACCAGCACTACGGACGTCTTCGTGCACGTCATCCACCTCGATTGGGGCTCGCTCAGCTCAGCCGAGCCCGTGGTCATGGTGGCTCCGGATGAGCCGAACGCGTACCGGCGCACCGCCCGCTTCCTCGCCCGTAACGCTCGGCCGTGGCTCGACGAGGACGTGGCGGAGGCGTACGACGACTTCCTGTCCGACTACCCGTACGACCCCGACACCGCCACTTCCGAGCAGGCCAAGGAGTGGGTGAACACCTACACGGACTCTGACCTGTACCCGCTGATCACGGTCGAAGAGGTCCAGGTTCTGCCGTGAAGGTGATCCTCTCGTACGGGCTCGGGGTAGACAGCACCGCCATCCTGGTGCGCTGGCTCACCGAGCTTGTCTGCCGGACCTTCGACCTGAAGAACTTGATCGTCGTCATCGCCCAGACGGGTGATGAGCACCTGGAGACCGGCCACCTGGTCGAGAAGTTCGTCTTCCCGCTGCTGCGCAAGCACGGCATCCGCACCATCCAGGTCGCGCGCGCCAGCAACAGCCAGCGGGACGGCATCGTCATCCTCGACGACACCACCGAGCCCACCATCTGCTACATCCAGGGCGCCTACCGGCTGTCGGACGAGATGGTCGAGGTCGCGACAGTCCCCCAGACCGGCGGCATCCGCAAATGCAGCCTGAAGGCAAAGGGCTGGCCGCTGGACGTGCTGATCGCCCAGCTCACCGGCGGCGAGGAATTCGTCCACGTCGTCGGGTTCGAGACCGACGAGCTCACCCGCATGATGCGCGACATGCCGCTCGGACTGCCCGGCCGGAACCCCACCTATCCGTTGATGGACTGGGGATGGGACCGCCTGGCGTGCGAGCGGTTCCTGTGGGAGCACTTCAAGATCATTTGGCCTAAATCGGCGTGCAGTTTCTGCCCCTTCGCCCTAGCCAGCGCGGCCGGGCTCGCCCGCGCCCTCCCCCGGTACGTGGCCAACCCGTACGAGGCGTTCAAGGCGCTCACGATGGAGTACCTCGCCGTCGCCGCCAACCCCCGCCAGGGGCTGATCGGTGGACGACAGCTCTACGACGCGTTGCTCGACTTCGAGGGCGGGCCCGACCTGCTGGCCGAGTTCCAGGAGCACCTCAACTGCATGCCGTGGGCCATCTACGACGTCAGCAGGGCGTTCCGCGCCAAGGCCGACGACATGATGAAGGCCGCCAACGCCGCCCGCTCCATGACCCGGATCGCCACTGGAGACCGCGCCGACATGGTGCGGCTGCTCGACTACATGGCCACCCACCACCTGCCGCCCGGCGCCCGCTACGAGATCGGCCGCCACCAGCGGGTGTGGATCCACGAGCGCAACATCTACTACCCGTGCCCCGAGCAGGCGTTCGTCACCGCCCCGGCGCTGGCCATCGACAAGGTCAACGACAGCTTCGCCGAGGCGTGGGAGGCGGCGCTGAAGGGCCCCTCCCAACTCGCCCTCGTCTGACCCACCGGCTCCCGCCCGAGCGGCGGGCGGGAGCCACTCCACCGGAAGGAACCCGCATGACCGAGACACCCCCCGCCGTGGTGTGGTTCGCCACCGTCGTCTGGAGCGACGGGCAGCGCTTCCAGCACTGCTCCGCCGCGCCCGGCCTTGCCTACAAGTGGGCTGCCGAGACGCTGCATGAGGTCATCACTGACGGCGATACGCCGTACGTCCCCCACCGCTACCTCGACTTCCTCGAAGACCACCCGTACGCCCCGGACGCCGCAACGGACGAGCAGGCCGAGCAGTGGGTGGAGCGGTTCAAAGACCGGCTCATGCCGGACGAGCAGCTCGCGGTTGAGGTGACGCGGTTCGAGGTCCAGCACGCTGCCTGATCCCTTCACACGTTGGCCGACGCCCGAGCGGCGGGCGGCGGCCACCGCCCCACCGGAAGGACACCACCATGGCAACGAAGCCCCCCACCACCCCCGCGCCGTCCGACCCGCCCCGCCACGAACGCACCTGGTACGACCGCATCGGCCGCCTGAGCGTGTCGTGCGCTGAGGGCCGCTGCGGCGGCTGCCAACACCCCACCTGCCCGTGTGAGCACCACCGCGACGGCCAGGCCCCAACCGACCGCTGAACCCTCTCCGACGATCTACCACCCCCGGCGCGGCGCCCCTCGTTGGTGCCGCCCCTACCCATGCACGCCCGAAAGAGGACGCCGTGATCTGCGATGAGGTGCGCAACCTGCACTTCTACCTAGGCACCCACCGCCCCGGCTGGATTGCCACCGCCCCGCCCGGCGTATCGCTGTTCCTCTCCCACCGTGTGCTCCGCAAGTACAAGACGCTGCCCACCTTCTACGACTGGCCGGTCCCCACCCGGCGGCCGCGCCGCCGGCACGTCGCCATCGACTCCGGCGCGTTCACCGAGTTGTCCTTGTTTCACCAGTTCGTCACCTCCCCCGAGGAGTACGTCGCCGCGCTGGCCCGCTACGACGGCGTCATCGAGCTCGATTGGGCCGCCCCACAGGATTGGATGGTCGAGCCGTGGATGCTCGCCAAGACTGGGCTCACCGTGGCCGAGCACCAGCGCCGCACCGTCGCGAACTTCTTACGCCTGACCGAACTGTGGCCTGAGTACAGCGACGCCGACTGCCCAGTGGTGCCCGTCATCCAGGGCTGGACCGTGGACGACTACCTGGCCTGCGTCGCCTTGTACGAGGAGCACGGCGTCCGCCTGGCCGAGGACTACGAGCTCGTCGGCGTCGGCTCCGTCTGCCGCCGCCAGGCCAGCGCAGAGATCGGCGACATCTTCCGCACCCTCGCCCAGCTCGACATCCCGCTGCACGGGTTCGGCGTCAAGCTTGCCGGGATCCGCCGCTACGGCCGATACCTGGTGACGGCCGACAGCATGGCGTGGTCGTACGCCGGGCGCCGCACCCCCACGCAGTGCGGCTCCACCCGCCACCGTTCGGAGGCGAACTGCCAGACGTTCGCCCTCGACTGGCGGAACCGCGTCGAGGCGGTCGCCGCCGAGGCCAAGCGCGAGATCGGCCAGCCGGACCAGCTCGACCTGTTCGCCACCCCGGCCCGCGCCGCCCAGCAGCGCGCCCCCAGGCCCATCAAGCAGGTCGCAGCCATCCTCTCCACTCGGGACGACCAGCTCGACCTGTTCGCGGCGGCGTGACCGCGCTGACGTGATCGACGGACCGGGACACTAGCCCGTCCCGCCGTGTTCCCTGCCCTGCACACCAGCACGGGGCAGAGCAGGGGGCACGGGTGACCAACCAGCGGACGTGGACCATCGGCGGAGTCACCTACACCGCCGGGTTGGAAGAGAAAGCCCGCCGGCTTCGGAACGCCTTCGACCCCGAGCAGCCCCGTGACAGGAAGGGAAGATGGATCGAGACCGGCGCGTCCGTCTCCATCTGGGGCGGAGGCACCGGCACCGTTGCCCGCAACCTGGGCGGCGGCCGCCTGGAAGTGCACACCACGGACGGGCGCAAGATCTCCGTCCACCGCAACTACCTGACCGTCACCGCCGCCCCCGGCGGGAAGAAGCCCTCCGGCAACCCGGCGGACCGGCCGCGGCCGCAGCGCGCCGGCAAGCCATCCAAGGGCGTCGAGGAGTTCACGCCGTCCGGGCAGGACACCCGCGTCCCCGTCTCCGAGCTCCGGCCCGGCCAGCTCGCGTACGTGCACGGCTGGGACCAGTTCGGCGACAGCACCAGCAACCTTGGCCGGATCTCCGGCGTGTCGCCGGCGGGCCTGCCCGAGGACGCCGACACCAAGCCCGGCAGCGGTTGGGCCGTGTCCTTCGTGGACAACACGAACCGGCACTGGACGATGTATACGACCGACGACGCGATGGCGCGCGTCGTGCCGGACGAGGACTTCGCCCGCTTGGTCGAGGCCGAGCGGTTGAACGACCAGGAGCAGGCCGACCAGGTCGCGCGTGAGATCCGTGACAAGGTCAACGCGATCGACGAGGCGGAAGCCTCCGTCCAGCCGGAAGCCGCCCCGGCCGTCGAGGTGCCCGAAACCGAGAAGCGGCCCGAGCTGGCCGCCCGGCAGTGGATCAGCACGCCCGCGTTCAACGACCCGGTGCGCGTCGAGCAGATCCAGGACACCCTCACCGGCGCCGAGGTCGAGGTCACCACGATCCGCGGTGATCGGCGCACCCTGTCGGAGGAGGAGCTCGGAGACTGGCAGCCTGCCGACGAGCCGCCGAACCACCGCGCGGACGGCGCCCCCGTCACCCCGCAGACCCGCCCTCAAGAGGGCCTGTTCGCGGACATGGGGACCGACAAGGACGGCAACCGCGACATCTTCATGGAGCTGGAGGGCGAGGAGCCAGCGTCCGGCGCGGCGGCCGAGGAGCCCAGCAGCGACCAACCTGAGAGCGACAGAGGCGAGGATCATCCGCCGGCCGAGGAACTGGCCGCACCGGAACCGCAGGGCCGCGTGGTGCGCGGCGTGCGCTGGGGCCACGCGTGGGAGGTTGACAAGGTTCGTTCGGGCGTCAACTTTGCTACCCCTGAGGAAGCCCAGGAAGGGCTTGACCGGTACCTGGCATACCAGAACGATCCGCCCGAGCGCGGGCTAGCCAGGCTCGACAGAAGCGCAGACGGAGACGGGCCGCTTGAGCGTGGCGACGTCGTAGACATCCCCCGCTGGGACATCTACGGGGGGACCGTCGAGGCCATCCGAGACGGAGGCATCACCAACCCGAGCGCCCCACAGCCGACCGCGATGACCGAGATCGAGGTTCGCCGCGCGGACGGCAAGATGGTCCGTGCTCGTGTTCGGGAGAGCTCCCTCGTCCTGCGGTATCTCCCCGAGGATGCTCGTGCTCACCATGACGCCAGGCTGGCGCCCGTCATCGCACGTGAGCGGGCGATGGCGGAGGAGAACCTCGCCGCCCTGCGCGCCGAGCGAGAGCAGCGTGAGGCGCGGCAGCCGTGGGACGGCACAGGCGAGATCACCGAGGGCAACATCAGGCACGGGGCCGAACGGATCGGCCTGGCGGACGCTGACGCCGATGCTGCCCTGGCTGGCTACAGGAAGGCACCGGGGCGGGTCCGCACCGACGCCACCAGGTTCGACCAGCACATCACCGACGAGGGCCAGGAGTTCGCCGATCAGGGGCTCATGGCCGCGCACGCGCTTGTGGATGCTTCGCCGCTGCATCGGGAGGGGGCAGCGGGGCCGTCGCTCGCCACGATGGTGGTCTCGCTGGGCCGCGCCTTCAGCGACCGGGACGCGGACGCGGAGTTCCTGGCCGGCCGCGAACGCGCCCGGCGGCTGATGGACGGCGACGCCGACGCGCTCGGCGGCTCCACCGCCCGCGAACGGGAAGGCGCCGCCGCCTACCTGACGCACTACGCCAAGGCCGTGGGCAGCGCTCAGGGGCCGGATGGCGAAGCCGCCCGGGAACGCACTCAACAGGCGCAGCAGCAGCTAGACGCATACCAGCCTGAGCAGCCCTCGCCGGAGGGCCAGGCCGACGCGGCGGCTACGCAGCCCGGCTCGGCACCGGACCTGACTGCGGAGCCTGGTCAGGACCAGCGTGGCGATGTGGAAGTCGCCTCGCCGTACCGGCCGCAGCGTGGCGTCTTCACCGCCGAGGACGAGGAGATGGTCACTGCGGCAGTCGATCGGCTCGACTCCGCCCTTGCGAGCGGCGATGCCGAGGAGATCAACGCTGCCACGTACGCACTGGTGACGGCGGGTGCTGTGGCCGCATACAAGCTCCCGGAAGGGCAGGGACGGCAGCGCGGCGAGGCTGAGCGGGACCGTATCGCTCGTGAGGCGGTGGGGGCGGCTGGTCTGGACAAGGAGCCGGAGAAGCCGAACCCGGACGGGCTGCCCGATCTGGAGACCGAGGTTGTTGACCCCCGGCAGTTGCGGTCCGGGGACGTCGTTGTGTTCCCGGATAACCCATGGAATGGGCCTGTCCACCCCCTCGAATTCGACTACATGCGTGAGGTTCGCGGCGGCATACAGCTCTGGGGCGTTCCCGGCTCCAGCTTTGCGGCGCGGGATCCGAACGGCGATCCGAACGGCCGACGCGTAGCGCCGATCCACACGACCGATCCGGTGCGGCGTCAGGTTTCGCTGGAGCGGCACCAGGAGATCGCCGATCGCGCCCGCGCTGAGGGCGGCCGTGCCGTCGTGGCTTCGCAGCTTAAGCCCGGGGACGAGGTCGTCTTCGACACTCGCGGCGGCTACGACATGCAGCTCAAAGGCGCGGGCGCTCCCAAGATCGGTGATTGGTTCGTGCTGCGCGGACGCATCGCTGGCGTCCGCCAGACCGCCATCGACGCGGTAGAGGTCGAGTGGGAACCCGAGAGCCTCACCTGGAGGAACCACGACGGGCGCGCCGGACGCGTGTCCGGCAAGACCAACGTGTTCCTGCACAACGACGAAGTCGTCTACCGCGTTGAGGACGGCGATGGCCCCGAGCCTCGCGTCGAGGAGCCCGCCGAGAGCGATCCGGATGCTGCGCAACGCGGCGTCAGCCGCCAGCAGGTGACCGCGCTGGCCAGACAAGCACGCGTGGCGTACGACGCCGACGACATTGAGGAGGCTTCCCGGCTGCTCGACGAGGCCGAGCAGTTCGCCCCAGGCGATCCGCGACTCAGCATGATCCGCAGGGTCGTCAGCGAGGCGCGGCCAGCGGAGGACGTTCCCCGAGAGCCCGCGCCGGAGGGGCAGGCGTACGCCGACGAGATCCGCGTGGGCGACACGCTCGCGGAGGCCCAGTGGCGGATGGCCGGCCCTGACGCGGGCGCGCTGCGTGACGGCCAGTCCGCCTACGCGAATCCGGCGGGGCCGGCCAGGCTCGGCGAGGCCGAGCGGGACAGCCGCCGCGTCACCGACATCCAGGAGGCCGAGAGCGGCCGCCTCACGATCACCTTCGACGACGGCACCCGGATCAGCCGCCGCCCTGACGCGCTCGTCACGCGTGGCACCCCGGCCGAGGCCGAAAGCGGCGAGGAGATCCCGCAGGCGAACGCCCAGGTTGGCGACCGGATCCAGTTCGGCGCCGCAGGGCCGAGCCTGCCCGCCGGCTTGGACCGGGAAGGGCTCGGCATCGGCCGGTTCGAGCAGGTGACCGTGGCGGGCAGGATCTCGCGCCGCCAGCCCGGCATGCCGTCCATGGTGCTCGACGACATCACCATCACCCGGGCGGACGGCACCCCCGCGTCGGTGCCGTCCGGGACGCGGTTCTCGATCCCGCGCCGCGTGCTGCGGCTCGACGACAGCGAGCCCGCCCCGGCGCCGGAGCAGGTGCCCGGCGCGGGCCTGCGTGACGGGGACCGAATCACGGGCCCGACCGGTGACGTGGCCGTGGAGCGGGTGGAGCAGCTCGACGACGGGCTCGTGTCGGCGCTCGTGCGCGGCGACGACGACCGGCGCGAACGGCACCTGATCGCCGCCGAACGGCCCGTCCAGCTCGCGCCCGCGCAGGACACGGACTCGGTGGACGAGATCGAGGCGTCCGGCCTGGCCGTGGGCGAGTGGGTGCTGATCGACGACATCCCCATGCAGGTCGCCTCCCCGCCGGGGGTGGACGGCGGGCGGGCCCGGTTCGACGTGCGCGACCAGGACGGCCGCCTGTCGGAGGTGGAACTGGACGAGCGGCTCCTGCTCAACCGCATCACCGGCACCCCGACCTCCGAGGCCCCAGACGCGCCGCTGGCGGAGCCGGAGCGCGTCACTGCCGTGGACCTGCCGGACGGCACCCCGACCGGCAGGGTGCGGCTCCGCACCGACCAGCGGCGCCGCCTCCTGGACCTCAACCTGGACGCCACCGACTCGGGCGCCTCCCCGGAGGTGGCCCAGGCCATGGCGAGGCTGCGCGCCCGGCGGGAACTGTCCGCCGAGCAGATCCAGGCCCTGGCCGCCCACGTGCGCACGCTGGCCGCTGACGAGAACACGCCTGCGCCGCGCCGCCGGGCGCTGGGCCGTACGGCGGGTTGGATCGACGCCGCCAACGCTCGCCTGGAGGGGTTCCCGCCGCCGCCGCACGACCCCGGCCGGCCAGGTACGGAACGGGCCTACGCCCGCAATCTGGCTATGGGCGACGTGATCGCCCTGCCGGGCGAGGACGGCACGGTCCGATTCGGCACCGTCACAGCGACGCGCCCCGTTCGGGGGTTCGGCCTGCACACAGTGCATGTCCGGCACGAGGACGGGACTGTGGAGCAGCGGGTCCTGCCGGACGGCGTGGACCTGTGGCTGATGCAGGACCTCCCGGATGATCAGCCCGCGCCGCCGCAGTTCACGCGCGAGCACGTCACCGCGGACCGGATCGGCGTCGGCGACATCATCCGCTGGGACGGCAACGACTTCAACGACCCCGTCGTGGGCGAGGTCCTGGCCGTGCAGCGAAAGGGCGGCGAGTACGCCGAGACCCGCCTGTACGAGATGACGATCCTGGATGGCGACGACGAGCATCGCACGATCACCGTCACCGATCGGGGATGGCCCTCGGTGGAGCGGCTGGAGCGCGGGCCCGCCACCGGCAACCAGCCGTACGACTCGCTCATGCAGCCGGAGACGGCCGAGTACGTGGGCTGGCGCGACCTGAAGGTGGGTGATCGCGCCCAGGTGATGATGGCGACCGGCACCATCACCGGAATCACCCGCCACCCGGCGGCCGACGACGTGCCCGAGGGCGTCACCGTCCAGATCATGGCCGACAGCGGCGAGCAGCGGTCCGTGTCGGTGTTCGACGACCCGGCCGCTCCGGACGACTACATCGACCCCAGCGTGATGCGGCTCATCCCGGCAGACGACAACGCGGCCGCCCGCATCGCCGCCGTACGGCGCGAGCGGGAGCAGATCAGCCGCGAGCGGGAGTTCACCGCGTTCCTCGCCAACCTGGAGACGGTGCGCTCCCGGTGGGCGGCAACGGACGTCGCCGAGGCGCTGCGCGAGCTCCCTGCCGGCGCAGGGCGGGACGAGGCGCTCACCGCGGCGTTCGAGCGGCTCGACCGCATCGATGTCACGACCGACGCCGCCGCTGCGACGCTCGCTTTCCGGCTCGGCGCCCGCGACGACACCCAGACCGCCGCCATGGCCCCGGCCACAAGCGCCGTCACCCGGGCGGTGCAGGCCCGCGCCACCAGCCGGATCCGGGCCGCGCTGGAGGGCGCGGACCTGATCGGCAGCGAGACGTGGCCGCGCGCCCTGTCCCGCGTCGCGGCCGCGTACCGGGACCACCCGCCCGCGCCCGGCGTGCTGCCCGCCGGCGTGTCCCTCGCTAGGCTGCGCGACCGCATCAACGGCGCCCCCGACCAGTCGGCGCCGCGCATGCCCGACATGCCGCAAGACGCCGACCTGCCCGGCCGCCTGGCCACGTACCGGGCTCAGCTCCCGGACAACCTGGCCGATCTCGGCAAGCAGCCCGTCATGCGGGCGGTGTTCGAGCCGACCACGCTGGAGGACCTCGAAGCCGGGCGGGTACCCGCCGTCCGGCAGGCGATGCTGTGGGCGCCCGACATCGCGGACGACGATGGCCCCGGCCCGGAGACAATGCGGCAGCTTGCCGTGCTGCGCGCGGCGGGCGCCGACCTGGACGTCCGATTCCGGCAGCACCTTGCCGGGCGGGAGGTGGCGCTCGGCGCGGAGCTCGACGCCGTCACGCGGGAGCGCGGGCAGGCGTGGAAGGCGGCCGACGACCTCGACGCGGAGATCGCCCGCGTACGCGGCGACGGCGGCACCCCGGACGAGGGTCTGCTGGCGCAGCGGGACGACGCAGCCGCGCGCTGGGAAGCAGCCGCGGTGCGCGAGCAGGAGCTCCGGCGCATGCTCGCCGAGGCCCGCCGCGAAGCGCTCGCCGCCACCCTCGCCGAGGTGCGGCAGGTCGGCGGCGAAGGGCTCGACTACATCGACAGGAACAGGCGTGTCCTGACCGCGCGGGCGGGGTCGAACGCTGGGGCGCTCCGCTACGTGGAAGAGGTCCTGCCGGCCGACTGGCTCGCCGCGGCGCGCGAGTCTGGGCCCGTCGAGGTGGTGACCGGGCCTGGCCAGCACGTGCACGTCCGCGCGGACGGCTCCACCCGGATCAGCCTGCCCACCGACGAGAACAAGGAGATCGCGCCGGCGGTCCGGGAGGGGCAGCCCGGCCGTGTCCCGGTGCCGTCCGCGCAGCCCGGCGGGGTGGCCAAGGCCACGGTGGCGGCGCACGAGCTGGGCCACCACCTGGAGGCGACCGTGCCCGGCCTGCGCGCGGCAGGGCAGGCGATGCTGTGGGACCGCACCAGCCACGGCGACGTCGGCGACCGCGTCAGGCCCGAGCCGATCTTCGGTGAGGACCGCGGCCGCCCGTTCGAGATCTACCCGGGTGACTTCCCCGACGCGCGCACTGGCCGCGTCAACGGCGACGGTACCCAGGAAGTTTTCGCCAACGTGCTGGAGTCGCTGGCGGGGCACGGCGACTACGCCGACGACGACCTGCGGCACTGGGGTCTGGGCGTGCTTGCCCTCCTGGCGACGGATGCGACCGGCCCGCAGAGCGGCACCCGCCGCGAGCAGGGGGTGGAGCGGCGCGACCCGCTGGAGGGCATCAACCTGCTGGCGCTGTCTGATGAGCAACTGCGGGCGCTGCTGGCGCGGATCGACGACCCGCAGGCCGTCGCCCGCCTGCGCGGGCTGCTCGACGAGCGCGAGCAGCGGCGCACCGGCGGCGGCGAGATCGACCTGACCGACGTGTCGGACGCCGAACTGGAGTCGATGCTGCTGGCCGGCTGGGACGGCTACGGCGACGACCCCGACCGGACCGCGTTGCAGGACCGGGTAATCGCCGAGACCGAAGCGCGCGAGGCCGAACGCGGCCGCCGCGGCGACGAGCTCGGCGACCTCGCCGCGTCCGACCTGCTGTCCATGAACACCGACGACCTCGCCACGCTGTACGGCCGGAACCTGGGCCGGTACGGACTCGACCCCGCGGTGACGTCGCTGCTCGACCAGATCAGCGCCGAACTGGAGGAGCGCGACCGCCGCCGCGACATCGGCTCCGACCCGTACGCCGGCATCGACCTGGCGGGGATGAGCGAGGAGCAGCTTGCCGAGCTGATCGAAAGGCACCAGCCGCTCTACCACTCCGACCCGTGGTCCGGGGCGCTGGTGCGGCGGGTCATCGCCGAACTCGACGACCGCGACCGGCAGCAGGGCGCGCAGGATGACCGCACGCCGGAGGAAACCCGGGTGGACGAACTCATCGCCCAGAACTGGGATCCGCGCGAAGCGTACGCCGAGGTGTACGGCCTGTCGGAAGAAGAGATGGACCGGCAGGAGCGGATAGCGATCATCGACGCCGAGCGCGGCGCTGGGGAGCGGCGCGAGCAGGTCGTGCGCCGCATGTACCGGCAGTGGGTGTACGAGCAGACGCTGGAAGCGGAGAAGGCCACCAACGGCTACCTGCTGTCGCCTCTCGGCAGGAAGGCCGGCAAGGACCCGAAGGATCTGTGGGGCGGCAACGCCGACCACGCGTACGCGTACGCGTCGGAGGAACTCAAGCGGTGGTGGGCGAACCAGCCGAACGGCGGCAGGATGACCTACGACGAGTGGCGCGCCCAGTGGCTCGGAGACTCCCGCGACCGCAGGCAGGCACAAGAACGACGGCAGACCGCGGGCAACGGAAGGGACTTCGGCTGATGACGACCGGCCAGGGGCGGACGCCCACCACCGAGGAGCTGGTCGCCGCGCGCCGCTCCGCCCGGCGCGCGGCGGGGCTCGGCGCTCCGCCCGGTGTGTGCCCGTACGACCCGCGCGACGCCGATGAGCGGACGCTGGCCACCGTGTGGGTCGCCACCTACGTTGATGCACTCCCCGACGACGAAGCGGCCGCCGGCGGCCAGGAAGAGGCCTAAGTGGATCGCATCGTGGAGGGGTACATCGCCGGCGTCTACTACGCCGTCACCGTGGCCGATGCCGAGCAGGGTGGGGCCGACACGATCGGCGTCGTCTCGGGCGCGGCCGCGGCGCGCCGGCTGCTGGAGTTCCACAACGGGAAGCCGTTGCCGCACTCCGGCAACGTGCTCGACGTGGCAGACCCGGAGATGGTCGTGACGGCGCTCCAGGAACTGACGCACGTCATCCACGTCCGGCCGGCCGAGGCGGAGTGATCGGAGCCAGACACTAGCCCCGGGCGCCCGGCATCGTGCCGGGCGTGCGGGGGTTGGGGTGGCGGTTCGGGCTCGCCATAGGGATCACGCTGGGACTGATTGTGGGGTCGGTCCTGCTGAAATCCTGCGCGCCTGAACCGCCACCCGCGGACATCTATCTCGACGGCCCGCCGCTTCAGACCGCAAGCGTCATCAGGGGGACGCCGTGACGATGTACCGGGCCAACGGCACACAGATCAACAAGACTCAGGCACAGGCGCTGGCCACCGCCGTGCCGGTGACCGACCCGCTGGTGAAGGTCGCTGAGCACCTGTACGAGGGCGTACGGCCGGACGGGACCGACTTTCCGCCCCGCCGCCGCCGACTCGTGTTCCGCAAGGACCAGATCATCCGCACGTCCGAGTTGAACGCGCGCTTCCCGGTTCCGACGATCAAGTCGATCAGCCCGGCTACGGGCCCGATCGCGGGCAACACGCTCGTCACTATCAAGTGCACGAACGCCACGCCGGGCACCACGGTCACGTTCGGCGGCACCGCCGCGACCAGCATCAAGGCGGAGGACGAGGGCATCATCACCTGCCGCACCCCGGCCAAGACGGCGGGCGCCGCCGACGTTGTGGTCACGAACGACTCGGCAGCAGCCACCGCCACCGGCGGCTTCACGTACGCCTGACCCATCCGATAGGAGCCGCCCCCCGTGGCCGTGTACCAGTGGAGCCGGTTCGGCGTGCAGTACTGGGCCGCCGCCCTGGATGTGAAGGGGTTCGACCCTGACCAGCCGCGCGGCTGGCACGGACGATGGATCAAGGTCGGAAGCGTCGTCCGGCTCCAGGGCGGAGGCAGAGCCACCGTCGTCGGCAACAGCGGCGACTGGTACCGGGTTCGCCACACCAACGGGCACGTGACGACCATCCACAGTAGGCAGATCGCCGCGGTGGTGAGCGTCCCCGCCCAGCGGCGCGGCGAAGATCGTAAACCGCTGGCGGGAGTCCAGCCAGGCCGGGCTGCGAACGCGGCAGACCTGGCCGTCCTGGATGAGCGACTCTGGGGCGACCTCGACCCGGCAGGGCGCCTTAAGGTCACTGAGCTGGGGGCCAAGGATCATGACCTGTTCATGCGAAACCGGGCCCTGGCCAAACAGCAGATCGCCGAGGACCTGACCCGCCGCACCGCGCACGTGGGCGACGAGCACGTCCTCGACGAGACCGTCCGGTCGGCGCTCGCCCGGATCGAGTCGGGCGAGGCCATCATGGTGCGCTCGCCCACCCCATACGTGGAAAAGCACGCGCAGCCTGACTCCCCCGACCTCCCGAACGACCTGGCCGACTGGGAGTATCAGGAGGTGCTGCCCGAGGAGTTCGAGCAGGCCCGGCAGTCGATGGACATGAGTGGCTTCGAGGTCATCGACGCGGAACGCTACCGCAGCTTCCACCGCCGGAACGCCGTGGGCAGCTTGGTGGCCGCGTGGGCGCAGAACTCCGCCTCGCCCAGATCCCTGGCCGTCCAGCTCGTGGCCCGGGACATGTTCGGTCTCGAACGGACCACGCTGGATGACGTGAACGACTACAGGCTGGAGATGGCGAAGGACATCCTGGAAAGGCAGCGTCCCTTCGTCGAGGCGTTCGTCCGCGCCCAGTACGAGGCCACACAGCAGTGGCTTCGCGACGCCGGTGTCACCCACGTGCACGTGCTCCGCGGCATGGTGTGGGACGTCCGGGACGGAGGTGTGCCCGCTTGGGCCAGGCCCGAGCGCGGGCCGGACGCGTATGAGGAAGACGTGCCCTTGCGGCCGCTGTCCTCATTCACGCTGTCGCCGTTCACCGCTCAGGACTTCGTGGGGGAAGAGGGCGATCCTGACTGGCGCCATGAGCACGGGGTCGTCATCGACGGCACGATCCCGGCGGAACGCGTGTTCGCTCTGCCCCGTTCGGGGATCGGCTGCCTCAACGAGTGGGAAGCGGTCGTCTTGGGCGGCACCGACCGGTGGAGGGTCGCTGCGCGGACCGGCAAGTACCGCTTCTACCTCATGCACCTCATCGCCACGGCGTCCACGCCCTACGAGAAGGTCGTCGCCATCGAGTTCGCCCGTAACATGGGAATGATGGATCTTCTTCCCGACGTCTGGCCGGGGATGCAGCAGAAGGCCTTTGCCGTGGAGGGGGCACCGATGGTGGCGCGACAGAAGCGCACGTGGGATGTGTGGCTTGGCGGCCACCTGGTGACCGACCTGGCCACCTGCGCCAAGATCGCGGGCATGAGCGAGGAGGACACGGCTCGTGACCTGCTCGCGCAGGAGCGCCGCGTGGAGGTTCCGGCCGAACTGCTGGAGGAGTGCCGACGTGTCGTAGACGCTCTGGGCACAACGCCAGCGTAGACGCCATTAAAGAATGCGCGGTAATCTTTGAGGGTTGACAGGTTGGTGCGCGTCTATGCCCGCCACACACCCGGAAAGGAGACCGTAGCCATGCCCGCACTTACCATGACCGTCGTGGAAGACAGCACCCGGCGCCCCCAGCGGCCCCACCCCAACGTCGTCGCCCGCGAGCAGGCATATAGCCGACTCCGTGACGACTGGTTCGCCGCCCATCCCGGCGCCGACGACGACGCCATGCTCGAAGACCCCGTCTTCGTCCGCGCCATGAACGCGATCGACGGCCGCGACCCCAACTACGGGCTCGACGAAGCCTGACGCTAACCCGACCCGCCGAAGATCATCCCCGGCGTGGGTCGGGAAGCGGGCGGCGACTGGCAGCCGCGAGGATGGCACGGGCGATGGATCACGATCGGGGACCGTGTCCAGCTAGTCGGCTTCGGCCGTACCGGCACCGTACGCGGAGCTCACCCGAGGCGGGGCGTCACCGTCCAATGGGACGACGGCGGCACCACGAACGCCGCCCCCCACCGGCTGAAAGTCATCGAAGCCGCCCCCTACACGCCGCCGAGGCGCATCCCCGAACCCGACCCCTCCGCCACCCCTGACAGGGCGGCCGCGTACTTCTCACGGCCCGGCTACCCCGGCGACGCCTGGGTGCGATACGACGAAACCGGCGATCTGGACGGGTGGATCCGCTACAACCGCGACGACCCGTTCACGATCACGCGCTACCGCGAGGTCTTCAATGACCCGGCGTGGCAGCAGAACGTGAACGCGATGCGGTTACGGGAAGCTCCGCCCCCTGGCACGCCGCCCCGGACGCGCTCATCCCTCGCCGACCTGATTCCCGCCGACGAGGACGACGCCGACTACAGGCACCAGGAGATCGAAGAAGCGTTCCGCGAGGAACTGGAACGACGCGAGTTTGCGGGGTTTGGCATCCGCTTCGAGTTCTTCGACGTTGAGTACTCGACAGATCACGGCGTGACCAGCTTGGAAGCGAAGATCTTCAAGGGCGGGCAAGAAGCCGGGTATGTCTCCCGGATCTTCCACCGGGACCGCGACGCCAGCCTGTGGGTCAAGCACGACTATCTCAGCCTGGAAGAGGAGTACCAAGGCCAGGGCTTCGCCAACGCCTGGAACCGCCACCTCGAAGGTTGGTACCGCGAATCCGGGCTGGAACGCATCGAGATCTCCCCTGGCCTGGAAGCGGGCGGCTACGTGTGGGCCATGGACGGGTACCTGTGGTCGGACGTCTACGAGGTCGGCCCCTTCATGATGCCCGCCGATGACAGCGAGCACCGCAAGAAGCCGATCCCCCGACTCATGGGCGAGATCGCTCGGCTGGAGTCGCTGCTGGCTGCCAACTTGGACAACTCGATACCGGAGGCGAACCGGCTCGGTGCCGACGTCCTGGCCCGCATCCGCGCCGAGTTGGAGGAAGCCCGCGCCATGCTGGAGCGGTTCCGGCTCTCGTTCGACGACCCCGGCTATCCGAGCCCGCGCGAGCTTGCGCTCATCGGGTGGAGGCACGGCCGCGACCGCAAGAAAGACCCGTGGCTCGGTATGCGCGTCCTGGCAGGCAGCAATTGGCGGGGCGTGAAGTGGCTGACCTGATCGTGACCGGACACTAGCGGCCCTGCGCAGCCACCCTCACGGCAGTCGATCAGGGGGGTGGCTGCCGTGCCAACGCTGGAGCTCGAACGGAAGGCGGCCGGGGGGCTTGCCGCCGGCGTCGTCAACGCGCAGGACGAGGGTGTCGTAGAAGCCATCGTCAGTGTCACGGGAGTCGTGGACAACGTCGGCGACTTGATCCTGCCCGGCGCGTACGCGGAGACGCTGGCCGCGCGCACCCCGAAGGGGTTCTTCAACCACGACGACAAGGTGTGGGTGGCCCGTACCGAGCACGTCGAGGAACTGCTGCCCGGTGACCCGCGGCTGCGCGCCATGGCGGCCGAGGCGAAGATCGCGTGGCCGGCCGAGGCGGGCGCCCTCTACGTCAAGATGCGGTTCAACCTGGAAACCAAGGACGGCCGTGAGGCCTTCTCCAACGTGCGCTTTTACGACCGCGAGCAGGAATGGTCCATCGGCTACCGGGTGCCGAGGGGCGGCGGGACCCGCGACGCCAAGGGCATCCGCAGGATCAAGCGTCTGGACCTGTTCGAGTACTCGCCTGTCCCGTTCGGTGCCAACAGCCAGACGTACACCCTGAGCGTGAAGTCGGCGCTCGGGGACGGCGATGACCTGCCCGGCCGAATCGCCGACTGCCTGCGCGACGGGGCGCCGCTGGAGGTCAAGCGGGAGCTGATCCGGCAGGCGCGCGAGACCGATCGGCTCGGCATGGTGCCGATGGGGTGGCGTGACGGCATGGACGCCGCGGCCACTCTGGAGGACCTGGCCTTCGCTGTCGGACGGGAGGTGAAAGCCGACCGTGCCGACGCCGGGTCGGGCGTGATGGTGGCGCTCATGCTGCCCGCCGAGGTGGCCGGGCAGCTTGCCGTGCCGGACGGCATGCCCGCCGAGGAACTGCACGTCACGCTCGCCTACCTGGGCAAGGATTTGGACGAGGAGATGCTCGCCACGGTGGCCGACATCGTCAGCGGAGTCGCCGCCGGAGTGGCGCCGCTGCCCGGCCGGGTGGGCGGGATCGGCGCGTTCCCGCCGGGCGAGGACGGCGTCCCCGTGTACGTGCCAGTGGACGTGCCCGGCCTGGAGGTGCTGCGGCAGCAGGTCGTGGACCGGCTGGCCAAGGCGGGGATCGCCGCGGCGTCGGATCACGGCTACAGCCCGCATGTCACCCTCACCTACCTGCCGGAGGGTGAGGTCGTGGTGCCGGAGCCGGTGCCCGCGCTGGAGGTGGCGTTCGGCGAGGTGTCGGTGGTGCGTGGCGGTGAACTCCTGTCAGCGCTGCCACTCGGCGAGCCGGCCGAGGCCGCCGACACAGAGCCGGGCGGCGACGGCGGCGACGGCGGCGGGGACGGCTGGGACGACCTGCTCGACGCCACCGACGTCGGCGAGGGTGGGGAGGTCGGGGAGACGAAGGACGCCCAACTCGGCGTGGCCCGCGCCATGGGATTCCCCGTGCCCGTGAGCCTGGAGGAGGTGCGCGACCAACTTCGCCAGGCCGTCACCCGGTGGGCACGCAGCGCCGGGTTCACCGGCTGGGTGAACGTCGTGGCCACATTCGCTGACGTCGCGTTCGTGTGCGTCCATGACGACGCCGAGATTGAGCACACAGTCCAGGTGCCGTACGAGGTCACTCCCGCCGGCCAGGTGACGATCGGCGAGCCCGTCCCGGCCGAGGTGACCATGTCCGGCGTGCCGGACGAGGGCGCGCTCGTGGCCGTGCTCGAGGAGACAGCGGCCGCCGTCAAGCATCTCGGAGTGGACGTGGAGACGAAGGCGGGCCGGGTGCTGTCCTCCGCGACCGCGAAGGACCTGCGCCAGGCGGTCGCGTCGCTGCTCGCCGTGTTCCGGCGGGCGGGGATCGACATCTCCGACCCGACTGAGCCGGACGAGCGGCACATCGACGAGGAGGAGGTGCTGCCGGACGAGCCGACCGTCCGGCCGGACTCGACCGCCCCGTCCGCGCTGCCGACCGAGATGAAGGCCCTCTCCCCCGAGATGCTGGCCGAAGCCGCCGAGATCACCGCTGCGGCGCTGCTACTGGCGGTGGAGGAGTGAGGTTGTGGCGGCGCGGCCGCGCGTCGGGCTGCGCCCGCTGCGAGCGGCTGGAGCGGGCGCTGGCCGACGCCCGGCAGGCCCAGGCCGAGGCAGAGCAGGCCGAGCGCCAGATGCGCGTGGAGAAGGACCGGGCGTGGGAGCACGTGGATCGGCTCACGCGCCGGCTGGCCGCGATCGACGGCGACCGGCTGCGTGGCGAACGCGACGATCTGCGCCTGGAGAACGCCACCCTGCGGACTCGGCTCGCGCTGGGCGACCGGTCGGAGCTCGCGCGTGCGCGGGAGACGATCGCCCGCCTGGAGGCCCGCATGGAGGCCGTCGAGCGCGGCGCCGTAACCCTCTGACCCTGTCCGCGTGATCGGGCGCTGACGCAAACGCTGCCGACCCGCTTTCCTCCCCCTTGATCGTCTGACGTCCCGGTGCTGACCGGGCGGCGCGACCGCGAAGTCAATCCGTGTCAGCATCAAGGGGGAGCCGTGACCACGGCTAAGAGCGACATCACCAAGCGAATCAAGGAACTGACCTCCGCCCTGGAGACGAAATCTCAGCGGCTGAACGCCATCTCGAACACCGTCACTGACGAGACCGGCAAGGGCCACATGGTCATCTCGACGGAGGCGCACGCCGACTACCAGAAGACTCTGGGCGAGGCGCGCGAAATCAAGGCCCTGATCCAGGAGCAGAAGGACCACCTGGACATCGAGCGGTTCCTCGACGAGCCCAACGAGCCCAGCCACGCCGCCCGCGACGCCGTGGCGTCCGCGCACGGCAAGCAGCACAAGAGCCTGTCCGAGGCGTTCCTGGGGAGCGACGCCTACAACGAGATGAAGTCCGGCCAGTTCCGGCAGCTTGGCCAGGTCGCCGAGTTTGAGCAGGGCCTGTACGACTTTGAGCGCAAGGACATCTTCAGCCTGAGCGCTGGCACGCACACCACGCCCGCCTTCGGTAGCGCGGAGAACGTGGGTCTCGCCGAGCGGCAGCGCAGGCCCGGCCGGGTGCGTGACCTGTTCCCCAGCGAGCAGACGCAGGCGAACATTTTGTATGGAATCCGGCAGATCGGATTTACCAACAACGCCAAGCGGGTGCCCGAGCGGGAGCAGCCGAACGGCGGTCCGGCGCTCGGCAACGACACCGACGTCTTCGGTAAAGCGCCAAAGTCCAAGCTGAGCTTCATCCCGTACACGGCGCCGATCGTCGAACTCGCGCACACGGTCCACATCCACAAGAACACGCTCGCCGACGAGTCCCGCATCAGGGGCATCATCGACCGCGACCTCGTGGACGGGCTGAAGCTGAAGGAGGACGAAGAGATCCTCTACGGTGCTGGCAACGGCGACGAGATCACCGGCCTGTTCAACATCCCCGGCGCCCAGGAGTACCGCGGCCTGGCCGCGGATGCGAAGTACAAGTCGCTCCAGCTCCGCCGCTCTGCCACGATGGCTATCCTCGCGTTTTTCGAGCCCAATGGTGTGGTCTTGCACCCCTTCGACTGGGAGCAGATCGAAACCGAGCGCGACGATCAGGGCCAGTACCTGATCGCCGTGTCCGTGGCGGTCGGCGGCGAGAAGCGCGTGTGGCGGATGCGGGTCGTAGACACCGCCGCCATCCGCCAGGGCACGTTCCTGACCTGCTCGTTTGGCTACGGTGCCAAGCTGTTCGACCGTGAATCCGTCAGCGTTCAGGCCTCCACAGAGACGGGCGAGGCGTTCGAGCGCGGCTATGTCGTGCTGCGCGGCTCCGAACGGATCGGCCTGGCGGTGGACCGCCCCGAGTCGCTGGTTCTGGGCGAGTTCGCCACCACCACCCCGTGACCCAGGCGAGGTGATTGGGAGAGGACATTAACGGTCCTCTCCCGGCACTCTCCCCCGCATGACTCCAACCTCGCGTGATCTGTGCGTCTACCGCGCCAGGGTGCCCAACACGGCCCGGCGCAAGATCAACGTCGGGGATGCCCATGCCAGCGCGTAAGCACATCGATGTGGGCGAACTCGTCAAGGCGTACGAGGCGGGTGCATCCATCCGCGCCCTGGCCAGAGACTACAAGGCGTCGCACACCGCCATTCAGCGCAGGCTGAAGGGCCGTGTGGTCATGCGCCCGGTTGGCGGCAGGACCGGCGGCAACCTCATTCCCCAGCAGGTGCGGGACAAGATCGCCGCCGCCTACGCCGAAGACGTGCAGATGGCGGACATCATGGCGGAGTTCGACGTGTGCGACGAGACGGTGCGCCGGCTCGCGGACGAGGCAGGGATACCGCGGCGGCCGGTCGGCGGGCAGCAGCGTCTTGACCCTGCCCAGATTGCTGCGCTGAGCAGCCAGGGGTGGCCACCCGAGGCAATAGCGGTCCTGTTGAGCGCGAGCCCTTCGCGTGTCCGGGCGATCCTGCGCGAGCTCCGTGAGGAGCCGACCGGAATGGCGGAAGCAGACGCTAACGCACCAGGTGAATGACACTGCCCGGCATGGCATCACCCTCCAGCACGACACGCACCCGCATCACTGACGACATGGTGGACACGGCGGCCGCCCTCTACCGGCAGGGGTGGACGCTACGGGAGATCGCGGTTGAGCAGCGCTGCTCGTTCCAGCGGCTGTCCACGCTTCTGCGCCAGCGTGCAGATGTGCAGATGCGGACACCGGCCCATCCGCGGGCGCTGCGGCTGTCTCCGGATAAGCAGGCGGCGATCCGGGCTGCGGTCGAGCAGAAGATGAACCAGTCCGAGATCGCCCGGCTGACCAAGGTGACACCATCGACGGTGGCACGGCTGGCCGAGCGGGAGAACCTGACCCTGTTCAGGGGGAAGCGTCCGAA
This sequence comes from Nonomuraea sp. CA-143628, assembly GCF_050942315.1. Lineage (NCBI taxonomy): Bacteria > Bacillati > Actinomycetota > Actinomycetes > Streptosporangiales > Streptosporangiaceae > Nonomuraea > Nonomuraea sp. CA-143628. The sequence goes on from NZ_CP192072.1 coordinate 13,330,537, forward strand.
GTGGGACGTGGATCTGGCTCGGCAGATGCGGGCCGACAACGTGACCTACCGGAAGATCGCGGACGAGGTCGGCGTGGGCATCATGACCGTGTGGCGCAGGCTGAACCCGGCGTCCTCGAGGATGCCGGGCTAGAACAGGACGTATCCCTGCGCGTCGAGGTCGATCTCGATGCGCAGGATCTCCGAGTCCTTGGCGTGAGCGGCCGCGAGCCACTCCTGGTAGAGGCGGCGCGTGTTCTCGCGCGCCGCACCGAGACCGACGCCATGGTTGAGCCCACCACAGTGCAGTCGCACTCGGCTTCGTGGGCGTCGCGACAGCGTGCGTCGCACCGTTGGGGCGGATCTACGCTCCTCGCCATAATCAGGGTCCGGACGGGTACGGCGGCGCTGTTGATGCCCGCGTACGAGACGCGGTAGCCGTACACGGCGATCCGGTGCGAGCCCGGGTTCCCTATCGGGTTGGTGATCTGCAGGATGGTCTTCTGCGCGGTGCCGGACGTGATGTCCTCGGCGATAGCGGTGTATCTGGCCACGAACCCCCCAATGCTCGGCTCGGCGGGGGAGTATGCCGACCAGCCGCGCCAACGTCGGCCGGGGGGTTGACCCGCCTCGTGCCGCATGCCACTATCGGGGGTGTCGGGCAGTAGCGTGCCCGGAATCAGAAGACCTCGACGGCTCCGCCGTACGGGGTCTTTGTCATTTCTGGCCCTGGCCGGTCTGAGCCCTCTCAGACCGGCCAGGGCTTTTTCATGCCCCAGGAAACGACCCAACGGCGAAGGCAGGAGCGATGATGACAACAACGGAGGTGGCCATCTTGGCTGGGACGGCGGTAGTCCTCGCCATGATCGCGGGCGTGGTTCTCATCAGCTGGCGGGCATTGGGCCGCTGTACCCCCGACGCGGTGCCCAAGGTGCTCGCCATGCTTGACCAACTGGCCCGGACGATGCTGCAAAATCGCAGTCGGCTCTCGTTGCTGCCGGAGCAGGAGCAGGGTGAGATGGAGGGGCGGAAGTGAAGGGTACCCGCCGTCCCCCGCGCCCGGAGCCGCCGGCAATCAGCCGCGTGGACGAGGATGCCGTTATCCGACAACTCGTCGGTGACATCCTTGCCCTTGTCCACACCCTCCCGAGAGACGAACTGGAGAGCACTATTGAATCGATCGCTGCTGGGCCCGGTTTAGCGGTGATCTTGGAAAACCTGAAAGAAAGCGGCCTAACTCGGTGGCTAAACTCTCGCGCGGGGTCTCTCGAATCCCTCAACTGCGGTCTCCTTGCCCGAGCCATCCAGGCAGCATTCGCCCGTATCGCGAAGAACGGAGTTCCATGCCCAGCTGGCAGTCCTGACGACGACGAGGAACTAGCGCATCTCGTTCCGAACGTGTCGCCGTATATACCGAACACCTGCGATTTTCGGCATCCGCCGTCAATAAACCTGGCTTCAGCCGACCTCCGCCGCGCGCACCTCGCCCATAGAAGGCTGATCTCCGCGGGCCTGTCCGGCGCGAACCTGACCCGCGCGGACCTAGTCGGCGCGGACCTGACCCGCGCGAACCTGTCCGACGCGAACCTGGCCGGCACGAACCTGATCCGCGCGAACCTGACCCGCGCGGACCTAGTCGGCGCGTACCTGAGCGACGCGTACCTGGCCGACGCCAACATGACCGGCGCAAACCTGACCGGCGCGCACCTGAATCGCGCGGACCTGACCAACGCAAACCTGCACGAAGCGGATCTGACCCGCGTGATTCTGACCGGCGCGAACCTGGCCCGCGCGGATCTGACCGGCGCGAACCTGACCGGCGCGAACCTGACCCGCGCGAACCTGACCGGCGCGGACCTGTCCGGCAAGGATCTGTCCGGCATGAACCTGTCCGGCGCGAACTTGACCCGCGCGATTCTGACCGGCGCTGATCTGTCCGGCACGAACCTGGCCCGCGCGAACCTGACCCGCGCTGATCTGTCCGGCACGAACCTGGCCCGCGCGAACCTGACCCGCGCGTACCTGACCCACGCGAACCTGACCGGTAGGGATCTGACCGGCGCTGACCTGACCCACGCGATTCTGACCGGCGCTGATCTGTCCGGCACGAACCTGACCGGTAAGGATTTGACCCGCGCGGATCTGGTCCGCGCGATTCTGACCGGCGCTGACCTGACCGACGCGATTCTGATCGTCGCGAACCTGTTCGATGCGAACCTGTCCGGCGCGAACCTGACCGGCGCGAACCTGACCAGCGCAAACCTGACCAGCGCAAACCTAGCCAGCGCAAACCTAGCCGACGTGAAGCTGATCAGGGTGATGTGGAACGAGCGAACACGGTGGCCCATCTCGCATGACGGACAAATCCGCCATGCGTCGGACCAGCTCTCGGATGGCCGAATGCAGGTTCGCCTCGGGCGCCTTGAGGACGAACTGGCCGAGTCCTAGCCGAAATGCCGAACCCACAGAGTCACAGCCAGGAGTCCCATGCCTGGATCACCATCCGCGGGCTTCCCCCTGACCCGGCACCCGCGAGCGCGATCGTGTTCGGCCTGTTCTGCAGCGCGAACCGGGCGGGGAACGAGCCGAGCGCGCCCCGCCCGGGGCGAGGCTCCGGATACACATCCGGCGGCACGTACGCGAGCACCACCCGCGTGGCCAAGTCGATGTCCAGGCTGTACCGCGAATCCGTCGGCAGCACCGTGCCCGGCTTGGACCGGATCATCAATCCGCTCTCCTGGTGGATGATCGTGAAATCGCGGATGGGCCCCCACACGCGGATCTGCGCCGGAATCCACCGGTAGTCCCCGCTCATGTGAACGTTCGACGATGCCGACCCGGGCAGCGTCTCGATCGCCACCTCGTCGTAGATCGGCCGTACGGCGCGGGTTCGGCCAACGACAGCATTCACCGGAACGCGACCGTCCCCGGTCGGTGACCTCCCCCTCCTCGACGAGCCGCACCTGCGCCTGCCGGGTCAGGTCGCCCTCCTGGACGCGCAGCGTGCCGAGCTGGCTCGGGTAGAGGGCGGCGGTCATGCGTTCATTACGCCCTCATCGAGCGGAACGCGGTGACGTTCACGTGGTCTCTGCGGGGATGGCGTCGGTCAGACCAGCCAGGAGGTCGGGCAGGGTGTTGGGAGTGGCCAACACTTCGCGCGCCTTGGAGCCCTGGCTTGGGCCGATTACGCCCCGCGCTTCGAGCAGGTCCATGAGCCGCCCAGCCTTGGCGAAGCCGATGCGTAGCTTCCGCTGAAGCATCGACGTGGACCCGGAGTTCGAGGTGACGACAAGCTCTGCGGCCTGGAGGAACAGGGCTAGGTCGTCGCCGATCTCCTCGTCGATCTCACGTCGCGCAGGCGCGGTCGAGAGGTCTTCCCGGTAGTCGGCCTGGGCCTGCCCCTTGCAGTGGGCGACGATCTCGGCGATCTCCTTCTCCGACACGTACGCGTTCTGAACCCGGATGGCCTTGCTGGCGCCCATCGGTAGGAACAGCGCGTCGCCCTGACCTACGAGCTTGTCGGCGCCAGGCTGGTCGAGGATGACGCGCGAGTCGGTGAGTGAGGACACAGCGAACGCGAGCCGGGAGGGCACGTTGGCCTTGATCAGGCCGGTGACGACGTCCACGGAGGGGCGTTGCGTGGCGATGACGAGGTGGATGCCGGCCGCGCGGGCGAGCTGCGTGATGCGCACGATCGAGTCTTCGACGTCGCGCGGCGCCACCATCATGAGGTCAGCGAGCTCGTCCACGATGACAAGCAGGTACGGCAGGGTGGTGCGCGGCTTCCCTTCGGGCAGGGGCTTGAGGGTGCCGTTGCGGACGGCGGTGTTGTAGTCGTCCACGTGCCGGAAGCCGGTCTCCGCCAGCGTGTCGTACCGGCGGTCCATCTCCCCGACCACCCATTCGAGGGCCTCAGCGGCCTTCTTCGGGTTCGTGATGATGGGCGTGATCAGGTGGGGGATGCCCTCGTAGACCGACAGCTCCACCCGCTTGGGGTCCACCAGCACCATCCGCACCTCGTCGGGCGTGGCGCGCATGAGGATGCTGGTGATCAGCCCGTTGACGCACACCGACTTACCGGCGCCGGTGGCGCCCGCGATGAGCAGGTGGGGCATCTTGGCGAGGTTCGCCACGATGGTGCGGCCCTCGACGTCCTTGCCCAATCCGACGATCATCGGGTGGCGGTCGGCCTGCGCCACCCGCGCGCGGAGCACGTCGCCGAGCGAGACGAGGTCCTTGTCAGCGTTCGGGATCTCCACGCCGATGGCGGACTTACCCGGGATCGGCGACAGGATGCGCACATCAGCGGACTTGACCGCGTAGGCGAAGTTCTTCGTGAGTGCGGTAACCTTCTCCACCTTCACCGCGGCGCCGAGCTCGATCTCGTAGCGGGTCACGGTCGGCCCACGGGTGAACCCAATCACCTGCGCGTCGATGACGAACTGCTCCAGCACGCTGGTCAGCGCGTTGACCACGACGGTGTTGGCCTTGGTCTGCGGCCTGGGCGCGCGGCCGGCCCGGAGCTTGCCGAGGTCAGGCAGGACGTACGGGCCGGGCTCGTGGACCGTGACGGGGAGCAGTTCGGTGGGGTCCTGCTTGGGGGCGCTGTCGTCGGGCTCGGGCGCAACCACCGCGGCGGCGTCCGGGTCGGACGGTGTGGCGACGGGCGCGGGCAGCGGCGCAGCACCGGCAGCAGCGGCAGGCGCGGCGGCCGCCGGGGTGGCGGCGGGGCGGGCAGCCGGGATGATCGCTCCGGTCGGCGCCTTCTCCTGTACCTGCGCGGGGGCGGGCTGCTCGGCGCTGTCGTCGGCCATCTCGGCGCGGGCGCGGCGGCGCGCGGCAACGCGCTCAAGCACGTCCCGCACGGCGTCCTGGGCGATCTGGGGGACGTCGCGGAGCGGAATGCCGGTGATGAGCAGCAGACCGAACACGGCGAGGATCAGCAACAAGGGGACGACCACGACGACGGGCAGCACGAGCGCGGGCAGCGCGGACAGCAGCCAGCCGACCAGGCCGCCAGCGGTCGCGACGGCGTCCCAGCTTCCGCCATCACCGAACGGGGCGGGCAACCCCTGAGTGACGTGGATGATGGCGAGCAGCGCGGCCGCGAGCAGCCACCAGCCGGCGACCGTCCGGCGGGGCGAGGTCTTGGAGCGCACCAGCCGCCAGGCGACCGCCACGGCGAGGAGCGGCAGCAGCCACGCGCCTACGCCGATCACGGCGCGGATGACGGCGTCCACGGCGGTGGCTATGCGGCCGTCCGCGAACCGCCACACGATGGCGGCCAGGACGATTGCGGCGGCGATGATGACCAGCGCGATGCCGTCCCTCTGCTGCGCCTTATCGAGGCTCTTGGCGCCGCGTGCGGCCGCGCCGAGGGCCTTCGCGGTGAGCTTCCAGCCCTTGGCGGGCAGGGTGACGACCAGCTTGTTCAGGGCCCAGCCGATCGAGTCCTTGGATGCCGAGGTGCGGCGCACCGGCGTGCTCCGCGGCTTGGCATTGGCGGTGGTCTTGGCGACGGCTGTGCGGGTGGTGCTGGCCCGGATGCGTTTCTTGGCGGGCACGAGGTCCTCCGGTGTGGTGAGGTGCGGGCGAGGGGCCCGCGTCTGACACGGGCACGGGCTGGCCTGGGTAGAAGTCACCCGGTGGGGATGCATCCTGCGGCGAGAAACAGGTGGTTATCGGCATCGATGCCGATGCAGGTGGCCTTGGCGGGGGTTACAGTTCGAGCTTCAATAATCTTTCGGGGGGTCTGCTGGTCTCGGGTACGAGGTCTCCACCCCGAGATCTTCCGAGAAAGCCGAAACGGGCAGAGACTGACTGCAAGGCGGACGTTGACGTAGTAGGCGTCGAAGTTCTTGTCGCCGGGCACGTGCCGAATGCTGGCCACGCCGCCGAGGGATTGGGAGAGGAAGGTAACGTCCTCGGCGAGTTGTTTGCTCGTGGTCACGAAGATCGAGCGCGGTCCGCTTGCGCACCCATCGGTGTCCATAAGTCCTTGTAGAAGGGCAAGCCGCTGTGATGCGCTGGCGAATAGGTAGTCGGTGGGGACGAACTTCGTCGAGCAGCCGTGTCCATGGAGGCCCAGGGCGCGAATGGCGTTGAGGACCTCGTTTCGTCCCCTCCCGCGCAGAGACGAGACGATGCCCCATTCGCGCGCTCCCTCCTCACGAGATACGAGTTCGTGCCCAGCGGGAAGCGTGCTGCGCATCAGTTCGACCAACTCGGGCTCAACGCATGTGAAGCGGATGTTGCCGTTGCAGAGAGAGCCGTCGCCGATCAGCGCGCCGAGAAGATAGGGATGAAGGGGAAGGTCGGCTTCTGGCATCTCGACAGGGCTAGCCAAGTGCGGGACCCGGTGCTTCTGGTGCACAGTGGCTGCGATTTCTTGAGTTGTCCGGACCCTCCAGGCGTTGTTTCGCGCGTCATAGGTGATGGTCTGCGTGACCCAGGGATGACCTTCATCAGCGATCACGGTGGTGCGATCGCTAAAGAGAACCTCGTAGAGAGGGCGGACTCCGCAAGAGCGGACCGTGGTGACCGCATGGGGCTTCCCATCGCGCCCGACGATAAGGTCTCCCACGCTCAAGCTTGCGATGGGACGCCAGCCCGTAGGGGTCAGAACAGGTTGATCATCTCGCAGCGCCTTGTTGAACGCCGTGTTGAGGATGTTCGTGCCCGCGAGGGCCTTGGCGAGGGCACGGGCGGTGGCGCTCTTGCCACAGCCAGCGCCCGCCTCGACGACGAGGTGCTTACGAGCACAGCCAGCTTCAACGATGTCGCCCTGCTCGTCGGTCAGGTTCTGCACGTGGGGTTGCCCTTCCGGTGAGCCACCGGCTTGCGCCGCTCGCATTCCGGTGACAGAATCAAACATTAGCAGTTTTCTTTAATGGTGTCTATCAAGGTCTCGGGAGTGAAGCAGAACGGGCGCGGACAGTAGGACGGGCCGCCGCCTACCGTCCGCGTCCGATCTGGACCGCCGGTTCAGAGACATCCGTTGACTCTGGAGGCGCGCCATGCCACCTCGGACCCGAAGCCAGAACAAGGCGGCACCAGCCAATCTCGTCGAGGAGGCCTCTGGGGTTGTCTCGACACCTGAGCCCGCCGACCCGGCGCCGCTCACCCCTCGTGTCGAGGAGACCCCTGAGGCTGTCCCGGCATCTGAGCCCGCCGACCCGGCGCCGCTCACCCCGCCCGCCGAGCCCGGCACTGCGGACGACGAGCCGATCACCGACGCTGCTCCGCTGACCCCGCCCACCAAGCGGGAGAAGGCGCCCGAGGTCAAGCAGGACCCGATGACTCCCCCTCCGCCGCCGCCGGCCGTGGGCCAGCAGGGAACTCTGGACCTGCGCTGGAGCAACGGCGAGCAGGTGACGGACGCAGACGACCTGTTCGAGGATCCGGGCGCCCGCTACACGCACATGATCGTGAAGCGGCGGGTGCTGGAGCGGCACTATTACGACGGCGCCAACACACCGACCAATCGCCTGCTGTACGCGGTCGGCGCGCGGGTGCCGCGATCGGAGGCGGACCGTATCCGCCGTGAACTGTCATCCTCCTGATCGCGTGATCGGGGGGACTCGGCGGCGTACTGGTGGAGTGTGGGCGCCCAGACGGTGGGGACCCGGTGCCCATACTCCTCCAGTGCGCCGCCGAGCCGTATCTACGGGAGGAGCGTGGGGTGAGCGCTGACGAGTTGCTGGTCGTCGCCCCGGAGAAGGTGGCGGTGCGGGCCGGGCTGACGCTTCCACTGAGCGAGGAGCAGCGCGAGACGGTCGCGGGGGCGATCAGCGACGCGTTCGGCGACGTCGCCGCCTACCTCGGCAAGCCGCCGCTTCCGGTGACGCTGGTGCAGCGCGGCGCCCGCGGGGACGGACGCGGCGGCTGGCGGCTCGCCTACGACCCGGTGATCGAGGTGCTGTCCGCCGTGGCGGAGACGGGCGTGGACGACGAGCTCACTGGGCTCTACACGATCACCTACCGGGCCGGCCTGGATCCGATCGCGAACCCGGTGTACGGCAAAGCGCTGGGCAGGTACGTGTCGGCGGCCGCGGCCGCACACCCGATGGTGCGGCGCGCAGTTCAGACGGACGCGCCCCAGACGCGGCTGATCAAACAGGCGAACGTGGAGGGCCAGGGCGTCACCTTCGAGGACACGAGTGGCGGCGCGGCCGGCTCGGGCGCCGCCGGCGCGCCGCCCACGCTGGACAGCCTGAAGCGGTGGCGACGCCGCGGCGTCAATCAGCAGCCGGGAATCGCTCCGCATCCGCTGGAGATCACGTGGCGGTGGCCATGGCCGTGATGCTCGCGAACACGCGGTTCGCGGTGCGGCGCGCGACCGTGACCGTGGACGCGCACGGCATGCGGTCGGCGTCCGACTGGGCGCCGGCGGGCCCCGGACGGCCGGGGCGGATCGTGGTGGAGCCGGCCGAGGATGGCGAGCGCGACGGACCAGGCGCATGGGCGCTTGGGGTGGACCCAGCGGAATGGCCTCTGCGCGCCCGTGATCTTGTCGTCGAGCCGTCCACAGGCCGGGAGTGGGTAGTGACCACGGCGGAGCGGCGTGCACACGCTGTGGACGCTTCTGTGGACTGGCTGCGCGTGGAAGGCTCGCTCCGTCAGACGTAACCGACTATCGGCGGCGGGCCATGACAAGCGACCCGGCGAGGCTGAGGAAGTGCGAGCCGGGGGTGTCGTTGGTGCCGAACTCGGCTTCCCCGACGCGGGGGAAGACGACCTCCACTACGGCGCTCACCTTCGAGCCCCGGACATGTACCGGCAGAGCACGGGTCGCCGCAGCAATCACCCCTGGGACCGGGATGCTCTGGCATTCGCAGTTGATCCGCTGGTGGAGCGGCAGAGAAGGGTCACGCGGCCGATCGGCCAAGTCCACAGCAGTGACTACCACCCATCGGCCAGGCCCCGCGCCTCTGCGCCGGTTGTCGCCGCCCTTGCGGACGTACTCCATCTTCGGAAGCTGGTAGGGGACGGTTGCCGGGATCGTCTGCCCGTCCGCGTGACGATGCGATGCGCGGGCGTCGGCACCGTTCGTGGCCTGCCAGCGCTTCGCGTCCGGCGCCCGATCCTTAGCCTCTTCGGCGACCGCTTCGGTGATCCGCTCGACCTTGTCCCGGATGACGCCTGCGGCGAGGCGCTTCGTCAGCCCTGGATGGATGCGTGCTCTGGTACGGGCCATGGGGTGGAGCATGCCGGACGGGCACCCGCTGTGTCTGCGGTCGCCCATCCCAGCGCTATCTCGCAGTTGCCAAGGATGCCCGCCGGATGAGCGTCCACTGGTACATGCCGTTGTCACGGTTGATGTCGATCAGCGACGCGCGGGTCAGCACAGCAGGGATCGCAGCCGCATGGCGGGCGAGGATATCTCGGATCGTAGCCAGGGAGGCACCGCTGGTGTGGGAGTAGGCGAGGCTCACGTGCGGGACGAACCTGTCTTCGGCTTCTGGCACGCGGCCGGCTCCCCAAATGTCGGCGATGCCGTCGCGCACGGCACGCCGTACCGCGTCCACCGCTTCGACGGGCCGGACGGGCAGATTGACGCCTTCGGGGTCCACAACAGGTGGTCCCAGCGTGACGGCCACGGGCCCGATGGAGGCGACGCGCTCGGTTACCGCGGCGGCAATTGCGTCCAGCTGGCCGTCGCTCACCTCGTTGGTGAAGCCGACGCCTTGCATCGTCATGTGGAGCCATTCCAGCGGGATAGGGCCGAGCACGCCTGTGGCTTCCAGCTCGGGTTGGAGCTGCTTGGCGAACTCGTGGATCGCTGGTTGATCTTCCACAAGGATGTGCCAGGTGTAGAAGCTGCGGCCTTGATGCCAGCCTGGCCGCCACCACCAGTGGTTACGCGTCTCGTCCACGTCCAAGGGCTCGCCTTTCCACTTGCGAGGTTGTCGCCGCCCGGAAGGCGCCGATCGCGTCGCTGATCCTTCTGCCATAGCGTTGAGCGGCTGCTCGGGACCGCTGATCGCCGCGGCGGGCTTGCGCTCCCGCCCGATTGCCGGTCAGCTGAACGCTTTCATGCCTCGCCTTCGGGGGTGTCCACGAGTTGGCCAGCCTCGCGAAGCTGCTGGGCATGCAATTCCGGGGGCGGATAGGGGTCGTAGTCAGAAGGCCGGGGCATCTCCGGACCGTCGGCTGTGAAGTACACAACCGTCTCGATGCGGGCGATGCAGAACCGTCGGCCGCGGACGACGACCTCGTTGCCGCGGTCACGCTCCAGCACCTGCGCCGCCTGTTCGTACGCGGCGAACGCCTCGAGGTCGCGCTTATCCCCGCCTTCGCCGCCATAGCGGCGCAACTGCTGGGCGAGTACGGGGCGGGCCTGCTGAAGGGTGCGACAGTCCCCGCTGCGCGACTCCCAGCTCTGCCCTACCTGCTCGGCGACCATGAACCTCACCGACAGCAGCATGAAGCCGCCATGTGTCTCGGCGACGCGGCGAGCGTCGCGATAGACATCATCGGGAACCCCACCAGCCGCGGGTATCAAAGGGATACACCCCTGGCCGAGCAGGATGGCCAGCCGGCCGGTGGGCACCACAGCATGGATAAGACGCCCTTCGTCGACGGAAGGGTGGTGCCATCCCTCGTCCGCAGGGTCGGGGTCGGTGGGGCGAGGCGGCTCAGGACCTTGCGGACCAAAGCAGACGAACCGATCCCCGCGCACGATCCGGAACCGCTGCCCGGCGACCATGAGCTCGTCATGACGCTCCCAGTCGAGCTTCAACGCCGCCCCGATGTACTCCTTGCTCGCGTTGGCATCCTGCTCGTCGGTGCCGCGCTGAGGTAGGCGAGAGCGGAGGGTGTCACGGGCCGACTGGGGCGTGTCATCATGCACGCCCGACAGCAGTCGCCACACCAAGGGCTCGACCTGCACAGCGCAACCGAACACCGGTCCGAGCATCGCCACGCTGGGATACGCCTCCCACGCGGCGCGCTCCTCGGACTCCACGTCCCCCAGCTCCGAGAAGGCCATCCCAAGGTCCTTCGGTAAGGGAAAACTCGCGCCGTCACCGCCGATAGCAGGACTCATAGTGGCCCTCCTTCGAGCGCCGAGAAAGAGCTCAGAATAACGCCCCGGCACGATAGATGACCCCAGTTTCTCGGTCCTATCCTCCCTCGACCGGTCAACCAATATCCACGGCACCGACCGATATGCACTTGCTGACGCTCGAGTCCAGACGCAGGGAACCGACATCCCTGAGCCTGAATCCACGGCGTGATTTCGTCTGATCGTTTTCTGGTTCAATTCCTCGACGAGGGCCGGTTCCGCAGGTGGAAGGGCTGTTGTCGGGCGTGTGAGGGCCGCCGCGTTCGGGTCGCGGCTTGTCCAGGTGCATTTCGGGGGCTCGGGGATGCGCGTGACCGCGGTGGGTCGTCGGCTGTGCGTGACCTGGATTTCGGCTGGTCAGGCCACTGCGGCAGCGGGTGGGTCGTGGGTGGCGGTGAAGGCGTTCAGCCAGGCGGGCTGCCAGCGCCAGCGGGCGGGCAGGCGAAGGGTCAGGTGGCCGCGCCCGTCGGCGGGTCCGCGTCGGGCCAGCCGGGCGGGCACGGCGATGAGGTGGCGGCGCAGGGTCTGGCCGCGCGCCTTGGCGTGGAAGGCCGAGGCCAGGCAGCCGAGAGCGCGCAGCAGGTTGTGGGTGATGGCGGCCAGGGTGAGCCATGCGGCGTTCGCGGTGAAGACGCCGGAGGGGAAATGCGCGAGCGGCCCGTTGATCACATCAGCGTTGACCTGCTCCTGGACTGCATGATCGCGGTGCTGTTCCTCGGCCTGCAGGAGGGTATAGGGACTGTCGGTGAAGATCGGGTAGTAGCGGTAGGCGGGGAACAGTTCGTCTTGGCCGCGCGGGGCCTGCTCGTTGCGCATCTTGACCCGGCGCACGATCAGCCGGGCGCAGGCGGCCTTGCCCTTCTTGCTGGTGAAGGCGATGTAGGACGTTTCGGCGACCTCGGCGTCGGAGACCCAGCCGCCGGCCTGCTCGTCGAAGATCGCCCGCGGGTAGGCGATCGGCGTCCAGGCGTTCTCGTCGATGGCGGCGATGGCGGCTTTGACCTTGGGGTCGAGTTTGGCGGTGACCGAGAAGCGGGTGTCGTGGTCGCGGCAGGCGGCGATCACCTCGGCGCTGTAGAAGGCGCTGTCGCCGCGCATCAGGAGGGTGCCGGTGCAGCCCGCTTGGCGGGCGGTGCCGATGGACTCGCGGATGGCCGAGGCGGCGCCGCGCGCCGACCCGGTGGTGCCGCCGCGCAGCCTGGTGGTGGCCAGCACCGGGGCGGCCAGCGGCGTGGACAGCGTGACGGTCAGCGCGTTCAGCCCCTTGACCAGGACATTCTTGCCTTGGATCTTGGTGTGGCCGAAGCCGGAGCCCTGCTTGGCGTACCCGTAGGTGCGCCGCTGCATCGAGTCGATGTCCAAGAAGGCCAGCACGTCCTTGCCGGGCAGCAACGGCGTGTGCGCGGCGAGCGCGACCAGCAGCTCGCGGGCGACCTTGTCGAGCTGGCGGACGTTGCCCCAGGTGAAGGCGCGCAGGAACGAGCCCAGCGTGGACGGCGCCCGGATCCCGGCGAACATCGTGTCCATGCCGCCGTGTCGCAGCAGGTCCAGGTCGTCGATGCTGTCGGCGCCGCAGGTCATCCCGGCCACGATCGAGGCCACCTTCGCCGGCGCGTTGACGCCGTCGGCCGCGCCCAGCGCCACGTGCTCGCCAACCAGGCGGTCCAGGCCGCAGCGCTCGGCCAGTCGCAGCGCCGGAGCCAGCCCGGCGTAGGAGATCACGTGTTCGTCATCGAAGATCGCCCGCGTACGGCTGGCGGCGTGAAAGAATTCCAACTTACGAGGTGTCCTTTGCAGCGGGCCGATGGAAGCGTAGAGAACTCCCATCCTCCCAGCTCAAGGGACACCTCACTTCATTTCGCGAACCTCGCCCCGAACTTCACGCCGTGGATTCAGGCTGAGAAGCCTCGCGCGTGCGCGCGCATTAGCCTCCCGAAACTCCCGGGGCGAGGTCTGGCCTCTGGTCAAAGGGGTGTCGGTGGTGGTGGGCATGAGGGTCTCTGTGGGGTCATGGCACCGAGGTCCCTCCCCCTGCGCCCGCCCGGTCTGTGACGGCGGCCTTGCCCGTCAGGGCGGGGCCGAACGCGCATCAAGCGCAGCCGCGGCACCAACCCGAGGTGAGCCCGCCGCAAGGCGGGCCCCTTCCCAACCGGTGTGCGGGCCCATCGTGTGGGTGCTGGCCCCGCCGCCGCGGCGGGCCTGCGGGCCGGAGTCCTCAGCATGGGTCATCACGGTGTCGATCAGAGCGGGGGCGTTCTCCAGTGATCCCGCAGCCGGTTGAGATTCTTCTAAGGAGAGTGGAACGGAAACGGTGCCGAGTGCCGTGAGGTAGACATGACAGACACCACCTACCAAGAAGCCGAGCCGATGACCGATGATCGCGAGCTCACCGCCGCTGAAATCGAGGCCTTCCAGCGCGAGCAGTTCTTCGCCAATGAGGATGCGGCCACCGCAGAGATGTACCCGCGGGTCTTCAGCCGGTCGGCAGGCTTTCTGTACAAACGAGTGGTCCGCCCACACGAGCCACTTCCGCCTGAATACGTCACGGTTCCGCTGATCAGCCGGCGAGGGCGGGGTGGGGACGGGGTGCGGTTGGATGTGTCCATCGCCCAGTGGAACATGCTGTGGGAGTGCGCTCAGTTCCGGCGCCGGTTCTTCTCCGTGGAAGACCTCCCGGAACCGATGCGCGAGGTCGCCGACCGCGGCGACGTGAATGTGGTCTTCGTTCCGAGGACGACCAGTCGCTACCACGAATACGCGCCGCTGTTTCACCTGCTTCCGCGCTCGGCCCTGCAACGGCATGGGCTTCCGCTACTGAGCGTCGGCCAGTGGCCGTACCTCATGCAGATGGCGCCCGTCGACCGCTTCTTGCCCCGCGACTTCGAAGAGCGGCTCTCGCGGGCATGGGCGTCGGTGGTGTGGAGGCATCTCAACTCAGGATCGAAAATGAGCCGTTTCTCCGGAACCGACCCGATCCGGATACTGGCCCACAACCTCGATTTCTGGCTCCCGGCCGTCACCGCCGCCGTCCAGGAGATCCTCTACGACCTCCCTGTCGTCGACGAAGAACTTGGGGAGGTGCCCATTCCGCTGCAGGACGGCACGTTCCTGGAGGGCGCAGTCGCCGCGAGTCCCCGCGTGGGCACGGATCTGTGGCGCGGTGAGGACGAGGCCGCCGAAGTCGTCCAGTTGACCGTCGACCATGCCGACGCCACCGGCCGACTCCGCGGCATCTTGGATGCGGTGAACTCCAACCGTGTCGAAGACGACTTTTCCGATTACTGGTCGTACGCGCGCGAGGACTTCGAACGCAAGCTGTATAGCAAGCGTTCCAAGGTCAAGGTCCGGTTCGTAGAGCTGACCGACGCCGTTCCGGTGCAAGGTCCGGAGACAGAAGTGATCGCCAACCTGGTGTACAGCGATTTCCTCGCCCTGCTCGATCCACGGGAGAGGCAGGTTGTCGTCCTGATGAACAGCGGCATCACCAAGCTCACCGAGATCGCGGGCCTGATGGGCTACAAGAACCACAGCCCGATCTCCAAGCGCCTCGCCCGGATCCAGAAGAAGGCGATAGCGCACTTCGGACAGCTGTAACAGCAGGGGCCAGCCACACCTGGCGGAGGCCAATCATGCAGGAGCGCCGACCAGCGCCCCTGCTGAGGATGCCGATCGGCGCTTCGGGTCGCTGCATGGCCTACGTTGCCGTCGTACGCGACGTCGGGCGCAGGCTACAGCAGTCGAATACAAGAAGGCAGGTCCTGGCCGACCGGCGCAGCGGCCGCGGCGGAGGTGAGCTCGACGGCGCGCCGGTCAGTGAGGAACACCGGGCCGGTGCGGCCGCGTCGAGCAGGTGGGGCAGCAGCCGAGCGGTGGGGTGCGCCAGACGACGATGTCGACCGCGCCGCCCTTGCGCTGCACCTTGGCCCGCTGGTTGCGCACATCGAGATCATCGACGTCAAGGCCCAGCGCCTCGTCGGCACAGGTGGCCGTCTCGTACAGCAGCAGAAACAGTCGGGCTAGCGGCTCCTGGACCTCGCCGCGGTCCACTGCCTTGGTGCGGTTCAGGGTGCGGGCACGGAGGCCCAGTAGCTCGCCGACCAGCCAACCCTTATCGCAGGCGGAGCCGAGCTCCTCCATGCGGTTGAAGTGGCCTCGGCTGCGCCGCCCCATCGGGCGGTGAACCAGTCAACGATCCGGATCGCGCCAGCCTCGCCCTCCAACTCGGACAGCGACGCGTCGCCGCCGAGATCGGCGGCCAGCGCGCAACGCGTTCGCGTACGCCTTGGCGCCCCGACGGAGATGTCACCTGTTCATGGGGGGCGGCGGCAACCCGACCTTACGGACCTGTGTTGCCTCGCTTGTGCGTCCCGCCTTTTCCAACGCTCCCGCCAATCGCACCGCAGCATAATCGTCACCGGCCTCGACCAGTGCCCGTAATTCCTCCACTTGGCCCTGCTCGACGAGTAGATTGACCAACCGTCTGGCAGCGTTCCAACTACCGGCCTCGGCCCGTGCGTGGAGGAGCACAAGTGCTGGCCGCACCTGGCCCTGCTCGACGAGCAAGTCGGCCAACCGCCACGCGGCATCATTGTCACCGGCCTCCGTCCGGGCGCGCAAGAGCGCAAGAGCTTCCTCGGCCTGGCCTCGCATGACCAGCAAATCGGTCCACCGCCAGGCGGCATGATCATCACCGGCCTCGGCCCGTGCGCGCAGCTCCTCCACCTGCCCCTGTTCAACCAGCAGATCGGCCAACTCCCTGGAGGCATACCAATCGCCGGCCGCGGCCCGTGAGCGCAAGAGCGCGAGAGCCTCCTCGACCTGACCCCGCTCGATCAGCAGCTCAGCCAACCGCCTAGCGGCGTCCTTGTCGCCGGCCTCGGCCCGTGAGCGCAGGAGTGGTAGTGCTTCCTCGACCCGGCCGCGCCGGACCAGCAGCCCGGTCAACCGCTCAGCGGCGTCCTTGTCGCCAGCCTCGGCCCGTGACCGCAGGAGCGCGAGAGCCTCCTCGACCTGACCCCGCTCGATCAGCAGCTCAGCCAACCGCCTAGCGGCGTCCTTGTCGCCGGCCTCGGCCCGTGAGCGCAGGAGTGGTAGTGCTTCCTCGACCCGGCCCCGCCGGACCAGCAGGTCCGGCAATCGTCTGGCGGCATACCAATCATCGAGCTCAGCTCGTACGCGTAATTGCTCCACCTGCCCCTGTTCGACTAGCAGGTCGGTCAATTGTCTGGCAGCGTTCCAGTTGCCAGCTTCGGCCCGTGCGTGGAGGAAGGCAAGAGCCTCCTCGACCTGGCCTTGCTTAACCAGCAGGTCGATCAACCGCCCGACGGCGTCCTTGTCGCCGGCCTCGACCCGGGCGCGCCAGAACGCAAGAGCCTCCTCCTTCCGTCCTCGCTCCACCAGCAGCCCGGTCAACCGCCCGGCGGCGTAATCATCACCGGCCTTGAGCCGCAGCCGCGCTCGCAGGAACGCAAGAGCCTCCTCGACCTTGCCCTGCTTAACCAGCAGCCCGGTCAGCCGCCCAGCGGCATACCAGTCTCCGGCCTCGGCCCGTGCTCGGAGAAAAGAAAGAGACTCCTCGACCTTGCCCTGCTCGACCAGTAGCTCGGGCAATCGTCTGGCGGCATTCCAGTGACCGGCCTCGGCCCGTGAGCGCAGGAGTGTCAGTGCTTCATGGAGCCGTCCCTGGCCCATCAGCAGGTCAGTCAATCTATCGGCAGCGTTTCCGTCTCCGGCCTCGGCCCGTGCGCGGAGGAACGAAATAGCCTCCTCGACCTTGCCCTGCTCGACCAGTAGCCTGGTCAACCGCCAGGCGGCGTTCTTGTCGCCGGCCTCGGCCCGTGAGCGCAGGAGTGTCAGTACTTCATGGAGCCGTCCCTGGCCCATCAGCAGGTCAGTCAATCTATCGGCAGCGTTTCCGTCTCCGGCCTCGGCCCGTGCGCGGAGGAACGAAATAGCCTCCTCGACCTTGCCCTGCTCGATCAAGAGCTCCGTCAATCGCCTGGTGGCGTAATCATTACCAGCCTGAGCGGCTTCGGCGTACAGGGGCGCGGCATAGCAATACAGCAGCCGATTGAGGGCGCTGTCGGCCAAGCGGGCTAGATCGGCAGGATCAGTTATGTGACTGAGGTAGGCGTCCCAGGCGAGGGCGGGGACGATGGCCATGCGGCGTTCGGCGGCGGCGTGCTGCAGCAGATAGTCGGCCACGATGTAGCCCGAGGGCTGACCCATCTCTACGGCGACAGGAGCCAAGGTGGCAGTCGCTCCGTGTAGCGGCTTGGTGGCATAGGCCATGGCAGCTTCGAACCAGTTGAGCGGTGCGGCAGCGCGCTGGCGGCGATCGCAGTAGCCAGGCGCAGCCGCGCGCAGCAACTCGGCGCTGAGCGGACTCTCAGCGCCGAGCCGAGCGGCGTCGATGGCGGCGCTTAAGACTGCTCTCTGGTAAGCGTCGGCACCGCGCCAGCGGTGGATCAGTTGTGGGGCTGCGGCGATTACCTGGGTCAGCCCATAGTCGGTGAAAGTCAGGGCCAGGCTAATACGGGGATCTGCGTCAGCGGCTTGGCGGGCGCGCTGCATCTCGGCAACGCTGAATCGAGCGTCAAGGTGGACCACCTCGGCCAACTCCAGTATCTCCCGCTCGACCTGGTACGGGTCAGAGCCGCCGGAAGGGGCGGCGTGGTGTAGGCGGCGTGTCGTTCAGGCCACAAAGTGGCCACCAGCACGGCGCCAGCCTGCAGCAACATACGCACTGTGGCCACGTCCAAGCGGTGCTCCCCCTGAAGGAAACGCTGCAGCTCATCCAGCCACACAACCGTCTTCGGCGGCGGGGCGGCGGCCAGCGTCCGCAGATGGGCGGCATCAGTGGGGTGAAGCAACCACCACTGCGGCATCAACGTCACAAGTGCCTCATAGGCGCACCGGGTCTTGCCCACTGACGAGCCGCCCACCAGCACCACCATGCCGCCCCCAGGCATCGCCTCGCGCAGCAGCGCGCGCACCCCGCGGTGGGCCGTGTCAGTGTCGCGCTCGACATAAAACGGCAGCGGCCCGACCGCCCCTAGAACATCGATAGCCGCGTGCACACCCAAATGGCGCGGCTGCGCTCGCTCCACCCGCACCGCCCCGGCTGGCCCCACCGCCGACCCGGCCCGCTGCCAGGCCTGATGCCACGCCCCCCACTCATTCTTGGCCACCTCGCAGGCGCGCAGGAACACCTCCACTGTCTCCCACGTCGACCGCGTCTCGCCACGCAGCAGGTCGCTGACCGTACTACGGGGCAGCGCATCCGGGCGCGCTGCCCGCTCCAGGCCCGCATATGACAGGCTCCGCGAACGGCGGAGCCGATCCAGCGCGGCCGCCAACTGGGCGACCGTCTGCACCGCCGCCGGATCTACCTGATCTCCCTGTACCAGTGCGGACTCCGGCTCTGAGGCCTTGGCCATCGCCCCTCCCTTGGCATCACCATTTCTGCCTAATCCCCCGAAACGCCTGACAGCCAAGGGCCGGACCTCGTTCGCCGCCGCCCAGCGGACTCCGGCGAACCCCCAGACAGGCGCCCTGCCCGATGTAGCTGTTCCTACTGCCAACCTGCCCCATTCACCTTCCCCGGTCAGCCAATTCGTTCGGCTCGCTCCGTCTCCGCAGCCGAACACCCCACCACCCCCACACCATCAGGGTGACACCGTGCACCAGCGCGACCGCTTCCTCATCGACCATGTAAGGAACTGGACATGCACAATCTGCTCGACGCCGCCCCACTGATCGGCGCCATCATCAACCTCGCCGCCGCAGTCCTCAATGTCACCCGTGCGCGCCTTCGTCGGCAGAGCGACGCTCCTTCAGCCAGCAACCGGCCCCCGGGATCTTGCGATTGATCGCGGTCAACCTCAACAGCACGCGGGGCGCGGCCGCGCATGCCTTCGTTTTCCACCGTGGCCGACCTGTTTCGACAGGTGTTCCAGCTGCCGCCGTTCAGCGTGGACACCACGGCGGCGTAGTCACCGGCCAGCGCCGCGACGTTGGATTGGTGCACCAGTGCGTACGCCGCCATGTCGGCGTCGCAGGGGGGGTGAAAAGCTGAGGTCCTCCCAGCGAGCTGGGGTCGCCCCGACGAAGCCCATCGAGTTCAGCGAGCAAGACGACACTAACAGTGATCAAGCCTGGTGCTGGTCGTAGGGAGGCGGTGGCCGTGCGTCAGCTCTCACGAGGCCGCGACCCGCGTCCGATCGCATCCCTCGCCCGCACCGCATGTGCGCCGACCACCCGACCGGTACTGTGCTTTCGTGACGCCGATGAGCTGCGGCGGCAGCCTCCTGGGTTACGAGGACGGCGTGCTGAGATCCCGCACGATCTGCATGTCGTCGAAGGGGACCCTTCGATCGCTGATGATCAGGTACGGCTCGGCGCCCTTGCCGGCCAGCAGCAGTACGTCGCCGGGCTGGGCGAATTCCAGCGCCTGCTGGATCGCTTGAAGACGGTCGGAGATGCGCAGTACGTCGGTGCTGGTGGCATGCACACCGGGCATGATCTGGTCGATGATCGCGTCGGGGTCTTCGGTGCGCGGGTTGTCGCTGGTGACGATAACAAGGTCGGACAGCTTGCCAGCGACCTGGCCCATCGGGGCGCGCTTGCTGGGGTCCCGGTCGCCGCCGCAGCCGAACACGGTGATCACCCTGCCGGTCGCGAACCCGCGGATCGTGGTGAGCACCTGTTCCAGCGAGTCGCTGCTGTGGGCGTGGTCCACCACCACCGACACCCCGTCCGGCGTCTGGTAGGTCTCGAACCGTCCAGGGATCGCCGGCAGTTCAGCCAGGGCGGTGGGCACCGCGTCGAGGTCGTGCCCGAGCAGATGGCAGATGGCAGACGGCGAGCGTGGCCAAGGCGTTGGAGACGGCGAACCTGCCCGGGAATGGCACCCGCGCCTCATACTGCTGGCCGTCGTGGTGCAGGACGAAACGAGTGCTGTCAGCTCCTATTCGGTTGCGGTGCTTGAATGGACCGTCGTTCCTGATCTGGCAAGGAGATGTGCTGTGCCCCTGGTGTCTGTCGTGATGCCCGTGTACAACTCGGCGGCCACCCTCGGCGCGGCCGTCCGATCGGTGCTCACGCAGACTCACAGCGACCTGGAGCTGCTGGCCACCGACGACCAGTCCTCCGACGGCTCCATGGATCTACTCAGCGAGTTCGCCGACCATGACGAGCGCGTTCTGCCGGAGTCGTCACCCGAACGGGGCGGTGCCGGCCGGGCCCGCAACTTCGCGATCGAGCGGGCCCGCGGGGACTACATCGCCTTCCTCGACTCCGACGACATGTGGTTGCCGGAGAAGACCGAGAAGCAGCTCGCCTTCGCCGCAGAAGGCGATGCGCCGTTGACGTTCACCTCGTACTTCAAGATGGACGCCGACTACGCCGGCGAGAGCACCGACTGGGTTCCGAACGGGCGAGTGATCCGTGCGCGAGAGCACGTGGACTACCGCGCGATGCTGGTTCAGGACCACATCGGTGCTCTCACCGCCATGTACGACCGCAACGTCCTGGGCACGAGACTGATGCCGGCGATGCGCAAGCGCCAGGACTACGCCCTCTGGCTGTCGATCATGCGGGACGGCGCTGACGCCCGGGGTCTGGATGAGCCGCTTGCGGTGTACCGGGCCCACCAGACGGGATCGCTGTCCTCCAACAAGATGTCCTTGGTCAAGTACAACTGGGCCCTGTACCGCGAACACGAGCATCTGTCGGCCCCGCGGGCGACGCAGGCACTGGCCGGCGCCGTGTGGCAGTCGCTGCGCAACTCGCGCATCTAGCCCCATACACGGGTCCGGAGAGCCCGGCGCACGATCGTTTCCAGGGGAGCCCGAGCGGGCCCCGCCCCGTGACCGTGCCGCGGGCCCGGGGGCTCGGAGCGAGACTCGGTGGGGCACCGGTGCCGTCGACCGGCTAGGCGGCCCCCGCGCGCAGGAAGAACTGGAGGAGCAGCCGCCAGTCGGCGACCGGAACGGTCTCCTGACCGCTGCGTAGAGCCTCCCGACCGTGCAGGAAGCGGCGCTGGTTCACGATGAGATAGTCCCCAGGCATGAGCATGAAGGAGATCTGTCCCCGGACAAGCTCCTCGGCGAGTTCCCTGGCGGCTTCGGTGTGCGCCTGGCCGACCTCGGACCTCGCCAGCATCTTGGCGGTGAACCGGACGAACCCCCGTCCGGGTCGGAGCCATCCAGGATCGGAAACGGCGTGTACTCCTCGCCCACGCCGAACAGGTCGAAGAAGGTCCCGTAGCGGTAGACCGACTCCGCCAGTAGGGCGCGGCAGTCCTCCGACAGCCGCGCCACCGCCGCGTGGGCGTCGGAGAGGATGCTGGGACCGCCGCCGAGCGGGTCGGGGCGGACGCACAGGAGCGTGGTGTAGTCCGGGGGCCGGGTCGCGTTCACCAGATCCATGTGGAACGCGTTGTACCCGATGCCACTGGACTTGCCGGGGTCCTTGTCGACCTCGGGCCGCGCGGGTAGCGGCGTGTCTTCTGACCTGGGGTTTCGGCCTCTGCGTCAGGATGGGTCTTCCTCGCTCGTGACGAGCAGGCCGTCCTTCGGATGGCGCATCCCGAGATAGTCAACCAGACTCGAAGGATGAGCGCGGTAGGTAGTCAGTATGCCTTCGTGATCCAGACGCGGGACGATCTGGACCGATCGTGGTCATGGGTCTCGGATTACGGCGATGCGGACAACCCGGTGGCGGGACGTGGCGTAGAGGACGACGCCCCAGGAACTCCGCACGACTTCGGCCGGGCGACCTTTGACGCCTACCTGGACCACCTGGTCGCCACCGCGCCCGGAATGGTCGAGTACTTCTTGTTCGAGGACGATGACGACACGGAGTGGCGAGTCTTGGTGTGGGACGTTCCCGCGACCGGCTACGACCAGATGCGCACTGTCCCGACGGCTGGTGACCGCGCCCGCCGCCAGTACCCGCTCGCCATGGCCGCTGACGGAGTCGTGCCGCAGGCCACGAGCACCTGGCCCGGCACCGTGGTTCGCAGGCGTCTGCAGGCCAAAGCGGCAAGCTTGCGCAGTAGCGATCGGATGAAGGCCGCCGGCATCCTCCAGGTCGGCGATCCCATCCTGGCCGCCGTCGCCACGCCGTTCGATCTGCCCGCCGAGGCCGACCAAGCCCGCGAAGTGATCAACGCGCTGTTCGCCGCGCTGCAGCGGATCCGCGAACTCCACGTCTTCGCCAAGGGCGTGGGACTGGCCGCGCCGCAGATCGGCATCGGCCGGGCCGCCGCCATCGTCATCCCGCACGACCCCGACGCCGACGCGATCGTGCTGCTCAACCCCCGCATCATCAACGCCTCCGCCGAGGCCGACGAGCAGTACGAGGGTTGCCTGTCCTTCTTCGACGTGCGCGGCATGGTCCCCCGCCCGCTCACCCTGGAAGCCGAGCACACCACCCTGAACGGGAAGACGAAGATCACCGCGTTCCCGTACGAGCTGGCCCGCCTCGTCGCGCATGAGATCGACCACCTCGCGGGTCGGCTGTACACCAGCCGGATGCGCGAGGGCGTCAAGCCCATCCCGGTGGAGGAGTATCGCGGCATCGGGCAGCCCTGGAAGCGCTCTTGACCACCAAGGGGCCCGATTCCCCGCTATGACACGTCGAGATCAGGAAGCCACAAAGGGGCGGGGCATCCTGTGGCTGGTCGAGATGGTATTTACATCTGCCGCCGCCCGTGGGCACGACGCAGATCTTTCCCTTTCTCGTCGTGCCGCCGCACTGCACCTCGGGGTCGTGGACATGGCATAGCCCTGAAGGGCGCGCGTCGATGGAGCACGGCTGGCCTTCCTTGGTCGTGGCCCGGCATCGAGCGGCAGGCGCAACGTCCTGAGCTGCCCCGGCCGCCTTCTCGGGCGCCAGTGACGGTTGCAGCGCCATGGCCATTTTGGAGTACAGTCGCCGTCCGGTCGGTCCTGCCAGGCGGAAGGGGGTAGTGACCGCGACCAGGGATACCGGCGCTGGTACCGCGCGGGTGCCGGGCTCTCCCCAGCGCACCCAGACGGGCACCACGCCGGCTTGGGCTTCGGCCAGTAACTTGCGAAGTGACCATGGCTTATCGTGCTGGTCGATCTCGATGGCGATCGGTGGGCCGTCCAGGCGCTCGCAGACAACGTCCAGATATCCCGGCCGGTCCGGGTGCGCGCCGGGTAACCCAGCCAGGCTGGGCACCTCGCACCGCACCCGCCATTGATGACCGACGCCCCAGGCGACGATGGCGCGCGTCAACTCGGAGGTAACCCGGGCCGCAGACCAGTCGGTGAAGGCCATTGGTGCCAGCCAGCGCGACAACGACTGCCCGGCCCGCTGCGCTCGCAACGCGATCTCCACAAGGAGACATGTTCCCCTGAGGGCTGTCCCCGACGCCGCTCAGCGGGATGTCGCCCGGCCGAGCTGGGCTGGGGCTGCAGTGTCAGGACGAGCCCGCTCCGCCCGTGCCCTCCCTGGTCTGTTCTGACAGTAGCGCGGGCAAGATGAGGGATTGCTTCTGACAGGACGGTGTTTATCGTCAAGGTCATGGCCGCCCGACGCAATCCGAAGAAGGACAAGTCCGCCCGGCGGCGCCGTCCCGAGCGGCGTCCACCCAGAAGGGGTGCCTGTCACACCCCCGGGAAGGACTGGTAGACCTCCACCTTCGACACCGGCATCCGGCCCTCGGTGGAGTGCAGCCGAATGTAGATCACCGGCTCGACGCGGTTGCTGGCCACTTCGGCGATCATTTGGGTCATCTCGTTGAGGATCTTCGCCGGAGTGGTGCCGACGAATCCGTCGATGCGGACCGGCTCAGGGCGGCCGACCACGTGAGCCCACAGCACCCCCTGATAGTTGTTCTCCCCCGCACGGTTGTCAGGTGTGCCGCCGGAGGCGAAGAACGAGGTGATGTGATCGGCCCGGGCGACCTCCGACATCGAGCCGCAGATCCAGACATGAGACAGGTCCGTCGTGCTTCCGATTCTGAACCACCTTCCTGCCCTCCTGCTGCCGAAACGTGACTTCGCCCACGGACGTCGCCACAGTGCGTGATCAAACTGGACACCGAAGGGGCCCTCAGTTTGTCTCCCGTGCAAGATCGTTCTCGGCGCCAACGGCTCCTGTCAGTCGTCCCCCTCACCCGCGGGGCGTTCAGGGGCCGTACGCCGTAGCGTCTTGAACTCCAGGGGAGGCAGGCTGGGCAAAGAGGGCTGATTGGCGCTCCAGACCGACTCGGCAATCCGCACGGTCGGAAGCTCGCTGCGGGTTACGGTGCTGGCATGCTGGTGCAATTGCTGTGGAAGCCTCTGCCCGTGTCGTGGCCGGAAGCGGTGCCCCAGCGGCCGACGGGGCTGCGTGGCCTGGTCGCCTGGGCCCGGGAGGTGGCCGTGGGCGTGTCGCAGGACGAAGATGTCGAGCGGCGGGTGCGGCGGGGGGCGATGCAGGCGATCGTCCGTGAGGCCTTCCAGCAGACGGTGGCCGAGCAGGACAGCGAGCATCGCGGGCCGGCCGCGTTCGCTGAGGCGTGGAAGACCCGTCTGGCTGCTGTCCTGGCGCAGGAGACGGTTGAGGTGACGGGCTGGGGCCAGCTCACCATCGCCGAACTGGACACCGGTCTGGGGCGGAGCTTGTACGACGCGGCCAGCCGTGCCCGAGCGGAGACGATCGCGCGGGCCGTCGTCATGCCCGGCCGTCGTCGAGGCGCGGATGACGGGCCGACCGTGTCGCATGAGTTCTCGATCGCCGCCGATGAAGATGGTTCGCTCGGGCGCGTCCAGTACGCGGTCTGCGAGCCCTGCGGCGTCGGCCTGCTCAAGAAGATCAGCTTCTCGCCCGAATGGCACTGCTGCGGGTTCGGCACGCTGGCCCTGCGCGAGTTGGAGACCCGCCACCCGGGCCTGACCTGGTACACCACCGGGCAGTACGCGCATGCCCAGGGCTTTTACCAGCGATACCGGCACCGCAGCGACAGCCCCTGGACCGCCAATCAGCACCCCTGCCCGCACTTTTAAGCGGTCGAGCGGCCGACCTCCACGCCGGTCGGCGGGCCGCCACCGGCGAGGCCACGCGGTCGGCTCACTCGCCACCGCGAGCCCAGGAGAAGAAGTCAACTACAGCTTGCGGCCGCGCAGCAAAGCCTCGATGCCGACTTCGAGGTCGCTCTTGGCCATGAACTTTTCGATGGTGACGTCGGCGAGTTGGTCGGCGATGGCCAGCACGACGCTGGTCTCGGCGGTGATCTGCTCGACCAGTTCCTGGTAGCGCTCGACCCCTTCCCGCTGGTCAGCGGTCAGGTCGGGCTCGGCGGCCCAGCGTCGGCCCTGCTCGGCGAACATCGCGTTGTCTTCAGCGGTCTGGGAGAACACCGTCTTGACTCGCGCCACCGTGTCGTCATCCAGCGTGTACGGCTTGGCCAGGCCGTGCTGGAGGGTCGCCTTCTGCTCGGGCCACCATGGCGATGCCGTCGGCGATGTGGTTGGTGAGGAAGGTAAGCATGCTGATGGGCTGCCAGTTCGTCTCCTGCTGCGTGGCCATCGGCTTGGTGCCCTTCGCGGTGATCTGCCCGGCTGGAACGGGGCCTGAGTGTACTCGCGCCGTGCTCGCGGACGCCGGTGAATCAAGAGGCCTATTGCGCGATCTGGTCAAGCGCGGCGTCCCCGTCCTGGCCGGGCGCGTCGCCGAACGGGTGTTGGGTGCGCAGGTAGTCGGCCATGGCGGAGATTCGGCGAAGCCCGGACAGGTCCGGCGGCGGTACCGGCTGGGTGCCGGTCAGCGTTTCGGCGGCGCTGGTGATCGCGGTATGCAGGGGCGAGTCGTCGATGACGTCGTCGTGCAGGACCTTGCCGTCGCGTTCGGCGACGAGTCGGTGCTGGTTGCGCTGCAGTTGCCAGCCGCCGGTCGTGGTGACCGGGTCCAGGTGGATGGTGACGAGGGTGTCTGCCGCGTGGGCGGTGAGGTAGCGCTGCCGGTCGTCGGCGGCGCGCAGCCCGCGGTGCCAACGTGTGGTGTTGGCGGGGGTGCGGCCGACGACGATGGCGGGGGTGGTGATGCTGGAGTGCAGATCGAGGTGGACAAGCCCGTCGCCGAGGGGGGCGGTGGCGTGCTCGGTCAGGGTGGCGACGAACAGGCGCGGATCGAAGACGGCGCGCAACGTCGCGTCCCGGGGATCGGAGGTGAGATAGCTGGTCATGGCGTCGACCGGGAGCAGCCGGCGCAGCACGGCGAGCATGTGCAGCCACTCATAGCCCAG
Organism: Nonomuraea sp. CA-143628; assembly: GCF_050942315.1. Classification (NCBI taxonomy): domain Bacteria; kingdom Bacillati; phylum Actinomycetota; class Actinomycetes; order Streptosporangiales; family Streptosporangiaceae; genus Nonomuraea; species Nonomuraea sp. CA-143628. The sequence continues at coordinate 13,356,840 of NZ_CP192072.1, forward strand.
CACACCGTAGGAGCGGTCGATGAAGCGGCCCACGGCGATGTCGGACGTCCGGTCCTTGGTGAAGGAGACGGTGAGGTGGTCGATCGGGCCGCCTGCGTGGTCGGCCAGCAGGCCGGTGACGCCGTCGAGGGCCGCGGCGTGCTGGTATTGGTCGGTGACGATCAGGCGGGCGCGGGGGTGGCGGTCGAGCAGTTCGGCCAGGGCGGCGATTTCGTGGGCCTGGCAGGCGGGCTTTTCGAGCAGGATGCGCGCGGCCGGGTCGCGGGCGAGGATAGAGCGCAGGACGGGTAGGTGCTCGGCGGTGGGGCAGCACACCGACCACAGGTTGATCGGTCGGGTTTCGGGCAGGTCGTCGATGTTGTGGTGGAAGCTGCGGCAGGTGCGCGGCAGGTCCTGGTGTTTGGGGTCGAGGATGGTCAACTCGGCGCCAGCGGCGGTGAGAATGCCTGCGTGCAGGCGGCCGGCGGCGCCGTAGCCGACGACGCACGCGCTCAGCCCGGCCACGGCGGATGGTTCGCGCACGGTCAGCGCCGGTGTGGGTGTGGCTGCCTGACTGGTCAGATAGGTGCGGTAGTAGTCGTCGTACAGGCCGGAGGCGGCGATGGTGGTGTCGACCAGGGTGGTGTGCACGCCGGGCGGCAGCGTGGCGGCCTGGGCGCACAGCGCTTTGGCGGCGATGAGGGTGCCGGCGCGGTAGGCGTCGTAGCCTTGGTTGGGAATGGCGTCGGCCTCGAACAGATTCAGGGAGCGGCCGTCGCCGAGCACCGTGATCTCGGCTCCGGTGGGCAGCTGGTAGCGGCGGCCGACGCCAGGGATGTGGTCGCTCTGCCGGGCCGGTGTCGTGCCGCTGGTCAAGGGGGCGAAGTCGGCGGTGGCGAAGGGCGCCAGGATGGCGCCGTCGGGCAGCAGCGTGATCGCCTCTTCCGGAAGAGCCCCGCTGTCGCCGGTGGTGCCGGCGACGATGAGCGGCGCTACGGTGCGCAGCGCGGCTGCCGCGGTGCGGTAGGTGGCGTGCCCGGCCTCGGCGGCGGCGATGAGCGCCAGCGAGTCGGGGTCGACGACGTGGAGTTGGCAGCCGTGCGCGTGCAGCGCGGCCGCCAGGCGCGAGCCGAGCGTGCCGTAGCCGAGCACGAGCACCGGCCGGCCGATGGTCTTGACGGCGGGCAGCAGCGCCCGTAGGCGGCGCAGGCAGGCGTCGGCGATCTCGGGGTAGCCGAGCCGGGTCTTGACCGCGGAGCGGGCCAGGTTGAACACCGGGATGGCCAGCGGTCCGGCGGCGTCGATGCGTTTGAGGCCGGAGACGGTCAGCTCCAGCGCCGCGTTGATGCGCCGGGGCGCGTCCGGGCGGCCGTAGCCTTGGGCGATCAGTCCGCCGTCGTCGATCACCAGGACCGGCCGTCCGGCGGCGTGGGCGGCGTCGATGAACGCGTCCACCTGGGCCAGTGCCTGGGTCAGGTCGGCGGCGTGGCTGTCCGGCGCGTTGATCGCCGTGTTGTCCAGCACGCCGCTGGCGCAACCGAGGCCGGTCAGGGTGGCGTGGATGCGGTCGCGGCCCTGGGTGCGGTCGCCCTTGGCCAGTGCGTAGATCCACTGGGGCGGGACGCCGCAGTGCTGGATGGCCAGCAGCAGGGCGAGGGTGTTTTCCACGTAGTGGTCACGGACGATGACCGCCCAGGTGGACAGGGCCGTGTCCGGGGTGGCGTGGCGGGCCAGCAGCGGCATGGACGCGGTGATCGCGCGCAGTTCGGCCGGGTCGTAGCGGCGCGTCTGCTGGCGGAGCTCGGCGTGCAGGTCGTCGGCCGCGGCCTGGCCGCCGGGGTGGGCGTCGATGAGAATCTGCAGGCGCGGCTGGTCGGGCAGGACGTGACTGAGGGTGTCGGGGCGCGCGAGGGTGGCGTGCCGCCAGCGGACCGTGACGAGGACGGTGCCGCCGGGATCGGTCAGCTGCAGGTGTGCCTGCGGGCCGGGCCGGTGCAGGCGGAGCTGGTGGCGGGCGGCGATGGCGGCCGCTTCGGCCTCGATGGCGGCGGGCGTGATCGGGCCGTCGGCTACCTCCCAGGTTGTGGTGGCAGACGGGATGGCGGTGTCGGTGGTCACAGGGGTCTCCCATAAAGGGTCGGGGGGTGCGGGGGGCGTGCGGGTTCAGGTGCCGGTCAGGTCGGCCAGGAGCGTGTCGGTCGCGTCGAGGTGGTCCAGCAGGGTGCGGACTGCCTGGTGGCGTAGCAGCCAGAACTCATCCAGCGCCTGCTGGTCGAGGCCCGGCTTCAGGTAGTGCTGCTTGACTCCGTACAGGCTGGTGAGCAGCTGCAGCAGGGCGATGCGGCCGCAGGCGCGCACGTCGGCGGCGGGGACGGCCGGGTGGCCGCTCAGGTAGCCGGCGACGAAGGTGGCCGCGGCGTCCGGCCAGGTGGGGCTGCCGGTGACGCTGTGGGTGACGGTGTGCGGGTAGAACGCCATCCGGCCGAGGTCGTAGGCCAGCAGGAACGGCACGGGAGGGGCGTAGTCGAGCACCGCGGTGAGGGTGTCGCCGGTCCACAGCAGGTTGACCGGGGCGTAGTCGCCGTGGATGAGCTGGCTGGTCAGTTGCTCCGGCAGGTCGGCCATCAGGGCGGGGATGCGGGTCAGCATCGCGCGCCGCTCGGTCAGGGTGTGGCGGGCGCGGCTGTCGAAGGCGTCGGCGTGGCCGTCGCGCTCACGCTGGTCGATGAGGGTCAGCAGGCGGTCGATGGTGGCGCGCAGGCCGGGCAGGTCCACGTGGCGCCAGGCGTGGGCGGCGTCGGGGCGGCCGCCGATGACCAGGTCGGGCTCGGCGGTCAGGCCGGAGAAGACGGCGTGCAGGCGGCCCAGGGTACGACCGGCGGTGGCCAGCTGGGCCGGGGCCAGATGGGCGGCGACGTGGCCGGGCATCCAGTCCCACACCGATACCGCCAGTGAGCTGCTGGTGTCGAGGTCCTCGCCCCATCGGTTGGCCAGCACGGGCGCGCCGGGGATGCCCGCCTGCAGGGCGGCGGTCGCCAGCCGGATGGCGCCGCGCTCGTCGTCGAGGCGGGCGGGATCGAGGCGGATGGGGTCGGGGTAGCGCTTGACGAACACCTGCCGCCCGTCGGTGAGGGTGACCCGGTAGTTGATGGTGACCTGGCCGATCGGCTGGCGGGCGATGGCGTGGGCGGTCAGGCCGTACCGGTCGGCCAAGACGGTGGCGACGGCGTCTTGTTCGAGCGGGGTGGCCACGATGACGTCCTCAGGCACGGCGGGTCTCTCCTCGGTTGGCAGACGGCTGGGTGAGCTGGTCGAACAGGGACTGGTAGGCGGCGCCGACGGCCCGCCAGCGGGTGGTTGCGTCGTCGGCCGGAGGCCTGGCCGGGGTACGTCCCCCCGCTTCGGCTGCGGCCAGCGCCGGGCCCGGCCCGTCGGCGGGCCGGTAGAGGCGGGCGGGACGCCCGGTGGTCATTTCGGCGATGGCGGGCAGGGCCGGGGCGATGACCGGGGTGCCGAAGGCGAGCGCGGTGCCGACCGAGCCGGGATACAGCACGCTGGTAAAGAACTGCCACGGTCCGTCGACGCGGTAGGGGCACAGGGCGGCGTCGGCCGCCTGGTACAGCAGCGGCACCTGCGCGGGCTCGACCCGCTGGGCATACAGCAGGATGCGTCCGCCGCCGGCCGCGGCGAGCGCGGCCAGGCGGGCGGTGACGCGGCTGTCGCGGCCGGGCCCGGCAATCAGCAGCCGGGCTCGCCGGGTGGCCTCCAGGAACGCTGCGGCGGCCAGGTCCAGGCCCTTGTAGCCGGTCAGGTTGCCGAGGATCAGCACCGCGTACGGCGCGTCCCTCAGGTAGCGGGCCAGCGATTCGACGACGGGCGAGGGCTCCCCGCCAGGGCGGGAAGCGGTCAGGCCCGCCCATCCGGCCACGGTGATCGGCGCCCGGGTCACGGTGGCTAGGTGGGCGGCGTCGGCGCGGGTGTGGGTCACGACCGCGTCGACGAGCTCCAGCACCCCATGGGCGGCCTGCTGGTCGGCCTCGGTGGGCGGGCCGCCATCGATGGGCAGCAGGTTGTGCACCGTCCACACCAGGCGCCAGCCGCCCGCGCGCAGCTCGGCCAGCCGCTCCAGCATGGCCGCGGCCGCCTGCGGGGTGCGGCGGCCGTCCGCTGCGCGGTAGAGCCGCTTGAGCCGATGTAGGTTGACCACGGCGGGGCCATCGGGCTGGGCAGGCAGCTCCTGCAGGCCGGGGCAGAAGGCCAGCGGCAACGACGGCGGAACATGACGCTGGAGTTCGGCGAAGTACGGGCTGGGCCAGCGCGGATAGTCGCTGATCACCACCCAGCCGCGGCGCGGCGCGGCAACGCCCATCACCGCCTCCCTTCGCTCGTGCGCCACCAGGCGGTGGCGGCCCGGTAGCGGGCCAGGCACGCGCGCGGCGACCGGTCAGGGCCGGTCCACTCCACGGCCACCTGTAGCGGCAGCCCGTGGTGGATCCGGGTCTGGGCGGCGGCGGCGACCAGGGCAGGCCCTCGCCCAGCTAGGCCGGTTCCGCGATCGGACAGATGCAGCACGGGCGCATGGTCTGCGATCAGGTCCAGCCACGCCGGGACAGCCCCATCGGCGGGCAGCGCGGCCGCCAGTTGCGCGGTGTCGGCCAGCAAGCGTAGCCCGCCGGTGGGGCCGGACGCATCGAGCAGGGCCATCAGCAGGTCGGCGGCCATCCACTGGGGGTGGTGGAGCTCGGCGAGCAGCGGCACCTCGGCCGCTGGCAGCACGGCGGCGCCGGTGAGCTGCCGACAGGTCAACGGGGTGCGGGCCAGCAGCCGGACCCATGCGCCGCCCAGAATCCGGGTGGCGTGGGCGAGCCGGGTCACCTCCTGGGCGGCCTGCCGGCGCACGGCGGGGCCGCCGATCAGTAGGTCGGCCAGGTCAACGTCGGCCGTCACCCCTGTGATCGGCACGGTCTCCTGCGCGGCGCGCGCCCAGGCGCGCACGGTGTCGTCGCTTCGCGCCGCCAGCGCCACACCGCGTGGCCCGCCCCGCAGGTGCACGAACGGGATGCCGCAGGCGGCGGCCCAGGCCAGCAGGTCGGGCACGGCCAGGCCGCGCACCGAGATGCTGTACAAGCCGATCGGCTGCATCACGTCCCCCAATCGAAGATCGTCACGGGGCCGGGGAGGCGGTGTCCGGCCAGCGCGCGGTAGGCATCTTCGGCGTGTTCACCGGGCACGATGCGGCACCAGGACTCCAGCAGGGTGGCGGGCAGGGACCGCAGCCACGTGAGTGCTGTGCGGTAGGCGGCCGGATAGCTGTGGTGGCCGAGTCTGGCCAGTTCGTGCATGCCGACCACGGTCCAGAAGGAGCGGTGCACGGCCGCGAGCGGCACGACCTCATCGGCGGTGGGCGTGCCGAGCAGGCCCAGCACCGCGCCGGGAGCCAGCAGCGCGATCGCCCGCTGCGGCATGCCGGTCGCGTCGATGACCAGGGGGGCGCCGCCGGGCGGGAGCGCGGTGACGCACCGGGCCCCCGGCGCGTGGCCGATCGGGGCGTCGGCGCGGGAGGTCAGCACGGTGATGGCCGTACAGCCGCGCCGGTACAGCTCCAGAACGCAGCCCAGGGCGACAGGGCCGGAGCCGACCACCACCACGGCTTGGCGCAGGTCGGTGCCAGGCGGCAGCCGGTCCAGGCCCAGCAGCGCCATCTGCGCGAAGCGGGCCAGCGCCGCGGCGGCCAAGCCGGTGCCGGGCGGTGCGGCCAACTCCGTCTCCGGGGTGGGCCGCCAGGCGGCGCCGTGCGGCACGGGCGCCAGCGCCCAGCCGCGCTCAGCATCACCGCTCAGGCTCATGTATCCGGCCAGGCGGGGGGCGATGACGCTGTCGGCCAGGTGCCGCCGCTCGGTGCCGGGCGAGACGATGCTGTAGCGGGGGCGCGTCATTTCGGGCGGCACCGGCCGGGCGGGCAGCAGCCGGGCCTGGCCGTCGCGGAATTCCACGCGCGGTACGGCGTACGCAGGCGGGGCGAGAGCGGGCATCGCTTCAGGTCCTTCCGGCCAGCCGCTCGACCTGCTCGGCGATGCGGTGCGGCGTGCCGCACAGCAGATGCACAGGCAGGTCGCGCGCCACGGTGCGCACCAGGCGGGCCCGGCGCAGCAGCTCACGCTCGCCCTCCAGGGCGCGCAACGGCAGCGCGCCGGGCTCGGCGCGGACGCGATCCAGCAGATGGCCGCTGCCGGTCCACCACACGGTCTCGGCCGTGTGCGGCTCCAGGAGCTGGATCTCATCGCCGCCGGGGCCGCGGCTGGGATCGCCGGTGACGTCGATGAGGGCCGCAGCGGCCACCCGACCCACGATCGGAGAGGTGCCTGCGCCCATGAACGGAGGCCGGTCCTGGCGATCGTGCAGGTCAAGCAGGCCCGGCCCGGCCTCGGGCACGGCAAGGCCGGGGAACCAGCGGCGCAGCGCGGTGCGGCGGGCGATGATGGCGCCGGTACCGCCGCGGACGCTGACACCACCGGCCGCGGGGGCGTCGAGCAGGGTCACGTCCCCCGACAGCCATCGCCAGCCGCGCAGGCCCAGGGCCGTCCCGGTGAGGGTCTTGCCCGCGCCGTGCCCGCCGAGCAGCACGACCACGCCCGTGCCGGGCCGGTACATGGCCACACTGTGCACGGCCAGGGTGTCGTAGCCCAGATGCAGCACGTGCAGGTGGGCGTTGATGAGGCGGCGGGCCTCGGCCAGGTGGGCGGGCACGTTCACGGCGGCCCCGCTCGGGCGGCACACCCGCACGGTGGCCGACGCGCCGGGCACGTGCGGCGCGATCGTCGGCCAGCCGGAGATCAGCGCGTCGCCGGCGGTCACTGTCAGCGCCCGGCCGCCGCTGCGCACGGTCACAGTCTGCACGGTCTGCGCGGACGTGATGATCGCGGTGTTGCTCATGGCCGGCTCCAGGCCAGCCAGGGCTCCAGCACCGGCCACACCGGCAGGTGCGCCAGCGCCGGCAGATCCGCGACGCTCAGCCGCACACCGGCCGCGCCGTCCAGCCGACGCGCCCAGTCGTCGTCGGGCCAGGCCATCCGAATGTGCGGGGGGCCGCCGGTCAGGCCCAGCAGGTCGGTGGAGTACAACTGCTGCGCGGGCGAAGCCAGCGCGCGCTCGGCGACCGTCTGCAGGTCGGCTCGGGGCATCGCGGCCGCCGTCACGGGCTGCCCGCCGCCGCTGCCAGAGACGACGTGCACCACGAGGCCGATCGGTGCGGGCGGCGCGTACGACACCGTCCGGCGGTGCTCCTCTGCGGTGAACACCCGGCGCGAACGCGTGCCCTGCCGCAGCGGCCGCCCATCTCCCGTCCTGGCCAGCGCCAGCGGAACCGCGGCCCGGGTGGGCCACCCGGCCACCAGCCCGCCGGGATCGACCATCGTCAGATCATCGCCCATGAAGGCTGCGCCGAGTTCGGCACACGCTCGATGAGCCAGCGTCGACTTGCCGCCCCCCGAGGCGGCCACGAACAACACGGCCCTGCCGTCCACAGCGACGGACGAGGCGTGCAGCAGCCGCCACCGGCCGAGCATCCGGCTGGCAAAGAACAACTGCGCCAGCCAGCGCGGCCACCGCCGCCCCGGCCCCTCGGCCGGGACGACCACCCGGGTCGTGCGTTCGGCCGCGGCCACCTCCAGCGCCGCCACCCAGCTGCCCGGACGATAACTGCCTACCAGGTGCAGCCGCCCGTCAGCGGCATGCCGGACCGCCAGCCGCGCCGTACTCGCCACGGTGACCACGGGCAGATCCTCGAACAGGGCCGCCGCCTCCCGCATGCCGGGCAGACGGCCCGCACTGTCGTAGTCGACGCGGATCGTCCAGCCGTGGCCCTCGTGGTCGGCGTGCGCATCGCTGACCGCACAGGGCGGCGCGAGCACGTCCAGCACGTCGGCAACCAGCTCGCCCGGGCCGCTCAGGCGCAGGCGCCACCGATCCAGGCCCAGTGTCGATTCCCGGACCGAGCCCGTATCTCCGGCCGGACCACCTGATAGGGCAGCGCCGCCCTCGCTCACTAGCTCGCCGGCGTTCCGCTCCGGCATCACGCTCTGAGGGCCTGTCATCACGACCTCCCTGCATGGACAGGTGAGCACAGCGTTGTTGCCCTAAGCTGTCACCCCACGACGTTCTGGCCCCAGCCAAGCGCGCGTCAGAGCCTGAAGCCAGGACTCGGTTGTAGTCCCGCTGTAGTCTTCCCGTCCTTTGAGAGTTGCGATGAGCGATCAGCCTCTGGCCCGCCATCCCCTGACCCGCCTGCGCCAGCAGCGCGGATGGAGCCTCACCGACCTTGCACAGGTCGTGCAGCGCCGAGCGGGCGTCAACATGGCGGCCAACCGGCAGAAGGTCTGGCGGTGGGAGCACGGCCTGGCCGTTCCTGACCTGCCCGCCCAACTGGCCATCGCCGCCGAAGTCGGCATCGATCCGCACACCATCGCCGCCCTGCCCTGGCCCACCTGGCTGCTGACCGTTGACGGCATGGAACGCATCGATCAAGGCTGGACCACCGACACCGCGAAGAACACGCTGACTTTAGTGGGATGCATGACCGACATCTCCGACGACGACCGCCGCGCGTACCTGCTGCTCACCGGGCAGCAAGCGGCCGACCTGGCCACCGCCTGGGCGGCCGTGCCCGCCGTGCCGACCATCCCCACCAGCAAGCTCCGCCACACCGCCGACCACGGCATCGTGGATGCCGAACTGGCCGGCTGGGTGGAAAGCCGCGTCCACCAGCTCTGGCACCTCGACGACCTGATCGGCGGCGATTACTGCCTCACCCTGGCCCAGGCCGACCTGCAGCTGATTCACCGGCTGCTGGAGCAGGCCCGCTACGGCGGCCTCATCGAGCAGCGGCTCCTGGCCGCCGCCGGGGAACTGCTGCGGCTGGCCGGCTGGTGCGCCTTCGACGCCGACCGGCACGCCGCCGCCGAACGCTACTGGCACGCCGGGCTGCGCACCTCCGCCGCCGGTGGCGACACCCTCACCGGCGCCTACATCCTGTCCCTGATGGCCATGCAGCACAGCTACGCCGGAGACGGCCGCACCGCCATCAACCTGCTGCAGACCGCGCGCGAGCGGATCGGCCCCGGCTCCTCCCGCACTGTCCATGCCATGCTGGACGCCTGGCAGGTCCGCGCGCACGCCGCCGCCGGTGAAGCCGCCCAGGCCATCAAGGTCCTCGCCCGCGCCGATGCGCACTGGGAGCGCCGCGACCCCGACGAGGACCCGGCCTGGGCGTATTGGATGCGCCGCCCCTCGCACACGATCGAGGTCGGGCTTGGCTTCGTCGGCCTGGGCCGCTGCGACATCGCCGTACGGCTACTCGAAGAAGGCCAGGCCGGACGCAGCCTCGACTACACCCGCGACACCGCCCTGGGCCTGACCGCGATCGCAGGCGCCCAGGTGGAACAGGGTGACCTCGACGGCGCGCTGGAGAACGCGGGACGAGCCGCCGACCTAATGGCCACGGTGGATTCCAGCCGCGTCACCGACCTGCTGCAGTCCTTCTCCCGGCGCCTGCCACACGGCCCAGTCCAAGCGGCGTTCCAGAACCGGCTGGAGACCCTCGCCGAAAGTGCGGACCAGAGCGCGGGTGAGTAGCACGGGAGTCGGTGCCGCGGCAGGCTGCTCGCCGGAACGCCAGCAGGCTATCACCGGGCTACTCCACCGTCTCCCTTACCGAGCGCTGCGCAGGGTCGCTCAGGGCGTCAGCCCCAGCTCGCGCAGTTGCGCGGGCGGCCCATCCCGAGTACGGGCCGCTCCTGCGCCGGCTTACCCGCGACCTCGGCGACAACGACCGCGCCGACACCGGCACTTGATCCGCCACTCCTGTCCTGGCGATAGGTGCGGCCGCCGTGCTTCATCGAGGAGGCAGCGAGCACATCGTCCTCCGTTTGGGGGGATCCGGTGCCTGTCTCACCAGGGTAACGATCGGGTCCTCATCTGCCGGGGCCTCAGACGAGCAGGCGCACCCCGTCATGAACGCGGACGGCCGGTGCGCCCTGGAAACTTAAGGCGTCCAGGAGGCGGATGGCGAAGGCCTCGCTCATGAGCGTGCGGACCTCGTGGCAGGTGAGCCAGGCGACCTCGGCAGCCTCGTCGCTGGAGCAGGAGTAGCCGCCGACGACATGGCAGCGGAAGACGAGCGCGATCACCCCGGCCGTCATGTTCGTGTACACACCGGTCAGCACCTCCGGCTCCACGATGAGCCCGGTTTCCTCTGCCACCTCACGGCGGACCCCGTCCTGCGGGCTCTCGCCGAGTTCAAGGACGCCGTCAGGCGGCTGCCACGCGCCGTTGTCGCGGCGGCGGATGGCTAGGATCCGGCCGTCAGGGCGCACGGCGGCCCCGGCGACGCTGACGGAATGTAGGGGGAGTCCGGTGCCGGGCAGACGTGGACTGCTCATGAAGCCGCTCCCGAAGGGGTGGTGAAGTCGGCGATGGCCAGCGCCTTGTCGTCGTGAACTTTGAACCGCGGCCACCGGCGGGCCCGCAGGTCGCCGGCCTCGGCGTGGTGGGCGGCGTCGAGAACGGTGTCGGGGCCGTGCTCAAGGACGGCGGCGATGAGCTGGGGCCAGCAGGACATCACCTGGTAGGGGGTGACAGCGCTGGCGGCCCCGTCGGTGGCCAGGGCTAGTGCATGTACCTGCTCGCGCGGCCAGCTGTGGCAGAGGGCGTGGAAGGCGGCGTCGGGGGTGGCTTCGGCGACCCAGTAGCCGCCGTCCCGGTTGCGGTGGGCGCGGGTGATCGCCTGCATCTCCCGCAGCCGCTCGGAGTCGAACGAGGCACCGTCTCCGATGGAGCGCAGGTAAGCGGCGCGCACGGGGTTGTCGATGCGGTGCAGCCGATCATCGTGCAGGAGCATGACTTCGTTGTCGCCATCGAGGACGGCCAGGGTGGTGTCGCAGAGCACGAGGGCGTCGACATGGTTGTCGTCCCAGCGGGTCATGGTGAGCGCGGCGGAAGGGGAGCGGCTGGGCTGGAGCTGGTGGGTGCGGACGATGTCGGCGATCGCGTCGGCCAGCAGATGAGGCAGCGAGCACCGAGGCGCGGGCAGCCGCCGGGCCAGGGCGCGGCCGAGGACGTCGGCGTACCAGCCGCCGCTGCCGGGGCCGTGCTCGACGGATGTGGCGCCGTCCAGCACGATGACCGCGTTCGGCAACGTGATGATGAGATCTTCGTTCAGGCTGTGGGCGACACCGGGACGTGCGGCGGTATGGATGCGAGGCAGTGGGCTGCTGGCGGACACGATGTGTTTCTAGCGGGCAGATTGGTGTTGCCGGGCGAGAAGCCGCGCATTGAGCATGGAACGTTTCGGTGGTTTTCGCGGGAAGCACCTGCCGTGGACGAGGTCTTCATCCGATGGCCTCCCACCATCCGTTACTTCAGATGGAATGGGTGTGCCAGCCAAGCGCCCGGTGGCGCCGCCTGTTTGCCTCTGCTGCTGGCAAGAGAAACCCCTGCCCGTCTCTGCTTCGCGCTTGTCCCGTCCCTGCTTCGCGCTCGTAGAGTGCGATCCCTCTCAGCGGCATACGCTTGCAGAGCCGCCGTCTCGTTCCGCTCGTCCCGGCGATGCAGGAGCTCCTGCCGGGCTGGGCTCCCGGGTTGATGTGGAGGTTGCCGATGCCCATCAATGATGCGGACATAGGCGCTGCTCTGTCTACCTATCTCGCACGGTATCCCGAGGAGGCCGAGTCGCTGGGTGAGCCGCTGAGCATGCTGGCGAATGGCGACGGCTTCGCCTCACGCCGGACGTTCCCCATGCATGTGACCGTCGGCGCGCTCCTGACTCGTGGCGGCGGCAGCGAGATCCTCCTTGTGGATCATCGTGCATACGGGCTCCTGCTTCAGCCAGGAGGCCATCTCGAGCCCACCGACACCACATTGATCGGCGCAGCCATGCGCGAACTGCTCGAGGAAACCGGTGTCGATGCCGGCCAGATCGTTCCAGCGTCGCAGACCCCGGTGTACGTCGACTACGGCCGGGTGCCAGCGCGGCCGGACAAGGACGAGCCTGCCCACCATCACCTCGACATCGGTTATGCCTTCGTGACGATGCTCGCGGACGTGGGCGACATCCAGGAGTCCGAAGTGCTTGGCGCCGCGTGGTATCCGCTGGCCGAGGCCGCGCGCCTGGTCGGCCCCTACATCTCTCGCGCGGTCGGCCAAGCTGGCCCTGGCTGGTTGACTGGAGCCCGCTGAACGACGTTCTCCCTGCGGTGTTGATCGCGCGTCGCCTCCCGCTCTGGGTGCCGAGTCGGTGTCCCACCGCATCAGATGGATCTTCGTGCTGCGGCGCAGGGGTCTGTCGGGTGCCTCCACATCGGCTGGGGATCTCGTTTCCCTCTTGCGGCTGGGCGGCTCTTGCCGGAGGAGGACTCGCCGATTGACGAGTCCTGCTGATGGCCGGGCGTGCGGTGGCCTGTGGTCGGTAGGGTGCCTGCACTGGTGAGCGTGGAGGGGCAGAAGGTTCACCAGATCTCATCAGCGGAAGGTGTCCGATGCACGGCATTCAGCATGACCCGCGACGCGTTGTTCGAGACCTCGTGCAGGCCGTCGCGCCGTATGACGAGCGAGAGGCGTCCGATCAGCAGTGGATGCTGGACTGGATCGATGCCGGTCATCCGCTGTTCCGCACAGCCAAGCCTGCGACTCCGCACCGGCATCTAGCGGTTTATGCCGCGCTCTTGGACGAGGCGGAGCGAACCCTGATGCTCGTAGATCACGCGAAGGCGAAGGCTTGGCTCATGCCCGGCGGGCACGTCGACGAATACGAAAATCCGCAGGTGACGGTCGTGCGGGAGCTGGATGAGGAGTTGCAGATCGCTCCTCCTTTCCACCCGCGGTTCGGGTCGGCCCCGTTCTTTTTGACCGTGACCGAGACCAGGCCGCCGCACTCGCACATCGATGTGACGCTGTGGTTCGTCTTCTCAGCCAGTCAGCAGCAGGAGATCGTCCCCGATCCGGCGGAGTTCTCGGCGTGCCGATGGTTCGCCCTGGATGATGAGGCGGCGTGGGTGGGCGAGTTCGACCCGCAGATGTTCCGGTTCATGGCCAAGCTCACCAGCGCTCTGGAGTTGGCTCCCGTCAGCTAACCGAGCTGGTGCGACTGGAGGTCGACGAGCGTCGGCAGCGGGCCGTGCGGGGTTCGGCTGCACCACAGGCTGCCCGCCCGACAGGCGAACGAGGCGGCTTGTTCGGCGGCTGCTCCTTGGCACAGCGCGTGAACCAATGCGGCGCTGAACGCTGATCCGGCCCCCTGTACCTGATGGACGACCACCGCGAGGGCTGGGACCGCGAAGAACTCGCCGGTGTGGGTGCGGCCGATCGCGCCGTTGCGCCCGACGGTGACCACAACGAGGTCGGCGACGGCGAGCTCGGTCAGCTCACGCAGCGTCTGCTCAGCCTGGGCCGGGTGGTGCTCGTCGGCGTTGCTCTGCAGGACGCTGACGCGACCGTGCGGCTGGACGGCCGCTCGCATCCAGGCCGGGACCGGTGATCCGCCGAGGTTCACGACGACACGACGTCGGGCACGCAGAGCAGCGTCCAGCAGGGGGCGGGGCGTTTCGCCCAGGACCTCGTAGCAGTCGAGGTAGACGGTCGGCGCGGCAGCGAAGACTCGCGGGGCGATGCCGTCAAGCTCGGAGGTGATGCCGTTGAGCCCGGAAAACCAGGTCCGATTCCCGGCCTGGTCAGCGATGACCGTGTTGACCCGGGTGTACGCGACGGTGCCGGGGGCGGGGTGGTGGCGGACACCCCAGTCCTGGAGCCGCGCTGTGATCGTGTGGCCGTCGGGATCGTCGGCGACCGGGTTGCTGAACAGCGCGGCCGGGTGGCCGAGCGCGGTGAGCATGCCCGCGATGAGCGGCCCGTCGCCGGCCATGAATCGGTCGGTGGCGTGGACCTCGACCCCGTAGTTGATCTTCGGGTAGTCGTCCACGTGCAGGGTGTGGGTGGCGGCCAGGTAGCTGAAGCAGTGCACGGTGGTGGGGCTCACGCGGGGGCGTCCAGGATGAAGGTGGCGCGCAGGGCGGCGTGGTCGGTGATGTGGCTGGTGCGGGGGGTGTGGTCGTAGGCGCAGTTCACGAGCGTGCCGGTGGCCGGGGTGGCGAACAGATGGTCCAGGCGCTGGGCTCCGTAGCGGTCGCTGATCCAGCTGTGCTCGTGCACGGCGGGGTGGGCTTGGCGGAAGGCGTCGGCCAGGCCGAGGCGTTGCAGGCCGGTGTAGAAGGCGTAGTCGTGTTCTTCGAAGGAGGTCAGGGGTGGTTGGTGGCCGGGTTCGACGACGTTGATGTCGCCGGCCAGCAGGAGTTTCGGGCGGTGGATGGCGTGGAGGTATTCGAGGAACGTCTTTTGGAAGGCGCGGCGCCGGTCGCTGCTGTCGGTGGTCATGCCGTTGGTGGGCCCGTACAGGCCGATGATCCGGATCTGCTTGTCGTCGTGCTCGACGTCGACGGCGACGGCGCGGGGGTCGCCCGGCCCATCCACGGGTGTCTGGGGCATGCCGCGGGTGGCCACGACGGTGAAGTAGGAGCCGCCGGCCCAGCCCGGCGGAAGGCAGACCTCGAAGCCTTCGGCGGCCAGCCCGCTGATGATCAGCTTGGCGCCGTCGGATGGCTTGAGCTCGGTCAGGACCAGCACGTTGCTGCGGCTGGCCAGCAACCACGACAGGGTCTGCTGAGCGCGTGGCACGCGCGGGTTGTTGATGTTGAGGGCGCACACGCGTAGCTCGCCCGGCGCTGGGGCGGGGGCGGCGGGCTCGTCGTCGAGGCTGCCGAACAGCGCCCCTTGGATGAGGTCGTCGGGCATCTACTGCTCCTGGCTGTTGGTGAGGCCGGTCAGGTGTTCGACGCGGCGGATGGTGTCGGCGAGCTGGCTGGGTTTCATCTGCTTGGCCGCTCGCTGTTCGGGTGTTTCGCTGGCCGCGCCGTACACCCAGAAACAGGTGCCGTTCTCGGTGTCGAGGATGAGGAAGCGGTCGCGGGTGGCGGGGCCGCGCACCAGGATGGAGATGGTGTCGGCGTCGGCTTGGACGGTGTGGACGGTGGTGTGGTCCAGGGCGTAGCTGGATCCGGTGCGTTCGCGGCGGACCAGGATCGGGGTGAGGGTGCGGGGGTCGGTGTGCTCGCCGAAGTCGGTGTCGGCTCCGAAGATGCGGTGCAGGTATTGGCCGCGGTAGATGCCGGAGAAGAACGACCAGCGGTGGTGGTGGGGCCGGTCGTAGTAGCCGGGCCGGTACAGGTGCAGCCGGATGCGGATGTCGCCGTCGGCGTACAGGACGAGTTTGTCGAGGAAGTCGTAGCGTTCGCACATGCCGGCCAGGGCGGGGTCGCCGGGGATTGCGTTCAACAGGGCGGCCAGCAAGCCGGGTTCGGCGGTGATGGCGTCGTAGACGGGCTGGCAACCGTCCAGGATGGCGCCGGTGTCGCTCCAGTCGAGGTCGCGCAGGCCGCGGAAGGTGGGGTGCGCGGTGGTGATCATCGCTGGTCTCCCGTTCCGTAGGGGGATGCGTTCATGATGCGCTTGAGGTGGGGGTGCAGGCGATAGAACTGCCTGGCCAGGTGCGGGCTCTGGGGGTGGCCGTCGGGTAGGTGACCGGTCGTGGCGGTGTGGGCGGTGACGGCCGCCAGCAGGGTGAGCTGGGCAGCCTTCACCCGTTGACGCAGGGTCGGCGTCGGGGCGAGGAGGACGGGCTGAGTGAGCAGGACAGGGCCGGTGTCGACGCCGGCGGTCACCTGGTGGACGGTGCAGATGATCGGGTCGTTGTTGAGCAGGGCCCAGGCGACGGCGTCCATGCCGCGGTAGGTGGGCAGCGCCCCGTTGTGCGCGTTGAGGGTGCCCACCGTCGGGATGCCCAGGATCTCTGGCGGGACGATCGGCATGCCGAGCAGGATGAGCAGGTCCGGCTGCCACCGGGCCAGGACGGCCGCGGCGTCCTTCCAGCCGGTGACGTGCGCCTGGGTGGCCGGCAGGTCCGGGGCTGGGCGGGGCGGGCGTGGGGGCGCGGGCGGGTACCAGGCGCTGTCGTAGGCCGAGCTCGCCGCCGGCGCGGGCGGCGAGCCGTACCAGCACACCGCCGAGGCCTCGATGTCGAGGCTTCGCGCGTGGGCGAGGAAGGCCGATGGGCTGCTGGATCCGGCCCCGGCCAGGATCACGGTCTTCAGCATCCCGCAGGCCGGACCCTCGAGGGGCTCACCGTCCAGGGCGGGCGAGGCCGGCGCGGTTAGGGGTGGCAGCGCGCGGCGGGAGAGGCGATCGGCCAGCTCGGCGCAGGCGTCGTCCACCAGGGCGGCGGTGGCCTGAAGGTCCGGCAGAAGATCCGGCGTGCTCCACCGGTCGGCGCGGCGGCGCATCCAGACGGTTCCCAGGAGCTTGCAGGCGGCGTTGAGGAAACGCAGGTCGCCGCTGGCGGCGTTGACGCCGAGCCAGTGGCGGGCGAGCAGCAGCCACGCCTTCGCCGTGGCCGGGGTGAGGGCGCGGGTGTGGGCTTCGACCGGCGGCCGCCACAGCTGGGCGGTCTCGAAGCGGTGCAGCAATTGCGTATTGCAGCCTTCGGCCGATGACGCCCCGTCGCCTGCCGCGTCGCCTGCCGTGCCGGTCGCGGTGCCGGCCGGGGTGTCAGGCGGCGCGCCGGGTGACGTGTCGGGTTTGGTGCCGCATGGCACGGCCGGGGCGGTGGGGCCGGGCTGCCACCAGCGGCCGCCCAGGGCCGCTTCGGCCACTCCCGCGATTGGTTTCGGCGCCGGGGGGTGGTCGGTGCGGGGTAGCTCGGCGAGGATGTGTGCGGGGGTGAAGTCGGCGTCGACCACTTCCGGCACCGGCGGGAGGATCTCCGCGCTGGCGCCGCTGCCAGTGTCGGGGTGGGTGGTCATCGGGCCACGTGCTCGCTGACTTTGGCCAGCGCGGCGATGTAGCCGTCCAGCAGTTCCTCATCGCCGGGGTACCCCCAGGCGGGGATCTTGATGAAGGTGTCCTGGAAGGCGGCGACGCCGGGCAGGTCGACCGGGTGGATGGGGGCGGGTGTCCAGGGGGCGTGCGGGTCGCGGCGGGCGAACAGCGGCTCGGCGGAGATGTCGCGGGTGGAGCCGGGCGCGTCGACTTCCAGCGCGCCTTCGGCGACGCACAGCCGGACGAACTCATCGCGGGTTACGTTGGCCTGGCCGGGGTGGAAGAGCAGGCCGAGG
Source organism: Nonomuraea sp. CA-143628 (assembly GCF_050942315.1). Taxonomy (NCBI): domain Bacteria; kingdom Bacillati; phylum Actinomycetota; class Actinomycetes; order Streptosporangiales; family Streptosporangiaceae; genus Nonomuraea; species Nonomuraea sp. CA-143628. Next base: position 13,374,032 of record NZ_CP192072.1, read on the forward strand.
ACGTACAGGCCGTGGGCGCCGCGCTCGGGCGCGACGATAGGGGAGATGATGGGGTTGCCGTCCAGCGCCTTGGTGAAGGTGTCGAGGTTGTGGCGGCGGTGGGCCTCGATGTGGGCGGCGCGGGCGAGTTGGTGGACGCCGATGGCGGCGCCGAGCGTGGTCATCCGCTCTTTGAGGCCCATGCCGGTGAAGGCGAACGGGTAGTGCGCGGAGCCGGGGTCGATCTCGGCGCGGGAGCGTTTGTTGTAGTGGGCGTACAGGACGGCCAACTCGCGCAGGCGCGCCTCGCGGGCCACGAGGAGGCCGCCTTCTCCGGTGGTGATGGCCTTCTGGTTGGTGGAGAAGACCGCCAGGTCGCCCCAGGTGCCGACGGGCCGGTCGTCCCAGCGGGCGAAGTGGGCGTGGGAGCAGTCCTCCAGCAGGGCCAGGTCGCGGGCGGCGCAGAAGGCGGCTATCTCGTCCATGGGGCACGGGATGCCCCACATGTGGGTGACGATCACCGCTTTCACGTTGGGTTGCAGGCGATCGGCCAGGCTCTGCGCGGTCACGTTCCCGTTGGCGGGGTCGGCGTCGCAGAAGACGACCTCGATGCCGTCGAAGGCGAACGGGGAGGCGGTGGCCAGGAAGGTGTAGGCGGGGGCGAGGATCGCGTCGCCGGGGCGTAGGCCGAGGATGCGGCCCATGGCGTGGATGGCGGCGGTTCCGGAGGCCATCGACACGACCTGGCTGGGGTTCAGGCCGAGGAAGGTGGCGAAGGCGTGCTCGTACTCGCCGATGATGCCGGTGGCGTCGCGATCGGATAGGGAGCGGTGGGCTTGGTCGAGGATCGCCTTTTCCAGGGAGGCGTCGATGATGGGCCACTGGTAGTGCGGCTTGGGTGCCTGCAGGGTCATGGGTCCGCCGTGTGCGGCCAGCGCGTTCACCTTCACTGGGGCTCTCCTTCGGGTCGTCGAAGCGCGGCGATCAGGGGCCGCAGCAGGTCGAGGGTGTCGGTGACGGGCGCGGCCGCGTCGAGGTCGAGGACGGGCCAGCGGTGGTGGTCGGCGTAGGCGAGCAGGTTCTTCAGCCCGTCGTGCTGGTAGGTGACGAACGCCTGGCGGCCGTAGTCGCTCACGCCAGCGTGCATGCCCATCTCGCGGGGCTGGAAGTCCCCGCGCCGGTCGTACAGGGCGCCAAGGTCGGCGGTGAGCACGATCACCGCGTCCGGGCCCGCCACCCGGCCGAAGATCACATCGAGGTCCGGTTGGGTCCAGCCCTGCAGCAGGAGCTTGGAGAAGAACTTGAACCACCAGCCGTCCATGATCACGTCGTGGCCGGCAGCGAGGACGGGGTCCACCACGGTGGTGCGCAGCGCGCTGTACCAGGATGCCTGCAAGGTGACCCAGAAGCCGTCGGGCAGGTCGGGGGCATCGCCGGAGTGCCACAGCATGGTGGCCAGCTGGGTCATCAGGGTGCGGGAGTAGGGGGAGGTCTGGCTGACCTGCCGGCGCGGCACGAACACCAGCCGCGCCCCGGCCCCGCCCCCAGCCGTGGCCGAGGCCACCGTTGAGATGCCGGCGTCCTGGTCGGCGGGGTCGTGGTCGAGGGCGTCGTGGTAGATGGCGTCGGCCAGGCCCTGGGCCAGCGTCGTCTTGCCGATCCCGTCCGCGCCCTCTAAAACGATCAGCCTTCCCCGCCGCGCCTGCCCGTGCTCCTGCCGTATCGCCACGGTGGTCTTCTCCCCTCCGCCTGGTGTGGGTGGTCGTGGCTCGATCTTCACCCGGGGCCGCCCAGTTCGCCCTGGCTTTCGCGCGTTGCGACCGATACCGGTCAGGTGCCGCAGGCGTCGGCGGCGTTGATGAGCCGCCAGCCGGTTGCGGCGAGCCAGCGCCGGTGCTCGGCGCGCAGGAGTTCGGCGTTGCCGGGAGACAGCAGCGGCAGAGCCCTGCCGATGGGGTCGCTGAGGGCGCTCTGCAGCCGACCCACTTGTTCGTCCATCAGCGCGCGCAGCGTCTGCTCGCTCAGCTCCGAGCCGGGGCCGGCGTGGTCGATGAGGTCGAGCATGGCGGTGAGCAGCGTGTAGGCGGCCGCGCGGATCGTGACCCGGGCGGCGTGCAGGACGGCCCGCTGCGTCCCGTCCACGATCTTCTCCAGGCTTTTCAGGGTGTAGTCGAGGGCGAAGGTGCGATCCACCCACATCTGGGCGTGCACGGAGCAGGCGCCGATGCGCTGGTCGGCGAAGCGCGCCTCGACGCGGCCCATGCTGGGGTCGATCGCGCCGCTCAGCCCGTGCGCGGCGACCGCTCGCGTGTAGGCGGCGCCGATCAGGCACTCTATCGAGACCAGCATGTAGGAGATGCCGGTGTGGAAGGGCAGGCCGGTCGCGTGTGCGGCGACCCAGGCGGGGTCGCGGACGCCGTCGACGATCTCCTGCACGCTCAGGTGCGGCTGCGGGGCCAGTAGCAGATCGGTCCGCCCCTGGAAGGCGTGGGTGGCGCGCAGCTCGTCCAGGTCCATCAGGTGGTCGAAGGTGATGTAGGTGAAGCGGGTCGGCACGCCGAGCGCGCTCAGGGTGCGGATCGCCAGGGCGTTCTGCTCGCCGGTGGTGTCCTTGTTGAACCGGCCCAGGATGGAGTCGACGCCGGACTCCACACCGAACAGCATCCGGCGCAGCCCGAGACCGTTCAGGCGCCGCCACATCCGGGCCCGCTCCACGTGCCAGTCGCGCTCTTCCTCCGGCCGGACGACCTGATCGATGCGGCAGGAGGACTCCCAGGCGAAGCCCGCGCCGTGCAGCAGGCCCGCCAGCTCCAGGCCGCGGGCGACGGCGTCGGGGTCGCGGCCGAAGAACTCCTCATCGACCAGGTAGAGGGTCTTGGAGGTGTCCGGATGACGGTCGAAGGTGCGGGTGAGCTCAGGCAGCACGACGGCGAGCTGCTGGGCCGAGCCCGCGGCCCACAGCCCCTTGTGGCTGCGCGGGCAGAAACTGCACGCCGACGTGCAGCCGCGCGAGGCCTCCGCCTGGGCCACACCGTGGCACTCCAGGGTGCGCTCCAACAGGTCGAGTTCGGGCAGGAAATCCTCCAAGCGGGCGTTGGGCACCTTCGCGGTACGCCGGCGCGGGCGCACCGCCAGGCCGCCACCACGCGCGGCGCCGGCGTAGCCCAGGCCCGGGATCTCGGCCAGCGGCAGGTCCCCGTGGTAGTGGCCGAGCGTGTCGGCGATCGTGGTCTCCCCGGCGCCACGACCGATCAGCAGCTGCGGGTAGGCGTCGAGCAGGAGCGCTTCGTTGCGGGCGGTGAGGCTGCCCCCGGCCAGGACCAGCGGCGGTGCGGGTAAGGCGTACAGGTGGTCCAACAGGGCGATCATCAGGTCGTGCTGGCCGAACGTCGCCGACACCCCGACGATGTCGGGCTCGGTGGCGGCGATGGAGGCGAGCAGGTCGGCGAAGCTCACCTTCAACTGCATGTCCACCAGGGTGATCTGGCCGAGCAGCGTACGGCGGGCGGCCCGCGCCAGATCGGAGATCGCCAGCGGGAAGCGCGGCAGCGGGAACCACTCCGGGTGATACAGCGAGGCCAGCAGCACGCGCGGCCGCTGCAGCCGCTCGGCGCCGTCGGCACTGACCTGTCCGCCGGACAGCCACGCCCCCGGCTGGTCGATCATGAGCCTCCCGGCCGTCCAGGCTGGCCAGTCCCGTTCCGTGTGGGGGCAGCCCTCCAGGTCAGCGAACGTCCAGCCGCCCAGGTCCGGCGCGCGCTCGGCGATCAGCAGCCGCTGGTCGAGGGTGCCGGTCACGCTGACCTTCCCGGGCACGATCTCGGTGAGGGCGTGGGCGAGCTGGTTCGGCCGGGCGGCGGGGATGCGCAGCAGCTCTTCGCGCTGGTCCTGACCCAGCCGCTGGCCGGTGGCGTGCTCGACCGCGCTGATCAGCCGGCCGCCCCAGGTCTCGTCGACGATGGCCGTGCGCTGGTGGGCGATGGTCGTGGTCATCAGCTCGCTCCTGTCGCCTCGGGCTCCTCCCGGCCAGCACACGCGATCACACGGGGGCCGCCAAGAGGCGCGGACGGACCCGGACTCATCCACCGCAGGTCGCAGCCGCCTGCCTGGGATCGGCCCGCTGCCAGGCGATCACCTCGCTACACTGCTCGGACAGTTTCGGACAGTTACACGCCCTCGATGAGGAAGCTCGTGTCGCCTCCAGACGATCTCGACCCCACCCAGGCGCACACTGCGGCCGACCTCGCGGCGTGCCTGCGCCGCGTGCAACTGCTGGCGGGCAACCCGTCCCTGCGGGAGCTGGAACAGCGCGCGCGCCGGCAGGGGCGCAGCCTTCCCCGCAGCACCACCGGCGACATGCTCAGCGGCAAGCGCCTGCCGCGAAAACCGCTGATGCTCACCTTCCTGCAGGCGTGCGGGATCAACCTCGGGGAGGACCCGCGCTGGCTGGTCGCGTGGAACCGGCTGGCCGCGCTCGCCGCCGAGACACCGGAGCACCGGCCGCTGAGCGAGGACATCCTGGCTGATGTCCGGGCCGCTGGCCTGACCCGCATCGGCACGACCTACCTCACCGACATGCAATGGAGCGCGCTGTTCGCCGACGTGCGCGAGCTGGACATCTACATGGCCTACGGCCAGACCTGGGCCCGGATGCACGCCCGCGATCTGGCCCGCCTGGCCGCCCGGCCCGGCGCCCGGATCCGCGTGGTGCTGGCCGACCCCCATGACCAGCTCACCGTCGCGGTGCTGGCCGACCGCTTCGACCTGACCACCGAAGAACTCCGGCAGCGCATCATCGCCACCGGAGGCGACTACGCCGCGCTGCGCAGCGACACGGGCGCGACCATCGAGATCTACTACCGGCCCGGAGATCGCATGTTCTCCTTCTACCGGCTCGACGACACCGCCGTGCTCGGCTTCTACAGCCACGCCCGCACCCGGGCCGCCAGCGTCCCCGTCTTCGTGTGCGAGCGTCCCGGAGACCTGTACGACTTCATCACCGAGGAATGGCAGGCCATCCTCCGCGACAGCCGGCCCGCCTGAACCCGTTGGCCGGATCGGCGCAAGCGCGCCCGCACCGCGACCCGCCGCGCGCATGATGAGATCCCCGCCCTCACGAGAGGCCCTGCCGATGACCTCGCACCCGCTACCGACCCGCACCCTCGGCCGCACCGGCATCACCGTCCCCGCCCTCGGCATCGGCTGCTGGGCGATCGGCGGCCCCGACCACAACCTCGGCATGCCGATGGGCTGGGCCACCGGCGCCGACCAGACAGCCGCCATCGCTGGCCTGGAGACCGCATGGGAGCTGGGCGCCCGGCTGTTCGACACCGCCGACGTCTACGGCCACGGCCTGTCCGAACGACGGCTCGGACACCTACTCGCCCAGGTCCCGCGCGAGCAGATCGTCGTGTCCTCCAAGGTCGGCTACTTCGTCGGCAGCGCCGCCCATGGCTTCGACCCCGCCCATATGCGCCGACAGCTCGGACAGAGTCTCGACAACCTCGGCACCGACCACCTCGACATCTACGGGCTACACCACCACGACTTCGGCGACGGCGACCGGTGGCTGCAGCCCGCGATCGAGGCCATGCACGCCTTCAAAGCCGAAGGCCTCATCCGCGCGATCAGCCTGCGCGGCCCGCACCGCTTCGCCCCCGACCGGCTATCCACCCCGCCCGCGCTGCGCGGGAACAAGATCGCCCGATTCCGAGCCCTGTTCGACCAGGTCCAGCCCGATGTTCTCGCCGTACGCGACAACCTGCTGACCCCGGAGGCCAGCTCCGCAGGCGTCTTCGCCTTCGCTGACCAGCACGGCTGCGGCGTCCTCATCAACAAGCCTCTCGGCCAGGGGCTCCTGACCCGCTCCCACCGGCCCGAACGGCCGCCCCGCTTCGCCGACGGCGACCATCGGGCTCGCAAGCGGTGGTTCACCGCGGCCGCCCTGGCCGTCCTTGACGAGGCTTTAGCCGAGCTCCAGCGCACTATCGCGCCCGAGCAGCATGATCTGCTCGCCCTGGCGCTGTGGTCCTGCCTCAAGCGCACCAGCAACGCCATCGTCCTGACCGGCTTCACCAATCCCGGTCAGATCCAGGCCAACATAGCCGCGATCGGGAGGGTGCCTTCCCCGGCCGATCTCGCTCACGCTCGCTTGATCATCTCGGCGGCACAGCAACGCCTCGACACCGACGGTCACGTGTTCCTCGACGAGTGAGCCACGTGGGCCTCATCTCGGACGATCCGGTGCTTCGCTGCAATCCCGCGCTGAACGCGGGCCGGGAGGTCACCTGACACGCTGCGTCCCGCAGCGTCCAGCGCATACCGGCCGACGACCGTCCGCTTCATTACGTTGGAACCCGGCACGCCACTCACCGGAAGGAACCCGAATCCATGGCTCACCCCGGCGACCAGATCACCCAACTGTTGTCCGAAGGGGTGCGCGAGCAGGTCTTCCCCGGCGCGGTGTGGGCCATCGGTGACGCCGATACCATCCTTGCCTCCGGTCGCAGCGGCGTGCTCGACCCGGCCCAGCCCGAGACCGGCATGCGCCTGGACACCATCTTCGACGTCGCCAGCCTCACCAAGATCCTCGCCGTGTGGGCGGCCATCGGCATCTTGTGGCAGCAACAAGCCCTCCCCCTCGACGACCGGCTCGCCGCTCTCTGGCCCGAAGTCGCCGACCACCCGCTTGGCCAAGTCACCGCCCGGCATCTGCTCACCCACACCGCCGGCATGCCGCTACGGGCCAACCTCAAAAACCTCTACGGCAGCGACCCGCGCGCCATCCGCGACGGGGTCCTGGCCGAGCCCCTGCGCCACCCGCCAGGCGAGGCCGTCGAATACACCGACCGCGCCGCCCTCATCCTCGGCTTCCTCGCCGAACACCTCACCGGCGCTCCCCTGGACCAGTTCGCCGAGCAGCGCATCTGGCAACCCCTCGGCATGAGCCACACCCGATTCGGGCCGCTACCGGCCCAAATCGCGGCCCGGTGCGCACCCACCGAACTCGACGCCGACTCCGGCGGCCACCTCAAGGGCCTGGCCCACGATTTCTCCGCCCGCTTGCTCGGCGGCGTCTGCGGCATCGCCGGCGCCTTCTCCACCCTGGCCGACCTGGCCCTGTTCCAGCGCCACCTGCTGGCTCCGGGACCCAGCTCCGACCATGTCGGGTTCGGACCCGCCTGGGTGGCCGAATCCCTGCAGATCCACACCGGCGACCTAACCCCCGCCCGCGGCCTGTTCTGGTATCCCGCCCCCGGCACCCGTCCTGAAGAGGGCATCTACGTGCACTACGGTTTTACCGGCACCGGCATGTGGACCTCCACCAAACAAGGGCGATGGGCCATCCTGCTCACCAACAAGCTTTACTACAGCCGCGACCGCGACCCGCTCATGGCCGTCCGCAACGCCTTCCGCGCACTCGCCTTCGACTGACCGCGCAGCATCGCCCTGGAGTGGAACCGGCGGCGAGTGTGAGCCCACCGGTGAAGCGGGCCGTCGGCGACAGGTCCACCTCACGAGACGTTCTCACCCATATTGCTGCCGCATGGAACTGTCGTAGTCGGCGTGCGGTCCCAGCCCAGCCCCGGCTCGGCGCTCGTCCAGCCGCTCACGATCTTCGATCGGCCGCGGCTGGAAAACGCCGTCAGGGGCGTAGTACTGGGTGCCATACACCTGTGGTCGCCCCTCGTTGACGCGAACGCGATCGACCAGGTACGCGAGGTTACTCGGTGCTGCTTGCCCACGGTCTACTGCGTCTTGTAGGAGCGTCAGACACCGCCGCTGGAAGTCCAGGTCGTGATCGGCATGCTGCGCCAGGAGCCAAGCTGCATGCGCGCCTTCCTCTTCGACCAGGTCATGGCCGGGCCAGCCGTACTCGTCGATCACCTGATTGAGGTACGCGGTGTTGTCGGTATCCACACGCCTCCACTCCTCCATCAGGTCATCGGGCACAGGTCCGTTCTTGGGCAAGCTCAGCCGCACCTGCTGGTCACATTGCATGCGTCGCAGCAGCTCATCGCGAAGGCCGACATCAAACACGATGTGCGTTCCCTTCCGTCACATTCCTTCGAGTAATGCTCGTGTACTCGCCGGCCGCTTCCGGCTGGTCTCCCGCTAGCGACCCGAACCTTATGATCGAGTCCCGGGTCATCCCTGGCATGCACGATGCCACGCTGTTCAAGCGCCTGACCGGCCCTCCCACTCGGGCGCCAGAATCGAGTGAACGACCGAATCCCGCCACCCGTCCGCAAGGTTCAGATGCCCGCGAATGACACCTTCCTCCACCATCCCCAACTTGCTCATGACCCGGGCGGATACCTCGTTGAGAGGACTCCGCGCACCCCAGACCCGGTAAACGCCCAGATCGTCGAACCCGAGCCTCAGAAGGAGCCGCACTACCTCGGCGCCGAGCCCCTGCCCCCACCTGTCGGCGCGCACGGCGAATCCGATCTGCGCGCTGCTCTGCAGCGGGTGGCCAACGTCAATCGCTATCCGCGCGAACGCCACCAACTCGTCGTCCGGCAGCACCGCGGCGAGGGAATAGTCCAGACGCGGTTCCGCGCGGGCCGCCACCTCAACGACGGCGATGGTGTTCTCCACCTGCTCGCGGGTGCGCGGCTCGAAGCTCATGTATTCGGCCACCTGCGGGTCGCCATAGATGGCCAGGAGTGCATCGACGTCGGCAGAGGTGAACTCGCGAAGGCTGAGCCGGGCGGATGTGATCGTTACCGGGTGAATGCGTGGCGACCCTACGGCTCTACCTGCGGTTATTGTGGAGATCGATCAACATGAAATCTGCCGTCGACGCGTCAGGTCTAGGCTGAGACGAGCCGACTACATGCCACCCCCACCGCTCATACATGGCGTGCGCCGGAGCGTCTGGGTGGGATGCCAGGGTGGCGTACAGCTCCGCGCGGTCGGCCAGTAACTCACTCAGCAGCCGCTTCCCGACTCCGTTGCCTCGGTACTCCTTTCGGAGGATCAACTCGATGACGGCCAGTTTCGGCACGGCAACTACCTCGTCCGGAGCCGGAGTCGTCGCGCTGCCCCACCAGCGGTCCGGCTCCATGGTGAAGCCGAAGCAGAACCCAGCGAGATTCGGCCCGTCCTCTGCGGACACCAGCTCAAACCCAGGCCGTTGCACCTGTGCGATCGTGCGCTCCGTGAACAGGGCACGGGTGTATGGAGGGAGAGAACTGTACGGCGGCTCGGAGTAGATCGTCTCGTACATGTCGGCGTATGCCTCGCTAAGGACCGCGTCCGCCGCGGCAACACCCGTCCTTCGGTGGAACTCGATGCTCATGTTCACATGCGCTCCTCGAGTGGTTTCGGCTTCGCCAGCGACTCCCGGTACATGTCTACCGCCAACCGCTGTGAGTGGCGACCAATGACGGACTTGTTCTACAACGGGGGGAACCTTCGGCGGATTCGGCGTGCTCCTCCTGCGCGCCACTTGACCCCTCTCCATCGCCGTGTATTTCGCACGGCGACCGAGTGGCGAAAGCTCCATGGTTCACCTCGATTCAGGTCGCCGAGATCAAAGCCCTGGCCTGCCAGCTATCAGCCGAGACCGGGGTACCTCTGCCAAGCTGGAGCTGCCCGGACTTGGCCAGCAAGATCATCGGCCGCAGCATCACGACCGCTATCTTCAGTCTCCACCGTGCGCCGCATCCTCACCGGCGACGCGCTCAAGCCCTGGCAGTACCAGTCGTGGATCTTTCCGCCACCCGCCCACGAGCTTCAAGTACGCGTGGATAGCGCCCCCTGGACCGTGCCCGTATTGGCCATTACCCGAGCAGACGCCTCATTTAGCGACTGAGAGCACCTCCACCCGACATAGCTCGAGTTCGTTGAACTCGAGGCGAAGCAACAGCCGTACCGCCTTTACGCCGAGGCCCTGCCCCCACTGGCCCAACGCCCGGGACAGGTCACCGACAGAACTTCGCTGTCGGCTTGCCCGGCACCCGGGGCTCCTCCTCGCTCGCGGAAGGGCCGCATATCCTGGACGCGATGACGAACTCCAACGTCCCCCGGCCCTGACATGACGGCCCATGACCAAGCTGCATCGTTCACCGAGGCAACCGCGTTCCATACTTTGCAAGCTGCCTGCGACACAACAGGGCTGAGCTGGTCGGGCGCCACCCGGCTAGGCCCCGTTGGCGACAATGGCGTCTACCGGCTCCCCGACGAGCGCATCGTCGCCCGGGTGGCGTGGGGCATGGCCGCGCTCCCGACGGTCGAGCGGGAGCTTCGTGTGGCCGCATGGCTGGCCGAGCAGGACCTGCCTGCTGTGCGTCCATCCGCTGCGGTACCGGACCAGCCTCTGCTCTGTGACGACCGAGTCGTCACGTTCTGGGAGGAGATCCCCGCCCCGCAGCAGGGGCTACCGGCCGACATCGGCGCTCTGCTGCGGCGCCTTCATGCGCTTCCCGCGCCGCCCGAAGGGCTACTACCGGTCTTCAACCCGTTCGAGCGCCAGGACGCCCATATCCGAGACGCCGGGGGCCTTGACGAGCAAGATAGGCGCTTCCTCCTCGATCTGCTGGAGGAGTTGCAGGCTGCCTACGCCGCTCTGCCATTCGCCCATTCACCCCGGGCGATCCATGGCGACCCGCACCGGAAGAACCTCGTCCGCGGCGCCGATGGCCAGACCGTCATGCTCGATTTGGAAAGGTTCGCCGTCGGGCCGCTGGAGTGGGATCTGATCGTGCCGGCGGTCTACCAGCTGGTCGGCTGGTATGACGATGCGGAATACGAGGCTTTCGCCGACGCGTACGGCTGGGACATAACGCAGTGGGCCGGATTTTCCACGCTGGCCACCGTGCGGCGGCTACGGATGACGACGTGGCTGGCCGGTCGCACCGGTCGGGAACCGCGGCTGATCCCAGAAGTACGCCGCCGCATCGCGACGCTCCGCGATCGGGCCGCTCACCACCGCCCATGGACGCCGGGTACCTGATCGGCTCCCGGGTTACTGAGCCGCGACGTCCTCAGCTTCTGTCCTACGCCCGACCGCGCTCTATGCGAGTGCTAGGGCGTCGTGCCACTGCTCGCGGAAGTCGGTGACGATCGGCAGGCGTGCGTACGGAGCCAGCTGACCGTTGAACCGATCGATGTAGGTCTGGACTCGCCGCGACTTCAGTTCGTCGGCCATGGCGAGCGCCTCGGCGGCTGTAGCGCACGCCTGTTCCACGTCGTGCCTGCTGGACCTGAGGGAGCTGACATGGGCGCCGGCTTGGACGAGTCGGGAAAAGGTTCGCGATCGACGGTAGGTGGTGCTCGACTCGCTAAGCGCGAGGCCGGTATGGATGAGCGCGTCGTTCGTGTCGCCCAGGGCCGCGAAGCAGTGGCCGAGCTCGTCATGGAATTCCGCCTCGTTGAAATAGGCGATCCAATCGGGATCTTCTCCCTCTCGCCGCCGGGAGAATGCCTGCTCGGCTTCTTTCAATGCGGCATAGCAGTTACGCCGGTCACCGAGGCTGGCCAGGGCGCGGGCCTCCATCGCGCAGTACATTGCGTACACGGTTGCCGTCGCTTGGCCGCGGGCGCCGTACTTGGCGGCCCTGGCCAGATCGACGGCCTCCGGGTACTCGCCGACGAAGTTGGCCTGGTGGGATGCTAGCGCGAGTACCTTGCCGCCCAGTGGACGGTCGCCAGCAGCATGAGAAAGGTTGAGTGCCTGCAGGAAGTAGCGCCGGGCCCGCCCGTGCATGGCCAGGTCGTAGGCCATCGCACCGGTTTTGTAGGTGAGTTGAGCGGCCACGGCGAACAAATCCCGGCCGACACAGTCCGTGTAAGCGCCATGCAGCAGGGAAGCGACCTCGCCTTGCAAGAACAGCACCGCGGCCTTGCGCGCGTGCCCACCCCCGTATCGGTGATCGAGAGTCTCGAACCGGCGCACTGTGGCCCGTACCGCCTCCACATCGCTGCCCGTGACACGACGGGTGCGGCTCGCCTGCCCTGCTGGGTCGGGCGGCAGAGCAACGAGCCACCTACCCATAGGCGCCAGCAGCATCGACGCTGACACCTCTTCGAGCTGCAACCAGTCCGCCTGGTCGAGGTCACCGACCCACAGCGTCTGGGCCGCGGCCAGCATGTCGGTTTGAGATGAGAGGAAGTCCAGTTCTCCGCCGCTGTTGGCGGACGCATCAGTGCCTAGCAAAGCACTGCGCCCAAGGCCGCGCCCCGGCACCACCCGGCTGATCCTCGTGCGCTCTGGGCTACCCGCGAAAGATAGTGAGGCTGACCGGCCCACGGCAGCTAAGAGCACCTCAAGCCGACGGTGTACATCTCCGTCGGCGCGACGCAACGCCACGTCAAGCAGGGCCTGCGTGTCGGGCTTCGGGCGCGTGAGCGTCCCCAGCTTTTCCCAATTGGCGACCGAACGCGCGGCGACACCGACGAAGTCGGCAAAAGCACGCACACTCAGCCGCAACGCCTTGCGCAGCGCGGCGGCTTCCGCTCCTGTCCATTCCACGACCGTCGCCACGTCCATATGGAAACACACCTCAAAGTCAAACTGCAGAGACCTGCAACGGAACTGCAGCACCGCTCTTCTCCTCAGGCCAGAGCAAGACGTGCATTATTTAATGCACACACCTCCCACCAGGCAAAATGCCGACGATCTCTCGGGACTCCACATGCCTCCTGTCAGTGAGCAGCGCGCCCCTGGTCGTCCGCGACGGCCGCGTCCGTCACGGCACATCAGGAACGGAGGCGCCCGCGGTCAGGCGGCACCTCTCATATCGCCTTCGACACATGCCCGAGGCCCACTATGACTACTGGCGACGCATCCCAAGCTCCGGACAGCATCCTCGTACCGTTCGACCCCACCAGGACATCGATAGCTCCGGTGTACGACTGGATACGAGCCGGGACACCGGGGAAGGACGCTTTCCGGGTTGACCGGGATGCTGGTGACGCCGTGTTGAAGGAGGCGCCCTGGTTGCGGGAGGTCTTGCGGGAGAACTGGCTGTTCCTGGAGCGGGCGGTTGACCTTCTTGCCGCTCTCGGCATCGACCAGTTCGTGGACGTCGGTGCCGGCATGCCGACGAAGCCGTACCTGTACGAGATCGCGCGGACGAAGCAGCCTGACATGCGGTGGGTGGCGGTCGACAACGACGAGCGTGTGGTGATCAACTGGCGTGCGGCGCCTGGCGGTGACGGCGTGTTCACCGTGGCGGCAGACGTCCGCCTCCCGCTGGACCTCCTGGAGAAGGTCGTGAAGCACATCGACCTCTCCAAGCCCACCGGCTTCGTGTTCGGGGCGCTCTTCCATTTCGTCCACGATCCGAAGGAGCTGTACCGAATCGTCGCTACCTTTAAGAGGGTCGCTGCGGTGGGCAGCTATTTCGTGGTCACGCACGCGACGCAGCAGACCGGTCGTGATCCTGCGGGCGCTGAAGCGGGCGCACAGCGCTATCGCGAGAAGGTCGCGGACATCACGCTGCGCGAAGAAGCAGAGCTCGAACCGCTGTTCGGCGCCGGGTGCCAGCTGACCCACGGCTGGGGGCGAACGATCGACCTGCTCCAGCCCAACTCGGGCGGGGTGTGGCATGACCAGGAGGCACCCCACGCCCTGGCGGCGATAGCCAAGATGATCTAACGCCGCTGACGTGATGATCGTGGCGTGGTCCTCGACGGTGCAGCGCGTTCCACCGCCCGCTGCATATGCCACGCCCCGCGCGGTACGGCCCGCTGTGAAAGCCGCCGTACCACGCGCCCCGGCGCAGGCCGAGCTGCCGAAAGCCGGCCTCCAAGGCCCGGCCTGCGCCTCCACTTTCCGATCGACGACCCCGGAGACCCCCATGTTGGCCAGCGAAAGCGATGTGATGGCCGATCGCGCCGGAGAAGCGTACGTCCAGAGTCTCCAGCCTCGCCTGCGCGATTGGTGGCTGATGTACTCCCGCCACCGCCGCTGCGTAGTCGCTTTCTATCAGGGGCTCGGTCCTCCGGGAGGCATCGTGGTCGAGGCTGCGGCCGAGCATCCCGATGAGTTGCTCAGGCGCATGAGCGACGCGGTCCATAAGCAGTGGCGGAGGGCCGAGATCGTCCCGGCCTTCGCTCCACAGCGGCCCATCCTTCAGGAAAGACTCCCCGGTCCCCGCATGCGGGAGGCCGGGTGATGAGACGAGACGCAGCCGAGCAGATCCCTGCACCTAGTAGGTGGACAGCCCGGCCTCGTCTTGGCACTGCCCGGTGGGGGAAGGCTTCCCTGACCGGGTACGCGCGACGGCGCGAGCGGGATCATTCACGATCACACTCACAACGCCCGTGCCGTCGCGCCCGCAGCCGGGCCAACAGAGCGCGGTGATCGTCATGCGTGTCAACCGAGCCCCCGCGGTCATGCCGCATGCTCGTCGCGCCATCGGGTGCTGTACGGCTGGCAGGGCCGTCCGGAATCGACGCGGACCGGGCGCCATCATCTCTGGCGCCCGGTCCTGCGCCTCCTCCTCGCCGGTGATGCTCTCCTCTGCTGCGGGCTGCGCACAACCATCCGCACCCTCCAGCCCGGCCACCTCGGCGTATCCGGTTGGGGCTACCAAGGCTGTAGGGCGGCCTTCCGCTACGCCTGTTCCGCGGGCTCCCCTCCAACCGGTGGGGAGCGACTCAACACGACATGGTGATCGCCCATGAACCCGACAACAGTCGCCCACCTGCTGCTCGCCAACCTTCGCAGAACTCACCCGGCTTACGAGATCGTCCGCGGTAACGACGAGTCCGGTCGGGAGTGCTGGCAGGCACGGCTGGCGGTGAAGATCCTTCCGCCGATGCGGGAGGCCGGCCTTGTCGAGGTCGTTCAGCAGCCAGACGGCCCCGGGCTCGCCATGGAGCTCCGTCGTCAGGCAGGCATCCTTCAAGCCTTCCGCGCCACCTCCGACCTCCAGCCCCGTGCCCCCGTGAGGTGAGAGTCGCGTGGAGCTCATCATCCTCGTCATGGGCGATCCCTGGGCGCCCGACCTGCCGCCTGACACGACTGTCTGCCCGGGGCTGGCACGGCTCGTCATCGTGACGGTCTTGACCTGGTTCCTGCTGGTCGGCGGCAAGGAGGTCCCGGCCGGCCAACGCTGATCGCAAAGGAGGCATGACCGGGCAGCACACCTGCGGACCGATTCGTAGCGCCTGCTCAATGGCGGATGGACCGCGGTGACTTCCCCCAAACTGCTGGGCGATGCCGCAGGGTAGCGGTGCTGCCGCCAAGTCTCGGCTGAGGCGTGCGTTCTCGGCCGGGTGATTCCTTTCCCCTCTATCCCTTGCTTTGGACATCCATGAAACGATCACTTTTAGTAATATTATCGGCGCTCAGCGTGTTCTCAGCGGGGTGTACGCCGCCGAGCACGACAACAGCGCCGAGCTCGGCGACGGGCATATGCGGCACCCGCACCGCAACTGCATCGCCGGCGTCCACGAGCGCGGCCCTCGAAACCGTCAACGTGGGCATCATCCCCATCCCGGACGTCGCTCCCGCGAAGATTGCCGAGCAGTGCGGCTACTTCACGGCCGAGGGCCTGAAGATCAAGTGGACTGAGATCCGGGGCGCGTCCGATGCGATCCCGGGCCTCGCCTCTGGCGACCTGCACGTATCGCTGTGGAACTACGTCACCGCCTTCACCACCGAAGACAAACAGCGTGGCCTGGCCCGCCTGATCGCCGACGCCTACCAAGCAGAGAAGGACACCTTCCTGCTGATGGTCCGCAAGGACTCGCCGATCCAGAGCCTGGCCGATCTGAAGTGGCACGGCAGCGGCAAGAAGGTCACCATCGGCGTGGCGACCTTCAAAAGCGTCTCCACGCTCACCACGGAGAGCACGCTGCGGGTGGCCGGGGTCGGCGCGGACGACATCACGTTCGTGCAGGTTCCGCTGCCGCAGATGGCCGCGGCCGTCCAGAACGGCCGCGTGGACGTTGGGTGGATGACCGAGCCGGGCATCAGTCTCTTCAAGAGCAGGTACGGCGGCCGCGTGCTGGCCGATGTGGCCACGGCGGGGACCAGCCAATGGCCGATCGCCGGCTGGGCGGTCTCCACAAAATGGGCCGGCAAGCATCCCGATGTCGTCGTGCGCTTCCAACGCGCACTGGCCCGCGGGCAAGCGCTGGCCGCCATGGACGACAGCACGGTCAAGAAGATCCTGCCCAGCTACGCGCCCATCAGCGCGGCAACGGCCGCGTCGATCACGCTCGGCTCATTCCCGACCACGCTCAATACCTCCCGCCTGCAGCGGGTCAGCGACGCCATGCTGTTGTCCTCCAAGGACACGACGAACCGGTACCTCGACAAGCCGATCAACGCCGCCGATCTCATCTGGCATGCCCCCGGCTCCGCCTCCTCCACTCCCTCCTCATCTTCCGGAGTCACTCCATGACCGCCAACGACCACGACGTTCCCGCCCTGCTCATGCAAGGCCCGGTCCCTGCCGGCGAGATCGCCGCCAGCCCGTTCGACGCCGCCCTGTGGCAGGCCATCAGAACGCAAGAGGCCATCCAGAAGATGACCGGCGGTGACATCCGGCTGAAGGCGCTGAAGGCGTTCGTCGCCCTCAACATCGCCGCCATCCTGGGCGACGACGACCACCTGACCAGCGGCGAGATAGCCGACATCTGCAAGGCCGACGCGGCGCTGATGGCCCGCTTCCTGTACGCCATGCACGCCTACGGCGTGGTGACCACCGACGAGGATGGCCGCTACGGGCTCACCCCGCTCGGCCAGGCATTGCAGCCCGGCTCCGCGATGTGGGCCGCCCTCGGCGTGATCACCTCACCGCTGTGGCAGCAGGCCGGCGACAGCCTGGCCGACACCATCCGCGCCGGACACCCCGCCATCCTGGGCGGCGCAGCCACCCCTTACCCGCTGGTGACCCGCGAACCGGACCTGGGGCCGATGTTCGACGTGTTCATGAGCGGCCGTACCGCCGGCCCGGCAGCCGCACTGGCCGCCCGCGACTACTCCGACGTCCGGACCGTGGCCGACCTCGGCGGCGGGGACGGCACCCTGCTGGCCACGATCCTGACCGCTCACCCGCACCTGAACGGGATCCTGGTCGAACGGGCCGATGTCGCCGCCCGCGCCGATCTCCGTCTCACCGAGCAGGGCTTGGCCGGACGCGTCCAGGTCATCACCAGGGACATCTTCGACGACGTCTGCCCGTCCGCTGACCGGATCATCGTCTCCTCTGTCCTGCACAACCGGGACGACTCCACGAACGTCACGCTGCTGCGCGCCATCCGCTACGCGCTGGAGCATGCACGCCCGCGCGCCCAACTGTGGTGCGTCGAGATGCTGCTGCCGGAGGCGGGCATCCACACCAGCGGCACCGACCTGGACCTGCGGATGATGGCCATGTTCCCCGGCGGCCAGGAACGCACTCTGCGGCAATACCAGGCCCTGCTGGCCTCGGCCGGGCTCAACCTCATCGAAGGCGGGCTGTTGCCGGGCAACCACACCCTCATGATCGCCGCGCCAGACGGCGCCTAACCCCGCACGCCACCCCCAGGTCGGGGCGTACAACCCGCACGTGCGAGAACGCCCCGACCCCCTCCCCATCGCGCCCCTCAACAGGAGTTTCGATGACCACCGCCTTGACGTGGCGGCGCCGTGTCCTGCTCGGCACGGCAGGGCTGGGCCTGTGCGGGTCCGTCGCCGAACTCGCCTACCACCTCGGCCCGCCAGGGCCTCACGTGCTGCCGGCCCCCTCCAGCGTGGCAGCCGCCGCAGCCGGCCTGCTGGTCGATGCCGACTTCGCCGCACACGTGTACGCCACCCTGTACGCCTGCGCTATCGGCCTGCCCGCCGCATTCGCTCTGGCCGTCACCACCGGGCTGCTGCTCGGTGCGCTGCCCGGCATCGAACGAGCGGTACGACCGGTAGTGGAGTTCCTGCGGGCGATCCCGTCGCTGGTGCTGATCCCGCTCGCCCTGTCCCTGCTCGGCGACCCGAGCGCCACCAAGACCGCGCTGATCGTCTACAGCTGCTCCTGGCCGATCCTGATCACCACCCTGTACGGCATGCTGGAAGTCGATCCGCTGGCCAAAGACACCCTGCGCGCCTACGGCTTCGGCCCGCTGGCCATCTTGTGGCGGGTCTGCCTGCCCAGCACCGCGCCCCACATCGCCACCGGCTTGCGCCTGGCCATCGCGATCGCGCTGATCGTGTCCATCAGCGTCGAGGTGATCAGCGGCGGCACGCCCGGCATAGGCAGCTTCATCGTGGCCGCCCAGAGCCTCGATCAGCCCGCGCGGGCGTTGGCCGCCACGCTCGCCGCCGGCCTGCTCGGCCTGGCCGCCACCGCCGTGTGCCGCGGCTGTGAGCGACGGCTGTTCGCCTGGCACCGGCACACCACCGGAGCGCCCCAATGACCGCCTCACGCCCACACTGCGCGCACTCCCGCCTGCGCCGGGTGGCTCGCGCACTGCCCGGCCCGGCCGCGCTGATCGCCTGGGAGGGCGCCGCCCGCGCCGCCGGCCTGCTCTACTTCCCGCCACCCACGGCCATCGCCGCCCGCGCCTACCACCTGTGGTTCACCGGCCCCGTCAGCCGCGCCTTCCTCACCGACCAGGCGCTGGCCGATCTGCTGCCCAGTCTGGCCCGGCTGGCGCTCGGCTGGACGCTGGCCGCCGCGCTCGGGCTGGCCGCCGGTCTCGCGCTCGGGCTCCTGCCCACGCTGGCCGCGCTGGCAGACCCGCTCCTGCACATCGGCCGTTCCATCCCGCCGCCCGCGCTGCTGCCCCTCTTCCTGGCCGTCTTGCCGATCGGCACCCCGACCCAGCTCGCCACCATCGTGTCCGGCGTCATCTGGCCCGTCCTGATCAACACGGTGGACGGCGTCCGCAGCGTCGACCGCGCGTTCCTCGACACCGCCGCGGTGTTCCGGCTCGGCCGGCGGCGACGGCTGCTATCGGTGATCGTGCCCGCCGCCGCGCCCAGGATCCTGGCCGGGCTCCGGCTGAGCGTCTCCCTCGCCCTGATCATGATGGTCGTCGGCGAGCTGGGCGCCAGCACCGAAGGGCTCGGCTACCGGCTCCAAGAAGCCGCGGGCGCGCTGGACATCCTCGCCATGTGGGCCGTGATCGTCCTGCTCGGACTGCTCGGCATCGCCCTCAACACGCTCTTCCTGCGCCTCCAGCACCACGCCCTCCGGCAGGGCCGGGCCGACCGCCCAGCCCGCCCTGCTCGGCCACTCGCATAGGAGCCCCTCCGCCATGTCCTTCACCGTCCAGTCCGGCGGCGCCGATGACGTCAAGCCGGTCGCCGACCTGATCGCGGCCACGCTCGCCCAGCGGCCGACAGGGATCTACCTGGTCAAAGACCCGGCCCTGCGGCCCGGCATCATCGCCAACGTCGTCAGCCTCGATGTCGAGTACGCCGTCGAGCATGGCTGGGTCAACTACATCCGCTACATCCGCAAGGGTTCCACCGGCTGTGGTGGCCCGTGTGCTGTCGCGGTCTGGCTGCCTCACACCGAGCCGCTGCCGCGACCGCCAAACTACGACGACCGCCTGGCCGAGGCCGCCGGCCCCTACGCCTCGCGCTTTCGCGAGGTGGATCAAGCGCTCGCCGACCATCTCCCGGACGGCCGCTACCACCACCTGAGGTACCTGGCCGTCTGCCCAAGCGCCGAGGGTAGAGACCCGGTGCGCACCCTGCTCGCCAACCATCACGCCCTGCTGGACGCCAAATCCATGCCCGCCTACGCGGTGGCCGACAACAAGCTGGACTGCGCCCTGTACCGCGACGCCGGCTACCACGAAGGCGACGGGTACCCGCTGGACGCGTGGGAGTTGGCGATCAACGAAGGGCCATCGCCAGACGACGACGTGCGGTTCTGGCCCATGTTGAGGCCCGCCTGGCAGGAACGATCGGCACCGTCGTCCGACCGCGACCCCGTCCCACAGCACTGCGTAGATCGCTGACCAGCACCATCGCATGCGGCCTGTCAAGCCACCTCGACCAGATCCGCGACACCTGGATCCGGGACGGGTCGATGCCGCTGTGCGGCGCGCCGACGCTCATCCACCCGGACGAATCGATCCTCCTGCGGCGCGGCACCTGGTCGGCGGCCATCGGCCAGTAACCGCATCCCACTAGCTTCTCGACGACCACCCCCATAGCAAGCGGAGACGCGATGACGTTTCAGTCATATGCCCACCTCATCCTCGCCGGAGCGCTCCTGATCTCCACATGGATGCCTACCAGGCCCCTGACAGACGCGAGGTACCTCAGGTTTCTGAAGGAGCTGGCACGTCGAGCGTGGACATACACCGCCGTGTTCGGGGGCCTGTTATGGATCCTCATGGCCTGGAAGGCGAAATGACGGCGCTCGTCCCGGACGGGCAACCGCACACGACCCTCCGTAACGCCTCAGCCCGAGCTGCACAACGACCGCAGAGCTGATCATCTCGCCGGTAGCTCCAGAGCGCCGGGTACACCGTCACCCCTGTCCTCCTCTCCAACGCAGAAGGTCATGAATAACACGTACGACATGAGCGGCATGTGGGCCGACAAGCTGAGGCCGCATCAGCTCGAAGCCGTCGAGGTGGGTTACAAGAGTCTCGTCGATGGCGGGCGCGCGACTCAGGTGCTGTCGTGCGGCACCGGCAAGACGCGGATCGGCGCTGTCCTGGCGGCCACGCTCGCCGCTGAAGGTCTTCGCCTGGTGCTGGCCCCCACCGTGATGCTGCTCGCACAGTTACTCCGCGAATATCGCGCGACGGTCGGCGACTCAGCCCTGGGCCGGGTGCTGGTGGTGTGCTCCGAAAGCGGGGCGGCCGAACGGGCGGGCGTCGAGGAGCTACAGAACCTGCATGTGCAGGTCACCACCGATCCAGCGGTGATCGCGTCGGCCGCCTCGCCGGGCGGGCCGGTGACGGTGCTCTCCACCTACTCCAGCGTGGGAGCGTTGAGCCGTGCGCACCACGAGCACGGGCTGCCCGCGTGGGACGTGGTGATCGCCGATGAGGCCCATCGCACCGTGGGCGGGGAGGAATGGCGGCGGGTCCACAACGACGGGGATCTGCCGGCCCGCCGCCGCCTCTACATGACAGCCACCCCCCGCCGGCTTCAAGGAGAGCGTCGCGACTCCGATGCGGTCGGCATGGACGACGAAGCCGTTTTCGGTCCGACGATCTACCGGCTGGGCTACGGGACTGCCAGGGATCTCGGTCTTTCGGCCGACTATCGCCTGGTGGTGTCGCTGGTGACCGACGCGCAGATTCGTGCGGTCACCGACCAGACTCATGGACGCGCTGCTGTGCACGTCTGCGGGAAGAGGATCGCGGCGCGCATGCTCGCCGCGCAGATCGCGATGCTGCGCACCGCAGCCCAGTACCGGATCAAGCGGGCCATCAGCTACCACAACACCAACGACGACGCCCGGCATTTCGCAGCCACCCTGCCGGCGGTCGCTGACCTGATGCCCGACGATTGCCGCCCCACCGGACTATGGGCCGACCACGTCCGCTACGAACAGCCCGCGCATGTCCGCCACCAGCGGCTGGAACAACTCGCGAGTGGGGTCGATGGCGGCCTGGCGGCGCTGGCCAACGCCCGCATGCTGGGCGAAGGCGTCGATGTGCCGGCCGTGGACGCGGTGCTGTTCGCCGACCCACGCCGCTCCACCGTGGACATCGTCCAGGCCATCGGACGGGCCTTGCGCACGGGCGGCCAGACGGACAAAGTGGCCACGATCGTTGTGCCGCTGCTGGCTGACCCTGGTGCCAATCTTGCCGCAGAGATGGAAGGCTCCGACTTCGCCCCGCTGTGGGAGGTGGTCCGGGCGCTGCGCGGCCATGACGAGGACTTGGCTGCCGACCTTGACCGACGACGCCGAGAGCATGCCCGGCGCGACCACCAGCCCCGGGCCATCCGCTGGCTCAGCGTCGAGGGCGCAGATGTTCCCGAAACGTTTGCCCGTGCGATCACCGTCGGCGTCGTGGAGTCCGCGACCGCTTCGTGGGAGGAGTACTACGGCGCGGCGTGCGCCTACGCCGAAGCCAATCACGACCTGCTGATCCCCCAGGACTGGGTCAGCGAGACCGGCCTGCGAGTAGGCGTTTGGCTGAAGAGTCAACGCACACTGTTCAGCCGCGGCACTTTACGGCCCGAGCGGATCAAGTTGCTGAACGCCATCGGCATCACCTGGTCCGTGACCGAAGCGGACTGGCGGAGACGTTATGCCGCGCTGGTCGCCTATCACCGCGAGCGCGGCAATATCGATGTCTCGACCAAGTACGTCACCCCGGACAAGATCAGACTCGGCGCCTGGCTCAATAGCATCAAATCGCGTCAGGACAGCCTGACGGTCGAACATCGGGCCCTGCTCGACGCGCTGGGCATGAAATGGGACAAGGTTGTCGATCAGTTTTGGGAGCGGGGGTATGCCGCCGCGGTCGCCTACCACCGTGAGCGCGGCCACCTCAGGGTCCCTCCCCGGCATGTGACCAGCGATAACTTCAAGCTCGGCAACTGGATCGGCAGACAACGCAGACGAGCTGACCAGCTCACCGACCGGCAGCGGCAACGCCTGGACGAGCTGGACATGAACTGGTCGCCACGCCAAGCCGCATGGGATGAGGCCTTAGCCGCCGCCACCGCCTACGCCAACAAGCGTGGCCACCTGCATCCCAAGGTCACGTACATCACCGACGACGACTTCCCGCTCGGTTCATGGCTGAGCCAAAAGCGCTCCGCCAAAGAACAGCTCACGCCCGACCAGCGCGCCGCGCTCAACGCCCTAGACCCCACCTGGACCAAAACAACGGTGGAGACCCTGTGGGAACAAGGAGTAGCCGCTGCCACCGCTTACGCGAAAGAGCACGGTCACTTACATCCGGAATACGGCCATGTCACCGACAACAACTTTCGCCTCAGCCGATGGCTGGTCAACCTGCGCTACAGGAAGAATCTCACGCCCGACCAACGCGCCGTGCTCGACGCCCTGGACCCTACCTGGGACCAGCCACAACCACGGCGACGCCCCGCCCCACGTGCGCGACGAGGAAGTCGGCCACCGCCACCGGTACAACCTCGGGCCGCTGGCCGACAGAGACGCGCGCCTCACTCCCGAGCAACGGCCGCACCCAACGCGTTGGACCCCGACTGGGCGAAACACCTACGCCAAATCCGGTGGGAACAAACAGTCGTCGCCCTACGTCCGCGAGTACGGCCATCTCAGACCACCGCAGACACTCGTGACACACGACGGTTTTCGTCTCGACCAGTGGCTCTCCAACGCCCGATGCAGGGGTATCACCTCTGAGCAACGCGCCACGCTCGACGCGCTGGATCCCAACTGGAGCCAGCCTCAAACACAGCGTTGGCGAGGGCGAAGCCCTGGTTGATCGCTGGATCCCGCGCAGCAATCACGCAGTACCGCCCACCCGCCTCACGCGTTCCGGGCGGGCTGCGAGCTGGTGGCCTGCTGCCGCACCCCCGAGCCCGAGGAAGTCATTGCAAGAGGACGGGGCGCTGGGGTACGCCCGTAGTCAGGATTTCGGTGATGAGGTCGCTGAGGCCGAGTGGGTAGATGGTCTCGCTTGTCGAGCGCAGGTCATCGAGGGTCCACCAGCGGTGGGCCTGGATGGTGTCGGGCTGGGTGGCCCGGTCGGGGTCGATGTCGTCAGCGGTGATCCGCGCGAGGTAGTACCGCTCGACTTGGAGGACCTCCTGGCCGCCGACCTGGTGCGCCTTGCTGCGCTCGGCGATCTGGGCATCGAGCTGGACGTCGCCTTCGGCGATGCCGAGTTCTTCGCGGAGCTCGCGGTGCAGGGCTGTGGTGTGGTCCTCGCCGCTGTCGAGGGAGCCGCCCGGGGTGGCCCAGAAGCCGCCGTTCTCGTCATAGCGCAGCAGCAGCACCCGCTTGTCGTCGTCCAAGGCGATCACGCGGACGGCTGCGCGCAGCGGTGGGATGCTCATGTCGCCGAGTGTGACAGCTCTGTACCGCTCGACGAGCTAGACCCGGCGGTGGCGCTGCGTTCCTGGCCAAAGGTCAGGAACACGGGCAGGAAGCTGACACGGTCGTTATCCGTCCAGGCGGGCCGTGATCCTCGTTCGAAGGTCACCCAATGCTGATGTGCCCGCGTAGGGTGCGGTTTCGTCGAGTAGTTCGCGAAGTCGGTCCTGGACGCGTGTCGAGTCCACGAAGGCCATCAGCTCTAGTGCCGAGTTGGTGGCGACGACGGCCCCGTCCGGGTCAGGGGCGGCGGTGCCCTCAGATCAGGATGGTTTCGCGCAGTTCGGCGGCGGCCTGCGGGGAGAGCTGAGCGATGGCATCGCCCAGCTGGCGAGCTTGCGTCATCAGGAGCGGCACCCTCAGGTGCGCAGGAACCGCGGTGATGGCGGCGCTGGCTACGGCTGCGGCCTGCCCAGGCTCGCCCTGCCCCGTCAGGTAGCGGCCGCGGTCCAGCAGGATGAGCGGCCTGTCCATCGGATCATCATCGGGGTAGGCGGCCAGTGCCCTTTCCTGCTCGGCCCACGCGCCGGTCTCTCCGACCAAGCTGAGCACCTGCGACCTGTACATGGCCATCTCCGCGCGTGGGAAGCCGAAGAACGGCTCGTCCCGTTGCCCCGGGGTGAGCTGGCCGAACGTGGTGTGCGCGTTCTCGAGCTCGCGGACTGCTTCCTCGCTGCGGCCCAAGCGGGCGTGAGCACGCGCGGCCAGGCCGGCCAACTGCGCGGCCGGGGCGCTCGGCGAGTCGCCCAGCGTCGCGCGGGCGCGGCCGGCGATCGTGATGACCGTCTGCGGTGTGGGGCCGTAGAGAGCGCTTACCGCTTGGGCCATCGCGATCCAGTAGCGCTGGGTGGTGTCGCCGGACAGGTCGGCGTACTGCTGGGCGGTGTGCAGCCACTCACGGGCGGCGCGTACCTGCTCCAGGTCGGTGCTGGCGGCGCCGACGAGCCCGCACAGGCGGGAGGCGATCAGGTGGAGGTCACGCTGATGGGGGTAGCGGTCGGCGAGGTCGGCGATCTCGTGCAGGTCGGGGCTGAGGGCTTGCAGCAGCATCTGGGGCGGCATGGTGCCGTAGGACGCGATATGCCCGGCTGTCACTTCGGCCCAGTGGTCGAGGTCCCCCGTAGGCAAAACACGGCGCAGCCCGGCGTCCATGCGAGAGCGTGTGCTGTCCAGGCTCCAGGCCAGGGGTACGGTGGCGGCGAGAGAGAAAAACTGGCGACGGTCCACGTCGTCCTCCGATTGGGGGATCCGGTGCCTGTCTCACCAGGGTAACGATCGGGTCCTCATCCGCCAGCCCCAGCCGGTCCAGGGGCAACGGAACTACAGCGCCCGATACAGCCGTGTGCGAGCAGGGGCTGAAGGATGTCGTCGATGTGTCCGAGCTCGGCCAGCCGTCGGGGGTAACCTCAAAGATGAATTCGGCGTCGGGCCGGAGCTGGTCAAGCAGCGGGGTCAATCCGCGTACGGCCGCGCCTTCGGCTCCCTCCACATCGATCTTGATCAGGCGGGCCCGAGTGGGTTCGGTGTCGGTGAGGATCTGCGGCGACTGTCAGCGGCGGTTGGTGGAGAATGGCAGTCGGTTCAGGCGGCGGGCGACGAAGCAGGCCAGGTAGCCAGCGAACAGGTGGGTAAGTAGCGGCGACAGCTCCTCGCGCGCCGCGCCGCGTAGCGGCAAGACGACTTCGGCCTGCTCGGTCAGGGCTGTGTCTCGGTCGTCGGCCACAGCGATCACGGTGCGCCCGTAATCGCGGGCGCGGGTGGCCACCGCCAGTGCCTGGTCGTGGCTGTGGCCCGGCGCGGCGATCACGAAGGTCGGCATGTTGCGGGGGCGGGCTAGGACCTCGACGTGCTCCCACTCCTCCAGGTCCTGGCCAGCGGCGGACACTCCGGCGGTTTCGATGAGTTTGGCGGCGGCGAACAACGCGGTGCCGTAGCCGGGTCCGCTGCCGGTCATCATCATCACTGGTTCGTCGGCTATCCGGTCGGCGAGTTGTTCGCAGCGCCGCTCCACGGCGGCGACGGTGGCCTCTACGGCATCGGCGGTGTCTAGCACCTCCTGCTCCAGGACACCTTCTTGCGCCGCCTGGTGGCCGCGTTGTCGGCCCAGTTCGATAGCGATCAGTAACAGGCCCAGCAGGCTGGCCTGGTAGCTCCGGATGCCGGGACAGGGCCGAAGACCAACCAGGGGTAGCAGTAATGCGGCGTGAGCTGCCTGCGCCAGAGGGCTGTGTGCAGTGCCGGTTACGGCCAGGGTGCGGGCGCCATGCTCACCGGCCCGTTGCAGCGCCTGGATGACGCGCTGGTTGCGGCCGGAGGCGGAGATGCCGATCATCACCGCGCCTTCGGGCAGCGCTTTCGCTTCTTGCCAACAGGTGCCGTACTCCAGCATGCGCAGCGCGCTCACTGGCTCGCACGGCAAGCCCGCGAACTGGTGGAAGGCCATCTGTGTGGCCAGGGCGGCGTGGTAGGAGTCGCCGCTGCCGGTGAGATAGATCCTCGAAGTTGTCGCTCCGGTGCCGCCGGACAGCAGGTCGCGCACTTGTGCCAGTGCAGGGCCGTGCAGGTCGCGCAGGTCGTCGGCTAGGGCGCCGCTCTGGCGGAGCATTTCTTGCAGGGTGTAGGCGGGCTGGGAGGGGGAGGTCATCGCAGGCTTCCTCACCTTCTGATGCGCGGGTGGTCGCTGATCGCCGCGGTACTTGACGTCGATCGTCAGGCAAGCCCGCGCACGATCTGGACGTAGGCCTTGACCTTGTCAACGTCGATGGGACCACCCCAGCCGTCGTGTTCCAGGCAAGTGCCGACGAACGCGCCGTCAGCCCCGTCAGCCGAGGCCAGCAGCCGGGCGGCGTTGCCGTGATGGGTGTGCCCGGCCAAGATGATCGGCAGTGCGGGAACAGCGGCGCGTACCGCGGCGATCATCTCCAGCGTGACGTCATCGTCGGGGTGACACAGCGACACCGCGTCCGCACCGACCTGCCGGGCGGCCTGAGCGACCTGAGCCACCGTCTTGCCGCCGCCGAACCAGGTGTAATGCATCGACTCGATCTCAGCGATGATCTTCACATTCCAGGCGTTGATCTTCTTGCGGTAGTCCATTACCGCCAGCGGGTCGGCCTGGATCATGCCGTGTGTGGTCAATGTGGCCCCTACGATCGCGCCCGCCCGCACGAAGCCGCCGCCGGCAACCTTGGCCACGGCCAGCGACGCTTGTACGGCGTTGCGCATCAGCTGCACACCCACCTGAAAATCGGAACCGACGGCGTCGGCGACGGCGCGGGTGATGAGAGTGATCGCGGCGATCCGCGCCGGGTCGCTCTCCTCCCCCACGGCGTAGACCCGATCTACGGTCTGGATCAGGCAGCCGTCCGCCCCACCGTCGTGCAGTGCCCGCGCCGAGTCCACGGCCGTGCCCAGGATCTGCTCAAAGCTATCTTCGTGGTGAAATGGCGTACCAGGCAGCGGCTTCAGATGAACCATTCCCAGGATCAGTTTGCCGCTGGGCCAGGGCGACTCGTCCTGCTGCACCATATTCACTCCCCAACCACGGCGGACGACGAGATCAACGACCCTGAACTCAGACTCTCATCCCGCCCGCGGGTCGAACAGATCCGTCGCGGCAGTGGCCGCAACCAGCCAGCCGCCAACTATAGGCCGCGTCCGTCTGGTGCCGGGGCCGAGCCCGCCGCTCCCGCAGGCGGTTCCCGCACGCGGCCCACTGATCACCGGCCCGTCCTCCACATGACGCTTGAGACGGGTGCCACCCGAGTACGGCGCGGCCCATGTCCGCCCTATTCCGGTACTGCCAGAGTGGCGCCCGATGTCGAGCGCGGCCAGCTCGGAGCGGCGGCCTAGCCGAGGACTGGGACGGTGCGGTCGCGCAGTCCGGCGAGGCTTTCCGGGTTGGTGGTGTCCACGAGGGCGCGCAGCACGGTCAGCTCGGCTGGCGGTGCCTTGCGCGTGCGGTGTCTGTCCGGCGGAACTGCGATCCCGGCGGTAGTCGCGCAGGGCACCGCCCTTCGGCCGACGACAACCACCCTTGACCGCACGCACATCCGCAGCCAGGCTCACTGTGAAGTCGCAAGGAGCCGCAAACCCCCGACAGCGGAGGCCGTCATGACGCTACGGTTCGTTGGCATCGACCCCGAGACGCCGGGTGGCAACTGCCCTTCGGTCTGGGTGGATGAGGTGGACGGTTCGATCGTGGTCCAGGGCTGGGAAGTGACCGACCCGGAGGAACGGGCGCAGATCGCTACCCGCAGCCCCATCCTGGATCATGAACGCATCGTTCGAATCCCGGCGCGGATGCGGCACATTCTGGCGGAGGCATGCAGTGACTCAGCAGCACCCGGAGCAGGACCAGACGAGCATCATTGACATGATCGCCGCCGCCCGCCGCGAGGCCGTCCACCTCGAAACGCGCGACGCATACACCCCCGACGACCCGGTGTTCGCCGACTGGCAGGCGGGTAAGCCCATCGACGCGGTGGAAAGCTGGCGTGACTGGTACGACGTGGTCAAGGCAGCCACGGGGCGCGGGCTGCGGATCCGCCGGGCACGCATCGTCTCCGAGCCGATCACCAACTTCATCCGCTACGAGTACGACCTGACCGGGGCGATGAACCTGGGCGCGGGCGAAGAGGTCCGCTGGCTGCCACGACGACAGGCATCCGATCTGCTCGTGCCGGTCAATGACTTCTGGGTGGTCGACGGCGCACTGGTTCGGTTCACCCACTTCGCGGGGGACGGCCGCTACCTCGATGACGAGGTGAGCGACGAGCCGGCGGTTGCTCAGATGTGCGCGACCGCGTTCGAGGCGGTCTGGAGCATGGCCATCGACCACGCGGAGTACCAGCCGAAGTAGCCACAGCCAGCACCCCCGGCCCATGCCCAGCCCTCACTCTGGCGCCCAGCTAGCTCGCCAGGCCCTGGCCGACCGCCTGCGTGAGCTTCGCCTCGACGCCGGTCTCACCTCTCGGGCTTTGGCCGCCGCTGCTGGCTGGCACGAGGCTAAGACCAGCCGGATCGAGCACGGCAAGAAGGCCCCCTCCGAGGCCGATGTGCGGGCGTGGGCGGATGCCTGCGGCAGGGCAGAGCTGGTCGCCGAGCTGATTGCCGAGCTGCGCGCGGCTGACTCCATGTGGCTGGACTGGCGCAGGGCCGAGCGCAGCGGGCTGAAGCACCTGAACGTCGCGGTCAGGGACCTGTATGAACGGACGCGGCGGTTCCGCATCTACTCCTCCGTCATGATCCCCGGCCCCGTCCAGACAGCCGATTACGTGACCGCCGTCCTGACGGCGATCCGCCGTCGTCGGGGCGTGACCGTGGATGATGTGGCCGCCGCCGTGGCCGAGCGGATGGCCCGCCAGCACATCGTCTACGAAGGTGATCACCGCTTCGCCATCCTTCTGGAAGAGGGGACCCTGAAGATGCGCATCGGCGGCCCCGCCGTACTGGCTGGCCAGCTCCGGCACCTTCTCGCCATCCAGAACCTTCCGTCGATGGCGTTGGGCATCATTCCCGCCGACGCGGATCGCTCCGCCTACTGGCCGGTGGAGATGTTCTTCTGCTTCGACGACGCCCAGGTCAACGTGGAACTCGTCAGCGGCTTCCTCACCGTCACCAGCCCGCGTGAGGTCGCTATGTACACCGACGGTTTCGCTGACCTTGCGGCGTCTGCGGTGTACGGGCAGCAAGCCAGAGAGTTGATCGTCAGCGCGCTGGAGGCTCTCGGGTAGAGGCTTTTCCGCAAGCATCCGCAAGACGGTGGAGTCGCGGCCGAGCTGGGCTCACCCTGAGTTCATGACCTCCACAGCCGCCGAGATCAATGACGAACAGGCCGACAAGCTGACCAGGGACCTTGCCACCGTCGTGGAGCGGCTTCGATCACGGGGTTACCGCGCTGCTCGTCATGAGCGTGCGGATCACCCTGCGCGAGAGGCGGTACGTCAGGCCGGGCCTTCTTGCGCCGGAGTTGGAGGTCTTCAAGGGCAGCGACCGCCGGGCGCTGGTGACGCCGGAGCGCGGAGCCTTTCGGGTCGTCACGGATAACGGCCGGACATTGGCCAGCGATTGGCGGACAGCCGTACGAGCGGTGGTCGACGGATGAGGTGGGATATCCCGCAGCCGTTCACCATCGAGGGTTGGATCGTGATGGACGGGGCCGGGGGCGGGTCGGTTTCATCGCCTTCCGTCACGACACGGCGGGTGACATGGTCAACCTCGTGTGCGCAACGTCTTGGGCCGAACTGCGTGCCAGGGTGGCCAGGGGCGACGGGGTCCGGCCAATCGAACTCGCCACCCGGCCACCGCGTCGCCGGCCCCCGGACGGCCACCTGCGCAGCGTCAGTTAGTGCTCCATGAAGTGAGGTCTACGCCCGCGTCACGACGACCAAAGGAGTGAACGTGCCCCCTCGATGGCTCACCGCGGCTGCCGTCACCACCGCTGCTGCGGCCGGTATCGCCAGTGCCGCCTACCAGGCATTCAGCGAACGGGCAGACAGCCGACGGTTCCCCCCGCCCGGCCGATTCGTCACCGTCCGGGGCCGCCGCCTGCACGTACAGGCCGAAGGCGAAGGCGGTCCGACCATCGTCATCCTGCCCGGCATGACCGACAACGGCCTGGGCTGGGTCAACGTCCGGAGGGGACTGGTGCCCGGCCAGCGGGTGTGGCAGTACGACCGGGCCGGACTCGGCTGGAGCCAGCCCGCGCCGTGGTGGGAGTGGCGCGGCGCCACGGCGCTGGCCGACGAACTGCACGAGGTCCTGGAGGCGTCCGGAGAGCCTGGCCCCTACCTGATCGTCGGCCACTCGATGGGCGGGGAGATCGCCCGGTTCTACGCGGCCCGCCACCGCGACCAGGTCGCGGGGATGGTGCTGGTCGACGCACCTTCCGAGCGCATGACCTGGATGGCCGAGGAGTTCGGCCGGCGGCAGTACGGGCCCCTGCGGCACTGGCAGAAGGCCCTGACCTACGCTTTGACGCCGTACGGCCTGGTCCGCGCCCGGCTGCGTCTGGCGATCCGGCGAGGCCAGGAACCGGACCTGCTGCGCCGGATGCGGCACCAGCTCCCGGCCGAGATGGTCGAGCTGGGCCTAGCCCTGGAGCTCACCAGCGGGCAGCGCCGCGCGGAGGTCCAGGAGGACCTCGGCCGGACAGGAGCCGTCACGGCGCTGGAGGCCGAGCGCACGCACTTCGGCAGCATGCCGCTGACGGTCATCTCCAAGGCCCCGTACCCGGCCCCCGGCACCTACTACTACGAATACTTCGCCAACCGGCCGCCGGACGTGGCCGAGCGCTACAACCGCGTCTGGGCACGCATCCAAGCCGACCTGGCCAGCCTGTCCAACGACAGCACACTGATCGTCGCCGAACGGGCCGCACACAACATCCAGGTCGACGAGCCCGAGCTGATCGTCAAGGCCGTCACCGACATGTGCCACAAGATCCGCGACCACCAGCGCCTGTAAGCGGCAACCAAGCCGACCAACGAGAAGGGGTTCACGATGTCCCAGACCATGACCGTGGTCGAGGTCGGCGAGGGCGTCGCGGAGCTCGCGGTCGGCTGACGATCCAGCCCGGTCTCTTCCGCGGTCTTTGGCTCCTCCAGCAGGACCGCGGTAACGCTTCGCTGGATGGGGAGACATCATGATCGGCCGCCAGACGGTCCTCGGCCATGATGGACGGCCGTACCGCCGGAGGGCCGCACCTGCTGCCCTCTTCATGCCAGGTGGCGGAACTCTGCCTCCGGTTCCGGCCACGCCTCCGATGCCGCCGCGCGGGGACCCCCGCGTACGCGGTCGGTCACAGACGCCCTGTCCGCAGTCCGCGGCTTGGGCCTGAGGAAGGGACGCCGGATGGTTCAGGCAAGGTGCGTGCGCGAGGAGACGAGGATCTTCTCGGGCGGCGTCTGGGAAGCCAAGTACGGCTACGCCAGGGCGGTGGTGGCAGGCCCGAGGGTCGTGGTCTCCGGATGCACGGCCACGGTCGACAGTGAAGTACAGCATGAGGGCGACGCCTATCTGCAAGCCATGATGGCCTTCGAGATTGCGCTCGACGCAGTCGAGGCGGCTGGCCTGACCAGGGAGGATGTGGTTATGGTGCGCTACTACCTGGTGGATGACAGCCACTACGACGCGGTCGGCACGGCGCTGTCGGAGGTGCTTGGGCACGTCAGGCCAGCGTGCACGGGCGTCAAGGTGGCGGGGCTGATCGACAAGCGGATGCTGGTCGAGATCGAGGTTGAGGCGTTTCGGGGATGAGTAGCGGGTCGAGTCACCTCCTCTCTGGACGTGGACGGGCACCCAGACATCTCCCGTGACCGCGGGCAGAAGAGGAATCCGCGGTCGGTGCCGTATCGCTCCCTGCCAGGTCAGACACGGTTGGATGTGCACCCGCATCCGCCTCCCCCGGTGCCCTTGCTGCAGGAGTCGCCGTACCCGCTCGCGCCGGAGGTCTTACGGCGGCTGGCCATGGTGAAGGCCAGGACCGCGGCGACGGCGAGGGCGATGATCCCAGAACGCCGCGCCCGATGGCCGGTATCGATCTTCACGCTGCTCGTCACCGACCTCACCGGCGGCAAACTGTCCAAAACCCTTTACGTCGCCGGCGGCACCTACGCCGATCTGCGTGAACTGTTCCTCAACCTCGACGTGCTCCTCGCCGACCGCGGCAAGGGCACCCTCGACCTCATCTGGGCCGAGGTAACACGCTGGGCCGCCGAACCGCGCCGCGGTCAACAGGTCTGGTTGGCCGAGGCCGCGAGCAAACCGCATCGAGGAAGGAGTGGATCGCGCGGGCGGCATAAATGTCAGTGCCGTCTGAGACGTTACCTGTAGCACCCGCACGACAGCACACCGTTATCGCAGTGGGGGGTGATGCGGCCATGTGAGCCTGCAGGGCCGACGCTGGGATTTGCCGGGAATGGGTGCGTGCAGCCGCTCTGCCGAGCCGCGCACCCGCTTTCGGCGGGAGGGCGACGGTCTTGCTCAACGCCCCCAGAGGTCCTCACCAGCACGGCACGCCACATCCTTTCCCCGCAGGTGAGGTCTGCCCCCGCTCGTGGAACAGGAGCCGCCAACGTGGCTGATGAGACAGCCGTCAACGACACCGACACCGCTCCCCAACAGCACGCCGAGGAACTGAGGTTCAACTACAACGGTGGAGACACCAGTGAGTTGGCCCAGCACCTGACCGGACGCAACTTGAGCAGCCGCCTGCCGAAGCTGGTGCGCCGCTCCTTCGCCCTGGCCTGGGCTGCGGACCGGTGCTCGACGCTCGTCTTGCTGACCTGCCAAGTGCTCTCCGGGCTGTTGGAGGCGCTTGGCCTGTTCGCGACGACCGCGACCCTCAGCGCGTTGATCTACTCCGTCCAAGATCCCGCGCACCTGCGCACTGCCCTGCCGTCGGTGTTGGTCCTGGCCGCCGCGGCCGGTCTGCGTGCGGTCCTGGGCATCGCGATCCAGGGTCTGTCGAACCGGCTGGGGCCGCGGATCTCACGAGAGGCGGAATACCGCATGCTGGAGGCGGCCACGAACGCCGAGATGGCTGCCTACGACCACCCCGGATTCAACGACCGCTATGACAAGGCCGACCGGGGCGTAGAGGTCAGCCGGGACATGATCGGCCAGTCGCAGAACCTGGTCTCCTCCCTCGCCACGCTGATCGCCGCGGCCGTGGTCATCACCGCGCTGGCGCCGCTCCTGCTGCCCCTGCTCGCGCTGACCGCCGTACCGCAGGCGCTGGCGTCGGTCGCCGGCGAGAGGGTCACCTACCTTGCGACGCTGCGCACCTTCCACGATCGGCGCATGCTGAACATGCTGCGCTGGCACCTGACCCACAAGGACCAAGCCGACCAGATCCGTACCGACACTCTGGCCCCCTACCTGCTGGACAAGTACCGGGCCAGCGGCGCGCGGGTGGACCGCACCAACGACCAGGCCGCCTGGCAACGCGCGAAGATCAGCTTCGTGGGGTCCGCCGTCAGCGGCCTGGCCTCGGCGCTGATGTGGGCCGGGGTGATGGTGCTGCTCGGCGCCGGACATATCAGTGCGGCCGCCGCCGGCACGCTGGTCTTCGCTCTGCGTTCGGCCTCCGGCGGGCTGCACGGCATCGTCGGATACGGATCCGATCTCATGCGTACCGGCCGGTACATGGATGACTGGGAATCCTTCATCGAGGAGGCGGCCGGGCAACGCCTGGACCGGGGGGACATCGTGCCGGTCCGTCCCCTGCATGTGGCCCTGCACCGCGTCACCTACCGCTATCCCGAAGCCGACCACGACACCCTGCACGAGGTGGACTTCGCGGTCCGCCAAGGGGAGATCGTCGCCGTGGTGGGCGAGAACGGCTCCGGCAAGACCACGCTTATGAAACTGCTGTCCGGGCTCAATCTGCCCACTCAAGGCGTGGTCACCTGGGACGGCATCAGCACCCGCGATCTGGACCCGCACGCCCTGTGGAAGCAGTGCGCGGTCGTACCGCAGGAGTTCGCCCGATGGCCCCTGTCCGCCCGCGAGAACATCCACCTCGGCCAGCCCCAACGCGAGGCGGACGACGCTGTACGGCGCGCGGCCGGCGCCAGCGGCGCCGACGCGGTGATCAGTGTGCTGCGCAGTGGCTTGGACACTCTGCTGGCTCGCGAATGGTGGGGCGGCCAGGCGCTGTCCTCAGGACAATGGCAGCGCATCGCGGGAGCCCGAGCCATCCACCGCGACGCCGGCCTGCTGGTGATGGACGAACCCACCTCCGACCTGGACCCGCGCGCCGAACACCGGATCTTCACCGGGCTGCGCCGGCTCGCACGGGACCGGGCCATCGTGCTGGTCACCCACAACCTCGCCAACACGATCGTCGCCGACCGGATCGTGATCCTCGAAGGTGGGCGCGTGACCGCCGAGGGCACCTTCCCCGACCTGATATCCCGGCCCGGGCTCTTTCGCGACCTGTGGCTCCTGCAACAAGATCGCGCCAACTCCTCCGCACAGGAAGACACAACATGACAGCCAGGCCCCGATCCGCGCACACGCAAGCATGAGGCCGGTACGGAAGCTACTACCTCGCACCCGGTGAGCGCCGCCGTAAGGGGCCGGTCGTGATGTGCCAGCATGAGTCGGTGACCGAGCCATTGCCGCGGCCTCGCGAGGCCAGTCTTCTGGAAGTTGGCCGGCTCCGCCTGATCGAGGACGCCGCGCCGCGGGTGCCGCCTGCTGAGCGGGTGGCCATGGATCGCCTGTGGGAGGAGGCGGTCCAGGCCAACCCCTGTCTCTTCGATGGGCCGGTGTCAGCGTGCGCGGGGCTGGATCGGGATGGGCAGCACAGCGTGGTTCTCACCTGGGCGAGGACGACCTACCGCCACCGCGCTCTGGGCCGGGTTCCGGGGGCCACCTCGTGGCTGCCGTCTCTTTTCGTCGCCGTCGCGCAACCGGCGACCGAGGATGGGAGCCTGCTGGTGGGGCGGATGTCGGCGTCGACGGCCGCTCCTGGTCGCTGGCAGCTACCCGGTGGAGCGGGCATTATTCACTCCAGACCGTTACCTGCGTGGGCATTCCTCGTCTCGATGATCCTCGCCGCAGCAAGTTGGATCATGACGAGTTTGCACGCCGACGCCGCCGAGTCCCCGAGCCTGTCGGCCTCGACGTAATCCTCAATCAGTCCGTCAAGCTGGTCGGACCGCTTCGCCCGCATGCGGACCTGTTCCTCGAGATATGCCGTATTCAACAGAGTGACGCCCTGTGCCGTGGCTTGCTCAAGCTGTTTGTTCATCGCGCGGCAGGTCGAACGGTCGTCGTCGATGAGCTCCTGGAGCGTTACAACCGATTCGTGCATGTGTGACACTTTCTGGACATTCGTGACGGATAGGCATCATCCCTTCCTCGCGTTGTGGATGTCACTAGCAGAATCTGTCGCGAATGTAATCCAGGTTTGGGTCAGGCTTGATAGCGGCAGCCCAGCCACGCGCGATGTTGTGTCAATCCCCTCAAAGCGTAGAGACGGTCCTATGCCACAGCAGCCCTCAGCAGGGCCGTTGACGCTTGCCTCTTCTCGATCATCTGACGCTCGAATGTGACGGGCGGAAGGCCATCGTTGGCGCTGTGCCTCCGCCGGATGTTGTAGAAGTCGGTGATCCAGGTCGCGATCTTCAGGCGAGCCTCGGCCCGTGTCCGGAAGCGCTGCCGATGCACGTACTCGACTTTGAGCGTGCTGTTGAACGCCTCGGAGGCGGCATTGTCGAGCGCGCACCCCACCCGGCCCATCGACTGCACCACCCCGTGCTTGCGGCATTCGGCCTGGTAGCGGGCGGCGGTGTACTCCGATCCGCGGTCGGAGTGGAAGATCACCCCGTCCACGGTGCCACCCCGGGTGGCCACGGCCATCTGCAGCGAGGCGACGGTCAACGCGGCATCGTGATGCTCAGACATCGCATAGCCGAGCAGCCGGCGGGAGAACAGGTCCTCGACGGTGGCCAGGTAAAGCGGCCCCTCATCGGTGTCGATCATGGTGCCGTCGCCTACCCACAGCACGTCCGGGGCGATCGAGGTGAACCTCCGGCCCACCAGGTCCGGCGCCGCGGCCCGCTTGCCCTGCCGCGTCAGTGACCGGCGCTTCTTCGGCGGGCGTCCGGCCAGGCCAAGCTCGGCCATCCTCGCCGCGACCGTGTTCTCCGACACCTTCCAGCCGTCGGCGTGCAGGTCCTGGGTGATCCGGGGCGAGCCGTAGGTACCTCCCGATGCCTCGAACAGGCGCTTGATCTCGTCATCCAACCTGGCCCGGCGCTGCTCGCGCGCAGTCGGCATGACCTGGCCGATGCGCTTCTTCCACTTGTAGAACCAGGGCTGCGACACCCCGAGTGCCCTGCAGGAGACGACGTGGTCGATGCCGTGCTCGGTCTTCTGGGAGCAGATGAAGGCCGCCACGCTCACCGGCCCATCGCCTCTTTGACCCACAAGACCACTGAACGCTTGAGGACATCACGCTCGTCTTCCAGCTGCTCGCGTTCCTTCTCCCAGGCAGCCTTCTCCTTGGCGTGCTGCTTGACCAGCTCGGCCTGCTCCCGCCGCAGCCGGGCCAGTTCCTCCTGCTCAGACTCCTTCAGCGCCGCGCTCCTCGTACTGTCGCCGCCATCGTGCCCAGCAG
Organism: Nonomuraea sp. CA-143628; assembly: GCF_050942315.1. Lineage (NCBI taxonomy): Bacteria > Bacillati > Actinomycetota > Actinomycetes > Streptosporangiales > Streptosporangiaceae > Nonomuraea > Nonomuraea sp. CA-143628. Next base: position 13,411,088 of record NZ_CP192072.1, read on the forward strand.
CGAGCCGATCCATCTGCACCCAGTTGTGCAACGTATATGCGTTGATACCAAGATCTCGCGCGACGTGCGAAACGGGCTTGCCGGTCTCCTTGACGATACGCACCGCGCCCGCCCGAAACTCCGGATCAAACCTCCGCCTGGTGCCTCCCACGACCCAACCTCATCTCGGGTTCGGTCTCTACGCTACGAGGGGAAGCACAGTTGAGGCTGTTCAACAACAAAGCGAGCCACCAGGATTTGACGGCGATGGCTGATCTCTCTTTCGCCCTGATGACAGGCCGTGGCCTGCGGTAGCCTCAGGCCCTTCCTCTCCGCTCGAATGACCTGTCTGGAGGACCTGTCCTCCGGTGGTGGGATAGATAGGGCGAAGCGCGCCATGGCGGCTGACCGATTCAGCACCCACAACCTCGAACTCGGCGACGACGAGGTGGGGTGAGAACTCTTCCGAGGGTGTCTTGGTCGGCGATCATCCCGCACGCTTCACTTAATGACGGCGTGGTTGGTGGCTGAGGATGCCCTGCCGGCGGGTGATTCGCGCAGACCGCGTCCTGTCGGTGACCCTTGCTGGAAGGAACGAGCGCGACGATTCCTTGTAGGCCGAGGGAGCCGAGCGCCTGGCTCTTGGGCGTGTGCCCTGCGTTTCGGGCGTCTCACTCCTCGACAAAGCCGGGTCCAGATGGAAGCCTCACCCCATGGAAGGAGCCGAGCAGAGGCCGTTGCCGGTGGAGAATCTGGTCTACGAAGTTCATGTAGCTGGCGAGCTCGTGTGGTGCGGGTACACGCTCACGTGCCCCGAATGCTCGTCGCAGGCAGGCTGGTCGCTTCACGTCCAGCAGCCGCTATGGACCCGCGGTGAAATGGCCTGGGCGCTCTGTCCTCTTGAGCATCGCCTCAACCATCCGCTCATCTACCCGGAGGTCGTCCATCTGCTCCTGGACTGGTCATGCGATGATCCGCTCACGCGCCCCCTTCTTGAGGATGCCCTCAGCAGCCTGCCATGGGTCCCACACGTTACTCACTGGCGGATAGCCGACTACTCCGAGGAACTGCATAGCGTGATGCACATCGCGTGGGACAAGGTCGGCGGCGGCCACCGCAACTTCTGGGACATGAAGTACCCCGAGTTGGTCGAGGCATCACAGCCGGCACGTGCCTCCTCCGAGGAGGATCAACCGTAATTCCACAGGTTCTCGACGTTGATGAGGTCGGTGTCCAGGGTCGCGGCCACACCGTTGTGATTGGCTGCCTCCGCAGGGGTGTCCAGGATTCGGCCGTTGACCAGGGCGGGCGCGACCGGTGAGGTTACCAGGATCCAGTCGATCCGGTCGCTCTTTCCGGTGCGGCCCAGCAGCCGGTCGTTGCGGGTCTTGCCGTAAAGGTGGACCATGGCGTCGACATAGCCGTTCTCGGCCATGATCTGAGCGACGTCAGTGTTCGGGACACGCGGCGGATCACCAAGCGGGTCTTTGAACCGGCGAGCGACGTTGTAGGTCAACATCGCCTCAGGAGAAGCGAGCGAACCGAACGGCGGATGATTGAAATCGGCGCCAAGGACACCGAAAGGGCCAGCCCGGTACCCGCGGATGGCGAACGTCTCTGCCTCGATCACCGCCTTGATCTTGCTCATCGGGGTGATGTGCGCGACCCCAACGGTGAGCAGGGACGGGAGCCCAACGTCGAAGCCTGCGATCGCCATGCCATGCGTGAACTCGTCGCTGAAGTCGGGGTTCCAAAAGCGCCACGGCCCGAGCTTCTCTCGGCGGTAGAGCATTGCTGTCGCGTATCCCGACCTTGACGGCGACAGCGGCAACGCCTCTAACCCGAGGTCGCGAGCCGCACGGCCAAGCCGCATGAAGCCGTTCTCGTCCCAGTGATTGCATTCGTTGAGCAACAAGACGTCCGGCGCCGCATCGGCGAGCCGCTCCAAGATCAGCGGCCACCGATCCCGACGTTCACCCTCACTGTCGCGTACCCCGCCATGACCCAGGTTCTGCAGCACGATGGAGATCTGCACGAGACGACGGTATTACGCGGGTCAGCTGTAGGTTCCTGAATCCATTGACCAGTTCCATCCCGGCGGTGACCAACGTCTGTCTTACTGGCCGCTAGAGCTGGACAGCTCCACCTCGATGAACTCCGATGCGGACGGGTCGAACTGCGCCGGGTCGGGGAGTTCGAGGTCGCGCAGGGTGGCAAAATGACTAGTTGGCGGTGACTAGGCGGTCGGCTGCAGCGATCTGTGGGCTACCTCTGTACGGCTGCCAGTCCGCTCGAAGCTGGCGAAGTTCATTGCGCACCCGGGCCGAGGAGATCAACCGCACGTCCTGCCCAAAGCCAAGGACCGTGGCTCCAGCTTGGTCGACGTCGCCAGCGCGGAGGTAAGCATGAGCTGCCCGCAGACCGATCAGGACGCGTGAGCGGCGCTCTATCGGCCGCCGTGCCGCCATCGACGCGGCGAAGTGGCTGGCCGCGGTGGCGTGGTCGCCAAGCCGAGTGAGGGCCAGCCCGGTCTGGTGCTCGAAAGACTCCCTCCTGTAATTGCCCGTCCAGTCCGCTTCCGGGAGGGAATCAGCACGGTCTAGCTGGGCTTCGGTACGGCGCAGTAGGTTCAGAGCGTCCCACCGGCTGCCAGCCGCCGCCTGGGTTTCGGCCTGCATACCGGTGACCCACGCCAGGGTGCGGAGGGGGCCGCGTCGACCGAGGGATGAGGCGGCGGCATCGGCTAGGGCCAGCGCCAGCCGGTTGTGGCCGAGCTCGGTCGCCTGGACGGCCATGCTGCGGAGCCCTGTCGCGCGTAGCGCCATGTCGCCCGCCTCGTTCGCCAGGCGTACGGTCATGATGTAGTACCGCTCCGCCAGTGCGGTCGCCCCGGCGTCCATCGCCATGTAGGCGGCGAGGTAGGAGAGCTCGGCGGCAGCGCGAAACAGGCCGGGGCGGCAGCGGCCAGTCGTAGCGTGTAGTAGCGGCGTCACCTCGCGCACCGCGTAAGCGACAACCGCAAGTGTGTGGCCGCCACCGTACTGGTCGTCAAGGTCGGCGAAGGTGCGGGTGGTCGCACGGATCCGGTCGACGTCGGCGACTCCGGCTCTGCGGGTGGCGCCGTGCGCGGGCGCTCTGCCTCCATTTGCCAACAGGCCGACCAACGTGAACGGCGCCGCGGTCAGCACCGTCCGGCGATTGAGCATGTCGCCCTCCCCCAGCATGGCCAACCGGGCGACCGGATCGCCCCGCCAGGTCATCGGCGGGCCGTGCGATGGCGCTCTGTCGCCGCCCCGGGTCCACACGGCCGAGATCCGGACTGTCGAGGCGACGGCGAACCGCCTCCACAGCCGCACTTATACCCTCCGCGCGCAGGATGGTCCCGTCCGCCCGACGGGTAAGAAGGGCTGACCTACTGGCGTGGCGGGCCGTGTGGTTCGAGAATCTTCCACCAAGGCGGGCCGAGCGTCATGTACACCTCATCCGGGAGCGATCCGTCCTCCTCCTCGTCGAACGGGAGCTGAGCTGCCATAATGGGTGCCGTGACGACCCCACCGCGCAATGGCGAGTCGACATGATAGAAGACATCCAAGCCGCCCGGCACCGCGCCGACCTGCTCGACTTTCTCCGCGCCCAGAAGGTGATCCACACCGCAGCCGTTGACGCCGCCATGACCGCGATACCGCGGCACCTGTTCCTCCCCGGCGTGCCACTCGAGACCGCGTACGCGCCCGATGACGCGGTCGTCACCAAACGCACCGCGGACGGCGCCGCGCTCAGCTCGGCGTCAGCGCCCAGAGTCGTCGCGGCGATGCTGGAACAGCTCGACGTCCAGCCCGGCGACCGGATCCTGGAGATCGGCGCCGGGACCGGCTACAACGCGGCGCTGCTGGCCCATCTGACCGGCCCGACCGGGACGGTCACCACGATCGACATCGACCAGGACATCGTCGACGGCGCCCGCCAGGCCCTGGACGCCACCGGTTACGGCAACGTGCGAGTCATCTGCGGAGACGGTGAGCTCGGAGACTCCGAAGGCGCCCCCTACGACCGGATCATCGCGACCGTCGGTGCCTGGGATCTGGCGCCCGCCTGGCTGGACCAGCTCGCCCCGGATGGCACCCTCGTGGTGCCGCTGCGGATCCACAACAACACGACCCGATCCATCGCCTTCGACCGCACCGGCAGCCACCTGGTCAGCCGCTCCATGAACCATTGCGGATTCATACCGATGCGCGGCATCGGCCAGCACACCGAACCCCACATCGCCCTCACCGACAACGGCGACATCACGCTGCTCCTCAGCGACGAACCCGACCACGACACCGCCGCCCGACTCGGCCGAGCCCTCACCCAGCCAAGAACGGAAACGTGGACCGGGGTGATCATCCCCTCAGGCGAGCCGTTCCAGCACCTGGACCTCTGGCTGGCTCTCACCGCCCCTGGCTTCTGCCGACTTATCGTCCGACCCGCAGCCATCAACGACGGACGCGTGAATCCCGCCTTCCGATGGGGAGGCGCAGCGATCGCCGACACCGACTCCCTCGCCTACCTCACCATGCGCACCATCGCAGCCCCCGCCGGCTCCGACACCGCCCGAGCACACATCGAACTCGGCGTATGCTCACACGGCCCCACCGCAGATCCGCTCCACCACAAGTTCAGCGAGCAGATCCTCGCCTGGGAACGTGACCATGCCACCGGCCCCGGACCCCGCATCGAAGTCCACCCCGCAGATCAAGACCCGCCCGCCGGACAGATCATCATCGGCAAGCGGGGGTCATCGCTAGCCGTCTCATGGCCCGCCACAGCAACCTGATCGCTGAGCGCACTCAGGCGACTGGCCGGGCGGCAACACCATCGACATAATCGCTCTGCTGAATCCGACCTCTGATGGCTTCTCCTGCCATGTTCGGCACGGCGCCGGGCAGCACCCGTCAGGCGTATAACCGCATCAACTGGAACGTGATCACCTGTGTACTCAGCTACCGCCGGCAGATGCGCCCCCCAAGGTCCTGGCGAAAATACTCGAGTTCGCGGCCGGCAAGGCCGTGGTGTTCCTGACGAGCCGTGCCCGGACGCGTCGTTGGTTGGAGCAGGTAGGCGCCCGCCGATCCGGGCATCCCAGACTTGACATCTGCCTCCCACATGACGATGGCGAGGTCAGCCATTCCATGGGCGCGGCTCCGCTGCGCTCACTACGCTGGAGGCTGTCTGTAGTGACGAGTGCCACGCAACCGATGCGAATCCGTCAGCTTCCTCCCGCAATGGACAAACGCGCCGACCAAGCTGCCGCTACGAGCGCCTCGGGGTGGTAATGCCCTCGATCATCGAGATTGAAGAGATCCAAGCCGAGGAGACAGCGGACGATCGATTCAGGATTGGGCTCGTCGACATCGCATTCCACGGCCGCGATCAGGTCGTCATGGGTGAGACCGGACCCATCGGAAAAAGCGACGACTGCCTTATAAGCGCGAGACAGCCTGCGATCAGCCAGCAGCCCAACAGCTTCCAGAAGGCTACGGTGCCCTTGCGGGCTGGCGAGTTCGGCCGACAGCCTCGTCAGGACATCTGCCTCTGCGCGCCGGGAGCAGTCAGCGAGAGCGCGTTCGACGAGGTGCGGCCAGCCGGAAGTGGCCGCATACAGCCCATCGAGCTGCACGCCGAACCGCTCAGTGTCCAGAGTCCAGGTCTTCAAGGTCGAGCGTGTGTGTCGGCGTAGCAGAACTACCGACATGCGCTGATCATCCGTGGCGAGGGCTTCCTCCCAGAAGCTGATCACGCCCGGATCCGCGATCAGGACAGCTGAGCGGGTGACGCCCGACTCCCGGGGAAGCAGTGTGAGCGCATACCGCAAGCTGTCGCGGCAGCCCTCCGACTTGGTCTTTTTTTGGGCCAGGTCCGAAAGAATGATCCTTCGGTCGCCGGGAACCCCCTCGACCAACTCGGCCTTGAATTCGTTGACACCCGTCGGCTTCCTTGACCGGAACCGAAGGCCGAGAGCGTCGACGACCTCGTCGAGTGTCTGAGTCACGTCACCGATTCCGGTTGCGCGTGACCCCAGCACCACCCGGGTCTGGTTGGTATGCTCGCCGAGCAGGTCGTCGATCTGCTCTTCAGTGAGCGGAGACCGGCCACGGCCCTCCCGAAGCTGGCGGCGAGCCTGGAGCACGTGGTCGCGATGGGGTATCTGTTCGGTCGAGGCGTTTACCAGTTCCGTCAGCACATCGTCCGGGTTGCCGATCATCGGTAGGACGTTCAGAGCCCTCAGCTGCCAGCCGAGGCCATCGTTATTGTGTTGGAGCACACCAAGCCCGACCATCTCCTGCAAGTAGGCGCGGAATCCCTCGAAGTCCAGGCCAGCGAAACCTTGCTGCCAATACGAGCCGCACTCAGCGCGCAGGTCGCTCTCCGTCAGACGAGCATCCATGCCCCGTTCGTAAGCGTGGTGAGCCAGGACGTTGGCGATGACGTTGTAGCGCGAGTCAAGGTTCAGGGTGTCCCGAAAGACCCGGATGATGTCCCCTTTGAGTCCGTGATCGGAGATGACCGCCTCAACGTCCGACTCATTGATCATGTAGGGCGGTCCGGCGTCTCGGCCGGTCCGACGCTGGTGCATGAGTTCAATCAGCCGGTGGCCGAACATCTGGAGCAGGAACGGCTGATAGGCGCAGTGTCCGTTGATCCGGTGGACGAGATCAGGCTCAATGACCATACCGAGCGCTCTGAGCGGCGTGGCGATCAAGTCGAAGGCGTGCTGGTGCTTGAGTGGTCCGATGACCTCGGGCCGCTGGGCCAAGTGGGCGAACGGGCCGTTTCGCCCGATCTTGGCAAATCGCTGGACGGAGTGCAGCCCAGCGAACACCACCTTTACTCTGCCTTCGAACTCTGTACCGAGTGCCTTCAGCCTATGGGTTTCCACGAAGGTCGGCGCGTCCGACTCGAAGAACCCGTCGGCCTCGTCCAGCAGAACTAGCAGCCAGTTCCGAGAGTCGGCGTCGAGCCAGGATCGCAGACCCGCCTTGACAGCGTCGTGGGAGTCGCCGAGGGCCGCCTTGGCACGCAGAGGCGCCAGTACCTCATCTTGGATCAGCTGTTTGCGAAGCTTGTCCCAGACCGCTCCGGCGCCGAGGCCGTCCTTGCCGACGATGTCCCTGAGGTCGAGAAAGACAGCCAGCCTTCCGGCGGTTCGTTCCCACTCTGTCTTGCTGTCACGAAGCAGCGCTGACTTGCCGAGGCCGCGTCCGCCGAAGATCACCTGCGTGCCATTGGGATTGAGGATCGCCCTGCGTTCCTTGTCGCGCCCGTAGAACATCTCGGGAGCCACCGGACCCCGTTTGTCTCGCACGTATGGGTTGATAGCGGAGAACGGGAGCGTCACCGCGAGTGCTGTGGGCAGTTGACCTTCGCCGTGGACGGCAAGGTAGGCGAGCACAGCATCGTCCAGGACGATCACCGGAGCGGGCGAGGAGACTGCACGGATGGCCAGCGCTCGACGCACTGCCGCGGTCATGGTGCCGAAGTAGGCAACCAGCAGGCTGTCGCCGGAACGGTCATGATCGATCCAACTCATCAGCAGATCGGCGGTGGGCCTGCCCCAAGCCAGCAGAATCTTGAGGTTGCCGCCCTCTCGCCGTCCTTCGCCGATCCGAGTGCCGAACTCTGGCAGGGTGGCGCGGCCGACGAACCGGATCCCCGATGCCTCCACGAACCGACGTTCCGTGCTATTTCCGGAATGAGCGATCCTTTTGATCTGTCCGGGCTCCAGGCCGGCCAGTCGCAGCACACCAATCAAATGTTCAAGTTGCCCTCCGCGGCCCCGGCCGTCTGGCGGAGTTGAGGCGAGCAGGCGCCAATCGCGCAGCGCCGTCGCTCCCCGCTCCCTTACGCCTTCCGACAAGGCTGAGCAGTCAAGTACCGGAAGAGCCGCGATCATTCCTCCAGAACGCAGCGCTTCGATGTGCTCCGCTGTAATCCCCTGTGGGAGGGCGTCGGGAACGGCCGGGAAGAATGCTTCCAGATCCTGACGCGGCTCCCATGCAGGCAGGTCAGCGTCGTTTTCGAGGCAGGAGATCAGCTCTTCGGCGATGGAAAGCTTGCCAGCACTGATCAACTCGGAGATTTTTTCGGGCTCGGCGGGATCGACGGGCTTCTGCCGCTCGGCAACGACACGATTGAGCCGATCACGCAGTCGTACGGCCGCTGCGTCACGCAGTTCGGGAAGCATCTGCTTGATCTTGCCGAGTTGATGACGGACTTCATGTAGATCAGTGCGCCCGCCACGGATGGGATCAGCGGCCGCCAGAATCGAACTAAGTTGCGTGTCCTCCTGCTCGGATAGCTCGTTCTGCCCTCGAGCCCGGCGCACCTCTACAGCCAGATTGTCGCGCATGTCCAGGAGATCACTGCGGGAGCGTTCTACGGCCGCTCGCAGGTCGGATTCGGCGAAAGTATCATCGGCCGTTGGCCCGCTTGGCAGCGCCGTCTTCTTCTGGGCAGCGAGCCTCATGATCGCGGTGGCGGCCGGGTAGTTCTCCTCGGCGAGATGGCGGGTGTACGCCTCTTCCCATGCCAAAGCGAACGCTTCGACAAGCACGGAGGCCTCATTGGCGGAGGCGTCTCCAAGAATGACCGCGCCGGACTCGGAATCGAGCCGAGCGCCTGACGCCTTGAGAAGTTCCACGCTCAGAACGAGATCGGCGGTGGGCTCACCGGGTGTGAGGCTGCACTCGCCGGCGAGCAGCGCGAAGATGTCCTCCATCGCCGCCGCTGCGGCGTGAGCAGCTGCGGCTGTCAACGACTCGGAGCTGCTCGCGTGGGCGGCCAGGGCCGTCATAACGGGGCCGCGACGGCTGAGCAGTTCCGATCTCAAGGTCCCGATCGCTTGGGTTGCCCAAGTCCGATCTTGCCGGGCCTGAAGCTCCAATGCTGTGACGGCCTCCAGCCACGCCGAGACAGCCGATAGCGCGCCGGCTGCCAGAGCGTGCAGGTTCTGGCGGGGACCGCCGACCAGCGGCTTGGCCCCGTTCAGTCGAAGCTGGTGATCGAGTCGGTCGATCTCACGGCTGATCTCGCTCGTGGCGTTTAGCCGCATGACCTGCTCTTTGACGTGCTGAATTTTAGTCCGATCGTCTTTGGCGGCGGCGGAGAGGAGCGACCCGAGTAGACCGTCTTCGGCATCAAGCCAACGTTTCGCCATTGCGGTTGCACGCGGGAAGTGGATCATGCGCTGGCGAGTCAGTCGTGACGACGCCTCGGCCCTGGCTTCCTCCAGCCGACGTTCAAGCTCGGTAACGTCAGCGAGCATGCCGATGAGCGGCGCGTCGGCCAGCGCCCCGGACACGACGGTGCGGCCGATCTTTTCGGCCACCCCGCCGAGCTCAGGGTCCAGATGGTTAACCGACTCGATCAGCAGCGCTCCGATGTCGGACGCTCCAGTGATGAGACCGGCGCGCATCAACGCCGGGACAGCGACGAGCAGCGCCACTGGTTCAGGTTCGATCATCGTGACGTCCCGCATTTCAGCGGCGAGCCGTGCGGCGCAGGAGCCGTTGGCGGACCGGACGGCCTCAGCAAGTGCGGCGACCCGGTAGGCCCAGCGTTCAGGAGCCGCTCGGCCCGTGGCTTCCGCCATCGCGTGGGCGGCAGCGAAGCGACGCACAGCGACCAGGGCAGCCAACCATTCCACAGGGTGCCGGTTGCCGTTGCGTTCCGAAGCTCGTGGTGCCGGGCCAGGGGCATCGATCGTTACGGCTTCAGTCTCAAGTCCTGTCTCGGACTTCTCTGGCAATGCGACGGGTTCCATGGTCGAAGCGGCAGGTTCGATGAGCGACTGCTTCTGGCTAACTTGTGGTGTTGATGGCTCGCTGGTCGCCGTGGAGATCTCATTTTCAGCATGGTCGGGGGGCGGCTCAACCGGGCGAGTGAGCTGGCCGGTCGCGGCAAGAAACGAAAGATTGACAGAAAAGGCGTTCGCTCGCTCCGCGAGTGCGTTGAACTCCGTCTTATCGATGGGAACGCCGTTCTCTCGTGTGACCAGGTCGATCAGCTGGTGGAGCGCGAGGAGACCGTCGACCTGACGATGCTCTGCCTCGCTCCAGGAGGGGGCGTTCACGAGAGCTTCCATCAGGGTAGCCAGCTCGTTCAGGCGGTCGTCTGGCCCATTCAACTCACCGAGGGAAGTGAGTTCCGCGGTTTTTTCCGCGCGATCCGCGGCCTGGAGCAAGGCCGTTAGCAGATCCGGTATCGGCCGGTCGGCTCCAACGCAGCGCCGAGCTTGAGCGGTGCGGGTGGCGAGTACTTCGAAAGAAGCGAAGGGCGTCTCTGAGGGGATCAAGCCCGCCGAAAGTTCCTCCCCGAGTCTTGCGACGAGATTCTTCGCCTCTGTCCATGCCTCAGCCAGATGTGTTGCAAGCTGTGCAGGATTGGCGACCAATTGTGTCGCGGCATCGTCGAAAGTGTCGGGATCCGGGATGGGCGTTTGGGCGGGAGTCTCTTCAAGCATTGGGGGCCCGTTCCTTGTGTATGGCTCCTCGTGAGCGTGGTCAGCATCCCCGTCCGTGGGGGTGCCGGGTGGGAAGTCCGGGCTAGCTTCGATGACGAACCGGGCGGCTTCGAGCACGGCTTCCCCCTGCTCGGCGGACACTCCTGGCGGGAGCCACCAGGACCACTCGGCCCAACTAGTTAACAACCGGGCGTCGACAGCGATAGCGCTTGGAGTGAGCCCGGTTCCGATGTAGGACCAGAAGTACAGGCAGGCAAGGCTCTCAGGAAAGGTGCCAGCGCCGATTGCTTCGACTATCGGACGGGCAAAAGTCTGAGCTGCAAACCGGCCTTCTGGACGGTTGAGCCGGGCCAAGATGCCCTCGCACATGGACAGAGGGCACTTACTGGGTTTGATGTTGCCGAGCCCCAAACTTCCCATAACGAGACCGCGACGATCGGGGGTAATCCTGTTCATTCCCCATCGCACATCGGCAGCCGTAATCGCCGAGATCGCTCCAGCGAACGGATCGGGTAGCCTACGCAGTTCCCGAGAGAAGGCCTCGGCGGCTGTATTGAACCGTTCTGGATTGGCCGGGACATAGTCCTGTGTTAAATGGCATGTGCATGTGCCGTTTCGTGCGTGGTGCTTGCGTCTCGCCATCCTCACCCGCCTTGCTCCATCGCAACTCTCATTCTGTCGGCACATCACTCGGGCCGCAGGGAAACGTCAAGAATCGCTCGTTAGGGTTCGTTAGCCGCCCCGGCGATGAGCACGCACGATGGTGTAGCCGACCGGTAGTTCCGGACCGAACCCGAAATGGTCAGCGACCTGGCGGTACTCCGTCCGGGCGATGTCAGATGCCCGTTCACTTGGACGGAGCCGGCGCAGAAATGACCGGACCTCGTGCCCTTTGAGGCGCACCGCCAGTTCGTGGGTCTCCTGTCCGGATGCAACTTCCCGGACCGGAACAATCATGGGTTGCCAGACCAGGACAGGAATCTCCGATTCCCCGAGTGCCGCGGGAAAGGTCAGTGCACCGTTTTTGCCTCTGCTGGCCACTGATCGATGGAGAACCCCGTCGGTGAGCAGCTGCGCTAGCGGGGCTGACAGAACTATCGTGTGAGCGGTGGGATCGCCAAAGACCGCTCGGGCGAGCATCCGCTCCGGCAAGACCACGCCACCGTCTGCCTGGAGCAGGCCCGCTCGACGGACCGCACGTAGGATCCGCTCACGGAGCTCGAGAGGCCCGGCGGGCCCTCGGACCACGCAACCCGGAGCTCTTTCCCTGGTGACGATTCCTGGGTCGTAGCGGTGCTCGATGAGTTCGCCGTCAAGCATGATCGGGATATCGAGCAGAGTGGATCCTGCGTTGAGGGTGGGGGCTCCACGAGGCCACCAGAAATCAAGGAGGATGCCAGGAAAGTACTCCAGCGGCCAGCACACGCCGGTCAGGCTGAGCCCGCCTTCTCGGTACTCAACGCGGACCTCCTGATCCGCCTCATCGGGGTCGAGGTTGTATCCCTGATGTCTGAGCCGGAGTCGTACGGTCCCCTCTTTCAGCTCGCCCGCGAGGCGCGCGGGCAGCGGGAGTGTTCCCTCCGTGTGATGCCGGAGCCGCAGCGGGGTGGTCCAGTCGATCTGGGAATCAGTGATGGTGAGTCGTTCCGGGGCGGCGGGTTCGGCGGCCTGAAGATCGCCATCAACGGCAGGCGGGAGGCTCTCCAGCCAGCCGAGGCCTAATGGCAAGAGTGGGTCAAGGCTGGCGTGCGGTCCAGCGGGATGGGATACACGCCAGACGCCGCCACCCTGCCGGGCATCGTCGAGCCGCAGGTGTCCGCCTGAAGGCAGAGCACCTCCTTCGTCGGCTTCGCGTCTGGCCACGTCGGACAGCACGGCGTTGGTGTGGCAGACGGCGACAGCGTAGGCGACCCCTTCAAGCGCTGCTTGGTTGGCGGCGAAGGTGCGCAGCCGGGGACCGACGGCCGTGTAGATCACACTACCGGCAGGTCGATTTCGTCGAGTCGCGGATGGCGGCTGGATCATTCCGTTGACGATCGAGCCGAGATCAGCCCCGCCGAGTTCACTCTCCCCATCGGCAAATCGGATCGCGAGCATCTCACGGGGGAAGGCGTAGGGCCCCCAGCGCCGCAGGCCGGGGGCATTGGAGAGGACAGCGTCGAGAGTACGGAGCGCTCTGTACACGCCCGCCTGGAGATCAGTGTCGTCGGCGTCAGTGCCGAGCAGTAAGGGCAGAGGCCCAGTGATCAGGCACTGCCGGGCGGCCCCCAGAAGGAACTCTGCGAATCCCGTTCGGAGTCGGGCCGGCAGAAGAAGGTGACCGAGGTCGTCGAGCAGTCGGCCCTTGCGCCGTAGCCGTGCGAGGCGTTCACGCGTGGTGATAACACCCTGACCGAAGGCGTCGAAATCCACGACCAATCTATCTCGGGGCTCTGAGCCCCCACCGGGACCTGACGCATCGCGGGGAGCCCCGGACAACCAGGGTTCGACCTCACCATCGTCGTACAGGGCGGGGTGCGCGCCCTCGGCATACAGGACTTCGCCGAACAACGGTTCCTGACCTGCGGCTAGACGGACCATCGCCCCGACCGGTGGAGCGGGTGCGTCAGGCCGTGCCTCGGGTAGGCGGTCGAAGTCCACTGGGCCACCTGTGTAGCCGCCGTAGTCGAGGTCGTAGCCGAAGTACACGGCGTTGAACGCAACCGCGGTGTGAAGAACACCGCGCCGGGAAGCTAGCGCTTCGAGGTAGCCGGTCAGTTGTTCCAGCTGGTGTTCGGACATGGCTTCGGGGCCGATGATGAGCTCGGCAGTGAACAGGGGTTTGTCTGCGTAGGGAGTCCAGATCGTCATCGTGACCCCTTCGCCCGCCAGGCGGCCTCGCGCCGCACGTTGCCGGTTTCCCGCCAGCGTCCCTCGATAAGCACCACGGTTCCCGCAGCCTCCAGTCGCGCGAGTGAGTCCTCGACGCGACGTGCTGTCACCCGGGGTGCCGCCCCGAAATACCGGCTCGTCGTGATCGTCCTTTGCAGCCGCACCCTCTGTCGTCGCCCAGCGTGGAACCATGAGTCTTCACCTCGTAGAGCGAGGCGGAGGTGCTGGGCAGTGAGACCACGTGCGACGTGCCACAGTAGGGCTGTGATCTGCCGATCGAGAGTGCGGTCTTGTGCTGTGGATGCTCCTCGGCTTGCGGTCAGGTTTCTGATAGCGGTGTTGAGGGCCAAGGCGACGCCGGTCTTCGTCTCCCCCTTCGGAAGGTCGATGCGCCCGTCCCAGCAGGCCGAGCAGCGGTTGTCTGCGCCCGAACAGCAGCTCTCGGGCAGCTCGGCGACACCGAAGTAGTCGGCGAACTTACGGTTAGCGCAAGTACCGCGGTCTTCGAAGAAGTCCCGCAACCGGTCCAGCTCGGCGGCAGCCCGTGCCGTTCGGCGCCCGAGCGCCTTGTGGAAACCGTCGGGAAGCCCGCGACGCAATGTTCTCACTCCTGTGACGAACCTCCGCGACGGAGCTGCGGAGACGTCGAGTCTCCCTCTGTCGTGCAGGTCGGACAGCAACTCCCACAGCTCTGCCGGATGCTCGATCGCGTCGGAATACCCGTCGATCTCGGTTGCCAGGTGGCGGCCGAGGTCTGGAACGGATAGCGCTGACCTGCGAAGATCACCCTCGCGTGCCGGAAGTCCCAGCACGGTTGCGATCAGCTTTTCCTCCAGTGGATCAGAGATGCCTCCCGGATCCGAGAGCTCGCCCGCAGCGACCGCCACCCGGGGCGGGAAGTCGCCGAGATCCTCGACAGCTCCGAGGTCGGCAAGCGTCGTAAAGACCCGAGCCACCCCTTCCGCATATTCATCGTGTGTGCGGGACTCCCGCGCCTTTGCGGCATCGATTCGTCCGGCCTCCAGGTCCTCACCGATGAGCAGGTCGGCCGCCGCGGCGACATCAAGCACACCGTCGTGGTGGTCGAACACCATGACGGCCATCCGCCGGGCGAGAGACGCGGAGAGAGTCCGGTCCGTCATGAACTGGACGGTCCGCAAACCTCTATTGGTGGCGAGGGCGAGGCCGACGTTGACCATACCCGGCGCGCCACCGTCTCGACCGGCGCGGCCGATCTGCTGATAGAGCGCCGCCAGATCGGTGGGCGGCGACACGCAAAAGACCGTGCGTACGTCGGGACGGTCGATACCGAGGCCAAACGCAGACGTGGCCACCACGAGACGGGGAACGAATCCTTCCTCGCCCTGCCTCGGGGCCTCGCGAAACTCCGTCATGACGGCTGCTTTCTCCGCCTCGGTGAGCCTGCCGTGGAAGCGTCGGACCTGCACGTGACCGTCACCAACGTGCTCGCGGAGATGCGCATGGACGGCAAGGACTTCCTTGACCGTCAGACAGTAGAAGATCGCGTGCCCATCGATCTCGCGGACGACCCCTTCCATTAGAGCGGCGACCTTCGCCGGCCCTGCCGATCCGATCGAGCGGCGGTGGATGGCCAACTCCGGCCTGATCGGGCTCTCCTGCACCGTCACAAGGTCGCCGTCGTCCCCGCCCTCGTGAAGCCCGAAGATCCTTTCGCGCAACCCGGTCCGGACAGTGTCGTTGGCCGTGGCGGTCAACGCCGTCACGCGCAGGTCGTGCTCCACGCGAAGCTCAGCGAGAAAGCGTTCGACTCTGCGAAAGGACGGTCGGAAGTCATCTCCCCACTGGATCGAAGTGTGTGCCTCATCGATCGCGATCCGGGTGATGATGCCTTCGCGGACCGCGTCGCGGACCAGCTCTCGAAAGCGGCTCTGGCACAATCGTTCCGGAGACACGTAAATGATCTTTATGCGGTGGTCATGCCTGCCCTGTAGTTGCTCGTGAACCTCGGTGCGCCCTGCGCGGGAGTTCGACTCGCGCATCGGCCCGACGAGCGCACGCACTGCGCCGCCGATGGAACGGTTGAGCTCAAGTGCCTGGTCGTGCATGAGGGCGACTAGCGGCGATACCACCAGCGTGACTCCAGGCAGAATCAGCGCGGGCAGCTGGAAGCAGTAACTCTTGCCGAAGCCCGTCGGGAGAAGCCCAAGCAGGTCATGTCGGTCGGCTACGGCGCGGATGGCCCGATCTTGGGCGGGCTTCAACACCGCCGGGCCATCCTGGAGCCGAAGGAGACCCGCGACTGCCGCAGCCCTCTGGACGACCTCGTCGGCCAGAGCGCCGGAGGAACGCAACCGTTCGACCTCTTCACGGCTCATTTCCAGGTTCCGAATCGCGCGGGTCTGTGGCAGGGTCGTGTGCTGGTCGAGCGCCCCATCGGTCGACAGTTCAGAGGCGCGGTCCGGGTCGAGCAGTCCGTGACGGGCAAAGAACTGCCAGATCCGGCGCCAGGCGTCCGTCATCGGTACAACGTTGCCTCCTCCGGGCTCCCAAGTAACGAGATGGGGCTTGAGGATCTCTGGTTCAAGCGAGCCGAGGAAGACTCTCCGATAAGTTCGGCGAAGTGCTGAGGCTCCCGCGAGCTTACGGTCGGAGATGACGACAACACCTCTGTGGCGCTCGGATCGGATGAGCCGACCGACGGCCTGCCGGAGCTGGAGCGCGGCCATCGGCAGGTAATACCGCTCGGTGGCTGACCGCTCGGGATCCTCGAGGCCGAGCGACTCGGCTCGGACGGCCTCGGCTGCCCGGCGCGCCTCGATCACCGGGTCGCCGAATGGCGCGAATGGCAGCTTGTTGATCCAGACCAGGCTGAGGCGCTGTGGATCGGCGATATCGACGCCCTGCCACAAGCCCTTGGTACCGATGAGGAAGCCTCCACCGTATTCACGGTCGGTGAACTCGGCGAGCCCCTGCCGGTTACCGCGCACCAGCGCTGACCGGACGGGGGTGGGGTCCCCGGCGCGCCGTAGCTCGCCTACGAGACGGTCAGCGATTCCGCCGGAGGTCGACCGTGCCGTGGTGAGGACGAGAGCGCCGTTGTCGTATCCACCGCGCTCGTCATCGGCCGGGCGAACCATGGCGGCGGCGTATCCCCGCAGTTGGTGAGCAACCGTCCTGATGGCGCCTTCGGTCTGCTCGGCCCACGATGGGAAGTCTTCCAGGCAGACGAGCTCCATCTGGTCTTCCAAGTCGAATGGGCTTGGCAGATGCAGGGTTCGGGTGCCCTCCTTCAACCCCAGCCGCGATCGAAGATAGGTCCACGAGCCTTCCACTCGAAGGGTGGCCGAGACGTAGTAGGCGCGCCGGAAAGTATCCAGGAAGCGCTCCCATTCCGGGTCCTCGGGCAGTTCGACTGGAGAGGTCGCGAGCTGGAATCGATAGGTCCGTAGACTCCCCCGCAATGCATCCAGCTCCTTCGCGTGGACGACGCGGTTCGATGTGCCCGGCGGCAAGGCCCCGCGATCAGCGGAGCTTCCGATCTGGCCCTCCTCCCCAGCGGACCGCACGCCATCGTGTGCGCATTCCCTGTGCTCGATTTCGGGCCAGAGGTCGGGCGCATCGGACGTGTCGTCGGCCTCGATCAGGTCGGTGTCGTCCGGGTCGTTCAGTTCCGCCGATTCCGCTAGCTCGTCGATAGCCGGCGGTTCGTCGGTGCCGTCGAGGAAGTCCTTCAGGTCAGCGACGAGTGCCTGGGCAGCGGAGCGCTGGGCCACCGTGCGGCTGATCAGCGCACTGACCCGTTCTTTGGCGTAGAAGTCGAGAGGTTGGATGGAGCCGTAGGCACTCAGAGCTCCAACGACAGCCTCGCACTGGCCAGCGAGCCGCTTCAGCAGGCCTGCGAGGGTGCCGACCCGGCCACGACCAGAGGAGCCGCCGAAGGGGCTCACGAGAGTGACGCTGCGTGAACCGACTGATGTGCCCGGCGAACGGGCGTCAAAGAGCTGGCTGGCCAGTTTGGGAAGACTTTCGTGATCGAGAAGACCGTTCAGGTTCGCGACGGCATCCTGTACCGCGGTGCGGCGCGGACCCGCCACTGCCTCGTGGAGCCAGGCCTCGAGCTCGGCGCAGAGGTCTTCGAGTGCTTGATAGTCCAGGACCGTGGTGAGCGTAGAGGTTGCGGCGTTCTCCAGCTCGTGGGCTTCGTCCACGACCAGCACGGTGTCTGTACCAAGCGTCTCCAACTGGTCGAGGTGGGCGAGGAGCAGGGCGTGGTTCGCGAGAACCAGCCGTCGGCCAGCGAGGGCTTCGCGGACGGTCTCGGTGTGCAAGGAGACGGCGTTGTCCGGATCCTCGGCGTAGTCACCCGCATCGCCTTGCGAAAGTGTCGCCAACCAGATGGAGAACACCGGGCCGGCGTACTCGGCGAAGAACACCGGCACATCCACCGGGTCGACAGAGCGTGCCGCCCAAGAGGTGGACGGTTCGTTTGCGGCTCGCAATCGCAGGAACAGATAGATGAGCAGTTCCCGATAGCGCGGATCCGGGAGGAAGCGCGCTGCTGAGCCGGGCCTGACGCGCCGTCCGAGGCCAAGTACGGTAGCGTCCGCCAGGGCGAGCAGCAACGCTCTCAATGAGAGCCGGTTGGCCTTGCCTTTGACCACGTCGCTGAGGGCGAGAAGACCGGGAACCGCCTGCTCGAGCTGGATGAGATCATCAGCGAGTTGGGCCTGGAGTTGTTTGGTGTATGTCGTAACGATGGCGGTGTGCGCGGGGTGGGCGGCCAGCCAATCAACGACCGCCGCAAGGATCGCATAGCTCTTCCCCGTGCCGGTCGGCGCCTCGATCACACCACACGCGCCGACCTCGGCCCAGGAGTGGAGGGCGACTGCCATCTGTTCTTGAGCCGGCCGCTGCCGTACATGTTCGCCGTGCACCAGCGCCGCGAGTGCGACCGGGTCCACTCTGCCATCGGGTCCGCGTAGATGGTCGGCGATGGCGAGTGTTGCAAGGCCCTTTCCGCTGCCTGGCCCGCGCAGCGGTGCTCTGTCGGCGAGAAGATCGACGGCGAGCTGGGCGATCTCGGCGTGCGTGGTGGGAAGTTCTCTACCGAGGGCGCTGCCACCGCCCGCTAGCTCGCGCAACAGCTGCCAAGCCATCGAGTCGGGGCAGGTTGAGGCGATCAGGTCCGCCAGCTCTTCCGGCCAGGAGGCCAGGGTTCGCGCGCCGAGCACAAGCAGCCGGCCGAGCAGCTCGGCATCGTCCGTTGCATCGTGCCATGAAAGATCCTCGGTCTCGACACCCAGGTCCTCGGCAAGGGTGGCGAGCCGGTGGGAGATGGCCATCGGCCACAGGGCGAGGGCGAGATAGTAACCGTCGATCCGATAGCCGGGCAGATCCGGCAATCCCTCACGGGCCAGGGCGTCGGCGAGCATCGGGAAGTCGGCGTCGGTGCCGTTATAGGCGACAACGGCGTCCGCGCCGTCCAGGAAGGCAAGGAGATCTGTGAGGGCTTCGGCAGGCGAGATCGCTTCGGCGGCGTGCCGCTCACGCATCTGGACCGAAGCGATCGTCCAGTCGTCGTCGGAGGGAAGTGCCAGCCAGCGCGTGAACCGGCTGGCGCCCGAAGTCCATGCCAGGTCCGCGCCACAGCGGACGGCGCCGATTTGAAAGATCCGCTTCTCCGTATAGGGCTCGCGGTCGGTGGTACGAACGACCGACTCCACATCGATGGCGACCGCCCGCAGTGCTCTGGGAGGTTTCCCTTCCGGCTCCGGAGCTCGGGAAGGTGCCGGTGTGAAGGTGCTTCCCGCTTGGCGCAGGATTCCCTCATCGTCGTTGATGTGCCCGGCCGTCACGGCCTCGTCGATGAGCAGGGACAGCCGGGAGTCAGGCTGGCGTGGGAATTTCGCGCGTGCTCGGGCGAGGAGCTCCGTACGGGTGAGCTCGCTGTCGCCGAGCAACGCGAGAAGCTTGCGGGTATGAGGGGTAGGGCCGGTCATCGCGCCTTCATTCGTCGTGAGCAAGCAGCGGGGACTCTGGGTCGTCTGGGAGTTCGTCGGCGCGGTACTCGGGATGATCGAGGTCCAGCTGGCGAGCCAGGTGCAGGGGCTCTGGATAGGTGGTCTGGCCGTCCCAGCCGCTCGTCTGCCGGCACAGGCGAGCGGCGGTGATGGCCAGCGCCTCCATTGCGATGTCCGGCAGTTCCCCGATCGGATACAGCTCTAGGGTGTTCATGGAGTACCAGGTACGGCGGGTCTCCGGCCCTTCTTCGGAACCCCATCGGGTCATGAACTCGCCGAGCCTTCCCGAGCCCGCTCCGTCGAACTGCACGGGTACCCGGGACAGCCAGAACACTGGGTTGCCGAAGTCGGTCTCGACTCGGAACAGTCGGGTTGTGGTGCGCGACTCCGTGGCGGTTTGGCGGCCGTCGGCATGGAGCCGCACTGTTGTGACGCTAACGGGCCGGGGCGTCTCGGTCGGTTCCGCGTTGACCCGGACCGTGGCGACGGGTCGCTGGGCGACCGGCAGAGTCGAGCCGGGCAGCCAGGGACGGTCCAGGCCCGGGGTAGTCCCCTGCCGGTTGTTGAACAGCCCCGGCCAGGCACCACGGCTGGCGAACCCGTCAACGTAGATCACGTAGGGCACACCGCGGAGCGTGGTGTCAGTGAGTGTGCCGAGGGCATGTTCGACGATGCCGGCGAGCCGGGTTAGTTCATCGCGGCTGCGGCTACCTGGCTCCAGCGCGACGGCGTGGAAGTGCGCGGACGCCAGTGGATAGGGCTCCCAGCGGGATCGGTCCCGATGCGTCCAGGCCCACACCTTCCATGCGGTCTCATCCACGCCCGGAGGGATCAAAGCAGTGATCGTCACGACGAGCTTGGTCTTCCCGCCCCGTACCTGCTTGTTCTGCTGGCGCACGTGAATCCCGATGTGGGTGAGGCTCGTCGCGAGATGCTCACCGATCCGTACTCCGGAGAGGGCATAGGTGAACCGGTCGTCGGCCAGGCCCGCAGAGCGGAGCAGATCGATCACTGCGGCTCTGGCAGGGTAATCCTCATGTTTGGGCGGCTTCGCTCTCTTGCGTACTGGCTTGGGCTGATCGAGAAATTGGGACACGAGCCCCAGTCGGGCGAGCAGCCGTCGCACCTGCGGTTTGGCGTCCTCCGCCTCGAGTTGTCCACGTCGCTCGAGGAAGCGCTTGTAGGCCGCCCGTGCTTCCTGCTCGGTTTCCGGCTCGCTGTCCTCAGGTTCGACGCGCGCGCTGTGGTCGGAGTCCGTCTCGCACAGAACAACCGTGAGGTCGCCCGGCGCCTGATGCAACACCGGGATCCGCTCCGCCAGGGAAGCTCGATCGATCTTGAGGCCGTGATCGAGAAGCTCCGGCGCGTGCTTGACGGCTACCCTGATCTCGTCCGACACGGCGACGGCTGCCCCATCGGCCGGGTCCTTGCCCACCAGGTCCACGCCGAAGGCCTCACCTAGTTCGGTGAGCATCCGACGCCGGTTGATGTCCTTCGCCCAGAGACAGACGACAGTCAGCGACGTGTGTCCGTGGGTGCGCAGGGCGTCCGCGATGGCCCCCGCTTCGATCTGGCCCTGACGTGGCGCCGGGAACCGTCCTTTGACGACGCGTGTGCCGATCGCCCGGATCTCCGGGAATGCCTCGTGGACGTGCCGGTGAAGGGCTCGGTGGAAGTGCATCCCGACGCCCCGGCCGATGGCGAACCGCCAGGACTTCGGCAGCACTCCACGAACCCGCCCGGGCTCTGCTGCGTTAATCGCGAAGTCTTGGAGGTCGAGCACAGCGCGATCCATGCTGAGGGCGGCCAAGGTCTGTGCGGCCGGCCGGTTAACGTGCCGGGCGATCCTCCCATCAAGTGCCAGACGCACGAGGGGCGCTCCCACCGCCTTCTGTTCGACGAGTACCGAGCGCACGCCGCGCAGCGTCGGGCTGAGCCTCGTGGCGTTGCCTTCCAACAGCAACACTGGGTAGGCGATGTTCGGGACGGTCTTCAGCCGGGCCGTGATGCGCGCCATGGAGTATCGGGGTTCGGCCCTCTTGTCTTTGGTGCCCGGAACTGGTCGGAGCACAGTGCCGGGCCACAGGTCATCCCAGGCGTTGAGCGCACCGCTGGTGTCGTCGCGCAGGCGCACAGACCGGCCGTCCACCTCCCAGGGGTGTTCGGCAAGTGAGCGGGCGAAAGCCCAAACCCCGGTCGCGAATACCCAGCCGGGCGGATTCGGTTGAGTGAACCCTTCATCGAGATACGATCCCAGATGCACGTGTTCGGCCGGTGTGGCGGCGGCGATCTCCGCGAGTTCGCAGGGCCGGTCGAGGTCGGGCTCCTCACCGAGGGAGAAGGCACGGAACAGCGTGAACGTGTCGAGGACGTCCTGTTCATCGAGGTCCATCTCGGTGACGAGTTCGCCCTTGCTGGGGTCGAAGTGGACATGCCCGCCGAGCAGGCCGCGCATTGCCAGTGACACCGCGGAGTGTGCGGGCTGGACATCTCTGCCGCACCTGACCTTGTAGGCGCTGTCAAAGGCCCACCACGCCCGCCGGAACTCCTCAGGCAGCCGTCTGATTTGGACCGTTCCGGCCAGGTCGGGGGTGAATCGGAAGGCCAGGACGTTCAGTCGGCTCATGCTGTCGGGCATCGGCTGCCGCTCCTCTTTGAGCGCTCGTGTGGGAAGGGAAATCACTGGACGTCCTTTGGGTCGATACCGGCGACGTCCTTGAGCAGGGAGGTCAGTGCTGATCCGTAGACCGACCTCATGTCGGCGCGAGTCTGGTCGGGCCAGGCGGCATACATACGGCCGATAATGCTCGCCATGTCGCTTCGCCAGCTCTTGTCATGGATGGCGTGGTCGACGAGGAAGAGCCGCATGTCGGTGCCACCGCGGCGGGCGCGTCCGGCGAGCTGGATGAGGTCGACGATGACGCCAGCGACAACCTCTTGCTGCAAATCGTCGTCCTGGTTGCGGAAATGCGGCGCCGCCCGTAGCACTTGGTAGAGCCGTTCACGTGAGCGATTCCGGGCCGCTGCCAGCGTGTCAGCAGGGCAGGCAGACGGCTTGATCCCCTTGTGCCCTGCGGCGTTGACGCTGGCGAACATCTCGGCGGGATCCGACATCAACGCGAGTGGGCGGACGCATAGGAAGATCGCGGACAGGGCGGAGCGAATACCGATGACGATGTTCAGCCCGCGGGTGATACGGGCCATGGGTGCGATCAGGATGTTGCCGTGTGCAGGGAAGTCTTCGAACTCGTCCGCCGTAAGCGTGTGCACACCGCGTCGTAGCTGGAACTGCCCCAAGAGTGCCTCGCGTCGCTTGGGCTCCGAGGGGACCGCGACGCACAGGCCATCTCGGTAACCAACTGCTCGTGTGATGCCACGCGCCAGGTCCAAGCACTGCTCGTAGGAGTTCACGGCCAGCGCTACTCTCGCGCGGTCGAAATCGTCGCGGCGCATCTCTTCCAGCAGGGGGACGAGGTGCGTCTCATAGAGCCGCTCCCCCATCTCCACCAGTTCGCCACGCTTGGCCTGTTTGGGCAGGCCAGAGATCTGGATGTAGTCCGACCCCCGCATTACCCGGCCGTCGCGGACGGTGATGGCATCCTCGGCGGCGTCCGTCATCCACCAGGCCAGCGGTGAGTGAATATGTTCGCGGACCGCTCCAGGGAAGAACGCCGTTGCCGATAGCCCCAGGACGATCCGTTCATGACCGCACAGGGTGAGCCCCACGATCGAACCGAGCTGGGCGGTATAGGCGTGGGGGTCGCCGGTGATCGTCTGCAGGGACAATTCGGTGGAGCCCTCCGGGTCGGTAAGGCCGGCGAATCGGAACCCCACCAGCGCGTAGCCGAGCGGCCCATAGGGGAAGGGGCCTTTGAGTGCGAAAGCGGCCAGGCCGTCGACGAATTCACGGGCCGACGGCAGGTCGACCGCGCGGAGTCGTGACGCTTCGCCCTGGAGCTCCCGAACGTGGTGTTGGAGCGCGGCGAACCACGCTTTGAGGATCATCTGGGTGACGTGCCCGGCACGTTTTTTCTTCTCGGATACGACGGTGCTCAACAGGTCGTCCAGCTGAAGCCTCGCTTCATTCAGGGATTCCTCGTTTGGATGGCTGAGCAGCGTCTGGAGGATCTCCTTGGCGGGAGCGAGCGGTTCGGCGGGCGAGTCAATGGCCCGCACATTCCGGTCGGGCTCGTAGTCGGGGAACAGCGAGTCGAGTCGCCGGTAGGTCTCAGCGGTCAGGATGGTGTCCTCAGGAACTCCGAACAGCGCGTCGATAAGGTTGCGGTCATAGGCGTTTGGCAGCTGCCATTTAGTGGTGTGGACGCCTTGTAGGACGCCGGGGAGCCGGAGTGCTCCGTCCGCGACGAAGTTGACCAGTTGGTCGGACAGCTCCCGGAGTCTGCTCAGGGCAGGTGTGATCCTCAGGGAGTCCCGGATGGGAATGCGAGCTCGGTCGTCGTCGAGCCGTTTGAGGGGGATCTCCTCCCACCGGGCCCGGGACGACAGCGTCATCTCGCGGGCGCAGACATCAACAGCTGTGGACTGGAACTGGTCGATCTCATCGATGATGACGACATCGAAGACACTCAGCAGAAACTCTGCGGCCGCCATCCGGTCTCTGGGCCGCCCGTCGAGCTCTAGGGCCGTATGGAGTTTGCCTCTGAGGAAGTAATGATGATTGGTGACGACGACCCCGGCGGTCACCGCCGCCCTCGTCTGCGTGAACTTTGGGCAGGTTGGCTTCCATAGGCAGACGCGGCTCTCCCTACCGGTCCCGCTCTTGCCGTCCGGCCGATGAAGTTCACACGGTTCGGTGCCAGGCTTGGGACGGGACGCGGGATCGATCAGTTCCGACAGGGCGCACCCGTAGCTGACTTGGTCGAGGCGCCACCGGGTTCCTTCGTCCCAGTCCTCTTCGATTCCAGCGTTCTCGGCCACCTTTATCGCCCGCTCGTGTAAGCGGTTCGGGGACATGAGTGGGGTACAGCCAGCTTTTACATCGAGCAGGTCGAGGTCGTCGGCGATCTCTCGAGCGGTGCCGAGGCTGGATTCGATGGTAGGGACGATTACCGCCACACGGATGCCCCGTTGCGCCAGGTGGACGGCGAGCACCCGCATCAGCACGCTCTTACCTGTGCCGGTCGGTGCATTGAGAATGCGAAGCAGCCCACTCACCAGGACCAGGTCCTCTTTGAGCGGTCCGTCCGCGGTGCGCAGGCCGGCGAACAGTTTGTCCAGCGTGGCGAGAAGGTAGGGCGTGCGGTCGGGCCGAAGGGCGTCGAGTTGCTCAGCAAGGGAGAGAAGATCGGAGATCGGCACTGTCAGGTTCGCCCGATACGGCGCCTTGGAGACACTGGGCAGCGGCACGGTGACGGCCACAGCACCGGGGAAATGCGGGATCGTGACCTCGACGTTCTCTCCAGCCCGTCCGTCTCGAGAGCGCCGCAGCCACCACGGGCCGGGAGTTGCGACCTGAAGCGCGCCGCCCTTGGGCGGACCGGCCTCAAGCTCAGCGAACAGCCGCGTAGCGAATCCGGCGAGGTCGCCGCCGAGCACCGGTCGCGCACCCCTGCGGTCCTCCGTCAGCCGGAACGAGTCGATCCGTGGGCTCTCGGCGGAGAGTACGTGCAGCATGGTTCGGCCGAAGACTGTGGGATTGGCGAACCTCTCCGGCCGCAACGCGAGAAGGCGACCGAACCGCTGTTTCTCCTCGTAGGTGAGGCTTCCCCACCGATCCCAGCAGTGCAAATGGCCTGACAGCAGGAAAGCAGCGTCGGTGAACCGGGCGATCTCGTCGTCACCGTCAGGGAAGTATTGCGCCGCCAGCGCCAGCGCCAACTCGGCAACCTTGAGCGAAGTGTCCGTCTCTGCGCGCTTCACGGCCATGAGACCCCCTGCGCCCGGCAGACCTCCTGAGCGAGCCTTGAGGCGGCACGCACCTTCCATCCCATAGTCGCCAGGGCCCGCTCCAGGAGCTTTACCTGCGATTCCAACCGGTCGGGCACGACGAGGTACAGTCCGTTCTCCTGCTTACCTTCGCGTTCAAGCCTGCGAATGAGCGCCTTGACCGAGACAACGTCCTTTACATCGACCTTCCACACTCGTTTGGGTCGTCCCTCCCGCTCGACGGTGATGTGCAGGTCGTAGGCGTCGAGCCGAGGCCAGAGGTCCACGGCCACGCCCCTTTTGCTCAGCTCGTCGTACAGAGCGAGCTCCAGCAGACCGGGCACCACATGCGAGTGCCAACATTCGGGGCCGACCATTTGGGTCCGTCCCGCCTCGTGTACTTGCGCGTCGCCGGCGATGGGCGCGAGCGGACGGCTCCGCACGAGAATCGCTGGGGGCGGATGGATGGGAACGAGTTCGGGGGCGCTTTCACGGTCATCGTCACGGACAAAGCGGTAGTCGGCCCCGCGTTCCCGATGTCCTCGATCGTCGCAGAAGACCTTCACGACGCCGTCGGCCGGACGAACCCGCATAGGCCACTGGCAAAGCGGGCAGAGGAAACACCAGCGGCCGTAGCGCCGCTCCCCGGGGATGCCTACATAGAGATCCTCGATCTCCTTCGGCATCGAGCGCAGCGACTTCTGGAGTCCCGCCGGGTGACGGACCACGAACTCGCGACGCCTAACGTAGGCACGCTGACTCTCGCCCTTCATGAAGAGGGCATAAGCCTTATTTTCAGCCAACTCCTCACGAAGCCACGGCCAGTACGGCAGCTCACCCGACAACCGGGCTACCGCCCCATATTCACCGTCGAGCGCTTCAAGATCGACGTTCCGCTCGCCCGTCTCTGGATCGACTGCATATACCGAGTCGAGCCCGCCGTCTTCGTGTCCGGGAGGCAGCAACCCCGCGACCGGCCCCCGGACCATCTCTCGGAACTCGCCGAATCCGAGCGGATGCGCGGGGCCGCGCAGCGCCATCACGAGCCCGTGCGCCCGGGTTAGCGCGACTAGCCGGCGCTCCCCCGCCATGGCACGTTCCGTCAGCGCCTCGGCCGCGATAAGTGCCGCGTACAGCGCCATGTACCGCACATGGTCGTCGGAGATCTGGAATCGCTCCACACTCGCCGTGTTCGCCACGTCACAACCGTACTGAGAACCTCCGACAAAATAGAGCCCTCGCGAAGCGCGAAGATAACGAAAGGATGAGCATCTCTTCAGGAAGGATGATCAGAACAGAACGAAACCCCCAAAGCTCCTCAATTGCCAAGGCGACAATCGATCATGCCTGCAGGCATCCCAAGGAGGAGATCTTCGAAAGGAAGCTTCAACACTCGATTTATGGGCCCTGCTCAAAACCGTTGAACTTACCGACCATAATGCGCCCCATATCATGGGATACTCCCGGAACTGCGGTGACACACCATTCCAGATCCATGGAGCTATCGCCTAGCGGATGTCACTGTCCGCTCCGGCAAGGGCACGGACACGACGACCACTCTGTACTGGGGGCGCGCTTGGTACGTGTGGAACAACACCGGCGACACCGCGAGTCTCTACCGGTCCAGCGGCCCGAAGAGGGTGGACGCGTGCAGTTGGAAGAGGGGTACGGACTCCATCAACTGCGCTTGACACCGGAAGGCACGAAGCGGTCCGGCCGCTCCACGATGGGAGCGGTGGGTTCCCATGTCGTGGGGAAGGATTCGCGGCGTCTGGCACGTGAACCCATTCAAGGTCCATTCAACACGTAACGACCGCCCCCGGGGAGCCGGGTCGACGGGCAGGCCGTATCAGAGTCAGGTGACACGAATAGCCCCCGTCCTCAGCAATCGAGGGCGGGGGCTTCGCAGTTCAGGAAGGCGGCGGCCAGCCAATCAGGGTCCGACCGTGGAATCCCTCCAACGCCCTCTTTGGGGCGCACGGCGGGGAGGTCCGGCTACCACCCCGGGCCCTCCCCACCCGGGCAAACGGCTCCGCGAAGAGTCACCTGCACCACCACTCGACAATACCCTGCGCACGTAATTGATCGCCGTCCGTAACTGAAACGTGTCCCTGAAGGCTTCTCGCATCAGGTGCGCCTACATGCCATGCAACCCCGCGATCCACGCAGTAGAGTGCTCACATCGACAGTCCGTAGTCGGACAACTACCATCCGTCGCATATGCGGACACCGTCGACATAGCTCCGCGAAGCAAATCGAAACGGACATTAGTGGTCGAAAGGAAGAAACGACGATGTCCCCCCTGCACTATGTAAGCGCGATCTGTGTGATCCTCGCGATCCTCGCGCTGGCGTACTACGCGATCCGAAGAGTCTCCGACGTCGCACCGACGACAATCGCGGCTGTCATCACAGCCCTGGCCGCACTCATCGGATCTATACCCCTCCTGATCGACACCTTTCGCGTCTAACGCGCTTAGGCGACCAGGAAACGCGTAGAAGGTGGCATCGCCTCCCCAGCAAAGAGGAAGGCGGTGCCACCCTATATACCGAACGAACGAGCTGCGTGACGGCTGCCCATCGCAGTCGCTGGCGGCAAGAACAGCACGGCCAGCCGCCCCGAACTGGTCATCGAGGAACTCGACCCATGCCATCTGCGGTCGGTCATGCGCGGCACCTGCACTCGACTGCGCCGCTACACCCTGACGGGAGTCGAGCTGGAACACCTCTCCCTCGGCGAGGGACGCGCCACCCTGAGCATGCCGGGCCTGCTCGCAGCCTAAGCACATCTCCCTGTCCGGGCTTCGCTATCGGGAAGCTGAGCGTTCCCCCTCTAGCGAGGCCCGCACGGGGAAATACTGCCTGCATGACCGAGCCCACCACCACACCCTTCTCCCGCGTGAAGGTCCGGACCGGCGCCCTAGTGTTCTGCGGTGACGATGTCGCTTTCATCCGCCGCGACCGGCCGACCGGCTCCCACTACACGCCGCCAGGCGGCAACGTCCGACATGCGGAAGCCCTGCTCGACGCGCTACGCAGGGAGCTCGACGAGGAACTCCGGCTCGACCTCGACGACGCGACCCCGCCCGAACTGTGCTGGATACAAGATCAGATGGTCACCCGGCCCGGCCCCACCCCACCGCCACGGAAAATCCACATGATCTTCCGATGCCACATCACTACCGATGTCAAGAGTCGACTCGCCGCCGCCGAGTACGACAATCTGCCAGACGGCAGCCAAGAACTGGGCATCATCGAGTGGCTCGACTACCACAAGGCGGCCGAGCTACCTCTGTTTCCGCTGATCGGTTCCGCGTTGACCGCGCTCCCGACCCCGCACGCGCCCACCGGAAACGCCTGGCTTCCACCCATTACGGACAGTAACTACACCTGGATGTGAGCGGGTGGCGATGAAGCAAGTACCGCTCTCCGGAAGGGTGGTATTCGTTGATTGGCACGGCGTGCTCTCCCGTGACCCCTTTTGGGCGTCTATCCGAGAAAGTGCCCGGCATCCGCTTCACGCCCAACTGGAAGAAAACCTCTCCAGGATATTCGCCGGCGACGACGCCAACGCGTGGATGAAGGGCCGGATGTCCTCCGATGACGTCATCGAAGCCATGGGTATCCATCTGGATGGTCGCTTCCGCGACGACTTCCTTCGTCGCCGCCTCCACATCGACTGCGCGCGGATGAGGGTCAACGTCGCGTTGTTCGAGGTGCTGCGGAAGGCCAAGGCTGTCGCCCTGGTTGCCTTGGCCACCGACAACATGGACTGCTTCGCCTCCACCTTCGACCAGGTACGCAGATCCGGAAAGCGCCGCGCGAAAGCCTCCGCCAAGGCGACCACGATGGCCGAATGGGCGTTCGTCTGCGACGACATCATCTACTCCAGCAACGTCGCAGCGCTCAAGAGCGAAGATCCCGCCACCTTCTTCGGGCCCTGGCTCCACCAGCACGGCATGGCCTTCGACGATGCGCTGCTCATCGACGACAGAGCGGACAACTGCGCAGCCTTCCAGCAGCAGGGAGGGACGGCGCTGCGATGGAAGATGGGCATCAACGACACCGCCGAGGTCGTGGACGGTCTAAACCGATGGCTGGAGGCCCTTCCGCACCATGCGGCACCCGCAGCCTCCCCCGGCATTGCGGGGTATCCCTTATGACGCCAGCACCAGCCCGCGACGCGTCGTTCCGTGGCACCTTCTCGGGAATCAGCAATTCCCTACCTCCCACCAAGGGTGATCGCGCACAACAGGGCTCGATTGCAGTAGGCGTTATGCGGCTTGCGCCCACACTCTGCGGTGCAGCGTGCAGACGTTACATGGGACGCACCGCAAATCCGCAGGTGAGGCGTTGTGGCACACCGCCATAGCTGCCACCGTTACCGGTCTGAGACCTTCTTATTGTCTCGCCGCCTCGCCCCCTGACCAGGCGAAATGTTCTGGCCGAAGCGCGGACAGAAGGCTACCCATGTGCCGAATCGCCACAGCCCTGTGCGCCCTCCTCCTCATCCCGCTCACGCCCAGCACCGCCTGGGCGAACCCGCCCGGCATGCCAACTGTCATCGAGGCTCAGACGGAACTGGCCGCCCTCGAGATTGCCGACGAGACACACGCCGACACCTACGACCGGCGTAAATTCCCCCACTGGTCTACGGCATCAGGCCAGTGCAACACGAGAGAGACCGTCCTCATTCGCGACGGCCAGAGCGTCGTCACCGACGCTGCCTGTTCGCCGATCTCGGGCAGTTGGTACAGCCCGTACGACGGCGTGACATGGACTCAGGCGAGTGATCTTGATATTGATCACATGGTTCCACTCAAGGAGGCATGGCGATCGGGCGCCTGGTCGTGGACCACAGAGCGAAGGAAGGCGTTCGCCAACAGCCTCAGCGACACCCAGCTATGGGCCGTCACGGACAACGTCAACCAAGGCAAGGGCGACCAGGATCCAAGCAGTTGGCGACCTCCGCTCGCATCCTTCACGTGCGAATACGCCCGAAGCTGGATCGACGTGAAGCACGACTGGGGGCTCACCGCCCAGCCAGCAGAACGGACCGCCCTGGCGGAGATGCTGGCCACCTGTTGAACCAGCACAGATAGAAACCCGCCCATCCCGAAGGATGGGCGGGCTCTGCTGTCCCCCATGGCCGAAAAGTATCGTCCGGCATTGAGGCCCCTCAACGACGCCGA
Organism: Nonomuraea sp. CA-143628; assembly: GCF_050942315.1. Classification (NCBI taxonomy): domain Bacteria; kingdom Bacillati; phylum Actinomycetota; class Actinomycetes; order Streptosporangiales; family Streptosporangiaceae; genus Nonomuraea; species Nonomuraea sp. CA-143628. Next base: position 13,441,521 of record NZ_CP192072.1, read on the forward strand.
GCGCCAGTTGCACAACCTCATCACCATGGCAACGCCTGCAAATAGGAGCCAGCCTTGACGGTGAACGCGTCGCCTTGCTGCACCATGACGACGTCGTCAACGTAGATGGTGTTCCCCGCCGCAGCGCCGTCGTTATCGACCTCCATGCCGACATGCCCGTACGCCACGCGACGCCGGGGCGGGCCCACCACAGCATCACGCAGGGTAGGTGCCCGCCCCGACAATTTCCGCACCTTCGACACGCTCTGTCACCGCTTTGAGGGTGCGGAGCTTGTCCTTCGCCTCGTCCCGCGCGTCGAGCGCACCCTGGAACGCGTTGTAGAGGTCGCGGATCCCGCGCGCCCCCTGCGGGTAGTCGATGCCCGCCTTGCGGAGCGCCTCATTCACGGCGTCCAGTTCGCCACGTAGGCGCGCCAACTCTGCCTCGTGCGCGGCCGGCTCCTGCATCCGCCCCACCAGGAGGACGAACAGGTCCCGGTACTTGTCCCGGATGCCGAGTTGCGCAGCCGCCTGCTCGGCGTTCAGCGGGGCCACAGGGCCACTTCCCACACCTCAGCGATGCCGCCCTCCTGGTTGACCTCGATCCGGCCGGTGGGCCGGGCGTGCCCGTACCGCGCGCCCGGCAGCATGCTGTCCCCCAGGTCCTGGTCCGGCAGGATGCCCCGCACGCGGGGGATCACCAGCTCATACCGGGACGGCCTCGTCTGCCATGCGCCCTCATTCTTGCCGAACCAGCCAGCCGGCAGACCGCGCCCAGGCCGCAGCACCATCTGCTGGATCGCGCCGGGGATGGCGCGGACGGTCACGCCGAGCACGAGGATCAGGCCGGTGCCCATGTCCCCGGGCAGCGGCCACTGCCCATCCGGCAGGTCACTGCGGCTGAGGTGGATGAGGATGTGTTGCTCGCCGAGTTGCTCGGCCACGTTGCCCCTGGCGAGCTTCTCCGCGTGCTGGCGCATCGGCTCGTCGTCCCCCACGTTGGGGATGAGACACCGGGCGATCCGGTCGGGCCGCGTCCCTGTCGGGACGGCGTGTTCGACGAGCTCCTTGTACGTGGCGTGCTGGCCGGGGTTGCCGCGCTGCTCGGCGATGACGGGCGCCTTCTCCGGCTCGACCATGATGCGGACGCCGTACACGGTGGCTATGTACGCGCCGGGGGTGGCGCGGGCGCGAATCTTGGGCAGGCTGCTGGCCAGGGACGGCCGGTCGGCGTACTGCTCCGCCATCCGTTCGATGTGCACGATGAGCGCTTGCGCCTTTTCCAGGCTGTAGACCTGCTCGGCGGTCTCGCCCAGCCCGTCCGCGATGTAGGCCTTGTACGCGGCCGTGCGCCGCTGGAGGATCTCCTGCACCACTGGGTGGTCGGGGAAGCCCAGGTGCATGCTGCTGGCGATGATGTCGGCGATCTCGTCGGCGGGGTAGCCGCTGTCGAGGAGGTCGCGGAGTTGCTCCCGCGTGATCTTCTCCACGGGCCGGGGGACGCCGGAGCCGTTCAGCCGCGTACGCGTGCCGCCGCGCAGGTGTGGGGCGGGCTGTCCTTCGCCGTCGTGGTGGACGCGTTCGACGGTGCTTCCCAGGCTGGCCAGGTGGAGCGCTTGGCGGATTGCGTCGGCGTCGGGCCGTTGGAGGAAGCGGGGCGTCTCCACGATGCGGAACTGCCACCCGCCGTGGATGCCGGCGAGCCGGACGGTCACGTAGTCGGCGTCGGCGGCTTCGTGCACCTGGTCGGCGCGCAATCCGAGAGCGCGTCGGACGGTCTCGGTTTCGGCGTTGTCGTAGGCGCAGATGATGGTCAGCGGGTCGTGCGTGGCCATGAGGTCTCCAGGCTGGTGAGGGTGGGGTACAGCGGCGGGGGGACGTGCCAGCGGGGGCGTGCGCGCAGCTTGCGCAGGTGAGTGGCGATGATGAGCTGGGCGTCGAGGAGTCCGATGTCCCGCAGGAACGGCGCCAGGCCAGTCGGGTTCCAGCCGGCGAGGTCGCCAAGCTCCGCGCGGGAGATGAACATCCGGTGCGCGTACCGTTCGACGTCGGCCAGGAGGGTGCGCTCCACGTACCGGCCGATGCCGAAGTCCTCGGGGGCCTCGTCGTAGTACACCGGGGGCGTCTGCTGGGAGCGGGTCATGGCTGGTCTCGCGGCGGCACAGGGCGTTGCTCCGCGGCCGCGTCCGGCTGGCCGTCATGCTTAGGGGACCGGTCGGGAAGGTCGAACTGCTCGACGAACGCCGCGGCGCGGCTGCGCCTGTAGACGGGCCGCTCCAGGGTGAGCGTCCGCATGGCCTGCTGGTAGGCGGCGATCACCACCTCCTGGACGGCCGCCGAGTAGCCGAGCTTCCGGCGCGCCCACCGCATGAGGTTCCTGCCGCTGTCCGGGAGCCCTTCCAGCGTGTCGAGGGCTTCCAGCAGTAGGCCCACGTCGAGACCCGCCGCGGTCCCCTTGCTGGCGTGGGAGGTGGCGTTGGCGATGGCGGCGCGGCCGTTGACGAGCGCTGTGAGCGCGTCCAGGAGGAGGAACCGGCCGTGCTCGTCGCGCAGGTCCTCGGGGATCGTCTGCGGGGAGTGCCATGCGCCCTGGGCGAGCAGGTCGCGGGTCAGGGATTCGTGGGCGCGCCCGTACGCGATCTCAAGGCGTTCGACGTCGGCGGCGAGCAGGTCGGCCGGGGTGGGCTGGTCAGTGGCCATCGGTGGCTCCTGAGGGCTCGCTGGCGACGTCTTCGGCGGGGGTGTCGCGTTCGCTGCTGTCGATCTGCGTGCCGTCCCACAGGCGGGCGTGGAACATGACCTTCATGGGGCCGGTCGTGTGGAGCTTCCCTGCCAGAGGACCGGACGTGCGGATGTCCATGTCGGCGCGGGCCGCCCACGACACCCACGACTCGGCGATCATGACGCGCAGGTGCGACGGCAGGATGGGCGGCTCGGCGGTGTCGTACTGCCAGTGGTCGGCGAGCTGCTCCAGCCAGCGGCGCACGCCGTGCTTGGGGTCGGGGAACGGGGCACACACGGTGCGGGCCACGGCTTCCATACCGGGGATGAGCTCCTCGCGGGGCCCGTCCAGGAGTAGCCGCTCGTGCCGGCTGCCGTCGATCCAATCGGCGTAGTTCATGGAGGAGACCTTCTGCCGCTGCTTGGCGGCGTCGAGCTGGTCGAGCAGCTCGTGGTGGGCGGCCACCATACGAAGCAGCAGGCCGGGCCCGTCCTGCATGAAGGCATCGACGGCGGGGACGCCTGTGTCGGTGAGGAAGCCGGGGGCGGCGAGGACGGCGTGAACCATCGTCTCGGCGTCGGCGAGGTTCTGGCGGGCGGCGGCGATGACGTCTACGGGCATGGTCACTGTTCGGTCCATTCGGGGAGGTAGCCGGGCAGGTCGCGGTGGGCGCGGAGGAGTCCGCGGATGGTGGGGCACGGGTAGCCCATGTGCGGCGCCTCGTACGGGTTGCCGGTGTCGCAGTAGGTGCAGGTCGCGAACGGGACGAGGTGGCGGCCGCCGTCGTCGTCGTAGCGGTGGATCTTCTCCACTTGGATGGCGTGCAGGGCGAGCAGCGCCCGGTGGTAGTCGTTGACGGCGAGCTCGTGCCGCGGGTGATGCCGGGCGGCGTGGGTGGCGTCCGGGTACGACATGGCGCCGGTCGTGCCCCAGGTGACGACGTGGTCGATGCCGCTGCCAGGGCGGCGCCGTACGAGGTTCACGAACTGGCGGCCGGCCGTCTCGTCCAGGTGCCAGATGGCGGGGTCGCCGCCGGCGCGTTCGGCGATGACCTTGTTGTCGAGCAGGTGGTTCTCCAGCCACGCGACCATGTCGCGGGCCTGCTGCACGTCGAAGCTGGGGGTGGCGGTGCCGGGGTCGCGGCTGCCGAGCTCGTCGTAGAGGCGGCTCATCGGCGCCGTCCTGTCCTGCGGTGGGCCCGCCGCCGATAGAGGGCCTTGGCCCGCCGCTGTCCGGGGTGCGGCCGCCCGTGCATGAAGCGGTGGCCCCGCCACGAGCAGCGGACCACGTGGAGGGGGATCGTGAACGTGAAGGGGCCCGCCATCCCCCACGACTCCAGCGGGGCGGGCACCACACCACCCGTCGCGAAGGTCAGCCCGTCCACGGTGAGGTGACCGAGGTCCCGCCAGTCGCCGTCAGGGTCGGCCGGGCTGGTGCCCACGGGCGCGACCTGGGCGCGTACGCGGCCGTTGGGGATGATGCCGCTCATCGGATCCACCAGGGCGTCATGGCGGGCCGTACGCGGGCGAGGTGGTTGAGCAGGGCGTCCAGCGCGGCAGGCGCACCGGTGAGGGTGAGCAGGTGGAGCCGGAACAAGTGGCTGTGGTCGTGCTCGACGGCGACGCGGATGTTGCGGGCTTTGGCGGCGAGGAGGATGCGGCGCAGGTTCCGGCGGGACTTCGGCGAGTACTGGCGGGTGATCACGTGCCAGCGGATCGTGCGTTTCGCCGGTGGGAACGTCCACGGTTGAAGCGAGGCAGGCTCGGGGGCGCGCGTCTTCCTGAGGGGGAACAGGCCGGGCATGAGAAACGGTCCTCTCCATAGTGGGGAGAGGACCGTATGAGGGCGTTCGGGTTAGCGTCTGCCTCCGATTTGGCCGGGGCAGGAGGCGCCGGTGTGCGGGCGCCCGTACCGCCCTAGGCATGCCGTGCAGGAGATCCTGTCTACGGGGACGGTGGTGCTCGTCTCGATGGTCAACTTCTTGTCGGCGGTGGCGGCGCTGGCCTGCTCAGCGTTGATGGGGATGTGGATGATGGCTGCCCACTGGTGCGCTGTACCGGTCATTGGACGATCTTCCTCTCTTGAACGGAGAGGGGACCATATGGCGTCACTGCGGTTAGTGTCCGCCTCCAAATCAACCGGCCCGAATTACACCTAAATCGAACCTTTTGTACGATTCTGGGATGCGGTTGTGGGTGGGTACAGACGGGATCGAGGTCGAGGGCAAGATCCTCCAGGACCGACAGGTCCTCACGGTCTACCGCCGGCACGGCAAGCGGCGCTACCTGCTGGGCGACTGCCGGTCCGTGGCTCAGGTCCGTGAACACGTCGGCGATCTCGCCACACTCGTGGAAGTCGTACAGCTTCCCCGCAGATAGGGCGAGAGAATCGTCTGGTGTCACGCCTGCTTGAGCGCGTCTGCCCGCATGTGGCGCCGCATCTCGGCCACGAAGAGGCGCCGCGCCCGCAACTCCTTGAGGTCCTGGCGGAGATCGCCGCGGAACGGGTCGCACACGAGTCGGAACGTCAGCCAGAAGTCCTGGGCCCATAGGCGCGCGTGAGCAAGGCGCTCGGTTCTATGTTCCACGCTGCGAGTCCCCCCTCCAGGGCTACGGGGACGAGGGTCTCCACAGTCAGGGTGACGGTGCTGCCGTCGCCGCTGATCTCGGCTTCGACGAGCGTCCCGAGTAGGTTGCCCTGCGCGCCGAGGATGACGGGGATTTGCTCGCCGATCTGGCTGTCGAACGCGCCCGGGGCGAACACGTCGCCGGGGCCGGCGTGCTTCCGGATCTGCCACCGTGCTGGGCTGCTCATGGTGTGGGAGTTCCTGCCACAGCGGAGGTGATCGCGTCCTGGAGGGTCTGCACGTGCCGGTACAGCACTTCGACGGTCCGGTACGGCCAGTCCTGGGTGGACGCGTCGCCGAGGTAGGCGTGCCCGAGTCCTTCGACGTGGACGTGCTGGTCGCGCATCTCGATGTTGTGCGCTGGCACGTCGCCGCCCGCCTGGAGATCGGCGGCGTACGCGGGGAAGGCGCGTATCTGGTCGAACGCGGCGAAGAGGGCCGGCACCTGGCTGGCTGGGATGCTCCACACCCGGTCCGGTGTGACCGCGAGGTAGTCGCGGTGGCAGCCGAGGCAGAACGACTCGCCACGCGCTTCGCAGGTGAACGGCCCCATCTCCGGGGTGGGTTCGAGGATGGCACCCATGATCATGGCCTTTCGCTGGTGGCGGGCGGGGCGGCGCGCTGGGTGTTACGGCTGGTCTGCCCGCGTGCGGCGCCGCACGCGGATCGCCTCCATGGTTGTGGTCGGCAGGATGCCTGCTTTCGCCGCAGCGTGCACCTGATCGCGGTCAGGGTCGGTGTCGAGCATGGCGCGACCCCACCAGGCGGTCAGCACGCTGTCCAGTTCAGGGCCCTGTTCGGCCTGCATGAGTTCGGCGAGGAACTGGGCGCGGCGGCTACCGCTCAGAGCGTCCGCGATTCCGCCGATCGTCCGCGGCACTCTTGAGTGGTCAGCCATGTCACTGGTCTCCTGCGTGGCGCTGCGGACGGTCCGGCAAGCGTAGCCGGTTGACCGCGTTCTGGCGGGTTTTCTCCGGCCGCCGGTCGTAGCGGGCGGTCGTTGCTGGAGAGGAGTGCCCGACAAGGGCCTGCGCGGTGGCGAGGTCCACGCCGGCGTCCAACAGTTCGCCAATGAAGGTGCGGCGGAAGTCGTGCGCGCCGTACTTCTCTTCCCGAAGCGACGGGTCGATCTCGGCGGCCTGGGCGAAGCGCTTCATCAGGATCTTCCGCAGGCCCTGCCCGGTCATGCGGGCAGGCCGCCCCTTGGGGTCGGTGCGCAGGCGTCCCCCCTTCCACGTGGACGGGAACAGGGCGCCGGGGGTGCGGCCGCGGACCACGATCCACTCCTCGATGAGGGCAGCGGTGTCGTCGGGCACGTACGCCATCCGCTGCTTGTTGCCCTTACCGAGCACGCGCAGCCCCTTGGACTCGGGACGCCAGTCGGCCAGCATGCGGGACACGAGCTCCTCGCGGCGTACGCCGGAGGTGTAGAGGACGGCGAACATGGCGCCGTCGCGCACGTCCGCCGGGTTGCCCGGGTTGTCGGGGTCGTGGCACACGTCCAGGAGCAGCGCCAGCACGTCCGCCGAGATGTGCCGGCCTGCGGGGAGGGTCTCGATTCGTTCGCCTTCGAGGTCGATCGCCCGCTCGTACTCCTCAGCGGACAGGTCGCCGAGCCGCCACGACTCCTTCAGTACGCGGCGGAGGCCGACCAGGTGCTTGTTGATGTACGCGGCGGACCAGCCCTGCTCCAGCAGCTTGGCCCGTAGCCGGATGGTGTGCTCGTACCGGAGGATCTGCCACGGGAAGTCCTCGCCGGTCACCTCGCGGTCGTCGAGGGCGGCGCCGCGCATGATGCGGGCGAGCCGGTCCAGGCAGCCGCGCATCGCCGTCCTGGACTGGGCGGATCGCAGGTTGTCCAGGTAGGTGCGATACGGGTTCCGCATGGGGTCCACGCGGACGACGTCGCCGGCGAGTAGTTCGCCGGCGACGGGTACGGCCAGGGCGGGTAGCCGGTCAGTGGTCGTCACTGTCGTTCCCCTCGTCTTCTCCGGCCGGGAGCGCCGCGGCGCGGGCTTCCCAGCCGGCTCGGAAGGCTTCGGCGTACAGCCGGTCGATCAGCTCTATCGGGTCCGTGGGGGTTCCGTCCGGGTCGCCGAAGCCGAGCACGTCCTGGGCCCACTCGTCCGGAGCCACGGGCGGCTCCCCTTCATCCAAGGCAGGGCCGACGCGCAGGCCGCGCTCCTGGAGCCGGTGCGCGAAGTCCGGGGAGGAGATCGTCGCGTACAGCGCGTCGGCGAGCGCGTGGAACGTCGCGTCGGCCACCAGGTCGTACGGGGACGCCGTCTCGTCATCGGACATCCGGCCGGCCAGGCGGCGCTGCACCCCGTAGTAGGCGTCACGCGCCGCCTGGTGGCGTTCGCGGGCGGCCTTCTCCTCCGGGGTGCGCGGCTCGATCCCGGGCAGCAGCGGGCGGGTCACCGGCGCTCCCGCGTCTCGTCAACGGTGACGCCGAGCGACGCGAGCAGGCCGGGCAGCGCCTCCGGCTCGACGAGTACCTTGCGTTTCGTCCCTGCCAGGGGGGAGACCACGCCGAGCTCCTCCATCCGCTTGAGCAGCGTCTGCGCCTTCGCGAAGCCGATGCGCATGCTCGTCTGGAAGCGGGCAGCCGACTGTGAGCCGACGACCAGTGTGATCCCCTCCGCCAGGAGTTGCAGCTCGCCGTCTGCGGCCGGGTCGTAGTCGGGGGAAGCGCGGCGCGCCGTCATCGCCCTCCACCTCGCCGGCAACTTACTGGCGAGCGCGGTCAGCTCGGACGGCATCGGCAAGGCGAGCTCACGCAGCGGGGCGGGCAAGTACTGGGAGAGCCACAACAGCTGGTCAAGCCGCCGATCCATCACGTTCATCTGCCGCACCAACTCGGCGCGCAGGTCTCCCAGCCGCTGCTCGTGAGCCTGCTCTGCCTGCTCGGCGCGCTGCTCAGCCGCGGCCGCGCGCCGTTCCGCCGCGGCGATCTCCGGGGCGGCGACCTCGCGGGCCCGCCGTTCGATGTGATCGTCCAGGCGGTCGATGCTGTCGAACAGCGCCTTGCCGAGCCGTTCGAGTTCCTGTTCGAGGGTGCTCCCCGCGCTGTCGTCCTGCCCGTCGTCACGCGCATCGCCCAGCAGGGCCGTCAGCCGACCTCGGGGGGTGGTGTCGGGGACGTCGAACGCGAACACCCCAGCACGGCGGCCGGCGCGCAAGTACAAGCAGGCATCCACCATGGACGCTTCCTGCGCGCCCGGGGTGAGCTGGTCGAACGGGGGATAGTCGGGCGAGAACTCGGCGGCCATGGCCTGCCGCGCTGCCGCCAGGCGGCGAGCGTGCTCCCGCTCAACATCGTCGGCGTACTCGAACGGGTGCCCGATGCTGCTCACACCTGCTCCTCCAACTCGTCCTCGCTGATCGCATCGACGTGGGATAGCCCGATACAGGACGACTCCCCGGTCACCCACACCACGGCGGTGTGCCCGCCCAGCAGATGCGCCGGCGTGCGAGTACGGCCCACCTTCGGCACACCAGCCAGAGGCCCATCCCGGAACCCAGTCCAGTACCGGACAGGCTGCCCCACCCCGTACTCCGCATCCCACGCCTCCACCGCAGCGGTCGCCGCCCGAGCCCGCTCCAAAGTGGCCGGCTCCAGCACACCAGGCCAACCCGCGCGGCCGCGCCCCCCGGCAGGGGTCGCGCGTGCGCGCGCGTTAGCCTCCCGAAACTCCCGGGGCGGGGTCTGGCCTTTGGTCAAAGGGGTGTCGGGTGTGGTGGTCATGAGGGCTCCGTGGTGGTCATGGTGGCGATGTGGGCGCCGTAGGCGAGTACGCAGGCTTCTCGGACTATGGGGGCGTTCTGGTGGGCTGTGAGGGGGTGGAGGTGGGTTCCGCAGGTGCAGGTGATGGTGCCGGTGTCGCGGTCCAGGGCCTGGGGGATGTGGAGGCGGATGATGCCGTCTGGGGTGGCGGTGGGTGCGTGGCGGTGGCAGAGGTTGGTGCCGCCGAGGATGCCGCGTTGGAGCATGCGCCATCCGGGCTCCAGGTGTCTGGTCTCGTACATGGTGATGACGTCGTACGAGGCTGGGCAGCCGGTGGCGGCGCAGTGGCGGATGCCGGGCGGGGCGATGGTGATCTTGTTGAGGGCGGCGTTGATGGCGGTGGTGCGGTACTGACGGGGGTTGGAGCCGTCTGCGCGGAGGGTCTGGCCGGCGAGCCAGATCTCGCCGGGCGGGTAGTCGCTGGGGCCGGCGTCGTGGATGCGGAGGGCAAGGGGGCGGGTGCGTTGGGGGGAGGCTCCGGCGGGGATGTAGACGAGGCGGCCGGGCTGAAGCTCGGAGAGGGTGGCGGATGCGACATCGGTCTTTTCCGCCATCAGGCGTTCCTCTCTTTCTGCTGGTGGATCAGTTCCCAGACGTCGGGCAGCTTCGGCGGTTTGATGCCCAGCGCGGTCATCAGCCGGATCGCCGGGCCGGTGTCGTAGCCCAGCCCGTGCAGGATGAGCACGTACGTTGGGCATGGCCAGGCGAGTCGCTTACCCCTGTGGTCGCGGCACGTCGGACATCTGGGGATCTCGCCCCAGGCGTCCGGGGCGTCGCAGTCTGCGGGGGCGTGCGTGGCCATGAGCACGGCCTGGCCTCCCTGGACGCGCCGGATGTAGTTGGTCGCTCCCCATGAGGTGAGGGCCATGCCCTTGAAGCCGTCAGTCTCGTTCACTCGTCTTCCTCCCACGTGTGGCCGTGCAGGACGCTCTCGTGTGGTTGGCCGGTGTGCCCTGCTGGAAGGGAGCAGAGGACTTCGGCGGGGTAGGGCGGGCCGGGGGAGTCCCACGCTTCGCAGGCGGGGCCGCCTTGGCGGGCGGCCTCCTCCAGCTCGTCGATGCGGCGCTGCTCCTGTTCGCGAGCGTGGGCGGCGGCGCGGCGTTTGGCCCAGCCGCGGCGCGCGCTGGCAGAGCGGCGTTCGCGGGTGGCGGCGCGCTTGGCGACCTGCTCGGGGGACGCCTCGAACGCCTCCTGCTCGCGGCGCTGCTGCTCGATGAAGGCTTCGACGGAGCGGACGGTGTCGGCCCATACCTGGTCGGGGTGGCGGGCGTCGCTCACCGGGCGCCTTTCTTGTCGCGCTTCGCCTGGTCGCGGGCGTCGAGGTACTCCTTGACGGCGAGGAACCCGGCGTCGGTGACGTTGACGTGGTGCCCGCCCTGGCCGGGGATGCCGTCGTCGAGGGTGATGAGCCCAAGCTCGACGAGGGCGTCCACGTCGTCGGGGTTGAGGGCGTGGCCGGTGACGTCGGGGAAAGCACTGTAGACCCATGTGGTGTCGTTGGTGGCCTTGGTCAGGAACGCAAGGCGGGTCGGGGTGAGGCGGCGGGCCATGTGCTGGTGCTCCTCGTCTACCAGGTAAATGGGCCGCCGGACGGGTGCCCGGCGGCCGGTGGGCTAGCGGATGGGGAAGCCGAGAAGGTGCGGGTCCACGGTCCAGGACCCGTACTGGCAGGTGACGATCACCTCGTGCCCCACGTGGACGGTGCGGAGATTCTCGCCGGTGCCGACGTGGGCGCCGAGGACGGCGGTCACGTCGAGGGTGATGCCAGTGTGGTTGCGGAGGGTACCGTTCAGCAGGTTGCCGATGTCCTGGTCGGTGGCCTCGCGGAGGGGCTTGTACATGCCTTCCATGCACTCGTTGCAGCCGCACTGCCAGGGGTCTATAGCGATGAGCTTCGGGCGGGGGTAGTTCTCGGCCAGGACCTCACTGGGGGTCACGAGTTGCTTCCTTCCGGTGGTCGCGTGGTGATCGTATGGGCGGTTAGTTCCTGGAATTGTCATTCCAGCTACTAATGGTTTGGGGTTGATGGGGCGGGAGTGGCGGGCTCGCAGTGGGTCAGGGTGACCGGGGTCCCGTACAGCAGGACCAGCTCGTTCACTGCGGATCCTCCCAATCCGACCACTCGACGTGGCCGTCCTTGACGGTGATCTCGGAGGTGGAGCCCTCGTCGTCGGTGATGTCGAGCGTGCCGGAGAATACGCGGCCGCAGCCGTGCGCGGCCATCAGGTGCTCGATCTCGGCGTACGGGCTGCCGACCTTGCGGCCGAAGCTGACGGCGGGCACCAAGCCCGTGATGATCTGCTGGCCAGTGACCGGGTCCGTCTCGATGTCGAACACGAGATCAGCGGGGATGGTCGCGGGGCGGCCCTTGTGGTTGGCGGCGTTGTGGCGGCTGCCGGAGAGGGCGGCGGTCAGGTGGATGGGCGGCTCGATGTCGATCCGCCCATCCATGGTCATGTTAACGCTCACGCGGGAGATGCTCCAGGTCAGGCGTTGTCGCGGCGGAGCCGGATGACGTCGTCCACGATGTCGGCGTGGGCGGTCAAGTAGGTCGGGGTCCCGTTGGCGTCGGTGCCGACGCAGACAGTGGGATAGGTGGCGCGCTCGGCGGCGTTGCGGCGCCGGTTGCGGCGGGCGAGGTAGAGGAAGAGGAGCGTGGCCGTCTTGATCGACAGGGCGATGGCAACGGTGGCGATCTGGATGGGGGTCACGTGCTGCTCCTCTGGGTCGAGCTGGTGCGGCCGAGTGCCGCTTACAGATCAAAACATTAGCAGCATTCTTTAATGTTGTCTACAAGGGTTTGATCAGTTGCGCTCGTCCCCTCCCCCGGGCTAGTCGCTCTCGCCCCCGGGCGCCGAAAGCACGGAAGACCTTGGGGGCCGGAGGGGGCTCGACCTCCACTCCGACATCTCCATCACCCCGGCGACGCCAAGTTCGCCCAGCAGCGGTCAGCACGGCGAGCCGATTTGTGCCGACCTCGCGAGCGCGCAGCAGGCGGCGCTGCCGACCGAGCAGGCTCCACTCCCCCGCGCCTTGCGGAGTTGGTACATGCGTTCGATAGCGTGAGCGTGTGGAGCTATTGCGGGTGGACCTGCTCAACTGGCCGGCGGATCGCGGGTCAGGCGGCTGGGTGGTCCCGCACGATGACCCGCTGGTGTGGTGGGTGGTGACGGCGGTCCACGCCCGGTACGAGGCTCCGCGCGTGGTCGTGGACGAGTACGACGCGCTGATCGGCATGGTGGTGCCGAAGGTGAAGCGCATGAACACGCTGCGTGCGTATCTGCTGGACTTGGACGGGACAACGACGGGGCTGGACGTGCGCGAGCGGGTGCTGCTGCATCAGCGGGGGGAGCGTGCGGCGTGGTGGTTCCTGCGCGAGGTGACTGAGGAGAAGCTCAAGCTGATGGAGCAGTTCCGGGAGGTGTAGGGCCTCGTCTCCGTCCCTCCCGCAAAGCAATGGGGTGGGTTTTGCGCAGCCCACAAGGGGCGGAGACGAGGGCCTGTCTCGGGGTGCCGGTCAGGGGCGGCTGTACCACCAGGCGGCGGCCGGTGCCGGTAGTCCAGGGGGCGGGCCGGGTGGCAGGTTCGTGGGTGGTGGCGGTTCCGTGACGTCGGTGTCGGGGGCAAGGGTGGGCATTGGCCCAAGGGTGGGGGTTGGCCCAAGGGTGGGGGCGCCGGGGCCTGGCGTGCCGGGGTCCGGCGTCGTGGGCCCGCCAGGAGTGGGAGTGAATGACGGCGTGGGCGTGAACGTCGGCGTGGGGGTGTATGTCGGCGTGGGGGGCAGCGTCGGGGTGGCAGTCGGCTTCGGCGCGTTGGCGGCAGCCGTGGCGATCACCGTCGCCGCGACGGTAGGCATGGCGGTCGCAGACTTCTGCGTCGGCTGCACCGTGGGTACTGCCGCCGCCTTCGTTGCCTTCGATGCTGAGATGAAGGGGTTCGCCGACGTGAGAGAGGTCGTCCTCACGGGAGGGGCCGCCGTGGTAGCGGGCGTGGACGTGAACATGGTGAACGTCGGCGCGGCGGTCGGGGTGTCCCGTCCGGCAGGCTCGCCCCAGAAGGGGACAACAGAAGGCTCGGCCGTGTCCGGTTCGGCGAGCGCGACGATGGGAGTTGGCTCCCGCGGCATGTCGAGGACGAGGGGCGCGGCCGCGACCAGGCCCGTGGCTGCCACGGCGGTTGCGGCCTGCGTGAAGGTGATGCCTGTTGCGTTGGCAACCTGAGCGATGACCTGACTGGCCGCACCGACCAGAGTTGTCCCTCCCCCGCTGACGGCGGCGGCTCCTAAGCTCGTGGCGCCCGCGGTGCCGGCGACGGCCGGGGCCGCCACTCCTGCGACGCTTCCCGTGCCCGCTGCTGCTGGAGTTGCGGCACCTGCGGCGGCGGCTCCCGTAGCGCCGCCGGAGATTGCCGCAGCCTTGCTGCCGAGGAGTCCGCCTGCGCCGAAGGGCAACAACGCGGAGATGGGGATGCGGTTGAACCGGCCGATGAACCGCTTGGTGGCCTCGCGCATCTGGATGACGCGGGCGCGGGCGGCAAGCCGGTATGCGGCGCTGACGCGGGGGTCGTCGGCTGCCTGCTGGAGGAGCGCCTGCTCGCGCTGGAGCAAGTCGGTGAGAAGTGCGCCGGCGTCGGGCGCTTTCTTGATGAGATCGTAGAGCGCGGTCTTCTTTCGGTCGAGCGGCGTCTTGTTCTGGATGTGGGAGACGATGACCTTGGTCTGGACGTCCTCGTCGTTGACGATGCGTTCAGCCTCGAGGGACAGCAGGGCGAGGAGGACTTTCGCTCGCTGATCGGCGATGGCTAGTTCGCTGGCCAGGGCGTCAATGAGCGCGAACTTGGTGGACTCGTCGGGGGCTCGGTGGCCGCGCAGGTAGAGGTCGAGGAGAAGCCCGAAGTCTCCAGGCTGTTGGGGTTCGTGATCCATGCGGTGCTCCTTGGAGGAGGCTCCACTAACAGTAGTTAGCGTCTTTGGATGGTTCATCGTTCCGACTAATGTGCACCTATGTCAACCATGGTCAGCAGCGCGTTTGGGCAGGTGGGATGCCCTCACTAGCGGCTCGGCTCAAGCGGCTACGCGAGCTGACAATCAATCCGGAGGACGGCGAGCCGTACTCTCTGCGCGAGGTGGCGAAGCGGATCACCGCAGCGGGCACGCCCATAACGGACGCTTATCTGTCGCTACTGGAGACCGGCCGGCGGAAATCTATCTCCGTGGATAAAGCGGTCGGGATCGCTGGCTTCTACGGTGTCCCGGTCGAGTACATGCGGGAGGGGCCCGATGAGGAGCTGCTCCAAGCGGTTGAGTCGCAGCTATGCCTGTTCCGGCGGGTGGCTGAGCTGCCACCAGAAGCGCGCAGGCGGATCGCTCGCGCGATCGAGCGGGAGCGCCAGGAGCATGGACTGCCTTTCGACCCGGGCGTGTGATCGCCAGCCGGTAGCGCTCTGCCGCGCGTTGCGGTGCTGGGGTGGCGTGTCGGCGGAGCAGTGAGAGGCGGCGAGGTCAGGGCCGCAGCGCTGCGGTGTGACAAGTCGTTGCTCCAAGTACGCGTCGGCTGGCGGGGTAGGTGGTCGTCGCTGGTTACCACTCGGGGGTTGATTCGATCGCTTGAGGAGTCAAATGTCAACTCTTAACCGCCATTAGCCAAGATTGTGTACTCTTGGCGGCCAGAACGATGGAGTGGATTACCCCGGAAGGTGAGTTGGTACCGGTGCCGTTCTCCGCCGATCGGCTGACTGAGGCGTTGGCCAAGAAGGGGCTTACTGACCGGGGAGCAGCCAGAGCCTTGAAGAGGCAGGGCACTCCGATGTCGCATGAGTACGTCGGGAAGCTCAAGAAGGGCGAGGCAGCCAATCCTTCGCTCGACAAGGTCGAGGCGCTGGCCCGCCTGCTGGAGGTGACGGTCGGATGGCTGGCCGGAGATCCCCCCGAGCAGGAGAAGGCAAAACAGAGTCTGTCTGCCGAGGAGCAGGCCCAGATCGACAGAGTCCGGCAGGGCATGAGCGAACTGCGCGTGCAGAACATCGCCGAACGCATGACTGGGCTGACAGAGGAACTTTCGCTGGACGCGGTCGAGCAGATCGTAAACACGATGCTCGCGGCCGAGCGGCGCATGCAACCCGAGGACTACGAAATGTAGACGATCTTGGGCCGGGGATCGGGGTAGGCTCTCCAGTCTGCCCGGAAAGGTTCCCTCAAGGTGCGGTTCAATCCAGACCTGTCCGCGGCTCTGGACTCTGTACCGGTCCCGCAGCCGTTCAGCATTGAGGCGTACCTGAAACACATCCGCCGGAGCCGCGGCCGCCCTCTCCTTGTGCATGACTTGCCCGAGGCGGCGGCTAGCACCGTTAACGGGCTGTGGATCTCCAGCGAGCGAGTTGACCACATCTTCGTCGCGCCTGGCGCTCGTGGCCTGCTGCGCGTGCACATCGTCCTGCACGAGGTCTCCCACATGCTGCTCGATCACGGCAAGGTCGGCGGGAACACCGAGATGGCGTTGCGCCGGCTTCTCGGGCCGGCCTTGGGCGTCGTGGTGAACCGCGCGGTCGGGCGCAGCCGGTACGAGACCGTAGAGGAGCGTGACGCCGAACGACTGGCGACGCTCATCCTGATGCGCGCGAACGAACCGCCCGACGATGACACCGACGGTGATGAGGGGCTTCGGAAGCTTCGCCAGACATTCGGATACGAGTAGGAGCAGCGTGTGGGAGTTGTTGACTGGTTAGTCATGGTTCTGCTGTGGGGGGCTGCGCTCTCCCGAATCCGACCAGCGATGCATTCTGCCCCGCAGCGGAAGCTCTGGGGCGCGTTCACCGGCCTGGCCATGAGCAGGATCTTCTCGGCGGAGCCCGTCGTCGCCTGGCTGGACGCCACCACCCAGACGGAGCTGGCCACCCTGCTCCGCCACCTGACCGGCCTGCTGAGCGCCACCTATTTGTTGGCCTATGTTGAGACCATCACTCGCGCCCCGAACTCTTCCCGGGGCCGCTGGATCTGGCCCACCGCCGTGATGACGATGACCGTCCTGATTCTGATGTTCCTCGCTCGTGGCGGCCGCATCTACTGGGTGGATGGCGCTCACGCGCCCGGCGAAACGGCATGGCAGGGCCGCGTCTATCTAGCCGTCTTCGATTTGTGGCTGATGACGTGCCTTGCGGCCGCCGGGTGGATGTTCGCGAGCTACGCGCGCAAGGCCCCGCCGCTACTGCGGGTCGGATTGGTGTTGTCCACGATCGGCATGGTGTCCGGCGTGATCAACCGCGCCGAGGTGATGACCGTCAACGTCGCGACCCTTATCAACCCGGACACAGCCTGGCGGGAGATACCTGTGTTCGGTCAGGTCACTCTGCTGATCTGCATTGTGGGCATCACTGCGGGGACGTCGATCCCGGCCTGGCGGGCGGGCACGGCACGCCTTCGGGAGATCCGCATCATGCGGGAGCTGCGGCCGGTATGGGATGCGCTCACCGCGTTGTATCCGGACGTGGCGCTCGGTATGGAGGGGACGCTTCAGACGCGGCGGGTGCGGCAGGTGGTGGAGATTCGCGACGGGATGCTGAAGCTGTCGTCGGTGGCCGAGCCGCCGGCGACTGAGGACCCGGGCGAGGTGGCCGAGTGGCTCCACTCATCTCTTGAGGCTGCCCGCGGACGCGACGAGGTGGGCATCCCTTCTGGCAACCTTCCCGGCCCTGATTTTGCCGGCAACATCGAAAGGGAAACAGCGTGGCTTCGTCAGGTATCGGCGGCGTTCAGGCAGTCCAGCGAGGAGAGAACCGTCTTGCCCGCTTCTTAACGGAGGCGCTGGCGCCGAAGAACTTCGTGATGGGGCTGCCGCTCCTAGTGGGGGCGATCACGGGCGGGTTGGTCGGGCTCGGCTGGGCGGTGATCGCCGCGGTGTTGTGCGGCGGGGTCCCCGCGGCCGTGATCGCGCTCGGCGTACGGTCGGGCCGGTTCGGCAACCACCACATCACCGACCGGTCTCAACGGCCGAAGCTCATCGCGGTCATCGTGGCGCTGGTGGTGGTCGCGCTCGCGCTGCTCGTCGTGCTCGGCGCCCCCCAGGTGATGGTGGCGTGCGTCGCGATCATGCTGGCCACGCTCGCCGTGCTCGGGCCGGTCACCGTGGCCGGGTGGAAGATCTCGTTTCACACGGCTGTGGCCGCAGGCAGCGTCGTCATGGTCGCCTGGGTGCTGCCGGGCGGCTGGATGTGGGTGGTGGGCCTGCTCGGCGCTGTCGTGGTGGGGCTGATCGGCTGGTCGCGTGCGGTGCTCGGCGACCACACGCCGGCGCAGACGCTGGCGGGCGCTGTGGCGGGCGCGGCCGCCACGCTGGCCACGCTCACCGTACTGCTGTAGCTCAGCCCCAGATCAGCGCGATGGACACGCTGGCGGCGACCGCGAACGCCGCCACGGGCCCGAGGAACATCACCGCCATGCCGCCGAGCTCGCTACGGCTCATGGCGATGCACAGTCCGACGAACGTGCACAGGCCGGACACGAGCACCCGCGCGACCGTCGCGATGAGGATCGTCAGGACGATACCGGCGGCGGTCACTGCTCGGCCTGCCTGCCGCGCGCAAACCTGCACGTCAGGAGACTGCAGCGTCGTTCGTCCATCAGTAGCTAGTGAGAGAAGGAGAGCGGCCGCCCCGAGGGGCGGCCCACGGGATCGGAGACGCGATGGACGACACCACCCCCGAGCCGCTGCCAGCATGGGAGAGGGACCTGCTGGGCCTACCCGTCACGGAGAAGGAACGCGCCCAGCTCGACCGGCAGGCGGCAGAGGCGGCCGAAAAGGAAACCGCGCGCCGCGCGGCGTGGCCGATGTTCCACGACATCCCAGATGGGGGCGCCGTGGACCTGAACAATGTGTGGTTCCGGATGGAGCCGGAGCGCTGGGACCTCGACGGGGCCGCGGTCGTGGCGCTGTTGGCCGATCGTGCTGGGGGAGTCGCCAAGCGGCTGCACGCGGGCGTTCAGAGTCTCCTGGCCAGGCGGGACGGCAATACCAGCGTGTGGATCAATCCGCGCCCAGACGAGGGCTGGATCGAGGTCATCGCCTGGTCGCTGGGCGGCTGCTGGCGGCCGGAGCGGGCCTGGTGGGTACGGTGCACGATGGAGGTAACCAGCGACGAGTATGGCGAAGTCCTCATGACGCCGTACTGGGGCGTTCAGTTCGCGGTCTGCGGGGCGGGCGGTGTCACAGTGTTCCAGGAGGATGAGAACGGCATCCTCGGGCGGATCGTTGGCCGCTGGTATCTCGGGTGGCTCGGCCGCCGTGGAATTCGTGAGCAGCTGGGCCACGAGCCGTATGGGCCGGTGGCCGAGCTCGCCACCATGGAACACTTCCTCGCCCAGGTTTCCGAGCGCCGGCAGCCGTAACGCGTATCCAGCCGTATCAGGCTGTGACGTACCGCTGGCGGCCGGGCCAGGACGAGCTTGCGCAGGGCTGTGCGAGACATGTGGGCTCCAGGGATGTGACCTGCGGGAGTGCAGGGTTGTGTAGGGTTCGCGGGTTTGTGCGGGGGCGGGGTCAGCCGGCGGCGTGCCAGGTGTTCGGGCCGACGATGCCGTCCACGGGGAGGCCTTCGGCGCGCTGGAAGACCTTGGTGGTGGCGCTGCTCATGGGCCCGTACTGGCCGTCCACGGTGATCGTGTACTTGAGCGCCTTCATGCGGTTCTGCCAGGTGGTGACGTCGGCTCCGCTCATGAGCGGCTTGCCGGGCCGGTAGGTGAGCAGGCGGCCGGGGAAGGCGGGCCAGCCGGACGGCTTGGAGGTGGACGGCTTGCTCGTGGTCGGCTTGGACGGCTGCGCGGTGGTGCCGCCGTTGAGGTGGTGGTTGACCTTGGCGATGAACGAGGTCCACGGGAAGTTGCTGCCGGGGTCCCAGTGGTCCGACCGCTTGTAGACGGCGCTGACGTCTTGGTGGCCGACGATGCCGCGCTGGCCGGCGCGGAGCTGCGCGCGGGTCAGCCGGCGGGCGGGGATGCTGTGTGTCTTGCACCAGGCGGCGACTTGGCGGGCGGCGAGGTCGAGCAGGTTCTTGCTGTACTCGTCGGCCCATTGGGCTGCGTTTTGGCCGGCGCGTCCGGCGAGCTCGATCTGCAAGGCGTCCGAGTTGCAGCCGGGGGCGGCCCATGCGGTGTCGCTGTCGGAGACGCAGCGGACGACGCTGTTGTTGTCCACGCACAGGTGGGCGGACGCATTCGTGCTGGGTCGGGCGAAGTAGGCGGCGACGCTCTCGGCGACGTTCCCAGACTCGCCGGTCTCCATGGTGTGCACCACGATCACGCGGATCGGCGTGATGCGGCCCTTGTGCTTGTTCGGCGACGTGATGGTTTGCACGGGTGTGCCCCCTCGTTCGCGGTCCAGGCCCTCGAGGTCCTGGCGGTTGAAGAAGGGAGCGTGTCGGGCGGGGTGGGTTAGTGTCCGGGCCCGAACACCGGTGGACGTTCCCGAACGGTTCTGAACGCGGGCGAGCGCCGACCGCGCGGGGCGGTCGGCGCTCGGCCGGGGGCGGCTAGGCGGCCTGGGCCAGGTCCTCGCCGCTCTCCTCTTCCTCGTCGTCTTCGTCGTCCTCGTCGAGGATCAAGCCTTCGGCGGTGGCGGCCGCCTCGTCGGCGTCGCAGGCGTAGACGGTGACGGCGTACCGCTGGTATTCGCCGTACTCGCCGCTGTTGCTGTCGCTGTCGCACGTGTCGCGTTCGCCTTCGACCACTCCAGCGACGTACAGCGGGGACGGCGACATGCCGAGGTCGAGCAGGCCGGTCACGGTGTACGGGCGCGGAGCGTCCGTCTCCTGGCCGTCGATCTCGAACACGCGCGGCTGCTGGTTCATGGTGGCCTCGGTGATGCGGACCGCGCCGAACGCGCCGAACGAGATGCTTTGAAGCGCTTCGGAGAGGATCCGCTTGGCGTCTTCCACGGTGTGCGCGTCGAGACGGGCCACGGCATCGAGTTCGACGTCGAGGGCGTAGCTGTGCAAGACGGGCGGATGGGGCGAGACGCCGAGCCAGACGTCGGTTACTTCGAGGTCGTCGGCGGCGTGGTAGTGCTCGGCGAGCTCCAGCCAGTAGACGCCGCCTTCGTTGAGGTGGCCGCTGATCGCGTCGGTGTCGGCGGCGATGGCGTGGGGGACGTCCACGGCGACGGTGACGGTGCGGGACACGTGCGCGTACGTCTCCAGGGTGACGATGACGCGGGTGAGGTTGGGGTCGGTGGCGGGCGGGAGCTGGTAGTCATCTTCGCCGGGGTCGATGAACATCTGGCAGGCCAGTTCGGAGAGCTCCCGCTGCCGGATGGAAAGATCCCCATCGGGGTCGTGTCCGGCGATGAACTCGGCGGCGGTCATGACGAGGCAGTCGAGCTCGTCGGGCGCGAAGAACGTGTGGGGCTGAATCATCGGGGGTGGTGCCTTCCGGTGGTGCTGGCGGGCCGTACGCCGCTCGTACGGGCCCGCCGGTCGGTTCCTGGTGGTGGGGAGCCGCGCCCGCGCGGGGCGCGGCTCCGGCCGGGCGGGTTAGAGGTCGGTCGGAGTGTGGAGGGCGGGTTCGGTGTGGCGGTTCTGTTCGGACAGCCCCCACGACTCGCACGCCCAGTAACAGGGCTGGTCGCGTTCGGCTCCGCAGTACCCGCAGGCGGCCGCGTAGGCGACGGTCGGCCGGTCGCCGGGGTTGTCGGTGAGGGCTTCCTCGCGGTAGCGGTTGTACGCCTGGCGGAGGATGACGCCGGGGTGGACGCGGGCGCGGTCGAGCCGGTGGAAGACGTCGCCGATCAGGTCGCGGGCGGCCTGGTCGAGGTCGTCGTCGCGGCTGAGGTCGCGGTTGTCGACCATGTAGGCGTCGTTGACGTAGGCGTTGATGGCGACGATGCCGCTTTCGGCGCGGTCGCTGTTGGTGGGGTCGCCGGTCTCGTACGGGCAGTACGGATCGCAGGGCTGGCCGCGCTCGGCGGTGCAGCCGCCGCAGACGACGGTCAGGTCAGGGATGCGGGTCATGCGGGGGTGGTTCCTTCCGGTGTGAGGAGGGGCCCGTACGCCGCTCGTACGGGCCCGTGGTGATCGTTTAGTGGTTGAGGTCGGTGAGGTTGATGCGGGCGGCCTGGAGGTCGCCTTGGGCGCGCTCGTAGCGGTTCAGGAGCTTGGCGACGAGCGGCCGGGTCTCGGCGTCGCGGATGGCGAGGGCGTGGGCCATGTCGATCGGGGTGGCCATGGGGACGCGCACGGCGATGCGGAGGAAGCGTCCCCAGCGGGTGACGCTGCGGCGGGCCGCGCCGAGGGCGTGCTTGGCGTGCCAGAGTTCGGCGTCGGGGTGCATGGCGCTCCTAGTGGCCGGTGTTGGCGCAGACCCAGCCGAAGCCGGGGGCGTAGTGGACGGCGGGGGCGTCGCAGGTGCGGCAGGTGTGGGCGGGCTCCTCGTACGGCGGGTTGAGACGCTCGGCGAGTCGGGCGAGGTGGCCAGCGGCGCGGCCTACGGCGCGGGAGGTGTGGCGGGCAAGCGCGGTGCGCATGTGGGTCTCCACTGAGCAGGTTTGGGCGGGTGGGGGTGCCTGCCCCGGCGGATGGTGCCGGGGCAGGCGGGGTTAGGTCTGGGCTCAGTGGTGGCGTCCGCGCTTGCGGAACGTCTTGAAGCCGATCCAGGCGGCGACCGCGAGGGCGGCGAGGATGACCAGGATGGTGACGACGGGGAGGACCGCGTCCCAGAGGCTGCCGTTGCTGCTGTTGGCGGCCATGTTCTGGAAGGCGAGCAGCGCCGCGTAGTCAGGCTGGGCGGTCACGGTGGTGACCGGTGCGGCGGTCTGGAGCGGGGTGTCCTCGTTGGGGTCGGTGCCGCTGGGGGTGGTGGTCGGGACGGCGGGGACGTAGTTCACGGTGGGCTGCTGGGCGGTGGCGGGGGCGGGCTCGGTGACCTTGACGGTGGCGGTGGTGGTCACGCGAGGCTTGGCCGTGGCCGACTTCTTGGGGGTGGCGCTGGCCTTCGGCGTGACGGTCTTGGTCACGGTCGCGGTGGGCGTCGGGCTGGCGCTGGGGGTGGTGCTGGCCGAAGGGCTGGCGCTGGGGGTCGTCGTCTCCGTCACGGTGACAGTCGGGGTCGGGCTCGGAGCGGCGGTGGCCGTGAGACTGACCTCGCTGAGGGGGACGCTGCCGATGACCGTGAGGGTGTAGTCGCCGGGCTTGTCCGGGGTGAAGGTCGCGGTGAGGGCGATCTCACCGAGACAGGTCGCGGTGCCCGACTCCTTGGCGAGGTTCGTCTTGTCGCCTGCGGGGGTGCGCAGGGTCAGAGTGGCGGTGCAGGCGTCGGTGACGACGGCCTTGGCCGTGACCGGCTTGCCCGTGGTGAGGGCCGCGCCGGGGATGGGAGAGGTGATCTGCCCGCTCTCCGCCGGGGCCGCGTTGGCGGCGGCGGGGAGGATGAAGAGGCAGCCGACCGCGAGGGCGACCAGGGTCGCGAACACGCAGGTCAGAGAGGCGAAACGCATGCGTTTCCTTCCGGTGTGTTTCCTGCGGGAACGCCGCTCGCTCCCGCCGAACACCTCAAACATTAGCAGTCATCTTTAGTGGTGTCTACACGGGCAAAGAGGTGATTGCCGCTGTAGACAACATTAAAGAATACTGCTAATGTTTGAGGTGTCGGCAGGGAGCGAGCGGCGCCCCCCCAACCGGAAGGAACACCCAAGATGACCAAGACCCGCGAGTCCTCGCACCAGGCCCACCTGAACTGGCTCATGCGGCTGGCGCTCACCGTTCTGCCCACGCACTACGGAATCGGCGCCGCCCGCGTGCAGGGGGACCTGGACCGGGTCGCGCAGTCGCTGGCACTGGCGCACCAGATCGCGATCCGGTACGTGGGCGACCACACTTCGTGGATCCAGATCCGCAACAACGTGATGGACGCGCTGGCCCACATGGGTCGCATCGCGGCCGCCACGGGCTTCGAGGCGGTGGCTGAGGACTTCGTCCAGGCGCGGGAACTGTGCCGCGCCTACCTGGTCAGCCTCACGCACGAGCAGCGCGTCCAGCTCGCCTCCTACGACGGCTTCCGGAACGCCCACCTGACGGAGGAGACGCACGACGAGGGCCGCGACCCGGCGCTCGTGCTGTGGCTCAACCCCGCCTACGCGCCGGAGATCCCCGCCAAGGCGCGGGTGCAGGCCAAGGCGGACGAGCGGTTCGCCGAGCGGTACGGCGAGTTGGTCGTGATCAACGCCATCTTCGTCTCGGATGCCGCCTGATCGCCCCTCCTGGGCCCGCCCGAGCGGCGGGCGGGCCCCCTCCCCCCGGAAGGAAACCTGTGAGCGCCTCGATTCTGCTGCTGCCGAACCGGCAAATGCGTGTCGTCAACCTGCCCGCCACCGCCTGCACGCTGCCCCTGACGCTGGACCTGCTCAACGCCTTCTCCGCCGAGCGTCACCAGCTCGCCCCGGACGTCGGCATGTGGATCGACCCGGACAGGCAGTGTCTGGGCATGGGCGAAGGCAACATACCCGCGACCAAGCTGTCCGTCCGCCTCGGCGGCCTGTGGATCCCGTGGTACGGGCCGGTCCTGGTGTGCGGCATCGACGAGCAGGGCCGCAGCCGCGACCTGACCGCCGACCAGCTCCGCACCCTCGCCCCTCACCTGCTCCGCCTCTCCTGAACTCTGGGGCCCGCCCGCACGGCGGGCGGGCCCGTTCCAGAAGCGACACCCCTGGGCCCGTCCGAGCGGCGGCCGGGCCCATCTACCGGAAGGAAACCCTCGTGCAGTTCACGCGCTCCGACCTCATCCGCGTGCTGTTCGACGCGCAGCGGCGCGGCGACATCCCCAAGGCCGACATGCGGGCGTTCCCGGCGCTCGCGCCGCTCGACCTCGACCCGCGCCACATGACCGAAGTGGACTCGGACAACCGGATCATCCGGGTATTCGTGCTGTCGAGCGTCCCGCGTCCCGAACTGGCCCGCGCCTACTTCGACGCCATCGCCCGCCACCTGGAGGGCGAGTGGCACCTTAAGGTGATCGCGGCACACGGTGACCACGCCGAGCACACCGCGCACATCGCGCAGTGGTGGTTCCCGGGTCCGGCTGAGCCCGTCCCGGCATGGCCCGCATCGTCCCCGTTGCAGCCCGCCATCCCGGCCTGACGTGGGGTGCGGCGCGGCGGGACGGATAGCCAGTCATCCGCCCTGTAGCTGGGGCGCTGGAGTTTCCCCCGCATAGCGCCACCCCTGACACATCGAACGGCCCACCAGCGTCACTCACGCTGGCGGGCCGTTCCGCGTTGCAGAGCAACGCACCTCGAGGGCGTGGGCCGCCACGCCGACGAGGTCAGGAGCTGGCCCCCGCAGGCAACTCCTCAGGAATGCCGAGCGCCATACGCGCGGCCTGGCTGTAAGCATGGCTCTCGCCGCACGCGGTGCAGGAGGCGCGGCCGGCCGCTGGGTGGTCGTGGCACGGCTGGCGCTGCCGCAGGATGCGTTCGGCGATCTCGCGGCGGAGCGCGTCTTCGAGCGCCTGGTAGGCGACGGCGACGCCGGGCCGGTCGGCGACGGTGGCGGCGTGCCGGAAGGCGCGGGTGACAGTTCGGGGCTCGGTCACGGGGTGGCCTCTCCCCCATCGCTGTCGCCGGCGGCTTGGGCTTCGCGGGCGGCCTGGCCGACGCGGTCGGCCAGGCCGGTGAGGTCCACGCCGTGCGACATGGCAACGGGTCCGCCGTCCTTGCCGGTGATCTCCAGGGCCTTGACGGGCTGGTAGCGGTCCCGCCGGGTGCGGGAGAGGTATTCCAGGGCGAGCTTGCCGTTCGGCGGCGTCCACTGCCGTTCCATGCTGCCGTCCGGGCGTTCGGACTCCTTGATGAGCACTCCGCCCTTGAAGTCGGTGAAGATGACCTCCACGGCGAGCCGTTCGGCCTCGGCGCGGGCTCGCTCGACCGCCTCGGCGAACGCGCGCAGATCCTCCGGCGCGTCGTCCTTTTCGGCGTCGGCGAGCCACCGGTAGACGGTGGACTCGCCCAAGTTGGTGAGGGCGCACGCGGTGGTCAGGTAGAGCCCTTCGCGGATGTGGCCGCACAGCCGTTCCTGAAGTTCAGGGGTGAGCTTGGTGCGGCGGCCGCCGGGCTGCTTGGTCTCGTCGTCGTCGGTGCTCATGGGCTGCTGCCTCGCTCGGGTGCCTGCTGGGTGGTGACGGTGTAGGCGGGTTGGCCGTCGTCGCGCCACGGGTTGAGCTGGATGGACAGGACGAGATCCTGTTCTTCCTGGCAGTGGCACGGCACGGCGGCCGCGAATCCGAGTACGCCGATGTTGTGCGCGCATTGGCCGCGCTCGGCGCGGTAGTCGATCCCGGCCCCCAGGGGCTCGGCTATGTCCAGGGTGATCGTGCTGCCGTCCGACGCTGCGACGGTGACCGTGAGCCGGTCGATCCGGGGTGCGGCGTCGCGCACGCCGGGCGGCTTGAAGATGGCGGTCAGGGGCACGCGGTGGTCGAGGCTCATTTGCCCTCCGTGAGGTAGGTCTCGAAGCGGCGGGCGGCCTCCACGATCTCGTCAGGCTTGGCCTCGTAGGTGCCGACGTGCTCGGCGGCGAGCTTGAGGCACTCCAGGCGGGCCTCGTTGATGCGATTCGGGTCCAGGTAGGTCACCGGTGAGCTCCTGTCAGTGGCTGGGGCGCGCCGTGGCGCGCCATCTGGTGTGGTTGCCGTGGACCTGCCGCTCTACGAGGTGGAGGGCTTCCAGCGCGCGCAGGACCTGAAGGGTGCGCTCTCGGTGGCCGGTGAGATAGTCGAGCTGCACCCTGGCGATGCTGCGGGGGTGAATGCGTTGCAGGCTGGTGAGGATCTCCTGGTGGTCGTTGGCGTGGCCGGTCGGTCCGGCTGACGGGGCAGGTTGAGGCGCGGCCAGTGCTGAGGCTGGCGCGCTGTCGGCGTAGTGGCGTTCGATCTCGATCACGCCGTCCGGATGCTGCCGGATGATCTCGCGGATCACCCCGGGCGTGGGTGCGGCCAGCGACGCGGCGATGTGCATGGGCGGCTGCTGGGAGACGGAGGCGAGGGCGGGCCGCGGTTCGTTGCGGGCTCGGTCCACGGCGGAGCTGAAGGCCGGGTGGCTGCGGCGCCAGTGGTAGACGGTGGACGGGGAGATGTTGACCTCGCGGGCGGCTTCGGCCGGTGAGTAGCCGTCGCCGAGCAGGTTGATGAGGCGGCCTTGCAGGTCGGGTGTGAGCTTGGTCGGGCGGCCGGGCCCGCGGCGTGTGTGGGTCATGTCGTACTCCTGGTGGGGTGTGCTGAAGGGGTGGAGTTCGGTCATGCGGATGTCCATGTGGCGGTGTTGGTGGGTGTTTCGGCGACGTCCACGCGGGCGATGTGCACGTCAGGGTGTGGGGTGGGCAGGTCGAACAGCCACCGGTCGGCGTGGTGGGCGATGAGGGCGGCGACGGTTTCGACGGTCGGCCAGGAACTGGCATGGCCGGCGTTGGTGTCGAAGACGAAGACGCGGCACCCTTCGGCGCGCAGGGCGGGCAGGAGGGGATCAGCGGCGCCGAGCATCGTCCCGTGGTCGAGGTGTGTGTCGATCCAGTCCCGCATCAGGTGCTTGAAGCTGCCGAATTCGACGAGCACGCCGTCGTTCAGGCGGGGGGCGGTGATGCTGACGGTGACGCGCCAGGTGTGGCCGTGCAGGTTGACGCACTTGCCGGGCAGGTTCGGGAGCCGGTGCGCGGCGTCGAAGGTGTGGGTGAGCTGGGCGGCGTACACGGGCGTCCCTATCGGCTGGTCTTGACGGTGGTACGGGCGGGCGCCGGCCGGGGGCGGCGCCGACGGTAGGTGCGGTTCGCGGCGCTGATGGCGGAGAAGGCGATGAAGGCGGCGGCGGCGGACCACAGCACGCCGGACCACGCGCCCGTGGTGGCCACGGAGGCGATGAGCAGAGCGGCGATGACGAGGTTCCGCACGAGGGCGCCGACGAAGGCGCCGCAGCCGGCCAGGAGGGCGATGTCCTCGGCGTCCAGGTCGGGGGCGTTCACGCGGCCGCGCCTGCGGGAAGCCGCGGGGTGAACCACGGGTTTGGCGCGGTGATGCGCGGGATCACGGCGGTGTCGATGCCGGCCTGGTCGGGTTGCGCGGCGGCGTCCTGGTGCGTGGCCGCAGTCCAGGGGGCGCGGTCGAACAGGCCGGCGTGCTCGGTGAGGAGCTGGTCGTAGATGGGTGTGCCGGCGTCGGCCAGCGTGGGCGGCGCGCTCGGGGGTGCGGTGTGGGCGATCATGCGCGGGAGCATCCCGAGTGGACGGGGTTAACGTCTCGCTCCGATTTTGCGGCGGCCCTCGGCAGGCGAACGCCCCGCCGCCCTTCGTGGGCGGCGGGGCGTTTCCGTGTTGGCCTACTTGGTGGGGATGTACCCTTCCGCGCCGTCAAGGACGTGGCCGCGACCGTGGCAGGCGCTGCACGCCTTGACGGACGCGGACTCGACGACGCCGGTCCAGTGCTCGACCTGCTCGTCCCAGTTCTTGAGCGCGTCGGCCTGGCTGCTGCCCTGGACCTGGTCGGGGACGGGCAGGTGGAAGTGGCGGTCCACGGTGATTTCGCGCAGCACGGGCTTGGGCCTCCTGCGCTTGTCGAGTGTGAGTGGGGTGACCCACTTCTTCTCCGGCACTTCCAGGGGGACGGTCATGTAGACCTTGAGCACCTGGTCCTGGTTGTAGCAGCCGGTGACGTACGGCATGCGCTTGATGATGTCGGCGAGGTGGTTGCGCAGGCCGGACAGGTAGCCGGGGAAGAGGTGGCGGTATTCGCCTCGCTTGGTGAGGGTGGTGGGCAGGCTCGCGGTCCAGGTCGGGGTGGCCTTGGCGTCGGGCGGGAGCGGGGCGTCCTGGAGGACGATCCAGGGGCCGTCCACGGGGACGACGGTGGGCTCAGTCGGCTCCCTGGCGGCGGAGTACAGGCTGAACCACATGTCGTCGTCGCCAGAGCGCTCGTTGAACTGCTCGGGCGTGAGGGTGCGCGGGAAGCGGGCGCTTTCCGCGTCGGGGTCCTTCAGGTCCCAGCGGACGGTGTGGTCGGCGTTGCGGATGTGGACGGCGATCTCGTGCGGGCCGGGGCTGGTGGTGCCCCACCAGCCGGGGCTGTTGAGCTTGGTCATGGGCTCGCCGTTGGCGTAGACGGTGGCGTTGGCGGCTGCGGGGTTGTAGGTGCCCTTGACCGTGACGATCAGGTAGTACATCGACATGCCGTCCTGGACGAGGACGTAGCGTTCGTTGATGTCGGGGGTGGTCACGTGGTGGTTCCTTCCGGGTGCCGGGCGGGAGGCGCCGCTCGCTCCCGCCCGCAGCCCAAACCTTAGCAGCGTTCTTTAATGGCGTCTATCGAGGTGTGCTGAGTGGCGAGTCAGTCGGACCAGGGGTAGACGATCTTCTGGTCGCCTGGCATGACGACGCGGGAGCCGCACTGGCCGCAGTCGAAGTACTTGCTCACGGGGTCGTACGGCTGGCCAGGGTCAGCGACGATGCGGCCGTCGCCGGCGATGCTGAACGCGATCTCGCGTCTGGTCATCTCGTGCTCGGTGATCTCGTCGCGGGCGCCGCCCTCCTGGGGTGGTTACCGGTTGACGGTGGCGTCGTCCGGGAGGTAGAGCGCGTTGCCGCACTTTCCGCAGGTGATCACGTCGAAGAAGTAGCGGCCCTCCTCGCCATCGCCGTCGATCGCCTTGGCGACGATCCCGGCTCTGGCAACGCCGGTGGCCGGGGCCAGGGCGACGGCGACACGGCGAGTGGCGCTCTGCCGTCCGGTGATGGTGTCCTTGGCGCCGCAGCACGGGCAGACGAGGTGCTCGCCGTCGATGATGACGGCGGTGTCGTCGGGGTTGGCGGGGAACGTCGCGGTCAGATGGGGGCGGAGCTCGGCGAGCTGCTCTATGAGCGCGTCGAGCTCTTGCACGCTTTGGAACTTGAGGGCGGCCCTGTAGACGGCGATCGGCTCGTCGTACCGGGGCCGGGCCGGGATGATGAGGGCGACGGAGCGGTTGCGCTTCAGGCCGGGCTTGCGGTGGTAGTCCTCGCGGTATTCGTCGGTGGCGATATACGGAACGGCCGGGTCCTGTCGAGTGGCGGTGCAGAAGAGGATGGTGACGGGGCCGCGCTTGCCGTCACGGAGGACAGTCGCGGCGAGGGTGCTGGTGCTGGTCATGAGGGGGCCTTTCGTGGGTTAGGCGGCGGGGTGGGCGGCGTCGTACTGGTCGCGGATGGTGCCGGGGATGCGGCCGCGCTCGCTGATGGGTAGGCCCTGGGCCTTGGCCCATTCGCGGATGGTGTGGTCGTGGTCGCGGTCGCCGGACACGGTGCGCTTGGGGGTTGCGCCGAGCGCCTTGGCCTTCTCGCGGGCGGCGGCGAGCTTCTGCTCCAGTTCGGCGACCTGGTCGGCGGCGGCCTGCTTGGCGGCTTCGCGTTGCGCTGCGGCGATTCTCCGCTCCTCCACCTCCGTGTGGATGGTGTGGAGCTTGTCGAGGGCCTTGCGGGCGCGGTCGAGTGCGGCCTGAACGTGGCGGTCGTCGCAGTCGGCGGCGGCGGCGAGCAGTTCGCTGGCGTTGTATAGCTTGTCCTGCTCGTCGGGGTCGTTGACGATGCGGGGTCGGCCGGTCCAGATGTCGGAAAGGGCCTGGAGTTCGGGGGCGAGGACGGGCGTGAAGTTGTCGCGGCTGGGGTCGGTGGCGCGATGGGTGGCGGGGTGGATGGTCCATCCCTGCTGGCGGGCGAGGGAGACGAGCCGTCCGAGTGTGACGCCGGTCGCGTTGGCCGCGTCCTTGGCCTCGTGGCCCTGGGTGAGGAGGTACAGGGCGCGGGCGTAGGCGGGTGTGACGCCCTGCTGCTGGGTGGTCGGCCGTTCGGCCAGGGCGGCGGTCATGAGTGGATGTCCTGTCGGTCTGGGGTGAGCCACCCCGCGCGGATGCGCAGGGTGGTGATGAGTGGGGTGGTGGCGAGCCAGGCGTGCGGGTCGTCGCGCATGACGTCGGTCTCGGCGGAGAAGGCGACGATGTCGTAGGCGACGGTGTGCACGTCGGGCAGCGGCGCCCGGTCGATGACCCGGGTGGCCTCGTTGACGACGTTGTCGGCGTTGCGGTGGAGCCAGGCCAGGACCCGGCAGCAGTAGCCGGGATCCATGTCGGTGATGACGTGCTCGCGCCCGTCCGCGTCGATCCAGACCTGGTCCTGGTCGGTGAGGGCGAGCCAGTTGGTGATGTCGCTCATCAGTCGAGGAGGTCGAGCCAGGAGTCGAGTGGCTGGTCGGGCAGGGTTGCGCCGGGGTGGCCGGGGATCACTCGGGGCATGATGAGGGCGAGGAACGTGCCGCCTGCGGTGGCGATGAGGGGGCGGTCGCTGCCGCGCAGGTGGATGTTCATCGGCTTGCGCGGCTTGGCGAGAGCTTTGGCGGGTCCGAGCCTTGCCAGGTGGGATGCGTCGATCATGAAGCGGTCGGTGAGCACGTCGTCGGACGTCAGGTTGTCGGTGATAGCGCTCCGCCAGGGCAGTTCGCTGGGGCGGGCCGGGATGTGGGCTTCGGTGCGGCCGTAGGCGAGTGTGATCTTTCTTGGTTCGATGGCGAGGGAGACGCGCGTCTTGTTGTTGATGTCGTCGAGGTGGCGGCCTATCGCGTTGGCGGGCACGGACACGCGGACGGCGAATTTCGCGGATGCGGCGGTGAGCGGCTGCCGGACGATGGCGAGGGTTTTGCGGTCGGTGCCGATGAGCAGGAGTTCGTTGTTGACGGCCTCGATGTGCAGATGCGTGATGGGGGCCGGGGCGGTGGCATCCTCGTGTTCGGCGACGAACGGGATGACGGCGCGGGTCAGGGCCTTGAAGCGGGCTCCGCTGGTGTGGAGCAGCGCGGCCGGGCCGGTGACGGTGATGGTCACGGGGTGGTTCTCCGGTGGGGTGGGCAGGCGGCGGTGCTCGCCGCCCCAGCGGGTGTCAGTCGGTGTCGGGCTCGTCGTCGGCGTTGTCGGCCGCGAGTTCGTCGATGAGGTCGCGGGTGGCACTGCGCCCGTTCTGCTCGATCAAGTAGGGGATCTGGGAGTCGAGCCCGGCGTTGTTCATGTCGCTGGCGTGCGCGCTGGCGGTGTCGTGGACGACGTCGAACAGGTCCCCGGCGTCCACGCCACGGTGTTCGGCGTAGCCGACCAAGCCGTCGAAGTCGAGGGCGGCCTCTGCGAACGCTTCGCAGACCTTGTTGCGCTCGGCGATCAGCCGGGTGAGGACTGCGCGGATGGCCGACCAGCCGGTGGCGGCGGTGGTGGTCTCCTTGAGGTCCGTCAGATCGATGAGGTCGGACTGGGGGGTGACGCCGGGGGCGAGGGTCACGCTGAGGAGGAAGTCGTCGTTGCGGGAGTCGGCGACGCGCCAGAGGGATATGCCGGTGATGGCGTCGATGCGGCGCTCGTCGTCCTCGGGCAGGTCGTGGCGGAGCGCGTTGTGGGCGCGGATGAGGACGGTGTGGACGTCGTCGAACTCCTGGATGGCGAAGTTCGGTGCCAGGTGGGCGGTGGCGAGCACGAGGTCCCATTGGGCGTCCGTGAGGGTGATGGGGCGGGTGTCGATCACGCGGTTTCTCCGGAGTGTGGGCCCGCCTCGCTGTGGGCGAGGCGGGCGGGTGGGTCGGGCGGCCAGGGCCAGCAGGGCGCGGCGCGCGGCGGCGCCGGAGTGGTCAGGCGCTTACGCGGCCATCGGGAACGCGGCGGCGAGGCGGTCGATGATCGGCGTGACTTCCGCGAAGGGCCGATCGCTGCCGTGGGCCTGTGTGAGGACGGCCCAAGCGGCAATGCTGACGGCGGGGACGTCCGTGCCCTTGAAGGGCGTGCTGTGGAGGATGGGCCAACCGTTGGTGTCGCTGGCGTCGTCGGCGAGGCGGGAGACGGTGACGTCGCCGGTCTGCTCGTTGACGACGACCTCCACCTGCGCGTGGCGGTAGGTGCGCAGGTACCAGTGGCCGGTGTCGGTGTCGCCCTGCTCGATCCGGCCCTCGGGGAAGCCGAGGTGGGCGAGCTGGGGGGCGAGGAAGCCCTCGTACGGGGTGGTCATGCCCATGGTGATGGTTGTCCTTCCGGTCTCAGCCGAGAGTGCCGCTCACCCCCTGCTGATAGACCAAAACATTAGCAGCATTCTTTAACGTTGTCTACGCGGGGCCGGAGTTGAAGGAGTCCTCCAGCTCGACCAGGGCGTCCGCCTCCGGGCCCTCGTGCTCGACCAGGACGGCGAGGATCGCCAGGTCTTTGCGGGCGATGACGAGGTCTTGGCCGGTGCGGGCGCGGGCGGCAATCGGCGTGAGGACCTGGCGCAGGCGCGCGAGACGGCCGGCAAGGCCCTGGTTCTCCTGCTCGGCGGTGAGCGCGCTCGTCAGCGCTTCGGCCTGGGCGATGCGCAGGTCGGAGATCCGCCGGCGGGCGAGGATCCGGGAGCGGAGCAGCAGGATCACCGCGATGTGAATGCCGATGAAGTAGAGCACCAGGGCGGTGTCGGGCGTCACGGCAGCGCCCCGGGGCGGGGCTGGCCAGGCTGTGGTGCGGGCATGAGAATCCTCCCGGCGTTGTCGGCTGGCCGGGAGGATGTCGCGCGGATGCGGCTTACGTCTTGCTTCGATCTGGGGATGGGGTCGAGGTCATCAGGCTGCGATGGATATGGGGGGCTTGCGGCGGCGGACTGGCGGGTTGGCGCGCAGGCCGGCCTGCTTGAGGTAGCGGCGGATGGTGGTTTCGCTGACGCGGTGCTGTGTAGCGATCTCCGCCGCGGTGAGCCCTGCTTGGTGGTCAGTGATCACTTGGGGCACGTCAACATGCTTGGGGCGGTTCTGTGGCCTTCTGAGGGGGATCTGGGCGGCCACGGCGATCTGGGAGATGCGCGCAGACGTGAGCCCGAACTCGGCGGCGATGTCCTTGACGGGCATGTCGCCCTTGTAGAGGGCGAGGATGCGGGCGTCACGGTCGATGGTGGGTGCCTCGGTGGTCACGGCGTGCTCCTGTGCGGGGGTCTGCCAGTCGGTGCCGCACTGGCAAATGAGTCGGGGGTCGTCGGTGTCGTCCGGGTGGTGCCCGTCGCAGGCCGGGCACCGGGACGGGAGCGAGCCGGTCATGGCTGGTGCTCGCGGATCCGGACCACAGCGAGGGCGGCGGTCCAGGCGAGCATCGCGGCGGGGATGAGCCACGGGTTGGCGCCGGTCACGGTGACGGCGGTGATGGCGGCGGCGGTGACGGTCCAGCCGGTCCAGAACGTGACGAGGATGGTCATGAGGTTCTCCGTGAGGGTGCGGCCGCGGGCGGGTTATGGCTGGTGGTGGAAGTAGGCGTAGTGGCTGTTGAAGTTGTCGAGGGCTCCCTGTTTGGTCGCGGCCTTCTGGGGCTGGCCTTTGAGGGGGCAGCGGGGGGCGAGGCAGCGCCAGTAGTGGCCGGGGTGGCGGGCGGGCAGCGGGATGACTTTCGCGCCGCTCGGCGGCGGGGGCGGCGGTGCCGGGTCAGGGCCGAGCTGCACGCGTTCACAACCTTTCTGCGGGCCGCTGCGGCGGCACATGAACATGTGGCCTGTCCACTCGGGGGCGGGCGTGTAGAAGAACCGGAGGGGATGGTCGGTCAGCGCGGCGAGGGCCTTTACCTGGTCGGGGGTGGGGACGCGTTTGCCTTCCTCCCACTCGTCCACCATCGGCTCCTCGCCGCCGAGCGCCTGATCGACTTCGGGGCCGTACAGTTCGCGGGCGTCGAGGGCGAGGGTGATCCGGTAGGGGACGGGCTGGACGCGGCCGGCGGCGATGTCGGCTTCGAGCTGCCGCCGTGCGCGGTCGAGCCGCTGCCCGGACAGCGCTTCGGCGTACCTTTCGAGGTCACCCATCGGGCGGCTCCCACAGGGTGCGGGCGACGCCTTCGCTGCCGTGGGTGTCGCGGGGGCGGGAGGGGCGGTCCCATCCGGCGTGCGGCGGTCGTTGGGCGATGATCCGCCATCCGGCGCCGCGCAGGCTGGAGCCGGTCTCGCCGAGGCGGATCGCCTCGCAGGACCCGTGCGGGCATGGGCTGTCGCAGATAGGGCCATGGATCTCGGCGTGGTTGTAGGTGATCAGCCGGTCGTAGCCGAGCTTGTAGGCGACCGTCCTGGCGCGGCCGAACAGCATGGACCCGACGTTCGCGGTGCCATCCGTGGCCGAGCGGGTGATCTCCAGGGTGTGGCCGTTGTCGTACGACCTGGCCACGGGCCGGCCGACGATGGCGACGCCGTGCAGGGTCCGGGTCGCGACGTCGGCCACGCCGATGGAGAAGACGTGACCGCGGGGCGGCCGCAGGTGGCGGTGCCACGTTGCGATGTAGGCGCACGCCTGACGGAAGTTGACGGGCACGAACCGCAGGTCGGGTGCGGTGGGGGTCTCCCCCGCCAGGGTGGCGGGGGAGACCGGGGCGATGGTCACCACGGCGCGGGCTTCCGGAGAGACTCGCCGTGGAAGCGGACGACGGTGGCCTCGTGCATGATGCGGTGGACGATGCGGGCGCCGTACCGGTCGATCATGTTCGGGGTGACCGGCTGCTGCTCCTTCGGCGTGTCAGCGAAGCCGCGCTTGTCGTAGGGCAGGTTCGTGCTGAGCCCGGTACGGCGGCGGTTGCGGACGCGCGCATCGATGAGCCGGTAGAGCTGCTCAAGCGTCCACTCGCTGAGCTTCTCCGCGCCCAGGTCGTCGAGGAACAGGTGGTCGGCCCGCTCGGCGAACTCGAAGGCGCGGATGTTCCCGCCGGGGCGGAGCTCGTCGTTGAGGTCGGCCACGTTCCACGCCACCACCCACATGTCGCGGCGGACGGCTTCGTTACAGACGGCGAACCCGGCGTGAGTCTTGCCGAGGCTGTTGTCGCCGACGAGCACGAGGGTGCGGGAGTCGGTGTCGAGCCAGCGGGAGACGCGGCCGTCCGGGTCCTGCTCGGGGCGGAGCCCGGACAGGGTGGCGTCGGCGTAGTCGGCGTAGGTGCCTTCCAGGTTGCGCCGCCACGCCTTGTGACGGAACTCGCGCTGCTGGGCGAGCACGGACTTGGCGGTCTCCTTACGGGCGCGCTGGCAGGCCGGGCATGCCGGGTGCTGGCCTGGCCTGCCGGCCTTCGGGCAGGTGCAGGCGTCGCCGGGCGCGGTCGGCAGCGGTACGACGTTGCTGCCGCGCTCCAGCCCGGCAATGGCCTTGGCGCGGGCCTCCGGCGACAGGGCGGCCAGCCACGCGGGCGTGCCGAGGTCAGCCTGGGGGACGTCGGCGGGGTCGGTGCGGCGGTTCGCCTGCGCGAGCAGGTGCACGTCGTCGCGGTCGTCGGGGTCGCCTGCTGCGATGGCGGTGACGGTCATCCCCACGCCTTCCTGTTCTCGTTGTTTGCTGCGTCGTCGGGGTTGTAGGGGGCGAGGTGGTTGCCCGGGGTCTGATTGCGGTTGAGAGGCCGCACGGGGGCGATGCCGCGCACCTCCATCAGGGCGTCCTCGAACACGCTGAGGTGGGGGAAGCGCTTGCGCCTGCTGCGCAGCGCGTCGGCGATCTCCCGCTGCGTGTAGTTGTCAGCGAGGGCGGTTTCGAGCATCTTCACCAGGCCGGGGAAGCCGGTGCCGGTGGCCGACCGGCCGATCTTCGGCACGCCCGCCTTGTCGCACTCGTCCCACCACCACTGGGCAACCTTGGTCGCCTGCTCGAACCGGAGCTGCTCCTCGGGGGTTCGCTCCTTCTTCGCCTTCGACGGCCGCGTGGTCTTCTTCGCCGTGGCGGCGGGAGGTGGCGTGTCGTCGCCGAGGAGATCCTCCTGCTTCGCCTCGCCCGCAGGAGATGCCGACGAAGGAGGCATCTCCTGAACAGAGGAGTTATCTGAAGGGAGTTCTCTAAAGGAGTTGGGGGATTCTGAATCCCCCCTGGCGGGATTCAGAATCCCCCCTGGCTGGGATTCAGAATCCCCCCTGGGGCCATCGCCATCCGGCAGGGGGGATTCAGAATCCCCTCTAACTTCGGATCCCTCTTCCTGCTGGTCACGGGGCCCGATCGAACGCGGGCGTCGCTGCGGCGCCTTCTTGCCCTTGTCGCTGCGAGAGGGACGCTCCGGCGCGGGCGGCAGGTCCGGCCGGTCGTCCGGCTGGAGCGCCGGGCGGCCCTTGCGGGCACGCTCGGCGTTGACCTGCTCCATCTGGGCGGCGCTGAACCACACGAACGGGATCTGGATGTCGTAAACGATCGGCCGGTAGCGGGGGTCGATGTACTCGGCCACGGCCTGGTCGCCGAGCTTGATCAGGCCGCGCTCCTCCAACTCGCGCAGTACGCGCTGCACAGTCTTCGGGTCGCACATCGCCGCCTGGGCGAGCGTGGCCTTGGACTTGTAGGCGTCACAGCCGTCATCGTCGGTGCGCCGCGCCAGAGCGACGAGCACGAGCTTCTCGGTGGGGGACTTGACCGGGGCGTAGTACATGGCCCAGTCGCTGGACAGGTAGCTCACGCGTTCGGCCCCTCAACGTGCAGGTCATAGGGCACAGGGCAACCAAGGGCAGCGTCAGCTACGCTCACGGTGGCCTCCTTATGTTGCTGTGGAAGGTTGCTGATGGGGGCACCCAGGCGTCAGAGCGTTGGCCCGCTCTGCCTGGCTGCGACGGCGGTCCCGCTGGGGGCCGCCGTTGTGGCTAGAAGGCGGTCGGCGGGATCGCCGGAGCCGCTGAAGTCGGTGGGGTGGTCGCGTCGTGCGCAGGGATCACGTGGGTCCTCCCGGTGGGGTGGGGGCGCTCCCTGACGGCGCGGTGCTCGCGGGCACGCCCGCTTGCAGACAGCGTTGATCGGGCGGCGGTCTCGTCGAGGACCGCGCCATCAGGGAGCGCACGCACCACACCAAGGGCGAGACGTTTACGTCTGCCTACGACCCAGCGCGGGCAGTGTGATCTACGTCACGCCACGACGGGGAGGGGGAACACATGCCAGTGATCCGCGCACGGCGCGACCACACTCTGTTCCGCCCCCACCCGGTCCGCGTACGCCTGCGCGGCGCCCTGCTCGTCGAACACGGGGGCGGTGTCCGACTGGCAGCGCAGCCACGGCCGACGACAGCCGGACTCGTCGATCGACCCGCCGATGTGGAAGCCCTGGCAGGAGTCGCACACGTACGTGTGCTTCTTCTCGCCCCGGTGTGCCTGCCGCGCGATCTTGCGGGCAGCGCGGCGGGTGCTGTACCGGATCTTCCCGGACTTCATGCAGCGCACGAAGGTGAGGTCCTCGGTCCGACTCATGACGTCCTCCCGCGCGCACCACTCAGGAGCTTGCTCCGTGTGCTCTCGCTCTCGCCGCCCCACACGCCGTACGGCTCGCGGGACTCGATCGCCTTGTCCAGGCACCTGGAGCGCACCGAGCAGCCCCCGCACACCTGCTTGGCCTGGGCCACGGCAGCCTCCCCGGCTTCGGTGTCCGGGGTCGCGATGGGGAAGAAGATCTCCGGATCGACGTCTCGGCAGGCCGCGCGGTGTAGCCAGCTCATTGCGGGTTCCTCTCCGTATCGGTCGAGACGGGCAGCAGGCCGGGCAGGGTGGCCAGGCCGGTCAGCAGAGCGTGCGCGAGGGCGCGAATCCGCTCCGGGGCGAGCACTTCGGCGACGAGCTGCTTGTCCAGGTGCTTGAACGGGGTGGGGTCGCCCTTGCGGATGGTCAGGCCGGGAACGATCTCGCCGTGCCGGTCCACGGGCGCGCCCATCTTGAGCGCATGCTTCTTGATCTCGGCCACCACTGCGGGGGCGAGTATCTGCACCGTCAGTACGTTGTGCCGGTAGCGGTTGGAGGCGAGCGCCCACGCCACCAGGGCCGGATCGTCGCTCGCGAGCTCGGCAGTGGTCTTGCCGTCGTTCATCTGGGTGTAGCCGAGCCGGGTTTTGCCGATGTAGCCGCTCTGCCGGTCCTCCACCGGCATCACCGGCTTGCCGCTCTCCTCGATGGCGGTCAGCCCGTCATCGCCGAGCGCGACCAGCGCCTTGGCGATCGACTCCAGCAGCCGTCCCGCCAGGTACAGGCTGGAGGCGGCCTCGCGGTCCGCCACGGCGGGCGCGGGGCCCGCCGTGGCGTGCTCCACGCCAGTCATGCCGTGCTCGCCGTAGCGTTCGACTGCGCGTACTGCAGGCCCAGGCTGGCGCGGCGCTGCTCCAGCAACCGGTAGACGTGTGCGTAGTCGTGCTGGCTGACCGCGCCGTCCGCCTTCTCCTGGCGGAGGTTGGCGTCCACGGTGTTCAGGTCCTGCTCGGCGTCCTCGCCGCCGATGACCGCGATGGCGTGCGCCCACTGCGCCACGAACGCCTTGTCGTCAGGCACGTACTCGGGCATGAGCGGCGAGTCCTGCGCGTCCCCGGCACTCTGGGCGGGCTGCCCGGGGTTCGCGGCCGGGCTGGTACGCCTGCGGTTCTCCTTCTTCGCCTGCTCTCCCTCCCGGACGATCAGCGCGCCGAGCGCTTCCACCTCTTCGTGCTCGTTCAGCACGGCCGCGCGCAGCAGGTTGGACTTGGCCGCCAGCCTGTGCAGTTCGCGCAGGTCATCGTCCGTCATCGCGGGGTCGAGCGCCTGGTCGCGGATGTCGAGCGCGTCGGGCATCTCCACTCCGTCGCCGAGCCGGGAGGCGACCAGCTTGCCGAGGTCCTCCCCCGGCTCCTCGATCGCCGCGCCGACTGGGACGTCCAGCACCCGCGACTTCGTCACGGTGCCCGCGTGCGCCATGTCCAACGTGACGGTGAAGTGGAAGTCGGCGTCGAAGTTGTCGCGCTGCTCCGGCTTCGTCCCGTACTTGACGACGCCCATCCGGCCCTCGCCGAGGTCCTGGAGCTGGTAGTCCGCCCGCGTGCGCAGCGTCACGATGAGGTGGCCGGGGAAGGACAGCAGCGCGTCGAACAGGTTCTGCTCAAGCCCGCGCGTCTCGATCCACGCCTTGTTGTTGTTGCCGTTGTACTTGTTCAGGGTCAGGTGATCCACCTGGGACATCAGCCCGCCCCGGCCCGACCAGAACGCGGTGCCGGAGTCCACGACCAGCACGCCGATCCGCTGCTCAGCAGCGACGGCGAGCGCCTCGATCAGCAGTTCGGGCTTACCCGAGTTCATGGGCAGGTGGACGAAGTCGAAGTGCTCGGCGTACAGGGCGGCGGAACCACGGTTGGTGTCCACGACACCGACCGTTCCGCCCATGCCCTGAGCCATCCGCAGCGAGGTCCACGTCAGGCCAGAGCCGGACGGGCCCTGGATCACGACGCGCGACTTGAGCGCCACGCGGACGGGAGCCTCGAAAGCGAGGTTGCTCACGTGTTTCCTTCCGGTTGTGCGGTCGGAACTGGGGCCGCTCCCCTGTTCCGGCTACGGCTGATGTGCCGACCAGACCGGAAGGTCAGCGGGTGAGACGCATGAAACCGCCCCACCCGGGTTACCGTCCCGATCCGGCGTAACATCAAAGAACTATACTGGATCTTTAGTCAGCCTAGTCCGCCTACCGGTACGCCACAAGCCTCAGGTTTGATCTCGAACCCCTGGGAAAGTCAGGCACCGCCCCCCTAAAGTTGAGCCGAGGGCCCTAACCTTGAGCCGTCAATCAGGCCCCCGCAGCTTCCCCACCCTCGGAGGTCCCGCCCGGTGTCAGACGAAGTCGCAATACGCGTCGCCCCCGAACTCGACGGGCGCCAAACCGCGCGCGTCGGCTACGCCAACGTGTGCAAGGAGATCGCCGACCACGCCGCCGGCAAGGTCGCCACCCGAGACGACGCCAACGCCGCCCCCGGCGACTTCATCGAGCACGCACTCCAAGGCCAGCGCATGTGGCTGGAGCAGCTCCACCGCTCCATCACCCAGGAGCGAATGAACGGCACCTCGTGGGAGACCATCGCCGGGAAGATGCGGCTACCCGTCGCCCAGGTTCGCAACCAGTTCGAGCACTGCGACCTCAACCACCTGGCCGAAGAGAACGGCGAAACCGGCGTCTGGCGCGTCCTCGCTGAAACCTGCGTCGCGCCCATCCCGGGTATGTGCGACTCCCACCCAGGCAAGGTCGCCCTCGAACTGGACGACTGGTACAGGGCCTACGCCACCGGACAGCCCGGCGACCCCGCTGGCGCTGCCACCCCCAACCCAGTCACAGCCCACCTGTAGGTCAGAGCTGTCGATGGGGCGGCCCCGGAAAACGAGTACGCCGCCCCCCAGGACAGGCTTCACGGCAAGCGCGAGGAGCGGCCTCTACGCGAATGCCACCTGAACCGGGAGACGGCGTACCACCGGAAAGAAACACCACCTGAAGGGTCGCGTTTCCCGCCGCGAGTCTAGGCCCTGCGGTCCTCCCGCAGGAACTCGTAACCGGTGTACGGCTCACGCTCAGCCGGCGCCTCGCCCGAGCCGCCCGACTCCGAACCCGTCGAGCTCGAAGCCGCAGCGCTGCCGTACGCCGGTCCGGCCACGAAACCCACGCTCAGCAGAAACCGGCCAAGCCACGCCAGGCTGGGCACCTTCTCCAGCAGACGGGCCACCGTGTAGTAGCCGCTGATCGCCATACCGGTGACGACCGTGGTCGTGGCGTCCACGTCCAGGTCGAGACCCTTCGCGCCAAGCATCGCGGCCACCGCGGCGACCCAGACCGGCACGTACGTACGCAGGTGAGACTTGAAGAAATCGGACATCGCTCTGCCCTCCGGAGTGGGGGTCGTATGATCACGTCCGGGCGAGGATGCCGCCCAAGCCGAGCTAGCGTCCGCTTCCACTTCACTTCCCGATCAGGTTGAACACCAGCGTGACCACAAGACCCGCAACGGTGATCGCCGTAGCAATCCACATGTTCGTCCGCCTCGACTTCTCCGCGGACTCCTTCCGGCCGGCCAGGTCCTGCTCCACCAGTCGCAACCTCGCCTCCTGGTCGCCCTGGCTGGATTCGAGGTGTCCCACCCGCTGACCGAGCAGCGCGCCGGCGGCGATCTGAGACCGCCACTCCGCCGCCAAGTCGCGAATCTCCAGGCTCAGCTCACCGATCCGGCCCTCAACCCGCTGGATCAGCCGCGACAGTTCCCCCGTGGTCGGCTCCTGATCCGTCATCACTGCCCCCGCGCCCTCGACCTCTACCTATCGAGCGCGCATGCTGCCCGGTCAACCTGATTACCGTCCGACCCCAACACGGCAGACAGAGAACCTGTGATTCACAGATTAGTCAGCCTCAAATTGCGATGTTCAGATGCCATGAACATGTTTTATGGCAACATACGGATGTGGCCGCGGTCTGTGGAGTACCGCATGCAGTTGCAAAAGCGGGCAAATGACTCGCACGCGGACGCGCGCCCCAAAGCGCGAAAGGGTCTCCTGTCCGCATAAGCATCGCCAGACGCTACGACAGGAGACCCTTCCGTTACCTTTCCTGCTGCATGATCAGCAGGATGATCCAGACCAGAAACTTGAGCAGCTCAAGCACGGTACGGATCCAGTCACGCCGTCGAGGCTTCTCCTCGTCGCAGGCCATTGCTGACCTTCCTCCACTGGACTCGGGCGGTCCAATGGCGCCATACCCGGCGGACCGACATAGCACGGCGGAGTAGCGACGCGCCGAAACCTGAGGCGCACTGGAAATCATGCCCGAGCGCAAGGACTTATGAGGCGAGAACCGACAAAGCGTTCTTTGCTCTCAACTCTATTTACTAAAGCCGGTCACCGATGCCACGCACCCAGCACCGTTACCGACACCGCGCCCGAACCCGAGGTCCGGCGGGCCCGCACCTCGACCCTCTTACGGGCGCCGAACGTCCACGAGGCAGGAAGGAACCCGGACACGGTGATCGTGCCGGCGGCCGTGGACGTCTTCGTGCCGATCGCCACGCCGTCCACCGCGAGCTGCACCTCCAGCGCGCCACCCACGGTCACGTCCACCGCCAACGAACTGCCCGAGCGAGGAAACACCGACCAAGCGGCTGTCTCGAACGAAGTGCCCGACACCGATGTCACCTGCGTCGAGAACGTGATCCCGCGCATCCCGATCTGAAGCTCAAGCTTCTTCACCCGCGCCTGGAGGTCC
The DNA here is from genome assembly GCF_050942315.1 of Nonomuraea sp. CA-143628. Classification (NCBI taxonomy): domain Bacteria; kingdom Bacillati; phylum Actinomycetota; class Actinomycetes; order Streptosporangiales; family Streptosporangiaceae; genus Nonomuraea; species Nonomuraea sp. CA-143628. The sequence continues at coordinate 13,483,612 of NZ_CP192072.1, forward strand.
TTCACGAGCGCCACCAGGTCATGCAGCCGCTGATCGCTGGCCTTGATCTGCGTCACGATACCCCCCCGATCAGACCGCCAGGCAGCGACTCAGCCACGGTGGTCGTGAGCTCCGCCGTCGTCACCGTCACCCGCTCGCCCTCGTCGGTGTTCGGGTCCACCCGAATGCTGATGATCTTCATTTCGCGGTCCAGGCCCGGCGACCCATCCGGCCGCTCCGGATACAGATGATCGTTCTGAATGATCACTGGCACGTTCGCGCCGACCTCCCAATCCCACCAGCGGACATTCGTCCCCGGCACGAGCTCGAACTCGAACACCATCCGCGCGCCCTTACTGGCGTCCGCGGCCCGCTGCGTCTCATCCTTCAACGCCTGCGGGCTGGTGAGCCCCTCGAACGTGTAGGCCTGTTCCAGCTTCGGCCAGCCGGCCGCGTGCAGGTCGTCTCGCACCACTTTCTCCAGCAGGACGCCGCCCTCGCTGAGGGCGAGCTTGCCGTAGACGACGGTGGCCAGGCCCGGCCTGGTGCTGCGCCGGAACTTCTTCACGTTGCCCGGGTACTCCAGCGTCAGGATCGACGACGGCGGATTGTCCCGGTTGACCCTGGACAGCTCGAACCGCGGCCGGTCGTTCTCGGGATCCCACGCCGGCTTCGCCCACCACTCGAACCCGCCCGGCGCCGCGGCGATGTCTCCGATCTGGTCGCCCGCCCGGGAGAAGTCCTCTTCCCTGTACTCACGGTCCACCGGCGTGGTACCGACCACGCCGGACGTGACGAGCCACCGCTTGTCCGCCTCCCCGCCGGTCAGGTTCAGAATCCAGTCGATCTCTGAGTGGGCCAGCGTGCCCGTCCTGGGCCCGGTGAAGGGGATGAAGCGGCGCCCGTAGATGCCGGTCACGTCCTCGACGCTCATCCGCAGGATGCCCGTCTCACTGTCGTAGTCGGTCGGGTCCACCACGCGGCCGCCGCCGACGAACCGCTCCCCCCGGTAGATCAACAGCATCGTGCGCTCGCTGCGCGTGGCCGCCTCGACCCGGCCGACCGTGTAGTCCTCGTCATACAGCGGAATCTCGGCGCTCAAGCTACCGGCACCGCCGAGCGCCAGCTCGAAGGACACGTTCTGCAACGGGAGGCTGTCGAGCGGCCGGTGAGAGGCCCAGTCGTACAGCACATACTCATACGGCGGGGTTGCGCCGCTGGAGTCCTCCAGCGTGGTCGCCGTCAACGGCACCTTCACGGTCCGGTTGCCGAGCCCGTCCACCGCGTCCACGCCCAGGCTGTACGCGATGCCCGGCGTGAGCTGGGTGAAGGTGAACACCTGGCTGGCCGGCCCCACCTGCGAGACCCGGGTCGCCCCCAGATACAGGCCGTACCCATCAAGACCCACATTGTCATCGGTGCTCGAGTCCCAAGCGATGGTGACCGCAGTCTGCGTGACCGCGACCAGCCGCACCGCCCCAGGCAGCGTCGGCGCGCTCGTGTCCGCCTGAGCGCGGACGGTCTTCGTCCCAATCTGGCTGCGGTTGCCGAGCAGGTCCTTGGCGTCCACGCCGACCGTGTAGAGGCCACCCGCCGTCAGCCCGGTGAACATCCGGGTGCGCGTCGTCTGGTCGGACCCCTGCTTCTGCCCGTTCAAGTAGATGCCATACCCGACGATCGTCGTCTGGTCATACGGTTCTTCCCAGCCGACCGTGATGCTGCCGGCCGCGAGCGCCGTCACCCTCACCACCGGAGTCACGGGCGGGGTCGTGTCGTTGATCGGCGTCAGCGTGATGCTGGCCTTCTCCGACCGATTGCCCTTCCCATCGACGGCGTCCACCTCGACGGTGACCGGCACGCCCGGTGTCAGCCCAGAGAACGTCTTCGTCTTGGACGACTGGTCGCTGCCGTCCTTGGCGCCGTTGCGGTAAATGCCGTACCCCGACACGCCCGTCCCGGAGTCGCTGGACGCATCCCAGGTGACCGAGAGCGACGTCGGTGTCATCGCCGTCAGCCGCAGGTTGCCCGGCATGGTGGGCGGCTCTTCGTCCGGCGTCGGCCCCCACGTACCAGCGGCCCACGCATAGTTCGGCGTGCCGGACGGCAGACCGGTGATGAGCTGCTGCGACCACGACACAGCCCCGGACACGAACTCATCCACGGCCGACGTCGAGTAGACGCGTTTGACCGCCCCGTCGTTCCAGTCGCGATACACATACCCCTTGTGCGTGTAGCCGGACGGCCACGAGGCTGAGGAGTTGTCGCTGCCCTGCACGTAGACGGCGCAGCCGATCAGTGAGACGCACCCATCCGGCAGGTCTGACGCGCTGTAGGACGCGGAGCCGGAGTTGAGCCCAGTGCTGGAGCCATAGAACTCGTCCGCATCGGACAACTCATACATCCAGATGCTGATGCGGTCAGTGCTGTCGCTGACGGTGACCGTGACTGACGAGTCTCCGCCATAGCTGATCTTGCTGAGCATGCGGAGGCCGAACGTGTGCCGCGTCCACTCATGCTCCGTGTAGTTGCCCGAGATGCTCGTCAGTCCCGAGTAGCTGTTGACGAACAACACGATCCTGTTTCCGTAGCCGACGCTGCCGAAGCTGTACGTGTGGCTCATGCTCGGCGATTGCGTGTTGTACGGCGTAGCCATCCTGACCAGCGACATAGCAACCCCCCGTGGCCGATGTCGTGATGAGGGCTGCACCATGCCCGGCCAGGGGGGCTACCGTCCGCGCCCGTCAACTCCAGGCGTCGTACGCCTCGATCACCAGCCGCGGCGTCCCGGCCTCGCCCGTGACGGGCTCGCCGGCCAGCGTGATCGTGTTGATGCCGGGGATCAGGTGGAACCAGGCCGGCAGATGCGCCAGCGCGCTGCGCCCTGGCCGCGGCTCCGGCCACACCTCCGGCGGGACATGCCCCAGCACCTGGCGCGCCGCCAAGTCGATCGTGAACGAGTACTGCGGATCAGCCGGCAGCTTGGACGCGTCCCCCGGCATGCCGCGCATGACCGTGCCCGTCTCCTCGTGCGTGATCGTCCAGTTCCGGAGCGGCCCGTACAGGCGCATGCGCGCCGGGACGGTCGCGTACGTGCCGGACAGTTCGATCGTGGCCGACGCCTCCCCCGGCAACGATCCAATCACCGCCGTGGCGGTCACCGGCACGAGCGCGTACCGGCGAGGGTCGGCGACCTTGAGCGGCAACTCCCAATGGAACGCCAGCGGCCCATCGTCGGTGATGCGGATCTGCCCGTCCAACCTGACGCGCACCTGCCTGGTCATGCGCGCGTCGGCCACCCGCAGCCACGCCTTGTTACTCGGGTGAATGGCGCGCAGGAGCCGCTGCTTGGCCGCCAGCATCGCCAAGTTGCTGTCCGCCACGGCGGTGCCCGCCAGCACGATCCGGCGCGGCCCGTGCCTGCCGGCGCCGTCCCAGCCGCCGTCCACACCGCCCCGGTTGGCGGAGACCGGCGACACCGGCGCCGACGACGCCCACCCCTCCGGCTTCTCCACCGTCCACGTCACGAGCTGCGAGTCGAGCACGTTGCCCGCCCACGCGCCCAGCCGGTACACCGGCGTGGCCACGGGCACGTACGGCAGCCCCACGGTCGTCACCTGCTGCGTGTTGTCCGCCGAGCGCTGCCCGATCGAGTCCACCGCCGCCACCCGCACGTCGTACGTCGCCCCTGGGGTCAGCCCGGTGACGGTGTGCTTCCGGGTGAGGAGGCCGTCCACCGTGTAGTCCACGCCCGGCGTGGTGTGCACGGTCTGCTGGTCCACGATCACCTCGTAGCCGACCACCTGAAAGTCGTCCGCCGATGACGTCCACGCCACGGTGATGGAGTCCTCCCCAGCCGACGCGGTCACCGCGGGCACGGTCGGGTTGAAGTCATTCAGGGTCCGTACGACGATCTCGGCCGGCGTGGTGGTGCGCTGCCCGATGTGGTCCACGGCCCACACCCGGACCACATATTCGGTGTCGTCCGGCAGGCCCGACCGCGTCAGGATGCGCACGGTGGTGTTGGTGGCCACCGTCTGCCCGCCCACCGTGACGTCGTAGCCGACCACCTGCACATCATCCGCAGCCGGGTCCCATTCCACCGTCCAGCCCGTGTACGACAGGGCTGTCACGCGCAGGTTCGGCGGCGCCGCCGGCGGCACGTCTGCCGGCGTGACGTGCGTGAGCTGTACCAGCGCGGACCGGTTGCCGGAGGAGTCCGCAGCGTCCACCGCGACCTGGTAGGTGCCCTCGGGGTCGAGGCCGTTGAGCGTGTACGACGTGCCCGTCTGGTCGGCGCCGACCTTGCCGCCGCCGACGTAGACGCCGTACCCGGTCACGCCCACGTTGTCGCTGGCCGGATCCCACGCGACAGTGAAGAAGTACGGCCCGCCCGCAGTGACGCGCAGGTTCCCGGGCATCGCCGGCGGCTCCACGTCCGCCAGCGTCTGCACCGACAGAGAGGCCTTCGGCGACCGGTTCCCGGCCGCGTCCCCGGCGTCCACCTCCACCAGGTAGGTGTGGCCCGGCAGCAGGCCCGACAGCGTCCGACCAAGCCCCGCCGCGTCGGCGCCCTGCCGGACACCGTCCAGCCACACCCCGTATCCGGCCACGCCGATGTTGTCCGTGGACGCGTCCCACGCCACCGACACCTGCGTCAGGCCCTGCGCGGTCACCCGCAGGATGCCGGGCATGGTGGGCGGCGTCTCGTCCAGGGCGACGGCCACGCTCGCCTTGGCGGACCGGTTGCCCTCCGCGTCAACGGCGTCCACCGCCACCGTGTGCGTCCCCGGCGTCAGGGTGGGGAAGTTGTAGGTGAGCGCGGTCTGGTCGGCGCCCTGCTTCGTGCCATCCAGATAGATGCCGTACCCGGTCACGCCCACGTTGTCGGTGGCGGCGTCCCATGCCACCGACGCCGACGTGCCCGTCTTCGCCGTCACCCGCAGGTTGCCCGGCGCGCTGGGTGGCACCGTGTCCGGGATGGTGAAGGTGACGTCGTCGATCCACACGGCGTTCGAGCCGCTATCGCCCGTGGAGTCGCGGTCGTACCGGAACGTGATCTGGGTGGCGCCGTTCAGCGCGTACGTGCCCGGCTGCTGCCAGCCGACGATGCCCGCCATCCAGTACCGTTCCGTGGATCCGGTCAGGAACACGAACGGGTCCCACCGGTTCGTGGCGCTGCCCTCGGTCGAGATCATCACCCGGAACGTCACTGTGGTCGCCCCGGCCGGAACCGTCATCGTGCACGACGACGAGCCACCCGTCGTGGGCACTGCGGCGCTCTTCAGCGACCAGGCGCCGGCGAACTTCTGGCTGCTGTCCCGCGTCCAGTTGCCTGACCGCGGCACCACCGCCGTAGCGGACTCGAACCCCTCGGTGATCGTCGGCATTCTCCGACTCCCTTCTCAGATCCACGCGTCGGTTGCTTGAATGACCAGCCGCGGCGACATCTCCTCCTGGCCGACCACGAGCTCGCCCGACAAGCGGATCGTGTTCGGGCCTGGCGCCAGGAAGAACCTGGTGGGGAACCGCGACAGGAGGGTCCGGCCAGGCCGCGGCTCCGGATACACATCCGGTGGCACGATCGCCCACACCTCGCGCGTGGCCAGGTCAATATCCAGCGCGTACCTGGCGTCGGGCAGTTTTGTGCCGGGCTTGGTGTGGATCTCCAGCCCGAGCTCCTCCAGCTTGATCACCGGATCGAGTACTGGCCCGTACAGCCGGAACCTGGCCGGGATCGTCAGATAGTCGCCCGCCATGACAACGGTCGTGGAGCCGCTCGTCTGCGCCGGCTCGAACGTCACCTCGGCGTACACCGGCCGGCGGGCGAACCGGCGCGGATTCGACGCCTTGACGACGAGGTTCCAGTCGAACGACAGGGCGTCCCGGTCGGTGACCTCGACCGTGTCCTCCAGCCGAACCGCGGCCTGTCTCGTCAGGTGCGCCTCGGCCACCCGGAGCACACCGATACCTGACGGCGGCAGCACGCCGGTCAGCCGCTCCTGCGCCGCCAGCATCGCAATCCGGCTATCAGCGACCGCAGTCCCCGACAGGGTGACTATGCGCGGCCCGTATCGGCCTGGCCCGTCGAATCCGCCGTCCGCGTTGTCGGAGTCGGCGCCCAGCGTGATCGGCGTCGCCGACGACGACCAGCCCTCTTCCTTCTCAACCGTCCACGTCACCCCGTGCACGTCACGGGCGTTGCCCGCCCAGCCGCCCAGCCGGTAGACGGGGCTCGCCAACGGTGTCCAGTCCCCCACGGGCACCGTCACCATCACCGACACCGCAGGCCCGCGCGCCAGGCCGGCATCGACGGCGCGCACCGCGACCACGTGCATCCCGCCGGCTTCCAGGTCCTCCAGCACGTAGCCGAGCTGCGTCGTCGAGGCGGCCAGCGCCCCGTCAAGCAGCACCTCGTAGCGGGCGATCGGCAGCGCCCCGGGCTCGGCCGCGCCCCACGCCAGCGTGATCTGCTCCTTGCCCGCGGTCGCCGTCAGACCCGGCGGCGCAGACGGATCCCCGCCTGCCAGCGTGGCGGCATTGATCGTCGCGGCTGCGGATCGGTTGCTCATCGCGTCGGCCGCGTCCACGCCGATGGCATAGGTGGTGCCGCGCGCCAGCCGCGTGATCGTGTAGACCCGCCCAGCCTGGTCCGGGCCCTGCCGCACCCCGCCGACGAACACGCCGTACCCGGCGACGCCCACGCTGTCGGTCGAGGCGTCCCACGCCACAGTGAGAGACGTATGCGTGGCCTCGACGACGCGCAGGTTCGGCGGCACCGTGGGCGGCGTGACGTCCACCTCAGCAACCACGCTGATCTGCGCCCGGGGCGACCGATTGCCAGCAGCGTCCCGCGCATCCACCCCGATCACGTACGTCTGGCCGACGGTCAACCCGGTGACGGCGTAGGACAGCCCGACCTGATCCTGGCCCTGCTTGCCGCCGTTGACATAGATGCCGTACCCCGTCACGGCCACATCGTCGGTCGCGGCATCCCACTCGACCGAGATAGCCGTCCCCGTGATCGACGTCGCGCGCAAGCTGCCCGGCGCTGACGGTGCGGCCGCATCAGTACTGCCGTATCCGACGATCGCCAACACCGCAAGGTTGGAGCTCCCTGGGGTCACGCCCAGATTGCTGACGGTGAACGTGCGGGACCCCGGCGCGGGCATCGCGCCGTGCGCGAAGGCCGAGTTGGACAAGCTGTCGTCCACGCTGAAATGCCGAGCCAGCCCCTGATTCCAGGCTGATGACGACGCCGACCCGTTGGGCGCGTTCACTACGCCGAACACCCGCCCGGTCGCGTTGGCGGGAACCGTCGCCGCCAGCGTGGATACCGATGCGCTGGAGCTCGTGCCCGCCGCGGAAACGAGCCTGGTCGGGCAGTCGTCGCGCTCATGCAGGACTGCATGCAGCCGGGAGTCCGACATCTCCAGGACAACGGACGTCTCGTCGCCTACAGCGATCTTGGAGAGGACGTAGACGTGGCTGTAGCCGGGGGCGTGGTAGTCCTCGCCCCAGCCCGCGGGGGTCTTTTCGAGCGCATCCCAGCAGCTGACTACGAGGATCAGCCGAGAGCCTGGGGTGGGCTCGGTGAAGGTGATCGTATGGAGCCCAGCAGGGCCCCCACTGTACGTTTTCGCGATCCTGTTCGTCACATCTGCCCCCGCCTCTGTGACCGCCGAGCCCCGCCGCCCGCGAAGATCGGCGCACCCTTGACCGACCCGGGATGGTACGCACGGACCTCGCTAACGGCAGGCCCCGATCAACCCGCCGCAGGGCGGCCACCACCCCGGGCAGCCGCCCACCAGGTCACGGCGAGCCGACCAGCGCCCCCAGCCGCCGAGCCGCGGCCTCGCCGATCGTGACCTCGTTCTGGCCGGGCTGCGCGTGCACGATCACCGTCGCCGTCGTCCCGTCCCCGGTCCGCTGGGGCGCGGGCATCGCCCTCGAGGCCGCCCTCGACCCGCGGTACAGCGCGGCCGCACCCCTCTCGTTGAGCGCCTGGACCGCCTTTGGCCCGCCCAACGCCTCCAGCGCCTCCGGCGTAAGCACCCACTCGTCGCGGCCGGTCGAGTTGTTGACCACGCTCCGGCCTCGCGGCAGCACCCCGCCAGAATCGCGGTTGATCTCCTTGTCCTTGCCGTCGAAGCGAGCGATCACCGCATCGATCACCTTGCGCGGGATCGCGCCGACCAGCCGCTGCAACGCTGTCCGGTTCCCGACCGCACCGACGATCGCGTTCTTGATCGGGTTCAAGGTCGCGCGGGCGCCCGCGCCGAGCCCCTTCGAGAACACACCCCGGACAGCAGAGGAGACACCCTGAAGGATCTTCTCCAGCGGAGACAGTTCCTTCGTCTTCGTCTTCGTCTTCGGCTTCGGTGTCGCCCCCGTTTTGCCCACGGTGCCGCCGGACGCGAACGCCATCCCGGCCTGCCCCAAGAACCGCGCAGCGCCCGTCACGCCCCCCGTGCGGGCAGCACGGTTACCGCCGTCGATGAACTGGGGGCCGAGCGCCCGGGTCAGTTCAGGCCGTAGCCAGCTCTCGCCCTCGCCCACCATGGCGAGCAGCCGGTCCCGGCCGGGCGAATACCCCGACTGGACGCCGTAGCTAGTGGCTGTGCCAACGATGCCGCCCTGGGCGAAGTTCGCCGATACCTCCGGGAGCTGCGGCAGGCCGACCGCTCCGGCGATGCCATTCCACATGCGGCGGATGGTCCCGTACCCGGTGTTGATCACCCACCGGATCGGCGTCTTCAGCCCATCCGGGAGGGCCTCCCAGATTTTCGCGATGCCGCTCTTGGCAGTGCCAAAGGACTTCTCCATCTCCTTGGTGGTCTCTGCCACCTTCTTCTTCGCCGGCGCGAGCCCGGGATCGACCTGGGCGCTGATGTCGCCCCACGCCTTCTTCATGCTGCCCGGCGCGTTCTTGGACAGGTTCACGAACGGGATGCCGCCGGCCTTGGCGAACGCGTCCAGCTTGGCCTGGCTGGGCTGCTTACCAGCGTCGATGTCGCGCTGGATGTCGGCCCACATGTCCTTGACGTTCTTCGGCGCGCTCTGGCGCAGAGACAGGAACTTGCCGCCCCCGTCCTTGACGAAGGTGCCCATCTTCAGGCTGGCCTGGGCCAGCCCGGTGCCGAGATCGCGCTGGATATCGCCCAGCATGTCGCGCACCGCCTGCGGCGCGTCCTTCCTGAAGGTGGTGAACTGGCCGCCGCCTGCGGCAACGAAGTCGTCGATCAACTTCTGCGGTACCGGCACCCCAGCCGCGATCTTGGCCTGGATGTCGGCGAACATGCCCTGGACGCTCGCCGGCGCCCCGGTCTTCAACTCCAGGAATTTGCCGGACGCCGAGTTGGCGAAATTACCCAGCTTCTGGGCGCCGATCGAAGTGAAGGAGTCGATGCCGAGCATCGCCTGCCGCCACCCCTCCTGGAGCTCCTTCGGCGCGTTCTTCCCGAGGTTCAGGAACGGGACCCCACCGGCCTTGGCGAAGGCATCCAGCTTCGCCTGGCTGGGCGAGATCCCCGCATCAAGATCCCTCTTGATGTCGGCCCACATGTCCTGGATGTTCTTCGGCGCCCCCTTGGCCAGGTCAACGAACTTGCCGCCCGCCACGTCGAGGAAGCCGCCCAGCCGCTGCGACACCCCCGCCGCCCCGGCCGATGTGCCCCGGTCCAGGCCCTGCCACAGGTTCGCCCACCGCTCCTGGATGGACAGCCCCGCCCCGCCGAAAAGCTTGCCCGCCTCCTTGAGCATCGAGGCGATTCCATCCAGGCTGAATGCGTTCTTCAGGCCGGCGCCGGAGATCCTCTCCCCGAAGAACCCGGAGATGCCGCCCTTGACCGCTCCAAGCGCCCCGCCGATCGCCCCGCCGATCGCGGTTCCGATCCCGGGGATGATCGACCCGACCAGCGACCCGATCCCTGCACCCGCGCTGCCCGACTTGAACGCCTCCGCGATGGCGCTGACCACGCCCTTGTTGGCGTCGCCCTTGAAGGCGTCGGCGATCGGATCCACCAGCAGGCCGGCGATCGTCCCGACCACACTGCCCTTGACATGGCTGGCCAGCCCGGACAGCTTGCCACCAGCCTTGGGTAGTTCCTTCGCCCAGTCGATGTTCATCAGCGCGTCGAGCCCGATCGACGCGGCCACCCCGGCGACGAGGCTGGCCGCGCCCTTCCCGCCGGTCTTCAGCTTCCCGCCGAGCCCCCTCTTGCCCTTCTTACGCGGCTCATCATCGCCGTCCGGCAGATTGACGGTCGTGCTGCCCTTGCCGCGGGTGTTCTTACTGCTGGTGGTGGTCGTCTTGCCGTTGACGTATACCTTCCCGGCCTGGACGGTCATCGTGCCCACCTTCGTGGACCTCTTGCTGTCTTTGCCGTCCTTGCTGTCGCCGCCCCCAAAACTGGGCAGCTTCCCCAGCAGCTTGGACAGGCCGCTCATCTTGCTGAGCGTCTTCGCCAGCTTGCCGACCTGGTCGCCCAGCGCCTTGACGAGCTTCGTCACGCCGGGGATCTTGGAAAACACCTTGATCAGGCCGTTGACCTTGCCGATGATGAGCCCGATCGCGAGTGCCACCCCGGACAGGTACAGCGTCCACTTGATGATCTCGCCCGTAACCGGCGACTTAGCCAGCTTGTTCAACCAGCCGACAATCGCCGTCAAGGTATCGATGAACTCTGACAAGCTGTCCCCACCCACCGTGTCGGTCAGATTGCCCAGCAGCGCAACGACCTCCTTGAGCAGGCGGCCCAGCGACCGCAGCACGGTCACGGAGTCGTTGAAGAATTTCTGCGCCCGCTGCTGGGTATCCGGGTCGTTCGCCCACTCCCGGAAGTCCTTGGCCGCCGCCGACAGGTCATCCAGCAGCGTCCCCCCGGACGGCGCGGCGACCTTCCCCAGCGCCAGAATGCCGGCCCCCACGTCCTTGACCATCTGCCACAACTGTTTGGCCCGGTCCAGGCCGTCGCCGAAGAACTTCGCCATCGACCCGTCCTCGCGAGCCGTCTTGGTCCAGGTCGCGAAATTCCTCGCGCCGCGCTCGATCCAGCCCGCCAGCTTCTCCGCGTATGGCGCCCCCACGACGAGGATGTCCATGACGCCCTTGAGCGCGGACTTGCCCGTCCGCCCGAAAATGCCGACGATCTTGGTGTTGGACTGCATGATCGCGCCCAGGTCGGTGCGGAACTCCTTGCTCCCGACCCACTTGCCCCAGCCCTTGGCCACCTCGCCGATCTCCCGACCGGTGTCAGCAAGCCCGTCCTCCAGGGTGTCGAGCATCGGCATGCCGCGCTCGATCGCCTCCTGCAAGCCAGGCAGCAGCGCCTCCTGCACCGCGAACCGCAATTCCTTCATCCGCGGCTGGAGAGTGCCGGCCACGAACCGCGCGAACCTCTGACCAGCCGGCGATAGGTTGTCCATGGCCTTGGCCACGGCGGACACTCCGGCGCCCTGCTGCTTGGCCGCCTCCGCGGCCGCCTTCTGGGCCTTGGCCAGTTCCTTCTTGGAATCGACGAGACGCTCGTTGGCGAGCATCTCGTTCCACAACGCCTCACGGACGTCGCGCCGCGAGCGTTCCTCGGCCTTCTTCGCCTGCTCGACGTCCTTCTCCGCGTCACGGACGCGCTTCATCGCCTCGGTGACCCCGCGCTGGGCCTCGACGATGGCGCGGGCGCCATCAACGGCCGCCTTCGCAGCGTCCTCGCGCGCCTCCGCCAGGGCGTGCTCGGCGTCCTTCTCCGCCTGCGCCGCTGCCGCGATGCGCTCCTTCGCCGCGGTGACCTCGTCCGACCCTTCGACGCCCTTCGCGTTCGCCTCGGTCTGCTCGTCACGCAGATCGCCGTTGCGTTCCCTGACCTCGTCCAACCTTTGAAGCGCCTGCCGGTAGGCAAGATCCGCTTCCTTCTTGTCCAGGTCCTTCGCGAACGGGTCGGCGACGACCTTGTCCAGCCGCTGCTTGGCCCGCTCGACGGCGAGCGCCGCCCCCTCCTCGTCCAGCGCGCCGCCGCGCACCGCAAGCTCAAGATCCTCAAGCCGTTCCTTGGCGGCCCGCCTGGCGTCGTTCAGCGCCTCGGTGGCCCGTACGCCCGCCCGCTGCGCCTCCGCGTACCGGCGTTCGGCCTGCTCAACGCGATAAGCGGCGTCCTCCTGCCGTTCGGCCGCCTGTGCGGCTACCTCGCCCACGCGGGTCCGCGCATCCCCCACGGCGGACACCGCGTCCGCCACCCGCTGCTCGGCCTCGACAATGGCATCCGCGGCCGCCTGCGCCGCCTCCTTCGCATCCGCTGTCCGCTCGGCGGCGAGCATCCGGGCGTGGTTGGCGTCACGGATCGCCCGCTGCGCCTGCTGGATCCGCTCAGCGGCCGCCTCCTGCGCCGCGGCGTACGCGGACGCCGACTGGCCGCCCGACGCCTGCGCCGAACTGAGCGCGTTGACCGCCTCGCTCACCCCGGACAAGCCGAGCAGCATCGTGCCCAGCCCCTGCACCGCGGCGCCCGCCAAGCCTGGCAGCGCCCCCAGCGCACCCACCGCCTGCGCGGCGCCGGCCGCCAGCGCGAACAACCCGGAGCCCGCTGAGACCGCGGTGGAGGCGAGCACCGCCAGGCCGCTCACCATGAACGGCACTTGGGCGAGCATCGTCAGCGCCTGGCCCAGCGCGGCCGCGCCCTGCACGTTGACCGACACCGGAATGTCCCGGCGACCCTTGCCAGCCAGCTCGGCGAGCTTCTGCTCCAGTACGGCGATCCGCGCCTGCGCGTCGCCGTCGTCCACCTCGGGACGGATCGTGGTCTTGGTGTCACGCCCCAGATCGGCGATCTGAGCCCGCGCGGCCGCGTCGTCCACATCCGCGCGGACGGTGACGGACTGGGTGCCCGACAGCCCGGCCAGCGCCGAACGCGCGGCGGCGTTGTCGATCTCGACCTGCATGCGGATCTTCGCGACCCGCTCGGCCGCCTCAGCCGCCGCCTTCGCCTCGACCTCCACCCGGGCGGCGTCGATCTCCGCCGAGATGTGGGCCTTGACGCCCTTGATCTCGGCGTCGATCCGCTTCTGGAGCTTGCCGCCCCAACCCGCGCCCAGGTCCGCGACAACCTCGAGCTCGATCCGGCCCGCAGAGATGCTGTCGTCTTCGTCTGCCACCCCGCCCACCCCCCGATGTGCTGGGGGTGAAGGGTGGCGGGGACGCGCAGCTTGCGTCCCCGCTCGACCAGGTCAGCGCGGCGCCCTGGTGGACGCCATCAGCATGTTGATCGCCCGATCAATCCCGCTGCCGCTGCCCTGCTGCCCGCGTTCTGGCCGCCCGCTGCCGCGCTTGACGTGCGGCGGCCGGTTGATCTTTATGGGCTTCTTGCGCCGGTGATCCGCCGCGAGCACGCCGATCTCCTCCACCGCCTCAGCGAGCAGCTCGTGGAGCGACGTCCACGGCTGCGCCCGCTGCTCGGGCGTACTGTTTACACGGGCATCGGGAGGGAGCTCGTCGGCGAGGTCAAGGAATCTCCGGGCAGAAATCCACCCTCGCTCACCTGGCCGGAGCCAGACTCCAGAGATGTCGAGTCCCCGGTAGTGGTCGAGGAAGTCGGCGTCGAGGGCTCTCCACTGCCGGAGCCGCTCGACGACGGCTTGGATTCCCCCGCGCTGAACGCGTACCTCCCAGCCAGGCCCTTGAGCAGCGCGCCCACATCCGGGATGCTCGGCCGCTCCGCCACGAACGCCTCGTAGCCGTCCTCACCCATCAGCCTGCGCCCCATCAGACGCACCGCATCGAGCAGTTCGCCAGGCAGCCGCGGGTTCTGGATGACCAGGTCCACCACCATGGACGCGATGGTCAGACCGGCCTTGGTCAGGTCGGCCTCCTTCAACGCGTTGAGCACGGTCCTGGCGATCAAGGCCGTGTCCACGTTCAGGTGCGCAAGCGGCTCCAGCACATCCACCGGCAGTTCCGGCGGCAGGAGAATGACCGCGCTGCCGAGACGCAGCTCGATCGGCTTCCCCTCGGTGCCGCTCCGGCTCGCCCTGGCCGCGTTGAGATCTAGAACTGCGCTGTCGTCCACCATCAGGGGACCCCCGTCCATCGACTCTTCGAGTGATGGCCGGGGACGGTACGGGCGGGCCGGGGCTTGCGTCCCAGCTCGCCCGCACCCCCTGGTTACGGCGTTACGACCGGCGGCGCGAACGACGCGAACGCCGTGTTGAACACGTCATAGAACGCGGAGCCCACGTCGCTACCGAGCACGGACAGGTTGAGCGGCAGCGTCGCCGACTCGTCCCGAGAGAGTTCCTGCTGCACGCCCTCACGCTGCATGCAGCGCGGGATGATCCGCCGCATCCGGCGGGTGCCGTCGCCGAGCTCCAGCACGGCCGCGACCTCCGACCGGGTACCGATGCTGGGCGGGGTGTACTTGTAGTACTTCGCGCCGCCGCCACTCGGCGTGATCTCCTCGATCGAGCCGCCACCGTAGACCGCCTGGAAGTTGACCGCGGACCACTCCAAAAGCTCGACCTCGAGACTGGCCGCGTCCTTGGTCTGCCACACCTTCACCGGGTAGGCGGACTGGTGCGCCTCGGTCTCGCTGAACTCCGGGTCACCGCTCCAGGAGAGCGAGTCCGGGGTGAACAACCCGACGTTCCGCCAGCCCGTGGGCATGGTGACGGTCGGGCCTTCCGGCGCGGTGGTGCCGACCGGCGCCAGCCACAGGGCGGCGATCGACGCGGTAAAGACATTCTCGGCACCCATGTGGGCCCCCTCCACGCGGGGCCGCCCCCCGACGTACGGGGAAGCGGCGGAACGGGTTGGGGACCCAGGGCCGGAATCATGGAGAGCAGGAGGCTCTTGCGTCCGCCTCCGACGATCAGGCGCTCTCCGCCGGCCAGCGCGGGCGGCAGCGCACCGTGGCCCGCGCCACGTACCGCGGCCGCTTGTCCGCCTCCGGCAAGAACCCGCCGCCCTGCGCCGGCCGGACCGACCCGATGACCGGGCCAGCAGGAGGCGGGTCCGCGCGCGGCAACTCCTTCAGCGCGCCGATCGCCAGATACAGCAGCCTGCGCAGTTCGGCCTTGCTGCCGTCCATCTCGCCGAGCGCCTCGATCTGGATGCGCACCTCGATCGCGGCGGTGTCGTAGTTCTCGATCCCGCCGGGCACGTCCGTGACGCGGAGCCGCGGATACGGCGGGATCGAATACGCGCCAACCCTGTCCGGACCCAGCTCTGCCAGCACGGCCGGATGTGTCGCGAGCCAGGAGAGCACCACCGGCAGCGGATCAGCGTCGGCCAGGTCCTCGACGCCGGCCACTACGACGCCGGCGTGCTCGGGGTGCTCGGCTTCGCGGCCGCAGGCTTGCTCTTGACCGGCTTCATAGCAGCCTGGACGGAAGCGAAGTCGGCCGGGTTGGCGCCGACGACGTAGCCCGCGGAGACGAGACGGTGCGCCTGCTCGCGGTACAGCTCCAGTTCCGCGCCGACCGCGTGCTCCTCCTCGTCGAGGCCGAGCTGACGGCAGGTGTGGACGCCGATCGGATGGGCGAGCGTGATCTTGACCATGTCACTCATGTCGCGAAGGATGACGGCCTCCCGCGCCTAGCGTCTCCGCCCGATCCGGCGCGGTGGGGCTCCTGCCGGATCCGTGAGAAGCTACGGCTGCCGGCCCGGCGTGGATGCCTCGACAGCTCTCCTCCGGGCCGGCTCTCTTTTCACAAGAAAATTGCAACACATGTTGCCATTTTCCAGGCGGTGGGGCCATGCTGGACACGTCGAGGCAACCCCGCTCGCGGGGACCACCCAAGGAGAGCACCATGACCCAGAAGAAGATCCACGAAGACATCCCGTTAGAGCGCGCCTGGCAGACCGGCCGCCGCATCTACGTCCGCTGCGGCTACAACTCCCAGCTCAACAAGCAACTGCTCCAACTCGGCTCCACCTGGGACGGCGACGTGCGCGCCCGCTGGGTGGGCTCCACCAAGAAGACGGCAGTCGTCGAACTGGTGCGCGCCCACCTGGAGCGGATCGCCGCGATCGAGCGCGTCAAGGCCGAAGGCCGCTGGGTCGCCATCCCCTACGAAGCCACCGACATCCGCGCCCGCGCCGCCGCACTGGACGGAGTGTGGGACGACGGCCGCAAGCAGTGGGCGATGCGCGCCGAAGAGCACCAGGCCGAGATCATCGAGCTCGTCCAGACCTACCAGGCCGAGATCGACCGCCAGCAGGCCGAACAGCGCGCCGCACTCAAACGGGACCGCCAGATCGCCGAGCAGGCCAACAAGAAGCGCGACCAGGAACGCGCCGAAGCCGAAGCCGCCACGCGCCGGGAGCGGATCCTCACCGAGTCCGGCCGCACCCCGACCGGCGAAACCGACAAGTTGACGATCATCTCCACCCGCTACATGAACCGCGCAGGCGCGCTCCAGATGGCCCACCAACTCGGCGACGTCGTCCGGTTCGACGACGACCGCCGCGGCGTCGTCGTGAGCGTCAAGGCGTGGTTCACCGACGAGGAAATCGCCTCTTCCATCTGCTGGCACGCCCAGACGCACGACGAAGCCCACTGGGACATCGAGCACACGGTCGCGATCGTCGAGCCCACCGAGGAAGAGAAGACAGCGGACGCCGAGCGCGCCGCCGTCCGGCGCGACGCCCTGGAGATTCACGACCTGATCCAGCACATCAGCCGCGCCACCCAGCCCCTCACCCCCGACGAATGGGCCACCATCGGCAACGTCGCAACCGTGGGCGAGATCAGCGAGACGTACGGCTCGACGTACAACCGCGGCACCACGCTCAAACTCACGCGGGACGGCCGCGCCTATTGGACCCACCCCGGCTACCACGACGACTACATCTCAACCGGCGGGAGCACCAGCGACCCCGAGACGGTGGCCCGGCTGCGCGCCATCCTCAACGTCGGCCCCCGCACCCGAGAGGTCATCGACCAGATGCTCCACACCTACAAGGTCAAACCCGAGTGAACGAAGAACACGCGATGACGCCCGCCGAGCTCGCCCGAGAGCTCGGCGTGCACCGCGCCACCATCACCCGCGCACTCCACAAAGCCCAAGCCGAACACCAGCGCGACCAGTCCACGCCAGCACCACCGAAACCCGTCAACCCCGACCAGCCGCTACTGCGGTACAAGCCCAGCGAGTTCATGGCATGGTGGCCCAACCGCCGCCAGCGCGGACGACCCGCCACCCGCTCAGCGCAAGCACCAGAGAGCAACCCACCGGAGCAGAGATGACCCGCGACACCTACCCGAAGCAGTTCGCCAAGCGACGCGACAACGAACTGCCCGAGCATTACAGGTGGCTCCCCGAGCTCTACCGCTCCACCTCTGCCCGGCTGGAGAAGCTCGAACGCGAAGCCGACAAGCAGTTCCCCGGCTGGTACGACCGGATGGAGCAGGTCCGCCAGATGCAACAGGACCAATGGCCGGGCTGGTGCTGGATGCCCATCACGGAGGTGACGACGGTCATCGCCGAGCACTACGCCGGCCACATCAGCCCGCCTCCCGGCGCGCTCGGCGACGTGCTCTCTCCCGAGTCATTGATCGCCATGGGCGCCGGCGGTGATGCCGCCCGGCTGGCCGCACTTGGCGCCTGGCGCCACGCAGGACGCCACATCATCAACTTCCACGACTCCATGACCCCGGATTTCGAGCGCTGGCCCGACCGCCTACCGGCTGACCTGCCGGAGCGCTGGCCGCTACTCGGCTACTACATGACGTTCGAGGCGTCCACCGGGTCCGCGGGCCAGTTCGTCCATCTGGAGTGGGACGCCAAGGAGCGCCGAATCGAGCTGCGGCTCATGATGGACATGCATCCCGTGGCCCGCCTCGACCACCTCATGGCCCAACCGCTGTACCTCGAAGGCACCTCCCTGACCGACGCGCTCGCCCAGACCTGGGCAGCAGCGGGGATGCGCACGTATGCGATGCAAGGCCGGGACGACATCTTGGACGTCTCTCCCGGCAGTTCGTTCGACCAGCTCATCAGAAGTCAGGCCGTGCACATCCGGGTCTGGGCCGCCGCTGCCGACGCCGCCGCCTCCACCGACGTCGCCAAGCAGGACGCGGCGGAGATCCTAGAGCGGACCCCCGCAGGCGAGACATGGCCACCGAAGCCGACCGAAGCGCGGCACCCCATGTTCTGGCTGGCCGCTCCTCAAGCTCTCGTGGACCGAAGCTGAACGGCCGCCGTACCCGCCCCCGCCCCCTCCCCTAGACATCACGCCAATGAAGGGAATCCGGATGAACCCCGAGGCCATCCTCGACCGATGCTTCGGCTCCATCGTCACCTACTCCTACCCCTACTGGCGGGACCTCCCCGAAGAGTTGGCCCGCTGGCACCTGCACACCGTGGACGGCGGCCACTGCCTCGCCGTAGCGGCGCGCAGCAAGTTCGAGGGAAGCGACGACCCGAGCGAGATCCTCGTCCCGATCCCCGTCCGCTCGGTGGAGCGGATCGGCTACGAGATCCGCAACGGCTACATCGTGTGCGACCTGGAATACCATCCCGAGCTCGGCGTGGTCGGAGACTTCGGTCAGGACCTGGAGTTCTACGGCAACCAGACAGAGTAACTCCCCCGATCAGCAGAGGGCCCCGCTGCGGCGGGGCTTTCGTATCACCCGCTCAGGCCCCGCCGGTAAGGCTCTCTCACTGCTGGATTTCCCACTCCAGGAAGTTCCGGTCCCCCGCCAACAGCCACACCCGCAGCAGCAGGGTGTGCCCCTCACTGTCACGTAGTGCCGCCACATGCTCCAGGATGGGCGTCTCCGGGCTCAGGTTGAGCAGCTCTTGCTGCTCGGGCGTGGGCGGGTAGGCGCGCACCTGTACGCGCGACCGCGTCACCTCCAGCCCGGCCCGGCCGAGCAGCACCACGTCGTCCTCTTCCAGCGGCGCCGCCCTGCCCAGTTCCGGAACAGCCGCGACCGCCCGGCCGGAGTAGTACGACGACGTCACCGCGCCCGCCACGACCCGCCGGCAGACGACATCGTCGTCTTCAGGCATGAGCTGGGCCACGCGGCCGGATGGGACCACGGCGGTCACCGACACGACGGCGCCGAATTCCCGCCCTCCGCCGACCGCCGTTAGCTTGACGTTGAAAGGCTGCGGATCCCACAACCGGACCACGTATCCGGCCTGCGGCCGCGCTTCAATCAGACCTGCGGTTTTCAACGCGAGCAGCGCGGTGCGGGCCGGCGTGCGAGAGACGCCGTACTGCGCGGCAAGCGCTTCCTCTGACGGCAACTGATCCCCCGGGCGCAATTCACGGCCTATCCGTTGGCGTAGCTCCTCAGCAATTCGCTTCGCCATATCTCCGCGCCCGGCGTTCGCCACCAGGTCCTCCCCCCACCGCCGCACGTCGAGCGCAATGGCCGCCGCCGGGTTACGTGCATCTGTCCGGGCCATCGTGCCCGCTCCGGTTGACATCCTCAACTCCTCCGATCTACGTTAGTACCACTAGTGCTACTAGTACCACTAATCCAGATCCGAGGAAAGGGCGCGACGTGCCACTCATCAGGCGGACCCGCAGAAACGCGGACCAGTCCGAGACCACCCCAGAGCGGGTGTGCTTCGAGGGCGCCCCCGTCGATGTGGTCGAGCGCACGGCCGACTTCGTGACCGTCAAGCGCGACGACGGCACCCAGCCCAGCGTTCGCCCCGACCGGATCACCACCTGCACCTGCGGCGGAAGGGGCTGCACATGAGCCTGATCATGGACGCGCTCTGGTGGATCGGCCTGGTCTGCGTGCCGGCCAGCATCATCCGCCGCGCCACCCGGGACGGCCAGCGCCAGCACCCCACCCCCGCCGACCGGTGGAACGACCGCCCCCACTCCCCCTGGCCGACCACCTGGACCCGCCGCGCCCTCCGCGCCGCCTACCACCTCGGCCGTGCCCTCGGCTGGACCTTCCTCCTGCTCGTCTGGATCACCATCGGTCTCACGCTCGCCGCGTTCGAGCTCAGCGGCGGAACCTGCAAGGCCCTCGCCTACGCCGTCGCCGGCATCGCCATCGGGCTCGCCTACCTCGTCCAGCACGCCAAGGGGCTGATGGACGGCCCCGCCCCCACCAACGCCCCCCACCTCACCGCCTGAAAGGACCCCACCCGATGGACTTCGACCTCGGCCTCGGCTACCTCGACCTCACCTTCTTCAGCATCGCCACGCTGGACGTCGGCTTCACCGTCCCCTGGTGGGCGATCGGTCTCGGCGCCCTCGCCGCCATCTTCTTCCTGACCAGGCTCATCCAGGCCGCCGTACGCGACTAGCCGCCACCCCCAGACACCGGAAAGGACCTCCGCCATGGGCCTCTTCTTCGGCAACAAGACGAGCCTCGGCTACAGAAGAAGCGCCGAACTCGCCAACACGATCCTCAAAAAGCGCGGCACCCCATCCACCGGCGCCGCCGCGCTGCTCAACATGATGAGCGACGGCGTCACCGCCGCCCACCTGTGCGGCGAAGAGGCCGAGCAAGCCGCCCTCTACCTGCGCGAGATCGCGCCCCGCCTGAGCCGCGCCGACCGCGCCGACGCCCTCGCCATCGCCGAAGACGCCAAGCACGCCTCCGACAGCGGCGGCGGCTGGGACATCGGCTGACCCATCACCCCACGCACAGAAAGGAAAACCCCGTGTTCGGCAAGCCGCTCCAGACTGCGCTCCCGCCCGGCGCCGCAGACGCCAGCCCGGCACCCAAGCCCAAGGGCGGGCTGTTGGAGCGTGCCGTCCGAGCAGCAGCGCGAGCGGCCGCCTACCACCTCGTATGGCGGCCCATCCGCTGGGAGGCACGCCGCATGTGGAGCCACCGCGAGTTCCACGCCACCTGGGCAGCCGCGACCTCCCTATACGGATGCGCCGTCACTCACCACATGGTCGGCGGCCCGTGGTGGTTCACGCCCGCCGTGACCGCCGCGGCCGCCGCCGCGACGTACTGGTTCCTGTCCCGCCATGACATCCTCCCCCTCACGCCCGCGACTGCGGCCGCGACCGTCGCCGTGGCCGGAGCGTGGACGACCGCCGCCACAATCGCGCCCTTCGACTCCATCACCGCCGCCTCCTGGGCTGCGCTCACCATCGGTGGCACCGCAACCTGGGGCTTCTCGAAGCGTGCCCGCCGTTGGCGGTCCGCCCAGCTCCGCGTCCGCTACAGCACCCGACGACTCCCCGGCGTGCTAGCCGCGCTCACCCATCCGGGCGTCGTCGTCGCCGCCCGCCCTGCCGTGTCCGGGACCGGCCGCACTGAGTACCCGCTGCGGCTGACCCAGCCGGGCGTCACTCGCCGCCGCCTGGAGAAGGCCGTCCGCGAGATCGAGCAGGGCATGGAATGGTCCGAAGGCTCCATCCGCGGGTTCATCCAGGACCCCAAGCACAGCGCCGCCTCCCGCATCCGAATGATCCACCAGGAAGGCGGCATCAAGGCGCGCACGGTGAAGTTCGACCCGCCCGAGATGCCGCGCGCGGTGTATGACCGGCGCTGGCTCGGCGTCACCGACGAGGGCGAGCCGTACTACGTCACCCCCGTCATCAAGGGCTACGGCGCCACCCACTCCATGTCCGGCGGCGCCACAGGCTCCACCAAGTCCAACCTGTTGCGGCTGCGCGCGCTGCTCGCCGCCTACACACCCACGCTCATCTGGGTCATCGACCTCAAGTCCGGCGGCAAGGCGTACGCCCACCTGCTCCCCCGGATCGACCGAATCGCCGTCACCGAGGAGCAGGCCGCAGAGATGATGGCCGACGCCGCCGAGATGGTCCCGCTCCGCGCCGAACTGCTGCTGCCCGAGCACAACCAGGTCCTGCCCGCTGAAGACTTCTGCGCTGTCGAGGTTCTCGGCGACGAGATCCGCACCATCTGGGCCAAAACCCGCCGCAGCGCAGCCCCGATCGTCGAGAACACCAACAAGGTCATCTCCGAGGCGCGCGCCTTCCTCATCGGCGTGCACGCCGCCACCCAGTACTGGAACCAAGACAGCGCCCACCCCAAGCTGCTGCCGAACTTCGCCGACGCCTACGCCGGCCGCACCCGCTACGACTCCGACAGCCAGTTCCTGCTGCGCCGCTGGAACCGCTACAAGACCAGCGAACTCCCCGCTGGCGCCTTCTACGTGCAGGCCAGCGGCAGCGAAGACCCCATCCTCATCTACACGCCGGAGGTGACCGACCTCATGCTCATGCAGACCGCCACCGAGACCGAGGCGCTCGCCCCCACGCTGGAGGCGTCCACCGCCGACCGGCTCCCCTTCTACCGGAACCGGTGGGCGCACCTGCCCGACCACCTACTCCAGTACGCGAGCGAGGCGCAGAAGCGCGAGGTGCGCGAAGCGCGGATCCGGCTCGGCATGGAGCCCGCCCCGGCCGCCGAGCGCGGCCGCGTGGCGGCGGCCGATGACAAGCCCGTGCGGCTGGTCGTGTCCGAGCGCATCGACGACACCGCCGCGCTGGTGTCGGAGATCGCCGACCCGCACCTGCGGGCCCTGGCCACCGTCCACCTCTCCCCCGGCCTGGTCTCCACCGCCTCGTCCAACGCGGCCGCGCCGCGCAGCCGCCAGTGGGCAACCGACCGGCGCGCGATCTGGCGCGACAAGCTCCAGCTCGTCGAGCAGACCGAACGAGGGCAGTGGCGGCGAATCGTGGGGGAGCGCGAGTTCATCGCCGGCGTCCTGGCCGCAGAGGAGACCCTCCGCGCCAGGCGCGGCACGGGCGCCGGAGGCGGGGGAGAGGGGACAGCGCCGGACCCCGCTGACACCCCTGACGACCTGCACATACACCCCCTGATGGGGGAGACCGACCTGGGCCTATACCCCGATCCCCCCAGCCCAGACGGGGCGAGGGACAGAGGGCCCGCCGGGGGAGTGGCCGACCCCGGGGGAGTGGCTCACACCTACTCCCCGTGACCCGGGGGCGGCCGCCCCCGGCCGGCCGCCCCCACCCCTCGCCCATACACACACGCGCGCACGCGCGTAGGGGGGTGGATGTCCAAACGCCCCGATTTGGACATCGCCGTGGACATCCCGTGGACATCCCGTTGGACATGACGAAGGTGACTGAAAGTGACGACCGAACGCGTTGACCCGAACCGCGATCAGGACACGCGGCTGACCACTCCGCAGATCCTCGGTGTCCTGGTCATCGCCGCAGGTGGCCTCGCCCTGACCGGCAACGGCCTCATCGCCAGCTACGAAGCGCTGCACAAGTTCGCTGTCCTGATGGGCGTCGCCGCGCCCGAACGGGTCGCGCTCGGCTTCGAGGCTGCCCTGATCGTCATCGTGTCCTGGGACATCGTGCTGACCTGGACGCGCCGCCCTGTCCCGCTCCTGCGGTGGGTGGCCCGCATCATGACTGTCCTGTCCGTGGTCGCGAACGCGTCCGCTGGCTGGCCCGACTTCCGCGCCATGATGCTGTACGTGCCAGCGCCGCTCGGTGTCCTGGCGATCGTTGAGTCCATCCGGCATGTCCTCCTGGCCAAGCACCGCACCCGCGAGCCGATCCCCTTCGCCCGCTGGTTCGCCCACTTCCGCTCCTCCTCCCGCCTACGGAAACTCATGGTCAAGTGGGAGATCACCAGCTACCGGACGGCGCTGGACATGGAGCAGAGGATCGAGCACGCCAAGACCCTGCTCCAGGTGATCTACGGCCGGTTCTGGCGAGACGAGGCTTCCGCTGACCTGCTGTGGATGCTCGACGAAGGCGTCATGCTCGACCAGGCCCTGCCCCGCGTGTACCGCCTCGCCCACGCGCACGGCCTGGAGACAGGACAGCCTCAGGACACTCCGCCTGACCCGCCGCGCCGCCCCAAGTCGCGTCCTGTCCCGCCCAAGGAGCCCGTCCAGGACAACCAGGACAGGACACCGGCCCCGCCCTCGGGACAGGACAGCAAGCCTCAGGACACCCCGGCCCCGTCAGGACAGGACAGCCCTGCCTCGTCGGGGCAGGACAAGAACAAGCCCGGTCAGGGCAACGACCGCCAGGGCAACGGCGATCAGGACACGAAGCCCAACGCCCGCCGGCGCTCGGACGCTGACCTGATCGCCGAGATGAGGTCACGCTGGGCGACCAACCCCGGCCGGCCCACCGTGACCGACGCGCTCGGCGTCGGCAACGACCGCGCCGTCCGCCTCATGCGGATGGCGTGGCCGAGCAAGATCGCCCAGAAGATCGCCCAGTACATCACCCCGGCCGGCGACGTCCCAGTGGACTCGCTCGCCAACGAGCTCGGCGTCACCCCGGACGAGGTGACCAAGCACCTGGAGCTGTGCCGCAAGGACTACGGCTTCCCCATGACTCCGGAGGAGTGGCACCTCCGGCCCGAGTCCCTGGGCCTCCGCTGGGGCTCCGAGCCGGGCACGTCCAACCGCGTCCTCAAGCCGATCCCCACAGCGAACGGCAGTGACAACTAACCGAAGGAGACACCCCTGCATGGCCACCACCGCCGACAAGCCCATCCAGACGATCGCCATCAACGGCTTCACCGGGCGAGAGCCCATACCAGACGACGACGCGCACTACCTTGCGTGGAAGGTCGCCCGCCACCACAACGCCGCCGTCCCGGCCGCCCTGGAGGAGGAGCAAGCGTGGAACGCCTACACCAGCGCCGAGACCGCCACCGAGCACGCATGGCAGGCCCTCGACACCACCCCCACCTCCGAGTGGGCAGCCGCCCACCACCGATGGGTGAAGGCCGAACATGCGCTCTCCGCCGCCGCCAGCCAATGGCATTCCGCAGCTACGGCGATGGATCAGGCGTGGGAAGACGCCAACTGGAGTGACCGCGCCCTGGACTTCTATGCCCAGGCCGCCGCCCAGGCCGGCGTACGCGAACTGCTGGGCACCAACCGGCCCACATCGTCCCACTGGGTCCACCTGGACGTGGAGCGGCGCCGCCGGGAGCGCGAGCAGCTCGCCGGGAAAACGCTTCAGCGCCTGCCCACCTGACCACATCGGCCAAGGACGCCAACAAACGAAAGGGGCGGCAGCCGTATGGCTGCCGCCCCTTCTGCTGTGCATCAGCCCCCGGCCGCCAATCGAAGGCAGACACTAACGCACACCGACATTTAAGTTCCTCGTGCCCTGCCTCCAGTGCGAACGAAAGGCCAGCTCAGGTGCTACAGGTCATGGACGCCAACACGCAGTTCGACACGCCTCTCGGAGGGGACTCGCTCCAGTCGATCGCCCATCTGCCACTGCTGCTGACCGTGGAAGCCGCAGGCGTGCAGCTCAGCCTGGGGCGGACAGAAGCTTTCGCTCTGGTCAAGAGCGGTGAACTGGAGAGCGTGGTCATCGGCCAGCGCGCCCGCCGCGTCCCCCGCCAGGCGCTCCTTGACTACGTGACCAGGCTCCGGGCACAGAACCAGCGGGCCAATTAGCCGGCAAGCACCCAATTGTCTGTGCTGGCCCCATTTCGCGTTGTTATCGTCAGCCTATCCATTGCGGCTGCAATCAGCAGATCGGAGAGTTCATGACAGAAAGCCGCACGAAGAAGCCAGCACGTTCTAAAGGAGAAGGGAGCTTTTTCCAGCGGGAGTCCGATGGCCTGTGGATAGGCCGGATGGTCCTCCCGGATGGGTCACGCCCAACGGTCAGCTCGAAGAA
Source organism: Nonomuraea sp. CA-143628 (assembly GCF_050942315.1). Lineage (NCBI taxonomy): Bacteria > Bacillati > Actinomycetota > Actinomycetes > Streptosporangiales > Streptosporangiaceae > Nonomuraea > Nonomuraea sp. CA-143628. The sequence continues at coordinate 13,509,170 of NZ_CP192072.1, forward strand.
CAAGAAGAAAGCCCAGGAGAAGTGGAAGGAGCTCAAGCGCCAGGTCGAAGACGGCGCGCCCATCACCACCGGCCGGACCACGTCACTGGAGCAGTTCCTACGCCAATGGATAGAGGTGACGCTCAAGCAACGCGTCGCAGCCGGGAAGATGACCGAATCAACCCGCATCAGCTACGCGGACCACATCCGTCTGCACATCGTCCCGGCCCTGGGCAACTACGCGTTGCCCAAGCTGACGCCGGCCATCCTGCGCGGCTGGATCCTGAAGCTCCAGCAGAAGCCATCCGCGCGACAGCCCAAACCCAAGGAAGGAGAGCAGCCGCGGGTAGCGCTCCTGTCGGACCGCACGGTGAACTACTGCCATGCGATCCTGCGCACGGCGCTGAACAGCGCGATGCGGGACGAGCTGATCCCACGGAACGTGGCCGAGCTCGTCGAACCACCATCCGGCAAGAGCAAGCGAGGAAGGGCGCTGACCACCGAGGAAGCCGAGAGGCTTTTTACGGCCGCCGCCGGGGACCGCTGGGCAGTCCTGTGGATGACGATCCTCGCCCTCGGCTTACGCCGCGGCGAGGCGCTGGCCATCCGCTGGGAACACCTGGACCTCGACGCTGGCCTGCTACTGGTCGGCCCGTCCCTTCAGCGCGTGAGAGGAGAGGTTAACGAACACACAGGACGCCGGCGAGGGAAGCTCGCGGTGGTGAAGTCGAAGACGGAGTCGTCGGACGCTCCCGTCGCTGTCCCCGAGGCACTCAGCAAGATCCTCAAGGCGTACCGCCGGGAGCAGACCGCCGAGCGTCTCGCCGCGAAGGTGTGGGCGGACCCTGGCCTCGTCTTCGCCACGTCCGTGGGCACCCCGATCGAACCTCGGAACGCCAACAGGGCATGGAACGCGCTCTGTGACCGGGCCGAGATCGAACGAGTCAACGACCAGCGGCTGAGGATCCACGACTTGCGGCACACCTGCGCGACGTGGCTCCACAAGCAGGGCAACGACATGAAGACCATCCAGGGCGCGCTGCGACACAGCCGGCTCGCCACAACCTCCGACATCTACACCCACCTCACGGTGGACGTGCAGCGCCGGGCCGCCGACTCGATGGACGTGGCCCTGTCTGCACTGAACTCGATGTGATTCCAGCCGTTGGTGTCGAAACGGCGCCAACCGAAGGATGACCCCGGTGAACTGTGGCGAACTCTCCTGAACGAAGTCCTACGGGTACAGCAACGGGTACAGTGACCTCCGGAAACAGCTCAGGGAGTCCCTTGAGATCAAGGAACTCCCTGGTCAGACTGTGTGCGGCCGGAGGTACTCGAAACCCCAACCTTCTGATCCGTAGTCAGATGCTCTATCCATTGAGCTACGGCCGCTCGCTGCGTAAGCCAGCATAGCGGGTCCAGAGCCGTGCCTCGAACCAGATACCGCCCTCACGCCCCACTAGATTCCACCTTCTTCGGCCAAAGGGTGTACCCCAGGGGCCAGAGCAGGGCGATCAGCGGCACCTTCAGCATGCTGAGCATGAAATTGATCAGTTCGCCCGTGCGGGACGGATCGTTGACGAGCCAGACCAGGCCGAGCAGGAGGGCGCAGGCGATGGCGTACGCGAGGACGATGCGGAGCCAGAAGATCCACTCGTAGCGGGTGCGGGCCATGCCGCCCTCGGGTGGCTTCCAGGGAGGTGGGCCGTCGGCGAAGCGGTGGCGGAACTTGGCATCGGCCCAGCGGATCGTGCTGTGGCCGAAGACGATGGAGTACGCCAGGTACGCGGCCGCTATGCCGTGCCTCAGGTCGGCCGTGGCGCCGCTGCGCATGTCCATGACGGATGCCGCCAGGAGGATCACGTCCAGGAGCGGTACGCAGAGGAGTAGGGCGGTGCTGAGTCGGCGGCGGTTCCAGAGGTAGCGGCTCGCGAGGCCGAGTCCGAGCAGGAGCCAGAAGCCGACTTCGCAGCCGATCAGGATGGCGACAATCACGCATCCCATCCTTGAGGGCTCCTCTGGCCGGCGCATCGTCAGTGAAGACGAGCCTGTGGATACATCGAAGTGTTTATCCACAGGCAGACCCACGAAGGAGTGAGCCGGGTCCGGACGGTGGTGGGATGGGGGGCATGCAACGCGAGGCGTCGTGGGCCGGGCTGGCCTTCGTCGGAGGCCTGCTCCTGATCGTGGGCGGAGCCTACACTCATCGCGAGGTGCCCGAGGGGTGGCTCGCGGTGCCGCTGGCGTTCGTGTGCCTGGGGGTGGTGGTACGGCGGCGGGCGCCGTTGGTGGGGCTGGCCCTGGGGACCGTGGGGATCGGTGTTGATCTCGTGGTGGGGCCGTCGTTGCCGACTGTCCTGATATTTACGGACAACGTGTATGCGGCGGCGCTGTACGGGCCGGCGTCTTTTTCGCGGTGGCTGCTGGGGGCCGCCACCGTGCTGTCGGTGTTGGCCGGGGGTGTGACGGGGGTCCTGTCGGGTGACTGGCGGGCGCTGGCGGTCAACGGGATTCAGGCCGGGCTCGTGCTGGTTACGCCCGTGACCACGGCGATGGTGTTACGCCAGCAGCGTGAGCAGGCTACGGCCGAGCGTGCCAGGGCGGAGCAGGTGGCGCGGCTGGCGGAGCTTGATCGGGATGCGGCTATCGCGACGGAGCGTACGCGGATGGCTCGGGAACTGCATGACATGATCGCCAATCACTTCAGCGCGATCGCCATCCAGTCGACGGGCGCGTTGTCGCGTACGGACCTGAGTGCGGCGGCCGTACGGAAGATCATGGAGTCCGTTCGGGAGAACAGCCTGAAAGGGCTGGCCGAGATGCGGACCATGATCGGGCTGTTGCGGCAGGAGGGGGATGAGGCCGAAGCCACCCGGCCGCGGCTGGCTGACGCGGAGAGTCTGGTCGAACGGTCGCGGCGGGCGGGAATGACGGCTGATTTCCGTGTCGAAGGGGAGGCGCGGGAGCTGTCTCCGGCGGTGGATCTGGCCGGCTATCGGATCTTGCAGGAGGCGCTGACCAATGCGCTGAAGCATGGCGGGCGGTCGGCTGTGGTCAAGGTCGTTTACGAGTCGGAGCAAGTGATGGTGGCTGTGGACAACCCTGTGGATAAGTCTGTGGGTAAACCTGTGGATGGACATCCGGCTCCGCTTCGCGGAGTGAGAGAGGGCCCAAGGGCGGAAGGGGTGTTTCCCGGGGCTGGGGCCGGGCTGGTTCCCGGGTCGAGGTCGGAGGTGGTTCCCGGGTCGAGGTCGGAGGTGGTTCCCGGGGCGGGGGCCGGGCTGGTCGGGATGAGGGAGCGGGCTCTGTTGGTCGGGGGGTCGTTCGAGGCCGGAGTGGACGGGGGTCTGTGGCGGGTCAAGGCCGTGCTGCCCATGTCGAAGGACAGGAAGGGGCAGTGGGAGGCGGGATGACGATCAAGGTGCTGGTCGCGGACGATCACGCGGCTGTCAGGGCGGGGCTGGTGCTGATCCTCGGTGGGGCCCAGGACATCGAGGTCGTCGGGGAGGCGGCCGACGGGGTGCAGGCGGTGGAGTTGGCCCGCGAGACCCGGCCCGACGTGGTGTTGATGGATGTGCGGATGCCGAAGCTTGACGGCATCTCGGCGACCAGGGAGCTCGCCGGGGTGGCCGATGTGTTGATCTTGACGACGTTCGATGTGGATGAGTATGTGTTCGGAGCGTTGCGGGCGGGGGCGGCGGGGTTCCTGCTGAAGAACACCGACGCGGAGTCGCTGGTCTCGGCCGTACGGCTGGTGGCCAGAGGAGATGGGCTGATCTCGCCTACTGTCACGCGGCGGTTGATCTCTGCCTTCGCCGAGCAGCCCGTACGCAAGGAGCAGCAGGTGGAGGGGTTGACGCCGCGTGAGCAGGAGGTGTTGGCCGGGATCGGTCGCGGGCTGTCCAATGCCGAGATCGCCAGGGAGCTCGACATGGCCGAGGCGACCACGAAGACGCATGTGAGCCGGGTGTTGAACAAACTGGGTCTCAAAAGCCGGGTCCAAGCAGCGATTTATTACTCAGAAGGCCCCCGCTAGTCTGACGGTCGTGACCATGCCACCTCCTCCTCCCCCGCCGCCGCGGCCGACCGGCTTGATCGTTGGCTTGGCGTTCGCCGGGGCCTTTGGTTACTGGATCCTCAATGTGATCGTCGGAGTCATCGTCGTGAGCATGTCGTCGACGGTCGCGATCGGGGTCGCCGCGGGGTTCCTGGCCGTGGTCGGGATCGGCGCGGGGATCGTGCTCGTGGTGCTGCGTAAGCCGTGGGCGCTGGGGCTGGGGCTGGGGCTGATGATCGGGTGGGCGCTCGCCTCCATCGTCTCGGCCGGCTATTGCACGGGACTGAATCCGGGCATGTACGCATGACCAGGCCACCATCGAGTCCGGGCATGTACACGCGGACTGGGCCACCATCGAGTCCGGGGATGTACGTATGACCGGGCCCACGCCGGATCCGGGCGTGTTCACATGACCGCGCCCGCACCGGGCGATCGTGACGAGGGGACGCCTCCCCAGGGAGGGAGCGCCCCGACGCGCAGGGAGGGGAGCGGCGACCCGTCTCCCGCACAATCCGCTCCCCCGCCGTCCGGACAAATCAGCATCCCGCCGTCTGCACAATCCGCTCCCCCGCCGTCCGGGCAGATCAGCAGCCCGCCGTCCCCCGGCGGGCCAAAGCCGCCGCCCAACGGCAAGTCCGACAGCAGGCCCAAGGGCAAGTCCGTCGGGCTGATCATCGGACTAGCGCTTGCGGGGCTGGTCGCCTACAGCATCGTCAACGCCATCCTCGGCATCCTGATCTTCGTCAGCACCCTCGACCAGAACGGCACCAACTACCCCATCATCATCTCCTGCACGATCTTCCTCGCCCTCTTCGGTCTCGGCGCCGGAGCGGGGCTGCAGTTCCTGCGCAAGCCGTGGGCCACCGGTCTGGGCCTGGGGTTCCTTGTCGGCTGGGCGTTGTGGTCGATCCTGTCCGCCGGGATCTGCACCGGCATCAGCCCGGACCTGTACGCCTGACATGCCGCTCCACGAGATCTTCGTCGGCCTGGGAGTGCTCGTCGCGTCCGTGGTCTTCGTGCACGAGGCCCGCCGCCGCGGCGCGCTCAACGAGCAGTCGCTGGTGGCCGTGACAGGTGCGCTGGTCGGCGGCGCGATCGGCATGCGGCTGGCGGGCTGGCTGGAGACGCTGAACCTCTCCGACCTCTGGCTGTACGGCTCGCGGAGCATCCTCGGCGGCTTGACCGGCGCCTACATAGGCGTACTCATCGCCAAGAGGATCATCGGCTACAAGCAGCGGACCGGCGACCTGTTCGCCCCAGCGGTGGCGCTGGGCATGGCGGTGGGCCGGATCGGCTGCCATCTGACCGAGGCGCCGGGCCGTCCGACCGCGTTGCCCTGGGGCGTACACGCTCCCCCGACGACGCCCGAGTGCCCCGGCTGCCTGAGTGGCCAGGCCATGCACCCGTCGTTCGTCTATGAGATCGTCTTCCAGCTCGCCGTGTTCGCCGCGCTGCTGTGGGCGCGCAGGCGGCTCACCGAGCCGGGCGAGCTGTTCACGCTGTACCTGGCCGCGTACGCCGTCTTCCGCTTCCTCGTCGAGTTCACCCGCGCCAACGAGACCGTCTGGCTCGAGCTCACCAGGCCGCAGTGGTTCCTGATCCCTGGCCTGCTGCTGCTCGCCCTGAGGCTGCGGTACGGCTGGCGGCGCGGCCACTACGATCCCCTCTTCAAGCGGAAGGTCATGACATGAGCACCGGAATGGGCCTGCGGGGTGACCGCATCCTCAGGTACGTCAACGCCTTCTGTCCCCACTGCCACGGCCAGGCCCTGGAGCGGGTCGAACGGCTGAGCGGCTACCTGACCGTCCGCGACGAGCGCGTGTGGCTGGAGCGCGGCTGCCGCGAACACGGCCTGATCAGTACTTTGTACGACGAAGACCCAGAAATCCTGAAATATCTAGAAGAGTGGACCGCTCCCACAAAGCACCACATGCCGGATATTTCGGGGAATTTCGAGCCCATCCCCGCCGCCTACCTCCAAGGGCTGCCCGAGATGCAGACCCAGCACACCTGCATCCTGCTCGAAGACATCGTCGAAGCCTGCAACCTGCGCTGCCCCACCTGCTTCGCCGGCAGCTCCCCTGATCTGACCGGCATCGTCCCCATCACCGACATCCTGGCGAACGTCGACCAGCGCCTGTCCCGCGAGAACGGCAAGCTCGACGTCCTCATGCTGAGCGGCGGCGAGCCCACCCTTCACCCCGAGCTCGCCCAACTGCTCGCCGAGCTCCACCAGCGCCCGGTCACCCGCATCCTGATCAACACCAACGGCGTCCTCATCGCCAGGGACGACGCCCTGCTCGACCTGCTCACCGAGCACCGCGAGCGGGTGGAGGTCTACCTCCAGTACGACGGCACTTCGGCCGAGGCGTCGAAGCACCACCGGGGCGGTGACCTCAGGCAGCTCAAGGCGCAGGCCGTACAACGGCTGTCGGAGCGGGAGATCTTCACCACGCTGGTGATGACCGCCGCGCTGGGCGTCAACGACGGGGAGATCGGCGAGGTCGTACGGCTGGCGCTCGACACGCCGTTCGTCGGCGGGGTGTCGCTGCAGCCGCAGTTCGGCTCGGGCAGGTCGGGGCCGATCGACCCGATGGACCGCCTCACCCACACCGGCGTCCTCAAGCGGCTCGGCCCGCAGACCGACGGCCTGGTGACCTGGCGCGACCTCACCGCGCTGCCCTGCTCACACCCGCACTGCTGTTCGGTCGGCTACCTGATCCGCGACGACGCGCAGCAGTGGCGTTCGCTGGTCGCGCTGATCGGCCATGACCGGCTCAAGGCGAACCTGGGCCTGGTCTCCAACCGCATCGCCGACACCGAGATCCCCCGCGAGCTGCGGCTGGCCGTACAAGAATCGCTGCTCGGACTGCTGTCGGAGCAGTCGTCGTTGTCACACCCGCAGATCGGCGACCTGTGGCGCGACATCTGCGAGAACTGCGACCTCGGCGTGTCCACCCTGCTCACGCTGGCCTCCTCGGCGCTGCCCGGCCGGCGGAAGAGGCTTCGCAAACTGCTCGGCGAGCGGGTGGTGCGGGTGACGGTCAAGCCGTTCATGGACATGTCAACCATGATCGAGGAGCGGCTCACGCAGTGCTGCGTGCATGTCGGCACGCGGGCCGAGCAGGACCAGTGCGCGCCGTTCTGCGCGGTTCAGGCGTGGCCCCAGCTCTCGGAACAACGGCTGTCCGCGGTCGCTGCCACATCCCAGCTCAAGGTGGTCAGGTGAAGGATCCGCTCCGGTTGTGCGTGTACGCGACCGTCGCGCTGCTGGCCTGGCTGCTGGGGCCGTGGGCGGTGCTGGGGTTCGCGGCCCTCGGGTTCGCCGGGTACTGGAAGGCGCGGCGGGCCGGGCTGACTCATAGCAAGTGCTTGCTCAAAGACACCCGGCTCGTCCTGGCCTATCTCGGGCTGCTGGCGCTGATCGCGGCGGCGGCGATCATCCACTCCCTGCTGTGAGCTCCACGGGGATGTACAGGCTGAGCGTCTCGGCGATGCAGGCCGGGCGCTTCTCGCCCTCGACCTCGATCGTCATCTTCAGGTTGGCCAGGTAGCCGGCCGGCGTGCCCTTGACGTCGCTCAGCTCCCCCAGCGCCCTGACCCGCGCGCCGACCGGCACCGGCCTGGGGAAACGCACCTTGTTCAGGCCGTAGTTGACGCCCATCTGGATGCTCTCGACCCGTACGAGCTCCATCATGAACGACGGCAGCAGTGACAGGCTCAGGTAGCCGTGCGCGATCGTGCCGCCGAACGGTCCTTCCTTGGCCCTCTCCACGTCCACGTGGATCCACTGGTGGTCGTCGGTCGCGTCGGCGAAGAGATTGACCTGCTCCTGAGTGACTGTGCGCCACTCGGTCGGGCCGAACTTCTCGCCGACGGCCGCCTTGAGTTCCTGTACGTTCGCGAAGGTCCGCATGGCTCCGAACGCTATTGCGCGGGTGGGACGGCTGCCAAGTTGAGCACCCAGTACTTGTCGGGCTTGTCGCCCTTGGTGGTACCCCAGTAGATGATCGTGCTGGGCTCCGACGAGGTGCCGACACCGCTCCAACTGCCGGACACATCCACGCCCGCCAGCTTGTTGGTGTTCAGGTCGTACACGCCACCGAACCTTTGCAGGAAGCGGTCGAGGATGGGGTACGGCCTGAGTCCCCCGAATCCGAACCCCTGCTTTTTATCTCCTGTCCCGTCGATGCGCTGGACGAAAGGAACGTTGCCGCGGCGGCCGACACACCAGACCGGTCCGCATCGCAAGCCCTTCGTCCCACCCTTGATCGCGATCTTGGTCACGGTCGCGTCTGCCAAGTTGACGATCTTGGATTGGTTGCGCTCGCCCTCATTGACGCCCTCGCCGACATCGCCCGCCCACGGCCAGCCAATCAGGTGCAGCCCCTCAGCCTTCGGCACGCGAGAGGGGGTGCCGCCGGTGAACGGCACCTGGAACACACCACCCATCCGCATCGACCAGACGATGGTCTCACCGTCCACCCCGACGGCGTCAACGGCGGCGTCGCCGCCGGTCAACGTGGCGGCCCGCTTGGCCTTACCGCCAGACAGCGGCGCCCACCAGAGCTCGGCGATCGGGGTCCCGTTCTTCGAGGCGGTGGAGTACCAGACGACGTTCTTGCCATCGGTCGAGGCGGCCTTCTGGAAGCTCCGCTTCAACCCCGGCGTCGCCGTTACCTCCGTCACCACCCGGGATTTGCCGGTCTTGGTGTCGTACACCTCGATCTTCCCGGCCTTCTCGAACGAGGACTCGGCGTTGAGCAGCACCTCAGTGGCGTTGATGCCGGTGATTGGGCGGTAGCGCCAGCCGTCGGCGTTCTTGGCGGGCATCTGGAAGAGTGCCTGCGGCCAGAGCTTCCCGGCCGGCGTTCCCTTGGGCTGGGTCTGCGGTCTCGGAGTCACGGTTATGGTCTTCGTAGGCTTGGTCGTAGTCGACGTGGCGGCCGCCTCTTCTCCGCCCCCGCTGGAGAAGGTGCCCTGGGCGACGACCGTACTCGTGCCCACCACCGCGACCACCGCGGCCGCCGCGAACAGTTGCGCCCGCCGCTTGGTCCGCCGCCGTCTGCGCGCGCCGACCCCGGCCAGCAGGTCGAGCTCGGGAGCCTGGTACGCCGCATCGCGCAGCGCGCCGCTCAATTCGTCCTCTGTCCTCATGCCCGTCCCCTCTCCAGTACAGCGGGCCGAACCCGGAGCGTGGCAAGCGCCCGGAACGCCTGGCTGCGTACGGTTCCACGTGAGATGCCGAGGATCGCGGCGATCTCCTCATCCGGCAGGTCCTCGTAGTAGCGCAGGACCAGCACGACCCGCTGCTTCCTGGGCAGCGTCGCGAGTTCCTTCCAGAGATCGCCGAAGGAATGCGTGTCGTGGTGGATGCCGTCGGGCACGTCGTCGGTCAGCTGCTCTCTGCGCCGCCGACGCCACCAGCTGATGTGCTGGCGGGCCATGGTCGTGCGTACGTACGCCTCGGGGCTGTCCTTGTTGCGGACCCGGCTCCAGTTGTCGCTCAGTTTGAGCAGCGCCTCCTGGGCCAGGTCCGCGGCGTCCTCGGCGTTGCCGGTGAGCACATAGCCGTACCTGACCAGCGCCGCGCCCCTGGCTCGGACGAAATCCTCGAACTCCACATCACCGGGACGCACGAGCCGCTCGCTCTGTTGCAAAGATCTTTACTCGAAACCATCGCGCACGTGTTCGAGTGCGCGCTACAGTTCTAGGGACCGACTCGAACAAGGGTTCGGCCTGGTGGGAGGGGGTGCGTCCGATGACAATACTGGCGACGGCCCCTGCTCGGACACGCCGTAGCGCTTTCTTCCCAAATCTAAGACGGCCGCTATATCCCGCAATAAAGTCCGAGAGCGTGGACCCCGTGCGCAATCCTTACGCCCCCGGAGCCGGACAGCGCCCGCCGGAGCTCGCCGGGCGCGACCGCGAGCTGCAGCAGTTCGAGGTCGTGCTGGAGCGGGTGGCCCGTGGCCGTCCCGAGCGCAGCATGGTCGTCACCGGTCTGCGCGGCGTCGGCAAGACCGTGCTCCTCAACACGTTCAAGTCCATGGCGATGCAGCGGCTGTGGGGCACGGGCAAGATCGAGGCCCGGCCCGACCAGTCGATCCGCCGTCCCGTCTCGGCCGCGCTGCACATGGCGATCCGCGAGCTGGCTCCCCGGCATCGCGCGCCGGAGCGCATCGAGGAGTTCCTGGGCGTGCTCAAGGCGTTCGCGATGCGCGATCCGGCCGCCGCCAAGGGCACCTCGCACTGGTCACCCGGCATCGAGGTGCCGGCCACCCGTGGCCGGGCCGACTCCGGTGACCTCGAGATCGACCTCACCGAGCTGTTCGTCGACGCCGCGAGCGTGGCCACCGACCTGGGCGTCGGCATCGCGCTGTTCATCGACGAGATGCAGGACGTGCAGCCCGCCGACGTCTCGGCGCTCTGCGCCGCCTGTCATGAGCTCTCGCAGTCCGGTGGGCCGCTGATCGTGGTCGGCGCGGGCCTGCCGCACCTGCCGAGCGTGCTGTCGGCCAGCAAGAGCTACTCCGAGCGGCTCTTCCGCTACGCCCGCATCGACAAGCTCGACCGCGAGGCGGCCGACCTCGCGCTGATGTTGCCGGCGCGGGAGGAAGAGGTCGAGTTCACGCAGGACGCCCTCGACGCCCTTTACGAGGCGGCCGACGGTTACCCCTACTTCGTCCAGGCCTACGGCAAGGTCGCCTGGGATCTGGCGCCGCGCAGCCCGATCACCCTCGACGACGTCAGGGTGTCCGCGCCCGAGGCCGAGGAGGAGCTCGCGGTGGGCTTCTTCGGCAGCCGCTACGAGCGAGCCACCCCGGCGGAGCGCGACTACATGCACGCCATGGCGCAGATCGGCGACGAGCCGGTCCCCACCGCGGACGTGGCCGACGCGCTGGGGCGCAAGCCGTCCAGCCTGTCGCCCGCCCGCGACAGCCTCATCAAGAAGGGGCTCATCTACAGCGCCGAGCGCGGTCTGATCGCGTTCACCGTGCCGCATTTCGGGAGGTTCCTGCGTGCCCAACCGATCTAGGCGACACCCCTAGTCCTCTATTGGGCTGTCTAGTGGGGAAGCTAGATAGCCCAATAGAGTCATATCTTGTTGTCGAGGGTTCTATAGCGCTGTCTAGCGTCAGGCCGATACAGGCGTATAAACCGGCAGAGCGCCGCTACCCTCGTGCTCGACCACGGCCACCCGCACCGCCGGACGCCGCCCGCTGAGATAGACCGCGAACACGACATCGGCCCCATCCCGCCGTTCGAACGCGAAGAAGCGCCAGCACAGCTCACGCCAGCTGTCGTACGGCTCGACCGCGGCGAGCTGCTCCCGGTGCTGCCGCCAGGGGCCACTCGACCGGAGCCTGGCCAGTGTGACCTCCGCGGCCGGCCCGGGGCGCTGCTCGCACGGTGCGCGATAACGCAGCCGGTCCACCATCTCCTCAAGCTCGGGTGACAGTACGAGGAGCACGACCACCCCGGCGGCCATGAACCACGACGGCTGCAAGAAGACCAACCAGCCGGGCTCTTCACCCCATAGCGACAGCACGGCCATCCCGGTGAGCACGATGGCCCTGGCGATCGAACGCAGGCCGACGGGCGCCGCGCTCACCTCACCGAAGCATCCGCATCCCGCGTCGGGCCGCCGCCGACGTACCTCCAGCAGGACATAGGTGCACATGGCGAAGAACGCGACCGCCATCCACCGGAAGATCGGAGACGTGCTCACCAGCAGCCCGGTCGCGATCACCAGCTCACCGACCGCGCAGACGATCAGCATCGGAACCTCGATACGCGCGGGCGCCAGCGCCGCCGGCCCCAGCCGGGCCAGCGTGCCCATCTCCCCGCCCGTACGCACAGTGGACACCTTCGCCACCGCCCCTAAGACGAGCAGCACGATCAGCGCGGGCAGTTGCGATGCCAGCACGAGCGTCACCCCAATCCGATCTGCGCGTTGAAGCACCCTTTGACCAGGTCGCCGCCCAGCTCCACGTACGAGAACGGCGACAGCTCGGCGATCCGCCCGCGAGGAGAGGTGTCGCACTCGACGCAGCGGTCGCAGAAGCGCCCGGCCACGCAGCCACACGCCACGATCGGCACGTTAGCGGATCGATCGGTGCAGAGGTTCCGTACCTGCAGCATCGACCCGATGGCGAGGTACGGCAGGCCCGTGCAGGACACCTCGGCGTCCGGGCAGTCCGCGTCAGAGCGCTCGACCATGGGGTACGCGGCCCCCCGATCCTCCTCGTCGAAGACGTCGGACCAGGTGGCGGTCCCGGAGACGCGTGACTGCAGGCCCCCGTAGGCGGGCGGCGGAGCCGGCACGGCCCGTGCCGGATAGGCGGGCTGCGAGGTCGCGGGCAGCAGGGCCAGACTCGCCCCGCCCTTTCTTATACCGATCGCGTCGAACAGGAACCCCGGCTCGAACCGCGCATGTCGCACCATGATGCGACCTGTCGCACGGTATGGGATGACGATGGTCCGGCGCCCCCGGTGCGGCCCGCAGTCGAGCTGGACCGACAGGTCCTTGCGTCCCTCGACGGACAGGATGGTCCCGGTCAATCGCGTGATGTCGGCCCAGAGGCGCTCGACCACCCGGCCGTCGCGCAGGGTACGCATGATGACCGTCGAGCCCACGGGCAGATCACTCGGCGCCTGGTCGCCACCGTGCCAGGCGGTGGCCCAGGGCGCGATGACGAGCCGCTCTTCGGCGCCTTCGGGGGTCTCGATGGTGATGAGATGTGGGCTGATGTCGAGGATGTCCCCTATGACCGCGCGTAAGGGGTCCCCCTCACCGGAGCCCGGGATCCCGGTCTCCCGGCCCAGCGCCGCGGCCGCGAGCACCCGGCGGCGTTCCACGCTCGGATACCCCATCAGTCCCTCCCTTGTCGCGTTAATAGGGTCACACGGCTCCGGGGGTGCTTCGCGGTACTCGTGCACTCGAGAGCAAAATACGCACCCCTCGGGGCAGAAGTTGACCCCCAGCGACGTACAAACCGCCACCGACCTTGACCTACCTTTATCGTCGGCGGGCCGAATCCTGAATTCCGGTTACGCCCTATCTTGGCCTTTGGCTGCGATTCTGGCCACGATGCAGACCGCCAGCTGGGAAGAGGAGTTCCGCGAGTACGTCGTTGCGCGCGGAGCCGCCCTGCTGCGCACCGCCCACCAGCTCACGGGACATCCGCTGGACGCGGAGGATCTCCTGCAGAACGCGCTGACCAAGACGTACCTGGCATGGGACCGCATCCAGGACAGAGCCGCGCTCGACGGATATGTACGGCGGGCGATGGTCAACATCAACATCTCGCAGTGGCGGCGGCGTCGGCTGGAGGAGTACCCGTCGGAGGACCTGCCGGAGATCGCCCCGGAGCCGGAAGCCAGCGGCGACCTGCACGATCTCCTGGAGCAGGCGCTGATACGGCTGCCCGCCCGGATGCGGGCCGCGATCGTGCTGCGTTACTACGAGGACATGACCGAGCCGGAGATCGCCAGAACGCTGGGCATCAGCCTCGGCACGGTCAAGAGCACGATGTCACGTGCCATGGCCAAGCTCAGGGTTGAGCTGGGCATTCCCCCTCAACAGCTCCGGCCGTAGCGCAGGGCCGTACGACATCCCGGATCGTGCGCAGCGTGGCCAGGAAGGTTTCCAGCTCCTCCGAGCTGAGCAGACTGGTCAGGCACTTGTCGATGTCGTCGAGGTGCTGAGGCAGCACGACCTCGAGCTTCTCCCGCCCCGCGTCGGTGAGCGTGGCGTAGGATGCCCGGCGGTCGACGGCGCAGGCCACCCTGGCCACCAGACCGTCGCGTTCGAGCCGGTCGACGACCCTGGTCACACCACTGGTGGACAGGCCCGTCTGTGCGGCCAGATCACTCATCCGCAAGCTCTGCCGCGGCGAGCGCCCCAGCCGGAGCAACGTCTCAAAATCGATCTCGGACAGCCCGGCAGCGCCGAACACCGGCTGCATCCTGGCCGCGAGACCTGCTTGAACCTCCGACAGCAGGCCCATGGCCGTCAACCGGGGGTCATCAATGTTGACCACGTTCATAGCCTAGCCGACGATTGTTGACGAGAGGAATATTCCTCGTGTAGACATTTGTTGCCGCAAACATCCGCACAGCAATCATCCTCTGAGGAGAACCCCATGACCACCCGCACCTGGGAAGGCCTGACCGTCCCCGCCACCGGCACCTACAACCTCGACACCGCCCACACCACGATCGGCTTCGTGGTCAAGCACATGATGGTCAGCAAGGTGCGCGGCAGCTTCGGCGACTTCACCGGCTCCGTGACGATCGCCGACAACCCCCTCGAGTCGTCGGCCGAGCTCACGATCAAGACCGAAAGCCTCACCACCGGTGTCGCCGACCGTGACGGCCACCTGCGCAGCGACGACTTCCTGTCGGTCGAGAAGTTCCCGACGCTCACCTTCAAGAGCACCCGCGTGGTGAGCCACTCGGGCGACGAGTTCACCGTCGTCGGCGACCTGACCGTCCGCGACGTCACCAAGGAGATCGAGCTCAAGGTCGAGTACGGCGGCGCCAACACGAACCCGTGGGGTCAGGCGGTGTGGGGGTTCTCGATCACCAGCGAGTTCGACCGCGAGGACTTCGGGCTGACCTGGAACCAGGCCCTGGAGACGGGTGGCGTCCTGGTGGGCAAGAAGATCAAGGTCGAGATCGAGGGCGAGGCCAACCCGGCGGCCTGAGGTCGCGCTTCGCCCAGCGGCCTGACCCGCCCGACGTCTGGTTTTGCCCAGCGGCTTGGACCCGCTTGAAGTCTCGTTCGGCCCAGCGGGCCGATCCGCTTGATGCCTCGCTTGGCCCGCGACCTGAGTCGCGTGACGTCGCGTTTTGTCCGCCGGACCCCGCGTGGCGGGGCCGTGCGCCGAGCCCGCCCCCGCCGCGCCTTGGGGCGGGCTTGCTGTCCGGCCCGTTGTCCACAGGAGGTTATTCACAGGCAGTGGATAACCTTTGGACAGGCCGGGACGGGGAACCGCTTTGCTGCCTTGGCAGAAGGCCGGTACGCTGTCCTGAGCCGCGTGGCTACCAGGAGGATTCGCCTAGTCAGGTCTATGGCGCCGCACTGCTAATGCGGTTTGGTGGCAACACCATCCGGGGTTCAAATCCCCGATCCTCCGCAGGTCGAAGCCCTCTTCCGAAAATCTGGAAGAGGGCTTCTCGATCTTCTAAGGGGCGATGCCGGATCATTGCCGGACCATCCCCCTAACGTTCATGGACTCTGGACGCCCGAGGAATCGCCGCGATGATCGCCTCAGCAGACGCGTCAGCGATCTCTGGCAACACCGACGTGTACACATCCGCCGTGAACGAGTAGCGCGAGTGACCGAGCGCCTCAACATCCCAACCGGCACGACTGTCTGGGTACGACGCCGAACCACCTTCATCGACGACCGCGCCCACCAACTCGCCAACTCCTACTACGAACTCGACGTGGTCGCGGGCACTTTGATCCGCCAGGAGAACACCGGCCCCGGCGGCGGATTCGCCCGCCTCAAAGAAGCGGGCTACCTCCTCGCCGAAATCCGCGAAGAACTCGCCGCCCGCATGCCGAACAGCCGGGAGCCAGCCGCCCTCGACCTACCGGCCGGCACTCCCGTGGTGGAGCTGACTCGCACCACGTTCACTGACACCGGCCGCCCGGTTGAGGTGATGTGCGCGGTGATCGCTGCCGACATGTCCTCGTTCGACTACCGCTTCCCCATCCCGGACTAGGAAACCCATCGTGCGTATCACCTACACCACCGAGCCCGCGCCCGACCCTGGCCGCCGCAACGAGGACTACGTCATCGCCGGACCCGACTGGATTGCCGTACTCGACGGTGCGACCGCCCCTCAGGGTGTCAAGTCCGGGTGCGTCCACGACGTGCCGTGGCTCGTCGCACACCTCGGCGCCGCGCTCGCCCAGCAGTTCACGACCCGACCCGACGTGGACCTGCCCAGCGCGCTCGCTGCGGCGATCCGCTCGACCATGGCCGCCCACGAGAACACCTGCGACCTGACCAACGTGGACTCACCCTCGTCCACTGCCGCGATCATCCGCTGCCGAAATGGACGGCTGGATTACCTGGTGCTCTGCGATTCGCCCATCGCTCTCCGCAGCAGCGATGGGCGGATCACCGTGGTCGACGACGACCGCACCGCACACCTTCCGGGCGGCCGCCCGTACAGCCGCGAGCTGGTGCGGTCACTGCGGAACCAAGCGGGCGGGTTCTGGGTGGCCAGCACGCGGCCGGAGGCGGCTCGGGAGGCGCTCACGGGGTCGTTGGATGTGGGCGACCTGGACGGCGTGCTGATGGTCACCGACGGCGTCTCGCGGCTGGTCGAGTGGTACGGCCATACGTGGGAGAGCTTGGCGTCCACGGCGGAGAGGGACGGTCCTGGCAGGCTGGTCGAGCTGGTTCGTGCCGCCGAGCGGGAGTACGGCCCGAAGAACGGGGGGAAGGTGCACGACGATGCCACGGCGGCGTGGGTGAGCTGGGCTTGAGCCGCTGGCCTGGCGCTTAACCTGAGAAATAGAGCGACTGGCTAGGCCAACCATCTAACGACATAGTTCGGGTGATCAAGGACATGCCGTCGGCTCAAGGAGAGGGCAGCCGCCCACGAACCCGGGAATCTTCCGGTCACAGCACTAACTGACCTTGTAGACATCCTCAAGCTCGTGCAGGTTTCCGGGCAGCGCCAGGCTCATGGCCAGCAGCACGGCCCCGGCAGGGTCGTGCACGGTCGCCGTCACCGCGAGCACCGGGTTGGACGAGCCGAGCAACTCCGCCTCGTCCTTGGTCGGCCTTTGGGCGGACACCCGCTCAGTGATGTGATCGAAGCGCAGATGCTTGATCCCCTGGAGATGCCGCCGGATCCCGCCCCGCAGCGGCTCGGCCTTCTCCAAGTCGGTGCCGACCGCGATCTCCAGCGGGATCCACACGGTTTCCACCGCCGACACGAGATCCGCCTGCCGGGCCACCCGCTTACGGACGATCACCGGAGTTCTCTCGGCCACTCCCAGCAGACGAGCCACATACCGGGACGCCGGAACACGCGCCACCTCAACGAGACTGTCGGCGCTCTCGCCTTGCTCCGCAGCGATCAGGCCCGGCCGCACCGTCTCGGCCTCACCGTCTGGCCGGCCTTTCACGAACGAGCCACGCCCGTGCTCGCGCTCGATCCACCCCTGCATGGCCAGCGTCTGCAGCGCCCGCACCACCGTGGTCCGGCCCACACCCA
Source organism: Nonomuraea sp. CA-143628 (assembly GCF_050942315.1). NCBI lineage: Bacteria > Bacillati > Actinomycetota > Actinomycetes > Streptosporangiales > Streptosporangiaceae > Nonomuraea > Nonomuraea sp. CA-143628. The sequence goes on from NZ_CP192072.1 coordinate 13,526,454, forward strand.
ACTCGCGAACCAACTGCGTCTCGGACGGCAGCATGCCGCCAGGCGCGTACTCGCCCGACTCGATCCGCCCCTGAATCGCCCTCATGACCTGGGCATATTTCGGCGGAGCGAAGTCCATACTCATGTCAGCCGTCCGTTCACTCGTGCGCTTGACCGCATAAGTACAGTACCGGCTAAGCCAAATTTGCCAGTGCTCTTTCAGGCTGCGTTCCATGCCGTGCCGAACTTGCGTCGCCACTTCCGGGCGCATGCTCCGCATGATGTCGCACCGTTCGGGACGAACGGTACATACCAATCACCGATCGCCACCGGACGAACCGACACGCCGCACCATGCCCTCGTCCCATCCGTCCGTACCGCGTGCTGCACCAGAACGGAATCACGCCGGGAACGCTCTACCCCGCACACCCAAGAGGCATCTGCACTCATCGCCTACCTCGCGCCCGGATCAGGTCAGCTCGGATATCGACTGCATCGCCCGCAGGCTCGCGTAGTACATGGAGATACGACGAGCGGCCCGCTCCGGATCAATCACCGGATGCCACGCATAGATGACACGGTGATGTTCGGCATTCCACCCGGTTCGCCACCAGAAGTATTGACCGTCACACCACACGACAAGCCCCACCCAAACGGATACAAGCGCAAGCCCGTATCCCTCGTGGACATCAGCGGCAATGCCGTCCCGGCCCAACATCTGCCGGAGCAGATCGGCGGAATGATACGGGTTAATCGCGATTACGCGCGGGGGCGTCATTCGGCCACCCGCTCAAACCGCACCGTGCCCGCCGGGTCGAGATGCGCCCGGAAGACCTCACGCCGAGACGCCTCATCGGCCACCGCCGCGAGCCCGTAGACGTTGTGCATGATCTGCCCCCGCACGGACGACCCTGCCGGCATGCGTCGCATCGCCTTGCGCAGCTCGTCCATCGCCGTGGCCTGGAACGAGCTCGACCCACACGCCCCCAGCTCGTCCCCGTGGCCGGCACTGATCCGCACCTCCCACTCGAACACCTCGCCCTCCGAGCAGACCCGCTCAGGCCCGTCGCAGAGAGGACACTCGGCGACGGCATTCGACGCCATGCCGAGCAGGGTCGCCGCCACATTCCCGCGCCGGGTGACGATCTTCCATCCCCGTCCATCGCATTCTGTGCACCTGACTGGAGTTGTCATGCGGCAGAGCATGATCGGGCCAACCGTTTATACATATCCCACGGTGATATGCAGCCAAGGCATATAGAGTGCGCGGCAAAGCAGTGCATCACCTCGGAGCCGAAATCCGGAGGTTCACATGCGCCCGAATGCTTTCGACCGCATCGAAATACCAGACGTTATCTGGGATCGCGACGAAAGCCTGGAAATCCTCAAGAAACGCGACATTGCCGGACTGTTCCGGCTCGCGGTTAAATACGCCGGAGCCAGCCAGGTACGCATCGGAACGGCAACCGGCCTCTCCCAACCTCGCGTCAACAAGATCCTCAACGGCACCGCCGGCCCCATTCAAGAACTTGCCGTATTCGAGCGCGTAGCCACCGGCCTCGGCCTGCCCGACCACGCCCGCATGCTGCTCGGCCTGGCTCCACTCGACATCGCATCCCCCACCGGCGGCTCCGGCGACGACCACCAGGAGCAGACCGACGAACTCAGCACCCGCCTGGACGCCGCCGCAGCCGTCGACGACACCCTGGTCATGATCCTGCGCACGGACATCAACAGCCTCCGCCTCCAGGACCGCCGACTCGGCAGCATCGCCATCGCCGACAAGATGCGCGCCCAGATGGCCCAGATCGAACGAGCCCACCACCACGCCGTACGCCCACGCATCCGCGCCCAACTCGCCCACCTGACTGCCGAAACAGCTTCACTGGCCGGATGGCAAGCCATCAACACCGTCGCCCTCAACGACGCCTGGAACCACTACGAACGCGCCAAAGCCGCCGCCCGGGAAGCCGAAGACCCGGCCGTGCTCGCCTACGTATCCGGCGAACAGGCCTACGTACTCATGGATCTGGGTCGCCCCGCCGAGGCAGCCGAACTGCTTCAGTACATCCACGCCACCCACCGCAACCATGTACTGGCCCGCCTCAGAACATGGCTGGCCGCAGCCGAGGCAGAAGCCGCGGCCGTACTCGGCGACGAAGCCGCCTGCCGCCGCGCCCTCGACCAAGCCGCCGCCGTATTGCCGGAAGGTGACGGCGACCTGGACATGCCCTACCTGTCCATCAATGTCCACCACTTCGCACGGTGGCGCGGAAGCTGCCTGCTCCGTTTCGGCGACCCCGGCACCGTCGAAGACCTCCGCTCCTCACTCGCCGGAATGGACGGCACCTACAACCGCGCCGAGGCAGGCGTCCGATGCGACCTCGGTCACGCCCTCCTGGCGGCCGGCGATCCCGAAGCCGCCCAACCGCACATCCACCGCGCCAAGCAACTGGCCACCATGACCGGCTCCCGTCGCCAGCGCCGCCGCATCGACGAGCTATCGCAGGCGGTCAACCGCGCCCTTGGCCGTTGAGCCGCTGCTGAGCCTGAAGCAGCCCGATCAACGTCCCCGACGTCCAGATGTCACCGCGGGCAATCATCGCGGGGATCTCCGACATCGGAACCCACTCGATCCGGTCGGCCTCCACCTCACCCTCCGGCTTACCGACCAACTCGGCCCCGCGCGCCAGGAACAGGATGTGCTCGGAATCGACCATGCCCGCCATCGGCTGATAGCTCACCAGACGCTCAACCTGCTTGGGCCGATATCCGGTCTCCTCTTCCACTTCGCGGATAGCCGTCTCCATGGGGTCCTCGCCGACCTCGATCAGACCGCCGGGTAGCTCCCATCCCCAGCGGTCGAACACGAACCGATGCCGCCACATCAGCAACACCCGATCCTGCTCATCCACCACCACGGCGATAGCAGCCCGATCCAGATGCACCACATGATGCTCGAACCGCTCCCCGCCAGGAATCTCCACATCGGCCATCCCCAACCGGATCCACCGGTTGTCGTAGATCAGCCGCTCCCCATGCACCACCCAGCGCGTCAGCCCAGCGTCATCAGCCACACCGCGAAGCTACCGGCCCACAACCCTGACGTACACGCACTTCCAAGTGACAGCCGAGATCGTTGCCGAATAACTCCTATGAAGATCAAGGGGCGGCGCTACGCCCGCTCGGTGGCCGGGCATGCGGCCTGGGGGCCGGTCCCGGCCGCCGACGGCCACGAGCCGCGAGAGCAGTCGAACTTAGCGAGCCCCATTACAGCCTCTGTGCCTAAATCCCACCGGATGCCGACTATCGGACGGTCCGAAATTTGCCCTCGCGCGCGGTTGACATATGCGAGCGAAGTGGACAAAGTTGGCTCGCTGCTATTCAACGTCGACTGAGCGTGAGACAGTATGCAGAGATTTCACCAGTTGGAGGCGATGTGCCAAAGGACTCCGACCCCTCAAAGTGGGACTGCCCCCCGCACACTAAGGCTAAGCACCAGATGCTTAGCCGCTATCTCGATGGATGGTTTCCCATCCTCTCCAGTTGGAACGGTCGAATCCTGTTCCTGGATGGCTTCGCCGGACGTGGTCGTTACAACGATGACAGTGAAGGCTCTCCCCTAATCTCGCTTCGGCGATTGATTGAACATCGACACTTTAAGAACATGCGGAATCGAGAGTTTGCCTTTCTCTTTATAGAGGCCGATGCAGACAACGCCGCCAACCTACAAAAGGAGATCGACTCTCTAAAAACCCAATACGCGCCTTGGCCGAGCAACATTAAGACGCATGTCGAAAACGACCGCTTCGACAAGGCCGCCGAGAGCATTATCGATGCCTTACGAGAGCAGAAGCGGAATCTGGCTCCAACATTCGCTTTCGTCGATCCCTTCGGCTATAGCGGCCTTCCGATGAACCTCCTGACCGATCTCCTGGCCTACCCGCGCACAGAGATCTTCGTCAATTTCATGGTCGGGCATGTGCAAAGATTCATTACTCGTGACGGCCAGGAGAATGCCATGCGCGGCCTCTTTGGCATGGATGTTCGGGACGTCCTTAACAGCTACACGGTAGATGCCGATCGGGTTGAACATCTGCGCGAAGTATACGTACGGCAGCTACGCGACCAAGTCGGCTTCAACTTCGTGCAGTCATTCGCAATGACAAACAACACTGGAAACATCGGCTACTACCTCTTCCACGGCACTCGCCACCAATTGGGCGTTAAGCTCATGAAGGATGCCATGTGGAAAGTGGACCCCGGATCTGGCTGTCAATTCTCCGATAGGCTCGCTGGCCAAGATGTGCTGTTCACCCTCGAACCGGATCTACGCCCCCTGAGCGAGGCGATTCTTCAACGGTTCACAGGTAGGCGGGGCGTGACCGTCTCAGAAGTCGAGTGGTACGCCATCTTGGAGACACCCTACCGCGAAACACACATCCGGCCAGTTCTAAGACCGCTGGAGAAAAGTGGTGCGATCCAGGTCAATCGTCCGCCCGGCAAACGACAGTTCACCGATGGCGTGACGATAGACTTCCCTTAGCTCGCTGCCACTAGCGGCATGTCGTCCCAGGTCCTCCCTTGCAATTGCCGCCCTCCGGCTTTAGGCGTTCGCCCTCCCCATTGCTTGAAGAAGAAGGGGACATCTGCCCGCTGACATTTAAGGCGAAGCTCTTCCACCCAATCAACGCTCATGGGACGGGCATTCTTACCGCTTTCGCCGCCTACGATCACCCAATGAATGCCATCAAGCGACAAGTCACTCAGAGGCCCCAACAACGGTTCGCATGAAAGAAATCTCACTGCCGCGGGAACCATCCGGAGGTCGTCTACACGGTCCAGAACGTCAGCATCTTCTATGGATGTTCCGATCCAGACGTTATCCGGCCATGAAAGCCGCGATGCAATCCGCTTCAGCCGCTTCGCTCTCTTGGTCAAGACTTGATAGGTATGCTGCGGCGTTGCAGCCATAACGTCGAATATCTGCTGAACAAACTCGATCGGAACTTGAGCGTGGAAGAGATCGCTCATTGAGTTCACAAATACTCGACGAGGCCTTTTCCAGGACAGCGGAAGCGAGAGGGCCTCAGGGTGGCAAGTGAGTCCGAATCCCGGCCCGCTCGTTTTAGGATTTCCATCGCGCTGATAGCGCGGTTGCCCCATGGCTTTGAGCCGAGCAGCAAGCGTCATGGCGTAGCAGTTATCGCACCCTCGCGATACCCGATCGCACCCTGTAGTGGGGTTCCAGGTCGCCTCAGTCCACTCAATGGCGCTACGGTCCCCCATGGCTCCTCCTTGATACGACCATATCTCATTCAAACAAAGTTTCGACAAATCAAGATAACAACTACATCACGCTTCGGCCTCTAGGAGTCCTCGCCGCTACTGCTGATGCAACAGAGGTGGCCAGGACGAACTTAGAGCAGTGCGTTAAGCAGGACATCGTGTTTCGGATACTCATTGCTGTTTCGCCCTCTGCCTACAGGCACTGCCCGTAGGCCGGGTTCTCATCCACCGCACGCAATACTTGGCTTGACCTGCGATCACTGGTCGTCTAGGCAGGAGATCCATCTGCCCTACGATCGCCATGTGGTGGCTGGGCTGCGTAGAGGGCCGGGGGCGATCGCCGCGCTGGGACTTCGTTCCTCAGTCCTAGCGCACCGGGTTGGCTAGCGAGCGTCGCACTTACATTCCCCGCTGAGCATGGCCAAACCCCTCGCTGCCGAGTGTCCTGGTCGAATCCGCCGAGCCGAGGGCGCCAGCCCCTCTGACGGGGTTCCGCCGCAACTTCCCGCCGTGCATATACATGCAAATGATCACGGTTTGCATCGTGATGAGGCAAGGTCATGGCATAGGTGGAAGGCTATATCTCAGCCGCAACGGTCACGCGCGGTAAAACTGTTGGCAGTTGGGACGGCGCTCACGATCACTCGTCGGCGGGCATCCGCCGAAAGGACTGAGGCGATGGACGGTCCAGAGCCTTATTTCTCAAGCCTGACCCACCGAGCAAGTGCGACGTGACGCCCCACACCAGCTACATCTCCCCTGGCTCTACAAGGTGTGATCTGTCATCGAGGTCGACCACCATCTCCCCCAGGAAGTAGGCACCGCAGTTGCGGCAGAAGGCCTCTTCCGCCGCACCGTCAACGACGAGCTGTCCGCTCGAACCTGGGTAGCCGAGGTACCACTGTCCGTCCACCATGACCATCAGTTGCGGCCACCGCGGCTCACAGGAGCACAACGTGTTCTTCGGCTCTCGCGCCCACTCGAACGGGGGTGGCGTATCTGGTTCGAGGACGAAGTTGCCCGGGTAGGTCGCGCCACACTCGCCGCACCAGGCCGATCGGTCACCGAGTGAGGTCAACAAGCTGCCGCGATCGTCCGGTAAGCACGGCATGGTATAGCCGTTCATTTCCGTCACAAGACCAGGCCATTGTGGCCGGCAGTGGCACGACGACTTACGAGTCTTGAACAGTCTCATCGAATACGCTCCCTGCTTCGATCTTAAGGCGATGAGCCTACGCAGGTTGTACAACCTTCCGGTCTCCGCCCTCGAACACCGGCTTTCTGGGTTGCACGACAAGGCCGCTAAGAGCGACTCAGGACGGACCGCGCAGGGGCGTCGACCTGATTCGAACATGATCGTGACAAGCATTGCGTTGTCAGTAGCTGAGGCTGACCGGCTCTTCCCGTCGCCGTCGCCCAGGACAAGCCGACCCGACCGAGAACTCTCCCCTGACGGGCTGGAACGACGGTGACAGTAAGGGCCGGCAGGAGAGGTGCGTGCGTCCGCACGGTGAAGTGACCGTCGCCAATCTTGCTGGCAGACGTGCGGCGCACCCGCGCGGCTTGCCGCAGAGGCCCGGCCCGAAATCCACCAGCTGGCTATGGACAGTGCACTCACCTGAACCGAGTCGTGGAAATGTCGGTCACATGCTCTACCGTGTCCGTCTGCCGAGAAGTTGACCATGTTGGCAAAGATCAGGACAGGAGCACTTGCGTGGGCATCTTCTATGAGTACTACCGTGCCGCGGACCGTGCCGCGGCGGCTGTCCAGCCAGAGCATTCCCGTGTGATCGCCGACGCAACTCGCGGGGTTCCGGAGTTCGATGTGGTGGAGACCAAATGGATCGACCCTGAAGTGATCCTGGGGCAGCTCGTGGCGTTTGCCAGCGAAGTGGATTTCTCTGTGGGCCTGGTCGAGACCGTGGATTTGTACCCGCCCCCGGAGGGCGCCCCGCGAAGTGCCGAGGAGTGGGATGCCCTGCCGGAAGACTCTCCTTATATGGAAGGCCCAGGCATCGTGGAACTGCCGGTGCACATGCGCGACGTGCTCGCCGCCGTCGACGACGCACGCCTGCCGACGCTGGCAGAGCAATGGGCAGCCATCGAGGAGTTCTCGAACTTCACCGACGATGACGCGGGGTACACGCTGTCCCTCATCACGGATCTTGTCGGCCTGGCACGTCGAGCGGGAGAAAACGACCAGCTGCTCTACTGTTGGATGTCCTTGTGACCGTCGACCACCTGGCGGTCTGCATGTAGCCTGCGGTCTCGGAAACCACCGGGCTCCTAGTGAGTGCGATTGACAGGGCTTCAGATCACATGCCGAACCTGATGACGCATGTTGGGACGGGGTCTAGTTGCAGTTCTAGTTGCAATCCGACCCCGTACAACACCGTCCCATGCAGCCGCACATGGCCAGGTGGTCCAGGTTGAACCGATCGGGACGTACGAGATCCAAGCTGCTAATGCGGTTTGGTGGCAACACCATCCGGGGTTCAAATCCCCGATCCTCCGCACGTGAGAGGCCCTCGCCCCGCTCTTGGGGAGAGGGCCTTTTTGATCTTCTGTGGGCGTCAGGGATCGCAGTCGGTCTTGAGGGGAAGCCCAGAGGGCGCCGTCCATACGGTTGCCGGCGTCCTTCATCTGGACGGCTGCCACGCGAGGCGCACCTCACCTGCCGCCATGCCGGACTCGTGTTCCCAGGCTGGCATATCGGTCAGGACCCCTTGCGGATGTCATTGCGCCCCAATAGGGCCGTTGACTCTACGCTTTGTCGTCTCGCAGGGTTTACGGACAGACCATAAATCGGTTGATCAGTCCGAATCGGTCATGTAGCGTCTAATCGCACTATCGAGCACAGGTTCGAATTTCTGTCATCGACCAACCAGTGAACCCCCGGAGATGCGACGTGAAGCGAACTTTAGGTGTGTTGGCCGTTAGCCTGCTGGCCACGAGTCTGATGGCCGCGCCGGCCCAGGCCGACAGTGTGTGGACCGATCCTCTGGTCGCTTCTCAAGCGGCCGCCGTCGAGGTCGCGACGTTCTGGCTTGGCGATGGCGGCGCCAACCTGAAGAACGCCACCCCGTACAACATCCAGACCGCCGTCGACGAGGTCTTTTCCACCGGCGGCAACACCCCTGACACCAAGCCCGGCAGTACCGCGCCGGTGCCTCCGCTCAATTCCGGCGGAGCGAATGCCAAGGCGCCCACCACCTCGGGCAAGGTGTTCTTCGTTGCTGCCGACGGCCAGCCGCACTGGTGCACGGGCGCCGCCGTACAGTCGCAATACCGCAACCTCGTCGCCACGGCCGGTCAGTGCGTGTACGACACCCAGCGCGTTGAGACCACCCTCGACAAGTGGGTCTTCGTTCCCGATTACGCCGACGGCACGGCGCCATGGGGGCTCTACGTCGGGAAGCAGGCCTTCACCCATTACGACTTCCCCGTCTACCGGGACTATGACCGCGACTACGCCTTCGTCACCGTCTACGGCGGCGTCGTCTCCTCCACCTCAGGTGAATTGACCAACTTCGGAAGGCTGGTCGACAACACCGGCGGACAGGGTGTGGCCTGGAGCCAGCCGCTGGATTCCTCGGTCGATGTCTTCGGCTTTCCGGCCGGCCCTAACCCCGATGGCAGGCGCCCTTACACGGGTGAGACCCTCGAGTCGTCCAGTGGCCGCACAACCGCTGCCATGGTCCCAAGCTTGAAGGCCGAAGAATTCACCGCCGTCGACTCCCCGTTCACCGGTGAAGGGTCCTTGGGCTCTTCCTGGTTGTTGAGCTATGACAAGGGCAGCGGCAGGGGCTACCTCAACGGCATCACGGTCAGCGTCGCCGATACCGATGGCAATCTGCGTTACGACATGAGCTTGTCCCCGTACTTCGACGGCGAGACCAGCGCCGTCTACAAGGCCGCTGGGACTTCATGGAGCGGCGCGCTCCTGCCCGGCTGACCGGGCCCGGCATTCGACCCTGAGGAGGGACGTCACAACCGGCGTGAACCGACAGAACGGCTACCAGGCCCCTCAGACCTGCGAGGGCCTGGTAGCGGCCGGACACGGATCGCTCGTAGGGCATCATGGCGATCGCGGTGCCAAGCCGGGCTGGGTACTTGAGCGATCATCCGTTTCGCGCGCTGACCGAAGCCCTCGCGGAGCGGTGGCCCGAAGCGCCGCCCTACGGTGGACAGTTCACGAAGGTCATCCCGCATCTGACTGTTGCCCACGGCCAGCACCCCTGAGCGGAAAGGCGATGGCGCGGGTTGTCTGCATTGGGTGATGCTGTACCGGTGTCGTCGTTGCTGACCGCGGTGGAGTACGAACGTACGGCTGCCATGTTGCGAGGCAGGCGCATACGGAGGGTCGTCTACTACCCCTTGATGGGCGGGGAGGACGGTTGCGACGTCGAAGAGTGGGACTTCGGGACGTGGCACCAGCCCACCATGGGAGTGGAACTGTCCACTGACGATGGCGCTTGTTTCTCGGCTGTGTGGGGCAGCAGCTTCGACCACTTCGGGCTTGAGGTCTTCCCTGAGCCGATGACCGCTCACCTTCGGATGATCGGGGAGCCATGGGGGTCGACGGCGGTGGACGTAACCGATCATCCTCGCTGGTCGAGCCTGGTCGACAGAAAGCTCACCTGCGTCGATATCGCCTGGTCCCAAGACCCTGAGAGCTACCTCCGAAAGCCAGACGCGATCAGGTTGTGCTCGCGGGAGAAGGCCGTGTGGATAGCCGCCGGGAGCCCGGCGGCATGGCCGCCAACCGACGTCTACTACCTGGGTACCGACGACGTCATGGTCGTCTTCACCGCCGAGTTCGCGGGCAAGGTGGGCATCCCCTCTGTCAGCTGACCGTGGTGACGCGGCTGGCCCGCTGGTGACCGATGCACCGGCCTCGACCTGCACCAGCTGCGCCACAGCGCCGTCACTCACCTTGACCACGCCAAGGTCCTGCTCCAGCTGATCGTGGGCAGGACCCACCACAAGAATCCCCACACCGCCATGCGCTACGTAGCCATCGCCACGGTCGCGGCTCACCTCGCCCCGCTACGACGTACCCGCTGACCAGCCGCTTGTCCCTGGCGGGACGGGAACACTGCCCCTTCCTCCCCTTTTGCGGCGGCGGGTCACCAACTGCGGGCGGTGATGTCGCCGTTGGGGGGTGGTGGCGTGGATGTCGATCGCCAGCGGCCGATCCCTCGTCCAGGTCGTCGACCTGGCCCGGCAGGGCGTCGGCGTCCTCGGCCGTGGCACCCCTGCCGCCACCCGCCTCGAGAACGTCGCCCGCTACCTCGACTTCGTCGGCGAGAGCCTCATCCGCGCCGCAGAACAGGCCCGCGCGATCCTCTACACCACCACTGAAGCGACCTCAGACGGCACCGCGAGGCCGAGTTCAGATCATGGAGAGACCGCCGCCCCGACGGCCACCGCATGAGACGAAGCCGGCCGAGTTGTCTTTCGTCCGCGCCGCCCTTGTGGCTTGCCCGTACCCTGACCGCGGCTATTTGGCGGGAGACCTAGGCAGGTGTCGCGCCTGCAATCTCTCGGTGACAAGGTCGAGATCAGCGGTCGCCGAAGATGATCCCATGAGAACCTTATGCGCGCTGCTAGGCGTCGTGACCCTGCTGCTCGCGTGGCCGCCGGCAGGCGCGGCACGCGCAGAGACTCGGAGTTCGCTGGCTCAGGCGATATCCGCGCTAAGGGGCCAGTATGCAGAAAAGAGTGGTGTGCTTTTCTCCCAGAAGACCCGCAAGGGCTTGGGCGCGGGCGCCCATCTGGCGGTCACCCACGGCAAGCACCGGTTCGCGAAGGCAGGCGTGTCCGCCAGCGACATCACAGAGACTTCCACCGTGGGCGACGGAGACTCGATGCCATTCCGCATGATAAATCTCGGTCGCGATACGTATACCCAAACCTACTTTGACACGCTGCCCAAGGGGAAGAAATGGAATCACTGGCGGGATGCGGAAGGCTTCCTTTGGTCACAAAACCTGGTGGACGCTCTTAACCCGAAGTTCCTGCAGCTGATCTCCGCTAGCGCCAAGAAGGCACCCACCAAGGACCGTTACGACGGCGTCCGCACTTCCCGCTACGACGGCACGGTGGAGGTCGGTTCCATTAGCTCGAGCCAGGCTGGCATCCACTACAGCGAGCGAGAAGGATTTTGGGACGGAGGCCGCGTCACATGGAAGCTCTGGTTGGGCCCGGATAACCTGCCCAGGCGTTTCCAAGCCGAGATCGTGTACGAGCCCTATGGCGCGGAGCAGAGAGCTGACACCGTGCGGATGAACGTCCTCTACAGGGGCTGGGGAACGCCTGTGCACATCACCGCCCCTCCCAAGAAGCTCGCGGTCGAGGCTGAGTGAGCCCACATGTCGTCGGCGCAAAGAGCGGGCGGCCGCCGCGCTGGCGGCCATGTAGACGGCAGACGACGATGATCGCCACCAGGTACGCCCGGCGCTGGATTTCTCTCGGTACGACCGCAGGGCTGGCACAGATCCCGGAGCATACGGAGCCTGTGCATGTAAAATGAAGGCATGCCTAGGAACATGCAGATCCGCGATGTTCCCGACGACATCGCCGACGCGATCGCAGCCCGAGCCCGCGCCAAGGGGCAGTCCGCGCAGGCCTACATGCTGGGCCTCCTGGCGGCGGATGCCCGCCGTTCCCACAACCTCGATCTCATCGCCCAGTTCGAGGGACGTGACGACGGCATGCACAGCGCCCCGGGGCAGGCCGCGGAACTCGTTCACCAGGCACGAAACGAGCGGGAGCAGCAACTCGCTGATAGCACTGGGGACTGCCCATGCTCGTGATCGATGCCTCCGTCATGATCAACGCACTGGCCGATGACGGAGAGGCCGGCCGCCCCGCACGCAAGGCCATCATGACCGATCCCTCCTGGATCGCGCCTGCCCACATGCCCAGCGAAGCCGCCCACGTCGTCACCCGCCTCGTCAGGCAAGAACTGATCACCCAAACGCGTGGACGAAGCGCCTTCGAGGCGCTCGCCCGAGCCGAGATCGAGTTGGCGGACATCCGGCCTCTCCTGCCTCGCATCTGGGAACTGCGTGACAACATCAAGGCTTACGACGCTGCCTACGTGGCGCTGGCCGAGGCTGAAGGTTGCACCTTGCTCACCAGTGATGCGAAGCTCGTCAGCCTCCCGGTGGTCGTCGACTGTGACATTCGCCTGGTCTAGCACCCGAAGATCGGGCGATGCCCTCGGACCGGACGGGAGCGCGGGTTTTCTGCCGGTGACGACGCTGAGCAGGCCGGACCGGTACAGCCTGAGCAGGCGAGCTGCCGGCGATCGTGGACGAAGCCGCGGGCGGTCAACGCGATGGCAGGCGGCGCATCATGACACCGATGAACTGGTCGCCCCGCACGAAGCCGAACTCCCGGGAATCCCAGCTGGTGTCGGCGTTGTCGCCCAGCACGACCAGGGCACGAGCGGGAACGACAGTCTCGGGTACGTCGCGTAGCGCCGGGAACGCCTGTTTCGGCACCGGTTCGCCGGCCACCGCGACCGCCCGCTTGACGAGCAAATGCCAGCCAGGATCGAATCTCTCCGGCACCTTGTCCTCATCGCCGGGTTCGATGCCCGGCGGCAGGCCGTCCAGCGGTGGAGGATTCGGGATCCTGACGACCACGATCTGGCCGGCGCGGGCTCGCCTCGTCTTGCGGACCAGCAGTCTGTCGCCGGAACGCAGGGTGGGTTCCATGCTGGGCCCGCTGACAGTGGCGACCAGGTACTGTCGGCGGAGCCACCACAGCGACATTCCCAATGTCAGCAAGCCGGATGCCGACAGGAGCAGATTGCCTGCCTTCATCGCACCTCCTGGTATCCCGAGGCCTGGAGCCGGAACAGGCGGGCGTACTGTCCGTCTGCGGCTAGCAGCGCCTCATGCGGTCCCTGTTCGGCGATCCGCCCGTCGTGGAGCACGGCGATGAGGTCGGCATCCCGTACGGCGCTGAGCCGGTGGGAGATCAGCAGGCTCGTGCGACCCGCCCGATACTCCCGGATGCTGGTGTGGACCTCGTGCTCGGCCTCCGGATCCAGGCCGGAGCTGGGCTCGTCGAGGATCATCAGGTCTCTGCCGTCGCGGACGAGGGCTCTGGCCAGCGCGAGGCGTTGCCATTGTCCGCCGGACAGCACCACTCCCGTCTCCGGATCGCCCTTGTCGGCCTCGGAGAAGAAGATGCGGGTGAGCAGCGTGTCGTAGCCTCGCGGCAGCCGCGAGAGCGTCTCGTGCACTCCCGCGCGGACGCCCGCCTCCGTGATCCGGGCCGGGTCGTCGAGGGCGGGCAGGTCGCCGAGTCCGATGTTCTCGGCGGCGGACAAGTCGTAATTCATGTGGTCCTGGAATACGGCGCTGATCCGCTCGCGAAGATCGGCGGGCGGGATGTCCCGCAGATCCACGCCGTCCCACAGGATCTGGCCGCGGGTCGGGTCGTACATCCTGCACAGCAACCTGATGAGGGTGCTCTTACCGGCGCCGTTCAATCCCACGAGGGCGACCGAACGGCCGTGCGGAATCGTCAGATCGACCCCGCGCAGCACCCATGGATGGTCGTCGCTGTAGCGGAACCAGACGTCCCGCAGTTCGATGCCCTGGCGCAGCGCGGGGGCCGTACCCTCGTCCACGCTCACCAGGTCCGGCTCGGTCCTGATCACCGCGACGTAGTGCGAGAAGGTGAGAAGCCCCTCGTGGACGGACGCCATGGAGGAGACGAGCGTGTTGAGCGCGGCCTGCACCCCGCCGACGGCCGCCACGAACATGGCGACGTCGCCGACGCTGAGGGAGCCCTGGCGGGCGGCCGTGATCGCCCACCACAGACCGGCACCCGCGACCGCCGCGCTCAGCGTGGTCAGGCCGCCCTGAGTGACCAGTTCCCGGCGGTCCATCCGGCTTTCGGCGGTGTCGGCCCTGCGCCGCTCGGCCATCATCCGTGCACGAAGGAACGCGCCGATGCCGAACAACCGGATCTCCGTGGCGGCCTGGACGCCGGTGAGCAGCCGGCTGTAGAAGAACTCGCGGCGGTGGATCTGCTCGATGTCCCACTGCATGGTGGCCCGCCTCCGCGACAGCAGCACTTCGGCGACGAGCGCCGGAACGGCGGCCAGCAGTACCAGGGCGGTCATGGCGGGGCTGAGGATCAGAAGGGAGCCCACGAAGCCGATGAGGGACAGGACTCCGTTCAGGCTTCCGCAGACTCCACTGACGAGGTCGCCGGTGCCCCCGGCGCCCTCTTGGGCTAGACGTAGCCGGTCGAGGAACGCCGGATCCTCGAAACGCCGGAGGCCGACCTGCCGCTCGGCCGCCGCGAACAGCCCGTCGATCGCTTCGGCTCGCGCGAGGCGCCCGGTCTGGGCGCGCAGATAGCGGCCGATCCCCGGGAGCGCGGCGGCGGCCAGACCGGCCGCGGCCAACCCGAGCGCGAGACCCGCGACCGCGCCGTCGGGAGTCGTCAGCCGGTCGATGACCGATTTGGTCAGCCATACGGTGGCGATCGGGGCCGCTGCCTCGGCTAGCGTCAGAAAGGCGTAGCCGGTGACCCCTCCTGGTGCCGACCGCCAGGTCAGCGACATGGCCTCCACGGCGGACGAGGCCAAGTCCCGGATCCCGGCCCGTCGGCTCGTACCCGGGTCGCTCATGCCGTCGATGCGACGGAAAGGTCCTCCACGCGTCCGCCCGTGGCGACGACGCGGTGATCGGACCCGAGCAGGTAGAGCGCCGGGGTCCACGTGTTCTGGAACGCACCTGCCACCGGGCCGTCGAAGTCCTCCACGATCACCCGGGCCACCGGCGCGAGCGCTTCGACCGCCTCCACGTCGTCCCCGGCGACCACCGCCAGCACGTTCTCCCGTCCAAGGGTGCGGGCATGCTCGGTGAAGCGGGGAAGCAGCTTGTGGCAAGGTTCGCAGCCGGCGGAGAAGAACCCGACCAGCCCGGCGACCGTATCCTGGGACACCGGCTCGCCTTCGACGGTCACAGCGGCGAACTCGCCGACAGACGAGCCAGGCTGCAACGCGATGGGAGGCCCGGCATGCTGGACGTCTCCCCCACCCGTCTGCCTCAACCGGCGGATCAGGCTGAGGGTGAGTAGCAGATTTAACAGACACAGCAGACCGATGAGCACGACGGCGGCGGTCAGGTAAGGCATCAGGCGTTCCTCGCGAAGAGATCGACGAAGTCGTCGAAGGAGGCGATCAGGATCGGAACCAGCGCCTCCAGCACGACGACTGCCATCGCCGGCGTGCGAAGGAGTTCGCGCCAGGCCGGGACGTGCGGGCGACGGCTGGCCGCCACCCGCGGGACGCCTACTCCGACCGCGTTAGCATTTGCCGACCTTGACCGTCTGGCAACCCTGGTCCAGGCAGCACTGACGGAGGTATTTGACTCCACCCGAGCAGTAGTAGTAGTTGCTGCAGCCGGCCTCCACGGTCACCTTTTGGGCGACGCGGGTCAGCAAGCGGTCCACGAGACCGAGCATGATGTCTCCTCTCTGGCCTTGCGGGGCGAGATGATGGTGATCACGATGATCCGGTTTTCCGAATTACGGCGCAACGGTCGAAATTATTTTCATAGATAATGATCAAGAGGTACAGGTATCCATAATTTCGGCCAGGAGATATCGGCGCCGAACATGGACCGAAAGGCCCCTGTCGTTCCCGCAACGTCGACCTGACCGCCCGGTTCGTGGGGCGTGACGACGGCACGCACAGCGCTCCAGGGCAGGCCGAGGAGCTCGTTCAGCAGGCGCGAAACGAGCGGGAGGAGCAACTCGCCGACACCACGGGCGATCGCCCATGCTCGTGATCGCCGCCTCCATCGTGATCAAGATAGTTAAAACCCCCGTTCGCCGGCCTGCGTCGCTACACTCTGTGCGGGTATGAGATCGTTCGCGGAGATGAGCGTGGTCGAGCCGGTATGTACGCTGACGACCCTGCACCCGTGAGCGAACGACGGAGCCTCGCCGACGGTCGATACGTGCTGGAGAGCGAGCCGGTCGGCTCGGGCGGGATGGGCACCGTCTGGCGGGGATACGACCAGAAGTTGCGGCGCACGGTCGCGGTCAAGGAGCTCCACCTGCCGGCCGCCGGCCTAAGCGCTGAGGAGCAGGCCAGACTGCGGGCGCGGGCGATGCGCGAAGCCAGGGCGATCGCCCGCCTCGAGCATCCGGGCATCGTGGGGGTGTATGACGTCCTGGAGGAGGACGGCCGGCCGTGGATCGTCATGCGTTTCATCGCCGGGCGTTCGCTCGACCAAGAGGTCAGGACCAACGGGCCGCTGGATCCTCGGCGGGCGGCCGAGATCGGCAGCCAGGTGCTCGACGCGCTGTCGGCGGCGCATGACGAGGGTGTCCTGCACCTGGACGTCAAGCCGCAGAACGTGTTGCTGGACGGCAAAGGCCGGGCGGTGCTCACCGACTTCGGGATCGCGCTGGTCGCCGACGCCACCGCGACCGTGACCGCGTCGCTCGTCGGTACCGTCGGCTACATCGCCCCTGAACGGCTGGACGGTTCTCAGCCTGGTCCGGCGGCCGATCTGTGGTCTTTGGGTGCCACGCTCTACTTCGCCGTGGAGGGCCGGCCGGCGTACGCCGCCGACAATGTGGCGGCCGCGCTCGTGTCGGCCCTGACCCGCGCCCCCGAGCCGATGACGCGGGCGGGGGCGTTGGCGCCGACAATTGCCGGCCTGCTGGAGCGTGAGGCCCGCGTGCGTCTCGACGCGGCCGATGCCGGCACGCGACTGCGCGCGGTCGCCACCGCGACGCAGGTCCTGCCACCCGATGGTCGCGCGCGGACGAAGGCGCTGCCTGCGGAGGTCCTGGACCCGCCGTCCGGGGCGGTCTGGAAGCGGAGGACCGCGGTGGCGGCGGGGGCGGCGGGCGTGGCGCTCCTCCTCGCAGTGGTCGTTGTCGTTCTTCCCTCCCTGATCTCCCAGGACCATGGAAATGCCGGACGACAGCAGGGCACGACGGGCTCCCCGGCCGCAACCCGCACAACGCCGAGTGTCACCCCGTCCCCGATGCCCACGGTGAGCCCGTCGCCGACGGCTGCCGTGCGCTACACCGTGCTGCCCGGCATCTGTACCAAGGTGGTTACCCGGGCGAGAAAGATCATTCCCAAGATGGATGGCGGCGAGGAAGATACGCCGGTTGAGAAGTTCGACGACCTCGTGGAGTCGCGCGGATGTCGCTGGAGCACGAAGGGCTACTGGTACAAGCACCCCTGGGCTGCCGACGTCGTCGTCAAGCTGTTCCGGTTCTCGACCGATTCCAGCGCGTCGGCGGCCTTCGAAGAGGAGCGCACGGACTTCTACAAGAACGCCATGCGGCTTGATGACTACGCGGATGAGCTGTGCCTGTCCAACCCGTCCGGCAAGGACTACGGGTACGCGCACGCGATGTTCCGCGAAGACAACCTGCTCGTAGAGGTCTCCTACGAGATGCTGACCAAGGGTTCGCCTGCGCCGGCGGTGGCGAGACCGCGTGGCCGGGACCTGACGAAGTATGTCTACCGGCTGGTGAAGTCGGCCACGTAGCCTGGCCGTACGCGAGCTCGCGCGTCCTATTCGGGCGTACGAGGCGCGGGCCCGCCCCGCTCAAGGCCGGAAGCTGGCTCGGTACTCCGTGGGTGTACGGGCGGTCAGCTGCCGGAACGCGGCGTTGAACGCCGACAATGAGGTGTAGCCGACCATGAATGCGATCTCCGTGATCGGAGTATCGCCCGCGGCCAGTTCCTCGACCGCGCGCAGCACCCGCATCCGGCGCAGGACCGCTCGCCAGGTCATGCCCGTCTCGTCCTCGAAGCGACGGGCCAGCGATCGTGGCGCCAGGCCCACCTCGTCTGCCACCTCCTCGAAGCGGATCTCGCCGCCGAGCCGCTGCTCGGTCAGCCGCAGGGCACGGCGTAGTTCCGGTGAGCGTCCCACTGGCACGACGACAGGGCTCGGTTGCTCGGCGAGCCGCCAGGTCACTGCGGCGAGTGCGGTGAAAAGCGTCTCGGCGTACGCGGTTAGAGGTTCGTCGCTCTCGCCCCAAGTGCCGCATTCGGTCACCAATGCGCGGGCCAGAGGGCTGAGGTCGAATACAGTCAACGGTGCCGGCGGGGCCGGGGTGAATCTGGTGTCGAACAGTACCGACGCGGTCGTGACCGGCTGCGGGATGCTCACCTGTATCGGCTGGCCGGCCTCGATCAGGGCTGCCCGCGCCGGCGGTAGGAGCCACGACTGGCCCTGCGCCTCGAGCCGGAGGGCACCGGCCGAGGCGCAGAGCAGGTAGTGGCGGTCCACCTTGAGCTCGCGGGCGGGCTCCCGCGGGAATGTACGGACGAAGCTGTACGCCTTCCGGGTCATCCACAGCCTCGCATGAACCAATCGTAGGGAACCGTCAGGACGCCGGTCAGGCGACGGTCTCCAGCAACTCCGCGTGGAAGCGCCGGCTCACCGGCGATCCGGTCATCATCGGGCGAATCGCCTTGCCAGAGCGGGCGAAGGAGTCCGACTTCTGGTAGCCGGCAAAAGACTCCGCGTCCTCCCACTCGTGGATGATGGTCACTCGGGTCTCGTTCTCGCGGGAGGCGTACACCTGATAGGCAACGTTTCCCGGCATCGCGCGTACCTCCTCGCGTACGCTGTCGAGCTGGGCCAAGGCAGCCGCGCGGTCAGCAGCGGCGGTGTCGAAGTCGACAATGGCAATGATCACAAGGACCTCCTGATTTGGGGGCGGCGACTGCCGCGAGCGGATGTCCCGATCCTCACATCGAGTCGGCCTGGTCGGCTTCCGCCAGTCGGACGCGTTCACGCTTCTAACGGACACGCCCGATCCAGGCCCTGATCTCACTCAAGATGGGCGAGCGCGCTGTCCAACGCCGCCGGAGCGTCCAGCTCCGGGTCCTTGGCCCAGTCCAGCCAGACCGACAGCAAAATGCCGAACACCGCGCCTGCGACGGCCCGCACTCGGTCGTCGTGTTGCGGATGATCGAGCCTGGTGGCGACCAGTTCGGTGAGCGTCTGCTTGGTGTTGGTGATGTTGGCGAGGCTGGCCGCCCACAGCGAGGGGACGCTGAGCACGAGCGCCTGGCGCTCCCGCTTCGCGGTCACGTCCGCGTCGGTCAGGTCGGTGAACACGGTCCGGAAGGCATTGCGGAGCGCCGGCACCGGGCCGAGTTCCGGCGGCTGGGCCGCGTACGCCTCGGCGATGAGGGTGTCATAGTCATCGAGGGTGACCAGCGCTTCCTTGGTCGGGAAGTAGCGGAACACCGTCCGGTGCGAGACGTCGGCCGCCTGGGCGATCTGCTCGACGCTGGTGGCGTCGTAACCCTGCTCACGGAACAGGCGCAGCGCGTGCCGCTGAATGGCGGCGCGGGTGCCGGCCTTCTTGCGCTCCCGTAGTCCGGGCTGTTCGGAATCTGACATCATGCGAAATCCTTCAGCGGGATGACCGCCCGATACTTTCCGCCAGGGGATTGCCGCGGCGGCTCCTCAGCGCGTTCCAGGATGACATGATCCAGCTTGTGGTCGGCGAGCAGGCCGCCGATCCCGTCACGCACCGCCCGCCACACCGTTTCCGGGTCCGCCCCAGGCGAGGGCCGCAGCCGTATGCGCAGGCTCGCCGGGCTGGTTTGGACGATCTGGTACAGCTGTACGCCAGGCGTGCGGTCCACGAGCGTGTTGAGCATCAGTGGCGCGATGACGACCTCGCCCTGCCCGGTGGCGAACGTGAGCACGTTGGCCACGCGCCCCTGCACCTGTATGGCCGGCAGGGGGTTGCCGCATGGGCACGGGTCAGGCCGCTGCAAGACGCTGTCGCCGAGGTCGTAGCGCAGGATCGGCTGTACGCGGTTGGCCAGATTGGTCACCAGAACGGTGTGGGATCGCCTGCCCGGCGGGGTCGGGGAATAGTCGGCTTCGACCGGTTCGACCAGGGCCCAGTCGCTGTTGACGTGGTACCAGCCGTACGCGCAGCCCTCGGTGAGGAAGGGACACTCGCTGGCGCCGTACGTGTCACGCACCTTGGCTTCGAAGGCGCGAGCCATCCGCGCGTAGTCACCGCTGGTCAGCGTCTCGCCGGCGGGTTCGACCACCACCGGCGCGATGTGCAGCCGTCCAGACTCCTGCTCGGCGGCGAGCATGTTGAGGACGCTGCCGTACCCGAGCAGGAGAGCGGGGCGGAAGTCGTTGAGCGCCTCGACCAGTGCGTCCAGCGGGGTGTGTACGGAGAAGAGGCGGATGGCCTTGCGCTGTAGCCGGTGTGCGCGCATGCGGGCGGCACCGGCCGAGACCAGGAAATGGCCGTTCGTCGCGGCCACGATGGCCATTCGTCCGCCGCCTGCCACGATGCGGGCGATGTCGGCGAGGTCCAGCCAGGAGCTCATCATCCGCATGCTGAGGGCGTAGTTGACGGCGATGTCCCGATCATCCTTGACGAAGATCGCGGGGTTTCCTGTGGTGCCCGAGGTGGTGACCAGCAGATATCGGTCGAGGAACCGTCCACCTACCAGTTGCGGGTCTGCGGCGAAGGCGCGCGCCCTGGTCAGGGTTACTTCGCGGTCGGTGGCCCAATGGTCGTAGTGCGCCATCAGCGCCTTCTTGTCGGTGACGGGCAGCTCGGTGGCGGAATCGGCGCGGGGAGGCAGGCCGCTGTAGAGATCCCGGTAGTAGGGCGAGTGGGTACGGGCGTGCTCGACGATCTCGGCGAGCCGCCGTCGCTGGACTGTCGCCCACTCGTGGTGCCTTCTGGTGCGGCGCGCGTCTTGCAGCAGCCGTGGAACGCTCTCCTTCATGCCGAATATTCTGTCACATGACTGTCAAAAGTTAGTGGCATGACATGTTTTTCTGGCCAGATGGTCACAGCGAGGCAGGTCACGGGTCCAGGTGGGGTCGAGCGGATGAACCTGCCAAGCCACGACGGCTCACTGTCTACGCTGAAGTCGCCGGTGGCGGCCAAGGGGCCACTCCGGTGGTCACGGTCACGCAATACTCGCCAAAGGTCGCGGAATCCGCCGAGCCCGACTCTGGCTTCTGGGGTACGGCCGGAGTGGTGGCTCTGACCATGATCACTGGACTGATCTCCAGCTTTCTGGTCTTCAAGTCCTGGAAAGAGCTGGTGATCTCCGACGTTATCGCCATCCTCATCAACGCAGCCATCGCGGGAATGCACACCTTCGTACTCTCCCTGATGGGCATCACCTTGATTTGGGCGATCGTAATCGCAGTGGTATACGCGGTGATCGGGTTCTTCGCCAGCGTGTTCGCCACTTAGATCGGAGCTTCACGACCGCTCGGGTCCGGGCCGGGGTCAGGATCTGTCCAAGTACGGCACCCGCGCCGTCTCCCCTCAGCGGCCGGAACACACCCGCCGAACCACCGCGAATTAGATATTCGCCAAGGCGTACCAATGAATATCTATGCGCGGCCCCAATCCCGTTGATCATCGGGCATTCTCCCGAGCCGGTGTCGACCATGCCCCCGGACCGCCAAAGAGCATCCCAAAATGGGGCTGTTTAGATATTCGACCAGTTTTTCTTGGACGCTTCTTTGTGAATTACATCGGAGGCGGCGGGTATCGGGACGATGTATCCCCATCACGAACCTGGTGTGCTTATCCCAGCACTTGAAAGGACATCCCATGACCGCCACCGCAGAGGCCGCGCGTACCGAGACCTCCGAGCGTGAAGGTGAAGGGCGTTCCCTGGAAGCCCTGCTGCTTGCCGCGCTCGCGACTCGCCGCGGAGAAGGGGAGGAGAGCGGTATCGACCACCCGCTCCTGCTCGCCGCGCTGATGCGCCGCCGCAGAGGAGGCGAGGAGAGCGGAATCGACCACCCACTCCTGCTCGCCATGATGATGATGCGCCGCCGCGGAGAAGAGGAGGAGAGCGGAATCGACCACCCGCTACTCCTCGCCGCGCTGATGCGCCGCCGCAGAGGAGGCGAGGAGAGCGGAATCGACCACCCACTCCTGCTCGCCATGATGATGCGCCGCCGCGGAGAAGGCGAGGAGAGCGGAATCGACCACCCGCTCCTGCTCGCCATGATGATGCGCCGCCGCAGAGGAGGCGAAGAGAGCGGAATCGACCACCCACTTCTCCTCGCCATGATGATGCGCCGCCGCAGAGGAGGCGAGGAAAGCGGAATCGACCACCCACTCCTGCTCGCCGCGCTCGCCAACCGGTAGTGCCGCGACTCCCGATCGCAGGCAGAAAAGAGTCCCTCAGCCGGCGTGAATCGACAGCTGGGGACAGGACACATCGACCGCAGAGGAGCAACTCATGGCGTCAGAGGAAGCCGCTGAACCGACCGAGCATGACCCGGTGGATTCGCTGATCGACGACGTCATTCGCGACATCCTCAATGAGGCCAGCCAGTCCACCAAGGTTCTTGCCCGCGGCGGGGACTCGATGGCCGCCCTCATCGAAACAGCCCTCACATCGGGGACGCACGCGATGCCGAAGGCATCGACAATCGAACGGCTCCTGCTCGCGCAGGTTCTGGCCTCCGCTCTGGCCGACTCTCTCGCGCCCGCGCTGGCAGACGCTCTGACTCCCGAGATCATGAAGGTCCTGGAGCAGTACACCGTCAACAGCAAAGCCACTGGCACGAAGGCCACGCGGACGACCACCACCGCGGCCAGGGGAACCAGCAGAAAGAAGACGTGAGCCATTGGAGGCAATGTCGGGTCATGGGCGTCGGTCATCCGGCGCCCATGGCTTGTCTTGCCTCGGCCGTGCGTGGTCGCCACCGACCTCCCGCTGCTCCTGCTGACCACGGCCCCGCCGATCGCCGCGGTGCTCGGCCGTGATCGAGGCGACAATCCTGGCCAGTGTCAGAGCAGGCGCTCCAGGAAGACCATGATCGTCATGACCGCGATGCCGGTGACGATCAGGTTGACGGCCCAGCGCAGATTGCGGTGTTTGGTGCGCGCGATCCGCGCGATCCTCAGGGCGTCGGTGGCCAGGAACAGCTCGTAGTCCCTGGCCTCGGCGTTCATCCGCTCGATCAGGGCTTCGGGCGTGGGCTCCTCGGCGTAGATGAGGATTCTCTGCCCGCCCTGTTGGGGCGATGGGGGGCGAATGGTGATCAGGATCAGCAGGACCGCCGCGGACAGCAGGATCAGCGCCAGGATGACGCCGAAGCGCCCGACTCCCGGGAATTGGGCCGGACCGGTGAGGATGAGGGTGACCATCACGCCGTAGGCGACGCCCGCCCAGGACAGCAGGAGGCCGGCTCTCTTCTCGCTGGCGCTGATCAGCTCAGCGCGGGCCGCGGTGGTGGCGGCGTCGAGTCGATCCCTGAGGAACGGGGACATGGGCGCATGCGGCGCACCGCTGTCCTCTCCGGGGTGACCGCCGGATGCGGCCGGTTCGTGGTTCATGGTGGGCGGGTCCTTTCCGCCGATAGGGCTGACCAGCGAGGCAGTCGAGTTCGCCTACTTTCGACTGTAGGCGTGCGGCCAGGGCAGGAGCCGGTGCACCCGGACGTGTCCCGCATACCGGTCTGCTTGCGGATGGCCTACCACTGCCGCAGGGCCCGTGAAGCGGGGGCTTTCGACGCCAACTGCCCTATCGCTACTATCAGGCCACTAATCGCCTACTTTGGCGATTTGTGAAGGACGCGCTGATCGGCAAGGAGAGTGCCCGCACGTGGCTGGTTTGGGCAGAGTCGGGCGGCGACGTACGGGAACCGTGGACGATGGGAACGGCGCACCGGAGTCGGCCGGCGACCGGCCGCGGCGACTGGCCGGTGCTCGGCGACTGCCCCTGCGGACCGTACTGATCATTCTGGTCTTCGTACCGAGCATCACCTTTGCCCCGGTACTGGCTTCGGGAATGTTCCAGCTGTTCAGCCAATGGCAGTCGGAGAAGGCCCAGATGGATCTGGCCACCACCACCGCCGGTAGGCCCGCGGCCAACCTGTTCTTCAACTTTGGGCAGGAGCGGCTGCTCACCGCGGAGGTGCAGGCCAACCCGCGGGGCGGCGCCCGCGACAAGCTCGCCAAGCAGCGCGTGCTGACCGACCAGGCGGTGAAGGCCTTCCGTCCCGTGGCGACCCTGGACACCACCAAGGGACAGGAGGGGATCCCCGCGGCCGTCGCCCGCGTCGAACGGGGCCTCGACCTCCTCGACCAGCAGCGCCGGGCAGTCGACGCCGGGTGGTCCAACGAGCAGAAGGCGTTCGACTATTACACCGGCGTCATCGAGTCGGACCTCAGGCTGTTGACCGTCCTCAGCCACACCGAGCACGGCGAGGTGAACACCAAGGCGCAGACGCTGGTCGACCTCTTCTGGGTCCTCGACATGCTCGGCCGCGAGGACGCCATTCTGGCCCGCGGCTGGGACAAGGGGCGCCTTACGGCGGAGGAGCACGACCTGGTCGCCGACGCCATCGGCACCAAGGAGCATCTTCTCCAGTCCCGGGTGGCTCCCAGCCTCCTGGACAACGAGAGCCAGTACGGAAAGCTGACGGCCAGCAAGGCGTGGCAGACCATGATCGCTCTGGAGGAGCGGCTGGTCACCGCCGGGACCGGAGAGAGCGGCCAGGTGGCGCTCGGCGAGGTCAGCACGTCGTGGCGCTCCTCGGTGGACGCGGTCACCCCGCAGCTGGTGGAACTCCTGCGCGTCCGGCTCGTCAACGTGGCCACGATCGGCTACACCCATGCCGGCACCCTCTTCATCATCTTCCTCAGCGTCAGCGGCGTGGGCCTGCTCGCCTTGGGCCTGGTCATCTTCACCAGCTGGCGCCTCACCAGCATCCTGCGCCGGCGCATCCTCCACCTGCGCGAGGAGGCCCAGGAGCTCCAGGAGCGGCTGCCCGACGTGGTCGCCCGCCTGGAGCGTGGCGAGGAGGTCGACGTGGACGCGGAAGTGCACATGGTCGAGCCAACCCCCGACGAGCTCGGCGAGCTCGGGCATGCCCTCAATCTGGCCAGCCGCAGCGCGGTCCACACCGCCGTACGGCAGGCCGAACAGCACCGTGGCTTCCAGCGCATGCTCCAGCGCATCGCCCGCCGTACGCAGATCCTCATCGGCCTTCAGCTGAAGAAGCTGGACGAGCTGGAACGCAAGCACGAGGACCCCGAGGTGCTGGAGGGCCTGTTCGACCTCGACCACCTCACCGCCCGCCTGCGCCGCTACGAGGAGAACCTGGTGATCCTCGGCGGCGGCCAGCCGCAGCGCCGCTGGCGCAAGCCGGTACGCCTGCTCGACGTCCTGCGCGCCGCCCAGGGTGAGGTCCAGGACTACCGCCGGATCTCGATCGAGGTCGAGGGCGACCCCTGGGTGGCCGAGCGGGCGGTCGGACCGCTGGTCCACGTCCTGGCGGAGCTGATGGAGAACGCCACCGCCTTCTCCAAGCCGATGACCCCCGTCGAGGTACGGGCCGCGCTGGTCAGCCGGGGCCTCGCCGTGGAGATCGAGGACCGCGGTCTGGGCATGGAGCCCGCGCAGTACGCCGCCGCCAACGCCCTGCTGAAGTCGCCGCCGCAGCTCGACGTGATGACCCACGCCGACGATGTGCGTCTCGGCCTGTACGTGGTCGCCCGGCTCGCCACGAGCCTCGGACTCCAGGTGGAGCTGCGGCCGTCCGCCTTCGGCGGCACCCGGGTCATCGTGCTGCTCCCGGAGCCGCTCGTGGTGGACCGCCCCCGCCCGGTTCCCGGACCGACGGCGCTGCCCAGGGAGGTCCCCACCCGCCCCCAGGAAGTCCCGCCTCGCGAGGACGACGCGCCGCTGCCGACCCGCTCCAGGGGACGCGCGATGGCCTACGTAACAGCACCGGAAACAGCACCGGAAACAGCACGGGATCGAGACGACGCGCCCCCGTCCGCCGAGCGTCCGCCGCTGCCCCAACGGGTGCGCCAGGCCAATCTGGTCACCGAGTTGAAGGCCCCGGTGGACAGGGATGAAGATACCGACCAGGAAACCTGGGCAGTACGCGAGCAGCCCAGCCGATCCAGTGCCACGATCGGTGCGTTCCAGAGGCAGTCCCGCCGGCGCCGGACCGGTGACGACGCCTTCCAGCCCCGGCCGGACGGATCCCCCGAGCCCGGCTCCCCTACGACGGAAGACCGAAGATGACGCAGCGCACCACCGCCACCGACGCAGACCTGGACTGGCTCCTGGACGGCCTGGTCAATCAGGTCGCGGGCACGCGGCACGCCATCGTGCTGTCCGACGACGGCCTGGTGGTCAGCCGCTCCCGGACCATCGAGCGCTCGGACGCCGAACGCCTCGCCGCGATCGCCACCGGCCAGCAGAGCCTGGCTCGCGGTGTCGGACAGCTCTTCAGCGGCGGCCCGGTCCACCAGGTCATCATCGAGATGGCCGACCTGTGGCTGTTCGTCACAGCGGCGGGCCGCGGCACCCATCTGGCCGTGGTCGCCTCTCAGGAGGTCGACGCGGAGCTGATGGCCGTCGCGATGCACACCCTGGTCCAGCAGGTCGGCCAGAAGCTGGGGACCGACACGCGCACCCCGGAACCCGATGACGCGGGGAGACACGGATGAGGCACTGGACGGAGAGCTTCGACGACGATGCCGCCGATGAGCCGCTTGTCCGTCCCTATACGATCACCGGCGGACGAACCACCCCCGAGCGGGACGACCTCACGCTGATCACCCTGGTGACGGCGCTGTCCGAGGCGACCTCTTCGGAGTCGGGACACGGCATGCGGAGGATGCAGCCGGAGCACCGCACCATCCTCGCTCTGTGCACGCGGCCCCTGGCGGTGGCCGAGGTCGCCTCCGCGCTGAACCTCCCGGTGTCGGTGACCAAGATCCTCATCGGCGACCTGATCGAGGCCGGTCAGCTGCGGGCCCGGCCGCCGCTGGCCTTCGCGCAGGCGGGTGGCCTTCCCGGTATGACAATTCTTGAGGCGGTGCGGGATGGGCTACGCAATCTCTGACCAGAAGGACACCGCTCCCCTGGCAGTGAAGATCCTTATCGCCGGTGGGTTCGGCGTGGGCAAGACGACCCTGGTCGGCGCGGTGAGCGAGGTCGCTCCCCTGCGTACCGAGGAGTACCTGACCCATGCCAGCGTCGGCGTCGACGATCTGGAAGGGGTGGGCGGCAAGACCACCACGACCGTCGCCCTGGACTTCGGGCGCATCACCATCAACCGTGAAATCGTCCTCTATCTGTTCGGCACGCCTGGGCAGGAACGCTTCTGGTTCATGTGGAACGACCTCGTCAACGGCGCGATGGGCGCCGTCGTCCTGGTCGACACCCGCCGGCTGGACGTCAGTTTCGCCTCGATCGACTTCTTCGAGAGCCGCCGCATCCCCTTCATCGTCGGCGTCAACTGCTTCCACGGCGTCAAGGACCGGACGCAGGAGGAGATCCGCAAGGCCCTCGACCTCGATCCGCAGGTGCCGCTGGTGCTCTGTGACGCCCGCGACCGGACGGCGGGCCGCGACGTGCTGCTGGCGCTCATCGAGCACCTGATGGACACGCAGTCCCGCGCCGCGGCTCACCCCGTGGCCTGACCTCCCGGCCGCCACGTCGTGGACAGCAGGCTGGGCACGGCACCGTTCTGGGCGGTTACCACCACGAGGGTCGGTCCGTTCGTGGGCGCCGGGAGCCGGAGCTCGGTGATGGCGCCGCTCGTGGACTGGGCCGGCACCGGCAGGTCACCGTCCTGAAAGCTCACGATCCGCTGTACGGTCGGCGCGGCCGCCTTGAGCGCCCAGCCGTTGCCCCCGGGCCGGGCCTTCCGGATCAGTGCGCGAAGTCGCCGACCGGCCGTGCCGCCCGCCCTGCCGCTGAGGCGGATGGTCAGCTCGCCACCCGAGCCGAAGGCGCCCGGTGGTACCGGGTTGACGATGAACAGGCCGGAGCGCAGAGAACGGGTGCCCTGCCGACCGGCGAAGCCGCCGCAGCTGATCAGGGACGAGGTCTCACTGCGCACGCCGTCCCGCGTCTGCTCGGGGGCGGGCTTGGCCTGCTCCCCGGCCGGACTCACGATGAAGTCCACGCTGTCGATGCGCAACCCGGCCACGCCGTCAGGCATGACGGACCCCGCCACGGTTTCACGGAGTACGCCGGAAATGCCGCGTCCCTCCATGATGTCCAGCGCCTCGACGCAGATCAGGCCGTCGTCCGGCATCTCCTCGGGCAGCAGGTCGAAGACCGCCACACTCTTCTTGAGGTGACCGCCGCCCTTCAGCAGCACACACTGGCGCAACCGCCCCTGGGAGCGGATCTGGATGAGCCGCGGCAGGCCCTTGACGGCCTCCGCCGGCTGCTCCGGCTCCCCCTCGTGCCAGCCGCGTACCGACCCGGCGTCCACCGACAGCGACACCGTCACCCGCAGCCGGCGGCCCGCGGCGGCCACCTTGAATCCGGCCAGTCCCGAGCGCTCGAACCGGCCCACGATCTGTACGCCACGATGCACCTGGTCGGCCACCTGCAGCGCCGCGTCGTGGCCGCTGATGATCCCGATCGGCGCCTCGGCGGGGACGGCGAGCCGGTCGAAGTCGGTGCCCGTCCCGGAGGCCGGCAAGTCGCTCATGAAGCGCTCCTCGAAGCGGTGAGAGCCGTACCGAACCCGTCGGGATCCCGGAAGTCGAACCGGCACAGCAGCGGATCACGCCGCTCCCACATCCTGCGTACCGCGCAGTGGAGCGGGTCGCCGTCGCGCTCCACGTGCCGCAGGCCCGCCACGAGCGTGTGCAGGTACTCGTTGCCCTGCCCGACCTCCCAGTGCGGCACCACCGGCGAGGGCACGTCGGCCCCGCTGCGGTAGAGCCACAGCCACAGCCGGGCCCGCTCCCGCTGCTCGCTCCCCAAGATGGACTCCCCCTTCGCGTGCTTGGCGACGGCCTCGCCGAGCAGCCGCCAATAGTCGTCCCGCGTGCGGGCGACGTGCGACAGTCCGCATTCGCTCCACTCGGACCAGCCGGCCTGGATGACGGGGATGCCGAAGGCGGGCAACTCGTTGGAGACGCTCCCGCGCACGGTCACCCCCACGTCGGTCATGCTCCACAGCGCGTTCTTCGACAGCGCCAGGCTGGGCATGAAGGCCATGTGCTCGTGCGCTGAATGGCGGGCCGCCACGGCCGCGAAATGGCCGGTGGTGTCATACCGGAACTGGCTCGGATGATCTAGGAAGAGCCAGCTCACGCGGTCGTTCGTGGCGGCGAAATCCGCGGTCTCCTCGAACCAGCGCGCCAGATCGTCGAACAGTTCCCTGTTGGCGCCGACCGCGTCGGAGACGGCATGGTGGAAGACGGTGAAGACGGGCAGGTCCGGGTCGATCCCGAGGCGTTCGCAGGCGTGCTGGCGGAGCTGGCGGCGTTCCGTCTCGGTACGCACTTCGTAGTCGCTCACGTTTCCGGCCCGCCACCAGCTCGGCCGGCCCAGGTTGACCTTCGCCCGCCAGGCCACGAGCTCGGCGTTCGGCCTGATGAGGTCCCGGCGCGGCCAGACGTACTCCTCGAAGAACTCGCCGATCTGGCCGGTCAGCTCCTCCCGGAAGGTGCCGAGCCCGCCGCGGCGCTCCGGGAAGAGCGCGTACGCCTTCAGGGCCCCGGTGCTCTGTACGTGCACGACCGGGATCTCCCGGCGCATGGCCGTGTCGACCGCCAGCCCCCACTGGTCGTAGTCGACATGGCTGGTGACCAGCGCGGCGGGCGACCGCTCCGCGAACAGCCGGTCGTAGACGGCGGAGAAGGCCCTGGTACGGGCGCGCCGCGACTGATGCCAGGGCTCTTCGCTGTCCGGCAGTCGCGGCACCCGGCCCAGCCGGATCAGCGTCGCCTTCTCCACAGCGGTCAGCGTCTCGGAGTCGCTTCCCTGCGCCGGGCTGTCGCCTCGGTCGGCCAGCCGGCGATCCACGAGGCCGTGCACGTCGAGCACCTCGGTGGCGCCGAACGCCTCGGCCAGCCGCCGGACCCGCTGAATGTCGAACTCCTGCCAAAGCGTCTCGCGCCAGTCCGGGTCCGTGCCGGTGAGCACGACCAGCCGGGCCGACAACAGATCGCAGAGCGCGTTCGCCACCAGCAGGTTGCGCACGATGACCCTGATGTCCTCATGGAACGCCTCTGCCACGACCGCTGGCGCGCTGTCATCCCGAGGAGGGCGATGTCCCCAATACGCCCGTGCAGCGATGAGCAGCCGATCGAACTGCTCGCTGTCCCCCACAAGGTTCATGATCTCTCCGACCCCGTACCCGTCGCCCGATCGGCACGGCCGCGACGACCCTGCCAGACCCGGCAACCGGGCGGGCCGACCTTTGCCCCTGGATCACGTGATCCTTGCCGCGAAATGGTTCCGCACGGCGACATCGTCGATCGCCGCGATCTCGGTCAGCCGAGCCTCAGGACCGGGTCGCTCGGCGCGAGCAGGGACCAGCTTCGGTCGTCTCCCCAGATGGAGACCGCGTCCACGTACGGTCGCAGCAACGCTGTGACCTCCGCGTCGCCTTGGCCGGTGAGCTCGTCCTCCGCTATCTTCCGCGCGGCTCCGGCGAGGAGGTCGGCCACCTGGACGCGCGGGTCCGTGCGCGAGTCGACGAGCCGCAGGCCGGCCAGCCGGCCTTGGGCGGAATGCGCCTCCTCCAGCTCGTCGATGCGCGCCTGCGTGAGGAGGGTCTGCCGGTCGTGCACGACCGAGACGGGTCTTCCGGTTTCGCTCCAGTAGACGATGGCCTGGCTGATGGCCGGGAACAGCGGGTTCAGCGTGGGCGACCGCTCTCGGAAGGCGTCCACCTGGGATCGGGACTCCCAGAGCAGGTCCATTATTTCGCCGGCCCGGCTTCGCGGGGTGGCGCGGCGCAAGGTGTCGACCATGGCGAATACCGTTTCGACGGAGGCTCTCGGGCCCCGGCCGATATTGGTGCGCATCAGGTCGTTGAAGGAGTGCAGAAAGGCGTTCCACCTGTCGGGGCCGAACGTCTGCCCGCCCTCTCGGTAAAGGGTGTCGGCCATGGCTTCGCGGTCCTGTACGGCGAGCAGGTCGACAAGCCTGTTCATCGCGAAGAAGGTCTTGTCGATCAGATAGACGTGGGCGTTGCCGAGAAGCGGCGCCGATGGGCCGAGCAGCCATTTGAGGGCGTTCAGGTGTTTCTTACGGCGGATGATGCCCGACTTGTATTCCGTGGTTGGAGAGGGGGCTCTGCTCCGTACTTCCTGGATGCAGTCCGCCGCCGATTCGACGTCCAGTCGTACGCTCGCGTGGGCGAATACCGCGGTATTTCCCCCAATGAGCTTCTCCCCTTCTGAGCCGGACTCGTCACAGGCGATTTCGAAGGGTTGTGCCACAGTCAACTCTCTCAAATCGCCCATTGCGCCTTCAACGGGATTTCGGACCTGGTTCAGAGGTCGGGCAGCCCGAGGTCGAGGTTGGGCTGGTCGATGCCGCCGTCGACCTCCAGCACCTTTCCGGTCAGGTAGCGCCCGGCCGGCGAGACCAGGTAGAGCACCGTGGCCGCCACGTCCTCCGGCTCGCCGATCCGCTTCAACGGGGTGGACTGCTCCATCTGGGTACGCAGGTCCTCGTCGGTCATGACGATGTCCAGGGCGGAGGTGGCAACCGCGCCGACGGCGACCGCGTTGACCCGCACCTTGGGCGCCAGGTCGCGCGCGGCCAGCCGCGTGTAGTGCGTGAGCGCCGCCTTGGCGCTGCCGTACGCCAAATAGCCCCGGCCCGCCGTCCGGCCGACGGCCGAGGAGATGTTCACCACCGAGCCGCCGTTCTTCAGCAGGTGCGGCACGGCCGCCCGCGTCAGCTCGTGCGCGATTCCGACGTTGAACTGGAACGCGTTCTCAAGATGTTTCCGCGTGGTGTCGAGGAAGGCGCGGGGCATCGCCCCGCCCACGTTGTTGACGATCGCGTCCAGCCGGCCGAAGGCGTCGGCGGCCTGCTCCGCGAGCGCCTCCATGGCGCCCGGCACGCTGAGATCGGCGGGCACGATCAGTGCCCGTCTGCCCGCCTCCTCGATCTGAGCTGCGACGGTGCGCAACTGCTCCTCCGTGCGGGCGGAGATCGCCACATCCGCGCCCGCCTGGGCGAGGGCGATGGCGGTCGCCGCGCCGATGCCCCGGCCGGCGCCGGTGACGATCGCGGCGTGGCCGGTGACGCGGAAGCGGTCGAGGATCATGCCATGACCCTACGGTCGAAGTGAAACCTGTTTCAATACCAGCGCTAGAGGTGGGTCTCCAGGCCCAGGCAGAGCTCGAACACCGCCGTGAGCCGGTCGACGTCGGCGGGTGACGGCGTCTCGGGGCCGATGAGGCGGCGGACCGAGCCGATGCCCAGGAAGACCGCCGTCGCCATCCGGGCCCGCGCGTGCGCGTCCGGGCCGCCCAGGAGCGCCGCGATGGGCTCCAGCACGACGGTGTGCAGGCGCTCGCGTACGAGGGCCTGGATCTCGGGGTCGCCGGCCGAGCGTTCG
This sequence comes from Nonomuraea sp. CA-143628, assembly GCF_050942315.1. Taxonomy (NCBI): domain Bacteria; kingdom Bacillati; phylum Actinomycetota; class Actinomycetes; order Streptosporangiales; family Streptosporangiaceae; genus Nonomuraea; species Nonomuraea sp. CA-143628. Next base: position 13,559,120 of record NZ_CP192072.1, read on the forward strand.
AGCGAGCGCAGGATGGGGGTCTCCGGGTCGTGGCTCATGCGTTGGGCGGCGTACTCGGCCAGCCGCCTGGGCAGGCCCGCCCGGTCGCCCTCGACCACGGCGCGGACCGTCGGCTCGCCCGCCAGCACCTCGCCGAACAGGCCCGACTTGGAGCCGAAATAGCGGCCCACCAGGGCGATGTTGGCGTCCGCCGCCGAGGCGATCATGCGGACCGTCACCTGCTCATAGCCGTACTCGCCGAACAGCATGCGCGCTGCCTCCAGCAGCCGCTGGCGGGTGGCCGCACGATCGCGCGGCCGGGCATCCGTCAACTGCGCTTCCATGGCTCGAACTCTACTCAGCAGACCCCACTTGCCGCGCGGCTAGTAAACGGGCGTATACTCGCCGAGGAGAAAACGGTAAGAAGGGGATGTGGTGTCTTGGTAGCCCAGACACAGGCCGCGGCCCCCGCGAGGCGGCATTACACCCACCGCGAAATCCTCGAGGTCATGTCCGGGCTCATGCTCGCCATGCTCACCTCGATGATCTCGACGTCGGTGGTTGGCACGGCACTGCCGACGATCGTGGGAGAACTCGGCGGCCAGGACCAGTATTCGTGGGTGGCGTCGGCGACCATGCTGACGATGACGGTCTCCACGCCGTTGTGGGGCAAGCTGTCCGACCTCTGGGGCCGGAAGCTGCTGTTCCAGAGCGCCTTGGGACTGTTCGTCGCGGCGTCGCTCGTGGCCGGTCTGTCGCAGAACATCGGGCAGCTCATCGCGGCGCGCGCCATACAAGGTCTGGGTGTGGGCGGCCTGTCGGCCCTCGCTCAGGTGATCCTCGGCGACATCGTGTCGCCGAGGGAGCGCGGCCGCTACTCGGGATACATGGGGGCCGTCTTCGGCATCTCCACCGTCGCCGGGCCGCTGCTCGGCGGGTTCATCGTGGACACCGACTGGCTCGGCTGGCGCTGGTGCTTCTACGTGGTCGTCCCATTCGCGGTGATCGCGTTCGCGGTGATCCAGCGGGTGCTGAAGCTGCCCAAGGTACGGCGCAACACCTCCATCGACATCTGGGGCGCCACCACCATCACGGCCAGCGCGAGCGGGTTGATGCTGCTGCTGACGCTGGGCGGCACGGAGTTCGAGTGGAACTCCTTCTGGACCTACGCCCTGGGGGCCTTCAGCCTGCTCATGCTGGCCCTGGCGGTGCTGTCCGAGCGCACGGCCCGCAACCCGATCCTGCCGCCCAGGCTGTTCAGGAACCCGACGTTCGTGCTCACCAGCATCGCCTCGCTGTTCGTCGGCATGGCGATGTTCGGCGCGATGATCTACCTGCCGCAGTATCTGCAGATCGTCAAGGGGCTGAGCCCCACCGAGTCGGGGCTGATGACGCTGCCCATGGTGGTGGCGTTGTTCCTGGCCGGTGTGATCTCCGGGAAGATCGTCACCCAGACCGGCCGGTGGAAGATCTTCCCGGTGGCGGGCCTGCTGATCGTGGCCGCGGGACTGTTCCTGCTGTCGCGGCTGCACGTGGAGTCGAGCCAGTGGCTCATCGGGTTCGACGTGGGCGTCCTGGGGATCGGGCTCGGCCTGTCGATGCAGATGCTCATCCTGGCCGCGCAGAACGGCTCCGAGGTGCGTGACATGGCCTCCACCACGGCGGGCGTCTCGTTCTTCCGCTCACTCGGCGGCGCCGTGGGTGTGGCCGCGTTCGGCGCGATCCTCACCAACCGCCTCAAGAACGAGATGGCCGACATGCTGCGGGCCGCGCACATCGCGCTACCCGGCGGCTCCTCGCCCAAGCTGGGCAGCCCCAGCTCCATCCAGGCGCTGCCCGGGCCGATCAAGCACATCGTGCTTGAAGCCTTCACCCGCGGCCTGGAGACCGTCTTCATCGTCGGCGTGCCGATCGCGCTGCTCGGCTTCGTGGCGACGCTCTTCCTCAAGGAGCTGCCGCTCAGGGGCGGCGCGGCCCCCGCGCCGGAGCCCAAGCCGCTCAGCAAGGACGATCTGGTCCTGGCCGGGCTGCTGCTGGAGCTCATCGCCCAGCGGATCGAGCGGGCCACCGACCAGCCGTCCGCGCTGCTGTCCGCGGTCGCCAGGATGGCGCCGCCCGATGACCGTACAGAACGGGAGCGCGCCAGATCGGTCGCCCAGAGCGTGCTGCGTCCCACCTCACGCGCTCTGATCGCGCAGGCCGCGCCACCGCGGAAAGACCTCGTCACAGGAGGAGTTTCAGCATGATTCGTAAGTTCGTGGGCGCCGTCGCGGCCGCCCTGGCCCTCATGGCCGGGCTCTGGCTGATGATCGCCCCGTTCGCCCTCGGCACCCAGCCGGAGAACGCCGACTGGACCGACCCGACCACATCCGAGTTCTTCACCGGCCTGGGCGTCGCCGTCGTCGGGCTCATCGGCGTGGCCGCCTTCGCCGCCGCCATCCACGAGGAGCTCGTGGTGCGGGGCCTGGTGGCCGTACGACAGAAGCAGGCCGAGCCGGAGCCCGAGCCGGTGGCGGCCGCGCCGCAGGCGTCGTCCGCGGAGCTGGCGAGCCTGCTCGCCCCGCTCGTCGAGGCGCTGCGTGAGGACCTGAACACCGCCGGACGCGGCGGCGGCGAACACCGCCAGAACGGCAAGGCCGCCCTGGTGGGAGTGGAGGACAACCGATGAAGGCGAAAATGGGCGTCTCCGCCCTCATCCTGCTGTTCCTGGCCGGCGTGTGGCTGATCGCGGCGCCGTTCGCGGTGGGCTACCAGCCCAGAGGCGCGGCCTACGCCGACGCGACGGTCAACGACCTGTGGGTCGGCGGCGGGCTGGCCGGCCTCTCGTTCGTCGCCCTCGTGATCTACGCGGCCGACGCGCTGCGCGAGCTGGCCGGCCGCGGCAAGCACGTCGCCGACGGCTGACGTGCGAGGCGTGCCGTGTTCGGCGAGAGCACAGACGACCGGTGGGAGCCCCTGGTAGGCAAGCTCCCCAGCGGGCAGTTCGAGATCGGCAAGGACGGCACCGGGCTGCTGGTGGTCGGCTTCGACGGATCGGGCCCGAGCCGCAACGCGCTCGCGTACGCGGCCGGGCTCGCCCGGCGGGACAACGCCGCGCTGCTCATCGCGTTCGTGGAGACCCTCACCAGCGCCACGCTGTGGTTCTTCGCGGGCGCGCCGATCATCCCCGACTCGGCCGGGGACCTGACCGAGGATCTGCGGACGGAGCTGAGCGGGGTGGGGGTTCCGTGGCGGTTCGTCATGGTACGTGGAGACACCGCGCGGGAGCTGGAGACGCTCGCCGCCTCCTGCATGGCCGACGCCATCGTGGTGGGCCGGTCCCGCTCCACGTGGCACACCTTCGGCGGCTCGGTGGCCGTGGGGCTGGCCAAGCGTGCGCGCCGTACCGTCCTGATCGTGCCTTGACCTCGTAGGACGTCGCGTAGTGTGGCCGCATGAAACGTACTGCCGCTGCCTTTGTGGTGTTCGCGTCAGTTTCGTGCGGTGGGCAGGCGCCGGTCGCCTCACAAGAGGGACCCCAGCAGCCCCCGGCCGACGCTCAGGCCGCCGGGGCTCAGACCCAGCCGCCCGTGCCCGCGACGCCCACCCCGACGGCGAAGACCGCCTCGCCCAAGCCCGCGGAGCCGCCCAGGTTCAGTGCCAAGGTCGCCAAGGTCTCCCGCGCCCGGCTGCCCTACTCGTGGAAACCCGGCTGCCCGGTCTCCTACCAGGACCTGCGCCTGATCACGATGACCTACTGGGGCTTCGACGACAAGGCGCACACCGGCGAGCTGGTCGTGCGCAAGACGGTCACCGGCGACGTCGTCAAGGTCTTCGGGAAGCTGTACGCCATGCGCTACCCGATCAAGCAGATGCGGCTCGTCGACGTCTACAAGGGCGACGACTACGACTCCATCGACGCCGACAACACCTCGGCCTTCAACTGCCGCGCGGCCACCGGGTCCAGCAACTGGTCCAACCACGCCTTCGGCGAGGCGATCGACATCAACCCGCGCGAGAACCCGTACGTCACCGCGAGCGGCGGCACCGCCCACCCGAACGCCAAGAAGTTCGCCAAGCGCCCGGCGAAGGGCGAAGGCGTGATCAACGCGGGTGACCGGGTTGTCAAGGTCTTCTCCTCGGTGGGCTGGGGCTGGGGCGGCGAGTGGTCGGGCACCAGGGACTATCAGCACTTCAGTCGTAACGGCCGATGAGGGCGTCAGCCTGACAGAATCAAGTCATGGCGGCTAAGGACGGCGACGGTTGGACCCAGTGCGCCCGAGGGCACCGGCACTGGGGGCTGCACGGGGCTTCGGGGCTCCTGGCCGTACACCATGACGAGCGCGGCGTTCCATACGTGCTCATGCAGAAGCGCTCATGGTGGAGCCACCACGGCGGCACGTGGGGGCTGCCGGGAGGCGCGCGCGACAGCCACGAGGACGCCGTGGCGACCGCGCTGCGCGAGGCGCACGAAGAGGCGTCCGTAGTCGGCGACGGCCTGCGCGTGCAGGGTGTCTACCTGGACGATCACGGCGGTTGGGCGTTCGAGACCGTGATCGCCGAGTCGGCCGAGCTGCTGGCGGCGGTGCCCGCCAACAGCGAGAGCACCGAGCTGCGCTGGGTGCCGCTGCCCGAGGTCCCGGGCAGGAAGCTGCACCCCGGCTTCGCCGAGTCGTGGGACAGGATCCAGCCGGAGCTCACCCCCGAGACGCTGGTGCTCGACGTCGCGAACATCGTCGGCGCCCGAGCCGAGCACGGTTGGTGGAAGGACCGACTCGGCGCGGCGACGCGACTGCTGGCCGAGGTGGCGACGCTGCGGCTTCGGCATCCGGTGCTCGCGCAGTGGTACCCACGGATCGTGGCGGTCGTGGAGGGCGCGGCGAAGCAGGCACCGGACATGCCCGGCATCGAAGTGGTGGCGGCGACGGACAGCGGCGACGACGCGATCGTGGACGTCGTACGGCGGGCGCGGCCGTGGGAGCGGGTGGTCGTGGTGACGGCGGACAGGGGACTCAAGGAGCGCGTCAGCGCGCTGGGAGCCAGGACGGTGGGCCCCAAATGGCTGCTGTCACAACTGGACGACTAGGACGCCGCCGATAACTGGACGCTGTCGAAGGCGGCCTTCAGACCGGTCACGTCGAGCACCCGGCGCAGCACCCCATGCACGCCCGTGAGCCCGAGCGAGCCGCCGCGCACGCCGACCTCGCGCTGGTGCTCGACCAGCACCCACAAGCCGCTGGAGTCGCAGAACGCCAGCGCGGTCGTGTCGATGACGATCGAGACGTGGCCGGCGGCGATCAGCTCGCTGAGGACCTTCCTGAGCCGAGGCGCGGTGAGCTTGTCGAGATCACCGTCGAGGCGCACATTCGCGCTGCCCTCGGCCCGGTCCACCTCAACGCTGAGATCCGCCACCTCCCGAACGTACACCGGTGTCACCGCAGCCGCTATGGTGGTGTGCGCACTGGAGGGTTCGCATAGTGGACGAGTGCAGCCGCCTTGAAAGCGGCCAGGTCAGCGATGGCCTCGTGGGTTCGAATCCCACACCCTCCGCCACACCTTCCGTTCCGAGGGCCTGTCGCCGCGGTAATCGCGTTGCGTCCCCAGGCGCTATCCCGGCAGCATCGTGGCCGGCGCCGGAACGAAGGAGAAAGTCGTGAACGAGATCCTGCTCGATGCGGTCCGCCACAACAACTGGGCGACGAAGCGGCTCGTGCGGTTCTGCCAGGATCAAGATCTCTCGGCGGAACAACTCCAGGTTCGCGGCGTCGGCACCTTCGGCGGCATCCTCGCCACCCTCCGCCACATCATCACCTCGGACGGAAGCTACGTACGGCGCCTGGGCGACGCCGAACTCGGCTGGGTCGACAGCGACGAGGACACCGATCTGCGGGAGCTCCTCGTCTGGGCGTCGGAGGCCGAGCAGCTTTGGGAGCAGGTGCTGGCCAAGCCGATCGACGTGGAACGCGTGGTCATCGTGGACAACGGAGCTCATGAGGTCCGTGCGGGCATCTTCGTGGCTCAGGCCCTCAACCACGCCAACCACCACAGGGAGCAGGTCTGCGCCATCCTGACCGGCCTCGGCATCCAGCCGCCGGACCTCCAGGCATGGGAGTACGCCTGGGACACCGGGCGGATATGGGACCGAGGCTGACTCCCCACCTGGCCTTCGTGGGGTCACCCACTCCGCACGAGACGCCGACCGTCAGGCCTGGGCAAGCACTGCTCCGATGCCCGGCCCGCACTGCTATATTCGCGGATGGTCGCCACATGGCGAGCGGTCGCGTCGCGAGCCTGACCACGTTCCTGCTGTCGGACGCGGCGTCCTTCATCACCGGCCAGACGATCGCGGTGGACGGCGGTCACACCACCGCCAACCTCGCGGTCTTCTCCTAGCGGGTGCCCTGTCCCGGAATGTTGACCCGGTAATCGATCTCAGCCGTGTGCCAAGTCATGGTCGGTCAGGCTTCGGCGAGGAGTCTCGGCAGTTCGCGCATGTTGTCGAAGACCGTGGTGTTCGGCCCTTCGAGCCACTGCGCCGGTGTGAGTCCGCCGGCGTAGCCAAGGGCGCGCATGCCGGCCGCGCGGGCTGCCTGGATCCCGTATTTGCTGTCCTCGACGACGATGCAGGCCGAGGGCGGGACGCCCATCTGCTTGGCGGCGTGCAGGAACAGGTCGGGGGCCGGTTTGCCGTGGGCGACCTCGGCGGCGCTGAAGATGCGGCCGTCGAAGTATGGGTAGATCCCGGTGCGGCCCAGGGTTTGGCGCATCGTGTCGTGGCTGCCGCCTGAAGCGACGCAGCTGGGAAGCGTGAGGACGTCGAGGACTTCGAGAATGCCGTCGACCGGAGTGAGTTCGGCATCGACTGCCGCGCGGTGGAGTTGGACGAATCTCTCGTGCCAGAGCGCGGCACGGCTCGGCCCGACTCGGGCGGCGATCTGCTCGACGTTGGAGATGGGCGACCGGCCGATGAACTTCTCGATCACCTCGGCTTCGGTCAGCGGCCAACCCAGCTCGGCGCCCAAGGTGACATGGAAGCGCACGGCTATGGGTTCGCTGTCGACGAGCACGCCGTCGCAGTCGAAGATGACGAGTTCGATTGGAGTGATCATCTGGACAGGGTAGGGAGGAGCGGTAGTTCGTGTCCGGTGCGTGATCCGATGACCGGCGCGCGGGGCGCCGGGAGCCGGGCGACGCGAGCCGAAGCATCGGCGATGCCGCGGATGAAGAGTGGAGACCCGTTGTGTTCCTGACCGGACACGAGTGGCCGGGCGATGGCAGAATGTGACCATGCGGCCACCCCGAGCGAGATTCTTCAACACCACCGGTCCCTGCGACCCGCAGCGCCACTACATCCTGCCCCCCGCGGAGCGGCTCCCGCAGGCGCGCGTGCTCATCGAGATGGACCGCTACTTCGTGCTGCACGCACCCCGGCAGACCGGGAAGACGACCGCGCTGCGCACCCTGGCGGCCGAGCTGACCGCCGAAGGCGACATCGCCGCCCTGATGCTCTCCTGCGAGCGTGCCAAGGCGGCCGGCGACGACATAGCCTGGGCGGAGTCGATCCTGCTGGACTCCCTCCGCGAAGCCGCCGCGCGGTCGGGATGGCCGGAGGAGCTGCTGCCGCCGGATCACTTGCCGCAGGTCACGCCGGGCACCCGGTTCGGTTCGGCGCTGAGCGAGTGGTGCCGCCGCTGCCCGCGCCGGGTGGTGCTGTTCCTCGACGAGTTCGACGCCGTGCAGGGCAACAGCCTGGTCAGCATCCTCAGCCAGCTGCGCGACGGTCACAACGCGCGGCCAGAAGGCCATCCGTTCCCCGTCTCCGTGGCGCTGTGCGGGTTGCGCGACCTGCGTGACTACAAGGTCGCCTCGGGCGGCGAACCCGGCCGGTCCAACCCGGCCAGCCCGTTCAACATCGTCGCCGAGTCGCTGCGCCTGGGCGACTTCACCGCCGACGAAATCGCCGAGCTGTACGACCAGCACACTCAGGCGACCGGCCAGGAATTCACCAAGGACGCGGTGGACCGGGTCTTCGAGCTGACCCAGGGCCAACCGTGGCTGGTCAACGCCCTCGCCAACGAGATCATCATCAAGATGCAGGTGACCGCCAGCATCACCACCGCGCTGGCCGACGAGGCCAAGGAGCGGCTTATCCGGGCCCGCGCCACCCACCTGGACTCGCTGGCGGCCCGGCTGCACGAGCCCCGGGTCAAGCGGGTGATGGAACCGATCCTGGCCGGTGGCCTCTACACCGACCGCAGCAACTCCGACGACCTGTCCTACGCCCGTGATCTGGGCCTGATCACGCAGAAACCTCCGCCGCAGGTGGCCAACCCGATCTACCGGGAGGTCATCCTGCGCGTGCTGGGCGACCTGACGGAACAGAACATCCACGCCGACCCGCACAGCTTCGTACTGCCCGACGGCCGGTTCGACCTGCCACGCCTCCTGGAGGAGTTCGTCGTGTTCTGGCGCGAACACGGCGAAGTCCTCATACAGCAGGAGGGATACCACGAGGCCGCCTGCCAGATCATCCTCATGGCCTTCCTGCACCGCCTGGTCAACGGCGGCGGCTATCTCGACCGCGAGTACGCCGCATGTACCAAACGCCTGGACGTCCTGGTCCGCTGGCCCTACACCGGCCCCGAAGGCGAACGACTGATGCAACGCGAAGCCATGGAACTCAAGGTCTGGCGAGCCGGCGAAAAAGACCCGAAGCCCGACGGCCTCACGCAGCTCGACCGCTACCTGGACCGGCTCACCCTCTCCACCGGCGCGCTGGTGATCTTCGACCGGCGCCCCGAAGCTCCACCCTGGAAGGAACGCGGCGGATTCGCGCAGGCGACCACACCGTCCGGCCGCCAAGTCACCGTTCTGCGCGTGTGACGGGCGGCGGCCGGGCAAAGGTCCCCCGCGTTCACTCCCCCTGAGCGGCGAATCCGTCACCGACGCAGGCGGCCAAGTGCAGGTAGGCCTCCCTGGTCGGTTCCTGGAGCCGGTCGAGGTCGATCTCCGCGCCTTCCTCCAGATGCGGGTCGTACGGCACGCGGATCACCGCGCGGCACCGCGCCGCGAAGTGGGCCTCCAGCTTGGAGATGTCGACCGCCGACTTCGAGCGCGGCCGGACGCTGCAGAGCACCACGGTCGCCTCCCTGACCAGGTTGCCGTAGTGGTGCGCCTCCAGCCAGTCGAGCGTCGCCGACGCGGCCCTGGCACCATCCACGGACGGCGAGCTGACCAGCACGATCTGGTCGGCGAGGCCGAGCACGCCGCCCATGGCCGAATGGAGCAGGCCGGTGCCGCAGTCGGTGATGCAGATCGAGTAGAAGTTCTCCAGCACCTGTGAGACGGCCTGGTAATCGGCACCGCTGAACGCCTCGGACACCGACGGGTCACGGTCCGACGCGAGCACCTCCAGCCGCGAAGGCGCCTGCGAGGTGAACGCCCTGATGTCCACGTACCTCTTGACCTGGTCGCTCTCGTTGAGCAGGTCGCGTACGGTCGCCGAGGTCTCCAACGTGAGCTTGTCGGACAGCGTCCCGCGGTCGGGGTTCGCGTCGACCGCGATCACCCGGTCGCCGCGCATCGCGGCGAGGGTGGCGCCCAGGCCGACCGTGGTCGTGGTCTTGCCCACACCGCCCTTGAGACTCAGTACGGCCACGCGGTGGTGACCGGTGGCGACCGGGGTGCGGGCCCTGGTCAGCAGCTCGCGGCGGCGGCGGACCTCTGGCGGTTCGCCCGGCTTGATCCAGCCGCCCGACGCCTTGTAGATCAGCCGGCGCCAGCCCTTGGAGGGGGCGTTGCGGCGGCCGCGCAGAAGCGACTCGGGGTCGAGGCTGTCGGCCGTGGGCCTGCCGGTGATCGGGGGGCGGGGTGGGGCGTTGAAGACCGGTACGGGGGCGGGGCGGCGGCGCGGAGCGGGGGGCTCTGGCTCTTCGAAGGTGCGCGGCTGCGGCTCTTCGAAGGTGCGCGGCTGCTCGTAGGCGCGGTCCTGGTCGTAGGAGCGCGGCTGGTCCCATGAGCGGTCCTGCTCGTGGGAACGGTCCCGCTCGAAGGAACGCTCAGGCTCATGGGAGCGGTCCTGCTCGTAGGCGCGGTCCCGTTCGTACGGCTTCGGCTCGTCGAACAGCCGGGACGGCGGCTTCGTCTCGTCGAACAGCCGGGACGGCGGCTTCGTCTCGTCGAAAGCGCGAGGGGGCGGCTCGTCGAGGGTCCGCGGCTCCTCGAAGGCGCGTGACTCCTCGAAAGCGCGCGGCTGTGACGGCTGGTCGAGGGCCGACGGCTTGTCCAGAGCCGACGGCTTGTCGAAGGCGGACGGCTGGTCGACGGCCGGGGGCTTCTCGGCGGCCGGTGGCTTGTCGAAGCTCAGCGGCAGATCGAAGCTCAGCGGCTTGTCCAAGCCCGGCTTGTTGAAGAGCGGCTTTTCGGACGCGGGCTTGTCGAAGGCCGGCGAGTCGAACGCGGGCGGGTCGAACGCGGGCGGCGTGTCGAAGTTCAGCGACTTGTCGAAGGTCAGCGGGACCTCCAGCCGTGGCTCCGTGGCGTCCTCCGCGGGCGGCGGCTCGAAGGCGCCTTGGGAAGACTCCTCGGCCTTCTCGGCCGGGCGCGGCTCTTCGGACGTCTCCGTCGGGCGCGACCACTCCGGCGGCACGGGCCAGGCGGACTTCGTCTCCTCCTCCGCCTCCTCGACCACCGGCTTCTTCGCCGGCTCCGGGTACGACAGCAGCGAGTAGGCGTCGGTGTCGTCGGGCCGGGGCAGCGGCTTGAGCGGCAGGAACCCGTCGTCGGCCTTGCCCAGGCTCATCGGTGGCGAGACGGGCTGGGCGTCGTCCTTCGTGCCGATGTCCTGCTTGCCGAAGTCCTTCGTACCGATGTCCTGCTTGCCGAAGTCCTTCGTACCGAGATCCTTCGTGCCGGACGGCGGGCTCCCCCCGTCGGCGAGGTCCTCCGCGGGCGTCGTGCCGTACACCGAGTCGACCGCGGCCCTGAACAGCGGCGTCGGCGTCTCGTGTTGGGACGGCACCGAGAGCCAAGGGTCCTGGGGGTACGGCGAAGCGACGGAGTCCTCCGAGGCAGAGGCGCTGACCGAGATCGGAGCCTCTTCCGTCTCCTTGATCGCGTCCAGCCAGGCCAGCTGTTCCTCGAGAGATTCCTCTCGATCGTGTCTTGCCACCGTGTTTCTCCCCCTGGTGGGTGTAAAGGGGCAGCAAATACATTGCAGGTTAACGCCATGACTCGCGGCAGTGGTCGCCAACCTATAACTTCCTTGCCCGGCTACGGTGATTGCATGCGAGCCATCGAGATCACCAGGCCCGGAGCACCAGAGGTTCTGGAGTGGCGCGAGGTGCCGGATCCGCGTCCTGACCGGGGCGAAGTCCTCATCGAGGTGACGGCCGCCGGGGTCAACCGGGCCGACCTCCTCCAACGTCAAGGATTTTACGATCCGCCGCCCGGCGCGCCTCCGTACCCGGGTCTGGAGGTCTCCGGCGTGGTGGTCGAAATCGGCGAGGATGTGGAGCATGTCACGCCGGGTGATGAAGTGTGCGCGCTGCTGGCCGGGGGCGGCTACGCCGAGCGGGTGGCCGTGCCGTGGCAGCAGGTGATGCCCGCGCCCGAGGGCGTACGGCTGGTCGAGGTGGCCGGGCTGCCCGAGGTGGCGTGCACGGTCTGGTCCAACGTGTTCATGACCGCCCGGCTGCGGCGCAGCGAGACGCTGCTGGTGCACGGCGGGGCGAGCGGGATCGGGACGTTCGCGATCCAGCTGGCCAAGGCGTTCGGGTCACGGGTGGCCGCGACGGCCGGGTCGGCGGCGAAGCTGGAGCGCCTCAAGGAGCTGGGCGCCGACGAGACGGTCGACTACCACGAGGAGGACTTCGCCGAGCGGGTGGCGGCCGATGTGATCCTCGACATCATCGGCGCCAAATACCTGTCCAGAAATATCCGGGCACTCCGTACGGGCGGCCGATTGGTGATCATCGGGCTGCAGGGCGGCGCCAAGGCCGAGATCGATCTGGGCGCCCTGATGGCCAAGCGGGCGGCCGTCCACGGCTCCACGCTGCGCGCCCGCCCGGCCGATGAGAAGGGCGTCATCGTACGCGGCGTCGTCGACAACGTATGGCCGCTGATCAGCGCGGGAGCGGTACGCCCCGTGGTGTACGCGGAGGTGCCCATGGCGGAGGCCGCGGAGGCGCACCGAATGATGGAATCGGGAGAGCACATCGGCAAAATCCTGCTAGTACGGTGAGTGTTATGAATGCTGAGGACAACAACACCCCCCACATCGTGGTGGTGGGCCCGGACTTCCAGGGTCAGGGTGATAACGGCGAGGATGAGCGCTCGGTGACGAACCTCGTCGAGCAGCCCGCCAAGGTGATGCGCATCGGCAGCATGATCCGGCAGCTTCTCGAAGAGGTCCGGGCGGCTCCTCTCGACGAGGCCAGCCGTAAGCGGTTGAAGGAGATCCACGAGTCGTCCATCAAGGAGCTCGAGGACGGCCTGGCCCCCGAGCTGGTAGACGAGCTCGAACGGCTGTCACTGCCTTTCACCGACGAGAACGGCACGCCGCCCAGCGAGGCCGAGCTGCGCATCGCGCACGCCCAGCTGGTGGGCTGGCTCGAAGGCTTGTTCCACGGCATCCAGACGACGCTGTTCGCGCAGCAGATGGCGGCGCGCGCCCAGTTGGAGCAGATGCGCAGGGCGCTGCCCGGCGTGCCCCACGGTGACGACTCGCAGCGGCCGCACGGCGGCTCGGGCCCCTACCTGTAAAGCTCTTCGATTACGAGCGCGACACCGTCGTCGTTGTTGGCCGCCGTCACATGGTCCACGGCGGCCAGTACGTCAGGGTGCGCGTTGGCGACCGCGTAGGACGTACCGGCCCAGCCCAGCATGGGCAGGTCGTTCGGCATGTCACCGAACGCCACCACCTGTGATGGCTTGATCGCGTAGCTTTCGGCGAGCGCGGCCAGGGCGGTGGCCTTTGTCACACCGTGGGCGCTCATCTCGATCAGCCCTCGGCCGCTGGAGTGCGTGGGGGTCACCAGGTGTCCCACGAGCCCGCACACGGCCTCGTGCAGCGGGTCGGGAGCCATGTCCGGGTGCAGGGCCAGCAGTTTGGCGCAGGGTCGTGAGGTCAGCGTCGCCGCGCCGACGCGCAGACCGCCGATCGCCTTGCTGTCCCAACCGCCGAGTGGGAAATCGGACTCGTGCGCAAAACCACCTTCATACTCGACCGAAAATGCGAGTTCGGGCACGTTCGCTCTTAGCTGAGCGACGACTTGCTCGAGTACCTCGACCGTGATGAGGTGAGATTCCACTATCTGTTCGGTATGCAGATCGTAGATCAACGCACCGTTTGCACAGATTGCCAACCCTCGGTGACGCACCGCACCCGCCACACTGCTCATCCATCTAGGCGGGCGACCCGTGACGAACACGAGGACGGCACCAGTTTCTTCGACTCTCGCGAACGCCGCTGCCGTACGGGGAGAGACGGTTCCGTCGGTCCGCAGAGCGGTTCCGTCGAGGTCGGTGGCCACAAGACGCGGCGTTGCAAGGCTTCGCATAACAGGTTCCAGTTTGCCCGGTCATGCCGCCGGCCAGAAATCTTCCTAGGGACGGGAACACCAACGCGCCAGAATGGTGTTAGATGTGATGGCGTTGTATTAGCTGATCCCGTAGTGAAAACCAGCATGACTTTGTCTGAGCCACCCCGGGTGCTTGCTGTACGACACACCGGGACTCGCGAGGTGCGGGTCCCATAGATTCACATCCTGAGGGAGAGCTTTTATGGCTCAGGGAACCGTCAAGTGGTTCAACGCCGAGAAGGGCTTCGGCTTCATCGCCCCGGACGGCGGTGCGCCGGACGTGTTCGTGCACTTCTCCGAGATCGTCGGCAACGGCTACCGCAGCCTTGAAGACGGCCAGCGGGTCGAGTTCGAGATCACGCAGGGACAGAAGGGGCCCCAGGCCTCGCAGGTCCGTGCCATCTGACCTGTAGCAGCGAGACAGACCGGGGTTCGCTTCCAGCGGGCCTCGGTCTTTCGCGTTTCTGGGCCCCGACACGCGCTGTGGTGACAGCCCGGTCACAGGTGTGACTCAACTCACACAGCGGTCGAACCTCTGATCCTTCACCGCCATCGGCCCATATATGAGGTACGCGTGGCTATGTCACCCAGCGACCTTGGTCGCCGTGTTCGTGCTGCTACTCAACGGCCGTCTGTTCAAGCGCCTCTGGCCCTGGCGCGCTCACCGGAGGAGCCTGGTGGGCCCCTCAGAGCGTCTGACAGCGCCGCTGGAGCGTCGGGCGGATCACTGGTGGCTCCAAGGGCTCTCGGAGCGTCTGGCCGGGCTTCCGGAGCGTCTGAGAGGGCTCCCCGATCGGTGGCGGGTGGCGGCGATCGTGCCGTTGGCCCTGTTCGCCGTGGCGGCGGCCGCTGAACCGCCTTCCGTGGTCGACTCCGTACAGGTGGACGGAGATCAGATCATCGTGCTGATCGCCGGCCGCGATCAGGGCTCCCCCACAGGGATCTCCTCCGTGGACGGCGGGGTCACCTGGTCCGCGTACTACGGCCGACAGGTGCGGCCGCCGCAGACCGCCGCCTGCGTGCCCGGACAGGCCCAGCGGTGCTACCGGGTGCTTCCCGGGCGGCCGGCGGTCGCCGAGTCCGACGACGGGGGCAAGACGTGGCGCCCCTCCTGGAGCCTGTCAGATGATCAGTACGACCGCTTGGCCAGGCGGTCCACGGTCGGGCCCAGGTCCCTGGCACTGGCCGTACAGGCTCGGCCCGGCGGTCATGTCGTGGTCGTCGCCGACGGGCTCGACGGCGTGCTCGTACGGGACGTAGCAGGAACGTGGCGGCGGGTGGGATGGCCGGAGCCGCTCGCGTTCGCCGGGGACGAGACGGCGAACCTGGACCCCGAACAGCGCGTGGCGCTGGTCCTCGCCGCCCTGATGCTGCTCGGCGCCGTCGGGACGGGGATGCGGCGGCTCGGCGGCGTCTACGCCGTGTCCGCGTTGGTGGTGTGCGTGGGGCTGTACGCCATGCTCGGCGCGGACCGCGATCCGGCGGCCGGCGTGACAGCGCTCGGGGCCATGGTGTGCTTCCTCGTCGCCATCGCCGGGCAGGCCAGGGGTGTGACGGTGGCCGTCGGGTTCGGGGCGGCGCCGCTGGTGTACGCGGCTGTGTACATGCCCTTCTACGGCTGGGCCCACGGGATGCCGGGCTCGTACGCCGTGGCGGTGGGGGCCGCTGTCGTCATGACGGCGGGAGTGGTGGCGGCGAGCGGCGCGCTCATCAGACGCGACCTCCATCGCCGCACGGCCACCTACTCACCGCTGGAACCGACTCAGGCGCCTTGAGACCGGCTCAGACGCTTTGAGACCGGCTCAGACGCGGACCGCCTGAGCCGGTACAGGCGTCTACTTGGGTGGCTCCAGGACGTCGAGGCCGACATACGGGCGCAGTGCCTCGGGCACCACGACCGAGCCGTCGGCCTGCTGGTGGTTCTCCAGGATCGCGACCATCCAGCGGGTGGTCGCCAGCGTGCCGTTGAGCGTCGCCAGGTGCTGCGGCTTGCCGTCCTTGTCGCGGTAACGCACGCCCAGCCGACGGGCCTGGAACTCGGTGCAGTTGGACGTGGAGGTCAGCTCGCGGTAGCGCCCCTGAGTGGGGATCCACGCCTCGCAGTCGAACTTGCGGGCCGCCGACATCCCCAGGTCTCCGGCCGCCGTGTCGATGACGCGGTAGGGCACCTCGATCTTGGCGAGCATGTCCCGCTCCCAGGCGAGCAGCCGCTGGTGCTCCTCGCGCGCGTCCTCAGGACGTACGTAGGAGAACATCTCCACCTTGTCGAACTGGTGGACACGGATGATCCCGCGGGTGTCCTTGCCATAGGAGCCGGCCTCCCGGCGGAAGCACGACGACCAGCCCGCGTAGCGGAGCGGCAGCTCGCCGCCGCCCAGGATCTCTTGGGCATGGTAGCCCGCCAGCGCCACCTCCGAGGTGCCGACCAGGTAGAGGTCGTCCTCGGGGAGACGGTAGATCTCCTTGTCGTGGGCCACGTGGAAGCCGGTGCCCTGCATGGTCTCCGGCTTGACCAGCACCGGAGTGATCATCGGGGTGAACCCGTTGGCGATCGCCTGCTGCATGGCCATGTTGAGCAGGCCGAGCTGCAGGCGCGCGCCGACGCCCTTGAGGAAGTAGAACCGCGAGCCGGACACCTTGGCGCCCCGCTCCATGTCGATGGCGCCGAGCAGCTCACCCAGCTCCAGGTGGTCCTTCGGCTCGAAGTCGAACACGCGGGGCTCGCCGTAGGTCTCGAGCACGACATAGTCGTCCTCGCCGCCGTGGGGCGCGTCCTCGTCGACGATGTTGGGCACCGACTGCACGAGCTCGTCGAGCTCGGCGCCCAGCGTCTCGGCCTCCGCCTCGGCGGCCTTGACCTGGCCGGCCAGGTCCTTGGCCCGCTGAAGCAGCGCGGCCTTGTCGTCGCCCTGCGCCTTGGAGACCGACTTGCCCAGACTCTTCTGCTCGGCGCGCAGGGACTCGAACGAGGTCAGCGCGGCGCGGCGGCGCTCATCGAGGTCGAGCAGCGTGTCGACGATCGAGTCGTCCTCGCCGCGGGCACGCTGCGAGGCCCGTAGCCGGTCGGGATGCTCACGAAGGGTACGCAGGTCAATCACGCATAAAGGCTACCGGCGCCCGGCCACCGCCCGCCTCAGGATTAGACGCGTCCGGCGCGGATTCGCGCCAGCCACTCGCCCGCCTCGGCGAACTCCGGGTCGGCCGTGCCCTTCTTGATCTGCGGCGCGACACCGTCGGCACGCGGGTAGCTGCCCAGGAATCGCACGTCGCCGCAGATGCGGTGCAGCCCCGAGATCGCCTCGCCCACGCGCGCGTCGGCGACGTGTCCCTCGAAGTCGAAGTGGAAGAAGTAACGGCCGATGCCGCCGCCGGTGGGCCGCGACTCGATGCGGGTCAGGTTGACCCCGCGTACGGAGAACTCCGTCAGCATCTCCAGCAGCGCGCCCGGGTGGTCGTCGGCCAGGAACACGACGAGCGTGGTGCGGTCGTAGCCGGTCGGCGCGGGCAGCTCTCCCCCACGACTCACCCGTACGAACCTCGTCACGGTGTCGTTGCGGTCGCCGATGTCGTCGGCGAGCTCCACCAGCCCGTAGTGCTCGCCCGCGATGCGCGCGGCGATGGCCGCGTCGTACGGCGAGCCGGGCAGCGCGACCTCCTGAGCCGCGGCGGCCGTCGAAGGCGCCGCCACCACGACCGCGTCGGGCAACTCCCGGGCGCAGAACGCGCGGCACTGCGTGATGGCCGCGGGATGCGTGTAGACCCGCTTGATGTGCACGATCTCGGTGTCGGGCCGGGCCAGCAGCGAGAAGCGCACCGGCAGCAGCAGCTCCGCCGTGATCAGCAGCGGCTCGCCCCAGGCGAACTCGTCGAGCGTCGTGGTGATCGCGCCCTCGATCGAGTTCTCCAGCGGGACGACCGCGCCGTCGGCCTCGCCGTTACGGACGGCGGTCAGGGCGGCGGGGACGTTGGCGCGGGGCAGACGCTCGGCTTCGGGCGCGAGGAGCCGCAGGGCCTCTTCGGTGAAGGTGCCTTCCGGTCCGAGATAGGCGAGTCTGGGCATGCTTACAGAGTATCCGCAGGTAGGCGGGTAGTGCGGACCTTTCCGTTCTTTACCATCTGCCCGCTTGTGCGTCGATCAGCGGGCCGTGACCCAGCCGGGCGGCTCGCACCGCCTGCTCCTCCTCCGGGGACAGCGGCTCCTCTCCCTTGCCGCTCACCACCGGGCGTACATAGGTGCGGGTCTCGGTTCGTCCGTTGATCGAGGTCAGTACGATGCCGTCACCCAGCCCGTTGATCATCGCGATCGAGAACGACAACCGCCCGGTCATCTCCTCCAGCGCGTCGTAACGGCACACGGCGACGTCCCGGATGGCCTTGAGATCGCCCTTGCCCTCGCTCGTCTGCAAGACCAGCGTCTCCCGGCACTCGTCGAGAGCGGCCCTGGCCTGCTTGAGCGCTCTGTAGCCAATGGCCACGCCACTCACCCCGGAAACGAGCCCCACCATGACCCATACGGTAATCAGCACGTAACAGAGGGTAATCGTTTGTCACACCACGTCGCGCCGTTTCGGCAACCAGGAGGCCAACAACCAGACCAGACCCAGCGCCCCCAGTCCGTAGCCGTCCTGCACGATCTTGTCGAGCACCGGCACCCCCGCCACCTTCAACGCCACGCCCCACCAAGGAATGGGCAGCACGTAGTACAACCACACCCCCACGGCCACCCGCACCCTGACCGGATCGCGCCCGTCACCCACGATCGCCCCGAGCACCACGACCACCCAGGCGAGATGGTGGATCCAGGCGACCGGGGAAAGCAGCACGGCCATCAGCCCGACCAGCGCGACGGCGGTGATCGGGTCCTTCGCCTGGTACGCGGCGCGCGCCCCGCGGAAGCCGTACCAGCCCACGACCGCCACCAGGGCGATCCAGATCACGGACGTCAGCGCGTCGGGCAGGTACAGGCGGATCAGCATGCCGCGGATCGACTGGTTGGTGGTGGCGGCGTTCGCGCCGAGCCGGTTGGGATCGAACAGCGCGGAGAACCAGAAATCAGCCGCGTCCTGCGGAATCACCACGAACGGCAGCAACGTGAGCAGCGCCGCGGCGAAGGCCGCCATGAAGAACGTCCGCCACTGCCGCGTCACCAGCAGGTAGATCAGGAAGACGCCCGGCGTGAGCTTCACCGCCGTGGCCAGCCCGATCAGGAACCCCCGAGGCCACCACGGCCGCCTGGCCACACAGTCGGCCAGGCACAACGCGACCAGCAGAATGTCCACCTGCCCGAACCGGACCTGGTCGCGGATCGGCATCAAGTACGTGCAGGCCACCATGAGGAAGGCGAAGAGCCACGGCGCGTACCGCGCCCACCCCAGTACCCCTCGGAAGGAGTACGCCACCACGACGGCCAGCGACACGAAGACCCCGGCGGTCCACACCCACTGGGCGGTATCCCAGGACATCTTGGCCAGCAGGACGGCCAGCATCGCCGCGACCGGCGGGTAGGTGAACGGCAGCAGCTGAGGTGCGGGCGTCGCGAACTCGTAGACGGCCCGGCCGTCGAGGATCATCTGCCCGCCGGTCCGGTACACGTCCAGATCGACCAGTCGCTGGTCGTCGGGATTGGTCAGCCACTGCTGTACCAGCGGTGCGACGGCCACCGCGATGACCAGGGCGGCAATCGCCCACGCCCACCACTGCCGCCGGATCGTCGTCGCCCTGCCACCTGTCACGGTGTGGCACGTTACCGTGGCTGTTGTTGATCGAGCGCGTCGATACTGGGGGTCCCGCACATGCCGCACGCCACCTTCAGCGCGGCCTCCCCCACCTCGGACCGCCCTCCAATGCCGCGAGAATCGCCCGGACGACTGCCTCAAGAAGCCCCCCGACGTCGGGGCCATCGTCCGGCCGCCTTGGTCTTCGTCGCGATGCTCCTCGCCACCGTTCTGGCGCTCCTCTTCGGCGCCGGCCCGGCCGCCGCAGCCTCCGCATCCGGTACGGGTCCCGCCTCGGCATCGTCCGCGCGCGGCCGTGTGGCGCTCATCGGGGTGCCTGGGCTCCAGTGGAGTGACCTGGACGAAACCCGTACCCCCAACCTGTGGAAGCTGGTCGCCCACGGCGGCTCCGCGTCGCTGTCCACGCGTGCCGTGCCGCCGCCCGACCGCGGCATCACCTGCCCGATAGCCGGGTGGCTGACCGTGTCGGCGGGCCAGCGGGCCGGGACGCCCGAGCGTGGGTGCCCCGCTGTCCCGACGCCCCAGGTCAGCGGCGAGGGCGCCACGGTTCCGGGCTGGTCGGAGCTGGCCGCGTATCAGGCCGAGACTGGGTACGACGCGCGGCTCGGCACCCTGGGCCAGCTCGTGACGTCCTCGGGGGGCCATGTCGCCGCCATCGGGCCCGGCGCCGCGGTGGCCGCCGCCGACGCGACCGGAAAAGTCGCCACATACGTCGACATGCCGGAAGCTCTCGGCGACCCGGCTCCCTTCAACCTGATCGTCCTGGACGCCGCCGACCTGGCCGACGCCTGGGCCCGCCGGCCGCTCGACGAATACGGCGTGCCGACCCCTCTCCCCACCGCGACGCGGCAGGCCGCCGCCGCACAGGCGGACCGCCGCGTCGGCGACCTGCTCGGCAGGCTGCCGGGCGACACGACCGTCCTGGTGGCGGGCGTCTCCGACATCACCCCGAACCCCCACCTCCACGTCGCCATCGCCACCGGCCCCTCCCCGAGCGGGCGGCCGTACCAGCACGGCTTCCTGACCGCGACCTCCACCCGCCAGGACGCCCTGGTCACGATCACCGACCTGACCGCCACCGCGATCGAGCTGCTGGGTCTGGAGGCGCCGCGCGAGGTGGTCGGACGCGCCTGGCAGACCGACGGTACGGCGAGCGCGGCCACACCCGTCGACACGGTCAACGAGCTGTCGGACAGCGACCTGGCCAGCCAGGTGCTTCGGGACGTCCGGGGGCCATTCTTCGCGGTGTTCGTGACGGTACAGCTGCTCTTCTACGCCTTCGCCGCCCTGGCCCTCCGCCGCCGTCGCCGCTCCGCCTCCGTCTCCGTCTCCGCCGGTGAAACGGCCACCGACGCCACGCCTGCGGGGGTCGCGTCCGGCGAGGCGACGCCCGTCGAGGCCGGGTCCGCTGAGAGCGGGTCCGATGTGGCCGCATCTGCTGAGGCCGGGTCCGGTGTAGCGGCGTCCGCTGAGGCCGGGGCCGCGGAACCCATCTCTGCGGGGACTCACGGTGACGCCGGAGGGCCGTCAGCGGAGTCGGCGGGGTCGGCGGGGGCTCTGCCGGGCTACGAGGCGGCGAGCGCTTCTCGGCTGCTGGCCGTCGTCCAAGTAGTGGCCGTGGTCAGTGGGTCCATCGCCGTCTCGACGTTCCTGGCGCAGCTGGTGCCGTGGTGGGCCCTCCCTCTGCCGATGCTCGGCGTCATCGTGACCATCCTCGCCTTCGCCGCGCTGATCACCGGGCTGGCCTTCGCGGGGCCGTGGCGGGCGCACGTGCTCGGGCCCCTGACCGTGGTCGCGGGCATCACCTCCGTCGCCCTGCTCATCGACGTGATGACCGGTTCGAAGTTGCAGGTCAACGCGGTGACCGGCTACGAGCCTGTCACCGGGGGGCGGTTCTACGGGTTCTCCAACATCGCCTTCGCCGTGTACGCGACGGGGACCGTGCTCGCGCTGGCCGGAGTCGCTCAGTGGCTGCTCAAGCGGGGCGTGTCGAGATTCGTGACGGTGATGGTGTGCGGGGCATATGGGGCGTTGGCGGTGTTCGCCGATGGGTGGCCGTCGTGGGGGGCGGACTTCGGCGGGGTCCCGGCCTTCGTGATCGGGCTGGCCGTCTTCCTCATCCTGCTCGCCGGGCGGCGGGTCTCGATCGTGAAGCTGCTGCTGGTCGGAGTGGCTGGAGCGGTGCTCATCGGGGGCATCTCGCTGTTCGACTGGCTGCGGCCGGCGGCACAGCGTACCCATCTGGGGAATTTCGTCCAGCAGATCATCGACGGTCAGGCGTGGACGGTGATCGGGCGCAAGTTCAGCGCGATGATCGGCGTCACCGTCGGGAACTGGTCTCTCACGCTGCTCACGCTGGTCGCGCTCGCGTTCCTCTTCTGGGTGCTCAACCGGCCGTCCCGCTGGGGCGCTCCGGCGCTCGGCCAGGCGTACGCGCTCGCGCCGACGCTCCGCGCGGGCCTGTTCGGGGCGCTGACGTGCGCGTTCATCGGGTTTCTGATCAACGACTCGGGCATCGCCATCCCGGCCATGGCGCTCACGGTGGCGGTGCCGTTGACGCTCGCGGCGTCCGTACGCGCCTTGCAACTCGCCACGACCACCACACCAGAGCCACCGTCAGCGCGAACAGGGCCCACGGAGCGATCCGCGACCTGACCACCGTACGGAGCCAGTCGAGGTCCTGCGGCATGACGCCGTCGAGGACGCGGGCGGGCAGGTAGGCCAGCGACAGCACGAGCAGGTGCGTGAACAGCAGCCCGTCGAGCGCCGACGCCCCGATCAGGGCGAGCATCCCGAACGCCAGGCCGTCGTACCAGGGCAGGATGTACGGAGTCGCGAACAGGTAGGCGATGACGATCACGGCGGCCACGACGGGGGCACTCAGCCCCGCCGACCCATGGGCGTTGGCATAGCCCTGGTAGCCGTCGGACCTGGACATCAGGCGGAACAGCGACCACGCCACCAGAGCGAGCACCAGCAGCGAGCCGATCTGGATCTCGCCCCGGTAGGCGCTGCCCGCGCCGACGATCGACTGCAGCCAGCCCTGGACGAGTTTCCAGAACGAGGCCAGCGAGATCGACTTGCTGGTGCGGGTCATCGGGCCGATCGCCTCGGAACCGACGATCACGTAGCCGACGACCACCACGGCCAGCGCGGTGCCCGCCATCAGGGCCAGGCGGGCGGGGCGCCGGCACAGCTCCCAGGCGGGGCCGAGCGCCACGAGGCCCGCGTTGATCTTCACCGCCACGCCGAGGCCGAGCAGGAGCCCGGATCCGACCGGGCGGCTCCGGGCCAGGAGGGCGGCGACCATGCAGGCGATGGCCAGGGTGTCGACGTGCATGCCGGCGACCAACTGGTAGAGCAGCAGCGGGTTGGCGGTCCAGAGCAGGGCCGCCCGCAGCCGTCTGGCGGGATCGTCCCGGGTGAACCGGTCGATCAGCAGGCCCGTCGCGATGAACGCGGCCGCGTTGACCAGCGCCAGGACGAAGATGGTCAGCCGGAGCGAGTCGCCGCCGATCCAGCTCGCCAGGGCCTGCACGGCCGTCGCCACCGGGCCGTAGACGCTCGGCTCCTCACGCCAGGGGGCTTCCACCGCGCGAGCGATGGGATCGGTGGGCAGGTCGACGGCTCCGTGGGTGTACGGGTTGACGCCCAACGTCACCATGCGTCCGTAGGCGGCGTAGTTGAGGTGGTCACCGGAGCCCGACGGAGGCAGGAACGCCAGCAGCGCGGCGGCCAGGCAGCCGAGACGCACCAGCAGCCGAGGATCCGGCGACCACCGACCGCCGGCGAGCAGCAGGCCCAGCGAGCCGAGCGCGCCGAGCACGATCGCCGCCGCGCCGAGCCCCACCACGAGGTGGGGGGCGGGGTGCAGGTTCAGGGAGTACGGCGGCTGCCAGGCGGGGCCGCTCAGGGCAGGGACCATGACGGACGGGCCGAGGAGGCTGATGGCGATCGTCAGCAGGACCGAGGCGCCGATCGCCGCCGTGGCCGACTGGGCGAGCCGGCCTGGCGCCTTTCCGCGCCGCGTCTCCGAAGTCACCCGCAAATTCCAGCACACTCGCCGGAACGCTCAGGCCCGAGCCGCGACCTACCAAGGGCCGATGATGGGGGCCGATGACGATGGGTGGGCCGGTCAGGCGCCTGGCAGGGAGTCCAGTTGCGCCAGGAGCCGCGCCTTGCCCGAGCGGTTCAGCCAGGTGCTGAAATCCGTGAGGGTGGTGTTGGCCTTGCGCAGGGGCTCGAGGTCGGTGTCGTAGTAGGTCTCGTTCGCCCAGGTGAAGACCTTCGCGACCTCGGGGTCGTGCTCCCAGAGGACGTCCAGCGGAATCTGGGAGTGCGGAATCTGGCGACCGGCCGCCGTGCCGAGCGCGGCGGCGATCTGCGGGGCGGTCAGCCGATCGCCGGTGATCTCCATCGCCTGCCCCAGGTAGGTGTCCGGGTCCGCGAAGGCCAGCGCGGCGAAGGCGCCGGTGTCGTCGATGGCGATGAGCTGCATGACCAGGTCGTCGTGCCAGGGCACGTTGAGCGAGCCGTTCTGGAAGAACCGCGCCGGGCTGGTGAAGTCCTCCATAAAACCGGCGGGGCGCAGGATCGTCGCGGGCACCCCCAGCTCGCGGATGCGCTCCTCGATCTGCCACTTGTCGATGGCGCCCCACCCGTGCTCCACGTAAAAGCGGTTCTGGCTCTCGACGCCGCCGACCGAGGAGTACACCAAGTGCCGCACGTCCGCGGCCTTGGCGGCGTCCGCGACGTTCATGCCTTGGGCGATCTCGTTGTCGTTGGCGGACTGGACGCTGTAGATGCCGTACACACCACGGGCCGCCGCGTCGATGGAGGCGCGGTCGTCCAGGTCGCCGCGGACGAGCTCGGCGCCGGCGGCGGCGAGCTCGGCGGCCGCGGGGGCGCTCTCGTCCCGGACGAGGGCGCGGACCCGCCAGCCGTCGGCGAGCAGGTGGCGGGCGGTGGCGCCGCCCTGGTTCCCGGTGGCGCCGGTGACGAGGACGGTCTTGTCGCGGGTGCTGTTCATGACTCGCTCCAGTCGCAGGTGTTGCCGCTGTGTCGACGTGACTGTATGACGAAATTTGAAAGATAGTCAATCGACAAATATGAGTTGACCAGATCTCGTATGGGGTCATACGGTCCCTACGTGAGCGCCAACGCCGAACGACTCCGAGACCCGCGGCAGCGCGCCGAACGGGCCACCCGCATCCTCGATGTGGCAGCCGACCTGCTGTTGCGCCACGGCTACCGGCGGGTGACCATCGACGACGTGGCCGAGGGAGCCGGCATCGGCAAGGGCACGGTCTATCTGCACTGGAAGACCCGCGAGCAGCTGTTCGGCGTGGTCTTCGCCCGCGAGGTGCTCTACGCCATGGACGAGCTACGGCAGGCGCTGCGGCAGGACGCGACGGCATGCCTGCTGCACAACTTCGCGCGCGCCTACTTCGTGGCCATCACCAACCGCCCGCTGCTGCGCGGGTTCCTCTTGGCCGATCCCCACCTGCTCGGCAAACTGACCAGCTCGCCCGACACCGCCCGCGACGAGCGGCACGGCACCATGGCGCGCGACTATCTCAACCTGCTCGCCGAGTACGGCCTGCTCCGCGACGACCTGCGCACCGACGAGATCGGCTACGCCTACCAGGCCACGTTCGAGGGCTTCCTGCGCGCCGAAGGCGATGCCGCCGCCGATGGTCCGGAGCGACGGGCGGACCTGCTCGCGCGGACCGTCCAACGCGCCTTCGAGAGCGAGGCGGCCATTCCCGAGGCCAGGCTGCGCGACCTCGCCGCGGCCAGCGTCGCCCTGCTCAGCGACCTGATCGACGCTGATCGCGCCGAGTCCGGCACCCCCGAGGTCTGACGCCTCAGGACGTCTATCGCAGAGACGGTAAGTCAGAACATCTACCGCAGATACGGCAGAACAGTTCGGAAGTCCCGCGCACCGCGGCCCTCTTCGGCGGACGCGCCGCCGGAGCCCGCCCTATGCTTCCGCCCCCGCTCCCGCTCGATCATGATCTCCGCCACCGTCTCCTGGACACCGTCGCGGATCTCCACGTACTCCAGCAGACCGGTACGTTCCAGAGCGGTGAGCAGCCGGTCGGGAGGGCTGGCCAGGATGATGCGGCCGCTGCGCGTGGCCCGTACGCGCTGCAACGCCACCGCCAGCGCCCCGATCAGGGAAGAGTCGTAGAACACCACGTCAGTCAGGTCGAACACCAGGATGGGCCCGTCGGACCAGTCCCATACCTCCCGGATGCGCGCGCTCAGGCGCGCCCGGCCGGCGTGATCCAGCTCGCCGCTCGCTCGAAGGACTGTGCAATGAACGTGTCGGATAGTGTCGATTCGCACCGCACGCGCGCTCATGGTTCGCACTCACTTCCAGTAGCGTCACCTTTCTTTCTGCCCTGGAAAAGCCGCATTCAACGGCTGGCCAACGTGAAGGCCGTCACACACCACGAAACCCCCTGGGATGCTCGTGGTTCCCTAAACCAGGAATTCGGTGAGGATGCCCGGCGCGGCCCCCTCCGCCAGCGTCGGAGCGTCGCCCGCGGCGAGGTCGGGGATGCGGTAGCCCTGCTCGCCCGCCGCCACCGCGGCCGTCAGCGTCACGACACCGGCCCGCCGGCCGAACGGCGAGGAGCTGAAGGTCCAGGCGACGATGCCGGTACGGCGCAGCGCGAGCGTGTCGCGGCTGAACGTGCCGGACCGCGCCACCAGATAGTCGCCATCGACGGCGTGACCCAGGTTGCGGTAGGCGTCCCGGGCCAGCCACCAGACGATCGGTGTCGTCACGACCAGGAAGATGCCCGCGACGAGCGGCAGGCCGAGCGCGGCCAGGACGACGGCCACGGGCAGGACGACCAGCGTCAGACCGCGCATGACGCGGCGCCGCAGCGCGACGCGGGGATGGCGGAGCAGAGTCCGGTCGGCCGCCTTGCCGGTCAGCCGCTCGACCACGCGCAGGGCCTCGGCGCGGGGCGCGGGCGGCAGCAGCGAGCTGCGGCGCCGGTTCTCCTCGTCGTCGCCGAGCCCGCTGGCCACGGCGGTGACCTTGGCGCCGCCACCGGCCCGGAGCAGCAGCGGTTCGCGCAGCAGTACGCCACGCAGCCGCTCGCGGTCCATCGACACCGATCGGGTCGTGAACAGGCCGCGGCGCACCGCGAGCGTGCCGGAGTCCGCCCATTCCAGGCGGTAGTTCCACCAGTTCTCGGCGTACAGCGCGGTCGCCCCCACACTGCCGACGACCAAGAAGGCCAGGAACGTCAGCGGGATCGTCACCCAGACCGCGCCGGCCGCGAGGTCGCGCAGGAAGCCGAGGCGCCACGGCTCGATCCCGATGTCGTTCAGGATCCGGTACGCGGTGCCGAGGACCACGAACACGCCGCCGATTGTCCAGAACGTCAGCGGCGCGTAGCGCACCCACCGCGGATCGAACATGGCCAGCACCGGATCGGCGCTCTCCCGCGTATCGGCCCGCCGCAGCAGCTCACCGCGCAGCCGGGCCGCGTCCTGCCGGGACAGGGCCTCCAGCCGGAGCTCGTCGCGGTCGGCGGTGCTCGCGCGCAGGACGGCGAGGCCGAGGAGACGGTGTACGGGGTTCGCGGTCAGGTCGACGTTGCGGATCCGGCTCAGCGGCACCGAGCGGAGCCTGCGGACGAACAGCCCCGAGCGCACCTCGAAGTGCTCGCCGGTCACCCGGTATCGGGTGCGCAGCCAGCGCGCAAGGCCGTTCGCGCTGATGACGGCGAAGGTCAGGGCGATCGAGCCGAGCGTGATCCAGGCCCGCAGGTCGAACCGGCCACCGGTGGCGAGCGCGGTCAGCCCGAACGTCGCCAGCGGCGCGACCAACCAGAAGCAGTGCGCCGCGATGACGCGCCCATCAAGCCGCCGCCACTGCGTGTCTTGTCCGTTCACGCGGCATCACCCGGTACGGCCTGCGCCGCGGCGCCGATGCGGCGGGCGAGCTCCTCGGCGTCGGCGTCGGCCAGGCCGGCGATCTTCACGTTGCCGGCCGTCGAGGCGGTGGTCACGGTCACCGTGGCCAGCCCGAGCGACTGCTGGATGGGGCCGCGCATGGTGTCGACGGTCTGCACCCGGGACAGCGGCGCGATCCGGCGCTTCTGCCAGAACCACCCGCTGGCCGAGTAGACGGCGAGCTCGCCCAGCTCCCACGCGTGCACCCGGTAGCGCCAGCGCGGCATGACCGTCAGATAGACGACCGCGGGCAGCACCAGGACGACCAGCAGCAGCGGCCCCAGCCAGACCAGCGCCCCGGGGAAGAACAGCAGCGACAGCACGAACAGGCACAGCGCCGTCAGCAGCGCCGGCCCCGACAGGACCACCAGCGCCTGGAGCGTCCACCATCGTCTGGCCCTGGGATCGACCCTGTGCAGCGGAGGGCGGAGATTGTTCACGCGGCGCGTCCTTTCCAAGTCAGCTGTATTGCTTCGACCATAGCAAGACAGCTGACTTGGATCAACCGCCGAAGAGCCGGGCCAGCTGCCCGTCCATCAGCGCCACCGTCTCCTCGGCGGTGTGCACGCCCAGGTGGAAGTTGGCGCGCAGCCCGTCGGCCAGGCTGACCAGCAGCGCCGCCTCGGCCGCCGGATCGCGGGACCCGTCGATGTCGCCCGCCCGCATGGCCAGCGCGATCTGACCCTCCAGCACGCCACGCAGCGCGAGCGCGCGCTTGCGGGCGTAGTCCCGCAGCGGCTCGCTGCGCGCGGCCTCCAGCAGGAAGCTGATGTTGATCAGGCTGCCCGCCTCCGCCGCCCGGTCGACGGGGAGCATCTCCAGGACGATGGCCCGAAGCCTGGCCCGCGGCGCCTGCGACCCGGCGGCCAGCATGCGCTCGGCCACGCGCTCGACGTTCTTCCTGTTCATGAACTCGACCGCGAAGACCATCATGTCCTCACGGTTGGTGAAATAGTGCTGGAGCTGGCCGAGCGACATGTCCGCCGCCGCGGCGACCTCTCTCAGGCTCACCCGGTCGAGCCCCCGGGTCCGTGCCACCCGCCACAGTGCCTTGGCGATCTGGGTACGCCGGGCCTCATGGTCCACCTGCTTGGGCACCCGTGCTCCTCTCTTTTTACGTCCCCCAACGGTACTCAATACGCATGACTTGGCATAACCAAAGCAAGAAGTACCGTGTACTTGAACATGAGATCCGCTGAAGGGAGTGCCGGTGGGCATCATTTCGCGCGGCTTCCAGGGTCGGCGCAGGGGCGACGACGACCGGTTGCCGCCCGGTCAATACCTGGTCGACGACTTCCCGGTGCTGTCGACCGGGCCGACGCCGCGGATCCCGCTGGAGCGGTGGGAGTTCGCCATCGACACCGAGGCCGGGCAGACCCACCGGTGGACCTGGCCGGAGCTGATGGCGCTGCCGCAGGAGACGCCGACGGTCGACATCCACTGCGTCACCAAATGGTCCAAGCTCGGCACCGGCTGGCAGGGCGTCTCGCTGGACACGCTGTTCGAGAACGTCGAGTCGGCCGCTGAATACGCGCTGGCCTACTCGTACGGCGGCTACACCACGAACCTCCCCCTGGAGGACCTGCTCGACGGCAAGGCGTGGCTCGTCCACAAGTTCGACGGCGAGGAGCTCGCACCCCAACACGGCGGCCCGGCCCGGCTGCTGGTGCCGCACCTGTACCTGTGGAAGTCGGCCAAGTGGATCCACGGCATCCGGCTGCTCGACGAGGACTGGCCGGGCTTCTGGGAGACCGCCGGCTACCACAACTACGGCGACCCGTGGCGCGAGCAGCGCTACGAGGGCGACTAGGTGCGCCGGCTGACCTGGCGACCGGCCAGGCTGATCGCGCTGCGCGACGAGACCGCCAGCGCCCGCACGCTGGTCTTCCAGGTGCCGGGCTGGCCAGGACACCTGGCCGGTCAGCACGTTGACGTGAAGCTGACCGCGGGGGACGGCTACAGCGCCCAGCGCAGTTACTCGATGTCCGCCCCGGCCGACGGAGACACGGTCGAGCTCACCGTCGAACGCGTACCCGACGGGGAGGTCTCGCCGTACCTCACGGAGGTCATGGAGCCCGGTGACCAGGTGGAGATCCGTGGGCCGGTCGGCGGCTGGTTCGTCTGGCGGCCCGAGAACACCGCGCCGGTGCTGCTGGTCGGCGGCGGCTCAGGCATCGTCCCGCTGATGGCCATGATCCGTGAGCGTCGCCGGGCGGGCAGCCGGGTGCCGTTCCGGCTGCTGTACTCGCTGCGCGGGCCCGGCAGCCGCTACTACGCCGAGGAGCTGCGCCGTCCCGACGCCGGGCTCGACATCGGCTACATCTACACGCGGGCCGTGCCGGACGGCTGGCCCCGGCCGGCCGGTCGCATCCTGCTGGACGACCTGGCGGAAGGCGGCTGGCCTGCCGGCTTCGAGCCGGAGTGCTACGTCTGCGGGCCGACGGGGTTCGTCGAGGCGACCGCCGACCTGCTGCTCGCGCTCGGGCACGCGCCCGAGCGCATCAGAACCGAACGCTTCGGCCCGACCGGAGACTGACATGACCGCAGAAGGCACCGACCGGAGACTGACATGACCGCCGAACATCTGGACGGCAACGTCCTCGCCGGCCCGCTGAGCGAGATCTTCGCCGTGGACGTCACCGCGGCCGTCGGACGGTGCGCGAGCTGCGGACTGACCGGCCCCGTCGCCGAACTCCGCGTGTATGGCCCCGAACCGGGGCTGGTCGCCCGCTGCCCCGGCTGCGAGGAGGTCGTGCTACGCCTGGTACGCGGACCGGGCGCGGCCTGGCTCGACCTGCGCGGCGCCGTGTCGTTGCGCGTGCGACTACCCGAATAGCGGGTCCCACTCGATCCGGCTTAGTACACTCGGCAGGTCCAACCGGCCGAGATCTGTACGGCGGAGGTCTTGGCCATGGGCGGCGGCCGCCTGCGGCCCTGTCCAATGGGAGTCACGTGAACCGCGGGCTGCTGGACGCGCCACCATCCCCACAAGCTCCGGCACGCGGCCGCAAACGCTGGCTGAGGTGGACGATCGCGATCGTGATGACGATCGTGCTGGTGATCGCGGGCGTCGCGGTCGGCGTCTACCTCAAGCTGTACGGCAACGTGAAGCACGACGCCGTCTCGGCCGAGGACCTCGGCGCGTCCCGTCCGCCCAAGGTGGCGGACACCGCGATGAACGTGCTGATCGTCGGCTCCGACCAGCGCGACGGCAAGAACGCCAAGTACGGCCACCGCGTCGCGGGTGAGCGTACCGACACGATCATGCTGGCACATGTCTCGTCGAAGCGGGACAACGCCATGGTCGTCAGCTTCCCGCGTGACTCACTGGTGCAGCTGCCCGCCTGCCGCGCCAAGGCCGGACTGGCCGGCCAGCAGCCGCACCTGGGCATGATCAACGAGTCGTTCAACTCCGGCGGCATCGCCTGCACCTGGAAGACGATCGAGTCGCTCACCGGCATCCACATCGACCACTTCGTCAAGGTCGACTTCACCGGCTTCAAGAGCATGGTCGACGCCGTGGGCGGTGTGGAGATCTGCCTTCCTGAGGCGGTCAACGACAAGAAGGCGCTGCTCCACCTGGCCGCCGGGCGGCAGACGGTCAACGGCGAGCAGGCGCTCGGCTACGTCCGTGCCCGCTACAGCATGGGTGACGGCTCCGACATCGGGCGGATCCAGCGCCAGCAGATGTTCATCGCGTCGATGGTGAAGAAGGTCATGAGCGGGCAGACGCTCACCGATCCGGCCAAACTCTTCAACTTCCTCGACGCGGGCACCAAGGCCGTCACCACCGACCCCGACCTCACCCCCGGCGTGATGAAGGACCTGGCGACCAGCCTGCAGGGCCTCAACGCGGGGCAGATCCGCTTCATCACCACGCCGTGGCACTACTCACTCACCCAGCCGGGCCGGGTGGAATGGGTCCAGCCGCAGGCCGGGAAGCTGTTCCAGATCGTGTCCAAGGACGAGAGCGTGCAGGGCGTCAAGGGCGGGCAGACCAAGGTGTCCAGGTCCAAGATGCAGATCGAGCTGCGCAACGGCACCTACCGCACCGGTCTCGGCACACAGGTGGCCGCCTCGTTGGAGCAGCGGGGCTACCACATCACCAAGATCGGCGACACGGCCCGCAAGCCGAACGCCAAGACGACGATCTTCTACGGACCCAAGGGCGAGACGGGCGTCCCGACCCTGACCAAGGACCTGCTCACGTCCACGACGCGGTTGGTGGCGGGAGCGCAGACGAGCCGGTTGGTGCTGGTGATCGGCGACGACTGGAAGGGCACCAAGCCCATCCGCACCGACGACACCGAGGCGCTGAAGGGCTTCGACGCGACCCACGACACCTGCGCGGCGTCCTGATCGCGCGATCAGGGGTCAGGCGATCAGGGGTCAGGCGATGAAGTCCGACAGTGCGGCCAGCGCCTCCACCACCTGGTGGGCGTCCGGGGTACTCTCCGGGTCCAGGAGCCATTGGATCATCAGGCCGTCCGAGATCGCGATCAGGACCGCGATCAGGGCGTCCGGCGCGAACCCCAGCTCCACCCCCAGCTCCGCCGCCGCCCTGTTGATCATGTCGACGCCCGCCTTCCTGGCCCTGGCGTAGACGGCGGCCAGCTTCTCCCTCAGCACGTCCTCGCGCAGGGCGGCCGGGTATGCCTCCACGGCCAGGACCAGCTGCGGCCGTACCTCCGCGAAGACGTCGACCAGGGCCACCATGGCGCGTTCGAGCATCTCCTTCGGGCTCGCCAGCGGCCCCCCGAAGACCGACTCCTCCACGTGCTCGATCCAGGCGTCGTAGGCGGCCACGATCGCCTCGTTGAGCAGGGCGTCCTTGCCGCCGAAGTGGTAGCCGATGGAGGCCAGGTTGGTGCCCGACGCGGCGACCAGGTCGCGGGCGGTCGTACGGGCGTAGCCCTTCTCCTGCAGGAGGTTGACCGCCGCCGCCAGGAGTCTCTCCCGGTATCCACCGAGCTCTGTTCTCGACACGCGTTCTATGCTATCGATATATACGAACGTATATGACGTACGTATATATACGAGGAGAGAGGTCGAACGATGCTTCCCCCTGGACCGAGACTCCCCGCGCTGCTCCAGACCGCCTGGTTACTGAGCGACCCGGTAGGCGCGCTCGAGAAGTGCCGCCGCAAATACGGCCCGATCTTCACCGTGCGCCTCTTCGGCTTCCCACCCGAGGTCTACGTCGCCACCCCCGAGCTGGCCGAGCAGGTCTACCGGCTCGACCAGGGCGGCGGACGGGCCGGCCGCGTCCGGCGCGACTTCCTTGAGCCGATGGTCGGCGCGCACTCCCTGCTCACCCTGGACGACGAGCCGTGGTGGCGGCACCGGCGGCTGCTCACCCCGCCGCTGCGCGCCAAGCAGATCGCCGGGTACGAGGGCGAGATCGCCGCCATCGCCGCCGAGAAGATCGCGACCTGGCCGCTCGGCACCCCGTTCGGGCTGCGCGACCGCATGCAGGAGATCACGCTGGAGGTCATACTTCGGCTGGTCTTCGGCATCCGCGACGCCCAGCGGCTGGACCGGCTACGCGTGCTGCTGCCGAAGCTGATCGAGGTCGGCGGCTCGCCGGCGATGATGGTGCTGCCGCCCCGGCTGCGCGAGGCCTCGCGACGTCTGCCGTTCACACCGTACGCGCGGTTCCTGCGGCTGCGCGCGGCCGTCGACGAGATCCTGTTCGACGAGATCGGCCGGCGGCGCGCCGAGCCGGGCGGCACCGACGTGCTGGGCAGGCTCCTGGAAACCGAGCTCGGGGACCAGGAAGTGCGCGACGAGCTGATCACCCTGCTCATCGCCGGTCACGAGACGACGGCCACGGGGCTGGCGTGGGCGTTCGAGCGGCTGCTGCGCACCCCGGACGTGCTCGACCGGCTGCCGCACGACGAAGAGTATCTCGATGCCGTGGTCAAGGAGGCGCTGCGCGTCAGGCCGGTCGTCTTCGAGGCGCCCCGGCTGGTCGACGCCCCGCTGCGGCTGGGCGACTACGAGGTGCCCGCGGGATGGTACGCGGCACCGCTCATCGCGCTCATCCACCAGGACCCGTCGATCTGGCCGTCACCCGAGGAATTCAGGCCCGAACGCTTCCTGGACGGCGCGGACGCCCACGGCAAGGCGTGGATGCCCTTCGGCGGCGGCCGGCGCTTCTGCGTCGGCGCCCAGCTCGCCCTCCTGGAGATGCGCGTCATCCTCCGAGAAGTGCTGGGCCGCCTGGAGCTCTCCGCGCCGGATCCGGCGCCGGAGGCCAGGCGGCTCAAGCTCGTCACCCTTGCCCCTGCGAAGCTGACACGCGTCAGCGCGCGTGCTCGGACTCCTGCTCGGACGCCGTAGGCGGGTGCATCTCGTCATGCGGCGAGTCGGCGCCCAACTCCTTGCGGAGCCGGTCGTAGTCGATGTTGTGATCGGTGTACTTAAGCTGGCGAGCGACCTTCGTCTGCTTCGCCTTGGCTCTTCCTCGGCCCATGGCTACTCCCTAGTCCCCGCTGTCATCTTAGCCAACAACGTTACGACTTGAAGAACTATGCAAGTGCGCTGGATTAGTCTGACACTATGCACGTGGAGGTCTACCAGGCCAAGGCCGATTTCTTCCGAACTCTCGGCCACCCCGCTCGCATCAAAGTGTTGGAGCTACTCCAGGAAGGCCCGCTCCCCGTCCGGGAACTCCTGGCCCAGATCGACATCGAGCCGTCGAGCCTCTCCCAGCAACTGGCCGTGCTGCGAAGAGCCGGGATCGTGAGCGCCATCCGCGAGGGCAGCACCGTCGTCTACACGCTGGCCACCCCTGAGCTGGCCGATCTGCTCGGGGCCGCCCGCCGCATCCTCACCGACATGCTCGCCGACCAGGGCGAACTACTCGCAGAGCTACGAGCCGAGGTTCCCTGACCTGGGGCGTCATCCGGACCGACATACTCCGAGGCGGCCATCTGGGACGGCCGTGACCGGCTATGCCGCCACGCCCTCGTCCAGCTCCAACCGGGAGCCGGCGAAGGAGGCCCGCAGGCGCCGATCGTGCGTCACGACCACCAGCGCGCCACGGTAGGAGGCGAGCGCCTCCTCCAGTTGCTCCACGAGCATCGGCGACAGGTGGTTGGTCGGCTCGTCCAGCAGCAGCAGGTCGACGGGCTCGCTCACCAGCCGGGCCAGCTCGATCCGGCGCCGCTGCCCATAGGACAGCTCCCCGAGGCGCAGCCCCAGGTCGGACGGCCGGAACAGGCCCAGGGCGAGCAGCGCGTCCGCGTGCTCGTCCGGGCTCCCGGGACGCCCATGCGCGTAGGCCCGCAGGACGGTCCACTCCGCCGCCCCGGTCGGCCCGTCCTGCCGGAAGAACCCGACCCGGCCGGTGCGTCGTACCTCGCCCGCGTCCGGCCGCAGCTCCCCTGCGAGAACGCGCATCAGCGTGGTCTTGCCCGCTCCGTTCGGGCCGGTGACGAGCAGCCGCTCACCGGTCCGGACGGCCAAGGACTCCAGGCGGAGCCGCCCCGCCACCACCACGCCGTCGAGCGCGACCACCTCGGTCCCGGCGGTGGCTCCCGCGACGGCGGCTACCCCGGCGGCTCCTGCGGTGCCTTCCGCGGCGGCTCCCGTGGTCGCGAGGGTGGCGGTGAGGCGCAGCGGCTCGGGCGGCGGCGGCGCCGGGTGGTCGGTGAGCCACCGTAGCCGCTGCTGGGACTGCCGGATGCGCCCGGCGGCGCCGTGTGTACGCGAGCGCGCCCGCCAGGCCCCGGTGCCCATGCCCGCCTTGGCCGTCTTGCGCGGGATCACCGCCAGCCGTCCCGCGTTGGCCGCCACCAGCGTGGCATGCCGGTCCAGCTCCGTCTTCCACTCGTCGTGGGCCCGTACCTGCGCGGCGCGTTCGGCGGCCTTGGCCGCCAGGAATCCCGCGTACCCGTCGCCGTAACGGCGCACCTGCCCGTCGGCGACCTCCAGGATGGCGGTGGTCACCCGCTCCAGGAACATCCGGTCGTGCGTGATCGCCACGACCGTACCTCGGTGTGCGCGCAGGCGCTGTTCGAGCCAGGCCACCGCCTGGTCGTCCAGGTCGTTGGTCGGCTCGTCGAGCAGGAGCAGCTCAGGAGCGGAGGCCAGTGTGGCGGCCAGGGCGAGCCTGGCGCGTTCGCCGCCGGAGAGCGTGCCCAGCTGACGGCCCCGGTCCAACGCGGGCAGCCCCAGCCCGTACAGCGCGGCGTCCACGCGAGCGTCGGCCTCGTAGCCGCCCCGCGCCTCGAACTCCACCACCAGGCGCGCGTAGGCGGCCAAGCGGGCTTCCAGACCGGTCTCTCCGAGCGACCGCTCGGCTGCCCGCACCCGGGCTTCGAGCTCTCGCAGATCGGCCAGCGCCAGGTCGATGGCGTCGGCCACCGTCGCGTGCGGCGGCAGCGCGAGCGACTGCGGCAGGTAGCCGACGCCGCCGGGCGCGACGACCACGAGCTCGCCGTTGTCCGGCCGTTCGGCGGCCGCCATGAGCCTGAGCAGTGTGGACTTTCCCGATCCGTTGTCGCCGATCACCCCGATTCGCTCGCCGGACTTGATGGTGAGTGACACTCGGTCCAGGACGACGCGGGTGCCGTAACGCTTGGTGATCTCGGTGAGTGCAAGTTGGGCGGCGGTACGTATGGAGCCCATCTCCTCTTCTCGGCGCGGATATTCACGAGACGAGACGGTCCGCCTCGCGAAAGGGGAGTCTGCAGGCGCATCGCCTCGATGTCAAGACGAAACGTCTCGTCTCGTGCAACAGCACCGATTTCGGGGCAACCTCCAGGCGCGATTCCTCCCCCTACCTGTCGGCTGCGGCCCGGCGGGCGCGGGCCTCGACGACCTTGGGGTAGCGGGCGGTGAAGACGGCCGGGGCGGCGAACGTGATCACCTTGACGGCGATGACCGCGGCGGTCGCGTGCGGCGCGGCGGCCAGCACGAACGCCAGCGACACGGCGGCGACGGTGAACGCGCTGGCCCAGACCGTGGTGATGACCGCGTTGACCCGGTAGAAGGCCGGGGTGTTCCAGGCCTGCTCGGGCGCCATGGTGCGCGCGATGCCGAGCGTGAACGGCCGGCGGATGGCCAGCGAGCCCCAGGCGGTGCCCGCGAGCCAGACGTTGACCAGCGCCGGGCCGTACGGCGTGAGGAACGAATGCGGATCGATCAGCGAAAGGACCGTGAGGCAGGCGAAGAACACCGCGGCGCTCGACTCGATCACCATCTCGTCCCAGGCCCGCCCCGCTCGGCGGTCCACGACGACGAGGACCAGCGCGATGACGAGGCCGGCGATGGCGCCCCAGCGCCACTCGTCGCCGGTGGCGATGATCGCGTAGATGATCCAGGGGGCGAATCCCAGCAGGCCGCGCATGTCGAGCTCCCTATGACATTCCTATGTAGACATGTCGAAAGTAGAACCTGCGCCCTCGATATGTCAATATAGGAATATGAGTCTTCGACATGCCGTGCTCGGCCTGCTTTCCGAAGGACCGGCGAGCGGCTATGACCTGATGAAGATGTTCGACGTCTCCCTGGCGAACGTCTGGCCGGCCACGCAGAGCCAGCTCTACGCCGAGCTCGGCAAACTGGCCGATGCCGGGTTGGTGAGCGTGGCGGCCGAGGGGCCGCGCGGCCGCAAGGAGTATGCCATCACCGAAGAGGGCCTGGCCGAGCTGCGCCACTGGATCACCGACGTGGAACCGGTCAGGACCATGCGCAGCGACATGCTGCTGCGCGTGTTCTTCCTGGCCCAGGTGGATCCGCAGCAGGCCAAGGTATATCTGCGGCGGCAGTCCGAGATCGCGGGCAAGAGTCTGGAGCAGATGGAGGGCATCAAGGACTTCGTGGAGAGCGGGCAGGACAACCTGTCGGTGTTCGGAAGGCTGGCGTTGGAGTACGGCCTGCGTGTCGCCACCACGCAGCGCCAGTGGGCTGAATGGGCGGAGGAGCAGATCCGTTAGGCTCGCCCCATGGTCTCCGAACTGTTCGATCCGAAGGCATGGCAGGTGGTCGAGGGATTCGACTTCACCGACATCACCTATCACCGGGCGGTCGACCAGGGCACCGTACGGATCGCCTTCAATCGCCCCGAAGTACGCAACGCGTTCCGGCCGCAGACGGTCGACGAGCTCTATCGCGCGCTCGACCACGCCAGGCAGACGACGGACGTGGGCTGCGTGCTGCTCACCGGCAACGGCCCCTCGCCCAAGGACGGCGGCTGGGCCTTCTGCTCGGGCGGCGACCAGCGGATCCGGGGCAAGGACGGCTACCAGTACGCCGACGGCTCGGCGTCCACCGGCCGGCTGCACATCCTGGAGGTGCAGCGGCTGATCCGCTTCATGCCCAAGATCGTCATCTGCGTGGTGCCCGGCTGGGCCGCGGGCGGTGGGCACAGCCTGCACGTCGTGTCGGATCTCACGCTGGCCAGCGAGGAGCACGCCCGCTTCAAACAGACGGACGCCGACGTGGCCAGCTTCGACGGCGGCTTCGGGTCGGCGTACCTGGCCCGGCAGGTGGGGCAGAAGTTCGCCCGCGAGATCTTCTTTCTCGGCGACACCTACTCCGCCGCCGACGCGCACCGGATGGGGATGGTGAACGCCGTCGTACCTCATGCCGAGCTGGAGGAGAGGGCGTTGGAGTGGGGCCGCAAGATCAATGGCAAGTCACCCACAGCCCAGCGGATGTTGAAATATGCCTTCAACATGGTCGATGACGGGTTGGTCGGGCAGCAGGTGTTCGCCGGCGAGGCGACGCGGCTGGCGTACATGACGGACGAGGCCGCCGAGGGCCGCGACTCGTTCCTGGAGAAGCGCGCACCCGACTGGTCCCCCTTCCCCTGGCATTACTGACCTTCTCCACCCAATCGTGACCAAGGGCTGGAATTCTGATAGCCCTGTGGCCCATGGGATGGAGATGAGACAGTTGCCGGCTTCCACGGTGTGGCGACGCTTCGTCAGGCACGCGTCCGCTCTGTGGCTCGTCGGCGCGGTGATCGCGTTATGCCTGCCATCTCCCGCGCAAGCGCAAGCCATGGCCGACAAGACCCTCACCCTGGCCTACACCTGCACAGGCGGCCCGTTCAGCGACACCTCGCTCAGCGTGCCGCTCACCATGCCCGACACGGCGACTGGCACATTTGACGTCAAGTGGCGCATTCCCGCCCTGACCCTGCGCACGGCGCCGACCACCACCACGCAGGTCCACGTCGCCGGAAAGCTCATGGTGACCGGCGGAACGCACACGGATCTCAGCAAGACCGGCGCGAGCGTCACCTCCGGATCCACCTCCGTGCTGGCCGCACAGGTGACGAGCACGGTGTCGGTGACCGCCACGACGGGTGGCGAGGTGACGGTCCAGGGCTCCACCGAGCAGGGCAGCCTGAAGCTCAGCCTGGCCAGCGCGCCGTCGGACGTAACCTCGTGCACGACCACCAGCACGACCAGCGTGGTGATCACGGTCGGCCAGGGCGGCGGCACCGGGAACG
This sequence comes from Nonomuraea sp. CA-143628, assembly GCF_050942315.1. Classification (NCBI taxonomy): domain Bacteria; kingdom Bacillati; phylum Actinomycetota; class Actinomycetes; order Streptosporangiales; family Streptosporangiaceae; genus Nonomuraea; species Nonomuraea sp. CA-143628. Next base: position 13,597,837 of record NZ_CP192072.1, read on the forward strand.
GCACCGGCGACGTGGTCACCTACTCCTGCAAGACCGGCACCGAGGCCAGCCCGCAGACCGTCAAGGTCAAGGTCACGCTGACGATGCCGACGACCACCCCCAAGACCGGCGAACAGTTCTCGATCGGCTGGTCGGGCACCTATGAGACAGGTTACGAGCTCGAGGCCCCGTCGACCGGGCTGCCCACCGGCAGCAAGCTGTACGCCTACGCCTCGATCTCCGGCATCACCCAGCTGACCTCCGCGACCGGAGTGGGCGAGCTGGCCGCGGTCACCGCGAGCGAGCCCATCACGCTGCCCACCAGCGTCGACATGAAGACCACCTCGAAGAACTCGGGCTCGGCGACGGTGAAGCCGGCCGCCATCAACATCGGCACCTCACCGACCGCCCCGGTCATCGAGTGCGAGGTTCAGAGCGACACCAGCCTCAAGACGTACCCCCTCACCATTGGGGCAGGCAGCGGCAGCAGCCCTTCGCCGACCCCCACGAAGTCCAAGTCCTCGACCCCGAAGTCGTCGACCAAGACCTCCTTCAAGTCCGAGCCTTCCGCCACCCCGAAGGCGGGAGCCGACACGGGCGCGGGCGGCGACGCCGGTCCGGACGGTCGTCTGTTCGTGCTGACGGGCTCCGCCCTGATCGCAGCCGCCGGTATCGGCGGTCTGCTCATGCGCCGCCCCTCGGCCAAGCCCTGAACGGGGGGCAACCTCAGCAGCAGTCGAGATCGAGATTCTGTCGGCAACCGCTGTTATTAATTACGCCATGATCCGATACTTCGCACGGAGGCGTGGTTTCGATGGCGTTGGTGATGTTTCGCGATGAGAGGGCGACAGGACGGGCGTTGATCGCCGACCCCGTCGTCTCCTTCGTCAAGCTCGTCCCGCTGGCCGGCGGCTGACGTGGGCGTTCTCGACGGCCTTCCGCCCGAGGTCCGGCATGTGCTCGACGAGCTCGATCCGGCCACCCTGGAGCGGTTCCGGCAGTACGACGAGACCCTGCGGAGCGGTCATCCCTACCGCTATCCCGACGACTCCCGGCTGCGGCCCCTGGCCGTCGATGACGCCGGGTGGCGGGCCATGGCGCTGTGGACCCAGCTCGCCCTGCGCACCACCGACGGCAGCATGCCCTCGTTCGAAGTGCTCAGGTCACTGGCCCAGCGCAAGATCGGCTGGACCGCCCGCGAACGGGAGCTGCTGTGGCGGACCACCCTCGCCGCGCCGGACCCCAATCACCTGCACCACCAGCTCCCCATCTCCGCGATCAAGGACCTGCCCGCGGCGGAGCTCGGACCGCTGCTGCCCCAGCTCCGCCAAGCCCAGCGAGAGCTGGACCAGGTGCCCTTCTCCAACCTCTGGCTGACGAAGCGCGCCCTGGACATCCTCCTGTCTGAGCACCCGACCGGCGAACCAGGCGAAGCCACCCGCTCCCTGATACCCGAGTGCGACGGCTTCGCCGCCCTGGTGCGCGGGAAGTACAGCGAGCGGCTCGAGGTCCCCGAAGTGCTCCCGATCCTGAGACACTGGGTCACCGCCACCTCGCCCGATCCCACGCCGAAGTGGACCGCGAAAGCACGCGAACTGCTCACGCCCGAGGCCGTCGCACTGGCCGGGGAGATCCTCGGCTGCATCCCGGCTTACCGCGAGAGTCTCTGGAACACCGGTTACCGGGACGAGATCACGTATCTCGAGCAGCGCACCGCAGAGCTGGTGCGCGGGATGGTCTGGACCTGCGAGCTCGTCGACGAACCCTGGGTGGCCGGACTGCTGGGCGACGTGGCCGTGGCCACCGGCACCGGGATGGGCGGGGCCGGCCCGAACTCACGCAGCGAGCGGGTGGCCAACGCCGCTCTGGGAGCCCTGTCCCGGCGCGGCGGGCTGGAGGTGGTGCCCCAGCTGGCCAGGGTCCAGGCCAAGGTGCGCAAGAAGAGCATCCTGGCCAAAGTCACCCGGACGTTGGACGCGGTGGCCGTACGGGCAGGGCTGTCTCCGGAACAGCTGCTGGAACGCACTGTCCCCACCTTCGGCCTCAGCCCGGACGGCACCCGCGCCGAGCAGGGGCTCACCCTCTCACTCAACGGCACGATCACCTTCAACGGCCGCAAAACCATCCCCAAGAGCGTCGACCGCGAACTGCTGGCCGAGTTCAAGGCCAGGGCCAAGGAGCTGAAGAAGGCGATCCCCGCCGAACGATTCCGCGTCGAGCGCGCCCTGGCGACCGAGCGGCTCTGGCGCTGGCACGAGGTGTGCGAGTTCTACCTCGATCCCCCGGTCACCGGCTTCTTCGCCCGCACCCTGATCTGGGAGATCCTCCAGGGCCCGGCCGGGCTTCCCGTCCGCGTCGACGGCGCCTGGGAACTGACCGACCCGGCCGGACGTCGCATCCAGCCCTGTCCCGACACCCCTGTCCTGCTGTGGCACCCCATCTCGCACACGGCAGACGAGGTTCGGGCTTGGCGCGACCACCTGATGGCGATCGGTCTGCGCCAGCCGTACAAGCAGGCATTCCGCGAGCTCTACCTGCTCACCCCAGCCGAAGAGCAGACCCGTGACCGCTCACGCCGCTTCTCCAACCACCTGCTGCGGTACGGCCAGGCCAAGGCGCTGCTGACCGAACGCGGCTGGACCGGCATGTCGCTGGGCCACTGGGACGGCGCCGGAGGATCCGGCATGTGCACCGCCACCAAACAGCTGCCCGGCGGCCTGACCGCCGCTTGGGACTTCCACCTGGACGAGCACTCCTACGAACGCGACGGCTACGGCAACACCGCCTCCATCTGCGTCAGCGGCGATCTCCGCTTCACCTCCGAGGGCGAGACAGTCCTGCTGGCCGAGGTACCGCCGCTCATCCTGTCGGAAGCGCTGCGCGACGCCGACCTGGCCGTCGGCGTCACCTCCACCGGGCTGGACCCCAACGGAACCGGCGACTACTGGCAGTCCTACAGTTTCGGCGACCTGACCGAGTCCGCCCAGGTCCGGCGCGACGCCCTGACCCGGCTGCTGCCCCGCCTGACCATCGCCGACCGCTGCACCGTGGAAGAGCGGTTCCTACGCGTCCGCGGCGACCTGCGCACCTACAGGATCCATCTCGGCTCGGGCAACATCCTCATGGAGCCCAACGACGCCTATCTGTGCATCGTGCCCAGCGGCTCCGGTGACCAGGTCTTCCTGCCCTTCGAGGAGGACGGGGGTGTGCTGTCGATCATCCTGTCCAAGGCTTTCCTCCTGGCTGCCGACACCACCATCACCGACCCGTCCATCACCCGCCAGCTCCAGCTCTGACAGGGACCATCGGCATGCACCTCTCCCCTAGCGCAGCGGCTGACCGAACCGGTGCGAAGCATCCGAAAGGCCGCGAAGCGCTGGAGTTCGGGACCGCAGCGAAGCGAAACCGGGAAGCCCGGCGGCAGCACTACGCCACCACAAACAACATCGAATCACCAGCGCGAACTGATGACCCATTTGCTTTCGGGTATGTGGTTGTGCTTACCTGAATCTAGAAATTTTCTACCGGTGCCTAGGGGCAACCCGAACACCACATCCTAAGGCCGCCCATGGGGCGGCCTTAGCGCTATCTTGACCTAGTGCAGCTCTGTTACCTCGATGAGTCTGGTGGCTGCGAGTCCCCCGACATGAGCTTGACGGCCACCCCAGTCATGGTACTTCTGGGGCTGATCGTCAACAGTGCCTCGATTCCCTCGCTGACCAGAGACTTCCTCGCGCTGAAGCGCAAACACTTCCCCGCAAGGTTCGCTTGCGGACATGCCCTTGATCACATCCTTGAAGAGATCAAGGGCAGCGAGATTCTGCAGATGACCCGGAAGCCTTCGCGCAACCAGCGGCGCAAGGCGCATCGGTTTCGTCAAGACCTACTGGATCTCGTAGAAGCACACGACTGCCGGCTTGTAGGTCGAGTGTGGATCAAGGAAGCTGGCAAGGGGCTCAATCCGTCAGCCAGTTACAGCTACGCCGTTCAGGACATAGCTCGTCACTTTAGTCAATATCTTACATACCGGGGAACTTTGGGCGTCTTAATCGCCGACGGTAGGGATCATGAGACTAACCGCAGTGTTGCACATTCGATCTTCACTCAGAAGTGGAGAACGGGTGGTGACCCTTATACGCCCCTTGGCGAAGTACCGCTGTTTTCCGCCAGCGACAACCACGCTGGGCTCCAGATCGCTGACCTACTTGCGACTACTCTGGTATTCCCTATGGCGGCATGGGCATATTGCCCTCGGCGGCCTGGAAATCCTCATTCATCAGGACTATATGCCAACGTGCAAGCAGACTTCGGTGCCCGACTCCGAACTCTGCAGTATCGCTACCGCGACGAAACGGGGAAGTGGCGCGGAGGTCTCGTCGTCAGCGATCCCGTGTCCAAGAAGCCCGGCTCCTGGCTCTTCGGATCTTAATGGCGCCAGTGGTGCTGGCCGGGATCAGGCTGCTGGCATATCCTCGACGCCGTCCCCGGTTGCGAACGCGACAGCTGGTATCCCGACGTCATGCCCCACCGTGAAACGGATGCCGGTGAGGTGATCTGGTCCAATCTCATGGATCCGCAAGCGGCCGCCTCACTTCTGCCGGATGTCGGACGCGACTAGCGGATCCCCACGATCTCACCGCAAATCAGTCCCCCGGTCAGAGGATCGGCGTGGGCGGCACCATGGATGTCGTCTACGGCAGACTGGGGTGATGGAGATCGTTGTGCCTGCCGCTTTGACCGAGTTTCACGTGAAGCACGATGGAGAGGCCGGGCGCGCCTGGTCGGCGGGGTTACCCGCGCTGGCCGAGCGGTACCTCAAGCAATGGGACCTGCGGCTGGACGGTGCGCCCGCGCACGGGATGGTGTCGCTGGTGCTGCCCGTGGTGCGGGCCGATGCGACGCGGGCGGCGCTCAAGTTGCAGCCCGTCAGCCACGAGAACGTCGGCGAAGGGCCTGGGCTGCGGGCCTGGGCGGGTGCCGGGTCGGTGTTGCTGCTCGACGAGGACCCCGCCACCGGCACCCTGCTGCTCGAACGGCTCGACGCCGAGCGGCCGCTGTCGTCCGTGCCCGATGTCATGAAGGCGCTCGGGATCCTCACCGAGTTGCTCCGGCGACTGGTGGCGCTGCCCGCTCCCGAGGGGATGCGGCGGTTGGGGGACATCGCGAATGACATGCTCGACGGTGTTTCCGACGCGGTGGCGGTGCTGCACAGGGAGCGGGATCGGCACTGGTTGGAGATCTGTGCGGGGGCGGTACGCGAGTTGGTGGGTGAGCCGGGCGATCGGTTGCTGCACTGGGATCTGCACTACGACAACGTGCTGGCCGGGGCACGGGAGCCGTGGCTGGCCATCGATCCCAAGCCGCTCGCCGGGGACCCCGGGTTCGATCTGGCGCCCGCGCTGTGGAACCGGTGGGAGGAGGCCGTGGCGACGGGGGATGTACGGCGGGCGGTGTTGCGGCGGTTCGACTTCATGGTGGACGGGCTCGGGCTGGATCGGCGGCGGGCCGCTGGATGGACGCTCGGCCGGGTGCTGCAGAACTCGCTCTGGGACGTGGCGTGGGGCGAGCGGGAGCTCAACGAGATCCAGCTCGCCGTGGCCGAGGCGGTCCATCATCGTCTGTAGATCTCGGGGTCTTCGTGTGGCAACCGGGCGAAGGTGGGCCCGGTTCAACCAACGCCAGCGCACCGCGGGCTGACCAGCCCAGCCGGCCAGCCCGGGAAGTCCGGTCAGGGCGGGCTGACCGGCCCGAAGGGTCAGATGAGGAGGGCGAGCTTGCCGCGGCCGTGGCGGGTCTCGATCTCGCGGTGCGCGTCCGCCGCCTCCTCCAGCCGGTACGTCCGGCGGATCAGGAACTTCAGCTCCCCCTTCGCGCAAAGGGCGGCATAGCGGCCAAGGCGCTCGGCCGTGCGGACGCCCTTCGTGACCATGACGCCCAGCTCGTCCGCCTTGTCGTGGTCGACCATGGTCAGAATGCGGCCACGGTCCGGGACCAGCTCCAAGGAGACGTCCAGCGCCGCGCCACCCGCTCCATCCAGGGCCGCGTCCACCCCGCCGGGCGCGAGTGCGCGTACTCGGGAGGCGAGGCCGTCCCCGTAGGCGACGGGGATGGCGCCCAGATCGCGTAGGTAGGCGTGGTTCTCCTCGCGAGCGGTGCCGATCACGGTGGCGCCCCTACGGACGGCGAGCTGTACGGCGACCGAACCGACCGCTCCGGCGGCGGCGTGGACGAGGAACGTCTCGCCCGCAGCCGGATTCAGCTGGTTGATGGCGATGTCGGCGGTCTGCACCGCGGCGGTCAGCGCGCCGGCCACCTCCCAGGGAAGCTCCGGCGGCTTGGGGGTCACGTCGGTGGCGGGGACCACGATGTACTCGGCGTAGCTGTTCAGCAGCGAGAAGCCGAGCACCTCGGCGCCCACCTCAAGGGTCACATCCGGCCCCACCTGGTCGACCACGCCCGCGAACTCGTTGCCCGGGATCCGTGGCAACGGGTCGATCAGGCCGGGCGGCGTCCAACCGGCCCGCACCGCCGTGTCGAAGGGCTGCATCCCGGCGGCCTTGATCCGTACCCGGACCTGGCCCGGCCCGGCCTCCGGCATGGGCCGGGACATCACGGTGAGCACCTCAGGTCCGCCGAACTCAGCAAACGCCGCCGCTTTCATGAAATTTCCACTCATGGGGACGACTGTGCATCCTCAAGTGCACTTGAGGTCAAGCCAGATCGCATTTCGGGAACTTTCGGCTTTAGTCACGCTTTATCTGTATATAGTCCGACGGGGGCATAGCAGGGGGCGGGGTAACCGGGGTTCGATGACCGAGTTCTTACATGTCGTGCTGAGCTTCCCGACGGTGGTATTCACCTTCCTTCTCGTCGTGGTGGCCGGCTACTGGTTCATTGTCATAACCGGCCTCTTCGACTTCGAAGACGGCGAGGCGCCCTGGCTGGGACTGGGCGGAGTGCCCGCCGGGATCGCACTGTCACTACTGATCGCGTTCGCGTGGCTGCTCGCCTTGATCGGCAGTCAGGTGGTGCCGGGAATCGCGCTGCCGGTCGTACCCATCCTCGCCCTGGCCGGGGCCTGGTTGGGTACGCGGGCGCTGCTCAGGCCGCTGCGGCGGCTCTTCCCCGACGCGCGGCGCCCGTCGCGCGGCGACTTCGTCGGCCAGATGTGCGTGATCCGCACCGGCCAGGCGACCGCCGACTTCGGCCAGGCCGAGGTCACCGCGCCCGACGGCTCATCGGCCGTCGTCCAGGTAAGGACGACGGGCCAGGACCGGCTCGCGCGCGGCGACAACGCGCTCATCTTCGAATACGACACCCATGGCGAATTCTTCTGGGTCATGCCTTACGAAAGCGAGCATTGATGGACGTCATCTCCACCGGGTTCGGCGTATTCCTCGCGGTCGTGCTGGTCATCGTGATCGGCTTACTTGCCGTCATCAGCCGCCTTTTCCGGAAGGTCGAGCAGGGCAAGGCCCTGATCATCTCGAAGGTCAACAAGGTCGACGTGACGTTCACCGGGGCCACCGTGCTCCCCGTCTTTCACAAGGCCGAGATCATGGACATCTCGGTGAAGACCATCGAGATCGAACGGACCGGCCGCGAGGGGCTGATCTGCCGGGACAACATCCGGGCCGACATCAAGATCACCTTCTTCGTACGCGTCAACAAGACCGCCGAGGACGTCATCAAGGTCGCCCAGGCCATCGGCACCGTCCGGGCCAGCGACGAGTCGACCCTGCAGGCGCTGTTCAACGCGAAGTTCTCAGAGGCGCTCAAGACCGCCGGCAAGCAGCTCGACTTCGTCGATCTCTACACCAAGCGTGACGAGTTCCGCGACCAGATCGTCCGGCTCATCGGCACCGACCTCAACGGCTACAGCCTGGAGGACGCCGCCATCGACTACCTGGAGCAGACCTCGCTGGCCGCGCTGGACAAGAGCAACATCCTCGACGCGCAGGGCATCCGCAAGATCACCGAGCTGACGGCGATCGAGCACGTACGGACCAACGAGTTCCAGCGCCGCGAGGAGAAGGAGATCACCCGCCAGAACGTGGACGCCCGCGAGGCGATCCTGGAGCTGCAACGCCGGCAGGCCGACGCCGAGGTCAAGCAGCGGCGCGAGATCGAGACGATGAAGGCCCGCGAGGAGGCGGAGATCGCCCGCGTGGCGGCCGAGGAGCGGCTGAAGTCGCAGTCGGCCAACATCAAGACCGACGAGCAGCTCGGCGTACAGCACGAGAACCGGGCCCGTGAGGTCGCCGTCGCGGAGAAGAACCGCGAGCGGGTGATCGCGATCGAGACCGAACGGATCGAGAAGGACCGCATGCTGGAGATCATCGCCCGCGAGCGGGAGACCGAGCTGTCGCGCATCGCCAAGGACAAAGAGGTCGAGACCGAGAAGCGGTCGATCGCCGAGGTGGTGCGCGAGCGGATCGCCGTCGACAAGACGGTGGCCGAGCAGGAGGAGAGCATCAAGCGGCTGCGCGTGGTCGAGGAGGCCGAGCGCACCCGCCAGAGCGTGATCATCGCCGCCGAGGCCGAGGCGCAGGAGAACCTGGTCAAGGGCATCAAGGCGGCCGAGGCCGCGGAGGCGGCGTCGAAGTTCAAGGCCCGCGAGGAGCTGACGCTGGCCGAGGCCAGGCAGCAGGCCGCCGAGCTCGACACCCGTGCCAAGATCAGGCTGGCCGAGGGCATCCAGGCCGAGTCGGCCGCTACCGGGCTGGCCGAGGTCCAGGTCAAGGAGCGGGACGCGGAGGCGATCGAGAAGGTCGGTCGCGCGGAGGCGGCGGTCCTGGCCGAGAGGCTGCGGGCCGAGGCCGAGGGCGCCAGGTCCATGGCCATGGTCGAGGGCGACCGGCTCAAGGCGCAGGCGGAGGGCGAGCAGGCGATGGCCCTGGCCGCCGCGACGGCGGTGGGCGAGAAGCTCAAGGCCGAGGCCGAGGGTCTGACCGAGAAGGCCGCCGCGATGGCCGCGCTCGACGACGCGAGCCGGGGGCACGAGGAGTTCCGCCTGCGGCTGGAGGCCGACAAGGACGTACGCCTCAAGCAGATCGACGTCACCCGGCAGGTGGCGGAGTCGCAGGCCAGCGTGCTGGCCGCCGGTCTGGCCAAGGCGAACATCGACATCGTCGGCGGCGACACGATGTTCTTCGACAAGGTCGTGGGCTCGATCACCGCGGGCAAGGTGGTGGACGGGTTCGTGGAGCACTCGCAGGTCGCCGGCACGCTGGCGGCGCCGTACCTCAACGGGTCGGCCAGCCTCGCGGGTGACCTCAGCGCGCTGGTCAACGGGGTGAGCACCGAGGACCTGAAGAACCTGACCGTGTCGGCGCTGCTGCTGCGGCTCATCCAGAACGGCGGACCCGACTCGGGCCCGCTGGGCGAGCTCCTGGAGACGGCCCGCCGCCTGGGCGTGGCCGACTCCCCGGTGGCCGCGCTCACCGCCGCGAAGGTCTGATCGCGCGTGACCGACGACGCACAGCGCCAGGGCTCCCGTACGGCGGAGCCCGGCGCGACCGCTCCAGCCGGCCAGGTCGGCACCAGCGGGCCGGCGGCCGGCCCGAGCGGGCTTGAGGCCGGGACCTATGAGGTGCTCAAGTCCCGGCTGGAAGCCCAGGCCAAGGCCCTGGCCACGGCCACCGAGGGGGTCAACGCCCAGCGCCTGACCGTTTTCGGCGGCACGGAGCTCCGCCTGCTCGGCACCGAGCGCATCCGTACGGACAACAACTGCGTTCCCCGGGACATCGTCTCGCTGGGCGGCGTCATGCTGTTCGGCTACAACGTCTTCATCGGGCTGAAGCCGGAGACCACGGTCGCCGACGTCTTCTCCGTGCACCGCTTCACCAGGGACGGCGACGCCTTCAGGTTCGACCCCGACCGTCTCCCCGCCCTGGAGGAGCCGGCGTTCCAGAAGGACTTCGCCGAGCTGTACCGCTACTACAAGGACTCCAGGCTCCACCACCTGAGACGCGTCGAGGGCAAGCTGCTGGCAGTCTTCCAGACCGGCCCGGCCGACACCCGGGTCTTCAGATGGACGGTCGACTCCCAAGGAGTCACGAAATATCAGGACAACAGGGGTGAGCGGGACCATGCCTTCCCGCCTTCGCACGACTTCGTGTGGACCCCCGCCACCCGTGACGACCACGTGCTCGGCCGCCACCCGCACATCTCCATCCGCGACGAGGTGTTCGTCGAAACGGTCGGCGGCGACCTCACCATCAAGATCGAGAACAACACCGAGACCGGCGAGGGCATCTACGCCGAGCCCGTGGCCGAACCCCTTCAGAGCTTGGCCGACGCCGACGTCGAGCACGCCGTCATCGGCCCGCTCATCCTGATCAGGATCCGGCCGTACAAGGAGCCCGACTGGCGCCACCTGGTCTTCAACACCCGCACCAAGGCCGTGACCAGGCTCGACGGCATCGGCCAGTCCTGCCAGCGCCTCCCCGAGGACCAGGGGTTGATCTTCCCCGGCGGCTACTACCTGGCCACCGGGGTCAGCAAGACGTTCGACACGGACGTCACGGACCTGGAGTTCGACCGCGTGGTCCGCTCCCCCAACGGCGAGGACGTCCTGTACGTCTTCCACGCCAGGGGCGACGGCCGCTCCCTGCTCTTGCCGTACAACGTCATCAGGAAGGAGGTGGCCAACCCCATCGTCTGCCACGGCTACTCCCTGTTCGACGACGGCACGATGGTGGTCTTCCGCGCCACCTCCGAGGAGCCGACGCGGGTCCACCCCATGCAGGTCTGGCAGACGCCGTACGTCTCCGACACCTACGCCGCCGCCCAGCCCACCGGCACCGGCCCGCTGGAGCGCATCGGCAACGCCGAGCTGGTGCGCGGCATCTCCGACTGCCTGTCGGTGGCCCGCATGATCGGCGAGATGGCGCCGTCGGCCGCCACGTTCGAGGCGCTGATCGCCGCCTGCACGCGGGCCTTCGACCACTACCACTGGCTCGGCGAGCAGGGCCTGCGCGCCCCGCTCGCCGAGGTGCGGACCACGGCCGAGCAGGTGCTCGACGAGTACGAGCACGTGGAGGCGCTCACCCACCAGGCCGCCCGCACCCTCGCCGAAGCCACGGAGGAGACCACCCGGCTCGTCCGGCAGGCCCGGGGCGACACCCCCGCCACCGCCGACGCCTGGGTGACGCTGCTGGCCACGTTGCGCCGGGCCCAGGGCCGCCTGGTGACGCTGCGCGAGGTCCGCTACCTCGACCTCGCCCAGCTGGACACGCTGACCGGCTCGCTGGCCGACGAACTGGCCTCCGTGGGGCAGCGGGCCGTCGGGTTCCTCCAGGGGGCCGAGGCGTTCACCGGCTACCACGAGGCGGTCGAGCGGCTGGCCGCCGAGGCCGCCGCGATCACCACGGTCGCCGAGGCCGAGCCCGTCACCGAACGCCTGGCCACCCAGTCCGAGGGGCTGGAGGTCGTCACCGAAGTGGTGGGCTCGCTGGAGATCGCCGACGCCACCGTACGCACCTCCATCCTGGAGCGCATCGCCGAGGTGCTCGGCGGCGTGAACCGGGCGCGAGCCCTCCTGGACGGCCGCCGGCGGGAGCTGCTCGGGGCCGAGGGGCGGGCGGCGTTCGCGGCCGAGTTCGCGCTGCTCGGGCAGGCCATCACCGGCGCGCTGGCGGCGGCGGACACGCCTGAGCGGTGCGACGAGCAGCTCGGCAGGCTGATGCTGCGGCTGGAGGCGCTGGAGACGCGCTTCGGTGAGTTCGACGACTTCGCCGCCCGGCTCGCGGTCAAGCGGGACGACGTCTACGAGGCGTTCTCGGCCCGCAAGCAGACGCAGCTGGACGAGCTCGCCCGCCGGGCCGACCGGATCTTCGCCTCGGCCGAGCGCATCCTGGGCAGCGTCACCAGGCGGCTGCCGTCGCTGGGCTCGCTCGACGAGGTCAACACCTTCTTCGCCACCGACCCGATGGTGGCCAAGCTCCGCTCGGTCGCCACCGAGCTGCGCGGGCTCGGCGACGCGGTACGGGCCGAGGAACTGGACGGCAGGGTCAAGGCCGCGCAGCAGGAGGCGGGCCGGGCCCTGCGCGACCGTCTCGACCTGTTCTCCGACGGCGGCGAGACGCTGCGCCTGGGGCGGCACCGGTTCGCGGTCAACACCCAGCCGATCGACCTCACGCTGGTGCCGCACGACGGTGACATGCACTTCGCCATCACCGGGACCGACTACCGCGCCGCCGCCCCCGCCGCGTTCGCCGACACCCGCCCTTTCTGGGACCAGTTGCTCGCCTCGGAGACTCCGGAGGTCTACCGCGCCGAGCACCTGGCCGCCTCGCTGCTCGACGTGGCGGTGCCGGGCGGGCCGCTCCAGGACCTCGTACGGCAGGCGGCCGAACAGCGCTACGACGAGGGGTACGAACGCGGCGTCCACGACCACGACGCCACCGCCATTCTCGACACGCTGCTGCGGCTCCGGGAGGGAGCCGGGCTGCTGCGGTATCCGCCGGACGCTCGGGCGGCGGCGCAGCTGTACTGGGCGTTCGGGGTGGACGAGGTTTCACGTAAAACATTGGCCACACGGGCCGTGTCGCTGGTGCGCGCCCGCGCGGTCTTCGGCCCCACACCGGAGATTGCCGCTCTGGCAACGGAACTGGGCTCGCAGATCGCCGCATTCCACGTTGGGCCCGGCTCAGTGCCCGGCGAAACGGCTTCGCTCGCCGGGGAGTACCTCGTCGAAGAGCTCGCCACCCAGCCCACCGGCTTCGTGACCAGCACGGCGGCCCGCGCCCTCCTCCAGGGCTTCCACCAGACGCTCGGCCCGGCCAGGTCACGCGAGTTCGAGGAGGATCTCAAGGCCGTGGCGCTGCCGGAGCGGCTGGAGCTGGCCCGGGCCTGGATCGGCGCCTTCGGCAAGGGCCCCGAGGTGCCCGAGTCCATCGCCGTACAGCTCTGCGACCTGCCCCGGCACGACTCCAGCGCCACACTGACCGCCACGGTGGAGGGCCTGCTGGGCACCCACCCGCGCGTCGCCGACCGCAAGCTGGAGCTGCGCCTGGACGAGACGCTGGCCAGGACCCGCCGCTTCCGCACCGAACGCGTCCCCGCCTACCGGGCCTACCAGAAGCGGCGCACCGAGCTGGTGACCGCCGAGCGGGCCCGGCTGCGGCTGGACGAATACCGCCCCAAGGTGATGAGCGCGTTCGTCCGCAACCGGCTGCTCGACGAGGTGTACCTGCCGCTGATCGGCGACAACCTGGCCAAGCAGCTGGGCGCCGCCGGAGGGGACAAGCGGACCGACCAGATGGGCCTGCTGCTGCTCATCTCGCCGCCGGGCTACGGCAAGACGACGCTGATGGAGTACGTCGCCAGCCGCCTCGGCCTGGTCTTCGTCAAGGTGAACGGCCCGGCGCTCGGCCACGCCGTCACCTCGCTCGACCCGGCGGAGGCGCCCGACGCTACGGCCAGGCAGGAGGTCGAGAAGATCTCCTTCGCCCTGGAGACCGGCAACAACACGCTGCTGTACCTGGACGACATCCAGCACACCTCGCCCGAGCTGCTGCAGAAGTTCATCTCGCTGTGCGACGCCCAACGTCGGATCGAGGGCGTCTGGAACGGCCGCACCCGCACCTACGACCTGCGCGGCAAGCGGTTCGCGGTGTGCATGGCGGGCAATCCGTACACCGAGTCGGGGCAGCGCTTCCGCATCCCCGACATGCTCGCCAACCGCGCCGACGTCTGGAACCTCGGCGACGTGCTGTCGGGCAAGGACGAGCTGTTCGCGCTGAGCTACATCGACAACGCGCTCACCTCCAACCCGGTGCTCGCGCCGCTCTCCGCCCGCGACCGGGCCGACGTCGAGCTCCTGGTACGGCTGGCGCGCGGCGACCAGAGCGCCCGGCCGGACCAGCTCCGGCATCCGTACGCCAAGACCGAGCTGGACCAGATCCTCAGCGTGCTGCGCAAGCTGGTGCGGGTGCAGGAGGTCGTGCTTGCCAACAACCAGGCGTACATCGCCTCGGCCGGACAGTCCGACGCAGCCCGTACAGAGCCGCCGTTCCGGCTGCAGGGCTCGTACCGGAACATGAACAAGCTGGCCGAGCGGATCGTGCCCGCCATGAACGAGGCCGAGCTGGAGGCGGTCATCGACGACCATTACCTCGGCGAGGCGCAGACCCTGACGAGCGACGCGGAGGCCAACCTGCTCAAGCTCGCCGAGCTGCGCGGCCGGCTGACCCCCGCCCAGGCCGCTCGCTGGAGCGACCTCAAGGCGGCCTACCTGCGCGCCAAGGCGCTCGGTGGCGCCGAGGACGACCCGATGACCAGGGCCGTGGGCGCCATCGGCCTGCTGGCGGACCGGGTGGGCGAGGTCGGCTCGGCCATCAGGGAGAACACGACGGACTGACGCGCGATCACCGCGACTTCGCGGTGACGCGGCGGACTGACGCACGCCACGGCGACGAAGGCCAGACACCGCGGACCTCGACGCGTCACCGTGGCGAGGTCAGCTGCGTCGTGCACTCTCGCTGGATGGCCGTGGCCCGGGTGAGGAAGTCGAGGATCAGCTCCAGCTGCTCGTCCGAGTATCCGGCGTAGAGCTCGGACAGCCCGGTCACCAGCGGCTCGAACACCTCGGCACCGCCGGCCAGCGCCTCGTGGTTGACCTCGACGATCACCCGCCGCCGGTCCTTGGTGTCGCGGGTGCGGCGCACCAGCCACTTGCCCTCCAACCGGTCGATCAGCCCGCTCACCGAGGCGGGCGCGAGGCCGGTGTGCTGCGCCAGCTCCCCCGCCGTCAGCGGGCCCAGCCGTTGCAGCAGGTCGAGCGCCTTCTCCTCGGTCATCCCCACCCCCAGCAGCTCGCCGACGGCGCTGTGGAACATCACGGCGGCGTTGCTGTTATCCCGCCCGGCCACGAACAGGGCTTCGAGCAAATTCTTTCGGTGTTCCGAAATATCTGTGGACACGGCCCTCCCTCCCGGCATATATTTCGTTCGACCGAACGAAAGGTTATCACCATGAAAGCTCTGATCATAGGATGCGGCATCGGCGGCCCCACCACCGCGATGGCCCTGCGCGAGGCCGGCATCGACGCCAAGATCTTCGAGGCATACCCGGACACGGCCGAGAGTGTCGGCTCGTTTCTCAACGTCGCCTCGAACGGCTTGGACGCCCTGCGCGTGCTGGGCGCGCACCGTCGTGTGCTGTCCGCCGGCATTCCCACTCCACGGATGGTCATGTGGAGCGGCACCGGCAAGCGCCTCGGCGAGGTGGCCAACGGCCTGGCCCTGGACGACGGCACGGTGAGCCACACGATCCTGCGCGCCGACCTCTACCGCATCGTCCGCGACGAGGCGCTCTCCCGTGGCATCAAGATCTCGTACGGCAAGCGCCTGGTCTCCTTCGACGACACGGGCGACCACGTGACGGCCCGCTTCGAGGACGGCACGGAGGAGACGGGCGACATACTGATCGCCGCCGACGGCGTCCACTCGCGGACCCGCGCCCAGCTCGACCCGAGCGCCCCGAAGGCGCGCTACAGCGGCCTCTACAGCTTCGGCGGGCTCGTCCACGACCCGAAGTTCACCGGTGAGCCGGGCGTCTACAACATGGTCTTCGGCAAGCGCGCCTTCTTCGGCTACACCGTGGCCGCCTCCGGCGAGACCTGGTGGTTCGCCAACCTGCCCCGCGAGCTGGGCGACGTACCAGCGGACTGGAAGCCGGTGCTGGTGGCGGCGTTCCGGGACGACGCGAACTTCTCCGCCGAGGTGATCGAGCGGAGCGAGGTGGCGCTGGCGGTGCCGATCCACGACCTACCGCCCCTGCCGACCTGGCACAAGGGACGGGTGGTGCTCACCGGCGACGCCGCGCACGCCACCTCGCCGAGCGCCGGTCAGGGCGCCTCGATGGCCGTCGAGGACGCCGTCGTGCTGGCCAGGTGCCTGCGTGAGGCCAGGGACCACCGGGCGGCGTTCGCGCGGTTCGAGAATGAGCGGCGCGGGCGGGTGGAGAAGGTCGTCGCCTATTCGCGGACGATCAGCAACAACAAGGCCGCGGGCCCGGTCGCCCGGGTGTTCCGCGACCTGATGATGCCGATCTTCCTGAAGAAGCTGGCCAGCCAGGAGTCACTGTCCTGGATGTACCGCCACCAGGTCAGCCTGTGACACCGGTCGCCAGGTCAGCTTGTGACACCGCCTCCGCTGTGGCGGGGAGCAGCGGCAGGCGCACGTCGGGGGTCGGGATCAGGCCCCTGGCGTGCAGGACGCCCTTGATGACGGTCGGGTTCGGCTCGGCGAACAGCGCGGCCGACAGCCGGGCGAGCCGACGACCCAGCACCCGAGCCCTGGCCGCATCACCCGCGCGCCACGCCGCGGCCAACTCGACGAACCGGTCGGTGGCCAGGTGCGCCGAGGCCAGGATGCCGCCCGCGGCACCCAGCGCCAGCAGCGGCGAGATGAACAGGTCATCACCCCCGAGCACCTCGAACCCCTCGGGCAGGTCCCCGAGCAGGTCAACGGCGTCCTGGTCGATCCCGCCCGTCGCGTACTTCACTCCGGCGATCATCGGGTGCCCGCCCAGATGACGCAGGGTCGCGGCGCTGACGGCCTGCCCGGTCCGGTAGGGAACGTGGTACATCACCAGCGGCACCGGCGTCTCCTCCGCCAACGCCTCGAAGTGCGCGATGACACCGCGCTCCGAAGGACGCAGGAAGTACGGCACGGTCACCAGCGCGGCCGAGACCCCCGAGGGCAGCTCCTTCAACGCCGCCGCCGTTGAGCGCGTGTCGTTGCCGGTGATGCCGACGGTCAGCGGCACCTCGCGTTCCGCGCAGACCGCGACGCAGACCTCGATCACCCGGGCCCGCTCGGCGGGCGTCAGCGCCGCGACCTCTCCGGTGGTGCCCAGCGCGACCAGCCCGGCGGCGCCCTGGTCGAGAACGTGGCGGGCGAGCTTGTCGATCGCCTCGACGGCCACCTCACCCTCCTGGGTGAACGGCGTGACCAGCGGCACATGGATTCCTGTCAGCATGCTCTCAGCCTGACGGGGATCAATACGTTAGGTCCAGCGCGGATTTCTGCTGACGAGCTTAAGCTTGTCTGATGCTCGACCCTCGCAAGCTCCACCTCCTGCGCGAACTCGCCCAGCGCGGCACCATCGCCGCCGTCGCCGAGGCGCTCAGCTTCACCCCGTCGGCGGTCTCCCAGCAGCTCAGCGCCCTGGAACGGGAGGCGGGCGTACCACTGCTGGAGCGTACGGGCCGGACGGTCGCCCTGACGCCCGCCGGCCACCTGCTCGTCGAGCACGCGCAGGACGTACTCGAACAGCTGGAAAGGGCGTCCGCGGCGCTCGCCGCGGTGCGCAGCGGCCCGTCAGGACCGCTCCGGGTCGGCGCGTTCCCCACGGCGGCCCGCGTGCTGCTGCCGCCCGCGCTCGCCGAACTGGCCCGCGCGCATCCGGGGCTGCGGCCGATGGTCTCCGAGATCGACCCCGCCGACGTCTCCGCCGCGCTGCGGGCGGGTGAGCTGGACGTCGCGCTCGTGCACGAGTACGACTTCGTGCCGCCGGTCACGGACGCGTCGCTGGAGACGGAGCCGCTGTTCGGGGAGCAGATGTACCTCACGGACCGGGCCACGATCGCCGACGCGCGCGATGACGCCTGGATCGTCGGCAAGCCGGGGACCCTGTGCCACGCGATGGCGATCCGGGCCTGCCAGGCGGCCGGTTTCGAGCCGCGGGTCCGTCACCGGATCGACGACTTCGACACCGTGCTCGCCTTCGTCGCCGCCGGTCAGGGTGTGGCGCTCGTCCCCCGTCTGGCCGCGCTGGCGCCGCCGCACGGGGTGACGCTGACCGGACTGCCGCTCAGCCGCCGCACTTTGGCCGCCTTTCGCAGGGGGTACGGGGAGCATCCCGCGATCAAGGCGGCCGTCGCGGCCTTCCACACAGCGATCACCCACCTCCCGCTCTGAGCGACCGTCGCGGTTGCCCGCCCCACCGTCACCCGCCTCCGCTCTCCGCGCGGCCGTCGCGGTTGTGCGCCCCGCCGTCACCCGCCTCCCGCTCTGCGCGGACCTCCTGAGTCGCCGAGTAGGCCCCTGGCCAGGTCGCCCAGAGTGGCGGCGACCCTGGCCGACTCCCCGGCGAGCAGCAGGCTGCTGATCGGCTCCGTGTGCAGCGTGCCGAGCAGGACGTGCCCGGCCAGGTCGGCGTCGGCATCCGGCCGCGCCTCGGCGATCAGGGCCGAGACGTGCCGGTGCCACGACACGTAGATCGGGTTGGCCAGCCGCGTCCCACCCCCGGCCTTCTGGGTCAGCCGGGCATGCTCGTGCGCGGCGATCAGTCCCGCGTTCCGGGTGGCCATCGCGACCACCGCGTCGAGGAAGGCCACCAGCCGTTCCCCGGCCGGCGCGCCCGGCCCCAGCGGCGGCGGCCCGTCCACGACGGCCTGCTCCAACGCGTGCGCCCGCTCGGACATCAGCTCCTGCATGAGCCCGACGCGGCTGCCGAACCGGTGGAACACCGTCCCCTTGCCCACCCCCGCCGCGACGGCGACCCGCTCGACGGAGACCTCCTCCGGCGGATGCTCCCGCAGCAGTTCCTCGGCGGCCGCCAGGATCGCCCGCCTGTTGCGTGCCGCGTCGGCTCGCTCCCGCCGTTCCATCGGATCATTGTCCCCCATGGACAAACTTGACCGCCGGTCCATATATTAACTGGACCAGAGGTTCACTTACGAGGAGTGTGTCCCATGCGCGCGATCGTTGTCCACGAACTGGGCGGTCCCGAGGTACTCAAGGCCGAGGACTGGCCGGAGCCGAAGGCGGGAGAAGGGCAGCTGGTCATCCGTACGCAGGCCATCGGCGTCAGCTACGCGGAGACCCAGCTGCGGGCGGGCACGATGCCGTTCCCGATGCCGGTGCCGCTGCCCGTGGTGTTCGGCGCCGAGGTGGCCGGCGTGGTCACCGAGGTCGGGCCCGGAGTCGATGAGGCCCTGCTGGGCACCACCGTCGCCGGCGTGACCGGCGGAGTCGGCTCCTACGCCGAGTACGCGGCGGTGTCCGCGTCGCTGATCTGCCCGGTGCCCGACGGCGTGTCGCCGGTCGACGCCGTCGCCGCAGCCGCGCCGGGCGCCATCGCGCTGGGGCTGCTGCACCGGGCCGGGCTCAAGGGTGGGGAGACGGTACTGGTGGAGGCCGGGGCGAGTGCCGTGGGGACGTACCTGCTGCGGCATGCCAAGGAGTTCGGCGCGGGCCGGGTGATCGCCACCGCAGGCGCCGCGCCGAAACGGGAGCGGGCCCGGCAGATGGGGGCCGACGAGGTCATCGACCACCGGGAGCCGGGCTGGCCCGACCAGTTGCCCGACGTGGACGTGGTCTTCGAGTCGATCGGTGGGCCGTCGGCCAGGCAGGTGCTCGATCACCTCACGCCGGGCTCCGGGCGCATGCTCTGCTACGGCCTGCTGAGCGGCGAACCCGCCGCGGTGAGCGCCGCCGATCTGCTCGCTCGCGGCGTGTCGGTCATTGGGTGCGGCGGGCCGGCGTGGGGCGCCGGGGTGTTCGGCGTCAGCTACCCGGAGATGCTGGCCAGGGTCGCCGACGGGCGCAGCCGCGCGTACATCGAGGCCACCCTGCCGTTGGAGTCCGCCGCCGAGGCGCACCGCCGCCTCGAAAGCCGCACCGCACTGGGCAGAGTGATCCTGACCCCTTAGCGAGGGGTGTGGAGGCCCGAGATGACCATGTGGATCAGCAGCTCGTAGCTGTCGTCGAGCTTCTCGGGAAGCCCGAACGCGCCCGCCGCCTCCAGCACCGAGAAGCCGTGGGCGGCCGCGCGCAGGGAGCGCGCCGCGTGGATCGCGTCCGGGCCCTCCAGGCCGTACGCCCTGAGGGCCGCGAGCAGGATGTCGATCAGACGCGCGCCCGCCTTGGCCGTCGCCGGGTCCGGAACCTGGATCAGCGCGGCGTAGCGGCCGGGATATTGCGCGACGTACGAGCGCCAGGCCTCCATCAGCGCCCGCAGCGCGTCGTCGCCGGACCGGCCGAGCACGGCCGCGCCCACGTGCTCCGCCATCTCGTTCAGTATCCGCACGGACAGGAGTTCGCGCAGCTCGGCGAGGTTACGCACGTGTTTGTACAGGGATGGGGTGGCGACGCCGGCCCGCGCCGCCACCGCCGACAGGGTCAGCGCGGCGGGGCCCTCCTCGTCGACGATGGCGACAGCGAGCGAGACGACCGCGTCTGGGGACAGCGCCGCCCTAGCCACGGACGTTCTCCTTGAGGAAGGACTGCTCAAGGAAAGACAGCATGGCCGTGGCGACCTCCTCGGGGAACTGCGCGTGCGGGTAGTGCCCGGCGCCCTCGATCATCGTGACCGTGCCGCGCCCCTGCGGCATGGCCGCGACGATGCCCTGGGCCTCGGCCTCGGGGCTCGCCCAGTCGGGGTCGAGCGTACCCATGACGACCAGGGCGGGAACCTGGAGGTCCGGGAGCACGGAGCCGGCGTCGGTGGGCGCGGACGCGCCCATCTTGCCGACGACCGCCATCCGGCCCGGCCTGCGCAGGTCGGCTTCGAGCGCGGCGATGTACTCGGCGTGGTCGGCCGGCCTGGTGCCGGGGAAGGCCACGTCGAGGTAGCTCTTCCACAGCCCGACACTGCGCAGGATGGCGGCGCCGAGGAGCCGGGTCATTCCCTTGCGGTGGCGGGCGATCCGCAGGCCCTTCAGGTCGAGCTTCTGCGCGCGGGTGAAGGGGTCGATCTCGACGACCGCGCTGACCAGGCCGCTGTCCCGGGTCGCCGCGATGGTGGCGGCCCCGCCGGAGAACGAGTGGCCCACGACGACGGCGGGGCCGGCGCCCAGGTGGCGGATGAGCGCCAGGATGTCACCCGCCACGTCGACGCGCGTGTAGGAGTCCCAGCCGGTGCTCGACTCTCCGTGGCCGCGGATGTCCAGGTTCGCCACCTGGTATCCGGCTGCCACGAGCTTCGGGACCAGGAAGCGGTACGCCTGCCTGCCGTCGCCCATGCCGTGCGCCAGCACGACCAGCGGGCCCTCGCCCGTCACGTCGTACGCGAGTTGTCCACCCTCGTGCTTCAGGAACTCGGTCATGTCGCCCTCCTTGGCTAAGCTCTGTAGCCAGAAAGCTAATGCCTTTAGCCAAAAGCGTCAAGCCCCTTGGAGGACCGCGTCGAGCACGGCCGCGGAGCTGAGCTGTTCGTGGTCGTACTCGCCCGCCGTGATGGCCACGACCAGCCCGCGCTCGGGGGTCACGTGGAGCGCCTGACCCCCGTTGCCGTACGCGGCGATCGAGGAGGGCTCGCCGGTGCCGACGTACCACTGGTAGCTGTAGTGGGACCTGTCGTCGATCTTCACCCGGGGCCGCGACAGCTCCTCGATCCAGCTCCGGGGCACGATCCCACGCCCGCCGTCGAGCAGCATCGTGCCGATGGCGGCCAGGTCGCGCGGCGCCAGCCGCAGTCCCGCCGCCGCCATCTCGGCCCCGTCATCACCTCGCGACCACTCGAACTCGCCGATGCCCAGCGGCTCGAACAGCGCGCTCCTGGCGAACTCGGCCAGCGACCGGCCGGTCCCCTTGACGATGAGCCCTCCGATCAGGGCCGTCGCTCCGCCGCAGTAGATCCGCCGCTGCCCCGGCTCCTCGACGATGGGCCTCTCCAGCACGAAGCGGTAGCGGTCGGGCGCGTACTCCATCGCGATCTCGCTGTTGGCCGTGCTGGTGTACGGCACGCTCTCGTCCCACTCCAGCCCGAGCGTCATCGTCAGTGCGTGCTCGACGGTGAGGCGGGCCCGCTGGGGATCATCGGCCAGATCCGGATATTCCGGGAATTGCGCGAGCAATCCCTCCTCCGGGGGTGCCACCAGCTTGTCGGCCAGCGCGATGCCGTACAGGAGCGAGACCACGCTCTTGCTGACGGACCGGACGTCGTGCAGCGTGTCCGGCCCGAACGTGACGTGCCCGAGAGAGTCGCCGAGCTGGAAGTCCTGGCCGGCGCCGTACCGTTCGAGGATGATCTGCCCGTTCTCGACGACCACGAGCCCGTGCAGATTCGGCGCCTTACCCGCCTGCAGGACAGCGTCCACCCGATCCGCCAATGCCATGACGACCTCCACTTCGCTGGGACTTCCCGGTCTATGACCTGACACCGTGTGAGAGTCAACCGCGCTCAGGGTGCCAGACCACCCAGGACCTCACTCCCAACGAGCCGTCCGCTCGCGGCTCGGAAACTATGATCGCTTCATAGTTTGATCGGATCATAGTTTGGCGCTCTGTGATCGTTCCAGGCTGCCAGGCGCCTTCGAACGCAGTCGAGCCGTCTGCTCGCTTCAGCGGCGAGCAGACGGCTCGAGAGAGTGGGAGCCGCGACCGCGCCGGGCGTCAGGTCAGGCCCGGAGCGGTCGCGTCGGGTCGCGGGTCGGACCGTCACCAGGGACGATGGACCCGCGCCCGTGCTCATCTCACAGCGGAGTTACCTCGTGGCGATCGCCCATGCGCGCTCGGAGCCGCGCGCCGAGTCGCGCTCCGACGATGCCATCCAACCGCTCCAGCCGGCGGTACGGATGCCGTTCCAGGCGGTGGACTGAGAGGCGGACTGGGCCGGCGCGCAGTCCTCGGCGCGGCCGGTGTTCACGGCGATGGCGACGGTGGGCCGGACCGCGGTCGACACGGAAGCCCAGGCCGTACCCACGACGGAGGGGCGGACCGTGATCGCGTTGGCGGTCCAGGCCGTACCCACGACGGCGGGACGGACCGTGGCCGTCGTGTTGGCGGCCCAGCTCGTGCTCACGTTCACCGGACGGACGGTGGTCGTGTTAGCGGCCCAGAGCGTGCCCACGATGACGGGGCGGACGGTGGTCGTCGTGTGGGCGGCCCAGGTCGTGCTCACGTTCGCGGGCCGGACGGTGGTCGTGCTGGAGGGGCAGGCCATGGTCACCACGGCGGGGCACGCCGCGCTCACGACCGGCCGAACCGGGGCCTGCAGAACCGGGGCCGGCTGGACCGGGGTCTGCGGGATCGGAGCCTGCTGAACCGGGGCCGGCTGAGCCGGAGCCTGCTGGATCGGAGCCTGCTGGACCGTGGTCACCGCGGCAGGGCAGGCCGTGCTGCTCGTGGCGGTCGGCCGGACCGTGGCCACTGCGGCGGCGCAGGGCGAACTGGTCGTGGCGGAGGGCCGGACCGTGGTCACCTGAACCGGGCGAACCGTGGTCACGCTGCTCACCGCGGCGGGGCAGGCCGTGCCGGTCGTGGCGATGGGCCGGACGGTGGTCACCGCGGCGGCACAGGGCGTGCTGCTCGTGGCGGACGGCCGGACCGTGGTCACCGAGTCGGGGCAGGCCACGCTCACCTTGGCGGGGCAGGCCGCGTTCGCGGTGGAGACGGTCGTGGGGACGGTGCGGACGCCGGTCAGGCTGGAACGGCTGAGGTCGAACGTGCCGGCCTGGACACCGTGCCAGTAGTCGGTGGCGAAGAAGTGGCCTTCTGCCTTGTCGTTCCGCGCCCCGATCGCACTGCTCGGGGAGCTGGTGAAACCGCTGTCGAACTCGTCGTCGGCGGCCGCTGGCCCCGCAACCAGCAGCAAGCCGGAGGCGGTTAGAGCCAGAGCGGTGATGGCGTGCTTGTACAAGGTCTGTCCCCCAGAAATGGATGCGCTGTTGTTTCGGCCCGCTGGAGCTTACCCCCCAACAATGGAGCATCTATCTCCCAGAACGATCTGGATTTCTTTACACTCGAGGATTTTAACCAGTGGGGCGATCTGCCATTTCCCGCAATTACTTTTAGATCCCAGATCTTTCTCCAAGTCACCGTACTTACGAGTAATCGACGGCAATTCGGGCAGTCGGCTGAGAATTTCCTCAGCGTTTCTCAGGGATGGCTCAGCCGCCGCGGAGCAGGCTGGTGACCATGGAACGACTGCTGAACACCCCCGCCATCGCCCAAGGACTGCGCAAGGTCGAAGCCAGGATCCGCCGTCTCAGCGGATCGTCCACACTGCCGGGCATCAACGCGGGCGCCGGGCGGATCATCAGCGCCGGCGGGAAGCGACTGCGCCCCGCCATGACCTTGGCCACGGCGATCGCCTTGGGCAAGCAGCCCGACCGCCGGGTGATCACGGCCGCGGCGTGTGTGGAGTTGATTCACGCCGGTTCCCTCGTACACGACGATCTGATGGACAACGCCACCGAGCGGCGCGGCACCAGAACGCTGAACGCCGAGCTCGGCGACGGCAAGGCCCTGGTGATCGGCGACTTCATGCTGGCCAGGGCGGGTTTGGCGGCCATCACGGCCGTGTCGAGACCGGTGGCCGAGGTGCTGGCCGCGACCGTCGTCGAGCTGGCGGAGGGCCAGTACCTGGAGACCACCGACCTGTTCGACCCGCACCGGACCGTGGAGAGCGCGCTGCGATCCGTCACCGGTAAGACCGCCGCGCTGTTCCGGGCCGGGTGCCTGGTGGCCGCCGTGTGCGCGGGCGCCTCGCCGGAGGACCGGGCCAGGATGGCGGCGTACGGCGAGCGGTTCGGGCTGATCTTCCAGGTGCTCGACGACCTGCTCGACCTGACCGCCTCCAGCCGGCAACTCGGCAAACCCGCGGGCAACGACCTGCGCCAGGGCGTCTACAGCCTGCCCCTGTTGATGGCCGGCGAGGACGTGTCGGAATTGCTGGGCAGGAATATGACCGAGGAGCAGGTGGCGGAAGTTCTGCGTCGCCTGCGCGCCGGCGGCATGGTGGACAAAACTCTGGAATACTGCCGCGGCCTGGCCGCCGACGCGCTCGCCGCCCTGCCGGTGATTCACGATTCCGAAACAGCCGGCATCCTGTACGCCTTGCCCACGGCATACATAGAGCAGGTTTCGCAAATAACTCTCCTGGCCACCGTTAATTGAGATTCATTGAAATGATTGGCGGTCGCCCACCGGCACGCCGCGACGCCCGGCGAACGGGCCTGGCGGACGAGCGCGGCTGACAGGCCCGGTGAACGGCTCGCAAACGTTCTGCAAGGCCGACCCGCTAGGTTTCGGCAGATGAAGGCCCGCATCACCCAGATCTCCACGTACCTTCCCGCAGCCACGCTGACCAGCGACGAGGTCGAGCGACGCATCGAGGGCTACCGGCCGCCGACCGGGATCATCGAGCGGATGACCGGCATCGAGCGCCGCCACGTGGCCGCCGACGATCAGCAGGCCTCGGACCTGGCCGTCGAGGCCGCCAAGGGGCTGGCGGCCGATGTCGATCTGCTGATCTTCGCCTCGGCCTCGCAGGACCTTGTCGAGCCCGCGACCGCGCACATCGTGGCCGCCAAGCTCGGCCTGTCGTGCCCGGTGTTCGACGTCAAGAACGCCTGCAACAGCCTGCTCAACGGGATCCAGGTGGCCGAGGGCCTGATCGTCTCCGGGTCGTACCGCAGGGTGCTGGTGTGCTCGGGCGAGACGCCGTCGCGGGCGATCCGCTGGCGGGTGCGGGATCGGGCGCAGTTCGTGGACGCGTTCGCGGGATACACGCTGTCGGACGCGGGCGCGGCGGTGCTGGTGGAGGCCGACCCGCTCCGCGGCATCTTTTATCGCGATTTTTCGGCGGATAGTACGGCGTGGGGTATCGGCACCCTTCCGGGTGGTGGGTCCATGCATCCGCGCGACCCGGACTACTCCTACTTCCGCGGCGACGGCCGCCGGCTGAAGGAGGCGTTCCAGCTCGTCGGCCCCGACCTCTTCCTCAACGCGCTCAAACGCACCGGCCTGACCTGGGACGACTTCGCGGTGATCGCGGTGCACCAGGTGGCGTTGCCGTACCTGGACGTACTGTCGCGGGCGCTCGACCTCCCCGAGGACCGGCTGGTGATCACGCTGCCCGAGCACGGAAACTGTGCGTCGGTCACACTCCCGCTCCAACTCGCCCACGCCCGCAGGGGCGACCGCGTGGCGCTGCTCGGCCTCGGCGGCGGCATCAGCCTGGGCATCATGCTGGCGGACCTGTGAACAGCCGCCACGAGACGCGGCTCTACCTCGCCGCCCACCCCTTCACCTACCCGCTGATGCGTCTGCTGGCCCGCCTGGGTCCGGTGGTGCGGGTGCCGGGTCTGGGTGTGGTGGTGAACGACGCGGCCATGGCCCGGCGCGTGCTCATGGACGGCCGCTTCCGTAAGGACGGCCCCGGCTCGCCCGGCGACCTGTGGACGCCCGTGCTCGGCCCGTCGGTGCTGCTCAACATGGAGGGCGAGCCGCACGCCGCGCTCCGTGCCAAGCTGGCGCCGCTGTTCACGCCGTCGTCCGTCGCCACGCTGGTCGCCGACGTGCTGGCCGGCCCGCTGGACGATCTCCGTGTACGCCTGGCGAAAGGCGACACGGTCGACCTGGTGGACGAGATGCGGCTGCTGGCCGGAGCCGTGATCTGCCGGGTGATCGGACTCGGCGAGGTGCCGGCGGCCAGGGCCAGGCGGTTGTTCGCCGATGGGGAGCGGGTGGTGTCGATGGTCTCGCTGCGTACCAGAGGACTGAACGCCCGCCAGCTCACAGTGGCCCGCGAGGTGCTCGACGGGATCGGCGATATAGCGCAGGCCGCCTACGACGCGGGGGATCCCGCCACGGTGATGGGCCGGATGCGCGAGCTCGGGCTGTCGGCGGCGGAGGCCCGCGGGGCGGCCGGGGCGTTCTTTCTCACCGGGACGGAGACGGTCGCCACGTTCGTACCCAGGCTGGTCGCGTTGCTGCACGACCACGACGCCTTCGGCGCCGACCTGGATCTGGCGATCGAGGAGGCGATGCGGATCACCACGCCGACGCCGGTGATGCTGCGTTCCGTCGCCGAGCCCGTACGCCTGGGCAAGGTCCTGGCCCGGCCCGGTGACCGCGTGGTGATCGTGACGCACAACTGCGCCCGCGCGTACGGCCCGTTCGACCCGTCTCGCCCGCACCCGCCCGAGCTGCGCCGCCTGTGGTTCGGCGCCGGGCCGCACTTCTGCATCGGCTACCCGCTGGCGCTGGCCGAGATCCGCGCGGTGGCCGGGGTCGTGCTCGCCCGGCCGGTCGAGGTGGTGGCGCGGCGGGCCGCCAGGGGCGTGCTCCTCCCGACCTACAAGCACCTGCTGATCAGGGCCGCATGAGGATCGGGGTTGTATGAGGGTCGGGGCCGCATGAGGGTCGGGGTGACCGGGGCGTCCGGTTTCGTGGGTGGCGCGGTCTGCCGGGCGGCCGTGGCCAGGGGCTGGCAGGTGTACGGCTTCGGGCGCCAGCCTGCGGAGATCCCCGGAGCGACGTACCAGACGTGGGACCTGACCGGCGACGAGCGCCCGGACCTGGACCTCGACGTGCTGATCCACTGCGCGGGGAGCGTCACCGACTGGGGCCCGCCGGCCGGGATCTGGCGGGCCAACCACACCGGGACCGCCAACGCCATGGCCGCCTTCCCACACGCCCGGTTCGTGCACGTCAGCACGGCCAGCGTGTACGACCCGCGACGGCCGACGGTCATGGCCCGCGAGCACGAGGCCCCGGTGAGCCGGTACGTCAACGCCTACGGCGCGTCCAAGGCGGCGGCCGAACGCCTGGTCGAGGGCCGGGCGGTGATCCTTCGCCCGCACGCCGTCTACGGTCCGGGCGACACCACGCTGCTCCCCCGAGTGCTGCGGGCGGTCAGAGGCCGCAGACTGGTCGCGGTCGGCGACGGGCGGCAGCGGGTCAGCCTGACGTCGGTGTCCAACCTCGCCATGGCCTGCCTACTGGCCGTCACGGGTCCGCTCGGGACGTACAACGTGACCGACGCCGAGCCGGTCGTCCTGGACGACGCGCTCCGGGCCGTACTGAGAGAAAAAGGCATCGACGCGACCCCGCTCTACCTGCCCCGGCCTCTGGCCCATGGCCTGGCCGCGATCTCCGAGCGGATCGCCCGAGAGCCGCGCCTGACCCGCTACGCCGTCGGCCACCTGGCCGTCGAGCGCACGCTGGACATCACCGCGGCCCGCGAGCGACTGGGCTACGCGCCGTCGCCGACGTCTTTCACCGGCGCCGCATCCTGGTGAACCCGCCCTACCTCCGGCACCGCCGACACCACCGCGCCTTCGCCGTCGGCTGAGCGAGACTCACCGTCAGCCGAGCGCGCCTCGCCACCGACCGAGCGCGCCTCGCCACCGTTTGGACCTGGTTTGCGAGCCTCCAGCATCTCCGACTTGAACCACGGCCCGCCGTACCAGAACCGCCACCCCAGGTCGCGCCTGCGCACGTCGACCACGCCGAGCTCACGCAGCACGTCCTCGTAGGACGACGTGTGCTGGAAATCGGCGATCAGCATCAGCCCGCCCGGACGCAGCACCCGATGCGCCTCCTTGACGGCCTGGTCGCGGCCTTCGGCGGTCGGGATGTTGTGAATGGCCAGGCTGGACACGATCACGTCGAACCGCCCGTCCTCGAACGGCAACTCGCGCATATCCCCCGTGACCAGATCGACCCGTTCCGACACCCCTTCGGCCTCGGCGTTGGCCCTGGTGACGCTCTCGGCGTTGCCCGACTGGTCCTTGCCGCTCCACAGGTCGATGCCGGTGGCCCGGCCGCCGCGCAGCCGCTGGGCCGCGAGCAGCAGCACCATCCCACGCCCGCAGCCGAGGTCGAGCACCTGCTCGTTCCCCTCGATCCGGCCGAGCTCCTCGCCCCACACGACGAACTTCCCCCGCCGGGTCGTGTAGAGGTAACTCCCCGCGCTGGCCAGCGTGTAGAGCGCGCCGAGCAGGAACGCGATCCCGGCCGCCGGTACGTCGAAGGCGAACGAGACCGCTACCAGGGCCAGCTGCGCCACCGCCCCGAAGAAGAGTCCGGCGAGGGCCCATGGTGCGTCGAATCCATAGCTACCACGTCTCACACACACGTTATATCTCAAGATGGACTTCACCGAAACTTGCCGCGACACTGCCTTTTCACCAAATCGCCCGCCTCCAAACCGTTACTAACCTTGCCCATAGTTCGTAGAACGAGGGGTTGACCAGGGATGACAGTCAGAACACGCGGGTTCGGCCTCGGCTTCAGCATCGCGCTCACCCTGGCCTCAGCCTTGTTGTGGGGAGTGGCCCACCTGGCCGCCGACCGCCGGAAGACCGGCTTCGCCCTCATGGTGACGTACGTGCTGATGCTCGCGTCGATCCTCACCGTGCTCACCGTGTTCAGCAGCAGACTGCTCTCGCTGGCCGTCCAGCCCGCCTGGCTCACCGCTCTCACCATCATGGTGGCCACGCTCGGGGTCGTCTGGACGGGCGTGATCATCTGGTCGTACCTGCTCGTACGTCCGGCGCCCGCGAACCGCGTGGGCCGCGCGGTGACCACCGTCCTGACCATCGCCCTGTGCGGGCTCATCCTGGCCCCGGCCGTGTACGCGGCCCGCGTGGCCTACGTGTCGCGGGACGTGGTCAACACCCTGTTCACCGCCAACGTCTCCCCCATCGTGTCGCAGGACCCGTGGAACGGCGCGAGGCGGATCAACCTCCTGCTCCTCGGCGGCGACGCCGCCCCCGGCCGTCCCGGTGTGCGTACCGACAGCATCACCGTGGCCAGCGTCGACGTCGCCACCGGAGCGACGACCCTGCTCGGCCTGCCACGCAACCTGCAGCGGGTACGCCTGCCGGAAGGCCCGCCCAGGGACCGCTTCCCTGACGGCTTCACCGGCGCGGGCCCCGACACTCCGGGCCTGCTCAACGAGGTCTTCCAGTACGCCGAGGACTATCCCGAGATGGAGCCGGGCGTACGCAAGGGGCAGCGCGGCCCGGCCCTGCTCAAGAAGACGATCAGCGAGATCCTCGGCATCCCCGTCACCTATTACGCCCTGGTCGACATGAGGGGCTTCGCGCAGATCATCGATGCGATGGGCGGCGTGACGGTCACCATCAAGTACCCGATCGTCTACGGCAAGTACCGCGAGGGCCTGCTGAGCCCCGGCACCCGCAAGCTCTCGGGTCAGGAAGCGCTCTGGTTCGGCCGCTCGCGTACGGACAGCGACGACTACGTGCGCATGGGCCGCCAGAAATGCCTGCTCAACGCCGTCGCCAAGCAGGCCGACCCGGTGACCGTGCTGAACAGTTTCGAGAAGCTGGCCGCGGCGACGAAGCGTGCGATCTCCACCGACATCCCGCAGAACGTCCTGCCCGACCTGGTGGACCTGGCGCAGAAGGTGAAGGACCACAAGATCAGGAGCCTGAACTTCGTACCGCCGCTGATCGACACCGTCTATCCCGACTGGACCCTGATCAGGCACAAGGTCTCCCAGGCCCTGTCCGAGCAGAGCTCGCCCACCCAGCACCCACAGGCCGCCCCGCAGACGGCGAACCCCGAGAACCCGATCACCCTCGACTCGGCCTGCCGTTAGCGACCCGCCGTCAGCCACCTGCCGCTCAGGCGCGTGCCATCAGGCGCGTCCGGCATCAGCCGCGCCTGAGCAGCAGCGTCACAAACCCGAGCAGGTCACGGTATCCGTCGAGCCACATCTTCCGGTGCTCCAGCGCCGCGGCCATCGCGGCGTCACCGTCGTCGCCGGGATGGCGCAGCGCCCAGTCGATGAGCGTCCCGGTCCACGACCACTCGTAGTCGTACCACTCGCCCCGCTCGCTGACGTGGGCGTACACGGTGTGAAATCCGGCCGACTCGGCCTGTGCCACGGTGCCCGGCAGGTCCGCGTACTCGCCGATCTCCGCCTCGATCTCCCGACCCGGCGGCCGCTCCCAGAACCCCTCACCCACCAGCGCCAGCCCGCCGGGAGCGAGCAGGCCGCCGATCGCCTCCATCGACGGCGTCAGCCCGCCGAACGCGTGCGTGGCACCGACGCACAGCACCAGGTCGTACGGCTCAGCTGCGGCAAAGGCGGTCGCGGAGCCATGATGCAGGGTCAGCCGGTCCGCCACCCCGGCCTCCGCCGCCATCCGGCGGGCGTCGGCGAAGCCCGCGTCGGCCAGGTCCACACCGTCGGCGGTGGCGTCGCCGTACAGCTCAAGAAGCCGAACACTCCAGACCGCCGCACCGCACCCCAGGTCCAGGATCCGCGCGCCGTTCGGCAGCTTTGCCCGGCGCAGCAAGCGGATCAGGTTCGCCTCGCTGATCGGGGAGGCGATCGGGTGGTCGGCGTGCGCGATATGGCTGATCAGTTGTCTCTCCATACGGACAGATCCTAGTTATCCCCCTATACCAACTTGACGTGTCGGGATTTGGAGAGTTTCATATGCACATAGCCGACTTATTAAGTAGGAAATAGGGAGTAGGGCATGAACGCTCGCAGGGTGCTAGCCGCTCTGGCCGCAACCGCACTCACCGCGCTCGTGGCGGCCTGCGGGAGCAGCGCCTCTCCCAGCGGCGCGGCGAAGGAACTGCGCCTCGGCTACTTCCCGAACATCACCCACGCCACCGCCCTGGTCGGCGTCGAGAAGGGCTTCTACGCCAAGCACCTCGGCGTACCGGTGAAGACCAGCACGTTCAACGCCGGCCCGGCCGCGATCGAGGCGGTCTTCTCCGGCGCCGTCGACGCCACCTACATCGGCCCGAATCCGGCGATCAACGCCTGGGAGAAGTCCAAGGGCAAGGCCATCAACATCGTCGCGGGCGCCGCGTCCGGCGGTGTGTACCTGGTCGTCAAGCCCGGGATCAACTCGGCCGCGGACCTCAAGGGCAAGAAGATCGCCACGCCGCAGCTCGGCAACACGCAGGACGTCGCGCTGCGCTACTGGCTGGAGAGCAAGGGGCTCAAGACCGACACCAAGGGCGGCGGCGACGTCCACATCGTGCCCCAGGAGAACGCGCAGACGCTGCAGACGTTCGCGACCGGTGACATCGACGGCGCCTGGGTGCCCGAGCCGTTCGCCAGCCGCCTGGTCATCGAGAGCAAGGGCAAGATCCTTCAGGACGAGCGCGACCTCTGGCCGAACAAGCAGTTCGTGATCACCCACCTCATCGTCCGCCAGGACTGGGCCAAGGCCAACCCCGACCTGCTCAAGAAGCTGCTCGAGGCACACGTCGAGGCCACGAAGTACCTCAACGACGACCCCGCCGCGGCCGCGCAGACCGTCAACGCCGCGATCGAGAAGCTCACCCAGAAGCCGCTCAAGCCCGAGGTGCTGCAGAGCGCGTTCAAGAACATCACGTTCACGAACGACCCCATCGCCTCCTCCCTCACCGGCAGCGCGGACCACGCCGTCAAGGTCGGGCTGCTCAAGCCGGTGGACCTGAACGGCATCTACAACCTGAAGCCACTCAACGAGGTGCTGGCCGCGCAGGGTCAGCAGTCGATTTCGGACAGGTGACGCACATGACGACGCAGGTGGTCGATCGTACGGCGGCGGTCCGGCTGGAGGCCGTCTCCAAGGTCTACGGTCACGGCGGCAACGGGCTGCTCGCCCTCGACAAGGTCTCACTGTCGGTACGGCCCGGCGAGTTCGTCTGCCTCCTGGGCGCCTCCGGCTGCGGCAAGAGCACGCTGCTCTCGCTGGTCGCCGGGCTCGACCGGCCGACACAGGGGGAGATCTCCACGACCGGGCGACGGGTCGCGATGATGTTCCAGGAGCCGGCGCTGTTTCCGTGGCTCACGGTCTCGGCCAACGTCGAGATGGCCTTCCGCGGCGAGGGTCTGGCCAAACACGAGCGTCGTACGAGGGCGGCCGAGTTCCTTGAGATGGTGCATCTAGGTGGGTTCGGGAAGAAGCGCCCGCATGAGCTGTCCGGCGGCATGCGCCAGCGTGTCGCCCTGGCCCGCGCGCTCGCCCAGTCATCCTCATCCTCGTCGACGGACGGCGCGGTGCTGCTGATGGACGAGCCGTTCGGGGCGCTCGACGCGATGACCCGCGACCTGCTGCACGACGAGCTCGAACGGATCTGGCGGGAGCGGGCGCTGTCCGTCCTGTTCGTCACGCACAACGTCCGCGAGGCCGTCCGGCTCGGCGACAAAGTCGTGCTGCTCAGCAGCCGTCCCGGCAGCGTGGTCGAGGAGTTCCCCGTCGAGCTCGCCCGGCCCCGCCGCACCGACTCCGCGGAGGTCGCCGAGCTGGCCGCGAAGATCACCGACCGGCTGAAGGAAGAGGTCATCCGCCATGGCCACTGACGACTGGGCCGCTCGACGCAGGACCGCTCAAGGCAGGGAGGCGAACGATGGCCGTTGACACGCACGCGCGGCAGCTCGCCGGGCTCGACGCGCTGGAGCTGGCCAGTGAGCAGCGTGCCGGAGTGGCGTCCCGGATCTGGGCGAGGCTCTGGCCGATGCTGACCGCGGTCGCGCTGGTGCTGGTCGCCTGGGAGCTGGTCGTGCTGAGCGGCCGCTGGCCCGAATACGTCTTCGCCGGACCGATCACTACCTTCCAGGACCTCGGGCACCGCCTCGGCGACCCCGAGTTCTACCAGGCCGTGGCGACCACCATGCGTCGGGCCGTCACCGGCTTCGCGCTGGCCGTGCTCGTGGGCCTGGTCGTCGGCGCGGCCGTGTCGCGGGTGAAGGTGCTGCGGGCCGCCTTCGGCGCGCTGATCACCGGCCTGCAGACCATGCCGTCGATCGCCTGGTTCCCGTTCGCGATCCTGCTGTTCGGGCTGACCGAGAGCGCCATCACTTTTGTGGTGATCCTGGGTGCCGCCCCGTCGATCGCCAACGGCCTGATCACCGGTGTCGACTACACGCCTCCGCTGCTGCTGCGGGCCGGGCACGTGCTCGGGTTCCGGCGATTGCAGCTCTACCGGCACGTGATCCTGCCCGCGTCGCTGCCGTCGTTCCTGGCCGGGCTGAAGCAGGGGTGGGCGTTCGCCTGGCGCTCGCTGATGGCCGGCGAACTGCTCGTCATCATCGCGTACCAGTCGTCACTCGGCGAGCAGCTGGCGATCTCACGGGAACTGTCCGACTCGCCGGGACTGATCGGCACGATGATCGTGATCCTGGTGATCGGCATCGTGATCGACATGCTGTTCGAGGCCGCCGACAGCGCCCTACGGCGGCGCTGGGGCCTCAATCCGGTGTGATGCGGGTCTCCGCGCGAACCGATTACGCGCTGCGGGCGGTCACCGAATTAGCGGCGGCACCGCCGGGACCGGTGCCGGCCGAACGCATCGCCTCGGCCCAGAACATCCCGCGCCGCTTCCTCGACAACATCCTGCTGCAGCTCAGGCGGGCCGGACTCATCCACAGCCTGCGCGGCCCTGACGGCGGCTACTGGCTGGCCCGCCCGGCGGACGACATCACGCTCGCCGACGTGATCGCGGTCATCGAGGGCAAGCCCGAGTATCCCGCGCACGGCGGCTACCCGGGCGTCGCGGGCCCGCTGGCCGACGTCTGGAGCGCGCTGCGCGAGCACGAGGAACGCCTGCTCACGGAGGTCACGTTCGCGCAGATCGTCTCCAGCGACTCCGCCACCCGCCCCAGCACCCGCTAGTCAGGTCTTATGCGGTGCTGGACACGGCAGTCGATCTGTCGGCGATGTGATGCCGCTGGTGCCCAGGCGTTTCAGGGAATGCGCATGTCAGGATTCGACTGGGACATGCACGTATCAATGCCCTGGTTGTAGGGCGTGTCTGGGTTGAACAGGGCGTAGGAGTACGAACAGCAGGGATTGTGGCATTCCCCTTCGGTCGGGTAGTCGGCACCGAACAGGGCCTCGACGCCGACCGCCTCATACGGCCCCGACGGCAGCTTCGGCACCTTGTCGAAGAAGTTCACCAGCCGGAACGTCTGCACGCGCAGGCCGTTGTAGTAGTCCTTGAAATTCGACTCCCCGACCTTGGGGCTGGCCTGGTTGCAATGCAGGATCTTCGCGACGGATATTCCCGCCGAGCAGGCCAGCGGAACGAGCAGGGTCGCCAGGGTCGAGCCGAGGCTGTGCCCGGTCACGATGAGCCTTGCGCCGCTCTCGGCGATCTGCGACAACTCGGCCGCGAAGGCGCCCTGGTCGAAACCGTTGAAGACGTCGTTGAACCCTTTCTCCACCTGGGTGTTCCTGATGGGCGTGCTCGTCGGCGGGTCATAGGGCACCAAATCGGTCTTGCCGTCCATGATGAAGTCGTCGTCCGTCTGGGACCCGCGAAAGGCCAGGAACACGGTGCTGCTGTCAGGCCCGTAGGCGAAGATCGCGAAGGGCTCCGCGATCTTCTTGACGACCGGGGTAAAACTGCTCCAGAACGGGCCGCGGAACCTCCACTGGTCAAGCGGGAACGCCGGGCCGGTGATAGGGCAGCTGTCCGAGGGCGTCCAGGAGAACGTGGGAGCACTCGGCTTGCCCGCGGCCTTCCATTGCTCACACATCTCGCAGGCTACGTTGACGACGAAAGAACAGGTTCGGGCGATGTCCAGGTCATAGCCGGGAGGAACCTTGAGTGGCATCTCGTTTCCGTTGGGCACCGGTGCTCCTTGGTGATGTCGGAACGGTCGATTGCGATCGCCGTGAACCTAACCACCCCGGTTCAGCGCTACTCATGAGTGCATAGGTTTTGGGCTTATCCATGCCATGTCCATCCAGACCGACAACCCGATGGGTGTCACTCCTCGTCAGCCAGACAGCTCCCACAACTGGATGATCTTGTCTTCCGCGACGGTGGCGAACAGGTGCCCGTCGGGGCTGAAGGCCGCCGCGGTGGACCACTGGCCGTGCGGGATCCGCAGGATCTCCCATACCTCCGTACCGTCCCCAACGTCCCAGAGCCGGACGTCGGAACCGTAGCCGGCGGCGGCCAGCAGAGTGCCGTCAGGGCTGAACGCGACGCGCCGGGCCTGCTCGCGCAGCGTGACGAGGGCCGCGCCGGAGCCGGCGTCCCAGACGCGGGTGGCGTCGGAGCCCGCGGTGGCCAGCAGGCCCCCGTCGGGGCTGAACGCCACGTCACGCGTCCACGAGAACAGTTCGGTATCCGATTCGTGCAGCCGCAGCAGCGCTATGCCGGTCTCCGAGTCCCAGATCTCCGCCTCCCAGGTCCGGTCGCGTCCCCAGGAACTGGAGGAGGCGGTGGCCAGGCGGGTTCCGTCGGGGCTGAAGGCGAGGCCGGGAGGGCCGCCGAGGTGCGCGATGCGCAGGAGTTCGGTGCCGTCCGTCACGTCCCAGATGCGAGTGGCGGCCTCGGTGTCGCTGACGGCCAGGCGGGCGCTGTCAGGGCTGAAGGCCATCGCCTGTACGCGGCCGTCGTTGCCGAGCTCCACGAGCTCGGCGCCGGTGGCGAGGTCGGCGATCCAGATCTTGCCGGCGATGGCGTCGAAGTCCCTGAGGTCCAGGCGTTCCCTGGTGAAGGCGATCAGCCGGCCGTCGGGACTGATCGCCGTTATCGGTCCCGTGTCCAGCAGGCGGGCGATCAGGCGGCCGCTGTGACGGAAGACGCGCTCGGGGCTGCCGGTCAGGTCCGCCAGGGTGGTCGTGCCCTCGCCGGTCCAGGTCAGGCGGGTGCCGTCCGGGCTGAACGCGAGGTTGTGGACCTTTCGAGGGGTCTCGATCGTACGCAAGGGCACGGGGGTGACCACCCGACCGGCGCGGCGGGGCACGGGCGGACGGGGCGTGATGGCCTGCCGGGGGGCGGTAACCGGCGTCCCACGCCCGGCGAGATGGTCGTGGAACTCGGCGTGCCGGAACTGGTAGAGCGGCCCGACCGCACGCAGCAACCCGAGGCGGTGCGCGTCGTCCAGGAACGCCATCAACCGCCGCGGCAGCCGCCCCCGCCGTGCCAGGCGGAAGGCGGCCAGCTCGTAGACCGGCCAGGCGTGGTGCTTCCCTGACACGAGCCCGGACGTCATGCCGGCCATGGCCGCGACCAGGGTCGCGACCGCTATCTCGGCCGCGGATCCGCGCGTCGCCCCGATCAGGGCCGCGCCGATGATCGCGCCGAGCGCCCCTCCGGCGAGCAGTCGTACGAGGTTGAGCCTGCGGTCCGCGCGCCAGCTCGTGAGCGGCGTGCTGGCCTGCCCGTCCATCACCGGATTCTCGGCCCACTCGGCCACCGCGTCCGTCATGAAGACGAGCGCCATCGCCGGCCCGAACACCACCGCCACGATGAAGGCCCCCACCAGCCCGTCTGTGACCGCGTCGCCCGCGATGAGATTGACCACCGCCTGCACGACGCCGCCCACCAGCGCGGACCCAAGCGCTATCCCGCTCGCGATCGAGAAGCCGGCCAGCAGCTTGTTGAGCAGTGAGAAGATCCGCCGCCTGATCCGCAGGTCGGCGTAACCGGGCCGGTCACGCGCCCAAGACGGGTCGCCGGACCTTTCCCGATACATGGTGATGATCCCCAGGCCGCCGACGAGGTACCACCATGTGAAGTCGTCCAGCGCCAGTGTGGCGAGCACCCCTCCCCAGGCCACGCTCGCCACCAGCACCAGGAACATGACTCCCGGCCCTGGGGGCGGCCGGTGCATGGTCAAGGCCGCGAGCCGCCACCAGGCGAAGTCCCTGACCCCGATGCTCTTGCCGCCCAGAGGTACGGCCTCGGCCTCGACGGGGGTGCGGTCGAGCAGCGCGGCCAGGTAGCTGAGCCATTGGGTGACCTGTTCGGGCCGGTAGACGCGGCTGGGCCGGAACAGGTCGGCCTCGTTCTTCTGTGCGGGAGGCCGGGCCTCGATGAGCGCCGGGACGAGCCGGTCGAACAGATGGGCGCGCAGCTCGGCCGCGGTGGCGAAGCGGGCGGGGTCGAGCAGCCGGGACGGATCGGCGGCCGGTCCGTAGACGGTGCGCAGCAGCCACAGCCCCAACGGGCTGGACACGGTCTCGGAGAGCGGCGTCGGCCCGTCGTCGCGCAGCCGGCCGAGCAGACGTGCCCAGCCGGGATTCGGGGTGGTCCGGGCGAGGATGCCGTCCAGGTAGTCGGCGGCGGCAGCGGCCGACATGGGCTCCGCCTCGACCACGGCGGCCCGGCCCAGCGCCTGCGCGGCGGCGGTGTACTCGGCGGTACGGCTGGTGAGGACGAGCTGGGTCTCCGCGGGCAGCCCCTGGTTCAGCTCGGCCAGTGCCCCGGGTAACGAGGCGGCCGGCATCTCGTCCAGCCCGTCGAGGACCGGCACGATCTTGCCGTCGCGGAAGAGCCGGCGCGCCACGTCCTTGCCGTACGCGGGCAGCGCCTGATAGGTCTGCTCCAGCTGGTCGACCAGCCAATCCTCGAAGTACGGATACGCCTTGACGTCCCAGCCGTTCATCGTCAGCAACACCGGTACTGAGCCGTCCTGGCTCTTCAGCAACTCGCGTACGAGCTGGATCGCCAGCGTCGTCTTGCCGGCGCCGGGTCCGCCCAGCACGACCAGGCGGCGGCCCGACACGCGGAACCGGTCGGCCAGCTCCTGGATCTGATCACCCGATCCCGACCAGGTGATCTCCCCTCCGATGCGCGGGCCGTCGATGAAGCGCACCTTGTCGCGCAGGTTCCACCGTACGGGCATCGGGTCCAGCCCCAGCCCCAGCACCCGGGTGGCCTCGTTGCGCCACTGGTCGTTCACCAACGCCCTGAGCTGGGCGAGCGCGGGCTCCACCGGCGTGACCTCGGCGACCTTCCTCGCGCCAAGTGCGCCCATCACGACGACCAGGCCGAACAGGCCGGTCAGGCCCCAGGTGAGCGGCTTCCACCACCACGCGTCCACTTCGACGGTGCCGGTCGCCATGTTGCTCACCAGGCCCAGCGCGACGCCCGCGGCCGCCAGCGTGACCCGCGACACCGCCCCACGACCCTTCATGTGCACAAGGATCAGGGCTGGAGCCCGCCTGGATCAACAGAGTCCAGTACTCCTGTGAGGTGCCTGGCCGTCGGCCGGCGACACCGTGCCTCGGCCGGCCACCATCGCGACGATCACCTGGCCGGTCGCAGCGCCGCACATCAGAATGATCGGTGCGTGCCACCCGGAACTGACGCTGTGGAGCAGCCCGAAAATCACCGGTCCGGCGGCGGCCAGCAGGTAACCGATCGACTGCGCCATCGCTGACAACGCGCCCGCCATGGTCGCGTCCTTGGCACGCAGGCTGAGGAAGGCCAGGGCGAGCACCAGGCAGGCTCCGCCACCCAGCCCGAGAACGACGCTCCACAGCAACGCCCACCCCGGCGCCACCAGAAGTCCCAGGTAGCCGACGAGCAAAACGACCGAGCTCACCGTCGCCACCGCGCGTTGGTCACGTGCCCACCGCAGCGCGGCGGGCACCGCCAGGCTGGTCAACACCGCGACCGCCTGGAACACGAACAGCAGCCATCCCGCCGCGACCGCATTTACTCCGCTGTCCTGGAATACCTGCGGCAACCACGTTACGACGACATAGAAGCCCAGCGACTGCAGCCCCATGAACGCCGTGACCGCCCACGCCAGCGCCGATCCCCATGGCAACCGGTGCCCGCGAATCGCCTCCGAGGCAGGCCGCCGCGAAGTCCTCACCTGTGGGAACCACAGCACGACAGCCACCAGCGCGAGCACGATCCAGCAACCCAACGCGGTGTACCAGCCGCCAGGGGCGACCTGGCTGATCGGCACCGCCACCCCGGAGGCCACCGCGGCGACGGCCCCCATCACAGTGGCGTACGCGCTGGTCAGCAGTCCCACTTTGAGGGGAAAGTCGCGCTTGATCAGGCTCGGCAGCAGCACGTTGCCCACGGCGATGCCCGCCCCGATCAGCACGGTTCCCGCGAACAGCCCGATCGCCGTCGGTACCCACCGGACCGCGATCCCGAGCGTCAGCACCACGAGCGCACCCCAGAGGAGCCGCTCGGGTCCCCACCTCGCCGCCAGTCGCGGAACCATCGGCGATACCGCGGCGAACGCCAGCAACGGCAGCGTGCTCAGCAGCCCCGCCACGGCCGGAGCCAACTCCAGATCGGCCTGTACGCGATCCAGCAACGGCCCGACACCGGTCAAGCTCGGCCGTAGGTTCGCCGCTACCACCAGCAACCCCCACACCAGTAGGGCCTGCCCGGTCGACCGCCTGGAATCTAGTGGGAACGTCGGCATGGCGTTGACCTCTCATGCATAATACGGAATAAGGAATCCGGATTCCGCATGAAGTCTAGGCAGAGGATCGTTTGGGATGTCAACTCCGCAGACCCGCCGCAAGACGCGTACCGACGCCGAGCGCAATCGAGATCGCGTCCTGGAGGCGGCTCGCGCGCTGTTCGCCGAGTCCGGCTACGACGTGCAGATGTCGGAGATCGCACGGGCGGCGGGCGTCGGCATCGGGACCCTCTACCGCAAGTTCCCGACCCGAGAGGCCCTGATCGAGGCCATCGCCGAGCACCGGGCCGCCGACCTCATCGCCACCGCCCGCCGGCTCGCCGACACGGACGATCCGGCTCAAGGCTTGGCCAGGTTCCTGCGCCATGTGGGCGAGGTGCTGGCCGGTGATCGCGGCATGTCCGAGGTCATCGAGAAGGCCATGGGCTCGACCGAGCCGCGCGACAAGACCCGCGAGGCGCTGCTCGCCATCGTCGCGGAGCTGATCGACCGGGCGCGGGCGCGCGGCACGGTCGGGCAGGACGTGACGGCCGGGGACGTCAACATGGTCATCTGTGGCTTGGCAGCGGTCATCCGCAACGCCGCGGGCGATTGGCGGCGGTACATCGAGGTCGCCCTCGACGGCCTCCGTCCCCGCTGAAACGACGGTGGTGCGGGAACGGCGTGCCGCGCCAGGGCGCCCTGGCCAGGTCAGCACCAACCGAAGGCACCAACCGGGTCAATGCGGCACCGAACTGTCAGTACCGTTGGTGTCCGCTTGGCTGAAGCAGGGAGTTAAACATGCAGGACATTGTTGTCGACCCTGTCGCCCATAATCGGGCAGCCTGGGACAAGTATGTCCATGAGGGCAACGAGTGGTCGAGGCCGGTGAGTACTGAGGATGTCGAACGCGCCCGCACGGGCGACTGGTCGATCGTTCTCATCGGGCATGAGCCGGTCGACCGCTCCTGGCTGCCGGCGGACATGACCGGCAAGGACGTGTTGTGCCTGGCCTCCGGCGGTGGCCAGCAGGGTCCGATCCTCGCTGCCGCAGGGG
Organism: Nonomuraea sp. CA-143628; assembly: GCF_050942315.1. NCBI lineage: Bacteria > Bacillati > Actinomycetota > Actinomycetes > Streptosporangiales > Streptosporangiaceae > Nonomuraea > Nonomuraea sp. CA-143628. The sequence goes on from NZ_CP192072.1 coordinate 13,638,707, forward strand.
CGCGGGTCACCGTGTTCGACAACTCGCCCCGCCAGCTCGGCCAGGACCAGATGGTGGCGGCGCGCGACGGACTCGAGCTGCGCACCGTCCTAGGCGACATGCGCGACCTCAGCGCCTTCGGCGACGCAACATTCGACGTCGTATTCCACCCGGTATCCAACGTATTCGTACCAGACTTGGCCCCAATGTGGCGTGAGTGCTTCCGCGTCCTGCGGCCGGGCGGAACTCTGCTCGTGGGCTTCCTCAACCCTGATGTGTACTTGTTCGACCACGAGGCGCTCGACGAGCGCGGCGAGCTGGTCGTCGTGCACAAGCTGCCCTACAGCGATGTCACGCAGTACTCCGCCGAGGAACGCGCCACGAAGTTCGGCGCGGATGCCCCTCTTGAATACAGTCACACCCTCACCGACCAGATCGGCGGGCAACTCGCCGCAGGGTTCGTCGTCACCCGCTTCGCAGAAGCACCGCACCAATCCAACGCATCCGCTCACTACATGTCGCACTATTTTGCGACGCTGGCGGTCAAGCCGGGCTGACCCAGCCGCGGACCGGCCGAGACGGCCGTGTCTCCGAACGGCCAAGTGGAGCGCTGTGCCAGCCCGACCCCCCTAACCTCGCTGAGCCGTATTCCCCCGAAGACGATCCGGGCTGCCCGTCGCGGTGGACGGTGCCGTGTCCGTGCAGTCGTCACGATCCATCACGTCACACCGGTGATGGCCCGCCTTTCCAGGTCGATGATCGCGGCGAAGTCGGCGGGGTCGAGGTGGTGATTGCAGAGAATGGCCGAGGTCCAGTTCATTGGGAATTCCCGCTCACGTAGAGGGCGGTGCAGGCCGGGTTGAGCAGCTTGTGGCTCAGCAGAGCATGCGCGAAACGGACCAGGTCAGGTGCCGCGGAGAAGCCATTCCCGCCTCCTGTGCCGATGTAGCTGCGCGCACGTCGTGGCGGTTGGTTCGCGGCCATGAAGGTGATCGAACTCGGCGGCCTGTTTCCCGGCCGTTTCCAGGCCCTGTGACACCGGCGAAAAGCCGGGCGCGGGCCTCAGATCGTCTCGTCCAAGTTCGCGGCGTAGTACGAGATGGCCCTGGCGTAGCCGCCCGCCCGGTCGGACTCGGCGACGACCGTGAGCAGCGTACTGACGGCCTCGCGGGCCTGGCCGGCGTTGTAGAGCGCCATAGCCCTGAACGTCCGCAACCCCGCGTCGCCGGGGAACTCCGCCAACCCGCGCTCGAACGTCGCCAGCGACTCCGCCACCCGCCCCAGTACCCGGTAGGTGCTGCCCAGGCCGAGGAAGGCGCCCAGCCGGTCTTCGGCGTTCAGCCCGTCACCCGCCAGCGCGCGCACATAGAACGGCACCGCCTCGGCCTCCAGGCCGAGCGCGTCGTGCACCCACGCGGTCTGGTAGGCGACCTCAGCGTCATCGGGATGCCGCGCGGCCAGCGCCACCAGCAGTTCCCGGGCCTCGTCCCGCTTGCCCGCCGCACGCAACCCCACGGCCCGCGCCAGCTCGTCGTCCCGCTCGCCCGTCTCGCGCAACCCCGCGACCTGTGCCAATTCATCGTCATGCACGCACTCAGTGTGGCATGATGAGCGCGACATAAAACGGTAACGGTTTTCATAATCATCATTGGGAGGGTGCTTATGAAAGTGGCGTTCGTCGGCAAGGGCGGCAGCGGCAAGACGACGATGTCGGCGCTGTTCGCGAGATACCTGGCGAGCCAGGGCGGCCCGGTGGTCATCGTGGACGCCGACATCAACCAGCACCTGGCGCTGGTGCTGGGCGTCGAGGAGCCGCCGGAGGCGCTGGGCTCCCGGCTCACCGAGATCAAGGAGCTGCTGCGCGGCGACAATCCGCGCATCCCCTCCGCCCAGGCCATGGTCAAGACGACCCCGCCGGGCCGCGGCTCCCGGTTGCTGAGCTTCAAGGACCTGGCGACCAGCGAGTTCGCGGTCACCACGCCCGAGGGCATGCGGCTGATGGCCACCGGCCCCTTCAGCGAGGACGACCTGGGCGTGGCCTGCTACCACTCCAAGGTCGGGGCCGTCGAGCTGCTGCTCAACCACCTGGTCGACGGCGCTGGCGAATACGTGGTGGTCGACATGACCGCCGGGTCCGACTCCTTCGCCTCCGGCCTGTTCACCCGCTTCGACCTGACGTTCCTCGTCGCGGAGCCGACCAGGCAGGGTGTCAGCGTCTACCGGCAATACCGTGACTACGCCGCCGACTACGACGTGCCGCTGGCCGTGATCGGCAACAAGGTGCACGGCCCGTCCGACGTCGACTTCCTGCACGGCCAGGTGGGTGACGACCTGCTCACGTGGATGGAGCACTCCTCCGCCGTACGCGCGATGGAGCAGGGCCACCGCTTCTCCCTCGACGACCTCGAGCCCGCCAACGCCGACGCGCTGGCCATCCTGCGCAAGCACCTCGACGCGCAGGACAAGGACTGGGCCCGCTTCGGCCGCCAGACCGAGGAGTTCCACCTGCGCAACGCCCGTTCCTGGGCCAACGCCAAGACCGGCCTCGACCTGGCCGACCAGATCGACCCGGAGTTCGTCTACGGCGGCCGGCCGACCACATGACTGTCCCCTCCGGTCATCTGGAAGCTCGTACCGAGCCCGCCTAGCGTTCGCATCAATCCCCGTTGAGAGGAGACAGCATGTCGCTGACCGTTCCGAACGATCTACTCGATCAGGCCAGAGCCGGCGAGGTCGACGACGCGGCGTTCATCGTCTGCGTCCGCGAATCCCTGCCGTACGCCTGGTCGGTGATCAGCGAGCTGGTCCAGCACCGTGACAGGACCGGCGCCGACTTCGCCGACAACCAGGTGCCGCCGCCGTCCGAGGAGGCCCGCGGCCAGCTCCTGCGCTGCCTGGCCAGTGACGCGATGCGGGGGGCGCTGGAGCGCCACTTCGGCGTCCGCCTGGCCTTCCAGAACTGCCACCGGGTGGCGGTGTTCGCTCCGTCGGCCGCGGACGCTTGGCGAGAGTTCGTCACGCCGCGCGCACAGATCCTCAACCAGAAACCCGAGCTGGTGGACTGCTGATTCCCCCCTGTGGCGGGCCGGTTCTCCCGGCCCGCCACTTTCCATTTGCGCCTGGATGATGACCTCGTGCGCCTTGCTGGTGACCTCGTACCGAGCCAAGGCCGATACGAGCCACCAGCCTGATCCGCCGGGAAGGACGAGGACACGCGCACCGGTCGCCGACAGGCGCAATGGTCAACGGTACGGAACCGGAGCGGAAGAGGAACGGAAGAGCGGCCCCATAACCTCCTCCCTCATCGGCCGTGGCCAAATAGGAGAAGCGATGCCCGAGTGTGTGAGTGTCGTGACGACGCCAGTGGTCATGAGGCGGCGCGACGCCCAGCTCAGAGGAATTGCGGCTCGTGTGATCGGCTGACCAGATCAGCATTTCGGGTGAATATTACCCTCGAATTCATCGCAGCAGGCGACGCAGGCTCGTGGTCGGAACACCGCTGCCGAACGACCATCAAACGCTGAGCTTGCCATCCGCCGTGCCCGCATTGTCAGTCATAGAATCGGAGCTCACGTGAATAAGATCGTCCCCGCAGCACTTTTCGGCTCGCGGGCGAAGAGAAAACCCGCCGCGAACACACGAGAGCAGGAAGTTCGCACAGCGAAGCGCGGTACGCGGAAGAGGATGCCATGGCTCGGCGCTGCGGCACTGGTATCCGGCATGGTGTTAGTCTCACCGGCCGTCGCGATGGCCGACACGGATCCACCCGCGGGCTACGCCGGTGTGGTCGGGACCACGCTGACTATCGATGGAAGTTACGGAGCCAACCGCATCACCATCACCCCGGCCGCCTACGGCCGGGTGCGTGTCGCCGATGAGAACTACCCGATAATGCCGCTCGGCGACTGCATCGCCATCACCGCTAACGAAGTTGAATGCGGGCGGAGCGGCACTCCCACGGGATTGGACGTCGACGGCCACGAAGGCGCCGATACGATCATCAACCTGCTGCCCACGAGCAGCAAGACGCACGCCCGCCTTTACGGCGGCTCCGGGAACGACGTCATATACGGCGGCCCCGGAGTGCAGTGGATCACTGGTGGTCTCAGCCCGGACGACGTCCGCACGAGCCAAGGTAAGCCCGACAATGGCAACGACCAGCTCTTCGGCGGCTGCGCGCAGGAATGCGCGGACGGTGGCGACCTCCTGGAGGGCTCGGACGGCAACGACAGCCTGACCGGAGGCCCGGGCGACGACGATCTGCGAGGCGGAGTCGGCATCGACACTTACGCCGGCGGCAGCGGTCAGGACGTGGTGAGCTACGCGGACAAGGGGGAGCCGGTGAAGGCATCTCTGAATGGCGTCGCCGACGACGGCATCGCGGGCGAACAGGAAAACATCCCGAACGATGTGGAAGATATTTACGGCGGATACAAGGCCGACGTCCTCGTCGGCAACGACGAGGACAACACGCTGAACGGCGGCCCCGGCAGTGGGGGCGACGTAATATACGGCCACGGGGGCAGCGACTGGCTTTACGGCGGCGCGGGCGCGGACAAGCTCTACGGCGACTACAACGATTCCGGCATGATATACGGCAACGACTATTTGTACGGCGGCGCGGACGGCGACCGGCTTGTCGGCGACAGAGGCATCGACCACGCCCGCGAATACACCTACGACACGGGCACCGATACCTGCCAGTCGGTCGAGTACGAAGATCAGGACAAATGCGAGGCCAAGCTGTCTTAGCCCCCTGGCGCCGTGGTCGTTGGCGCCGTTACTTTCGACTCCGGCTTGGGCGCCGGCGACGTGGTGGCAGGTTTCGCTGAGGAGAACCTTGAAGCGGTTCCGCATCAGCTCGCTGCCTTTAACCGCCCAGCTGGCAGCCACGTCGTAGGAGAAACCAGCCGGTATCAGCCCGGCGGCAGTCCCTCACTGCCCTAGGTGAGGGACTGCCGCCGTTTGATCACCTGCTGTCCTGCCAGTTCTTCTTACTTGATCTTGAGGGCCGGCGTACGCCGCTCACAACGGTCACCCCAGCATCCCCGGAATCGTCGCCGTCCGCGACAGCAAGGACCGCGGCGGCCCCCTACTCACCTTCACGCCCGGCGAGTGGAGGGCCTTCCTGGGCGGCGTCAAGGACGGCGAGTTCGACCAACCAGGCTGACCATCCGTCCCCGGCAAATCGGTTTCATTCTGGCAACCAGTCCAGGAACTGCCCGTGTGGTCCGGTGAAAGCGACCGGCTCTTCGTCCAGGGCCAGGACGAACGCGCTACGGTCGGTCGATGGGCTCCGGGTCAGCCGGGCGGCCACGCCAGGCAATACGGTGGGCGCCTCGTTGGAGATCCACCGAGCGGGCAAGCCACGCATCGTCTCGGCGAACCGATCGCGTTGGTCCTGCGGCAAGTAGGCCAGAACCGCGCTGTGGAACACGACCAGCGTGGCGTCCGGCGGGGCCTGTCCAGCCAGGTCGGCGATGGTGGCATTCAGATCACCCTGCACGAGGTGGGGCGGTTCGGCGCGCGCGATCTGAGTCGCGGCGCGTAGCCGTATCAGCCGATCTTGCTGCTCGGGCCAGACCAGCGCCTCCAGCCAGCGCAGCTGATCGGCATCAGCGACGTCGAGAGGGTTCAGGTCGATCCCGGCTCGCCACACCACCGACGGCACCTGCTGCGGGATCGGTACCGGTCCGCTGGTCTGGCAGGTCAGCATGACTGGGCTGACTGGACCCAGGGCGGGTCGGTCATCGAAGCGGTAGGTGTAACGGTCCGGGTAAAGGCACAATCCGGCCGAGGCGCCGACCTCGATCAATGCCAGTGGCTGCGGCAGGCGCGCCAGCAGCGGCAGCAGCGTCGCACACCGGCCAGGCTCATTGGTTTGGGTACGGCGGGCCAGCATCTCTGAGCTGACCTCCGCCCAGTGCTCGAGCACCCAAATGCGAAACGCCCCATAGTCATGCACCGGACCGCCGAAGAACCGGACCGCGCCGAACAGGAGGTTGGGTTGTCGTTTGGCCGTGGGCAGCGTGTCGACCAGGGCCAGAATTTCGGCGTCGGCGCCGACGCCCATGCATAGCTGCTCGTAGCTGGGCGAGTGGCCCCGAGCCTCCATCTCCCCGAACTTTCGGTACCGCTCCGCCGTACTCGTTTCGCCCATCCCGTGCACGATGATCCACCCTCCCCTTGGGACGGACAGCCTTCCACACGATTAATTGAAACCGGCGATCGAGGGCGGATCGAGCCGCCGTCAGCGCCACGACTCTTCAGGGGTGCCGGTTCGCCGGTTGTGGTGATCCACCAGCCTGGACAGCAGTTCGGTCAACTGCCCCCGCTCCTCGGGTGACAGCGGAGCCAGCAGCTCTTCCTGGATTTCGGCCAGCCGCTTCTCCAGCCGCCGCAGTTGCCGCTTGCCCGCCGCAGTCAGCGAGACGATGTTGCGCCGCCGGTCGAAGGGGTCCGGGGCGCGCTCGACCAGTCCGCCGTCGGCGAGTTCGTTGATCGCCGCGACCATGTCGCTCAGGTGGATGCCGCTACGGCGGCCCAGCGCGGCCTGGCTGGCCGGGCCGGACTGCTCCAGGGTCGCCAGCAGGCGGTAGTGGTATCCGCGGGCGCCGACGGCCGAGAACCCGTCGCCCACCAAGCGGTGCGCGTGGTTGGCGGTCTGGCTGAGCAGCCAGCTGGGCAGGCCCCGCCATCGGGCGGGCGTCTCCTCGGACGGGTTCTCCATGTGACAAGTCTAACGAATCGTTCGGAGCACTAATGATTATGCTATCGTTCGGGACGTAAACGTTAGTCGCCCGAACGTTTGGCGGCCGAATTGACCTACTTGGAGCTGAGACCATGATCAAGCCGTTCCGCATCGACATCCCCCAAGTCGACCTCGACGACCTGACCGACCGGCTCGCCCGTACCCGCTGGCCCAACGAGGTAGCCGACGCCGGGTGGGACTACGGCTTCCCGCTGGCGCGGCTCAAGGAGCTCGCCGAACACTGGCGGACCAAGTACGACTGGCGCGAGCACGAAGCCGAGCTCAACAAGCTCCCGCACTTCACCACCGAGATCGAGGGCCAGAACATCCACTTCGTCCACGTCCGGTCCGCGAAGCCGGACGCGCTCGCGCTGATCCTCACCCACGGCTGGCCCGGCTCGTTCCTGGAGTTCCTCGACGTGATCGAGCCGCTGTCGCGCGACTTCCACCTGGTGATCCCCTCCATCCCGGGGTACGGCTTCTCCGGGCCGACCCACGAGCGCGGCTGGGATGCCGTACGGATCGCGCGGGCCTGGGCCGAGCTCATGCGCCGTCTCGGGTACGAGCGCTACGGTGCGCAGGGCGGCGACTTCGGCGCGGGCATCTCCCTGGCGCTCGGCGCGGTGGCGCCCGAGCAGGTCGTCGGCGTGCACATCAACTACCTGCCGACCCGGCCGGACCCGGATGCCGGCATCGAACTGTCCGCAACGGATGAAGCTCGGCTGGACAAGGTCAGACAGCTGATGGCGAACCGGCCGCCGTACCAGGCGCTGCAGGCCCTCACCCCCCAGACCATCGGCTACGCGCTGACCGACTCACCGGTCGGCCAGCTGGTCTGGATCGCCGAGCGCTTCGCGCAGTGGACCGACCCCCGCTCGCAGATCAGCGACGACCGGATGCTCACCGACATCTCGCTGTACTGGCTGACCGCCACCGCGGCTTCGTCAGGGCGGCTGCACCACGATGTTCCGCGGGGGCAGACCGCGCCGTGCCAGGTGCCGGTCGGCGTGGCGGTGCTCCCGCACGACATCACGCAGTCGGTGCGACCGCTGGCCGAGCGGCTGTACGACATCAGGCACTGGTCGGAGTTCGAGCGTGGCGGCCACTTCGCCGCGATGGAGGTGCCGGAACTGCTCGCCGAAGACGTCCGGGACTTCTTCCTGACCCGCGTCGAGTAGGGCTATCGACTCGCCACCGCTAGTCCTACGGCCAGAACCCGGGTCCGGTCAAGGTCATCGTACGGAGCAGGCGGTCGAGCCGGCGCAGACCAGGCGGCCCGGCACTCAGCCCGCTTCGTCAAACAGCCCTTGGAGGGTCTGGGTGGTGGCCGCGCGGGTGAGCCAGGTTTCGAGTTGGGCGAGGTCTGTGCAGGTGGTGATCTGGGTGCGAATGTCGTCGGGGACGGTGAAGTCGCGGGCGGCGAGCACGAGCAGCACCGATCTGGCGGCCTCTTCCGCTTTGCCCGCTGTCCAGCCTTCGGCCATGCCTTCGGCAATGCCGTCTGCTTTGCCGCGGCCGTAGTGTTCGCGGGCGAAGGGGCTGTAGACCGGCCATGTTGGGGACGCGGACTTCATGATCTCCTCCATGAGGTGGCGGATCTCGGGCGCGGACATGTCGTAAGCGTATTCATAGTAATCCGGAGCGTGTTCGTCGGTCACGTCCGGCAGCGCGGCGGTGAACGCCTCGATGACCTTGCGGTCGCGGCCGTGGACCATGACCGACATGGCGGCAAGGTCCAGGCGGGCGGCGGCCTCTTGGGGGTCGGTGATGGCCGGGATGCCGTCCGGCCCCAGCACCCAGGGCCGCAGGCGGTAGCCGGTCAGCCCGGACTCGATCGGCTGCGCGTAGTGCTCGGCGACTTTGCGGTCGGGGCAGATGACCAGGACCGAGACGTCACAGCCCAGCATGAGCCACAGGGCGGCGGCGTAGCGGGCGAGCTGCCGGGGATCCTTGGACTTGTCCTGCTGGATCTCCACGATGATGGCGTGGGCGGGCGTTTGTGGTGGGCCCAGCACGAGGACCAGGTCGGCCTCGATGTCGTCGGAAGGGCGGGTGTTGAAGGTGCTCGTCTCCCGCCGGATCAGCGGAGTGGCGGGCAGGTCCGCCCCCAGGAAATCACACAGGATCTCCACCGCCAGTTGAGGGCGGTCGGCGAACAGCTTGATGAGGGTGTCATGTCGGGGGGACGGCATGTCGCTCATTGTTACATCACGAGCGCGTAAAGTGACGATCATTTACTCATCTTCGGCCTGGCGCCTGCCCGGACGTCAAGGCACCACAGTGCGTCGGCCATCCCCACAAGCTAGAAGAGACACTGGCGGGCCGACATTGCCGTTTCGCTCAGCCGGTGACCTGCGGTAACACCTCTGCCCCGAGGCGGCGGATGTTCTCCAGAGTGCGCTGATGGTCGCCCATCCCCTCGACCATGAGGATGAGGTGCTGGATTCCCGTGGCTTCCGAGGTGCGCAGGATGGACTCCACGCAGTGCGCCGGTGAGCCGACCGGGTGGACGCGGGTCAGGAAGTCTGCGTATACCGAAATATCCCGTGATGGTGGCTCTCTGTGGTCCACCGGTACGTAGCCGGCCAGGCCGGGCGTCAGCCAGCGCGGCAGGGACTCCTTCAGGTCGTTTCGGGCTTCGGCGGTGGAGTTCGCCACGTGGGCGACGGCCGCTGCCATGTGGGCTTGAGGCGTTCCCCCGTGAGAGGCGTACATGGCGATCATCGAGCTCTTCTGCCGGTCGTCGATGTGCATGCCGAGCAGCATCGGCAGGCCGCGCCTCGCGGCCAGTGCCACGGTCGGCGGTGAGGTGCAGGCCAGGACCGGGCGCAGCCTGGCCGGCGGGACCAGCGGCACTTCACGGAAGCTGAAGAACTCCCCCGCCGCCGACACCCGCTCTCCGGAGAGCCCGGCGAGCAGTACGTCCAGCGCCTCCTCGAAGCCCTGCTCGAAGCGCTCCAGCCCGGTGCCGAACACCTCCAGGTCCACCCACGGGCCACCCCTCCCGACGCCCAGCGTGAAGCGGCCGTCCGACAGGTGGTGCAGCATGGCCGCCTGTTCGGCCAGGGCGATCGGGTGCTGGGTGGACAGTACGCTCACGGCGGTGCCGAGGCCGATGCGGCTGGTCCTGCCGATCGCCACAGCGGCCAGTGTGGTGGCCGAAGGACAGACGCCGTAGGACATGAAGTGGTGCTCGGCGATCCAGGCATCGGCGAACCCGGCCTCCTCGGCCGCCACGATCAGGTCGAGGGCGCTCGCCAGCACCCGCTCCGATTTCTGGCCCGGAAATCGGGCCACGATCAGAAAAATTCCGATTCGCATCCCATCGATGATGATGATTCCCGGCGCTCGGAACAACGCTCACCGAGGTCCGGCTAACCGAAAAACGCTAACCGAAGAGGCTCGCCTGCCCCTCACCCACCGCCGGGTCCCGGTGCCTCTTGAGGTGCCGCCAGCGGGGCAGATCGTCCAGGTACGACCACGACAGCCGATGATGCTCCGTAGGCCCCAGCCGGGCCAGCGCCTCCTGATGGACCGGTGACGGATAGCCGGCGTTGTCCGCGAACCCGTATTCGTCGCACCCGATCGTCCCCATGTACGCGTCACGTCGCACCTTGGCCAGGACCGAGGCGGCCGCCACCGAGATGCTGGCCGAGTCGCCCTTGACCTCAAGCCGTACCGGCCACGGAGCCCCGATGTAGTCGTGCGAGCCGTCGAGGATCAGCGCGTCGGGCCGTACGGGCAGGGCGGCCAGGGCACGGCGGGCGGCGCGGCGCAGGGCCTCCGTCATGCCGAGCTCGTCGACCTCGGTGTGGGAGGCGTCGCCGAAGCCGATGCCCACAGCCCAGGACTCCAGGGAGGCGGCCACCGTCCCGCGCTTGGCGGCGGACAGCTGCTTGGAGTCCGTCAGCCCGGCGGGCGGGTCGGACAGGTCGGTGATGACGGCGCACACCGTCACGGGACCGGCCCACGCGCCCCGGCCCACCTCGTCGAGGCCCGCGACCGTGGTCGTGCTGCGCTGGGAGAGCAGCAGGTGCTCAATGTCATAGGTGGGCGCCATGGGCACCAGACGTTATCGCTCCGCGAGCGCTACCGGATCCAGATCGGCGGCGAGATAGCGCGCGGCGACGTGGATGGCCCGCAGCGTCACCGACACCGACGGCCGGTGGACGCTGGAGCCGCGCGCGACGGCCCGTATCTCGCGGCCCACCGGATTGCCGGGGAACTGGCGCACGGCGATGCCGCGCACGCCGGCGGCCAGCGCGAGGGCGGGCACGGCGGCGATCCCGATGCCCTTGGCGACCAGCGACAGGATCGTGCCCAGCCCCTCGAACTCCCACGGCGTCGGCTTGGTGCCGCCCACGTCCACGAAGAGCCGGTCGACCGCGAGGCGCGACGGCTCGCCGTCCGGAGTGGCCATCCACGCCTCGTCACGCAGCTCGCGCAGGTCCAGGGGCACCTCGGGGTCGGCCAGCCGGTGCTTGCGCGGCACCACCAGCACCAGCGGGTCGTTCAGCAGCGGGAACGTCCGCAGGCTGTCGCTGTCGCCGACCCGCCCGTACCAGTCGTCGACGAGCGCGATGTCCACTTCGCCCGCCTGCACCTCGCGCATGCCCCGCCCCGACCGGCTCTGCCCGAGCCTGAGCGTCAGCTCGGTGTAGCGGCGCAGCGAGCGGGCCAGCGCGGGCGCGAACGCGACCGCCGCCGTGGGGAAGGCGGTCACCACCACCCGGCCGGACGGCGTGCCCGCGTGAGCCGAAAGGTCGGATTCGGCCTCTTCGACCATGGACAGAATGCGTTCGCCGTGGATCACCAGGCGGCGGCCCGCGTCGGTCAGCTCGGCGCTGCGCGCGGTCCGGTCGATCAGCGCGGTTCCGGTCTCACGTTCGAGGGCGGCCAGCTGCTGGGACACGGCGGAGGGACTGTACCCCAACGACTCGGCGGTCGCCGAGATACTGCCCCGACGGGCAAACTCGCAGATCAGCACCAAGCGCCGCAATTCGAGCATCGGACTTCCTTCCGCCCACCCACAAAAAGCCTCGCTTGTGGTGATGCCTTCATCCAACCACGCTGGGAACGTGACAAACATGACGGTTACCCTCTCCGCCACTCTGGCGACCAACGAAGACATCGAACGAAGACGGCGCGCCGGGGAACGGGTGCTGCACCTCGCATTCGGCGAGGCCGGCCTGCCCGTCCACCCGGCGCTGCGCGACAAGCTGGTCGCCGCATCCGAGCGCAACGGCTACGGGCCGGTCGCGGGGGCGGCCGACCTGCGGGACGCGGCGGCGGGCTACTGGACACGACGGGGGCTCCCCACCGACCCCGAACTGGTCGTCTGCGGCCCCGGCAGCAAGTCGCTGCTGTACGGCGTGCTGCTGGCGATCGGCGGCGACATCGTCCTGCCCATGCCCAGCTGGGTCAGCTACGCGGCGCAGGCCGACCTCGTCGGCGCCCGTCCGATCATGGTCGCGCCCCCGCAGGGACAAGGCGGCGTACCGGATCCGGAGCGGGTGACCTCGGCCGTGCTGCACGCTCGCGCCCAGGGCCGGACCGTCCGCTCGGTGCTCGTGACGCTGCCCGACAACCCCACCGGACGCCTCGCGCCGCCGCAGACCATCCAACGCCTGGTGGAGGTCGCCCGCGAGCTCGACCTGTACATCATCTCGGACGAGATCTACCGGGACCTGCTGCACGACCCCCTGCTTCCCTTCACCTCGCCCGCGGACCTGGCACCCGAGCGCACGGTCGTCACCACCGGGCTCAGCAAGAGCCTGGCGCTGGGCGGCTGGCGGATCGGTGTGGCCAGGCTGCCCGACGAGGCGTACGACCTGCGCGCCAGACTGCTCGCGGTGGCGAGCGAGATCTGGTCCGCCCCGGCCGCTCCCGTGCAGGAAGCCGCCGCCTACGCCTTCACCGACCCGCCCGAGTTGGTCGAGCGCATCCTGCGCAGCCAGCGGCTGCATGGGACTCTCGCCCGCGCCGTGCACGGCAGGTTCACGGAGATCGGCGCGTCGGTGCCCACTCCGCAGGGCGGGTTCTACCTCTACCCGGACCTGAGCCACCTGCGGCTCGGCGGCTCGGCCGAGATCACCAAGCTTCTGCTCGAGGAGCACGGCATCGGTGTGCTGCCCGGCCACGCGTTCGGCGACGATCCCACCGCCGCGCGGGTACGGGTCGCGGTGAGCCTGCTCTACGGGGACACCACGGAGGAGCGGCTGGCCGCGCTGACCAGCCCCGATCCGCTCCAGCTGCCGTGGATCGCGGCCAATCTGGACCAGCTGTCGATGGGCTTGACAGAGCTCTCGCTGGCGCGGCGGAGCCCGGTGCGTGAACGGCACCCGGCGCTCGTGCCGACGCCATGTCACAGTTAGGCGAAACTTTGTCCACGGGCCGGTGCGGAGACCCCGCAATCGGCCCGTTGACCTGCATGAATACCCAGGTTGCAACAAGCTGCAAAGAATGGTGGGCGAGTGCTGTTCTCTCCCATACCGAGCAGCCTCCATCATGTGCTCATGCCCGCTCTTGTCACCTTGTCCGGGCGCCTCGTGCGCCTGGAACCTCTCAGCCTCGCGGTGATCGACGACCTCGTCGCCGCGGCGAGTGAAGACCGCTCCACGTATGCCTTCACCCGTGTCCCGGCCGGCCGGGACGAGATGGTCTCCTATGTGGAGGCCGCACTGGCTGAGCAGGCGGAGGGCCGCACGCTGCCCTTCGCCGTCCGGTGGCTGAACACCGACCGTGTGGTCGGTGCCACCCGTCTCATGCACCTGGAGTACTGGCAGGGCCCCATGCCCTGGCCGCCGGGTACGCGGGGCGCGGTGGGCGAGGTCCCGTCCGTGGCCGACATCGGTTACACCTGGCTGGGCGCCTCCGCCCAGGGCACGGGTGCGAACCGGGAGAGCAAGTACCTGATGCTCTCGCACGCCTTCGAGACGTGGAACGTCCACCGCATCACGCTCAAGTCAGACGTACGCAACAACAGGTCCATGGCCGCGATAGCCGCCTTGGGCGCGCATTTCGACGGGATACGCCGGGCGGAATGCAGGGGCGCGGATGACACTGTCCGAGATACGGCGTACTACTCGATCCTGAAGTCGGAATGGCCCGGGATTCGAGAACGCCTGGCCCAGAGGCTTGTCCTCGCGGCCGAGGCAGCATAAGCAAGCATCCGCGAAGGCCCCGCCGTATGGCGGGGCCTATGTCTTGATTGCCCCATATATGCCAGTGTCATGGCCGCCCCCGCGTTATCGGGGCCATGCCGCTGTTGACCCTCAGCATCCGCCGCGTGGCTCAACACCCGATTAAAGGCCGATCAACGCTTCGGTTAACGAATGGGCGGATGCCTATCTGTTGCGCAAGGATGGACCTATCATTTGGTAACAAATCTTTCCATTGCGTTGGAGACAGGCGACATGACTGGTCAGAGCGGCGAAGGCGGGCTGAGGTTCGCCGTGCTCGGCCCCGTCCGCGCGTGGCGCGATGGCCAGGAACTCGACCTGGGCACCCCGCTGCAGCGCTCCATTCTCGCCATGCTGCTCCTGCGGGAAGGCCGTGCGGTTACTCCGACCGAGATGATCGACGCGGTGTGGGGCGAGGACGCGCCACCGCGAGCCCTCGGTGCGCTGCGCACGTACGTCTCCAGGTTGCGCACGGTCCTGGAGCCCGGCCGGGCCGCCCGTTCGCGGCCCGAACTGCTGACGTCCGTCGGCCGCGGGTACGCGCTGCGGCTGCCCGACGATTCGCTGGACCTGACCCGGTTCGAGCGTGGCATCCACGAGGCCGAGGCCGCGCGCCGGGCCGGCAAGCCGCGGGAGGCGGCCGATGGTCTGCGGGCGGCGCTGTCGCTGTTCGAGGGTGAGCCGCTGGCCGGGGCCGTCGGGCCGTACACCGAGCATCAGCGTGACCGCCTGGTCGAGCGCCAGATCAGTGTGGTCGAGACGCTCATGGACCTGGACCTGGAGCTGGGTGAGCACGCCGCGGTCGTCTCCGAGCTGATCGCGCTGACGGGCGAGCATCCGCTGCGTGAGCGGCTGCGTGCCCAGCTGATGCTGGCCTACTACCGGTGCGGCCGGCAGGGCGACGCGCTGGCCGTCTTCACCGAGACGCGCGACGCGCTGATCGAGGAGCTGGGCATCGAGCCCGGCCCCGAGCTGACCGCGCTGCACCAGCGCATCCTGAGCGCCGACCCCACGCTGGCCGTCGCCGAGGTGGCCGAGGAGGAGGCGCCGGAGGACCGGGCGCCGGCGCTCGACCTGCCCCGCCCCGCCCAGCTGCCCGCCGCCGTGAGCGACTTCACCGGACGCATGGACATCGCCGGGCGGCTGCGCGCGCTGCTGTCGTCGAAGCCGTCCGAGGGCGTGCCGGTGGCCGCGATCTGCGGGATCGGCGGGGTGGGCAAGACCACCCTGGCCGTGCACGTGGCCCACGCGGCCGACGACCTGTTCCCCGACGGCCAGCTGTACGCCGACCTGCGCGGCTACACCGACGAGGCGACCGGGCCCGAGTCGGCGCTGGGCGCGTTCCTGCGCGCGCTCGGCGTGCCCTCCGACGTCATCCCGGAGCGGCTGGCCGAGCGGTCCGCGCTCTACCGGTCGCTGCTCGCCGAACGGCGCATCCTCGTGCTGCTGGACAACGCCCACAACGCCGAGCAGGTCGTCCCGCTGCTGCCCGGTTCGTCGGGCTGCGCGGCCATCGTCACCAGCCGCCACAAGCTGGCCGATCTGCCCTCGGCCCGGCTGTTCGACCTGGACGTGATGGACCCGGACGAGGCCCTGACGCTGTTCGCCTCGGTGGCCGGGACCGAGCGGGTGGCGGCCGAGCACGGCGCCGCCATGGACGTGGTCGCCGCCTGCGGGTTCCTGCCGCTGGCCGTACGGATCGTGGCGGCCCGGCTGGCCGCCCGGCCCTCGTGGACGGTCGCCTCGCTGGTGCCCAGGCTGACCGACGAGCAGCGCCGCCTGGACGAGATGCGGGTGGGCAACCTGGCGGTCGAGGCGACGTTCGCGCTCGGCTACGGGCAGCTAGACCCCAATCAGGCCCGGGCGTTCCGGCTGCTGTCGCTGCCCAACGGGCCCGACTTCTCGGTCGGTGCGGCGGCCGCCGTGCTGTCGATGAGCGCGTTCGCCAGCGAGGACCTGCTGGAGTCGCTGGTCGACGCCAGCCTGCTGGAGGCGCCCGCGCCGGGCCGTTACCGCTTCCACGACCTGCTCAAGCTGTTCGCCCGCCGGACGCTGGAGAAGTCCGAACGTCCGCAGGCCCGTACGATGGCGCTGCGGCGGCTGCTCGGGTTCTACCTGGCCTCGGCCCAGTCGGCGCACCGGCTGGCCTACGAGGGCAGCATGATCGCCGACAACCTCCAGGTGGACGGCAGCGGGCTCTCCTTCAACAGCGTCAACGAGGCCGTCGCCTGGCTGGTCGCCGAGGGCGACTCGCTGTTCGCCGCGATCAACCAGGCCGCCGCCACCGCCCGCGCCCCCGAGCCGCTGCTGCCCGCCGGTGACCTGCTGGTGGCCATGGAGCCGCTGCTGGAGTCGGGCACCCATACCCGCGAGTTCGACCAGGGCACGCGGGCCGTGCTGGGTACCGCCAGGCGCATCGGCGACGCCGGCAGCGAGCTGCGCGCCCGCTACGTGCTCGGCCGGGTGCTGTTCGCGAGCAACAAGCTCACGCAGGCCGAGGAGCAGTTCAGGATCGTGCACGAGCTCTCTGTCGAGCGCGCGGAGAAGGTCGTCACCGGCGAGGTGATGAACGCCATGGCCGTCGTCGTGGGCCGGCAGCGCCGCCACGCCGAGGCGCTGACCTGGTTCGAGTCGGCGATGCGCTGGTACCGCGAGAACGGCGTGCCGGCCGGCGAGGCCCTCGTGCTCAGCTACTCGGCCCGCGACCATCTCGGCCTCGGCCGCCCCGAGGACGCGATCGCCGCGGCGGAGAAGGGCCTGGCCATCTTCACCGAGATCGGCAGCGGCGCCGGCACCGCCCGCGCCCGCTACCACCTGGGCATCGTCCTGTCGCGGGTCGGCCGCATCACCGAGGCCGTCCACCACCACGCCGAGTGCCTGGCCTTCTTCCGCGCCAGCAAGCAGCGCGTGTGGGAGCAGCGGGTCTGCTCCCGGCTCGCCGAGACGTTCATCGCCGCCAAGCGCTACCCCGATGCCGTACGGCACGCGGAGGAGGCGCTGGAGGTGTCGAGAGAGATCGGCCATCCCTATGGCGAGGCGCTCTCGCTGATGGTGCTCGGCGAGGCGCTCGAAGGTCTGGGCAGTGCCACGAGAAGTCACGACTGCCTACGGCAGGCCTTCGAGATCTTCTCGCTGCTCGGCGCTCCCGAGGCCGAGGACCTCAAGGTCCGCCTCGCCAAGGCCTTGATCATCAAGCCGGTCGTCAGTCCTGTCGTCGATACGGTCGCCGGTCCCGTCGAGCCCTGAGTACAGCTCGTCGTCCAGACGTGTCATCCACACATGGTTGATCAAGGCTGTCCCTTTGGGAGTCACGGATCCCCCGTGATGCGTGCCTGTGGCGCGGATTGCTAGCCCGGCCGGCCATCTGACCGTCACGCGTCGCTAGGGGGCCCGGTTATCCGGATGCTCCGCGTAACGGCTAGCCGCCTCACATCGACGACCGGCCGGACCCGACACGAGCCTCGAACCCCCCGGGCTCGTGTCTTGGTGAGAAGCCTCCACCCGGGGGGTCAACATCCGATCAACGGCCGATCAAAGCAGGAAATAACCCTCGGCGATGAGCGGCCGGATGGCGTCGGGGTGCAGGATCTCCCCGTCGCCGACCAGCTCGGCGATGACGTTGAGCAGCGGGCCGAGGGCGAGGTCGCCGTCGCAGACGCCCGCCAGGGCCGCCTCGACGGTGCCGACCTCCCTGCTGCGGCGCAGACCGTCCGTCTGGCGCAGCACGATGCGCATGGGGTCTTCCGCGCCCGGCAGGCCGATGCGCTCGTCCAGCAGGCCCGCCACGGTCCGCAGGTGGGCCGAGTCGAGGAACTGGACCCGGTGGGCGGTCGCGATCGCGTCGAGCACGCCGTCGACGTAGTCGCCGACGGGCAGCGTGACCTGGTGGGTGAGCTGCTCCACGCGGACCACCGGGTCGAGCGTGCCCGCGTTGCGCATGGTGATCCAGCCGAAGCCGATCCCCCGCACCTTGTGCTCGTCGAACCAGGCCAGCCAGCGGTCGTAGTGCTCGGTGTAGCCGGGGGTGCCCTGTACGGCGGCGTCCCGCAGCCACAGCTCGACGTACTCGGCCGGGTCCTGGACGTCCCGCTGGACCACCCAGGCGTCGCAGCCGGTCTCGCCGAGCCAGCCGCCGACCCGGTCACGCCAGTCCTCGTCCGCCACGTGCAGCCAATTGGCCAGGAAATGGGCCTGGCCGCCGGGATTGAGGAAGCGTGGGGTCTGTCGTACGAGATCGCGGCAGAACGCGTCTCCGTCGGCGCCCGTCTCGCGATAGGTCAGCTCGCCGCCGGGCGAGATGACGAACGGCGGGTTGGAGACGACGAGGTCGAACAGCTCCCCCTCGACCGGCTCGAACAGGGAGCCGGCGCGGGCGTCGACCCAGTCGATCCCAGACAGCCGCCAGCTCAGCCGGGCCAGCTCCAGCGCGCGGGGGTTGAGGTCGGTGGCCACAATCTCGTCGACGCGGTCCGCGATGTGCAGCACCTGTACGCCGCAGCCCGTGCCGAGGTCGAGGGCCCGGTGGACCGGGCGGCGGGTGACGAGCTGGGCCAGGTTGGCCGAGGCGCCGCCCGCGCCCACGACGTGGTCGGGGCGCAGCGCCGGGTCGCCGGGTCGTACCTTGCGATCGGAGACGACGTAGCCGCCGGTCTCCCAGGGCTGGAGGTGCACGGTGGCGCGTACGTGCTCGCCCTCGGCGGCGACCAGGCCCGACGCGAGGGCCTCGTCGAGAACCTCGCCCGGGAACCGCGCGGCCGGAACGGCGGCGCCGAGCCACCAGAGCCGGATCAGCGCGGCCAGCGGGTCGTCGCCGGCCGTGGCGCGCAGAGCCGGGACCAGCTCCTCACGGGACAGGGCCGAGGCCGCCATGACGCCCAGCCGATCGCGGACGCCGTCGATCGAGTAGCCGGTCTCGAGGAGGTGCTCGCGCAGTCGTTCCACGAGACCATCCTTTCACCGCAGACTCCCGCGCATGATCCGATACCCACAGTAATCATACTGTTACCGAAACGTCCAAGCGTTTTGCAAGTGGGCCACGATATCTCTATGAAGACCCACTATCGCTGTGAAGCAGCCACGCTCGGTGTTAGAAGAGGAGCGGATCAATGCAGATCCCTTGCCTGGCCTGCGAGTCCCGTTTCTGGCCCGACGACTACTTCCGCGCCTGCTCCGACTACATCCGCGGGCTGGACCTGGTCTCATGGACCTGCCCCAGCTGCGGCAACCGCGACGACCTGCGGGTGCTGCCGGGAGAGCTGGGATTCGGCTACCCCTGCCGGGGCCGGTTCGACGTGCACGCGCGGGTGCGCGTGCCGGGGCTGCGCAGGCAGCGTGGCGATCTGCGGCTGGACATCTCGCTCGACACGGCCTGCTGGCGGGTGCCATCGCGGATCAGGCCGGTCTCTAGCGCTGCCGCAGGCTCTGCCAGGCGGCCTCACCGAGCCCTTTGATCTCCTCCTCCGTCGGCGTGTGGGCGCCGGCGAACCACAGCCGGCACATCTCCTGCGCCGGTCCGAGCCACAGCACGTAGCACATGGTCGGGTGCACGACCTGGAGCCGGCCGTTCTTCATGTGCGGCCGCCACCAGTCGGACACCTGGCGGAAGAAGGCGCGCCTGGCCTCCGCCACCTCGGCGCCGCCCGGCTCGTTCTTGCGCGGCGGGCGCTCGCTGACCAGGAGTCTCGCGCGCTCCGGGTGCTCGCCGGCCCACCGCATGTGCAGCGCCACGACGGCCTCGATGCCGTCGCGGGCCTCCTCGTGGCTGACCAGCTCGGCGAGGAAGGCCGCCTGGTAGGCGGTGAGGATCTCCGCGTAGAGGACGCCGAAGACGTGTTCCTTGCTGGCGAAGTGGTGGTAGAAGCTGCCGACGCTTACGCCGCTTTCCTCGCGGAGGCTGGCCAGCGTGGTGGCCGAGACCCCGTCCTGGCTGAATCGGCGCAGGGCACCGTCGATGATGCGGGTGCGTCCGTCGCGTCCGTTCTTGGCACTCTTCACACTGTCAATGGTGGAGCAACAGAACCTTATTCCGCAAATACCTCCGCCCGTTGGATCCTAGCGGTCACCTCGACCGATCCGGAAGTCACCTTCATCCGAGCGTCCGGCCAGAGCCTGCGGATCATCCGGAGCACTCGCCTGTTCTCCCCCAGTACGTCCATGCCGACCGTCTTCGCGCCCCGCACCGCGGCCCTGAACAACAGCACGTCGATCAAGTACGGCCCGAGCCCCTTGCCCTGCCACTCGTCGGCGACCACGACGGCGATCTCGACGTCGGCCGCGCCGCCCCGGTAACTCATGGCATGGCCGATGATCTCGCCGTCCAGGGTGGCGACCAGGGCGTCCCTGCGGTCGTCCAATGCCATGAGCACACGCACCAGGGCGGCGGCCGGAGTGCCGATGCCGGTGAAGAAGCGCAGGGTCTGCGTGTGCAGGGACAGCCGGGCGAGGAAGCGCCGGAGCCGTTCGGCGTCGTCGGGCCGGGCGGGCCGGATCTGAGTTCCGAGCATGAACTCAGCTTCCCCTGCTTGCCCTGAGTCTGTCAATTGAACTCAGGTATGATATGGCGCATGAACGTGGCATTCCAGGTGAACAACTGCTCCATCGAGCGCACCTTGGACATCGTTGGGGAGAAGTGGACCTTCCTGGTGCTGCGCGAGGCGTTCCGCGGCGTCCGGCGGTTCGCCGACATGCAGGCGATCACCGGGGCGCCCAGGCAAGTGCTCAGCGCGCGACTGGCGCGGCTGGTCGACGAGGGCCTGCTGCGCAAGGAGCCCTATCGCGAGCCCGGCCAGCGCCAGCGTGACGAATACCGCCTGACCGACAAAGGTCGTGACCTCTATCCCCTGCTCGTGGCGCTCATGCACTGGGGCGACAAATACCTGGCCGACGACGAGGGGCCACCCGTGCTGCTGACCCACCGCGACTGCGGGGCGCCCATCGAGCAGCACTTCCGCTGCGCCGAGGGCCACGAGGTCGCGGGCCCCCGCGAGGTGACGGCGCTCCCCGGCTCAGGCGCCGAGCTGAAGTCCGCCTGAATCCCAACGGCCATGTCGCGCTGAAGTCCGCCTAAATCCCAGCGGCAGTGTCGCGCTGGAGGATACGCAGGCACCAGCGGAAGTCGACCAGCGTCAGCAGCGCCGTCGCCGACAGCAGCACCGCGACGGCCGCGGTGCGCACGATCAGGTACGTCTGGATCGTCTGGCTGAGCAGCAGCCAGAGGCTGAGCGAGGCGTTGCCGAACTGCGCGCATCCCCACATGAGCGACTGCCTGGCGAAGAAGCGCCGCATCACCGGCCGCTCGGTCACGTGCTCCGGCAGCGGCACCAGATCCTCCGCCACCCGCTGCGCCAGCGGCCGGCGCAGCCGGGCGGTCGCCAGGAACCCGGCGCTCGCGCAGAAGACGCCCAGGGTCGGCTGCAGGAAGAAGATCACCGCGCTGCCGGACAGCAGCGCCAGCACCGCCCTGACGGTGACCGTGCCCGCGGCCAGCAGCACCGTCCCCGGCACCGCCCTGCGCCTGGCCAGCCGCCAGACCACACCCCCGTACACCCAGGCCACGGCCACCACGATCCCGCCGGTGATCCCGGAGAGGATCATCCCGACGTAGAAGACGGCGACGGGCAGGATCATGCCCTCGAGCACACGGGGCACGGCATGGCGCACCAGACGGCCGAACCGGGGCAGCTCGAACGCGGGCGCCTCGGACGGCGCGGCAAGCACGGTCATATGGCTTTGGAGGCGCTCTCTGGAGGGGGAGCTGATCGGACGAATCCCGACCGTACGCGATGAAGCGCCGTTCGGTAAGTGTTTCGACCAGATTGCGATTAGGTCACGCTCCGGCAGACCGAGCCAGGTGAAGGAGCACCGGCCCCGGTGCCTACCCTTGAGGGGTGTACCGGTTCCTTCTCACGCCCCGCTGGATCTCGCTCCACATCGTGGTGCTGCTGGTGATCCCGGCCTTTGTGTTCCTGGGCCGGTGGCAGTTCGGGCGCTTCGAGGAGCGGTCGGCCAACAGCACGCAGGTCACCGCGAACCTGGCGGCCGGTCCCGTGCCCGTGGAGAGCCTGGTGGGCAAGGGGGCGCGGGAGGCCGACCGGTTCAGGACGGTCACGGCGTCGGGGAGCTACGACACCGGCCACGCGCTGGTGGTGCGCAGGCGGCCGCAGGAGGGACAGCTGGGCTTTTACGTGCTGACCCCGCTGGTCACCGGGCCGGGTCAGGCCGTGCTCGTCAACCGCGGTTGGGTGAAGGCCGGGGCGAGCGCCGACGCGCCTCCTGAGGTGCCGCCACCACCGACGGGTCAGGTAACTGTCACCGGGAGGCTACGTCTCAGCGAGACCGAGGCGACGGCCGGGGTCAAGGAGCGTGCCGGTCTGCCACCCGGCCAGGTGCTGCTCATCGACACCGGGAAGATCGGCAAGGCGCTGCCGTACCAGCTCATGGGCGGTTACGTGGAGCTGACCAAGCAGCAGCCGACGGCGGCCGCCGCGCCCGCGCCGGTGCCCGCGCCCGACGTGGGCGCCGGGGGCGGCCTCAATCTCGCCTACGGCGTGCAGTGGTGGCTGTTCATCGGCGTGGCAATCGGCGGCTGGATCCTGCTCATCCGGCGCGAGGTGGCCGACAGGAAGGCCGCGGAGAAGGCGCCGGCCCGGGAAGTCGGGGCGTCCAGCAATTAAGCTGGACAGGGTGATCCGCCACATAGAGTTCGCAAGTATCTACAACTTTCGTGACGTAGGTGGATATGCCGCAAAGGACGGGCAAACCGTCCGGTGGCAACGGCTCTATCGTGCCGACTCACTCGGCTGGCTGGCGGGAGACGATCTCATCACGTTCCAGGCGCTCAAGGTGCGGACCGTCATCGACCTGCGCCATCCCTTCGAGGTGGAGCGGACCGGCCGGGTGCCCGAGTCCGACGGGCTCGACTACCGCAACCTGCCCATCGAGGGCCGCCGCTGGGACGTCAACACCTACGACGACCGGCTGGGCGTCGGGAGATACCTCGCCGACCGCTACCTCGAGGTGACCGAGGACGGGATCGACAATCTCCGTTCGGCCATCGAGACGATCTCCGAGTCCGGCAGCGCGCCCGTGGTCGTGCACTGCGCGGCGGGCAAGGACCGCACCGGACTGCTCACCGCGCTCATCCTGCGCCTCATCGGCGTGGCGGACGAGGACATCATCGACGACTACGCGTTAACGGGCCTGGCCACCGAACGCTTCATCGCGAGCTGGCAGCGCAGGCATCCGAACGCCACCCGATGGCCCGGTTTCGGGGTGGCCCCGGCCGAGGCGATGCGGTTGTTCCTCGCCGATCTGACCGCCCGGCACGGCTCGGTCGAGAATTACTGTACGGACGTCCTGCAGGTCGACGCGGGGACCATCGAAGAGCTGCAGAACAGTCTGCTGTCGCGGATTGAACCGATCTCCGGTGGGTAGGCGGCACCGGGGTTCGCAGGGCAGCAACCTCGCAAAGCGGACCTCATGGCCCGGGGTCGCCACATCCCCCTCCCGGCGACCCCGGGTCCTCGGGCATAGTGGATACCCAACGGAGACGTCGCAGCTTGTTCGACGTTATGCGGCCGTCGTACGGTTACCTGCGTGACTACGCCGCTGCTCCCCGATCCGGATCCGAGGCGGCGCGACTATGTGATCATCTCCGCCGACGATCACCTGATCGAGCCGCCAGACCTTTTCGAAGGCCGGCTCGCGGAGAAATACGCCGAGGTCGCGCCAAAGGTCGTGGAGACGGAGGGCGGTCACCAAGTCTGGCGCTACGGCGGCGCCACATACCCGTGTGCCGGGCTCGACGTGGGCGCCGGTCTGCCCCGCGAGCAATGGACGCTCGACCCGGTCAGGTTCGAGCACATGCGCCCCGGCTGCCACGACATCGAGGCCCGCATCGAGGACATGGACCTCGCCGGCATCTGGGCGGCGCTCTGCTTCCCCGGCATGCTGGCCGGCCAGTCGGGCATGCCGTTCGCCAGGACCCGCGACCAGGAGCTCGGCCTCGCCCTGGTCAAGGCGTGGAACGACTGGCACATCGACGTCTGGGCGGGCACCTACCCCGAGCGCATCATCGGCCTGCAGCTGCCCTGGCTGCCCGATCCCGACCTCGCCGCCAAGGAGATCAGGGCAAACGCGGCGCGCGGGTTCAAGGCCGTGGTCTTCCCCGAGTTCCCGACCCGGCTGCGGCTGCCGTCGATCCACAGCGGCCACTGGGACCCGTTCTTCGCCGCCTGCGAGGAGACCGGCACCGTCGTCTGCCTGCACACCGGTGGCTCCAGCTGGTCGCCGGTGCCCTCGCCCGACACACCCATCGAGGCGATCACCACGCTGATGCCGACCAGCGCGATGTTCGCCTGCGCCGACTGGCTCTGGTCCGGGCTCCCGCTGCGCTACCCCAACCTGCGCATCCTCATCGTGGAGGGCGGCGTGGGCTGGCTGCCGATGCTGGCCGCGCGGGCCGACTACGCGCTGGACCACCCCGTGGCGGGCGAGGCGCAGTGGGACGGCGGCCTCAAGCCCAGCGAGGTGCTGCGCCGCAACTTCTACTTCGGCACCCTCGACGACCACTCCCTGTCGGGGGTGCGCCTGGCGGTCGGCCTCGACCACGTGCTGCAGGAGAGCGGCTACCCGCACTCCGACTCGACCTGGCCCGACACCCAGCAGGCGGTGGCCCAGAACCTCGGCGCGCTTCCGCCCGCCGACATCGCCAGGGTCGCCTACGGCAACGCCGCCCGGTTGTTCGGCCACCCGCTGCCGTCACGAGCCTGGCTCCGGATGGAGGAGTTCTAGCGTCGGCGCGGGCGCTTCGGAGTGGGACCGTCGAGCTTGCCCTGGACGCTCCCCTGGATGGTCGCGCGCTCCCAATCCACGTAGCGTCCGCTCTCGCCGAGCAGCGAGGCGATCAGCCAGAGGAAGACCCCGAAGTCGTCCACGACACCGATGAGCACGAGGAAGTCCGGCACCAGGTCGATCGGCGAGATCATGTAGATCACGCCGAACCCCATCAGCGCCAGCTTGCTCTTGCCCATGCCGTCGTACTCACCGCGCATCACGGCGCCGATCATGCGCGGGATCGCTCGTAACCTGGCCATCAAGCCCGGCGTGCCGGGCTTGCTCACTTCGCGGTATGTACGCCAGGCCGCCGCAGCCCGTCCTGCCTTCGCCATCATGTCGCTCCTCATACCCGGGCCTCTCACGACATAACGCGTCACGACCGGAACCGAGTTCCCGGGCTTCCCGACGCTCGGCGTTCCCGGCTACTGGCCCTCTCGGCTACTGGCCTCCTCGGCGCTTGGCCTCCGATGCTCAGCGCAGTGCGGCGTGCTCGAACGGCCGGGCGGCCTCGATCTGCGCCGCGACCCTGACCAGCAGGTCCTCCCGTCCGGCCGCGGCCACCAGCTGGACGCCCACGGGCAGACCCGTCGCGTTGCGGTGCAGCGGCAGCGAGATCGATGGCTGGCCGGTCGCGTTGACCGGCGCGGTGTAGGACACGGCGTGCGCGGTCCTGCCGAACGCGGTGCTCAGGTCGTCCGGCGGGATCCACCCGAGCGGGAACGGCGCGACGCCGAGAGAGGGCATCAGCAGCAGGTCATACCCGGACGCCCACCAAGCGGCCATCCGCCTTCGGAACCCGTCGATCCACTGGGTGGCCAGGATGTGGGCGGCGGCGCTGTGCCCGCGCCCGGCGCCGACCATGGCGGCGTTGCGCGGCTCCAGCTCCTCCAGCTCGACCGCCTTGCCGCGCCAGACGCCGACGTTCTCGATCTCCGCGGCCAGGTTGTTCGCCACGATGGCGCCGAAATGGGCGGGGAAGTCCGGGTCGCCGAGCGCGTCGGGGCAGCCGGGGGCCACATCGTGGCCGAGCGCCGCCAGCAGGGCGGCGGCCACCTCGACCGCCTCGGTCAGCTCGGCGACCGCCGGCACGTCGTCTCTCGGGTGCGTGGCGACGAAGCCGACGCGCAGCCGTCCCGGGTCCGCGCCGACCTCCTCGGCGAGCGGCCGCGGCAGGCGTGGGGCGTCGTAGGGGTCACCCTGTACGTAGCCGGACACGAGGTCGAGCGCCGCGGCGGTGTCGCGCACGCTCCTGCTGACGAATCCCGGGCACGAGAAGCCGCTCCAGCCCTCGCCGGCCGACGGTCCCGCGCTGGAGCGCCCACGGGTCGGTTTGAGCCCCACCAGCCCGCACAGGGCCGCCGGGATGCGGATCGAGCCGCCGCCGTCGCTGGCCGTGGCCAGCGCCACCATCCCGGCCGCGACCGCCGCCGCCGACCCGCCACTCGACCCGCCCGCGGAGTAGGCCGGGTCGTAGGGGTTGCGCGTGGGTCCGTACGCCACGGGCTCGGTGGTGATCGTGCTGCCGAACTCGGGAGTGTTCGTACGGCCCAGCACGACGAACCCGGCGGCCCGCAGCCGGGCCGTACCGTATCCGTCCTCCTTGACCACGACGCCGTCGAGCGTGCGCGAACCCGCGCCGTACGGCTCACCCGCCTGCGGCCAGCCCAGGTCCTTCAGCAGGATCGGCACACCGCGGAAGGGGGCGTCGGCGGGGATGGCGTCGAGCTCGGCCAGCGCCCGCTCGAACCGCCGGTGGATCACCGCGTTCAGCTCGCCGTCGTGCGCCTCGATCCGGGCTATCGCCGCCTCGACCAGTTCGCGCGGCGACACCCGCCCGTCGCGGACGGCCGCGGCCTGCTCGATCGCGTCAGACCTCAGTAGGTCATCCATCGCATCCTCCCGGCCCTTTCGGTCCCGTCGCATCTCGGTACGTCGGCCATCGCATCCCCGGCCTGCTCGGTCGCGTCACGCCCCAGTACGTCGGCCATCGCATCCTCGGCCTGCTCGGTCGCGTCACGCCTCAGTACATCGGCCATCACTTCCGCCCGGTCAGGCCGTGGGGGCCAGGTCGCGGACGGCCTGCGTGATGGTCACCTCGCCACCCGCGATGGGCGCGAGGACGGGGGTGTCGAGGCCGTTGTCGACGTACTCCTGGATCCTGGCCCGGCAGGTCGCGGCGTCGCCGTGCACGACCAGCGAGTCGACCACCTCGTCCGGGATCGCCTTGAGCGCGGCCTGCCGGTCGCCGGCCGCCCACGCCTCGTGCATGGGCCGCAGCACCTCGCCCCGGCCGAGCCAGTCGTGGAAGGCGGCGTAGGCCGGCACGGTGAGGTAGGCGGCCAGCATCCAGCGGGCCAGCGCGCGTACCTTGTCGGTGTCCTCGCTCACGCAGACGAACAGGCGGGCGATGAGCTCGGTGTCACCGATCTCGGCGCGCACCTTCCGTACGTCCTCGGGCGATAGCCAGTTGGTGATCGCGCCGTCCGCCTCCTCGGCGGCCAGACGCAGCATCCGGGGCCGCAGCGCCGCCAGCACGACCTTCGGCGGGATCTTCGGCGCCCGGTCCAGCTTGAACCCCTTGATCTCGAACGTCTCGTACCGCTGCGACACCTTCTCCCCCGTCAGCGCCTCTTTGAGGAAGCGCAGGGTGTCGCGGGTCCGCGCGTACGGCTTGGCGAACTCGACCGCGTTCCAGCGCTCCACGATCGCCGGGGAGGAGGAGCCGATGCCGAGCAGGAACCGGCCGGGCGCCAGATCGGCCAGCGTGGCGGCCTGCATCGCGAGCAGCGCCGGACCGCGTGTGAACACCGGCACGATCGCGCTGCCGAGCCGGATCCCCGGCGCCCACTGCGCGGCCATGGCCAGCGGCACGAACCCGTCGACACCGTTGACCTCGGCCGACCACGCGTCGGTGTAGCCGAGGGCGGGCAGCTCCGCGATCAGCTCCTGCGAGTCCGCCAGTGAACGGTCGGTGAACGGGATCGTCATGCCCCAGTTCTGAGTCATCGCGGCCTCCAGCTTGCCCCTCGCGGGGGGATCGGGCGTCAATGCCAGGTAGGCCGACCATACCAACCGACCGGTATGTAGTCGCCGCCCTGACCACTCTGACCCGCCCCGCACTCAGCCGTCTTGCCAGGCGTCGTCTTGCCGAGCGTTTTGTCGGGTCAGGCGCGCAGCTCGTGGACCGCCGCGATGAAGTCCTTCGTGATCCCGCGCAGCCCCGGCAGGTGCGACAGGCCGACGAGCCGGTCCACCAACGGGACCGTCACGTCGATCAGGCGATGCGTACGGTCGCAACCGGGCGAGGTGTCGTGCACCCAGAACAGCACCATGCCCATCGACAGCAGCCACAGCAGCTCCGGCAGCTCTTCGCGCAGCTCGGAGTTCATGCGGTCGCGCGCCCCCTCGACCACCTGCCGGTAGATGTCGATCGACGCCTCACGGGCCGGCGAGGACTGGGCGCTGAACGGGCTCAGCGGGTTCGTGGGCTCGGCGGCATGCTTGAAGAACTTCACCGCGAACTCGTGATAGGGCTCCGAGACCCGTACCCATTCGCGCAGCACCCCGCTCAGCCGGGCGGCGAACGACGACTCCGTGGCCAGCAACTCACGGCAGGCCGCCTCGTGCTCGGCCTGGGCGCGGTCGTAGTACGCCTGGATCAACGCCTCCTTGCTTTCGAAGTAGTAGTAGGCGTTACCGACGGATACACCGGCCTCGGCCGCGATGGCCCGCATCGTCGTCGCATCGAAGCCGCGTTCCCGGAACAGCCGCAAAGCCGTCTCGACAATGACTTCCCGGGTGCTCTCCGGTCCTCGGTTTCGGGCTTCGGACACGTTCGTCACTTTACGTGGTAGTCGTGCGTTAGGTCAGGAAGGATCACGGTGATCGCCACCACAGGGCAAAAATCCCGGTGAGATAGGGGTTAGCTCCTGCGAAGGATGGGATTGATGTTTCTGGCGGAAGGGCTATTCCGCGAAAAGGCATCGACATGTGGATACGTGGAACAGTACGGCTGGTAGCGGTCGTATTCCTCAACATTGAGATCTCCATAATCGCGCTGGCGTCGGCCGCTTCCGCCGCTTCCCAAGCACCCGGCAGGGCGCCGCGGCAGACACCATCACCGATCACTCGGTCCTACCACATCGGGGGGACGATCGAGGCGCGCCGCTGGCACCCTTCGGTGGATCCGGCCGCTTTGAACCGAGGGGGCCCCTCCGCCCACGGCCAGAAGTCGATCGGGCGCGACCCCGACACGCTCGCGGGCGCGCCGGAGTCGTCGGTCCCAGAACCGATCTCCTTCGGCCCGCTCGCGAACGAGAGCGGGCCGGCCGCGCTCCTGCGGGACCCGGGAACGGCGACCGGCGGCCTGGAGACGGTGGCGGCGGTCGTACGTCGCCCGGACGCGGTCGTACCTCTTCCGGACGCGGTCGTACGTCGCCCGGACGCGGTCGTACCTCTTCCGGACGCGGTCGTACGTCGCCCGGTCGCGGTCGTACGGGATAGGGATGCGCTTGTGCGGGACCGGGATGTGCTCGTGCGGGACCCGGAGAGGGACGCGAGCGGGCCAGAGACCCCCGCAAACGGCCCGGAGAGGGCCGTACGTGACCGGGACGTGGCCAACCCGCCGACGATGTCACAGGACGCCATACCAGTCGCTCTGCGACGCGACGCGCCGACCTCACCGGCCGAGGTGTCCACTACCGCGGCGCGCACCCTGTCGTCGGTGAGCCATCCAACCGCCGTGACCATGCGGAAGCTCGAGGCCGACACCATGCGAAAACCCAGCACCGCCACTCCGCGGAAGCCGGGCGACGCCACCACACGGACCGCCGCCAAACTCCAGAAGGCCGGCAAGTCCCAGAAGGCCGACGTGGACCTGGCCCGCGTCAAGCCCAGGTACGCGACCGTGTTCATGTCCCACGCGCTGGCCGCCGACTGGCTGCGTGATGAGGGCCTGCGTACGCATTCGTCGGGCCACTGCACGAACAAGCAGGTGTACCGCTGCACGTCCCTGGAGGATGTCCGCACCTCGACCATCTCGCGGGTGATCGGCATCAAGCGCCAGAGCGGCTGCCCCGTCATGGTCACCGGCGGCACCGAGGCAGGCCACGCCCCGGGCCCGTACAGCCACGGCAACGGCTACAAGCTGGACATCACCCACAACCCATGTATCGACCGATACATCACCAAAAATCACGAGAAGTCCGGCACTCGGGGTGACGGGGCCGCCCTCTACCGATCACCCTCGGGCACGGTCTTCGCCGACGAGGTGGACCACTGGGACATCCTGTTCCGGTGACAGGGCCTGGCGACACGGCCTGGTGACACGGCTTCGTGATACGCCCAGATGACAGGGCCAACGGCCCAGACGGCGGCGCGTCGTGCGAACACGCACGACGCGCCGCCTACCGGGAGCCCCGGCGAAGCGACCACACCTCGCGAGGGGCGACTACAGCTCGCTCGCCACCAGCTCGGCGATCTCGGCGGCGTTGAGCGCCGCTCCCTTGCGCAGGTTGTCGCCGCACACGAACAGATCCAGCGTGTTGGGGAAGTCCACCGCCTGCCGGACCCGCCCGACATACGTCGGGTCGGTGCCCACGACGTCGATCGGCGTCGGGTAGACCCCGTTGGCCGGGTCGTCCATCAGCACCACCGTCGGCGCCGCCTCCAGCACCCGGTGCGCGTCCGCCACCGTGATGTCGCGCTCGAACCGCGCGTGCACCGCCAGCGAATGCGTGGTGACCACCGGCACCCGGACACAGGTCGCGGAGACCTTCAGGTCGGGGATGCCGAGGATCTTGCGCGACTCGTTGCGCAGCTTGAGCTCCTCGGAGGCCCAGCCACCCTCCTTGTACGAGCCCGCCCACGGCACCACGTTGAACGCGATCGGCGCCGGGAACGGCGACTCCTCGGGCAGCTTGTTGCCCAGCACCTTGCGTACGTCGCCCGCCACCTGGCCGATCGACCGGTCGCCGGCCAGCGCCTCGACCTCGTCGTACAGCCGCGCGGAACCGGCCACGCCCGCGCCGGAAACCGCCTGGTAGGAGGCGACGACGAGCTCCTTGAGCACGTATTCGGCGTGCAGCGCGCCCATGGCCGCCATCATCGACAGCGTGGTGCAGTTGGGGGTCGAGATGATGTTGCGCGGCCGCAGCCGGGCGTCGAGCGGGTTGACCTCCGGCACGACCAGCGGCACGTCGGGCTCCATGCGGAACGTGCCGGACTTGTCGATCGCGATGGCGCCACGCTCGGCCGCGATCGGCACCCACACGGCCGACACCTCGTCGGGCACGTCGAAGATGGCGATGTCGATGCCGTCGAACACCTCGGGCGCCAGTGCCTGCACGACGACGTCCTCGCCACGCACCCGGAGCAGCTTGCCGGCCGAACGCGCCGAGGCGACGAGGCGTACCTCGCCCCAGATGTCGGCGCGGGTGGAGACGAGGTCGCGCATGACGGTGCCCACGGCCCCGGTCGCGCCGATCAACGCCAGATTGGGCCTGCTCATCGTCCTGAACCTCCGTACACCACTGCTGAGACCTGGTCCGCGTCGAGATCGAAGGCCCGGTGCGCGGCCGCCACGGCCGTGTCCACACCGTCCTGCCCGACGATCACCGAGATGCGGATCTCCGAGGTGGAGATCATCTCGATGTTGACCCCCGCGTCGGCGAGAGCCGCGAAGAACGTCGCCGTGACGCCCGGGTGCGAGCGCATGCCCGCCCCGATCAGCGACACTTTCCCGATCTGGTCGTCGAAGAGCAGCGACTCGTAGGCGATGTCACCCTGGATCTTCTTCAACGCCGTCAGCGCCGTCGAGCTGTCGGTCGTGGGCAGCGTGAAGGAGATGTCGGTGCGGCCCGTGGCCGCGGCCGAGACGTTCTGCACGATCATGTCAATGTTGATCCCGGCGTCCGCCAGAGTTTTGAAGATCGCGGCAGCCTCGCCGACCTTGTCGGGCACCCCGACAACGGTGATCTTGGCCTCGCTCCGGTCGTGCGCGACGCCGGAGATGATCGGCTGCTCCATCTCGGTTCCTTCGGTATAAGGATCAGAAACGACCCAGGTGCCTTCTTTGGTGCTGAACGAACTGCGTACGTGGATCGGCACATGGAAGCGCCGAGCGTACTCGACGCAGCGCAGGTGCAGGATCTTCGCACCGCAGGCGGCCATCTCCATCATCTCGTCATAGGAGATCTTGGGGATCTGCTGTGCCGCGCCCACGATGCGGGGGTCGGCGGTGAAGATGCCGTCGACGTCGGTGTAGATCTCGCAGACATCCGCGCTCAGCGCGGCGGCCAGCGCCACGGCGGTCGTGTCGGAGCCGCCGCGGCCCAGCGTGGTGATGTCCTTGGTGTCCTGCGAGACGCCCTGGAACCCGGCCACGATCGCGATGTGGCCCCGGTCGAGCGCCTCGCGGATGCGGCTCGGCGTCACGTCGATGATGCGCGCCTTGCCGTGCGTGGAGTCGGTGATCACACCCGCCTGCGAGCCGGTGAACGAACGGGCCTCGTGCCCCAGGTTGGCGATCGCCATCGCCAGCAGGGCCATCGAGATGCGCTCGCCGGAGGTCAGCAGCATGTCGAGCTCGCGGCCCGGAGGCAGCGGCGACACCTGCTCGGCCAGGTCGAGCAGCTCGTCCGTCGTGTCACCCATCGCGGAGACGATCACGACCACGTCGTTGCCGGCTTTTTTCGTCGCAACGATCCGCTGCGCGACCCGCTTGATGCAGGACGCGTCGGCGACGGACGAACCACCGTACTTTTGCACAACGAGCGCCACGAGAGTCTCCCGGTTCGGACTGTGAGCTGCCAGTCTACTGGGGGCTTCTCATGCGCCTGATGGTTCATACCACTATGTGGATGATCACACCGTCGTGGCTTCCTCCGCCACGTCAAGCCGCGAATGGGCGGCGAGTGCCTGAAGTGCCCGCATGGCCGCGCCCGCGTGGTTGCCCCACGTATTGAAATAGGAGTATTGCCACCACCACAGCGCCTCGTGCGGCCGACCGGCCTGAAAATGCCGCAGCCCGTGGATGAGGTCGGCGGCGACCGCCGTCAGGTCGTCGGAGAGCCGGTAGGGGGTGACACCCGTGTCTTTGTACGGGTCGAACACCTCGGCATAGTCGTCGACCGCCTCCAGCAACTCCGACATCGCGGTACGTACGCCGTCGATGTCGGGATCCTCACTCAGCGGCGGCTCGTAGTTGCCCGAGAGGATCACATCCTCGTTGGCGCCGAGCTTGGCGCCCGCGAGACTTACCTGCGCCACTTCGACCAGCAGTAGCGACCAGATGGCGTCGCCGCCCTCGCCGCCGGCGACCCTGGTCAGGCCGTCCACATAGTTCTGCGCGTGAGCGGCGATCTCCTCCGCCAGCGCGCTCCACTGGTCAGACATCCAGCAGCCTCCGTCCTTCGAACGCGCGGCCCAAGGTCACCTCGTCGGCGTACTCGAGGTCACCGCCCACAGGCAGACCGCTGGCCAGTCGTGTCACTTTCAGACCCATCGGCTTGACCAGACGGGCAAGGTAGGTAGCCGTCGCCTCCCCCTCGAGATTGGGGTCCGTGGCGAGGATGAGCTCCGTGACCCGGCCGTCGGCCAGGCGCGTCATGAGCTCCCGGATGCGCAGATCGTCAGGGCCGACGCCGTCGATCGGGCTGATCGCGCCGCCGAGCACGTGATAGGTCCCGCGGAACTCGCGCGTCTTCTCGATCGCGACGACGTCCTTGGACTCCTCGACCACGCAGATCACATGAGTGTCGCGCCGCTGGTCGCGGCAGATGCGGCACTCCTCCTCGGCGGCCACGTTGCCGCAGACCCGGCAGAACCTGACCTTCTCCTTGACCTCCAGCAGGGCGTGGGCCAGCCGCTTCACGTCGGCCGGGTCGGCCGCCAGCAGGTGGAACGCGATCCGCTGCGCGCTCTTGGGACCGACGCCGGGCAGCATGCCGAGCTCGTCGATCAGGTTCTGGACGACCCCTTCGTACATGGCCTAGAACCCTGGCAACTGTCCGAGACCGCCGCCGCCGAGTCCCTGGGCCAGCGGGCCCAGTTTCTCCTGCTGCAGGTCGGCCGCCGCGCGAACGGCGTCGCGTACGGCGGCGATCACCAGGTCGGCGATCGTGTCGGCCGTGTCCTGCGGGTCGTCGGCGTCTATGACGCTCGGGTTGATCTTCAGCTCGAGCAGCTCTCCCGAACCGTTGACCACGGCTGTGACCATGCCGCCGCCGGCCGAGCCCTCGATCTGCGCGTCGTTGAGCTCCTGCTGGGCGCTCACAAGCTGCTGCTGCATGAGCTGTGCCTGCTCCAGCAGCTGCTGCAGGTTGACATCCCCTGGGTTCACCGTCGTGCGCTCCTCGTGGCTCCGCGTTCTTGACTGCCACGAGCCTACGGTGTTTGGGCGTCGTCATGTACTGCGGCATCCCCAACGTTTCGCCTTGGCCGGATCCCGGCCCCCCTCCAGTGTCCGAGACCCGGCCAACACGTCGGCCGGAGCGGCCGCACCACGCCGACGCGTTGCCGCACGCTAGCCTCGGCAACGTTGCACACACGTTGCGATCGTTCAATCACCCCTTGCAATCCCCCCGAACCGGTTGCGGCCACCAATCGCGAAGCGGATGCTCACCGTAAGGGGTTGACTACTTGGAGTGGCCCATGTGTCACACACATCCGGAAGCGCACTCTCGCGCGGCGGCGGTTATGGAGGAGGCGGCGTCGGAGGGACCGTACGGGATGGTCACCACAGGGCCGCGCGTCGACCAGGAGAACACGAACGAGATCGGAAACACCCACGACCTCTGCGATGTGCACCCGTTGCAGCCGCTGCTCCCCTTACTCGCCCAGTCACTCACCCACATGGCCGACGAATCCGCCCACATGATGGTCGTGACGGACGCCGACGGCATGGTCCTGTGGCGCGACGGCAACCCTGGCATCCTGCGCGTCGCCACCGAACCCGAGCCCTGCACCGACAGACCTCTCATGCGCGTCCTGCACGTACAGTCACGGAGCGCCGCCCCGATCATCGACCCCGACACCGACCGGGTGCTCGGCTGCGTCGACATCAGCGGCACCGCGCGCTCCCCGCACCCGGCCACGGTCGCGCTGGTCTGCGCCACGGCCAAGCTCGCCGAGACCCAACTCGCCCTGCGCATGCACGAACGCGACGAACGCCTGCGCCGCCGCTACGAGGCCCTGGGCGGCCACCCGGGCATCCTGCTCTCCCCGACCGGACGCGTACTCTCCGGAGACCCGCTGGGCACACTCGGCGAACGGCTCCCGCTACCCGCCCCCGGCGAGCGCATGATCCTCCGGGACGGCCGTTTCGTCCTCCTCGAACCCTTCTCCGACGGCTACCTTCTGCGCGCCGCACCCCCTGCGTCCGCCCCGACGTCCACCCGCCTCCGCCTGCACGGCTTCCTCGGCGAAGGCTCGCCGACCGCCCTGGTGGGCGAGCACCGCCTGCCACTCTCCCTCCGGCACGCCGAGATCCTCGCCCTCCTGGCCCTGCACCCCAGCGGTCTCACCGCCGAACAGCTCTCTTTCCATCTGTACGGCGACGACGGCAATCCGGTGACGATCCGGGTCGAGATCCACCGCCTCCGCGCCGAGCTCGGCGACACGATCGGCGCCCGGCCGTACCGGCTGACCTCACCCATAGAGGCCGACTTCCTGGAGCTCCGGGGCCTGCTGGCGAGCTCGGACCCCGCCTCACTGGCCCGCGTCTACGCCGGCCCCCTGCTGCCGCGCTCGGAGTCGCCCGAGATCCGCCGCGAACGGGACGAATTCGAGGTCCAGGTACGTACGTGTCTGCTGCTGCGCGGCTCACCCGACGATCTGTGGGCGTACGCGCAGACCTCCGGCGGACGGGAGGACTTCGAGGTCCTGCAGCGTCTCGCGACCACCCTCCCCGCGACCGACCACCGCGCCGCCGCCGCCCAAGCCCGCCTACGCGCCTGAGACCGCCGCCGCCCGAGTCTGCCTGAGATGTCGCCGCCCGAGTTTGCCCGCACGCCTGCGACCGTCGGCATTCGAGCCCACCCGCACGCCTGAGACCGCTGCCTTGGACCGCCGGCTCACCGCATGCCCGACCACGGGAGACGGTGTGGCCTCAGAGTTCGCCGATCACCTGGGCGCCGAGCTCGCTCTGGAGGAGGGCCATGCCGGAGCGCGCGTCCACGTCCGCGTCAGCGTCGTTGAGCGGGTCGACCTCGTCGGCCTCCGGACCCTTCCGGCGGTTGGGGACGGCCTCGGGCCAGGCGGCAGCGCTTGCCTGCTGCCTGGAGGCGGGGGCCCTGGGACCCGCCTGGGCGGCTGCCTTCGCGGCCGACCTCGCGGCGGCCAGTCCCGCCCCGGGCGAGCCAGTGCCCGCGCCCACGCTCACGGTTTGTCCCGCGCCCTGGGGCCGGACACCGGTGGTCGAGTCGGTGGGGTCCGGGGTGGGCGGAGAGCCGGGACCCGGATCGTCAGGCGCTTCCGGCCAGGACTCGTCCGTCGTCGGGCGGCCACCGTTTTGTGAGGCGTGGTCGGCTGGTCCGGGTGGTTGGCCCGCCTCCTGAGAACCGGAGTCGTCGTCCGACGAGCCATGCGAATGAGCACGGGCGTGCCCCGGCTGAGCACCGCTCTGCGGGGCTGTCGCAGACCCCGGCTGGTCGTACCGGGAAACGCCCGACTGCGGCGAATCCGTTTGCGGGCCCGAGTGCGAGCCTTGGTGCGGTCCTGTGTGCGAGCCCGCTTGCGGACCCGCGTGAGAGCCCGGCTGCGGACCCGTGGGCGGACCGGACTGAGGCCCCGGCCGCGAGCCCCCAGAGCCCTGCGGGACCGGGGAGCCGCCCACGACCGCCTCAACCCGCCAGGTGCCGCCGAACACATCACCCAGCGCGCCGGCCACCACGGCGTCCTTGCCGCCACCCGTGAAGTTCTTCATCGCGCCGACCTGACCGAAGCCGAGCGTGACCAGGTTGCCCTCGATGCCCACCACCTGGGCGTTGGTGCTCACATTGGCCCAGACGACGATGCTGCGCCGCTTGAGCGCGGCCAACACGGCGGGCCACTGCTGCTGGACCGCCCCACCACCACCAACTGGAGCAGCACCCTGATGGGACGACGCCCCTTGCCCCTGAGGCGCCTGCCCGTGGGACGCCTGGCCTTGGGCCGACGGGCCCTGAGGCGCGGCCGCGTGCGACGTCGGCCCGTGGGACCCGGCGCCGGGCGTCGACGCTGCCTGGGATCCAGCGGGTGACTGCGCGGGCCGCCCGGGCCGAGCCGGCTCCGGCCAGTCATCGGCGCCGCCCCCCTGGGACCCCGCGCTCGCGGACACACCACCCGCCGAACTGTCGGCCTGCGCGCCCCCACCAGCATGAGCGCCATCCCCAGCCTGCGGAACACCAGCATGCGCGGACCCACCACCCTGCGCGGGACCACTCGCGTACTCAGCACCACCATGCACCGGACCACTCGCGTAAGCAGCAGCACCCGCATGGGCCGGACCACTGACCTGCACAGCACCACCAGCAGTCGATGCTGCCCGGGCGGCCATCTGGGCGACGGCGCCGCCGCGTTCGAGGCGTTCAAGACGGGCGAGCAGGGCGTCCTCGCCCTGCGACGCGCCGGGCAGCAGAACGCGAGCGCACATCAACTCAAGCAGGAGCCGCGGCGAGGTCGCGCCGCGCATCTCGGTGAGGCCGGCGTTGAAGATCTCGGCGGCCCGCGTGAGCTCGGCCGGCCCCATGGAGCTCGCCTGCTGGACGAGGCGCTCCAGCTCGTCGGCCGGACGATCGAGCAGGCCGCTGCCCGCGGCCTCGGGGACGTTCGCCAGGATCACCAGGTCGCGGAAGCGTTCGAGCAGGTCGGAGGCGAACCGGCGTGGATCGTGGCCGCCCTCGATCACCCGGTTGACGGTGTGGAAGACCTGCGCTCCGTCACGGGAGGCGAACGCCTGGACGACCTCGTCGAGCAGGTCACCATCGGTGTAGCCGAGCAGCGAGACGGCCTTGGCGTAGGTGATGCCGTCGTCCTCGGCTCCGGCGAGCAGCTGGTCGAGGATGGACAGCGAGTCACGCGCGGACCCGGCTCCCGCGCGTACGACCAGTGGCAGGGCGGTCGGCTCGAACGGCACATTCTCCGCGACCAGAATCTCTTCGAGCAGCGCGCGCAGCGTCGCTGGCGGCATCAGCCGGAAGGGATAGTGGTGGGTCCGCGACTTGATGGTCCCGATGACCTTTTCCGGCTCGGTGGTCGCGAAAATGAACTTCAGGTGCGGCGGAGGCTCCTCGACGAGCTTGAGCAGCGCGTTGAAACCCTCGCGGGTCACCATGTGCGCCTCGTCGATGATGTAGATCTTGTAGCGCGCGGAGACGGGCGCGAAGAAGGCCCGCTCGCGCAGGTCACGCGCGTCGTCCACGCCACCGTGGGAGGCGGCGTCGATCTCGATGACGTCGAGGTGACCCGGCCCGGTGGGGGCGAGCGCGACACACGACTCGCAGACGCCGCACGGGTCGGGGGTGGGGCCCTTCTCACAGTTGAGCGAACGCGCCAGGATGCGGGCGCTGGAGGTCTTGCCGCAGCCGCGCGGCCCGCTGAAGAGGTAGGCGTGGTTGATACGGCCTGTGCGCAGCGCCTGTCGGAGCGGATCTGTGACGTGCTCCTGACCCTTGACCTCGGCGAAGGTCCCAGGTCGGTACCTGCGATAAAGCGCAAGGCTCATGCGACCATCCCGCCTGCGAGGGGGCTCTCAACGAAGAGACCCCCCGCACACCCGCCAGAGCCCGCTTATCCTTGCTGCCTTCCGGCCCTGGGGAGGTTCACAGGATGACGCCGCGCGAGGGGTCCTTGGACAGTCTAGCCACATCCAGCAGTGCTCGCTGCAGCCAAATCGTGGTCTCGCCGGACGTAAATCATGGTCTTGTCACGTACGGGAGTCCGGTAAGCTACTCGGCGGAGGATTCGCCTAGTGGCCGAGGGCGCACGCTTGGAAAGCGTGTATAGGGCAACCTATCAGGGGTTCAAATCCCCTATCCTCCGCGCCTGGTTGAGGTAGTAAACGCGAAGGGGCCGACCCCATCCAAGTCGGCCCCTTTCGCTGTTCCGGGCCTCAGTTGGCTTCGGCGGAGGACTTGTCCCCATCCCAGAGCAGGCCGTCAACCTGCTTTGCCACCGTGTTCCGGATGCCGTCGGTGACGTGCCGGCACCGACGTGCCATGCCGCTACTGGACCACCCCATGATGACCATCACTGTTCGCTCAGGAACCCGACCAGCAGGACGGTCGCGGCGGTGTGCCGGGCGTCGTGGAGCCGCCCATCCCTCAGTCCAGCCGAAGCCAGAAGTTCCTTCCACTCGTGGTAGTCGCTGCATGGGCTGACGGGGCGACCGATCGCCGTGGTGAAGACCCATTTTCCTAAGCGCTTCGCGCAACGTCCGACCAAGGTTTGCGGAGGTGTCGCGGGTCGTCGGCTGCGGTTCGTGGCCAGTCACCCGCGACGTTCCCCATCCACTTCAGGGCGCAAACCGCAGCGAGCCTCGCCGAAACTAGACTCCACGGACGCCGACAACCAGCCAGGGAGGCGCCCCGGTGCACAACCACGAACCAGCCGACTACCACTGCCCGTTCTGCCACCTCACCCCGGACCGGGAACCCGACGTGGTCTACCGCGACGAGCGCGTCTTCGCAATGATCTGCCCCCGCTGGTGGCCGCGGAACGCGGGACATCTGCTGATCATCCCCGTCGCCCATCACGAGAACCTCTACGACCTCCCCGCCGCAGACGGCCACGCGATCTTCGACGCCACCCGAATGCTCGCCCGCGCCATGCGCACCGCCTACGACTGCGCGGGCGTCTCCACCCGCCAGCACAACGAGCCCGCCGGCAACCAAGATGTCTGGCACTTCCACCAGCACCTCTTCCCCCGCCACCCCGGCGACGACCTCTACGGCACACCCCCGCAGCCCGACTGGCTCCCCGCCGACCGCCGCCGCGCCTACGCGGAGCGGCTGCGCGCCGCACTCAACCCCTAGCCAGCAGGCGCGTGCAGATAGTCCATTCGTGAAACTTGACATAAACGTCCAGAAACGTGAAACCAAGATCGTTAGGCTGCGGCGATGGGACGCGCAACCAGATGGCGTCGGAGCCCTTCCCGATGAGATTCTGGCGCAGGACGTTGCACGCGATGACCGATGCCTTCACCACCGCCGGCTTCCGCCTTGCCCTCATCAGCGAGCCCCAGCCCGACCCGGCCGCCCGTGAGCTGTTCCCCGACGACTTCCATGCCCTTTCGACCAAACTCAGCTCCCTGTTCTTCGTCGCCGAGGTACCGCCGTCGGCTCCGGGCTCGGCCTGCTGCCCCCGGCCACCGCATCGGCCGACGAACTGACCAACAGTCTCAGTTCGCGCCCGTACAGGGGCGTTCACCAAGGTCGGCACGGGGGTCTTTGCCCTAGCTTAGAGACCCAGTTACCAGCGGTTAACGAAGGTCTACGGACTCGGAAACGTATATGGAGCAACCGGGCCGGTACGCCATGGGCACCTTCCTGAGCGCCATGGCGATCCATA
Source organism: Nonomuraea sp. CA-143628 (assembly GCF_050942315.1). Taxonomy (NCBI): domain Bacteria; kingdom Bacillati; phylum Actinomycetota; class Actinomycetes; order Streptosporangiales; family Streptosporangiaceae; genus Nonomuraea; species Nonomuraea sp. CA-143628. The sequence goes on from NZ_CP192072.1 coordinate 13,679,000, forward strand.
CGGCCACCGACCGCTCGGAGGCGCTCGTCTTCACCTGAGAGTCGATTACATTCGAGTATTTCCCCCGAACCCCATCTGCCCTAAGGTGATCAACGTCAATTGGGGGTCACCGTGGAAAAGTTCGGTCGAACAGGCCTGGTGTTCGTATCTCTCTTGATGGCCGGGATGGCTTCACAACCGGTCGACACCGCCGCAGCCTATCAAGAGCGTCCTATAGTGCATTTCGCGGCATCAACGAGAGTCACGAAGCCACGTGTCCCGAGTCTTCCGAAAAAGCTCTCGGAGCCGATCCGGTACGCCTACTCGCCCTGTGACGGCTTCACGAAGTCATGTGACGACTCATGGCACGTGGTTACCACCTCCGGGAAGCAGTGGGCGGTCCGCGACGCGCTGCCGGATGAGGACATGGGCAAAGTCGCCGTGTCACCGGATGGCGTCTTGCTCGCATACCTGCACGCCAAGAGTGATCGCCTCATGATCCGAGACCTTGAGCAAGGGACGGTCCATATCGTTCCCCTCCCGAAGAACTGGAAAGGATGGGAGGTTTCCTTCGGGTTCTCCCGCAACAGCCGGTGGTTGGCAGTCGACTCGATAGAACACCCCAAGTCACACGCCATCCGGTACGACATGAAAACCGCCAAGGTTCTCACTCTCCCGCGGGCGTGCTGTGTCATCGGCATCGCCGATGCGGGCACGACTTTCATGGCCGTTCACAAGGACTCCGCCAAAACAACTGAGGCATACGCCGTGCGTCCGGGAAGGACGTCGAAGGTCCGATTTCCCATTCTCCCCTACCTGATGCTGGCGAAGACCCATGTCTCTCCCGACGGCCGCCTGCTTGCATTCGACGGCCAGGAGTACGGCGTGCCATCCCGAACCGTTGGCACCTTGGATGCGAAGACCGGCCAGATCGTCAGCCGCATCGCTCCCGACATTGACGGTCTGCTGGAGATCGAAAGCTTCGTCTACTGGTACGACACCGGCAGGGTGCTCATTTGCATCGAGACACAGGAGCATGAACGCCAACTCCACCTGGTCGACGTCCGTACCGGCCTCGCGGAGCGAGTCCCGTTGCCGGAGGAGGCGTTCGATCTCCACTCCGTGATCGTGAGCTCACATGTCGAGGTCGCCGAGTGAGGCTCCGACAGTGAAAGCGACACAAAGTCGGTCAATCCCGACAGCCAGTCTCCCTTGATCACGTCCCGTTCCGGGATGAGGCATGGCATGGTGCTCTGACTTATCGTCGAAGAGGTGGACGATAATGCGGGCCGATTTGGTTCGCGGCGCAGGTCAGAGGCTTGGTCGCGCGTGGCGAAGGGTCTCAGTTCGGGTCTCAGTTCGCTCCCGTCCGAGCACGTTCAGCACCGTGGACCGCACGAACGCCTGGACCGGCAAACCCGCCTTCACCAAGGTCCGCCGTCGCGTGTCCGCCCTCACCCATGGCGCCCCGCCCCCGGCCCGCCGCCGGGAACCACAGGGCGACGCCCGGACAGCAGCACCATCAGGCGGTGACGGGGGCGCGGCGTGCTGCTGGATCAGGCCGCGCGCGAGTTCAGACGTACGGTGCCGGGCGCCTGGACCGGTGGGAGAGCCGTGCGACCCGCGCCTGATGAGCGCATTGGCGGCCCGCCGAGCCGGTCGCCGGAAAATGGTTGTACGGAATCGCGTTCGGGTTGATAGCGTGCGGGAACCGTGACAGGCCGCAAGGAGGTGAGACCCATGAACGCTGTATCGATGTGGGTGCTCCCCCTCGTCATCACGGTTGGGCGATTGACATAGGTGTCGCCGGGAGTGCCTCAACAAGGCAATCCCGAAAGGCAACAACCTATGAATAATTTCACTTCAGACATGGGCGAGCATCCCGTAGTGGTCGCGCGGGTCTCGGAGCGGCAATGGCACGCTGTGGCGGACGACCGAGTGGTCGGCCGCGGCGACACTTCGCGCAGGCCCGACGGACGGATCTTCGTCAGCATCGACGCGTGGCACGGCGCGGTCTTCGACCAACTCGCCGAAGCCATGCTGGCCGACCTGCCGAAGCCGCTGTACACGCTGGTCGACGAAACCGACCTCGAGTTGACGTCCCACTGGGAACGAGCCGGCTTCACGACCAGACGCCGCGAGTGGGAGTACCTCGTACCCACCGACCCGCAGGTCACGGGACTCGGCTCAGCGCCACCGCCGTCGGACGTGACGATCGTGGGCCTCGGCGAGGCGCAGGAGGGCCCTCTGCGCGAGCTGGACCGCGTGATCCGCGACGAGGTCGAAGCCACCGTCGGATGGCAGGAGATGCCGGCTGAGGTATTGCCCCTCCCGGACGGCGTTACCGTGCTGGACCCGTCGAAGTACGCGGTGGCCGCACAATCGGATGGATATGTGGGGCTGCTCCGCGTGGCGCCGGTCATCCGGCAGCCACGGATCGGGCTGATCGCGGTCCGGTCAGACCAGCACCGCCGCGGTATCGCCCGGGCGCTGCTCGCCCACGTGCTGGGCTCGCTGCACCGCCGCGGGATCGAAACGGCATCGGCCGAGGTGAACGAATCCAACGGGGCGGCCATGGCGCTCTTCGAGCGCGTCGGCGCCCAGCGGGCGAGCAGCAACCTGGAGCTGGTACTCCGCTGACGCCCCACCCATCGCCGGGCGAGACGGTCGGGTCACGGCCGCCGTCCGCGACAACCGCGCCCGCCGAGGCGCCCCGATCACGGTTGCGGCAACAGGATCCGTTTCCGCACCGACCTCACAGCCACTCCGGAGAAATCATGGCAAGAAAAGCAGGCGGCATCGAAGTGGAGGGCACCGTCATCGAGTGCCTACGCAACGCCACCTTCAAGGTAGAGCTCGAGAACGGCCACAAGGTGCTGGCGCACATCAGCGGGAAGATACGGAAGAACTACATCAAGATCTTGCCGTACGACCGGGTGCTCGTGGAGATCAGCCCTTACGACCTCACCCGCGGCCGAATCCTCTACCGCTACAGGTAGCGGCGGGCCTCGGTCGATCCCCCATTCTCCATCGGCTCAGAAGAGGGTGTGCCGTGATCACCGCACACCCTCTCTGGCATTCCGAAGGGATCTTCACGGGGCTCCCAGAGCAGGTGGAGGCGGGCCGAACCATCGGGTCAGAGCGCTGGACGGTGGCCTCACGCCTGTCGGCGGGTTCACTCATCGGTATCTCCTGACGCGGGCGTACAGGTGGGCGGTTTGGGAGCGGGACGGCCCATGACGAGATCGGCCGCGCTGGGAAAGCACTCCACGCACGCGGCGTTGATCCGGTAGAAGGCCGAGGTGCCGACACGTTCGACCAGCACGAACCGCACCTCGGACAGAATCCTGAGGTGCGCCGAGACGGTGGACTGGCCCACGTCGACGGCCTCGACGATCTCGCCCACGCTCATCGGCGCGCCACGCCGGGCCAGCAGCGAGACGATCTGCACGCGGGTGGTGTCCGCCAGAGCCCTGAACCAGGAGGCGTACTCGGCGGCGGTAGGCCGATCGAGCGGCCCCTTCTCTCCAGTCATCGTTAATCGACGATAGACGATGAAGAATGGTGGCGGAAGCCTCAGATGACGCCATTCCATGCGGGCATGAGAGCGACCGGACTCAGCAGAGAGTTCAGGTGACGATGGGGCTCCGACGCTCGATCAGTACGACATCCCGCCAGATGCCGTGGTGGCGGCCGATGCGTTCGCGGGTGCCGATCACCCGGAAGCCGGCGCGGGCATGCAGAGCGAGGCTGGCGATGTTCTCGGGGAAGATGCCGGACTGAATGGTCCAGATGCCCGCGGCTTCGGTTGAGGCGATCAGTGCCCGCAGCAGAGCCAGGCCGACGCCTCGTCGGCGGGCACCGGGGTGTACATAGACCGAATGCTCGACCACTCCGGCGTAGGCGCTGCGGGCCGAAGCGGCCGATGCGGCGATCCAGCCGAGTACCCGGCCGGGCGTGTCATCGAGGGCGCCGAGGGCGACGTGGCGGTGGTCGGACAGCTTGGACGCGTCGAACTGGGGCCAGGCCGGGGCGGTGGTCTCGAAGGTGGCCTGGCCTTCGTCGATGCCGAGCTGGTAGACGGCCAGAACCTGATCGGCCTGGGCGGCACGCATGGGCTCGATGAGTGGCCCGTCCGGATTCGCGGTGACGCTCACCTGACCGCAGTGTCCGCGGGAGTGGAGCCGAGGTCGGCGATCAGCGCGCGCACACGGGCCTCGATCGCGTCCCGGATCGGACGTACGGCTGCGACGCCCTGCCCGGCCGGGTCGTCCAGCACCCAGTCCTCGTACCGTTTGCCGGGAAAGATCGGGCAGGCGTCGCCGCAACCCATGGTGATCACGACGTCGCCGGCCTGGACGGCATCGACCGTGAGCACCTTGGGGATCTCGGCGGAGATGTCGATGCCACGCTCTGCCATCGCCTCCACCACGGCCGGGTTCACCTGGTCGGCGGGGGCGGAACCGGCCGAACGCACGCGTACCCGGTCGCCGGCCAGGTGGGTCAGGAAGGCGGCGGCCATCTGGGAGCGGCCGGCGTTGTGCACGCACACGAACAACACCTGCGGCAGCACGTCGGGCACGGGTTTCTCCTATCGAAGCTGATCGGCGGCGGCCTGGTGGGTGGAACCGGTGACGGGTTGCGGGCTGTTCGGGTAGAGCATGACCAGCAGCAGGCCGCCCAGTGCGGCACCGGCCAGCTGGGCGGCGATGAAGCCGGGCACCGAGGCGGGAGCGATCCCGGCGAAGGTGTCGGTGAAGGCCCGCCCCAGGGTGACGGCAGGGTTGGCGAAGCTCGTACTGCTGGTGAACCAGTAGGCGGCGCCGATGTAGCCACCGACCGCGACCGGTGCCAGCGCGGCGCGGCCTTGCCGGGTCAGGGCGAAGATGACCACGATGAGCCCGGCGGTGGCCACCACCTCGCCCAGCAGTAGGTGCGGCGCGGACCGGGCACGAGCCGAGATCTGAACGGCCGGGAGCGCGTACATGGCGTTCGCCAGGACGGCCCCGGCGATGGCTCCGGCGACTTGGGCGGGCACATAGGCCGCCACGTCCCGGCCACGCACCGCCGGGGCGGCGTCTCGTCGGGTGAGCACCCAGGCCGCCACCGAAACGACCGGATTGAAGTGCGCGCCGGACACGGGTCCGAGGATCAAGATGAGCACCGCCAGGCCCGCCGCCGTGGCCAGGCTGTTGGCCAGCAGTTGCACGCCGACGTCACGCGACAGATCGGCCGCCATGATGCCGGAGCCGACCACCACCGCCACCAGGGCGGCCGTGCCGGCGAACTCGGCCAGCGCCCGGCGCGCCAGGTTCACCGCACGTCCGCGGCAAGCGTCTCGGGCAGAGCCAGCACGCCGGTCAGGCGCTTGAGCGTGGCCGCGACGATCCAGTAGTAGACCCAGGTGCCGCGCCGTTCACTGTCGATCAGACCGGCCTCACGCAACACTTTGAGATGGTGCGAGATCGTCGGCGCGGTGACCGTGAAAGCCTCGGTCAGCTCGCACACGCACACCCCGTCGCCGACCTGGCGGCCACTTTCGTGGGCACCGATCAGGGACAGCAGCCGCAACCGGATCGGGTCGCCCAGTGCCTTGAACACGCGGGCCGTCTCGGCGGCCTCGTCTTCCGTGATCGGCTCCGCGATCAGCGGCGTGCAGCATCCGGAGGCGAACACCGGCAGCTCCTGCTTCGACATATCTCTAATTTGACAGACTTCTAAGCAAGAGCGCAAACTCGAGACTACTTAGACATCCGTCGAAACAACGATCGGAGATCGTCATGTCTCGCGTCCAGCTCGCCCTTCGCGTCGCCGACCTGGAGAGCTCGATCACCTTCTACTCCAAGCTGTTCGGCACCGAACCGGCCAAGCTTCGCCCCGGCTACGCCAACTTCGCCATCGCCGAGCCACCGCTCAAGCTGGTGCTGATCGAAGGCGAGGAGGGAGAGGCGACCCGCATGGACCACCTCGGCGTCGAGGTCGAGGACACCGCCCAGGTCGACGCCGCCACCCGGCGGCTCAAGGACGCCGGCCTGGCCACCTTCGAGGAGAACGACACCTCCTGCTGCTACGCCCTCCAGGACAAGGTGTGGGTGCACGGCCCGGGGGCCGAGCCATGGGAGGTGTACGTGGTCAAGGGCGACGCCGACACCCTGACCAAGGAGACCGACTCAGTCTGCTGCACCCCAGCCACCGCATCGGGCGACGAACCGGTCACCGCCTCGAAGAACTGCTGCTGAGCGCGATCGATCTCGCTGTGGTCTGTGGGTCGGCGGATGAGTGGCTGGGCCGGGCGATGTCGTCAACCGCCAATGAGCGGCTAGGCCAGGCGATGTCGTCAACCGCCAGAAACCGCTCGCCGACCACGGTCGCGGGGGTCAAGCCGGTGAACGCCACGACATCCCGATGGAGGTGGGACTGGTCCGCGTAGCCGGCGTCGGCCGCGACTCGGGCCGCGCCTTCACCCGCGACCAGGCGGTGGGCGGCATGGTCGAACCGGACCAGCTTCACGGCACGCTTGGGCGGCAGGCCGAGCTGCGAGCGGAACCGGGACCAAAGGCGCTTACGGCTCCAACCCACCTCGGCCGCCAGCCCGTCGACCCGGACCAGGCCACGGCCGCCGACGATCCGGTCCCAAGCCCAGGCCACCTCCGGGTCCACCGGCGGCGACCCCGCCGCGTACCGGCGGGTGAGCAGCGCGTCCGTCAACGCGAAGCGATCCTCCCACGACGAGACATCGCCCAGCCGCTCGCGGATCCGTGACGCCTCCCGGCCCCACAGGTCGTCGAGAGCCACCACGGCGCCGTCGAGTTCGGCGGGGGAAGCGCCCAGGATCGCGCGGGCGATCACCGGGGACAGGCGCACCTGTACGCACTCGACGTTCTCCCCTCGCGCCCAAAGCGCGCCTCCGGATCCGATCCCGGGCCCGGCGACGACGCTTCCCAACTGCTGCCGCCCGGCGGCATCGGCGAGGATGGGCGAACCGGCGCCGAAGTCCAGCAGCAGCGTCACGGCCGGGTGCGGGACCATCCGCAGCGCATCCAGGTCACGGACCCGGAACCCGGCCATGGTGACACCGGCCACCCGGCTGGGCCGCTGCGGGGACGCGACCTCCCACACAGCCGCACCGTGTACGAACGTCCGCACCGTCCCATGCTACGCACGCGGAGGAGGGGAACATTTGTCCAATCCGCCGGCGCGTACCGGCGGCGACAGTGGCCTCATGACCATTTCCGACGGCGTCAAAGGCCACGCCGAGACGACCCTGTCCCTGGACGGCGACGACATCTACGTGTGCCAGGACGGCCCCGACGACGCCCCCGTACTCCTGCTCATCCACGGGTCCGCGTCCTCGACCCGCTCATGGGACACGCTGGTTCCGCAGCTGACCACGTCCCATCGCGTCATCCGCATCGACCTGCTCGGCCACGGCCGGTCAGCCAAACCGGCCGACCGCGGCTACGCGACCCCGGAGCAGGGACGCCGGGTGGGCGCGGCACTGGACCGGCTCGGCGTCGAGCACGCCATCGTCGTCGGCCATTCCAGCGGCGGGGCGGTCGCCACCGCCCTCACCGAACAGCGGCCCGACCTGGTGACCGCGCTCGCGCTCATCAACACCGGACCCAGCCTGGGCGCCTTCATCGCCTCGGAGTCCGCCGCCATCGCGCCCTCGCAGTGGCCGCCGACCGACAAGCAGCTCCGCCAGTTCGCGAGCACCGGGTTCAGCCGCGCGGGCTACCAGATCCCCCAAGAGCTCCTGAACGAGGTGCGCGCGATGACCTACCACACGCTCACCGCGACGATGCAGGGCATCCGCGAGTATCTGGAACAGCAGGCGCTCCCGGAGCGGCTGACGCCCCTCGGCAAGCCACTGCTGGTGATCTTCGGCGCGGACGACCGGAGATGGCGATCCTCATCCGCCGCCGACTACCGCGCCATTCCGGGCGCGACGGTCGAGTTGCTGCCCGGTCTCGGGCACTCACCCATGCTCGAGGATCCGCCGCGGACCGCCGCACTCCTTCTAGCCTTCACCGCGCGAGCGAACTGATCACTGTCCCCATTTCGGCAGCCAGACGTCAGTGCCAGGTACGTCCACTCGTCTGGAGTCGAGATAGTCGCGGAGTTCGACGAGCGCGGGATGCGGGTTGTCGTCGCGCCAGATCAGTGACATCGGGTAGAGCGGCGCCGGGTCACGTACCGGTATGCGCCGCAGGTCGTAGCTGTCCGGCCACAGATACCGCGAGCCTTCGCCGACAAGGGTCGCCAGTTCGGCGGAGTCCGCGATCTCGGCCAGCAGCGCCTCGATTCCGAAGCTGGGCCCGACCATGTCGATCGTGAGACCGAACGCGGCGGCGAGTTCGTCGTAGTAGCCGGCCCATTCGGTTTCCGGGGCCATGCCGGGCATCCAGATTCGGTGCCCGGCAAGCTGCGCGGGCGTGACAGCGTGAGCTCTGGCGAGCGCGTGGCGGGGTCCTACGAGTAGTTGGTGCGGCTCGTCGATCACTCGGGCGGTCTTGATCGGGTCTGGCAGCCGCCGCGCGGGAACCGTGACGGCGTGGAACGTGGCGTCGATCGTCCCAGCCTCGACAGCGGCGATCGCGGCCTCGACGTCGCCCTTCAGGGTCACGACATCGAGCTCGATCTCGGGATGCGTACGGTAGAAGTCCTGCAGCAGCACCCCAGCCGCGACCCGCCGGTTGACGACGTCGACGCGTAGCGCACGCCGGCCAGGACGTACGGACGCGTCGGCCCGCTCTTCCACCCGGAGAAGCTCACGGGCGTGAGGCAGGAACGCCTGGCCGTCGATGGTGAGCTGGGCTCCGCGCGCCGTACGGGTGAACAGGCGCACACCGAGGTCCTTCTCCAGCATGGCGACGCGCTTGGAGACGGCCTGCTGGGTGATCGACAGCTCTGCGGCGGCTTCCTGGAACTGGCCGGCGTCCGCGACGGCGACGAAGGTCCGCACGGCGTTGAGATCCACACACCACACGCTACTCCCACAACGAATGGTTGTGGCTTCCCGCCAGTCCCGTTGTTTGATCCGCCTTCTCGGCCTTGCTTTGATCGGAGCGGTCAGCGGCAAGTTGTTCTGAGCGGGGAGATGCGGAGCTTCGTGGCTAGACGATCCTTGGGCCGGCGGTTCGGGTGGCTGTGGGCGGCGTACGCGGTCAGCGCCTACGGCTCCGGCTTGGGATTCGGGGCATTACCCCTGATAGCCGTGCTGGTGTTGCATGCCGGCCCCGCCCAGGTGTCCGCGCTGTCCGCTGTAGGACCGGCGGTTGGCGCGCTGATCGCGTTGCCGCTCGGACCGTGGGTGGAGTTCCGGCGCAAGCGGCCGATCATGATCGCGATGGACCTGGCCCGGTTCGCGGCCATGATGACGATCCCGGTCGCCTACGCGTTCAATCGGCTCAGTTTCGTACAGCTGCTGGTTGTCTCGGCGGTGATAGCCGCTGCCAAGATCGCCTTCGGCGCGGCCAGCGGCGCCTACCTCAGGACCCTCGTACGGCCGGACGATCTGCTCGTGGCCAACGCGCGGTTCGAGTCGACGACGTGGAGCTCGATCGCGATCGGGCCGCCGCTCGGCGGAGCGGCGATCGGCCTGTTCGGGCCGGTGACCACCGTGGTGGCCGACGCGCTCAGCTACCTTTTGTCCGCACTGGGGATCAGCGCCATTCGCGGCCGGGAAGAGCCCCCGAGGCGCACCGACAAGAGCCGGGCCAGGGCCGGCGAGCTGCTCGACGGCTGGCGGCACATCCTGACCCATCCCGGGCTGCGGGCGCTCTACTTCAACAATCTGCTCGTCAGCGGGCTCATCATGGCCACCGAGCCGCTGCTGGCCGTGCTCATGCTCCGCGAGCTCGGGTTCTCCCCCTGGGCGTACGGCCTCGCCTTCGCCGCCCCCTGCGTCGGCGGACTGATCGGCTCACGGCTTGCCCGCCGCGTCGTGGCACGGTACGGCCAGCACCAGATCCTCCGTACGGTCGGCACGCTGCGCGCGGTCTGGTTGATCGGCCTCGCCTTCGTCCGTCCCGGTGTCGCCGGCCTCGCGATCGTGATGGCTGTCGAGTTCGCGATCATCATCAGCATGAGCCTGTACAACCCGGTACTCGCCACCTACCGGCTTGAACACACTCCACACGACCGCACCGCCCGCACCCTGTCGGCCTGGTCGATCAGCAGCAGCGCCGCCATCGCCATCTTGAGCGCGCTCGCCGGACTGCTCGCCGACGCCACCAGCCCACGCGCGGCCATCACGATCGCGGGAGTGCTGATCCTCGCCAGCCCGCTGCTGCTGCCCCGCCGCCAGAGTCCCGAACTTGTACCCGGCCTTGAGCCGACAACAACTGGTCGGACGAAGCCAAGTAATAAGTGAAATTTTCGGCGCGCGAATGCGACTCTTGCAATCAGCTGCCGGGAAACCACTTCTGACAGCAGATTCGCATTCTCTCCCGCACGAGGCCGGCGATATGTGGCCTGCTTCATTCCGGTTTCGGCCCGTTGGCCGCGCGGCTGCTGGAAATTCTTGGTCAGTACGCGGAACGACTGCCGCTGCCCGTTCGCCCGGCGGTCCGCGCCCTGGCCGGTCGTCATACGGCTACGGCTTCCGCGATCACGATGACGGCGACGGCCTTCGGCATCGCGTTGACGGTCGTCGCGGTCGGCGTGACGGGGCAGAGCAGAGCCGACTACCTCCCTCGGGCCCGGCCCGTATCACTACCGCACATCTACCGAAAATTTTCTGCGCACAACAGTCGGCCGGCGGCCTCGCTCGATCCATAAATCAAAAACCCGGCTTGGGGTGCGTCCGAATTATCCGGCGTGGCGACATGAACAGCGGACATGACGCCAGGTGATCATGTCGATACGCGCCACCAATGGTCCGATATCAACAACACGCCATGACGCAGGTCCCGCGAATGCACCTATCGATCTACAGATCGTCAGCCATCTTTGTAAGTATTGCGTTTCTTTCGGACGAGACGGATCATTTCGATCATGGGTTGTGTCGCCGCCCAGGGGGGTGAGTCCCACACCGTTTCGTGCTCAGGAAGGACGATTCATGATCCGTCGCGCACTGGTCGCCGCAGCCCTGGCCACCACTGCTCTCATCGCCCTCCCCACCGGCCCCGCGCAGGCCTTGGCCTGCCCGGAAAACTACCTCTGCATCACCACCTACTACTCCGACGCCACCCACACCACCGAGGTCGGACTGAGAGAGGAACTCTGCGACGGCACCCTGTACGTCTGGGGTGTGCGCACCAACTACTCGGACTACTACCGAGGCCCCTGCTGAGCGGAACGGGAAACGCCGGGCAGTTCGTTTCCAGCGATCCCGCTTTCGTGCTGACGAAGGACCGTTCATGATCCGTCGCGCCTCATCGCCCTAGCCTGGCGACCATCGTCCTCGTCGCCCTCCCGACCGGTCCGGCACAGGCCAGGGCCGTCGCGGACCTATGAGCCGTTTCCCGGCAACTCTGCCGGGTCCCATCCGCTTTCCCGCAATCAGGAAGGACGATTCATGATCCGTCGCGTACTCGGCATCGCGACCTTGGCCGCCGCCGCACTCGCTGTCGTACCGGCCACCGCACAAGCCGGCACGCTGGGCTTCCGCTGCCCGGCCGGCTACATGTGCAACACGGCGTACTACTCCGACCCCGAGCACAACAACGTGGTCGGAGCCAAGACGGAATTCTGCGACGGTCAGGTCAACAGCTGGGGCACCACCTCCCGCTACAGCGAATGGACCTCGAGCCCCTGTAACTGAACGAAGGCATACAGGCGGGGTCGCGCACCGGCGGCCCCGCCGGATTTCCGTCCGGGCGAACAGGCGCCGATATTGTGAGCTCGCTCACAATGTGTCACAGCCGAGCAGGGCATGCCGTCTTAGAGGCCATGACAAACGCGGAACAGACCTCGGTATTGATCACTGGTGCCAACAAAGGACTCGGCCTCGAGGCAGCCCGGCGGCTCGGCGAGCTGGGTTGGACGATCTTTCTCGGCTCGCGTGACGAAGGCCGCGGGCGGGCAGCCGCCGACAAGCTGGCCACCGGTGGCGCGAACGTGGTCATGGTCCCCCTGGACGTGACCTCGGACGAATCGGTCACCGCCGCCGCAGACCTCGTCCGGAAGCACACCGACCGGCTGGATGTGCTGATCAACAACGCCGGCGCGCCAGGAAAGGCCATCGCACCGGCGGACGCGACCGTCGACGAGATTCATTCCGTCTACGACACCAACGTGTACGGACCGATCAGGGTCACGAACGCGTTCCTGCCCTTGCTGCGGGCGGCGGACCATCCGCGGGTGGTGATGGTGTCCAGCGGTGGCGGCTCCTTCGCGGTCGTGACCGATCCGGAGCAGCCCGTCTCGAAGATGCACGAGCTCGCCTACAGCTCGTCGAAAGCGGCGCTGAACATGATCACTGTCCGGTACGCCCAGGCGCTCCCGGAGATCAAGTTCAACATCGCCACTCCCGGAGAAGTCGCCAATCGCACATTCGCCGCCACCGACATGAACCATCACACCGGGCAGCTGACGGTCACCGAGGGCACCGACTCGATCGTGAGGCTGGCGACGATCGACGCCGACGGGCCGACCGGCATCTTCGTCGATCGCCTCGGCCCCGTCGCCTGGTGACCGCCGCGCGACCGTGATCGACGATCCGAGGGCCCCGGTTACCCTCCTCGAAGGACGTGCTGAGGGCCCCGATACTCTCCTCGAACAGCGAGATGAGCGGCAGTAGGCGAGTTGGCGGAGGGATTCGGTGTCTGGGCCGGCGGATGAGACGGGCGCGGTCGCGTACCGGCCGCTGCTGTTCTCCATCGCCTACGGGATGACCGGGTCGGTGGGCGACGCCGAGGACATCGTGCAGGACGCGTTCCTCGGCCTGACCCGGGCACGCCAGGCCGGGACCACGATCGCCGACCTGAAGGCGTACCTGACGACGACGGTGACGCGGCTGGGCATCGACCACCTGCGGTCGGCGCGGGTGCGGCGGGAGACGTACGTCGGGGACTGGCTGCCCGAGCCGGTCGTCGTGACCGCCGATGGGCAGGGGCCGGTCGAGCACGTCGAGCTGGCCGACTCGCTGACGATGGCGTTCCTCGTGCTGCTGGAGTCCCTTTCGCCAGTGGAGCGAGCGGTGTTCATGCTGCGCGAGGTGTTCGGGTACGGCTACCCGGACGTGGCCAAGGTGACCGGCAAGACCGAGGTGAACTGCCGGCAGATCTTCACCCGCGCCAGGCAGCGCATCGCCGCCGGGAGGCGGGGGCGCGACAGCGCTCCGTCCCCGGCGTCGCGCGACAGCGTGCCGCCTCCGGCGCGGCGGGCGGAAGGCGAGAAGCTCGCCCGCAGGTTCTTCGAGGCCGCCGCCGGCGGCGACATGGACGCGCTGCTCGGCATGCTCGCGCCCGACGCCGTGCTCATCGGGGACGGCGGCGGCAAGGCGCAGGCGATCGGCAAGCCCGCGACCGAGCCCCGGCGCGTCGCGCAACTGCTCGTCGGCGGGTTCCGCCGGATCCGGATGCTCGGCGTCTCCTTCCGGCCGGCCTGGGTCAACGACCGGCCGGGCGCGGTGATGTACGACGCCGAAGGGCGCGTGGCCAGCGTGGTCGAGCTCGACATCGCCGACGGCGTGGTCCAGGCGATCCATTCGGTGGCCAATCCCGACAAGCTCGGCCATCTCGGACCGGTATCCGATGTGGCGCGACTGCCGGAGAAGAACTGATCTCGCGTCCGAGCGAGTGGCGAGCGCCGTAGACCCGAGCGAGCGGCAGGTCCGAGCTCGGTAGAACGAGGCGGCTCGACACGTCTGGACAAATTGGGCATTGACGAAAAATACTTACATGTTTTGATGGATCAAGTCGGAAAGTTTCACCACCTCATCGGGGGACCCCCTGCACAGCCCACCCCAAGGAGGACGCGCATGGTGCGCCGCCAGCCCACTGACCCCCCACCCATCGACTTATACGCCTCCGTCCAAGGAGAGGTCTCCTGGTTCTGCTGCGGCACAGCCTGGGGACCGTGCAGCACCACCGGCAAGGGCGCCTGCGGCACCTGCAACTCGGGCAGCCTCCAGCACGCCTGGCCCAACACCTCCGACGCCTGCTTGGCCATCACCCACCCCGACACCTGCGGCGTCAGCCTCTCCCGGCGGACCTGCGGGTTCCAGCACAAGATCACGGCGCTCTGCAGCGGCACCAGCGTCGTCACCGCCATCGCCGACTGCGGCCCCCAGACGGACCTGTTCTGCGGTGAGAAGAGCTGCTGCGGCGCGACCTGCGCCAGCAACCGCCTGATCGACCTCACCCCGGCCGCCTACAGCAAGATCGCCAGCCTCTCCGCCGGCCTGAGGCCCTGCGAGATCTCGACCCCCTAGGGAGCTGACGATGACCAGTAGACGGCAAATGCTCAAGTCCGCCCTGCTCGGGGGCGGGGCCAGCGTGGTCGCCGCGACCGCGCTGGGCTCGCTCGGCCCGGAGGCGGCGTTCGCCACGGCCAGGGCGCCCGAAGTGGAGCCCGGCACCGTCGACCCCAACTTCGCCGAGGGCCGGATCCGCTCCATCAAGGACAACACGCTCCTCGTCCTGGGCTCGAACATGGTCTTCCACAACATCCGGGTCGTGGACGGCACGAGCCTCTGGAAGCTGGGGCCCGTCCCCTTCGACCAGGCCAAGCCGGGTGACGGCCTGTACGCCCGAGGTGTGCGGATGCCCGACGGGGTGCTCGCCGCCGAGTCGGTGTGGCTCAACATCGTCAACATCAAGGGCCACATCAAGAACATCACCAGCGACAAGATCCACCTCGACCACAACGGCCAAGAGGTCCTCTGCCACGTCGTGTCGGGCAAGTCGGTCGCCGTCCACTCCGAGTCACCGCCGTCCGCGGACCTGTCGATGCTGCGGGTGAGCCAGCACGTGCAGATCCTCGGCGCGTGGCGACCGGACACCAACGAGGTCGACATCGCCACCGTCTTCTCCCCCCACTAGGAGCGACACATGCAAGGGATCGCCGCGCTTCAGCCGTACGTGATCGCCCTCTTCCTCGTCTGGGCGGCCCTGATGAAACTGTTCAGCCGTCGAATGCGGGCGGAAGCCGGACGGACCGCACTGGCCCGGCTGGTCGGCTCGGCGCGCGCGGTCCCCACGCTCCGCCTCGTCGGGGTGGTGGAGCTCGCGGTGGCGGCCGCGCTGCTGCTACCGCCCGCCACCCCTGAGGAGGGCGCGGCCGCCGCCGTGCTCTCGGCGGGGTTCCTCGCCTATCTCGCCTATGCGTACGCGGCCGCGCCCACGTCGTCGTGCGGCTGCCTGGGCGCGCACTCCCATCCCGTGGACCTGCGTGCCTTCGCCCGCGCGGGGCTGCTGTGCGTCGCGGGCGTCGCGGCGATCTGGGCAGGGCCTTACCCGCTGGATCTCCCGCTCGTCGCGCTGGGTCTGGTGGAGGTCGTCGCCCTGCTGGGCCTCTCGGCGGAGCTGGACCGTTTCTGGCTGAGCCCACTGCGCCAGCTCCTCGTACGGCTCCGCCGCCCGCTGGCCGTACGCTCACCAGGGGAGATCCCGCTGGAGGTCTCGCTGCACCTGCTCTACCTCAGCCCCGCGTACTGCTCGGCGTCCGCGCAGCTCACCTCGGACGTACAGGACGTGTGGGACGAGGACGGCCTGCGGTTCGTGGTGTATGGGGCGCGCGAGCGGACGGCCGTCTTCTCCATCCCCCTTGCCGGAGCCGACCCCTCGGCCGTCCGCGTCGCGCTCACCTGATCAGGGCGTCTGACCGGGCTGATCGACGATCCCCGAGCCCAGCACGGACATGGAGCGGGTCTCGCCGTCCTGCTCGACCTTGATGCCCATGTAGTGGTAGTCCTCCGGGTCGAGGATGTACGTGCCCTTGCCCGCCTCGCCCAGGTCCAGGACGACGCCTATCCCCTTGCGACCGTCACCGTCCGAGATGTTCTCCTGGACGGTGACGTTCGGGATCTTCGCCAGGGCCCGGTACATCGCCGCCGCCTTGTCCGGCGGGATCATCGGCCCGAACTTCAGATACCACCCGATCGCCCCGAAGGCGTTGACGTCCGGGAGCGAGCCTTCCGGGCAGGCGGGCTGGCAGATGGACATCGGATACCGCTCCTCCTTGAGCCCGCGGAAGTGCGCCAGCAGCTCATCGGCATCGGCGGGCAGGGCCTCCAGTTCCTGTGCGGTCTTGCCCGGGTTCGTCGGGCCCTTCTCTCCGTTTCCGATCTTCAGCTTGCCCTTGACCCGTACGGCGTCCTTCGCCCCGTCCATCCGGCTCCAGTGCTCGAAGTCCGGGATGTTGCCGCCCATGTGCTGTGACTCTCTGAGGTAGAACCACTGGTCGGAGCGGATCTCGACGGCCTTGGTACGCGCGGCGACGAGGGCCGCGTTCTCCAGCAATCCGATCGCGTCGGGCTGCCGCAGTTTGACCGGCTGCTCGGCGCCGCCGAGTTGGGTCACGGTCACCGCGGCGGCGGCCACACCACAGGCGACCAGGGCAAGACCCCAGCGCGGGCGGAGATCGGGCGATCACCGCGGCATCGTCGGCCGTCTCCACGGCCTCGGGCCAGGGTGGTGTGCCCGTCCGGCTCTCGTGTCGCATCTCGTGCCTCTCGGGTGTCTGTCATGACACGAGTAATTGCCGCCAGGAGGCCACCCGGTTCCCGAAATATCGCCCACCGAGCTCAGCCGCGCGGCTGGGGCCGATGGGCCTGAGGCGACGCGCGCCTATGCCGGCGCGAGGGCCTTGGAGCGGTCGGCGATGAGGTGGACGGCGATGCCGGCGAGCACGGTGCCCATGAGGTACCGCTGGATCCGCAGCCAGAGCGGGCGGCCGGCCAGGAAGGCCGCCAGCGTGCCCGCCGACACCGCGATCAGCGCGTTGACCAGGGTGCCGATGAGGATCTGGACCGAGCCGAGCGCGAGGCTCTGCAGCAGCACGTGCCCCATGGCCGGGTCGATGAACTGCGGCAGCAGCGAGAGGTACAGGATCGCGATCTTCGGATTCAGCAGGCAGGTGAGCAGGCCCATGGCGAAGAGCTTGCGCGGCGGCTCGATCGCCAGCTCGCGCGGCTCGAAGGCGGAGGTGCCGCCGGGCTTGACGGCGTTCCAGGCCAGCCAGAGCAGGTAGGCGGCGCCGGCGAGCTTGAGCGCGGTGTAGGCGGCGGGTACGTACGCGAAGATCGCCGTCAGGCCCAGGCAGGTGGCCGTCAAATAGACGGTGAACCCGAGCGCCACCCCGATGAGGGAGATCAGGCCGGCCCGGCGGCCCTGGGTGATGGAGCGCGACACCAGATAGATCATGTTCGGCCCAGGGGTGAGAACCATGCCCAGCGACACCAACGCGATTCCCAGCAGACCACCCGTCATATGGGCAGATTAGCGGACATTGCGCCCGGCCACCTGTGAATACTCTGCGTAAGCGCACGGGTATGAGAGGTTCACCAGTGGCATCTATACGCCCCTTTCGGGAAGCTGTCATCCGAGCAGCACCCGAGAAGGGACCTCAGCGATGGACTTCAGGGACGACGCCAACCTCGATTCCTCACAGGTGGAGGACGTTGGCGGTAGTGGCGGCGGCGGGGGTGGCGGCGGGTTCCCGGGCGGCATGGTCATCGGCGGCGGCGGAATCGTCAGCCTGATCGTGCTCGTCATCGTCTTCGTCCTGAACAACCTGAACGGCGGAACCGACCAACCACCGCAACAGCGGCAGCCGTCCTCGAACCTGTCGCAGCAGTGCCGCACCGGCAAGGACGCCGACCAGTCGGAGAAATGCCGGGTCGTCGGCGTGGTCAACAGCATCCAGGACTACTGGAAGACCCAGATTTCCGACTATCGCCCGGCGAAGACCGTCCTGTACTCCGGCAGCCTGCGCACCGCCTGCGGCGCGGCCAGTTCGGCGGTCGGCCCCTTCTACTGCCCCGGCGACCAGCGCGTGTACCTGGACCTGAGCTTCTTCAACCAGTTGCAAAGCCAATTTGGCGCAAAAGGCGGCCCATTCGCACAGGCTTATGTAATCGCCCACGAGTACGGCCATCACGCCCAGGACCTCCTAGGCGAGCTCTCCCAGGGCAACTCGGTGGCGACGGAGTTGCAGGCCGACTGCTACGCGGGTGTGTGGGCCAAGCACGCCGTCGAGACCGGCTTCTACGAAAAGCCGTTCACCACCACGGAGATGGCCGAGGCGCTCGACGCGGCGGCGGCCGTCGGCGACGACCGGATCCAGCAGCGTACGCAGGGCAGGATCGACCCGGAGTCGTTCACGCACGGCAGCTCCGAGCAACGCGTCAGCGCCCTGAATCGCGGTTACAAGATCGGCGACCCGGCCAAATGCGCACAGGCCGATCTTGTATAACGGCGGCGCAGAACACGAGTAATCGGATTCTCTCCTAAAATCGTTGGGGTGATCTTTAAGCTTGTCGGTGACGGACGTCCTTATCCCGACCATGGTCTGACGCCCAGAGAGTGGGCGCAGATCCCCCCACGGCAGGTCCGGCTCGACTCGTTGATCACCACGAAGGCCATGCTGGACCTGCATTCCCTGCTCGCCGCCGACTCCACGTTCTACGGCGACCTCTTCCCGCACGTGGTGCAGTGGGAGGGCGAGCTCTACCTGGAGGACGGGTTGCACCGGGCGCTCCGGGCGGCCCTGCACCAGCGATCGATCCTGCACGCCCGAGTCCTGGAGATGCCCCGCTGACGGGCCCTGGAGAGTCCTGCTGGGAAAGAATTGTCGGACCCGTCCGGCAGGATGCCTCCATGGTCTCTTTTCAACTGGTGATCGACTGCGCCGACCCCGATCGGCTGGCGCGCTTCTGGGCCGACGGCTTGCGCTATGAGCTGGAGGAGCCGCCGGGCCACTTCGACACCTGGCGAGACTACTGGCAGAGCGTCGGCGTGCCGGATGAGGAGCTCGGCGACGGAGACTGCTCCGACAGCATCGTCGATCCGGAGGGCGGGGGCCCGCGGATCTGGTTCCAGCAGGTGCCTGAGGGCAAGGTGGTTAAAAACCGCTTCCACCTCGACATCAAGGTGGGCGGCAAGCGGGAGGAGGTCCCGCTGGCGATCCGCAGAGAGCGTGTGGACGCCGAGGTGGCGCGGCTGGTCAGCGCGGGCGCCTCCGTCGTACGCGTGCTCGCCGAGCCCGGAATGGACCACTACGCGGTGGCGATGACGGACCCGGAAGGCAACGAGTTCGACGTCGTCTGAGAGGTCGGCTGAGAGATCAGCTGAGGGGCCGTCTCAGGAGGTCGTCTCAGAGGGCGCCTGAGACGCCGTCCGGCTGAGAGTTGGTGCGATGGACGAGGCCATGGCCCGAGCGAAGTTCCTGGCAGCACGCAGCGCCAGGCTGGCCACCGTAGACGAGCAAGGGGCACCGCACCTGGTGCCCATCGTCTTCGCTGTGGACGGCGACATGATCGCCTTCGCTGTGGACGACAAACCAAAACGGACGACAGACCTCCGCAGACTTCGCAACATCGCGGGCGACAACCGGGTGTGCGTCCTGGTCGACCACTACGCCGACGACTGGCGGCGCCTGTGGTGGGCACGAGCCGACGGCACGGCCGCGCTCGTCGAAGACGACGTCACACGCGGCCAGTGGCTCGACCGGCTGGCCGCACGCTACGACCAATACGTGGCGCGACGCCCCACAGGTC
This sequence comes from Nonomuraea sp. CA-143628, assembly GCF_050942315.1. NCBI lineage: Bacteria > Bacillati > Actinomycetota > Actinomycetes > Streptosporangiales > Streptosporangiaceae > Nonomuraea > Nonomuraea sp. CA-143628. The sequence continues at coordinate 13,698,645 of NZ_CP192072.1, forward strand.
CGGTGGTCGCGATCACCGTCGAGCGGTGGAGCGGCTGGGCCTACGACGAGTAGGAGGGACGTTGTCCGACAGCCGCCTTCGGCTCGGCGCCTGCCTGTCCTTGTCGGGCAAGTACGCCAGATTCGGCAGGCAGGCCGGACTCGCCCTGGACATCTGGCGGTCCACGACCGGCGCGGCAGACCTGCTCATCGAGGACGACGGCGGCGATCCCGACCGGCTGGCCGCCCTCCTCCCCAGGCTGTCGGCGGAGTGCGACCTCCTGCTCGGCCCCTACTCGACCATCCTCATGCGAAGAGCGGGAGCCGTCGCCACGGCCCTGGATCGCCTGATCTGGAACCACGGCGGATCGGGCGACGACGTGGAGACCGCCCACCCCGGCCACGTCGTGTCCGTGCCGACGCCGGCGAGCCGCTACGCGGAGCCCTTCGTCCGGCACCTCGCCGCCCGCGAGGATCCCCACCCGCTCCTGATCGTCCCCGGCAAGGGCCGTTTCGGCCGTCAGGTCGCCGACGGAGCCGAGCGCCTGGCGCGCGCCCTCGGGATACACACCATCCGCAGCCGCCCAAGCACACCGGAGGGCTACACCGGCTCGCTCGAAGAGAACTGGGACACCTTCCGCTCCGGCTCATTCGAGGAGGGCTGGGATCTCTTCTGCGCCGGTTCATTCGAGGAGGACGTGGAGACGGTCAACCGCGCCAAGTCCCTGCCGGCGCCCCCGCGGGCGGTGTGCGCAGTGGCAGCGGGCGTTCGCGAGTTCGGCCAGGCCGTCGACAACCCTCTGGGCGTCTACGGTGTCGGGCAGTGGTTTCCTGGCAGAGGCGGTCACGTCGCGCTGTCGTCCATCGCCGAGGACGACTTCCTGGTCGCCTACCGGGAGCGCACCGGTTCGCTCCCGGATTATCCAGCCGTACAGGCCGTCGCCGCTGCGATCATCGCGACGCACTGCGCCCGGCAAGCCGTCAGCACGGCCCGTGAGCCGCTGTGGTCCGCCGCCACGACGCTGGAGACCACCACCCTGTTCGGCACCTTCAAGGTGGATCCCCGCACGGGTGCCCAGATCGGGCACCAGACGGCACTCACCAGGTGGGGCGCCGAAGGCCCCGCCATCGTGACGTCAAGGCCCCGCCACCCCAAGGTCCCGCCATAACAGGGGCGCCGATGGCCCCGCCATCGTGACGTCAAGCTCCCGCCGTAGCGACGTCCTCGCTCGGCCTGGCCTCAGCCGAAAGTCAGCTTTGCGGGCGCTCACCCAGGGCCTCGGCCCAGCCCATGTCCTCGTACGTGACCTGCAGCGTCGGCGTCGATTGCCCTTGGTCGCGGAACTCGTGGGAGAGCAGCTCCGCCGTGTCGTCGTCCACGATCAGTCGAGACTCGCCCGCACCGTCCCCATTGCCCGCTGTGGTCCGCGCCAGGGCGACCCCTGCGCGTCCCAGCGAATCGGTGACCTCTCCCAGCGACTTGATCCCGGGCTGTTCGGCGAGCAGCCGGTAGAGGGCGGAGCGAGTCCCAGGGCTGATCGGACCGGCCAGCAGGTCCTGCGCCGCCGACCACACATAGTCGGTGAACTCCGGCTTGGCGGGCCACCAGTCGCTTTCGGACTCCTCGTCGAACAGCCGCCGCAACTGGCTCTCCAGCCTGTCCTTGCTGGTCGGCAGCTTGAGCAGTTGCCGGACCGTGAAGTTGTGGTTGCCGATCTGGAAGTGGAGTTCCATGTCGTAGTCGTTGGTCGACGGCTTCTCTTCGGCCAGGGCGGGCGAGCCCAGTCGCTTCCACTTCGCCTCGTCTCCCGAGGAAGCGAAGGTGACCTTCGGGTCCTGACCCGTCACGGTTCGGCTGGGCGCGCCTTTTTCGCTCGCGTACCAGCTGTCCTGGCTACTCGCCACGGTCGCCGAGAAGGGGGTCTTCTGCCGTTGCGGCTTCTTGAGTTTCTTCCCGAAATAATGCGCCGGCTGGGAGGTGCGTTGCCGGGTGTACCAGTAGGGGCCTGACGTGGCCGGCTCGCGGGCGGCGGTCTCGGCCGCGGCCAGCAGGACGGACCGGGCGTCCAGGGATTGCGTACGGGGAGAATGCGAAGAACGTGAACCGTCTCCGGAGAGCGGCGCACTGGCAATCGATGGCGGGCCTCCGGCCGGGACGACTCCACCGCTGCCCCAAACCACCACGATGGCTGCCGAGACAATGGCCGTTCCGGCGATGGCGCCCACCACGGCACGGGTCCGCCTGGCCCGGCGTCCCCGGCGTACCAGAGCCGACACCGGCGCGGGCGGGACCGGTTCACGCTGGGCGAGAGTCCGCAAGGCCTGTGCGAGCTCTTCATGCTCGTCGTTCATCGCGCTGCCTCCTGGTTGTCCCGCAGAGCAGTGCGCAGCCGCGCCATCGCTCTGGAGTGCTGACTCTTGACTGTGCCGACCGTGCAGCCGAGTGCCGCCGCGACCGCTTTCTCCGTCAGGTCCTCGTAGTGCCGGAGCACGACGATGGCGCGCTGCCTGCGCGGCAGGGTGAGCAGCGCGCGGCGTAAATCCTCGTGCGGCTCGTACGGCCCGGACCGAGGATCGGCGTGATCGGGCGGGTCGGCAGTGGGCAGTTCGCGTTGACGTCGCCGCCACCAGCTGACATTCCCGTTGACCAGCATGCGGCGCAGATAGGCATGCGGGTCGGTGGGACCTACGCGTCGCCATCGCACGTACAGCCGCACCAGGCAGTCCTGGAGCAGTTCCTCGGCCCGGTGGCGGTCGCCGGTGAGCAGGACGGCCACGGCCATGTGCCTGTTCCAGGCCGCCTCGGCGAAGGCGGCGTACGCGGCGTCTTCCGTTGGATCACTCACATGGCCTCAACGCGGAGGCACCGGAAAAAGGTTGGCAGAAGTGCGGGATTGTTTCCGCGTCCGCCTGGGACACACGTCAAATGGAGGGTGAGCAGTTTGGCAGGGTACCCAGCGTCATGTCCTCCGACAAGATGACATACTCCGTCACCCGCACCTGAGAGGAGCCGACGGTGGCCCTTGAGTGGACCGCGCTGTCCCCCGCCGACATGCCGGCGATCGCCGATCTCGCACGGCGGTGCGTGGCGCACGACGGCGGGCTCCAGGCGACCGCGTCCCCGCCCTTCCTGGAGCGCAGGTACGCCACGGGGACGGCGGTGGGCGCGTTCGCCGACGGCCGCCTGGTGGCCTGCGGGGCCGTGCGCCCCGTGGGCGACGCGTCAGCGGCGACCGGTCTGGTCGACCCGGGGCATCGGGGGCAAGGGCTGGGGTCGGGCCTGCTGGACCGGCTGATCGCGAAAGCGCGACCGGTCCGGCTGATCGGGGACGCGGGGCCGGTTCGGCTGATCGGGGAGCCGGGGCGGGTCCGGCTGGAGACCGAGTCGGTGACCCCGGAGGCCCACGCGCTGTTTCTCTCGCGCGGGCTCCGGCAGACGTTCGCCGAGGACGTCTACCGGCGTGACCTGAGCCGACCGCTGCCGCCGGAGCTGGAGCTGGAGCTGGAGCTGGAGGTCCAGGAATGGTCGCGGGACACCGAAGGGGCCTTCTACGAGGCCTACTCCGCGTCCTTCGCCGACCGTCCCGGCTTTCCCGGCTGGTCGCGGGAGGAGTGGGTGGACTGGCTGGTCGACGACGAGTTCCTGCCCGAGTGCTCGCTGGTGGCACGCGGAGCGGGCGGGGCCGCCGGCTTCGTGGCGTGCGCGGAAGGGTTCCTGATCCAGGTCGGCGCCGTGCCCGCGTGGCGGCGGCGGGGGCTCGCGCGGGCGCTGGCGGTCGCCGCGCTCGGCCGCATGCGTACGCGCGGCGCGACGGAGGTCTTCCTGGACGTCAACGTCAACAACCCGGCCTCGGCGGCGCTCTTCCGCGGCCTCGGATTCGAGGTGATCGCCCGCCGGGCCCGCTACGAATGACGGTCCCGCGTCAGCGGATCGGGAGGCGAATCTTCGGCACCGGCTGAGCGCGGCGGGCGGCCTCGGCCCGGAGCCGGCGCCTCAGCTGTTTGCCGTGGCGGAGAAAGGAGCGGGTCCGCAGGCGGCGGTCCTCGGGCAGGCTCCAGTCGGGCAGCGCGCGCTCGATCGCGACGCTGAGCCGGTCGTCGCCCTGGGCGGTGGCGGTGCCGAGCAGCACGACGTTCTCCTGCCATCGCATGCCGGGATCGTGCCGGTGGAAGGTCAGGCAGACCGGCCCCGGCACGGCCGCCACACCGGCCGGCAGGTCCAGCTCGTACCCGATCGAGGTAGGCGAGAAGGCACGTGCGGGCACGGACACGGGCCGGCCGTCCGCCACCGTCGACACGATCGGCCGGCCCAGGTCGCGGGCCCGGCGGGCGTACGGGCGCCAGTCGGCGGGCGGCGCGGAGCGGCCGGGCAGGCGGGGACCCGACGGAGCCGGGTCGGAGGCGGGGACCGTGGTGCCGGGCGGGCAGGTCCAGGTCAGCGGGTCGCGGGTCAGGTCGCCGCCGGGCCACCAGGTGATCCGCTCGGGGGTCACCTCGACGTAGATCCGCGCGAAATACCAGGTCAAGCGCTTGACCAGGAACCACGGCAGCCCCGCGAAGGCGTCCGGGATCTTGACCTGGGAGTCGCGGACGTACCGGTCGGTGTTGGCCTGCAGGTCGGCGTCGCGGACCGTGGCGCGGCCCTGCACCAGCACCACCGGATCGCCCTCGAACAGCAAGGCGACGCGGGGATCGCGGCGCGCTCGCTCGGCTTTGTCGGGATAGGTCAGGCCGGTGCTGACGTCGATCGTGCCGCGGGGGCCGGTGTACGGAGTGACGGGCCAGGTGATGGCCCGCCCGTCGCGGGTGAGCGAGGTGTAGGCGCACACCACGGAACTCCGGAACGTGGTGACGGGAAGCGTGATCGTCATGACCGCACACGCTAATGAGGAGGTCTTGGGCCCCACTTGAGGCCGATCTTCCAGACTCCCCCAAGAGCGAAGAGCCACGATGCCGGCATCCCTCCAAGATGAGAAGGAGTACGACCATGCGCACCGCCGCACACCCGAACCTGCCGCAGATCACGCTGCCCGGCCAGGCCGCCGCCGCGCCGGGGCCGCTCGACATGACCAACATGTACCTGGCGCACTACGGCTTCCGCCGCGACCTCGGCCATCTGATCACCGCGATCGGCCGGGTCCGCCTCGGCGACCGGCGGCGCGTCACCGCCCTGTGCGAGCACCACGCGTGGGTGCTGTTCGTGCTGCACCACCACCACACCGCCGAGGACGAGACGGTCTGGCCGCGGTTGCGGGAGCGGGCGCCGGAGGCGATCGGCACGATCGACGCGCTGGAGGCCGAGCACGAGGCCTGCGACCACTGGCTCCGCGAGAGCACCGAGGCCTTCCAGACGTTCGACGCCGGCCCGTCGGAGCAGGGGCGCGACCGGCTCATGGTCGCCCTGCGCGCGCTGGCCGACACCCTCGGGGCGCACCTGGCGCACGAGGAGACCGATGGGATCCCGCTGATGATGGCCCACATCATGCCGGAGGAGGACGCGGAAATGCACAAGACGCTCACGAAGCAGTACGGGCTCCGCAAGCTGATCATGCTGCTCGGCTGGATCACCTCTGAGCTGCCGGCCGACGTCGAGGCCCACGTGCGCAAGACCGCGCCCAGGCCGCTGCTGCTGCTCAGCACCCTGGTTGGGGGCCGATACCGGCGGCGCGCGTCCTATCTGTGGGGGTGACTCAGCTCCCGCTCCACGCTTTCGGCGTGCTCGGCATGCCGCCGCGCCGCCTCGGCGTCGCCCAGGGCCTCGGCCAGCTGCGCCAGCGACCGGCTGACCGGCCACATCAGCATGCTCAGTCCAGAGATCCCCATGCGGTCGGCGTACGGGGACGCCTCCTCGTACAGGTCGGCGCAGGCCTGCCGGTCGCCCAGCGCCGCCCAGATCTCGCAGCGGACGACCAGCCAGAACAAGTAGACGAACGTCCGTGGGATCGGCGATTGCCGCTCCCACGGCCCGAGCGCCTCACGCGCCTCCTCCAACCGGCCGCCGGCCACCAGGTAGTGGGCGTACCCGTCCAGGTTGAACTGGTCGAGCTGCTCGTGCGAGATGTTCAGCGGCGACTCCGCCGTATCCGCTGTCCCGCGGCGCAGGCGCATGAGCGCGATCTGGTACGTGGCGCCGGCCGTGGTCGACTCCGCACCCCACATCGAGGTCGCTCGCTGCTCGGCGTCGGTGGCCGCGAGCAGCGACTCGGCCGCCTCCAGGTCGCCGCGTTGGATGATGACGCCGAGCCGCAGCCAGTTCAGCATGATGCGCAGGTACGGCATGTGCGTACGGCCGATCAGCCGCTCCGCCTCGGCCAGCACGTCCAGAGCCTCCCGCACCCGGCACAGCTCCAGCAGCGTGCCGCCCTGGCAGGTGAGCCCGATCGTGCGCAGTTCGTCGTCGCCCGCCTCCAAACCGGCGCGGGCCATCTCCTCGCCCGCGTCCAGCCGCTGGTGCACCGAGTCCGGATCGAGCAGCGCGTAGTAGCGGGCGAACAGCACCCGGCCGAGCAGCGTCGCGTCGCTCTCCTGGCGGGCCAGCCGCGCCGCCTCGGCGCTCCACCGGTCCCGCTCCGCAGGGTCCCGCCCCGGCTGGTAGTACGCCTGAAGGGCCAAGCAAGCCAGCACCCGGGCCCGGGCCGACGGCTCCAGCCCTTTGTCGGCGGCCAGCTCCATCAGGTCCGCCAGCAGATCGGCGTCGTAGTCGCCGTAGACCTTCCAGGGCTGCAGGATGCGGCCGCCGTACCCGGTCGCGGCCTCGATCCAGCGCCGCCGGTCGCCCTCCTGCTTGGCCAGGCGGCGGATCCGCGTCAGCTCGGCCTCCTGTCCCGCCGAGTCGCCCGCCCCGAACCTGGCCTCGGCCAGCGCGAACAGCAGGTCCATCCGCTCGGCCGGGCCCAGCTCGGGGTCGTCCTCGGCCACGCGGTCGGCCCGCTCCAGCAGCTCGACGGCCACGTCGTACGCGCGCAGCCGTTTGGCCTCCTCGGCCGCCCGCCACGCCGCCCGCCAGGCACGCGCGATGTGGCCGGCGGGAATCGCCTGGAACCAGTGGTGCGCGGCGGTGGCCAACCGGTCGGAGGCCGAGCCGCCGGTACGTGACTCGATCGCGGCGGCCACGGCGGCGTGCAGCCGGGCCCGCCGCAGCACCGGCACCACCTCGGTGAGCGCCTCCTGCACCAGCGCGTGCACGAACCGGAACCGGCCGGGCCGCCCCTCCGCGACCAGGGCGGCGGCCATGGCCGGCTCCAGCCGGTCCAGCGCCGCGTCCAGGTCGAGCCCGGCGGCCTCGGCCACGATCGTCACGTCGAACTCCCGCCCGGCCACCGCCGCCACCCGCAACAACTCGGCGGACGGCTCGGGCAGCCGGTTCACCCGGCCGAGCACGACGTCCCGCACGCCCAGCGGCAGCGTGCCGCGGCCCGGTGATCCGGCTTCCAGGTAACGCGTCAGCTCCGTGACGAAGAACGGATTGCCGTTCGTGCGGTCTCTGAGCGCCCGGACGTCCGTGCCCGCCGGGGTCAGCTCGTCCAGTTCGGAAGCCGAAAGGCCGGACAGCGGCAGCCGCACCGCCTGCCGGCGCGAAAGCGCCTCGAACGCCTCGGCCAGCGCGCCCTCCGGCGGCGGCCAGTCGCGTGCCGTGCCCACCACGACCAGCCTGCCGTCCAGCACGTACCCGGCCAGGTAGCTCAGCAGCCGCAGCGAGGACCGGTCCGCCCAGTGCAGGTCGTCCAGCACCACCAGCACCGGCACCTGGCCCGCGGTCAGCGCCCGTGCCGCCGCCTCATAGGTACGAAACCTCGCGCCCTCGGGATCGGTCCCGGTCGCGGAGCCGACTCCGGGCAGGTTCGCGCGCACGTCGGCGGGCAGCGGCGGCAGCGTGTCGGCCAACCGCTCCAGCACCGTCACCCACGGCCAGAACGCCGGCGCGCCCTCCGTCGCCGCGCACCGCCCCACCGCGACCGTGAAACCCCGGGCACGGGCCCGGCTCACCAACGCCTCGGCCAGCCGCGTCTTGCCGATCCCCGGCTCCCCGGTGATCAGCGAGAACCCCGTGCGACCCGCCGCCGCCGCTTCCAGCAGCCCGTCCAGCGCGGCCAGCTCCTCCTCCCGGCCCGTGAGCCCCCGCTCGGCCACCCGCGGCTCAGGCGGCCGCGGCGGCCGGTGGGGGGACAGCGCGGGGGATTGGTCGAGAATGTCGCGTTCCAGCGCGCGCAGCTCCTCGCCCGGATCGATGCCGAGCTCCTCGGCCAGGATCCGGCGGACCGTGCGCAGCGTCTCCAGTGCCTCCCCTTGACGGCCGCTCCGGTAGAGCGCCAGCGCGCGCAGCGCCCACAGCCGTTCGCGCAGGGGGTGCTCGTAGGTCAGGGCCTCCAGCTCACCCAGCAACTCGCCGTGGCGGTCCTGCTGGATGACCGCGCTCACCCGCAGCTCGCGGGCCCGCTCCCGGGCCTCGCTGAGCCGCGCCCTGACAGCGGTCACATACTCCTGACCGTCCAGATCCTGGTACGGCTCACCGCGCCACAGCGCCAGCGCCTCGCCCGCCAACCGCTCCGCCTCGGCCGGCTCGGCCGCCTGCTCGGCCTGCCCGACCAGGCGCAGGAACCGCGTCGAATCCACCCGCTCCGGCTCGATCGCCAGCGTGTAGCCCACCGGCCCGAACATCAGCGACCGGCTCCGCGCCCTGGCCCGGCGTCCGGGCTCCAGCAGGCGGCGCAGGTTGGACACGTACGAGTGCAGCGACGCCATCGCCTCGGCCGGCGACTCCTCGCCCCACAACCGGTCGATCAGCGCCGCCGGGGCCACCGGCCGGCCCTCCGCCAGCACCAGCACGCTCACCAGCGCCCGCAGCTTCAGCGAGGTGATCTGACACAGCCGCCCGTCGTCACCGACGACCTCCAGCGGGCCCAGCACACGGATGTCCACAGCGCTACCACCCTCATGAAATCGCCTGATCTTACGACAAAGAGGAAGGCGGGCGGTCAGCCTGGCGGGGCCCGGTCTTGGGGTAGTCCTCTCAGCCGCCTGTGGCGTCCTTGCACAGCAAAAGGCCCCTGACCCGGTCAGACAGGTCAGAGGCCCAATAGGTGGCGGTGGTGGTGGGATTTGAACCCACGGATGAGTTGCCCCATCACACGCTTTCGAGGCGTGCGCCCTCGGCCACTAGGCGACACCACCGTCGACGAGCTTACCGGATCCGCCGAGTGCCGAAGAACTCCTTTAGTACCGCGGCGCATTCCTCACCCAGCACCCCCATAACGACCTCGGGGCGGTGGTTGAGCCTGCGGTCGCGGACCACGTCCCACAGTGACCCCACGGCCCCGGCCTTCTCGTCGACGGCCCCGTACACGATGCGGTCGACCCGGGCCAGCACCGCGGCCCCCGCGCACATCGTGCACGGCTCCAGCGTGACCACGAGCGTGCAGCCGCTCAGCCGCCACCCCCCTAGCGACCGGGCGGCCTGCTGGAGCGCCAGCACCTCCGCGTGGGCGGTCGGATCGGCGGAAGACTCGCGGGAGTTGCCGGCGGACGCGAGCACCTCGCCCCCCGGACCGAGCACGACCGCGCCGACGGGGACCTCGCCCCGGGCGCCGGCCGCGGCGGCCTCGGACAGGGCCAGGCGCATCGCGTCGGCGTGGTTCACCGCAACCGGTCGAGCTCGTCGGCGAAGGACAGCCGCTCGGCGATCACCGAGAGGATGTCGGCCGGCAGCACGCCTTCTTCCATGCTCAGCTCCAGCAGCTCTTCCGAGCCCACGCCCAGGTCGCTGAGCAGGTCGAAGTCGCCGGACGGCTTGACGCCCAGCCCGTTGCCGTCCTTGTCGGGCGCCACCCCGGCGAACTCCGCGAACAGCTCGCCGAGTGTGTCCGACATGATGGCGTGCGCGTCGGAGAGGAACACCCGCGGCTCGTCGTCACCGCGGTAGCGGACGATGGCGAACCACTCGTCCTCCACCTCGACGCAGAGCAGGGCGAGCTCGTCGCCGGACAGGCCGAGGGCCTCGGTCACCGCGTCGCCGAAGTCGTCGACGATCTCGGCGTCACCGAGATCGACCTCGGCGCCGCTCCAACCGCCGGAGATCTTGACGAAGGCCGCAGAGAAGGTGTTGGACGCCATGTCCGTGCTCCAGGGGTCAGCCGAAGACCGATTCGATGGCCCGCTCGAACGGCTCGGAGAAGCCGAGTCGCGCGGCGATGCTGGAGAGTACGTCTTCCGGGAGGAGTTCGATGTCGCCGGAGAGTATGCCCAGCTCCATCTCGTCGAGTCCCAGATCCGCGAAGATGGACAGATCGCCGGCCGGGAGCACCGTGTCCTCGTCCTGGAGGATCTCGTCGAGCTCCTCCTCGTCGGGGATCGGCACGTCGAGGTAGTCGAGGACCTGCTCGGCCAACGGGAAGTCCCAGGAGGCGGCGATGTCGGACAGGAAGACATCCACGCGATCACCCAGGACGCGCAGCGCCACGAAGAACTCGTCGCCCACGGCGACCAGGCCGATCGTGCCGCTCTCGCTCGGCTGCTGGCGCAGCGCCTTGATCAGCCCATGCAGATCGGACGTCAGCGCGACCGGCAGCAGGCCGGCGTCCCAGCACTCGTCCTCGCGATAGACCACGATGGCGAAGTCGAGCGCATCTTCTTCTGTCATCGTCCACCCCACGACGTGGTCACTACGGGATCCAATCGTTCCAGACCCGGCCACCCCCCGTGGGCTGCTCCGACCAAATTGTGATCAAAACCCATGACGCGACGTGCCGGTTCGTTGCACACAAGATAGCGTTGTCCCTTATGGAAACCCTCGTCGTCGACCATCCTCTCGTAGCGCACAAGCTCACCACGCTGCGCGATGTCCGGACGGACTCGCCGACGTTCCGCCGGCTCGCTGACGAGCTGGTGACGCTGCTGGCGTACGAGGCGACGCGTGATGTGCGGGTCGTGGACGTGAGCGTGCGGACCCCGGTCGCCGAGGCCCATGGAGTGCGGCTGGCCAAGCCCTATCCGCTGGTCGTGCCGATCCTGCGGGCGGGTCTGGGCATGCTCGACGGCATGACCAGGCTGCTGCCCACGGCCGAGGTCGGTTTCCTGGGCATGATCCGCAACGAGTCGACGCTGCAGGCCGAGACCTACGCCACCCGGCTGCCCGACGACCTTTCCGGGCGCCAGTGCTACGTGGTCGACCCCATGCTGGCCACCGGCGGCACGCTGGCCGCGGCCGTGCGGTTCCTGTTCGACCGCGGTGCGGTGGACGTCACGGCGATCTGCCTGCTCGCGGCGCCCGAAGGGCTGGCGTACATGGACAAGGTGTTCGCCAACTCCGGCAAGCCGATCCGCGTCGTGACCGCCGCCCTCGACGAGCGGCTGAACGAGAACGGTTACATCGTTCCAGGTCTGGGTGACGCCGGAGATCGTTTGTACGGGGTGGTCTGACTCGTCACGCTGCGCACTCACTTCGTTACATACTGTTGTCTCGTGGGTATGAGGTGAGAGGAAGGCAACTTCCGCACGCGCGTGGGGGGAGCAGCGATGAGCGTTTTTCCGGCTACCGAGGTGTTGTCGTGAGCGACCACACCGAGGCGGAGCCAAGTCCGTACGCGGACGTGGAGACGGCACTCCGCGAGGAGTTCGTCGGCATCCACTCCGCGATCACCGTAACGCGCTGCGTCGAAGCGGCGCACTACGGCGCGCTGGAGGTCACGGGCTACGCCCATCCGAGTCTCGTCGAGCGGATCGCGCGCAAGCACCTTCACGTCCTGGCTCTCGTGGCCAGCGAACGCGGCTAAGCAAGATCAAAACTATCCCGTCAAGTTACCTTTACCCCGGCATTGGGGTGGGTAATGTAGAGAGCGGGTGGAGTAGGTAAGTGGTACGGAGGCGACAGTGCAGGTCAAAAAGGTCCTCACATACGGTGGTATGGCTTTTGTGGCGTACTACCTGTTCGCGCGACCAACCGATGCCGCTGACGCGGTCAGAGGAGTGTTCGACAACGTGATCAACGCGGCCGACTCACTGGCCCAATTTGTGAACAACCTCGCATGAGACTTGTGACCCACGGGGACTCTGCTCCGGCGTCGGTCAACCGCTACCTTCTCCCCCACGAACAACAGGTCATCATGGTACGGCGTCACCCAGCCGTGCTGCTTCGCCCGGTCGCCGAAGTCTTCGGCGGCCTCATCATCGCCGGGTTGCTCAGCAAGATTTTCGGCGGCGAGGGGAGCAGCACGGCCCTCGTCGTCGTCTGGTGGCTCTGGCTTCTGCTCTTGATCCGTTTTGTTTGGAAAGTCGCGGAGTGGTCGGTCGACTACTTTGTGGTTACCTCAAAGCGGATGTTGCTCACCACGGGCCTCATCACGCGCAAAGTCGCGATGATGCCGTTGGGCAAGGTCACCGACATGAGCTTCCAAAGATCTCTCCTTGGGCGCATGCTCGGTTACGGTGAGTTCATCCTTGAATCCGCAGGTCAGGATCAGGCACTGTCAACAGTCGAGTACATTCCGTATCCGGAGACTCTGTACCTCGAAGTGTGCCAGATGCTTTTCCCCAGCAAGGACGACAGCGACGATTAATCCTGCCGTGGGGAATTCTTCACGTGGGGATACCCGATTGCGCCACTTCATGCAATCATTGCGGAGTGTTGACCCTTCCCCGCCTTGAGAGATGAGATGCCGAGTCAGGGAACCATCGGTGACCGCGTCCGAGGACTGCGGCTAAACAGGCGGATGTCACAGGCCCAACTGGCCGGACCCGACCTGTCTGACAGTTATGTCTCGCTCATCGAGTCGGGCAAGCGGACTCCGACTCCGGTTGTAGCAAGACTCCTGGCCGAGCGCCTGGGGTGCACCACCGAGTTCCTCCTGCATGGGATCGAGCCTCGGCAGCGCATCGATACCGAGCTCGGTCTGCGCCACGCTGAGCTGGAGCTACAGCATGGCGACCCCGTTCTCGCGGCCGACCGCTTCACGGAGATCGTGAAGGCGGCCGACGAGGAAAACGCACTGCTGACCGCGCACGCCCGCCTCGGCAGGGCCCGCGCACTCGAAGCGCAAGGACGACTCGGCCAGGCGGTCGAGGCGTTCGAGCGGCTGCGCAGGGAGGCGGCGGCCCATCCTGAGCGGCTGGCCGACCTGCCGCTCACCGTCGCGCTGAGCCGCTGCTACCAGCGGGCGGGCGACCGCCTGCGGGCCCGCGACCTGGCCACGTACGCGCTGGAGCAGGCGGAGCGGCTGGCGGTCACACAAGGCGAGATCGCCATCGACCTGGCCGCCGCGCTGGTAGAGGTGCGCAGCGGACACGAGGGCGACTCTCCCGAGCTCGGATTCGTCCGGCGGGTGCTCGACGCCGGCGGCGTACCTGAGATTGTGGACCGTTCCGCTGAGATCCACGCCCTCTGGCAGGCCAGTGTGGCCGCGGCCGGTGGCGAGGACTCCGCGCTGGCCGTACGCCTGGCCGACGACGCGATCATGGCGGGCCGACCCGCCAGGCTCACGCTGCAGCTGGCCCGCGTGGCCATGCACTGGGCCAGGCTCGACTCCGCGCCGATCGCCGAAGCAGACCGGTGGGCCGAAGCGGCGACTCGTGTGTTCGCGAGCACCGCGGGCAGCACGCAGGAGCACGGCGAGAGCCTCATCGCGCACGCCAGGGTCAAGCTGCGGGCGCGAGACGCCGTGCGAGCGGGCGAGCTGGCCACCTCGGCGCTCGACCTGGTGCACGACGCCCCGGGCACGGCACCGGCCGAGGCCCACCTCGTGCTCGCCACCGTCGCGCTCGCCCTGGACGCCGACGCGTCGAGGTCTCTCGGCGAGGCCCGGCAGCTGCTCGAGACGCTCAACCGCCCAGTGTTCGGCTCCGACAGGCAGGCCGCACGTTGCTGGCGGGAGCTGGGCGACCTCTACGGCAGCTCCGGGGACAAGGCCCAGCAGACCAGCGCCTATCGCAGGGCGTTGGAGGCCGCCGGAGTCCATTCCGCACTGGCAGGGGTGAAGATCGACGTTTCAGTAAATCGCTGACCCTCCGGGAGCTCCAGATTTGGTTTTTGAGTCTGGAATAATTAGGGTCTACCAGTCATTGACTCATGGGATGACTGGCACCCCCGGAGGAGGCGGACTGTGAGTCTGCGTACGGCTCAGCGAGCTTCGCTCGTCGACCAGGTGATCGATCAGCTCAAGGAGCAGATCACCTCAGGGTTGTGGCAGATGAACGGCAAGATCCCAACTGAGACGGTGCTCGCGGAGCAGCTCGGAGTGGGACGCAACACCGTTCGCGAAGCCGTACGCGCGCTTACACACGCCGGGCTGCTGGAGTGCCGCCAGGGTGACGGGACCTATGTCCGCGCCACCAGCGAGCTCTCCGGCGCCATGCTGAGGCGCCTGCGCCAGGCCGAGCAGCTGGAGATCCTCGAGGTGCGCCGCGCACTGGAGGTCGAATCTGCTCGCCTGGCCGCCACCAGGCGCACCGACGAGGACATCCTGCGCATCGAGGCCGCTCTGGCCGAGCGCGACCGCGCCTGGGAGCTGGACGACCCGGACGCCTTCGTCGAGGCGGACCTGGCCTTCCACATGTCCGTGGCGCACGCCACGCACAACCTCGTGCTGATCGACCTCTATGAGGACTTCTCGGCGGCGCTGCGGGCCAGCATCACGGCCGCGGGCACGTCGCTGAACAAGAGCTACATCCCGCACGACGCCATCGCGCGCGCCATCTCCTCGGGCGACGCCACCGCCGCCGAGCGCGCCGGGCATGCCTGCATGGAGCACATTCTCATCGCGCTCACCGAGGGCGAATAACCCTCACCCGAGGCGGAGCGACATCACCAAGTAGCGGAAGCTGGGCTGCCCGTCGCCAGGAACGTCCTGGATCAGGGCGGCTCTCGTCGGTGACTCCATGTTGAGGCGGGCCAGGTCGGTCTCTATGCCGGTCAGGCCGTCGAGGAGGAACTGCGACTGGAAGGCGATCTGGATGTCGTCGCCGCGCAGCTCGCACTCGACCACCTCGGAGCCGCGGCCGATGTCGCCGCCGCCGGCCTGGATGCGCACGTGGCCCTGGCTGAACGACAGCCGGATAGCGGTGTTGCGCTCGGCCACCAGCGCCACCCGCTTGATGGCGTTGACGAACGCCGTCACCGGCAAGTCGGCCCTGATCGACCAGTCGGCGGTCAGCCTGGCGCGGTAGTCGATGAACTGCTCGTCGAGCAGGCGGACCGTGGTGCTGCGGCCGACGCTCTCGAAGCCCGCCACGCCGTCGCCCAGCGCCACCGCCACCTCGCCGCCGCGCAGCGTCTTGGCCACGTCGACCAGCACACGGGCGGGCACCATGGCCGACACCGCGACGTCGGGCGTGGCCGGGCGCCAGGTGAGGTCGCGGGCCGCGATGCGGTAGCGGTCGGTGGCCGCCATCGTGACCGACTCGCCCTCGATGTCGACCCTGATGCCCGTGAGCATCGGCAGCGTGTCGTCGCGGCTGGAGGCGGGCGCGACCTGGCCAACGGCCGAGGCGAAGACGCCGCCACCGATGGCGCCGATGCTCGGCGGCATCGTGGGCATGGTCGGGAAGTCCTCGACAGGCATCGTGATCAGGCCGAACTCGGCGCTGCCACAGGTCAGGACCGCCTCCTGCCCCTCGGTGACGATCTCGACGTCCTCGGCGGGCAGGCTGCGGCTGATCTCCGCCAGCAGGCGGCCGGGGATGAGCACCTGGCCCTGCTCGGCCACGTCGGCCTCGATCCTGGCCTGAGCCGAGACGTCGTAGTCGAACGCGGACAGGCTCAGCTCCTCATCGGCGCCCAGCAGCAGGCCCGAGAGCACGGGCACCACAGGGCGGCTGGGCAGCACCCTGGCGGCCCATGCCACCGCGTCTGCCAGAACATCGCGGTTTACCCGGATTTTCACCTGACCCACCCTTTCGTGTTGCTGCCTCCTATGAAAGGTAGCCGGTGTCACCGACAATGCGGCTATCTGCTGTTGAGGTAGGCGAGCACCGCCAGGACCCGGCGATTGTCGTCGTCAGAAGGGGCCAGACCCAGCTTGGCGAAGATGCCGGCCGTGTGCTTGGCCACCGCGCTCTCGCTGAGGTAGAGCCGCTGGGAGATGGCGGCGTTGGAGCGTCCTTCGGCCATCGCCTCCAGCACCTCGCGCTCGCGTGGCGTGAGTGCGGCCAGTGGCTCGTTCCTGGCGTTGCTGGCCAGGAGCTTGGCGATCACGTCTGGGTCCATCGCGGTGCCGCCTTGGGCGACCCGGCGTACGGCGTCGATGAACTGCTCGGCGTTGAACACCCGATCCTTGAGCAGGTAGCCGATCGCGCCGGACCCGTCCGCGAGCAGCTCGCGCGCGTACAGCTGCTCGACGTGCTGCGACAGCACCAGGATCGGCAACCCGGGCACCTGCTGACGGGCTGCCAGGGCGGCCTGCAGACCTTCGTCGGTGAAGGTGGGCGGCAACCGTACGTCCACGATCGAGACGTCGGGCCGCAGCTCGATCAGCCCTTTGAGCAGCTCGGGACCGCTCTCCACGGCGGCCACGACCGTGAAGCCGTGCGCCTGGAGCAGGTGGACCAGGCCGTCTCTGAGCAGATAGAGGTCTTCGGCGACGAGAACGCGGTTCATCTGCTGAACCATAGACGGCGCGGTGTCGCCTCCGCCCACCAGCGCTGTTTGTTGTGGCAGGCCGGAATCAGGGTGGCCGTCACGTACATGGCACAGCCAAGCGCGATCATGAAAAGGATGACCGGCCACTGCCACGGCTCGGGCATGTACAGCGCGAGGAACCAGGCCTTCTCCGGGATGCCGAAGACCTTGAAGATGCCCGCCACGATGCCCTGCGGGAACAGCGGACACCAGGAGGTCAGCCAGAGCGCGACCACCACGGCGGCCTTCCAGCGCGGCAGCTTGGGCAGGCTGCCCGCCCAGTGGTTCGGCAGGACCTTGGGCATGCTCATGGTCACCGTGGTCGGTCCGCCGGGCGGGCTGTGCACCGCGAGCACCCCGTCGAAGGCCGCCAGCCGCCGCTCTATGCCCATGAGGCCGCTGCCCTTGCCGGGGTCGGCGCCGCCCATGCCGTCGTCGATCACGGAGATCCGCAGGTCGGAGCCGTTACCGCTGATGTCGACAGTGGCCGTGGCGGCCCCGCCGTGCCGGGCCGCGTTGGACAGCAGCTCGCTGACCGCGAAGTAGGCGGCGGCCTCCACCGGCGGCTCCGGGCGGTGCGGCAGGTCGACGTCCACACTCACCCGGAGCGGGCTGTCGATGGCCAGGGCGCGCACGGCGTCGGCGAGCCCGCGCTCGGCCAGCACCGGCGGGTGGATGCCGCGGATGACGGTACGCAGCTCGGTCAGCGTTTCCGAGGACGCCTCCTTGGCCTTGGACAGCAGCGCCTTGGCCGCGGCCGGGTCGGTGTCGACGAGCTGCTCGACGGCGCCGAGCGTCATGCCGATCGCCACCAGCCGCGCCTGCGTGCCGTCATGCAGGTCCCGCTCGATCCTGCGCATCTCGGCGGACTGGGTGTCGGCCGCCAGGTTGCGTACCCGCTGAAGGTGGCTGACCTGCCCCGCCAGGCGGCTCGCCGCGGTCGGGGCCAGCACCAGCTCGCACCACATGCCGTAGACGCGCAGCCCGCGGTCGGGCAGCAGCAGGAGCAGGGGCAGCAGGCCCAGCTTGACCACGGGGTCCAGGACCAGCCAGGCGCAGTCGCGCCAGGTCGCCGGGTCGGTGATCAGCCACTTCCACCGGTCGTTCCAGGCCGGCACCCGCGGCGACTTGTAGAGCGTGCGGTTCGAGCGGTACATCCCGTCGGCCTGCCGCATCGGGGGCGGCGGCTTGGGCAGGTACGGCGAGTCGATCCGGACCTCTAACCACTCCCCGACCAGCCGTCTCCTGTGCTCCGCCACCCGCCTGACCAGCCGCACCTGCGCTGGGAGGAGAGGGACCACGCCGAGGCCGAAGGTCAGGACGAGCAGGCCGAAGGAGACGGCGGCGGCGGGCACCTCGACGAGGATCAGCGCCAGCAGCCCCGCGACCTGGGCGTACCTTCTCAGCATGCTCCCAGTGTGCGCGATCTGGAGGATCCCGCATATTGCACCTAGATACACCTTTGCCGGGTACCCAGCCCGATTCTCCGTGAGGGCCGGAATTCCTAGCGTCTAAGGCATGAAAGTCATCGAGGTCAGAAACCTCCACAAGCGGTACCCGAATCATGTCGCGGTGGACGACGTGTCGTTCGAGGTGTCGGATGGCGAGATCTTCGGCATCCTCGGCCCGAACGGCGCCGGCAAGACCACGACCGTCGAGTGCGTCGCGGGGTTGCGCACTCCCGATCGTGGCACCGTACGCGTGACCGGCATCGACCCCCACCAGGACAGGGACGCGTTACGGCGGGTGCTCGGCGCGCAGCTGCAGAGTGCCGAACTGCCGGAGAAGATCAAGGTGTGGGAGGCGCTGGACCTCTACGCCTCCTTCTATCCGGATCCGGCCGACTGGTCCGAGCTGATCGAGCGCGTCGGGCTCGGCGGCAAGCGGGAGGAGCGCTTCGGCAAACTCTCCGGCGGTCAGCGGCAGCGCCTGTCCATCGCGCTGGCGTTGGTGGGCCGGCCACGTGTCGCAGTGCTCGACGAGCTCACCACCGGCCTCGACCCGCAGGCCCGCAGGGACACCTGGGAGCTGGTCGAGCAGGTGCGCGGCTCCGGCGTGACGATCGTGCTCGTCACCCACTTCATGGAGGAGGCCGAGCGGCTCTGCGACCGCGTCGCGCTCATCGACGCGGGCCGGGTCGTCGCCACCGACACGCCCGCGGGGTTGATCGCCCAGGTGGGCGGGGCTCAGCGGCTGCGGTTCCGGCCGACCGCGCCCTTCTCTGACGACCTCCTGCTGGCCCTGCCCGAGGTGAGCGAGGTCGCCAGGAGCGGCGAGCAGGTCGTGGTGACGGGCACCGGCGACCTCGCCACCTCCGTCATGCTGACGCTCGCCCGGCATGAGGTCGTACCCGCCGACCTGCGCATCGAGCAGGCCACGCTCGACGACGCGTTCCTCGCTCTGACCGGAAGGAAACTGTCATGAGGAAGATCCTCCTCGTCGAGACCAAGCTGCATCTGCGGCAGTGGTCCACGATCGTCTTCACCCTCGGCCTGCCGCTCGCCCTGCTGCTGGTGCTCGGCGGCATCCCCGACATGTCCGAGCCCGATCCGGCGATGGGCGGCGAGCGGATCGTCGACACCCAGCTGCCGGCCCAGATGACCTTGCTCGCGGTGCTGACGCTCGCCTGCACGGTGCTGCCGGCCGTCCTGGTCACCTATCGCGAGCAGGGGGTGCTCAGGCGGATGTCGACGACGCCCGTTGCGCCGGGGCGGCTGCTGGCCGCCCAGCTCATCATCAACCTGGCCATCGGCACCGTGTCGGTCGTCCTCCTGGTGGTGGTCGGGAACCTGGTGCGCGGCGTCGCGATACCCAGGCAGCTCCCCGGTTTCGCGCTGGTCTTCCTGCTCGGCTCGGCCGCCCTGCTGGCCCTGGGGCTGGTGATCGCCTCGGTCGCGCCGTCGGGGAAGGCGGCGCCGGGGATCGGGTCGGTGGTGATGTTCCCGCTGATGTTCGTGGCGGGCATGTGGATCCCACGCGAGTTCATGCCGGACGCGCTGCGGGTGGTGAGCGACTATTCGGTGGCGGGGCCGTTCGCCCAGGCGTTGCGCGACACCTGGGCGGGCCACGCGCCGCAGCCGCTGCACCTCGTCGTCATGGCGGCCGGCCTGCTGGTCTTCGGCGGGATCGCGATCCGGTTGTTCCGCTGGGAGTAGTGCTTGTTCGGTGGTTCTCGCCGGGAATAGCGCTGTTTTCGCCGGGAGTAGCGCTACGACCAGACGGGGCGGGCGCCCGTGACGTTCAGCATCACCGAGTAGAGCGAGGAGGCGGCCGCGATGAAGAGCCTGTTGCGCTTCAGGCCGCCGAACACCAGGTTGGCGACATCGTCGGGCAGGCGGAGCCGGCCGATCAGCGTCCCGTCGGGGTCGTGGCAGAGCACCGCCTTGCCCGCCGCCGCCCACACCCGGCCCGTGTCGTCCAGTCGCATCCCGTCGAAGCGGTCGTCGTCGCCTCCCTGCGCGAAGACCTTGCCGCCCGAGAGGGTGCCGTTGTCGTGCACGTCGAGCACGCGTATGTGCCTGCGGCGGGTGTCGGCGATGTACAGACGGGACTCGTCCAGCGAGAAGGCCAGCCCGTTGGGCCGGTCGAAGTCGTCGGCCACCCGGCTCACCTCACCCGTCACCGGATCGACCCGGTAGACATGGCAGCCGTCGATCTCCGGCTCGGCCCGAAAGCCCTCGTAGTCGCTGTCGATGCCATAGGCGGGGTCGGTGAACCAGATGGAGCCGTCAGAGCGCACCACCGCGTCGTTCGGGCTGTTGAGCCGCTTGCCCTGCCAGCGGTCGGCGATCACGGTGATGGAGCCGTCGGCCTCGGTGCGGGTGACCCGGCGCAGGCCCTGCTCGCACGAGATCAGGCGGCCCTGGCGGTCGAGCGTGTTGCCGTTGACGTAGCCGGCGGGCTGCCGGAACGGGCCCACGGCGCCGGTCATCTCGTCCCAGCGCAGCATCCGGTCGTTGGGGATGTCGCTCCAGGCCAGGAACCGGCCCGCCGGGAAATAGACCGGCCCCTCGGCCCAGCGGGTGCCGAAGTAGATGCGCTCGATCAGGTCGTCGCCGCCGACCGCGGCGAAGCGCTCGTCCAGCACCTCCAGCTCCGTGGGGATGTGACCATATAGTGTTTGGTGAAGAGGCTGCATAGTCGAATATCATACTGTTATGGATGAGATCGACAAGATGCTGATCGGCCTGCTTCAGGAAGACGCGACGCGGTCGTACGCGGTTCTCGGCAAGGCGGTCGGCCTGTCGAGTGGGGCGGCGCACGAGCGGGTGCGCAAACTGCGCGAGCGGGGAGTGATCAAGCGCACCACGATCGAGGTGGATCCGGCCGCGCTCGGGCGCGAGGTCGTGGCGTATGTGCTGGTCGACGGCGGCGCCTGGATGGGCGACTCCGCCGCGCGGCTGGCGGCCATCGCGCCGGTCGAGGAGGCCCACGTCATCGCCGGCCCGGCCTCGGTCCTGCTCAAGGTCCGTACATCCGACACGAGGGAGTTACAGCAGGTCCTGCGGCAGGTGTTCGAGGTGGACGGCGTGACCGGGACCCAGACGGTCGTCGTGCTGGAGACGTTCTTCGAGCGGCCCGTACACGTGGAATAGGGTGCTCACGTGGCGATTTTTGCGCAGATCAGTGATACCCACATCGGTGGCTCCGACGAGAGCGTCGAACGTACGCGGCAGGTCATGGAGCACCTGCGTACGCTGCGCCTCGACGCCGTCCTGGTCACGGGTGACATCGCCGACCACGCGTTGCCGGAGGAATACGCGATCGCGGAGGAACTGCTCCGCGACGAGCGGCCGGTGGCCATCTGTCCGGGCAACCATGACGCGGTGCCGGAGTTCGAGAAGCTGCTCGGGCCGGCCAACCAGGCGCTCAGGCTCGACGACCTGACCATCGCCCTGGCCGATTCGAGCGTACCCGGTCACCACCACGGCTACCTGGCCGATGACACGCTGGCCTGGCTCGACGAGGTGCTGTCGGAGCGGCCCGACGTCCCGGCGTTCGTGGGCATGCACCATCCGCCGATCGAGCTGGGCGTCCCGTACGTCGACCAGATCCGGCTGCGCGAGCCGGAACGGCTGGCGGACCTGCTCTCACGGCACCCGCACGTGGCCGGGGTGCTGACCGGCCACGCGCACACCGCCGTGTCGGCCCGGTTCGCCGGACTGCCGCTCGTCGTCGCGCCCGGTGTCATCTCCACCTGCCTGACCCGTGTGGAGACCGAGGCCGAGATCCCCGTCACGTACGACCTGCCGCCCGCGTACGCGCTGCACATCTTCGACGGCCGGCAACTGGTCACCCACTTCCGGCCGGTAATCCTCAAGTATTCTTGAGGTTATGACCAAGGTGGCGTGGAACTCCAAGGAGCTGACCGTCGGCCAGCTCGCCGAACGCAGCGGCGTGGCCGTGTCGGCGCTGCACTTCTACGAGGCCAAGGGGCTCATCGGGAGCCGCCGCACCGCGGGCAACCAGCGGCGCTACACCCGTGACACGCTGCGCCGGGTCGCGTTCGTCCGGCTGTCGCAACGGCTGGGCATCCCGCTGCGGACCATCAAGGACGCCCTGGGCGAGCTGCCCGAGGAGCGCACGCCCACCCGTGACGACTGGGCGCGGCTGTCGGCGGCCTGGCGCAGCGAGCTCGACGACCGGATCGAGCAGCTGCAGCGGCTCCGCGACGACCTCACGGAGTGCATCGGGTGCGGATGCCTGTCGCTCGACCGGTGCGCGCTGGCCAATCCGCACGACCGGCTGGGCAACGAGGGGCCGGGGGCGAGGCGCATCGACACGCGGCTCACCCCGTCCAAGGAAGGCTGCTTGGGCGCCCCGCAGGCCGTCTGCTCGGCCCCACAGGGCGCCGGCTAGTGCGGTCTTTCGGGTGGTTCGTCACGCGACCGTCTCAGTCTCTGTGACGGTCCGTCGTGGTTGGGGTCCTTCTGGGGAGATAGCCCCTGCGGGGCAGAAGGAAGAGGTCGGTCCGTCGCGGCTGGGGTTCCTTTGACGGGACACCCCTCCGGGGCGGGAGGAAGAAGACGGTCCGTCGCGGCTGGCCCTATGGAGGCCTCCTTCGGGGACGGATACCCCGCGAACGGTCGTGGGCCGATCAGTGCTTGGTCGGTGGGACGATCAGGGTCGGCCGGTGGGCGTGGTGCAGCACGTGGTTGGAGACGCTGCCCAGGAGCACGGAGCGTACACCGGCAAGTCCTCGCGACCCCGTGACCACCAGCGACGCGTCGACCTCATCCGCGACGTCCACGATCGTCCGCCAGATCGACTCGTTGTCGGCCACCGCCCGATACATCACATCCGCGAGCCCGGCGGCGATCGCCAGCTCGGCCCCCTCCTTGGCGTACTGCTCGGCCTGGACCCGCCACTCATCACTGCCGTCGGCGAGGACCGCGGCACCGGCCAGCGGATACCTCTTGAGCTGCACGAGCAGCGGCTCCCACACGGTCACGATGAGCGTGGGCTCGGCGGCCAGGTGCTTGGCCGCGAACTCGATGGCGGCGCGCGAGTCGGCTGAGCCGTCGTAGGCGACGAGGATGGTCATGGCGTGCTTCCCTTCAGTTGAAGCTCACTCTCTCGTTGCAGCACTGGGACGATCAGCCGGGATTCCGGGAGCCGCTGTCTGTTGTGTCACACCGGAAGTTGTGTCACACCGGAAGTTGTGTCACAGCTGAAGGACCAGCGAGGATCGGTCTTCGTGACACTCCCCCGCGTGCCCCGCCTCGACATCGACGGCGTCCTGCGCGAGCTCGACGTACCGCTCGTCTATGAAGGCCCGTGCCCCGGCGGCCAGGTCGGCGCCGCCTACGTACGCTGGCCCGACGGCCGCCGGTCGGTGCTCAGCCGCGGATCCGATGTCGGCGCGCTGCTGGAGGTGGCCCGCGCGGCGGGCATCCCCGCTCCGCGCTACGAGTTGGTGCGCCCGCCCGTCGTGGTGCAGGAGCTGCTGCCGGGTTCTCCCCCGCTCAAGCCCTCCCGGGTCACGATCGAGTCGATGCTCGACGTCAACCGGCGCTGCCGCGGCCTGCTGGCCGGCCGTACGGACCTGCCCGGATTCGCGCTCTTCCTGCGCGCCGACGGACCGGGCTTCTGCCTGCACGAGCCACTGCGGACGTACGACAGCCGCACGCGGCGGCTGCTCGACCAGGTCGAGGAGATCGGCGCCGCCCTCCCCGAGCGGCTGGACGGCGACGACCTCGTACACACCGACTTCCATCCCGAGAACGTGCTGGTCGACGCCTCGGGCACGGTCACCGGAGTGATCGACTGGGACGGCGCCACGCGGGGTGACGCGGACTTCGATCTCTTCACGCTGCGCTTCGACCTCACACACCGGGCCCCGGAGCTCGCTCGGCTGCTCGACGGAACGGTGTCCGAGGAGGCGGCGCCGGCCTGCTGGGCGCACATGAGCCTGCGCATGGTCGACTGGGCGATCCGGCACTTCACCGCCACCGAGGTCACCGTCTGGCTCGACATCGCCGAACGCCTCCGGCCGCTCTGACCGTCCTGACCCTCCTGACCGGAAACGCTTCGGGTCGCTCGGTCCAAGTAGAGGTGTAGGGCGAGCGACGAAGGGAGCGAGGCCCGTGCGCCTCAACGAGGACCCCGAGGCCTTTGAGGCCTTTTATCGCCGCCATGTCGATGGCGTCATGCGGTTCGTCGTACGCCGGGTGAGCGATGCTCATCTGGCCGCCGACCTGACTGCCGACATCTTCCTGGCGGTCTTGGACTCCGGGCACACCTACCGCCCCGGCCGAGGCAGCGAGACCGGTTGGTTGTACGGCGTGGCGCGCAATGTCGTGTCCGCCCAGTATCGACGCACGGCCCGCGAGGCGAAGGCGACCAGCCGCGTCGCAGGCCGGCGAATGATGGACGACCACGACCTCGACCGCATGGAGGAGCGGATCGACGCCGAGCGCCAGATGCGGCGCGCGCTGGCGGCCATGGGCGACCTGCCCGAGGGCGAGCGGGCCGTGCTGGAGCTCGTGGCGATCGATCAGCTCACCGTCAAGGAGGCCGCCGTGGCCTTGGGCATCAACGGGGTGACCGCCCGGGTCCGCCTGCATCGGGCCAGACGCGCCCTGGAAGACGTCGCTTCGCCGTCGGCTGTGTACGTGGAGGGACAGGCATGAACAACTTCGAGGAGCGTCTGCTCACCGCACTCAAGGACGACATCGCCGGCAGGAGGGCGGACCCGGTCGTCCAGCCGCCGGCGCGACGCCGCAGGACCGGGCGGGTCGTGGGACTGGCCACCGCGGTGGCGGGAGTCACAGCGGCCACTGTGATGGCCATGAACGTGTACGGCGGAGCCACCACCCCGGCTTTCGCCGTGACCAGGAACGCGGACGGATCAGTCGGGGTGCGGATCAACGAGTTCCGCGATCCCGGTGAACTGAGGGCCAAGCTGGCCGCGGCGGGGGTGACGGCGGTGGTCGACTACCTGCCGGCGGACCAGACCTGCAAGCAGCCGCGAGGCGGGCACGGGGCCGGCGGCGGGCGGGCCGAGAACAGCTTCCTGTTCAGGACGGTCGGCACGGGGATGGTGTTCCTGATCGGCAAAGGGCAGGCCGGCGACGGCCTGACGCTGGTCCTGGCGGTCTCGGTCGACCAGCCGGACAAGCCTCCCACCGCGATCTCATTGGAGGTGGTCAAGGGAGCGGTGGCCCCCTGCGAGGCGACCGCGCTGAACCTTCCCCCGGCTACTGACTCGACCGGCGACGGCCCGTCCACCAGCGAGAAGAAGGACGACTCCCCCGGCACCGCTGAGAAGACGGACAGCACCGTCGGCGGAGGCTGAGGCCCGCCGGGGCGTCAGCCTCCGCGCTGGGCGAGCGGGTAGCTGGGACCGCGGAACCCTCGTTTCCTCGGGTGGTTCGTCACACAACCGTCTCAATCACCGTGACGGTCCGTGGCGGTTGAGGTCCCATGGGGGGAACCCCTCCGGGGGGCGAGAAAGAAGCAGGCCCATGGCGGCTGAGGTCCCCATGGAGGGATTCCCCTCCGAAAATGAGGAAGAAGCAGGCCCGTGATAGCCGGGGTCCCTACGAGGGGCCGCCTCCGGGGGTAGGACCTGTCGTGGCCGGGGATCCCTTTGGATACCCCGTTCGGAATAAAACCCTCTGCGATGTCCGACCGGTGAGAAGATCGAGGGTGCTCCGAATAGCAAAAGCAGTGCTCGAAAGATTACCGGACCCGCTGCACGCCCTCGCGCTGAAGCACCGTGAGCTGCTGAAGTTCGCGGTAGTGGGTGGCACAGCGTTCTTGGTGGACAACACGGTGTTCTACGGGCTGAAGCTCACCATTTTGGAACCAAAGCCGGTGACCGCGAAGATCATCGCGGTGCTCGTGGCGACGATCGTGTCCTACGTGCTGAACCGCGAATGGTCGTTCCGGACCAGGGGCGGCCGCGAGCGCCGTCACGAGGCGGCGCTGTTCTTCCTGGTCAGCGGCGTCGGTCTGGTGCTCAGCTCCGCGCCGCTATGGATCTCCCGGTACGCATTTCACCTGGAGACACCGGATGTGAGCCTGGTCACCCAGGAGATCGCCGACTTCATGAGCGCGCAGGTCGTCGGCACGCTGATCGCGATGGTCTTCCGCTTCTGGGCGTTCCGGAAGTGGGTCTTCCCCGACGAGAAGGCCCCGTCCGGCAGCCTGCGGCTGGTCCCCACTCCCGATCCCACGGACGAGGCGGCATGACCGCCCTGCAAAGCTGTAGGGTCTCAGTTTCTGTGTCACCCGCCGAGCGTCTGACCTGCGGAGCATGGTTTTGTCTCAAGGGCTTGGCACGGTTGTTTGCCTCACGGTGATGTCACTTTCCTCAGGTGTGAGCTCCTCTGGGGTGTGACCCAGATACGCTCCAAACCCGCCACGAGATGATCTTGGGCTAGGCCGTCGCGACGTCGTGCCGCGTAGGTCAGAGAACCGCAGGACAGTCCGGGCAGGAGAACAGGAACACCGCCAGTGCTTCCGCTCAGCTCTTCCGCTCACTCAGGACGCAGAACTCGTTGCCCTCCGGGTCGAGGAGGGTCACCCAGTGCTGCTCGTCCTGTACGGTGTCGGCGCGCCGGGCACCGAGGGAGAGCAGCCGGGCGACCTCGGCCTCCTGGTCGTCGGGGCGGAAGTCGGGGTGGAGCCGGTTCTTCGACGTCTTGCCCTCGGGGACAGGCACGAAGAGCAGCCCCGGCATCTGGTCCGGCTCAGGCCGGATCTCGATGATCTCCTCGGATTCGTCGACCACTACCCAGCCGAGAGCCTTGGCCCACCAGCGCCCGAGAGCGACGGGGTCAACGGAGTCGACGATGATCTGCTCCCATTCCAGTGCCATGGGCCTGAGCATAGACCGGACCGGCGGCCCACCCGTCCCTCCGTCGAGGGGCGGGCCGCCCCGGCGGCCCTGACTCATCATCTCCCGGCAATGACAGGAGAGCGAGCACGGCCTCGACGTCCTGGTTCAGACACCAGCCGCAAGGTAGCGGTGGATCACGCCCCTGCGGTCGCGGTGGCCTGTTCGTCGTGTTCCTGCAGCATCCGCATGACGGTAGCCGGTGACGGGTGCTGACCCTTCTTCTTGCCGCTGGGGATGACGAGCTTCGCGGCCATGTCGCGCAGGCTCAGACCTCTATTTCAGCGGAAGGTTCGCCATGGTACGGCGGTCCGCAGCGTGTTGAGGGGCACTTCCGATCACTCAGCGCCATGAACTAGATCGCCCTCAAGAGGGGAAAGCTCAGGGTCGCCGAGAGGACAGCGGGTGTCGTCATGCTGAACCCCCACATCTTGGGATCATTGTCGGCGAAGCGCCATGCGGCTACGGCGGGCGAGCAATGCATCTCAGAATGTGAAGGTTAAGCCCAAAGCCATTGATGCCGCTGGCAAATTCTCAATCCCGTGCCACTTGTGCGATTCAGGTGTCATCGCGAATGAGAAAGTGACACGGAATTTGAGAACCTACAAGCCCGAGGCTAGTGCTGCGCCATGTCGACGAAGCGGCTGTAGTGCCCCTGGAAGGCCACCGTGACGGTCGCCGTGGGGCCGTTTCGGTGCTTGGCCACAATGAGGTCCGCCTCGCCCGCCCGCGGCGACTCCCGTTCGTAGGCGTCTTCGCGGTGCAGCAGGATGACCATGTCGGCGTCCTGCTCGATGCTGTTGTGGACGGAGATCCCGTTGGCGACGAAGTTGTGGGTTCCCAGCACCGTGGCGTCATAGACCGGCTGCTCGCCTAGGCTCTCGATCGAAACGACCTCGTCCCAGAAGACGTCGTTCGTCGCCAGCATCTCCATCTGGGCGTCATCCAGAATCGCCGCCACCCGACCCAGGCGCTCCCGGCTGGGTGCGTGCTTCCACAAGGCGCTGCCGCAGAATTGGGTCCCCAGCGCGTTCGAGAACGCCCGATGGGTCATGCTCTTCTCTATCAACACGTCCCGAACACGGTCCCAGATCTCACGGGGAACCGTGTCGAGGTTGGTGTTGCTCTTGGCTGCCCGCAACACTGGAAGGCAGCGAGCGGCATGCTTTGCTCGTTCGCCGACCACGCCCACCTCCTCCAGGAACCGGAGTTGGTTCTCCGCGCCGTAGATGTGCAGTTGATACCCCGGCCGGTAGTCGCCCTTCCGGGTTGTTTTGATACGAGTCATTACGTTGAACCGGAGCAGCAGCCGCGCGACGTCGTCGATCAGCCGCCGGCTCGTCGAGGCATAGTAGATCCGCGACTGGCCGAGCTTCTCGTCCCACCAGACGCATCCGTCTGTCGCCCACAGGTGACGCAGGAACAGGGCGATCTGCTTCTTCGGCAGAGAGAAGACCCCCTGGGGAACGAACTTGTCGTGACTGCGAAGGCCGAACAGACCCAGACCGTCGAGCCAGGCGGCGATGGGGTTGCGCCTGCCGCGCGTGAGCCGATAGGGGGCAGGTAGCCGCACCGTGGTGACCCGCGCGG
This sequence comes from Nonomuraea sp. CA-143628, assembly GCF_050942315.1. NCBI lineage: Bacteria > Bacillati > Actinomycetota > Actinomycetes > Streptosporangiales > Streptosporangiaceae > Nonomuraea > Nonomuraea sp. CA-143628. The sequence continues at coordinate 13,727,158 of NZ_CP192072.1, forward strand.
CGGCATAGTCGTCCCGGACCGCACTCACTCCAAAATGCGTGGCGGCCATCGTCACAGCTTCCAAGCAAGTCTCGTCCGTGCTTGCGTACCGAATCGGCTGGTTCCTGACGAACGAACCATCTCCGATCATGTGCCCGAGGAGGATGACCTCCTCCTCGGGCCACTCCTGAAGATCTTGAGGGGCGGGAACGTGGCGCGGAACGGCAAGGCGACTACCCGGACCGATCTCCCCCAGAGGCCGCCAGCCGTCGTAGGTCATGAAGGGGTGGTTGGCCGTCGCCTCGATCTCCCGGCCCGACGTCAGGCGCAGCCTGAAGACCTCCTTGGTTCCACTGGGAAAGACATGCGTCATAGTGCGCGGCACGAGCCGCAACTTCTCATCCAGCGACCACACGGGGATGTCGCGTGCGCCAGACTCCAGAAGCTCCCCCAGCGACACCTCCGCGCCCGTGTCAGCCCGAAGGACGCGGGTGGCTGCCGTCAGGCAGCCGGACTCGCGCAGGTCGCTGACCGCGGGCCGCTTGTCCGTGCGCTGCTCGGGGCCTCGGTTGAGCTGGGAGATCGCGATGACCGGCACCTCCAGCTCCTTGGCCAGCAGCTTGATCGCACGGGAGATCTCCGAGACCTCGTTCTGGCGGCTCTCGGTCTTCTTCGGCGAGCTCATCAGCTGGAGGTAGTCGATGACCACGAAGCGCAGGTCGTTGCGCTGCTTCAGGCGCCGGCACTTGGCCCGGATCTCCATCATCGACATGTTGGGCGAGTCGTCGATGAACAGCGGCGCCTCGGCCACCTCGCTCATCCGCCGGGCCAGCCTGGTCCAGTCGTCGTCGCCCATGCTGCCCGAGCGCATGGCGTGCAGCGCCACCCGCGCCTCAGCCGACAACAGACGCATGGTGATCTCGTTGCGCGACATTTCCAGCGAGAAGATGACGGTGGTCATCCCATGCTTGATAGCCGCAGAACGGGCGAAATCTAGACCTAGGGTGCTTTTCCCGATGGCCGGGCGGGCGGCGACGACGATCATCTGGCCCGGGTGCAGGCCGTTGGTGAGCTGGTCGAGGTCCTGGAAGCCGGTCGGCACGCCGACCATCTGGCCGCTGCGGCTGCCGATGGCCTCCAGCTCGTCGAGGGCGCCCGGCATGATGTCGGCCAGCGGCGCGTAGTCCTCGGACGTGCGTCGCTCGGTGACCTTGTAGATCTCCGCCTGCGCGCGGTCGACCAGGTCGTCGACCTCTTCGTTCTGGCCGCCGTAGCCGAAGGAGACGATGCGCGTGCCGGCCTCGATGAGGCGGCGGAGGATGGCCTGCTCACGGACGATCTTCGCGTAGTAGCCGGCGTTGGCCGCGGTGGGGACGACGGCCGTCAGCGTGTGGAGGTAGGCGGCACCTCCGACCCGGGCCATCTCGCCGCGCTTCTGCAGGTCGTCGAAGACCGTGACGGCGTCGGCGGGCTCGCCGCGGCCGTAGAGATCGGTGATGACGTCATAGATCATCTGATGGGCGGGCCGGTAGAAGTCGTCGGAACGGATGATCTCCACCACGTCCGCGATCGCGTCCTTGGACAGCAGCATGCCGCCCAGAACCGACTGCTCCGCCTCGATGTTGCTGGGCGGCGTACGTTCGAACCCCGGGCCCGCGCCGCCCTCTTCGTCAATGCTCACCGCGCCCCCTCAACACCTTGCAGGCGGTCGCACCACCCCCACTTGTAGTCGACCGGTCTGACAGTTTCGCGGGTTCGCGGTGAGACGGCAACGCGGCCTGTGGACAACCCTGTGGTCAAGCTGTGCACTATTCGGCTCAGGGTGTGAAACAACTGTGGACGGAGCTGTGGATAACTCTGTCCACAATCCACAGCACCCCATCTGACCTGCGAGAACTTTGTCCACCGGCTGTGGAGGAAAGAAAGTTGGCCCGACACGCCGTGTAATGGCCATAATGGGTAAATGCCCATTACGCCGCAGGACAGGGAGATTCTGCGCCTGGCCGTGCCCGCGTTCGGCGCGCTGGTCGCCGAACCGCTCTTCCTGCTCGCCGACTATGCCATCGTGGGGCACGGGCTGGGCACCACCGCCCTGGGTGCCCTGGGCGTCGCGGGCACGATCCTGGCCACGGTGGTGAACCTCTGTGTCTTCCTCGCGTACGGCACGACGGCGTCCGTGGCCCGCCAGACCGGTGCGGGCCATCATGCCAGGGCGATGCGCAGCGGCGTGGACGGCATCTGGCTCGCGCTGGCCATCGGCGCCGCCCTCATCGCGGTCTGCTGGCCGCTCGCCCCATCGATCGTCGGGCTGTTCGGGGCGGTCCCGGAGCAGGCCGGGCAGGCTACGACGTACCTGCGCATCTCGCTGCTCGGCGCGCCCGGCATGCTCGTCGTGCTGGCCGGGACGGGCGTGCTGCGCGGCCTGCAGGACACGGTCACGCCGCTGGCCGTCGCGGTGGGCTCGTTCGCGCTCAACGCGGGGCTGAACGCGTGGTTCGTGCTCGGACTGCACTGGGGCATCGCGGGCTCGGCCTGGGGCACCGTGCTGGCTCAGACGCTGGGTGCGGCCGTCTACCTCGTCGTGGTGGCCAGGGGCGCGCTGCGGCTCGGCATATCGCTCACGCCTCACCTGGCGGGCGTCAAGCAGGCGGGTACGGCCGGCTTCGCGCTGCTCATCAGGACCCTCTGCCTGCGCGTCGTGCTGATCGCGGCGACCGTGGTGGCCACCAGGATGGGCCAGGCCCAGCTGGCCGCGTACGCCATCGCCACCCAGGTCTGGACCCTGCTGGCCTTCGCCCTGGACGCCATCGCCATCGCCGGCCAGGCCATCACCGGCCGTACGCTCGGCGCCGGCGACGTGGCCGCCACCAGGGCCGCGACCCGGCGCATGGTGCGGTGGGGCCTCTGGTCGGGGTTCGTGCTCGGCGTGCTCGTCGTCGCGGCCCGGCCGCTGCTTCCCGGCCTGTTCGACGCCGATCCACAGGTGACCGAGCAGTTGCTGGCCGTGCTCTGGCCGGTGGCGCTGTTCCAGCCGGTGTGCGGCGTGGTGTTCGTGCTCGACGGGGTGCTGATCGGCGCCGGTGACCAGCGCTACCTCGCGTGGGCGGCCCTGTGGACGACGCTCGCGTACCTGCCGTGTGCCTTTCTCGCCTCCGGATTCGGCATCGTCGCACTCTGGTGCGCACTCGGGGTGTGGATGATCGCACGTTTGATCACGCTTGGACAGCGGGCGCTCGGTACGACATGGCTGGTGACCGGGGCGTAATCGTCCCGTGCTTGCTGTTACGCGTGTGGTGCGACACTGTGGGCGGGTTCCCTGAGCGGGGTGTGCCTTTGTCCACGATCCTCCGGCGGCTGCCGCCCGACGCGGCGACCGGGTTACGCACAGGCGCGCGCCACAGCCTCGCCGAGCTGTACCGGCCCGCCGATCTGGTCGTGCTCGGGCTCGGTGTGATGATCGGCGCGGGTATCTTCAGCATCGCCGGGCAGCAGGCCGCGACCATGGCGGGCCCCGGAGTGATCCTTTCGTTCATGATCGCCGGGATCGCCTGCCTGCTGGCCTGCCTGTGTTACGCCGAGCTGTCGTCCACGATGCCGACCTCGGGCAGCGCGTACACCTTCACCTACGTCATCTTCGGCGAGGTATGGGCGTGGATCATCGGCTGGGCGCTGATCCTGGAGCTGGAGCTGGCCGCCGCCGTGGTGGCCAGGGCCTGGGCGCTGATCACCGTCCGGGCGATCACCGGGTTCGGGGTGCGCCTGCCGTACCAGAACGTGATCGAGGACGTGTTCGTCCTGTTCATCCTGGTGGTGCTGACGAGCGTCGTGGCGCTCAACGCGCGGGTCGGGCTGCGGGCGCTGTGGGTGATGGTGGCGGCCAAGCTGCTGGCCATCGGGGCGGTCATCGTCGTCGGGGCGCGGTACGTCAAGGTGGCCAACTTCGGCGACCTCTACACCGAGCCGAAGCCCACCACCAGCCCGGCGGCGACCGTGCTCGACATGGTCGTGGGGCAGAGTCACGCGTTCGGCTGGTTCGGGGTGTTCGCGGCGGCGTCGGCCATCGCGTTCGCGTACATCGGCTTCGACGTCGTCGCCACCGCCGCCGAGGAGACCGTGAACGCCTCCAGAGCCATCCCCAAGGGCATGATCCGCAGCCTGGTGATCGCCACGGTCATCTACCTCGCGGTGGCCGTGGTCATGGTCGGCATGATCCCCTACACCGGCATCTCCCCCGACTCGCCGCTGTCCAGCGCGTTCCGCGTGGTGGGTGTCGACTGGATGGCGCACGTCATCGACATCGGCGCGGTGCTCGGGCTGACCACGGTCATCCTGGTGCTGATCGTGGGGCAGACGCGCGTACTGTTCTCGATCGCCCGCGACGGCCTGATGCCGCGCCGTCTGGCCACGATCAGCCGCAAATATCACACCCCCACGCGGGTCACGCTGCTCATCGGAGTGATCGCGATCCTGCTGGCCGAGCTCGTGCCGGTGTTCACGCTGCAGCAGCTGGTGGTGATCGGGACGCTGTTCGCGTTCATGTTCGTCGCCGCGGGTGTGATCGTCATGCGGCGCCGGATGCCGCACCTCGACCGCGGATTCCGCGTCCCGCTCTCGCCGCTGCTGCCCGCGCTGTCCCTGGTGGCGACGCTCTGGCTGATGGTGAATCTGCAGGTGCTCACCTGGGCGTGGTTCGCGCTGTGGATGGCTTTCGGGCTGCTTGTCTATCTTGTGTACGGTCGGCGGCACAGCCTGCTGGCTCAGCCTGAGCTGCCTCCCCTGAACCACGCCAGAGGGCGCCATCGGCGTTAAGCCCCGGTGGTTTGTCACGACCGTCTCAATCCCTGTGGCGGTCCGTGGTGGCTGGTGTCCTTCGGGAGAGATCCCCTTCGGGGGCGAATGAAATTGGTCCGTCGTGGCTGTGGTCCCTAGGACGGGACCCCCTCCAGGGAGGCGAGGAAACCGGTCCGCCGTGGCAAGAGCCCCAAAGGGGGACACCCCGCTCCCTGCGAGCGGACGAAACGGCCCGCCGTGGCCGAGGTCCCCAGGAAGGGACCCCCTCCAGGAGGAGCGGACGAAACGGCCCGCCGTGGCCGAGGTCCCCAGGAAGGGACCCCCTCCAGGAGGAGCGGTCGAAACGACCCACCGTGGCCCAGGCCCCCAGGAAGGGACCTCCTCCAAGAGCGCGAGAGGAAACCGGTCCGTTGTGGTCGGGGTCCCAGGAAGGGACCCCCTTCGGGGAGCGGGTACCCGCCCGACGTTCGTGGACGCCGCGTCAGAGCCGCCCGGAGTCCAGTACGGCTTTCAGGAAGTCCCTCGTACGGGCCTGCTCCGGATCGGTGAAGATCATCTCCGGCGGGCCCTTCTCCAGCATGACCCCGCCGTCCAGGAAGCACACCGTGTCGGAGATGTCGCGGCAGAAGCCCATCTCGTGCGTCGCCAGGATCATCGTCATGCCCGAGTCCTTGAGCTCCCTGATGACCTGGAGCACCTCCACGACCAGCACCGGGTCGAGCGCCGAGGTGACCTCGTCGAGCAGCATCAGCCGTGGCTTGGTGGCCAGCGCGCGGACGATGGCCACCCGCTGCTGCTGGCCGCCGGAGAGCTGGTCGGGGTAGGAGCGGGCCTTGTCCGCCAGCCCGAACCTGGCCAGGAGCTCGCCCGCCTGCTCCTCCGCCTCGGCCTTGGCCACCCCGTGCACCCGCCGGGGCGCGAGCGTGATGTTGTCGAGCACCGTCATGTGCGGGAACAGGTTGAACGCCTGGAACACGATGCCCAGCCGACGACGTACATCGTCGACGTCCGCCCGAGGGTCGGTGATCTCCTGCCCGTCGAGGTGGATGGCGCCGTCGTCGATGGTCTCCAGCAGGTTGACGCAGCGCAGCAGCGTGGACTTGCCCGACCCTGACGCGCCGATCAGGCTGACCACCTCGTGCGGGCGTACCTCCAGGTCGATGCCGCGCAGGACGCTGTGGCCGCGGAAGTTCTTCCACACCCCATCGATGGTCAGCAGGCTCATCCGCGCCTCCTTCGCGTACGGGCGGCCAGGTGGTCGGTGAAGCGGGCCATCGGGATCGTGAGCAGGATGAACAGCAGCGACGCCACCAGGTAAGGCGTGTAGTTGAACTTGCTTGCCGCGATGATATTCGCCGACCTCAGCGCCTCCAGCGGCCCGATGGTGGCCACCAGCGCCGTGTCCTTCTGCAGGGAGATGAAGTCGTTGAGCAGCGGCGGGACGATCCGGCGAGTGGCCTGCGGAAGCACGACGAACCGCATCGCCTTGAGGTGGCTCAGGCCGAGCGAGCGGGCCGCCGCCACCTGGCTGGGATGGACCGACTCGATGCCCGCCCGGAACACCTCGGCTACGTACGCGCCGTACGAGAGTGTCAGGCCGATGATGCCGAGTGTGGCCAGATCCGTGGGAATCCCCTGCAGCCTGAGCGCGGGCAGCCCGAAGCCGACCAGGTAGATGACCAGGATCGTCGGCACGCCACGGAAGATGTCGGTGTAGAGCGTGGCCAGCGCCCGGACCGGGAAGAAGGCGGGCGCCGTGACGGTCCTGGCCAGGGCCACCAGCACCCCGACCAGCAGGATCAGCGGCTCCGCGATCAGGAACATCTTGATGTTGAGCAGGAACCCGGTCAGGACCTCCGGCCACGCCTTGACGAACCACTCCGGATTGAAGAACGACTCCCGCACCCGTGGCCAGCCGGGCGAATGGGTGACCACCACCACGGCCAGGACGAGGAAGACGATCGTCGAGGCGCCGGCGATGGACGTCGAGCGCCGGGCCCGCGACCTGCGGACCCGCTCGCGTTCGAGCTGTCGCTCGCTCTTGACCCAGCCCGCGGTGCTCTCACTCACCTCAACCCCGCTCACTTCAACTCGGGCGCGCCCGCGGCCGCGCTGAGCCACTGCTGCTCGATCTTGGTCAGCTCGCCCTTGGACTTCAGCGCGTCGACGGCCTTGTCGACGCACGGCTTGAGCGCGCTGCCCTTCTCCATGACCAGGCCGAACTCCTCGGGCGTGCCACCGGTCGAGCTGAACTGACCGACGATCTTCGACTTCTCGACCTGCGCGGCCGTTACGTAGAAGGCCGTGGGCAGGTCCACGACGATGGCGTCGACCTGCTTGTTCTTCAGCGCGTTGATGGCGTCGATCTGGTCGGTGTAGACGTTGGGCTCGGCGCCGGGCTTGATGACCTCCTTGACCGCGTTGAGGGAGGTCGTGCCCACCTGTACGCCTATCTTGGCGTCCTTGAGCTCGGCCAGGCTCTTCGCGGCGGCGAACTTGCCGTCCCCCATGGCCACGACGGCCTGCTTGACCGTGTAGTAGCCGTGGCTGAAGTCGACCGCCTTGGCCCGGTCCGGGGTGATCGAGACCTCGTTGACGTCGAAGTCGAACTGCTTGGCACCCGGTGCGAAGGCCGAGTCGAACTTGACCGTGCTCCACTGCACCTCGGAGCGGTCGAAGCCGAGCTCGCCCGCCACGGCGAACGCGACCGCGCTCTCGAAGCCCTGGCCGTTGCTCGGGTCGTCGTCCTTGAACCACGGCTCGAAGGCGGGCTTGTCGGTGGCGATCGTCAGCTTGCCCGCGTTGACGAGCTTGAGCTGGTCCTTGGTGCATGCGGCGGACGCCGTGGGACTGAGCGGGGCGGCGCTCGGCGGAGTGTCGGCGGGGGCGCAGGCGACGGCCGCCGCCGCGAGCACGCCAACGGCCAGCAGCTTCGAGGGTCGGGCCATGGCTGGGGGCCTCCAGGGAAGGGGCGCGGGAAGAACGAGCAAATCTTACGCTGCCGCACCGTGAACTATGTCCCCTACCTGCACCCATACGGCCATAGAGACAGCGCTGCCCCCTCTCGCAAGCGAGAGGGGGCAGCGGTGAGACTGAGAGTCGTCAGCCGGCGACGACCTCGACGTCGACCGACGCCGAGACCTCGGGGTGCAGCTTGACGCTGACCTTGTGCGAGCCGACGCTCTTGATCGGGTTGACGATCTCGATGCGGCGGCGGTCGAGGATGGGACCGCCGGCGGCCTTGACGGCCTCGGCGACGTCACCCGTGGTGATCGACCCGAACAGGCGGCCGGAGTCGCCAGCGCGGGTGACCAGGCGGACGCGAAGGGCGCCGAGCTGGCCGGCGACCTCCTTGGCCGTGCCCAGGTCGCGGATCTCGCGAGCGTCACGAGCCTTCTTGATGGACTCGATCTGCTTCTCGGCGCCACGCGTCCAGCGCATGGCGTAGCCGCGCGGGATGAGGAAGTTACGGCCGTAGCCGTCCTTGACCTCGACGATGTCGCCAGGGGTGCCGAGGCCGGAGACCTCGTTGGTGAGGATGAGCTTCATATCGACAGTCCTCCCTTAGCGCGCGGTGCTCGTGTAAGGCAGCAGGGCCACCTCACGGGCGTTCTTGATCGCGGTCGCCACGTCACGCTGGTGCTGGGTGCAGTTGCCCGTCACCCGGCGGGCCCGGATCTTGCCGCGGTCGGAGATGAACTTCCGCAGCAGAGCCGTGTCCTTGTAGTCGACGTAGGAGATCTTGTCGTGGCAGAACAGGCAAACCTTCTTCTTGGGCTTGCGCAGTGCCGGCTTTGCCATCGTGGTGCTCCTTTCAGAGCCCCGCCGTCAAGCGGGAATGGACTCGGGCTGGTGAACTGGAATTAGAAAGGCGGTTCGTCGCTGAAGTCGTTGCCGCCGCCGCCGAAGCCGCCGGAGCCGCCCTGCTGACCGCCGCCCTGGTAGCCGCCGCCACCGCCGCCGCCGAAACCGCCGCCGCCCTGGGGCGGAGCGGGCGACGCGGAGGCCCACGGGTCGTCGGCCGGGCCGCCACCGAAGCCGCCGCCACCGCCACCACCCTGACGGGAGGTGCGGTTGACCTTGGCCGTGGCGTTACGCAGAGACGGGCCGACCTCGTCGACCTCGACCTCGTAGACCGTGCGCTTCTCGCCTTCCTTGGTCTCGTAAGACCGCTGCTTGAGCCGCCCCTGCACGATGACCCGCATGCCGCGCTGGAGGCTCTCGGCGGCGTTCTCCGCCGCCTGCCGCCACACGTTGCAGGTCAGGAAGAGGCTTTCGCCGTCTTTCCACTCGTTGGTCTGGCGGTCCATGAACCGCGGAGTGGACGCGATGCGGAATCGAGCCACGGCTTGACCCGTGGGGGTGAAGCGCAGCTCCGGATCGTCGACAAGGTTGCCGACGATGGTGATTACGGTGTCGCCTGCTGCCATGGCTTGCGCTCGCCTTCCTGCACGCCTTCGCTTTGGTTACGGCTCAGAGTACGGCTGCCGCCCGACAAAAAGCCGGGCAACCGCTGCTTAGTGCACGTCGGGGCGGAGAACCTTGGTGCGCAGGATGCCCTCGTTGAGGTTCATCTGCCGGTCGAGCTCCTTGACCGTCGCGGGCTCCGCGGACAGGTCGATGACGGCGTAGATGCCTTCCGACTTCTTGTCGATGTCGTAGGCGAGACGGCGACGGCCCCAGACGTCGACCTTCTCCACAGTGCCGCCGTCGTTGCGGACGACGGTGAGGAACTGGTCGAGGGACGGCGCCACAGTGCGCTCATCGAGCGAAGGGTCCAGAATGACCATTACTTCGTAACGACGCATGCGGGACTCCAACCTCCTCTGGACTCTTGCGGTCACGACACTCTGCCGTGACAGGAGGACGCTGACGTCAGGACCCGGACACCCCTTTCGGCGTCTCAGGCTGATGGATCACCCATCACAACGCAGCTTGACCAGGTTACCAGCCGCTCGCGGATGGGAAGGACCTGTAGGAAACCCATGGGGGTGACATTAGTGCCGCACATCCTGCAACCTCCGGAGACCCAGCGGTTCAGACTCACGCTCAACAGCGACGGGGCACCGCACCCGATCGAGAACGTCCTGGCCGTCGCCACGCTCGTGTGCGGGCTGGTGGCCTTCATCTCGACGTTCTTCGTCGCCGCCCACCCGATCTCCGCGTGGTTCGGCACGCTCGGATTCGGGATGGGGCTCTACTCGCAGTACGTCTCGGTGACCACGCCCCAGCGCTCGCTGAACATCATCGGCCTGGTCGCGTCGTTCGTCGGTGTCGCGCTCGGTATCGCGCACGGCGGCTTCCTGCCGTAAACGGCTCGTGGCACGCGAAACGGTCCCGGCATGGCCGGGACCGTTCGCCTGAGGTCATTTACCAATATGCAGATCCACACCGAGCAGCACCAGGAACCACAGGAAGACCGCGAGGAGCGCCTCGGCGATGTTCCGGAGGATCCCCGGGGTGATGTAGTGGTAGACCCAGGCCACATAGATGCCGATGAGAACCCAGATTAAGAAGATCAGTGAGCGCCAGCGCCAGCGCGTCATATCGTTCTCCTCGCGTAGGGGGCGCCTGGCGACTTCCCTGAGCCCTCTGCTCCAAACGGATAAGCTCGTGACATGGTGCGCATCGGAGCTCACGTAGGTCAGGACGCCCCAGCCGCCCACGCGGCCGCGATCGGGGCCGAGGTGGTGCAGTTCTTCCTGGGCGATCCACAGGGCTACAAGAAGCCGGTGCTGCCGGCCGAGCCGGTCGAGGGCGTCGACATCTACATCCACGCGCCCTACCTGATCAACGTCGCCACCACCAACAACCGCATCAGGATCCCCAGCCGCAAGCTGCTCGCCCAGCACCTGGAGGCGGCGGCCGGGCTCGGCGCCAAAGGCCTGATCGTGCACGGCGGCCACCTGAACAAGAACGAGGACCCGCAGATCGGGTTCGACAACTGGCGCAAGGTGTTCGAGCGCATGGAGTGCCCGATCCCGGTGCTGATCGAGAACACCGCGGGCGGCGACAACGCGATAGCCCGCAGGCTCGACCGCATCGCCCGGCTCTGGGACGCCCTCGACGGCTTCGACGTGGGCTTCTGCCTCGACACCTGCCACGCGCACGCGGGCGGCGAGGAGCTCCTCGACCTGGTCGACCGGGTCAAGGCGATCACCGGCCGCATCGACCTGGTGCACTGCAACGACTCACGCGACGAGTTCGACTCCGGTGCCGACCGGCACGCCAACCTGGGCAACGGGAAGATCGACCCTGAGCTCATCCTGGCGGTCTGCCGCGCGGCGGCCGCGCCCATCGTGGTGGAGACGCCCGGCGATGGTCAGGCCGACGACATCGCGTTCCTGAGGAAGAACCTCTAGCGAATACACACAGCCTGTGGATAACTTCCCTGGATTACCGAGTCCTGAAAGTGGGTATGAAGATCATCCTGCCCAGGCGCCGCTCAGGAAGCGGACCACGTCGAGCAGCATGAGCGGCCCCGCCACCAGGGCGTACACCACCATCACCCATGGATGCCGGGCCACCAGTCGACCGAACGCCACCCACAGCGGAAACCACAGCAGCAGCGAGCGCGGGATCGACAGGTAGTACGCCGAGGTCATGAGCGCCCCCGCCTGTAACCCTGTGTAGACCAGCTCGCTCCACCGGCGCATGACCAGCAGCCAGACGAGCGCGGCCACTGAGACCACCGCACCGGCCAACTCCATGCGGAAGGCGATCGCGAAGTCACCCGCGCCCATGGCCGACTGCCATGTGGTGTTCCACGCCTGCCACGGCCACACCATCTGCCGTCCCCACCCGGCCTCCTGGGCGTGCTTCCAGGCGAGCCAGTCTCCCGAGCGGTTGTAGTGGAAGAAGGAGTACGCCACCAGCGGCAGGAAGGGGACCAGCAGCCACGGCGCCCGCCGGATGGGCTGCCTGCTGGTGAAGAACTCCACGATCAGCGCGACCGCCAGGAACAACCCGGTGATGCGTACGCAGGAGGCGCCCGCGGCCAGGGCGGCGGCCAGCGGCCAGCGGCCCTGGCGGGCGGCCAGCCAGGCGGGGATCGCGAACGCCAGGAACAGCGCCTCGCTGTAGCCGGCGACCAGGAAGACGGCCATCGGGAACAGCAGCAGCCCGGCCACCGCGGCCCACCCCGAGCCGCCCTCGAACTCCGTCAGCCTGGCCAGCGCCACCACCGCCACCAGACCGGCGACCAGCGAGACGATCAGCCCGCAGGCCGTCCAGTCCGGCACCACGAGGTGGACCACCCGCATCGCCAGCGGCAGGCCGGGGAAGAACGCGGGCAGCCCGGCGTCCGGCGGCCTGCCGGGATCGCCGTCGTAGCCGTGCTCGGCGATCGTGATGAACAGCCCGGCGTCCCACTTCCGCCACGTGCCCACGTAGTCGTGCAGCGCGACCCCGAGCAGGGTCGCCACCAGCAGCCCGCCGCGCGAGGCGAACCAGAGGAGCGTCGCGTCGCGGTCGGCCGAGCGGGTGATCATGGCTAGGCCGGGCGCAGGGTGAACCGGTCCGGCGCGCCGTCGAAGACGCCGCCCGCCTGGTCGTCGATGCCTGTCTGCCGGATGACGTCCTTGTCGGGACGCAGGATGTCACGTACCACGAAGGCCATCATGATGGCGATCGTGAGGACCCGTCCCCATACGGCGGTGAAGTAGGTGTTGTCGCCGATGCCCAGGTCGGGACGGCTGACCGGAGACTGGGAGAGCAGATAGAGCCAGATCGCGCAGAAATACCAGATCTCGGCGACCTGCCAGAGCACGATCGGCTTCCAGTTGGGTCTGGCCAGCACCGCGAACGGCACCAGCCACAGGACGAACTGCGGCGACCACACCTTGTTCGTCATCATGAACGCGGCCAGCGCGAGGAAGCAGATCTGCGCCAGCCGCGGCCGGCGCGGCGCCATCAGCGTGAGGGCCGCGATGCCCAGGCACAGCAGGCCCAGCGAGACCATGCCCAGACGGCTGACGTCGGTGTCACCCAGGATCGGCCAGCCCTTGCTCTGGAAGAACAGCCAGGGCGAGCCCCAGTCGACGCCGCGTTCCTCGGAGAAGACGTAGAACCGGCGCCAGCCGTCCCAGGCCAGCACCATGAACGGCACGTTGACCACCAGCCACGACCCGGCGGTCGCGCCCATCGTGACGAGGAAGGGCCGCCATCGCGCGGTGCGCATGGTGAGCAGCAGGAGCGCGCCGACGAACATGATCGGGTAGAACTTCGTCGCGATCGCCAGGCCGAGCAGCACACCGGCCAGCACCTGCCGCTTTCGGGCCCAGGCCAGCAGCATGCCCATCGACAGCGCGCCCGCGACCAGGTCCCAGTTGATGTAGGCGGCCAGGACGATCGACGGGGCGAGCGCGTACCAGAGCGCGTCCCACCGCCTGGTCGGTCCCGCCACCGCCGCCATCAGCAGCACGCCGGCCACCAGGCAGACGCCGAGCAGGATGACGGTGATGTCGTAGAACCTGACCGCCTGGGCGACCACGTCGCGCTCCAGCCAGCGGGCGATCCAGCTGACCACCTGCATGACCTCGCCGAGGACCACCGGATATTCGACGTGCTTGTCGAACGGCACGTCGGCGAAGTAGGGGTTCTGCGTCGCCAGCTGCCGGTCGAAGTAGAGCGGGTAGATGTCGGTGTAGCAGAAGTTCTGGTACGTCGAGACCTGGTCGTTCCACCCGCCCGTGCGGCAGGGCAGCCGCACGATATAGGCGAGCGTGGCCCCCAGGGCCGCGAACAGCCCCAGGGGAAGGTACGGCACGGCCCGGTTCATGAGCGGTGGGCGGACCTCGGTGCTCGACTTCACCAGTCCTCGCGTCTGCTCGGCATCGGACCGGGAACGATGACCGGGTTGGACCCCTGGCTCTGGCGGCCCCGCCCGTCGAAACCGCCGCCGTCGTCCTGCTGCTGCTCACCGTTGTTGTTGGGGTCGACCGTGATGATCTGGTCGGGGTCGTCGCCGGTGCACGGCGGGACGACGCCGCAGTTGGCGTTGGGGTCCCCGTCCTCAAGGGACGGGTCGTCCTCGGTGGGCGTCGGCGTGGGCGTCGGGCTCGGCACGATGTTCTCAGGCTGCCCGATGTCGGCCCTGGTGGGGAACTGCTCGACCGGCTTGTTCTGGAGTGCGGCGGTCATGAACGCGCGCCAGATCGTCGTGGGCGTGTCCGCACCCTCGAAGCCCAGCGTCGTCTCATATGCCTTGGTGTACGGCTTGTCGTTGTTGTATCTCTTGGAAGGCTGACCCTTCGGGGTGATGGGGCAGTTCGAGTTGATGGGCTGGACGGTGGTGCCCTTCTTCGTCTTGCACACCTCGCGGTACATACCCACCGCGGTAGAAAGCTGCGGGGTGTAACCGACGAACCAGGCTTCCTTCTCGTCGTTGTTCGTGCCGGTCTTGCCCGCCGCCGGGCGGTTGCCCAGGCCCTTGCCCCGCGCGGTGCCGCTCCGCAGCACCTCCTGCATGGCGACCGTCGCGTCGGCGGCGGCCTCAGGGCTGATCACGTTCTTGGAGGCCCGCTGCTCGGGGTAGGCGACCTGCTTGTTCAGCTTGATCTTCTCCACCACGTGATATTTGGTGTACTTGCCGGCGTTGGCGAAGATCGAGTATCCGGCCGCCTGCTCCACGGCGGTCACCGGTGCGCTGCCGATGGCGAACCCGAAGCCGTGGTCCTTGACGTCCTGCTCCATGCGCTTCTCGCTGAACCCGGCCGCCTCGACGAGACTCTTGACGTCGTCGAGCTTGTCGGGCAGCGCGTACGCCATCGACACATAGGCGGTGTTGACGGACTGCGCGGTCGCCTTGACCACGTCAATCGAGGCGCCCACGTTGTGGCTGTTCTTGAATCCGCCGGGCTGCTGTCCAGGCAGCACCTTCGGCACCGTCACGCTGCCCGGCACGTAGCTGCTGAGCGATTTCCCGGCCTTCAGCCACGCGGCCAGGACGTAGGGCTTGAACGCGGAGGCGGCCTGCTTGGCCGAGTCGAAGGGCTCGTTCCACGGATCCTTGAGGTAGTCAGTGCCTCCGTAGAAGGCCACCACGCGGCCGGTCTTGGGGTCGACCGCGGCGAGACTGGTGTGGTACTCCTTCGACTTGCCCCTCGTCGCGTCCAGCACCGCGGTCTTGGCGGCCTGCATGAGCCTCTTGTCGAAGGTGGTGACGATCTCGTAGCCGCTGCTCTTGATGGCGTCCAGGGTGATGCCGCGACCCTCGAGCTCCCGGGTGACCGCCTCGAGCATGTAGCCGTTGAGACCCGCGTAGGCGCTGTCCGCGTTGGACTTCACGATCTTGGGCCACTCCGCCGTCTTCCGCTCCTCGGCGTATTTGTCCGGCCACTGCTTGGCCATGTAGTCCAGGACGGTCTTCCAGCGGAATTTGAGCGCGGGGTCCTCGGAGCCCCAGCTCGGCGTCTGGATGTGCGCCGCCAGGTAGGCCGCCTCCGACAGGGTGAGATTCGAGGCGTGCTTCTTCCTGCCGAAGTAAGCCTGGGCCGCCGCCTCGACGCCGTAGGCCCGGCCGAAGTTGACGGTGTTGAGGTAGGTCTTCAGGATATCTTCTTTGGACTTCGTCTGGTTGAGCTTGACCGCGATGAAGATCTCGCTGACCTTACGCTTGATCGAGACTTCCGAGCTGAGGCCGCCGTAGTAACCGCGGGCCATCTGCTGGGTGATCGTCGAGGCGCCCTGCAACTGCTGACCCGTCGCGGTCATCCACAGCGAGCGGGCCATACCGGAGATGGAGATGCCGGAGTCCTCGTAGAACGTGTCGTTCTCGATGGCCACCGTGGCATCCCTGAGCTTCTCGGACATTTGCTCGTACGGGATGATCTTCCGGGGCGTGCCGAGCTTGGCGATGACCGTCTTGCCGTCTGAGAAGTAGACGGTGCTGCCCTGCGCGGTCGCCCCGGCCTGCGTGTCCTTCTCGTCGGGCACCGGGGTGTTGGCGTAGGCCACCGCGATCATGCCGAAGATGCCGGCCGCGAGGACCGTCATCGAGGCCATGACGATCTTCCAGCTGGGGATGAAGCGGCGCCACTTCGGCCGCTCGTCCCCGGGCCGCTCGGGACCCTCGGGACCGCCGGGGCCGCCAGGTCCTTGGGGTCCGCCGGAGCCGCGCCCGCGCGCCCGCCTGGGCGAGTCGCTGATCATGGTCTCCTGGTTGCTGCGGGCGCGGGTGTCGTATTCGCCTTCGCCGCGCGAACGCTCACGGCTACCCTGGCGCCGCCCCGGCTCGCGCGGCGCGGCCTCGCGCCGACCCGGCTGGCGGGGGCCGGGACCGCCCGGACCCGGCTGCTGGGGGCCTGGTTGCGGCATGCCCATTTGCTGGGTACCTGGCTGCTGGGGGTCCGCGTATGGCTGGGCGGCCATCGCGCCGGTCTGTTCGTACGCGGCTTCCGGCCGACGCTGAGGCTGTGCCGCCCCCCAGCCTGCTTCGCCGGTTTGCGGCGAGTTGTCTTGGGGCACAGAACGGGATGAGTTGGAGCGACGGCGCCTTCCAGGCCGACCCGTCCCCTCATTGCTGCTGTTACTCACACGTCCTCACAACGTCGTCGGATAGCACGGCGGATGGGCGTGGGGCTCCTCGCCGTCCTCGGTCTTCTACGGTCGCCCGACGCGGTCCGGCGGTCCGTTGCCGAGGACGAACGACACCGTCAGGTGGTTCCAGGAACAACCTTGACAGACCTCGACGGCGTACACCCGGAACTCATCGTAATCATGGGCCATATCGGCGAGTTCCGACGCGACCTTTGCCTCACCGGCATGGCGTCCCGGGGAATCCCCGGAGACGTAGGTCACGCTGGTGACGTTCTCTCCCTCGCACACCGGGCAGAGGTGTTCGGTCGGTTCGCCGAAGTGGCGCGCCGCGCGAAGGAGGCATGGCTGTGCGTCACGAAAATCCCCAGGCGACGTACGCCTGGGGTGCGGAAAGTCGACCACCGCCCGCTTGGCAAGGCCGTAGTCCACCACCTTTCCCTGTGACCACATGAGCGCCAGACTACGGCGTTTTGCTGAATCCTCCCAACGCCTTGGCAAAGTCGTTAATTGCGGCGATATAGCGGCGCGACGTATCATCGGGATGTATCGGCTCGATACATCGACGTGAGAGGGGGCGGTTCCAGTGGCCAGCGGACAGGGCAGAGTGCTGGAGCTGGCCGTGCTCGGGTCGCTGCACGAGACGCCGCTACACGGCTATGAGCTGCGCAAACGGCTCAATGCCTTGCTGGGCATGTTCCGCGCCTTCTCCTACGGGTCGCTCTACCCCTGTCTGCGCTCACTGCTCGAACAGGGCCTCATCGTGGAGGAGCAGCCGGCGCCCGCCGCGATCGTCGGGGGCCGGTCGAAGATCGTCTACAAGCTGACCGCGGAGGGCAAGGAACGGCTGCAGGACCTGCTGACGCAGGCGGGGCCGTCCGCGTGGGAGGACGAGAGTTTCGGCGTCCACTTCGCGTTCTTCAGGCACACGGAGGCGGAGGTGAGACTGCGGATCCTCGAAGGCCGCCGCAGTCGCCTGGAGGAACGCCTCGACAGCGTGCGTACGGCCCTGGCCCGCACCAGGGAGCGCCTCGACAGCTACACGCTCGAACTACAACGTCACGGGCTCGAATCGGTCGAACGCGAGGTGCGGTGGCTGAACGAGCTGATCGCGACAGAGAGACGGGGCTCCTCTGAGGAGAACCCCGAGAGATCAACTGATGAGTAAGGGAGCGAGTGCGATGAGTTCGGTTCGCGTGGCCATTGTCGGTGTTGGCAACTGCGCGGCGTCACTGGTTCAGGGCGTTCACTATTACAAGGACGCCGACCCGGCCACACGGGTGCCGGGCCTGATGCACGTGAAGTTCGGCGACTATCACGTGGGCGACGTCGAGTTCGTCGCCGCGTTCGACGTCGACGCCAAGAAGGTCGGCCGCGACCTGTCCGAGGCGATCGGCGCCAGCGAGAACAACACGATCAAGTTCGCGGACGTGCCGCCCACCGGGGTGATCGTCCAGCGCGGCCATACCTTCGACGGGCTTGGCGAGTACTACCGCGAGATCATCGAAGAGTCCGACGAGTCGCCGGTCGACGTCGTCCAGGCACTCCGCGAGAGCCAGGTGGACGTCCTGGTGTCCTACCTCCCGGTGGGCTCCGAGGCGGCCGACCGGTTCTACGCCCAGTGCGCGCTGGACGCCAAGGTGGCGTTCGTCAACGCGCTGCCGGTGTTCATCGCGTCCGACCCGGAATGGGCGGAGAAGTTCACCGCGGCCGGCGTGCCGATCGTCGGCGACGACATCAAGTCGCAGGTCGGCGCCACCATCACGCACCGCGTGCTGGCCAAGCTGTTCGAGGACCGCGGGGTCGAGCTGCTGCGCACGTACCAGCTCAACGTCGGCGGCAACATGGACTTCATGAACATGCTGGAGCGCAAGCGCCTCCAGTCGAAGAAGATCTCCAAGACGCAGTCGGTCACCTCGCAGATCCCGCACGAGATGGCCAAGGCCGACGTGCACATCGGCCCGTCGGACCACGTGCCGTGGCTCGACGACCGGAAGCTGGCCTTCGTGCGGCTGGAGGGGCGCTCGTTCGGCGACACGCCGCTCACCCTGGAGTACAAGCTGGAGGTGTGGGACTCGCCCAACTCGGCGGGCATCATCATCGACGCCGTGCGCGCCGCCAAGATCGCCCTCGACCGGGGGATCGCGGGACCGATCCTGAGCGCGTCCTCCTACTTCATGAAGTCGCCGCCGGTCCAATACTCCGACGACGACGCACGCGACTACGTCGAGAAGTTCATCCGCGGCGAAGTGGACAGATAGGTCCGTGGTCCGGCGCCGTGCACTCCGCGCGGCGCCCCACAAAGCCCTACAGAGCGGTACGGGCAGCGCTTCGGGCGGCCGGAGGCAGCTCCGCCACCGAGGCCGGGCGCCAGTCCAGGGGGTTGGTGCCCAGTTCGTTCAGCATGGGGACCTGTTCGCGGCACCACGGGCTGATCGCCAGCAGGGTGCTCAGAACGCCGTCCGCGAACTCCTTCCAGGGCATCCACCGGATTTCGTCGACCTCGTCCGGGTTCGGGATGGCGGAGGCGTCGACTGTCACGCGGTAGACAGGGCAGAGCTCGTGTTCGACGATGCCGTTGGGCATGACCGCGCGATAGGTGAACGTCGGCAGCATGAGATCCACCCGGTCGACCGTCAGACCGAGCTCGTAGGACAGCCGGCGGATGACCGCGTGGTCCAGCGGCTCGCCGGGCAGCGGGTGGCCGCAGCAGCTGTTGGTCCACACGCCCGGCCAGGTCAGTTTGCCCGCGGCGCGCCTGGTCAGCAGGACGCGACTGTCCTCGTCGAAGACGTAACTGGAGAACGCCAGGTGGAGCGGGGTTTCCTGGCCGTGCACCGAGCTCTTGGGAGCGGTGCCGATCGCGTTGCCGTCGCCGTCGACCAACACCACGTGTTCTTCCATCGTCACGCTACGAAGCGTACGTGATCATGTTGGCCACTGGCGACGAATGACTGCCTGCTGTACCAACCTGTGAATCGGGCGGAAGTAGGCTGACTGCGTGTCATTCGTCGCCGATCTTCGCGTGGTCCTGAAGGGCAGGGACTTCCGACGGCTGTTCGCCACCCGGCTGGTCTCCCAGTTCTCCGACGGGGTCTTCCAGTTCGCCGTGGTCGGGTTCGCCTTCTTCAGCCCGGAGACGCAGACCACGGCTCTGCAGGTGGCGGCCGGGCTGGCCGTGCTGCTGCTGCCGTACAGCATTCTCGGCCCGTTCGTCGGCGTCTTCATCGACCGCTGGTCGCGGCGGCAGATCCTCGTCGTCGCGCCGATCGTGCGCGGCGCGCTGTTGGTCGTGGCGGCGGCGCTGGTCGCCGTCGACGTGCCCGACACGGTCTTCTACGCGGCCGCGCTCGGCGTGCTCGCGGCCAACCGGTTCTTCCTGGCCGCCCTCGGCGCGTCGCTGCCGCACGTGGTGCCGGAAGATCGGCTGATGGCCGCCAACGCGGTCACGCCCACCTCGGGCACGGTTTTCACCTTCCTCGGCGCCGGAGTGGGGTTCCTGCTGCGTGAGCTGTTCGGCAGCGGCGATTTCGGCGTGGCGCTGCTGCTGGTCGTCTCGGGCGTGGTCGCCGGGATGAGCGCGCTGATCGCCCGCACCATGGAGCGCTCGCTGCTCGGCCCCTCCTTCGACCCCGAGCGGCCGCAGGCCCGCGAGGCCGTGCGCAACGTGCTCATCGGCCTCGTCGACGGCGCCAAGCACCTGGTGGGTCACCGCACGGCCGCCGCCACGATGGGCGCGATGGCGACACACCGCTTCATGTACGGCATGGCGACCGCGCTCGGCATCATCCTCTACCGCTACTACTTCTCCGGCGGCGACTCCGAGGTGGCGCTGCGTGGGCTCAGCCTGGTCGTGGCCACCTCGGGTGTCGGCTTCTTCCTCGCGGTGATCGTCACTCCGTGGGCCACCGCGCGGTTCACGATCGAGCGGTGGGTGCCGATCGCGCTGGTCGTGGCCGGCGTGCTCACGGCGGTGCTGGTCGTGCCGTTCCAGACGTGGAGCCTGCCGATCGCCGGGTTCGTGCTCGGCATCGCCGGGCAGAGCGTCAAGATCTGCGCCGACGTCACGGTCCAGCGCGACGTGGAGGACGTCTACCTGGGCCGGGCCTTCTCGATCTACGACATGCTGTTCAACGGCATGTACGTGCTGGCGGCCGCCCTGTCCGCGGCGATCCTGCCCGCCAACGGCAAGTCCTACGCGGCCGTGGCGATCGTGACGGTCGGTTACCTGGCGGGCGCCCTGATCTACCGAATGATCATCCCGACGCCGCGCGCGACAGCCTCCCGCTGATATCAGGCCGACGCCGTGTCGCCGGCGGGTGACGCACCGCTCTCCCGCGCCCACTCCAGCAGCGCCTCGGTGGCGGTCTCCTTGCCGACCATCCCCTTGTCCAGGCGGAGCTCCAGCAGGAATTTGTACGCCCGCCCGACGATCGGGCCGGGACCGACGCCGAGGATCCGCTGGATCTCGTTGCCGTCGAGCTCCGGGCGGATCTTGGCCAGCTCCTCCTCGTCGGCCAGCCGGGCGATGCGCTCCTCTAGCTGGTCGTACGTACGCGACAGCGTGGCCGCCTTGCGCTTGTTGCGCGTCGTGCAGTCGGCCCTGGTCAGCTTGTGGAGCCGGTCGAGCAGGTGACCGGCGTCGCGCACATAGCGGCGCACCGCGCTGTCGGTCCACTCCCCCGTGCCGTAACCGTGGAAGCGCAGGTGCAGCTCCACCAGCTGCGACACATCGGCCACCACGTCCTTGGGGAACTTGAGCTCGGTCATGCGCTTCTTGGCCATCTGCGCCCCCACCACCTCGTGGTGATGGAAGGAGACCCGGCCGCCCGGCTCGTGCCGCCGCGTCTTGGGCTTGCCGATATCGTGCAGCAGCGCGGCCCAGCGCAGGATCCGGTCGGGCTTGCCGTCGTCCTCCTGGGCGATGGCCTGGTCGAGAACGGTCAGCGTGTGCTCGTAGACGTCCTTGTGCCGGTGGTGCTCGTCGATCTCCAGGCGCAGCTTGGGCAGCTCGGGCAGCACGTGCGCGGCCAGCCCGGTCTCGACCAGCAGGCGCAGGCCCTCGCGCGGGTAGGTGCCGCAGATCAGCTTGTCGAGCTCGTCACGGATGCGCTCGGCCGAGACGATCTCGATGCGCTCCGCCATGTCGGTCATCGCCCCGAGCGCCTTGGCGTCGACCGTGAAGCCGAGCTGCGAGGCGAACCTGGCGGCGCGCAGCATGCGCAGCGGGTCGTCGTCGAAGGACTGCTCGGGCGTGCCCGGCGTGCGCAGCAGCTTGGCCGACAGGTCGGTCAGGCCGCCGTAGGGGTCGACGAACTCGTGCCCCGGCAGCCGCACGGCCATCGCGTTGACCGCGAAGTCGCGCCGCTCCAGGTCGGCCTCCAGCGTCTCGCCGTACATGACCTCCGGCTTGCGGGACTTGGGGTCGTACGACTCGCTGCGGTAGGTGGTGATCTCCAGCAGCGAGCCGCCCTTCCGCACGCCGACCGTGCCGAAGTCGATGCCGATCGTCCAGACCGAGTCAGCCCAATCACGGACCATTTCCAGGACCCGTTCGGGCCTGGCGTCGGTGGTCAGGTCGAGATCGTTGCCCACGCGGCCGAGCAGGATGTCGCGCACCGGGCCGCCGACGAGGGCCAGCTCGTGCCCATGCGCGGCGAACAACCGGCCGAGCTCGTCGGCCACTGGAGCGATCTTACGGAACAGGTCGGTCATGGCCCGCTGCTGGCTTTCGGTCAGATTTGAGTCGGACAAGCTGGGTAGGTCCTTTGATTCCGGAACATATCCCCCGAGCAATATCCAGTCGGGGTTACCGTCGGTCAGGGGACCGTCGGGGGCCATGGAACCAGGCCAGGAGGTCTTCTATGAAGGACGCCCTCGCGATCCACCGCTGGCTCCTCGCACACCAGGTCCATCATGAGATCGTACGCCTTCCGCGCCCCATGACTTGCGTGGACGAGTTGCCTGAGGCGGTCTCCGCCGCGCCCGGGCGGTGCGTGGCGGTCACGGTGTTCGAGGTCGCCACGAGAATCGGCCGCGAGGTCGTCGTCGCCGTCGTCTCCGCCGTCTCGGACCCACCGCAGGCCGGGGCCGTCTGCGGCGCGCTCG
The DNA here is from genome assembly GCF_050942315.1 of Nonomuraea sp. CA-143628. Taxonomy (NCBI): domain Bacteria; kingdom Bacillati; phylum Actinomycetota; class Actinomycetes; order Streptosporangiales; family Streptosporangiaceae; genus Nonomuraea; species Nonomuraea sp. CA-143628. The sequence continues at coordinate 13,749,571 of NZ_CP192072.1, forward strand.
GCGTGCGGCAGGTACGCCTCGCCCCCGACTTTCTGGTCAATTCCGCCACAGACTACGCGGCCGGGCTCGTCAGCCCGTTGCTGCTGCCCGAGGGCCTGGCCGTGGCGGTGGACGACCGCCTCCGCGCCGATACCGACCCGATCTTCACGGCCACCGGGGAACGCCACACAGCCCTCTCCATGCGCGCCCTTGACCTGCTGACACTCCTGCCCGGTAAGACCGTGAACCTGCGGATCCCGCGACCCAGGGGATCCCGCCAGGCGGTCGCGATACGGCACTGAACCCGTACCATTGCGGGCGTGCGTCGTACTCCAGCTCGGGCGGACGCGTGATCCGTAAGGTCTCGCTCCTCGCCGTACTGTCCGCCGCGTTGCTCACGCCCATGGCCGTGACGACGCCGAGTACTGCTGCCACAAAGACGCCGGGCCCGGCCGCCGGGAAGGCGAGCAGGCAGTCGATGGACGTGTCGATCACCTCCATCACACCCGATGTGCCGTCGAGCCTGACCACGCCGATCAAGATCGCCGGCGTGGTCCGTAACGACACCGGCGAGACGATGACCGGGCTGAGCGTCCGGCTGCTGTACACAGCGCAGAAGTTCCCCGACCGCGCCACCATGACCGCCTACCAGACCGACCAGAACTCGGCGACTCTGCCAGGGCAGGTCTCGTCCAGCTCGGCCGTGCTGCTCCCCGCCCTGGAGGCGGGCGCGTCCAAGCCCTTCGAGATCACGCGGACGCCCGCGCAGCTCGGGCTGACGTCGTTCGGTGTCTATCCGATCGCCGTCGACGTGGCCCGGTTCACTGTGCCGATCTCCACTCCGCAGCGCACCTACCTGACGTACGCGCCGCCGACCCCGCAGAAACTGCCGCGCAACCGGCTGGCCATCGCGCTGCCCATCATCGACCAGACGCATCGCGCCGAGAACGACAACTTCGTCGACGACAAGCTGGGCTCGCAGCTGACCGGCAAGGGCCGGCTCGCCGAGCTGGCCGGCATCGCCGCCACGGCGCCAAAGGACGTCACCTGGTTCATGGACCCCGCGCTCCTCGACGACGTGCAGGCCTTGTCTCGCAAGCACCGGCTCAAGGGCAAGGACCAGGCCGCCGACCCCAACGCCACGCAGTGGCTCAACTCGCTGCGCACCGCGCTGGCCTCCTCCCCGGTCGTGGCCACGCCGTACGCCGATCCCGACGTCGCCGCGCTCGCCCACCAGGGGCTGGACGGCCAGACCGCCACGGCGATCGCGATGGGCGGCCAGGTCGCCACGGAGCTGCTCAAGCGCGACGTGTCGCTGACGACGAACTGGCCGGTCGCGGGCGTGCTCGATCCCGACGCGCTCGACCTGCTCAACGTCGCCAAGGTCAACCGGGTCCTGCTCAACTCCACGAACCTGCCGCCGCAGCCGCCGGTCACGTTCACGCCCGACGCCGTCACCACGCTCGACGCCGTCGAGGGGACGGTCACCGCGCTGGTCGCCGACGCGGAGCTCACGCGCACCTTCGAGCCCGACTCCACCACGCCGGGTTCGGTCTTCCTGAGCAAGCAGCGCTTCATCGCCGAGACCGCGATGGTCGCCGCCGAGCCTGGCCAGACCAATCCCCGGTCGCTGGTCATCGCGCCCTCGCGCCGCTGGGACCCGAACCCGAAGCTGGTCAACACCCTGCTCAAGACCGCGAACCGGCTGCCGTGGCTGAGGCTGACCAAGCTCGACTCGCTCAAACCGAGCAAGGCGTCCGTGCCCAGGGCCGCGCTCACCTACACCGACCAGGACCGCAAGGACGAGCTCAGCGCCAAATACCTCGGCCCGCTCAAGAAAGTCGCCGAGAAGGCACAGCTCACCGCCCTGATCGCCGAGGAGCCCAAGCCACACTCCGACTTCGACGCCGCGGTGCTCAGGCTGGCCTCCTCGTCCTGGCGCAACAACACGCGCGCGGGCCGCGCGGCCACCAAGCTGGTCGACGGGGCAGTCCAGGCCCAGATGAACAAGATCTCGATAACCGGCGCCGGCCCCGACGGCACCCGCCAGCTGGCCGGGAGCAACGGCCAGGTGCCCATCAGCGTGAAGAATTCGATCGGTGAGACGGTCGCCCTCTACATCGACGTGAAGAGCAACAACCCCGGGCTCCTCCAGATCGACAACACGCCGGTCAAGAAGCTGCTGACGATCCCCAACGATCAAAATGGCGGCGTCCAGGTGGGGATGAACGCGACGACCAGCGGTGACGCCACGGTGAGCGTCCAGCTGACGACCAGGAACGGCCTGCCGTACGGCAAGCCCGTCAAGCTGACGATCCGCACCACCGGCTACACAGGGATCGCCCTGGTCATCGTCGGAGCGGCGCTGACGGTCATGCTCGCCGCGGTCGTGACACGGGTGCTACGGCGCAGATCGCAGCGACGGCTCGCTCGGGCCGCAAAGAGCCGGGAGAGTGAGATCGTATGAGCCGCATGTTGCGGGCCAGCGCCATCATGGCGGCGGGCACGATGGTGTCCAGGGTCACGGGATTCGTGCGGACGATGGTGCTCGCCTCGGCGATCGGCACCCTCGCCATGGGTGACGCCTACAACGCCGCGTACGCGATCCCGTACAGCATTCTCGACCTGCTGCTGCTCGGCGTGCTCAGCAGTGTCGTGGTGCCGATGATCGTCAAGGCGCAGCAGCGCGACTACGACGGCGGCCGGGCGTACGAGCAGCGGCTCATGACGCTGGCCACGGCCGCGCTGCTGGTCGTCGCCGTGCTCGCCGTGCTGGCGGCCCCGCTGCTCATCGACCTCTACACCACCGACTGGGTGCCCGGCAGCCGCAAGTTCGAGGTCGCGGTGCTCCTCGCCCGGTTCATCCTGCCGCAGCTGGCCTTCTTCGGCGTCGGCGCGGTGGCCGGGGCCATTCTCAACACGCGTGACCGCTACGCGGCTCCCATGTGGGCGCCGGTGGTCAACAACCTCGTGGTCATCTGTGTGCTCGTGCTCTACATGGTGGTGGCCGGCCAGACGGGCGGCGACATCGCCCTGGTCTCCAACGGCCAGATCGCGCTGCTCGGCCTGGGCACCACGGCGGGCATCGTGGCGCAGGCCGCCGTGCTGATCGTCGCGCTCAAGCGGATCGGGTTCTCCTTCGTCCCGCGCTTCGACGTGCGCAACGCGCGGCTCGGCGAGATGGGCCGGGCCGGGATCTGGACCATCGGCTACGTGGTGGTCACGCAGCTCGGCTTCATGCTGACGACCAACCTGTCCAGCGCGGCGGGCGACGCGGTGCCCGGCCACGGCATCAGCCCGTACACCCTGGCCTTCCAGCTCTTCCAGCTGCCCTACGGTGTCATCGGCGTCTCGGTGATCACGGCCATGCTGCCCAGGATGAGCCGGGCGGTCGAGGCCGGGCAGCTCGACGAGGTCCGCTCCGAGTTCGGGTCGAGCGTGCGGCTGATCAGCTCGGTGATGGTCCCGGTGTCGCTGCTGCTGATGGTGCTCGGCCCGGCGATCACCGTGCCGTTGTACGCCCACGGTGTCACCTCGGCCGACGCGGCCGTCTACATCGGCAACGTGCTGCAGGTCTACGGCCTGGCGCTGGTGCCGTTCTCGATCTTCCAGTTGCTGCTGCGAGTCTTCTACAGCTTCGGCGACACCCGGACGCCCGTTTATGTGGGCGCGGCGACGACGGCGGTCAACGCGCTGCTGATGGTAGTCTTCAACGTCCTGCTGCCGGCTCGGTACGCGGTGATGGGGTTGGCCTTCGCCTACGCCGTCGCCTACACCATCGGGGCCGGCGGCGCCTGGATTCTCGCCGCCCGCCGGGTCAAGGGGCTGGGCGGCTGGAAGATCGGGATGGCTCTGACGAGGATGTACCTGTCCGCACTGCCCGCGGCGGCACTGGCGCTGGTGGCCGTCTGGGCGGTTCAGGATGTGTTCGGCGGGCTCACCTTCCTCAACTCGGTGATCGCCTTGGCCGTGGGCGGCGGTCTGGGCATGCTGTTGTATCTGGGAGTGGCTCATCGCATGCGTATCCCGGAGATCAACTCGATCGTTGGAATGGTTGCCGGGCGGGTAGGCAGGTAAGGAACGCGGGTGGAATCGGCGCGGCACTAGCATGGTGCCGACACGGCGCGAATGGAAGCAGGAGGGGCGTGGGCGGATCCACCCGGCATAGCGTGCCTACGTGGTACACCCCCACGCAGGTGAGTCGAGTCATGAGCACCCCCGAGCGGCCGAGCGGAGTCAGTCAGTGAGCACGTCGTCGGTCGAACCCGGCACCCGTCTCGCCGAACGCTTCCGGCTGGAGGACCGGGTGACCGAGTCCGATGGAGCCACCCTGTGGAAAGCCATCGACGAGATCCTCGCCCGGCCCGTCGCGGTCCACACCTTCTCCCCTGACTTTCCCCGCGTCCACGAGGTGGTCACGGCCGCCCGCGCCGCCAGCAGGCTCACCGATCCGCGCCTGACGCAGGTGTTCGACGCCGCCGAGCACGACGATCATTCGTACGTGGTCAGCGAGTGGGTCACCGGCGACACTCTGTCCGACCTGCTCGCGGCCGGCCCGCTGGAGCCGGAACGGGCCGCCGGCCTGGTCGCCGAGGCGGCCGAGGCGCTGACCCACGCGCATGAGGCCGACCTCTACCATTTGTGCCTGCGCCCCGCGCACCTGGTGTGGACGACCGGCAACACGGTCAAGGTGCTCGGCGTCGCGGTCGACGCCGCCCTGTCCGGCCTCACCACCGACCAGCCCGCCCTCGACGACGCCGAAGGGCTGGGCCGCCTGCTGTACGCGGGGCTGTCCGGCCACTGGCCGGGTGACGAGGAAGAAGGCGGCCTGCCCACGGCGCCGATGATCGACGGGCACTTCTGCACGCCCCGTCAGGTCACCGCCGGAGTGCCCGGATACCTCGACGCGGTCACCATCAGGTCCTGCCTGCCCGAGTCCCGCAAGGGGCAGGCCGCCCTGTCCAGCCCGTCCGAGATCGCCGACGCGCTCGCCAACGTGGCCCGGCCCATGCCGATCCCGATCGCCTATTCCCAGACGCCGGCGGTGCAGTCGGTCTCGCACTCCGAGGGCATCGAGACCGAGCGGCGCCCGCCGCGCCCACCGCTGCCGACGCAGCCCAGGCCCATGCCGCCCCGCCCGCCCAGCGGCGGCAGCATGATCAACCGGGTGCTGATGACCGTCGTGGTGCTGCTCGTCATCGCCGCGGTCGGCGTCGGGGCCTGGACGATCGGCCGCAGTCTGGGCAGTCCCAACTCCCCTCAGGCGGAGACCTCCCCGAGCACCTCGGCCTCCGCGTCGGCGCAGCCGATGGTCGTCGTGAAGCCGGAGAAGGCGACCGGCTTCGATCCGCTCGCCGACCGGGATGAGAAGAACGAGATGGCGCCGCTCGCCATCGACGGCAAGCCCAGCACGCTCTGGAAAACGGAGAACTACAACAGCGCCGACCTGGGCAACCTCAAGGCCGGGGTGGGATTGCTGCTCGATATGGGCAAGAGCATGCCCATCGGCGACGTGGTGGCTACGCTGGCCGATGCATCGGGCGCGAGCGTCGAGCTGAAGGTCGGCGACTCGCCCGAGTTGGGCTCGCTGAAGACCGTCGCCAAAGAGAAGAACGGGTCCGGAAAGATCACCTTGAAGCCTGATCAAGCCGCAAGCGGCAGGTACGTTTTGATCTGGTTTACCCGTCTTCCGGCAGATGCGGGCAAGTTTCATGGCACCATCTATGAAGTAGTGGTGCATTCTCCCGGATCGGCATAACCCAGGAATCCCTCTTGTGAACTCCCCACCCGAGCCACCCTCCTCCGCGGAGCGGCCCGCCGTCACCGACGCCGAGCTGCTGACCGCGCACATCAACGGGGATCCTCACGCCTTCAGCGAGATCGTCAAGAGACACCGTGACCGCATGTGGGCCGTGGCCCTGCGCACGCTGGGCGATCCCGACGAAGCGGCCGACGCGGTGCAGGACGCCTTCGTCTCCGCCTACCGGAAGGCGAGCACGTTCCGCGGCGAGGCCGCGGTCACGACCTGGCTGCACCGGATCGTGGTGAACGCCTGCCTCGACCGGATGCGCCGCAAGTCCGTCAGACCGGTCGCCGATGACGAGCTCATCGAGGCCGCCGAGCGTGACACGCCGATGCCCGACCAGACGGGTGAGCGTGAGGTTTCGATGGAGGTTTCGGCCGCACTGAAACTGCTTCCGACCGACCAGCGCGCCGCACTGGTGCTCGTCGACATGATGGGCTATTCGGTCGAAGACGCAGCTCAGGTGCTTGAAGTGCCCAGCGGGACGGTGAAGAGCCGGTGTGCGCGGGGGCGCGCGAAACTTGCCCCAATTCTTTCGCATCTGCGGAACCGATCGGACCTCGGTCGCGTCTCATCCGCGAAGGGAGCAGAACTTCGTGACGGGTGATACGCACTACGATCTGGAAATCCTGGCCGAGCTGGCCGAGGGTCTCCTAGACGCTGGCACGGCCCGCCAGGTCCGCGAGCATCTCGCGGTATGCGACCCCTGTGGGGAGCTACTGGCCGACCTGGCAGCGGTTCGCGAGGTGCTCGCGGCGACTCCGACACCGGCCATGCCGATGGGGGTCGCACTGCGCATCGACAAGGCGCTGGCCGCCGAGGCGGGATCCGCCCGCGGGGGTGGTGTCGGCCTGGCGGAACCCCCCAACTGGGATGAGCTCATGCGGGACTCCCCGTGGGAGCAAGCCCCGCGGGAGCCGGTACGCCTCGGGGTGGTCTCCGACGACGGCACCATCGTCCCTGCCAAGCGCACGGCCGCACGACGGCGCCGATGGGCGATGCCCGCGGTCGCCGCTGCTGCCACGGCGGCTGTGGTGGGCACCGCGGTGCTCTCCACCGGCCTGCTCACGGGCGGTGGTGGTGGCACCATCGCCAGCGGGAAGCAGTTGCTGACCGGTGAGGCGTCGTCGCCGCCGCCCAAGGTGGAGGTGCCGCGCAGGGCGTACGCGCTGACCGACAGCGGGTACAACTACAGCGACAAGTCGCTGCGGCAGCCGCTTGAAGGCATCTTCGGGCCCGCGCCCATAGCGGGTGGCGGTTCCTCGGACATCGACGTGGTCGACAAGTGCGTCAGCCGGGTGGCCAACCGTACGAAGCTCAAGGTCTTCGCGGTCGACCAGGGCCAGTACAACGGGTCGGAGGCCATCATCATGACCTCCTGGAAGAACAAGGCGGCCAAGACGCTCCGCGTCGACATCGTCGACCCGTTCAACTGCAAGAGCCTGCGTAAGCCCATGGTGGGGCGCTGGTAGTTCGGTGATCCCTTAATTGCCCACGTCAGAGCCCGCTTCGGCGGGCTCTTTCGTTTTCGGCGTGCGTTGAGGACGGGGCCGGGAATCACGGCGGCCTAGGATCTGTTGAGGCGACAGGCAAGAGCAGACTAGGAAGGCGTGAGAGCGTTGAGCGACGTGCGTAACGTGATCATCATTGGATCCGGCCCCGCTGGATACACGGCGGCCGTCTACTCCGCGCGCGCCGAGCTCAAGCCGTTGGTCTTCGAGGGCTCGGTGACGGCGGGCGGCGCGCTGATGAACACCACCGATGTCGAGAACTTCCCCGGTTTCCCCGACGGCATCATGGGCCCCGATCTGATGGACAACCTGCGTAAGCAGGCCGAGCGGTTCGGCGCCGAGCTGGTCGCGGACGACGTACTCGAAGTGGACCTTGAGGCCAATCCCAAGGTGATCAAGACCCACAGCGAGACCTACTACGCCAAGTCGGTCATCCTGGCGATGGGCTCCGGCTACCGCGAGCTGGGCCTGGTCAACGAGAAGCGCCTGTCCGGGCGGGGCGTCTCCTGGTGTGCCACCTGTGACGGCTTCTTCTTCCGCAACAAGGACATCGTGGTCGTCGGCGGTGGTGACACCGCGATGGAGGAGGCCACGTTCCTGACCCGCTTCGGCCGCATGGTCACCGTCGTGCACCGCCGTGACGAACTGCGGGCCAGCAAGATCATGCAGGAGCGGGCGTTCGCGAACGACAAGATCCGCTTCGTCTGGGACAGCGAGGTCGTCGACGTCCTCGGCGCGGACAGGGTCGAGGCCGTCAAGCTGCGCAACCTCAAGACGGGCGAGGAATGCGAGCTGGCCACCGACGCGCTGTTCCTGGCGATCGGCCACGACCCGCGCAGTGATCTGGTCAAGGGCCAGATCGACCTCGACGAGGACGGCTACGTCAAGGTGGCCGCGCCCAGCACGGCGACCAACATCGACGGCGTCTTCGCCTCGGGCGACCTCGTCGACCACATCTATCGGCAGGCCATCACCGCGGCCGGCACCGGCTGCTCGGCGTCACTCGACTCCGAGCGCTGGCTGGCCTCGAACGAAAACTAAGGAGCGCACCGTGAAGGCAGTAACCGACGCCACCTTCGAGGCCGAGGTCCTCAAGAGCGACAAGCCCGTGCTCGTTGACTTCTGGGCCGAGTGGTGCGGCCCATGCCGTCAGGTATCTCCCATCCTCGAGGAGATCGCCAAGGAGCACGGCGACAAGCTGGAGATCGTCAAGCTCAACATCGACGAGAACCCGAATGTCCCGCGTGACTACGGTGTGCTCCAAATCCCCACCTTGAACGTCTACCAGGGTGGAGAGGTCGTGAAGCAGATCATCGGCGCCAAGCCGAAGGCCATGCTGCTGCGCGAGCTCGAGGGCATCATCTGACGACGCCCGCAGCGTTTCAGTGAGAAGCCCCCTGGCGATGGTTCGCTCAGGGGGCTTCTGCCTGTTCGCCTTTGGCGTCCTTGAGATGGCGTCAGACGGGGCGAAGAGCGCGTTCTGGGCTCATGGAGCCGAGTAGGCGCTCCAGGGCCACCTCGACGTCCTCGCGCCACGAGACGGCGGTCTTCAGCTCCAGCCGGAGCCGGGGGAAGCGCAGATGCGGGCGTACCGTCTTGAAGCCCACGGAAAGCAGATAGTCGGCCGGGACCACGCAGCTCGGCTCCTCCCACTTGAGGTCGCCGAACGCCTCGATGGCCTTCACGCCACGTCGCGTCAGGTCCTTGGCCACGCCCTGGATCAGCATCCGGCCCAGACCGCCGCCCGAGAACTCCGGAATGATGTGCGCGGTCATCAGCAGCACCGCGTCGGCACTGACCGGCGAGGTGGGGAAGGCCACCGAGCGGGGGCTGTAGAGCGGCGGGCTGTAGACGACGAATCCGGCGGGCACCCCGTCGACGTACACGATCTTGCCGCAGCTGCCCCATTCGAGCAGCGTGCCGGAGATCCATGCCTCTTTCTCCAGCTCTGGACCACCGGAATCGATCGCGCGCTCCCCGCTGACCGGGTCGAGCTCCCAAAAGACGCACCGCCGGCAGCGGCGCGGCAGATCATCCAGATTGTCCAGGGTTATGTTGACCAGCCGACGCGACAACTACGGCCCCAATCGTTGACCCGGAAAAGCGCGCGAAAAACGCGTCCCCAGCTGGCATCGTAGCCCAGTGACGTCCCGCCATCGGGTACCACGACGGTCGAGCCCGGTCACAGCCGACATGTCCGACTGCCGTAATCTGGTAGTTCAGCGACAAATGACACCAAGGAGGTGGACCGTGACAGGAGAGCTGGATCACGGTCAGACGCCCGCGACCCAAGGGTCGCGCATCGACGCCTACGTCGATCGGTACGCCGCACGAGCTACCGGGATGGTCGCCTCCGAGATCCGAGCTCTTTTCGCCGTCGCGTCGAGGCCCGAGGTGGTCTCGCTCGCCGGCGGCATGCCGTACGTCACGGCCCTCCCCCTCGACATGGTCGGCGAGCTGGTGTCCGATCTGGTCACCAGGCGCGGCCCCGTCGCGTTGCAGTACGGCTCCGGCCAGGGCGATCCGCACCTGCGCGAGCAGATCTGCGACGTGATGCGGCTGGAGGGGATCCAGGCCGGGGCGAACGACGTGGTCGTCACCGTAGGTTCGCAGCAAGCGCTTGATTTGGTCACCCGGATCTTCATCGACCCGGGTGACGTGGTGCTGGCCGAAGGCCCGTCGTACGTAGGCGCCCTCGGAACTTTCGCCGCATACCAGGCCAAAGTGGTGCATATCGCCATGGACGATCAGGGCATCATTCCCGAGTCCCTCGCGCAGACCATCTACGCGCTGGAGACCGCGGGCGCCCCGATCAAGTTTCTCTACACGATCCCGACCTTCCACAACCCCGCCGGTGTCACCCTGAACCTGGCGCGGCGGCAGCAGGTGCTCGACATCTGCCAGCGGGCCGGAGTGCTCATCATCGAGGACAACCCGTACGGGCTGCTCGGCTTCGACGGCGAGCCCATGCGCGCGCTGCGGGCCGACAATCCCGACGGCGTGGTCTATCTCGGGTCGTTCTCCAAGACACTCGCCCCTGGGTTCCGGGTCGGCTGGGCGCTGGCGCCGCACGCCGTCCGCGACAAGCTCGTGCTGGCGATGGAGTCGGCCGTACTGTCGCACTCGTCCTTCACTCAGCTGGCCGTGGGCCAGTACCTCGCCACGCAGCCGTGGCAGGAGCAGATCAAAACGTTCAGGGAGCTCTATCGCGAGCGACGTGACACGCTGCTCGACGCGCTCTCGGCGCTCATGCCCCCCGAGGTCACCTGGACACGACCGGCCGGGGGCTTCTTCGTGTGGGCGACGCTGCCGGAGGGCCTGGATTCGAAGGCCATCCTGCCGAGGGCAGTGGCGGAGCGGGTGGCGTTCGTACCGGGGACCGGGTTCTTCTCCGACGGGAGCGGGGCTCGGCAGATGCGCCTGTCCTACTGCTTCCCTGAGCCGGACCGGATTCGGGAAGGAGTCCGGCGGCTGGCTGGGGTGATCGAGCAGGAGATCCAGCTGCGGGACACGTTCGGGACGGGGTCGGCTCGGGGGCATGCGGGAGTGGACACGCCCGGACCTGACCTGGCCTGATCCGCTTCTCGTCGGCCGGCGTCTCGGTTGAGGCGCCGGCTGTTCCCCTCGCAGTGCATATCTATGCATACCGTTGGTCATGGCCCGCACGGTAGAAAGCGCCTGCCGTACACCATTCCACCCCAGCCCCGGTACGGTTGGACAGCGTGCGATCAGCGGAGGAGAACAAATGAGCGATCTGGGCCACGTGCTCGTGCTGGCCGGGGGCCTCTCCTATGAACGGGAGGTGTCCCTGCGCTCCGGTCGCCGGGTGAGTGAGGTGCTGCGGGCGGCGGGCATCGACGTGGAGGCCCGCGACACCGACGCGTCCCTCGTGCCGTCCATCCTGGCCGACCCACCGGACGCGGTCTTCGTCACGCTGCACGGCGGCGCGGGCGAGGACGGCGCCATCCGTTCCATCCTCGAACTGCTGAACGTCCCCTATGTCGGCGCCGACCCCGACGCCTGCCGCGTCGCCTTCGACAAGCCCACCGCCAAGGGCGTCGTACGCTCGGTCGGCCTGCGCACCCCCGAGTCGGTCACCCTGCCCAAGGAGACCTTCCACGACCTCGGCGCCACGGTCGTCCTGGGCCGCATCGTGGAACATCTCGGCCTCCCCCTGTTCGTCAAGCCCGCCCGCGGCGGCTCCGCCCTGGGCGCCTCGATCGTCCGCACCGCCGAAGAGCTCCCGGCCGCGATGGTCGGCTGTTTCGCGTACGGCGACACGGCGCTGATCGAGCGGTACGTGGCGGGCGTCGAAGTAGCGGTCTCGGTCGTCGACCTGGGCAACGGCCCGATCGCCCTGCCCGCCGTCGAGATCGTCCCGGACGAGGGCGTCTACGACTACGCGGCCCGCTACACCGCCGGCCACACCGAGTTCTTCGCGCCCGCCCGCCTCTCCGCCGAGGCGGCCGCGGCCTGCGCCGAAACCGCCGTGACGGCCCACACCGCCCTGGGACTCCGGGACATCTCCCGCACCGACCTCATCGTCGACGCCTCAGACCAGCCCCACTTCCTGGAGGTCAACGTGGCCCCTGGGATGACGGAGACGTCGCTGCTGCCGATGGCGGCGGAGGCCGCGGGCCAGGACCTGGGCGACCTCTGCCGCATCCTCCTGCAGAACGCCGCCTCCCGCGTACACGCTTGAGGTCTACGGGTCCTCCGCTCTCCCCTGGCGCTTAAGGGTTAGATACGACGTCTACCTCTGTTTGCGGCGCTGGCCTCTGACCCGTTGGGCCTTCCCGCAGGCCCGGTGTCGGATTCACCTCGGTGTCGCATGCCCCGCGTCCGGAGTTACCCCCAACACTCACTCGGCCCGCACCCCCCTTACCCTCTCGGGCCCTCACCCCTGAGGCCCTCATCACCCCCTTGCGCCCACCCTCGTCGGACCCGCACCCCTTGCGGAGGTCCACGCCTGGTGAGGCCCACACCCGGTGGGCCCACGATGCCTGAACCACAGCTTGGACCCACAGCTTGGACCCCACACCTTCGGCTCACGCTGCCGATCCACATCCCCTGGCTCCCACCACAACAGGCGCATCACCGACGGCAGGGCGCATCACCGCGAACTAGTGAGGCAGCACCCGAGCCAGCAGACACCTCCGACGACCCAGGGCCCACCCTCGCCTCTCGCCTCTCTGAATCTTGTGAGGTGAGTCGTGAAAGTAGCCTGGGCAGGTGCCGATCGATTCGACCTATCCCAAGAGCTTCGCCAGCGACAATCACGCAGGCGTCCACCCCACCATTCTCGAAGCCATGGCGGCGGCGAACCACGGGGACGCACCCGCCTACGGTGGCGACCGCTGGACATCAACCTTCCAGGACCACATCAAGGACATCTTCGGCCCCGAGGCGGAAGGCTTCGCCGTCCTGAACGGAGCCGGCGCGAACATGGTCGGCCTCGCCCCCATGCTCGGCCGCTACGACGCCATCATCTGCGCCGACACCGCCCACATCGCCACCCACGAAACAGGCGCGACAGAACGCCTACTGGGCTCGAAGCTCCTGACGACCCCCACAGCCGACGGCAAGCTACGCCCCCAGGACATCACCACACGACTCGACACCTTGGGCAGCCACCACAACCCCCAGCCCCGAGTCGTCTCCATCTCCCAGGTAACCGAACTGGGCACCTGCTACTCCCCCGAAGAAATCGCCGCCCTCGCCGATACGGCACACGCCTCCGGCCTGCTCCTCCACATGGACGGCGCCAGACTGGCGAACGCGGCCGCCCACCTGAACACCACCCTCAGCGCCATCACCACGGAAGTCGGCGTGGACATCTTCAGCTTCGGCGGCACCAAGAACGGCGCGCTGGCAGCTGAAGCGGTAGTGGTCCTCTCCTCTCCTTCCCTCACACACGCCATTCCCTTCCTCCGCCGACAGTCCCTCCAGCTGGCCTCCAAGATGCGCTTCGTCTCAGCCCAGCTCTCGGCCCTCCTCACGAACAACCTTTGGCGCCACAACGCGACCCACGCCAACGAAATGGCCATCCGCCTCGCCAACGGCATCGCCGACCTCCCCGGCATCACCCTGGCCTACCCCGTCCAATCGAACGCCGTCTTCGCCACCCTCCCCAAACCAGCCACGGCCGCCCTCCTCGCCCGCTACCTGTTCCACTACTGGGACGAGGCCGCCGGTACCGTCCGCTGGATGACCGCCTTCGACACCACCCCGGACCACGTGGACGACTTCCTCGAAGACATCCGCAAGTCCCTCGTCCTTCCCTGATCCTCCGGCCCTGGCATGCGCGTGAGCTCCTCCACCCTGGCATGCGCGTGAGACTCCCCCGCCTCCCTACTCCGCAAGCCCTCCGTCCACGGTTTCACGTGAAACAAGCCTCCCCAGGCCGCCGGTCGGCCAGGCCACCGGCGGTCCCTGTTTCACGTGAAACCATCTACCCGCCAGCGCAGAGGCACCTCATCTACCACTCTCTCTCCCTAGAGCACTCCATGGATGCCGTCCCCGCAGCGCGGTGTAGTTTCCCCAACCGCAGCCACCGTGCCGAGGTGCTGATGCTCTCGACCAGAGAGGTACAGCAGACGCTCAAAAGCTCAGTTGGCGCCTGCTCTTCGGGGCGTGATCGAGGGCCGCACCTCCGGGCAGCGGACCCCGTTGGCCGGGACTGACTGTGAGATCAGGTAGCGGTCGATCGCCCCGATGGTGCATTCGCTTCGGCCGTACACGCTTTGCCCCGAGCCCTCGTAGGTGAGTACGCGGGCCTCGGCACGAGCCCCGCCCCCGACGAACGCGAACGCATCCGCGCCGCCATGGACCGCATCCTGGCCGGCACCCCACAGAACTCCAACGGCGCTCTCACCATCGTCGCGCTCGCCCACGAAGCCGACGTTCCCAGAAACGCGCTGACCCAGCGGCATCCCGACCTGCGGAACGAGTTCTACGAGCGCGTCAAAGCACGCGGGGCGACCCCTGACGTTGAAGTGCGCCTGCGCGAGACGATCCGCAAGTTGAAGAAGACAATCGCGAACAAGAACAAGGAACTCGCCCAGATCCGGGAGGACGTCCCCGCGCTGGTTCGGGCCGTGCATCAGCTCACCCTGGAGAAGCAGGAACTGCGGGCGCAGCCGGAGTTGCCCAAGCCGAACGTAACCCCGCTCCACCGCCAGCGCTGAGAGCCTGCCGGCAACGACCCGCTGGTCACGATTCGCATGCAACCGCTGCCGGAGTGCCCGCCAACGATGACGACAAGGGCGTGAACAGACGCAAAGCCCGCTGGCGGATCGCCGTCGCCGTGCTGGCCGTCCTGGCGGTGGTCATCGCGGTGGTCGCGGTCTGGCGGGCGTTGACACCGGGTGCCGAGGTCAACCTCGCCGACGTCGTCGCCGTGGCACTGGCCGGGGCAATGGCAGTGGGAGCAGTGGTGGCCTGGGCCAGGCGTCCCACGACGGCGTCCACCCCGGCCGACGTGAACGCACATGTGGATGTCGACGCCGCCGCGCAGGTGCTGGCCAGTCTGGTAGAGCAGCAGTGGCGGACCGAAGCCCGGCACCGACTACTGGACGATCCCGAACCGATCCCGGTGCACTGGCAACTCATCGCCGATGCGGCGGCCACCGCCCGCTCAGGCCGGTAGGTAGTACCGAGGCAGTACATCTGACATGACTGACATGCCTGGCTGCTAAGAGTCACCCAAGATAAACGCGGCTCGATCTCAACAGCACGGCGCGGTTCCGAAGACGCGGCCCCGAAGACATGGGGCGCTCCTCAGGACGCGGCGCGCTCTTCAGGACGCGGCGCGGTCCGAAGGCGAGGCCGCTTTCGAGCCGCGGTGCCCACAAGGCGCGTGGCGCTCTCAAGCGAGTGGCGCTCCCAAGCAAGACGCGGACCGGTCCTGCGGGCGCGGCGCCGCCTCGAATGCGGGGCATCGAAGGCACGGCGCAACGCCGAAGCCGCCACCCGGCTGCCGTCAGCCGGCACCCAAGACATGCGTCTCCCTCACGCGGCGCCTCCCAATCAACTGGCACGAGGCGTGACCCGCCCTCTAGATGCGGTGTGCCTCCACGACGTGGCGCGGCCCCTCGACGCGGCGCGAACCCACGATGGGGTGCGGCCCCGAAGGCGGGGTGATCTCAAGGTGCGACGCTGACCGGTACGGCGGTGTAGTCCCGAGAGCGACTGAGGCGGTGGGCGATAGGAGACGTGAGGCGACAGGAGACGAAGCAGGGACCGAGAGCTATCGAGAGCTATGAGGCCGTGGTGCCACCTCGCCTGGCCGCGACGCGCGTGGGAACCCACAGGCCGCCCTACGGCCCACAGCACGGCCTGGAGGCGTCCCGCTGAACGGTGGATCACGATCTCGCCGCAGGGCTTTCTACCAGTGACGAACAGGGCTGAGTGACGGAGAAGCCACACCGCTCTGCGGGGAACACCGTCCACGGCCCCGCCCGTGACCCACCCATAAGGCGTCTATAGGTCGTCCGCGACCCGCCTTACACCCCACCCTCGGCCTCTATGGGCCGCCCCCGCCGAGACCGCCCCTCGACGTTCGGGAGACTCGCCAGCGCATATGGCGGCGGTTGGTGACGTCGGAGCTGGTGGTGTTTCACGTGAAACACGAGCCACTCCGGCGGACAGCCATCCGGGCAAAGCGGCGCCAAGCGGGCCATGGTTTCACGTGGAACAGCCAATGGTTTCACGTGAAACAGGGGTTAGTCTTCGGAGTCCTTCATAGCCCGGACGGCCTCGGGAGCCATGGTGCCGATGATGCGCTCAAGGTCATCGATCGTCGCGAACTCCACCACGATGCGACCCTTGCGGCGGCCAAGGTCGACTTTGACCTTGGTCTCGAAGTGGTCCGAGAGGCGGTCGGCGAGGTGGACGAGGCCGGGCGCGGACGGCTTGTTGGGCTGGCGGTCGCGGGTGGCCTTGGGGGCCGCCTTTGAGCTGCCGAGGGAGACGATCTCCTCCACTGCTCTGACGGAGAGCAGTTCGGCGACGATCCGCTTGGCCAGCTGGATCTGCTCTTCCGGGCTGTCGAGGCTGAGGAGGGCGCGGGCATGGCCGGCGCTGACAGTGCCGGCGGCGACGCGGAGCTGAACCTCCGGCGGAAGGTTCAGCAAGCGAAGGGTGTTGGTGATGTGAGAACGGGATCGGCCGACCTTCTGGGCAAGCTGTTCATGTGTCGCTTGGAAGTCATCGAGGAGCTGCTGGTACGCGGCGGCTTCTTCCAAGGCGTTGAGTTGCTCGCGCTGGAGGTTCTCGATCAGAGCGTCTCTGAGGAGTTCGTCGTCCTGGGTGTTGCGGACGATCGCGGGGATCGGGTCGAGCTCGGCCAGTTGGCAGGCGCGCCAACGGCGCTCCCCCATGATCAGCTCGTACTTACCGCCACCCACCGAGCGCACGACGATCGGTTGCAGCAGACCAACCTCGCGGATGGATGCAGACAACTCATGGAGCCGCTCGTCGTCGAAGACATCACGGGGCTGGCGTGGGTTGGGGACGATCGCGCTGAGGGCGATCTCCTTGAAGTACGCTCCAGCAATCGGCCTCGGGCCGGCGGTCTCCGCCGTCGCGCCGTTCGCGGGGGCAACTGTCCCCGTGGTGTCAACGATGGGACCGGTCGGGATGAGCGCCCCGAGTCCCTTGCCCAGTCCCCGCCGATGCTGACTCACTGCTTCTCCTCATCCACCGGGCCGATTCCGGTCACTCCAGGAGAGGTTACCGTCGACAACGCAACAGGGTGCCCGCTCGCCACACGCGGTTCCTCCGGATTTACACCGCCACAACCTCACGCGTACACATCCGACCAGGCATGCACTCGGCAGGCCCCCTACCCCATGGGTTTGGCCGCGTAGACAGACCGTTCGGAGAGACTGGGATCTTGGAGCAGGAGTGTGGGGGTTTGTCCCCAAGGAGTGGGCGCCGCCTCGTGTCGCGTTGTGCTGCGTTTCCCTCGAACGCCGTGCTGTCGGCCCCCGCATCACGACCCTGTGGGTGTGCGCGGACTTCGAGGGCATGGTGAGCGACCGCGGTCCCATGAGTGTGCATGCAAGGCCCTACTCGGCCTGCAAGGCTCCCACAGGGCTGTCGGGGCGCCGCCTGGCCGAGTTCTACGCTTGCCCCGCCACGCTCACCCCGACCACGCTCGAGTTCGGCGGTCTGGGAATGCCGAGGACGAGGAGCTCGGTGGTCCGGAAGTGCCCGGGGGACGAGGAGCTCGGTGGTCGGGCAGTACAGAAGCGCGGCGGGCCGGGGGGTGCGGGAGTCCGAAAGCCCGGAGAACCGGGGATCTGGGGATCTGGAGGGGTCTGGGAGTCCGGCAGCCCTGCCCCGGGCCCGGGCCCTGCCCCGGGCCCGGGCCCGGGCCCGGGGCAGGGCCCGGGGCAGGGCCCGGGGCAGGGGCAGGGGCAGGGAGGGCCGAGGAGGTCGGGGCCGTGGACCAGGAGGGCCAGGGGCCGAGGGCCGAGGGCCGAGGGCCGGGAGCCGGGAGGGCCGGGAGCCGGGGGCCGCGAGCCGGGAGCCGGGAGGGTCGGGGCCGGGGGTGCAGAGGCCGGGAGGGCCGGGGAGCTGGGCGCGGGGAGCTGGGCGCGGTCTACGGGTCGTCCGTGAGCTGAAGCCGTTTGTAGATCGTCGCGGCAAGCGAGCATTGGGCCGGGGACGAGCGGGAGCGGTCCTGTGTGGATACCGAAAGCGGGCGGTGAGGCCCTGCGGACGCTAGAGGCGAGCGGTGACGGCCGTGGGCATACGACAGACGAGCGCGGTGAAGACCGTGTTCATGCCGGAGGCGAGCGGTGAGGCCATACGGATGCGGGAACGAGCGGTAAGGGCTGGTCTGCGTGGATGCGGGCTACGAGCAGCAGCGGATCGTCCGTACGAATACGGAACCCAAGAGACGGGGACCAGCCCCCAGCAAGGGGCCATCGGCGGACAGCCCGTGGAAAGTGAACGGAGGAACGGGTGGTGGTTCGCAGGGCGGCAGCCGCCGCATTCAAGCCGTACGACATACGTACAGGATCGACCCCCTACGACGCGGCGAACAGGTCAGACGGTGGCGCGATGGGCGATTTCCCGGGCGGCGTCCATGTAGGCCATGGCGCCACTCGAGCCAGGGTCATACGTCATCACCGACTGCCCATAGCTGGGCGCCTCAGAGAGGCGGACGCTGCGCGGGATGACCGTGCTGAGGACCGTCTCCCCGAAGTGGGCGCGGACCTCGTCGGCGACCTGGGACGCCAGACGGGTGCGGCCGTCGTACATGGTGAGGACGATCGTCGACAGGCTGAGCGTGGGGTTCAGGTGCGCCTTGATGAGGTCGACGTTGCGGAGGAGCTGGCCCAGGCCCTCCAGCGCGTAATACTCGCACTGGATGGGGATCATGACCTCTTCGGCGGCGACCAGGGCGTTGACGGTCAGGAGGCCGAGCGACGGCGGGCAGTCGATGATGATGTAGTCGAGCTCGATCTCCTCGAACGCCCCCAGTGCGCGCCTGAGGCGGGCTTCGCGGGCGACGAGTGAGACGAGCTCGATCTCGGCGCCGGCGAGGTCGATGGTGGCGGGGGCGCAGTAGAGGCCCGGCATGTCCGGCACCTCCTTGACGATGTCGGCCATCGGCAAGTCGTCAACGAGCACCTGATAGACATCCGGGACATCGCCCCGGTGCTCAGTGGCCAAGGCCGTGGAGGCGTTGCCCTGGGGGTCGAGGTCGACCACGAGTACGCGCTGGCCGTGCATCGAGAGTGCGGCGGCGATGTTGACCGAGGTCGTGGTCTTTCCGACGCCACCCTTCTGGTTCGCCACGGCGATCACTCGGCACTTGGGCGGCCTGGGCCAGGCGCCGTCGCCTCCCCCAGGCGCTTCGCCCGCCTTGGCGACGGCTGTTTGGGTGGCAGATGTTTCACGTGAAACCACTGAGCTGAGCGCCTCTCGTACCAACGGCGAATCACCGGGGTTTAGGGGGGTCTGGGTCACGTTGGCCATCCTTTCAACCAGTGGCAGGCCGGTGCCAGGAATTCGCTGTCGCGACACGCCCATTTCGGGCCAGCCAACCCCGCTGGGACTCTCGGACAGAGGGCTGTCCGGCCAGCCAAGACCGCATGACGCGATTGGCACGACCGTCACCTCCTTCGTCGCCGCCTACCGGGCTCCGGCGCGCGACCTGCTACCACCCGAACCAATGTTGCAGGCGGCTCGACCTTACCGCGCCCGACGGTCACAAGCTCGGCTGTCCTCGCCCCGCTGGCCCGCAATTGGGGCTCCGCCTCGGCAAGTTCCTCCGCGGCGCGCTCCCCCTTCATGGCGATCAACTCGCCACCTTCGCGAAGAAGTGGCATGGCCCACTTCAGCAGCCGGTCAAGCGGCGCGACCGCGCGGGCGCTGGCGACGTCGAATTCGCGCTTGCCCGCCAGCTCTTCCGCGCGACCGCGCAACACCTCGACGTTGTCCAGTTTGAGCGCTTCGACGCACTCCTCCAGGAAGACGGTACGGCGAAGCAGCGGCTCCAGCAGGGTCACCGTGATGTCCTGCCGTACGATCGCCAGCACGAGCCCCGGCAATCCGGCGCCTGAGCCGATGTCGACCAGCCGCACCTCCGGCGGCACGGCCTCGGCGACGACGGCGCAGTTGAGCAGATGACGATCCCAGATCCGGGGGACCTCTCGTGGGCCCAGCAGCCCGCGTACCACCCCAGGGCCGGCGAGGAGCTCGGCGAACGCCTGTGCGCGGCCCCAAGCCTCGCCGGTGAAGACCTCTCGCGCCACATCGGGCGGAGGCGGCAGCTCACGCGCTTCGTCGGGCGGAGGCGGCAGCTCGTCGGTCACTGGTGGGTGGCCCTTCCTCGGGGGTCATGGGCGATGGTCTCTACTCAAGGCTAGGTGAGCGATCACTTGGGAAGACTAGCGGGCCGCCCTGAATGAGGGACGCGCGCCACACTCCCCGCACTCCGCGCCGAGGTGGAAGTCGCGGAAGACTTGGAAATGATCATAATGCTCCAAATTTCACAAAAAATGCCAAAGGGCAAATAGGGGAGCAATAGACCATGGAGCGGACAAGCTGTACGTACATCAAGAATGCCCTCACGCGAACCGGCCGCCGTCCCCCGAGTGCGGGACGGCGGCCGGTCGGCGAGCGAGTGTGCGTACGTACGTGTGGTCAGACCGGGAGGACGACCACGTAGCGGTGCGGTTCCTCCCCCTCGGACTCGCTACGGAGCCCGGCGGCCGCCACCGCGTCATGGACGATCTTGCGCTCGAAGGGCGTCATCGCGTGCAGCGCCTTGGGCTCGCCCTTCTCCTTCACCTCGTTGGCGATCTCGGTGCCGAGCTTGGTGAGCTCGGCGCGGCGCCGCTCGCGGTAGCCGGCGACGTCGAGCATCAGCCGGGACCGCTCCCCCGTCTGCCGGTGCACGGCCAGGCGGGTCAGCTCCTGGAGCGCCTCCAGAACCTCCCCCTCGGGCCCGACGAGGCCGGTGCCCTTGAGGCCCACGACCGAGACCATCGCGCGGTCACCCTCGACGTCCATGTCGATGTCGCCGTCGATGTCGGCGATATCCAGGAGACCCTCGACGTAGTCTGCCGCGATCTCGCCTTCCTGCTCGAGCGCGTTGAGATCAGGAGTCTTCTCCTGCTCGGCCTCGGTCATGGCCGGCCTCTCCTTCGTGTTCACGACTTCTTGCTGCCGGTGCGCTTGCTGCGGGACTGACGACTGGGCTGCTGCCGAATGATCTTAGGCTCCGGCGGCGCGGAAGGCACTTCCTCTTCCGGAGTGGCGCCCTTACGGAGTTTCGAGAGCAGACCGGCCTTCGGCTCGACCGGGATCACGTTGCCCTTGGCGTCGAACTGCGGCATCGGGTGGCGGCTGTAGAACCAGTGCTGCTGACCGAGCGTCCACAGGTTCGTGGTGACCCAGTACATGATCAGGCCGAGCGGGAAGTTCAGGCTGAAGAAGGCGAACAGCGGAGAGATGTACATCAGGATCTTCTGCTGCTGCGCCATGGGGTTGTCCGGCATCTGGGCCATGGAGCGGGTGACGCTCTGCCGGACGGTGAGGAACGTGGTCAGCGAGCTGATCGCCACGAAGACGCCCAGCACGATCTTCGTCGTGACGACGGTGGCCCCGAAACCCTCGACCTGGGCCTGCGACATCCAGAAGCTGGCCGGCAGCGGCGCGCCGAAGATGTGCGCGGATCGGGCGCTGTCGACGAGCTGCTGCGACATGCCGTAGACCGGGCGGCCGTCGGCCATGGCCCGCAGCACGGTGAACATCGAGATGAAGATGGGGAACTGCGCGACCACGGGCAGGCAGCCACCGAGCGGGTTGGCGCCCGCGCCCTGGTAGACCGCCATGACTTCCTGGTTCATGCGCTGCTTGTCGTTCTTGTAGCGCTTGCGGAGCTCTGCCACCTTGGGGGCGAGTTCCTGCATCTTGCGCGACGAGCGCATCTGCTTCAGGAAGAGCGGGAAGATCAGGACCCGCATGAAAACGGTCAGCGTGATGATGGTCAGGGCCCATGTCAGCCCGCTGTCCGGGTTGAGGAATGTGCTGTATCCCTGATGGATCCAGATGATGACATGGGCTACGGCTTCATAGAGCCAGCTCAGCCAGGACAGCTCCACCGAGCTATCTCCCTTGCGTTTCGTGGGACCGAACCGGGCGTGGGGGCACCGGGTCTATACCTCCGGGATGGAATGGGTGGCACCGCCCGATGCGCCGGACAGTCAGCCATGTGCCGCGCAATGCACCGTGTACGGCTATCGCTTCGAGCCCGTAGGCACTGCACGACGGATAGAAACGGCAACGTGGACCGAGCATCGGGCTGATGAAGGCCCGATAGAACCGGATCGGGATGATCAATGCCCGAGCGGGGAGGCTCGGCATCCCTTGCGGCTGCTCCGTCATCTGTGTCCATCCATCGCGGACTCGCGCCGCCTGAACAAACGATCCAACGCGAGGTCGAGCTCGGCGGCAAGGTGCTCGTATCGCGCTGACGCGGCCGGTGGATTGGCGCGTACCACCAGCAGGCTACCTCGCGGGAGCCGGTCGAGACGGTCCCGCATCAGGTGTCGGAGCCGCCGCTTGACCTTGTTACGGACGGCGGCGCCACCCACAGCTCGGCTCACCACGAAACCAACCAGAGGCGTCGAATCCCCAGAAATGCTTAGATGCACTACCAGGGTAGGACGACCCGCGCGCTTCCCACGCTTGACGGCCGCCTCGAACTCCTCCCCGCGTCGCATGCGGGATTGACGGGAAAGCACCATATACGCCTATCGCCCGCCGGCGGACTTCACCGGCGGGCGGACTATCGGACGCGAGTCGATCAGGCCGACAGCGTTTCGCGGCCCTTACGGCGGCGAGCGGCCAGGATGGCGCGACCGGCCCGGGTGCGCATCCGCAGCCGGAAGCCGTGGGTCTTCGCGCGGCGACGGTTGTTCGGCTGGAAAGTACGCTTGCTCACGGGTGGGCTCCAGGCTTGAAGGTGCGCCGCAAGGGCGCTGATACACACATGGCTGGCTTGCCAAGAGAGCGAGGGCACGCGAAATAGCCGTCGCGTGACAAGCCGACCATGGCACGTTACGGGGCAAGCATGCCCCAGGTCAAACTGGCGGCCCGGCGAACGAGGTTATCCACTAATCCACATGCGGGTTTTCCACATCCTCGGCCACGTCCACAGTATGTGCACTCAGGTACCACTAGGCTGTGGACAACGCTTGAACACAGCTGTGCACAGAGCTACTGTCAGCCCTCCCAGAGCCGCTCAAGGCCTGTGCGTAACCTGTGGATGGCCTGTGGATGGTGTGGGTGTCCAGCTCGGCCGACACGCTGTGGACCAAGGCGCCGGCCGCCCTTGCGGGTGGGAGCTCCATGTGGATAACTCGCCCCGGTGGACAGCCAGTGACGGTGCGCCGACGACTTGTGACGTACGTGTGCGAAGCGCCACTAATCAGGCCGCAACAGCACCAATGCCCGCACTGGGCAGGCGGTAAACGATCGATCGCGGGGGGCCGCGAGAGGAAGGAGGGGTACCGCAC